>NZ_QZWF01000171.1 GCF_004187715.1 Streptomyces sp. F001 | reverse complement strand
GCCCTGACGATGCCTGCCCGAGGAAATACCCGCTGGAGTTGCGTGAGCGTGCGGTACGGATGTACCGCACCACGGAGCCGAAGCCGCAGATCAAGAAGCTCGCCGTCGATCTCGGCGTGCATCCCGAGGCCCTGCGCGGCTGGATCCGCCAGGCCGAGGCCGATGCCGGCGAGCGCGATGACCGGCTCACCACCGACGAACGGGCCGAGCTGGTAGCGCTGCGCAAGGAGAACGCCCAGCTCAAACGGGCCAACGATGTCCTGCGGACGGCCTCGGCTTTTTTGCGGCCCAGCTCGACCCGACCCGGCCCAGGTGACCGCGCTCATCGACGAGCACCCCCGCCTGGGGGTGGTGGCGTCCCGCGTGGTGGTGTAGGCGATCACCGTGCGGGTGTGCGCGGGCGGGTGCCCGGGGCGTGCATCCGGTGACAGTCTCCGCTCCCTGCGCACAGGGCAGGCCACCGTGCAAAGCTCCCTGGTGAACGGCCAGTTCAACGCGGGAGGTGCCCGATGGCCTTGGGGTGCGGCTCTTCCTCAGTGAGCTAGTGATGCCGTGCGCCGTTGCCGTTCGTGCGCGGACGGCGGATCGTCGTGTCCTGAGACGTGGTCTTGGAGGCGGCGATGGTGTCGTGGCTGGAGGAGCTCGATCGGCGGGAGGCTGCCGCGCGGGAGGAAATCGCCGAACTGCGGTCCCAGATGGAAGAGTTGACCAGGCGTCTTGCTGACCGGGAGGAGAGGCTGTCCCGGCTGGAGATCACACGGGAGACGATGACGGAGATCCTGTCCGGGGACGGGGCGGTGAGGGTGTCCGTGGACGAGGCCGCGGGGGAGTCCCGGTGTCGGTGGACCGGAGCCGGGCGGGATCGCCGGTCGGGGTGCGGCTGGTGCCGCAGTGGGAGCCGGGGCTTGAGGCGGATGTGCTGCCGCGCTCGTACCGGGACGTCGTCGAGGTGATGCAGGACGCGGTGCATCCGATGCGGGCGCATCATCTGTGCGCCGCGCTGGGGTTGTCGACGGACAAGAACAAGGTGGAGGGGTTCCGTTCGAAGCTGAAACGGCTGGTGGAGCGGGGCTGGCTGGCCGAGGACGAGCCGGGCCTGTTCGCACGGGGAGGTGCGC
>NZ_QZWF01000170.1 GCF_004187715.1 Streptomyces sp. F001 | reverse complement strand
GAGTGGGCGTACGGCTACGGCAAGCGCTTCGGCGCGGTGTACGTCGACTACGCGACGCTGGAGCGGACGCCGAAGTCGAGCGCACGGTGGTATGCCCAGGCGGCGCGGACGGGGGTGCTGCCTCCGGTCGCGGAGGCCTAGACGGGGGGCGGGGCGCGACACTGTGGGGGTGTCGCGCCCCGGTTCTCTTACGAGGGGTGGCTGGTGTCTCTCTCGGGGAAGTGGCTGCTTGAGGGCGCTAGTTGTAGGCCGCGAACGCCTTCGAGAAGGCGAACTTTTCCTGGTCGACGGAGCTGCAGGTCGCGTCGGCCGCCGGCTTCGGGCCGCCGGGGCAGGCCTTGTCGCGGGTGCCGGACCACATCGACAGCCGGCCGATGCCCCTGGACTTGGCGAAGTTCACCAGCTGGGTGGCGTCGTCGACCTTGAAGATCTCGGTGACGACGTCGTTGACGCCGATCATCGGAGTGACGGCGACCGCCTTCCAGGCGGCGCTGTCGGACAGGCCGAGGACGCTCTTGATCTGGGCCTGGGTGGCGGTGGCGGCCTGTTCGGCGTAGGTGCCCATGTCGCCGCTGTACGCCGGGCCGTAGTCCATCGCCATGATGTTGACGGTGTCGATGGCGACGCCGTTCTTCTTGGCGTCGGACAGGAGGTCGACGCCGTCCTGGGTCAGGCCCTCGGGCATGACGGGGAGGGTGAAGGAGACGTCCAGGTCCGGGTGCTGCTGCTGGAGCTCGGCTATGGCCTGCGCCCGGCGGGTGTTGGCCGCGGTGTTCGGCAGTGCGCCGCCCTCGACGTCGAAGTCGACCTTGGTGAGGTTGTAGGCGTCCACGACCTTGCCGTACGCGGCAGCCAGCGCGTCCACCGACGAGCAGGCCGTGGCCAGCTCGCTGCCGGCGGCTCCGCCGAAGGAGACCCGCACGTCGCCGCCCTTGGCGCGCAGCGCGCCGATCTGCCCGGCCCCCGCGTCGCTCGCCAGGTCGGTGACGCCGCCCCACTTCGGGGTGCAGCCGCCGCCGTCCGTGATGAAGGCGAGGTTGTACTCCTTCACGCCGGTGGCGTCGGCGGCGGCGACCAGGTCGAACGCGGGGTGGAGGGAGGTGTCGACGTACGGGGCGAAGCCGGCGCCGGCGGTCGTGCCGTCGCCGGTGCTCTCCGAAGGGGACGCGGTGGGGGTGGG
>NZ_QZWF01000169.1 GCF_004187715.1 Streptomyces sp. F001 | reverse complement strand
GCCCGCAGCAGCGTCTGGCCGGTCTTGCCGTCACGGCCCGCGTGGGGAAGTCCACTGGCCGCGGCGGCGTCCGTGAGGACCGGGGTGCGCAGCCCGGTGGACGGCGTGAAGTTGACGTAGGGGCAGCCGGCTCGCAGGGCGGCGGCCGCGTAGAGGGAGCTGGGCGGCAGCCGTACGGCGTCGGGTGCGGGCAGCGGCTCCGTGGAGGAGACGTTGACGACGACCACCCGCGCCAGTGCGTTGCGCACGCGGAACGAGGTGAGGTCGGCGGCGAAGTGGGTGATGAGTTCCTCGTCGCTGCACCTGTCACCAGGGAGCGGGCCGCCGGGCCGTATCTCCTCGTCCGCGGCCTGGAGTTCGGCGCGTACGGCGGAGGCGAGGCCGTGCGGCAGGACGCCCGCGCCGGTGAGGTGTTCGGCCCGCTTGGGCAGCGGGCAGTCGGCGGTGTCGTGGCCGCCGAAGACGAGTGAGTCCAGGGGCGGCAGGCCGGTGCCGTGAAACGGTGGTGTCTCGGTGACCATGCCGGTCGGCGGATGCAGTCCGGCGGTGACCGCCGCACATCCGGCGACGGCGGTGGTGGCCACCGATCCGCGGGCTCCGACGAACCAGACACCGGTGCGTGCGGTCCGCCCGTCGGTCCGGGGCTGCGATGCGTTCCCGTCGTTGTTCACGGGCTGCCTCCCTGCCATGGCGATGTTCCGATGTGGGTGGAGGGCGGTGGGCGGGGGCTCGGGGCCTCTCCGCCCGCCGCCGGCATGTGGGTGGGCTTTGGCCGCGACCTAGGAGGGCAGCCTCGTGGTCGGCGCGGTTACGGCGAGCGAGTCGGCGGTGAGAAGGCCGCCGGTGAGAAGTGCGGGATCCTTGGGTGCCCTTGACTCTGTGCTGTGCACGGATGTCCTCCGTAGGCCGGTCGAACGAGGGAAGGTCAGCTGTGATGCGCTGTCACTGGTGAACCCACCTGTAGCTCCTGTGCACGAGAGGGGACCGTAGCCCGGTTCGTCCTCGACGGAAAGACCTTGCGCAACAAGGAAGTCGAACTTTTTCCATATCGAGGACAAAGGCGTGTCCGGGCACCCCGGACCGGCCCGGCGGCTCTCTCGCCACCGGGCCTTGACCTGACCGGTGCCCTAGTTGTCGCCGCCCGCGAAGGCAGCGTCGAAGGACGCCGAGGGCGGGTCGAAGTCGAACCGCTTCAGATCGGCGAGTGCTTGCGGCGCACCCATGAGGCGGTCCATGCCGGCGTCCTCCCACGCCACGG
>NZ_QZWF01000168.1 GCF_004187715.1 Streptomyces sp. F001 | reverse complement strand
CGGACCTTGAGCGTGTGACATCGAAGTTTGAGCGGTGCCCCGTCGGCGCTCTGAGGGGTTGACGCTGTCGGAGACCTTGAGGTCGCACGGAAAGCCATGCGACCTGCTGGCGGTTACGGACACGTCCTGTCCCTCTCCGCCGACCTCGGCGGCTACCGGCGGGACCGGGCGCGCAGCTTGGGCAGCCAGTTCGGCAGCCAATGCATGACGGTCACCGTCGCGGCCAAGCTGCCAAGTGTCACGAGGAAGGCACCCGGATAGAGGTGGTTCATCCAGCATGGCTGCCACTCGCTGTGGCAGGGGGCCGAGGAGCCCTTTCCAGGGATCGCGCGGGATGCGGCCAACGCGCTCATTAGGGCCACGGCCGCGTACACGATGCCGGCCACGACCCACCGGGGCGAGTACTTGCTCCCGGCCGAGGAGACTCGGCGGAAGGAGCGCTTGGAGGCCGTGAACGTGATCGGGAGCAGCACGCCGACGGTGGCGCCGAATCCGATGCCGGACGCCGGCCAGTACGCGGACAGATTCCACAGCTCATCACCGAGCCACAGCGACAATGCAAGAAAACCGCCGAGGGCTGCGAGCGCGGCGGCCGGCTTGGTGTTCTTCTTCCAGTTCGTGCTGCGCGCCGAGCGCTTCATCAGCGATCCTCTCGGTGGTCTTGTGCGTGCGGCCGGTGCGTAGTCGCTTAGTAACTGTTGTCGTTCCGATCTTGAGGGGTGCGTGTCGAACGGGAGTCTCGATCGGGTGATCGCAGCTGGTCGCGGGCATGAAGGCAGGGCCTCTTGGTAGCTCGGGGTTGCGAAGCCAACCGAGATCCAGGAGACCCTGTTGCCGCAGTTCTACGTGCTCGCGCCGGTGGAGTTCAACTCGGCTGCACCGACGTGTGATTGTGTCGCTCACCGGTTCGGGAATGCGGCCGATCACCCGGAACGTGTTCGGCGGTATCCCTCGGACATGACGGACACGGAGTGGGCCCAGGTCCGGCCGCTGCTGCCGGTGCCCGGCTGGATGCGTGGTCGGGGCGGCCGGCCGGAAGCGTACTGCCACCGGGCGATGCTGGACGCGATCCGGTATCTCGTGGACAACGGGATCAAGTGGCGGGCCATGCCCGCCGACTTCCCGCCCTGGGACCGGGTCTACGCCTTCTGTGCGCCGTGCGGCGCTTCGTTGTATCCCCGACTCAATCGGGAGAAACTTGGAGGAATGTTTCTGGGTCGCCTGACTTACCTGGAGGCGAAAGCCGAAGGGGACAACAGCATGTCAGGAAAGCGGTGGCCGTCTGGAGGTATCCAGGGCGGAGCCAGGGTCATTGCA
>NZ_QZWF01000167.1 GCF_004187715.1 Streptomyces sp. F001 | reverse complement strand
TCGCTGCATGGGGCGGGCGGGGTGTCAGTCCTCGCCGCGCACGATGTTCCACTCCTGGCCGGTGTGCGAGGTCCGTGGCCCGTCCGGGCCTTCGACGGCCGGGAGGCAGGTACGCAGCACGGCCTTGCCGCGCAGTCGGCGTGCCTTCGACCAGCCGGTCTCCAGGCGGCGGACGGCGGGTTTTTCACGGGCGGACGTGGTCACGACGCTTCATCTTCCTTCTGCGTCCGGTGGGGGTTGCTCAGGGCCGGGTCCCCGGATCCGGCCCGGGCAAACGCCGCGCCGGTCAGGTGGCGCCGGGGCCGCCGCTGCCGGACGAACCGCTGGAGCCGCGGTTCCAGCGCGGGCGGCGCTGATCGTCGCTGCGGGCACCGCCGGAGGGCCGCAGTCCGTGCGGGGTGAGCCGTTCGCCCCGGGCGACCTCATGGGGTTCGCGCTGCTCCCGGGCCTCCCGGACCGGGCCGGACTCCGGCAGCGTCGGGTGCTCGCCGGGCCGCGGCCGCCGGGGCTCGCGCCGGCGTACCCGGATGCCCAGCTGAACGGCCCAGATCAGCGCTCCGGTGATGACGACGCCGACGACGAGGATCGCGATCATGCCGACCACGGAGCCGGATGCGGCTGCTTCGTAAACGGTGGTGTCCATGGCCGCCGAGTACCCGGGCCCGGGACATGGATGACTCCGTCGGCCCTCTGACGGGCGACAACAGGGCGTGGCGCGGGCGGCACTGCAGGTCACGGCGATAGCGTCGCGGCGGCCGGAGAGGAGGACGATGACGGAGCTGTCGCACGACACCCCGACCGCCCGGCGACGCAGCGCACCGGGGCGCTCGCTGGGCGCCACGCTGCTGCGCTGGACCACGACGACCGATCACAAGGTGATCGGACGCCTGTACATGGTCACCGCCTTCTGTTTCTTCCTCGTCGCCGGTCTGCTGGCCCTGGGCATGCGCGCCGAACTCGCCGCCCCGGGACTGCAGTTCTTCAGTGATCTCGGCTACAACCAGCTCTTCACGAACCACGGCACGATCATGATGCTGCTGTTCGCGACCCCTATGTTCGCCGGCTTCGCGAACGCGGTGATGCCGCTGCAGATCGGCGCCCCTGACGTGGCGTTCCCGCGTCTGAACGCGCTGTCGTACTGGATGTACCTCTTCGGCGGGCTGATGGTGGTCGCGGGGTTCATCGTGCCCGGTGGCGCGGCGGCCTTCGGCTGGTTCGCCTACGCGCCCATGAACAGCGCGTACTTCTCCCCCGGCGCGGGCTCCGACCTGTGGGTGATGGGGCAGGTGGTGACGGGCGTGTCGACGACGCTGGGCGCGGTGAACTTCATCGCCACCATCATGTGTCTGCGCGCCCCGGGCATGACGATGTTCCGGAT
>NZ_QZWF01000166.1 GCF_004187715.1 Streptomyces sp. F001 | reverse complement strand
CGCGAACCCACCCCAACGCCCTTCCCGCCGACACCGCCCACACGCCAGACGCACGCGGGGCCGGCAGGCACGAGACGGCCGACACCGCACACGCCGCGGCCCGGCCGACCACCGTGGACCGCTACTACACCGGCTGGCACCACTTCCGCCAGCACCACGGCAGAGAACCAGACGCGAGTGAACTCGCCACACACCTGGCAGAACTGGGCATCCTCGGCCGCAACGGCAAAACGATCAAACCCAGGACCCTCGCCCGCTACCTGCTCAGCTTCCGCATCTACACCACCTGGGCCCTGCACCGCGCCCACACCAGCCGGCCCAACCCCGACCACATCGCCCACGACCTCGCACAAGCCGGCATCACCGGCCAGTACAACAAACCCCTCCGTGCAGCCGACCTGCAAAAACACCACACCGACTTCGAACGCCGCTGGCACGCACTCGACCAACCCCACAATCACGAATTCGAGCAGCCGCCGCAGGAAACACACCCTCGATGACAGGCAGCCCGCAGCCCACCCACCAGCGACCGACACCCGGACCCCGACGCAACGGTCCGGCTCAGCCCGACGCACCGATCCAAGGGAGATCGCACCCCGCAGCCCTCCAGGGCTGTCGGTGTCCTGGCGGGAGTGGGCGAGTATCCGGGCCGGGTGCTCGCCGCGATCGCTGACCGCTACGGGCACGAGCCGTTGATCATCCGGTCTTGCGCCGATAGTGAGGACGGGTGGGAACGGTCGGGCGTGGGAGCGTTCGCGAGCGTGCCGGTCCCGACACCCGCACAACCCGAGGCCGTCTCGCGCGCGGTCGGCGAGGTGTTCGCCTCCTACGGTGGGTGCGGGCCGGAGGCGGGGGTGCTGGTACAGCGGTGGCTGAATCCAGTCCAGGCAGCGGGGGTGGTCAGGAGCCGGACCCTGACCTCGGGGCGCCGTACTACACCGCGACAGTGGACCTGGTCTCAGGCAGAACCGACACGGTGACCTCCGGGTGCGGCAAGGGGGTGCAGACCTGGTACGTACGCCGCACGGCGGCCAGCGGCGGTTCCGGCATAGTCCGCACAGTTCCGCAGACCGTTCAGCACCGGGGCGAGCCTCCGTACGGCAGCGGCCTCACCACCTTCTACGTCCATCTCGATCAGGCGGGCCGCGGCGAGTTCTTCCTCAGTAAGGAGGGTCGGCAACGGTACCGCGTCGGCCTCGAAGGAAGCTTCCACCGTGCGTGGGCGCACGGCGGTGCTGCCGCCGAGGTTGGTGTCGCGCCGGCCGCGGGCCCGAAACGGCCCCGCCCATCCACCCAGGTGGGAAGCGGACAGGGGCCGTTGCCCCGGCGGGCGGCTACAGGGTCAGGGACCAGGTGCCTCGCGACAGGGTCGTCTTTCCGTCCGGCGTGATGGTGACCCGGGCGCCGTACAGGGGCAGTTCGCCCTCCCGGTT
>NZ_QZWF01000165.1 GCF_004187715.1 Streptomyces sp. F001 | reverse complement strand
GCGCTGGTGCTTGCGGATCTGCGCGCGTGAGGGGCTGGAGGTCCGGCGTGATCGCTGCTTCCCGGCGATCACGGTCACCGCCGGCCGGCTCGGGCCAGTGCGTCCTCAGCCTGGGCGGCCAGGGTGCCGACCAGATCGGCCGCGGACGGCAGGTCGTTGATGAGGTCGATGGCCTCGCTGGCCCACTGCGGCAGTGCGGGGATCCTGCCGCGCGCCACGGCGTCCTGGTACGCCTGCTGGGCATGAGGGGCGGCTGCGAGTTCGTCCTCGCGGCCCCGCCATCCGTCGAGGAAAGGGTGGCCAAGGGTGCGCGCGGTGTACTGCGCCGGCCACCGCGAGCCGCGGGCGATGTCCAGCACCCTGTTGCGCTCGGTGTCCTCCCCACGTCCCTCAACGATCGCCTTGGCGGTCGCGGGGGCGACCAGCGCCTCGGTCGTGGCTTGGAAGCGGGTGCCGAGCAATGCTCCAGCAGCTCCCAGCGCCAGGGCGGCCGCCACGCCGCGGCCGTCGGCGATCCCGCCGGCCGCCAGCACCGGCACTGGTGCCGCCAAGTCCACCACGACGGGAACGAACGGCAGCGTGGACCGCCCGTGCCGGGCTCCATGCCCGCCCCCTTCGGTGCCCTGCGCCACGATCACATCGGCGCCCAGATCCACCGCCCTCCGGGCCTCCTCCATATCGGTGACCTGAATGATCAGCGCCGTGCCCGCGCTGCGGATGCGCTCCACGTACGGACTGGGGTCGCCGAAGGACAACATCACCGCCGCAGGCCTGTGCTCCAGCGCCCGCGCGACCGCATCGACGTCGATCGCCCATGTCTGAAAGCCGATGCCCCACGGCTTCCCGGCGCCCTCGTCGGCCAGGACGGGCAGTTCACGGGCCAGCCAGTCCTGGTCCCCGTTCCCGCTGCCCAGCAGTCCGAGACCGCCGCCGCGCGAGACCGCCGCCGCCAGGGCTCCACCGGCCGACCCGCCCATCGGGGCCAGGGCAATCGGATGCTCCACATCGAACAGTTCCGTAAACGACGTCGACAACCCCATAACCGAAATCCTCACCTATCCCGTCATGCCGGTCGCAGCGGAAATCAACAGCCTGTCGGCTGACAACACCCTGATGTCTGCCAGGCGGACCATCTGAGCAACCACCCGGGCTTCTTCCGTCAGGGACGTCGGGACCGGGTGAAGTCCCGGGCGCCATGGAGCCAGTGCACTTTTTCGTAAAGGTCGTCCTCGGTGAGTGAACGCAGCATCGCGGTGCGTGCCTGCGCCTCCTCCCCCGCGGGATGGTAGACGCGCGTGCCCATCTCCCTGGCCAGCAGTTGGGTGCGCGCGGTCCGCTCGCTTCGCACGGCGTTGTACTCCTCCAGGCACTGCGCCACGTCGTCGGCGGTGGCGTCTGCGAGGACGTCACCCAGGACCACGGCGTCCTCCAGGGCCTGGCAGGCGC
>NZ_QZWF01000164.1 GCF_004187715.1 Streptomyces sp. F001 | reverse complement strand
CCGACACGGCCCGCACACCGGCAGTCGACCGTGGTGCCGGAGCCCCGCCACACAGACCTGACCACCACGACCACGCCCCTCTCCATGGATGTACGCCCCACAGACGTACGGCACATGGAGGGACCGCATACGGACGTACCACCGCACATGGAGCCGGCTCATATAACCGAACCGCGGCCCGCGCCTGCCTCGCGTAACAGCGCGCCCGCGCCCGGCCCCGACCGCCCCGACGGGAGTGCCCCAGCCGGATGACCACCGCTGCCACTCCCGTCACCACCCCCACCGCAACCACCCCCGGCGCACCTTCGGGCACGCCCGCAGACCTTCGTATCCCAAGGAGTCGATCCACCATGGCGACCGATGCCCCCACCGGCCATGTATCCGATCTCGACTGGCTGATGAGCGGCCTCGTGCAGCGCGTACCGCACACCAGCAGCGCCGTGCTCCTCTCCTGCGACGGGCTTGTGAAGTCGGTGCACGGACTCGACCCCGACAGCGCCGACCACATGGCCGCCCTGGCCTCCGGTCTCTACTCACTCGGCCGCAGCGCCGGCGTCCGCTTCGGCGACGGCGGTGACGTCCGGCAGGTCGTCGTCGAACTCGACTCCACCCTGCTGTTCGTCACCACCGCCGGCTCCGGCACCTGCCTCGCCGTGCTCGCCGGCCGCGAGGCCGATGCCGCGGTACTCGGTTACGAGATGGCGATGCTGGTCAAGAGCGTCCGCCCCTACCTGGTGACCGCGCCCCGGCAGCACGCCGTCGAACCCACGGCGATGAGGCCTTGAGCGTGGCCACGGCCGGCGACGGGCCCTGGCTCGACGACGCGGCCGGACGGCTGGTGCGCCCGTTCACGGTCAGCAACGGCCGCACCCGCCCCAGCGTCGCGCTCGACCTCATCTCCCAGGTGATGGCCACCGGAGCCACCCCGCTCGGCTACCTCGGTCCCGAACACGCACAGGCCCTGGACCTGTGCCGCGCCCCCGTCTCGGTCGCCGAGGTCGCCGCCCACCTCAAGCTGCCGGCGGCAGTCACCAAGGTGCTGCTGTCCGACCTCGTCGACTGCGGCGCCCTCACCACAAAGCCCCCCGAGTTCCACCACAACATCACGGACCGGGCCCTTCTGGAGGCAGTGCTCGATGGACTACGACGACAGCTCTGACCACAACTACGGCGAAGGCGCCGATCCCTTCCCCACCGCGCTCAAGATCCTGGTGGCGGGCGGGTTCGGGGTCGGCAAGACGACCTTCGTCGGAGCCGTCAGCGAGATCGCGCCGCTCAGCACGGAGGAGCTGCTCACCACGGTCAGTGCCGCCACCGACAACCTCGACGGGATCGAGAACAAGGTCGAGACGACGGTGGCCATGGACTTCGGCCGCATAACCCTCGACCCGCAGCACGTGCTGTACCTGTTCGGCACCCCGGGACAGGAGCGGTTCTGGTTCATGTGGGA
>NZ_QZWF01000163.1 GCF_004187715.1 Streptomyces sp. F001 | reverse complement strand
GACGTGAACCTGATGGCGGTGGGGGAGCAGCACGCGGGCGTGGCGCATTCCGCGGGGGACTTCCTGTGTATCAAGATCGGGACCGGCATCGGCTGCGGGATCGTGGTCGGCGGCGAGGTCTACCGGGGGACGACGGGCAGCGCCGGCGACATCGGTCATATCCAGGTGGAACCGGGAGGCCGTGCGTGTGCGTGTGGCAACCGGGGTTGTCTGGAGGCGCATTTCAGCGGTGCCGCGTTGGCCCGTGACGCGGAGGAGGCCGCGCGCGCGGGCCGGTCGGTGGAGTTTGCGGCCCGGCTGGAGACGGCCGGGCATCTGACGGCCGCGGATGTGTCGGCCGCTGCGGCGGCGGGGGACGCGGTGGCTTTGGAGCTGATCCGGGAGGGCGGGACGCGTCTGGGAAAGGTCATCGCCGGTCTCGTCAGTTTCTTCAACCCGGGGCTGGTCGTGATCGGCGGTGGGGTGACCGGGCTCGGGCACACGCTACTGGCCAGTGTTCGGACCCAGGTGTACCGGCAGTCGTTGCCGCTGGCCACGGGCAACCTGCCCATCGTGCTGGGGGAGTTGGGACCGGCCGCCGGAGCCATCGGCGCGGCCCGGCTCATCAGCGACCACGTCTTCTCACCGGCCTGACCGCTGCCGGGCTCCGCCGGACACGGACCACCACCGACCACGGCGTCACCGCAACACCGTTGTGCCACGGCAACCCCATGGCGCCATCGCACCACCCATAGAGCCGCCGCACCACCCAAACCACCGCCGTACCACCGCACCACGCCTCGATGACCGGCTCCCACCACCGCACTGTTCGCCGGGCCGTCAGGCCTGCCCTGCCCTGCTCAGCCCGTACGCCGCCCTGCCCTGCCCAACCCCTACGCCCCGGCGCACACGATGCCAGGGGCGCCCCAGAGCCGCCCATGTACCCCGAACCGCCCTGTCCAGCCCCTGCCCGCTCACGGCCCGCACCTGCCCGAGGGGATTCCCATGGCACCACAACCACCCCTGCTCACCATGTCCGGTATCACCAAGTCGTTCCCGGGCGTCCGCGCCCTGGACGGTGTGGACCTTGAAGTCCAGGCCGGCGAAGTCCACTGCCTCCTCGGCCAGAACGGCGCCGGCAAGTCAACCTTGATCAAAGTACTCGCCGGAGCTCACCAGCCCGACGGCGGTGAGATCACCTGGCGGGGCGAGCCCGTGACCCTGGGGTCGCCGATCGCCGCCATGCGTCTGGGCATCGCCACCATCTATCAGGAACTCGATCTGATCGAGGGGCTGTCCGTCGCGGAGAACGTCTTCCTCGGGCACGAACCCACGTCCGCCGGGTTCGTCGTACGCGGCTCCGCCGCCCGTACGGCGACCGCGGAGTTGCTGAAACGTCTCGGGCACTCGGAGATCGATCCCTCGCGGCTCGTCGGCGACCTGTCCGCGGCGCAGCAGCAGATCGTCTCGATGGCCCGCGCGCTGTCCCATGAGGTTCGGCTGATC
>NZ_QZWF01000162.1 GCF_004187715.1 Streptomyces sp. F001 | reverse complement strand
GGCACTCCTCCGCACCGTCACTCGGCCCGGCTCCCAGAACGTCTCGCCGGCCTTGACCACGCGTTCCGGCTCGCCCTCCAGCTCAAAGCGCACCTCGCCCTCGAGCACGTACCCGAACGCCGGGCCGAGTGACGGTGCGGAGGAGTGCCAGGGTCACCAGGCGGCCACTCGACCAGGATGGTCATGCCCGAGGCGCCCTCGGGGATATGGGGCGGCTTGGCTTCCTGCAGCATCGTCACCGCGGTCTTCCACGCCCCGTAACCCGGCTTGTCGTTCGTCTCGCCCGCTGAGTTCTTGCTTGACACACTGTGTTGCACCTCCGCAGTTGTTGTCCCGACGGGCAGGCAGATGACCGTGAGCCGCCGCCGGTGGCGATGGTGGTGTCCCAACACCTCTCCCTCGACGGTAACAGCGTCCGTGCACTTCAGACGGCTCACGCCGCTGCCTCGGAGTGAAGACCGAGCACTCCGTGCTTCGGTGGCAAGTCTCGCAGGTTTGGGAGCTCGCTGAAGGTGGGCACTTCATGACACTTTTCCGCTCAGTGTCACAACAGCGGTGCGTGGTCTGTCTCAGGTAGTGCACGGGGCTGATTTCGCTCGCCTCCTCTCGACGGCCGCCACCGGCACGTTCGTGCCCGCAACACCGTCTGCCCTCTCCTCCCCACTCCCTGCCAGGAAGGCCGCAATGAGTGATCCGACTCGGCCCACAGAGTCCTCCGTGACGAGTGAGCTCGACCAGCTACCCGACCGTGACGCCGAGGAAACGAGGGAATGGCAGGCATCACTCGACGGTGTCATCAGGCATGCCGGGCCCGAACGCGCCGTGTACTTGCTGCGGCGCGTGCACGAGTACGCAGCCAGGTCGGGAGTGGCCCTCCCGGGGCTTCTGTCCTCGGACTACATCAACACGATCCCGGCTCCGTCCCAGCCGGCCTTCCCGGGCGACGTCGCCATGGAGTCCCGTATCACCGCGCTGAACAGGTGGAACGCGGCCGCGATGGTGACCCGCGGTTCCCACCTGGGTCTCGGCGGTCATATCTCGACCTACGCTTCGGCGGCATGGCTCTATGAGATCGGGTTCAACCACTTCTTCAAGGGCAAGGACGGGGACGGCTCCGGGGACCAGCTGTACCTGCAGGGGCATGCCTCGCCCGGCATCTACGCGCGGGTGTTCCTGGAGGGGCGACTGCGCGAGGAGCAGTTGGACGGCTTCCGGCGGGAGGCCGACGGTCACGGCCTGCCGTCCTACCCTCACCCCCGGCGTCTGCCGTGGCTGTGGGAGTTTCCGACCGTCTCGATGGGGCTCGGCCCTCTTGCCGCCATATACCAGGCCAGGTTCAACCGCTATCTGCACAACAGGGGCATCAAGGACACGTCCGGGTCGCATGTATGGGCCTTCCTGGGAGACGGGGAAGTGGACGAGCCCGAGTCGACGGCTGCGCTGGAACTTGCCGCCCGTGAGCACCTCGACAACCTCACCTTCGTCG
>NZ_QZWF01000161.1 GCF_004187715.1 Streptomyces sp. F001 | reverse complement strand
TGGTCTGGATGAGGCCGTAGACGATGTCGCCGCCGCCGTAGTTCACCGTGGCGTTGAGGGCCTGAACGGTGCCGCTGTGAAGCCCGGTGGTGGAGCCGCTGCGCTTGACGGCCTCGCCGACGTAGGCGTTGGCGGCGGAGGTGATGTCCTGGCTGGTGCCGTTGTAGAGGTTGACGGTACCGGGGCGGGTGACGTTGGCGTTGTCGTAGCGGACGAGGCCGTAGTCGTTGGTGGGGAAGCTGGATCCGACGGTCGGGCCGATGTAGGTCGTGAGGCCGGAGTTGGTGTACCAGCTCGGGTAGCCGTCGGTGCAGTGGCCGGCGGTCAGGAAGTAGTACGTGCCGGCGCTGTTGCGGACGTTGAAGCCGGCGGAGCACCGCCAGCCGCCGCTGGCGTAGATCGCGGTGCCGCCGTTGAGCAGCTTGTTGAAGGTGCCGCTGACGCGCTTGATGGTGACCGCGTCACCGTAGGAGGCGGTCGCGGCCTTGAGCTTGGCGAGTTCGGCGCGCGAGACGCTGCTGTCGATGCTCACCACGAGGGTGTTGCTCTTGGGTTCCACGGCCCAGGCCGTGCCGGCGATGTCGGCGGCCTTTGTGGCGTCACCGGCCTTGGCAAGGTGAGCGGAGCTGTAGGTGACGAACTCCGGCACGGCACCGGCCTCGCGTACGGCCTGCGCGGCCTTCTGCGTGGTGACGTTGACGACCGCGGTCTCGGCCTTGGCGTCGTAGTACCAACCGGCGGTGGAGGTGGTGCCGAGGGTCTTGGTGAGCTTGGCCGCGGCCTCGGGCGAAACCTTGACCGTGGGGGCGGCCTGCGCGGTGGGCATCGTGAGCGCCGCCGCAAGGAGCCCGGACGCCACGGCGATCACCCCGGAGCGCCTGGCGATGCGGGGGGTCTTGACCTTCACTCGTTCCTCCTGAGTCGTGGGGAGGCCGGTCAGGGCGGCACGCGACACGATTTTCGACGTGCCCCTGACAAGCGCGGAGTGAAGTATTCCGGGTCCCTGAAGCCGCGAACAAGTGATCAGAAACAGAATTTACGCGCGTAACATATTGGTACGTACCTGAGTTCGGAAAGGTCCAACAGCCCTATGCATTCTGACGATTGAGCTCGTGCCAGCCTAAAGTTGACATTGCCGGACGTTTGCGGGGCAGCCGGAGACCGAGCTTCGCTCTCTCGTCTCAGTAGAGGCCGCCGCCTCGGTCGAACGGCCGGAAGCGAACGGCCGGCCCGGACCCGACCTCGGCCGCACGGTGTAGGACGGGGTCGCGGAACTCCCCCCAAGTCCCGCGCGGCGCCTGTCATCCAATGGCCCGCTCACCAGGGGGCGGTGGCCACCTGACCGTCGCCCGCCGGGTCGCCCGGCGCGACGTTGTCGCGGGGCCACACGCCGGACCGGTGAACCGGCAGCGCTCAGAGGGCGTTTGATCTAGGTGGATTGCCCTTTATCTCCTGGTAAGTTCCTCGCCAGGTGGGTGTCGTCTCGTCCGTTATGCGC
>NZ_QZWF01000160.1 GCF_004187715.1 Streptomyces sp. F001 | reverse complement strand
GTACTACAGCCGGAGATCTTGTGACGGAGTCTGTGTGGTGTCGTTGACCGGGCATGATGCTGGGTGTGACGGCTGAGCAGATAGCCGAGTGGGATGCTGAACTGTCCGCGTTGACCGGTTCGTTGGGGTACTTGTTCAACCGGCCGGAGCCTCGCATGGTGTTCGCGCAGTTCATCGAGGGGCTGCTGGCGGAGCTGCCGAAGAAGAACGGCTGGACGCTGTCGGAGCGGGCCGGGCATGTGACCGCGGACCGGATGCAGTGGCTGCTCAACGGATCGGTGTGGGACGCCGACCGGCTGCGTGACGCGATCCGCGACTACGTCATCACCCACCTGGGCGACCAGGACGCTGCGCTCGTCATCGATGACACCCAGGCTCAGAAGAAGGGCACCAAGTCGGTCGGGGTGGCCTTCCAGCACTGCGGGCTGACCGGCGATGTCCGCAACTGTCAAACCATGGTGATGCTCACCTACGCCACCGCCGCCGGGCACGCCTTCATAGACCGCCGCCTGTATCTGCCCGAGGAATGGACGAACGACCGCGAACGGTGCGCTCAGGCCGGGGTGCCCGACGAGATCGCCTTCGCCACCAAGCCCGAGCTGGCCATCTCGATGCTCGAGCAGGCCCGCGCGGCCCACGTGCCGTTCTCCTGGGTGCTGGCTGACGCCGGCTATGGCCGTGACCCGCAGCTTCGGGCCTGGTGCCACGGGCGGAAGGTGCCGTACGTGTTCGGCGTCCCGGTCGACCTCCCGATCGACGGCCCGCCGGGCAAGCCGCGCCAGCCGGCCGTGAAACGCGCCGATGACCTGCTCCACTACGCGAAAACCCGTGACCAGTGGGAACGCCGCTCCTGCGGCGACGGCGCCAAGGGCGAGCGTCTTTACGACTGGACGGCCTTCGCCGTGCAGGTCAAAGACGAGAACCCGGCCGACGGCTTCACACACTGGCTGGTGCTGCGGAGGTCCCTGCACCCAAACCGACGCGGCAAGGACGGCCAACTTCACCGGGAGATCGCCTACTTCCTCATCCACGCCCCCGCCGCCACCGCGGTCTCGGAGGTCATCGCCCGGGCCGGTGGCCGCTGGCAGATCGAGGAGGACAACGAGATCAACAAGCAGCTTGTCGGCCTGGCTCAGTACCAGGTCCGCAAGTGGACCCCCTGGCACCGTCACGTCACCGCCTGCATGCTGGCCACCGCGTTCCTCAGCATCCAACGCGCCGCCCTCCCCGAACCCGGCCAGACCCTCGAATCCGAGCCGGACACCGGCTCGGAGCAGGCGCCCGACCAGGGAAAAGCGCCGAGCATCGACGAGAGCGAGGCCGCTGGCTGATCCCCGGCCCACTCCTGCACCCCTCGGTCCACACCATCCGGCACTGCCTGGCCGCCACCCATCTCAACCCGCGCCACCCCGTGGAGACCGTCCTGACCTGCGAGTTATGGCGTCGGCTCCACCAGACCCGCGCCATGGTCAGTCACTACCGACGCCGCGGAGACCCGCTCCCGGACCGACTCCAACCCTGGGCGCACCACCCGCCGATCCCACCCATCACCGATCCTCAAGATCTCCGGCTGTAGTAC
>NZ_QZWF01000159.1 GCF_004187715.1 Streptomyces sp. F001 | reverse complement strand
GCTGGCGGCGAGGGTCTCGTAGTCGCGGGCGAGTCGCCGGTGCATCATGATCCAACCGATGCTCCGCTCTACTACCCAGCGCCTTTTCAAGACATGGAATCCGCGGGTTCCAGGGTTTTTGTCGACGACTTCGACGTCGATTCCGAGCTTCGCGCCGTGCTCGACGACGGCCTTCTTGAAGCCGGTGTCGACCCAGCTCTTGGCGATGGTGGGGTAAGTGCTTTTGGCTTGGTTGAGGAGGCGTATTCCCAGGGCGTTCTCGGAGAGGCTGGCGGCGGTCACGGTCACTGCGAGGATCAGGCCGATCGTGTCGGTGAGGATGCCTCGCTTCCGACCTACGATCTTCTTCGCGGCGTCCGTTCCCTGGCTGGTCACGGGCACGTTGGTGGAGGTCTTGATGCTCTGGGTGTCGATGACGGAGGCCGTCGGTTCGGGCTTGCGTCCTTCCTTCACGCGGGCCAGGGCGGTGAGGTCGTAGTTGAGCTGGGCGAAGATTCCCTCGTCGCGCCAGGCGGCGTAGTAGAAGTAGACGGTGCCGTGGCCGGGGAAGTCGTGCGGAAGGTACTTCCAGGGGATTCCGGTGCGGTTCACGTAGAGAATCGCGTTGAACACGTCGCGGAGTTCGACTTTCGCCGGCTGGCCAGTCGGGCGGCGGTCGAGCCGGGCTTTCCGTCATGCTGTCAGGGTCGGCTCGATCAAGGCCCATCGGGCGTCGGGTAGGTCGCTGGGGTACGGCTTCGGCTCGCTCACGCCGTAGCGTTGCCACGAGAGGGCCGGAAGGTGCTGTTCCGCTGTTCATCGGGAGGTTCTGGCGCATCTTCAAACCAGACGGAATCCCGGTGGCAGAAGCGAGCGAAACGGATGGCGGGGCCCGCACAGCGGGAGCCGACGAAGCTCACATCCTGGTCAAAGCGACACAAAACAGGACAGCGACAAAAGCCATTTTTCGGAACAAAACTACGTGAACGCCCTCTCAGATCACGATTCAGACGCGCACGATGCCCTGAACCGAGCCAAGCCATCGGTTACGTCCGCAATGGATTAGTCCCTCTGGCTGCCCGATGCCCTGTCCATCCAGGGCAGGCCAAGGCTCAACCGCAGACGGTGAACGGCGGTAAACAGGCCAGCCCACGACCCACTCCTTAGTCCGGAAAAGCGCTGGCGTCACGGCCTACCTGCTGGCCCGGCGCCTGCGCCGCCGCGGCCACCAAGTCGACCTCCGCCACCGCGACATGCACTGGCCCGTCGTCGACCGCGCTGCACCCTGACGGCTCCCTGTGCCGCCCCAACCCGCCCGCCAGGATGGGGCGGTGCGGAGGACCGGACAGTCCGGCCCTATACCGACGAACCCTCGGAGGCCAACCGTGCCCACCACCACGATCACCGTCAACGACATCATCCGCCTCTACGCCGACGACATCGCCTGTGCTGGGAACCGCCCCCCGGAACTTCTCCATGGCCGGCATCAACGGCCACGAGGATGTGGAGACCGCCTCGACCTACCTCAACGAGGCCCACCTGGCGACTGACACCACGGAGCGCGACGTCTTCCTCCGCAAGACCGACAAGCTCCTCCGCCCCATCGTCTGGAACATGACGCAGGAGTACCGCGGCATGGTCGGGGATTGACCACCCCAGCTGACCATCGGCCGAAGCCAGCTCGATGGGGAATGGGTCTGCCCCCGAGTGGGGGAC
>NZ_QZWF01000158.1 GCF_004187715.1 Streptomyces sp. F001 | reverse complement strand
CCGCAGGGTCAGGGTCGCAGCCAAGACGCCCGTCCCGTCGGTGTCCCGCAAGACTCCGGCGGGACGGGGCTTCCACCCCCGTCCGAGCCTGCGGACAGGACGGAACAGGCGGAGCACCCCAATCACCAGGAGACAACACGCCATGACCGCTGTACTGGAACCGCCGGCCCACACCGCGCCGGGAGGCGTGACCTTCCTTGAGTTGGAGATCACCGGCAGGTGCCAGCTCACGTGTTCATCGCACTGCTACGCCGAGGCGGGCCCGACGAAGGGCCACGGGACGATGACCGGCGACGACTGGCGCCGCGTCATCGACGAGGCCGCCGCCATGGGCGTGGAAACCGTGCAGTTCATCGGTGGCGAGCCCACCCTGCACCCCGAGTTCGCCCAGTTCGTCCGGCACGCCCTGGGCGCAGGCCTGCGCGTGCAGGTCTACAGCAACCTGTACCGGGTGCGCGCCGAGCGCTGGGAGCTGTTCGCCCATCCCCGCGTGAGTCTGGGCACGTCGTACTACTCCGACGACCCGGACGAGCACGACGAGATCACCGGCCGCACGGGGTCCCACGACTCCACCCGGGCGAACATCGTCGAGGCGGTGCGCCGTGGCATCCCGGTCAAGGTCGGCATCATCCACATGCGCGACGGACAGCGCAGCGAACAGGCCCGCGCGGAGATGGAAGCCCTCGGTGTCGATCATGTGAAGGTGGACCGGGTGCGGGCCGTGGGCAACGCGGCCAGGACCACGCTCATCCCGTCCACGTCGGAGCTGTGCGGACGATGCGCGGACGGGAAGGCCGCCATCCTGCCGGACGGCACCGTGACCCCCTGCGTGCTGGGGCGGTTCCTCCCCGCCGGCTCCGTGAAGCCAGCAGGACTCCAGGCGGTGTTCGCCGGGGAGCAGTGGGCGGAGATCGCCGCGTCGATCCCCCGCCGCCGCGGCGGCTGTGTGCCGGACTCCTGCACTCCCAAGGAGGACTCGTGCCAGCCCTCGCCGGGAGTGGTGACGGCCTGCAACCCTGATAAGGACGGATCCGACTGCGCTCCGGCCGAGACCCCTGCGTGCAGGCCCGCATACAACTAGGAGGCGGCACATGGACTGGGAGGTGCACGCGCGGTGCCTGGCGGCCGGGGTGACCCGGCCCGAGTCGCGTTGGTACGAACCGCTCGCCGTCACGCCGCGGCATGTGTTCGTGCCTCGCTGGTGGACACGAGGGTTAAAGGGGTGGGAGCTGCGCGACGGGCCTGCCGGCCCCGAGGCATGGATGCAGGCGGCCTACGCGGACCGGACGCTGGTTACCCGCATCGGCCCCGTACACGCCGACCACGCCGAGCCGGGCGCCACCCTCACGACGGGGCAGCCCACGTCGTCGTCGACGCTGCCGGGGCTAGTGGTGACGGTGTACCGGCACGCGATGATCACCGACGGCTCCCGGGTGCTGGTGACGACCGGCACCGGCTACGGCACGGCCCTGTTGTGCCGGCGGCTCGGCGATGAGTTGGTGACGAGCGTGGACGTCGATCCGTACCTGGTGAAGACCGCGGTCGAGCGGCTGGAGGCGATCGGCCTGCGCCCGAGCGTGTCCGTCGTCGACATCACCGGGGACCTGCCTGGCCGCTACGACCGGATCGTGTCCACGGTGTCCGTGCGGCCCGTCCCGGTCTCGTGGCTGGCCGCCCTGCGGCCAGCCACGAGACCGGGACGGGCCGCACG
>NZ_QZWF01000157.1 GCF_004187715.1 Streptomyces sp. F001 | reverse complement strand
GGGGAGGGCTGGGCCGGATCATCACCGCCGGATTCAACCTGGCCAGTACGCCGCAGGTGGTGGCCGGTGCCGTGCTCGTCGCCGTGTTCGCGCTGATCGTCGAGGGCGTCTTCGAGGTCGCCGAGCGGCTGGCACCGGCGTGGGCGAGGGGCTCGGGATGAGCTGCCGTACCACCCTGGTGGCCGTTCTGCTTCTGCTCTCGACCGCCTGCGCCACCGGCCCCTCCCTGGAGAACCAGGGCGAGGTGACCGCACCGCCCGGCGACAGCCGGCATCTGACCGTCGGCTCCGCCGGATTCACCGAGAGTGACCTGCTCGCCCAGATGTACGCCCTGCTGCTGAACCAGGCCGGCTACCAGACCTCGCTCCTGACCGTCGCCAACCGCGAACTGTACGAACCGGCCCTCGAATCCGGCCAGATCGACGTGGTCCCGGAGTACGCGGCCACCTTCGCCGACTGGCTCAACGCCAAGGCCAACGGGGCGGACGCGCCGCCGGTCGGCTCACCCGACCTCGACGCCACCATGACAGCACTGCGCCGCCTCGCCACACCTCGCGGTCTGACCGTCCTCGACCCCGGCCGGGCCGTCGACCAGAACGCCTTCGCGGTGAGCGCCTCCTACGCCCGACGCCACGACCTCAGGACGCTCAGCGACCTCGGCGCCTCCGGCCTCCGGGTGCGCCTCGCCGCCGGTGACGAGTGTGTCCAACGCCCTTACTGTGCACCGGGGTTGAAGAAGACCTACGGCATCGACATCATCGCCGTCGACCCCAAGGGTGTCGGCACCACCCAGGCCAAACGGGCGGTGCAGAGCGGCCAGGACCAGATGGTGCTGACCACCACGACCGACGCCACCCTCGACGAGTTCGGCCTGGTCCTCCTCGCCGACGACAAGCACCTCCAGAACGCCGACTACGTCGTCCCCGTCGTCAACCGTGCCCGCGCGGGCGGCCCCGGCCCCGCCAAGGCCCTCGACAGGCTCAACGACGTCCTCACCACCGCCGATCTGGCGTCCATGAACCAACAGGTCGACAGCTGGCGCCGGCTGGCGACGGACGTGGCCCGGACGTATCTGGAGGACAAGGGGCTGCTCAAGTAGGCGGGCCGGCGCCGGTCGGTCAGGCGTCGGCCACCGAGTCGAACGTCACCTGACCCCGCGCCACGCCCAACGCGTCCGCGTCCACCGAGCGTCGCAGTGCCTCGTGCAGCTTGGCCGGGGTCAGCACGCCGAGGAAGCGGGCGCCGTCCAGCACCGCGACCCAGCCGGCGTCGTGCTGGAGCATCACGCCGAAGGCCTGCTTGAGCGGTGCGCCCACGGGGACCCAGGCGTTCATCCGGTGCGCGAGGTCGCCGACCGTACCGCCCGCCCCGAGCTCGTCGATCCCGGCCCAGCCGTGCAGATCGCCGTGCGTGTCCAGGACCACCGCCCAGCGCGCGCCCTCCGAGCGCAGCCGGTCGGCGGCCTGCCCGGCCGGCTCGTACAGCCGGGCGATCGGCGGCTGTTCCAGGTCGCCGGGCTCGATCGCGGTCACCGACAGCCGCTTCAGCCCCCGGTCGGCGCCGACGAACTCCGCGACGTACGGCGACGCCGGCGTGCCCAGCACCGCTCCGGGCGTGTCGAACTGCTCGATGCGCCCCTGCCCGTACACGGCGATCCGGTCGCCGAGCCGCACCGCCTCCTCGATGTCGTGCGTCACCAGCAGCACCGTCTTGCGCACCGCCGCCTGCATCCGCAGAAACTCGTCCTGCAGCTGCTCCCGCACGACCGGGTCGACCGCGCCGCCGAGCTCCTCGATCT
>NZ_QZWF01000156.1 GCF_004187715.1 Streptomyces sp. F001 | reverse complement strand
ATCCAAGATAACCAAGCCCTACTAGACCACGGGCACGCAGCGGCCCTCCTCCGTCCGGTACTGCCACTTCGCGCCGTGCCGGACGAGTTCCTTCACGGCCTTCACGAAGCGCTCCACATGCTCGTCCGGCGTCCCCGCGCCGAAGCTGACGCGGATCGCGTTGAGGGACTTCTCGCCGGGCGCGGCCTCGGGAGCGCCGCACTCACCCTGGGCCTGCGGGTCGCTGCCCAGCAGGGTGCGGACGAGGGGGTGGGCGCAGAAGAGGCCGTCGCGGACGCCGATGCCGTACTCGGCGGACAGGGCGGCGGCGAAGTGGGAGCTGTTCCAGCCGTCGACCACGAAGGAGATCACGCCGACCCGCGGGGCGGCGTCGCCGAACAGGGACAGCACCCTGACCTCCGGGACCTCGGCGAGCCCCGCACGCACGGTGTCGATCAGGTGCCGCTCGCGGGCGACGAGGGTGTCGAAACCCGCCTCGGTGAGCGCCTTGCAGGCGGACGCGACGGCGTAGGCGCCGATGACGTTGGGCGACCCGGCCTCGTGCCGCGCGGCGCTCTCGTGCCATTCCACGTCCACTCCCCCGTCCGCCCGCCGGGTGACCTTGCGGCTGGCGCCGCCACCCGCGAGGTACGGCTCGGCCGCGCGCAGCCAGTCGGCACGGCCGGCCAGCACACCGGAGCCGAACGGGGCGTACAGCTTGTGCCCGGAGAAGGCGACCCAGTCGACGTCGAGGTCCTGCACCGACACCGGGTGGTGCGGGGCGAGTTGGGCGGCGTCCAGGACGATCCGGGCGCCGTGCGCGTGCGCGGCCGCGGCGAGTTCCCGTACGGGCCACAGCTCGCCGGTGACGTTGGAGGCCCCGGTGACGCACACGAGGGCGGGGCCGTGGGGGTCGCGGTCGGCCAGGGCGCGCTCCAGGGTCTGCACGGCCTGCTGCGGGGTGCGCGGGGCGTCGAGGTAGCTGACGCGGGCGTCCTGCCAGGGCAGCAGCGAGGCGTGGTGCTCGGTCTCGAAGACGAAGACCTGGCAGTCGGCGGGGAGCGCGGCGGCGAGCAGGTTGAGCGAGTCGGTGGTGGACCGGGTGAACACCACCTGGTCGTCCGCCCGGCAGTCGAGGAACTCGGCGACGGTCCGGCGGGCGTTCTCGAAGAGGTCGGTGGACAGCTGGGAGAGGTATCCGGCGCCGCGGTGGACACTGCCGTAGTACGGCGCGTACGCCGCCACGTCGTCCCAGACCCGCTGCAGCGCGGGCGCGCTGGCGGCGTAGTCGAGCGCGGCGTAGGTGACTTCGCCACCCGTGACGAGCGGGACGGTGACATCCCGCCCCAGAACGGGCAGGGGGGCGCAAACGGACTGGGCGGCGGCAGCGGTGGAGACGGACATGGGTGTACTCCCGTGATCGCAGGCGAAGATGACCGCGCGAGCGGCACGGCTCAAGCGCGGGAAAGGGTGAAAAGGGTGTGCGGAGGCGGGGCTCTGCGGCCCTAGCGCATTCGCTTGCTCACGGAAGGCTCCTCGACGACCAGGACCCCTGGTCCCACACTCGTTCACAAGTGTGCGAGGGGTCCGCGCTTGTCGTAGACCTCGCTGCCTACGACCTGGTCTTCACCCGGGGCACCCCGCCACGGACGGAGGGTTGCCGGACAGCCGGCCGGGGCCGAATGACTGTCACTCATGACCTGATCGGAAAACTACGTGACGTGATCGCCGAAGCGCAACTCCTGTCCGGATCCCGAAACGTTCAGGCGCTGCCGAACGCCGCGGTTCGGCAGCGCCCTGAAGGGGCGCGTGGTGTGCCGATAGGCGGCACCTCCCCC
>NZ_QZWF01000155.1 GCF_004187715.1 Streptomyces sp. F001 | reverse complement strand
CTCTCGGCTGCGCTCGAGCGATGGGTGGCCGCGAGCAACGCGTAAGCGCTCCGATGGAACAGCCACGATGGCGCCGCAGACGATCGACGGCGCATCGCGGCTGTTCCATCGGAGCGCTTACGCGTTGCTCGCGGCCACCCATCGCTCGAGCGTCCGCTTCGCCGCACCGGAGTCGATCGATTCCGCCGCCTTCTCCATCCCGGCCCGGATCTGCTCGGTCAGCGGCGCAGCCGTCGGCTCCAGCGCCACCAGCGCCGCCGCCGAGTTCAGCAGCACCGCATCCCGCACCGGGCCCTGCTCCCCGTCGAGCAACCGCCGGGCGACCTCGGCGTTGTACGAGGCGTCGGCGCCGCGCAGCGCCTCCAGCGGCACCAGCTCGATCCCGACGTCCCGCGGGTCGAGGCGCTCCTCGGTCACCTTGCCGTCCCGGACGACCCAGACCCGGGAGGTGGACGCGGTCGTCAGCTCGTCGAGGCCGTCGTCGCCGCGGAACACCAGGGAGGAGTTGCCGCGCTCGGCGAAGACGCCGGCCACGATGGGCGCCATCCTGAGGTCGGCGACGCCCACCGCCTGCGCCTTCACCTTGGCCGGGTTGGTCAGCGGACCGAGGAAGTTGAACGTCGTCCGGATGCCCAACTGCCCGCGCGCCGCCGCCACATGACGCAGGGCCGGGTGGAACTTCACCGCGAAGCAGAAGGTGATCCCGGCCTCCTCGGCGACCTCCGCGACCCGCTGCGGCGTCAGCTCCAGATTGACGCCGAGCTTCTCCAGCACATCGGACGCCCCGGACGCCGAGGACGCGGCCCGGTTGCCGTGCTTGACGACCTTCGCACCGGTGCCCGCGATGACGATCGCGGACATCGTGGAGATGTTGACGGTCTTCGCGCCGTCGCCGCCGGTGCCGACGATGTCGACGGTCTCGCCCGGCACCTCGATCACGTTCGCGTGGTCGTACATCGCCCGGACGAATCCCGCGATCTCCTCGACGGTCTCACCCTTGGCGCGCAGTGCCACCGCGAACCCGGCGATCTGGGCGTCCGTCGCCTCGCCACGCATGATCAGGTCCATCGCCCAGGCGGTGTCGTCCGCGCTGAGGTCGCGGCCCTGAAGCAGGCCGTTCAGCAGGGCGGGCCAGGAACGGCCCGCCGCGGTGTCGCCTCCAGCGGGGGTCACAGCGCTCATAAGCCGCTCCTGGGTCAGTCCCGTACACCGGGACACGAGTCTCGAACAGGTCCACCCTATCCAGCCGCGGGCACGGCGAAGGGCCCCGTCCGAACAACGGACGGGGCCCCTCGCTGTGGCGTGGCTGACGCAGTGATCAGTGGTGGCCGTGGCCGCTCGTGATCTCCTTGTACTCCTCGACGGTGGGCTTGGGGATCTGGGCGTCCTCGCCGTAGTACGCCTTGCTGAGCTTGGCGCGCAGCTTCTCGGAGCCCTTCACCTTGCGCTCGACGCCGTGCTCGTCGACCGCCGGGCCGATCTCGGCCGGCTGGTACTGCTCGTGCGCCGTGATCGTGTGCAGCTGCTCCTGGCTGAGCGGCTCGTGCACCTCGATGAACTCACCGTGCGGCAGGCGCTTGATGGTGCCGTTCTCCCGGCCGTGCAGCACCTTGTCCCGGTCGCGGCGCTGCAGGCCGAGGCAGATCCGCTTGGTGACGATGAACGCGATGATCGGTCCGGCGAAGAAGCCGATCCGGACGAACCAGGTGACCGCGTTGATCGACAGGTGGAAGTGGGTGGCGATCAGGTCGTTGCCACCACCGACCAGCGTGATCATGTACAGCGTGATCCAGGCGACGCCGAACGCGGTACGCGTCGGGGCGTTGCGCGGGCGGTCCAGGATGTGGTCCCC
>NZ_QZWF01000154.1 GCF_004187715.1 Streptomyces sp. F001 | reverse complement strand
CTTCACCTCGATCGCCCGGGGCAACGTGCCTGCCGCGATCTGCGCCGGCTCCTTCTCCTCCCTGGCGGGCATCGTCATCACCCCGCTCCTGGCCGCCGCGCTGCTCGGCGGCAGCGCCGGCGGGTTCACCACGGACTCGATCGTGAAGATCGTGCTGCAACTCCTTGTGCCGTTCCTGGCCGGGCAGCTGTTGCGCCGCTGGATCGGACGGTTCGTCACCCGCCACCGGAAGGGTCTCGGCCTCGTCGACCGCGGGTCGATCCTCCTGGTCGTCTACACCGCGTTCAGCGAGGGCATGGTCCAGGGTGTCTGGCACCAGGTCAGCCCCGCCCGGCTGGGCGGGCTGCTCGCCGTCGAGGCGGTGCTGCTCGCCGTGATGCTCGCCCTGACCTGGTACGGCGCCAAGGCGCTGGGCTTCAACCGGGAGGACCGCATCGCCATCCAGTTCGCCGGCTCGAAGAAGTCGCTGGCCTCCGGACTGCCCATGGCGAGCGTGCTGTTCGGGGCCGAGGCGTCGCTGGCCGTGCTGCCGCTGATGCTCTTCCACCAGATGCAGCTGATGGTGTGCGCGGTGATCGCCAAACGCCGTTCCCACGACCCCGTCGAGCCGCTCACCGCGCCGCCGCCAGCCGCAGCGTCACGAACCGCGGTCGGTACAGGCTCACGTTCCCGTTGATCTGCGCGGACGCGCCCGTGGTCGCCAGCCAGTTGACGTCGTAGCTCAGGACGAGGCGAGCCCCGCCGCCGACGTCGGGATGCGCCTGCGGGTTGTACGCGGCGACCTGGCCGGCCGGCAGCGGTGGGCTGAAGCTGCGGGTCGGCCCGTGCCACGGCCCGGTGGGCGAGCAGGCCCAGTACGACGTCACGGTGGTCAGCCCACGTGCTCCGGCGGCCATGGTGAACAGCACGTACGTGTCCTCGTCCCGGACCACCGAGAACGCGCTGCCCACACCGGTGCGCCGCTGGTCCCCGAGCACCGGAGCCGGACGCGACCCGGTGACCCATGCGGAGCCGTCCCAGTACTCCCAGGTGGCGGGGTCGGCGAGCCCGCCCGCCGGCACCCGCGCCACATACGCGGAGGAGGTCGGGCGGGACGCGGCCTGCCCGTCGTTGCCGCCGAAGACGTAGGTCCAGCCGCCGTCCGTCAGCAGCGTCGTCCCGAACAGCACACGCCGGGACGGGTCCGGCACCCGCTGCTGGTCGGACACCCTGGCGATGCCCTCGACGCGCAGGTCCGGCAGGGACAGCGTGGCCACCTCGGTGGCGAGGGGCACGCCGTAGATCCACGGCGCCTGGCCCGCCGCGCGCGTCCACAGCAGCACCCGTACGACCTGCTCCGAGGAGCCGGGGGAGCGCGGCTCGACCCGGGCGGCGACCGGCCAGCGCCACTGGTTCGGGGCCGGGTCGGGGAAGAGGGGCGCGGGCAGCGTCGTGCTCAGGCGGCCGTCGGACATCACCACCGCCGAGTTGCGCACCAGCGGCGCCGTCGTGTCGCGCCAGGCGTACGACTCGCCGGACGGGTTGGGCGGGGCGTGCACGGGGCCGAGGTAGGTGTCGGAGAACAGCCACAGCACCCGGCCGTCCGGCAGCCGCAGCGAGTGGGTGCCGTCGCCGCCGGTCCAGTCGTCGGTGCGGGTCGCGTCGTCGCCGTAGCGGGCGAACTCGGCGGTCAGCGCGTCGTTCGCCGACCAGGACGCGATCGTACGGGCCTCGCATGCGCCGCCGCCCTCCCGGTCGTCGTCCGGGAGGGCGGTGAGCAGCACGGCCGCGAGAACCAGGGTCAGCAGCAGGCCGACCCCGGCTCCCGTCCGCTGTCGTGCACGTATGTCGGCGGGCACGTTCCGGGACGTTAGCGGGCGGCGGCCACCTGGTCCATGGGGAGCC
>NZ_QZWF01000153.1 GCF_004187715.1 Streptomyces sp. F001 | reverse complement strand
AGAGACAGGTTGCTGGGTGGGGCAACGGGTTCCCAGACGGAGTCGTCGGTGTAGGCGTAGGCGGCGTCGGTGAGCCAGGTGAGGTCGTCGAGGTGGTGGTCGCGGGCCAGGCGCAGGCCTTGGCGCAGGCACGTGACGAGGAGGGTCCGGCTGGGGACGAGGGCGCGGGCGTCCTGCCACTGCTGGCCGAGGGCGGCGAGGGCGCGTTCGGCGGCCCGGTGCCAGTCGGCGGGGGTCCAGCGGTCCTCAGTGCGGTCGTCGGCAGCGCGTAGCGCGGTGCTGATGGCGCCGTGGATGTGGTAGGGCCAGATCGCGTAGAGGGTCTCGGTGACCATGGGCCGTTCGATGAGCCTGCGCGCCGCTGCTCGGAAGCTCTGAGAACGGTGTACCTGTTCTGTGCTTCGGTGAACAAGGCCCTTGATCGGAATCACCCGGCGCGGCCGCCCGCTCACCGGGGTTTGTCGATTGCGGAGCATCTCGCCTTCGTGCAGCCCTTGCTGCCCAAATTTCATCGGCGGCAGCAGGAGATACTACAGCTTCTGGACCAGGAGTTTCCGCCAGACAACTGATCTCGCGAGCGTGCGGAGCGGCGAACCCGAGCTCAGGCGCACTCACCGTCGTCTTCGGCATCGACGAGAAGACGGCCATCCGCTACGCGGAGTTGGCACGCGTGCTTCTGGATGAGGCTGTCGAGCAGTCATCACAGTGAAACTCCCTCGCCCTGGTTACCTCCTTGAAGAGACTCTATGGGCATGGAGTTCCTCTGCTACCACCGCGACCGGCCCGGCTCCCTGCCGCTGCGTGACGAGCTGCTGGAAGAGCATTGGTCCTACATGGACCGGTACGCGAAGGAGATGATCGCCCGGGGCCCGACCCTCGCCGACGACGGCGACACACCCACCGGGAGCGTGCACATCGTCGACCTGCCCGATCCCGCCGCTGCCCGCGCGTTCGCCATCGACGAGCCGAACTACCAGGCCGGCGTCTACCGGGACGTGCTGCTGCGACGGTGGCACAACACGCTGGGGCGCACCATGTGGGACTTCCCCGGCGGCCGGACCGGCGGCAACCGGTATCTGGTGCTCGGCCTCGGCACGGGGCAGGCTGCCGACCTCGCGATGCCGCCCGACCGGGACGAGTTGATCGCCTACGGGCCGCTGCTGTCCGACGACGGCGCCACCTGGCTGGGCACGACGGCGCTGCTCCGGGCGCCGGACACGGACACGGCACGCGCCATCCTGACCCCGGACCGGTACGCCGACATTGAGGTGCACAACTGGCAGTTCGGCGGGCGGCCGTCATGACCGAGGACGTCCAGGTCGGCGTCACCGCGGAAGTCCGTCGGATCGCGTGTTTCATCCGAACCCACGGATGGATTGGCCTGACGCACACCGGTGGACCCGTGGGTTCGCGCTGAAGAACCTTCGGTTTCCCCGAACCCACGGGGATCATGGCCCTGTTCTCCAGAAGCTGCCGCGAAGTGACAAGTAACTCAGCGTGTCGTTAGGGCCTTGGCCTCTGTGCTGGGTTCGGGTACTTCACCGCGGGTGAGGGCGGTGAAGTCGGCGTGGGCCTGCTCGACCGCCTCGGGGTACGCCTCACGTTTGGCGTACTTGGCGAGCGCCCCGTAGATGCTGGCCACCGAGGGGTTCTGGCCCTTGCGCTTGTCGGTGGCGGCTGTGGCCGATATCGAAGTGCTCGGCGACGGTCTCGCCCCGGGCGGGTCTGTGCGATCAGGTCCGTTGCTCCGGGGACCGTGAGAGCCTCCGTCAGACCCGGGGCGCTTCACTCCATGCCGGCCCTGGTTCCCTACCTCAGACACCAGCCGCGAAGCAGGGCCGCGGGTAGCATGGCGTCCTGTACTACAGCCGGAGATCTTGAGGATCGGTGATGGGTGGGATCGGCGGGTGGTGC
>NZ_QZWF01000152.1 GCF_004187715.1 Streptomyces sp. F001 | reverse complement strand
GTGCCTGCACTGCTTCCCGCCCCTGGAACGGGACATGACGCCACGTCATGGACGAGCCGCACGAACCGGACCCATCGCCTTCACGCAAAGACCCTGATCCCAGCACGCCTGCTCGATGCTGCGGGAGGAGCGCACTCCCTTGCTGTAGCAGTACAAAAGCAGAGCGATCAGGCTCGCTGGAGGGTAGGCCACTCCTCCCTCAAGGCGCGAGCGTTCTCATGATCCGGTCTTGATGAGGTCGAGTGCGTGATCGGGATGGGACCGGTAGTAGTCGACAGCGGCGGCCATGTTGTCCCAGCCGATCGAGCGGGCCAAGGCGATGGCGAGGTTGCGGAAGCCGGCCATCGCTCTGGGGGCGGTGCCCGTATGGATGCGGCTGGCGTCCTCGGCGAACGTGACGTCTCTGACGTGGTGATGCGCCTCGATCCCCCAGTGCCCTCGAACGATCTTCGCCAGCCGTGCTGGGGTGGCCTGGGCCGCGGTGAGGTCGGTGAGGGCGTAGACGCGCTCCAGGGTGACCTTGCCGGTCTGCAGGTCGCGGCGGCGTCGCACGGTCTGCAGGGCCTGCACGGCGTGCGGGAAGGCCAGCCGCTTGGGCACGGTGGCGGCCTTGAGGCGGCGGATCTCATCGCGTCCGTGCGCGCGGTCGCGGGTGCGGTACCCGAGCGGGATGTCGGCCCAGGGCAGTTCGCGCAGGAACGCCGCGAGCTTTGGATGATTGTCCTTGATCAGCGCGACGTAGTGGGCGTTCTTCGTCTCGACGAGGTAGCGGGCGTGCTCGTGCTGAGAGTGCAGGGCGTCGAAGGTGACGGTGCGGCCGGCCAGGTCGAGGTCGGCCAGCAGCGGCTTGAAGGTGGTGATCTCGCCGCTCTTGTCGGCGACTTGGCGTTGGTTCAAGGTCAGCCTGCCGTTGTGGGTGATCACGGACACGAGGTGGATCGCGCGCTGTTCGGCGGTACGCGAGCCGCGCAGGGCCTTGCCGTCCAGGGCCACGGCCTCGCCGGGGTCGGCAAGGTGGGCGAGCCAGGCGCCGACGGCGGTGTCGAGGGTGTCGCCGTCCAGGCGGGCCAGCAGGCGGCCGAGGGTGCTGGCGCGGGGTGCGGCCCGTAGTCCGAGGCGTTCGTGCAGGTGGGGTGGGAGTTCGGCGGCATGTCGGGCGATCGCGGCGAGGGTGCGGGCACCGGCGAGTACGGCCAGGGTGCACAGCGCGAGCATCGGGCCGAGACGGTAGCGGCGGCCCTGGCGGCGCCGGGGATCGGGCAGGCCGTCCAGGACCTCGGCGAGGTCGACCGCCTGGTCGAGGTCGGCGGGGTCGAGGGAGGCGACCGCATCGTGGTCGCGGTGGCGCTCGAGCGCGGTGATCGAGGATGATGGCATCGGAAGCGGTTGTTGTTGATGAGGCGTCAGACACCTTGATCATCAACGACCGCTTCCGCCGTTCTCCGACCGGCCCCCAAGCGCAACGTGAGGCAACCCGGCACGTATCAACGTTTCTTCGGGCGGACACACGCGAACATGAACAAGCCCGTCTGTCCGCTCATCTCGCCAGCCGAGAACGCTCGCGCCCTGACTCCTCCCTGCCCGTCCGCACGGTAGCTGCCCTCGAACGCCGAAAGATCAAGCTGCTCGACGACCTCAAGCACCTTCTAGCACAGGTGCTCGGGCGAGAGCCACTCCCGCACATTCCGCGGCATCTCGAGATCGCGTTCACGGTCGCACGACAAGAAGTTCCGCCCCACCAGCCAAGATTCCGACAGCTTCCTGATCTTCGGAACCGAACAACGAATCACTCTTGACCGCTGAGGGGAGGAAGTCGCGCGACAGCCTCCCACCCGTCCCGCAGGTGTGCCGAAACCCTCCCGGCCGGGCCCCGGGCGTCCAGCAGGCTCACAAAATCGCAGGCCAGCCCCACGCTACGAGCCCAGGAAGACCGTGAAACGAGCCGAAACCCTCACCG
>NZ_QZWF01000151.1 GCF_004187715.1 Streptomyces sp. F001 | reverse complement strand
ATGCCCGGTCAACGACACCACACAGACTCCGTCACAAGATCTCCGGCTGTAGTACCTGTTGCTCTGGCGAGGCCCGCTGACGGAACGGGCGTGGCGGCGGGCATTCCGGAGAGTGAGTGTCCGCTCCGCTTGTCTCACATACTGTGGCTTCGCATGACCGACGCCGAGATCGAGATCACTGCAGAGCTGGTGCACGCTCTTCTCAAGGACCAGCATCCGGACCTTGCAGGGCTGGCCATCCGCGAAGTAGCGGGCGGCTGGGACAACCAAATGTGGCACCTCGGCGACGAGTTGGCCGTGCGCATGCCGCGCACGGAACAAGCCCCGGATCTCCAGCGCAAGGAGTGCCGGTGGCTGCCCGTCCTGGCCCCGCGCCTTCCGCTCCCGGTTCCGACTCCTGTGCGGATCGGCGAACCGTCCGCGCGCTTCCCGAGGCCCTGGACCATCATGACGTGGGTTCCCGGCGAGTCACTCGACTGTACCTCGATCAGCCGTGACGACCACGCGGCCGACGCTCTGGCGGGCTTCCTCAGGGCGCTTCATGTAGAGGCGCCCGCCGAGGCGCCGGCCAGTTCGGACCGCGGCGCTCACCCCAAGAAGTGCACGGAGGGCTTCGAAAAGTTCTTGCAAGCCATTGTCCCCGGCGGCATTGCCGCCGACGTCCGGGCTGTCTGGGACGTCTGGGACGATGCTGTTGCGGCCCCCGAGTGGGAGAGGCCGCCGGTATGGCTGCACGGTGACCTCCATCCCGCGAATGTCGTCGTCTCGGACGGGACGCTCTCGGGCGTGGTCGATTTCGGTGCCATGTTCGCCGGCGATCCGGCGTGGGACCTCGCGGCCGCGTGGCTGCTCCTTCCCTCGGGCGCGGGCTCACGGTTCTTCGAGGTGTATGCGCATGCGGACGAGGCGACGATCCGGCGCGCCCGCGGGTTGGCTGCTCTGAAGAGCCTTTTCCTCATCCTCATGGGCCAGAACGGGGAGCGGGGCCTTCCCGGCGGGAAGCCGACATGGGGACCCGCAGGCCGGGCGGCGCTCGATCGTGTTCTGACATCCAGCTTGGGCTGGCCCTCTCCCGCACAGGCCCCGCTCCCATCTCGGAGCGACGCGGACCATTTCAAGGCGCTTGCGGCTGGTCTTTGAGCTGGGGTACCGGGGCCTATTCAACGACGTCCAACATGCGGTGGCCGTCCGACCCGCTGACCCACCCTGCTGGTAGTTACGGTATTCCGCGAGCAGAAGGTCCTGCTGGTGCTATTCCTTGTGCTCATGGATCTCGGCCAGAAGCCGGGCCTGAGCGCCGCCGGGCCGGGCTGCGTAGCCTTCGTTCCAAGAAGAGGGAAAGGAGTTCCGCATGACTCCGAAGCAGCCCAAGACCGAGCTCGACGCCCGCTACAGCTCCGCGCTCAACCCGCGCCCGGGCGCGGAGAACGTCACCGCCACCGACTGGGCCGAGGCCCAGCGCCAGCTGCGGACCGCCGAGGTCTTTTGGATCACGACGGTCCGGCCGGACGGCCGGCTGCACGTCACGCCGCTGATCGCTGCCTGGCACGACGGGGCGCTGCACTTCAGCACCGGGCCGGGCGAGCAGAAGGCGAAGAACCTGGCCGGTAATGCCCACTGCGCACTCACCACAGGGCACAACTCACTCTCTGAAGGCCTCGACATCGTGATCGAGGGCACGGCAGAGCGGGTGACGGATCCGGCGCGTCAGGACGAGGTCATCGCCGCGTTCGAGGCGCAGTACGGGGACCACATCACCTCGCCGGAGGGGACCTTCTACGGCTTCGGCGACAGCATCCGCAAGGGCAACGACCTGCTGTTTGCTGTGGCACCCGGCACGGCATACGGCTTCGGGCACGACGGCCGGGTGTTCAGCCACACCCGCTACACCTTCTAGTAGGACTCCGTTAAGTCGTTGTGGGTCTTGCTGCTTGGTGTCTGATGCGGGGTGTGGGCAGAGGCTGACGGCAGGTGGTGCAGATGCCGGTCCAGCAGTTCAGCAGGTCC
>NZ_QZWF01000150.1 GCF_004187715.1 Streptomyces sp. F001 | reverse complement strand
GGACAGGGTCGAGGAGGGCGGCGGGCGGCGGGCCGTACAGGGGCGCGTCGCCCTGCAGGACCATGGTGAGGAGCGGCGCGAGGTCGGGCATGGGCCCGGGGTCCGGGACGAGGCCGCGTTCGTAGTCGTCCCGCAGCCATTCGCCGTACTGGAACTCGCAGTTGGGCGGGTACCGCCAGGGACGGACCTCGCCCTGTACCACGACGGTCAGCTCGAGGGGCCGCTGCCCCTCGCCACCGGAGACCCGGAGCAACTCCTCGACGAGTGACCGGCGTTGGTCGTGGGTCGTCGGGTGGCGTACGACGGCCAGGACGTCGATGTCGCTGTACGGGCGGAGGCCGCCGAGGGTGGCGGAGCCGTGGAGGTAGATGCCGAGGACGTTGCCGGCGCCGAGGGTGCGACGGACGAGTGGTACGAGGTCGTCGGTTGGCATATGCGGCTCTCCTCGTGTCCCGGTCACCGTGCGTATCGTTGTACTGCGCGGCTGCAGTCATGCGGAAGGCAGCCGGGAGGAGCGCCACGATGACCGTCCTTAAAACGGACGAATTCCCCCGCGACTGACCGAAGTACGAGGGGGTCCTGGTCACCGGGGTCTGCTGTCCAGGCAGCAGCGGACGAAGTCCTGCACGACGGGGTTGGTGTCGTCGGCGGGGGCCCAGGCGACGGCGACCTGACTGGGGGTGACGCCGGTGACCGGGCGGTAGGTGATGCCGGGGCGGGCGTAGTAGCGCCCGGCGGATTCGGGGGCGAGGGCGATGCCGTAGCCGTTGGCGATCGCGCTGAGCCATTCGTCGGGCTGGTCGGTGACGGCGCCGATGCGGACGGGGTGACCGTCGCGTTCATCAGTGGCCAGCCAATACTCCCGCCATCGCCCCGCTTCCGGCGGAGCTGCCACGAACGGCTCGTCCCACAGGTCCCGGAAGGGAATCGCGTCACGTGCGGCAAAGGGATGCGCCGTGGGCAGGACGACACACCGGGGCTCGGTGAACAGCACCGCCACCCGCAACGCGTCCTGGCCGGGGAAGGGCAGCCGTACCAAGGCGGCGTCGACGTCCCCGTCGGCGAGCCCGGCGGACGGATTCGACCAGGCGGCCTGCCGCATGTCGGCCCGCCAGCCCGGCCGACGCCGGGAGAACTCCGCGACGATGTGCTGCGTCGCCTCGTTGGCAGCGCTGGCCAGGAAACCCACCCGCAGCACACGCGCCGCCCGGCTGGCCGTGCTCTTCGTCTCCCGCAGTATCCGATCCCACTCGGCCAACAGCACAGGCACCCGCTCCGCCAGCACCCGCCCCGGCTCGGTGAGCGCCATTCCCGCCCTCGACCGAGTGAACAGCGGCACTCCGACCCGAGCCTCCAGCTGCTTGATCTGCTTCGTCAGCGCCGGCTGGGACACGAACAGCCGCTCCGCCGCACGCGTCAGACTCCCCTCCTCCGCCACGGCGACGAAGCAGCGCAGCAGCCGGGTGTCGACGTCCATACCCAAAGGTTATAGACGCAGGTATTGGACGCCAAGCGCACGTTCCGGTGAGGCTTGACGCAGCGATCGGGTCGTGCCTCGCCCACGCTCACCACCTGCTCAACCGAGAGGGAAGGCACATGTTCACCGCCTACCTGCTGATCACCCTCATCACGATCGCGGCCAACGCCGGAATCGCCGTCGCGGACCTCTCGAGGGCCAGGTTCGTCCTCGCCAACTCGGCCGAGGTAGGCGTCCCGGAATCCTGGCTCCCCTGGCTCGCGGCGCTCAAGGTATCCGGAGCCGCCGGACTCCTCCTCGGCCTCCTGGGCGCCCGGTTCCTCGGTATGACAGCCGCGCTGGGACTCACCCTGTTCTTCATCGGCGCCATCGCCGCACACATCCGCGCCCGCGTGTACTACAACATCGCGTTCCCGGCTGCCTTCTTGACCCTGGCCACCGCATCCCTCGCCCTGGCGGCCATCGCACGATAGCCGCCCCACAATTGGCCGCTTTGCGCCACCAACAGCCCACCCCACCTGGGCTTTCCGCGCCCCAAGGTGAGCCAAAGCGGCCAATTACTGGTCCGACACTCTCCGCACCCCTACCC
>NZ_QZWF01000149.1 GCF_004187715.1 Streptomyces sp. F001 | reverse complement strand
GAGCGGGGGGGAGGGTGGGCGCAGTGGCACCCCGTAGGCGCGGGCGAGCGAAAAGGCCGGGACCAGCCCCCCACAGCCCGCCCGGTGACAGATCACCCGCAGCCCACGACGGCACCCGGCGGAACGCATAGGCTCAGGGCGGGAGCCGGACCAAGATCCGGCGTGCTGACACCTGGGAGGCGCACATGGCGGCATGGACGTGGCGGTTCGAGAAGGCCGACGGGACGGAGGTCCAGCCCGCGGTGCAGCCCGAGGAGTTCACCACGCAGGGGGACGCCGAGTCCTGGATCGGGGAGTACTGGAAGGAACTGCTCGCCGGAGGCGCGGACCAGGTGCGGCTGTTCGAGGACGCCACGGAGATCTACGGACCGATGAGCCTGCACGCGGACGAGGCGTAGCCGGGGCAGGGGGCGGCCGGCGGCCGGGCCGCCCCGTCCTCACTGCTCGCCCAGCTTCACGCCGACGGTCCGCTCGTCGCCGTTCTGGGTGAACGTCACCGTGGTCCGGTCGCCCGGCTGCGCGGTCGCCAGCGCCTCGGCGAGCGAGGTGATGGTCGTGATGTCGTCGTCGCCCAGCCGCGTGATGATGTCCCCGGGTTCGATCCCCGCCTGCTCGGCCGCCCCACCCTCGATCACCTCGACGACGGCGACCCCGGCGGGCCGGTACTGGTCGTCCACGACCGTACGGCCGGTGATGCCGAGCGCCGCCCGGCCCGAGTCGGTGACCCTGCCTTCCTTGATGATCTGGTCGGCGACCGTCTTCACCATCGAGGCCGGGATCGCGAACCCGATGCCGGCCGCGGCGCTGTCCCCGAGGCCGGGGTCGACGGCGGCGAGCGTCGGGATGCCGATGACCCGGCTGTCGAGGTTCACCAGCGCGCCGCCGCTGTTGCCGGGGTTGATCGCGGCCGACGTCTGCACCATGTTGGGGAGCGTCGCGCCCGTACCGCCGTCGCTGCTGCCCTCGGTGACGGTCCGTCCGGTCGCCGACACGATCCCCTGCGTCACACTCGACGACAGCCCGAGCGGCGAACCCATCGCCAGCACGATCTGCCCCACCTCGACCTTGGCCGAGTCCGCGAAGGCCGCCGCCTTCAGGCCTTTCGGGGCCTTGTCCAGCTTGATGACGGCGAGGTCCTGCTGCGGGTACGAGTAGACGAGCTCGGCGATGAGCACGTCCTCGCTGTTCGCCGTCGTCACGGCGAACGTCCTCTGTTTGCCGACGACATGCGCGTTGGTGACGATGTGCCCCCGGTCGTCGTACACCACGCCCGATCCCAGCTCGTCGCGCCCCTGGATCTGCACGACCGACGGCAGGACGTCCTCGATCACCCTCTGGTAGTCGTCCTGCAGGTCCTTGGCGGCCACCGGCAGCGCGGCCTGCCTGGTCGTCGACTCCGGCTCGCCCGACGAATCGGAGCCGGTGCACCCGGCGACGAGTGCGAGGACGGCCGAGAGAGCACCGACGAGGACAAGGCGACGCAGGGCGTGGGTCACGATCAAGAACGAGGGAGCGGCCATGCCCCGAGTCTCCCCTCGGCACGACGCGTCCGCCCTGCGCTGCTCGTCCGAACGGGCAGCCCTCAGCCTGCTATCCACGCACTCCGCAGAGATGCAGCAACGCAGCGACCCCCCGATACGGATCCGTCCGCCCGGCCCGCTCCTCCGCTGCCAGGAGTACCGACACGTCGGACGGCAACTCCGCCCCGTCCGTAGCGGTGTCCGTGAAGACCCGCACCCCGTACCACGCGTGCAGCGGCGCGCCGATCCCGGCGAGGGTGGCGGTCAGGGTGTCCAGCCGGTCCGCCCGTACATCGAGTCCCAGCCGATTCCGGTACGCGGTCGTGTCGAAGGCCGCCAGTGCGGCACTCCAGTCCCCGGACAGCCCCGGCCGCATGGCCAACGCGTCACCGTTGCGCACCAGCAGCGACAGCAGCCCGCCCGGAGCGAGCATCCGCGCCAGGCCCGCCAGCAGCGGATCGGGATCGTCGACGTACATGAGCACGCCATGACAGAGCACCACGTCGAAGCTGCCCGGCAGGAAGTGCACCCCCGTGTCCCGCCCGTCCCCCTCGAGGACCCGCACCCGCTCCC
>NZ_QZWF01000148.1 GCF_004187715.1 Streptomyces sp. F001 | reverse complement strand
GTCAACTGCAACCTGCAGCGGCTGGACGGCCCGGTGCGGTCGAATTCCAAGATCGTGCAGGAGCTCGAGGCGCGGTTCCGCGGCGCGGGCTGGCATGTGGTGAAGACTCTCTGGGGCGAGGCCTGGGACCCGGTGCTGCAGCAGGACACCGACGGCTCCCTCGTCCGCCGCCTCGGCGAGGTACCCGATGCCCAGCTCCAGACGTACGCCGCCCGGGACGCCGCCTACATACGCAAGCATTTCTTCACCGGCGATGCGCTGTCCGGCCTTGCCGCAGGTCTGAGCGACGCGCAGCTCACCGACCTGTTCGAGAACTCCCGGGGCGGACACGAACCGCTCAAGGTCTACGCCGCCTACCGGGCCGCGGTCGAGCACCGGGGCGGGCCCACCGTCGTCCTCGCCCAGACGGTGAAGGGTCACACGCTGGGTCCGGGCTTCGAGTCCCGCAACGCCAACCATCAGATGAAGAAGCTGACCATGGCCCAGTTCCGTCAGATGCGCGACGTGCTGGAACTGCCCATCCCGGACAGCGCGCTGAGCGGGGACGTGGTGCCGTTCTGGCACCCGGGTGAAGACTCTGAAGAGGTGCAGTACCTGCGTGACCGGCGCTCGGCTCTGGCCGGCCCCGTCCCCGTACGGAGGGTGGTGGCCAAGCCGCTGCAGCAGCCGCCGTCCGGCCCCTTCGAAGCGCTCAAGAAGGGCTTCGGCAAACAGGAGGTGGCCACCACCATGGCGCTGGTCCGGCTGGTCAAGGACCTGATGCGCGTCGAGGAGACGGGGCGGCGCTGGGTGCCCATCATCCCCGATGAGGCACGTACATTCGGTATGGAATCCCTGTTCCCGACCGCCGGGATCTACTCGCCGAACGGTCAGACCTACGAGCCGGTCGATGTCGATCAGCTACTCCACTACAGGGAAGCCAAGGACGGCCAGCTCATCGACGAAGGCATCACCGAAGCCGGGTCACTGGCCGAGTTCACCGCTGCGGCGACGTCGTACGCCACACACGGCGAACCCATGATCCCCTTCTACATCTTCTATGCCATGTTCGGGTTCCAGCGCACGGGCGACCAGTTCTGGGCCCTGGCCGACCAGCTGGGCCGCGGCTTCGTCGTCGGGGCGACGGCCGGCCGTACCACGATGACCGGCGAGGGACTGCAGCACGCCGACGGGCACTCCCACCTGCTCGCATCCACGAATCCGGCCGCTGTCAGCTACGACCCGGCCTTCGCGTACGAGATCGCGGTGATCGTCAGGGAAGGCCTGCGCCGGATGTACGGCGACCGGTCCGAGGACATCTTCTATTACCTGACGGTCTACAACGAACCCAAACAGCAGCCGGCCATGCCCACCGGGCCATCGGTCGAGGAAGGGATCCTGCGGGGCATATACCGGTTCCGGCAGGCGGATCCCAGCGACGCAGGACCACGGATCCAGTTGCTGGCCTCCGGCACGGCCATCCACTGGGCACTGGAAGCCCAGGAGCTTCTCATGTCCCAATGGGGTGTCCAGGCTGACGTCTGGTCAGTGACGTCCTGGACGGAGTTGCGCCGCGATGCATTGAATGCCGACAGGGCACGGCTGCGGGGTGAGGAGTGTGTCCCGTATGTGACCCGCGCGCTGTCGGGAGCCGAAGGGCCGGTCCTGGCGGTCAGCGACTGGATGCGGCAGGTGCCCGATCAGATCAGCCAGTGGGTCGAGCAGGACTACTCGTCGCTGGGAACGGACGGCTTCGGACTGTCGGACACCCGCGATGCCGTACGCCGCTATTTCCGAGTGGACGCCGAGTCGATCGTGGTCGCCGCCCTGGACCGGTTGGCGCGGGCCGGCGCAGTCCACCCGGTGACGGTTGCCCAAGCGCGCGATCGCTACGGCTGGCAGGGGTGAGCACGCCAGGCGTCCCGAGCGGATGTGCCCGCTCGGAGCAGGGCGGGGCAGCCCGCGCATGACGGCGCGCGCCGTGCTGTGACCGCTTGTAGCATGGATGTCCTCCAGTACTGGAGGACATCCATGCGCGCCAGGGACGATGCAGGCGCCCTCGACGAGGCCACGAGGGAGTTCATGGCAGCGCGTCCCCAGCTCTTCGGCATCGCGTACCGCGTGCTCGGTAGTGCTGCGGAAGCCGAGGAC
>NZ_QZWF01000147.1 GCF_004187715.1 Streptomyces sp. F001 | reverse complement strand
GACGATCTCAGTGAAAGCGGGCAGCCACGTCCGGCTACACGACTTGCAGGACAGGGAGAGGCGGCAGCGACGTCATGCTTTGGCGCCAGCCATGCCACTGGTGACGACGATCGCGGCCACGTCGCCGGTCTCGGTCCGCCCCAACCAGACGACGCCGCCTGACTGCGCCGTGAACGTAACCAGGTCGGCTTGTTGTGACTCGTCGCTGATCCGCTCGCACCCGTCCGGCAGCTGTCCGCTGTCACGCGGCTCCCAACGGCCATCCACACATGTGCGAAATGGCGCGGACAACGTCGTCCACGCGCCAGCGTCGGCGAAGCAGCCAACATTATGGTCCGCACCGAACCGGGGATGCTCGCCCGGCGGAAGCCGGTCGATGTCCTCGCCGACACCCAGGCCCATCTCCCACCCGACCACAGCAGCGTCACTGATGCGCAGCCGGGTCGCTGCGCACTCGACGCCATCGAAGTGCTCGCCGAAGAACTCGTACGGGCCCGCCGTCCACGCGATCTCCACTCGGTAGACGCCCGGGGGAATGCGCACCGCCAGCTCCCGCGGGGGCCTCGTCGGCAACCCGCGCTCATATCTCCAGGTGTCGTCGTCGTCCCACGGCGCATCGACCACAAGACGGCCGCTGGGTACACGGATGGACGTCACCTCCTCGATGCTCGTCACAACGACGGGTGTTGTCGGATCGTCGTACACCGTCCCCAGGTGGGCACCGGGCGTGAAAGCCGTCTCCAAGTACCAGGTGGCCTCAGGCTCGGCTGCCAGCCGCGCGTCCCCGACCCACTTCATGTCTCACCCCTCCTCGCCGCCCGGCCGGGCGGTCAACCGAAACGTACGTGGGCCCGCTGACATCGGCACTTCGGGCATCGTCACGATCCGTGATCGCTCCCCAAGATCTGTGCCAGAACCCGTTTCTCATCGAGATCCGTGAGCCAGGTGATCACCAACTGCCTCCGGAACCGGTCGCCAAACGCTGTTCCTAGAGATCAACGAAGCCAGAGGCCGTGAGGCCAGCACCTGCGGCCTCCCCAGGGGCGCAGCGAGGGTTTCCCTGCGCCCGGGCGTGTGAGGTCACGCCCGGGGCGGCGCGTGAGGATCAGCCGGTCAGTACAACCTTGGGTGTCCCGTTACCGGAGGAGTCGAGTCCCTCGGGATCGAGATCGACGGTCACCACCCGGGACGCACCCTGGTACTCGCCATGCACGGTGAACACCAGGGCCCACGACCCTGGGTCCCCGTCTGCGGACGCTCATCGACGCCGAAGGACACTGGCGACAAACCACTCATCAGCGGTCGGCTTCACGCGATCGCGTCTGTGCCCCAAGACTCTCGTGCCGCTTGGGTCAGGGATTGGCGCGTCCGCAGGTAATTCTGCCGGAGCTGGGAAAGCCGCTCGCTACTGTCGGTGGGATCTGCGGCGTCCGAGACCAGAGCCCACATATCCTCGGTGTCTAGCTGCGGTACTGCTTCCAGGGCGGCCTGGGCCTCGGCGTACACCCTGGGTCGGGTTGCCGACTCCTGTGGCCCCCAATCCAAGAGATCTGAAGCTCGCAGTTGCTCCAGGGCCAGCCGCGCACGCTCGGCCACTGGCCTTCCAGGATCGGACGGATCGATCGCAGCTAGAACCCGCGCTGCCCGAACTACTCGAGCTTGCCTGTTTGCTGCGTGCCACATGTCCAGTACCGCGTTCAACAGGAAGACGAGCGGATTGTGCATGGTGGAAGGCAGGGCGAGCTCGGCCTCAGCGTGTGATCGATGTAGTTCCCGGAAGGTCAACTCGGCCTCTGGCGGTGGCTCCGACGCCGACACATAGGAGTCCTTGCACAAGTCAAAGCATGCGCTCGCAATCCCCAGGTACGTCGACAGGGCAGACCACTGACGTTCATGTAAAGCCTGCTGTCTTGCGGCCCCGGCCGCTGTCGCTGCCGCATCTCTTGCCGCCTGCGCCTGATCGTGCCCTCCACGGGCCTGGATCCGGGCGCCCAGAACAGTGCCCGCAAACGTCCCCACGATCGTGCCGCCCACACCTATGGCGCCGATCAGAGCCACTACGATGTCCGACCTCATGAGCCAGATCATCCCGTAACGCGAGTTGCCTGAGCACTAAGCTTGACTCTGTCGGGGAT
>NZ_QZWF01000146.1 GCF_004187715.1 Streptomyces sp. F001 | reverse complement strand
CGCAAAATGAGATGACGTCTCAGCCCCAGGGCCTCAACCTGACGCGATTCAATGGCGGCACTCCGTCAGGCCGGCAGCCCCTTCGCCGAGCTGGCGGGCGCCCGGACCAAGACGACCCACCGTCGTCGAGAGCTTCTTCACCGCAGTGGTCGGCTCCCGGCTGCGGCAGGCCCGGGAGCGCGGCTGCGGGCTGCTGGTCACCGATGCGCTGCCCACCTCCGAACCGATCTTGCGCAAGCGCGGCTTCGAGGTGGTCACCTCCACCCGGCCGTACATCTTCGAGCCGGACAACTGAGCCCTTCGTGCACCGTCCGGAAGACGCGGACCCGGCGCAAGCCGGCCCGGAAGAACCGAGCCCGGGATTCGCGGGCCGAAGAGAGGGAGGGGCACCCCCCAGACGACGTGACGGCCTCATGGGGTCTGCGGCGCCCTCGTATCTTTGCGCCATGACGAGCGAGAGAGAGCCACAGCTCTATGTGAACCGCTGGGGTGACACGTCGGACCCGGCCCCGGAACAACGCGGAATTCGCCAGGATGCTTGCGCGTGTTTCGACCAGTCCAGGCCGCATCCGCGAGCCCGGGTTGGATTTCACACCGAGTGCCAGGACACGTCCGCTCCGGGTTGGCTGCGTCTGCTGGAGCTGATTGACGAAGCCGCGGCCGACGGGCGCGAGGAATTCCGCCCTCTCGTGGAGCTCAGTCCGGAGGAACGGCGGCAGATCGTCACCCTGCCTCCGAGCATCGCGCGGCTGACCATGGTCAAGCACCTTGTGCTCTACGGCAGCAACCTGGTCCGGATTCCGCCCGAGATCGGGGCCATGACGAGCCTTGAGGAGTTCACGCCCTACACCTCTTACCAGTTGCACTGGTTTCCTTACGAACTCACCCGGTGCGAGAAGCTGTCCCGCAGCACGGTGAGTACACGCGCACTGTTCGGCAACTACAAGCTGCGCCCCCCTTTTCCCCGCCTGCAGCCTGACCTGGACTCCGTCACGGAACTCGCCCTGGAAAACCTCGATCCCAGACGCTGGGGCACCACAGCCATCCACAGATGCAGCGTCTGCGACCGCCCGGTCGAACAGGCTGGGCTCCAGCAGATGTGGATTTCACTGCGCGTGGCCACTGACGTATTGCCCCTGCTGGTGAACGCCTGCTCATCGGCTTGCGTCGCCGCACTGCCCGCCGGTGCGCAGGACTACATCCCCACGCCGCACAAGGGGGGCCGAGTCGACCAGCCGCCGTCCGATTGGGACTGACCGACCAGACGCCGGACGTCATGCAACGATCACCCCGGATGCACCCCGGGCCGAAGCGTTGACGCTGGACTACCGAGACACCAATGAACGAACGCGAGCACCACTCATCGGATGGGACCAGCCCTGACCGAGACACGAGGGAAGGTGGACACGGCCTTCGCCGGGTTAACCCGGTGGTCACCCAGGTCCGCGGCCATACGCAGCAGGGCGTAGGCGGCGGCGAAACGGGTGGCTCGGGTGCTGTTTTCGGTCATGCTGGAGGTGCTCCTCGTCTCGGTTTGGGCTGCGGGAGTCGCCAGGGGGCGGCCGCGGGCGTTCTTGGTCGGATGCGGCGGCCGCCCCCGGGCAGTTACTTCGTGGTGGGGGCGTGCGGGTCGGGCACGCTGGCGCAGTCCTCGTCGTGCTGGTGCGCGGCGCGGCCGCCGGTGCGGCGCAGGTCGGTGAGGATCTGCAGCAGGTCCTCCTCGCCCTCCAGCTGGAAGTCGACGTAGCCGCGGCCGCAGGCACAGGGCACGATCAGCATGAGGACGTCGCGGGCGCCGTCGGCCTCGCTGATGTTCCGGGTGTGGTGCAGCCACAGGCCGCCCTCTAGCCAGGCGACCGCGCTCGCCTCCAGCCGGTTGTCCTTCACCGCGATCTGGCCAGCCCAGTCCATGTCCTCCAAGACCTGGCCGATGGTGGCGCCGTAGACGGTGTAGGCGTGGTGGGCGGCGGCGATCTGGGCGTCGTCGCGCTGCTCGTCCTCGGTGTACTCGTCGTCGACCATCGCGAACAGGCGGGCCAGCGGGGAGTCGTCGTCGAGCGCGGAGGTGACAGGCGATTCGAGAATGTCGGTCACAGGGTCTCTCCTTTCGGGGATCGGGCGGGCTGCCCGGTCCTCCGCACCGCCCCATCC
>NZ_QZWF01000145.1 GCF_004187715.1 Streptomyces sp. F001 | reverse complement strand
GATCTCTATCGAACCCGGGGCGGTTCACGGCGCGCTATCAGCACAATCTGGCACGCATTGCCTGGGAGTGCTGGCGCAACGCTGGGGGCAACCCTGACCATCTCGTAACGACGGCCACGGCATTCGGCAGGGCTGAGGCGATTCTCAGCGAGCGTCGCTCGGCGGCCTCGGTCCTCGATGCCCTACTGGGTGCTCGTGCATGGGAGCGCATGCGCGGCCGGGCGGTGACCTCAGCGGTTCAGCTCGGAGACGTGGGAATCGACAGCGACGACTGGTACCGCGCGGCCGTCGTGCGGGCAGAGGGCACCAAGTCCCTTGTGCTCACTGGGCTCCTGGGACGGACAGAGCTGCCAGCACCGCCGGAAGTACCAGCGGCGGAAGTGGCACGCGAAGCCGACTTGGCTCGACGACTTGCCGAAATCGACCGTAAGGAGCTCGCTACGGTGGAATCCGGGGCTAGCGACGAAGACCGGAGAGCGCTCGCGCTGCGCCGACGCAAGATCCTGCTGGCCCTGTCCGGGATCTGGGAGTCCATTGGTCGGTGCGGCCCTGCGGCCCGATCCTGGGTGTCCCTGCGCCGTGGGGATACCCCGACCTGGGAAGAGCTGTGCGAACTTGCCGTCCGGGCGGGACCTGACACTCCCCTGGTGTCGTTGTTCGCCGCGCACGACCGAATCGTCCTCGCCGTGCTGCGGGCTGATGCACTGCATCCGGCTGTCGTGAACCTGCCGTTGGACGGTCCAGCACTCGCCGCCGTGGAGGAGGAGTTCGCGGTTGAGGTTGATCCCTACGGCGTGGATCTGGGGCCCGAGACCTGGTACGAACCCCTCATTGACCTGTGGCAGCAGGCGGCACCATTCCTGGCGGGCGCCAGGAGGCTGGTGATCGTGCCGCACGGTGTCCTGCACCGGCTGCCCTGGGCGGTTGTCACCTGCCGGGCAGGAATCGGCGACGCCGCAGGCCGTCCACTCCCGATTTACACGGTCCCGTCGCTTCAGGTAGCGAGGCTTCACGCGGACATGCCGCCCCTGTCGGCCCGGAACGCTCTCGTCGTCGGCGATCCGAGGGGAGATCTCGGCTTCGCCCGACTGGAAGCCGAGCGAGTGGCCAAGATCCTGCGAACCGAGGACACCCTCATCGGTGAGCGGGCTACGATCAGTGCTGTCTTGGATGGGCTGAGTAAGGCATCCGTCGCACACATCGGTGCACACGCCATCTTTGACCCAGCTGAGCCGTTGAGTTCCGGACTGTCGCTTGCCGATGGAATGCTCACTGTCCGCCGACTTCTTGAACACCGCTCCGAGCTGGATCTCCTGGTTCTGTCTGCTTGCAGCACAGGCCGTTCTGCCGCGCTTGGAGGCGACGAACTGCTGGGGCTCACAACGGCTTTCCTTCAGGCCGGAGCGCGGCAACTAGTGGTAAGTCTTTGGCCGGTCCTTGATGCCACGACGATCGACCTGATGGGCGCCTTCCACACCGCCCACCGTGCTGGGAAACCAGTCGCGGAGGCACTTCGCGACGCGTCCGTCGGCGTCCGCGCCCACCACCCGCACGGTTATTACTGGGGGGCCTTTACCGCGGTGGGAGCACCGAGGCAAGGTGATGCCGGGCAAAGAGCCGAGAGAGGCCGCGGCTTAGAACGGCTGACACAGTGGCATGGATAGTCTGCGGCTGCCCTGTGCGAGCGGGAGTTGAGCGTTCGGTCCGGCCAGATGTTATCGCTGCGCATTGTGTTGGATGAGCTGCGGCACCGCAGCCCGAGAAGGGCGCCTTCCGGAGGTCGCCGACTGGGAGAAGGTCTCCAGGCTGGCGGTCAAGGTTCAGGCCACGATCTACTCGAACGAGCCGGACATCGCTGATGGGCCGGACGTCGACAACACCGGCGACGAGGAAGACGCCGCCTGACGCGGCTGCGCGTTCGGGTGGGCCCGTCGGCTGCATGCCGCGGGCCCACGACTCGCGAAGTTGCTGATTCTCCACCTCCAGGACGTGTACGACCCGCACCAGCTGCTGGACGTCCGTACGCAGCCGGTCGCGCTCGGCACGCAGGCGGGTGATCTTCTGCTGCAGCTCCTCATTGGTCCGCTTCAGGCCGTCGGCGACCTTCGGCCGCGTGTCCTGCATGCGCACCAGGGCGTAGAGCAGGTCCTTCAGCCCGGTGTGCTTGTG
>NZ_QZWF01000144.1 GCF_004187715.1 Streptomyces sp. F001 | reverse complement strand
GCGCCAGCGGATCTTTGCCAGGCGGACCAGGTCGGCGATCGGGGTGTCGTCGGGCGGGTCGGACAGCCGGAAGCGGGTCGGTTTGTTCTCGTCGTCGGGCCGTTCGGCCAGCAGCCGGACCTGGGGCAGGACGCCGTCCCACCGGCCGTGCTCGGCCACCGCGGCCGCCTGGGCCGGCCGGCGCGGGCGCACCCCGGCCGGCCGGACCCGCACCGCGAGGAAGCGGGAGGTCATCGGGGAGCGGGAGCCTTCCCGCCAGGTCACCTCCTTGAAGGCTTCCCGTCCGGCGGCCGTGGCCAGTTCCGCCACTGCCACCGGCGACTGCCGGCAGCGGGGAACCGGCGGGCGGCCGTTGCCGGACCAGGCGGGGTGCGCGTCATGCGGCTGGACGGTGATATCGCCGCGGATGCCGACCACGTACGCGATGTCCCGCTCGGCCAGGCCGACACGGAAGTCGGCGTTCTGGCCGTAGCCGGCGTCCGCCACCACGACCGGCGGCACAGTCCCCACCCGGCCAGTTCGTCCAGGGCGTCCAGTACCAGCCGCCACTTCTCCCGGTGCCCGACGTCCTCCGGCACGCCGGTCCGCCGGCGCCGGTCTGTGTCCTGCACCCATTCCTGGGGCAGGAACAGCCGCCAGTTCAGCGGGCACGAGGCAGCGTCGGAGACCGCGTGCACGCTGACCGCGACCTGGCAGTTTGAGCTTCCCCCGAGATGCGGAAGGTGTTGCCAGCAGGTCAGATGGGTCCCATGAGAGGAGCCCTGACGATGCCTGCCCGAGGAAATACCCGCTGGAGTTGCGTGAGCGTGCGGTGCGGATGTACCGGACCGCCGAGCCGAAGCCCGTGATCCGTCGGATGGCCGAGGAACTCGGCGTGCATCACGAGGCCCTGCGCGGCTGGATCCGCCAGGCCGAGGCCGACGCCGGCGAGCCGCTCACTGCGCTCGGCGGGGCTTGTGGCCGGTGACATGCAAGCGCGCTTCGGTGGGCAGGTTCTGCCAGCCACAGGATCGGCGTGCGTGTTCCAGGGGGCCGCTGCAGAGGTCGCGGAGGACAGCGGCTGGGGCCCCGTGCGCAGCGAGCGTGAGGGTCACGTGGAGGTGAGGGTGGGTGGCGGAACCGGTGATGTGAGCGGTGGCTCGCCGGACGTCGGGAAGGTCGCCGGCCTCGGCGGCGACGGCGTTGCTGAGCGCCCGGTCGCGTAGTTCGACGCCTTCGTGCGGGGGCGTGCCGCCCAGGGGCATGCCGCCGGGGTGATGTCGGCGCAGTTGCGTGACCAGCCAGGCCAAGGCGAGCAGCGCGATGAGTGCGAGGGTGGCGATAACCAAGGGCCACCACCATCCCTGGCTGCTCCAGCGGGTTCGGTCGGCGGCGTTGAGGAGCACGTTGTCTGGTGTGGTGAGGGGCCAGCCGGCGGGCGGCGGGAGGTGCAAGCGCCGGTACAGGTCCAAGCCGGGGGTGAGCACCAGGAGGCCGCCGCCGAGCAGTACGAGGCCCGCAAGGCCCAACAGGAGGCGGTTAAGTGCCGATCGAGGTTTCATGGCGGTGGCTCCTCAAGACCGCACGGGTATCAGCGAGTGCTTCGCCGTACGCGTATCACCAGTCTCGGCGGATGCGAGAGGGCGAGGTGGTCGTACTCCTCGCGAAGGAGGGCGTAGAGGTCATCCCGGACCTGGGGCGACTCGCGGAAGCGGACGTCCGCCCGTACCTTGACGCGGTGGCGCCGCACCCGGACCCGGGCCCGGGCGACGCCTGGGACACGCAGCGCGGCATCGCGCAGCAGCAAGGCGGCGCCGTCGCGGTCCAGCGAGACTCGCAGCGGTGAACAGGCGTTGGGCGCGCGCATCGGAAGCAGGTGCCGAAGGCCGGGGGTGAGAGCCAGGGTGAGCAGCCACAAGCCCGCGATCATGGCGACCGCGGCGCCGGTGAGCATCCAGAGGTCGTTGAGCGGGCGGGTGGCGAACTCGTCGGCGAGGTGCTTGCGCCATGCTCCTGCCTCACGCCCGGCGCGCACCGCGACCACGTTGTACAGCGCTGTGCTCGCGGCGCAGAACGTCAGGAGGGCGACCATCGCGGCTGGGATCCGACGTGCGGACCAGGGCCGATGTGATCGGTGCCCCCGGCCGTCGTCGGCGATGGCGCTCGGTGCCGGCGCCTCCGCCGTCGGCGGGCCAGGATCGCCCCTCCCCTTGGCCCGTGACGGGCTGCCGGGAGGTGCGGTCCGCTCGGGGCTCGGGGTTGAGG
>NZ_QZWF01000143.1 GCF_004187715.1 Streptomyces sp. F001 | reverse complement strand
GACAAAGAAGCGGGCGGCCCCGACGGTCACGTCGAAGGGTGCGTCGAGGACAGTGCCGGACCTACGCTGACCCGTCTCGTACGGAGCGCAGTCGCGCCGCCCGGTTGGCGCCGGTCGTGACGTGCCGAGCGCCCGCCCTCCAGCCAGGGAGCGCAGGGCGGGCGCGCGGTGCGTCAGCTCACGCGACGCGTGGGGTTCACGCGTTCCGGATCGCCGAGATGTCGAAGTTCAGCTTGATCTTGTCGGAGACCAGGACGCCACCCGTCTCCAGCGCCGCGTTCCAGGTCAGGCCCCAGTCGGAGCGCAGGATCTCGGCCTTGCCCTCGAAACCGACGCGGTCGTTGCCGAAGGGGTCCTTCGCGGCGCCGTTGAACTCCAGGTCGATGGTGAGCGGTTTGGTGACGCCCCGGATCGACAGGTCGCCGGTGATGCGGTAGTCGTCGCCGCCGAGGGCCTCCACCTTGGTGGAGCGGAACGTCATCGTCGGGAACTCCTCGATGCTGCAGAAGTCCGCGCTCTTCAGGTGGCCGTCGCGGTCGGCGTTGCCCGTGCTGATGCTGTCCATCTTGACGTCGATGGACGCGGTGGACTGCGACGGGTCGGCGCCGTCGAGGTGCAGCGAGCCGGTGAAGTCGAGGAACGAGCCCTTGATGTTCGTGACCATGGCGTGGCGCGCCACGAAGCCGATCGTCGTGTGTGCGGGGTCGATCGCGTAGTCGCCGGTCAGCGCGGCCAGGTCGGGGTTCACGGCCGTGTTCTCGGTCGACGCTTCGGACTTCTTGTTACCGAAGATGCCCATGGTGTGCTCCTAAGGGGGACGGGAGTCTGTTGAATCTTCAACGACGCCAACAGAACCGACCGTAGACCTATTCCGTTCAAGTTTCAACGTCATCTCTCGGTGTCGCGGTTGGATCGCCGGCCGGGGTGGTACCCAGTGATCGTGTTCTCGGTCGCGGTCCTGGTCGAGCTGATGCGAAGCAGCACGTCAGGCGGGCACGTCAAATGCTGGGAGCGCTTCGCGGAGAGCGCCACCCGGCTGCCGGACGCTCCCGGTCTCGATCTGACCGTCTACTTTCTCGGCGAGCGGGAACGGGTCGAGGCCCTGTCCCCGCACGTACGGTTCGTCATGCTGCGGCCGGCCCTCGCCACCTCCGCCCTGATGTCGGCCGACGGAGCGGAGGACATCTCCGACCTCGCCCCCCACCATCGCCGGCTGGCCGCGCTGCTGCCCCGGCACGACGTCTGGCATCTGACGCACAGCTTCGCCTACGCCGCCACCGCGGTACGGCTGGCCCACCGCGCCGCCCGCAACGGCGCCCGGACGCCCCGGCTCGTGGCCTCCGTGCACACCGACGTCCCCGCGCTGGCCTCCGTCTACAGCCGCTACCTCGCCGACCGGTGGCTGCCCGGCGCCCACCGCCGGACGGGGGAGTTCCTCTCGGCCCGCGCCGAGACCCTGCTGCGCCGGCGACGGGACCGGCTCCTCGGCGCCTGCGAACAGGTGCTGGTCCCCACCCCGGCCGGAGGCGCGGAACTCGCCCGCACCTTGGGCGCCGACCGGGTCGCCCTGCTCCGCCGCGGCATCGACCACCGGCGCTTTTGGCCCGACCCCACGGCCAGGGCCCGGCTCGCCCGGGAGTACGGCGTACCGGCCGACCGCCCGCTGGTGCTGTTCGCCGGCCGGCTGGACGCCACCAAGGGCGTGCCGCTGCTCGCCGAGAGCGTACGGCGTCTGCGCGACCGCGGAACGGCCGTGCACCTCGTCATGGCCGGCTCGGGCGCGGAGGCGGACCCGGTCCGGCGGGTCCTCGGACCGGACGTGACCCTGCTCGGCACCCTCCCGCAGGAACGGCTGGCCCCGGTCTACGCCGGCTGCGACGTCTTCGCCTTCCCGTCCCGCACGGAGACCTGCGGCAACGTCGTCGCCGAGGCGATGGCGAGCGGCCTGGCGGTCCTGCTGCCCGAGGGCGCGCGCACCACACAGTGGCTGGCCTCCCCCGGCCGGGACGGCATCGTCGTACGACGTGACGACCCCCGGGACTGGTCGGACGCTCTGGGCGCGCTGGTCGACCAGCCACGGCTGCTGGACGCGGTACGCCACCGCGCCGCGGCCACCGCTCGGGACACGCACCCGTCCTGGGACCGCGTCCTGGCCGAGGACCTCCTCCCCGTCTGGACGGCCCCCGCTCCCTCCCACCGCAGCCGCACGCGGCGCGTCGCGTGACCCGACGGGTCAGGGCGGACCGGCCTCCCCG
>NZ_QZWF01000142.1 GCF_004187715.1 Streptomyces sp. F001 | reverse complement strand
AGGTACCGCCGAGCCGTGATCCTCGAGATCCGCACCATTCACGCCACCTCCGGCGGGACCGGGTCCAGCGGCCGGTTCTGCCACTCGGCCATCCCGTTCATGACCTTGTCGGTGATGGTCGAGATGGTCTGCTTGGACACGCTCGCGCCATAGACCTCGGCCAGGTGGGCGGAGATGTCACCGTGCGTCAGACCACGCGCGGACAGCGACAGGACCATCTCGTCGACGCCGGTCAGCCGCCGCTGCCGCTTCTTGACAATCTGCGGCTCAAAGCTGCCGTCACGGTCACGCGGCACCGTGATCTCCACCGGGCCGACGTCGGTCAGCACGGTCTTGGACCGGGCCCCGTTACGGCCGTTGCCGTTGCCGTTGCCGTTGCCGTTGCCGCTGCCGGCACCGGCCGGGTCGTGCTTCTCGTAGCCGAGGTGGTCGGTGATCTCGCCTTCGAGAGCGGACTCCAGCACGCGCTTGGTCAACTGCTGCAGCAGCCCGTCCTCACCGGTCAGCTGTAGGCCGCTCGCGCGGGCCCGGTCGACCGACTGCCCGATCAACTGCTCGTCCAGCACGTCCGCCGACAACTCGGCCGGCCGGACCTCTTCAACCGCCTCGGCAGAGACAGTCACGTCGCTCATCAGGTGCTACTTCCATGATCGGGAGTTACACCGAAGACCGTACAGACCCGGCTGTAGTACCAGGCCCTTCAGCTCCCGGGTGTTCCTGGAGCGTCCTGTCGTCCTCGGGTGAGGTTCCGCTCGATGGCCTGCCGGGCCACCTCGAGTACGGCGGTCCTGCCGGGGACCGGCCCCCGACGCTTCCCGGTGTGCTGGGAGCCGGTCGCCGCGGGCGCGTCCGGGGCGCGGTCCGCGGCGGCGGCGATCAGTGCCGCCGCCTCGTCGTCCCCGAGACGGCGCAGCAGGTCGGCGAGGTTGCGCAAGGTGGTCCACAGGTGGGTCCAGTTGCCGGTGCGGGCGAAGTACCCGATGACGTCCCGGTAGCCCTCCAACGCCTCGTGAACCCGGCCCTTGGCGGCACGCACCGACAGCAGCCCGACGGTCGCGACGCCGACGAGGAAGGTCGCGCCCGAGGTGCGGGCCAGGTCGACGGCCTCGACGTAGTGCCGTTCGGCGAGTTCACCGCGGCCCGCGAGGTTCTCGATCTCCCCGGCGACGTAGGCGCCCCAGGCGCGCATCGAGGGCGACACCGCGCCGGCCCACCCCTGCTCGTTGAGTCGGCGCGCCGCGTCCGGGTCACCCGCGTAGGCCGTCGCGAGGGCGGCGATCCCGAGGCTCTCCCGGTGCGGGCCGGCGAGATCGGCCGCGGCCAGGGAGTGCTCCACCACGGCGCCGTGGGCGCCGCGCGCCAGCTCGGCCACCGAGAGCACCATCAGGCACTGCCAGGGTGCCTTGCCCTCGGTCTTCTTCTCCAGCCCGGCGCGGGCGAGCCGTTCCGCACGGACGTAGTCGCCGTGGTGATAGACGGCCTCACCCGCGGCCCCGAGGACGAGGCCCGCGCCCGGGTGGTCGGCGAGTGCCGGGTCGGCGGCGAGTTCCTTCGCCCAGTCCCGGATCTCCACGAGGTCGCGGTAGGCGATCGCGTCGAACAGTCCGACGACCATCGCAACGGCGTCGTCCAGGGACCCCCGGTCGCGGACCAGCCGCCATGCGGCCCGCAGGTTCGGCAGCTCACGGCGCAGCTCGGCGTCGGCCTCGGGCTCCCGCTCCGTCGTCATGGCGGAGTGGAACCGCGCGGTCAGCTCGACGGCCCACCGCGCCATCCGCTCGGCCGCCGCCTTGTCCTCGCCGAGGGCCGCGAGCCTGTCCAGCCCGAACGCCCGCAGCGTCTCGAGCATGCGGTACCGGGTGGTCCCGTCGAAGGTGGCGTCGATCATGGAGGCGTCGACGAGGCGGGCCAGCGCGCTGCCGGGGTCGCCCGCCAGTGCCAGGTCGGTGGCGATCCGCTCGGCGGTGTCCAGGTCCACGCCGTCGGCGAAGACCGACAGGTGCCGGAACAACCGCCGTTCGTCCTCCGTGAGGAGCTGGTACGACCACTCGAGGGTCGCGCGCAGGGTCCTGTGCCGGGACTCCGCGCTGGTGCTGCCACCGCCGAGCAGGTCGAGCGAGCGGTTCAGGCGCCGTCTCAGATCTTTCAGGGAGAACGTGGACAGTCGGCCGGCGGCCAGTTCGATGGCCAGCGGCATCCCGTCGACACGCTGCACGATATCGGTAACTGTCTGCAGTTCCTCAGGGGTCAGGGGCGGGCCGGG
>NZ_QZWF01000141.1 GCF_004187715.1 Streptomyces sp. F001 | reverse complement strand
TGCCGGAGCAAGGAATAGAGAAAGGTGGCACCGTGCGAGACCCGCGTATGTCCGCGATCGGGAAAGGGCTGAAGCGCCGCGGCCGGCTGATGGTCCAGGCGGTGAGCCCGCCGCGCCGCCAGCTGAACGCCGTGCCGGCCCCGCGGGGGCCCCGTGAGTCGTCGTACGTCGCCCCGCGCGCCCCGCGGCTCGTGGACTCGCCGGTGTTCGTGCTGTCCTCGGTGCGCTCCGGCTCGACCCTGCTGCGGGTGCTGCTGAACAGCCACAGCCGCATCCGGGCCCCGCACGAGATGCATCTGCGCACCGTCCACGTCCAGCTGACCCGCAGCTTCAGCGCGGAGGCCATGAAGGCGCTGGAACTCGACAAGACCGAGCTGGAGCACCTGCTGTGGGACCGGGTGCTGCACCTGGAGCTCACCCGCAGCGGCAAGGACGTCATCGTCGACAAGACGCCGCCGAACACCCTCATCTGGCCCCGGCTGCACCGATGTTGGCCCAACGCCCGCTACATCCTCCTGCTGCGTCACCCGGGCGCGGTCATAGCGTCCCTGACCGAGCGCCGCAGCGATCCCGACCTCGAGTCCATCCATGCCGAGGTCCTCGGCTACGCGGAGAAGCTGGAGGAGGCCCGGCAGAACCTCGACGTGCACGTGATCACGTACGAGGAGCTCACCGCCGAGCCGGAGCAGGCGACGCGCGGCCTGTGCGAGTACCTCGGCGTCGAGTGGGAGAGCGGCATGCTCGACTACGGCAGCCGGGACCACGGCACGTTCCGCCCCCAGCTCGGCGACTGGAGCAGCACCATCAAGTCGGGCCGCATCCAGCCCGCCAGACCAGCCGACCCTTCCGCCGAACTCCCGCCTCGACTGGCGGAGTTGGCGAAGACGTGGGGGTACCCGGTCTAGAGAGGCAGTGCCTGAACCGCACTGCCGACGGAGCCCCCCGGCGTGGGAGAGGGAACCGCCGGCAGCGTCTCCGGCGCCTCCCGCTGCTGCGGAACCGCCACCGGCCTGAGCGGCCGCGGAGCGGACACCACCGTGTAGTCCTGCCCGAGGAACGGCGGCACGATCTCCCCGGGATCATCCCCGAGAGCCAGCCGCACAGCCGCCCAGGGCGCGTTGACCCCGCACAGCGACAGCTGGTGCAACCCACCCGCCGGACGCGCGTTGACATCCATCAGCACCGGCTGCTCGCCGAACATCCGGAACTGGATGTTGGACAGACAGTGCAGCCCGAAACCCTCCGCGAGCCGCCGCGCCGGCTCCAGCCACTGCTCGTGCAGCGTGAAACCCCGCCGGCGCCCGTTCTTCGTCCGTCCGACGATCAGCCGCACCCGGTTGTCCGTGCCGGTGAGGCAGTCCACGGACACCTCCGGCTGCTCCAGGCGCGGCATCACCAGCCAGTCGACGGGCTCGTCGGCCTGCCGCACCGCCTCGAGCGCCAGGTCGAGCGGCACGTAGGGGCTCGGGAACCCGCTGAGGTGCAGAAGCGAGAAAGGGGCGCGTGTGATCACACGGAAGCCCACTCCGCCCGCCCCGGACGCCGGCTTGAAGCACGCCCTGTGCCCGGCCGCCTCCAACTCCTCGACGGCCGCGACCAGTTCGTCGGCGCTGCGCACCCGCCACCACGGCGGCACGGGCACGCCGATCGCCTGGACGGCCTCGTAGGCGATCACCTTGTCCTGGAAGACGGCCACGGCCTCCGGCGGCGGCGCCAGCAGCGCCGTACCCACCGCCTCGAACTCGGCGCGGTGCGCCACGATCGCCGCCTGGTGCAGCCGCGGCACGAACACGTCGATGCCGCGCCTGGCGCACTGGTCCAGGGCGAACTCGACGTACGCGGCCGGGGACAGGCCCTCCGGCTCCAGCTCGGCCGTGTCGGCGGCGGCCAGTACGGGCGAGTCGGGGTCGCCGTGCGTGGCGTGGATCTCGACGGCCCGGTCGCTGGGATTTCTCCGCAGCTGATCCATGAAGAACACGTTCTCCGCGTACGTGCGGTTGAGCCAGACGCGTACGCGAGAGACCATGCAGGCCGCCTTTCACGGTTCGCGGGCACGGCGGAGCGAGGCCGGCCCGGCCTGGGGTGGTTGGAGGGACACCGAACCGCCCCTGTGTGAAGGGAGTTTCGTAGCGGTGGTGTTGGGGCGATCATACGGCTTCGCGGACCCGCTGCGTGCAACGTGCGTGTTACGGATTCTCCGGTCGTGCCCACCCTCAGCGCGGGTTCCTGCCAGGGCCTGTCCGGCGGATCAGGTCGGCTCCGAGGAGCGGTGACTGACCGCCGCAGATGTGCGTGCCAGACCCCGCGATTCCGGCAT
>NZ_QZWF01000140.1 GCF_004187715.1 Streptomyces sp. F001 | reverse complement strand
GGTGACTGCGTCGATCAGGGCCTGGAGTTCGGCGGGCGGGCCCTTGTCCGTCCAGGCTCGCCACCAGCGGTTCAGGATGGTGGCTGGGGTGAGCCATGAACGGATGACGCGTAAGGCCTTGGGCCAGCAGGGCAGTCGGGGCTGGTGGGACGGGGCTGGGCCCCCTCTCTGGCCCGCTGTCGGAGCACGGGTCCGGCGCGGTGGCATCCAGCGGTCCGGGTGCGGCGGCACCGACAGCACGGACCGGCGCTCATGCGGCCGCGTCGGGCGGACAAATCAGCAGGCGATGGAGTGCGTCGCCCGGGGCGGCGGCTGTCGCTGATCACCGCCGAAGCGTGTGGTCCATGATCTCCTGCCCGCTTGGGCTACTCCCCTTTCGGCGGGATCAGCCACGTCGCAGCGGCGGCGGAGACCACGGCCACCCCCGTGGCCACGAGGAACGCGTCGTCGAACCCGGACGCGGTTGTGGTGCTGGTGAGGCTGGCGGCGGCGCTGGAGACGGCCGCGGCCCCGGCCGAGGCGCCGAACTCGTGGAAGGTGCTGACGATTCCTAAGGTGTCGCCGGCCTCGTGTGGGGCGACGCTGCCGAGTGCGGTGGCCGAGGCGACCACGAACAGGGCCCCAGCCCCGCCGAGGCGACGCTCACCCCGGCGACCATGGCGGCGGTGCCGGACCAGAGCACCGGTGCGAGGAATCCAGCGGCCGCAATCAACAAGGCCACCGCCGCCAGGGGCCGGGCCCCCAGGCGGCCGGCGGCGATGACTCTGGCCATCGGCAAGGGCAACCAGGCGCTGGAGGCCGTCGATCTGGCCGGTGATCCCCAGCTGGCTCTCGCGCGGCTCGTGGAAGCCAGTTGGCACCTGGTGGACCAGGCCCGGGCGCTGCTGGTCGCCGCCCAGAAGGAGCTCCCTCCGGGCCGCATCCGCGAGTTGCACAGCGGCCCGGCCGCCCGCGTGGAGACTCTGATCGCCCACGGCCGCGCCGAGGGCGTCTTCCGCACCGACTTGCCGCTCCCATGGCTGGTCAATGCCCTGCACTCGGTCATGCACAGCGCCGACGAGATCCGCTCCGGCAACCTCGCCCCGGACCGCGCGGCCGCCTACATCACGGCCACCGTGCTCGCCGCCTTCACCCGCCGGGCAGGCCGGTCCCCCAGCCCAGCACGCAGACGTGACACCCACGCACTGCCCCAAGAGCGGAGCGCCAAGCGCCGGTGGGGCACATGAGGCGAGTGCCGCGGACAGTCGCACGCGCCTGACACCCGCACTCCCAACGGGCGTGCTGGACATCTTCGAACGCCGGATGGCCTCTACGACGAGGGCATGCCCAGCACCAGCAGCACAAGTAGGCGCGCGGCCGGGCGCGTACTTGTGCTGCTGGTGCTGGCGGTGCTCAGCGGTGTGCTGGGTATGCACGCTCTGCCACCCGGCGGGGCGCTACCGGCTGCGCACGCAGAGGCCGGCCATGCCGCGATGACGAGTCCGCCGGCACCCCCACACGAGGCGAGTGCGGCCTGCTCGCACCTGTCGGACGGGGCCGGCCACCTCAACCACGCTGACGCAGCCTGTGCTGCCGCAGGCGTCGGTTCCACGTATGCGCCGCCCACCCTGGGTGCTGCGCTGACGGACGCCGCTGCCGTCCCGGCCGCCCTCGATGGCGCTGCGGCCTCCGCCCAGCATGACAGGGCGCCGCCGGACCTGTCCGAGTTGCAACTCCTGCGGATATAGAGCGGCCCGCCCGGCACCACCGCACCCCTCCGGGGGTGGTGCCGGGCTTCCGCGTACTCATTGCCGCATCGACGCATGCCCGAAAACGGGCTGCGCATCAAGGAGTTGCAACCGCATGAACCGCAAGCGTTCCCTCGCCCGCCGTACCGCCGTCCTGGCTGCCGCCGGTGCGGCCGCGCTCGTTCTGGCCGCCTCCGGCGGGGACGGCGACAGTTCCACCGGCCACGGCAGCCACGGCAGCAGCTCTGCCTCCGCCGCCGCTTCCGCTTCCGCTTCCGCTTCCGCTTCGCAGGGACAGCACAACGCAGCCGACGTCACGTTCGCCCAGGGGATGATCCCCCACCACCGCCAGGCCGTGGAGATGACCGACCTCGCACCCGCCCGGGCGCAGTCGGGCGAGGTGAAGGAGCTGGCCGAGCAGGTGAAGAAGGCGCAGGATCCCGAGATCAGGACGCTGTCCGGGTGGCTGGTCTCGTGGGATGAGGACGTTCCCGCCGAGGGGGCCATGGACCACTCCATGCACGGCGGAATGGAAGGCATGATGAGCGCCGAGGACATGGACGAGCTCAAGGCCGCCAAGGGCACCGAGTTCGACAAGATGTTCG
>NZ_QZWF01000139.1 GCF_004187715.1 Streptomyces sp. F001 | reverse complement strand
GGGGGAGGCACGAATGCCCGCGGCCAGGTTCACCCGCCCGGGATCAGGCCGTCGTCGCTGAGGAGTTCGCGGACCTCCTCCAACGTCGCGTCGGGGGACGGGAGGATGAGTTCCGATGGTTCCAGGGAGTCGTCGGGGAGCGGGTCGCCCAGGTTGCGGACCGTGGTCAGGAGGGCCTGGAGGGTGCGGCGGAAGCCGGGGCCGTCGCCGTTCTCCATTTCGGCCAGGAGTTCGTCGTCCAGCTTGTTCAGCTCGGTGAGGTGGCTGTCGGCCAGCCTCACCTGCCCCTCCCCCATGATCCGTACGATCATGTCGCCCTCCTCGGCGTGGGCCCTACTGCTTGTCGAAGCGCGGGGTGTCCTGCGGCTGCTGCTGGGACTGCTCCTGCGACTGGCCCGTGCCGCCTTCGATGGCCTGCTGGCCACCGGAGGTGCCTCCCGCCAGCTCCGCCTTCATGCGCTGCAGTTCCAGCTCTACATCCGTACCACCGGAGAGCCGGTCCAGCTCGGCCTGGATGTCGTCCTTGGCCATGCCGGTGGGGTCGTCGAGGGCGCCGGAGGCGAGGAGTTCGTCGATCGCGCCGGCGCGGGCCTGGAGCTGCGCCGTCTTGTCCTCCGCGCGCTGGATGGCCAGACCGACGTCACCCATCTCCTCGGAGATGCCGGTGAACGCCTCACCGATGCGGGTCTGGGCCTGCGCGGCCGTGTACGTCGCCTTGATCGTCTCCTTCTTCGTACGGAAGGCGTCGACCTTGGCCTGGAGGCGCTGCGCCGCCAGGGTCAGCTTCTCCTCCTCGCCCTGGAGCGTCGCGTGCTGCGTCTCGAGGTCCGTCACCTGCTGCTGGAGCGCGGCGCGGCGGGACAGCGCCTCGCGGGCCAGGTCCTCGCGACCCAGGGCCAGCGCCTTGCGGCCCTGGTCCTCCAGCTTGGTGGACTGCGACTGGAGCTGGTTGAGCTGCAACTCCAGGCGCTTGCGCGAGGTCGCGACGTCCGCGACTCCGCGGCGCACCTTCTGGAGCAGCTCCAGCTGCTTCTGGTACGAGTAATCGAGGGTCTCGCGCGGGTCCTCGGCCCGGTCAAGGGCCTTGTTCGCCTTCGCGCGGAAGATCATCCCCATACGCTTCATGACACCGCTCATGGGCTTCGCGCGCCCCCTTCTGACGTCCAGCTCCAGCTCTGCGACAGAACCCACAGTACGGGCCCTGCATCCATTGACGCACTGTTCGGGGACGGATGCGCTCATCCCCGAGGACGACTGAGTACGCTCCTGCTCCGGCGTAGGGAGTAGGTGGTCCCCGGGTATGCCCCGAGGGGACCCGAGGGCGTACACATCGTCCCCTCTGTCCCCTTACAGACGACTGGTGTTGCGGGATCGTTCCCCGCGGGACTGGGGTCCATGCCCCGGTACCCCGTACCCTTGGGTTTTGTGTTCCGTAGCCGTGCCAAGGAAGAGAAGGCCGCAGTCGCCGACAAGGCGTCGCTGACCGACTCCAAGCAGACCCGTGACCCGCAGGCCCCGAAGGGCCGGCCGACGCCCAAGCGCAGTGAGGCCCAGTCCCAGCGCCGCAGCGTCGCCAATACGTCGATGACGCGCAAGGAGGCCGCCAAGCGGCAGCGCGAGGAGCGCCGTGCCGCGCTGGACCGGCAGCGCCAGGCGCTCGCCTCAGGCGACGAGCGGTATCTGCCGGCGCGGGACAAGGGGCCGGTCCGCAAGCTGGCGCGCGACTTCATCGACTCGCGGTTCAACATCGCGGAGTTCTTCCTGCCGATGGCCGTGGTCATTCTCGTGCTGAGCATGGTGCGGGTGCCCGCGCTGCAGACCATCGCGCTGCTGCTGTGGCTCGTCGTGATCGTGCTGATCGTGCTCGACTCGTTCGTCACCGGCTACCGCCTGAAGAAGCGGCTCGCCGAGCGCTTCCCCGACGACAACAAGCGCGGTGCGGTCGCCTACGCGCTGATGCGCTCCCTCCAGATGCGCCGACTCCGGCTGCCGAAGCCGCAGGTCAAGCGCGGAGAGCGGCCCTGAGCGCGGCTTCGTTCTCCGGGGGTGCAGCGGGTTCCTGGCTCAGCGGTCTCGACGGGCTGCGGGATGTCGTATCACTGGAACTGGTGGCCCGGCAGCTCGACGAGCAGATAGCCGGGCGGTTCCCGGTCGGGCAGCGGCTGCGGGTGCTCGACGTGGGAATGGGCCAGGGGACACAGGCGCTGCGGCTGGCCCGGGCCGGGCACAAGGTGACGGGGATAGAAAAGGACTGCGCGATGCTGTCCGCGGCGCGGGCGGCGCTCGCCGCGGAACCGGAGGGGATCCGGGAGCGGGTGCGGCTCCTCGAGGGGGA
>NZ_QZWF01000138.1 GCF_004187715.1 Streptomyces sp. F001 | reverse complement strand
ATGCCCGGTCAACGACACCACACAGACTCCGTCACAAGATCTCCGGCTGTAGTACAAGTGTCCTCGCTGCCATGGCGATCTCGGCGTCGTACTTGCGGCTCTGACACATCTCGATCTCAGGATTGTCGGTCGTGTAGCAGTTGTCCCGGCTCCCAGGCTCCGGAGGGGCGCCGTGCGGGCTCGGCTGCTTTTCGGGCACATCCTCTGCCTCGTAGGGCTCCTCCTCCGGGATGGGGTCTGTGCTGGTACCGCCGTCTGGTACGGCAGTATCGCCACTGATCGGCTCCTTGCCGGTGCCGTAGTCGTAGACCTTCGCCGAGCCCGTGTTGTCCGCGCGGTCGACAACGCGGCCCTCGGTGCGGTTCATGCCTCGCTCGTCCGGCGTGCCCGTCACAGTGGTGGGCTGACCGGCAACTGCGGGCTTCTCGGCACTCCAGGCGCCACCGTTGGTACGGCTCTGGATGCCTCGGACATCGTTACCGGCCGAAGGCGTGATGTCGAAATCGCCGGTGCCATTGTTCGGCGTCCACGCGCCCTCGGGGTAGTCGGTCGAGGCAATCTTGGCCGGGGCCCCCGGTGCGGTGGTGTCGACGACAAACTCGGTCCAGGTGGACCAGGAGACGTTGTAGTGGGTGCCGTCGTAGGCGTTGGTGCGGAACTTGTAGGTTTTGCCGTCCTGGAGTTGGCCTGCGGGCACGACCACGCTGACGGGCTGTCCCTCGGGGCCGAAGTCGGAGACGATCAGGCCTTCGCCGGCCGGGGTGGTGATGGGGGTGTTGGTGGCGGCGTCGTAGACCTGGAAGGTGCCGTTGACGGTGTCGCCGTCGGGGTCGGTGAAGGTGTCCCGCAGGGTCGGGGTCGTCGTGTTCACTGCCCACACGCCGGCGTAGGACTTGAACGGCGGGCCGGCCTGGCGGTTGGTGCCGTCGGAGGGCCGGTAGTTATAGGTGACGGTCAGCTTCGGCTGGTTGGTGGTGGCGTTGCCGGAGTTGACGCGTTTCCAGGCGCGGGTGTCGTCGGTGGCCGCGCGTAGGCCCATGAAGCCGCGGGTCGCCTTGGCCGAGGCCCAGGTCTGTACGAGGGTGTCGACGTCGGCGTTGATCCACCCGTCGGGCTGGGTGGCGGTGCAGTCCGGGTTGCCGCGGGTCTGCGTGGAGGAGTGGTACTGCTGGTTCCAGGTGGGCTGGTTCGTCCACCGCGAGGAGGTGGAGGCCTGGGTGGTGTCCCAGATGGTCCACTCCTGGTTGGTGCAGTCGGTGTTGCCGGAGTGGAAGTTCCACAGCGCCAGGTTCGTGTCGATGATCAACGCGTCCTGGATGGGCGTGGTGTTCCAGTGGATGAAGGACCGGGCCACGCGGGTGGTGCCGTCGGCGTTGGTGGTGCCCGGGTTGCCGAAGTCGAGTTCGGTGTCGGCCGACCAGTCGACCGTCTCGCCGCGCTGCACGTAGGTGTCGAACGTGGACGCCAGCGCGGAGGTCGAGGGGTCCACCGTGACCGGGTACTGGGTCTTCGGGTCGGCGAGGAAGTCCGCGCTGGGCGTGACGACCAGGTCGATGCGGCCGGTGCCCTTGTTCACGACCTTCATGTCGACGCGGGCCCGGCGGGTGTGCTCACCCGACCGCTTGTCCACGGACGCGTCCCACATGACCGGGGCCGGCATCGTCGCCCGCCGCTCACCGGTCTCGGCGTCGGTGAAGGACACCGACCCGTCCTTGTGCGCTGTAGCCTTCAAACCCTTGGCCTTGACCGGCAGCGTGTAGGAGTAGGCACCAGAGGGCCTCTTGGCGATCTCGACGAACTGCTCGAAGCCGGTCCGCGTGGCCTCGACGATGACGTCGGCGCCGGGCACGGCCTCACGGTAGCGGGCCGTTGTGCCGTCCAGCTCCGGCGCGGGAAGGCCGCCCTTCCACTGCACAGTCACCGCCTGGTCGTCACTGCCGAGAGTGACGAGGTCCCGCGGGGCAGCGTCCTGCGCGGCGGCCAGCGAGCGCGGAACGGTACCGCCCTTACCCGCCAGACGCAGCCCGTTCGGGTGCTCCTTCGCCTTCACAGAGCCATCGCCGGCCCTGGTCAGTGAGACGTCGACCGTGCGCCACTTACCGCCACGCCAGACCCGCTCGGGCCCGGAAGTCAGGTCGGTGGTGAGGGTGCCGTCAGGGTTGGCGACGGTGTAGGAGGTGGCCGTCGTCTCGTCATAGGCGACGACCTTGTTGCCGGTCTTCTTCGCCTCGAGGATCGCCCACGCCTTCGAGCCCTTGGCGTGCTGAGCGGCCCACTCCATGTCGGCCTCAAGGGTCTCCGCCTTCGAAGGCTGGGAGACCTTAGAGGTCGTCTCATTTGGAA
>NZ_QZWF01000137.1 GCF_004187715.1 Streptomyces sp. F001 | reverse complement strand
CTCGGTCGGCATCGGCGGCGCGTACCTCTGCGTCTACGGCATGGAGGGCCCGGGCGGCTACCAGTTCGTGGGCCGTACCACGCAGGTGTGGTCGCCCTGGCAGCAGCGGGGCGCGTTCGAGCCGGGCTCGCCGTGGCTGCTGCGCTTCTTCGACCGGATCAGCTGGTATCCGGTGGACGCCGAGGAGCTGCTGGAGCTGCGGGCCGACCTCATCTCCGGCCGCTTCGTGCCCCGGATCGAGGAGGGCAGCTTCTCCCTCGCCGAGTACGAGGCGTTCCTGGCCGGCGACGCCGAGTCGATCGCCGCGTTCCGCTCCCGCCAGCAGGCGGCCTTCGCGGCGGAGCGGGCGGCGTGGGAGGCGGCGGGCGAGTTCGCGCGTGCCGAAGCGGCGTCCGCGCCGACGGCCCCGCCGGCCGAGGTGACCGTCCCGCCGGGCGGCCGCCTGATCGAGGCCGAGTTCGCCGCGTCCGTCTGGCAGGTGAACGTGAAACCTGGCGACGACGTGACGACGGGGCAGCCGCTGCTCGCCCTGGAAGCGATGAAGATGGAGTCCCGGCTGCACGCCCCGATGGACGGCGTGGTGGCGGAAGTCCTCACCCGCCCCGGCGACCAGGTCGAGGCGGGCACGGCACTCGTCGTCCTCGCACCCGCCGCGCACTGAAAGGCGAACGGATGTCCACAACCCTCTCCCGCGTCCAGGCCGCCTACGCCCGCATCGACGCCGTCGACCGCCCCGAGCTCTGGATCGGCCTGCGTCCGCGGGCGCAGGCCGAGGCGGAGGCCATGGCCCTGGACGCCCGCGTGGCCGCCGGCGAGCGCCTCCCCCTCGCGGGCCGCCTGCTCGCCGTCAAGGGCAACATCGACGTCGCCGGTCTGCCGACGACGGCGGGCTGCCCGGCGTACGCGTACGATCCGCCGGCGGACGCCGAGGTCGTGGCCCGCCTCCGCCGGGCCGGCGCCCTCGTGCTGGGCACCACCAACCTGGACCAGTTCGCCACGGGCCTGGTCGGCACACGCTCCCCCTACGGCGCGGTACGCAACGCCCTCGACCCGACCCGGGTCAGCGGCGGCTCCAGCTCCGGCTCGGCGGTCGCGGTGGCCCTCGGCATCGTCGACCTCGCCCTCGGCACGGACACGGCGGGCTCGGGCCGCGTCCCGGCCGCCTTCAACGGCGTCGTCGGCCTGAAACCCACCCGCGGCCTCGTCCCGACGACGGGCGTGGTCCCGGCCTGCGCCTCCCTGGACTGCGTGACGGTCTTCGCCCGCACGCTGCCCGAGGCGGAGCAGGCCATGACCTTCATGACACCGCCGCGCGACCTGCCCCAGCGCACTCCAGGCCCATGGCGCGTTGCCGTCGCGGCCCCGGATCAGCTCGGTGAGCTGGACGCGGGCTGGGCGCAGGCGTACGAGGCGGCGGTGACGAGGGTGGCGGAAGCGGGCGCCGACGTACGGGTCGTCGACCTCGCCCCCTTCACGGAGGCCGCCGCGATGCTCTACGAGGGCGCGTTCGTCGCCGAGCGCTACACCGCGGTGGGGAGCTTTGTCGACAAGGCGATGGCCACGGGGGCCGAGGGACTCGATCCCACCGTCGCCGGCATCATCACCCGCGCCCGCGACATCCCGGCCCACCAGCTCTTCGCCGACCACAACCGGCTGGCGGCCCTGCGGGCCCGGGCGCTGTCGGAGCTGGCGGACGCCGACGCCCTGCTCCTGCCCACCACCCCGGGCCATCCGACGCTCGCCGAGGTGGCGGCCGACCCCCTGGGCGCCAACGCCCGCCTGGGCCGCTTCACCAACTCCACGAACCTCTTCGACCTGTCCGCGGTGGCCGTCCCGGCAGGCGAGGTGAGCGGCCTCCCCTTCGGCGTGACGCTGATCGGCCCGCCCTTCACGGACGACCGGCTGGCGCGGATCGCGGGCCTGCTCCAGCCGGAGGCCCGGCTGGCCGTGGTGGGCGCCCACCTGTCGGGCCAGCCCCTCAATCCGCAACTCCTGGCACTCGGCGCGCGCTTGGAGCGTACGACGACAACGGCGCCCGAGTACCGCCTGCACGCGCTGCGAACCACTCCCACCAAGCCCGGTCTCGTGCACGTGGGCGAGAACGGATCAGCGATCGAGGCGGAGGTGTGGCACCTGCCGGCAGAGGGCCTGGGCCGCCTCCTGACCACGCTGCCCCGGCCGATGACGCTGGGCAGAGTGCAACTGGCGGACGGCACCAGCGTCCCGGGCTTCCTGTGCGAGCCGGCCGCCCTGACGGACGCGGAAGACATCACCGCGTACGGAGGCTGGCGATCGTATCTCCGTCGCCCGCACCCGCAGAACAGCCCCCACACCACCGACAAGTAGGCGCCCCCTTGGCAGCAACCCGTCCACAGTCCCCGAAGCGTTCCTCACGACCGCAGCCCCCCGCAGGCCATGGCAACAGCCGGGGGTGTGTCAATTTAGACGTCGTCTCATTTGGTGAGTCGGCGGTAGCAGATGAGGG
>NZ_QZWF01000136.1 GCF_004187715.1 Streptomyces sp. F001 | reverse complement strand
AACGCCGGGCTGCGCACCCAGCCCCTGCCCAGCCCCACCCACCCCGCCTACGACAACCGGTGTTCAACGGGTAGGCCGCGCGGGCCTGCCCGCTCACGGCCGTATTTCGTAGACGACGTTGAAGGCGGTCTGTGCGGCCCGACGGAACCGGGTGAAGCCCGCCTCGGTGACCACCTCGCGGACCGCCGCCTCGCCGGCCTGCCCACCCAGGGCGTAATCGCCCTGCTGCGAAAGGGCGTTGGGCACGCAAAGGAACGTGGAGCCGCTGTAGTACAGCCGACCGACCGGGTTGAAGTTCTCCTCGACCCGGTCGGAGGCGATCGGTTCCACCAGCAGCCAGGTGCCGTCCGCGGCCAGCGCCTGCCGCACCCGCCGGGCGGCATCGAGCGGATCGCCCATGTCGTGCAGGCAGTCGAACATGGTCACCAGGTCGTAGTCCGTCCCCCCGAAGGTCTGCGCGGCGGCCACCTCGAAGGTGACCCGGTCCGCGACCCCGGCTTCGGCGGCCTTCTTGCGCGCCAGCCTGATCGACTCACGGTGGTAGTCGGAACCGACGACCGTCGTGCGCGGGTACGCCTCGGCCAGCAGCACCGACGACGAGCCGAGCCCGCAGCCGACGTCGGCGACCCGGGCTCCGGCAGTGAGCTTGGCGTCGACGCCGTCCAGCGCCGGGATCCAGTTCGGGACCAGCTCCGCCTCGTAGCCCGGCCGGAAGAACGCGTCGACCCCGACGAACACCTCGTCGTCGTGCTCGTGCCAGCCGACGCCCTCGCCGGTGCGGAACGCCTCGGCGATACGGGGCTCGGCGCGCAGCATGCCCAGGGCGAAGCGGAACGCGGCCGCGACGTTGGGCCCGTGCGGGTCGGCCAGGCAGAACGCCTGCTCCTGCGTCAGTGCGAAGCGGCCGGTCTCCGGTTCGTAGTCGACGTATCCGCCGGCGGCCTGGCCGCGCAGCCACTCGGTGAGGTAGCGCGGATGGCAGCCAGTGCGTTCGGCGAACTCCTCGGGTGTCGCGGGACCCTCGGTGAGCGCGCGATACAGGCCCAGCCGGTGTCCGATCGCGACGGAGCCGGCGGCCTCGGTCGCCCCCAGGTCGGCCACGAAGCGGCTCAGGAACTCGTTGACCTTCTCGTGGTCCATCTCCGTGTCTCCCTTCCTGCCGGACCGGCTCGTGCCGGTCACAAAAGGAACGCTCGACGTGCGCTCTGTCACGGCCCTCGCACGGACTATCGTCGTGCTAACACGACCGATTCGTCCGCATCCTAGAGATATGACGGATACGGGAGGTGTCATGGCCGGCGGGCCACTGCCGACGTCGGTACGGGTGGAGGTGCTCGGGCCGCTGCGCCTCCTCGTCGACGGCGCGCCCGTTGACGTGCCCGGTCCGCGACGACGCGCGGTGCTCGCCCTGCTCGCGCTCGCCGGGGGACGGACCGTGACGGTCGACCGGCTCGTGGACGCGCTGTGGCCGTCGGGGGTGCCCGCATCGGGGCGGCAGGCCCTGCACAACCATGTGTCCCGGCTGCGCGGGCACCTTGGTCCGGCGGCGGGCAGGCTTCAGACGCGGCACGACGGCTACCGGCTCGCCCTCGAACCCGACGAGCTGGACGTGGCACGGGCGCGAGCGCTGCTCGCGCGGGCGCGTGCCTCGGCGGAGCGGGACCCCGCCGAGGCGTTCTCGCTGGTGCGGGAGGCGCGCGGGCTGTGGCGGGGGCCCGTGCTCGCCGACCTCACCGACGTCGAGCCCGTCGCTGCCGCGGTCGAGGAGTGCGAGCAGCTGGGCCGTGAGGTGACCGACGCCCTCATCGCCACCGCTGTTGCCGCGGGACAGGCCGAGGGCGTCGTGGGCCTCGCCGCCGCGTCGGCGGCCGCCGACCCGCTGCGGGAGCCCGCGGTGCTGCTGCTCATGCGGGCGCTCGCAGCGACCGGGCAGGCGCCGGAAGCCCTGCGCGTCGGGCGGGAGTACCGGCGCCGGCTGGTCGACGAGACCGGCCTCGACCCGTCACCCGCGCTGGACGACCTGGAACGGGACATCGTCGGGGTCGGCACCGCGCCCGTGCCCGTGCCCGCCCCGCCCGCCACCCCGCTGATCGGCCGCGAGTCCCAGGTCGCGTCCCTGCACCGGCTGCTGGCGACGGAACGCCTGGTCACGCTCGTGGGGCCCGGCGGTGTCGGAAAGACCCGCGTCGCCGCCGAGGTCGTGCGGCAGAGCAACACGGCGACGGTCCTGCCGCTCGCACCGGTCACCGATCCCGCCGCCATCCCGCACGCGCTGGCGGCGGCACTGCATCTGAAGGTCGACCGCGGAGACGTCCTCACCGCCTGCGTGTCCGTGCTGGGCGAGCGCACCGGCCTGCTGCTGATCGACAACTGCGAGCATCTGCTCGACGGCGTCCGGGACGCGGTGGATGTGATCCTCTCCTGTTGCCCCGGCACCACCCTGCTGGCCACCAGCCGTGAACCGCTCGGCCTGGCCCCCGAGCACGTCTGGCGCCTGCCGCCGCTCGCGC
>NZ_QZWF01000135.1 GCF_004187715.1 Streptomyces sp. F001 | reverse complement strand
TCAGGATCCTGACCCTGGGCCCGGGTGAGGCGCACACCCTGTCCACCGGGGAGTCCGAGTTCCTGGTCCTGCCGCTGATGGGCTCGTGCACCGTCACCACGGGCGGCGAGGCCTTCGAACTCGACGGCCGGACGGGCGTGTTCGCCTCGGTCACCGACTTCGCGTATCTGCCGCGCGCGTCGGAGGCCCTGATCAGCAGCGCATCCGGTGGGAGGTTCGCGCTGCCCTCCGCCCGTACCGAGCGAGGCGGACTGCCTGCCCGGTACGGGCGCAAGGAGGACGTGCCGGTCGAGCTGCGCGGCGCCGGCGCCTGCTCGCGGCAGGTCAACAACTACTGCCTGCCCGACACCTTCGACGCCGAGCAGCTGCTGGTGTGCGAGGTACTCACACCCGGCGGCAACTGGTCCTCCTACCCGCCGCACAAGCACGACGAGGCCCGCCCCGGCGAGGAGTCGGAGCTGGAGGAGATCTATTACTTCCAGGTCGCGGACGAGAACGGCTTCGGCTACCAGCGGGTGTACGGCACCGAGGACCGGCCCATCGATGTGCTCGCCGAGATCCGCTCCGGCGACACGGTCCTGATCCCGCACGGCTGGCACGGCCCGTCGATCGCCGCGCCCGGCTACGACCTCTACTACCTCAACGTCATGGCGGGCCCGGGCCAGGACCGCGCCTGGCTGATCTGCGACGACCCGGCGCACGGGTGGGTGCGTTCGACGTGGGAGTCCCAGGACGTCGACGACCGGCTGCCCTTCGGAGAGGACCGATGAACACCGTACGACTGACCACGGCCCAGGCCCTCGTCCGCTTCCTGGCGAACCAGTACAGCGAGCGCGACGGCCGGGAGCAGCGGCTGATCCCCGGCGTCTGGGGCATCTTCGGGCATGGCAACGTGGCCGGCCTCGGCCAGGCCCTCCTCCAGGCCGCTGTCACTCAAGAGGCCGGTCTCCCTTACTACTTGGCCCGCAACGAGCAGGGCATGGTCCATGCGTCGGTGGCCTACGCGAAGATGCGCGACCGGCTGGCCACCTTCGCCTGCACCGCGTCGACCGGACCCGGCTCGACCAACATGATCACGGGTGCGGCACTCGCCACCACCAACCGGATCCCGGTCCTGCTGCTGCCGTCCGACATGTTCGCCACCCGCGCCGCCGACCCGGTGCTCCAGCAGCTGGAGGACACCCGCGGCGGGGACGTCACCGTCAACGACGCCTTCCGCGCCGTGTCGAAGTACTTCGACCGGATCCAGCGTCCCGAGCAGCTGATCCCGGCCGCGCTGGCGGCGATGCGGGTGCTGACCGACCCGGTGGAGACCGGCGCTGTGACGCTCGCGCTGCCGCAGGACGCGCAGGCCGAGGCGTACGACTGGCCGGTCGCCTTCTTCCGGCGGCGGGTGTGGCACGTGGGCCGTCCCGTGCCGGAGCCGGCCGCCGTCGAACGGGCCGCCGCGCTGCTCCGTAACGCGACGAAGCCGCTGATCGTGGCGGGCGGTGGCGTGGTGTACTCCGGTGCCGAGACCCAGTTGCGCGCCTTCGCCGAGGCCACCGGTGTCCCGGTCGCGGACACGCACGCCGGCAAGGGCGCGGTGCCGTGGGACCATCCCTGCGCGGTCGGCGGCATCGGCTCCACCGGCTCCTACGCCGCCAACGAGCTGGCCCGCGAGGCCGACGTCGTCCTGGGCATCGGCACCCGCTACTCCGACTTCACCACCGCCAGCCACACCGTCTTCGCCAACCCCGACGTCACCTTCGTCAACCTCAACGTCGCCCGTCTGGACGCCGTCAAGCACTCCGCCGAACCGCTGGTGACCGACGCCCGGCTCGGCATCCAGGCCCTCGCCGGAGCGCTGACCGACTGGGAGGCCGACCCCTCCTACCGCGAGCACACGCGCCGACTGCTCTCCCGTACCCGGGAGATCGAGGACCGCTGCTTCACCGTCGGTCACGGCCCTCTGCCCGCCCAGACCGAGATCCTCGGCGCGCTCAACGACGTCCTCGACGACCGTGCCGTCGTCATCAACGCGGCCGGCTCCATGCCCGGCGACCTCCAACAACTGTGGCGGGCACGCGATCCGAAGGCCTACCACGTGGAGTACGCGTACTCCTGCATGGGCTACGAGATCGCCGCCGGCGTCGGTACGAAGATGGCCGACCCGTCGCGCGAGGTCGTCGTCCTCGTCGGCGACGGCTCGTATCTGATGATGGCTCAGGAGATCGTGACCATGGTCTCCGAGGGCCTGAAGGTCATCATCGTCCTCGTCCAGAACCACGGCTTCGCCTCCATCGGCGCACTGTCGGAGGCGCTCGGCTCGCAGCGGTTCGGCACCAAGTACCGCTATCGCGACGGCGATTCCGGCCTCCTCGACGGCGATGTCCTTCCCGTCGACCTGGCGGCGAATGCATCGAGCCTTGGCGCGGACGTCCTGCACGCCGCCTCGGTGGAGGAGTTCCGTACCGCGATGGAGAAGGCCAAGGCCGCCCAGCGCACCACCGTCGTCCACGTCGAGACCGACCTGTACGGGCCCAACCCACC
>NZ_QZWF01000134.1 GCF_004187715.1 Streptomyces sp. F001 | reverse complement strand
GTTGCGGGCCCTGGAGGGGGTAACGTCCCACCGGAGGGTGGGGCTGATGGCCACCACTCGCCTCCGTCCTGAGGCGCGGTCCCAGTGGGAGGCCCGCCTGGCGCCGTGGAGGGAGGCGGTGTGTGTCGCCTCCGATGCCCTGGAGGATGCCAGCCGTGCGGTGAGCACTCTGCCCGGGACCATCCTCATCTGCGGGCCGTCGAGCGAACCGGAAGCGGCAGGTTCCGGCGCCCCGGATGGCTTGCCCGAGGGCATCCTGGACGCCGATCCCCTGGCGGTGCCGTTCCTGCATGCCCTGGCCGATGCCACCGAGGTGACGGTTCCTCCGCATGCCTGGCTGTCTGGGCTGGGGGTCCGCGTCATCGGAGGCTTCGAGAAGCCGATCGCTGGCCAAGAAGACATCTGCGCCCACCTTGAAGGGCAGCGGGACCAGGCCCGGGCCCAGTGCACTGCGCTGGAGACCGCAGCCGACCTGCACCATCGCCGGATCGCCGAACTGCGCCGGGACATCAAACGGGCCGAGGCCCAAGAGCTCGCACAGCGGCTCGTTCCCAAGATCCGCGACCTCGAGGACACACACGCCCAGTGCGTTGCCGCGCTGCCCGGGCTGCGTACGTTGGCCAAAGAGGCAAGCGAGACAGCGCATGAGGCCCAGACGGCGTTCCTCACCGCGAAGGAGCGCGCAGACAAGCTCGAGGGCGAACTGCGGAAGCTGAAGGACGACAGGGCGCAGGCGACGCGGAGGAAGGAGAAGCTGGAGGAGCTCCGCAGGGGGTCAAGCACCGACCGGGCACGGATGATCTGGACGGGCTCTGAGGAAGAGGCTCTGGAGGAGCTCAACTGGAGCTGCCTGCCCGAGGACGAGCCCGGCGCGGAGCCGGCCGACGGCATCAACTCCTACGCCGTCGTACCACGGGACACCGAGCGCCCGCCCGAGGTCCGCACCTGTGCGGACCTTCGCAGCGAGAGCCGGTCCCGGCTGACGGCGGCGCTGACGAGGCTCGCCGCAGACACGGCAACCACCGGTGTGGCCACCGTGGAGATCGCCGACGCCCTGCACCATCACGAGGCGCACACCCACGATCCGCACGACACCATCTTCCGTGGCTCGCTGACCGCGCTGAAGACGTGGCTGGATGAGTACGAGGAGCGGGACGCAGGAGCTCGGGAGCAGGTGGAGGTGAAAAGACGGGAGCGGGAGGACGAACAGAGCTACCTCCACGACCTCGTCGAGGAGTCACGCCAGGCCCTCGAAGAAACCCAGGAGTCCATCAAGGAACGCGTGCACAGTGCGCTGGACCGCATCAGCAACCAGCTCAACCTACTGCACAAAAAAGAGGGGTACGCAGCCGACCTGCTCTACAGCGTAAGCGCGCCGGAGAGCGCCGAGGGCCAGTGGATCTGTCATGTCGTGCCCCGGTGGCAGCGCAACCCTGGCGGCTCCTTGCTGGCCTACGATGCGCCCACCAACACCGCTCAGGAGAAGCTGTTCTCCATCCATCTCGTCCTGGCCGCCCTGCTCGCTGCACCCGACGCGCGGGGGCGCGTCCTCATACTCGACGAACTCGGTGACTCACTCGGCGCGGAGCACCGTCGTGAGGTGATCGCCGCACTGCGTGACGCTGCGCTGGAACACGGCATCACCGTGTTGGCCACCTGCCAGGACGGCCTGATGGCGGACGTGGGGCCGATGTGTGGCCAGGTACTGCAGTTCCGCTACTACTCGAAATCCGACCCCTTGAACCGGCCCACTGTCATGTACGGCTTCGACGCCAACCGGCGGCGCGTCAAGCTCACCTTGAATGATCTCGTGGTCAGCCGATCCTGAACGACGTGTGCGCATCCGCCGACGGCCGTTGGCCCGACCCTCGGCACCCACAGCCGGAGCACGGCTCTCGTCGTCGTCTTCGTCCTTGCACTCCTCGTCACCCGTCACCCGTGTCCTCGAGGTCGTACGGCTCCGCGGCATGCCCGTGACCGTAGTGCACTGCAACCGGACTAAATCGACCATGAGTTCACCGACCGGGCGCGTGGGCCTCGCTGACGTTATGTCCACACCTTAGGAGCGCGCACTAGCACCCACCGGAAACGGTTCGACGGGCACTGCCAGATCCTTCTCCTGATCACGGATACGCAGAGATCAACCTCCTTGCACCAGGCCAGCCAACCAGCTTGTCACCACCGACCGCGCCCGCAGCCACGCGCTATGACCCACCCCCGCTCCCCCAAGCCTGCAGACCACCCTGACCAGCGCAGACTCGCTCCGCCTGATCCACCCGGCAATAGAGAATCCTTCGACGATCACCGGATTCCGGAACGATCACTGAACTCGCACTTCAGAGGGCTCTTGGGCTCTTGAACCTGCACGGAAACCCCAGCTCAGATCAATCCGCCACGACGGTTCGGGATCCTGCGACGATCACTAGATCAGCAGCTCAACGCATCACTCATGCAGTGATCCTCTGTGGATTTGTCATACGTGTCTTGAAACCAGCTTCATTGGCGTTGATCTTCCTGCCTAAGGTCCTGCCGTCCGTGCGACTTCGCACAGACGTTTGAGCTGACCTATGAGGAAGGGCACGGCACTTCGTGTATCCATCCACACGATCCATCACACCAAGACGCAGAAGACGCAACCGCCTTGCAGCGGCCGCCGCGCTGCTGTTGATCGCCGAGGCCGGTATCGCCGTCACAGGCCAGGCCGCCGCGGCTCCCGCCCCGGAGCGCAGCAGCGAGCCGGCTAAGACGTCATCTCATT
>NZ_QZWF01000133.1 GCF_004187715.1 Streptomyces sp. F001 | reverse complement strand
ATGCCCGGTCAACGACACCACACAGACTCCGTCACAAGATCTCCGGCTGTAGTACACGCCGGAAACAGCGGACGGGATGCGCCTGGACAAGATCTGGGACATCATCAACGCGCTCCGCGCGGAGCGTTACCGCTGGACGCCGACGCGACGCGTCTACATCGAGAAGAAAGGATCAACGAAGAAGCGTCCACTCGGAGTCACGTCATGGACGGACAAGCTGCTGCAAGAGGTGATGCGGCTCCTGCTGGAGGCGTATTACGAGCCGCAGTTCTCCGATCACTCGCACGGGTTTCGGCCCGGACGAGGCTGCCACACCGCGTTACAGAGCATCAGCCCTGGCTGGCGGGGCACAACATGGTTCATCGAGGGCGACATCACCGACTGCTTCGGGTCCCTCGACCACTCGATCATGAGGTCGATCCTGGCCGAGAAGATCCACGACGGCCGGTTCCTGGGGCTGATCGATGGGCTGCTCCGGGCCGGATATCTGGAGGAATGGCGCTATCACGCGATGCTCAGCGGTTGTCCGCAAGGCGGTGTGATTTCGCCCGTCCTCTCGAATATCTACCTGGACCGGCTGGACAGGTACATCGAGTCGAACTTGCTGCCCGCCTACAACCGTGGAAAACAGCGCCAGTTCAACCGCGCATACATGCGGCTGCGTGACGCCGCACGACGCCAGGCAAAGCTCGGGAACCGAGACAGGGCACGAACGCTGTGGCAGCAGATGCAGCGGCTGCCCTCTCGCGACCCGACCGATCCAGGTTTTCGGCGGCTTCATTACTGCCGTTACGCGGACGACTGGCTACTGGGATTCACCGGTCCCAAGCGGGAGGCTGAGGAGATCAAGATGAAGGTCGGCGAGTTCCTGCACAGCGAACTGAAACTGGAACTTTCCCCGGCCAAGACTCTGATCACACACGGGCGGACGCGTCCCGCTCGTTTCCTCGGCTACGAGATCACGGTCTATCAGAGCGACACCAAGCACTCTCAGCTTGGCTGGCGCAGTATCAACGGTCAGATCGGGCTGAAAGTACCCCTAGGTGTCGCCCGCTCAAAGGCCAAGCCTTACCTCCGGCACGGCAAACCGATCCACCGGGCCGAGCGCATGACCGACATTGATTTCTCGATCATCGCGCAATACCAGGCGGAATACCGGGGCGTCGTGAACTACTACCAACTGGCCGTCAACCGGCACCCGTTCGAATGGCTGAAGTACGTCATGCAGTGCTCGTTGACCAAGACACTGGCGCACAAATACCGCATCAGCGTCCCCGAGGTCTACCGACGCTACCGTGCCGTTCTGGCCACCGACCACGGCCCCCGACAGGGACTGCAAGTGGTCATCGAGCGCGGTGGCGACCGAAAGCCACTGGTAGCCCAGTGGGGAGGGATCTCCCTGGCCCGCAGAACCGTGGTCAAGACCCTGGACGACCACCCCCCGAAGGTCTGGAACAACCAACGGTCCGAACTGGTGCAACGGCTTCTCGCCGAGACGTGCGAACTCTGCGGGTCCGGACAGAACACCGAGGTGCACCACATCCGGCACCTGAAAGATCTTCAACGGAAAGGGCGGGCTCCCAGGCCCGAATGGGCCGAGCGCATGGCCAGTCGCCGTCGCAAGACCCTGGTCGTCTGCCGCCGCTGCCACCACGCCATCCATAACGGACAGCCGACAGAGCAGCAAACGCGGAACATGACACTGGAGAGCCGGGTGCGGTCATAAGCCGCACGCCCGGTTCGGGAAGGGGCCGTCGGAAAAGGACCCGAGCCTCGGGCACCTCGTCGGCGGCCTACTTCACCCTTCCCGACCGGTGCTGCGAACACCGGCCTACTCGATGACCATCAATCGATCACTCGGGAAGGTACGCCCCTTCGCGTGCTCCCCGAGCTCGATCCACAGGTCTTGAGCATGGCTCTCTACCGAGCCCTCCAGCACGATGCCCAAGCGTCACACGACCACGTGAACACCCTCGCAGTGGCTGCTTGACATAGGAGCAATCGGACGTGACCAGCCGGCCTGCCGAAGACGCCGTGGGTTCCCGGTGAAAGTCCCTCAGTCACGCTGAACTCACGGCCGTCGTGCTGGTAAGAGCCGTGTCACCGATTCTGCTGGCCTATTCCGCGCCCGGCGGTGCTGGTGACTCGTTGGTCAGTGCATCAGCGGCCGTCTTGGCGTTCCCGGTCGTGCTTCGGTCACCTTTGCCGCCTCGACCTCTTTCTTGCCGCATGACCGAATAAGCCAGCAGGATCGTCACCAGCCACAAACGTGGCTACCAGTCCTTGACGCGGTGAAGGGGCGACCCCACTGACTATCAGGTTGGGGGCTTACGGACGATACCGGTGAAGCCAGCAACGAACAGGGTGAGGAACGCCCAGCTCAAAACCTGCAGGACCACACTTGCCACGAAGACCCACTGCGCAGAGCCGACATTGGTCAGCTCGCAGCGGCCGGCCCCGATCGTTCCAAGCAGAGGCACAGCGCGGTCGACAGCGAACCCGATGCTCTCCATCACGCTGCAGCGACCACCCCCTCGAGCGGGCGAACCACCCAGCCGTGAGTATCCGCGAAGAGCATGAGGCCACAAGAGACCGTCATGACTGCGAGGAGGAACCACAAGGCGCGACCGGAGCGGTAGCCATAGCGCACCGTCACGCAGGCGATCCAATGCCAAACTCTGGTCCCTCGCCGGGCGGCACCCTCCTGGTTGAGGGTCTTACCGAAGGCGTCCTGCTGGGCAATAAGAGGACGTCTCATTTGGGATGTTCGATAGTCTGTCG
>NZ_QZWF01000132.1 GCF_004187715.1 Streptomyces sp. F001 | reverse complement strand
CATCAGCGCCTGTACCACCCGCCCTCCGTCCAGCGGTGCGGCCGCGCTCGGGGCGGGCATCGGGCTGGGCGCGCTGTCCGGCTGGGTGGTGCCGTCGGCCGTCCTGGTCTGGCTCGGGTGGGTGAACTTCGTCCTGGGCGTGTTCAATCTGCTGCCGGCCGCACCGCTGGACGGAGGGCGGGTGGTACAGGCGCTGATGTGGTGGCGTACCGGCGACCGCGACCGGGCCGAACGAGCAGCCGCACGCAGCGGCCAGGTCCTCGGCATCCTGATGATCGCCGTCGGCTGGATCTCCCTCCTGCGCGGCGCCTTGAGCGGTCTGTGGCTGATGCTCCTCGGCTTGTTCGTCCTGATCGTCGCCGGCGCGGAACGCCGACGCGCCGCACTCGCCCCGGCCCTGCGCGGCGTGCGAGCCGCCGATGCCATGTCGAGTCCGGTGGAGACCTGCCCGGACTGGTGGACCGTGGAACGCTGCGTCGAGGAGGTGGCCCTGCGCGCCCGCCATTCGATGCTGGCACTGATCGACTTCGAAGGGCGCCCCAGCGGCCTGCTCGCCCTGCCGCGGCTCGCGAGGATCCCCGCGCCGCAGCGGGGGACACAGCGCGTGCGTGACGTGGCGACCCCCCTGTCGCAGTGCACGACCTGCGCGCCGGACGACCTCCTGGACGACGTGCTCGAAAGGCTCCGCCCGGTCAGTGACATGTGCATCCTCGTCACCGACGGACCGAACCTGGTGGGCATCATCACCATGCGTGACGTCTCTCGGATCGTCCAGCGCCACGCACTGCGCGGGACGGGCAGCCGTTGAACGGCCGTTCAACGGTGGCGTACGCGGACGTGCCGCAGGCGTCGGCGTACGACCTGCCCGGTCTCGGAGGAGGTCCGGCCCCAAACCCGGACAAGGCTGTGACCAGGCCGGACAGCAGCGGAGTGTCCGGGACGGCCTGCTGCTCTTGTCGTGATCGGCCCTGGGCCAGCAAGCTCGGCGAGCACTGCCTCCGCGGCAGTGGTTCCCGTCAGCGGATGACCGAGCCCAGCTGACTGTCATGGGCATGACCAACAGTCTGGGATCCCGGATACGTCCGCCCAGAGGTATAAGGAGTAAGGCACATGAGACTGCGCCGCCCGGCTTCGACGGCCGCTGCCGCTGTGGCCATCGCAGCAGCCACGGCCCTTGCCGCATCACCCGCGCATGCCGCAGAGCAGTGGATCACGTTCTCCTACGAATCGCCCAGCGGAGGCTGGGGCTACAGCACCGTGACGACGGGCACCAGCCTGAAGCAGCTCACCTGCGACCAGGGAACGCCGGACGGCCTGCGCACGGTCTCCCACCTCACGATGCCGAACGGAAACGTCCATACCCTGCACGCCTCGCAAGGCAGCGGGAAGTGCATCGACGGCTCGTACAGCCCGATGAGGGGCACCTACACCCTGCGAGTGTGCCTGCGTAACGGCGCGTACGGCACCGATCGCCACTGCGACCAGAACACCTTCCAATACTGAGCACCCACCCGAACGACGCCGGTCCAGGGAGGGCAGGGAAGCACCTTCGATCAGGCGGATGCTGCCTCCTGCGCCCGCCAAGAGCGAACACGGCGGAATCGGCCGTTGCCTCGCATGTCATGGTCACAGCACACTGGCGCTCATGGAGAACCAGGGGGAGTCGTCGCCTTACGAGGCGCAGGACGCTGTCGGCTTCATCGCATCGATGCGGCAGCTCAAGGAGCGTTCCGGGCTGACCTATCGCGAACTGGAGGAGCGGGCAGCCCGGAACGGTGACGTGCTCGCGCGCAGCACACTGTCCGACGTCCTGCGACGGACGAACCTGCCGCGGCCGGAGATGCTGGCCGCGTTCGTGCGCGCCTGCGGGGAGGGACAGCGGGTCGATCTCTGGCTGGACGCCAGGGACCGGATTGCCGCACGCACCCCCGACGCGCCCGCAACGGCACCCGCGGGCAGCACGAGCGGTCAGCCGGACGAGGACCGGCCGCCGCACCTCGAGCGTCGGCCTCAACCGCAGAACGCAGAAGTCGCGGGTATTCAGCCACGCCGGTTCAAGGGCCGCACAGTCGCGCTCGCGTCCACACTCATCGTCCCACTGCTCGCCGTACTGGCCTGGGGGTTGATCCCCGACAACTCCGATCCCAACACAGAGGGATCTCCCGCCGGCGGCTGGGTCACCATCCGCCCCGCCCGTACGCCCGACCTCTGCCTGACCGACGGACGCGACCGCGACGGCGCCTACGACCACGCCGTCGCGGTCCAGCTTCCCTGCGCCCAGATCACCGTGCCGCGCACCTACCTCGAACCGGCCGGCGAGAGTCTGTACCGAATCCAGTGGCACCACCCTCAGGAGGGCAAGGGGTGCCTGACGGTCATGAGCACCGGCGAGGTCAAGGGAATGCTCGAACCTCGGAACGACTGTGCCCACGCCACCCTGTTCCGCCTGGAACCCGTCAGCGCTGATAAGACCGAGGGATTCCGGATCCGCCCGGCCCACAGCAGCCGCTGCCTCGGCCTGGTCGACGACGACACCGTCGAGGGGGCCGAGGCGATCGAGGAGCCCTGTACGGGCGCGGACGATCAGCGCTTCCTGGTCCGGACGGGCTGACCACCCTTACTGCAGCGGAAGGGAGCGCCCCAGGCTTGACGTGGTGGCGCCCACTGCTGCGCGGCCCGCCCACTGAGCTTGACGTTCAACGTCTGCTTCCTTCGTCGTTCGACGAACATGCCGGGATATCCGTTCGCCGCGGCACACGACCACTGGCTAGTAGGGCTTGGCTAGGTTGGGGTGAGTGTGTCGTGTCGGGTCCAGGGTCTTCGGCAGGTGGGGCATGTTCCTGCCCAGCAGGTGAGGAGGACTTGGAGCTCGGCTACGGCCTGGGAGGTCGTGAGGCCGCGGCCGGGTCTGGAG
>NZ_QZWF01000131.1 GCF_004187715.1 Streptomyces sp. F001 | reverse complement strand
CGGTAGTCAGCGGGCAGCGCGGCCTCGTCGGGATTCTCGCTGCGGTGCGGGACCAGCAGGACCGCCCGCCCCGCCACCCGGGCGAGAGTCGGGGCGACGGTTGCGGCGGCCTCCGCCGCGGCCCGGTCCTGCGCGGCCAGCCGGTTGTGGCCCATCCACTCGGCGACGTCGGTGATGGGGATGCCGTGGGCGAGACAGTTGGAGGCGAAGAAGTGCCGCAGGCCGTAGACGACTATCCCGTCCGGGATGTCGACCTGGCCGGCCTTCTTGATCCGCTGCCACTGGTTGGCGATGTGGTAGCGCGGGAACGTGCGGGTCGGATCGCCGGGATGGCGCAGCAGGTAGCCGTCGACGGTGCCGTGCTTGTCGGCGTACCACTCGATGCTCTGGCGCACCCGCGCGGGCAGGGGTACGTCGCCGTACTCTCCCGGCTTGCGGTGCTTGACCCGCTCGTACTGGCAGGTGGTCCGGTTGACCTGCTCGGTGATGCGGTAGACGTCGTCGGCGACGATGTTGTCGAGGCTCACCGCGAACGCCTCGCCGTTGCGCATGCCGCAGCCGCTCATCAGACCGGTGACCAGCAGGAAACTGTCATCGCCGGCCGTGCGTATCTGCCCCAGCTGCTCGGGCGAGGGGATCACCACCCGCTTGGGGTCGTACTGCGGCGATCTCATGCCCGCGACCGGGTTGTCGTCGAACAGGCCCAACCGGTTCGCGTCCAGCAGGATCGCCTTCAGCTTGTCGAACGCGTTGGCCTGCGCGGCCAGGCCGATGCCGTTGCGTTCCAAGGTCTGGAGGAAGCCCTCGACGACCTTGTGGTCGAAGGTGTTCATCCGCCGACTGCCCAGCAGCGGCAGCAGATGGATGCTCAGCAACGACTCCAGATGCACCACCGAGGCCGGCCCCAGGTCCCGCTGCCCGGCCTTCCACTCGCCGGCGTACTCCTCGAACCGCATCGCCCCGTACTTCGCGATCCGGTCGATCTTCGCCTGCCCTCGCGGCGCGGCTTCTTCGCGTTGTAGACCTCCCGCTCACGGTACCGGGCATCGGCGGCCGTGCACCGTCGTTCTCCTCGACCAGGGCCCTGCGAGCTGCGCGTCGGCGGCCGGCGCACCTGTCGACGCTGAACGTCCGAAGCGGTCCAGGCGGAGCGGCCGCCCTCCGGCGTGACCAACGAGCGCAACCGCACGATGGATGCCATCCGCCACGCTGACGCGGCGTGGTGGCGGCAGGAGCGCGCACGCGAGTCGCTCATGGGGTTACCGCCTCGCGGTATTCCTGCCGCACGACACTGGCACTGTCTCGCGCTCGAATCGCGCGTCACCCGGAGAGGAACGGGGTTGCCAGGTGTTCCCCCCTGGGGCGGGTTCGCGCCGGAGACGCAGCAGGTCAGGGTGGCGACGCGGGCGGCGAACGAGCAGATGTCGGCGACGTCTTCGAGGCTCAGCCGGTCGAGTCGTCCGCCGAGGTGTCCGAGGGCGGCGAGGCGGTGAAGCAGACCCGCGGTGAAGGAGCCCCCGGCGCCGATGGCGAGAGCGTTGGGCTCGGGGGCACTCACGCTGCCGGTCAGGTCGACACCAGAGGCGCTGAGGCGGGTCCGGAAGAGGGTGCCGAAGACATCTTGGAGAACCGCCCATGGTGACTGTCTGCCTTTGTCAGGAAGGACGTGGGGCTGCCGCTCCCCTGCGTGGGTCCGGCTGTTCCGAGGCCAACGGGTAGTCGACGACGGCGCCGTCCTCATCCGCTTCGGGTGAGGACGGCGGCTCAAGGGCACGTAGGACAGGCGGCGCGTTACGCGTTCTGCCCTTGGCTCGCCAGCAGGGGTTCCTGACGGATTCCGCCCGGGGTCAGGTTCCATGCCTCGACGGTGAAGTCGCTGCGGCCGGTGCCTGTCGTGCGGGCTTGCATGTGCCAGGGTCCGTCGGCGAGCGGATAGAACCTGAGGGTGAGGACCTGGCCGTCGGCGAGATAGATCTCCGCGATCGAACGATCCACGATTACGCGTAGCTCGACGGGGGTGCCGGCCCTTGCGGCTGGGCATGGGACGGCATACGAGCCTCCCCGTGCTCGCGCGTCCAGTGACGCGTGGCTGCGGTCCACGGTGAGATGGCCGGTGGTGGGATCGAGGCTGATGTCGAGGTACTCGGTGCTGTCCGCGGAGGTGACCAGGCGCAGGCCGCTCGTGCCGGTGGTGTCGGGGGTCAGGACGGCGGTGAGGTCGAAGGTGCGGGTGACCTGTCCGAGTTCGGCCGGCTCGGACTGTGTGACGCGTCCGGTGCGGTGCAGTACGCGTTCGCCACGCAGGGCGAGGAGTTCGCGGGCGGGGCGTTGGACGACCGTGCCGTCGGCGGTGAGGGTCACCTCGCGGGGGAGGGTGAGGACACCTGCCCAGCCCGCTTCATGCGCCCAGGCGTCGTCGCGGGCCTCCCAGGCCCAGCCCCACAGCAGCCACCGGTCTTCCCCGGGGGCCTTCAGCAGGGCGGGGGCGTAGAAGTCCGGGCCGTGGTCCAGCGGCGCCGGGCACGCGGTTGGCGTGAAGCGCCCGTGCTGCTCGCGGCCGGTGTGGACGGTGGTGTGGCTGGGGCCGCCCTTCGGGGTCCAGTCGCTGATGATCAGCACGCTGCGGTCGCCGAAGGTCGCGTACTGGGGGCACTCCCATCCGACAGGGCCGGTGCCGGCCGCGGCATCGCTGGTGTGGAAGGGGCCGCGGTACTCCCAGTGTTCCAGGTCGTCGGACTCGTACAGCTGGGCGGCGGCGCGGCCGTCGGCGAGGGCCGAGCCGACCAGCATCCGCCAGCGGCCGTCCTGCTGCCAGACGTAGGGGTCCCGGTACATGGTGGTGTCGGCGGGCGGCTCGGGGATGAGCAGCTCCGGGCGCTTGGCCCAGGTGATTCCGCTGTCGTACGACTCGGCGGTGGTGACCGGCTGCCACCAGCGGTCGGTGCGGTGGGCCGAGTAGAACGCCACCATGCGGTCATCGGCGGACACCGCGTTTCCGGAGAAGCAGCCGTCGGCGTCGTGGCCGCCGATGACCGCATGGTGGCGTTC
>NZ_QZWF01000130.1 GCF_004187715.1 Streptomyces sp. F001 | reverse complement strand
GTGGGGCGGCCGGTCGGCTCGGGGGTGGCGGCCTCGTCCGCGGAGCACTTCGCGCCGTCGATGAGGCAGCCGGTCGGGTCGGCGGAGCCGTTGACGACGAAACCCACGGTGACCGACTCGCCGACGGCCAGGCCGTCCTTGTCCCAGTCCGGCGGTCGCACGGTGACGCGCTGCCCGCTCACGCTCGACTCGCCGTTCCACAGGGAGCTGAGCTTCGCGCCGGAGGGCAGATCGAACGTCAGTGCCCAGTCGGCCTTCGCCTCGCCGCTGTTGTTGCTGACGACGTACTGCGCCGTGTATCCCGTCGACCAGTCGCTGGTTCTGGTGTACGCGGCGCCGACCCCGGCCGCCTGCGCGGTGCCGGTGAACAGGACGGCCCCGCCTGCGACGGCGGACGCGGCGACCACCGCACCGATCGCCTTGCTCCTGCCACTGATCCTGCGCCGGTGCGTGCTCATCGCGTGCCTGCCTTTGCTGTTCACGGGGGGTGGGTGCGACAGCACGCTAGCGAGCCGGAATCGGGCAAACGGCCTGATCCGGACGGGGGTTGGCGATCTTAGGGTCCGCTTAAGGAAGGGATCGGGGGCGGTTAAAGACGGAGCGCGATCCGCCCCGTCGGCGGCGTCTGACGGACCCCCGGTGACCGCGCCGGAGGGGCGCCGGCTCGCGCCCGTCCAGCTGTATCCAGATCCGCACCTCCGTGCCGCCGAGCACCGACGACCCGATGCGTACGTCGCCGCCGGTCGACTCCGCGAGCCGGCGCACGATGTCCAGCCCGAGTCCGGTCGAGCCGTCGCTGCCGGAGCCCCGGCCGCGCGCCATCGCCGCCTCGGGGTCGGGTATGCCGGGCCCCGCGTCGGACACGAGCACGATCACCGCGTCCTCGCCGTTGTGCACGTCGACCGCGAAGGCGGTGCCCTCCGGGGTGTGCCGGAAGACGTTGCCGAGCAGCGCGTCGAGCGCGGCGGCCAGGTCGGCGCGGGCCACGGGTATCCGCACCGGCCGGTCGACGCCGGCCATGCGCACTTTGCGGCCCTCGTCCTCGGCCAGCGCCGACCAGAACTCCATGCGCTCCCGCACGACCTCGGCCGCGTCGCATCCGGCGCCCGGACCGGCCGCCGCGGTCTGCGGTTTGGCATCGCGGGCGGTCCGGATGATGATGTCGACCTCCCGCTCCAGTTGGGCCACCGCGGCCCTGGTCTGCTCGGCGGCCGGTCCGTCGCCGAGGGAGGCCGCGTTCAGCCGCAGCACGGTCAGCGGGGTCCGCAGCCGGTGGGACAGATCGGCCGCCAACTCACGCTCGTTGGCGAGCAGTTGGACGACCTGATCCGCCATCGAATTGAACGCCGCGGCTGCCAGCCGCAGTTCTCTCGGCCCCGCCTCGGGCACCCGGGCGCCCAGCTTGCCCTCGCCCAGCTCGTGCGCGCCCTCGGCCAGGCGTTGTGCCGGCTGCACCATCCGTGCGCCCAGCCGGTCGGCGACCGCGACCGAGCCGACGATCAGCGCGAGACCGACTCCGGCCAGCACCGCCCAGGCCGCGCCCACGCCCTTGGCGACCGCGGCGTCGGGGATGAACACCTCGACGACGGCGATCTGACCGGAGCTCAACGCGACCGGCTGGAGCAGGGCCGAGCCGTCGCGCACCTCGGCGGTGGAGGCGCGCCCCGTCTCCCGGGTGGCCGCCACGTCCGCGTCCGCGGCACGCTGCCGCCCGATCTCCACAGCGTCCGTGCCGTCGCCGTCCGGTATGTGCACGGCCATCCCGGCGTCGGAGCCCGCGGAGGCGACGACCCGTTCGAGCTGGGCACGGTCGGTGGTGATGGACAGCGCGGGGGCGATCTCCGCGGCGTCCCGCTCGGCGTCGGAGAAGGCGCGGTCACGGGCCATCTCCTTGATGACCAGCCCGAGGGGCACCGCGAAGGCGACCACGACCATGGCGGTGACCGCGAGCGAGACCTTGACCAGGGCCCACCTCATGGCTGCGCCTCCGCTCCCGGTGGCTCCAGCTTCACCCCGACGCCTCGCAGGGTGTGCAGATAGCGCGGCCTCGCCGCCGTCTCGCCCAGCTTGCGGCGCAGCCAGGACAGATGGACGTCGATGGTCTGGTCGTCGCCGTACGACTGCTGCCACACCTCGGCGAGCAGCTCCCGGCGCGGGACGACGACACCGGGCCGCCCGGCCAGGAAGGCCAGCAGGTCGAACTCGCGCCGGGTGAGGTCCAGTCGTACGCCGTCCAGCTCGGCCTGGCGGCGCAGCGGATCCACCGTCAGTCCGCCGACCCGCAGCACCGGTGAGGGCGGGGCCTCGCCGGCGGCGGCGCGGGAGCGGCGCAGCACGGCGGCGATCCGGGCGGACAGGTGCTCGACGGAGAACGGCTTGGTCAGGTAGTCGTCCGCGCCGGCGTTCAGCAGCCGGACGATCTCCGTCTCGTCGTCCCGTGCGGTGGCGATGATCACTGGTACGTCCGTGATGCCGCGCAGCATCTTCAACGCCTCGGACCCGTCCAGGTCGGGCAGTCCGAGGTCGAGGATGACCACGTCGAAGCGGAAATGGGCGACCTCGCGCAGCGCTTCCAGTGCCGTACCGACGCTGCGCACGGTGTGCGAGGCGTCGGTCAGATGCCGGATGAGCGCCGAGCGTACGAACTGGTCGTCCTCGACCACGAGCACACTTGCCATGCGCCGCACCGTACGCCATGCGGGAGAGAGCGGTCCGGCGCCTGTGGACAACTCTCGCTTGTGGAAAACTCCACACCGTTCGTGACCCGTGGGACGCCCGTGACCCGCGTGAGGCAGTATGGCCCGCGATGCTCAGAGGAGTCGTACACGTACTGGCCTGGTCGCTCGCCACGGGCGCGGCGACCACGCTGTCGTGGTGGGGTGTCCACACGGTGATGGCGGACACCGCGTACGACCCCCCGCGCGCCCTCCCGGTCACCGCGGCCGACCCGACCGCGCCCGAGCCGCGGTCCACGTCGGCGAGCACGCGCCGGCCGAAGCCGTCGCCGAGCGCGACCCCGTCGGCCACCCGCAAGCAGACCCCGGCCCCGTCCGCCACCCCGACCACCAGGGACA
>NZ_QZWF01000129.1 GCF_004187715.1 Streptomyces sp. F001 | reverse complement strand
CTTCGGTGGCGGCGGGGACTTCGGGGGCGGGTTCTGAGCCGCGTCTGCTGAGTGTGGAACGGGCCCGGTGCTTGGCAGCACCGGGCCCCGTACGGGTACGGAAGCTCAGAGCGTGGCCGCCGCCGAGGCGATCGCGGAGGCGAAGGTGGAGACCTCGGTGTAGACACCGGGGGCGTTGGGCCGGGCGCAGCCTATGCCCCAGCTGGTGATGCCGACCTGGACCCAGGCGCCGGCCGCGTCCCTGCGGAACATGGGGCCACCGGAGTCGCCTTGGCAGGTGTCGACGCCGCCCGCCGTGTAGCCGGCGCAGATCTCCTCGTTCGCGATGAGGCCGCTGTAGCCGCTGTAGGAGCGGCAGGTGGCGTCACTGACGAACGGCACGTTCGCCTTGAGGAGGTAGCGCTGCTGGCCGCCGCCCTCGGTGGCGGCACCCCATCCGGCGATGGTGAAGGTGCCGGTGTTGTACTGCGTGGTCGTGGCGATCTTCAGGGTCGGCAGGTTGATCGGCTGGGCGAGTTTGATCAGGGCCCAGTCCTTGCCGTTTCCGTTGTAGCCGGGGGCCCGGTAGACCTTGGTGGACCGGACCTGGACGCGGCCGCTCGTGGACTGCAGGTCCACGACGCCCGCGGTGGCGGTGATGCTGGTGTTGTTGCCGGTGGCGCCCACACAGTGCGCGGCGGTCAGCACGATCTGCTGGGTGTACAGCGCGCCGCCACAGCCCATCGACAGCCGGACCATGAACGGGAACTCGCCCTGCGCGGCGCGGGTACCGCCGACGACGGGCGCGGGGGCCGCCTGCGCGGGGGACACGGGCTGAAGACTGACGACCGCCAGCGCGGCCGCACCGGCGACCGCGCATCTCTTGAGGGCCTTGAGGAGGGTTCTCATGCGATGCCTTCCGTGGGGGGTGAGGAGGAAGCTGGAAATGACGAGGGCATGCCAAGTGATCGACACCAAGAGGCCTACTGGCAAGGACACGTCAAATCCTGGTGCTGGATTATGAGAACGCTGTGAGCGCGCACACAAGGGGCACAATCCAGCCAGGCCACCCCGGCCGGGCCGGCGACCTCACTCCACGTCGGGCAGCGCCAGCCACTCGTCCCAGGTCAGATCCCGCCCGACGAACCGCGGCCGCTGGAACGGCCACTCCTCGGCGATCCACCGCGGCACGAACGCGTCGAGCGCCTGCTCCAGCCGCCCGCCGACCTCGCTGTCGACCACCCACCAGGAGATCTCCGCATCGGCCCCGGCCTTCTGCGGCGGATCGATGTAGACGCACCCGCGAAGAGCGGTCCCGTCCTGCGTCTCCACGGTGTAGTTGAAGGACTCGTGCGCGTCGATCTCGGCGGCGTGCCGCTCCAGATCCTCCCGGTTGGCCTCGTACGACATCGTGGCCGACGGCCAGCCCCACGCCTTCCCGTAGATGGACCACAACCGCTCCCGCGACCCCATCACGGTCGGATAGTCCAACGGCGCGTCCGCCCCGCTGATCGGCCGCAGATGATGCCGGTCCCCGTCGGGGATCTCGACGCGAAGGGGGTGCACGAAGTCGCGCGGCAACCAGGTCATGCGAGCCGGCCGAGGAAGGTGGTCCAGGTGTCGGGGGAGACGGTGAGGACGGGGCCGTCGGGGGTCTTGGTGTCACGGACGTGGACGGCGGAGGGGTGGGTGGCGACTTCGAGGCAGTCGCCGCCTTCGCTGCCGCTGTAGCTGGACTTGCGCCAGTCGTAGGCGACTTCGAGGCAGTCGCCGCCCTGGCTGCCGCTGTAGCTGGACTTGAACCACGCCACGGTGTTCATGACTCTCCTAGCAGTCCTTTCAAGAGTCGCTCGCTCTCGTCGGGAGAGAGGGCCTGTGACCGCAGCATTCCATACTGGAGGTGATAGTCGCTGACCTCGCCGGGATCGTCGACGAGGAAACTTGCGCGCTGCACCTCCAGGTAGACCAGGCACTCGTGTTCAGGGGTTTCGAGCAGCACCATGGGGCCGTCGAGGCAGGCGTGGGGCGTCCGGTCCTCGGGCATGATCTGGAAGCTCATGTGAACCGGTTCCGTGTACTCCAGAATCTGGCGGATCTGCTCCCGCATCACCTCCGGCCCGCCTACCTGGCGCCGCAGGATGCACTCCTCCAGGACGAAGTGACCCACAGGCGGCCGGTCCCGATGCCAGATCAACTGCCGTTCCATACGGGCGTTGACCCACTGCTCGGCGGTCTCGCTCCCAAGGGCCGGATACCGGTAGTCGAAGACGGCGCGACAGTAGTCCCTAGTCTGGAGGAGTCCGGGGACCACCAGGCTCTGGTACGACAGGATGCCGACCGCCTCCTGCTCGTGGTCCACCAGCCCCTGCGCGAACTGAACGATCCGCTCCCGCACCGGCATCTTCTCCACCAGCACGGCCAACACCCCACCGGTTCCCAGCAGTTCATCGAACTGCTCCGCACGATCCGGCTGAAGCGCGAGCCTCCCCTGCTCGATGGACCCCACGGTGTCCACGTGAATGCTCGCCACCTCGGCGAACTGCTCCTGCGTGAGGCGGGCCTGCTTCCGGCAGTGCGCGAGCACCGCACCGACCGCCTGCCACGAACCGACCTTCTTGGGCTTCTTCGCCGAGTGCATGCGTGACCCTTTCCCCCGTGCACAGCCGAAGTCCTCGTAGCGAGCTCGCAGCAATCAGGACTACGACTTCACTCACTGATCCACGATAGTGACTCCCTGTGACAGTGGTCGCATGAACGCACACCCCCAACACCCCTGCACCCGCGAGGTGTTCTACCGCCGGGACCGCAGATCGGTGGGCCACGCCCGCGAGTTCACGCGACAAACGCTCGCGGACTGGGCCATGACCGAGCGCAGCGACGACGTACTGCTCTGCGTAAGCGAGTTGGCGACGAACGCGTTGCTCCACGACGCACCGCCCGGCCGCGGCTGCGCCGTGCGCCTGACGTTGTACGGCGACGGCGTACTGCGCGCCGAGGTTCACGACAGCGGCGCCGGTGAGGTGCACGCCTCGGAGGCCCCGTCGGACTCCGAACACGGCCGCGGCCTCTTGCTCGTGGCCGCGCTCGCCGACAAGTGGGGCGTGGGTGAACGCAGTCCTGGCAAGATCGTGTGGTGCGAGTTCGAGGGCTGACGCTGACCAGGTGACCGCCCAGGGGCGGCCC
>NZ_QZWF01000128.1 GCF_004187715.1 Streptomyces sp. F001 | reverse complement strand
GTATCACACAGGATCACTTAACTGATCAGAGACGCTTCCCCAACCTCAGTTTGAGGCATTGAAGTGGAGGGTGAGGACGGCCTGGACGAGCGCGGTGACGCGGGTGGTGCTGCACCGCAACTTGCGCAGGAGGCGCCAGGTCTTGAGGGTGGCCATGGCCTGCTCTCCGAGCGCACGGATCTGCGCGTGGGAGCTACTGACCGCGCGCTGCCCTGCAAACAGCTTCTGCCAGCGGCCACGGTAAGGCATTCGCACCGTGCGGCCGGCGCCTTGGTAACCCTTGTCGGCCCAGCATCGGATGCCGGCGTCGGCCAGGGCGTCGCGTTCGGCCATACTCGTGCGGCTGCCCCGGCCAGGCGGCTGGCGAGGGTGGGCAGCAGGGACACCACTCCGGGGACTGCGAGAGCCGCCTCGGCGACAGCCTGACGGACGGCGGTGGCATCGCCGGAGGTCACGGCGTTCCCTCCTGCCGATCCCGCTCGGCGTCCGTCGTGCCGGATGACTCAAAGGCCGGGTCCAGCACGTCGATCACCTCGAGATCGATTGCCGTCACGGTCAGGCCGAGGCTTTGGGCTGCGGCCTTCCTGACCTGGGAGCGGACCCGATCGGCCGTCTCGGTCAGTGGGCGGCCGAGGTTCGCAGCGAGTGTCATGGCCACATGCACGCCAGTGTCGGCGTCAGCGGGAGTCAGACGGCAACTCGCGGCGCGGGCACCGGTCACCATGTCCGCGGCCCGCCGCAGAACCTTCGCCGCCGCCGTTTCGGCGATGAACAGATCACGTACCGGATCGTCCAGCGGTAGCAGCCGGCCGAGCCTCACCTCGGCTCGCACGATGTCCATGACGCGGTCGATGAGCGTCTGTGCATGGGGCGGTTCCTGCGCGCGCAGGGCTCGAGTCGCCTCGTCGAGCGCCGACAGCCCGGCCGCGGCATCGCGGCAGTACGGGCAGCGGGCGGTGTGCGGATCAGCGAGGGGCCAGGCGTCGCGGGCCTGCTCCCAGGCGTGACGGAGCGGGCGCCCGCAGGTCAAAAGCTCGTCGCCGGTGAGCCGGGAGACCTTTTCCAGGACCGCGCCGGCGGTGGGCGGCTGCGGGCGCCGCCTGACGGTATCGGCAGACCGAGAGTGACGGTCGTCTAGCGCCATGATTTCAGCGCCTCCTTAAGGGACCGGCGCGCTCGGTACAGTCTCCCGCGCACCGTCTGCTCGCTGGTACTCGTCACGTGGGCGATCTCTTCGTAGGCGAGCCCGTGCAGCTCCCGCAGGATCCAGCATGCCCGTTGCTCGGGGTCCAGGGCGGCGAGCGCGGTCGTCAGGGCGACGGTGAGTGCGTCCTGTTCCGCGACCCCGCTCGGCGAACTGCCCATCCCGGCGGCGGGTTCGGTGACGGCATTCAGCGGGAGTGTCGCCCTACGGTGACGCCGCGCGTTGAGGCAGCGGTTGACGGTGATGCGGTACATCCAGGTCCGGAACGCCGCGGTGTGCCGGAACTCCGGCAAACGCTGCCAGGCGCTGACGAAGGCGTCCTGCACGGCGTCTTCGGCATCCTGGGCATTGCCCAGCATGCGGAAGGCCAGGGCCAGCATGGAGGGGCTGTGGCGCCGCACCAGCAAGGCGAAAGCTTCCGCGTCTCCTTCACCGGCCCGTACGGCCAGCAGATCGTCGGGTACGCGCAGAGGGCTGTTCGCCGCCGTCTCGTCGCGGTGCTGGGGCGCCGTGAGAGCCTCACGGAGGGAGGGTTCGGCCGGTTCCGGGGATGAAGGCCGGGCGCACTTGATCATGGCCGCTCCACCTCCTTCGGACGCCCAGGTGCGCCGTAGCGTCGATGCCACGCGTTTCCGGTATGTCGTGATACGCGTGCCCGTGCCGTCGCACGTGATGCATGCATGTTCATGTGCGGTGTGAGGATTGCCGTCGGCGTGTGTCCAATCCTTCGAGGGCACCACGGCGATGCTTGCACCAAACGATCGAGGCGAGTGCCATGACGGACACCACTGACCGCCCCACGGGCGGTGATCAGAACCAGGGACGTATCCTGCAGGGCCGTCCCGGCCCCGGGACGCCGCCCGAGACTCGCGGGAAGACCACCATCGCCGACGGCGTGGTGGCGAAGATCGCCGGCATGGCGGCTCGCGAGGTACCCGGTATCCACAGTCTCGGCGCCGGGATGGCCCGGGCGCTCGGCGCTGTGCGCGACCGCGTCCCAGGCGGTGGAGCGAGCGGCGTCACGCGCGGCGTGAAGGTCGAGGTCGGTGAACGCCAGGCGGCCCTCGACCTGGACGTCATGGTCGACTACGGGTTCTCGATCGTCGACGTCGCCGGCGACGTGCGCGTCAACGTCATCTCCGCCGTGGAGAGGATGACCGGTCTGGAGGTAGTCGAGGTGAACCTCGTCGTCGACGACGTGTACCTGCCCGAGGAGGAAGAGTCCGAGCCGACCGAGAGCCGCGTGACATGACTGGCCGCAGCCGGACTGCCCCGGCGCCGTAATGCGGTGGTCGTACCCCGTGCAGTTGCATAACAGGTGGGCCCCGTACACCAGATGGGGTGAGCAAGTGATGAACGCAGCGACAGTGGGGCTGTTGGCGGGGATCGCCCTTGGCTTCGCCGGCTTCTTCGGCGGCTTCTGGGCCTTCCTCCTGGTGCTGGTCCTGGCTGCGGCGGGACTGTTCGTCGGCCTCGCCGTACAGGGCGACGTCGACGTCTTCACCCGGCGGCAGCGGTGAGCACCGGCGCCACCCAGGCAGACTCCCCCGCAGCCGGGGCAAAACGGCACACGAGTGCCCCGCCGCTTCCGCCCGCCGCGGAGCGCGGCGCCACCGTGATCTCCGAGAAGGCCGTGGCCCGTGTAGCCGCCAGGGCGGCACGTACGGCACTCAGGCGGCAGACCGGCGGGCCGCTCGCCCGCCAGGGCCTGACCGAGCCCGACGTCTTTGCCAGCACACACGGCGGCAGGACACGGCTGGCTCTGTCCCTGGACCTGCCCTACCCCGCTGACCTCGTCGGAGCCTGCCAACGGCTGAGCAGCGAGATCGCCGACGACGTATCCGCACTGACTGGCCTTCAGGTGAGCGAGGTGGCCCTGACCATCCGACGGCTGGTGCACGTCAGCGGCCCGCGCCGCCGACGCGTCCAGTGACCCCGCTGCTCCCGAAACGACCTGCCGTACCGAGCCCTCCCCGGTACCGGCCACGGGCCGCTCATGAAGGTGGGCACACCATGACTTCCCCCACAGGCCCCTCA
>NZ_QZWF01000127.1 GCF_004187715.1 Streptomyces sp. F001 | reverse complement strand
CCCGCCCGCGGGGCCCTCCGCCGACGAGCGCCGCCGCGCCCGCCTGTCCCGCCGCTGGCAGCGGGACATGCGCTGGAGCCCGTACGCCTTCGTCTCGCCGTTCTTCCTGCTGTTTCTCGCCTTCGGCCTGTTCCCGCTGATCTACACCGGCTGGGCCTCGCTGCACCAGGTGGAGCTGACCGCGCCCACCGACATGAGCTGGGTGGGCTTCCGCAACTACACGCGCATCTTCGACGACGACTTCTTCTGGAACGCGGCGAAGAACACGCTGACCATCGGGATCATCTCGACGGTCCCGCAGCTGCTGATGGCGATGGGCCTCGCGCACATCCTCAACTACAAGCTGCGCGCCTCGACCTTCTACCGGGTCGCGATGCTCGCCCCGTACGCGACGTCGATCGCCGCCGCCTCGCTCGTCTTCGTCCTGCTGTTCGGCCGTGACTACGGCATGATCAACTGGGCGCTGAACATGGTCGGCATCGACAACATCGACTGGCAGAACGACAAGTGGGCCTCGCAGATCGCGGTCTCCACGATCGTCATCTGGCGCTGGACCGGCTACAACGCGCTGATCTATCTGGCGGCGATGCAGGCGATCCCGCAGGACCTGTACGAGTCCGCGGCCCTGGACGGAGCCAACCGCTGGCAGCAGTTCTTCCATGTGACGCTGCCGTCACTGCGGCCGACGATCCTGTTCACGGTGGTCGTCTCGACCATCGGCGCCTCCCAACTCTTCGGCGAACCGCTGCTGTTCGACGCCAACAAGGGCGCCTCCGGCGGAGCCCAGCACCAGTTCCAGACGCTCGGCCTGTATCTGTACGAGCAGGGCTGGGTCAACCAGCACCTGGGCCGCGCCTCCGCGATCGCCTGGACGATGTTCCTGATCCTCATCGTCATCGGGATCATCAACTACGTCATCTCGCGCCGGCTGCGCGCCAGTAGTTAGGAGAACCGGCCGTGACGACGACACTGACCCCGCCGACCCCGCCGGAACAGAAGCCGGGGCGCGTACGGCGCCCCAAAGCCGCCCGTGCCGGCGGCACCCTGCACGCCGGGCCGATCGCGTACCTCATCCTCGCCCTGTTCACCATCGGCTCGCTGTTCCCGCTGGTGTGGACGGCGATCGCCGCCTCGCGCGACAACCAGCGGCTGGCACAGAACCCGCCGCCGTTCTGGTTCGGCTCCGGCCTGTTCGACAAGCTCGAAATCGCCTGGACCGACGCCAACTTGGGCGAGGCGTTCATCAACACCACGTTCGTGGCGGGGGTTTCGGCGATCACCATCGTCATCCTGTCCACGATCGCCGGGTTCGCCTTCGCCAAGCTGCGCTTCAAGGGCCGCAACGCCATGATGCTGATCGTGATCGGCACGATGATGGTGCCGCCGCAGCTGAGCGTGATCCCGCTGTACATGATGGTCGCCAAGCTCGACTGGTCCGACCAGCTGCAGGCGGTGATCCTGCCCTCGCTGGTCAGCGCGTTCGGCGTGTTCTTCATGCGGCAGTACCTGATCCAGGCGCTGCCGGACGAACTGATCGAGGCGGCCCGGGTGGACGGCGCGAGCAGCTGGCGGGTGATCTGGCACATCGTGTTCCCGGCGGCACGCCCCGCGATGGCCGTGCTCGGCATGCTGATGTTCGTGCAGACGTGGAACGACTTCCTGTGGCCGTTCCTGGTCCTGACCCAGAACGGCAACCCGACCGTGCAGGTCGCGGTCGCGGGTCTGGGCCGCGGCTACACGCCCGACCAGTCCCTGATCATGGCGGGCGCGCTGCTCGGCACGCTGCCCCTGCTGGTGGTCTTCGCGATCTTCGGCAAGCAGATCGTCGGCGGCATCATGCAGGGCGCGGTCAAGGGCTGACCGCTTCTCCAGGGGGCCGGGTCACCGCCGCCTCGGCCCCTTTTCCTCCCCCTTCCCCCCTACCTGTCGGTCTCCACGACCCCCAATGGGAGCGCTTCCATGCCTGAGCCCCACACGCCGGTGTCCTTCCCTTCCGCCTTCCTCTGGGGCGCGGCCACCTCCGCCTACCAGATCGAGGGGGCGGTACGGGAGGACGGCCGCACCCCCTCGATCTGGGACACCTTCAGCCATACGCCCGGAAAGACGGCCGACGGCGACACCGGTGACATCGCTGTCGACCACTACCACCGCTTCCGCGACGACGTGGCACTGATGGCCGAGCTCGGCCTGACCGCGTACCGCTTCTCGATCTCCTGGTCACGGGTGCAGCCGACGGGCCGGGGCCCGGCGGTGCAGGTGGGCCTGGACTTCTACCGCCGTCTGGTGGACGAGCTGCTGGCCCATGGCATCAAGCCGGCGGTCACCCTCTACCACTGGGACCTGCCGCAGGAGCTGGAGGACGCGGGCGGCTGGCCGGAGCGCGACACCGCGTACCGGTTCGCCGAGTACGCGCAGATCGTCGGCGAGGCGCTGGGCGACCGGGTGGAGCAGTGGATCACGTTGAACGAGCCCTGGTGCAGCGCCTTCCTGGGCTACGGCTCCGGGGTGCACGCGCCGGGTCGTACGGAACCGGCGGCCTCGCTGCGCGCCGCCCACCATCTGAACCTGGCGCACGGACTGGGCGCTTCGGCCCTGCGCTCGGTGATGCCGGCCCGCAACTCGGTGGCGATCAGCCTCAACTCCTCGGTGGTACGTCCCCTTTCGCAGGACCCGGCGGACCTGGCGGCGGTCCGGCGGATCGACGACCTGGCCAACGGTGTCTTCCACGGCCCGATCCTGCACGGCGCGTACCCGGAGACGCTGTTCGCGGCGACGGAGCTGGTGACCGACTGGTCGCACGTACAGGACGGCGACCTGGCCGCGATCAACCAGCCGCTCGACGCGCTGGGCCTCAACTACTACACACCGACGCTTGTCTCGGCGGGGGACACGGAGGTGACCGGCCCGCGCGCGGACGGCCACGGGGCGAGCGAGCACTCGCCGTGGCCGGGCGCGGACGACGTGATGTTCCATCAGTCGCCGGGTGAACGCACGGAGATGGGCTGGACCATCGACCCGACCGGCCTGCACGAGCTGATCATGCGCTACACGCGGGAGGCACCGGGCCTGCCCCTGTACATCACCGAGAACGGCGCGGCATACGACGACAAGCCCGACCCCGAGGGCCGCGTCCACGACCCGGAGCGCATCGCGTATCTGTACGGCCACCTGTCGGAGGTCCGCCGCGCGATCACGGACGGCGCGGACGTGCGCGGCTACTACCTGTGGTCCCTGATGGACAACTTCGAGT
>NZ_QZWF01000126.1 GCF_004187715.1 Streptomyces sp. F001 | reverse complement strand
GGTCGCTGCTGGACAACTTCGAGTGGGCCCGTGGCTACGGCCAGCGCTTCGGCATCGTCCGGGTCGACTACGCCACGCAGGCGCGCACGCCCAAGGACAGCTACCACTGGTACCAGCGGCTGATCGCCGCCCACCGCACCCGCGGCGGCGCCTGACCCACCGCTCCCGGCAGCCGCACCACCCCTCGTTAAGGACCCCCCATGAAGTTCACCGACGGCTACTGGCTCATGCGCGACGGCGTCAAGGCGTCGTACGCGACCGAGGTCGCCGACGTACAGGTCACCGACGACCGGTTCACGCTCTACGCGCCCGTGCGGCACGTGACGAAGCGCGGCCACACCCTCAACAGCCCGCTGCTGACCGTCGAATGCTGGTCCCCCGCCGAAGGAGTGATCGGCGTCCGCTCCACCCACCACGCAGGCGCCGCCGAGCGCGGCCCGGAGTTCGCGCTGCGCGCCGAGCCGGGCCACACGGCGAAGGTCACCCGCGAGGGCTCGCTGCTCGAGCTGACGGCCGGGGAGCTGTCCCTGCGCGTGGACACCGCGGCACCGTGGCGGCTGGACTTCACCGCGGACGGCTGCGTCCTCACCTCCGCCGAGGCGCGCGGGACCGGCTTCGCGGTCACCGGCGACGGCAGCCACCACTCGCTGGGCCAACTGTCGCTCGGTGTCGGCGAGTTGGTGTACGGGCTCGGCGAACGGTTCACCCCGTTCGTCAAGAACGGCCAGAGCGTGGACATCTGGCAGGCAGACGGCGGCACCGCGAGCGAGCAGGCGTACAAGAACGTTCCGTTCCATCTGACCAACCGCGGCTACGGCGTCTTCGTCAACCATCCCGGAAAGGTGAGCTACGAGGTCGGCTCGGAGGCCGTCGGGCAGGTGCAGTTCAGCGTCGAGGACCAGTCGCTGGAGTACTTCGTCGTGTACGGCCCGACACCCAAGGACATCCTGAACCGCTACACGGCGCTGACCGGACGCCCGGCGCTGCCGCCGGCCTGGTCGTTCGGGCTGTGGCTGTCGACCTCGTTCACCACCTCCTACGACGAGGAGACGGTGAACCGGTTCGTACGCGGCATGGCCGAGCGCGACATCCCGCTCGGGGTGTTCCACTTCGACTGCTTCTGGATGCGCGAGTACCAGTGGTGCGACTTCACCTGGGACCCGGACGTCTTCCCGGACCCCGAGGGCATGCTGCGGCGCCTGAAGGACGAGCACGAGCTGCGCGTGTCGGTGTGGATCAACCCGTACATCGCGCAGAAGTCCGCGCTGTTCGCGGAGGCCAAACGGCACGGCTTTCTGGTCCGCAGGGCAGGCGGCGACGTGTGGCAGTGGGACCTGTGGCAGGCGGGCATGGCCCTCGTCGACTTCACCAACCCGGACGCGCGGGAGTGGTACGCGGGCAAGCTGCGCGCGCTCGCCGCGCAGGGCGTCGACTGCTTCAAGACCGACTTCGGCGAGCGTATCCCCACCGACGTGGTCTGGCACGACGGCTCCGACCCGGAGCGGATGCACAATTACTACACGCAGCTCTACAACGAGACCGTCTTCGACGTGCTGCACGAGGCACGGGGCGCGGGCGAGGCCGTGCTCTTCGCGCGCTCGGCGACGGCCGGCGGCCAGCAGTTCCCGGTCCACTGGGGCGGCGACTGCGAGTCCCACTTCGGTGCGATGGCCGAATCGCTGCGCGGCGGGCTGTCGCTGGGCCTGTCCGGCTTCGGCTTCTGGAGCCACGACATCGGCGGCTTCGAGGGCACGCCGACGCCCGAGGTCTTCAAGCGCTGGGTGCAGTTCGGCCTGCTGTCGTCGCACAGCCGGCTGCACGGCAGCAAGTCCTATCGGGTGCCGTGGGACTACGACGAGGAGGCGGTCGCGGTCACCCGCGACTTCACCCGCCTCAAGCACCGGCTGATGCCGTACCTGTTCCGCGCGGCCCAGCAGGCGGCGGAGCGCGGCACGCCGGTCATGCGGGCGATGGTGCTGGAATTCCCCGACGACCCCGCCTGCCACACCCTCGACCGGCAGTACATGCTCGGCGACGACCTGCTCGTCGCTCCCGTCTTCTCGGCGGACGGCACCGTCGACTACTACGTGCCGGACGGCACCTGGACCCATCTGCTGTCGGGCGAGCAGGTCCAGGGGCCCGGCTGGCGGCGTGAGCAGTACGGCTTCGACAGCCTCCCCCTGCTCGCCCGGCCCGGCTCGGTCATCCCGTACGGCGAGAGCGACGACGCGGCGGAGTACGACTGGGCGCACGGGGTGACGCTGCGGGTCCACGCGCCGGTCGACGGTACGACGGTCACGACGCGGATCCCGGCCCCGGGCGCCCGGGACGGCGCGGCAGCCGTCTTCCGGACGAGCCGCGACGGCGACACGGTCACGGTCGAGGCGGAGGGTGCACCGGGGCCGTGGCAGGTGCTGCTGGTGGGCGCGGCGGCGGAACCCGGCGACCCCGGATCGCCGGCCCGGACCGAGCGGACCGCGCTCGGCACGCTGCTCGCCGTACCCGCGGGCACGGCCCACCTCACGGCACTTCTCACCGGGAGCTGATGCCTCTCTCGCCGCGGGCACAGTGAGGATGCCCGCTCCACCCAAACATCACCACCTTGACAGGTGACGCCCATACTGCGACGATCGGGTCACCTCCTGAACAGGTGACCCGCGATGCGTGTCCCCGCCAAGGAGTTCTCTCGACTCGAGTTTTCTCGACTTACGAGACCCGCAACGCTCCGACTTCCCTATGAGGACATGCAATGCCGAACAGCTACACCGCCGTTGTGAACGTCACCGGCGAAGGCCGCAACGGTGGCCGCGTCCAGTCCGACGACCGTCTGCTGGAGACCACGCTCTCCTACCCCAAGGAGCTCGGCGGGTCCGGCACCGCCACCAACCCCGAGCAGCTTTTCGCCGCGGGCTGGGGTGCCTGTTTCCTCGGCGCCGTCCGCCGGGCCGCCGCGGACCGGAAGGTCAGGCTGACCAGTACCGAGATCAACGCCGAGATCAGCCTGAACCACAACGACGGCGGTTACTCCCTCGCCGCCGTCCTCAACCTCGAACTCGGCGGCGTCGACCAGGACCAGGCCACCGAGCTCGCCGACGCCGCCCATCAACTCTGCCCCTACTCCAAGGCCACCCGCGGCAACATCCCCGTCACCATCAACGCCACTGCCGTCTGATGAACGCAGTCCCGCAGAAGGAATTGCCGGCAGTCGACATCCTCCCTCCTCTGAAGAGGGGGATTCCAACCCAGTTGGGT
>NZ_QZWF01000125.1 GCF_004187715.1 Streptomyces sp. F001 | reverse complement strand
CTCAAAGACACCTACCGGCAGTTGCTCGCTGCCACCGGAACCGGCGCGGCGCTCGCCAGGGCGGAGCTGGACCTGCGTACCGATCTCGTCTTCGGGCTGATCGAGGGTGTCATCCTCGTCCACCGGTCCGATCCCGAGCGGCCGGTGTCGGTGTTCGCCGAGTCCGCGGCGGACGCCGCACTGCGCGTCGCCGGAGTCTGACCGGCCACGGGTTTCGTGCACGGATGAGCCGGTCCGGCCAGTGCGCGGGGGTCGCCGTCGGGACCCGCCTCGTCGTCGTGGTCGGGCAGCCACTCACCTCCAAGGCAGCCGCACCAGCTGGGTCCTCCCCGTCACTTGCGCCAACGGGGAGGACGACTCCGGGTCCTTGCGTCTCACCGCCGTCCAGCGCAAGCCCTCACGCGGGCGTGGTCGCCAGGGCCTTGGCCGCTGTCGTACGGCTCGCGTACGCGCGGTAGGCGGCACCGAGGGCGACGGTGACGGTGAGGAAGAGGACGGTGAACCATTGGAAGTACCAGTGGCCGCCCGCCGGGTCGTACACCTCCGCGCGGGGCCAGGCGAGGTTGACGGTCATGGCGAGGCCGTAGAGGAGGGCAAGTGCGTTGACGGGGACGCCCCAGCGGCCCAGGGAGAAGAGCGGGGCGCCGGTCTCGTCCGTGCCGGCCGCGGGGAAGCCGCCGCGCAGGCGGCTGACCAGCAGGGGGCCCGTGACCATCGCGTACGCCAGGTACAGCATGACGATGCAGGTGGTGCCGATGGCCAAAAAGGCCTCCGCGGAGGCGAAGTTGAGCAGCAGGAGGGCGGCAGCGAGCGTGCCGACGACCAGGGCAGGGGCGGTGGGCATGCCGGTGCGCGGGTTGACCCTGGCCAGGCGTCGGGCGAAGGGGAGCCGGCCGTCGCGGGCCATCGAGAACAGCATGCGGCACGCCGACGTCTGGATCGCGAGGGTCGCCACCGCGATTGCCACCACCACGTCGGCCAGCAGCAGGCGGCCCACCCCGTCGCCCAGGCTGCTGGTCAGGACGTAGCTGAGGCCGTCGACCGCCAGGCGTCTGTCGGTGAGGCTGGGGGCGGCGAGCAGGCCGCCGAGGACGATCAGGCCGCCGAGCAGCCCCGCGGCACCGAGTGCGATGAGGATCGTGCGGGGCGCGGTGCGGCGCGGGTGGTGGGTCTCCTCGCTCATCTCACCCGCGCTGTCGAACCCGATCAACACGTACGCCGCCGTGAACGAGCCCACGAGCAATGCGCCCAGCAGGCCGGACTGGGCGGCGCCCTCGGTGTGGAAGGTGATGCCGGGGGAGCGTTCGGAGTGGGTTAGCAGGAGCACCACGATCAGGACCGCGCCGATGATCTCCGCGGTCACGCCGACGCGGTTGACCACGGACAGCACGCGGTTGTCGAGGATGTTCACCAGGGTGGTCAGTGCCAGCAGGAGCACGCCGAGGACCGCGGCGTTGGCCGCGCCGTCCGAGGACGTCGGTGCCGGGTCGGTGCCGATCAGCTGGAAGCCGGACCAGATCGCCGGGAGCACCATCTGCAGCGCGAGAGCGGCCGCCGCGACCACCACGATCTGCCCGATCACCATGATCCAGCCGGCGAACCAGCCGAAGGTCCGGTTCGACAGGCGTGAGGACCACTGGTAGATCGCGCCCGAGATCGGATAGCGCGCGGCCAGCTCGGCGAAGCAGGCGGCCACCATCAGCTGGCCGACCAGCACCGCCGGCCAGGCCCAGAAGAAGAGGGGGCCGCCGAACGCGTATCCGAAGGCGAAGAACTGGAAGACCGTGGTCAGGACGGAGATGAAGGAGAACCCGGCCGCGAACGAGGCGTACCGGCCGAGGCTGCGGTGCAGCTCCTGGCGGTAGCCGAACTCGTCGAGGGAGTGGGCGTCGGGGGAGTGGTGCTCCGGCGGGTCGGAGCGGACGTCGGAGGGAACGGTGGTGGTCACGGCGGCACCTGCCTTGGCCTCGAGCACGATTCCTGTCGAGTGACAGAAATTAGGGAGAGGCTGTTTCGCCCGCGTCACGCCGTCATGTCCGGGGCGGGCCCAAGTCCTCACGCCCTCGCTGTCCCGCACCGTACGAGGGATGTTGTTCGAGGTGAACAACCAGCTGAACAAGAGGAAGAGGGGAGGGCTAGGACTTGCAATCAATGTAGGTCAGGGCAGTTAGGGTTGTTCACCTAGCATCAGATATTCCCAACTTGCCCGGCTGTTGAGACCGATCTTTAGATTTGGCGCGCAGGTGGCTCCTCGGAGAAGTCCGGCGCATGCCGCCCTTCTGAGGTCCACCGCGAGCCCCCTGAACATCCCTTCTTGGGCGAAGAGGTCCACCGTCAGCGACGCTGCGCGTGCCGGACGGCCTGGCGGTCGACGCCGGGGTCGCCGGCGGCGAACGACCGGACGCGCAGGAGTCCTCCCTCCGGGCGGGAGCAGCCCGACGTCCTGGCCGACGCCGTCGACCCACGGCCCGTCCGGGCCGGGGCAGCCCTGCATTATCTGCGGCAACGTGTGTCACGCCGCTCCTTCACCCAGTCACCCGCAAGGGGGCACTACTTCCCCCTTCAGAGGTCAACGGTCGCTCTGCGCTGTTGCGGCGGGAGGCGGCCTGGACGTCGATGAGGTCGCGGATGGTGCCGCGGACCTTCGTTCGACGCGTCGGCCGGCCGCCTGCGCGTCGTACGCACCATTCGCGTCGGTCGCCGAGGCCCCACGGGGTCAGCCCCCAGCAGGTCTGCCTGGACTGGATGCTCGCCAAGTCGCCCATGGCCGGTCCGATCCCCGGCGTCGGCCGACCGGAGCATCCGCGACTCGGCGGCATCCGCGGATCTCGAGCTGACGGCGAGGAACTCGCCGAGCTGGATGCCGTCCGACCCCGGGACGCCCGGCCCGCTACTACCGGGCCGTGGGGCTGGCAGCCGGTACAGGCCTTGGTGCTCGACGGCCGGCGGTGTCGCACACCACCGCCGGTAGGGGCTGACGTCGCAGGTCAGCGGGTGTTGGGCGGAGAGGCGCCGCGCACTGCCACGACATCGCAGAAAGCAGGCAGGACCGCCACCTCTCAGGAAGTGGCGGTCTGCCTCGCCTCACGCCTGCTCGGAGCGAGCGTGCGCAAGAACCTAGAACACGCTGACGCCGTACACGCTCAGCGCCTCGGTCACCGGCTGGAAGAAGGTCGTACCGCCGGAGGAGCAGTTGCCGCTACCGCCGGAGGTCAGGCCGATCGCCTTGGTGCCGTCGAACAGTGCACCGCCGGAGTCACCGGGCTTCACAGCGGCACCGTTCAGGCCCTCAACGCCACGGTGAAC
>NZ_QZWF01000124.1 GCF_004187715.1 Streptomyces sp. F001 | reverse complement strand
CCCGACCACCAGGGACACGAGCCCCACCCCCACGGCCGCCGCCTCCACCTCGGGAGAGGTCAAGAGCTACGCCACCGAAGGCGGCCGGGTCGTCTTCGATCTCGGCAAGAGCTCCGCGACGCTGGTGTCGGCCACCCCGGACACCGGCTGGTCGATGCAGGTGTGGAAGACAGAGACGTGGATCCGGGTGGAGTTCGGTGCGGGCGCCGAGCGGGTGTCGGTGTTCTGCACCTGGCACGACGGTCCGCCTCGGGTGGAGATCGGCACCTATTAGCTACCGGCTCAGCGGAACACCGACGCCGGTGGTGCGGGGGACGCGACCGCTGCCGCGTCCGTGACCGGTACGGCGCCGCCCGTGAAGTCGGTGAGTGTGCGGCCGTGCTCGACCCGGCCGGGGTGCGGGTCGGAGGCGGCGCGGCGGGTCAGTTCGGCGAGCGGGAGCGGGTGGTCGGAGGCGACGAGGACCGCGTTGCCGAAACGCTTGCCGCGCAGTACGGCCGGGTCGGCGACCAGCGCGAGTTCGGCGAAACGGGCGGCCGCGGTGGCTATCTGGCCACGTAGGTGGGCGAGGGGCGGCCCGTCGGCGAGGTTGGCAGCGTACAGCCCGCCGGGCCTGAGCGCCCTGCGCACCTCGTCGAGGAACTCCGTCGAGGTCAGATGGGCGGGCGTACGGGCCCCGCTGAACACATCGGCGACCACGAGGTCGGCCCAGCCGTCCGGCACCTTGCCGAGGCCTTCGCGGGCGTCCGTGGACCGCACCCGGATGCGGGCGTTCGGCGCCAACGGCAGCTCACGGCGGACCAGTTGGACAAGGGGCGCATCCCCCTCGACGACCTGCTGGGTGGAGCGGGGGCGGGTGGCGGCCACGTAGCGGGCGAGGGTGAAGGCGCCGCCTCCGAGGTGCACGGCCTGAAGGGGTTTGCCGGGCGGGGCGGCGAGGTCGACGACATGGCCGAGGCGCCGCTGGTACTCGAAGGACAGGTACGCCGGATCGTCGAGATCGACGTGCGACTGCGGGGCCCCGTCGATCAGCAGTGTCCAGGCCCGTGCCCGGTCCCGGTCGGGGATCAGCTGAGCGAGTCCACCGTCGACGGTCTCGGCGACGGCTTCGATGGCGGCCTGCGCTCCGCGAGCCTTCCTGGACTTTCCCATTCGGCCATTTTCGCAAGCCGCGAGCGGCCGCGCCCGCCCGGCCGGCCGGCGCACATCAGCGACAGTTGTCCGCCGCCTCGATCATCCGCGCCGCCTCGCCCAGCGCCCGCCTCAGCACCGCCGGATCCGTCGCCAGTTCCGCCTCGTCCGGGGACAGCAGCCACTCCGAACCGGCGGCCTCCGCCTCGCCGGCCGGCGGCTCGGGGGCCAGGCTCAGACCGCGCCCGTTGGTCTGCGTACACGTACTGCCCGGGACGTCCCACGCCGCTGCCGTCCCCGCCGGCACCACGAAGCCGAGGGTGTCGCCGCTGTCGTCGTGCAGGACGGGCCCGACCGCCTCGGCCTCGCCGCGCCGGAGAATGTCGACCGCCTCCAGCCCCTGCCGGGCGGGTACCGTCACAAGATCGCATGCGGGCAGCGGCGTACAAGAATCGATGCTCCGGCTGGTCTCCATCCCGGCCTCCACCACGGAACCCTCCTTGGGCGAGCAGGTCGGGAGTCGGGCGGCTCCCGGTCCACAGGGTTCAACGCCGTGGCGGCGTCAACGGCTACGGCGGAAGTGTGCCGCAAAGGATGGCAGTTCATGGCAGATCACGTATGAGATATCCGGTTTGTAGCTAAACACTGCGTGCCGGTCCCGTCACAGCAGGTACGTTCTTGCCCGCCGGAAATCAGGGCACCACAGTGACCACTCGAGTCAACTCGACCCGGTTCCGGCATGGTTCGACGGTTCGCACGAGAGGACCCGGCCATGGCGTCGTCAACGGTGACCTCGTCCCAGCCCAACCGGCCACCGCGGCCGAACCTCGCCTTCCGGCGTCTGCGCGGCAAGCGCTCGGCCGCCGAGTTCGCCGCGGCGGTCCGTCGGGCTGCCCGGGAGATCGGCGAGCAGGTCAGCTGTGACGCGCGCTACATCGGCCGGGTGGAGGCGGGCGAGATCCGCTGCCCCAACTACGCCTACGAGCGGGTGTTCCTGCACATGTTCCCCGGACGCACGCTCACCGACCTGGGGTTCGCGCCCCGCGCCTCCGTACGCGGACGCGGGGCGCGCACCGCCGCCGACCCGCCCCCCATGCCCATCCCGAGCTCCGCGCCCACCACTGAGGCGCGCGGGGCCCATGAGCCGTATGACACGCAGGACCCGTACGACACGCACATCAACTACGAGGAGAGCGACGTGCTGCGTCGCGCATTCATGACCGGCGGTGGCGCCACGGTTGCCGCCGCCTCACTGGGCCCCTTGGGGCTCACCTTCGACGCGTCGGCCGCGGAGCGCCCCGTGCGCCGGGTCGGGGCGAGCGAGGTGGGCGCCCTCGAAGAAGCCGTCCGCAGGATCCGGCTGCTCGACGACCGGCACGGCGCCGACGGCCTCTACCGGCGCGCGGCGGCACCGCTGCGCGCCGCGTACGCGCTGCTGGACGCCGGCGCCACGCGGCAGGCGACCGCCGACCGCTTGCACTCGGGCGCCGGTGAACTGGCGATCTCCGTGGGCTGGCTGGCGCACGACTCGGGTCGGTTCGACGACGCGCGTTCGCACTACGCAGAGGCGCTCGCGACCGCCCGGATGACCGGAGACCCGGGACTGGAGGCGCACGCCTTCTGCAACACGGCGTTCCTCGCGCGGGACGCCGGGCGCCCCCGCGAGGCGGTGCGCGCGGCGCAGGCCGCGCAGCGCATCGCGCGCCCGCTGGGCTCCGCCCGGCTGATGTCGCTGCTCTCACTGCGCGAGGCGGGCGGCTGGGCGGGGCTCGCCGACCGCACCGGCTGCGCCCAGGCGCTCACCCGCGCGCATGCCCTCTACGAGCGGGGCGCCTCGGATGCCGACCCCGAGTGGATGAGCTTCTACGGCGAGGCCGAACTGGAGGCGCTGGAGGCGCAGTGCTGGTCGACGCTGGGCGACTGGCCGCGGGCGGCGCGGCATGCGCGGCGGGCGGCGCATCTGCAGGATCCGCACTTCAGCAGGAACATCGCGTTGTACACGGCAGAGCTTGCGGATGATCTCGCGCGCGGGGGGCGGCCGGATGAGGCGGCTGTTGCGGGGATGCAGGTGCTGGATCTGCTGGACGAGGTTCAGTCGTCACGGATTCAGGCGATGTTGGCGGGAACGGCTCGGGTGTTGCTGCCGCATCGGCGGGCTTCGGGGGTGGGGGATTTCTTGGAGCGGCATGCTTCTTTGCCGCGGTCCGTTTGAGCGGGCGTCTGGGCTGGGCGGGTTTGCGGGGTGCCCGGCGT
>NZ_QZWF01000123.1 GCF_004187715.1 Streptomyces sp. F001 | reverse complement strand
GGCCGCATCGGCCACTGGCAGGTCGGCGTCCCGCCGAGCTGCCAGTGGCCGATGCGGCCCGGCCAGTCCTGGACGGTGGTGAGGGTGCCGCCGGAGACGACCTCGACGCGGGGGGTCGGGTCGGTCACCGTCGCGAGGGTCGCCGTCGAGTGCTCGGCGGCCACGACGGCCGGGTCCGCGAGGGCCGCTCGGACCAGGCCCAGATTCGTCTCGATGCCGTCCACCCGGGTGCGGGCCAGCGCCTCGTCCAGCCGTCGCAGCGCCTGCTCGCGGTCCGGGCCGTACGCGATCACCTTCGCGAGCATCGGGTCGTACGACGTCGTCACCTCCGTGCCCGTCTCCACCCAGCCGTCCACCCGCACGCCGGGCGGGAACTCCACCCGCGTCAGCAGTCCCGCGCTCGGCCGGTGGTCACGCGAGGGGTCCTCGGCGTAGAGGCGGGCCTCGACGGCGTGGCCGCGCGGAGGGCCGGGGTGGCGCACGACGTCGCGCTCGCCGCGCGCCAGGCGCAGCATCCAGGCGACCAGGTCGACGCCGTAGATCTCCTCGGTGACGGGGTGCTCGACCTGGAGGCGGGTGTTGACCTCCAGGAAGTACGCCTCCTCGCGGCCCGCGTCGTACACGAACTCGACGGTTCCGGCGGACCGGTAGCCGACCGAGGCGCACAAGTCCCGGGCAGAGACGGACAGTTGTTTTCGCACCTGCTCCGGCAGGCCAGGTGCGGGCGCCTCCTCCACCACCTTCTGGTGCCGCCGCTGGAGCGAGCAGTCCCGGTCGCCGAAGGTGACGACCTTTCCCTCGCCGTCCCCGAAGACCTGCACCTCGACGTGGCGGGCGCGCTCGACGAGCCGTTCCAGGAACACGCCCGCCGAGGAGAAGGAGGCCGCGGCGACGCGCTGCACCCGCTGCCAGGCCTCGGTCAGTTCGCCGGCGGACCGGCATGCCGACATGCCGATGCCGCCGCCCCCGCCCGTGGCCTTGAGCATGACGGGATAGCCGATGCGTGAGGCTTCGCCAAGGGCTTCTTCCAGCGACCGCAGCAGCCCCGTCCCCGGCGCCAGCGGAACTCCCGCAGCCTCGGCCGCCGCCCGGGCGGTGTGCTTGGCGCCGAACAGCTCCAGCTGCTCCGGCGTCGGACCCACGAACACCATCCCGGCGTCCGCGCAGCGACGGGCGAAGGCCGCGTCCTCGGACAGGAAGCCGTAACCGGGGTGGATCGCGCCCGCGCCGGTGTCCTTCGCCGCCTTCAACACCAGGTCGGCGTCCAGGTACGACTCCTTGGCGGGCGCCGGGCCCAGGCGGACGGCCTGGTCCGCGAGGCGGACGTGGGCCGCGCCCCGGTCCGCGTCGGAGTACACCGCGACCGTGCGCAGCCCCAGTTCGCGGGCGGTGCGGATGATCCGTACGGCGATCTCGCCCCGGTTGGCGACCAGTAGTGTGCCGAAGCTCATGCGCCGCCCGCCCCGCTGATCGTCATCTGCACCGCCGTCGGCTCGAAGCCGTTGCAGGGGTTGTTGATCTGCGGGCAGTTGGAGGCCAGGACGAGGACGTCCCGCTCGGCCCGCAGCGCCACGGACAGGCCCGGTGCGGAGAGGCCGTCGACGATCCCCAGCGTGCCGTCCCGCTCCACCGGCACGTTCATGTACCAGTTGATGTTCGACACGAGGTCGCGCTTGCCGAGGCCGTACCGGGCGCCTTCCGCCAGGAAGTTGTCCACGCAGGCGTGCTGCGACCAGGTGTGGTGGCCGTACCGGAGCGTGTTCGACTCCTTGGAGCAGGCCCCGCCGACCGTGTCGTGCCGGCCCACGTCGTCCGCGGTCACCGTCATCAGGGGCGTGTGCTCGTTCGAGAGCAGCACGCTGCCGGTGGTGAGGAAGATGCCGCCCTGGGCGTGGATCGTGTCGGGCGCGCTGTAGCGGACCGACGTGTCGTGGGCGTCGTAGAGAAGGAAGTCGACGGCCTGGTTGCCGTGCAGGTCGGTGATGGTCAGCGTCTCGCCGGCGCGGACGACCGACGACCAGGCCGCCCGTGCCGCGATTGTCTCGGTCTTCACAGTCGTCATGCGAGCCCCCTGGCGGCAAGGAAGTCGACGGTGTTCAGGAAAGCGCGGCGGCCCTCGGGGGTGGCCTCCCACACGGGGTCGCCCGGTGCGGTGGGGACGGCGCGCCAGGCGAGCACCTCCAGCTGGGTGCTGACGTACTCGGGACGGGGATCGGCCGGGTGCGGCACGTTCGCGATCAGTACGGTGACGTCCTGTTCGGCGCGCAGCGTCACGCTGCCGCCGGGGCCCGACGAGCCGGTGAAGAGGAGGGTCCCGTCGTCGCGGACCGCCACTCCCTGGAAGAACGACAGCGACGGTGGCAGGTCCCGGGGCTCCAGCCCGTTCTTGGCGGCGGCCAGCTTCAGCAGCTCCCGGCCGGCGGGGGAGGGGCCCTGCGGGGTGCCGTCGCCGTAGCGGTCGGTGTTGCGCACGAGGGTCGAGGTGCCGCACAGGGTGTCGTGGCGTCCGGAGGTGTCGGCGATCACCGACGCCAGGACGCGGCCCTGGTCGGACAGGAGCAGCCGCCCCTCGCCGAGGTAGGCGTTCCACTGGACCTTGACCGTGTCGGCCACGTTCAGCCGCTCCCACGGGCGGTCCGCGACGAACAGCAGCAGGTGGGCACAGGCGTCGCCGCGCACGTCGGTCAGGCGCAGCTCGCTGCCGCGGGCCAGCACCCGGTGCGTGTAGTTGCCGCCCGCCACGGTCTCGGCCCACAGGAGGTGGCCCGCCGCGCAGGGCGGCGCGGCCCAGTCGGTGGCCGGGACGACGGGCATGGCCTCGGTGCGGGTGCCTTCTTGGGCGCGTGCGTGGGCGCGGGCTCCGTGCGTGGTCGCTGTGGCCATCGCGGCTCCTCCGGCTCCGGATCGTCGATTTCTGTCGTTCGACAGAAATTAGGCGGGGCGCGGGTCGCGGGCGTTGCCCGGACGTTGCCGCCCCGTTACCGAGCCCTCACGGAAGATCGCCGAACCGGCGTCGTGTGCGAGGATCGAGCGCATGGGGACGACGGGTGCCGGACAGGGCCGACGGGTCGGCCGACCACGCGCCGAGCGGCGGCCGACCGGCGGGCCGGCGCCGCGCGAGGAACTGCTGGCCGCCGCCGCCGAGTTGTTCACCACCCGTGGGTACGCGGCCACCTCCACCCGAGCCGTCGCCGAGCGCGCCGGGATGCGGCAGGCGTCCATGTACCACTACGTCTCCGGCAAGGAGGACCTGCTCGCCGAGCTGCTGGAGTCCACGGTCAAGCCGTCGCTGGCATACGCCCGTGAGCTGCTCGCCGACGACGGTGCGCCCGCCGAGCGGCGACTGCGGGAGCTGTGCCGGGCGGACGTGGAACTGCTGTGCGCCGGGCCGCACAACCTGGGCGCCCTCTACCTGCTG
>NZ_QZWF01000122.1 GCF_004187715.1 Streptomyces sp. F001 | reverse complement strand
ATCGAGCACCACAACGGCGCGATTTCCATGGCCGAGGACGAGCAGCAAAACGGCGAGAACGCCGAGGCCAAGAAGATGGCCGACGACATCGTCAAGGGCCAGTCGGCCGAGGTCACACAGCTCCAGAACATCCTCGACCGGCTCTGACCGTGCCAGGGCGGGCACAACGCCCGCCCCGCAAACCGGCCGTGCGGGCCCGCAGCGTGCGCACTGCGGGCCTGCGCGGCCGCCCTCGGGCCTCATCCCGCCCGGTCCCGGGAGGTGCACTGCCTCCACCCGTCCACACGGGACTGTCGCAACCCCCGGCGATCAGGGATGCGCAGCGGCGGGCCATGGCGAGCATGGCGTCGGAGGGGTCGATGCCGATGACATGGGCCGAGCGCCCGGCGGCGGCTGTGAGGCCGATACCGGGGCCAGGGCCGATGACGAGGACGACGTCCTGTTCGGCGGGGGCGGCAAGGGCACTCCCCGCACAGCCTGACATTGCGTCAGGCCGACTGCTCATCAGCGGCGGTCGAACAGCGCCTTGAACCGACCCTAAGACCGCAGCGCGAGGTCGATCCGGTAGTCCGGGCGGTACCGGCCGTCCTGCTGTGGGGTGTCGGCTCGAACGGCGCCGGTCTGGCCGGTGCGGGGCCGGCCCGCACCGCTCGCACGGGTCCTGGGGCAGTACGGGGTAGCGGTCCACGTGCTGTTCCAGACGCCGTCGCGCCGCGTCAGGCAGACTGTGCAGTGGAGCGGTACCTCAAGTTTCCAGAAGGCTCGTGCTGGTGCGGACAGGGCATGGACGAGCAGGGCCTGGACAACAGCCGGCTCGACGATGGCCAAGGCTCGGCCCGTCTCAGGGGGCAGGCTGCTGAGCCAGTTCGCGGTCCGTTGGCAGAGTTGGCGTACGGTTTCGCCCCCGTGTGGTGCGGCATCCGGGTCGGTGAGCCAGGCGCTGTATCCGTGCGGGTCTGCGGCGACGATTTCGGCCGGGGTGCGGCCGCGCCATGTGCCGTAGTCGATGTCGCGCAGTGCCGGCTCGGCTGTGGCCTTCAGCCCGAGGAATGCGGCGGTGAGCGCGCAGCGGGTGGAAGGCGACCGTGTGGTCGACGACTGGGGCGGAAGCGCTGCCAGGGCGGTGCCTGTCTCGTGGAGATCGTACTCACTGAGTGGGGCGTGGCCGAAGATCGCATCTGCGGATGTAGCTGAGGGGTGCATGCCCAGAACTGTCAGGCGGATCGTCATGCGGCTGCCCTCCTGTTCGGTTTGCTCCTGCATGACGCCGGAGGGTGCGACACCGCCAGGTCGCTTCGGATCAGCGGCGGTGGTGACGTCCCTCTGGCGGCAGCAAGCGGTCAACCACGGCCACCGGCGCCGTCTCCCGGAGCGCGGCGGTCGACACGTTGCGCGTCACGTTCTCAGGCTTCGCGAAACCTCCTGCCATATCCATCCGGCAGGAGTCCGGAACGTCCCCGCCGACTGGCTGGTTCCGGCCCCGCCACCTGGACGGTCTCGGTGTGGGCAAGCGGGGCGCTTGTCGACGTGGTACGACGGACAGTGACCCGATGGTGAGTGGGAGCACGCATGATCCGGGTACTGGTGGTCGACGACGAGGCCCTGATCCGTACGGGGTTCCGGCGCATCCTGGACGCCGCGGACGAGATCGAGGTCGTGGGGGCTGTTCCGGGGGGAGAAGCCGTCCGGACGGCACAGGAGACCCATCCTGATGTCGTGCTGCTGGACATCCGCATGCCGGACGTGGACGGACTCACCGTCCTCGCCGACCTGTGTCGCCTGCCGCAGCCCCCGGTGGTGGCCATGCTCACGACGTTCGACATGGACGAGTACGTGGCCACGGCCCTGCGCTGCGGCGCGGCAGGCTTCCTGCTCAAGGACACCGACCCGGAGGAGCTGCCGTTCCTCGTGCGCGCCCTGGCCGAGGGGGGCACCGTCCTGTCGCCCAAGGTCACGCGGACGGTCGTGGACGGATACCTCGAGGCCGGCGGCCAGACACCTGCCACGCACGGTGTCGACCGGCTGACAGACCGCGAACGCGCCGTGCTCGTCCTGATCGCCCAGGGACTGTCCAACGCACACATCGCCGACCAGATGCACCTGAGCACCGGCACGGTGAAGGACCATGTGAGCGCCATCCTCACCAAGCTGGAGGTCAGCAGCCGCGTCCAGGCGGTCGTGGTCGCCGAACGGGCCGGACTGCTCAAGCCGTGCAGCGACCCGGAGCCGGGATGATTCCCCGCCCTCCGGCCCGCATACTGCGGAACACTGCGTTCGTCGCCGCAGCACTGCTTGACGTCTGGGTCCATGTCGCCCCGGACGAGCCGCTGAGCCTGGCCCTGGCCCTGGCCGCTGCCTGCCTGCTTGTGCTGCGTCGGCGTTTTCCGCTGCTCGTCTTTCTGCTCACCCTGCCCGCCGTCCTGCTCACGAGCGCGATCTTCGCCTCTCTGGCGGCGCTGTACACCCTCGCCACATTCACCCGGCGGCGGACTCTCCTGGCCGTCTGCGGCCTGGCGCTCACGCTCAGCGACATGACCGAGTGGTCGCCGTCCCTGCAACTCGATCTTTGGAGCCCCTCGGGCCTGATCGCCCTGGGCTATACCGCGGCAACGGCTGCGGCTCCCATTTTCCTCGGCCAGCTCGTTCAGGCCCGTCGGGACCTGTCGCTGCGACTCACCGAGATCTCACAGGCGCGTGACCACGAGCGCAGGCTGAGCGCGCAGGCTGTCCTGGCCGAGGAACGCGCCCAGCTCGCCCGTGAGATGCATGATGTGGTATCCCACCAGGTCAGCCTGATCGCGGTGCAGGCCGGGGCACTGCAGGTCGGCACGCAGGACACCGTGGCCAAGCAAGCCGCAGCCACGATACGGCGGCTGAGCGTGCAGACGCTGGACGAACTGCGGCACATGGTCAACGTGCTGCGCGACTCGCACAGCCACCCTACGGAACTGACTCCGCAGCCGTCCCTGACCGACCTGCGGCGGCTGATCGACAGCAGCGGCATCGACGCCCACCTGACGACGGACCTGCCCGGCGGCCTTCCACCGACCCTGCAGCGCGCCGTCTATCGCACCGTCCAGGAAGCGCTGACCAACGTACGCAAACACGCCCCCGGGGCCACCGCCACCGTGCGCGCCTCCTACGAGGACAACGCCGTCCGCGTCACGGTCAGCAACAGCGCGCCCACGCGGCCCGCCGTCCCCCTGCCCAGCGCGCATTACGGCCTGGTCGCCCTGCGACAGCGCGCCGCCCTCCTCGGCGGCACCGTCACCTCCGGCCCCACCGCCGACGGCGGCTACCAGCTTCGCCTGGAACTGCCGGTCAAAAAGGCACGGTGACCGAGAAGAGACCCCCATGAGCAGCGCCCCGGGGATCGGTCGTGGCACGGAGCCCCGGCCACGTCCGCCGGGGCTTGTCCCCGCGGTCACCGCCATGCAGTCCACCTTGCTTTCGGGCAGGGTGCC
>NZ_QZWF01000121.1 GCF_004187715.1 Streptomyces sp. F001 | reverse complement strand
GCCCCCGCCCTGCCCGAACCCCTCGCCCTGCAACGCGGACTACGCCCCCTCCAGCGGTACCGCGCACCCGTACGCCCCGTGCCGCGCACCCTCGACGAGCGGGCCACCGCCGAACAGGCCGCCGAATCCGGGCTCGTCCTGCCCGTCCTGCGCACCGAGCGGCGCCGCGAGGCACGCCTGCTGCTCCTGATGGACGTCTCCACGTCGACCGTGGTGTGGCAGCAGGCCCTCGACGAGCTGCGCCAGGTCTGCGAGCGCGCCGGCGCCTTCCGCGAGGTGCAGGTGCAGTACCTGCACGAGGACACCCACGGGCGGCCCGGCTACGCCGCCACGCCGGAGCACACCGGCCCGCTGCACGCGCCCGGACAGCTCAGCGACCCGACCGGACGCCGGCTGACGCTCGTCCTCAGCGACTGCGCGGGCCCCATGTGGCGCAGCGGCCGTATCCAGCGGCTGCTGCACGGCTGGGCCGCGACGGCGCCTGTGGCCGTCGTCCAGCCGCTGCCGCAGCGCATGTGGCTGCGCACCCATCTGCCGGCCCGGCGCGGACTGCTGCGGCGGCGCGAAGGGCCCGCCGGAACGCTGGAGTTCCTGCCGGACAAGGGGCCCGTCGAACGGCAGGCGCTGCCCGTCCCGGTGCTGGCGCTGCGCCGTGGCTCGGTGGAGGGCTGGGCGCGGCTGGTGTCGGACGCCACGGGAGGGTCGTTGGCCACCGCGGCCGGCTGGGTACGCGCCGACCACGCCCCCTCCCGCGCGCGGGTGCGGGCCCAGGAGGACCTGAGCGGTACGGAACGGGTGCGGGCCTTCTGGCGTTCCGCCTCCCCGGAGGCGCGCCGGCTCGCGGTGTATCTGTCCGCGGTGCCGCTGTACCTGCCGGTGATGCAGCTCGTACAGCACGCCATGCTCGCCGGGAGCGGGCCCGAGGCGCTGTCCGAGGTGCTGCTCAGCGGGCTGCTCCGGCGTCGGGAGGACCCGGACGACCCACGGGCCGTGCGGTACGAGTTCCTGCCGGGCGTGGCGGGCGAGCTGCGCACCCGGCTGGCCGTGGAGGACGTCGAGCTGCTGTTCAAGCACTGCTCCGCGTACGTGGAGCGGAAGTTCGGGCGCAGTGTGCGCAACTTCCCGGCGCTGGCGGCGGCGTTCCTGCGCGGAGCGGTGGATCCGGGGGCGGCCGGTGCGTCGCCGCCGGCCGGCCCGGGTGCGGAGGAGCCGGCCGGGCTGCGGGCGTTCGCCGAGGTGTCGGCGGATGTGCTGCGGGAGATCGGCGCGCGGATCCCGGTCGCGGCGGTACTGCCCGAGCTGGGCGCTCAGGAGCTGGTCGACAAGGGGCGCGAGGCGATCGGGCGGTTCGAGGAGGAGGGGCTGACCCGCGAACTCGACGCTGCGGTGCGGTACTTGCAGCAGGCGGTGGAGGTGTCGCGGACGGGTGCCGAGCGGGAGTCGGCGTCCGTGGAGCTGGCCGACGCGCTGCTGACGCGGTGGCGGGTGAAGGGAGTGGGGGAGGACCTCCGCGATGCGTGGGAGGCGGTGGGTGAGCCGGAGGAGGTCGGTGCGCGGGGGCGGCTTGTGCGGGGCCTGGTGTGCTGGGTGCTGGCCGGTGAGCTGAGCAGTCGGGGACTTGACTTCGAGGGGATTCCCGACGGTTTGCGGGACTGGACGAGGAGGACGGCGTCCGGCAAGGAGGTTGCCGCCCAGGCGGTGCTGCTGTACTTGGCGGACCGTGACCTCGGTCTGGCGATGCTGGCCTCCGGGTCGGACCCCGACGAGATGACCCGGACACGGGTCGCCTCCGAAACGCTGATGCACGTGCGGCGGGCCGTCGCGGAGGCGGGAGTGGAGCACGCCGGGACGGGTCTCTACCGGTCGGCGGGTCTTGGGGAATGGTATCCGGTCCACCTGCGACGGGCGATCTCGGCGGCCGACATCCGGCTCTCCTTCCCGGACCGGCAACACCCCCTGATCGTCCGGGGACAGCTGTGGCTCGACCTGGCACGGTTCTACGCCGGGCCGGGGCCGGCGCGGCCGGTCGCGCTCGTCCTGCTCGAGCAAGCGACGAATTCGGCGCGACAGGCCGGGGCGGACTTCCTGGAGGCGCTCAGGTACGAGTCCGCCCTGACGGACGCCGAGCGCTGCCGGGCCTGGCTGGCGGTGGCGTCGGCCACCGAGCTCGGCCGGTCGGTGAGCGGTTCTGCCGAGGCCGGCGACCTGTTGACGGACGCGTTGGAACAGGCGCTGGACGCCGCGGGACAGGACGAGGCACTGCGCCTCGAATGCCTCCTGCTGATCGCGCGTATGTCCTGGAGCGGTTACCAGCATGACCGTCACGAACACCAGTTGGCAGCCGCCCTCGATGCGTGGACGCAGGCCGAACGGCTGCTGGGCGAGGACCACCCCGACCGGCCGGACGTGCTGGCCGCCTTCGGTGCCGCCCTGCTCGAGAAGGCCCGGCTCCAGGACGCCCCCGACACCGCGAGCCGGGCCGTCGTCGTGCTGCGCGCCGCCCTGCAGGAGACCCCCATGGCCCATCCGGACATCCCGGTGCGCTGGATGAACCTGAGCCTCGCCCACTTCAGGCGGTACGAGCTCCAGGAGGTGCTGTCCGACCTGTACGAGGCCGAGTGGCTGCTGGGCGAGGCCATCCGCTGCGCCGATCAGCCCGAGTTCCTCGTACGCTGCTGGACCACCCGCGGTGCCATGCTCACGTCCCTCTACTCCAGGACGGCCACGCTCACGCATCTGCACCGGGCGATCGAGTGCTACGGGCAGGCCGTCGAGCTGGCGCGGGAGGAAGGCATGGACGAGTTGCTGGCCACGGCGCTGCAGACCCGAGAGCGGCTGCGGGAGCAGCTCCGCACCTTGAGGTCCGGGCCGGCCCGCACCCCCACCACCCGCCCGGACCCCGAAACGGCCCCCGAGTGACCGCACGCCCGGAGGACACCCGCACACCCCTCCCCGACATCCCCAGGCCGGACCGGACCGACCACCCGGTTCTCGCGGCGATCCTCGCCGAACTGCGCACCCGGGACGGGGAGTCCACCGTCGTCGCCCACTACGAAGACGCCCCATGACCACACACCCCCAGTGGCCGCACGCCGTCCTGGACCCGACGGCGCACCGCCCGACGCCCTTTCGTCAGTTCGTGCTGAAGGTGCACGGCCGCTGCAACCTGGACTGCTCCTACTGCTACGTCTACCGCGGCCGGGACGACGGCTGGCGCGAGCGTCCACGCCGTACGCCCGAGCCGACGATGCGCCGCACCGCGGCCCGGATCGCCGAGCACGTCCGGGAACACGGCCTCGACCGCATCCGGGTCGAACTCCACGGCGGTGAACCCCTCCTCACCGGCCCCGAGCCCGTCCTCGCCTACGTGCGCGCGGTACGGGAGGCCGTCCCCGCCGACTGCCGGGTCACCGCCACCGTCCAGACCAACGGCACCCGACTCACGGCCGCCGCGCTGGACCGCCTGGCCGGGGCCGGCGTCCGGGTCGGCCTCAGCCTCGACGGGGGACGGGCCACGCACAACGCCCGCCGCGTCGACCACGCCGGCCGCCCGGCCTGGCCCGCCGCCCGGGCCGCCGCCCGGCGGCTCGCCGCCCGCCCGGAGACGTACGCCGGCATCCTCTGCACCATCGACCCGGCCACCGATCCGCACGACGTCTACCGGTCCCTGCTCGATCTGGACCCGCCCGGCGTGGACTTCCTGCTCCCGCACGCCAACTGGGCCCACC
>NZ_QZWF01000120.1 GCF_004187715.1 Streptomyces sp. F001 | reverse complement strand
GGGGGTCCCCCCTCTGGGGGAGGCACCTCGCCGGCGCGGGCCGGTGGTGCACGAGGGGCAGCGGGGCCGTCCGGCGGACGGCCCCGACCGCCACCGGGACGCCCGCACTCGCCGCCTGCGCAGCTTCCGCAGCCGCCTACGCCCTCTCGCCGGCCTCCGTCTGCTCCTCCGTCACCGAGTCCGCCTTCTCGGGCAGCTCCGCCGCCAGTGCCGCCGCGGCCTGTACCAGGGGCAGTGCCAGCAGGGCGCCCACGCCCTCGCCGGCCTTCATCCCGTGGTCGAGGAGCGGCTCCAGGGCCATCCGGTCCAGCGCCTTGGCCTGTCCCGGTTCCCCGCTGTTGTGCCCCGCCAGCCACCAGTCCGGCGCCCGGAACGCGATCCGCTGGGCCACCAGCGCACACGCGGCGACGACCACCCCGTCCAGGATCACCGGCATCTTCCGCACGGCGCTCTGCAGCAGGAACCCGGTCATCGCGGCGAGGTCGGCACCGCCCACCGTCGCCAGAAGCTGCAACTGGTCTCCCAGCACCGGCCGCGCCCGCCGCAGCGCGTCCCGGATCGCGGCGCACTTGCGCATCCACGTCAGGTCGTCGATCGCGAGGCCGCCCCGCCCGGTCACCACGGAGGCGTCGGTTCCGCACAGCGCGGCGACCAGCACCCCGGCCGCCGTCGTGCCGCCCACGCTCACATCGCCCAGCACGACCAGATCCGTACCGGAGTCGGCCTCCTCGTCGGCCACCGCGACCCCGGCCCGGAAGGCGGCCTCCGCCTCCTCGGCCGTCAGCGCGTCCTCGATGTCGATCCGGCCGCTGCCGCGCCGCACCCGATGCCGTACGACGTCCTCGGGCAGCGTCCCCGGATCGCAGTCCAGTGCCATGTCGACGACCCGCACCGGCACACTGAGCCGCCGGGCGAGCACGGACACCGGACGGCCGCCCTCCAGCACCTCCCGCACCAACTCCGCGGCGCTGCCCGCGGGCCGCGCCGACACTCCCAACTCCGCGATGCCGTGGTCCCCGGCGAACAGCACCACGCGCGGCTGTTCCACCGACCGCACCGGTACGGTGCCCTGCGCCGCGGCCAGCCACTCACCCAGGTCGTCGAGGCGCCCGAGCGAACCGGGCGGCACGATCTGACGCTCCCGGCGCGCCTCGGCGTCGCGGCGCACCCCACCGTCGGGGCGCTCGATCAGATCGGTGAAGTCGTCGAGATTAAGCGAGCTCATTCGCCGAACAGTACCGGCCTCGATCGAACAGGACGGCGCCACATGGCCACCGCTCACCCGCGATGTCATTGCACCCAAGATCGTGATCCCATACGTTCCGGTTTGCAGCGGATTGCCGCAGGTCTCCGTCCGTCGTCTCCCGGGAGCCGCCGATGCCACCCACGCCCCCCGCCACAGCGGCGGCCGAGCGACGCCGTGCCGCCTGTTTCGCCGAACTCGCCCTGGGCACCGACCGCTTCCACGCCCCGCGCCGCGCCGACTGCCCCTGGTGCGGCTCGGCCCGCCTGCTCACCCGCTTCACCGCCCCCGACCTGCTCCAGCACAAGCCGGGCACCTTCACGCTCGACGAGTGCCGGGACTGCGGCCACACCTTCCTGAACCCGCCTCTCTCACCCGAGGGCCTCGCCTTCCACCACCGGTACCCGCACGACCCCCGGCCGAGCCGGCGCCGGCTCCGGGCGGCCGCCCGCGCGCTGCTGCCCTTCCCGGAGCCGGAGAGCTGGCTGGACGTCGGCACGGGTGAGGCGCACTTCCCACAGGCGGCGCGGGAACTCTTCCCGTACACGGCGTTCGACGGCGTCGACCCCACCCACCGCGTGCTGCGGGCCCGCGAGGCCGGCCACATCGAGGAGGCGTACGTCGGCCACCTCGCCGCCCCCGACCTCACCGCACGCCTGCGCGCCCGCTACGACGTCGTCAGCCTGCTCCACCACCTGGACCGCACCCCCGCCCCCCGTGCGGAACTCCGGGCCGCCGTCCTCGCGCTGCGCCCCGGCGGCCACCTCCTCCTCGAAGCCCCCGACCCGCAGTGCGCGTTCGCCAGGCTGCTCGGCAAGTGGTGGCTCCCGCACACCCTGCCCCGCCATCTGCACCTGATCCCGCTGGACAACCTCCGCAGGGAACTGGAGTCCCATGGCTGCACGATCGTCACCGCCGACCACCACCCGGCCCACCGGCCCCACGACCTGTCGACAGCCCTGTCCCTGGCTCTGTCCCACGTCCTGCCGGACCCGGACACGCCGTGGCGGCCGACCGCACCGACCCCGCTCCAGCGGACAGTCCGTACGACCTTCCGGTGCGCCGCCCTGCCCCTGACGGCGGCGGCCGGCGCCGCGGACCACACCCTGGCGCCCCTGTTCCGCCGCACCCGCTTCGCCAACGCCTACCGGATCATCGCCCGCCGCACCTGACCCTGCAGCGGCGGCGGACGGTCACCCCCGCAGCAGCACCGCCTGCCCCGCCACCACCAGCAGCACCTGCTCGCACTCACCCGCGAACGCCGCGTTGAGCCGCCCGAGTTCGTCCCGGTACCGCCGCCCCGACGCCGTGGCCGGCACGATCCCCGACCCGACCTCGTTGGACACGGCGACCACGACCCGCCGGGTCTGCCGCACCGCCTCCGTCAGCTCGCGCACCCGCTCCCGCAGCGCACGTTCACCCCCGGCGGCCCACTCGGCGTCGTCCCACGCCCCGACGGAGTCCATCGCGTCGGTCAGCCACAGCGACAGACAGTCGATCAGCAGCGGCGGCCCGTCCTCCTTCAGCAACGGCACCAGATCGCACGTCTCCGTCGTCCGCCACGACCCGGGCCGCCGTTCCCGGTGCGCGGCGACCCGCTCCGCCCACTCGCCGTCCCCGTTCCGGGTGCCGCCCGTCGCGACGTACAGCACATCGGGGAACGCCTCAAGCCGCCGCTCCGCCTCCACCGACTTCCCCGACCGCGCCCCGCCCAGCACCAGCGTCCGCCGCGGCACGTCCGGCACATCCTCGTACGCCCCCACCGCCAGCGTCGTCCCGTCCGGCACCGCGCGCGCCCCGGCCGCCGCCAGCCGCCGCCGCAACTCGGCCCCCGGTGGCACGTCGTGGTCCAGATGGACGGCGACGACATCGGTCGTCGGCCCCACCGCGCCCACCGCCCGCAACCGGGCCAGGCCGTCCGGCCGCCCCACCACGTCCGCGAGCAGCATGTCGTACGGCTCGGCCTGGGCGGAGCCCTCCTCCAGTCCGGCCGGTGCGCCGCCCGGCGACAGATACAGCACCCGCTGGCCGTCCGGCCCGGTGACCGCGTACCCCGTGCCCGGCGAGTCCATCGCCACCGCCCGCACCCGATGCCCCGTCAGCAGCGCCAACTCCCGCCCGTCCGGCACCCGCCCGGGCTGCGGCAGCCCGGCCGGCACCTCCACCGGAGGACCGTCGTGCGGATGCGACAGCAGCACCTGCCGTACGCCCGACAGCGAACGCCCTGCCCGCGCCGCCGCGAACGCCGCACCCGGCGTCAGATCGAGCAGCAGCGCCCCGTCCACCAGAGCGGCGGTGGCCGCCCGCGCATCCACGCCGAGCGCGGTCGCGCAGGCCGCGCAGGGACAGTCGGGGCGGGGCAGTCCCGCCGGGGCACCGGTGCCGAGCAGAGTCAGTTCCACGAACCCGATTTTCACCGGTAGCCGCCGACACTGCGCGCCCGGCACCCCCCGCCTGCGCAACTGCAGGCAGTCACGCCGCACGCAGCTGCAGGCAGTCACGCCGCACGCAGCTGCGTGCGGCGTGACTGCCTGCAGCT
>NZ_QZWF01000119.1 GCF_004187715.1 Streptomyces sp. F001 | reverse complement strand
GGCCGGGGCCGCGCCCCCCTCCTCGGCGGGGGGCGCGGCAGCGGTTTCGTGCCCAGTGGTCATACGGGTCACTGGTCCAGGTTGTTGTCGATGGTCTTCACGGCGTTGTCCCAGGCTTCCTCGGCGGACTTGCCCTGGGTCACCAGGATGACGCCGTTGTCGGTCAGGCCCTGCTGGATGATCTGGTCCTTCGGGCCGATCGTCTGGACCGGGATGTTCTCGGCGGCCTGGGCGAAGATCGTGCCGATCGGTGCGTCACCGGTCATGTCGTTCTTCGCGCTCTTCACCTCGGTCGAGTCGTACGCGGCCGGGGTGCTCGGGAAGCTGCCCTGTACGCCGAACAGCTTGGCCTGCTGCTCGGGCGCGGTCAGCCAGGCGGCCAGCTTCGCCGCCTCCTCGGTGTTCTTGCCGGACTTGGGCACGGTCAGGAAAGAGCCGCCCCAGTTGCCGGACTTCGGCGCCTGGGCGATGTCCCACTTGCCGGCCGACTCGGGCTTCGACTTGCCCTTGATGTAGCCGAGCATCCACGGCGGGCAGGACATCGCGGCGAACTTGCTGTTGGCGATCGTCGTGTCCCAGGCCGGCTGGAACTGCGTCTGGTTGCCGATCAGTCCGTCCTCGGCGGCCTGCGCGGTGAGGTCGAAGGCGTCCTTCACGGCCGGGTTCGTCTTGTAGATGACCTTGCCGGAGGAGTCGTAGAACCGGTCCTTCTCACCGCTGAGGATCGCCTGGATCAGCCCGCCGGGGGAGTCCAGGAAGGTGGTGCCCTTGGGCGCCTTGTCCTGGTACTGCTTGCCGACGTCGACGAACTTGTCCCAGCTGCCGGCCCACAGCTTGCCGACCTCCTCACGGTCGGTGGGCAGACCGGCCGCCTTGAACAGGTCCGTGCGGTAGCAGATGGCCATCGGGCCGATGTCGGTGCCGACACCGATGGTCTGGCCGTCCTTGGTGGTGGCCTGCTGCCACTTCCACTCGAGGTAGTCGCTCTTCTTGCCGTACTTCGACAGGTCGAGCAGCTTGTCCGACTGGGTCTCGACGATCTCGGCGATGTTGCCGACCTCGACCATCTGGATGTCCTGGAGGCCGCTGTTGGTGGTGAGGTGGTTGATCAGCGCCGGGTAGTAGTTCTCGTTCCGCTCCACGACGGTCTGCTGGATGTCGATGTCCGGGTGGAGCTTCTCGTACTCCTTGTACAGGCCGGACTCCTCGAAGCCGGCGGTGCCGAAGAGCCCGAGGGTGATCTTGGTCTTGCCTCCGCTGCCGCCCTCCGACGACGAGCCTTCCTCGTCTTTTCCGTCGTCGGCACAGCCGGCCAGCAGCCCGGCGCCCAGCGACGCGACGGCCGCGAGGACCACCACCCTGCGACGGGCGGTTCGGGTACGTGCTCGCATTGCGTCCTCCTGTTGCCCTGACGTGCCGACCCCCCGGCCAACTGCATTGTTGGGCCCCTTAGTTCTCGCTGCGGCTCGGGCGGGGAACGTGCGGGATGTGTATGTGTCAGGTACCGTGGGAGCGCTCCCACAAGTGATGTGTTGAAGAGTCGTCGGTTCCAGCGGGGGTGTCAAGGGAGCGGACAGGGCGAGATGCGTTCAGTTATCGGGCTGTTAACTGGATGCCGAAGCGGGGGTCCGGGGGTGGCAGCCCCCGGCGACGGTCACTCCAGCACAGGGGACTGTTACATTCCAGGCCAGGTGATGAACGGCGGCGAAAGGCGGAGCCCATGGTGCGGAGCCGGAGCGGTGGCCGGCCGACCCTGGAGGAGGTCGCCGCGCGCGCCGGTGTGGGCCGCGGCACGGTCTCCCGGGTGATCAACGGCTCGCCCCGGGTCAGCGATGCGACCCGCGCCGCCGTGGAGGCGGCGGTCGCCGAGCTCGGTTACGTCCCGAACACGGCCGCCCGCGCCCTGGCCGCCAACCGCACGGACGCGATCGCCCTCGTCGTCCCCGAGCCGGAGACCCGGTTCTTCGCGGAACCGTACTTCTCGGACATGCTGAAGGGTGTCGGCGCCGAGCTGTCCGACACGGAGATGCAGCTGCTGCTGATCTTCGCCGGCAGCGACCGGGAGCGGCAGCGGCTCGCCCAGTACCTGGCGGCGCACCGGGTGGACGGCGTCCTGCTGGTCTCGGTGCACGCCGACGACCCCCTGCCGGATCTGCTGGCCCAGCTGGAGATCCCGGCGGTGATCAGCGGCCCGAGATCGGCGCAGGAGACGCTGACCTCCGTCGACTCGGACAACTACGGCGGTGCCCGCTCGGCCGTCGAGCATCTGCTGGCCCGGGGCCGCCGCCGCATAGCCCACATCACCGGCCGTCTGGACGTGTACGGCGCCCAGCGGCGTATCGACGGCTACCGCGAGGCGCTGCGTGACGCGGGCCACGCGGTGGACGAGGACCTGATCGAGCCGGGTGACTTCACCGAGGAGGGCGGCCGGCGCGCGATGACCGAGCTGCTGGCCCGCTGCCCCGACCTGGACGCGGTCTTCGCCGCCTCGGACGTCACGGCGGCCGGCGCCCGCCAGGTCCTGCGCGAGGCAGGCCGCCGTACCCCCGAGGATGTCGCCCTCGTCGGCTACGACGACTCCGCCATCGCCCGTCATATGGAACCGCCGCTGACCAGCGTCCGCCAGCCCATAGAGGAGATGGGCCGCAGGATGATCGACCTGTTGCTGACCGAGATCGCGGACCGGCGGCCCGCGGTGTCCCGGGGGCTGGAGCGGCGGCAGGTGGTGCTGGCCACGGAGCTGGTGGAGCGGACGTCGTCGTAGAGCCGGGTGTGCGCCGGGTGAGTCAGGCCCGAGCGCGCGGACGGCCGGTCGGAGCGCGCGCCTGCGGGGGTCGTGCTTAAGATCCGTGCGTGGCACACACCTTCGAAGAACTTGTGGAGATGCAGCGGGCCGCGGACGAGGCGCACACGAAGGTCCTGGAGCTTCGGGACGCCTACGGCCCGCCGACCCAGAAGGGCGGCTGGACCGAGGTCCAGACCGAGACGTACGAGACGGCGTGGCGCGCCTGGCGCGATCTCGACCGCGACCTCGGCGCCACCGTCTCCGAGTATGCGAAGGAAGTGGGGCGGACGCGGCCGGAGATCGAGGCGGAACTCAGGAAGATCCTGCCGGATCCGGAATCGGGCCGGGGAACGACCGAGGGCTGATCCCTTTTCAGGGGTCAGCCCTCGGTCCTCAAGGGTGAGTGACGGGACTCGAACCCGCGGCATCCTGGACCACAACCAGGTGCTCTACCAGCTGAGCTACACCCACCATGACCGGCGGTTCTCGCAGTGGTTTCCCCGACCGGCCGAGAAAAAGTGTACAGGGTCCGCAGGGGTGCTCGCGCCCGGCTTTTCCAGGGCCCTCCGGTGGCGGCGCCTACTGCGCGGGCAGGACGTGCTTCGCGGCGATCGCTCTGGCGGTGTCCGAGTCCGGGCCGGGCTGCGGTACGAAGACGGCCTCGCGGTAGTAGCGCAGTTCCGCGATGGATTCGCGGATGTCGGCGAGGGCGCGGTGGTTGCCGTTCTTCTCCGGGCTGTTGAAGTACGCCCTCGGGTACCAGCGCCGGGCCAGCTCCTTGATGCTGGACACGTCGACGATCCGGTAGTGGAGGTAGTTCTCCAGGGTCGGCATGTCGCGCAGCAGGAAGCCGCGGTCCGTGCCGACGGAGTTGCCGCACAGCGGGGCCTTGCCGGGTTCCTTGACGTGTTCGCGGACATACGCCAGGACCTGTTCCTCGGCGTCCGCCAGCGTCGTGCCGTTCGGCAGCTCGGCGAGCAGTCCGGACGAGGTGTGCATCTGACGTACCACTTCCGGCATCGTCTCCAGCGCGGAGTCCGGCGGACGGATGACGATGTCGACACCCTCGCCGAGTACGTTCAGCTCGGAGTCGGTGACGAGGGCGGCCACCTCGATGAGCGCGTCGTCGGACAGCGAGAGGCCGGTCATCTCGCAGTCGATCCACACCATGCGATCGTTCATGCGACCACCCTAAAGCCGACGTCCGTTTATGAGGTCCCCGCGTCGGTGCCGGTCTCGCTGGGGGCTGCGGCCGCCAGGCCCCGCTTTCGGCCTGGACGGTCTCGTCTTCGAACACCGGCACCGGTTGATTTCTGTCGGCCTGCGCCGAAAAGTGTGGCGGGGTCCACAGGGCGTTGCTGCGCCGTGGACCCCGTTGTTACGTGATCACGTCCCGCTGCGCTGTCCCGGCAGGCTTGCCCGGG
>NZ_QZWF01000118.1 GCF_004187715.1 Streptomyces sp. F001 | reverse complement strand
GGGTGGTCCGTGCTCCTTCCGTGTTGGTGATGACGGTGGGCTCTCCGCCCTCCAGCACGCAGACCACCGAGTTCGTCGTGCCGAGGTCGATTCCCACTGCACGTGTCATGGGTCCTCTCCTCCATCTGCGTCCCACACCGAGGGCAGATGCCGGCGCCTGGTGAAACGGGGCCGTCCAGCGACCGGCCCCCGGAGCGGTTGCGCCACCTCGCCCGGCGTCGCCACCTGCGGATTCGGAGTACACCTCACTAACAGTCTGGATAAAGTCCGCGTCTTGAGTTGTCAAGAAGCCCCAGTTCCCGCCTGCTTGGGTGCTTTTGTGACGGGTGGCGGGCGTCCGGGAAGGGATTGCAGTGCAGCAGCCGCAGGACGGCGGGATCGGCGCCAAGGCCATGATCCCCGCAGCCCGGTTCGGGGCGGATCCCGGTTGCGGCTGCGTCCCCATGGCCTGCGCTGCGCGCTCCGGCACCCGAGCCGCCGGCAGCGGCCTCGCCGGCCCGTGCGCCCGCCTGGTGTGCCGGTCACCCGGACGGGTTAGGCCCCAGCCCGCCGTCGACGTCCGGCCATGAGCCTGTCACCTGCCGAAAGCGGGCGGCCCCCACTCGGAACGGTGGTGGCCGCCAGGCGAGCTTCAGCCCCTTCCCACACCCTGATCACGGAGCCTGGCTCCATGCCAGGCATCCGTCCGGCGGACAGGGCCTCACCCTGCTGTCCCACGAACCAAGGGAGTACGGCAATGACAGTGATGACGGACGCGCTCGTCCCGGCGCTGGAAGACGTCCGGGAGGCCCACGCCGCAGTCATCGACCGGTTCCGCGCCGACCTGGCCGTCACCCCCGCCGGCCCGTACCGCCAGATCCTGCAGCGCCACGTCGCCGGTACCGAGGACAGCCTGGCCCGTCTCGACGACCGCGCCCGCGAGATCCGCCCGCGGACGCTGATGCGGGACACATCCGAGTTCGTCCGCAGTGTCTCCGACGGCGCGGTCCGCACAGCCAGAATCCCGCTGGAGATCGGCATGCTGATCGCGAGCGGTCCTCTGCGCTGGGGGCGTCAGGCCACCGAGCGTGAGCAGCTGAAGAACGCGGAAGGCGAATACGCCGCCGTTGCCCGGGCCCTGATGACCTGCCGGGCCGCGGAGAGCATCGCCGTCCTCGCCGATGACGAGGAGGCCGTGGACCTTCTTGCCGCGCTGCGCCGCCAGGACGAGCAGCTGCTGCAGACGCTGCAGGACACCGTCGACGAACAGGCCAGGGCCCTGGCCGCCGCAACCGCGAACGGCAGCCGACCGGACCAGGACAACGGCGGCACCACCGCGGCGGCCGCAGAGCTCGTGCGTACCGTCGTAGCCCGGATCCGCGAGGCCACCCGGACCGGCGGGCAGCAGACCCACCGAACGGCCGCCGGGGCAGTCCGGGAGATGCCGAGCGTGACGCGGCTCGCCGAGCACGTGCAAGGCGCCGACACCGGGCTGCCCCGCCCGGCGTCGTGTGCCGCACGCCGCTCGGGATCGCCCAGCGTGTCGTAGGCGGCAGGACGTCGGCGAGGCGATCCGCTGCTGCCGGATCCTTTGGCCGGGCGTCCGAATGGAGCGACCGCATCAGCCTGCGACAGGCGGAGGTGATCTCCCCGGACGCATCACGTGGGACGTCGAGGACCGCTCAGTGGTCGCTCCGCGGCCGTTGCCCGGGCGTGGGCCGAGCCGCTCCGATGTCGCGTACGTGGGCCTTGGAGGACACTGGACGCATCCATGGCACTGTGGTGAGTGAGAGCTGATCATTATGCGTGCGTCGCATGTCACCGGTCGCAGTGACCCGGCTCATGGGCCCCTGGCGCGGGAGCGGGTTCACGTTCTGGTCGATCAGCAGGGCTCGGTGACCGGGTGGAGCCCGGCGGCCGAAAGGCTGCTCGGCTACCCGAAGGATGCGGTACTGGGGCGCTCGGCAGTGGACCTGCTGGTCGGGATGGCTGCCGCTGGGCGTCCGCCGGGCCGTGGCGAGGGCTTCGCCGTTGTGCTGCGGCGCCGCGACGGCGGCTTGCTGACGTGCCGATTGGCCGTCCGGCCCGAGCGCGTGGGTGACGCGGGCACGGGCTGGGAGGTGACGCTTACGCCTGCGGAACCGGACGGGACAGCGGAGCTCGAACGGGCGCTGCTCGAGAAGCTCTTCACCCTCTCTCCCATGGGCCTGTTCCTCCTCGACCCTCAGCTGCGCCTTGTCCGGTTCAATCCCGCGGCCGAGGGCATGCAGGGAACCTCGGTCGAGGAAGCTGTCGGCCGACGCCCGACGGAGGTGTGGCCAGGCTTCGGCGTGGAGATGGTGGAGCGGGTCATGGAACAGGTGCTCGCCACGGGCCAGCCGGTGATCGGCGTCGAGAAGCGGGTCCGTCCCCCGGGCGATCCACGGTACGAGCACGTCTACTCCGCTTCCGTTTTCCGTCTGGAGGACGCTCAGGGCCGGATCCTGGGCGTAGCGGACGCCACTGTCGATGTCACCGACCGCTACCTGGCCCACGAGCGGCTGTCCGTGCTCGCTCAGGCCAGCACCAGGATCGGGTCCACGCTCGACGCGTTGGACACAGCCCGGGGCCTGGCGGAGGTGTCGGTGCCTGTGCCGGCCGACAGCGTCGCGGTCGATGTGCTGGAGGCGGTGCTTGCGGGCGAGTACCTGGATGCGGGGCCCGTGGGACACGATGCCGTGCTGCGCCGGGCGGCTTCCCGTTCCCGCGATGACGAGTCCGGGGGGACGGCTGCGGACGACGATGCCGCGGTCCCACGTGCGGCCGCCATCGAGGCCATGGCCGATCTCGAGCCGCGTCTGGTCGACCCGCTGTCCTCGCTGGGGCGGCGGATCGTGCAGGGCTTGAGGACGCCCGGGCGAACCGGCGAAGAAGTCCACTCGCTGATCGTCGCGCCGCTGGTTGCTCAGGACCGGGCCCTCGGGCTCGTGACGTTCTGCCGCTGGGGAGACCGCAGGCCCTTTGAGCGCGATGATCTGACCCTCGCCGCGCAACTCGCCCGGCGCGCGGCCGAGTGCCTGGACAACGCTCGCCGGCACCTGCGCGAGCACAACTCCCTGGTCGCGTTGCAGCACATCCTGCGCCCGGGCGGGCTTCCGCCACAGCAGGCGATGGAGGTGGCGCACGCGTACGTGTCCGCGGGATCCGGTGGCGACTGGGTCGACGCCATACCGCTCTCCGGGGCCCGGGTGGCTCTCGTGGCGGGCCGCGCGCCGGGTCGCGGCATAGAGTCTGCCGCCACGGCAGGACGGCTTCGGGCGGCGGTGCACACCCTGTCGGACCTGGACCTGGAACCGGATGAACTGCTCGCCCGGCTCGATGACATGGTGCGCCGGACGGGCAGGGCGAACGGCTTCACGGGGAGCGACGACCAGCCATCTTCCGTACCGGACACGGAAACGTCTGCCCACGGGCCGGAGTGCGGCGCCACGTGCCTCTATCTGATCTACGATCCCGTGTCCCGGCGCTGCTCGGTAGCCACCGCCGGTCACCCCTGGCCCGTGGTCGTACGTCCGGACGGCACCGTAGGGACTGTGGAGGGCCCGGCCGCCGATGCGTTGTGCTGCCCCGGCTCGCCGTTCGGCAAGGAGGACTTCGAACTTTCCGAGAACTCGACGCTCGTCCTGTACACCCCAGGGCTCCTCCAGCGGGCACAGCAGCCGGACGACCCGGGCGACCAAGAGCGCTTGACCGCCCTGCTCGCCCGTTCTCCCGGCTCTGCGCAGGCGACATGCAGAACGCTGACCGACGCACTCGTCCCGGCTCGGCCCCACGACGATGCCGCCGTCCTGGTCGCCCGCACACACGCGCTGGACTCGGCCCACGTCGCGTCGTGGGACCTCCCGAGCGATCCGGCCACGGTCTCCACAGCCCGCTCCCTCGCCACCCGGCAGCTCACCACATGGGACATGAGCGACGCCGCATTCACCACCGAACTGATCGTCAGTGAGCTCGTCACCAACGCGATCCGGCACGGCAAGCCGCCCGTGACACTCCGACTCGTGCGCAGCCACGTCCTGACGTGCGAGGTGTCCGACGGCAGCAGCGTCTCTCCGCGGCTGCGACACGCCCGCGCCACTGACGAGGGCGGTCGCGGGCTGCTCCTCGTCGCACGGTGCTCCGACCGGTGGGGGATCCGCTACACGAACGACGGCAAGATCGTTTGGGTTGAGCAGAACACAGACGGCACAGCGACGTAGCCACGACGGCGACGATCCACCGGCACTCCCTTCGCGACCGCCCCTTGCCGAGCGAGACTGGTAGGAGACGGACACCGCGCTGATCCGGTCTCTTTGTACGCCCCGGCGTACCGGCTCGGACGGAGGACCGCCTGCTTCGGCTCGCAGGAGAAGGCGATGAACGGCT
>NZ_QZWF01000117.1 GCF_004187715.1 Streptomyces sp. F001 | reverse complement strand
GACAGCTACCACTGGTACCAGCGGCTGATCGCCGCCCACCGCACCCGCGGCGGCGAGCGCGTCGAGATGGCCGTGGAGGTAGTCGATCCGGTCGGTGTCCCGGACCCGGCCGTCGGCGTCGGTCGGGTCCGCCTCGGCCGAGCCGTTCTCGGTGATCAGGATCGGAGGCAGCGCCGGGTAACGCTCGGTCAGGTCGACCAGCAGGTCCGTGAAGGTGTGCGGGACGACGGGCCAGCCCATGGTGGTGTGCCGGACGTCGTCGCGCCAGCTCTCCTCGGCCCGGACGTCGACCGCCGTACGGGTCGCGGGGTCCGGGTCGCGGTACGGGGCGTCGGCGACGGTGATCGGCCGGTAGTAGTTGATGCCGACGAAGTCGAGCGGCGCGCCGATGAGACCGAGGTCGCCCTCGCGCCGGTACGAGCCGTCGCCGGAGGGCAGGAGCTCGCCCCACGTCTCGGCCTCGTGCTCCGGGTAGCGTCCGGCGAACAGCGGCTCGAACCACACGTCGTTGTGCAGTGTCTCCACGCGGCGTACGGCGGCCAGGTCGGCGGGGGAGTCGGTGGCCGGCAGCAGCCGGTCGGGGTTGAGCGTGATCCCGACCTCGCGTACGCCCGCGGCGCGCAGCTCGCGCACGGCGAGCCCGTGGCCGACGAGCAGATGGTGGGCGGCGGCGAGCGCGCCGCGGCCCTCGCGGGCGCCCGGGGCGTGGGCGCCCGCCGCGTAGCCGACGAAGGCGCTGCAGAACGGCTCGTTGAGGGTGATCCAGCGGTCCACCCGGTCGCCGAGCCGGGCGGCGACCAGGCCGGCGTACTCGGCGAAGCGTTCCGCGGTCTCGCGCACCCGCCAGCCGCCGCGGTCCTCGAGGGCCTGGGGGAGGTCCCAGTGGTAGAGAGTGGCGGCGGGCGAGATGCCGGACGCGAGCAGCTCGTCCACGAGCCGGTCGTAGAAGTCGAGACCCGCCGTGTTCACCGGGCCCGAGCCGTCCGGCTGGATGCGCGGCCAGGCGATGGAGAAGCGATAGCTGTCCACGCCCAGCTCGCGCAGCAGGGCGACGTCCTCGCGGTAGCGGTGGTAGTGGTCGCAGGCCACGTCACCGGTGGCGCCGTCCGCGACGCGTCCCGGCTCGCGGCAGAAGGTGTCCCAGATGGACGGGCCTCTGCCGTCCTCGTCGTACGCGCCCTCGATCTGGTAACTCGCGGTGGCGGCGCCGAAGAGGAAACCGTCGGGGAACTCGGGGAGTTTCATGATGGGTTACAGCCCTTACCGGCTACTTGACGGACCCGCCGGTGATCCCGGCGGCGATGTACTTCTGGGCGACGACGAGCAGGATCGCGGCCGGCACGGCCGAGAGCACCGCGGTCGCCATGACCGCGCCCCAGTCGCTGACGTGTGCGCCGACGAACTGGTAGATGCCGAGCGTGATGGGCCTGACGTCGTCCGTGGTGTTGAGGGTCAGCGCGAACATGAAGTCCGACCAGGCGAAGAGGAAGGTGAACAGGCCCGCCGTGATCAGGGCGTTGCGGCTCATCGGCAGCACGATCCGGACGAACGCGGTGAAGCGGTTCGCCCCGTCCACCATGGCGGCCTCGACGACCTCACCCGGGATGGACACCATGAACGCCCGCAGCAGCACGATCGCGAACGGCAGACCGAGCGAGGCGTCCGCCAGGATCAGCCCCAGGTAGGAGTTGACCAGGCCGAGCTCTGCGTACGCGCTGTAGAGGGCGTTGGCGATGACGATGCCCGGGACCATCTGTGTGATCAGCGTCGTGAAGACGATGCCCTGGCCGCCGCGCAGCCCGAACTGGGCGAGCCCGTACGCGGCGGGCGCGGCCAGCGCGAGACACACGACGACGGCGCCGAGCGCGACGACGAAGCTGGTGAGGAGCGAGCCGCCCTGGGTGCTGATCGCCGTGTCGAAGTTCTTCAGGCTCGGTGAGGCGGGAAACCACTCGGTGGCGGCGATGCTCGACTCGGGCTGGAGTGCGGTGTTGACCATCCAGTACACCGGGAAGAGCAGTACGGCGAGGATCAGCAGCGCCGCGGTGGTGTTCCACGCCGAGCGAAAACGGAGACGGTTCGCCGGTCGGTTCATCGGCGCCTTCATCGGTCGGTTCATCGTCGGTCACTTCCCCTTGCCGAAGTCGGCGCGGTTGGCCCGCAGGTACAGCACGGCGAAGACCGCACTGATGAGGATCAGGACATTGCCCACCACGGCGCCCTGGCCGAAGTCGAGCTGCAGGAAGGACAACTGGTACGTGACCGTGCCCAGTGTCTGCGTGGAGTCCGCGGGACCGCCCGAGGTCAGCGCCAGGATCAGGTCGAGGATCTTCACCGTCGACATGAAGCCCAGCACGAGCACGACCGTGATCACCGGGCGGAGCATCGGCAGCGTGATGCTGCGGAACGTACGCCACGCGCCGGAGCCGTCCAGCGACGCGGCCTCGTACAGCTCGCGCGGTATCTCCTGCAGACCGCCGTAGAGAATCACCATGTTGAACGGGATGCCGATCCAGATGTTGACCAGGATCGCCGACAGCAGCGCCACACCGGGGCTGCTGAGCCACGGCACACCGTCCTGCGGGGCCAGGCCGACCGCGTGCAGGGCGGTGTTGAGCATCCCGTGGTCCTGGTCGAGGATGCGCCGCCAGACGACGGCGGAGACGACCATGGGCACGAGCCACGGCAGGAGCAGGATGGCGCGCACGAACCCGGAGAGCCGGAAGCGGCGCGAGAAGAACACGGCGAGCGCGAGGCCGATGGTGAACTGGCCGACCAGCGAGCCGACGGTGAAGAGGGCCGTGTGCCACAGGGCGTCGGTGAACAGCTCGTTGGAGAAGACGGCCCGCCAGTTGTCGAGACCGTTGAACGGGGCCTCGCCGGTGAAGTACGTCTTCGGTGTGTAGTGCTGGAAGCTCATCACGATGTTGCGGACGAGCGGATAGCCGAAGAAGAGCGCCATGTAGGCGAGCGCGGGGAGGACGAAGAGCCAGCGGAGCAGTCCGCGGCCCCGCGGGGCACGCCCGGTGGCGGACTTCGCCTTGGCGGCCCCCGTGCTGGGCGCGATGGAGGTGATCGTGGTCATGGCCGGTTCCTCACTTCCCCGCCGAAGCCTGCTGCTGGGCCCGCTGCAGGGCCTGTTCGGGACTGGTCCGCCCGGTCAGCACGGACTGGAAGGCGCCCGCGAGCGCGTCCCCGACGACCGGCCAGCCGGTGCCGACCTTCGCGGTACGGGAGCGGGCCGTCGTGACCAGGTCGGCGAAGGCGGCGAGCTTCGGGTTCTGCTGCGCGTACGCCTCGGCGGCGGCGGAGCGGGTGGGCACGTTGTTGACGGACTCGCCCCACTGGAGCTGGTTCTTCTCGGAGTTGAGGCAGTTCAGGAGCTTGCCCGCGTTCTTCTCGCGGGCCGGATCCTCGTCGTTCTTCGGCACTGCCATCACGGTGCCACCGATGGGCGGCACCGCGGCTTTGCCCGCCTCGGGCACCGGAATGCTCGCGACCGCCCAGTCCACGTTCTTCTGGGCGCTGAGGACCGGCACCTGCCACGGCCCGTTGATCATCATCGCGGCGCGGCCCGCGACGAACTGGTCGTTGACGTCCTGCTGGTTCCAGTTGACGACGGACTTCGAGGCGGAGCCGTCCGCGACCAGGTCCTTCCACAGCTGGAGGGCGGCCTCGCCCTTGCCGTTGTCGAGCTTGGCCTCGTCACCGCCGGCGGACCAGAAGAACGGCAGGAACTGGTAGACGCCGTCCGCGTTGGGGCTCGCGCTGAAGGCCATCCCGTACGTGTCGCCGGCGGTGAGCTGCTTGGCTGCGGTCCGCAGCTCGTCCCAGGTGGTGGGCGGCGCGATGCCCGCCTTCTTCAGCAGCGCGGTGTTGTAGATCAGCGCGAGGGAGTTCACGGAGCGGGCGATGCCGTACTGGGTGCCGTCGTACGAGCCGAGGGAGGTGGCGCTCGCGGAGAAGCCGGAGGTGTCGACCCCGACTTCGTCGAGCGGCCGCAGGCCTTCCGTCTGCGCGAACTGCGGCAGCTCGGACCCGTCGAGCTCCAGGATGTCGGTGAGCGAGTCGGAGGACGCCATCCGCAGCGCCTTCGAGGCGATCTGGTCGGCGGGCACGCTGATCTGCTCGACCTTCAGGCCCAGCGGCTCGGCGCAGCGGTCGAAGAACCGCTGGTTGGCGCCGTGCTCGGCGGTGTCGGTGGCCGAGTTGAGCACCGTGACGGTGCCGGGGTCGGGCTCGGCGGCGCATCCGGTCAGTCCCAGCGCGAGGGTGCTCGTGGCGAGCGCCGCGGCGAGGGCGGGGAGAGGTATGCGTGGTCGTCCGGTTGGGGACGGCATGATCGGTTCTCCATTACATGTGCGGCTCTGGACATGCGGGGGT
>NZ_QZWF01000116.1 GCF_004187715.1 Streptomyces sp. F001 | reverse complement strand
GGGACCCGCCGCCGAGGAAACGGGCCGCGGCCCGTTTCCTCGGCGGCGGGTCCCTCGGGGTTCTCCGTCTCCAGCAACCGCACCGCGTGCCGCCCGAGTTGGGCCACCAGTCCGCTGGGCAGCCACGGGTCCCGGGAACGCCCGCCGGTGACGGTGTCCTCCGCTCCCGTGCGTTCCAGGATGCCGTCCAGCGTGGGCCGGGCGGCGGGGTCCTTCTTCAGGCAGTGGCGCACGAGGTCGGTGATCCCCTCGGGCACGCCCTCCAGGTCGGGTTCCTCCTGGGTGATGCGGAACATCAGGGCGTGCACCCCGCTGTCGGCGCCGCCGAAGGGCAGGTTGCCGGTGGCGGCGTAGGCCAGCACCGAGCCCAGGCAGAACACGTCGCATGCGGGCGTGATGCGGTCGCCGCGCACCTGCTCGGGCGCCATGAACCCGGGCGAGCCGATGAGCGCACCGGTCCGGGTCAGGCCCCCGTCGGTCACCGTCTCCAGTGCCCGCGCGATCCCGAAGTCGATGACCCGTGGGCCGTCGATGGTCACGAGCACGTTGGAGGGCTTCAGGTCCCGGTGGACGATCCCGGCGGCGTGGATGTCCTTCAGCGCGTGCGCGAGCCCGGCCGCGAGGATCCGTACCGACCGCTCGGGCAGCGCCCCGTGGTCGCGCCCCACGACCTGCTGGAGGCTCGGCCCGGCGACGTATCCGGTGGCCACCCAGGGCACGGCCGCCTCGGTGTCGGCGTCGAGCACGGGCGCGGTCCAGTGCCCGCCGACCTGCCGGGCGGACTGCACCTCCTGCCGGAACCGGGCGCGGAACTCCTCCTGCGCGGCCAGTTCCGCCCGGACCAGCTTGACGGCGACGGTCCGGCCGCGGTCCGACCGGGCGAGGTACACGTGCCCCATTCCGCCGGCGCCGAGCCGCGCCAGCAGCCGGTACGCGCCGATCCTCGATGGGTCCCCAGGCCCCAGTTTCTCCATGGCCGCGCCCGCCCCTCCCCCAAGTACACGCCCAGTTCGGACCGAGGATAGTGCGGGTCGTCAGGCCGCGGAGGGCATGGTCTGCACGGTTCCTCTACGGTTCCGTAACGGGCGGGCCCACCTGTTCCAGCGCCTCGGACAGCCGTTCCAGCACCCGTACCACCTCGGCGAGCCCGTCGTCCCCGAGGGCCTCGGCGAGCCGGTCGGCGTAGGCGGCGTGCGCCGGGCCGATCCGGTCGACGGCGGCCAGCCCCTCGGCCGTCGGCGCGAGGAGCTTGGCGCGGCGGTGGGCGGGGTTGGGCCGGTACTCGGCCAGGCCCCGCTCGACCAGCAGATCGGCGATGCGCTGCACGCTCTGCCGGGTGATGCCCATGGCGCGGGCGATCCCGGCCACCGGCAGTGGTTCCCGCAGCACCGCGCCCAGCACCTGCCACCAGGCCGCCGTCAGACCGACGGGCCGCGCCAACTCCTCGGCCACGGCGAGGAATTGACCGTTCAGCCGGAACGCGCCGAGCGCGCTGCGGCTGAACAGGTCCTGTCGCTCCCGGCTCACTGCCCGCCCGCCTGCTCGAGTACGGCGTACGCCTCCGCGTCGGAGTCGTGGAACAGCCGGTACCAGGCGTCGAGCACCTCGCCCTCGTACACCCCGAGCAGCCGGAAGATCTCCCGGGCGAAGGCGACGGGTTCGGTCGGACCGGCAGTGATCAGGCCGCCGTCGGTGACCGCGTCGGCGTCGACGTACCGCGTGCCGCCCTGGTAGCCGGTGGCGGCGAGGTAGAAGGAGACCGCACTGGTGTGCTCACGGTCGTCGAGCAGCCCCTCGCGGGCGAGCCCGGCGGTGGCCCCGCAGATCGCGGCGACGGGCACACCGGCGGCCAGGAACTCGCGGGCCTTGCGGGCGAAGGGGGCGAGGTCGCCGCTCGTGTCCCAGAGGTCGCCGCCCGGCAGGATCAGCAGGGAGCTGTCCTCGGGACGTACGTCGGCCAGGGCGAGGTCGGGCCGGATGTGCAGTCCGCCGATGCTGGTGACCTGGTCGGTGGACGGGCCGACGGTGCGGATCTCGTACCCGGCGCGGGCGAGGTGTGCCGTCGCGTGGCCGGTCTCCCAGTCGGCGAGGGTGTCGTACACGGCGTGATGGACGGGCTTGCGGCCTGCGTTCATGACTCCTCCGAGGACGTTCTCCAGGCGCTCCATGATGACAGCATCCTGCCAATTGGGCAGCATGCTGTCAATACATCTCATCAGCCCACCGTCGACAACCTGTCGCGGAAACCCCCGGACCGCAGACAGGACGCCGATATCGCGTCCGTATCGCGGCCGCCTACCCTCGGCCGCATGACCCCTCAGCCAAACCCCGAGGCCGGCGCCGCCGTGAAGGCCGCGGACCGTGCGCACGTCTTCCACTCCTGGTCCGCGCAGGAGCTCATCGACCCGCTCGCCGTCGCCGGCGCGGAGGGGTCGTACTTCTGGGACTACGAGGGCAGGCGCTACCTCGACTTCACCAGCGGGCTCGTCTACACGAACATCGGCTACCAGCACCCGAAGGTCGTCGCCGCGATCCAGGAACAGGCCGCCTCCCTGTCCACGTTCGCGCCCGCCTTCGCCATCGAGGCCCGCTCCGAAGCGGCCCGGCTGATCGCCGAGCGCACCCCGGGCGACCTGGACAAGATCTTCTTCACCAACGGCGGTGCCGACGCCGTCGAGCACGCGGTGCGCATGGCCCGGCTGCACACGGGCCGCCCGAAGGTGCTCTCCGCCTACCGCTCGTACCACGGCGGCACCCAGCAGGCCGTGAACCTCACCGGCGACCCGCGCCGCTGGGCCTCCGACAGCGCCACGGCCGGCGTCGTGCACTTCTGGGCGCCCTTCCTCTACCGCTCCCGCTTCTACGCCGAGACCGAGGAGCAGGAGTGCGAACGGGCGCTGGAGCACCTGGAGACGACGATCGCCTTCGAAGGGCCGTCGACCATCGCCGCGATCATCCTGGAGACGATCCCGGGGACGGCGGGGATCATGGTTCCGCCGCCGGGATATCTCGCCGGGGTGCGTGAGATATGCGACAAGTACGGCATCGTCTTCGTCCTGGACGAGGTCATGGCCGGGTTCGGGCGGACCGGCGAATGGTTCGCGGCGGACCTGTTCGACGTCGTACCGGACCTGATGACCTTCGCGAAGGGCGTGAACTCCGGATACGTGCCGCTGGGCGGCGTCGCCATCTCCGGGAAGATCGCGGAGACGTTCGGGAAGCGGCCGTACCCCGGCGGGCTGACGTACTCCGGCCACCCGCTGGCCTGCGCCGCCGCCGTCGCCACGATCAACGTGATGGCCGAGGAGGGCGTCGTGGAGAACGCTTCCCGGCTGGGCGCCGAGGTCCTTCAGCCGGCGCTGCGGGAGCTGGCCGAGCGGCACGCCTGCGTGGGCGAGGTGCGCGGCGTGGGGATGTTCTGGGCCCTCGACCTGGTGAAGAACAAGGAGACCCGCGAGCCGCTGGTGCCGTACAACGCGGCCGGTGAGGCGAACGCGCCGATGGCGGCGTTCGCGGCAGCGGCGAAGGCGGGCGGGGTGTGGCCGTTCGTGAACATGAACCGCACCCATGTCGTCCCGCCGTGCAACGTGACCGAGGCGGAGCTGAAGGAGGGGCTGGCGGCGCTGGACGCGGCCCTGTCGGCGGCTGACGAGTACACGGCATAACCGCGGCCCGGCATCCGGACGCGTAAGGTGGCGTGCTCGTAGACATGTACGAGCACGCCATTCTGCGCAGCGAGAGGAAGCCCCCCGACCATGCCCGGCACCAGCGGCAACGGCGCCGTGACCCGTAGCACCCTGCGGCAGCAGATCGCGGACGCGCTGCGGGACGAGGTGTTGTCCGGCCGGCTGCAGCCGGGGCAGGCGTTCACGGTGAAGGAGATCGCCGAGCAGTACGGCGTCTCCGCGACACCGGTGCGTGAGGCACTGGTCGACCTGTCCGCGCAGGGCCTGCTGGAGGCCGACCAGCACCGGGGCTTCCGCGTCCGCGAGTACTCCCTGCGCGACTTCCGTGGCCTCGTCGAGGCCCGCACCCTGGTGATCGACGGGATGTTCCACGCCCTCGACGAGGGCCGCAAGGAGTTCCGGGACCTCACGGACCCACGGGCGGCGGCCGCGTTCGCGGGCGTACGCCGACGCGGCGAGGAGGCGCAGCGCGCCGCGAACGCCGGTGACCTCACCGTCCTGATCGGCTACGACCTGCGTTTCTGGCGCGAGCTCAGCAGCCTGTTCGGCAACCCGTACCTCGTGGACTTCCTGCACCGGCTGCGCGTGCAGTCCTGGGTGTGCGCGGTGCAGCATCTGCGCCGGGTGACCGATCTGCGCGGCCACCTATGGGCGGACCACACCGAACTGGTCGACGCCCTGGTGCGTCGCGACACCGTCACCGCCCGCTCGATCATCGCCGCCCACAACGCTCACTCC
>NZ_QZWF01000115.1 GCF_004187715.1 Streptomyces sp. F001 | reverse complement strand
GGGGTGGGGGGTGGGCACTGAGCGGATTCCTTTCCCACGCAGGTGGTACACGAGGGCTCTGACCGCCGAAAAGGAGCCCGGGTTGGTGCGTACCTTTTGGCGGGGTGCGGGGAGCGTGAATTCACCCTTGGCGCTTCGCACGACCGGTTCACCGAAGTGCGAATGTGCCCGGCCATTACTCCCCCCGCCGGATGGTTCACCCTTGCACATCGCACTCACGGCCAACAAGGCACTTGGGCAACATCAGCCACACTGAAATAAAGTCAGATTCGATGGTAACTCACGCCGCCGCCCCGGCCATTCACCATTCCATGCGCCCCGTGTGAAACCGACGCACGCAACGGGAGGCCGCGCACTCTCCCGACGCCTCCGGCCGAGCAGTTGGATGGAACCGGCCTCTCTCGCCAGGCCCCCGCGCAGGACGGCGGCTCCCCTGCGTGAGGCGGCCGCCGGCCCTGTTCCTCCCGCCCTCGGCCGGCGGTCCCGAGGGCGGGAGGGGCGGCCGGGTCGGGCGCGTCAGATCTGCCAGGAGCGCAGCCGGTCAGCGGCGCCGTAGACATCGGTCCTGCCGTCGATCAGGTCCCGGGCCAGGTCCACCAGCGCCCCGTAGGGCGGGTCGATGCCGACGCCGCTGACGAACATGTACGCCATGGCCGTCGCGCAGGCGAAACGGGCGTTCGCCGACGGAAGGGGCTTGAGCAGGGCGAGGGTGTGCAGCAGTGCGGCGGCCCGCCAGGCGGGGTCGGAGTCCACGCCGAGGCGGGGCGGATCGACGCGGTGCCGGGCGACGGCGGCGACCAGTGCGGAGAAGTCGTTGATCGTCGGCTGGTCCGGCAGGACCTCCTCGTGCCGCTGGAGCAGCCAGGGCACGTCGATGTGCAGGACGGGCGCCATCGGTCAGGCGGCCCGTCCCTCGCCACCGGCGGGCGGTTCGTCGTCGGGGAAGGCGGCCGCGAACTCGTCGGCGTGGGCCGCGAAGAACCGGCGGAAGGCCTCGGCGCCCTCCTGCAGCGCCCGATGCCGGGCAATGTCGGCCGCGGCCGCCTCACGCACGAGGGCCTTCATCGACGTACCGCGCTCCTTGGCGATCTGTCGCAGGTCCTCCAGCTCACGATCACTGAACTCCACGTTGAGGGCTGGCATGACATCACGGTACCGCGCGGGTACTTACTCGTAAATATCCCCAGCTCAGCAGGGATCAGGGTAGGTACCGGACGGGCAGAGAGCGCTCAAAACCCTTGAGAGGTACGTCACATTCGGCAGCACCGATGTCACATTCGGACCGCCCCGTACCTCCCAGTGGTGTACCGCGCTGCCCCGGGAGGCCCAGCCATGTCCGACCGCCCCGCGCCCGAGACGCACGACGCGACCGATGTGTTCGTCGGCCATCGCGAGCTGCTCTTCGGCATCGTTTACACGATGCTGGGCAGCGTCGCCGACACCGACGACGTGCTTCAGGAGACCTGGCTGTCGTGGTCGGCCCGCACGGGGGCCGAGACCGCCGACCGCATCGCCAGTCCGCGCGCGTACCTGGTGCGCATCGCCGTCAACCACGCCCTGGCGCGGCGCGCCGCGATCAGCCGCCGCCGGGAGACGTACGTCGGCCCGTGGCTGCCCGAGCCCCTGGTCGAGGATGCGGGAACGGCCGACGTCGACCCGGTCCTGCGCGAGGAGTCGGTGTCGCTGGCGATGCTGGTGGTCCTCGAGAGCCTGACCCCGCTGGAGCGGGCGGTGTTCGTGCTCAACGAGGTGTTCGGGTACGCCCACACCGAGATCGCGGAGATCATCGACCGCAGCCCGGCGGCGGTCCGGCAGCTGGCCCGCCGGGCGCGCGCCCATGTGCGGGCCCGGCGCCCGCGCTACCGGGCGCATCCGCGGGTGCGACGGGAGGCGACCGAGCGCTTCGTGCGGGCCGCGCTCGGCGGGGACATCGCCGCACTGATGGAGGTCCTCGCCCCGGATGTGACGGTGTGGACGGACAACGGCGGGAACCGCAGGGCCGGGCTGCGTCCCGTGCACGGCCGGGACAAGGCGGTCCGCCTGCTCACCGGCTACGCGGCCCGGCGCGGCACACAGGGGCTGGACCTGAGCTACCGCCGCGTCAACGGCGACGACGCGGCGGTGCTGTTCCAGGGAGACTCGCCCTACGCCGTGATGGTCATGGACCTCACCCCGGAGGGCGACCGGGTGTCGGACGTGTACATCGTGTCCAACCCCGACAAGCTCACGCACGTGCACCGGGACGACGAGGACATGTGAACCTCAGCGGTCATCCCTGGTCGGCCACGAAGGACGCCATCCGGGTCAGGGCGGAGTTCCAGTTGATCGTGTGCTCGTTCGTCGACCAGGACTGGATGTCGTCGATGTAGCAGAACTGACCGACGCAGCCCTGGAGTCTGCTCTGTGCGTAGGGGTCCTGGATGCTCGAGTTCGGCCCGCCGGCGAGCGTGCCGGCCGGTGGGTTCGGCTGGTTCGGATCGAGTTGGTGGGCATACCAACGGGCATGCTGGTTACGGGAGTTGACCTCGCCGTAGCCGGTCACGTACGAGATGTTCAGGGCGTTGCGGCCGAAGAGGTAGTCCATGCTCTGCAGCGCGCCGTCACGGAATTTCGAGGCGCCCGTGATGTCGTACGCGGTGGCGATGACGACGGCGTTGTGCAGGATCTGGTGGTTGGAGCCCCAGTCGTAGAGGTTGCCCTCGGGGGCGTACGGCATCCCGTACGGGTGTGACTTCAGCGTGGCGAGGTAGCGGTCCGCTCCCTTGATCACGGACTGGCGCACCTTGTCCCGGCCGGGCAGCCTGCTCGGCACGGTCGCCAGGTCCAGCCGGGCCACTGCCGCGGTCCTGGCCCAGTCGTAACCGAGGGGGCCGAAGATGTCGGCTGTGTGGACCGGGGAGTTGAGGACGTGGTCCGCGAACTCCTTTTCACCTGTGCCGAGATACAGCTCGGCCGCGGCCCAGTAGAACTCGTCGGTGACGTTGCTGTCGGCGTACGTACCGCCGCCGATGCCGTCACTCTCGGAGGCGTACCGGTCGGGGTGGGCGAGCGCCGCCGACCAGGCCTTGCGCGCGGCGGCCAGGGCCTTCGCCGCGAACTCCCGGTCGTACGGCTTGTACAGGCGCGCCGCCTGCGCGGCCGTCGCCGCCAGGTTCAGGGTCGCCGCGGTGGACGGCGGGTGCAGTTCACGCTTCTGCGGGTCGTCGTGCGGCATCAGCGGCAGACCCGTCCACTGCTCGTCGTGGATCTTGTGGTGCGCCATGCCGGCCAGCGGCTGCCCGTCGGGCACCTGCATCTTCAGGAGGAACTCCAGCTCCCAGCGGACCTCGTCGAGGATGTCCGGCACCTTGTTGCCGCTCTCCGGGATGGCGAGCGTGCCGTCACCCAGCTTCTCCGACTCCCCGGTACGGGCCAGCAGTTCGCGTTCGTACGTGCTCAGCAGCTCCCACACGGAGATGCCGCCGTTGACCACGTACTTGCCGTGGTCGCCCGCGTCGTACCAGCCGCCGGTGACGTCGAGCGTGTAGTCGCACACCCCCGGCTGGCAGGGCACGGCGCCGTCGCCCTGGTTGGGTGCGACGCCGACGTGTCCGGCGGGGCGGGCGTAGCCCGGGCGCAGGTCGTCACGGATCGCGAGACCGCTGCGCTGCGTGTAGTAGTACTTCACGGCGTCGAGGCGCAGCCGCTCGTAGGCGGCCGTGCCGATGTCGAAGGGGCGGCTCGCCTCACCGTCGGCGACCAGCGTGAAGTCCTTGCCCTGCTTGCGGTGGGCGCCGAAGTCGATGGAGTGGACGTTCTGGGCGGAGGAAACGTCGGTGCCGCGGGGCACGGTCCAGCCCTGGGCGACCACGGCCCCGGACGCGTTCTTCAGCTGCCAGGGCAGCTTCTCGGTGGCGTCGGTGACCAGCGTGGCGTTCTTCGGCCCGACCGGCAGATAGGCGACCTGGTTCACTCGCACCCGCGGCCCGGTGTCGGGCTCGTACACCTCGGGCGGTACACCGCCCAGCAGCGAGGCGTTGTCCATGCAGAAGCGCCACGCGTCCGCGCTGCCGCCGAGCTGGAAGGCGACCTGGCCCTGGGGCGTGTCGACGGGCGAGGTGAAGGTGTACGCGTACGAGTTCCCGGAGACGCTCAGCTCCGGCGTCACCTCGAACCAGGTGTCGTACGGCGCCGCCGACAGACCGACGATCGCCCGCACGACGTGCCCCTCGGGCGAGCCGTTCGCGGTGAAGGAGAAGCGGTACGACTCCCCCTTCACCAGGGCGATGTCGTTCTGGCCGACGGCGGCGTCCCAGCGGTTGGCGGTGCCGCCGGGCACGTCGGCGCAGAGCTGCCCGTCGGACAGGCCCACGGTGACGTTGCTCGTCGTCCACCACGGCTCGGTGCCGGTGTCGAACGTGCCGTTCTTCAGCTGCTCGACCTCTTCGGCGCCGGCCGGTGCGGCCGGGAGTGCGGTGAACGTCGCCGCGAGAAAGGTCGTCACGGTGAGCAGCGCGGCTCTGCGTCGTGGCGCGGTCGGGTAGACTTTGATCAGTGCGTCGCGAGAACCAAGCACGCGCTATCTCCTTGACGTTGACGTCAACCGGGCTGGTTCCAACACGGCTGGTGCTGATAGCGTAAGACTCGATCACTCGTCGAG
>NZ_QZWF01000114.1 GCF_004187715.1 Streptomyces sp. F001 | reverse complement strand
CGCATGGCGGTCGTGCCCCTGGATCCCTCACCTGTCCGCGGCAGCCATGGCCGCCTCCCCACGAGCGACGAAGACGGTCCGCTCGTCCTGGTTTCCACCCCCCACGCAGTGTCCGGCCGCGTAGCGGCCACCGATGTGAAGTCCCTGCTGTTGCGGCTCGCCGGCCTCTCCTGAGGCGGCTGCCGTCAGGCACCCGCAGCACCGTGACAACGAAAGCGAGACACGCTGTGACCACGTTCAACGACGAATCCGTCACCGGCGACGCCCTGCGCCGCACGCTCGGCGTCAGCCGCCGCCGTTTCCTCAGCACCTGCACGGCCGCCACCGCCGCGGCGATCGCCGCACCGGTGTTCGGCGCCGCTCCCGCACTGGCGCAGGACGGCGTGGAAGCCGCCGGCGAGGACCGGGGCCGGTCCGCTCTGGTCCCGCAGCACAAGCGCGGCATCATCCTCTACACCGTCCGCGACGCGATCGGCCGCGACCCGCTCGCCTCCAACCTGCCCTCCGGTTTCCGTGAGGTCTTCCAGCAGCTGGCGCGCTTCGGCTACCGCCAGGTGGAGTTCGCCGGCTACGGCCAGCACGCCAACGCGCCCGGCGGCGCGAACCTGGGCACCATCGAGGGCGCCAAGCTGATGCGCTCCTGGCTCGACGAGTACGGGCTGCGGGCGCAGGGCAGCCACGGCTTCATCCCGCCGTCCTGGCCGCTGACCCAGGCCGACCTGGACACCTTCAAGCGCAATCTGGAGATCGCCAACATCCTCGGCATGGACCACATGGGCACCGGTGGCGACCCCACCGGCAGCCCCTACCGGGCCGACTGGGACGTCGCCGCGGAGAAGTGGAACACCATGGGCGCCATCGCCCGCCGTGAGGGCGTCAAGCTCTACACCCACAACCACGACAGCGCCTACGACTTCCTGCTCGACGGCGGTCCGCTCGACGCCCAGGGCCGCCCGACCCGCAGCTCCGGCATCAGAAAGCTGGAGTACTTCCTGGAGGTGACGGACCGCAAGACCGTCTATCTGGAGCTGGACGTCTTCTGGGCGCACGTGGCCCAGTACAAGTTCCACACCTACACCGCCCACGACGGCTCGCGGCAGGAGCAGGTCTTCGACCCCGCCGCACTCGTGGTCCGCAACACCAACCGCTTCCCGCTCTTCCACGCCAAGGACGGCGTCGTCAACCCGCAGAGCGGGCTGGGCTACGACATGGTGCCGTTCGGCACGGGCGACATCGACTACCGGAAGTTCTTCACCCGGGTGGGCGCGAAGAACTACCACAACCCGATGGTCGAGCAGGACAACGCGCCGAGCGCGAGCACTCCCGGCCAGTCGCTCGAGTTCGCCCGGGTCGGCTACGACAACCTCGCGGCTCTGCGCGCCCGCCACTGACGAAGCGTCACCCGCAGGACCCGCCCGGCGCCTCGGCGCGGGGCGGGTCACCCCGGCGTGCCCGAAACACCCCTGAACACCCTGAAACGCCAGGACAAACTTTCCCCGAGAAAGTTGAAACTTTGTCCTTGACGAGTTGAAAGTGGGCGCCTTAGCGTCCAACTGCCTCCCACCGCACGGGTCTTCACCCGATGTCTCTCTGCGGCGGCCGGCCGGGGTCTCGCCCCCGGGGCTTGTGGTGCCGCCGACCAGACCAGAGGAGTTCTGAGTGCGCAACAGACGGATCGTCACCCTCGTGGGGGCGGCTGCGTTGGCCGGAGCCGTCGGGCTCCTGCCGCTCTCGCCGGCACAAGCCGCCAAATCGGATCCCGCACCGCCGGCCCCGTCGGACTTTCAGAAGGTCACCCTCAACGACCGCCCGGGCGAGCCCATGGCCCTCGCCGTCCTGCCCGACCGGCGGGTGCTGCACACGGCACGCACCGGAGAGGTCCGCATCCACGACCCCAAGAGCGGCGTGAACTTCCTCGCCGCCGACCTCAAGAAGAGCCCCGCCGGGCTCTACCAGCACGACGAGGAAGGCGTGCAGGGCATCGCCGTCGACCCCGGCTTCGCCAAGAACCGCTGGGTCTACCTCTACTACTCGCCCCGCCTCGACACCCCCATCGACGACCCCGCCACCGCGGGCGTCAACGAAGGCGACGCACCGCAGTTCGGCACGGCCGCGGACTTCGCCAAGTACGAGGGCGTCACGCGGCTTTCGCGGTTCAAGCTCGTGGGCAACAAGCTCGACTTCGACACCGAGCAGAAGATCCTCGACGTCCCGGCCGACCGGGGCATCTGCTGCCACGTCGGCGGCAAGATCGACTTCGATCACAAGGGCAACCTGTTCCTGTCCACCGGTGACGACTCCAACCCGTTCTCCTCGGACGGCTACGCCCCGCTCGACGACCGCGCCGACCGCAACCCGGCCTACGACGCGCGGCGCACCTCGGGCAACACCGACGACCTGCGCGGCAAGGTCCTGCGCATCAAGGTCAAGCGCGACGGCAGCTACGCGATACCCGACGGCAACCTCTTCGCGCCGGGCACCCCGAAGACCCGCCCCGAGATCTACGCCATGGGTCTGCGCAACCCGTTCCGCTTCGGAGTCGACGACAAGACCGGCGAGGTCTACGTCGGCGACTACTCGCCCGACGCCAACCAGGCCAAGCCCGACCGCGGCCCCGCCGGGCACGGCCGCTGGATGGTCATCGACCGCCCCGCCAACTACGGCTGGCCGTTCTGCGTGACCCAGGACATGCCGTACCAGGACTACGACTTCGCCACTCAGAAGTCGAGCGGCGCGTTCGACTGCGCCAAGCCGGTCAACGACTCGCGTCACAACACCGGCCTGAGCGAGCTGCCGCCGGTCACGGACGCGGAGATGGTCTACGGCTACGGAGCCTCCGCGGAATTCCCGGAGCTCGGCACCGGCGGCATCGGCCCGATGGGCGGCCCGGCGTACCGCTACGACAAGCGGAACACGGCCGAGAACCGCTGGCCCGCGTACTTCGACGGCAAGCCGCTCTTCTACGAGTGGACCCGCGACCAGATGAAGGCCATCACCCTCGACAAGCGGAACGAGATCCAGAAGATCGAGGACGCGATCCCCTCGATCAAGACGGACGGCCCGATCGACGCCGAGTTCGGCCCGGACGGCGCTCTGTACGTCCTCGAGTACGGCACCGGGTACTTCGCGGAACTGCCCGAGGCCCAGCTCTCCCGCATCGACTTCACGCGAGGCAACCGCACCCCCGAGCCCAAGGCCGCCGCAGACGTGGTCAACGGCACCAGCCCGCTGACGGTCCAGTTCTCCAGCGCCGGCACCAAGGACGCCGACGGTGACGCCCTCAGCTACGCCTGGGACTTCGACGCCGACGGCACCGTGGACTCCACGGAGGCGAACCCGAAGCACACGTTCACCAAGAACGCCGTCTTCGACGCCACGCTGAAGGTCACCGACAGCACCGGACGCTCAGCCTCCGCGTCGGTTCCCGTCGTGGTCGGCAACAAGGCGCCGGTCGTCTCCCTCACGACCGACCCGGCCCCGCACGGCGGCACGGCCTTCCACTGGGGTGACACGGTCACCTGGGAGGTCACCGTCACCGACGACCAGCCGGTGGACTGCTCGAAGGTCACCGTCTCGTTCATCCTCGGCCACGACTCGCATGGTCACCCGCTGTCTTCGAGCAACGGCTGCTCGGGATCGTTCAAGACGTTCGTGGACGGCGGTCACGCCGGTGCGGACAACCTCAAGGCGGTCTTCAACGCCACCTACAAGGACACGCCCCCGGACGGCCTGCCGTCCCTCTCGGGCAGCGCCGAGGTCGCGCTGACACCGGCCGACTGACCGGCGGCCAAGACACAGAGGCGGGGCGCCATCCCTTGGGGACGGCGCCCCGTCGCCGCTCCTGCAACGCCTCGTCCCGCTCGCTGCCCCACGGAGGCCAGGCGCCCACCGGCAACACCTCCGACGCTGCCGGAGTGCCCGGACGGCGTCCGAGGGACGACGTCCGAGCAGGACCGAGCCCGGCCGGTGATCCTGCAAGGCTCGGTCCAGCGCCGCCATCGTCCCATCCACGGTCTGGGAGATCCTGCACGCTGCCGGCATCGACCCTGCCCCGCAGCGATCCGGTCCGACCTGACGCCAGTTCCTCTCCGCCCAGGCCCACGGCATCATCGCCGCCGACTTCCTGCACCTGGACACCGTGTCGCTCAAGCGCCTGTACGCCCTGATCTTCATCGAGCACGGCCCCCGGCGCGTCCACCTTGCCGGCGTCACCGCCCATCCCAGCGCCGAGTGGACGACGCAGCAGGCGAGGAACCTCGCCATGACGTTGGGGTGCCGGATGGACTCACTACGCTTCCTGCTCCGGGATCGGGATTCGACGAGCATGCCGAAGACTCCGGCCGCGAGCATCGATCCATACACGGCCTGTAGTCCGTAGTTCCCTGCAATAAGGATCATCGGAGTCACGGCGGTGAAGGCTGCGCCGGCCATCACGGGCATGCGGGCGCCGAGCACCCGTCCGACGCCCGCGCCCTGGATCATCGTGATGATGCCCGCGACCAGCAGGTCGGCGTTGATGAGCAGAGCTATGGTCGAGGCGTCCAGTGCGCGCTGGGCGTTGATCGAGCCGGTGCTGAGCGCTTGGCGGGCCGAGCGGCGCCGGTATGCACTGAACATCGGACACCCGCCGGAGCACGATCTCCGCGAGATCATGAACGCGATCCTGCACGTGAACCGCACCGGGGCGCAGTGGCG
>NZ_QZWF01000113.1 GCF_004187715.1 Streptomyces sp. F001 | reverse complement strand
ATCGTGAACGCCTGGTTGAACTGCTCGTTCGACATGATCTGCGTGCCCGGGCGGGCGAGCTCGGCGCGCATGAAGAGCGCCATCACGCCACCGATGCAGAAGAACGCGAACGACGTGACGAGATACAGGGTGCCGATCGTCTTGTGGTCAGTGGTCGTCAGCCACTTCACCACGACGTTGCCGGGCTGCTTGCGCCGGACGGGCAGCTCGTTCTCGTAGGAGCCGGCCTCGGCGGCACCCGCGGGTTCGTTGAGGATGCTCACAGCTGGTTCGTCTCCCGGTTCTTCTCGTGGCTCGTCTGCGCGATGCCGGCGGGAACGTAACCGGTCTGCCCCTTCTTGGCGAGGTCCTTGAGGTGCTGCTCGTAGCGCTCGGGAGAGACGACCTTCACGTTGAACAGCATCCGGGAGTGGTCGACGCCGCACAGCTCGGCGCACTTGCCCAGGAAGGTGCCCTGCTTGTTGGGGGTCACCTGGAAGGCGTTGGTGTGGCCCGGGATGACGTCCTGCTTCATCAGGAACGGCACCACCCAGAAGGAGTGGATGACATCACGCGAGGTGAGGACGAAGCGGACCGTCTTGCCCTCGGGCAGCCACAGCGTGGGGCCGGGGTTGCCGGTCTGCGGGTTCCGCTCACCCGGCGTACCGCAGGTGTAGACCCCGCCCGCGTCCGCGGGGAAGTCCTCCTTGTACCGCTTCGGAACGGCGTCGAGTTCCTTGGCGGTCTTGGCGTCGCCCGTGGAACCCTCGACGTTCTCGATGTAGTTGAAGCACCAGCTCCACTGGAAGCCGACCACGTTGACCGTGACGTCGGGCTTCTTCGACAGGTCGAGGAGCTTCGACTCGTCGCGGGCCGTGAAGTAGAAGAAGACCGAGACGATGATGATCGGAACCACCGTGTACAGCGCCTCGATGGGCACGTTGTACCGGGTCTGCGGAGGAATCTCGACCTTGGTGCGGCTGCGCCGGTGGAAGATGACACTCCACAGGATCAAGCCCCACACCAGCACGCCGACGGCGAGCGCGGCAGCCCAGGACCCCTGCCACAGGGAGAGGATCCGCGGAGCCTCTTCCGTGGTGGGGGTGGGCATACCAAGGCGGGGGAAGTCCTCGTATGTGCAACCGGTAGCGGTCGCCAGGACCAGGCCCGCGGTCAGTGCCTGCAGCAGCTTCCGCCGCATCGGGCGCCGCGGCGAGCGGTCGGAGCCGTTGGGACTCACGTAGCGCCTTCCCGAGAGTCTCGCCCGCGCGTCGGCTGCGGCCTTCTCGCTGGTCGGTCGCCGCCCTGCGTCGGGCAGGGGTTTGGATGTTTATGCGGACCAAACCCTACTGGACGCTATTTGGGGTCGCGCGGGGAGGGTACCCAACGCGCCGCGGGTCACCCCGAAGGGATGCCGTGCCCGTCCGGGGGACGCCCTCCGGACCCCCGAGTGCCCGCCTCCGGACCGGTTCTGACACCTCCTCCGGAGCAGGAGTTAGCGTGGGCGTGTGCCCTACTTCGATGCTGCCTCCTCGGCCCCGCTCCATCCCGTGGCCCGCCAAGCCCTGCAGGCCTCCCTGGACGAGGGCTGGGCCGATCCCGCACGTCTCTACAAAGAGGGGCGCCGGGCCCGGTTGCTGCTGGACGCAGCGCGGGAGGCGGCCGCAGAGGCCGTGGGGTGCCGGGCGGACGAGCTGGTGTTCACCACCTCCGGGACCCGTGCCGTGCATGCCGGTGTCGCGGGGGCGCTGGCGGGGCGGCGGCGGGTCGGACGTCACCTGATCGTGTCGTCGGTCGAGCACTCCTCGGTGCTTCACGCGGCCGAGGTGCACGAGGCGGACGGCGGGACGGTCACCCAGGTCGCGGTGGACCGCGCGGGGGCCGTGACGCCTCAGGCGTACGCCGCGGCGCTGCGGCCCGACACCGCGCTGGCGTGTCTGCAGTCGGCCAACCACGAGGTCGGCACCGTGCAGCCGGTGGCCGAAGTGGCCGACGTGTGCCGGGAGGCGGGGGTGCCGCTGCTGGTGGACGCGGCGCAGTCGCTGGGCTGGGGCCCGGTGGTGGGCGACTGGTCGTTGCTGACCGCGAGCGCCCACAAGTGGGGCGGGCCGTCGGGTGTCGGACTGCTGGTGGTCCGCAAGGGAGTGCGCTTCGCTCCGCAAGGGCCTGCGGACGAGCGGGAGTCGGGGCGGGCGGCCGGGTTCGAGAACATTCCGGCGATCGTGGCCGCGGCCGCTTCCCTGCGCGCCGTACAGGCGGAGGCGGCCGAGGAGGCGGTACGGCTGCGGGAGCTGACGGACCGGATCCGGGCGCGGGTGCCGGAGGGGGTGGGGGATGTGGAGGTGGTGGGTGACCCGGTGCGCCGGCTGCCCGGGATCGTCACCTTCTCCTGTCTCTATGTCGACGGGGAGACTCTGCTGCACGAGCTCGACCGCTCCGGCTTCTCCGTCTCGTCCGGGTCGTCCTGTACGAGCAGCACGCTGACGCCGAGCCATGTGCTCAAGGCGATGGGGGTGCTGAGCGAGGGCAACGTCCGGGTGTCGCTGCCGTCCGGGGCGTCGGCGGAGGACGTCGAGCGGTTCCTTCAGGTGCTGCCCGGGGCGGTCGCGGGGGTCCGGGAGAAACTGGGGGCGCCCGCTCCCGAGACGGCGGTACGAGGGGACTCCCTCGTCGTGGACGCGGTGGGCAAGCTCTGCCCGATCCCGGTCATCGAACTGGCCAAGGTCATCGGCGACGTGCCGGTGGGCGGCACCGTGCGCGTACTGGCGGACGACGAGGCGGCACGCCTGGACATCCCGGCGTGGTGCGCGATGCGGGGGCAGGAGTACGTGGGTGAGGAACCGGCGGACCAGGGCTCTGCCTATGTGGTCCGCCGGTTGGCCTAGGGTCTGCCCCCCGGCGGACCCTGGTCAGCTCAGGTGCGCCCTGACGTCGTCGGCGGCGTCATGGCCGTACGCCTTGGTGAAGCGGTCCATGAAGTGGGCGCGGCGCAGCGCGTACTCCTGGGTGCCGACCGTCTCGATGACCAGCGTGGCCAGCATGCAGCCGACCTGCGCGGCGCGCTCCAGGGAGACGCCCCAGGCGAGGCCGGAGAGGAAACCGGCGCGGAAGGCGTCGCCGACGCCGGTGGGGTCGGCCTTGCGCTCCTCCTCCGGGCAGCCGACCTCGACGGGGTCCTCGCCGGCCCGCTCGATGCGTACGCCGCGCGAGCCGAGGGTGGTGACGCGGTGGCCGACCTTGCCGAGGATCTCCTCGTCCGTCCAGCCGGTCTTGGACTCGATGAGGCCCTTCTCGTACTCGTTGGAGAAGAGGTACGTCGCCCCGTCCAGCAGTATCCGGATCTCCTCGCCGTCCATCCGGGCGATCTGCTGGGAGAAGTCGGCGGCGAACGGGATGGACCGGGAGCGGCACTCCTCGGTGTGCCGGAGCATCGCCTCCGGGTCGTCGGCGCCGATGAGGACGAGGTCGAGGCCGCCGACGCGGTCCGCGACGGTCTTCAGCTCGATCAGGCGGGCCTCGCTCATGGCACCGGTGTAGAAGGAGCCGATCTGGTTGTGGTCGGCGTCGGTGGTGCAGACGAAGCGGGCTGTGTGCAGCGTCTCGGAGATGCGCACGGAGGCGGTGTCGACGCCGTGCCGGTCCAGCCAGGCCCGGTACTCGTCGAAGTCGGAGCCCGCGGCGCCGACCAGGACCGGCCGGGTGCCGAGCTGGCCCATGCCGAAGGCGATGTTGGCGCCCACGCCGCCCCGGCGTACATCGAGCTTGTCGACCAGGAACGACAGCGAGACCGTGTGCAGCTGGTCCGCGACGAGCTGGTCGGCGAAGCGGCCGGGGAAGGTCATGAGGTGGTCGGTGGCGATGGAGCCGGTGACTGCGATGCGCACGGCGTGGAATCTCCCGGGTGGAGGGGGTTGACAGTCCACGCTACCGAATAGGGGCGGCGGCGCTGAAGCGGATGGCCGAGGGTGGCCGGTTGTGCCGCAACGGGCGAGGGTGGCGGTGAAGCAGGTAAAACTACCCGATAGTAGATCTTTCTTCGCGGGCCTCGGCGTGCCTACGGTTTCATCATGACGAACCTCGACGCCCCTGCTCCCGCCCCAGCCGACCTGGAAGGCGACCTGGCGTCGCTGCGCGGCGACTGCGCCCGGATGGCTCCGCACTGGACGGTCCCCGACCGGATCGCCACCCGCCCGGTCCCGCCCTCGCTCATCCACGGCGTGACCGTGCCGCCGAAGTCGGCGCGGCTGCTGGAGGCGATGTCGGACTACGGCGACTGAGCCGACCCGCCCGGGAACCGTGTGCTCCCCCGCTGCGTCCCATCGCTGTCCCCTGTAAAGGGGATACGGGATACGACCCATCAGCGGCCCCCTTCCGGCAGGGCCGGGTCACCAGGGACAGCTGTGCAGCCGAAGGAGCGATGCGGTGAACACCGAGCGACCCGACAACGACGACGTCTCGGGCGAGACCGGCACCACCGAGCCGACCGAGGACACGCGGGGCGCTGCGGAGGCTTCGGGGACGGCGAATGCGTCTGTTTCTGAGGCACCGGAGCCTGCTTCGGAAGCGTCGGATGCGCCTGCTTCGGAGGCATCGGATGCGGCAGACACGTCCGCTTCGGAGACGCCGGAGCCTGCTTCGGACGAGTCGGATACGGCGGATACGTCCGCTTCGGAGACGCTGCAGCCTGCTTCGGACGAGTCGGACACCGTGGACGTGTCTGTTTCGGGGGCGTCGGACACGAGCACCGGTGAGTCCGAGGGCGACGGCGACCCCCGGCCTGCCCGGCGTCACTCCCCCGCGGTCATCGCGTCAGTCGCTGCTGCGGTGCTGCTCGTCGGGGGTGGTGGGGCGTATCT
>NZ_QZWF01000112.1 GCF_004187715.1 Streptomyces sp. F001 | reverse complement strand
GCGTGAGCCAGGAATCCCTCTGCTTCGGTTGGGGGAGGGTTCAAGTCTGGGCTCCTCGGGACCCACCAACGATCCGGACGGGGCTGTTCCCGTCCGGATCACTCATACGTTTCTAAGCATCAAGTCGGCTGATCCGCACCGCTCCTCGAGCCTCGCCCGGGTGGCAGCTCGTCATCGTGAGCCGCAGCCGGGAGCCGCGTACGGCGTCGAAGGTGATGACCGTCGGCGTGTCCGAGGCAGTGGCCCAGTCCACGGCCGCCCCCTCGACCGGCACGTACCTCCGGCCGTCCCAGACCTCGGCCTCCACCGACGCGGGCAGGGTGTGCGTCGTGTCCACGGTGAAGGAGACCTCGGCCCGGTCGATGGTCCGCGTCCGGCCGAAGTCCACGGAGACCCAGTCCTCAGCCCGGGCTCCGTCGAAGGCGGGGAGCAGGGCCGTGGCCGCCTTGTGGAAGCCGTTGGACCAGCCGGTGGCCGGGTCGCCGTCGAGCATCGCGGCCGGGAGGGTGTCCGGACGGCCCGAGTAACTGGCGTCCGCGTGGGGGTGGTTCGGGGGCGCCGGGTAGTCGGGCTCGAAGACCGCGGCCGGGGTGAGTGCGGCCGACCGGGCGGGAGTCGTCTTCACGGTCAGGCTGCCCGTCCGCAGGCCTTCGGCCCGTGCGGTCACCTTCAGGGAGTCCGGCTTCGTACCGGACCGTACGATCGCCAGCGCCTTGCCGTGGAAGGCCGTACGCGTGCTGGCCTGGTAGCGCTCGGCGCTCTCCTCCCGCCCGTTGTCGAGCCCGGCGAGCGAGCCGCCCGTCACCTCGAAGGAGATCAGGTCCTCGGCGTCGGGCACCACCACACCTCGGGCGTCGACGATCTCCGCGGTCACGAAGACCAGCGAACGGCCGTCGGCGGCCAGGGACTTGCGATCGGCGGTAAGGCGTACGGCCTTCGGCGCACCGGCCGTGCGCAGCACATCGGTGGCGACCACCTTGCCGTCCCTGCGCGCCACCGCCTTCAACTCCCCCGGCCGGTACGGCACTTTCCAGGTGAGGTGGAGTTTGCCGGCGCTGCCGTTCGGGCTGGTGTAGCTGCCGGGGTAGGGACCGTCGGTGAAGGTCTTGTCGTCGCCGGTCGCCTCGGTGGTCTCCAGGTAGACCCGGCCGTCGACGGTCTTCTTGGTGTCGAACGTCCGGGTGCCGAGGGACTTTCCGTTGAGGAACAGCTCCACGGTGTCGACGTTGGAGTACGCCCACACCTCGACCGTGTCGCCCTCCGCGTGGTTCCAGGTCATCGGCAGCAGGTGAACCATCGGTTCGCTGATCCACTGGCTCTGGAACAGGTAGTACATGTCCTTCGGGAAGCCGGCCGTGTCGACCGCGCCGAAGAAGGACGCCTTGACCGGGAAGACGTCGTAGGGCGTGGGTTCGCCGATGTAGTCGATGCCCGACCACAGGAACTGCCCGGTGAACCACTTCCGGTCCCGGTCCTTCTTGTGCCCGTACTCGCCGCTCATGGTCCAGGAGGCGAGGTTGTTGTCGTACGACGAGGTGGCCCGCCTGCCCGGTGTGTAGTTCTCGCCGGTGTTGAGGCGCTCCGGCTCCTGGTACGTGCCGCGCGTGGAGGTCTCGGAGGACGACTCGGACTCGAAGAGGAGCAGGTGGGGATAGGCGGCGTGCAACTGGTCGACGGATTTGGCGGTGTTGTAGTTGAGGCCCAGCCCGTCCAGCTTGGCCAGCATCAGATCGGCCGCCGAGCCCTTGGCCGGCAGACGGCGGTACTTGTCGGAGCCGATGACCAGCGGGCGGGTGTCGTCGGCGGCCCTGATGGCGTCGATGACGCGGTCGGCCATGGCGAGCCCGGCGGTGGAGGTGGAGTCGGGGACCTCGTTGCCGATGGACCACATCAGGACAGCGGGCGAGTTGCGGGCCGCGAGGACCATCTCGGTGGCGTCCTTCTCGCCCCACTCGTCGAAGAACCGGCCGTAGTCGTAGCGGTTCTTGCCGGTCCGCCAGCAGTCGAAGGCCTCCACCAGCATCACGATGCCCATCTCCTCGCAGACCTGGATCATCTCCGGGGTGGGTGGGTTGTGGGAGGTGCGGAAGGCGTTGACGCCCATCGACTTCATGATGGTCATCTGCCGGCGGATCGCGTCGATGCTGACGGCGGCGCCCAGAGCGCCCAGGTCGTGGTGGAGGTCGACTCCCTTGATCTTGCTGTGGAGGCCGTTGAGGTGGAAGCCCTCGTCCGGGTCGAAGCGGAAGGTGCGGAAGCCGAAGGTGGTGCGACAGGTGTCGGTCGTTCTGCCGCCGACGCGCAGTTCGGTCTTCAGGGTGTAGCGGTGGTGCGGGGTGTCGAAGTCCCATAACTTCGGCTCGGCAACGGTGAGTTCATGGGTCTCGGTCGCCTTGTCGGTGACGGGGACCGTGGAGGACGTACGGGCGACGGTACGGCCGCGGGGATCGACGATCCGCGAGATGATCTCGACGTCCGTGCCGCCGCCGGAGGCGTTCACCACCGAGGTCTGCACATGTACGACGCCCCGCTCTTCGGTGATCTCCGGTGTCGTGACGTACGTACCCCAGCGCTCCACGTGCACCGGCTCGGTGACGACGAGGCGGGCCTCGCGGTAGATGCCGCTGCCCGAGTACCAGCGGCTGCTGGGCAGCCGGTTCTGCACCTTGACCGCGAGCACGTTCTCGGTGCTGCCGTCGGCGTGCACCAGGTCGGTGAGGTCGAAGGCGAAGCCGGTGTAGCCGTAGGGGTGGCGGCCGACCTCCTTGCCGTTGCAGTAGACGTACGAGTCCATGTAGACACCGTCGAACTCCACCGAGATTCGTTTGCCCGCGAGGGCGGGCGGCAGGGTGAAGGTGTGGCGGTACCAGCCGAGGCCGCCGGGGAAGAAGCCGGTGCCGCTGGTGGTGCCGTGCTCGGTGGTCGGGGCGGACTCGATGCTCCAGTCGTGCGGCACCGCGACCTCGCGCCAGCCCGAGTCGTCGTGGCCGGGCTCGGCGGCGCCGGCGTACGCGCCGGTCGGGTCGGTGATGTCGCCCGGGTTGACCAGGGCGAAGCGCCAGCCGTCGCGCAGGGCGAGGGTGTGGCGGCCCGTGACCCGGGCGGCGCCCTCGGCTGCCTGTGCGCCCGGCGCGCCGAGCAGCGCTCCGGCGGCCGATGCGGCCGTACCGGTGATCAAAACCGATCTGCGAGTGACCGACATGGCGGCTCTCCCTCATCAGGGCCCAGAAGTACTCACAACTGATCGTGAACAAACAGATTCTGACGGGCTGCCACACAGGCCCGTCAAGGGTCGGGTGATGCACTTCTGGCCCAGGTGTCACATCGGCCGGATCTGTCTCTTGACCCGGAGTACCCGGGTGTCCCCGTGGCCGGTTCACGCAGGACCACAACGCACTAGGCTGGAACTGAAGTGGCCCAACCGTTCACTGTGCGTATGCGCGATGGAGTGACGACGATGAGCCCGGTCTACCCCTTCGACGAGGCCGCCACGGCCCGGGCTGCCATCGACCGCGACGGCACCGTGACCGAGTGGGGCGAAGGCGCGCGGCGGCTGCTGGGCTGGACGGCCGACGAGGTCGTGGGACGCCCCGCCGCACAGCTGATCGAGGGCACGGCGCCGGCTCTCCGCAAACCCCGCTGCGACGGAACGCTCACTTTGCGTCACCGGGACGGCCGTACGGTGTCCGTGTGGCTGCTCGCTCACCATCGGCAGCCACCGGACGGCGGCACCGGCGACTGGCTCGTCGTGACACCCCTGGAGGGCGACCGGGACCGACCGGCCGACGATCCGCTGGAGAAGGCCGGCCTCCTCCAGACTCCCTGCGCCGTCGCGATCCACGACGAGCGGCTCCGGGTGTACCGGATCAACGCCGACATGGCCGCGTTGATCGGGCTGCCCGAGGAGCGTGTCCGGGGGCTACGGGCGACGGAGTTCCTCGCCAGAACCCAGGGCGAGGAGATCGAGCAGCAGTTGCACCACGTGCTCACGACCGGCCGGGGGCACGATGTCCACACCCACGTGCCGCTCGGCGACGACGGCCGGGTCGACGCCCGGCTGGCCCGGATGGCGCCGATCACCGACGGCACCGGGCGGGTGTGCGGTGTGTGCGTCGCCGTGCACGACTTCACCGAGCAGTACCTGGCACGCGAGCGGCTCCGTCTGGTCAATGAAGCGAGCCTCCGCATCGGCACGACACTCGACGTCGCCCGGACGGCGCAGGAGCTGGCGGATGTCTGCGTTCCCGCCCTCGCCGACTTCGTCAGCGTCGACCTGCTGGACCCGCCGGAGTTCGGGGGCGAACCCTCCGCGGAGCCGCCGACCGCGCCGATCACCCTGCGCCGGGCGGCCCATCAGTCGGTCGATCCGGGCAGCTTCGAGGCCGTGGTCCCACCGGGCCAGCTGGACGTGTACCCCGCCTCCTCACCCCAGGCCGACTCCGTGCTGGCCGGCCGGACGATCGTCGCGCAAGCCCCCTCCGATGACCTCACCCAGTGGCTGACCTGGGACAAGGCCCGGATGGAGCGGGTCAGGGGGTACGGCATCCACGCCACGATGTCCGTGCCGATCCGGGCCCGCGGCACGACGCTGGGCGTCGCCGTCCTCACCCGCTTCCGGCGCCCGGACCCCTTCACGCCGGACGACCAGCTCCTGGCCGAGGAGATCACGGCACGCGCCGCCGTCTGCATCGACAACGCCCGCCGCTACACCCGCGAGCGCGAGACCACCCTCGCCCTCCAGCGCAGCCTGCTCCCGCAGTCGCTGCCGCGCAGGGCCGCCCTGGAGGCGTCCTCACGGTACCTTCCGGCGGCCCGGGCCGAGGTGGGCGGCGACTGGTTCGACCCGCATCCCGGACAGCGGGATCA
>NZ_QZWF01000111.1 GCF_004187715.1 Streptomyces sp. F001 | reverse complement strand
GAGCGGGGCCAGCCATGGGGGACTACGGATGGGTGGGGAGGACCCAACTTGGACCGCCCACGCCTCCGTAGGACACCACCTGCCTCGTGGGCGTGGTGGTCAGCCGGAAGTCGTCGCGGGCCGGTTCGTCGTCGAAGGCTTTGGCCAGGTCCTCAACGGTGTCCCACAACCGTTGGGGACCGTACTGGCGGACGGCTCCGGAGACATCGACGACAGCGGTCGAGCCATCGGAAGTCCACAGTCCCACTGCCTTCAGCTGCCCCTCTTCGTCGCGCCAAGAGCATGAGCTGTAGCCCGGCAGGGCCGCGATGACGCAGCCGTGACGCGCGTCGGCCACCGCCCACACGGGCCGGCCGATCTCGGCGAACGGCTGGTCCCCGAGTATCCGGCGGACGGTCAGCTCATCAGGCACGACAGTCTCTCCCCCCGGTGGCGCACAGTCGGCCAGGCCCGGCGCCTTCCTGGGGTCTTCCGGGGGAATCGACATATCTCTGTACGTGATCGGGCGCGGATCCACGAGACACGCGTACCAGGGCGAGCCAGGTTGCAGACTCACCCTGTCGTCGACAGCCGACCACGACCGTGTGCGGCTGACCACGCGGATGGCCATGGCTGTCGCTGCTGTCTCCGACACGAACCGTTCGACTTGCACGGCTACAGTCATTTGACGGCAGATGTGTGGCTGACCTGGGGAAATGGCTGGGATGCGGCCTGGTTGGGAACAATCGTGCAGCAGACCCATCAGGTTGGAAGACGCTCAGGCACTCAAAGCCGTCGCCTGAGCCTGGCCGCTTGGTTGTACGACATCGGCCGCGAACGGCACCGACCTCAAGGCGATGTGCAGCCGACGAGGCCGGACCGGCGGCCTCCTGCCCCCAACCGGGCTCGACCCGCTGCCCGACGCAGTGGCCAACTCGCGCAATGTGCCCCATTCACGGATGAGGGCATCATGAACCAGTTCGGCAACCGGCTCCCCTGCAGAGCCTTCGGGGAGTTGAGGCGCGCGGAGCGTATGGGTGGTGATGATGCGATGGCGTGTGAGGGAAACCATGACGGAGTCAACGGCTTCCCCGCGGCTTGTTCCGGCCTCCACGTCGGCGGCGAGGTCATGTAGTTCGTCAAGGGGGACCTGAGCACGCACTGCCGGAACGTTCCGGCTCGGATCAGCGGGCCGTACCAGGGAGGCCAGGATCCTCCGAGCAATGGACCGCTGGTTCGAGGACAGGTCACTCAGGACGCTGTCGCACCACGTGGTCAGGCTTCCGCTTACCGCGCCGATGCGCCGGTAGGCCCCGTGGGTGAGATATCCATCCTGTCATCGAAGCCACAGCTGGCTGAGTGTCAGCTCCAACAAGGGCAGCACGGTGACCGGCGCCTGCTGTGTTGCGGTGGCTTCGGGAGTGATCGCCAGCACGTCGCTGATGATCTGCTCAGGCAGTCCAGGCTGAAAGCGGAGTCCCACATCCTGGGCGGGCAAAGTGATGATGTCGTGCAGGTTCTCCTGGCTCAGACTGCCCTGCACATTGAGCAGTCCTGGCATCGCTGCATCCAGCAACTCGGGGGCCACAGCAGCCAGCTGAGGATAGAAGTCGTCCCGCATCACCAGGATAACGCTGACTCTTGTTCCGGAGCTGGCCACGGCTATGATCTCGTCTAGGGCAGCACGGCGGATGTGCTGCTGGCTGTCGGCAGGCGGAGTGAAGAGCTCTTCGAACTGATCGACGACCAGCAGGACCCGTTGGCAACTGGTGTCCGTTGCCAGTCTCTGCCTCACCGCCGCAATCCCGTCGCCTGCCACCCCGGGCAGACCGCCCTTTTCGATCTCGGCCAGCAGGTTCTGCCCGGGACGGACCAGCACCTGCAGCCACTGATCGCTCCCCGTAACCCGTCCCTGCTCCAGCGCGCGCAGCACCCCCGCCTGGATCAGCGACGACTTCCCTGAACCCGATGGCCCGAGCAACAGCGTCAGCCGGCGCTGGGCCAAGCTGGCCAGGACTTGTCGTTCCGCTTCCTTCCGCCCCTGAAACCAGCGGGTGTGCTCCGCCCCGAACGGCTCCAGTCCCCGGTACGGGCACACCTCCCGCACCTCTAGCTGCGGCACGCTCTCCCGGAGGACCTGGGTCGGGGTGACGTAGGCGATACCCTGGCCCCGCTCAAAGGCGTCTGGCGCGGTTATCTCGGTGAGCATGCCGATGACAAGTCCGGTCACTTCGTCCAGGACCGGGCCTCCGCTGAAGCCGGTGGTCAGGTCGTTGGCGTCGGTGAGCTGCAGCAGCAAGCCCCGCGCTGCCGAGGAGGGCAGCAGGTCGCCGGCCACGCCGAAGCCGAAATGCCCCTCCGGCGGTGCTTGGGCCGGGAAACCGAACGACCTGACCCGGTGGCTGCGGCAGCCCTCCGCCGAACCCAGTGCGAGGAATTCCATGCCGGGCCGTGTGCCAGTGAGCCGGACCACGGCCACGTCCTCGGCCTCCGGCGCACGCCAGGCGTCCTCCACAACCCGACCCTCGATCGCCCCCGCATCCGGCAAATGCGGGAAGTCCAGCCGCACCGTCTCACCGGGCCCGCCGCCCGCTGCCTGGATCACGTGCGCACAGGTGACCAGGAGTCCCTCAGCTATCAGAAACGCGGCCCCAGCGACACTCTCATCCGCGCACAGAACCTGCGCCACGCTGGCAGGCAGGGCCGGGGCGGCTGGACCCGAGTCGTTCATGGGATCGGCGTCCATCGGATCAGCCCGGCCCGTTCCATGACACAGTCACGCTGAGGTGACAGCCCGCCTGGCCTCTCGTGATCACGGCTCCGGCCGCCACCGACAGGTCCACGCCGAACTCGATCACGACGTCATCGGGACGGGCCTTGCGTAACTGTTCCAGGGCAGCGCGCGCCGCCTCTGTGACCGGTTCGAGCGCCTCCTGCAGCGTCGCCGGCAACTCTTGCACGGCCTCGCCGATCCGACCGGCCTTCACCGGCCCCTCGTACGCGGCCGGGGCCTCAACCAGAAAGCAGCCCCCGCCCTCCAGCGGAATCCGAGTCAGGGATGCCACGGCGCCTCCAACGTTTGCCGTCCCAGCCAGCGTCACTCGGACCAAGCAGGAACCGCATCACGGGATAGGCCGTGCGAGCGAGACTCCGCGAGCCCCTGGCGCGTTCCCACTGCGTCACATGACGGATGCTGCCGTCTAACAAACCGGCCGTCCCTGCCGCGCCTGGTGGCCGACGCACTGCTGCCGATGGACACACAACCGCGGCAGCCCCCTTTCAGCGATGGGTGCGGCTCTGTCTGAGTGAGATCCCGAGTCAGGCTTGAAGTGCGTAGATGTGCTGGTCGGTTAGGGGATGGAGTCGTTCGTGCTCCTTCTGCGCGTGGAAGATCCAGTAGTCGGGGAAGTCGCCGTTGCTGATGACAGTGCGGAGGGTGAGAACGGCTTCGGCGCCGGGGACGGTCCACCTGCTGCCGGTGATGTCGAGTCTGTCGGCGATCAAGTGGCGTGCTGCTCCTTCGACGGCGCCGCTGGCGATCGGCCAGCCCGCTGCCAGGGCTTGGTCGTAGTGGACGAAGTCGGCGTTGTTCTCGAGGTAACGGCACGCTTTGTCGGCGGCGGTGCGCTGGTCGTCGGTGAGGTGACGGCGGTCGGCTTCGGCGCGGATGTCGTGGGCGGCGCCGGGGGCGTCGCCGGCCAGGATCCGGGCGGCCTTCGTACCGACCCAGTCCTCGGTGGCGGGATCGGTGGCGGTGTGGAAACAGCGGGCGGCTGCTCACAACTTCTCGATCACGTGAACGATGTCGAGGACGACGTGGACCGTGACATTGCGGCGGGCGGCCTCGGCCTGGATCAGCTCCCGCTGGTGGGTGGCGCCGTCAATCAGTACGACCCAGTTCCGGTGGTGTTCGGGGTCGCGGGCCTCGGCCTGGTCGAACGCGGCGGCGATGACGGTTTCGGCGTCCTCGCGGACGGAGGCGGTGAGCCATTTCGCCCGCGCTGTGGGGCCTTTGCGGACGGTGCGGACTCCGGTGCGGCCGCCGGGCGGGGCGATGATGTCGTGCGGGCGGCGGCCTGCGGGCTCGGCGTCGTGGACGACGGCGAGGGTGGCCATCCTTTTGCGGCAGGACTTCTCCCCACTCGACAGCCGCGTGCGGAAGGTGTGTCGGGCTTTGGCGGCGGCCTTCGCGGTGGCCTCGCGCAGGTGGCCCGGGCGCATCACGATTCCCTTCTGGTCGACGCTGATCACCAGCAGCGTCTGGGCCGGGGCCGGGTGGGGAGTGCGGGCCGTATAGAACGCGGCGACGTCCACGGCCGCGGCCCGCACCAGATCCTCCACCTGGCGTTTGCCCGCCACCCGGCCCCCGCAGCTGCGGTCGATCGCTTCCAGCGCGGTGTCGTAGGAACCGCGGGCCGCTTCGAGGACCGCGAGCTGGCGCAGTCCCAGACTGTGCCGCCCGTGGGGCAGGCCCAGCATGGCGTCGGCGGGGTAGAGGTTGGTCATGCCCGGGCCGCGCAGGGCGCATCGGGTCACGGTCACCGGTCCCAGCACGGTGGCCAGTTGCCGCCGGTGGCCCTTCTCCAGCCGGCTCCGGCCGCCGGCGAGCGCAGCCCGCTCCTGCGGATCGAGGGCCAACAGGTGGTCTGCCTCGTGGCGGGCCCGCCACTCGAGATGGGCCTGCAGGAGCAGTCGGCCCAGCTCCCGAGAGCCCGCTTCGACGTCGGCCTCAGCCTGTTCATGCGTCGCGGTGAGTGCTTCGGGGCTGGAGAGGCGGGTGGCCAGGGAAGTGAGGGAAGAAAACACGCGGGCAAAGGGGTCAGCCGCCGCGGCCGTTTCGTACGCTGCGTTCATCGGGCTCTCGTCTTCGGACAGTGGCGATCTGGTTGGCACCATCGACGCTAGGGACGAGAGCCCGATGAACGCAGCGTACGAAACGGCCG
>NZ_QZWF01000110.1 GCF_004187715.1 Streptomyces sp. F001 | reverse complement strand
CCAGGAACACCTGGTAGTCCATGGAGAGGCCGAAGAGCAGGGAGAGCATGATGATCGGCAGGAACGCGGCGATCGGGCCCTCGTTGCCGAGGCCCAGCAGATCCAGGCCCCAGCCCCACTGGAAGATCGCGACGAGCACCCCGAACGACGCGGCGGCCGCGATCAGGTTCATCACGGCCGCCGTCAGCGGCACGACGAGCGAGCGGAAGGCGACCATCAGCAGCAGGAAGCCGAGTCCGATGATCGTCGCGATGAACAACGGCAGCCGGTCACCGGTGACGGTCGCGAAGTCCTTCGACACGGCGGTCACCCCACCGACATGGGCCTGTGCCCCCGCGTCCGGGATGACGTCGTCGCGCAGGGTGTCGATGAGGCGGTCGGTCTCCACGGCCTGCGGTGACGTGGTCGGTACGACCTGGATCACGGTGACGCCGTTCGCGGGCGGTGCCGCGGCGACCTGGGCGACGCCCTCCGTCTCCCGGATGGCGGTGACCAGCCCGTCGGTCCCGTCGCCGTCCACCACGACCTGGAGCGGGCCGTTGAAACCGGGGCCGAATCCCTCGGCGAGCAGGTCGTAGGCCTTCCTGGTGGTCGTCGACGCCTCGTCGTTGCCCTGGTCGACGGTGCCGAGCCGCAGGGACAGCACGGGCAGCGCTAGGACGACCATCACGACGAGCCCCAGCGCGGCGACGGAACGCGGGCGCCGTTGGACGGTCGCGGACCAGCGGGCCGCGAGCCCGCTCGGCCGCTCCGGCTCGGGCCCCTGCACGGCCAGCTTGCGGCGCTGGCGGCGGCTGAGCACCCGGTGGCCGAGGAAGCCGAGCATCGCGGGCAGCAGGGTGACGGCCGCGAGCACGCTCAGGACGACGGTCAGTGAGGTACCGATGACGACACCGTCGAGGAAGCGCAGGTTCGTCACCAGCATCCCGGCGAGCGCGATGCACACCGTGCCGCCGGCGAACAGCACAGCCCGGCCGGAGGTGTTGAGGGCGGTGGCCGCAGACTCCTCTGGGTCCATGCCGCGCAGGATGCCGCGCCGGTGCCGTGTGACGATGAACAGGGCGTAGTCGATGCCGACGCCCAGACCGATCAACGTGGACAGGAGCGAGGCGAGTTCGGGCACGTTCGTGACATGGCTGAGCAACTGGGTGGAGAACATGCCCGTGCCCACGCCGAAGATCGCGACCACGAGCGGCAGCAGCATCGCGAACAGCGAACCGAACGCGAGGAACAGCACGACGGCCGCCGCCACGATGCCGACCAGTTCGGCGGTGCCGGTGGGCGGCTCCTGAACGCGGGTGATGGCCTGGCCCCCCAGCTCCACCTGCAGGCCGTCGCCTCCCGCGTCCCGCGCCGTGTCGACGACGTCCTGGACCAGCTCCTTGGGTACCGCGTTCGCCTGCTCGGCGAAGGTGACCTGGGCGTAGGCGGTGCGCCCGTCCTCGCTGATCTGCGCCGCACCCCGGTCCCCGTACGGGCCGGCGACCTCGCCGACCCCGTCCATCTCCCCGATCTCCCGCAGTGCGGGCTCCATCCGGGACCGCACGTCCTCGTCCCGCACCGATCCCTCGTCGACCTTCCACACCACCGTGTCGACGTCCCCGGAGCGCTGCGGGAAGGCCTTCTGCATCAGGTCGTACGCGCTCTTGGAGTCCGTGTTCGGCAGGGAGAAGACCTCCGCGTAGTTCGTGCCCGCGCTCGATGCCGAAAAGCCCAGGCCGAACAGCGCCCCCACCCACAGCAACAGGACCACCAGCCGGTGCCGATAGCACCATCGTGCCAATGTCGCCACGCTCAACGCTCCTTCGTCCGTTGTCGGTTGGTCCCCCAGGTCCTGCGCACCAGGATCGGCGGCGCCGCGCGCGCGTGAACACGACCGGTCCATGACTCTCAACGAACTCCAAAGCGAAGGCGGCACGGTTGTCAGTGCCCGCGCCGATACTGGGGGCATGACGACGGCTCCCGGCACCGTGCTGATCGTGGAGGACGAGGTGAGCATCGCCGACGTCCTCGCGATCGCCCTGCGCTACCACCGTTTCGAGGTCATGACCGCGGGCACCGTCCGCGAGGCGCTCACCCTCGCCGAGCGCACCCGCCCCGACGCGGCACTGCTCGACGTCATGCTCCCGGACGGCGACGGCCGCGCCCTCGGCCGTGAACTGCGCGAGCGGCGCCCTGACCTGGCGCTGGTGTTCCTCACCGCGCGCGACTCGCCCGCCGAGATCGTCGGCGCCCTCGGCTTCGGCGACGACTACATCACCAAGCCGTTCAACATCGACGAGGTCGTCGCCCGGGTCACCGCGGTGCTGCGCCGCACCCGCCCCGCCGACGTGCTGCCCCAGCGGCCGCCGCTGCGGTACGGCGACCTGGAGCTGGACGAGACGACGTACTCGGTGCGCCGCGCCGGCCGCACGGTCGAGCTGACCCCCACCGAGTACGCCCTGCTGCGCTTCCTGGTGCGCAACGGCGGCCGGATCGTACCCAAGGAGCAACTCCTGCGCCATGTCTGGCAGTACGAGCATGTCCCGCTCGAGTCGACGGTCGTCGAGACCTACATCAGTTATCTGCGGCGCAAGCTGGACGCGCTGGGACCGCCGGTGATCACCACCCGGCGGGGCGTCGGGTACGGGCTGGCATGAGGCCGTACAAAGGCCGCTGCGGACACAGCCTGCACTCGCTGCGCGGCAAGCTGACGCTGGCGAACGTGGTGCTGCTGGCGCTCTCCATCGTCGTGGCGACCGCCGTGAGCCTGATGGGCATGCGGATCTACCTGCTGGACACCGTGGACCGCGAGCTGATGACGTCCCGCACCTCGATCGGCGACGCCCCGCTCACCTTCGAGCAGGTCGACTCGCTGACCGCGCTGTTCGCCCTCAGTGAAAAGATGGCTCCCGACTCCTCCGGCGGCGACGCCGACTCGCTCGTGCAGGGCTCCGTCTTCGCGGCCGTCGACAAGTCCGGGCGTCCCCTGACCATAGGCGGTTTCGCGCCGACCGACACCCAGCGCGCGCTGGCCGCCGCGGTGAAGGAACCCGCGGTCCTCGTGGCCGACACCGAGCCCCACGACCTCCAGGTCCAGGGCGACCACTACCGCGTCACCGCCGGCCGACTCGCCGACGGCACCATCGTCCTGCTCGCCACCTCGACCGAGGCGCTGACCCAGGTCCTCACCAGAGCCCTCAAGCTCGACCTCGCCGTCGGCACCCTGCTGCTGGCCCTGCTGGCCTGCCTCACGATGTTCAGCGTGCGCCGCCGGATGCAGCCCCTGGAGGACATGGTCGAGACGTCGACGGCGATCGCCGAGGGCGACCTGACCCGGCGCGTGCCGTCCAGCCGCGAGGCCACCCTGGAGGTGGAGCAGCTCCGCCTCGCCCTCAACTCGATGCTCCATCAGGTCGAGTCGGCGTACCGCACGCGTGAACGCAGCGCCTCCCAGCTGCGCCGCTTCGTCGCCGACGCCTCGCACGAACTGCGCACCCCGCTGTCCGCGATACGCGGCTACCTCCAGCTGTACGACAAGGGCATGCTGCGCGACCCGGCGGACCGCAAGCGGGCCTGGGAGCGGGTGATGGCGGAGGCGGACCGCATGGGCCGGCTCGTCGACGAACTGCTCATCCTCGCCCGCCTCGACCAGCAGCCCGAACTGCGCTTCCACCATGTCGACCTGAGCCGGCTGGTGCGGGAGGCGGCTGAGGACCTGCGGGTGCAGCAGCCCGAACGGCCCATCACGGTCGGTGCCGACGGCTCCCTGCTGGTGCACGCCGACGAGTCCGGGCTGCGTCAGATACTCGGCAACCTCCTGGGCAACGTCCGTATCCACACACCCGCCGACGTGCCGGTGCGGCTCGACGTGGAGCGCTCCGACGGGGTGGTACGGCTGTGTGTCGCCGACGAGGGGCCGGGCCTCGGCACGGAGGACGCGGCCCGCATATTCGACCGCTTCTTCCGCGCGGGAGGCGGCGCCGGCAGCGGGCTGGGCATGGCGATCGTGCAGGGGGTGGTCCATGCGCACGGCGGCGAGGTGGCGGTGCGTACGGCGCCGGGCGAGGGGCTGGCGGTGACGGTGACCCTGCCGGCGCGGACGGCTGCGCCCGTGTAGGGCTCAGATCCGCCGCCGCTCCCTTCGCCCTGTCACCGGGGCGAGGCCAGCTCGATCACCGTGATGTCGGAGGGTGCGCCGACGCGCGTGGGCGGCCCCCAGGCGCCCGCTCCGCGGCTGACGTACAGCTGGGTGTCGCCGTAGCGCTCCAGGCCCGCGACCGTCGGATTCGCTGCCGCCGCGAGGAGGTTGCCGGGCCAGAGCTGGCCGCCGTGGGTGTGGCCGGAGAGCTGGAGGTCGACGTCGTGCTCGACGGCGTCGTGGATCTGCACGGGCTGGTGGGCCAGGAGCACGCACGCGCGTGCCGCGTCCCGGTCGCCGAGGGCCTTGGCGAAGTCCGGGCCGTTGCCCTCCTCCTCGCCGGCCACGTCGTTGACCCCCGCGAGGTCGAAGTGGGGCAGCTCCGTACGGGCGTTCTCCAGGGGGCGCAGGCCGAGTCTCCGTACCTCCTCCACCCACTGCTCGGCGCCGGAGAAGTACTCGTGGTTGCCGGTGACGAAGTAGGCGCCGTGGCGGGCCGTCAGCTGGGCGAGGGGCGCGGCCGCGGGCCCCAGGTCCTTCACACTGCCGTCGACGAGGTCGCCGACGACCGCGATGAGGTCGGGCTGCGTCGAGTTGATCGTGTCCACGACCTTCTGGGCGAAGCCCCGGCCGAGGACCGGGCCCAGATGGATGTCGCTGACCACCGCGATCCGGAAACCGTGCGCCGCGCGCGGGAGTTTGGCCAGCGGGACGGTGACGCGTTTCACACCCGGCCCGTTCAGGACGCCGTACGTACCGGTTCCGACGGTTCCGACGGCCGCCGCGGCGGCCGTCGGAACCGTCGGAACCG
>NZ_QZWF01000109.1 GCF_004187715.1 Streptomyces sp. F001 | reverse complement strand
TTCCAAATGAGACGACCTCTTAGTTGGTGTGGACCTACACGGTCGGAAGGCAGGGCTTCCGGGTCAGATGCGTGAACAGCCGTGCGGCCGGCCGGAGCGCCGACCCGCTCTTGGCGGCATTGGCGTACCGTTCCTGATCAGTGAGCAGGGGTGAGTCTTGGACCCACTGCCTGACACTGCACGCATCCCGAACGGTTTTGGGTGCGCTGGTCGCCCGCGTTCCTTGTTGTCTTCCTGTCCGGGCGCGTGCCTCCTGGCCACGGTCCGTGACGAGGCGGCGGGTTCCCTCACGCCCAGGGGCACACCGGTCGGTCTGGATGGTCCGATGCCCCTGTCCATCACTCCGGTGAGCAGGGGGCGGTGCCGTCCTCCTCCAGTGCCTCAAGGGCCTGCCAGATCGGGTGCCCTTGGGCGCGTCGTCCGATCGCGATGCTCGCGGCATCGTGACGGGTGGTCTTCCTGTTCTTCGAAGCGAAGAGTCTGCACGGCCCCCACGCCATCGGCGACGCGGCGGTACGCAACGTCCTGGACGTGGTGGCCGGCCTGGGACCGTCCGGCCGTGTGGGGGTGCACCGGATCGAGCACATCGAGACGGCGCCGGACGATCTGCTGCCCAGGTTCGAGCAGCTCAGAGCGGCGGCGTCCATACGGCCGCCGCACACCGCCTGCACCCGCGCCGACGGCACCGACGAGTGGTCCCGCCGGCTGGGCGCCGACCGCGCCCGCCACACCTGGAGGCTGCGAGACCTGCGCGACGCGGGCGCCACGGCCGCCCTGGGCTCGGACCGGCCCATCGCCCACTACGACGTCCGCCAGGTCCTGACGACAGCTCGCCGACCTCGTGGCGCGGCCTCCGCCCGGGCCGGACCGACCGGACCGGAGGCACTGGAGGGCCGCACCACCCACGCCGCCCGCGCCGCGTGCGAATCGGCCACGGCCGGCCGCATCACCCCGGGCCACCGCGCCGACCTCACAGCCCTGGGGGTCGACCCGACGGCGGCTCCGGCCGACGAACTGGCCGAGGCCCCCGTCCGGCTGACTGTGACGGGCGGTCACGTGATCCACCACGAACAGTGACAGCGTTGCCCCCGATCCGGCCGCGCTCAGGTGAGGGGCAGCCCCCAGCGGGGCGCGTCCTCGTTCGGGCGTACGGGCGCGACAGTCAGGTCGGGCCGGTCGCCCCGCGCGGTGATCAGCGCCGACTCGCCCTTGCGCAGAGCGAGTCGGATGGCGCCGTCACCGGCATCGGAGTAGCGGAGGGGGCGGCCCCGCCCGTCCCGAACGTCGACCGATCCCGCGATCCCGTGCCGTACGACGCAGGGAGCGCCCGCCTCACTGACCAGTCGCACCCAACGAGTCGTGCCGCTCTGACGGCGCGCGCCGAGCAGGAAGGCGCCCTGCGTACGGAAGTTGTGCACGGCCAGGTCCGCCCACGCGGCGGGCAGCGCGGGGAAGACCCTGATGATCCCGCCCCAGGACTGGCAGATCATGTCGTGCAGTGACTGGGCCGCCGACAGGGGCGTCTCGATGACCGGACCCGACTCCTTGTACATGGTGTTGGGTTGGATGAAGCGGGTCATCAGCTCACCGAGATACCGCAGTGCGTCCTCGCCCTTGCCGAGCAGCGCCGATATCGAGGCGGCCCCGGTGAAGGTGTAACCCTGCAGGGCGCCCTCGAAGCCCACCCAGTGCGCCAGTGACTTCTCGATCAGGGCGCGTTCGTCGGGGGTCCGGCCGGTCACCTCGTGCAGCGGGTAGACCGCGAGTAGGTGAGAGTAGTGGCGGTGGGACTTCGCGAAGGGGATGTCCGCGCCGATCACGAAGCCGTTCGCGTCGGTCGGATACGGCACCAGCTTGGCCAGCACCTCGCGCCAGCGCGGCGCCAACACGTCGTCGATGCCGAGGAGTCCGGCGGCTTCGAGGAGAGTGCGGCAGCCCCAGGTGAGCAGCATCAGATCGTAGTTGCAGTCGCGTGAGTCGCCGCCGTACTCCGGGGAGAAGGTGGCGGGCAGGTGCAGTTTGCCGTCCGGGCCGCGCTCGAGGAAGTGCAGGTAGTAGTTGATCGCCTTGCGCAGGAGAGGGAACAGGACGTCCCGGAGGATCGACTTGTCCATCGTGTGGCGGTAGCTGAGCCAGACGTTGTGCAACGCCCAGGTCAGATTGCCGACTTCGGGGGTCGGCGGGTTCTGGCCGGGGATGCCGACGCCGTAGCCCATCAGTGTGCTGGCCGCGCCATTGACCAGGTGGGGATCGGTGGTGCGGGGGATACCGAGCGAATCGGCGCGGTACGGCTGCGTCACCTCGTTGGCGAGGTTGTCCCGGAACTCGCTCAACGCCCTGGTGATCGCGTCGAGTTCGAGGTGGTTGGAGCCATGGATGAGCCAGTACTCCAACTGGGCGTTGAGGTTCCACCAGGTGTTGGGCCATGGCGTGGGCTCGAGCCAGGGTCCGCTCGTCGCCATGACAGGGGCGTCGCGGCGGGCGGCGGATGCTGCCTTGTAGAGCTGGATCCAGTAGAAACGCTGGATGCGGGCGTCGGGGAGGGAGAGGAAGCTCTTGCGGTAGTAGGCGTGCCACCATGCGCGGTGGGTCACTGCCAGGGCTGAATAGGGGAGCCGGTCCGCGGCGCGGACCGCCTTCAGGGCCTGCTCCAGGGCTGTGTTCTTCGGGTACGAGTGCGCGACGTGCACATACAGCGTCCGCGTCCGGCTCCTGGTCCGCTCCCGCCATGCGGTGACGTGCTGCCCGCCGGCCAGCAGCGGCTGCACGGCGGCGGTCGTCCCGTCGTGGTCGGCGACCTCGGCGGGCGGGTTGCCCTGGTAGCCGTCCGGCAGCGGCTTGAACGCGGCCCGCGGACTGATCGCGTCCGCCGGGTGGAACACCCAGCGAAAGCCGCTCTCGCCCTCGCTCGCGGTCACTTCCACGGCGAGGACCGAGCGGTCGTTGTGGACCAGGGCGCGCAGGGTCAGGGTGCCCTTGTCGGTGGTGAGCGTGCCGGTCAACTCGGCGTCATGCAGCGACAATCGCCAGTCGAGGCCGGTGATCGCGCCCACCGGCTCAAGTGTGAAGTACCCGATCGGCAGCCGAGCCAGGCCGAAGAGGGAACCGAACTCGGGGCGGTGGTCCTGTACTTCGGAGTGCTGGACGTTGAAGCGCACGGCCGTCGATGCGGCGCCCGGCTCGGCGTAGATCCCGGAACCGAGGAACCCGTTGCCGAGGAAGGGGCCTTCGTACCAGGTCGTCGGCATCCGCTGCCAGACCAGGTCGGCGTCGTCGAGAACGGTGCGCCAGGGGTCGGCGGGAAGCGCGGTGGCCTCGGCATGGTCAGCCGCGGTCGCCTGGGTGGTCAGGCCCGAGGTCAGCAGTACGCCACCCAGAGCGGATCCGGTGGCGAGGACGGTACGTCTGGACGGATCGGGCGCGGAGGGAGAGGACACGTTTCCTCCAGACAGGTTCGATGAATCATCGGAGCTATCCCGTGATGCAACATAGAGACGAGGTAACGGTGCGTCAATGCAACGGGATAGATCCGATGTGTTGACTTCGGTACGCCAAGACTCGCGGCGATCGGATCGACGAACTGCGGGGTGCCGTCGCTGGGGGCGGCGTCACCCTCGCCGCATCCACGCGCGGGTGCCGAACGAGGAACAGGCCCACGAGGCCACCGCGGCCGCGGCACGCAGGGCCTCGACGAAGCCTTGCGAGGTCAAGCGGCCCTGAACCGCGAGGTGATGGGTGAGGGCCCCGTGCAGGACGTCACCCGCGCCCAGTGTGTCCGCCACCCGGACGGCAGGTACGTCCACCGTGCCGCTGCCGTCGGGCCCCGCCCACACGATGGGCTGCCCTCCCCGGCTGACTGCCGACCAGACGACCTCGTGCTCCCGCAGGAACCGCAGGGTGTCCGTCGGTGTGCTGGTGCCGGGCGGGTGGAAGTCGGCCGAGCAGACGGCCACGTCGATCGACGGCAGCAGGTTCTCCGTGCCGGCCTTCCAACTGCCCCCGTCGAGGACGGTCCGACGACCGGCGGCGCGCGCAGCGCGGGCGGCAGCCACGGCCAGCTCCATGTGGTGGCCGTCGAACTCGACGATGTCGCAGGCTGCCACCAAGGTGTCGAGGTCGTCGGGCGGGGCGAGCCGGTATCCAGTCGCATTGGTCGAGGCGACGGCACGGTCCCCGCTGGATGCGGTCACCAGAATCGAGGACACGGCGGGCGGCTCGGCCGAGTCGGCTGCCAGGTCCGACACCGTCACACCCAGCCGGTTCAGGTCCTGTACGACCGCAAGTCCCAGCGGATGGGAGCCGATCGCGGTGAGCAACGTGGCCGCGCCGCCCAAGTGGGCGAAGGCCGCGGCCGCGTTCGCCGCCGGACCGCCTGCGGCCACCACCTGCTCACGAGCCGTCAGCTTCTCGTCGGAACCCGGCACATGGTCCACGAGCTGGATGACGTCCAGTGTGCACAAGCCGACGAACAGGCCTTCAGGACGCCCCGCCTCGTCGGCTCCACCCACCTGCACCTCCTCCTGCCTGGGTATCGGGTCAGTGCTTGAACGGATGGAAGCTACCGGCCCATCGTCCACCGCGTCAGTCGACCCGCCCGGTGGGGGCCGGGGCGTTGATGCCTGAGTCCCGGTGGGGCAGCGGGCTCCGCACGGTTTACGCTCAGGAACCTCGCCGGCCTCGGGCGCTGCACCTTGACGGTCACCTTCACCGGTGTGGGCAGCTTGTCGGCGGTGGCATGCTCAGCGCGACCGACCCGTCATGGTGGCGCCCGCGCGGCTGGCCGACGTCCTCGTCACCGGCCGCGACTGGACCACCGAGGTCCGCGAGCGGATCATCGCCCCACTGCGGCTGCGCCGCACGATCATGCCCGGTACCTGGCCGTTCCTCCCGTCCTCCCACGCCCACAACTACCAACATTGACATCCTCCCCCTCTTTTAAGAGGGGGAGGATGTCAATGTTGGTAGTTGTGGGCGTGGGA
>NZ_QZWF01000108.1 GCF_004187715.1 Streptomyces sp. F001 | reverse complement strand
GGATGAGACGATCTCACTGGGGTAGACATGGCAGACGGGACCGATGTGCTGCTTGAGCTCTGGAAGGAGCAGCGCGAGGCAGATCGTCAGACGGAGAACCAACGGGCGACACTGACGAACATCATCATCATTGTCGTGGCAGCCGGACTAGGCTTCATCGCCCTCAGCGGTCTCCGCCCAACCATGCTCGTCGTGACGCTGCCGATGATGGCGCTCGGGCTCTACGGAGCGTTCGCTTGCCTCAAGTTCCATGAACGCTGTGCGTTTCATGTCGGACAGGCACGGGGGCTGCGTAAGAAGATCGCTGAGCAGTTCCCGGATCTGAAGATCGAGGCAACCTTGAGAGCGACATCCCGCGAGCAGCGCGGGCGCTTTCCGCAACTGAGGAGAATCCGGTTGTACGTGGTGTGGACCACGCTGCACGGTGCCATCGCAGCGGCTGGAGCCGGCCTTTCCATGTGGATCATCATTTCCTGATCGGCCTCCGCCTGCGCGCCCGTGATGCCCGCGTCAGCCGGTGAAGCTTCAGACGGCGCCATGGAGCCTCGAGGTCACTCGGAAAAGTGCAGCCGCTGCCGGAGCCACCCGAGGGCCCCAAGGTCGTCGGCGAGCCAGTTGTAGGCGAGGTTGGTCGCCGGCCGGGGTGCTCCGGTCGGCAGGGAGATCAGATGGTCTGAGGTGCGGTGGAAGACGGATTGACGGCTACTGGCTTCCCTCAGCCCGGCCTGGTCGCGCAAGGGCTGTAGTACCTCCGCGAGGACGAGGCTGACCTGGGGCGGGGCATCGAGCGGGCGTTCAGGGGCGGGGGTGAGGGTGTAGTACAGGCCACTGCCTTCGGGCCCGTCCTCCCTCGTGATCACCTGCCCCTCGGCGCACACGGGCAGAACGCTGTACAGGCCCAGGGCGGATCCGAAGCGGGGAAAGTTCTCGGCGACCAGGTCGCGGTAGCCGGTGACAGCGTCCCGGAGGACGTCGGTGAGGATGCTGACGGTCAGCTCGGGGGAGTAATCCTGCCAACGCCAGCGGTTGGCCGAGCTGCGCCGGTCAGGCAGAGGGCGTGGCGGGCTGAGGTCCTCGCCGTGCAGGCCGACGAGCCGGGCGTTGATCCAGCGAATGTCGTGTGAGTCGACCTCCGCGCTGCCGGACTGCCAACGGGACATCCGGGATGCATTGACTCTGTTCATCATCTCGGCGACGGCGGCCCGCAGGTCCGCCAGCGGGATGACCGGTTCGGTCCACCGGTGGTGCCTGATTTTCATGATCTGCTGGGCCAGGAACCATATTCTCTCCCGCTCCAGCGGAGAGCCTGCGGGCAGAGGAAGACGCCGTTGGCGCAGCAGCCGGGCCAGGGGCTCCGACAGCCGGTCGCGCGACCATCGCCACCGCTCCAGACGGCTGGCGGGCAGATCGAACGCGGTTCCTGACTGCCACCCGGCGGCCAGCGCGCCGTCCAGCGGCCTGTCGGGCAGGAGAACCAGTTCCGGCTGCGTGGCTTCCCGGGCCTCGCACAGGACCATCCCGCGGCCGCGTAGCCGCACGCCCCACTGCACGAGTTGGCCGTCGTGATGGTGCGCCAGTTGTGGGCCGCAAGCTCCAAAGCCGGCCAGGAACGCCTGGACGGCCTCGCGCAGCCGTCGTCCGGCCTCCAGTGACGGGTCGGTGCCCTCCTCCGGAGCGTCACGGTGCACGTGGAGATGGCGGGGGCGGTCGATCTCGTCGAGGATCCATGATGCGGCGGCCGGGTTGGCCCGGGCCAGGCGCAGCATCCACTGCTCGGCCGTCTCCTCCGACGCGGTGGAGACGGCGAAGGCGAGTGCGTATCTCCAGCCGGGGAAGGAGTGGGCACCGGCGGCTTCCTCCAGGGCGACCGTGCCGGAACGGAGAGCGTGGGCGGCGAAGTACTGCTCGAAGAGGGGCAGAGCAAACCGGAGACCAGCCTCGGCGTCCACGACCAGGCCGGTCTCAATCAGGGCCCACACCTGCGGATCGGTGCCGAACGAGGCGGCCGGTACCGGCTCCAGGGAGGTGAGGATGCGGGTGGCCAACTGGGCAAGCCGGTCCCAGGTCTGGTCGTCGGCCTGGGGCCGCTCCCGCTCGACGACGTCCCGGGCGAGGCCGGACAGCAGCTGCAGGGGAGAGGCGTCGATCTGTTTGCCGCCGGTGATGCGGGCGGCCATAGCCAGAACCAGCAGCGGGCTGGTCATCAGCTTGCGGGCTTCCGGTGTCCACGCCGCCCGCGGCGGCTCCTCACCGAGGACGCACCGCAAGAGGTCAGCGCCGCGCTCCCGCGGCCACGCATCGGCGGTAAGACGTTCTTCCGGCTCCGCCTTAACGCCCTCACGGCTGGTCGCCAGCACCCGCGCCCTCGGCCAGACCAGCACCAAGTGCCGTGCCTCGTCCAGGAGCTGGTCGGCCTGCCGGGGCGTGAGGCTGTCGAGATCGTCGATGACCACCCGGCACGGCCGGATCGGGTCCCTCCCGATTGCCTTCGTCACCGCGGCCGACAGCGAAGGGGTGACCGTACGGGCATCCAGCCATACGGGGACCTCAACCATGTCGTCGAGCTCCGCATCCTCAAGCCCCTCCTCCAGCCAGCGCCCGGCACGCTCGCTCTTGCCCGCTCCCATGGGCCCCACCAGCACCCGCACCTGGCCCTCCGGCACCACCAGCCCGGGCTCGGGGTGCTCGGCCATCCACTCCAGCACTGCCTCACGCCGGTGCGCCGGGACGGGGCGCAGCCGGACAAGCCGGCGGGCCTGCGCCTCCCGCCGGGCAAGGTCCAGTTGCTCCTGCCGGGAGCGCGACCCAGCTGCCCCCGCCTCGTCCGTCTCGGCCCCTGAAGATGCCGGAGCGGCCCCCTGTGCTGGGACATCTGCGACGTCGGTCGGTTCCAGTTTGTGGAGAACGGCGATGGCGGCCGCGGCGGCGTTCTTGGCGGCTTGTGGCTGGGAGCCCTCCGCGTCCCGCTTGTTCTTATCCGGGTCGGCCTTGTCGCTGATGCCCCGAATGATCAGCGTGTCCAAGGTACCGGTGAGGTGGGCGGCCTGGGCGACGCCGGCTCCTTCCATCTCGATGGCGGCAGCGTCGTTGTAGTGCTTGTGGATGTGGCGTGCGATCACGGACTCGGCGTCGGCGAGGACAACGTCCCCGACGGCGATCGGCTTGAAGTGGGCCCGGAACTCGGTGCCACGCAGGGCGTGGCGGGCGGCCTGCTCCAGACGGTGGGAGGCGTGCCAGGCCTCGGGGCGTACAAGGAAGCCTTCCGGGGTCTGCTTGCCCCCGTGAATGCCATACACCTTGGTCGCCACCACGACGTCGCCGATGTTGATGTCGTCTTTTAGGCCGCCCGCGACACCCACGAAGAACAGGGCCTGCGGGTTGAGCCAGGAGTTGACGCGCTCGGTGAGGGTGGCCGCCGTGAGGGTGCCCTCACCGATCTCAGCGAGGGCGACGTACCAGGGTGTTCCGGGGAGTCGGCCGCGTTCAACGCGGGTGCCAGAGGCGTGCACGAGTGTCTCGGTGTCGGTGAGGTGGGCCCGTACGGCGTCATACTCCACAGATAGGGCCGTGAGGATGACCGCAGTGGGGAGAGTGGTGTCTGCCACGTGACCAGCCTCGACCGTTCTTCTCTTGCGTGGGTGCAGAGCTCACCGTAAAGCACACCCAAGCCGGAACGAGCAATTCCGTGGTGGGTGTGGAGACTTGTCGGGGCCAGTCCGTCGGGCAGGGGAGCATCTGGCGGACATGCAGGGCAAGCGGGAAGCACGACGGGGACCCGTCGACGTCAGTTCCATAGGGACGGGCTCATCGACAGCGCGTACCCGATACCTCATGCCTCTATCGGTCGCCTGTACCGAGCATCCCGGCGTACAGGAGGATCTGGGCGGCGAGCCCGGCGATCGCCAGCGCCTCGATCACGGACATTCCGATCAGCAGTGCCCCGCCGCCCCCATGCACCCAGTACACGACGAGTGCGGCCAGTGGTACGGCGCAGAACGCCCCCTGATCGACCGCGCATTGGATGAGTTTGCGCGAGCGGCGCCGCGCGTCGGTGCGGTGGGTGGTCTCCCACTTGAAGACGACCTCGGACGTGTCGGAGCTTCCGGTCGCCGCCGCGAGACGCGGTCCCAACTCGTTTCGCACATAGTCGCCGATCGCTGAGATCTTCTCGTCGTTGACGAGGTAGGTCCATCCCAGGACCACACAGACCGGCGGCAACGCGAGCAGCATCTGCGGCTGCTTGGCCTGCGCGGCAGCGGCGATGACGGCGGCGACGGCCGCTAGTGTCACGTACAGCAGGTTGTCGCGGAAGCCGATACGGGCCTTCTGCTCATCCTTGATCGTCTGATACTCCGTGAGCAGCAGCTGCCCGACCGTGATCTCCGGCTCTCTCCCATTCACCTGTGTCTGCTGCTCCGACGACATGTTTCCCCCGCCTTCCACCTTCACCTTGCTCTGCCTTGAGCATCCCAGAGCGGGACAGCGGAGGGCCGGAGGAAGCAGTCAGAACCTTCACTCACGGTGTGAGTTCGAGAGTGGGGTCCAGGGAACGAAGTTCGTGCTGTCACCGATGTGCGGTTCTTGTCGATCAAGACTTGTGGCCCGTCACCCCATCCAGCGATCGCACCACACCTGTTGCGTCGACTACGATCACGGCCACTGTCGCTGAGCCGCATCAACGCAAGAGTCTTTACGCTGCAACAGCTCGTTTCCCCAGAGAACCGGCGGGCCAGTGCTCGAAGAGGACCAGCGGGCCGGGGAAGCAGACTGCGAGTTCCGCCCAGATCTCGCCCGCGCTATTGGTCGTGGAGGCTCCGAGCCCGGTCTCCGTGACGATGGCGACGTGACCTTCGCCTTCGGCCTTCCAGACCCGGAGGTGGGCGATCCCTCCGCTGGCTGCGCACGCCGATCGGAAAGGCCAGGCGGGTTCGTCACGGACGAGAGCTGCCCGCGCGTCGGGGACCGGGGGCAGCTCTCGTCCGTGACGAACCCGCCTGGCCTTTCCGATCGGCGTGCGC
>NZ_QZWF01000107.1 GCF_004187715.1 Streptomyces sp. F001 | reverse complement strand
ATCAACGACCCGCGAAGTACGGGTCTAGCAGTCGACGGTCGGCCGGAGGCACGTCGGCCCCAGCGTCCGCCACCTTGGCCGCCAAGAACGCGACCAACTCGACCAGCTTGTCCACCTGCTGGGGGACGACTTTCCCCGCGAGCCAGTTGCCGACCGTGGTCGGGGAGACCTTGATGGCACGGCCGAGTCCGCGCTCCGTGACCCTGTCGGCCACGTGGGCGCGGTAAAGACCGGCGAGCCGTCGCAGGTCCGCCTTCAACTCCTTTTCTCGGTCGTTGGCCTGCTTGCCCGTCACATGTGCCCCCGCCTGCTGTCCATCTGTCCAGAACGCCCGTCTTGGACACCGAGCAGCCTAGGTCCTGACCAGCAGATTCGGCGGGAAAACGTCCAGGATCCCCACGACGGCTGAAGGACACCCCTATGGACAGCGAGCGTCGAGGACGTCAACCCCGGCAGCGGACCGGGGACTCCTTCGAAAGGTCCCGACATGTCGATCATCGACACCCTCAAGGAACTCGGCGTCGACACCGTCCAGGCCCTCGGCCCGGTCGGCGCGCTCATGGTCGTCCTGTTCCTGCTCCTGTACGTCGGTGTGGTGCTGCCGACCGTGTGGTCGCGCCACGCCTTCCGCCGCGCCGCGGCCCGCAGGACGATGACGACCCTGCTCGACTATCTGGACCGTCTGACGCTCGTTCTGCGGTTCTGGCAGCGTCGGTGACTTGGTGACGGTGTTGTACATCGGCTCGTCCCCCGGGCAGGACCGGACCCGGGGGCGCCCGCCTTCCGCAGCACCATTCTGGACACGGCCGGGCTTCGGACAGCTACCACGCGTCCTCCCAGGCCGACGATTCTCTGTGACCATTCGCGGCCACTTGACTCCCCGTCACATGGCCGCGAGCGGGGAAATGAAACTGGCCACCGACACGGATCACCCCCGCGTGGGTGGGGAGGGCAGCGGGCCCTGCTGATCCCCGAGGCCGCCGTCCGGATCACCCCCGCGTGGGCGGGGAGGGCTGATGCCTCGTCTCTGGTAGGTGGCTCGGTTACGGATCACCCCCGCGTGGGCGGGGAGGGCGTCGTGGTGTGGGTCGACGAGGCCGGCGAGGCGGTGCTCCCCGCCCACGCGGGGGTGATCCGGTGGCCGGATCTGTCGACTAGTGACCCCTCAGGTTGTTTGTGACAGGTTTCATCGGCTCCACTCCGGCACTCTGGGCTGGCCCCAGTTGATCGACATTTGATTTGGCCCCACCCGTGCCGCTGTGAGACGACATGCCCTCGTCCGAGTGAATGGTCTGGGCTGTCTGCCCGATCCCGACAGGGTGTGTCCGTCGTTCACGGTCATGTCGGAGGCCGTGCTGTTGGTCATGGCCGTGTCGGGAGGCCGGGTTGCGTGTTTCGCGTGTCGAGCTGTTCGAACAGATCCGTCGGGACGTCCGTCTCGATCCGTCGATCTCGCAGCGGGCCCTGGCGGCGAAGTACGGCGTCCATCGCCGAACCATCCGGCAGGCGATGGCCTCCGCAATCCCGCCGCCGCGCAAGTCCGGCCAACGGCAGTTCCGCATCCTGGACCCGGCCACCGGGTGGATCGACGCGATGCTCCGGGCCGACCTGAGGGCCCCGCGGAAGCAGAAGCACACCGTCGAGCGGATCCAGAAGCGCCTGGCCGAGGAGCACGACTTCGACCTGGCGTCGTATTCCACTCTGCGCAACTACGTCCGCAAACGGCGGCCGGAGATCGTGGCAGAGGATCGTGAGGGCCGCCAGCATCTGGAGGGAATGGTGCCCCAAGCACATCTGCCCGGCGAGGAAGCCGAGGTCGACTTCGCGGACGTCTGGGTGCGGGTGGCCGGCGAGGTGGTCAAGTGCCACCTGTTCACGCTGCGGCTGTCGTATTCGGGCAAGGCCGTCCATCGGGTGTTCGCCTCGCAGTACACAGAGTCACAATTTCGGGTGTCCACCCCTTCGCCCAGCACCTTCACTGAGCTCAGGAAGCCCTTCTCCACGACCGTGCCGTCCGTGGCGATGCCGTCGGCGAACTCCCCGAGAACCCGCCGCCGGTGGTTGGGCTTGTGGTCACCGCACAGCCAGTCCGCCCAGACCGCACGCGGGTACAGCTCCGGATCCGCGTCATGCAGCTGCGCGGCGATGTCGGGAAGGCCGGCCGCGAAAGCCTCGGCTTCCTTGACCACGTGGTGGAACGAGAGCGTACGGCGAAAGCCTTCCTCCGAGGCCGCCTTCACCAGCGCCGTCTGCAGCGCAGCCAGCCGGGCCCCGCGCACCTGGTCCGACCGTCCCTCGGCACCGAGCAGCATGGCCGCCTGGAGCTGCGTGTCGGTGACGTCCACACACACCACCTGGTACGGCGCACAGATCCCCCGGTCGATCGCCTCGGACAGCGTCAGCGTGTAGCAGCGGGCCCCGAACGGGCCGTTGGGGTCGTCCTCCATGCTCGCCACCAGCTCGCCCGGCGCGCCCTGTTCGGAGTCCTCGTCCAGCTGCCACAGCCGGGGCGTGGCCGTCATGTAAAGGCGGCGCAGGGACGGGATCTTCTGGTTGTTGTGGACGACCGCCCAGGGCTTTCCGATCCGGCCGGAACAGCGGTGGGCTTCGTCCACGACGATCAGGTCCCAACCCGGTAGGCCGGCCTCGTGGGCGCGCTCCAGCGTGCCGAGTCCCAGGCTGGCGTACGTGGCGAACACGGTCACCTTGTCGTATGGGCGCACCCAGCTGACCAGCTCGTCCACGTCCGTGGTGTTGGGGAAGGTCACCTGGTCCCCGCGCAGGGACGAGACCCCGATCATCGGGCCCGTACGCCCGCCGGCGCGCCAGGAGGCCTCGGTCTGGGCGAGCAGATCCAGTGAGGGCACGAGCACCAGGACCCGGCCCGCGCGGAGCTCCTCCGCGCTGCGCACGGCGACGAGGGTTTTCCCGGTACCGGTCGCCATGATCACCTGAGTCCGCAGTCCCTGCTCGGGCACAGTCCCTCTCGCAGGCGATTCAAGCGCACGAAGTACCGCATCGACGGCTTCACGCTGGTGAGGACGAAGCTTCACGGGCCGGCCTTCCTATGTGCGATTCAGATCTGGCGGACCGCCACCGCCTGAGTCACCTCAACTGATCCCCGACTCTTGACAGTGACTCGGCGGCAAGCGGTTGTCCCATGTCTCTTGGGGTTTCCAGTTGTGTGTCAGGATGCGCTGATGGACGACCTCATACGCGCCTGGGAACGCATCGAAACGTGGCTTCGAGAGCACCAGTGCACTATTGCTCTCTCCGAGCTACAACCGCCTGCCTCCGAAGAGGCCATCCAGTCCCTCCAGGACGCCGTACCGTACCCGCTCCATCCGCATCTCGTGCAGTGGCTCAGAATCCACGGCGGCGCCCCCTTGTATGACGCCCCCATCTGGCCGGGCGGCTACGTCCCGTACGGGGTCGAAGCACTCAAGGGCGGGCCGGATTACATGGAGGAAATGCTCGAAGAGTTCAACGAGCAGCGTGACGAGGATCCCGAGCACTGGGTTCTGGAGCCGTGGGCGGACCCGCTGTGGCTTCCCATTGCCGGTAGACACACGGGGCAGAGCCTCCTCATCGACCACCGGCCAGGCGACACCTACGGCAACATCATCGAGATCGACTATGAGGGCAACGAGGTCACCGCATTCCGCTGGAAGACTCTGGGGGAGATGATCGGGCTGATGGCCAGGTCCCTGGAGACCGGATCTCCTCTGCCGTATTCGGGCCAGTACGCGCGGGTTCCTCTACTTGACGAAGGTCCACCCCGCTACCTCAACTGGAAGTTGGAGAAGATCCAGGCTTAGGCGCGAGAAGCCCCCTCCCGCAGACCCAGCAGGAGGGGGCTTCTCCTCTTTTACTCGCTACGGCCTGACAAGACCGGGGACATCGATGAAGTACGCATCATTGTCCAGCATTCGCTGCTTGGTGTAGAAGCCCGACAGGCGGGATCCGGCACGCTCGTTCTGGGCACCGGCCATGGTGGCGCGGGCGCACTTCTCCGTGTACGTGGGTGCGGTGTTCGGCGCCCGCAGGTCGTCGTAGAGACGCCACTTGCCGTCGGCGTCCTTACGGGCATAAGCCTGGAGACACTGTGAACCGTTTGTCACCTCCGGCTGCGATCCACCGCTCTCCTTGGTGGCCGCGAAGGCGTACTCGTCGCACTGAGTGTTCTTGCTGTCACCAGTCGCCAGCGGGTGCAGGACCAGCGCGTACTGTCCACTGTCCGGGCACACGACAGCGCGGTTCGCGTCTCGTTTGACCGGGTCGAACTCGCGGCGCAGCGGACTGTTGTGCGCCTTGCTGCCGGGGTGCCAGTCGAGCTTGTCGCGCATCTCCATGTAGTACAGCGCGGCACCTTCGGCATACGCGTGCTTCAGCTCGAACGTCGGCGTGTACTTAGGGAAGACACAGCCGACGGACGCCGCATTCGGCATCATCTGGTCACAGCGGATTTGGTCCCAGAACACCCAGCTCGGCTCGGTGATCTTCACCGCACCAGGAGCAGCGGATGCCTTGAAGCCGAGGAAGCTGCCCCGGTCGAACTCCTGGGACTTGCCGAGGGCAGCCGTCTTCCAGGTGAACTTTCGCGTCTGGACTGTCTGCTCGGTCACCGACGAGATGCTGGTCCAGGAGGTCGGGCCCGTGAATTCGGGGCCGATGAATTCCCTGTCGCAGACGGTGTCGCCACCGCAACTGGCGTCCCAGTAGTCGAGCGTCACAGTGCCGAGCGAGCTCTGGATGTTGAGCGGAGAAATGAAGTTCCGCTGCTGCCACGATCCCGTGTTGTCCAGCTTCATCTCTTCGCGGACGAGGAAGATGGCGGTGCCGATGTGCTTGGGCGGCTGATTGTTGCTGATCTGCCACCAGTCCGTCACCACACCGACCTTGTGGCAGCCTTCACGGCGGGTAAGCGTGTATCCGCCGATCGTTGGGTCACTGCACCAGGGAACGAGAGAATCGGTGGCCGCTGCAAGTACTACAGCCGGAGATCTTGAGGATCGGTGATGGGTGGGATCGGCGGGTGGTGC
>NZ_QZWF01000106.1 GCF_004187715.1 Streptomyces sp. F001 | reverse complement strand
GGGACCGCGGGCCCACCCAGGACAGCGAGCACGCCCCACGCGGGCGGTAAGACTCGACTGTGCCGAGGTGACCAGCTCACGCTGTTCCCCGGCCCTCAAGACCGTTCGGAGGGCCACCGGATCACCGATCCGGTTCACGGCGAATTGGCCAATGCTGGCCAACAACGCTAGGAACGGTACGACGCCGTGTCCCTGCGCTACGACGAGGCGTACGGTGCCGAGACGAAGTACCGGTCACTGCTTGATGACCTGTGCCGGCGGATCCCGGCCGGTGGCACGGTGCTGGACCTGGGCTGCGGAAGCGGGGTGCCGGTCGCACGTACTTTGGCTGCCGCCGGATACCGGGTCACCGGCATCGACATCAGCGAGGTGCAGATCCGCCGGGCTCGGGAACAAGTTCCTCAGGTGGAGTTCATCCACGCCGATGCCACGGCGGCAGTCTTCGGTGCCGTGTCCTTCGACGCGGTCGTTTCTTTCTTCGCCCTGATACACATTCCGCTGGCCGAGCAGCCGCCCCTGTTGCGGAGGATCGCCGGGTGGCTGCGCCCGGGAGGCTGGTTCGTGGCCACCACGGGACACGGCGCGTGGACCGGAACCGAGGAGAACTGGCTCGACGGCGGTGCCCCGATGTGGTGGAGTCACGCGGACGCCGCCACCAACCGTGAGTGGATCGACGAGGCCGGCCTGACAGTCGAGCGTGAGGAGTTCATCCCGGAGGGCGACGGCGGGCATGCCCTGTTCTGGGCACGCCGACCCTGACGCTCCACGTGGACACGATGCGCCGTCCGGACTCGCATCTCACTCCGCCATGAGCTCCCCGAAGAATCCCGGCCGGCCGGGCCGCGGGCCTGCGGGTCAGCGCCGATAGAGCTGCCACATGGCAAGTTCGTCATCGTGCGCGCGCAGGCGTCCGACGGCCTCCACGGGGGTGCGCTGCTCGGTGAGTTCGTAGAAGAAGAACAACGGGGCGAATACGCTCGCATAGCCGAACGGGGCGCCGCGCGGGGCGATATACATGCCGGCGCCGGCGTCGAGGAAGGCGTCGGCGAGTGCCGGCTCCCCCGTGTCGCAACCGGTGACGAGGGTGACGCTGCCTGGCAGGTGGAAATGTTCGCGTACTCGGTCCGGGCCGACGGCACCGTTGAACGGCTGGAATCTGGCCAGTTCCTCGGCGACATCGTCCATCAGGATGCGTCCCTCGTCGCCGTGGCAGGCGACGATCACATACGGTGCGATCGGTCGGCTGCCGTCCAGTGCCGCCACCAGATGGCGGGGCTGGCCGACCCGGAGATAGTTCACCTGGACGCCGAAGACTTCCAGCCCGTCACGCAACGGACGCGCGAACCCGCCCTCGATGTCGATGAGGTCGACTTCGGTCCAGGCGAGGCGACCTGCCTGGACCTCACGCACGCGCGACGGACGCTGAGTCGCCAGCCACTCCTGTTCGTCTCTGCGCATCATTCGCCCAAGATGCCACCAGGACCTGGCGAGGGGGTACCGGGCTTCAGCCCGGTAGGGCGGCGCACTGTCGCCAGGGGTGCCCCGCCGACGGAGCCGGCGAAGTAGGAGCCGGACCACAGCTTGTTGGCTCGGTAGTAGTGCTGAACGAGGTCGGGGAACTCCTGGCGCATCCGGCGTGATGAGACGCCCTTGAGGGAGTTGACCAGCCTGGAGACGGCGACTTCGACGGGGACACGGATAACCCGCGCTCGGGCGGCGGCATGGAGTCCGACGGGCTGTGCGGTGCCGGGCCCGCGTCGGCCGGAAGCACCTTAAAATAGGTGACACTCGAAATCTAATTGAACGAGGGGCATCCGATGGGACGTGTATCGCAGGCTCAGGCGCAGGAGAACCGGCAGCGCGTGGTAGCCACCGCCGCCCGGCTGTTTCGGGAAAAGGGCACCGGCATAAGCGTCGCCGACGTGATGCAGGCGGCCGGATTGACCCATGGCGGGTTCTACAAGCAGTTCGCCTCCAAGGATGCGTTGGTCGGTGAGGCCACCGCCCGAGCCTTTGCCGAGCTGGAGGGGCGTCGCACGCAGGCGGGCGATGAGCACGGCGGGCAGCGCAACGCCGCCCGCCAGGCGCTGATCGACTGGTACCTGTCGGCCGGGCATCGTGACGACGCCGCCGACGGCTGCCCCTCCGCCGGGCTCGCTGTCGACATGGCCCGTGAGGCGGGGGACTCGGCGGCGCATCGGGTGTACGCCGACGGGGTGCGTGACTTCGCCGAGTGGCTCGCCGTCGAGGGTGAAGACGATGGTCTGGTCCGCCTGGCCACCATGGTGGGAGCCCTTCTCCTCGCTCGGGCCACGCACGACTCCCCGCTGTCCGACAAGATCCTCCATGCCGCACATGAGGCCCTGTCGGTGAGCGGCTGATCGTGCGCCGCCTGCCTGGGGGCGTCGGCGGCCCTTGCTCTTTTTAGATGTCGCTCATAATCTATTTGCAGGCGCGGCCCGGCCGCCGGCAGTGACATCCACCCGTGGAGGTTTCAGATGAGTGCCTACTCGACCATCGAGACGCTGACCGTGAGCGCGGGCAACGGCATCGTGTACGCCTACCGCAGCCTGGGTTCAGGCACTGACGCGCTGCCCCTGGTGCTGCTGCAGCACTTCCGTGGAAATCTGGACAACTGGGACCCGGCGCTCATCGACGCGCCGGCGCAGGAGCGCCGGGTGATCACGTTCGACAACACCGGCGTCGGCGCCACCAGTGGGCGCACCCCGAACACGGTCGCCGCCATGGCCGACGACGCCATTACGTTCATCGACGTGCTGGGCCTGGACAAGGTCGACCTGCTCGGCTTCTCCCTCGGCAGCTTCGTCGCCCAGGAGATCGCACTGCACCGCCCGGACCTGGTCAACCGAATCGTCCTGGCCTCCGCCGCGCCGCGGGGCGCCGCCGGGATACACGGCTGGCGTGCGGACGTCATCGCGGCAGTCGGCGGACGGGAACCCATCCGCGGAGGGCTACCTGGAGGTCTTCTTCACCGGCGCCTCCGCAGAGCTGGAAGCGGGCCAGTCCCTCCTGGGCCGCATCTACACGGAGCGGACCGAGAAACGCGACGAGCCCACGAGCTGGCACACCCGCCACGCCCAGTACGACGCGGTGGCCGAGTGGGCATCCCGGGCCACGCCGTGCTCGAGCGGCTGCAGGCCATCACGCAGCCGGTGTTCGTCGCCAACGGTGACAGCGACCCGATGATCCCGCCACGGTACTCCTACCTGCTTGCCGGCCTGCTGCCCGACGCACAGATCAAGATCTACCCCGACGCTGCCCACGGATTCCTCTTCCAGTACCACAAGGAGTTCGCCGCCGACGTCAACACCTTCCTCGGTACGTGACGGATCTCCGGACACGGACCTCGCCCGGGTCGCGCAGGAGATCCCGAGCCTGCACCGGCAGAGCGTGTGCTCGCGAACGCCCCGTCCTGCACGGCCCGTGGGCGACGCAGTGGCCCGGGTCCGGACAGGGACACCTCATCCCTGCCGGAGAGGCGCACCGCATCCGGTCCACTCCTGCGCTCCCGCTGGCTGTGGCCCTTCGAAGGGGCACAGCCAGCGGGAGGCCAGGCCCTCGTGCACCAGCAACACCAGCGAAGCAATGGAGAAAGAAACAATGACCACGATTCTGATCACGACAGCCAATGGTGAGACCGGCCGGCCGATGGTCGACTACCTGCTCACGGAAGGCTTCCACGTGCGTGCCATGGTCCGCACGGACGACGAGCGGGCACAGCGACTGCGTGACAAGGGCGCCGAAGTCGTATTCGGTGACCTGCTCAACTTCCGCGACGTTCGTAAGGCCATGGGGGGCGTCCAGCGCGCCTACTTCAACTACCCGATCGGCGAGGGACTGGTGGAGGCTGCAGTCATGTTCGCGCAGGCCGCCAAGGAGCAGGACCTCGAGCTCATCGTGAACATGTCACACTTCCAGTCCCGTCCCCACGCACGCAGCAAGACCACGCAGAACCACTGGCTCTCCGAGCAGATCTTCGACTGGTCGGGAGTCCCCACCACTCACCTGAGGGTCACGTTCTTCATGCAGTGGCTGCTCTACATCTCCGGGCTGATCCGCTACGGCCGCTACGTGATGCCGTTCGACAAGGAGAGCCGCTTTGCCCCGATCGCCGGCCGCGACATCGCGCTGACTGCTGCCAACATCTTCGCCTCGCCCGAAGAGCACGGTGGGCAGATCTACGCCCTTACGGGCCCTGTGGAATACAGCCACGAAGAGCTCGCGGCCGAGGTCAGCCGGGTGCTGGGCAAGGACCTTCCGTTCGAGCAGGTCACCGTGGCCACCTTCCTCGAGATGCTCGGTATCGGGCATGACATGGCCAAGCTCAAGCACTTCGAGGCTGTGACCCTCGACCAGCAGGAGGGCCGCCTGGCAGGCATCAGTGACACGGCCCCGCGCATCAACGGGCAGCCGCTCACGACGGTCGAGGAGTTCCTCACCGAACACCGCTCGGCGTTCGAGCTCGACTACACCAAGCCAAGCGCGTAGCCGGCCAGCCCGACGAGGACGGGGCGGCGCGCAGACCATCGGCCGGCCGCGTCACAGCGCCGAGGACATCCACCCCTGTCACCAGCCCCTCTTCCAGCGCGAGATGGTGCACCACCCGCGCCGGAGGCCGAGTGGAAAGCAAACGCTGCAACCCGCTTTGCAAGCACGGCCGAAGGCCTTCGACGACTGGGCCGCCCGCTCGCGGAGCGGACCAGTGAACAAGCGCTTCGCGGTCAGCGTCACCTGCACCGGCCGACAGCGTATGCCCCCATCACCGTGACTCCCCAAAGGGACCGACCAGAACAACCGTTGAGCGGTGCGAAGCGCAGGTCCCGAGCACGGTTTTCCCTCACCCGGATGGCGGACACCATCCCGGTCACATCACCCAGCCGGTGGGCGACACCTGTCGCTTCGCCGACTCGGACACCCATGGAACCGGTGAGTCGCGGCTGCCGCGACTCACCGACATCACGAAAGAAAGACACCGGCATGGATCTGAAGCTCGAACTCATCGTGCTACCCGTCTCCGACGTCGACCGGGCCAAGGCCTT
>NZ_QZWF01000105.1 GCF_004187715.1 Streptomyces sp. F001 | reverse complement strand
GCGCTGGACGAGTTGCCCGGGGTGGGCGGCGCCGTAGCGGGTGGAGAACCCAGAGGTGGTGTTGAGGTGGGTAAACCCGCCCATGGCGCGCCTCTCCTCTCCCTCCCCCTTCGACGCGTTGCGTGGTGCACCGTCCCTCCATTCTCGAATATCCGTTCGAGCGCCCGCAGTGTGTGAGATCCCGGTCACGAGTGAGGCGGGTGAGCGTCACCCTCATGCGGGACATCCGCCGCACCTCCTCGCACGACCACGAAGCCCCGCCCATCGGCAGGGGAGTCGCCGCCGGGACCGGGAGGCGACTCCGGCCGGGTGATTTTTCCTCGCGTACGCGTGCGCAGTTCTCAACGAATTGCCCGAACTTGCGTATTTTCAAAAACTCTTGACAGATTTTCAGATGTTCTGTCACCTTCTGTTCCGTGATGGCGGAGCGACCAGGAGAAGGGACTAGCGATGGGACGACGCATGGGATTCGGCCCGGTCCAGCTGGCCAATCACGCGGGCCTGGCCCGGCGGCAGGTCGAACGGGGACGGCTCAAGGGGCTCATCCCGGCTCCGGCCCTGAACTCGGGCCGGTGGTCGAACGAGCAGGCCGACGACGTCAGGGCACGCCGCGACCAGATCATCGAGGTGCTCGGCACGCACCCCGGCTACGGCGCGAGCCGCGGGGCGCAACTGCTGGCGCAGACGCCGCATCTCGCCGGCAAAAAGCTCGAGGTCTGGGCGTGCGACATCGAGCAGCTCGCCGAGCAGGGCCTGCTGGAGTATGTCGGCAGGTTCGAGGGCTACGCGCTGTACGACGAGCTGCAACTGTCCTCCCCCACCTCGCAGATGTGCGCGGCGCTGGAGCAGATCGTGACCGAGCGGGTCGCGTGGCTTCAGGCCTCGGCCCGTACGGACGAGGCGGCCGGCCGGTGTGGCTGGGGGGTCGCCGAGTTCGAGAAGGCCGCCGAGGAGCAAGGCATCGCGGCCGGCCGCTTCGGACGGTGGGCGCTTGAGGACGTCGAGCGGCTCGCCGGCAACGAGGACTTGGGGGCGGACATCCTGTGCACGGATGCTCGGCCCGGAGCCGGCGGCGCAGCACCTGGATATCCGGCGCCAGGGCCTGGAGTACTGCATCGAGGCCGGATGGCCGGCGCCGGTCAGCCACGCGCGGCGCACGGTGTGGTCGGGCGACCGCGGCCACCGGAAGGTCGTCGAGGTGCCGATGTACCGGGTTGGCAACCTGAACGCGCTCAAGGACATCCCCGGGGTGGATCGGGAGGCGGTCCGGGCGACCAAGCCCGGCCGGCCCTCTCCGCTGCGGGCCTTCGCCCCAGTGGCATCGCAGCGGCCACCATCGTCCGCGCCTTCGTCGACGAGCTACGCGAGACCTTCGACCTGCCGGTCTGGGCGCGCTTCGCGAACCTCGACAACCGTTGGCTGATCGACTGGGAGCCGGGTCTGGACGGCGCCCCGTCGCGGGACGACGTCGCCGCGCTGCTCGCCGGCAACCCGGTCACCTCCCGCTTCGCGGACGGCATCCAGCTGCTGAGCAAACAGGGCACAGCCATCCACTGGGCGCGGCGGATGTTGCAACCAGGCGTGGCCTGCGTGCTGGACACCGAGACACACGCCTGGTGGGGCCGGGTCATGGAGATCGCCGTGGTCGATGCGGCCACCGGCGAGGTCCTGCTGGAGAGCCTGGTCAACCCGCAGATCCCGGTGACTGAGGACAGTTTCGACCTTCACAAGATCACTGACGCGATGGTCGCGGACGCGCCGACCTGGGACCAGGTGCTGCCGGAGGTGCTGCGCGTCACCGCCGGACGGAAGATCCTCACCTACGACGCGGAGTACGACAAGACGGTCATCCTGAGTGACTGCCTTCGGGTGGAGGCGGATCCGCAGCACCTGCGGGAGAAGGATCATTGGGGGTGCATCATGCGCCGGCGCTCCGACTGGGAGGGCATGCGCGACTTCCTGCCGCTGGGCGGCGGGCATCGTGCCCTTGAGGACGCGCGTGCCGCGCTCGAGATGCTCACGTCCTTGGCATCGGCCCCGGGATGGGTGCTGGAGCGTCAGGAGGAGAAGGTCAGCGCCTGAGTCGGCTCCGCACGACGCGGGACATGCGAAAGCCCGGCCTGTGCGGTACAGGCCGAGCCTCGCATGTCTGCTGTCAGGACGGATCGGTGGCCGCTCTCGCACCCGAGCCCCTCGGGGTGGACACCGCCTGTCCCCGCCCGCCCCGTACGGTTCATCTGGTACTGCGCCACCAGCGGAGCCGGTCGGCTATGCCATAGACGCCCTGCGGCAGCAGCACACCTCACGCTCCCACGGCAAGCCCCCCAAGTGACGTCAAATCAAACCGACATCGCAAACTCGGTCAGAAGACGACGCCGGACGCCGGGCCGTCCGGTCCGGGCACGGTCGAGGTGTGGAAGTCCGACGGCGGAGCGTGCCCCGGGGTCGAGCCGCCCCGCGGCCCCGAGCCCGCCCGACCGCTACCGCCGCCCCGCAGGAGCCGGAGCCGACCGGCGACGGCCCCGCGGCCCCTCCCGCCGCACCGTCGGCGGACGAGGTGGCCGACCTGCCGAAGAACGCGCTGAGGCTGGTCGAGGCAGCGACCGCGAACGGGTGGGACGTGACCGTCACGGCCAGCCTCGTGCAGGGCACTCGAGCGCTGTGGGGAACCTGGGATCCGCGCTAGGGGCTCACTACGACTTCACCGGCGATCTCGGTTACCTCGACAAGGCCATTGCCGCGTACGAGTGGATATTCTCCGGCTGGCAGAGCGAGGACGATCCGCCCTCGTGGGCGATCATGGTCGGCAACCTCGCCAGCACGCTGGTTCGCGCCCAGGAGGCGGGCGCGGTCCGCCCAGACGTGGCCATGCCGGAAGTGCCGGCACTGATCACGGCCACCTGTCTCGCTGCGGACCGCCAGCAGTGGGACGAGGTCCTGCGCACCCGCACGCTCGCGGTCGTATTCGACGGCCTGCGTCCACAATGACGTGCCGACTCCGGCCGCTCCGATGCCGACTCGCCCGGCTGTCTCACTCGAACCGGCGTTACTGCAACACCTGTTGCGGCTGCTAGCGTCGAGGAAAACCGATGCTGAGCTGCAAAAAGCCCCATGGATCTGCCTTGGGCCACACCTTCTGCCTCCAGAGAACCCGTTGGGCTCGTACTGTCTGCCAGAGGCATCAGCGCAGTGGGGACAGAACGTGCGGCAGGCCTCCGCCCCTGATCACGACAGCGGTCCGATGCGAGGGAGGGCGTGCCGGTGTGCACCCGGACGGCGGGCGAACCGGGGCGGACCGCAGCGGAGTCGTCGCCGAGCTGGGCGACGGCGGTGGTGAAACGTTCGGGGCCCAGGCCGGAGCCGTACCCGGTGCCCCGTCGGGTCCCCTGCAAAGGCGCCGTCCGCAGCCCCGCACAGTGCGGTCGTGGCGCGCCCACGCCCGCCTTGGCCGGTGGATGAGCCCCGGCGGCGGCCGTGCGGCGCCGCCGGGGTTGCCCTTCCGTGTCGCGGCCGCCGCCGGACGGTAGTCGGCGTGAGTCATCCCACCGTCGGGTCAGGCGATCCAGCTGTGGGTGACGGCGAGGACGGCCGAGCCGTCGAGGTCGGTGAGCTTGGTGCCGGTGAAGTCACGGGCCCACTCGGAGGTCTGGATGCGGAAGGCCGGACGCTCCGCGGTGAGCGCCTCCAGCACCGCCTCGGCAGCCTCCGGCGCGGTCTGCATCCCGCTGGAGAGCCGGGGGACGGCACGGTGGGTGTACGCCTGGAGGGCCGGGGCGTACGGGCCGGCAGCGGCGATCTCGGACTCCAGGTCGAGACCGATGTTGTTGATGAACTCCGTGGCCACGCCTCCCGGTTCGACCACGGACACGGTCACGCCGACGGAGGCGGCCACGGGCGCCAGGCTCTCCATGTACCCCTCGACGGCGAACTTGGCTGCGCAGTACGCCTCGTTGAAGGGCTGGCCGACGACGCCGCCGACACTGGTGACGGTGATCAGCCTGCCGCCGGAGGAGCGCAGGTGGGCGAGAGTGGCCTTGGAGACGTTGAGGACGCCGAAGAAGTTGACCTCCATGACCTGACGCACATCTGCGACGGACTCGTTCTCCAGCGTGCCGAGGTGTCCGGTCCCCGCATTGTTGATCACGGCGTCGAGTCGGCCGTAGTCGGCGATGACGCCATCGATCGCGGTCGAAACGGAATGCTCGTCGGTGACGTCGAGCTGCCGGATGTCGAGTTCGGCCCCGGCCTCCGCGGCGGCCTTGCGCAGAGCATCGGCGCGACGAGGGTCGCGCAGGGTGGCGACCGTGCGCCAGCCGGCCCGGGCGGCGGCGACGGCAGCGGCGAGGCCGATACCGGAGGAGGTACCGGTGATCAGAACAACCTTGGAAGACATGGTGAGGCCTTTCATGAGTGCACGCATTTAAGTGCGTGTACACACACCATAAGCGTTGTGTGTGCACACACGCAAGCCGGTATGATCGCCCCATGGCGACAAGAAAGCTCACCCCGGCCGAGATGCCCGAGGCCGACTACGCCTTCTACGGTCTGGTCTGGGCCGGCACCGTGCTCACCGAACGCGTGGACCGCGCCCTGACCACAGCCCACGACCTGCCCGTCTCCTGGTTCGAGGTGCTGTTGTTGCTCGACAACAGCCCCGAGCCGGTCCCTGCCTCAGTACTCGGCAACAGCACCATGCTCAGTCGCAGCCAGGTCTCCCGCGTCCTCGACACTCTCCAGGCACGTGGAGTGGTCACCCGTACGCCGTCCCTCAAGGACGCACGCTCCGTAGAGGTCGCCCTCACCTCGGAGGGCCGTCGCCTCTTCACGGAGGCCGACGCGACCCGGCGCGCCTGCCTGGCCCCCGTCTTCACGGATGTCCTCGACCAGAAGGACCTCGAAGCCCTCAGCTCGGTATGGCGCAAACTCAAGGCCCACAAGGGCGCCTGATACTCCAGCAGCAGACGGCGGCCTCAGCCGCCAAACGACGGAGAGCTGGAGCTCTCGGACAGTGGTTCGCACCTGAAGGGGTCCTTGTCCGTCCAGGCTCGCCAGCAGCGGTGCAGGGTGGTAGCCGGGGCGAGCGAGGAACGGATGGCGCGTAAGGCCCTTGGCCGGCAGGGCGGTTGGGGCTGGCGGGGTGTGGCAGGGCCCCCTCCCTGACCCGTCGACGGGGCACAGGTCCGGCGCGGAAGGGTCCACGGA
>NZ_QZWF01000104.1 GCF_004187715.1 Streptomyces sp. F001 | reverse complement strand
GCGTTCGACCTGCATCACCCGGACATCGCCGCCCTCGAGGAGCTCGGGCACGGCGGCCACGGTGCCAGCGCCCTCGCGGGTGGCAAGGAGGCCGGCAAGTGAGAATCCAGGGCAAGATGTTCATGTGGCTGAGCGTCTTCATCCTCGCCACGGCGATCGTCTATGGCGTGTGGTCGAAGGAGCCGGTCGGCACCACCGCCCTCTTCCTGGCCTTCGGCATGTCCATCATGATCGGCTTCTACCTGGGCTTCACGGCCCGGCGGGTCGACGCGGGTGCACAGGACGACAAGGAGGCCGATGTCGCGGACGACGCCGGCGAGCTGGGCTTCTTCAGCCCGCACAGCTGGCAGCCGCTGGCGCTGGCCGTCGGTGGCGCCCTCGCCTTCCTCGGTGTCGCGGTCGGCTGGTGGCTGGTGTACTTCTCCGCGCCGATCCTGCTGGTCGGCCTGTGGGGCTGGGTCTTCGAGTACTACCGCGGTGAGAACCGCACCCAGTAGGACGCGCTGAGCGTCGCCGAAGCCCGGACACTCCGTCAGGAGCGTCCGGGCTTCTCCCTTTCCCCGCCCTTTCTCAGCCCTCACTCCCTCGTCCGGACGACTCACCGCGCCGACGTTGACGAAGCTCCATAGCGTGAGGTCATGAGCCACACAGCACACCTTCGGGGCACCCGCACAGCCGCCGGTTGCACGCTGGTGGTCATCGCTCTCGGTGCGGGCGTCACCGCCTGCGGCAGCGATGGCCACCCGCTGTCCGCCGAGCCCTACGACGCGGCGGAGCTGATCGCCTTCAACGGCCCCGCCGACACCGGGAAGAAGGTCGAGCCGGACAAGCCTCTGGAGGTCACCGCCGACGCCTCAGAGGGCCGTATCACGGACGTCACGGCCATGGACGCCGCAGGACGCCGCGTCTCCGGCGAACTCTCCGCGGACGGCGGCCGCTGGCACAGCACCTCCCCGCTGGCCGCGGACGCCCACTACACGGTCCGCGTGAGCACCGAGGACGAGGACGGGGCACCCGGCCGCCGGGTCCTCACCTTCGACACCGGCAAGCCCCGCGCCAAGAAGCGACTGAACGCCACCTTCGGCCCCGTGGCGGGCACGTACGGCGTCGGCCAGCCCGTCACCGCCGACCTGAACCAGCCCGTCAGGGACAGGGCTCAGCGTGCCATCGTCGAACGCGCCCTCAAGGTGGAGTCCACCCCCACGGTGGAGGGCTCCTGGCACTGGGTCGACGACAAGAAGCTCCACTACCGCCCCAAGGACTACTGGCCCGCCCACGCCACCATCCGGATCCGCAGCACCCTGGACGGCATCAAGATCAGCGACCACCTCTGGGGCGGCCCGGCGAAGCCCCTGAAGATCACCACAGGTGACCAGGTCATCGCCGTCGGGGACGCCCACACCCACCGGATGACGATCTACAAGAACGGCAAGGAGATCAACTCCATCCCGATCACCATGGGCAAGTCGGGCTTCGAGACCCGCAACGGCGTCAAGGTCGTCCTGGGCAAGGAGTACTTCGTACGCATGCGCGGCACCACGGTCGGCATCGCCGAGGGCACCTCGGAGTCGTACGACCTGCCCGTCTACTACGCGACCCGGGTCACCTGGAGCGGCGAGTACGTGCACGCCGCCCCCTGGTCCGTCGGCGATCAGGGCTCCGCCAACGTCAGCCATGGCTGCATCGGCATGAACACCACCAACGCGGGCTGGTTCTACGAGAACGTCCGCGAGGGCGACGTGGTCCAGGTCGTCAACTCCAACGGCAAGATGATGGAGCCCTTCGGCAACGGCTACGGCGACTGGAACGTCGACTGGAAGAAGTGGCGCCAGGGCAGCGCCCTACTGGTGGGCAACCCGGAGGCCCCGGGCTCCAAGGAGACGCCAAGACTGCGACCAACGGCTGTGTGAGCGCGCCGCAGCCGAAACCCTGTCGCCCTGTCCCCTCAGGTGGTAGCCAGCCTCTTCTGCCGCAACAGAGAAGCCAACGCCCCCGCGAACTCCACCGGCTCCACCGGCAACATCACCGCCGCATCAGCCCGACTCCACGTAGCCAGCCACGCATCCTGAGGCCGTCCGATGAGCAGCAGCACCGGCGGGCAGTTGAACACCTCGTCCTTGATCTGCCGGCACACCCCCATGCCCCCCATGGGCACAGCCTCACCGTCCAGCACACAGACGTCGATCCCGCCCTTCTCCAGCTCCCTGATGACGGCACCCGGAGTCGCACACTCGACGAACTCCACGACAGGGACGTCAGGAGCCGGCCTCCGGCCGGAGGCCAACCGCACCTGTGCGCGCGTGTTGGAGTCGTCGCTGTAGACCAGCACCGTGGCGGTCGGCTGCATGCTTCCTCCGAGACGTCAGTGTCGTACGGAAAGGCCGGACGGAAAGGCCCGATGCCGCGGATGCTACTCCCTTGAACACCTCGTCAACACCGGTTCGGACACGCCTTCGGTGGGCCATACGGGCAGTCCACACGCTGCGAACACTCCGAACGGCACCCCCCGGAGTGAGGGCGGGATAAGCGACCGACATAATGTCGGTCGTGGCGACAGCAACGACAGTAGATACCGGGCACGCGCACCCGTCGGTCAACCGGCCGAACCTCACCAGCGTCGGAACCATCATCTGGCTGAGTTCCGAGCTGATGTTCTTCGCGGCCCTCTTCGCGATGTACTTCACCCTGCGATCGGTGACCGGACCCGAGTTCTGGAGTGAGAAGGCCGCGGCCTTGAACTTCCCGTTCTCGGCGACGAACACCACGATCCTGGTGCTCTCCTCCCTCACCTGCCAGCTCGGCGTGTTCGCCGCCGAGCGCGGTGACGTGAAGAAGCTCCGGATGTGGTTCATCGTCACCTTCGTCATGGGTGCGATCTTCGTCGGCGGTCAGGTCTACGAGTACACCGAGCTGGTCAGGCACGAGGGCCTCTCGTTGTCCTCCGACCCGTACGGCTCGGTGTTCTACCTGACCACCGGCTTCCACGGCCTGCACGTGACGGGCGGTCTCATCGCCTTCCTGCTGGTCCTCGGCCGTACCTACGCGGCTCGGAGGTTCACTCACGAGCAGGCGACCGCCGCCATCGTCGTGTCCTACTACTGGCACTTCGTCGATGTCGTCTGGATCGGCCTCTTCGCCACGATCTACATGATCAAGTAGCCGGGACCGACTCCCGAGCACCCATTCCAGAAGCATCGACGCAGAAGATCCTGACACCGGGGTAATCCGTGAAAAAGCTCTCCGCACGACGACGCCATCCGCTGGCGGCGGTCGTCGTCCTACTCCTCGCGCTGGCGGCCACTGGGGGGCTGTACACCGCGCTCGCCCCCGCGGGCAAGGCGCAGGCCGATGAGACCGCCCAGTCCCTCGCCATCGACGAGGGCAAGAAGCTCTACGCCGTCGGCTGCGCCAGCTGCCACGGCACCGGAGGTCAGGGCACCACCGACGGTCCGAGCCTGGTCGGCGTGGGCGCGGCGGCGGTCGACTTCCAGGTCGGCACCGGACGCATGCCGGCGGCGACCTCGCAGGGCGCCCAGCTTCCGCGGAAGAAGGTCCAGTACACCCAGGCCGAGATCGACCAGCTCGCGGCGTACATCTCCTCGCTCGGCGCCGGCCCGGCCGTCCCGACCAAGGAGCAGTACGGCACGGAGGGCGCGGACATCGGCAAGGGCGGCGAGCTCTTCCGCAACAACTGCGCGCAGTGCCACAACTTCACCGGCAAGGGCGGTGCGCTCACCAAGGGCAAGTACGCGCCGACCCTCGAGGACGTCGACCCGAAGCACATCTACGAGGCCATGCAGACCGGCCCGCAGAACATGCCGTCCTTCCCCGACACGACGCTGACCGAGCAGAACAAGAAGGACATCATCGCGTACCTGGAGGCGGTCAACAGCTCCAACACGGAGAACCCCGGCGGTCTGGAGCTGGGCGGCCTCGGGCCGGTCACTGAGGGCCTGTTCTCGTGGGTCTTCGGTCTGGGCTCGCTCGTCGCGGTCGCCGTCTGGGTCGCCGCTCGGACCGCAAAGGCCAAGAAGTCATGAGTAGCCAAGACATTCCAGAAGAGAACCTGCCCGCTGAGCAGGACCGCGCCGTAGCGGTCGCGGACGAGAAGGATCCGTTCGCCGACCCGGGCCTGCCGCCCCACGAGCACCGGATCCAGGACATCGACGAGCGGGCCGCCAAGCGGTCCGAGCGTACGGTCGCCCTGCTGTTCACGGTGTCGATGCTGGCCACCGTCGGCTTCATCGCCGCGTACGTGACGATTCCGGTCGACAAGTCGATCTTCGTCTTCCCGATCGGTCACCTCAGCGCCCTGAACTTCGCGCTGGGTCTGACGCTCGGCATCGCGCTGTTCTGCATCGGCGCGGGCGCGGTCCACTGGGCCCGCACCCTGATGTCCGACGTGGAGATCGCCGACGAGCGCCACCCGATCGAGGCGTCCCCCGAGGTCCGTGCGAAGGTCCACGCGGACTTCAAGCAGGGCGCCAAGGAGTCGGCGCTCGGCCGCCGCAAGCTGATCCGCAACACGATGCTCGGCGCGCTCACCCTGGTGCCGCTCTCCGGCGTCGTCCTGCTGCGCGACCTCGGCCCGCTGCCCGAGACCAAGCTGCGCCACACGCTGTGGAAGAAGGGCAAGCTCCTCGTCAACATGAACACGAACGAGCCGCTGCGTCCCTCGGACGTCGCCGTCGGCTCGCTCACGTTCGCCAAGCCCGAGGGCCTGGAGGAGCACGACCACGACTTCCAGAACGAGATCGCCAAGGCGGCCCTGATGATCGTGCGGCTCCAGCCGGGCGACATCAAGGACAAGCGCGAGCTCGAGTGGTCGCACGAGGGCATCGTGGCGTACTCGAAGATCTGCACCCACGTCGGCTGCCCGATCTCGCTGTACGAGCAGCAGACGCACCACGTGCTGTGCCCCTGCCACCAGTCCACCTTCGACCTCTCCGACGGTGCCCGGGTCATCTTCGGCCCCGCCGGCCACGCCCTTCCGCAGCTGCGCATCGGCGTGAACGACGAGGGCTACCTCGAGGCGCTCGGCGACTTCGCAGAGCCCGTCGGCCCTGCATTCTGGGAGCGCGGATGAGCACTACGACCACCCCCGAGTCCCGCTCTCGCGGGAAGGCCCCGGCCGGCGAGCGCGTCGCCGACTGGGCCGACGGCCGGCTGGGGATCTACTCCCTGGCCAAGGCCAACATGCGCAAGATCTTCCCGGATCACTGGTCCTTCATGCTGGGTGAGATCGCGCTCTACAGCTTCATCATCATCATCCTCACGGGTGTGTACCTGACGCTGTTCTTCCACCCGTCGATGAACGAGGTGGAGTACCACGGCAGCTACGTCCCGCTGCAGGGCCAGCTCATGTCGGAGGCGTTCGCCTCGACGCTGGAGATCAGCTTCGACGTCCGGGGCGGTCTGCTCATCCGGCAGATCCACCACTGGGC
>NZ_QZWF01000103.1 GCF_004187715.1 Streptomyces sp. F001 | reverse complement strand
GCCCCGGCTCCGGCTGCCGCCCCCGCGGCTCCGGCCGGGGCCGGGGCGGCCGGGGCCTCGGCGACCGGAGCCGGCTCGGGAGCCGGCGGAGCGGGCACCTCCTCGACGGCCGGGGCCGGGGCGGCAGCGGGCGCGCCCGTGCCGTCATCGATGACGGCCAGCTCGGCGCCGACCTCGACGGTCTCGTCCTCGGCGACCTTGATGGAGGCCAGGACACCGGCGGCCGGGGCCGGGATCTCGGTGTCGACCTTGTCGGTGGAGACCTCGAGCAGCGGCTCGTCGGCCTCGACGCGCTCACCCTCGGCCTTCAGCCAGCGGGTGACAGTGCCCTCGGTGACGCTCTCGCCGAGCGCCGGAAGGGTTACGGAAACCGCCATGGTTTCGGTTGCTCCTTACGAATTGCGGAAGTCTGTGTCGTCGCGCCCGATGAGCGAGAGCGTCAGTCGTGGGAGTGCAGCGGCTTGCCGGCCAGGGCCAGGTGGGCCTCGCCGAGGGCCTCGTTCTGCGTCGGGTGGGCGTGGATGAGCTGGGCGACCTCGGAGGGCAGCGCCTCCCAGTTGTAGACCAGCTGGGCCTCGCCGACCTGCTCGCCCATGCGGTCGCCGACCATGTGGACGCCGACCACCGCACCGTCCTTGACCTGGACGAGCTTGATCTCGCCCGCGGTCTTGAGGATCTTGCTCTTGCCGTTGCCCGCCAGGTTGTACTTCAGGGCGACGACCTTGTCCGCGCCGTAGATCTCCTTGGCCTTGGCCTCGGTGATACCGACGGAGGCGACCTCGGGGTGGCAGTACGTCACCCGGGGCACGCCGTCGTAGTCGATCGGGACGACCTTCAGACCGGCCAGCCGCTCCGCCACCAGGATGCCCTCCGCGAAGCCGACGTGCGCGAGCTGGAGGGTCGGGACCAGGTCGCCGACCGCGGAGATCGTCGGGACGTTCGTCCGCATGTACTCGTCGACGAGGACGTAGCCGCGGTCCATGGCGACCCCGGCCTCCTCGTAGCCCAGGCCCTGGGAGACCGGGCCGCGGCCGACGGCGACGAGGAGGACCTCGGCCTCGAACTCCTTGCCGTCGGCGAGGGTGACCTTGACACCGTCGGCCGTGTACTCGGCCTTCTGGAAGAAGGTGCCCAGGTTGAACTTGATGCCGCGCTTGCGGAAGGCGCGCTCGAGCAGCTTCGAGCTGTTCTCGTCCTCGACGGGGACGAGGTGCTTCAGGCCCTCGATGACCGTGACGTCCGTACCGAAGGACTTCCAGGCGGAGGCGAACTCGACGCCGATGACACCGCCGCCGAGCACGATCGCCGACTTCGGCACGCGGTCCAGGACCAGGGCGTGATCCGAGGAGATGATGCGGTTGCCGTCGATCTCCAGGCCCGGCAGCGACTTCGGCACGGAGCCGGTGGCCAGCAGCACGTGGCGGCCCTGGATCCGCTGACCGTTCACGTCCACCGAGGTGGGGGAGGACAGCCGGCCCGCGCCCTCGATGTAGGTGACCTTCCGGGAGGCGATGAGCCCCTGCAGACCCTTGTACAGGCCGGAGATCACCTCGTCCTTGTACTTGTGCACACCGGCGACGTCGATGCCCTCGAAGCTCGCCTTGACGCCGAACTGCTCGCTCTCGCGCGCCTGGTCGGCGATCTCGCCCGCGTGCAGCAGGGCTTTGGTGGGGATGCAACCCCGGTGCAGGCAGGTGCCGCCGACCTTGTCCTTCTCGATCAGGGCGACGTCCAGGCCCAGCTGGGCCCCGCGCAGGGCCGCGGCGTAACCACCGCTACCACCGCCGAGGATCACTAGGTCGAAAACGGTGCTGGCGTCGTTCGCCACGTCACGTCCTCCATGCATGTGCGCCGTACGCCGGTCGACGATGACCGGCTGGGCGGCTGGTGTCCGGCCGCTTTGCTTCGGCCCTTTGGTGGGGCCCTGTCCTGCCGAGCCCCATCTTCGCACTTGTCATCGCGGGACGAGACGCGGGGCCGGGGTGTGATACGTCGCACGCTCGTTTGTCGATCTGCGGCTCCGCCGGGCGGTCGCGACCGCCCGGCGGAGCCGCCGTACGGCAAGGAGACCCGAGTCAGTGGGCGAACCTCAGCCCAGATCACCCGAAGCGGTCAGCTCGGCAAGCCGGACGAGCGTCCGCACCCCGGACCCCGTACCACCCTTCGGCGTGTATCCGAAGGGTCCCTGCTCGTTGAAGGCGGGCCCGGCGATGTCGAGGTGTGCCCACGTGATGCCCTCACCCACGAACTCCCGCAGGAACAGCGCGGCGACCAGCCCGCCGCCCATCCGCTCACCCATGTTCGCGATGTCGGCGGTCGGCGAGTCCATCCCCTTGCGCAGGTGCTCCGGCAGCGGCATCGGCCAGGCCGGCTCCCCGACCTCCTCCGCGGCCTCGTGCACCGCGGAGCGGAACGCTTCGTCGTTGGCCATGACACCGAACGTCCGGTTGCCGAGCGCCAGCACCATCGCGCCGGTCAGCGTCGCCACGTCCACGATCGCGTCCGGCTTCTCCTCGGACGCCGCCCACAGCGCGTCGGCGAGGACCAGCCGCCCCTCCGCGTCGGTGTTCAGCACCTCCACGGTCTTGCCGCTGTACATCCGCAGCACGTCACCGGGGCGGGTCGCCGAACCGGACGGCATGTTCTCGGCCAGCGCCAGCCACCCGGTGACGTTGACCTCCAGCCCGAGTCGCGCGGCGGTGACGACGGCCGCGAACACCGCGGCCGCGCCGCTCATGTCGCACTTCATCGTCTCGTTGTGACCGGCGGGCTTCAGCGAGATGCCGCCCGAGTCGTAGGTGATGCCCTTGCCGACGAAGGCGAGGTGCTTCTTCGCCTTGGAGTGGGTGTACGACAGCTTCACCAGGCGCGGCGCCGACGCCGAGCCGGAGCCGACGCCGAGGATGCCGCCGTAGCCGCCCTTGGCCAGCGCCTTCTCGTCGAGCACCTGCACCTTGATGCCGTTCTCCTTGGCAGCGGCCTGGGCGACCGCGGCGAAGGCCTCCGGGTTGAGGTCGTTCGGCGGGGTGTTGACCAGGTCGCGGGCGCGGTTCAGCTCCTCGGACACGGCAGTGGCACGCTCGACGGCCGCCTTGTGCGCCTTGTCGCGGGGCTTGGCGCCGAGCACGACGGCCTCGGCGAGCGGGGCCTTGCCGTTCTTCTTGTCCTTGGCGGCGTTGCCCTCCTTGTAGGCGTCGAAGGAGTACGCACCGAGCAGCGCGCCCTCGCCGATCGCGCCGACGGCGGCCGCGTCCGCGACCGGCAGGGCGAACGCCGCCTTCTTGGAGCCGGCCAGCGCGCGGGCGGCGACGCCGGAGGCCTTGCGCAGCGCCTCCGCGTCGTACGCGCCCCCGTTGACGTCCTTCTCGGGCAGTGCGCCCAGGCCCACCGCCACCACGAGCGGCGTCCTGAAGCCGGACGGCGCGGGCAGCTTCGTGATCTCGCCCTCGGCCCCGGAGGCACCGAGGGTCTCGAGGACGCCGGCCAGCCCGCCGTCGTACGCCTGGTCCACGGCCTCCGCGCCCGGTGCGACGACCGGGCCCTTGTCGCCCTTGGAGACACCGATCACGATCGCGTCGGCCCGCAGGCCGGGCGCCGCGGCGGTGCTGAGAGTCAGAGCAGTCACGGTGGTGAAATCTCGCTTCCGATGTGAAGTTGCAGGGGTCGAACGGGGTGGGTCGACCGGGCCCGACAGCCGACCCCAGGTGCACCTCACGCGCGGTATTCGTCCGGGCACGTGGACACCGGACACGAGACTACGCCCGGCGGGCTTTCACTCATGCCTGCAGGCGTTCACCTCTGGGTGGCGTCGTCGCCATGTCCCGATCCTCGCACTTCATGAGCCGGGTCACACCCGTGGGGTCACTGGCCGAGTGCGAGAACCACCAGCGCGGTCGTCGCCGCCGTTTCGGCGAGGCCGCCGAAGACGTCGCCGGTGACTCCGCCGAAGCGGCGGATGCAGTGGCGCAGCAGGAGTTCGGCGACCGTGACGGAGGCGACGACCGCGAGAGCGGTACGGGCGATGTCGTACGGTCCGAAGAGCGCCCCCAGGGCAGCGGCGGCCCCCGTGACCGCGAGGGCCGCGCCGAGCGCACCGCGCGCCGGGACGACTCCGGCGACGGCCGCGCCCAGCCCCTCCGGCCGGGCCGGCGGCACCCCGCCCCGGGCGGCCAGGGTCAGCGCCAGCCGGGCGGCGGCCGCCGAGACGACGGCGGCGAGCGCACCGCGCGCCCAGGAGGCGTCGTAGAGCTGCGCCAGCGCCGCCACCTGGGCGAGCAGCACGAAGACGAGCGTGATCACCCCGAACGGCCCGATGTCCGACTGCTTCATGATCCGCAGCGCGTCCTCGGCGGGCCTGCCGCTGCCCAGCCCGTCCGCGGTGTCGGCCAGCCCGTCGAGATGCAGCCCCCGGGTGAGCGCCGCCGGCACGGCGACACCGCCGACGGCGGCGAGCAGCGGACCGGCGCCGAGCAGGAGCAGCAGCAGGCCGACCCCCGCGGCACAGCCCCCGACGACGAGCCCGACGACCGGCGCGCACAGCATTCCGCCCCGCGCCGCTCCCCGGTCCCAGCGGATCACCGTCACGGGAAGGACGGTGAGCGTGCCGAAGGCGAAGCGGAGGCCGTGCAGGGGCGGGAACTCGGGCATCCCGGCAGCGTACGCGAGGACTTGGGAAGCACCTCGGGGAGAACCCGGTCAAACTGGACGCATGGGAGTGTGGCTGGAGCGCAACATCGTCGAACCCGGCAAACTCCCCCTGCTTCTCGCCCTGACCGCCTTCGTCGTCACCTTCGTGATCACACGGGTCATCACCCGCCTCATCCGGGCGGGCAAGGGCCCCTTCGGCAATGTCAGCGCGGGCGGCGTGCACCTCCACCACGTCGTCCCCGGCGTGGTCCTCACGGTCATCGGCGGCTTCTGTGCCGTCGCCGGCGGGCAGCACGGCTTCGGCTCGGCCCTCGCCGCCGTCGTCTTCGGGATCGGCGCGGGCCTGGTTCTGGACGAGTTCGCACTGATCCTGCATCTGGCGGACGTCTACTGGACCGAGGCCGGTCGCAAGAGCGTCGAGGCGGTCGTGCTCACCACCGCCCTGGTCGGCCTGCTCCTCCTCGGCTTCGCGCCGTTCGGGGTGAACGACCTCAGCGAGGACGACCTCCAGGACCGCGGGTCGGCGATCAGCGTGATCGCCGGGAACTTCCTGCTCGCCCTCATCGCTCTCGCCAAGGGCAAGGTGCGTATCGCGATCTTCGGGGTGGTCCTTCCCTTCGTCGCCCTCTTCGGCGCGATCCGTCTGGCCCGCCCCGGCTCCCCCTGGGCGAAACGCCTCTACCGCCGCCGCCCCCGCGCCCGCGCCCGGGCCCAACTGCGCGCCTACCATCACGACCGCCGCTGGTCGGGCCCCAGCCGCAGACTCCAGGACTGGATCGGCGGCACGCCCGACGCGGACCAGCCTCACGTCCTCGAACGCCACGCACCGTAGCTGCGGGCAGTCGTGCCTCCCCA
>NZ_QZWF01000102.1 GCF_004187715.1 Streptomyces sp. F001 | reverse complement strand
CGCCAGCACCGGTCGCCCCCGAGACCGGCTCAAGCTGACCCCGGATCCCCGGCCGACTACTCGGCGTCCAGTAGGAAGGTCGCTTGGCTGCTGCCCTCGATGACACCGCCACGCCGCCAGGCGTCCTCCAACTCTGGCGACGGGAAGTGCTTCTTGACCTGTTCGATGTCGTCGAAGCGGAACAGGACGACAGCCTCGGCGGGGTCGCCCATGTCTCGGGTGACGACGACGGTCTCGAGACCTACGGCGCTGCGCTGCTCAGTGAGGGAGTCGAATGCCTCACGCCATTGGTTGTAGTCGGCGAACCTCTGACGGATCAGCAGATAGGGCATGCAGGGCATGGTAGGGGGTGACTGGGACCGCTGATACCCCGCCTTCCCGGCGGAGTTGGCAACTGGGCGCCGAGCTCGAGCACCTCGTCAGCATAGTGAGCAACCAGTTCAAGGGCAGCGTAGGCGATGCTGTTCCCCATGACGCGTATCTCTGCACTGCCCCGCGGGCAGTCGCCACGCGGTCCGAACAGTCTCGAGGCACACCAAGGGCAGAAGTGACAGCCGCGCGTCTGCTGGGCCCGATGCGTCTGAGTCATACGCTGGAGATTCCCGGCCCTGCTCTTCGCGCCAGTTGGTTGCGGAGATGACACAGTGGCCGGGTCTGATCTCGGGCGGAAGGCGGTCAGCGCAACGTCCACACGTGCACTTCGGAACCTGCGACCGTGTACCAGGTCCCGTCGCCGAGCCCGGTGGGAGTGCCGGACACCGGGAGGGGATAGGCGACCGGCTCAGGCGAGCGTGTCGGGGAGGTGCCGATCAGCCAGTGCCGGCCTTCGCCCCACTCTTCGTCGCTCTCGACGGTTCCGGTGATCACGGTGGCCTCGTCGATGAAGCCCCCCGCCCAGTCCCAGAAGGGCCACACCTCGTCGTTGTCGGGCTCCGCGTCGGCGTGTCGGGGGATGACCGACTCGGCGTCCCACTCAGCCAGAACGGAGCCGTCCTCGATGTCATGTACCGCCAGGGTGTCCTGATCGTGGTTCACGGTCAGGAACCGGTCGCCCGACGGGCTCACGCCGAGCAGGACCAGGTCCTGGTCCTCGAAGTACTCCACGGTCAGGGTCTCGCCGTCCCAGCGCCCCCAGCGCAGGGGCGATCCGTCCTGTCCCTCCCCGATGGTCAGCCCCATCCGCCGCGGATCCGGATGGGGCACGTGCACACTGCCGGCGGCCGCTGACCGGGCGTTCGCCCGCGCGAGCAGCCGTCCCTCGACGGCGTCGAGGACCAGCCACTCGTCCACTGTCTCCGCGTCCAGCTCGCTGCCGGGCAAGGGACCGCGTACGTGCGCCCACACCAGGCGTCCGTCGGCGGAGAAACCGGCGGAGCCGCCGTCCGGGTACCTGTGGTCGCGGTCGTCGGCGTACTCCTCGAACGAGCGGTGCATCTCTCTGCAGGCGCCGTACCAGCAACCGTGGCGGACCTCCCACCGGACCGCTCCCGTACGGTCGATGGCCCGCAGCGCGTGCACTCCGGCGAAGACGGCAAGGCTCCCGTCAGGCGCCACCGTGGAAGTGCCGAACCGCCGCGGCCACGGGGTGGGGAACCGGATCGGGGCCTCGCCTGCCGTGCCGAACGAGCCGTCCACGTCATGCACGACCAGCTCGCTGTCGCATCGGTGCACGAGTGCCCTACGTCCCGGCAGTCCGATCAGGGAGGGGGCGAATGCCTGGGAGGCGGGCAAAGGTGCGGCAAGCTTTGCGACAAGCCGAGCAAGCGAGGACATGCGGTTCTCCGATGGGGACGACGAAGCTCGGCGAACAGTACGACACCAGACCGACAGCACCGCGCTCAGGGCTCAGCCGGATCAGCGCGGGGGGTGGGAAGCAGGAGCAGGTCTGGGGAACGACCTGAGCGCCGGTGGGGAATTCAAAGAGCGCCATCAGCGGTGCGGATCAGGGCGGACTGCCGGCACTCACCCGTACGACGCGCCGAGCGGGCGAGGTCCGGCAAGTGGGATCCAGCGTCGTAGTGCCCTGCGCTGACAGGATAGGCAGGGCCCGGGCGGCCCCCTCACCACGCCCTGGTCGGGGGCCGTCCGCCTCGGCTCTTTCGCGGCCGGCTTCGTCTGCTCGAGACGGTAACCGGCACAGTGGCAGACAGGGATGCTGGTGGCAGACTGGCTGCATGTGCGGTCGCTACGTATCCACCCGCAGTCCGGAGGACCTGGTCCAGCTTTTCCAGGTCACCGACTGGCGAGCCGAGGAGACCCTCGCGCCGAATTGGAACGTTGCCCCGACCAACGATGTGTGGGCCGTCCTTGAGCGCACACCGCGCGACAAGGACGAAGCCGCCTCAGGGGGACGGGAGTTGCGGCCGCTGCGCTGGGGCCTGGTGCCGTCGTGGGCCAAGGACGTCAAGATCGGTGCGCGGATGATCAACGCGCGGGTCGAGACCGTGCACGAGAAGCCCGCCTTCCGCCGCGCGTTTCTCCGGCGCCGCTGCCTGCTGCCGGCCGACGGCTTCTACGAGTGGCAGCAGGCCAAGGACCCGGGCACGGGCAAAACCCGCAAGCAGCCGTACTTCATCCACCCCCAGGACGACCAGGTCATGGCGCTCGCCGGTCTCTACGAGTACTGGCGCAACCCGGAGGTGAAGCGGGACGACGACCCCGCCGCATGGCTGATCACGTGCACCATCATCACCACCGAGGCCACTGACGCAGCTGGGCACGTTCACCCCCGCATGCCGCTCGCGCTCACCGAGGACCACTACGACGCCTGGCTCGACGCCGGCCACCAGGACCCCGACGAACTGCGCGCTCTGCTCGGCCGGCCCGCGGGCGGCCACCTGGATGCGCGGCCCGTCTCCACCGCGGTCAACAGCGTCCGTAACAACGGCCCTCAGCTCCTGGACGCGATCGCCCCGTAGCAGCCGCGGCTCGGCTGCGGAGAACGACGGACAACCCCGGAGTGCCCCGAGGTGCTCGCGGTCGGCAAGCAGGCCGCGGCCGCCCGCGGCCTGGACTTCAACCGGTACGTCGAACGCCTGATCATCTAGGACACCACCGGTGCCCGCGCCGCCGGCATGGCCGCCGCGCAGCGCCTCATCAAGGAGCACGGCGCGTTTCTCGACGATTTCGAGCGGGAGCTCGCTGCCCCGTACGGGCAGCCCGGCCGGGTGCCGCCGCGTGATCCTGCACATCGACGAGTCCTGAATCCTGGAGGTCGCCGAGCGGGTCGGCCGCCGCGACCCGGCGCCGTCGACCGGCATCCGCGCCACCCGAAAAAATTGACCATATGTTCGAATTATTGCCTGGGTGCGGACCATGATCCACGAATATCGTGGCGAGCCAGACACTCACTCGAGCAGGAGGCAGTCAGGCCATGGCCGTGAAACCCGAGGGCGCGCCCTGTTGGGCCGACGCGATGTTCCCCGACCTGGAGGCCGCGAAGAGCTTCTACGGCGAACTGCTGGGCTGGACCTTCGGCGAAGCGTCGGAGGAGTACGGCAACTACACCCAGGCGTACTCCGGCGGGAAGAACGTCGCCGCGCTCTCCCCCCAGATGCCCGGCTGGGAAGGCCCGCCGGCCTGGAGCCTCTACTTCGCGTCGACGGACGTCGACGCCACAGCCGCCAGGATCCGCGACAACGGCGGCGAACTCATGATGGAGCCGATGGCCGTCGGCGAGTTCGGCAAGATGCTGATGGCCAAGGACGCGAGCGGCGCCGCTTTCGGCGTCTGGCAGGCGGGCACGCATGAGGGCTTCGAGAAGGAAGAGGAGCCCGGTGCGTTCTGCTGGGCCGAGCTCACCACCCGCGATGCGGAGAAGGCGGACGCCTTCTTCCCGGCCGTCTTCGGCTACGGGGTGAAGGCCATGGAGGACGAGGCCATCGACTTCAAGCTCTACAACCTCGGCGACGACACCGTGCTCGGCCGGATGAAGATGACGGACGACTGGCCCGCCGAGGTCCCGCCGTACGTCAACGTCTACTTCGCCGTCGACAACTGCGACGACGCGATCGCCACCGTCACCAAGCACGGCGGTCAGGTCCACTTCGGGCCGCACGACAGCCCCTTCGGCCGCTTCGCCGCCGTCTCCGACCCCCAGGGCGCGGCCTTCTCCGTCATCGACCTCAGGACGACGCAGGGGGACATGCCCAAGATCACCTGACAGCCGTTCCACTACTGACCCTACGAGGTGTCAGGCCCAACGGGCCGTCGGCGCAAATGAGTTGGCGCCGGTCCTGGCCGCTGACTGGTTGCTTCAGGGACTTCTGGCCGGGGCTTGCGGCGCCTGTTCGGTCGGCTACGTCACCGCGGTCAGCGTGGCGTAGACCACGACGTTGCTCAGGTAGCCGGTGCGCTCGGTGTAGCCGCCGCCGCAGGTGATCAACCGGAGTTCGGGCCGGCCGGAACTGCCGTAGACCTTCTTGCTGGGGAATTCCTTCCTGTCGTAGAGCTCGACGGCGCGGACGGCGAACACCGCCGTCCGCCGGTCCGCCCGGCTGATCTCGATGGTGGCGCCCTTGGTCAGGGCGCCGAGGTCGTGGAAGACACCGGGGCCGCCGGTGGGCGTGTCCACATGCCCGGTGGCGATGGCGGTCCCTGCCGAGCCGGGAGCCGTGCCATCGCCGTACCAGCCGGCGAGGCCGGGTTTGCCAGGTGGTGGGGGCCGCAGCGCCCCTGCCGCATCGAGGCCCAGTCGTGTCATCGGGACGTTCACGCCAATGGCGGCGATCCGGAGCCGGACCGGATCCGCGGGGGGCAGAGGCTGGACAGCGGTGCGGGTAGCCGGGGCAGTGGTGGGGGGCGTGGGGTCTGCAGAGGTGGAGAAGGCCTGGGCCGCCGATGGCTGTGGTGGCTCCTTGTCGTGCATCCCGCTGATCAGCAGCACCGCTCCCGCCATCATTGCGCAAGCCAGAAGGCGCACTGCAGGGATGAACGGGTCTCGGGAAGCGCTGGTGTGGCGCCCGGGTTCCATCGCGGTTGAGCCTTTGCTTCACGGCGGGTGGATAGGGAGGGGTGTGGGCCTCGCGGCCCCCGGATCGATGCCGTGTCGGGGGCCCGGTTCAGGCCGGAGCGGACGGAGCTGGTCGCAGTCGGCGGAGTCGGGCGGTCAGGTTCGACTGCCGTTCGGGCGGCGGCACATCCAGACCACACCCCCGGCGGCGGCTCCGACGAGCAGTGCACCGCCCAGGGCGAGTTCCGTGCCTGTGTCTTCGGCGGGTCCGAAGCCGGCGCTGACTGAGCCGCTCGGAGGGCGGCCGGTGATCTGATACGTATCCGTGACCTTGGTCAGTGGTGGGCACTTGAGGGTGACTGTGTCGCTGCCCGGCCTGGTTCCTTCCGGGATCTGGAACTGGCCGGTGAGTTCCCCCTCCTGGTCGCCTTCGAAGAGGTGGAACGGCCCTCCGACCTCCGACCAGCCCTTGCCGTAGTCCGCGTCAGGGTCGCAGGCCGTTGTACTGACCGTGACCGTGGAACCCGGGGAGGCATTCGACGGATTGATATGGACTTCTGAGT
>NZ_QZWF01000101.1 GCF_004187715.1 Streptomyces sp. F001 | reverse complement strand
GACCTGCAACGAGATCCAGCGCCTGTTCACCGCTCTGGCCACCCAGCCCACCCGCGAAATCGCCCACCACCTACGCTGGTCGACCTGGCGCCGACGCCACCAAGCCCGCGCCCGCCACAGCCACTACCAGCGACAAGCCGCCCTTCAACCGTGAAGATCACGATCTACGGCTGGAGTATTAGGTCTCTTGGCGGCGGGGCCGATCAACGCCGCCACAGCGGCAGAGGTTTGCCCTCAGAAGCCGTATTTCAACCGATCATGGAACGTGCGGTTCGAACAGGTTTCCCACCCGGGTGATCTTCCCGTTGTACGCGCATGAAGACAGGGCCTCTCGGTAGCTCGGGGATGCGAATCTGACCGAGCAATGCCGGGAGGCCCTGGTGTCGTTGTGGTACGCGTCCGAGCCCGTCCAGTTCAACTCGGCTGCACCATCGTGTGATTGCCTCGCGCACGTGTACGGCAACGCGGCCGATCATCCCGATCGGGTGCGCCGGTATCCGTCGGACATGACGGACGCGGAGTGGGCCGAGATCCGGCCCTTGCTGCCGGTGCCGGCCTGGCTGCAGGGACGGGGTGGACGGCCCGAGGGCTACTGCCACCGCCAGATGCTGGACCAATGCCACGAAGTTAAGGGCCCGTTGACGATGTCAAGGGTGGGTGCGATACAGAAGGGCCTCTGCTATCCAGGGGATCGACCAAGATCTTCCTGAGAAAGCAGAGGCCCAGTGGCTCAGTCTGTCACGGGCGGAACCGACATGTTCGCGCCCGCTCATATCGGTGAGTTAACGCAGGTCATCCCGCCCGAGTTGGTGGATGCGGTGCTGGACGAGACCGGGGCTCGCGAGCGACGACTGCGGAGCCTGCCCTCGCGCGTTGGGGTGTACTTCGTGCTCGCGCTCGGGCTGTTCGAGCATCTGGGCGCCGGGCTGGTGTGGGGCAAGCTCGTGGCCGGACTCGCCTCCAGAGTGCCGCAGCCCTCGGAGAAGGCACTTCGTGATCTGCGTCGGCGGGTCGGCGTGGCCCCGTTCAGGCGGCTGTTCGATGTGCTGGCCGGCCCGTTGGCACAGCCGTCCACGCCCGGAGTGCGCTACCGCCGCTGGCGCACGGTCGCCTTCGACGGGTGCGGGAGCCTGAACGTCCCCGACCACGAGCGCAACCGGTCCTGGCTCGGCCGCACCGAGCGCCGCCATGGTCCGGCAGGCTACCCCCGGCTGATGCTCATGACTCTGTGCGAAACCGGCACCCGTGGCCTAATCGCAGCCGTCTTTGGCCCAGCCACCAAGGGCGAAACCGACTACGCCCACGACCTGGTCGGCCACCTGACCTCGGACATGCTCCTCCTGGCGGACCGCGCCTTCGACAGCAACGAACTGCTCGCAGACATCGCGGCTCAAGGGGCACAGTTTCTGATTCGCGCCACCAGCGTCCGGCGCCCGCCGGTGCTGGCGCTGCTGCCCGACGGCTCCTACCTGACTCGGATCGGAAGCCTCGAGCTGCGGGTGATCGAGGCGGAGATCCACTCTCGCACCGCGGACGGCAGCGACTTCGGCGGAATCTACCGCCTGCTGACCACGCTCAGCGACCACCGCACGGATCCCGCAGACCACCTGGTACGTCTCTATCACGAACGCTGGGAGATCGAGATCACCTACCTGGCGCTCCGTCACACCCTGCTCAACGGCCGAGTTCTCCGTTCGAAGGACCCGAGGGGCCTCACCCAGGAGATGTGGGGACTGCTCACCCTCTACCAGGCCTTGCGCTCGGTGATAGTGATCGCGGCGGAGACAGTGCCCGGCTGCGATCCCGACCGGGCCGGCTTCACCGTTGCTCTGGAGGCCGCCCGTGACACGGTCGTCAGCCTCGCGGGAACAACCCCGGTCACAGCGCCGAACAGCGGCTTCGACCTGGTGGGACACATCGGCGCCCGCGTCCTGCAGGCGCTGCTTCCCGGACGCCGGATGCGACTGTCCGCCCGCATCGTCAAGTGCGGAACCTCCCGCTACAACATCTGGAACCGCGACGGTCGCCCCCGCGACAGCACACTGATCACCGCCATCGAGGTCACCGTGCAGCCACCGGCCCTGCCCAATGCATACGACCCAGGCCGGGCCCCCACGGGCCGTTGGGACCGGGTCTGCCGGATCCTGGCCGCGAACTCCAATCAGGCCATGCACGCCCGCGACATCGCGCGGCTCCTCGGCCGAGGCGGCTCAGGACTACCCCTGAGCCGCCTCAACGCGCAACTCTGCTACTGGGCCCGCAAGGGCCGGCTCATCCGCACGGCACCGAGCACCTACAAGATTACGTTCCCCGATGCCTTGACATCATCAACGGGCCCTTAACTTCGTGGCATTGCATGCTCGACGCCGTGTTCTACGTGGTCGACAACGGCATCAAGTGGCGGGCGTTGCCGGTGGGCTTCCCCGCCTGGGACCGGGTCTACGCGTTCTGGCGGCGATGGCGGAACAACGGGCTGATCGACGAGCTCCACGACCGGCTGCGCGGGAAGGTCCGCGAGCAGGCGGGGCGCGATCCGGAGCCGACCGCCGCGGTGATCGACTCACAGTCCGTGAAGGCCGACGCGGTCGTGGGCGTCGGCACCTGATCTGCGACACGATCGGACTGCTGCTGGCGATCCGGGTGACAGCCGCCGATGTCACCGACCGTCAGGCCGCCGCCGAGATGCTGCCCGCCCTGCACGAGCGGTTCCCCACGATCACCAAGCTGTGGGCCGACTCCGGCTACACCGGTGTGCTCGTCTCCTGGGCGCTGGCCGTGCTGCACCTGGTCGTCACGGTCGTCAAGCGCAGCGACGACGTGACGGGGTTCGTGGTACTGCCGCGCCGGTGGGTGGTGGAGATCTGTCAAGCACAGTGCACTCATGGAGTCTGTTGCCCTGCTGTCTCGGCGGTCTCGGTCCAGATGCGGCGGCTGTACCAGCCAGGCGGACGTGTCCGGCGTTCGCGGAGTTCGGCGAGCTCTTGCTCGTCGGCGTGGGCGATGAGCCGGTGGGGCCAGCAGCTCTCCCGGCGGGTGGTGATCCAGCCGCGGTTGATCCAGGCGTAGAGGGTGGAGGTGGTCATGTCCAGCTCCGCGGCCAGGTGTTTGAGCCACCACTCGTCGGGGCCGGGTTCCTCGCCAGGAGGTGCGGGGCGGTGGCGGTGGACACGGCCTGCGGGACAGGCGAGGCGGCGCCTCATGAGGTCGCGGATGGTGGTCGCGGTGATCCGTCGGCCGCCCTTGGCCGGGCGGTATCCCTCGGCCTCCAGACGGTCGGCGATCCCGTTGGCGCCGATGCCCTGGCCTGCCAGTTCCCGGATCCGGGCGGCGAGTTGGGGGTAGTAGCTGAGCTGGTCCAGGCTCCGGACCGGGCGGACGATCTCTTCCTTGGTGGTGGCACCGCCCGTCCAGACGATGGTCGCCGTCACGCGTTCACTGGTGCCGATGACGGTGAGGACGACCTTGTCGATGATCGCGCGGGCGATCTCCTTGCGGTCTGTGACCGTGGTGGTCTCCGCGTGCCACAGGCCGGTGATGTCGCCGGCCAGCGCCGTGATCGTCTGCCGCTCGGCGGGAGTGAGGGTGCGGGGGCTGGTGCGGGTGAAGCGTTCGTGGTCCTCGCGGAGTTTCTGCTGGGCGGCCAGCGCGGCCTCCCACTCCTTCTCCAACTGGCGTACGACCAGCCGGTTTTCGGGTTCCGCGAGGTGGTAGCAGCGCCGGGCCCGGTCGGCTTCGTACTCGGCCCGTTCCAGCTTCTGGGTCCACAGCTTCTCCAGCTCGGCGCGCTCGGCCATGACCTGGTCGGCAGCGTGGAGGGAGACCGCGACGGCGGCGGGCTGCAGCGCGGCGAGGACCTGGCGTTCCACGAAGGCGTCCACGCAGCCGGCGTTCAGCAGCTGGCAGGCTCCCTGGGCACCGTAGTTGGTCACGTCCCGGCAGCACACATACTCCGGCCGGGCATGGCTGTGCTGGGTGTGGTAGCGCACCATCATGCGCCTGCCGCAGCGGCCGCAGAAGACCAGCCCGGCGGCGAGCGCGGGCCCGCCTCGGACGGCTCCCATGGACTCGGCGCGGGCGCGGTTGGCAGCCAGTCTCGCCTCGTTGGCCTCGAACTGGGCGACGGAGATGTAGGCGGGCAGGACGTCGGGGATCATCACGAGCCATTCGTCGCGGGCCTGGACGACCCGTCCGGTGCCGGGCCGGGCGGGGTCCTTGCGGCGCGGGTCGACCCGGCGCCGGCCGTAGGCGTAGATACCGGCGTAGGCGGGGTTGTGCAGCAGGGTCTGCAGCGTCATCCGGTTGGGCCTGCGCCACTGAAGCGCGCCCTTGTCCGGACCCTCCCGCAGCCGGATTCCGAGCTGGATGTTGTGGCGGACGAGGTAGCGCAGCATCCCGTGCAGCGTGCCGATCCGCTCGAACTGCGCGAAGATCAGGCGGATGACGGTCTGCACCTGCTCGTCCGGGTCGAAGACCACCTCCCCGGAGGGACGCCGGACATAGCCACTGGGCAGCGGGAAGGTGAGCTCGCCGCGGCGAGCCTTGCTGATGCGTCCGTTCCACATCCGCTGCTTGATGAGATGGAGTTCGGCCTCGCTCATGGTGCCCTTGAGCCCGAGCAGGAGCCTGTCGTTGTAGTCGGCCGGGTCGTACACCCCGTCGGTGTCCGCGAGCACCGCGCCGGAGAGCGCACACAGCTCGATCAGCTGGTACCAGTCCTTGCCCGAGCGGGCCAGGCGGGACATCTCCAGGCCGAGAACGAGGCCGACGTGGTCCAGGCCGATCTCGGTGACCAGCCGCTGGAAGCCCGTCCGGGCCACCGCGGACGTCGCGGACATCCCCAGGTCGTCGTCGATCACCAGGACCCGATCCGCCTCCCAGCCCAGCGTGACCGCGCGGTCCACCAAGGCGTACTGCAGCCGGGTCGACTCTTGATGATCCAGAAGCTGTTGCCGCGTGGACTGGCGAACATAGACCACCGCGAGGCGCTGGAGGTGGCGGTCACTCACCTTGCTGTCGGCCCGTTCCCAGGGCATCACCGCCGTCATGACCGGCCCCGCTCACCCGCCGCCGCGGTGGTCATCGCGCGACCCGCCAGTCTCACCAGCTGCCGCACCACCGCCTGCCGGTTCATCTCCGGCAGACCGGCCCACACCCGTCCGTCCGGCGTCGCCCGCACGGTCGTCTGGGGCCGGCGTCACTCCCGTCGCACATGACGACTCGTTCCTCTCACGGGACCGCAGCCGCTCGGCCACCTCGGCCAGCCGCAGCAGGCCCTCACGACCGATTATCGGCGCCCGCTCACTGTCCAGACCATCCATATGTGCAGTGTGACTGGGCGATGGAGAGAACGTTCGGGTGGCTGATGCGGTCGAGGCGCCTGGCACGCGACTACGAGCGCCGGTGTGATTCCAGCGAGGCGATGATCCTGTGGTCGATGACGATGCTCATGACCCGCCGCCTCGCAGCCCCGGCGCGAGCGCGAACCGCCCCGACGGCTCCTTGAGCAGCCAGCCCCGCCCGACGAGCCGGTTCGCCTTCGACCGCACCCCCTCGACCTTCGCCGGCACCGGCCTCACTCCCAGTCCCGCGGCCAGCTCCTTGCACGAGCTTGAACCGCC
>NZ_QZWF01000100.1 GCF_004187715.1 Streptomyces sp. F001 | reverse complement strand
CCATTCGAACCGGGGCGGTTCAGATTGCCTCCTTTGAGCCGGCGAGGACATCAAGGATCCGCTGATAGTCCGGCGCCAGCACCGACGCCACGAGACCGTCGCACCACACCGGCACCACCGACCCTGCCACCGCCCCGCCCGTCGGCGTCGGCGTCGGCGTCGGCGTCGGCTCAGGATCCCCCGCCGGTGACGCGGCAGCCTGCTCATCACCGCCAGGAGCGGCAAGAACTTCGACCACCGCCTCCCGCGCGATCACGAACCGTTCCCAGGAGAGCTCCGCTTCCCGCAGCTCGGCCAGGATCCGGTCTGCTTCCTGACGCAGCACCTCCACACGCCGGGAAGCGTCCCGCTCCTTCTCCTCCAGCAACCCGATCACCGACGGCATCCCGCACCTCCACGACCGCACCGACACGACATGCCCTGCCTGCCACAGAAGCAATGGCACTATGCCTGACCAGCCGAAACGCGGAGATCAAGTACGGAAAGACAACGGCTTCTTACCCAACGATGAGATTGCGGCCGTCATGGGAGTGTCCTTGAACACCGTGAAGACCTGTCTGCGTCTCGGCCGTGACACCCTGGAAACCGTTCTTGCAGACGTCAGTGGAGGTGAACGATGAGCATCGAGCGCCACCTGCACGGTACGGCCACTGCCGTCTCTGAACTGTGGACAGACGAGAACGACACCCGCGCCCGGCTGGCCGCCCTGCACGAGCGAGCCGGTCGTGAGACGTCGGACCAGGAACAGCCGCAAGGCCCTTCCAGGGCACCCCGCAACACCTCTGCCCGGCCCAGCCTCGGGAGCCACGCTCCCCGGCGCGGCGGGGAGCGGCCGCTGAGTGGGATCCCCTCCCTGACGGTGGCTGAAGTCGCCAGCATCATGGGTGTCTCCAAGACGACGGTCTACCGGCTGGTCAACAGTAGGCATCTACCGGCCATCCGCGTCGGCCGCTCCTTCCGTGTGCCCGAGCAAGCCGTCTACGAGTATCTGCGTGAGAGCTGGCAGGGCGCCAACGTTGACGGCCTGTGACCACCTTGAGCTGCCCCCGGACTGCCAGCGACATCAGCACCAGCAGACCTGTCGTCTAGGAGCTGGGGGTGCGGCCGCTACGTGGTACGCCCGCGTCGGCGCAGGGTCGGCGGCCGGTCGCCTGGGTTGGCGAGCATCCGCCGGACGGTCTCCGGGTGCCAGCGCTCCCCACGCTTCGGGTGAATGTTCTCGGCCTCCAGGACCGCGCAGATCTCCCGCAGGGACAGCTCGTCCTCGTCGCGGAGCTGGCGCGCTCGGGCGCGGCCGGCCTGCTCCATCTCCTCCTCGGTCAGTTCCTTCTTGTGGGCCTGCCAGCCGTAGGGCGAGGCGCCGTAGGCGTACTGCCCCTTCTCTCCTTTGATGCGGCGGCCGCGGCGGAGCTTGGCCACGGTCATGCCTCGGTCCAGCTGGGCGAATACGCCCATCATCTGGCGCATGGCGGTGCGCATCGGGTCCTCGGGGTCGTCGGGCAGGATCTCGCCCTGATCGGCCATGAACGCGCGGCCGCCGTGCTTCCAGCACTGGGCCAGGGCTGCCTCCTGCACGACCAGCTCGCGGGCCAGGCGGTCAAGGTTGGGCGCCACGATGCCCTGGGCCTTCTTCTCCTCGACCCACAGCAGGGCGGTGGCCAGCTCGGGCCGCTCGTCCCCGGCGATGGTGCCGGACTGTGCCTTCTCCACGAACAGCCTCACGAGGCGGTGGCCGTGCTCGCGGGTCTAGCGGCGCACGATGCGCTCCTGGTCCTCCAGCCCGAACCCGTCCAGCTGACTGCCGGTCGAGACCCGGATGTACCCCGCGAGCCGCATCTGATCGCCTCCAACGCGCTGACCTGCACTGTCACAGTAATGGGGGAAGACAGGACACCGGCGGACACGTCATCCACGGTTCGGGACACCGCAGAGGCACTCACCACCGGGACCGGTCGCCGTCGGTGGGCTCGGGGAGGGCGGCGGCGACGGCGCCGACCGCCAACGCCGCGCCGAGCGGACCGACCACGTACGGCCAGAGGGAACCGTCCGCACCGGCCATCATCCAGGGCCCGAGCTGCCGCGCAGGGCTGAGGCTCCCGCCCGTCGGCCCGGCGGTCACCGCGATCAGCACCGTCAGCAGCGCCCCGATCGTCACAGGCGTCACCTCGGCGAGCGCCGGGCGGCGCACCAGCCGTATGACGACGGCCAGCAGTACGCCCGTCGCGACCGCCTCCCCGACCGCGACGGGCACACCCGACACCTGACCGGCCGGCCGCAACAAGGCGTAGTCCACGACTGGATGGGCCACGGCCGCGCCTGCCATGTGACGCCCGACGAAGGCGCCGATCACCGACCCCAGCAGCTGCGCCGAGACGTAGAGCGGCACATGACGGGTCGGCACGTGGCGTACCACCCACAGGGCGACCGTGACCGCCGGGTTCATGTGGGCACCACTGACGCGACCGAAGGGCGAGGCGACGAGTACCGCGACCACGGCCCCGCTCACGGCAGCGTCGACGAGGAGGCGGGCATCGGCCGACGCGAGCTGTGCGTACAGCCAGGCGTCGGGGTGGAAGAGGTGGCGGAAGAGCACGGTCACGGCCAGCAGCATCAGCGCCGTGGCGGCCAGCTCGGACGCCCACAGGACCATCGGCCGGGGCAAGGGGACGGGCGGTGAGGGGACCTTACCGGCTGAGGTCGACTCGGTGGCCACGACGGTTGACTCCTCTGGCAGGAAGCGGTTCTCGGTACAGGAAGAAAGAACCGTGCGTACGCCGTCATGTGCGGCCTCCTGACGAGACGCGCGGCCCTCGTTTCCGGACACCCCCTGCGGGCTGCCGCGCCCGGGGCCCGAACGTGTCCTGATCCGAGGGCCGCATGTCCCGACGGACGGCCATGGCGTGGGACGAGCGGCCGGTTGAGCAGGATGTCCGGCCCACCGGGGCCGGAGACGGGACCGCCGGACCGACGGCGGCACCGGTGATCGTTCGATCTCAGGGAAGAGACGAGGCAATCGATGGATGCGGAAACCGCTCGACCGCGTTCGGAGTACATGACGGCACTCGGGCTGGCCGCGGGCCCGGTCGTGGCACTGGGGTTCACCCGCTTCGCATACGCCCTGTTGCTGCCGTCCATGCGCACCGAGCTGGACTGGTCCTACGCGGCCGCCGGCGGGCTCAACACGGCCAACGCGCTGGGCTACATCATCGGCGCGGGCAGCGGAGCCTGGTGGTCCCGCCGCTTCGGTGCGGGCCGCTCCTTCGTGGGGGGCATGGTCATCAGCGCCCTCGCCCTGCTCGGCTCCGGACTGACCGGTGACTTCACCGCCCTGTCGGTGCTGCGCTTCGTGGGCGGCCTGTCCACCGCGGTCACCTTCGTCGTCGGATCCGCCCTCGTCTCCCGCGTGCACACCGGCGGGCGCCAGCAGCGGTCGGCGGCCCTGGTCGGCGTCTACATGGCGGGCGTCGGCATCGGCGTCGTCCTGTCCGGCGTCGTCGTACCGGCCGCGCTGTCCGCTTGGGGCACTTCGGGTTGGCAGGCGGGCTGGCTGCTGATGGGCGTGCTCGCGCTGCTCGCCGTCGGCCCCGCCGCGTGGGCCGTCCGTGCGGTCCCGGCCGCGCCCCCGGCCACCGCCTCCCGGGGCGGCTCGCGCCTGCGCAGGATGGTGCCCTCGTTCGTCTGGTACGTCCTCTTCGGCGCGGGCTACGTGTCGTACATGACCTTCGTCGTCGCCCTGCTCAGGGACCAGGGCCTGAGCACCTGGAGCGCTGCCGCCTTCTTCATCGTGCTGGGCGCGGCGAGCGCGTTGGCCACGCTGCTGGTGTGGGGCCGGATCATCGGCCGTCTGCGCGGCGGGCTGGCCCCGGCGCTGGTCTCGGCTGTGGTGCTGGTCGGCGTACTGCCGGTGCTGCTGGCGGACGGCCTGGCCGCCGCGATCGTCTCCGCGATCGTCTTCGGCGCCGCCTTCATGGCGGGTCCCACCGCGATCACCGTGCTGGCCCGGCGGATGCTGCCCCAGCACACCTGGACGTCCGGCATTGCCTGGCTGACGGTCGCCTTCAGCGTCGGGCAGGCCGTCGGCCCGCTGAGCTCGGGCATCCTGTCCGACTCCGACGGCGGCATTGCCAAGGGCCTGTGGCTGTCCGTCGTCCTGCTCGCCCTGTCCGCGGTCGTCGCGTTGCTTCAGCGCGAACGCACCGCCTCTGCACCCGCGCCGGCGACCACGGCGGCGACTGCCCGGCCCGCCCCCGCCGACCTGCGGTGAGCGCCCGCCTCAGCAAGACCCTCACGACAACAGGGAGGCCGCCATGCCCACCAGGAAAGTCCATGTCCACGACAACGGCCGTCTGGCCCGCGTGATCGACGCCGGCCCGCACGGGCTTCTCGCCGACGAGCCCGACCCGATCGGCACCGACACCGGCCCCACCCCGGTGGAACTGCTCCTCGCCGGTCTCGGGGCGTGCACCTCGATGACCGTCCGCATGTACGCGGAGCGCAAGGGCTGGGATCTCACCGGGATCGAGGTAAGCGCCCGCACTGCGGGCCGAGACGGCTCGCGCGAGCGGATCGTCAAGGAGGTCGAGCTCTCCGGGCGTCTTGATCAGCAACAGCTCGACGGGCTCGCGGCCATCGCCGACCTCTGCCCCGTGCAGCGCATGCTCGGCGACACGGTGGACGTCCGCACCCACGTCACCGTGCGCCCCGCCGCTGTCGCCGCGGTCTGATCCGTACGAAGGGGCGGCCCATGTCATCGCCAGGGCCGCCCCCGCAATCCGCCAACCCCTGTGTCTCCCACCGGAGGAACCCGTGGACAGCATCCCGGCCAATGTCGCCGGCATCACCGTGCCGAACAGCAAGCTCGCCCGCGAGGCCACCGAACTCGTCCGGGAGGCGGCCTCGCCCACCGTCTTCCACCACTCCCGGCGCGTTTTCTTCTGGGGCTCGCTGCGCGGCCTCTCCCGCGGTCTGTATGCCGACCCCGAACTCCTCTACGTCGGCGCCCTTTTCCACGACCTCGGCCTGACCGAGCGTTACCGCCATGACGATCAGCGCTTCGAGATCGACGGCGCGGACGAGGCCCGCCGCTTCCTCCAGCAGCACGGCATCGGACCCGACGACGCGCAGCTGGTGTGGCAGGGCATCGCCCTCCACACCACCCCCGAGATCCCGTGGCACATGGCCCCCGCGGTCGCCCTTGTGACCGCCGGCGTGGAGGCGGACGTACTCGGCCTGGGCCTCGACGAGATCGGCGAACAGGCCCTCGCGGAGGTCGTCGCCCTGCACCCGCGGCCCAACTTCAAGCGGCGGATCCTTCAGGAGTTCACCGCGGGCATCGCCCCCCGTCCCCGGACGACGTTCGGCAACGTCAAGGCCGACGTACTGGAGCGGTACGTGCCTGGATTCGAGCGCGAGAACTTCGTCGACGTCATCCTCGGCTCCGACTGGCCCGAGTGACCGTCGGGCCGACGTGACGCGGCCGCCGGGCGGCCGGGCCCGCCGTCAGGACCCGGTCGCCCGGTGCCGCGTGGTGCGGAACCGGTCCCGGTACGCCCCCGGTGCCACCCCCAGGATCCGTTGGAAGGTCCGCCGCATGGTCTCCACCGATCCGAACCCGCTGGCGCGGGCCACGGAGTCTAGCTCCGTACTTCGCGGGTCGGTGGAGAC
>NZ_QZWF01000099.1 GCF_004187715.1 Streptomyces sp. F001 | reverse complement strand
GGATGAAACGATCTCAGTGGTGTCCAGGCGGTGTTGCGCCTCAGAAGCCTCGGCTATAGCCACTCGCTTGGAAGCGGAAGGCCGTGAAGTTCAGCGGCCACGCGGACCGCCGTGCGATGGTCCGGGTTAGCCGGACTCAGCGGAGTGACCTGATCGACCACAGCAGGTATCTCGCCGAAGATGGCCCAGCACCGCTTGTGATCGTGCCAACGAGAGAACCGCCGCAGCCCTCCCAACGAGAGGGTGGCGCACGACGTCACACCACAGGCTGCGAACCCCCAGAGAACGCCGGCGATTGTGACGACCACGACCGCCTCGACCAGATCGCGATGGAAGGCCGGCGTCCGACCTGGCGCCGCATCTGGCCAACCGCCCCGGCCAACCCTGACCACGACCTCTGCACGGCGTGGATGCAGGCGTACGGGCACGACCTGCTCGCCGTATCCAACCCAGCCATGTGAGCAGCACGAGCAACGGCGCCTCGCGGTCGCCCGCGTAGTTCTGGAGCCGCTGCGGGGCCTTGCCATTGCCCCTCCTCGGGCCCGGACCTGCTCGTAGAACTCCGCCTTCAGGTCGGTGTGCCGCTGGGTGAGAGCGTTGCGGGGGACTTTGGCCTCGATCGCGAGTGCGACGATGGTCAGCGCGCCGTTGGAGTGCTCGGCTCGGCCGGCCAGGATGCGGTCCATTGCCGCGCGAATGCGGGCGAGGTCGTCGTGGAGGGTGGTGAGGGTGTCGGCGGTGGCCCGGGCGGTTTCGATGTCCAGCAGCGCGATAGTTATCACCGGTCTGAGGTGGCGACCTGCGCCTCTATGCTCGGCTGAGCATGGTAGTTGTCACCGTCTGGGCGTAGACGTTGTCACCTGCCGTGGACATGCGGGCATCTGTCAGAGGAATTCGCCGCATGATCACTCGCATCCGAGCGTCAGCTCGGCCACGGCAGCACGGTGAGCTCCGGCCACTCGTCTCTCCAACGCGCTGCCTTAGCTTCATAGACCTCCCGAGGGGCAAGGACCGGGTTGGGTCGGACCACGAGGTTGAACACGTCGGAGAGCCCGTGGGGCGCATAGACGCGCCATCCACCGTCGGGGTCCAGGCGCACCCCCAGACAGCACGTCGTCGCGGCGAACGAGTCGATCGCGGCCTCGGTGGACTCGTGAGGTGGGCAGGGCACGCCGAATTTCTGCTCGTACCAGAGGTGCACACGGGCCTCGTTGCGGATCTCCACCTCGGCCGGCAGCCCGGCGAACACCTCCTGCCCTGCCTTGATCACGGCGTCCTCCGCCTCCCAGGAAAGGTCGGCGCGGTCGAAGTAGAAGATGTCGTAGTCCTTGATGCCGTTGGTCGGGGGCCTGTCGGTGACCACGTTCCACACCGTCTGGAACAGGCAGCCCGCCGTCACATACCAGCCGGGCAGCTCCATCGTCGCTGCCCTGGTCAGCACGTCGGTCAGGACCTCGTTCTGGGAGAGAACGGACCGCAAACCATCGAACTGCTCAACGAGCGGAAGTCGACCAAACATCCGTACTCCCTATCACGAACAGCCGCTCTCACAAGGCGCGTTGACCGCAAGCAGGCGCCCCAGCCCGCGAGGCGAGCAAGGTCAGGACTGCGCGGTCCGGAACGCGAGATACCGACTGAAGGCTTCGTGGCTGTCGGGGGTGAAGCGCCACTCCAGCAGGGCCGACCGCAGCTCCGGCTCGATCAGCCAGCCATGCCAGGCGACCTCATCAGGATCGGCGGCCACAGTGTCCGGCGCCACGGCTTTGTGCACGCCGAGCCAGTGAGGGCTCAAGCCACTGCGGTTGAGGAACGTGAACAGCAAGCGCGGCAGCACACGAATGCCCAGCTCTTCGGCCAAGCTCCCGCGCGGCGGCCTGTTCATAGGACTCACCGACATCCACGGCGCCACCAACCACGGCCTCGTAGAGCCCGGGGAAGCGCGACAGCTGCTCCGACCGCCGGTGAACGAGGATCCGCCCACGCTCATCACGACACACCGTCACGGCGACCCGGTGCAGCCAACCCTCCCGGATGGCCTGCCGGCGGCTGACCACCACCCCCAGCACACGATCTTGATCGTCGACACGCTCCACCAGTTCGTCCACGACGCACACCCTGGCAGAGCCCACTGACAACGCCGCTTCTCGGAGCCCCGTGGAGGCCGCCCAGGGGGCGCTGGCTTCGGCAAGACGCTCGCCGTCAACATCTGCCTGGGCGACCTCGAACCCCACGAGGACGTCCGCAAGATCACTTTCCGGGCCCGTCCCACCGCCCGCGCGGTGCGCTACGAACTGTTCACCGCGCTCGACCTGGCCGGTGAACCGCCGCGCCACCCCAGTGAATTCGACCGGCTGCCGAAGACGGCCCTGGCCGAACGCCCCCGCACCTTCCTCGTGGATGAGGCCCAGTGGCTCAATGGGGAGGCGTTCGAGTACTTCCGCTATCTGTGGGACGAACCGGCCACCCAGCTCGCGATCATCTTCGTCGGCGGCGAGGGCTGCCACACCGTGCTGCGCCGTGAACCGATGCTGTCCTCCCGCATCTTCATCTGGCAGCACTTCACCCGCCTTACCCCCAGCGAGGTCCTGGAGGCCATTCCCTTGTTTCATCCGGTCTGGGCCGACGCCGATCCCGACGACATCACCTTCGCCGACCAGCACGCCGCGCACGGCAACTTCCGCGCCTGGGCCCAGCTGACCGCCCACACCCGCACCGCCCTGGCCCGCACCGGCCGTCCCCGCGTTGATCAGGAGCTGCTGCGCTGGGCCTTCAGCCGCCTCGCCTGACCACCATGCCGCCTGCCACGCCGCCGCCCGTCACGGTGGTCATTGACCGTCATGACGATGCGATCCACACGCATACCGCCCTGGCCGCCCACCACTTGCCGTCCGGCCGGATCACCCTGCACCCCGGGCCGGGCACGACCAGCGAAACCGGCCTCGCCCACGACCTTCTCGCCGCCCTGGGCAAACCGCCCCTGCTCCCGGGCGGCTTCCCCGCCGGCCGTCAGCCCGCCTGGGAAGCCGCCACCGCCACGCATATCGTGATCATCACGCATGAAAGATCGCGAAGCACCAGCGGGTCGCCGCCGGGCCTCCATGCGTGGCAGTGGTCAGCCTTGTTGGCGGAAGTCCAGCATGTAGAAGACCTTGTCGTAGCGGTGTTCGCCGACGGCGACGAAGCCGGGCAGACGGCCGTATTCGGTGAAGCCCAGCGACCGGTAGAGCTGCAGGGCACTGGTGTTGTCGCCACGGGCGTCCAGGGTGAGGACCTCGATGCCCGCCTCCCGGGCGTCAGCGATCAAGGCAGCGGTCAGCGCCCGGCCGACGCCACGACCATGGGCAGCAGCCTCTACCGCGATCTTCTCCAAATCGGCGTGTGGCCGATGGGTCGGTCGGGCGTAGCGGAGCCAGTACCCCAACCCGACAAGCCGACGGCCAAGGTAAGCGGCACGCAGGGCCGCGTCCCCGGCCTGCACCGCAGAGATGACGTGGCCGAGAAGGTCCGACACCTCATCCCGCGAGGGTGGTTCGACCCAGCCCAGCGCGGCACCTCCACTGACCAGGTCCGCCAGGATCTGGTGGGCCGACTCCGCAAACCGGACCTCCAGCTCCGGATCGGAAGTCAGCTCCATGGCGTCAAGGATGGCGGGCTCAGCGGTCACACCGCTGGTCATGGCCGGATTCATGACCGGCAGCCTAGCCAGCCCATGGCCCGGCCGAGACCCCGCGCTCCAGCCTCGGCTGCAGCCAAGCCGTTACTGACCCACGTTCCTAGCCACACCCTGACGGCGGAACGCGTTGGAGAGCGGTCGCCCGAGGATCAGACGCTGACCAGGGGGCGTTCGGGACTCCGGCCGTGATTGCGTCATCCCGGAACTACGGACAGAGCCAGATTCAAATGTCCCCATCAACATGAGGCCGGCCCTGCCCCTACTCTGGCTGTGACGAAGCTGCTAGGAGGGGCAAGGCCGTGATGTCTCAAGATGCTACCCCGGACCCGTACGCCGATCCGCTGAAGTTCGGTCAGCGGGTGCAGGTCCTCCGTGAGCGCCGGGGGATGACCCAGTCGCAGGTCGCCGATTTGCTCGGTATTTCCCCACACACGTACCGCAAGATTGAAAACGGTCAGCAGAAGGCGCCCGGCCTTGAGTCGGTACTGCGCATCGCGGAGGTGCTGAGGGTTCGCGACCTTGCCGACCTGACGGGACGGCCGGAGGCACACGTTGACCTGTTCATCGGTCCCGGCCACCCGCGTCTTGCTGCCGTGAAGGCTGCCATCGACAACTTCCCGCTCACGACCGGAATTGAGCCACCGCCCGTTGCACACCTCGAAGCCCGGCTGCACGCCGCGTGGAAGGCACGGCACGCGTCAAAGAACCACCGTGAGGCGATCGGTAAGCTGCTGCCTGACCTGATCCGGGACGCCCAGGCGCTCGTACGGCACGCCGACAGCGCCGCCGAGCGGCGCGAGGCGCAGTCCCTCCTTGCCCAGACGTACTCGCTGTCGCAGTTCTTCATTGCCTACCAGCCCGACAGTTCCCTGCTTTGGCGGGTCGCTGAACGCGGCATGGTCGCTGCCCAGGAGAGCGAGGATCCGCACACCATCGGCGTTGCTTCCTGGCTGCTGGCGCAGGCCCACCGCGACAGCGGACCGAGGCACTACGACGCTGCCGACTCGGTTAACCGCGAAGCGGTCCAGTTCCTGGAGCCTCTACTGCCCGACGCCTCGGACGATGTGCTGGCGATCGCTGGCGCCCTGGAGTTCGAACTCGGCTACACCGCAGCACGCCGAAGGGAGACCGGTACCGCGTGGCGGCACTGGGACAAGGCCAACGACATGGCTGCACGGCTGCCTGCTGAGTATTACCACCCCGTGACCAGCTTCAGCCGGGCCGTGATGGGCGCGCACGCGGTGACCGTGGCTGTCGAACTGCACCAAGGCGGCGAGTCCGTGCGGCAGGCCGCTCGAGCGGACCAGAGCCTCATCAAGTCCCGCCCGCGGCGCGCCCGACACCGCATCGAGGAAGCGAGGGGCTACCAACTCGACAACCAGCCAGACGTCGCCATCGCGTCGTTGGAGAAGGCGTACGAGGCCGCACCTGAGACGATCCGCTACAACGGCTACGCCAGGACGATCCTCTTGGAGGAAGTCGAGTCGACGCAGGCTCCCCGGCGGCACCGGGCCGCCGAACTGGCCGAGAAGATCGGCATCCTGGCTGCCTGAGAGTAGCGACCGGATTACGGTCGGCGGTACCGCACAGGCGCCCCTACGGTCAGAGCATCAGACCCCGGCAAGGTGGTGAGACCTCCCGGGGCATGGCCCACGCTATGTAGGAGCGTCGACATGACGAACGGTACCGTCCCCGGCGAGGACCGCCCACGGGGGGCGAAGATGGCCATCGAGGTGTACACGGTCAGCCGGGACGGGATGGTGGTGGGTCCGCCGCGGGCCACGGTGAGCGTGCCGCATGGGTACGAGCCCGCCCTCGAACCGCTGAACACGCAGCTCGCGCCGTGCGCCTGCCCCGTCCACCGCCAGGCGGGTGCCCGGTGAACGCCACCCGCGACGAGACCGAGACTCCCGCGCAGTCCACCGGCTTGATGCGCGCAGCAGCGACCTGGCTCCTGGACCAGCGCACGGTGCCGCGCCACCAGAGCGTGAAGCTCTTCAGCCAGGGCTTCCACAACTACCTGGGGCAGCTGATCCCGCACATCGAGCAGCTC
>NZ_QZWF01000098.1 GCF_004187715.1 Streptomyces sp. F001 | reverse complement strand
GTGCACGGAGGTCACTGATGTCCCACACTCGCGTCCTGGTCGTGTAATCGGCGTTCTCGGTCTGAGCGAGGACCAGTTTGCCGTCGCCGCTGAAGGCACTGGTGCCTGCCTCGACGATGGACGGCACCCTGCCCTCGATCGCGGACGCCCACGTCCGGCCGGGCCACAGCCGTATCTCGCCGGCCACATCACCAGCCGCGAGATACCGGCTGTCCGGACTGTAGGCGACCGACTGGGCGGGCTCGCCCGACGGCAGCGCTGAGAGAGACTGCCAGTTCTCCACCTCCGACACCTTTCCGGTCACGTCGCGCCGATGAACGCCGTTGTCCCGGTCCGCACCCGCGAGGAGTCTGCCGTCCCCGCTGAAACTGAGCGAGGGAATGCCGTCCGGGTGGCTGCCCAAGTAGTCCCGGTACTCCTCCACCTCGACGCGCCGCAGTTCCCGTCCGTCCGCCGGCTCCCACCAGGCGGCCTTCCCGCCGGCCCCGGTCGCGACGACCAGGTCGCGCTTCGGGTGCGCGGCGACCGCCATGACCGTCTCGGCCCGCTCGGTGTCCCGCAGCACGGGCCGGTCCGGATCGGTCAGGTCCCACAGCCGCACCTGGGCGGGCTGTCCGCCGTCCCCTTCCTCGTTGCCGTTGCCGGTGATCAGGTGACGTCCGTCGCGGGTGAACGCCAGCGAGATCACCTCCGTCTCGGCGATCGTCCGCTCCACCCGCAGCGCGGGGTGCGCCGGGTCGCTCACGTCCCACAGCCGGAGCCGTCCCGCCTCGCTGCCCGCCGCCAGCGTCCTGCCGTCCCCACTGAACGCGAGGGTGAACGTCGTGCCCTCGGCGATCGACAGCCGGGCCACCCGCTCGGGATGCATCGCGTCGGTGGTGTTCCAGAGCGTCAGCGACGTCGCCGTCTGCACGGCCAGCACCCGCGTACGGGGGTGATAGGCGATGGCCGCGCTGCCGTCCACCTTGAACCCGCCCGCCTCAGCCGGCATCGCGGGCTTCGACACATCCCACAACCGCACCCGTCCGCCCCGGTGACTGGCGGCCAGCACCTCACCGTCCGGGCTGTAGGCAAGGTTGAGCACCGGCTTGCGCTCTCCCCGAGCCGGCGACAGGTGTGCCGGCGCCACCGTGGTCGCCGCCGCGTACAGGCTCGACCGTGTCTCCGAGGTCTGCGCCGTGCGGTACGCGGCGAGGCTGAGCTGCAGCGCCTTCTGCGGGTCGCGTTCGCGCATGATGTCGGCCTTGATGGCCAGTTCCCGCGCGATCAGGCTCCGCTCCCGATCCGCCGCCTGTCCGTTCTCGTAGAACGCCCAGCCCGCCAACACCCCGGCCACCAGCGCGAGGGCGGACAACCCGGCGATCCAGGCCCGCGTGACGGACCGCCTGCGCCGCTGCGCCTGGTCGGCGGCGGTGACGAAGTCCCGTACCACCTGTCGGACGGGGAGCCGGGCCGACTCCTCGGCGGCGACAAGCGCCCTCGCCTCGTCCAGGCTGGTGCCCGTCCACAGGCCACTGCCGTGGTCGGACCAGGACTCGGCCGCCTCCGTCAGCCGCCGCAGCCGCAGCAGATCGCCGCGCACCTCGGCGATCCAGCCCTGCAGCCGCTGCCAGGCGTAGAGCAGCGAGTCGTGGCCGAGCTGTGCGCCGCCCTGCTCGTCCACGACGACGAGGCGGGCGTCCGCGAGGCGGCGCAGCAGGTCCTCGGAGCCGGCCAGTTCCTCCCGCGAAACCCGGCGGCGCACCAGCCGTCCCTCGCCGTCGGCGACCTGGACCATCGCCAGCATCAGTTCGCGCAGGCGGGTCCGGCCCTCGTCGTCGAGGTCTGCGTAGATGCCCTCGGCGGTGCGGGCGACGGCGTCACGGATGCCGCCGGCCTGCTGGTAGGCGGCATAGGTGAGTGTCGTACCGCGCCGACGCAGCCATATCTCCCGCAGCACGTGGGCCAGGAACGGCAGCGCGGCCGCGTCGCCCGGCCCGCCGCCCGCCCGCTCCTCGTTCACCTCGCGCCGCAGGATCTGCGGGACGCCCTCCTCCCACTGAAGTCCCTCGTACCGGGCGGGTCCCACGATGGCCGCCTCGACCTCGGCGTCGTCGAGGGCGGGCACGGTGAAGTGGTCCCGCGCCACGAGCGGGGCCAGATGACGGTCGCGCAGGGCGTCGTCGTGGTAGTCGGCTCGCAGGGCCAGCACGATGCGGGGGCCGTCGGCGGCGGTGAGCGCGGCGGCGAAGCGCTGCTGCTCGGTCGCGTCGCCGCCGTGCGTGAAGTACTGCTCGAGCTGGTCGACGACCAGGACTCCCGGCGCCCGTACTGCCTTGGCGTCGGAGGCGGGGCGGCTGAAGCGGCCCTGTTCCAGGTTCCGTACGACCTCGGTGACCGGCCGGTCCACGGCTGCCGCCCAGGCCTCCGCGAGCGCCCGGAACGGCTGCGCGCCCGGCGCCGACACGATCCGTACGCTCCCCAGCCCCGCGTCCTCGGCCGCCGTGCTCAGCCCGGCCCGCAGCAGTGACGACTTGCCGACGCCCGAGGTGCCGATCACCACCAGCGGCTCGCCGAGCCGGGTCTGCGCGACGCGCCGCAGCAGTTCACGGGTCACCTTCTCGCGGCCGAAGAAGAGGTGATGCTGCTCGGGCAGGAACGGCACGATGCCCGGGTAGGGGCTGACCGCGTCCGGGTCATCGGGGGTGGAGGCAGTCTCGGGGCTCGGCGTGTAGCGGCGGTTGGCGGTGAGGACCCGTTCCGCCATGCGGGCCGTGCCGCCACCGTACGGCCGCGCGGGGCCGCCCTGCAGCCGCTGGTCGAGGAGCCGGTAGAGGCTGCCCGGCGTCAGCCGGGGCGGGCCGCCTGCGTCGCCCTCCCGCAGCAGGTTCAGCAGCTCACCGGTGAACAGGGTGTACTCGGCGCCCTCGGGGGCGTACGCCAGGGTGTCGCGCAGGGCGGAGGCGAGCAGATAGCTGCCCTGGGGCCGGCTGCCGCCGAACGGGTCCGAGGCCGGCGGGCGGCTCGGCTCCCGGGCGTTTCCGGCGAAGCAGCAGTCGAGGATGACGAGCGGATCTGCGGGCCCGTCGCTGAGGTAGCGCTCGATCTCGTCGTACGGGACGGAGTGCGCGGTGTCGGTGAGGGACCTGGTCGCCGCCGTCGCCAGATACAGCCGCCCGCCCGGCCCGCGCAGTCCGTGGCCGACGTGGCAGAAGACGACGGCTCCGCTCTCGTACCGGCCCTGCGTCGGTCCGGCGAGGTCCACGGTTTCGGCGAGTGCCGCGAGGACCTCGCTCGGTGACCCGGGGTCGCACAGCAGCCGGACCCGGTCGCCCATGCCGCACTCCGTGGCCAGCGCCTCAGCCAGGGCCTTCGCCGACGGTACGGCGGACGGGAGCGCGGCCAGCCGATCGCCCGGGTGGCTTCCGGTACCGACCACCACCGCCCGGCAGCCGGGCCCCGTCAGGTCCGGCCTCCCCCGTGACGGCATGGTCAGTCTCCCTGCCCGGCCCGGTCTTCCGTCCCGTCGGTGGCCGGTCGCTGCCGAAGGGCCTCCGCGACCTGCTGCGCCAGCTCGCTCGCGCCTTCCGCCGTCAGCCCGCGGACCTTCTCGGAGGAGACGACGACCTGGGTGCCGTCCGGCTGGTTGATGGTGACGGTCTGGTTGCCCCGGCGGTTCTGCAGCCAGACCACCACCGCCGCTCCGACGGCCGCCGTCGGCCCGCCCGGGGCCAGGACCAGCGTCAGCACCTCGCTCCACGCCCCCATGGCCCCCGCCGGGACGCCGACCGGCGACTCCCGCCGGACCAGACTCCGCAACCCGGGATCCTGACGCAGCCAGTCGTACAGGTCGTCCGTGGCGCCGGCGCGGTCGCCGGTCTCCGTGTCAACGGCCAGTGTGATGCGCACCTTGCTCCCTCTGGAGAACACCAGTACCCCACCGCAACTGTCACTGCAAAACTAACATCCCCAACTACCCGTGCAAACGGGGCAGTTGGGGATGTCGTGCAAAGAGTCCAGGGATCGGATGTCAGATGAACGAGTTGATCTCGATCGTCTCGTCCCGGCCCGGCCCCACGCCGATCGCGGAGATCGGGGCGCCGGACATCTCCTCCAGCGCCTTGACGTAGCTCTGGGCGTTCTTCGGGAGGTCGGCGAAGGTCTTCGCCTTCGAGATGTCCTCCGACCAGCCGGGGAGCATCTCGTAGACCGGCTTCGCGTGATGGAAGTCGGACTGGGAGTACGGGAGCTCGTCGACGCGCTGCCCGTCGATCTCGTAGGCGACGCAGACCGGGATCTGCTCCCAGCCCGTGAGGACGTCCAGCTTCGTCAGGAAGAAGTCGGTCAGGCCGTTGACCCGGGTCGCGTACCGGGCGATGACCGCATCGAACCAGCCGCAGCGGCGGTCACGGCCGGTCGTCACGCCCCGCTCGCCGCCGATGCGGCGCAGCGCCTCGCCGTCCTCGTCGAAGAGCTCCGTCGGGAACGGGCCCGCGCCGACTCGGGTCGTGTAGGCCTTCAGGATGCCGATGACGCGGCTGATCTTCGTGGGGCCGACCCCTGCGCCCGTGCAGGCGCCGCCCGCGGTCGGGTTCGACGACGTCACGAAGGGGTACGTGCCGTGGTCGATGTCCAGGAGCGTGCCCTGGCCGCCCTCGAAGAGGACGACCTTGTTGTCCTCCAGGGCCTGGTTGAGGATCAGGACCGTGTCGGCGACGTACGGCTTGATCTGCTCCGCGTAGCCCAGCAACTCCTCGACGACCTGCTCCACGGCGATCGCGCGGCGGTTGTAGAGCTTGGTGAGGATCTGGTTCTTGACGTCGAGCGCGGCCTCGACCTTCTGCTGGAGGATCGACTCGTCGTACAGGTCCTGGACCCGGATGCCGACACGGTTGATCTTGTCCGCGTACGTCGGACCGATGCCGCGGCCGGTCGTGCCGATCTTGCGCTTGCCGAGGAAGCGCTCCGTCACCTTGTCGACAGTGACGTTGTATGGCGTGATGATGTGCGCGTTGCCGCTGATCAGGAGCTTGGACGTGTCGACGCCGCGCTCGTTCAGCCCGCTCAGCTCGGAGAGCAGGACCGAGGGGTCGACGACAACGCCATTGCCGATGACCGGCGTGCAGCCGGGGGACAGGATTCCGGAAGGGAGCAGGTGGAGGGCATACTTCTGGTCACCCACGACCACCGTGTGGCCGGCGTTGTTGCCGCCCTGGTAACGCACCACGTAGTCGACGGATCCGCCGAGGAGGTCCGTTGCCTTTCCCTTGCCTTCGTCACCCCACTGAGCACCGAGCAGCACAAGTGCGGGCACGCGCGTACACCCCTTCCGGGTGGGGCATGTCCAAGGTCAGGGGCGTACGCGGCACGGCCTGTGCCTCGTACACCGGCGACCTTCGTCGGCCGCAACCTGTCGGACCGGATGCCCCGGAATAGACGAAGCCCCTGGCGCAATAGCGCAAGGGGCTCTTGCACAAAGATGCTACCCGAGGAAGCGAGGCATGACCGAGGTGGCGACTTTCGCGATGTCCGATCAGCTGCTGGTGGTGATCGATCCGGTCGCCCGGAGGACGGACGGGGAGTCCGTGCGGATCGCGAAAGACGTGCTCAGCGCGGGTGCGGCGACGAAGGTGTGCCTGCCGGACGGGCCGGAGGAATTCGCGCGGGCGCTTGAGCGCAGGGGCTCGCGACGGCCGGTGGTGGTCGGTGACGACCGTGCTCTGATGCGGGCCGTGTCGCTGCTGCACCGGCAGCGGGAGCTGGCCGGATGTGTGCTGTCGGTCGTGCCGGTCGGGTCGGCTCTCGGGCTCGCCGGGGCACTGGGCGTACCGACGGG
>NZ_QZWF01000097.1 GCF_004187715.1 Streptomyces sp. F001 | reverse complement strand
CCACACCCACCGTGCCCCGAAACCATCGGCCCCGCATCTCCCCGCCCGGCGCTCCCACGGCATATGTCGATCTACACCCGGCGCCCGACTTGCGCAATGTTTCATATGTAGTTCTATAGATCCAGCGTGTTCCGCCAGGCAGGGCAAGTGCGGTTCATGCAGGGAAGGTGATCGGCCACGGGCATTCCATTCGGGCCGCAACTGACGGTGCCGGGGCTGTCGCCGGCGCGCGGCGTGGGTGTCGAGGCGGGCAGGGCGGCGGTGCGTCTGGCCCGGCTCCCGGTCGACATGGCCACGGACGGTTTCGGGCAGCTGATCGGGCTGTTGGAGCGTGCCACGCCCTGGCGGTCGACGGGCCCGGGCGATCCGCCACGCACCGATGCGGGGATTCCGGTGCTGTTGGTGCATGGGCTGGCCGACGGGGCATCAGTCGTCCCGCCGCTGCAGCGCGAGCTGCGCGGGGACGGTGTGGGCCCCTTCATCCCGGTCGCCTGCAACGCGTTCGGCCCGGACATCCCCACGGCGGCCCGGAAACTGGGCGACCAGGTGGAGTCTGCGTGTGCCCACGGCCCGGGGCGGGCCGCGGTCGTGATCGGGTACAGCCTGGGCGGGCTGATCGCCCGCTACTACGTGCAGCGGCTCGACGGTGACGCCTACGTGCCGCTGGTGATCACGCTGGCGACGCCGCACGGCGGGACCGCAACCGCCCTGCTGGCCCCGGCCCATCCGCTGCTGCGCCAGCTACGGCCGGGAAGCGAGCTGCTGGTCGAACTCACCGAGCCGGCCGCGGGATGCCGCACTCGGTTCGTGGCGTTCTACAGCGACCTGGACGAGGCCGTCATCCCCGCTGCCCGGGGCCGTATCGACCATCCTGACCTCAAGGCCCGCAACGTGCTGGTGCCCGGCGTCGGGCACCTGACGCTGCCCCTTCACCGGCCGGTCATCGACGAGATGCACGCGCTGCTGGCCGCGGCCCAGGTCACGTTCACGCGTTTCCCGTGACAGGAGGGGCAGAACGGAGGACGCTGAAAGACAGCTGGTAAGGACGTCAGCACCTGTGCGGACGGACAGCATGGCCTCTTCGCCCAGCCCCAAGAGCGGGTCGACGGTACGCCCGTATCGTCCCGACGACGAACCGGGGGTGCGAGAACTGATCGATGCCGACCGGCTGCCGGGACAGCCACGCTGCACCCCGGAGAGGCTGGCCGCCGCACGGCGTGGTCTGGTTCCCCCGGCCGGCTGGGCGGTACCGGCCCGGCCGCAGATCAGCGTTCTGGCCAGTGCCGGGGACCGCCCTCAGGGCGTCATCGCGTATCTGTCCTGGGTCGATGTGCACACCGGGTTGATCTGCTGGCTCTACGCCCACGAGGAACCCTCCGCCCTGCGCGCTCTGATCGGCCATGCCCTCGCAGCGCTCGCTCCCTGCCCGCTGATCGAGGCATTTGTCGGCGGTCCGCCAGACCCGCTGGGGCCGGGCGGCCTGCCCCGCGCCCGCCGCGGCGCCACCCACGACGCCCTGCTGCACAGTGGCTTCACCGGCCGTCGCCAGGGCTGCTATCTGTACTGTGCGCTGTCTGCCGAGTTCGCGTCGGCCCAGCCGGTCGCCGACGTCGTTCCCTGCGGCTTCCCCCCGGGCCAGCGACTGATCGTCCGCGAGGCGGCGGAGCCAGTCGCAGAGGCCGTGGTCAGCGTGGGGCCCGACGGCACTGCGACCGTGTACTGGATCGAGACCCTGCCCACTCACCGCCACCGTGGCCTGGGTCACAAGTTGCTCGGCCAGGCCCTGACCCTGCTGGCCGAGCAGGGAGCCACCGAGGTCGCCCTCGTCGTCGACGACCCCCCACACCCGGTCCACGACAGCCAGGCCGCCCCCCGGCTCTTCGACTCCTTCGGCTTCACCTCCGTCGACGAACTGTGGACCTACCAGTGCCGACGGCCCTGAGCCCCGCGACCTGCCACTTGAGCCTGATGGTGTGAGCGGCCCTGCAAGGGCCGCCGACATCGCCCGCCGCAGCCGCTGTCCTGTCCTCGTGAGCGAGGCGACGAGTCATGAGGGGAGCGGTCGGCGCGGCCGGCGCAGGGGGATGAGCCACAGGACGACGGTGCCCAGCAAGTAGGCCAGCAGTGCCTCGCCGGGCAGGCCGAGGGGGCCGTGGTCGGCGCGGCCTGCTGTGGTGATGCCGAAGAGCCCGACGAGCACCGTGGCCAGTCCCGCGTACGCCAGCACCAGGCGTGCGAGTTTCCCACCTCGTTGGATGCCGCGGTGTACTGGGTCGCCGTCTGGTCGCCGACCACGTCGTTCTGCCCGGCCGAAGACGGCCACGAACACCGTGAGCATGAGGAGCAGGCATGCCAGCCAGGGCAGCCGCCACAGGAACCAGTCGGCTGAGCCGACCGGTGGTTGGGCCATCAGCCCTCGCGGGTACAGAGCGACGGCCGCCAGCACGACAGCGGCCATGTGCCACAGAAACACCGTCAGGACCACACTGTTGACAGCCACCACCATGAGCCATGGGCGGCGCCTGCCCAGCCAGCGATCGGCGCGTCGGCGCAGCAGGAGCGCGAGACCGATCTGGGTGACCGCGAGCGCGAGCAGGGCAAGGGTGGGCGGGGCGGTGTTCTGCACCTGTTCGCCCGGGACGGCGACCATGCTGACCGGATACGGTCCCACCGCGGTGAGCAGCACCAGCGCGAGCAGGCCGCCCGCCGTCACCACCTGTGCCGGCCGTCGGCGGTCGGTGAGCCTGCCGTCCCGCCAGACGAAGCCGACCTGGTAGACAGCCAGCCACACGAGCAGGTAGTTGGCGGCGGCGTAGGGCAGTCCGAGCAGGAACCTGGCCGCGTCGGCCGCCGCCACCGCGGTGACCAGGACCACCGGCAGGATCACCCCGACCCGCTGATGCAGTGGGTACAGCACCGGAGTGAGGACCACGACGGCGACGTAAGCGGTGAGGAACCACAGCGGAATCGATGCCAACCAGGCGGCGGTGCCCACGAGTTGGGGATCCGTGCCGAGGAGACGGGCGAGCAGCGCGGACGCCGTCAGGGTGACCAGGAACACCGTCGTGGGGCCCAGCAGGCGGGCGCTGCGGGTGATCAGCCAGCCCGCGACGTCACCTCCGCTGCGACGGTGGGCCAGCAGCGATGCTCCGTTGGCGTAACCGCCCACCAGGAAGAACAGCGGCATGACTTGGAAGAGCCAGGTCAGCGGGTGGCTCCACGGCACGGCCACCAGCGCGCTGAATCCGCTGAGACCATCGGCCTCGCCGTAGGTCACGGCGACGACCAGCCAGTGGCCGAGCACGACCACCGTGATCGCCACGGCGCGCAGCAGGTCGATGTAGCGGTCACGCTGCGGTGGCGTGTTCTCGGCCGCCTTGCGGAGATCGCTCAGCACCGGACCAGCTCTCCGTTCCCGGCCCCCACAAGGGCCGGTACTCGCAGGAGTTTCGAGTGTTGCTCACCAACTGCCCGTTGTCGCCCTGCCGTGCACGAATCCATCGCCGCCGAGGGCGGTGGCATCCGGAGCAGGACTCAGGATGCGGCCGCGTGTTGCGGCACCACCGCGACCGGGCAGTCGGAGTGCTGGAGCGCGGCGTGCGGCACGCGGCCGAGGGGCAGTGCGACAGGCCCGTGGCGTCGAGGGGCGCCGAGAACAAGCAGGTCGGCCCTGGCCGAGTGCGTGATGAGGACGTGGTGGGCCGGGCCCTCGGCGGTGACGCGATCCACGACCACGTCGGGGTGGTCGTGCTCCGGGGCGCGCAGGGCGTCGTCGAGCAGGACCGACGCCTGCTCCTCGTAGCGGTGGGCGGGATCCCCGGCGAGCAGCGGATGCGCCAGGGGTCTGTGGGCGGGGCGACGCCAGGCGCGTACGGCGTCCAGCGCGCAGCGCCGTGCTTCGGCCTCGCGGAACGCGAACCGTATCGCCGCCGCGCTGGTCGCGGCATCGCCCACGCCGACCACGATGCGGTCATTGGCTCCTTGCCGGTTGTGCGGGGTGCCGCGTACCACGACCACCGGGCTGGAAGCATGCGTGGCCAGGGAGCGGCTGACCGAACCCAGCAGCGCGCCCCTGACCGGTCCTCTGCCCCGGCACCCGGTCACGACGGCGGTGGCGCGGCGCGCCTCGCGCAACAGCGCCGCCTCGGCGTCGTCGGGAACGATGTCGACCGTGATCTTCACGTCCGGATTGCGCTGCCGAGCCCGTTCGGCGGCGCGGCCGACGATGTCCTGCGCGAGGGCGTGCTCCGAGGGAACCTCTTCGGACTGCATGATGACGGGGCCTTCGTAGCGCTCCCACAGGCAGGCGTACACGATCCGCAGCGGCAGGCCGTGCAGGGCCGCCTCATCCGAAGCCCAGTCGGCCGCCCAGAGGCCGGCCTCCGAACCGTCGACGCCCACGACCAAGGGCAGCGTCATTGATCCCACCGCCTTCAGCACGCGCCAGGACGATGACTTCATTGTCCCGCACGTCGTTGCGTACGCCCTACTCGGAACTCTCTTCCCGGACCTGGTGGGTCTTGGTCCAGATGGCTCCACAGCGGCAGGAGGAGTGCTCCACGAGCTCACCGTTCTCCGTGACTCCGAACGGGGGCAGGAGCCGCGTCACATCCGTCCGGTGGAGCGGATCCGGGCTGACCCGCTGGGCCGACTTCGGGCGCGTCGGCCCGCACCGCGACGAAATCCCTGCCGTGGCGGTGGAGCCTTTCTCCCCGCGCGGCGGCCGGGACGGCACCGGCCGCCGCGCGGCAGGCCCTGCAGGCTGTGCCACCAGTCCGGCTCGATCCTCACGTCCTCGCTCTCCTCGCCCACCAGATGGGCGCCGAGGAGAGTGAGGACTGCTCGGGAGACTCGCTCGGCCTCCGCCTGTGTGGGGGTATTCGTCGCGTTCTCGGACAGCGGACAGGAAGGCGTCCTGGTTCGTGCGCATGATGTCCTCCCGGTGGTGATGGCGAGAGGGCGCCTCACCGTCTGGCCGGTGGTTCGGCGACCTCTGCCTGGGCGGGCCGCAGGAGCTGGTCGCCGACCCGGTAGCCGGGGCGCAGGATCGCGGTGCAGGTGGGCCGTTCGACGTGGTCGGAGCGGGTGCAGGAGACGGCCTCGTGCCAGACAGGGTCGAAGGGGTCGCCCGCCGCGCCGAAAGACTGCAACCCCAGGGCGGTGAGTTCGCCTTCCAGAACGGCGGCGACGTGTGCGAAGCCGCCGGTGACGTCCCCTTGCCTGCGGGCCTGGTCGATGGCGTCGAGGACGGGGAGGAGGCCGGTGAGCACGTTGGCCACGGCTATCTCGCCGACCGCGTGTCGGTCGCGGCGGACCCGCTTGCGGTAGTTGTCGTACTCGGACATCACGCGCTGCAGGTCTGCTGTGCGCTTGCGCAGCTGCGCGCGCAGGAGGTCGGCCTCGCCTGCGTCCCGGCCGGTCCGCGGGGCAGGCTCGACGTCGCCACGGCGGCGGGGCTCCAGGCTGGTTCCCGGATCCCGCCGCCGGTTGCCGCGGACGATCGACAGCGGGTGCTCGCCGGGACGGGTCATCACGTTCCCTCCTGCCGCTTGTCGTCGTCGACGATTTCGGCATCGACGACCTCCTCGTCCTGCCCGGCGGCGCCTGCCTCGCCGCCGCCCGCGCCGCCGGTGGCCTGCTGGCTCTGAGCCTGCGCATACATGGCGGTGCCGACCTTCTGAGCCGCCGCCATCACCTTCTCGGTCGCCTGCCGCAGGGCCGCCGTGTTGTCGCCGTCGGCCGGCTGGGCCTTGAGGGCCTCCTTGAGCTCCGCCAGCGAGGTCTCGACCTCGCTCTTGACGTCCCCGGGGATCTTGTCGGCGTTGTCCGTGAGCAGCCGTTCGGTCTGGTAGGCCACCTGCTCCGCCTGGTTGCGGGTCTCGGCGGCCCTGCGGCGGCGCCGGTCCTCCTCGGCATGC
>NZ_QZWF01000096.1 GCF_004187715.1 Streptomyces sp. F001 | reverse complement strand
GTCCGGCGATCAGGCGGAGAACATCGTCCCCGCCTGATCGCCGGACGCGTATCCGCTCACCGGGGTCCGCACCGCCATGGTGCGGACCCCGGTTTGTGCTGTTTCCAGGAAGGCAAATAACTGCATGTCCCGCAGGCCCCAGAAGCCGAACCGGCGCGCCTCGTCACCCCCACCGTCCGCGTCGTCGCCAAGGGAATTCCGGCTGCCGGAAAGCGCGACGCCCGCACTTCCCGCCGTCGAGGACTTCGCCGGTCTGGACATGCCGGCGGCGCTGCTGAAGACCCTCACCGCGCAAGGCGTCACCACCCCCTTCCCCATCCAGGCCGCCACGCTGCCCAACTCGCTTGCCGGCCGTGATCTGCTGGGACGGGGACGCACCGGCTCCGGTAAGACCCTCGCGTTCGGGCTGGCGCTCCTGGCCCGCACGGCCGGACGGCGCGCGGAGCCCAAGGCACCCCTCGCCCTCGTGCTGGTGCCCACCCGTGAACTCGCCCAGCAGGTCACCGACGCGCTGACCCCCTATGCGACGGCGGTGAACCTCAGGCTGGCCACCGTGGTCGGCGGGTTGTCCATCACCAAGCAGGCCGCCGCGCTCCGGCGCGGCGCCGAGGTGCTCGTGGCGACCCCCGGTCGGCTCAACGACCTGGTGGCACAGGGTGACTGCGTGCTCGACAGCGTACGCATCACGGTGCTGGACGAAGCCGACCAGATGACCGACATGGGCTTCCTGCCGCAGATCACCAAGCTGATCCAGCGCGTACGGCCCGACGGACAGCGCATGCTCTTCTCGTCCACCCTGGACCGCAACATCGACCGCCTGGTGCAGCGGTTCCTGACCGACCCCGTGGTGCACTCCGTGGACCCGTCCGCGGGAGCGGTGACCACCATGGAACACCACGTGCTCCACATCCAGGACGAGACCGACAAGAAGGCCGTCACCACGCGCATCGCGGCCCGTGACGGCAGGGTCATCCTCTTCCTCGACACCAAGAGGTCCGCCGACCGCCTCACCAAGCGGCTCCTGACCGTCGGTGTCCGCGCGGCTGCACTGCACGGAGGCCGCTCCCAGCCGCAGCGCAACCGCACCCTGGAACAGTTCAAGAACGGCCAGGTCACCGCACTCGTGGCGACCAACGTCGCGGCCCGGGGCATACACATCGACAACCTCGACCTCGTCGTGAACGTCGATCCCCCCACCGACCACAAGGACTACCTCCACCGAGGCGGACGCACGGCCCGCGCCGGCGGCTCCGGCAGCGTGGTCACGCTGGTCCTGCCCGAGCAGAAACGGGACGTCACCCGGCTCATGTCGGACGCGGGCATCCGCCCCCGGACGGCCCGCATCACGTCGAGCGACGCGGAGCTGGCCACCATCACCGGCGCCCGCGAGCCTTCCGGCGTGCCCGTCACCATCGAGGTCCCCCAGCCGGCGACACCCGCAGCGCCCCGCCGAGACCGGAAAACCGGCACAGAGCCCGGCAGGCGTTCCGGCCGCCGACGCCGAAACAGCGGCGGGTCCGGAGCGGCGGCAGGTGTTGCCACCGGGACGGGGGGCCGGAGCTCGGACCGCCGGGCCACGGCCGAGGCGGCAGCCACTGCCGCAACCGGCGGCCGCGGCTCTGCCCGCCGAGCAGGAGCAGACGGGGCCAAGGGTGGTGCCGTCGGCGCGGGCGGCCGCAGCTCCGACCGCAGGGCCGCTGCCGCTGCGGCGACCGGCGCTGCCTCCGGCAAGACCGTCCGCGGATCCGGCCGGCGCACGGCGAAGGGATCAACCACGCGCGGCACGGCCGGCACCGGCGGCCGCGGCTCCGACCACCGAGGAGGCCGCCGCAGCTCTGCCACCTAGTGGGGTATCAGGCACCATCCCCCTGTTGGTCACCTCGCACAGGCGTTCGTCGGCGGCGCAGGGCTGGACCCGCGAGCAGTCGCGAGTCGCGCCCTGGGCCACCCACGACCTCGGTCAGCGCGGCGATCGTGGACACCTCCTGCGAGGCCTGTTCGCCGAAGGCGTGGGCATCGGCGTACTCGACGTAGCCGTACCGTGCGAAGGGGGCGGTGTCGAAGAGTTCCCGGAGCCGGGCGCGGACTCCCGCGACACCACCCGGCGGCTGACCGCCCTCGGCATCACGTGATCGAACCAGCCGTGACGCCGCCGTCTGCCGGGCCGCCCAGAACCGGTTTCGCCCGGCGGTCTACGCCGGGACAAGGACGGTAAGCCATTCCGCTTCACGTGCCCGGTACCCGTAACGATCCATCAGACCCGACACGATCGCCGGGACGTGACGGGCTCCGTAGACGATGGCCACCCGGATCGGCTCGTCGGCGCGCTCCGCGTGGATCTCGCCGAGCGCGTCGAGCAACCGCTGGTCGCGCCGACCGGTCATCGCGCGCTCCACAGGATCGTCGGCCAGCATCTCCGCCCGCAGCGTCGACGGCAGATCCTCGACCACCAGGTCCTCATCGAGGAAAGCCCGCGGACCGCGCAGCGCGAACACCAGGCCCAGCACGGGAGCCGCGACCATGAGCAACAGGTAAGTCCACCGCGGCAGTGTCTTCAGGTCTGCGATCGCCTCCGCCGCGGTCACATCCGGGTTGACGACCGGCACGCCCTCGGGAAGCAACAGCTCCTCGCTCTGCTCCTGCAGGCCGTTGCGCCGACGCCGTGGGGTGAACCGGTAAGCAAGCGTGAGGGCACTCACTCCGACCGACTTCCCTCGGATTCCCTCCATGACTATGAGGTCGCATTCCCTGAGCCTGATGCGGACCTGGGAGTAGAACGTCGGCAAAGCCACATGCAGCATCGGGAAGATCACGAATTCAAGGGGCTTCCCTGTCCGCCTCATGGTGATCACAGCAGATCGGACGGCATACCCGGTCACCTCGATGATCTGCATGATTCCCCCGCGAACCTCGCCCGGTTTCCCTTCCGCCCATACCAGGACACGAGCCCGCCCAGGGCCGCGGTTCCCTCCGGCACATGAACCGCTCCGGTGCCGAGCCGCCGCGCCGGTACTCACCCAGGTCTGCCTGGTCCCGGGTGCTGATGTTCGGCTGCTCGCTCGTGGCGGTCGCGTATGTGACCGCCTTCTACCTCAGTTCAGCGGACGGGGCGTTGCTGTCCACGGACGCCTTGGCGCACTCCTCCCCGTTCAGCGTGAAGCCGTACGCCGGTGAGTTCTTGCCGCGCCAGGACGACAGGAAGCCGAAGGAGATGCTGCCGTCGGCGGGGACGGACCGGTTGTAGTCGGCGGCGTCGACGACGACGCGCGCGCCGTTCTGGGTGAAGCTCGCGTCCCACATCTGGTCGATCCGCTGGCCGTCCCGGAAGGACCAGGCGACCCGCCAGTCGTCGAGGGCGTGCTCGGTGGTGACGGTGACGGTGGCCTGGAAGCCGTCGGGCCACTGGCCGACGAGGTCGTACCGGGCATGGCAGGCGGCCGGTTCGTCATCGGCCGGGCCGGTGTCCGCCGGAGTGGTGGAGGTGGAGGTGCCCTGGGGTTCCGGGTCGGGGTCCTCGTGCCGGGTCGGCGGGTCGGACCCCTCGCGGTCCGACGGCTCGGGCGACGCGGACGCCGGGTCGGAGGGGCGGGGGTCGGCGGACGGTATGGAGGGGCGCGGGTCGGCGACGGGCTGGCGGTCGGAGCCGTCGCCGGATCCCGCGGCGTTGTCGCCGGTGCCGCCGCGGGGCATCAGGGTGACGGCGAGGGCGAGCAGGGAGACCAGGGTGGCGGCGACGAGGAGTCCGTTGCGCAGGACGCGGGATTTGTCGGCACCGGCCCCTGCCGCCTCGTCGTCCCGGTCGCCCGCGTCGGGGCGGCCGGCACCGAGGCGGACCTCGGCGGCCCGGCGGCGGCGTTCCAGGTAGGCGAGGCCGCCCCAGCCGATGACGCCGCCGGCCAGGGCGCCGGGCAGTCCGCCGCCGTGCAGCCGCAGGCAGGCGGCGGCTTCCGCGCACTGTGTGCAGCGGGCGAGGTGCCGGGAGAGGTCGTCGGGGGTGTCGGCGATCGGCGAGCGGGTGATCGCGTCGAGCAGCCGGGCGTAACTGCGGCACTGTGGGGGCAGCGGCGTGTCGAGGTGGTTGCGCAGGCAACGGTCCCGGAACAGGCCGCGCACTTCGGTGAGTTCCTCGGCCACGCCGGACGGGTCGAGGCCGAGCCGACGGGCCACCACCGGCAGCGGCAGCGCCTCCACCTCGGCCAGCCACAGCAGTTCCGCGTCGGGTCCCTGCATGTCGCGCAGGGCGCGCAGGGCGAGCGGGCGGTGCAGCGGCGGTCCGGTGTAGCGGGCGGCCTGCTCGGAGTTGAGCCACAGGCGCAGTTCGGGGTCGAGGCGGTGGCCGTCGCCCTGGCTCTCCCAGTCGGCTGCCGTGGTGCGAACGGCGGTCAGCAGCAGGGGGATCCGCGGCAGTCGGGGGGCCCGCCGGCCACCGCTGCGGTGCGTTCCGGAGTCGGCGGAGCGGGCCTCGCGTATACCGTGTGCGAACGCCTCCCGGGCGAGCTGTGTCGCCGCCGCGGAGCCGGACGTGCACAGGTCGGCGTACGAGAGCACCGTGTCCCAGCACTCGGAGAACAGCGCGGCCTCGGCGGCGTCCTGGGGGGTCGGCAGGTCGGGCATGAGTCTCCTGCATCCACATGCGAGGTCAACTCGCCACATCGGCAAGGGAGTTGGGGGGAACCTCGGGGCGGGTCAAGAGCTTTTCACGGTTTCGCCACAACTGACAAGCCGCGTATTCAAATCCCCCCTGCGTTCCTCCGTCCACGCATCGGCACTCTGTGACTCATACGGATGGGAGGCCGGATCGTCTCGATCCGGCCCAGAGTGTGTCCCTCCTACACCTCTGCCGGCTTCTGCGCAGGCAGACTGTCCATGAAGGAGCTCACCGAGAAGACCGCACGGCCGGGTCCGGGCGGGCCGTAGCCGGGGGGCGAGGAGAGACCGAAGTCGTCCATGGTGGCGCGGTAGGCCTCCAGCAGCCGGATGTGGTACTCCAGCGGCGCGCCCTGCGGGTTGGCCTTGCCGAGCGGGGTCGTGGGCTCGGGGCACCAGGTGGTGAACCGGGGCGTGATGCCGTGCGACATGAAGAAGCGCAGGCCCTCGGTGGTCGACTCGATCGCCTCGTCGACCGTCGTGAAGCCGAAGGGCTCCGCCATCTCCACGCCCGCGACGAAGTTGGGGATGACGTTGCGCGCGCCGAAGATGTCCGCGGAGTCGAGGATGCGCTTGTGCCACTCGTCGCGGCCGACGTAGCGCTCCTTGCCCGGGCAGTACAGCTCGAACAGACGCCGGTCCCACACCTCGTAGTTGGGGTGGTAGATCTGCACGCCGTAGTCCTTGAAGCGCTGTACATCGTCCTTCGGCAGCGCCTGGGCCACGACCTTGCCGATCCACCGCCCCGGGAAGCGCTCCTCGATGGCCTTGGCGTAGTGGCCGTAGAAGTCGGCCTCGTCCCGTCCGGCGACCGTCTTGGTGATGGCGCCGCCGGTGAGCGTGTAGGCGGTGGACGCCTTCGCGGTGTCGTACCGGTCGATGATCTCCAGGGCCTCGAGGACCTCCTCGACGTCCTTCACGCCCGTGTACGGCCGTCCGGCGGCCTTGTGCTGGCGCCAGTTGTGGTTGATGTCGCAGTACTGGCACTCCTCCTTGGCGCCGAAGTACTGGCAGACCCGGAAGACGGTCAGGTAGATGAGGTAACCCCACTGGATGGTCGGGGCGACCTCCATGACGGACTTTCCGTTGGACAGCTTGTGCCGGTAGTACTCGGGCATCGGCGGCACACCGACGTCGGCGATGCGCCTGCCGTCCAGGTAGAGCCCGAGCAGGCCCTCGTCGTCGGCGGCGACGCGGTACGGCGAGGACGGGTTCACGCGCACGGACACGACGGTCCGCCGCAGGTCGTACGGGCCGCCGGTGAGGATGATCTCCTCCGG
>NZ_QZWF01000095.1 GCF_004187715.1 Streptomyces sp. F001 | reverse complement strand
GGGCGGTTCGCCCTGGCGCACGAGTCCGCCCAGAGTGCCTTCGGCGTCTCCGGCGGCGGTGTAGACGAGGATGCCGTACTGGTCCTGGTCAGGGCGGGCGTAGATGCGTTCGCGGAGGCTCGCCGTCGTGTAGCCGGACTCGAAGGACAACTGGCGGATGAGGAGGTGCGCGAGCGTGTGCAGGAGAACGAACCTCGGCGAGAGCTCCGCCCCGGTGAGGGCCTCCAGCCGGTCCTTCTGGAAGGCTCGGTCGAGGTCGGCACGCATTCCGGCGACGCGGCGACGTACTCGGTCGTCCGCTTCCCACTCGGTCAGTGAGTCCTTGTCGAGGGTGAGGAAGATGCCTTCGCCGAATACCTCGACGGCGGGCAGCCACTTCAGGCGCCGTGCGGTGTCGGCGGGCACGACTGTCGCGTCCGGGGACACCCTGGTGAAACCGGACAGCGCGCGCACTTCTCTCAACCGGTCTGCGAGCAGGACGCGCCCGATGCGGCGCCGCAGGCCCACCCAGGGTTCCATGGTCTCCTGCGCCAGGTCGAGCGTGGTCGCGCGCAGCGCGAAGTCCCGGGTGGCGGGCGGTACGGGAGCCATGAACGCCGCCCACTCCTCGCGGCTGAGGTCGGGGCGCACGGGCACGGCGGCCGGCCCGGACGCGGCCGCCACTGGCTGTCCGGTCTCCTCGGCCAGGAGGACATCCAGCAGGGCGCCGTCCGCTCCGGTGTCATCCTTGATCATTTCGCGGAAGACTTCGGCGCGCGGGGTCGCGGCGACCTTGCACAGGGAGACCCACAGGTCGTGCTCGCGCACCCGGCTCGCGAGTGACTCGTCGGCGTACACCGCGGTTTCCGTCTCGGGTATGTCGAGGGCCGAGTGCACCACGGGGTAGTACAGATTGCCTGCGGTGCGCTGAACTATCTGGACGGGCTTGACGCACTCCACCGCCTCGTTGGCCCGCTGCCACGGGTTGCGCCCGGAGCAGCGCATGCCGTGCGTGCCGAGGATGTCGAGCAGGTCCCGCACGGCTCCGCAGCCCTTCGCCGTGCACACGACTGACAGGGCTTCGAGGCCGGAGGCCCGGTCGGAGACCAGGAAGCGCAGCTTCTCGCGTTCGCCGCACTCCCGGCGCTCGGTGGCCTCGCGTCGCGAATGAGCCCAGAACCACCAGTCGATGTCTCCGAGGTGGCCGGCGGAGCAGATCTGCACGAACCTCATGGGCGCCAACGTGGGCCCGGGTGAGCAGGACGGGCAACGCGGCGGCTGTCCCGGCTTCTCGTCGGCGATGCGCCAGCGTTTCATGCGCCGGCAGGCGCCGCAGAACAGCCAGGACGGGAAGCGGATGTAGGGAGCGCCGGGCGCGTCCGGCACGTCGTACCGTTCGTTGGGGGTGGGCGGTGCGGCGTAGAAGCCGGTGACGCCGAGACGCGCGGCCAGCCTGGTCGACTCCACGCGCTGCTTGGCGCGCTGCGGCCAGTCCCCGATGCCGGTGGCCACGAACGATTCGCCCTGGATGTCGAAGACGGCTCCGACCCCGAACGGCAGGACGGTCTGCGACTGACGTACCCGAAGTGTCCGGCTCACAGGTCCGCTCCCTTCACCATTACCTGGCATTCCCGGTCGACGTTGCGCATGGAGTTGGGGGTCTCCCACAGGCCGTAGCGCTGTTCGAAACTCTTGATCAGGTTGGACTGGCCCTTGCCCTGGCTGCGGTAGTACAGCTCCCGGCCTTCCTTGCGCGCCTCGCGTGCGGCGTCCTCCCAGTCGGCCAGGAGTTCACCGAGTTCCTGGCGCACGGCCTCGGCGGCGAGGTCCTCACCTGCGGCGACCACCCGTGCCGTCAGCTCATCGGCCAGCGACTCGGCTTCCGTCATCCTGTCGAGAACTCCCCCGGCCTGGTTCTCCGCGGCCAGGCCGAGACGGTGTCGTACGAGGATGACGAGCGCGGCATGGAGTGCCCGCCGTCGCGAAGGCACCGACCACGGTGTGACGCTGGTCGGTTCGACGTGCCGGTAGAGCGAGCGGTGGTACACGTCGAACGTCTCGTAGTGCGAGCGGTCGCGGGGGCGGGTCGCGTTGAAGAACGTGACGACGAGACCTGGTACGGCGTGCCGGCCCACGCGGCTGGTGGCCTGGATGTACTCGGCCGTCGTCTTGGGCTGCCCCTGCATCAGCATGAGCGACAGCCGCTTCACGTCGACGCCCACGGACAACATGTTCGTGCAGGGCAGGAAGGACACCGACTGCTCGTCCTGCCAGCCCTTCTCAAGCCGGTCGAGCAGAACCGGTTGCTCCGCCCGCGGCAGGTTGCTCGTCAGTTCCTGCACCTGATCGTCCCGCAACTCGCGTATCCCTGCTCCGGTGCCGGAGTCGAGGCCCTTCAACTGGGCCGGGATGTCGTCGGCCGCGGCCGTGACGGTGCGCCCGAGTTCCCGCAGGCTGTGGTGGTAGGCGACGAGGGTCCAGTAGTCGTCGCGGTTCTCCAGGGGAAGTTCCCAGGCGCCCTGAAGCATGGCAGCGGCGGTGGCCACGGAGGCACGGCCCGCGGTGTGACCCTGGGCCATCACCCCGAGGTACAGCCGTCCTGGTCGCGACGTGTCGGGTTCGGCGAAGTACGAGTGCCTGGCGTCGAGTCCGGCGGGCGGGAAGAGCTGCACGTCACTGCCGTACAGTGCGCGGACCTGCTCGCCGGAGCGGCGGATGGTCGCCGTCGAGGCCACCACCTTGGGGCTGATTCCCTCGGTCGTGGTGCACAGGCCGAGCACCGCCGACTCATAAAGGCCCACCGTGGTACCGAGAGGGCCGGTGAGCAGATGCAGCTCGTCCTGGATGACGAGGGTTGGCGGCAGGTTCCCGGTGCCGGCGCCGAACAGCCGCCCGGCACGCGGCTCCCAGGCCAGCCGGGCGAACTTGTCCACGGTGCCGAGCACGAACGTGGGCGGACGGTCGTACAACTGCTCGTCCACGACACCGACGGGCAGCTCGTCGTGGAAGGCGCATTCGTCGCGGGGGCAGAAGAAGGCGAAGGAGTCGGCTGCCGCCCGCACACCGTAGTCCCCGATGTCCGGAGACTTGTGGGAGGGAAGTATGCGCGTGCCGCACCAGGGACACCGGTCCAGGATGAACACGTCGTCCGGCTTGGCAGCCCTGCGTACCTCCTCGAACTTGGTGCGGGCGGTGTCGTAGGAGTTCGGCGAGGTGGCCTCGCCCACCCACAGGCCGATGGAGAACGGCTCCTGTCCGTACGTCTCGGGATCGGCTCGGCGCAGGGTCTCCAGGGCACAGACGGTGGTGGCCGCGCGCTGGAACTGCTGGGTGGTGAGCAGGCTGAGGGTGTAGCGGCTGAGCACCGCGGTCCCGCCGCCGTCGGAAGCGGTGCGGCGCAGAAGCATGACGAAAGCGGCCAGGAGCAGGTAGGCCTCGGTCTTTCCACCACCTGTGGGGAACCAGATCAGGTCGGTGGTGCCGCGGTCGGGGTGCCGGGGATCGGCTATGCCGTCCACGGCAAGGAGGAAGAACGCGAGCTGGAACGGCCGCCAGGTGGCGTCCGCGTGCGGTGTCGGGTCGAGCAGAACCGGGTCGCGGCGGGCGCGCCGCTCGCCGGCCTGGTCGTGGGCGGAGTGCCGCATCTGCAACGCCATGGCCTGGTTCGCCGCTCGGAAGGCGCGCAGGAGTTCGGGGCGGCGCGGGTCACAGAGCGTGCGCACACCCGACTCGATGCGGGCGACCGCCGTACCGATGCGCTCGAGGATCCGGTCTGCGGCGTCCCGTCCCCATTCGGGGATGTCCGCATTGAGTTGTCCCACGTACCAGGCGCGATAGTGGGTGGCGAACTCGCCCAGTTCTTCGCGGAGCTGCTCCACTGAGACGTCGGGGTCCGCCAGGTGCAGGACGTTGAGGACGGGTGTGTCGGTGAGGCCCGCGGCCCGGGTGCCGCTGACCTCGGCCTGCGGCATGACGGCTGCCCGCACTCCGGTCACGCGCCCGGTGTCCTCGTCGCGCAGCTCCTCCACGGCGCACCCGTGTCCGACGGCATGCGTCTGTACGTGTCGGTACTGCAGTCGCAGTTCTTGTTCCTCGGGATCGCGGCTGGCGAGCCGGATGCTCGGGTAAGGCAGCACGGTCCCGTCCACGGGCCGGGCGGTCAGGCCCACCTGGAACAGCATGCGGTCCCACTGGGCGGCTTTGCCGAGGGCCTGCTCGTGGTGTGCGACGTTGACCAGGGCCACGGTGACCAGATGCCCGCTGCCGAACGTCCGGCGGCGCACCCGGAGCTCAGCCCGGCCGTCCAGGACGAGCACGCGATCGCGGTCCGCTTCGAGTGTGTGTGTCTCGGGGTCGAGCGGAATCCGCTTCCAACGCCGGCCGCGTTCGCCCGTCGCCGCCTTGGTCTCATAACGTGCGCCCGAACAGCTGACGGTGACAGTTGTGGTGTCGGTGTAGAAGCTCAGTCCCAGGGAGGACGGCAGCCAGGAGTTGGCCTCGGGAACGGGATCCGTGGACGGAGCTGTGTCGTCGGCCCGGGCTTCGGTGCCGAGGCCGTCCGGCTCCTCCGCCGCGAGGTCCAGTTGCCGCTGTAGGTCCGCCTCCTGCGGGTAGAGGGTGCCCATGAGGTACTGCCGGTCGGGCGGGGCATCGAGGGTCTCGTACTCTCCGGCGACCGGGCCGACGAGTTGGCGGTGAAGGTAGTCGACGAGCTCTTGCCGGGCGTCCATGGTGCTCCTGGGAACTGTTCTAGCGGGTACGACGGTGGGTGGAGCGCGGGCTCGCCTCAGGACCGGCGCCAGCGGTCCCTGAGGGATGCCCGGTCGGCGGCCGGTGCCTGCAGTGCGGCGAGCTGCGTCTGCAACTCGGTGATACGGACCCAGGCATCGTGCTCGGCCTGTGCAAGGCGTGCCGCCGCGAGTTGTTCGCCCTGCACCGCGCGCGCCTCCGCCTGTTCGGCGGCGGTGACCAGCGCTTGCGCCCGCTGCTCCGCAGCCTCGGCCCGTTGCTGCGCCTGCTCCACGTCCGCGGCGGCACGCTGCCCGGCCTCGTACATGGCTCGGTCCCGGGCGATGAGGCGCGCCTCGGTCTGCCGCAGGCGCGTTTCCGTCTGCCGGAGTCGAGATTCGAGGTCCGCGACGCGTGCCACAGCGTCCTCGCGGTACTCGTGCAGCTGCTTCTCCGCCTGCTCGGCGTGGGCCTGCAACCGGGACACCTGCTCGGAAGCGACCGCCGACATGGCCGTTTCGGCCTGTCGCAGCCGGATCTCGAGGTCCACGACGCGTTCCTGTGTACGACGCGTCGCGGCCATGTTCGCTTCGCGGTGCTCCGCCTTGAGCCGCGCGATGCGCTCCTCGGCCTGCTGCCGCAGGTGCTGCTCCTGGCGTGCCAGCGCCTTGTCGACGCGGTTCAGCAGAATCTCTTCCAGGTCGTCGAGCTGTTGTCCGGCCTCTGCCTGGAGGGCCGTGACGCGTGCGTCGGCGGCCTGCCGTTCCTCCGCCAGCCGACGCTCGTACGTGTCGGCCAGCCGTGCGAGTTCCGCCTCGTGCCGGGCGCGGTCCTCGGTGGGCAGGTGCTCGATGTCTGCGGAAGGCTCCGGCGACGTACCGGCGTGCTCTTCCTGCTCGTCTTCGATCCCTGCCGCCTGCGCCGCAGTGAACTCGCGAAGGGCGTCGCGGACAGCGAGGCGCGACTCGTTGTCCACCAGGGGTTTCGCGGCCAGGTATGCGCGGGGTGTCGTCCCGCCCAGGGCCTCGGAAGGCCACTCGAAGAAGTGCTCGGGCCGGAGTTCCAGACCCTTGACAGCGTCGAAGACACTTTCGAGCACCTCCAGGGCCCGGACTGCGTGGCGGTTGAGCATGCCTCGTTCGCGACCGGCCCTGACGACGGCGTTTGCGGCGGACGAGCCCAGTATCACTGCTAGTTGTGGCTGCCCTACGGCGAGCAGCGCATACTCGGCGAGCCAGGCCACTTCCCCGCCGAACGGCGTCGGCGTCAGCTCCCGAGCCCGGTCCCAGTC
>NZ_QZWF01000094.1 GCF_004187715.1 Streptomyces sp. F001 | reverse complement strand
CCTCCTGGGCGAGGGACTTGATCGTCAATTGACCGTCGGAACGCAGAGGTGTGCCCACCAGCAGGCGGATCATCGCGTCAGTGATCGCCTCGATCTCGGCGGGATCGCCGGGGCGCGACGGACTCGCCGCCGCGGCGGCCATGGCCAGCACGCGGCCAACCGTCTCGGCGATACCTGCGGCGGCCGGCGCCGCGGGTGCTTCAGTGCCGTCGGCCTACTCGCCAGGGGCCAGGGAGTCGTCCGGGGCTGTCGTCATGTGCTGTCCTTGCTGGCCGTCCGCCCTGCTGCGGCCTCATGCTCCTGAATGATCTTCTCTGTGCTCGCGCGGCAGAGCTCGAGTCGGCGCCGTATCGGGTGGGGCAGGTGTGGATCGGCGCAGTCGGTGTCGATCTGGGCAAGCTGCTCGTGGGCCCGCTGCATATGGCTCGGCGGACTCGCCAAGTATCTGCAGCGCCCGCCGACCGCCAACGGGGTAGCCTTTGGCGCGCTCGAGGAGGGACGAGACCGGCATGGTCAACCTCATCTTCTCCCCGCCGGTGTGGGGGCGCTGCCGACGCACCCTCCTCGAAGCCCGCGCCGTCCTGCTCGACGGGCACGTCGAGCGGGCCCACGACGCCGTCAACGTCCTCGTCCACCAGGCCGAGGCCCTGGCCGTCCCCGCACCAGCCGTCCGGCGCCGTCAGTACGGCCGGTGAGCGGCCCGACGAACCGCCCTGCGGTCTCGTGTTACGAAACCTCCCCTGCAGGCGCGTAGTCTCTGCAGGTCAACAACCTGCGGCTCAGGCGCTGTTCGCGGTGCGGGATGTCGTGTGCGACACTCCCTCTCGCAGCGGACACACGTGTATCCGCAGCCGCTCCTGCGCCCCGTGAGGGAACGCGGGAGTTTTTCTTTTCGGGCGGCCGCGTGCCGCCCATTCGTGTTCCTGCTGCTCCTCGCTCACCCGGCCCCGGTCCGTTGACCGGGGCTTTTCGCGTCTCTGGAGGTTTTCGTGCATGTGCTGTCGGCCGGTCCGCTGACCGACTCCCTGGCCTACGCCATGTTCTTTGCCACGGTGGTTGTGATGCTCGCGGCGCTCGCCGCCTGGACCATCCGGGCGGTGTTGAAGAAGTCCCGGGCCGAGGACGTTCCTGAGGTGCTGCTCGGGCTGAGCCATGTGGTCGGGGCGTTGTCCTGCTTCCTGCCGTGGGGCAAGTGGCGGAACGTGCCCGGTCAGGTGCCCGTTTCGCCGGCGGCGGAGGGCCAGCCTGGTGCTGCCGCCGCTCAGGCCCCGTCAATCAGCATCACCGCCGGCCAGATGGCGGTGATGCCGCCGCCCGTTCCGGGACCGGGCACGGCAGAGGGCCAGTTGCCGGCGGCCGGAGGGGGGCGGGGCGAGCAGTGAGGCGGCAGCGGACCTTCCGGGACCCCACGGCGGACCGAGCTGACATCAGCGACCTCGGTCCCATACTCGGCGGCCGCGACGACTTTGCAGCCGCGGTGTTCCTCATGATCTTCGTCCTCGAGTGGCCGCTGACACAGGCGGCGCGCCTGCTGCGCCGTCCTGAGGAAGACGTGCGGGGAATGTTTGAGAAGGCCACCCGGCGGCTGCGACACCCGGGTCTATGGCAGTCGCTGAATGGCGAGTTCGACGGGGGACGGATCTCCGTGTCGGCGGAGGTGCGTGGTTGGGTCCGGGACCTCTGCGAGGCGGCGGTCCTCCGCTGCCCGCAGTGCGAGGAGCCGTTCCTGTTGCAGCAGTTGACGTCACCTCGTGGGGGTGGCCGTGGGGGCCGTCCCCGTAGGTTCTGCTCCAACGCCTGCCGGCAGGCGGCCTACCGGAGGCGTCGGGCCGCCGCCGAGCCGGAGACGGCGCCCGTCCTTCCGCCGCGTTTGCTCGGCTCGGCCAAGCCGCCCCGTTCGCGCCTGGCGATCTGTACCGAGTACCGCGACTACGTGCCGGAACTCGGCGGGATGCTGTTGCTGCGCTGCCTGCTGTTCCGCGGGCACGGAGGTCAGCACTGCGCCCTGGCGGGGGTAGCCGAGGAGGAGCACGGCTTCCTCGTGCCGGCCTGGATCCGGTGGGAACGCGGGTCCTCCGGGACGGTCGCGGAGCTGGCGTGCGCCATGTGCGCCCTGCCACGCGGCCACGCCGGAGTGTGTATCCACGACCTGCGCCTGTGGGCCATGCCGTACGCCGCTGCTTCCACAGCCCTCTCGATGGACCGCGAGATGCTGCAGGCGGTGCGGGTGCGGCTCTCGTTCCCGGCGCCCGAGGCAGCGGTCCCGGCGTGGCGTCGCGGGGCGGGCGTGCCAGGATCGCCCACATGATCAATCTGGGGGTACGTGTCGAGTTCTACGAGCGCGTCGGGCAGGTCGGGGAGCCCTCAGAGGGGTACCTCGGCGCGCTGGAGGGGTTGCCGACGAAATGCGATTCGCGGGGTGACGGAATGAGGTCAGGCTTCAGCTGGTCGGGTGTCCGCCTCGTGTGCGGCAGCGTGAGAAGCTGTGCCACATCTCTTTGCGCAGGTCACGGGCGTGATTGGTTTCGGTGATCCGGTTTGCCGTTCGGTTGAGCGTCGACGGGCGGTCAACCGAACGGCAGAGTAAGGATCTTCCGGCGGCTGCTGCGAGGGTGGTGGTGACCGCCTCGGGCGCCACTGACAACGCGGCCCGACGGAACCTCCCCGTGCCCTTGCCGTCAAGTGCACTCCAAGTCCTAGGCTGACGCTCCCAACCCGCCCCGCCTGCGACGGAGCACCGGTATGCGCTATCGAGTCCTCGGCAAGACCGGCATCGAGGTCAGCACCCACTGCCTCGGCACGATGATGTTTGGTGCCGTCGGCAACCCCGACCACGAAGACAGCGCACGCATCATCCACGCCGCGCTCGACGCCGGCATCAACTTCGTGGACACCGCCGACATGTACTCGGCCGGCGAATGCGAGGAGATCGTCGGCAAGGCGCTCAAGGGCAGACGCGACGACGTCGTGCTCGCCACGAAGGTGCACTTTCCGCTGGGAGAGGGACGCAACCGCAGCGGCAATTCGCGCCGTTGGATCCTCAAGGCCGTCGAGGACAGTCTGCGGCGCCTGGACACGGACTGGATCGACCTCTACCAGGTGCACCGTCCTGACCACACCACCGACATCGAGGAGACACTGTCCGTCCTCAGCGACCTGGTGAGGGCGGGCAAGATCCGGACGTTCGGCTGCTCCACGTTCCCCGCCGAGGACCTCGTCGAGGCTCACCATGTGGCGGAGCGGCGCGGACTGCTGCGGCTGCGCACGGAGCAGCCGCCGTACTCGATTCTCGCGCGCGGCATCGAACGGTCCGTGCTGCCCACCGCGCAGCGCCTGGGCATGGGAGTGCTGACCTGGTCACCGCTTGCCTCGGGATTTCTGTCCGGCGCTTACCGCGAGGGCCGGTCCGTCGACCTCACCACCGGCCGCGCCAAGCGCACTCCGCACCGCTTCGACCCCGCCGTCCCGGGCAACGCCGCGAAGTTTGCGGCCGTCGAGCAACTCGTCGCTCTCGCTGAGGAGGTGGGCTGCACTCTGCCGGAACTGGCCGTCGCCTTCCCGTTGGTGCACCCGGCCGTCACGTCCGTGATCATCTGTCCGCGCACCATGGACCAGCTCACCTCACTGCTCAAGGGAGCTGACCTGCTGCTCGACGACGCGGTGCTCGACCGTGTCGACGAGATCGTGGCGCCTGGCACCGATCTCTATCAGGCCGACGGTGCCTGGCAGCCGCCGTCGCTCACCGAGCGCGCGTGGCGCAGGCGCCCGGCTGGGGAGCGGGCGGCCGCGGACTGAGTCTGTCGTTCGAGGGTCCGGGCATCACGGGCGTAGGGCAGGTGGATGGGCCACCGGAGGTGGTCACACTTGTCATGTCAGGACCTAACACAGCTTCTGAGCGCCGTGCGGGGGTCCCAGTTTGGGAGCGTGCTTGCTGCCGGGGGATCGCCGGCACGGGGCGGTGGACGAAATCCGTGGCCGCAGTGAGGGCTTGCCGGGCTTCGTCCGTCGTCGTTGCGGGCTGGTTCCGGTCCCGGGCCAGCTTGTGGATCTCTCGTACGAAGCTGGCCAACAGGTCCAGCAGGTTGGCCTTCTCCAGGTCGGTCGTGCGGTTGTCGACGACCTCGGCGATGTCGTCGAGCCACCACTCCCACATGCCGTCGACCGCGAGACCGTCTCGTTGTTCCAGGAGCTGGTGACACAGCCGATGCGCGATCGGGAAGAGAGGCAGGTGCCTTGCGATCCGGCCCAGCCGCTCCACCTCCTCGGCGGCATCCATCAGTTCGTGCGCGCGTGCTGTCTCGGGGGCCCGTCGCTCATCAGGACGCCGTACCTGCTCGGCCTTCAACCTCTGAGCCTTCTGCTGGGCGCCGTGCTTGGTGTTCACGCACAGCGCCTCGTTGAAGCGGTGCCAAGGCCGGCCGACCGCCCGTCCCGCCTCGATGGCCTTCAGCTGTCCGGCATCCGCCTGCTCCCGCAGGTACTGCCACAGCTTCGTACGAATGACCGCTGCCTCGCCCATCACGTCCCTCGGGTCGACCTTGGCGGTGTCGACCCTCAACTCGCCGACCGTCCGCTCCGCGTGCCGCAGTACGAGGAGCAGCTCGTCGGAAGTCGGGAACTGCTCGAACTCCGGATCGCCACCAGCCTCGTACAGCTCTCGGAGACGGTCGACGAGCGCGGCTGTATCGATCTCCCCGAGATGGATCGCAGGCCGCTTGGGACGCGGCTTCTTCGGCTGTGCCACCACGCGAGAAGACTGCGCTCCGCAGCGAGTCCCAATCTGGGACCCGCCTTGATCCACCCGAATCAGCGACCAGCCCTCAGCGCTGGAACTCCGGGAACCTCCTCAATCCATCACGGGACCATCACGCACGGGGCGCCGCAAAGCCGCAGGTCACGCCATTTCGTCGGTAGCCCTGGAGCGGACCGAGGGCTACCGGGCAGCGGCGGTGCCAGCGGTCGGGACCTTCCTCAAGGCGGCGTCGCTGCGCGTGGTCGACCGTGAGACGGCTCTGCCGCTGCCGGGCCCGAATCAGCTGCCGGTGCGCTACGTCGAGCACCACCTGGTCCCCGAGCGCGACGGCAAGGTGCCCGTCTGGTGGGACAGCTACGACGAGCCCAGCCCGACTATCGTGGTCCACGCGGCGCTGGACTCATCGCCCCGCAGCGAGCTGCTACGGCAGATGATCCGCCAGTACGTGGCGGACGGCTGGGAGTGCAGCGGGCCGGAGGGCTCGGTGCTGCGCGAGTACAGCCTGGAAGCGCGGCGCGAGCTGGGGCTCGAGACGTGCGGTGGGCAACGTCGGCTCCCTGCGGTAGGCGGGCGCGGTCGTCGACCACGGCGCTGCTACTGGGTGCCGCGTAGATGGTGTTGGCGGGCGGTGACCAGGGCGCGCCAGCGGGCCCGGCCAGTGGGTTCATCGTCGAGCCAGCGTATGGCGGGGCCGGTGGACTGAGGCAGGTCGCCCATGCCGACTGCGATGGGGACGTAGTAGGCGAAGTCGCCGTTCGCGGTTTCCTCGCGCAGGCGGTCGATGGTGGCCGCCAGGTCGTGCTGTGCGCCGCGTACGGCGTGGTGGAAGGTGAGAGCGGTCTCCAGGAGCGGGGTGAGCCAGGCAAGTCCGGCGACGGTGATCTCGGTGCGCAGCACAGTGGCGCGGCCGGTGACGTCGCGGTCGGTGCCAGCGTCGCGTACGAGGGCGGTGACCTGGGCGAGGAGGGTGGTGGCCCGTTGATCGAGCTGAGCGAGGAACTGGTAGGCGAGGGCGAGTTCTTCGTCGGCGCGAAGCGGGTCGATGAAGGCGCAGGCCAGGGCGTGGAGGGTCTGGGCGATGGCCCGCTCACCCGGGGCGTTGTGCTGCTCGGCTTCAGTCCGTGCGGCTTCGAACGCGGCGACGGCACGGTCCATGTCGCCGTGGGGCAAGTGAATATGGCCCAGGACGCGGTGGTGGCGGCCCTTCCAGCCCAGGGTAGGGACGGCAGCGAGAGCAGCAGGGAAGTCGCCGCGG
>NZ_QZWF01000093.1 GCF_004187715.1 Streptomyces sp. F001 | reverse complement strand
CCGGAACTCCCGTCCCGGCGCCCGGGCCGGCACCGCCCCGCCCCCACCCCGTACGGCGACTGGCTCGCCGCCGTCTTCGACGCCTGGTGGGACGCGGGACGGCTGCGCACCAGGGTGCGGCTCTTCCAGGAGATCGCCGCCCTGCTCCTCGGCGCCCCCAGCAGCGCCGAGGCCGTCGGACTCTCGCCGATGGCCGCGGTCGTCGTGGAGACGGACGGCGGCATCGAGCAGGTCGACTCGCTCAGGTCGGCCTACGCGGGCGCCGCCGAGACCGGTCTCGACGTCTTCCGGCACTCCTTCGACCGGGCCCTGCGCCATCCCGGGATCGCGGCCCGGCAGGTCGGAGAGCGGGCGCTGGCCCCGGAGTGCCTGGACTGTCCGGTCGGCCGGGTGTGCGGCGGCGGCAACTACGTGCACCGGTACGCGCCCGGCACCGGCTTCCGGCACCCCAGTGTCTACTGCGCCGACCTGGAGCGACTCGTCCGGCATGTCGCCGGCCGGCTCGACCGGACGGCGCGCGGAACGACACAGGACGGAACGTGATGCCGGTGCTCTCGCCCAACTGGGCACCCACGAAGTCGTTTTGACGCACAATTGACTAACCTGTGCACAGTCGTGACAGGTTCAGTGAGGGGACTGCAGGATGACGGCGCAGCTCGAACACGTCACGGTGGTCTTCGCCGGGCAGAGCGAATCCTGGGCCAAGTGGATCGACCACCAGATCCGGGCCGCGGGACGCCGCACGACACTGGTGCGCTGGAACCCGCTGCGGCGCCCGCCCACCGTGCAGGCCCTCGGCAACCTGATGAGCGCCCCGGGCCGGATACTGCTCGTCATAGACGACTGGTACGAGCGCCTGGAACGCAGCCGGTTCGACGCCTGGGCCGGCGTACTGCGCCAGACGCTGCCGGAGTACCGGGACCGGATCGCCGCCGTCAGCGTCACGGCCCAGCCGATGCCCGATGCCGTCATCGCGCTGGCCCCGGTCGAACTGCGCGGCCTCAGGCCCGAGGTGGCCCGCAGCCGCGTCCTGGAATGCGCGGGAGTACCGGCCCCCGGCGCCCTGATCGACCTGCGCCGCGGCCCCCGCTTCCCGGACGACCCGCCGGAGGTGTGGCGCCGGGTGCCGCGCCGCAACCGCCGGTTCATCGGACGCACCGAGCTGCTGGAGCAGGTGTACGCGACGCTGTCCGCCGCAGGCCGCGACGGAGCCACCGTGGCCCTGCGCGGCCCGGGCGGCTTCGGCAAGACCCAGCTCGCCGCGGAGTACGTGCACCGGTTCGCGGGCGAGTACGACATCGTCTGGTGGATCAGCGCCGCCCAGCGCGTCACCGCCCGCCAGCAGTTCGCCGAGCTCGCACCCGAGATGGGCCTGACGGACGCCGGGGACCTGGCGGCCACCATCAAGGCCGTACGGCGTGAACTCCACGACACCGCACGCCCCTGGCTGCTCGTGCTGGACGGTGCCGGCGACCCCGAGCCGCTGCGCGACCTGGTCCCGGAGGGCCGTGGGCACGTCCTGGTCACCACCCATCGCGGCGAGTGGGCCGCGCACGCCGAGACCATCGAGGTGCCGCCCTTCGAACGCCGGGAGAGCGTCGCGTTCCTCCGGCGCCGCGCGGCCCGGCTCACCGACGACCAGGCGCAGCGGCTCGCCGAGGCCGTGGAGGACATGCCGCTGCTCCTCGACCAGATGGCCGCCTGGCTGGATCTGAACCCGACGGTGGCGGTGAACGACTACGTACGCGACATCCGGGAGGGCCGGCCGGACCGGTTCGGCGTCATGGCTTCCGGCCAGTACCCGAAGTTCGAGGTCGCCTGGGCCAAGCTCATCAACTCCCTGCGCGAAGGGTCCGAACCGGCCTGGCAGTTGCTGAACCTGCTCGTCTGCTTCTCACCCGACGTCGTCCCGGTACGTCTGCTGCAGACGGCCCGGCACGGTGACCTGCCGCCCGAACTGGCCGAGCTGATCAGCGAGCCCAGCAGCTGGAACACGGCGCTGCGCAAGCTCTCCGAGATCACCTCCATGCGCATCGAGTACGAGCAGGGCCCCCGCCGCCTGGACACCCAGACCGTCGGCACCCTGCGCATGCACCGCCTCTTCCACCGCTACGTCCGCTCCGTACAGGCGCCCGACGACGCCGAACGCTATTCGGCCGCCGCCCGCAGGGTCCTGGTCTCCGCCGACCCGCGGGACTCCGCCCAGGCCGGCAACTGGGCGCGCTACGCCGAGGTCATCCCGCACCTGGAGCCGTCCGGCGCGCTGCAGTCGGCCGACGACGACGTACGTGACCTGGTGCTCAACTGCGTCGAGTACCTGCGGATGCGTGGCGAGTACCACGACGGCTGGTGGCTGAGCCGGCTGGCCGTGGACAACTGGCGGCCCAAGTTCGGCGACACCGACCGTTCCGTGCTCGTCGCGGTCCACCAACTCGCCAACATGCTGCGCCGGCTGGGCCGGTACGCCGAGGCGGAGGAGGTGGGCCGGGAGAACCTGCGGCGGCTGAGCGGCGCCGGGCAGGTCCGGCCCATCGAGCTGATCCGCGCCAAGGACGGACTCGGCGGGACACTGATGGCCCTCGGCCGGTACACCGAGGCGCGCACCCTGTTCGAGGAGGCCGCCGCGAGCGCCGCGGAGGAACTCGGCGGCGAGAACGTCCCGCGCACCCTCAGCATCCGCAGCAACCTCGCCGTCGCCGTCGGTCTGCAGGGCCACTACGCCGAATCGCTCGTCCAGCACCGCCGGATCTTCGAGGCCCGGGTCGAACTGCTCGGCGGCAAGGACGCGGCCACGCTCAACTCGGCGCTGCGCAGCGCCTGGATGCTGAGACTGCTCGGCCGCTACCGGGAGGCGCTGGCCATCCAGGGCCACAACTCCCGCGTCCACAGCCAGGTGCTGGACCGCAACCACAGCCAGACCCTGCACGCCGAGCACAACCTCGCCCTGTGCGCCCGCCGGGACGGGGACCTGCAGTTCGCGCACGTCATGATGCGCGGTGTCCGGGAGAAGCTGCTGCGCCGGCGCGGTGCCCTGCACCCGGAGACCCTGATGGTCTCCTGCGACTACGCGATGCTGCTGCGCCAACTGGAGCGGACCGCGGAGGCCAGGGAACTCGCCGAGCTCACCGCCGCGCAGTACGCGGCCCAGCTCGGCGAGGGCCACCCCTACGCGATCGGGGCGCGGGACAACGTCGCCACCGTCATGCGGGAGATGGGAGAGACCCGCAGCGCGCTGGAGCTGTCCCTGCGGACCGTTCAGGAGATGGAGCAGGCGGTCGGCCGGGAGCATCCGTGGGCGATCGGCTGCGCCAAGAACGGGGTGGCCGTGCTCGCCGCCGCAGGGGAGACCGAGTCCGCGGCCGCGCTCGGCCGCGACGCCGCCGAACGCTCCGCCCGGGCGCTGGGCGAGAGCCATGTCCTCACCATCAGCCTGCGGGCCGGTCTCGCCCTCGACCTGGCCGAGCTGGGCGAGCCCGAGGAGGCCGAGGCCCTGCACGGGGACGCCGTCACCCGCCTCACCACGGTCCTCGGCCCCGACCACCCCCAGACCCACTACATCCTCGAACGCCACCGCCCCTACTGGGACTTCGAGCCCCAGCCGACCTGAAACGGCGAGGGCCCGGTCCCGAGTCACAGCGACTCGGGACCGGGCCCTCGGTGCCGTAAGGCCTAGGCCTCGAACACCTCACGCACCAGCTGCTCCTGCTCCGCCTGGTGCCGCTTGGCGGAACCCACCGCCGGCGACGACGAGTGCGGGCGGGAGATACGGCGCAGGCGCTCGCCGTGCGGGACGTCGGCGCCGACCGCCAGGTCCAGGTGGTCGATCAGGTTGAGGGCGATGAACGGCCAGGCACCCTGGTTCGCCGGCTCCTCCTGCGCCCACAGGTACTTCTCGGCGTTCGGGTACTTGGCGATCTCCGCCTGGAGCTCGGCACCCGGCAGCGGGTACAGGCGCTCGATACGGATGATCGCCGTGTCCGTGGCACCGCGCTTCTGACGCTCGGCCTCCAGGTCGTAGTAGACCTTGCCGGCGCAGAAGACGACCTTCTTCACCGCGGCCGGGTCCGTGACCGTCGCGTCGCCGATGACCGGCTGGAACTGGCCCGTGGTGAACTCGTCCGCCTTCGACGCGGCGGCCTTGAGGCGCAGCATCGACTTCGGCGTGAAGACGACCAGCGGCTTGTGGTGCGGGTTGTGCACCTGCCACCGCAGGAGGTGGAAGTAGTTCGACGGGGAGGTCGGCATGGCGACCGTCATGTTGTTCTGCGCGCACAGCTGCAGGAACCGCTCCGGGCGGGCGGACGAGTGGTCCGGGCCCTGGCCCTCGTAGCCGTGCGGGAGGAGCAGCACTACGCCGGACGTCTGCGCCCACTTCTGCTCCGCCGACGAGATGAACTCGTCCACGACCGTCTGCGCGCCGTTGACGAAGTCGCCGAACTGGGCCTCCCACATCACCAGCGCGTCCGGGCGGGCCAGCGAGTAGCCGTACTCGAAGCCCATCGCCGCGTACTCGGAGAGCAGGGAGTTGTAGACGTTCAGCCGTGCCTGGTCCTCGGAGAGGTACTGCAGCGGCGTGTACTCCTCGCCGGTGCTGCGGTCGATGATCACCGCGTGGCGCTGGCCGAACGTACCGCGCTGCGAGTCCTGGCCGGCCAGGCGGACCGGGGTGCCGTCCAGGAGGAGGGAGCCGATGGCGAGGGTCTCGCCCATGCCCCAGTCGATCGTGCCGTCCTCGACCATCGACGCCCGGCGCTGCAGCTGCGGCAGCAGACGCGGGTGGACGGTGATGTGGTCGGGGATGTTGACCTGGGACTCGGCGATCCGCTTGACGATCTCCGTGGAGATCGCGGTGTTCACGGCGACCGGGAACTCGGCCTGCGCGTCGGGCGTCTGAACCGTCGCCGGCTGCGCGGTGGCCTCGCGGACCTCCGTGAAGACCTTCTCCAGCTGGCCCTGGTAGTCCTGCAGGGCCTGCTCGGCCTCTTCCAGCGTGATGTCGCCGCGACCGATGAGGGACTCGGTGTACAGCTTGCGCACCGAGCGCTTCTTGTCGATCAGGTCGTACATCAGCGGCTGGGTGAAGGCCGGGTTGTCCGACTCGTTGTGACCGCGGCGGCGGTAGCAGATGAGGTCGATCACCACGTCCTTGTTGAACGCCTGGCGGAACTCGAAGGCCAGCCGCGCGACACGGACGACGGCCTCCGGGTCGTCGCCGTTCACGTGGAAGATCGGGGCCTCGATCATGCGGGCCACGTCCGTCGCGTACATCGAGGAGCGCGCGGACTCGGGGGCCGCGGTGAAGCCGACCTGGTTGTTGATGACCACGTGGACCGTGCCGCCGGTGCGGTAGCCGCGCAGCTGCGACATGTTCAGGGTCTCGGCCACCACGCCCTGGCCCGCGAAGGCCGCGTCACCGTGCAGGGCGACCGGCAGGACGGTGAAGTCCGTGCCGCCCTTGTTGATGATGTCCTGCTTGGCGCGGGCGATGCCCTCGAGGATCGGGTCGACCGCCTCCAGGTGCGAGGGGTTGGCGGCCAGCGAGACCTTGATCTGCTCGCCGTCCAGGCCGGTGAAGGTGCCCTCGGCGCCCAGGTGGTACTTGACGTCGCCGGAGCCGTGCATCGACTTCGGGTCGAGGTTGCCCTCGAACTCGCGGAAGATCTGAGCGTACGACTTGCCGACGATGTTGGCGAGGACGTTCAGCCGGCCGCGGTGGGCCATGCCGATGACGACCTCGTCGAGGCGGGACTCGGCCGCGCTGTCCAGGACCGCGTCCAGCAGCGGGATGACCGACTCGCCGCCCTCGAGGGAGAAGCGCTTCTGGCCGACGTACTTCGTCTGCAGGAAGGTCTCGAAGGCCTCCGCGGCGTTCAGCCGGCGCAGGATGCGCAGCTGCTCCTCGCGCTCCGGCTTGGCGTGCGGGCGCTCCACCCGGTCCTGGATCCACTTGCGCTGCTTGGGGTCCTGGATGTGCATGTACTCGATGCCGGTGGTGCGGCAGTACGAGTCGCGCAGGACGCCGAGGATGTCGCGCAGCTT
>NZ_QZWF01000092.1 GCF_004187715.1 Streptomyces sp. F001 | reverse complement strand
GTGCAGTGGCGCTACCTGCCGCACGACTCCCACCCCTTGGGGCATATCTGACGCACTGACTCCGCCAGGCCCACCGGAACGACGACTCCTCCTCGAAAGAGGAAGTGCAAAGCGCGCTTCGCGAGAGAAAACGATCTCTTAGCCCTTTAGTGGAGATATCATCCTTCTATTCTCCCATTTGTTCGTTTGTGGTGATCTTGTCCGTAGTCTGTGGGCGTCGGGTGGCATCGAGGTGAGGACGGGCAGTGGACCGGGCGACGAGCGAACCGCAGTGGGGAGGGGACGGCGCCGGGCCACGGGTGGTTGCGGTCGAGGTGGCTGTGCCGCCGCACCAGTACCGGCAGGAGGACATCACAACGGCGTTCGCGGATCTGCTCCCCGGACCTGCGGATGCGCATCGTGCTCTGGGCAGGGTGTCGGCGAACGCCGGGGTTGTCACGCGGAACTTGTCGCTGCCGCTTCATCAGTACGCGGCGCTGGACGGGTTCACCTGCGCCAACCGTGCCTGGCTGCACACGGCCCTGGAGCTGGGCGAGCAGGTGGTGAACGTGGCATTGAGCGCGGCCGGGGTGGAGCCTGACGAGGTGGATGTGGTGATCAGCACGACGGTGACCGGCCTGGCTGTGCCGTCGCTGGAGGCCCGCCTGGCGCAGCGGATCGGGCTGCGCCAGGACGTCAAGCGCATCCCGCTGTTCGGTCTGGGCTGCGCCGCGGGGGCTGCGGGCATCGCGCGGTTGCACGACTACCTGCGGGCGTTTCCTGACCAGGTCGGGGTGCTGCTGGGGGTCGAACTGTGCTCGCTGACGGTGCAGCGCGGCGACTGGTCCCTGGCCAATCTGGTGGCCACGAGCCTGTTCGGGGACGGTGCCGCGGCGGTCGTTGCCGTGGGGGAGCAGCGGGCCCGGGGCTGCCGCGGGCCGGAGGTCGTGGCCACCCGCAGCCGGCTCTACCCGGACAGCACCGACGTCATGGGCTGGCGGATCGGCGCGAACGGGTTCGGCATCGTGCTGTCCCCGGACGTGCCCACGGTGGCGGAGCGGGAACTGCCCAAGGACGTGAGCGCTTTCCTGGCCGATCACGGCCTGACGGTCGGCGATGTCGCCGCCTGGATCTGCCATCCCGGCGGGCCCAAGGTCATCGACGCGGTGGAGCGTGCCCTCGGCCTGCCCGAGCAGGCGCTGGCCCACACCCGTCATTCCCTGGCGACGCGGGGCAACCTGTCGTCGGTGTCCGTTCTGGACGTGCTGCGGGCGACGCTGGAAGCACCGCCCGCCCCCGGCTGCGTCGGGCTGCTCACCGCGATGGGGCCGGGCTTCGCCAGCGAGCTGGTCCTGCTGCGCTGGTGACCCGGAACGTCCCCTGACCGCGGCGGCTTGCCGTCTGCCCGCCTTCGAACCGCTTCAAGGAGTCGGCGTATGTCCTTGTCCGAGCTTGTCAGGCAATCATGCGCGCCGCCTGGCAGGACTGATGGGTGCCCGCAGGCCGTGGCCGGCCCGGCGGACAGCGGTGCAGCGTGGTGATGCGCATGGGGATGCTGCCGGCGTGGCTGGTCGTGCTGGTGGCGGCGGTCGCCGCAGAGCGGCTGGCGGAGCTGGTGGTCTCCAGGCGGCATGCCCGATGGGCTCAGGTGCGCGGTGGTGTGGAACACGGCCGAGGCCATTACCCGGTCATGGTGGCCGTCCACACGGCGCTGCTGGTCGGCATCCTCGCGGAAGTCGCCGTCGCGCGGCGGGCGTTCATCCCCGTGCTGGGCTGGAGTGCGCTGTGTGCCGTGGTGCTGCTGCAGGGGCTGCGGTGGTGGTGCGTGTGGTCGCTGGGCCCGCGCTGGAACACCCGGGTCATCGTCGTTCCGGGACTGCCGCTGGTGCGGCGTGGCCCCTACCGGTGGCTGCGGCATCCGAACTACGTGGTCGTCGCAGCGGAGGGTGTTGCGCTGCCGCTGGTGCACAGTGCGTGGCTGACCGCGCTGCTGTTCACCGTTGCCAATGCCGCGGTCCTTACCGTGCGCCTGCGGGTGGAGAACGCGGCGCTGGGACTTTCAGCGTGAGCCGCGACGTGTACGACACCGATCTGCTCATCGTCGGCGCGGGTCCGGCCGGGCTGGCCGCCGCGCTGTACGCTGCGCGGGCGGGTATGTCCGTGACCGTCTGTGAGAAGCGGCCCGACCCGGTGGACAAGGCATGTGGCGAAGGGCTGATGCCCGGCGGGGTGCGACGGCTCCACGCCCTGGGGGTGTGCCCGGCAGGGGCGCCGCTGACCGGGATCGACTACCTGGATCTGTCCGGCCGCCGGGCGCACGCGCCGTTCCGAGCCGGGCCCGGGATGGGCGTGCGCCGCACCGAACTACAGGCCGCACTGTCTGCCGCCGCGCACGCCGTCGGCGCTCACCGGCTCGATACCTGCGTGACGGCAGCGGCGCAGGATGCCACCGGGGTGAACGCCGCAGGACTGCGCGCACGCTGGCTCATCGCCGCCGACGGTCTGCACTCCCCGCTGCGCCGTCACCTCGGTGTCCCCGTCCGGCGCGGGTTCCCGCGCCGCTTCGGACTGCGCCGTCACTGGCACACCGAGCCTTGGAGCCAGAACGTGCAGGTGGTCTGGGGCCCGCGTGCCGAGGCGTACATCACCCCCGTGGCTGCGGACCAGGTGGGCGTCGCCGTCCTGTACCGCCCCGACGCCACGCCGTCGGGCGCGGCGGCACACCACACCTACGCCGGGCTGCTGGAGGCCTTCCCTCACCTGCACCATCGGCTCGCTCACGCCGCCCCGGCGTCCAGCGTGCGCGGCGCCGGCCCGATGCGGCAGCAGCCGGCGCGCCGCGTCGTGGGCCGGATCCTGCTCGTCGGTGACGCAGCCGGGTACGAGGACGCGCTCACCGGCGAGGGCATCAGCCTGGCACTGGCCCAGGCCGAAGCCGCAGTCGACGCCCTGGTCGCCGACGCCCCCGCTCGCTACGGGCACGCCTGGCGGCGCCTGACGCGCCGCTACCGGTGGCTGACCCACACCTTGGTCCTCGCCACCACCCACCCTGGCGCCCGCTCGCTGCTGGTGCCCGCATGCCTGGCCGCGCCGACGGTCTTCCGTGCCGCGGTCAACCAGCTCGCCGACCCGTGAACACCCCACGCTGCACATCACACCACTACAGCATCCGCACACGCACACACCACCGCAGGAGGTGGAGCACCATGCACGACGGGCAGTTCCCCCGGGGCGGCCCCGGCGCCTCATGGTGGGACCGTCTGTACGAAACCGACCGAGCCGAGTGGATCGACTTCATCGACCACCCCGATCCCCGGCTGGCGGAAAGGGCCCGCAGGGGACTGCGCGAGCTGGACCGCTTCCAGCGCGCGTCACTGGCCTACCGCACGTTCAGCCGACTGGCCCTGGCAGAGGCCGGCCAGCAGCGTGAGCCCCGCATCCTCGAACTCGGAGCAGGCCGGGGCCACCTCGCTGAACAGCTCCTGCGCGACCACCCCACCGCGCACGTCACCATCAGCGACATCAGCACCGACTCCGTCCAGGCATTCCGTACCGGCCCTCTGGGCGACCACCCACGGGTCACCACACGCGTCATCGACGCCACTGCCATCGACGCCCCCGACCACACCTGGGACGTGGCCGTCTTCACCATGTCCCTGCACCACCTGCAACCAGCTCAGGTACGCATGGTGCTCCGCGAAGGCACCCGAGCCGCACACCGCCTGCTCATCATCGACGCCTGGCGGCACCCGGCATACCTGGCCATCGTCCCGCTGCTGCTCCTCCTCGGCGGGGCCACAGCCGCACACGACGGCACGATCAGCCTGCGCAAGGCCTACAGCCCGTCCGCACTGCACGCCCTCGCAGACGACTGCGGCGCACCAGTGCACCTGCACTGCAGGTTCCACCTCCCCGGCTACCTGGTGGCCTCCGCCAGCCGCAGCGCACAACAGTCGCCCGACGACACCGCAGCCACCACAGCACAAAACCGAGACGATTGAGCTGGTACGCCGATGCGCAGTCGGCTTCTTACTCCCCTCCTCTGCCCCGCAGAGCCTCGTGATGCTTCAGCAAAGCTTGTCAACCGACGTCGAAGAGATTCGGCAGCCGGAGGAGGTAACGGGTGCGGTCGTGGCGTTTGAGCGCCTCGAATTCGGGGGCCCGGTACAGCGGGGTGACGGTGCATCGCTCGGCGGCCGAACCGATCCCGTCCAGCAGGGCGTTGACAGCCTGCCGGGCCGAGGTGTTGGCGCCTTCCATGGTGGCGAGATCGATGGGTACGGCCACGTAGTCGCCGGACAGGAAGAGGTTGGGGATCTTCGTGGTCGACCGCGGACGGTGGTGGAAGGTCCCTGTCGGATGGATGAGCAGTTGTTCCTCGTTGACGGGGTTCGGGGTGCCGAGTCCGTCCACGGCCGGATCGAGGAACCAGGAGTGCAGCACGGAGTCCTTCAGGACCGTACGGCCGCTGTCGTTGAGCGCCGCCTTCAACTGCGCCCACACCTCGCGGGCGACTTCGGCGCGAGTGCACTGTTTGGCCGTCTTGCCGTACAGGATGCCCGGCTGGTCCCACTCGGAGACGTCCACGGACAGACAGTCCGCGACCGTGCCGTCACCGAAGTCGGAGGGGAAGTCGTGGCCGGGCCAGTGCTGGGCCTGGGCGATCGCGGTCAGTGACCAGGGGGAGTCGATGAGGTCGAGGTGGCCGTGCAGAATCGGCGTACGTTCGGTCAGGTAGAACTGGATGCCGGTCATCCAGTCCGTCTCCAGCCGGTCGCACTCGGCCAGTTGGGGGTCGGCGGCGCGCACGGCGGAGTTCCAGGTGCGGCGGGCGTGCTCGACCGGCATGGCCGAAATGTAGTGGTCGGCGGTGACGGTCCGGCGGGCACCTTCCGGGTCCTCCATGACGGCCCCGGCGATCCGGCCCGCGTCCAGGGTCAGGTCCCGTACGGTCCAGCCGATGTGGAACTCGACTCCGAGTGACTTCAGGTACGTCACCCAGGGGTCGATCCAGGCCTCGTTGGTGGGCGCGTTGAGGATCCGGTCCAGCGGTCCGTCCGCGCCCCGCCCGAGGAGGTTGAAGGCGAAGGCCTCCAGCAGGGTGGCGACCGTACGGGTGCTGGCCTCCTCCGCCTTGGTGGCCACGATGTTGCGGGTGATGCCAACGGCGAGGATCCGCTGGTAGTCGTACGACATCCGTCCGGCTCGTACGAACTCCCACCACGGCATCTGCTCCCAGGCGTCGTCGCGGCGTTCGTCGCAGCTGGTGAGGAAGACCAGAAAGCGGTTGGCGAAGTAGAGGGCCTCGTGGAGGGGGAGGTTGAAGGCGGTGTCCAGGACCGAGGTGAGGGCGCGGCGGATCTCGTCGGGGGTGAGTTCTGCCGGGGTGTTGCCGGGCCAGGGAAGCGGGATCCGGATGTCCTCGCGGCCGCCCGACCGGGCGAACAGCATCTCCTTGGGGGCGACGAGGTTGTCGTGGACACCGTTGGTGTTGCCGGGGAAGGGGATGCGCCGCATGGTGTCGGGCAGGTTGTGGTAGATGCCGGGGATGAAGCGGAAGCCGTGCTCCCCGGGCAGGGGGCGGCGGCCGCCCGTGCCGCTGTCCGGCACGTTCATGCTGCGGGCCTTGCCGCCCAGTGCCTTGCGTTCGTAGACCGTGACCCGGAAGCCGCGTTCGGCGAGTTCGTGCGCGGCCGTGAGCCCGGCGACGCCCCCGCCCAGTACGACCACGGTCTGTGGGGCGGCGCCGTTCTGGGCTGCGGCCCGCTTGGGGGTTTCGAGGGTGACCCCGCCGCCGGCGGCCGCGGCTGTGCCCAGGAAGCCTCTGCGTGTGGTGCCGCCCATCGCTACCCCTTACCGTCGGTAACCATTGGCGCACGAGGATATGAGCGACGCACCGATCTCGGAAGGCGACCGACGGAGCTTGGGTCACTTTGGCTTGATGCCGCATCACCTCGGCAGCACCCGACGGCGTGCGGCAAAGGCATTCCCGGTCCGACTGCGGCCAGCCGTATGCCGAAAGGCGGGGAAGCGTCGAGGGAGCGAATTTCATCGTAGAGCGGAGCAGCGGACTCATAATCCGTCGG
>NZ_QZWF01000091.1 GCF_004187715.1 Streptomyces sp. F001 | reverse complement strand
GCAGTAGCCGGTGGCCTGGGAGACGCCGGCGTCTCCCAGGCCACCGGCTACTGCTACCTCCACGAAAGCATCGATGTCCTCGCAGCCCAGGCCCCGGACCTGCACGCGGTCCTGGATCACTGCCGACGCGAGGGGTCCTGCCCGCCCTCCGGCGACATCGCCCGCGCAGTCCTCGCCCTCAACAGAATCTGGAAGGTGATCACCGCTGAGAGAACGTCAGTGACTGCTTCGGGGGCGAGAATCAGCCATCGGAAGCTGGCATCCACTCCAGAGTTTCACTCATGCTTCACATGAGTCACACAGTCAATCGCCGGGCACCTGGGTGGACACACCTGCTCCAAACCGTCGTCCGCTCTCGTGAAGCATTCAGGCCATCCCTCCCGCTGGTCGAACCGTTTCTCTTGACCCTCAACTTTGGTCTATGCCTATGGTGATCTCCGCATGGGCAGCCTGACCAAGCTGCCGGACCAGGCGCCATCCAGCTACTTGGGGGCGCCGTCGTCATGGGGGGATACATCGTCATGCCTCAGTGCCGGGCTGTTCGCGCACGCCGAGTCGACCTTGCCTGCCTGCCCGCCCTCGTACGGCTCCCCTGACAACCAGCGCGCAGTGGGCTGCCCGTGCTGACGTGCGCGAGCCTGCTCCCATTTATCCCTGCATATCCAGGTTTCAAGAACTCCGACCGCTGGAGGAGAGGCCGTCACATGGCCGATGAGAAGGTTCTTGCTGCCCAGAAATGGGTCAACGCCACCTACGGCAGGGTGTCGGGCTACGTGAAGTGCCCCGAGGACGGAAAGACCGGTTGGGCCACTATGTACGCCCTCACCATGGGCTTACAGCACGAGCTCGGCATCAGTCCCCTCGTGGCGAACTTCGGGGACGGCACCCTCGCCAAGGTCACCGCACTCGGCACCATCGGCATCGGGTGGAAGAAGAACACCAACATCGTCAAAATCATCCGCCACGCCCTGTTCTGCAAGGGCTATTGGGGCGGCGACACGGCGGTGGCCGAGTTCGACCCGGACGCCGCGGCGGCGGTCGACAAGATGAAGGAGAACATGGGCCTGCCCAAGGACGGCGGGGTGGTCCAGCCGAAGGTACTCAAAGCCATGCTCAACATGGACGCCTACATCACCGTCGCCGGCGGCACGGACAAGATCCGGTCCATCCAGCAGTGGCTGAACAAGAACTACTGGACGAAGAAGACGTTCTCCATCGGCCCCACTGACGGGATCTACTCGCGGGACGTGCAGCAGTCGCTGATGAAGGCGATCCAGCTCGCGGTCGGCATCGCGGAGGCGGACGCGAACGGCAATTTCGGTCCTGGCGCGCAGTCCGGCATCAAAGCACACACCGTCGGCCCCGGGTCGTCCGGCCTGTTCGTCCAACTCTTCTCCGCAGCCTGCGTGTTCAACGAGCCCGTCCCCGGGTATGGCGAGCCCGATGCCGCCACCCACTTCACCGACTCATGGGATGCCGATGTCGAAGGCTGGGTGAAGGCGTTCCAGACGTTCTCCCAGCTCCCCGTCACGAGTAAGGGCGACTACACGACGTGGGCGCAGCTCCTGGTGTCCATGGGAGATCCCGACCGGCCGGTCACGGCTTCCGACACCGCCTACACGATCACCCCGTCCCGCGGCGCCAAGATGTACGCCGATGGCTACCGGTATGTCGGCCGGTACATCAACGAGGCCTCGGCGGGCGGCGGATCGAAGATGCTGGAGCCGGGAGAGCTCGACAACATCTTCAAAGCCGGGCTGCGCGTCTTCCCGATCTTCCAGGACAACGGCAGGAGCCTGTCGGAGTACTACTGGGGCAATGGATACAAGCACGGCCAGTTCGCTCATGATCAAGCCGTCCACTTCGGCTTCAACCGGGGCACCGTCATCTATTTCGCTGTCGACTATGACGCCACCCAGGAGGACATGCCGCAGATCCTGGATTACTTCCGCGGAGTCAGCTCCGGCCTCGCGTCGAAGGGCAAGAGATACGTCCACGGCGTGTACGGTTCCCGGAACGTCTGCGCGCAGGTGACGAAGGAGTCCTACGCCGCGTACTCGTTCGTCTCCGGCATGTCGTGGGGTTCTCCGGAAACCTCGGCTTCCCCCTGCCGGCGAACTGGTCATTCAAGCAGATCAAGGAATACAAGGTCACCAACGGCAGCGACACGTTCTGGCTGGACCGCGATGCGCACCGGGCCGGCTCCGACAACGGCCAGAAGGACGTCAACCGTGCCGTGTCCCCCGCCGCGAACTTCCTCACGAACATCGACCAGCTTTACAACCTCGCCAAGAGCTACGGAAAGGGCGATCCGAACCGGTTGGTCACGGACTATTACCGGCAGGAGCGCTATGCGGGGCACGAATGGAAGAACCTGATCGGCGACGTCGACCGGGAATTCATCGACTACGCCAACAGCCGGGGCGCAGAGCTGCTGTCCGACTTCACCGACCCCTTCACGGGGCAGACTCTGGGCCCACAGCACCTGCTGGCCACCGCGGCCGGACACATGATCAAGCCACCTCTGTCGGACCAGCGCAAGGCCAACCGGGGTGACGTGGCCGGGTGGGCCGGAGACCTCATGACGTTCTACGGGGAGTGGCGTCGCGACAGTGACTCCTACGCCAACGGCTACACCTACTGCACCGAACGCCTCGGCAAGATCGGCGTGGTCTCCTCATTCGGCTTCAGCGACCTCGTCGAGGACGCCGACGGCTTCCTCCTGGCCGAGAAGATGCGGTTCGGTGTGCCCATTACCACGGCCGTGCGCGAGCACTACGAGAAGACCGGCGGGGTAACCCGGTTCAGGGACTACCTTGCCAAGCGGTTCGGCACCTCGCAGACCACAGCGGCGGACGCGGCGTTCTACATCCTCACGTCGATCGATGATCCGCTCATCAACGTCGGACGTATCGCCCTCGAAACGCAGACGGGAGGAGTCGCCATGGTCTTTTCCCACCTGCTTCCGGAGGACAGGCTGAGGAATTACTGCCTCGGCTTCGCGGATGCGCTGATCGCTCGCGCCGGTCTGGAGGCCCGCAGCCAGGCGAAGATGAAGGCCAACCACGCCAGGCTGTTCGCGGACGGTTCAGCCTGATGGGTTCCTGGATCCTGGCGGTGCTCTTTGTCGGCTTCGGTCTGGCCTTCGTACGCGTCCAGGAGGGCCGACGGCTTCTCGGCCTGATCAAGGCATCCATCGCCACCGGAACCCTGTGCTACCTGCTCGGCTGGGCTCAGGTCCACTTCGCCTTCCCGTCGCAGGCGTGTCCCGACTTCTTCGACAGGCGCCCCATCGTCCACTTCGACCGCTACGAGGACGGCGCTTTTCCGCTGCACGCCACCTGCTACTGGGACAACGGCGAGCAGAAGGAACTCGTGAGCGGCTGGGTCAATCCACTCCTCTTCACCTGCATGGCCGTCTTCACCGGCTGCTTGGTGACGTTGGCGGTCCTTGCCTACCGCCGCTACCGGAAAGGACACACGCGTTGAGCGACACCGCTCACATATTCACCCGCCGTCAGGCTCTCGGCATTACCGCGGGCATCACTGCGGGAGCTCTTCTCGTCGGTGTTCCCACCGCTGCGGCCGCCCCTGAGCGGAGCGCGTGGCACGGCAGGCGAACGCAGAACCACTGGCCCGTCATCGACGACAGCCACACAGACACCTTTCGTATCGAAGGCACCGGTGTCGATGTGCCACTGCTGAAAGGCGACGTGGCCACGGTGCTGTTGTATGTGGCCCGCCGGTTCGCGTACGAGATCGACATGCTCCGCCCCGGCGACGTTCAGGGCCACACCGCCCACCGCACCGTGGGTGCCGACATCGAGTCGAACCACCTGTCCGGTACCGCGATTGCGATCCGCCCGCTCTTCTACCCGTTGGGAGCACAGAGTGGCACCGGGCTGTCCGATCTTGAGAAGGTCGTCGTCGCGGACATCCTCGCCGACTGCCAGGGCGTCATCCGCTGGGGCGGACACGCAAAGCCGGTCAAGGAGTCCCATTTCCAGATCGACGTCCACCCCGGTGACCCCGGACTTGCCAGTCTTGCTCGCCGAATCCGTGGCGAGGAAGCCGGCCCCGGGTCCGGCGCTGGATCCATCGACCCATTCCTTCCGAGCCGCCGCAAAAAGGCTGCGGCCTACCTCTGAACCAGCGAATCCTCGAGGAAGGGAACAACTCCCATGCGCAGACTGATACGCACCATCGCCCCGGCTGCTGCTCTCGTCTCCGTTCTCGCAGCCACTCCTCAGGCCCTGGCCGAAGACCACACCCCCTCAGGCACCAACATGCTCGTTCCCGGGACCAGCGTCGAATTCTCCGAGAGCGGAGCCCACGACGCCCAGACGCGTGCTGTCGCGGCTGAGGACCCGGCCGCTGTCCGCGCCACCGCAACACTGTGCGGGTCCGGGTACCAGCTCGAGAGAGCCCAGCGTCTCCCGGACGAGCGCCGGTTCGGCACCCTGTTCACGTACATGAAGTCTTCGACCAGCAAGGTCGGGGCTTGCGCGGTGTTCGACAACAATCTCGGCGTGGCGAAGAAGATGAAGCTGAAGCTGTGCCCGAACAAGACCGGTATGGCATGCAAGGTGGACGAGGGCACCTATTCGCAGTACGCAGGCCCGGTCAAGTTCGAGTCAAGCGATGTGGGCGGCTGGATCGACTGCTCCCAGGTGACGGCGATCATGTGGTCGAACGGTGTCCCGATCATCGACCGAGTCATGTCCGTCGCGGCATGCGACTGATCGTGCCAGGCTTCTGCGTACCAGCGCGTACCTCGCCGTAGCCGTCACGCTGTCGAGCACTCTTCTGCTGGTGGGGTGCGGATCCGACCATGTCGGCGGGCAGCAGGGCAACGCCAGCCAGGAAGAGGTTCGATCGATCAGGGACGAAAGTCCGGTCAGCAGTAAGCGCGCCTACTACCGCTTCACCATCCGCGTCACAGGTCCCAACGGATTCGACGCAACAGCAGGCGCGTCGATGGACGTCGTCGGTCTGTAGCGTACAGAACACGGCCGCTCCTGAGCCCTGTTCACGGCCCGCTTCCTCGCTGAGGGGGCGGCCGCCCGCGGCTCTCCCCACCAGTCAGAAAGTAGCCCACCAATAATGCGGGCGTCGGCCTGACGGAAACTCCTCGACAAGACAGGTGGCGTCCCGTCGAGTGGTGCAGCCATACGGACCGCGTGGCTCCGCTCAGAGCCGTGGTGGCGGTTGCCGACGGCTCGCCCGGCCGCAGTGCCAAATACATTCCGGGGTGGGATCGGTGAGGCGTGCCGCAGCCGCCGTACGCCACCTGCACCCGGGGGGCGTGCCCGCTGAGCGCGGCAGAAAACCAGGTGTCTGCGGCCGCGATCGTCACTTACCGTGCCGGGCATGCGCGTCGTCTTCACCAAAGGTCCCGGTACGAGTTACGACATCGCGGTGCACCGCGAGACCGGTGCCGCGCTCGCCCCGCGCAACGGGCCCGGCGGGCATCCGTATCTCCCGCATGACTTGGTGCACTTCCTCGTCGAGGCGGAGGCCGGCATCAAACTCGGCGTCTACGGGCGGCTGGCCGCCGGTGACAACGGCCTGTTCTGGCCCGCCGACCCCGCGGAGCGGGCCAAGGCCGCCCGGCGCCGCAAGTCGAAGCGGGTGAAGTCGTCCCCTCAGGCGAAGGCCGACATGGCCAGGTCGGAGGAGCTGGCAGGCATCGCCGTACCCGTGTGGGAGGTGCGGCGCGGCCACGCGCGGGAGCTGCCGGCGTATGTGACGGCGGGGGAGATCACCCCGGTGGTCGACCGGATCGTGTCCCGGTTCGACGACTACGCCGACCGCTGGCACCCGCTGCCGGTCGGAGGTTCGCTGACCCTGACGTGGTGACGCAGGCTCAGTCCGCCATCGGAACGTGTGCCAGACCCCAGCTCACGTTGTCAGAGCCAAGCGGACGCGTGGGGCGTACGGCGACGGCTGGTCGCCGAGTTCACGTGGGGGTTGTTGCAGCGGACGGTGGTCGCCGACAAGCCAGGCCCGCTACGACGCAGGCTTCAGGCCGACCCGCCTGCGGACGAGGTTGATGCCGACGATCTCGACGGACAGCTCGTCGCCCACCTCGGGCAGGGACGGGCCGGTGAGCGTGTCCCGGTGCACCAGCCCTTCGACGCCCTCGGCCACGCGAACGAACCCCCCGAACGGGACCGCCTTGGTGACCGTGCCGCGGACCACCCGGCCGAGTCGGTTCCGCGCGAACTCCATCCAGTACCGCCGGGGCAGGTCCACAGCCTCCTCGTGCAG
>NZ_QZWF01000090.1 GCF_004187715.1 Streptomyces sp. F001 | reverse complement strand
TGCTCAACCTTCACTGCGAGAGGTCAATCGAGTGAGCGTTGTCACGGCACCTTGACCGTTTGCCGCTGAAGGTTGATCACCTGGGGAGGCTGCACGTCAGCCTTCGTCCGCACTGGACAGAGCTTCGGTGATCATGCGGGTGGCGAAGTCGCGGTCGCCGGTGAGTCGGTTGATGTGTTCCGCGAGCAGGAAGGCGGTGGCTTCCAGGGGATTCATCTCGTCCTTGGTCCAGGATCCGTACTGCTTGCGCCACAGGCTGGGGCTCAGGCCGGTGCCCGCAGCGACCAGTAGGCCGGCCATGGTGGGGATGGCCTCGGGACGGACGCTCTTGGGCATCATGCGCATCGTGGCCACGAGGTTGGGCACCACGCACTCGATGACGTCCCTGCCGTGGTCCTCGTAGGCCATCCGCAGCCACTGCATGAACATGTAGATGAGCGTGCATGTGCCGTCCAGCACGTCATCGACTCCGCCGGGGCCCAAGGACGCGGCGAACTGGTCGGTCAGCGCTTGTTGTTCAGCGTCGGTCTGGGTCTTGCCGTCGTAGATGGCTTTGAGCCGAGAGTCGATCATCATGAGTGCTGCGCCCACATCGCCGGCGGGAGCGTGCTGGGGGTCGCAGGGCGATGACACAGGATTCCTCCTCAGCTGACCGTGGGTAGCGCGGCGTGTCCGTACAGTAGTCCGCCGACGATGCGGGGGTCTGACGAATCCCGTGAAGAGCCTTTGGTGGCCCATCCCGGACCGGGCAGGTTCATGCCTCGACGAACTCGTGGAGCATCTCCTCCAGATCGGCCAGCGTGTCGGCGACCGGTGTCCCGGTGCGGGCCTCGCGGATGGTGATGCACGTGGCGGTGAAGTCCGCGAGTTCGAGGATCAGGTCGAAGAACTCGCCCTGATCCCGGGCGAAGGCCGCCCTGAGCACTTCGGCTGCGCTCGCCTGGTCCGTCAGCAGTCCCCTGATCACGGGCAGCGCGTTCAGCTTCGCCTTCCCCGCCGCCGCCCCGCGTTCGGCGGCTTCCTCGATGGCGGAGAGGAGTTCGTCGACCGTCTGCTCGGTCTCATCCGCGAGCACGAGCGCGAGCCCGGTCGCAGCGGCGCTCGCGCCGGCGGCGAGCAGGAAGATGCGGTCGGTTCCGTTCTTGTCCGCATCGGCGCGCGCGGCCGCCGACACGATCCGGCCGGCGGGCGAATCGACGGGGCGCCGCGCGGTGCGGCTCGCCGGATTCATCGAGGCGCGGATCAGTTGCATGACGGGCTCGTGCCGTGTCGGAGTCCGGACACTGCCGGCCTTCTTGCTGTGCCGTTCCAGGAACTGTCCGAGGGTCTCTTCGAAGTCGGGCGGCGAGGACAGGGTTTCGGCGATGGCCTGCCATCGGGCGGGGTCGTTTCCGCACAGCTGCAGCAGGGCGTCGGCGGCCGCGGACTGGTCCTTGCTGCCGAGCACGACGTGGGCGGGCAGCTGGCGCAGCAGGGCGTCGGTGCAGTGACGGGACTCGAGGATCGTGTACTCGACTTGGTACATGAAGGCGCCCCGGTGGCCCTTGATGGTGTCCAGCCAGCCCTGCATGACCGCGGGTGGGTCGTCGACGTCATCGAGTTCCTCGTCCGTCAGCACGCGCGGTGGTCCCGCGTACGGGTGGGTCGCCGCATGGTCGGCCGCGGCCTGCCTCAGCCACGCCGGGACCTGCTGCTCGTACGCCAGCAGCCACTGCACCTCCATGGGGTGCAGCCCCTCCAGGAGGTTCGTGATCAGGCTGCGGTCCAGGTGGGGGTTGCCGGCCAGCGCGGTCAGCGTGCCGATCCGCTGGTCGCTGCTCAGCAGCAGCTTCGGGGACGGCGGCTCGCCGTCGTCGAAGGCGTAGCGCCGCTCGATCGCGGTGGGCTCGGGAAGGCGGGCGACCAGCGTGCACAGCGTGCCCAGGATGTCCGCGTCGTTGCTGGTCACGGCCAGATCCTCGGCCAGCCCGGTCAACTCGATCGCGTAGTGGCGGACCTGGGGGCCCGTCACGGCCTGCACCAGGTTGCCGCGTGCCAGGCAGGCGGCCGCGGCCTCGTGTAGCTGTGCGGCGGCCAGCTCTTTCAGGCGCGGGTGGCCGGCCACCCGCTGTGCGATCGTCCGTAGCCGCCGGCGCTGGGTGCGCTCGGGCTGCGGCAGGTCGGCCCACTCCGGCAGGCACAGCGCGGGCACACACGCCGCGAGGACTTCGTCGCTGATCTGCGCGGTGTCCACGCTGTCCAGGAGCGCGTGCCGCACCGCCTGGCCGTGGACGGGATCCTCCACGAGCTCGGGCCACCGCTCGGGGCAGCGTTTCAGCAGCAGCCCACACACCGAGTACGCCGGCCAGCCCTCCGGCTGCCAGTAAGGGGTGTTGCGCGGCTGGCTGTTGGCGGCGGCGAACGCCTCCCGTCCGGCCGTCACGATGGTCAGGCTGCGCCGCACCAGGGCGTCCAGCAGCCAGTCGGGCACCTCTGGGGTCGGCAGCACCGGCTCCTCCGGCTGCGGGAGCCCCGCCGACATCTCGACCGCGACCAGCGCCGACAGCTCCAGCGTTTCGATCACCTCCAGCGCCGTGGCGCGGAGGTCGCGCCGCGCGAGCGAGACGACCAGGTCCGGGGTGGCCTCGTGGTGCCGCAGCACGCCCGGGAGGTCGACCGTCCCCAGCAGGCCCCGCCGGATGAGCGCGTTGACATGGTCGGCGGCGGCCGCCGCGACGATCCGGTCCCGCAGGTCCTGGTCCGACAGCCGGGCGAGCAGGGCCGGGATCGTGTCCTTGAAGACGTCCTTCTGCCACGACCACGCATCCGAGTCGACGTCGTCGGGAAGCAGCCCGTCGACGACCGCGGCGAAGGCCCCCTCCGGCAGGTCCTCCCTACGGGCCAGAGCCGCCCACATCCGGTACTCCGTGCCATGTACCGCCATACCCGCCCCCTCACCCGGCCAAGCCTGATCGCCTTGCGCGAAGGAAACCGTATGACGCGCCACCTCCCGCTCGGGCGCAGTCAGCGAAGCCAAGCCGACCGGGCCGGATCGATATCGATACGGTCACCTCGGTGACGCCGCGCTGCGCGCAGGTAGCAGGGATGCTGACGGTCGCTCGAGAGGGAGCCGCTGTCAGACTGGCTGCCGCTACGGCGGCGGGCCCGGCTGCGTCTCCGGATGCCGGACGACCTGGCGTAGCCGCTTTTCCACCTCGTACCGGTTGAGCCCCTTCGCCCCCGCGTACCGCGTCACGGCAGCCTGTACAGCCCCGGCGGCCTCGAACCACACCCGGCGCTGCCGGTCGCGCTCCCCGCGGTCATCGAGCCGCTGCAGCTGAAGATGAGCATCGTCGGCCGCCTGCTGCAACGCAACGAGCTCGTCCGGGAGACCACTTCGGTGCAGCGTGGCGTGGACGCCTGGCTGAGCTCCTGCCCCGGTCTGAACCGGCACCGTTTCAGCAGCGGAGGGAGCCTGCTGGGCCAGGACTCGGATTGCGGGAAGAACCGGGACGGGTGCTGGAGCGTTCGGGGCTGAGTAGGAGGGCTTGCAGGTCGGACGGTTGCGGCTGGCACGAGCAGGTGCGTCGGGCTCCGAGACGGGTGGCAGCTGGGTGTCGTCGCTGCGGAGATCCTCGAGGCGGTCGCGGTCGGTGTCAGTGACCCAGAATCGGTGCGTCGTACCGCCGACACGGAACTGCACCGGCACGATGGTGCCAGCCGCCGTCCGGCGTACCAGGTCGTCGAACAAGACGTCGCGCGGCTTGGGCGTGGCGTGGAAGCGGCGGCACCGGCGTACGCCGTCCGGACAGGAGTACACGGCACGGACGTCGCAGTGCCAGAAGTCCAGGACGCGAAAGCCGGAGACGACGCGCAGGTCACCGGTCTTGGCGATGACATAGGCGGGCAGGCTGTCGCTGCGCGTCCAGTGCGTGTCGTGGCGGCGCGCGTAGTCGGCCCGGTCGGTGTGCCAGGCGGGAGTGATCCCGTTCTTCTCAGCCTTCGCCGCGCGGGCGCGGACGCTGCGGGGCCCTTGCGTGCCGGCCGAGGACAGCTGGACTTCCCATCCGATGCGCAGTCCGTCGGCTCCTTCGACGAGCGTGTCGGTCTGGATCCAACTGCGGCCCACGCTGGTGCGGACCTCGCTGTCGCCGTGGAAGCCTTCTTCGGCCGCGACCCGGAGGATGCGTTCCTGGTAGGCCTTGTGCTCGTCGCTGACAGGGACGATGTGGCGCTCTTCGTCTTCGCGCCGTTCGTGAACGGCCTCGCGCCGCCCATTGGCTCGCAGGCGCAGATACATCGGCGCCTCCACCCCGGCGTCCCGGCACACACCTCCGCATTGCAGGTCTCGCTCAGCGACCGGGACACCGCGGGCGGCGTACATCCGGTCCATGGTGTAGACCGTGTCCCACAGCCCCTCGTATCCCTCGTGTCCCAGGTCATCCTTGGTCAGGTCCAAGGAGATGCGCAGCTTCGCGTGCCAGACGATGTTGGCCACCCACCACCACCTTGTCTTCGCGGATTGCAGCCCAATCCAAGGTACGGCGCGGCACTGACAGCGGGGCATACACAGGACGCAACAGCAAAGCTTCTGGCGGCACGTCGCCGCTGGCATCGCGGCCAGCCGGAACCGTCCACCGGCTGGCGGCCTCCGATGGTCTCTAGACGACCTTGGCATTGGCATCGCGGCAGGAGTGGGAGGCGTGCTGGCGGGTGGGATACGGCTCGGGCTTCCGCTGGCTGTCGCCAGCACCCTGGCCTCGTCACTCAAAGGATCTCCCGCCGATCTGACAACAGCAGTCGGACCAGCCCAGGTCCTGTCCCGAGACCGCAGGGCCTTTCAGGTCCTCACCCTGGTGACGGGAACGGCGGCCGCCCTCGGAGTCGGACTCACATACGGCCCTGCAGCCGGCGTGGCCGCCGGCATCACCCTTGGCCTCGTCGAAGCTGCCTGGGGAGCGTTTGCCATCGCTCGGGTCTATCTCGCGCTCCGTCGAGGGCTTCCCCTCCGGTTCATGAGCTTTCTTGCAGATGCCCACCGGCGCGGCGTCCTGCGGCAGGTGGGTGCGGTGTACCAATTCCGTCACCTTGAACTGCAGCGACGTCTTGCTGCTCGTTACTCCGAACTTACTGATTGACAACGACGGCGCTGGACGAGGAGGGACTTCACCGAACGGCAGTTCCTTGCAAGGAGTGCGGAGCCTCGATCGCGCTCGGCCCGCTCCTCGACCAGCCATGGGTCAAGTCCCGCGCTTGTAGGGGCAATTCACGCAGGCCCCCGAGCCCGCAGAAGTTGCCCTGCCGCATCCTGCCGAACTTCCAGCGGTGGGTACGGGCGTGCCAGGGAGCTATCAGCAGCGCGAGACCTGCCCACACGTACCCGAGAGCTGAGCTCGGCCGGCTTGAGCGCCCGGCGGGACATGGCGGCTGGCAGTGCTGTGATCTTGAATTCGTCGTCGCAGACCATGACCCGGGCTCCGGGGTTCTGCTGGGCGGTGACGCTCTGCGGGTCCATGTCCTCGAAGCGCAGGACGCGGTGGCTGGTGCCCAGGAACCAGAACACGTCGCCGGGGACGTAGTCGTCGTAGGCGACGGTTACTGTCTCGTCGGGGCGGATCTTGCGGTACAGGCGGACTCCGGCGGTGTCGGCCGCCGCGTGGAGGGCGCGGTAGAGGCCGTCGAAAGGGAGGAGTGGACGGCCATGCCCGTGGCCCCATGAGGGCTACCGACGGAATGCCTTGACCTGCGCGGACAGAGACGGGCCCATAGATCGTTCCCGCATTGACGGTTCTACATCCCGTCGCTCGATCTGGTGGACCTGCCCTCACTGCCTTCCTCGTACGCCGCATCCGTCCGTACATTCGGAACCGGTCAGTGGCACTGTGGAAGGTTCTCGCTGATCACCGGGCTGTCGGCGTGAGCCGACAGCCCTTTCGTCACTTAGCAAGGCGCATTTCGTCGGTGTGCCCATGAACGCCACAGGGGCCCCGCACGCGCCGTACAGGGCCCCTGTGTGACGTGGAGTCGGGTGCTACTTGATCGGGTGCGCGTCGAGCCAGTCGGCCAGATCGTGAGCGGAGCCGAAGACCGCCGGCCGGTTGGACGTCATCTCGTTCACGCCCAGGTCTTCGCCTGGCTCGAGGCCTTTCTCCATCTTGTTGATCAGCGCGTAGGCGTCGGTCCAGAACTCGGCGCCCACGCTCTCCTCGGCGTTCATGGCCTTACGCAGGACCCGGGCCGAGGCCACGATGCGCTTCATCTTGTCCCAGCACGTCCCAGCCTCCTGCGTGCACTCGTCGTCCAGGTACGCGTTCGCGGCCTCATCCTGGAAGGCCGCGGCCGCCTTGCTGAAGCTGGGCGCCGCAGCGGCAGGCTTCTTGTCGGCAGTTGAGGCTTCCGTATCGCCGCCGCAGCCGCTCGTTGCCGCCATGGTCACCGCCAGGAGCGCTCCGACGGTTGCTGTCCCCCACCTGTATCTCCCCATGACGGGGATCATCGCACGCCCCACCGACACGGACACGACAAGGGCCCCAGCCGCCCGACTGAGGCCCTCCCCCGAAGTGCGGGAGTGTCTAGTAGGGCTCCGTTAGGTTGCTCTGGCTCTTGGGT
>NZ_QZWF01000089.1 GCF_004187715.1 Streptomyces sp. F001 | reverse complement strand
GCCTCACGTGCCTTGCGGATCGCGGTCTTCAGGGAGGACTTGACGGCCTTGTTGCGCAGCCGAGCCTTCTCGTTGGTCTTGATCCGCTTGATCTGGGACTTGATGTTCGCCACGAATGAGCCTTTTCAGGTTCTGGTACGAGGCCGCACGGGACCCGCACCGGTGATTTTCTTGGGGTGCGCCTCGCGCTGAGAGGGCATGAGGCACAGCCACCCAGGCTACCAGCGGCCCTCTTGGTGGCCCAAACCGGTCGCCGGTCCCGGCCCGTGGGACCATGGAGACTACGTATCGATCCGACCCGAGACCGTTACCTGCGGATACCTCAAGAATCAGGACCCTGCGTGCCCGCGACCCCTAACCATGTGCCCGAGCCGAGCCGTACCGACCCGGCTCTGATCCGCAATTTCTGCATCATCGCGCACATCGACCACGGCAAGTCCACGCTCGCCGACCGGATGCTCCAGCTGACCGGTGTGGTCGAGCAGCGGCAGATGCGTGCTCAGTACCTCGACCGGATGGACATCGAGCGCGAGCGCGGCATCACGATCAAGTCCCAGGCGGTGCGGCTGCCGTGGGCTCCCACCCACGACCCCGGCAACACGCACATCCTCAACATGATCGACACCCCGGGGCACGTCGACTTCACGTACGAGGTCTCGCGGTCGCTCGCCGCCTGCGAGGGGACCATCCTCCTCGTCGACGCCGCCCAGGGCATCGAGGCGCAGACCCTCGCCAACCTGTACCTGGCGATGGAGAACGACCTCACGATCATCCCCGTACTGAACAAGATCGACCTGCCGGCCGCGCAGCCGGAGAAGTTCGCCGAGGAACTCGCCAACCTGGTCGGGTGCGAGCCGGACGACGTGCTGAAGGTCTCCGCCAAGACCGGCCTCGGCGTCGAGGCCCTGCTCGACAAGGTGGTCGCCGAGATCCCGGCGCCCGTCGGTGTCGCGGACGCGCCCGCGCGGGCCATGATCTTCGACTCGGTCTACGACTCCTACCGCGGTGTCGTGACGTACGTGCGTGTGATCGACGGGCAGCTCAACAAGCGTGAGCGGATCCGGATGATGTCCACGAACGCGACGCACGAACTGCTGGAGATCGGCGTCAGCTCGCCCGAGATGCTCCCGGCGGACGGGCTCGGCGTCGGCGAGGTCGGTTACCTGATCACGGGTGTGAAGGACGTCCGGCAGTCCAAGGTCGGTGACACCGTCACCAGCCAGGCCAAGGGCGCCACGGAGGCGCTCGGTGGCTACAAGGACCCCAAGCCGATGGTCTTCTCCGGCCTGTATCCGCTGGACGGCTCCGACTACCCGTTGCTGCGTGAGGCCCTCGACAAACTCCAGCTCAACGACGCCGCCCTCGTCTACGAGCCGGAGACCTCCGCCGCCCTCGGTTTCGGCTTCCGCGTCGGCTTCCTGGGCCTGCTGCACCTCGACGTGATCCGGGAGCGGCTGGAGCGCGAGTTCGGCCTCGACCTGATCGCGACCGCGCCGAACGTGGTCTACCGGGTCGTGATGGAGGACGGCAGCGAGCACACCGTCACCAACCCGAGCGAGTTCCCCGAGGGCAAGATCAACGAGGTGTACGAGCCGGTCGTACGCGCCACGATCCTCGCGCCGACCGAGTTCATCGGCTCGATCATGGAGCTGTGCCAGACCCGGCGCGGCACCCTTCTCGGCATGGACTACCTGTCCGAGGACCGGGTCGAGATCCGGTACACCCTGCCGCTGGCCGAGATCGTCTTCGACTTCTTCGACCAGCTGAAGTCCAAGACCCGCGGCTATGCCTCGCTGGACTACGAGCCCACCGGCGAGCAGACCTCCAGCCTCGTCAAGGTCGACATCCTGCTGCACGGCGACAAGGTCGACGCCTTCTCGGCGATCACTCACAAGGACCAGGCGTACGCGTACGGCGTGCGGCTCGTCGCCAAGCTCAAGGAACTGATCCCGCGGCAGGCCTTCGAGGTGCCGGTGCAGGCCGCCATCGGTTCCCGGGTGATCGCCCGCGAAACCATCCGCGCCATCCGCAAGGACGTCCTCGCCAAGTGCTACGGCGGTGACATCTCCCGTAAGCGGAAGCTGCTGGAGAAGCAGAAGGAAGGCAAGAAGCGGATGAAGATGGTGGGTTCCGTGGAGGTTCCGCAGGAGGCCTTCATCGCGGTGCTGTCCAGCGATGACAGTGCGGGATCGGCCAAGGGCAAGAAGTAACCGCAGACAACAAACGGATACTTCGCAAATCGTGCGCAACAGGGGCCTGCCGTACCGACGGCGGGCCCCTTTGGCATGCATACGGCCGTCCTTCTGGAGGAAGTGACAAAGCGCGGAGTCTTACGCAGTGGCCGGTCGGCCTCTACCCTGATCCCTGCTCGATAGTTACTCGCGAGTTAAACAACAGCGCGCGAGTGAAAACTGCCGCACCGAAGGCGCATGCCGCCCTGAGCCAGCCGCACTGTCGCGGGCCCCGGAGGATGTCGTGAGCGACACAAAGACTTTGATCGAGAACCGTCCGCCGTCCGTCGCGGGCCTCTTCCTGGAGCGCGTGGCGGCGACCCCGGACGCCGAGGCATTCCGCTACCCGGTCCCGTCGGCCTCCGGCCAGGGGCCGGACGACTGGAAGTCGCTGAGCTGGGGGCAGACCGCCGAGCGGGTGAACGCGATCGCGGCGGGGCTGATCGAGCTGGGCGTCCAGCCGGAGCAGCGGGTCGCCCTGGCCGCCGCCACCCGGCTCGAGTGGATCCTCGCCGACCTCGGCATCATGTGCGCGGGCGCGGCCACCACCACGATCTACCCGCAGACCAACGCCGACGAGTCGGCGTTCATCCTCGCCGACTCCGGCAGCCGGGTCCTCGTAGCGGAGAACGCCGAGCAGCTGGCCAAGGCGCAGGAGAAGCGCGCCGAGCTGCCCGAGCTCACCCATGTCGTGGTCATCGACGCCGACGGCGTGGAGACCGGTGACTGGGTGCTCAGCCTCGCCGACCTGGAGGCCCGGGGCGCGGCCCGGCTGGAGAAGGACCCCGACCTGATCAAGGAGCGGGTCGGCGCGATCACCAAGGACCAGCTGGCCACCCTGATCTACACCTCCGGCACCACCGGCCGGCCCAAGGGTGTCCGCCTCCCGCACGACAACTGGTCGTACATGGCGAAGGCGATCGCCTCGACCGGCCTGCTCGGCCCGGACGACGTGCAGTACCTGTGGCTGCCGCTCGCGCACGTCTTCGGCAAGGTGCTCATCTCAGGGCATATCGAGGTCGGTCACGTCACCGCGGTCGACGGGCGGGTCGACAAGATCATCGAGAATCTGCCGGTGGTGCAGCCGACGTACATGGCGGGTGTGCCCCGCATCTTCGAGAAGGTCTACAACGGCGTCGCCGCGAAGGCCCGGGCCGGCGGCCCCGCCAAGTACAAGATCTTCCAGTGGGCGGCCGGGGTGGCCCGCGAGTACGCCAAGGTGTCCCAGGACAACTTCCGCCGCACCGGCACCGCGTCCGTCCCCTTCGGGCTCGGCGCCAAGCACAAGGTCGCCGACGCGCTCGTCTACTCCAAGCTGCGGGAGGCCTTCGGCGGGCGGCTGCGGGCGTGTGTGTCGGGTTCGGTCGCACTGGCCCCGGAGATCGGCTTCTTCTTCTCCGGCGCCGGCATCCACATCCTGGAGGGCTACGGCCTGACGGAGTCCTCCGCGGCGTCCTTCGTCAACCCCGGTGAGGCCTACCGGATCGGCACGGTCGGCAAGCCGCTGCCCGGCACGGAGGTCCGCATCGCGGAGGACGGCGAGATCCTGCTGCGCGGGCCCGGGATCATGGAGGGCTACCACGGGCTGCCGGAGAAGACCGCCGAGGTGCTGGAGGCAGACGGCTGGTTCCACACCGGTGACATCGGCGAGCTGTCGCCCGACGGGTATCTGCGGATCACCGACCGGAAGAAGGACCTCTTCAAGACCTCGGGTGGCAAGTACGTCGCGCCGACCGAGATCGAGGGCTCGTTCAAGTCGGTGTGTCCGTACGTCTCCAACATCCTCGTGCACGGCGCGGACCGGAACTTCTGCAGTGCGCTGATCGCGCTCGACGAGCCGTCGATCCTGCAGTGGGCGAAGGAGAACGGGCTGGAGGGCAAGTCGTACGCCGAGGTCGTGGCCGCGCCGGCCACGGTCGAGATGGTCGACGGATACGTGCAGCAGCTCAACGCCGGGCTGCAGCGGTGGCAGACGATCAAGAAGTTCCGGCTGCTGCCGCGGGACCTGGACGTGGAGCACGGCGAGATCACGCCGAGCCTGAAGCTGAAGCGGCCGGTGGTCGAGCGGGAGTACCAGCACCTGCTGGACGAGATGTACGCCGGGACGCGGGAGGCATAGCGGCCGGACCTCCGAGCGGTGTCGGGTCCCGTGCTGCGAGTGCTCGAATCTGTCCGGCTTCTGTCAGGCTTCGAACACGCCCGTAGCACGGTTCTCGCCCACGACGGCCCACTTCGATAACTCCACGCTTATGGGCGTGCCCCATCTGTCACCCTGTCGGCAACGATCGAGGCGTATTCGTCCGAACTGCTCGGGGAGCTGTAGATGGGGGCCATTCCGGCGCAGCGGGAGACCGTTTCCCTTGCCTCTGATGTGCCTGCGCACGCCTTTGACCCGCCGGCGTACGAGGGCGGGCCGCAGGACGCCGCGCAGATGCGGGCCACCCTGCACGGTGGCCCGCTCGCGCCGGGTGCCGCGCGCGGTCTGCTGCGGGTGGCGTTCCAGCAGTGGGCGGGCCTCGGCCTGCCCGGCGTGGACCGGCTGACCGACCGGCTGGCCCATGACGCCATGGTCGTCGTCAGCGAGCTCGTCACGAACGCCGTCGTGCACGCCGGCACCGACGTCGAGCTGGTCTGCTGCCTGCAGCCCGAGTCGGGCGCCGTCGTCGTGGAGGTCTGCGACCACCACCCCTCGCGTGCGCCGCGCGACGGGGAGAGCGAAGCGGCGTACGAGGCGGCGGAGTACGGCCGTGGGCTGCGCCTCGTCGCCGCGCTGTCCGAGGCCTGGGGCGTCACCTATCGCCGGGGTGCCAAGACGGTGTGGGCGCGCGTGTCGGCCGAGGGGAGCTCGGACGCCGACGCCCTGGAGCGGGCGGGCTTTCCCGGCGCCGAACTCCTCGCGCCCGAGCCCCATCGGTCCGAGCGGGACCGGGACTGGCTGGGCCGGGGCGCGCTGTCCTTCCTCGCCGAGGCCTCCGACCTGCTCGCCGGACAGCTTGACGAGGACCTCGTCGCCGCGCTCACCGGCCAGCTGATCGTGCCGCGGCTGGCCGACTGGTGCGCGGTGTGGCTGGAGGACGAGGCGCTGGGCGGCCGGGGTGGCTGGGGCGACGGCACGGGGGCGCCCGGGCCGCGGCTGGCCCGGGTCTGGCACAGCAGCGAGGAACGCATCGAGGAACTCCGCCGGTGCCTGGAGCAGGAACCGCCACGTTCGCCGGACGGGTTATCGGCGGGGCCGGTGGTTTATCCGTGGCCTGGAGAGGGGGTCGGGGTCCGCGGGGTGGATGGTGCTGGTGAGGCACCACCCGTGTGCGGGGCCGGTGGCACCGGTGAGGCGAGCACACAGGCCGACAGCCGTGCGCCCGGCGGGTGGGACGTCGTCTCCGGTGCCGCAGGAGGTGCGCAGACCGGCGAGGAAGGCCGCGGAGCCGAGGGGGCCGCCCTGGCGTACCGGCTGGTCGCCGGTGGGCGGCCGCTCGGCACGCTCGTCATCGGGCGGGTCGGCGTCCCGCGGTTCCCGGACGAGATCACCGGGCTCGTCGAGGACCTCAGCCGCCGCGTGGCGCTCGCCATCGGCGCGGCCCGGCAGTACGCCCGGCAGGCCACCATCAGTGCCGTGCTCCAGCGCGGACTGCTGCCCGGCGCCGTCGCCGAGATCCCCGGCGTGCGCAGTGCCCTCGTCTACGAGCCCTGCGACAAGGGCGGACCGAGCGGCGACTTCTACGACCTGTTCCCGGCCGGTGACGGCCGCTGGTGCTTCGCCGTCGGCGACGTCCAGGGCAAGGGCCCCGAGGCCGCCGTCGTCATCGGCCTGGCCCGCCCCTGGCTGCGGCTGCTGGCCCGCGAGGGTTACCGCGTCGCCGATGTCCTCGACCGTCTCAACCAGCTTCTCCTCGACGACGCCACGGAGGCCGCGGACGCGGCCGCCCGCGCCCTGGTGGGCCCGATCGGCCCCGGCGACGGCCCGCAGACCCGCTTCCTGTCCCTCCTCTACGGCGAGCTGGTCCCCTTCGACGGCGGCGTCCGCTGCACCCTCGCCTCCGCCGGCCACCCGCTGCCCCTGCTGCTCGGCCCCGACGGCGACGTCCGTACGGTCGCGCAGCCGCAGACCCTCCTCGGGGTCGTCGAGGACGAGACGTACACGAGTGAGACGTTCGAGCTGCGGCCCGGCGACAGCCTGCTGTGCGTCACGGACGGCGTGACCGAGCGGCGCTGCGGCTCCCGCCAGTTCGACGACGGGGACGGGCTGGCGACGGCGCTGGCCGGCTGCAGGGGGCTGAGCGCCGAGCTGATCGCGGAGCGGATCAAACGGCTGGTGCACGAGTTCGGCGGGCGCCCGCCGGAGGACGACCTGGCGCTGCTGGTCCTGCAGGCGGAGTAGTACGTCGCCCGGGTGCTGGACAATGGAGGACATGCCTTCCGCACTTCCCGAC
>NZ_QZWF01000088.1 GCF_004187715.1 Streptomyces sp. F001 | reverse complement strand
CCGCCTCACCGCCCACCGCCCCTACCCCGACCTGGACGCCCTGCTCGCCGCATCCGACGAGGCGGCGTACGACCTGACACCGGGGGACCTGGCGGAGGCGCTGGCGGCAGAGGCCTTGCCCGAGCTGCCCGAGGGCGCGTACTCCGCCGCCCATACGGCACTGAGCGCGGCCCAGGCGGCATACGAGTCCCGATTCGGACACGCGTTCGTCATCTATGTGGATGATCTCCCACCGGACGAGGCCCTCGACCAGGTCCTGGCAGCCATCCGGTCACGATTGACGAACGATCCGGAGGACGAGCGGGTAGTAGCAGCAGAGGAACTCCGCCGCCTCGCAAGGGGTCGGCTGGTGAACGCACTAAGGGGCGCGGGGAACTGCGCGACCAGCCACAATGGCGCCGCACTCGGCACATAACGGCACACCCCACCACGAATAGCCCGTTCGACTGCCACATTGATCACACCGGAGGTCCCGGCGTAAGCGCCGCAGGCAACCGTCGCTACGATGCTGGGGGCCGGTGGACCGTACCCGGCCGGGCCCGTCCGACCAACCGAAGCCGGCAGGCCCCAATCCCCGCTCCCGGAGGGTTCTTCCGTGCCGGCTGGAACGCTGTACCGCGGCCGGGAAGGAATGTGGTCCTGGGTGGCTCACCGAGTCACCGGCGTCCTCATCTTCTTCTTCCTGTTCGTACACGTGCTGGACACCGCACTCGTCCGCGTCTCCCCCGAGGCGTACGACGAGGTCGTGGCAACGTACAAGACGCCGATCGTCGCCGTGCTGGAGTACGGCCTCGTCGCCGCCATCCTCTTCCACGCGCTCAACGGCCTGCGTGTCATCGCCGTCGACTTCTGGTCGAAGGGCCCGCGCTACCAGAAGCAGATGCTCTGGACGGTCGTGGGCATCTGGGTCGTGCTGATGCTCGGGGCGATCTACCCCGTCCTCGGCCACGCCGCTCGTGAAGTGTTCGGGAGCTGACGCCAATGTCCACGACTGAGAAGACCGCTTCCGGGATCGGCCCCGTCGAGGGCAGCTCCGTCTACACGGTCGACAACCCCGCCCCGCTCATCGAGCCCCCGCGCAAGCGCACCAAGAAGACCCCGAAGACCACGCGCGGCAACTTCGAGATGGCCGCCTGGCTCTTCATGCGCCTGTCCGGCATCGTCCTGGTCGTCCTGGTCATCGGGCACCTGCTGATCCAGCTCGTGCTGGACGGCGGCGTCTCCAAGATCGGCTTCGCCTTTGTCGCCGGCCGCTGGGCGTCGCCGTTCTGGCAGGTCTGGGACCTGCTGATGCTGTGGCTGGCGATGCTGCACGGCGCCAACGGTCTGCGCACGATCATCAACGACTACGCGGAGCGCGCGAACACGCGCCTGTGGCTGAAGGGCCTGCTGTACACCGCAACGGTGTTCACCATCCTGCTGGGCACGCTGGTGATCTTCACCTTCGACCCGAACATCCGCTAGGCACGGGGCTGAGGTATCCACTCATGAAGATCCACAAGTACGACACCGTCATCGTCGGCGCCGGCGGCGCGGGCATGCGCGCCGCCATCGAGTCGACGAAGCGCAGCCGCACCGCCGTGCTGACCAAGCTCTACCCCACCCGCTCCCACACGGGCGCCGCGCAGGGCGGCATGGCCGCGGCGCTGGCCAACGTGGAGGAGGACAACTGGGAGTGGCACACCTTCGACACGGTCAAGGGCGGTGACTACCTGGTCGACCAGGACGCCGCCGAGATCCTGGCGAAGGAGGCCATCGACTCGGTCCTCGACCTGGAGAAGATGGGCCTGCCGTTCAACCGCACCCCGAACGGCACCATCGACCAGCGCCGCTTCGGCGGTCACTCCCGCAACCACGGCGAGGCCCCGGTCCGCCGCTCCTGCTACGCAGCCGACCGCACCGGCCACATGATCCTCCAGACGCTGTACCAGAACTGCGTCAAGGAGGGCGTGGAGTTCTTCAACGAGTTCTACGTCCTGGACCAGCTGATCACCGAGGTCGACGGCATCAAGAAGTCGGCCGGTGTGGTGGCGTACGAACTCGCCACCGGCGAGATCCACGTCTTCCAGGCGAAGGCCGTGATCTACGCGTCCGGCGGCTGCGGCAAGTTCTTCAAGGTGACGTCGAACGCGCACACGCTGACCGGTGACGGCCAGGCCGCGGTCTACCGCCGGGGTCTGCCGCTGGAGGACATGGAGTTCTTCCAGTTCCACCCGACCGGCATCTGGCGCATGGGCATCCTGCTGACGGAGGGCGCCCGTGGTGAGGGCGGCATCCTCCGCAACAAGGACGGCGAGCGCTTCATGGAGAAGTACGCGCCGGTGATGAAGGACCTCGCGTCGCGAGACGTGGTCTCGCGGTCGATCTACACCGAGATCCGTGAGGGCCGCGGCTGCGGTCCCGAGGGCGACCACGTCTACCTGGACCTGACCCACCTGCCGCCGGAGCAGCTGGACGCCAAGCTGCCCGACATCACCGAGTTCGCGCGGACGTACCTCGGTATCGAGCCGTACACGGACCCGATCCCGATCCAGCCGACGGCGCACTACGCGATGGGCGGCATCCCGACCAACGTCGAGGGCGAGGTCCTCGCCGACAACACCACCGTCGTCCCGGGCCTGTACGCGGCCGGTGAGGTGGCGTGCGTGTCCGTGCACGGCGCGAACCGTCTCGGCACGAACTCACTGCTGGACATCAACGTGTTCGGCAAGCGGGCCGGCATCGCGGCGGCGGAGTACTCGCAGACGGCGGACTTCGTCGAGCTCCCGGAGAACCCGGAGTCGCTGGTCGTCGAGCAGATCGAGCACCTGCGCACGTCCACGGGCACCGAGCGCGTGGCGACTCTCCGCCGCGAGCTGCAGGAGACCATGGACGCCAACGTCATGGTGTTCCGCACCGAGCAGACGATCAAGACGGCGGTGGAGAAGATCGCCGAGCTGCGCGAGCGCTACAAGAACGTGGCGATCCAGGACAAGGGCAAGCGGTTCAACACGGACCTCCTGGAGGCCGTCGAACTGGGCAACCTGCTCGACCTGGCCGAGGTCATGGCGGTGTCCGCGCTGGCCCGCAAGGAGTCCCGCGGCGGTCACTACCGCGAGGACTACCCCAACCGTGACGACGTCAACTTCATGCGCCACACCATGGCGTACCGCGAGGTCGGCGCCGACGGGACCGAGTCCGTCCGTCTCGACTACAAGCCGGTCGTCCAGACCCGCTACCAGCCGATGGAGCGTAAGTACTGATGGCTACCCCTGTTCTGGACAAGGCCGAGGCGGAGTCCACGGCCACCCCGTACATCACCGTCACCTTCCGGGTCCGCCGGTTCAACCCGGAGGTCTCGGCGGAGGCGACCTGGGAAGACTTCCAGCTGGAGATCGACCCCAAGGAGCGCGTCCTCGACGGCCTCCACAAGATCAAGTGGGACCTGGACGGCACGCTCACGTTCCGCCGCTCCTGCGCGCACGGCATCTGCGGCTCGGACGCCATGCGGATCAACGGCAAGAACCGCCTGGCCTGCAAGACGCTGATCAAGGACATCAACCCCGAGAAGCCGATCACGGTCGAGCCCATCAAGGGCCTGACGGTCCTGAAGGACCTGGTCGTGGACATGGAGCCGTTCTTCCAGGCTTATCGGGACGTCATGCCCTTCCTGATCACGAAGGACACGAACGAGCCGACGCGTGAGCGTCTGCAGTCCGCGGAGGACCGCGAGCGCTTCGACGACACGACGAAGTGCATCCTCTGCGCGGCCTGCACGTCCTCGTGCCCGGTCTTCTGGAACGACGGGCAGTACTTCGGCCCGGCGGCCATCGTCAACGCGCACCGCTTCATCTTCGACTCGCGTGACGAGGCCGGCGAGCAGCGCCTGGAGATCCTCAACGACCGCGACGGCGTCTGGCGCTGCCGCACGACCTTCAACTGCACGGACGCCTGCCCGCGCGGCATCGAGGTCACGAAGGCGATCCAGGAAGTGAAGAGGGCACTGATCACCCGGCGCTTCTGACCTTCCGTCAGCACGGTGAGGGCTCCCCGTCCGGTACGCCGGGCCGGGAGCCCTCGCCGTGCCGGGCTCCCGGAGCTCCGCTTACGCCGCCTACGGCCGGCTCAGGATGGTCGGATCCGTGATCTTCGTGTCGTCGGCAACGGGCCTCCGGCTTCGGCCTCACCTCAACGGGTGATCACATGGTCGGCCCGCGGTCCGGTGTCCCTGGCCGGGCTTCGGCGTGCCCCTAACCTGAGGGCATGTCAGATGACCAGTCGTACGAGCTGCTCGGTTTCGACAACGTACTGCTGCCCGTCGGAGACCTCGACGAGGCCGTGCGGTGGTACGAGCGGGCCGGGTTCGCGACGGACTTCCGGCTCGACGAGGCCGGGATCGCACTGCTGAAGGTCGGAGGTGAGACGCCCGGGATTCTGCTGCGGCGGGAGGAGGAGTTCGGGCACCGTCCGCCGCCCTGGCCGTCGCCACGGGTGTGGCTCGAGGTGCCGGACGCGCGCACGGCGGCCCAGGCCCTGACCGAGGCCGGCATCTCCCTCCTGGACGCCCCCTCCCCCGTGGCCACCGGCTGGACCGTCGAGATCGCCGATCCGTGGGGGAACATCCTCGGGTTCACGGACTACAGCAAGCGGCCGGAGCTGGGGCGGAGGCCCTGAATCCCACTGGCTAGGCTCTCTTCGTGCCCGCGAAGAACGACAGTCCCGCGCCGAGCGACCACCCCGAGGGGGGCGGTACGCCGACCAAGTCCGAGCAGACGCGTGCGCTGATCCTGGAGACGGCGATGCGGCTGTTCCGGGAGCGCGGGTACGACAGGACCACCATGCGGGCCATCGCCAAGGAGGCCGGAGTCTCCGTCGGCAACGCGTACTACTACTTCGCCGGCAAGGAGCACCTGGTCCAGGGCTTCTACGACCGGATCGCCGCCGAGCACCAGGCGGCGGTCCGCGACGTCCTGGACCGGGAGACCGACCTGGAGGCGCGGCTCGCGGGCGTCCTGAAGGCGTGGCTGGACGTCGCGACGCCGTACCACGAGTTCGCGGTGCAGTTCTTCAAGAACGCCGCCGACCCCGACAGCCCGCTCAGCCCGTTCTCGCCGGAGTCGGAGCACGCGCGCGTGGAGGCGGTCAGCGTGCACCGGGAGGTGCTCGCCGGGTCCAGGGCGAAGGTGCCGGAGGAACTGCGGGACGTCCTTCCCGAGTTGATGTGGCTGGCTCAGATGGGCCTGTGCCTGTACTGGATCTTCGACCGGACCGAGGGGCGCGAGCGCAGTTACCGGCTGGCCGAGCGGGGGGCCCGGCTCACCGCGCGCGGGGTGACCCTGGCGCGGTTCCGGGTGCTGCGGCCGCTGGTGCTGGAGGTGCACGAGCTGTTCACGGACTTTCTGCCGGGGATGACGAAGATGCTGCCGGATCCTGGGAGCAAGGGGCGGGCCGGGTGATCACGTTCGGGTGAACGGGCCGGAACGGGACACAGTGCCTGCGGCCTGCCTACGATGATGCTCTCGACACCAGCCCCTAGGAGGCACGCGATGTCCGCTGCATCCGTCGAGCAGCCCTTCGACGACGACCGGCCGTTCTCGCTGACGGCCATCGCCGACGAGATCATGGAGCGCCATCCGGGCTACCGAGTCGAGATCATCGGAGGCCATCTCCTCGTGACCCCATCACCGGATGCCCCCCACGCCCGCGCTCTGACCAGCCTCATGATCCCCTTCATTGCCGCTGGTCTGCACGGAACGAAAACCGAGGTCCTCCAGAACGTCGGCCTCTGGCTGCCCACCGGCCCCGAGGACTACGCCATCCCCGACCTCGTGGTGGTGGACGCCGACATCGACGACCACTTCGCCGAGAACAACGCGTACGACCCGGTCTGCTTCCGTCTCGTTCTTGAGGTGACCTCCAGCAACTGGAAGGACGACCTGAAGACCAAGGTCGGCGCCTACGCCGAGGCGAAGGTCCCCGTCTACCTCGTCGTCGACCGCAAGCACCAGCGCCTCCACGTCCTCACCGACCCGGCCGGGAGCGAGTACGCGAACCACCGCGTCCACGCTCCCGGCGAGACCGTCACGCTGCCCGAAACGATCGGCGCCGAAGTTACCCTCGACGTGGAGCAGATCATCAAGGCCGGGCAGCCGAAGGCTAATTGACCGCGTCCACCTCCCCCTCCGCCAACTCCACGTCGTACACCAGCGGCCCCTCACCCACGACCACATGCCGTGCCCGCGACCCCAGGCCGCTCGCCGTCGCCGCCAGCAGATACGTCCCCGGCCCCGGCACCGCGACGATGTACGAGCCGTCCGCCAGGGACGTCACCCGGTCCAGCTGACGCCCGCCGCGTGAGAGCAGCGTCACCGCCGTGCCCTCCACGGGCTCGCCGTCCGCCGTACGGATGAAGCCGTGGATCACCGATGAAGGCCCTTCAGGCACGGTCTCCACCGCCTCCTCCCGCGGCTCCACCGCCAGATGCGGCAGCCGCTTCTCCAGCCCCGCCGGCAGCCACCAGTTGGCGCGGCCCAGCAGGTGCATCGCGGCCGGCACCAGGGCCGTACGGAGAATGAAGGCGTCCAGGGCGACCGCCGCCGCCAGGCCGACGCCCGCCATGGCGGCCCCGTAGTCGCCACTGAGCACGAAGGCCAGGAAGACACAGACCATGATCAGGGCCGCGGAGTTGATCACCCGGCTGGTCTCCGCGAGGCCGACGCGCACCGCGCGCGCGTTGTCCTTCGTGTGCACCCACTCCTCGTGCATCCGGCTGACCAG
>NZ_QZWF01000087.1 GCF_004187715.1 Streptomyces sp. F001 | reverse complement strand
GCCCCTTCGGGGCGCCGCCGAACCGCACCGGACTTCGCCGAGCCCGCTTGGTCACCCCGTACAAGACACGCCCGGCCATAAGTAACCGTCAGCTGGAGTCGCGGTGCACCACCGCGGCCCCCAGCACCTCGCGCCGCTCGGGCTCGGCGCCCGGGTTGCGTACCGCGCGGTCGACCAGCTCGGCGAGTTCCCGGCCGGACGGCAGCTCGATGTGGACCGTGCTCAGCCGGGGCCGCAGCAGCCGGCCGAGCATCAGGTCGTCGGCGCCGATCACCGCCGTGTCCTCGGGGATGCGCACGCCCTCGTCCTGCAGGGCGCGCATCAGCAGCATCGCGTATTCGTCGTTGTAGGCGAAGACCGCGTCGAGGCCCAGGGTGTGCCAGCGCGCGGCGAGGCGGGCGGCGGCCTCCTCCTCGTGGGCGAGGGGCAGCTCGGTCAGGACGGCGTCCGTGCCGTGCAGGGCCCGGCGTGCTCCGTCGAGGCGGGGCCTCGAGTAGATCCCGAGGCCGGGCTCCTCGGGGACGACGACGCCGATACGGCGCCGGCCGCCGGCGTACAGATGGGCGGCGGCTACCTGGCCGACGGCCGCGTGGTCCATGAGCAGGGCGTGTGCGCCCTCGACGGCCTCGGGGCCGAGGGTCACCACGGCGCGAGCGCCGGAGCGCTTGAGCACCGCCACGCCCTGTGGACCGAGGCTCGAGCCGGGTACCAGGACGGCGACCGGCCGCAGCTCGGCCCAGGCGCGGGCGGCGTCGTCGCCGTGCAGGCCCGGGGTGCCGTGCTGGACGACCGTGTAGTCGAGCCGGCTGAGGGCCCACTGGAGTTCGTTGATGAACTGGCTGTACAGCGGGCCGACGGGGATGGCCGGGGACGGCATGAGGACCATCCGGCTGTGCCCAGCGCGCAGACTGCGGGCCGCCGCGTGCGGTACGTATCCGAGTTCCTTGGCGGCCGCGTGCACGCGACGGCGCGTGGGCTCGCTGATCCGCACGGCGCTGGTGTTGTTCAGGACGTAGGAGACGGTCGCGCGCGAGACGCCGGCCAGCCGGGCCACGTCGGCGCTCGTGGGCACGGAGCGCTGGGCGGGCAGCGCGGACGCGGGAGTGTTCGGTATCTGCACCATTGCGAACGCATCTTGGCAGAGGCGGCAGCCGGGGCCCCGGGCGGGGGGACATCGTCTCTCATTGAACGAACTTGCAGCCGCAGAGGCGGGGTGCCGGCCCCCCGGCGACTGCGGCATGATCCGCCAGACAGTCCCTGAACCTCAGCCGGGCGGTTCGGTCCGCGTCACCCGGGCGACCAGATCGATCCACCCGGCCTCGAGCCGCTCCAGCGGCATCCCGCACTGCTTCGTCAGGTGATGGATCACCGCGGGATCGAGATATCCCATGAGGGTCTGCGCGAGCAGTTCGCAGTCCGCGTCCGGGACCGCCTGCCGCAGCAGCAGGACGACGTGTCCGTGCAGCAGACGCCGCGCCGGGTGGGTGAAGCGGCGGTCGGGGCCGCTTTCGGCCGCGAGCTGGAGGTCCAGCTCTTCCATCGCCCGGCGCAGCGCGGCGCAGCCGAACGCGCGCAGCCGCTCGACCGGCGACGCGCCGGGGCCGAGAGGCGGGGGCCCGCTGAGGAACGCGGCCTGGAACTTCTTCTCGGAGTGGTCGAGCAGTGCCGTGAGCAGGCCGACGCGGTCCCCGAAGCGGCGGAAGACCGTCCCCTTGCCCACCGCGGCGGCCGCGGCCACCGCCTCCATCGTCACCGCGGATGCGCCGTGCTCGGCGACCAGCCGGCCGGCCGCCTCCAGCAGCCGTGCGCGGTTGCGCGCGGCGTCGGCCCGCAGGCACGGCTCCTCTTCGGGCGTGCCGAGTTCGAGCAACTGCGGTGCGTCGATGGGTTCCTGTTGCTCCGGGATGGGCGGGAGGGAGGCGGACATGAAGACAGAGTAAAGCACCGGGAAGAAATTGGACCGCGGTCCGGTTATGGTGCTACAAAGGCAACCGGACCTCGGTCCGGATATCTCAGTCGCGATTCACCTCGGGAGTTCCCCCATGTCCGTACGCATCCTCGCGCTCGTCGGCAGCCTCCGCGCCGGTTCGCACAACCGCCAGCTCGCCGAGGCGGCCGTCAAGGTCGCCCCCGAGGGCGCCGATGTCCAGCTCTTCGAGGGCCTGGCCGACATCCCCTTCTACAACGAGGACATCGACGTCGAGGGCAGCGTCCCGGCGTCCGCCGCCCGCCTGCGCGAGGCCGCGGCCACCGCCGATGCGCTGCTGTTCTTCACCCCCGAGTACAACGGCACCATCCCGGCCGTTCTGAAGAACGCCATCGACTGGCTGTCCCGCCCGTACGGCGCCGGCGCGATCACCGGCAAGCCGGTCGCCGTGGTCGGCACCGCCTTCGGCCAGTACGGCGGTGTGTGGGCGCAGGACGAGACCCGTAAGGCCGTGGGCATCGCCGGCGGCAAGGTGCTGGAGGACATCAAGCTCTCCATCCCCGGTTCCGTGACCCGTTTCGCCGAGACCCACCCGGCCGACGACTCCGAGGTCGCCGCCCAGCTCACCGAGGTCATCGCCCGGGTGCACGGCCACGGCAGCGAGCAGGCCGCGGCCTGACCCGCCGAGGGGGCCGGAAACCGGCCCCCTCGCCGTCGCCCCCGCCGGCCGGCCGCTCGCCCAGGTCGTCCGATGAGGCCCACAGACACGGCTCGGCACCCTCTCCGGCTTCCGGGAAGACGAAAAACGTTCAACCGTACGACGCCCTGATGACATCTCTGCCAGGGTGGGCGGATGCAGACCCTTTACCGACGACTGCTCAGGTTGATGCCCCGGCTGGGGGTACAGGTGACCGACCTCGGACCGGGGACCGCGGTGGTGTCCCGGCGCGGACGGCGGGCCCGGATCCCGCTCGGCCCGGGGGCGGATCTGCTGGTCAGGGACGACGGCCGGTACTCGGTGTCGGACGCCGGCAAGGACACCTGGCTCGTGCTGGGCGGCAAGGCCCGTACGGCAGCCGGTCCCGCCCCTGAATGGACCGGCGTCCCCCTCGGCGACACCGGCGCGCGACTCCTTCTCGACCGGCAGGCCGACGCGGACGAGCGCAGGATCCAGCTGGCGGCGGCCGAGTACCTGTGCGCCCAGCACGTGGCCGCGATGCTCGAACTGTACGGCGTGAACTGCGTCTTCGACGTCGGCGCCAACACCGGGCAGTACGCCCGCCGCCTGCGCCGGCTCGGCTACACCGGGCGCATCGTCTCCTTCGAGCCCACCGCGGACGCCTTCGCCAAGCTCAGCAAGGCCGCCCGGGACGACCCCGACTGGCAGGTCCACCACTGCGGTCTCGGCCGCGAGGACACCGTCACGTCCATCCACACCGGCTGGAAGACCATGAACTCGCTGCTTCCGCCCAGCGATTACGGCCGCGACCGCTACCGCCGGTTCGCCACGACCCGTACGGAAGAGATCGAGATCCGGCGGCTGGACGGCGTGATGGAGCAGGCCCTCGCCGGCATCGAGGAGCCGCGCCCCTACCTGAAGATGGACACCCAGGGCTACGACCTGGAGGTCTTCGCCGGCGCCGGCACTCGCATCGCCGACTTCGTGGGCCTGCAGTCGGAGGTCGCCGTGCTGCGGCTGTACGAGGGCAGCCCGCCGATGAGCGAGGCGGTCGCCGCGTACGAGGCCGAGGGTTTCGAGATCACCGGCATGTATCCGGTGACCCGCGAGGCGGCGACGGGGCGGGTGGTCGAGTTCGACTGCGTGATGATGCGCGCGAAGGCGGCTCCCGCCGCCGACTGACCCCGCCCGTGCGCGCGACAGGCCGGGGCCCGGGACGGGTTGCCGTACCTGGCAGCCCACCTGCCCCGTCGACCGCTCAGCCGGCCGCCGCCTCGGGCGCCGGCCCGCTGGTCCCCCGTACCACCAGCTTCGGCTCCAGCACTGCCTCGCGCGGCTCCAACTCCTCGTCGTCCAGGCGCTCCACGGCGAAACGCACCGCGTGCTCCGCCATGAGGACCGCGTCCTGACGCACCGTGGTCAGGCCGATCGGCATCAGGTGGGAGAGGTGGCTGTCGTCGTAGCCGACGACGGACATGTCGCGCGGAACCTCGACGCCCGCCCGTGTCAGGGCCAACAACAGGCCCATCGCGCAACGGTCGTTGCCCGCGAGGACCGCCGTCGGCAACCGCCCCCCGCTGTCACGCTCCGCCAGGAGCAGTCGGCCGGCCTCGATGCCCGACAGCTCGGTGTGGTCGCCGGGGATCACCCGCAGTTCCGACTCCAGCCCAGCACGGCGCATCGCCGCCCGGTAGGCGCGCCGCCGCTCGGCGGAGCCGGGGCCCCGGCCGCCGTCGATGTGCACGATCCGGTGGTGGCCCAGTTCGACAAGGTGGTCCATGGCCTGCCGTATGCCCTTGCTCTCGGCGCTGTGGACGCTGTCGAGGCGGGCTCCTGGCACCCGTCGGCCCACCGCTACGGCGACCGTGCGCCGGCCGAGTGCGTCCAGGTCCGCCGCCGCCGCGTCCGTGCCGAGCAGGATCACCGCTTCGCAGCGGTGCCCGAGCAGGGACTCGACCGCCTTGGACTCACCCCGGCCCGGCGCGGTCGCGGACAGCAGGACGTCGTACCCGAGCCGTTCCGCCTCGCCGTAGATGCCCTCCAGCAGGTCGGCGTGGAACGTGTGGTGGGCGGTGAACATCACGCCGAGCGTGCGGCTGCGGCCGCGGGCCAGCAGCCGGGCCGCGTTGTCGGGGCGGTAGCCGATCTCGTCGGCGACGCGCAGCACGCGCTCGCGGGTCTCCTGACTGGCCCCCGGCTGATCGCGGAAGACGATCGAGACCAGCGCCCGCGAGACACCCGCCTTCTCGGCGACGTCCGCCATCGTGGGCCGCTGCTTGCCCGATACATCCACTGCTGATCCCACCCTCCGACGCCGACCACCCTACGGGCGGCCGTGAAATCTCCTGGCAACAACCTATTGACATGACATTTGGACTGGAGTCATCGTACTCGCCTAGAGCGCGCTAGTAGAGCGCGACAGTCGATCAAAGCTCCCCGGAGTCTCCGGTGCGAAGGGAAATCCGCGATGCCGTTCGAAGTGCTGACCATGGGCCGCGTCGGAGTGGATGTGTATCCGCTCCAGACGGGTGTGGGGCTGGCCGAGGTCACCTCGTTCGGCAAGTACCTGGGCGGCAGCCCGACCAATGTCGCCGTCGCCGCCGCCCGGTACGGGCACTCCTCGGCCGTGATCACCAAGACGGGCCGCGACCCGTTCGGTGACTTCGTCCGTACGGCGCTGGAGGGCTATGGCGTCGACAGCCGTTTCGTCGGCACGTCGGGCATCGCGCCGACCCCGGTGACGTTCTGCGAGATCTTCCCGCCGGACGACTTCCCGCTGTACTTCTACCGCCTGCCCAAGGCTCCCGACCTGGACATACGCCCGGAGGAAGTGGACCTCGGCGCCGTCCGCGACGCGAGGATCCTCTGGGTCACCGGCACGGGGCTCAGCGAGGAGCCGAGCCGCAGCGCGACCCTTGCGGCCCTCACCCACCGCGCGACGTCGGGGACGACGGTCTTCGACCTCGACTGGCGGCCGACGTTTTGGAAAGACACAGCCTGGGCCGACCCGGCCAAGGCCCGTACGCACTACGCCGAGGCGCTGCGGCACACCACCGTCGCCGTGGGCAACCTCGCCGAGTGCGAGGTGGCCACCGGTGAGCGGGAGCCGTACGCCGCCGCGAAGGCGCTGCTCGCGGCCGGGGTGCAGCTGGCGGTGGTGAAGCAGGGGCCGAAGGGCGTGCTGGCCATGGGACACGACGGCTCGATTGCCGAGATCCCGCCGGTCCCGGTGGACGTCGTCAACGGCCTCGGTGCCGGCGACGCCTTCGGCGGCGCGCTCTGTCACGGCCTGCTGTCCGGCTGGGACACCCGCCGGACGGTGACGTTCGCCAACGCCGCCGGCGCCATTGTCGCAAGCCGGCTGGCCTGCTCCGACGCGATGCCGACCGAGGCCGAGGTGGAGGCGCAGCTCCGCGCGGCCACCCCCAACGAACGAGAGGTGTGAGGACGTGCTGTCCGACAAGGTGAGCCGGATCGTGGACGCCCGGGTCAACGACCCCGGCGCCATCGCGGCGGCGGCCGCCCGGCGCGTGAAGGCCACGTCGCTGCTCGGCGAGCACGGCAAGGCGATGATCGTCGCCGCCGACCACCCCGCGCGCGGCGCCAATGCGGTGGGCGGCGATCCGTCCGCCATGGCCGACCGCTTCGAGCTGCTGGACCGCATGTGCGTCGCCCTCGAGCGGCCGGGTGTGACCGGCGTCCTCGCGACCGCCGACATCCTGGAGGACCTGCTCCTGCTCGGCGTCCTCGACGGCAAGAACGTCTTCGGCTCCATGAACCGGGCCGGCCTCGCGGGCTCGGTCTTCGAGATCGACGACCGCTTCACCGGCTACGACGCCGAGACGATCGCCGCGATGGGCTTCGACGGCGGCAAGATGCTCACCCGTATCGCCCTGGACGACGCGGCGACGCCCTCCGTCCTGGAGAACACCGCCCGTGCCGTGGACGAGCTGAATGACCGTCATCTCATGGCGATGGTCGAGCCGTTCCTCTCCCGCTGGCAGGACGGGAAGATCCGTAACGACCTATCCCCCGACGCCGTCGCCCAGTCGATCACGATCGCCTCGGGCCTCGGCAGGCGTACCGCCTACACCTGGCTGAAGCTGCCGGTCGTGGACGACATGGAGCGCGTGCTCGCCTCCTCCACGCTGCCCGCGCTGCTGCTGGGCG
>NZ_QZWF01000086.1 GCF_004187715.1 Streptomyces sp. F001 | reverse complement strand
CCTCCCCCGGCGCCCCGGGCATCGGCGACCCGCTCCTGCCGCTCGACGGCAACGGCGGCTACACGGTGCGCCGTTACACCATCGCCTTCGACTGGCGGGCACCGCGGACGCCCTTCGACGCCCGCACCACCATCAGCGCCACCGCCACGCAGGCACTGTCCCGCTTCAACCTCGACTTCGCGGGCAACACGCTGCGCACGGTCACCGTCAACGGCGCACCGGCGACCGCCGTACGCGACGGCGACGAGCTCGTCGTCACTCCCGCGCAGCCGATCCTCGACGGCAGCGCCTTCACCGTGCAGGTCGTCTACACCGCCGATCCGACGCAGCAACGGCACCGCAGTGACGCGATCCAGGCGTACGGCTGGGTGCCCACCCCCGACGGCACCGTGCTCTGTCCGCAGCCCAACGGCGCCAAGATGATCTTCCCGGCGAACGACCACCCCAGCCTGCGGGCGCCGGTCACCTTCCGTATCACCACCCCGCCCGGCCTCAGCGCAGTGGCCAACGGCCGGCTCGTCGAGCGTGTCCGGCGCCCCGACGGACGACTGCGGTGGACGTACGACTCCGAGCACCCGGTCGCGGCCCAGCTGATCCAGGTGGCGATCGGCAGGTTCACGTTCGTCGACAGCACCGGCCCGCGCGGACTGCCCGTCCGGGACGCGGTCCCCGGTGGCCTGGTCACCGACACCGAGGCCTACCGCTCGCTCACCTCCGAGCACCTGGCCTGGCTGGAACGGCGGCTCGGCCCGTACCCGTTCCGCCGCTACGGCGTGCTGGTCGGGGACACCGACCTGCCGGTGGCGCTGGAGACGCAGTCGCTTTCCGTCGTGCCGAGGGCCGATCTGCTGGGTGACCAGGTCGACGCCGAGCGCGACCTGGTTCACGAGCTGACCCACCACTGGACCGGCAACAGCGTCGCCATCCGGCAGTGGTCCGACCTCTGGCTGAGCGAGGGGCACGCCCGCTTCTACGAACGTCTCTACTCCGACGCACACGGTGGCATCAGCATCGAGGACGCGATGCGGGCGGCGTACGAGCAGCACGACCAGTGGCGCCACGACGACGGGGCGCCCGCCGAACCCACCGAGCCGACCCTGTTCAAGCAGATGCGGTACGACGGCTCGGCGCTGGTGCTCTACGCCTTGAGGGAGAAGGTCGGCGAGGAGACTTTCGACCGGATCGAGCGGTCCTGGGTGACGACGTACCGGGGCCGGGCCGCCGGCACGCGGGACTTCGTCGCGCTCGCGTCCGAGGTGGCCGGCGAGGACCTCACCCCGTTCCTGACCCCGTGGTTGTACGGGGCGCAGACCCCGCCCATGCCGGGGCATCCCGACTGGCAGGTGGAGCCGGTCCAGGACTGAGCCGGCCCGCCGCCGGCACCGGACTCCACCGTTCAGCACGGGCACTTCGCCCCCTCCCTGCCGTGACGGACGTACTGCCGCCGACCGGGTGGCCTGTGCCGGGCGGCTGGTCCAAGGCGGTGACAGTTGGCGCGACGTGGCGTGTCGGGCACGGAAACGTACGAGGGGTGATGCCAAGGGCAACTCCGTTGTCCTGGTTGCGTCGAGCATGGTCGGAGGCCCCTGCAATGAGTGAACGTGCCGCCCCCCGTGTCCCCGGCGCCCTGCGGGGGCGCCGCCGGATCCTCTGGCTGACCGCGTCGGCGGCGCTCCTGATGTCACTGCTGGTGCCGCAGCTGAGCGGGCCGGCGGACGACGGCGGCGCCGCGGACGACCCGCGTCTGCAGGACGTCTTCACGGCCGCCGCGCACGAATACCGTGTGCCGCGCAGTGTGCTCATGGGCGTGTCCTACCTGCAGTCGCGATGGGACGCCCATCCGGGCTCCCCGAGCGTCGTCGGCGGCTACGGACCGATGCACCTGGTGGACGCCCGCCAGGCCCAGGGTGCACCGCACCGCGGGAGTGCCTCGCCGTTCGCGGGGCCGCAGGCCTCACGCGAGGCGAACGCCCGGGGCAGCGCCTCCGCGCAGCCGGCCAACCTGCAACTCGCCGCCCGCCTGATCGGGGCTCCGGAGGAGCGGCTGCGCACGGACACCGAGGCCAACGTGCGCGGCGGAGCGGCACTCCTGGCAGCGACGCAACGACAGCTCGGCAAGCCGCTCAGCGCCGACCCGGCCGACTGGTGGGAGGCGGTTGCGCGCTTCCCGGGCACGGGCGACACCGCAGCGGCGCAGACGTACGCCAAAGACGTCTTTGCGGTGATCCGCCGGGGCGCGCACCGCACCACCGACGCAGGGCAGCATGTCACCCTCCCCGCCAACCCGGGCGTCGCCCCCCGCCCGCAGGGCCCACAGCGGCCGAAGGACGTCGAGTGCCCGGCGGAGGTGTCCTGCTCCTGGCTCAAAGCGCCGTACGTCGAGATCGGTGACGACGCGTACGGCAACTACGACCCGGCCGACCGGCCCAGGGACCAGAAGATCGACTCCATCGTCATCCACGACACCGAGGCACGTCTGCCGTCGATGCTCAAGACCATCCAGGAACCGACGGAGCCGTCGTGGCACTACTCGGTCCGCTCCAGCGACGGCCACATCACCCAGCACATCAGGACCAAGGACGCGGCCCGGCACTCCGGCAGCCAGTTCGTCAACGCCCGCTCGATCGGCATCGAGCACGAGGGATTCCTCACGCAGCCCGACACCTGGTACACGGAACAGATGTACCGGGCCTCGGCCCGCCTCGTGCGCTACCTGGCGAAGAAGTACGACATCCCGCTCGACCGGCAGCACATCTTCGGCCATGACAACGTGCCGTCCCCGACCGCCTCGACCATCCCTCATATGCACGACGACCCCGGCCCGTTCTGGGACTGGCGGCACTACTTCGACCTCCTCGGCGCACCCCTGCGTGCCACGGCCGGGCGGGACAGCGCCATGGTGACCGTGCTGCCCGACTACGCCACCCACAAACCGCCGTTCACCGGATGCACCGGCGACGGTGTGCCGTGCAAGCCGCACGGCTCCAGCGCCGTCCGCCTGCACACCGAGCCGAAGGAGGACGCCTCGCTGATCCAGGACCCGGGCCGGCGCCCGGACGGGGAGGAGTCCACGGAGGACGTCAACGACCTGGGCTCGCGGGTCTCGGCCGGTCAGTCCTTCGCGGTCGCGGGACGCAGCGGCGAGTGGACGGCGATCTGGTACCAGGGCCGGAAAGCATGGTTCAAGAACCCCAGACTCCATCCGACGGCCGTCGGTACGACCGGCCGGATGGTGACGCCGAAGGACGGCCTGAGCGAGGTCACGGTGTACGGGCGTGCTCTCCCGGAGGAGGACGCCTACCCGGACGGGGTGTCGGCGCCGACCGAATCGCCGCTCCCGTACAGCTTCCTCGCGGGCCAGCGGTACGTGACACAGGGCCGCCTCGTCGGTTCCCACGTCGACAAGTCGTCCTCCGACGACACACCGAACCAGGTGGTGACGGGCGAGGAGGAGTACTACCAGATCCAGTTCGGCCACCGTCTCGCCTACGTGCGGGCAAGCGACGTGGATGTGGTGAGCGAACCGGCCACGGCAGGACCACCGTCAGGCTCTGCAGCACGCCGTCCCACCCGGTGACGATGCCCCTCCCCTGGATCCGGCAGTCCCCGGCGACGTGTCAGTCCCAGAGCGAATACGTCTCCGTGCGAGACGCCCTCTCCGGCCTGTCGCCGGGGTAGGTGAGCGTCATACGCGAGTAGCGCTGCAACTCCGGTCGCTTCTCCCACGGTTGCGGATCGTCGAGCCGAACCACGACGGGGTACGAGTGGAACCGGCCCGCCGCGCAGTACGGCCGGCAGTCGTTCACCGCGTTGAGGCCCACGGCCACCGCCGAGTCGGCGTGCCAGTGCGACCACCGCAGAGCGGTGAGGCGGCTGTTGCCGTCACCGCAGGCGAGGATGAAGTCGGCGGGGCGTACCTGGGACTCCCAGAAACAGTCGACGAGCACGGGGGACGCAGACCGCTGTGCCACGGACTGCACCGTGGGCGGCGCGGCCGCGGGGGCAGCGGAGGCCGTGCCCATGGCCGCCGCGAGCGTCGCGACAGCACAGACCGCGGCCACCTTGGTCATCGCGAGTTCCCGCATATCCGCTCCCGGCCCGTCCGGATCCACACGTCGTGCACGTACCGACGCTACGACCGTCCCCAGGTATGCACCACTCGGACGGAGCAATGTCGCGCCCCCGGCAGCACTGGCGGTCAGTCGGGGGCCACGGTGTCCCGTCCGTCGCGCGCGTGGGCCACGCGACCTTCCGGGCGGTGGTCGTCGGAACACCGCCCGGAGGCAGGGGCGCTGCGTTCGCCTACGGCTCAGCAGCCGCCGCAGTTGTAGTACAGAACATCCCAGTGGTTGCCCTCGTCCGCGTAGATGTTGCCGGAACCGGACCGCCACTGCGGGGCGCCGTCACCGCGAACGCCGATGTAGGTGAAGTTGTTCTTGATGTAGTTACCGACGCAGGTGTACTTGCTGTAGTCGAGCTTGTAGCCGTTCCAGTGAGAGTACGTACCGGAGGCGTGTCCGGTCTCCGTGCCGCCGGTGATGTTCAGCGCGCACCCACTGGCCCGCTTCAGCGTCTGGGCGCCCTGGGCGCTGGCAAGGTTGAGCTGGTCGAAGGACGTACAGGTGGGGTTGTTGCGGTCGGAGCAGTTACCGGAGGACGACCAGGTGATCCCGACCTCGCGGAACATCGACGTTGCGGTGGCGTGACTGATCTTGGTGACGGCGAAGGCCTCACCTGCGCCCCCGACAACGACGACGCCTGGAGCGATCACAAGAGCGAGAGCGGTCAGGATCGAGCGGACCCTCATGCCGTTCAGAACCTTTACGGCCTTCATGCGGAACCCTTCCTGCAACGAGTCGTGTGTCCTGTGGGGTGACTGTGCGGGCGGTGCAGGGAGATGGTGCCCCAGGTCTACGCGCGTATGCGCGGGGCGCGGACACCGCCGGCCGCCCCTCGCCCCCGCGTCCGTTCGCACAGCGGAACCACGCCTGTGCATGCCGCCGTCCTGCAGCCCTCCAAACCGACGAGCCTGCTGGCCGCCCTGCTCATCCACTCCGGTGCGGTCGTGTCGACCGACTATCTGATGCGAGCCGTCTGGGACACCGAACCGCCCGCCACGGCCAGGGCCGCCCTGCAGAGCTGCGTCCTGCGGCTCCGACGGATCTTTGCGAAGTACGGGATAGCGAACGACACGATCGAGGCGGTCCCCGGGGGGTACCGCATGCGCATGGACCGCGAGACGCTCGACCTCGTCCGCTTCCGCGGGCTGGTCCGCTCGGCGGATTCCGCCCGCGACGCCGAGACCGAGTCCCACGTGCTCAGAGAAGCGCTCGCACTGTGGCACGGACCGGTGCTGGCGAACGTCTCATCGCAGATGCTCCACCGTGACGAGGCGCCCCGGCTGACCGAGGAGCGCTTGAGGGCACTCGAGCGCCTCTGTGACATCGAACTGGCGCGCGGGCGATGTCGCGAGGTGCTGGTAGAGGTGTGGGACGCGGCGAGGCGCTTTCCGGAAAGGGAACGATTCTCCGAGCAGTTGATCGAAGCTCTGTACCGAACGGGCCGCCAGACCGAGGCCCTTGCGGAGATCAGGGGCGTCAAGGAACGGCTCAAGGAGGAGTTCGGGATCGACCCGGGCGCCCCCTTGCAGCGCCTGGAACTTGCGATCCTCCGCGGCGAGGACCTCGGCAGCCCGCCTGCCCGTGGGTTGCCCGCGATCGAGGCAGGAGTCTCCTCGAAGGCGGCGCTCCCGTCGAGGGCGGTCACGCCGAGTCCCGCGCCGTCGGATGCGCTGGTCCCCGTACCGGCCGCAGCGACGGTTCCGTCCTCCGCTCCCCCCGGTGCACGTCCCGGTTCCACTGCCGACGCCGGCAGCACCGGTCACGATCGCCACCGTGGCGCCGGTGCCCTGCTTCACCGGCCGCACGACTCGACTCGCCTCGCTTCAACGCGCGTTGACTTCCGGTGGTGCGGTATCCGGTCCGGTGGTGATCTCCGGGGCCCCAGGGATCGGCAAGACCGCTCTCGCCCTGCAGGCGGCGCACCTGACTCAGGAGGCCTTTCCCGGCGGCTGCTTCACACTCGGCATGACCCGGCCGGACGGCAGCCCGCTCGACGCCGCCGAGGCCCGTGCCCAACTTCCGCCCGCGAACGGAGCCGGACGCCGCCTCCTCATCCTCGACGACGCGGTGAGCGCCGAGCAGATACGGCCACTGCTGCCCTCCGCGGCCGAGGGCGTCGCCGTGGTGACGAGCAGACACGGTCTCGCCGGCCTGATCGCCACCCACGGCGGCGTCGTGCACCGCCTCGACACACTCACCGAGGAGGAATCGCATCAACTCCTGGTCACCACATTGGGCGCCGAGCGGGTCGCCGAGGAGCCGGAAGCCACCCGTGAACTGGCCCGGATCTGCGGTCACTTCCCGCTGAGCCTGCGGATCGCCGCGGCACGACTGCTGACGCGGCCCGGCCTCGGCATCGGCGACTGCGCTACATGGCTGGCCGCGGATCTGCCGGCCAGGCTCTCTCTGGCGGACGAACCGCTCATGTCCGTACAGCGCGTGCTCGAGGCGGCTCTGCAGCGGCTGAGCCCCGGCCTGATGGAGGCGTTCCTGCTGCTGGCCACGGAGCACGCGGACGCCGGGACCGCAGATCGAGCGACGCCGTCGGTCGTGCCGGACGAGGTGCTCGAACAACTGGCGGACGCCGGGTTCATCGAGGAAGGCCCGCCCAAGCCGTACCGCATCCACGAACTGCTCAAAATCTACGCGCGTCAGCATGCGCCGGCCCCGCCGCGGACCCGCGTCGGCCCCGTGCCGACCCCTGGCTGACCCCGTCAACGAC
>NZ_QZWF01000085.1 GCF_004187715.1 Streptomyces sp. F001 | reverse complement strand
CCGTAGCTGCGCGGGTGTGGCTGCCCGCAGCAGCGCAGGTTCCCTCGGCTACGTCAGGTGGCCGTAGTCGTTCCAGGTTTCGATTGCCGGCTCTCCGTATGCCCAGCCCAGTATCGACAGTGACGTCGGGTTCAGGCGTATGCGGGCTGCGAAGTCGAGGGGGAGGCTCAGCCAGCGGGCGGCGATCGAACGGAGGATGTGGCCGTGGGCGAAGAGGAGGACGTCGCGGTCCTGTGAGCGCGCCCAGGTGACGACCTCGTCCGCGCGGGCGGTCACCTCGTCCAGGGTCTCGCCCTCGGGCACACCGTCGCGCCAGATCAGCCAGCCGGGGCGGACGGCCTGGATGTCGGCCGGGGTCATGCCCTCGTAGGCGCCGTAGTCCCACTCCATGAGCGTGTCCCAGGTACGCGCGCGTGCGCCGAAACCGGCGAGTTCGCAGGTCTCACGCGCGCGTGCCAGCGGACTGGTGCGGACCTCGACGCCGGGGAGCCCGTCGTACGGCGCCTGGTGCAGTCGCTCGCCCAGCAGCTTCGCGCCGCGCCGCCCCTCGTCGAGCAGGGGGACGTCGGTCCTGCCGGTGTGTTTGCCGGACAGCGACCACTGCGTCTGTCCGTGCCGGGCCAGCAGGATGCGCGGTGCCATGAGAGGACGGGACCTTTCCGGGAGAACGGAGAAACGGGAGAACGGAGAAATCGGAGGCGGAACCCCTCCATCATCGCGCACGCTGTTCGGGGGCAACCCGGGGGGCGATCTCCGCGTCTATCAGGGCCGGGAGGCGCGCCCCTCGAGGCGCCCGCCCGTACGCCCTGTGGTGGACGGCCGGTCCGACGGCCGGGGCGCCGCGCGACGAGAAGGGGGAGGGCGATCGGATGCAGGCCGTGACACCGGGCATCGAGGCAGTCCCGCGACCCCGGCTCCGCTGGTTGACCGAACTGCCGCTGATCCTCCTGGTGTACGCCTGCTACTCGGCGGGCCGGCTCCTCGCCCGGGGCGATGTCTCCACCGCCGTCGACCACGGTCTGGCGATCCTGCGCATCGAGAAGGTCCTCCGCATCAACGCCGAGCACCCCCTCAACCGCCTCTTCACGCGCGAGGCCTGGCTCGGCGTACCGGCCGACTTCTGGTACGCGTCGCTGCACTACCTGGTCACCCCCGCCCTGCTGATCTGGCTGTTCAGATCCCGCACCAAGCACTACCGCGCGGCCCGCACCTGGTTGATGACCTCGACGTTCATCGGCCTGATCGGCTTCACGCTGATGCCGACCTGCCCGCCCCGGCTGCTGTCGGCCGGGTACGGCTTCGTGGACACGATGGCCCAGTACAGCTCGTACGGCTGGTGGGCCGGCGAGGCGAGCGCGCCGCGGGGGCTCGGCAGCATGACCAACCAGTACGCCGCCATGCCGAGCCTGCACGTGGGCTGGGCACTGTGGTGCGGGGTGATCCTGTGGCGGTACGGCGGGACGCGCCTGACGAAGGTGGCGGGCGTGCTGTATCCGCTGGTGACGACGATCGTGGTGATGGGCACCGCGAACCACTACTTCCTCGACGCGGTCGCGGGTGCGGCCGTCATGGGTGCCGGGCTGCTGCTGGCGCCGTATGTGATGCGCTGCGCGAACCGGGTCCGGACGCGGCTGGTGACGCGCGCCGCCACCTCGACGGCGGGTGCCGCCTCCCTGGTCGCGAGTTCCGCCTCCTCCACACCGGGCTCTCGTGCCGCAGGTGCCTCAATTGTCAGTGGCGGATGCCAGACTTCGGCGGGTGAGCGAATTCCACGGCAGCGCGAGTCACGGCTCGGACCGGGAGCCGAGCCGGGTGCCTCCCCCGCGGACACGGGGGGCGGCACTCCGGCAGCAGCTCGCTGAGCTGCGCGGTCCCGACGTACCGGCCAAGGCACTTGACGCGCGCGCCCTCGCGGCCCTGGCCGCCAATCCCGGCTGCAAGCGGCGCGCCGTCCTCGACGGCGCCGGGGTGAACAAGGCGGCGCTGGCCGGTGCGCTGGGCTCGCCGTCCGTGTTCGGGCAGTCCCAGTTCGCCTTCACGCGCGGCAACGCGTTCGAGAGCCGGGTCAAGGCGGACGGCGGCGCGGAGCTGCTGCGGCTGGCGCACGAGAAGCTGGACCCGGGCGCCGAACCGCCCGCACACGCGCGGGTGCCGGAGCTGTCCGCGATCGGCCCGGAGGGCCGCGCCGCCCGCACCGCGCTGGCGCTGCGCGAGGCCGTCGAGGCGGGCGGCTGGACGCTGCTCGACCATCCGATGCTCGCGCTCGACGTCGCCGGTACCCCCGCGTTCCTGGAGCCGGACGCGGTGGTCGTGCACCCGGACGGCAGTTGGACGGTCGTGGAGATCAAGTCGTTCCCGATGCTGGACGGTTCGGCGGACCCGGCGAAGGTGGGCGCGGCGGCCCGGCAGGCGGCGGTGTACGCGCTGGCACTGGAGGAGGTCGCCGCGAAGCTCCGGCCGGCCCCGCCGGTCCGGCACCGGATCCTGCTCGTCTGCCCCAAGGACTTCTCCAACCTCCCCACCGCCTCCGCCGTCGACGTGCGCAAGCAACGCGCGGTCACCCGCCGCCAGCTGGCCCGCCTCACCCGCATCCAGGACATCGCCGACGCGCTCCCCGAGGGCACGTGCTTCTCCCCCGAGCTGCCGGCCGCCGAGCTGACAGCCGCGGTCGAGGCAGTGCCGGCGACGTACGCACCGGAGTGCCTGTCGGCGTGCGAGCTGGCCTTCCACTGCCGGGACCGCTCCCGCGCGGCCGGCGCGGTGACCTCCCTCGGCCGCCCGGTCCGCGCCGAGCTGGGCGGCCTGTCGACGGTCGAGGACGTCCTCGCGGCGGCCCGCGGGGAGGCCGGGGACCCCCGGGACCCGGCGGTGGCGGCCCTACGCCGGGCTGCCCACCTGCGCGCCGAGGCACTGGGCCGGCGGCAGCACGCCGATGCCCCGGAGCACCCCGGGTCCGTGGAGGCAGCCCCGTGTCGCTGATCTCCACGCTCGCCCGTCTCGAGGCCGTCGACACCGGACGCGCGCAGCCCACCGCCACGGTCCGGCACCGGCATCTGTCCGAGCGTCCGCTGGTCCTCGTGCCGCTGACCACCGCCGGTGAGGCCGGCGCCCCGCTCGGCGCGCTCGTCGGCACCGACCCGGACGCGCCGCGTCTGCTGGTCGTCCCGCAGCCCCGCGACCGCGACCTCAGGTTCGCGTTCCTGGCCGAACTGGCCGACGTGGTCCTGCCGTACATCGACGCACACGCGGAGAGCGTCGAGGCGGCCGAGCGCACCGAGACCGACCCGGAGACCGGCAAGCGGGTCAAGGTCGAGGTCGAACTGTGCGCGGACGCCCCGCAGTTGATCGTTCCGAGCCGCGCGGGCATCGACTTCGTACGGCTGCTCGGGCGCTCCATGCGCTTTCGCCGCACGGCGGAACAGGACCCGGAGACCCCGCACCCGGCACCCCCCAGGGTGCCGTTGCTCGGCCGGTGGCTGACCCACTTCGGGGAGCGGGCCCGGGTGCCCGGCTCGTCCCTGCTGCCGGCCCTGACGGAGGTGCTCGCCCGGCACTGGGCGACCGGCCAGTCCAGCCTGGAGGACCAGCACCTCGGCGCCCTGCTCGCCTGGATCGACCCACCGGAGGGCGCCACCGGCGCCGAGGCGGCCCTGCGGGCCGAGCTGCACAGGGACGCGCAGGGCCAGCTCATCTGCCCGCCCGCGGGCCCCGCCACCGACCCGGCGTTCGACAACAAGCTCCTCGCCCCGGCCATCGAGCGCTACGACCGCGCCCGCACCGCCCTGGCCGCCGCCGAGGACGGCATGGCGGCGGACGACCGGCTCGGGGACCTGACCGCCGCCGAGCGGGAGATCCGCGCCCTCGTCGAGCGGGTCACCCGGCCCACCTGGGACGCGGTGTGGCGCGGGCTCGACCTGCTGCGGGAACTGCCCGAGGGTGGGCACGTCGAGGAGCGGTGGACCCGCGACCGCTGGTCGTTCACCGGCCACCGGGACCGCGTCCTGGCCGGTGAGCCCCCGCAGCCGCGCCGCGACGACGCGGTGACCGCGGCGAACAAGCTCGCCGCGCGCGAGCGCGAACAGGCCCGCCTGGAGGCCCAGGAGGCGCTCGACGACCCGCTGGTGATGGCCGGGCGACGGCTGGCCGGGGAGGCGTTCGCGGGCGAGGTCACGGATGTCGTCATGGCGTACAGCGAGGGCAAGCGCCCGAGCCCGCGCCCCCTCGTCACGGTCCGCACGGACGACCGGCCCCACCTGGGCGAGCGGGCGAAGGTGTACCGGTCGTACAACGGAAAACCGCAGGCGGCGGAGTTCGTGGGGTACGAGGAGGACGGCACGCTGGTCGTCCTGCGCATCCTCGACAAGATGGGCCGCGGCAAGGAGCCCGAGGCCGGGTCCGTGCCGGAGAAGGGCGACGCGGTGTGCTTCACGCTGTTCGAGCACGAACAGCGGGGCGGCGCGAAGCTCCCCGACCCGGAGGACACGCCGTGGACGCACGGCGGGCCGCCCGGCGCGGACACCGCCCCCGAACCCGCCGACCCCGTCACCGAGGAAGATGTCCTGTGACCACGCAGACCGCCTTCGACCCCGGTGCCGCGGCGGCGCGGGCCACCGACGCGATCCTCCACGACACGCTGCACGGCCCGCACCGCGGCGTCGTCGTCGACTCTCCGCCCGGCGCCGGAAAGTCCACGCTCGTGGTCCGCGCCGCGCTCGAACTCGCCGGCACCGGGCGCTCACTGATGGTGATCGCGCAGACCAACGCCCAGGTCGACGACCTGGTGCTGAGGCTCGCCGAGAAGAACCCCGAGCTGCCGGTGGGCCGCCTGCACAGCAGCGACGCCGACCCGTACGACAAGGCGCTCGACGATCTGCCGCAGGTACGGAAGTCGGCGAAGGCGGCCGAGCTGACGGGACTGCCCGTCGTGATCTCGACCGCCGCCAAATGGGGCCACGTCAAGGTCGATGGACCGTGGCGGCACGCGATCGTCGACGAGGCGTACCAGATGCGCTCCGACTCGCTGCTCGCCGTGGCCGGTCTCTTCGAGCAGGCGCTGTTCGTGGGCGACCCGGGCCAGCTGGACCCGTTCGCGATCGTGGGCAGCGAGCAGTGGGCAGGCCTGTCGTACGACCCCTCGGCCTCCGCGGTGAGCACTCTGCTCGCGCACAACCCCGATCTGCCGCAGCACCGCCTGCCGGTCTCCTGGCGGCTGCCCGCCTCGGCGGCGCCCCTGGTCTCGGACGCGTTCTATCCGTACACGCCGTTCCGCAGCGGGACCGGCCACGGTGACCGACGGCTCACCTTCGGCGTCCCGTCGGACGGCTCCGGCCCCGACCGGGTGATCGACGAGGCGGCGGAGTCGGGCTGGGGCCTGCTGGAGCTGCCCGCCCAGCACACGCCGCGTACCGACCCGGAGGCGGTGCGGGCGGTGGCGACGGTCGTACGACGCCTGCTGGACCGGGGCGGGGCGGCCACGTCGGAGCGCTCACCCGAAGCTGCGCCGCTGACCGCCGACCGGATCGCCGTCGGCACGGCCCACCGGGACCAGGCGGCGGCGGTCCGGGCGGCCCTGGCCGAACTGGGCGTGTCGGACGTCACCGTCGACACGGCGAACCGCCTCCAGGGCCGGGAGTACGACGTCACCGTGGTCCTGCACCCCCTGTCCGGCCGCCCCGACGCCACCGCCTTCCACCTGGAAACCGGCCGCCTGTGCGTCCTGGCCTCCCGCCACCGGCACGCGTGCATCGTCGTGTGCCGGGCGGGGGTGAGCGACCTGCTGGACGACTACCCGTCGACAGAGCCGGTCCAGCTGGGCACGGTCGTGAAGTTTCCGGACGGATGGGAGGCGAACCACGCGGTGCTCGCGCATCTGGCGGAACACCGGGTGGCCTGGCGACGCTGAACGCCAGAGGTGACCGAGGGCCCTCTTGCGCAGGCGCGAGACAATTGAGGGTGGCCCACCCCCACAGGCGGCGCCATCGGAACCGTACGAGGAGGAGACAAGACATGGCGGAGCCCACGCCGCGTCGGAACGAACCGCGGCTACGCCCCGCGCCCCTGCTCTTCGAGCCCGCGGAAGCGGCCGGCGACCCGGAGCACTTCTTCGACCTGGAGTCGATGGAAGACCCCCGCGAGCTGCTGGCGCGGGCGACGGAGCTGACGCAGGCCTTCCGGGCGGCGGCCGACCGGGCGGTGGAGTTCCAGGCCATCGCGGCGGCACAGCTCGCCGATCCGCGGCGGTTCGACCGGCTGACGCCCGCGGACATCGCCGAGCGGGCCGAGTGGACCGAGGACTATGCCAAGAAGATGGTGGAGTTCGGGCGGGACCTGATGCGGGGGGCCGACGGGCGGGGACCCGATCCCGTGTGAGCGGCCGGGGGCTGCCGGGGTGGCCACAGCTGCTGGCATATGCCGGGCGCGCAAGATACTCCCTTTCACCCTCGCGCGTCCCGATTTCCGGCAACCCGCAGGAGGGGAATGCTCACACCCCGTAGATGTGGGTGTATGAGCAGCAGCACACTGACCTCGGACGGCGCCGCCTGGCTCGCCTCGGCCGGAGCGTATCCGCGCAGCACGCTCGCCCTCTGGGAGGAGCGTCCGGACGCCCCGGTCGTCCTGCCCTGCGGTTCCGCCTTCGATGTGGTGAGCACACCCGCGATCTTCGGGCGCCGGATGCTGGACCGGTTGTGGGACGAAGGGCCGGGGTCGGGGCCGGTGGCCGCGTTCCGGGGGCGGATGCTGCTGTTCGCCACGCCGGGCACCGCCCAGCGGCTCCCCTCGCTGCTGGAGTGGGAGGAATGGGGCTCCCACGGCCGCACCGCGGCCATCCCACCCCTGCTCTGCCA
>NZ_QZWF01000084.1 GCF_004187715.1 Streptomyces sp. F001 | reverse complement strand
GCCTGCCACTGCTGGGTGAGCCGGGTGATGGTGGCGGGAGAGAGCCCGGCCGCCGAGCCGAGGAACTGCTCCAGTGCCGGAACGAAGTCCCCCGACGACAGGCCGACCACGCCGCGTTCATGGACCGCGACCTCGCGGAGGTCGACTACGTGTACGTGTGGGCCGACGGCATCCACCTCAACGTCCGCCTGGAGGAGGCCAAAGCCTGCGTGCTCGTCCTGGTCGGCGTGCGGGCCGACGGCTCCAAGGAACTGATCGCGCTCAAGGACGGCTACCGCGAATCCGCCGAGTCCTGGGCCGACTTGATGCGCGACTGCGCCCGCCGGGGCATGCGCGCCCCCGTACTCGCGGTCGGCGACGGCGCCCTGGGCTTGTGGAAGGCTTTGGCCGAGGTGTTCCCCGCCACCCGCGAGCAGAGGCGCTGGGTTCACAAAACCGCCAACGTCCTCGACGCCCTGCCGAAGTCCGCGCAGCCCGGCGCGAAGAAGGCCATCCAGGACATCTACAACGCCGAGGACCGCGACCACGCCGAGGCGGCGGTCAAGACATTCGCCAAGCTCTACGAGGCGAAGTTCCCCAAGGCCGTCAAGAAGATCACCAACGACCAGGAGCAGCTGCTGGCGTTCTTCGACTTCCCGGCCGAGCACTGGATCCACCTGCGGACCACGGATGTAATCGTCAAGCAGTGCAGGTCACAGACTCGGATTCGGTGCCGGGTATCGCTGGCAGGCGAGGTGTGCCGGCCGGGCGCTTGGTCTGCCACTGGGCGGCCAGCACCGCGTAAGCGCGCTCAGCCTGCTCTGCGATCTGGCGTTCTTGTCGTCGTAGCTCTTTATCGTTGTAGTCGTAGCCCGGACCGCGCCGGGCGATGCGGCGCTCGGCACCGGCGGTCAGCTCGAGCTTGCGCAGTTTGAAAGCGACCAGGCCCGGGCGGGCGAAGGCGTAGTCCTGTTCCTCGACGACCAGATGCCAGGCGATGACCGCGATCTTCCGGGCGACCGCGACGATCGCGATCTGCATCCCGCGCCTGGCCTTGATCCTCTGATGCAGGGCTCGCAGGGGTCCAGGGGAGCGCAGCGCGGCGAACGCGGCCTGCACCAGCATCCCGCGCGCCTTGCCGCACCCGGCCTTGGTGATCCTGCCATGGTGGGCGGCCGTCCCGCCGGACTGGCGCACCGTCGGGTTCAGGCCCAGGTAGGAGACGAGCTTGTCCGCGCTGGAGAAGCGGTGGAAGTCGCCGACGGCGGCCAGCACCGTGACCGCGGTCATCGCGTCCACGCCCGGAATGGTCATCAACCGCCTCACGACCGGGTCGTCGAGCGCCTCGGTGGCCAACCGCCGTTCCACCGAGGCGAGCTCCGCCCCGTAGAAGTCGAGTTGGCGCAGCAGCGCGGTGACCGTCTCGCGCTCGTCTGCCGGCAGCGCCTGGTGTGCGAGCCAGCCTCGCCCACGGGTGCCGAACAAGTCGCTGACCGGCGGGCGTGGCAGCATATTGCGGTGCAGCACCGCCTGGACCTGGTTCTTGACCCGAATACGGCCGCGCACCAGCTGCGCCCGGTGCGCCGCAGCATCCTGGTGCGCTCGTCCGGCAGCCACGTGCCCGGCAGGAAGTCGGCGGCCAGCAGTTGCGCGAGAATGCGCGCGTCGACCCGGTCGGTCTTCACCTTCGCCTCGGCGATCGCCCGGGTCTTGACCGGGTTGGAGATCACCACCTTCGCGACATGCGGCTCGAGGAGCACGGCCACTGCGCTCGCGTTTCCGGTTGCCTCCAGCGCCACCTGGTCGTCCGGACGCAGCCGTGTAGCGAACCCGCGCAGTGCCTCCGGCCGGCACCCCACCCGGCCCCAGTCGGTGACGCATCCGTCCTCGACCACCGCGACCTGCGCGAAGTCCCGGTGAATGTCCAACCCGATGAACCGTCCCATCGTCCATCTCCATGCGTAGACATGAACCCGGTATGGGGATCAGCTGGGCGAAACGACACCTACGGAATCGCGTTCACGACGCAGCCAGGCAAGTCGCAGGGGCGGCCATCTACTAAGGCGGGCTCGCAGCCCATCGTTCAAGATCGGCCTGCCCATGCTGATTCCCCGGGCACCCCTCGTCCTGACGGTCGCACCGTACAACCAGGCCCAAGCCCGGTCACCAGGACACGGACAGCGGCGCCCACAGATTTCATATCTGGTACGAATCCGATCGAGTCGACATTCTCCACCGTCACCCCACCTCGTCGCCCTCGTCCGTGCCGGAGCCCGCTCCGAACGCGGTCAGCTCGTCGAGCGCCCCGAGCTCAGCGCAGCCTGAGCCACCTCAACTGATCCACAACTCTTGGCAATGACTCAGCCCGCCGCGCGCGATGCCGTTGTTCGGCGCGCCAACGACCCAGACAACCAAGTCCGCGTGGCGGCCGCGGCCTCACTGCTGAGTGGGTGGCCGGAAGACGAGGAGGCACGACGTGCCCTCAATCGCCTGGCCCGCGATCGGAGTAAATTCGTTCGAGAACTGGTGCGGGTCGAACTTCGCTGGCGTCCAGACGACGAGCCAGCAAAACCAGGCACAGGACGCTGATCCTCGTGCATACCTCGGGCTGGCCTGGGCGCTGAACGTTTGACAGGTGTTGGGCGGACTGGCCTGTCCGACGCCTCCCAGCAGCCCATGGGGCCTCAGCGCGAAGCCCGCCGGCTACTGAGGTTTTCGGCCTAGGGTGACGGTCAGGGCCTCGGCGTAGTCGCGTGACGTCTGTTTCGTGATCATTCGATCTTCCAGTGGCTCCGGATCAGCCGGGCCAGGTCGCCGTCGAGGTCGCCGAGCGTGAGGTGGGCATTCTGGGGGCGTACGCCTTCGCGGTGGCGAATCCGATGCCGCGTGCGGCGCCGGTGACGGCGATGTCGGCGCCGCGCATGTCGATGGCGGGGAATCTCATGCGCTGAGCTCCTGCCGGTCGGTGGGGTGGATGACGGTGAAGTCGCGGGCGTCGAAGCGTGCCACCTGTGTGCGGAGCCGGCCGGTGGACCAGGGCCAGCTGAAGCTGTTGCGGCCGTTGGCGTCGAGGTAGTAGCTCCGGCATCCGCCGGTGTTGTAGACGGTGCCCGCGAGGGCGGCCTGCAGTTCGGTGTTGTAGGCGGTCTGCACGTCGCGGCGTACCTCGACCGACGCCCACCCCTCGGCGCGTGCTGAGCGGATCGCGCCGAAGGCGAGATCGAGTTGGGCTTCGAGGATGGTGAACGCGGAGCTGTGTCCGGTGCCCAGGCCGGGACCGAGAAGCAGAAACGCGTTGGGGAACCCGGCGGTGACGGTGCCGCGGTACGCCTCAGGGGAGCCCTGCCAGTGGTCGGCGAGGGAACGTCCGGCGCCGTCGTGGATGAGGTTCGACAGGGGCATGTCGAGGATGTGAAAGCCCGTGCCGAGGATGATCGCGTCCACTTCGGCGCTGCTGCCGTCGGCGCCGAGCACGGTGGTGCCGTCGACCATGCGGACGGCGCAGGCGTACACGTCCACATTCGGGCGGAGCAGGGCCGGGTAGTAGTGGTTGGAGAACAGGATGCGCTTGCAGCCGATGGTGTAGTCGGGGGTCAGCTTGCGGCGCAGTTCACGGTCGCGGACGGTGGCGCGCAGGTGTGCGCGTGCCACGGCCTGTACGCCGCGCAGCAGCGAGGGCCTGCGAAATCCGCGGCCCAGCATCTCCATGGCCTGGTACTCCACCGCGGCCACCGCGGCCCGGGCGCCGGGCACGTGCCGCATCACCCACCGCTCGGCCTTCGGTATGCGATGGTCCGGCTTGGGCAGCACCCACTGGGCAGTGCGCTGGAACAGGTGGAGCCGGTCGACCTGGGGGGCGATGGCCGGGACGAACTGCACGGCCGATGCCCCGCTGCCGAGCACCGCGACCCGCTTGCCGTGCAGGTCGTAGGCGTGGTTCCAGCGCGCGGAGTGGAACACCTCGCCGGGAAACTCCGCAAGGCCCGGGATCTCGGGGATGAGGGGCTCGTTCCACGGCCCGGCACCGGCGATCAGGAACCGGGCGGTGAACTCGCCGGCATTGGTGCTGATCCGCCACCGTGCCGCGTCGGGCTGCCAGTGCGCCTCGGTCATGCGCACGCCGAACCGGGTGTGCTCGCGCAGCCGGTGCCGGTCGGCGACCCCTTTCACGTAGGTGAGGATCTCCGGCTGATGCGCGTACACCCTCATCCAGTCCGGGTTCGGCGCGAACGAGTAGCTGTAGAGCCGGGACGGCACATCGCACTGGCAGCCCGGATAGGTGTTGGCCCGCCACGTGCCGCCGAAGTCGTCGGCGGCCTCGATGATCAGGAAGTCCCGGAGCCCGGCCTCGCGCAACCGGACCCCCGCGCCGACCCCGGAGATGCCGGCGCCGATGACGATGACCTCGAAATGGGCGCTCATGCCGTGGTGCTCCTGTCGATGGCTCGCTTGACACGGTCGGGCGCGGTACGCAGGGAGACGTCGAGGGTGGCCGGGCGGCGGGCGACGTCCATGAAGTTGAAGCCCATGACGGCCAGTTCCTCGGCGCCGGGCTCGATCCGGACGACGCGGGTCCCCGCTGCCCGAAGCAGGTGTTCCTCCGCGTCGAGGGTCCGGGTCATCCAGCGCCTGGCGACGCGTTCGAGGCGGCTCAGCCCGGTGGCGGGCGCGCCCCCGGACGTCGCCATCGGGGCGACGATCACCACCTCGTCCAGGCCGAGCGGGGCAACGAGGTCGGCCGACGTCGGCGACACCACCCCGCCGTCGAGGTAGGCGCGCCCGTCGATCCGTACGGGAGGGAACCAGCCCGGGATCGCCCACGACGCGGCCATCGCGCTGCCGATGTCGGCGACCGGGGCGTCGGGCGAACCGAACGCGACCCGTCTGCCGGAGCGCGTCTCGGTCGCCACCAGCCACGTACGTGACGAGGCGAGCCACGTGTGGCCGTCCGCCAGCGCGGCGCCGAAGCCCCGCAGCCACCCCGCATCCCCCCGGCCGCGCGGCAGGAGGCCGAGCAGCCCCGAGCCGAGCGGGACACGGCCCCGGGCTGCCGCCGCCGTCAGCCCGGCGCCCGGCAGTCCCGGCCACGGAACCGGTGGCAGGGCGCCCGGGTGCGCGCCGACGTGCCGCAGGAGCAGCGGGTCCGCGTCGGACCGGCCCTGCAGTGCTGCGAGCAGGTCGGAGACCGACCGGCCGGACCCGAGCGGGGACACGACCTCCGCCCCCGCCGACGTCCCCACCAGCACCTCTGCCGTGCGGGCATCCCAGTCGAGCTGCTCCTCGACCGCGGCCAGCACCGCAACCGCCCATGCGAAGCCGAGGGTGCCGCCGCACCCGACGACCAGCCCGCGTCGTTGACGCCCCGTCATAGATTCTCCTGGTATTTGAATTCCAAGGGAATCTGAAAGCTAGCGGTATCCTCCGGGGGTGGCAAGACTGACCCGGGCCGAGAGCCAGGCCCGCACCCGCGAACACGTCCTCGACACCGCGTACGCGCTCTTCCTGGGCGACGGCTTCACGGCGACGTCAATGGAGCGTGTCGCCGAGACGGCGGGCTACTCGAAGGGGGCGGTGTACTCCAACTTCGCCACCAAGAACGAGCTGTGCCTGGCCGTGCTCGACCGCATCGCCGCGGAACAGGTGACACAGCTGGCCGCCGCGATGGGCGACGCGCCCCGCTTCGAGGACCGGATCGCGGGATTCGCCCGCTGGGCCGACGAGACCATCGGCGACAGCTCGTGGACCTCGCTGGAAGTCGAGTTCGCCACCGCCAACCGCCGCGACAAGCAGGTGTGCGAGCAGCTCGCCCAGCGTCGGCGCACCGTCACCGACGCGCTCGCGGACCTGATCCGGGCGCAGGCGGACGAACTCGGCATCACACTTGCCCTGCCCGCCGACACCGCCGCCCTGACCCTGCTCAGCCTCGGCATCGGGCTCGGCGTCCAGCGCGCCTTCGACCCGACCGTCCCGGTGCAGCCCATCGTCGACCTGCTGCGCAGCGTCATGAGCGGGCGCCCCTGAGGGTGCCCATGCTGCTGCGCTGACGGTGCGGGCATCCGGCAGGAAGGGGCGGCTCGGAGGCGAGCGGGGCGATCGGCGCGAAAGCCGTGTTGCCGAGGGAGCGCTGGGGCGTTGCACCGTTCACGGAGCCGTCGCCGACCCGGAACCCTGCGGACGGCCTTTGGCGCACCGCACAGTGGGGCTCGCTGTACAGCCAGTGGGCCGAGCCTTCGCGCCACCGGCACTCTCCGACGGGCTCATCGCCCCGGGCTCCAGCAGCCCACGAAAACGCCGCAGTTCCAGCCGGCGACGCGGGTCCAAGACCTCCGTCGACCGCCCTCCGCCGTCTCTCCTCGATCCAGCAGCAGCATGCCGAGCAGCAGAGCTCAGTGCAGCAAGAATTGTCCCTTTTCATCCACGCAGATGGGGACGTTCGCGTGTACGCCGACACGTCGGCGAGGCAACGGCGATGGGCCGGTCCTCTCCGCGCGAGCGGAGGTGAGCCGTAGCCCCCGCAGGATCCTCCGCATGGGGGTGCGTCCACGCCGCATGAGGAGACGCCGAGTGGTACGAGATCACTGCAGCGCTCCTGTCCTGTTGTGCCAGAAGCGGTGACGGCTGATGAACTCTCCTCCTGCTCAAGGTCACATGAGCCTCAAATGTCACGACCCAGCGGATTGCCGGTGCCTGTGTAAGGGCTGAGCGCTACGGTCGGTGTACCGAGCGAGCGTGTACGGGGGGGCAGGCATGTTGGCTGAGGCGTTGGTGGCGTTGGCGGTGTCCGGAGGCACGGCGGTGGTGCAGGCCGCAGGCACGGACGGATGGCGCAGTTTCCGGCAGGCGGTGGCCCGCTGGTTCAGCCGCGGCGACGGTGAGCGCGAGCGGGCGGAGCTAGATCCGTACTTCGC
>NZ_QZWF01000083.1 GCF_004187715.1 Streptomyces sp. F001 | reverse complement strand
CCCCAGCACCCCGTCCGCCGCTGCCCCCGCCCTGCCGGCACTCGGCGGCAGGAAGAGCAGCTACCGGGAGCGGGTCGCCGACGCGCTGCGGGCCGCGTTGATCGCCGGGGAACTGCGCCCCGGCGAGGTGTACTCCGCGCCGGCACTGGCCGCCCGCTTCGGTGTCTCCGCGACCCCCGTGCGCGAGGCGCTGCTGGACCTGGCCAAGGAGGGTCTCGTCGACACCGTCCCCAACAAGGGCTTCCGGGTCACCGCGGTCTCCGAGCAACAGCTCGACGAGTACACCCACCTCCGCCGACTCATCGAGATCCCCACGGTCGTGGACCTGGCCAGGACCGCGGACCCGGTCTCGCTCGAGGCGCTGCGCCCGGCCGCACAGGAGATCGTCACCGCCGCCGCGGCCGGGGACCTCATCGCCTACGTCGAGGCCGACACCCGGTTCCATCTGGGCCTGCTCGCCCTCGCGGGCAACGCCCACCTCGTCGAGGTCGTCGGCGACCTGCGGGGGCGCTCCCGGCTGTACGGCCTCACCGCCCTCGTGGCGGCGGGACGCCTGCTCGCCTCCGCCGAGGAGCACCTCGAACTCCTCGACACCCTGCTGGCGCGTGACGAGCCGGCCGTCCGCGAGGTGATGGCCCGGCACCTCGGTCATGTGCGGGGTCAGTGGGCGGCGCCGGGCAGCTGACCCGCTGCACCGGGACGGCACGACACGCAAGCCGTTTGCGTTTCTTGCGCTATTCTTGCGCGCATGACGCGACGACTTGCGGAAGTGGCGAAGAAGGTCGGGGTCAGTGAGGCCACGGTCAGCCGGGTGCTCAACGGAAAGCCCGGAGTCTCCGAAGCCACCCGGCAGGCGGTGCTGTCCGCCCTGGACGTCCTCGGCTACGAGCGGCCCACCCAGCTGCGCGGTGAACGCGCCCGGCTCGTCGGCCTGGTCCTGCCCGAGCTGCAGAACCCGATCTTCCCGGCGTTCGCCGAGGTGATCGGCGGGGCGCTCGCCCAACTGGGCCTGACCCCCGTGCTGTGCACCCAGACCAAGGGCGGTGTCTCCGAGGCCGACTATGTCGCACTGCTGCTGCAACAGCAGGTCTCCGGCGTCGTCTTCGCCGGCGGCCTGTACGCCCAGGCCGACGCCCCGCACGACCACTACCGCCTGCTCGCCGACCGCAACATCCCGGTCGTCCTCGTCAACGCGGCCATCGAGCACCTCGGCTTCCCGGGCGTCTCCTGCGACGACGCGGTCGCCGTCGAACAGGCCTGGCGGCATCTGGCCTCGCTCGGCCACGAGCGGATCGGGCTGGTCCTCGGACCCGGCGACCACATGCCGTCGGCGCGCAAGCTGGCCGCCGCGCGCGCTGTCGCCGGGGATCTGCCGGACGAGCGCGTGGCGCGGGCCATCTTCTCCATCGAGGGCGGTCACGCGGCGGCCTCCCGGCTGATCGACCGGGGGGTCACCGGGTTCATCTGCGCCAGCGACCCGCTTGCCCTCGGTGTGGTACGGGCCGCCCGGCGCAAGGGACTTGACGTCCCGTCGCAGATCTCGGTCGTCGGCTACGACGACTCCGCGCTGATGAACTGCACGGAACCGCCGCTGACCACGGTCCGCCAGCCCATCGAGTCGATGGGCAGGGCGGTCGTCGAACTGCTCAACGCGCAGATCGGCGGCAGCTCGGTGGCGGCCGAGGAACTGTTGTTCGAGCCGGAGCTGGTGGTGCGGGGTTCCACGGCGCAAGCCCCCCGCGACTGAGATCCGCGGACATTCCACAAGGCTGTTAAATAATTTCAGATTCTGCGCGACATCTTGCGTGACGATGTCGTCGGTGCTTGAGTGTGCGGCGCCCACCGCTCCTGCCCAAAGGGGTCACCGATGAGTAGCACCGGGTTCCGCCGTACCTTCCTCACGCTCCTGGCCTGTTCGTCCCTCGCTCTGACCGCCTGCGGGTCCGGCGACGAGGACGACTCGGCGAGCGGGAAGACCCGCATCACGGTCAACTGCATGCCGCCCAAGAGCGCCAAGGTCGACCGGCAGTTCTTCGAGGAGGACATCGCCGCCTTCGAGAAGCAGAACCCGGACATCGACGTCGTCCCGCACGACGCGTTCCCCTGCCAGGACCCGAAGACGTTCGACGCCAAGCTCGCGGGCGGGCAGATGGAGGACGTCTTCTACACGTACTTCACCGATGCCAGGCACGTCGTCGACATCAACCAGGCGGCCGATCTCACCCCGTACGTCAAGGAGCTGAAGAGCTACGAGACCATCCAGCAGCAGCTGCGCGACATCTACACCGTCGACGGAAAGATCTACGGCATCCCGCGCACCGGCTACTCGATGGGCCTGATCTACCACCGCGCACTCTTCGAGAAGGCCGGCCTCGACCCCGACCAGCCCCCTGCGACCTGGGACGAGGTGCGGGAAGCCGCCAGGAAGATCGCCGCCCTCGGCGACGGCACCGTCGGCTACGCCGACTACAGCGCCCAGAATCAGGGCGGCTGGCACTTCACCGCCGAGCTGTACTCCCAGGGAGGCGACGTCGTCAGCGCCGACGGCAAGAAGGCCACCGTCGACACCCCCGAGGGCCGGGCGGTCCTGCAGACCCTGCACGACATGCGCTGGACGGACGAGTCGATGGGCAGCAAGCAGCTGCTCGTCATCAACGACGTCCAGCAGATGATGGGCTCCGGCAAGCTCGGCATGTACCTCGCCGCACCCGACAACATCCCGATCCTGGTCAAGGAGAAGGGCGCCGACTACGAGGACATCGCCATCGCCCCGATGCCGGGCGGCGAGGCCACTCTCGTCGGCGGCGACGGTTACATGTTCAACAAGAAGGCCACGCCCGAGCAGATCCGGGCCGGCCTCAAGTGGCTCGACCACATGTTCCTCACGCCCGGCGACGGGTTCCTCGGCGACTACGCCCGCGCGAAGAAGAACGACGCGCCCGTGGGCCTGCCCGAGCCGCGGCTGTTCAGCGGCGCCGCCGACGAGAAGGACCAGCAGGTCAAGCAGGCCAACGCCAATGTGCCCGTGGAGAACTACCAGGCCTTCCTCGACGGCAACCAGGACCTCGAGATGAAGATCGAGCCGCCGAACGCCCAGCAGATCTACTCCGTCCTCGACGGTGTCGTCTCCGCCGTCCTGACCAAGGAGGACGCCGACATCGACCAGCTCCTGAAGGACGCCTCCGGCAAGATCGACGGCATCCTGGCCCGGAGCTGACGGACCATGACGAGGACGGCTCAGCGGCGGACCGTCGAGAAGGCCGCGGTCCGCCCGGTCCAGGCGCCGCCCCCGGCAGGGGAGCGGGGGCGGCGCCGCCTGGCCGATCAGACCCGCGCGTACGCCTTCCTGCTCGGCGGGCTCGTCTGCTTCGCCCTCTTCTCCTGGTACCCGGCGATCCGCGCGGTGGTGATCGCCTTCCAGAAGTACACGCCGGGCGCACCGGCCGAATGGGTCGGCACCGACAACTTCACCCGCGTCTTCGACGACCCGGAGTTCACGGCCGCCTGGCGCAACACCTTCACCTTCACCCTGCTCGCCCTGCTGATCGGCTTCGCGATCCCCTTCGTGCTGGCCCTCGTCCTCAACGAAATCCGGCACGCGAGGGCGTTCTTCAGGGTCGTGGTCTATCTGCCGGTGATGATCCCGCCGGTGGTCAGCGCCCTGCTGTGGAAGTGGTTCTACGACCCCGGGACCGGCCTCGCCAACGAGGTGCTGCGCCTGGTCGACCTGCCCACCTCGAACTGGTCCAACGGCGCCGACACCGCCCTGGTCTCCCTCGTCATCGTCGCGACCTGGGCCAACATGGGCGGCACCGTCCTGATCTACCTGGCCGCCCTCCAGTCCGTCCCCGGCGAGCTGTACGAGGCGGCCGAACTGGACGGCGCGAACCTGCTGCAGCGCATCCGGCACGTGACGATCCCGCAGACCAGGTTCGTCATCCTGATGCTGATGCTCCTTCAGATCATCGCCACGATGCAGGTCTTCACCGAACCGTTCGTCATCACCGGCGGCGGCCCGGAGAACGCGACGGTCACCGTCCTGTACCTGATCTACAAGTACGCCTTCCTCTACAACGACTTCGGTGGCGCCTGCGCGCTCAGCGTGATGCTGCTCGTCTTCCTCGGCATCTTCTCCGCGCTCTATCTGCGGCTCACCCGCTCCGAAGGGGAGGACACATGAGCAGCACCCGCACCCTTGTCTCCCCGGCCGCCCTGGCCCGCCCGCGTGGCAAGGCCGCCTACTGGACGGTCTTCACCTCCGTCGTGCTGCTCTTCGCGCTCGCCTTCCTGTTCCCCGTCTACTGGATGGTGACCGGCGCGATGAAGTCGCCGGACGAGGTGGCGCAGACCCCGCCCACCCTCGTCCCGAAGGAGTGGCACCTCAGCGGCTACACCGACGCCTGGGAGCTGATGCAGCTGCCGACGCACCTGTGGAACACGGTGGTCCAGGCGGCCGGCGCCTGGCTGTTCCAGCTGGTGCTGTGCACGGCCGCCGCCTACGCCCTGTCCAAGCTGAGGCCGGTCTTCGGCAAGGTGATCCTCGGCGGCATCCTCGCCACGCTCATGGTCCCGGCCCAGGCCCTCGTCGTACCGAAATACCTCACGGTCGCCGACCTGGGCCTGCTCAACGACCCCCTCGCCATCTGGCTCCCGGCAGTCGCCAACGCCTTCAACCTGTACCTCCTGAAGCGGTTCTTCGACCAGATCCCGCGCGATGTGCTGGAGGCCGCCGAGATCGACGGCGCCGGAAAGCTGCGCATCCTGTGGTCGATCGTGCTGCCCATGTCACGGCCGGTGCTCGGCGTCGTGTCGATCTTCGCGCTGGTCGCGGTCTGGCAGGACTTCCTGTGGCCGCTGATGGTCTTCTCGGACACCGGCAAGCAGCCGATCAGCGTGGCGCTGGTGCAGCTGTCGCAGAACATCCAGCTGACCGTGCTCATTGCCGCAATGGTGATCGCCAGTATCCCGATGGTCGCGATGTTCCTGATCTTCCAGCGCCACATCATCGCCGGAATCAGCGCGGGCAGCACGAGGGGCTGACACCGCCCCTCATCGACCCGGAAAGGCAGGCACAGTGGGACAGCCCACCCATGCCCTCACGCAGACCGACTGGTGGCGCACAGCCGTCATCTACCAGGTGTACGTCCGCAGCTTCGCGGACGGCGACGGCGACGGCACCGGCGACCTGGCGGGCGTCCGCGCCCGGCTGCCGTATCTCGCCGAACTCGGCGTGGACGCACTGTGGTTCACGCCCTGGTATCTGTCACCGCTCAAGGACGGCGGCTACGACGTCGCCGACTACCGCGCCATCGACCCGGCCTTCGGCACCCTCGCCGAGGCGGAGAAGCTGATCGCCGAGGCCCGCTCGTACGGCATCCGCACCATCGTCGACATCGTGCCGAACCATGTCTCGGACCAGCACCCGTGGTTTCGGGCAGCGCTCAACGGTGGCCCGGAGCACGAACTGTTCCACTTCCGCCCCGGCCGCGGCGCGCACGGTGAACTCCCGCCCAACGACTGGCGCTCCCAGTTCGGCGGACCGGCCTGGACGCGGCTGCCTGACGGCGACTGGTACCTCCACCTCTTCGCCCCCGAGCAGCCCGACCTCAACTGGTCCCACCCCGCGGTCCGCCAGGAACACGAGGACATCCTGCGCTTCTGGTTCGAGCGCTCAGTCGCCGGCGTGCGCATCGACTCCGCCGCCCTGCTCGTCAAGGACTCCCGTCTCCCGGACTTCGTCGAGGGCCGTGACCCGCACCCCTACGTCGACCGTGACGAACTCCACGACATCTACCGTTCCTGGCGGCGGATTGCCGACGAGTACGACGGAATCTTCGTCGGCGAGGTGTGGCTCCCCGACACCGAACGCTTCGCCCGCTATCTGCGCCCCGACGAACTCCACACCGCCTTCAACTTCTCCTTCCTGTCCTGCCCCTGGGACGCCGACCGCCTGCGCACATCGATCGACGAGACGCTCGCCGAGCACGCCCCGGTCGGGGCGCCCGCCACCTGGGTGCTGTGCAACCACGACGTGACCCGCACGGTCACCCGCTACGGCCGCGAGGACACCGCCTTCGACTTCGCCACCAAGGCCTTCGGCACCCCCACCGACCTCGCCCTCGGCACCCGCCGCGCCCGCGCCGCCGCCCTGCTCTCGCTGGCGCTGCCCGGCGCGGTCTACGTCTACCAGGGCGAGGAACTCGGCCTGCCCGAGGCCGACATCCCGCGCGAGAGCATCGAGGACCCGATGCACTTCCGGTCCGGCGGCACCGACCCCGGCCGGGACGGCTGCCGGGTGCCGCTGCCGTGGGTCGCCGATGCGCCCCACGCCGGATTCGGCGGAGACCCGTGGCTGCCCCAGCCCGCCGACTGGCCGTCGTACGCCGCCGACCGCCAGGCCCAGGACCCGGCCTCGATGCTCACCCTCTACCGCCACGCGATCCGCATCCGCCCCGTCTTCGGCGACAGCCCCCTGACCTGGCTGCCCGCCCCGGACGGAGTCCTCGCCTTCACCCGCGCGGACGGCGTGATGTGCCTGGTGAACCTCGCCGACACCCCCGCCGACCTGCCCCCGCACACAGAACTCCTGCTCGGCAGCGGCCCGTTGGACGACCAGGGCCGACTGCCGAAGGACACCGCGGTGTGGCTGCGTTCCTGACACCGCGACGCGCTATCCCGAACACCCCCACCACGAAGGGATCAGCACATGCACAGGCACACCACCCTCAGATCATCGGCCGTCGCGACGACCGTCGCCCTGGCCGCCGGCATGCTCGTCGCCCTCGGCACACCCACCGCCCACGCCGCCGCGGGCGCCAGCCTGCCCTTCACCTCCGTCGAGGCCGAGTCCGCCACCACGACCGGCGCGAAGATCGGCCCCGACTACACCCAGGGCACCCTCGCCTCGGAGGCCTCCGGCCGCCAGGCGGTCCGTCTCAGCGCCGGCCAGCGCGTCGAGTTCACCGTGCCCCGCGCGGCCAACGCCGTGAACGTCGCCTACAGCGTCCCCGACGGCC
>NZ_QZWF01000082.1 GCF_004187715.1 Streptomyces sp. F001 | reverse complement strand
GGCTGGGGGAGCAGGGCCCGGGGGCGCTGCTGCCGGGGCCCGAGCATGCCGAGCCCGAGGCGGTCGTCCGGCTGACGGTCACCAACACCGCCACCGTGCCGGTGTCCGTGACCTCGCACTTCCACTTCTTCGAGGCCAACCCGCGGCTCGCCTTCGACCGCGCGCAGGCCTACGGCATGCGGCTCGCCGTCCCCGCCGGGTCCTCCGTGCGCTTCGGGCCGGGAGAGAGCGTCGAGGTCGGGCTCGTGCCGATCGGGGGTGACCGCATCGCGATCGGCTTCGCCGGTCTGGTCGACGGGGCGCTGGACGCGCCGGGGGCGAAGGAAGAGGCCCTGCGCAGGGCCGCTGCCTGTGGATATCTGGGAGCTGAGCGGTGAATCCGTACGAGTACGCCGGTACGCACGGCCCGCGCGCGGGCGACCGCATCCGTCTGGGCGACTCGGGGCTGGTGATCCGTGTCGAGTCCGACTCCCAGCAGTACGGCGACGAGTTCCTCGCCGGTTTCGGCAAGACCGCCCGGGACGGACTGCACCTCAAGGCCGCCGCCGTCCGCGAGACCTGTGACGTCGTCATCAGCAACGTCGTCGTCATCGACGCGGCGCAGGGCATACGCAAGGTCTCCATCGGCATCCGCGAGGGCCGGATCCATGCCATCGGGCGGGCCGGCAACCCCGACACCCTCGACGGGGTCGACGTCGTGGTCGGCACGGGCACCTCGATCGTGTCCGGGGAGGGGCTCATCGCCACCGCCGGGGCCGTCGACACTCACGTCCACCTGCTGTCGCCGCGCATCATGGAGGCCTCGCTGGCATCCGGCGTGACCACGGTCATCGGGCAGGAGTTCGGGCCGGTGTGGGGGGTCGGGGTCAACTCGCCGTGGGCGCTCAGGCATGCGTTCAACGCCTTCGACGCCTGGCCGGTCAACATCGGGTTCCTGGGGCGGGGTTCGTCCTCGGTGGCAGCTCCCCTGATCGAGGCGCTCGCCGAGGGTGGCGCGAGTGGCTTCAAGGTGCACGAGGACATGGGCGCCCATACGCGGGCGTTGGACACCGCGCTCCGGGTCGCCGAGGAGTACGACGTCCAAGTCGCCCTGCACAGTGACGGATTGAACGAGTGCCTGTCCGTGGAGGACACCCTCCGCGTCCTTGAGGGCCGCACCATCCACGCCTTCCACATCGAGGGCTGCGGCGGCGGACACGTGCCGAACGTGTTGAAGATGGCGGGAGTTCCGAACGTCATCGGTTCCTCCACCAACCCCACCCTCCCCTTCGGCCGGGACGCGGTCGCCGAGCACTACGGCATGATCGTCTCCGTCCACGACCTGAAAACCGACCTGCCGGGCGACGCCGCCATGGCCCGCGACCGCATCCGCGCCGGGACGATGGGCGCCGAGGACGTGCTGCACGACCTGGGCGCGATCGGCATCACCTCGTCGGACGCGCAGGGCATGGGCCGGGCCGGCGAGACCGTCCGCCGTACGTTCGCGATGGCCGGGAAGATGAAGGCCGAGCTCGGCGCCCCGGACGAGCACGACAACGAGCGCGTCCTGCGCTACATGGCGAAGCTGACCATCAACCCGGCCATCGCACACGGCCTTTCCCACGAGGTCGGGTCGATCGAGGTCGGCAAGCTGGCCGACATCGTGCTGTGGCGGCCGGAGTACTTCGGGGCCAAGCCGCAGCTCGTGCTGAAGGCGGGCTTCCCGGCGTACGGCGTGGTCGGTGACCCGGGCGCGGCGACCGACACCTGCGAACCGCTGGTCCTGGGGCCGCAGTTCGGGGCATACGGTGCCACGCCCGCCGACATCTCGGTCGCCTTCGTCGCACAGGCGGCCGTGGACCAGGGCCGGGACTCCATGCCGACGCGCCGCCGCAGGGTCGCCGTCCGCGGCACTCGCGGCATCGGCCCCGCCGACCTGCGCCTCAACTCCCGTACCGGATCCGTCGACGTCGACCAGCGCACCGGCCTGGTCACCCTGGACGGCGAGCCGCTCCGCTCCGAGCCGGCCGAGTCCGTCTCCCTCAACCGCCTGTACTTCCTGTGAGGCTCCGCGAAATGACCACCCCCGCCGCCGACGGCTTCCGCATGCCCGCCGAGTGGACCCCGCACGAGCGCACCTGGATGGCGTGGCCGGGCCCCAACCCCACCTTCGACGACCCGGACGACCTCGTCGCGGCCCGGGTCGCCTGGGCGTCGGTCGCCCGCACGATCCGCCGCTTCGAGCCGGTGACGGTGGTGTGCGGCCCCGGACAGTCGGCGGAAGCGAAAAGCCTGTTGGGCGAGGGAATCGACACCGTCGAACGCCACCTCGACGACGCCTGGATGCGCGACATCGGCCCCACGTTCCTCAGCGACGGCAACGGTGAACTCGCCGCGGTCGACTGGACGTTCAACGGCTGGGGAGCCCAGTCCTGGGCTCGCTGGGAGCACGACGCGAAGATCGCCGCGTATGTCTCGGACCTGGCGGGTTCCGCAAGGACGTACACCTCGGAGCTCGTCAACGAGGGCGGCGCCGTCCATGTCGACGGCGAGGGCACGGTCCTGCTCACGGAGACCGTGCAGCTCGGCCCCGAGCGCAACCCGGACTGGACGCGCGAGGAGGTCGAGGCGGAGATCCACGCCCATCTCGGCACCCGCAAGGCGATCTGGCTGCCGCGCGGCCTCACCGGCGACTACCCCCCGTACGGCTTCGGCACCCTCGGCCATGTCGACATCGTCGCCGCCTTCGCCCGCCCCGGCGTCGTGGTCGCCCACCATCAGCCCGACCCGGCGCACCCCGACCACGAGGTGACCAAGGAGATCATCGGCCTGCTGAGGGCGCAGACCGACGCCCGCGGCCGCCGCCTGGAGGTCGTCGAGGTGCCCGCCCCGACCGTCCTGGAGACCGACGGCCACTGGGCCGACTACTCCTACATCAACCACTACCTCTGCAACGGCGGCGTCGTGCTGTGCGCCTTCGACGACCCGCGCGACGAACTCGCCGCCGGCATCTTCCGCCGCCTCTTCCCCGAGCGGACCGTGACGCTGGTGGACGCCCGTACGATCTTCGTGGGTGGTGGAGGCATCCACTGCATCACGCAACAGCAGCCGAAGATCTAGGAGCCGTCGGATGGCCGGTGCGCGGAAGAACGCCCCGCCCCGCGAGGCCGTCCTCGCCGCCGCCATGGAGATGATCGCCGAGCGCGGTCTGGAGAAGCTCACCATGGCGGCGCTCGGCCGCGAGGTCGGCATGAGCAGCGGTCACCTGCTCTACTACTTCCACTCCAAGGACGAGCTGCTGCTGCAGACCCTGGAGTGGAGCGAGGGCCGGCTCGGCGTCGAGCGCGGCCGGCTGCTCAGCCGCACGGCCACGGCCCGCGAACGCCTCGACGCCTACGTCGACCTGTATGTTCCCGACGGCCACCGCGACCCGCACTGGACCCTCTGGCTGGAGGTCTGGAACCGCTCGCAGAACGCCGACGACGGCGCCCGCGACCGGCAGTCCGCGATCGAGGGCGCCTGGCATCGCGACCTGGTGGCGCTGCTCGCCGAGGGGGTGTCGCGCGGCGAGTTCCGCCCGGTCGACCCGGACCGCTTCGCAGCCCGGCTGCGCGCGCTGCTGGACGGCTTCTCCATCCATGTGGCGATCGGGCTGCGGGGGACGGACCGGGGGCAGGTTCTCGGCCACGTCCGGGAGTTCCTGGACGAGCATCTCCCCGCGGACACCTGACCGGTCACGAACCGGTGCCGCCAGGCGTGACGTATGCGCTGAGTCACCCGGGGTTCGCATTCTGAGACGGCGATGAGGCCGGGGGCAGGTTGTGCCAGACTGCCCCCGTGCTCTCGTTCGCCACGATTATTGGCAGCAGGCGCGCCGGTCCGCAGTGACCGCCACGTACGACCACGTACGGGCGGACACCGTCGTCCTCGACCCGCGCGCAGACCTCTCGCACCCGCGAGAGGTTTTTCGCATTTCTGGCCCACCTTCAGCCGGAGGCTCAGCGCGCGGGATCATGGGAGGACGGTGGAACCGGTCATTCCGGTACTGACCGAGATCCATACATCAGGAGCCTTCAGACCATGACGGAAACCAGCGAGCTGGACGACTCGTTCCACGTCTTCGACACGACCCTGCGCGACGGCGCCCAGCGAGAGGGCATCAACCTCACCGTCGCGGACAAGCTGGCCATCGCACGGCACCTGGACGACTTCGGTGTGGGCTTCATCGAGGGGGGCTGGCCGGGCGCCAACCCGCGGGACACCGAGTTCTTCGCCCGCGCCCAGCAGGAGATCGACTTCCGGCACGCCCAGCTCGTCGCCTTCGGCGCCACCCGCCGCGCCGGCACCACCGCTGCCGAGGACCCGCAGGTCAAGGCTCTTCTGGACGCGGGCGCCCCGGTGATCACGCTGGTCGCCAAGTCCCACGACCGGCATGTGGAACTGGCCCTGCGCACCACGCTCGACGAGAACCTCGCGATGGTCCGCGACACGGTGTCGTACCTGCGCGAGCAGGGCCGCCGCGTCTTCGTCGACTGCGAGCACTTCTTCGACGGCTACCGCGCGAACCCCGAGTACGCCAAGGCCGTCGTCCGTACGGCATCGGAGGCCGGCGCCGACGTCGTCGTGCTGTGCGACACCAACGGCGGCATGCTCCCGGCGCAGATCCAGGCGGTCGTCTCCACGGTCCTGGCCGACACCGGCGCCCGGCTCGGCATCCACGCCCAGGACGACACGGGCTGCGCGGTCGCCAACACCCTCGCCGCGGTGGACGCGGGCGCGACCCATGTGCAGTGCACGGCGAACGGCTACGGCGAGCGCGTCGGCAACGCCAACCTCTTCCCGGTCGTGGCGGCCCTGGAGCTGAAGTACGGCAAGAAGGTGCTGCCCGAGGGCCACCTCCGCGAGATGACGCGCATCAGCCACGCCATCGCGGAGGTCGTGAACCTCACCCCGTCCACGCACCAGCCTTATGTAGGCGTGTCCGCCTTCGCGCACAAGGCGGGCCTGCACGCCTCCGCCATCAAGGTCGACCCGGACCTGTACCAGCACATCGACCCCGAACTGGTCGGCAACACCATGCGCATGCTGGTCTCCGACATGGCGGGCCGCGCCTCCGTCGAGCTCAAGGGCAAGGAGCTCGGCATCGACCTCGGCGGCGACCGCGAGGTGGTCGGCCGGGTCGTCGAGCGCGTGAAGGAGCGCGAGCTCAAGGGCTACACGTACGAGGCCGCCGACGCCTCCTTCGAACTGCTGCTGCGCACCGAGGTCGAGGGCAAGCCTCTGAAGTACTTCGAGGTCGAGTCCTGGCGCGCGATCGTCGAGGACCGCCCCGACGGCAGCCACGCCAACGAGGCCACCGTGAAGCTGTGGGCCAAGAGCGAGCGCATCGTTGCGACCGCGGAGGGCAACGGCCCGGTCAACGCTCTCGACCGCGCCCTGCGCGTCGCACTGGAGAAGATCTACCCGCAGCTCGCCAAACTCGAGCTGGTCGACTACAAGGTCCGCATCCTCGAGGGCAAGCACGGCACCCAGTCCACGACCCGCGTCCTGATCTCCACGTCCGACGGGGCGGGGGAGTGGTCGACGGTGGGCGTCGCGGAGAACGTCATCGCCGCGTCGTGGCAGGCCCTCGAGGACGCGTACACCTACGGCCTGCTGCGGGCCGGCGTGGAACCCGCCGCGTAGAGCGTGGGTGCCGGTCCCGGGGAATTCCTCCCCGGGACCGATGTCCGTTTCTGCCCCTGTTCAGGTAGCTTCGAACGTATGAAGGGTGCGCTGGTACAAAGGCTCCTACGCCTGTTGATCGTGCCTGTCGCCGCCGTGCTGGCGGTGCTGCTGGCCGGTGCGCCCGGCGCGTACGCGGCCACCGACCTGTCCAAGGTCGCCGAGGCCCTGCGCGAGAGTCCGGTCTACGTGGACCCGGCCGCGTCCGACGTGCTGTCGGAGTCGGACGCCGACGCGCTCGCCGACAAGATCCGGGACGCGGACAAGCCCGTCTTCGTGGCGGTCCTCCCGTCCGATTACCCCACGCAGAACCTCTTCCAGAACCTGCGCACGGAAACCGGCGTCACAGGCCTGTACGGCATCCGGCTCGGCGACGAGTTCGACGCGCGGGCCGACAGCGCCGTGCTCAGCCGCAATGCCGTGTCCAATCTGGTCACGTCCGTGCAGAGCGCGGGCGACGCCAAGGCCCAGCTGAACGACTTCGTCGACGGCGCGCTGCGCAACGTGGGCGGCGCGGCGCCGAGCAGCTGGAGCGAGGGCACCGGTGACGGCGTGTCGACGACCGCCCTGATCACCTTCGGTGCGGTGCTGGTGGCCGGGGGCGCGGGCGCGTACACGCTGGTCCGCCGCAACCGCCGCCGCCACGAGGAGGACCAGCGGGCGGCGCTGGAGAAGCTGCGCGTCGTGGTCGACGAGGACATCACGGCCTTCGGCGAGGAACTGGACCGGCTGGACTTCCACCCCGCCGAACCCGGCGCCGACGACGCCATGCGCGCGGACTACGAACGCGCGCTGGACGCGTACGACAAGGCGAAGTCGCTCATGGCGGCCGCGCAGAAACCCGAGGACGTACGCGCGGTGACCCAGTCGGTGGAGGACGGCCGCTTCTCGCTCTCCGCCCTGGCCGCCCGCCGCGAGGGCCGCCCGCTCCCCGAGCGTCGCCCGCCCTGCTTCTTCGACCCGCGCCACGGCCCCTCGGTCGCCGACGCCACCTGGACACCGTCCGGCGGCGCGACCCGCGAGGTCCCGGTCTGTGCGGCGGACCAGGCCCGCCTCGCCGACGGTGCCGACCCCATGGTGCGTGAGGTGGACACCGAATACGGCCGCCGTCCGTACTGGGAGGCGGGCCCGGCCTACGGCCCCTGGGCCGGCGGTTACTTCGGGGGCGGCATCCTCCCCGGACTGCTCATCGGCACGATGCTCGGCAGCCTGATGTCCACGCCGGCGTACGCCGCCGACTACGGCTCCGGTTACGGCGACTTCGGCGCCGGCGGCTATGAGGGCGGTGACGTCTCCGGCGCGGACTTCAACACCGACGACTTCAGCGGTGGCTGGGGCGGCTTCGGCGGTGGGGACT
>NZ_QZWF01000081.1 GCF_004187715.1 Streptomyces sp. F001 | reverse complement strand
AGACTTAGCAGCGACAATCTACTAGTCCCGCCGGGGACCTCCCGTCAGTCGGTTGCGGCGCCGTCCGCCGGGCGGTGTCGGTGGCTTCACCTCAACGCGAGAAAATAGTAGCCATGGATATAGTAGCCATGTACTGTACCTGTCATGAGTGAGGCATCCGAGGGCGGCCCGACGCCCGGTTTCCTGGTCTGGCGGCTGTCCATGAAGTGGCGCGTGGCGGTCGACCGTGCGGTCGCGCCGCTCGGGCTGACCCATGCGCAGTACTCGCTGGTCGCGTCGCTGTACGGCATGCAGCGTTCCGGACTACGGCCCAGCCAGCGACGCCTCGCCGACCACACCGGGCTCGAACCGCTCTACGTGTCGAAGCTCGCCCGCGCCCTGGAGACCGCCGGCCTGCTGGAGCGCACCCGCGATCCGCAGGACCCGCGCGCCGTCCAGTTGGCGCTCACCGACCAGGGCCGGGACGTCACACGCCGGGCCGTCACCGTCGTACACCGACTGTTGGGACAGCTGCTGGAACCGCTCGGCGGTCTCGACAGCCCGCGCGCCCGGGAGTTCACGCGCGATCTCGCCACCTTGCTCGACGCACCGCTTGATCCATTCATCGACCCCGACGAGAACAAGCAGGAGCAGTCATGACCACCACACCCACTGTCGGCGGCCGGGTCATAGGCCTGGCCCACTACGCCGGCCGCGCCGTCCTCGAGACCGTGCTCGCCCGCTACGGTGCCACCTTCCAGCAGTCGGTGACCCTCCGGCTGGTCGCCGTCGCCGAGGCCCCGGTCGAGCGCGACGCGCTGGTCGTCCAGGTCGTCGGGTCACTGAAGGCCGACCCGGCCGACGTGCACGGCGTCGTCGACGAACTCATCGAAAAGGGGCTGCTCGAACCGGCGGCGACCCAGCTGCGGATCACGGACGCGGGACGGAAGTTGTACGAAACGACCGCCGCCGAGACCGGGGAGATCTCCGCCCGGATCTACGCCGGGATCCCGGCGGAGGACCTGGCGGTGGCCGGCCGGGTGCTTGCCCTGGTCACGGAGCGGGCCGACGCGGAGCTGGCCGCCATGACGAAGTAGGCAGGCATCCCGGAAAGCAAGCAGTGGACCGAGGAGGTTCCGGAGCAGACCGGCCCGCGGCTGCTGCCGGCGCGCGCCTACTCCCACTCGGCCCGACTGCACCGCGCCGAGGCCCACATCGATGCGGGCCCGGCCTCCCCCCGAGAGAGGCCGGGCCCGCCGTCCGTCCCGGCGCGGGGCCTACGGGGCGGCGGTCCCGCTGCGGCTGCCGTACGTCCGCCGCCCCCGCCGGTGTGCGATCTCGCCGAGGATCACGTCCACGACGAGGAACGCGGCCAGCGGGATGCCGAGCAGCGGAACGAAGTAGCCGACGACGGCGACCACGGTCAGCAGCGGGACGAGGATCTGCGGTGGCACCTGGGCCCAGGCACCCCGCGGAATGGGCCGGCCGAAGGCGGAACCGCGGCCGCGCTGCCACCACATGCGGTAGCCCAGCACGATCAGCAGGATCAGGGACAGCGCCAGGAGCATCAGGGCGATCTGGTTGACGAGTCCGAACAGCACGCCGGTGTGCAGGTCGATGCCCCAGCGGGTCAGCTTCGCGAGCACCGGGTAGTCGGCGAACCGCAGCACGTCGGTGACCTCACCGGTGGCCGGGTCGATCGCGACCGAGTCCTGCTTCTCGGGCCAGCTGCGCTGCACCTGCTTGACCACGTACGCCGAGCTCGCGTCGGCGGGCGGGACGATCTCCACCGGGTCGCCCAGACCCTCGGCCCGGGCGGCGGTCAGCACCTTGTCGAGGCCGACACCGTGCTCGGCGGTCCCCCCGGAGCCCGCCGCCGCGCCGTGGCCCCCGTGGTCGCCGCCCGACGTCGCCGAGACCGAGGGGGTGGCGTGGCCGAGGGAGGTGCGCAGTTCGTCGATGTTCGCGCCGGCGTACTGCGACCAGGTCAGGCCGGTCGCCGACAGGAAGAAGAACCCGGTCGCGGCCCAGACGCCGACGGTGCCGTGCAGGCCCAGCGTGCGGCGCCGCCCGCTGGTGCCGCGCAGCTTGCGCAGGGCGCGGCGGCGGGAGAACCACAGCACCAGGCCGCCGGCCGCGATCACCCACAGCCAGCTCGCGGCGAGCTCGCTGTACAGGCGGCCGGTCTCGCCCAGGTGCAGGTCGCGGTGGAACTCGTCGATCCAGGTGCGCAGCGGCAGCGCCCCCGTGGAGCCGTACTGCTCCAGGGACCCGCGCACCTCGGCGGTGTACGGGTCGACGAACACGGCGAGTGTGTGGTCCTCGTGGACGCCCGGCACGCCGGACAGCAGGACGCGCGTGGTCGCGTCGGCCTCCGGGGAGGGCCGCACTGCCGAGACCGTGCCCTCGGGGTGGGCCTCACGCGCGGCCTCGACCTGCTCGGATATCGGAAGCTTGGTGTCGCCGACGTCGGGGACGGTCATCTCGTCGGCGTACAGGATCTTCTCGGCCTGGAAGGAACCGGCGTACAGGAAGCCGGTGGTGGCCGCGACGAGGAGGAACGGCGCGACGAACAGACCGGCGTAGAAGTGCAGTCGCAGGATCAGCGGGCGCAGGGGCGCCCATCTGCCGGGGGACGGCGCCGACTCGGCCGGCTGCGGGGCCTCGTCCGTGTCGGGCGAGGAGGTGATGGTCATCGGTGGGTGCTCTCCGGGGAGTGGGGACGATTTTCAGCCAGGTGGTGCATGAGTCGGGCTGCGGAGCCGTCGAGTTCCCGGAGGATCAAGTGGCCTGCGTCACATGGCGGGGCGTCATGGCATGCTGGCAGCATGGCTGCCCCCCATGATCGCCTGCCACTCGCCGAGCAGGTCGAGCAACTCCTCGCCATGGACGGTCCGTTGCCCATCGTCATGGCCGACGATCCCGTACTGCGGCGTGGCGCCGAGCCGTTCGACGGCCAGCTGGAGCCCGCGCTGCTGGCCCGGTTCGTCGAGGCTCTGCGCCGTACGATGCACGCTGCTCCGGGTGTCGGCCTCGCGGCGCCGCAGGTGGGCGTGCCGCTGCGGATCGCGGTGATCGAGGATCCTGCGCCGGTGCCGGAGGAGGTGCGGCTGGCGCGGGGGCGGGTGCCGCAGCCGTTCCGGGTGCTGGTGAATCCGTCGTACGAGCCCGTCGGCGCCGGGCGGGCCGCGTTCTTCGAGGGCTGTCTGAGCGTGCCGGGCTGGCAGGCGGTGGTGGCCCGGCACGCTCAGGTGCGGCTGACGGGCGCGGACGAGCACGGCCGCGCGGTGGACGAGCTGTTCGAGGGCTGGCCCGCGCGGATCGTGCAGCACGAGACGGACCATCTGGACGGCGTGCTGTACCTCGACCGGGCCGAGCTGCGCTCGCTGTCGTCGAACACGGCGGTGGCGGAGCGCTGGGCGCGGCCGACACCGGACGAGGCGGCGCGGGAGCTGGGCTTCGAACTTCCGGATTGAGCCCGGGCGTTCGTCATAAGCTCCCGCCACCGCAGCACGTCAGCTGTCCCGGTATCCCCCAGCACCGGAACCGGGGGATCCGTCAAACGCTCCTAGCACCGCAGCACGTCAGTTGTCCCGGTATGCCTCCAGCAGCCGCAGCCACACCTCGCTGACCGTCGGGTACGACGGCACCGCATGCCAGAGCCTGCTCACCGGTACCTCTCCGGCGACCGCGATGCTCGCCGAGTGGATGAGTTCGCCGACGCCGGGGCCGACGAAGGTGACACCGCGGAGGATCTCGCGCTCCAGGTCGACCACCATCCGGGCGCGGCCGCGGTAGCCGTCGCCGTACAGGCCCGCTCCGGCGACCGAGGAGAACTCGACGTCGACGGCATGGACGCGGTGGCCGGCCTGTTCCGCCTCCGCCAGCGAGAGTCCGACGGACGCGGCTTCCGGGTCGGTGAACACGACCTGCGGGACGGCGCCGTGGTCGGCGGTGGCGGTGTGCGCGCCCCAGGGTTCGGTTTCCAGGGCGGACTCGCCGGAGGCACGGGCGGCGATGGCTGCGCCCGCTATGCGGGCCTGGTACTTGCCCTGGTGGGTGAGGAGGGCCCGGTGGTTGACGTCGCCGACCGCGTACAGCCAGTCCGTGCCGGTCACCCGGAGACTGTCGTCGACCGGCAGCCAGGAGCCGGGTTCCAGGCCGACCGTGTCGAGACCGATGTCGTCGGTGCGCGGGGCGCGGCCGGTGGCGAAGAGGATCTCGTCGGCCTCGATGCGGTCGCCGCTGCCGGTGACGGCGACGACCGTGCCGTTCTCGCGGGTCACCGACGTGACGGAAGTGCCGGTGCGGACGTCGGCGCCCGCCTCGGTGAGCGCCTCGGCGACGAGTTCACCGGCGAACGGCTCCATGCGGGACAGCAGGCCCTTGCCGCGGACCAGGACGGTCACCTGGGAGCCGAGGGCCTGCCAGACGGTGGCCATCTCGGTGGCGACGACACCTCCGCCGACGACGATCAGCCGACCGGGGACGACCTGGGAGCTCGTCGCCTCCCGGCTGGTCCACGGTCCGACGTCCGCGAGCCCCGGCAGCCCGGGCAGCTGGGCGCGGCTCCCGGTGCAGACGGCGACGGCCTGCCGGGCGGTGAGGGTGTGCCGCACCCCGTCGGTGCCGGTCACCACGACCGTGCGCGGCCCGGCGAGCCGCCCGTGCCCGCGGTAGAGGTCGGCCCCGATGCCGTCGAGCCATCCGACCTGGCCGTCGTCCTTCCAGTGAGAGGTGAAGTAGTCCCGGTGTGCGAGCACCGCGGGCGCGTCGAGGGGGCCCTGGACCGCCTGTTGCAGGCCCGGGATGCGGCGGGCGTCCGCGCGGGCGAGAACCGGGCGCAGCAGCGCCTTGCTGGGCATGCAGGCCCAGTACGAGCATTCGCCGCCGACGAGTTCGCCCTCCACGACCGCGGTGGACAGCCCGGCCGCGCGGGTGCGGTCGGCGACGTTCTCCCCCACGGGCCCGGCCCCGAGCACCACGACGTCATAAGCGATGGATTCCGTTTCCGTCATGGGCTCAGTCTGCTGGGTGGTGTGGCGTGAGGCCACATGGGTACGCACGCCGTTACGTGCCCGCCGGGCGTACGGAATACGTCACGGTCCGGCCGTGTTGTGCCGACGGCTTTGCCCCCACCCCAGGAAGAGGGATTCACGCCATGAGCCACACCGTGGAGCTCACCAAGGAGAACTTCGACCAGACGGTCACGGACAACGAATTCGTCCTGATCGATTTCTGGGCGTCCTGGTGCGGGCCGTGCCGGCAGTTCGCCCCGGTCTACGAGAAGGCGGCGGAGGACAACCCCGATCTGGTCTTCGGCAAGGTGGACACCGAGGCGCAGCCGGAACTCGCCGCCGCGTTCGGTATCCAGTCCATCCCGACGCTGATGATCGTCCGGGACCAGGTCGCGGTCTTCGCGCAGCCAGGTGCGCTTCCCGAGGCGGCCCTGACCGACGTCATCGGCCAGGCCCGCAAGCTCGACATGGACGAGGTCCGCAAGGCCGTGGCCGAGCAGCAGGCGCAGCAGGGCGGCGACCAGTAGGGCACACGCATCCCGTCATGCCTAGAAGGGGTACGCCGGCACGTCACCGCGCACCGTCGTCCAGCGCACGTCGGTGAAGGCCTCCAGGTTGGCCTCGCCGCCGAAGCGGGCGCCGGTGCCGGACGCGGCGACCCCGCCGAAGGGCGCCACGGCCTCGTCGTTCACGGTCTGGTCGTTGATGTGGACGATGCCGGTCGGGATCCGCTCGGCCAGTTCGAGGCCGCGGGCCGCGTCGCGGGTGACGATGCCGAGGCAGAGTCCGTACAGGCTGCGCCCGGCGAGGGCGGCCGCCTCCTCGGCGGTCCTGAAGGACCGCACGGGCGCGACCGGGCCGAACACCTCCTCCGTGTAGGCAGGGGTGTCGTCGTGGACGCCGGCGAGGACGGTCGGCCGGTAGAAGAGACGCTCGTACGTGCCGCCCGCGGCCAGCCGGGCTCCGTCGGCGGTGCTCGACTCGACCAGGCCGTGCACCTTGGCCAGCTGGGTGGCGTCGATGACCGGGCCGAGCTGCACCCGCTCGCGGAGCGGATCGCCGACCGCGAGTGAGTCCGCCTTGGCGGCGAGGCGCTCGACGTACTCCTCGTACAGCGACTGGTGCACCAGGTGGCGGCCGGTCGTCATGCAGATCTGGCCCTGGTGGAAGAACGAGCCCCATGCGGCCGTGGAGATCACCGTGTCAAGGTCGGCGTCGTCGAGCACGATGAGGGCGGAGTTGCCGCCCAGTTCCAGGTGGGCGCGCTTGAGGTGGCGTCCGGCGGCCTCGCCGACCGCCCGGCCCGTCTCGGTCGAGCCGGTGAAGGAGATGACCGGCACCCATGGATCGGCGACCAGGGCCCCTCCCGTGTCCGGGCCACCCGGCAGCACATGCAGCAGCCCTTCGGGCAGGCCCGCCTCGGCAAGGACCGCGGCGAGGGCGACTCCGCCGCACACGGCGGTGCGCGGGTCCGGCTTCAGGACGACTGCGTTGCCGAGCGCGAGGGCCGGTGCAACGGAGCGAATGGCCAGGATCAGCGGCGCGTTGAACGGGGCGATCACGCCCACGACGCCGACCGGGACCCGTCGGGTGTACGACAGCCGGGGCGCCTCGCTGGGCAGGACCTGACCGGCCGGGCGAGAGGCGAGCGCGGCGGCCTCGTAGCACTCCTGGGCGGCGACGTGGAGTTCGAAGTCGGCCTTGCCGGGGATGGAGCCGGACTCGCGGACGATCCACTCGCGCAGTTCGCCAGCGTGCTCGGTGAACAGGTCACCGGCCCGGCGGAGCACTCCGGCGCGCACGAGATACGGAAGGCGCCCCCACTCCCGCTGGGCGTCGTGGGCAGCCTCGGCGGCGGCTGAGACGTCCTGCGCGGTTGCGAGGGCGAGGGTGCCGAGCGGCTCGCCGGTGGCCGGCTCGACGACGGCGTACTCGGGTCCCGACAGGGTGCGGGACTGCCAGGTCCCGGGGTCGAGCAACGGCATGACGGCTCTCCGTTCGGTCACCGGCGCCCCGTGCGGCTGAGCCTGCACCATGCTAAGCGCTCCGCCGGAAGTCCGGTACGCCACC
>NZ_QZWF01000080.1 GCF_004187715.1 Streptomyces sp. F001 | reverse complement strand
GGAGTATCTGCGCCCCGTGCGGACCCGGATCAGTGGCCGATGGCGTGCGATCGACACGGATCTTGCCCGCACCGAGGCCGGCACAGTCGTCCCGAAGGCAACCGCGGTGGGGCTGGAGTTCTCGGGCGGCGGGGACGCTCCGCTGGTGCGCATGGAGCGCGCAGGCTGCACTCTGCAACTCCCGCTTCCGGCAGGCCACCCGCCGCCGGGGACAGCTTGACTGTGTTCTGCGGCATCGACTGGGCGGAGCGCCACCACGACGTCGCTCTCGTCGACGACACCGGCACTCTGCTCGCCAAAGGCCGAATCAGTGACGACGCGGCCGACTACAGCAAGCTGCTGGACCTCCTGGCCGAACACGGCGACAGCCCCGACGATCCCATACCGGTGTCCATCGAGACCAACCACGGCCTGCTGGTGGCGGCCCTGCGCACCGGCAGCCGCAAGGTCTTCGCGATCAACCCGCTCGCTGCCGCCCGCTATCGCGACCGGCACAGCGTCAGCCGCAAGAAGTCCGACCCCGGCGATGCTCTGGTCCTGGCCAACATCCTGCGCACCGACATGCACGCCTACCGGCCGTTGCCCGCCGACTCCGAACTCGCCCAGGCCATCACCGTCCTGGCCCGCGCCCAGCAGGACGCCGTCTGGCACCGACAGCAGGTCGCCAACCAGGTCTGTTCACTGCTGCGCGAGTACTACCCGGCCGCCCTGCACGCCTTCCAGGGCAAGGAGGACGGCCTGACCCGCTCCGACGCCCGCGTCATCCTCACTCTGGCCCCGACTCCAGCCAGGGCCGCGAAACTGACCCTCGCCCAGCTGCGAGCCGCTCTCAAGCGCAGTGGCCGCACTCGTTCCTTCGACGGCGAAACCGAGCGTCTGCGGGGCATCTTCCGCTCCGAGTACGCCCGCCAGCTCCCAGCTGTCGAGGACGCCTTCGGCCACCAGCTCCTTGCCCTTCTCAAGCAGCTGGATGCCGCCTGCCAGGCCGCGGACGACCTCGCGCAGCCGTCACCGAGGCCTTCCGCCAGCACGCCGACAGGGAGATCCTGCTCAGCTTCCCCGGCCTCGGGCCCCTGCTCGGGGCACGCGTCCTCGCCGAGATCGGCGACGACCGCAACCGCTTCTCCAACGCCAGAGCGCTGAAGTCCTACGCGGGGTCCGCCCCGATCACCCGTGCTTCCGGCAAGAAACGCTACGTCGGCCGCCGCTTCGTCAAGAACAACCGGCTCATGAACGCCGGTTTCCTCTGGGTCTTCTCAGCCCTCCAGGCCTCCCTCGGAGCCAACGCCCCCTACCGGCGCCGACGCGAGCACGGAGACTGGCACAACGCCGCCCAGCGCCACCTGCTCAACCGCTTCCTCGGCCAGCTCCACCACTGCCTTCAGACCCGGCAGCACTTCGACGAACAACGCGCCTTCGCCCCACTCCCTCAAGCACCTGCGTGAGCCGGCCATCGGTCACAGGCGCTGTCAGTGCACCCGTCTAGATTCACCGCGTGACTGAGCCTTCCTACCTTGCCGCGGTCCGGGAGTCATACGACACCGTGGCCGACGACTACGCCGCCCTCGTCAAGGCCCCGTCTGAGCTGGACCCCCTGTCTCGCTCGATGCTGACCGCCTTCGCCGAGCTGGTGCAGGCATCCGACCGAGGACCGGTCGCGGACCTGGGCTGCGGACCCGGAAGAGTGACGGCGCACATGGCCGGACTCGGCGTTTCTGCATTCGGCATCGATGTGTCCCCAAAGATGATCGAACTAGCCCGAAGCACCTATCCGGACCTGCGCTTCTCCGTGGGCTCCATGACCGCGCTGGAGATCGAGGACGACACGCTCGGTGGCATCCTGGCGTACTACTCCACCCACCACACCCCTCCGGAGTTGCTGCCGGTCGTGTTCGCCGAGTTCCACCGCACCCTGGCACCCGGCGGACATCTCCTCCTCGCCGGCCACGTAGGCACCGGTGAGCACCGCCGTCCGACACACGGCTATGGCGGCCACCCCGTGTCCTACGCGTCGTATCGGCTGCCCCCACACCAGCTCGCTGAGCTGCTGAACCAGGCCGAATTCACCATCACCGCTCAGCTGGTGCAGGAGCCCGACGAGGAACTGAACTGGAAGTTCGCCAGTTTCCTGGCCTACAAGCCGACCACCGAGGAGCCAACTTGACTTCCTAGCCCCCTGAGATGTCTCCGAGGTGATGGAGGGCGAGTGGACGGGTGCGGCTTCGTCGTGGTGTGGGGTCGAGGTCGCAGGAGGGGGTCCCTCGCCGCCCGGTCACCAGAGGCGTACCAGGAACCCCCGGGGGCCGCCAAGGCCAAGCGCACGCGTCACGGGGTGAGCCTCGGCGGCCCCCGGCGAACCCTGGCACGGCAAAGCGGGTCTTCGAGGTTGAGCGGTGCGCTCGAGCGCCCGGGGCGGGGCGGGTGTGGCCGGCGAACGTGACACTCTGCGCCGAAGTGTCACATCACTGCGGGGACACCCCCGGGTCCGCCAACACCGCGGAGGGCTGCACCGCTCAACTTCGAAGACCCGGCAAAGCTGCCCGACCGACGCGGGACCCCCTCCCCCTCAGGCCCCGATCCTGCCGGAGTCCCGACCCGCCACGTGGTGGGGCACCCCTGTGGGCGGGTGTCTGCCGGATCGCCCCGGTTGGTGTGTCGGCCGGGCGGACCGTGGAGTGGGAGGTGGTGAGTTGATGACCACGGAGCTGGCTGACAACGTCCGCAAGTACCGGCGTCGCGCGGGGATGAGCCAGGAGGAACTCGCCCACGCCGTAGGCGTATCGCCGGGCACTGTGCGCAAGGCCGAGCAGGGCGGCACGATCCGCATGGAGACCTTGCACACGCTTGCCCGCGCGCTGGGGGTGACCACGGCCGCGCTGATGGCCTCGGATGCACCGGAGCCCGTCGGGCAGGCCGAGGAGCCGAACCGGGTCAACCTGATCCAGCTCCGCGCCGCCCTCACCCCAGCCGTCGGGCTCGTGGACCAGGACGCCGAAGCCGTGGCCGAGGAACCGAACCTGCGCATCTTCCGGCGGACGTTGCAAGACGCACGGGTGCTGTACTTCTCCGACAGTTACAAGAGCGTCGCGGCTCAACTGCCGGGCCTGCTGCGTGATGCCGCGAGGGCCGTTGCCTACTACGACAGCGGGGACGAGCACCGGCAGGCCCTGCTGGCCCGCGCCGAGGCGCTGCGTCTGGCCGGCACCTACCTCACCCAGGCCCAGGTACGGCAGTACGACATCGCGTATGCCGCTGTGCGCAGCGCCATCATGGACGCCCGTCAGGCCGGAGACATGCTTGCGGCGGGCTCCGGTGTCGGCTGCATGTGCTGGCTGCTGGTGAGGCAGGGAAGGTTGGACGAGGCGGAACAGGTCGCCGCCCAGAGCATGGACGCGGTGGAGCCGAAGATCACTGGGGCCGAGCCGGACCACTACGCGGTGTGGGGCGGCCTGGCGATGGAAGCCGCCGCCGCAGCCGCGAGGAACAACCGTCCCGACGAGGCGAAGGAGTATCGTCAAGCCGCCCGGGCCGCGGCAACCGCTGTCGGGACGGCGCATCGCAACGTCTCCCGGCACTGGTCCGTCTTCGGGCCGGTCACCGTCGCGGTCAAGGCACTCGAAGATTCCCTGGTCATCGGCGACGCCCGCGCGGTGGTGCGCAAGGCAGGCGAGCAGGAGGAGTTGTCGCCCAAGGCGTGGAAGCGCTTGGGCAGGCCCAGCAGCAACGACGGGAACCGCTTCACCCTCGATGTGGCGCGCGCCCACACCCGGACCGGCGACTTGTCCGCCGCCATGGACGAGTTGACCCGTGCCAGGGAAGCCGCCCCGCAGTGGCTGAGGCACCAGAACGGGGCCGCCGAGACCATGCAGGAGATCCTGGGCAAGCGCAAGCGCACCCTCACGACGGAGATGCGCGAAATGGCCGACTACCTGGGCGTTGCCGGGTAGCTGCCACGCAACGTGGCAGTTCACCCTCATCTGCTACCGCCGACTCACCAAATGAGATGACGTCTTAGGTTCACGAGAGTCGTCGTCTGCCGACCTCTGACGATCTTCCGCGACCCCTGGGGGAGCCTTGATCCGCAAGTTCCTTGACCGCCGCCTGGCCGTTCTCGCTGCCATCACAGTCTCCGTCGCCGCCTTAGTGGTCGTCGCCCGCCCCGGGGCCGACGAGGCCGACAGCGCGGATGCCGAACCCGAGCGAAGATGCGTGTCGTCCGTGCCGTACGCCTCCGGCAAGGGAGGCTATGCCACCTACCGAATACCCGCTGTCGTCCAGACCCGCCCCGGGACCCTGCTCGCCTTCGCCGAAGGGCGGACCGACGGCAAGCAGGACGCGGGTGACATCGACGTCGTGCTCAGACGGTCGCGCGACGGCGGCTGCACCTGGGGCCCGTTGCAAGTCGTCGCGGCCGGCCACGGTGATACGCGGGGCAACCCGGCGCCCGTCGTGGATCTCCGGACGGGGAACATCGTGCTCGTCACTTCGTACAACAGTGGTGATGTCACCGAGGCGCAGGTCCTGCGCGGCGAGGTCGTGCACGAACAGGGCCGACGGGTGTTCGTACAGACGAGCAGGGACGACGGGCGGTCGTTCTCCGCGCTGAAGGAGATCACGTCGACGGTGAAGCGGCCCGACTGGCGGTGGTATGCGACAGGACCCGGACATGCCGTCGCCCTGACGCGGGGCGAGCACGCGGGACGGCTGATCGTGCCCGCCAATCACTCCGCGCCGCCGTCCCCGGGGCCCGCGGACACTGGGCAGGAACCCAAGTACTTCGGGGCGCACGCGATCTACAGCGACGACGGTGGCCGGTCGTGGCGACTCGGTTTCGTCGAGGACTCCTACGAAGGCGTGCACAACGCGAACGAGTCGACCGCCGCAGAACTGCCCGACGGACGGCTGTACTTCAACGCTCGCAATCAGAAGGGGGCGAGCGTGGGGAATCGCCTCGACGCCTACTCCAGCGATGGTGGTGCCACTCTTGACCGGGGCTATGAGGATCAGAGTTCGCTGAATGATGTGCCCCTGGTGCAGAGCTCTGTGCTGCAACTGGCCGAGGAGCGGGGGAGGCTGCTTCTCTCGGCACCTTCCATGCCGACCGACCGTGCGGCGATGGCGGTGTGGAGCAGTTCGGACGGCGGGCGCTCCTTCGGCAAGGCAATGACCCTGTCCTCGAAGAAGGCGGCATATTCGGACCTGGTGCAGCTCGATGCCGAGACGGTGGGCGTCCTGTACGAGAGAGGGATCGAGGCGGCGTACGAAGTGATCGAATTTCGAAGGATCCCGCTGAAGGCGCTGTGAGCAGCACGGGCGGCTCGCAGCGGAGGCGTGCTGATGGACAGCGCCCGTCGACGGAACGTTCCGTCGACGGGCGCAGGGGGTCCTGAAAGCAGTCAGATCGGTGAAAGGTTCGGTTCGCGACGGGTGGGGTTGGTGAACGGGATCAGCGGCCGATCCCGTTCGCATGTGTGAATATGCGGCTCAGTGAATGATTCCGGTGCGCAGGGCCACCGCCACCATCCCGGCGCGGTCGCCCGTGCCGAGCTTGCGGGCGATGCGGGCGAGGTGGCTCTTGACGGTCAGGGCGGACAGGCCCATCGAGACGCCGATCGCCTTGTTCGACTGGCCTTCGGCGACCAGCCGCAGCACCTCCACCTCGCGGCCGGACAGCTCGCGGTAGCCACCCGGGTGACTCGGGGCACCCGGGGGACGGCGGTGCAGACGGGCGGCGGCCGCGCCGATGGGAGCGGCACCCGGTCGGGTGGGGAGCCCGACGTTGGTGCGGGTGCCGGTGACGACGTAGCCCTTCACACCGCCCGCGAGGGCGTTGCGCACCGCGCCGATGTCGTCGGCGGCGGACAGGGCGAGACCGTTGGGCCAGCCGGCGGCGCGGGTCTCCGACAGGAGCGTGAGGCCGGAGCCGTCGGGCAGATGGACGTCGGCGACGCAGATGTCGCGGGGGTTGCCGATGCGGGGACGAGCCTCTGCGATGGACGAGGCCTCGATCACATCGCGCACACCGAGCGCCCACAGATGGCGGGTGACGGTGGAGCGGACGCGCGGGTCGGCCACGACCACCATGGCGGTCGGCTTGTTCGGGCGGTAGGCGACCAGGCTTGCGGGCTGCTCGAGGAGAACGGACACCAGGCCTCCTGGGGTGCGGGACGGGGCCGGCTCGTGGGGGGTGAAGGGGGACGAACCGTGCTTTCAAGGTCACAGACGTCTTCGGCACCAAACCGGTCTGCCTTTAGAAAATGATCGCGATCCGGTGAGTAACAATCTGGGCAATTCGGACACGCGGTCGATCATTCGAAGATCGAACAGCTTCGGTTCGCGTCGCGGTACGGCCGAAAGTGGTCGTATCGACAAAGAGATCGGCCTGAAGCGGCCCGGCCGGGTGACGCTCAGCGCGACTGCGGGCCGCGCCGCTGGGGCAGCGTCACCACCGAGGCGTCACCCGGACCGGCCGGCGGCAGGCCCGCGACCTGCGCGAGCAGATCGCACCAGGACGCCAGATGCGCCGCCGTGTCCGGCGCCCCGCCCAGGCCCTCCTGCGGTGTCCACGAGGCACGGATCTCGATCTGCGAGGCGGACGGGCGCGCGGACAGCCCGCCGAAGTAATGGGAGCTCGCGCGCGTGACGGTACCGCTCGCCTCCCCGTACGTCAGACCGCGCGCCTGCAGCGCCCCCGTCAGCCAGGTCCAGCACACCTCCGGCAGCAGCGGGTCGGCGGCCATCTCCGGCTCCAGTTCCGCGCGCACCAGCGTCACCAACCGGAAGGTACCCCGCCAGGCGTCATGTCCGGCGGGGTCGTGCAGCAGCACCAGCCGGCCGTCGGCCAGGTCCTGGTCGCCGTCGACGACGGTGGCCTCCAGTGCGTACGAGTGAGGGGCCAGCCGCTGCGGCGCGCGGGTCGGCTCGACCTCGATCTGCGGCCGCAGCCGCGCGGACCGCAGTGCGTCCACGGCGGCCCGGAAGGGCAGCGGAGCCGTCTCGCCCGTATGCAGGTCCTCCTCCTTCGGGTCGTCCGTTCCGCCAGCGTCGTCCGACAGTCGTCCCTGAGCCGCAGCCATGCGGTGCAGATTAAGCGGAACGGGGGCTGAGTGCAGGGTGACACCCCGCCCTGCCTGTTGGTGCCGGCCTCGCTGGGGCTGCCGCCCCCCAGGCCCCCGCCTCGTCGTGGGTGGTTCCTGTCGCACGGTGGGTGCGGGCCGTGTGTGGC
>NZ_QZWF01000079.1 GCF_004187715.1 Streptomyces sp. F001 | reverse complement strand
AGTCGAGGGTCTTCTTCGCCCGCCACTCCTGGATGATGCCGATGCCGGTGTTGGCGAGGATCACGAAGCCGAACAGGCTGTCCTGGATCGGCGCGACGAACAGCATGATCACCCAGAGCACGCCGATGATCGCGTTGAAGCGGGTGAAGACGTTCGAGCGGATGATGGCGGCCATCGACCGGCTGCTGCGCACCGGTACGTCGTTGACCTGCCCGCGCGCCACCCGCTCGGCGACCTCGGCGGCCGTCAGGCCGGTCGTCACCGACGGCACGGGGGCGGGGTGCGCGGGACCGAGCTCGGCGTCCGCGTCGATGTGCGTCATGCATTCGACGGTACGTGCGGATGTGGGGCTTCACCCCCGGAGTGGGCGGAAGATCCGACTACGGGAGGACTGCCGTAGTGCCCTGGGCGTACGGAGGGCTCAGGGTGTCGCCGGGGTTTCCTCGCGCGCCGACCGCTTGATCGCCGCGTCCCGTCGGCGGACGTACCAGATGCCGAGCAGCCCCAGCCCTCCGCCGGCCAGGCAGGTCCACAGCCACCAGGTGTGCCCGTGGTCGTCGAACCAGCCGTAGAACGGCAGCTGCACCAGGAAGAGGACGAACCAGACGATCGTGCCGCCGGTGATGGTGCCGACGACGGGGCCCTCCAGGGGCTCCGGTGCCTCGTGCTTGGGGGTCCACTTCGCCATGGAGGACAGCTTACGAGGCGATCAGGTCTACGCGCGGAGATGGCCGATCCCGGCGTCATATGTTCATACTGAAACGGTTTGTGTCTGACCACTTCTCTTCGTAGGAACCACCAAAAACATGCCCACCTCGGCCCCCGCCAAGGTCCCCGCCCCTGAACAGCCGGGAGCCAGGCCCGCATACGGCGCACTCGACCGTTTCTTCAAGATCTCCGAGCGGGGCAGCACGCTGCCGCGCGAGATCCGCGGCGGTTTCGCCACCTTCTTCGCCATGGCCTACATCATCGTGCTGAACCCGATCATCCTCGGCAGCGCGAAGGACATGTACGGCAACCAGCTCGACAACGGCCAGCTGGTCACCGCGACGGCCCTGACGGCGGCGTTCACCACGCTCCTCATGGGCGTCATCGGCAACGTGCCGATCGCGCTGGCCGCCGGTCTCGGTGTGAACTCGGTCGTCGCGCTCCAGCTCGCCCCGCGGATGTCCTGGCCGGATGCCATGGGCATGGTGGTGCTCGCCGGTTTCGTCGTGATGCTGCTGGTCGCCACGGGCCTGCGTGAGCGCGTGATGAACGCCGTGCCCTACGGACTGCGCAAGGCCATCGCCATCGGTATCGGCCTGTTCATCATGCTGATCGGCCTCGTCGACGCCGGCTTCGTCTCCCGTATCCCGGACGCCGCCCAGACCACGGTCCCGCTCCAGCTCGGCGCCACCGGTCACCTCAACGGCTGGCCGGTCCTGGTCTTCATCCTCGGCGTGCTGCTCACGCTGGCGCTGATCGTGCGCAAGGTGTCCGGCGCGATCCTGATCTCGATCGTCGCGATGACCGTCCTCGCGGTGATCATCAACGCCGTCGCGGACATCCCCTCCTGGGGCCTGACCACCCCGAAGTGGCCCGGCAACCCGGTCGCCACCCCCGACTTCGGCCTGATCGGCGAGGTCAGCCTGTTCGGCGGCTTCGCCAAGGTCGGCGTGCTGACCGGCATCCTCTTCGTCTTCACCGTGCTGCTGTCGTGCTTCTTCGACGCGATGGGCACGATCATGGGCGTCAGCGACGAGGCCAAGCTGACCGACGCCCAGGGCCAGATGCCCGGCATCAACAAGGTCCTCTTCGTCGACGGCATCGCGGTCGCCGCGGGCGGCGCCAGCTCCTCCTCGGCCACCACCTGCTTCGTGGAGTCCACGGCCGGCGTCGGCGAGGGCGCCCGGACCGGCTTCGCGAACGTGATCACCGGATCGCTGTTCGCCGTGGCGCTGTTCCTGACCCCGGTCGCCACGATGGTCCCGTCCCAGGCGGCCACCCCCGCGCTGGTCGCGGTCGGCTTCCTGATCCTGGCCGGTTCGGTCAAGGAGATCGACTGGGCGGACTACACGATCGCCGTTCCGGCCTTCGTGACGATGCTGATGATGCCGTTCACCTACTCGATCACCAACGGCATCGGTATGGGCTTCATCACCTTCGTCGTCCTGCGCCTGGCGGCCGGACGGGGCCGGGAGGTCCCGGCGGCGATGTACGTGGTGGCGGCGGTGTTCGCCTTCTACTACCTGATGCCGGCACTGGGTCTGACCTGATGCCGCACGGGGGCCGTCAGGTGACCCCGTAGAACCTCTCCGTCTCTTCGACCGCCGACTTGAAGCGTTCGTCGAAGTCGTCCCGAATGAGCGTCCGGATCACATAGTCCTGGACGCTCATTCCTCTTTTCGCCGCGTGGTCCCGGAGCCGTTCGAGCAGCTCCCCGTCGATCCGCAGGCTGAGCACACTGGTCCCCATGGACACGAGGGTTGCAAGGCGACCCAGTGGTGCGTCACTTTCCGGAAGTGACTCACTCGTACGGGTGATGATCCGGTTTCAGTGGCGGGGATCACGGGCACCTGTGCGTGTCGCCACTGGTCTTTAGTTAGAGTAATGAGTTACCCTAAAGAACATGCCGGACCTTACCCATGGCGACGACGCGGCCGCCGTGAACTCTCTTCGCTCCGCCGTGATGCGGCTGTCCCGTCGGCTCAAGCACCAGCGGGTCGACGAGTCGCTGAGCCCTACCGAGATGTCGGTGCTGGGCACCCTGGCTCGCTGCGGCACGGCCACCCCGGGCGAGCTCGCCCGTAAGGAACATGTGCAGCCGCCGTCGATGACCCGCATCGTGGCGCTGCTCGAGGCCAAGGGGCTGGTCCGGCTGGAGCCGCATCCCGAGGACCGGCGCCAGAAGGTCGTCACGCAGACCGAGCGGGCCGAGGCGATGCTCGAGGAGAGCCGCCGCAAGCGGAACGCGTTCCTGGCCTCGCTGGTCGAGGACCTCGACGAGGACGAGTGGGCGAAACTGCGCGCCGCCGCCCCCGTACTGGAGAAGCTCGCACATCTGTAACCGCACCACCGGAGGAGGCGAACCCCTTTGAGTACGGGACCCGGAGCACACTCCGCCCCCGCACCGACCACCCACGACACCCCCGAAGACCCCGTGGAGGACACCCGTAAGTCCTCGATGTTCAGCTCCCTGAAGATCCGCAACTACCGCCTCTTCTTCATCGGCCAGGTCGTCTCCAACACCGGCACCTGGATGCAGCGCATCGCCCAGGACTGGCTGGTCCTCAGCCTCACCGGCTCCGCGACGGCCGTCGGCGTCACGACGGCGCTGCAGTTCCTGCCGATGCTGCTCTTCGGCCTCTACGGCGGCGTCCTCGTCGACCGCCTCCCCAAGCGCCCCACCCTGCTGGTCACCCAGGCCGCGATGGCGATGACGGGCCTGGCGCTGGCGTTTCTCACGATCACCGGCCATGTCGAGGTCTGGCACGTCTACGTCGCCGCCTTCGCCGTCGGTCTCGCCACGGTCGTCGACAACCCGGCCCGGCAGTCCTTCGTCTCCGAGATGGTCGGCCCCGACCAGCTCCAGAACGCGGTCAGCCTGAACTCCGCCAACTTCCAGTCCGCCCGCATGGTCGGCCCCGCCGTCGCGGGTCTCCTGATCACCGGCGTGGGGACCGGCTGGGCGTTCCTCTTCAACGGCCTGTCCTTCGTCGCCCCCATCGCCGGCCTGCTGCTGATGCGCGCCCGCGAACTGCACCCCGTCCAGCGCGCCCCGCGCGGCAAGGGACAGCTGCGCGAGGGCCTGGCCTACGTCGCCGGCCGCCCCGAGCTGGTCTGGCCGATCGTGCTGGTCGGCTTCATAGGGACGTTCGCCTTCAACTTCCCGGTCTACCTGTCGGCCTTCGCGGACGAGGTCTTCCACGTCGGCGCGGGCACGTACAGCCTGTTCAACACGCTGATGGCGGTCGGCTCGGTGACCGGTGCCCTGCTCGCCGCCCGACGCGGCACGGCCCGGCTGCGGCTCCTGGCCGCGGCGGCGCTGGTCTTCGGCACGGTGGAGATCGTGGCCGCGGTGACCCCGTCGCTGTGGCTCTTCGCCCTGCTGATGATCCCGCTCGGCCTCTTCGGCATGACGGTCAACGTCACCGCCAACACCGGCATCCAGATGGCCACGGATCCGGCGATGCGGGGCCGGGTGATGGCCCTGTACATGATGGTGTTCCTCGGCGGCTCGCCGGTGGGCGCGCCGATCGTCGGGTGGATCACGGACACGTACGGTGCGAGGGTCGGTCTTGCGGTCGGCGGTGCGGTGGCCGCGCTGGCTGCCGTCGTGATCGGCCTGATCCTGGCCCGCGCGGGCGGGCTGCGGCTGTCGGTGGGGTGGAACTCCGGGCATCCTCGGGTGCGGTTCGTTCCTCGGGGGGAGCGGGAGGAGCGGGAGGAGCTGGCTGCGGCGGCGTGACGCGGCGGGCCGACGGCGTCAGTCGCGGGGGAACTCGTCGGTCTTGAGGACGAGGCCGAGGTGGGTGGTGGTCATGTCGACGTCCCCGCCATAGGTGATGGACGTGTCGCTCACGTAGTCGCCGTCCTTGGGCTGGGTGAACAGGCGGCACTTGCCTGTGTAAGGGTCGGCGATGAGATAGACGGGGACTTCGGCGAGGGCGTATGCGGTCTTCTTGGGGCCGTAATCGTTCTTGGCCGTGTCCGTGGAGATGACCTCGGCGACGAACTCGATGTCCTCGTAGCGCCAGCGGCCTTCGGAGTTCTTCTGGGCACCGTCGCGCAGCTTCGCCACGTCCGGGGCGAGACCGTTCTTGTGGCCGGGGAAGTCGATGCGGACGTCTGACAGGACCTTTGCACGCCTGCCGAAGCGGTCCTCGATGGCCCAGATGATCGCTCGAATGGTCTCCCAGTGGATGTCCCGCTGCGGCGACATGTAGATGGTCCCCTCGACGATCTCGACCTTGTATCCCTCGGGGACGGGCATCTTCTCGAGCCGCTCGAACATTTCGTCGAGCCAGCGCGTGTCGCTCTCGGCCATCGCGATCCTGTCTTCAATGACGGTCATCGTGGCGCTCCTCCCCGGCCGCCCCGGACGGATGCAGCCGCGCGGTACAACGATACGCACGGTGACGAGGGCACGCCCGAGGTCGTGACACGCAGGGCAGACTGGGTTCATGAGACTCTTCGCCGCCGTCGTGCCGCCCGACGAGGTCGTCCGTGAGCTCGCCGTGGAAGTGGCCGAGCTGAAGAGGCTGCCCGGCGCGGACGGGCTGCGCTGGACCGGGCGGCCCGGGTGGCACTTCACGCTCGCGTTCTACGGGGAGGTCGACGACGACCTCGTACCGGAACTGTCGGCCCGGCTGGAGCGGGCCGCGCACCGCACGCCGGCCTTCCCGCTGGCCCTGCGCGGTGGCGGGCAGTTCGGGCACGGGCGGGCGCTGTGGACGGGCGCCGAGGGTGATCTGGTGACGCTGGGGCTGCTGGCCGACCGCACCGAGGCGGCAGCGCGGAAGGCGGGTGTGCCGATGGGGGAGCACCGCCGCTACAAGGCCCACCTCACGGTGGCCCGCAGCCGGTACGGGGTGAACGTGCGGGCGTACGTCGACGCGCTGGCCGGGTTCGGGAGCCGTACCTGGACGGTGGACGAGCTGGTCCTGGTCCGCAGCAACCTGCCGAAGTCCGGGGTGCCGGCCGAGCAGCCCCGGTACGAGGCGGTCGCCCGCTGGCCGCTCGGCGGCGCCGGTTAGTCTCGATACGTGGACCCGAAAACCCGGAACCGGATCATGGCCGGTGCGCTTGTACTGATGTTCGTGGTGGTGGCGGTGGCGGCGGCGTTCGGAGGGTAGGCCGCCGCCACGCCCGTGCAGTGCTGTGCCTTGCAGTGCCTTACCAGGCGAACGCCTCCGGAGACGGCCCCGGTCCCGGGAAGATCTCGTCCAGCCCGGTCAGCAGTTCCTCCGACAGCTCCAGCTCCACGGCACGCAGAGCCGACGCCAGCTGCTCGGCGGTGCGCGGGCCGACGATCGGGCCGGTCACGCCGGGGCGGCTGAGCAGCCAGGCGAGGGCGGCCTCGCCGGGTTCCAGGCCGTGCTTGTCGAGCAGGTCCTCGTACGCCTGGATCTGCGCGCGTACGGCCGGGTCGGCGAGGGTGTCGGCGGCCCGCCCGGAGGCGCGTCGGCCGCCCTCGACCTCCTTCTTGATCACGCCGCCGAGCAGGCCGCCGTGCAGCGGCGACCAGGGGATGACCCCGAGGCCGTAGTCCTGCGCGGCCGGGATGACCTCCATCTCGGCGCGGCGCTCGGCGAGGTTGTAGAGGCACTGCTCGCTGACGAGGCCGATGGTGCCGCCGCGGCGGGCGGCGACCTCGTTGGCCTGGGCGATCTTGTAGCCGGGGAAGTTGGAGGAGCCGACGTACAGGATCTTGCCCTGCTGGACGAGGACGTCGATGGCCTGCCAGATTTCCTCGAAGGGCGTGGCCCGGTCGATGTGGTGGAACTGGTAGACGTCGATGTAGTCCGTCTGCAGCCGCTTCAGGCTGGCGTCCACGGCTCGGCGGATGTTGAGCGCGGAGAGCTTGTTGTGGTTGGGCCACGGCTCGCTTTCGTCCAGGCCCATGTTCCCGTACACCTTGGTGGCGAGGACGACCTTGTCGCGCCGGTCGCCGCCCTTGGCGAACCAGTTCCCGATGATGCGTTCCGTACGGCCCTTGTTCTCGCCCCAGCCGTAGACGTTGGCGGTGTCGAAGAAGTTGATCCCCGCGTCCAGGGCCGCGTCCATGATCGCGTGACTGTCCGCTTCGTCGGTCTGCGGTCCGAAGTTCATCGTGCCGAGGACCAGTCGGCTGACCTTGAGGCCTGTGCGTCCGAGCTGCGTGTACTTCATGGGGGCAAGCCAACGGCTTGGAGTTCGCTCTATGCAAGGAGTTACCGCGACCGCGCCGGTGGCACCGGGTCCAGCCCGCCCCGCCGCCGCGCCCGCTCGGGCGTACAGCGCAGCAGGCGGCCGAGGGTCAGCATGCCGCCGCGCAGTGCGCCGTGGCGGTGCAGTGCCTTGATCGCGTACGTCGAGCAGGTGGGCGTGTACGGACACCGGGCGGGCAGCTTCGGGCTGATCTCGTGGCGGTAGCGCGCGACGGCTGAGTAGAGGGCGCGGGCGGCAGCACCCCGAGGTGTGGGGGGCAGCCGGGTCGGCGACGCGGGATGCGGCCCCGAACAGGGTCAACAACGCCGGGAGCGCTGACGTGCCGTTCGTGGATGGGGAGCTGTTGCGGGAAGTGGTGGGACGGGTGTCCGGCGTCCGACGGTGACCGTGGGGGC
>NZ_QZWF01000078.1 GCF_004187715.1 Streptomyces sp. F001 | reverse complement strand
ACGACACGAACAGGTGTCCACTCCTCGGGGGCAAGACCCTCAGCCCGGTGGAGGCGCCCTCGGGCAAGACCCAGCGCCGCAGGCTCAACCGCGGTGGCGACCGCCAGGCCAACTCCCCTCTCTACACCATCGTCCTGGCCCGCCTGCGCTGGGACACCTGCACACGCGACTACGTGGAGCGGCGCGTCAGCGAGGGCAAGACCCGTCCCGAAGCCATCCGCTGCCTCAAACGCTACGTCGCACGCGAGATCTACCAGATGATCGTCCTGCCCAGAAGCACGGTGGCATCCCCGCCAGCTGCTGCTTGACATCCATAGGGGCATCAAACTCGCCGTCCGCTACGAAGCCACGGTGCTGGTCGCAGTTCTCAACGAGTGGCTATGAGTCTCAGGCTCAGTCACCCAGAACGGGTACCTCGCCGCTCTCCATGACCACGTTCGGCGGCAAGTGTCTCACCACGAGGGCGGCGGCTTCCGCGGGCGTCGCGACCTCGCCAAGCAGGTCGGCGTAGCCGGATGAGTAGACGTTGTATGGCGGTCCGCCATACAGGATGAAGGGGAGGTCGTCGTGCCCCCGATTCAGGCCACGGCGGGGCGCTGCGCAGGAAGTGCAGTGTCCCATGAGCCGGGAACGGACAGAGGTCGCGCGGCGTCGAGGACACCGTCAGTGTGCTTACTCGCCGAGCAGGGCCACGGTCTCCCGCAGTCGCTCGCACGCCCAGTCGTACCGCTCGGTGTTGGTGTGTGCCCGGAAGTTCGTCTCGATGATCTGGATCAGAGCGAGGTGAAGGTTGTACAGCCGCCGACGGGTCCGCTCGGCGGTGGTGAACGGCCGGTGGCCGTAGCCGCGGATGAAAGCCGTGGCGTCCCCGTAAGCGCTCGACTCACTCCCGGTGAAGCCGAACTCCATCAGCGGATCGCCGTAGAACGCCCGCTCGTGGTCGAGGATTGCCACGATCTGGCCGTCGCGCACCATGCAGTTGCCGGGCCATAGGTCCCACTCGACGAACCGGGGCTCGGTCACCTCGTCCAGCGAATCGGCGTGGGCGGCCACGACTTCGCGGATCACGTCGTAGCCGTGGCGCAGGTCGACGCCGCGTCGCTCGCCGTCGCCCAGCAGCTCCTCGACCATCCGCAGGAAGGCCGCGCGCCACGTGCTTTCGCCCGGCCCGGCCAGCGGGCCGAAGGCGGTGCCGGGGATGGTGTTGAGCTCGTGGGTGATCGCGCCGAGCGCCTCGTCGTACGCGTTGATCTCCGTTCCGGCCAGGGTGTCCCTGATGACGTTGAGGTTGTCCGCAGCTACGTACGTCATGAAGAAGTAGTCGGCGTTGCACACCTCATGGCTCTGATCGGCGAAGTCGACCGCCGGCACGGGAACCTTCGTGTGCTCCCGGATCAGCCGCAGCGCCGCCAGTTCGGTGGCCATGGCGCCGCGCTCGTAGGTCATGACCTCGACATCCGGCGGCGGCGCGATCTTGAGGACGACTTGCGCGCCGGATCGCAGCCGGATCCGATAGGCCACGTTGAACCAGCCCTCGCTCAGTTCGCTGATCCAGTCCTCGCCCGCGTCGCACACCTCCTGCGGGCCGTAGGCGCGGGCGACCATCGCGCGAAGCGCCTCAACGGGCTGCCGGTTCTTTGTGATGCTCTCCATCAATCCTCCGCCCGAAGCATGATCGGACGTTAGCACCGGGATGGCGTTGTGCACTCGGGTTGCCTGCGACGCCTTGCTGTTGCCGGCCTCTCGGCCTCGTCGATTGCTGACGTGGGCGATTATTCGGGCGCGCGTTATGTGTGATTTGTTCGAGCCTTGGCGCAGACCGTTGACGGGGGAAACCGTGGGCTTCAGCCTGTTCTATTTCGCCGACGACGGGGAGGCCGAGGGCGATCGCTACCACTTGCTGATGGAGGGCGCCCGCTTCGCGGACGAGCATGGGCTCGCCGTCTGGATGCCTGAGCGGCAACGGTGCGCTGGCAGGGCACAGTTCCCACTTTTCGCCGCGCTGACATCTCAGTTGGGGGAGAGCGGTTCATGAGTCGGAGCGTTCGGCTGAAAACGGTGATTGAATGCGTAATTGATGGCCTTTAGCATCTGAAGGTCGGGGTCTTGAGCAGTCGTCAGGTCCTTCACTCGGCAGTGAGTCGCGACAGGAGCGTCCATCCATGACCACCAGTGTGTTCACCGCCGAGGAGGCGGCCGCCCTGGCGCAGGTTGACGAGGCGGCCATCGCCCGGACCCTGCTGGAGCTGATCGCGATTCCGAGCGTCACCGGCAGCGCGGCCGAGACGGAGATCCAGCACGACCTGGCCGGGCGGCTCGACCGGCTCGGGCTCGATGTGGACCTGTGGTCCATGGACCTGGCCGAGTTGCGGGCGAAGCCTGGTTTTCCCGGGACGGAGGCGCCGCGCGATGAGGCGTGGGGCCTGGTGGGGGTCACCGAAGGCGGCGGTGACGGGCCGACCGTGATCCTTCAGGGCCATGTCGACGTCGTACCGCCGGGGGACCCGGGGCAGTGGAAAGGTGATCCGTTCGTGCCACGGGTGGTCGGGGACATCGTGTACGGGCGTGGAGCCTGCGATATGAAGGCGGGTCTGGCGGCGCACCTCGCCGCGATCGCGGCCATCCGGGCGAGCGGAGTCAAGCTGCGCGGCCGGGTGGCGGTCCACTTCGTGGTCGGCGAGGAGGACGGCGGCCTCGGTGCCTTCGGCACTCTCGGCCGCGGACACACCGGCGATGCGTGCATCATCGCGGAACCGACCGGCGGCACTGTGGTGACGGCCAACGCCGGTGCGTTGACCTTCCGGCTCGGCGTACCCGGCCTGTCCGCACACGCCAGTTCACGGGACGCGGGGGTCAGTGCCATCGACGCGTACCTCCCCGTCCACCGAGCCCTCGCCCGCCTGGAAAGCGAGCGAAACACCGACCTGGACCCGCTGATGGCGGAGTACGGGATCCCGTACGCGCTGTCGGTCGGCACCCTGCGCTCTGGTGACTGGGCGAGCAGCGTGCCCGATCTCCTTGTGGCGGAGGGCCGGTTGGGTGTCCGCCTCGACGAGGATCCGCAGGCCGCCCGCGCCGCACTGGAGCGGTGCGTGGCCGAGGCCTGCGCGGTCGACCCGTGGCTGCGCGACCATCCGGTTGAGGTGACATGGCCGGGCGGCCAGTTCGCCAGCGGGCGCCTTCCGGCCGATCACCCACTGCGGGACGTGGTCCAGGGCGCCTGTGCCGAAGCCACCGGCGGCCCGGGTCCGCGCGAGCGCGGGGCGCCATACGGCAGCGATCTGCGGCTCTACACCGCCGCGGGCATCCCGACCCTCCAATACGGCCCGGGTGACGTGCGGTTGGCGCACAGCTCCCAGGAACGGGTGTCTGTGTCCGAGACCATCGACGCGGCGCGCACCCTCGTACTCGCCGCGCTCCGCACCGCCGGCACCAAGTGAGCGGCGGCCCGCGCGGGACTCACGGCAGGCCCACATGGGACTCACGGCAGGTGGGCCAGGAGGTACACGCCCGCCCCGCCGGTGGTGCAGAGCAGTCCACCGGCGGAGTGCCAGCACAGACCGGTCAGATCGCTTGCGACACGCAGTGAGCAACAGCACTCGCCGGTAGCCACTCGCCACAGCCGAACGGTCTGGTCGCGGCTCGTCGTCGCAAGCAGCGCGCCGTCCGGGGAGAAAGCACAGTTCTCCACCCAGTTGGAATGGCCGGTGAGCACGGTGAGTTCGGCGGCATCGGCCACCCGCCAAAGGCGCGCCGTACGGTCGTCGCTCGTGGTGGCGAGCAGGGTGCCGTCGGGTGAAAAGGCGCAACTGGTCACCGCGTCCGTATGGCCCCGCAGTACGGCGTGCTCGACTCCATCGGCGACGCGCCACAGCCGTGCCGTCTGATCGCCACTGGTGGTGGCAACGAGTGTTCCGTCCAAGGAGAATGCACAGCTCGTGACCCCTTCGGTGTGCCGGTCCAGGGTGGCCCGCTGGGCGCCGTCTGCGACCGTCCACAGCCGGGCCGTCTTGTCCTGACCGGCGGTGACGAGCATCGTCCCGTCGGGGGAGAAGGCACAGCCGGTCACCCAGTGGCTGTGCCCGGTGAGCACGACGTGTTCGGCGGCGTCGGCCACGCGCCACAAGCGGGCCGTACGGTCGTTGCTGGTGGTGGCGAGCAGGGCACTGTCCGGGGAGAACGCACAGCTGTAGACACGGTCGGTGTGGCCGGCGAGCACGGCCAGTTCGGTGCCGTCGTCCACCTGCCGTACCAGGGCCGTGTGATCGTCGCTGGTGGTGGCCAGCAGCTTCCCGTCCGGGGAAAAGGCGCAGCGGTAGACGCGCGTGTGACCGGTGATCACGGTCATGACGGTGCCGTCCGCCACCTGCCAGATCCGGCCCGTCTGGTCGTTGCCGGTGGTCGCGAGCAGGGCCCCGTCCGGGGAGAACGCACAGCCGCGTACCCACCCTGTATGCCCCTTGAGCACCGCCTTCTGCGTGCCGTCGCGCACCTGCCACAGCCGTACGCTGCCTCCCGCGCTGGCGGTGGCGAGCAGGGCGCCGTCCGGGGAGAAAGCGCACCTGTAGACGGTGCTGGAGTGGCCGGTGAGGACGGCGGCGAGGGTACCGTCGGTCACCCGCCATAGCCGCGCCGTGTCGTCGTGGCCCGAGGTGGCGAGGAGCGTGCCGTCCGGGGAGAAGGCGCAGCTGTCCACCATGCTGGTGTGGCCGGTGAGGACAACGAGTTCGGTGCCGTCGGCCACCCGCCACAGCCGTACGGTGTGGTCATTGCCAGCGGCGGCGAGCAGCGCCCCGTCCGGGGAGAACGCGCAACTACTCACCCCCTTGGCGTGGCCGGTGAGGACGGCGGCGACGGTGCCGTCGGCCACCCGCCACAGCCGTACGGTGTGGTCATTGCCGGCGGTGGCCAGCAGGGCACCGTCTGGGGAGAACGCGCAGCTCGTCACGGCGTCTGCATGGCCGGCGAGCACGGCCAGTTCGGTGCCGTCTACCACCCGCCAAAGGCGCGCCGTACGGTCGTCGCTGGTGGTGGCGAGCAGGGCGCCGCCCGGAGAGAAGGCACAGTCCCCGAGTCCGCCGGTGTGGCCAGTGAGCACGGTGTGTTCGGTGCCGTCCGCGATCCGCCACAAGCGCGCGGTGTGATCGTTACTGGTGGTGGCGAGCAGGGTGCCGTCGGGCGAGAAGGCACAGCTGGTCACCCCGCCCTTGTGTCCGGTCGGGTGGGGCTGGGCGGGGTCGGGTTGGTCGGGTAGCGGCCACGTCGGCTCCAGCCGGGGCCGGGACAGGCTCTGCCGGTAGCGGTGGAGCAACTCACTGAGGCCGGGCACCCCGTGCAACCGGCTGGCCAGGGTCGCGCCGAGCGCTTCGGGCGGCTCGATCGGGCCGAGCAGGTGGGCCGCGTGCTGCAGTACACGCCGCAGCACGCGCGCCGTGGGCGTGTCCGACAGCTCCAGATCGGCGACGACCCCGACGACGGAGCCGAGCCGGCGTGTCTTGGCCTCGACCCAGCGCAGGTCGGTCACGAGCGCGGCCAGTTCCTCGTGCTCGTCGGCCGCGGCCAGGTGGTACGGCAGGTGGCGCCACAGGTAGTGGGCGTCGGCCGGCAGGGTCCACCACGGTCTGGGCCCGTCGTGTCGGGTGAGTAGCGTGGTGGCGGCGGCGGTGAGCCTGCGGTGCGCCTCGTTGCGCGCCCGCGGCCCTTGACGGGCGCGCAGATAGGCTCGGATGACGTCGTGCACGACCAGGCGCGGGCCGGGTGCGTCGAGCCGATAGTCGGCCACCAGGCCCAGCCCCACCAGCTCCTCGCACAGCGCGTCGACCCGTCGGCCCGGCCACAGCAGCCCGAGCACGTTCTGGGGGATGTCGACGTCCTCGGGAAAGATGGCCAGGTCCAGACAGCGCTGCTGGTCCGCCGGCTGGAGCAGGGTCAGGCCGGCCTCCACGGTTGCTGCCACTGCGCGGCTACGGTCGGCCGGGCGAGCTGGGTCGAAAGCGCCGGGACCGTCGGCGAGCAGGGTGCGCATGATCTGCTCGGCCGCGTCCGCAGCGGCTTGGCCCCGCTCGACGCGCCGGCGCAGGGCGCCATTGACCAGGTTGAGCAGCACCGGCCACCGTCCGGCCACCTTGACCAGGCCCTCCACGGTTTCGTCGGGCAGGCCGGGCACACGGTCGGTGAGCAGGAGCCGGGCCTGCTCGACCGACATGGCGTCCACTACGATATGCGTTCCGCCGGCGGGCAGCAGACCAGGGATGCGGGTGGTGATCAGGCGGGTGCAGCCGCGTCCGCCGAATCCGAACGGCCGCAGCTGGGACTCCTCCCACACGTCGTCGATGACCAGGAGCACCGGCTGCGCCAGTTCGTCGAGTAACCGGCCCAGCTCCGCTCCGGCCGCGTCCGGGTCGGAGATCGTCGGCCGGGTCCCGCTCACCACCGTGGCCAGGTCGTTGAGCCGATCGGCCAGGTCCGCACCGTGGATCTCCTGGCCGAGCGTTGCCCACAACAGTCCACCCGGATAGCGCTCGGGCAACTGAGGCTGGTGGCAGGCCCAGGCCGCCAGGGTCGTCTTGCCGAAACCGCCGGCTCCGCGCAACCCCGTCGTCATGCCCACGTCCGCGGCCTCGGGCGCGAGCAGCGCTGACACCAACTGGTCGGCGAGTTCGGGGCGCTCCACCATCCGGTCCAGCGGCGGGGCCATCCACGGCCGCCGGCGCGTATCAAGGGCCCCTGGGCCGCCGCCACCAGACCCGCCATGGACCGCCAGGGTGGCATCGTGGTCTACCCGCCAGATCTCAAAGGTGACCCACACCGCAACCAGGACCAGCAGTGCGGTGCCCAGCGTCCAGGTCCACTCCGACGTCGCCAAGTTGGCCAGCGCGCCCGCCGCGAACGCCAACAACGTAGATGCTCCGGCCGTGGTCCCCTGCCTGGAGAGCCTCCGCGCCACGCCCCCACCAACCTTCGACACGGCATCACGGGACCCCCTCCCGGATGCGACCAGCCGTACCCAGCAAGATACCGAGCGGGACCACGCGGCACCCGGAAAACCCGTACAGGCCGTTCGAACGAGCCTGAACCATACGGCACTTGCCGCGGTGACAACTTCGAGGATCGGTGTCTACCACCACTCCCCGGCCTTTAACCGTTGCTGCCCGGCCGACCTTGGGTGCTGGGCCTGTGTGTGGAGCGCCCCTGGGCTGGCAGACGCGCTCGCGCCGTCTGACCCGCGACTATGAGGCGCGGCCTGCCACCAGCGAAGCCTTCGTGGCAGTGATCGATGGCCATGCGCATGGGACGCCGCCAGGCCCGCGGCCGCGGGACGGTCACCCCGCCAGGCACCGCCATGTGAACAGGCCCGGCCGGTCCTTGAGGTTCCCCCGAGATGTGGGGGATGGTGACAGAGGGTCAGAT
>NZ_QZWF01000077.1 GCF_004187715.1 Streptomyces sp. F001 | reverse complement strand
CCCTCGAAGTGGTCCAGGCCGAGGCCGTGCGGCCGGCCGCCGAAGTTCGACCTGGCCGACTATCGCGAGCGCCATGCGGTCGAGTGCGGGATCAACCGCCTCAAGAGATACCGCGCTGTGGCCACGCGCTACGACAAGCTTGCCGTCCGCTACGAGGCGACCGTACTGATCGCAGCTGTCAACGAATGGCTTTGATCGGAGGTGGCTTTCCCGTCCTCGTTCACCAGTCCCGGCCGGCGGTCAGCTCCTCCGCGTCCGCGCCCATGAACCCGTATCCGGACGCGAGAAAACAAAACTCGTCACAGATCCATTCACGCGCAACCGTCTCGATCTCCCTGTCCAGCAGGTTGAACTCCTCCGTCGCAGCCTGGGTGAGCGCATACAAGGCCTCCAGATCCGGCGGCTGCTCGGCCTCAATTCGCTCGCACAGCCGCAGCAGGATCGCCTTCCCGTTGTCGACCACATGATCAGGGAAGTACGAGTCGTCGTACATCTGCCGCAGGAATACGTGGCCCGCGACCTGCTGGTTGATCGGCATGGGACTTCCCTAACTGCGCGAAAAGCTGACGCGCCGATCATGCACGGCGCCGCTGACAACGACGCCACCCATGCACATCAGCCACACGTAACCAGGACTTTCACGACAGGCCCAGGTCCGGCCCCGTGTCAGCAGGGCCGGTTGGAAGCCGTACCGCGGGCCGAGCACTGTCACCTGGTCAACGACCGGGCGGAGACTCGGCTCCCCCGGCCGGCGTCCGCCGCGTGGACCAGCACGGTACTGATTCCCCGCCTGCCGCGCCGGTCTCTTCCGGGGCGGCGCACCGCCGCCTGCGTCACCGTCGCCTGCCTGGTCGTCGCCGTAGCGCTTGAGGGGGGACGCCGTAGTTGTCTCCGGCCCGTGAGGGGGCTACGGAACGCAGCGCGCCTGCATCCGGACCCGGGCTTCGACGAGGGCTTGAGGAACACCGGAACGAAGATCAGTGCCAGGAGATTGTCGTATGTGGGTTCAGCGAGTGATCGAACTGACCGGGTGGGAACCGCTCGGGATCTCCGTCGACTGGGCGGCGATCGAAGGAGAGCCGGGGGTCCCGCTGCCGGCGGACTACAAGGAGCTCTACGAGACGTTCGGCGGGGCGTCTTCTATTTTCTGGGGCGCGACGAGGGCGTCTCGTTCGACTTCCTGACACAGTGGCGGGTCTCCCTGTCGGTCGACCGGGACGGCAGGTTCGGGGACGTCTCCGCCGTCTACCCCTATGCGATCTACGCGACGGGAGGCAAGGGGCTGGTCGAGTGGGGTTCCACCGAATGGGCCCACGAGTACTTCTGGCTGATCGATGCCGAGCGGCCGGGCGATTACCCGTCCTCGCGCGGTCGAATGACTGCGGCCCATGGAGCCGGTACGACATGTCCACTTCTGAGTTCCTCTACCGCGTCCTCGCCGATGCCGATTTCCAACCTTTCGGGATCGCGCAGTACGACCTCGGCACGACGTTCGAGCCCGGCTCCGGAGGCCCTTTCGACGGTCGGCCGCTCTGACGGAGAGGCTGGCCGTCCCCCGTTCGTGGACACGACAGTGCCGTCGTCTCCCATCGAGATCCGTGACCACATGATCATCGAATGCCTCCAGAACCAGTCGCCGAACGCTGTTCCTGGAGATCAACGAAGCCAGCCGTCCTCGGAGTGGGCTGCGCAGACGAATCCGGCATGGGGTTGACATGCCACCCGCCTCGCGGCAAGCGGCCGACAGGAACGATCAGCGGCGGCGCGGCCTCACAGTGACATCCAGCAGTAAAGCCGCTCACCGGCCTCGTGAGCCCGTCTGGAAAGAAGGAAGCGTTCCTCGGCCAGTGGCTGCGTTTCCTCGAGGCTCGCTTCTTGGAGTTCCTCCGCCTGTACCCATCTGGCGACGACCGCGGGAACTTCGGAGTCCCGTACTCCGGCCAGTGTGTCCCTTACCAGGGGACGGAGTTCCGACACCCACGGTCCCGTCGCCCACGGCTCGTCCTCGGACACGAGGCCGTCCGGACCCGGTTCCGGGGAGGTCGGCCACACGGTCGTCTGCTCCACCAGGTCCACCCGCCACTCCGTCCGGCGGATGGCGGCGACCAGCTGCCCCAGGACGACGACCGGATCCACGCGCTTGGCGTCGACTCCGTCGAACACCGGGGGTTCCGCGTGGAGTGGGGATCCGCCGTCCGTCTCCTCCAGCGACTGCACCACCGCTGCGGCGTTCGGTGCGCGGAAGTAGTCGGTCAGAACACCCATCGCTCTTCTCCCGGTCTCAGTGTCTCGGGAGGCAGTAGATCAGACGGAGCGGCAGTGTCAGTGGCCGGTCCTAGGATCGCGTCGCACGCAGTGATCAGTAGTGCTGCCGGCCAACCAACCGACCGAGCGGAGAGCGCCGTTGTCCTCGATACATGACTTCGCGACCTGGGAGCCGCTGCTGCGGCTGGTGCGGGATTCCCACGCGGAGCAGCTTGCCGCGCCGGGTGGTTGCTTCACGGGCCAGATCAGTCTCGGCAGTTGGACCCTGCCCGCGCAACAGCCGCGCCCAGTGCCAGGGCGAGCCCTGCAAGTGGCAGACATGCAGGACCAGTTCACCGCCGTGGAACGGGTCCAGGCCGCCCTCAGGGCCGACGGCGCGAGCGGCGTGTCGTACATGGTCGAGACGGCGCCGGACGGGAAGACCGTGCTCCATGTCATCGACGCGGGGCCCGCCGTGGAGCACGGCGTCAGGAGCCCTTTCGTGGGAGCCCTGCTCCTGGTCGAGGGCGCCGTTCCCGAGCCCTGGCGGCGCCTGCCCGAGGAGGTCCCGGGCGCGGCGCCGGCGCCGTCGGCGGACCCGGCGCTGCTGGAGCGGACCCTTCGCGAGCGGCTCCCCGACGCCATCGGCGCCACCGAGGAGGAAATAGCCGCAGCGGAGGCGCGCCTCGGTGTCACGCTGCCCGACGAGCTCAAGGCCCTCTACCGCGTCACCCGTGCGCGGTGGCAGGACTGGAGCGGCGACTACGCGGCGCAGGAACGCGTCAGCAAAGCGGTCGGCTGTGAGCTCCTCCCCCTGGACGGGCTCTACATCGCGGACGCCTGGTCCCGTCCCTGCCCTTGGCAGTTCGCCGCCAAGGACGCGGTCGTCACCGCACCGGACGCCGCCGTGCAGGGCCTCGTCGGCTCGCCTGGCTGGATTGCCTTCGGCGACAACGGCGGCGGCGACCGGCTGGCCCTCGACCTGACACCGGGCCCGGGCGGACACGCCGGGCAGGTCATCATGATCGACCACGAGCGGAGCATCGGGGCCGCACTGCGCGCCGACTCCCTCACCGACATGGTGGTCAACCACCGCGACGACTGGCGCTCGGACGATGACTGGAACCGTCCGCCGGTGGTGGCCCAGGTGAGCACCCACAGCCCGGGCGGCATGGTGGCCGCCGCCCGGCCCGAGCTGGAGGTGCTCCGGATCGGTGGTCGGAAGGGCGAGCCGGTCGGCCTCGCCCCGGTCGCCGGCCTCCCCCGCCTGCGGACGCTCACCGCCTCCCCGGGCACGCTGGCCGATCCCCTGGAGATCGCCGGGCTGACGGGTCTGGAGTACCTGAGCCTCGGCCCCGAGGAGTGGCGCGTCCTGCTCGACGCGGGCGCCGTCCCCCGGAGCCTGTCGGCCGCCGCCATCGATGTGCAGGGCGAACAGCACCCGCTGCCGGTCCTCGACCTCGCCAACGAGCTCCTCGCCCTGTGGGACCGCCCCCTGATCACCCGGACCGTCCTCGAAGGCGACCTGGGCACCGACCGGACGGCCGGGGGCACCCGGTGAGCGACGGCGGAGTGGAGGAGATGTGGGCGCCGTCGCCCGCGTACAGGGTCGAGACCGGTACCGAACCGCTGGACCGGCCGGCCCGGAACTCGTTGGGCGGGTGGCCCTACTTCGACGACGACCAGGAGTGGCCGCGTTGCTTCTGCGGCGAGCGGATGGCCCTGTTCTTCCAACTGGACCTGCCGGACGACATCGAGTTCTTCGGCGGAGAACACCTGTCGGTCTTCCACTGCGCCCACCACAACGACGCATCCGACCCGGTGACGGCCGACGGCCGCCTCGTGCCCCGGTTCTGGGAGGCTCCGCAGCCGCCGTTCCCGGGCTCGTTCTGGCGGGTGCTGCTCCAGCGTGACCCGGGGGTGCCGGAAACGGAGCCCGAACCGGCCGTGCGCGCCCTGCCCCTGACCCTGCGGCCCTTCGTGGACGCGCACGGGCCGTTCGACGTGCATTTCAAGGTGGGTGGTACGGCGGCCTGGGCACAGTGGCCCGAGCGGTATTGGTGCGCGTGCGGCACGGAGATGGCGTTCCTCTGCGAGGTACCCGAGTACCAGGAGTTCGGCGTCCACCCCGGGGCCCCGGTGCAGCCCTACAGCATCCGGGACGACGCCTACCTCCTGTTCCTCGGCAACGAGGTCTACCTGTTGGCCTGCCCGGCGCGTTGCGATCCGGCGGCCGTCTTTCCGGTGAACCAGCACTGACGCCGAGTCGCCGGGGCGCGTGCCGAAAGCAGATCCTGACCATGGGACGATCTTGGTTCGCGGCACATGGAGATCTGACGGACGAACCATGGGCTGTGCTGGAAGCGTCGTTGCCGAGGGGTGAGAAGTCCGGCCGGCCGCGCCTGGTCAGACGGTGGTGAACCGCAGCTCCGGGCGCTCCCACGCGACCTTCGGCGGCGACGGGGCGACCGTCCCCACTCGCTCGGCGCCCAGGCGCCGGTAGAACTCCTCGGCTGGGGGATGAGAGACCACGCGGAGGTCAGTCAGACCGGCCTCCCTGGCCTGGCCGACCATGTGCTCGATGAGGAGCCGGCCGATGCCCCTTCCCTGTGCGCTGTCCGCCACGAACGCCAGGTCCAGCTCCGGTGGTTCCAGCACCAGGGCGTAGAAGCCCAGCAGCCGCCCGACCGCATCGACGGCCACGAAAACCCGGTGCCGGGCGATGTAGTCGGCGGTGACTCGGTAACTGGAGATGATCGAGGCGTACTTCCCCCGGTAGGCGCCGGATGTCAACGGCCGCATAGTTCTCCCCGTAGGCGGCCAGGAGTTCGCCCCGCTGGCGGCCGTGGAGTCGGGTTCTGATCCACTTCTTGTGGAGCGGTGACACAGCGTCACAACTAGCTGGAAGGATGGCCATTCGTGTGACTGCAGCGTGTTCTCGACGTTCTCGACGGCGTTCTCCCATCTGTCCTCCGTAGTGGTGGACGAGGTCAGAACGGACGGCGGCGGGATAGCCCTCGCGGCGCGAACAGCGACGCGCGAGGCGGCTTGTCCGGACTGCGGCGCTGTGTCCGGCCGTGTCCACGGTGGTTACCGGCGACGTCTTGCCGACCTCGCGGCGGCCGGGCAGGAGGTCGTGATCGACCTGCTGGTGCGACGGTTCCTCTGCCCGGCAGCAGAGTGCGGTCGTCGCACGTTCGTCGAGCAAGTGGACGGGCTCACCGAGCGATTCGCGCGGCGCACACCGCTCCTGCGTCGCTCGCTGGAGAAGATCGCACTGGCGCTCGCCGGACGTCCGGGCGCCCGGCTGGCCGCGCACCTGTCCATCCCGACGAGTGCGAACTCCCTGCTCAGACTGGTACGCAGGCTTCCGGACAAGCACGTCAGTGCCGCACCACGTGTGCTGGGCGTCGATGATTTCGCCCTAAAGAAGGGGCACGTCTACGGAACGATCATCTTGGACATGGAGACCGGAGAACGCGTCGACGTCCTGCCCGACCGCACCGCGGAGACCCTCACCGCGTGGCTCCGCGCACACCCTGGAGCCGAGATCGTCTGCAGGGACCGGGCCAGTGCCTACGCCGAGGCCGTACGCACCGCCTGCCCCGACGCGATCCAGGTCGCGGACCGCTTCCATTTGTGGAAGAACCTGTGCGAAGCCGTCGAGAAGTGCGTTGTCACACACCGGAGTTGCCTCGCCGAGCCTATCGAGGACGCTCCCGCTGACGCCACCGTCGGGCACGAGGACGCGGCGGTCCAGGAGGAGGTGCCCGGGCGGCCGGAGGGGATGCGCGTGATCCGGCGCCGCGAGCGTCACGCTGCCGTGCACGCCCTCTATGACAAGGGCGTCCCGATCCAGGCGATCTCCGACACGCTCGGGCTGGACCGCAAGACGGTACGCCGGTATGCGCACGCGGCCACGCCCGAGGATGCGTCGCTGGGCACCGGCTCGCGGCGCTACGGCCAGATCCACGCCTACTCGCCCTACCTGCACCGACGTTGGAACGAGGGCTGCACGGACGCGGCACGGCTCCACGCGGAGATCGTCGAACTCGGCTTCACTGGCAGCAAGCGGACCGTGCGCCGGCACCTCCAGGAGATCCGGGCCAGCGGCAAACCCGCACCCGACAAGCCCAAGACACTGACGGTCCGCACGGCCACCTGGCTGATCACCTCGCACCCGGACAACCTGGACGAGAGCAGCACGCTCAAGCTCAAGAAGCTCCTGTCCCGCTCTCCCGAACTCGACGCCGTCGCCGCGTGCGTCCGCTCCTTCGCCGCGATGATGACCGAGCGCCGAGGCAGCGACCTGGAGAGCTGGCTCGCCAGCGCCGAGGGCACCGGGATGAAGCCGCTGCAGAGTCTGGCCCGTGGCCTGCGACAGGACTTCGATGCCGTCACCGCCGGCCTCACCTGGGAATGGAGCTCGGGCAAGGTCGAGGGCAACGTCAACAGAGCGAAAAGGATCAAGAGGGACGGGTACGGTCGTGCCGGGTTCGACCTCCTCCGGCTGCAGATACTCCTCGCCGACTGAAGGCCGTCACCCTCCGCAACCGCCCCACAAGAAGTGGATCAGAACCGCTTGCCACGGCCGCCGTCAGCCGAACTCGGGATCGTCGCGATGGGCGTCGAACAGCGCGTTCGCCCGGTGGGCCTCGGTGATCTCGGCCCAGGTCACCGGTCGGCGAAGCCACCGGTAGTAGTGCTGGCGAGCAAGCCCCAGTACCCGGCACGCGACCGCAACCGGAATCTTCTCCGCGGCGAGCTCTCTCACGAGCGGGTAGAGCCTTTTCCCGGCAGGTTCGCCTGCGACAGATACGCCGCAGCCCGGCGCAGGACCTCATTCTCCTGCTCCAGCAGCCTGATCCGCTTCTTCAGCTCACGGTTCTCCGCCGACTCGGACCTCGTGACACCAGGCTCCTCACCGTCCTCCGCGGCGGCCTGACGCAGCCACTTCGACAGCGTCATCTCATGGACGCCGAAGTCCTTCGCGATCTACGCAAGGGTGACGCCCTTCTCGCGGTTGCGCGCCACACGCACGACGTCGTCACGGAACTCTTGGGGATACGGGACAGGCACAGCAACATCCTTCCAGGCCGCCCCACGGGCAAGCCAGATCAGATGTCACCAGACCGTGCAGCAGTCCCTACCCCCACCACGTCCGTGACAACACCAGATACGCGAGACCCCGCCCATCCGCCACGGGGGAAGT
>NZ_QZWF01000076.1 GCF_004187715.1 Streptomyces sp. F001 | reverse complement strand
CCACCGACACCCCCATCCACAGGTTCGCCGACCGGCTTGAGTGGCCGGCGAACCTGTGGATGGGGGTGTCGGTGGAGGGCGAGAAGGAACTCGCTCGCGTCGACGACCTGCGCCAGGTGCCGGCCGCGGTGCGGTTCCTGTCGTGCGAACCGCTGCTGGGGCCGCTGAAGGGCCTGGACGTTTCCGGCATCGACTGGGTGATCGCCGGCGGGGAGTCCGGCCCGCGCTTCAGGCCGCTGGAGCCGGAGTGGGTGACCGGTATTCGCGACGTCTGCCAGGAGGCCGATGTGCCGTTCTTCTTCAAGCAGTGGGGCGGCCGGACCCCGAAGGCGGGAGGCCGTCTGCTGGAGGGACAGCAGTGGGACCAGCTTCCGCTGGCCGCGGCGGTCAGTTCAGGCTGACCCGGCTCTTGCGGGTGAGCTTGCCACTGCTCAGCACCATCACGACGCCGTCGTTGCGCAGCTCCTGGACAGCGGCGAGCGCATGCTTGGGCAGCCAGCGGGAGGTCTCGGTCAGCAGCCACTGACCGATGTCCTCCACCGTCGCGACTCCCTGGGACAGACGTTGGTGGACCAGTTCCAGCAGCTCGGGGTCGACCACGTCCGCGCCGGCGAACAGCGTGGACTGTCCGGGGAGGACCCCGCCGCGAGTGCGGGGGTCCTTGAAGCTCATGCCATCGCTGACGTCGACCTTCCACATGGCCTCTTTCATCGCCTCCAGGCCCTTGGGGTGGCCGGAGCCGAAGACGAGGTACAGAGGCTGGCCGGTGCGGGGCACGAGCCGGAACTGCAACTGGGAGCGGAACCCCGCCCGGCGCAGCGCGTCACGGTAGGTCGACAGCCACACACGCCACCGCTCGTCAGGCCGGAGTTCTGCATCAGCGGGCGACCAGTACTCGCGGCCGCCGAAGACCATGTCGAGGACCTCCGGGTTGAACTCCTCACTGGCCATCTGCCGCCCCTGTTCGCGGCTGAACCAGTTGGGACCGAAGGTGGTGATGACCTCGCTGGAGGGGTTGTGGGCAATGCGGCGCATGAGGGACAACGGCACGTTGATGTTGCCCCAGCTGTCAAAGATCCCCAGGACTGGGTGGCCCCAGGCGTCCAGCTTGGTCAGCAGTTCGCCGCTGTCCTGTCCGGCCTCGCCGTGGTGCACTTCGACGTGTACGGGCAGGTCCTCCAGCGGCCCGAAGCAGCGGACGAGCTCCGCACACAGATGCTCGTAACGTGGCCGCTCCTTCTCGATGAAGATCAGACGGACACGCTGCCGGCTGAGGTTCATGCGGTCGACCGCAGTGTGGTTCAGCAGCTTTCTCAGGATGAAGACGGGCGAGCCCTCTTCTCCGCCCAGGTAGCGGCCAGGGCCGGCGAAGGCGTCCAGCAGCGTGACGCGAGGACGGGAGTATCCGGTGCGGGCGGAAGTCTGCAGAAAGATCGGCCACCAGGCGTCCAGGTACTGCTTGTACAACCGGTGCTTCGCCTCGGTAGCTGGCTCCAGCTTCCACAAGACGCCCATTCCGACCCCCTGCACGCGTTGTCCCCCACGCAGTCGGCAGCCCGACTGACCCAAACCCTGATCACCGATGGTGAGTGCATATGCTCTGCGGGTAAAGACCGCGTACCAGCCGCACTCGTGAGCAGGCGTGCTGGGGTCAGTCCAGCGGGGAGAGGGCAGCGATGCCCAGGACCTTCCAGTCCTGAGTGCCGGTGTCGCGTTCTACCCGCAGGCCTCCCCGGCGCAGTGCGTCGACCAGTCCGCGTTCCAGGGCGTCGATGGCGCCACACAGGTGCTCCGCCCTGCCGTCGCTGCCCTGTGTCTCCGCGGTGTCGAACAGCTTGTCGCTGACATTCCAGCTGACGGTGACGTGGTCGGCCGGCTCTCCCGGCTTCCACACCTCTTCACGCCCCAGCGCCACACCCGGCATGCCGTGGCGTTCGGCCACCGGCAGGTGCAGAAGGGAGCAGACCAGTCTGATCCTCTCCACCAGTTCGGTCGGCAGGTCCATCTCTTCGGGCGTGTAGCCCGGCCAGTCGTCGGTGTCGGTGTCATCGGTCACGGCGTACAGCCTCCCCGACCAGCCCGCCGCCGCGCTACGGCATCAGCCCAGGTCGGGCATTGCGAAGTGACGGTTATTTGCCGTTCAGGGGCCCAGACTGCTTCGAGCCGGGAGCGGAAGGCGGTGTCGCCGTAGCGGGTCGGGACGGAGTCCACGGACGGCCCGGGGCTGTCGGGAGGGGAGACCCAACCGGGCTCCTGTCCTGGACATGCGGGTGTGCCCGTTATGTCAGATACCCGGCCCAACTAGACAGCGGACCCCGCCAGGGCGGACGGCGCGCAGCGAGGGCCTCTGGCGCCCGGCAGCCACGGGCAGGAGTGCCGGCCCGGTCGGCACCGCGGGCCTGCGGCTTGTTTCAGGGGCCGAGTTGGGCTGTCGCGGCGGCGATCTCTTTCTCGGTGATGTTCTCGCTGCCGCTGCGGATCGCGAGGACGGCGGCGGTGGAGATGACGTAGGTGAGGGCTTTGAAGTAGCCGCCGGTGCGCTGGTGCAGTGTGACGGCGTGTTTGCTCAGGGCGTTCTCCTCCAGCCGGTACAGGCTCAAGTCAGCCTCGAAGCTTGCCAGAACGCGCCGGAAGGTCTCGTCGTCCTCGGTGTCCAGGGGCAGGGGGTGCAGCCAGGTCACCGGCAGCAGGGCGGTGGGGGAGGGCGAGACGGGTTCGGCCGGCCGTCCCGCCTGTTCGAGCCGTACCCGGTTTTCCTCGCTGACCCGGGTCAGCTCTCCGGCCAGGATGCGGGCCTGGTGCAGGCGGTGGCTGGCTCCGGTGCCGCAGAAGACGATGGAGATGCCCAGCTTGTCGCGCAGGTAGTCGAAGTAGGGCAGCACGTTCGCCAGGTGCTGCGGCGAGGCACGGTTGATGTCGTCGATGAGTAGCAGACGGGTCTGCGCGGTCTCCAGGACGTAGTTGACCGGCAGGGTCACGTCCTGGTGCCTGCGCATCTCCAGGACTTCCATGAGGCTCTTCGGTTCGGGGTTGAGACCCAGGTAGGAGCCGATCTCCCAGAGCCAGTTCACCCTAGGCTCAGGGTCCGCGGGGGTGATGTGCACTACCGGGATCGTGTTCTGGCGCCTGCCGCCCATGGCGGCTTCGATCTCCCTCTGGGCGGTGCGTCCAATCGCCCGCAGCAGACAGGTCTTGCCGGTGCCCGCGGGGCCGTCGATGACATGGTCCATCAGCCCGTCACGGCGCCCGCTGTTGGCGTGGACTGCCTCGACGACCATTTCCTGCATGTGGGTCATCGCGTCGGTGGGCACCATCCGCAGATGCCGGTGGTAGGCGATGGCCTGTTCGTCCGTCTTCCTGTCCTCGGCCGGACTGCTGCCCGCCGCCAGTGCGGGCGGCTCCACTTCCTCGTCGACGAAGTGGGTCCAGCCCGTGAGCTGGAACAGCGGCAGAGGACGCATCGGGGTGTCCTTCAGCTGCTGACGCAGACGGGCTTCACGTTTGTCGCGCAGTTCGATGGATGCCTTCATCACGCTTCTCTCTCGTCACGGTCCTGCACTGCACCGGCACACCGGCTCAGGACCGCAAAAACCTGTCCGCTCTCGGGGTCGGCCTGGGGCTGCGTCGTCACGGCTCCTGTCCTCGGTCGTCTACATCTCCCATACGTCGCCCTCGCCCTCGTCACCGTCATCACCGTCCGGATCGAGGTCGTCCAGGAGCTCCGCCTCGACGACCTCGTAGGCAGCTGCCGATGTTCCGGCAGCGGAGGCATCCGGCGGGCTGTCGTCGCCGTCGTCGAGGAAGAGTGCTGCCAGCGGATGCGGAGCCTGCCCGCTCTCCGAGGGCCCTTCCGCGCCGCCCGTGCCGGAGGGCAGCGCCGGCGGGGCGGCTGCGGGGGCGGGAGCCAGAGGGGAGATGGGCAGCGCCGGGTAGGGCCGCAGCGTCGACAGGTCGAACTCCTTCAGACCCGCGTAGGGGTCGTGGGAGGGCTGTTCGGTCTCCAACTCCAGTCCCTGGAATGGTGGTTCGGCCCCGGTGCGCTTGGGCGGCGGCCTCCGGCTGCGGCGGCGCCGGTCACGCTGGGCCAGGGACAGGGCGATCGCTTCCTCGTCCTGCTCGCTGCCGCCGGCCGCGCGGTGCTGCTCGGCGTGCTCCTGCCACATGTCCGCGGTCCACGGGTCGGTGAGCAGGTGCCGCAGCCGGAAGTCGCACGTCACCCAGGTGCCCGCGGTGTGGTCGTAGAGCCATACCCGCTCGGGACGGTAGGGGTTGAAGCGGCATTCCCACTTGTCCTCTGCGCCGGGCAGCTTCGAGCCGCCGCGCAGGAGGATCTCCCGGTAGTGTGCGGCGTCCTGCGTGACAGGCTGATAGGTCCGATAGTTGATCATGAAGCCGCTCTTGCCGGGGACGACCCACCGCAACAGCAGGAAGAAGCGGTTCAGGGCGGGGGAGAGTGGCACGGCCCGGTAGCCGCTGCGGGCCACCTGGACGGCATACATGTCGTTGGGGGACAGCGCGACCTGAGGCCGAAACGGATTGCGCAGTCCCGCATCGGGGGTCTGCTGGTACTCCAGGGCCACCCATTCCTGGGCCATCTGCTGGAGTTCGGCAATCGTGTACAGCGGCATCCGCTCGATGCCGCGGCCGCGCTTCTTGTGGCTGCGGCCCTGCCAGCCGTGCCGCACGTACTGGCTGAAGCGGTGCGCGAGAGTGGTGAAGGAGTGCTCGACGAGCGACTTGTCGGGCCCGGTCCTCTTGCGCGCCGGGCGGCGGGCGATGCGCAGCCGGTCGCAGACCTCGGTGAAATGCTCGCTCACGTAAGGGCTGCCCTGGTCGTAGATGATCAGTTCGGGGCGGATGACCGGGCGGGCGGCGGTGGCCTCGGTGAACCGCTCGTCCGCCGCGCGCAGCGCCCCGAACGGCAGGCTGGAGGCGGCGGCCGCGCTCAGCGGGTCCCAGCCTGGCATCACCGGCCAGGGCGCGAGAGCCTGGGCCAGCATCAGGGTCAGGTCGATCGCCCGGGTCGCCTGGCCTGCCTGTCCGCTCTCGGCGTCCCGGGGACGGCTTGGCGTGATCATCAGCGCGCACATGCTGTGACTGGCCACGTCGATCAGCGAGGTCATCTCCGTGGAGGTAGGCCGGCCGTCGTCGCCGCGGGCCAGGATCCGCAGCGGCGTGGTGTCGACCTGGGTCACCTGTCCCGGCCGCAGCACGGCCTCGCGCCCGCCGTGGGGCAGGGGCGGGGTGGAGGCCAGGGCGGCCCGGGCCCGTGTCGGCTGGTCCAGGATGTCGGCCAGGCCGGACTCCTTCATCCGAAGGTAGAAGGTGGAACGGGAGGGCAGCAGAGCCGCCACGGCAGCCGCGTCGCCGAGCTCCTCGTCGTAGCGCGAGTGCAGCAGGTCCTCGACCTCCTCGCGGATCAGCTCGATGGTCACGTCCGACTCGTGTGCCCGCCGGGCCACCACCTCCTGCATGGCGGTCAGACACCGCGGGTCGGTGAAGCCCCCCGCCCGTTTGTCCCGCGCGGCGGGCAGCAGCACAACCGGATTCTCCCCGGCCGCCTTCCACTTGCGCCGCTTGTCGGCGAGGGTGTGGGCGGAGCAGCGGACGCCGTCGGCGGCCAGCCGCGCCGACATTGCGGCGCACCGCTGGGCCAGCGTCGTGTCCGGCCCGAATCCCCGCGCATGCTCGCTTCGGCCCGGCGCCAGACCGGTGTCGATCTCCACCATGCGCGCCTGCCACAGCGCGGCTTCTTCCTCTCGGCCCTCCTGCCGCCCCCACCCGTCAAGAGCCGTGCTGTCCGTGGCCGGTGCCCCGCCGCCGCTGAGAACCGTGAAGTCCTCCGCGCCCACCAGCCACCGGTACGACACCGCCCGCGGTGCCTGCTCGCCGTCCTGCGGCAGCAGCGTGACCTGCGACCCCTGCCACGCCACCACCTCCCACTCGCGCTCCTGCCAGCGCACCCACGCCCCGATGGACAGCGACCCCGCAAGCCGGCCCTCACCCGATCCCGCCATGCGCCCCCCTCCGCGCCATCAGGCCGTCCAGGCCACGGCATCGGGCAGCAGCGGCTGTGCGCGGTCGAACAGCAGCCGCCGCTGCCACAGCATCCGGTAGGCGAGGTCCAGCCCCGTCAGCTCGTCCAGCCCGCTCGCCGCCACCCCTACCCGCAGGCCCGTCGGCTGCCTGAACGCCTCCAGCAGCACCCGCCCCTGGTCCTCCTCGTCGCCCGCGGGAAACCGGTAGCCGGCCAGCCAACCCAGATTGCGCACGCGCAGCCCCGACGGCTCACGCACCTGCCGCACCCGCCACCCGGCCGCCTGCGCCACCTCTTCCAGCACCTCAAGCCTCGACGCGGGCAGGCTCTCCTGGCCGGACGGCTTCAGCACCAGCACCTCACGCTCGCCCTCGGCCGCGGTCCCAGGTCAGCGAGCGGCGCAGCTGCTCGGGCAGCGTGGTGATCGTGCCGATGATCGCGTCTTTCACGGCCTCGGCGCCGCGGCCGGCCAGGGCCGGGCCGTTCTTGACCCGTGGCTCGACACCGTAGCCGTCCATCCGCGGCAGGTGCAGCAGCATGGTGAACCGGGTAGTGCGTTCCACGAGGGTGCCGATCGCGGACCGGCCGGTGCCGATGATGAGGTCGCCCTCCCAGTGGCCCGGCACCGCGCGGTCCTCGGCCTCGGCAGGCCGCTCGCTGATCATCACCTCGGGCGTCACGTGACCGTTCGCGCGTTGTCGGGAGCGTGTTCGCGGAACCCGTAGGGCACGCCCAGTGCGCAGGCAGGCGACCAGCTCGCGCTTGAGTGCCCCGCGCCCTTGGATGTAGAGGGCCTGGTAGATCGCCTCGTGCGAGATACGCATGGCCTCATCATCGGGGAAGTCGAACCTCAGCCGGTTTGAGATCTGCTCCGGGCTCCATGCCGTGGCCCACCTGCGGTCTTCGCGGCGCGGCTTGTTACGGCCCTTCCAGGGTGCGGCCTCAGGTCCCGGCACTGGCGTCCCGTCAGGTCGGCGGACCTGGCCGGAGAGCCGCTCCTGGACGTACTCGCGGAGCCGTTCGTTGACGGCAAGCTTCGCGGTCTTGGGGCGTCGCATCATAAGCTCTGCCTTCCACTGCGCTACCGAGGCCCGATACTCGAGCTTCCCGCCCCGAGTGGCCGCGTTGCGCCGCAACTCCCGCGAGATGGTCGCCGGGTCGCGACCGAGCCGGCGGGCGATCTCACGAACCCCAGCGCCCTGGGCTGTCATCAAGGCGATCTCTTCGCGTTTCTCAAACGACAGATAGCGGCCCGTGAGCGGGGCGAGCATGAAGGTCGGCATGCCGCCACGCTCGCGGAACCAGCGACTGCCGGCCGCCTGCGACGCGCCGACTGCGATCGCGGCTTCCTCGCTGGTCAGTCCCTTGGCGATCTCTCGCCAGAACAACCGTTCCACATCGCGGCGAAGCGACGGTTTCCCAGGCGACTTCATCGGCGCCCTGCCCGTCAGCGCCTTCATCCACCCCGCTGGCCTGCCCATCAACACCTCCAAGATCGAGGTGTTGCGACGACCGGTTGAATCCGCCCTGCGCTCCGTGATCGCTGTGGAATACGG
>NZ_QZWF01000075.1 GCF_004187715.1 Streptomyces sp. F001 | reverse complement strand
GGGGGAGGGCTGGGCCCCCCCCCGCCCGCCAGCGCGGCGATCGTGGCCGTGGCGACGAGCTGGACGGTGGCGATCCGCACGCCGGTCAGGATCATCGGGAGCGAAAGGGGCAGTTCCACGTGAAACATCACCTGGCGGCCCGTCATCCCCATACCCCGTGCCGCCTGCACGGTGCTGCGGTCGACCTCCCGCATCCCGACGTACGCGTTGGTGAGCAGCGGCGGTACGGCGAACAGCACCAGGGCGACGACTGTGGGCCCCTCGCCCCACTTGCCGATGGGGGTCAGCAGCAGAAGCACCAGGACCGCGAAGGTGGGGACCGCGCGACCGACGTTGGAGATGTTGACGGCGAGCGCGCCGCCCTTGCCGAGGTGGCCGAGGACGAGGGCGACGGGCAGGGCGATCAGACAGCTGACGACCAGGCAGACGACGGTGAGGACGAGGTGCTGCAGCAGCCGGTGCCAGACGCCCTCGGCGCCCGACCAGTGCGCGGGGTCGGTGAGCCAGGCCCAGGTGTCGGCGAGCGTACTCATGGACGGGCCCTCGTCCACGGCGTGATCAGTCGCTGGACGCCCAGCAGGAGCAGGTCCGCGACGACGGCGATCACCACACACAGCACCGACGCCGTCAGTACCTGCGCCTTGAAGTACGTGTTCATTCCGGAGTAGATCAGATTTCCGAGTCCGCCGAAGCCCACGATCGCGCCCACCGTCACGAGCGAGACCGCGGAGACGGTGGCGATGCGCAGTCCGGCCATCACGGCGGGCAGGGCGAGCGGCAGTTCGACGGTGAGGAGCTGCCGGACGGGGCCGTAGCCCATTCCGCGGGCCGCCTGCCGGGTGTCCTCGGGGACCGCCCGCAGACCGGCGAGGACGTTGCGTACGAGCAGGGTCAGCGAGTACAGCACCAGCCCGGCCACCACGAGCGTCGAGGACAGCCCGTACAACGGCAGCAACAGCGAGAACATGGCCAGGGACGGGATCGTGTACAGGATCGTGGTCACGGCGAGGACCGGCCCGGCCGCCCAGCCCCACCGGCGCCCCAGCACCGCCAGCGGCAGGGCGATGGCCAGGCCGATGAGAACCGAGACCGACGTCAGCTGCACATGCTGGACCACTGCGTCGAGGACGATCTCGCGGCGGCTGCTCAGATAGTCGCCGCAGATCCACTCGTTGCGCGCAAGGCAGTCGTCCGGGGTCACGGTCACCCGTCCATTGCATCGGGCGGGCCGTCGGGTCGCCTCGTTCTGGTGACCCGTACGGGGTGTCGCCGAGTACACCCCGCAACGCGCGGCACCGGTGGTCGGGGCAGTGGCGGTGGCCGCGTGAGCGGACCACGAGGGACGGTCGCTGCGGCAGCCGCCCCTTCCTACTCCAAGCCCGCCGCGTCGAGGAGCGCGGTCGCCGTGACCGTGGCCAGCCCGTCGTCCAGCGTCTCCACCCGGGCGCCGGCGCGGGCGCTCGCCCCGTCGAAGACCAGCATCAACTGGCGGGCCAGCAGCTCCGGATCGCGCGCTCCGCCCAGCTCGGCCTGGGCACGGAAGACCCCCTTCAGCCACTCCTTGCCGCCACGCGCGACCGCGTGCGCCGGGTGCTCGGGGTTCTTGAGCTCGACCAGCGCGGACAGATAGGGGCAGCCGCGGTAGTCGGGCTCCCCGGAGACCTGCTCCAGCTGTGCGAACACCCGCAGGATCCGCTCACGCGGCGTACCCGCGCCGTCGGGGCCGGACGTGAGCCGGGCCTCGTACGACGGAAGCCGCCGCTCCAGGCTCGCGGCCAGCACCTCGTCCTTGCTGTCGAACAGCTGGTACATGGACCGCTTGGAGACGCCGGCGGTCCGGCACAGCGCCTCGACGCCGATGGAGACGCCGTCGCGGTAGAAGAGCTCTGCCGCCGCGTCGAGCAACCGCTCCCGGGGGGACGCCTTGTCTGTCGTGGCCATACGGCGAGGCTACCGCGTCGCAGCACCGGGGGAAACCGATCGGTGTATCGAGGGAACCCTCGTGACAGCGTGGGTGAACAAGCGCTTAGATATGTGCTGGTTCCGATTCCCCGCACCACCGGAGGCCCGGTTGTTCACGTCCGTCGACGATGTCTCCGCACGTCTCGCCGAGACCGGCTATCTGGCCTCACCCGCGGTCGCCACGACCGTGTTCCTCGCCGACCGGCTCGGCAAGCCGCTGCTCGTGGAGGGTCCGGCGGGCGTCGGCAAGACGGAACTCGCCAAGGCCGTCGCGCAGGTGGCCGGGGCCCGACTCGTGCGGCTCCAGTGCTACGAGGGGGTCGACGAGTCACGGGCGCTGTACGAGTGGAACCACGCCAAGCAGCTCCTGCGCATCACCGCCGGCCGCGACGAGACCTGGGACGAGACCCGCACGGACATCTTCAGCGAGGAGTTCCTGCTCGCCCGCCCGCTGTTGACCGCCATCCGGGGCGACGACCCCAAGGTGCTGCTGATCGACGAGACCGACAAGGCGGACGTCGAGGTGGAGGGCCTGCTCCTGGAGGTGCTCAGCGACTTCCAGGTCACCGTCCCGGAGCTGGGCACGATCACCGCGACGCGCCGCCCCTTCGTCGTCCTCACCTCCAACGCGAGCCGGGAGCTGTCCGAAGCGCTGCGCCGCCGCTGCCTGTTCCTCCACATCGGCTTCCCCGAGGAGGAGCTGGAGCGGCGGATCGTCCGGCTGAAGGTCCCCGGGATCGACGCGGCGCTGACCGAGTCCGTGGTCCGGGTGGTCGGCGCCCTGCGCGCGATGGACCTGCGCAAGGTGCCGTCGGTCGCCGAGACCGTCGACTGGGCGCGCACCCTGCTCGCGCTCGGCGCCGACAGGCTCGACGAGAGCGTCGTACGGGACACCCTGGGCGTCCTCCTCAAGCATCAGGACGATGTCCTCAAGGCGGGGGCCAAGCTGGATCTGGACGCCGTATGACAACCGAGCCGTCGGATGTCGCATCCCGGCTGACGGGGTTCGTCGCCGCGCTCCGTGCGCACGGCGTGCGGATCGGCACCGGCGAGACCGTGGACGCGGCCCGGGCGGTGGAGGCCCTGGGGCTCGCGGACCGTGAGCTGCTGCGTGAGGGGCTGGCGGCGACGCTGCTGCACACCACAGGCCAACGACAGGTGTTCGACCCGGTCTTCGACCTGTACTTCCCGCGCGGCGTCGGCGCGCCCGAGGCCGGTACGGCGGACCGGGACGAACTGCGCGACCGGATTGCGGCAGCCCTCTCCGCGGGCGACACCGCGCTGCTGGGCCGGCTTGCGGCCGAGGCCGTCGACGGCTTCGGCGGATACGGGAGTTCACCGGCGTCCGACGGCTGGTCGTCGTACCAGACGCTGGACCGGATCCGCCCGCAGACGCTGCTCGCACGGGTCCGCGACAGTGTGCGGGCGCGGCCGGGTGAGGCGGGCTTCACCGACCGGCTGCTGGAGGACGAGATCCGGCGGCGCATCGAGGTCTTCCGCGGGCAGGTGGCCGCGGAGGCGCGGCGCCGGGTCGCCGAGCGGCGTGGCCGGGAGGAGATCGCCCGGCGGGCGGTGGCGCCGACCGCCGACCGGGTCGACTTCCTGTACGCCGGGAGGGACCGGCTGGCCGAGCTGCGTCGGACTGTTCAGCCACTCGCCCGCAAGCTCGCCACCCGCTTGGCCGCCCGCCGGCGCCGTGCCGCGCGGGGCAGCATCGACCTGCGGCGGACCCTGCGCGGATCGTTGTCGACGGGCGGGGTGCCGATGCGGCCGGTGCTGCGCCGGCGCCGTCCGGTCCGGCCCGAACTGGTGCTGCTGTGCGATGTGTCGGGCTCGGTGTCCGGCTTCTCGGACTTCACGATGCTGCTGGTGCAGGCGCTGCACGACCAGTTCAGCAAGCTGCGGGTGTTCGCGTTCGTCAACCGGATCGACGAGGTGACGGGGCTGTTGGTGCACGGCGCCGCCGACTCCGAGGGACTGGGCGCCCGTATCCGGTCCGAAGCGCGGCTCACGGGCTGGCACGGCAGCAGCGACTACGGCGTCGCGCTGGGCGAGTTCGCGGAACGGTACGGCGACGCGGTGGGCCCGCGGACGACCGTGTTCGTGCTCGGGGACGCCCGTACGAACATGAGCGACCCGAACCTGGCAGCCGTACGGCAGATCGCCGAACGGGCCCGCCGCATCTACTGGTTGAACCCCGAGCCACGCCCCCAGTGGGGCACAGGCGACTCCGCCGCCCCGGACTACGCCGACCTGGTCGAGATGCACGAGTGCCGCAATGCGCAGCAGCTCAGCACGCTGATCGCCCGCCTGCTGCCGGTCTGATCAGGCGGCGAGCTGGGGATACAGCGCCCCGAGGTCGGCCGACAGCCCCGCCTTGACCTGGCGTGAGATGTCGTCGGCCAGTACCTCGAACGCGCCGGACTCGATGCCGTCGAGGGCCTGGGCGGCCACGCTCTCGGGTGTGGACTTCGGCGCGTCGATCTTGGCGGCCATGTCCGTGTCGACGTATCCGACGTGCAGGCCGGTGACGTCGATGCCGCGCGGCCTCAGGTCGAGGCGCAGGGAGTTGGTCTGCGACCAGAAGGCGGCCTTGGAGGCGCTGTAGGAGCCGGCGAGTCCGATCCAGGACAGCACCGAGTGGACGTTGAGGATGTGGCCGCCGCCGTTGCGTTCCAGGACCGGGACGAAGGCACGGGTGACGAGGAGCGGCCCGTAGAAGTTGGTCTCGAACTCGCGGCGGACGTCCTCCACGGGCGAGTCGAGGAAGTTCGCGTTCACCGAGGCACCCGCGTTGTTGATCAGGATCGTGACGTCCTGTGCCTGTGCCGCGGCGGCTGCCACGGAGGCCGGGTCGCTCACCTCCAGAGCGAGCGGTACGGCGTCGGGGTGCGTGACCGTGCGGGGGTCGCGTGCGGTGGCGTACACCTTCTTCGCGCCGCGCTCGTACAGTGCCGCCACCAGCGCCTTGCCGATGCCGCGGCTGCCTCCGGTGACGAGGGCGACGGAGCCTTGGAGGGTTGTCATGGGAATCTCCTGACCTTCCGGACCGGCAAGAAAACCGATCGGTTTACCTGTCGCCTCCGACAGTAAACCGATCAGTTTCCATCAGGCAAGCGCGCAGGCCAGGTGAGACGGGCCTGCGCGGTTCACCCCTGTTGGGTTCGCTGGCTCTCCGAGGACTTCGCGTACTCCGTCGCCATGGCTCCCGCGAAGTCGTACGCCACGACCTGCTCGTCGCCCACGACCCAGGCGTCGTGTCCGGGCCCGCAGACGAAGACGTCGCCGGGGCCGACCTCGCCCTCGGCGCCGTCGTCCATGCGGATCCGCAGACGGCCCTGGACGATGTAGCCGTTGTGGTGGATCTGGCAGGAGTCGGTCCCCGCGATGGGGGCGATGGACTCCGACCAGCGCCAGCCCGGCTCGAAGGTGGCCACCGCGAAGTCGAGCCCCGCAAGGTGGACGGCCTCCAGGTGACCGCGCGGGAAGTCGCGCCGCTCGTCCGGCTTGTCGAGCGTCTTCACCTCGAACATAAGGGTCCTCCTTTCCGGCCGCGCCTGTTGCGGCCGGGGCCGGTCTCCGTCTCCCGCTCCCGTGGGTCGTGAGCGGAACCGGCGGGGCCGAGCCCCTCCCCTTCATCGTCCGCCCGTACGCCCCCTGCCCGCCACCTCCCTCACTCGCCTCCCGCGCAGAGCCGCGCGAAGCGGTCGGCGTCGACGTTGCCACCGGAGACGATCACGCCGATCCGGCGCGGGAGCCTGTCCACCCGGCCTGCGAGCAGGGCGGCCAACGGGGTGGCGCCGCTCGGCTCGACGACAATCTTCAGCCGCTCGAAGGCGAAGCGCATCGCCATGCGGATCTCGTCGTCACTGACCAGCTCGATCCCGTCGACGAGCCGCCGGTTCACGGAGAAGGTCAGCTCACCGGGCGTGTGCAGCGCCTGCCCGTCGGCGATGGTGCGCGGCACCGGAATGGCGATCCGGTGGCCTGCCTCGAGGGACCGCTTGGTGTCGTCGCCGGCCTCCGGCTCGATGCCGATCACACGGATGCCGGGGTGCATTCCCTTGGCCACGGTGGAGCTCCCGGCGATCAACCCGCCGCCGCCGACCGGTGTGATCAGCGCGTCCAACTCCCCCACTTCTTCGAGGAGTTCGAGTGCTGCAGTGCCCTGCCCGGCGATCACGTGGGGATGCTCGTACGGCGGGATGACGGTGAGACCCCGCTCGGCGGCCAGCGCTTCGGCGATGGCGACCCGGTCGCCGGTGTAGCGGTCGTACGTGACGATCTCGGCGCCGTAGCCGAGGGTGGCGTCCCGCTTGGAGGGCGGGGCGTCCTCGGGCATGACGATCACTGCGGTGGTGCCCAGTTCACGGGCGGCGAGAGCGACGGCCTGGGCGTGGTTGCCGGACGAGTAGGCGGCGATACCGCGGGCCAGCTGTTCGGGCGTGAGCCGGGAGGCGGTGTTGTAGGCGCCGCGGAACTTGAAGGCGCCCACGCGCTGGAAGTTCTCGCACTTGAGGAAGACCTCGGCGCCGACGAGCGCGTCCAGGGTCCGGGAGCGCAGCACCGGCGTGCGGTGGGCGACACCCTTGAGCCGGGCGGCGGCGTCCCGGACGTCGTCGAGCGTGACGGGCGGAGTGGTGGTCGTCACTGGTTGTCCCCCTTGGACGTCGGGTCGGTGGCGGCTCTGGCCTGGGAGAGGTAGCTGTAGGCGGAGGCACGAGAGATGCCGAGGCGGGCGGCGACCTGCTCGACCGCGCGGCGCACCGCGAACACGCCGCGCTCGTCCAGGCTGCGGAAGAACTCGAGGCGCTCGGTGCGGTCGAGGTCGGCCCACGTCTGGTGCTGGCGGAGCTGGTGAGCGTCGAGGATGGCGTCGACGACCGAGTCGATGTCGTTGCCGAAGGTGGTGACCGGCGCCGGTCCCGGGTCGCCGCCGATGCCGGCGAGGGCGCCGAGCAGCGCGTGGGCCTGCCGGACCGCGCCGGCGTCCACGTTGACGCACAGGGCTCCGAACACCGCTCCCGCGGAGTCGCGCAGCACCATCGTGGACGACTTGAGCAGTTGCCCGGTCCCGGTCCGCGTGACGTAGTTCAGTTCGTCGCGCGCCTCGTCGCCGCGGGCGAGCACCCGCATGCCGATCTCACTCATCGCCCCGCCCACCGCCCGCCCGGTGACCGAACCCGCGACGGCGACCACCGACTTCTCCGGCTGCCGGTAGTCGTGCAGCACGACCTCGCACACGGGGCCGAAGGTCGCCGCGATGCCATGAACCACCGGGACGAGGGCGCCGATGATCGCGTCCCGCTCGGCGTCCGGGTCGTGTTCGACCACACCGCACCCCCTTGGACTGAAAATCCAACACTGGACTCACAGTCTAATCCGAGGGGTCGGGAGGAGGGCAACGGCAATGGCCGGAAAACGCCGTGGCCCGCGCGAGGCAAGCCCTCCAACCCCGCAGCATGAGCGGCAAGTTCGCCTACGTTGGTGATCTGATCACCACCACCAAACTGCAGGAGGCTCTGCCGTGTCGGACTCCAACCCCGAGATCGTCGCTGCCGCGCAGACGCGCACCCGGATCGACACGTCCAAGCCGCATTCGGCCCGCTTCTGGAACTACTTCGTCGGCGGCAAGGACAACTACGAGGTCCCCCGGGAGATCGGGGACCACATCAAGGAGATCTTCCCCGGCCTCGTCGACGTGGCGGTCACGAGCCGGCACTTCCTGGGGCGGGCCGTCCGCTACCTGGCCGGAGAGCAGGGCGTGGGCGTGTGTCAGCACGATGGGGTCGTTGTCGA
>NZ_QZWF01000074.1 GCF_004187715.1 Streptomyces sp. F001 | reverse complement strand
GTACCGCGCTCCGGGTCGACCTCACTGGAGTCGAGTGAGGTGAGAGACCTTCACCGCCGGGTTGTCGCAGCAACCTGGCTGAAGCAGATGAGAGTCGGAGCCTGCACGGGGATGGCGGCCGGGCCGTTGATGCCGGTCCGCACGCCTCAGCAGATCGCACGATGTCGGCGCCCGCTGTTCGCAGGGCCCCGCTTCACCGCTGCGGAGTCAGGTGGTGCAGTCCGTTCTCCAGCAGCGTGAACGCGTGCTCGGCGTCTTCCACGGCACCCGCATAGCGCTCGTCGGCGGGTTCCCCGTACGCCAGGCGTTCGGCGTTGTCCTGTGCCAGCGCCCACTGCACCGCGACGATCTGGACGGCAGCAAGCCGCGCGGTGAGTTCCGGAGTGTCTGCCGTTTCCTGCAACGCCTGGGCGAGTGCGCGTTCGGCGCCGGTCTTGAACCCTTCCATCCGGGCCACCAGCGAGGGTGCGTCGAGGATCATCCGGTGGACCCTGCGCACCTGGGGATGGTCGTTGAGCCCGCTGATCGGGTCCCGCTCGCGCAACCCGGTGAGGAAGTGCTCGCGCAGTGCGGTCAGCGGGGCGGTGCCAGGCGGGCGGGCCCGCACCACCCGGGCGGCTTCGGTTTCGTGGTCGGCGAGGCGATGCACCACGAGGTCTTCCTTGGTCGGGAAGTACGCGAAGAGTGTGCGTTTGGATACTTCTGCAGCCTCGGCCACCTGGGCCACCGAGACCTGGTTGAAGCCGTGTTCGAGGAACAGCGTGATCGCCGCATCGGAGATCGCCGCGCGGGTCCGCTGCTTCTTGAGTTCCCGTAGCCCTGGCTTGCCGTCCACGACACCCACGGTAGCAAGGAGTTGCCCCGAGGTGATTTCTACACCTGGTATACATTTACTCCGAGGCGAGAAATGAGACGGAGTGAAGGTGTTGACGGAGACCGAGACCGAGGTCGTCATCGTGGGCGCCGGCCCGGCCGGGCTGATGCTGGCGTGCGAACTGGCTCTGGCCGGGGTCGAGACCCTGGTGGTGGAGAAGCTGCCCCAGCGCATCGAGCAGGTGAAGGGCGGCGCGATTCAGCCCCGCACCGCCGAACTGCTCCAGATGCGCGGGCTGCTGGAGCCGTTGCTGCAGCGGGCCGTGCCGACTGAACCGGCAGGCGGGCACTTCGCGACCCTGCCGGTGCCCTTGGACTGCACCCCATGGCAGACCAGGCACCCTTTTCCGATCGCGATTGCCCAGTGGGGGATCGAGGAGGTACTCGAGGAGCGGGCGACCGCCGGCGGCGCACGGGTTCTGCGCGGCGCCGCGGTCTCAGCAGTCGAGTCGGACAACGACGGTGTGAGCGTGACGGCGGACGGCCTGCGGGTGCGGGCGCGCTATCTGGCGGCGTGCGACGGCGGCCACAGTACGGTGCGCAAACTGCTCGGGCTGCCTTTTCCCGGCAGGCCCGGGACCCATCAGGCGGTGCTGGCGGACGTCCGTCTGTCCGCCGTTTCGTCGCTGGTGCCGCAGCAGTTGGGGCACATGAGCACGCTGACCCGTCAGGGTGGCGGCTACTGGGCCATGCTGGCCCCGCTCGGCGGTGATCGGTACCGGTTCACTTTCGGACGCGCGGACCGAGCGGACATTGACCGCGACACCCCCGTCACCCACGAGGAGATCACCGCCGCGCTGCAGGCGGTGTACGGCGAGGAGACCACCCTGGGTGCGGTGGACAACTCTTCGCGGTTCTCCGACGCCACGCGACAACTGGAGCACTACCGCGCGGGCCGCGTCCTGTTCGCCGGGGATGCCGCACACATCCACCCGCCGCTGGGCGGTCAGGGTCTCAATCTCGGCATCCAGGACGCGATCAACCTCGGCTGGAAACTGGCCGCGGCCGTCCAGGACCGGGCGCCGAGCGGCCTCCTGGACAGCTACCACACCGAGCGGCATCCGGTCGGAGCCCAGGTGCTGCACCACACATCGGCACAGCGGGTCCTGGCCGACCCGCACCCGAGCGAGGACGTGGCCGCCCTGCGCGACATCTTCATCGACCTGATGCGCCTGCCCGACACCAACTGTCACATCGCAGGACTGCTGTCCGGCCTGTCGCTGCGCTACGAGCTGCCCGGCGAGCATCCGCTCACCGGACAGCGGATCCCAGACATCGACCTGGTCACCCCAGCCGGCCCCACCCGGCTGTCGGCGCTGTTCGGCGCGGGGCACGCCGTACTGCTCGATCTGGCCGGAGCCGTCCCGGCCGATCTCCGACTCCCGGAACGAGTCGACCTCGTCCGTGCCACCTGCACCGACGATGTGGGCGCTGCCGCCCTGCTCTTCCGTCCCGACGGCTACGTCTGCTGGGCTGCGGACCACTCCGCCGCCTGCGGTAAAACCCTGCTCTCCGCAATCGCCGGCAACCTGACGGAGGCACACTGAGCCGTCTGTCCACGGAGCTGCACACCGCGACGGCGGCGTGACCGGCTGCCGGTCTTCACCGACGATCAACTGCGCCGTCTCGATGTGCCGTTGCTGGTCATCACGGGGGCGAAGGACCGGATGCTGAATTCCTCGAGCCGGTCCAGCGGTTCCTGACCGACGCACGGCCGAGGAATGAACACCGGATCGCGCGTGCGCACGAGTTCCGTTTCTTCGGGTAATTCGTCCCGGCGTGGTTCGGGTCCGTCCAGCGGAGGGGACCGGGCCGTGCGCTCCGAGCTGGTCGGTTCGGCATCGGCCGCCGAGTGACCAGTTCGGCCGGTTGGGCCTTTCCGCTCACTGACCCGACGGCGCCCGGTGTTCCTCCGGGCGCCGCAGACAGGCGAGTGGCGACCTGCCGGGTGAGTGTGGTTACGGGATTACGCTCAGGCGGTGGTGCGGAACGGCCCGGTGACCTCGTAGGTGATGCCGCCGGAGGAGCTGCCGGACGTGCCGCGCTGGCTGGAGAAGTACAGCCGCCTGCCGTCGGGGGAGAAGGCGGGGCCGGTGATTTCGGAGCTGGACTGGCCGGTGATGCGCAGGAAGGGGGCGACGATGTCGTTGGGGGTGATGATGCAGATCTCCATGTTGCCGCCGTCCTCGGCGACGAACAGGTCGCCGGAGGAGCTGCCGGTGACGTTGTCGACGCCGGTCAGCGGTGCGGTGCCGTTGGTGACCAGGCTGTCGTCGTAGGCGAGTTCGTAGGTGCTGTTGAGCAGGTTGAGCTGCCAGACGCGGTTGTCGCCCTTGGTGGTGAACCAGACGGTGTCGCTCGCGTAGTGGCAGCCCTCGCCGCCGTTGAAGATCTTTGCGCCGGAGACCTGGTCGCGGGTGTAGGTGGGGGAGCCGTCCGGGTCGGGCACGTTCGTCCAGGTGAAGGAGCCGGAGGTGCCGGTGCCGGCGACCAGTACCTGGAGGGTGCCGGAGGCCAGGTTGCCCCAGGTGGTGGGGATGAACCGGTAGAAGCAGCCGTCCGACTCGTCCTCGGTCAGATAGATCACCTTGCGTACCGGGTCGGCGGCGGCCGCCTCGTGCTTGAAGCGGCCCATCGCGTCGCGGCGGATGGCGGCGTTCGCGCCCCACGGATCGGTCTCGTAGACATAGCCGCGGCTGACCTCCTCGCAGGAGAGCCAGGTGTTCCACGGGGTGGCGCCGCCCGCGCAGTTGGTGCGGGTGTTGGACAGGATGCGGTAGGCGCCGGTGATGGTGCCCGAGGAGTTGAACTTGACGGCGCTCGCGCCGCCGCCGGTGCCGAGTTCGGAGTTGGAGACGTAGATCCAGCCCGTCCCGTCGGCGAAGCAGGCGCCGCCGTCGGGGGCGCCGTGCCAGGTGTAGGAGGTGCCGGGGACTGTTTGGCTGGAGCGGGCGATGACTCTGCTGGTGAAGCCGGAGGGCAGCATGATCCCGTTGGCGTCGGCGGCCAGCAGGCCACCGTACGGGCTGGTGCCGTTCTGGGCCGGGGCCGCGTAGGCGGCGCCGTGCATGAGGGTGCCGCCGAAGACGGCAGCCGAGGTGCCGATCACTGCACCACGCAGAAAGCTGCGACGTTCCACAGGTACTCCTTCGTCAAAGAAGGGCGAACGATGGCTCGTTGAGCGCCGCCGACTGGTCACCGGGGACCCTAGGGCCCCTGGCAGGGGGCGGTAAGGATCCCTCGGACCAACTCCTCCCGGACAACTGGTGAGTAGATTTGACGCAGAAACGATCAGTCAGTCACCAAATGAACCATCAGGGAATTCCCCAGGACCAACTGGTGCAGATTCTTGAGGGGAAGCAGGCCGAGGAGGCCGGGCCGTTGACGAATCCCGCTCACGGATGCTGTGGGATGTCGTCAAGCCGGCATCAGCGGACCGATCTGTCCCCTGCATCGGTGTGCCACGTCGCTTCGCGGGATGCGATCGGCTTCAGGCCGCAGTCGGGCCGACTGTCTGCTGCTGACCACGGGCTGGACAGCAGGCTCTGCACATCTCCGACGGCACGCCCGGGGGAGGTGAACCGGTGCCGCCGATCCGCGGTCCGAGCCGGGAGGCAAGCCGCCGCGCCGATCTCCTCCTCGGGCGGCGACGCCATCCGGGTGGCACCGGCCCGGCTGGAGGAGGCCGACGCCGACCAGCTGTACACCGACTGCTTCGCCGTCCGGGACCGATCCCGCGCGTAGGCGCCCGCCGTATTCGCAATGAATTGTGTTCATCCTGAACGTGCAGGTCGCGGGGGTGGTGTGGGTGGGTGATGCCGTACTCGTGCTGGCTGTCGGGGGTTGTCTGCGGTGTAGATCGTCGGTCAGCGGGCGATCTCGTGCTGGTTGAGGATCATCAGCGCGCGTACGAGCCGTTAGCCCACTTCGCGTCGAGGCGCAGTTTGCTCTGCTCTCGCTCGTGGCGGTGCGGCCGAGACGGCCCGGTTGCAGTCAGGCCGCGGCACCGGCGCTCCGAGCGCGATGAGCTGGGCTTCTGCATACTCGTGGCCTGCTCCTGGCGGCGGACCTTCTGCGCGGTGCCGTCGGGCATGAGTTTGCTGGTCCGCTCGGTCTGACTCCAGCGTCAGACCGAGCGCCCAAGGTCGGTCACGCGAAACGCGGCCGCGCGGCGACCATCACGCCAAGGAGCGGGGGTGGTTCTGGTCGCGCCAGGCCCGAGGCGAGAGTCCGTATGCCTGTTTGAACACCTTGCTGAAGTGGGTCGCGTCCACGAAGCCCCACCTTCGTCCTATCGCAGCGATGGTCCGCAGCCGCCCGTTCGGGCTGGCCAGCTCTCGCCTGCATTCGGCCAAGCGGCGTGTACGGATCCAGTCTCCGAGGCTGATGCCTGACTGGGACAGCACCGCGTAGAGGTGACGCACGGAGATGCCGTGGGCGGCGGCGATCTGTGCCGCCGACAGATCGGGATCAGCCAAATGCTCCCGGATGTATTGAGTGATCCGCAGGCTGAGTGTCGCCTCCAACGGTTCTCTGGCCAGGCTGGCGTTGCCGTGCTGGGACGTCAGGACGGCACGGAGGAGTTCGATGCTGGGTTCCACGACGGCGTCGGCGTGCACGCCCTGGTGTAATTCGTCGCTGACGGCCAGTTGGGAGAAGTAGGTGAAGGCGAGGCGCGCAACGGGGTTGTCGGATCCCAAGGGGACCGCGGTGATGTCTCGTAGCAACCGGTCGGGGAGCGCGAGCGCCGCGCGGGGGAAACGGATGAAGCGGTAGTCGACTCCCTCGTCGAAGAGATGTGTGTAGGGAGCGATCGATTCGTAGACGGCGAATTCCCCCGGCTTCAGCAGGCACTCGCGACCGTTCTGCACCACCAGGCTGCTGCCCGTCATCTGCACACCGAGAGTGACGGCCGGCTCCTCGTCCTTGCGGGCCAGCCGCTCCGTCCGACGGAGAGCGACCGCGGTCGCCCGCGCCGAACAGATCCTGATGGGCCCCACGGCGCCGAGCCCGATGCGAACGGAGATGTCCTCAGCCGCAGGACGGTGGTCGATATCGACTGCCACCATGGATTCCCACACCGCGTTGCGGATCACTTCCTCCCGGTCCCGCGGCGGTATGAACGCGGTGTCCAGGACCGGACTCATGAGGCAGACCCTCGTCCGCGTCGGTCACAGAGCCGGCCTGGCAGTACCTCGGTCCGTTCCCCCACAAGTCACCCCTCCACACGGACGTACCCGACATCAGTGTGTCGGGATTCTCTCTCGCTGTGCAACGGTTTCGACAGGCATACGCAGGGCCCGAACTCGCCTGATGCGGCGTCAACTTGAGGCGGTGCACTACTGACAAAGTTCCCTGCACGGGTGACAAAGTCCGAAGCCCACGATGGCCCTAAGGTCCATGGGCGAGGCCGGAGAACGGGGCCCCCAATCTGAGAGGCGTGTTCATGACCATCTGCTCGACTCGGCGGACCACGGGCATTCTGACCATCGGTGCCCTTACAGCCAGCCTTCTCAGCGGTGCCATGGCTGTCGCACCCTCCGCGGCGGCAGCCTACGCTGGGCAATGCAACATCAATCAGGTCACGAGCGTCGGGGTTACCCCTGGGTACTCCATCACCCGGCCGGCTTACCAGAGCGGCGGCGGCAGCAGAACCGCCAACTGCTGGATGGACTACGGCAGCACAGGATCCGGCGTCGAGTGGCTCCAGTTCTCGCTCAACTCTTGCTACGGGTTCAAACTTGCGACCGATGGCGAGTTCGGTTCGGCCACACGTAGCGCGCTCGTGTCCGCGCAGGGGCAGGAGAACATCACTGCCGACGGCCAGTACGGCACTCAGAGTTCTCAGTACCTGAAGTTCCCGCGGTATCGGGAGATCACCGGCGACCGTAGTGGCTGCGAGTCGATCAACTGACCTGCCACCGCTGAGGAACTACGCCCGGCAACTGCGGCCCTGGCGGGTCTGAGACTCAGCTCACCAGGGCCGTCCCGTCGCGTCTTCCAGCGCAGACAGAAACCTGGAAGTGCCGAAAGGTCCCGCCCCTCACACGTCGGGGGAGCGATGCCCCCGGGCAAGGGTCCTCTGGCCAGAGTGCTGGATGCTGACGGCTGAACGCGATCACCGGTGCCGGGCACCGCGAAGGGGACCGGTCACACTCCCCACCGCCCGGACGGGCGAACAGCCTCATCAGAATACTGAACTCGTCGACCGTTGCGGCATGTTCAACCCCAGTAACGTCTTGGCGACTTCTTGGCATGTTCATTAACAATCGCCTGCCGCTGGCCACTTTTATCGTCACCGTGTCCGCCGGCAGAGCACTTCCCCCTATGAGAGGCAGATCGTGTCGTTTCGTCTCGGCCAGCGGCTCAGATCTCTTCTGGCGACGGGCACCCTTACCGCTGGCCTCCTCGGCGGCGCCGTTGCCGTGGCTCCTTCGGCGGCAGCGTGGACCTATGTCGGACATTGCTCGGCCAGTCAAACCATCAGCTACACGCCCACCTCCTCGCAGCTGATCAAAGTGCCAGTGACGCCGTACAACGGTGTCAACAACGTGCGCTGCTGGATGGACTACGGCAGCACCGGAAACGGCGTCAGGATCCTTCAGCTCGCCCTCCAGTCATGCTACGGGCGCTCCATCGCCGTCGACGGCGACTTCGGCCCGGCCACACGAGACGCCCTCAAGTACGCCCAGAGGCAGGAGGGAATCACCGCTGACGGGCTGTACGGCGAGGAAGGCTTCAAGAATCTGAAGTGGCCGAGGTACCTGCAGGACGGGACACGTAACGGCTGTGCCAGCTACAACTTCTAGCCCGCTCATTGAACACGGTACATCGTGAAAACTACACATCAGCGCGCCTGGTGTGCGTAGGCGTCGGGAGGCTCGGGCGGGTCCGGGGCGATAGTCCCGACAAGATCATCTGTCAGCGGGCGACTTCCTGGTTCGTCAGCACCAGCAGGGCCCTCACCAGCGCGGTCGCCCACCTCGGAGTCGTGCGGACCTTGCCGGGGACGCGCCAGTTCCTCAGATGGGCGAAGCC
>NZ_QZWF01000073.1 GCF_004187715.1 Streptomyces sp. F001 | reverse complement strand
CGGCCGTGGGCTCGAGTCCCACCCGCCCCACCACAGGTCAGTGGTGAAGAAGCGTTCTGACTTGCAGAAAAGCAGCAGTGGGACCTTCACGTGTCCCCGGAGGGCCCCCGTAACGGCTCCGAACCAAGATCAAGGCGCCCACTCAGGGGGCCGTGAGTCTCGGCCGTCGTCGGTCACCACGAGCCGCGTGGCGTCGTCGGCCAGGCGGAGCACCACCGTCACCCGCGTGGCCCGCGCATGCCGGCGCGCGTTGGTCACGCCCTCCTGCGCGGCCCGGTACAAGGAGGTCAGTTCGAGCGTGCCGTAGCCGTCCTGGTCGCCGCTCACCTCGACGGTGACTTGCGGCCGTGCCTCCACCGCTGTGCGCCAGGTCGGCGAGCGCGGCCGACAGCGGGGGGCGCGGCGCCTCGCCCCGTAGTGCACGGACCGACTGCCGTGCGTCGCCCAGCGCGAGTCTCACCGACCGCCTCGCTTCGTTCAGCCACTGCCCGGCCGCTCCCTACGGTGACGGCCCTGACCCACTGTCCGAGCAACCGGAGTGGCCTCATGTCCTCACCCACCACCTCATCGACGTTCCGCGTCGACGCCCTGTGCGGGGCGCTGTCCGGCCTCTTGATCACCCTGCCCGCGCTGGTCGAGGCATTCACCGGCGAGACGTCCGCGACCAGCGTCGCGTTCGCGCTCTCGCCCTGCCGCTGCTCACCGGGCTGCAATTGCGGCAGCGCCCGGCCACCGGCCGCTTCGGGGACGTCGCCCGCACCGTGAACCTCATTGGCCTCGGCCTGTTCGGCGGTGCCGCGTTCGCCTCGAACCTGGTGCTGTTCTACTTCGACGACGACGACGTCGTCGACGAGGCACTGACCGGCCCTACCGTCCCCGCGCTCATCGGCTCCGCGGCCGTTTTCGCCGTGGGCTGCGTCCTGTTCGGGGCGGCGATGATCCGTGCCCGGGTGTTCCCGAGGATTCCGTCGTGGGGCTACGCCGTCGTCCTGCCCCTGTTCGCGTTCCTGACCGCACTCCCCGACTCCCTGCTCACCAGCGCGCTGCACGTCCTGGTCGGCGTCATCCTGCTGTGGCTCTCCGCCGCGCTGTGGCGGACGGCCCGGAGCGTCGAGCACACTGCGATCCCGAACCGGGTACCCGTCTGAGGCAGGTCGACGTCCCCAAGCCGGCCCGCATCGAGGCGCGCACAGGCGGGGCGGAACGTCAGCCGTGGGAACGGATCGGCACCTACGCTCTCAGGGACGTCAAGGCGTTCGGCGATGTCCGTGCGTAGCCGGTGCAGGACCGGGGCGAGCCCGCGCACGGCCGCTGCCTCGCTGCCCTCCACGTCGATCTTGATCAGGCGGGCGGCGGTGAGCTCCTCCTTGGTGAGCTGGGGTCGTAGCGATGGAACGGTTCCCGGTGCACGGTGTCGCATTCGCGGTGCGGGCCGCCGCGCGCAGTCGCGGTGTGCGGGTCGACGAAGGCTCAAGACGCCGTGTCCAGTTCGTCAGTGTTCTGTCGCACTGTGCGTGCGCGGAGCCCAGCCAGATCATGGCCCGGCTGCAGAGCGAGCCCGTCAGCGCGGCCCATCAGGTGCTGGAATACGAGCGGCGTCACCGCCGGCGCGAGATGGTCATTTCCGCCGCTGAGGAACGCATCCCTCGGTGATCGCGGGAGCGGAGTTCTCGGGTGGGCCGAGATGGTGAGGGCAGCCTGCTGCGCCGTGCTTCAGGCGCGCGCCAGACGTACATTGATGAGCCGCCCCGGGGCCTGAACCCTCACAGGTCTCGGGACGGCTCTCGCAAGCGCGGTCGGGCGGCTTCTGTCGGTGAGTGATTCGGCGAACCACTTGAGAGTCAACAGAGTCAGGCTGGCCCTCATTGCTGGCACCCAGTGCCGGCGTCAGCGGTAGCGGCTGCCAGCCGCCCCGTGTAGCGTCGTAATCCAGCAGTCGTGGTTCCGAAGTTCCCGTTCGCCCGTGATCGCGATCACGGGCGTTCTTGCTTTTCAGCGCCTCTCCGGACCAAGGCGATCACCTCCCGGGTCCGCAAGGCGCGGGCCGGTTCCCGCGAAGGAGACAGTCATGGCCAGGGGCACTGTGAAGTGGTTCAACAGCGAGAAGGGCTTCGGTTTCATCGAGCAGGAGGGTGGTGGGCCGGATGTGTTCGCCCACTACTCCAACATCGCCGCCCAGGGTTACCGCGAGCTGCAGGAGGGGCAGAAGGTGGAATTCGACGTCACCCAGGGCCAAAAGGGCCCCCAGGCGGAGAACATCCGCCCGATCTGAATCTGCGTCGATGAGGGCCAGCTCCCCGTACAGCGATTACCGCCAGTCTCTGTAGGCGTGGCCGGCCTGCACAGGAGGCCGTGCCCTCTCGTGCAGGAGGCTCTGCTTCCGCCGGAGGGGGCGGCAGCACCGCGGATCGTGGCTGTCTTCCGCGGAGCGACGTTCATGGACTCCAGCGGCATCAACGCGTTCATCGCCGCCACGATGTCGTCCTCGACGAACCGTTCCGCGACAGCGGGCTGGGCACCAGGGCCCTGTCGCATCTGCACTCCAGTATCCCGGTGTCACCTGGCGTACCACGCTCGACGATCGCCTCACTCGCGATCTGCTGCGCCGGATGCGCATCCCCAAGGCGGCTATGGGAGGGAACTGCTCCCACGTTCGGTCTGCCGATCGTTGTCCATGCGGGTAGGGAGGCGACAGCCATACCCTGAACCTCGACGGCTCTGGGCGCGTACTCCTCGAAGCCGCCGACACCAAGCACGGTCCCAACCTCGACGGCATCTTCTTCGTCCGTGAGTCCTGGCGAGCGCACCATCAGCCGTGCACGGCGTAGGACGAGGGCTCGCGTAGGGAACGCCCGGGCGAGCGCCGGCCAGCACGTTCGGGTCGGCACTCGCGTCTGACTACGTCACCGATGACGGTGCCGCCGCTCCCGCAGCTCGGCGTCGTCGATGATGACGCCGTCGAGGAGCCGGTAGAACGCCTCGGCGTCGATGCGGTGGGAGCGTTCGACCTTGCCGTTCAGGCGTGGGGTGCGGGGCTTGATGGAGGTGTGGGCGATGCCCTTGTCGAGCACGTGCCAGTGGAAGGCGGACCGGAACTCGGCTCCGTTGTCGCTCTGGATGACCTCGACCTGGAACGGCAGGCGTGGGAGGACGTAGTCAAGGAACTGGATGGCGGTGGCCTGGTTCAGCGTCGAGTGGATCCGCAGGACGCGCAGGCGGGTGCAGTCGTCGATCGCGGTGAACTGGAAGTACTTGTTGCGGCCGCCGCGGCGGCCTTGGACATCGAGGCGAGCGGCTCGATGAACTTCACGTCGATCTGCGCGCGGTGGCCGGGCAGCTGCTTCTCGTACCGCTTCCATCTGCGGTCGTGGCGCTTGTAGCGCTGGGAGGCCGGCAGGCGAGGCTGCCCGCTTCGACGAACCACGCCCTTGACACATCCTGGCCGCTGATCGCATTGGGCTCGAAGAGCATGACGGTTCCTTCGTCGCTGCGGCAGTACACGCATGCGAACCTGGCGCAGCCCCAGTCCAGCACCGGCACGACCCCTTTGGGCCATGACCCCCAGGTGTCCGATCCTTCCGGAGGCATCCTCTCCAAGTAACCCAGCACCACCGACCGCCGCGCTCGACGCTCGCGCCGAACATCGCATCTACACCCGGCTCAAGGCCCTGGCCGCCGGACGGCCCACGGTCTTCATCACCCACCGCCTGGCCAACACCCGTCTCGCCGACCGGATCGCCTTCCTTGACCAGGGCCGTATCTCCGAAGTGGGCACGTACGAGGTGCTGATCGACCAGGCGGGGGCTTCTTTGAGATGCTGAAGTTGCAGTCGCGACACGTAGGGGTCATGCCAACAGTGGTCACATAGAAGGAAACTCCCAGGGAATCGAGCCTCCATCAGCCCGGAGCGTCTCAACTACCCGGACATATCGGTCCAGTTCTTGGGACGTCGGCCTGTCTCATCGACCGGGATGCGACTCTGCTCGGAGCTGTCGGGGGTTGCTGGCGCCCCGTCGGAACAAAGACGGCCAGATACTCTTCGAAGCGTTCACGGGTGCCGTACTCGCCGCGGTCCATGGCTGCTTGCCACCGCTCCCGAGAGTCTGTGCGGCCTTTGGCGTAAATGTGCACGATGTAGACGCTACTTGGGTCTAGTCGCAGGCCCGAGGCCCAGGCGCCTCCTGTGGCGGTCTCGCTGACCACCATGTGTCCAGTGTGCACTGGACGGTAGGGGTACTGCCCCAGGGACTGCCATGTCTCATCGGGTGCTAGAGCGTGGCCGCTGATACGCAGTGTGACATGTGCCATGTGGTCCTGGACGCGGGTGGTGATCGTGATGAGCCCGTGAGTGACGGTTACGGGCTCGCCTTCTCTGAATTCCGGCAGGCCGAGGCTCGGAGCTTGTTCGGCGACGGAGACGTGGCTGAGGCGACACCCACGGTGCCGCTGGTGCTGATCTCTGGCACGTTCGTACTCCCATGCATCGTGAACCGGTTGAGTGGTGGGCAAGCCCAGACCGGACCTGCCCACCACCAGCATCACAGGCTGATCACGGGGTTGGCCGGTCCGGTCGACCCAGATGCCGTAGGCGTCGCCGCGTACCAGGCCGCCACCGAGGTCCTGTTCACCGAGGTCAGCCGGATCACCGAGCCCAGCGACGGCCCCCGCGGGATGCTGAACGCCGCGATGCGTACCTACTGCCGGCTGCTGGCCGCCAACCCCGGCCCAGCCCGGGCGCTGGTGGTCGAGTGGGTCGCCTGCCCGGTGATCCGCGAGGTACGGGCCGAGTGCCTCACGGCATGGTCCCAGCTGATGGCGGCGCTGGTGGCCGAGCGCCGTCCCGACCGGCCCGTACCGCCGATGGCCGGTACCGCCGCGATCGGGGCGGTTGCGCATCTGCCGGCCACCGCCATCGAGGAGGGCCGGGACCTGTCCTCGATGACGGCATCCTGGCCGACACCGCCTACCGTCTGCTGCCCGCCAGACGGCCCGGCCTCACTTCAGGTGCCGGTCCAAGAACCGGCACCCGTCCTCCAGCTCGAACCACGGGGTGCCGGTGTGCCCTCCCAGATTGGCGTGCAGCGTCTTCTCCTTGCTGCCGAAGGCGTCGAACAGGTCCAGGGCCCGTTGCCGGGGGTTCCCCTCGTCGTCCCACTGCAGCAAGAACAGCAGCGGAATGGTGACCTGCCGGGCCTCCTCGCGCTGAGCACGGGGCACGTACCCCCCGGCGAAGAAGCCTGCGGCCGCGATGCGCGGCTCGACCACCGCCAGCCGAATGCCGAGGGCGGTCCACCCCCCGGAGTACCCGACCGGGCCGCCGATCTCGGGCAGCGAAAGGAGGGCGTCCAGAGTGGTCTGCCATTCCGGGACCGCGTTTTCGACCAGCGGGCCGATGAAGGACTCGAAGATCTCGTCGACCGGCTCACCGGCCTGCATCGCCCGCCGGAGGTCGGCACGGGCCTGCTCGTCGGCGGCGGAACGGGGACGGTCACCGCACCCGGCGGCGTCGATGGTGGCCACCGCGTAGCCGCGCGCCGCGGTGTACCGGGCCCGGGCCACCAGCCGGGGTTCCGCCTTGGGCAGGCCGTTGTTGTGGGCCATCAGGACCAGCGGGGCCGGTGCGGATCCGGGCGTCCACAGGGTGCCGGGGATCTCGCCGAGGATGAATTCGCGCTCGAGGACGCCGTCGTCGAGGCGCTGTTCAGAAGTGAATCGCACGGTCGTGCCTTTCGGGAGTGCTCAGAGTGGCGCTCCCGGACGACCTGCCTATCGCCCGACCGTGACCCCGGAGGGGAGCACCCATGTCGATACTGCGTTCACGGGTACCACCTCCTCGTTCTCTCGCACGGCCTCCGGGAGATTAGCAACGGTCGCCGTGGTCCGCCAACGGGTTTTTGCGGAGGCTCCGTGGCCGGATGCCGCCTCATCACATAGGACACGGTCTTAACGTCCCGGTCCATTGGATCGGGGTAGGCGGTGCCGTCCCCGAAGTCACGGGTGTTGGAGCTGACGAAGTAGACGGTCTCCTCCGGATTGATGCGGGCGTACTCGATGGCCGACATCCAGATGGCCGTGTCTCGGAAGCCCGTCTTCGTCTGCTTGCCACCGTCGTTGACCTTGCACGGGGCCAGGCCGTTGGCCTCGCGGAACGCGGCCTCGCGGAGGGCGCTTTCGCTGGTCTCGATCACGTCGACGATGTTGCGGTACTCCTTGCGCAGTGCTTGCGGACTCGTTCGGGGTCGTAGTCCCCGAGGACGGTCGGCACCTTCCAGGGCGTGTTCTGGTCGAGGGCTTCGATGGCCTGCACAGCGGCCTCGTACTTCTGCCAGTACTTCACAGCCTGCTGCGCCGCGAGCTCCTCCAGGACCATCCACGGTACGGAGATGCCTTCGGTGCCGACGGCGCGAATGGTCTGAAGAAGTTCCGCGCTACCGCTGCCGAGACCACAGCCCGCAGAATGCATGCGTCGAGAATGATCAAGGTTGTGCCTGCCCTCCCGCACTGCCTGATCAAGGGTCCCAGGAGGCAAAGACTGGTGCATCGAATATTCAGAACACCGGGGACTGTAGGCACAGTCGGTTCCCGGCGTACTCATCCTTGACGAAGACCTTGCCCCCTGTGAGCGAGGAGTTGTCGACTTCGTTTGTCACCGAAGGACTCCGTCTCCCCGCGCCTGCTCTGGCAAGGGGGCCGGCTGGGAGTACCTCGGGCAGTCCCAGCCGGCACCGGATCAGCGGTGCTCGATCCAGTAGACCGCCCAGGCGGCCAAGCCAGTCGTGGACGCTTTCACCGCCCATCGCACGAGTTCGTCACTCGCGGTCGTCCGGGATTGCTGGCGGCTGTTTCCGTCGTTGCCGGGCGGGCAGGCCTCACCGCTCGGCCAGTCGGATGGCCGGCCCCAACCTGCCATGCGCCAAGAGATTCGGATCGTCGAACGCGGCGAAGACCGGCACCCGGGTTTTTCACTTACGAGGCGCCCTGATGTGAGCGTCGAGAACTCTCATCATTGCAGGTCACAAGGCACTTCTCGTTCCGGTCCTCATCCCGGCAGACGGTCACACGGTGGACCTCCGGCAATGGCCAGCGCCCCCGGCTTGGCCGTCTCATCCTTCGGGCGACAGCGGGACCCAATTCCCCCGGGCCTTTCCCTCAAGGCGTGTTGTCAGCCCCATACGTCAGCATGACCGGCGGAACGACATGCCGCCCTGGAGGTCGCCATGCCCAGGCCACATCGCTCTCGTGAGCAGACGCTCCCCGCTCACATAGTCGCGATCGTCGACGCTGCTGTTCGCCGACGCGCGGGCAAGGAACCCTGTGCGCCGGACGACCTCGGCATATGGGATCAGCGGTACGCCCGGCGCCCGTTGGATGGTTCGGCCGGCTACCACCTATGGAGCCCCACTCGAGGCCTGGGCTACTACTGTCGCCATGCCCGCGACGACTTTCTGCCGTACCGGCAGGACGAGGAGCTGGGCCCGCCGATGGCGGCCGTGCATGTGCCGCCAGAGCAGAGGTGCGGAGGCTGGGTGGCGCATCGCTATCTGCCCCGGCCCTGGATCGGCCCCTTGCCCGAGCAGTGGCCGGAAGCGCGCATACCTATCTGGTACGCCTGGTGGCGACTGCATGACATCCAGGACGGCACCTGCGCCACGTGCAGCGCCCCTGCCTATGCCTTCGACCACGACCATCACACCGGCCCGATCCGCGGCCTGCTGTGCGTGTCCTGCAACAAGCGGGAGGGCACCTGCCGACGCCTCGCGCAGGACGGGACGCACCCTGGAACGCCGTGCTTTCAGCTTGACTCTGTCGGGGATCTTGGATGGTCGGGCTCAGCTGCCGAGGGTTCGCCAGGACTTTGACCGGGGGATCTCGTTCTGGTCCAGGAAGGCCTGGAAGGCGGTCGGTGGTCTCGGTGTAGAGGGTTCCTCGGTTGCTGACTGACCGCTGAGTCGTTCGATGTTCACCGCGATGGCCGTGAGGACGTGTTGCAGGTGGGCTTTCGGCTGACCTCGGTAGCGGCATCGGCGCATTCCGTGTCCGTG
>NZ_QZWF01000072.1 GCF_004187715.1 Streptomyces sp. F001 | reverse complement strand
GTACGTCGACAACGACCCCATCGTGCTGACACACGCCCACGCCCTGCTCACGAGCACGCCCGAAGGCAGGACGGCCTATCTGGACGCCGACCTGTACGACCCCGAGGCCGTCCTCAAGGCCGCCGAGGGCACGCTCGACTTCTCCCGGCCGATCGCCCTGATGATCCTCAACACGCTGGGCCATGTCGCCGACTACGACCAGGCGCGCGACCTGGTGCGCCGGCTCATGGCGGGACTGCCGTCGGGAAGTCATCTGGTCATCAGCGACAGCACGTCCACCAGCGAAGGCATGATCGCCGCGTCGGAGGCGTACAACGCGAGCGGCGCAGTGCCGTACTACGTGCGCAGCGTGGAGGAGATCGCCGGCTACTTCGACGGGCTCGAACTGGTGGAGCCCGGCGTCGTCCAGGTTCCCGAGTGGCGCCCGGTCTCCTCGGCCCCGGCCCAGCCCGTCGACGCGTACTGCGGGGTGGGACGTCGGCTGTAGAGGCCCGGCCTCACCGTCAGGATCCGGATTCGGCCATGTTCGCGATGCCGCGCCCCGTCGGCGTCCCGTCGGTCAGGTCGTGTCAGAGCGCAGGCGGCGGCACACGCCGTCGACGGAGACACCGAGGTGCGCAGACTCGACCTGACCGAGCTGATCGACTTGCCGGACCCTCTCGGGTTGTCCAGGCTGCTGCTTGTCGGCCACCGAGTCGCCGGCGAAGCGTGACGCGCACTCACCCAGAATTGAGGCGCCATGAAGCATATGGAAACCGAGGCACCCCCGACCGGCCAGTCACCGCCTGATGTCTCTCAGGTCGATATCACTCTCACTGTCAACGGCACAGCTCATCGGCTGGAGATCGACTCACGTGTCACACTGCTCGACGCGCTGCGCGACCACCTGGGCCTGACCGGCGCCAAGAAGGGGTGTGACCAAGGCGCGTGCGGGGCCTGCACCGTGTTGGTGGACGGCAAGCGTGTGGTGTCGTGTCTGGCGCTGGCCGCCCAGTACGAGGACCGTGAGATCACCACGGTGGAATCCCTGTGCCCGAGCGGGGAGCTGCACCCCATGCAGGAGGCGTTCGCCCGGCATGACGCATTCCAGTGCGGCTACTGCACCCCTGGCCAGATCATGTCGGCGGTCTCGCTCATCGCCGAGGGACGCGCGAACTCGGAGGAAGAGATCCGTGAGTTCATGAGCGGCAACATCTGCCGCTGTGGCGCCTACCCGAACATCCGCGCAGCGATCCGCGACGTTGCGGCGGGGGGTTGATCCATGCGTCCCTTCGACTACGTTCGCGCCACCGACACCGAGCAGGCTGTCGCCGTGGTCAGCGCCGATCCGCACGCGTCGTTCCTCGCCGGCGGCACCACGCAGCTGGACCTGATGAAGGACGGGGTCCTCGGACCGGAGCGGCTCATCGACATCACCCGGCTGCCGCTGGCCGGCATCACGCACACCGACACGACCGTCCGCGTCGGGGCCCTCACGACGATGGAGGAGCTCGCCGCCGATCCCGTCGTCAGAGAGCGGCTGCCCTTCGTACGAGAAGCTCTTCTGCTCGGCGCCTCGACCCAGCTGCGCAACATGGCCACCATCGGCGGCAACCTGCTGCAGCGAGCCCGGTGCCGCTACTTCAGAGACCCCACCGTCGCCGCCTGCAACAAGCGCAACCCCGGCTCCGGGTGTGCCGCCATCACGGGCATCCAGCGTATGCACGCCATCCTCGGCACCAGCGACCACTGCATCGCCCTGCACGCCTCGGACGTCGCCGTCCCGCTGGTGGCGCTGGACGCCGTCGTCCACGTCCGGGGCGCGAACGGAACACGGTCGATCCCCCTGACCCAGTTCTATCTCCCGCCGGGCGACACACCCCACATCGAGAACGTGCTGCAACACGGCGAGCTGATCACTGCGCTCGAGATCCCCCTGCTCCCCGAGACCGCACGGTCGCACTACCTGAAAGTCCGGGACCGTGTCTCCTACGAGTTCGCGCTGACCTCGGCCGGCGTGGCTCTCGTGATCGAGGACGGTCACATTCAGGAAGTGCGCGTGGCGCTGGGCGGGGTCGGCACCGTCCCCTGGCGCGCGTGGGACGCGGAAGACGTCCTGCGTGGCGCCCGCGCGGGCGCCGACTCCTTCCGCGCGGCGGCAGAAGCGGCCCTGGAGGGTGCCAGGCCGCTGCCCGGCACCGCGTTCAAGGTCGAGTTGGCCAAACGCACCCTCGTACGCACCCTCGAGACCGTTGCAGGAGCAGCGTCATGACCACTCTCGAAACCGGCACGGTCGTCGGTGCGGGCCTGGACCGCGTGGACGCTCCGCTGAAGGTGACCGGATCGGCTCAGTACCCCAACGATTTCTCCCTCACCGGTATGGTGCACGCCGCCTTGGTGGGCAGCACCATCGCCGCAGGGCGCATCCGCAGCATCGATGTGACCCGGGCCTGGGCAGCGCCGGGCGTGCTGGCCGTCGTGACGCATCTGAACGCGCCGAAGCTGGAACGCGGCCCGATGACCCTGCTGGGCGGATCGCCTCCGGCTCCGCTGCAGGACGATCGCATCCTGCACTACGGACAGCACATCGGCATCGTGGTGGCCGAGAGCGCCGAGCAGGCCCGGCACGCCGCACGGCTGGTACGCGTCGAGTACGAGCCGGCCGAGGCCCTGCTCGACGTGAACGATCCCCGCGCCGAGATCGTCGAGAACCCCTGGGGGCTGGACACCGAGCGCGGTGACGTCACCGCCGGATTCGCCCGGGCGGACGTCGTCGTCGACGAGGCCTACACCACCCCCGACAACACCAACAACCCGCTCGGCCTGATGGCCACCGTCGCGTCCTGGCACGGCGATTCGCTCACGGTCCACGACTCCACTCAGTGGCCGCACAACGTCCGCACCTCGCTCGCCGGCATCTTCAAGGTCCCCGAGAGCGGCGTCAGGGTCCTCGCCCCCTTCGTCGGTGGCGGCTTCGGTGCCGGGCTGCGGGTCTGGTCCCACGTCATCCTCACGGTGCTGGCGGCCCGCGAGGTCGGGCGCCCCGTCAAACTGGTGCTGACGCGCCCAGAGATGTTCACCTCCGTGGGGCATCGGCCCAACAGCGTCCAGCAGATCAAGATCGGCGCCACCCGGGACGGGGACCTCGTGGCCATCGAGCACCACGGCATCTCGTCGGTGGCGATGGAGGACGACGACTACGAACCGGTCTCCTACTGTTCGGCCCTCGGCTACGCCTGCCCGAACGTCCTGACCCGCGACCGGCAGGCCCGGCTGAACATTCCCTGCCCGGGCTCCATGCGCGCACCGGCCGAGGGCCAGGGCAACTTCGCCCTCGAGTCCGCCCTCGACGAAGTCGCCCACGCCATCGGCATGGACCCCCTCGAGATCCGCCTGCGCAACTACGCCGAGGAGCACCCGATCCTCGGCCTGCCCTGGTCGAGCAAGGCGCTCCGGGAGTGCTTCACGGAGGGCGCCGAGCGGTTCGGCTGGTCGCGGCGCACCCCGGAACCCGGCTCCATGCGCGACGGCCGCTGGCTCGTCGGCTACGGCCTGGCCGGCGTCTCCTACCCGTTCTACCAAGTGCCGTGCCAGGCCCGTGCCTCGGTGCGCCACGACGGCTCGGCATACGTGCGCAGCGCCGCCACCGACATCGGAACCGGCACCTACACGGTCATGACCCAACTGGCGGCCGAGCTGCTCGGCGTCGATGTCGCCCGGGTGCGGTTCGACCTCGGCGACTCCGACATGCCGTACGCGCCCCAGGCCGGCGGCTCCGGCCTCACCGGCGCTCTCGGCAACGCCGTCCACGCGGCCTGTCGACGCCTGGTGCGGGAGTTCCTCGACGTCGTGCGCGACGACACCGAATCCCCGCTGCACGGAGCCGCGCTCGACGACGTGACCGTCACCGACGGGCGCATCCACCGCATCGGTGATCCCGCACAGGGTGAGACCTACACGGAGATCCTGACCCGTCACGGCCTCGAGGAGCTCAGCGCCGACGGCAGGAGCACTCCCCCGCAGTCCGAGGAGCTGGGGATGGCGCTCTCCGGCGCCTTCGGAGCCAAGTTCGTCGAGGTGCGCCTCGATCCCGAACTGGGCCTGCTGCGGGTGGCACGGGTGGTCTCCGCGATCGACGGCGGGCGCATCCTCAACGAGAAGACCGCCACCAGCCAGATCATCGGCGGCACAGTGGGCGGCATCAGCCAGGCGATGTTCGAGGAGACGGCCACCGACCAGGTCACCGGGCGCATCGCCAACGCCACCTTCGGGGACTACCTGATGCCGGTGAACGCCGACGTTCCCGACATGGAGGTGCTCTTCGTCGGCGGACCCGACCGGGCAACCGCGGTGGGGACCAAGGGAGTCGGCGAAGTCGGCCTGGTCGGGCTGGCGGCGGCCATCGGCAACGCCGTCTTCCACGCCACCGGCCGCCGCATCCGCTCCCTCCCGATCACCATCGACCGACTCATGCTGTGAGGCCTGACGGGCCGCTCAGGCCGCGGCGATGTCGATCAGCTTGTCCTGGAACTTCCTGGCGGTGAGGGCCTTCATCGCCCGCTTGCCGACCGGATTGCCGAGCAGGTTCTGCGTGAGGGTACGGGTCGCCTTGTCCCGGGGTGTCTGGGGAACGAACATCACCAGGTCCTTGCGGCCGATCTTCTGGTGGGTGGCCATGAAGGGCCGCAGCTTCTGCTCCCACTCGCGCAGTGCCCGGGCGGGGTTGCCGGGGTTGCGCTGCAGGCTGGTGCCGAGCAGGTCGGCGCCGGCCAGGGCGGTGGAGGCGCCCATGCCCGAGTAGAGGGTCAGGCACCAGGCCGAGTCGCCGAGGAGGACGACGCGGTCGGTGTGCCAGGTGGGCATCCGCACCTGGTGCGTGGAGTCGAAGAGGAAGTCATCGGCCTCCTCGAACTGCTGGAGGAGGTTCTCCAGCACGGCTCCGGTCGGTTCGGGGCCGAAGGCGCGGCGCAGTGACTCGATGGGCGGGCGCCGGAACTCGGCGTCCTCGTCGTCGGTGCGGTAGTTGAACAGCACGGTCGGCTGGTGGTCGGCGAACGGGAAGACCCAGGCGGAGCGGCCCGGCTCGGCGAGGACGAGGCCGTCGGTGGGCCGGTACCCGGGTACGGGGCTCTTGAGGACCGTGGCGCCGATGATGTGGTGGAGGGGCTGGAGGTGGTCGGCGTCCGGCCCGAAGGCCAGGCGGCGCACTGTGGAGCGCAGGCCGTCGGCCCCCACGACGAGGTCGAACCGCTCGGTGGTGTCGACGGTGGCGCCCGCTGTCGTACGCAGCGTGACGTCCACGCCCTCGGGACCCTCGTCGATGGCCAGCGGCGTCGTGGCGAAGCGCATCTCGGTCAGGGGCTCGACGGCGTCGTAGAGGGCGGCCTCGATGTCGCCCCGGAGGACCAGGTGGGGAGAACCGGGCAGGTCGCCGTAGCCCAGGCCCGGCCGGCGACGGCGGCCTTCCCGGTCGATGTCGTAGGTCGTGCTCGTGGCGTCGTACCGGTTGCCGATGGCATCGAGCACACCCAGCCGCTGCGCGGCGGCGCGGCCGGTGCCGAAGAGCCCGATGAAGTATCCGGAGGCACGGCGTTCGGGGGCGCGTTCCACCAGCAGGGTGTCCCAGCCGATGTCGTGCAGGCGCAGTGCCGTGGCCAGGCCTCCGATACCCATGCCCACGACGAGGGCGCGCGGCTTGTTCATGTCGGTCCTCTCCTGTGGATGCCGAGGGCACCATTATTGACCGCAAAAACGATATCGGTCAAAAACAGATGGAGGCAGCTACCATGCAGGCAGGCGAGAGGAGAGACGGCGTGGCACGTCCGGCACAGGACCGAGCGGAAGCGATCCTGGCTGCGGCCAGGACACAGTTCCGTGAGACCGGCGCGGACCGCACGACGGTCGACGACATCGCGGCTCGCGCCGGCGTCGGCAAGGGGACGGTCTTCCTCTACTGGCCGTCCAAGACACGCCTACGGGACGCCGTTCTCCAGCTCGAGCTCGCCGGGCATTTCGCCGCACTCGCGGACGACCTCCGCGACGATCCGTCCCTCCTGCGTCTGGGCACCGTCATCCGGCGTGAGATCGCGGCCGGCCTGGACAACCCGGACATGGCCCCGCTGATGGCCGGGCGGCCCATTGGAACGCCCGACCGCTTCGAGCCGCCGACCCGAGCGCTGTACAGGATTCTGGCCGTCATGCGCGCCCACCACCTGGTCCGCGAGGTGGCCGACGACGAGATCGTCATGGGGATCGAGGCAGTCCTGGGCGGTGCACTCGCGAGGGACTTCGCCGATCCCGATGGGCGAGACCTGCTCCTGGACGCCGTGGAGCGCCTCGTGTCCTCCAGCTATGACCGTGAGGACGTCGACCGGGGTGCCGTCGAGGCGGCGGTCCCCGACGTGGTCGACGCGCTGGAAGACGGCATCGACCAACTGGTCGCCGCCGCCGCGCCCGACCGGCCGACCACAGCCCGGCTCAGACCCCGACAGCGCCCGGCCACCGCCCGAAGCTGACACCGGCCACCGCCGGTCACCGCGCCATCGTGCGAGCGTCTCCTCGGGTGTGGCGGCCGGTTCAGCGGCGGGCGAGTTGCCGCTCGCCTTTGGTGCCGGGGCGGTAGGTCATGCCGTAGTGGTGGAAGATCGCTGGTTCGTCCTCGGCGGGCAGTACGCCGTCCGTGCCGATGGACGGAGCTTTCCGTACCTGCCCCTTGGAGTACGCGACCTTGAGGTAGTCCGGGCCGACGATCGCCTCGTCGAGGGGGACGAACACAAGGCGCTGGCGAGTGGGCAGCCCCGTCCGGACAGTGGCCATGGCCGGTTCGTCGGTGGTGGTGTCCACGTAGACCGCTTCCAACGCGCCGATCTTGCGTCCCTTCGGGTCGACGACGTCGTGGTCGCACCATTCACGGATGTCGGCTGGCTGAATCATGCGTTCCGCTCCCTGGACAGACCGTGGTCGCAGTGGCCGCCCACGGCGGCAAGAGCGGCTTGCGAGCCCCGGACGGTCACCCTGGGCTCTCCAGCCTGCCCCGGTGCGCCGTCGACTGCCACACGGCAGCTCCGGGGCCGGCAGCGGAGCCCCGTCTCGCGTTGCTGACCTGCATGTTCGCGAGATCGGTGACGTGGTGGCAGGTCGCCCGCCACACGTTGTGGCCGAACTCGCCTTCCACGAGTTGCCGATCGGTGGGAGAACTGTTGTACGGCGGCTAATCTGCCAGCCAGCCGGGGCTGACCATTCCGTACTCTTGACTTCCTCCGCCCCGTGAACGGGGCGGAATCCCTTCTCAGGCCGCGTGCGGCTGAGTGGGTGGTTGACGCTTCTCGGCCTGCCCATCGGCTACGGCTCCACGCCCTGACACCGCCAGTCCGGCGGCGTGATCGATGTTCCTTGATGCGTTGGTGTCCGCGTTGCACTCGAAACCGCAGTCGGGGTTCTTGCACACGAAGCGTACTTGGGTCTCCCGGCTGCCGAGGGTGATGAAGCCACAGGCCGAGCAGCGGCGCGAGGTGTTCGGTGCGGGCACCTTCACCACGATGCCGCCTCGGTCGGCCATCTTGTATTCGAGGAGTGTGACCGTGCGGCCCCATGCTTCCCCGGCGATGCTGCGGTTGAGTCCTGCCTTCTGGCGGACGCGGGTACCAGGGGCTTCCACGGTGCCCTTGGCGGACTTGACCATGTTGGTGATGGCCAGGTCTTCCACTCCGGCCCGGGAGAACGTCTCGGCGATACCGGTGGTGGTCTTGTGCTGCCAGTCGACGGCCCGGCGCTTGGCTTTTGCGCGGAGCTGAGCGATCTGGTCATAGGTGCGGGCGAGACGCCTGGAAGTCTTCTCGCCCTTCTTGCGGGCATGGCGTTTGCGGGCGGACGCCTTCTCCAGGCGGCGCAGACGCTCGGTCTCGCCCGGCGTCAGCCAGTCCCCGTGTTCGCGGAACGTGCCGTCGGAGAGGGCGAGGGGCTTGGTGATGCCCCGGTCGATGCCGACCGTGGGGCCGGTGTGGGGCTCGGGGTCGGGTACCTCGGTCTGGACGCTGAAGACGATGGGCGAGGGGTCGGCGTCCTTCACTGG
>NZ_QZWF01000071.1 GCF_004187715.1 Streptomyces sp. F001 | reverse complement strand
GGGCACCCAGGTGGCGGACGACGCCATCACCAACACCAACGGCGCTGGCCTCCAGTTCGCCGACAACAGCGAGGACAGGTTTGTGGACTGCGACCAGATCTTCGCCATCGGCGGCAAGTGATCACCGATCAGGTGATCTAGCAGGCTCCGGGGCTCAAGTCAGGTGGCCGAGCCCCGGAGCCTGCTGCCTGGCTGCTGCACTCCACCACGCCTCCGAAGGCGTGGTGGAGTGCCGTGCCCGGTGACGGTGACGATGCCTTGTCGGTGTGGAGGGTGCCGCCTCGCTGTGAGCGGCGGCTGTCCGGTCGGCGGTTGACCGACCGCGATCATCCGGATTCGGTCACCTGATGCATGCACGTGAGCGCCAGATTATGCCCTTTTCGAAGAAACTCACGCGTTTGCGCGTTTCATCCGTGAAAAGCATCAAACGTCGCCTACAGTTGGCAACCGTCGGTGGCCAGCCCGTTACGAGCTGTGTCAACTCGAGAACGGAGAGGTAATGCGCAAGTACCAGAAGGCGGCAGTCGCCGTGACTCTGCTCGGCAGCATCGGCTTGCTGGGCGCCGGCATCGGCCACGCTGCGGACGGGGACCAGAAGGCCAAGGCTGACGCCCCCCAGCAGAACCAGAAGTGCTCGGCGGACGAGACGAATTGGGGCGGGCTTGTCGTGATCAACGATGTCAACGTCGTAGTCAACGTCCTGGGCATCCAGGTCAACGACCAGAGTGAACGCAAGACGGTGAAGTGCACTCAGGTCGCCCCCGCTCGCAAGTAGTCACTTATCAGGTGATCTTCTAGGCAGCCCTTGAGGTTCGATCAGGTGTCCGAGCCCGGAGTTTGCCGTCTGGCTTCGTTGCCGTTCCAAACATCCGAAACGACTCCGCCGTCCAGTCGCGGGGACCGACTGTAAAGGAAAAAGGCAGATGCTCAGTCCGAAGAAAATCGCAGCGGCAGTGGGCGTCCTGGGGAGCTTTGCTCTGATCGGTGCCGGTGCCGCCCAGGCCTTCGCCGTTGATAGCTACGCCAGCTGCACCGACGACGGCAACGGCTCCACTCGCTGTTCGCAGGTGAGGGCACACCAGGTCACCATCGACGAGCACGGAAACGTCACTGTCGTCAACGATTCAAGGCAGGGCTGTCCGGCGTCGGGCGGTCAGATCAACTGCGTCAGCAACTTCTCCGTCCCTGACTAGAACTCCTGACGTCCGATCAAGGCAGCCGAGGCGTCCACCTGTCGTCGGCGCCCGTCGCGTAAGTCCGCCCGGACATACGGGGATGGCCGGGACCCGGTACCGGGTCCCGGCCATCCCCGTATGTCAAGGGAAGGGCAGCAGGCCGAGCACCGGCGGCTCCGGACGGGTCGTTCCCGTCGCGAGGCGTACGTCCGGCAGACGGCGGGCGACCGCCCGCAGGGCCGCCGCCTCCGTGCTGCGGCCGCGACGCGCTCGACGTTGAAGAAGCGGGTGACCACTCGACGTAGCCCGGCATGGCCGGCGGTGCCGTTGTTGGCCGGTGCGGGTGGAAGGGTGAAACCGGCCCGGGCGAGCACCCGTAGTACGGCCAAGGGCAGCGGCGCCACCGCGTACTGCGCGTTGTCCGGGAGGAGGGCGGACGGGTCGAGCAGCACCCGCCGTACGTCCCGGAAGCGGCTGACCAGCCAGAGCCCGGTGAGCCGGGTCCTGATCCACGGGTGCTTCGCTGCGCTGGGCATCGAGCCAGGGGTACGGGTTGCGTACGAAGTCGTCGCCGAACAGGTCGAGCGAGTCGAGTGGACCAGGCGGGTGCCGCGCGTCGGCAGCCCTGCGCCGGCCATCCTGCTGACGGACGCAAGTGTGCCGTCGGGCCGGGCACTCACTGCTCGGACCCGCCCTCGACGAGACGCCGTAGCCGGAAAGAGGACGAGCGCCTTACGCATCGCCTCGGAAGGGGCCTGACTGTCCAGCGTTGCTCGCACCCAACCGGTCAGGGGTAGGTACCGCGCCTGGCCTGCGGAAACACAGACCTGGCGGGAGCGCCCCCGGCAGGACTCGAACCTGCGGCCAAGCGCTTAGAAGGTGTCAGGGGTTGAGCGATGTGCTCACCTGCGTCTTCGCTGGTCGCTCGCGAACGAAAACCGTCAAAGCGCTTGCTGTCATTTCGGGGAGACCTCTGGCCGGTTACCGCCCCTCGCGCCTTCGTCCTGGCCCATGGAGACAGAACGAAGACACGTTCGCGGCCCCTCAGTCGAGACAGAACTCGTTGCCCTCGATGTCCTGCATCGGGATGCACGCATCATTGCCGTCGTACAGCGTTCGCACGTGTACCGCGCCGAGCGGGACCAGCCGTGCGCACTCGGCCTCAAGTGCGGCGAGGCGCTCTTCCCCCGCGAGCCCGGTGCCGACCCGCACGTCAAGATGCAGCCGGTTCTTGGCGGCCTTCCCTTCGGGGACGCGCTGGAAGTACAGCCGCGGGCCCACGCCTGAGGGGTCGACGCAGGCAAACCATGCGTCCTGCTGCTCAGGTGGCAGCGAGCGCTTGAATTCGTCCCACGTGGCAAACCCCTCGGGTGGCGGCGGTACGACATACCCCAACACCTCGCACCAGAAACGGGCGAGGCGCTCAGGTTCTGCGCAGTCGAAGGTGACTTGGAACTGCTTGATCGGCGTCATGGGGCGACTGTATTGGCGCGTGTTGGTCACCGGGGCTCCGGGTGTCATCTCCGCGCAGGTCGAGTGACGGGCGGTGGGTGCCCGCCACCGGGCGCGGAACCACCTCGGCCGCCGGTGTAGGGCGGGGTGGGCGCGGCGCTACCGGTCGTGCAGGATCTCGGGCCGCGTTACGGGCACGATGGTGATCAAGTCGTCGAGGCCCTTGAAGTCGTCGGGGTTGGTGGTGAAGAGGGGGAGTTCCTCGGCGGCCGCGATGGCGGCGATCATCAGGTCGGCCACACGGCGACGGGGCTTGCGGCCTGTGGAGACGACGGCGGCGGAGATTCTGCCGTAGAGGCGGGCGGCCTCCACATCGAAGGGGATGGGGTCGAATTCGTTCTCGGCACGTTGCAGGACGTCCATGCGGCGGGCCCGCTCGGCGTGTTCGTCGTAGTCGCTCTGCTCGTCGTTGCCGCGTACCTGGTGGGGGCCTGCGGAGAGTTCCGCGAGGGTGATGGTGCTGATGGCCATCTCGGCGGGCAGTTCGTCGGCGTCGATCCACTTGCGCAAGATCATGATGTTGGTGTCGAGCAGGCCTTGCTCGTGCTCAACGGGCATACGGGTCGTCCAACTCCTGCTCGACGACGGCGTCCTGGTCGTCGCGGAAGGCGTCCAGCGAGATGTCAGGGGCGGTGCGGGACATGGCCGCGAACTCGGCACGGGGAACGAAGCGGCGACGGCGGCGGAGCGGGATCAGCTCGCCGACACGGTGCCCGTCGCGGGTGACGGTGAACGCCTGTCCTCCCTGGACGGCGTCCATGATCTCTTTGGAGCGGGTGCGCAGATCGCGCTGAGTGATCTCGGGCTGCGCTGTCATGCGGCCCATGGTAGCGGCGGTGTGCTATCCGGTGCTACATCGTGCTTCGGGTGTGGATTCGCTGGCGAGAGGCGTTGTCGCCACGCCGCAGGGTCTGTCTGTGCCCACGATCTTGGGCAGGCGAAGGCGCCTGCTCATAGAGCGATGTGAATCCGGACATGGAAGAGCCCCTCACGCGTATCCGCAGGTGAGAGGCTGTTTGCGCCCCCGGCAGGACTCGAACCTGCGGCCAAGCGCTTAGAAGGCGCCTGCTCTATCCACTGAGCTACGGGGGCCGGGTGTGGTGGCCTCTGTCGTGGTGCCCGGGTGTGGGCTGATCCGTGACGTTGCCGGGGACAAGGATAGAGCTCTCGGATCCATGCCCCTGCTGCTTCGCCTCCGTGGCTCGATGTGGAGGTTCGGTGAAGCGGACCTGATAATCGCAGGCGGGTGCGAATCGTGCATCGCTTTTCGCGCCACGCGCGCCGGGTGTTGTGCACTCGTTATGCCTGGACTGTGTCCCTGTCCCGGTAGTCCCTTCCGTCCCTTGTGTTCTGTCGGCGCGCAGGCATGCTCATATGCTTCAGATATCCCATAAAATTGGGCATTCTTCGCATGTGGTGACCTTGGACGTACGGCCTCAGCTGCTCGACGCACTTTCCGCGCTGCGCGACCGCGTCGCCGCCGCACGCTTCCCGCTGCCCCTCCCCGGAGCGCCACGCGCGCGTGCCAACCGCGACGAACTGCTCGCTCAGCTCGACGACTACCTGGTGCCCCGGTTGAGAGCGCCCCAAGCGCCGTTGCTGGCCGTCGTGGGAGGTTCCACCGGCGCCGGCAAGTCGACGCTCGTCAATTCCCTGGTGGGCCGACGGGTCAGCGAGGCGGGCGTACTGCGGCCGACGACACGGACGCCGGTGCTGGTGTGCCACCCGGAGGACCATCACTGGTTCAGCGGCATGCGCGTGCTGCCCGACCTCACGCGCGTGTGGGTGCCGCACCAGGAGCCCGACGGCGATCTGCTGCTCCCGGGTGAGAACCCCGCGCGCGTGCTGCGCATCGAGACCGCCGATACCGTGCCGCCCGGCCTCGCCCTCCTCGACGCCCCCGACGTCGACTCCCTGGCCGCCGACAACCGCACCCTCGCGGCCGAGCTCATCTGTGCCGCCGACATCTGGATCATGGTCACCACGGCCGCCCGGTACGCCGACGCCGTGCCGTGGCACCTGCTGCGGACCGCCAAGGAGTACGACGCCACCCTGATCACCGTGCTCGACCGGGTGCCCCACCAGGTGGTGTCCGAGGTCTCCCGGCAGTACGGTGCCCTGCTCACCAAGGCCGGACTCGGCGAGGTACCGCGGTTCACCGTGCCCGAGCTGCCCGAGTCGGCCTGGGGCAGCGGGCTGCTGCCGACCACCGCCGTGGCGCCGCTGCGCACCTGGCTCGTGCACCAGGCCCAGGACCCCGCGGCCCGGCAGCACGCCATGGCCCGTACGGCGTACGGCCTCATCGCCTCGCTCAAGTCCCGGATGCCCGAGCTGGCCAGTGCCGCCGCCGCCCAGTACGCGGCTGCCCTGCGGCTCACCGCTGCCGTCGACTCCGCGTACGACAGTGAGCACGCGCGCGTGCGGGGACGGTTGCAGGGGGGCGCCGTGCTCGCCGGTGACGCGTTGAAGCGCTGGCGGGCCTTCCCGCTCGACTGCACCGCCGGTGAGCTCCTGGACGCCCTCGTGGAGAGCCTGTGCGAGCTGCTGCTGTGTGCCGTCACCGCCGCCGACGAGCGCATCGACGAGGCCTGGCGGCGCGAGCCGGCGGCGGACGCCCCGGAGCTCGCGGACCGCGACGCGTCCCTGGAGACCGCCGAGCACCGGATCGGGATGGCGGTACGGCGGTGGCGGCGCGAGCTCGAGGAGCACGCCGAGGACGAGGTGCGCCACCTCGACCGCAGCGTCGCTCCGGACCCCGAGGTGGTCTCCGCGCTGGTCGCCACCGTTCTGCTGGGCGGCCACCGGTCCCGGTCCGCGGGCGAGGGGATCGCCGAGCGGATCGGCGCCCACGGTGCGCTGCGGCTGCGGGAACGGGGCGGACGGCTGCTCGGCGAGTACGTGGACCGGGTGATGCACGCCGAACGTGAACGCCGGCTCGCCCCGCTCGACGCCCTCGAAGTCCATCCCGAACCTCAGGCCGAACTCATCGCCGCGCTGTCCGTACTGCAGAAGGAGAGGTGACCGGTGACTGCCGTCACTGACCAGGACCACACGGAGCACGCCGATCCCGACCACCAGGAGGGCGCGGCCTCCGTGAACGAGCGCGCAGATGACCGTGCCCCTGTGACTGGCGGTTTCGGAAACCGTTCCGCCAGGGAAGGCGCTTCCGGACACAGAGCCTCTGAGCAGGCCGTTTCCGGAATGACCAAGGGGGGCGATTCCGGAAGGAGCGTCTCCGAGGAGGGCGCTGCCGAAAGGGACGCCTCCAAGGAGAGCGATTCGGGAAAGGGGTCCTCCTCCACGGAGGGCGACGGCGATCGCGGAAAACCCCTGCTCGAAGAGGGCGAATCCGTCGAGCGGCGCTTTTGGTGGGGGCGGCGCAAGTCAGGGGAGTCCGGTGCGCAAGGGAACGGGGACCACGCGCACGTGCAGGCCGACCATGACACCTACCGTGACCGTGCGAGCGAAGGCTGTACGGACGCCCGTACCGGATCTCCTGCGGACTCCCGTCCCGGCTCCCTCGCGGAGCCCCGTAGCGACTCTCTGGCGGAATCCCGTGCGGACTCTCCTACGGAGCCCCGTGCGGACTCTCCTACGGAGCCCCGTGCGGACTCTCCTACGGAGCCCCGTGCGGACTCTGTCACGGCCTCCGAAGACGCGTGGGACGACGGTCTGATCGCGCGGCGGGTGAACGAGAAGACCGCCGCCGAGCAGCTCGCGGTGGCGGAGAGCAAGCCGTCGGGGCCGCAGACCGTGGCCCCGCTCGCGTACGACGGTCCGACGCGGGCCCGGCTCGACGCGCTGCGCGAACTGGTGGGCCTGTCCCGTACCCGGCTCGACAACAGGACGCTGGCCGAGGCGAGCCGGGTCCTCGACGAGGCGGCGGCCCGGCGCAAGCTGTCCGGGCAGCACACCGTCGTCGCCATCGCGGGCGCGACCGGCAGCGGCAAGTCGCAGTTGTTCAACGCGCTGGCCGGGGTGGCCATTTCGGAGACGGGCGTACGGCGGCCGACGACCGCCGCGCCCATCGCGTGCAGCTGGAGCGACGGCGCGGCGAGCCTCATCGACCGGCTCGGCATCCCCGGACGCCTGCGTCGCCGCCCGTTGCAGAGCCCCGAGGCGGAGGCGCAGCTGCGCGGGCTCGTCCTGGTCGATCTGCCCGACCTCGACTCGGCGGCCGTACAGCACCGCGAGCAGGCCGAGCGGCTGCTGGCGCTCGTCGACGCGGTCATCTGGGTCGTGGATCCCGAGAAGTACGCCGACGCCGTGCTGCATGAGCGCTATCTGCGGCCCATGGCCGGGCATGCGGAGGTCATGTTCGTCGTCCTCAACCAGATCGACCGGCTCCCCGGGGAGGCGGCCCACCAGGTGCTCGACGATCTGCGGCGGCTGCTGGACGAGGACGGGATCGCCCTGGGGGAGTACGGCGAACCGGGCGCGACCGTGCTCGCGCTGTCCGCGCTCACCGGTGACGGCATCGGGGACCTGCGTGAGGCGCTCGGCCAGTTCGTGGCGGAGCGCGGTGCCGCAGCCCGCCGCATCCTGGCCGACCTGGACGCCGCGGCGGTGCGGCTATGGCCGGTGTACACCACCGGGCGACGTACCGGACTCAGCGAGCGGGCGCGGGACGAGTTCTCCGCGCGGCTGGCCGACGCCGTGGGCGCCACCGCCGCCGGCGAGGCCGCCGAGCGGGCCTGGCTGCGCAACGCCAACCGCGCGTGCGGGACGCCCTGGCTGCGGTTGTGGCGCTGGTTCCTGGAACGGAGCGAACCCACCACGGGTCGGCTGCCGGTGCGCACGCAGGCGGACGAGCAGGCCACGGCGCGGCAGCGCGTCGAGCAGGCGGTGCGGACGGTGTCCGACCGGGCGTCGGCGGGGCTGCCGGCGCCCTGGGCGCAGGCCGTGCGCGAGGCGGCCGTACGCGGCTCCCAGGGGCTGCCCGAGGCACTGGACGAGCTGGCCGTGCGGGCCGGGCTGCCGACGGGACGGCCGCCGACACCGGGCTGGTGGCCGGTGGCCGTACTGGCGCAGGCGTCCATGACGCTCCTGCAAGTCGTCGGCGGGCTGTGGCTGGTGGGGCAGATCGTCGGGGTCATGTCGCCGAATCTCGGGGTGCCGGTGCTGCTGATGGTGGCCGGAATCATCGGCGGCCCGCTCGTCGAGTGGAGCTGCAAGATGGCGGCCCGGGGACCGGCCCGGAGGTACGGACTGGAGGCGGAACGGCGGCTGCGGGAGGCCGCGGCCGGGTGCGGCCGGGCCCGGGTCCTCGATCCGGTGGCGTCGGAGCTGCTGCGGTACCAGGAGATTCGTGACCAGTACGGGCGGGTCGTCGGGGCGGGGGCCGGGGTGAGGTAGCCGCTCGGAAGGCCGGCCACGCCGGTTGGGCGTGCGGGATGGGATCCCTCGAACGAGTGGTGGAGTTGTCCACAGGCTGGGGATGATCCACAGCCCTCTGCGGGATCGGCGCGGCGGAGGCAGTCTGGCTTCGCGGCGATCGTGACCGACGCGGTCGCCACGAGAGCGGCGGTGTGCGCAGGGATGGCGGCCGCCGCGGCAGACGCAGC
>NZ_QZWF01000070.1 GCF_004187715.1 Streptomyces sp. F001 | reverse complement strand
GCTCCTGCTCGTGCGCTACCTCGCCCCCAGCCCGCTCGAAACCATCCGCTGCGTGGCCCAGACCCGCCACCGCCACCGCTGCACCCGGCCCGTCCTGCCCCCTGAACGGCCCGCCGGCCGCTGGAGGCTGCTGCCCACCGGGCCCCACCGCGGCCAACTCGCCCTGCCCGACACGCTGATGGCCGTCTACGACCTCGGTCACCTGCCGCACGCCGAGCAACGGCGCTGGCGCGCTCAGCACTGCCCCGCGCACGCTTCCCCCCCGAGCGCCGCTGACCTTGCCCTGGCCGCCTGGCAGGTCTTTGACCCCCTGCTGCACGTCGCCTACATCCATGCCCGCCTTCCGCACCCTCCGGCCTCCCCGAGGAGCGAGGCCTGACGATGCCGCATCACGCTCTGGAGATCACCCTGACCCGCCCGCTCTCGGCGAACGCCCTGCGCCGCGCCGCGCGCGAGCTGCCGCTCGCCGCCAACCACGACGCCACCCGGCTCATGGCCCTTGTACCAGCCAAAACCCCTCACACCGCAGCCCACAGGCTGCGCCGCCGACTCGGCGCACGGCTGCCCATCGACGTGATCACCACGCATTACCCGGACGCCGACCACACGGTGCTGCTCAACATCGCCTTCCCGCCCGCCACACACGCCGCCCTCAAGGCCCGTGCCTGCCGCGTGCAGCAGACTCCCGAGCGCTTTGTGGAACTGGCCCTGCACCGAGCCCTGGCCGAGCACGCCGACCAGGAGGTTGACCGCCTCGACAGGGCCGTACGCGAACTGCTGGCCCACACCACCCCCGCCTACCTGCTCTCCGCGGTCGGGCACGCACTCATCCGGCTGCCCGAGAGGCCCACGCCATGAAACCGACCGACGAACAGACCGCAGCAGCTGATGTTTTCAGTGTCGGCGACCACCTCGCCCTGCAGGCCGGCGCCGGCACCGGCAAGACCACCACCCTCACCCTCCTCGCCCGTGCGACCGACCGCCACGGTCGCTACCTCGCCTACAACCGGGCCATCGCCCAGGATGCCCGCACCCGCTTCCCCGACACCGTCCAGTGCAAGACCGCCCACGCGCTCGCCTACGCAGCCGTAGGCCACCGCTACACCCGCCGCCTGAACGCTCCCCGCCGCCCTGCCTGGCAGACCGGACAGGCCCTCGGCATCACCAAAGCCCTCCGTATCGGCGACCGCGAGGTGGCCCAGAAGGCCCTCTCCAACGCCACCCTTCGCACCGTCACCCGTTTCTGCCACACCGCGGACGAGGAAATCACCCGTCACCACGTCCCCCGCCTGCGCGGCCTGGAAGACGCTGGCCTGCACGCCGAACTCGCCGCCCACATCATCCCGTTCGCCCGCAAAGCCTGGGCCGACCTGCAACACCCCGACGACGGCTGCGTCCGCTTCGACCACGACCACTACCTCAAGATCTGGGCTCTCACCTGGCCGCGTATCCAGGCCGACTTCCTGCTGCTGGACGAGGCCCAGGACACCAACCCCGTAGTCGAGCAGATCTTCCTCGCCCAGCGCGACCACGCACAGCTGGTCATGGTCGGGGACTCCGCCCAGGCCATCTACCACTGGCGCGGCGCCAAAGACGTCATGACCGGCTTCGACGGAACCCAGCTGGCCCTGTCCGAGTCCTTCCGCTTCGGCCCCGACCTCGCCGCGGAGGCCAACCGCTGGCTGCACCTCGCCGACGCCCCCATCCGCCTCACCGGCACACCCGCCCTGGCCACCGAACTCGGCCCCGTCACCCAGCCCGACGCCGTGCTCTGCCGCACGAACGTTGGCGCCATGGCCCAGGTCATGACCCTCATGGCCGCCGGCTACCGCGTCGCCCTCGCCGGCGGAGGAGACAGCCTGCAAGCACTGGCCCTCGCAGCACGCGACCTGAAAGAAGGCCGCCGCACCCACCACCCCGAGCTGATCCTCTTCCCCTGCTGGGGCGACCTGCAGGATTACGCCGCCCACGACCCCGCCGGACGCGACCTGCAGCCCCTGGTCAACCTCGTCGACACCCACGGCACCGACGCCATCCTCACCGCCGTCGCCCGCCTCACCCCCGAACTGCACGCCCAAGTCACCGTCTCCACCGCCCACAAAGCCAAAGGACGCGAATGGCCCCGCGTCCTCATCGCAGACGACTTCGCTCGCCCCCACGACAACACCGCTGACGGGCACACCGACACCACGACACCACCCGACCCCATCGACGACGCCGAAGCCCGCCTGGCCTACGTAGCCGTCACCCGCACCCGCCAGCGCCTCGACCTGGGCGGCCTGTCCTGGATCCACGACCATCCCGATGGCACCCCGCCCTGAACTGCATCCGGTTTCGCGGAGCCGGGACAGCCAAATTGCACACACAGGTGCTGCGCGCAGCCCGTACTCGACGGGAGCACACCGCGGTGCTCACCGCCGAGTACACGATCAACGTTCTCGCTCGGCGACCACATTGAGACGGTCGGTGTTGCGGCTTTCTTGGACGTGAGCAGCCCTTAGAGGGCGAGTTGTCCGACGATGAGTAGGCCAGGAGACAGAGGGGGCCGCAGCGTCGAAGCACGCGGCGCGCACTTGCGGGAGGCGGCTGGCCGCGAGAGCCGGGGCAGCACGTGTCCCGGCGGCCTCTCTGCCAGGGGGATGTCCTTCCCCAAGGCAGCCATGACGCCGTGCGGCCCCCTCGTCCCTGAACTCCCGGCGCCAACCCTTCGCACAGGGTCACACCCGAAAGCCATATATAAAACACATTGAAAAACCGCTAGGAAGAACGCCGAAAAGACCCGGTAAATAATTTTCCGAGGCGAGTGGAAACCTCCCAGTATTTGGTTCCGGGCCTGTCCCGGTATTAAGGCGCCCTGTCGCATGACCGAGCCGACCGGCGGATCACGAGCCGCGGCGGGCCGGCCCCCGGCAGCCGATCGGCTGCGGATGTCAGAGAACGGGCCTGAAGCGCCACTACCTACCGGAGCCGGGGCACCCGCCCCTGCCGGAGGAAGAGGAATCAAGCGTCGTGGACAGCACAGTTGTCAGCGTGGCAGCGACCGTGGCCGCGTGTGTGGCCGGGTGCGTCGCCCGGGTGCTCATGGCCCGGATCAGCACCAGGGCCCTGCTGGGCAAAGCCCGCATCGAGGAGGAAGGCCGCACGGCCCGGATCAACGCGCTGGGCAAGGGCGGTACCTTGCAGGAAAGGGACCCGGCAGGGCATCAACTAGTCGTGTTCCAGGGGATATTGGTGAGGGGGGAAGACCGTGGACCGCAGGGCGGATGACACTGCTGCCGCGCCCGGCGCACGCAAGCGGCCCGTATCGGCGGCCGAGGCTGGCTACTCCTATCAGGAGGACCAGCCTTACCTCATCCGGTTCCTGCTGCGCCACGGGGCCACCTTCCCAGAAGCCGAGGACGCGGTGCACAGCGCGTTCGTGGAACTGATGCGTTCACGGCAGCCCGTGCAGCGCCCGCGGCCGTGGCTGCGCACGGTCGCTCTGCGAGCCTTTCTGCGCCAGACGGTCCCCGAGCAGCCCGAAAACGACCTGACGGACCGTCTGGCGGAAACGAGCGCAGACTGGCACACCCCCCTTCACGCGGCGGAGTTGAATGAGCAGCAGCGCCGGGTCCTCACGGCTCTTCTCCAACTGCCCTTCAAGCAGCGCAGTGTGATGGCCTGGCACCTCGACGGGTTCTCCACCACTGAGATCGCCGAGGCGATGGGTTTGGAAAACGCCGCGGTCCTGCAGAATCTCTCGCGAGCCCGCCGCACGCTCAAGCAGCAGCTCGGCATCACCGACCGAAGGAGGCCGCAGTGACCAACACTCGGCGCACTCCCGGTGACGAACTGGGCCTGCACCTGGACGAGATGGATACAGCCCTCCTGGCGGCCGTCCACACACGACTGACCCCGTCCAGCCCGGACAGCGCAGCCGTGCACGGCACGGAGCACGAAAACAAAGCCGCGCACGAGAATTCCGGCGATAACGAGGACCAGGCACTCGACCATGTGCTCGACACGACCGACGATGCCCTGCTGACGGCAATTGAGAACCGCCTCCATCGCACCGCCCGGACGAACAGCCCGCCCGCACGCCCCGCCGGCCCCGACGCGCCGCTGCCGGAATCGGAGGGAGAGTCTGAAAATACCGGAAGCCGGGAAAGCTATGTTGTGACCGGGACAGTCAAGTGGTTCAACGCGGAAAAGGGATACGGGTTCATCACCCCCGACGGAGAATCAACCGTCGATATCTTCGTACACCACAGCGCCATCAAAATGGACGGGTACCGGACCCTTGAAGCAGGGATGCGTGTCACATTCTCCATCTCACAGGGCCAGACGGGCCCCCAGGCGGCAAATGTGAGGTACGTGAACGGATAAACAGCTGCACGCCGAACCGCGGGCATCCGACGCCCACCACAAAGCCTCCGTCCCACGGTGTTGACGGTTCTCAGTAACCTGCCCGAACCGGCCGATCGCTCAGCGCTGCCAAGAACCGCCAACACGGCACGCTCGATCAGGTCGGCGGCAGGCACGAGGTACATGCGCCCACGGGCACTGATGGCGCGCACTGGACATGGGCCGCCCCCCGACCCCTGCCCGAGAAGGCATGCGCCCTGCGCACCGGTTTGCTGTCTCTCATGGCCCGTTGCGCCCCGACGGTGTCTGTCGGCTTCCGTAGGCGTCTTCGATGGCTCCGGCGTTGATCAGAGCGCGGCGTAGTGCTTCGCGCTCGGCGGTGTTCTCGGCAGGAGCGTTTGCGTAGAGGCCTGCTGCGTGGCCGATCGTGGCGGTGCGGCGGTAGCCATCGACGGGTCCGTGGTTGAGAGCAGAGGCCGCGATGAGCTGGGCGGCGGGGGTGAGGGGGGTGCGGGCGGCGCGCTCGGCGACATGGTCGGCGTCTTCCAGGTCGGGCTGTCGGGTGATGGTGGCTGCGGTGAGCTCCAGCCAGGTGTCCTGGTCGAGGCTGTCGGCGAAGGCGAAGTGCCCCACTCCGTGCAGCGCGGCAGCCGGGAGGCCGGCGTCGAGAGCTGCGCGCCAGATGGCGGCGGCCCGCTCGGCCACCGCGTGGCTCCCGGCATGGGCGGTGTGGGTGGCGAGCCGGGACAGCATCACCGAGACGGCCTTGTCCCCGCCCGTGCGGTCGGCGAGCCCGGCGAGGAATGCACCGGCAGAGCCGAGGGGTTCGGTCTCGTCCAGGAGGGCGAAGAAGACGCGGTCGAGGGCGCTCTCGGCGTGCGGTGCGCACAAAGCCTGCCACAGACCGGCACGGTCCAGCCGGGCCAGCAGGACAGGGTCGGGTCTGCCGTGGGTGAGCCAGCTGTGTGCGGGGCGCCACACTGGATCCAAGGACAGCAGCGTGTCGGCATGGTCGGTGACCCAGGCGGGGTCGCAGTGGTGGAGCTGGCCGAGGCCGAATCCGATGATGGCGAGGGTTTGGTCGTCCGGCTCGGCGCCGAGCAGCTCCTCCAGTACCGCCGTCAGTTGCTCGGGCAGTCCCTCGCCGGCGTGCAGGGCGTGTTGGATGCCCCAGGCGGTCAACGACAGCAGGGCGCTGCCGCCGGGCGCCGTTGTGGCGGCACCCAGCGGGGATGAGGTGTCCAGGCGAGGCGTGCTCCAGCCGGTGATGAGAGTGCGCAGCCAGGCCACGGCGTCCGCCTCCGCATCCCCCAGGGACGCGCCGGTGTTCCAGAGCCGGTGCAGGAGGTTGGAGATGACCAGTTGCAGCCGCGCTGCCTGCGGCACGTCGGCGTCCTGCGGCCGCACGGCGAAGGCGGTCTCGGCGAGGGGGCCCAGCAGACCGGGGCTGAGGCGGCCGCTCGTAGCGGCGTGGTGGAGGGCGTTGAAGTAGGCGCTCTGCAGAGCCGGGCGCGCGGCGGCCGCGGCCACCGCGGCCGGGTCGGCGGCCCAGGTATCGGGGTGTTGGGCGACGAGCTCGCCGAGCAGCCCGGCGCGTGCACCATCCCCGTCATCGCCGTCATCATCGTCTTCGTCCTCCCGGGTCACGGGAGTAGCGGCGAGCTCGGCGACGGCGGCCGCCGTTCCGTCGGCCTGGGCGCGCGCGGTGAAGGACTCTAGGGACAGCCCGCCATAGGACTCCACCCAGCTGGTGATCTTCACGACGGGCTCGGGCCGCGCGGCGGGCGGCCCGTACTTCTCCTCCAGCAGGGCCAGGACCGGCTGCCAGGGCGCGCGTACGGCCTCGGACAGCACGGGCGACAGACCCCGCACGATGCGCCACCGGCGGGGCACCGGCCCGGGAGAGGCGTCGGCCCAGGCACGGATCTCCTCCGCGGCGGGCGGTGCGCCCAGGCCCTCGGTGAGCGCCGCCACGAGGTCAGCGCGCAGCTCTTGGGGACAGTGGGTGTGAACGAGGGCGAGGAAGTCGGCGAGGTCCGCGCTCGGCCACGCCCCGCCGCCCACCTCCCGCGCGGCGTCGAGCGCAGCCTGCCACCATCCGGCTGCGGCCTCGACACGCCCGCTGTCGAGGGGCCAGGACTCGGCCAGGTGCACGGCCACCAGCCGCACTCGGTGCTCGTCCTGCGGCAGCTTGCCGTGCACGCCCCGCAGCCGCTGCGTGACCGGCACGCCCAGCCGCGCCTCGGTCAAGGCGAGATCGAGCATGGCCCGCATCAGGGCCACGACGGTCGCATGCGGCGGGGCGGCCAAGGTGACCTCACCGAGGTCGTTGACGATCTCGGCCTGCAAACGTGCATCCTCGTCGCCGAGATGGTCGGCCAGCACGCCGGCGAGCGCAGAGCGGATGATCACGCCGAGCCGGTCCTCGCCCGTGCGCAGGTGCCCGCCGGGGTGGGCGGTATCCACGAGCGCCCGCAGCAGCAGCCCGCTCTCCCACGATTCGTGCGTCGTGAACGTGCGCGCCCGCAGGATGCTTTCGAGCACGGCGACCCACGGCCCGGAGCGCTCGGCGACGGGAATGTCCACAGCCCAGTACGCGGCCCGCAGCAGGACGAACCGGTCCGGCTGCGCCCGCACAATTCTCGTCAGCAGCGCGCACGCCGCCATGCCCGCCTCGCTCACCACGGCGACCACCTGCGACAGCGCACCAGGCCCCTGCGCACGGATCTCGTCCAGATGCCCCTCCACCCAGGCACACACCCGCTCCGACTCCTTCGCCAGCAGCCGCCGCAGATAGGGCGCGGCCGGCCAGCGGCCCTCCTCGGGCAGCAGCCGGTACAGAGGCAGCAGCCCAAGCCAGCGCCCGCTCACCGCAGCACTGAAGAAGTACATCCCCGCCCGCGGGTCGGTCATCCGCGCAACCTCGTCCGCGTCCTGCTGCACCGGCACCTCCAGCCGGGCCAACTCCCGCAACCGGTCCGCCCGCTCGGGCAGACCCAAAAACAGCTGCTCCATGGCGGCCGTGACATCCTCGAACTGGCGGCGTGCCTCGTCAGCACCGCTGCTGGAGCCGTGCAGCACACCCGAGGCACTGCTGTAGAAAGCACCCCAACTGCGGGCCGCCTCCGTCTGGGCCAGCCCCATCTCCTGCCGGGTCTGCGCAGCCACCAGGTGCCCGATCTGCCGGGTACGGAACCCACCGCGCTCCGCCTGCTCGGCACGCAACTCCTCGACCGCACCCACAAGGACATCAAGCTCTCCGGCACCCACCCCGCCCTGCTGCCGCCAGGCATCAGCCACCGCCCCAGCCGCCTCAGAGACCGCCCTGGTAGCGCTACGCAGCCCAGGGAAGTTCTCACCAGCAATACTCAAGACGCCGTCCAGCGCACCCCGCAGACACGACTGCGCCACCTCATAAGGCGCCCGGAACTCCGCAGGCCGGTTCAGGACGTGGGAGGCACCCAGCAACAGACCCAACGCCCGCTGTCCGTTGCCGCCTTGAGCCTGCAGCGCCGAGACGAGCTCCGGATGCACTCCGCACACGGCCGACGACGGGCTGGCCTGTTCACCACCAGAAAGACGATCGGACACCGGCCCACCGTAGCTGCCCAGTTCGCCCACAACGCCCCCAGCCGCGACAGCGGCCTCTCACGACACCCTCCGCGGGCCACCAGGCCCGCGCGACACCACCACCCCAACTCCCCGTAATTCCATCCGACATGACGCCATGTCACATCCAACAGCCCGTCAACAACCGGAGCGCACCAGCGCTCCGACAAACACCCCCACAACACAAAAACCCAAGAAGGGCCGCGCCAGCGGCCCAACAAACCGCAAAAACAAAATTTTGCCGCCAGGCAAAAAACAGAAACCCAAACTCCACCCACAACCCAGAATTTTCCGCCAGGAAAATTCACACGCCAAACCAAGGGCCGCGCCAGCGGCCCGGCATAAACCACAGAGAATTTGCAGCCAGGCAAATTCCGGGGCGAGGAATTCCGC
>NZ_QZWF01000069.1 GCF_004187715.1 Streptomyces sp. F001 | reverse complement strand
AGAGACAGGGCGGGCGGTGGTGCGGGGTCCGGGGTGCCGGCCGGGGACGGTACTCCCCCGCCGCTGGCCCTCGACGGCTACTCCGAGGGCGCCACGAACGGCATCGCCCCCGGTGAGCCCGACCCGAACGGCGTCACCTACCGGGCCTCCGGCGCGCTCCCGGACGGCCCCGGCTCGGCGCCCGTGTACCGGGCGACGGGTGAGGTCACGAAGGCGGAGGTGACACGGCTCGCCGAGGCGCTCGGCCTCGACGGGACGCCGGTCGGCGAAGGGCAGGCGTGGCGGATCGGGGGCCAGGACGGTCAGGGGCCCAGCCTCCAGGTGAACCGGCAGGCGCCCGGGACCTGGACGTTCAGCCGGTACGTCCCCGGCACCGACAACTGCGAGAGCACCACCGTGTGTGCCAAGGATCCCGGCGCCCCGGCCGCCGACCCGGTGAGCGAGGCGACGGCGAGGAAGGCGGCCGCGCCCGTCCTGAAGGCGGTCGGGCAGGACGACGCCGAGGTGGACGCCGGCCAGGTCATGGGCGCCCAGCGGGTGGTGAACGCCGAGCCGGAGATCGGCGGGCTCGCCACCTACGGCTGGCCGACCGGGATCACCGTCGGCGCCGGGGGCGAAGTGGTCGCCGGCAGCGGCCAGTTGAAGGCGCCGGTGAAGGGCGACACGTATCCCGTGCTCAGCGCGGCCGAGACGCTGAAGCTGATGAACGCGGCGCAGGAGCCGGGCCACCGGGTCGGCATCGGCGGCTGCGCCAGTCCCGTACCGCTGGAGGACCGGCCCCAGGCGACCTGCGGAGAGGCGACCAGCGCCGCCCCCCGGCCGGAGCCGATCATGGTCGAGGACGCGGTGTTCGGGCTGGCCTCGCACTTCGTCCAGGCACGGCAGACGCTGGTGCCGTCCTGGCTGTTCGAGGTACGGACGCCCGGCGCCGAGGACGGTTTCACGGTCACGTATCCCGCGGTCGACCCGAAGTACCTCACCTCGACGACGCCCAGCGCGCAGCCCAGCCCGCGGCCGAGCGCGCCGGGTGACGAGCCGACGTCGGCGCCGACCACACGGGACGTGCGAGTGGAGGGCTACACCGCCGAGGGCCGGGAGCTGACCGTGAGCTTCACGGGCGGGGTGTGCGCCGACTACGAGGCGAAGGCGACCGAGACCGCCGACCGGGTGACGGTGACCGTGACGGAGACGCCGTGGAAGGACAAGGTCTGCATCCTGATCGCCAAGGTCCATCACCGCACCGTGCAGCTCGACGAGCCGCTCGGTGACCGGAAGGTGGTCGGGTCGGACGGCAAGGGGATCCCGCTGGAGAAGCCGGGGGCCCGGCTGCCTGAGTAGGAGCCGAGTCGTACAGATGTGAAGGCGGCGGCCCCCGTCTCGGGGCCGCCGCCTTCATGCTGTGTTCAGTTGTTCAGCTCGGTGCACGGCTCAGCTGAAGGAGTCGCCGCAGGCGCAGGAACCGGTCGCGTTCGGGTTGTCGATCGTGAAGCCCTGCTTCTCGATCGTGTCCACGAAGTCGATGGTGGCGCCGCCCAGGTACGGAGCGCTCATACGGTCGGTGACGACCTTGACCCCGCCGAAGTCCTTCTCCACGTCACCGTCGAGGGAACGCTCGTCGAAGAAGAGCTGGTACCGCAGGCCGGAGCAGCCGCCGGGCTGGACGGCGACGCGCAGCGCGAGGTCGTCGCGGCCTTCCTGGTCGAGCAGCGCCTTGACCTTGGACGCGGCGGCGTCGGTCAGGATGATGCCGTCGGTGACGGTGGTGGTCTCGTCCGATACGGACATCTACATCTCTCCCGGGTTGTACGGAGACTGCTTGCCGACGAGTGCAACCGGCAAGGCCGCGGATTCATTCCGGGCCGAGCACTTGCCTTTCTTCTTCATGCTCGCACATGCGTGGCAGGCCGCACAGCGCCCTGTGGACAACGCGACAACGCCTCGCGACGCCCAGGTGTCGGGATTCACGTCACATCGACGCTATGCCCATCGTCAAACTGACGTGAAGCGGTTATGATAGATAGCGTCATTTCGACGAAAAGTCGAAAAGGTGTCCCGTATGTCCCGCCGATCCGGATTCCCCGGGTCGGCGAGCCGCAGAAAAGAAAGGGTGCGTGTCGTGACCACCGCCCAGACCCAGGAGCTCGACGTACAGCCGACGCCCCTCGCCCTGCTGCTGCTCGGCCGTGAGGCCGACCCGAGGAGCGAGCGGGGCGTGGAGTGTCCCGGCGACCTGCCCTCGCCGTCCGACCCGGACCTGGTCGAGCGCGCCCGCGCGGCCAAGGAGAAGCTGGGCGACAAGGTCTTCGTGCTCGGCCATCACTACCAGCGCGACGAGGTCATCCAGTTCGCCGACGTCACGGGCGACTCCTTCAAGCTGGCCCGGGACGCCGCCGCGCGCCCCGAGGCCGAGTACATCGTCTTCTGCGGTGTGCACTTCATGGCGGAGTCCGCGGACATCCTGACGAGCGACGACCAGAAGGTCGTACTGCCCGACCTGGCGGCCGGCTGCTCGATGGCCGACATGGCGACGGCCGAGCAGGTCGCCGAGTGCTGGGACGTGCTGACCGAGGCCGGCATCGCCGAGCAGGTCGTGCCGGTCTCGTACATGAACTCGTCCGCGGACATCAAGGCGTTCACGGGCAAGCACGGCGGCACGATCTGCACGTCGTCGAACGCCAAGCGCGCCCTGGACTGGGCCTTCGAGCAGGGCGAGAAGGTGCTGTTCCTGCCCGACCAGCACCTCGGCCGCAACACCGCCGTCCGCGACATGGGCATGTCGCTGGAGGACTGTGTCGTCTACAACCCGCACAAGCCGAACGGCGGGCTGACCGCCGACGAGCTGCGCGCCGCGAAGATGATCCTGTGGCGGGGCCACTGCTCGGTGCACGGCCGCTTCAACCTCGACTCGGTCAACGACGTGCGCGAGCGCATCCCGGGCGTCAACGTCCTGGTCCACCCCGAGTGCAAGCACGAGGTGGTCTCGGCCGCGGACTACGTCGGCTCGACGGAGTACATCATCAAGACCCTCGAGGCGGCGCCGGCCGGATCCAAGTGGGCCATCGGCACCGAGCTGAACCTGGTCCGCCGTCTGGCGAACCGTTTCGCGCCCGAGGGCAAGGAGGTCGTCTTCCTCGACCGGACGGTGTGCTTCTGCTCGACCATGAACCGCATCGACCTGCCGCACCTCGTCTGGGCGCTGGAGTCCCTCGCCGAGGGCAACCTCGTCAACCGCATCGAGGTGGACAAGGAGACGGAGGCGTTCGCGAAGCTGGCGCTGGAGCGGATGCTGGCACTGCCGTAAACGCTGATCCGGCTCTGCCGTAAACGCCGGTAAGGGGTGCCCTCCCAGGGAGGGCACCCCTTGCTCATGCGATCGGTGAGCCTCAGACTCCGGCCGGCTCCGGGGACTTGTCCTCGTCGGCCAGGGGTGCCGCGCCGGACTTCTTCGCCCGCTTCGCCGCCCGCTTCTTCGCCCGGCGCTCCTTGCGGAGCTCCAGCATCGCGTACAGCGTCGGGACCAGGAGCAGGGTCAGCAGCGTGGAGCTGATCAGACCACCGATCACGACCACCGCCAGCGGCTGGGCGATGAAGCCGCCCTCGCCGGTGATGCCCAGGGCCATCGGGAGCAGGGCGAAGATCGTCGCCAGGGCCGTCATGAGGATCGGGCGCAGACGGTGGCGGCCGCCCTCGACCACGGCCTCGACGACGCCGTAACCCTGCCTGCGGTACTGGTTGATGAGGTCGATCAGCACGATCGCGTTGGTCACCACGATGCCGATCAGCATCAGCATGCCGATCATCGCGGGGACGCCCATCGGGGTGTCCGTGGCGATCAGCAGGCCGATCGCGCCCGTCGCGGCGAACGGGATCGACACCAGCAGGATCAGCGGCTGGGCGAGCGAACGGAACGTCGCGACCAGCAGCATGAACACGATCGCGATCGCCGCCAGCATCGCCAGGCCCAGGTTGGCGAAGGCCTCGTCCTGGTCCTCGGAGACACCGCCGATCTCGGCCGTGGCGCCCTCCGGGAGGTCCAGCGCGTTGATCTCCGACTGGAGGTCGGCGCTCACCGCACCCGTGTTGTCGCCGGTCGGCTTGGCGGTGATGGTCGCCGCGCGCTGACCGTCGATCCGGGTCATGGAGACCGGCCCGTCGACGACCCGCACGGTCGCGATGTCACCCAGCTTCACCGGGCCCAGGGAGAGGTTCTTCAGCTGGGCCATGGTCTCGGCCGGCTTCGCCGACTTGATGACGACGTCCCGCTCGGTGTCGTCCAGCGTCGCCTTGGCCGCGGTCGTGCCGCGCACCGCCTGCGCCACCGCGGCACCCAGCGTCTGGTCGTTGAAGCCGGCGGCGGCCGCCTCGTCCTTGGCCGTCACGGAGATGCGCGGCACGCTCTGCGCCAGGTCGCTGGTGACGTCGGTGACGTCGTCCAGGCCGGCCACCGCCTTGCGGACCTCCTCGGCGGCCGTGCGCAGCGCATCCGCGTCGGCCGCCTTCACGACCACGCTCAGGTCCTGGCTGCCGAAGCCGTCACCGGCGGCGATGGTGGTCGTACCGATGCCGGAGAGGTCCGCCAGGCCCTTCTCGAGGCGGTCGTGGACGTCCTCGTACGAGGCCGAGTCGTCCAGCATGACCGAGTACGAGGCCTGGTTGGTGTCCGTGCCGCCGCCGAAGGCGGCCATGAAGCCGGACGAACCGACCGTCACCTGGTAGTCCTTGACGCCCTCGGTGTCGGCGAGGAGCTGCTCGACCTTCTGCGCCTGGGCGTCGGTCGCCGCCAGGCTGGTGCCCGGCTTCAACTCCTGCTTGACGGTGAGGACCTCCTGCTCGCCCTGGTCGAAGAAGTTGGTCTTCAGCAGCGGCGCCATGCCGAAGGTGCCGATGAGGACCACGACCGCGATCGCCACGCTGGTCAGGCGGCGACGGGTGGCGAAGCGCAGGACGGGGACGTAGAGGCGCTGGAGCCTGCTCTTCGCCTCCTTCTCCTCCGCCTGCCGACGCGCCTCGTCGGCGTCCTCGGGGGTGCCCTTCGGGGCGCGCAGGAACCAGTACGACAGGACCGGCACGACCGTCAGCGAGACCAGCAGGGACGCCAGCAGGGCGGCCGTGACGGTCAGGCTGAACGAGCCGAACAGAGCGCCCACCATGCCGCCGACCAGGCCGATCGGCAGGAACACCGCGACCGTGGTGAGGGTCGAGGAGGTGACCGCGCCCGCGACCTCACGGACCGCCTTGAGGATCGCCTCCTGGCGCTCCTCGCCGTAGCCGAGGTGCCGCTTGATGTTCTCCAGGACCACGATCGAGTCGTCGACGACCCGGCCGATCGCGATGGTCAGGGCGCCCAGGGTGAGCATGTTCAGGGACAGGTCCCTCGTCCACAGCACGATCAGGGCCAGGACGACGGAGAGCGGGATGCTCACCGCCGTGACCAGGGTCGAGCGGATCGACGCCAGGAAGACCAGGATGACGAGGACCGCGAAGACCAGGCCCAGCGCGCCCTCCGTCGTCAGGCCCTCGATGGACTTCGACACCGCCGGGCCCTGGTCGCTGACGACCGTGACGGTGGCACCGGAGCCGAGGTCCTCCCGCATCTCGGGCAGCTTGTCCTCGACCGCGTTCGAGATGGCGACCGCGCTGCCGTCGTGGTCCATGGTGACGGCGACGGCGAGGCTGGGCTTGCCGTTGGTGCGGGTGAGGGAGTCGGCGGTGGCCTGCTCCTCCTTCACCGTGGCGACATCGCCCAGGCGTACGGGCTTGTCGACACCCTCGCCGGTGATCATCAGGTCCTTGATCTGCTTCAGCGAGGTGAAGGCGCCGCCGACCTGCACGGTGCGGTTGCTGCCGTCCTCGTCGAAGGAGCCGGCCGGGACGGTGGCGCCGCCCGCCTGGAGGGCCTGCGCCAGGGTCTGCGTGGTCAGGCCCGCCTTCGCCAGCTCCCGGTCGTCCGGGGTGACGGCGACCTGGAGGTCCCGTACGCCCTCGACGGAGACCTGGCGGACACCGTCGATGCCCTTCAGGTCCGGGACGACGGTCCGGTCGAGCCGGTCGGCGAGGGCCTGCTGGTCCTCGCCGGAGGTGACGGCGAGGACGACGGTCGGTATGTCGTCCGTGGAACCGGCGACGACCTGCGGGTCGACGTCGTCCGGGAGCTGCACGCGGGCCCGGTTGACGGCCTGCTGGACATCGGCGACGAGCTGCTTGGTGTCGTTGCCGTAGTCGAAGGACGCCATGATCACGGCGTTGCCCTCGCTCGCCGTGGAGGTGACGCCGGTGATGCCGTCGACGGCCTCGAGGTTGTCCTCGATGGGCTCGACGACCTGCTTCTCGACCACGTCCGGGGACGCGCCCTGGTACGGCGCGAGGACCGACACCATGGGCAGTTCGATGGTGGGCAGCAGCTGCTGCTTGAGCTGCGGGATCGCGATCGCACCGAAGGCGAGCGCGATGATGGACATCAGCCCTATCAGGGCCCGTTGCGCGAGGCTGAATCTTGACAGCCAGGACATGGGTCAGCGTCTCTCTTCCGTGGCCTGAGCGGAGGTGCAGGCGCACAGGTGAGCGCCCACCCCACCACCCTGAGCCATGGGAAACCGCCGATCCGTCGCCCCCAGGTCCATTTCCTTATACGGCGCATACTGCGGGTGGAGTAGGGACGCAATGCGGTCAGTCCACCCTTGGACGTACCAGCCCCGACTCGTACGCGATCACCACGAGCTGCGCCCGGTCCCGCGCGCCGAGCTTGGCCATGGCCCGGTTGACGTGCGTCTTCACCGTGAGCGGGCTGACCTCCAGCCGCTCGGCGATCTCGTCGTTGGAGTGCCCGCCCGCGACCTGGACCAGCACCTCGCGCTCGCGCCCGGTGAGCGCGTCGAGCCGCTCGGAGCGGGCGGGATCGCGGTCCGGGGAGTCGCCGCCCTGGGCGAGGAAGCGGGCGATCAGGCCCTTGGTGGCGACCGGGGAGAGCAGCGCCTCCCCGTCGGCCGCGACCCGGATCGCGGTGAGCAGTTCGTCCGGCTCGGAGCCCTTGCCGAGGAAGCCGGAGGCGCCCGCGCGCAGCGACTGCACCACGTAGTCGTCGACCTCGAACGTCGTCAGGATGACGATCCGGACATGGGCGAGAGCGGGGTCCGCGCTGATCAGGCGGGTGGCGGCGAGACCGTCCGTGCCGGGCATCCGGATGTCCATCAGGACGACGTCGGCCCGCTGCTCCTTCGCCAGCCGTACCGCCTCCGCGCCGTCGGACGCCTCGCCGACCACCTCCATGTCGGGCTCGGAGTCGACGAGCACGCGAAAGGCGCTGCGGAGCAGCGCCTGGTCGTCGGCGAGCAGGACACGGATCGTCATACGGGGTCCTTCGCTGGGCTGCTGCGGGTCTTGACCGGCAGGATCGCATGGACGCGGAAACCGCCGCCGTAGCGGGGACCGGTGGTGAGGGTGCCGCGCAGGGCGGTGACCCGCTCGCGCATGCCGAGCAGTCCGTGGCCGCCGCCGGTCACCGGGCCGTCGTCGAGGACGGTGCCGTCGTCGAGGACGGTGATCTCGATGTTCGGTCCCACGCGGACGACGCTGACCTCGGCCTTCGCGGCGGCGCCGGCGTGCTTCTGCACATTGGTGAGGGCTTCCTGGATGACGCGGTAGGCGGCCAGGTCGACGGCGGCCGGCAGGGTCGTGCCATGGTCGGCGCGGGCGACCTCGATGTGCAGGCCGGCGCTGCGGAAGGTGCCGACGAGTTCCTCGAGGCGGTCCAGGCCCGGGGCCGGTTCCGTGGGGGCCTCGGGGTCGTCGGACTGGCGGAGCAGGCCGACGGTGGCGCGCAGCTCGTTGAGTGCGGAGCGGCTGGCTTCGCGTACGTGCGCGAGGGCCTCCTTGGCCTGGTCGGGGCGCTTGTCCATGACATGGGCGGCGACCCCGGCCTGGACGTTGACCAGAGCGATGTGATGGGCGACGACGTCGTGCAGGTCACGAGCGATACGCAGCCGCTCCTCGGCGACGCGGCGGCGGGCCTCCTCCTCGCGGGTGCGTTCCGCCTTCTCGGCGCGCTCACGGATGGCGTGTACGAAGTCGCGGCGGCTGCGGACGGCGTCGCCACCGGCGGCGGCCATGCCGGTCCAGGCGAAGATGGCGAGGTTCTCCTGCGCGTACCAGGGCAGGGGGCCGGCGAGCATGGCCGCGCCGGTCAGCACGGTCATGGTGAGCAGACCGACGCGCCATGTGGTGGGGCGGTCGGTGGTGGAGGCGACGGTGTAGAGGGCGACCACCGCGGACATCGCGACGGGAGCTCTGGGGTCGCCGGTGATGCACTCGACGACGGAGAGGGTGCCGGTGAGGAGGAGGATCCGCATCGGTGCGCGGCGGCGGAACACCAGGGCGGCTGCGCCGAGGGCCATGAGGACGAGGCTGAGGGGATCCGGGGTGCGTACGCCCCAGCTGACGGCGTACTTGCCGTGCGGGTCCACGAACGAGCCGGCCACCATGCAGATCAGTACGCCGGCCGCCAGTGCCGCGTCCAGCGCCATGGGGTGCGCCTTCAGCTGGCGGCGGGCGCGGTCGAGGGTGGTCACGGGTGTTTACGGTAGCTGGGCGCGACGTCGGTGCGAATGGGTGCCCGGCGTGGGCGCCGGCCGGAGGGGCCGCTGGCCCGCGCTGGCGGGTGCCTCCCCCACTCTCGGCTTCTCCCCCACG
>NZ_QZWF01000068.1 GCF_004187715.1 Streptomyces sp. F001 | reverse complement strand
GGCATGATCCGCCGGACAGGCCCTGGCCCGCCGATACGTTCGGGTCGCCCTTGCCTGACGAGCCGCGGCTGTGTTCTCGTGGTCTCGTCCGTGTGATCGTAAGGGGGCGACAGGTGACATCGACGGCCGGTGGTGCCGGGCAGCTGCTGGCCATCAGCGACCTGCACATCGGGTACGCCGAGAACCGCGACCTGGTCAGGAAGATGCGCCCCGGCTCCGACGGCGACTGGCTGCTCGTGGCCGGTGACGTCGCCGAAACCGTGGCCGACATCCGCTGGGCGCTGGAAACCCTCGCGGGCCGCTTCCGCAAGGTGATCTGGGCGCCCGGCAACCACGAACTGTGGACCCACCCGTCGGACCCCGTCACCCTGCGCGGAGTCGCCCGCTACGAGCACCTGGTCGAGGTGTGCCGTGAGCTGGGCGTGACGACACCCGAGGACCCCTACCCGGTCTGGGACGGCCCCGGCGGCCCGGTGGCCGTGGCGCCGCTGTTCCTGCTGTACGACTACAGCTTCCTGCCCTCCGGCTGCACGACCAAGGACGAGGGCCTGGCGTACGCGCACTCGACCGGCATCGTGTGCAACGACGAGTACCTGCTGCACCCCGACCCCTATCCCACGCGTGAGGACTGGTGCCGGGCCCGGGTCGCGGAGAGCGAGCGCCGGCTCGCCGAGCTCCCCGAGGACCTGCCGACCGTCCTGGTCAACCACTATCCGCTGGACCGGCATCCGACAGAGGTCCTCTGGTACCCCGAGTTCGCCATGTGGTGCGGCACCCGGCTGACCACGGACTGGCATCGCCGGTTCCGGGTGGAGACCATGGTCTACGGGCACCTGCACATCCCGCGGACCACCTGGCACGAGGGCGTCCGCTTCGAAGAGGTGTCCGTGGGCTACCCGCGCGAATGGCGTAAGCGCCCGCAGCCGCCCGGCCGGCTGCGCCGCATCCTGCCGAGAGAGGAAGCGACCCGGTGATCGAGGAGCTGCTGCCCGACTCCGTGGTGGCCGTCGAGGCGCACGACGACGACGGGACCGAGCCGGCGCCGCTGTACCCGGAGGAGGCGGCAGTGGTTGCGCGGGCCGTCGCCAAGCGCCGGCGTGAGTTCGCCGTCGTGCGCGGCTGCGCCCGCCGCGCCATGGAGAAGCTCGGCGTGCCGCCGCAGGCCGTCCTGCCCGGGGAGCGCGGCGCCCCGCGCTGGCCGGACGGCCTGATCGGCAGCATGACCCACTGCGACGGCTACGGCGCCGCCGCCCTGGTCCGCGCCACCGACCTGGCCTCCCTCGGTATCGACGCCGAACCCCACGCACCGCTCCCGGAGGGCGTTCTGGAGTCCGTCGCCCTGCCGGGCGAGCAGGACCGGCTGCGCCGCCTGGCCGCGGAGCACCCCGCGCTCCCGTGGGACCGGCTCCTGTTCAGCGCCAAGGAGTCGGTCTACAAGGCGTGGTTCCCGCTCACCCGGAAGTGGCTGGACTTCTCGGAGGCCGACATCGACCTCGTCATGGACCCGCACGGGCGGATGCACGGCCGTTTCCAAGCCGCACTGCTCGTACCGGGCCCCGTCGTCGGCGGCGAACGCCTCGGCGGCTTCGAGGGACGCTGGACCGTCCAACGGGGTCTGGTGGCAACGGCGGTGGCGGTGCCGCACATCTGACGGCGGCCGGGACCGTCAGGGCTCCGGGCACCAGCTCTGCAGCAGGCGGAAGAACTCCTCCTCGTTGCCGGTCAGGCCCGCGGCTGCCAGCGCCTGCTCCGCCTCGGCGAGGACGGCGGGCGGGACGACGGGTGGCATCCGGGCGTCCGGTGGGCCGGCCGCGGTGTCGAACGCCGCTCGTACCGTGTGCAGCAGTCGAAGGTAGGCCTGCACGGCCATGCGCTCGCGGTCGGTCAGTACGGCTGTGGGCATCGGTCGGCTCTCCCCGCCTCGTCGTGGCCTCACGCGCCCGGAGGGCACATACGCCCCGCTCGCCGGTGGCGCCCCTCCAGCTTGCCGTCCACCACTGACAATCCGGCTCTGCCGCCCCCCGGTTCGCCCGCTCAGCGGAGGCGGAACCTCATCCGAACCCGGTGGAACAGCTGCCCTACGCTGGAAAACGGGCGCGGTGGGGCGGGGCGTCGGCCTCAGCCCTGCGGGCCCAGATACCCCAGCGACGCCTCGATCCGCCCGGCGAGATGATCCCGCTGCACCGGACCGCGCAGCGCCGAACCGGCAAGCCACGTACGGCACTTGCTGGCGAGCAGCAGCCCGAAGCTCTCCGCCTCCTTCTCGTCGGCGAGGTCGAACCGGGTGCGGGCGGCGACCTTCAGGACCGTGGCCTGGAGATCGGCGTTGTCGTCGAGTAAACGGGCCGCGACCGCGGCGCCCTCGACGTGATGGCTGCAGTGCCCCTGCTTCATGTGCCACAGCTCGTGCCCGAGGATCACCAACTGGTGGTCGGGCGCGGTGCGTTCCTCGATGACCACGAGGTCCTGGTCGGCCATGTCGAGCCACAGCCCGCTGGCCGTGCCGGGCGGGAAGGCGGCCGTACGGAAGTGGACGGGGCGGCCGCGGCGTCTGCTCATCGCGTCGCACAGGGCGGCGTACAGGTCGGCGGGCCTGGCCGGCGCGGGCAGCGTGAGCTCCGCTACCAGCTCGCCGCACAGCCGGCGCATTTCCCTACCGATGCCCACAGGTAACCCCCGGATCACGACTCGGGCCGCTGCACGCTCTCCAGGAGCATGTCCAGCCACTCGGCGACCTTGTCACGGTGCTGGTCGGTGGGCAGTTGGGCGGCCCGCCAGGCGATGCCGCGGACGCCGTGGTCCTGCAGCAGCCGCTCCAGCGGGTCGTCGGCGGCCGTGGCCGCCTCCCGCTCCCGGTCGGCGAGCTTCTGCAGCAGCTCCTGCTCGGTGCGCTGCAGCGTGCCCGCCAGCGCCTCCGGATCCTCTGCTGTGAGGAATCCGGCGTGCACCCGGAAGAAGCGCTGGATGGCGTCGCAGTGCTCCATGGTCGGCCGCCGGTCGCCGTTGATCAGGGCGCCGGCCTGCTGTCGCGACATGCCCGCGCCGTCGGCGATCTCCTGCTGGGTGTACCTGCGCCCGTTGGGTTTCAGCCGGGTGCGGCGCAGCAGGTCCAGGCGTTGCAGGAACCGGGCCTGCACGTCCGGCTCGCCTGCCGGGCGCCCGCTCAGCAGGTCCTTGACGACGGGCTCGGGGACACCGGAGGCCACGGACAGCCGGGCCGTGTCGAAGACCTCCGCGTGCGGTACGCCGAGCCGGCCGGCGAGCGCGGTGACACGGGCGATCACGGCCGGCAGCGTGGCCGTCGCCGTGGCGCCCGGAACCTCGTAGCCATCCGTCACCGACAGGTCTCCTACGTCTCTCACAGGCTTGTGGTCAGTGGTTGCCGTGAACTTCCCGGAGATTAGCGGGTGCTTCGAACTCACATCCAGGTCTCGCCACAACTGTGGCCAATTTCAGCCGTCAACGGGCATGAAATGCCACGATAGTTGACATCACAAGCGTCGGGGCAGCAGGATCGGGACGCCGCGTGAAGGCCGCATAGGCAAGAGGGGTGACCTCCCGATGGCACATCAGGCAGGAGGGCAGCGGTCCGCGCTGCGGTCCGTCCCCGAGCGTTCCGAGGTGCGGTCGTACCTCCAGGACTACACCGCGTTGCTCGAGGCCGTCCCGTTTCCGTCCGTCGTCGTCGACCACTGCTGGGACGTCGTCCTGGCCAACAGCGCGTTCCAGAGCCTCTTCCGCGAGATCGGTCCGCATCCGACGGCGATGCCGGGCGACAACTTCCTCAGGTTCGTGCTGTTCCACCCCGAAGCGCCCGCCGTCCTCGGCGAGCACGAGTCCCGCTGGTTCCTGCCGATGCTGGCCCACTTCGCGGCCGCCGTGGAGCGGCACGGACACGACCACGGACTGCAGGCGATCCGCCGGGAGATCGCACAGGACCCGATCATGGAGGCCGCCTACCGGCAGGGCCTGCCGCACTGGATCCGGTCCGTCGGTGAGGCCGCTGTCGAGCACGACGGGGCGGTCCGCCCGCTGCTGCACCCCGACCCGCGCTGGGGCGCCACCGAGTGCCGCATCGTCGGCGAGACCCCGAGGACCCTGCAGGACATGGGATACACCCGGCTGACCATGGTGCTGCGCGAAGTGCGCCGGCCGGCTCCCGCCCCGCGCCGCCGGACGCGCGAGCGCCGCACGGCGAGCCACCTCAGCGTGGTGCCCGCCCCCGAGGCCTGACCGGGCACCGTCGGCGTTCAGGTCGCCGGCGGCGCCACGGTCGGGGTTTCCCTGCATCCGCCGTGCGCGAGGTGTTCCGCCTTCCTGTGCTGTGTGACATATTACTGCTGTGGGCAACCAACTCACCTGCGATGTCGTGGTCGTCGGGGCCGGAATGGTGGGCGCCGCGTGCGCCCTGTACGCGGCCCGGGCCGGCCTCGACGTCGTCGTGGTCGACCGCGGTCCGGTGGCCGGCGGCACGACCGGCGCCGGCGAGGGCAATGTCCTCGTCTCCGACAAGGAGCCGGGCCCCGAGCTGGACCTCGCGCTGTTGTCGAGCTGGTTGTGGGCCGACCTTGCACAGGAGTTCGAAAAGTCCGTCGAGTACGAGGCCAAGGGTGGCGTCGTGGTGGCGTCGACCCCCGACGGGCTCACCGCACTGGAGCGCTTCGCCGCCGGCCAGCGCGCCGCAGGAGTCATCGCGCAGCCGGTTGCGGCCGACACGCTGTACGACCTCGAACCCCACCTCGCCCCGGGCCTTCCCGGCGGCGTGCACTACCCCCAGGACTCCCAGGTCATGCCCGCCCTGGCCGCCGCCGAACTGCTGCGGGCCTCCGGCGCCCGTCTCTTCACCGGCCGGAACGTGACGGACGTACTGCGCACCCCGGACGGCGCCGTCCGCGGAGTCCGTACCGACCGGGGCGATGTACACGCCCCGGCGGTGGTCAACGCGGCCGGCACCTGGGGCGCGGAACTCGCCGCGCTCGCGGGCACGTTCCTGCCCGTCCTCCCGCGCCGCGGCTTCGTCCTCGTCACCGAACCGCTCCCGCGCCTGGTCCGCCACAAGGTGTACGCCGCCGACTACGTGGCCGACGTGGCCAGCGACTCGGCGCAGCTCCAGACCTCGCCGGTCGTGGAGGGCACCGCCGCCGGGCCGGTACTGATCGGCGCGAGCCGCGAACGCGTCGGTTTCGACCGGACCTTCTCCCTGCCCGTCGTCCGGGCCCTGGCGGCGGGCGCGACCCGGCTGTTCCCGTTCCTTGAGCGGGTCCACGCCCTGCGCGCCTACCTCGGCTTCCGCCCGTATCTGCCCGACCACCTGCCCGCCATCGGCCCCGACCCCCGGGTCCCCGGTCTGCACCACGCCTGCGGCCACGAGGGCGCGGGCATCGGGCTCGCCACCGGCACCGGTCACCTGATCGCGCAGGTGCTCACCGCGCAGACCCCCGATCTCGACCTGACGCCGTTGCGCCCCGACCGCTTTCCCGCACCCGAGGAGGGCCCATGAACCCGCTGGAGCAGGCGCGCGCGCAACCGGGACCGGCCTTCACGGTCACCCTGGACGGCCGCGCGATCGAGGCACTGCCCGGCCAGACGGTCGCCGCCGCGCTCTGGTCGGCCGGCGTCACCTCGTGGCGCGCCACCCGGGGCGCGGGCCGGCCGCGCGGGATCTTCTGCGGGATCGGCGTCTGCTTCGACTGTCTGGTGACCGTCAACGACCGCCCGAACCAGCGGGCCTGTCTGGTGCCGGTGCGGCCGGGCGATGCGATCCGTACGCAGGAAGGGACGGGCCACGATGACTGAGCGACCGCACCTTGCGGTGATCGGCGCGGGTCCGGCGGGGCTCGCCGCCACCGTCGCCGCGGCGGCGCGCGGGGTCCGGGTCACGCTGGTGGACGCGGCGACCGAGGCGGGCGGGCAGTTCTACCGGCAGCCCGCCGCCGGGCTCGCCGCCCGCCGCCCGCAGGCCCTGCACCATCACTGGCGGACCTGGCGGCGGCTGCGGGACGCTCTCGCCGGGCACGTCGAGGCGGGCCGCGTCACACACCTGTCGGACCATCATGTGTGGTTCGTGGAGCGCGGGCCGTCCGGCGACTGCACCATGCACGCGCTGCTCGGCCCCGAGCAGGAGGAACCCGCCACCGTCCGGTCCGACGCCGTCCTCCTCGCCACCGGCGGATACGAGAGGGTCCTGCCCTTCCCCGGCTGGACCCTGCCCGGCGTCGTCACCGCCGGCGGGGCCCAGGCCATGCTCAAGGGCACCCTCGCCGTGCCCGGACGCACCGCCGTGGTCGCCGGAACCGGTCCGTTGCTGCTCCCGGTGGCGACCGGTCTCGCCGCGGCCGGTGTCGAGGTGGCCGCGCTCGTCGAGTCCGCCGGCCCCGCGGCGTTCCTGCGGCAGGGCCGGGCGCTGGCGGCACAGCCGGACAAGGTCGCCGAAGGGGCCGGATTCGCGGCCCGGTTGCTCCGGCATGGGGTACGCACTCTCGTCCGGCACACCGTCGTCGAGGCCCACGGCACCGACCGGCTGGCGGCGGTCACCGTCGCCGCCCTGGACGCCGACGGCCGGATCCGGCCGGGCAGTGAACGCCGTATCCCCTGCGACACCCTCGCCGTCGGCCACGGCATGCTGCCGCACACCGACCTCGCCGAGACCCTCGGCTGCCGCCTCGACGGGGCCGGCGTGCACGTCGACGACGAACAGCGCACCGACGTCCCCGGCGTCTGGGCGGCCGGCGAGACCACCGGCATCGGCGGCTCCGCGCTCGCCCTCGCCGAGGGCCACATCGCCGGCTGCTCCGCCGCCGCCCGCCTGCACGGCACCGCACCCGACCCGCGCACCTGGGCCGCGGCGGCGAGGTCCCGTACCCGTCTGCGGGCGTTCTTCGCCGCCCTCGACACCGGGTACGCGCCGCCCGCGCACTGGGCCGAACAGATCACCGACGACACCGTCGTGTGCCGGTGCGAGGAGGTCACCGCGCAGGCGGTCCGCGTGGCCGTGGGCGAGCTGGGCGCCGGCGACCTGCGGACCGTGAAGCTGCTGACGCGGGCCGGGATGGGCTGGTGCCAGGGCCGGATGTGCGAACCCGCGGTCGCCGGGCTCGCCGGGTGCCCTCAGACCGCGGGGCGCAGGCCGTTCGCCCGGCCGGTGCCGCTCGGCGTGCTGGCACAGGCGGGCGAACCGGACGACGACTGATCGGGCCCCACGGCCGCCGACAGTGACATGTCACACCGTATGGAGAGGGACCACACCGCAGATGACCGACACCGAGAACCGACCCTGGCGCGGCGTCCTCGTCGCCACCGCGCTCCCGCTGACCGACGACCTGTCCGTCGACCACGACGCATACGCCGAGCACTGCGCCTGGCTGATCGAGAACGGCTGCGACGGCGTCGTCCCCAACGGCTCGCTCGGCGAGTACCAGGTGCTCACGCCCGAGGAACGCGCCAAGGTCGTGGAGACGGCAGTGGCCGCGATCGGAGGGGCACGGGTGATGCCCGGGGTCGCCGCGTACGGCTCGGCTGAGGCCCGGCGCTGGGCCGAGCAGGCACGCGAGGCGGGCTGCGCCGCCGTGATGCTGCTGCCGCCCAACGCCTACCGCGCCGACGAGCGGTCCGTCGTGGCGCACTACGCCGAGGTGGCGAAGGCCGGCCTGCCCGTCGTGGCGTACAACAACCCGATCGACACCAAGGTCGACCTCGTACCCGAACTCCTCGCACGGTTGCACGGCGAGGGCCACATCCACGCCGTCAAGGAGTTCTCCGGCGATGTGCGCCGCGCCTACCGGATCGCCGAACTGGCCCCGGACCTCGACCTGTTGATCGGCGCCGACGACGTCCTGCTGGAGCTCGCGATCGCGGGCGCGAAGGGCTGGGTGGCCGGGTACCCCAACGCGCTGCCGAGGTCGACCGTCGAGCTGTACCGCGCCGCCGTCGACGGGGACCTCGCGACGGCCAGGTCGCTCTACGCGCAGCTGCACCCGCTGCTGCGCTGGGACTCCAGGGTCGAGTTCGTACAGGCGATCAAGCTGTCCATGGACGTGGTGGGCCGCCACGGCGGCCGCTGCCGTCCGCCCCGTGTCCCGCTGCTGCCCGAGCAGGAAGCCGTCGTCCGCGCCGCCACGGAGAAGGCCGTGGCGGCCGGGCTCGCCTGAAGGAGCCCGTCCCATGCGCAGCACACTCGTCCTGCACGCCGTCGACTCGCACACCGAGGGCATGCCCACCCGGGTGATCACCGGCGGGATCGGCACGATCCCCGGCGCCACGATGAACGAGCGCCGGCTGTACTTCCGCGAACACCGCGACGACATCAAGCAGTTGCTGATGAACGAGCCGCGCGGCCACTCCGCGATGAGCGGCGCGATCCTCCAGCCGCCGACGCGCCCGGACTGCGACTGGGGCGTGGTCTACATCGAGGTCTCCGGCTATCTGCCGATGTGCGGGCACGGCACGATCGGCGTGGCCACCGTCCTCGTGGAGACCGGCATGGTCGAGGTCGTCGAGCCGGTCACCACCATCCGCCTGGACACCCCCGCGGGGCTCGTCGTCGCCGAGGTCGCGGTGAAGGACGGCGCCGCGCAGGCGGTGACCCTCACCAATGTCCCGTCCTTCAGCGTCGGCCTCGACCGCAAGGCCACGCTCGCCGACGGACGGACGGTGACGTACGACCTCGCCTACGGCGGCAACTTCTACGCCATCCTGCCGCTGGAGCAGTTCGGCCTGCCCTTCGACCGCTCCCGCAAGGACGACATCCTCAAGGCCGGCCTCGCCCTCATGGACGCCGTCAACGCCGAGGCGGAACCCGTGCACCCCGAGGACCCGTCCATCCGCGGCTGCCATCACGTCCACCTGTACGCCCCCGGTGCCACCGCCCGCCACTCACGGCACGCGATGGTGATCCACCCCGGCTGGTTCGACCGCTCGCCCTGCGGTACGGGCACCAGCGCGCGCATGGCACAGTTGCACGCGCGCGGCGAACTGCCCCTGCACACCGAGTTCGTGAACGAGTCCTTCATCGGAACGCGGTTCACCGGACGGCTGCTCGGCACGACCGAGGTGGCCGGCGTCCCCGCCGTCCTGCCGAGCTTCACCGGCCGCGCCTGGATCACCGGCACCGCGCAGTACCTGCTCGACCCCACCGACCCCTTCCCGGCCGGTTTCGTCCTCTAGACCGTCCGCGCCCCCGCCTGCACCACCTGACACATCTGCCCGCACAAGGAGACGCCCCCATGCCCGCCCGGCGCCCCAGCAC
>NZ_QZWF01000067.1 GCF_004187715.1 Streptomyces sp. F001 | reverse complement strand
TCGTACGCCAGTACATCGAGAACCAGCAGCGCCCCACCTGATCGGCTGAGGCCAACAGCGCAGGTCCGTGCCTCAAGCTGAGGTCAGAGCAGTTCTGAAATGGCCTACACCCCCCGCGTGAACGCGGGGGCACTGGCCAAGATCACCGGTAGAAGATGTTCTCGCGGTAGGTGCCGTCCTCGTTCATGATCTCGTTGGCGACGTCCCACGCGAAGACCTTGCCCCTGTAGTGCTTCACCACCTTCGTGATGTGGTTCTTCAGGATGGAGCGCAGTTCGTCGGCGGTCCAGGTGCCGGAGGTGAGCCAGTCCGGGAGCTGGGAGTGCCACAGCAGGGTGTGCCCGCGGACCTTCAGGCCGTTCGCACGGGCATAGTTCACGATCTCGTCGCCCGCGGTGAAGTCGAAGACCCCGCGCTGGGGTTCGGTGGCGTACCACTTCATGCCGTTGCCAGGGGTCGTCTGACTGAACTCGGTGCCGAGCAGGTCGGCGAACTCGGTGTCGGCGAGCTCCGGGTTGTCGACGGCGGCGCCGAAGTAGCGACCTGACTCGCGGGCCAGTTCGTGCAGCGTCTTCGCCTTCGCACCGTCGGTGCCGGCCTGGGCGGTGGGCGCCGCGGCGAGGCCGAGCAGCAGAGCCGCGGACGCGGCGAGCGCGGCGGATCCGACGCGGACACGGCGTGCGGATGTGCGCATGGTGCATCTCCTCAACTGGGGGACGGAGCGGTGTGGTTGCTGTGCGTGGGGCTGGTCCGTGAGGTCACTTCACCCGAAGCTCGCAGCGCATCCGCCGCTCGTGCCCGACCTCGCGTACGGGGCCGGTCAGGGTGAGCGGCACGGTGTGGTGGACGTGTTCGCTGGATGCGGCGAGGCGCAGTTCGAGGGCGCCTGGTTCGACGACGCGGCGGCCGTCGGCACCGGTGTACGCGGCGAGGTCGGCCGGGAACGTGGCGTGGACCTCGGCGGCAGCGCCGGCGTCGAGCGTGACGCGGACGTAGCCGACGAGCCGGACCTCGGGGCGGGCGACGGTGCCGACGGGGTCGTGGAGGTAGAGCTGGACGACCTCGGTGCCGGGCCGCTCGCCGGTGTTGCGGACGGTGAGACGCAGCGTGGTCTCGCCGTCGGTGGGCAGCTCGTGGGCGTCGCACTGGGGGGTGTCCCAGGCGAACGTCGTGTAGGACAGGCCGTGCCCGAAGGGATAGAGGGGCGTCGGGTCCACGGTGCTGGGGAAGCCGTGCCGGCCGAGCGGCGGGGCGAGGTAGGGCGCGGGCTGGCCGCCGGGGGTGCGCGGCACGCCGAGCGGCAGCCGTCCGGACGGCTCGACTCGCCCGGACAGGACGCCCGCGACGGCGCCGCCGCCTTCCTGCCCGGGGAAGAACGCCTGGACCACGGCGGCGGCCCGGTCGGCCCAGCGACCGAGCGCGTAGGGCCTTCCGCTGAGGACGACGATGACGACCGGCACGCCGGAGGCCAGCGCCTCGTCCAGCAACTCCGCCTGGCCGTAGGGAAGTTGCAGGTCCTCCGCGTCGCATCCCTCGCCCGACGAGCCGCGCCCGAACAGACCCGACCGGTCCCCGACCACGGCCAGGCAGACTTCGGCCGCCGCCGGCTCGTCGACGAACACGGCGCCCGGCAGCTCGGCACGCAGCGCCTCGCCCAGTGTCGGGACCTCGATCCCGGTCGGCAGTTCGGGATGGTGCACGCCCACGTGCCGGGGAAACGTGTAGCAGCCCAGCATCGCGGCCTGCTCGTCGGCGAGCGGGCCGAGCAGCGCGATGCGCAGGCCGTCGCGCAGCGGCAGCACGCCGGAGTCGTTGGCGAGCAGGACGACCGACTCCTCGGCGACCTTCTGTGCCAGGTCCCGCATGTGCGGGGGGTTGAGGTCGACGGGCTCCCCGCCCGTGACGGGCTCCCAGTCGGGGTCGAGCAGCCCCAGTTCGCACTTCTGGGTGAGGACGCGCAGCGCGGCCCGGTCGAGCAGGTCCTCGGGGAGCGGGTCCGCGGGGCTGAAGCAGCGGGCCGCCGGCAGTTCCACGTCGACCCCAGCCGTAATGGCGAGCCGTGCGGCCTGCTGCTCTCCGTCGGCGACCCGGTGCGCTTCCTCCAGGAGCGAGACGCCGTAGTAGTCCGAGACCACGGTGCCGGTGAACCCCCACTGCTCGCGCAGGAGCCCGGTGAGCAGCTGGGTGTGGGCGTGGGCGGGAAGGCCGTCGATGTCGTTGTAGGCGGGCATCACGGACCGGGCGCCGCCGTCGCGCAACGCCATCTCGAACGGCGGCAGGATCACGTCGGCGAGTTCGCGCGGGCCGAGCGAGGCGGGCGCGTGGTTACGGGCGGCGCGCGAGGCCGAGTACCCGGCGAAGTGCTTGAGCGTGGCGACGATCCCGGCGGTCTCGAGGCCTCGCACGTAGGCGGTGCCGATGGTGCCGACGAGGTACGGGTCCTCGCCGATGCACTCCTCGGTGCGGCCCCACCGCGGATCCCGTACGACGTCCAGGACGGGGGCGAGGCCCTGGTGAACGCCGACCGCGCGCATCGACGTACCGATCGCCCGGGCCATCTCGGTGATCAGCTCGGGGTCGAAGGTGGCGCCCCAGGCGAGCGGGGTGGGGAAGACGGTGGCCTGCCAGGCGGTGAACCCGGTCAGGCACTCGTCGTGGGCGATCGCGGGCAGCCCGAACCGGTTGCCGGCGCGGATCAGGCGTTGCAGTTCGGCGAGGCGGGCGGCGCCCTCGGCCGGGTCGACGGGAACGGTGCCGAAGGGCCGGGTGAGCTGGCCCAGGCCGTAGGGAAGGAGCGCGTCGAGGGCGGCGCTGCGGGCCGCGTAGGTGTGCTGGCCGGGCGCGACGTCGGCCCCCTCGGTGTCGGCGCCGATCCAGACACTGGACAGCTGGGCGGTCTTCTCCTCGGTGGTCATCCGGGCGAGCAGGTCTGCCGCCCGGACGTGGGCGGGCAGCGTGGTGTCCTGCCATGGCTCGACCATGGAACTCCTCAGGTGCGGTGCTGGTAAGGGGTTGGCCTGCGCGGGACTCAGCCCTTGGTGGCGCCCATCGTGATGCCGCCGATCAACTGCCGTTCGGCGACGGCGTAGAAGGCGAGGGCCGGCACCATGGCGAGGACGAGATAGGCGAAGACGCGGGCGATGTCGGTGGCGTACTGGCCCTGGAACTGCTGGACGCCGATGGGGATCGTCCACCAGGTCTGTTCACTGAACACCAGCAGCGGAAGAAGGAAGTTGTTCCAGCTTCCGACGATGGCGAGGATCGACACGGTGCCGAGGGCGGGCCGCGCCATGGGCAGCAGGATCCGCCAGAAGAAGCCGAACGCCGAGCAGCCGTCGAGGGTGGCCGCCTCCTCGAGCTCGCCGGGGATCTCCCGGAAGAAGCCGCGCAGGATGACGATGGTCATGGGCAGGCCGAAGGCCGCCTGCGGCAGGATCACGCCCCATGGGTTGTCGAGCAGCCCGAAGGTGCGCAACAGGACGAACAGCGGCAGGATCGCCACGGCGAACGGGAACATCAGCCCCGCGGTGAACAGGGTGAAGAGCAACTCCCGGCCGCGGAAGGCGAATCGGGCCAGCGCGAAGGCGGCGAGGGCCGCGGTGCCCACGGTCAGTACGGTCGTTCCGACCGCGATCAGTGTGGACGAACCCAGCATGCGCCAGAACGAGCCGGAGGCGAGCACATCGGTGTAGTTGGACGTCACCCACGGCGAGGGCAGGCCGAAGGTGTTTTGGGAGAGCTGATCGGTGGACTTGAACCCGGACACGAACGCGTACAGCAGCGGCGTGACCATGACGACGCCGACCAGCCACACGATCGCGTACAGCGGTGCGGAGCGCAGCCTTCTGCGCGTGCCCGCGCTCATCGGGAGGCTCGCATGGTGGTGAGGGCTCCTTCGGTGTCGCGACGCAGCACGGAGCGCTGGTAGATGAGGGCGAAGACGAGGCTGATGAGGAACATGCCGATGCTGATCGCGCTGGCGTAGCCGATCTCGAAGCGCTTGAAGCCGAACTGGAACATGGTCACGGCCATGGTCTCGGAGTGGTGGTCGGGGCCGCCCTGCGTGACCACCCACACCAGGTCGAAGAGCTGGATGGCGCCGATCACGGAGAGGAACACGCTGATGCGGATCGTCGGTCCGAGCAGCGGCAGGGTGATGTGGCGGAAGCGCTGCCAGGGGCCCGCGCCGTCGATGCGGGCCGCCTCGTGCAGTTCGGCGGGAATGCCCTGCAGTCCGGCCAGGTACAGCATCATGTGGAAGCCGAAGTACTTCCACGTCATGACGAGGAACAGCGTTGGCAGTACGTAGTCCTGGTCGGCGAACCACAGTCCGCCGAGGCCGTCGAGGCCGACCGCGCCGAGCACATGGTCGGCGAGCCCGTCCTCCGGCGCGAAGATCATGGAGAACAGGACACCGGTGATGACCTCGGACAGGACGTACGGGGCGAAGAACAGGGTCCGGTACAGGGCCCGGCCGCGCAGCTTCTGGTTGAGCAGCACGGCCATGCCCAGCGCGAACGGCAGCTGCACGCACACCGAGAACAGCACGAGCAGCAGCCCGCGCCACAGGTCGCCCAGGAAGACCGGGTCACGCAGCAGCCGGCTGTAGTTGTCGAGGCCCACATAGTCCGAAGGGGAGCCGAAGCCGCCCCAGTTGAACAGGCTGACGTACACGGCATACAGGATCGGGGCGAGCACGAGCACGCCGAACAGCACCAGGGCGGGCAGGGTGAAGCTGAAAGCGGTCAGCCAGTCGACGATCCGACGGGCCCGCGACCGGCCCGCCCCGGTGTCCGGCAGCTTCGGTGGAGCGGGGGCGGGCGCGGGGTCCTTCACGTACGTGGAAGCCATGGCGGTCACTGGCTCTTCGCGACCTGGGTGACCGAACGGGTCACCTGCTCGGGCGACTTGGAACCGGCGATCAGGGCGGCCACCGAGTCGTTGATCTCCTGTCCGACGGCGGGCGGGTACGCCTGGTCGAGGTAGAGCTGGAAGCCGGTCGCCTTGCCGAGGGCGTCGGAGACGAGCTTGAGGTTGGGATCGGTCAGGGCGCTCGTGGCGTCCTCGACGACGGGCATCATCGAGCTCTTCGACACAAGGATGCGGTCGGACTCGGCCGACATGAAGAACTTCAGGAAGTCCACGGCAGCCTTGGGGGCTCCCTTGCGCACCGCGTAGCCGCCGCCTCCGCCGAACACGTCGGTCTGCGCGCCCTTGCCGCCGGCGACGGCGGGGAACGGGAAGAATCCGAGGTCCTTGCCGATGCCCTTGCCCGCGTCGGCCTGGACGACGGGCGCCCACTGGCCCATCAGCTCCATCGCCGCCTTGCCGTTGCCCATCGCGGCCGCCTCGCCGGTGGGCGTGGAGTACGCGGCGCCGAGGAAGCCCTTCTGGAACGGCTGGAGCGCGACGAGTTCCTTGAGGTGCTCACCCGCCTTGACGAAGTCGTCGCCGGTGAAGTCCTTGGCGTCGGCGGCCGCCTGCATGCCGTCGATCCCGGCGATCCGCATGGCCAGGTACGCCCAGTAGTACATGCCGGGCCACTTCTCCTTGCCCGCGAGGGCGATGGGGGTGATTCCGGCGCTCTTCAGCTTCTTGACCGCGTCGAGGTAGTCGGCCCAGGTGGTGGGCGGTGCCTGGATACCGGCCTTGGCGAACAGAGCCTTGTTGTACCAGAACCCGACGGCGCCGATGTCGAAGGGCACGGCGTACGTCTTCCCGTCGAACTGGTACGCCTTGACCGAGGCCGGCACGAGGGTGCCGGTCAGGGAGCTGATGGAGGACGTGAGGTCTTCGACCAGACCTGCGTCGATCTGCTGCTTGAGAACACCGCCGCCCCACGTGTGGTAGATGTCCGGCAGTTTTCCGGAACTGGTCAGCGCCGTCATCTTCGACTTGTAGGCATCGTTCTCCATCGTGACGAGCTTGATGCGCACATCGGGGTGCGCGGCCTCGAACGCCTTGGCCCGCTCGGGCCAGACGCTCTTCGACGGTTCCGTGGTCTGGATGTTCCACCATTCCACGACGGTCCGGCCCTGGCTGTCGGTGGTGGACCCCGAGTCCGAACAGGCGGACAGGCCGGCCGCCCCCAGACCCACCGCCGACGCGGTCCCCAGGAACCGGCGGCGGGAGAAGGAGGAGGACGAGGCGCCGAATACGGACGTGACGGCTCGAGTGGAGGCTGACATGGCCCACCTTCCGGAAAATTTCCGATAACTATGCGGAGATGGCCATGGAAGTTACGGGCATGCAAGGGGGGTGTCAACGGCCTTGACAAAAAAGACCATTGACACCCCCGGAGTGTTACGTTCCGTTATGCGTGGCGTGGCGGTGCGGTGCTCGCGCGGACCACCAGTTCGGTCGCCAGTTCCACTCGCGGCGAGGCCGGCTCGACGCCCCGCGCGAGGTCGAGGAGCATCCTGGCAGCCAGCTTGCCCATGTCGGACAGAGGTTGGCGCACCGTCGTGAGCGGAGGCGCGCACCAGCGCACCTCGGGCAGGTCGTCGAAACCGACGATGCTCATGTCCTCCGGTACTCGAAGCCCGCGCCGCCGCAGCGCCTCGATCGCTCCGAGCGCCATCTGGTCGCTCGCCGCGAAGATCGCGGTCGGCGGTTCGCCGAGGTCCAACAGCCGTCCCGCGCCGGTGAATCCGGACTCGTGGTAGAAGTCACCGGGCACGGTCAGGGCGTTGTCGACCGCCACTCCGGCCACGTCGAGCGCCGCCCGGTAGCCGTCGAGCCGGGCGCGCGAGCACAGCAGCCTGGGCGGGCCCTCGATGAACCCGATCCTGCGGTGCCCGAGCTGGAGCAGATGCTCGGTCGCGGCCATCCCGCCCGTCCAGTTGGTGGCGCCCACGGTCGGCGCCTCGGTGGCCGGCGAACCAGCCGGGTCGATCACCACCAACGGCACACCCAAGCGGCGCAGTTCGTCGTGGATCCCCGGTTCGAGCACCGACGTCACAAGGATCACGCCGTCGGACGGGCGGGCCCGCAGATTGGTCATCCACTGCCGCGCGGACCCCGCCCGGTCGTGGATGGCGGAGACCACCGTGCCCACACCGGCGTCGTGCGCGACCTCCTCGACGCCCCGGATGATCTCGACGGCCCAGGGGCTGTCCAGATCGTTGAAGACGAGGTCGAACAGGACCGCCCGGGTGCCGGACGCGGCCGGGCGGCGACGGTAGCCGTGCCGGTGCAGCAGGTCCTCGACCCGGGCACGGGTGGCGGGCGAAACGTCCGAGCGCCCGTTGACGACCCTTGAGACAGTCGGCACGGACACCCCGGCCTCCCGCGCGATCTCGGTGATCGTCACCTTCGGCGCCCCCTCCGGGCTCCGCGTGCCTGTCTTGCGCTGAGCGCCTTCCCCGACCACCATCCCCGCCTCCCTGGCTATACGCCCGGAAAACTCCGGGCTCCTTCCGGAAACCGTAGGACATGCCGCCGACAGCCCGCCGGTCGCCCCGCGCTTCCGTCCGACCGCTCGAACATACCGTGCACTTCATGACGCTGCGTGAGCGTTCAAGGTGCCGCTGATCACCACCGGTGCGCCGGTTCCATGTCGGCTGTCCCGCTCACACTTCCCCGGCAGAGGTCGGTTGCACCGCAGGGTACGGTCGATGTCCGCTGGGACCTGGTCGCGGACGGCCTTCTGCAGACGACGAAGAACAGTCGGGTCGGACCGGCCGGCTTCCAGGGCCCCCAGTGCTCGACCACCGTCCGTCGGCTCCTCAACAGGGGGTAGTACGGTCCCCGGTGCGACCGGGGTCGGCTGGGACATGGCGCTCGCCGGTCTCGGTATGTATCGCGGCTTCGGCCCGGAACAGGCGCGGGAGTGGGCGATGTCCGGCGGGGCAAGGCGTGCCACATCCGCTCGGGTGAGCTGTGAGGTGCTGCGTACGCCGCCCCTGGCGCGGCGGCGGAGGCCGCGGCGTCCACCACTGCGGCGACGATCGCCTGCTCCACCGGTACTTCTGGCGCCTCGAAACTTTCGCCAGGCGGAATGATGCGTGCGCGAACTGCTGCCTGTCTTGAGCCAAGGGCCAACTGTGACGAGTGCTACGCGAACCGTTGACGGTGACTCAGGTCACCCCGTATGGTCTGCGACGCCATTCGGAAATATGGCCGAAACTTTCGGAAGAGAGGGCATCAGATGGCCACCCGCACGTCCATCCGCAAGGCCCCCCGACGAACCGCACGCACGACCCTGGTCCTCGGTCTCGCGGGCCTGCTCGCCGCCGCCGGCGTCACCGCCCTGTCGGGCACGGCGCAGGCGGCGAGCACGCTCGGCGCGGCGGCGGCCGAGAAGGGCCGCTACTTCGGCACCGCCGTCGCCGCGAACCACCTCGGCGAAGCCGCCTACGCCTCCACGCTCAACACCGAGTTCAACTCGGTCACCCCCGAGAACGAGATGAAATGGGACGCGGTCGAGCCCAGCCGCGGCTCCTTCACCTACGGCGCCGCCGATCGGATCGTCGACCACGCCCAGAGCCGGGGCATGAAGGTCCGCGGCCACACTCTGGTCTGGCACTCCCAACTGCCCAGCTGGGTGGGCTCCTTGGGCACGGCCGACCTCAGAGCAGCCATGAACAACCACATCACCCAGGTGATGACCCACTGGAAGGGCAAGATCCACTCCTGGGACGTCGTCAACGAGGCCTTCCAGGACGGCTCCAGCGGAGCCCGGCGCAGCTCGCCCTTCCAGGACAAGCTCGGCAACGGCTTCATCGAGGAGGCGTTCCGCACCGCCCGCGCCGCCGACCCCGCCGCAAAGCTCTGCTACAACGACTACAACACCGACGGTGTCAACGCCAAGAGCAATGCCGTCTACAACATGGTCCGCGACTTCAAGGCACGCGGCGTGCCGATCGACTGCGTCGGCTTCCAGTCCCACTTCAACAGCGCCTTGTCCGTACCGTCCGACTACCAGGCCAACCTCCAGCGCTTCGCCGACCTCGGCGTCGACGTCCAGATCACCGAGCTGGACATCGAGGGCTCCGGCACCGCCCAGGCCAACAGCTACAGCAACGTCGTAAAGGCCTGCCTCGCCGTCAGCCGATGCACCGGCATCACGGTCTGGGGCATCACCGACAAGTACTCCTGGCGCGCCTCCGGCACGCCCCTGCTGTTCGACGGCAACTACAACAAGAAGCCCGCCTACACGGCCGTACTGACCGCGCTCGGCGGTTCCGGATCGGGCGGCGGCGGGGGCACCGCGTCCTGTTCCGTGACGTACAGCAAGCAGGAGGAGTGGAGTGACCGCTTCAACGGCAGGGTGACCGTCACCGCGGGCAGTTCGGCGATCACCAGCTGGACGACGACCGTCACGGTCACCCCGCCGCAGAAGATCTCCGCGACATGGAACGGCACGCCCACCTGGGACAGCTCCGGCAACGTCATGACGATGCGCCCGAACGGCAACGGCAGCCTCGCCGCCGGGGCGTCCACGAGCTTCGGCTTCACCGTCATGAAGAACGGCAACAGCGCGGCGCCCGTGCTGGGTTCGTGCACCGCGTCCTGACGAAGGGCACCATCAGCCCGGCGCGGCACCACCGCGCCGGGCCACTCGGCCGGGACCCGCAACGTCGCCACGGGGCCTGGACCGGTAGATCTTCTTGCGTGGCGCGAGTGCAACTGACTGACGAGGAATGGGAGTTCATCGAGCCGTACCTGCCGATCGGCGAGTACGGCC
>NZ_QZWF01000066.1 GCF_004187715.1 Streptomyces sp. F001 | reverse complement strand
ATTCAGGACCCTGTGCCAGGTAGATGCCGCCGCCCCCCGCGACCAGCGCCACCGCCACCACCCCCGCAACGAGCCTGGCCCGCCGGCTTCTGGGCCACGGCAGGCGACGCCGCGGCCGGGCCTCGTCACCTTTGTGCGGCGGCAGTCCCGGGGACAGGCCGATCCGTTCCTCCTGCTCGGCCGGCGGCAGCGGTTCCCGGGGCGGGCCGGTCGGTTTCTCCGGCTTGGCCGACGGCAGGAGCTCGGTCGGCGGGGACGGCTCCGGGGAGCGCGGCGGCTTCGGGCCGGTCGGTTCCTCCGGCTCGGCCGACGGTATGACCGAAGGGGAAGAGCCGGGGTGGGCGGCGATGGAGGTGAGCTGCCGGGTGGCCTCGTCGCCGTCCATCCGCTGCGCGGGATCCTTGGCCAGCAGCCCGAGGAGGACCGGGGTCAGCTCCGTTGCCTGGCGCGGCGGGGTGGGAAACTCGGACAGAACGGCGCTCAGCGTGGTGACAGCGGTGTCGCGGTCGAAGGGGCCGGTCCCCTCGAGCGCGAAATACAGGGTGGCGCCGAGTGAGAACAGGTCGCAGGCCGGAGTGGGTTCGCCGTGGGCCCGTTCCGGTGCCATGTAGCCAGGGGTCCCGAGGAAATCCGCAGTGGCGGTCAGGCGCTCTCCGGAGCTCGGCTCCAGCGAGATGCCGTAGTCGATCAGCAGCACCTGGCAGCCCTCCGTAGGGTGGGAGGGCTGCGGGCCGGGGCAGGTCAGCAGGACGTTGGCCGGTTTGACGTCCCGGTGCAGGATGCCGAGCCGGTGGCCCTCCTGCAGGGCGTCGAGGACCGCCAGCCCGATCCGGGCGACGTCGGCGGGCGGCAGCGGCCCCCGCTCGTGCACCACCGCGTCCAGGTCCATGGCGCCGGGGACGAATTCCATGACGATCCACGGCAGGCCGTCGGCCTCCACGATGTCGTACACAGTGACCACATGGGGGTGGTTGCGCAGCCGGGCAGCGTGCTGCGCTTCGCCGCGGGCCCTCGTGATCCGGGCGCTCACCTCTTGTTCCGGGAGGTCCGGCGGCAGGACGATCTCCTTGAGCGCGACCTCGCACGCCAATCGCTCGTCATACGCCTGCCACACCCGTCCCCTGCCGCCAGTGCCGAGCCGACGCAGAAGCCGGTAGCGCCCGGCGATCACGCGCCCGGCGGCCTCGTGCACTCCCGTCATGGCGTTCCCTCTTCCAGGGAGGCCCAGCAGGGTCCCCGGCGAGCGTTACAGCCCCTCTTTAGGTATTTCATATCACCCGAAGAGGGGCAAGTTGCCCAGAACGGGCGTAGCCCGCGCCCCCTGATCGAACGACGACGAGCTGCTGCCCTTGACCGATACCGGCCACGAAGGCGCACCCGTCTCCTTCCGGATGCCGCACAAGAAGCCCGAGTGCGGCAAACTCACCGAAGACCAACAGCAGTTCAACAAGGTCATCGGCGCGATCCGAGCCCCGGCCGAGAAGGCCGACGCCAACCTGAAGACCCGCTTCAAGGCACTGCGCCGCGTCAGTCTCGCACCCCAGCGGATCAGCGGCATCGTTGCCGCCGCTCTCGTCCTGTTCCACTTCGAGAGAGGCCGTGTCGCACAACCCGACGGAACCCGCCACGTTCCTGTGGCGGGTTCCGTCGTCAAGGCCGATCAGCGCGTGTGGCGTGTTCAGCCGATCGAGTTCGACTGGGTGTTCCCGTCGTTGTCGTCGCCCTCGATCGAGTTCGACTGGGTGTTCCCGTCGTTGTCGTCACCCTCGATCGAGTTCTTCTGGGTGTTCCCGTCGTTGTCGTTGCCCTTGATCCGGTTCTCCTGCTCGTTTCCGTCGTTGTCGTCGCCCTTGATCGAGTTCTCCTGCTCGTTGAAGTCGTTGTCGTCGCCCTCGATCGAGTTCTTCTGCTTGTTGAAGTCGTTGTCGTTGCCCTTGATCCGGTTCTTCTGCTTATTGAAGTCGTTGTCGTTGCCCTTGATCCGGTTCTTCTGCTCGTTGAAGTCGTTGTCACCGCCCTGCACCACGCTCACCGCAGCGTTCGGCGTCTGAGGAACCGCTTGAGCGCTCGCCACCCCTGCCGCTCCGGCAATAATCGCAGCAGCGCAAGAAACGCCGACGATGCGGGAGATGCGTACGCGCATGTTTGCAGCCATGATGTTTTCTCCTTGAGTGAATTTGATTCGCTTTTTGAAATACAGCAAGCCGAGATTTCTACTTGCTTGTTGCGCCACCTCGATGTGACGCCCCGGCGATTCGCCTACAACCACATTCACCCATCGCAAGAAACAAGCAAAGCTACGGAAGCTCGGGGCTTGACAGGACCAATATGAGAAGTTACATTCTGCGGTTTTTCGGCTTCGGCTGCGAAGCAGGGCACCGCGAGAGTCCTGATCGTCCGGTTTGATCAGGGATCCCGGAGACGACGGAACCCGCCACGGTCCTGTGGCGGGTTCGTCTCGTCGAGGCCGATCGGCACGTGTGGCGTGTTCAGCCGATCACGTTCGTCTGGGTGTTGAAGTCGTTGTCGTCGCCCTCGATCACGTTCGTCTGGGTGTTGCCGTCGCCCTCGCCGTAGTTTTCCTTCTCGTTCTTGCCCTTGTCGTGCTTGCCCTTGTCGTGGCCGTCGTCGCCATAGGAGACGCTGCCGTTCGACGCCCCGAATTCAGTCGAGGTAAGAGAGCTTGCGGCGGGAGCGGAGATCGCGAGAGCCGCGGCTACAGCCGCGGAGACGAAGAAGGTGCGAGTAATGCGCATGGAGAGACATTCCTTTCGCCACGACTGCGATGGCCGGCACAGCACCGGCTCATCGGGAATCGCAGTAGCGACGTGATCACCCTTAGCCGAATCCGGGTCGCGCGCCACTGGAAGAAGTAGCATTCGAGGGATATAGTGGGCTCTTCGGGTTAATTAGGGTCAAAAAACTACCCGTTTGGCGGCATCCGGCTTCACTGATTGGTCATCACATTGGGGTAAGGGCCGCGCCTACCTCGGCGCCGCCTGGCAGCGATGCCGGGTTCACTTCGTGCGGGACGTCTTCAGCGTGATCGAGAAGGGCTCAGGAGGGATGGTGGCGGCCGCTGCCCGCACCATCTTCGCGCAGACCACCGCCGAGGCCGTCCGCAACCAGTTGAACGTGGTCGCCGACATGCTCGGACGGCAGTTTCCGCAGGTCAAGGCCATGCTGCTGACGCCGAGACAGATTTCACCGCGTTTGTGGACTTCCTGGCGGCCGGGGCGGACGCCGTACAGGCCCACGACGGCCGGTTCGGCGTACAGCTCGCCGCGGGCGTCCATGTCGTTCCCCTTTCCTCGCGCCCCCCATACTCTGACGCTCCGTCAGGTAATGCCACCGGAGCCGGGAGTCTGCGATGTCACTGCTGGAGGGAAAGACCGTGGTCGTCTCGGGGGTCGGCGCCGGACTGGGTCACCAGGTCGCGGCGGCGGTCGTACGGGACGGCGGGAACGCGGTACTGGGTGCGCGGACGGCGGAGAACCTCGCCAAGAGCGCGGCCGCGATCGATCCGCACGGGGCGCACACGGCGTACCGGGCGACCGACATCACCGACGAGGGGCAGTGCGAGGAGCTGGCCGGGCTGGCGCGGGAGCGGTTCGGGGGGATCGACGCGGTCGTCCATGTCGCCGCCTGGGACAGCTACTTCGGCGGGCTGGAGGACGCCGACTTCTCGGCCTGGCTGTCGGTGGTCGACGTCAACCTGCTGGGGACGCTGCGGATGACGCGGGCGTGTCTGCCGGGGCTGAAGGAGGGCGGCGGGGGGTCGGTGGTGTTCGTCGGGACACAGTCGGCGGTGGCGGCCCCGTCGCAGGTGCGGCAGGCGGCGTACGCGGCGTCGAAGGGTGCGTTGACGAGCGCGATGTACTCGCTGGCGCGGGAGCTCGGGCCGTATCGGATCCGCGTGAACACCGTGCTGCCGGGGTGGATGTGGGGACCGCCGGTGCAGGCGTACGTGCAGTTCGCCGCGCACACCGAGGGGGTGCCGGAGGACGAGGTGCTGGGGCGGCTGACCGGGCGGATGGCGTTGCCGGAGCTGGCCACGGACGGGGATGTGGCGGACGCGGCGGTGTTCCTGGCGTCGGACCGGGCGCGGGCCATCACCGGGCAGTCACTGCTGGTCAACGCGGGGGAGCTGATGCGCTGACCCCACCTCTCCTGGATTCATGTCTGTGAACGAAGGTCACCGGACAGAACATTTTTGCCTGCTCTTGACCTTCCTCTTGCTTGTCGTGCCCTCGTCACCGCACTCACGATGAGCGGGCCGTTCACAAGGCGGACCCTGGAAGGGTGGCACATGAACAGTCTCGACTGGGCCGTGCTCATCGGCTACTTCGGCGTGATGGTCGCGATCGGCATCTGGTCGCACAAGCGCGTGGACAACGTCAGCGACTTCTTCACCGCCGGCGGGAAGATGCCGTGGTGGCTGTCCGGCATCTCGCACCACATGTCCGGATACAGCGCGGTGATGTTCACGGGGTACGCAGGCATCGCCTACACCTACGGCGTGACCTCCTTCGTGACGTGGTCCTTCCCGATCGCGCTGGGCATCGCCATCGGGTCGAAGCTGTTCGCACCGCGCATCAACCGGCTGCGCTCGCGGCTGCATGTGGCCTCTCCGCTGGAGTACTTGAAGAACCGTTACGACCTCAAGACCCAGCAGGCGCTGGCCTGGTCGGGCATGCTGCTGAAGATCGTGGACGTGGGCGCGAAGTGGGCGGCGATCGCGACCCTGCTGTCGGTGTTCACCGGGGTCTCCCTGAACGAGGGCATCCTCATCACTGGTGGGATCACGGCCGTGTACTGCACCATCGGCGGCCTGTGGGCGGACGCGCTGACGGAACTGGGACAGTTCGTCATCCAACTCCTCGCCGGTATCGCGATGTTCGTCGCCGTCGTGGTGGAACTCGGCGACTACGGCGGGTTCTTCGGCGTCTGGGACCGGCCGGAGCTGGACGGACACGAGAAGCCGCTGGTGGGGCCGTACGGGACGGTCTTCCTGCTCGCCTTCCTCTTCATCAAGCTGTTCGAGTACAACGGCGGCATGCTCAACCAGGCCCAGCGGTACATGGCGACGCCCACGCCGCGGGAGGCGGAGCGCTCGGCCCGGCTGTCGGCGGCGCTGTGGCTGGTCTGGCCGCTGGTGCTGTTCTTCCCCATGTGGATGTCGCCGCTGCTGGTGGAGTCGCAGAAGCCGGACGGCTCCGACTCCTACGCCCTGATGACCGAACAGCTCCTCCCGCACGGCCTGTTGGGCCTGGTCATCGTCGGCTTCTTCTCGCACACCATGGCCATGTGCTCCTCCGACGCCAACGCGATCGCCGCCGTGTTCACCCGGGACTGCGCGCCGGTGATCTCGGCGAAGGCCCGCGCGTGGAACGAGCGCCAGGGGCTGATCGTGGCCCGCGTCGCCACCGTCGTGTTCCTCGGGCTGTCCATGGCGGCGGCCACGCAGGTCAACTCCCCCACCTTCAAGGACATCATCACCGTGGTGATCAAGTGGGTCGCCGGTCTGATGGGCCCGATGGCCATCCCGATGATGCTGGGCCTGCTGCGGCCGTTCCGCCGCTCCGGGCCGACCGCGGCGCTCGTCAGCTGGTCGATGGGTCTGCTCGCCTTCTGGCTGGTCAACTACCCGATCAACTGGAACGTCGAGGGCGGAGTGCCGCTCCAGTACCAGGTCTCCGTGCCGCTGGCGGTGTCGCTGGTGCTGTACATCCTCATCGGGTACATGAAGCCCGAGGACACCCCGGAGCGGCTGGCGATCATCGAGCGGATCAACACCGACGGGGACGGGGCGGCAGCGGCAGCGGTCCCGTCTCCCGCCGGGTCGGTGGACGGCGTGGTGCGTACGACGACGAAGGACTGACCTGGTGTCAGCTGCTCGGGGTCTCACCGACCTTGTCGACGACGCCGATCCCGAGCAGGGCCGTCTCGTCCGTACCGAGGTAGTCCAGGGACGTCTTGTCGAAGACCCAGGTGTCGAGGTCGTCGCTGTCCTGGAAGGTGAGCCCGATGCCGTGCCGGCCGGCGGCGTCCTGTGCGTCCTCGACCACGGTGACGCCCGGGATCTTCGCCGCGGCACGGTAGAGGGCGGCGCTCACGTCGGGGATGAGGACGGACCGGTCCAGCATCGAGTCGATCATCTCCATCGCCGCCTCCTCGTGGGTCGGTCCCTGACCCTCGGTGTCGGCCCAGATCTTCTGGTACAGCTTCTCCGGGTCGGCCGGCAGGGCCTCCAGCTTCCGGTAGGTGGCGTTGTTGGGGTCGATGCCCATCACCATGTCGAAGGTCGACTTGCCGCCGCGGAACGGCCCGCCGCCGGGCGGCGGGTCCAGCACCGTGATCGTGGCCAGCCCTTCCCGCCTGCCGTCGACCGCCTGCCAGTCCGTGCGCCGGTACTTCCACTCCTTGCCTGCCTCCCACCAGTCGGTGCCCTGGACCCGGGTGTAGACGAACTGGTCGTCGCGGACGGGCACGGTCTGCTTGGCGTCGGCGACCGTGGCGATGCGGTTCAGCAGGGCCACGGCTTCCTGGTCGGTGACGGGCTTGTCGGGTTCGCCGGAACCGGTGGCGGCGAGCGCGACGGCGACCACGGCGGCGGCCGTGACGAGGGGGACGGCGATCTTCACAACACGTCGGCGAGGGACAGGGGCGGACTTCTGGGTGAACTCGCGCATCAGATGGCCCTTCAGCAGGCTCTGACGGTCGCTCGGCAGGACCGGTTCACCCGGGCTCGGCAGCAGCCGGGCCAGTTCTTCACGCTCTGCGGGGTTCATCGGCACTTCTCCTGGTTCGACCGGGCCGCTCGCTGCGGCCATCCGGTTCCTGTCCGGCGGCGGGAGTGCGTCTCGGGGTTTTCCTCAGTTCCGCCTCGGCCAGCCACCGCAGTCGCTGCCGGGCGCGGGCGAGACGCGAGCGCACGGTGCTGACGGGGACGCCGAGGGCGTCGGCGGCGGCCGCGTAGCTCAGGCCTGACCAGACGCACAGCGAGAACACCTCGCGCTCGGGTCTGCGCAGCCGGTGCAGGGCCGCCCGGGCGGCCGCGAGCCGTTCGGCGTCCTCCATACGACCGACCAGTTCGTCGGCGAAGTCCGGCACGGTCTCGCGGTCGCTACGCCGGTCCGGGAGCCGGGCGAGCGCGGCGCTGTGCCGGCGGGCGGCTCGGCGGGAGTTGCGCAGGACGTTGGTGGCAATGCCGTACAGCCAGGGCCGCAGCCCGTCGCCCTCATGAGGGTCGGGAGGCTCGGGTCTGAGTCGGTCCCGCAGGCGCCAGGCCTCCAGGAAAGTCAGCGACACCGCGTCCTCCGCGGCGCCACGGTCGCCGGTCAGCCGGGCGGCGTGGCCGTAGAGGGCCTGCGCGTGGGCCGAGAACAGCTCGGCGAAGGCCTCCGGGTCGCCGGCCCGTATCCGGGCGCGTAGAGATAGGTCCACAGCCCGGCCTGTCCGCTCGGCGCCCGGCGTTCCTGTGATGTCGGTCACAGGCCGATGGGGCTCACCCCCGCGGATAGCGCGCCAGCCATGCCGGTGACGCGCCCGCCGGGCCGTGCAGGGCCGGGCCCTGGGTCATCTCCATGGCGAAGTCGTCGGCCAGTTCCAGGATTGTGGGCCGGCCCTCCAGCTCGGCCAGCCAGGCCGGCGGGAGCGCCGTCTCGCCGTGCAGGGCGCCGAGGAGGCCGCCGGTGAGGGCGGCGGTCGTGGCGGAGGGTCCGTCGTGATTGACGGCGAGACGCAGCCCCTGCCGTACGTCCTCACCGACCAGCGCGCAATAGACGGCGGCGGAGACAGCCCTCTCCGCCGTACCCTCCCCCGCCAGCTCCGCCACCCGCGCCGGTGTCGGGATCCCCTGCCGTACCGCGCCCAGCGCGTGCTGCAACGCCTCCGACACCGGCTGATGCCCCGGACGGGCGGCGAGCAGGGCGAGCGCCCGCTGCACGGCACCGTCCAGGCTGTCGCCCCGCGCCAGCGCATGCACGATCACGGCGTACGCGCCCGCCGCGAGGTAGGCGGTGGGGTGGCCGTGGGTCTGGGCGGCACACTCCACGGCGAGCTGCACGACCAGTTGCGGCTCCCAGCCGACGAGCAGACCGAACGGCGCGGAACGGGCCGCCGCCTCGGGACCGGCCTCACCGGGGTTCTTCGGCATGTCCAGTGTGCCCATGACCTCGTCGCCGAGACCCAGCAGCAGGGCCCGGGCAGGGTCGCGGCGGGCGTACAGCCACTCCTCGCGGGCCAGCCAGCCGTCGTCCTTGCGGCGCAGGTCCGGCCCCCAGTCCCGCTGGGTGGCGGCCCAGCGCAGATACGCCCGGTGCAGGTCGGTGGGCGGATGCCAGGCGCCGGTGTCCCGGCGCACCTGCGCGCGGATCAGCCCGTCGACAGTGAACAGCGTGAGCTGGGTGCGGTCGGTGACGGCACCGCGTCTGCCGTACGCGGGGGCGAGGTCGACGACGCCTTCCGGGCCGTGCGCCTCCCGGATCCCGTCCAGCGTCAGCCCGTCGACCGGCGCACCGAGCGCGTCCCCGACGGCGACGCCGAGCAGCGTGCCGCGCACGCGACTGCGGAAGTCCTGCTGCTCGGTACGGCCCCAGACGGCGCCGGCTGTCGCGTCCACCAGACCTCCCCGGGGCACCGTCCGTACGTACGACGCTCAGCACTGTATGCGACTGGAGGCGATCGGATCAGGGGGCGGATCGGTATGTGAGGTGTGCCCGAGTGGTCGCGAGTGGCCAGACAGTCGAACTCACGCAATCCCCCCTCCCGGTCGAGGGGTCTGCCGGCCTATACGGAATCGCGGCCGGGCACGGCGAGTTCGGCGGCAAGGATTCTCTACGCCGCTGCAGCCGCGAGGCGGCAGTCGCGGCACCGGCCGGGGCGCCCGGCTCATATTCGCCGGCGACTCATGGACCGCGTTCCTCACCTGCGCGGCCGACAGTCGGTGAGCGCGCCATACTGCGGGACGCCGCGGACAGGGATCGGCCGCCTGGGCGACAGGGCCCAGGCGGCCGATCTGCGTCGGTCCCCGTCCGCGCTCGTGCGTCACGAGCAGAAGGGGAACGTGCCCTCCCCGTTCTCGCCGAACAACTTCCCCCAGTCGCCGTCGAGGAACTGCCGCTTCCAGTCGTCGATCTCGTCTTCCGAGACCTCGTACTTCTCGGCGGCCTCGGCGCTCGTCGTGTGCCCGGACATCACGGACATCACGATCCGCATCTTGTCCGACCCCGAGAGCTTCGATCCCTCCAGCTGGTCCGGCAGCAGGTCGCTGAACCGGAAACAACCGGGCTTGCCGGGCTCCCCCGGCTGACCGGGCTCGCCGCCCTTGCCGCCCTCGCCGCCTTCCCCGCCCTTGCCGCAGTCCGAATGGTGGCCGAGGAGGTCACCGGCACTGGCGGAGTGGCTTGTGACTTCCGTGGCGCTCTGCGGCGCCTGTGCGGCGCACGCGGTCGCGGTGCCGGTGGCAATGGCCAGCGAGGCTATCGCCAGAATGAACGGACGCTGCCGGAGATTTCTGGGCATGGGGTTCTCCGTTTCCATGACAAGGGCGTCACCTGCGTGCGCTGCGCCCCCGGACGTCGTGTTCGGACGACCGGGGGCGCTTGCGGTGATCAATGGGTGGTTGGAGGGAGTGAGGTGGAGGTCCTGAAGACCTCCACCCCGTTGAGGTGGGCGATCAGTCGCCGTCGCCGCCCGTACCACCGGCGCCGCCGTCACCTGCGTCGCCTTCGTCGCTCTCGCCACCGGCACCCCCGGCGCCGGTGGTACGGGC
>NZ_QZWF01000065.1 GCF_004187715.1 Streptomyces sp. F001 | reverse complement strand
CTCCAAGATCCCCGACAGAGTCAAGCTCAGGGACTTCACCGGAGTCCACTCTGAGGAGCCGAAGTCAGCGTCGGCGCAGTTGGGTGACAAGTCGGCGAACCTCGTCGGACGGCGCGACGCCGAGCTCCCTCATCCGTGCGACGTACCGCTTATAAAGCGCCAACACTCCGTCATCGCTGCCGCTGGCATACTCAAGCTGGATCGCGAGCTGCCAGGCCTGCTCGCGGTAGGGATCGTCGCGGAGCACGTAGTCGACCAGACCCTTCGCCTCACGAAGACGGTTCAATCGATAGGCCAGCTTGGCTGCGTCGACTCTGGCCGACAGTAGGATCTCAGTCAGAGCGAGGCGACGCTCCGCGACCCATGTGCCTGACGCCGTTGCCAGAAAAGTGCCCCTCTCTGTATTGCTGATGGCGTGCAAGAGCGTCTGGAGTCGAACCTCTCCTTCTTGCCTTCCGGCTTGCGCGACAATGTCAACAGCTCGTTGGGCCGAGCCCATCGCCAGCTCCGGGCCAACCAAACTGAAGACATTCCCATCCTGCGACGGCCCGAGGTCTGCGGGGAGCGCCTGGCGAAGCCGGAAGAGGACCTGGCGGAGGTAGCTTCGGCTGGCAGCATCGTTGCGGCCGTCGAAGAGCGCGCCGAGAAGCTCATCGCGTGTAGCTCTCCGGTCAGGGCTTCCGAGTAGATAGCTGAGCAGCTCCACACTCTTCGTCAGGCGGGGCTGGACCACATTCCCGTCGACCGTGAGGGTCGGCTCTCCGAACTCCTCGAGGACGAGACGTGGCGCACTCACATTCACGCGCACGGGGTGCCGGCCCGAGAGCACGGCGAGGACCTCGTGATAGCGCGACATGCGACTGGACTTGGTGTCCGCCGCCCTGAACGCTACCGATGGCATGTCCGCCAACGCTGTCAGCAGCAAGTGCTGAGTCCCGTGGGCCGAGGCAGAGACAATGGCCAGCTCTGCCGTGGCGTCGGACTCATCCTCGAGGCCGAGCCGCCATTGCGCCTCGGCCAGGTACACCGCAGCCGTCGGGAGATCGAGCTGACGGTCTCCTCTTTGCATACTCAGCAGGCATGCCGAGAGATGCTCCTGCGCCTCAGCATCTCTGCCTTGCCGCAGCATGGAAAGACCCGTCCAGAGCTGCCACGTCTCGCGCGTCAGGGCATAGTCCGAGGCGCCGTTGGCAGCCGCCGCCGCTAGCACGCCGTCGGCACGTTGGCTGTTGCCTTCGAGGCGCAGCCACAGCTTGGCTTCAGCGAGAAGGCTCATGTTCCAGTACACCTTCGAGCCTGTTGACGCAATGAGGTCCCGCCCCCGCTTGAGCAAGGACCAGGCTTCTTCTCCGCGGCCAAGGTCCAGCATGAGATCGACGGCGTCGACGCCCTGCAACCAAACCGGCTGCGACGAACCGCGACGAGACTCGTACATGGCCATCGCGGCATCCAAGCGCCCTGTGGCGCGCAATGCAGCAACGACCCAGGGACCCCCGAGGACAGTGCGCCACGGGTCGAACGAGCCTGGGGCGTCGAGTCCGTCAAGGCGACCGCGGATGAAGGCCAGGCGCATCAGCAAACCGTCGAGTGGGCCGGAGGGTATCGTTGAGTATTCCGGGAAGGGGGGCGGCTCCTCGCCGGTTGCGCCCGCGATCAACGAGTCGACGATGCGCTGGTTGCGACCAGGTGGCAGCTGGTCGCCGATGGACCGGGCCTCGTCGATCCGTCCGGAGTGCCAAAGGGACCAACAAGCTAGGACGCGGGCCTCCTCGGAGTTGGGAGCCCCCTGCTCTGGAAGCCAGTCATAGCCGTGCCGATCGATGAACTCAACTCCGCGACCCCATTGCTCCAGTGCAAAGGCAACGCGCAAGACGACGGATCCGATCTCCGGAGTCGGGGACCGGACAGACGCACCCAGTGCATCGAGCCAACGTGCCGCCAGGGCGAAGTCCATCCGCGCAACCAGGCTTGGGAGGACGGCGGCGGCCAACCGCCCAGCCGCCTCCACGTCGCCGAGGCGAAGCAGCTCATCGACGGCTTCCTCGCGCGCGCCGTTGGCGATCAGGACTTCTGCGTATCTGCGACGCACCTCGGCGACCGTCTTGGCGTCCTCCCGCTCGAGAGTCACCTGTAGGAAGTCACGGAACATGGGGTGGGGCGTCAAGCGCGAACCATCGGCAGACCACGTCACCGGAAGATATCGGCCCCGGAGGTCGGCCATGATGTGCGCTGCATTCTCCTGGCCCAGTGCCCGGGCTCCGTCGACCGATATTTCGTCCAACGGACTGGTATGAAGCAGAAACGTTCGTTCAGCCAGGGAAAGCGAGTTGAATATGTTTGCCGCGACGTAGGAGTGCAGTGAGTCAGGATCCATCTCGCGAGACCGGGCGTGGCGCCACCCCTTGAACAAGACGCCGGTTACCCATCCCCCCGTCGCGGCTACTGCCTGCGCGGGATCCACGTCGACGTCACCGACTGTTCGAAGTGCCGCGCTCGCCTCCTGGACGTCGAAGGCAAGGTCGGTCTCGACGAGCTCGCCGACCCGGTCGCGCTCGCTGGTCGAGCCCAAGTCGAGCTGGACGTCGACGCGCGAGATCAGTACGAGGTTCGCGTCGGACGGCAGGTAGCGGGCGAAGGAGGACAGCACCGCGGTGCAGCTCTCGTCGGAAGCGATTCGCTCCACATTGTCGCAGACCACAATGAGTCGGCTGCCCTGCAGGCTTTCGGCAAGCAGTCCAGCTGCCTCACCGATCTGAAGACTGCTGCTCAGAGCATCCGAGGCGACACCCGCTGCACTGGGGACTATGTCCTCGACAGCCGCTTCGATATAGACGAGCAGACGCCCCGCCGCCTGCTCCGTCCCGTCGAGCGACACCCACGCAACAGGCCTATCGAGGTCGCGAATAGCCAGAACCACCGCGGTTGTCTTGCCGGCACCGGCGGTCGCAAAGACTTTCACCGCCGTGTGGCGGTCGAGGAGCTCGTGTATGCGTTGGCTGGGCCTCTGGCGGTAGACCACGTTTTTCGCAGGCTCGGGGATTGCGAGTTTCCGTCTGATGATCGTGCGGTGGTGACGACCTGGTGTCTTCGGCCCGCTCGATCGACCGGGCTCGATTTCAATCATCGGAGCAATTTCTTGGATGTCCGGCGGAGCAGACTCCTCGCCCAGTACTCCAGGCCATGCGTTCCGACATCGCCCAACCTCCGCGCGTCTTAGTGCTCCTGGTGGAGTCTAGGCCAGTTGTCTGAGAAGAGCGCCTAGGAAGTCGGGGGGATCGGCGACTGACTTCGACTCAGCGGGGCAACTCGTCATGTTCGTTCATGAAGCCGTGTGTGCTGTCGGTTGTGACCCACACCAGGTCCCCTGGTCGCGGATGACGTGCGAGATTCGCAGGCGGTCGTGGGGTTGGCCGACCGCACTCGTCTGCGGGCACTGTCGCGCTGGTTGACCGGGTGGGGTGATCTTTGGGGTGGTCATGGTGGAGGGGGATCGTCCGTGGGGAGCACCTCGCCGTCGTACGAAGGGTGCCGGTACGCGGTCGAGGTGATCTCGCACTGCGTGGGGCGGTACTTCCGGTTCCCGCTCAGCTTCGGTCGGGGGGAGGAGCTGATGCTCCACCGCGGCGTCATCGTCTCCTACGAGACAGGGCGCCGTTGTGTCCAGCTTGGCCCGGCTGGCCTTGATCCGCTCCAGCATCTCCAGCACCCTCCCGATCACCGTAGTGTCCCGATCTGCTGACGGATCGTAGGGGCAGACCCGACCACGCAGACTGATCGGACATCCCCGCTGACAGGTGCGTCAGATGATCTCCGCCGCGGACATGCGCCGCCGACCAGCCAGAGCATTCAGCCCACACATCGCACCAGGGCCTTGACCTCCGACTTCACGATGCTCACAGCCCAGCCCCTAGCTCATGGCGCCGAATCCGCCCGCGAAGTAGACCAGCGGACGGCCCTCGGCTTTGTATGCGCAGTGCCGTGCGTCGCCCACGAAGATGGTGTGGTCGCCGCCGGGCAGGGTTTGGGAGACGTCGCAGACCACCGTGGCGATGGCGTCCTTGAGGACCGGCACACCGTGGCTGTCGTCGACGGCCACGCCGGCGAACCGGTCGGGCACCGGCGAGGCGAAGGTGCGGGCCAGGTGTTCGCAGTCCTCGCCCAGGATGTTGACGGCGAAGCGTCCGTGCTCGGCTATCGCGGTGCGGGTGAACAGGTGGTTGCCGATGCACACGATCAACTGGAGCGGGTCCAGCGACAAGGCGGAGACCGCGCTGGCCGTCATGCCGACGGGCGTGCTTCCGGTCCGGGTCGTGATGACGCTGACGCCGGTGGCGAGACGGCCCATGGTGGCCCGGAACATGACGGTTGTGCCGAGGGTTTCAGTCATGGAAAACCTCCGAGAGGGGTGTGGCCCGGCCCGCGCCGGCGAGAGACCTCCACGGCGAGCACCGGATGCCCCCGGCGCGCGCAGGGCGGATGCGACGGGTCATGCGCGGCCCGAGGGCGAGGTGTGCCGGGAGTCTCGGCAGGGGCGGGGTGGCGCCTGTCAGATGCGTCGCGGGCCGGGAGCCGGCCTTGCGGGCTCGAGCACGAAGGTGTGACGCAGCAGGATGTACGGCTCGTCGGTCGTGGTGCCGTACGGGCCGGTGTCGGCCGGGTGGTCCTGGTATGCCGCAACGAGTGAACGCTTGACGCCGAAGACCGGGTCGTGGTCGAGGTAGGGGTCGTCGGTGGGGAACAGCGTCGTGGTCACGTGCTGGAAGCCCGGGGCGGCGATCCGCAGGTGCAGATGCGCGGGCCGCATGACCGATCGGCCGGTGGCCCGCATCATCTCGCCGACGGGGCCGTCGTCGGGGATGGGGTAGGAGGACGGGCGGATGGAGCGGAAGCGGAAGCCCCCCTGGTCGTCGGTGCGCAGCAGGGCCCGCATGGCCGGCTCGGACAGGCCGGGGACGTCCACGTCGTAGTGGCCGTCCGAGTCGCTGTGCCACACGTCGATCTGGGCGTCCTTCACCGGTGCGCCCTGGTGGTCGGCCACCAGCCCCTCGAAGAAGAAGGGCGTGCCCGGCAGCCCCTGGCTGATGTCGGCGCCGTCGGGCAGGTGCGGGCGGTCGTCCCGGAAGAAGGGTCCGAGGACGCTGTTCTGGGTTGCCTCGGCCGAGCGCCGGTGGCCGAGCGCGTCGACCAGCATCGTGACCCCCAGCACGTCGGAGAGCAGGATGAACTCCTGCCGCGTGGGCGTGCACGCCTGTCCGGTCCGGGTCAGGTAGGCCACGCCGCGCGCCCATTCCTCCTCGGTCAGTCCGGTCTCGCGGACGAAGTCGTGAACATGCCTGACCAGCGCTTGGAGGATTTCGGCGAGACGGGGGTCCTTCGTATCCCGCACTGTGGAGAGAACTGCTGCGGTGATGGTGTCGTCGGTGAGGTCAGGCATGGGGGGCTCCCGTCGGGTCAGAGGGGTCAACAGAGGCGGACAGGGGCGGCTCGCCCGCCCAGGCCCGTTCGAGCAGGACACGCACGGCGTCCTGGTCCACCGGCCGGGGGTTCCAGTAGCCGTCCCGGACGATCAAGTCGGCGGCCTCCCGGATGCCCGACGCGGGCATGCCGAGGTCGCGCAGCGCGCTCGGGGCGCCGATCCGGCCCGCGAACTCGAAGATCGCGCGAGCCGGACCGGGGCCGGGCAGCGCCTTGCTGATCCGGGCCATGGCCGGGCCGGCCGCCGGGGCGTTGTATGCGATCACATGCGGCAGCACGACGGCGTGGATCTTCGCGTGCGGCAGGTCAAAGGTGCCGCCCAGGACATGGCACACCTTGTGGTGCAGCGCCATGCCGACCGTCCCCAGACAGGTCCCGGCCAGCCAGGCTCCGTACAAAGCCGTACCGCGCGCCTCCTGATCGGCGGGATCACGCACGATCGCCGGAAGCGCGGCGGCGAGGGCGTCCAGGGCCTCACCGGCCATCAGGAAGGCGAGCGGGTCCTGGCCTTGGGCGTACAGCGCCTCCACGGCGTGGGCCATCGCGTTCAGTCCGCTCACCGCAGCCACGTCGGGCGGCAGGGTGAGGGTGAGATCGACGTCGTACACGACCGTTTTGAGCAGTACCTCAGGCAGCCGCCGGGTGGTCTTGGTCCCCTCGTGGGTCTCGCCCAGGATGGGTGTCATCTCGGAACCGGCGTAGGTGGTGGGAAGCGCCAGATGCGGCAGGCCGGTGCGCGACGTCATGGCCTTTCCCAGACCGACGGTGGATCCGCCACCGACGGCCACCACGCAGTCAGCACCGACGGCACGGGCGAAATCAACCGCCTTATTGGTCACTGCGACAGGAGTGTGAGCTGTTGCCTGGTCAAAAGTGGCGACGCCCAGCGGGCCAAGCAGCTCACTGACCTCGCCTGCCTGCTGTGTCTGTCCGGGAGTGCACACTACGAGCGCCCGATCGCACCCCAGAGCCCGGACTTCGTCGGCTATGCCTTTGCGTGTGCCAGTGCCGAAGACCACTTTCGTGATCTGACCCCGATGTACAAACGATCTCATCGTCGTCCCTCGCGAATTTCTCACAGCGCCTGGAGTGTCACGGGGCTCCGGATGGCGCGTCAATGGACTGTGCGCATCGTGAAGTCGCAGGTCACGGTTCTGGCATGCGCGGGTATCGGGAGGCTCGGGCTGGTCGCGGGTGGAAGTCCGCCGCCATGATCATCGGTCAGCGGGCGACTTCCCGGTGGGTCAGCACCAGCAGCGCCCGCACAAGCGCGGTCGCCCATCTGGGGTCGAAACGCAGCTTGGTGAGCACCCGCCAGTTCTTCAGGTGCGCGAGGGCGTGTTCGACCGGGGCTCGCACCGCGGCAATCGGCTGGTTGACCTGCTTTTGGCTGCGGGTGACCGACCGGTTGCGGGCCGCCTTGTAGCCGGTGACCACCGCCGGGTCGTCCTGGCAGCTGCTGTCGTCCAGGCCAATGCCCCAGGCAGAACCACGCCCTTGCACACCGTCATGCACTCACTCTCCCAACAACGTGACAACGCCCGTTGAGGGCATCCAGACCGCGTTCATGGACGGCCTCCTGAATCGCCGGCGGGCGAAGCACGCTGCCGATGTGCTCGGCCCGCGGAATCCTGCGGGCCGAGCACATCGGAGGCGGTCACGCGTCCTGGGTCTTGATGTAGTCGGGCTGATCCTTGTCGTCCAGCGAGAAGCCCTGGTTGGCTGCGGCGGCCTGAGCGGGCGCGGGCTGGGTAGCGACGGGAGTCACCGAGCCGAACAACTCTTTCCGCTCGGCGACGGCGCGTGCGGTCATCTCGTCGGAGGTGCCGAGACCGATTGCCTCGCGGGCCAGTTCGGTGATGGAGCCGCCGGGGTCGGTCGAGATGCGCTGCATCGTCAGCAGCTTGATGAGGAACAACGGCGTGCCCTGGAACCTCTCGAACGACCTGAAGCGTCCTGCCCAGTCGCTGAGGAACCGGTCCTGGACGAACTTGAAGAGCCGCACCTTGTCGTGCGCGCTCATCGTCGTGCCGTGGAACATTTCCAGAAGCCTGGTGCCGATCTCGGGAACCTCGAAATCCTGCTCGCTCGGCGACAACACCGCTGAGCGGCCGCACATCTCCACGAGCTTCTCCGTCAGCCGGCCCACGTTCTCGAGGTAGTGAGCGCGGCCGAAGTCGTAGAAGATGTTGTTCGGCTTGCACAGCCCCCTGGGCGTCACGAACGCGGTCGCCTCCGAGGCGATGGTGAAGGCGCGCAGCGTCTCGTGGAAGCGGACGAGGTCGGCCAGGTCGGATCCCACGACCGGGTGCTGAAGCGTTCCCGTTGTCTGTGCGACGAGGACCGCCAGTCCGGTCATGAGCTCCGCGTTGACGATCATGTGGTGCAGGGTGTCGGCGTGCTCGAAATCGAACGTACGCTGCGCATACAACCTGGAGTGATCGACGTTGCCCAGGTGGTAGACGTGCTCCCACGGGATGAGGACGTCATCGAAGTACGCCATGGAGTCGAGCTCGTCGCCGAGGCTCGACAGAGGCCGCTCGAAGCCGGACTCGGCGGGCGTGGCGTTGGAACGGCGTCCCACGTGCGTGACCTTCGGGTGGTTCACTGGCACGCTCGCCCAGATGATGTGCTCCGGTTCCGTCCCGGGCTTCACTATGTTGCCGAGCAGTATCGTGTCGGCGAATATGACCGCCGTGGAGACCCCCTTCCAGCCGGCGACCACGATGCCTTCGTCATTGCGCTCCTTGACGCGGAGCATCGGGTTGCGTGCGGCCACCGAGGGGTCCGAGCGGTCGCGCTGCACGTCGTTGAGCAGGGGGACCGTCCAGAGATCCGCGTCGCGGTTGGCCTCGAAGTCCGCGATGATGTTGCGGGCGAGGTCGACGGTCGCGGGCGTGTCCTTGGACAGCTCAGCCCAAGGGGCGGTGTCGTCCACGAGGGCGTACCAGTTGCCGTTGTTGCTCTGGGGGAGGCGACCGAACGCGCCGCCGCCAAAGCTGCGGATCACCTGGTTGGCGTAGTCGCGCCGTCGTTCGAGGTCGCGCTGGTTTCGCGGATACAACCAGCCGATCGGGCGTCGCGTGCCGTCCTCGTCGACGAAGGTCAGGGAGGCCTCGTTCTCGGGCTGGTGATGCAGGTCATAGAAGCGCGCGGCCTGCGCGGCGTAGCCTCGGGTCAGAGGATGCTTTGTCACATCCTCGATGCGCTCACCGTCGATGAAGACGTTACGCCCGTCACGCAGAGATTCCAGGTACTCCGCACCGGTTCTCATGGTCATGCCTCCAGTTCTCCAGGGACGCGGCTCACCGTCGCGGTTAAGCCGTTAACAAACCGCGAACAGGGTGTTAATGAGCTCGTTTCACCTTGAAGTTGCTGGTCATGGGGCTGGTGTGGATCACGGACAGGTTGCTCGTGCTGGTCGGGGAAGTGATCGGTGGCAGGTGATCGTCTGCCGTGGGGCCGGTTCGCCGGAATCGCGGACCGCGTCCGGTGCCGACGCCTACGACAACTGGAAGAACGGCCAGGGATCGGTGAAGGTGGCCGGGAAGTCCTACTACTTGGGCGACCTGGTGACCGGCGAGGTGATCGACAACAAGTACAGCGTCTCCGCGCGCGTCTACAAGGGCGGCCCCCACGGCTCCCAGACCCGCCGCGTCCAGGACCGCTGGACCACCCGTTCCAAGGTGGGAGAGCAGTTCTGCTACGGGGGTTCGACCACGGGCGAGGTCTGCGGCTGGAAGGTCACCAGCGGCAAGCAGACCATCGAGTACGGCGACGGGACGATCGTCAAGAACGTCACTCGCGCCAAGAAGAGTTCTGGGACCTGCGCCGTCGGCGGCGACTCCGGCGGACCCGTCTACACCGTGCTCAGCAACGGCCACATCTATGCCAAGGGCGTCATCTCCGGCTCGCTCTGCAACGGCTGGGGCATCGGCTCCGACGCCGACGACGACGGCTGGAACGACGACCGGGACTGCTCCGACGCGACCGACTGGGACTGCGAACTCGTCTTCACCGACATCAAACTGGCCGAGGACGCGCTGCCCGGCTTGGTGAAGAAGTGGTGAGCAGGCCGCTGTACGGCGCCGGTGCCGTCGTCGCCGTCCTGGGCGCGCTCACGGCGTGCGGCGGGACACCCGAACCGTGCAGGCCGGTCGACGTCGTCCCGCAGGTCGGCGTCACCTGGCAGGCCGACGCTCTGCCCTACGGCCCCGAGGCCACCTACCGGCTGTGCGTCGCGACGCACTGCCGCAGCGGTGCGCGGAAGCTGTACGGCGACCTGGTGCGGGCCACGGTGCGGCTGCCGGAGAACTTCGACGAACGGACGCCGCGGGTGACGCTGAGGCTGTCCGACGGTCCGGGCGTACCCGATCTGGAGGTCTCTCGCACGATCACCCTGCACCACACCAAGGAAGGCTGCGACCAGGCACTGACCGGGACGCTGCGGCTCACCGCGAACGGTGAGCTGAGAAACGCCGGCTGAGCCGAGCCGGGCGGGGACAGCGCTTCCCGCCCGGCACCCGGGCGGCCCTGTGCGCGGCCCCTCGCGCACAGGGCCGCTGCCATCAGTGAGACGCCCGAACCCACCGATAAACCAACTCAGGCCTCTTCACCTGCCCATACAACGGACTCCGTCCAGCCCTCCCCGCATCCACCAGATGCTCCAGGTA
>NZ_QZWF01000064.1 GCF_004187715.1 Streptomyces sp. F001 | reverse complement strand
TTCCCGAGCCGGTCGACACCAGCGTGGATCCGCAGGTGGGCGCGGAGCGGGCCGAGGCCGTCGATCTGGCGGTTCTCTTGCTCCTGGAGAAGCTGAACCCCGCGGAACGGGCTGCCTACGTTCTCAGGGAAGCCTTCGACTACCCGTACCAGCAGATCGCGGACATCCTGGAGACCAGCGAAGCCAATACACGCCAGTTGGTGAGCCGCGCCCGGAAGCATCTGTCAGCGGAACGCCGGGAGCCGGTCAGCCCGGACGCTCACCGGCGACTGCTGGAGGTGTTCCACGCCGCGGCGCAGACCGGCAGTCTGTCGGCGCTGGAGGATGTTCTCACCGCGGACGTGGTCAGCTACTCCGACGGCGAAGGGATGCGCGGAGCGTCCAGGATTCCGGTCGTGGGGCGTGCGCACGTCTCCAGGTACCTTGTCGCCTTGGCCCCACGTTTCTGGCCTCGGTCAGACGTTCGCCGGGTCGGGGCCAACGGCAGGCCGACCGTCCTTGTCTCCGCCGAGGGGAACTCGGTGGCTCTGCTGTCCGTCGATGTGTCGGCACGAGGCATCGAACGCATCATGTGGTCAATGAATCCGGCCGAACTGGCTCCTTACGTGGCTTCGCTGAACAACTGAGGCAGTCTTCCGCCGCCCCTGCACGCTGGTGGCCCGAAAGCAGGCCGGTACAACGTTGTGACAGCCGGTTCCTGTCCCGCCCGAGCCGCCGCCGGGGATGTCACAGGACGAGGGGCCAAGCGGTCTGAGGGGTGACCCTCCCAACATCAATCGCGGCACGCGACATCCGAGATGAGGAACCCTGTGGATACTTTCGTGATCGTCGGTGGCGGTCTGGCGGCGGGCAAGGCGGCCGAGGCACTGCGGGAGCACGGCCACAGCGGCCCGCTCATCATCATCGGCGACGAGCGGGAGAAGCCGTACATTCGGCCGCCGCTGTCCAAGGGTTACCTGCTGGGCAAGGAGGAGCGCGATTCGATCTTCGTGCATCCCGATGACTGGTACCGGGAGCACGATGTCGACCTGCTGCTGGACACGCGTGCGCGCGCGGTCGACCGGCGGGCACGGACGGTGGAACTCGACGACGGCCGTCAGGTTCCCTACACCAAGCTGCTCCTGGCCACTGGCTCGACGCCACGTCGTCTGACCGTCCCGGGAGCGGACCTCGACAACGTTCTGTATCTGCGCCGTGTGGGAGACAGCGAACGGCTCAAGTCCGCCTTCACGGCGGGGGCGAAGATCGTCGTGATAGGTGCCGGATGGATCGGTCTCGAAACCGCCGCGGCCGCTCGGACGGCCGGCGCCGAGGTAACGGTGCTCGAGCACGCGGAACTTCCCCTGCTGAAGGTGCTGGGGCGCGAAGCGGCTGAAGTGTTCGCTGCTCTCCATGCTGATCACGGCGTGAATCTGCTGCCCGACGTGGACGTGGACTCCCTCACCGGAACAAACGGTCGGGTGGACGGGGTGCGGCTCGCTGACGGCAGGCACCTGGCCGCGGACGCCGTGGTCGTGGGCATCGGCATCACGCCCAATGTCCAACTCGCCCAGGAGGCGGGCCTGGACGTGCAGAACGGCATCATCACCGACGAGCATCTGCAGACTTCCGGGGCCGACATCTACGCTGCGGGCGACGTCGCCAACGCCTACCACCCGCTGCTCGGCCGCCACCTGCGGGTCGAACACTGGGCCAATGCCCTGCATCAGCCGGATGTGGCGGCGCTCAGCATGCTCGGCAAGGACGCTGTCTACGACCGGCTGCCGTACTTCTACACGGACCAGTACGACCTCGGAATGGAGTACACGGGTTACACGGAACCAGGCGGCTACGACCGCGTCGTCTTCCGCGGTGAGCCGTCCGAGCGACGCTTCATCGCGTTCTGGATGGCGGGGAGCCGCGTACTGGCAGGCATGAGTGTCAACGTGTGGGACGTCATGGCCCCGATCCGGTCCCTCATCACCTCCGGGTCGGACTTCGACGACGCACTCCTCTCCGACCCGAACGTGCCCCTGGACCGCTTCCTGCCGTGACACCCCGGCGCGGGCGGGAGTGGGGCGCGGAAGGGTGTCACAGATACCGGAGCGGCCTGGTCGTAGTGAATGAGAACCCAGGCGATCGGAGCAGACAGTGGCTATCAGCGAACAACGTCTTTCCACCATGGTGCTGGTGATCGGCACCGGTGGTGCCGGGCTGCGAGCGGCGATCGAACTGGCCGAGGCCGGTATCGACGTCCTTGCGGTCGGCAAGCGTCCCAAGGAGGACGCCCATACGGCGCTTGCTGCCGGAGGAATCAACGCGGCCCTGGCCACCATGGATCCCGAGGACAGCTGGCAGCAGCACGCGGCCGACACTCTCAAGGAGAGTTATCTGCTCGCCGACCCCCGCACCGCCCAGATCGTCACTCAGGGCGCCGCCCGGGGCATCGACGACCTGGAACGCTACGGGATGGCCTTCGCCAGGGAAGAGGACGGCCGGATCTCCCAGCGCTTCTTCGGCGCACACAGGTTCCGGCGGACCGCCTTCGCCGGCGACTACACCGGTCTGGAGATCCAGCGCACGCTCATCAGGCGCGCGGAGCAGCTCGACATCCCCGTGCTCGACAGCGTCTACATCACCCGGCTCCTGGTGCATGACGGCGCCGTCTTCGGTGCCTACGGCTTCGACCTCACGAACGGAAAGCGTTACCTGATCCACGCCGACGCCGTCATTCTTGCCGCGGGCGGCCACACCCGCATCTGGCGGCGCACGTCCTCCCGGCGCGACGAGAACACGGGCGACTCCTTCCGCCTTGCCGTGGAAGCCGGGGCCCGTCTGCGCGACCCCGAGCTGGTCCAGTTCCATCCTTCGGGGATCATCGAGCCGGAGAACGCGGCCGGCACCCTGGTCAGCGAGGCCGCCCGTGGTGAAGGCGGGATCCTGCGCAACGCGCTCGGGGAACGGTTCATGGCCCGCTACGACCCTGAGCGAATGGAGCTGTCCACCCGCGACCGCGTGGCCCTGGCCTCCTACACGGAGATCAAGGAAGGGCGGGGGACGCCAAAGGGCGGCGTGTGGCTCGACGTCTCCCACCTGCCGCGGCAGACGATCATGACGCGGCTGCCCCGTGTCTACCAGACTCTGCTGGACCTGCAGATGCTGGACATCACCCGCGAACCGATCGAGATCGCGCCCACGGCCCACTACTCGATGGGCGGGGTGTGGGTGCGTCCCGAGGACCACAGCACTGATGTGCGTGGCCTGTACGCCATCGGTGAGGCGTCGAGCGGGCTGCACGGCGCCAACCGCCTCGGTGGGAACAGTCTCATCGAGCTGCTGGTCTTCGGCCGTATCACAGGCCAGGCGGCCGCAGCCTACTCGCAGTCCCTGACCGCGCATCCGCGGTCGGCGTCGGCCATCGCGCAGGCCCGCGCGGAGATCGACGATCTTCTCGCAGCCGACGGACCGGAGAACGTCCGCGCCCTGCAGCGCGCCATCCGCAACACCATGACCGAGCATGCGGGAGTCGTACGCGACGAAGAGGGCCTGCGCGCCGGGCTGGCGGAACTCAAGGTGATCGAGAAGAGGATGGAGGACGTGGGCATACACCCGGACATCGCCGGCTATCAGGACCTCGCGCACGCCTTTGATCTCAAGTCCGCCGCTCTGGCCGCCCGGGCCACTCTCGAAGCAGCACTGGAGCGTCGCGAGACGCGTGGCTGTCACAACCGAAGCGACTACCCGGACCTGGATCCCGCTCTGCAGGTCAATCTCGTGTGGTCCCCGGAGACGGGAATCACCCACGAGAGCATTCCGGCCATCCCGGACGAGATTTCCTCTCTGATGCAGGAGGTCTCCACGGATGGAAAGCTTGTCGAATGACCTCGGGCACTCCACGAGGGGAGATCTTCCCGATTCATGCGAGCGCCCTGTCACAAGTAGCGCCGCTGTCCGGTCACTTCTAGTGCAGACAGATTGAAAACCTCCGAGAGGAAGCCGTCATGAAGGTCGTAGTGATCGGTGGAACCGGGCTCATCGGCTCGAAGCTGGTCGGAAAGCTCAATGAGCACGGGCACGAGGCGGTCGCGGCCGCACCCAACACCGGTGTCAACACTCTGACGGGCGAGGGTCTGGCCGAGGTCCTGGAGGGCGCGTCGGTCGTGGTCGACGTGTCCAACTCCCCCTCGTGGGAGGAGGAGGCCGTCATGAACTTCTTCCGCACCTCCACGGCCAACCTCCTCGAGGCGGAGGCCAAGGCCGGCGTGGCGCACCACGTGGCGCTGTCCGTGGTCGGCACCGACCGTCTCCAGGAGAGCGGGTACTTCCGGGCCAAGCAGGCCCAGGAAGACCTGATCAAGGAGTCCGGCATGCCCTACTCCATCGTCCACGCCACCCAGTTCTTCGAGTTCGTCAAGGGGATCGCGGACATCTCGACCGAGGGTGACACTGTGCGTCTGTCCCCCGCCAAGATCCAGCCCATCTACTCCGACGACGTGGCCGCGGCCGTCGGCCGCACTGCGGTCGGTACGCCCGTCAACGGCGTGGTGGAGATCGCGGGCCCCGACGTGTTCCAGCTCGACGAGCTGGTCCGCACGGCACTCGCCGCCAAGAACGACCCCCGCACGGTCGTCACGGACCCGCAATCCCCGTACTCCGGTGCCCAGCTGGAGGAGACCACGCTCCTGCCGGGTCCGGACGCGCACATCGCCGAGACCAAGTTCGCCGACTGGCTCGCGCAGCAGCAGTAAGTCCAGCCGGGGCCCCTGCCAGCCGGCGTCCGGCTGGCAGGGGCCCCCTGCACTCCGGCCGCAGGTTCACCCCCTCGCATACACAGCCACTGCATTGGCATTCCTTGCCGCAGTGTGCCGGAATTCGCCCCTGTCTGAGATCCATGCACCAAGGAACCGGCTCGCCATGTTCATCCGCAAGGAAACCACTGTTTCGCATGCCGCGCCCTATGAAGGGCTGACCGGCGTCTATTCCATTGACCCGGTCCACAGTACGATCGGATTCTCCGTCCGGCACGCCATGATCACCAACGTGCGAGGGAAATTCACCGACTTCGAAGGGTTCCTCAAGCTCGATGGAGCCCATCCCTCGCGGTCCAAGGCCTACCTCAGTGTCCAGACCGGCAGTGTGGACACGGGTTTTGCCGAGCGGGACGCACATGTCACCGGCCCCGACTTCCTCGACTCAGCGACGTTCCCTCTGATGAGCTTCCACTCCACCGGAATCCTCGATGCCGGTGACGACCGGTTCCGCATGGCGGGATACCTCCGGATCAAGGACGTGGAACTGCCTCTTCACATCGACCTCGAGTTCGGTGGAGCGAGCAAGGACTCCTACGGCCAGAACCGCATCGGCTTCGAGGGTGCGGCCACCCTGCAGCGCTCCGACTGGGGACTCGACTGGAACACGGCCCTGACAACAGGTGGGGTCCTGATCAGCGACAAGGTGAAGCTGATGCTCGACATATCCGCTGTACAGCTGGGCACACAATGACCCGAGCCACTGAGAACCGAACCGACATCGTGGCCACAGTCGTGTCGCTGGCCGCTGAAGCCACCGAGCTGCAGACCCGTGTCAACGAGCTTCACCAGGAACTCGTGGACCTCAACGAACGGATCAGAACCATCTCCACCGTTCTGCAGCAGCTCTCCCCCAGTTGAGGCGCGCTCACCGGAAGTCGGGGGCAGATGACGACGAAAGGGCGGGGCGGCATCTTTGCCGCCCCGCCCTTTGGAGTGCGCCGGTGTGCGCGGCTCGGACTTCGGCCATGTGCGCCTTGGCTCGCTCAGGAAGGCGAGCAGAGACCGGTACGGTGGAGGTGCTGGGAACCGTCACGCCGTTGTGACCGTGTTCTTGGTCTGGCGGGCCTGACGCCGCCTCACCGCGCGGCGTTCGCTGTCCGTCATGCCGCCCCAGATGCCTTCCACCTGCCCCACCCGTATGGCCCAGTCGAGGCACTGCTCCATGACAGGGCAACGGCGGCACACGGCCTTCGCTTCGTCGATCTGCACAAGCGTCGGACCGGTGTTTCCTACGGGGAAGAACAGATCGGGGTCTTCGTGCAGGCATGCTGCCCGTTCGCGCCAATACATTTCAATCATGGTCCTTCTCGGCTGTACAAAGAGTTTTTGCGGATGTCAGCTGAGACCGGGTAACCGGCGTACGTGTGACACACAGCCGAATTCCGCGTGGCGCTGAAGGGGACCATGCCTTCGGGATGTCAGGTGGCGGAGCGCTCGTCGGGTCGGCGGCGGCGCAGCGCGGTCTGCTGGATGGCGGGTGTGTGGTAGGCCGTGTCGAGCGTCCCGATGTCGGTGCCGGGCGGCACGATCGCGTCGATCTGGTCGAGGATTTCGTCGGTCAGGGTGGTCTCGGCGCCGGCGAGGAGGTCGTCGAGGTGGTCCATGGTGCGCGGTCCGATGATCGCGGAGGTGACGCCGGGATGGGAGATCGCGAAGGCCGTCGCCAGGTGCGTCAGCGACATCCCGGCCTTCTGGGCGAGAGGGATGAGCTGTTCGACGGCGTCGAGCCGGCGCTCGTCGCTCAGGTGCTTGAAACCGAAGCGGGCCCGGTGGCTGTCGGCCTGCCGGCCCTTGCGGTAGCGGCCGGTGAGCAGGCCCCCCGCGAGAGGACTCCAGACCATGGCGCCCATGCCGTAACGCTCGCAGACGGGCAGCACCTCGCGCTCGATGCCGCGGTTGAGAATCGAGTACGGCGGCTGCTCGGTGCGGAACCGCACCAGGCCGCGCCGCTCGGCGACCCACTGCGCCTCGACGATGTCCGAGGCGGGAAAGGTCGAGCTGCCGATGGCCCGGACCTTGCCCGCGCGTACCAGGTCGGTGAGGGCTGAGAGGGTCTCTTCCACGTCGGTGTCCGGCGCGGGCCGGTGGATCTGGAAGAGATCGACGTGGTCGGTGCCCAGGCGGCGCAGGGAGTCCTCCAGCGCGCGGACCAGCCAACGCCGCGAGTTGCCCTGCTGGTTGGGGTCGTTCCCCATCGGGAGGTGGGCTTTGGTGGCCAGCACGACATGGTCCCGGCGGCCCTTGAGGGCCTTCCCGACGATCTCCTCGGACTCGCCGCGTGAGTAGGCGTCGGCGGTGTCGACGAAGTTGATGCCCGCGTCCAGCGCCTTGTGGATGATGCGTATGGAGTCGTCGTGGTCGGGGTTGCCCAGGGCGCCGAACATCATCGCGCCCAGGCAGTACGGGCTGACCTTGATGCCGGTTCGGCCCAGCGTGCGGTACCTCATTGGTTCTCCTCGTGCGTTGGCCGGTGCGCTGCAGCGCGATACGCTTGCGTAAGCGGAACAGCGTTCCGCTCCGCTACGACGATACGGAACGCTGTTCCGGTTAGCAAGAGGAGTACACCGTGAGCGACGGCCCGGCGGACGGGGGGCGGCCCCGCCAGCGCATGCGCGCCGACGCGCAGCGCAGCATCGACACGCTGCTCACCGCGGCTGCCGAGGTGTTCGCCACCTCCGGCGTGGACGCCCCCGTGCGACAGATCACCGCCAGGGCGGGCGTGGGAGCAGGCACCCTCTACCGGCACTTCCCGCAGCGCTCGGACCTCATCGCCGCGGTCTTCCGTCACGAAGTCGACGCCTGCGCCGACGCCGCTGCCTCCCTTGTGGCCCAGCATGAAGCGGTCGACGCGCTCGCCCGGTGGCTGCAGCGTTTCGCGGCCTTCATCGCCACGAAGCGCGGCCTCAGCGCCGCTCTGCACTCGGGAGACCCGGCCTACGACAGCCTGCCCTCCTACTTCCAGCAGCGCTTCGTGCCTGTCCTCGGCGCGCTCCTCGACACCGCGGCGAAAGCCGGCCAGATCCGCTCCGACATCGATCCCGAGGACCTGCTGCGCGCCGTGGGCAACCTGACCCTGCCCGCCCAGGAGGACGACAACGGCCACACGCAGCGCATGATCGCCCTGCTCGTCGACGGACTCCGCTACGGCACCCACGGCTCCGTCTGAGCAACGGCTCCGGCACTCCCGGCAAGCGGTGTCCGGCGTGCGGCTGTCACACGTTCCTCAGCTGTCCGGTCTATGCGGAGGGTGGCTCGCGCGTCGCTCGCGCAAGCCCTCGCAGCGAGGAAGGAAGCACACATGGCCTCAGGAGCCAGGGATCGCCGACGCATCCACGTCCCCGACCAGCACTCCGGCCCGGCCGCCGCCAGTGTGTCTCTGGCAGCCGAGGCTGCCCTGCTCGAGGCCCGCCTCCGCCTGCTTCAGGAGGCGATCGACACGGTCGACGCACGCATCGAGGCGATGTCCGACGCGCTGCGCGCGAAGCGTTCCATGCCCTGCTGACCGCGACGAGTCACAACAACCGGTAGCAGGACTCGTCCCGCAAACCGGTGGGCGATGTGGTCCGTCCACCGGACACACCACGTGTTTCCATACCCGGTCCTTCTGCCGCGAACAGTGGCAACAAGCCCGTCGGCTCCACGCTGAGCTGCCCTCTTTCGTGCCCTGTCGTCAGCAGGGTGAGTCCTTTGGGGACCCGTGGGCCCGTCTCGCGCATCTATGTTCCCCATGGGGCCCTGCATATGATGTCGGTGGGGGACCCATTCCCGCGTTCGGTCTGAGCGGCACCACACGTGAGCCGGGGCGCGGCACGAAGGGTTGAGATGAGAGGAACACATGGTCTCTGTAACTCACGCGGCGCACAACATCGAGGTCACCGCTGAGAGCCTGCAGGAGGAACTGGCCCGCCTGCAGATCCAGAAGCAGGCGCTGGAGAGGGAGCTGGCTGCGGTCGTGGCGCATCTCGGCTCGGTACAGCGGGCCCTCAGCGCCCTCGAGACCCTGATGCTCGACCGGGCTGCTGCGGCCTCGACGGGTACGGCGGACGCTACAGCTGCACGGGGCCAGGCTACGACGCCCGGCGAAGCGCAGACCGACCGCGCCTCCGCTGAATCCACAGACGCCACACCGAAGTCCGCGCCCCGGCCTCGGAAGCCGGAGAGCGGCAAGGAGGCGGAGCGTCCTGCAGCCGCCAGCACCGCCACGGTCGGGCAGAAGAAGTACGGCAAGCTCACCGAACAGATCATGGAGTACTTCGCCGACGTCGGTGATGTCGACGTCCGGGCCCGTGATGTTGCCGCGGCGCTCGGTCGTGACTCCGACAGTGGAAGCATCAACGGCGTCCGCAGCACACTCGACCGTCTTGTCGGTGCCTCCCGTATCGAGCGCACCGGCCGGGGCCTGTACCGCGCCAAGCGTTCCTAGGGCCTGGCCGACGCGGCGGCGCAGCGGCACGCTGTGCCCGGAGCCGAGCGATGAATGCGCCCGGGGACCACCCATCGGGGGGTTGCGTGGCGCCCGGGCGCTGCACCTGCGGGCTCTAGTCGCAGGTGTTGCGTTCCGGACACCTGTCACGGGAGTTGTGTCCGCGGCGCCCGGAAACGCTGTGATCAGCATATCAAAGCTTTGCCACTGTGTGACATGCCAGGGCGCCGGTGAAGGCTTAGTCAGCGCGGCAGCATCCCGTACGCCGGCGTGGGCCACCTGCGCGCCGAGGTTGTGCCCTCTCTGGCCGCTGCTGCAGCAGGGTGCGGGAGTCGAGCGGGCGCATCTCGTCCTCGCCACCCGCGCCGGCGACCGCAGCCGCCTGGTCACCGTCTTCCGCACCGCCGCCCGAGCTCACCTCAGCGGCCCCACGGACGCGGGCGGGCTCCCCTCCCACCGCTGATCGAGAACCACCCTTCGGTGAGTTCACCGGCAGTGTTTGTTCACTGCTGCGGACCGGGTGACTGAACAATCCGTGCCGCATTGAACTGGACCTACGGTGCCGGCATCCGCACCGCGAAGACGTCGGGATCACAGCACGCAGAGAGGTCCTTGGATGTTCAGGAGAGGGAGCGTCGCCGTCGTGGCCGCCGGGCTGGTACTGGCCGTCGGCGGCTGCGGCGGCGGGACGGACGAGAAGGCCGACGCGTCGGGCAGGGCGTCGGCCAAGCCGACGCCGACACGGCCGCCGTCCAGGGAACTGGTCAAGTGGGTCGGCGACATGTGCGTGCAGACGAGCGCGCTCGAAGACCTCCGGGCGGAGAGCGCAGCGGATCTGAAGCAGATCCGGAACCCGGACGAGGCCGGTTCGGACGCCCACCTCTTCGCCGTCAGCTACCTCTCCCGGACACCGCCGGCGGTGGACGATGTGGAGAGCGCCCTGACGGAGCTCGACCCGTCGGGCGTTCCCGCGGCCGACCGGCTGCGCAACGCCTTGCTGAAAAAGGTGAAGGGCGTCGCGGACCACCTCGACGAGGTGTCGCTGATCGATGCCGCCGTCGACGCCGAGGGCATCGTCGCGGACGTCGACAAGCGCGTCCAGTTCCTCACCC
>NZ_QZWF01000063.1 GCF_004187715.1 Streptomyces sp. F001 | reverse complement strand
CCCGCGAAGTACGGAGCTAGAGCGTCTGGACCGCACGGTCGCCGAGCTCGAGGCCAGCGAGCCGGGAGAGGTGGAGTGGGTACGGGCCCGTCAGGAGGCATCCTGGCAGGCCCGCTTCGAAATGCTGCTGGAGAGTCTCGACGAACCGGAACGCGGGGAACGCGCTGCGGCACTGCAGCGGCTGCTGGCCGAGCACGTGTCGACCTCCCCGGGCGGGGTGACGGCCGGGGCTGGCGGGGTAGCGGCAGGAGGAAACATCACCAACCGCGCCGAGAACGGCTCGATCGCCGCAGCAGTGGTCCACGGAGGCGCGCACATCGGCAGCCCTCCGAAGCCGGATCCGATCCAGGGCTGACCGGACCGGCGCATCCAAGCCCACCCAGCGAAGCCAATTCCTCGGGGGATATAACCAACCAGGCGGCGCACGGGGCGATCGCTGCCGGCGTCATCCACGGCGGTGCCCGCATCGACTACCACGCCGCTCCGCGGCAGCCGGTGTCCTGGCCGCACCAGGTCGGGATCATCCCCCAACAAGCCGAGGCCTTTCAGCACCGGGCGGCTGTCGACGAGCTGGAAGCGGCTGTTGCCGATGGCGGGACCGCGGTGTTGGGTCAGGTCATCTCCGGCATGGGAGGCGTCGGTAAGACCCAGCTCGCTGCCCACTACGCCCGCCGTGCTTGGCAGTCGGAACGGCTCGATCTGCTGGTGTGGGTGACCGCGAGTTCCCGCGAGGCCATCGTGACCCGCTATTGCCAGGCCGCCGCCGATCTCACCGGTCGCGACGCGGAGAATGAAGAACGCGGCGCGCAGACTTTGCTGGCCTGGCTCGAGCCCAAGACATCCAACGTATCCGAGGCTGCCCGTAGCTCCGAGCGAAGCAGCCGCAGATGTCGGTGGCTGATCGTGCTGGACGACGTGGCAGACCCTGCCGACCTGAATGATCTGTGGCCACCTGCCAGCCCTACCGGGCATGTGCTGATCACGACACGCCGCCGAGACGCATCGCTGACCGGGCCCGGTCGCCGTCGCGTCAATGTCGGCCTCTTCACCGAAGCCGAGTCCCTGACCTACCTCACCAACGTGCTGACCGCCCACGAGCGTGACGAGCCCGACGAGCAACTCGCCGCTCTCGCGGCAGACCTTGGACGCCTGCCGCTGGCACTCGCCCAGGCCGCCGCCTACCTTGTCGATGTTGGCATCGGCTGCGCGGCCTACCGGACCCTGCTGGCCGACCGTACCCGTTCACTCGCCGACGCCGCCCCTGACGCTCTGCCCGACGGGCAGACTCACACCACGGCCGCCGCATGGGCCCTGTCTCTCGACAGGGCCGACACCCTGCGCCCCGTTGGCCTAGCCCGGCCCATGCTCCGTCTCGCCGCGTTGTTGGACCCCAACGGCATCCCCGACACCGTCTTGACGAGCCCGCCTGCCCTCGACTACCTCACCGGCTACACCAACGACGGCACAGTCACCGCCGACCAGGCAGTGCTGGCCCTGCGGGCGCTGCACCGGCTCAGCCTGATCGACCACACCCCCGTCACTTCCCACCAAGCGGTCCGTGTCCACCAGCTCGTCCAGCATGCTGCCCGCGACGCCCTGACGCCCGCGCAGCACAAGCGCCTCGCTCGCATCGCCGCCGATGCCCTCTTCGCAGCGTGGCCAGCGTCAGAGGCGGAGACGCTCGTCGCGGACACGCCACCCGGCGTGCCCCAATACCACCTAGAGACGGTGCTATACGCCAACTACGTGGCATTGGACTCGAAAGCTCGTGAAGTACTTAAGACGCCCTACGAACACCCAGTAGTAGACCGCGCCCGCCATAGCCTCCTGGGGCAACTGCAGGCAGTTCAACAGATGAGGCACGACATCGTGATGCACCAGATCGGGGAAATCCGGTAAAGCTTCTCCTGCTCGCCGTGTATTCGCCTCCAAAACGTGAACTGCTACTGGCGATCGGCCGACGCCACGACTCGCCATGCTGTATGCGGAAGTTGTGCGACAGCCTCGCTGCTGTCGCGCGGACGTTGCGAAACCCCCGGCGGACGCGGGCGGGGGTGAGGCGACGTGGTTCGGCGGGCCGTTCCCAGGGACGGCGCAGGTCTTCGGTGAGGGGCCGGGCGAGGCGGAGCTGGGTGTGGGAGGCGATGATCAGCCAGGTCCACAGGTCGGCGGTGTCGGCGTGGCGGATCTTCGGGGTGGTCCAGCCGAGCGTCTGCTTCATCAGCCGGAACGTGTGCTCAAGATCGAATCTGCGGAGGAACGACTGCCACCAGCGGTTTACGTCCGCGGGCGTGGCGGTGGGGGCCGAGCACCACAGCCAGACCGGTTTCGGGTCGCGGTCGCCCGGCAGGCGCTCGACCTTCAGGCGGATTAACGTGCCGTGCAGGATGGGCAGTTCCTCCTTCGCATGTTCCAGCCAGGGGCCGCGGTGGGTGAGTCTGGGGTGCATCCGGTCCCAGGCGATCGCCTCGGCGGTGCCGTAGCGGGTGGTGGCCGTGGCCGTGGTGACCTCGGGCTCGTGCCAGCTGTCCGGCTTGGCGAGGGTCAGCACGCCGCCGTGCCGGCGCGGCCGGCCGCCCCTCGGCCCGGAGCGGGCAGGGCCGGGGGCGCGGAGCATGACCCGGTCCGAGCGCAGCCGTCCGACCAGCACGACCGGCAGGTCGGCCAGGGTGTGGGAGAGGTAGGTGACATCGTAGCCGGCGTCCATGACGATCAGGATCTCCAGATCGCCCGGCTGCCAGTGCCCGGCCTGTGTCAACCGCTCGACGACATTGCGCAGTTGGGCGGCGGTGACGGCGGTCGCGTCGTCGGCGGGGCCCAGGCACATAGCGTCCAGCAGCGCGACCCAGGAGGTGCGGCCGGACTCCAGCGCGGCGACGAAGGAATACTGCCAGCCCGGCACGAACTGGTCCGTCTTGCGGTCGCCGCGTCCGTAGACGTGGCAGAACAGCCGGTCGTTGCTGGTCGGCGCGTCAGGGCGCAGCCAGTTGCTCACGTCCACGGCCAGCACGACCCTGCCGTCCGCCGCCCTCGGCAGCGGCAGGCCCGCCAGCGTGCGGCGCAACCGCGTCGGCTCCATCCAGCCCCGGTCCAGCGCGGCGTACAGCGCGCCGTGCCCACGCCGGTGCTCGGCCGCCAGCGACAGTTCGACCAGCATCTTCACCGGCCCGTCCGCACACAGCACCGCGTCCGTGAGCTCGAAGAGCGCATCCGAGCGGGCGTAGAGGCATTCGTAGAACTCGACCCGAAAGCGGGACAGGATGCCCAACGCGTCACCTGCGGGCGCTTCGACTGGGAGACTCATGGGCAGCGGCCGTTCTCTCGTGCTTCGTGACTCGACATCTCGAAGCGTGGAGAACGGCCGCCTCCGCTGTCCCGGGAAGAACCGCAGATCAGCAGGTCGGGTGACGTGCGGGGTTAAACGTCAAGCTGAGCACACCGCATTGCGACAGACCCGCGACCGAGCGTATCGATACGCGGGGCGTTCAGCCCAGACCCGCGGTGAGCTGAGGTCGGTCATGGCCCTGGCCATGGACGGCGCGACCGATACTGCCTCCATCAGACCCGGAGCGGTTCATCCTTCTGCGGTCCGGTGATGCTGTCTCCCGGGATCGAACGGGAGTAGGCCACGGACCCCGCCTCCGTCTGCTGGCTGCGCGTTCTCCTATCAGAGGCCGCACTTGGAGCGGTGTCCTCCCGGCTCGGTCACCGGCCAAAACGGCGACCACCTGGCCGATGAACTGCGGCATCGGTGCGCAGGCCGACACCGGCGCGGGAAGGAGGTGTTGCCGCTCGCCCACCGGGCACGAAGCCCTTCTGAGCCGGTCATCGGTTCGTCGGGCACAGGGAGCACGCCTCGTTGTCATCACCCGCAACAACAGTGACGGAGGTCTGCCTGGGCAATGCCGAGCGTGATCGGTGAAGCCCACGCAGGCACCCACGCAGGTATCGAGGGAGTCTCGCAGGCACCACGGAGGTTCGGTGGGATAGCCGCTGGCAGCAGCTGGACCGAGATGGGGCAAAACCGTCCCCCCGCCTGCGGCTCCGACGGCATGATGTACCGGTGCACGCTCCTCAGCCTGGCCGTTTTCTGACGCCTGCCCTGCTTCCGGCGCTGTTCGTCGTTTGCTACCTGACAGCCCTGCCCCTCGGCCTGGCCGACGGGCCGGCCGCTTCCACGGACGCGTTGCAGCGTCGCCTTGCGAGGCTGAGCGGACTGCAGTGGATCGGTCTCGTCGTCATGGTCCTGTCGGCGACGCTCTTCCTGAGCCATTGCGCACCGGCCCTCACCCGTCTGCTGGAAGGTGACCGCTGGTCGGGGAGGATTTCCCGTCTGCTCAGGGCACGGCAGCGCTGGCGTCGGGAGATCGCGAGACGTCGTTTGACGAGTCAGTTCGAGGAGGCTCTCGCTACCTCGGACCCCGAACTGCTCATCGAGGTGCGGAGCATGTCCGCATGGCTGAGCGAACGCTATCCGATGAACGACGGGCTGCTCAGACCTACGGCGCTCGGGAACGCTCTTGCGGCAGCGCACGAACAGATCGAGGACGTCTACGGTCTTGACGTGAGGCTGGCCTGGCCCCGCTTGTACCACGTGCTGGGAAAGCGCATGCGGACGGAGGCGGACACCAGGGGCGGACTGCTGCACATGTACGTGTCGTTCTTCGTCTTCAGCCTTCCGGCAACCGCGGCGTCGCTGATCGCCTGGCCGCGCTGGAGCGTGCCCGCGATGGTGTTATGGCTGGCGCCCCTCGGCATAGCGGCAATGACGTATCCCAGCGCGGTCCGCGCGGCCGTGGCCTACGGGAGCTCGCTCCGGGTCGCTTTCGACCTGCACCGCTTCGACCTTTATGACGCGCTGCACCTGCCGGCTCCGGCCAACCAAGAGAGGGAGCGGGTCACCAACGCGGCACTGTCCTCGCAGTGGCGGCACAGTGCATTCCGCTCCCACGACGTCCCCTATCCGCAGCAGAGTTGGCCGTCCGGGGGCGATGACGACCCCGTCGGACTCCCTCGAACGCCGACCATGTCAGGGGGCGAGGAGACACCGGAACCGGGCGGGGTCCGGACCGGCCGGGGACCCTCCGGTAGCCGGGCCGGAACCCCGGAGAATGACGGGGCCGACAACGTCGGGGGAGCTCGGCCGGACGAAAATTCTCCCGCTGACGTGGCCGGTGAGAAACTGCTGAAGGCCGGAGCCTCCGGGGCAGGGGTCCTTGCGACCGTAGGGGCGATGGCCACCGCGGCTGCCACCCCCATGGCAGGCAGTCTGCTGCTCACCGGAGTTGGCACAGTCGGCGCCGTAGCGGCTTTCGCGGCGACCGAGCTACTGCGCCGTCGGAGCCAGGGTGAGCCGGTACCCGCGCCTGCCGAGGACACGCAGCCGCCGACGCTCGACTACGACCACCGTGCGGCGCACCAGTCACCTCTCGTCCAGGTCGGCGATAGCATCCGGGAAGCGCTGTCCCCGTCTCCGCCCAAAGCCTTCCGGGGCGGCATGGCGGTCACCCTGCAGCATGCGGACAGAGTCGAACGCGTGGATGACGAGCCAGAGTGGCACATCCGGCAAGGCCACGAGGCCGCCGTCGTCATCTCGATCGGACTCGGCGCCGAATACCAGCAGCGGCCGCAGCGGCTGCTGGACGGGATGGAAGGTGTCGCGGACGAACTGCTGGCGGTGTCCGGGCAGTCGGCCGATGTCGTGGATCTGGACCTCACCGTAGACGCCCCGTTCATGACCGTGCGTCCTGAGCGTCATTCGGTGCGTGCCCAAGTCGCGGGTGGCCAGGTCCGGTTCCGCTCGACCGTCTCGGCGGTGGAGGCCGGTTCCTACGACATCCGGGTGGCGGTCTACGCGTCCGGCAGGCTGGTGCAGGCACTGCCCCTGTCCCTCGTGGTCGACGAAGTACCGCCGGTGGGGCGATGAAGCGGCAGTCGGAGGCGCCCAACGTCACGATCCGGGCCCTTAGCGGTGCGGACGGCTACCGGTTGGAACTCAGGGGCGCCGGCGATCTTGAACCATTGCCACTGCCGATCCACGATCCGACGGTGCTGCGTCATGTGCACGCTCGCTTCGGCAACGCTCTGGAGCGGGCCAAGAACGCCTGGCAGAGACCCGGCACGCTCCCTCTCCAGCAGGCGGGAGCGGCTCTCGCCGACCTTGCGAAGGCGGGCAGTCTCCTGCTCTCACGCGTACTGGTCCGGGCGCAGGAATCCCTCACAGAGCTCGACGCGGCCATGATCCGCTGGTGCCCGTCGCTGCACCAGGCGCCAGGGCGGATCCCCGTGCTGCACGTCGAGCCGGGTGTTGCCCAGTTCCTGCCCTGGGAAGTCATACCGCTGTTTGGCCTGTTCCGGGACGGCTGGGTGGAGACCGTCGACGGCCTGGAACAGGCAGCCGGTTCCTTCCCCGGTTTCAGTGCCGTCGTCGAACGCGCCCTGGTCAACAAGACGTCCGCTCAAAGCCCATGGCTGTCCACGCAGAACGACCAGCTGACGTTGCGTTTCCTCTGGCATGCTAAGTATCCCGGTGCAAGCGGGGAGCTCGCCTTCTTCCGGAACCGAGACGTCATCCGGCTGGAAGGGCCCTGTCCCTCGCCGGGGGATCCGCTCCCCGGGCCTGACACAATCGCCCGTTACATGGCGGACCCCGGACTCGGGCTGGACGGCAGGAGAGTGGAACATCCCCATCAGATCATGCATTTCTCCTGCCACTGCGATGCACGAGCAGCCAACGGCCCCACCGACGACGGGGAGTTCGCCCTCCACCTGGCGACGGAGGACGGCGACTCCGTAAGGATCCCTGTCGAGGAGATCTTGGGAAAGCTGATCCTGGAGTGGAAGGATGCGCGTCGGCGCACTCTTGAGAAGCCCCTGGTCTTTCTCAACGCCTGCGCGACCGGTGTCTACGATCCGTCCACGCTCACCTCCGTTGTCGAGCCCTTTCACAAGAACGAGAACCGCGGGGTCATCGCCACTGCGGCCAATCTCCCGGACCGGCATGCTCACGCGTTCTCCCGCCGCTTCTACTTCGAGCTGCTGAATGGCAGGACCGTCGGAGAGGCGCTGTACGAGGCCAAGTGGGACCTGCTGAGGTCCAGAAAGAACCCGATGGGACTCCTCTACTCCTTGTACGGCATGTCGGCCCTCCAGGTCGCACCGCTGCCGAGCCGTACGTACGCCGACGCATCGCCCGCCCACACCTGACCGCTGTCCACCACTGAGGGGGAAGCATCATGAGCAGCTCCTTGCCAGACGCCTTCTGGCACGAGATCCGTGAACGGTGCGACCGACTGCCCGTCTGGCTTCCTGGGACTCCCATGGAGCTCGGCGACGTGGGCACCTTTCCGTCCCACAACTGGACGAAGTTCACCACGCTGGAAGACCTCGGCCTCAAGGCGAAGCCCGACGACGTGGGTGTCGAGGGCGACATCGAGTACACCTCGAGCGAAGGCGTGACAAGGTCGGCCGGGCTGACCCGGTCGGGCGTGACCACCATGGCCGTCGAGGCACGAGGGGACGCAAGCTACACGTTCGCCCGCAAGGGAGCATTCGTCCTGCGCACCCGGGACGCGACCGTGCACCGGCTCGCCGGCCTCGACGCAGTGGAGAGGCACGTACTCGACCTCTATCAACAGAAGAAGTGGCAGCCCGACTGGGTGGTAATCACCGAGGTGCTCATCGGCGGTCCCAGCCTCGTCCTGGTCTCGGCCGGACGCACGGGTGAGGCCACCGTCCGACTGCGCGGCCAGGCGGCGATCGATCCCACCACCGCGGTGGCCGTGAGGCCCTCGTTCACACTGGAGAGCCAGCAGGGTCTCGCCGCCTCCTTCGAGAGCACCGCTCCGACCGCGTTGATGTGGCGGGGATATCGGGTCCACGACCCATTGCTCCGTAAGGCGAAGTTCAGCGAGCAGCGGGGTACAGGGGAGCCTGCGAAGGGCTCTGTACCCGCCTACGTGTCCCCATCCGCCTACTGGGTGGAGATCGAGTACCCGGAGGACCTGGAGACAAAGCACGCCGACCCTACGACCTGAGCGACTCGGTTTTGTATTGCCGACCCTCACTGTTGCCTTTCCGGCCCGAGCGCATCGCGGATCCGGATGCATAACGTCCCCTTCGGGAACGCCGCCCGCGCGACCCGGACCGTCTCGGCAGGGATCACGTGATCGAGTCCAGGACGGAGGGGCATGAAGCTCACCTCAGACATGCCGTCCCCGCGCAGTACCGCCACCAGGCTCCCCTTACCCGTTCCTGGCAATCCGGTGAATTCGCCAACAGGGTCAGGGTCCAACAACCCACAGGAACGGCTTGACAAAGAGATCCGCCGCCGCACCGATGTGGTTGGTATCTTCCCCGACCACCGAGTGGCCGTCGATACACCACTTCGGCGGACGTCGCCGACAATTGGCGGCCTCGCGGAGTCGTGGAATCATGCCGCCCGACTGCCGCGGCGGCTGCGGAAGATGCCATGAGTCGGTGGACTGCGCAGACGGCTGGATGCGTGGGAAAGGTGGCTGCGGGCCAGGCCATGACCGCACCGGAGTGCGCGGTTGCCCGGAATGAGCTGACGGATCTTCCGCCGGTCAGGCACCCCGGAGGTCGCCATGATGTCCAGCCCCCGTTATCGCAACCCTGCACCTGACCAGGCCGTACTGGTCGCGGACGCCCCGGGCCAGGTGGGGCTGCGCCTGACGGGTCCGGATCGAGCAGCTGTGGTGGCGCTGTCCGCCGAGCCTGCCGCTGTCGGCCTCGCCCGTCACTGGACCACCGGCCTTCTCGGCATGTGGGGCCTGAGTGCGGACGACCGCAGCACGGCCGCTCTGGTGATCAGTGAACTGGCGACCAACGCCGTCCGGTACGGCCACTCGGAGATGACCATCCGCCTCTTCCAGCGGGCAGATCGGCTGTATATGTGTGTGACAGACTCGGGAGTTCCTTCGGTGGCACACCGACGTACCGTCCGCAAGGCATTCGCCGAGCACGGCCGCGGCCTGGCTATCGTCCACGCGCTGGCCGAGTCGATCGAGGTGAGCCGGGAGCCGGACGGATGGCGCGTCGGCGCGGTGCTGCGTGTGACGACAGCCGTGAACGCAGCGGCGGGATCTGCGGCAGGCGGGGCGTGACCCGCTGCGTGGACTTGATGGCCGTCGGGCTGGGCACGGCTGGGAAGAGCCGGCCACCCTCGCGGGGGTGAGCACCGACGCGGAGCGCGCCCCACCCGACACCGCACGAAGTCCTCGATCGGACGGACGGCACCCGGTGGAAGGTCACCAACACGGGAGAGGACTCTGCCGCAGCGCGTGTCGGGAGGCCGGATCCGAGGGTCCGCCGTCCGACAGGGAGGGACACGCCGGCGCTCGTTCGTGGCAGGCTCGTCATGGTGCGAGGAGCCGGCCACAGGGCGGCCCCGCGCTTGCCACGCATCGCTCCAGGAACAAGGCTGCACCCATGAACGCCGCACCGTCCCACCAGGTGCCGCACTCCTCGCAGGGGCCCCACCAGGTCCTCATGGTGCTCTTCGACGGCGTCCAGATCCTCGACGTGACCGGCCCGCTCGAGGTGTACGCCACGGCCAACGAGTACGGCGGCGACTACCGCATCACCACAGCGTCGGTGGACGGCAAGCCCGTCACGGCGACCGCCGGAGTGCACCTGGTGCCCGACCTGGCACTGAACGACGTCGACTTTCGCATCGACACACTCATGATCCCCGGCCGCCCCGACTGGTGGGCAGCCGTCTCCGACACACCGCTCATCGAAGCCATCACGCGCCTGGCGTCCGGCTCCGGCACGGTGGCGTCGATCTGCGCCGGAGCGTTCCCCCTGGCCGCCACCGGGATGCTCGACGGTCGGCGCGCTGCCACCCACTGGCGGCTCGCCGCCGACCTGGCCGCGCGCTACCCGGGCATCGAGGTGGACAGCGACGCCATCTTCGTGCGGGACGGTCGGTACATCACCTCGGCGGGAATCACCGCGGGCATCGATCTGACCCTGTCCCTGGTCGAGGCGGACCTCGGCGCGGACATCGCCCGGGCCGCGGCCAAGCACCTGGTGGTGTTCATGGCACGTCCGGGCGGGCAGTCCCAGTTCTCGATGCGGCAGAGCGCCAAGTACGGCACCGACTCCGTCCTGCGCACCGTACTGGACGCGGTCACGGCCGACCCGCGCGCGGACCACTCCCTGGCGGCGCTGGCCCGGCGTGCCGGGGTCAGCGAGCGGCACCTCACCCGCTTGTTCCGGGCGGAGACCGGCATGACGGCGGCCCAGTTCGTCGAGTGCATCCGGCTGGAGGCCGCCCAGGCGCTCCTGGAGAGCGGCAGCGACCCGCTAGATCCGTACTTCGCGGG
>NZ_QZWF01000062.1 GCF_004187715.1 Streptomyces sp. F001 | reverse complement strand
ACCCTGAAAGGGCTCAGTCTGCTGAACGGGCTACAGGCGGGAAAGCGGCCGTGAAACCCGTCATCGAGAGCAGCTGCAGATGCATCGGTTTGATCGTCGTCGAGAAGCTCGATAATGCGCGCGCCGATGTCGCCGAGCGCGAAAGCGCCAAGCCCCCCGCAGTCGTTGAACAGCGGGTCGCGGATCTCGTGACGTTGGGAGCGCTTGCACCGCCGGGGCCTGTCAAGAGGGGCGCCCCGACCGGCGACGTGCAGCTGCACCCACCGCGCCACGATCTGGTTGACATGTAAACCACAGAGATGTCATGGTTTACGTGTCAACTAGATCGGCGGAGGTGGTGTGGGCGCGGGACCTGCCCGGCGGAGAACTCGCGCAGGTCGCCCGGGACGGACGTCCCGCCCGGTCGTCACGAACCACGCACCGCTACACCCCGACACAACGAAAGCGTTGAGCGAAGTGAACACGATGGATGTTTCGCAAATCGAGTTCGGTATCGACAGCTTCGGAGACCGGCCCCGAAACGACCAGGGCGTGATCGTCTCGCACGCGCAGGCGATCCGCGCCGCGGTGACCGAAGCGGTCCTTGCCGACCAGGTTGGTATCGACGTTGTTGCGTTGGGCGAGCACCACCGGCCCGAGTACGCGATCTCCAGCCCTGAGACAGTGCTGGCGGGCATTGCGACAGCCACGAAGCGCATCCGGCTCGCCTCGGGCGTGACAGTGCTGTCCTCGGACGACCCGGTGCGAGTGTTCCAGCGGTTCGCCACGGTCGATGCGCTCTCCAACGGCCGCGCCGAGGTGATCCTCGGACGCGGTTCCTTCACCGAGTCGTTCCCCCTGTTCGGGTACGACCTCAAGGACTACGAGGTGCTGTTCGAGGAGAAGATCGACCTTTTCCATCGGCTCCTGGACGAGAAGCCGGTCACCTGGGAAGGCACCACGCGTGCCGCCCTGCACAATGCGGACGTGTACCCGAAGACGGATTCGGGACGTCTCAACACCTGGGTAGGGGTTGGCGGGACACCGCAGTCCGTGCTCCGCACCGCCCAATATGGCTTCCGGCTCATGCTCGCAATCATCGGCGGCGCTCCCGACCGGTTCGCTCCCTACGTGGATCTGTACCGGCGTGCCAGCCAGGAGTTCGGTACGACCGCACAGCCGATCGGGACGCATTCGCCCGGCTTCGTCGCCTCCACTGACGAAGAGGCCAAGGAGCTCTTCTACCCTGGGTACAAGGAGATCCGCGACCGGATCGGGGGGCAGCGCGGCTGGCCGCCGCTCCGCCGGGAGGAATTCGACGCCGAGGTGGACCGCGGGTCGCTGTACGTCGGCTCGGTTGAGACGGTCGCGGCCAAGATCGCCCATGCCATCCGGGTACTGAACGCGGGCCGGTTCGACATGATTTACTCCGCCGCCGGCACCGTTTCAGCCTCCGCACGTCTGCGTTCGGTCGAGCTGTACGGCACCCAAGTCATCCCTCGGATCCGCGAGCTTCTGGCCGAGCAGCCCGCGGCCACGGCGGGAGCGACGCGATGACCAACCCTGTCACCACTATCGGGATCCTGGGAGCCGGGAAAGTCGGCACCGTCCTGGCGCGCCTGGCGGTCGCCGCCGGCTATCGAGTCCTGATCTCCGGGTCCGGTGACCCCTCCAAGATCGCGCTTACCGCCAAAATCCTCACCCCCGGAGCGACCGCCGTATGGCCGGCCCAGGCCGCGGATGCCGCCGACGTGGTGGTCCTGGCTCTCCCTCTCGGCAAACACCGCGACCTCCCAGTCCCGAAGCTGGAGGGAAAGCTGGTCATCGACGCGATGAACCACTGGTGGGAGGTCGATGGTCCCCGCGACGCGATCCTCCCGCCCGACACCTCTTCGAGCGAAGTCGTTCAGCGGTTCCTGACGGGCGCACGTGTCGTGAAAGCCCTCAACCACATGGGCTACCACGACCTCGAAGACGGGGCTCGTCCAGCCGGCGGCCTCGGACGCAAGGCCATCGCGATCGCCGGTGACTCGCCCGAGGATCTCGCCGTCGTGTCTGCGCTGATCGACACTCTCGGATTCGACCCCCTCACCATCGGCGACCTCGCAGCGGGTGTCCGGCTCGAGCCCGGAACCCCCGCCTTCGGAGCCAATGTCGACGCCGACCGGCTTCGCGTGCTTACCGCCACCCCTGCTCCGACAAGACTTTTTGAGCACTCGTGACAGAAAAACAGAAGCGCCTCGGCCGGACCGGAGAACTGTGGCCACGCCGTGACGCTCTCTACAGAAAGACCGTCAGATGCCTCAAGGATTGACTGACAACACCGGTGCATCCGTGACGGTCGAGCTCGATCTCGCCAGCCCGATCAGCTCCTACACAATTGTTCGCGCCGAAGAAACACCCGTCGGCACGGCCGACTTCGTCGTCATACCTGGCGCAAGCGAAGAACGAATATTCTTCCATACCGAGGTGTTCCAGGATTTCGGTGGACGTGATCTGGTTGCGCTGCTGGTGAGCAAGGCACTCACAGACAGCATTCGCGAAAACGTCACCGTCGTGCCGTTGTGCCCGATGTTCGCTCGCCATCTGCGGGTGCATGGCGACGAATTTATCGCGAACGGTGGTGTGTTCCGTCAGCCGATACCTGACGACATAGGAGTAATCACGCGCGCCGCGCTCGGCGAAGCGTGAGGTCATCTCCCTGGGTTGCATCGACAATGTGACGCAGTGAAGCGCCGCCAGGTGCCTCCTGGTACCAGGGCGGACGCAACGCGGTTCTCACAGCGTGAAGATTGCAATTATGCATGGAGGACGAATGCGGCCAATCATTCCCGACTATCTGGCCGAGGTACTGAGAGATGTGGAGTCGGACACGTCCGGAGAGCCGGCGGGATACATCCCTGAGCTCGCAGCAGCGGACCCCGAGCGCCTCGGCGCGGCCTTTGCCATGATTGACGGAGAGGTCTATGGTGCCGGTGACATCGATATCGAGTTCACAATCCAATCGATCTCCAAGCCGTTCATATATGCGTTGGCCCTGTCTGATCGCGGATTCGACCCTGTGCTCGCCAAAGTCGGTGTCGAGCCGTCCGGAGAGGCGTTCAACGAGATCTCTCTCGAAAGCGATACGGGGCGCCCTCTCAATCCCATGATCAACGCCGGCGCGATCACCGTACACTCACTGGCCGGCGCGGAGGACCTGAATCCGACAGAGCGTGTGGAACGCGTGCTCCACGGCCTCTCGGCGTTCGCCGGTCGTCGACTGAAGATGGATGAGGCAGTATGTGCGTCAGAGATGGAGCACGCGCACCGCAACCTCGCCATTGCCCACATGCTCCGCAGTCACAATGTCCTCACCAAGGACCCAAGGGCCATCGTGGACGGCTACACCCGCCAGTGTTCCGTGCTCGTCACCACGCGAGATCTGGCCATGATGGCCGCGACGTTGGCCAACCGTGGGATGAACCCTCTCTCGGGTGAGCAGGTGGTGCCGGAACCGGTGGTGCGTCAGGTGCTGAGCGTCATGTTCAGCTGCGGAATGTACGACGCCGCTGGTGACTGGGCGACCCAGGTCGGTATTCCGGCAAAGAGCGGGGTGGCCGGGGGCCTGATCGGCGCGCTCCCCGGACAGATCGGCATTGCCACGTTCTCACCACGACTGGATGGTCACGGGAACAGCGTTCGCGGGCTGTCACTGTTCGAACGATTCTCTTCAGACATGGGTCTGCATGTGATGGAGGTCCCCGCCGCCGCGCGTGCCGTCGTGCGGTCCCACCATGTCGTTGGCAGCGGACCGAACGCGCTCCGGGTCCTGCAACTGCAAGGTGGCATCGGCTTTGCCGGAGCCGAGAGAGTTGTTCAGGAAGCCATGGACATTTCGCCCTCGGACGTCAGGGTGGCTTTGGACCTGACAAGGGTCTATTCGATCGACGACGTGGCACGGCGCGTGCTGCTGGAGGTCGCACGCCGGCTGACGCTGAGTGGTCACGAGGTCTACCTCGTCGACCCAGAATCGATCATGCCCGATCCCGATCCCGGCGATAGTGGCCGAGTCACAGTCGTAGACAACGTGGATCAAGCTGTGATTCCGACGCGGGGCAGCTCAGCACAGGAGCCAGCCGGAGGCGGAACGGCGAATCCTCTGACCCGCCTCCGATAACACGAAGTTCTCACAGGCAGATATGGGTCGGCGTCCGTTTCGTCGGCCAGAAGGGAAAGAAATCATGGGTTACATCACCGTCGGCACGGAGAACAGTACGCCGGTCGAGCTCTACTACGAGGATCAGGGTTCCGGGCAGCCGGTCGTCCTGATCCACGGCTACCCGCTGAACGGGCACAGCTGGGAACGTCAGACGCGCGAGCTGTTGGCCCAGGGCTATCGGGTCATCACCTATGACCGTCGTGGCTTCGGCCAGTCGTCGAAGGTGAACTCCGGTTACGACTACGACACCTTCGCCGCTGACCTGAACACGGTCCTTGAGACCCTCAACCTGCAGGACGTCGTCCTTGTCGGTTTCTCGATGGGCACCGGGGAACTCGCCCGCTACGTGACTCGCTACGGTCATGAGCGTGTCGCGAAGCTCGCCTTCCTCGCCTCGCTCGAGCCGTTTCTCGTCGCCCGCGACGACAACCCCGACGGGGTGCCGCAGGAGGTGTTCGACGGCATCGCCGCGACCGCAAAGGCGGATCGGTACGCCTGGTACAAGCAGTTCTACGCGGACTTCTACAACCTCGACGAGAACCTCGGCACCCGTATCAGCGAGGAGGTCGTGACCGGTAGCTGGAACGTCGCGATCCGCAGCGCTCCGGTGGCTGCGTACGCTGTGGTACCGGCATGGATCGAGGACTTCCGCGCCGACGTCGAGGCGGTCCGCGCGAGCGGCAAGCCCGCACTGATCCTGCACGGAACGAAGGACAACATCCTCCCGATCGACGCCACTGGGCGCCGATTCCACAAAGCACTCCCCGAGGCCGACTACGTCGAGGTCGAAGGAGCGCCGCACGGCTTGCTCTGGACCCACGCCGACGAGGTCAACACCGCGCTGCGCGACTTCCTCTCGAAGTGACGGTGGATGACCGGCTGTTCCCCTGACGGCTTCTCATGACGCGGAACCGCGTCATCGCCGCCGACGAGGGGCGTATGTGGCGCCGAACTGATGGTGAGGCGCCACATACGCCCCTCGAACGTGGAAGGGATACGACATGCCGTCGGCGGAGACCGCCCCGCTCAGACTATTGTCGCGGCCGGCAAACCCCTGCCCCTGGAGCGGTCCACGTACGAGTCATGGACACCGCTCGATGAGAACGCCGAACACGCCACCGAAGCCCCGTTGTTCACAGATCCGACCATCCCGGCGGAGACGGGTGTAACGCGGGAGCCGAGGAACTAGAAGAGGAAAGACAACAGTTCACACCACAGGAGAGGGTACCGACAAATGACTCAGCGGCCTGACGAACCATCCATCGAAGCAAGGGAAAAGACACCCTGGACGGCGAATAGTCCTGAATCCCCGATCCTGCCCGAGGACCTCCTGCTTCTGCTCTTTCAACCCGAGTCCGGAGTCATCGCCGGCGAGAACACCCTCTTCTACGTGCTCGCCGGGGCTGTGCTCGCGGACCTTGCCCTTCACGAATCCGTAGCCATTAAGACAACCCGGACCGGGTCCATCAACGTGGAAGCCGTCCGGGAGAAGGCGCCGCCGTCGGATGAGATCCTCCTCTCCGCCTGGGAGTATGTGTCGGACAAACCGCGTGGCGTGCAGACGGTGCTCCCCGCGATCGGTCCGAGACTCCGTCACCCCCTGTTGGAGCGCCTCATCGCACGCGGCGACATTCGCAGGGACAACCGCAAGGTACTCGGCTTCTTCAAGATGACCGTCCTCAAGGACAGCCAGAACGGGCGTCGGGCCGGCCTCCTCAAAGAAGTCCGTGACGTCCTCGTCGACGGTACGGAGCCAACCGCTCGCATCGCCGCACTTGCGGCTCTGATCTGGGCCAGCGGTGCGCTCCCCCAGTTCGACCCGCAGATCCCCTGGACCCCGGCGGTGATCAACCGTGCTCAGGAGCTGGAACGCGGCAACTGGGGTGCCGGAGCCACCAGCGAAGCGGTCACACGCACCATGACCGCAGTCATCGTCAATAGCGTCATCAGCACAGCCGCCGTGGCGTCGTCGCATCAGTGAGTGTTTTCACAGTGACCGCCGAGTCGCGTGGGCAACTCTGCTCATCGTCACCCGTGAGATTGACGACAGACGCGCCTACGGATCTCACCGTTGCACTACTCAGTCCGGCTGCCGAAGTCCAGCGCCAATGCGTAGTTCAGGAACGGATGTTCGCACGGACCGCCCCCTCGATGGGTGTCGACCCCGTGTTGAGTTCGAGGATCTGCGGACCGATCCGGGGCTCGTGGAGCAGTGCAGCGAGGGTAGCGGCGACGTCTTCGCGAGCGATCTCCCCATGGAGCTCCGCCGGCCCGAGAGACACGGTGCCGGTGCCCGGATCGTCGAGGAGGAGTGAGGGACGGAGAATCAACCAATTCAGATCGCTGCGGCTGAGTACGACGTCTGCACCCTTCTTCACGGCGAAGTAGTACTCGACTTCGTCCCCGAGGTCACGCTCCCGCCAGGATTTGGCCTCCGTCACTCGGCGGTGAGAGCTTCCGCGTAAGGGAAGATGAGCTTGCCGGAAGAAGATTCCGGTGGGGATACGACGATCTGCCTCGACCCGTTCCGGAATTGGCCGACCTCATGGCCGGACACTCCCTGGAACTGGACCTGCAGCACACGCGGTTCCGACCACTCTCCCTTGGCTCCGAACCTGACATCGCCCATGACGGTCGGGAAGGTCGCCTCCCGTGCGTACGCCGAGAGGCTCGCGTCGTCGAAACCGTCTGTCGCTTCGACAGCTTGGGCGACCACCTGCATCTGCGCATAGGCGAGTGGAGCCATGTAGTGTCCCAGGAGGCCGACACCGGCTTCGGCGGACTGTTCCTGGTAGGTGTTCAGCAGTTCCTGAACGCCCGGGAACATCATTTTGGGCACCGGCGCCCAGTACTCGTAGTTCACGAAACCGTTGAGCAGCGGGCCGAGCTGCGTCCTCACCGCCGTGTTCTGCGGTCCGATCATGGCACCGCCGACCATCTTCGGCCGGAAGTGATGAGAACGGATGGTGCGCGCCAGGCTGACCGAGTCGGCCAAATAGGAGCACAGGAACAACAGGTCACTGCCGCTTCGGGCGACCGCGTCGATCACGGGAGCAAAATCCTCGGTCGACAGCGGATACGTGGCTTCGTGGACCGTCTGTATGCCGTACTTCTCGGCATTCGCCTTGGCGCCGAGAACGGGATTGCGCGAGAACTCGGCGTCAGCAGCCACGAGCGCCACGGTTTCCGGCCGGGGAGTCTGCTCCGCAGCGAGCGCGAAGAACCCCTCCGTGAGTGCGGCGTTCGGATCCGGGCCGGTGGGGATCATGGCGAAGTAGTTCGGATAGAGGAGCGCGTTGTTGACGCCGAGGCCCATCAGCCCGACGAAGAAGCGCTCCCGCTCCACTATCAACGGCATGGCCGGCAGCAGGGTGTTGGTGCCGTATCCACCGATGACGAGATCCACGTCGTGCTCGTCGATCAGCCGCTCGTAGATCCTGGGAACGTTGTCGGCATTCCCTTCGTCGTACCGGACGAACTCCACAGGGCGGCCGAGAAGGCCGCCCCGGCTGTTGACGTCCTGACGCCAGATTTCATGGACCAGACGGGCCGACCGGCTGTTGTCCGCGAGGGAACCGGTTAACGACAGGCAGTACCCGATACGGATCGGTGCCGGGGCGGCGGCGATGTCAGGCCTCGTTTCCGGTGGGCGTGGCCAGGAGCTGCATCTCCCAGGCGAAGGCCACACCGCTGGCACCGCCGTGCTGCGCCTGGACCTCGGCGGCACCCTGCACGGTCTTCTCGCGGGCCCAGTCACGCTGCCACTCGCCCAGCACGGCCATCCAGGTGATCGGGACCACGCCCGCCTGGATCATGCGCTGCACCGCCATGTCGTGGGCCTCCTTCGAGACACCGCCCGACGCGTCGGTGACGACGAAGACCTCGAAGCCCTCGCCCGCCGCCTGTATCGCCGGCATGGCCACACAGATCTCCGTCCAGAGGCCGGCAATGATCAGCTTCTTGCGTCCTGTCGCCTTGACGGCATCCACGACACGCTCGTCCTGCCAGGTGTTGATGAAGGTCCTGTTGATCGGCTTCTGCTCCGGGAACACATCCTGCAGACCCTGGAGAAGAAGGCCGCCGCGCTCCTCCAGGACGGTTGTCAGAATGGTCGGAACGTCGAACACCTTGGCGGCCTTGGCGAGCCCGACGGCGTTGTTGATGACCATCGTCGGTTCGTGGCTGTGCAGGTTGGCGACCTGGAACGGCTGGTGGTCGATGAGGGCGAGCACGCTCTCCTCGGGCGTCAGCAGCGCGCCGAGTCCGGCCTTGTTCTCAGTACTCACGAGATTCCCCTTCTGGAACTTTGCGTCCGCGGGTCTCCGGCAGTGCACCGACATCTCGATGCCCCGCAGTGAGGCAGATACGGGATGGCCGGGCTGGCGACCCCAAACCATTTGGTTGACGCATCATCTACGCTAGATGCCGATGATTGACGCGTCAACTAGCGTCGGTCTTGGGCGTTCAGGCGAGCTGGTCAGGCATGGCCATCGGTGTCCGTGAAGCGCAACTGGGCTGCGAGGTTGGGGCACTGCGGACCATCAGCCGTATCCCAGTCGGCCGCCCTTGTGATCCTGACCGCGCACGACAATCACCGGCCGCGCTGGTATGGAACCCGGACAGCATGAGGCGCCGACTGCATCGCCCGCACCAGCGCAGCCCATCTCACACGGTCTCTACAACCTGTGCCAGGTGGGATCGTCAGCTCGGAGCAGGCGGCTACGGCCAATCCAACAGAGCCGCAGCCCCAGGTCTGCATCAATCAAGATCCGGACCATTCCCGGGCCGGCGGTCCCGACAGCGTCCCGACGGCTGCCATATTCACAGGTCAGCGAACTGCTTGCGCTTTACCACCAGCAGACCAAGAACCTGCTGTGAGCGCTCCGACACGGCAGCCCCCTCCACGAGGCAGCACCACTACAGCAGTCGCACGTCTTGTAGAACCTCCACAAGGTGACAGACCGAGCAGCAAGCCCGTGCGCCAGAGCATGCGACGGTCCGCCGCCGGATCGGAATCTATGCGGTGGTCACCCAATGACAACGCCACCGCAATAGAGGTGCGCCACGAACCCCGCCGACATCTGATGACGCGTCAGTGGAGTGAGCAAAGGGTTAGCAAGTGTCCTGCCACAGCCACCCACAGACGGACACACCCTCGACGGGCACGGCACAACGCAAAGGGCTTACAGCACGCCCAGCCGCCCAGCGGCCGCACGGGACCTGTGAGGGACGACGTGGAACGGCCGACTGGTCGTCACCAGCCCATCAGCCATTCCCACAGGTCAGCGGACCCTTCCCCGCGGCTTCAGCGGCGTCGCCGGCAGCTCGGGGGCCAGCAGGGGATCCCCGTCGTACCCCTTCACCACCCCAAATCTCGACCCTTCCATCCAGTCCTGACGCGCCTGTGCGATCTCCTCCTGCGACCGTCCGATCCAGTTCCAGAACATGATGAGCTCCTCCTCGAACGGCTCACCGCCCAGGAGCATCAGCCCCGCGTCCGACTCGGCGCGCAGCGGCAGTTCACTGCGTCCGCAGCCGAGGTAGAGCATCGAGCCCGGCAGCACCGGCACCCCGTCCACGTGGGCCTCGCCGGACATGGACAGGACGGCGTACTCGAAGTCCGGCTCCAGCGGCAGGCGTACGTCCGTGCCGCGGGCCAGGGCGAGGTCGGCGCCGACAATCGGGGTGTACGTCGTGCCGGGCGAGGTGGCGCCGTCGAGGTCGCCGAGGATGAGCGTCGCCTGCAGGCCCGGTGCCGTGACGACCGGCAGGTCGGCGTGGTGCTCGAAGCGGGGGTCGGTGTGGCGGTGGCCGTCCGGCAGCGCGACCCAGAGCTGGGCGCCGTGCAGGAAGCGGGCGTGGGACTTCGGGCTCTCCTCGGAGTGGCTGATCGCCCGGCCGGAGGTCATGAGTCCCAGTTCGCGCGGGCGGATCGTCTGGAGGCTGCCGGTGGAGTCGCGGTGCAGCACCTCGCCCTCGTGCAGCCAGCTCACCGTCTGCAGCCCCATGTGCGGGTGGGGCGGCACCTGCATACCGGGTTCGTCCGCGATGTCGTCGGGGCCGTAGTGGTCGACGAAGCACCAGGCGCCGACCATGCGGCGGCCCAGGTTGGGCAGCAGCCGGCGGACTTCGCTGGACTCGCCGAGCTTGACGCGGCGGGGGCTGAGGAGTTCGCGTACGGGCTCGGCCACCACGAATCCACGGCCGCCGCACACGGCGGGAACCGCCTCGCGATCAAGATTGCTCATGGCGACAACCTAGTAGATTGTCGCAACTTAGTTT
>NZ_QZWF01000061.1 GCF_004187715.1 Streptomyces sp. F001 | reverse complement strand
CACCGAACACGTCCGCCTGAAACAGCAGCGAGGATAAACATCAAGCTTAGGTCAGGTGGATACGCCGCCTGGCCTGTCTCAGTCTACCTATCCTCGAGGACTTCTCCATACGCCAGATGACCGTGCCGAATGCCGACAGCGCATGTGAATTCGTATCCGATCGCCAAGGTCGATAGGTGATCATTATCAGTCAGCGGGCACCGCCTGTTAGTAGAAACGAAATCGTGCATTCCATGTTCAGTGCACCGTTCGGACCTGGGGAACCGGCATATGGTTGCCGTGAGTTCAAGGTACGGGAGACCTGTTGACGATAAGATCTCTCGGCGTGTGTGGGTGACCGATGCCAGCGCTTTGGACGGCATAGCGATATGGACAACGCGTGAGTGCGCTGCCACCTTGACAAGCCGTCAGTGGATTTCGGGAGGCCTTGATGGCGTCGCATCCCCGCTCCTCGCGTTCCTCTTCTGATTCCTCGCCGGCGCCGTCTGCACGGGCGGAGGGCACTGGGGCTACGGTGCACCGTCTGGAGCCGGGTGCCTGTTCGCCGTTGTCGCTGCCAGGCTCGGCCGTGGGAGCCACTCCCCTGACGGCCGCTCTGCCGATGATTCCGTCCACGGATGCGGCGAAGGCGGCCGGTGCACCAGGGCTTATGTTCGGTCCGGCTCAGCTGCGCCGCCGACCGCCACCCGCGGTTCCCATGCCGGCGGGAGTATCGGTGGCAAAGGTCGCCGCCGATACTCCCGCCGATGACGCCTTAGATGCCCAGCTTGCGCTGTTACTCGGCGAGGACGCCTCCGGGGGCACGGTGCTGGCGGGCATCGACGCGGCCTCTGATGCAACGTACGACTTCGACGAGTACGTGTTCTTGCGCAACGCCGAGGATCCCTATGTCGATCCACGCAGGACGAATTCCACTGAGCATCTGCCCGCTGATCCGCGTATGGCTGCCTTCACTGGAGCTGTGCGGGTATGGATCGGCCACTTCGCGGGCGACGCATGGACCCGGGCGCGTGCGAACGGAGGATCGGTCGACCAGGTCTACGTCGGCAGTCTGGCCGACTCACTGATGAGCTGGTGGAGCGCTGTTTGCGCGGTGCGCGCATTCAATCGGGTCTCCGTGTACAGCCCGACCGACATCGCGGCCCAGAAGTTCGAGGACTTCCAGGGACTGAGTCCGAACCTGTACTACGCCTACAGCGTCTATGGCATCCTTCGGGGCCGAGCGCTCGATGACGCGACAGCCTTCCTGACGAATAGGGGGGATCCGGCTGCGATCAACGGCATCCTGAAGGCCGGGTTCTGGGAGCAGCTGCACGACGACGTCTTCGACAGGTACTTCGTCCAGACCGGCATCCGCGTCGGCGGCGATGCCGAGGAGTACGCCTTCGACCCCTTCCCCACAGACGAGGTACTGACGGGGCTGCAGGTCGTGCACCGGCAGTCGTGGAAGCTGCTCGCTTACGGGCGGGGCGAGCTGCTCAAGTCGATTCCTCTTGCTCCCCGCGAGTCGCAAAAGGTGAGCGTCAAGGTGACGACCCGGACGAAGATCGCCCGCAGTTCCGAGGAGTCCTCTTCCTTCGAGACGTCGACGGAGTCCAGCAGCACGACCAAGGACACCGCCGAAGTGGTCGCTGAGGCGTCCGAGAAGTTGAATATGCATGCCGAGGCGGAGGTCAGTGGCGGCTACGGCCCGTTCGTCCAGGCCAAGGTGTCGGGAGGCATCGCCTCCGACCAGGCGTCGTCCAGCCGGAACACGAAGAGCCGGCTGAACGAGGTGATGAGCAAGACGGCTGGCCGCATGAAGCGGGACACCAAGGTGACTGTCTCGACCGAGTCGGAGAACACCTATGAGGTGTCGCGCTCCTCAGAGCTGACCAACCCCAACGACGAGCTTGCCGTCACCTACCTGTACCACCGGCTTCAGCAGCGCTACTGGGTCTCAACCCGGATCGCGGAGGTGCACTCGGTGGTCTTTGTCCCCGAACCCGTGCCCCAGGCGCATGAGATCGACGAGTTGTGGATCGCCCGGCATGGAGATGTCCTCGTTTCCGCGTTGCTCGACCCCGGTCTCGCCGGTGTACTCAGCGCGATCCGGAAGGAGCCCTCGGTCCTGCCGACCGCCACGGACGAAAGGTTCGGCCTGGCCGCCCAGGCGTCGATCGGGGCGACCGAGAACTACCGCGCCTATACCGGCCAGGGCACCATGCCGGACTTCCTTGGCCCCGGGCAACAGTTCTTGGAGCGGGACGTCGAGCGGCGCACCGCGCATGCCGCGGACAAAGCTCGGCGCGACCATCAAAGCAGCTCCCTCATCGCCCACGTGCGGCGAAACATCCTGCACTACATGCGTGCGATCTGGCGCGCGGAGGACTTCGACCAGCGGATGCAGCGCTACCGTCGGCGCCGTGTACCGACCCGGTGGGTGTTTGTGCCCAATGACGTCCCCCGGACCGGCCGGCAGCCGACCCCGGCCGAGGTGGAAGGCGTGTTCGTTCCCGTGCAGGGCAGCGAACGTCCACTGGACCAGGTGATCGACCCCATAGGGCCCATCGGATACCTGTTCAACTGCGCCATCTACCGGCTGCGGGACGATTTCCGGGTCGCCAACATGCACCAGGCGCTGGCCTGGTTGCGGGCCGCGTACACCCGGTTCACCGTGACCTGTACGCCGTCGAAGACAACCCAGACGACAGCACGGCAGGTGGTCGCCGTGGCCCCCCGGACGTTCCTGGATGAGTTCACCATCACCTACCGCGTGTCCCGGGGAAAGTGGCTGATGCCGATCGCCGGCCGACAGGAGATCGACTGGGCGGAGATTCCGGTCACCTCCGACGGCATGCTCGAGGTCGCCGGAGTGCGGATCTGGCTCGACGGCGAGCCCGCGGACTATGACGAGTTGGCGATCCGGGTCGCTGCCACGAGCGAACTGGAGGACCCACACGTTCGCTTCACCCGCGCCACCATGCCGCTGCCGCCAATCGCCCAGGAAGCGCAGTTCTTCCCACCGCACACCTTGAAACAGATGGCAGCACTCCTCCCCGAAGTGGCGACGGCACTCGACGGAGCAACCGACTGGGCCGAGCTCACCGCAGAACAGCGCGATGTCGTCCGGGCGGCGTACCACGAGTGGATCGTGCTCCGGGACAGCGGCCGACTGGTGACCCTGGAGACCGCCAACGTCGTACTCGATCTGGCGGCGGGCAACGCCCCGCTCTTGGAACCGTTCAAGCGGCTGCACCGCTACATCGATGTCGTACGGGAACGAGAGAACGCTCGCCGCATACGGCTGGAGAACGACCGCCGGCAGGCACTGTTGGCAGCCGGGCGACTCGGCGACCCCGACATCGACCGGGTGTCACTGGTCTCGGCAGATCCCGCCTTCGCCGACCTCGTCGATACCGGCGGTGATCCGGCCGATAATCCTCCGCCCCCCAGCCCTTGACCGGAGGCCTTGATGCCCGCGCTCCGCAACAGCAGCACTCGGCCACGACTGAAGGCGGCCGCCTCCGTTCTTGAGGCACTGCCCGAGGAGCAGCGCAACGCCACCGATCTGCAGCAGGTCGCCCAACTCCTTGAGGCACACCCCGAGTCCGGCAAACGCCCGGCGAAGGAGGCCGACAGGAAGGATCATGCCGCCGCGCTGCTCACCGTCGCCCGCAGTCACGCGACCGTGCAGGCCGCGGCCGACGCCTCCAGGCGCCTGGACGAAGCCCTCGGTCGGTACCTCGAGGGGATGTAGCGGGCCGTGGCCGACGAGCGCGCGAAGAGGGCCGCCGTACGCCTGGGCGCCTATTACCAGTCGCTGCTCGCCGTCGGCGCGGACCTCACGCCGGGCGGGCTGCCCGCGTGGGCCGAACCACCGCGGCTGCGACCTGCGGGATGGAGCGTGAAAGGGGCGGGACTGAACGCGTTGTCCCGTTCGTACTTCCCCGAGATGACCAAGGAATACGAGCGGTCCCTGACCGGCAATTTCAAACGTCAGCAGTTGTTCGAGGAAGACTTACGGATAGTGCTGACCATGCTGCGACCGGCCTTGCAGGCAGCGGCGGACAGACTCCTGGGCGAGCAAATCTCCCAACTTCAGATGCTCGCCCGGCGATTCGCCCGTCCCGGAGCCGACGACCGGCTGACAGCCAGTGCCCGTCGGGTACTTGGCGCGGCCCGGCAGGTACAGCTACTGACTGATCCACCATCGGCCGGCACACCTGAGCCGCCACCCACCGCCGCCGCCGAACCAGAGCCTGGCACCCCGGCGTCGAACGCGGACGCCGGAGAACCGGCCGGGTTAGCAGGACCGCCGCCCGAAGGCTCAGCTGCCGCGCTCCCCGGCGGCGCTTCCGGCCCCGTCGATTTCAGCCCCATGCCCCCGTACCCCCGCCATCTGAACCGGGCGATCCTGCTGAACGCGATCGCGCAGGAGCGCCGCGGTCTGGAAAACGGGACGCTCGACCAGCCCGACCCACGAGACGGCCCGGCGGGCGCACGAGCCCACGACAGCATGGCCGGACCGGACGCCCACGAGGTCTCCGAGCTGCTGGCGGCCCTCGCCCTGCCTCAGGAGTCACTGCGTCTGCTGGAGGCGTACGAGGCTTCCCCGCACGCAGGTTCTGCAAGCGTGCAGGTCGAGATCGACTCGGCCATCGCCGCAACCCGAATCCTGCGGCTTCGGCTCACCAGGGGCGCTTCCGCGGATGACGCGTGGCTGTACGGGCCGCTCGTGCTCGCTGCCGTCCAAAGCCTCGGGCTGTCATCTGTGCCTGCCTTCCCCGAGTTCGCAGTAGCGCTCGGATCCCAGCTCGGACGCACCCGTACCGAGACCCTGCTGAGCGCCGCGGGACTGCTCCTGCTAGGCCTCACCGTGGTCTTCACCGGTCCGGTGGGAGCCCTGGCAGTGGGGGTGCTGGACCTCTCCTTCGCCGGAGTAGAGCTAGGGGTGGCGCTGCTGCGACAGTATGAGCGCGACCTGGCAGCTTCGGCCTCGACGTTCCGAACCGAGGCCGAGCAGTTGACCCCGCCCGACACCGACGACAGCATCCCTCTCGCAGTGGCTGGCGCGTTCCTCTCGGCTATCGGACTGGCCGGAGCGGCCCGGCCGTTGCTGAAGCTCCGCGCTCGATCGCCACGACAGGTGGCCACGTTGGAACTGGACAACGCGGTGCGCGAGTTCGGCACGACGACGGCCGAAGTCGAGCAAGCCGCGGTACAGGCGGGAAACCGTCGTTCGCTCATCCGACGGCCGAAACCGACCGTGGAAATGGACACGCCGGGCGGCCGTCCCCTGCCGACGATCAACGACGTGGCTCGCGGCCTCGAGCCGTCGACATCAGGGAGGACGCTGTGGCGGTCCGAAGACCAAATGAGGAAGGCCGCTGCCAAGGCCAAGAAGCAAGGCGGACGCAAGCAACTCCGTACAGATGGGCGGACCAAGGAACGCATCGAGTCCTTCGCCCTAGAGCCGGACGAGGTGGCGACCGCGGACCGAGGCACCGTACGGGACGTCACCGAGGCATCTCAGCGTGAGACAGTGGCCGGTACCGTTCCTGAGCGCGAGTACGGGGAAGCGGACCTCGAGGCCCTCAGCGCCGACGTTGCGCCGTACCCCCACTTGCAAGACGTCCCAGCAAGGGGCGGTGCCACCGCCACGTGGGAGGGGCGCGCCTACGACGTCTTCTGGAAGCGGCCCCCGGAGAATGAACCGGACCTGGTCGCGTGGGCCCGACGGCAATTGCCCTACGGTTCACCCGATCCGATCGCGCCGTGGCTCATCGTAGGCCCGAAAAACCCCGCCACCCTCGAACACATCGTGGCGGTCGAGCGGATACAGAAGTTCCATGGCTTCCATCGGCTGAGCCCGGCGAATCAAAAGCGGGTGCTCAACTTTCGGGAGAACCTCATGGCCCTCAGCTCAGACGTCAACAGCCCACTGAGCAGCCGTACGTATGCGGAGTGGGGCAACGACATCAGGTCGCAGGTCCCCCCTCAGTTCCAGGCAGCGTTCGAGGCCCGCCTAGCGGCCATGGAGGCGAGGGAGAAGGACCTCACCCGGAAACTACACGATCTCATCGACACGCTGCTGGCCGAGCAGAACACCACCCGCGGCGTCAGCCGCCCGGCACCGGGTCGGCCCGGCCTCGGAGCGCGCCTGACCGGCACCGCGCTCTCCACCACCGCGACACCCGAGCCCGGTGCAGAGGCGGAGGAATAGCTCTGCCGCGGGTTAACCACCTCGTTGCAAGCCCGCTGGGCGTACGGTGCACAGGACGTGGGCGGCGATGACGGGCGCGGGCGGGGCGCAGCGGCACGTGCGGGATGTCCCCCTCCGAACCAACGGCGCCATCGACGGCGGAAGTGGGTGGTGGCAGCCTGTTCCGTATCCTGGCGGCATGCGCATGCGCCCCACTCTGAGCTGGACCCCTACCGAGGACTTGCCGCCGGGCACCACGGACCTGGAGCCGGTCACCGATGCGCTGAGCACCGGCGGTGTGCTGGTGCTCAGCGGGGCGGGCATCTCCACGGAATCGGGCATCCCCGACTACCGGGGCGAGGGCGGGAGCCTTGCTCGGCACATTCCGATGACCTACCAGGACTTCACCGCCAGCGCCCAGGCCCGACGCCGGTACTGGGCGCGCAGCCACCTCGGCTGGCGCACCTTCGGCCGCGCCCGCCCCAACGCCGGGCATCAGGCCGTGGCCGCGTTCGGGCGGCACGGCCTGCTCTCTGGTGTGGTCACCCAGAACGTCGATGGCTTGCATCAGGCCGCTGGCAGCGAGGGCGTCGTCGAACTCCACGGAAGCCTGGACCGGGTCGTCTGTCTTTCCTGCGGCGACTTCAGCCCGCGCCGCGAACTCGCCCGGCGGCTGGAGGAGGCCAATGTGGGCTTCGAGCCGGTGGCCGCCGGAATCAACCCGGACGGTGACGCCGACCTCACCGACGACCAGGTCGGGGTCTTCCGCGTGGTGCCCTGCACGGTCTGCGGCGGCGTCCTCAAACCGGACGTGGTGTTCTTCGGCGAAGCCGTTCCGCCGCAGCGAGTCGAGCACTGCCGCAAGCTGGTCCGTGAGTCGGCCTCGCTGCTGGTCCTGGGCTCCTCACTGACGGTGATGTCCGGGCTCCGGTTCGTCCGCCAGGCGGCCCAGGAAGGGAAGCCGGTGCTGATCGTCAACCGGGACCCGACTCGGGGCGACCGGCACGCCGTGACCCGGGTCGCGGTCCCGCTGGGAACGGCCCTCACCACCATGGCCGACCGGCTGGGCATCCCCGCCGACAACGAGGCGGCGGCCCGGGCGAGGTAGTGACAGCAGCGGGGAGCAGGCACAGGGAGGAGTCGGGCACAGGAGATTGGAGGCGGGCGCCGAGGTAGACGACGAGTCCGCCCAGGTCGCAGGCGAAGCCGAGGAAACAAATCGATGCCGGCCGCCAGCAACGTTCCGGCGTCGTCGAAGACCGGTGCGCCGCCCGGGCCGGGGCGGGAGATGCCACATGAGCTCCCGGTCTCCAAGTCCCTTCCTGCAGTGGGACTGTCCTAAAGATGGGTCTGGCCCGTAGTCGGTGATGACGTTGAGTAGCCGTCCGTGATCATGATCTTGTAATGGATGTCAACTCCCTTATGTCCACGGTGTTTTCCGGGCTGTCGGTGCTGGTCGTCGAGGACGTAGCGGACGGCGGTGACGCGGTGGTGGTCACGGCCCGCACTCGGGATGTGGCGGTGCCGTGTCCGGTGTGCGGGACGCCGACGGCGAAGGTGCACGGGTACCACGGCCGGACGGTGACGGACGTGCCGGTCGACGGCCGCCAGGTTGTCGTCCACCTGCGCGTACGGCGGCTGGTCTGTCCGGTGCTGGGCTGCCGGCGGCAGACCTTCCGCGAGCAGATCGAGCCGGGTGAGGACCCATGGACCGCCGTGGTCCGAGAATGCCAGGAGGAGCTGGGCACCGAGGCCGTGGTATCGCCGATCACCGGCGAGCATCCTCTCTTCCTCACCGTCATCCGAACCCGGGGGCAGGCCGCGCACACCGACGTTTCGCTCTGGTACATCCTCAATGCCGATGCCCACACCATCACCTCGTACGACCAAGGCGAATTCAACGCAATCCGCTGGCACATCCTGTGTTCATCGCGCTGGCTACGGCCACGCAGGCACGGAACTGTAAGGATGCGGTACAGGCCTGCGCTCTTGACGCGGGGACGTTTCCGGAAGAGCTGTACCGCGACCTTTCGGCCGCCCTGGACTCCAGCGAAGCGGTGCTCGTTCGCTCACTGAGCCATTGCCAACTTGCGGTCGGCTCAGCTCGTCTTCCGCTCCGGCGGCCCCTCCGTGCCGTAGAGCTTCGCCGAGGCGTCCACATGAGCCAGCCTGCGCAGCGCGCTGAACACCGCCTCACCCAGAACGGTCCCGACCACCACACCCTCCACCATGTCCTCGACCGCCACCCGCCGGTCCACGTACGTGAGGTCGGCGCGGGCGACCTGCTCGGCGGCGTCGGCGTAGTCATCGAGCACCTCGACGAACGCCCCGTGCCCCAACCGGGCCATGGCGGCGAGGGCCTTGGACAAGTCGATGGCGGCGGGGTTCGACTCATGCGTCCGCCAGCCACGCCGGGAGACGAGGTCGGCGACGACGGCCTGGGCGGTCGTCGCCTCGGCGTCGTCGTGCTCGATGTTCGCGCTGCCGAGGCGGTCCGCGGCGGCGCCGAGCACTTTGTGCAGCGGACGCTCCGGGTCGTCCAGGGCCGCCAGTACGTCCGCGATCTCGGCCACCTTCATGCCGCCCACATCGAGCAGGGCACGGATCAGCCGCAGCCGACGCTCGTGCGCCTCGCCGTAGGTCGCCTGATTCGGGCTGCTCAGCTCGCCGGGAGGCAGTAGCCCTTCACGGACGTAGTACTTGATCGTCGGCACCGGCACTCCGGTTTTTCGGCTCAACTCTCCCATACGCACTGCCGGTTCACTCCCTGGCCGTCGCTCTGCCCACCGCGCCGGTCCTTGCCGGCCCGCCTCCCATCATAGATAGTACGCCTATCGGATAGCGGATAGTGCCGCTATCCGTTGATAGGGGGTAGCCATGTCTTCTTCACGTCCGTCTTCGTGGCCTGCGCCGTCGTGGTGGTCCTCGGCGCCATGGCGGTCGTGGCATCGGCCGCTGGTGCTGTTCTCGGCGGCGATGGTGGTGACGGCGGTCATCTCCGCGGTCGGACTCGTCGTCGACGACCGTGTCCTGGCGGGTGCGCCGATCTGGTTCAAGCCGTTCAAGTTCTCGGTCTCGTTCGTGGCGTACTGCCTCTCCCTGGCCTGGATGCTGTCGCTCCTTCCCAGCGGCCGACGGGTGGGCTGGTGGGCGGGGACGGTCGTCGCGCTGGCGAGCCTCGTCGAGATAGTGATCATCACCGGGCAGGTGATACGCGGCAAACGCAGTCACTTCAACCACGAAACGCCCTTGGACGAGGCGCTGTTCAATGCGATGGCCGTCACGGTCGTCATCCTGTGGCTCGGCACGCTCGCCGTCGCCGTGCTGCTGCTCCGCGCCCGCATCGCCGACCGTGCGTCCGCCTGGGCGATGCGCTCCGGCATCGCCCTGGCGCTGGCCGGGGCCGCCGTCGGATTCCTGATGACGCAGCCCGCGCCGGGGCAGCGGCGCGGCGTCTCCAAGGTGGTCGGCGCGCACAGCGTGGGCGTGCCGGACGGCGGTCCCTCCATGCCGCTGACCGGCTGGTCGACGACCGGCGGCGATCTGCGGATCCCGCACTTCGTCGGCATGCATGCGCTGCAACTCCTGCCGCTGCTGGTCATGGCGCTGACCGCCCTCGCACCACGCTTCGCCCGCCTCGCCGACGACCGGGTACGGCTGCGCCTGATGCTGCTCGCCTCGGGGGTGTACGCCGCCTCCTACGCTCTGGTCCTCTGGCAGGCGCTGCGGGGCCAGCCGCTGATCCACCCGGACGGCCTGACGCTGGGGGCGGCTGGCCTGATCCTGGTGGCCGTCGTTCTCGGGACGTACGGATCCCTGCGGGCTCAGGCTCCCCCTTCGGGCGAGGTAGCTGACGCTGAAGACGCCGGCGCCTCGAAGGAGGTCATGGCATGACCGTATTCCTCTTCGAGCTCTCCTTCTGGCTGGCCGCACCCGTCTGGCTGCTCATGATCTTCGCCCCCGCGTGGGGCCCGACCACCCGCATCGCCGCCTCACCGATGACCGCGGTGCCCGTACTGCTCGTCTACCTCGCGCTCGCGGTTCCGGTGTTCCCCGAACTCTGGACCGCGGTCAGCAGCCCGGACCTCGACACCTTCCGTCAACTGACGGCACTCGCGGACGGCGCGGGAGCCATCTGGGCGCAAGTCATCGCCTGGGACCTCCTCATCGGGCAGTGGATGTACCGGGAGGCCAGAAGGCTTGGGATCTCCGCCCTGCTGATGGGGCCTTTGCTGGTCTTCACGATCCTGCTGTCACCCTTCGGACTGCTGGTGTTCCTGGGGCTGCGCACGGCGAGGTCACGGCGTTCGACCCGCGACGACCTCACGGCCGCCGCGTCCGGCGCAGCCACGTAGGCCGAGCGCATGCCCCGCCTCGCCCGCCACCAGACGGCTGATCGGTAGCTCCAGCCCGCAGAGGGAGATGCGGAGGCCGCTAAGCCCACTTCGCCTCCGAAAGCCGTCAGGCTCCCGTGTTTCCTTTGGGATCCGTAGTGATCCGTAG
>NZ_QZWF01000060.1 GCF_004187715.1 Streptomyces sp. F001 | reverse complement strand
GTTGTGCGAGGGCGCGCTCGGCGCGGTGATCCTCGCCGACGCCCGGCGCCTGGAGGAATGCTTCGCCGCCGTCGACTTCTTCGAGGAGCGCGGCCTGGGCTTCATCGTCGCCATCAACGAGTTCGACGGGGCCCACCGCTACGACCCCGAGGAGGTACGCGCCGCCATCGACCTCGACCCGGACATCCCGGTCGTCCGCTGCGATGCCCGGATCTCCGCCTCCGGCGTGCAGACCCTGCTCACCCTCGTACGCCACCTCATCGCCCACGCCCCTGCCACCCCGGCGCCGAGCCACGGCGCCCACATGTGACACCCCCGACCCTTCCCACCGGAGCCGCATATGACGTACGCGCACAGCGACGGAACCCGGCCATGAGCTACGACCCGCCGCGCCCGGCCGGTCGTCTGCTGCTCACCCCCGAGGACAAGGAGGCCCCCGCCCGGACCCGGCGACTGCGCGGACTGGGCCTGGGAGAGCGCCCCGAGCCCGCCCTCGACGCCTTCGCGGGCCATCTGGCGGCGCTCACCGGCTCGCCCTACGCCATGGTCAACTTCCTCGACGAGAACGGCCAGTTCTTCGCCGGCCTGCATGCGCCCGCCGTAGGACTCGTCGTGAAGGAGGACGGGACCCGGCCCGAGCTCGGCCGCTCCCTGCCCCGTGACCACGGTTTCTGTCCCCATGTGGTGGTCCGGCGCAGGGCCCTGGCCCTGGAGGACGTCCGCGACTATCCGCGGTTCGCGGGCAACCCCGTGGTCGACGAGTACGGCATCCACTCCTACCTCGGAGCGCCGCTCATCGACACCACGGGCATGGTGCTCGGCACCGTGTGCGTCGCCGACGTCGCGCCGCGGCCCTGGGGGATGACCGGCCTGGAGGCCATCAAGGCGTCGGCGGCCGAGCTCGTGGCGAGCCTCGAGGCCGGCGGGCTCCCGCTGCTGTGACGGAGGACCGAGCCCTGCGGTACCAGCCGACCGGTCTAGTACCGCCGTACACTCCATGCATGGGACGCACCAGTGACGCCAAGCAGAAGATTCTCGCTGCTGCGCGCTCGTTGATCGAGGGGCGCGGTTACTCGGCGCTGGGCGTGGCCGAGATCTGCAAGGCGGCCGGGGTGCCGAAGGGCAGCTTCTACTACTTCTTCGAGTCCAAGGAGTCCCTCGCGCTCGCCGTCGTCGACGAGCACTGGGCGGCCCAGAAACGCGACTGGGCGCGCATCCTGGGCGCAAACGCCGAACCCCTGGAGCGGCTCCGGCAGCTGTTCGAGGAGACGGAGGCCGGCCAGCGCACCGTCCAGCAGGGCTGCGGCACCGTGTCGGGCTGCCTGTTCGGGAACCTCACCCTGGAGCTGAGCAACCAGACCGAGACCGTCCGCGGGCGGCTGCAGGAGATCTTCGACGCCCAGGTCGACATGGTCGAGTCGGTCGTCGCCGAGGCGCGCGAGCGCGGTGATGTCACCGTCGCCGACACGCGGGAGGCGGCGCGGGCGGTGGTGGCCCAGCTGGAGGGCCAGGTGATGTTCGCCAAGCTGTACAACAACACCCAGCGGCTGAGCCCTCTCTGGCAGAACTGCCGGGCCTTGCTCGGCGCCACCGGGCGCTAGGTGTATTGATCACGAGCGTTGTCAACGCCGGCCGGGCTTGATCCGCCGGACAGGCCTTAGTAGCCGCGCCAGACGTTGTCGAACGCGGCGTCCTCGATCGCCTTCCGCTGGCGTACGGCCTCCAGCTCCATCACCGCGTCTCCGACGGCGGCCAACACCGTCGTGACCGCGTCACCGGCGAGGGCCTCCGCGTCCTCGGCCGGTTCGTCGCGGAGCCCGGCGGCGGCAGCCAGGGCGGCCAGGACGGGTTCGCCCGCCGACCAGCGGGCCTCGGCCTGGCGCCGGGCCGCCGAGTCGACCAGTACCGTCCGCCCGGTCCGCAGCGCAAGCCGGTGGCTCCGAGGCCGGGCCGTCAGCCCCATCCGCTCGAAGTCGTCGACGTAGGCGGAGGAGAGCCCCCGGCCCCGGCGCCACAGCCAGTCCTCGACCGACTCGTACGGCTCCTGTCGTACGAGGGCCGCGGCAGCCTCGTCCAACAGGCGGTCCCCTGTGGGCGCCTGGGCGCCCGGCAGGATGCGGTCGCCGTCCAGGACGAGGGCCTCGGCCTCGATGAGGTCGAACACCTCGGCTCCCGCCAGGGCGAGCGACAGATCACCCTGCTCCACTGGGCGGCCGGGCGCCGCGTCCAGGGCGACGATCGCGAGGTCCCGTGCGGTGGTCATGAGCGGCTCCACGTCAGTTCGCCGAGTGCGGGGAGAGAGCGTCGGGTCCGGCGCCCTCGGTCGATTCTCGCCGCCTTTCGGGGATTGTGTGTCGTACTACGACCATGTGGTGCGGGAATCCGATCCGCAGCACGGCCGCGGTCGCGGCTGCGGCGAGCACCGCGAGGGCGGCCAGGAGGAGGGCCGGACGGTAGCCGTGGTGGAGCAGCGGGGCGACGAGCAGCGGGCCGAGGATCTGGCCGACGGAGTATCCGGCGGTGAGCAGAGCGACCGAGCGGGGGAAGCGCAGATGGGCTCCCACGGCCAGGGCGAGGGTGCTGACGCCCAGGAACGTGGCACCGAACAGCACCGCGGAGACGAGGGCCGCCGCCGTACCGCCGATCAGCGCGGGCACGGCGATGCCGATCGCCTGGACCACGAGCGCGGCCGACAGCAGACCGGGGCGGGACCAGCGGTGCCCCAGCCGGGCCCACAGCGCCGAGGACGGTACGGCGGCCAGCCCCACGAGCACCCAGGCGCCGCTGCCGACCCAGCCGGGAGAACCCTGACCGATCGCTGAGACCAGGAAGGTTCCGGCGACGATGTAGCCGACGCCTTCCAGGGTGTAGCTGACGAACAGCGCACCGAACCAGCGGTGGGTACGGGGCTTCGCGTCGCTCCTGGCTGCCGCGGCGACGGGCGGATCTTCCGGCCGCAGGTTCCAGGAGGCGCCGACCAGCACCGCCGCGAGCGCGGCCGCCGCCCACCAGGCGGTCCGCCAGTCGGCGACGGACCGCAGGACCAGGACCAGCAGACCGGACAGTGCGATGCCGGCGCCCACGCCGCCGAATGCCCAGCCGGGCAGGTGCGGCGGGTGTTCCCGCAGGTGGTGGAGGAGGGAGGCGACCGCAACGACGAAGACCAGGGCACTCGCCACCCCGGCCAGCAGCCGCAGCGAAGCCCACGCGGCGGTGCTGTGGGTGGCGGGCATCGCGGCGAGTGTGCCGGTCAGCAGGAGCAGCGAGCCGCGCAGGACGGCGCGCGAACGGACCAGGGCGGGGGCCAGGATGCCCGCGAGTGCCCCGACGAGATAGCCGGCGTAGTTGGCGGTGGCCAGGTCGGCTCCGGCGGCGGCCGACAGACCGGCCTGGGTGTGCATCAGCGGCAGGATCGGGGGGTAGACGAAGCGGCCGACGCCCATGCCCGCCGCGAGCGCCGCGGCGGACCGGGCGACATGGCTCCAGGGGGACGTGGTGCTCACTTCGTGCCGTCGGCGTTGCCCGGGTCGTTGGGGTGGGACTCGAGCGGGGTGACGGTGAAGGTCATCCACGGGCGCAGGGGCAAGGTGCCGAGCACCTTCTCGTGGAGCTCCTCCTCGTCGGCGGCCCGCCACACGCCGATGCTGCGCAACTCGCCCACAGGACGCCACAGTCGGGCCAGGTTGCCGGTGGCGGCCAGTTCCTTCGCGCGGACCGTCTCGGCGGCCCGTCGCCGGTCGACCTCTTCCTGGCTGGTGTCCTCGGGGACGGTGGTGGTGATCTCGACCAGGAACTCTCGCATGATCTGCCTCCGGTCATGCTCGTCGGGTGTGCTCCCATCGTGGGCCCGTCACCAGCATCGATGCCACGACCGGCTTCCTCGCTGCTGATAGGCGCAGCCTCCCAGCGCGCGTAGCATGGCGCGCGTGGAACTGCGTCAGCTGCGGTACTTCGTCGCGGTCGCCGAGGAACTGAACTTCGGTCGGGCCGCCGAGCGGCTGCTCATCGCGGGCCCCTCGCTCTCCCAGCAGATCAAGGCGCTCGAACGGGACCTGGGCGTCCGGCTGTTCGACCGGGACCGCCGATCGGTCTCCCTCACCCCGGCCGGTGCCGCCCTGCTCCCGCCCACCCGCGCCCTGCTGGAGCAGGCCGACGACCTCAAGCGCCGGGCCGGTCGGCTGGCGGGCTCGGAGTCGGTACGGCTCGGCTACGTCAACTGGCTCCCGCCGGACCTGACTTCGCGTACGGCCGCCGTGGCCAAGGTGCACATCGACGCCTGGGTCGCGCCCTCTCACACCCAGGCCGCCCGGGTCGCGGACGGCAGTCTGGACCTCGCCGTGTGCTGGGTGCGCAACGAGGACCTGAAGCGGCTCGGGCTGCGGGGCCGGCTGATCGGCGCCGACCGGCTCTACGCCGTGGCCAAGGGCCTGCGCACCGGCGATGTGCGAGCCGGGGACACCGACGTCCTCATCGACGACGACATCACCTCCTGGCAGTCCTGGAACGTGTACGCCGAAGAGCTGGCGCGGACCACCGGGGCTCGTGAGGTGCGCATCTCCGACGGGGCCATCACCGGTCCCGCCTTCTTCGACCACGTTCGCCGTTGCCGCCGCCCGGTCGTCAACTCGCCCAAGGGACAGACCAATCCCATCCCGCCCGACCTGGTCCGACGCGAGATCGTCGAGCCGAAGATCTACTGGACCTGGTCCCTGGTCTGGCGCGAGAACGAGGACCGCCCCGGGGTGCTCGACACCGTGGACGCCTTGTGCGACGGCGTCGGCGACCTCGGGATCCACGCCCCGGACGCCTGGCTGCCCGTCGACGACCCGTACGCACTCCCGCGCTGATCTGCACTGCGAGCCTGAGCCTCCCAAGCGGGAGGAAACGAGTCCCATCCGGCCTTTGACGTCGTCTTTCCGCCGACCTACCGTCAAATAGTCGACCGGTCGGCTAGTGATCGGTCACCCACTTCGGAGAAGGTCACCATGAGCACCCAGAACCAGAAGGTCGCGGTCATCACCGGCGCGTCGCAGGGCATCGGCGCCGCCCTCGTCGAGGGCTACCGCAAGCTCGGTCACGCCGTCGTCGCCACCTCGCGCACCATCGCCCCCGTCGATGACGCCGACGTCCTGACCGTGCAGGGCGACATCGCCGACCCGGCCACCGCCGAGCGCGTCGTCGCGGCCGCCGTCGAGCGGTTCGGCCGTATCGACACCGTGGTCAACAACGCGGGCATCTTCATCGCCAAGCCGTTCACCGACTACACGGCCGAGGACTACGCCGCCGTGACCGGCATCAACCTGTCCGGCGTCTTCCACATCACCCAGCAGGCGATCCCGCACCTCCTCGCCCAGGGCGGCGGCCACATCGTCAACGTCACCACGAGCCTGGTCGACAGCCCGGACTCCAGGGTCCCCTCCGTCCTGGCCTCGCTGACCAAGGGCGGCCTGCAGTCCGCCACCAAGTCCCTCGCCATCGAGTACGCCACCCGCGGCATCCGCGTGAACGCTGTGTCGCCCGGCACCATCAAGACCCCGATGCACCCGGAGGAGACCCACGACGTCCTCGCGGCCCTGCACCCGGTCGGCCGGATGGGCGAAGTGAGCGACATCGTCGACGCGGTGCTCTTCCTGGAGACGGCTCCGTTCGTCACCGGCGAGATCCTGCACGTCGACGGCGGTATGAGCGCCGGCCACTGAGCGGTCGCCGGATCACCGAGGAAGGATGACGTCATGAACAGCACGACGGAAGACACCACGGTCCTGGGTGGCGTCCTCGACCGTTGGAAAGCGGCCGTCGACGCCCATGAGCCGAAGCAGGTCGCCGCCGTCTTCACCGACGACGCGATCTTCCAGGGGCTGCAGCCCTACGGTGTCGGCCGGTCCGGTGTCGCCGAGTACTACGCCTCCCAGCCGATCGGGATGAGGGCCGCCTACCACGTCCTGGAGACCCGGCGGTTCGCGGACGACCTCGTACTCGGTTACCTGGACGTCGAGTTCTCGTTCACCGACCGGCCTGCGCTGGACGTCAAGCTCTCGGTCCTCGTGACCCGCGCAGGGGACGATTGGTACATCAGCCATTACCAGGTCTCCCGCCTCGACTAGGCCTGTCCTCCCGAGCGGCCCCGGGTGCACTCCCGGGCCGCCCGTTCCGTGGCCGGGCAGAGGGCGTGAAGCAGAGCTGAGGCGCCGCTTAAGAAATCCTCGATGGACCGGGGACGGCGTCGTACGGCAGATTGCCTGGTGATTCCACTCCTCTCCCCGGACGCGGGCTCCTTTGGCATGCCCGTGGCCCGGGGTCTCACCCACAGGAGCCGTAGCGTTGAAGGCGCTGGTCAAGGAGAAGGCGGAGCCCGGGCTGTGGCTCGCGGACGTCCCGGAACCCGCCGTCGGACCCGGCGACGTACTGATCAAGGTGCTGCGCACCGGCATCTGCGGCACCGACCTGCACATCCGGTCCTGGGACGGCTGGGCGCAGCAGGCGATCCGTACGCCGCTCGTGGTCGGGCACGAGTTCGTCGGTGAGGTCGTGGAGACCGGCCGGGACGTCGCGGACATCGCCGTCGGCGACCGGGTCAGCGGCGAGGGCCATCTGGTGTGCGGCAAGTGCCGCAACTGCCTGGCCGGGCGACGGCACCTGTGCCGGGCCACGGTCGGGCTCGGCGTCGGCCGGGACGGGGCCTTCGCCGAGTACGTCGCCCTGCCCGCCGCCAATGTGTGGGTGCACCGGGTCCCGGTGGACCTCGATGTCGCGGCGATCTTCGACCCGTTCGGGAACGCCGTGCACACCGCACTGTCCTTCCCCTTGGTCGGTGAGGATGTGCTGATCACCGGCGCCGGGCCGATCGGCCTGATGGCCGCGGCCGTTGCCCGGCACGCGGGTGCCCGGAACGTCGTGATCACCGACGTCAGCGAGGAGCGGCTGGACCTGGCGCGGAAGATCGGTGTGAGCCTGGCGCTCAATGTCTCCGGCTCCTCGATCGCCGACGGACAACGGGAGTTGGGTCTGCGCGAGGGCTTCGACATCGGTCTGGAGATGTCCGGCCGCCCCGAGGCCCTGCGCGACATGATCGCCAACATGACGCACGGCGGGCGGATCGCCATGCTGGGCCTGCCGGCCCAGGAGTTTCCCGTCGACTGGGCCCGGATCGTCACCTCGATGATCACCATCAAGGGTATCTACGGCCGGGAGATGTTCGAGACCTGGTACGCGATGTCCGTGCTCCTGGAGGGCGGCCTCGATCTCGCCCCCGTGATCACCGGCCGCTACGGCTACCGCGAATTCGAGGCGGCGTTCGCCGACGCGGCGAGCGGCCGTGGCGGCAAGGTCATCCTCGACTGGACTGCGTAAGTCACCCGTATTTCAAGGAGTTCCCTGATGTTCGACTCCGTGCGCGACGACCTGCGCGCCACCCTCGACGAGATCCGCGCCGCCGGACTGCACAAACCCGAACGCGTCATCGACACCCCGCAGTCGGCCACCGTGCACGTCTCCGCCGGCGGCCGCCCCGGCGAGGTCCTCAACTTCTGCGCCAACAACTACCTCGGCCTCGCCGACCACCCCGAGGTGATCGCCGCCGCCCACGAGGCGCTCGACCGCTGGGGCTACGGCATGGCCTCCGTGCGCTTCATCTGCGGCACGCAGGAGGTGCACAAGGAGCTGGAGGCGCGGCTGTCGGCCTTCCTCGGCCAGGAGGACACGATCCTCTACTCCTCCTGCTTCGACGCCAACGGCGGTGTCTTCGAGACGCTGCTCGGCCCGGAGGACGCGGTGATCTCCGACGCGCTCAACCACGCGTCGATCATCGACGGCATCCGGCTGTCGAAGGCCCGCCGCTTCCGGTACGCCAACCGTGATCTGGCCGATCTGGAACGGCAGTTGAAGGACGCGTCCGACGCCAGGCGGCGGCTGATCGTCACCGACGGGGTCTTCTCCATGGACGGTTACGTGGCGCCCTTGAGGGAGATCTGCGATCTCGCCGACCGCTACGACGCGATGGTCATGGTCGACGACTCGCACGCCGTCGGCTTCGTCGGCCCCGGCGGCCGGGGCACGCCCGAGCTGCACGGGGTGATGGACCGCGTCGACATCATCACCGGCACCCTCGGCAAGGCGCTCGGCGGCGCCTCCGGCGGCTACGTCGCCGCCCGCTCCGAGATCGTCGCCCTGCTGCGCCAGCGCTCCCGGCCGTACCTGTTCTCCAACACGCTCGCGCCGGTGATCGCCGCCGCCTCCCTGAAGGTGCTCGACCTGCTGGAGTCGGCGGGCGACCTGCGCGAGCGGCTCGCCGAGAACACCGCCCTGTTCCGCCGCCGGATGACCGAGGAGGGCTTCGACGTCCTCCCCGGCGACCACGCCATCGCACCCGTGATGATCGGCGACGCGGCCGAGGCGGGCCGGATGGCGGAGCTGCTGCTGGAGCGGGGCGTGTACGTGATCGGCTTCTCGTACCCGGTCGTACCGCAGGGCCAGGCGCGTATCCGCGTCCAGCTGTCCGCCGCGCACTCCACCGACGACGTCAACCGCGCGGTCGACGCGTTCGTCGCGGCGCGGGCGGAGCTGGACGCCTGAGGGGGACGAACGGGTCGTTCGGCGGCATAGCGCGTCTGAGAGAATCGATCCCGTGATCGAAGCGCGGCGGCTGCACATCCTCCGAGCGGTGGCCGACCACCGCACGGTGACGGCGGCTGCCGCCGCGCTGTACCTGACGCCCTCCGCCGTGTCCCAGCAGCTGACGGCACTCGAGCAGGAGACGGGCCACCGGCTCGTCGAGCGGAGCGCGAAGGGCGTACGACTGACCCCGGCCGGCGAGATCCTGCTCAGCCACACCAACGCCGTCCTCGCCCAGCTGGAGCGCGCGGAGGCCGAGCTGGCCGCCTACAGCTCGGGCGCGGCCGGCACGGTCACGGTCGCCTCCTTCGCGACCGGCATCGCCCTGGTGGTCGCGCCCGCCGTGGCCCACCTCGCGCGCACCGCCCCCGGCATCCGGATCCGGGTCCGGGACGCCGAGGGGGACGCCAGCCTGCCGATGGTCCTGGACCGGCAGGTGGACGTCGCGGTCGCCGTCGAGTACCGCGGGGCCCCGGCCGCCGACGACCCCCGCCTGGCCCACGTCCCGCTGTACGCGGAGCCCTTCGACGCGGTCGTACCGGTCAGCCACCGGCTGGCGGACGCCGCGGAGGTGCCGCTCGCGGAGCTCGCCAAGGACCGGTGGATCGGCCCGTACCCCGGAAATCCCTGCCACGACGTGGTGGTCCTGGCCTGCGAGAGCGCCGGCTTCCAGCCCCGTCCGGAGCACTCCTCGGACGACTTCCGGGCGGTCGTGGCGCTCGCCTCCGCCGACGCGGGCGTCGCCCTCGTACCGCGTTCGGCGCTGCGAGGCATGGATCTCACCGGTGTCGTCGTCCGCCCCGTGGACGGCGACGCACCGACCCGCCGGGTCTTCGCGGCGGTACGACGCGGCGCGGAGGAGCATCCGCTGATCCGTCCGGTGCTGGAGGCGCTGGAGGCGGCGGCAGAGGATTAGGTGATCTTCACGCCGTGCGTTTCATATTCGGGATAGAATCCCGAATATGAAACGAACGACTGCTGTCGAGGCCGAAGGCGGGGACGGTTCCCGCAGTCCGGACGACGTCGATGTCCGGCTCGGCTCCCGGCTTGCCGAGCTGAGGACCGAACGCGGCTGGTCCCTGGGGGAGTTGGCCGAGCGCAGCGGCGTGAGCCGGTCGACCCTGTCCCGCGCCGAGCGGGCGGAGATCAGCCTCACCGCCGCGGTGCTGAACCGGCTCTGCGCCGTGTACGGGCGGACCATGTCCCAGCTGCTCAGCGAGGTCGAGCCGGAGCCCGCCCTGCTGGTGCGGGCGACCGACCAGCAGGTGTGGCAGGACCGGGCCTCCGGATTCGTGCGACGCTCCGTGTCGCCGCCGCACGCCGGCCTGCGTGGCGAACTCGTCGAGGGACGGCTCGCCGCGGGCGCCGACATCGCGTACGACCGGCCGCCCGTGCCCGGCCTCGAGCAGCACATCTGGGTGCTGGAGGGAGCTCTCGCCATGACAGTGCAGGACGTCGAGCATCGCCTGGAAGCCGGTGACTGCCTGCGGCTTCGCGTATGGGGGCCGACGCGGTTCCGGTGCACCGGCCGGGAGGACGTGCGGTATCTGCTGGCGGTGGTGCGGCCGTGATCGTGGCTCGCCTGGACGACCACCAAGTTCTCGCGTCTGCAGGGGAGTTGGCGGACCTCCTGACCGACACGGTGGCCGGCGGTGCGTCGGTCGGATTCCTTGCGCCGATGGACGCCGCCGATGCCACCGCCTGGTGGAAGGAGCGCGCCGCCGCCGTGACCGCGGGGCAGCTCGCGGTGTGGGTGGCGCGCGACGGGGACCGGGTGGTCGGCACGGTCAGCCTGTCCTTTCCCGACAAGCCGAACAGTCGCCACCGCGCCGAGCTCGTGAAGCTGATGGTGCACCGCGACGCCCGCGGTCAGGGTCTGGGCCGTCGGCTCCTGACCATCGCCGAGGAAGCCGCCGCCGCGGCCGGTGCCACCCTGCTGCACCTGGACACCGAGACCGACAGCCCCGCCGAGAACCTGTACCGCGGCGCGGGCTGGACCCGGGCCGGCGTCATCCCCGACTACGCGGCGAGCCCCGCCGGAGAGCTGCGGCCGACGAGCCTCTACTACAAGCACGTGGGAGCCGGTGCTCTCCCCAGGTGACTGTCAGTGGGAGCCGCTACGGTGCGTTCCATGCCGGATGCCGAAGACGTACGCCGTATCGCCCTGTCCCTGCCGGACACGACGGAGAAGATCGCCTGGAGCATGCCCACGTTCCGGGTCGCGGGGAAGATGTTCGCCACGCTGCCGGAGGACGAGACCTCCATCGCCGTGCGCTGCCCCAAGGAGGAGCGCGACGAACTGGTCCTGGCCGAGCCGGAGAAGTTCTGGATCGCCGACCATGAGGCGCAGTTCGCCTGGGTGCGGGCGCGGCTGGCGGCGCTGGAGGGCGAGGGCGAACTGCGGGACATCCTCGCCGACTCCTGGCGCCAGGCGGCCCCGCCCCGACTGCTCGACGCCTACCCCGAGTTGGGTCTGCCTGCCGCCGACTGAAGAATCCTCCGGCGTTGTCAGTGCCCCATGGCATGATCCGGAGGGCGTGGGAGCCGGGGCGGAGGGGGCCTCGGCCACCACAGGCGCGGGAGGGGTTCGTGCCGGGTCGGCCGGGGAG
>NZ_QZWF01000059.1 GCF_004187715.1 Streptomyces sp. F001 | reverse complement strand
GACCCGAAACGGTGACCCGCGAAGTCCGGGGCTAGATGAGAACGAATGGCGTGAACGCCACACGACCGTCGCGCAACTGCGGGCCCAGGTGTCCGGCGTGGGCGTACGGGGCGCTCACGCACGCGCTGCCGTTGCCGCCACCAAGGCGCGGGCGCGCCTTGCTGATCTCCCTGACAAGCCGCGCCCGGTCGCTGCGTGGGCACCGCAGCAGCTTGGCGTTCGCCCCGCGATTCGCGGGGGGTCCGCCGCGGTGCCTGCTCACGAGTTTGTGCTGCCCGACTATGTCGAGCGTGAGCATGACGGGCAGCTGCGGGCGAGGCTCGAAGCGGCGAAGGCCAGTGATCAGGCCGTCTTTGTCGCCATCCGAGGCGAGTCCTGTACTGGAAAGACGCGCACCGCGTACGAGGCGGTCCGGGCGTGTCTGGGCGACTGGGACCTGGTTTTCCCGAAGGGGGTCGACAGTCTTCTGGCTCTCCTGGCCGCGGGTGCCGTCGCACCGGGCACCGTCCTGTGGCTCAACGACGCGCAGGACTTCCTCCGGAGCGCCGGGGGTGAGGCTGCGGCGGCCGCGCTGCGACGCCGTCTCGAAGATCCAGGACCGGTGGTCATCATCGCGACCGTCTGGCCTACCGACTACCGGGCCTTGACTGCCGCGCCCCAAGGCGATGTGGATGCGCATGGGCAGGCCCGTGCGCTCCTGGCCCCAGTGGTTCCGGTCGATGTGCCGCCAGCCTTCACCGAGTTGGAATTGCGGGTTCTGCGAGCGCGCCACGATCCCTCGCTGGAGACGGCCGCCCGGACCAGTCCGACCGGTGCCATCACCCAGACTCTCGCCGCGGGCCCGCAGCTGGTCGACCATTATGAAAGCGCCATCGCTCCCGACGGCCCGTATGGCAAGGCGATCGTCACCGCGGCTATGGATGCTCGCCGCTTCGGTCTGGCCTCTCCGCTGACCGAAGTGTTTCTGGAAGCGGCGGCACCCGGCTATCTGACCGAGCGGCAGCGAGCCGACGCAGATCCCGGCGCCTGGTTCGCCGGCGCCCTCCGCTACGCCAGGACGATGGTGATGGAGGTGACGGCGGCGCTGGAGGCGGTGGCCCACCCCAGTGGCATGGGCTCGATCCCCGGCAAGTACAGACTCGCCGACTACCTCGACCACCAGGCCCGCACCACCCGCCAGTACATGTTCCCACCAGCATCCTTCTGGAGCGCCATCGAGCGCCACGCCCCCGCCGTGGAGCTGAAGAACCTCGGCGCCGCCGCAGAGCAGCACGGCCGGTATCGCATCGCTGGCGCCCTCTACCAGCGGGCAGTCGAAGCCGGGGAGATTACCGCCGCGGGGCGGCTGGCGAGCCTGCTGCAGCGAGCCGGGGACATGGAACAGGCGATCGCCCTCTTCCAGAAAGCGGCTGCCGCCGACGTTTCCTGGGCCTGGCGGGAACTGGTGAGTCTTGAGGAGGATGCCGGGCGCCCGGAGGGCGCCGAGGCACGGCTGCGGCAGGCAGTCGCCGCAGGTGATGCACAATCCCTCTACGACCTGGTGGACCGCCTGGAGAGGGCCGGCGAACGGGACGAAGCCGAGTCGCTGGCCCGAGAAGCTGCTGCTGACGGGCACACTGGGATCTTGGTGAACCTCGCGGATCTGCGGCGGGTGCTCGGAGACCCCACGGGAGCCGAGGTCCTGCTCCGGGAGGCAGGCGACGCCGGTGACGCCTGGGCTCCGAGCAGCCTGGCGATGATGCGCACGGCGGCCGGGGACTTGGAGGCCGCGGAGGCCTTGCTGCGGGAGCCGGTGTCGGCGGGCCACGACGCGTGCGCCGAGACCCTCTACTCGCTGATGGAACTGCGTCAGGACCGCGGGGACCAGGAGGCAGCCAGGGCGCTGCTCCTGGAGGCCGCGGAAGCCGGGAGCACGACCGCCCTGTACGACCTGACGATGGAGCGCGAAGGAGCCGGCGACCACACAGAAGCGGAGCGGCTGGCCCGGGAGGCCGGCGCCCTCGATGATCCCGACCCCCTGCAGGAACTCGCGTTGCGGCGCGAGGCGGCCGGAGAGCATGCGCTCGCCATGCTGCTGGCCCGAGAAGCGTCCTCGTGCGGGGACACGTCGGCCTTGCATGATCTGGCCATGCTGCGCGAGAAGGCGGAGGATCGGCAAGGAGCAGAGAGGTTGGCTCGCGAGGCCACCGCCGGCGGGCACCCTTACGCGCTGCAGGCTTTGGCACTACTGCGTGCAGAAGCCGGAGACAAGGAAGGAGCGCACCGGTTGGCGTGGGAGGCTGTGCGCGCTGGAGAACCCGATGTCCTGCGCCGCCTGCTGGACCAACAGGTTGAGGAGGGGGACCGGGCCGGGGCCGAGCGGTCGGTCCTGAACGCCGCCAACTGCGGGTATCACTGGGCCCTGACGGAGTTGGCGCGGTTGCGAGAGATGGCTGGCGATCCGGCAGAAGCTGAGCAAATTCGACGGTTCGGTTTGGAAGCCGATGGCTCCGTCTGCCGCCGCTACTGACCTGGGCCAGAAATCGGTAAGGACAGTACAAAGATGTTCGTCGAAGCCGCCAGCGCCCACCTCAACGGACCCAACGGTCCTCGCTAGGCCGGGCCCGGTACCGAGTGCGCCTGCCGCCGAAGGGCGGACCGGGCGGGAGATTCAGAGTCGGCTGCGCTACGGGCGCCGGTCGGCTGGTGCCGTCGGACAGGCGAGCGCAGGCAACGCCTGCCGTGTGCCCGGCCGCGGTGAACGTGATCGCGGCGGGGCGCTGGGCCCAAAAAGGGGCGACGTCCATGAGGTGGTCGCTGTGTTCCTTGATGAGCAGACGCAGCCACACCTCCGTTGTTCCGCGCGGGGTGGTGTGTCACCTGAGTTCCACCGCGTATGAGCCGCCGTCGAACGTCCAGCCGTCGGTGCCTTCGCCGATGTCCTGCACGATGACGTCGTCGATGAAGTGGTCCTCGAAGTCGTCGTCGGTGAGCTCGCCCGCCATCCAGAGTTCCTCGATGGCGTTCCAGTCGCCTTGGCGGCCGTCGATTCGCAAAGGCGCGGCGTTGCGTGTTCCGCGCTCGCGCCGGTCGCGGCCGGTGGTGACCCAGCCGCTGATCTCGAAGTCGCCGTTCTTGAAACGGTCGGGGATCGGGTCGGCGGGGACGATGGCGACGTTCTCGTAGGCGGTGTGGATGAGGTCGCGGTAGCTGCGGCGGACGTTGTACTCGGGGTCGGACAGCCAGTTGAGCAGTGTTTTGACGGTCACGTCGAGGCCGGCTTCTTCCAGGGCCTGGTAGCCGCGGTGGGTTCCGGTGAGCTGGCTGAGCTGGGCGTGCCAGTGCTTGGCGTTGTACGACGACAGCCGGTGGCGGGGTGTGACCTGGGAGCGCAGGAGGTCATTGAGCGCGGCGCCGAGGGATCCTCCATGTCCGGTGGGCCCGGCCATCAGTCGTCACCCTCGGGGATGATCTCGCCGGGCTGGATGAACTTGGCCTTGACCTCGCCGAAGCCGGTCCCGATCCGGTACGTGGACGGTGGGGTGTCGTCGGGTGTCCAGAAGACGGCCGCGTCGACGTTGCGCAGAGCGATGAGCGTGTGCCCTTCCTGGACCGCCTTGAAGGCCGTGGTCCAGTGACGGACAGAGGCCTCGGCGACCATGCTCATGCGCCAGTCCGGCCGCCAGAACGGGGACTTCTGTTCCTGGCGCTTGGGCCACAGCAGGCGCAGCGCGATCGACAGTCGGGTCTTGTACGCCTTGTAGGGCTCGCCGCCGGTCTGGACGAGCTCCATACGCGCCTGCCGGGCGGCGGCGTAGAACGGCTTGAACAGGGACTCGTTAGCCTTGCCGGTCCAGGAGTCGTGGATGGTCGGCATCGCGGCGAGGTGGCCGTCGCGGACGAGCCTGTCCAGCTGCTTGATGTGCGGGGTGGTGACCCACACGCGGCCTTGCTCGTCGGGCCGCTCGATGATCCGGCCCAGCGGGTGCGGCATGTCGGCGCGGGGCCATTCCGGGATGTCGATGAGGTAGATCCCGGCGCTGGCCTTGTCGAACGCGGCAAGGGGACCGGTGTGCAGCAGCTTGTTCGGGGCCAGAGGAACGGCCGAACACGCGGACGGGTAACTGCCGTTGCGGTCGATCAGGCACAGCAGCCCATCGCCGTAGGAGGCGGGGACAGTGAGCTGATCGCGGCGGACCCGCTTTCCGTTCTCCCGGATGTAGGGCACCCGGGTGCTGGTCACCTCGGGGTGGACCCAGCGCGGTTCGCCGTCCATGCGCTCACTGATCAGCGGCCACGGACCGCTCTCCCGATCCTCGATACGGATCACCTTGATCGGGTGCATCTTCGAGCGGGCGACCGCGTCCTTGAGCAGCTTCAGCGCGGGAAACGGTGCGCTGTCCGGCTCGTCCTCCTCGTCTCCCGGCCGGAGCTCCTGCTCTCGCTCTTCATCGGCCTCGTCGTCGGTGGCAGGTCCGCTGTCTGCAACGGGTTGGCCTGCAACAGGCTGCCCAGGGGTGCTGGCGGACACGGTGGTGTTGTACGCGGCTAGCGCGGCGGCAAGGCGGCGTCCCTCGGTATCGTCCGGCAGCGGCTGTGGCGACGCGGCCGTCTGGGCAAGGGACGGCCTGAGGTCGGCGAGGGCTTCCTGGTCCCCGTTGGTCAGGGCGGCGCGCAGCGCGGCCAGCACATGAGTGACGAAGGCCGGCAGCCCCTGTCGGGCGCCGGATGTGTAGGGAAGCGCGGCTTCGGCCAGCTCCCGCTCCTCGGCCGTGCCGAGAGTCCGGGCGGGTTCTGCGCTGCGTGCGTGGCCGACGGGGGCGGTTCCGGCGTCAAGGAAGCGGGCGTGCAGCAGATCGGGGCGTAGGTATGCCGAGCCGATCGTGCCGAAGTCGCGTTCCGCGACGGTCACCTGGACCTTGGCAGGGTCATTGGTCGGCGCGAGCGTGACCAGGACGTCGGCGTCCAGGAGGCCCAGGAGGGTGGGGTCGGCGCTGTCGACGATGGCGAGCACCGGCACGTGCAGCGTGCGGGCGAGGGAGGCCAGGACCTGGGAGGCGTTCGGGAGACGGTCACCCGACAGAGGCAGACGAGTGTTGTGGGCGGCCTGGAGCCGGTCCACGACCACGAGGGCCAGGTTCTCGACGTACGGGGCGGTCTCCGCGATTGCCTCGGCGGTCAGATCGCTGCCGTCGTCGATCAGGAGCGGCGCCTGGACCAGCTCTCGGGCGAGCTGCTGCTCGCGCTCGGTGAGCTGGCCCTGCTTCAGACGCGGGTAGTCGCCCCCGGTCTCCGCGGAGATGATCCGGCGCATGATGTCCGCCTGGTTCGGCCCGGACGCCGCGTAGAGGACTTTGTGGTTGTCGACGAGCGCGGTCTGCCGTGCGGCGGCCAGGCCCAGCAGGCTTCCACCGACGTTCGGGGCGGCCGCTACGAGCGTCAGCCGACCTGATTGCAGACCGCCCGTTGCAGAGTCCAGGCCGGGCAGCCCGAACGTCGTGCTACCGACAGGGCCTGAGGTGAGTGCGGCGCCGATGGCATCGCCCAGCGTGGTGAGCCTGCGCGGCGTGCGGCCGCTGTCCGGATTGCGTGGGCTGTTCACCGCACCTTCTACGGACGCCGCGCCTGCGGCCGGATCGGCTGAGTGCGTACCGGAGTCGACGTCGGCGGGCAGCAGTACCGCGACCGGAGTGGTGTTCTTCAGGAGCACCTGCGGCTGCCCCTTGGCCGCTCGCGTGATGAGCTCACCGAAGTCCTTCTGCGCCGCACTGAGAACGTGGGACGGCAGGGCTTCGGTGTTCCGTGCCGCGGGAAGCCGGTCGAGCGGTGCCAGCAGCACGCGCTCCTGTCGCTTCTGGCCCTTGTAGATCAGGGTCGTGCGTCCGTCTTCCACGGCGCGCTTCACGAGGGCGTAGAGGGCGTTGCGCGCCTCGGTGGCGTTCATCGCGGTCTCTTCGTGTGCCGACTGATTCACTTACCCTCCCCGATCTAGCAATCCACCACCATGATAGCAGGCCTGCACACTCTTACGGTTCAAAGTCACACCTATTTCTAGGACTTCCCACTCAGAAGATGAGCGTTTCGGTGTGTGTTGACCCCTCAGGCGCGAAGCGGAAAGGCCGGGACCCTGAACTGCCGGTCCCGGCCTTTCACTAACGCCGCCCGTGGACGCTCACACGGTCTGGTGCGATGTCAGCTCCGGGGCGTCAAGTCCTGTTCGGTACTTCGTTGTAGGCGAGGTGGCCGACAGCGGAGTAGGCCGTGCCCGTCTTGTCGGCGAGCCCGCCCGCGAGATCCTGCGCCGCATGGGAGTTCTCGGTAAACCGCCGGACCACGTCCTCGAGGGAGTCGCCCCGTAGGTCGGACGTCAGGCGCCCCATGGAGTGCAAGTCCTGCACGGCGTTCCCGATGAGGCCGAGGGCGTTCCTCATCTCCGCGGCGGCGCGGGTGAGGTAGCTGTAGATGCGGTAGGCCTCCCCCGGGTACTGCAGGCCCTGGCGGTGCAGGGCGTTGACCAGGTCGACCAGGGACCGCGCCGCGCTCTCCGCGTGCTGCTCCAGGTTCTGGCTCATTGTGGTCTCCTTCGGCGTCATGTCGGTGGGCACGCCGTACGTGGCGAGGTGGTCAAGGCCCAGAAGGTCGGCGCCCCGGCTTCGGGCGGTGCGATCCGGAACGTCCGCGACAGGGGTCGTCAGGCCCCTCCGGCCGCTGTCCGTGTGGCCGATCACGGAAGGGGGTCGGCGGCTGTGGTGGGCCCACAGGTCGAGCGTGTCCTCCAGGAGCGCCGCACGGTCGGTCCGGGACATCAGCGAGACCCCCCATGGCAGCAGCTCGGGTTCGGCCTGCTCGCGGGCCTTGGCCGGCTTCGACATCTTCCCCCTACTACAGCGTCCGTACCTGCCCGCCGTGCCCGCAGCGGGCACGGCGGGCAGGCGACTGACCTGGAGCGTAAAAGGAATTTGCCCGCACTGCCCGCCCCTTCGGACACCACGCATGCTCGGCTTGCACTCTCCCTTTACGCGACCGCTGGGGTCGAAGAGGGAGGTAGTTGACGTGTACGTCGATGTAGTGGTGGTCGGAGCGGTGATCACAGGAGCGGCGATGCTAGGGGCGGCAGTAGTGACGGGGACAGCGGCGATCGTGGCGGCTTTGATCTCGCGCCGAGGCCGCGGCGGTTCATGATGCCAAGTCAGCCAGGCGGCCGGCGCGTCGGCCGCCCGCCTCAGGCTGGGCCGTCCGGCAAGGAGAGGCTGGCGGTCGGCATTGGTCCAGCACCCGAACTGTTCAGTGGGGCATGCGGGAGGTCTCTTCGGTGCGCGTGGCGTACGCGGCTCATGCGACGCTGTGCGGGCGAGGCCGCCCGCCGAGCGCCTCGGTCATCTCAGCGGCCTGGTCGAGCATCTGCTGGACCCGCTTGCAGTGGACCGCATTGGGCCTGCCGGCCCCAAGAAGCGGCAGGGCGGGCATATTGACGTTAGCCTCGCAGATGGCGGGCCCGTGCCCGTCGACGACAGCGGGCACGGCGGGGAGGGGACGTTGCGATCCGCACAGCGTGAGTTGTACGAGGCGCTTGTCGCGCTGCGGAGCAGGGCTCAGCGGAGTCGGCAGCGCAGGGGTGAGCCGGCGTCCCAGCGGGACGTGGCCCGCGATGCGGAGAAACTGCTCAAGGGAACCAGGTTCCAGAAAGTCAAGCTGTCGGCGCGCATCAGTGAGTGGGCGCCGCCGGCAGACAAGGTTGCTGAAAGGGAGAAGGAACCGGTCGTACCAGGGGAGTTCGAGCCGCTGTGGGCGCTGGTGCGGGCATGGAGCGCCTGGGCTGGTGAGCGGCCCGACCAAAGGGACTGGGCTCAGCTTGTCGAGGCGGCCAGGGAGGAGAACCGGTCTGCCCGAGCCATGCGCGGCTTCAGTGACGTGGTCCCGATCGCCTTGCCACCCGGCGTCGCGGACTTCACCGCCCGAGACGTGGAAGCCAGTCGGCTCCTGGATGCCCTGGATCCCTCTGATCTGGAACGCGGCATGCACGGAGCAGCGATCGACGGCATGGCGGGCGTCGGCAAGACCGCCCTGGCACTACACGTCGCCCACGAGACCGTACGCCGGCAGTGGTTTTCCGGTGGTGTGCTGTTCGTGGATCTGCAGGGGTACGACGATGAGCGTGTTCTGAGTGCCGATCAGGCGGCCGCCGAACTCCTGCGACAGGCTGGGGACGAGCCGGGTTCCGCATCGACGACGGTCGCAGAGCGACTAACTGCGTACCGGAAGATGCTCCGCTGCGCGAGTGGCCCCGTCCTCATCATTCTGGACAACGCCTCCGCCGCGAACCAGGTGATGCCGCTGCATCCCTCCGAGGGTGGCCATCGGCTGCTGGTGACCTCCCGCTACAAGCTCCCGGGCGTCAGTGGCGTACGAAAGATTGGCCTCGGCGTCCTGGGTTCGGCCGAGAGCATCGAGCTGATGGGGCGGCACTTGCGGACTGCTGTTCCGGACGACTCGCGCGTGGACAGGCAGCCCGAGGAGGCCGAGCGCTTGGTCGGCCTGTGCGGCCACTTGCCCCTGGCCCTGCGCATCGTGGCGTCACTGCTGGAGATCGAGCCGAACCGCCCACTGGCTCGGCTCGCTGACGAACTGGCTGATGAACGCGGCCGACTCGATCTGCTGCACCCCGGGGACGCGGACGAGGCACCGGTACGCGCCGCCTTCGCCGTCTCCTACCGGCACTTGGGGCTGGGCAATGTCGCGCGGGGCGACACCTTGCGACGACTTTTCCGGCTACTGCCCTTCGGGCCGTACCCAGACCCGAGCACCCGCGCAGCCGCCGCGATGTTGGAACGCCCGGTCGAGGAGGCCCGCCCCTTGCTGCGCGAACTGGCCCGCGCTCACCTCATTGAGCCCGGACGACGCGACGAGCTTTGGGATATGCACGACCTCGTTCGGCTCTATGCCCAGGAGCTGTGCATGGAAGACCTGCCTACAAGAGAGCGTAGCGAGGTCTTCCTACGCGCCAACCGCGCCGAGTGGTACCGCGTTGACCGGGACGAAACTGTCGAGTTCAAGTGGGCAGACCGGGTCGTCGCCCGTTTCAACGGCTGGGGCGACGCGCTCGCCTGGCCAGAAGCGGAGCGAACCGCCCATCTGATGCGCCCAGAGGAAGTGGTGGAACGCACCGGTTACGACAGCGCCCTCGCCTATCTGGAGGCGGGGATCGTCGCCTTTGGCGAGCGTCACTTGTCCGGCGAGAGTCCCGACCAGACACTTCACTCCCTGCGGATGACCATGCTCAATCTTCGGACAACGGTGGAGCACATGGTTTCGGTTGACGCGGGGCAGTCCACCGAGCGCGCGGATTCCACGGAGGTCGAGGACGCTGAGGATGACGAAGATGTCGACGATGTGGATCCCAAGATCCTCTGGCAGAGAGAGACCGCGCGCATCCTCGAAGAGGAAGTTGGGCCCAAGGCTCTGGAGGCGTCGCTAGAAGGACGGCACGATGAAGCGGTCAAGATCCTCATGTCATTCGCTGAAAGGTGGAGCAAGGTTTCCGCCCTTGCCCCGTTCAACGAGGCGAGCCTCCTGAGGCGGATTGGTGATATCCGGGCCGTACAGGGATGTATCCCGGAAGCGCGCCAGGCGTGGAACAGGGCGATCGACTTGATGACGAACGCCGGAAGACCGGAGCAGGCGGACGAGATCCGCGCCCATCTGCGAAGCCTGCCCTCGCTCCCCACCACCTGACCCGGCCAGAATCGGTGAACCGCTCGCCCCGCTGAGTGGGGAAGTTTCGTTCCGCGGAGAGGTCGACCAGCATCGCGCACGCGACCTGCACTCCCCTGAACGTGCTCAGTTGGTGGAGGGGAGAGGGGCGAGTCTTCGGTCGCTGTCGCGTTTCTTCAGGGCGAGGTTTTCGTGGTAGAGGTTCGCGGTCACCGTCGCGAGGGCGTCGAGTTTGCCGTTGAGCTGCGTGACCTCGGCTCTGGCCTCACGAAGCTGCTTGCGGAGCTCGGCGATCGTCTCGTCCCGGGAGACCTCGCCGGGGGTGCGGAGGACAGGTCGGGCGACCTTGACGTTCCACTCGGCGAGGATGTCGTCGTCGCGGTGGACGGTCGCGTGGCTGACCTGGGCTTCTCGAGCGAGGTTCTCCTTGGTGAGGGCGCCGTCGGTGTGCAGGGGTTCGCCGGCCAGCAGCCGGGCCATGGCCTCGCGGAGCTTGGTAGCGGTCTGGGCGGACACCGGCATCAAGGGGTGACTCCTTCTTGTCGAAGCGCGCGCGTGACGCGCTGTACGCCGGCGAGACGGATCAGGACGGCTTCGCGGCCGGGCGGTGACAGGGTCGGGTCCTGGGCTCTGGCTGTGAGGTCGTCTTCCTCTGCGATCCAGATCGGAGCGTGTCGTCGCGTGATCACGGAGTTGCGGCAGCGGTCGGGTTGGCAGGCGCCGATCAGCGGGGCCGTGCCCCGCTGATCGGCGGGCAGCTCCTTCTGGCACTCGGCCTGCGGGGCGTCGAACATGCAGTGGTTGATGGCTCCCAGGTGGAGGTTGGTGAACTGGGTGGCGAGCAGGGCTGCCTCGGCCTGTTCATCGGCGATCTGCGCCCGTAGGACGGGGTCCTCGTTCATGGTCGAGATGACCGTGTCCAGGCCGGCGTGCAGCCGGTCAGCGCCGGGCCCGACCGCGACCTTCTCGCCTGTTCGGCGTGCCCGGAGGAGGTTGACCAACCGGAGTGCGGCGGCGTACTCAAGTTGCTGGTCGAACTCCTTGGCCCACGTGGTGTCCATCTGCGCGTAGCCCTGCGTGGTGCAGTTGGCCAGTGCCCGGCGGGCAGCGTGCTTGAGCTGGAGGCCGAGGGCGACTTCGGAGCCCGGCTCGCGTCCGGTGATCACCGACATCGTGCGCCGGAACATGTGCGAGCGGACGTGCGCGTCGGGGATGGTCTCCAGCCCGTAGGCGTCGGCGCTGGCGTTGACGTGCTTGATGAAGTAGTCGATGTCTTCGGCGGCGATGATGCCGCGGCCCTCTCTGTGGGCATGCGCCCTCGTCCGGCACGCGTACGTCGACCTGTACGAACGCCGCTACACCGACGCCACTGGCACGCTCTCGGCTGCTGAGAAAGTGGCACGACGCGGGGACAGCTCACTGTCCACCCGCTACTGGGTCACCTCCGTCCAGGCCGAGGCATACGCCGGCCTCGGAAACCTCTCTGCCTGCGAGCGCGCCTGGACGAGGCGGAGAAGGTGACGGACTTGACCTACCCGGCCCACAACAGCGGCTGGCTACGCTTCGACGGCTCCCGCCTCGCCGAAGAACGCGGCGCCCGCTACCTCCAACTCGGCCGCCTCGACCTCGCCGAGAAAGCCCTCAGCGACGCCCTCAGCCAGGACGTCCTCGCCTCCGGTCAGTCCTTCCGACGGCGCGGCGCGGTCCTGACCGACCTCGCCTCCATCGGCGCCAAACGCCACGACCCGGAACAGGTCCTCACCTACGGCCGCGAGGCACTGCAGCTCGCCCGAGCAACCTCCTCCGGCTACGTCGCCCGTAGACTCCATATGCTACGAACCGGCCTCGGCCCACTCACCCGCGATGCCCGTGTGGTCGAACTGGGCGCCGAGATCGACGCACTGTGCACGATGTGACAAGAGGGGAAGGCATGTCGCAGACCGAGGGCGCACGACTGTTCCGCGAGGCTTGGATCACCGGCGTGCACAAGCACTTCCCCGGCGAGCCCAAGCCCAGCTACGTCACCCCCTGGGAGCAAACCCCGGAGTGGGAGCGCCAGGCCGCCGGCGCCGTCTACGACCAGGTGCGACAGTTCCTCGACCTCAGCGACCACCACGCCTCCCGCCTCACCCGCGAGCAGAAGAGCCGCTTCGTCGCCACCTGCTGGACCGCCCAGATGTACAAGCACTTCGAGAACCCCAAGCCCGGGTACGTCGCCGACTGGCCCGACCTTCCCAACTGGCAGAAAGAGACCGACGCCGACATCTTCGAGGCCATCGAGGACTCCTCGAAGTAGCCGCGCACTCCCAAGACGCTAACCATGGACGTCCGTCCGCCCCTGAGCCGCCAGCCGAACGCCGACGCCCGAGCACCGAGCACCGAGCACCGAGCACCGAGCACCGAGCACCGAGCAC
>NZ_QZWF01000058.1 GCF_004187715.1 Streptomyces sp. F001 | reverse complement strand
CGGTGGGTGTGGGGGGGCGGGCCGGTTTCCGGCCGATTCTTGCCGACCATCGACACATCCGAAGGAATCGTGATGGCCGTAGCCACAGACATGCTTGTTCCCGCGCTGCGCGAGGTCCGGGAGACCAAGGAGTCGCTTGCCGACCGCTTCAAAGCCCACCTCACGGTCACGCCCCCCGGTGAGTACCGGGAGGTCCTGGAACGCCGCATGGGCGACGCCCGGGGCCACGTGTACCGCATCGACGAACGCCTGGCCACGTTGCAGCCCCGCGGAGTGGTGCCGACCGTTCTGGGGAACGCCTGGCGCCTGACCGAGCAGGCAGCACGGCTGCCCATCGACGTGGCGATGTCGGTCCCGGGCGTCGTGTTCCGGGGCCGGGCGACGGCATCGCAGCAGCAGTTGCTGAAGAACGCCGAGGACGAGTATGCAGTCACCGCGCTGGCCGTGGCGGTCTGCCGGGCCGCAGAGCGCATCGCCCAGGAGGCCGAGGACGCCACCAGCTCGGAGCTGCTCAGCTCCATCCGCCGTGATGACGAGGAGGCGCTGGAAGAGCTCGCCGACAGTCTGGAACAGCATGCCGAAGCAGCGGTGGCGGCCGCCGAGACCACTGAGGGCCCGAGCGCCGGAGGTGCGGCACAGGCGGTCCGCGACTGGAGCAGCTGGCTGCGGGAGACGGCCGAGCGCATGCCGGGCGCGGATCGGTTCCTGGGCGCACCGGAGGGCGCTCTGATCGCGGAGGACGAGTTGCCTGTCCCCGACTACCGCAAGCTGAGCACCAGGATGATCCTGGACCGGCTCCCGCACCTGTCCCAGTCGGATCTCGCCACGGTCGGCGCCTACGAACGGTTTCACGCGGGCCGCGCCGCCGTACTGGGCAGGGTCGCTGAGCTGCTCGAGCCTGTGCCCTGGTCCGGTTACGACAGCATGACCGCGAACGAGATCGTCAAGCGGCTCGCCGACGCGGAACCGGTCCACGTCCGTCGGGTGCTGGACTACGAGCGTCGCCATCAGGCACGTGCCACGATTCTCAGGGCCGCTGAACGAGTGCCCGCCTGATCGCCCGTCGCTCACCCGCACAACTCACTCCCCCGAAACCGCGGACACCTCGAACCGGGCGCAAGGGAGCCGGATGGTGAACACCGCTCCCTTGCGGGGCTCGCTGTCGGCGGTGACGGTTCCGCCGTGTGCCTCGACGAACTGGCGGACGATGGACAGGCCCAGTCCGCTGCCCCCGGTGTGCCTGCTGCGGGACTTCTCGGCTCGCCAGAAGCGTTCGAAGACATGGGGCAGGTCGTCGGATGCGATGCCGCTGCCCGTGTCCTCCACTGTGAGAACGGCCAGATCACCGGTGTGCCGTGTGGTGACCGTGACCGTACCGCCCGTGGGGGTGTGCCGGAGTGCGTTGGAGACGAGATTGCCCAGGACCTGACGCATCCTCACCGGGTCGGCGTCCAGCCAGAGGTCGGGGTCGGTGTGCGCGTGCAGGCGGATGCCCGCGGTTTCGGCGCGGGTGCTGTGGGCCGACACCGCCTGGGCGACGAGGTCGTCCGCGCACACCGGTTCGCGGTGCAGTTTCAGCGTGCCGGCGTCGGCTGCGGCGAGATCGCGCAGATCGTCGATGATGTGCTGCAGGAGCAGTGCCTCGTCGTGCAGGGCGGCGATGAGGTCCGGGTCCGGCTCGACCAGCCCGTCGCGGGTGACTTCCAGCCAGCCCCGGATATTGGTCAGCGGCGTCCGCAGTTCGTGGGCGATGTCGCTGACCATGGCTTTGCGTTGGGCTTCAAGGTGTTCGCGGCGCGCGGTGAGGTCGTTGAAGGCGGCGGCCAGATAGCCGGTCTCGTCCTTGGTGGTGACGGCGACGCGTGCGTGCCGGTGCGGCGGCTGCTGGGCCGCGGCTGTCAGGGCTCGCAGGGGACGGACGAGGCGGATCGCGACGACAGTGGTCATGGCGATCGTGACGGCGAGGACGAGCGCCGTGACACCGACGATCTTGGCCTTGTTGGTGGGCGAGAGGTCGAAGCCTGCGGGCTGCCCGCCCAGGTTGCCCAGATAGAGTCTGGCTCTCGGGGCGACGTACGGGTCGAGTTGTGTGCGGCGAGCGCTGTCGACACAGGTCTGCGTCTGCTGGCTGACACCGAGCCCGCGGGCACGGTCGCCCGCCAGGGTGTCGACGCCGGCGATGAATTCACCCCCGATTCCCACCGGTGTGGCGTCCCGCCCCTTCTTGGGACGGTCGAAGCAACGCTTGGCCAGAACGTTGAGTTCGTCCAGTGCCTTCCGTTCGGTGCGCGTGGGTGTGTTGAGGACTCCGTCGGCGCACTCCAGCGGCACGGAGGCCGCTCCGCCGTCGGGGGCGATGACCACCGTACGGCCGCTGGGCAGTTGTTGCAGGCGCCCGTCGCTCGTGTACCGGCGCATACACACCAGACGCTTCTCGGCGACTGTCTTCACCCATGTCCGTTCGGCCGCGGTGAGCACATACGGTCCCACCGCCCGCGGGTCGATCCCGGCCAGCTGGGCTCCTGGCTCGGTGTAGGTGTCGGTGGTCAGCGGGTCGACGGTGGCCGATGCGCGGGCGGGCAGGGCGGTGCCGGGGACGGCCGAGTCGGCGATGGTGCGTCCGGTCTCGGTCGTCAGGGCGATGCGCCGGCCCATGGTGCGCGAGAGCGTGCGGACCGAGGGCTGCACTCCGCTCCAGTCGGCGTGGGTCGCGGCGAAGCCGCTGAGCTGACGCAGGATGTCCGTGTCGTCGGAGAGCACTTGGCCGCGCTCCTCCTGGATGGCCCGCGTGGTGGTCTCCACGGCCAGCCAGGCGGTGGCGCCGACGGAGAGTACGGCGATCGTCATGGAGGTGAGAAGAAGCCGGACCAACAGGCTCTTGCGCCAGGGGATGCGGGGGCCGCGCCTCATGTCGGCAGCTCGGTGAGCTTGTAACCGACGCCGAAGACGGTCAGCAGCCTGACGGGTCTGCGCGGGTCGGGCTCGATCTTCTTGCGCAGGTTCATGATGTGTACGTCGATGGCGCGCTCGGTGGAGGCGCGGTCGTGGCCCCGGGTGAGCTGCAGCAGTTGACGGCGCGAGAAGACCCGGTCGGGTTCCGCGGTCATGGCGTGGAGGATGGCGAACTCGCCGGGTGTGCACGGGACGGGGATGCCGTCGCAGGTGACCTCGTGCCGTGCAGGATCGACGGTGATGCCGCCCGCGCGGAGCACTGGGGAGTCGTCGGCGGGGCGGAGGGTGCGGCGCAGCACGGTGCGTATGCGGGCGAGCAGTTCCCGTGGGCTGTACGGCTTGGTCATGTAGTCGTCCGCGCCGAGTTCCAGGCCGAGCAGCACGTCGTCCTCGGTGGAGCGGGCGGTGAGCATGAGAACGGGTATGTCCCCGTGCCGGCGCAGCACACGGCACACGCCGAGACCGTCGATCTTGGGCAGCATCAGGTCCAGGACGACCAGGTCGGGTCGGTGGCTTTCGGCTGCGTCGATGGCAGCCCGGCCGTCAGTGACCACGACGGGGTTGTGGCCGTCCTGAAGCAGCAGCCGTCGTATCAACTCGGCCTGCATCTCATCGTCTTCCGCAATCAGAATATGCGCGCACACGCAGCCGACTCTAAGCGTGAGCGATCGGCTTCCAGGACCAGGTGAGGGGCTTCCCACACCCTGACGACTTCCTGATATCCGCATGCCGGCACGGCGTCCGAACCGGTCCGACGTCGTGAGTCGGAGCTGATCAGTTCCTCACAAGTCCCGTTCAGGCTGATGGCCATGGCTACTTCGTCAATCCGTCGCCTGTCGCGACTGCGGCTTCCGGCAACGACCTCCACTGTCCCGGCCCTGAACCGTCCGGGGATACCAGCCGTCCTGGCTCTGTCCATCACCCTTGCCGGGTGCGCGGGGGCGGGCGTCGAGACGGCCGACGCTGCCCGGCCGACGTCCGTCGGCACGGCACAGGCCATGGCCGGGCGGCCATCCGCGGACAACGCAGCGTCCATCGCGTCCGTCCCCGAGCAGCTACCGGGCCTGGGTCCGCGGACGCTGGCCGACGTCCCCGCGAACGCGCGCCAGGTGGTGCTGGTCACCGGCCGGGGCAAGAACTCCTCGGAGTCAGAGGTGGTGCTGTACCGGCGCACCGGCGCGAGTTGGGAGCCGGGGGCCACCTGGCCGGCCCACAACGCTCTCAAGGGCTGGACGGACGACCACCGCCTCGGTGACCTCCGGTCGCCCATCGGCGTGTTCTCCCTCACCGACGCCGGCGGACTGCTCCCCGATCCCGGCACCGAGCTGCCGTACGACCAGGCGCAGAGCTTCGTCATCGGCGGCACGGGCTTCGAGGGCGAACCGCTCGCGGGATCCTTCGACTACGTCGTCGCGATCAATTACAACCGCAAGCCCGGAACCTCCCCTCTCGACTGGACCCGCCCTCTCGGCTCCGGCAAGGGCGGCGGCATCTGGCTGCACGTGGACCACGGCGGGCCCACGCGCGGCTGTGTGAGCATGGCGCAGCAGCACATGAGGGAACTCCTGCGCACCCTCGACCCCGAACAGCACCCGGTGATCGTCATGGGGGACGCCGCATCCCTCAAACGCTGACGCGCCCCGTCACCCTGCCGGGCGTCGGTACACGCCGTACCAGTAGCCACGGGCCAGCTCGCGGGCCACGACGGCGTCGTCGCTGCTGTCGCCGCCCGCCACCTGCTGCGCGATGACCTGACCGCCTCCTTGGACGATCGCCTTGGCCGCGAGTCCGGGGTCGAGGTCCGCGGGGGTACGGCCGGCCCGCTGCTCCTCTTGCAGGACCGTCACGAGGTTGTCGATGAAGCGGTCCTGGTCGGCGGTCCACGCCTCCCGGACCAAGGGGTCGTAGGCGGCCACCTCATTGATCGCCGCGAGCAGGGCCGCATGTTCGCGGTAATGGCGCAGGATGAGCTCATACGTACGGGCCAGGCCGTCCAGGCCGCCGTCGGGGCCGGTCGGCCGCCAGGACGCCGCGATCGCGTAGCTCTCCTTCTTGAGGGAGCCGCTCAGCCGGAGCAGTACGTCGACCTTGTCACGGAAGTACAGATAGAACGTCGAACGAGAGATCCCCGCAGCGTGGGCTATCTGCTCCACACTCAGCTCGGTGTAGGTCACACCGCCGCGCAGACACTCCTCGATCACGGCCAGGATCCGCTTTTCGAGGGCGGCCCGCCGGTCGGCCGCACTGGAGGGTCGTCGTGTGGTGGAAGGCATACACGCATCCTAAGGAACCGGACGGGCGGTGTGTCTGCAGGTCACCGGTGAGCGGCCCGGTCCACACCGCCACGAGCGCTCGCCGCCGCGGGTCGGGTTCAGAGCATCAGGCTCACCCGCTCGCTGACGCCGAGGAGGGACTTGCCGTAGACCTCCAGGCCGACCGCCGGGACCAGGCCGGCGTGCCGCGCCGCGACATTGGCGTCACGCCAGATGCGCTGCAGCGGGCCGGCGTCGGCGAACGAGGACGCGCCATGCACGTTCAGCAGGGTGCCGACCGCCTCGAGCACCTGCTGTGCGGCGAAGCCGGCCCGTGCCCTGACGTGCGCACGGGCGGCGTAGTCCAGGGGAGCGCCGGAGGATGCGGCCCGGTCCACCTCGTCCACGGCCCGGTAGGTGTGCAGGCAGGCGGTCTCCAGCTTCAGCGCCGCCTCGGCCGTCTGCAGCTGGACGCCCACCGAGTCCGCCTGCCGGCTGTGGACGGTGAACGACAGCGGCTTCGCCGCGGCGGCCTCCACCACCACGTTCAGGGCGGCCTTCCCCAGTCCGAGCAGCGGTCCGACCAGGCACAGCAACAGCATCGGGCCGAACGTCGAGCCGTACAGCGTCTCGTCCCGGGACGCGCGCGGATACACGCCCTCCGCGGCCGCGGGAACCGACAGCACACGGTGCTCGGGAACGAACACATCCCGCCCTGTCAGGGTGTTGCTGGCGGTTGCCTTCATGCCCGCGGTGTGCCAGGTGTCCTCGACATCCAGGTCCGAGGCGGGGATCAGCACGAGCGCCTGGTCCGTGACCGCTCCGTCGTCGTCCTTCAGTAGTGCACCGACCGCTGCCCAAGTGGCGTGCGGGGAACCGGAGTTGTACGACCACCTCCCGCTGACGCGCCAGCCGCCGGGCACCCGCTCCCCCATGCCCGCCGGCGCGGCCACGCCGGTCACGCGCGCATCCGGATCGGCCCCGAACACCTCCTCCTGGGCCTTGTCCGGGAAGAGGCATGCCAGCCAGTTCGTCACCGAGATGATCATCCCGACCCAGGCCGCCGATCCGTCGCCCTCCCCGAGGGCCTCGGAGACTTCGGTCAGGGTCCGCAGGTCGGTCTCGTAGCCGCCGTACCGCCTCGGCGTCAGCAGCCGGAAGACGCCCGCCTCGGTCAGGGCGTCGACAACCTCCGTCGGCAGGACGCGCTCCGACTCGCCGCGCGCCGCTTGCTCCCGCAGCAGCGGTTGCAGGGCGACGGCCCGCCCGACGAGTTCGGCCCTGATCTCTTCCCTGGACGGCGCGCCCGTCTCCTCCTGGCCGATGGTGCTGTTCACGACATTCTCCTTGTGGACGGTTCCGACGCGAGGGCGATCTCCGACAGGAGTGCAGCGAGCTCCCCCGGCTTGGACAGGAAGGGCGAGTGGCTGCTCTTGATGCGGTGGACCGCATCGGACCTGGCGGCCAGCGTCTGCTGGCTCTGCACAGGCAGGGCCCGGTCGTCCTCGCAGACGATGTACGTCGACGGGACGGTGTGCCACCCGGCCAGAGTCAGCGCGTCCCTGAAGGACTGTGCGCTCTGCGGCACCAGCCGCGCGGCGGCCTGCTCGGCCTCGGAACGAGGCACGTCACCGTAGAACAGCCCGACCGGATCCTCCGGTACGGCCTCGGCATCGTGCGGCCCCGGCGAAGCGGGCGCGCCATGGAATCCCAGGAGACTCTCACCGACATCGAGCTGGTACGCCGCCAGGTAGACGATCCGCGACACGTTCCCGGTCTGGGCGACGGCCTGGCTGACCGGTATGCCGCCGTAGGAGTGCGCGACGACCACGACCGGGCCCTCGATGCGCTCCAGCTCTGCGAGCACCACCTGCGCGTCGTCCTGCACTCCCGCCCGCCCGCCGGCGCTGGGCAGATCGACCGCTCGCGTGCGCCACCCGTCGGCACGCAGCACCGACGCCAGCTTCTCCCAGCACCACCCGCCGTGCCATGCCCCGTGCACCAGGAGCAGGGCCGGACGGGAAACCCCATCAACCACGAAAATCCGCTTTCAGATCAGTCAGGAACAGCAGGCGCCCCACAGCGCTCACGGAGGACCCTAAAGGTCATCGGACACTCTGTCCAACGCCATGTCCATAAACGTCGATCACAGCCCGGGCCGGCCTTGACGGGATCACCTGTGGGTCAGCGCAGAACAAGCAGGACGGCCAGCGCGATGAGCAGCGAGTCGATCCGGTCCAGCAGGCCGCCGGAGCCGGGTAGCCAGCGGCCGGCGTCTTTCACCTGCGCACCCCTTTTGATCATGGATTCGAGAAGGTCGCCGGCCGGGCCGCCGACCGCCACCGCCACCGCCATCGGCCAGCTCAGCGCGGACAGCACGGCGAGCACGCCGAGGCCGGCCGCGGCCCCGGCCAGCATCCCGCTCCACCGCTTGGCCGGTGACAGCGGCGACAGCCGCGGCCCGCCCAGCCGTTGACCGGCAAAGTACGCCGCGATGTCGGCGACCGAGACCGCCACGAACAGCGCCAGCGCGCTCGCCCCGAGCGGCACCAGCGCGGCCAGCGCACTCAGCCAGGCAAGGCCCAGCAGGCCGGCGCCGAGCCGGCGCAGGCCGTGCTCGGCGTCGCCGGCCAGGAGCGGCACCGCGGCCACCGCGAGCGCCCCGATCGCCACCACCCGGAGCACCTGTCCGGGCGCCAGCCAGGCGGCCAGCACCACGCCTGCCACCGCCGCGGCCAGCACCACCCGGTCCACCCAGCCCAGCAGCATCAGTCCGCCGAACTCCAGCACCGCAATCACCCCGACCGCGATGGCGAGGCCCGCGGCGCCCGGTCGGCCCAGCCAGAACGCGCCGGTGACCAGTGGCACTCCGACCGCCCAGGCGCACCACCGGATCAGCAGCTCGCGGCGCCGGGACGCCGCCACCGCAATGCCGCCCAGCGCCAACGCCCCACCGAGGTAGGGCGCCAGGGAGGCCACGGTGATCATCGAGTGGATCCAAAGGCGGAAACGCCCTCAGGCATCTCACGCATCTCAGGCCTCGAGACGAGCGAGCCCGAACGCGGCCGCAGTACGTCCAGGGCGGCCTGACACGCGGCCACGATGCGCGCATTCTCGGCGGTGTCCCTGACCGCGATGCGCACGGTGCGCCCCTGGTACTCCGACGACAACGGCGACAGGTCACGCAGGTACACGTCGTGGCGGCGGCACTCGTGCACCAGTTGTGCGGCACTCGGCCCGCCGGACGGCAGGGTCACGGTGAGGAAGTTCGCCACGGCTTCCTCGACCACCACGTCCTTGTCCAGCCCGGCCAGACCGGCGGCCAGCTGCCGGCGCAGCGCGTGGGTGCGACGCCAGCAGTCGCTGTAGTACGCCGGGTCGCGCAGGGCTTCCACCGCGGCCAGCTGCGCCGGGAGGCTGACCGGCCAGGGCGGCGTCCAACGGCGCAGCTGCGCCGCGGTGTTCGGCTCGGCCACCAGGTACGCCGCCCGCATGCCGGACAGCGCATACATCTTGGACAGTGAGGTGCAGACCACCACCCGCGGGTCCGTCGCGGCGAGGCCGGCGAGCGACTCGTTCAGGTCGACATAGCCCAGGTATGCCTCGTCGATCCACCAGCGGGTCCGGGCCGGCGCGGCGGCGATCACCGAGCGCAACTCAGCGGCCGGCGCGTGGCGTCCGGTCGGGTTGTTCGGGTTGACCACCACCACGAGGTCGTAGCGGCCGGACCCGACGGCAGCGGCCAGCCGGGCCGGATCGATCCGCCAGCCCTCTTCACGACGCAACCGGAACCGGTCCACCCGGCATCCGATCACCCTCTCCGTGACGTGGGCGTACTCGCCGTAGCCCGGGTCTGTCAGCAGCACCCTGCTCTGCGGGGTCAGCCACTGGCCGAAGGCCCGGAAAATCAAGTCGGATGAACCGGCGCCGACCGCGAGCGTCTCCGCGGGCAGCGCCCGGGCCGTGGCGATTTCCGCCAGCAGGCCCTCGGCGCCGGTCGGCGGCGAGGTCCGGGCGACCCAGGCCGGATCTTCCGCGAGCGCCGCCCGCACGCCGGGGGCCGGCGGGAACCAGGCGTCCAACACGTCGGCCGCGACCACCTGATGACGCCGGTCCAGACTGCGGAAGTCCGTGCCGATGGCGGTGAACGAGGCACCGCCGTGTTCGCAGCCGTCCGGCCGGGGTGCGAACGCCACGTCCAACTGCCAGTCCACTGCGGACCGCAGACGCTCCAGCGTGGTGCGGTAACGGTCCATCGTGACCTTCGTCAGCTCGGTCACGCTGCCGGTCAGCACCTCGAACGTCAACGCACCGCTGTGAACGGTACGGCCGACCGGGCGCAGACCGGCGGCCAGGTACATGGCGAGCAGCTCGGTGCGCCCCATCGCCACCACCCGGCGACCGCCCCGGGCGGCGATCCAGCGCAGCGCCGCGTACATCAGCAGCGGGGCCGCTGCGGAGGCCCGCCAGCGCGGCTCGACGGTGAGGATGCGCACCTCGAACACATCGTCCTCGGTCAGCAACGGCAGCTCGTCGCGGGTCAGGTACTTGTCCAGCGCGTACCGCCCCAACCAGGGCGGCGTCAGGCTGACAAAGCCGATGCGGTCCGCTCCTCGCGCCGCGACCAGGTAGACGTTGTCGCCGTCCAGCCCGTCACGAAGCCGCCCGGCCGGATCCGGCACATGCTGGCCCAACTCCTGTGCGTACACCCGGTGACGCAGTTCGTAGATCCATTCCAGATCCTCCGGAGTGGCAGCGCGCAGCTGCAGGTCACGGCCCATGAGCACCTCTCTCGACGCGGGGAGCACTCCATCGTGGGGACCACAGGCCGGCCGCGTCAGAGCCAAGCGACACAATCGGCCTGAGTACGGGTACTCAGGCGCAGTCGTCTTCCGCGTGCTCCGTCCGCCCGGAAGGATCGCGGCCATGGCATCCCACGCGAACCAAGACCGCGCCCTGTCCTTCGACAGCGTTGCCACGCAGTACGCTGCCGCCCGCCCGGGCTATCCGCCGGCCCTCTTCGACGCCGTGGAGGAGCTCGCCGGCCGAGCGCTGGCCGGCGCCGACGTGCTGGACTGCGGCGCCGGCACCGGTATCGCCACCCGGCTGCTGCATAAACGCGGCGCCCGCGTCGTCGCCCTGGAGCCGGGCGCCGGTATGGCCGCAGAGCTGCGCCGGGCCGAGCCGGAGGTCCCGCTGGTGCGGGGCGAAGGGAACCGCCTGCCGTTCGCCGCCGGCAGCTTCGACCTGGTCACCTACGCGCAGGCCTGGCACTGGACCGACCCGGCCCGCTCCGTCCCCGAAGCGCTGCGCGTGCTGCGCCCGCACGGCGTGTTGGCCCTGTGGTGGAACCAGGCCGACGTCCGGGTCCCGTGGGTCGCGGCGGAGGATGCCCGGCTCGCGCCCTTCACCCGCAGCTTCCCGACAACCGTGGCCGAGCTGTTCGCCCCGTTTCCGGTCCAGGTGTCCACCCGCGAGATCACGTGGTCACGCCGGATCACCGTCGAGGAGCACCTCCGCAACCTCGGCACCCACTCGCACTTCGTGGTCATGGACCCCGTCGAGCGGGCCGCACTCCTCGACGCGAACCGCACCGCGCTGGCACGGCTCTTCCCCGACGGCGAGCTCGACGAGCCATACCGGTGCGGCCTGACCGTGGTGCGAGCAGCCACCGGTCAGGCATCAACCACCCCGTGACGGCGCCGGTCGATCCGACGTGGCAGTCCCTCGGCAACCCCCCCGATCACAAACTGGACATAACGCCAAGGGTATTGCCCTTCCCGCCCCGGGCTGCCTAAAGTCACGCCATTCGTTCATCGAATCGATTCGATGAATTCGATGAATCCGAGGAGCCCGAAGGCGGGCGGACGGAGGCGGAGATGGCCACGATCAAGGACGTCGCCGAGCGGGCGGGCGTGGCACCCAGCACCGTGTCCTACGTCCTGAGCGGATCCCGCAAGATCTCCGAGGACACCCGGCGCGCGGTGCAGGCGGCGATCGACGAGCTCGGCTACCACCCGCGCGCCAGCGCCCGCACACTGCGCAGCTCCCGCACCAACGTGCTGGCACTGGCCGTGCCGCGCGTGCCCGGTGAATACCGGGCGATCGACGGCCGGTTCGCCATCGATGTCACCGACGCCGCCCGCGGGCACGGATACGACGTACTCCTGATCACCGAAGGCGACGGCGCCGGCGCGCTGCGCCGCGTGGCCCGCAGCGGGCTCGCGGACGCGGCGGTGCTGATGGCGGTCGAGGAGCGCGATCCCCGTATCGAGGTCCTGCACGAGCTGGGCTTCCCCGCAGCACTGCTCGGCCACGACGACCACGCGGCGCTGCCCTGGACCGATCTCGACTGGGAGGCGGCGGTCGCCCTCGCCATCCGTGAGACCGCGGCGGCCGGCCACCGCCGGATCGTCTTCCTGTCGTCGGCCGAGCACGAGATCGCCGCGCGTCGCGGCTATGCGGTGCGCGGCCTCGACGGCGCCCGGGGCGCGACCGCCGAGACCGAGGCCGAGGTGCGCGTGCTCTCCTCGCACCGCGACCCGGAAAAGCTCGGGCACCGGCTGCGCGAGGCGCTGGCCGTGCGTCCCGCGCCGACCGCGTTGGTCGTCCAGGACCTGATCCTCCTCCCCCACCTGCTGGGCGCCGTGTCCTCGGCCGGGCTGCGGGTCCCCGAGGACCTGTCCGTGGTCCTCGTCGGCAGCCTCCCGGACGAGCTGGGCATCCGGCATCTGCCGCGGATCGACCTGCCCGTCGCGGAGATGTCCACGGCCGTGGCCCGGCTCGCCATCGACGCGATCAGCGCCGGCAGCGACGGCCGGCCGCCGTCGTCCCAGAAGCCCACAGCGGCACCTGCCTCGACCGCGCCCGCCGACGCGCGGCACCACCTCATCGAGCCGCGGATGGCCGGGCCCGCCATCGCCCCGCCCCCCTCCGGCTGACCACGACGGCCGCCTGTTCGGCGCGGCCGTCGTGGTCAGCCGGAGGG
>NZ_QZWF01000057.1 GCF_004187715.1 Streptomyces sp. F001 | reverse complement strand
GTGTATAAGAGACAGGCCCCGCCCGCGTTCCCGCAGGAGGGGAACCGTCCGCAGCCGGGCGGCGGCGGAACCGGCCGCGACGGGTCCGCGCCGAAGCCGGGCTGACCGCCGGGACCGGGCTGGCCGGGGTGACCGGGCGGGCCGGGACGACCGCTCGGGTCGCCGCCGAAGGGCGGGCCCGGCGGGATCGGCTCGGCGGGCCGGTTCATCTGCGAGGGCCGCGAGCCCTGGTACTCGTACGACTCACCGCCCCCGAAGGACGGCGGGGCGGGCGGCCGCTGGAAGCGCGGGTCCCCCGGGCCGGACGCCGACGGGCGCGGGGCGGCCGGGGTGTACGAGGTCGCGGTGTTCGTCAGGAAGTTCCACCGGCACTCCTCGCAGAACGGCGCGCCGCCCTCACGGGGCGTACGGCACTGCGGGCAGAGTTCCGGAGCGGCGTCCGGTACGGCGGACAGGTGCGAGCGTCCGCCGGGCTGGCCGGCGTTCGGCCCACCGGGCTGGCCGTTCGGGCCGGGCGGCGGCGGGAAACCGTAGCCGCCGCCTGCGGGGGGCGGTGGCGGAGGGGGTGGTGGTACGGCACCGGCCATGCGGTGACCGCAGACCTCGCACCAGTCGTCGGAACCCGACTGGTGTCCGTTCGGGCAGGTCGGCATGTCGGCGCTTCCCCCTCTCCTTTCCGGCCGTCCGGCCGGATTTTCTCCAACCCCAAGGGGTCAGGCTCGCTGCTTTTCAGGGTCCTGCTACGTCACTTCTTCACACGAACAGTCTTTGTCGACCGGGTCTCGAGAGTCATCTCGTCGGCCTCCTCGACCTTCGCCTTCAGTCGCACAGTACCTGTCGCGGCATCGACCACGTCCACCACCTTCGCAAGGAGTTTCGCAGTATCCGCATTCCCGGAGGCGCTGGCGAGCTGAACGGCCCGGCCCAGTTTGGCCGTTGCTCCATCGATGTCTCCCGATTTGCGCAGATCGAGCCCCTGTTGGATGACTTGTGCCAGTTCGGCCTGGCCGGTGTAGTGGGCCACTTGTGGGTTGATGGACGTCGAGGCGGCCATGTCGTCGGTCCACACGGCCCGCACGAGGCCCTGGGCGCCGAGGTTCTGAGCCGTACTGTCGGGTTGCGGGATCACCAGCGAGACCCGGGCGGCCAGCATCTCCTGGCCGATGCTCGCGGGCGGGACCTCGACGCACACGTGGTAGTCACGGGACTCGTCTCCCCAGGAACCGGTGGGGTAGTCCCCGGCGCGCGGGCCCGCCTCGGTGCGCCGGTCGGTCAACTCCTCGACGGTCGGCGCGACTTGCTTGACGAACTTGATGGTGGTGCCGACCGGCGTCCACAGCCTGAGGGCGACGTCCGCGACCTCCTTGCCCATGGCCGTCTCCATCATCTGCGTGAAGTCGGCGGCCAGTCCGGCCGGGTCGGCGACGATGTCGGCGGTGCCGAGCAGGGCGGAGGCGATCCCTGTGACTTCTTTCACTTCCCAGTCGGTGCCCACGCCCCGGGCGTCACAGGTGAAGCGTCCGGCGCAGGCGTCCAGCGACGCCTTGAGGTCCTCCGCGGACTCGTGCTCGTTGCGGCCGTCGGTGAGCAGGATGCCGTGCCGGATGGCGACGTCCGCCGAGGACAGCAGCCGGTCGGCAAGACGCAGCCAGGTCCCGATGGCCGTACCGCCGCCGGCGCTGAGCTTGCGCAGGGCCTGCTTGGCCTGCTCGCGGGTGGTGGCGTCGGCGACGGCGAGACGGCCGCCGCCCGGGTAGACCTCCTTGGCGACGTGCGTGCCGCCGATCACCGCGAAGTGCACGCCGTCGCGCAGGGTGTCGATGGCGGCGGACGTCGCGTCCCGGGCGTTGCGCATCTTGGTCGGCGGGTAGTCCATCGACCCCGAGCAGTCGACCATGATCGCCACGGCCGCGGACGGGCCCTCGCCCGGCGCGTAGAGGTGGGGTGCCGCCACCGCGCTTCCGATCGTGCCGCCGCCGGTCGCGGTCACCGTCACGATCGCGTTGACCTCCCGGCCGCCCTCCGGCAGGTACTCGTTCTGGTACACGTCCATCGAGAACTGCGGCACGTTCGACTTCGAGAAATTGGCCATGCCCTATCGGCTCCCCCTTGAACGCCCCGCAGGATGCGGGGCGACGACGGAATACGGACCGGTCCCCTCCGGTCCGTCGAGGCGTCCCCGTACGCGGCCTCAGGCCGATCCTGCCCCCTGCGGCGGGGCCGGGAACGGCACGAGAGCCACTGTTACGTTGTCGTGGCCCCCACCGTCCAGCGCGTGACCGACCAGAACCCGGGCGCCGTGCAGCGGACGGACGGCGGCGTCGGCCGGGAGGACGTCGGCCATCTCCTCGGCCGCTTCCGCGTAGTTCCACAGGCCGTCCGTGCACACCACCACTACACCCGGCCGGTCCGGCTTGAAGGAAGCGGTGTGCGGCTCCAGTTCGTACGCGTCCGCACCCAGCCAGCCCGTGATCGCGTGGGCGCGCTCGTCGGCGTACGCCTCTGCCTCGTTCATCAGGCCCGCGGCGACCATCTGCGCGGCCCAGGAGTCGTCCTCGGTGAGCCGGGCCGGGGGCGAGGTGCGGTCCACCGGCACCCAGTAGGCGCGGCTGTCACCGACCCAGCCGACCACCAGCAGGCCCGCGGTGACCACCGCGCCGACCAGCGTGCAGGCCGGGGCGTTCTGGTGCGGGGCGTGCTCGCGGGCCGTGGCGGGTTCCTGCGCGAGCGCGTTGACCGCGTGGGCGGCGGCGACGATCGCGTCGTGCATGGCCTGCTGCGGGTGCGTGCCGAGCGGCAGGGCGGCCAGCAGCGACTCGCTCGCGGCGCGGGAGGCGGCGAGCGAGGCGTCGTCGGGGCGGGTCGCCGAGGACACGCCGTCGCAGACGATCGCCACCAGGGCGCCCGAGCCGTCGGGCAGCACGGTGCGGCCGATGCCGAACGCGTCCTCGTTGCGGTGATGGCGCAGCCCGCGGTCGCTGACGGCCGCGATGGGGCCGTACTCCTGCTCCATGTGGTCGCGTTCGCGCGGCTGGGCGTGTCCGCAGTTCTCGCAGTAGCCGTCGTCGTCGACGCGGCCCGCGCGGCACGCCACGCACAGCTTGGCCGGGTCGGCGGGCGCCGCGGCATCGGCGGCGACGCGCGGGTCCGGGGCCTGGAGGGGGTACTCCTCGGGTTCCCGGGGGCGGTCGAAGCGGACGCCGGTCGCGGTCGGGGGCGGTGTGGCCGGAGACAGGGGAGCACCGCCCGAGTCCGGGCCAGGGAGGTCCGCCGGCAGATGCACCGTGGGGGGTGGGGCGGAGCTGTCCGCGTCGGCGGCGACGGGCCAGCCGGCCGTCGGCACCACAGCCGGGGTTCCCGAGCCGTTCAGGGTGAGCGTCGGGCCGTCGTCCGGCCGCGGCGGTACGGCGGACAGGTCGTATCCGCAGGCACCGCAGAAACGGTCACCCGACTCGAGCGGCTCCTCGCAGCTCGGACACCTCGACAAGGCGGCCTGCTGGGGCATCTGCGACATCAACTACACCCATGTCCGGGGGCGGTAACGGTTGGCACGTTCCACCAGGTCGATCCTCTCCTCGCCGCCCCGCGCCAGCCGGGCCAGCGTGCGGTACGAACGCTCCAGGCCGAAGCGCAGGCCTCGTTCGTCCAGGCCGCTGCCGAGCAGCGTCCGTCCCCCGGCGGCATGGGGGTCCCCCCGTCCGGCCGGGGCCGGGTGCGGGGGAGGGACGGATCCCTGGCCACCGGAGAGTATCCAGTCCAGGGCACAGCCGAGCACCTCCGTGACCAACTGCTCGCGGCGCGTCGGATCCAGGCGGTACTCATCCAGCGCCTCCACCTGCCCGGCGGCGGCGCTCAGATCCTCCAGGAAGGGTACGTCGGAGCCGACCGCCGTGCGTTGCCGGAGCCGGGCGCGGACGGCCGCCACCCGGGCCGCCGTGTAGTGGATGGACGACTCCGGCACCGACTCCAGCGTCGTCACGGCGCTGCGCCGGTCGCCGGTCGCGAGCTGGACGCGGGCCAGGCCGAAGGCGGCGCTCACATAGCTCGGGTCGGTCGACCACACCAGGCGGTAGTACTCGGCGGCGTTGTCGAGCTGGCCGAGCACCTCCGCGCACAGGCCGAGCGCGAGCTTGGGTGCCGTCTCGCCGGGGAAGGCGTCGTAGATCGCGTCGAAGGCGAGGGCGGCGCCCTCGTGGTCGCCGGTGACCAGCGCGGTCACGCCCCGGTACCAGACCACCCGCCAGTCGTCGGGCCGCTCCGTCTCCAGGGTGCGCAGGGCGGCCGGCGCCGCGTCGGAGTCGTCGTTCTCCAGCCACGCCCGGATCTGCCGCAGCCGCGTCTCGATCGACGGGGCCGGCGCCGCGGCCAGCGCACTGAGCAGCTCGGCCGGGGCGGTCGCCATCAGGCCCGCGAGGAAACCGGCGTTGGGGTCGCCCGGGTCGACGCGGGGGACGGGCAGCGCGAGGGCGGCGGCAGCGGTACCGACGGGTTTGACGAGGCCGGCCGTGGTGCTCGGGGCGGCGCCGGTGAGCTGAGGCTGCTGCTTGCGCGCCCGTACGACCCGCGCCCCGAGCCGCGACACCTCACCCTCCAGCGGCGGGAACAACTCCGTGTCCGTCACCCGCAGTTCCGGTCCGAACAGCGTCGACAGCGACGGCCGTGCCCGACCCGTCTGCAGCGACACGACCTCGCGCAGCACCCCCGTCAGCTGCTCCGACATCTCCTGCGCGGAGGCGAACCGGCGGGCCGGGTCGGGGTCGGTGGCGCGGACCAGGAGCCGGTAGAAGGACTCGTACTGGCGGAAGACCTCGATGTTGTCGGGGTCGGGCAGGGAGTCGACGTAGACGTTGGTGTAGCCCTGGAAGTCGAAGGTGAGGACGGCCAGGGTGCGGGCCACCGTGTACAGGTCGGACGCCACCGACGGGCCGGCCTCCGCGACCTCCGGTGCCTGGTAGCCGACCGTGCCGTAGATCGCCGACTCGTCGTCGTCCATGCGGCGCACCGCGCCCATGTCGATGAGCTTGAGCTGGTCCTCGGTCTGGATGGCGTTGTCGACCTTGAAGTCGCAGTACAGCAGGTTGCGGCTGTGCAGGTGGTCGAGGGCCTCCAGCGCCTCGATGCCGTACGCGCAGGCCTGCTCCACCGGCAGCGGGTCGCGTCGGCCCTCCGGAGTGCGGCGGGCGTTCGCGAGCTCCTTGAGGGACTTGCCGCCGACGTACTCCATGACGATGTAGCCGTCGAGGGAGCCGGTGCGCTGGTCGAGGTGCTCGACGAAGTTGTAGATCCGCACGATGTTGGCGTGCTCGATCTCGGCGAGGAAGCGCCGCTCGGAGATCGCGGCGGCCATGGCGTCCTGGTCGCCGGTGTCGAGCAGGCCCTTCAGCACGACCCAACGGTCCGACACCGCCCGGTCGACGGCGAGGTAGATCCAGCCCAGGCCGCCGTGCGCGAGGCAGCCCACGACCTCGTACTGGCCGTGCACGACGTCGCCGGCCTTCAGCTTCGGGACGAACGAATACGGGTGGCCGCACTTGGTGCAGAAGCCCTCGGTGCGCCCGGGACGGTCCCCGCGGGCGCGGCCCACCGGCGCCCCGCAGTCCGAGCGCGAGCAGAACCGCTTGCGCTCCGGCACCTCCGGGTTGTCCAGGACCATCGCGCGCGGGTCGGGGCGCGGAACCTGCGGAACCTGGACCAGCCCGGCACCCAGCCGGCCACGGCCCGAGGAACCGGCGGTGGAGCCGGAGCTGCGCACCGACACCGAGCGGCCCGTCGAACGGCCCGACAGCGCGCGCGACAGCCGCCCCGACACCGAGCGGCGGGACTTCGACGACTGCGACGACGTACGCGAACTGCGCGCACTGGAGCGTGAGCTGCCGCTGCCCGCCGAACCGCGCGAGCCCCGGCCGCCGCCCGTGATCCCGGTGGGCGGCGATGCGACCATGCCGCTGGCGGACACCACCGGCGCCAGGCCGCAGGTGTCGCAGTAGAGCTCGCCGCCGCCGACGTCCTCGTACGACCCCTCGCAGCCGGGCCGCTGGCAGGACTGCTGTGCCTGACTCATCTCGCTGCATCCCCCTTGTCGCTCACCGCGCCCGGCCCCCTGCGGTCCTGCGGCCCCGCCTGCCCCGGCACCCGCGGGGCGGTGCCGAGCAGATCGGCCGCCGTCTGCTGGTAGCGCTGCACGGCCTGTTCGGCGACCCGCAGGTCGCAGGGTGCGCTCCACAGCATGCGGCGCGCCGCGTCGTACCGCTCGATCAGCAGCGGGTCCTCGGCCAGTCCGTGCCGGGCGACCTTCGCCTTGTACGCGTCCAGACGGCCGCGCAGCTCCGCGCGGACCGCCAGGGGTGCGGTGACGGCGGTCAACGACTCGCGGGCGCGCAGCAGTTCGTCCTCGGCCTTCTGCTCCAGGGACTCCAGGAGTGGCGACAGCCGGTGCCACTGGGCCTGTCTGCGGTACTCGGCGGCCGCCGCCAGCTGCTCCTGGAGTGCGGTCGGCGGTCCGCTGACGACCGGCACCTCCGTGGCGGCGATCTTGGCGAGGACCTCGCCGCGCGCGGTGCGGGCCTCGGCGAGCGTGCGGTCGGCCCGGGACAGCACGTCCCGCAGCTTGATCAGCCGCTGCTCGGCATCCTGGCGGACCGTCAGTACGGCGTCGATCTCCCGGCGCACCTCCTCCAGGGCGCGCGCCTCACGGTCGTACACCGTGGTGTCCGGTCTGCCGCCGCCCGGTGCCGAACTGCCCTCGGCGGGCAGCCAGAACGCCAGCGGATCGGAGACCACCTCTTCGCGCAGCTTCGTCAGCGTGCGTGTGATGCGCTCCAGGTCGTCGCCCGCCGGGTGCTCGCCGGGGCGCACGCCGACGGAGTGCGCGAGCCTGCGGGTGCGCTGGAGCTCGGCGGCCAGTAAATCGATCCGTGCGGGCAGCGCGGACCACACCGCGTCGGCGGCGACGACCATGTCCAGCGACGTTGCGTACAGCTCGTTCATCCGGTCCACCAGCCCGGCCAGTGAGAACTGCTGGCTGAGCTTGCCCGTGCCGTGCAGTGTGGGCGCGTTCGCCGTGGCCGCGGCGCTGCCGGCGACCGTGACGGACTCGCCGCGCAGCAGCTCGGTCAGCTCCAGCAGGTCCTCGCGGCTGGACCAGCGGCGGCGGGCGCGGATCTCACGGGCGGAGCGCAACGCGCCCGTGTACGCGTCGAAGTACGCCCACAGCAGCGTGATCGACGCCTCCGCGGCCGCCCAGCGCTCCTTGGTCGTGCCGGTGAGCTCGGCGCCCTCGAGGAGTCGGCGGCCCGCGTGGTCCTGCAGGGCGAGGAGCGAGGTCTCGATGGCCTCGTGTTCCGCGCCGAGCCGCGCCAGCGCACGGTCCACCTCGTCCCGGTCCATTACCGGACCGGAGGCTCCCGCGACGCCCATCGATCACCTCTCGTTGCTGGTGTGTTCCGTGCCGGTGTGTGCCGTCGGCCGTCCTTCATCCGGCCGTCTGCCGACGGCCGGTCATGCGTAGGTGGGCCGGGGCGGAGTCGCCGACTCCGAGTCACTGCCCAGCGTGGCCGACAGCCATGTGCCGTACGACCGCTTCCAGCCGCCGTCCTCGCGGTAGTCCTCCAGTATTCGGTTGACCCGGCGTACCAGATCGTCGGCGTCCTTCTTCATCGCCACGCCGTAGTACTCCGTGGTGAAGCGGTCGCCCTTCAGTTCCACCGTGGGGTCCTGCGCGGCCTGGCTCGCGGCGAGCGCACCGTCCGTCACCACCGCGTCGACCTGGCCGAGTTGGAGCCGGACCAGGCAGTCGAGCTGGTTGGGAACGGTGATGGAGATGTCGGTGGAGGCGGGCAGTCGGCCGGCCTTCCTGTCCGCGTCCAGTTTGTCGTACGCCGTGGAGCCCTTCGCCGAGCAGATCTTCTGGTCGGCGAGGGTCTCGTCGTAGCCCTCGATCGTCGAGGAGGTGGGCGCGAGGACCTGCTGGCCGGTCAGGAAGTACGGTGCGGAGAAGGCCACCTGCTCCAGCCGGTCGCAGTTGATGGTCATCGTGCGCACCACCATGTCGACCTGCCCGCTCTGGACCGCGGGGATGCGCTGGTTGGTGGGGATGGCCTTGAACCGGATCTTGTCCGCATCGCCCAGCAGGTCCTCGGCGATCCGGCGGGCGAGATCGATGTCGAAGCCCTCCAGCTCGACGTCCTTCGCCGTGCTGTTCGGGTTGCGGTAGCCCCAGCGGTAGCTGTTCTGGTCGACGCCCACCGAGACATAGCCGCGCTTCTTGATCGTCGCGATCGACGCGCCCTCGGCCGTCGACGGGGACAGGCTCTGGTCCTCGGGGTCCTTGCACTCCTCGGCCTTCGCGTGCGACCCGTCGGCCACGCCCTGGCCACCGACGCCCGTGCTGCCGTCGTCGGTCGGCCGGGTGTGCGGCAGCAGCAGCGCGAAGGCCACGGCGAGGGCGCAGACGACGGCCATCGCGCCCACGCCGCCCCAGCCCTTCAGGCTGGCCCGCAAACGTCGTGCATGCATCGTCACGCCCCCTTTCACCGGTACTCCGAAAGCCTGCGGCCGATGCCGAGCACCGCGCCGGCCGCGCCCAGCACCGCAAGGGCGGCCGCGCCGGCCGAGAGGCCGGTCATCGCGTCCAGGCCGTCGCCCGCGGCCTGCTGGAACTCACGCTGTTCGTGCCTCAGGGCGGTGTCGAGGTTCTTGTCGACGTTGTCGAAGCACTCGCCCGTGGGTTTGTCGCTCTTCGCGCCGATGACCTTGTTCAACGCCGCCTGGTAGTCGCCCGCGTCGTCGGCGGCACGGGCCTGCTGGTGGCGGTCCTGCCATTCGTCCATGTTGCCCACCGCCGACCGCACGGGCTGCTCGCCGGCCCCGTCGTCGGCGAGGGACTGCGCCGCGGTGAGGCCGTCGGCCAGGTCCTGCATCGACTCCTTGTAGGCGACGTCGAACTTGTCCTGGAACTCGCCCGGCTTGACCTCGACCGTCTCCGCACCCCGGCTGACCAGGGTGAGGTTCTCGTTGCCACGCGCCTTGAGGGAGGCGATGCGGGCGTCGTGCAGGACGTTCAGCGAGCGGACGCCGTGGTCGTAGGAGTCGCCCAGGCCGGCGCGGGCGACGCTGTGGCCGACGACGAGCCAGAGCAGGACCACGGTGGTGGCGGCGCCGGCGGCGACCAGGCCGTGGTTCAGGACCCGGTTCGTGCGCCGGTAGTTGCGGTGCTGCGCCCAGGCGAGGGCCGCGAGGGCGACGATGCCGAGGGCGATGGCCGCCCACGGGTAGGGCGTGGCGTCCGCGTAGTCGCCGCGCAGCCGCTCGTTCTCCGACTTGTAGAGGTCCTCGGCCGCCGGGAGCATCTCGTTCTGCATCGTGTCGTTCGCGTAGCGCAGGTAGGCGCCGCCGAGCGGGTAGCCCTGGCGGTTGTTGGCGCGGGCGCGTTCGATGAGGCCCTTGTACTGCGGCAGGAGCCGGTTGAGTTCGGCGATCGTCGCGGCGGACGGGGAGCCGGGGTCGGAGTTGTTGGCGGCCGTGACGAGCTTGGCCGCCGCCGTGCGGATGCCCCTCTCGTAGCGGTCGCGGGAGGTCTTCGTCTCCTGACCGCCCGCCAGGAAACCGCTGGACGCCGCGGTGTTGGCGTCGGCCAGGGAACGGTAGATGTCGGCCGCGGCGGAGCTGAGGGGCTGGCTCTTGTGCAGGACGTCGTCGGCGGCGGACGCCCGGTCGGTGGCCTGCCAGGCGGTCACCGCGCCGAAGGAGACGACCAGCAGGGCGAGGACGGCGCCGATGATGCGCAGTCGGCCCGGCTCGGTGGTCGCGGCGGCGCGCACCCGGTCCACACCCTCGGCGAACGCGGTGCGGCGGGGCGGCTCCCCGGCGGGTGCCGGGGAGGCGGGGGAGCCCGTGGAGGTGGGCTGCGGCGGGATGCCCGGCATCGTGGGCAGGCCGGAGCCCGACGCCGGGTCCGGGCCCGGTGGTGCCGTGCTGCTTTTCGGCGGTTGTGTCACTCTTGACCTCCCCCATGGTCATCCGTCGCCGCCAGTATCGCTGCCGGGACTGACATCCGCACCGGCCTTGCCCCGATCTTGATCGGATCGCAGTGCGGTGAAGCGTATTTCGGCGCACCGCGGAGCGCCCCGCACCACCCCCTGCCCATGAATACGCCGGTGGAATCGGTTCGGTTCCACCGATTCGGCGGTCAGCCCTCGAAGTGCGCCCGCAGCCGCGCCTGCACCCGCCCTCCCGCGCCGATCCGGTCCAGCCCCAGCAGCGCCGCCCCCAGCACCGGGCTCGCCGTCACCACGCGGGGGACGGCCTTCGGCGCCCGGGCACCCAGCAAGTCCCGGATGCGGTCGTCGAGTCGGGCGTGCCGTGCGGCGAGGACGCTGCCACCGAGCAGCACCGGGGTTTCCTCGGCCAGCAGGTCCAGCCGGGTCAGCGCCACCGTCGCCATGGTCACGACCTCGTCGGCGAGCCGGTCGACGATCGCACGGGCGACCGGGTCGCCGTCGGCCGCCGTGGCGAACAGGACCGGCGTCAGTTCGTGGCGCCGCGCGGGTTGCAGCCGCTCCAGGTGCAGTGCCTCGATCAGGGCGTACACGGAGTCCAGCCCGAAGTGCGCGGGCAGGGTCCGGGCCAGCTCGGTGGGGCCGCCGCGTCCGTCCTCCGCGCGGGCCGCGTGGAAGAGCGCCTCCTCGGCAAGTCCCCAACCCCCGCCCCAGTCCCCGGAGATACGCCCGACAGCAGGGAAACGGGCGGTGCGGCCGTCGGGGCGCATGCCCACGCAGTTGATGCCCGCGCCGCACACGACGGCCACCCCGCGCGGCTCGGTGACACCGGCCCGCAGGATCGCGAACGTGTCGTTGCGCACCTCGACGGTCGTACCCCACGCGCGCGCGTGCAGCGCGGCCGTCAACCGCTCCTCCTCGACGGGGAAGTCGGCATTGGCGAGACAGGCGGAGACGTGCGTGACGGAGGTGACTCCAGCCATGGCCCAGGCACGTTCCACCGCCTCGGCGAGGGCGTCCGTCGCCGCCTCGACACCCACGGCCGGCGGCCGGAAACCGCCGCCGCGGGCCTCGGCGAGCACGGTTCCGTCGGCCGCCACGACCGCGACGTCCGTCTTGCTGTTGCCCGCGTCGACGGCGAGGACGGCTGCGGTCAGGCCCACGCGAGGTGCTCCCGGTTGTGTGCGATCAGCTGGTCGGTGAGGGTCTCGGCGTACTCGTACTGGCCGATGAGGGGATGCGCGAGCAGCGCCTGGAAGACCCGGTCGCGGCCGCCGCGCAGGGCCGCCTCCAGCGCCAGGTCCTCGTACACCGTCACGTTCGCCATCAGACCCGCGTACAGGGGGTCCACGGTGGCGACGGGCAGCGGAGCCGGCCCGCCCTCGGCCCGCACCGCCGTCTGCACCTCGATCACCGCGTCGTCCGGCAGGAAGGGCAGGGTGCCCCGGTTGAGGGTGTTCACCACCTGGTACGGGCTTCCCGCGCCGCTCAGCAGCGCCGCCGCCAGGTCCACCGCCGCCTCGGAGTAGTAGGCGCCGCCCCGCCGGGCCAGCAGCGCCGGCTTCTCGTCGAGCGCGGGATCGCCGTACATCGTCAGCAACTCCCGTTCCATCGCGGCCACTTCGGCGGCACGCGAGGGCTTGGTGCGCAGCTCCCGTACGACCTCGTCGTGCGCGTAGTAGTAGCGCAGGTAGTAGGAGGGGACCACGCCCAGGCGGTCCAGCAGGGCACGCGGCAGCCGGAGGTCCGCGGCGATCGCGTCGCCGTGCTCGCGGAGCAGCTCGGGCAGGACGTTCTCGCCGTCCACGCGTACGCCCGTCTCCCAGGTGAGATGGTTGAGGCCCACGTGGTCGAGGTGGACGTCGGCCGGGGCGAGGCCCAGCAGCGCGGCGAACTTCCGCTGCAGCCCGATCGCCACATTGCACAGCCCCACTGCCTTGTGCCCGGCCTTCAGCAGGGCACGGGTGACGATGCCGACGGGGTTGGTGAAGTCGATGATCCAGGCGTCGGGGTTGGTACGACGCACCCGTTCCGCGATGTCGAGAACGACCGGGACCGTGCGCAGCGCCTTGGCCAGACCGCCCGCGCCGGTCGTCTCCTGGCCGATGCAGCCGCACTGAAGCGGCCAGGTCTCGTCCTGCTCACGGGCCGCCTGGCCGCCGACGCGGAGCTGGAGCAGGACGGCGTCGGCGCCCTCGACGCCCGCGTCCAGGTCGGAGGTGGTGACGACCCGCCCGTCGTGCCCCTGGCGGGCGAAGATACGGCGGGCCAGCCCGCCCACCAGGTCCAGGCGGTCCGCCGCCGGGTCGACGAGGACCAGTTCCTCGATGGGCAGGGTGTCCCTGAGCCGGGCGAAGCCGTCGACGAGTTCGGGTGTGTAGGTGGAGCCGCCGCCTATGACGGTGAGTTTCATGCGGTGTCAACCCTTCACTCGGAACGGGGCGTCAAGAGCGAACGCCCCCGGGTAACGGAGGCGTTACCTGGAGGCGGTGCGGGGTCGGACGTCAGTCGTCCAGGAAGGGGGCCGTGTCCAGCGTGGGGTACGGG
>NZ_QZWF01000056.1 GCF_004187715.1 Streptomyces sp. F001 | reverse complement strand
ATATGGCCAAGGCTGGATTGCTTGAAGCCCAATCTCCAGCGGCAAAAATAGAAACTCACCGGAACGATACCTGAAACCGGTGCCCTTTCCTTGCCGGGCTCTGAAGAACGGGTTCGGACGGCAACCTCCAAGGAGAGGGGCGTCGCCCAGTGAGGGCGGTCAAGGAGATGAGTGGGCGGCCTACGTCGTGCTCGATACGTACAGCGAAGACGTACCACGGGATCGCCTACGGGGCGCGAGCCCTACGGCGACGGAGTGCCCATAGTAGTCGCCGGAGTTACGACCGGCCGTGAAGTCCGGGAAAGCCGGAATGAGGGCGAAGGGGCACAGGTGAACTCGACGTCCAGTAAGGGGAGGTATGCGCAATGCAGAGCGCCGAAACGGTGCTGGACGTCATCCGGGAACGCGGCAGGCGAAGCCTGCCGTTGGAAAGGATCTACCGGCAACTGTTCAATCCGCAGCTCTTTCTGATGGCCTACGGGCGGATCTACCGGAACTCCGGTGCGATGACGCCTGGGGTCACCAGGGAGACCGTGGACGGCATGTCACGAGCGAAGATTGACACGATCATCGGCACACTGAGGTCGGAGTCGTATCGATGGACGCCCGTTAAGCGGGTCTATATCGACAAGAAAGGCGGTGCGAAGAAGAAGCGCCCGCTTGGCCTGCCGACGTGGTCGGACAAACTGGTCGCCGAGGTCGTACGTCTGTTATTGGAGGCGTACTACGACGTCCAATTCTCCGATCGCTCTCACGGGTTCCGCCCCAAGAGGGGCTGTCACACCGCGTTGCAGGACGTGGTGAAGTACTGGACCGGAACGCGCTGGTTCATCGAGGGAGATATCTCCGACTGCTTCGGCAGCCTGGACCACGAGGTCATGCTCACGATCCTCGGGGAGAAGATCCACGATGGCCGGTTCCTGCGGCTGATCCGGGCCATGCTCAGGGCCGGATACTTGGAAGACTGGCGGTGGAACGCCACACTGAGTGGGGCTCCCCAAGGCGGTGTGGCATCGCCCGTCCTCTCCAACATCTATCTCGACAGGCTCGATCAGTTCATTGAGCAGAAGCTGCTGCCGGAATACAACCGCGGCAGAAAACGGCGGCATCATCCCGAGTACCATCGGCTCGACAGCCGGATGTACTGGGCGAAGCGGCGCGGAGATCGCGCAGCAGTACGGCAACTCCGGCTCCAAATGCGGAACCTGCCGAGCAAAGACCCTTATGATCCAGGCTTTCGGCGCCTACGGTATGTCAGGTATGCCGACGACTGGCTGCTCGGTTTCGCTGGGCCCAAGCACGAAGCCGAGGAGATCAAGGCGCGGATCACGGAATTCCTACTGGATGAACTCCGGCTGGAACTCTCCGAATCCAAGACCCTGGTCACGCACGCCACCAGCCAGGCGGCGCGCTTCCTCGGCTACGAGGTGAAAGCCCAGCGATGCGACACGAAGCTCACGGGACCACGACGCTCAGTCAACGGTGCCATCGGGCTTTTCGTGCCACGCCAGGTAATCAGGCAGCGTTGTGCCTCCTACATGGGTGGCGGGAAACCGAAACTCCGTGGCGTGCTTCTCCACGACAGCGATTTCTCAATCGTGGCGACATACCAAGCCGAGTACCGGGGACTCGTGCAGTACTACCTTCTCGCCCAGGACGTCGCCCGCCTGAACCGCCTGCAATGGGTGATGGAGACGTCCATGCTCAAGACACTGGCATCGAAGCACAGATCGACCGTCACGAAGATGGCCCGCAAGTACAAGGCGACCATCGACACCCCGGACGGCCCTCGAAAATGCTTTGAAGTCATCGTCGAGCGCGGAGGTGAGAAAAAGGCACTGGTTGCCCGCTTCGGCGGCATCCCACTCAAACGGCAGCGCACAGCGGTAATGGCCGACCGAGAACCGTTGAAACCCAACAACATCAGCACCACCGAGTTGGTGAAGCGGCTCCTCGCGGACTGCTGCGAGATATGCGGATCAACGAGCCGGATTGAGGTCCATCACATCCGGAAACTCGCCGATCTCAAGCAACAGGGCCGAGCCGAGCGCCCCGCGTGGGTGAAGTTGATGGCAATGAGACGACGCAAGACCCTGGTCGTCTGCCGGCCTTGCCACGAGGACATCCACGCGGGAAGAGCGACCTCATCCACCCGGAAAAGATCACTGGAGAGCGGTGTGCTGGGAAACTAGCCCGCACCGTTCGGGAAGGGGCCGTCGGAAAAGGACCCGGGCCACGGGCACCTCGTCGGCGGCCTACTTCACTCCGCCGCTGGCGTGACCACGGCCTGGTCCAGGAGTTCCATGACCGGCTGCGCGGCCAGGTCCGCGAGAAGCTGGGCCGGAATACGGAGCCGACGGCCGGGGTGATCGACTCGCAGTCGGTCAAGGCGGACGCCGTCGTCGGCGCGGACAGCCGCGGCTTCGACGGCGGCAAGCAGATCAACGGGCGCAAGCGGCACGTCGTGGTCGACACCGTCGGCCTGCTGCTGGGCGTGATGGTCACCGCCGCGGACACCGGTGACCGCATCGCGGCCCGCGCGCTGCTGGGACAGGTCGCCGACGCCCACCACCGCCTCGCCCTGGTCTGGGCGGACGGCGGCTACACCGGCAGTTTCGTCGAGTACTGTCTGGCCGCGTTCTCGCTGGTCCTGGCGATCGTCAAACGCAGCGACGACATGCGCGGCTTCGTGGTCCTGCCCAAGCGGTGGATCGTCGAGCGCCTCTTCGCCCACCTGATGCGCACCCGCCGCCTGGTCCGCGACTTCGAGCGCCGCACCACGAGCGCCGAGGCGATGGTCTACTGGTCGATGAGCCTGCTCATGACCCGCCGCCTTGCCCGGCCGGGCCCTGCGCGAGCGTGAACCGGCCCGGCTGCTGCTCGGCCAGCCAGCCGCGGGCCACCAGACGTTTCGCCTTCGACCGAAGCGCCTCCACCCGAGCCGGCACCACGTCCATGCCGAAGGCGGCGGCCATCTCCTGGCAGGTCAGCGGCCCTTGATGAAGCCGGACCCGGTCCGCGAGTGCGTTAAGGATGCGCTGGTAGTCCGCCGACAGCACCGACCAGGCCAGCCCCTCACGCCACATGGGCACCTGCGACTTCGGCTTCGCCGCATCCCGAGGCACCGCCCGCGCATCCGCATCCTGCGGATCCGGGGCGACCTCCACGGCGGCGGTGCCGCCGTCCGGAGTCAGCACGGTATCGACCCGCCTGCGGGCGATCACCCACTCCTGCCACTCCCGCTCGGCCACGGCCAACTCGGCCTGGATGCGATCGGCCTCCTCCCGCAGCCCGTCGACGCGACGGCGAGCAGCGAGCTCGTGCTGTTCCAGCAGTCCGACAATCGACGGCATCCGTGACCTCCCGGGGAGCGACAGCACGACAGGCCACTACTCCCACCCGATCGCCGTCCCTACGCCCGACCAGCGGAAACGCAGTCCTCAAGCACGGAAAGACAACAGCTTCTTAGCGCAGGTGCGTGCAGCCCATAGATTCCGGGGACGCTGGTGAGGGCGCCCCAGCTGATCCCCCACCCACGCGGCCCGGCCAGCCCGCAACGGATCCGGCTCGCGGAAGACCTCCAGGAGCCTGCCGGTCAATCCCGGATCCGCGTACGCCCCCCGCGCTCTCACTCCACCCCTGACGACCAGCACGTTGTGCCACTCAAACTTCAGTGGCACAAACCTAATGATCATCAAGGTTCGCTGGCAATGCTCAAGGTTCGATGGCACAGGACATCGATCGTGGGGATGTGACTGAGCGCTTCTTCTGGCCAGTGAGCACCTCACTTGGCGAGTCCTGCGCTCAGTACCGACTCGCACTCGGGCCGCCCGTCTCGCTCGCCGGAGTCAGCCCTCACCTGCCTGCGCGACAGTTGTGCGCAGCAACTCGGCCATCGATCGGCCAGCCACCCGCAGCGGTTCCGGATCACGAGCAGCCCGGCTGAGCATAAACGCCCCCTCCAGCATCATGATCATCGAGCAGGCGAGCGCTCGCGCCGCCGGTGGGTCGACGACCCAACGGCCGAACCACTGCGCCGCGTCGTCGACCCACTCCTCGAAGACCTCTGCCGTCGCGGCCCTCAGCACCTCATTGCTGCTGGCAACCTCCAATGCCACCGTCCCGATCGGGCATGCGTCGGTGTATTCGGCCGCGGCAAGGTCGTCCGCAGCTGCCTCGAAGGCGTGCACGAGGGATTCGGCAGGGTCCGGCACACTGTCCAGCAGAGCCAACACCATTCGGCCGTACTCGGGTCCGGACGTGCGGATCATGTCCTCGGCCAGTTGCTGCTTGCCACCGGGGAAGAAGTGATAGATCGAGCCGAACGGCGCTTCTGCCTCTGTCGCGACCCGCTTGAGGCCGGTCGCTGAGTAGCCGTGGCGGCGGAACAGCATCGTGGCAGCACCCTGGATCCTGGCTCGCGTGTCCGATTGTCCCATTGCCCTCTACCCTTCCCACATCCAAGATTGCAGTAGAACAATCTATCAAATGGGGGTTTGATGCCGAGGATCGAGCTGTCGTCTGGACCGGTTGACTACCAGGACACCGGCGGTGAAGGGCCAGTGCTGGTGTTCGGCCACGGCATGCCGATGAACGAGACCCAGTGGCGCAAGGTGGTCCCGCTGTTGGACGGATACCGCTGTGTCCTGCCTACGCTGCCTCTCGGCGGTCACCGCCAGCCGATGAACCCGGATGCCGACCTGTCCCAGCGCGGTGTCGCCCGGCTCCTGGGTGAGTTCATCGAACGGCTCGGCCTGGACCAGGTGACCCTCGTCCTCAACGACTGGGGCGGGGGCCAGTTCCTGGTGTCGGAAGGGCGGGCCCAGCGGCTCGCGCGCCTGGTGCTGGTGGCCTGCGAGGCCTTCGACAACTTTCCCCCCGGACCCGCCAAGGCGATGGCCCAGGTATGCAGGGTCCCCGGCGGCGTCTGGCTCCTGACCCGACTCATGGGCATCCCTGCGTTCCGCCACAACCGGGCCGGATACGGTGGGATGAGCCTGCGCGGGATCCCCGACGAGATCATGGACGACTGGTTTGCTCCCGCCACCCGCAGCAGGGCCATTCGCAAAGACCTCGCCAAGTTCGCCACCGGAGCACCCGACCGCAAGACACTGCTGGCCTGGAGCGAGCGGCTGCGTGAATTCGACCGGCCCGTACTGGTCGTCTGGGCGACCCAGGACAGACTGATGCCGCGTGAGCACGGCCCCCGACTGGCCAAGTTGTACCCGCAGGGCCGGCTGATCGAGATCGCCGACTCGTCCACCCTCATCCCTGAGGACCAGCCCGAACGGCTTGCCGACGTGCTGACTGACTTTCTTGTCCAGAGCGGAGCAGAGCCGACCCGACACGCCGACTGAGTGCGAGGGCAGTAGGCGGAAACAGCCGCTACTGCCCATCGGCCAACTGAAGCGCTCACACTGGCCAACTGGGCTACTCAGTCACAGGGGACTTGCGACGGCACTCGCGCGGCCGACTTCATTCGAACTGATACTCGAATACCGTGTCATGGCTGCAAGACCGGTGGCGAACGCGCGAGCAGGTGGCGGCGCCGCCGAGTCGGCGTGCGCGTCGCCGCTCGGCGCCCTGCTGCCGGAGGGCCGAATCCGCCCCGGAACCGCGGTCAGCGCCGGAGGGGACATGCCGCTGCTGCTGGCGCTCGCCGCACACGCCTCCGCCGACGCCGCCGGCTGGGCGGCGGTGGGCCTGCCGCACATGGGGGCCATCGCCGCCCAGGCTGCAGGCCTCGACCTTGCGTGCGGAATGCTGATCGACGACCCGGGCCGCCAGTGGGCGCAGGTCCTGGCCACTGTGGCTGAAGCCGTTCCGGTGGTGTTGGTGGGCCCGCTCGGCACGGTGCCCGACCGGATCGCCCGCCGGCTGGCGGCCGTACTGCGGCGCAGCGAATCGGTGCTGCTGGCCGCCGACTCCTGGCAGGGTGCCGAGGTCCGGCTGCGCGTCGTCTCCGCCACCTGGGAGGGCGTGAGAGACGGACACGGCTTGCTGCGGGGACGCCGCGTGCGGGTGGCGGCCACCGGGCGCGGCTCGGCGGCCGCTTCGCGGTACGCCGAGATGTGGCTGCCCGGCCCCGACGGCCAAGTCGCCCCCATCCACCCCGACACGGGCCGCCCGCACGGCCTGGAGCCGGCGGCCGCAGCCACCGCGGCGCATCAGGAGCGTCCGGCCCTGCGCGTGGTGGAGTGACCCACGGTGGGCAGGATCATCGTCGGCTGGATCCCCGACTTCCCGGTCATCGCGGCTGGCACCCAGGAAGCTGAGCCGCTCGCGGTTGTCCACCGCGACGCCGTGGTGGCGTGCTCGGCGGCCGCCCGTCAGGCCGGAGTACGGCGACGTATGCGAGCGCGCGTGGCACAGGCCCGCTGCCCGCAGCTGCGCGTCGTCGAGCGCGACCTCGCCGCCGAGATCCGAGTGTTCGAGCCCGCCGTCCGCCATCTCGAAGGCACGGTCATGCCGAGCTTGGAGGTGATCCGCCCCGGGTTGATCGCCGCGCCCGCCCGCGGCCCCTCCCGCTACTGGGGCGGCGAGCAGCAGCTCGTCGACCGCCTCGTCGCCGCCCTGGCCGAGCTGGACCTGCCGGCCCGCGCAGGCATCGCCGACAGTGTCTTCACCGCGGCGCTCGCCGCCCGGACCGGGCAGATCGTGCCCCTCGGCGGCGACGCGGCCTGGCTGGCCCCCTACCCGGTCGGTGTCCTCGGCGTGCCGCGGCTGGCGGAGCTGCTGGAACGCCTGGGCATCCGCACGGTCGGCGCGTACGCCGCGCTGCCCGAGCACCAGGTGCTGGCCCGCTTCGGCGCTGACGGCATCGGCGCCCACCGCATCGCCCGCAGCCAGCACGACCGCCCGCTGTCCGCGCGGACGACCGCTGGCGAGAACGCCGTGGCGTATACCTTCGAACCGGCCGCACACCTCCTGGAGCCCGTCACGTTCGCGGCCAAGGCGAGCGCCGAGCAGCTCCACGGCCGGTTGGCCGAGGCTGGCGTCGTGTGCGCCCGAGTCGAAGCCGCAGTGGACCTCGCCGACGGCCGCACCCTGTCGCGGACCATCCGCCACGAAGGCCGGTTGTCCGCGCTGGCGGTGGCCGAGCGCGTGCGCGGCGTCCTGCAGGCCTGGGCCGATGCCGGCCTGCTCGAGGGCGGCGGCGAGCGGGGCATCGTCCGCCTGGTGCTGCGCCCGGAAGACCTCACGGCGGCCACGGGCCGCCAGAGCGCCCTGTTCGGGGAGCGCCACACTCCGGAGGAGATCGAGCGGGCCGCCGCCCGGGTGCAGGCGATGCTCGGCCACCAGGCGGTGGTCCGCGTCGAGCTCGGCGGCGGCCGTGGTCCGGGTGACCGGGTCCGCCTCATCCCGTTCGGCGACCTCGACACCGCAGCGCGCCCGGCCGCCGGGCCCTGGCCGGGGCGCCTGCCCGCCCCGCACCCCGCCAGTGTCTTCCCGCGCTGGCTGCCCGCCCAACTCACCGACAGCGGCGGGCAGCAGGTGACCGTCTCCGCACGCCTCGCCCTGTCCGCCCGTGTCGCCGTGGAGGAGGGCTACGGCGGGGCCGCGGTCGACGGGTGGGCCGGCCCGTGGCCCGTGCTGGAGCGGTGGTGGGATCGCGACCAGGCCCGCCGGATCGCCCGGATGCAGATCGCGGCCGCCGACGGCCGCGCTTGGCTGCTGGTGATCGAACACGGCCGCTGGTGGGCGGAGGCCCACTATGGCTGAGCACAGTGCCCGCGTGCTGCAGCTGCCCACGCCCCACCACAGGTCCCCTGAGCAGGACGCCGAGGACGAGCCGGGCTGGGCCGAACTCCACGTCCACAGCGCCTTCAGTTTCTTGCAGGGCGCCTGCCAGCCGGACGGGCTCGTCGCCGAGGCGCTCCGCCTGGGCATCACGGTGCTTGCCGTCACCGACCGGGACGGCCTCTATGCCGCCCGCCGCCTGGCCGAGGCCGCGCGGCTGGCCGGGATCGGCACCGTGTACGGCGCCGAACTCACCCTGAGCGACCCCGAACTGGGCAACCCCGTGGTCCTGGCCCGCACCCTGGAAGGCTTCCGCCTGCTGTCGGCGGCGATCAGCGCCGCCCAGCTGGCCGGCGCCAAAAACGCCCCGGTCTACGACCTCAGCGCGCTGTCCGCGGCCGCGAGCAGCGGACAATGGGCGGTGCTCCCCGGCTGCCCCGCCCCCGACGCCGAGCGGCGCGACATCGCCACGGTCGCCCACCGCCTTCAGCGGCTGACCGACCTCTTCGGCACCAGCACCGTGCACGCCGAGCTCGTCGACCACGCACTGCCGGAAGACTCCGTCGCAGACGACGTCACCGTCGTCGCCGCCCGCCGCGTCGGTGTCCCCGTCGTGGCGACCGGGGCCGTCCACTACGCCGCCCCTCGCCAGGCCCGCCTCGCCCAGGCACTCGCCGCGCTGCGCCGCCGCGAAACCCTCGACCGTGCCGCCGGCCACCTCATGCCTGCACCGACCGCGCACCTGCGCAGTTACGCGGAGATGCAACGCCGCCTGGCCCGCCACCCCGGCGTCTTGGAGACCACCCTCGAGCTGGGCCGCGCCTGCGTCATCGACCTCGATGAACTCCGGCCCCAGCTGCCGGGCTTTCCCAACCCGGACGGATTCACAGAGGACTCCTGGCTGCGCTATCTCGCCGAGCGGGCCTGCACCGCCCGCTACGGCGACCGGGACACCCCGGACTCCGAGACACGTGCGGCGTGGAGGCAGCTCGACCACGAGCTCGGCGTCATCGGTGAGTTGGGCATGGCCGGCTACTTCTTGATCGTTCACGACATCGTCCAGTACGCGGTCGGCCGCGGCATCTGGTGCCAGGGGCGTGGCTCCGCGGCCAGCAGCGTGGTCTGCTACGTCCTGGCCATCACCGCCGTCGACGCGCTCAAGCACGGGCTGCTCTTCGAGCGCTTCCTGTCCCTGGAGAAGGCGGGCCCGCCCGACATCGACCTCGACATCGAGGCCGGGCGCCGCGAGGAGGTCATCCAGTACGTCTACACCCGCTACGGACGCCGACACGCCGCCAACGTGATCACGTATCAGCCCAGGCTCGCCACGCACGACGCGGCAAGAGTCCTGAACTACCCCGCCGCGCAGATCCGGGAGATGACCCGGCACATCCATCACGCCCCGCCCGGCCCCGACGTCGACCTGCCGCCGGACGTACGCGAGCTCGCCGCCCAGCTGCACACCCTGCCGCGGCACCTGGGCGTGCACTCCGGCGGCATGGTGCTGACCCGCCAGCCGATCGGCGAGGTCATGCCCACCGAGTGGGCCACCGCCGAGGGCCGCTCGATCCTGCAGGGCGACAAGGACGATGTCGCTGCCGCCGGCCTCATCAAGATCGACCTGCTCGGGCTGGGCATGCTCTCCGCCCTGCACACCGCCTGCGACCTGATCCACGAGCACTACGGGGTCCGGCTCGACCTCGCCTCCATCCCCCAGGACGCCCCGGACGTCTACCGCATGATCGCGCGCGGGGACACCATCGGCGTCTTCCAGGTCGATTCTGTGTCAACTCTGCATGTGTTGGAGCTGCACTGGCCCTGCCCGAGCCGTCGGCGCATCGCCGACCTGTGCCAGATGGGTACGCGATCCTTGACGGCTACGGGCTGCAGTGCTCCCGGCTCCGATGGATCAGCAATCGTCGCAGAGCACATCGTCGACGCGGCACAGGCACACACGGGCGATGAGAGTCTCGGTGTGGTCTGGGCCCAGTGGGCGGCGCCGGGGATGGGATGCGGCTGCTGCGGCAGCGCCAACCTGCTTGATCACCTGCTGTTGTTCGAGAGATTCCTGAGCGAGCGGCGCACGTCGCTTCCGGAGATCGACCTGGACGTGGAGTCTGCGCGGCAGCTGGAGGTCTACGACCGGATCTTCGAACGGTTCGGGCGGGAGCAGGTCGCGGTCGCCGGCATTCCCGAGATCTACCGGGCCTTCGCCCTGCGGACGCAGCCTCGCGTTCGCGCTCGCCAGTGGCGCCGAAGCCGCGGCGACCCCGGGAGCCTTCTTCATAACGGTCATGCCGATGCCTCGGTGGCGGCGTCCAGGGCGTACACCCGATGATCGATGCTGCCGATATAGACGATTCCGTCGGCCACCGTCGGCGATGACCACACCACGTCGCCGGTCTCATAGGTCCAGCGGACGTTTCCGCTCGCGGCATTCAGGGCGTAGATCCGGCCGTCGCCGCTGCCGATGTAAACGATTCCGTTGGCCACTGCCGGCGATGAGTGCACCGCGCCACCGGTCTAGTAGCTCCAGCAGATGGGGTTTCCGGTGGTGCCGTCCAGGGCGTAGACGCGGTGATCCCAGCTGCCGATGTAGACGGTTCCCTCGATCACGCTGTTGACGACTTCAAGCAGCCGCCGGTCTCATAGGTCCAGTGAGTCTCATTGGCTCTCAGGTGCAGCCTCGTGCCATGGAGCACTACGAGGGCACTGGCTGGAAATCCGCTGAGTTGCGGAACGTGGACTTCCGTGCTGCGCTGGAAGCGTGAGTCGGCGGTGTCCCATGGATAGGGCAGGCGTCCGAGACAGCAGTCGCGCGATCCACCTTCCAAACGCACGGGTTTGGCGAGGTTCCGGGTCGAACTCCGTAGTCCTACCCTGGCTGCGTACCCGTCCATCGGACGGCAGGGGCATGGGGGGCTCATGACGTGGGAGAAGGACAGTCTTCACGGGGGATCAGGAAACGATGGCCGCATGTCGGCCACAGCGAGGCGTGACAATACACTGTCCACGGGTCCAGCTGTGTGCAACGGTCCGGCGCTGCTGAACGTTCGGCAGCGCGGGGGCGCTTTGGCGCTCCTCGAAGCCGAGGAAGTCGATCCGAATACGCCGAGGTTCGACCTTTTGCCCGGTGAGAAGGTTACCCGTGGCCCCGGCGACCCAGATGAAGGGGCTCGCTGGCGTCGATTGTTGGACCGGCTCCGCGGCTATCGGCGGGAATCTGTGCTGTTTGATCAAGCACCGGTATGGCTGCCCCTGTTCGACCTTGTTGCGCCGGAGGGCGGCAGAGCGGCAATGTGCTACCGACGGCGTGCCACAGCGTCGGCGGGGGCCGAATTGGGCATCCTTGGTTCGGGATTCGGCAGTGCCATCTCGGCCACGCTGGAACGTGGCCTGGAGATCGAGACGTCGGACACCCCCCTCCGTCTCGCCGTTGGCGTGCGTCTCACCGCCGTTAGGTATGTCAGCAGCCGCGGCCGTCCCGACCTGGTGCGTGTCGATGTGTCCACGGACCAACAGCAGACACAGGTGGTGCAGGCTGAGGCTCCGGCATTGCCGAACCCTCCCGGACCGCCTGACTGCACGGTTCTGGAGACGATCAGCCTCTCCGAGGCGCCTCGTGCCGAGCCATACTCCTGGACAGGACGCAGCGAGCGCACTGTGAGCTGGGACGTCTCGCTGGGCGCAGAGCTGCCCGGGCTGTCCGTGGCCCCGAAGCTGACTTTGGCCATCGAGGGTGCGGAGGAATTCGAAGTGACGCTCGACCTGCCTTTCGGCTCCGACTGGATGCTGTGCACCATGCGTGGCGTCTCGCCTATCGCGCCGCTCACCTACCGGCTTGCGCCGCAAACCGCCTCGTGACGTCCGCCGACAGGCTCGGGACCACGGCGCAGTTCGACGCCGTGCTGCACTCGTTCCTCATCGGGGCCCCACCCCCCGTGGCTACCTCCGATGTGACGGATCGCGCTGCCGAGGTGGCGCTGCTCAACTTGCAGGCTCAGCCCTTGAGACAGGCAGTGTCCACGAGCAATCCGGATCCGGACGTGGCCGCGGACCTCGTCGCGGTTCGCGAGCGGCAGGCTGCCCTCATTCCCGAAGACTCCCAATTCGCTGCTGGCTCCCTGCACGACGTTGTTTTCGCCGCGTATCAACTGCACGTGGCCACCGGAAGCCGCGAGGCATTGGACAGCGCGGTCGCCGCCGGGCGCCGCGGCGTGCAACTGCTCGACACAGGCTTGCCGGCCAGCCGCGCCGTCGTTTTCGGGCTTCGCACATACCTGGCGCTCGCACTTGGGCAATTGGGTGAACTGACGGACGATGCCGCTCTGGGCGATGAAGCTCTGGCCGTGAGTGCTGATGCGGTGTCGCTTGTCGCAGACCGCAATGATGCGGCACTCGTGGCCCTGTCTCGGGCGACGGCCTATCTGATACGGGCAAGCGCCGGAAGTGGGCAGGATGCGCTTGACGCGCTCGGCCAGGCGGCTGAGGCGGCGGACGCCGGTGTACCCGAGTACCACGTAATGGCGCTCGGCGCGCTCGGTTACGCACTGCTTTACCTTGCGCCCCATCTGCTGCCGCCACCCGAACCCGGGCATGGCCTTGGCGGCTTGTTGCACTCGGCAGCAGGGGACTCATCGGATGCAGGAGCTCACGTCGAGCAGGCTCACGGGGATGCCGATCAGGCGGTCACCCAGCTGGATGCATACCGAGATGCTGTGCGCGCTTTTACCGAGGCCGCTGGGTTGGCGCCGGGTGGCACGGATACCGCTCGGCGCATCAACGCGGGCTTGGCCACTGCTCAGGCACGTCTCGCCAGCGTGACGTATCAGCTCGATTCCCCGTCCACGAGCTCGATACGTGCGGTCTCCACGAACGACCTGATCCTGCTCAACGCCGCCATCGACGCATTGAGCAACGCGGTCGAGGTCAGCAAGGCCGAAGGACGTTCCGCGGCAGCAGAGTTCAATGCGCTAGCCGGAGCACTGCGTGACCGAGCCATGCTGTTTTCCGACCCGGCTGGCATGCGCGAGGCGCTGTCCGCCCAGCGGAGCGCTGTAGCGGAAGCAGAGCCTGATGGTCTTGATGCGGTGAACCGCCCCGGTTCGAATGGAGACT
>NZ_QZWF01000055.1 GCF_004187715.1 Streptomyces sp. F001 | reverse complement strand
GTGCGCCCCTCCCGGGCCTCGGCCAGCTCTCCCTCCAGCGCCCTGACACGTCCCTCGGCCAGCAGGAGTTCCGCCTTCACCTCGAGCTGACGCGCCTCCTGGTCGCTGACGTGCTGGGCGAGCTCGGTGGGGGAGGGGCCGGCGTAGTCCTCGCTCTGCTGCCGCGCCTGGCGGTGATCCTGCTGCGCCCGCTTCAAGTCGCCTCGAAGGAGTCCCACCTTCTCGTTGGCCTCCTCCACCTCCCGCTGATGCTCGTCGCTGCGCATCTGTGCGGAACGGGCCGATTGCCGGAGCTGGCCGATGTCGCGGGCTTTGGTGAGCTGGCCCTGCACTGCATCATGCCGCGCAGCCAGAGCTGCCAGATCATCCTCGACACGGGCGAGGCTGCTGCCGATCCGGCGCTCGTAGACGACGGCATCAAGGGCGGCGCGTGCCGATGCCAGTCGCCAGAAGAGATGAGCCCGGCCGGCCTCCACCCGGGCCCGCTGCCGGGTTTCGACAGAGTGAAGGATGATTTCCTCTTCGTGCCAGGACTTCTCGGCATCGGCCAGTTTGTCGGCCAGGTTCTTCTGCGTCCTAGCCAGATCCTTGCGGGCCTGTACGTCCGTGGCGAGCATGCCGGCCTTGCCGGTGAGATCGAGCAGCGCCTCCCCGATCTGCACGGGAGTGAAGGTGCCCGCATCCAGCTTCAGCAAAGAGGGCCGCGACCGCATGCCGCCGCGGCTGATGATGTAGGCCAGCAGACGCGGGGCGCGGCCGTAGAGGACCTCCGCGTAGTCCGTGGCCCCCAGGGGTTTACCACCGAGGGCGCGGAAGAACCCCGGAGCCAGCTCGTGCTGGGTGCGATCGTCTCCGCTGAGCAGAAGGTGCACCCCTTCCTTGTGCCGTACCTCGATGTGCGGTGACTTGGCCGATACTTGCAGCCACACGGTGTGTGCGCTGCCCAGCGGATCCTCGGGTTCGGCGAAGACGCCCACCACATAGCCGATCGAGGCGGCCTCGTTCACCTCTGGCGATGCGCCGGCGGTGACGGGCTCGAACAGCAGCTTGGGTGCGTGCACGGAGCCACCGCCCGTCATGCGCCATTCCGGGTCCCCCAGCAAGAGGGCCAGGGCAGACAGGAAGCTGGTCTTTCCCGACTCATTGGAGTCCTTCGGCCCCCGCCCGGTCACCGCGACGAATGTGCCGGGGACGATAGCCACCGGGTGGGAGGTCAGACGGGCAATGGAGAACGTCTGGACAGCGACCAGCTGACGGGTGCCGATCACTCCCCGCTTGCCACGTGCACTAGGGATCTGCTGACTCACATGCGGTCCGTCTCTGTCGGGATCTCAGGTAACTCGCCGCGAGACGCGGGGACTTCGAGGCCACGCCGCCGGCGGATGGCGGCGGCCAACTGCCCGCCGGGCCGACCGACCAGGATCAGGTCCTCCCAGAGCAGGTTGCTGCGGGCCTCGCTCATGCGCTCCAGCGCGGGGCCGGGCAGGTAACGGCCCGTGGTGGTCTCAGCGACCATGCCCGCCGCCCGCAGCCTGCGCAGCGCCGTTCTCATCGCGGCCTTGGAGATCCGCCGGTTGGAGGCGAGCTCCGCCAGGGTGACGGTGTGGGCTTCCCCCGTCCAACGGTTGTGCCGGTGCCGGCCCCGAGCTCTCGGAATCGCCACCGTGTGCAACAGGACCAGGGCCAGCACGGCCCGGTCCACCGCGGCGAGGGTCCCGACCTCCTCGGCCACCAGGGCGTCGGCGAGCGGGTCACAAAACCCGGTGACCCAGTTGCCCTCCGCTGTCTGCAGCAGTTGCCGCCCGCACGGCAGCAATGCCTGATCCACCGCGGCCCGTATCGCCGGATCAGCCAGCATCGGCAGCTCACCCCGGGGCACCGGCCGACGAGCCGTCTCCAGTGTGGCGATCACTGATCGCACCACATATCCGTCGGACATCTCAAGCGCCGTTTCGGCATCGGCCCGGACCTCATACGGCGGCACCGTCGAATCCGGCTCCCCGCTCGCCTGCTCATCCGTCCCGGGAGTCGGCAGCAGATGGTGTCCGCGGCGTAGGCCTTCCACCACCACAGCAGGAAACGCCGCAACGGCTGCCCCCAGCCGCAGTTCGTCCCCGTCCACGGAGATCAGGCCGGCCTCTGGCAAGGTCCGCTCGAGTGCCCGCTCCACTGCTTCGCGGTCCGCGCCCAGTTGAGAACACAACGCCACAATGGCGGCACGCCTAAACGGCCCGCCCGGAAACGGCGCGCGCTCAGGCCGCGGCCACGCCGCGCGCAGGCAGGCCGCCCACACCAGGGTCGGCACCGGCGACAAACCAATCCGGAGCGCCGGCGCCAGGCCAGCAGCCGGTGCCGTCTCACCGTCCCACCCCAAGACCAGCACATCAGCCAACCGGCCTACCCCGTGCACGCGGATCACCCGGCGTCCGATCCGGGCGGCCGCGGCCGCAGCGGCAAACGCCACGGGACCGGTCGTCTCGGCCGATGTCACTCCAGCGGCCCGCAACCGCCCCAGAAGCAACGCTGCTTGAAATGCTCTGCCCTCATCCGCCTCACGGACGGCGTCCTGTTCAGAAGCCATCCGAACCCCCATCGACCCTCTGAGGCACATTCTGGCGCCGAAGACGCAGGGGATGCAGATAGGTGACGGAGGCCTCCGGATCGGCTAGCAAACCTTCCTCCACCACGACCGTATAGGGCTCGTCAGGATCGTCACTCAGCGCCATAACGTCGGTGATGATCGACGCAGCCGCAGGCCATCCCGCTTCGTACAGCGCCTGCGTGAGATCGACTTCCTCGTCTGCCGCCAACAACTCATCGGCCCGCAGCCGACGCCGCTCCCGTAGATGCGCGTGTGCATCCTCGGCCCACTGCAAAGGATCGTCCTCATCCTCGTCGTCGCCCTCGACCACGAGAGGCCGTACGCGTGCCCGCGAGCGCGGGGCGAAGCCCTCCACTGTTTCCAGGAGCTGAGCCGGCTCGATCCACACTGCTGGCACGTCAGCGACCAGTGCCGTACCCACCTGTGACAGCAGCTCGACGTCACCTTGGACCGCGGCGTGGTCGTACTCCTTCACGGTCAGCACGTCAAAGTTCAGACTGCCGCCGCCCTGCTCAAGTACTTTGTCCGCGGCGGCCATGACCTGCAGACGGTAGAACTGCTCCGCCTCGATCAGAGCCGAACCAGCTTCCTCCAGCGCCCAGTCACCACTGAACCGGTCCGTGACCAGTTTGTTCAGTTCCTTCACCTGGCGCGTGAACCCTTGATGATCATGCTGTCGATGGGACTCCATCAACTCGGCCGTCGTGCCGGTAGCGATCTGCCGCTGCAAATCCAGAGCGAAAACCCGCAGTGCGTTCCGGCACGACACCAGATAGTCCAGAGCCGCCTCGGGGTCGGGATTGCTGCGATCGAACACCGCCCTCGCCCGATCCAACAGCAAGATCAACTCATCAACACCCCCGTGCTCCGCCAGCCGTTCAGCCGCCAAAGCACCGGCCAGCCCTGCAGGTCGCACGACATACCGGTCCTGATGGGACTTCAGGAGATAGGGCTCAAGGAACCCCAGCCGGATCAGGACAGCCAAACGGCGATCGATCAGCTCCTCCGGCCACCCTGAAGGATTGCCCTTCAATGCCTGCACGACCTCAGCCTTCGACAGCCCGTGCGCCCCGGCATGCTCGGCAAACACTTTCAGGATCGCAAGCGCCACCCGCGCCACCTCCGGGTGCTGCGCCACAGCACCAGCATCCTCAGCAACGGGAGCCATGAACGCCCGCCAGTTGGCCAACTGAACAGCCGCCGCCAGATCCTCCCGATCGCCGTCCCCGAACGCGAGCTGTTCACCCACCGGCCGGCACCGCCTCCAACAGCCCAACCAAGCGAGGCAGCACCTTCCGGTGCAACGGCTCCTGCTCACACGATTCGCCCGAGACCGCGATCTCCGTCGCCAGGGCCCGCAGTTCCACCGGCCCCTCCGCCGCCATCCTCTCCGCCAGCGCACGCGCCTTCGGATACTGCTCGGGCTCCTGATCCCGGTAGGGGCCGGCACGCCACATCTCCACTTCCATCCCCACCGGATGCACCTTGCGGTCCAAGCGCCGGGACAGATCATCGATGATCGCAATCCCATCCGCATCCAGGTCTCCCCAGATGGCCATCCGCTCCGGACGCATCCACTCCAGCAGGGCAACCAGCTTGTTGGTGACGTACCCCTTGCCCCAGATGCACAGCCACTGCGACGTAACCTCCGGGATCGCACACACGCGTTCAAACGTGTCCGAGTTCTCAACCAAGAAGACGCCCCGCCCGCTGTGCTCGACTTCCCCCACCAGCCGCAGGGCCCCAGCAGGCAGAGCGATCCACGGCTTGGCCACCGCAGCGTCGGCAGCCACCGACCCCACCCGCCACCGCAAAGGCCCCCGCACCCGAATATCGACATCAGCCTCATCGAGCGCCAGGTCAAAGCTCATCCCGACCAGGTTTTCGAAAGCCGCCTGCCGCGGAGGGGTCCACTTCTTCGACCCGCTCAACGCAAGGCCAGCCAACTCCTTGGCGGACAACCGCTCCCCGTCCCGGTACGCCGGCCACCACACAGACGCCGCGCGCACCGCCGCCTCATAGGCAGTCCACGCCTCGGTCGCGACCGCACTGTCCTGCGGCACCCTCAGCGGCGAACCCGCCGGACAGGCATCCAGCAGCACCTGCTCCTGCTCCAACTCCGGTACCGGCGCCATCAACGCACGCAGTTCCTTGCGTACCTCATCGGGATCCCGCCATCCGCGCAGCTCCTGCAACAACTCATCCGCCTGTAATGCCCACGAATGAGACAGACGCCATGCCAACGGACCGGCGAGCTCGAGATCGTCATCAACCGCGCAACGCAGGACCACACCTCCGCACCGCACCAGCGCCAGAGCTACATCCCACGCCCTGGCTCCGAAACGGGACTCCACCGTGGCCCAAGAGCGCCGCTGCGCCGAGAGCACCCACACCAGATGCCGGCTATCCAAAGTCTCCGGAGGTTCATAGGCCGGCTGCTCCCGCGCAGTCACTAGGTCGACTTCCCGAATGCGCAGCAAGCCCTGGCGATTACGCGGTGCGCGGTTCATCCCCTCACGACGTACCGGCACGGACAGAGCATGTGTGCCCTCCGGCACTTCAGCCAGCGATACCCGGATGCGGCCTTCCGCTTCACTGAACAACAGAGCCATAGCGCCCGCCCCGGCACTCACATGCCCTCCCCAGAGACACATCGGACCTTGGACCCAGGCAGATCCACTCTGTCAGGAAGGCATACACAAAGCCCCTTGCGCCCCACAAAAAGACAAAGTGAGTCCAATCCAACACTGGCCCAAGGCTGGCACGGTGACGCAACGTCATCTGCTACACGCCCCCGTGCTGGAGTCGCTGTGGGGACTGGTGCCGAAACCTGCACTGGTTCGCCTGGAACCCGATCATGCGATCACGCTGCACGCAGGCCTAGGCGGGCACGCTATGCTCGGCTTTCGGTAGCCAGCCGGACGTATTTCCATGCTGCCTTGCTGGGGCGTCGAGCGATGACCAGCCCGCAGACCAGATGACTGTCGGCGTCGTCTGAATCGTGACCCTCTGGCGGCGGGCCTGGACGAGGGCATGGAAACCGACGGCATCCTGCCCGGTGTCCCTAACAGATCATCCTGGACCCGCGGCTGTGACGATGCCGAGATTGGGTCAAAGTCGTGCGCGGGGGAGAGTCGCCGGTGCCCGCAGTCGAACGCGGTCAGAGCCGTCTGATTTGACCTCCTGCGTGCTACGCCGAGGCCCCAGATGATCGTGACGGCCATCTCCGGCCGGACGCCGCCTTCCCCGGTACCCAGTGCCTCCAGGTCGATCAGGGTCCCGAGACCGGGGGAGGGCTGGCGACGAAAACGTGTGACAGGGCTATCAGGGGGCTGGAAGCGTCGCCGTGGCGCCGTCTCGCCCCCACCGCGGTCATGCCAGCTCCAGAGGCCGGAAGCCTCATTGCGGGCCACGAAGAAGGTGAGGGGGGTGTTGCAGCCGGGCTCCCGGCCGCCTGGCGTGGTGCCGGGCTGTCGCCGCGGGCAGGCGTGGTGCCAGGGTAAGGAGTTTCTATCAGTGGTCGATGTCGTCGAACAGGCTGCGTTGTTCTGGGCCCGGCTGGGTGCTTTGCGGGGTCTCCCGTCGGTAGGGAGGGGGCTCGGGAGCCCAGTCGCGGTGGGCATCGTCCGGATCCTCGCGGACCTGTTGGTAGAGGTCGCGTGCGAGGTCGAACTCACCGGCGGTGTCGTCGTCCAGCCGTTGCTCGAAGGCTTGGCTGTACCAGAACAGCGCGTCGCCGACGGGGTCGTTGTCTGTGTCGCCGTTGAACTCCGAGGCCCAGTCGTCTACCCGCCGTTTGAGGCGAGGAACGAGTTCACGGCGCACATGGTCGAACAGGTTCTCGCGTTCCTCGTCTGTGAGGAGTACGTGCCAGGCTTGTTTCTGCCAGTCGTTGTCCTCGATCCAGGAAGCGTCGGGTGCTGTGACGGCCAGGTCCGTCATATGCGCGATCGCCTCCCGCCGTATGTCTTCGGGGAGCAGTCCGGCGCGGTGGAGGCGGGCCAGTACCTGTGGGCGGAGATCGTCTTTGGCCGGTGCATCGAAGTCCAGGAGCACCGCGTGAAGTTCGGGATCTTCTGCGAGGTAGGCGCGTAGGAAGCTGTCACTGCTGTCCCGCGACAAGTAGGACAGGACGCTTTGCTCACGCTCGTGCTCTTCCCGCCACACTACGTCAGGGCTGCGGCGATGTCGGCGCAGCGCGGAGATCCGCCGGGCTGTCGCCTGGTACAGAGGTGGCGGAATACGCAGGAGAGTGCCCTGATGCTGTTCGCTGGCGGCGGGCAGGCAGTCCGTGCGGGAGAGGAGGGCCCGGTCGGTCATGCCGGTGAGGACGATGGGAAGCAAGTGGGCCTGGGTGGTCAGCCAGGAGGCGAAGCCCTCCCGGAGGGTGGGGTGGTGGAATGACCAGTACGTCTGCCCGTCAAGGGCGGTCGCCTCGGTGAGGAAGGTACCGGTGAGCGCGGCCATGGCTCGGCTGGTGGCTCCAGGTGCGGCGCCAGTCCGTTCGATGATGTCGCGCTGGACCGGATCAAGGGCGAGGGGGCTGGGCAGCCCCTTGTCCTGACCTGTGGCGTACACGAGGGCAAGAGCTGCGTGGGCGTCCACGTCCAGTTGGTCATAGACATCGATCAGGAGCTGTCGGGGCTGGGCCATGAAGGACGTGATGTCCTTGCGGGTCGGGGACAGGCCGGTAGTGAATGCCTGGAGTCCGAGACGGCGTGCTGCTTCGGGGCGGAATGGCTCGGCAGCGGCGGCGGCCTCAAGGTGCGGCTTCATCCGTCTGAGCACGTCCGCCGGCTGATCGCCCGCAGTGAGGTGGTTATAGAGGATCTGCTGCCGCTCCGTGCGGCCGAGGTCGGCGACGTCGACGGTGACGTGCTGCTCATGCAGCAGGGGGTAGGCGTACGGTTTCAGCAGGGGCCGGGCCTCGTTGTAGATGTAGTTGCGGAAGGTCAGCACGACCCGGGCTCCGTTCTTGACGGCGCTCATCACGTGCGGCAGGTCCCGTGCCCAGGCGTGGGTGAGGAGCGCCTCATGGCGGACCGCGCCGAAGGCGTCATCGAGCCAGAAGAATTGATCCTTCTCGTGCGGGTTCCAGCGCTGCACCAGTTCGTCGGAGGTGCGCGGCTTGATGGCTACGCAGCCCCAGTTGTCGGCGGCACTGATGGCCAGCATCAGGGCGATGACGGATTTGCCCACGGCCGGGTCGCCGAGCAGCAGCACGAAGCCGTGGTCGCGCAGTGCGCGGGCGGCCTTGCGGTAGGCGTTGGTGACGACGAACGTGGAAACCTGCTCCGGCGCAGACTTCATCAGCACCAAGGCCTGGGTGTAGGCGCGTTCGTCGAGGATCTGCGACAGATCGCCGAGCCCGTAGACACGGGGGACGAACATCCGCAGACCTCGATGCGAGGCGATCATGTCGCTCAGCCACTGTCCGTCAAGGACCAGGGGATGCGCCACTCCGCAGGCACGCAGCCGCCGTTGGATCTCCTCCTCGGACTGTCCGCTGATGCGGGCGTTGGTCAGCAGCACATAGGTTGCGCATATCCCGCGCTCGACCAAGGCACGGACCTTGGTGAACTCGTCCTCGAGCTCCGACGGGGCGAGTGTGGCATCCGCCTTCTTTGTGTGCTTGCACTGCAGTACAAAAGGTCCCGGCAGCAGATCTCGCACGCCTCCGGGGCCGTCTGGCGGTCGCCAGGTGCCGTAGAAGGCGCCATCTCTGCCCCCGTCGTTGGAGTCCGCGAACGCCTGCACCGACTGCCCCCACACCTCCCGTAGCACAGCTGCGCACAGGTCCTGAAAGGAACGCCAGCCCAGGGTGTGCAGGGCGAAACGAGGAGACCCGGGTGCGACGGTCTCGCTTATACGCGTCACTCGCTGTCCCTGTGGCCCTCGTCGGGTGCGTCGTCAGCCAGCGCGGTGAGCGCCTCCCACATCTCCTCGTCGTCGTAGTCCGGTTCGACCAGGTCCGGAGTCAGGGTGTTGCTGTCGGGATCCAGCTCCTCGGACTGAGCCACCACCTCGGCCAGGAACTTCTGTGCGGCCTCCATAAGACCGGGATCCTGCGTCCACAGCCCGAACTCCAGGCTGCGGCGGGAGCTTTCCGTGCCGTTGGCGCTCCCCAGCCACAGTCGGCTGGGCGTGAAGCCGATGACGTCGGCCACTGCGCCCGATCCGTCCTCGTCGTGCCACCAAAGCTCACCTAGCAGCAACATCTTGGTGTGCAGGATCGGTACGAGATGCTCGCCGGCCTTGCGGTAGCCGAGGCTGCGCAGCGCGGGCAGCTGGATGTCCGGTGATGCTGAGCCGGGACCGACTACCGGTGCCGCGCCGTCTTCATGGAGGCGCAGCCCCTCCAGATGAGGCAGCGCCCTAGCAGGGAAGCCGGACGCGTCCTTCACCGCATCGGCCACCTTGCGCAACTTCTCCAGGGAACGCGGGCCCCGCGGCTGCTTGCTGACCACCACGCACGCGGACGGGAACTCGGCGATACGGCGCAGCAGTTCAGTGTCGTCCACCCACAGGAACGCCCCGAGCATACCGGGTCCCAGGCTGCGTGAGCGCCGCTGCCGCTCCAACTCGTGCCGGTACTCGTCGATCCCGTCGACGAGGCCAGCGAGCACGTTCGTCCCGAACTGGGCGGGCCCACCTTCCGCTGCGACCGCCTGGACGTTGAAGTGGTGAGAAAACGAAGAACTCATACAACCTCTCCTGTAGCACGAGCATTATGACGCGCTTCCCGCGTTCCCAGCCGAGACGCCCAACCAGGCGGGAGCCATGCCGTCGTCGCCAACCGGATGCGCGGCAGCGGTGGTATGGCTCCCGGCGGGGCCCTTGCCCGCCCCGCCTTTCTGTCCCATCCGTTAGCGATCACTGGGTGGGTGATGTGCTCGGCCGCTCCACCTGGCTATCAGGGAGACGGCGCCGGTACGGTCAGGCAGTTGAGAATCTCCACCGCGGCGGCCGTCGCGTCCTGCTGGAGGGCCAGGTCACGCACAAGGGTTCCGGTGTCGCAGTCGTCGTCGCCCAGCATCGTTACGACGTGGACCCATTCGCCGCCACCGGTGGAGTAGTCGCGCCAGACCCTGCCGATCGTCGGGCTGTCGTGGACCACTCTGTTGCGCCTCTTGGCGGCGGCGTCGATGAGGTCAAGCGCCGGTGGCCACTCGGTGTCGCAGAAGCCTTCGATCTTCTGCCGTATGCGGTGTACCAGCCGCCTCGCCGGCTGGTCGGTGCGGGCAGCCGGATCGAGGCGGGAGAGGATCATGCCGAGTACGGCCTCGGTCTCCGCGGCCTGCACCACCACCAGACCCCTCAGCCGGTTCAGTTCCGCAGCCTCGGTTCCGTCCCAGTACGCGATGTCCGGGCGGTGGCGGGGGTATCGGTCGGCCTGGATGGTGCTCCAGGAGATGGCACGCATTCCGTAGCGGGGTGACTCGGTCGTCATTCGACGAAGTATCAGTGCTCTTTAGGGGGGAGCCAAGCGGTTTCTCCCGCACGCCAACTGGACTTGCTCTGCCGCGAGTTCCGGCGTAATGCGCAGCAGAAAGGGGCCGCGCGTGCGCGGGCCGGTGTGGCTACGCCGCTGACGCAGTGTGGAGGCTTTCCACGATCTGCGGCGGCAGGACGGCCCGCGCGTGGCTGCTGTCGGCGGAGGCGAGATAGGCGAGGAGTCTCGTTGGCTGCTCCGGCCGTCCGAGTGGGAGGGGTTCGGTGCGGCGCCACCCGCGGGCGGACGCTGCTTTGATAGCGGTCAGGTAGGTGTTCTCGCTCATCCGTCCCAGGGTCCGGGCGCGCATGAGCAGGGCGGCCAGGGATACCTGCCACTGCCGCTTGAGGGCGAACAGGGCAGGCCAGTCGACCGTGGTCGGCAACTGGTCATGGATGTCCTTGGCGGGCATGAGGAAGGCTGCCGCGAACTGGTGGGCCTGGGTCTCGACTTCCTTGACACCCCAGATCTGCTCGCCGTGCAGCACGAGGTGGGCGAGTTCGTGCGCGCTGTCGAAGCGGGAGCGGGCACGGTCGTTTTTGTCGGTGCCCAGGACGATGACCGGATGGTCGGGAAAGGGCAGGGAGAAGGCGTCAACGTCCGTGTTGTCGAGGGGGAGTCGGATCACCGCGATCCCGTGCGCTTCGAGAAGTCCCACGACATCGGCGACCGGTCCCGCCGGCAGCCCCCACGCCGCCCGGACTCGACCTGCGGCCTCCTCGATCTCGGCCCTCCCGGCCTGCAGTCCGCTCACGGGGAGTACCGGCACGTCGCCGTCGCAGAACCGCTGTGCGGACGAGGCGTGCACGGCCAGGTCGTGGGCGACGTGGGCGATGGCCCGGGCGCGGCGGCGGTCGGACACCGATGTGCGGCGCAGCGACCGGAAGAAGCCCTCGTGGCTCTCGACCATCGCCGCGCGGAAGAACTCCGGAGGCACCGCGAGAACCCTGGCCAGGACGCTGGTGGTGTCCGGGCTGGGCCGCGCCGCGCCGCTCTCGAACTGGCTGATCGCGGCAGAAGTGAGGCCGCTCTCGCGGGCGAGCTGCGTCTGGCTCAGCCCGGCCAGTTCGCGGGCGGTCCGCAGCCGAGTGCGCTCGAACGCCTGCGTGCTCATCTGTCCCCTTGCCTGACCTGTCTGATCTTGGTCTCCACATCTTGGCGGAACGTGCGTGCCGCACACGCTCTGGGGTGCGCGGTCGACACAGACCTTACGACTCGCGCGTAGAAACCCGCGCGGAAATGCATGCTGTGATATTAAGTACTCTCGACGGTGAAGATCCCACCCTCGGGGCAGGAGCTTCGAAGAGTCCATGGTCCGGGGGCGGTTGAACTGACACAGCGTTTCCAGATACTCGCGCTCGACGGCGGCGGCTTCCGCGGCATGTTCTCCGCCGCGGTCCTGGCCCGCCTCGAAGAGGACCTCGACGTCCGCATCGTTGACCACTTCGATCTGATCTCGGGCACCTCGACCGGCGGAATCATCGCGCTGGGCCTCGGACTCGGGCTCAGCCCTCGGCAGATCCTGGAGTTCTACACCGAGCACGGCCCGCGCATCTTCCGCGACCGCAGCCGCATGCGGGGCCTGAGGCACCTGGCGCGCGCGAAGTACAACGCGGAGCCGCTGCGCGCGGCCCTGACCGAAGTCTTCGGGGAGCGGACCTTCGGGGAGAGCACCAAACGCCTGGTGATCACCTCGTACAACATCGCCGCCGACGACGTCTACCTCTTCCGGACCCCGCATCTGCCCGGCCTCAAGCGCGACTGGCGTGAGAAGGCCGTCAACGTCGCGCTGGCCACCTCCGCCGCGCCGACCTACCTGCCCGGGATGCCCCTGGACGGAGCCAGGCTCGTCGACGGCGGCGTCTGGGCGAACAACCCGGCCATGGTCGCGCTGACCGAGTCGGTGGGCCCGCTGTCCGTGCCCCTCGACGCGATCCGGGTCTTCAGCCTCGGGACCACGACCGACGTCCGCCACCGCCACCGCCGTCTCGACCGCGGCGGCCTGCTGCCCTGGGCCCGCGACGCGGTCGAGGTCCTCATGCGCGCACAGAGCGAGAGCGCCGCCAAGCAGGTACGCCACTTCGTCGGCAAGGACAACGTGCTCCGACTCAACCCGACGCTCCCCACCGGCGCCCTCGCGCTGGACGACGTCGACATCACCACCCTCTCGGGATGGGCCGGACACGTCAGCCGCGACGCCTCCCCGGCCGTCCACCGCACCTTCTGCGATCACCTCGCCCCCGCATTCGTCCCCCTCCACCCCGCTCGTAAGGAATGACGTGAACGCGTACCACCAGACGCGGGACAACACCGACACGCCCGAACAGATGCTGTCCATGCTGCTCGACGGCGCCGTGGAAGTCCTCGACATCTCCCCGGACCTCTACGAGACCGCCGTCGGGCGCTACGAAGAGGTCGGGAACTGGCTCGCCGAGAACGGCAGCCCCGGATGGGAGATCCACCCCCAAGGCTCCTTCCTCCTCGGCACCGTGGTCCGCCCCCACACCGATACCGGCGAGTACGACATCGACCTCGTCTGCCGACTCCCGCTGCACCGGGACAGCACCACGAAGGAAGAGCTCAAGCAGCGAGTCGGCGATCAACTGGTGGCCTACCGGCGCTGGAAGCAGCGCCAGGGCCACACCGACGGCCCCGACAGCCTCGAAGCCCGCCGGCGCTGCTGGACCCTCGGATACCCGGGCTTCCATCTCGATGTGCTGCCTTCCATCCCCGACGAGGATCATCAGCCCACCGGCATCCTTCTGACGGACAAGAAGCTCCACAAGTGGCAGCACGGCAACCCCCTCGGCTACGCGGACTGGTTCCGTGAGCGCTCGGAACTCTCCCGCGCCCTCCTCGAAAAGCGGCTCGCCGCCGGCGTCCAGCAGGTCCCCCAACACCACATCCGCAGCACCCTGCAGCGCCTCGTGCAGATCCTCAAGTGGCACTGCATGTTCTTCTTCGGCGACGACACCGACAACCGGCCGCCGTCCATCCTTCTGACCACGCTCGCCGGCCGCGCCTACCGCGGCGAGGACGACCTGTTCACCGCCGTACGCAACGTCCTGGCCGCTATCCCGCACTTCACCAAGAAGATCGACGGCCAGTGGGTGGTGCCCAACCCCGCCCACAAGGGTGAGAACTTCGCCGACAAGTGGAACGAATATCCTGAGCGGCGCCAAGCCTTCCGCGCCTGGTACGACGAGATCAGCGCGATCATGGACAACCTCGCCCTGACGGAGTCCAAGGGCCTGGACGTGGTCTACGCCCAGCTCATCAAGTCCTTCGACCCCGAACCCGTCAAGCACTCCTTCGCACGCTACGGCGCCCGCATGAAGGCCCCTACCGGCCAGAGGATGGGCGCCACCGGACTGCTCTCCGAGACCGCCACCGGCCCTCGCAGAAAGCCGACCACCTACTATGGCCAGCACCCCGGCACGCGCGGTTAATCTCGCCCTCCAGATGGCCGCGATCAAAGCGGCCATCCCCGACGCCCGGGGAACCATACGAGGCGGCGAACTGCGCTGCACCCTCACCCTGCAACCCACCCCCGTGAGCAGGAACTACCCGGTGCGGATCGTCTACCGCCACCGGTGCAGGCCACGCGTGAGCGTCACCGGCCCACCGCTGGCACTGCACCCGGACGCCACAAAGCTCCCGCACGTCTACCCCAACGGCGACCTGTGCCTGTACCTGCCCGGGAAATGGAAGGAACACATGCTCCTCGCCGACACGATCCTGCCGTGGACCTCGGCATGGTTCCTGCACTACGAACTCTGGTTGGTCCTCGGACGCTGGACCGGCACCGGCGACGAGCACGCGGTACCGTCCTCCGCGAGCCGGAGATCCAGCCTGTGATGCGCACCCCGATGTACGGGAAGAAGCGCCTGCTCATGCCCCTCTGGCAGAGCTCATCCATGCCAGCACCTCCAGGTCACCCAGCAGGCCCGTGAGCGCACCGCTCGGCATCTGCCGTCCACTCGTACGGCCGCGATGCGCGCCAGGAAGTATGCCGCGCCGCCGTACCGGCCGCCGGCAGTGAGCTGGACCCGTACGCGACAGTGCTGCCCGGGCGCGTGCTGGGATGCGTGGCCGAGCGCGGCGGTGAGGGCCCCTGGGAAGTGGGTTTCGGTGGAGCGGGAGCCGCGGAAGCGTGGCGATGGCCCGTACCTGGCTGTCGACGGCGTGGTTCCCGGTCACTAGATTAGAACGCAGGTTCGAACATTGAGGCGGAGTGGAGCAATCGGCAACCGCAGCAATACCGAGCAACGAGCCCCGGTACTTGCTGGATGCGGGCATCGTTGGGCAGCACGCCGCGCTTGTCCCTGGTGACGGTGTGAAGACGCGCATGGCAGGAGGAAACCGGTGAGTGATCGCAGCGCCATCGAGTGGACTGAGGCGACGTGGAACCCGACGACTGGGTGCGATCGTGTGTCGGCCGGCTGCGACAACTGCTACGCGCTCGCCCTGGCGAAACGCCTCAAGGCGATGGGGTCGGCGAAGTACCAGAAGGATGGCGATCCACGGACCTCCGGGCCGGGATTCGGCCTGACCGTGCATCCGGATGCTCTCCAGATCCCTTACGGCTGGAAGAGTCCGCGGACGGTGTTCGTCAACTCGATGTCGGACCTGTTCCACGCTCGCGTACCGCTGGACTTCGTTCGCCAGGTTTTTGAGGTGATCGCCGACACGCCGCAGCACACCTATCAGGTGCTGACCA
>NZ_QZWF01000054.1 GCF_004187715.1 Streptomyces sp. F001 | reverse complement strand
CGCCCCACCGCCCTGCCCTGCACCGGGCCGCCGGCCTCCCGCACGATCGCCAGGATCCTGCGGTAGTCGCCGGGCAGCGCGCCCTCGTCGGCCGCGTCGCTGCGGTGCGGAATGGACAGGACCGCCCGCCCGGCCACCTGCGCCGCTACCGGAGCGACAGCCTCGCCGTCGGCCCGGGCCTGCTCGGCAAGAGCGTCCAGTTCGCTCCGGCGAGCGGTGATCCACTGCCGCTCCTGCATCCCCACAGCCCTCCCGCGGTCTCGTGGCGTGCCGACCTGCTGACGGATCGTAGGCGAGGGCCGGTCGCGGGCGTAGCCGAACCCGGCATCCCGCCGAACCGGACCCGCCCGATGATCTACACCATGGTCATCGGCCACCGACCAGCGCGAGTACCCGACTCGTTACTTACACCAGACCCGTGACCTGCGAATTCACGATGCACACCACTCAATGCGCACTGCTGCGGGCCCACCTGCAGCACCGTCCCCACCCCGTCACGAGTCGCGCTGCCTTCGACGACTTTGCCCGGAGGACGAGCACACCAGAGGCGGCTGTGGCACCGTGGACTCAGGCCTGGTCCGTCACTCCCCCCGTGGTGACGGGCCAGGCCTCACTGCATGCTCCAGGAAACGCATGTGGCCGAACCCGACCTGCTCGTCATCGATGTGGCGGGCGCGGACGATGGGACTGTCCAGGACATCTCTGCCCAGGACATCTCTGGCCCGGCAAGGAACACGAGGAAGCTCAGTGCAATGATCGACAACGCCTGAACGGTGGCGTCCGGCTGCACCGGATTCAGCACCGCCGGACCAAGGACCACGCCGGCCTCGATCTCGAGGACTGGGCCCGGAGGGAACTCGGGCCCCATTCCGCGGTGCTGTGGGCTTGGCCCTTCTAGGCTGATGGGACGATCTCCGGTCACCTTCCAGGGCACGGCCGTCCGGCGAGTGTCACGCTGGTGCGGCCCCCTCTCCGGGTCCCGGGCCAAGCGGAACTCCTCGCTCGGAAGACGCAGAGGCAGCGCCGGCCTTCGGCCCGACCGCTTGCTGCGGCCGGTGCCGCCGGGTCAACCTTCCCCGAGACCGGTGGCGCACCCCACGGCACGGGGCGCGCACGTGTGATCACCCCGACTCAGCTAAGGAGACCAACCGATGGTCGCCAGCAACCTAGTTCTCCTCGGCAACGCCGGTGACGTGGGCCGCACGGTCCTTGAGCAACTGCGCGCGCAGGACGTGCCCGTACGTGCGATGGTGCGCCGCGACGACGACCGTGCGGCTGAGCTGCGTGGGCTCGGCGCGGAGGTCGTCCTCGGCGATCTGACCCGGCCCGAGAGCGTCGCGGCCGCGCTGGAAGGCGTCGGCAGGATGTACTTCGCGATGCCCGTATCGCCGGACCATCTGCTGGCAGCCACCGTGGTGGCCAGCGTGGCGCGCGAGCACGGAAACCTGGACGCCCTGGTGAGCATGTCCCAGATGACGGTGTCGCAGATGACCGCCACCAGCACTGCGGAGTCGCACCAGCAGCGCCTGCACTGGCTGGCGGAACAGGTACTGAACTGGTCGGGCCTGCCGGTGGTACACATCCGGCCGACGTCTTTCCTGGACAACCCACTGTTCACCACGCTGCCGGCCCGCTCGATCCGGGAGAACGGCACGATCGCGCTGCCGTTCGGCACCGGGCGCACCTCGCCGGTCGCTGTGGAGGACGTCGCCCGAGTGGTCGCCACCGTGCTGCGCGACCCGGCCCCACACATCGGACACGTCTACGAGCTCACCGGCCCGCGCACGGTCGACATGACGGAGATGGCCGAGGAGTTCTCGCGGGCGTTGGGCTCTCCGGTGTCCTATGTGGACGTGCCGCTGGACCGGTGGCGGGCCGAAGTCCTCGCCAAGGCGGGCCTGCCGTCGCACACCGAAGAGCACATCGCCACCATGGCCCGACTGCACCGCGAGAACCGCTACGACCGCGCGACGGACGACGTACAGCACGTCACGGGCGTACCTGCTCGATCGGTCGAGGCGTTCGTGGCCGCTCGCAAGGACTTCTACCTGGGCTGAGCCGCACCGGCCGACACGTACAACGCCGACGAGTGGCTCGTTCGAGTGCGGCTCGCGTGACGGCCGGGGAAGTGCGGCCTCGTGGTCGGCGTACAGCACACTGTGCCCGCACCCGCTCCGGTCGACCTCCGCGGCCCCGACGCTCTGTGGCACTACTGTCGACGGCATGAGCGAAAACTCCGAGCGTTCCGTTGTCGTCGAGCGAACCAGCGCAGGCCACTTCGTCGCGACCAACGCCCGCGGCGGATCGATCAGTTTCGGTACGGCCTCCGATGCCGGCCGGGAGACCGAGTTCACCCCGGTCGAGCTGTTGCTCGCCGCGATCGGGGGCTGCACGGCCGCGGACGTCGATATCTCCACCAGCCGCCACGCGGAGCCCATCGGGTTCTCTGTCGCGGTGACCGGCGACAAGATCAGTGACGAGCTCGGCAACCGCATGACCAACCTCGTGGTCACCTTCACCGTCGCCTTCCCGGACGGTGAGGGTGCGGATCGCGCCCGCGCGATTCTTCCCCGCGCGGTCAAGACCTCCCATGACCGTCTCTGTACGGTCAGCCGCACGCTCGAGATCGGCACGCCCGTGACCGCGACGATCAATAGGACGCAACCAAGCTGAGTCTCACCGACGGCAGGTGTCACCCGTCCGCTGTTTCCTCGGCCTCCCAGCCCAGAAGGACTCCCGGCAGGCACTCGAGCACCGCAGCACGAGCACGATCAGCGCGACCCCCAGGACCGCCAGGGCGGCCCCGCCCAGCAGGAGCACCATGCCCGGGGGCACGGCCTCGCCCGGCGCCAGGACCGCACCGAGCGCGAACACCAGGAGCGCGGCCGTCACCATCGCGCCGATCACGAAGTGCACGTACCGGAAGGCTGCGTGGGAGAACACCGTTCCCCGTCGAACCATCGTCACCAGTCGCCACACGCAGACCAGGACGACCTGGACCGTCACCATCCCCAGTACCGCGATCACGAGGGTCGGAGTGCGCACGTGTGCGATGTCCGCGTCGAGATCCTGCAGGTCGATGGCCAGCAGCGGCACCATCACCGCCTGCACGAACACCGAGCCGACGAGCAGCACCACCAGCACGGCGCGCAGCGCAAGCACTGTCAGCTTTCCCATCGCCTCTCCCTATGATCGAGCAACGATGTAAATCTATCGATACTCGATAGATGTGGCAAGAGGTGGGCCGACGAGGTGGGACACCGGTACAGACGGCAAGGGCGCCGGGCATGTCGAGCAGGGCCGCCGAAAATTCCGTGCTGTGCCGGTTGCTGAAGGTGCAGACTCGCTCCATGGCAGACATGGGGGCGTTCCGGGACGCAGTCAGCCGCTGGGCGGCCGGCGGTCCCGGCGGAGCGGCGGGTGATCTGGCTGTGCAGCTGGGGCTGCGGACGGCGGTGCTGCTGGAAGGACTGAGTGATCTCGCGGCCGTCGAGGAGCTGGCCGCCCGGCGTGGCCGGGACCTGGCCGCCGAAGGGGTGTGCGTCGTGGCGATGGGCGGGGCGATGAGCGTCGGCCGTTACGCCGGTCTTCTCGGGCCGCCCGGTCTTGGCCTGCGCCTGAGGGGACTGTGCGACGAGGGCGAGCAGAGCTTTTACGACCGCGGCTGGAAGCGGGCCCGGGCGCCGCATCGGGGCTTCTTCGTGTGCGTGGCGGACCTGGAGGACGAGCTCATCCGTGCGCTGGGCACGGCACGGGTCGAGGAGATCATCCGGGCGGAGGGCGACCTGCGTGCCTGGCAGACCTTCCTGCGCCAGCCCGCACACCACGGTCGGCCCCGGCAGCAGCAGCTGCGGCGCTTCCTCGGCACGAAGAAGGGCCGCAAGATCCGCTACGGCCGTCTCCTGGTGGAAACCCTCGACCCCGAACAGGCACCGGCCCCGCTCGACGACCTCCTCACGAGCCTGTGACCGACGCCGGGCGCTCGTTGCCAGGACTCCGGCGACGGAGGCCGGACTCGGCGAGGTGCGGCGGGTGCGTCGCGAGCGCCGGCACGCGTTGGTGCCGGTGATCGCCGAGCTGGGGCTCGACCGGGCGACCGTGCCGTTCCTCTTCGTGCAGACCATGCACCCGGGCACGATCAGCTTCAGCTCGATCGGGGTGCAGCAGGTCGGCAAGACCAACTTCAAGGTCACTGGTGACCTGACCATCCGCGGCGTGACCAAGCAGGTCACCGTGGGCTGCGAACTGACCGGTGCCGAGAACGATCCACAGGGCAGGTTCCGGGCCGGCTTCCACGAACCGTCCTCTCAGATATCGAGGACGTGCGGCAGGCCCAGCCGGTAGCGGATGTGGTCGGCGGCCTTGAGCTCGGCGAATCCGGGTGGTTCGACGCCGCCGAGGAGACGGACCTCGTCGGCGCCGTCGGCACCGGCGGCCTCCAGCACGGCGTTGGCGGCGCGGCGGCCGGTCTCGTTGGCGGTCTCCATGGATGTGAAGTCGAGGTTGCTGTGGGCGCGCACGTGGTCGCCGGCGAGGAAGAGGTTGGGGATGGCGGTGACGGCTTCGGATCGCAGGTGCCAGGAGGAGACGTCGTTGAGGAAGTAGGTGTCGTCGTTCTCGAGCCTGCCGACGGCGGTCTGGGTGACGGCCGGATCGAGGAACCAGGAATGGACGATGCCGTCGGGGAGGATGACATCGCCGTTGTCCTCGAGGCCTGCCTTCATCTGCGCCCAGACTTCCTCCGAGATCTCCTTCGGAGTGCATTCCTTGGCCGGTCTGCCGTAGAGGGGGCCGGGTGTGTCCCAGTCGGAGATGACGACGGAGAGGGATTCGGCGGCCGTGCCGTCGCCCCAGGTCTCGGTGAAGGGATCGGACCAGAAGCGGGACTGCCCGACGGGGGCCAGTGCCCACGGGGAGTCCATGAGGGCGAGGTGGGAGACGGGGCCGCGGAAGGTCTCCTTGAGGTAGTACATGATGCCCTGGCACCACGTGGTGCGCAGTCGGTCCATCTTGGCGAGTTGAGGATCGGCCGCCCGGATCTCGGGAGACCACAACTGCCGTACGCGGTCCACGGGGAGAGCGGCCACATACCAGTCGGCGTCGATCCGTGCGGGACCGGCCGCGGTGCGGGCGTGAGCGGCCGTGACGCGCCCGTCGGAGCCCAGTTCGAGGGCTTCGACGAGATGCCCGGTGACGAAGCGGACGCCCAGCGATGTGAGGTGCCGCACCCACGGGTCGATGAAGCGTTCGCTGGTGGGGCCGTCGAGGATCCGGTCGAAGGGGCCGTCGGGCCCCATCCCGAGCATGGAGTAGAGGATCTTCGAGATGCCCTGTCCGCAGGTCCGGGTGCTGGCGGTCTCCGGCCGCAGAGCCTCGATGACCTTCGCCGAGCCGCCCCACATCACCTGGTAGAAGTCCGACTTGCCCTCGTATTCGATGAAGTCGAGCCAGCCGGTGTGCTCCCACTGCCCGAACTGGCGCTCGTCGCAGCTCGTCATGAGGATGGCGAGTTTCCGGCCGAGCAACACGCACTCGTGGGGGAGGAGCTGGGGCATGGTGCGCAACAAACCCTCGATCACGAGAGGGAGGGTGGCGGGGTCGAGGGTGCGGGTGTCGGGCGGGATCGTGGGGAGGTAGAGGTCGCCCTTGCCGTCCTCTCTGTTGAACGCGAAGTAGGGGACGGTGACGAGGTTGTCCCAGACGCCGTGTGTCCGGTCACCGAAGGGGATGCGCCGCATGGTGTCCGGAAGGTTGGTGTAGAAGCCGAAGAAGCCTCGATGGCCGTGTTCACCGGGCAGGTCGCGGCGGCCACCGGTGGCCGTGCCGGTCACCGGCAGGCTGCGCGCCTTACCGCCCCACTCCGCTCGCCGGTCGTACACGGTGACGTCGAAGCCTCGCTCGGCGAGCTCGTGGGCCGCGGTCAGGCCGCCGATACCACCGCCGAGTACAGCCACTCTCGTTCGGGTCCGCTGCGCCGCGGTCGCCTTCGCAGGCCGGAGTCCGAACGCTCCGGCTGCCGCCAGCGATCCACCCCAGCCCAGTACCTGCCTGCGTCCCGGCATCGCGTCCTCCCCTTCGGCGGCGTCGTCGCCGGGACGCTAGGGGGGCACCCGCAAGATCGGAACGCTGGGCTCGCCATGTTCGCATCTTCCGCACATCGGTGAACCAGTGGGCTTGGTGACGCACTTGGTCTGCACGAGCCTCGCACGCACGAAGGGCCCCTTCACCTGTCGCGCGCACTGCTCCGACCCTGCGGATGGACCGCAAGCCTGTCCGCACGTACACGCGCGACCGCCGTCGAAGACCTCGAGGCCGTAACCGTCGGCTGACCGTTGCCCTACTCCAGTGGCATCGTCGAAGGCGTCGCCGGCCGTATCAAGCGCACGGTGGTTGCCGGCACAGCGGGCGTTTCTGCCGCACCTTCGGGGACAGGCGCAGTTCGAGCTGGGGCGGCTCGACGAGGCGCTGGCGTCGGCGCGGGAGGGTGTGGCGGCGTGCCGCCGTCTCATCCCCATGCGCCGGGAGCTGGCGCTGGGTGGTCTGCCGGGCGCGCTGCGTACGTACGCGCTGGTGTGGGTGGTGACCTCGGCCGTACGGAGGAGTCCGTGGCCGCCTGTGACGGGTACGCCGGGCTGCTGCGGGCCATGTCGTTGCGGGAGCTGGGGCGCGTGCCGTTGGTGCGGGCGCGCGCGTGCTGAGCGAACTGACCTCCGGATTGCGGGAGCTGGGCCGGTACGAGGAGGCCTTGACGATCGGCCGTGAAGGGAGGGGTGCGGCCGACCGCGTACTCGTGTGGCTTTGCCGTGACGCGGTGCGGCCACCCCCCCCGTACAGCCCCGAGGCCGGCCCGCCGCCTCGGCACAGGCGCTGAGCGCCAACCGCGGCTTTTCCAGGCGGGACTCGGCCTCCGGGCGGCTGGTGCGGTCCGGAGAAGGTCCGGCGGCGGGGTCCCCGGTCAGGGTGAGCCGTCGGCCTCAGCTGGACACCGCGCACTGACCGCGGTCGGCGGTCTTCGGTCCCTCCGCGGTGGGACGGACGTCGAAGTCGAAGATTCCGGTCGGGAGGTAGAGGGAGCAGCAGGCGTTGGGGATGTCGACGATCCCGCTGATGCGTCCCTCGATGGGGGCTGCGCCGAGGAGCAGGTAGGCCTGTTCTCCGGTGTAGCCGAACCTCTTCAGGTACTCGACGGCGTTGAGGCAGGCGCGGCGGTAGGCGACCGTCGCGTCCATGTAGTAGTTGGTGTCGGTGTCGTGGTCCACGGAGATCCCGATGAAGGAAAGGAACTCCGAGTACCGCGGTTCGACATTGCCCGGCATGAAGACGGGGTTGGTGCTGATGCCGTACTTCTCCATGCCACCCTTGATCAGATCGACGTGGAAGTCGATGTAGCCGCCCATCTCGATGGCGCCGCAGAAGGTGATCTCGCCGTCCCCCTGGCTGAAGTGCAGATCACCGCCCGACAGCTTGGCGTCCTTGACGTGCACGGGGTAGAAGACGCGCGATCCGCGAGTGAAGTTCTTGATGTCGTGGTTGCCGCCGTTCTCCCGTGCGGGAACGGTGCGCGCCCCTGTCCGGGCGATGCTTTCGGCTTCCGATCCGGTCGCCTTGCCGACGAGGGACTGATCGGGCTCGGGCGCGAGTCCCAGAGGCGGGATCCGGTCGGGGTCGGTGTCGATGAGGGCCTGCTCGCGCCTGTTCCACCTCTCCAGCAGTTCCGCTGAGGGCGCGGTGCCGAAGAGACCGGGGTGGGTGATGCCGGTGAAGTGGACACCGGGTAGGTGCCTGGACGTCGCCACTTGCCCGTGGAAGTCCCATATCGCCTTGTAGGCGTCTGGGAAGTAGTCCGTCAGGAAGCCTCCACCGTTGGCCTTGGCGAAGACGCCCGTATATCCCCAGCCCTGACCCGGCGCCTCCCCGACTTGCTGCGGTACCGGCCCGAGGTCGAGGATGTCCACGACAAGCAGGTCGCCCGGCTCCGCGCCTTCGACGCCTATCGGCCCACTGAGCATGTGTGTGGCGTTCAAGTCGACATCGCGCACGTCATTGGCAGAGTCGTTGTTGCCGATCTGCGCGTCGGTCCATTCGCGGCATTCGACGCGGAACTCGTCTCCCGGGCGGACCATCGCGACGACCGGGACGTCAGGATGCCACCTGTTGTGTCCAGGTACAGTCTGGTCGCGCATCGACCGGGACTGGTCGACGCTGAAGATTACTTCAGGCATGTGAACTCCTCATATTCTCTGTACCGGTGAAGGGGTGCGACGTAGCGCCCGGGGGCGCCCGGGGCCCCAGCACCGGGGATGCCCCGGGTAGCCCCTCATGCCTCTTCTTGCGTCTCCCTCAACCACCTCCTGCGCTCGGGGTGACGAGTTTTGGTGTCGGCGGCGATCGTCCGGCCCGGCGGAACCGCTAGCCGGGGCTACCTGCCGGGTAGCTCGGAGCGCCGTACTCCTCGGCAGGCCTGCCGGGCCCCCTCCGGCGAAGCACGAACCACAGCGCGGTGAAGACCAGCACGCCAAACGCGCCCAGCGCGATCGCGATCTCATAGAAGTTCTCGGCAACCCAGTAACCGGACAGCAGCAGGAATGCTGGTATGACGCCGGTCACCCAGCCTTCTATCGCGGTCACCCAGCCGACATAGGGCGTCAGCGCCTCCAGTTTCAGTCCCAGTAGCAGGAAGAAGAGGAACCAGAGGAAGGCCCAGTAGAGCCATATCACTCCAAACGGCTGATCGCCGAACTGCCGGAAGCTGACGAAGGAATAACCCAGGGCCACGATCGACACGAACAGTGAGTAATAGCCCACGCCCGTCGTGTCGAGCCCCATGAGCAGTCCCACTCCCACATACAGGTACGTGAAACCGAAGAGGAAGATGCCCGATGCCAGCAGAATTTGGTCGGGATCCTGATTTGCGGCGATGATGAGATAGGTGGGTGTCACGACCTGAAGCCCGCCCACGAACAGGTTGAATATGGCGGCTGCCCGGCTGTCCACCTTGCCCAGCAGCATCAACCCGTTCAGGAACAGCACCGCGCCAACGAAGAGAAGTCCGACGTTGGCCAAGGGGACACACCTCCCGATGTTCCGCTCTCGCGAGCGATGCGCCTGCCGGGCGGTCATGCGACCGAAAAGCAGTTGTGCGCGATTTCCCTCTCAGGGCCGAGGAAGCCGGGCGACCGCCGGATGGACCGGTCTCCGCGCAGCAGCCTTGGGAGGCACCCGCGTGACCACCGCGGGGTTTTCCCGAGACTTCTCCTCTTGCCCGCGCAGGCCTGCGACGGCAGGCGACGTGAAGGCGGTCGCGGGCGACGAGTACACACGCCGAGCCGTATTCGAGCACTGCGGGCAGCCCTGCTCGGCGGGCGCGGTGCCGATCGGCAGCTGTACGTCGAACGATCCGCACCGATTGCAGGAGTACTCGTAGGTCGCCATGAGGAGTCATCTCCAGCTGGCCGCGCTTCCAGCCCCAGGCCATGCGCGCGGATCTGGTCGCGATCTCTCAATTCCAGGCAACGCCTTGGAGGACGGCGTGTCAAGGCGAGTCGAAAATGCTCTGGGCGCCGCCCTGGGCCGCCGTGCGAAAGGGGCCGGACACGACGCGGACACCCAGGCCGCACGGCGGTGGTGCATGTGCCGTGTCCGCTGAATTCCCCGACGCGGTCGGGGCGTTGCCCACGCGGTGATTCAGCCGGTCAGGGGAGTGGTTCGATGTGCGGCGCGGCCTGACGTCTGCGTGCCGGCCTCCGGCGAGGGAACGGAGGGGAGGGCGCCCACCCCAGGACCTCGACTTCACGACATCACCGTTGCGGAGATCACCAACAGCAACAGCAACAGCAACAGCAACAGCGTCGCGGAGTACGCGGTCATGCAGATACTCGCCGTCGTCGACAGCTACCTGCCCGCCACGAGTGGGTCACCACCCGCCATGAAGTGCGGAACCTGCATCGCCAACACGGCCCGCGCGCTGATCTTCGACCGGGACGCCGTGGCACGCGCTTTGGAGAGCGGTCATCTGGCGGGCTACGACGGTGACGTCGTCCGGGAGAGCCTGGAGCGCTGGTTCGACAACTGCCCGATCCGTCAGGAGTACCTCATCGTGCAGGACGGCAGGCTTGCGGGGTCCGGGACAGGGCTCGCTCGTACACGGTCGACGCACAGGATGGGAGTCGGCGGGGCCGTCGCCGCCTGGGCAGCAGCAGCCCCATACGACCTGGCCGGATGCCGTGCCCCGGCGTACGTGTCAGGGCGAGCCCGCTATCGCGCACGCGCGGCACGGGGGTCGGCCGCAGGTGCACTGCAGGATGCCGTCCAACACGTCGTGGTCGTGGTAGAGGCACTTGTCCTGGCAGGTGTGGCGGGGGATGAAGCCCCCCTGGAGCTCGTCCGGCCAGGGTTCTTCGCCCTCCCGGCAGCGGACAAACCGTTCGGGATCCGTGGAGTGCAGCCGATGCATGCTCTCCCGGGCCTCGCCCTCCAAGGCGTGTGCTTCGGCGACCATGCCTTTGAGCTGGTCGGCGAGACCGGAGAACCTGGCGTCACCGGTTCTCACATGGGCGGCGCTCAGGGCCATGACAGCGTTGCCCAGGAACCGTCGAGCGTCCTGGAGATTGGTGACGTGATGCAGTTGGATGCCGGTCACGCCTCTGACCCATACGGCGTCTTCGCTCACTTGTCCACCTTCCGGGCTCGAGTTGCCCACTGGTGATGCCGACGTGCGGAGGTACGCCGCATCTTCCTCATGAGCGCTGAAGTCTCTGGACGGGCGGCTGTCCGACAGGTCGCCGGTTGACCCGTTCCTGTTTCGTGACCGATCCGCCGCGCTGCGTAAATCGCCTATAAGGCTTGTATGTCTCCAAGGAGGTTAAAGTCTGTGATTCTTATCAGTCCAGTCGTTTATTAGTGAACTAGCTCACAAGTGCCGTGTCTCTGTTTTCCCGGCCGAGGCGGGTGAGTCGGGGCGTGGCGGCATGCTGAGCTGGTTCATTCAGAGCAATCGAGTGCGGCGAGCATCCGCTCCGCCCCGCATTGGAGCTGAGGCCTCAGGGAGGGGATGACGATGCCGAGGGTGCCGGTCCCGGGAGCGACGACGGTCTGCTCGTTCAGCGCGTCGCAGCTCCACCCGCGGTGTCGGTCGGAGGCTCATTCTCCGGGCGCCGGGCCCGGTGGACGGAACCAGCCCGTCCTGACCTGGATCTTGCATGAGTGACCGTCAGCTTGCTGACTGACCCTTTCAGCTCGTTCGGGGCGGAGATTCGTGCAGGTGGGCAGGCTGGTGGCCCGGCTGCCGCGTCGGGTGGACGGCGAACACCTCCAGCAAAGGAACCCTGAACGCCGTCCTTGGCGGCATGCTGGAGGCCACGGCGGCGGGCCGGAGCAGCAAGGGGAACGGTCGCGGCTCACAGTGCGCTACGCGCATCGTCCTCGGGCACCGTACGGCCTGGTTGCCGCTGCACGGGAGGCCGGGCTCGGTACGCCGGTGGCGCGTCATGGGCAGCTATGGCCTGCTCGGCCCAGATGACCTTGCCCCGCGGGGTGTACCGAGTACCCCAGCGGTCGGCCACCTGGGCGACCAGGAACAGTCCGCGGCCGCCCTCATCGGTGGTGGCGGCGTACCGCAGATGCGGCGAGGTGCTGCTGCCGTCGGACACCTCGCAGGTCAGGGTGCGGTCACGCAGAAGGCGCACGTGGACGGGCGGCGAACCGTGGCGGATGGCGTTGGTGATCAGCTCGCTGAGCACGAGTTCCATACCGAAGGCGAGGTCGGACAGGCCCCACTCCTCCAGCTTCTGTGACACAGCGGCGCGCATTCCGGCAACGGCGGCGGGGTCGCAGGGCACGTCCCAGTCCGCGACCCGGTCAGCCGGTGTGGCGAGCGTGCGGGCGACGAGGACTGCGATGTCGTCCTTGGGGCGCCCGTGGAGGAGTTCGTCCACCACGGCCTGGCAGTGTTGGTCGGGAGAGCGGTCGGGGTGCCGGGCGAGGGCCTCGCGCAGCATGTCCATGCCGACATCGAGGTCCCGCGCGCGGTCCTCGATGAGCCCGTCGGTGTAGAAGACGATCTGGGTGCCTTCCGCCAGTTGGAGTTCGGCAGTCTGGAACGGCATGCCGCCAAGGCCCAGCGGCAGGCCCGTCGGCACGTCGGCGAACGTCACGTCGCCGTCGGGGCTCACCAGGGCGGGGGCCAGGTGTCCGGCACGGGCCATGACACAGCGGCGCTCGACCGGGTCGTAAATGGCATAAAGGCAGGTGGCGCCGATGACGCCGGAGTCGCGGTCCGAATCCGACTCATCCTGGTCGATACGGCTGACCAGATCGTCGAGACGGCTCAGCAGGTCGTCAGGGGGTAGGTCGAGGGTTGAGAAGTTGTGCACCGCGGTGCGCAGCCGGCCCATCGTGGCCGCCGCGTGCAGACCGTGGCCTACGACGTCGCCGACAACCAGCGCCACCCGGCCGCCGGGCAGGGGGATGACGTCGAACCAGTCGCCGCTGACACCCGACTGGGCGGGCAGGTAGCGGAAGGCGACCTCAAATGCGTTCTGCTCGGGCAGCGCGCGCGGGAGCAGACTGCGCTGGAGGGCGACGGCGAGGGTGTGCTCGCGGGTGAAGCGGCGGGCGTTGTCGATGCTGAGCGCGGCGCGAGCGACCAGTTCTTCGGCCAGGGACAGCTCCTCCTCGTCGAAGGGCTCGGGCTTGCGGGAGCGCCAGAAGGTCGCCACGCCGAGCATGACGCCGCGGGCTTGGATCGGGACGGAGACCAGGGAGTGGATGCCGCATGCCTGGATCCTCTTCAGCCTCTCGGGGGCCTGCAGATGGAGCCCCGTGGCGGTGCCCAGATCGGACACGAGCTCCGAACGGCCCGTGCCCAGGCCGCGGGCGTGCGGTGTTGAGGGAATGAAGTCGATCAGGCAGCCGACCTCGCAGAAGGGATGATCCTTCAGGATGCCCTTGACGGCGGTGCGTCGCATACCCGATCCCTCATCGACCGGATCCTCGCCGTGCAGCACTGCATCGACCAGGTCCACGGTCACAAAGTCGGCGAATCGGGGAACAGCGATGTGGGCCAGCTCCTCGGCCGTACGCGTCACATCGAGGCTGGTGCCGATACCGAGTCCTGCGTCGTACAGCAGTTTCAGGCGCTCGCGGGCCATCTCGGCCCGGCCGGACAGCACCCGCAGCTCGGTGGAATCGCGCAAGGTCATCACCGTGCTGCCGGCGCAGCCGTCGGGTCCAGCGGGCCTCTGGTTGACTGCGAGCAGGCGCTCCCCGGCGACATGCACCTCGTCAGTGGCCTTGCGTCCGGAGGTCAGCAGTTCCCGAATGCCGCTGGTGAGGCCCGGCAGCTCCGCCACCGGCCTGCCCTCGGCGCCCTGGGGCAGGTCGAGGAGCTGCGAGGCCTCGTCGTTCGCCAGCAGCAGCCGAGCGTCCGCGCTCACGATGAGCACACCTTCGCGCACGGAGTGCAGGACCACGTCGTGATGCTTGTACATCCGCGTCATCTCGTCCGGGCACAGGTTGTGCGTCTGCCGCTGCAGCCGCCTGCCGACCAGCGCCGTTCCGGCTGTGGTCACCACCAGGCCGGCCGCTCCGGCGCTCAGGATGAGGGGCAGCTGCCGCTCCGCGTGGCTGGCGACAGTCTTGACCTTCAGCCCGGCGGAGACCAGCGCCACCACCTTGCCGTCGCCGTCGTTGACCGGGACGGTGGCCTGCACCTCGTGGCCCAGTGGCCCGTGGACGCTCTCGGTATGGACGCGGCCCGCCAGCGACGGGTCGATCCGGCCCACGAAGCGCTTGCCGATCCGGTCCGGCTGGGGATGGGTGTACCGGATGCCGTGGGTGTCCATGACGACGATGAAGTCGACGCCGGCGGACTTTCGGCCCGCCTCACTGAGCGGCTGCAGCACCTTCGACGGCTCAGGGGCCTGCAGCGCGGACAGGATGCCGGGGGAGTGGGCGAAGGTCTGGGCGACGGCAACGGAGCGGCGCTTGGCCTCCGCGCTGCCGGCCCGCTGCGACTGCAGCACCTGCGCCACCACGGCACACACCACCAGCAGCGCTATCAGCGCCACCTGCAGGAGAAACACCTGGCCGGCGACGCTTCGCGGGCTTCTGCCCACCAGAAGCCGCGGAGATATGCCATGAAAATGGCGAAAAACGTTCACTGGGCCCTATTCCTACATGAAGAACGTCCCCGTGGCTATGGCCCTGCTCGAGTTGGAACCGGAGCGGGGTGTCGCAGGGCGCGACGGCCGTCCAACGCCACGTGACCTCGCCCTTCCAGGGGATGCGCAAGCGTCGGGCTCCACCGGAGCGGACGGCCTCGCGGACCTGTTCGTAGCGGGAGATCCACTCGGCCGCCGCGAAGGCATCCGCTGGACCGGCAGCCGGGTCGTGCTCCTGGATGTACTCGCCGGCCGCCTTCTCGCAGCCCCGGACGATCCGGCCGCACTTCTGACGGTGACCCACTTGCCTCGCCCTCGGCGGCGTGGCACCCGTGGCCGACCGTCCGGGCAGCTGGATCGCGGCCGCGGGCACCTGGATCTGCCTGCTGACGGCCGACGGCGCCGTCGACTGACCGGCGGACCGGAGCAGGGCGCCGCGCCCCGCATGCGTATGAAGGATGCGGTGACCAACCCGTCGTGCCGGTTCTGGGCGGGAGCATGGCGTACCAGGCCGACGAGGGAGCCGGCTCCCGCTACCGGATCGACCACGACGGCACCGTGGTCCGGCTCCTGAACGGCATCACCGTCCCCAGCGACCCCGCGTTCACCCGCGAAAGCGTCCACCACTCATCCGCCCGGCCCTGGGCCATCGCGCCGTCCAGCAGGAGCGGCTCGAGCACGGCGAAGTCACTGTCGTCGACCTTCGGTCGCTTCGCAGGACCCGACGGGCGCAGGGCCTGTCGCCCGCACCCGTTTCCGCGCGACCTGACCCTGCGGAGTGAGGCCACCACCCTGCGCGTACCTCATGGCCACGAACTACCGCAGGGATCAAGTGATGTCACCCCGGCAACTCAGAGGAAAGGTCAGTGACACCTTTTGCCGAGGCCGTCGACGAGGGTGTGTCAGTGGTGGTGGCCGTGCCGGCCGAGGGTCTCCACGGGCGTCGCGCCGGGGCGGGTCCACTGTGGCACGGGGCGGCTGGTCGGGCCCCAGGTGGCGTTCCCGTCCGCGTCCGAACGCCAGGACCAGCACGGGCTGTGCCCCTCGGGCCAGCCCTCGGGGTTGTCCTCCCACGCCTCGCCGCGACCATAGGGCGTCATGTCGAGCAGACCCAAGGACCCGTTGACCCGCTCGTTGCCACGGCCCGTCGTGGAGTAGGTGAGGAACACGCGATCGCCGTCGCGCAGGAAGCAGGTGAGGTAACCCATGCTGCCGCCGACCGGCTCGTCCACGTCGCGCACCGAGTACCAGGGCTGGGTGTAGCCCATGAACTCGACGTAGGAGGCCACCTCGTCCGGCCGGCCTGTGGTCAGGATGGCGAACGAGACGCCACGGGCGTTGAGGTAGACGGCGTCCTTCAGATGCCAGGCCGTGGTGGTGCAGCCCTCGCACTGCCCCTGGTGCGGCGCGCCGTCGTACCACATGTGTTTGTAGACCACGAGCTCGTCGCGGCCCTGGAACAGCTCCAGGAACGGGACCGGGCCGTCGGGTCCGACGACCTCGACCGTCCCGTCGAGCTCCACCATCGGCAGCCGGCGGCGGGCTGCGGCGAGGGCGTCGCCCTCGCGGGTGTGGGCCTTCTCGCGGACCAGAAGCTCGTCGCGGGCGGTCTGCCAGGTGGCCAGGTCAACGACGGGCGGGCGGCCGGGCAGCGCGGTGGTCGGGTCACTCGGCGTGTTCGTCATGGCGTCCTCCGTGGTGTCGCGTGCCGGGCAGCGTCGTACGACGCCCTACGGCGGTCACCAGAACAGACTCGGGACCCGGCCGGAACTCATCGCGGCAAGGGGCGCCCTCGGCCGAGCCTGCACGGACCACCTCGGGCTGACAACTCCACAGATGCGCTCTCAGAGGGTGTTCCGTGAGAGTTCGACGGGTGGCGGTGCGGGTGCGGCGGCGGACCGGCAGCGGCTGGTGCACGAGACTGCGCGTTAAGTTGAAACGCCTGGTCAACCACGGCATCCTC
>NZ_QZWF01000053.1 GCF_004187715.1 Streptomyces sp. F001 | reverse complement strand
ACCCCACCGTCACCTCGCCCTACGGCCCGCCCGAGGACCGGCCGCGCCGAAGTGGGCGTGCCACCGTCGCGTTGGTCGTGGTCGCGGTGGTCGTCGCGCTCGCCGCCGGAGGGTCGGTGTACGCGCTCCTGGACGGCGGGGGCAGCCCCGATCCCGGGCCGACAGCCGTCGGGACCACCGGCGCGTCCACGACCTCCGAACCGCCCACTGCCGAATCCTCGTCCCCGACGCCCTCGGCCGCGCCCTCCGACGGGGCGATCCCGGCCGCGTACCTGGGCACGTGGACGACAACGATCGACAACGCGAACGGGCAGCACGCCCGTCGGCTCACCCTCCAGCAGGGCGAGGTGGGCGACACGGTCCTGTCCCTCACCGCCGACGGACCTGCCGAGGACGGCGGCAGCTACCACTGCGTCTTCGAGGCCGGGTTGGCCGAGCAGCCGAGTGCCGACGGCCCCGTGCGGATCGGACCGTCCACGGTGACCGTCGGTGAACCGGCCACCGCCTGCACCCCCGGCGCGGCGACCGAGATCACCCTGCAACCGGACGGCAGGCTGCAGCGGGTGAACGCGACCACCGGGGAGAAACTGACGTACCGGCGCCAGTGACGTCTACCGGGCCACGACCGAAGTCCCGTTTCCCGTGGGTAAGTTGAACGTACAGCGAACATCGGGGCGAAGGGCCTGACGTGCCCTTCGGGCAGACGTACGGTGATCCCACCATTCGGCTCTGGGAGTGGCGGGGGACCACCGGTGGAGTGGCTGACCAATGAGAACGTCATCGCTGTGGGCACGTCCGTCGTCGGTGTCCTCGTACCCCTCGCGATGTTCCTGTACGACCGCCGGGTGCCGCGCCAGAAGCGGATCGGCTACCGCGTACAGATGGACAGCCCCATAGGTGACGGGGCGTCTCCCAACCCCCGCCTCGGGGACTTCGACGTCCCGAACATGGCCGACGCCTCGCTCGTCCTGCTGCGCATCGAGAACGACGGATCGCAGAGCATCGCCCGCGACGACTACACCGCATTCGAGGCCTACGGCCTGACCGCCGAGTTCACGGGACGCACGGTACAGGCCGTCGCGGTCACCCAGCCGTCCGGTATCGAGCACCTGGGCAGCCACTTCAGGCGCGGCAACGGGTTCGAGCACGACGGCAACAAGGTGTACGTCCCGCGTGTCCCGCTCAATCCCGGTGACCACTTCAAGCTGCTCGTGCTGCTCTCCGGTGGTCGGGTGAACGGCGAGGTCAAGCTGATCGGTGACATCCAGGACGGCCGGGTCCATCGCAACAGGGCTCCCAAGCCGGACGAGAAGCAGCGCACGTTCAGCCTCCCGGCCCAGCTGGTCAGCGGCGCGCTCGCACTTGCTGTGCTCGGCCTCGCCGGCATCATCCTCCTGCGAGACGGCAACCCCATCGAGTGCGAGCAGGGCGAGCTGACCGTGACCGGCTCGACCGCCTTCGAGCCGGTCATCGAGAAGCTCGCGAAGCAGTACGAGAAGAAGTGCGAGGGCGCGGACATCTCGGTCGAGACGCGCGGCAGCGAGGCCGGCGTGGCCGAACTCGCCCACCTGGCCGAGCAGTCGGAGGAATCCGCCCGGAACGTGATCGCCTTCTCGGACGGCCCGATGGGCAAGCGCTGGAACCTGAAGGGGGAGAAGGTCGCGCTGTCCGTCTTCACCCTCGTCGTCCACAAGGACGACGAACCCGGCAAGGACGTCGATCTCGGCTCGGGCGGCCTGTCCCTGCAGGAGGTGCGGGACATCTACGCGGGCAAGTACACGCGCTGGGGAGAGGTCCTGCCGAAGGAGGAGGCGATCGCCGACCTGCCCATCGTCCTGGTCAGCCGGGGGGACGAGTCGGGCACGCGGCAGATCTTCCAGGAACGGGTGCTCGGCGACTGGGAGAAGGCACAGAGCACGTCACTGGACTGCAGGCCGCCCGAGCCCGTCGGCGACGCGGTCACCCGCTGCGAACTCGCCTCCACCAAGGACGTACTGGACATGGTCGAGGACCAGCCCGGCGCCATCGGCTACAGCGAACTCACCTCCGCCGCGGAGCGGAAGGGCGTGCACATGGTCGCCCTGGGCGGCGACAAGCCCGACGACCGGCAGATCGAGCAGGGCGGCAGTCACTATCCGTACAAGGACATCGAGTACGCCTACACCCACGGCACCCCACGCCCCGGCTCCCTCGCCGCGAGCTTCCTCGCCTACTTCGACGAGTCCACCAGCCAGAAGGTGATCCGGGAAAAGGGCCATCTGCCGTGCCTGCGGGACCCGAAGCTGTGCGAGTAAGTCAGCCCGCGGACTGACGAGGTGGCGGGTGCCGCACGCCCGTGCCGCCCTGGGGGTCCCCCAGGCCCTTAATGCCGCGTTCCTCAAAGGATGTACACATATCGGCGGCGTAAGCGCCTGGTGGGTGGTGCGGGTGTGCCCCAGATCCAGGGTCGGGCGCGGGCGTTGAGCTGGTCGGTGGCGACGCGGGTGGCGTGATGTGACACTCCTCCGGCTGGCACGAAGCGAGCATAGTAACCGAGCGTTACAGCTGGCGCGGAATACCGAAGCCGTCCCGCCAAAGTCACCACGGGCTGGAAATTCCCACACCCGCCGACCGGCGGCGCTCGGGGGCGCCCGGAGGGAGCGCAATTTTCCCCACGTGCTCCCAGCCGCCTGTGGACGATCGTGCGACCGAGGGCCTCCGGCCCTCCGGCCATTGCAGAATGAGGCGACACAAGTGGTCGAAACCGGCGCTTCGGCGCAGGTCAGCCACACTGCTTGAGGGGGGACGTCTCAGCCGCGATGGGGCGTGACGCGCGCCGGTCGCATCAAGCGATACGCGGCTCGGAGCGCAGACGGCCATGACGGCGGGATGTGCCGCCCGTCCGCGCGCCACATGGCACGGAGTCAACAAGGGGGGAAAGTCAGTGGGGGAGATTTCCGATCGCATCGAAGCGCTCGTGGCCACGCGGCACGGTCGGCTCGCCGAGGTCGACACCGAGATCGGTGCGTGGTCCGAGGCCGAGGCCGGCCTCGCCAGAATCGCGAAGTCGCTCGAGGCTCCGACAGGACGGGCCGAAGGAGCCGCGGCGGAAGAGGCCGCCGTCCTCGCCGGGTTGCGGAGCGAGGTGGCGGCGACGCTGGAGGATCTGCGCGCGGCGCGCTGCCGGTTCGTGCGACCCACGATCAACATCGGCGTGAGCGGCAAGGCCAGGGTGGGGAAGAGCACGCTGCTCCAGAGCGTCTCGGGGCTGTCGGACGACCAGATACCCACGGGGCCGCATGTGCCGGTGACCGCCGTGCGGAGCAGGATCATGCAGAGCGACCGGCGTCGGGTCCTGCTGCGCATGCACAGCCCCGAGTCGTTCCTGGCGGATGTCGTCGCCCCGTATCATCAGGATCTCGGACTGGAGGGCATGCCCCGCACGGTGGAGGAGTTCCGGCACTGGACATATCCCCGGCCGGATCCGGACGACCCTTCCCAGCACAGCGACAACGCCCTACTGGTGAACCTCAGGAGCATTCAGGCGTCGCTCGACTCGTACGCGGATCTGCTCACCGGCAGCCAGATCGAGCGCGGATTGGAAGGGTTGCGGCCTTTCGTGGCCTATCCGACCCGCGAGGAGGTGTCGGCCGGCACGACGCACCGGCCGCACCTGGCCGTTCGCGAGGCGATCATCGAGAGCCCCTTCCCGCACGGGGATGTCTCGCGGTTGGTCGTCGTCGATCTGCCGGGCCTCGGCGAGGTGGCGTCCGGCGCGGAGGAGCGGCATGTGCGCGACCTCCGCCACGATGTGGACGCTGTACTGCTGGTGGTACGGCCAAGTACTACCGCCGCCTACTACACCAACGCCGACGACAGGGCTCTGAAGCTCCTGGACAAGGCGCGTGGCCATGTGCGTACCCCCGGCCACTACGTCCACTTCGTCATCAACCACGGCGGGGAGTCGACCGGGGGCATCGAAGCGCTCCGGAACGATCTGCGGACCCGCGTAAATGCCAGCACGGACGGCGGGTTCTACCAGGTCCTGGAGACCAACGCCATCGACCCGGCCGTGGTCAACGAGACCCTACTCATCCCCCTGCTGGAGTCACTGTCGCGAACCCTGCCGGAGATGGACGACGAGGTGTACTCCGGAGTGATGGCACGAGCCGCGGACGCTGCCCGCCGCATATCCGAAGCTCTGCCGCAGCTCCTCGCCGGCCGGGCCGGGGCCGACGAGCTGGCACATCTTGAACAGGAGTTGCTCCAGCAGCGGGCGGCGGAGCTGCGCTGGAAGGTGGACCAGCGGCTGCGGGCAGTGGTCGAGGAGCTGTGGCGCGCCGCCCATCGCGACGGCGTGGACGAGCGGTACACCAACGCCGTTGAGGCCGTCTTCGACGAGGTGCGTGCCTGGGCGGAGGACGGCTTCGGCAAGGGCACGGCCCGCTGGCAGGAGGAGGCACGGCTCATCATGCCCACCGAGCGCGCTGCCTCGCCCTTTCTCGTTGAGGAGATGCACCGGGTACGGGTCGAGGTGACCCGGCGCTTCCGGTCCCTGGACGACTTCTTCAACGAGCAGCTCGCCCGCACCTGGGAGGACATCGCGGAGGCCTTCCGCGAGCCCTGCGCGCCCCTGCTGGGCAAGGCCACCGGCAAGCAGGCGCTGCACCACCTGGAAGGCCGTCTGCGAGCGTCTTCCTGTCCGGTCCTCGCGGACGCCGTGCGCGACCTGTTGCAAACCCGCCTGGACTACCGCACCCATCTCCACCCGCGAGTGCGGGAGGAGCTGGACGGATTCAGCTTCGAAGGCGTCGATCCCGACACCGGGCGGCCGAGGGTGGCCCTGCTGGCCCCGGCGGACGAGGCGGGGGTCGAGCTGCTCGAACAGCAATTGCGGGAGCGTACCCACAAGGCCGCCTTCGAGACCATGGTCGCCCTGCAGCGCGAAGCCGTGCTTCCCGCCCTGGTGCTCTACGCGGCGGTCAAGCAGTTCGAGGACGAGCTGATTCTCTCCGCCGACTCACGGCGGGAGTTCCTGCGGCTGGCGCGCAACCACCGCGACCTGCTGTGGCCCGACGACTTCGGGCAACTGGAGGCGTCCGCGAAGCGGGCGCACGACCTGGCGGAACTCGCGCACGGGGTCGGCGAGGCCCTCGCGCGGCATGCGGCGCGGGGAGATGAGGGCGCATGAGCGGCGGTCGCGTAGCTTTCGACATCGGGCTGGTCGGTCCGAGTGGCGTGGGGAAGACCTCGCTGATCAGCGCCGTTTTCCTCGCCGGGCAGGATGTACTGGCGGGCAGCGGCGTCACGGTGGTCGCTGACGACGAACCGACGGCCGGCCTGATGGCGTACCACGCCGATGCGCTGGCGGGTGTGGTGCAGCGTGGTCAGTTCGTGAGCGAATCTCTGTCAGCCAGCAAAGAAGTCGTTGACTTCCGGCTGCGCATGGACCCCGGACTGCCCGACGGCGGCATCGCCCTGCACATCAAGGACTACCCGGGAGGCTGGCTGGATCCCAAGGCGCGCCAGGACAGTGCGGGCATCAAGAAGTCCTGGGAACCGCTCCAGGACTTCATGCTGCGCAGCTCCGTCCTGCTGGTGCCCGTCGACTCGCCTTCGATCATGGAGGCGGTGACGCCACGTCAGAGCCGCGCCGTGCCGATGCTGCTGCGCCTGCACGACACCATGCAGGTGCTGCGCCTGTGGGCCAGGGGCCGCGCGGCGGCGCCGGAGTCCCCGGCTCTGGTGATCTTCGTGCCGGTCAAGTGCGAGACCTACGTCCGCCCAGCCCATGACCACCACCGCGCCCGCCGCTCCGACCGCTCCGTCGAGCTCTACGAGCAGTTCCGTACCACATACGCCGGCTGCATGAAGGCGGTTCGCACGGAAGCGCCACACGCCCACATGCTCTACCTGCCCATCGACACCCTCGGCTGCGTGGACCGTGTCTATGTGACCTGGCCGCCAGACCCTGACACCGGCGTGCGATGTGAGCCCCACTTCCGCATCGTCAACGACGGCAAGCGCGACATCCGAGGTGTCGACGACCTGCTGATCGCCCTGTGCCGTATCCTCACCGAAGCTCGTAGGAAGGCCGAGCAGGACCACGAGCGGACCCTGACCGAGCAGCACCGGGCCTCTCAGTCATACGCCAATCGGGACCGCGGCCTCGTGGGCAACTTCTTCCGCGCCGCCGACAACGTCATCGCCGGGCGGATCGGGCGGTCCGAACTCATCAGGCTGACCGAGCCGGACGCCCCGCTCTCCCTCCTTCGGTGGCTGCGCATCGCGGGGCTCGGCCAGTGGGCGCGTGAACAACAGACCTCCGACCGGATCGGCCAGGAACGTCTGCGGGCCCTGGAGGCTCTCCATAACCTGCAGGCCGTTGTCGACGACCTGGCCAAGCAGGACTACAGCGATCGGGTGCGCCGCCTGTGAGCCGCTGGGCGCGAGGGGAGGTGTGAGCATGTACGCCTACGTCAAGATGCGCGGCGAGGGGGTCAACGAGGAGTACGACTTCCTCGGCGGCGAACCGGAAGAGGAGTGGTGGTCCGACTTCAAGGACCTGGTGAACTGGAACGGGCAGGGGCTGTGTGTCAGGGCCCGCGCCGGCGAGTGGTCCTTGTACCTGACCCCCATCTCCTCGGGGCGGCGTGACAGCCGGGGACGGCCCCGCCACTTCATGGTGGCCCTGGACGGCGCGTGCGGTGATCCCGAGGTGACGGAGGTGGCGCTGCCGCTTGTCGGAGTGTGGCTGGAGGAAGTCGTGGGTGCGGCGGCCTCGGCGCGCCTCAGCCAGGCCTTCTCGGCGGCCTTCCCCGACGACGCCGTTAGGCGGCTGCGCGGGCGGCACCAACCGGAGCATCAGCGGGAGCGGAGCCACCGGTTCGAGGCGGCGGTACGGCACTTGGAAGTGGCTCGATACTCCCAGCCCGGGGAGCGTCCGAATACCGTACCGGACGTGTGGTCCGGCGTGCTGGGGGACAGCGACGACCGGCAGGTCTTCCTCGACCGCGTGGCCTGGTTGCTCGCGGGCCGCCATGAGGGTGTCGCGATCACGGGCGACCTGGTCTACGAGTCCGACGTCAGGGAGGAATTCGCGCGGTACGGTCCCCTCCGCAGACTCCGCGAAGCCTGGCCCGGCGCGGCGCTGACGCTGCTCGTCCGGGCCGGTGAGCGCCCAGCGCCGGCGCCCCCGCCTACGCCCACCCCGGTCACGTCGTCGGCCGAAGGCGAGGTGGGGCAGGGAAAAGTGACGGCGCCTCCGGAGACCGCGGGCCACTACCGCAGTCCGGACCGGCAGATCACCGAGCGCTTTCTGCGGCGGATGGCGTGGAGTTGCGCGGCGCTGACGGTGCTGCTGGTGGCGGTCGTAGTGCTGATCGTCACGGTCACCGTGTAGGCGACGCTTCCCGTGCCCCCGAACTGGACTATGGGTACCAGCCCGAATGGAAGCGCATGGGGCTCCTCCTCGACGATGCCATGACCGAGTGGACGGTGTCGGAGTGGCGCGCCCACGAGTGTCATCTGCGGCCGGTCCGGGATGAGGCCTCGGCGGGCGCGGTCGCTGCCGTGCTGCGTATTCAGCCCTTCAGGGTGGCCTCCCCCGTGGGTGACCTGCGCCCGGCGCTGGACGTCATCGGGGTGCTCACAAGAGCCAATCAAAAGTTCTCTCGCATCGTCGCGTCCGTGGACGCCCACGTCCTGCAAGTCCTCCGATGGCACGCCCGTGTCGAACTGGTGCTGATGCGACCGGACGGGCACCGCCGGACGGCCACGACCGAGGACGCGGTCCTGACCCGTATCGATGCCCACTTCGACTGCACCGACACTGATCCGCCCGACGACCCGTGCCGGATCGAGGTACGCCTGTGGAAATGAAGAAAGCCTCGGATGTCAACGAGCGTGACGAGGCACGCAATCTCAGCAACCAGGGAGCCGCCTGCCTGCGGCTCTTCGAGGAACTGGTCAGCGAGTATCTGCGGCGGCTTCAGGCCGCTGGCCGGTTGGACACCGGCGCAGCCGGCCGGTTCACCTTCTTCCTGCCCCCGCAGGCGGTAGAACTGCTCCAGCGAGCGCGGGACCACTACCTGGCCGCGCTTCGCCTCATGCCGAAGGAGGAAGCCGGGAACCTGGCCGTCCTGCATCACCAACTCGGGGGTATCTACAAGCACTTGGACGAGGCCGAACGCGCCGAATACCACCTGGGAGAGGCCATCCGGCTGCATGCCGCCGTCGGCGACGGATTCCGCTGTGGGCAGTCGCACCACGACCTGGCCGAGACGATGGTGCACCGGGGCCGGCGTTATGCGCAGGCGCTGACGCACGCGAGAGCGGCACTGGAGCTCTTCCAGCAGGCCGGCTCCGGCGCCGCGCGGGAGGCCCACCGTACCGCCCGACTCGTCGCCGAGCTGGAGTCGTACCTGTCATGACCGTCACCCGCCGGGAGGCCGTTCCCTGGACGTGCCCCGCCTGCGACACCCGGCAGCACGCCCGATTGCCCGTAATCCTCGACGCGTCGGCCGACGAGTCCGCACTCGCCGAGCTGAGCCGTGGCGAGTCGCACGACGCCGCATGCGAGAGGTGCCGGAAGGTGAGCACGGTGTCCGTCGGATTCCTCGCCGTGCGTCCTCTTCCCCCGTATCTCGTGTACTTCGCGCCGCCGCACACAAGCGCGGCCGTGGACAGCGCGGAGGAGCGCCGGCTGCGGCAGTTCCTCGGACAGACGGATTCCGGAGTCCCCCACTTTCCCCTCTCGATGGCGCCGATCATGCTCGGTGTCGCGAGCGGCGAGGCCTCCGGCAGCTTCCGGACGAAGGGCCACGGGCCACGTGTCGAGCCGCCCGCCGTGGCCGAACTGATAGCGCGTATCGGCGCGCTGGGTGACACCCGCGACGACGACGAGGCGACCGCGGTGGCCGAGCGGCTCGCCGACCAGGCGCTGACCCTGGTCACCAGGGAGACGCCCCCGGAGGCACGCAGCCTGATCCGGCTCCTGCTCGCCGGTGCTCTGCTGAACCGCACCCAGCCGACCCCATGGGACGTCGAGCGTGCGATCGGCGTCCTCAGCCACGCGATCGTGAAGGACTGCGGACCGGATACGCCACCGGGGACGCTTGCCTCGATCCACAGCGACCTCGCCCGCGCCTACGCCCGACGTATGTGCGGCCGTCCGGACCTCAACGAACACCTCGCGCGCAGCCATGGCGAAAGCGCCGTCGAGCTGTTCGAGCGCTCCGGCGACCGGCTCGCCTGGGCGGTCTGCGCCTCGAACTTGGCCACCGACCTGATAGCGACGCGTTCCGGCGAGCGCACCAGCTGTCTCGAGCGCGCGGTGGCCCTGCTCGAAGCGGCCGTCGAGGTCGCGCCTCCGGGCCACCGGGAGTGGTGCGACATCGCCAGCAACTTGGGTCAGGCCCATGCCGCCCGCGCCACCGGCGACGACATGGTGAACTTCGCCAGGGCGCGGCAGTGGTACGCGCGGGTCGCCGAGGCCGAGGGCATCGAGGACAACCCACGAGGGTACGGCGACACCCACTACAAGCTGGGCATGCTCATCCTCAAGCAGCGCCGCGACCCACAAGAAGCCCTGATCCATCTCGAGGAGGCACGCCGGGGATACGAGCGGGCCGGCCACGGCCAGTTGTCCTCCGTCCACCTTGGTATGAGCACCGCGTACGCGATGCTCGGCCGCTCCGCCGACCACATCGCCGCGCTGGAGAAGGCGCAGGAGTTCCGCAGCCCGGAGCTCCATCCCGCCGAGTGGGCGCGCGTGCACGCCTCCCTGGCCACGGCGAGAATGGACACCAGCTCCCTGACATCGCTGGCCGAGGGGACGGCCGCCCTGCACGAGGCGCTGGAGGCGCTCGAACGCGCCAAGGCCGGCCCGCTCGAAGCAGCCATGCTCCACGATCGCCTCTCCGATGTCTGGGGTGCCCGGCAGGCGCTCGGCGAGCAGGGGGCCAGAGCCCAGCAGATCGCCGAGCTGACGACGGCGGCCGGGCTCAGCCGGGACAACGCGCACATGCACCGGGACGTGGCACGCAGGCTCGGCGCACTGCACGCCGCGTCGGGCGACTGGCCGGTCGCGGCCGACGCGTACCGGAGCGCGGTGGCAGCCGCCGACGAGCTGTTCAACACGATGCTGCTCGACACCGCCCAGCGGCGATTGCTGGCTTCGTCTGCGACACTCCGGCACGAGGCCTGCCACGCGCTGGCCCGGGCGGGACGGCTCCCCGAGGCGGTCGTCATGGCGGAGTCGGCCCGGGCCAGGATCATCGGACAGACTCTCGAGCAGACCAACGCCGACCTGGAGGATGTCAAGGCCGGGCACCCTGCGGCCTATCGGGCGTTCGCGGACGCCGCCGAACGCTTCGCCGCGGTGAGCAGCCTGAATCGTGACTTCTTGGCAGAGGGGGACGGAGACGATGTCCAAGCACGTGCCCTCCAGCTCAGCACCGAACTCGCCCAAGCGCGCGAGGCGCTGCGAAAGGCGATCACCCGCATCCAGGGTCTGCCGGGCAAGGCCCAGTTCCTGAAGCGGGCGGACTTCGGCGAGATCGCCGCCCGGACTGGTACGAGCACCGCGCTGTCGTATGTCATCGCCACACGCCGCGGATCAGTGGCCCTGTTGGTGACCACCGGCACCGGAGGCGAGCCCGCTGCCGCCGCCGTCTTTGATGACGTCACCTCCGCAGACGTGGCGGAGGCCGTCCAAGCGCACGCCGATCCTGCCGACGCCGCAATGGCGGGCGTAGTCCGCGTTCGCGGCCTCATGACGAAACTCGCGGCTGCGATACCTGAACGGATCGCTCGCCTGGATCTGCTCGCATGTGGGCAGTTGGGCCTCCTGCCGGTGCATCAGGGGGCACTCGGGCGTGTGCACGTCTCGTACGCGCTGTCAGCGCAGACGATGAGCGCCTATGATCCCTCCGCCCGCTGCGCGTCGGTGCTGACGGTGGGAGACCCGCTCGGGGACATGGAGGCAGCCGCCGAGGAGGCACGGGCGGTCGCCCGCTTGGCCCCCCGTCCGATCCTGCTGGTGGGCGAGGCTGCGCGGATCGAGGAGGTCCTTCGGCACCTTCGCGAGGACCGCTTCGACATCGTCCACCTGGCCTGCCACGGCTTCTACGACGACAGCGGGCCGCTGAGCTCGGGACTGAAGCTGGCCGACGGCCCGCTGACCCTTCGTGCGCTCCTCGACGACCGGGCCCGCACACTGCAGGGGACCCGGCTCGTGGTGATGTCGGCGTGCGAGAGCGCCGTGGTCGGCACAGAGAACCCGGACGAGGCGCTGGGCCTGCCCGCGGCGATGGCACAGGCGGGGGCTGCATGCGTGGTGGGGTCGCTGTGGCGCGTCGACGACATCGCCACCCAGGCGCTCATGATCCGGTTCCATGAACTGCTCCGGGGCGAGTCCGGGGCGCGGATCGACCAGGCTCTGGCCGAGGCGCAGCGCTGGCTGGCCGGAGCGACTCCGCCGGTGCTGAGGGAGAAACTGCCCATGGCGCCGGGTACTCGCGCACGTCTCAACCTGTTCGACGATGACGAGCACCCGTTCGGCGACTCGCGGTACTGGGCGGCGTTCGTCGCGGTGGGGAGATGACATGACCGATGCTCAGGCGTCGTTCCAGGACCGGCTGGCGGCGGACCGCGTGGAGAACATGGCCAACCACGAGAAGATCGTCTTCTACGAGCTGGTGGGGAGCGAAGCCGTACGCCGCAGCGGCGACCCGCACACCACCGGAGGGCATCTCGCCCACCTGGGACTTCTGTACGCGTACGAATCACGCTTCGAGGAAGCCGTCCTCTACACCACCGAGGCCGTCGCGATCCTCAAGGAGATCGGCGACGAGCTGGGCGCGGCGAAGGCGACCCTCGACATGGCGGTGGCCCACGCGTCCGCCGGAGACCTCCGACGCGCCGAACCGCTCTTCGGGCAGGCGCTGGAGTACGCCGTGGCAGCCGACGCGCGAGAACTGCTCCGGCTCGCCTGCGCCAACCTGGTGACCCTGCACAAGAGCCTGGCCGACGGTGGCGACGACGCCCGTCGGCGCCTCGCGGAGGTCGAGCGCCGTGCCCTCGCAGCCGGTGACGACCACAACGCGATCCGCGCCGCCCGCACCCTCGCGGAGAGCTACACCCGTGCGCACGAGCAGCACCTGGCCGTGGCGGCGTGCGAGCGGGCGCTCGTCCGTGCCTGCCAGGTGGACGATCCTCAGTGGACCGACCTGGGACTGCTCCTGCCGTTGGGTGAGAGCACGTCCGCCGAGGTGCTCTCCGTGTACCGCACGCGGCTTCTCCAGTCCGCGGAGCTGCACGAGCGGCTCGGCTACACCGAGACCGCCGCCGAACACCGGCGGCGGCTCGACACGATCAACGGACTGGCCACGGGAAGGGAGACGTGATGGGGAAAATGCGAGTCGATCTGGAGCTGCCGGACGACCCGAGGCTGATCGATGTCGATCTGGTGGAGGTGGAGCGCCGCGACCCACTGCCCCCTGACAGCGGTGCCCGTTGCGCCCTCGGGGTTCCGATCGTTCGGGACCTCGGCAGCGAGGACGGCGTGATCGTCCTGGCCGTGGCAATCCCGTGCAGCTTCGACGCCACCGACGAGCCCATTGTGCGCGCCTCGGTCACCGCCGGCCTCGCCTGTGTCGACGGCTCCGACGACCATCCTCTTGCGTACGGGCTCCAGCCTGCCGCACAGGGACATCCGGCCAAGCGGCGAGCGGTCTCCTTCTCCTTCGAACTGTCCCTCACCCCCGCGCTCACTGTGGACGTTGCGCCATCCGCCGACGGCCCGGTCACCGAGCCCTATGTGCTCGCGTACGGCGAGGGCAGCCGCGAGCCGGAATGGCGTTTTCGCCGGACGTCCACCGCAAACATCGACGGCATTGAGTGGCTCGCCATGCTGGTGGTCGCGTCGACCACGTGCGGGGCCGAACTGAGCCTCGCTCTGGCCGCGTCGGTACGCAGACGCACCATGAAGATCATCCCCTACACGGCCCGGCTTCCCTCCCAGCTGAGCCGGATCCGCCTCACCGGCTGACCACCCGGTCGACGGACCTGCCAGCAGCCCGCATGGCGGAACCACGAGCCCGGCACAGCCCCGGTCGGCTCTACGGCTTTACTGACTTCGGCGTATTAGTACTCCAGCAGGATTTCGCTGTCTGACCTGCGGGTTTCACTGGGCGGCTGGAGTGTAGCGGGCTGCGGAGTGGTCAGGGGTGGTCTTCGGGAGGCCGCCCCTCGATCGTGCGACAGCGCCGCAGGTAGTGACAGGGGTGCTGGGCAGTCTCCCTACGTGATCACCGCGCGTGTTGCCGAGCAGTGGGACCTGGAACTGGACGATCTCTTCGTGACCGTCGGCCATCGCTTCGGCCGGGTGGAACTACGCCGCCGCATGCGCGACTACGTACGTGGTCTGCTCGCCCCGGTGGCCCGGAAGAACAGCTGGCAACTGGCCGAGGAGGCAGGTCATGCTACTCCTGACGGCCTGCAGCACTTGCTCGCCGGAGCGAAGTGGAACCCCGACGACATCCGTGACGACCTGCAGGAATACGTCGCCGACAAGCTTGGCAAGAACGATGGAGTCCTCATCATCGACGACACCGGGTTCATCAAGAAGGGCATCACCTCTGCCGGGGTTCAGCGTCAGTACTCCGGGACTGCCGGCCGCACCGAGAATTGCCAGATCGGTGTCTTCGCCGCCTACGCCACGGCCCTGGGCCGGGCCCTGGTCGACCGCGAGCTCTACCTGCCCAAGACCTGGACCGAGGACCGCGAACGCTGCCGCGCGGCCAAAGTCCCTGACGAGCAGGTATTCGCCACCAAGGGCGAGTTGGCCCGGCACATCGTGCTTCGGTCCCTCGCCTCGCCGCTGCCTATTGCCTGGGTCACCGCGGACGCCGCCTACGGACAAGAGAGCCGCTTCCGCCGGCTGCTGGAACAGTCGGGCGTCGGCTACGTGCTGGCCGTGCCCAAGTCCCAGTTCACCGTGGGCTGTCCCCGCATCGACGGCCTCTTCGCTCAGGCCCCGGCCGAAGCGTGGGAGAGGATCTCGCGCGGAGACATGGTGGCGGCCGCCGTGATCCCACCGAACTCTGCTGAGCAGTTCAACAGGTTCACCCCGCTGTTCAAGCGGTTTGGTGACGCGCTGCTGGCGATCTGGAGGGCCGAGACCCAGCTCGCGCATCCGACACTCACCGCGGCACAGTGCTTTTTCGACGACACCGGGCCTGACACCGTGCGGCTCTACGACGAGCCGACCTACCGCGAGGGCGCGCCCAGCCCAGCAGACAGGTCGCCATACATCGCCTTCGTGGTGCTGTGGTGCGCCATGTACGCCTTCAACCAGCTCCTACCCGACCAGCCGTGGAGCGACGAGCTCCAGCGGATCGCCGACGCCGGGGGCATCGACGACTCCGTAATGGAAGGGGCCATGTAGGACGAGCAGGGGCAGACCCGTCACGGGGGGAAACGAGCCTGCCCCTGCACGATGGCGCCCGCGTACCTCCCCCCGGAGAGTAGGCGCCTCGACCCCGCCCAGGGGTCACTCTCTTCAGCGGCCCATGCGACTGGAGTGTCACGGGTGACTGCCGATGGTTGCCAAGCCAACACTCATGTGCTCGGCGATACTTGCGAACGCCACAACCACGTCACATCCTCTCCATAGTCGGCGCATCGCGCGTCAGAATGCGCGTGCCCGACATCAGCGCAGGGGGGAAGCAATGTCCGCGTACAGGGATGTGCAGACGGCCGTCAGAGTCGAGAAGTTCCGCATCTGGTTCGCCTGGGCGTGCGGCGGCTTCATCATGCTGGCCATCGCCCTCGCAACCCAGGACATCCGCATCATCAGCGTCATCACGCAGGTGCTGTTCCTCGCCGGCGGCATCGCCTTCACCATCACCGCCGTACGCATGACCAACGCCCTCAACCGCAAGGCCGAAGCTGCGCGCCGTGAAGTCCTCGGGGATATGTAAGCCAGCTCGCTCGCACAGAACGGAACCGCATGACCGTCTACATCACCGCACGCGGCGACCGGTACCACGCCGACCCCGAATGCGGGCACATCACCGGCCCTCAGAACACCGCACGCACCATGGGCTGGACTGTCCACCCCGCACAGGAAGTCTCCCTCTCCGAGGCCCAGGAACGAGGCAAGACCGAGCCGTGCCCTACCTGCGGCCCCGCCGGAACATAGCCCCCAGGCGCACACTGGCAGGGTGAGCACCACGCGCACCGGCAGAGACGGACGGACCGTCGTCACCACAGCCCAGGCTGCATTCGAACCTCAACTCCTGCTCTGAACTGCGAATTTCAGCGCTTGAAACGGGGTCAGGGCTTGGTGGCGGTGAGGACGCCGATCTTGTCGATGCGGTGTTCGGGGTTGTTCTGTGCGTCCCGCCAGAAGTTGCCCGCCGCGTTGTCCTCGGGCGTGAGGCAGGTGGTCACGGTGATCATCGCGCGGGTGGGGGCGGTGCCGGGGGAGCCGGGGACAGCGGCGCGCTGTGCGTTCATGGAGGCTTGCGACCGGAAGGAGGTCGTCCGGGTCCCGGTGATCGTGTACTCGTACGTCACACCACCGGCGGTCACGAACACGGACGCGCCTGCCGGCAGCGAGGGCAGCGCTCGCAGTGGCCCGCCTGCCGAGACGCGGTGCCCGGTGACGATGTAGTTGCCCACGTCGCCGGGGCCGACGCCACCGCCGGGGCCGTGCGGGCTGGCGGCCACGCCCTGGTCCTGGATCCGGGTGCCTGGCGCGTCGTCGGGACTGCCCTGGTACGGGACCACAGGCAGTCCGGACACGCCGATGGCGGGAATCGACAGCGTTGCGGCCTGGATGCGGGTGGGGGCCTGGGTGTCTGCCGCGGCCGGGTTGGACGGGGCTGCGGCCGGGCCGGACGGGGCCGCGGGCGTCGTCAGCAGGCCATACATGGGCACCGCGGCGTCGGTGCTCGGTCGTTGGGGGGTGCTCTCGGCTGCGGCGCTTTCAGCTGTCGCGCCTGCCAAAGCCGTCAGCGCGAGGACCCCCATGGTTATGGGCACGGCGAAGTTGGCTCGTATTCGCTTCCTTCGAGTGTTCACACCTTCGAACATTAGGGCGGTTCTCCGGCGGAGTCGCGCACATGTGGGTCAATCGGGTGAGAACTGTTCGCTGGACTGCTGGTTCCTGCCTCGAAGCGGCAGTTCTCAGAGGGGGGTCTGTGTAGCGAACGGTGGAACTCGGTCGGTTTTGTTCAGCGGCGTCCGGCGGTGAGCCGGCCGTCGAAGGTGATGTCGAAGGCTTGGAGTGCGGCCTTCCAGCGCATGGTCCAGCGTTTGCGTCCGGTGCCGGTCGGGTCCAGGCTCATTCCTCCTATCCGCTTGAGCTGCGCCGACGTGCGGTGCGCATGGTCGCCGAGGTGCTCGGCGATTACCCGACGGAGTCTGCCGCGCTCAAGGCGGTCGCGCAGAAGCTGGGCATCGGTTCGACCGAGACGCTGCGCAAGTGGGTGCGGCAGGACCAGATCGATTCCGGCCAGCGGCTGGGGACGACGACGGAGGAATCCGCCCAGATCAAGGCGTTGAAGAAGGAGAACGCCGAGCTCAGGCGGGCCAACGA
>NZ_QZWF01000052.1 GCF_004187715.1 Streptomyces sp. F001 | reverse complement strand
GGAGGAAAGGGGGCGGTGCGGTCGGGTCCATTCGTGTCTCCGAGGTCGGGGCTGGCGCCCATGCTGTCAGCCCGGCTGCAGGTCATCTGGCAGATCTCCGGGGGTGGGCATCACTGGCGTCCTCCGCAGGCGGTGCCCATGAGACGGGCAGAGGACGGCGGTCTTTACGGCGTAAAGACCGCCGAGGGGAGTCAGGCTTCGGCAGCTGTTGCCCGAGCAGGACGGAGAGGCGGCACGGCGTCGTGCAGTCGGCCGTCCAGGAGGCGCCCGGTCTTCTTCTTGCCGAGGCGGACCATCTCGACGCGATGCCCGAGTCCGTCGACCGGATCGCCCACCAGTGCATGGCCGCGCTGATTCCCACCGATGGCGATGCGGCCGGACGGCGCCCACTCCCCCCACTGCTTGAAGAAGAACGGCACTCCCGCCCTGGCGCATTCGTCCCGCAACTGGCGAGCCGAGTCGGGATGCATGGGCCGAGCCCGGGGGCCGCTTTCTCCTCCTGCGATCACCCAGGCGATCGCGGGAGAATGCAGGCCATGCCGCGTGCCGAGATCACCACTGCCGAAGTCGCTTCCGCCTACGCTTCCGGAGAGACCATCCAGGAGATCGTGGAGCGGCTCGGAACCAGCCGCGGAACGGTTTGGCGCCGCCTTCACGCGAGCGGGGTTGCCGTTCGGAGACGCGGTGGGAAGCGCGCTCCCTTGAGTATCAGCATCCCCACGGACCCAGGTGTACTGGGGTACATCGCCGGAATGTTGGACGGTGAAGGGAACCTGTACTCGCGAGGAAGTCCGCCCAAGACCGCGGCGTCCGCGTGACGATTTACAGCACCACTCCTGAGGTCATTACATGGCTGGAGACCACTGTGGGGGGGGGGACGCGTCCGATGGGACCACGCCCGCGTCGAGCGCCACGGATGGAAGCCGATGGGCGATTGGTCCATCACCCGCGCAGCAGATGTCGTTGCGCTGCTCACAGCGCTGCTCCCCTACCTCATCATCAAGCGCGACAAGGCCGCTGACGCCATTGCCCTGCTGGGGGAAGAGCCACCGGCGTAGGTCGACCGGTCCCAGCAGGGGTTCGCAAGACAGGAACCGGACGCGGGCGTTGATCTGGAGGAGGAGGGGGATCCGTTCGTCGGCGCGGCGCTGGTCCTCGACGGACGTGCCGATCCACACGTGGTCCGGCCACGCGTCCTTCCAGGGTGCCATGGCGGTCACGTTCTCTGGCCGCTTGGTCAGTAACTGCCAGCGCAGCCACGGCGTCTGCTCGATGAGCTCCCAGAACCGCTCGCGGGCGGTGGTGACCTGGGGGTGGTCCTCAAACACGTCGCCCATGGATGCGGTGAACACGCGGAGGGGAACGCCGGCCTCCTGCGCTTCGCGGTTCCACTTCAGGGGCTGGCGCCAGTTCGTGTCGGAGAGCATCCGGCGCTGCCCGCCCAGGTGGAAGACGTCGTGGCCCCATCGGTGGGCCAGCTGGTCTGCGTAGCAGTTCCTGCATCCGGGTGAGATGCGTGAGCATCCCCCCAGGGTTGAAGGTGCGGTCCGTCCATTCGATGGCGGTGTTGTTACCCACGGGTCTTGTCTCCTGCGCGGTTGGAGGTGGTAGTGGTCTCGCTGGTGGGCGAGTGGTTGAGGTAGGAGGCGTATGCGAGCTCCGCGAACCGCCAGGCTGCTGGGGTGTGCCGCTGCGGCCGCCAGGGCTGGGGGGCGACGAGGGTCTCGAGTTCGCCGTTGCCGTGGTCGAGGAAGACGCCGATGCCCCAGAAGTCGCCTCGGTCAGCAGGTAGTCGCGGCGCGGCGGGTTGGGGGTGACGACGGCACGCGCGCAGAACGGGGCGTAGGAGCTTGCTCGGCCGATGCTGTCGCGGGTGCAGGTGGCGTGGACGGTGGCGAGGTCGACGCGGCAGGGACGGATGGCGTGGCGGGTGACGAGGCCGAGGGTGAGGTTCAGGATGCCGGCGGGGGCTCGGCGTATGTCGCGCTGCTGGCGCTCGGTCAGGTCGTCGACCGGGACGGGGATGCCGGTCGGGAGGGCCATCAGCGTGTCCAGTAGGGCGCAGTGCGAGTCGTTGATGTGCGCGAGCCCGGTCTGCTGTCGGCGGGTGTTCTCGGCGGGGTCAAAGGTCAGGTGCAGGGTCGCGGCACGGTAGCCGTGCGGCGACGGCACCGGTATGGGGCCAGTCACGTGGTGATCCTCGCCCGGGCGATCCGCGCCCAGGCGCCGCGCGCTGGCCGTGCTGAAAGCGGGTCTTGCGGATTTCGCCCCGCCGGTCACCCGGTCGGCGGGGCGACGTAGGTGAGGCCGGGCTCGTCCAGGCCTCCCCACAGCAGGTTGGTCACCCGGGGGCCACCGATGCGCCGCTCCTCGTCCGGCGATGTCGGCCGGGGCAGGTGCAGGGCGTCGTAGAGCCGGAACCGGTACAGGTCGAAGGCCGATCCGGTGAGTTCGCCGAACAGGCCGGCGGCGCCCAGGACCCCGCCGTAGTACGCCAGCGCGGGCACGACGACGGCGATCGGAACCGCCCACCACGTCCAGGGCGCCCAGACGACGAACAGCGCGCCCCACAGCCAGGTACGGGTAGCCCGGTCCAGCACCGACCGGGCCTGGACGAGTTCGGTCCTGGCGTCGTCGGGCAGCACGAGCCACAGGGCGTACCAGCACACCACCGCGTCCAGGCCGTACTTGTCGGCCGGACGTCGTTCGGTCGCGCGCAGGATGTCACCCAGCCGGGTCGGCATACCCAGGCCTTCATGCCGCGGGGCCTCGCGCAGGAACCTGCGCGCGCGCCCCAAATCGGCGGTCATCCGGGCGTCCAGGCCGATGTTGCGCCGCGCACGCAGGTCGCGCAGCTGGCTGACGTCCGGCTGGGAAGCCCGCTCCAGGTCACGCAGTTCCATGAACTCCCCGACTGTCAGCGTGCCCAGACGCTGGCGCGTATTCAGGTCGTCGAGGCGCCGCGTCCAGCGGGCGTGGCGGCGCCGGCGGTGGGCCACCAGCCGGTCTCGTAGCCAGCGCGGCCGTGACCAGTAGCCCTCGAGCAGGCGCAGCAGCGGTAGCGTCAGCCGTTCGGCGGCGATCGCCGACCCGGCTACTAGCAGCAGGCATCCCGCGACAAGGAGCACGTGTGAAAGGCCGGGCATCCGCTCGAACTGCTCCGCCGTCACGGTCAGCTCCGCGGCCCAGCCGCGGCTGCGCACACCCGAGCCGTGACTGCTCCACCAGATCGCGGCAAATCCGCCCGCCCAGAACAGGAACGCGGGGGTCAGGATGCGAACGGCCCACTGCTTGGCGAACTCGCTGCCCAGCCCCGACCAGAACGCCGTCAGCATCGCCGGCGCTCAGCCGTCGTACCGTTCGAGCGCGGCGCCGTCGTGCGGGCACACCAGCACCTCACTGGTCACCACCTCGCGGACCGTCGAGTAGTCCCGGTTCGGGCAGACGAACAACACCCCAAGCTGGGAGGTCGAGTCACCTGGCAGGGTAGTGATCGAGCGATCGTTGTCGGTCTCCACCCAGTCGCGGACCGCGGGATGCGATTGCAGCACCTGCCTGAGGGCGGCCGCCGCGGTGCCGGCTGGCTGCTCCAGCGCCTGCCCGAGATCACGGTCCAGCCGCTCCCGCTCGTCGGCGTCGGCAACCAGCACCGGAAGTTCCGCGCGGATCTGCTCGGCCAGCGCGCGCAGTTCGTTATCTGTCATCGACGCTCCTCAGGCCCCGACGTGGGTGAAGGCACCCCAGTTGTGGATCGTGCGGTGGCTGTGCAGGTCCGGCGGCAGTAGGTCGAGCCACCCGAGGAACGCATCGGCCACGGTCGCTGGCATCCACGCGGCCCGCTCGCCGACCGCCGTGCGGTAGCAATCGGCCTTCTCCCCGTTCGTGGTGTCGCGCAACCACCGTTGGGCAGTGCGCAGCGCGTGTGCCGGCGGCATCCGTTCCCACCACCAGCAGCGATAGAACTCAGTCATCAACATGGCGGTGGCGCGGTCAGGCACCGCCCACTGTGACGCCACCACCCCGGCGACCCCGGCCTGCAGCAGCCCGGTCGGCAACGCCACCACCTCGTCGGGCAGGTCCGTGCCGGGCATCGCCGTCTCGCAGGCGGACAGGACCGCCAGCCGGACGCGCAACTGAAGCTCCAGTAGCCGGCGCAGGGTGACCTGGCCGCCGGCGAGCAGCAGGCCGCTGTCCAGCGGGCTGTCGAGCCGGGCGAAGCCGTGGCAGGCGAGGTGCAGCACGTCGGCCTCCGGTGCAGCCCGTTCGAAGGCAAGGAACGTCGCGTCGTTTCCGTGCAGAGTGGTCCCGGCGGTCGGGAAGGCCGCGGCGGCCGATCCCGCTTCATGCCGCGCCATCGCGAGCCGGGCGGCCGGCACCGGCCACGGGTCGGCGATCGCCAGCAGCCGGCTCGGCGTGATCTCGGCGGCGAGCCGGCGGGCCGCCGCCAGCGACCGTGCGTTGGGCGCGTAGCTGAGCGGCAACACGTCAAGCGCGTAGCGGCGCCCGGACCCGGCCGTGCTGTCCGGCGTCCACGCCGCATGCAGCGGCAGCAGTCCGAGCAACCCACCAGCGACCAGCACCGCGCCGCCAGCCCCGCCGGCGGCTCCGAGTTCGGCGAGGACCGGGCCCATGGCGTCGTCCCAGAGCCATGCGGTCACGTCGTCGAGGGAGCCGTCCCACCGGGCGCGGTTGTCGCGGGGCGCGGCCCGGTACCGGGAATGCGCCTCGAGGTGCCGGCGCGTGCGCTCCTGCACGGACGCAGCCGAGAGGTGTTGCAGCGGGACGTGGGCGACGTCGGTGCCGCGAACGATCAACGCCAGCCCGCCGGGTTCCGCGGCGGCGACGTAGACCAGGGGACTGGCCTGTGCCGCGCCGGCGACGTCCTCGAACGTCGGTGGGGCGAGGAATTCCGCGTACTCCGGCACCGCACGGATCTCGTCAATGACGGCGTCCAACTCGTCGCGCGCGGCCCGGATGTCGTCAAGGCTCGTCCCGTCCGCCATGCCGACCCTCCTGCCGACCCGGGCCAGTCGGCCTCGCGTGCCATCCTGCCGCAACCGTGCCGCGCACCGGAATCCGCACCGGCCGTCCCCACCAGAGTATCGTGAAACGGATATATACGACGAAAGGACGCGGCGATGGACGACCTGACAGCGGCCGACGTCGGCCTGCTGACCGTGCTCATGGACCTGGTCTCGGCGAGCACCTGGGACGAGGCACGCGACGTCGTCGACCAGAATCCCGTCCTGCTGACCGACCGTGCGCTCGTCCTTCTCGACCTGGCGGGAAGCCAGTTCTCCACGCCCGACAACGGCGGCGACGACATCATCCGGCCGTTTCGCCGCTTCCTCACCCGCAGCCGCGAGATCGGCACAGTGGCCGCCTGGGAGGAGCAAACCGGTCGACGGCTACCGTCCTGGCTCACGCCGTATGCGGATCGAATCGAGTCCACCGAGGACGTGACGGCGGAGGTACAGGCGTACGAGGAGATCCTCGCCCAAGCGGAATTCGTCGGGCTGACGCCGCAACTGCGGGCCCAGGTCCTGGGTCGGGCGGCCTCAGCGCTGTTACGGCGATCCGAAGCCGGTCCACAACACGACGACATCGATCGGGCTCTGCGGCTGCTGGACGAGGCGGGACCGCTCGTCCCGGACGACAGCGAAGTCGGCGGTGAAGTGCTCAGCTACCTCCTGTTCGGCCACATGCGCCGCTACGAGCGCGACGGTGCGGAGCGCGACCTGGCGGCGGCAATGGACGTCCTGCGCCGACAAGACCGGCGCGATGGCAACGAGGTGTCCGACCACGTTCACTACGTGGCGACGATGGGCTTCGCGCTGCTCCACCGCTACGAACGCCACGGCATACCGGCGTCGCTGAACTCGGCGGTGCGGATCCTGCAGCAGGCCGTCGACGCTTCCACAGTGGACGATCCCGAGCTTCCCGGCCGGTTGGATCAGCTTGGCGGGGCACGGTTGCGGCTATACGAACTCGAAGGATCCGCAGCCCAGTTGGGGAGGTCGGTGGCGTGCCTGGCGCGAGCGGCCGAGATGACGGCGGCGTCGGCGCCGGAGCGGCCCGGCCGGTTGAGCAACCTCGGCAACGCGTTGCTGACCCGGTACGAACGCGACGGGACACTGGCCGACCTGGACGCTGCGATCGCCGCATTCGAGGAGTCGCTCGACGATGCCACGCCCGATGCGCTCGCATCGTTCCTGAGCAACTACAGCAACGGGCTCTGGCGACGCTACGAACGCGTCGGCAACCCGGCGGATCAGGACGGGGCGATCGCCGCCCTGCAGGCGGCCGCCGACGCGGCCACCTCGGACCGTCGCCTGCTCACGGCGGTCAAGAACAACCTCGGGTTCAATCTGCGTCAGCGTTACGAACGGCGAGGTCGGCTCGATGACCTGGACGCGGCCATCGTCAGGTTGCGGGAGGCGGTCGACCTGCTTGCCGATTCTGGACCCGCGGCCGCCTTAACGGTCAACAACCTGGGCAGTGCCTTGCTCCGTCGCTACGAGCACGCCGGGGAGCCGGACGACCTGGCCGAGAGCATCGCGGTCCTTCGTCGCGCGGTCGAGACGGTCACGCCAGATGCCCCGGAGCGGCCGACGTTCCTCGCCAATCTGGGAACGGCGTTGCGGCTCTCGGTCGAGGAGCACGGCGAGTCAGGTGACATCGCCGAAATGCTCGCGGTGTCCGAACTCGCTGTCGCCCTGTCGCCGGACGGCTCCACAGATCTTCCCCGCCGCCTGATCGGCCTGGGCGCAGCGCTCGACTTGGCCGCCCGCGACGACCCGGCGGGTACCGACGTCGAGCGCGCGGCCGACCTGCTACGGCGTGCCGTCGACCTGACCCCGGCCGACTCGCCCGATCTTCCGCGCCGACTCAACGTGCTGGGTGTTTGCCTGATGCGTGCCGAGGGACGCGGTCGGCCGGGCTCCCAACCGGGCGGCGCCACCGCCGTCCTGCGTCGAGCCTGCGAGTCCGGGCTCGTGGTCGACGTCGCAACTACCCTCGCGACAGCCACCGTCTGGGGGAACTGGGCGCAGTCCCGCCAGGCGTGGTCGGAGGCCGCCGAGGCGTACGGATTCGGCATGGCCGCGATGCGCTCGCTGGTCCACGTGCAACTGATGCGCAGCGAGAAGGAGGACGCCTTACGCCGGGCGGGTGAACTCGGGGCGTCGGCCGCGTACGCCAGCGCCGCATCCGGCGCACCCGTCGCTGCCGTAGTCGCGCTGGAGCAGGGGCGGGCCGCGCTGCTCGACGACGCGCTCCAGCGCGACCGGGCGGACCTGGACCAGTTGCGGCAGGGCGACGGACGCTCACTCGTCGAACGATTCGAGGCGGCGGCCGCCCGGGAACGCGACCTGCAGGGGCGGGTCAGGGAGTCGACGCTGGCTGCCGGGCGCTCGCAAGCCGGTTCCACCGGGTGAGGAGCACGGTGAACCGCCCCCGCAACTCGCCCCGTCCGTCGGTGCCCAACCGTTCGACGTCGATCGTGCAGGTCCAGCGCCTCGCTGAGAACGACGGCGCGCCCCCGTTCCAGGGCAAGCGTCACGGCCGGCATGCCTGGCTCAACACGCTGACTTGCCAAGGAAGACGAATGCGACCGGGTACGAGTCGCCGTACGGCCCCTCCAGGCCGCTGATCTGCAGGCCGGCGTGGGTGAGGAATCCGCACTGCTCGGCCTCTTCTCCGGCGGGGGTCCACATGTGCTCGGTCGGGTAGAGGGTGCCGTCGTCGGCCTCGTTGGTTTCGATCTCGTACAGGGCAGTGGGGGTCACCAAGTCTCCGCAGGGTGTGTGGGCGGGGAGCCGGACGTATCACCGGCCTCCCCGCGGACAGGGGGCCGGGTGTTTCAGCTGACCCGGATCGGCATGAGGAGGTAGCGCAGCGCCTGCTCGTCGCTGCCGTGCCCGCGCAGGACGGCGGGCTTGGTGCTGGTGGTGAAGTGGAAGTCGACGGATTCGGCGGTGAGGGTGTTCAGGCCGTCGAGGAGGAAGGCGGGGTTGAAGGCCACGGTGAGTTCGTCGCCGTCGAGGTTGGTGTCGACGTTGTCGACGGCTTGGGCGTCGTCGCTGGTGCCGGCCTCCAGGACGAGGGTGTCGTCGGCGGCGAAGGTGAGCCTGAGCGGGGATTCCTTGGCGGCGACCAGGGCGACGCGCTGGACGGCGTCCTTGAGCGCGGCGATTTCCACGGTGGCGGTGTGGTTGAACTCGGTGGGGAAGAGGCTTTGGTATTTGGGCAGGTCGCCTTCCAGGCCGCGCAGGGTGGTGGTGCTGTGGTCGGTGCGCAGGGTGAACAGGCCGTTGACTCCGGCGGCGTCGGGGAGGGCGAGGTCGATGGTGGTGTCGTCGGCGACGGCTTTCACGGCGTCCAGGAGCGGTTTTCCGGGCGCGAGTGCGGTGCAGTCGGCGGTGAGGTCGCAGTTCTTCCAGGCGATGGTGCGCACGGCGAACCGGTAGCGGTCGGTGGCGGCCAGGGTGAGGGTGCCGTCCTCCTGGTCGTGGCGGAGCTGGATGCCGGTGAGGACGGGCAGGGTGTCGTCCTTGCCGACCGCGCAGGCGACCTGGGCGATGGCTTCGGCGAAGGCGGGGCCGGGCAGGGCGCCGGAGGTTGCGCCGGCCTCGGGCAGCGCCGGGTACTCCTCCAGTTTTCCGCGTGGACAGGTGTGCGCGTTGATTCTGACCTGCACAAGCACGTCACGAACATGTCCGTGACGTTTGCTTGCGGAGGGACGGCTGCTGCGGGTTCTGCTGGCTACGCGATCATGTGCGACATACTCGCCGCAGTCCCGTACGAGGGCTTGGCGGCCGCGCTGACACCGCTGCGGGGCGATCCCTGTCTCGGCGCCGCAGCCATGCCCGGTCTTGATCATGTGTGGCTCTTGCCGCAGGATTGCCGGATGGCGACCTTAGGAGGGCCTTCCATGCCTTCCGGTCCTCCGTACGGCTGCAGGGCCTGCAGTTGGGCTGGCAGAACGCGAGATCGTCGTCCTCCCAGTCCTCGGCGTGGAGGCGCTCCTCGTTCTAGGACACAAAGTAGGCGCACGACAGCCGGGGCCGGTCCGCCTCATCGGGCAGCGGATTGCGGACGCGGTGCTCGGTGGCCCGGAAGGCACCGTACGTGGCCGCCTCCAGCTCCTGGCCGGTGTGGACGAGAAGACAGCGGCGGGTGTCGTCGACCGGAAGCCAGCCCCCGGCAGTGGCGATCTCCAGACCGGGAGCGCTCGCCGGGGCGAGGATCGTCAGCGCGTTGAGGTCGGTGTGCGAGACGGTGCGCAGGTTCCCACGGTCGGCCAGCGCCCGCATCAGGCGTGACGCGGGCTCACCGGTCAGCGGCGGGTAGCGCATGACGCGCAGACAGCCGTGCCGGGGCCGGTGCGCCACCGGGCGGCCCAGCAAGGCGCCCAGCGCCGCGGTCATGGACGCAGCCGCCTCGGTCAGCAGGCCCATCAGGTCGGCCGTGGCGGCGGCCGTCGCAGGAGGCGGGGACATCCGGGGCCGCAGGTAGAAGCTTTCCTTCATCTCGCAGCCACCCGGCAGGCAGAGCGGGATGTAGCCGCTGGGACCGGCGAGGTCGCCCGGGATCGCGTACTTGCCGGTGCCGCGGAAGAAGGAATCCCACGCCGCATAGGCCGCGTCCACGATCGCGACCTCAGCGGCGGACAGCGGGAGCGCGCAGTAGGTGTCGGCGCGCAGCCCATCGAGCGGCGTCATCGCAGGCCGCCGAGCACCGCGGCGAGCTGGCGGCCGGGAATCGGGCGGGCGTACAGCCGTACTCTGGAGAGGCCGCGGCCGTCGACGGTGCAGGCCACGTAGCCCAGCGGCGCGCGCAGCTGGCGGAACCGGGCCGACAGCGCCGGGGCCAGCGCGACCGGCAGCTCCCGCGTGGCGGCGTTTATCTTCAGGCGGGGACGCGGCCCGGTCAGCGTCACACCGACATGGGTGATCCAGCCGAGCCGGGCCATCGTCTCGAGGGCCGCACCGGCCGCCGCATCGGTCACCCCGGCCCGACCGCACACCAGGGACACCACATCGCGCAGCGCCGGCATCCGCTCGGCGGCCGCGGACAGATAGACCGTCCGCTCGCACCGCCCAGCGGGCCGGAACCGATCGGCGATCAGCGTGACCGGCCCCAGGTCGGCGTACTCGTCCTCGACCGGGTCGCGGTACCACGTGACCGCCACCCACCGATCACGTACGAGATCACAGCGGACGAACCGGCGGCCGAACAAGGACATCGCGGGATTCGCCGACGGCCAGCCCGCCAGCAGCCGACCGCAGAGCTCCGGGTTCTCCGCCGGCACCAGCACCCCGACCGCGTCCGTCCCGGTCGCGACGCTGATCTCGGCTTCGGCGCACCCGCCCAGCACGTCGAGGATCACCAGTAGAGCACCCAGCCGCCGGAGTCCCGCACGCCGTGTCCCTGCAGGGTGATGCGCTGGTCGCCTGGGTACCGGACCGGAACCGCAGCGATCCGGTGCATGATCGGAGCGAGCTGCACCGACATCCGGCCGACGCGGTACTCGTGGCGCCGCACCGGCTTGGTGTTGCCGAGCAGCTCCATCGTGACGGTCCGGCCGAGCCGCTGGAGCCGGGCCACGTCGGCCTCGACGACGTTCCAGAACTCCAGTGCGCCACCGTATCGGGGCAGCGCGATGGCCAGCGTGAACGACACCAGGTCGTCCTCGGAGGCCAGCGGGAACGGCCAGCGCAGCGACCGGTGCTGGAGATCGAAGTGCTGGTTCGGCCAGCTCTGTGTCGAGACCCCGGCGGACTCGAACACGTGGAAGCCAGGCAGCGCCACCGCCTCCTCGTACCGGGTGGGCGCCCCGAGCAGTGCGGACAACGCGGCGGCGACCTTCTCCAGCAGATCCCCGAAGTGCGTACGGATCAGTCCGTTCTGTTCGGGGAGCCGCGCGTAGTAGGTTTCCTCGGGCCGCTCGGAGGCCATGACGTCGAGGTACGTCGCGACCCCGAGGGTGGCGAACCCCTCGCCCCGAGACAGCCACCGCGGCCGCAGCGCCTCCAGCCGGGCGTAGATGTCGGCGGCTTCACCGTCGTCGAGCAGGTCGACGTCGACGATCGTCGGTGTCACCAGTAGAGGATCCATTCCCCTCCTTCCAGCCGCAGGGCGTGACCCTGCAGGGTGATCCGCCGGTCGCCGGGCGACACCGGATAGTGCGCCCGGCGGTGCAGCGTCCGGCCGGAGTGCACGAGCAGCTCCCCGGCGAGGTAGGGCTCGGCAGTCACGGCGCCGCGCTTGTCGACCGAATTGGGGCGGCAGAACTCGATGCCGGCACCGGCCCGCGGGGTCTCGATCGGCAGCGTGAAGGTCACGCACGGCGAGTACAGGGTGGCCTCGACCGGGAGGTACTGGAACTGCAGGTCCAGGTGGAAACCGTCGCGCATCGCCGAGTGCAGCGACTCGGCCAGGAAGATGTGGAACCCCGGATGCGCGAGCGAGGGGGCGTAGGAACACGGCGCCTCCACCAGCGCGGAGACCGCGTCCCGCACCTGCCCGAGCAGGTCGCCAAACTCCGAAGAGAGCAGCCGGTTGCCCACTCGGGCAAGGGCCCAATAGCTCTCGTACGAGCCATCTCCGCATGCGTCGAGATATGCCGCCGCACTGACGGTGAAGAAGGCGGACCCGCGCTCCACCCAGGCAGAGCGCACGGTGTCGAGCTGGGCCGCGATCTCGGCGCAGGCCGCCGGTTTGAGCAGGGTCACCCGCCGTACGGCTGTGTCGTCGGTCAGCCGGATCATCGCACCAGCACCCGCCGGACCGCCGCGGAGATCGCGCCGTCGCAGCGCCGGTCGTAGAAGTCGTAGCCGGGCATTGGGTTGGCCTCCAGACACCACCAGCGGCCGTCCGGGCTGACCCGGAAGTCCCAGCCGGTGAACACCAGGTCCATCTCGCGCGCGGCGTCCCGCATCAAGGCGAGCACGTCGGACGGCACCTCAAAGGGCCGGTAGACGGCGTCCGATCCGCGGTAGTCGACGGCGTCCGAGTCGATCCGTTCCGCGAACGCCTCGTCGCCTACCAGGTGCACCCGTACGTCGAAGCCGTCGACGCGTTGTTGCAGATGCACCGGCCCGGCGGCCGGCTGGAAGTCGGCGAAGTCGGCGGTCGAGACCAGCTGGGCGGTGCCGCGGGACCCGCACACCGCCTTGACGATCGCCGCCCCGCGCTCGTCGAGGAACGCGCGGATGCGATCGGGGTCGGAACTGGTGAGCGCGGGCGGGACGGCGAATCCGTGCTGGCTGAGCCACCACTCGTGCAGTGGCTTGGCGCCGTTGTGGCTGTGGCCGCCGGGCCGGTTGACGACCGGTCCGGTCACCGCGTCGAGGTAGGCCATGAGGGCTCCGATCAGGTGCCGCCAGGCGCGGCCCCGGTCGGGCGGCAGCACCGGCGACAGGTCCACGGTCCGCAGGTAGTAGGCGCCGTCGGCGGGCAGCACCAGCGGCCGGTCCGCAGCGGTGTGCAGGACCGCGTGATCGCCGTCCGGGTGCAGGGTGATCCGCCACGGGTGCCGTACGACCGCGTGCAGGTCCACGAACGCCACCGGCGTGCCGGCGGCCACCGCCTGCTCGACGAATCGGCAGACCGTGTTGTCGCCCTGGACCCCGACCACATGGATGGTCATCGGGTCAGCCACCTGATCAGCGCCCGAGCGACGTCGGTCAGCACGGGCCGACAGTCCGGGAAGGTCGGGAACGGGTTGACCCGGGCCAGCACCGCTGGCTCGTCGCCGTCCGGGATTGCCCAGCTGACGGCGGCGAACGAGAGCCCGAGCCGGGCGGTGGCGCGCAGGCTGTCGGACTCCAGGTCGCGTGCGCCCAGGTCGGCGGTGGTCACCCGGAACGCGTCGGTGCCGACCACGATTACCTGCTCCCAGCCGCGCGGCCGGCGCAGCGCCCGGGATCGTCCGAAGGGTGCCTCGCCGGCCTCGACGAGCCGCCAGTCGTCCAGGCTCTGGTGGAAGCCGAACTCGGGGTCCGGCCGCATCGCGTGCCAGTAGGCCTCCGCCGCCTCCCCATCGAGGCCGGTGCGCCGGTGGGTGACGACCGCCGAGGCGGAGGTACGGGCGGACCAGCCCCATTCGCCGGGCCGGTTGACGACGGGCCGGTCTGTCAGGGCGGCGGCCGACCAGACGGTGGCGAACGCCTCGCTCCAGGAGAACCGGTCGTCGGCGTCGGACATCGCGGGCTGTGGGCGCAGCGGGCGCAGCAACAGCGCGGCCGGCGGGTCGACGGTGGCCGCCGGGCCGTCCTGGGTGATGGTCATCGCGCGGGCGGCGTCAGTGAGCCTCGCCCGTACGACATGCTCCCGCTCCGCATGGGCGGCTACGGCCGCGCTGAGCGGGTCGTCCGCTTCGTCGATCACGATGATGTCGGCGTCACGCAGCATCGGCAGGCCTAGAAGATCGGCTGGTTGAGCAGCGCGGCCACCCGGATGCTCTGCACCTCGGCGATCAGGTCGAAGGTCTCGGCGGGCAGGACGATCTCGTCGCCGTAGCGGTAGACCAGGTTCTCGGAGCCGGTGTACTTGTCGCCCCGGTCGCTCTGCTCCTTGTCCTTGTCCTTGCCCTCCTTGTCGCCCTCCTTGTCCTTGCCGTCCTTGCCCTCCTTGGCGTCCTTCGCCTCCTTGCCCTCCTTGCCCTCCTTGGCGTCCTTCGCCTCCTTCCCCTCCTTGTCGTCCTTGCCCTCCTTCGCCTCCTTGGACTCCTTGCCGTCCTTCTCCTTGTCCTTGCCCTCCTTGCCGTCCTTCTTGTCCCAGAAGCCGGCCTCCCCGCTGTCCTTGCCGCCGCCCTTGCCGTCCCGCTTCTCGTTCCCGTCGTCCAGCGCCATGTAGATGAGGTCGGACACGTTGCGGGAGACCTGCTCGCTGTGCTCGCGCACCAGACGGCCCAGCATGTCGACCCGGTTGGTGGCCGAGATGAACGGCCGGATCCGCTCGGCCATGGCTACAGACCTCCCTGGGTGCCGTGCAGCAGCCGCAGCAGGTTGCCGATGTTGATCCCGTTGATCACCAGCCGGTCGACGTCGCAGTTGGTGAACTCGACGCCGCGCAGGCTGCAGCCGGTGAACGTCGCGCCATCGAGGTCGCAGTCGTCGAACGCGGAGCCCTCGAAGTTGGACTGATGCAGCCGGGAATTGAAGAACCGCACCTGGGTCAGCACCGAGTGCGAGAGATCGGTTTGCGCGAAAGTCGAACTGACGGCGTTGCCATTGATCAAAAGCATGTTGGGCCGAATCGGAGCGGGCGTCTCCGGTGGCGGCTCCCGTCGTACGGCTTTCGGCATCCTGGGCCTCCCAAAGACCTCGGGGCCGGGTGGCCCGGCATCAACCTAGGTGAGCCGCCGCACCTAGGCCATCAGCCGGGCGACGTAGATTCGACGGGTAAATCTGAGGACAAGCGGCAGGTCGGCGGGCTTGGGAGTGCTACGACTGGCAGGCCTGATGACCGACCGCCGCAGAGGGCTCTGGAGGACTCACGCTCAGGCGCACGCCAGTCGGCGAGGGAGAACGCCCTCAAGGTCAACCACAAGGGGCAGAAGGCCGAGATCGCCGCCGACCACCCGCTCGCCGGGGCGGCTTGGGCGAAGATGAGTCTGGTCCGCGCGAAGGTGACGCTGCCCAACGGCTACTGCGGAGCCCCGGTGCAGACCGACTGCGAGTACGCCAACCCCTGCCTGGACTGCCGGTTCTTCATCACCACCGGTGACTTCCTCCAGCAGCACCGCCGGCAGCGGCAGGAGACCAGCGAACTCATCGCCCAGGCCGAGCAGGCCGGGCTCGCCCGGGTCGCGGAGAAGAACCGCCGCACCCTCGGCAAGCTCGACACGATCATCAGCGCCCTCGAAGGGACCGCCGAGAACCAGATCGTCGTCGGCGGCCAGGTGGAGGACGTCGATGCCGCCAGCTGACAACACCGCCGCACTGGCCGAGGCCACCCGACGCCGCAGCCAGCGCGCCCGCCGCGACGCCGAGAAGGCCATCTCAGCAGCACATCGCGTCGGCAGCCGCACCAGCTTCGCGGCGATCGCGAAGGCGGCCAGCGTTTCAAGATCATGGCTATACACCCAGCCCGACCTCGTGGCCGCCACCAGGCAGATGCAGGACCGGCAGCCCGCCACCGAGCGAACCGGCTCACAGCCCGCGTCGGTCTCCTCCGTCCAGCGACGGCTGGAGACCCGCGCTCGCGCGGATCAAGCAGTTGCGAGCGGAGAACAGCGACCTCGCCGAGCGTCTGGAGATCGCATACGGAGAGATCCGCAGGCTCCGTGGCACGTCTCCTCGAGATGGTTATGTCCAGGAGAACGGACAGCAGACGGTGACCGCTTCGGGAGGCACCACCACCTGACGCGGCAGCACGATCACCGAATACGTCAGTGGGAGGGCGGTGCGGTGCAGGCACGCGACAGATGAGCAGCGGTATATGCGAGGTCGCTGCAACCCCAAATAGTTCTTCGCGAAGAAATTTTTGCGAAGAACTGTTTGCGGTCTAGAGTGCGCGATATGACTGACCCAAGCACGGGGCCGGACAGCCCGAAGACCGAAACGGACTCGATCGTTCTGGATGCCAAGGGGCTGCGCGCCCTGGCGCATCCGGTGCGCGTACAACTGGTCGGGCTGCTGCGGAAGTACGGCCCGTCGACCGCTACCCGCCTCGCGGAGCGGCTCGGCGTGAACTCCGGCACAGCCAGCTACCACCTGCGCCAGCTCGGCGCGGCCGGCTTCGTCGAGGAGGACACCGAACGCGGCAACGCACGAGAGCGCTGGTGGCGTTCGGTGCACAGGACGACCTGGTTCAACGACCCGGAGCTGGCCGAGCGGGAGCCCGAGGCCGCGCTGGCCTACCTGCAGTCCGTCGCTGCCACTTACACCCTGCGCACACAGCGGGCAGTCAACGAGCTTCAGACGATGCCCCGCGCGTGGCGGGACACCTTTGACATGAGCGACTGGGCCTTGCGGCTCACGCCTGAAGAAGCCGCCGCTCTGCGCGAGGAGTTGCGGGCAATCGTCGACCGCTATCGGAGAGACACACCGGAGGCGGCGGCGAAAGCCCCGGAGGGAGCCGAGCGGGTCGCCGTCATCACACACCTCCTGCCTGAACTGGATACGCCCGCCGCGTCGGCGCACCCTTCCAGTCCTCAGAAAGCGACAGGAACGGAGACGTCATGACGGAAGACGTCCCGGACGGCGACATACCCAGCAAACGGTCCTTACGACCGCTGAGCGGGGTGTTGGCGGCCATGGCCGTGTCGCTGACCGGTACTCGGGTCTCTGCCATCGCGCTGCCCTGGTTCGTGCTCGTCACGACGGGCAGCGCCACCCAGACCGGACTGGTCGCCTTCTGCGAGATGACTCCCTACGTGGCGGTCAAGGCGTTCACCGGTCCGTTGGTAGACCGGATCGGCCCGCGAGCCGTTTCCTGGACCACGGATCTGGCCAGCGCAACCGCTGCCGCTGCGGTTCCCCTGTTCCATGCCCTGGACCTGCTGTCCTTTCCGCTCCTGCTGGCCCTGGTCGCGCTGATCGGCTCGGTGCGCGGCCCCGGCGACCTTGCCAAGGAAGTCATGGTCCCGGAAGCGGCCGAGCGCGGCAGGGTGCCGCTGGAGCGGGCCACCGGTCTGTCCGGCGCGACCGAGCGGCTCGCCTCCACCATTGGCCCGGCGGCCGGCGGCTCCCTGGTGGCGCTGCTCGGCCCCATGACGGGGCTTGTCGTCAACGCGGGTTGCTTCGCTCTCGGATCAGTGGTCATCGCGCTGGCGCTGCCCCGCGGGATGGGGCATGCAGTCGCGGAAGCCCCCTCCCAGGCCGGGGAGACAGAACCGGGTTACTGGCGACGATTCGGAGAGGGCTTCACCTTTCTGCGTGGCGAACTGTTGCTGCTGACCGTCATCGTCATGGTCGGGATCACCAACCTGCTGGACGCGGGGTTCACCACGGTGCTCATGCCCGTCTGGGCCAAAGAATCCGGCAACGGGCCAGCTGCGATCGGCCTGATGGGCAGCGTGCTGGGAGCCGCGGCGGTCGCGGGGAGTCTGATCGCTGCGATGGCTGCACACCGGCTGCGACGCCGGACGGTGTTCTTCACCGGGTTCCTGCTGGCTGGGGCGCCGAGATTCCTGATTCTCGCCTTCGATGCACCGATGGGAGCGGTACTGGCCGTGTTCGCCGTCAGTGGATTCGGGGCGGGCTTCCTGAACCCGGTGCTGGGGGCCGTGCTCTTCGAGCGGGTGCCACGCCGGATGTTAGGCCGGGTCAGCGCGCTCGGTGACTCGCTGGCCTGGGCCGGTATCCCTCTCGGTGGACTGATCGCTGGAGCGGTGGTGGCCTCTGTCGGACTTGCGCCGGTGCTACTCGTCGGCGGGGCTGCATACTTCCTCACCACGAACCTGACTGGGCTGCGTCCGGAATGGCGCGAGATGGACCGCGCGGGTCGGCGAGATCCCCAGGAGCGGCAACCCGAGGAAGCCGTTCAGTCAACCAGTGCGAATCTCACAGCATGACGCCTACGGGGGAAAGGGAACTCTCTGGTTGCCTCCTCCCTCAAGCATCGGCGTCACCACGAGCGAGTTGAAGCCGTGAACCGGCAACAGGTTGAGGCCCCGGAGTAAGAGGTCGTCTCATTTGGAA
>NZ_QZWF01000051.1 GCF_004187715.1 Streptomyces sp. F001 | reverse complement strand
GCTGGGGGTGGGCGGCGGCTTTCTCGCCGTACCGGCGCTGGTGAACGTGGTGGGGCTGCGGATGCGGGCGGCCGTGGGCACGAGCCTGCTGGTCATCACGCTCAACTCGCTGGTCGCGCTGGCGGCCCGGGCGGGGGCGGATGTGAGCGTCGACTGGGCGCGTGTCGCGCCCTTCGCCGCCGCGTCGGTTCTCGCCGCATGGGACGGCAAACGCCTCGCGGCCCGGATCTCCGCCGGTTCGCTCCAGCGGATCTTCGCCGGTGCCCTGCTGGCGGTGGCCGCGTTCATGCTGGCCGATGCCGTCCTGTGAGGGTGGGCGAGGCGGTCAGGCCAGGGAGAGGAACAGCTTCTCCAGGCGGGCCTTCATCTCGTCCGTGGTCTCGCCGTTGCCGTCACCGTTGCCGGCGTCGGTCAGACACTGCTGGAGCCCGGTCGCGATGATCGCGAAACCGGCCCGGTCGAGAGCGCGCGAGGCGGCGGCGAGCTGTGTGACGACGTCCTCGCAGTCGCGTCCCTCCTCGATCATCTTGATCACTCCGGTGATCTGACCCTGCGCCCGGCGCAGCCGGTTCAGTACCGACTTCAGCTCATCACCCTCGAACCGCACATCCACGGCCACCCACTCCTCTGTATACCCTTGGGGGTATTTTACCTCCCCCGGGGTGTGTACCCCTCACCGCATGCCAAGGAAGGATCGCACGCACCATGAACGCTCCCCGCACTCTCGACGCCGACGAGGCCCGGACCCGGCTGCCCGAGCTCACCGTCATCGACGTCCGCACCCCGGGCGAGTACGCCACCGGCCACGTCCCCGGCGCCCTCAACATCCCCCTGGACCAGCTCCGCCGGGCCCTGCCCACGCTCCGTCAGGTAAATGGCGAGCTGCTTCTCGTGTGCGCCTCCGGGGCCCGCTCCGAGCAGGCCTGCACGGCCCTCGCCGCGGAGGGCATCGGCGCGATGACGCTGACCGGCGGAACCCAGGACTGGGCCCGGCGCGGTCATGAACTGGCCCGCCCGCAGCAGAGCACCCGCACGACCTGGTCCATGGAGCGCCAGGTCCGGTTCACCGCGGGCAGCATCGTCCTGACCGGCCTCGGTCTCGGACTGCTGCACCCCGCCTGGCAGTTGCTCGCCGCCGGGATCGCGGGCGGACTGGTCTTCTCCGCCCTGACCAACACCTGCGGCATGGCCGTCGTCCTCGGCAAGCTGCCGCACAACCGGCCGCGCCCCGCCGACCTGGACGCCACCCTGGCGGCGCTCGCGGCCCGGTAGGCCGACCGCAAAAGGGGCGGCCGTACGCTCCGGCTCCACCGTAGGCTGAACGCCTTGTTCGACCGGCGAAGGAGCAGCGTGAGCAAGGCACAGACGCAGACGAGTACGCCCCCGTGGCGCATGCTCCTCGGCTATGTACGGCCGCACCGGTGGGCCCTGCTCGCGGGCGCGGTGCTCTCGCTGGTCACCGGGGCCACCGGCCTGCTGCTGCCGCTGGTCGCGCGGGACCTGATCGACGACCTTTCCCACGACCGGGCCATCACAGGTGCGCTGGTCGCGATGTCGGCGCTGGTCGTCGCCAACGCGGCGGTGGGCGCGCTGGGTTCGTACGTGCTGCGGCGCACCGCGGAGTCGGTGGTGCTCGGCGCGCGGCGCACCCTGTCCTCGTATCTGCTGCGCCTGCGGATATCGGCCGTGGACCGTACCGAGCCGGGCGACCTGATGGCCCGTATCACCTCGGACACCACCTTGCTGCGCGAGGTCACCACCGACTCCCTGGTGGGCCTCGGCACCGGCGGGCTCACGCTGGTGGCGACCGTGGTGATGATGGGCTTCGTCGACCCCGTGCTGCTCGGTGTCACGCTGGCCGTGATCCTGTGTGCGGGCACGGTCCTCGGCGTGATCGTGCCCCGGATCAACCGGGCCAGCCGGCAGGCGCAGGACGCGGTCGGTGTGATGGGCGCCTCGCTGGAGCGGGTGCTGGGCGCGCTGCGCACGGTGAAGGCGTCCGGCGCCGAGCACCGGGAGGAGCAGACGCTGCACTCCGCGGCCGAGGAGTCCTGGCGGCAGAGTGTGCGTGCCGCCAAGTGGTCGGCGGCCGCGGGCAACACGGCCGGACTGGCGATGCAGATCGCCTTCATCACGGTGCTCGCGGTGGGCGGGGCACGGGTCGCGACCGGCGCCGTCGACGTCGGCACACTGGTCGCGTTCCTGCTGTACGTCTTCTATCTGATGTCACCGATCCAGCAGGTCGTCGGTGCGATCACCCAGTACCAGACGGGTGCGGCGGCGCTGTCCCGCATCCAGGAGGCGCTGCGGCTGCCCGCCGAACCGGCGGCCGAGGCCGCCCCGTTGCCGTCGGCCGACGCCGAACCGGCCGCGCTGGTCTTCACCGACGTCCGCTTCCGGTACGCCGACGACCTCCCGTACGTGCACCACGGGGTGACCTTCGCCGTGCGCGCGCGGGGCATGACGGCGTTCGTCGGCCCGTCCGGCGCGGGCAAGACCACCGTCTTCTCCCTCATCGAGCGGTTCTACGACCCCGAGTCGGGCCGGATCACGCTGGACGGCCGGGAACTCGCCCGGTGGGAGCTGCCGCAGCTGCGGTCCGCGATCGGCTATGTGGAGCAGGACGCGCCCGTCCTGTCGGGCTCGCTGCGCGAGAACCTGCTGCTGGGCAACCCGGACGCGGACGACGACGCCCTCGCGCGGGTGCTGAAGACGACCCGGCTCGACGGTCTGGTCGGGCGGCTGCCGCGCGGACTGGACACGCTCGTCGGGCACCGCGGCACCAAGCTGTCGGGCGGTGAGCGGCAGCGGGTGGCGATCGCCCGTGCCCTGCTGCGCCGCCCCCGGCTGCTGCTCCTCGACGAGGCGACCTCGCAGCTGGACGCGGTGAACGAGGCCGCGCTGCGCGACACCGTGGCCGATGTGGCCCGGACGACCACGGTGCTGGTCGTCGCCCACCGGCTGTCCACGGTGACGATGGCCGACCGGATCGTGGTCATGGACGCGGGCAAGGTCCGTGCGGTGGGCACCCACCGCGAACTCGTGGTCGCCGACCCGCTGTACGCGGAGCTGGCGGCCACCCAGTTCCTCGCCACGGCCGACGCCGACTGAGCGGCCGGGCCGGTCGGGTCTGCCGGCGCCCTGGGCATCGGCATCGGCCGCGCTTGCCGAGGCCGACCGGGCGGAGGAATCTCGTAGGAGAGGCCTCCGCGGCCCGCTTCCCCCCGCCGGGCCGCGGCCCCCGAAGGAGGTCACGATGGGTACTGCGGCAAGCCCCAGCTTCGACACCGAGACGTTGCGCCGGGGCATAGAAGGCAATCCGAACACTCTCCTGTCGCTCTACGCCGACGACGCCGAACTGCGTGTTGTGGACCGCAACTCACAGCCCAGCCACCCACAGGTGCTGCACGGCCGCGACGAGATCAGCGCCATGCTCGACGACGTCTACAGCCGCGACATGACGCACAAGCTGGAGAACTGCGTCATCCAGGGTGACCGCGCGGCCTTCAGCGAGTCCTGCGAGTACGCCGACGGGGTCCGCGTTCTCGCCGAGTCGATGATCACGCTGCGCGGCGGCAAGATCGCCGAACAGACCCTGATCCAGGCCTGGGACGAGCAGGAGTAGTCAGTACGGTGCCGCACGGCCTCGGTCACGCGGTCCGGGGCCGTGCACCCCAGGCCCGTTCACCGTGGTGCGTCAGGCCGCCGTCGGGCTCCAGCCCCCCGGCCGCAGTATCCCCAGCAGTTGCCGTACGAGTTCGTCGACCACCTCGTCCAGCGTCGCCGGCACCCACCCGGCGCTCCAGTCGTGGATCAGTCCGTTGACGCTGCCGATGAACGCGGTGGCGGCGAGGCGGTAGTCGCGGGGTGCCGCTTCCCCGCGTTCGGCGGCGGCCTGCGCCTCGGCGCAGATGAAGTCGACCCAGCGGGCGCGGCGGGCGAGCCGCTGCTCCTCGAGGCGGGGGCTGACGCCGACGATCTCGACGAAAGTGATGCGGATACGGCGGGGATCGGCGGTGACGTTCCCGGCGTACGAGCGGAAGATGCCGGTGGCGCGGTCCTCGATCGGCAGGCCCTCGGTGTCGGCCGCCGCGGCCAGCACGGCCTCCTCGGCCCAGTCGTTGACCTTCAGGTGCAGGTCGGCCAGTACGTCTTCCAGGGTGCGGAACTCCTCGTAGAACTGCCGGGTGGACAGTCCCGCGGCCTCGCTGAGCGCGGCGACGGTGGTGGACCGGTAGCCGGGGCTGTCGCCGAAGAGCTGGAGCGCCGCGTCCAGGAAGCGTCGGCGCCGCTCGGCCTGCCGTTCCTCGGCGGACCTGCCGCCGTAGCGGCCGGTCGGCGCCCTGAGCCTGCCTGCCAACGTCCCTCCCGTCCTTCGCCGTTCGCCAATTTTGTCGTGTACGCAGTCTTGTGGAGAAGGGTGCTCGCTCCTTACTTTCCAGTAAGTCAAACTCTGAACGACCTCGTATTCAGATTCGTTCATTGGCATGCTCGCGCTAGCCCCCCATCTCCAGAGGAGAGAGCACCCATGCCTGCCATCAGCCCCAGGCACCTCTGCTCCATCGCAGCCGCCCTCACCCTGACCCTCACCGCCCCCGCCACCGCCGCCGCCGACGACGGCCCCGACTCCGCCGCCCTGCGCGAGGTGCTGTTCGTCGGCAACAACTGGGACGGCACCGCCGATGTCATCAGGTCCACCGGCGACTTCGCGAAGATCGGCCGCATCAACGTCATCCCCGACAAGGAGGAGCGGCTGGCGGAGATCAACGCCGATCCCATCAAGTGGATCTACTTCATGGCGATCCGCAACAGCGTCGGCGAGGGACACGACCAGTTCGTCGACGACATGTACTCCACCCCGGACGGCAGATCGATGGTCGTCTCCCGGCCGAGCTTCGCCGACGTCGTCTCCATCGATCTCACCACCGGGGACATCAACTGGCGCTTCCCCGTGTCGGGTTACCGCTCCGACCACATGGCGGTCTCCCCCGACGGCGCCCGCGTCGCCGTCTCCGCTTCGACGTCCAACACCGTGCACGTACTGGACATCGACACCGGCAAGCAGGTCGGCTCGTTCGCCACCGGCGACAAGCCGCACGAGAACGTCTTCAGCCGGAACGGCAAGTACATCTGGAACATGGCCATCGGCGACGTCAACACCGCCCTCGACGAGCCCTGGCTGGACTGGACGAAGGGCGACCGCCGTATCACCGTCGTCGACGCGAGGACGTTCCAGCAGGTCAAGGTGATCGACATGCGCGCACGCCTGGACGCGATCGGCCTCGACGACCACTCCGACGCCGTCCGCCCCGCCGCCTTCAGCCCCGACGAGAGCAAGCTGTACTTCCAGGTGTCGTTCTTCAACGGCTTCTTCGAGTACGACGTCGCCTCCGACAAGATCACCCGCACCAAGACCCTCCCCGAGAACCCGGACACCAGCGAGGACCGCACCACCTGGGTCAACGACTCGCGCCACCACGGCATCACCATGAAGCCCGACGGGACCAAGCTGTGCATCGCGGGCACCATGGACGACTACGCCACCGTCGTCGACCGCGCCACCCTCCAGGAGGGCCCGCTCGTCCCCGTCTCCAAGCCCTACTGGTCGACCGTCAGCGGTGACGGCAGGTCCTGCGTGGTCTCCGAGAGCGGCGCCGACCAGGTCACCGCGATCGACTTCGCCACCGGCCGCAAGACGGTGTCGGTCCCGGTCGGCGACCACCCCCAGCGCGTGCGCCTGGCCCAGGTGCCCGCCGACTGGACCGGCCCCTCGGCTAGTTGACCGCCCGCGCGGCCCACGCCGTGAGCTCGGCGCGGGCCGCGCCCAGCAGGTCCGCGGACGGCGCCGTCGTCCCGTTGGTCACCAGCGCGTAGTGCAGGACGCCCGAGTCCGGCGCGGTGAGCAGCAGGCGGCGGCTGCCCGTCCCGCCCGGCTCGGCGGCCACGCCGATCGGGGTGGTGCCGGTGTACGGCGGCGGGGCGTACGACGTGCCGAGGTCGGAGACGACCGTGGTCGCCGGGGTCGGGAACGACGCCGGCAGATGCAGTTCCGTGGGTGCCTCCCCGCCGTCCGACCGCCACAGCAGCAGCGCGTACTGGCCCGAGCCGACCAGACGGGCCACATTCGGCAGCGAACCCGGCACCGGATTCCAGGTCAGGGTCGTCGAGCCGTCCCGGGAGCGGTCCTCGTAGGTGAAGGCGACCGTCGTACCGGCGGTCGCGCTCGGGTAGACCCGGTCCAGGAGCCGGGCGTCCTGCCGCAGCGCCGCCGTGCCCGCGTCGTCCAGGTGGACGGCGGACAGGTCCTCGTCGTTCCAGGCGTCGCCCTCGGTGAGCACCTTGTCGGGGTTGCCGTTCATCAGCTCGCGGTGCCGGCCGTTGTAGATGTCCCACTGCCACTGCGTACCGGACAGGACCGGTCCCGACGCCTCGGGGTTCGACCACCAACTCGCGCCCGGCAGACGGGAGTCCAGGGCCTGGTACATGGCCTTGAGGACGGTCGGGGCCTTGTCGGAGACGCTGCCGGACAGCGGATGGCCGAACTCGCTGACGATCGCGGGCGTCGCCGTCGCCGCCGCCCGGTCGCGGACCGTGCCGAAGTCGCCGGCGTACTGGCCGTCGGCCGCCTTGCCCCACATGAAGACGCCCGAGATCGCCTTCTGGTCGTAGAAGTGGGTGTTGAAGACGTAGCGGGGGCCGAGGGTGCCCGCGTCCAGCAGGCCGCCCTCCTCCTTCTGGAAGTCGAGGTTGGCGTTCCAGAACAGGTTCGGTTCGACGAAGGCGGGCTTGGTCTGCCAGCCGGCCGCGTCCATGCGGGCACGGAACTCCTCGTAGAAGGGCCACAGCACGTCCCGTTCCCAGGTGCGGCTGGTCCGGCCCGGGTCGTGGACGCCGGCGTGCGGTTCGTTGTACGGGTCGAAGCCGACGATGCCCGCGAAGTCCTCGGCCGACAGGTGCTGTCTGACGTAGGCCATGGTCTTCTGGGCCGTGGTGAGGAAGGCGTCCTGGACTCCGTGCGCGTTGTGCCAGAAGTCGTACGACGCCCGCTTCACAGCCTCGTTCTGGGTGATGTTCTGACCCCAGAAGAGGCAGATCCCGCAGAACTCGTCGGGGTAGTTCCCGGCATCGACCGCCCACTTCGGGGCGCCGTCACCGGTGTACCAGCTGTCGGGGTCGAAGAGGTGGCGGGAGTAGAGGTCCTGGTGGAAGTCCGGGTAGACGCGGATGCCGGCGTCGAGGAACGCGCGCATCTGGTCGGTGGCGGCGGCGAGGTACGCCGTGTCCACCTGGCCGCGCACGGGCTCGGCGTAGGCCCAGGAGAGCAGGAAGCGGACGGTGTTGCCGCCGCCGAGGGCGCGCAGCGCGGTCGCGGACTTGCGGGCGTCGGCGACCGAGGCGAAGGGGAGGCCGCCGTTCTCCGCCAGCTTGGTCTCGCCGGAGACGTTGTAGCCGCGCAGGACCACTTCCCGGCCGGATGCGTCGGTGAAGCGGCCGTTCTGCACGGTGAGCGGGGAGCCATCGAACCAGAGGGAGTCGGGGAGGGGGTCGGCGGTGGCGGGACGGGCGCCCGCAACCGTCAGGAATCCACAGAGGAGAACCAGAACAACGAGCAGACGCGCACGTTTATTCGGCATGTCCACTACAGTCCGAGCATTTCCGGACACCGTCAACACTTCTGACTCTGGAGTAAGTTCGTTCTCGGCCACCTCAAGTGCCGACGCGGCGCGTCACGTTCAGCAGATACTCCTTCCGGTTCAGCGGGTTGTGGTCGGTGCGCGACCGCTCGGGGACCGTGCCGTGCGCGACCGGCGCGTAGTGATCGAAGGCGCTCTCCAGCTCGCCCTCCCCGCGGGTGAGCCCCGGCAACTGCTTCTCGAGCGCGTGGACGTGGACCGCCGGCACCGTGCCCTCCAGGACACAGCCGGCACCCCGGGTCTCGGTCGTCCGGGGTACGGCCCGCAGCCCGGCCAGGACCGGCAGCAGCGCACCCAGGGTGTCCGCCGGGGCCTCGACACGGAAGCGGTGCATCGGCTCATGAACCCGGGTCCCCGCACGCCGCAGCGCCTCGATGAGCACCAGCGGCGTCAGACCGCGGAAGTCCGCGCCCGTGCTCGACATGCTCTTGTCGAACCCCTGGTGGGCGTGGCTCTGGCGGGGCGAGTAGCCGCAGTGGGTCATGGTGACCGTGCAGTCGGTGACCTGCCAGCCGTGCAAGCCCTGCGCGAGCGTCTCCCGGACGGTGTCCTCGACGGCCTTGAAGAACGCGTACGGCATCGATCCCAGCTCCACCTCCAGCCGGAACCCGGTGCCGGAACCGGTCGGCGCGGGGTCGACGCGCAGTCCGACGGTCGCGAGGAACGGGTTCGGGTCCCTCTTGTTGAACTCGACCGCCGCCCCCGCCCCGACCGGCCGCTCGATGCACAGCGGCGTCGTCTCCCGGAAGCCGACGTCCAGTCCGTACTCGTCGGCGAGCGTCGCCTGGACGACCTCCTTCTGCACCTCTCCGTAGAGGGACACGGACGTCTCCTGGCGCACCTCGTCGTGGCGCAGGCCGATGAGCGGGTCCTGCTCGGCGAGCTGGGTGAGCGCGAGGTGCAGGGCGCGCCGACCGGTCGCGGGCCCCGGCACGACGACCGTTTCCAGGGTCGGCGGGGCGAACAGGTGCCCGTACGATCCCCGCCGCAGGCCGATCGAGTCACCGATCCTGATGTCGGACAGTCCCCACAGCCGGGCGATCCGGCCGGCGGGGACGGCGTCGCTCCGGACGTCGGTGCCGTGGTCGAAGACGCTGATCGCGGTGATCCGGCCTTCCCGGGCCGGGTCGCCGCAGGGCACCCGGTCCCGGATGCGCAGGGTGCCGGAGAAGATCCGCGCGTAGGCGATCTTCTCCCCCGCCGGTCCGCGCTCGACCTTGAAGACGGTGGCGGAGAGGAGGCCGTCGGGGTCGCCGTCGGCAACGGGGAGCAGTTCCTTGATGCCGTCGAGGAGCGTGGCCACGCCCGCTCCGGTGATGGCGGAGCCGGCGTACACCGGGTGGACCAGGGCCTGGCGGGTGCGGGCGGTGAGGGAGGCGCGCAGGAGGTCGTCGGAGACGGTGTCCTCGACGTAGGCCTTGAGGAGGTCGTCGTCGTGGTCGGCGAGGACGTCGAGCGCGGCCGGGCCGAGTCCGGGGGTGAAGCGGGCCGCGCGGGTCCCGAGTCCGGTGGCGGATCCCATGGGGACGACCGCCGCCGTGAGCCGTTGCGAGATCGCTCGCAGCACGTCCTCGTAGCGCGCCCCGCGGCGGTCGATCTTGTTGACGAAGACCAGCGTGGGGATGCGCAGCCGGTGCAGCGTCCGCATCAGGACGCGCGTCTGCGCCTGGACGCCCTCGACGGCCGAGACGACCAGCACGGCGCCGTCCAGGACGCCGAGCACCCGCTCCACCTCGGCGATGAAGTCCGGGTGACCGGGTGTGTCGATGAGGTTGACGGTCACGTCGTCGACCGGGAACGAGACGACGGCCGACTTGATGGTGATGCCGCGCTGCCGCTCCAGCGCGAGGGTGTCGGTCTGCGTACTGCCGGCGTCGACGCTGCCGATCTCGTCGATCACTCCGGCCGTGTGCAGCAGCCGTTCGGTCAGGCTGGTCTTACCTGCGTCGACGTGCGCGAGGATTCCCAGGTTGAGCAGGGGCACTGAACGTCATGTCCTTCGTGGTGAGGGGGATTCCTTCCTGGGTGGACATGAACGCAGTGCGCATCTGCTGCTCCTCACGGTGCGGTGACGGGTTCCGTGCAGTGCAGCAGAACCGGGCATCCACGGGCAACGGATTAACGCTCAACAAGGCCCGCCGCACGACTCGCCGTCGACCGGGCACCGCCATAGAGTGACTTCCATCGTGCTCAGCCGGTGATCTCCACCCGGGAGCTGTTCCCTCGCGACCCCGACCAGGCGGTGGCGGCGGCCGTACCCGACTTGCGCGGGGGCACCCGGCTCGGGGAGCTACCGCGCGAGTTCCTCGATCGCTGGGGGCAGCGGGGCATGGCGTGCGGCGCGGTGGTGGTGCTGCTGCCCGACGGCTGGGAGCGTGACCGGAGCTGCTCGGGGCGCCCAGATGCGGTGCCCGCACCGGCCGGCGCACCAGGTGATCTGGGCCGATCCGCGCAAGACGCGCCCCGGTCGGCGCTCCTGGCGGCGGGGATGGCGGCGGCGCTGCCGAGCGTGGACGCCTTTGCCGAGGGGCCCGGCGCTGGAGCGGCCGGCGGCGGTGGTGCGCGGCCACGGTGAGAGGAGCCGATCGTGCGAGACATCCTTCCGGCACTGAGCGGCTGGTACACGGCCCGGGCCCCGTTCGGCCTGGCCACGGTCGTCACGGTGAGCCGCAGCGCACCCCGCGATCCGGGCGCCGCGATGGCCGTGGGACCGGACGACGAGGTGGTGGGCAGCGTGTCCGGGGGCTGCGTGGAGGGTGCGGTGTTCGAGCTCGCCCAGGAGGTGGTGGCGAGCGGCGAGGCACGGCTGGAGACCTTCGGGTACAGCGACGACGACGCGTTCGCGGTGGGGCTGACCTGCGGCGGTGAGATCACCGTGCTGGTCCGGCCCGTGACGCCCGAGCGCGACCCGTCCTTCGGTGCGGTCGCGGAGTCGGTCGCCGCGGGCCGCCCGGTGACCGTGGCGACCGTGATCGACGGGCCGGCGCCGCGCGGGGCCACGCTCGCCGTGTGGCCGGACCAGCTGTCCGGCACGCTGGGTGCGAGCGGCCTGGACGTGGCCGTCACCGCCGACGCACGCGGCGAACTCGCCTTGGGCGCCACGGGGGTTCGGCACTACGGGCCGCATGGGGAGCGGCGCGAGGACACCGTCTCGGTGTTCCTGCACTCCTTCGCGCCGCCGCCGCGGATGCTGGTGTTCGGCGCGATCGACTACGCGGCGGCGGTGGCCCGCATCGGCGACTTCCTCGGCTACCGGGTCACCGTGTGCGACGCCCGCCCCGTCTTCGCCACCGCCAAGCGCTTCCCGCCCGGCGTGGAGGTCGTCGTCGACTGGCCGCACCGCTACCTGCGCGGCACCGAAACCGACGAGCGCACGGTGATCTGTGTGCTCACCCATGATCCGAAGTTCGACGTTCCACTGCTGGAGGAGGCGCTGCGCCGGCCCGCCGAATACATCGGGGCGATGGGCAGCCGCCGTACCCATGACGAGCGTGCGAAACGGCTCACCGAGGCGGGGGTCTCCTCACAAGAGCTGTCCCGGCTTCGCTCGCCGGTCGGGCTCGACCTCGGGGCCCGTACGCCCGAGGAGGTCGCTGTGTCCGTCGCTGCCGAGATCGTCGCGCTGCGCTGGGGCGGGAGCGGGGCACCGCTGACGGCCACTCAGGGCGCGATCCACTCGTCGCCGTAACGCGTGGTCCTGCCGGCGAGCGGCCGGGCGACCTGGGGGCCCGGCACCGCGCGGGCCACGGTCACCGGCACGCGGACCGGCCGCGACGGCGGTACGGCGGTGTCGGTGCGGACCGAGCTGTCGGTGACCGGGCGGCCGGCCCAGCGCTCAGCGCGGCGGCAGCAGGTGCAGTGTCACGTCCGTGAGGCGGCCGCCGGTGAGCGTGGCGGTCATGTAGGTGCAGTGGGGCCGGCGGCGGCGGTCGGTCGGGGAGCCCGGGTTGAGGAGCCGCAGGCCGGTGGGGGCGGTGGTGTCCCACGGGATGTGGCTGTGCCCGAACACCAGGACGTCGAGGTCGGGGAAGCGGGCGGCGCAGCGGGACTCGCGGCCCTGGGCGGGGCCGGTCTCGTGGACGGTGCCGAAGCGCAGGCCGTCGAGTTCGGCGTACGCCACCTCGGGGAGGCGGGCGCGCAGCTCGGGGCCGTCGTTGTTGCCGTACACGCCGACGAGCCGGCGGCAGCGGTTCTCCAGCAGGTCGAGGGTGGCGGTGTCGACCCAGTCCCCGGCGTGGAACACGACGTCGGCGTGCGGGAGTTCGGCGAGCAGCGGGGCCGGCAGTTCCTTCGCGCGTTTCGGCAGGTGGGTGTCGGACATCAGGAGCAGGCGCACGGCTTCAGCGTAGGACGGCCGCCGCTCGCAGGGGGTGTCGACCGCCTCGGCGGGAGTTAGCATCTGGCAACGCGTACCGAACCGTTCCGTAAACGACAAGCGACCCCGAGGGGACCTGGAGCCCATGCCGGTCAAGGTCAGCGTCGTCGTCCCGGTCTACAACCCGGGGCGCTACATCGAGGACTGTGTCGACTCGCTGCTGCGGCAGTCGCTGCCGCCCGACGAGTACGAAGTGATCTTCGTGGACGACGGGTCCACCGACGAGACACCCGCCCGACTGGACGACCTCGCCGCCGCGGACCCCCGGGTGCGGGTGATCCACCAGGAGAACTCCGGCTGGTCGGGCAAGCCGCGCAACGTCGGCATCGCCGCCGCGCACGGCGAGTACGTGATGTTCGTGGACAACGACGACCACCTCGGCGACGAGGCCCTTGAACGGATGTACGACTACGGGGTGGCCAACGGGGCCGACGTCGTGGTCGGCAAGATGGCGGGCCGGGGCCGTGGCGTGCCGGTGGAGCTGTTCCGTACGAACCGGCCGCGGGCCACCGCCGGCAACGCCCCGCTGATCGACAGTCTGACCCCGCACAAGATGGTCCGCCGGGAGTTCCTGGACCGCACCGGGCTGCGGTTTCCCGAGGGCAGACGGCGGCTGGAGGACCATGTCTTCGTGACCGAGGCGTATCTGCGCGCGGACAACGTCTCGGTGCTCAGCGACTACGTCTGCTACTACCACGTCCGCCGGGACGACTCCTCCAACGCGGGCTTCCAGCGCTTCGATCCCGCCGGGTACTTCAAGAACCTCCGGGAGGCCCTGGACGTCGTCGAGCGGTACACCGAGCCGGGTCCGCTGCGCGACCGGCTGTTCCGGCGGTGGCTGCGCGTCGAGATGGTCGAGCGGCTGCGCGGCCGACGCTTCCTCACCCTGCCGGAGGACTTCCGCCGGCAGCTGTTCGAGCAGATCCACCAGGTCGTCGTCGAGCGGTTCGGTCCCGGTGTCGCGGCCGGGCTGCAGCCGACGCAGCGCATCGTCGCCGCGCTGGCCGCCGCCGGGCGGTTCGACGACGTGGTGGCCTTCGCCGAGTGGGAGGCCGCCGTCGGGCTGGTGGCCCGGGCGGAGCGGGTGGAGTGGCGGGACGGAGCGCTGCGCGTGGGCCTCACCGCCGAGTACACGCTGAACGGCGAGCCGATGACCTGTTCCGCCGACGCTGCCCCGCCCGCGTTCGACGCGCCGCCGCGAGACCTGGCCGAGGCGGTGGAGTGGCTGGGCGCGGACAGCGTGGCCCGCTTCGGGAAGTCGGCGCTGGATGTGGTGCTGCGGGAGCGTTCCAGTGCCGCCTCGTATTTCCAGCCGGTGCAGGTGACCCGGGAGACCGTGCCCGTGGACGACGGCAGCCGGGTCCGGCTGGTGCTGCGCGCGACAACCACCGTCGACCCGGGTACGGCAGCGAGCGGGGGCCCGGTGAACGGCGGGCTGTGGGACGTCTTCGTGCGCGTCAGGTTCGGCGGCTGGACCAAGGAGTGCCGACTGGGCCGGCACGGTGACGTGTCGGCGCCGTACGCCGGTGTCGTGGCCGGTCGTGTGGTCCTGCCGTACTGGACCGAGCCGCACGCCAACCTCTCCCTGGACGTGGACCCGGCACGCGGCCGACTGGACCTCGGCCGCCCGGGGCCACGGGACGTCGGCGTCCCGGGCGGCCGGCTGCGGTGGACGATGCCGCTGTACGTCCCGGCCGCCACCGACGTGCGGGTGCGGCTGACCGGCCCCGCGTCCCGGGTCGACGTGCCCGGCACCCTCAGGCCGGGCGGCCACCTGGACGCCCTCCTGCCTGTCGGAGACCTGGCGGGCAGGACGTGGCGGGCCGCGCTGTGCCCGGTCGCCGGCGACGCCGACGAGCCCCGTTTCCTGCCGTTGCCCGTCGTCCTGCGGGGCCGGGCCGGTGGCGTCCGGGTGGTGCGCACGGCCCGCCCCGGCCTTCCCGGGCGGCTGGCACGCCGGGCACGGCGAGTGGTGCGGAAGGCGGCGAACCGAGTGCGAGCGGCGAGGAGGTGACGGGATGCGCCCGCTGGACATCGACGGTGCGTGGGTGATGGAGCCCAAGGTCTTCCCGGACGAGCGGGGCAGCTTCCACGAGTGGTACCGCGGCGCGGAGTTCCGCGAGGCGACCGGCCACGACCTCGCCGTGGCACAGGCCAACTGTTCGGTCTCCCGGCGGGGCGTGCTGCGCGGGGTGCACTTCGCCGAGGTGCCGCCGGGTCAGGCGAAGTACGTCACCTGCGTGCGCGGTGCCGTCCTCGACGTGGTGGTCGACCTGCGGGTCGGCTCCCCCGCGTTCGGGCAGTGGGAGGCGGTACGGCTCGACGACGGCGCCCACCACGCCCTCTTCCTGGCGGAGGGGCTCGGCCACGCCTTCATGGCGCTCACCGACGACGCCACGGTGGTGTACCTGTGCTCGACGCCGTACACGCCGGAGCGGGAGCACGCCGTGCACCCGCTGGACCCGGAGCTGGACATCACCTGGCCGGACGGCGTGTCGCCGGTGCTGTCGCCCAAGGACGCCGAGGCCCCGTCACTGGCCGAGGTGCGCCGGGCGGGGCTGCTCCCCTCGTACGACGACTGCGTCGCCCACTACGAGCGGCTGCGCGGGCTCAGCGCAGGAGGGTGACCTCCTCCACCGCGCGCCGCAGGGCGGGCCAGCCGCGGCCGCGGGGCACTCCGAGGTTGCGGGCGCGGGCGAGCAGCGGCCAGAAACCGGCGCCCAGCAGATCCTCCGGGCGGACGGCGCCCGCCCGCTCCAGGATCGTCTCGGGCACCTTCTGCGGGTCCGGCACGTCGTACTCGGTGACGATCTCCTCGTACCTGTCGTGCAGCACGGTGCTCGTGGGGTCGGCGCCGAAGACGACGAGCTGCCCGGTCGGCCGGGTGTCGACGAGGACCGGCAGCAGGTCGGGCCGGTGCCGGGTGAGGATCTCGGTCAGCTTGTAGACGTCCCCGGTCCAGGCGGTGGTGTGCCGGTCGCGGGCGGCCTCGTCGACGCTGCGCGGCAGCGTGTCGTCGAAGACGATCACGCTTCCCCAGTCGGAGTGCCGCTCGATGTTCATGAAGTCGCGCAGCGCGTACTCGAACAGGTGCATGCCGTCGATGAAGGACAGGTCGAGGGTGGTGCGCCGCCAGTGGCCGAGCGGGCTGCGGCCGCGGCGCAGGTTGCGCAGCGGGTGGCGGCCGCCCTTGAGGTGGGCCAGGGGGTTGTCGCGGGCGAAGAAGTCGTCGCTGGTGGCCCGGACGAGGTGGACGTCGCAGCGGATCTCGGTGACCACCTTGAACGCGGGATCGACCGCGATGCTGGGGACGCGGGACAGGCGCAGGCTGCGGCCGTCGTTGACGCCGATCTCCAGGTAGTTGCGGTTCGCGGTGACCTTGTGCAGTTCCCTGAGGAACTCATGGCGTTTCACGACGGGGCTCCTTTTCGGGACTCCTTGCGGATCAGGGGCGAATCAGGGGTAGCGCCTCGTGCAGCGCGGCACGCCAGTCGCGCGGCGGCGGCAGGCCGGCCTCCCGCCAACGGCCGTGTGCGAGGACGCTGTAGGCGGGCCGGGGCGCGGGGCGGGGAAAAGCCTCACTGCTCGTCGGGCGGACCCGGGCCGGGTCGGCGCCGATCGCGCCGAACACCTCGCGGGCCAGGTCGTACCAGGTGGCCTCGCCGGAGTTGGTGGCGTGGAAGACGCCATGCAGGGCGGGGCCGAGGCGGGGGCCGAGGTCGGCGATGCGGGCGGCGACGTCGGCGCTCCAGGTCGGCTGCCCGCGCTGGTCGTCGACGACGTCGACGGTGTCGCGGCGGGCCTGAAGGTCGAGCATCGTCCGTACGAAGCTGCGGCCGTGGACGCCGTACAGCCAGGCGGTGCGCACGACGGCGCTGGTCAGCGGGAGTTCGGCGAGGACGGCCCGCTCGCCGGCGAGCTTGGTGCGGCCGTAGGCGGTGCGCGGGGCGGGCGGCAGGTCCTCCGGGTAGGGGCTGGTGCGGGCGGTGCCGGAGAAGACGTAGTCCGTGGAGACGTGCAGCAGCCGGGCGCCGCTCGCGGCGCAGGTCCGGGCCAGCAGCCGCGGGCCGTCGGCGTTGACGCACAGGGCCTGTTCCTCGTCGGTCTCGGCGTCGTCCACGGCGGTGTACGCGGCGCAGTTGACCACGAGGTCGGGGCGGTGCTCGGCGAACGCTGCCTCGACCGCGTCGGGCCGGGTGACGTCGAGGGCGGCCCGGTCCAGGGCGACCACGTCGGCACCGCGCCCGCGGAGGGTGTCGACGACATCCTGGCCGAGCATTCCGCCCGCCCCGGTGACCAGCCACCTCATGCGCGCCCGCCTTCGATGCGCCGTTTGAGCGGCTCCCACCAGGCGCGGTGGTCGCGGTACCAGGCGACGGTCGCTGCGAGGCCGGCCGCGAAGTCGTGGCGCGGCCGGTAGCCGAGCTCGGTGCGGGCCTTGGTCCAGTCGACCGAGTAGCGCAGGTCGTGGCCCTTGCGGTCCTCGACGTGCTCGACCCGGTCCCAGCTCGCCCCGCACGCCTGGAGCAGCAGCGCGGTGAGCTCCCTGTTGCTCAGTTCGGTGCCGCCGCCGATGTTGTAGACCTCGCCGGGCCGGCCCCGGGTGCGCACCAGCTCGATGCCGTGGCAGTGGTCCTCGACGTGCAGCCAGTCACGGACGTTGCGGCCCTCGCCGTACAGCGGGACGGTGCGCCCGTCGAGGAGGTGGGTGATGAACAGCGGGACGACCTTCTCGGGGAACTGGCGCGGGCCGTAGTTGTTCGAGCAGCGGGTGACGCGGACGTCCAGGCCGTGGGTGTGGTGGTACGCCAGGGCGAGCAGGTCGGAGGAGGCCTTGGAGGCGGAGTACGGCGAACTCGGCCTGAGGGGGTGTTCCTCGGGCCAGGAGCCGGACTCGATGGAGCCGTAGACCTCGTCGGTGGAGATGTGCACGAACGGGCCGGCCCCGTGCCGCAGTGCGGCGTCCAGCAGGGTCTGGGTGCCCAGGACGTTGGTGCGTACGAAGTCTGCCGCCTGGTCGATGGAGCGGTCGACGTGGGACTCGGCCGCGAAGTGCACGACCTGGTCGGCGTCGGCCATCAGCTTGTCGACCAGGGCGGCGTCGCAGATGTCACCGTGCACGAAGTCCAGCCGCGGGTCGCCGGAAGGCAGGTTGTCCCGGGAGCCGGCGTAGGTGAGCTTGTCCAGCACGGTGATGTGCGCGTCGGACGCTGCGAGCAGGGCGCGGACGTACGCGGAGCCGATGAACCCGGCGGCGCCGGTGACGAGAAGGTTCATGGGTGGATCTGCACCTTGCTGTGGTCGCCGAGGACGAGTCGGTGGGCGCTGGGCACGCTGGGTGCCGTCGTCACCCGGACGTGCCGGCCGATCAGCGAGTTCTCGATGCGGCCCACCCCGTCGATCGAGGAGTCCCGCAGCACGATGGAGAACTCCACTTCGCTGTCCGTGATCCGGCAGTGCTCCGCGATGGAGGTGAAGGGGCCGACGTAGGAGTCGCGGACCTCGGTGCCGGAGCCGATGACGGCGGGGCCGACGATGCGTGAGTTCACGATGCGGGCGCCCGCCTCGACCACGACCCGCCCGATCGTCTCGGATCCGGCGTCCACCTCGCCGTCGATGCGCCGGTCGAGGCCTTCGAGGACGGTCCGGTTCACCTCCAGCATGTCGCCGACGTTCCCGGTGTCCTTCCAGTAGCCCTTGATGACCGTGCTGCGGACGTCGGCGCGGGCGTCGATGAGGTGCTGGATGGCGTGGGTGATCTCCAACTCCCCGCGCCAGGACGGCCGGATGGCCCGCACCGCTTCGTGGATGACCGGTGTGAACAGGTACACCCCGACCAGCGCGAGATCGCTCTTGGGCCGCTCCGGCTTCTCCTCCAGGCCGATGACCTGCCCGGACGGGTCGAGTTCGGCGACGCCGAAGGCGCGGGGGTCCGAGACACGGGTGAGCAGGATCTGCGCGTCGGGGCGGGTGCGGGTGAACTCCTCGACGAGGTCGGTGATGCCGCCGACGATGAAGTTGTCGCCGAGGTACATCACGAAGTCGTCGTCGCCGAGATAGTCGCGTGCGATCAGCACGGCGTGGGCCAGACCGAGGGGCCGCTCCTGGGGGATGTAGGTGATCTCCAGGCCGAACTTCGATCCGTCGCCCACCGCTTCCCGGATCTCCTCGGCGGTGTCCCCGACGACCACGCCGACCTCGGTGATTCCGGCCGCGGCGATGGATTCCAGGCCGTAGAACAGGACGGCCTTGTTGGCGACCGGCACGAGCTGTTTGGCCGAGGTGTGCGTGATCGGCCTCAGTCGTGTACCGGCACCGCCGGACAGCACGAGAGCCTTCATCTGCTTCACCATAGCGGCGAACGCGCTCATCGGAGCACCGCTCGTCCTAACCAACCGTTACGGCGAGCAGGCGGCAGGGTTACGGGGGCGCGAAGCGGGGGTTGCGTCGCTGCATGGGGC
>NZ_QZWF01000050.1 GCF_004187715.1 Streptomyces sp. F001 | reverse complement strand
GAGCGTCAACGCTGAAAGGGCTCACTGTCTTTGACTGAAAGTTTGTCGTACTGCGTGATCAATATCTCGCGGTGCCGCCGTCCCCAGGATCAGCCACACGCCCGATGCTGGGGCGTGATCTATTGGATGGACTTCCTCCCCTCTGCCGTATTGATATCCATAATCCCTGGAGCGAACCAGCTGTTGGGCCTGAGTAACGCCATCCGATCCGGCGCTTCCTGGGCTCTTGTCGGCATCCTCGCGCGCCTCGCTGCCTTCACTCTGCTGATCGGCATCGTCGTACTGGGTCTCGGCGCGGCCCTTGCACAGTCTCCCGGTGTGCTGACCGTAATAAAATGGAGTGGAATAGCATATTTGGCCTGGATTGGTGTGGCAGCACTGAGAAGCAAGCCGGAGACCGCTTCTGTGGTCGAGGACGAAGAGGGCCGCACCGGTCGATGGCGGATCCCTCGCCAGGAATTTATGGTCGCCATAACCAACCCCAAAGCGCTTCTGCTTTTCGCGGCACTCCTCCCTCAATTCACGAGCGGCGGACGGGATGCGGAACTGCACATTGCTCTTCTAGGCCTGGCCTACATGGGCGTTGAAGCCGTCATTGGCGGCCTCTACGTCGGAGCCGGGAGAATCCTTCGATGGCGGCTTCGGTCGCACAAGGGATCGATCGCTCGTCGGGTCGACCAGCTTTCGGGAATCTGCATCCTCGCGCTTGCGGGTGCGTTGGCTGTGAGCAGTGTTTGACGGCGGTCCGCCTCTGATCAGGTGTTCTGCCGGGCGTACTCGGTGGGTGTGAGTCCATAGCGCCGCTTGAAGGCGCGGCTGAAGTGGCTGCTGTCGGCGAACTGCCAGTGCGCGGCGATTTCCGAGACGGCCAGCCGAGACGCCAACAGCGCCTGCCTGGCCAACTCCAAGCGCCGTTCCCGGATGTAGGCGGTCACCGATTCCCCACCCGCCGCGAACGCGCGCTGCAAAGTACGCACAGAAACGTTCAGCTCCCGGGCCAGCATCGCCGGCGAGAGATCAGCGTCGGCGAGTCGCTGCTCTGCGAGGTTCTTCGCCGCCTGAGCGAGGGCCGGGGCAAGGTGGGTATTCACATCGTCGAAGCCGTGGTGCGTCACCGCGGTGGCCAACTCGACCAGCGTGTCTCGCGCGGCCTGGACACCGGCCGGGCTCAGATCAGGCAGCGCCTCCTCAACCATGTTGGCGTGCGCCACCAGGAGGCGTACCTCGGCGGCGTCGGCGTGACCGGCGACTTCGCGGCCACCGAGTAGAAGAGAGAAGGGAGCAGCCGGCAATACGATGCACTGCGCTCTCGTGTGGGGCGGGAGAGCGAAGTGATGCATCCGCGCGGCATGCCGCAGTAGGAAACGTCCCGCCACCACGGTGTGTTCCACAGTGTTTCGCTTGCTGCCCAGCGCCCAGGCTCCGCTGTGCACCAGCCATAGGCGGACCTGATCGGCGTCATGACTCGGTCCGTCCGCCGTCCGCGCTGCCGACGCCCCGTCCACGCTGGTGATGGCCACGTCGCGCACCCTGGCGGCACGGAAGCGCACCCGGAAGTCGGTCGCTGTCGCCGCGCTGAACCGGGGGAGGGGGAACTCATCTCCGACATGGGTACGCCAGCTCTGCTCGAAGTCGTCCCGACCGGTCGTGGCCGCACGGCGTGAGTCGAGCGAGAAGGATGCCGTCTTGTTGTCGTCCATCGTCCTACGAGTCTGCTCTCAGGATGTGTTTGTCGCCGATGTTCCGGTTGGTTGTCGCCCTGATGCATGCCGAGACTTCCGTGATCTTCCTAGTGTTCGAAGCACCCACACATCAGGAGGACTTGGTGAACGACCAGAACAGCCGCGTGGCCGTGATCACCGGCGCGGGGGGGAGGCCTAGGCGTCCATATCGCGCACCGCTTCGCCGCCGACGGATACACCACAGTACTGGTGGGGCGTACCGAATCGACCTTGCGCCAGGCCATCGAGAGCGGCCCGGAGGGGGGTGACATGCACCCGTGGGTCGGCGACGTCTCCGACCTGGCCGCCGTCACCGCACTCATGGACGGGGTGGCCGAGCGGTTCGGGCATCTGGACGTCCTCGTCAACAACGCGGGGCTGGCCCAGCCGGGCACCGTGGAGAGCACGAGCGAGGATGCCTATCGCGCCATGATGAGCGTGAACGTCGACGGCCTGTTCTTTGCCTCCCGCGCGGCCTTGCCCCACCTGCGCGCGGTCCGCGGGTGCATCGTCAACATCGGATCCGTTGGTGGCGTGCGCGGTGACTGGACGCAGGCCGCCTACAACGCGACCAAGGGAGCGGTGGCCAATCTGACCAATGCGATGGCCCTCGACCACGGCCGGGAGATCCGGGTCAACGTGGTCCATCCCGGTGTGACGACCAGCCGCGAGGAGATCCGGACAGCGCTCGCCGAAGGCACGCCGCTGCGCGACCGGTTCGACGACCGGGTGCCCATGGGCCGGCCCGGCGATCCCGCCGAGGTGGCCGCTGTCGTGGCGTTCCTTGCCAGCTCCGGCGCCTCGTACGTCAACGGCGCGCACATCGCCGTCGATGGTGGCCTGACCGCGTCGAACGGCCAAACCGATCTCTTCCGCTGACGCGACGCGACCACGGCTTCCCCCTTGGAGGGGGCAGCGTCGCCGCGACCGAATCGGCGACCCGCGCCCTCGGCGTGCAGCTGCGACGCCTCGAATCCACACCAGCAGGTCACCCCACGCACCAGCGTGGGAGCCGCGAAATGAAGGGGAAGTAGTGGTCTTCAAGCTCGATGTACCAGGCCGCATGGTTCGCGGTGACGTGGATGAAGGCTTTGGCGCAGTGGCCGACGCCTTTCGCGAGAACTTCGCCGTACGTAACGAGATCGGCGCTGCCTGCGTCGTCTACCACGGCGGGCGGAAGGTCGTGGACCTCTGGGGCGGCTACCGGGACGGCCGCAACCGTCTCCCCTGGGAGGCGGAAACGATGGTGCCGGTCTTCTCGACGTCCAAGGGCGTGGCAGCAGTGGCGCTCGCGGTGTTGCACGCACGTGGTCTGCTCGACCACGATGAGCGTGTGGCGGCCTATTGGCCCGAGTTCGCCGTCGCCGGCAAGGGCGATGTCACCGTCCGTCAGCTGCTCGCCCATCAGGCAGGGCTGGCGGTGATCGACCGGCCGCTCGGGCTCGGCGACCTGACTGGCTCCCGCACCCTCGCCACGGCTCTTGCCGAGCAGCGTCCGGCATGGAGCCGGGCACCCGGCACGGCTACCACGGCCAGTCATTGGGCTGGTACGAGAGCGAGCTCATCAGCCGGATCGACCCTGGAGAACGGCGTATCGGGCGATTTTTCGCCGACGAGGTCGCGACGCCGCTCGGCCTCGACTTCCACTTCGGCCTGCCGCAGGACACTGATCGCGATCGGGTCGCCCGTATCCACGGATTTCGCTCCTGGGAGATGATGCTGCACCTGAGGGCGATGCCGGCATCATTCGTCCGGGCATACGCGAACCCACGGAGCTTGACCGCCAGGGCGTTCGGCAATCCGCGGGTGCTGGGCACCGTGGAGAACTTCAACCGGCCGGATGTGCAGGCCGCGGAGATTCCGGCGGCCAACGGCGTCGGCCAGGTGCGGTCGATCGCCAAGCTCTACGGCGAGGTGGCGACCGGCGGCGCCGCCCTGGGTCTCACCGATGCCACGATGGACGTGTTGCGCGTCGCTGCCCCACCTCCGACGAACGGACTGTTCGACGAGGTGCTGCGCGTCGAGACGAGGTTCTCCCTGGGGTACGTCAAGCCGTTCCCGGCGTTCAGGTTCGGCTCCGAGTCGGACCGGGCCTTCGGGACGATGGGCCTGGGCGGGTCATTCGCCTTCGCAGACCCGGACACCGGTACGGGCTTCGCGTACGCGATGAACCGCACTGGCTTCCGGCTTTGGGACGACCCTCGTGAAGTGGCCCTGCGGGAGACGCTCTTCGCGCGGGTCCTCGGCGAGCGGCCTCAGCGGCCCGACCCGGCCTCCGGGGGGTCTGGCCTCTGATTAGCTGTGGTGTCTTGGGACCTTGGTTACACGAAGTCCTCGAACGTCAGCTGCTCCGGGAAGGCGTTGATCGGTTCTGGCGGCTGGGCGAAGACGACTCGGTACTCACTGCCGGTGGTCCGGCTGATCGGGGTCGGCCACCGAGGGCGGCGTGCGGCCGCTCGTGGTTGTAGTAGTTCAGGAAGTTGGCGAGGGCGATGCGGCGTTCACGCTCGGAGGCGTAGTCGCGGACATACGCCCACTCGCGGGAGAGGGTGTCGTTGAAGCGTTCGACCTTCCCGTTCGTTCTGGGGGTGTAGGGGCGCGTGCGCTTGTGTTTCATGCTGGCCGCAGCGAGAGCGGCGGCCCAGGTCTGTGATCGGTAGCAGGCACCGTTGTCCGTGAGGACACGCTGTTTCGTGGCGGCGAAGAACGCGACGGCGCGGTGCCAGAACGCCGCCGCGGTGACGCCGCGTTCGTCGTCCAGGGCCTCGGTGTAGGCGAGCCGGGAGTGGTCGTCGATCGCCGTGTGCAGGTAGGTGTAGCCGACCTTGCCGGTGCCGGGACCGGTGCGTTTGGAGGCGCGAGCGGCATCGGTGCCGACCCCGTGCATGCGCCGGCCGCCGCCGGTGGGGATGCGCCCGAGCTTCTTGATGTCGAGGTGGATCAGGTCGCCGGGGTGCTCGTGCTCGTAGCGGATGACCTCGCGCAGCCGCTCGCCGGTGGGCGGGTCGAGGTCACGCAGCCGGTTGAGCCCGCGGCGGACGAGGATTCGGTGCACGGTGGCCGGCGCCACGGTGATGCCGTGCAGCCGCTCCAGGTCGGCGGCGAGCCGGGCAGGCCCGTGTTTGGTCTGCCGCCGCAGCGCTTCCACCAGATCCGCGATGTCCTCCGCGGTGCGGGCCGGGCTCGTGACTGGCCGTGAGGAGTGGTCGATCAGTCCGTTCTCGCCGTGCGTCCGCCAGCGGGCGTGCCACTTGGCCAGACAGCGACGCGATATCCCGGCCTCGGCAGCGACGTGTGCGATCGGCCGTCCGGAGTCGACCCGCGGCACAACCGCAGACGCCCCTCGGGGGTCAGCGGTGCGTTGCGGTGCCCCCTGCCTTTGGCGCCCCTGGGCTGCTCGGACGCGTTCATCGGGAGCCCTGGGATCCCATGGCTCCCGCGCGGGCGACTGTGTCTGGCGTCAACGTCAACGAGCGAACTTCTCGGTGGCGGCCGGGGTGACCGGGGTAAAGAAGTTGACGAGGTTGCCGTCGGGGTCGCGGAAGAGCAGCGACCGGTTGCCCCAGGGCATCGTGGTGGGCTCGTTGACGAAGTCGGTGACAAGGCCGGTCAGGTTCCCGTGCACGCGGTCCACGTCGTCGACGAGGAACTCGATGATCACGCTGTGGTTGTCCGCCGGGCGGGCGGAATCCGGAGCGAACAGTGGGACGGTGCGGGTGCTGGCGATCGCGAGGGTGGCGTTGGGGGTATTGAGTTCGGCGAAGTCCTCGGTGGCCCAGGTCGCCAGCACCCCTGTCGCCTTCTCGTAGAACTCGACGAGGCGCGCGACGTCGCTGGTGATGATGCGGATCGAGACGAAGTCCATGGTGTTCTCCCTGGTTGATGGAGCCGCTGTACTTCGCAGGCTAGGACAAATAGTGGACAGAATCGGTCCGGTATTCGCGTTAGGCTCTGGACATGTCTCGACCTACCGGGCGCGTGCTGACTCTCTTGGAGCTGCTGCAGTCGGGCGGCATCCGGACGGTGGCTGAACTCGCCGACCGGCTCGGCGTCGACGGGCGGACCGTGCGGCGGTATGTGGACCAGCTGATCGACCTCGACGTGCCGGTGGAGGCGGTGCGGGGCCGCTACGGCGGGTACCGGCTCGCCTCCGGATACCGCTTGCCTCCGCTCATGCTCAGCGATGACGAGGCGCTTGCTGTGCTACTCGGATTGGTCGCCGGCCGCCGAGGGGGGCTGATGACGACGGCGGATACGGCGAGCGAGACGGCAGCGGCCAAGATCCGCAGGGTGCTGCCCGAGCGCTTGGCCCGCAGGCTCGACACGGTCCTGGAATCCCTCGCGTTCACGGCTCCGCCCGGCGAGTTCGCAAATCCGGACGCCGAGGTACTGCTCACTGTCGCCGATGCGGTGCGCCACCGACGACCGGTCTCGATCAGGTACACCGACCGCGACGGCCGACGCAGCGAACGCCCGCTGCACGCGTACGGGATCGTCGCCCATTCGGGCCGGTGGTACGTCACGGGCACGGACCCCGAGATCGGCGAGGACCGGACCTTCCGGCTCGATCGCATCGCGGCCGCAAGGACCCTACCCGGCTCATTCGAGGCGCCCGCCGGACTTGATCCGGCACAGCGCGTGTTGTCAGGGTTCGCCACGGCTGAGTACCGGTATGAGGTGATCTTGCGGATCCACGGAACGGTCGATCAGATCCGCGCCCGCCTTCCGGCCAGCGTTGCGAGCCTGGAGGAGCCTGCGCCCGCGGCAGGCGCGAATCCGGCGACCGAGCGTTGGCTGCGAGTCGAGCTTCGGGCGGAAAAGCTCGACTGGTTGCCGCCGGTACTCGCCTCACTTGACCGGCCGTTCGTCATCGAGCGCCCCGATGAACTGCGCAACCTCGTCATCGCGCTCGCCGACCGCCTCGCATCCTGCGCCCGTCAAGGCTGACAGCAGGGAACCAATGTCATGAGACGCCACAATTAGCGGAGCACTTGAGTGTGTTCCACGTCTCAGAAGACTTGCGCAAACATCGGCCGTGAGTTGAAACTTCAACTCGCCATCGAGGATGTGATCCTCTGTCTGGAGGACGTGTCATGACCAACCAACTGACCGGCCGCAGCTACCGCTTCGACCTCGGCGATCTGAAGGTGCGCTTCACCTTCGACTCGCCGACCCAGGGCAGCTTCGTGGTGGTGCACGGGGCGGGGCTCGCCCCTGACGGTCACGCCGAAACGGTGGCTCTGAACCTGCGGGAGATCCGCGAAGGCGTCTATCTGAACTCCTGGACCGAGGCGAGCGGGGCCACGGTGACGCACCTGGAGGACTTTGAAAACGGGACGTTGTATTCCAACGTGACCGTCGACGGCAAGCTCTATCATCTCACCGGAACGATCAAGGAGGCCTGACCGTGGCCCAGTACACCGCCGCGCAGGACGATCAGGCAAAAGGCAACGTCGACATCGTACTCACCGCCATGCGGGAGTTGTTCGCCGACAAGGACCTCACCGCGATAGATCGATACTGGGCTGAGCCCTACATTCAGCACAGCCCGCAGATGCCCAATGGGCTCGACACCCTGCGCAATGTCGTTCCCAACCTGGAGGGCTTCTCCTGGGAACCGCAGCGGATCGCCGCCCAGGGCGATCTGGTCTTCACCCACAGCATCGTCCACGGCTGGGCCCCGAACCCCGTGGCCATCGTCGACATCTTCCGGCTGGACAACGGACGCATCGTGGAACACTGGGACGTCGTCCAGGACATCGTCTCTCCCGAAGAATCTGCCAACGGCAACACAATGGTGTAGCCCCGGCAGCGCCCGCCCGGCGCTGGACTCGCCGCCGCCTGCGCGGAGAGCGCCAGAGAGTGGTTGGGCCGGACCCTGGCCGGCCTGCCGCCGCCAAGGGCGGCCGACGTGCGGCTACCTCTGCCCTGATCCTCAGAGGTTGACAGGTCAACCATGTTGCCCTAGGGTTCTGGGTGAAAGCTCAGCTAACCCTGTGCCCTTCCAGTCCTGGCGTGGGAGGAGAGGAGGGAAACCCCCATTGGTCGGCAGCCCCGTGCACCAGGGCGTCCCTTCGGGTCGGCGCAGGGCTGACCTCTCGTGATTCAGGCAGTCGCATCCGCCCTCCCGGTCAGTCCAGCTGCTTCTCCATGTGGTCCAGGATGCGCTGGGAGAGCCGGCCGAATGTTTTGAGCTGGTTCGGGGTCAGGGCGTCGATGAAGAGGCGGCGGACGTGCTCGACGTGCTGGGGTGCGGCCTCTTCGATCGCCTTGTAGCCGGCCGGGGTGGCGACGATGAATGCTCCGCGTCCGTCGTCGGCGCACTCCTCCCTGGCCACGAGCCCGCGTTTCGCCATCCGCGTGACCTGGTGGGACATCCGGCTCTTCTCCCACTCCACGAGTTTGGCCAGCTCCAGGAAGCGCATCCGCCCGTTGCCTCTTTCGGTGAGGCTGACGAGCACGATGTAGTCGGCTGCTGACATTCCGGAGTCGGCCTGGACGCGTCGGGACAGCCGTCCGATGAGTGTCTCCTGCATTCGGATGAAGCTGTCCCAGGCGGCCTTCTGTTCTGGGTCGAGCCAGCGCGGCTGTGCGTCCATGAGGGCAGTCTAACGAAATCGTTGACAGCTCATCTACTGGCGGTGGCGGCGATGCAACCCTCAGCGAGGCCGCGTGCATTGTGACCAGGATGCTTCGGTTCACATCCGGCCGGCGAGTGGTGCGAGCCGTGTTTCCTGCAGGTCCGGAGGCCGGCACCCCGTGCTCGCGCTGCGCTGCGGACGCCCTCGTCGAGGGTTAAGTTGATGCATCAACGTTGTGGGGCTAGGCTGATGTCCTGGCTGACGGGATTCTGCCGAGTTGAGCGGGATCAGACCCCACAAGGAGGACACATGACGGTCGAAGTGAGCGACGTGCCCGAGGCGAAGCGCTACGAGGCCCGTGTCGACGGAGAGTCCAAGGTGGCGGGCGTCGCGGAATACATCCGTACGACGGAACTCGTTGCGTTCGTGCACACCGAGGTCGAGGCGGAGTACGAGGGCGCGGGAGTCGGGTCCGCGCTGGTCCGTACAGCCCTTGACGAGGCACGCGCCGCGAACCTGCGGGTGCTGGCCACCTGTCCCTTCTTCGCGGGCTGGATCAGCCGGCACCCCGAGTACCAGGACTTGCTGTACCAGTCCCGCAGCAAGGTCAGTGACTGAAAGCCGAGCACGGCAGGAACGGAGGCGGGCATGAGCGGCGAATCCGAGCAGAAGGCATACCAGACGGAGTCGATCACGGTGACCTTCGAGGCGAGGCGCTGCCTGCACGCCGCCGAATGCGTCCATGGCCTGCCCGAGGTGTTCGACCCGGCGAAGCGACCGTGGATCCAGCCGGACAAGACTACGGTCGAGCGCCTGGCGGAGGTGGTGCGGCGCTGTCCCTCGGGCGCGCTCCAGTACGAACTCGTGGAGGGCGGGACGGAAACCCCCGACCGGCCCACCACGATCACCCGCAGTGCCACCGGGCAGCTGACCGTGCGCGGGGAGCTGAGTGTGGACACGCCGCAAGGCGCGCGCGCCGAGACCAGGGTCATGCTGTGCGGCTGCGGACAGAGCCGCCTCCAGCCGTACTGCGACCACGCGGGGCCCTGCGGTCAGTGACACGGCCGTGCCCGCTTCCCGCGTGTAACACGCAAGATCTTGGAGCTGAGCAGATGTCCCCTGCAGTGCAGTTCTCCGAGTACGGCACCGCTGACGTGCTGAGTGTCGTCGATGTTCCGTCGCTCACCGCGGGCCCGGGGCAGGTACGGCTCGCGGTGCGCGCCGCAGGTGTCAATCCGATCGACTGGAAGATCCTGCACGGCTTCATGCGCCAGGTGATGCCCGTCGATCTCCCGGGCGGCCTCGGCTCCGACGTGGCCGGTGTAGTCGACCAGGTCGGCGAGGGCGTGACCGCCTTCAGCATCGGTGACGAGGTGCTGGGGGGCTTCCATCACACCCTCCTACGCACAGTCGGCGCTCGCTGACCCCGCTGCACTGGTCGCCAAGCCGGCCTCCGTCCCATGGGAAGTTGCCGCAACGCCGGCCGGTTCGGGTATCACCGCCTGGGAGGTCCTCAACAAGCTGAAGATCTCCACGGGGGAGACGCTGCTGGTCCATGCCGCGGCCGGTGGCGTGGGCACGTTCGCCGTACAGCTGGCCGTCGCCCGCGGTGTACGTGTCATCGGCACCGCGAGCGAACGCAACCATGAACAGCTCCGCTCTTTCGGCGTGGAACCGGTCACCTATGGCAAGGGCCTGGTCGACCGCGTACGAGCGATTTCCCCCCACGGAGTCGACGCGGTCCTCGACGCCTCCGGTCGCGGTGAAATCCCGGACTCGATCGAACTCGCCGGCGGTCCGACACGCGTCCTGTCACTCGTGGCCTTCGACGCCGCGGACACCGGAATCCAGGTGCACATGACCGAGCCGGGAGCGGGGGGTCCCCGAGCGCTCGGCGACATCCTCGCCCTCATCGAGGCGGGACGGCTGCAGATGCCCATCGCGGGTACCTACCCCCTCGGCCTTCTCCGACGCCCACGGCGTCTTCAGTGTCCAGCCGAACTCCGGCCAGGCCGACGCCGACGTGACCAACGAGGACGAGGTCCGCTTCGGCGCGGCGGTGGCCGAGATCGCCGAGCGCTGCGGCGTCGCCCACCTCGTCTACAGTTCGGCGATCACCGCGGGTTCGGCAACGGGCGTGGACCATCTCGACACCAAGAGCCGTATCGAGGCCCATGTCCGGAATCTGGACATCGCCGGCACCATCATTCGGCCGGCCACGTTCATGGAGCTCCTGGTGACCCCCGAAATGGGCCTCGACCGGGGGCACCTGTCCTTCCTGATGCGCCCGGACCAGGCCATGCAGTTCATCGCAGTACGCGACATCGGCCGCATCGTCGCCGTGGTCTTCGGCTCACCCGACCGCTACGCCAGTCGCACCATGGAGATTGCCGGTGACGCTCTCACCGGCAATGCCCTGGCCGAGAATCTGACCCGGGCCGCCGGCCAGACGATCAGCTACAGCCGTCTGCCGACGACGCTGCCGGGACAGGACGAGGTCCTCGGCAAGTTGGAAGCACTTGTGGACGACGGCAGGCTGGCGGGGAACGCGAACCTCGACGCGTTGCGCGCGGAGTTTCCCTTCCTGCTGCGCTTCGACCGCTGGCTGGCAGGCCCTGGTGCGGGCCTCCTCGATGAGGCGCTCCGTTCCTCGGACAGGGGCATTGCCCCGCGCTGACGAGGCCCTTCCGGGTGAGCCCGGCCGTGGTGGGCGGACGGTGGCTGGCCACTCCGGAGCCCGCGGTCGCCCTCCGTGGTTAGGTGACCTGCGCGCTGCTTTGGGATCGCGGTGGGCTGTTCCGGTCACGGGACAGATGGGTTGGCAGGACTAGACTTCTCTCGGCAGGGTGGTTGTACTAGTGAGTTGAACTCGCAACTCACTAGGGACTCACAGTACGAAGGCTCGGTCGTTTGGCAGGCCGGGAGAGGTGGATGACCGATTGTCTGAACTCACGTCGCCGCGGCCGAGCGGGCGGGAGCGGGCCCGCTCTCAGGCCGAATCGGTCGAGGTCGCCACGCCCCGGGTGTCGCAGGAGCAGCGGGAGAACTGGCAGTCACTGGTGATTCTCGCGCACCTGGTCGAAGCCGAGCTCGAGCGAAAGACGCAGGACGATGCCGGCATCCCGCACAGCCACTTCAAGATTCTCGCGTTGCTCGCCGGCGCGGATCGGTACACGATGGGCCTCACCCGACTGAGCCGGGCGCTGCGGTTCCACAAGAGCCGGCTGTCACATGCACTCCGAACACTCGAGGCTGCCGGATTGCTCCGTCGCGAGGACACTCCTGAAAAGGGCCGTGCCTACCAGGCCGTCCTCACGCGTCGTGGCCTCGACCTCGTGGAGCGAGTGCTGCCGCTGCAGGACGTCTTCGCCCGTGACACAGTGCTCTCCGGCCTCACCGCGACCGAGGTCACGCAACTGCGCACCATTGCCGAGAGGATCATCGCGAACCTGGATGCTCGGGGGGAGTGACCCGACCGCCCTGTGACGGAATGGGCCCTGGCCTACCTCGCGCTTGAGCGTGGCGTTGAAGGGCCCGGCGAGCACGGGCAGGCGCGCCTAGTTGACACGTCAAGTGCTGATGTTAATGTAGATGATGCATCATCTACATGGTGGCGGCGGACGTTACTGTCCCTGTTCGCCACCTGCTCCACCTCGCGTCGGATGTGAGAAGCGATGACCGCACCAGCAACGAACTGGCCGAGCCTCCGGGTCTCGGACTGGACCGCCACCCGCGACACTCTGCACATGTGGACCCAGATCGTGGGCAAGATCCGGATGGCCCACGCACCCCTGATCAACCACTGGTGGCAGGTGACCTTGTACGTCAGCCCCCGCGGGTTGACGACGTCGACCATCCCGTACCGCGCCGGGGCATTCGAGATCGAATTCGACTTCGTCGGCCACCAGCTCGAAGTCCGCAGCAGCGACAGCGGCGCGCGAAGCTTCCCGCTCCGGCCCATGCCGGTCGCTGAGTTCTACACCCGGATCCTGCACACGCTCGATGAGCTCGGGATCGAGGCCCCGATCCATCCGCACCCCAACGAGGTCGAGCCGGCGATCCCCTTTGCCGAGGACCACGTCCACGCCTCCTACGACGGCGAAGCGGCTGCCCTGTTCTGGCGACAGCTGCTGCAGGCCAATCGGGTAATGGGCGAGTTCAGGTCGCACTTCGTCGGCAAGGTCAGCCCGGTGCACTTCTTCTGGGGCGCGATGGATCTCGCCTGCACCCGCTTCTCCGGGCGGTCGGCTCCTCCGCACCCCGGCGGCGCACCCAACTGCGGGGACTGGGTCATGGTCGAGGGCTACTCCCGGGAACTGTCCAGCTGCGGGTTCTGGCCCGGCGGTGGAGAGGAAGGTGCCTTCTACGCCTACGCCTACCCCGAACCCGACGGGTTCGCCGATTACCCGGTCGGCCCCAATGGCGCCTACTTCAGCTCTGAGTTCAAGCAGTTCCTTCTGCCCTACGAGGCCGTCCGCGCCGCGCCCGACCCTGACCGCGCTGTCACCGAGTTTCTCCACACCACCTACGAAGCCGCCGCAGTGCGCGGCCAATGGGACCGCTCCGCGCTGGAAGACGACCCCTTCCGGTGGGACGGAACTTCTTCGCCTCGGCGGGCTTCGAAGTAACCAAGATCGATAAGTTGTCCATTCCCACGTCGGCGGCCCACATCCGCAGCCGGTTGTGGGCGCCCTTCCACGACCCGAAGTGCTCGGGAAGGTCCATAACGGCATGGTTCCGGGCTGTTGTGTGGAGGGGCAGGTTGCGCAGACCGGTGGCCCAGGCGGCCCGGATCCGGTCCTCCGCGCAAGCCCGCGGTCGGTGACGGGGCTCGACGTCGGCGATCGGCGAGAGCACGGTCAGCCGGTCCACGCCTTCAAGGACTCGGCGTTCAGATCGCCACGGGCCCGACAGCTTCGGCCACCCCGAGGCACTCGCTGTCACGGAAGACACCCAGTTCGTAGGACACGGAATCGGTGCCGACGGAGCGCATGACGACGCCTCTCTCGTAACGGCCGGGATAGGTCACCTCACCGAGGTAGTGCACTCGGTACGACTGCGGAGGCAGGTCCGGTACCGGACCGGTTCCGGCCGTTCCCGTCGCGTGCTTCACGAACGCGGCGATCGCCTCGTCGTAATAGGTGGCCAGGGCCATGTAGTTGACGTGTTGGTTGGAGTCGACATCCCCTATACGCGCGAGCAGCGGGGTGAAGTACGGATAGTGGTCCCGCTGGCTGCGTTCCGGGCCCGGTCGGACCGTGGGTGCGGCGCTCGACTCGGGCAACGCCAACTCATCGAGGTCCTCGACCAGCTCATCCGGAAGCGAGAGGGGGCCACTTGCGCCGATGAGCACGATGGTGGCATCCCCGCTCGCTACATGGCAGCCGTCGATGAAGGCGGCCTGCTCGTAGGTGAACGACGACTGTCCGATGCGGCGCACACCGGTGTGGACCTGGACCCGGGCGCCTGTCCGGCCGGCGGGACGAAGTCGCTCAATCCACTGGTTCACAAGAAATATCTGGAACGGATCGAACCCGCCGGAGGCCACGAGTCGTTCGAGGCGGCGCAGGTGTAGCCGTATCCGTGCGTCCTCCAGTCAGCGGGCCACGCCGATCGCGTCGGCAGAGCCGTCGCGGCCCAGATCGGCCTGACGAACCAGGACGTCGGACTGAACGGGGAATACGGAACCGTCAGTATTGGGCATGGATCTCAACCTCTCGGTGGGGGCCAGGGGTCGATGATGGTGATGTGATCCGGGTCAACAGAAATACGGCCGTGGCGCCGGGCCCGGCGGAACTGGACCCGGCACCTGGGGGAGACCGGCCTCCCGGACGGCTCAGGCGGCGGCCGTACGGAGCGGTGCCAGCGCCTGGCTCCAGGCGACAACCTGGTCGAGCAGGGTGTCGAGGGCCTGCACGCTGTACTCGCTGGGCTTGAGGATGCTGAAGTCTTCGAACTCGGTCCTCAGGGACAGGGCCACCTGCTGGCGAACGTCGGCCATCTGAAGTTCGCCGACGACCAGTCGCAGGTGTTCCACGGCTCGGGCACCGCCGACACCTCCGTACGACACGAAGCCGACAGCCTTGTTGTTCCACTCGGTGTAGAGGAAGTCGATGGCGTTCTTGAGTACGCCGGAGGTGCTGTGGTTGTACTCCGGGGTGACGAACACGAACCCGTCGAAGGAAGCGATCTTGTCCGCCCACTTCTTGGTGTGTTCCTTCTGGTACTGCCTCTTGGCCGGGGGCAGTGGCTCGTCCAGGTGCGGCAGCGGATAGTCGCGGAGGTCAACGAGCTCGAACTCGGCGTCGTCGCGCTGGGATGCCTTGTCGTAGACCCAGTTGGCGACCTGTTCGCCGTTGCGCTTGGGGCGGGTACTGCCGAGGATGATGCCTATTCTGGTCATGGATTTCCCTAACGGGTATGGATGGTGGTGCTGTCCTGGACGAGAGTTCAGGACGTGTGGGGGAGGGGTACGGCCCCAGAATTTCGTTCAGGGCACGGACACCCCGCCTCGCCGCGCACCTGGATCTGGGCGGACAAGCGGAGTCTGCCCACGCGGCGCTCCCTGGAGGAACTTCCGTACCCGACCCGGCCCAGGAGGGGGCACTGCAAGAGACATCTCCTGGCTGCGGTCGTCTTCAGCGGATGCGCTGGCTCCCATGCTAGCAATAAGATGATGTATCAACCATATGGCGGTGCTGAGGCTCGCTCGGCGGCGCTCATCCAAGCCAGGGTCTCACCAGGTGGCGCCTGGTGACCCGGTGGCCTGGTGAGAGGGGGAGTCCAGATGCGTCCGACGGCAGCCAGTCGCTGGCGTGGACCAACGTCTAGTTGACGCATCAAGTTCTAGTGCTAGTGTAGATGACGCGTCATCTACCTATTGGGGCGGGCCGCTACTGGTGCCGCGGGCCGTCTCTGTGCGGTGGCCGCGCCGGTTTGGGGTGCGACGTCAACCGATTCAGCGTGGTGGTTGGCCGGTTCGGCCTCAGGGGTGCCTGCGCGGACGCGTACGGCCGTTGCCCCGGCGTCGAGATCGACGGCGTCCTGTTCCGGAAGCAAGGATCCCCATGAACGTACCCGTGAACGGCAAGCCTGACTTCACCGGGCTGCGCGCGATGTACATCAACTGCACTCTCAAGCGTTCCCCCGACCTCAGTCACACCCAGGGTGTGATCGACCGTAGCGTGGCGATCATGGAGGCGAACGGTGTGAGTGTGGACCAGATCCGCGCCGTCGACCACGACATCGCCACCGGCGTCCGCCCAGACATGACCGAGCATGGATGGGACACCGACGAGTGGCCCGCACTGCTGCCCCGGATCCTCGCTGTCGACATCCTGGTCATCGGTGGATCCATCTGGCTCGGTGACAACAGCTCAGTGACCCGCCGAGTGATCGAGCGGCTCTACGGCTACTCCGGCGTGCTCAATGAGCAGGGTCAGTACGCCTACTACGGACGCGTCGGTGGCTGCCTGCTCACGGGCAACGAGGACGGCCTCAAGCACTGCGCGATGAGCATCCTCTACAGCCTGCAGCACATCGGTTTCACCGTCCCGCCCCAGTCCGACGCGGGCTGGCTCGGCGAGGTCGGCCCGGGCCCCTCCTACCTCGATGAAGGTTCCGGCGGCCCGGACAACGACTTCGCCAACCGGAACATCGCGTTCATGACCTACAACCTGCTCCACCTCGCGTCGATGATCCGTAGCACTGGTGGCTTCCCGGCCTATGGCAACCAGCGCTCGGCCTGGGACGCCGGTTGTCACCCCGACAACACCAATCCTGAACACCGCTGACCACACGCGGCTCTGGGACAACAATCCCCGGCGCACGCCGGTTCCAGCCACGGGGTTTTCCGTTGTCCCCAACGGACCGGCGTGGGTTGAACCCGGAGACCGGGTGCTGCCGCTCTCGTTGGGTCAACCGCGCTCGATGAGGTCGTCGCAGTCGCGGACCCGGTCGGCGTAGTTGTGCACCCCGGCCATCCATGCCAGGTCGGCGATTCCCGCTCCACCTCCGCGTCCGTCCTGGAGGACGCGCCCTGCACCCCGGCTGCGCACAGGCGGCCCCTGCCGGCAGCCGCCTCGCCCATCGGGCACCGCTTGGCTTCTGCGGCGGCAGAGTCGCCCGTTCGACCAACGCCTCCTGGGCAAACCCGATCGAGGCACACTTCGGGCCGCCTCGGGAGGCGAGCCCCCGGCGCCCATGCCTCTAAAGTGGATGCATCAACTATATTGAGGCTGTCGAGAGTGATGTGGGACAGGCGTGCAGCCTGAGGGGAGAAAACCGGAGATGCGGAATCTGACTGTGGCTCAGCAGATGGTGGACATTCTGCGTCAGGGGGGCGTGGAGCGGATCTATGGCGTGGTGGGTGACAGCCTGAACTCGGTGGTTGACGCGGTGCGCCGCACCGACGGCATCGAGTGGGTGCATGTACGGAACGAGGAGGCCGCCGCCTTTGCTGCGGCAGCAGAGGCGCAGCTGACCGGCAGGCTCGCGGTGTGTGCCGGAAGCTGTGGCCCCGGAAACACACATCTGATCCAGGGGCTGTACGACGCGCACCGCTCCGGTGCGCCCGTGCTGGCCCTCGCCTCGCACATTCCGTCCCACCAGATCGGTACGGGCTTCTTCCAGGAGACGCACCCGGAACGGCTGTTCACCGAGTGCAGCGACTACTGCGAGATGATCGGCACCCCCGAGCAGATGCCCCGGGTTCTGCGGATCGCCATGCAGCGGGCCCTTGGCAACAGCGCGGTGTCCGTCCTGGTGATACCGGGCGATGTTGCGCACGACGAGGCGACTCACCCGACGGGAAGCAGCAACCTGGTCACTGAGCGTGGTCGCGTCGTCGCGCCGGATATGCAGGTTCGGGCGCTGGCCGAGAAGCTGAACGCGGCACGGAAGGTGATGCTGTTCTGCGGTGGGGGAGTGAGGGACGCGCACGCCGAGGTCATGGCGTTCGCCGAGAAGGCTACCGCCCCCATCGGGCACACCCTGCGGGGCAAGGAGTGGATCCAGTTCGACAATCCGTACGACGTGGGCATGAGCGGTCTGCTGGGCTACGGCGCCTGCTTCGACGCGATGCACGAGGCCGACCTGGTCGTCTTGCTCGGCACCGATTTCCCGTACAACGACTTCCTGCCGCAGGCACGGACCGTGCAGATCGACCACGATGCGGGCCGCCTCGGCCGTCGCACTGTGCTGGAACTTGGGGTCCACGGCGATGTCCGGGAGACGCTCCGGGCTGTGCTGCCGTTGGTCAAGGCGAAGCGGGACCGTACCTTTCTGGACCGGATGCTGCACAAGCATGCCAAGTCCCTGGAGAAGGTGGTCTCCGCCTACACCCACGACGTTGAGCGGCACACCCCGATCCACCCTGAGTACGCGGCCTCGGTTCTGGACGAACTCGCCGCCGACGACGCAGTGTTCACCGTGGACACCGGCATGTCCAACGTTTGGGCGGCGCGCTATCTGACCCCCAATGGACGGCGCCGGGTGATCGGTTCGTTCCTGCACGGCACGATGGCCAACGCGCTGCCGCACGCCATCGGCGCGCAGTTCGCCTATGCCGGCCGCCAGGTGATCTCGATGTCAGGTGACGGTGGGCTGGGCATGCTCATGGGCGAGCTGCTCACGGTGAAGCTGCACGATCTGCCGGTGAAGACGATCGTCTTCAATAACTCCTCCCTGGGCATGGTGAAGTTGGAGATGCTGGTCGAGGGGCTGCCCGAGCATGAGACCGACCACGAGCCGGTGGACTACGCGGCGATCGCCCGCAGCGCGGGCATCGAGGCGATCCGCGTCGAGCGCCCGGAGCATGTCGTCGAGGGGCTCAAGCGGGCGCTCGCTCACGACGGACCGTTCCTGGTCGACCTGGTGACCGATCCCAACGCGCTGTCGATCCCGCCGCACATCTCGGCCGCCCAGGTCAAGGGATTCGCCTTTGCTGCGGGCCGGACAGTGCTCGACGGTGGCGTCGGCAAGATGCTCGACCTGGCCCGCGCCAACCTGCGAAACGTCCCCCGCCCCTGAGATTTTCGCCGTCCTCGTCGAGGCCCCGTTTCACGACCCCAGCGACCTGACGAGCGCCAGCGCAATCACTGTGCCCAGCTCTCCGTGGGCGGCCACCGGGCTCGTCGCGAACGCCGCATCGAGACACTTCCGGCACCGACTTGTCGGTGACAAGCCGGCCACTCCCGCCGCCTGCATTCAGGCGTGCTCCCAGGTGGGAGGGACACCGGTAGTCGCTTGCTCCAGTGACGATTACACCGGGACGCATCAGCACGGAGTGACTCGCCTGGAAACGGTCGTCACACCTGATGAGAACTCAGACGTCACCGATCACCCCTGCGCGGGGTCTACGGAAGGGATCACCATCCATGAGCGAGGAAACGTCGACTCCTGACCTCCGTCACGGTCCGATCCGGAGAATCGTTGATCTCCTGAGCACACATCATGAGCGGGCGAAGCTGCAGCACCAGGAGGCGGACCTAGCCGATTCGATCGCCACTGCCGCTTTCGACCTGGGCGCCGACATCGCACACCCAGCCGCTCTTCCTCACCAGCGCGTCGGCTTCGACGCTGAAAGTGATCTCGGGATCGTCAAGCAGCCACCGGAGTAGCGCGGATAGGAAGTCGGCGCCGTGGACCGGACGAGCTAAGGCGCCGCCAGACGGGGGTCCCCGTGCCTCCTACGCCTTTGGTCAAGGGGAATCGGGGTGTGCGTTGGGTCGGTGAGCCAGGCAGCATGGCGGGGTAGCTGAACTGCTGTGGGGAGGAACAGGACTTCACGAGGGCGGCAGCCCGGCTGCACATCGTCCAGTCTGCTGTTTCCGTCGCCGCCAACGCGCTCGAGTGGGAGTTGGACGCGCGGCTACTCGACCGGAACTCCAAACGGGTGCTGCTCACCGATGCCGGTCTGGCCCTGCTGCCTCGTGCCCGGATCACGCTGGACGTCGCGCGGGACGCTGGCGATGCAGTAGCCAAGGTGTGGGGCGGGCTGCGAGGCACGCGGCGCCCCGG
>NZ_QZWF01000049.1 GCF_004187715.1 Streptomyces sp. F001 | reverse complement strand
GGAGGGCGAGGGTGGTCTCGCGCTCGCGGGTGTAGCGGCGGGATGCGGGTCGCCATGGTGGTCGGTGACATCGTCGGCCACGGCATCCGGGCCTCGGCCACGATGGGCCGGATGCGCACGGCCGTGCGCACGCTCGCCGACATCGACCTCGCCCCCGACGAACTGCTCACCCACCTCGACGACCTGGTCGTCCGGCTGTCGGAGGAAACCAGCGCCGACGTCAGCGACCCCGGCGAGGTCGGCGCGACCTGCCTGTACGCGGTGTACGACCCGGTGTCCCGGTGCTGCACGTTCGCCCGGGCAGGGCATCCGTCGCCGGTCATGGTGCTGCCGGGCGGTGCGGCCCAGGAGGTCGAGCTGCCCGCCGGTCCGCCGCTGGGCCTGGGCGGGCTGCCGTTCGAGGCGGCCGAGCTGTACCTGCCCGAGGGCACCGTGCTGTCCTTCTTCACCAACGGACTGATCGAGTCCCACGATCGGGACGTCGAGGCAGGTCAGGGGCTGCTGTGCGAGGCCCTGTCGGCGTCCACGGGGTCACTGGACGAGACCTGCGACCGGATTCTGCACACCCTGCTCCCCACCGGCAGCGCCTGCGACGACGTGGCGCTGCTGCTGGCGCGTACCCACGGGCTGCCGGAGTCGCAGGTCTCGACCTGGGACATCCCGGTCGATCCCGCGCTGGTCGCCCCGATCCGCAAGCAGGTCACCGACCAGCTCGGCATCTGGGGGCTTCCCGAGGCCTCGTTCACCACCGAGCTGGTGGTGAGCGAGCTGGTCACCAACGCCATCCGGTACGGCTCGCACCCCATCCGGCTGCGGCTGATCCACGACGAGTCGACGCTGATCTGCGAGGTGTCCGACGCCAGCCACACCGCGCCGCATCTGCGCCGCGCGAAGATGTGGGACGAGGGCGGCCGCGGGCTGCTCCTGGTCGCCCAGGTCACCCAGCGCTGGGGCAGCCGGCACACGGCCGAGGGCAAGACGATCTGGGCGGAGCTGAACCTGCTCGCGCAGGAGTGAGGTTTTCGCCCCCGGTTCGCATCGGGCGCCCGGGACGGGGCACAAGGAGCCCGTACGTACGCATCGGCGAACGTCCGGGAGTGTTGAGGAACATGACGCCCACGTCCCCGTCCGCACGCCCCTTCCCCTCCCTGCGCCGGGCAGCGCTCCTCGCGGGCGTGGTCACGGTGCTGGGCCTGCCGGCCGGCTGCGGCGGCGAGGCCGACGGCACGACGAGCGGCCCCCGGCAGCCGACGACGGCCGCATCCGCCCCGGACTCCTCTTCGACGAGCCCCCCGAGCGACGCGAGCGCATCCACCGAGCCCGAGTCCGCCCCCGGCACCCGCTGCCACACCTGGGAGCTGCGCGCCTGGGTCGGCCGCAACAACCCGGGCGCCGGGCAGCGCAACTTCCCGATCGTCCTCACGAACACCTCGTCGCGCACCTGCACCCTGTACGGCTATCCGGGCGCCGCCTTCGTCGACGCGTCCGGCCGGCAGCTGGGGCCCGATCCGGAACGCGAACCGGGCTCCCCCGCCACGGTCACCCTGGCACCGGGCGACAGCGCCTGGGCCGGACTGTCGTACGCCAGCCCGGAGATCAGCGGCGCCCGCACGGCCGAGCCGGCCGCACTGCTCGTGACCCCACCGGACGAGCGGGATCCGCTGACGGTGAAGTGGACCGCCGAGGAGGTGCCGGTGGCGGGCAACGAGTCGGAGATCTCCCTCACGGTGTTCCAGGCGGGTACTGGAGCCTGATCCGCCGGACAGGCCCTGAGCGGTTCACCGGTGCTGCGCGCGGTAGGCGCCCGGCGGGGTGCCGTAGCGCTCGTGGAACACCCGGTTGAAGTGGAACGGGCTGGCGAAGCCCGAGGCCGCGGCCACGCGTTCCACGGACAGGTCGGTGCCCTCCAGCAGCCGGGCCGCGTGCCGCAGGCGTGCCTCGCGCAGGGCCCGCATCGGTGACTGGCCGAGCTGCTGGGTGAACAGGTGCGCGAACCGGGAGGGTGACAGGGCGACGCTGCCGGCCAGTGAGCGGACGGTGTGCGGGGCGCCGGGGTCGGCGGCGATCAGCGCCTCGGCCCGGCGCACCCGGGCGTCGACACCGGGCGGCGGCGACGGTGGGCGCGCGGCGGCGGCCGTGAGCAGGACGACCTCCTCCAGGGCGCACAGCGCCAGCTCCCGGGCGGCGGTGCCGTGCGCCATGGTGACCCGGTCGTCCGCCGGCGCGGTGGCCGGCGGGGTCTCCGCGCCCGTCCAGCGGGCGTCGGCGAGCATCCGGCGGAAGGCGGACTCGACGCGGCCGTGCAGCCCGGCCGGGACGGGGGTGACGACGTACACGCCGTCACCCACGTCGTACGGGCGCAGCCAGGACGACCAGGCCGGCCGGGCCGGGCAGTGCGCCCACCAGAAGCGCCAGTGCGGCGCGCCGGGCGCCACGCCGTAGCCCTGCCGCACGCCGGGGGCGAGCACCACCAGGTCCCCGGCACCCGCCCGCGTCTCGGCACTGCCCTGGCGCAGCCGGCCCTGACCGCCCGTCGTCCAGGTGAACAGCCAGCTGTCCGACCCACGTGGCCGGTCGATGGCGTAGCCCTGAGACTGGTCGAAGTGGCCGACCACCACCAGTCCGGGCGGCGGGGACGGGACGCCGTCGCCGGCAGTCCCGGGCAAGTCGTCAGCGCTCATGGGCATCCTCCCGGACCGCACGTCGGCCTAGCGTGATGGACCAGTGACACCTCACCGAGGAGTGGACGCATGACAGCCACGGACATCGGCGCCGCCGGTTCACCCATCCTGACCCAGGAGGGGCGCGCACGGTTCGAGGAGGACGGCTTCACGGTCGTCCGGAAGCTGTTCGGGTACGACGAGATCGACCGGTTGTGCGCCGAGTTCGCGGCGCTGCACGCGGCCGGGCCCATGCCCGGGCACTTCGAGCCCCGCGCAGTCCCGCCCGGCGCGCCCGAAGATCCACTGGCCGCCTGTCCGAGGGTGATGCAGCCGCACGAGATCAACCCCGTTGCGCTGCGTTTCCTGCTGGATCCGCGGCTGCGCGGCGTGCTGGAGACGCTGTTCGGCGAGGAGGTGCTGGCCGCGCAGAGCATGTTCTACTTCAAGCCGCCGGGTGCGCGCGGCCAGGCGCTGCACCAGGACAACTTCTATCTGCGGGTCGAGCCGGGAACCTGCGTGGCGGCCTGGGTCGCCTGCGATGTGATCGGCCGGGACAACGGCGGGCTGGAGGTCGTGCCCGGCACGCACCGGATGGACATCTTCTGCCCCGAGGAGGCGGACGCCGAGGTGTCCTTCGCACGGGAGTACGTACCGCCGCCACCCGGCCTTGCGACGGTGCCGGTCGACATGGAGCCGGGCGACGTCCTGTTCTTCAACGGCAGCCTGGTGCACGGCTCCGAGCCGAACCGCACCGAGGACCGGTTCCGCCGCTCGTTCATCGGCCACTACGTCGGCCGCTCCGCCGAGCGCATCGGCGGCTACTACCGCACGCTGACGATGGACGCCGAGCGCGTGCCGCTGCCGGAGAGCGAGGGCGGCGGCCCGTGCGGCACCGAGTTCGCACCGCCCGGGCCGCACTGACCGCGCCGCCCGTCAGTGCCCGCTGACGGGGTGCGGCATGTAGGGCTGCTCCAGCTCCTCGATCTCCTTGCCGGTCAGCTCCAGCTCGACGGCGGCCACGGCGTCATCGATGTGGTGCGGCTTGGGGGCACCGACGACCGGCGCCGTCACCGTGTCCTGGTGCAGCAGCCAGGCCAGGGCCACCTGGGCGCGGGGCACGCCGCGGTCGCCCGCGATCCGGGTGACGGCCTCGACGATCGTGCGGTCGCCCTCCGGGTAGAGGCGGCTGCCGAAGCCGTCGGCCGCGCTGCGCTCGGTGGTGGTGCCCCAGTCGCGGGTGAGGCGGCCGCGGGCCAGCGGGCTCCAGGGCAGTACGCCGACGCCCTGGTCCGCGCAGAGCGGCAGCATCTCGCGCTCCTCCTCGCGGTAGAGGAGGTTGTAGTGGTTCTGCATCGACACGAACCGGGTCCAGCCGTGCAGCTGGGCGGTGTACTGGGCCTTGGAGAACTGCCAGGCGTACATCGAACTCGCCCCGAGGTAACGCACCTTGCCCGCCTTGACCAGGTCGTGCAGCGCCTCCATCGTCTCCTCGATCGGCGTGTACGGGTCCCAGCGGTGGATCTGGTACAGGTCGACGTAGTCGGTGCCGAGGCGCTGCAGACTGTGGTCGATCTCGGTCATGATCGCCTTGCGGGACAGTCCACCGCCGTTGGGGCCGGGCCGCATCCGGCCGTGCACCTTCGTGGCGAGCACGATCTCGTCCCGGCGGGCGAAGTCGCGCAGTGCCTTGCCGACGATCTCCTCGCTGGTGCCGTCCGAGTACACGTTCGCCGTGTCGAAGAAGGTGATCCCGGCCTCCAGCGCCTGCCGGATCAACGGGCGTGAGGCCTCCTCGTCGAGGGTCCACTCGTGCACGCCGCGGTCGGGAAGGCCGTAGGTCATGCAGCCCAGACAGATCCGCGAGACGTCCAGGCCCGTGGAACCGAGCTTCACGTACTGCATCGTTGCTGCTCCTGCCGTCGGAGTGGGTTCCGGGCCGAGCGTACGGCTTCGCGCGCACTCCAACCGGCCGGACCGGGGCGATGATTCGCGAGGTAATGCCTGTGGCGCAACATCGGCCGGCGTGGATGAAACCCTCGTCTGTCGATGTTTAGTCTCGGTGCCGGTGAGCCGTGTCGGACGGCTCCGGAACGCGACGATGGGACGGTTGCCATGCCCCTTGAGGGTGAGTACGAACCCAGCCCGACGCAGTGGGTGCGCGAGCAGGTCGAGCTGTACGAGAGTTCCGGCGGTACCAAGGGAGGGACCCTGCAGGGCACCTCGATGCCCGTCATCGTGCTCACCACTCGGGGCGCGAAGAGCGGCAAGATCCGCAAGACTCCGCTGATGCGCGTCGAGCACGGGGGACGGTATGCCGCCGTCGCCTCGCTGGGCGGGGCACCCAAGCACCCGGTCTGGTACCACAACGTCAAGGCCGACCCGCACGTGGAGCTCCAGGACGGCGCGGTCAAGCGGGACATGACAGCCCGCGAGGTCACGGGCGCGGAGAAGGCCGAGTGGTGGGAGCGCGCCGTGGCCGCCTATCCCCCGTACGCCGAGTACCAGACGAAGACGGACCGCGAGATCCCGGTCTTCGTCCTCGAACCGGTCGACGGGGACTGATCCCGCCGTCTCTCCGAGAAAATTCGCAGATTGTCGTGCCCGGGGTGCATGAAGCGCCGTAGGGCGGGCACTCGCAGTTCAGGCCCCGCCGCGTTCCCCCGTCGCGGCGGGGCTTTCATGTGTCTCCCGCGCGGTCCGGTCGGTCACGTCGAGGAAGATCTGGTCCGCCTCGGGAACCGTGCGGTCGATCGACCGCTTGATGCGTACGGCCACCTCCTCGACCCGTTCGCTGTCCAGGCCGGGCATCAGGTCGATGCGGGCGGCCACCAGCGTGGAGTCGATGCCGGTCTTCATCGTGAGCAGCGCCTCCACGCTGTCGATCTCGGGCTGCGCCTGCAGCAGCGCCCGGATCCTGCCGCTCGCCTCCGGGTCGGCAGCCTCGCCGATCAGGTGGTCGCGTGCGTCGCGGCCGAGTCGGTAGGCGACGTACACCAGCAGCGCGCCGATGGCCAGCGAGGCGGACGCCTCCCACACGACCTGGCCGGTGGCCATGTGCACCGCCATACCGGCGAGGGCGAGGGTCACCCCGAGCACCGCGGTGCCGTCCTCGGCGATCACCGTGCGCAGGGCCGGATCGCGCAGGCCGCCGGCGGTGCCCTGCCCGTGCAGCTGGTGCAGGGCCCGCAGCAGGGAGGCGCCCTCGGCGAGCAGGGCGACGCCGAGCACGATCATGCCGGCCACATAGCCGCCGAAGCTGTCCTCGGTGCCCCTCCTGAGCGCCTCGAAGCCCTGGAAGAAGGAGAAGCAGCCGCCCATGACGAAGATCCCGACGGCTGCCAGCAGCGACCAGAAGAACCGTTCCTTGCCGTAGCCGAAGGGGTGGCGCCGGTCGGCGGGGCGACGGCTGCGGCGCAGGGCGGCGAGGAGGAAGACCTCGTTCATGCTGTCGGCCACGGAGTGCGCGGCCTCGGACAGCAGGGCGGGGGACCCGGCGACGAGTCCGCCGACCGTCTTGGCGACCGCGATCACCAGGTTGGCCGCCAGCGCCACCAGCACGGTCAGGCGCGTCCTGCGGTCGGCCTCGGGCGCCTGCCCGCGGTCCGGGGCGCGGTCGTGCTGTGTGCGCGTGGTTGTCCCGCTCATCATCGTCGACTGCCCCGGTCGGCGCGGGTCACGCCGTGCTGTGAGCGGAAAGGGGGGAACTCGGGGAATCAGGTGGTCAGCACATGCCCCTTTGGGAAGGAGACAGGTCATGAGTGCCGGGGGCGACGGCAACAGCGCGTACGGCAGGAAGTCGTTCCGGCGGTCCAAGAGCCACTTCGCGGACCGGATCACCGCGGACGGCCGGGACGGCTGGCCGGTGGCCGCGGCCCGCTACCGGCTGATCGTCAGCCGTGCCTGTCCATGGGCGAGCCGGGCGGTGATCTCCCGGCGACTGCTGGGGCTGGATGCCGCCCTGTCGCTGGCCATCGCCGATCCGATCCAGGACGACCGCAGCTGGCGCTTCACCCTGGACCCGGACGGGCGGGACCCGGTGCTCGGCATCCGCTATCTCAGCGAGGCCTACGACAAGCGGGAGACCGGCTACCCGGGCGGCGTCAGCGTGCCCGCGATCGTGGACGTACCCACCGGACAGCTGGTCACCAACGACTACCAGCAGATCACCCTGGACTTCGCGACCCAGTGGACGTCCCTGCAGCGGGAGGGAGCACCCGACCTGTACCCGGAGCGGCTGCGCGACGAGATCGACGAGGTGATGGCGGACGTCTACGAGGACGTGAACAACGGCGTGTACCGGGCGGGCTTCGCCACCGGGCAGGCGGAGTACGAGGCCGCCTGCTCGGACGTCTTCCGGCGGCTGGAGCTGCTGACGCCACGGCTGGCCCGGCAGCGCTATCTGGCCGGCGACACGATCACCGAGGCGGACATCCGGCTGTTCACCACGCTGGTCCGCTTCGACGCGGTCTACCACGGCCACTTCAAGTGCAACCGCTGGAAGCTGACGGAGAACCAGGTGCTGTGGGCGTACGCACGCGATCTCTTCCAGACGCCCGGTTTCGGGGACACCGTCGACTTCGACCACATCAAGCGGCACTACCACCAGGTGCACACCGGCATCAATCCGACCAGGATCGTGCCGCTGGGACCGGACCTGTCCGGCTGGCTGACCCCGCATCACCGCGAGGAACTCGGTGGCCGGCCGTTCGGGGACGGCACACCGCCGGGGCCGGTCCGTCCGAGTGAGCAGGTCCCGGCCGCCGGCCGTCCCTGAACCCCGCAGCCGGCGCAGCCCGTACACCGACAACCGAGGAGACCACGGTGGCCAAGAAGAGCAAGAAGAAGAAATTCCCCCTCGCCTACCAGCCGGTCGGATGGGTTCTGGGCTATGCGGGCGGTGCGCTGGCGGGCCTCGCCTTCCGCAAGACGTGGATGGCGCTGCGGCACGAGGAGGACGCGCCCGACGCGCTGGACCCGGACCGCGGCTGGGGGGAGATCCTGCTGGCCGCCGCCATCCAGGGAGCGATCTTCGCGGCGGTGCGCAGCGCGGTGGACCGCACGGGCGCCAAGGCCATCGCGCGCTCGACCGGCGTGTGGCCGACCAAGGAGAAGGGCGGCCGGGACTGAGCGCCCGCCGCCTTGGCCGACGGCCGGCCTCTGGGGCCGACAACCGGCCTCTGGGGGCCTCAGCCCTGCTTCGGTGCCGCGGCGGCCGTGCGGCGCATGGTGAAGGAGTGGCCGGCCGGGTCGGCGTACCCGCGCTCCTCGTACGGGCCCGGCGCCTCCTTCGTCTCCAGCGGACGGCCGCCGAGCCCGACGATCCTGCGCTCGACCTCGTCCAGGTCCTCCACCTCGAAGTCGAGATGGGCCTGGAGCGAGTTCTCGGGGCGCGGCCAGCTCGGCGGCCTCGCGTTCATGTCGCGGCGGAACGCGAGCCGGGTCCCGTCGGCGCCCCTGATCTCGACACGGTTGGCGGTCGCGTCCGTCTGCTCGCCTTCCAGCAGTTCCGTGTAGAACACGGCGAGCTTCTCCGGCTCGGCGCAGTCGAGCACCACGAAGCCCGCTTTCACCAGTGGCATGGTTCCTCCGCAGGGTCCGGGGCGCGGGACGGTCCTGTCCCCCGCCCTGTACCCCCACGGGTGTCCCAGTCGTACGGTTTCAGTCCGCCACCAGCCACTTCCCGTCCCGCATCAGCTCTCGCCCGTCCAGTTCGCCGGCCTCGCGCCAGGCCTGGATCCGGGTCGGCCGCACCCTGAAGTACAGGTAGGGCGTGGTGAGTTCACGCGGGTCGAAGCCGGTCTTGGCCGCGAAGCGGTCGCCCTCCTCCTCGGAGAGCTCGGCCAGGGTGATCGTGTCGACCGTGCCGTCGACCATGACGACGTCGCGGGTCGGGCCGATACCGAGGCGCGTTCTGCCGGTCGCCCTCAGGTTGCGGCCCGTCGGGCCGGCGCCCGGTGTGGCCAGCAGCAGGGTCGAGCCGTCCCAGAGGAAGGAGAGGGGGACGAGATACGGCACTCCCCCACCGGCGTCGGCCGTGGCGACCCACACGTCCTCGTCGTGCTCCAGACGGTGCAGGGTGTCCTGCTTGCGCTGCTCGGCGGTGCGCGGGGCGGGCTGAGTCATCGGCGAACGTCCTCCTCATGGGGCGTTGTTGACGGACGGTGGTCCAGTGTGGCCGTCGGGGTGCCCCGCCCGGGACCGGATTTCCCCCAGCCAGGCCGCGGCAGCGCTGAGCAGCAGGTCCAGGGCTGCCGGGCAGGAGCTGCGCGGCATGTCCGCGACGAGATGGCGGGCCGTGGCGGCGATGTGCGGGTGGGTGTCGGCGGGCAGCCGCGCATACGTCGAGCGCCACACCGCCGCCTCGGCCTCCCGCGCCGCCTTCGGCATCGCCGCGCGATCGAGGCCGCGCGCACCGCCAATGGACCGAGCAACACGCGGCCCCACCTGGCGCATCTCCAGGTCGTCCAGCCCACCGACGTGCCGCGCTTCGCCCGGCTCGGGGCTGTCGCGAACATCCAGCCGCTGTGGACCGCGCACGAACCGCAGATGGACGAGCTGACCATCCCCTTCCTGGGTCCCGAACGGGCCGCGTGGCAGTACCCGTTCGGCGCGCTGCTGCGCTCCGGCGCCCGGCTCACGGCGGGCAGCGACTGGCCGGTGAGCAGCCCCGATCCGCTGCACGGCATCCATGTGGCGGTCAACCGGGTGGCACCGGACGGGGGCGACACGCCGGTGTTCCTGCCCGGCGAACGGATCGGACTCGCCGAGGCGTTGACCGCCTGCGCGGCGGGCTCGGCATATGTGAACCACCTCGACGACACGGGCGAGGTCCGCCCGGGAGCGCTCGCGGATCTCGTGGTCCTGGACCGCGATCCGTTCGACGCGCCGGTCGAGGCGATCGCCGAGACGCGTGTAGCTCTCACTTATGTCGGGGGCGCGCGAGTATACGCAGCTCAAGAGGCTTGAGCAGTAACAGAGATCACGGTCCGGTTACGCGTAGATCATTTACGCTCTGGGCAGCCTCATGCCGCTTTCCGGTTCAACTTTCGTATCGCGAAACCCAGTTCGAGTGCGCGGGCGGTCACGGTGACCGCCCACACGCAGGGGCGGGGGACTTTGCGCTGCCGTCTCCCGAAAGGAAACGCATGCCGCAGGACGTCCGGTTCGATCTCCCCTTCGACAAGGGCGGGCCGTTCATGGGAGGCCGCCGGCGGTGTCGCGGATGAATCTGGCCGACAACCACGACCGATCGATTCCGTTGCCAGGACCACAGCTTGAAGGGAGACCAGTGTGAAATCTCGAGTCGTAGGCGGTGGTCCGGAGACATCCACCGACAGCTTGATCCCGGCGCAGCCAAGCGCCCAGCCCCAGCCGGCGGAGGCGGGGCACACCCTGGCCCGCCTCTTCGAGAAACACATCGATGGGCGCACGGATGAGTACCGAGATTTCCAGAACGCCGCTCAGCAGCGGCTGGACGCACTCGGATCCCCCCACTCCAGCACCACGCTGCATGTGGAGGGAGCCCTCCATCTGGCGCCGCGCGCGTTCCTCCCGCCCGACGAGGAGGGCTACGCCAGGCTGAGGCGACTCGACGCCAGCCTGCGCGTGATCGAAGCGGCCTTCCCCCAGGTCAGCACCGATATCGAGGTCTGCCGACTGACCTGCATGATGCTGGAAGGGGCCTGGAGGAGCCGGGCACTCACCCCGCCGCGCGAGGAGGAGCAGACAGCCGTCTGCGACTGCTCTCTGTGCCGTCGGCTGCCCACGCCCCCCGCACGCACGCTGGCTGACTACGGTTGGCGGCAGAGCGCCGGTCGTCCCCTCACCGTCAAGACCTGGCCGTACCACCGGGAACTCGACAGCGTCCTGACCGGTGGATGGGTCTTGGCCCGGCAGATGAACGACCTTGAACGAGACCTTGGCTACCGCCACCGCTTCGAGGACGACATCCTGCTCTTCCACGAATACAAACGCGTGATCGACACCATAGACACCACGCACCTCACCCAACTCATCGAAGGCCGCCTGGCCGAGAATTTCAGCACCAACACCGCACGGGCCCTCGTCTGCGGACTCTACGCAGCCCATAAGCGATCCGTGGACGAGTACTGGCTCCAACAGCACCACGCGGGCAGCGTCGTACTCCCCCAGACCAACCCGCTCAGCCAGAGCACCTACTCACTCCTGCAGATGATGGACTGCCTGTTCTGGCACGTCTCGCCCGACACCGAACTCTGGCAGGAAGAACACCTCGCCTCCCTGTTGCTGTGCCGCGTCGTCGACGACATGGTCGACGTACGCGCCGACGCCCTCACCGGCGAGATCAGCAACTTCTGGCTCGCCGACATGCCCTCCCACACCAAGGCCCTCTACGCTGCCGGCGCCATCGCCCTCATCAAGTACGGCTGCATGCCCGAGGCGCATCCCCCGATGTGGAACACCTGGCTGATGACCAGCACCATCGTCTGGTTGGGGCTCACGGGCCGCCACGCCCTGTGGTTCGACGGCATCACCCAGAGCCTCCCCCCGGCCCAGGAGTGCCCGCTGTGCGACCTTCAGCCCAACGCATGCACCGGCATCCTCACCCACGGCACCACCCTCACCGTCTCCCCGCGGCCCACCGCACCGGCTCTGAGCGCCCGGACCGCCGAGCTGTCCGCACGCTGCCGAACCCAATTCCCCGAGACATGGCCCCTCTTCAACGCCGAGCTCCATGCCTTCGAAGCACTGCACGGCCCCTGGCACGGCAACACCGACAGCACATGGGAGATCCTGCGCCGCACGTACATCGCCGCCGTGGAGGCATCCAACGCCGCACCGTCCACGGCTCGCGCTCGTGCTGTCCAAGAAGACTCCGGCGCAGTCGGATCCGAGTTCTTCTACGCCCTGCACGACCCTCAGACCGGGAGGGAGGACACCGCACTGCTCGCCTACATGTTCGGCTGCGCCCACCCGCATTTCCTCTGGAACGCCATGGGATACCGTCCCACGGACCTCGCAGGCGACTGGCTCGACGGCTGACGCCTCAATCCTGTTCCAGAAACCCAAATGACGCTGCTGCCCGGCCGGGCAGCAGCGTCTGGGGGCCTACACCTCGAACTCGACCGGCAGGCTGTCCAGCAGGGACATCCACGTGGACGCGGTCGAGGTGAGCTCCTCCGGCGGCACGGCCAGGCGCAGGCCCGGCAGACGGTGCAGCAGGACGTCCACCGCGACCTCGATGATGGACATCCCGATGTTCTGCCCGGGGCACTCGTGCGGGCCCGCGCCGAACGCCAGGTGCGCCTGGTTGCCCTCCACCGAGACACCCGGGTCGGGCCGGACCTCGGGGTCGAGGTTGCCCGGGGCGAGACCGAGCACGAGCAGGTCGCCCTCCTCGATGCGGTGCCCGCCCAGTTCGACATCGCTGGCGGCGAAGCGCCCCGGCAGGACGGCCAGCGGCGGAGAGTTCCACATGGCCTCCTCCACCACCGCCGAGATGTTCAGCTGACCGCTGATCAGCCCGGAGAGCCGGGAGGCGTCGGTCAGGACCAGCTCCAGCACCCGGGCCAGCAGGTTGGTCGTGACGTGCGCGGCGATCAGCACCGCGCGCAGGTGGGCCACGACCTCGTCGTGGTCGAGCGCCGCGTGATGCTCCAGCAGGCCGGTGGCGAGGTCGGAGCCGGGTTCGGACCGCCTGCGCTCGGCGAGTTCACCGAAGATCTCCCTGATCACGCCGTCGTGCATGACGGCGTCCTCGCCGCCCTTCATCACCTGGGCGCAGGACTCGACCAGGCGACGCCCCTCCGCCTCGGCAAGCCCCAGAACGCGGGCGATCACGAGCATCGGCAGTAAGTCGGCGTAGTCCGCCACCAGATCGGCGCGGCCGGAGTCCGCGAACGCGTCGATCTGCTTGTTGGCGAAGTGCGTGGCGTGGCGCCGCACACCGCGGCCGGCGGCGGACTGCAGCCCGTCGCTGACGGCACCGCGCAGTCGGCGGTGAGCCTCGCCGTCCTGGGACACACAGTCGGGGCGCCAGGCGAGCATCGGAACCAACGGAGAGTTGTCCGCGACGCGGCCCTCCCGCCAGTCCCGCCAGATCCGCGCGTCCCGGGGGAAGTGGAGGGGATTGTCGAGCACTCGCCGGCTGTCCCGGTAGCCCAGTACCAGCCAGGCGGGGATGTCGCCCTCCAGCAGCACCGGCGCGACGGAGCCGTGCTCCTTGCGCAGCCGCTCGTAGATGCCGCGCGGGTCGGTCGCCGCCTCCGGCCCGTACAGCCGGGTGAGCTCGGTGTCATGGCCGAAGGGGCAACCGCGCGGTGTATCGGGATCGTTTAAGGGCTGGGCGTTCATCGGGACTCCAGTGCGACGGCCGAGCGTTCCTTCAAGTGACGTATCAGGGCGACGAGTACGTCGCGGCTGGAGGTCCGGTCGCGGGCGTCGCAGGCCACGATCGGGGTGTGCGGGGAGATGTCGAGGGCGTCCCGGATCTCCTCGACCGGGTGTTCCTTGGAGTCCGGGAAGACGTTCAGGGCGATGACGAACGGGACGTTCTGCCGCTCCATCTCCTCGATCGCGCGGAAGCTGGAGGCCAGTCGGCGGGTGTCCACCAGCACGACCGCGCCGAGTGCGCCCTTGAACAGGCCGTTCCACAGGAACCAGAACCGCTCCTGGCCCGGGGTGCCGAACAGGTAGAGAACCAGGCTCTCGTTGAGGCTGATCTTGCCGAAGTCCAGGCTGACGGTGGTCTCCGTCTTGTCGGCGACGCCGATCAGGTGGTCGACGTCGGCGCTGGCCTGGGTGAGGGTCTCCTCCGTGGTGAGGGGCTTGATGTCACTGACCGACCGGACCATGGTGGTCTTCCCGGTGCCGAACCCGCCGGCGATCATCACCTTCACCGAGCGGGTGTCCCCGGCCGCCGGCCGGCCGGGTCGGTCAAAGCCGTTCAAGTCCACTGAGTACCTCCTCAAGGAGCGCGAGGTCGGGCCCGCGACCGGCGTCGTGCGCCGGGATGGGGTCACGGGCTTCGACGCAGCCTGCTTCGAGCAGGTCCGCCAGCAGCACCGCAAGAATGTTGAAGGGCAGTTGGAGATGCGCGCCGAGTTCGGCCACCGACAGCGGCTCGCGACAGCGCCGGAGGATCTCCGCGTGCTCGTGCTGCATGCCCGGGGCGGAGGCGGCTCCGGAGACGATGAGGGTCGCCACGTCGAGGCTCGACGCCGAACCGCCCGGTCCGCTGCGCCCCCCGGTGAGGACGTAGTAGCGCTCGAGACCGGACGGGTCCGTCGGCCGGCGGGGAGCACTCATCCAGAGTGCTCCTCCAGGCGCGGAGTGGTGCCGAGGAGCTCACCCATTCTGCGGGCCAGATCCCTCATCTGGTGTCCGAGCAGGCCCTGGTCGAGGCCTTCGCGGGCGAGGACGCCGAGATACGTCTCCAGTCCGGCGCGGACGACGAAGAGGTGACCGCCGTCGACCTCGATCATCGCCAGCCGCAACTGCCCCGCGTAAGTGGGGAACTGCTCGGCGACCGGCTGGGCCAGGGCCTGCAGGCCGGCCACCACGGCCGCGAAACGGTCCACGTCGTCGGGGTCGTCGGCGCCGTAGGAGGTGATGGCCTTGCCGTCGCTGGAGGCCACGAGGGCGAAGCGGATCTCCTGGATGCTCTCCACCAGATCACGGAGCGCCCAGCTCACGTCGGTTCCCTGTTGCGTCATGGGGACTAGTCGCTCTCTTCAGTGCGGTGCTCTGCGGACTCGCGTACGGCGGACGACTCGCGGTCGTCGGACGCCTCGGATCCCCCGGAGGTCTCCCGGCCGGCCGTGGCGAACGCGGCCAGGCCGGTGAAGGAGGTGTCCGGCGGGACGGCGGAGACGGTCCTCTCCTCGGTCCGCCCGGTACGTCCGGCCGGTGTCGGCACGGCCGTGCCACTCCGACTGCTGCGGCGGCGCGGCAGTCCGCCGGGCGTGGTGTCCGGGGCGTCGGCAGGTTCGGCCGCGGACTCGGCGGTGACCTGTTCCTGGGCCGGGGCGGGCGCCGGGGCGGCCGGTGCCGTGGCGGACGCGGCGGCCGGCCCGGCCGTGGGCAGCGGACTGAAGTACTTGTGCGGGACCACGACGACCACCGAGGTGCCGAGCCAGGGCGAGTCCGCGAAGGTGACGCGGATGCCGTAGCGGCGGGCGAGGGCGCCGACGACCCGCAGGCCGATGTTGGCGTCCTCGGAGATGCCGCCGAGGCCCGGACCGGCCGCGGTGCCGGCGAGGGCGTTCTCCGCCTCGCGCTTCTTCTCGTCGCTCAGGCCCTTGCCGGAGTCCTGGATCTCGATGCCGACACCGTTGGGCACCTCCTTGCCGGAGACGATCACCGGCTCGGTGGGCGGCGAGTAGCGCGTGGCGTTGTCCAGCAGGTGGGCGAAGACCAGCGTGAGGTGGTCCACCAGGCCGCCGTCGACGCCGAGTTCGGGCAGATGGCGCACCTCGACGCGGTGGAACTCCTTGATCCGGCCGATGCCGCCGCGGACCACGCTGAGCAGGCGCTGCGGCTCCTGCCACTGCCGGCCCGGCCGGTCGGAACCGCCGAGCACGCCGATGCTGGCGGCGAGACAGTCGGCGGGGCCGATCGCCTGGTCGAGCTCCATCAGGCCGCGCGCGACGGCCGGCAGCCGGCCGTGCTCGCCCTGCATCTCGTGCAGCCGGCCGCGGAGCTTGCTGGTCAGGACGTGGATGCGGTTGCCGATGCTGATCACGGCCTGCTCGGCGGAGGTGGAGCGGTTGAACTCCTCCTCGACGCCGATCAGGGCGGTCCGCAGCACCTTGCGCAGATCGGCCTGAAGTTCGGGAGCGACCTTGGCGCACTGGTTGACGGAGGGCAGCAGGTCGTCGATGGCGTCACCGGCGCGCAGCCGCTTCAGCGCGTCAGGGAGCTGCTCGTCGGCGAGGCGGGCCACCGCTGCCTGCTGGTGGGCGAGTTGTTCCTGCCAGTCGGCGGTCTGCTCGGCGAGCTGCGCCTCATGGCTGCGGGCCTGCTCGGTGAGCTGCGCCTGGTAGCCGTCGGCCTGCTCGGCGAGGCGTCCCTCGTAGCTCTCGGCCTGCTCGGCCAGCCGCGTCTCGTACGCCCGCGACTGGTCGGCGAGTTGGGCCTCGTGGGCGGCACGCTCGGCGGAGTGCTTGCGCTCCAGGCCCGCCACATGCTGCTGCCACTGCTGCGAGTGCTCGGCCTGCGAGGTGCGGAAGCTGCCCTCCGCACGGCGCAGTTGCGCCTGGGTGCGGATCAGCAGCCGTACGCACACGGAGCCCACTGCGGTCGCCGCGGCTCCGGCGACGGCCGCGGTTATCCGCTCCGAGCTCATGAACGTGGCGGCAACCGTTCCTCCTCCTAAGGCCAGTGGCATCAGCCACCAGCTGTACCAGGCGACAGGGGCCCGCGCCGCCGGGGGCGGAGTGGCGAGTTCCATCTGCATCCTTCGAAGCAACACGATCGAACGGGGGGTGTGCACAGGGGGATGTGCAAGGGGGTGTGCAAGGGGACCGCACTCATGAGTACGCACCGAGAGCCGACCCGTCGCGATCGCGTCAACTCGCAGCGCCGGACGGGAGCTTATCTGGTTCCAACCCGAAAGGATCAACCTCAGGGGGTGTGCGGACGTGAGGGTTCCGTCACTCTCCGCCAGGAGGGTGTTAATCGACATATGGCCTTTGCGCGCCCGGCCGGCGCCGGGCGGCGGGCGAGGAGACGGGCGTCAGCCGCGGGAGGCCGGTCCGAGCGGCCGCCTCAGGGGCACGGAGTGCGCGCGAATCCGTGCCGCTCGTAGCAGCGGACCCGCGTCCGTGTTCGCCGAGGTAGGCGGTCACTTCCGCCTGCTCGGCGCCCCGCCCGGCGGCCCGGGCGAGGAAGTCCGAAACCAGACGTGCGCCGGGGAGCCGGGGCGATGAGGGCCCCACGCGAGCGCAGCCGAACGTCAACGTGTCGTCTGGAACGTCCGCCGGTACGTCTGGGGTGACACGCCGATCGCCGAGTGCAGGTGCTGGCGCAGGGACGCGGCTGTGGCGAAGCCGACCTGGCCGGCGATCGTGTCCACAGGGAGGTCGCTGGACTCCAGCAGGTGCCGGGCCCGGGCGACACGTTGCTGGATCAGCCAACGGCCGGGGCTGAGGCCCACCTCGTCGTTGAAGCGGCGGGCGAAGGTGCGCCGGCTCATCCGGGCGTGGGCCGCCAGATCGTCGAGGGTCAGCGGTTCGTCGAGGCGTTCGAGGGCCCAGGCGCGGGTGGCGGCCGTGCTCGCGGCGCCGGACTCGGGGACGGGCCGCTCGATGTACTGCGCCTGCCCGCCGTCCCGGAACGGCGGCACCACGCAGCGGCGGGCGACCGTGTTGGCGAGTCGGCTGCCGTGGTCCTTGCGCACCACATGCAGGCAGACGTCGATGCCGGAGGCTGCTCCGGCCGAGGTCAGGACGGGGTCGTCGTCGACGAAGAGCACGTCCGGGTCGAGGTCGATGTGCGGGTACCTGCGCCGGAACTCGTCGGCGAGCTGCCAGTGGGTGGTGGCCCTGCGGCCGTCCAGCAGCCCGGCCGCGGCCAGCACGAAGGCGGCGGTGCAGATGGAGACGATGCGGGTGCCGGGGCGGATCCGGGCGAGCGCGGCGGCGACCTCGTCCGGGAGGTCGGCGGGGACGGACTCCGGTGCGACGGGCGCGACGACCACGGTGTCCGCCGCACCCAGGGCCTCGGGGCCGTGTTCGACGGTGACGGTGAAGTCGGCGTTGGTGCGCACCGGTCGGCCGTCGACGGTGCAGGTCAGCACCTTGTACCGGCCGTCGGCGGCACCGAAGATGCGCGCCGGGATGCCGAGCTCGAAGGGGTAGACACCGTCGAGCGCGAGGACCGCGACCCGGTGCGTCTGCCGATTGCCACTGTCACTGTCACTGCCACTGCCACTGCCACTGCCACGCATGGCACGATCCTATCGAAGGTTGGCAATCTTGCCATTCTCCCAGCGGGCCGACCGCGGCAGGCTGGAGCACCATGAGCGATGTGAACACCATGCGAGCCATCAGTCAGGACATCCTCGGCGGGCCCGAGGTACTGAAGGAAGTACGGATCGAGCGGCCGGCCCCACGGCCGAACGAGGTCCTGGTCCGGGTACGGGCCGCCGGCGTCAACCCGACCGACTGGAAGCACCGCGCCTCCGGCGGCTTCCTGGGGCAGCCGCCCTTCGTCCTCGGCTGGGACGTGTCCGGCGTGGTCGAGGCGACCGGGATCGGCGTCGCCCTGTTCAAGCCCGGCGACGAGGTCTTCGGCATGCTGCCGTACCCGTTCGGTCACGGCTCGCACGCCGAGTACGTCACCGGCCCGGCCCGCGCCTTCGCACTGAAGCCCGCCGGGATCGACCACACGCAGGCGGGCGCGCTGCCGCTGGTCTCGCTGACCGCGTGGCAGGCGCTGGTGGAGCGGGCGGACCTGCAGCCGGGACAGCGGGTGCTGATCCATGCCGCGGCCGGCGGGGTCGGGCATGTGGCGGTGCAGATCGCCAAGGCCCGGGGCGCGTATGTGATCGGCACGGCGAGCGCGGGCAAGCACGACTTCCTGCGCGAGATCGGTGTGGACGAGGCGATCGACTACCGGACGACCGACTTCGCGGAGACGGTGCGGGACGTCGACGTCGTGCTGGACACCCTCGGCGGCGAGACCGCCGTGCGCTCGCTGCGCGTGCTGCGCCCCGGCGGACTCGTGGTCTCGATCCTGCCGGTCGGTTCGGACGACTTCTACGAGGAGGCCGAGCGGCTCGGCGTCCGGGCGGTCCGGATGCTCGTCGACGCCGACCACACCGGCATGAACGCCATCGCCGGGCTTGTCGAGGACGGCCGGCTGCGCGCGACGATCGCGGGCACCTTCCCGCTGGCCGAGGCCGCCAAGGCCCACGCGCTCGGCGACACCGGCCGCACCACCGGGAAGCTGGTCCTGCTGGTCGGCTGACCGCCGCCTCCTGCCACTCCGCCCTGCCGGAGCCTTCGCAACACGAATGAACTCAGGCTCAATTTCGATGACATATGTCAATCGAACATGCTGGAATTCACTCTATCGAAGGTAACTTGCAGGGCGGGGCCCGCAGTTGTGGGCTCGTCAGGCCGCTTGGAGGCGAGGTCGTCGTGGGGCAGGAGGCTGCGCCGCTCACCCGGCATCTGCGCGTCCACCAGGAGCGGGGGCACACGATCCTGGAGTTCCGCGGGGAGATCGACATGCTCTCTGCGGCGGAGATCCTCCCACACCTGGACGAGGTGACGGCGCGGCCCGCCCCCCGCATCGTGATCGACCTCAACAGGGTCGAGTTCTTCGACGCCTCCGGACTGCGTCTGCTGTACCGGGCCCGCAGCCGGGTCCTCGCCCACGACGGGCAACTCCACCTCGTCTGCACCCACCCGCTGGCCCTGCGCGTCCTGCGCGTCACCGGCCTGTCGCGGCTGCTGCCGCCGCAGCCGACGCTGGACGCGGCCCTCCCACGGCCCGGGACACCCGCCGTCTGACTGGACGGCGCTCCCCCCCATCCGTCGTACATCGGTCAACCATGCGGTCTGGCAAGGGATTTGAGGGGCATGTGGACAGGAGGAAGGAGGACCGTCGCCATGACGACTTCCATCAAGCGCCTCCCCCGGCGCCTGCCCGGCTGGGCGAAGGCCGTGAGCGCCCTCGTGCTGGTGCTCGTCGTGCTGTTCGCCGGGATCCGGCTGAGCGTGCTGCCGGGACTGAGAGACCTGTTCGGCACCGAGACGCATGACCGCTCGGGTCCGGCCCTGCTCAAGTCGATCCAGGACATCAGCCGTTACGACGCCGCCTCCGGCAACTTCCAGGTCGTCGTCGATCTGGAGAAGGACACCAAGTACCTGCCCGACGCGATCCGCGGCACCCGGACCCTGTACGTCGGCGCGGGCACCGTCGACGCCTACGTCGACCTCGGCAGGGTCGGCGAGGACGACGTGACGGTCGACGAGGACCGTACGTCCGCCACGCTCCGGCTGCCGCACGCGGCACTCGGCGAACCCGCCCTCGACACCGACCGCTCCTACGCCGTGTCCAAGCAGCGCGGTCTGCTCGACCGGCTGGGCGATCTGTTTTCGGACAACCCGAACAGCGAACAGGCCGTGCAGCAGCTCGCGGTGCGGCACATCCGTGCCGCGGCGAAGGAGAGCGAGCTCACCGAGCGGGCCGAGTCCAACACCACCGGCATGCTGGAAGGCCTGCTGGGCTCCCTCGGCTTCAAGGAGGTACGGGTCACCTACGGAACCTGATCAGGTGGCCGGGACGCCGGGCAGGGTGAGCACGCCGAGCAGCGTGGCGCCCACCAGCAGCCAGGCCACGTAGTCCCCGACGTGCCCGGACTGCAGGCGCCGCAGCGGCAGCGCCCGGTCCGGGGCGGCGAGCAGCTTCGGGCGGGTGACGGCCACGGCGGCCAGGCCCACGGCCAGCAGGGTCGACACGAAGCCCAGCAGGATGCCGAGCGGTGTCCAGTGCACGGCGACGACGGCCCCGCCGGAGCCGGCCTCGTTCACGGCATGCGCCACCATGTCGCCGAAGCCGGGAGTCGCCCCGACGGCAAGAGCCCCGGCGAGCAGCAGTGCCGGGACGGCCGTCATGGTGTCGGGCACGAAACCGATCCGTCCACGGGTCTCGGGCTCCTCCCCGGAACCGGTCGTCTCGTACTCCCCCGCCTCCGGCGGCGGGGGCCCGAGGCCGAGGAACACACGGGCGGCCACCCGCAGTACCGCTCCCGCCGTGACCGCCGAGGCGAGCACGTACAGCACGGTGAGCGGGCCGCCCGCGGCCTCCTCCGTGACCGACTTGCCGAGTGCCGTGCCGAACGGCGGCAGCCCGGCGAGGCCCAGGGCGCCGGCCGCGAACAGCACGGCGACACCACGCAGTTGCCGGGCCCGCCCGTGCAGGGTGTGCTCGTCGACGGTGCCGTGGCGGTCGAGCAGGATGCCGGTGCAGGCGAACAGCGCGGCCTTCACACCGGCGTGACCGAGGACGTACAGGGCGACTCCGTCGTCGGCCAGTTCGCCGGCGAGCAGCCGCGCGAACACAAGGGTGCCGACGGGGCCCAGCACGGCGAGGACCAGCGCGAGATCGACGTACGAGGGACGGACGTAGTCCTGACAGAGCAGCAGCCCCACCGAGCGTGACGGCCGCCGCGAGCGTCCGGCCGTTCACGAGCCGGTCACCCGCCCCTCGCGCGGCGCCTACCGCGAGCGGGGACACGCTGGCGGCGCCCGCGCCCACGGCGAGCTCCAGGGTGTCGACGGCGCTGACGAGGACCATCCACATGGGGCGGAACCATGGCGGCGGGTCACGGCATCGCGGCCGTGTCCGAGGGTGGGGAACTGCTGCCCGCTGACTGCGTACGGGTGTGTTCTGGCGTGTATGAGTGGGAGTGTCGTGGGCACGGCATGTGCGAATTCCGAGGGGACGGGTGTTCGTTCATCGAATGCGTGACTTTTGTGTGGGGCGGTCGTTGGATGCGAGGGACGGGTGTTCGGCTCACGGGTGGGGGTGACG
>NZ_QZWF01000048.1 GCF_004187715.1 Streptomyces sp. F001 | reverse complement strand
CGACCCAGGAGCCGCCGAGACCGCAGACGAGCCAGCCGCAGGAGTCGCCGACACAGCAGACGAACCCGCCCCAGGGGCCGGCGCCACACCACGTGCGACCGACGCGGCGGAAGCCCCCGGCGTCGGGACCGGCGCCGCAGTCACCGTCGGGAGGGCGGCGGATACGGGCGTTGTCCCGGGCGCGGTGGGGCCGTCCGTTGCCAGTTCCACGTGCCGCAGTCGCGGGTCGCCGAGCACCCGGGCCTCGACCACGACGCCGGTCTCACCGGCATCACCCCTGATCGGCCGGCGCAGCAGGATCGCCACTCGGCCACCGGAGAGGGCCACCTCGTCGAAGGTGAGGTGCGGTGAGGCGATGAGCTCCTCGGCCTTCTCCCGCAGCACGGCGAGATCGAGCCGGCCGAGGTCCGCGCCGTCATGGACGGCCTCGGCGCCCATGGGCGCCTGCTCGGGCTGCCGCGGCCATGCGTCGCCGCCGTCCGCGGCATGCGAGGCCCGACGGTATGCGGTGAGCAGCGCCCGCTCCCGCTCCGTCGCCGCCTCCAGCAGCCGGGTCTCGATGTCCCGGGCGGCATCGTGCACCAGCCGCACCATGGCGGGGTCGCCCTCGTCCCGCAGACAGGTGAGGTCGAGGACGGCCTCGATACGCCCGCTGAGTGGATTCCGCACGGGTGCGCCCGCGCAGGTGAACAGGGACAGGCAGTCGGCGAAGTGCTCACGGCCGACGACGTAGACGGGCCGCCGCTCCGCCAGTGCGGTGCCCACGCCGTTGGTGCCGGCGACCTCCTCGGACGCGCAGAAGCCCGGGGCGAAGTTCACCTCGTCGAGCAGTGCGAGCAACTGCCGGTCGCCGCCGTGCCGCTGGACCAGGCGGGCCTGCCCGTCGCACAGCACGACCGCCATGCTCACCTTCTCGAACGACGCGGTCAGACGCTTGAGCACCGGTTCGGCGGCGCGCAGCAGCGGGTCCTCGACCGCGAGGTCCGGCGCGTAGGGGATCAGCAGCCGGTGCGGCTCGAGCCCCGCGAACCGGCACCGCTTCCAGGAGTCGAGCACCGAGTCGCGTACGTCCGACTCGACCCGTGCACCGGCCAGGAACCGCTCATGAGCATCGACGAGACCGCCGATGTCGTCCCATGCGACCGACAACGGGACCACTTCCTTCACCTGGAGGAGACCCCGGCGCACACCGTCGTTCGGCTCGCCCTGCGGGGAGATCCTCCAGGCGCTTCAACCCTAAACCTTGTGTGACACACGCCACAAACGTGCGTTCACTCCCCCTCGGGCTGCAACCTCAGGGAGATCGAGTTGATGCAGTACCGCTGATCCGTCGGAGTGGGATACCCCTCACCCTCGAACACATGCCCGAGATGGGATCCGCACCGCGCACACCGCACCTCGGTGCGCACCATGCCGTACGAGCGGTCCTCGACGAGCTCCACGGCGTCGGTGTCCTTCGGGTCGAAGAAGGACGGCCAGCCGCAGTGGGACTCGAACTTCGTGTCCGAGGTGAACAGCTCGGCACCGCAGGCCCGGCAGGAGTAGACGCCCTTGGTCTTGCTGTCGGTGTACTCACCGGTGAACGCGGGCTCGGTGGCAGCCTCGCGCAGTACGGCGTATTCGGCCGGCGTCAGCTCCGCACGCCACTGCTCGTCCGGCTTTTCGACGTCGTACGACATGAGCGTTCAGCCCCTCACTTCAACAGGCGGTCCAGGATGCGCGGGCCGAGGTCGGTGACATCGCCCGCGCCCATGGTCAGAACGAGATCACCGGCCTTCGCCATTCCCGCCACGATCTCGGGCACCTCCGCCTTGTCGTGGACGGGTGTCACGTCGGCGCCGGCCGCGCGGGCCGCCTCGATGATCAGTTCGCTGGTCACGCCGGGGATCGGGTCCTCACGGGCCGGGTAGATGTCCAGGACCACGGAGGCGTCGGCCAGGGCCAGGGACCGACCCATCTCCTTGCCGAGCTCCTGGGTGCGGGAGAACAGGTGCGGCTGGAAGACGACCAGGATGCGCGCGTCGCCCGCCGCCGCGCGCATCGCCTCCAGGTCCGCCGTCATCTCGGTCGGGTGGTGGGCGTAGGAGTCGATCACCTGAACGCCGGCTGCCTCGCCCTTCAGCTGCAGGCGCCGCTTCACTCCCGTGTACGCGGCCAGCGCCGGGGCCAGCTCCGCGGCCGGCACGCCGAGGGCCGCGCCCGCCGCGAGGGCGGCGACCGCGTTGTGGGCGTAGTGGCGGCCCGGGACGGAGACGGTGAAGGTGAGTTCCGCACCGTCCAGGAGGACCGTGACCTCGCTCTTCAGCCCTTGCGGCACGACCGACAGGACACGTACGTCGGCGTCGTCCGCCTCCCCGTAGGTCACCGTCCGCACGGTCCCGGCCAGCCGCCGGGTCAGCTCCCGCGCGCCCTCGTGGTCCGCCGAGATCACCAGCGTCCCGCCGGGCACGATCCGCCCGGCGAACGTCTCGAAGGACTCGTAGATCTCGTCCATCGACGCGTAGTTGGCGTGGTGGTCGAGCTCGACGTTGAGGACGATCGCCACCTCGGGCGCGTACTTGTGGAAGCTGCGGTCGCTTTCGTCCGCCTCGGCGACGAAGATCTCGCCCTCGCCGTGCAGCGCGTTGGAGCCGGGGGCGTCGAGGTCGCCGCCGATGGCGTACGAGGGGTGCAGGCCCAGCTCGGACAGCGACACCGCCAGCATCGAGGTGGTGGTCGTCTTGCCGTGCGTGCCCGCGACTGCGATCGGGCGCAGGCCGTCCATCAGGGCGGCGAGCGCGTCGGAGCGGTGGATCACCGGGATGCCCCGTTCGGCCGCCCGGGCCAGCTCCGGGTTGTCCGCGCGGATCGCCGACGACACCACGACACAGCTGGCGTCGTCCGCGAGGTGCTCGGCCGCATGTCCGATGTGCACGGTCGCACCCAGCGCGCGCAGGGCCTCGACGGTCTCCGACTCCTTCGCGTCGCTGCCGGCGACCTTGGCACCGCGCTGCGCGAGGATCTTCGCGATGCCCGACATCCCGGCGCCGCCGATGCCGATGAAGTGCGGTCGGTCCATGGCGGTAGGAAGGCCGGGTGCCATGCGTGTATCTCCCCAAGATCCGAATGCGACGATCAGCGCCCGCGAGCGAACGCGGGCCCCAGCCTATTGCCTGCGGCCGACAGCGCCTCACTAGGGCGCGTCCGGCGGATCAGGCCGGCTCCAAGGAGCGGTGACTGATCAGCGCAGGTGAGCGGGGGCGATGGGGGTCCCCCGCTCGAGCGAAGCCCTACGCCTTGCTGTGCGAGAACAACTTCAGCACGGGCACCCCCACCCGGTGCCGGGCCCGGGAAGCCCAGTCCCGGTGGAAGAACTCCTCCACGTAGTGGGGATCGGTCAGGACGATCACCTCGTCGGCACCGGTCTCCTCGACGAGGTCCTTGAGCACATCGAGCGGGTGGGCCTCGATCAGCCGCCCCTCGGCCTCGCTGCCCGAGGCTCGCAGCGCCTGCAGGGACACCTCGAGCGCCCGCTGCCCCTCGCTTCTGGCCGCCTCTCCCTCCGGGGTCTCCCCCTCGCGCACCGCCTCGTCGAGATCGCCGAGGGCGAGGTCGTCGATGGCGCGCAGCAACCGGTCCGCCTGCTCGCCGCGCGGCTGGAGCAGCACGTGGAAGGTGACCGGCTCGTCCCCGTGCAAGGTGGTGACGAACTCCACGTCGGCGGACGTCATGGCCTTCTCGATCATCAAAACGCTTGTGAACACCAGGCGCCCCTTCTCCTCCGTGGGCCGTACCAGGCCCTGCGGAAAACCATCCTCCCCGTGATCGCACGGGTACTGCGAGTCCTAAGTGTGCCCGGCGAAAGTTAAACGGAACGGACGATTCCGCCGTTCTCAGGACCGACGGTAACGGGAGAACAGAAACCCGGCCTCTTCCAGCAGGGACGCCAGGGCGAAACGCTGCGGTACCGCCACCGACGGCCCCCCTACGATTCGCTGCGCGTCGCCCGCGGCGAGCATCGGGGACACGGTCAGGCACAGCTCGTCGAGCACCCCGGCGGCCACCAGCTGGCCCAGCAGCCGTGGGCCGCCCTCGGTCAGCAGCCGCGTGTGCCCCAGCTCGGCGAGGGCCCGTACGGCCCGGGCGGGCTCCACTCCGACGCCGTCACCGGCGAGCACCACCCGGGCGCCGGCCTTCTCGGCCGCCACGATCCGGTCCGGGGCCGCGGCGGCGCCCGTGAGGACCAGGGTCGGAACCAGGGGCGAGGTGAACAGCGGAAGCGAGAAGTCCAGATCCAGACTCGCGGTGACCACCGCGATCGCGGGGGCGGGCCCCTGCCCGGCCGCCTTGCGCAGCCCCGCGAACTCCGCACGCGCGCGTGCCGGGCGATACCCCTCCTGACGGACCGTTTCAGCACCGACCACGACCACGTCCGCCAGCGCCCGGAGCGTGCCGAAGATCCGCATGTCGGTGGCGTTGGAGATGGGCTGCGAGCGACCGTCGTGCTGGGCGGCGCCGTCGAGCGTGCTCACCATGTTGGCCCGCACCCACGCCACCGGCTCTCCCGGCCGGGGCTCGGGATAGGCATAGGCGGCGGCCAGCTCGGCGAGGCTCCACTCGCGGTCGTCCGTCTGGTCGGTCACAGGGAACAGGCGTCGCATGCGGTGCAGTGTTCCACGCGAGGAAGGAACTGTCCGCCGACGGAGCCACGGCCGGCCCGAGGACGCGGGGCTCTGCCGGCCCGCGGTTCCCCACGTGGACCCGGCCACATACAGCCCGCAGCCCGCAGCCGAACCCGAGCCACCCCTTAGCATGGGTAAGCGTGTCCCCCTCTACCGCCGCCGGGCGGAGCCCGATAACCGAAGCCGGCCCGCTCTCCCTGTGCACCCGCGAGCCGCACGTCCCCGCGGACCGCCTGGTCGCCGAGATGGTGCCCCCGCCCCGCTTCGACTCGGTGCGCTTCAGTACCTACATCCCGGACCCGAACCAGCCCAGCCAGAGCGAGGCGGTAGGGGTCCTCGAGGGCTTCGCCACCGGCCTCGGCGCAGTGCCCGACACGGGCAGGCGCGGATTCTTCGGGTTCGGCAGGTCCAGGTCCCCCAAGCCCCCGGCGGGACCACGCGGCGTCTACCTCGACGGCGGCTACGGCGTCGGCAAGACCCACCTGCTCGCCTCCCTGTGGCACGCCACCCCGGCCGAGCCCGCACTGAAGGCGTTCGGCACGTTCGTGGAGCTGACCAACCTCGTCGGCGCTCTCGGCTTCCAGCAGACTGTGCGGACACTGTCCGGCCACCGCCTCCTGTGCATCGACGAGTTCGAGCTCGACGACCCGGGTGACACCGTCCTGGTCTCCACCCTGCTCGGCAAGCTGGTCGACGCGGGCGTCGCGCTCGCCGCCACGTCGAACACCCTGCCGGGCAAGCTCGGCGAGGGCCGCTTCGCCGCGGCCGACTTCCTGCGGGAGATCCAGGGCCTGTCCGCCCACTTCCGCACCCTGCGCATCGACGGCGAGGACTACCGCCACCGCGGCCTGCCGCAGGCTCCGGCCCCGTACTCGGACGAACAGGTGACAAAGGCGGCGTACGCCATGGAGGGCGCCTCGCTCGACGACTTCCCGCACCTGCTGGACCACCTCGCCCGGGTCCACCCCAGCCGTTACGGCGCCCTGACCGACGGCCTGAAGGCGGTGTGCCTGACGGATGTGCGACCGATTCCGGACCAGTCGACGGCGCTGCGGCTCGTCGTCCTCGCGGACCGGCTCTACGACCGGGAGGTTCCGGTCCTGGCCTCGGGACTGCCGTTCGATCAGCTGTTCAGCGAGGACATGCTGAAGGGCGGCTACCGCAAGAAGTACTTCCGCGCGATCTCCCGGCTGACCGCACTGGCCCGGGACGCGAAGCGCCTGGTCGACGCTCAATAGCGGACCAACCCCTCAGATTCAAGGGCTGAATCACGCCAAATCACCCTCGCTTTTGAGGCTCTCTTCGGGTCGAAACGCCGAGTTAACCCTGCAAACAACTTCGCAGGGTTAATGTCTTTCTTGACCAACCGTTGACCAACCGTTGGTACGGACTAGAAGCGTGAAAAAACCGGAGGGAGGCTCATGTTTCGAGGTAGGACGGCCTGCACGCTGTACTCGGCCCTGGCTGCCCTCCTGCTGACCCTCCCGTTCTTCACGTCCACGGCGTCCTTCGCACATGCGTACACAGCCCGTCATGCAGAGGCCGAGGCGCAGCCCGGAACCAACCCCTCCGGCAAGGCGCTGCGCGCCGAGGACGCCGCCTGCCACCACAACACGCAGTTCGGGGATCCGACCGGTCCCCTGCGTATCCGCGACCGCCACCGCGCGGTCGACTCCGCGCCCTGCGCGCCCGAGCGCCCTCCCCCAAGCTCTTCGAGCAGGGGGTACCCCCAGCCGGCGCGGGATCAGGGGACCGATTCCGACGCGGGCGTGCGCAACGCCGCACACGACCACGCGTCGAGACCCTCGACAGCCCACTCTCCGGCGGCACTTCAGGTCTTCCGCTGCTGAGAGCAGAGCAGTCCCCCCACCTCTGTCCTGCCCGCCCGACGCGCCCTGACGGCGCGCCAGGAGGAATCACCACATCATGCAGCCCCTCATCGACAACGCCCGCACGTTCGGACAGCGCCCTGAGGAGTTCGCTCAGCTTGCACAGGGCCAGTCCCCCGAGGTCCTGTTCATCACCTGCTCCGATTCCCGGGTCGTACCGGCCCTGATCACGGGCGCCCGCCCCGGCCAGCTGTTCGAGCTGCGCACCGCGGGCAACATCGTTCCCCCGTACACCTCCGGCCGCCCCACCGGTGAAGCGGCCACCATCGAGTACGCCGTGGAGGTGCTCGGCGTCCAGGACGTCGTGGTCTGCGGCCACTCGCACTGCGGTGCCGTCGGCGCGCTGGTGCGCGGCGACGACCTCGATGCCGTACCTGCCGTGCGCGACTGGCTGGCGCACGCCGCCGACGAGCCCAAGTCCGCCGACCCGGCGGACCCGACGGTCGCCGAGGCGGTGCAACAGCATGTGCTGGCCCAGTTGTTGCGCCTGCGCTCCTACCCGTGCGTCGAGCAACGGCTCGCGGACGGCCGGCTGCGGCTGCGCGGCTGGTACTACGAGGTGCACACCGGAACCGTGCGCGAACACCGCGCAGCCACCGACGCGTTCGAGGCGCTGTGAATCCCGTCATGACCAATTCCCCCCACAAACGCCCCCAGAAAAACCTCCACAAATACCCTTATTTCAAACAGGACTTCGGCGCCTCCATCGTCGTCTTCCTGGTCGCGCTGCCGCTGTGCGTCGGCGTGGCCGTCGCCTCCGGTGTCCCGGCCGAACTCGGTCTGGTCACCGGCATCGTGGGCGGCATCGTCACCGGCCTGCTGCCCGGCAGCAGCCTGCAGGTGTCCGGACCGGCCGCGGGGCTCACCGTGCTGGTCTTCGAAGCGGTCCGCGAGTTCGGGCTGCCCGCGCTCGGCGCGATCGTGCTCGCCGCCGGAGTGCTCCAACTCGTCATGGGCGCCCTGAAGCTGGGGCGCTGGTTCCGGGCCATCTCCGTCTCGGTCGTCGAGGGCATGCTGGCCGGCATCGGGCTCGTGATCATCGCGGGCCAGATGTACGCGGCGGCCGGCATGACGGCCCCGGCATCCGGCATCGACAAGATCACGGGGCTGCCGGAGGCGTTCGTCGAGGCCGTGGGCAGCACCACGGCACTGGCCTCGATCGCGCTCGGCGCGGGCACCGTGGCCGTGATGGTGCTCTGGAAGCGGCTGCCCGAGACCGTGCGGGCGGTGCCGGGTGCGCTCGCGGCGGTGGTGTTGGCCACGCTCGCCGCGCTCGCGTTCGATCTGCCGGTGGCCACCGTGGAGGTGCAGGGCCTGCTCGACGCTGTCCAGGTACCGGGCGCCGACGCCTTCGGCGAGCTGGCGAGCCCGGCAGCTCTCGGCACGGTCCTCGCCTTCGCACTGATCGCCTCCGCGGAGAGCCTGTTCAGCGCGGCGGCCGTGGACCAGCTGCACGACGGTGAGCGCACTCGGTACGACAAGGAACTGATGGCGCAGGGCGCGGGCAACGCGGTCTGCGGGGCACTCGGCGCGCTGCCCATGACCGCGGTCATCGTGCGCAGCTCGGCCAATGTCCAGGCGGGTGCGAAGACCAAGGCCTCCCGCGTCCTGCACGGCGTCTGGCTGCTGCTGTTCGCCGCGCTGCTGCCGGGCGCCCTGGCACTGATCCCGCTGCCCGCGCTGGCCGGCATCCTCGTCCACGCGGGCTGGAAGCTGATCCCGTTCCGGCAGATCGTGTCGCTGTGGCGGACACACCGCGGCGAGGCGCTGATCCTCGTCGTCACCGCGGTGGCCATCGTCGCCGTGAACATGTTCGAGGGCGTCCTGATCGGTCTGGCCCTGTCGGTCGCCAAGACCGCCTGGGAGGCCTCGCACATCAAGCTGGAGGTCATAGACAAGGGCGCCGGACCGGTCCAGGCGTACCTGTCCGGCAACGCGACCTTCCTGCAGCTGCCGAAGATACTGGACAGCCTGGAGGCGCTCCCCCAGGACCGGCCGATCGAGCTGGACCTGTCCGGCCTCCACCACCTGGACCACGCCTGCCGTACGGCGCTGGAGAGCTGGGCCGAGCGGCACAGCGCGTCCGACACCGAACCGGTCAAGGTCACCTCGCCCTGACCGGGGCCCGCATCGGGTCCGGGACCGAGCATGGCCCCGGACCCGATACCGGGCATATCTTTACAGGAGAAGGCTTTCACTCATTACGCTCCTCCGGGTGAGGGGGACGTCATATGCTCGACGAACTCCTGGCGGTGGCCGCGACGGTCGGTTCCGCGGGCGCGCTGTATCTCGCCGCAGCAGCGCGGGTGGTCAAACAGTACGAACGCGGTGTGGTGCTACGCCTCGGCCGGCTCAAAGGTTCCGTGCGTCCGCCCGGATTCACGATGATCATCCCGATCGTCGACCGGCTGCACAAGGTCAACATGCAGATCGTGACGATGCCCGTGCCCGGCCAGGAGGGCATCACCCGGGACAACGTGACCGTGCGGGTGGACGCGGTCGTGTACTTCAAAGTGGTCGACGCCGCCAGCGCGCTCATCAAGGTCGAGGACTACAAGTTCGCGGTCTCGCAGATGGCGCAGACCTCGCTGCGGTCGATCATCGGCAAGAGCGACCTGGACGACCTGCTGTCCAACCGCGAGAAGCTCAACCAGGGCCTGGAGCTGATGATCGACAGCCCGGCCGTGGGCTGGGGCGTCCAAGTGGACCGGGTCGAGATCAAGGACGTGTCGCTGCCGGAGACGATGAAGCGCTCCATGGCCCGGCAGGCGGAGGCCGACCGGGAGCGGCGGGCCCGGGTCATCAACGCCGACGCCGAGCTCCAGGCGTCCAAGAAGCTGGCCGAGGCAGCACAGCAGATGGCGGACACGCCCGCCGCGCTCCAGCTGCGGCTGCTGCAGACGGTCGTGGCCGTCGCCGCCGAGAAGAACTCGACGCTCGTACTCCCCTTCCCGGTGGAGCTGCTGCGCTTCCTGGAGACCCACACCATGGACCACCGCTCCACAGCACGAGCGGCGGACGCCACGCACGCGGTTCCGGAGATCGACGACAGCTGAGCGGGTGACATCGAAGGGACACCAAGGGACCGAATGCCCTGTTTATATGCTTTTCTGCTTATGTTCATTCGGTGATCCTTCCCGTACGACGTCTCACCGCCGTCTGCGTACTCGGCGCCGCCCTCGTCGGCTGCGGCGGCACCGAGCGCCCGCAGCCCCGTCCGGCCCGCCCGGGCCCGTCGGCCGCCGACTCCCGTGCGCCCGCCCTCGCCCAGGGCCCCGAAGGCCTCACCCCCGTCTTCACCAACGGGCCGCGCACCCAGGGCAGGACGGTCGCGCTCACCTTCGACGCGGACATGACCGCCGACCAGGGCCCCCGCGCAGCTGCGGGCGAACGTTTCGACAACCCCTCGCTGATCGCGACGCTGCGGTCGCTGCAGGTGCCGGCCACCGTGTTCATGACCGGACGCTGGGCGGAGGAGTACCCCGTCCAGGCCCGGAGCATCGGCCGGGACCCCCTCTTCGAGGTCGCCAACCACTCCTACAGCCACTACGCCTTCACGCCCGACTGCTACGGGCTGCCGACGGTCGCCGAGGACCGGATGCGGGCGGACGTGGAGCGGGCGTACGCCGCCTTCCGCAGGGCGGGCGTACCGGATCCGAAGCCGTACTTCCGCTTCCCCGGCGGCTGCTACGACCGGCGGGCACTGCGCGCGCTCGGCGGAGCCGGCCTGACCGCGGTGCAGTGGGACGTGGTGAGCGGGGACGCGTTCGCGACGGACGCCGACGCCGTGGCCCGGGACGTGCTGGACGGCGTACGGCCGGGGTCGGTCGTCGTACTGCACTGCACACGCAGCGCGGCCCCGACGACCGAGCGCGCGGTACGGGTGATCGTGCCGGAGCTGCGCCGGCAGGGGTACCGGTTCGTGAAGGTGTCCGAGCTGATCGGGGCCGCCCACGCGGCTCAGCCGCACACCGAGACCGCCCTGCGCCCCTGAGGTTGGCAGACTGGACGGCGTGACCAGCGAACTGAACGACAGCCCCTTCCGGTCCGAGTCCAGCGCCCGCGACACCGCGCCGCAGTTTGTGCTGCCGCTTGTCGTGCGGATCGAGCGAGGGGCGCCGCCTGCCCGGACCGACGCCCTGGAGACGGCCGCCCGTGCCGTCCTGGTGATGCTGAGTGACGAGCGGTCGCTGGGTGAGGGCGAGTGGGCACAGGCGATGCGGGACTGGCAGGACGCCCGGATCCGCAAGGTGGTGCGGCGGGCGCGTGGCGCCGAGTGGCGGCGGGCGGAGGCGTTGCCCGGCATCACGGTCACGGGCAAGGCGGCGGAGGTACGGGTGTTTCCGCCGGTTCCGCTCGACGGCTGGCCCAAGGAACTGGCGAAGCTCCAGGTCTCCGGCACCGACCTCGACGACCCGGAGCCGCCCGTCGAGGCGGACCGGAGCGCGCCGGTGCTGTGGCTGAACCCGGACGTGGAGATGTCGGCCGGCAAGGCCATGGCCCAGGCCGGTCACGGCGCCCAGCTCGCCTGGTGGGAGCTGTCGGACGAGGAGCGCGCGGCCTGGCGGGACGCGGGCTTCCCGCTGGCCGTGCGCACCGCCGACCCGGCCCGTTGGCGTGACCTCACCTCGATCGGGCTGCCGTTGGTCCGCGACGCCGGGTTCACGGAGATCGCGCCCGGTTCCTGCACGGTGGTCGCGGACCATCCGGCGCTGCGCTGAACGTTCCGTGGCCGGCCGTGAACGTCCGGGGTCTGCCGTCCGTACCTTCTGGCGCCGGCCACGCCAACCTCAAATGTTGCTCTGAACGTGCGCGCCGAAGGGTTCGTGCCCCGAGGCCGGGGCCATACCCCCCTCACGCCGGAACAGCGGGCCGTCGAAGGAGACGACACAGCGGATCCAGGTGGCAGATCGGACGTGAAGGAGGGGGCCATGGAGCGACTGGGGACCGGAATCGGGTGGCGGCCGGAGATCGCGGACGCCGTGGAAGCCATGCCGGGCGTCGACTGGGTCGAGGTCGTCGCCGAGAACGTCTGCCCCGGCCATCTCCCCGACGCGCTGCTGCGGCTGCGTGAGCGCGGGGTGACGGTCGTCCCGCACGGCGTCTCCCTGGGCCTCGGCGGCGCCGAGCGGCCCGACCCCGCACGGCTGACGGCCCTCGCCGAGCGGGCGGAGGCGCTGGGCTCGCCGCTGGTGACCGAGCACATCGCGTTCGTCCGGGCCGGCGGCCCGCTGACCGCGTCCCCGCCGCTGGAGGCCGGGCATCTGCTGCCGGTGCCGCGCACCCGGGACGCCCTCGACGTGCTGTGCGAGAACGTGCGCATCGCGCAGGACGCGCTGCCCGTTCCGCTCGCCGTGGAGAACATCGCGGCGCTGATCTCCTGGCCGGGCGAGGAGATGACCGAGGGCCAGTTCCTGTACGAGCTGGCCGAACGCACCGGCGTACGGCTCCTGATCGACGTGGCGAACCTGCACACCAACCACGTCAACCGTGGCGAGGACCCGGCCAAGGCGCTCGCCGAGATCCCGCTGGAGGCCCTCGCCTACGTCCATGTGGCGGGCGGCTTCGAACGCGACGGCGTCTGGCACGACAGCCACGCCCACCCGGTCCCGCAGCCGGTCCTCGACATCCTGACCGACCTCGCGTCCCGTGTCTCACCGCCGGGAGTGCTGCTGGAGCGGGACGAGAACTTCCCCGAACCGGCGGAGCTGGAACGGGAGTTGGTGTCGATTCGGGATGCCCTGGAGGAGGGGCGGGCAAGGGGCGGTGAGCCGGACCGAGCCGCTCTCCCGACGGCCGGGCCGGCCCCCTCGACGCAGGCCTGCGGCCCCGCTCGCCAGCGGCTCGGCCTCGCGCAGGCCGCACTGCTGTCCGCGCTCGTCGCCGGTACGCCCGTGCCGGAGGGGTTCGACCGGGTGCGACTCGGGGTGCAGGCGCGGGCGCTGGCCGGGAAGCGGGCGGACGTGGTGGCGAAGGTCGCACCGGAGCTGCCGGAGATCCTCGGTGACGCCTACCGGCCCGCCTTCCTCGCGTACGCCCACCGGCACCCGATGACCGGCGGCTACCAGCGCGACGCACTGCACTTCGCCGAGCAGCTGCTGCTCGCCGAGCGGCCCGAAGGCGCCCGCGCGCGGCGGGAGTTGCGCCAGTGGTGGCTGGACCGGGCGGGTACGACACCACGTCCGCGCTCCCGCATGGCACGCGCCCGCCGGGTACTGCTCCGCCGCTGACCGGGCCTCAGCCGGGGCCCCGCCTCCCCCGCCCGGCTCGAGGCCCACCCGTACTCGCCGTGGTTCTCCCCGGCCGGACAGCGCCTGGGAGCATACGGGCGCATTGGCGCCGACACCGGCCGGTTGGTACTTGCCTTCACCCACAATCGCCCGAAATATCCCCTTTGTCGCTGCCGCGCTCCGAAGGGATACGCGATGAGAGCTGCCGTTCTCTACACGGCCGCCGGTTCCTTGCTCCTCACCACGCTCGTCGCCGCCCCGGCCGGCGGCGCACCCGGCGCCCCGGACAGGGCGGCCGAGACGCGCGGCACCGCCCTGGCCGCCGCCCGCGCACAGGCCGAGGGCATCGACTTCGGCAAGTGCCCCGACGCCCAGGACCTGCCGGGGACCATGGAGTGCGGCACGGTCACCGTCCCGCTCGACTACGCCAAGCCCCGCGGCAAGCAGATCGAACTCGCCGTCAGCAGAGTACGGGCCACCCATCGCGACCCGCACAACAGCAAGCGCAAGGTGCCGCGGCAGGGCGCCCTGGTCTACAACCCGGGCGGTCCGGGCGCCTCCGGATACCACTTCCCGCTGGTCGGCCGACTTCCTGAGTGGAAGCGTCTCGCGGCCGCGTACGACCTGGTCGGCTACGCCCCGCGCGGCGTCGGCCGTTCCGCACCCCTGTCCTGCCAGGACCCCAAGCACTACTTCAAGGCGCCCTCGCAGGCACCGACGCACCCCTCGGAGTCGTACAAGCAGGAGCGCATCGCGGGGGCGAAGGCCTACGCCCGCGGCTGCGCCCAGCGGTCCGGAAACGCGCTCAGGCACTACCACTCCCTCAACAACGCCCGCGACCTGGACGTCCTGCGCGCGGCGCTCGGCGAGCAGAAGCTGACCTTCGTGGGCGCGTCGTACGGCACCTACTTCGGGGCGCTGTACGCGACGCTGTTCCCCTCCCACGTACGGCGCATGGTGTTCGACGCCGCGGTGAACCCCCACCCGGCGCAGATCTGGTACCGCAACAACCTCGACCAGTCGGCCGCGTTCGAGGGGCGCTGGACGGACCTGAAGGCGTGGATCGCGGAGCACGACACCGTGTACGGGCTGGGCGCCACCGCGAGGGAGGTGCAACGCAGCTACGACGCCGCACGGGCGCGGCTCGCCGCCGAGCCGGCCGGCGGCAAGGTCGGGCCGGGGCAGTTGCAGAACATGTTTCTGGAGGCCGGGTACTACGACCACTTCTGGCCGCGCCGCGCCGAGGCGCTGTCGGCCTATCTGAAGGGCGATCCGCGGCCGCTGGTCGACCTGGCCGCGCCGAAAAAGGAGAAGGCGGTGGAGGCGGAGAACTCCAGGGCGGTCTACACGGCCGTCGAGTGCAACGACGCACCCTGGCCGACGGACTGGAAGGTCTGGGACCGGGACAACACCCGGCTCGCCCGCGTGGCACCGTTCGAGACCTGGGACAACGCGTGGATGAACCTGCCGTGCGCCTACTGGCCGGCGCCGCGTCAGCAGCCCCTCGACGTGCGGACCGGGCCGGGAGAGCTGCCGCCGACGCTGATCCTCGCCGCCGAGCGGGACGCGGCCGCCCCGTACCGCGGTGCCCTCGAACTCCACCGCCGGCTGTCGGGCTCCGTCCTGGTGACCGAACGGGACGCCGGCACGCACGGCATCGCGGGCGGCGCGAACCCCTGCGTCAACGGCCATATGGAGGCGTACCTGCTGCAGGGCCGTCTCCCGTCGGGCCGGGCGGCCTGCGCACCGCACCCGGAACCGAAGCCGACGACACCGGGCGACCGCACCCCGAAGGCAACGGCCACCCGGCCCACACACTGATCAGGCGAGGCCTGCGACCAGCTCCGTCACGGACTTCCGGCGCCCGGTGAAGAAAGGCACCTCCTCGCGGACGTGCCGCCGGGCCTCCGAGCCGCGCAGGTGGCGCATGAGGTCGACGATGCGGTACAGCTCGTCGGCCTCGAAGGCGAGGATCCACTCGTAGTCGCCGAGGGAGAACGAGGCGACCGTGTTGGCGCGCACATCCGGGTAGCCGCGGGCCATCTTGCCGTGGTCGGCGAGCATCCGGCGGCGGTCCTCCTCGGACAGGAGGTACCAGTCGTAGGAGCGCACGAAGGGGTAGACGCTGACGTAGTCGCGGGGCGTCTCGTCGGCGAGGAACGCCGGGATGTGCGAGCGGTTGAACTCGGCGGGGCGGTGCAGCGCCATGTTCGACCAGACCGGCTCCAGGGCACGGCCGAGCCGCGTGCGGCGGAAGAGGTTGTACGCCTCCTGCAGCTGGTCGCTGGTCTCGGCGTGCCACCAGATCATCAGGTCGGCGTCGGCACGCAGCCCGGAGACGTCGTAGGTGCCGCGGACGGTGACGTCCTTGGCGGCGAGCTGGTCGAACAGCTCCTGGACCTCGTCGGCATAGCCCGCGCGGTCCTCGGGCAGTACGTCCTTCAGCTTGAACACGGACCACAGGGTGTAGCGGATGACCTCGTTGAGGTCCTTGGCCAGCTTGCCCTTGTTCGGGATCCGAGCAGGGCCGGTGGTGGGGGCGTCGTCACTCATGTCCCTTATTCTCCCGCTCCGCCGTGCAGACTCTGCACCGGGTTCGCGGTGAGCTCCTGAACAGCGCCCAGGTCGCCGTGGATCTGGTCCACCGCGGCGTACGCGCTCGCGATGCACGCCGGGATGCCCACGCCGTCGTACACCGCGCCGCACACGGCCAGTCCCGGCAGCTTGCCGATGTGCTCGCGGATGCGGGCCACGCGCGCGTGGTGGCCGACGGGGTACTGGGGCAGGCCGTCGGACCACCGGGTGACGCGGGTCTCGACGGGGGTCGCCGCCAGGCCGGTCGCCGCGCGCAGGTCGGTGCGCGAGGCCTCCACGAGCCCGGCGTCGTCACGCTGGAGGATCTCCGTCTCGCCGTACCGCCCGACGGAGGTGCGCAGCACGACCAGGTCCGGGTTCTCGTCGGCGATCCAGCCCCACTTCTGCGAGGCGAACGTCGACGCCTTGATGGTCCGCCCGTCGACCGGCGGCACCAGGAACCCGCTGCCCTCGGGTAGGTGCGCCTCGGTCCTGCGGTAGGCGAGGGTGACCAGGGCCATGGACGCGTACTCGACGGCGGCGAGCTCGGCAGCGGCGGCGGGGGCCTCTGCGCGCAGCAGCCCTGCTGCGGCGGGCGCGGGCGCGGCGACGATCACGGCGTCGGCGTGCAGCACCCGGTCACCGGCGACGATCCGCCACCCGGCCGGCTCCCGGCGCAACTCCGTCACGGGTGCCCCGGTCACGATCTCGCCCTCGCGGGCGCGCACCGACTCCGCGACGGCGAGGGGCAGGCTGCCCACGCCGCCGCGGATGCCCATGAACACCGGCCCGGTCTGCTGGGCCGCGGCCGCCCCGGCCTGGATCTCCCGCACCCCCTCGGTGAGCGAGGTGTGGGTGCGGGCGGCCTGGAAGAGCTGGGGGACGGCCGACCGCATCGAGATGCGGTACGCGTCACCCGCGTACACCCCGCCCAGCAGCGGCTCCACCAGGCGGTCGACGACCTCGCGGCCGAGCCGCTCCGCCACGTACTCCCCCACCGCCACGTCGTCGCCGACCTCGGTGCGGGGCAGGTCGGCGTCGCGCTCGATGCGGTGCAGGCCCTCGTCGGACAGGACTCCGGAGAGGGCGGACGCGGTGCCGGGCACGCCCATGACGTGGCCCTTGGGCATGGGGCGCAGGGCGCCGCGGGTCCACAGCGAGGCGGACGCGGTCGCCGGCGGCTGGAGCCGGTCGGTCAGCCCCGCCTCGCGGGCGAGGGCCACCGCCTCGGGCCGGCGCGCCAGCATCGACTCGGCGCCCAGGTCGACCCGCACGCCCGCGATCTCGCCGGGCAGCAGCTTCCCGCCGACCCGGTCCGACGCCTCCAGCACGGTCACCCGCGCCCCCCGCGCCAGCAGCCGGTGCGCCGCGGCCAGCCCGGCGATTCCGGCTCCGATGACGACGACATGCCCGGCGTCCGTGCCTGCTCCGTTCATGGCTCCACCTTCTCAGACTCCACTGACAGTCCCGCCGCGACCCCGTGGCCCCACCGAGTCCCGACCGTGACCGCATCGGGACCGGCCCGGTCAAACGTCCCGCCCCTTCCCGGCGTCGAAGAAGCGTCAGTCGTCACGACCCTCGGGGGGATGCACCCACATGCGCGCACGACGTTCCGTACGACGGCCGGCCCAGGCCCTGGCCGGGATTCTGATCGCCGCCGCCCTCGCCCTCACGGGCTGCACCGGCGCGGACGACACCGGAGGCGACAGCAGTGCCGGCGAGGCCGCGGCCCAGGCCGATTCCAAGGCCGGCGTCCCCGACAGCGGCGGCCGTGCCGACTCGGGCCGCGCCACCGCGCCGCCCCGGCTCGGCACGAGCGACATCATCCACACCGCCTCCCTGACCGTGCAGGTCAAGGACGTGCCCAAGGCGCTGGACGACGCCCGCGCCACCGCCGAGAACGCCGACGGCTACGTCGGCAGCGAGACCACCACGCGGGACGAGAAGGGCAACGAGCGCACCCGCGTGGTCCTGCGCGTGCCCGCCGACCGGTACGAGAACGTCCTGACCGATCTGGAGGGCGCCGGCAAGCTCCTCGACCGCACCGCGAAGGCACAGGACGTCACCGACCAGGTCGTCGACGTGGAGAGCCGGATCAGGACGCAGCGCGCCAGTGTCGCCCGGATCCGCGAGCTGATGGACCGGGCGACCAAACTCAGCGACGTGGTGGAGCTGGAGGGCGAACTGAGCGGCCGCCAGGCCGACCTGGAGGCGCTGCTCGCCCAGCAGGCGTCCCTGAAGGACCGTACGAGCCTGGCCACCATCACGCTCTCCCTGTCCGAGACGCCGGTGAAGAAGGCCGCCGAGGGCGACGACGATCCCGGGTTCGTGGACGCGCTGACGGGCGGCTGGGACGCGTTCGTGGCGATGCTGCGCTGGATCGTCGTGGCCGTCGCCGCGGTGCTGCCGTTCGCTGCCCTGGCCGCCCTGCTCGTCCTGCTCTGGCTGCGCCTCGTACGGCCCCGGCTGTCGGACCGCCCGGCCGCGGAGAACGCGATGACGGCGCTGGGTCCGCTGCCCACCGCCCGGCCTGCGCCGGAGAGCGCCGGGCAGGAGCAGCGGGGCGAGCAGGACTGAAACGCGCGGTCCCCGTAGCGTGTCCGCATGAGCATGAGCCGTGGCAGCAACGGGGCAGAGCGCCTGGTCGTGATCGGCGGTGACGCCGCGGGGATGTCCGCGGCGTCACAGGCCCGCCGGCTGAAGGGCCCGGACGAGCTGGAGATCGTGGCCTTCGAGCGCGGCCACTTCACCTCCTACTCCGCATGCGGCATCCCGTACTGGGTGGGCGGCGATGTCTCCGACCGGGACGAGCTGATCGCGCGCACTCCGCAGGAGCACCGCGCGCGCGACATCGACCTGCGCCTGCGCACGGAGGTCACGGAGATCGACGTCGAGAAAGGGGGAGTACGCGCGCGTGACGTCGATTCCGGGGAGGAGTCCTGGACGCCGTACGACAAGCTCGTGATCGCCACCGGCGCCCGCCCGATCCGCCCCGACCTGCCGGGCATCGACGCCCTCGGCGTCCACGGGGTGCAGACCCTGGACGACGGCCAGGACCTCCTGGACACCCTCACATCCGCGCGTGGCCGGCGTGCGGTCGTCGTCGGCGCGGGCTACATCGGCGTCGAGATGGCCGAGGCGCTCATCAACCGCGGCTTCGAGGTGACGGTCGTCAACCGTGGCAGGGAACCGATGTCCACCCTCGACCCGGACATGGGCCGCCTGGTGCACCGGGCCATGGAGGGCCTGGGCATCACCATGGTCAACGACGCCGAGGTCACCAAGCTGCACATGGGCGAGGACGGCCGGGTGCGGGCGGTGGCCACGGCGGACGCCGAGTACCCGGCGGACGTCGTCGTGCTCGGCATCGGCGTACACCCGGAAACCGCGCTGGCGAAAGCGGCGGGACTGCCCCTCGGCGAGCACGGAGGGCTGCTCACCGACCTGGCGATGCGGGTACGGGGGCACGAGAACATCTGGGCCGGCGGCGACTGCGTGGAGGTCCTCGACCTCGTCTCCGGCCGCGAACGGCACATCGCGCTCGGCACCCACGCCAACAAGCACGGCCAGATCATCGGTGCGAACGTCGGAGGCGGCTACGCCACGTTTCCCGGCGTGGTGGGCACGGCGGTGAGCAAGGTGTGCGATCTGGAGATCGCCCGGACCGGGCTGCGCGAGAAGGACGCCCGGCGGGCGGGGCTGCAGTTCGAGACGGTGACAATCGAGTCCACCAGCCGCGCCCGGTACTACCCGAGCGCCTCCCCCATGACCGTCAAGATGCTCGCCGAGCGCCGCACCGGGCGGCTTCTCGGCGTGCAGATCGTCGGCCGGGAGGGGGCGGGCAAGCGGGTGGACATCGCGGCGGTGGCGCTGACCGCCGGTATGACGGTGGAGCAGATGACGGCGCTGGATCTGGGGTATGCGCCGCCGTTCTCGCCGGTGTGGGATCCGGTGTTGGTCGCGGCGAGGAAGGCGGCAGCGGCGGTGCGGAACAAGACACCTTAGGGGCAGTACCCCAGGGGAACTGCGCGAACAGCCACGGACAACCCGCACCCGGCGCACAACGCACGGTTTACGGCGCCATCCGCACCGCTACGCCGTGCCGTTGATCCGGTCGATCGCCTGCCGTGCCTGCTCCGCCGGCGGGCGTGACGGCAGCGACGACACGGATGCGGCGGACGGCATGGCAGTCGGCTGAGCCCCCGCCGGTTTTGCGTGCGCGCCCGGGGACACGGATCGCAGCCGGTGGCTCACCGCCTCGTCCAGCGTCACCGGCCGCTGCAACTGCTGCGCCAGCCGGCCAGCCTCCTGGCCGAGCCGGGCGACGTCCTCCCAGGGGAGGTGGACCACCAGCGCCATCTGTGCCTCGCCGTCGGGCGTGGCCTGCATCGCAGGAGTAACTCGGTCGTTCATCGCCTGTTCCTCACGTCGTCCCGCGACGCGCCTCGCCGTGCCGCGGCCGGTCGAGAAGACATACGCACACCCGGACGGCCGCGTTCACCGGTTCGGCGGACGTATCGCGGGCACTACTTCCTTGTGGTCATCCCCGTCCATGACGTGAACCCGGCGCGCCGCACGCCCTGGGTGACATACGCGCTGATCGTGGCGAACGTCGTCGTGTTCCTGTCCATGCCCGGCATGGCGGGTTCCGTGGCGGGCGACGGCAGCCTGGCGCAGCTGTGCCATCTCCAGGCCTACCTGGACCAGTACGCCGTGGTGCCACGCGAACTGATTCATCATCAGATGCCGCGGCTGGTGCCCACCGGCGACATCGCGGTGGGCCCGCAGGGCCCGGGCTGCGTGGTCGGCCCGCCGGGTTACGACAAGTCGCCGGAACTCAGCGTCCTCACCGCGATGTTCCTGCACGGCAGCTGGCTGCACCTGCTGGGCAACATGCTCTTCCTGCTGATCTTCGGCAACAACATCGAGGACCGCATGGGCCATGTGCGGTTCACGCTCTTCTACGCCGTCTGCGGCTATGCGGCCTCGTACGGCTTCGCGCTCCTCAACGACGACTCGTCCGAACCGCTGATCGGCGCGTCCGGGGCGATCGCGGGGATCCTCGGCGCCTATCTGGTGCTGTACCCGAAAGCCCGGGTGTGGGTCCTGGTGCCGTTCCTGATCTTCCTGCCGCTGCGCCTGCCGGCCTGGCTGGTGCTGGGCTTCTGGTTCGGGCTCCAGGCGGTGTACTCCTCCGGCGAGGGCGTCTCCGACGCGGGCACCGTGGCCTACGCCGCCCATATCGTCGGCTTCCTCGCCGGCATGCTGCTCGCCTGGCCCCTGAAGCCGGGCACGCCACCGCCGCCGGAACCGCGCGGCCTGCTGTTCGGCAGGCGGGCACGGCCCCGGCAGACGTGGTGAATCAGCGGGCCGTCCGCGTGTGCACGTACTCCACGAGGCGGGTCAGCGCGTCCGGGTTCGTGGACGGCATGACGCCGTGGCCGAGGTTGAAGACATGGCCCTCCAGCTGCGCCGCCGCCTCCAGGACCTCGCGGGTCTTGGCCTCGACGGCCTCCTGCGGGGCGAACAGGACCGTCGGGTCGAGGTTGCCCTGGAGCGCCTTGCCGGGACCGACGCGGCGGGCGGCCTCGTCCAGCGGGACCCGCCAGTCGACGCCGACGACGTCCGCACCGGCCTCGCCCATCAGGCCCAGCAGCTCGCCGGTGCCGACGCCGAAGTGGATGCGCGGGACGCCGTACGCCTCGACCGCGCGGAAGACCTTTGCCGAGGCGGGCAGGACGGAGCGCCGGTAGTCGGCGGGGGCGAGAGCGCCGGCCCAGGAGTCGAAGAGCTGGACCGCGCTCGCGCCCGCCTCGATCTGCACCTTGAGGAACGCGGCGGTGATGTCCGCGAGGCGATCGAGCAGGTCGGCCCAGAGCTCGGGGTCGCCGTACATCATCGCCTTGGCGTTCTCGTACGTGCGGGACGGGCCGCCCTCCACGAGGTAGCTCGCCAGGGTGAACGGGGCGCCCGCGAAGCCGATGAGGGGCGTCTGACCGAGCTCGGCGGTCAGCATGCCGATCGCCTCCGTGACGTAGGACACGTCCTCCGGGGTCAGATCGCGCAGCTGGGCGAGGTCGGCACGGGAACGGATCGGGCGCTCGACGACCGGACCGACACCGGGCTTGATGTCCAGGTCGACGCCGATGGCCTTGAGCGGGACGACGATGTCGCTGAAGTAGATCGCCGCGTCCACGTTGTGCCGCCGCACCGGCTGCAGCGTGATCTCGGTGACCAGCTCGGGCCGCATGCAGGACTCGAGCATCGGGATGCCCTCGCGCACCTTGCGGTACTCGGGCAGCGATCGCCCGGCCTGCCGCATGAACCACACGGGCGTGTGCGGCACGGGCTCGTGCCTGCACGCCTTCAGAAAGGCGGAGTCATACGTCGCTGTCGGCTGCTTGCCCGTGGGGCTTCCGTTCGCACTCACGACGGAAAGTCTCGCACGCCGCACTGACAACGGGGGCAGGGGGCAGCCGGCCTCGAGG
>NZ_QZWF01000047.1 GCF_004187715.1 Streptomyces sp. F001 | reverse complement strand
GACTCCACCACCGCGCGTGCTCACCATGACGCGGCCGGGATGCACCTGGGCGAGGACGTCCTCGGCGCCCTGGAGAAGGCTGCCGCCGAGGCGGAGAAAGCCAGGCCAAAAGGGGCGGCCTAGTCCGGCCAGTTGGGGTGAACCGTGTCCAAGGCCGGGGCACCACAGGGGTAGGGCGCGCAAGGCGTCGCCAAGTCGTATTCCCACGCAGTCGCCGCCACCGGCCATCGCCACATCGCCCGCCCACACACGTCGCACTCCACGAGCGGATCCTCACACGCCCACGTGCACAGCCACCAAACCCCGCACCTCGCGCGAGCTACCAGACACCCCCGCCAGGACAAAACGCTCTTTCAGCAAGGTGCGGGCTCGAGCAAGCAGGGCGGCGTCAGCCAGTGCCGCCGCTGTCCGACCGGGAGTCCATGCGCTTGCCGCAGGATCCGGCGGGCTGCCCGGGAAGAGTTCCGGTCATCGGCACTGGCCGTCATTCAATGGAGCAAGGGCGCCTGAGCTGGGCAGATGCCCGTCAGGCGCTCTCTCGGCGTTCCATGCTGTCGCCAAGTACGCGAACGCAGCAGGGGCGCGACGTGATCAGCGCCGTGCACCGACGAGGAACCTGGCACGCACCTCGGCGGCGAACTCCTTGTTCCTGGCGGCGCGTTCGCGGGATTCGACGGCTCGGCGCTCGAACCACTCGACGCGCTGGGCGGTGAAGTCGGCCATGCGGGCGTCGCGCTGCTCGTACATCCGCTGACGGAGTGGGTCGAGCGTGGTGCGGTCGACGGTGAGGAGGTCCTTCATGCCAGGGCCTTCCGCCTTGCGGGGGAGGCGCTGCTCGACGGGGAGGATGTCGAGGCGGGGGGCCGGGAGGGTCTGGTACCAGTACGCGGTGGTGGACCAGTCGTCGGCGAGGTGGTTGCCGTGGCCGTGCTCCATGGTGACGCGGATGCGTTCGTTGAAGCGGACGGGGTCGGCGAGGTGGAAGCGGTAGTGGACCTGGAGGCCGGGGACGTCTTCCTCGTGGATGATCGTGCCCTGGAACGGATAGTTGATCTTCTGCATGCCCCAGCCGTGGCTGAAGTAGTCCTCGCCGCCGGTCCCGTGCATGGACGGGGGCCAGCTGGTGGTGCCGTCCGGGTTGAAGTCCTCGTCGATCCAGATCATGTCGTCCCCCTCGCCCCACCAGGTGCCGGTGAAGTGGTTGACGGTGTGGACGCAGCCGATGTAGTTGCCGGCGCCCTCGGTGTCGAGGATGACGTAGTTGTCGTTGCCGTCGAGGTTGGGGACCTGTGTCTCCAGGCTGTTGACCTGCAGGTCGGGACCCCAGCCGTTGCAGGGGTTGTTGCGGCGCCAGTGGGCGTGGAAGTAGAGGGTGTCGTCGGGGAGGTCCTCGGCGAAGAGTTCGTAGTCGATGTAGAAGTACTGGACGTACGGGTGCTCGCCCTGGTTCTCGACCTCGATGCGGGCGCGCCGGTTGAAGGGCATCGGCAGGAAGCAGTTGAAGGCGGCGGGGCCGCCGTACATGCGTTCCGAGTCGTCCTTGACGGAGACCGTGAAAGGCATCGACTGGAAGCTGGCCGGCATGGAGTTGCCGACGCCGAAGAAGTCGCCGAGCGGGGCGACGACGGACGGGTGCTCCTGGTCGTCCCAGTACATCTTGATGACGACCTTGCGGTAGTAGTCGGGGTCGTTGACCTCCCAGTTGTAGCCGAGCGCGTTGTTGAACTCGACCATGGCGGTGCCCGCCTGGCGGGCGTCGAACAGGCCGGGGCCGAGGACGACGCGGCAGCCCTGGACGAACCACAGGTGGGTGATCGCGCCGGGGCCTTCCAGATCGGCGAGGACGGCGGTCTCGCCCGGCATCACGATGAACGCGTCCTCATTGAGGCCGGTGTGGTCCCAGCTGGCGACCCGTGCAGAGCGGGACCGGCGGCGCCGGGCGGCGCGGCCGAGCAGGTCGTCGCCGAGGGAGAAGGAGCGGACGGACATGGAGCGGGTGTCCCTTCGGTTGTGCAGCCGGGCGGTCGGCCCGGGGCAGAGGGGGTGGATCAGCCCTTGACCGCGCCCAGGGTGAGGCCGGCCACGATCCGTCGTTGCAGGACGAGCGTGAGCAGGATGACCGGGATCGAGTAGAGGGTGGCCATCGCGGTCATGGGTCCCCACTGGAGGCCGTACTGGGTCTGGAAGTTGGCGATGAGGATCGGCACGGTCTGGGCCTTGACCGCGGTCAGGAGCAGGGCGAAGAGGAATTCGTTCCAGGACGCCAGGAAGGCGAAGATCGCCGTCACGGCGACGCCGCCCGAGACGACCGGGAGGACCACCCGGATCAGTGCGCCCATCCGGCTGCAGCCGTCGACCTTGGCGGCGTCCTCCAGCTCGGCGGGCACGGCCTCGAAGAAGCTGACCATGAGCCAGATGGACAGCGGGAGTGAGATCGTCGTGTGGGCGATCGCCGTTCCGACCGGTGTGTCGGTCAGGCCCAGGGTCTTCATCATCCCGATCAGCGGTACGCCGATGGCGACGGGCGGGACCATCCTGGTCACCAGGGCCACCACGATGAACACCCGGCCGCTGACCGTGCCGAAGCGGGACACGGCGTAGGCCGCGGGCACGGCCAGAACGAGGGAGATCACGGTGCTGAGGACCGCGGTGGTGATGCTGTTGATGAACGCGGCGGTCACGCCCGGGGTGTCCAGCGCCTTGGCGAAGTTCTCCAGGCTCCACACCTTCGGCAGGATCGTCGGCGGCACCGCGAGGGCGTCCGACGGCGTCTTGAAGGAGGTCAGCATCAGGTACAGGAACGGGAAGGCGTACGCGGCGACCACCCCGAGCAGCAGTGCCCACAGCAGCGCTCGCTTGGTGGCGAGCCGGTCCAGTACGGCGGTCATGACTGCCCCTTTCCGGGCCGCCAGATCATGCGCATCGTGACGATGGCGACGGCGAGCATGGCGATCAGGTAGAGGGTGCCCATGGCGGAGGCCAGGCCCTGTTCCCCGAAGCGCACAGTGGTGCGGTAGATCAGCAGGCTCAGGGTGGTCGACGCGGACTCGGGTCCGCCGTTGGTCTGGATGACGATGGTGTCGAAGGCGCGGGCGGCGTCGATGCCGCGGACGATCAGCGCGACGGCGATGACCGGCCGCAGCAGCGGCAGGATGATCCGGAACAGCTGCTGGCGTGCGTTGGCGCCGTCGAGCTTGGCCGCCTCCAGGACGTCGCCGGGGATGTTCTGGAGGCCGGCGAAGAGCACGAGGGTCATGAAGGACGTCGTGAGCCAGATGTCGGGCAGGGCGACCGAGATCAGCACGATGTCCGGGTCGGACAGCCAGCCGATGTCGGCGGGGCGGTCCAGGATGCCGACCTTGGTGAGCAGTGCGTTGACGAGTCCGAAGTTGTCGATCAGCAGGAACCGCCACAGCAGACCGGCGACCACGGGGGCGATCATCAGCGGGTACAGGAACACGGTGCGCAGCACCCGGGAGCGCTGCCCGAGGGCGTTGAACAGCAGCGCGGCACCGAGTCCGAGGCTGAATTCCAGCGTCACGACGACCACGGTGTACAGGAGGGTGCGCAGCGCGGCGTGCAGGAAGTCCGACGAGGCCAGCACCTCCGTGTAGTTGTCGAACCCGATGAAGCGGCGGGTGCCGGCCAGCGGAGCGATGTCGTGGAAGCTGTCGATGACGAGCTTGACCAGCGGCCAGGCGACGAAGACGGCGAGGAACGCGGCCGCCGGCAGGATGAGCACGAGGGCGAACTGCTTGTCCGACATCGGTCGTCTGCGTGGAGGCTTGGCGGCCGGCGTCGGCGGCGCGACCGCTTTGTGCACCAGGTGGTCGGTGCTACTTGACAAGCTTCTCCACCTCCTGGCGTGCCGTGGCCAGCAGTGCGGCGTGGTCCGCGCCCTGGGTCAGGGACTTCTGGATCGTGGGCACCAGCACCGTGTCCACGATCTGCTGCCACTTCGGGCTGGCGGGACGCGACTTGGTGGCCGGCCCGTCCAGCGTGGTCAGCAGCGCCTTGAAGTGCTCGTAGCCGGGCTTGCTCGCGTAGGAGGAGTACGCGGACTTGCGCGCCGCGAGCCCGAGAGAGGACTGGATGGCCAGCTTGTTGTTGTCGTAGGCGAACTTGATGAACTGCTTGGCCAGGTCGTTGTTCTTGCCGGCGTTCGGGATGGACAGATAGAAGGGGCCCGGGATGGCACCGATCCCGGCGCTGCCCGCGATCATCGGTGCGACGCCGACCTTGCCATGGACCGGGGAGTCCTTCGGGATCAGCGGGTAGGCGTGTGCCCAGAACCGCATCATCGCGGTCTTGCCCTGGCTGAACAGGTTCTGCGCACCGGCCCAGTCCAGCTGGGCGGCCCCGGGCGGGCTCACCTTCAGGCGATTGTTGAGGTCGGAGTAGAACTTCAGCGCGGCGACGTGCTGCGCGTTGTCGATGATCACGTTTCCGGAGTCGTCGAGCACGACGCCGGGGGAACCGGCCTGCAGCACATGGGCGAGCCACTCGGTCTCCACGGCGCCCTTCACATCGGTGCCGTAGAGCTTGGTGCCCCGGGTGAAGAAGGCGGCCGTGTCCTGGAACTGCTGCCAGCTACTGGGAGGCGCGAGCTCGTAGCCGTGCTTCTTCCGGAATGCAGCCTTCTCGCTCGCGTCCTCGAAGAGGTCCTTGCGGTAGAAGAGGATCTCCGCGTTGGTCCACGCCGGCATGCCGACGTACTTGCCCTTGATCTGGGCCCCGTCCACCAGGGACGGGAACAGGTCGGCCGTCACGTCGGCCGTGAACAGGTCGTCGAGCGACTGGAAGGCATCGGCGAAGGTCGGCAGCCAGATCGCGTCGACCGCGGCGAGGTCGAACGACACGGATCCCGTGGACAGTTCGCTGTTGAGCCGGTTGTACAGGCCGTCGTAGGGCAGTTCGACGAAGGTGACGGCGTGTCCCGTCTCCTTCTTGAACGCCGCGGCGATCTTGGTCAGTTCGGCGTGGCCGCCCGACTCGCACAGCACGGTCAGGGAGCCGGACGAGCCGCCGGACGAACTCCCGCCGGCACCGCAGGCGGTGACTGCGGCGGCCAGCCCGGTGGCCCCGGTGATCTGCAGAAAGCTTCGCCGGGACAGTCCTGGGGTTGTTCTGTTCATGATGTTCTCCGCGCTCTTGGGAAGAAGGGGAGGGAGAAGAGGCAATGCCGTCGCCTGGCAGTCCCGACGAAGGGGAATCGGTGATGTGCGAAGGAAGCTTCAGCGGACGGCGCCCGCGGTCATGCCCGCGATGACCTGCTTCTGGAAGGCCGCGTAGATCGCCAGCTGCGGCAGCAGGACGAGGGTGGCGGACGCCATCATGGCGCCGTAGTTGACGCTGTAGACGCCCTGGAACTGGGAGACGCCGAGGGAGACGGTGGTCATGTTCGGGTCGTTGATGAGGGTGACCGCGAAGGGGAACTCGTTCCAGACGTAAATGACGTTGAGGATCGCGAGGGTGGCGACGACCGGCCGCATGAGCGGGAAGACGACCTTCCAGGCCATGCGCCACAGCCCGACCCCGTCCATCACCGCGGCCTGCTCGATCTCCTCGGGGAAGTCCCGCAGGAAGCCGGTCAGCAGCAGGATGTTGAAGGGGATCGTGACGGCGATGTACGGCAGGATCAGCGCGAAGTAGGTACCGAACAGGCCGAAGGTGATGTCGAGCCGGTACACCGGGAACAGCAGGATGTAGACCGGGATGGCGAGGCCGGCCAGGAAGTAGAAGCGCAGCGTTGTCTGCGTACGGCGCCGGCCGCTGCGGAAGATCATGCGGGTGAGTGCGAACGCGGCCATGTAGGAGATGACCAGCCCGATCGTGACCGAGACGACGGCCAGAATCAGCGTGTTCTTGTACATCACCAGCAGGTTGAGGGTCTCCAGGGCCTGCTGATAGTTGGCCAGGGTGAGGTCGGACAGCGAGAACGGGCGGTTGAGAATGTTGTCGTTGGTCTGGAACGACAGCAGCACGATCCACAGCAGCGGAAACAGGATCACGAAGGTGATCAGGTAGGCGACCGCCGAGACGACGATCCTGCCGCGCCTGCGGCGTCGCGGCCTGTGCGGGGTCTCACCGGGGGCCGCCGGCGACGCGAGCGACATCTTGACCTCGGTGTCGATACTCAACGGACTTCTCCCTTACGGCGGTTGTCGAGGAACGTGGCCGCGGAGGCGAGCGCGCCCACCACGAACACCACCACCGCCAGGGCCATGCCGTAGCCGTACTGCTGGGTGGTGAAGGTGATGTGGTACATGTAGCTGACCATGACCTCGGAGAGGTGGACGGGACCGCCGCCGGTGAGGGCGTAGACGAGCTCGAAGACCTTGAAGACGCCGGTGACGACGAGGGCGGTGACGATGCCGAACGTCTCGCGCAGCATGGGGATCTGGATGTGCCGCAGCTGCTGCCAGCGGCTCGCCCCGTCCAGGCTGCTGGCCTCCATCACATCGCGCGGCAGCATGCGCAGGCCGGCGTAGAAGATGGTCAGCACGAACCCGATCTGCTGCCAGAGGTAGACGAAGCCGATCGAGTACGAGCTGAGCGTGGGGCCGCCGATCCACTGCGGGTGCGCGGGCACGCCGATCGCCAGCAGGAAGGCGTTCACCAGGCCGATCTTCGGGTCCAGGATGAAGATCCAGATCAGTCCGACGAGGATCGGCGCGATGATCGCCGGGGCGAAGACCAGCGCCCGCAGCGCCCCGCTGCCCTTCACACGTCCGCTGAGCAGGATCGCGAGGAGGAAGCCCAGCGGGATCAGCAGGAACAGGGCGATGCCGAGGATGATCCCGGTGTTGCGCATCGACGTCCAGAAGGCGTCGTCCTGCGCCATCTGCCGGTAGTTGTCGAGGCCGGCGAAGCCGCCTGCGGAGACGCCGTCGAAGTTGGTGAAGCTGTAGTAGAGCGAGTACAGGATCGGACAGATCATGTACAGGCTGTAGATGATCAGCGCCGGCGCGACCATCAGGGCGAAGTGCCGGCGCGTGGTGAGCCAGTTCATGGGGTGACCGCCGGAACCTGCTTGATGGTCTTCTGGACGTTCTTCACGGCCTCTTCAGGGCTGAGGCTGCCGCCCATGACGCCGTAGAAGCTGTCGTACATGGCGCTCGCCGTGGCCGCGGAGACGACCAGGTCGGGCTGCGCCTTCGGGCTCGTCCAGCCGGGCTTGGACGCCTCGGCGAGGACGGCGGCGAACACGGGGTTCTTCGTGGCGTCCACGGACGGCTTGTACGTCGTGACCGGCGGCTGGGCGTTGTCGACGAGGATCTTCTGGCCCGCGTCGCTGTAGTAGAACTGGATGAACGCCTTCACCGCGGCGTACTTCTTCTTGTCGTCCTTGACCTTGGCGCTGACGACGAACGGTGCCGAGGGCACGTTCATGACGAGCTTCTGGTTGCCGACGCCGTCGGAGAAGGTCGGGCCGGCCCAGAAGCCGGTGTCCTTGCCCACTCCGCTCTTCTGGATCTTCGCCGCCTCCCAGACGCCCGCGTCGAGGAAGGCCGCCTTGCCGGACGTGTAGGAGGCGACGGCCTGGGCGTAGGTCTGGGTGTTCATGTTGGAGGGGAAGGCGCCGGCCTCGGCCAGCTCCTCCACGTGCTTGTAGAGGCGCAGGAAGTCGGCGCTGTCGTAGCTCGCCCTGCCGGACAGGATGTCCTGGTACTTCGCCTCGTAGCCGAAGCGGTCGAGCATGGTCAGGAACGCCCAGACGCTGAACGAGGAGTTGTTCGCGCCCTGCGTGATCGGCACCACGCCGGCCGCCTTGAGCTTCTTCACCGCGGCGAGCAGGTCGTCGAACGTCTCGGGGACGGCGATCTTGTGCTCGTCCAGGATGGCCTTGTTGTAGTAGAAGCCGGTGACCAGCGCCTGGTACGGGACGCCGTACTGGACGTTTCCGGAGCGGAAGCCGGCGAGCATGCTCGGGACGAACTTCGCCTTCAGGTTGTCCTCCGCGAGGATCGGAGTCAGGTCCAGCAGGTCGCCGCTCTTGACCATGGTCTTCGCGAGCGAGTCGTACACCCAGAAGATCTCCGGCAGCGTGCCGCTCTGTGCCGCGATGGTCATGCGCTGCTCGTGCTGGTCGACCGGCTGGCCCTCCAGCTTGATCTTCATGTCGGGGTGCTGCTTGTTGAACTCCTGCACCATCTGCCAGGTCGCCGGGTCCTGGGTCTTGCTGTCCGGGTTGTGCATGGACAGCGTGATCAGTCCGTCCGAGGACGATCCGTCCGCCGTGTTCACCGCGGAACCGCAGGCCGTGGCCGTGACGAACAGGGCGCTCGCGGTGGCGGTGAGCAGAAGTCGGCGCGAGATGCCGGAAGGCCGTCTCGACGTCGGAGGTGCGCTCTGAGGAGAGGTCGCCATGGTGCTGCTGCCTTCCGGGAACTGGGTGAGGAGGCGGAACCAGCGGGGGATGGATGTCCGGTGCGCGCGGTGGTCCGGCCGTGGGGGCCGCTCTGCGCCCGTGACGCAAACGTTTCGATGAAAGGTGCCCCGGGAGTTCCAGCGTGTCAATACTGCGTGACGGAGCAGTTTCCAGAAGGGACAGCTCTCCGCTGGCCACAGCCATTGACTGCCTTCGCCGCGACGTGCGAAGGTCTGCGCAATCGTTTCGATGAACCTGACGGTGAGCGGAACGAGTGGACGGCGAACCGGCCCACCCGCATGGACCGGTGGACCGTATGGCGTTATGCAGTTACGGACCGGATCATGGATCGGTCCGACGACACGAGGAGGCGGCGAACGGCAGTGGCCACGATCTCCGACGTTGCACGGATGGCGGGCGTCTCCACGTCCACCGTGTCGCACGTCATCAACGGCACACGGCCGGTCCGTGAAGAGACCCGCACCCGGGTCGAGGAAGCGGTCAGGACCACGGGCTACCGGCGTGACAGCCTCGCCCGCGCGCTGCGCCGCTCACGCACCGACTCCATCGGGCTGATCCTGACGGACGTGTCCGAGCCGGCCTTCGCGGCGATGGCCCGCGGTGTCGAACGGGCGGCCATGGGTGCCGGCCTGACGGTGCTGCTGGCCAACTCGGGCGAGGACGCGGAGCTGGAGGCACGGGCGCTGGAAGTTCTCGCCGAGCGCCGGGTCGACGGCCTGCTCATCGCTCCGGTCGCCCGGTCCCACCGGGAGGCGATCACCGCGGTCATCGGCCAGGGCACACCCGTCGTCCTGATCGACCGGCTCGGCGGGGTCAAAGCCGATCAGGTGGGCGTCGAGAACACCGCCCCCATGCGGGAGCTGGTGCTGCACCTGGTGGAACGGCACGGCCATCGGCGGATCGCGCTGGCCGCCGGCGACACCGGTGTCTCCACCATCTCCGAGCGGCGGCGCGGCTACCTCGAAGCACTCGACGAGGCCGGGATCGACGTCGACGACAGCCTGATCGTCACCGGCAGCGGCCGGGCGGACGACACCCGTGAGCGTATGACGGGCGTACTGCGGCAGCAGCGGCCGTCGGCGGTGGTCGCCGCCAGTACCGAGACCGCGGTGGGTGTGCTCGCGGCGGCGAAGGGGCTGGGGCTGGCCACGCCCGAGGACTTCGCGCTGGCCACCTTCGACGGCTTCCCGCACACCGACCTGTTCCGCCCCGGCATCACTGCGGTCGCCCAGCCGGCCCACGAGATCGGTGCCACGGCGATGGAGCTGCTGCTCAGCCGGATCGACGGCAGCCTCACCACCCGCCCCCGCACCATCCGCCTCGAGCCGGAGATCACCTACCGGGAGTCCTGCGGCTGCCCGGCCTGAGCCACATCCACCACATCAAGGGGGCGGCAGGAGGGGTCCAGTCTCCCGCCGCCCGAGTTCAGCGAACCATCACTGAAGGGGTCAGTTTCCCATGCCTTCACACGCCCTCGAACACCTCACCCGCCCCACCCGGGCCCGCACCGCCCGCGTCTCCAGCTGGGACCAGCGCGGCCGCAACCAGGACTACTGGACGACCCCCGCCCACTCCAGCCGCGTCCTGGCCGACCTCGAAGGTCCGGGCCGGATCACCCACATCTGGATGACCCAGTTCTGCCGCCGCACCCTCGGCCCCGGCCTGATCGACCCGCTGGAAGCCGACACCGTGGCCCCCGTGATGGAGATCCACAACGCGCTCGGCGTCAACTGGGAGGAGCCGGACCCGGACTACTACCGCAAGGTCCTCATCCGCATCACCTGGGACGACGAGGAGGAGCCCGCCGTCCTCGTCCCGCTCGGCGACTTCTTCGGCATCGGCCACTGCATGCCCAACAGCTACCAGTCGGCCCTGTTCACCGTCTCCGCCAAGCCCGAGGAGTCCCTGATCCTCGGCGGCAGCGCGGCCCTGAACTGCTGGGCGCCGATGCCGTTCAACAAGCGGGCCCGCATCGAGCTGGTCAACGAGAACGACCTGCCGATCCAGCAGTACTTCTACATCGACTACGAGCTGTTCCCGGACGAACTTCCCGAGGACACCCTCTACTTCCACGCCCGCTGGAACCGCAGCAACCCCTGCAACGGCTGGGCACCCGACATCCAGACCAACAGCCCCGAGGTCAACATCGTCGACATCACGGGCGAGGACAACTACGTCATCCTCGACACCGAGGGCAAGGGCCACTACGTCGGCTGCAACCTCTCCGTCCACCACCGACAGGGCAGCTGGTGGGGCGAGGGCAACGACATGATCTGGATCGACGACGACTTCCTGCCCGACGGCTCCACCAGCTGGCCTCCCTCCCTGCACGGCACCGGCACAGAGGACTACTTCAACCACGCCTGGGGGATGCAGAAGAACGCCTACCTCTACCACGGCGCGATCCTGCACGAGGCCGACGTCCCCGGCTACTCCGTCAACTACCGCTTCCACGTGGCCGACCCGGTCCGTTTCGAGGAGCGGATCCGGGTCTCGATCGAGCACGGCCACGGCAACCACCTGGCCGACGACTGGGCGTCGACGGCGTACTGGTACCAGACTCTGCCGTCCCCGAAGGCCACGGTCCTGCCGTTGGAGCAGCGCCTTCCCGTGCGCCCGGTCGGCCGGCCGATGCCGGTTCCCGCTGCCCGCTCCGGCGCGGTCGCCGAGGAGATCGCCGTGATGCGCGAGCGGTACCAGGCCCGCTTCGAGCGCCACATGCGGCACTTGGAAGAGCGCACCCGGCAGCGCGGCGAGCGCTCGTTGCAGGAGTCCGAGGCCAACATCAAGCAGGCCGCGGCCGTTCGCCGCCGTTACGACGAGCGCGCCGATGACTGAGACCGAGACCCGGGCGGCGGTGGCGCTCGACACCCACTTCCCGGCGGTCCACCTCCGCCCGCCGGCCCACTGGATCAACGACCCCAATGGCCTGGTCTTCCACGACGGCCACTACCACGTCTACTTCCAGTACAACCCGCGCAGCGCCCGTCACGCCGACATGCACTGGGGCCACTACCGCAGCCGCGATCTGATCCACTGGGAGCTGCTGCCGGTCGCCCTGGCCCCCACCCCGGGCGGCGATGACAAGGACGGAGTCTGGTCCGGCAACGCGATCTCCCACGACGGCCGCCTCACCGCCTTCTACTCCGCCCGCCACAACGGCCGTTGGCACCAGCCGGTGACCTCGGCGGTTTCGAACGACGGCGGTACGACCTTCACCAAGCGCGGCCGGCTCCTGATCCCTGACGCGCCCGAGGGCACGACGATGTTCCGCGACCCGTACGTGTGGCGGGACGGCGACCGCTGGCGCATGCTGGTCGGCGCGGCCTTGGCCGACGGACGCGGAGCAGCTCTGCAGTACACGTCGGACGGCCTCGACCACTGGTCGTACGAGGGCGTCTTCCTGGCCCGCCCACCGCATCCCCTGCGCGATGGCCGGAACACCGAGGAAGGCTGGGAGTGCGCCCAGTACGCCGCCTTCCCCGACTGCACCGGCGCGGTCCTCGCCAGTGCCTGGGACCCGCAGGAAGGGGCGAGCTGCGCGATCTACTGGCCGGGCCACGAACAGGACGGCGAGTTCCATGCGGACAAGCCCCACCTCCTTGACCACGGCCCCGACTTCTACGCCCCCGCCCTGCTCCACGCACCCGACGGACGCCGGCTGATGTGGGCCTGGATCTGGGAGGCCCGGGACGAGGAACGCGTCGGCGCATCCAGCGCCTGGACCGACGAGGCCGGCTGGGCGGGCATGCTCTCCCTGCCCCGCGAACTGACGCCCGGCCCGGATGGAGAGCTGGTCCAACGACCGGCCCGCGAGCTGCTCGCCCTGCGCGGCGAACGACGGATCGCCGCGGCGGGCAAGGCGAGCGCCGAACAGCCGGTGGATCTCGGCGAGGTGTCCCGGGCCACCGACCTGACCGTGACCCTGGAGCGCGGCGGACGCCTGCGGCTGCTCACCTCACCGGACGGGACCGAGTACCTCGACATCGTCCATCACCTGGTCACCGGCGAACTGGTCGTCGACCGCGACCACGCCTCCCTCGACCCCCGCGCGAAGGGCGGCAGTTGGCGCCTTCCGTCCGAGGGGCCCGACGCAACCCTGCGGATTCTGCTCGACCACTCGGTCGCGGAGATCTTCACCGCCTCCGGCCGCACCCTCACCCTGCGCGTCTACCCCGTCGGCGACGGCCCCTGGCGCGTGCAGATGGGAGCCACCGGCGTGGCCTCCGCCGCGTACACGGTGGGGGCATGGGATCTGACACCGCCGGAAGCGCCTGTTGGTGACACGACGACACGAGCGGCGGGAGATATCCGATAGCGAGAGGTTCATCGACCCGGTCGGCACGTCCAGCGTGCCGACCGGGTCGATGGTGTTGCGGGTCAGTCGGTCAGGTTGCCCATCTTCCAGATGGTCATGGACTTGACGACACTGCCGTCGCCGAAGAGCCGCAGGCCGAGGGAGTCCTGCCGGAAGGGGTAGGCGCGGGTGGTGACGGCTCGGAGGTGACGGTACCCGTGGGGGCGTCACCGCCGCCCGCGAACCCCCACAGGTGGTAGGTGCCCTGCTGGTTGAAGCAGCAGCACCAGCCCCAGCCCGGCTGGTTGGTGACCGTTCCGGCGGAGGCGGTTCCTGTGGTGCTCCAACCGCTCAGGTCGCCTGTCTCGAAGCCGGGGTTGGACAAGCTGCTCCCGCTTGCGCCGGCCTGTCCCGACATGAGGGGCGTTGTCATGCCGAGACATGCCATGAGCGCGAGCAGTATGCTTGACATGCTCCTCGGGCTGAAGCCCGAGGATTCTGGCCGTCCCTTACCTGGTGCTGTGCCGCTACGCGGCGCAGGCCGTGGGTGGGATTCCGTGGCTTCCTGCTTCGTCGCGCGGTGCCCCGCCCCGGGAGGGGCGGGGGCTTACCTGCGCTCCACAGGCTGATGCCGCCAGTCCGGCGGCCCTGATGTTGCGTGCGGCGTTGGTGTCCCGGTCGTGGACGGTGTCACAGGCCGGGCAGGTCCATTCCCGCACGTGAAGGGGTTTGGGCCCGTCCCGGTGGCCGCAGGCCGAGCAGACCTGGCTGGTCGGCTCGAACCGGCCGATCTGCACGAAGGCGCGCCCGTATCGCTCGCACTTGTACCTGAGCATGGTCACGAACATGGACCAGCCCGCGTCGTGCACGCTCTTGGCCAGCCGGGTGCGCGCGAGTCCGGATACCGCCAGGTCCTCCACCACGACCACTTGGTTCTCGCGGACGATCCGTGTGGAGAGCTGATGGCAGAACTCCTTGCGCGCGTCGGCGACCTTCGCGTGGGCGCGGGCCACCTTCAGGCGGGCCTTGGCCCGGTTCTTCGATCCCTTCTCCTTGCGGGACAACTCCCGCTGCGCCTTCTTCAGCTTCTTCTCCGCACGGCGCAGGAACCGCGGCGAATCGATCTTCGTGCCGTCGTCCAGGACCGCGAAGTGCGTTAGCCCCAGGTCGATGCCGACGCTGGAGTCGGGTGCGGTGTCGGGCAGGGTGGTGGCGTCGGTGTCGGGGTCGGTGTCGATGACGAAGCTGGCGAAAAATCTTCCGGCCGAATCCTTGATCACGGTGACCGAGGACGGCACCGCCGGCAGGGTGCGCGACCACTTCACCTTCACCTCGCCGATCTTCGGCAGGAGCAGCCGCCCCGTCCCGATGATCTTCCAGCGGGCGTTCGCGGTGAACCGGATCGCCTGCCGGGAGTCCTTGCGGGAACGGAATTGAGGCTCGCCCACCGGCGGTCCCTGGCGTTCGCCCTTGAGCGAGGCGAAGAAGTTGCCGTAGGCGTTGTCCGCGTCCCGCAACGCCTGCTGCAGGACGACGGAGGAGACCTCGCCCAGCCAGTACCGGTCCCGGTGCAGCTTGCCCCGTGTGATCAGGGAACGGGACAGGGTCTTGAAGGTCGGGTAGGGCTCCTTCGCCGCATGGGCGTCGCGGCGGGCACGTACGGCGTCGTTGAACACAACCCGCGCACACCCGAACGCCCGGGCCAGCGCACCCTGTTGACCGGGCTCCGGGTACAACCTGAAGGCGTACCGAAGCTGCATGTCGCTGATCGTACGAATCCACTCCACGCCACCGCTACGGGGAACATCCGTACGAGCCATCGCCGTCCCGTACGGATGGCATTGTCCGGCTCCGCCGGAACGCCGCCGCGACGCTCCGCGTCGCCACTACGAGATTCGCTTCACCACCGGCCTGAAGGACTCTGCTGAGAATGTCGCGAATTGGGTTGTCAGGCGGCGAGTATGAGGGCTTCGAAGCGGGAGGTGCGGGTGCTGCCGAGCGGGGTGCCGGTCAGCCATCGGTCGATGCGGATGATGTTGAGTGCGGTGGCGGCGAAGACGTGGCCGAGACGGGTGATGGGCAGGTTGCGGTAGCGGGTGCGGCGCAGGCCGGTAACGCGGACGGCCTGGGAGATCGTGCCCTCGACGCCGGCCCGGATCGCATAGCGGGCCTTCCACTCGTCGGTGTCCTGGGCCCGGCGGGCGGCTTCGAGGGCCTCGTGGCGCTCGCGGGGGAGGAAGGTGACGCCCCTGCCCCGGCGGCCGGACGGGGGCTTGGTGCACTGCGCCTGTTTCGGGCAGGGGCGGCAGTGCTCGGCGGAGAAGAACACCTTGAGTACCGGGGTGCCGTTGCGGTGGTGTTTCTGCTCCCACCACTCGAAACTGCGGTGCCCGCCCGGGCAGACGGCGCTCTCGGTATCCCAGTCGATGGTGAAGTCGGCGCGGGAGAAGCCCTGGTCCTGCCGGGACTGGCGACTGCTGTCGTGCGGAGCCGGTCCCAGCAGTTCCATGCCCCGCTCGGTCGCGGTCACGAACAGGGCGGCGGTGGTGTAACCGGCATCCACGACGTGCACGTCCGGCAGCAACTCCCGCTCGGCGAGCGTCTGGTGGACCGGCTCGGTCATCTCGGTGTCGGCCACCACCGCGTCGGTGGTGGACACCTGGGTGATCAGGTGTGGTGCGTCCGGCTCGCAGGTTTCCGTCAGGTGCGTCTTGTAGCCGGTCCACCCGGAGCCGCGCTTGATCCCGTAGCGGGCGTCGGTGTCGTAGGGCGAGCACAAGCGGTGATGAACCGGCGGGAGGTCCTTGCCCTCCCGCCAACGCACCCCCCCCTCTCATCGCAGTGATACTGCTGGACCCAGGACTGCCGCAGCACCTGCACTGCGTCGATCTCGCGCAGCCAGGCGGGGGCCGCGGGGCCGTAGACCGCTTCCAGCAGGAAGAACCCGTCCCGCCCGACCTGCTGGGACCACTGCTCACGGATTTCTTCGCCTTTGGGGAAGCGGTAGTCGTCCACGCGCGGCCCGTAGCGCTCGGCCCACTCGGCCGGGACCAGGCCGGACAGCCACACCGGGGCCGCGACCGCCAGCGCCTCCAGCGCGGCCCGCAGCGTCTCGCCGACGAACTCCATCCGGTTCAAGGTCCGCACCGCCACCAGGACATGCGTGGAATCGGTCCGCTGCCGACCGCCGGCCTTCAGCAGGCCCAACGCGCGCAGGCGCTCCAGCACCAACTCCAGCGTCTTCTGCTCCAGCCCGTGCTTGACCAGACGGGAGCGGAACAAGCTCAGAACAGAGGGATCGAACCCGGGATCATCCAGCTCCAGGCCGAGCAGGAACTTCCAGTCCATCCGGGCCCGCACCTGGTCAGCGGCCTGCCGATCGGTCAGCCCCTCCGCGTACTGCAACACCGACACCAGTGCCAAAGCCCCCGGCGAAACGGCAGGACGCCCCCGGGCAGGGAACGCCCCGGCGAATGCTTCGTCCTCAAACAGTGGACCCAACGCCTCCCGGATCCGCACCGCGAGCGCCCCCTTCGGGAAGGCCGCCCGCACCACTCTGGCCGTCAGCTCCGGCACTCCCTGATCAGCCCGCGGCTCCAGCGACATCCTTCTCGGCCCTCCCACCCACGACCGCAACAACCGTGGAGGACCAACGACACAAACCCTGCTCGAATCACGCTTTCCTCAGCAGAGTCCTGAAGGCCGGTGCACTGCGAATGAATCCCGGTAGCAGGCTGCCCGAGGGCCCTGTCCTGGATGTCGCTGGTGAACGCGTGCGCATGCTTACCTCCGGTGATGTGTTGAGGTGTGTTGGGCAGGCTGACCAGTGCGTTCTCCTGATCGCGGGCACACGACAGGGCCCCGGGAGAGTGGAACGTGGGTGGGCCGGTGGTCAGGGACGCTGGACGGGCACGTTGACGTCGTCGACGTTGATGTGACCCCAGCCGCCCGTCGCCTTGTCGACGACCTCGACGTAGATCCGCTCACCTATGTGAGCCGACAGGTCGAGGACAACACGGCGGTACTGCTCGACACCGCGGCCGGTCGCCTTGGCCAGCACCTTGTTGTCGCTTGCGCGGACTACGGCGGCGTAGAGCCGGTCGGGGTCGTTGCCGCCGGAGACGAGGAGATCGACGATGCCGTCTCCGCCGAGGGTGACGGTGGCGGAGCGGAGGACGCCGACCGCGTCGTCGCCGCCGGCGGCCGGGTTGAAGCCCCACAGGTGGTGGCCGGCCGGGTCCTCGTCGGTCTCGGACGGGTGGAAGGGGCCGCCCCAGCCCCAGTCGGCGCGGGTGGTGACGTTGGCGTCGCTGAAGGTGGTACCCGAGACAACGGTCCATCCGGTGAGGTCGCCGGTGGCGAAGTCGTGGTTGGGGAGGGCGTCGACATCCGTCGGGCGCGGCGGGTCGTAGGCGGCCGGAGCGACAGGTGTGTCGTAGGCGCCGTTCATGCGCCAGACATCCAGGGAGACGACCTGGGCAGCGCCGCCCTCGCCGGTGAGCCGCAGGCCAGTGGCGTCCTTGCGGGTCGGGTAGACGCGACTGGTGAGGCTGTTGGTGCCGCTCACGTACGCCTCCAGCATCGAGCGGTCGAGCAGAACCCTCAGCTTCAGTCGCCCATCGTCGAGTTCCACGGCGCCCTCGTGGATGCCCTTACGCACGTCCGGGTCAAGGCTGGAGCGACTGCGGTCGATCCGGAAACGGCGCTCGGTCGTGTCGTAGGAGAGCAGGGTCTGCTCGCTGTCGTCGGCGCTCGCCCGGACGGCCAGGGTGATGGTCGTGGCGTCGCGCGGTTCTATGACGGCCTCGATGTCCAGCATGTCGCCGGAAATGTCGGCGAGTTGACGGTTCGCCTCCGTCACCGAGGTCTGGCGGATCTCGGCGAGTCGGCGGCCTCGCAGGCCGGCCGCCTCGGCGATCGGTTCGACCCCGAGGGTTCCGTCGTGGCGCAACGACACGCTGACGGGCATCCCGGCGTTGTGCGCCCAGCCGGACTGGGCGTGCTGCTGTTCGCTGCGGCGGTCCTGGGTGATGCTGAAGAGCACGGACCGGCCGTCGGGGGTGACGAAGCCGGACGGGCCGGTGAAGTGCTCGCCGAAGTCGAACTCGCGGGGCTTTTCGTGGTCGGGCACGAAACGGCACTCGCCCTTGTCGAAGGTGCCGATCCAGTAGTAGGTGTGCTTGACGGCGTTCGGGTTGAACGCCTCCCACCACGGGCTGACCAGCAGGATGTGCTTGCCGGTGCGCTTCCCCGTGGGGCCGGGGAGCGGGAGAAGGACCGGCAGCTCCCACGCCTCTCCGGGCTCGGGCAGCGTGGCGAGATCGTTCCAGTGCAGCGGGCCGCGGTACTTCCACGGCCCTTCGGGCCTGCGCGCGGTGTAGACGAGTGCGGTTCCGCCGTGCTTCTTGGTGACCTGCGTGCCGTTGTAGTCGACGATGCCGCTGCCGACCAGCTGGTACCAGACGCCGTCCTCCTCCCAGACGAAGGGGTCGCGGAAGTTCTCCGCCCATGCGGTGCCGGGGCCGGCTGGGAGTCCCGCCGGGGCTTCGGTGACCGGCTCGGACTTCATCGTCCAGGTGGGCAGGTCCGTGTCGCCGTCGTCCGAGTAGGCGGACACCGCGAGGCCGGTGCGCTGGCGGTAGGGCAGGCGGTCGTCGCCGCCGGTGAAGAAGAGCACCGGTCCCCGGTCGCCGTCGACGTAGGCCGAGCCCGACCAGCAGCCGTCCGGGCCGACCGAGTCCCCTGCGGGTGCGAGGGCGATGGGCATGTCCCGCCAGTGCACCATGTCGGTGCTGACCGCGTGTCCCCAGTGGATCTGGCCCCAGAACGGGCCGAGCGGATCGTGCTGGTAGAAGATGTGGTACTTGCCCTTGAAGTACACCGGCGCATGCGGCTCGTTCATCCAGTGCCAGGGCGGCAGCATGTGGAACTGAGGACGGTGCCGGTCGCCGTCGAAGCGCGCCCGGTCGGGGGTGGTGTCAGGGCGGGGCACGCGGTGGCCGGGGAGCGCTGCGACCCTTTCGGCGTGCTCCTGCTGCGCCGTCGCGTCGTCCAGGGTGCCCGGGCGGATCACGAGGCTGTCCATCAGGCCCATGTACATGTTGGCGTGGAACTCGCCGTTGATCAGGGTGGGCCGGTTGTGCCGCCCGATCAGCAGGGGCTCGCCGGGGGCCGGTCGCGGGGCCGTGTCAGGGGTGGTCGCGGTACCGATCGGTCGGCCGTCGCGATAGAGGCGCAGCTGACGGGCGGCCGGGTCGTAAGTCGCGGCGACGTGGGTCCACCGGCCCTTGGCGGCCAGCTGGTCGTGGGCTCCCTTGACCTCGATCAGATCGGTGCCGAAGCCGAGTTGGAAGACGATCTGCCCGAAGCGGCGCAGGCCGAGCAGGAATCCGGTCTTGGCGTCCGGGTTGTGCTGGTTGACCAGGGCCTGGGGCTTGCCGTCGATGCCGTGCTCGTAGGCGTAGGGGGCGACCCACACGTCGATGGTCATGCCGTCGGCGGGGTTGAGCTTGCCGGGACCCTGGGCGGTGACGACGGTGGAGTAGCCGTCGAAGTACAGTGCCCGGCCGCTCACTCCGCGGCGCCGTACGGGGTCGCTGTCGGGCTTGTAGCGGGCGTCGGTGAAGACGTAGCCGATGGGGTCGGCGGAGCCGGAGACCGCCTCGCGGGTGACCGTGCCGGTGCGCTCGTCGAAGTCCCAGCGGGCGATGGGGCGTTGAGGGCCGCTCCGTCCCTTGGCGGCGGCGGGAGCGGGAGCGAACGAGAGAGGGACGACGACGACGACGCCGACAGCGGCCGATACGACACTGAGGGCTGTTCTTCTCCTCATGACTGGCTCCTGGGTCATGCACGGCATGCCTGACGCCGTGCCAAATCGGTTTAGTCGATGGGTCGGCATGGTTCGCGCGCCGCTCCTGCTAACGCAAGAGCTAATGCATGCCGATTTACCTCGGCGACACCTTAAGGCCTCACAAAACGCCTGATATCACCCACGTTTCGCATTCGATATCGCGGGACTGTTGACATCAGGCGAAGCGCGCATCAGTCTCGTCGCAACTTGCTAATCCGATTTAACAACGGAGCTGAGCAGCTGATGTCTGAACGCCGCGTGACCATGGCCGACGTTGCCCGCAAGGCGGGCGTCTCGCCGACGACCGCGTCGTTCGCCCTGTCCGGACGCACCGACATGCGTATCTCCGACGCCTCCCGCGAACGCGTGCTGGAGGCCGCCCGGGAGCTGGGTTACCGCCCGAACGTCACAGCGCGCAGTCTGCGGACGAAGTCGACGCAGACCATCGGGTTCGTGTCGGACCGGATCACCACGACGCCGTTCGCGGGCGAGGTGATCCGCGGCGCGATGGAGGCTGCGCGGGAGCGGGACAACCTGCTGTTCATCACCGAGGCGGGCGGCGACCGCGACGCCGAGTCCTCGCTGGTCCACGCGCTGCTGGACCGTCAGGTCGACGCGGTGATCTACGCGTCCATGTTCACCCGGTACGTGACTCCGCCCAAGGAACTGTTCGGGCGCCGCGTGGTGCTGCTGAACTGCCTGGCCCCCGGCTTCGACGCGCCGTCGGTCGTGCCGGACGAGCTGGAGGCCGGCCGTGACGCGGCCCGTGCCCTGCTGGCCGCCGGCCACACCGAGGGCATCTGGGCGATCGGCGGCCACCAGGCCGTTCCGGCCACGCCCGAGGGGATCATCGCCGGCAACGAGCGCATGCGCGGCCTGGAGGAGGTCCTGCGGGAGGGCGGCGCGCGCCTGGACGGCGTCATCGAGTGCGACTGGAACACGCCGGACGGACACCGGGAGGTCTCCGCGCTGCTCGCAGCGGGCCACCGGCCCCGGGCGCTGGTGTGCCTGACCGATCGGGTCTCCCTCGGCGCCTACCAAGCGCTCGGTGAGGCGGGTCTGTCGGTGCCCGGCGACGTGTCGGTGGTCTCCTTCGACGATCAGGACATCGCGTCCGTCCTGCGCCCGGCGCTCACCACGCTGAAGCTGCCGCACTACCTGCTCGGTCGCCTTGCCGTGGAGCTGATCCTCCGCAAGGGGCCGCTCGAAGCAGTCGTCCACCGTGTGCCCATGCCGCTGCGGGAACGTGCCTCCATCGGCGCCCCCGCACAGGGATGACACCGGGCACCCGAAAACAGGTCGTCCCGCCGCCCGGGACCTGAGACTCCCGGGCGGCGGGACGACCACCAAGAACAGCGACCGTCGCAACCGGTCGCCAAGGCGGGTCCGGCAAGACCCGTCTCAGTGAGATGGAGGAACCTCGTGGTGTTCAGAACAAGGCGCCTCGCTGGTGCGAGTGTAGCCGTCGCGGCGGCGACCGCACTGGTCGCCGGATGTGCGTCCGGCAGCGGCAGCACGTCCGGAGCCGACGGCGACACGCTCACCCTGTGGACGCACAACGCCGGCAACTCGGCAGAGCTCGACGTCGTCAAGAAGATCATCAAGGACTTCAACACCTCGCAGAGCAAGTACAAGGTCAAGCTCCAGGCGTTCCCGCAGAGCGACTACAACAGCTCTGTCGTAGCCGCCGCGTCGGCCAACAAGCTGCCCTGCCTGCTGGACGTGGACGGCCCCAACGTGGCGAACTGGGCCTGGGGCGGCTACCTGTCCCCGATCGACGTCTCCGGCAGCGAGGTGCCTCTGTCCGACCAGCTGGCCAGCACCGTCGGCCGCTACCAGGACAAGGTCTACGGCTTCGGCTTCTACGACGTCTCCCTGGCCTTCTTCGCCCGCAAGTCGGTGCTCGACGAGTACGGCATCCGCATACCGACCATGGACAAGCCGTGGACCAAGGCCGAGTTCGACTCCGCGCTGGCCAAGCTGAAGAAGAGCGGGAAGTTCGAGTATCCACTGGAGATGGGTACCGGCGGCACCGGTGAGTGGTGGTCGTACGCGTACTCCCCGCAGCTCCAGAGCTTCGGCGGCGACCTGATCGACCGCGACGGCTACAAGACCGCCTCGGGCACCCTCGACGGCAAGGGCTCCGTGGCGTGGGCCACCTGGTTCCAGTCGCTGGTGAGCAAGGGCTACATGGCGAAGAAGTCGGGTGCAGACCCGAACAAGGACTTCCTGGCCGGCAAGAGCGCCATCCAGTGGGACGGCAGCTGGAACGCGGCCAAGAACGCCGAGAAGCTCGGTGACGACCTGGCGATCATCCCGCCGGTCGACTTCGGGAACGGGCCCAGGATCGGCGGTGCCTCCTGGCAGTGGGCGATGAGCTCCAGCTGCTCCAACAAGGACGGCGCGCAGGCGTGGCTGAAGTTCTCCCGCCAGACCAAGTACTTCGTCGACTACGCCAAGGCCACCGGCACCCTCCCCGGCACCGAGGCCGCCGCGAAGCAGATCGACGGCTACCAGCCGGGCGGGAAGTACAACGTGCTCGTCCAGTTCGCGCGCAAGTACGCGGTGGTGCGCCCGGTCACCCCGGCCTACCCGTACATCTCCACCGAGTTCGAGAAGGCGGCCAAGGACATCCTGTCCGGCGCCGACCCGAAGAGCGCTCTCGGCCAGGCCGCGAAGGACATCGACAACAACCTGAAGACGAACAACCACTACTCGGACTGACCCGCTCCGGTCCGGTTCTGGCCCCGACCGCGCCTTCTCGCGCGCCCGAACCGGACCGGCTCCCCTGGAGCTACCGTGACCACCATGATCGCAGCCCTTGAGCGGCTGCGTCCGGTCCGGCGAACCCGAACGACCAACGCACGCCGCCGTGAGAGCCTCACTGCCCTCGGCATGGCCACGCCGGCCGTCGTGCTGCTGGTCGTCTTCCTCGTCGTACCGGTCACCCTTGCCTTCGCCCTGGCCTTCACCGACGCGAGGCTCGTCTCGCCCACCCCGGCCCGCTTCGTCGGCCTTCGCAACTTCACCCTGCTCTTCGAAGACCCGGTCTTCTACAAGTCCCTGCGCAACACTGCGTACTTCGCCGCCGTCGTCGTCCCGCTCCAAGCCGGGCTCGCCCTCGTGCTGGCGCTGCTGGTCAACGCGAAGGTGCGGGGCGTCAACTTCTTCCGCACCGTCTACTTCCTGCCGGTCGTCACCTCGATGGTCGTCGTGTCCTTGCTGTGGACCTTCCTCTACCGGCAGGACGGCCTGGTCAACCACGTCATCTCGGCACTCACCCTCGGACACGTCGACGGCCCGGACTGGCTGGGCGACCCGTCCACCGCCATGCCCGCCATCATCCTGATGTCGGTGTGGCAGGGCGTCGGCTTCCACATGATCATCTGGCTGGCCGGCCTGCAGACCATCCCGGCCGAGTTGTACGAGGCCGCCGACCTCGACGGGGCCACCCGCTGGCACCGCTTCCGCCACGTCACCTGGCCCGGCCTGCGCGCCACCCGCACATTCGTGCTCGTCACCATCACCATCGCGGCGTTCAGCCTCTTCACCCAGATCCGGGTGATGACCCAAGGCGGCCCGCTCGACTCCACCACCACCGTCGTCCACCAGGCGGTACACACCGGCTACGACCAGCAGCAGACCGCGTACGCAGCGGCGATCTCGCTGATCTTCTTCGTGCTCGTGCTGAGCGTGTCCCTCGTCCAGCGTTTCCTGACCCGGGAGAAGGACTGACATGACCTCCTTCCTCAAGCACCTCGGCGGTCACGCCGGCCGTGTCGTCCTGGCCCTGGTCTTCGCGCTCCCGCTCGTCTTCATGCTGGTCTCGTCGTTCAAGCCGGACGACCAGATCTTCAGCGACCTGGGCTCCCTGCGCGCCTTCCTCCCGGTCGGCGCCCTGTCCCTGGACAACTACACGGGCGTGTTCGAGCGCGTCCCGGCGGCACGGTTCCTGCTGAACTCGGTCGTCATCTCCTCGGTCACCGTGGTGCTCGGCCTCATCGTCAACAGCCTGGCCGCCTTCGCCCTGTCACGGATGCGCTGGCCCGGCCGCAAGGCCGTCCTGACCGTGGTAATCGCCACGCTCATCGTGCCGTTCGAGACCTTCGCCCTGCCGCTGGTGTGGTGGGTCAACCAACTGCCGCTGCTCCGCGTCAACGGCTTCCACCTGGAGTGGACCACTGGCTGGATGGACACCTACCAGGTGCAGATCCTGCCGTTCGTCGCCAACGCCTTCTCGATCTTCTTCTTCCACCAGTACTTCCAGAGCATCCCCAAGGAAGTCGACGAGGCGGCGATCGTGGACGGCGCCGGCTGGTTCACCATCTACCGTCGCATCGTCATGCCGCTGTCCGGACCGGCCATCGCCACCGTCGCCATCCTCACCTTCCTGCCCGCCTGGAACTCCTACCTGTGGCCCCTGATGGTCGTGCAGAGCGAAGAGCTACGACCGGTGATGGTCGGCATCTCCTACTTCTTCCAACTGAACGTGGGCTGGGGCCAGATCATGGCGTACTCCTCCATGATCACCGTGCCGATCCTCGCCCTGTTCGTGGCGTTCCAGCGGTCGTTCGTCAACAGCATCGCCTCGACCGGCGTCAAGGGCTGACGCTCGCGCGCCCGCGCCACCCTTCTCTTGCCGACCACGTGTGCTTCGCGCACCCCGAGAAAGGCCCCGTGTGTCCACGCCGCCTGCTGACCTCCACCTCCCGGCCGTGCATCTGCGTCCCCCGCGCAACTGGATCAACGACCCCAACGGGCTGGTGTTCCACGACGGCCACTACCACGTCTTCTTCCAGTACAACCCGTACGGCCCGTGGCATTCGAACGTGCACTGGGGCCACTACCGCAGCCCCGACCTGATCAACTGGGAACCCCTCCC
>NZ_QZWF01000046.1 GCF_004187715.1 Streptomyces sp. F001 | reverse complement strand
ATGTGGATCATGGCCTCGGAGCTGGCGGGCAGGGTCTCGTAGTCTCGGGCGAGGCGCCGGTGCAGCATGATCCAACCAATACTTCGTTCGACAACCCAGCGCCTTTTGACAACGTGGAAGCCGCGAACTCCCGGGTTTCTGTTGACGACTTCGACATCGATTCCGAGGCGGGCGCCGTGCTCGATGACGGCGTTTTTGAATCCGGTGTCGACCCAGCTCTTGGAGATGGTCGGGTAGGTCTTCTTGGCCTGGTCGAGGAGCTGGATTCCGACGGCGTTCTCGGACAGGCTGGCGGCGGTGACGGTGACAGCGAGGATGAGTCCGATCGTGTCGGTGAGGATGCCTCGTTTCCGGCCGACGATCTTCTTGGCGGCGTCGGTTCCCTGGCTGGTCAGGGGCACATTGGTGGAGGTCTTCACGCTCTGGGTGTCGATCACGGAAGCGGTCGGTTCGGGCTTGCGTCCTTCCTTCACGCGGGCCAGGCCGGTCAGGTCGTAGTTGAGCTGGGTGAGGATTCCCTCGTCGCGCCAGGCGGCGTAGTAGGCGTAGACAGTTCCGTGGTTGGGGAAGTCGTGCGGGAGGTATTTCCAGGGGATCCCGGTGCGGTTGATGTAGAGAAGTGCGTTGAAGACGTCGCGCATGTCGACCTTGGCCGGCTGCCCGGTGGGCCTGCGGTCGAGCCGAGCCTTTCTCCAGGCCGTCAACGTCGGCTCGATTAAGGCCCATCGGGCGTCGGACAGGTCGCCGGGGTACGGCTTCCGCTGGCTCACGCCGTAGCGTGATCATGGATGCGGCGGACGGCGCCGTTCCGCTGTTGGTGGGCGTTTCTGCCTGATCTTCAAACCAGACGGACTTCGTGCACGGGAACCGGAGCAAACGGGCGGCCAAGTCCGCAGCTCGATGGACGCGAGGGGGCACGTATGGGGCAAACATCTCAAGCCTGGCGGCCATGAAAGTTACCTACCGGCATAGACCATCTCTAAATGCCCACTCAGAGGTCGTTTTCTTCCTTTGTTTCATCCCGTGATGCGTATGTGATTCGGTGATGTCGGGTCGCGCCAGGAGATGGTGGCGTCGCCGGTGAGGCGGCGGGCCATCAGGTCGGTCATCGCCCGGTGGATCATGGCCTCGGAGCGGGCCGGGAGGGTTTCGTGGTCGCGGGCGAGACGGCGGTGGAGCATGAGCCAGCCGTAGGTCCGCTCGACTGTCCAGCGTTTCGGTATCGGGGTGAATCCCCTGGTCCCGGGGGTGCGGGCGGTAATTTCCATGTCGATGCCCAAAGTGGCGGCATGCTCGACGAGGTGCTGGCGGTAGCCGCCGTCCACCCACACCTTGCGGATGCCGGGATGGCCGGCGGCGACCTGGTCAAGCAGTCGGGTGCCGGCCACGGAGTCCTGAACACTGGCCGCGGTGACCAGCACCGCCAGTAGGAGGCCGAGCGTGTCGGTCACGATGCTCCGCTTGCGGCCAACGATCTTCTTGCCCGCGTCCGTTCCCTGACTCCCAGCGGGGACGCTGGTGGACGTCTTCACGCTCTGGGCGTCGATCGATTCTCTGAAGCACCGGATGTCCTCGCGGCCGATCCGACGCCGGTCGTGGGCGGAGTTGCCGTGCTTCCCCGCCCACGAGGGTGGTTATCGTCCGGCCTGCAAGGCTGCCCAGGTCTGCGGGCCGACGTCGCCGTCGACGCTGAGGCTGCGGGTGGTCTGGTAGTCGCGCACGGCTTGTTCGGTGTTGGGGCCGAAGTCGCCGTCGATGCCCACGGTGCGGCCGAGTGCCGCGGTCAGTGCTCGCTGCAGTCGGCTGACGTCCGCGCCGGTCGACCCGTTCTGCAGCGCCGGTGTCGAGCCGTACGACAGCAGGGCCGTCCAGGTCCTGGGGCCGATGTCACCGTCGACCGTGAGGCCCCGGGCGGACTGGAAGGCCTTCGTCGCCGTTTCGGTGTTGGGCCCGAAGTCGCCGTCCGGTTCTCCCGGATGGTGTCCGGCGGTGATCAGCCGGCATTGCGCCGCCGTGACCAGACTGCCGGTGGATCCCTGCTGGATGAGGGGGTACGCAGCGAAGTCGAGGTTGACGCCGCTGCAGGTGGGCGCTGGTGTGCCGCCGCAGTTGTTGCTGGTGACGTTCCGCCAGGTCCGGCCGTTGGCCTGGCCGTACTCGACGCCGTTGAACCAGGGGCGGATCCGTTCGGAGGTGGAGTTGCCCCAGGTGGCGGATCCGTTGTTGTCGGCGTCGTAGGCGAGCTCGAAGTGCAGGTGCGGGTGGTTGTTCGAGGTAGGCCCCGTCCTGCCGACCCGGCCGATCAGCTGGCCGCGCTGCACCGTCTGGCCGACGCTGACATCGCGGCTCTGCAGGTGCAGGTATGTGGTGAAGTAGCGCTGCCCGTGGTTGATCTGGATCACGTTGCCGGCGTTGGAGTGGTAGAAGGACTGCCGGACCGTGCCGGAGGCCGGAGCCAGCAGCGGTGCTCCTTCGGTGCCGACCTGGTTGGGCTCGCGGACCATGTCGAGCGCGGGTGCGTGTGCCCAGGTGTCGAGTCGCCACTGCTGGCCGCAGGTGAAGGGCAGTTGGAAGGCGATGGGCGGGGCCGCCGCGGCGGCCGGCGCCGCGGCCTGCCAGGGCAGGACGACGAGGGCGGCAACAGCCACGAGCAGTCTGCCGAGCAGCCCTGGGCTGAGCGTGCGGATGAGGGATATCAATGTGTCTCCTTCGGTGCCGAGTTCATGCCCGTCTGGGGCGGGGTGTGCGGGCGGCGATGGGACGGCAGGTGCCCTTCCGCTGTGGCTGGGCGCTGCGGGACGGCCGCGTTCGGTCGCGGTGTGTCGCCCGCATGGCGGTCACGATGAGGGCCGAGGTGGGGGCAGCCATGTACGGCCCTCATCGTGAGCTCGTCGGCGGGGGAGCGACCGGTGCGCCGAGCGTGCCCTGCGTCGGTATAGCCCGGGTATTTCCGAAGGTCACCCGGCCGCCCTGGGCGGTGGTGCCAGGCACGGACCGCTGACAGGGGAGCACGCCGCGCCGGCGGTGTGCCCGGGTCAGGGCTGCGGGCAGAGCGCGCCGGTGTCCTGGCCGGGGAGGTGGCGGTCGAGTTGCGCCGCGGTGGGCGGTGGGGCGGTGGCTCGGCAGATGCGCCGGATGGCTTCGGTCGCGGTCAGCGGCCAGTGGATGATGCGCTGGTCGGCTCCCGCGGACAGCAGGGTTCCGTCCGGGGTGAACGCCAAGCCCTGCACGTCTGCCGAGTGGCCGGTGAGGGTGGCGATGCGCCGGTGGGTTCGTACATCCCAGACGACGATGGTGTGATCCTCACCTGCCGAGGCGAGGAGACGTCCGTCCCTGCTGAAGGCGAGCGTGCCGACCGCTGCGGTGTGGCCGGTCAGGGTGCCCCGGCTTTTCCCTGTCCGGGTCGACCACAGGCGCACCGTGTGGTCCGAGCCGGCGGTGGTAATCAGATCGCCCGCCGGAGTGGCCGCGATGTCCTGCGTGGACCCCTGCGTGGCCGGGAAGGCCTTCACCAGCCGGTCGTCGGCGGTGCTCCACACGGCGATGCCGCCGGCCGGTGTGCTCGCGACGAGGAGGCCGCCCCGGGCGGGGTAGGCCATGGCGGTCGAGGTGCGCGGGCCGGCCAGCGCCGGCAGTGGACGGGGGTGTGCCGGGTCGCTGACCCTCCAGCGGAACGTTCCTCCCAGGGACATCACGGTGACCGTGCTGCCGTCCGGGCTGAAGGCGACGTCCGTGCCGGTGCCTATACCGGTGAAGGCGATGGTGGTGTAGCGCCGCCCGGTCGACGGGTTCCACAGAGTCAGGGTGTGGTCGCGCGTCACGGCCGCCAGCACCGTGGCGTCCGGGTTGAACGCGACTGCCTTGACATGGTCGGAGTGTCCGCCCAGCAGCCGTTCGGCAGCACCGGAGGCATTCCAGATCCGTACGGACCTGTCGTCGCCGGCGGAGGCGACGAGCCGGCCGTCGGGGCTGACGTCCACGTCGTTCACGGCGCCGCCGTGACCGCTGAAGGGAAGGGCCGTCCGGCGCACCACGATGGTGCGTCCCAGGCCGCCCGAGACCACCGTGCTCGCGTCCGGTGCCAGGTCCAGAGCCATGGTCTCCGAACGGTAGCGGTCGGCGTGGCGGGCGATCTGCTCGCGGCGCCGGTAGTCCCAGATCGAGATCATGCCCTCTTCGTCGGCGATCGCGATCCGATCACCGACCGGCGCGGAGATCATCCAGGGGAAGGCCGTCTGCACCGGGAGGTCGGCGAACTGGCGGGCCGAGCGGCCGGTCAGCCGCCAGAACCTGATGCCGTGTTCTTCGGAGGCCGTGGCCAGGACATCGGATGTGGAGCCGAACCGGGCCACCTGGGCGCCTTCGGTGTTCAGCTCGAAGCGACGGCGACCGGTTTCGATGTCCCAGACGGCCACCGTCCCATCGGTACGGGTGACGGCGAGCGAGCGCTGATCGCCGGCCAGGCTGAGTGCCGCGGGCATACCGGTGGGCAGGAACACGGCCTTGCCACCGCCCAGCGTGGACACCCGTGTGCCCTCGCCCGTGCCGTAGGCCACGACCGTGCCGTCGGCGCTGAAGGCCAGACCGTTGCTGAGGTCGCCGGACACGACCTGCTTGAACAGCACCTTCCTCGACCGGACCTCCCGCACGACGACCGAGCCTCCGGTCGGCTGCTTCGGATTGTTCAACCGGGCCAGGGACGCCAGCCGGGTACCGTCGGCGTTGAAGGCCACCCTCAGCGCGAAGAACCCCTGGGGGAGCGGCTTGACGACATGCTCGGTGAAGGAGGCCAGCCGCCTGCGTCGATTCGGATCCCACAGCTCCACGGTGCCGTCGCTGGTGGCCGCGGCCACCAACGAGCCGTGAGGGGACAGGGCCAGGCCGAACGACGCGGGCCCGTTCGTGTTGAGTACGACGCTGGGCTGCGCGGACGCCGACGTACTGATCACCGCGCCCAGGGTGTCGGCGTCGGGATGCAGCCGATAGGCGGCCAGCGCGAGGGACCGGGCGACGTCCGGGTCGGTGGCGACCAGCGAGCGCGACGTGAGCGCGGTCTGATGGGCCAGGACGGTCAGGTGCTCGCGCTGTGCCACCTGCCGCTGCTGCCAGGCGGCACCGCCCCCGGTCACGGTCGCCGCCAGCAGCACCGCCAGCACCATCGCCAGGACCCTCAGCCGGCGGACCCGGCGCCGCGCCGCAGCGAGTTCGGACTCGGCCAGCTCCTCGCTGGCGTCGAGGAACTCACGCTCCAGAAGGTTCAGCTCCGAGCGGTGGGGGCGCGCCTCGGCCAGCCCGGAGCCCCGGTAGAGCCCTCCGGCGTCCCGCCCCGACTGCTGCCAGACTCGGGCCGCGGCGGTGAGCCGCTGCCGTACGACCAGACGCCGGCGGTCCTCGCTCAGCCAGGCCCGCAGCCTGGGCCACGCCACCATGAGCGCCTCATGGGCGATCTCCACCCGGTCCTCGTCCACGACTACCAGGCGCGCCGCCACCAGCTCGTCGACCACATCCGCGACCGCCGCGGCCGGGCCCATCCCGTCGAGTTCGGTTTGCGGGACCCGCCGCCGACTGTCCCGCACCCCGTCCTCGTCCAGGCTGATCAACCGCTGCATGAGCCGGCGCACCAGGTCCTGCTCGGCGGGTTCGAGCTCGGCGTAGACGTGCTCGGCGGTCTGGGCGATCGCACCGTGCATCCCGCCCCCTGCCTGGTACGCCGCGAGGGTCAGGGTGCGGCCGGCCCGGTTGCGCCAGCTCTCCCGCAGCGCGTGGGACACCAACGGGAGTGCGGCGGCAGCGCCGGAGGCCTCCGCCACCACGGTGGCCAGCAGATCGGCGTCGACCGAGCAGCCCTCAAGATCCGCCGGCCGGACGATCAGCTCTCGCAGTTCCGCGGCCGACGGCGGACCGACCAGCAGCTGCGCCTCGCTCATCAGCGCCGGCGCTAGCTCGCTCAGCCCGGTCATCTGGACGAAGAAGTCCGCACGGACACTGAGCACGACCTTGGTTCCGGCCTGGGACGCCGCTAACAGCCCGGCGACGAATTCCTCCCGTACCGTGGGATCGGAGCACACGGTGAACAGTTCCTCGAACTGATCGACCACCAGCAGCGCCTGACCGGCGGGCCGGTCGTGCTCGGCGAGCGCGGCCGCCAGCTGTTTCACCGGCTGGTCGGTCGGCGTCATCATGACCGGCTGCCACCGAGCGGTCGTATCCCGCCGGATCCGGCCCAGTAGGCCCGCCGCCAGCAGCGAGGTCTTCCCCGATCCCGACGCGCCGAACACAACGACCACGGGGAAGCGTTCCACGCGCTCCCACAGCAGCCCGCACAGCCGGTCGCGGCCGAAGAACCGGTCGTGATCCGAGGAGGTGAACGCCGGCAGGCCCCGGTAGGGGTTGGCCCCGACCGGCACCAGTGCCGCGACGGGGACCGGAGAGGGCATGAGGCCCTCATCGCCGCGGAGCATCGCCTGGTGCAGGCGCTGCAGACCCGGGCCGGGCTCGACGCCCAGTTCGGTCCCGTACAGCGCATGGGTCCGCCGGTAGAGCTCGAACGCCTCGGCCTGCCTGCCCGAGCGATACAGGGCCGTCATGAGCTGGCCGCGGAGCGACTCCCGAAAGGGATGCCGGGGCAGCAGCTCCGTCAGCTCCACGATCACCTCGGCATGCCTGCCGAGGGCCAGACCGCAATCGGCCCACCGCTCATGCACGGCAAGACGCAGCTCCTCCAGCTGGGCCGCCCGGGTCGCGACGGCTTCGGTATCCAGGAACTCCGCGAACGCAGGCCCGTTCCAGCACCGCAGCGCCTCACCGTGCAACTCCTGCGCGGCCGCTGTCTCACCCTGTCGCAGGGCCTCCTCCGCCTGGAGGGCCAGCTGTTCGAACCGCGTGGCGTCCAGGGCATCACCCGCCACCACGCGATAGCCGTCGCCCTGCCGTTCGATGCGCTCCGGGCCCAGGGCCTTGCGCAGTAGATGGACGTACAGCTGCAGGTTCTTACGCGCCGAGCGCGGCGGTCGCTCGCCCCACAGTGCGGTCATCAGGAGCTCCGAAGGCACGGGCCGGTCGGGCCTGCTCAGCAGGACCGCGAGCAGCAGACGCACCTTGGGCGATCCGATGTCGACCGGCGAGCCCCCGCGACGGACCGTCAGATCCCCCAGAATCCGCAATTCCACTCGGCCGCCCCCCAAGGCTGCACGGATCAACGCTGGCGGCCCGAAGGTACACCAGCTCTCCTGACGCAGACCCGCGCCGGACCGCCCGACCGACGCATGACGCCGCACTGACGTGGATCAGCGGACTGCCGCCTGGTGCGGCCTCCCGGGCCGGCACCCCCTGGCCGCATGCCCCAAAGATCCGCGATGCAGCTGGCCGAAGCCAGGCCCGATCACCTGCCGCACGCATCCCCATCAGGACTTATACGGGTCCTATACCGCGTCGCACAACGATCGCTTCCCGTACCGGGTTCACCGGCTCCTGGGCCCCTCCGGTCAAGGAAGGAACGGGTGCGCCCATCCAGAACGACGTCGACCAGTCCAACAGGCACCCCCCGCCGTGGAGATGACGTCGGAGTCGTAGAGAACGCGAAAGGACACAGCGTGAAGCTCGGGTTCAGCTCGGGAAGCGATCAGAACACCCATCAGCGGATCACTGGGAAGGCAGGACAGCACATGCGTACAAGGCTCGCGGCAGTCGTAGGAGTGGCCGCCATGACCGCCACGCTCGGACTGGTCGGCGCGTCCCCCTCGGCCGCCGGCCCCAACTGTGACCGCGGCTACCACTGCGTCTTCTACACCGACATCAGCTCCGCACGGCAGTCCTTCTTCAACTCGGACCCGGACTTCTCCAACGACACCTTCGACGAATACAACGTGAGCGGGAACGGTCTCAACCACCCGGTCAACAACAACGTCTACTCGGCGAGCAATTCAAGCACCGGGAACTACGAGAGCCACTTCTGGGACAACACCAACGGAACGGGCTTCCTGTTCTGCCTGAACCCCGGTCACTACGTCAACTCCGCTTCCACCGTCGACCAGCCGGGCACGCAGAGCGGCGATCCGCTGCCCTCCGGCCTGCGGGACCGGGCCAGCCGGCTGACGCTCCCGGGCCGGACGTCGACCGACTGCTTCTGACCTCGGTGAACGGCGGGCCCGGCGCAAACCGGGCCCGCACGTTCCGGACCTCGACAGGATTCACATGGCACTGAGCTTCCACGGCACTCGCCGGCACATCGCCGCCTGCGTCCTGACCGCCGCTGTGGGCGCAACGATCTGGGCGCTCGCCGACGCGAGGGCCCAAAACCCCGAACCCCGGCCCCATCGTCCGCTGTCCCCGGCCGCACTGGCCGAACAGGGCTTGCGCCCGCCGATCTACACCCAACTCTATGCCTGGACCCAGAGCGGCGAACAGATCGCGACCGCCCAGCAACAGGTCCTCGTCGCCTGCATGGCCGAGCGCGGATTCACCCTCAGGCCCGCTCCCGTGGCGAAGGCGGGTGACGCGGCGGTGTCCCGCCCGACTCCGTTCGGTCTCGAGACCCTCGAAGAAATCGGGGCGGACAGCCAGAAGCAGGCGCCACCGGAGCAGCCGCAAGGAGAGGCCTTCAACCGCGCCCTCTACGGCGAACCCGGAAACGAGATCTCCGTCAAGGGCAAGCTGCTCAAGGTGACCATGCCGGCGAGCGGCTGCCAGGCCGAGGCGGAGAAGCACATGCTGGGCGACGGCCGGGTGCGGTGGACGGAACTGCGGATAGATCTCAACGAAGGGGAGCAGACAGCGTTCAAGTGGCTCAAGCACGACTCCCTCTTCCGCGAGGCGAACGAGAGCTGGCGGCAGTGCATGCTCACCAACCGGGTCCAGGCCAAGGACCCCCTCGACCTGATCAGAGCCTTGCCGCCCGACGCGGACATCCGCACCCACCCCGCAACCACGGCGGACGTCCACTGCAAGCAGGACACCGGATACCTGCGCACCGCCTACGACAGACTCGCCGTGATGCAGCAGCGCTGGCTCGACGATCACCCCGACGTGCTCAAGGACCGCACCGCGCTGCGGGACAGGCAGCTGAGAATCGCCCGCCAGGTCCTCCAGGGGCAGTCCGGCTGAGCACCCCGGCGCACCCGGTCCGCCCCGGCCCGGCGGCACCGGGTGCTCACGGCTGGGTGTGGTAGCGGAGGTAGACCACGCCGCCGGTGAGCCGGCGTTCGTCCAGGAGCTCGAAGCGGAGCCGGGCCCCGTCGGGGAGGAAGGGCTTGCCGCCGCCCAGCACGGCGGGGCCGACGAACAGGTGGTACTCGTCCACGAGCGCTGCGGCGATCGCGTGGGCGGCGAGGGCGGCCCCGCCGACGGTGAGGTCACGTTCGGAAGATGCCTTCAGCCGCCGAACCGCCTCGGGGTCGAAGTCCCGTTCGATCCGGGTCCGGGTGGTGGAGGCCGACTCCAGCGTCCTGGAGTACACGACCTTGTCGGCCGCCTGCCAGATCTCCGCGAATTCCCGGGCCCCGGGCGACTGGCCCGCGATGGACGGGTCGGTCTCCCAGACAGCCATCATGTCGTACAGCCGGCGCCCGTACAGGTAGGTCCCGACCGGCCGCAGCACGTCGTTGATGAAGGAGTAGTACTCCTCGTCCGGTACCGCCCAGTCGAAATTGCCGTCCGCGTCGGCGATGTAGCCGTCCAGGGACACATTGAACATGTAGATCAACTTGGCCATGCGAGCCTTCTCCCAGGTCGGGGCTACGTGTGTGTCCCGCGGCACACTAGCCCGCGCCTGTGACAATGCCCGGCGACCGGCACGGTCATCGCTACGACGGGCTGCATCTAGGACTGCCTCGGCTCCGGCGGTTCCGCCCGGCCCGTTCGCGGACCCGGCCACGCAGCCGGTGGTGCAGCCCGGTGACCAACGCGCCGTCGCGCCAACGGCGGAAGAAGGCCTACACCTGGTCCCACGCCGGGAAATCTGCGGGCATCGGTCGGGTAGCCGGGACGCATTGCTGTGTCCCGGCCCCCTCAGAACCGGCCATGCCCGATTTCCAGGCAACCGGCTCACGCCTCCCTGAGGAGTACCTTCGTCCGTCCGCGTCAAGCGGCCGTCTTCAACCACACCAGCCCGCAACCATGTCCTGATCATGGTTCGACCAGGGAACAGGCCCAGGGCTTCCAGCAGTCGAGCGTGGTTGATCCGGTCGAAGGCTGCCGCGAGGTCCGCGTCGAGCACCCACAACCGTGAGGCCCCTTTGGCGCCCAACGTGTTGTAGATGGCCTCGATCGCATCATGGCAACCCCGACCAGGACGGAATCCGTATGACCTCGGCTCGAAACGCGCTTCCCACTCAGGCTCTAATGCATTCTTCACCCGAGCTTGAAGCACGCGATCGATGATCACGGGGATTCCGAGAGGTCGTTGCTTTCCGTTGGCCTTCGGGATGAAAACGCGCTTGACCGGACGAGCCTTCCAGGGCTTCTCCTGTCGTTGGAGTCGGGCCGCGAGACGGCCTCGCTCCATCGGCGTGAGTGCAGTTTCCCCATCTATGCCCGCGGTCTTGCGTCCCGCGCTCTGCTGCGTCACCCTCTTGACGCTGATCAGCGTATTGGAGTGGCTTCGCAGCATGAGCTTTTGCGGGTTGCGAACCTTCTTCAGGTCGCCTTCCTGAGTCGCCTTGAAGATTCTTCGTCTCAGTCGCCGTACATGGTCTTCGCACGTGGCCCAGTCAATGCTGTGCCAGTCGATTCGCACGTCCTCCGGTCCGTTCGCACGGGAGGAACGACGGGACTCACTGTCATGTCGAGCCATCAGCCCCTCCCTGCGTCCAACTTGCCCTTCGGCTCCGGCTTCTTCACCAGATCCCTTCAAAGGCTCACCTGGCCCACGTGGGCGCCCTTTCGGGCCGGATCACTCGGACCCGTATCCGACGGGTTATACGGGCGGGTGTCGTCCGCTTTCCCCTGGCCTTTCGACCTGTCGGCATTCGCTCCTTGGGCCATCCTGTTCCCGCCGGGGAATTGATCCTTCCTCACGGTCGGACAACCGGGATATGTCCCGGACCCCGACGGGGTTTCCACGTTCCGCACTGACAAGATGCGACTGGGGTGGGCGCCTCCTCTACCCCGGGACCGGTGGTGTCCTGCCCTCGCCGGCGAGTCCACGAGGGTCACCTGGCGTTCTTCCACGCCGAGTCCTGAAGCTGCCGCTTGCGTTACCATCGCGCAGCTCATGCAATCACGAGGCATAGCCGGAGATTCGCTTCCGCTCGCCCGTCCAGTCTTCCCCTTTACTTGTTGCCTCCCGATGGCCGGGACGCTCTTGAGCGTGATCGTCCAGCTTCACACCCCGCCGTTACCAGCGACGCATGTGGACGCAGGGGACAGGCCCTGGACACTGGCCTGGGCTTTATCAACTCCTTTCTACCGAATGCCACTTGATCAGTGCGACCTTGTGTCGCACCCCGCCACTTGATGCCGTTGTCGACCAGGTAGAGCACCGCATCCCACATCTCCCGGTGGCAGTACTCCTCCGGGCGGCCACCGCGGCCTTCCGGACAGGCCGGCACCGGCAGAGCCGTGCGCACCACACGCAGTGGTGGCACTGGTTCTTCTTCGCCCAGCCCGACATCCCCGAGCGCGTCGTCGACGCCGATCCGGACAACTGGTACCGCGGTGACCCTGAGACCGTGGGGCAGGAGAACTACGACGAGTGGCGCGCGGCCACGAGGAACCCGGACGTGGTGCGGGCGATGCTGGAGGACTACCGGGCCGGTCTCACCGTCGACCGACGGCACGAGGAGGAGGACCGCGCGGCCGGGGCACGGCTGTGGTGCCCGGCACTGATCCTCTGGTCGCTCCGGGAAGACCTCGAGGACCTGTACGGCGACCCGGCCAGAATCTGGTGTCAGTGGGCACCGGACGTGCGCGGTCACGGCATCGACTCCGGGCATCACATGGCCGAGGAAGCCCCGGAAGCGCTCGCGGTCTCCCTGGCGGACTTCTTCGCCGTACGACGTGAGTGAGGACCCTCGGAGAACGGCTCACCGCCTACGGGACATCGGGCCGTGTCATCGGAGGCGACCGCATGTGCAGCTCCAGGCGAGGGCTGGTCAGGGGCACCGTGCTCCACGTGGCGGCCGCCGTGCCCGACGCCCTGTCGACGAGCAGGCGGACGCGGTGCGGGTCGCCGACGACGGGGAACTGCTCGTGCCGCCCGGTGGTGAGTCCCGGCCGTCTGCGGGCCGACGGCGGGATCGTACCCGCCACCGACGCCGACCGCTGGCTGCCGAACGGCGACATCGGCCAACGCCAGGTCGACTGGCAAAACTAAGCAGCGACGATCTACTAGAAGGACTCCGTGACGTCCACCGACCGTCACTGATCACCGGGCCCGCCGAGCTGACGGTCGGTGGGCCCGCGCCGTCAGTCCATCGAACGCAACCGGTCCAGTTCGCTGCCGATCGCATCCCGCAGCACATCGTGCTGCGGACCGAGTCTGAACCGCTCGTCACTCCACCGCTCACGCGGATACAGCCACACCGGCTTGCCCACCAGCTCGGCCGGCTCCCATTCGAACCGCGGCCAGACATGGGCATGCAAGAACGGATCAGTGTTCCCCAGGATCTCAAGGTTGACCCGGCGGAAATCAGGGTCCAGCTGCCGACAGGCCCGCTCAACCGCTTCCCCGAGCCGGTCCATATCGGACAGAAACGACAGCCGCCTGGCCCTCGGCAGGTCAGACAGCCGCTGCACATTCAGTTCATCCACGAGGAGAACCGAGTAGCCCGGCAGGAACTGAACGTCGCCGATCACCGCAAATCCCGACTCAAGCCGCCGCAGCACAGTCGGGTTCTCACCCCGCAGAGCAGCCCCGATCCGGTCCATCCGCCAGTCACCAGTCATGGCCCGAACCTATCTACAGGCGATCAACACCTGCTCTTCGCTCCCCACCCTCCCCACTCACTTCAACGGCCAACGAAGCGAGGCGAGGAGCGACCCCGGCCGTTTTCAAGAATCGCCATCACGTGCCGGTGCTCAGCGGATCGCCGCAGTGGGGCTCGACGAGGACAACCGGCCGCTGCGGCCAGGGGATGAAGGGAGTTCGGCGCCGGCGGAGCTGGTGGCGCTGCACCTCCCCCCGATGAAGGGAGCTATGGAAGCCGCTCAATCCGCCGGGCACGGCATCGCACCCTCGGCAAGCTTGATGCGGGTCCAGACGTTCATGTTGACGACGACGGCGACGATCTCGAGCATCTCCTCCGTGCTGAAGTGCGCAGCGAGCGCGTCGTGGAAGCGCTGGAACGCCGCGCCGCGGTCGGTGTCGGCGGCGCGGGTGAGCGCCTCGGCGTAGCGAAGTGCCGCCTGCTCGGCCTCGGAGTGAAGCTCGGTCTCCCACCACGCGGTCAGGGTGTCGATCTTGGCCCGTGGGATGCCCGCCTCGCGCGCTGCCTCGTAGTGCAGGTTGAGGCAGTAGGTGCAGTTGTTGAGCTGCGAGACCCGCAGACGCAGGAGCTGGGCAAGGCCGCGGTCGATCCGCAGCTCCGCTGTGTATCCGAATGCATCCGCGCCCATCCGAGCCATGCCGATCAGCGCCTCGTTCCCGCTCGCGTCGAGCCGGCGGTTCACGATCTGAACATCGTCAGTCATCTCGGTCCTTTCGGGTCGTTCCCCTGCCCGCGCTTCCGGGTCCCGCCCCGAGCCGCTCGGTCACTATGACGAAACCCTGGTCCGGCGATCGAGGGGACGCGCTCGCGGCGTCAGGCGGCTCGGCGAACGCGGTCAGGGCCTCTGTGAACGGATTGTCGCTCCAGTGCCGTCTCGATATGTCGTTTCCGACACGCGCAAGCGAAACGGCGGCCTCCTCGATCCGGCAGGAGGCGTCGGCCCAGCGCGTGGTCTGGTCGGTCATGCCTGGGGGAACGGCGGGCCGGGAGCGTGTAGCGGCACTGCAACCTCCACTCCAAGCGCCAGCCCGGGGCCCTCTCGTTCATCCAGCCCGGGCGGGCGCTGCCGTGTTTGGGTCCGCCCCCACAACCTTGCTGGGGACGTCCGTCGGCCTTGAGCGTGCGGCCCGCCAAGCAGCTGGAGGGCGCCGGGGGCGAGCCGGCCCGCCCGGGGTGTACATGGCGAGGGTTCACGGTCCACCTAGTGCTGCGACTGGTGTCGGCAACGGCTGAATTTGGTTTCACCCGTTGACGACAGGCTGGCCTTGTTCGCGAGATCGGGGCTCTGGCCCAAATTGTTTGGAGCGGTTGCTCTCCGTCGCAGGATGCCCTCGGACAGACGCTCAGTCGGTGAAATCGCCGGTTTCGGACGGTCCTGGTGCGCCGTGGTCGACGAAGCGCAAGAGCTTTGGGCTGGGATGTCGGAAGCGGCCAGTAGCCTCACGCACCATGGGCATTCAGATCGATGTAGTGGTGGGTTACCCGATCAACGATGAGATGGAGAGGGTGCTCGGGTTGGCCGAGGCGGTCGGCGAGCCCGTCACTGTCACGTTCATGTGGGAGGGGCGTGAAGAGGCGGAACGCGCGGTGCTAGTGCCCGCGGCCACGCTGGCGCTCTGGGAGCATTGGGCCCCCGCCGCCTACCCGGCGAATGGGGCTGGGGACGAGGACCGGGCTGTGGTGGAGGAGCCGCAACTGGCCCACCCAGCGGAATTCGGCGCGTTCACGCTCTTTCGTCGTCGCGTAGGAGGGCGCACGGCGGTTGCTCGCAAAGGCGTGGTGGTCGCCGAGCTACTGGACCCCGACGAGGCGCACTGGCTCCAGGAGAAGGCCCGCAATGTCCGCCAAGGCTTCATGGATCCGAAGCAGAAGGCGGCGTTCGAGGAGTTCCTTGCCCGGCAGGCATCCCTCGATGAGCAGTGACGCGCCGACTCATGGTTCGCAGCTTTGTAATTGATCTTCGGGCTCCGGAGTATCAGGTGAAGCGGATGGCTACGACAGCAGAGGCTGACCTGGTGCTTCCCTTGCAGAACCGACGCGCCGACGAGGAATCCAGTCCATCGTCAGCACGCGGCGCAGAGCTCTCTTGCCGGTGCCAGTGAGTGCCCGAGCTCGGGTCACAGAAGCCCACGTTCATATGGGCGAGAGCCCATAGGAGGACCACCGGCGCACGCGGGAACACGAGGGTGGTTCGGCTGCGTGGTACCAGGGGCCTTCGCCGGCCCCTGGACCCCGCTGCCCCACCACTTCCCGGCGCGAATCCGTTTCGTCGTGGCCCAGGCCATGCGCGCCGGAAAGCGGCGGGGTCGTGCGTGTGCGGAGGTGCCTGGCCGGACAACCTGAATGGGGTCGGTCCAGTGTCAGCTGCGGGTCGGAACGGGGCGAGGTCGTCGGGCTGGGGTTGTTTTGTCCCGTCGTTGAGTGTCGGTGCAAGGTGATGACGGGGCAGCTGCGGTATCCGCTGGGATGGAAGGGCTTCGCAGCGGTTCCTGCGCGGTGATGTGGACGGTGCGGCTCCTGCTAGGGGAAGAGAGCGCACCCGCAGATGTGCCTCTGACCTGACCCTATGAGGGCCGGGCCCCCTTCCGTGCTCAGCCCGGTGGAATTCTGGTTCCGGGACCACACGAGCTCGGGAAGGAGGCCCTCGATGCCTGTCTACGTCGGTATCGATGTGCATCGCAAGCGGTCGCAGGTTGCGGTGGTCGATGACGAGGGTTCGGTGCGGGTGAACCGGAACGTGCCGAACGGCGTCGCCGCGGTGCTCGCGGTGATCGGGGATCTGCCGATCGGTGCGCCGGTGGCCTTCGAGGCCGCCTACGGCTGGGGCTGGCTGGAGCAGCTGCTGGAGGATTACGGCTTCGAGCCGCATCTGGTGCATCCGCTGCGGTGCAAGGCGATCGCCTCCGCGCGGCTGAAGAACGACAAGGTCGACGCGGCCACGCTGGCCCAGCTGCTGCGGGCGGATCTGCTGCCGGAGGCGTGGATCGCCCCGATGCAGGTGCGGCAGCAGCGAGCCTTGCTCAGGCACCGCTGCCAGCTGGTGCGCCTGCGCACCTTGCTGCGCAACCGTGTCCACGCCGTCCTGGCGGACCTGGGATGCGACCGACCCGGCAGCTATTTCACCGCCCCGGGCCGGGCATGGCTTCAGGAGCTGGACCTACCCGACGCCTCACAGTGGGTGGTCGACGATCTCCTGGGCATCATGGACGCACTCAAAGAACCGATCGACGCCCTCGACCGTCAATTGCTCGCCACGGCGCGAGGGGATCCACGTGTCGCGGCACTCACCCGGCTGCCGGGCGTGGGCACGCTCACCGCCTTGATGATCGTCGCCGAGGTCGGGGACGTCACCCGCTTCCCCTCTGCACGCAAGCTCGCCGCCTGGGCCGGGCTCACGCCCACCGTTCGTGGTTCGGATCTGACCGTCCGGCACGGGCACATCTCCAAGCAGGGCTCCGACTGGCTGCGGTGGATCTTGTATGAAGCGGCCCAGACCGCGAAGCGTTCCCCGGAATTCGCCGCCGCCTACCAGGCCATCGCGCACCGCCGTGGCAAGAAGATCGCCACCACCGCGATCGCCCGGCGCCTTCTCGCCCGCGCCTACCACGTGCTCCGCGCGGTCCAGGACCGACCCGATCACCGGGAGCCGCGATGACAACGACCGACAGCATCCGCCAGCGGCGGTCACAGACCCCGGGTGCGCTCGCGAACTTGCATGGGACGGCTCAGCCGCGCCCGATGACCTGACTGAGCAGCCCGGATCCCCGCACCACGGTCATGGCGCCAGCCACAACGGCCAGACGCCGAATGGGTGCTTGCGAGACCACTCCGCCGACCGGCACACAAACTGGGGATCACCACGACCTGCCACTGTCCCGGCTGCCATCTCCCTCGCACGGCAACAAAGAAGACTCACCAACACAACGCCCGGCAGCCCACCGCAAGCCGAAGGCCCTGGGACTTCCACACCCCTTGACAGGCCCGGCCCTCATGGGTGCATGTTCACACCATGCCGCTTGTGCTTGGTCGAATAGTCCGCGCGCCCGTGGCCGACCCGGTCGCAATCGGCGAGCGTGCCGTCCAGGAGAACGTAGTCGGGGTCTGCCTCACGCAGGACCTTCAGCAGGCCCGGCGCCTTGTCCGCGAGGTGTTCGATGACAGCGGTGACGTAGGTGTGGGCGGTGCCGACAGAAATGCGGAAACCCGCAGCCAGTTGAGCCAGGGGGTCATGTCGGCGCAGGTATGCCAGAGCGAGCACCGCACGCGCGGACGGTCGGAGCTTGCAGCGCCGGTCACCCTCCCGGGTGACGATCAGCATCGTCACCCACTCCACGAGTGCGTGCGGCAGATCGAGTGCGGCAGGATACGGGACCAACAGGGCTCCTGAGCTGGCGAGTTGAGACCTAGACACCTCTCTCAACGGCACGGGAGCCCTGTCCGTTGCCTACGGTCCGGTCGTCACCCATCCGAGGCCACCCTGAAAACCCTCACTAATCGACAGATCCCTGGAGCCTGTCGGCACCGCGGCATAGAGTACGAATGGGTCGTCACCGAAGTTCCACGAGACTCGGGACACCCTCGTCTGATTCGGAGGGCCTGGTACCGGGCCGCATTGTTTGGAGAGGTGTGGCCTCTAGGTGTCGGTGGACCGGGTTGACGTTTTGGTCATCGCCACGTTGCAGGAGGAGTTAGCAGAGGCGAAGGCCGCGGGCCTCGCCGGGGTATCTGGCGACCCTGGGGTGGCGCGGTGGGAGGAGCGCGGCGCGGGGGGATCGGCCCCGTACTGGTGGGGTGAGTACTGTCGAGAGGACGGCCGACGCTTATCGGTGGCGTTGGCACGATCGACGCACATGGGCAGCCGGGAAACGGCGCCAATCGTGACCACGTTGGCCCATCTGTTGCAGCCCAGATGCCTGGCTATGTGCGGGGTGTGCGCGGGTAACCCTGACGACATGGCTCTCGGGGATGTCGTGGTAGCCGACCCGGTCTACGAATGGGACGAGGGCAAGCAATCCCCGGCGGGGCTGAAAGGTGACAATCGGCAGTTCCGGCTGGACCACCGTTGGCTTCACGCGGTGCAGGACTTCACTCCCAGAGGGCTGCCTAGTTACCGCCCGGCCGACGATGAGGACGCGTTGCTGTGGCTGTTGGAACGGTTGTACCGGGGCCAGGATCCGCGGAGCCATCCCGCGCGTCGTCGGTATTTCCCGGGCGGCACATGGAGGGCGCGGCTGCAGCAATGGGAACAAGGAGGATTGATCGGCCGTGCCCAAACCGGGTTGGAGTTGACCGACCAAGGTGCCGAGTTGGTGCAGGGGTGGTTGTACGACGATGTGGATGGGCCACGGCGTCTGCCGTTCGAGGTGGTGGCGGCCCCGATGGCGTCGGGGAGCGCGGTGGTCGCCGATCCCAGGCTGTGGGCCCGGTTGCAGCGCATGGGGGTGCGAAAGATCGCTGCGGTGGAGATGGAGGCCGCTACCGTCGCCACGGTGGCGCACCAGCATCGGGTGCCGTACTGCCTGATCGCCAAGGGCGTCATGGATCACGCCGACAGCAACAAGGATGATCGGTACAAGCGGTTTGCGGCCCGCGCCTCGGCTGAGGTGTTGTACGCCTTGCTTGCTCAGTTGCTGCCCACCGCCGAAGCGGACAGTAGTGGCCAAGTCCCGTCGATCGCACCATTCGTCGGAATCGACAATGCCGATATCTACGGCGACGGCGACCCGGCGACCATCGCCTTGCAGCGTGACGAGTACGGCGCCGCCACAACCGCCCCGCTGCCCGAGTTCTACGAGGTCATCGACTACCTGAGCACGCGCCGCATCGCCCGCGTCTCCGGCGAGTCGGGCACCGGAAAGACCACGATGGCGGCCATGGTTGGACGTGACGCCGCGCGGTTCGACGCGGCCTTCTACGTCGACCTGGCGAGTCTCAACGCGCCGTTCAGCGTCACCGACACGGCTCTGCTGCTCGACCGCCTCACCACCCTCGATGAGTCAGGCAGACTGCTCATCGTTGACAACACACACCTCGATGGACGTCTAGAACGGACCATCGTCAATCACTGGCTGGCCACCTGTGGTCGCGGTTTCATGCTGCTGCTCTCCCGGCGCGACGAGCACGACAACCGCGTGCCGACCGTAAGGCTAACCGTCAGCGATAGGTCGCTGCTTGCCGTGTGGCGGCGGATAGATGCCTTCGCCCATGCTGCCCTAGCTCTGCCGTCGGGCGGCGCTCTAATGAGATGGAAGGAGACGTTCCCCGACCTGGTGACGTTCGCACTTGCGATGCGCGGAAGCATCGGTCGCCTGGCGGCCGACGCGACCACCCTATCCCAGCAAGACGCCGTCGCCTTCATCCGGTCGAGGTATCTCACCGGCCGCAGCGCCGAAGAGGAAGAGAACCTGCGCCGCCTGGCCACGGCCGGACGATACGAGTTCGGCCTGAGCCCGGGCTCACTTATCTCTAACGGCCTGTCGAAGCTCGTTATGGAAGGTCTTATCCACTCCCGCGAGCGCTACTACGCCCTGGGGCATCCGGCTGTGGCGCGGCTGCTGCTGCGCGCGCTAGGCGTATCGACCGACTCCGCGGAGCTGAAGCAGATCGCGGTCGCCGATCCTTATGTCGCCTGCGGGATCGCCTCGCGGCTCGTCCAGGCCGGACGCCGCCCCGACGCCGCGCGGCTACTCGCGCACCTAGTCGAGAACGGCATCATCCGCAAGGACATCCTCGCGGCGTCTAATCTGTCCAACCTGTCGCGGACGACACGCCAGCTCGTCTCCCTCGGTGTCGCGCAGCTCTCGGACATCGACCACCAGCTTTCATTGGAGCAGGAGCTCCTCGCCACGAAGGTCCAGCAGTCTCCACCGCCGGACGTCATGCACTTCTTGGAGTTCCTAAAGCTGCTACCACGAACTACCGCCTTGTTCAGCACGCTGCTCAAGCAGCCGGCGGTACGGCAGGAGTTCATAGCCTGGTCTTACGACGCGCCGGTCTGGTCCTTGCTGAACGTCGGGATGGCCGCCCGCCGGTTCGACGACGAGTTGAGCAGGAAGCTGCTCGCCATCCTCTTCAACGTCCGGGCCGCCGACGTGGCGGAGAAACTGAGCCGGGCCAGCTCATCCGACCTGGGTAGCTGCTTTCGGGCCAGCGAGATCGCGGGGCGGAACGCCGAGTTCATCGTCGTCATGTCGGAGCGGGTCGGCGCGTCGATCCCCGAGGTGGTGCGCCACTGTATACGCCGGGGACCTGGCGAGGTGATCCAATACCACGCCTTCCTGCAGCTGAGACGCCCGGAGCTGGCGGCGGCGTTCCGGGACCGGCTCGCGAGCGCTGAAACCTGGCCCGAACTCGGCAGCGCGCTCGCCAACAGACACGTCGGGTTCCTAGTTCGCCTGTTGGCATGGGCAGACACCCACCGGCAGGCCGATCTGAGCGGGCACCTTGAGGAGGTCATCGGCGACCGCCTGCGAGGCGATACGCTCGCTTGGGATCTGCCACTGCTCACCGCGAACGACTTCGCCGCCATCTTCTCGGCGGCCAGCAACTCCCGGACGCTCAGCGGAGCGCTCCCGGCGGTGCGCCAGTGTCTAGGCGAGCACCTGGACATCGTGGCTCGGAACACCCTCGCGCGCGGGTTGGGGGAGTACGTGCATCTGTCCGACGTCCTTGCCTTTCATTCGGCAGAGCTGGCGTCGGACTTCCGTCGTCAGCTGCTGAGCGTCGAGCTCCGTGAGCTTGCGGCAGCGCAGGCGCGGCGCGCGCCCGTACACGTGGTCGAGTCCGTCCGCGGGTGGACCGCGCTGGAGCCCTCTGCCCTGGAGGAATTCCTCCAGGGCAGAGGGCTCGCCGCGGCCTCCGCCGACCAACGGGCGATCTCGCGCAAGGACGTCGGCTTGGCCTGCCGCACCTCGGATGCCATCTTCGAGCTACGCGGTTTCGCCGGCAGCGAGGAATGTCGGGCTGCCCTGTCGCCGGTCGGCCTCACCGCCCCAGCCGTCATTGGGCGGTACCTCGTCCTCGCCTCACGTCCAGCCTTCGCCAACCGATCGGAGGCGCTCGCCGCGTTCGCCAGGCTGCCCGGGAATGAGCGTCACTCTGCGCTGGTCGGCGCGATCCGGATGGTCGGCACCCATCCAGCGGACGAAAGGGCGTTCTGGGGCGCGCTGCTCTCCTCCACGGACGCCGTGCTCACGCCGCCGATCCAGCGTTCGCTGCTTGTGGCGAGTGCGGGTCGCGCGCTGGCCATCGCGAGAGGACTCGGCGGGGCCGAGCCCGGTGCGAAGGAGTCCGTACCGAAGCTGTGCGCGACCATCGTCCGCGACTGGTACAGCGCGGCGGACCGGGTAACTCCGCAATTCGAGGGCATGTTGTACGCGTACGCGCGTGATCCGGGTAGCACGTCGCCACCGCTGCTGCCGTATCAGGCGGTCTCCATGGCACATACGCTCCGAGCGATTGGTCGCGTGGACGCGGAGCTGGAGTCGGAGCTGGTCACGGCGTTGCGGCGCGAGGTTATGCAGAATATGAGCGCCATGCACCGCCAACGATTCGCGGCTTGGGCCGATTACTCCGACATCGCCTCGGCCACGCTGGCTTGAGTAGGGTCGGGGACTGGCACGGTGGCCTGGGAAGGCTCCGTTTCCAGCCCCCGCCCGTCAAACCGGGCATGCGTTGGGTAGGCCCCCAGCGAGGTGCCTGTGACCAGGCCCTTTTCCAACGGCCCCCCACCGAACCCACCGTGCTAGATTTCCCAGCAGTGGGCTCTCCAGTGAGAGGTGTGCAAGCCGAAGTTGCTGGTCACGGGGCTGGTGTGTGGGCATCGGGATGCTCGTGCTGGTCGCCGGCAGGTGACTTTGGTGAAGATCGTCGGTCATCGGGCGACTTCGCGGTTCGTGAGGACCAGCAGGGCCCGGACCAAGGCGGTCGCCCAGGCGGGGCCGGTGCGTACCTTGCCGAGGACGCGCCAGTTCTTGAGGTGGGCGAAGCCGTGCTCGACGGGTGCCCGGACGGCCGCCAGTGCCGTGTTGGACAGCTTCTGGCCACGGGTCAGGGGCCGGTTCCGGGCCGCCTTGTAGCCGATGATCACCGCCGGGTCTGCGTCCGGAGCGCCGTCGTCGAGGCCGACGGCCCGGTGCAGGTCAGGGCGGTGGGGCGAGCGGCTGGGCCTGAACACCTCGGTGCGCGGGAAGCAGGAGCCGCTGCGCGTGAAGATGACCAAGCTTGCCGACCGCGGCTGTCTGCACAAGCGGCCCGACGGGCGGTTCACCGCACGCTCCTAGTAGTAGCGGCACAGAACCTGGAACGCTTCAGATGCCACCCACCGTGTGGTGCCTGCTCAGATCTGGTTCTCGCCACCGTCGACGTAGATGTTCGCGCCGTCGACGTAGCTGCTCTGTTCCGAGGCCAGGAAGGCCACGACTGCGGCGGCCTCCTCAGGCTGGCCCATGCGGCCCTTGGGCACGGTCGCGGCGACATTCTCCTTGACGGCCCGGGCGGTCTCCTCGTCGCCGAAAGCGGCGGTGCCCCCGGGAGTCTCGATCCATGCCGGCGAGACCACGTTGACCCGGATGCCACGGTCCTTGAGCTCGTTGGACCACGTCCGCGCGAAGGACCGGACGGCCGCCTTCGACGCCGCGTACGCGCCGAACGCCTCTACTCCGCGGTCGCCGGCCGTCGAACCGACCAGGACGATCGAGGCTCCGTCGTTGAGCAGCGGCAACGCCTTCTGCACGGTGAACAGCGTGCCTCGGACGTTGACCGCGAAGGTCTGGTCGAAGTGCTCCTCGGTGGTCTGTTCCAGCGTCACGAACGCACCGACCGCCGCGTTCGCCACGAGTACGTCCAAACTCTTGCCTCGCGCCCGGACCGCCTCGTAGAGCCGGTCCAGGTCCTCCGGCTTCGAGATGTCGCCGACGACCGCGGTGGCCCGGTCTGCTCCGATGGTCTTGACGGCGGCCTCCAGTTCGGCCTCGCGTCGGCCGGTGACGAACACGTACGCGCCCTCGTCCGCCAGCCGTACGGCGGTGGCCAGACCGATACCGGTGCTGCCCCCGGTGACCACCGACGTCTTGCCTTCCAGCTGTCCCATGTGGCTGTCTCCATCACTCTCTCGATGCCGATCCGTTCGACATCGATACTGCGGGAGATCGGGGATACTAACCATAATGTGGAGTCCACTGTTCTTTACGTATCGTCCAGGAGGTGTCGTCGGTGCTCGGATTTCGGGATCCAGTGGCTGACGCGATCGGCCTGCTCCGGCCCCGCACGGTGATCGGGCCCAGTCTCCGGGCCGCGGGAGAGTGGGCTTTGCGCTTCGACACGTTCTTGCACGTGCGGATCGGGGGCCTCGTGCGCGGCACGTGCTGGTTGATCCTCGAAGGGCACGAGCCGGTGCTCCTGCAGGAGGGTGACACCTTCATGCTGGGCAACCCGCCGCCTTACGTGCTGGCCAGCACGCTCGACGCACGCCCGCGCCCTGCGGAGCCGGTGTGGGCGGGTGCCGAGGACGGGTTCGTGCGGATCGGCGCGGAGTCTGAGGAGGACCTCTACCTCTGTGTCGGGCACATCGCGTTCGACGACGAGAACGCGGCTCTCCTGACCGATCTTCTGCCGCCGCTCGTGATCGTCCGCGTGGCCGATCCTCATGGCAGGCGGCTCGCGCAGCTGATCGATCTCCTGGCCACCGAGGTCGGGGTCGCCGCCGCCGGCGGCCCGCTGGTGCAGAACCACCTCGCACAGATCCTGCTTGTGCACATGCTGCGTGCTCACGCCGGTCAGACAGACCGGCCCACCGGCTGGCTGGGCGCCCTGAACGAGGACGGCATCGGTGCCGCCCTACGTGCCGTGCACGCGGACGTGGCCCACTCCTGGAGCCTCAAGGAGCTCGCCGAGATCAGCCACATGTCGCGTTCCGCGTTCGCCCAGGCCTTCAAGAGCCACGTCGGGGTCCCGCCGTTGGAGTACCTGATCCAATGGCGCATGAGCCTCGCGCGCGACGCCCTCGCCCGCGACGCTCTGTCGATCTCCGAGCTCGCACGGGCCACGGGCTACCTGTCCGAGAGCGCGTTCAGCACCGCGTTCCGCCGCGTGGTCGGCTCATCGCCCGCACAGTTCCGGAACCAGGCACGGCAGCCACCGCGCTCGGCCGCGAACGGAAGCTGAAGGAGGCGTCCTGTGCTCAGCTGCGCCGCTCACGCTGGCGACGAAGACAGCGAGGCGGACACACGTCATAAACGCGACTTTAGTACTAGACGAGAAGTTCCGAATGCGGGGTTCACGGACGCGGGGAGGGTGTCCAACATCGGGTTGTGACGACCGAGTTAGACACCCTCTTGACCGCACTGTACGTGCACATCGACGACCGCTTGAAGACCTCGCGGTGGCGTGGTCGGCCGCCCCTGCTGACCGACGCGGAGCTGGTCATCCTGGCCGTGGCCCAGGCCATGCTGGGCTTCCACTGCGAGGCCCGCTGGCTGCGCTTCGCCCATGCCCACCTGCACGGCCTGTTCCCCTACCTTCCCCAGCGGCTCGCCTACAACAAGCGTCTGCGGGCCGCGCTGGGTCTGGTCAAGCGGGCCATCCGGTCCTTGGCAGCGGACACCGACCTGTGGCTGGACGATGTGTGGATCGTGGACTCCACGCCCGTCGAGTGCGCCCGCTCGCGTGAGACCGTCAAGCGCTCCGACCTGGCCGGATGGGCCAACTACGGCTACTGCCGCTCCCACTCACGCTTCTACTGGGGCCTGAAGCTGCACCTGGTGTGCACTCCGGCCGGACTGCCGGTCACCTGGGCCCTGGCCGACCCCAAGATCGACGAGCGGCAGGTCCTGGCCGCCCTGATCGACAACGAGCCGCACCTGGCCGCCGACCGGCCCGGCCTGCTGATCCTGGCGGACAAGGGCTACATCGCCGCTGAACTCGACCGCTTCCTGGCCGCTCGCAGCATCAGCCTGCTCCGGCCCTCCTACCGCAACCGCGGCACCCCACCGCCAGGAGAAGCCCTACTGAAGACCGTGCGCCAGCTGATCGAGTCGGTCAACGACACCCTCAAGGGCCAGCTCGACCTGGAACAACACGGCGGACGCACCATCGAAGGCGTCGGCGTCCGAGTGGCCCAGCGGATCCTGGCGATGACCTGCGCGATCTGGCACAACCGCACCATCGGCGCACCAATCACCCGCTCACTTACCGCCTACGACCACTGAGCCACATCGGAACTACTCGTCCAGCGGTGCCGCGGTGGGTGTCGACGGGGCATAACCGGCGGGCCGCCGACGGCAGTTGAATGTGGCGTGAAGAAGAACAACCACACCGTCGAGGGCTCTGACAGCCTTGTCTACACCGCCCGCCTG
>NZ_QZWF01000045.1 GCF_004187715.1 Streptomyces sp. F001 | reverse complement strand
CGCCACAACTTCACGGCGCTGCCCCGGGTGCGCTCGGAGTCGCCCGCCTTCGATCTGCACCATCCGGAGATCGCCAGGCAACGGCCGCCCAGGAAGGGAGAGGTGGAGCGATGAAGACCGAGGCATTGCTGTTCGGGGGCGTCGCGCTGTTCTTCGCGGGCATCGCCGGTCTCTACGGCTTCTGGTCCGAGGAGCCGGCCGGGTCGGCGGTGCTGGTGATCGCGTTCCTGATGGCGGCCGTCGTGTCCTTCTTCAGCGCCGTCCAGTACCGGCGCAAGGGGCGGCGGCCGCAGGACCGGCGCGACGCCGAGGTGGCCGACGGGAGCGGGCCGCTGGAGTTCTTCCCGCCCGACAGCCCGTGGCCGATCGTCACGGCCGCCGGGTTCACGGTCACCGCCCTGGGCGTGGTGTACGGCCTGTGGCTGTTCCTCATCGGTTGCGCGGTGCTGGCCCGGGGCGTTCTGGGGCTCGTGTTCCAGTACGTGGGCCGGGGCGCCGGTCCGCAGGAGTGAGCGGCGGGCGGGGCGCTCCGGGCGGGAACGTGCGCTGTGGGCGGTGGTCGCTCTCGTACGCCCCTTCGACGGTCTGCCGTACCTCACCCGTCTCCAAGCCCTCCCGCAGCCGTTCCTGTTCCGCGCGCAGCAGGGCGTGGCACAACCGCCGGGTCAGCATGAACGCGAGGATCGGCGCCACGACCAGGGCGATGCGCAGCACCCAGGTGAGGGCGTTCACCGAGACCCGGAAGGCGAACGCCACGACGTCGTTGCCGCCCGCCAGCAGCAGGACGCCGTAGAAGGTGAGGCCCGCGACACCGAGGCCGGTGCGGACGGGGCGTTCCCGCGGCCGGTCGCACAGGTGCTGCTCCTGATCCCACTCCCCCGTCAGGCGCTGTTCGACGAACGGATACAGGTACAGGACCAGGAACAGCAGCCCCGGCAGGACGACCGCCGGGAGCAGCACGTTCCACATGAGGGTGTGCCCGGCGATGGTCGTCTCCCAGGGCGGTACGAGACGCAGCGCGCCCTCCAGGAAGCCGACGTACCAGTCGGGCTGGGCGCCGGTCGACACCAGGTCGGCGCGATACGGGCCGTACATCCACACGGGGTTGATCTGCGCCACTGCGCCGAGCAGGGTGAGCACGCCGAAGACCATGAGGGACAGGCCTGCCGAGGAGGCCGTGAACTGCGGGAAGAACGGCTTGCCGACGGCGTTGCGCCGGGTGCGGCCCGGTTCGCGCCACTGGGTGTGCTTGAGGTGGAACACCAGGATCAGGTGGACGGTGACCAGGGCGATCAGCGCGCCGGGCAGCAGCAGGACGTGCAGGACGTAGAGCCGGGTGACGATGTCCTCGCCGGGGAACTCGGCGCCGAAGGCGAACATGCTGAGGTACGTCCCGACGACGGGGATGGACAGCATGATGCCCTGCGCGATGCGCAGCCCGGTGCCGGAGAGCAGGTCGTCGGGGAGCGAGTAGCCGGCGAAGCCCTCGGCGAGGGCGAGCACGAACAGCGTGACGCCGATGAGCCAGTTGATCTCCCGCGGGCGGCGGAAGGCGCCGGTGAAGAAGATCCGCAGCAGATGCAGTCCGATGGCGCTGAGGAAGACGAGGGCCGCCCAGTGGTGCACCTGGCGCAGGAGGAGGCCGCCGCGTACGTCGAAGCTGATCTGGAGGGTGGAGTCGAAGGCCGCCGACATGGGCACGCCGCGCAGGGGCGTGTAGGAGCCGTCGTACACGACCTCGGTCATCTCCGGCTTGAAGAAGAGCGTCAGCCATACGCCGGTCAGGAGGATGACGAGCAGGCTGTAGAGGGCGAGTTCGCCCAGGAAGAACGACCAGTGGTGGGGGAACGCCTTGCGCAGCAGGCCGCCGCCTTCGAAGACCGGCAGACGGGCGTCCGCCGCGGCGGCGAGGCGGGCCCCCCGGGGAGTGGGGCGGCGCCCGGCCGCCGCCTCGTCGCCTCCTGCCACCTGCCGCCACCTCCGAGCGCCGCCCGCACCGTCCCGCCGTGCTGTCTATCCCGCGCCGGGGCGGTACTGAGCACCGGCAGGCCGTGAAACACCCCGTTCGGGGGGGTGCACCCGGGGGGCCTGCGTCGGCACGTGCGGCGTCAGCGGTTCAGGGTGATCTCGCTCCAGACCTGTTTGCCCCCGCTGACGGGCACTGTCCCCCAGTCCGCCGACATGGCCTCCACCAGCAGCAGACCGCGGCCGCCCGTCGCCTCCCAGCCGATGCTGGTCGGCCGCACGGGGCTGCGGGGCGAGGTGTCGGCCACGGCGACGCGCAGCCGGCTGTTGACCAGGGTGAGGTCGAGGCGGACCTGGCCGTCGGTGTGCACGAGGGCGTTGGTGACGAGTTCGGAGACGACCAACTGGACGGCGTCGGCCTCCTCGGTCACGCCCCACGCGCGCAGCGTGCGCCGGGTGAAGCGGCGGGCGTGCCGCACGGCCTCCGGGAGCCGCCAGACGGTCCAGGTCTCGCGCCGCGGACGTACGGCCATGCCGTCGTACCGCATGAGGAGCAGGGCCACGTCGTCGCCGCGGTGCGCGTTGCCGAGGAGGGCGTCGGCGACCAGGCCGAGGTGCGCGGGGTCGGCGGCACCCAGCGCCTGGGCGAACCCCTCCATCCCCTCGTCGATGTCGGCGTCGGCGGACTCGACGAGGCCGTCCGTGGTCAGGGCGACCAGCGTGCCGGGCTGCAGCCGCAGCGGGCTCATCGGGAAGTCGGCCTGGGCCACCACGCCGAGCGGCGGGCCGCCCTCGGCCTCGGCGATGTGGGTGCTGCCGTCGGGGTGGCGCAGGACGGGAGGCAGATGTCCGGCGCGCACGCACCACGCGGAACCCTCCTCCATGTCGACGTCGACGTAGGCGCAGGTGGCGAAGAGGTCGGTCTCCAGGTCGACGAGGAGGCGGTTGGCGTGCGAGACCACCACGTCCGGCGGGTGTCCCTCCACGGCGTACGCGCGAATGGCGGTGCGCATCTGGCCCATGAGGGTGGCGGCAGCGGCGCTGTGGCCCTGGACGTCCCCGATGACGAGGGCGACGTGGTTGTCGGGCAGCGGGATGACGTCGTACCAGTCGCCGCCCACCTCCAGGCCGGCCGTGGCGGGCAGATAGCGGGCGACGGCGACCGCGCCGGGGAGCTTGGGCAGGCGGCGCGGCAGCAGCTGGCGCTGGAGCATGCCGACGAGTTCGTGCTCGGCGTCGAAGGCGTGGGCGCGCATCAGGGCCTGCCCGGCGAGGCCGGCGGAGGCGGTGAGCAGGGCGCGTTCGTCGGGGCCGAAGTCGTGCGGGCGGTCCCAGCCGATCAGACAGGCACCGGCCATGCGGTTGCCGGCGGGCAGCGGCAGGACGGCCAGGCCGCCGGGGCCGACGTCGGCGAGCGCGGGTTCCAGGGGGGTTCCGGCCGGCCAGATCTGGGCCCGGCCCTCGCGCAGGGCGCCGGCGAGGGTGGGCATGGCGCGTACCGGGGCGTCGGGCCATTCGCTGCGCCACTCCAGGCGCCACAGCTCGGGCCAGGCCTCGGGTTCGGGCGGGTCGAGGACGGTGACGACGAGCCGGTCGTGCTCCAGTTCGGCCAGCGCGATCCGGTCGGCCCGCAGCGGTCGGCGCAGGGCGGCGACCACGGCCTGGCTGACGTCGCGGACGGTGCCCGCGGTGGCCAGGGCGGCGGCCAGCCGCTGGATGCGGGCGACGTCGGTCACCTCTGCGCGCAGCGTGGAGGCGTCGGCGACGGTGCCGACCAGCCGGGCGGGCCGGCCGTCCCCACCGGGCAGGAACCGGCCGCGCAGCCTGAGCCACTTCGGTGGGCCGGTGGGCTGGAGCACCCGGAACTCCAGCTCGCGGTCGCCGATGGACATGTGGTCGGCCTCCACCACGGACATCAGCGAGGGCAGATCCTCCGGGACGGTGAGGCCGAGCAGGGTCTCGACCTTGCCGTCGAACTCGTCGCGGGTGAGGCCGAACAGCTCCAGGATGTCGTCGCCGACCTCGACGCGGCCGCTGTCCATGGCGAGGCTGAACGCGCCCGGCGGGAGCTCGCCGCCCTCGGCGGGCTCGGCCGGGGCGTGGGCGGCGACCGCGTCGGCGAACAGCTCCAGGCACTTGCGGTCCTCGGCGTCGAAACCGTCCCGCCGCTCGCTCACGGCGAGCAGGCAGACACCGTCGTCGCCCCGGTACGCGGGCAGGGCGGCCAGGAAGAAGTCCCGCGACGGGGTACGGCGTGCCTCCGCACGGTCGGCGAGATCCCCCGGCCCGAGCCACACGGGCCGCTTCGTGCGACGGGCCTCGGCCACCGGGGAGCGCCCGGCGACGGGATAGCTGTCGCGCAGGCCGTACAGCGTCCTGGGCACACCGGCCGAATCGGCCAGGCACAGCAGGTCGCCGTCCTCACCGCTCGTGTACGCGGCGGCGAAGGTCGCCCGCGCGAAGACGAGCGCCAGTTCGAGCACGCGCTGCCTGCGCTCGGGGGAGTCCGGGTCGGCCATGAGCGCGGTGAGGGCGTCCCCGGCACGCAGCACTCTCGTTCCGCGTCCCGTGCCGCCCTCACTGACCACGTCCGTATTACAGCGCTTCTGGTGCGTCCGCGCAGCCCCCCGTGACCCGTGCGCGCTCCCGAGCACGCACCGTGCGGGACCGGCCCGGGGACCGTTCGCCGTGCGCGGTGGGCACCGACGAGGGAGATTTGGAGCCTGGGTCCCGTGCCGTGGCGCTGCGAGGAGGTGGTCGGTGTGCCCGACGGCCAGGCACCGGCGGCCCGCAGGGCCCCGGCGGGCAGCCCCCTGCTGTCGCTGGCGCTGGCCACGATGATGGACGGCGTCGACGCCCACTCCGGCGCGGTGTATCTGCTCGCGGCCGACGAGCCGGTGCTGGAGATGGCGGTCATGGCAGGGTTGCCGCGGGCCTTCGCCGCGCCCTGGGAGCGGGTGGGGCTGAGCGCCCCGATCCCGGTCGCCGAGGCCGTGCGCGAGCGGCGGCTGATCTGGGTCCCCGGCGACGAGGAGATGGCCCGCCGCTATCCGCGCGTCTTTGTGGTCCTGCCGTATCCGTTCGCGCTCGCCGCGCTGCCGGTGGCCACCGGGGCCGCCGTGTACGGGGCGGTGTTCGTGACCTGGCCGGGCTCGCACCCGCACGAGCTGTCCGACCGGGAGCGCGAGCACCTGACGGCGGCCTGCGAACGGCTCGCGGTACGGCTGGCGCGGGCCGCGGACGAGAGCCGCCCGGTGATGCCGGAGCCCGATCTGCTCGCCGCGCCGCCCACCGGGGGCGTGGCCGGCACACTCGGCTCGGTCGAGGCGGCGCGGATGGTGGCACGGCTGCCGTACGGCTTGTGCTCCCTCGATCTGCACGGGCGTATCGCCTTCGGCAACGCGGCCGCCGCCGAGCTGATCGGGGTTCCGGTCAGCCGGCTGCTCGGCACCCAGCTGTGGGCGACGGTGCCCTGGCTCAACGACCCCGTGTACGAGGACCGTTACCGGGCCGCGCTGATCAGCCAGCAGCCCACGTCGTTCGTGGCGCTGCGGCCGCCGGGCGAGTGGCTGTCGTTCCGCCTGTATCCGAGTACGACAGGGCTGAGCGTCCGGGTCAGCCGGGCCCGGGGGGTGTCGGAGATGGGCCGGGTACTGCCGCGGGCCGGCGGATCGCCGTCCCGGCTGGTGACCATCTCCCAGGTGCTGACCCTGGCGGGCGCGCTGACCCAGGCGGTGACGGTGCAGGACGTGGTGCAGCTGGTCGCCGACGAGATCGCCCCCGCCGTGGGCAGCCAGGCCCTCGTCGTGCTCGGTTCCCGGGCGGGCCGGCTGCATGTGCTGGGGCACCGCGGGTATGCCGACCCGCACATCGTGGAGCGGTTCGACGGGATGCCGCTGAGCGAGCCGACGCCGGGCGCGCATGCCCTGAACAGCGGGGTACCCGCGTTCTTCGAGTCCCGCGAGGAACTGGAGCGGCTGTACCCGGTCCGGCACACGACCCCGGACGGCTTCGCCGCGTGGGCGTATCTGCCGCTGATCGCCTCCGGACGCCCGGTGGGCACCGTCGTCCTGGCCTATCCCGAACCGCGCGTCTTCGCCGCGGACGAGAAGGCGGTGCTGTCCAGTCTCAGCGGGCTGATCGCCCTCGCGCTGGAACGGGCCCTGCTGTACGACGCAAAACACCAGCTGGCGCACGGGCTGCAGGCGGCGCTGCTGCCGCCCTCGCTGCCGCCGCTGGCCGGCATCGACACGGCCGCGCGCTATCTGCCGAGCACCCGGGGCATGGACATCGGCGGCGACTTCTACGACCTGGTGCAGAGCGGAGGCCTGGCGGCGGCGGTGATCGGGGACGTGCAGGGGCACAACGTGACCGCGGCCGGGCTGATGGGGCAGATCCGTACCGCCGTCCGTGCCTACACGACGGTCGGCCAGGCGCCGGAGGAGGTCATGCGCAGCACCAACCGGCTGCTCATCGACCTCGGGTCCGACCTGTTCGCCAGCTGTCTGTATCTGCGGCTCGATCCGGGGCGCGGGCGGGCCGTGATGGCCCGGGCCGGGCATCCGCCGCCGCTGCTGAGGCGGCCGGACGGCCGGGTGCGGGTGCTCGACCTCGCGGGCGGTCCGCTGCTGGGGATCGACGCTTCGGCGACGTATCCGACGACGGAGGTCGACCTGGCGCCCGGCTCGGTACTCGCCCTCTACACCGACGGACTCGTCGAATCCCCCGGCGTCGACATCGAGGACGCGCTCGCCGGTCTGGGGCGGCGCCTGGGCGAGGCCGGGGACCGGCCGCTGGACGAGCTGGCCGACGTGCTCGTGGGGCGCGAGGCGGGCGCGGAGGAGCGGATCGACGACGTGGCGCTGCTGCTGTTGCGGGCGCGGGGGGATGGCTGAGCGGCGTACGAACGGGGCGGTCCGGCCCTCCCGCCGGAGGGCCGGACCACAACTGACGGGTGCGTACGGATCAGGGCGTCTCGGTCAGCCCGGAGCCGTCCTCCACTCCGGCACCCGACTGGTCACCGACACCGGCTTCCTCACCGGCACCTGCTTCCTCGCCGCCGGCTTCCTCACCGCCGACCTCGCCGCCACCGGCTTCCTCGCCACCGGCCTCACCGCCACCGGCCGCGTCGCCCGCGCCCAGTGTCGCGCCGACCGCCTCGAGGGCCGTCGTGACCGGCTGGAAGAACGTCTCGCCGCCGACCGTGCAGTCGCCGCTGCCGCCCGAGGTCAGGCCGAGCGCGAGTCCGTCCTGGGTGAACATCGAGCCCCCGCTGTCGCCGGGTTCGGCGCAGACGTTGGTCTGGATGAGCCCGGTGACGGTGCCCTCCGGGTAGTTGACGGTGGCGTCGAGCCCGGTGACCGTGCCGTCGGCGAGGCCCGTGGTGCTGCCCATCCGGAACACCTCCTGGCCGACGGTGGCTTCCGCGGCCTGGAGGATCTGGACGGTCTGCCCGCCGCCGACGTTGACGTCGCTCGGTGCCTCGGTGGCCGGGTCGTCGTACTTGACGAGCGCGAAGTCTCCCTCGCCGGGGAAGACGGCCTGGTCGACGGTGGCGATCGGCGCCCCGTCCTGGCTGTCCGACCACTGGTCCACCGCGACTCCGCAGTGACCGGCGGTCAGAAAGGCCGGACTGCCGTCCCCCGCGGTCACGTTGAAGCCGAGTGAACAGCGGGAGCCGCCGCCGAATATCGCGTCGCCGCCCGAGGCGAAGGTCTTGAAGGTGCCGGCCGACTTCTGGATGGTCGCCATGCCCGAGCCGAGGCTCTGGACGGTCGACTCCAGGGTGTCCCACTTCTCGCCGGTGACCGTGCTGTCGGCGGTGACCAGGATCTTGTTCGTCCTGGGGTCGACGGCCCAGGCGGTGCCCGGGATGGTGGCCTCGGACTTCAGGGTCTGCGTGGCGGACTGGAGTTCGGCCGTGCTGTTGTCGACCTGGCGCACCGCGGCGCCGGCCTTCTTGGCCTGGACGACGAGCTGGTTGTTGTCCCCGACGACGTTGATGACGAGCTGCTGGCTGTCCTCGTCGTAGTACGAGCCGGCGAAGGCGTCGCCGAGCAGCCCGGCGAGCTGGCCGGCGAGGTCCGAGGCGTCGCCCGCCTTCAGGGTCTTGGGGGCGGCGGTGGTGTCCTCGGCGCCGTCCTGGGACGCGTTGGCGTTCGGCAGCAGGAGTGCCGCCGCTCCGAGCGCCGCCACGCTGCCCGCCGCAATCGCGGCCTTGCGCTTCGGAATTCGCTTGTGACTCAAGACTTCTCGACCTCCTGAAGGACGGGGTCTGTGCCGCCGTCTCAGCAGCTGTTGGGGGGCGCCTGGATGGCCACTGGTACGCATGGGGCGCGCGGGACGTTCAATTCCGGTTCGCAATGCGCCGTGGACGGCGTGAATCAGCCATGGCCCGCGCGCGGCCGACGCGCGCCGGGAACAATCCCCCATATGACGATGACCACCGCCGAAGCCGACAAGATCCTCACCGCCAACTTCGCTCCCTGGGTGCTGGAGCTGGGCCTGTCCGTACAGGAGTTGGGCGACCAGCGGGCCGTCCTGCGCATGCCCTGGTCACAGCGGCTGGCCCGGGAGGGCGGCGCGCTGTCCGGGCAGGCCCTGATGGCGGCCGCCGACACCACGACCGTGATCGCCGTTTCGGCGGCGCTGGGCGCCTTCGTACCGATGACGACGGTGCAGCAGTCGACGTCCTTCCAGCGCGCGGTGACGGATTCGGATGTCCTGATCGAGGCGGTGCTGACCAAGCTGGGCCGCCGCATGGCGTTCGCCGACATCGCCATGACCGCCGAACGGACGGGTGAACTCGCGGCACGCGCGAGCACTGTCTATGCCCTCCTGGGCTAATACGATCCGTGACCGGTCGACAACGGTCCGTTCCGAACAGTGAGCGGAATCCCAGCTTCAGGGAATCTGCACATCCAATGCGCAACCAAGTCACCGGGAACGGCGGATCTGCACAATCGCACGCCCCCGGACACTCCTTTGGGGCGGGAGTGCCGGATTCGCCGCCCGGGCGGCAAGGGGCCCGGACGGGCCGATGCGGTGCGGCTTGTGAAGAAGCTGCCGACAACGCGTGCGCGCGCCTGCACGGATCGCGGCCGATGGGACTCAAGTGACCTGGTGAGACGGGTGATTGATTGGAAGCCCGTGGTCGCCGCGTGCTTTGATCCATCGCACCGCGAGGTCCGTGAGGGCGCCCCGGAAGGGGTGCTCGGCCCCCGCGGTCGCGGCCGTCCATCTGTCCTCAGAGGGGGCCGCTCCCCCCTTGTGAGATATCCATACGAAGGGAAGTTCCATCATGAACTCCACCCCCCAGGTTGAGACCGTCGAGATCTCCGACGCGGAGCTGGACAACGTCTCCGGCGGCCTCTCGGTGAACGCGGTCAACACCCTGACCGGCGCCCTGGACGGCATCGCTCCCGTTTCCGCCACCGTCGACACGGTCGTCGGCACCGTCGAGGGCGTGACCGGCCTGAACACCGCCCCGGTCACCAGCCTGGTCGCCGGTCTCTGATCGCACCCCAGTGCCGTTGAGTCCCGGAGCCGTATCCCGGCTCCGGGACTCTTCGGATGCCGTCATGCAGTCCACCCGGTGAGGGAAAGTTCCGTGCAGTTCCGCCAACAGGCCCTCGCCAAGCTCCAGTCGCCGGAGGAACTCGACCTTCCGGTGCGCCTCGCCCGCCCGCAGGGCTGGCTCGTGCTGTCCGTGACGGTGGTCGCGATGGCCGCCGCGTCCGTGTGGGCCGTGACGGGCTCGGTGACCTCCACCGTGAGCGCGCCCGCCATCCTCACGCACGGCGAGGGCAGTTACATCCTGCAGAGCCCCGTCGCGGGCCAGGTGACCGCGATCCTCGCCGAGGAAGGCGAGCGGCTGCCCGCGAACTCCCCCGTCCTCAAGCTCCGTACCGCCGAGGGCGAGACGGTGGTCCGCACCATCGCCGCGGGCCGTCTCACCGCACTGGCCGCGACGATCGGCCAGATCATCTCCACCGGCGCGAACGTCGCCGCCGTCGAGAAGGTCGCCGACGCGGACGACCCGTTGTACGCCACGGTGTACGTCCCGGCGGAGAACGCCAGCTCCATCCCCGCGAACGCGGCCGTGGACCTGACCGTGCAGACGGTCCCCACCCAGGAGTACGGCGTCCTGCGCGGCCATGTGAAGTCGGTGGACCGCTCTCCCCAGTCCGCGCAGCAGATCGCCGCGTTCCTCGGCGACAGCCAGCTGGGCGAGCAGTTCACGAAGGACGGCCGCCCGGTCGCGGTGCTGGTCCGCCTGGACAAGTCGTCCGGCACGAAGAGCGGCTACACGTGGTCGTCGGCGGACGGGCCGCCCTACACCCTCACCTCCATGACCATGGCCACGGGTTCGATCCGGCTGGCCGATCAGCGTCCCGTCGATTGGCTGCTGCCGTGACCACCGCCCAGGAGACCCGGGGCAGACGCCGCGCCGCCCCGCCCAAGCGTCAGATCCCCAAGAGCCGCGGCAAGACCGTGCGCACCCCCACCGTCCTGCAGATGGAGGCCGTGGAGTGCGGCGCCGCCTCCCTCGCGATGGTGCTCGGCCACTACGGCAAGCACGTCCCCCTGGAGGAGCTGCGCATCGCCTGCGGCGTCTCCCGGGACGGCTCGCGCGCCAGCAACCTGCTGAAGGCGGCCCGCAGTTACGGCCTCACGGCCAAGGGCATGCAGATGGACCTGGCCGCCCTCGCCGAGGTGAAGGCGCCGGCCGTCCTGTTCTGGGAGTTCAACCACTACGTCGTCTTCGACGGCATGGGGCGTCGCTTCGGCCGCCGCGGGGTGTTCATCAACGACCCCGGCAAGGGCCGCCGTTTCGTCCCGATGGAGGAGTTCGACGGCAGCTTCACCGGCGTCGTCCTCACGATGGAGCCGGGCGACGACTTCACGCGGGGCGGGCGCAAGCCCGGCGTGTGGGGCGCGATGCCCGCCCGGCTGCGCGGCACCGCCGGCACGATGCCCGCCGCCGTCCTGGCGAGTCTGCTCCTGGTCCTGGTCGGCGCGGCCGTGCCCGCGCTCAGCCGTACCTATATCGACATGTTCCTGATCGGCGGCCAGACGTCCCTGCTGGACGTGCTGTTCGCGTCCATGGGCGCCTGTGTGCTGCTCACCCTGATCCTCACCTGGCTGCAACAGGCCAACCTGCACCACGGGCGCATCATCTCCTCGACCCTGTCCAGCGCCCGCTTCCTGCGCCATCTGCTGCGGCTGCCGGTCACCTTCTTCTCCCAGCGCAGCCCCGCCGACCTGGTGCAACGCCTCCAGTCGAACGACGCCGTGGCCGAGACACTCGCCCGCGACCTCGCGGCGGCAGGCGTGGACGCGGTGGTCGTGGTGCTGTACGCCGTGCTCCTGTACACCTACGACCCGCAGCTGACGTTCGTCGGCATCGGCGTGGCCCTGCTGAACATCGTCGCCATGCGGGTCGTCATCCGGCTGCGCGCGACCCGTACGGCGAAGCTGCGCGCGGACAACGCCCGGCTCACCAACACGGCGTACACCGGGCTCCAGCTGATCGAGACCATGAAGGCGACCGGCGGCGAGGACGGCTACTTCCGCAAGTGGGCCGGGCAGCACGCCACGACGCTGGAGGAGCAGCAGCGGCTCGGCGTGCCGAGCGCCTGGCTGGGCGTGGTCGCGCCGACCCTTGCGATGCTGAACAGCGCACTGATCCTGTGGATCGGCGGCATGCGCGCGATCGAGGGCCATATCTCGGTGGGTCTGCTGGTCGCCTTCCAGGCGCTGGTGACCCGCTTCACGGCGCCGCTGACCCGGCTCAACGGCGTCGCGGGACGCATCCAGGACTTCGCGGCCGACGTGGCCCGCCTGAAGGACGTCGAGAACTTCCGCACGGACCCGCTGTACGACCGTGCGGGCGGCGACTCCACCCGCAGGCTGCACGGTCACGTGGAGCTGGAGAACATCACCTTCGGCTACAGCCCGCTGGACAAGCCGCTGCTCACCGGCTTCGACCTGACGGTCGGACCGGGGCAGCAGGTCGCGCTCGTCGGGGGCTCCGGCAGCGGCAAGTCGACCGTCTCCCGGCTGATCTCGGGCCTGTACACACCCTGGGAGGGCGTGATCCGCATCGACGGGCAGCGCCTGGAGGACATCCCGCGCGGCTCGCTCGCGGCCTCCGTCTCCTTCGTCGACCAGGACGTGTTCCTCTTCGAGGGAACGGTGCGCGACAACGTGGCGCTGTGGGACCCGTCGATCCCGGACGAGGCCGTGGTGGAGGCGCTGCGGGACGCGGCACTGTACGACGTCGTCATGCGCCGGCCCGGTGGCATCCACAGCAAGGTCGAGCAGGACGGCCGCAACTTCTCCGGCGGGCAGCGCCAGCGCCTGGAGATCGCCCGGGCGTTGGTGCGCCGGCCCAGCATCCTCGTGCTCGACGAGGTGACCAGCGCGCTCGACGCCGAGACCGAGCTGATCGTCATGGACAACCTGCGCCGGCGCGGCTGCGCGTGTGTGGTCATCGCACACCGGCTCAGCACGGTGCGGGACAGCGACGAGATCGTCGTACTCCAGCACGGCACGATCGTGGAGCGCGGGCGGCACGACGAGCTGGTGGCGCGCGGCGGGGCGTACGCGGCGCTGGTCAGGGAGCGGTGAGATGACGTCCGTGCACGAAGACGACTACGTCCTCGGGGCGCTCGGCTCGCTGGGCACACCGATCGACTGTGCCGGGCTGGGCCGCCTGGACCTCGAGGGTCCACAGGTGCTGTGGCTGATCGCGGCGGGCGCCCTCGACCTGTTCGCGGTCGACGCCGCACAGCAGGGCCACTGGCACCACCTCGGCCGACTGGAGGCGGGCTCGCTGCTGCTCGGCCCGGTCGCGGGACCGCAGCACACGCTGATCGCCCGCCCCGTGCGGGACTGCGTCGTGCACCGCATCGGGCTGCGCGAGCTGTACCAGCCCGCCGTCACCCAGACCTGGTCGTACGACGAGTACGGCAACCCCCAGTACGTACCGCCCACGTCGAGCCCGCTGGAGTACGCCCTCGCCCTGGGCGTCGGCCGCGGCCTGTCCATCCTCTTCCAGGCGCCGACCGCCGGTGAGCGCGCCGCGGAGATGACCGACGACGACGTCTTCTGGATGCAGGTGCCGCCCGGCAGCGTGCAGTACGGCTCCCTGTACGGGGCGGAGGCGGCGGCCGACCTGCTGATGGACCCGGCCCTCTGGCAGAGCATGGTCGACCAGCAGTACCGCCTGCTGACCACGCTGGACCGCTGGATCGAACAGCTGGAGCGCACCCACGAGACACGCACGGCCGCCGGCATCAAGGCCGGTGAGCAGGTACGCGCCCAGGCCGACCGGACCCTGCTCGCCTCGATCGGCAAGTCGTCGGGCAAGCGCACGACGGCCGCCGACGCGGACGCCACGTACGCGGCCTGCAAGCTGGTCGCGGGCGCGGCCGGCATCGTCCTCGCCGACCCCGGGCACGGCGGCACCGAGAGCGACCGCCTCGACCCGGTCGAGCGCATCGCCCTCGCCTCACGCGTGCGCACCCGCGCGGTACGGCTGGACGGCAACTGGTGGCGTGACAACGTCGGCCCGCTGGTGGGCCACCGCGCCCTGTCCGGGGCGCCGGTCGCACTGCTGTGGCGGCGCGGCGGCTATGTGGCGGTGCATCCGGCGACCGGGCGCGAGACGCCGGTCGAGAAGGCCAACGCGGCGGAGTTCGAGCCGCGCGCGGTGATGTTCTACCGGCCGCTTCCCGAACGCCCGCTGGGCCCGCTGGGCCTGCTGCGCTTCTGCCTGCGGGGCACGCGCGGCGACATGACCGGGCTGCTGCTCAGCGGGCTGGTGACGGTCGCCATCGGCGCGCTGGTGCCGATCGCCACGGGCAAGGTGCTCGGCGAGTTCGTACCGAAGGCGCAGGCCGGGCTCATCACGCAGGTGTGCCTGGCGGTGATGGTCAGCAGTGTCGTCGCGGCGGCCTTCATGCTGCTGCAGAACATGACCATCCTGCGCCTGGAGGGCCGGATCGAGGCCACGCTCCAACCGGCCGTGTGGGACCGGCTGCTGCGGCTGCCGACGAAGTTCTTCACCGGGCGTTCCACCGGCGAGCTGGCCAGTGCCGCCATGGGCATCAGCGCGATCCGCCGGCTGCTCGCGGGCGTCGGGCCCACGGTCGCCCAGTCGGTCACCGTCGGCGCGATGAACCTGGGGCTGCTGCTCTGGTTCAGCGTCCCGATGGCGCTGGCCGCGATCGGCATGCTGGTCGTCATCGCCGCCGTCTTCCTCGGCCTCGGGCTGTGGCAGGTGCGCTGGCAGCGACGCCTGACAGTGCTCACCAACAAGCTGAACAACCAGGCCTTCCAGACCCTGCGGGGCCTGCCCAAGCTGCGGGTCGCGGCCGCCGAGAACTACGCCTACGCCGCCTGGGCGAGCGAGTTCGCCCGCAGCCGGGAGCTGCAGCAGCGCCTCGGCCGGATCAAGAACCTCACCACGGTGCTCGGCGCGATCTATCTCCCGCTGTGCTCGCTGCTGATGTTCATGCTGCTCGCGGGCCCGGCGCGGGGCGCGATGTCCGCCGCCGACTTCCTCGCCTTCAACACCTCGGTGACCATGCTGCTCACCTCGGTCACCCAGATCACCGGCGCGTTCGTGTCGTTGGTCGCCGCGCTGCCGCTGTACGAGCAGATCAAGCCGGTGCTGCAGGCGACGCCGGAGGTGCGCACGGCCAGCACCCGGCCCGGTCCGCTCACCGGGGCCGTGGAGGCGCGGCGGCTGTCCTTCCGGTACTCCGACGACGGCCCGCTGGTCCTGGACGACGTGTCCTTCGAGGTGCGGCCCGGCGAGTTCGTGGCGGTCGTCGGCCCCAGCGGCTGCGGCAAGTCGACGCTGCTGCGCCTGCTCATCGGCTTCGACAAGCCGGTCTCCGGCAGTGTCCTCTACGACGGCCAGGACCTGGCGGCGCTCGACCAGTCGGCCGTACGGCGGCAGTGCGGGGTGGTGCTCCAGCACGCGCAGCCGTTCACCGGCTCGATCCTGGACGTCATCTGCGGCACCGAGCCGTACACGCCGGAGGAGGCCATGGCGGCGGCCGAAATGGCGGGGCTCGCCGAGGACATCAAGCGCATGCCGATGGGCCTGCACACGATCGTCGCGGGCAACGGGGCGATCTCCGGCGGCCAGCGGCAGCGGTTGATGATCGCGCAGGCGCTGATCCGCCGGCCGCGCATCCTCTTCTTCGACGAGGCGACCAGCGCCCTGGACAACGAGACCCAGCGCAAGGTCATCGAGAGCACCAAAGCCCTCAACGCCACCCGGATCGTCATCGCCCACCGTCTGTCGACGGTGCTGGACGCCGACCGCGTCATCGTGATGGAGGACGGCAAGGTCGCCCAGCAGGGCCCGCCGGCACAGCTGCTCGCGGACACCGGCGGCCGGCTCCACGAGCTGGTGCGGCGCCAGTTGGCGTGACCGGCCGGGGCGGCGGCTCCTCCCGTCGCATCGGCGCACTTCGGGGGCGCGTAGGCAGCGGACTCCGTTGTTCCGGGCCGTAATCGGGTACCCGCCAGTCCATGCGACTCAGCGTGGTGGATGTGGGATCGAACACGGTCCGGCTGGTTGTGGCGGATGCGGAGGGCGGGGTGCCGCTGCCCGTCCACACCGCCAAATGGCGCCTGCGGCTGTCCCAGCAGGTCGAGCCCGGGGGCGTGGTCCCCGAGGAGTCCGTCGTACGGCTCGTCGACGCGGTGGCCGAGGCGAGCCGGACCGCGGCGCGGTGGGGCGCTGCGGCCCCGCTGGCCTTCGCGACCGCCGTGGTCCGCAACGCCCCGAACCGCCTGGAGGTGCTGCGCCGCGTCCGGGCGCGGACGGGAGTGGAGCTGTGCACCCTGCCGGGCGAGGTGGAGGCCGAGCTGACGTTCCTTGCGGCGCGGCGCTGGATGGGGTGGCGGTCGGGGCCGCTCGCGCTGCTGGACATCGGCGGTGGCTCGCTCGAAGCGGCGTTCGGCCGTGGGCGGCTGCCCGACTATGTGGCGTCGCTTCCGCTCGGCGCGGGACGGCTGACCCACGAGTTCCTCGCGGGGCAGGATCCGCCGACGCCGGAGCAGGTCCGGGCGTTGCGCCGCAAGGTCCGCCATCAACTGCGGGACGTCGCGGCGCGGATCCGCTGGGAGGGACCGCACACCGCGGTGGCCACCTCCCGGACGTTCCAGCAGCTGGGCCGGCTGTGCGGTGCGGCGCCGGGGCGGCACGGCCCTTTCACGGACCGCCGGATGCACCGCACGGACCTGCGGGCGGCGGTGGTCCGGCTGGCGTCGCTGTCCGCCGAGGAGCGGGCACTGCTCCCCGGCATTTCCGCGCCGCGTGCCGAACAGAGCCTGGCCGGCGCGGTGGTCGGGCACACGGCGATGAAGCTGTCCGGGCTCAAGACGGTCACCATCTGCCCGTGGGCGATCCGTGAGGGCGTGCTGCTACGCCACATCGAGGACGGCTCGGCCTGGTGGGCCGAGGTCTGCCGGCTCAGCGAGGAGCCCCCTGCCCCGGGCCCGGTGCCGCTGCGCGTCGCGTCCGCCGCGCCCTGAAACGGCCCTGAAGGAGGAATCACGCCGTGTCCGAGGATGCCAAGCAGCCCGAGGAGAAGCCGGACGCCGAGCAGCCCGAGGAGAAGCCCGAGAACGCGATCGAGGAGATCCTGCGCGAGGTCCAGGATGCCGAGCACCGCACCCGCGACTCGGCGGAGCAGCGCAGTCACAGGGGTGAGGCCGGGGAGGCCATCACCCCCAACACCGAAGCTCAGGAGGAGTCCCAGGGGGAATGACCGGACCAAGTCCCCGGCACGGGCTGGACCTTCGGCCGTCGGCTCCCCCGGCCGACACGATGGGCCGGGCGCCCGCACTCCTACCCGGGCGGCGCCCCCACGGGCCGTTCCGTCAGGGCCCGGGCCACCGCGGTGAGGTTGGCGGCCATGGCCCGGCCGGTGCGGTGGGACCACTCGCGGCCGCGTTCGTCGTCGAGGTAGTCCGGGCCGGGCCCGGGACCGAGGTGCCAGTAGGTCCAGGCCTGGCCCGGGATCGTGCAGCCGAGGTCTGCGAGCGCGCCCGAGATCTCGCTGATGACGTGGTGCGCGCCGTCCTCATTGCCGGTGACCACCACGCCGGCGACCCGGTTGTAGGCGACCGGCCTGCCCTCGTCGTCCGTCTCGGAGAGCATCGCGTCCATCCGCTCCAGGACCTTCTGGGCCACGGAGGAGGGCCGGCCGAGCCAGGTCGGCGAGGCGATGACCAGGATCTCGGAGTCCAGCAGCTTGTCGTGGACGTGCGGCCAGGCGTCGCCGTCGCGCACCTCGCTGGTCACGCCCGGCGCGATGTCCAGGTCGACGGCCCGTACGACATCGACCTCCACGCCCTCCTTCTCCAGCTGCTCGACGACGACCCGGGCGAGCGCCTCCGTGTTGGAGGGCTCCGGCGACTGCTTGAGCGTGCAATTGATCACCAGTGCCTTCATGTGTGCCCGGAGTACCGCAACGGCCGGCTCCACTCGGAGGGGACACCGCGTGCCGCTCGGGTACTCGGCCCGCATGAAGCAGCGCGAAGGGCCACGTCTCCCGTCCTCCCGGGGCCCGGTCTCCGCCGCTGTCGGCGCGTACCTCCGGCGGACGGGCCCGCTGCCGCACGACGAGGACGTCGCGACCGCGGCCGCGTACGGCGACGACCTCCAGCTCGCCCTCCACCTCTGCTACGAACTGCACTACCGGGGCTTCGAGGGCGTACCCGCGGACCGTGAATGGGACCCCGACCTGCTGCGCACCCGCGCGGCGCTGGAGCACCGCTTCCTGTCCGCACTGCGCGCCGACACCCCCACGCACGACACGGTCGAGGAGGCACTCGCGGAGCTCCTCGTCGAACCGGTCGGCGGCACGGGCGTGACCCACTACCTGCGCGACGAGGGCGAGCTGTGGCAGCTGCGCGAGTACGCGGCCCAGCGCTCCGTGTACCACCTCAAGGAGGCCGACCCGCACGCCTGGGTGCTGCCCCGGCTGTGGGGCCGGGCCAAGGCGGCGATGGCGGCGGTGGAGTTCGACGAGTACGGCGGCGGCCGCCCCGACCGGGTGCATGCCCGTCTCTTCGCCGACCTCATGACGGACCTGGGCCTGGACACGTCGTACGGACACTACGTCGACGCGGCGTCGGCTCAGGCACTGGGCACGGTCAACCTGATGTCCCTCTTCGGCCTGCACCGGGCCCTGCGGGGCGCGCTGGTCGGCCACTTCGCCGCGGTGGAGGTCACCTCGTCGCCCGGTTCCCGGCGGCTCGCCGAGGCGATGCGCCGCACCGGGGCCGGACCGGCCGCCGAGCACTTCTACGACGAGCACGTCGAGGCCGACGCGGTCCACGAGCAGGTCGTACGGCACGACGTCATCGGCGGCCTGCTGGCCGAGGAGCCGCACCTCGCGCCCGACGTCGCTTTCGGTGTCGATGCGACCGGACAGGTGGAGGACCGGTTCGCCGAGCATCTGCTCACCGCATGGCGTGCCGGGCGGTCGTCGCTGCGCACACCCCTGCCGCCTTCCGATACCTCCCATATTTCCTGAATGCCGGGGTACCTGGGCGGCGTGAAGCCTCTGGTACCACCCGGTGTCTACATCCCTCAGGAGGACACCGCCCTGCTGGCCGACGCCCTGTCCGAAGAGCCGCTCCCGCCGGGTGCGGAGGTCCTCGACGTGGGCACCGGCACCGGGGCGCTGGCCCTTCAGGCCGCGCGGCGGGGCAACCGGGTGACGGCCGTGGACGTGTCGTGGCGGGCCGTGTGGGCGGCGCGGGTCAACGCCTGGCTGGCCGGGCTGCCGGTCCGGGTCCGGCACGGAAACCTCTTCGCCCCCGTGCGCGGCCTGCGGTTCGACCTGATTCTGGCCAACCCGCCATATGTTCCCGCACCCCCTGGGAGCCCGCAGCCACGCGGTACGGCGCGGGCCTGGGACGCCGGCCGCGACGGCCGGCTCGTCCTGGACCGGATCTGCCGGGAGGCGCCTGCCCTGCTGCGCCCGGGAGGAGTTCTGCTGGTCGTCCACTCGGCGCTCAGCGATCCGGACCGCACACTGCAACGGCTGCGCGCGTCCGGCCTGAAGGCCACGGTGACCCGGCGGTGCCGGATCGCCTTCGGCCCGGTGCTGCGCGAACGGGAGCGCTGGCTACGGGAACGGGGACTGCTGTCCGCCGCCGATGACAAGGAAGAGCTGGTGGTCGTCCGTGCCGAACTCCCCCTCTGACACGCCGCGCCGGATCAGGGTCCAGCGCCAGGGCCCCGTCCTGGTCGAGGGCCCGGTGGAAGTGGAGCTGGAGGACGGGACCACCGTCACCTCCGACCGCTTCCGCGTCGCCCTGTGCACCTGCCGCCGCAGCCGCCGCTACCCCTGGTGCGACACCAGCCACCGCGACCGGACCCAGGGTCCGTCCGGGGAGTGATCCCCGGGGTCGGCGGGCGGCCCCACTCCGCCCGCCGACCCCTGGGGCGAGACCGCAGGGGCCCCGCGACGTCGGCCCGCACTCCCCAGCTGCGGGCCGCTCACGGCATGCACGGGGACCGTGCGATCCCGGTCCCTCAGAACGCGAAGACGCTCGTCCCGTACGAGTTCTTCACGCACTCGTTGGCGAAGGTGCGCTCATAGGAGACGTACTCGCCCTGCCAGACGCCGCTCACCCGGATGACCACGGGGTCGTACTCCCGGGTGCACCACACGCCCGTTCTGGTTTCCAGGGCGTCGAAGTCCCCGTCCGCGCCCCGCAGTTCGACGCAGGCCCCGACGGCGTTCGGGTGCGTGCCGGACGGCGTCGGGGCGCAGCTCAGCGTCACCGCGCGCTCCGGGGTGACGGTGGCCGCGGTCTCGCCGTGGGCGACGGTGAAGACCAGGGCCGACGGGGCGTAGAGCGTGGCCGGGGCGGTGGGCGGCGTGGCGTGCGCGGCTCCGGTCAGGGGTCCGCAGACGGCGGCGGCCGTGAGGCCGAGGGTCGCTGCCCAGCGCGCGGGGTTCCGCATTGTGTGCATCCTTCCGCTCGATTCGATGAGGTGCCGGACCCGGGCTCGGTCGGTGCCGGATCGGCGAGCGCGAGTCTGCCGAGTCCGCCGCCGAAACTCACCTCGACCCCATGGATTTCAGTAACCTTGCGTGTTGAATCAGTGGCGTGAAGTCACGGAATTCGAACGTTCCAATCGCCGATCCGGGCGGTTCGTGATCGTCCCGGACGGCCGGGTGGCCGGATTACCCAGGCTGTTTAATCGGCCTGAAACATTCCGATTGAGCTCTCGGCGGACTCCGTCCCGACCCCTTGTGTTCATGCTGCGACGGAGTAATCGTCATTACATGATTACGACAGAGCAGCAACAGAAACTGCGCGGCTGGTTCGCCGGCCGGCTGCCCGACGACCTTTTCGAGGAAGTGACCGACGTGACGGTCGACCGCGAGGAGATCACCGTGATCGGCCGCATCCCCGAACCCCGGCTCGCCGACGACGCCTCGGCCGCCGAACGGGACGCGGCCGTACAGGGCCGGATCGAGGAGTTCCGGGAACGCACCCGGGAGGACCGGATGGCGGTGGCCCGCGAGGCCGAGCACCGGTTCGGCCGGAAGGTGTCATGGGGCGTGGAGTGCGGCGGGCGGCGCGCGCTGTTCACGCATGTGGCAGCACCCGTCATGACCCGGCTGCGGCAGCCCGAACGCCAGGTGCTCGACACCCTGATCGCGGGCGGCGTCGCCCGCAGCCGCAGCGACGCCCTCGCCTGGTGCGTGCGTCTGGTCCAGCGGCACGCCGACGACTGGCTGGCCGAACTGCGGGACTCCCTCGAACACGTCCAGCGCGTACGGGCGCAGGGACCGGACGCCGAGACCCCGGAGGACACGGAGGACACGGAGGACACCACCACGAACGACGAATGACCGCCCGCGGTGGCCGAATCATCCATGACGGACACGAAAGATGGATGAACCGTCCTCTGGTTCGGGACGCCCCCGGCGCCGTACCGTCGGCGAACCCACCGAGGACGGCATCCGCCCACGTCGCACACCCCGCGGCACCGACGGCCGTTCCCCCGACCGCGCCACCCCGCGCGCCCACCGCCGTCCCGCCGCGCCACCCGCGCTCCACCGCCGCCGCTTCGCTGGAGCCCTCGTGTCCCCCGTACCTGATCCCGCAGCAGTCACCCCTCCCCCGCCGCTCACCGAGGTCGAGAACCACGGTGTCGACCGCATCCCCGACGCGGAACGCACCGCGACCCCGTTCGACCTGTTCCGGCTCGCCTTCGGCGGCGCGAACACGTTCTCCACCTGTGTGCTCGGCGCCTTCCCGATCCTGTTCGGCCTCTCCTTCTGGCAGGGCCTCGCAGCCACGCTCCTCGGAGTCGTCGCGGGCGCGTTGATCCTGTGCCCGATGGCGGTGTTCGGGCCGGTCAACGGCACCAACAACGCCGTCTCCTCATCCGCCCACCTCGGCGTGCACGGCCGTGTGGTCGGCTCCTTCCTGTCCCTGCTGACTGCGGTCGCGTTCTTCTCCATCTCGGTGTGGAGCTCCGGCGACGCCCTGGTCGGCGGCGCCCACCGGCTGTTCGGCCTGCAACGCGGCAACGTGTCCTACGCACTGGCGTACGCCCTGTTCGCCGGGCTGGTGCTGATCGTGTGCGTGTACGGCTTCCGGTTCATGCTGTTCGTCAACAAGATCGCCGTGACCTCGGCGAGCGCGCTGTTCCTGCTCGGCGCGATCGCCTTCGCCGGCGACTTCGACCCGTCGTACGCGGGCGTCTTCACGGACTCGGCGGACACGGCGACGCAGTCGCTGTTCTGGCCGTCGTTCATCGGCGCGGCCCTGATCGTGCTGTCGAACCCGGTGTCGTTCGGGGCGTTCCTCGGCGACTGGTCGCGCTACATCCCGGCGAGTACCCCGCGCCGCAGGGTGGTCGGTGCCGCGTTCCTGTCGCAGATCGCCACGCTGCTGCCGTTCGTCTTCGGCCTGGCGACCGCGAGCATCATCGCGAACAAAGCGCCGGAGTACGTCGATCCGGCCGCTCCCGACTTCGTGGGCGGGCTGCTGGCGATCTCGCCCTCGTGGTTCTTCCTGCCGGTGTGTCTGCTCGCGCTGATCGGCGGCCTGTCGACCGGCACGACGGCGCTGTACGGCACCGGGCTCGACTTCTCCTCGGTGTTCCCGCGGCTGTCCCGGGTGCAGGCCACGGTGCTGATCGGTGTGCTGTCGATCGCGTTCATCTTCGTCGGCCGGTTCGGGCTGGACATCGTGCAGTCCATCTCCACCTTCGCCACGATGATCATCACTTGCACCACACCGTGGATGGTCGTGATGATCCTCGGCTACCACACCCGGCGCGGCTGGTACGACCCGGAGGCGCTCCAGGTGTTCAACCGCCGCCAGCGGGGCGGCCGTTACTGGTTCGCGCACGGCTGGAACTGGCGCGGTACGACCGCCTGGTGGGTGTCCGCCGTCGTCGGTGTGCTGTTCACCAACATCCCGGGCCAGTTCGTGGGCCCGCTCGGCGAGTTGGCGAACGGTGTCGACATCGGCCTGCCGCTGTCGCTGGCCGTGGCCGCGGTGCTGTTCCTGACGCTGCTGCGGCTGTTCCCCGAGCCGCGGGCGGTGTACGGGCCGCAGGGTGCGCGGCTGGCACGGACGGTGGACGTGCCGGTGCCGCCGATCGCCGGTCCCGGGGCGAGCACCGAGGGCGCGTCGGTCCGGGAGAAGGCGCAGCTCGCGGACTGATCGCCGGACCGTTGTCGGACCCTGCCGCTACCTTGCCACCATGACCGATTTCGTACTGGTGGCAGGTGCGTGGCTGGGCGCGTGGGCGTGGGACGAGGTGGCGGCTCAGCTACGGGCGGCCGGACACGGCGTCCATCCGCTGACGCTGTCCGGTCTCGCCGAGAAGCGGGACGTGCCGGCCGGGCAGCAAAGACACGTCCAGGACATCGTCGACGAGGTGGAGCGCCTCGATCTGCGGGACGTCGTGCTCGTCGGGCACAGCTACTCCGGCATCCCGGTCGGCCAGGCAGCCGAGCGGATCGGGGACCGGCTGGCCCGGGTGGTGTTCGTCGACTCCACCGTGCCCGTCGACGGGGAGTCGTTCCTCTCCGGCTGACCGAGCGACCATGTGCGGGCGTCGATCGAGGCGGGCGGCGGCTTCTGGCCACCACTCACCGCGGACGACTACGCGGGCCAGGACCTGACGGTTGATCAGGTCGCCCGGATCGTCGACGGCTCCACCCCGCACCCGGGCGCCTCGCTCACCGAACCGGCCGCCCTGTCCCGCCCGCTGGGCGAGCTGCCGGCGACGTACATCAAGTGCCTGCTCGACAGGGACGAACCGATGGACGCCGTACAGGAGCTGCTCAAGAGTGAGAGCTGGGAGCTGGTCCGGATGGACACCGGTCACTGGCCGATGTTCTCCCGGCCGCGCGAACTGGCCGGGATCCTGCACCGGTCGGCCGTCCGGGCCTGAGTCACACGCTGGACGGACGTGCCCATACTCGCCAGTATCGTCGGGACGACGCGGGCTCGAGGGTGAGAGGCGGGGACCGGGCGATGGCCAGGCACTGGGCTGACTTCCAGTACGAGATCTATCTCAACGGGATGACGGGAGCCGTACCGCGGCTGCCCACCGATCTGACACGGCTGGAGGAGCTCACCGAGCAGCGGCTCGGACCGGGCCCCGTGGGCTATGTGGCGGGCAGCGCCGGGGACGGCAGCACCGCCCGCGCCAACCGGGCGGCCCTGCACCGGCGCCGCATCGTGCCGCGGATGCTGCGGGACGTACACGAGCGGGACCTGTCCGTCGAGGTGCTGGGCCGCCCGCTGCCCGCCCCGCTGGCACTGGCGCCGGTCGGCGTGCTGTCGATCATGCATCCGGACGCCGAGCCGGCCGCCGCCCGGGCCGCCGCCGCGCAGGGCGTGCCGTATGTGCTGTCCTCGGCGTCCAGCACCCCCATCGAGCAGGTCGCGGAGGCGATGGGTGACGCCGAGCGCTGGTTCCAGCTGTACTGGGCGAAGGACCGCGAGGTGACGCGGAGCTTCCTGAACCGGGCGAAGGCTGCCGGGTTCAGCGTGCTGGTCGTCACGCTGGACACCCCGCTGCTCGCGTGGCGGCCACGCGATCTCGACCAGGCGTACCTGCCGTTCCTGCACGGCGTGGGCACCGCCAACTACTTCTCCGACCCGGCCTTTCAGGCGGGATTGGCCAAGCCGGTCCACGAGGATCCGAATGCGGCGGTGATGCACTTCGTCGGCATGTTCGCGGACCCCGCCAAGACCTGGCCGGACCTGGCGTTCCTGCGGGAGAACTGGGACGGCCCGATCGTCCTCAAGGGCATCCTGCACCCGGACGACGCCCGGGCCGCCGCGGACGCCGGGATGGACGGCGTGGTGGTGTCCAACCACGGCGGACGCCAGGTGGCCGGTTCCGTCGCGGCGGCCGACGCGCTGCCCGGGGTCGTCGCGGCGGCCGGTGACCGGTTGACGGTGCTGTTCGACAGCGGGGTGCGCACCGGCGACGACATCTTCAAAGCACTCGCGCTCGGCGCACAGGCGGTCCTGGTGGGCCGACCGTACGCGTACGGTCTCGCACTCGACGGACAGGCGGGCGTCGAGCATGTGATCCGCTGTCTGCTCGCCGAGTTCGACCTCACGCTCGCCCTGTCCGGACACGCCACGCCCGCCACCGTCGGATCCACCGACCTCGTCCTCGTCGAGGAGTCCGCCTGACCGCCACGAAGAACGTCCTCGCAGCCGGCACACCCCACGCCGGCGGGCGCCCGGCCGGAGCCGGGCTTTCACAGCTGATCGCCGGCGCGGCGCGCGGCACGGTCGAGACGGGCGCCCTGGCCGGTGCGGCGTCGACGTCTTCGACACCGCGGGCCGGGCGCCCCGGGACATCGTCGGCTAATGCCGCGGCATCAGGAACCGCCCGACAGTCCCACTGGTCGCGTGGACGGATCGGTCGTCTCCGCGACCGACAGGGAGCCGGCGTCGGCCGGTTCGGGATCGGTCAGCCAGCGCTGGGCGGTGGAGCCGTCACGGACCTTGACGACGATGTCGGCGCCCGGTTCACCGGCAGTGGAGGAGAGCGCGAGCTGCTCGTCCCAGCGGGGCAGCAACTCGCCGCGGACGGTGAGGTCGTAGCGCACGTCGTCGCCCCGCTCGCTCCTGGCGGCGGCACAGGTGCCGAGGATGACGACACCGGCGTCCGCGTGCGAGTCCAGGCACAGGTCGGGGTCCGCCGCGCTGCGCAGCAGCCCGTCGTTCTCGTACGTCCACTGCTGGGTCAGGTCGGCCGAGCACACCGCCAGCTCGGTCCCGGTACCGGCCTCGGCCCCGTCCCGGAGGTCGAGGCACAGGTCGGCGGCGGCGTTGCGCAGCCTGGTCTGCTGAGGTGCGGTGGGGAGTTGGGCGGTGCCGGGTGGCGTGGCGGACACGGTGGGCGGAGCCTGAGCGCCGGTGCCGGGCGCGGAGTCGCGGTCGTCGTTGGCGCCGGCGGAGGCCGTGGTGTCGGCGCCGTCGTAGGACGACAGGCTGGTGGCGAGGACGGTGCCGAGCAGGGCGGCGGAGACGATGCCCACTCCGGTGCGCACGGCCCGCGAGGAGCGGCCCGCCATGGTCGGGATCGGAATGCGGTCCAGGATGCGATGGTGTGCCGTTCCTCTCCCCCGTCCGGAGTGCCGGGCGGCACGCCGACCGCGCGCACGCGGTCGGTGCGGGGTGCGGCCCGGCCGCGACTCGAGGTAGCGACGGGCGCCCCAGCCGAGCACCGCCTCGACGAGCAGCACGTCCAACCCGGCCTCGAAATGGCTCAGTTGTTCGGCTGCGTCCCGGCAGTGGCGGCACTCGGCGAGATGCTGCTGGACATCCGGCAGCAGTGCCCTGCCACGGCGGATCGGGACGTCGAGGAGACGGTTGTAGAAACGGCAGTCCTTGCTCGGTGCGAGTTCCTGGTGGGCCCGTAGACAGCCCTCGCGGAATTTGTCCCGGGCCAGCCCGAGGGTGGCCGACGCCGTGTCGGTGTCCATGCCGAGGAGTCCGGCGGGGAAGTCGAGCGGCTCCCCCTCGACCTCGGTGTGCCACAGCAGACACCGGGCGGGTCCGGGAAGGGCCTGGAATGCGCGCTCGGCCAGCTTGCGGTTTTCGGGCGTCATGGACTTGGCCGCCCGCATACCACGGCCTCCCGCGGGTTTCTGCAACTCCGGCAGCACACCGGATATTCGCTCTTCCGAGGCCCACCGCCGGACCGTGTCCCGCACGGTCACCAGAAGCAGCGGACGCAGCGCGACGCCGGGCTCGCCCAGCGTGAGACGGTCGAAGACCTGGTGGAAGGCGGCCGCGGTCACCATGGCGGAAACGTTCGCCGAGGAGGCGAGGCAGACGACCGCGTAGGAGTGGACCGACGGCCAGTGCCGGGCGATCAGCAGGGCGGTGGAATGGGCGACTTCGACATCCGACGCCCCTCTCAGCCGGGCGGCGAGAGACTCGTCGGATTCTCCGGGATCCCCGCCGGACGGCGGGTAAGGAGGCCGAGGGGGGTGGGG
>NZ_QZWF01000044.1 GCF_004187715.1 Streptomyces sp. F001 | reverse complement strand
CCGGATCGGCGGCCAACGCCCGTGCCACGCCGACCCGCTGGCGCTGACCGCCCGACAACTGGTGCGGATAGCGCGTGCCGTACGTGTGGGGATCCAGTCCCACCAGATCGAGGAGCTCGGCGGCGCGGGCCCGCGCCCTGGCCCGCTTCCAGCCGAGCAGTGAGGGCACGGTCGCCGTGTTGTCGAGGATCGTGCGGTGCGGGAACAGGCCCACCTGCTGGATGACGTAGCCGATCCGCCGCCGCAGCAGTACGGGGTCGACGGTGGCGATGTCCTCGCCGCCGACGAGGATCCGGCCCGAGGTCGGTTCGATGAGCCGGTTGACCATCAGCATGGTCGTCGTCTTGCCGCACCCGGACGGGCCCACGAGCGTGACGAGCTCGCCCTCGGACACCTCGAAGGACAGTCCGTCCACGGCCGTCGTACCGTCCGGATACCGCTTGGTGACCTGCTCGAACCGGATCATGACCTCACGCTAACGGCGCTGCCCGGCACCCGCTCACCGACGGCGTCCTCCTAACTGGCGAACGGTCCATTCCGGTTTTGAACTGTTTCAATCCACTCCTGGTCAAGGCGGGGCGTTGAGGCGTTCTGTTGGATTCTGGTGGCAACTACCGCTGCTGGGGGCATAGACAGAGGTCTCAGTCGCCACTACTTTCAACCGCCGATCGACTGAATCGATACAACTCCGACCTGGCCGAAGGGACACGGCATGAACGACGGAGTAGGCGGCATCCCCCGCGACGGAGTGCGGCGCAGAACGGTCCTCACCACGGCACTGGGCGCCGTCCCCGCGGTGATCGCCGGTGGCGTCGCAGGCGGGGGCGCGGCATCGGCCGCTCCCGCCGACGCCCCCGCCTCCGACCGCAGCTCGGTCACGGGGCTGACGGTCGAGCACCGGACGAACCCGCTCGGCATCGACGCCGACGCCCCGAGGTTCGGCTGGCGCATGGCCTCCGCAGCCCGCGGCCGGCGCCAGTCGGCGTACCGCATCCTCGTTGCGACCTCGGCCGAACGCCTGCGGCGCGGCCGCCCGGACGTCTGGGACAGCGGCCGCATCACCTCGGCCGACTCGGTCGCCGTGCGCTACGCGGGCCCCGCCCTGCACGCCTCCACCCGCTACCACTGGACGGTGACGGTCCGGGACGAGACCGGCCGCGCCGTCCCCGCCGCCCCGACCGCCCACTTCGAGACCGGCCTGCTCAGCACCGACGGCATCGCAGGCTGGAACGGCGCCCGGTGGATCACCATGGCGGGCAAGCAACCCAACAGCCCCGGCGCCCCGCTGCTGCGTCGGCAGACCCGGCTGACAGGGCGTCACGTACGCGACGCCCGGCTCTACATCTCCGCCCTCGGCGTGTACGACGCCTACGTCAACGGCCACCGGGTCGCCGTGCCGCAGGGCGACGGCACCACCCACGAACTGCTGACGCCGGGCTGGACCAACTACGACAGCACCGTCAACTACTTCACCTACGACGTCACGGACCTGGTCGCGGGGGAGCGGCACCAGGGGCACGTCACCCTCGCGGCCGTCCTCGGCAACGGCTGGTACAACGGCCGTGTCTCCGACAACAGCACCTACTACTCCGCCGACGGCAACCGCCTGGCCCTCAAGGCCAAGCTCCTCGTCCGGTACGCCGACGGATCCGAGCAGACGATCGTCACCGCACCCGGCGACGACTGGAAGGCCATGGACACCGGCCCCTACCGCGCCGACGACATCTACGACGGCCAGACCTACGACGCCCGCAGGGAACTCCCGGGCTGGACGGCGAACGGCTTCGACGCGTCCGACTGGGCCGACGTGACCGAGCACGACTTCACCTCCAGGTTCCCCGACGCGAAGCTGGTCGCCTATCCCGGCGAGAGCGCCCGCCTGATGCCGGACTGGGACCGCCGGCCGCACTCCATCACCGTGTACACCGGCGTGTCCGGCCAGGACGGCAGCCAGGGCGGCAAGGGCCGCATCGTCGTCGACCCCGCCCGCACGGTCACCGACCCGGCCACCGCGGCCACCGCCGCCGTGACCCTGCACCCCGGCGACACCGCCGTGATCGACCTCGGCCAGAACATGGTCGGCGTACCCCGCTACACCCTGCGCGGCCCGGCGGGCGCCCAAGTCGCCTTCAAACCCGGCGAGATGCTCAACGACGACAGCGCCGGCGCGGACGGCCCCGCCGGCTCGGTCTACCGGGCCAACCTCCGCACCGCCAAGGCCACCAGCACGTACATCCTCAAGGGCGACCCCGAAGGCGAGATGCACCAGGACTCGCTGACCTTCTACGGCTTCCGCTACGTCTCCGTCACCGCAACCGACACCGTCACCATCACCGAGTTCACCGGCAGGGTCGCCACCTCCGCCCTCCGCGACATCGGCACGATCACCACCGACGACGCCGACGTCAACCAGCTGATCAGCAACGTCCGTTGGGGCCAGCGCGGCAACTACCTGTGGGTGCCCACCGACTGCCCGCAGCGCGACGAACGCTGCGGCTGGACCGGTGACACCCAGCTCTTCTCCCACACCGGCCTCTACAACGCCGACGCGGTGAACTTCCTCAGCCACTTCCAGGACACCCTGATCGACTCACAGCGCACCTACGGCGCGGACGGCGCCCAGTTCACCTGGATCGCCCCCGGCGCCCGCTACAACCAGCCGATTCCGGCGAGCGGTTGGGCGGACTGCGGGGTGGTCGTGCCATGGACGATCTGGCAGATGTCCGGAGACACCACCGTGATCGACCGCAGCTGGGCCGCGATGAAGAAGTACATGGACTGGATCCGGCAGCGCACCGGTGACACCTACGCCGGACAGGGCGCGATCTTCGGCGACTGGCTGGCCTTCCAGGACACCAGCACCCAGTTCATGAGCGACGTGTACTACGGCTACAGTGCCCGGCTCATGGCGGACATGGCCCGTGCCACCGGCCGCAGCGCCGAGTCCCGTGCGTACGAGGAGCTCTTCTCCCGGATCAAGCGGGCGTTCATCACCAAGTACCTCGCCACCGACGCGACCACGGGACGGATCACGGTCCGCTCGAGCCTGGGCAATCCGCCGCCGACGCCCGGCGACAGCCCGCGCAAGACCGAGGACGACACCCAGACCGCCCTGCTGTGGGTCCTCAAACTCGGCTTCTACGAGACCGAGGCACAGCGCCGCGCGCTCGTCGCCCTCCTCGCCGAGAACATCGGCAACGACGAGGCCTACAAGGAGGCCCACCCCGACAGCACGCGCGTGAAGTACGCCGAGAACACCCTCTCCGTCGGCTTCCTCGGCGTGAACGTCCTCGCCCCGGTGCTCACCGACGAGGGCCGCGTCGACCTGGCGTACAAGCTGCTGCACCAGGACGCCATGCCGTCCTGGCTGTACTCGGTGAGAAACGGTGCGACCACGATCTGGGAGCGCTGGAACTCGTACTCGAAGGAGGACGGCTTCGGCCCGGTCGACATGAACTCGTTCAACCACTACTCCTACGGCGCGATCATGGAGTGGATGTACGAGAGCATGGCCGGCATCGCCAAGGACCCGGCCCACCCCGGCTTCCGGCACTTCTTCCTCAGGCCTCACCTCGACGCGACCGGCAAGGTCACGCAGGTGGCCGGGTCGCATCTCTCGCCCTACGGCGAGATCGTCAGCGAGTGGAAGGCGGATGGCCGCAAGCTGACCTACCGGGCCGCGGTGCCCGCGAACACGACCGCGACCCTCCGCATCCCCACCACCGACCCGGCGACGGTCCGCGAGGGCCGGACACCCCTCTCCCGGGTCGAGGGCGTGAAGTACCTGGGCTTCACGGACGGCACCGCCTCCTACCGGCTCCCGTCCGGCCGCTACGAGGTGACGTCCACGCTCGCCTGACCGCCGACCAGCACCACCTCCAGGGTGCGCGGACCGTGCACCCCCTCGACCCGGTCCAGCTCGATGTCGCTGGTCGCCGACGGACCGGAGATCCACGTCAACGGGCGGGCCGGGTCGAGGCGTTCGAGGGCCTGCGGGACGGAGGAGACGACCTGATCCGGGACCCGCACCACACAGATGTGGTGGTCGGGGACGAGGGTGATGCGGCGGCGGCCCTGGTCGGGGGAGCCGTCCAGGACGATGGTGCCGGTCTCGGCGACGGCCACGGCACACGCCGTGACCACGCTGTCGACCTGGTCCAGTTCGTGCGGGGTGCTCTCCGCCCGGTCCGGGATCCGCTCGGCGTCGCTCGCCGCGAGCCATTCCACCTCCAGGCCCGGCGGCACGAGCACCGTCTTCGAGCCTCGCGCGGCGAGCATCCTGCCGATCGTCGCCGCGAGATCGGCGGGAGTGCAGCGATGCACGATCGCCCGGTAGTCGGCCAGGTTCTCGGCCAGCAGATCGACCGTCTCCGCGACACTCCGCTTCCCGTGCTCACGCAGATAGTCGCGGGGAACCGCCTGCTCGTACGGCATGTCGTCCTGTCGTGCGGCCGCCAGTGCCCGTTGTACCCGGCCCAGGATCCGTTCCCTGCTGCTCACTTCGCGGCACCCTTCTCGTCGTTCCCGCCGTTCGTCCGCTGCCACCAGTCCCGGAACGGTTCCTTGGGCACCGCTGGCAGATCCCGTGTCCCGCTCCACGCCTTGCCCGGGCCCGGGAGCGACCGCGGATGCAGGCGGCGGGTGCGCGAGGCGAGCCGCTGGCCGGTGCGCAGGGCGCCCGGCCGGCTGAACGCCCAGCGCGCCGCCCGCATCGCGGCCCGCTCGGCGGCATGCCCCTTCGCGGGCTTGAGCACCACCTTGTTGCCCTGCGCGGTCACCTGGCCGCCCTGAACGACCCGTTCTCGCAGATGCACCAGCACCTCGGGGATGTCGATGGCCACCGGGCACACCTCGTAGCAGGCGCCGCACAGCGACGACGCGTACGGCAGCGAGGCGTCGATCTCGCTTGTCACGCCCCGCAGTTGAGGGCTGAGGATGGCGCCGATGGGGCCCGGGTAGACCGAGCCGTAGGCGTGCCCGCCGGCCCGCTCGTACACCGGGCAGACGTTGAGACAGGCCGAGCAGCGGATGCAGCGCAGGGCCTGGCGGCCGACCTCGTCGGCGAGGGTGTCGGTGCGGCCGTTGTCGAGCAGGACGAGGTGGAAGTTCTGCGGTCCGTCAGCGGTCTCGGAGTCCGTCGTGCCCGTCCATGTCGACGTGTACGGGTTCATGCGCTCGGCGGTGGAGGAGCGGGGGAGTGTCTGCAGGAACACCTCCAGGTCCCGCCACGTGGGCACGATCTTCTCGATGCCGACAACCGAGATCAGCGTCTCGGGCAGGGTCAGGCACATCCGCCCGTTGCCCTCGGACTCCACGACCACCATGGTGCCCGTCTCGGCGACCATGAAGTTGGCGCCGGAGACGCCGACCTTGGCGCGCAGGAACTTCTCCCGGAGGTGGAGGCGGGCCGCCTCGGCGAGTTCGGCGGGCGTGTCGGTCAGGCCCTCGGGTGCCGGGCGGCCCCACTCGCTCATCTCACGCTCGAAGATGTCGCGGATCTCGCCCCGGTTGCGGTGGATCGCCGGGACAAGGATGTGCGAGGGGCGGTCCTTGCCCAACTGCACGATCAGCTCGGCGAGATCGGTCTCGTAGGCGCGGATACCCTCCGCCTCCAGCGCCTCGTTGAGGCCGATCTCCTGCGTGGCCATCGACTTGACCTTGACGACCTCCGACTCTCCGGTCGCCTTGACGAGGTCCGCCACGATCCGGTTGGCCTCGTCGGCGTCGGCGGCCCAGTGGACCGTGCCGCCCGCCGCCGTGACCGACTCCTCCAACTGCACCAGGTACCGGTCGAGATGACGCAGCGTATGGTCCTTGATCCGCTTCCCGGCCTCGCGCAGCTCCGCCCAGTCGGACACCTCGGCGACGGCCGTCGCCCGCTTGGCGCGGATGGTGTGGGTGGCGTGGCGGAGATTGCCGCGCAGGGTCTGGTCGTGCACGGCCTCGTGCGCGGCCTTCGGAAAGGCCGGCATCCCCAGATACGTTCCGCTCATGCGGCCGGCTCCTCTTCTGTGCTCGCCAGGATCTCCGCGATGTGCACCGGCCGCATGCCGGTCCGCAGCCGGGCCATGGTGCCGCCGATGTGCATGAGACAGGAGTTGTCGGCCGCGCACAGCACCCCGGCCCCCGTCGACTCGGCGTTGCGCACCTTGTCCGCGCCCATCGCCGCCGAGACGTCGGAGTTCTTCAACGCGAACGTGCCGCCGAACCCGCAGCACTCCTCCGCTCCGGGCAACTCGGCCAGCTCCAGCCCCTTGACGGCCTGGAGCAGCCGTCGCGGCCGGTCGCCGAGCCCCAGCCCGCGCAGCCCGTGACAGGTCGGGTGATAGGTCACCTTGTGCGGGTAGTACGCCCCGACGTCCGTCACCCCCAGCACGTCCACCAGGAACTCCGTCAGTTCGTACGTCTTCGGCACCACAGGCGCCAGAGTCGTGGCCAGCGTGTCCCCGCGTCCCTCGGCCCGGGCCCGCGCACCCATCCGCGGATACAGCTCCCGCACCATCGCCCCGCACGACCCGGACGGGGTGACGATCGCCTCGTACTCCCCGAAGACATCGGAGAAATGCCGGGCGAGCGGCTCGGCCTCGTGTCGGTATCCGGTGTTGTAGTGGGCCTGCCCGCAGCAGGTCTGCGCCATCGGGAAGTCGACCTCGACGCCCAGCCTGGTCAGCAGTTTCACCACGGCGCGCCCGGTGTCCGGATAGAGCGTGTCGTTGACACAGGTCAGGAACAGGGCGACACGCATCGCGGCTCCTTGTGATCGATCATCGGATGAGTGCAGGGTAGTGCGGGCGCGCGGCCCGGGGGAGACCCCGCTCACCGTCAGGTGAGCCGGGCCTCCGCCTCGCTCCAGCGTGCCGCGTCCCCCCGCGGCTCGTACCGCGTCAACGGCTGCGTACGGGTGAGCAGGCGCCGCCCGCCCGCGAGGTCGCCCACCAGCCCATGGGCCCGGGCCTGGACCAGGACGTTCCCGAGGGCGGCGGCCTCGGTCGGGCCCGTCACCACCGGCAGCCCGCAGGCGTCGGCGGTCAGCTGGCACAGCAGGGCGTTGCGGGTGCCGCCCCCGACGACGTGCACTACGTCGACCGGGTGATCGGCCAGCCGCTGCGCCTGCGCGATCGCCCTGCGGTGCGCGAGGGCGAGCGAGTCGAGGATGCAGCGCGTGATCTCGGCGGGCGACTCGGGCACCGGCTGCCCCGACGCACGGCACGCCTCGGCGATCCGCTCCGGCATCCGGCCCGGCGCGAGAAACGCCGCGTCGCCCGCGTCCACGACCGACCGCAGCGCCGGCACCTTGGACGCGTCGAGCAGCAGCTCGCCCAGGTCCGGGTCCCCCCAGGCCCGTACGCATTCCTGGAGCAGCCACAGCCCCATGATGTTGCGCAGATAGCGGACCGTGCCGTCCAGCCCCAGCTCGTTGGTGAAGTTGGCGGCCCGGCTCTCCTCGCTCAGTACGGGGGCATCGAGCTCCAGCCCGGCCAGCGACCACGTGCCGGTACAGATGTACGCGAACCGTTCACGCCCGGCAGGCACGGCGGCCACGGCGGACGCGGTGTCGTGCGACCCGACGGTCGTCACCGGCACCGGCCCGCTCAGCCCCGTCTCCTCCAGCACCTCGGCCCGCAGCACACCCGCCGGATCACCGGGCTGCCTGAGCGGCGCGAACAGCCCCAGATCGATACCGAGCCGCGCGGCGATGTCGTACGACCAGTCGCGCGTGCGGGGATCGATCAGCTGGGTGGTGGAGGCGTTGGTGAGCTCGGTGCCCTGCTCGCCGGTGAGCCAGTACGTCAGCAGGTCGGGGATGAGCAACAGCCGCTGGGCATGAGCCAGTTGGGCCGATTCCTGCGCCGCCGTCAGCTGGTACAGGGTGTTGAAGGGCGCGTACTGCAACCCGGTCGCCGCATACAGCTCCTGCGCCGGGACGGTCGCCCACACCTTCTCCGCGACCCCCTCGGTACGGGAGTCCCGGTAGTGCACGGGGTTGCCGAGCAGTGCCCCGTCCGCGTCCAGGAGGCCGTAGTCCACGGCCCAGCTGTCGATGCCGACGGAGTCGACCTGCCCGGCCGCCCGCAGCCCGTCCAGCACCCCGGCATACAGAGCGAGCACGTCCCAGCGCAGCCCTTCGGGCACCCGCACGGGCCGGTTGGGGAAGCGGTGCGCCTCGGTCAGCTCCAGGCTGTCCGGGCCGACGCGGCCGACCATGACCCGCCCGCTGGAGGCGCCCAGGTCGACCGCGGCGTACGACTTCACACCGGCGCTCATCGCAGGAAGGCGGCCGCGACGCCGGCGTCGACCGGGATGTGCAGTCCGGTGGTGTGGGTCAGGTCCCCACCGGTCAGCGCGAAGACGGCGTTCGCGACATGGTCCGGGAGTACCTCGCGCTTGAGGATGGTCCGCTGGGCGTAGAACTCGCCGAGCTTCTCCTCCTCCACGCCGTACACGGCGGCCCGCTGGGCCCCCCAGCCACCGGCGAAGATCCCGGAGCCGCGCACCACACCGTCCGGGTTGACCCCGTTGACGCGGATGCCGTGCTCGCCCAACTCGGCGGCCAGCAGCCGCACTTGATGAGCCTGGTCGGCCTTGGTCGCCGAGTAGGCGATGTTGTTGGGCCCGGCGAAGACGGCGTTCTTGGAGGCGATGTAGACGATGTCACCACCCAGTCCCTGCGCGATCATCACCCGGGCGGCTTCCCTCGACACGAGGAAGGAACCGCGGGCCATGATGTCGTGCTGCAGGTCCCAGTCCTTGGCAGAGGTCTCCAGCAGCGGCTTGGAGATGGAGATCCCGGCGTTGTTGACGACCAGGTCCACGCCACCGAAGGCGAGCACGGCGGCCTTGAAGGCGTCGGCGATCTGCTCCTCGGAGGTGACGTCCACCGTCACGGCGACGGCCTTGTCGGGCCCGCCGAGCTCCTCGGCGACGGCCTGGGCATTGTCACCGTTGAGGTCCGCGACGACCACACACGCCCCCTCACCGGCCAGCCGGTGCGCGATGGCCTTCCCGATCCCACTGCCCGCCCCGGTCACCAGCGCGACCCGCGTTGCGAGCGGCTTGGGCTTCGGCATCCGCTGGAGCTTGGCCTCTTCGAGGGCCCAGTACTCGATGCGGAACTTCTCGGACTCCTCGATGGGCGCGTACGCGGAGACCGCCTCGGCGCCCCGCATCACATTGATGGCGTTGACATAGAACTCACCCGCGACCCGGGCGGTCTGCTTGTCCTTGCCGAAGGAGAACATGCCAACGCCCGGCACGAGCACGATCGCCGGGTCGGCGCCGCGCATGGCGGGGGAGTCGGGCAGGGCGTGCCGCCGGTAGTAGGCGGCGTACTCCTCGCGGTACTCGGCGTGCAGCTCCTTGAGCCGGGCGATGGCCTCGTCCAGCGGAGCGGTGGGCGGCAGGTCGAGGACGAGCGGCCGCACCTTGGTCCGCAGGAAGTGGTCCGGGCAGGAGGTGCCGAGGGCAGCCAGCCGCGGATGCTCGGCCCGGGCCAGGAACTCCAGCACGACATCGGAGTCGGTGAAGTGCCCGACCTGCGCCTTGTCCTGCGAGGCGACGGCACGGACATACGGGGCCAGCGCCGCCGCCCGCTCCCGTCGCTCGGCCTCGGGCAGCGCCTCGTAGCCGTCGATCACGGGACCGAAGGGCTCGGGCTTGCCCCGCTCGGCGAGGAAGGCCTCGGCGGTCCGGATGATGTGCAGCGAGTTCCGCTCACACTCCTCGGAGGTGTCCCCCCAGGCGGTGATGCCGTGCCCGCCGAGAATGCACCCGACGGCCTGCGGATTCGCTGCCTTCACTGCGGCGATGTCGAGCCCGAGCTGAAACCCGGGCCGCCGCCACGGCACCCACACCACGGTGTCACCGAAACACTCGGCGGTGAGCTTCTCCCCGTCGGCGGCACAGGCCAGCGCGATACCGGAGTCGGGATGCAGATGATCGACATGCGCGGCCTCGACGAGCCCATGCATGGCGGTGTCGATGGAGGGGGCGGCCCCGCCCTTGCCGTGCAGGCAGTAGTCGAAGGCGGCGACCATCTCGTCCTCACGCTCGACGCCCGGGTAGACGTCGACGAGCGCCCGCATACGGTCCAGCCGCAACACGGCCAGTCCACCCTCGGTGAGCGTACCGAGGTCGCCCCCGGACCCCTTGACCCACATCAGCTCGACGTCACCACCGGTGACAGGGTCGGTGTCGGTGCCCTTCGCGGAGGCGTTTCCGCCGGCGTAGTTGGTGTTACGGGGATCGGAGCCGAGCCGATGGGAACGAGCGAGGAGGGCGGCGGCTTCGGGGTGGGTTGCCATGTCTGTTCAGTCCTTCTTGACGAGGGTGTGGGGAGCGTCCCTTCAGGGGCGCGGGGTTGTGTTGAATGTGCGACTACCGCCGCGTGGGCGCGACCAGCCACATACGGCCCGCAGCCCGCAGACAACGGAACTCGGCAGACGCTTACGCCCCCCACCCCGCCTGCTGCCCACCGACCCGCTCCTCAGCGATCTTCTCGGCCCACCCGGACCGGGCATACGCACCCATGGGGTCGGCGTCCAGCCCCATCTCCTCACGCACCTCGGCCAGCAGCGGCCGCACATCCGTGTTGTACGCATCCATCAGCACGGCGTTGGCGCCCAGCACATCCCCCGCCCGCTGCGCAGCACCCAGCGCCTCCCGATCCACGAGCAGCGCCTTCGCCGTGGCCTCCTGCACATTCATCACCGACCGGATGATCGCCGGAATCTTGGCCTCGATGTTGTGGCACTGGTCGAGCATGAACGCGACCTCGGGCGTGAACCCACCCCCACGCACCACCTCGTACATGATCCGGAACAACTGGAACGGATCCGCGGCCCCGACCATGAGGTCATCGTCCGCATAGAACCGCGAGTTGAAGTCGAACCCCCCGAGCTTCCCCTCCCGCAGCAGCGTCGCGACGATGAACTCGATGTTGGTACCGGGAGCGTGATGCCCGGTGTCGACAACAACCTGCGCCTTCTCCCCGAGCTTCAGACAGTGCGCATACGCCGTCCCCCAGTCCGGCACATCCGTCGTGTAGAACGCCGGCTCGAAGAACTTGTACTCCAGCAGCATCCGCTGCCCGTCCCCGAGCCGCTCGTACACCTCGGCCAGCCCCTCCGCCAGCCGGTCCTGCCGAGCCCGGATGTCGTCCTGCCCGGGATAGTTGGTCCCGTCGGCGAACCACAGCTTCAGGTCCGTGGACCCCGTCGCGTCCATGATGTCGACGCACTCGAGCAGATGGTCCACTGCCTTCCTGCGCACCGCCGCATCCGGATGGCAGATGCTGCCCAGCTTGTAGTCGTTGTCCTGGAAGGTGTTGGAGTTGATGGCTCCCAGCTGCACACCGCGGTCCTCGGCGTACTTCGCCAGCGCCCCGTAGTCGTCCACCCTGTCCCAGGGGATGTGCAGGGCAACCGTCGGTGCCACACCGGTGAACGCGTGGACCTGCGCCGCGTCCTCCAGCTTCTCCCGCGGCGTCCGCGGAACACCGGACTGCGCGAACACCTTGAACCGCGTCCCCGAGTTCCCGTACGCCCACGACGGCGTTTCGACTGCCTGCGTCTTGAGTGCGGCCTTCACCGCGGCGAGCTCGGTCACTTGAGGGCTCCTGTGACGTCGGGTCGGAAAGTCAATTGCACGGCCTAGCTGTGAAACGATTCAAGACGGGAACGTATGAGTCCTCCGGAAGGGTGTCAAGCCCCGCGACCAAGGGTGTTTCTCGTGATCGGGCCGTGACCTTCCTCGGTCGAAACTTTTTCGACACGGACCCATTGACGTGACATGCGCTCCATGCCTAACGTCCCGGCAACCAAGTTGAAACCTTTCACGACGTCGAGAGGGCCGTCCCGCCGGCGTCGTCGAGGAGCCCCCATGACCCACCCGTCCACCACGGGTCCGGCCCCGGTTCTTGCGCTCAGGGACATCTCGAAGTCCTTCGGCGCGGTCCGCGCCCTGCGGGACGTCTCCCTGGAGCTGTTTCCCGGGGAGGTACACGCTCTCGCCGGGGAGAACGGCGCGGGCAAGTCGACCCTGATCAAGACGCTCGCCGGAGTGCACCGGCCGGACGCCGGCCAGGTGCTGCTCGACGGTCAGCCGGTCGTCTTCCACGGTCCCGGCGACGCCCGCGACGCCGGCATCGCCGTGATCTACCAGGAGCCGACCCTCTTCCCCGACCTGTCGATCGCCGAGAACATCTTCATGGGCCGCCAGCCCCGGCGCGCCCTCGGCCGGATCGACCACAAGGCCACGCACGCCGCGACCCTCGCCCTGATGCAGCGCCTCGGTGTCGAACTCGACCCCGACCGCCCCGCGCGCGGCCTGTCCATCGCAGACCAGCAGATCGTGGAAATCGCCAAGGCGCTCTCCTTCGACGCCCGCGTCCTGATCATGGACGAGCCGACCGCCGCCCTCACCGGCAGCGAGGTCGCCCGCCTCTTCGGCGTGGTCCGCACCCTGCGCGAACAGGGCGCAGCGGTGCTCTTCATCTCGCACCGCCTCGAGGAGATCTTCCAGATCTGCCGGCGGGTGACCACCCTGCGCGACGGCGCCTGGATCTCCAGCGAACTCCTCGACGGCATGACGGAGGACGACCTCGTCCGTCGCATGGTCGGCCGCGACCTCGACGAGCTCTACCCCAAGCAGGACGTGAACCCGGGCGAGGTCGCCCTGAGCGTGCGCCGACTGACCCGGGAGGGCGTCTTCACCGATGTCTCCTTCGACGTACGGCGTGGCGAGATCGTCGGCCTCGCGGGGCTCGTCGGCGCGGGCCGTACGGAGGTCGCGCGGGCCGTGTTCGGCATCGACCGCTGGGACGCCGGTGAGGTCGAACTGGACGGGCGGAAGCTGATCAACGGCGCCCCCTCCACCGCGATGGCCGCCGGCCTTGCGCTCGTCCCCGAGGACCGGCGCGCCCAGGGCCTGGTGATGGACATGTCCATCGAACGCAACATCGGCCTGACCGGACTCCGTACGACGGTGAAGGCCGGCCTGATGGACCGCGGCGCCGAACGCAGCCGGTCCCTGGACTGGGTCGTCAAGCTCCAGGTCAAGTACGCCCGGATCGCCGACACCGTCGGCACGCTGTCCGGCGGCAACCAGCAGAAGGTCGTCCTGGCCAAGTGGCTCGCCACGCGGCCCAAGGTGCTGATCGTGGACGAGCCGACCCGCGGCATCGACGTCGGAACCAAGGCCGAGGTGCACCGGCTGCTGAGCGAACTGGCCGCCGACGGTGTGGCCGTCCTGATGATCTCCTCCGACCTGCCCGAGATCCTCGGCATGGCCGACCGCGTGCTGGTGATGCACGAGGGCCGGCTCACCGCCGAGATCCCGCGCTCCGACGCCACCGAGGAATCCGTGATGGCCGCAGCCACCGGGAGGGCCGCCGCATGACGGTGACCGCGCCGAACCCCGCCCCGACCGCCGAGGTGCCCAAGGCCGGCGCCACCCGCCTGGTCGACCGCGTCTTCAAGATGCGCGAACTCGCCATCCTGGCCGTCTTCGTGGTGATGATCGTCATCACCCAGCTGGGCAACAGCGAGTTCCTCACCGAGCAGGGCATCAAGGACCTGCTGCTGAACGCGACCATCCTGGTGCTGGTGGCCGTCGGACAGTCGCTCGTCGTCATCACCCGCAACGTCGACCTGTCGGTCGGATCGACGCTCGGCATCAGCGCCTTCGCCGCAGGTACGTACCTCCAGGGTGGCGGCAACTCGACGGTCGCCATCCTCCTGGCAGTCCTGATGGGCATCGGCTTCGGCCTGCTGAACGGCCTGCTCGTCAGCCTCGGCCAGGTGCCCGCGCTCGTCGTGACGCTCGGCACGCTCTACATCATCCGCGGCATCGACTCCATCTGGGTCGGCTCCCGGCAGATCACGGCGGCCGACCTGCCGGACGGCTTCGTCGACTTCGGCTCCGGCGGCATCCGTGCCGTGCCGTGGCTGGCGCTGATCGCCCTCGCCGTCCTGGTGGCGACGGCGTACTACCTCAAGCACTTCAGCAGCGGCCGCGAGCTGTACGCCCTCGGCTCCAACCCCGAGGCCGCCCGCCTCGCCGGCATCCCGGTCCGCAAGCGGATCCTCGCCGCGTACACCTTCTGCGGTGCCCTCGCGGGGCTCGCGGGCGCGCTGTACCTGGCCCGGTTCGGCAACGTCGACTCCGGCACCGGCAACGGCTACGAACTCACCGTCGTCAGCGCGGTCGTGGTCGGCGGCGTCGTCTTCACCGGCGGCTCCGGCAGCGTCTACGGCGCGGCCCTCGGTGCACTGCTGCTGACCTCCATCAACAGCGTGCTGCCCGCGCTCGGCGTCAGCTCCGTGTGGGTGCTCGCGATCAACGGCATCCTGCTCATCCTCGCCATCGCCGTGGACCGTGTGGTCGCCATGCGGGTGGCGTCGGCCCTGAAGAAGAGGAACGCCCGCCATGCCTGAGTCCTTGACGCGCGCCGTCCGCTGGGACACGGTCGTCGGCGCCCTCCTGATCGTCCTGTTGCTGCTGTCGTTCTCCTTCGTGGACGGCTTCGGCAACGCGCTGAACCTGTCGTTCCTGATCGGCAACACGCTGCCCATCGCGCTGATCGCCCTGCCGATGACGCTGCTGGTCGTCTCCGGCGAGATCGACCTGTCGGTCGCTTCCACCGCCGGCCTGTCCGGCGCGGTGATGGGCGCCCTGTGGAACCAGGGCATGACCATCGAGACGATCATCCCCATCTGCCTGCTGCTGGGCGTGGTGTGCGGACTGATCAACGGCCTGCTGGTCACCAAGCTCGGCCTGCCGTCCCTCGCCGTCACCATCGGCACCCTCGCCGCCTACCGGGGCGTCGCGCAGATCGTGCTCGGCTCCGACGCGGTGACCGACTTCCCCAGCCAGTACCTGGACTTCGCGGCCGGACGCATCGGCGACACCTTCATCCCGTACGCCTTCCTGCCCTTCCTCGTCCTGTTGGCGATCGCGGTGGTCGCCCTGCACGCCACCCCGTTCGGGCGGTCGCTGTTCGCGATCGGCGCCAGCGAGGAGGCCGCGCGCTTCGCCGGTATCCGGGTCAAGCGGCAGAAGCTGATCCTGTTCACGCTGACCGGCCTGATGGCCTCGCTCACCGGTATCTTCTGGGCCCTGCACTACGCCAGCGCCCGCTACGACAACGCCACCGGTCTCGAACTGGCCGTCATCGCCGCGGTGCTGCTCGGCGGCATCGACTTCGACGGCGGCAAGGGCACGCTCGGCGGCGCGATCGCGGGAGTCTTCCTGCTCGGTGCGCTCCAGAACGTCATGAGCCTCCAGGACGTCTCCGCGCAGACGCAGATCCTCGTCACCGGCGTCCTGCTCGTCCTCTCCGTGCTCGGCCCCCGGGTCGCACGGCAGATTTCCGTCGCCAGGGCAGGGCGTAGAGCCGCCTCAGCGCCGGTGTCCAAGGCGCCCAGTCCGACTTCGTAGTCCAGGACGCCCGCGGACGACCTCGTAAGCCCACGCCCGTTCACCCTCATAAGGAACCCACCATGCGCAAGGCATCCCTCCGCCGCACCTGCGCGGCCCTCGCCGCCGTCACCTCGCTCGCCCTCGCCGCCACCGCCTGCGGTGGCACCACCAAGGAGGACGTCGCCAATGAGGACGCGTCCGCCGCGACCGCCGGCAAGGCCGACCCGAACGCCGAACTCAAGAAGGGCCTGACCGTCGGCTTCCTGCCCAAGCAGGTCAACAACCCCTACTTCACCACCGCCGACAAGGGCGGCGAGGCGGCCCTGAAGGAGCTGGGCTCCAGCTACAAGGAGGTCGGCCCGTCCAGCGCCACCGACACCTCCGGGCAGGTCTCCTACGTCAACACGCTCACCCAGCAGCAGGTCGACGCGATGGCCGTGTCCGCGCAGGACCCGGGCGCCCTGTGCACCGCGCTCAAGCAGGCCATGAGCAACGACATCAAGGTCGTCACCTACGACTCCGACACCAAGCCCGACTGCCGCAACGCCTTCGTCTCGCAGGCGTCCGCCGAGGACCTGGGCCGCACCGAGGTGCAGCTCCTCGCCGAGCAGATCGACTACAAGGGCGAGATCGCGATCCTGTCCGCCGCGCAGACCGCGACCAACCAGAACACCTGGATCGAGTTCATGAAGGACGAACTCAAGGATCCCAAGTACAAGGACATGAAGCTCGTCAAGGTCGCCTACGGCAACGACGACGCCCAGCAGTCCTTCCAGCAGACCCAGGGCCTGCTCCAGGAGTACCCGAACCTGAAGGGGATCATCTCCCCGACCACCGTCGGCATCAAGGCCGCCGCCCAGTACCTGTCCGGCTCGAAGTACAAGGGCAAGGTCAAGCTGACCGGCCTCGGCACCCCCAACGACATGCGCAAGTACGTCAAGAACGGCACCGTCGAGGCGTTCGAGCTCTGGGACCCGGCCAAGCTGGGCGAGCTGGCCGCCCGTACCGCCGTCGCGCTGGCCTCCGGGCAGATCACCGGCAAGGAGGGCGAGACCTTCACCGCCGGCGACATGGGCGAGTACACCATCGGCAAGGACGGCGTGATCAGCCTCGGCAAGCCGACCGTGTTCGACGCCAAGAACATCGACCAGTTCAACTTCTGATTCCGAGGGGGCTGTTGATGCAGCGCGTGTGCTTTCTGCTGAAGGTCCGGGCGGACCGCCTCGACGAGTACCGCGAGCGGCACGCCGCCGTGTGGCCCGAGATGCTCGAGGCGCTCTCGGCCACCGGCTGGCACAACTACTCCCTCTTCCTGCGCGAGGACGGACTGCTGGTCGGCTACTTGGAGACCGAGGACTTCGCCGCCGCCCAGGCCGGCATGGAAGCCACCGAGGTCAACGCCCGTTGGCAGGCGGAGATGGCGCCGTTCTTCGAGTCGCTGGACGGCGCCCGACCCGACGAAGCGATGAAGCCCCTGACCGAAGTCTTCCACCTGGCCTGAGCCGGAGCTGCTGTCATGAGAAGACGTACCGTGCTTGCAACAGCCCTGCTGAGCGCCGTGGCCGGCCCCGGCCTCGGCGCCGGCACCGCCCGGGCCGCCGACCCGGGCCCCTCGGTGACCCTGACCGGCACCACCACGCTCGACAGCCAGGCCGTCTTCTTCGTGTCGTACGACGGTCTGGTCAACAACAACGCCTTCCAGAAGAACGGCCTGCTCACCTACAAGGGCTACCAGTACGCCGTCTGGTACACGGCCGACCGCAACGCCGTCGTCGGCCGCCGCGCCCTCGGCGCCACCACCTGGTCCACCGTCAAGGTCGGCCACACCCTCCGCTACAACGACTCCCACAACGTCATCTCGATGGGTGTCTCCAGGATCGACGGCCGCCTGCACCTCAACATGGACTCCCACAGCGACGGCTTCACCTACGTCAAGTCCGTCGCCGGCCTCCTGGACAACCCGGCCGGCCTGTCCTGGACCACGAGCCGCTTCGGCGCCCCCCGGTCCACGCTCGACGGCCTCACCCTGACGACCCAGTTCACCTACCCCCAGTTCATCGCCACGCCCGAGGGCCGCCTCCAGCTCAGCTACCGGGTCGGCATCTCCGGCAACGGCCGCAACGCCCTAGCCGAGTACGACGGTTCGGCCTGGACCGCCCTCGGTGAATGGACCAGCTCCACCGGTACCTACACCAGCGAGCACGGCTCCAGCACCGCCCGCAACATGTACCTGCACGGCATCGACTACGACCGGGGCGGCCGACTGCACTCCTTCTTCACCTGGCGCGAGCAGTCGAACGCCGTGATGTGCAACAGCGGCGGCATCACCAACCACGACACCGGCTACGTCTACTCCGACGACCGCGGCCGCACCTGGCGCAACAACGCCGGCACCGTCGTCGGCACCACCGGCGGCTCCGACCGCGTCTCCGTCACCGACGCCGGCCTGGTCGTCGACCCGCTCAACCCGGACCACTCCCTGATGAACCAGGAGAGCCAGTTCACCGACTCCGCCGGCCTCCCGCACGCGATCATCAGCTACGTACCCGGCCGCTTCGGCCAGTGCACGACGAACTACGTCGCGAACCGCACCGCGGGCGGCCGCGCCTTCCACGTCCGGAAGAACTCCTCGGGCACCTGGCAGAAGACCGAGATCCCGGTCCCGCTGAACTCCAGCCAGCGCACCAAGCTGATCCTGGACACGTACGACAACGCGTACGCGATCTTCCCGTTCGGCCGGATCGCGGGCGCCTCCAAGGCCTCCGGGTACACCGACTGGAAGCTCCTGTACGACGGCAGCGGCCTCAACGCCTTCGGCGAGGTCGTGACCGACGAGACACGGGTCGCCCAGGACGGCGTGCTCTCTTTCATGTACCAGGAGAAATCCAGCGGCACCACGCCCTCGCCGCTCCATGTCGTCGACTTCCGGCTGCCCGCGTGAGGGCGGCTGCCGCGGGGCGGCGTGCGGGTAGTGTGAAGGCCTTCCCGTCGCCCCACGTTCCCCTGGAGGTCGCTGCCTGATGGGCCAGTCGGTGGGTATCAAGGACGTCGCCCGCGTCGCCGGTGTCTCCGTGGGCACCGTCTCCAACGTCATCAACCGGCCGGAGACGGTCGCCACCGAGACCCGCGCGCGCGTGCTGTCCGCCATCGACCGGCTCGGCTACGTCCGCAGCGAGTCCGCACGCCAACTGCGCGCGGGCCGCAGCCGGATCATGGGCCTGCTCGTCCTCGACATGGGCAACCCGTTCTTCGTCGACGTCGCCCGCGGCGCCGAACGGGCCGCGCGCGAGGCCGGCCTCGGCGTCATGGTCTGCAACAGCGCCCAGGACCCGACGGAGGAAGCGGAGTACCTCTCCCTCTTCGCCGAGCAGCGGGTGCGCGGCGTGCTGCTCACCCCGGCCGACGCCACCGGCCGGAACATCGACACCTTCCGCCGCCACAACATCCCCTTCGTCCTCGTCGACCGGGTCGCCGAGGGCACCACCGAGTGCTCCGTCTCCGTCGACGACGTGGCGGGCGGCGCCCTGGCCGTACGCCATCTGGTGGACGCCGGGCACCGCTCCATCGCGTACGTCAGCGGGCCGCCCGGCCTGAACCAGGTGCGCGACCGGCGTACCGGCGCCCTGAACGCGCTCGCCGAGGCCGGCCTCGGCCCCGAGGCGCTGCGCGAACTGCCCACCGAGCGGCTCGACGTCGCGGCCGGCCGGGACGCCGGCGCCCGCCTGCTCGGCCTCGCCGAGCGCCCCACCGCCGTCTTCTGCGCCAACGACCTGCTCGCCCTCGGCGTCCTGCAGGCCATGTACGCGGCCGGCGTCGGCGTCCCCGACGACCTCGCCATCGTCGGCTACGACGACATCGAGTTCGCCGCCGCCGCGGCCGTCCCCCTCACCTCCGTACGGCAGCCCGCCGTCACCATGGGCGCCCTGGCTGCCGAGCTGCTCCTGGAGGAGACGGAGGCAGAGAGCGCGCCGACCCGGCACGAGCACCGGCGGGTCGTGCTCCAGCCGGAGCTGGTGGTGCGCCGCTCCAGCCTCCCGGGCCGCTGAACCGCCGGTCAGCAGCCGTTCATGATCCCCGGTCCAGCCTGCCGGACGCGCATGTGCTGAACTGGGACGCGGCCCGCACCGTCGTCCGCACCCGGGAGACCCGTTGAGCGTCAGCTACCGCCAGCCCGGCGTCGTCCTCACCGACCGCCACTTCACCGTGCCCCTCGACCACGACGACCCGCAGGGGGAGACGATCGAGCTGTACGCCCGCGAGGTCGTCGCGAGCGACAAGGCGGACCAGGACCTGCCCTGGCTGGTCTACCTCCAGGGCGGCCCCGGCTTCGGGGCGAATCGTTTCGTCGGGAAGCAGGCCTGGCTCGGCCGCGCCCTGAAGGAGTACCGCGTACTCCTTCTCGACCAGCGCGGCACCGGCCACTCCACCCCCGCCAACCGCCAGACGCTCCCGCTGCGCGGCGGCCCGGCCGAGCAGGCCGCGTACCTGGCGCTGCTGCGTGCCGACTCGATCGTCCGTGACTGTGAGGCGATCCGCCCGGCGGTCACCGGCGGCGCCCCCTGGACCGTCCTCGGCCAGAGCTTCGGCGGCTTCTGCACGGTGACCTACCTGTCGACCGCCCCCGAAGGCCTGCGCGCCGCGCTCATCACCGGCGGGCTGCCCGCGCTCGACGCGCACGCCGACGACGTCTACCGGGCCGCCTACCCGCGCATCGAGCGCAAGGTCATGGCGCACTACGCGCGCTACCCGCAGGACGTCGAACGCGCCCGCCGCATCGCCGATCACCTGCTGACGCACGACGTGGTCCTGCCAGGCGGCTACCGGCTCACCGTCGAGGCCTTCCAGTCCCTCGGCATCCTCCTCGGCGGCTCCGAGGGCAGCCACCGCCTGCACCACCTCCTGGAGCACGCCTTCGTCCGCACCCCGCAGGGAACGGTCCTCTCCGACGCCTTCCAGGAGGAGGTCCAGGGCGTGCTCTCGTACGCGAGCCACCCCCTGTACGCCCTCGTCCACGAGGCGATCTACGGCCAGGACGGGCGGCCCACCGACTGGTCGGCCGAGCGGGTCCGCGCGGAGTTCGGGCAGTTCGACGCCGCCAAGGCGCTCGCGGGTGACGGACCGCTGCTGTTCACGGGGGAGTCCGTCCACCCCTGGACGTTCGACTGCGATCCGGCTCTGCGCCCCCTGCGCGAGACCGCCGATCTGCTCGCCGCCCGCACCGACTGGCAGCCCCTGTACGACCCGGCGCGCCTGGCCGCCAACGAGGTGCCGGTCGCGGCGGCGATCTACCACGACGACATGTACGTCGACACCGCTCACTCGCTCGAGACCGCCCGCACGATCCGCGGTCTGCGGACCTGGGTCACCGACGAGTTCGAGCATGACGGGGTCCGGGCGTCGGGCCCGCGGGTCCTGGACCGACTGATCGCGCTGACGCGGGACGAGGTGTGAGTCCGGAGGCCCGGGCTAGGCTGCGGGCATGACCGAGCCGACGATCACTCAGCTCCAGCCCATGCCGGACGACTGGCAGCGCGCGCTTGCGGTCGTGGCGCACCCGGACGACCTCGAGTACGGCTGCTCGGCGGCGATCGCCACGTGGACCGACGCCGGACGCGAGGTGGCCTATGTCCTGGCCACCCGCGGCGAGGCGGGCATCGACACCCTGGAGCCCGCCAGTTGCGGCCCGCTGCGGGAGCGCGAGCAGCGGGCGAGTGCGGCCGTCGTCGGCGTGTCGGTGGTGGAGTTCCTCGACCACAAGGACGGCGTCATCGAGTACGGCACCGCCCTGCGCCGTGACATCGCCGCCGCGATCCGCCGGCACCGGCCCGAGCTGCTCATCACCCTCAACCACCGGGACACCTGGGGCGGCGTCGCCTGGAACACCCCCGACCACGTGGCCGTCGGCCGCGCCACGCTCGACGCGGCCGGCGACGCGGGCAACCGGTGGATCTTCCCGGAACTCGTCGAGCAGGGCCTGGAACCCTGGAACGGCGTCCGGTGGGTCGCCGTCGCGGGTTCCAGCAGCCCCACGCACGCCGTGGACGCCACGCCCGGCCTGGAGCGCGGGGTGCGCTCGCTGCTCGAACACCGCGCCTACATCAAGGCGTTGACGGACGAGGACCCGGAAACGTACGTCCGGGGCTTCCTGACCGGCTTCGCGGAGGAGACGGGGAAGCGGTTCGGGGGCCGGCCCGCGGTGGCGTTCGAACTCTTCGGCCGGTGACGGCGTGTCAGGCGGCCACGGTCAGCGGCCCGACGACGCGGTGCGGGTTCACGACCCGTCCGTCCGGCAGGAGTTCACCGGTGTCGTCGAAGACGATGGTGCCGTTGCACAGCAGGTTCCACCCCTGCTCGGGGTGGGCCGACACGATCATCGCGGTGTGGTGCTCGGGGCTGTCGGCGGTGGGGCAGGGTGGCTGATGGCGGCACATGACGTCTCCTCGATCCGGTCGGCTCCTGACCGCGGTCGGCTCGTATCTCTGTAGTAGCCGAAGCTGTTTTCCGTTGTGTGAGGGGACCCCCACAGGACCGGAAATTCGTCGGTGAGTTTTCCTGTCAGGCGGGCCATTAGGCTTGAGGGCATGCAAGATCACCCCGGCGACCTGGCCGACCTGCGCGGAGACTGCGCGAACTGCTTCGGGCTGTGCTGCGTCGCCCTGCCCTTCGCCGCCTCGGCGGACTTCGCGATCGACAAGGACGCCGGAAAGCCCTGCGCCAACCTGCGGGGCGATCACCGGTGCGGCATCCACGCCACGCTGCGGCAGCAGGGCTTCACCGGCTGCACGGTCTACGACTGCTTCGGCGCCGGACAGCGGGTCTCGCAGGTCACCTTCGGCGGACAGGACTGGCGGACCGGCTCCCGGGAGCAGGCCCGTCGGATGTTCGATGTGTTCCCCGTCGTGCGGCAGCTCCATGAACTGCTCTGGTACCTGACCGAGGCGCTCACCCTGCCCGCCGCCCGGCCCGTCCACGCCGACCTGCGGCGGGCCCTGGAGGACACCGAGCGGCTCACCCGGCTGAGCGCCGACGACCTCGGCGCGCTGGACGTGGGTGCGCACCGGCAGGAGATCAACGTTCTCCTCCTGAGGACCAGCGAGCTGGCCCGGGCGGGCACCCGCGGGCGCCGGAAGAACCGCCGGGGCGCCGACCTGATCGGCGCCCGTCTCAAGGGTGCCGATCTGAGCGGCGCGAACCTCCGCGGTGCTCTGCTCATCGCCGCCGACCTGACCGGCGCCGATCTGCGCGGCGCGGACCTGATCGGCGCGGACCTGCGCGACGCCGACCTCACGGACGCCGATCTGAGGGGCGCGTTCTTCCTGACCCAGCCGCAGGTCAATGCGGCCCGTGGGACGGCGGGCACCCGGCTGCCGGCATCGGTGCAGCGGCCTCCGCACTGGGGCTGACGCCCCCGGCGCACAGCAAACTCTGTGGTTCTGCCTGGTTGGCGTACGCCTGGATCTTCGATAGGTTAGGCAAGGCTTACCTAAGGAGGAACTGGGATGGGTGACAGCCACGCCTGGGCGGCCGTACCCGCCACGGCGGAACGGGCCCGATCGGTGCTCGCCACCTCGTGGTCGTGCGCGGTGACCACGGAGGGCGTCCGCGAGGAACTGGTCGGCGCGCACAGCGTGGCCGAGGACGGGCGGGTGATCCTACAGGTGCCCGAGGACAGCGCGCTGCTCGCGGCCACGATCTGCGCGCCCCGCGGGGAGCCGTCCGCAGTCCTGGAGTTCGCCGACGTCGCGCCCGTCCCGATGCGCAACCGCATCCGGGCCCGGCTGTGGCTGGCCGGCTGGTTCGCCATCGAGGAGGGCCACCTGGCCTTCCGGGCCACCCGGGTGGTGCTGCGGCAGACGTCCGGCGCGGTGGTCGTCGACCTGGACGAGTTCGCCGTCGCCGCCCCCGACCCGCTGGCCACCGCCGAGGCCCGGCTGCTGACCCATCTCGCCGACGCCCACCCCGACGCGGTCGAGGGCCTCACCCGCCTCGTCGAACCGGGCAGCCTGCACGGTGTGGTGCGCGTCCAGCCGCTCGCCGTCGACCGGCACGGACTGACGCTGCGGATCGAGCGCCGCCGCGCCCACGGCGATGTCCGGCTGCCCTTCCACACGCCCGCCGACGGCGTCGCCCAGCTCACCGAGCGCATGCATGTGCTGCTCGCGCAGGCGAGCGCCGCCTCCTGCCCCCGCGCGCTACAGCGGCAGCGCACAGACGGCGACGGGTGAGGTGAACGGCTCGCCCGCGAGCCGTAGTTCACCGTTGTCCGCGTTCACGCGGAAGACGCTCACGGTGCCGGACCGCTGGTTCGCCGCGAACAGCAGTGCGCCGTCCGGCGAGAAGACGATCTGCCGTGGGAAGTCACCCGCCACCGGAACCGTGTCCAGCAGCCGCAGCCGGGCGCCGTCGGCCTCCACCGCGTAGCGCGCGAGGCTGTTGTGGCCCCGGTTGGCGAGATACGCGTACGAGCCGTCCGCGGTGACGAGGATCTGCGCCGGGTAGTTGGTGCCCTCGCCCGCCCCCGTGGACTGGGCCTCGCCGACGGTCAGTCGTCCGGTCGCCGGGTCGTAGGCGCAGACCGCGACCGTGTCGTCGACCTCGTTGGCCAGATAGGCATGCCGCCCACCGGGGTGGAAGGTGAGGTGGCGCGGACCGGCGCCCGGCCGGGTGCGGGCCTGCGACACCTCGCGGAGTGTGCCCGTGCGCTGGTCGAGGCGGTAGGTGTAGACGGTGTCGGTGCCGAGGTCCACCGCGAGAACATGGCGGCCGTCCGGGCTGGTGACGATCTGGTGGGCGTGCGGGCCCTCCTGGCCCGGCCCCGGTGCCGGAGTGGAGTGCGTGACCAGGTCGGTGCGCTCGCCGAGCGCGCCCGAGGCGTCGATCGGGTGCACGGCCACGCTGCCGGAGGTGTAGTTGGCACTGAGCAGCCAGCGTCCGCTCGGGTGCACGGAGAGATGGCAGGGGGCCGCGCCGCCGGTGCTGCGGCTGCCGAGGATCTTGCGGTCGGACAGCCGGACGGCGGTCACGGCGCCGTCCTCGCGCTCGCTGACCGCGTACAGGGTGCGGCCGTCCGGGTGCACCGCGAGGTACGACGGATCGCCGACGCCGGTGAGGGTTCCGGCGTCGGTGACGCGGCCGGTCGCCGGATCGTAGGTGGCCAGGCCGATGCCCGTGCCGCCGCCGTCGATGGAGGTGTAGGTGCCGAGGTAGAGCAGGCGGGGCCCGGGCGACGGCTGGGGCGAGGCCTGCCCGGAACCGCCCGGTGACTTCTCGGGGGCCTCGTCCGCCGGTGTGCTTCCGCAGGCGGCCGACGCCGGCAGCGCCGCCACCGCCAGAGCCCCGACCAGGCGCCGCCTGCTCCAGCCGCCGCGCGACACCCGCGCACCCCTGCCCATTCCCGCACCTCAGATCATCGATCGGCCCTGTTGTGACAGCCACCTTGGCGCGGATCACCCGGCAAGTGCAAGAACGGCAACGCCGGTTGCGCACAGCGCAACGACAGCGGGGCTACCAGTCGCCGTCCTCGACCGGCTTGCCCTGCGCGTCCCCCAGCGGTTTCACCTGGTGCGGGGCCGGGTTCTGCCAGGGCTCATGGTCGTCGCCGAGCCAGTCGCCGACCGGCTTCACCTGGCCGAGGGCGTCGGTGGGGGCGAGGTCCTGGGCGTCCTCGTCGTAGTACTCGTACCACGGCAGTCCCGCACGGGTGTACGCCGCCCGGTCCACAGGTGACGGCGGGGGAGCCTCGCCCGTGATGCGGCGCCACTCCGGTGGCGTCACCAGATGCACGAAGACCCGCCCCGCGGGCTCCTCGGACCAGTCCGACAGCGGACGCTCGTCCCGGTAGACCTCCTGGCGCATCGAACCGCCGACCCCCAGCCCCATCGCCGCGGCAGCCCGGGGACGACCGCCCGCAGGCGCTGCCGCGAGGGCCGGCATCGCGCCCGGAGCGGGCGGCGCCGCCCCGTAGCCCGGGGCGGACAGGGGCATGGCCCGCGCCTGCTCCGCACGGCGCCGCTCCTGCTCGCGCCAGGTGGCCAGCGCGTCGCCGTTCAGCGGGAACGACTGCAGCTGTACGCCGCCCCAGACCTCTTCGCCCGTGACCTGGCCCTCCACGGTCGCCCCGACGCCCAGCGGCACCGCCACGAACTGGCGGACCGTGCCCTTCCCGGAGTTGATGCCGTCCAGCCACGGCTGCCGCGGCAGCACGACGTAGTTCTGCGGATCGCGGGCGAGCCGGCCGCTCCACGGCTTTCCCGAAACCGCGCACACCTTGCCCACCCCGACCTGCAGAGCGGCGGGTTCGGTCGTGCCCGCGAAGCTCAGCCACATGGCCTCGCGCAGATACACCGGCAGCATCACGCCGCCGCGCGCCCGCCACTGGTCGGGCACCGTCTCCGGGTAGTCCGCCACCCGTCGGACTGGGAACTCGCCGAGCCCCGGCGGCAGCGGATGCGTGCCCGTCTCGGGCAGCCGCAGCGTGCGGATGAACCGCACCGCCACGCCGCCCGGCAATCGCAGAGTGTTCCTGTCGATCCGCACAGTGGTGTCGGCCATCTGCCCGCTCCCTCGCATCCGGTGCCGGCCCGTCCCGGCGCTCCCTCACCAAGCACGCCCGCTCATCCCGGTACGGTTCCGCCACAGCTGCTCCTGAACACCCATGCGCTCACGCAGCCGGGTGAGCCTCGGCAGGCGTTCGCGCTGCTCGCGGGTGTGACGGTCCAGCTCCTCCAGCAGGCGGCGGGTGCGGTGCTCGGTGTCGAGTTCGTCGAGGATGCGGTTGACCTCGGTCAGTACAGCGCCGTACAGCTGCCACTGGTGGGGATCGCTCCGGACCTCGTCCAGGAGCAGCTGGGCCAGCTTGTCCCGGCTGCCCGCCGCCGTGCGCAGCTCGTTGGTCAGTCGCGCCTCCGCCGACTCGGCGCTGACGCTGACATGCGTGGTGACCAGCACCGCGAAGCTGACCACCGCGTCGGCGATCTGGGACAGCAGCTGCTCGACCACGGCACCCGACTCCTTCTCGAACAGCGGCTCCGGTTCGCGTTCCTTCGCGAGGTCGGTGAGGGTGCGGGCGAGGACCCGCAGGACGACGGTGCAGATCTCCAGCGTGTCCAGACCGGTGCGCAGCACCACCCGGTGCAGCAGACCCTCACGCACCCGCGGATTGAGCCGCAGACTGTCCTCGGCCTGCCGCAGCGCCGCGTCCACCTGCACGATGTCGTGGTCCAGCCGCCGCGCCTCGTGCAGCCGTTCGGCAGCGCGTTCGACGGGGGTGCGGCCAGAGGCCTCCTCGCCGAGATGCAGCATCAACTGCCGCATCCGGCGGGCCAGCCCGTCGATCGACGCCCCCGCCTCGCCCACCCACACCGGCGCCGGCAACAGCACATTGCAGGCGAGGCCGACCACCGCCCCGATCAGCGTCTCGAGGATCCGCGCCCATGCGGTGTCACCGACGGTGGTGACCCCGAGGACCAGCATCGCGCTGATCGCCACCTCGGGGACGTACTCGTCCACCCGCACCAGATGCCCGACCCCCAGGGCGGCGATGATCAGCAGCGCGAGGCTCCACCAGGTCAGGCCCACCAGGAGGCTGAAGGCGATGGCGACCAGGACCCCGGCCACCACCGAGTTCACCCGGCGGATGCCGTTGGTGAGCGTGGCGTACAGGGTGACCTGGACGACCAGCAGGGCGGTCAGCGGCGCGGTGAGCGGTGCCGCCTCGGGGCTCAGGCGCAGTGCGATGACATACGCGACCGTCGCCGCGGCCGACGACCGCAGCGCCTGTACGACCACGGGATCCCGGAGGGCCTTCCGCACGGACCGCACGAGGGGTGCCGACCACTCTCGTACAACTCGCATGCCTTGGCCTGTTCCCTTTCCCCACAGGCATCGAACGTATCGAGCGTCAGGCGTGCAGCTTGTCGAGGAAGGCGGACAGGTTGCCCGTCGTCCGGGCGATCTGTTCCTCCAGCGTGAGGCTCTCCTCGAAGCGGGCCCCGGATTCCGAGATCTTCTTGCCCCGCACGTAGAGGGAGCAGGCGAGGTCGGTGCACATGTAGACACCGACGGAGTTCCCCGCGCGGCCCGCCGCGCCCGCCTTGCGGGCCGTCATCAACGACACGCCGCCCCGCGGATGCGTCGTGAGACAGAGCGAGCACATGCTGCGGTGCAGGTAACCGCGTTGCGGGGGCGGGAACCGCAGCGTCACTCCGACGAGCCGTCCCTCCCGCTCGGCGACCAGATAACTGCGGTCGGGTGCGCCGGGATCTCGCCAGCCGAGGAAATCCAGGTCGTTCCAGGGGCGTTCGCCGAGGTCACGCGGGACGGCCAGTCGTTTGGCCTCTCCCTTGGAACAGTTGATGAAAGAGGTGCGGATGTCCTGCTCGGTGAGCGATCGCATGGCGGTCTCCGGGGCTTTCGCCAAAGAACTAGGGGTCCTAGGTACTGGCCTAGGTTAGGTAGCCCCGACGCGGGGCAGCCACTGGATTTCCCGGAGCGCTGAGCGCCGGCTCATCACGACGTGCGGTTTCGTCGTCATGGCCGGCGGTACTCGCGTGTGTCTGGGGACGACACGAAGGGAGCCCGTCGTGAGCCACCATCGACACGAGGAACCCGGCCGCAGCCCCGACCCGGTGTCCAGGGACCTGCCCGATCAGCAGGCCCGCGAAGGCGAGGAGGACCCCTGGGAGGTGCCCGCCCCCACAACGGACCGCGGCAGCGACGAGACGGCCGAGGCCGAGGCCGAGACCGAGGAGCCGGCCACCGATGTCCCCGACACGGACGAGGCGGGGACGGGCAGACAGGGCGCCCCGCACTCGGCCACCGTGCACCCCGAGCACCCGGCACCGGACGAGTCGCCGGCCTGACCGCGCCGCGCGTGCGTCAGCCGACCTTGCGACCCCGCATCGGTTCCGTCTGTGCCCCCGCCCCTTGCTGGAGCCCCTGCAGGAACTCCTCGATCACCTCGGTCGCCGTGTACTCCGGCTGCCAGCCGAGCTCGGCATGCGCACGGTTGCAGTCCATGAGCGGCAGCCGGACGACGGCGTCGAAAAGGTGTGGGGAGGCCGGCAGCAGATGCAGTCCCCACGCGGCGGCGATCGCCGAGCGGGCCGCGGTACGGGGGAGCCGTACCGGACGGCTCCCGAGCAGCTTGCCCAGCAGTGCCGCGTCGACCGGCGGATCGGCCGCGAGATTGAAGGCGCCCCGGGCGTCCGAGCCCACCGCGAGCAGATACGCCTTGGCCGCGTCGTCGGTGTGCAGCGCCTGCACGCGCAGCCCGGGTATGTCGGGCAGGAACGGCAGCAGCTCGGGACGGGCCAGCGGCCCCGGAAGGAACTTCCCGCCGAAGATCCGGCGCTGCTCGCTCGCCGACTCGCGTTTGAACAGGAAGGCGGGCCGCATCCGCACCACCCGGATCCCGGGATGCTCGCGCTCGAACGTGTCGAGGGTGCGTTCCAGGTAGGCCTTCTCCCGGCAGTACGCGGCGTCCGGCCAGCCATGTGTCGGCCACGACTCGTCCACGGCGTCGTCCTTGGGCCCCGGCGAGTAGGCGCCCACCGAGGAGGCGTGGACCAGCGTCGGCACGCCCGCCGCGGCGACCGCGTCGAAGACCCGGATGCCGCCGAGCACGTTCGTGCGCCAGGTCGTGGCCGGATCGTGCGTCGGCTGGAAGGCCCAGGCCAGATGGATCACGGCGTCGGCGCCCAGGAACTCCCTGACGAGATCGGCCTGTTCGGACGCGATGTCGACCGTCGACCAGTCGGTCTTCGGCGGCTGCCACTCGGGAAGCCGACGCGCCAGCCCCAGCACGGACCCGACCTGCGGGTCCTCCGAGAGAAGGCGCACGACACTGGTGCCGACGTTGCCGGTGGCGCCGGTGACGACGATCCTGCTGCCCGCTGCGTTGCTCACGTTCGGCTCCTCTCGGGCGTACTCCGGCGGGAGGGACCGAGTACCCGGACGCGTGAGCGCATACGCAGCAGTGCGCACGCAGGGGAAAGCCCCGACCGGACGGGGGATTCCGGCCGGGGCGGCCATGTGGTGGGCACGGATGGCGGTCGCCTCTCGGCGAAAGGCTCCACAGGGCTTCAGCCGAACGATCGTCCCTGTGGGCAAATGGTGAGGCCCGGGGACACTGTCCCATCCGCACCCACGGCGTGTTCAACGGGCGGGCACCCCCGGGTGTTCCGCCCAGCGCCGCACAGGGCGGTGATGTGCGTCACCTCCGGCGACGGTTCAGCTCAGCGCGCCGTCCGGCAGGGAGGCCAGCAGATGGGCGGGGCCGTCGTAGATCGCGTCCGCCCCGGACTCCTCCAGGTCGGCACGCGGGATCCCGCCGCAGAGCACGCCCACGCAGCGCACCCCGGCCCTGCTGCCCGCCTGCATGTCCCACACGGTGTCGCCGACGAACACGGCCCGCTCGGCGGGCAGGCCGGCGAGTTCGAGGGCGTGGGCGACGGGCTCGGGCGCCGGCTTGCCCGCCGTCACGTCGTCGGCACTGGCCGTGGCGGTGATCGCCTCGTCCGCGTCGATGGCGCGGCGCAGCGCGGTCAGTTCCGGACCGCCCGCCGAGGTCGCGAGCACCACGGTCCACCCGTCCCGGTGCAGCCGGCGCAGCAGCCGACCGGCGTCCGGCAGCGGGGGCAGCCGGTCGAAGTACTGACCGTAGAGGACCTTGTGCGCGGTGCTGAGCTCGCCGTCGCGCTCCTTGTCCCGGTCGTCGCCCAGCAGGTGCGCGATCAGGTCGGAGGCGCTCAGGCCCACCGCGCGGTGGATGGCGTGCATCGGGATCCGGTGCCCTGCCTGCCGGAAGGCTTCCCACCAGGTCGCGACATGCAGGTGGTTGGTGTCGACGAGCGTCCCGTCGACGTCGAACACGGCCGCGCGATCCATGGCCAGTCCCTTCCGCTCTGCCTCATCAGCCGCACGAGTACCACGCGGCGGTCCCGCCAAGCCCTCCCGGTCATGGATCACCCCGCCCCGGCCGGAACCCGCCGCTCCCGCGTCCAGGCCAGCAGCTCGACGGCCGACCACGTCGTCACCACCCGTTCCACGGGCACCCCGCACTCCTCCGCCCGCGCGCAGCCGTGGATCTGCCAGTCCAGCTGCCCCGGGGCGTGCGCGTCGGTGTCGATCGCGAAGAGAACGCCGGCCGCCACGGCCCGGCGCAGCAGCCGACGGGGCGGGTCGAGCCGCTCCGGGCGGCTGTTGATCTCCACCGCCGTGCCCGACTCGGCGCACGCCGCGAACACCTCGTCGGCGTCGAACTCCGACTCCGGCCGCCCCCGCCCCGTCACCAGCCGCCCGGTGCAGTGGCCGAGGACGTCCGCATGCGGACTGCGTACGGCGGTCACCATGCGGCGGGTCATCGAACGGGCGTCCATACGCAGCTTGGAGTGCACGGACACCACCACGACGTCGAGCCGCTCGAGCAGCTCCGGCTCCTGGTCGAGCGAGCCGTCCTCGAGGATGTCGCACTCGATGCCGGTCAGCAGCCGGAACGGAGCCCAGGTCCGGTTGAGGTCCGCCACCACGTCCAGCTGCTCGCGCAGCCGGTCGGCGGACAGCCCGCGGGCCACGGTCAGCCGTGGCGAGTGGTCGGTGAGCGCCGTCCACTCGTGTCCGAGCGCCGCCGCGGCCCGGCCCATCTCGTCGATCGGACTGCCGCCGTCCGACCAGTCGGAGTGCACATGGCAGTCCCCGCGCAGCCGCGCCCGCAGCCCCTCACCGCCCCGGACCCGCGGGTCGACCCGGCCCGTCTCGTCCTCCAGCTGCTCCAGATAGCCGGGCACCTGCCCGGCCAGCGCCTCCCGCACCACCTGCGCGGTCTTCGGGCCGATTCCCTTGAGGGACTCCAGCGACCCGGCGGCGGCCCGCTCGCGCACCTCGTCCTCCGGCAGCGCCTTCAGCACCCGCGCCGCACTGCGGAAGGCACGGACGCGGTACGTCGGGGCCAGGGACCGCTCCAGCAGGAAGGCGATCCGGTCCAGGGCCTCGACGGGATCCATCGCCACCTCCTCCGGGGACTCCTTCAGGGTTCCCCAGCAGTGCGGCGGCCGCACGGCGGCCGGTACCCGGCCACCGCCGGGGCCGCGAGCCGCTCGTCGAGCCGGCGCACGAGGGTCGCGACGGCCGGATCCGACTTACGCTCGATGTCATGACCGAAATCGCGAGCCCCCATATCTCCCACCCACGGATCATGGTGCTCGGCGTTCAGCCCGGGCGGCCGCCCTTCCGCATCGTGGAGATAGACGGTGAAGTGGTCGGGGCGGCGCGGGCCGTCACCGACGTCCTGGAGACCGCCGCCGCGTTCGGCATCACGGTCCACGACCTCGACGATCCGGAGGTGGTGCGATGGGTGGGTGGCGACAAGTTCACCTGGATCCCGCACTAGGAGCGGTGGAGCTCAGCCGACCGTCCACTTCTGGTTGGCGCCGCCCGTGCAGGTCCAGAGCTGCAACCGGGTGCCGTTGGCCGAGCTGTTGCCGGTGACGTCGAGGCACTTGTCGGCCTGTGGGTTGACGATGTCGTGCGCCGCGGTGACGACCCATCTCTGGTTCGCGCCTCCCGTGCAGTCCCACAGCTGCACGGTCGAGCCGTCCGCGGTGCCGTTACCGGTGACGTCCAGGCACTTGCCGAGCGCCCGGATCGTCCCGTCCGAGCCGACGGTCCACTGCTGCGCGCCGGAGCCGTTGCAGTCGTACAGCTGTACGGGGGTGCCGTTGGCGGAGCTCGCCCCGGCGACGTCCATGCACTTGCCGGCCAGCCCTCTGATCGCCACGCCGGTCGAGGTGTCGCTGGTGGTCACCGACACATGGTCCACCACGAGCTGCTGCGGGAAGACCGTGGAGCCGTCCGGGTCGCCGGGCCAGTAGCCGCCCACCGCCAGGTTCATGATCAGGAAGAACGGCTTGTTGAACACCCAGGTCCTTCCGCCCAGGTCGGCGGGGGTCCGACGCTGGTAGACGTTCCCGTCGACGGACCAGGTGATCGAGTCGGGTGCCCAGTCGACGGCGAAGGTGTGGAAGCCGTCCGCGAAGGCCTGGCCGTTCGGCAGGGAGTAGGCGGCGCCGATGCCGCCCGAGCCGGAGTAGCCGGGGCCGTGGATCGTGCCGTGGACCGTCGAGGGCTCGTAGCCGACGTTCTCCATGACGTCGATCTCGCCCGAGGCCGGCCAGCCTACGTCGCCCAGGTCGTTGCCGAGCATCCAGAACGCCGGCCACATGCCCTGCCCGCGCGGGACCTTCATCCGGGCCTCGACGTGCCCGTACTGTGCGGTGAACTTCCCCGCGGTGTTCAGCCGGGCCGAGGTGTACTCGCAACGGCCGTACCAGCACTGGTAGTTGTTCGGGTTCTCCCGGCGGGCCGTGATCACCAGGTGGCCCTGTCCGTCGAGGGCGGCGTTGTTCGTGCCGGGTGTGTAGTACTGCCGTTCGTGGTTGTTGACGTTGTCGCCGGTCTCGATCTGCCACTTGGAGGAGTCGGCCGCTGCCCCGGCGGGGCCGTCGAACGTGTCGGAGAAGGTCACCGCCCGGACGCCCGCCGGCTCCGCCCGGGCGGGGGCGATCGCGGCGGACGCGACGAGTACGGCGGACAGCGCGGCGAGCAGACAGCTGCGGAGCAGGCGTGGCGAGGGCAAGGGTTCTCCCTTCCGTACGGCGCCTCGGGGTGCGGATGCGCCGACTGAGGTGGGGGGTGAAGGGGTCACCTTGATTCAAGAGGCGGGGGTAAGGGGCCGTCAATACCCAGGTACAGACCAATAGTTGAGGCTCGGCCTCAGCGGCGTACGTGCACCGCCCGGCCCAGCCGGCGCCCCAGCAGCAGATAGCCCGCCAGTGCTCCCACGGTGTTGAGGATGACGTCGTCGATGTCGAAGGCGCGGCCCGTGACCATCGCCCCCTGGGCCAGCTCCACCAGGAGCATGACGGTCGCGGTCAGCAGCAGCACGCGCAGGATCCCCCGCGCCCGCGGCGCAAGCACCGGCACCAGCACCCCGAAGGGCACCCCGAGCAGCAGATTGCCGCCGATCTGCCGGATCGCGTCACGCAGCGCCGGCTGGTCCAGATAGGCCTGGAGGGAGCGGCCCGGCCGCAGATTGCTGTGCGTCAGCGCCTCGGAGGCGGGGGAGGGCTGCAGGGTCACCCGGGCCAGCACGACCGCGAAGGCCACCATGACGACGAAGGCGCACGCCATCGCCAGTGCACGGCCGATCAAGGGAAGCAGCCGCCGCGGTGTGCGCGCCTTCCGGGCGGGGGGCTTGGCGGGGGGCTTGGCG
>NZ_QZWF01000043.1 GCF_004187715.1 Streptomyces sp. F001 | reverse complement strand
GGCAGGCGCCCTGGGCGGCGTACTGGAGCATCGGGTGGGCTGCGTCGCCCATGAGCGCCACCCGGCCGTCCGTCCAGACGTCGACCGGATCGCGGTCGCACAGCACCCATTGCCGCCAGTGCTCACCCAACTCCAGCAGCAGCCGGGCGGTTTCCCCCAGCTCCTGGAAGCGGCTCAGCACGACGGCCCGCCGCACCGGGCGTCCGGAGACGGACTCGTGGGCGCCGTCGTCGAGGGTCGCGGCGAGGTTGAGGTACTCGCCACGGCCGATGATGTAGTGGACGAAGTGCCAGGCGGGGCCCGCCCACAGGGTCACCACGTTCCAGCGCAGTCGCCGCGGCACCTTCTCGATCGGTATCACCGAGCGGTAGATGGTGTGTCCGCAGACCCGGGGAGCGCCGTCGCGCACCAGGTGTGCGCGAACGGCCGAGCGGATGCCGTCGGCTCCCACGAGGAGGTCGCCGGTGAAGGTCCGGCCGTCCGCCGTGGTCACCGTCACGGTTGCCGGGTTCTGTACGTACCGTTGCACGGCGGCGCTCGCGACGAGCTCGATGCCCTCGCTCGCCCGGCATGCCGAGAGCAGAGGGCCGTGGAGATCCCGGCGGTGCACCACGGCGTAGGGGTTGCCGAAGCGCTGTCGGTACCGCTCCCTGACCGGCATGCCGGCGATCTTCTCGCTCGTCAGGCCGTCCATCAGGCGGAGTTCGTCGACGAACACCGCCCGGTCACGCACGTCCTGCCCCACACCGAGCAGGTTGAGGGCGTGGAAGCCGTTCGGAGCGAGCTGGATGCCCGAGCCGATCTCGGCGAAGGTATTCTCGCGTTCGAGGACGGTGACGCGGTGACCGCAGCGCGCAAGCGCCACAGCGGTGGCGAGGCCGCCTATGCCGCCGCCCGCGATGAGTGCGTGTGCCATGTCGCTGCCTGTGTCCCTTCTCGGCTGATGCCGCGGCCGGCCTAGGGGGTGCGCGGCCGCACCAGTCGGGTGAGCAGCGAACCGATGATCCGCGGTCCGTCCTGGGTCAGGACGGACTCCGCGTGGAACTGCACCGAGGCGAAGGACCGTCCGCGCAGGGCATGCACCTCGCCGCTGTCGCGGTCCCTGCTCACCGTCACCCGGCCGACGCCCGGGTGCTCGATGACGTCGGCCGCCGCGCATGCCGTGTACGTGTTGTAGAAGCCCACCCGTTCGCGCCGTCCGAACAGGTCGATCTCGTGCTGCACACCCTGGTTGGGGACCCGGCGGGGTACCAGAGAGAGGCCGAGCAGCGCGCTCAGCACCTGGTGGCTCAGGCACACCGCGAGGAAGGGATGCCTCGCGGCCAGGAGCCGGGACATCGTCGACCTGAGATGTGCGATCTTCGGGTGCCCCAGTTGTCCCGGGTCACCGGGTCCCGGCCCCAGGACCAGCAGGTCGTACGCCGCCGTGTCGTAGGCCTCGTCGAACCGGCACACGGTCGCCTCCACCCCGAGGGAGCGGATCTGGTGGGCGAGCATCGCCGTGAAGGTGTCCTCGGCGTCGACGACGAGTACCCGACGTCCTGCCAACTCGGCCGACGCATGGGCCCTGTCCTCCGGCTCGTCCAGCCAGAATCCCGCGACGGTGGCATTGCGGCCCGCCAGCGCGGCCTGGACGTCGGGATGGGTGGCGAAGCGGCTGGGTGCGGGCTCGGCGAGCGCGGCGAGCAGCCCCGACACCTTGGCCCGGGTCTCTCGGGCCTCGGACTCGGGGTCGGAGTGACGCACCAGAGTTGCTCCCACGCCGATCCGCAGGCGGCCGTCGGCTGTGATGTCGGCCGTGCGGATCAGGATGGACGAATCCAGGGCGCGGTTGCCGCCCGCGTCCCGCCCGATGAGTGCGGCGATCCCGCTGTAGTAGCCGCGCCCGGTCGGCTCGTGGCGGCTGATCACCTTGGTGGCGTTCTCCAGCGGCGATCCGGTCACCGTCGGGGCGAACAGGGTCTCCCGGAGGATGTCGCGTACGTCGCGGTCGGTGTGTCCCTCGATGAGGTACTCGGTGTGTGCGACGCGGGCCATCTCCTTGAGGTAGGGGCCCGTCAGGCGTCCACCGAAGGGGCAGACCCGGGCCATCATCTTCAGTTCCTCGTCGACCACCATGTACAGCTCGTCGGTTTCCTTGCGGTCCGTCAGGAAGGCCAGCACGCCGTCGAGCGTGGGGCCGCCGGGGGGATAGCAGTACGTGCCGCTGATGGGGTTCATGACGGCCCTGCCGTCGCGCACGCTGATGTGCCGCTCGGGGGTCGCACCCACCAGGACGCGGTCGCCCGTGTGGACGAGGAACGTCCAGTAGGCGCCCCTTTCCCGCTCCAGCAGCCGGCGGTAGACCGAGAGGGCTCCGGCAGTCGAGAAGCCCGGTAGCCACGCCGTGAAGGTGCGCTTGATCACGAAGTTCGCGCCCTGGCCGGTGCCGATCTCGTCGGCGATCACGCGACGTACGATGTCCGCGTACGCCTGGTCGGAGACGTCGAACCCGTCCTGGTCGATCTTGACCGGCTCGTTCGGCAGCCGCAGCCGGACATCGGCGAGCGGCAGGGTCTGCTGGGCGGTGACCGTCATCGCGATCAGGGGCTCGCTGTCGTCGTGGGCGGTGAATCCGCGCTCGGTGATCTGCCGGTAGGGGACCAGGGCGAGCAGTTCGTGGCCGCCTTCCGGGGCGGCTTCCCCTGGCAGCGGCAGGTCGGCCAGGGCGGCGCAGTGAGCCGTTTCGGTCAGCAGGACCTCTATGGTCTCCGGGCCGGTGGCCTGCGGGCGGTGCAGCAGGGCGAAGGCGGGCGCGGAGCCGTCCAGAACGCGGGCGAGGAGGTCGCGGGCGTCCTGGGTGTGGGCCGGTCCGGCCGTGGGCGGGTGTTTCCCGGTCACCGCGTTTCCTCCGCCACGGCCGCCATGAGGGTGTCGCACAGGGCCGCCGTGGTGACGACGGCGGCACACCGCTGGGCGGCGTACCGGAGGGCCAGCCGGTGGTGTTCGGCGGAGAAGTCGGCAACGGCGTCGGCGACCAGGAACGGCTGGATGTCGTGGCTGAACGCGTCCATCGCGGTCATCAGCACACCGACGTGCGCGTAGACGCCACACAGGAGGAGTTGGTCACGGCCGGTGGCCCGTATCCGTGCCAGCAGGTCGGTGTTGAAGAAGGCGCTGTAGCGCCACTTCGTGAACGTCCAGTCACCCGGGGCGGGTTGGAGGGGCGCGACGATCCGGCGGTGCTCGGGTGCTGTGCGCATGCCGGGTCCCCAGAAGTCGGCCAGCAGGCCGCGTTGGTGCGGTGTCATCCCACCGGGCTGGGCGGTGTAGGCGACGGGGACGCCGAGGGCGGCGCAGCGCTGCCGCAGCAGTGCCGCGTTACGGATGAGCGGGGTGCGGGGTGAGGAGTCCTGCGGGAACGGTGTGAGGAAGTAGTCCTGCATGTCGTGGACGAGCAGCACGGCACGCCGCGGGTCGGCCCGCCAGTCGACGACCGGTGCGGGGAGGTCGTCCGGCAGCGGCAGCGGATAGGGCTCGATCGGTGGTATGCCGGACATGCAGTGGTTCGTCCTTTCGTGCTGTACGGAGAGGGAAGCGCGGGTCCGCTACGTCGGAGCGCCCAGGGTCGCCCCTCCGTCGACGGTGAGCGTGTGCATCGTGATGTGAGCCGCCTCGTCCGACAGCAGGAAGCGCACGGCGTGGGCGACGTCCTGCGGACGTGCCACCTTGCCCAACGGGATGCCGGTACGGTGTGCGGCCGGGTTCCCGGCGACGGAGGCGGCGACCGCGGCCCCGTCGGTGTGCATGCCGTGCAGCATCGGGGTGTCCGTGGAGCCGGGAGCGACAAGGTTGCAGCGGATGTTGTGCCGGGCGACCTCCAGGCCCAGGCACTTGGTGAAGGCGGTGGCCGCCGCCTTGGACGCGGCGTACGCGGACATCTGCGTACGGGCGGTGCCCGCCGCGTTCGACGCGACGGTGACGAGGGAGCCGCGCCGACGCGGAATCATGCGGTTGACGACCGCCCGGGACATGTAGAAGACGCCGGTGCTGTTGACCGCGAAGGTGGCGTTCCAGTCCTCGTCGCTGAGCTGTCCGGCTTCGGCGAGGCGCAGCACCCCGGCGGCGTTGACCAGGTAGTCGATCGGTCCCGACTCCCCTTCCACCGCGGCCACCACGGCCTCGACCTCGGCGGACGACGTGACGTCCGCCGGCCGGCCCTGCACCAACAGCCCGTCGGCGGTGAGCTTTTCGACCGTGGCGGACAGCCGGCCGCGGTCCAGGTCCACGCCGACGACCGTGGCGCCCTGTTCGGCGAGCAGCCGGGCCACGGCCGTACCGATGCCGCCCCCGGCTCCCGTCACGAGGGCGATCCTGCCGTTCATGCGGTCACCTCCGTCGTCGTGCGCGGCCGGCCAGCGACCGGACGGCCGCGGCGAAGGGGGCGAGCGCCATCCGCAGACCGCGAGCGGCCGACGGGCTGATGTCGCCGATACGATCGATCCGTACCGGGGGCAGTTCGGGCCGCAGTGCTCTGCGGACCGACTCGGCGGCCGTCAGTCCCGACCGCACGGCGCTCTCCATACCGGCCACGCCCGGCGGGGCCGCGCAGAAGTCGCCGGCGATGTGCACGTTGGCCAGTGCGGTGGTGCTCTGCGGCCGGTAGCGACCCGATCCGGGTCCCGGCGCGAAGAACGGTGCCGCGAAGTGCGGCTGGTAGCAGACGTGTTCGATGTCGTCCCAGGTGAGCTCCGGAAGGAAGGTCATGAGCTCGTCCACCAGGATTTTGACCGCGTCCGCCTCGGACAGTTCCGCGAGCCGGGCGGCACGGCCGACCACGCAGTTGAGCACGCTGGTGCGGTGTCGTCCCCATGCCTGGCCCACATCGATGAGCGTGATCGCGTGCGGCGACCCGACCAGGCGGATGTGCTCGTCGGGCAGTCCCGGCAGCCGCCTTCGCAGGTACAGGTGGAGTGCTCCGAGCGGACGGGACGTCAACTCGTCGACACCGTACGGTGGTCGAAGTGCTCCGGTGAGGTCGCCGCCCAGGGCGGACAGGCGTCCGTGCGGGACGGCGAGGACGACATGTCCGGTGACGTCTTCGGTCACGGCGGTGCCGTCGTCGCCGCGTACGGTGAGGGCCTGCAGCCGGTCGGCGTGCACCGACACCTCGATGAGCTCTCTCCCGGTGCGCACCTCCACGCCGTCGGCTTCCAGCCGCTGCCGGAAGGGGCCGATGAACCACTGCTGGAGGTCGCCTCGCGGCATCCGCACCCGGCCGGGGTGCCGGGCGAACGCTGCGATGCTGCCGCGGAAGCCCGCCGCCGACACGGCATCGCTCTCCGCCGCGCTCGAGGCGACGAAGAGGTGCTCGATGTCGGCGATCGCCGCCTCGGTCAGATACCGGCGGCTGCGCAGGAAGTCGTGGAGGGACTCGTCGCGGGCACCGTACTCCTGGGCGAGCAGGTCGATCACGCCGTAGTGGAACAGCAGCCTATCGGCGGCCGGGGTGACCGCGGTGCGGAAGGCGGGGAACTCGCCCGGCAGCAGCTGGTGGAAGTTCTTGGTCTCGCGCAGGTTGCCGGCGATGCCGAGTTCCGCCACGAGCCGCAGGGTGTTGCGGTACCAGGCGGGGAAGATGTGCACCCCGTGATCCTCGACCCGGCCGTCGATCACCCGTGATCCGGCCATCCCGCCGAGCTCGGGCCCGGCTTCGAGCAGCCGTACCGGGAGGCCGAGGCCGCGGATCGTCCACGCCGCCGTCATCCCGGCGAGGCCGCCTCCCACCACGGTCACGCCGGCGCCGGTCATCGCAACTCCGTTCCGTCGACGGCGGCCCGGTAGGCCGACATCGCCATGACGGGATAGATCAGGCGCAGCAGGCTGTCGCGCCAGTACAGGCCGTCGTGGTGCACCACCCAGGTGTGCCAGGGCTCGGCCCAGTCGCCGTCGGCCTGCTGGGTGCGGATCAGAAAGTCCAGGCCCGCGCGCACCGGCCCGCTGTCGGCGCGGCCGCCGGCGATGAGGGCGAGCAGGGCCCAGGCCGTCTGCGAGGGAGTGCTGTCGCCCCGCCCGATCCATGCCGGGTCGTGCAGCGCGCGGATGTCCTCACCCCAGCCGCCGTCGCTCTGCTGGTGTGCGACGATCCAGTCACACGCCCGGGCCATGGCAGGGTCGCTGCCCGGCACCCCGCACGCGGCCATGCCGGTGACGGCGGCGCTGGTGCCGTGCAGGTGGTAGCAGGCCCACCAGCCGGGCCACGACCCGTTCGGCTGCTGGGTGCGGCGCAGCCATTCGATGCCGCGGCGGGCCGCGGGAGTGTGAGCCTGGCCGTCGGCGCCCAGCGCCTCCAGGACGTGCCCGGTGATGTCGGCCGACGGCGCCTCCAGGAATCCGATTCTGGCCAGTTTGTCGCGTCCCGGCAGCCGCCAGCGCAGCGGTTCGAAGGCCGCCCAGCCACCGTCCTCGCCCTGCTGGGACAGCAGCCACCGGCGGGCCCGTTCGCAGGCGGCGTCGACGGCCGGGTCGGTGCCGCGCGGGTGGACGCGGCGCAGTGCGGCGACGGCGAACGCCGTGTCGTCGGCGTCGGGGTTGGCGTTGTTGGTGAACTCGTACGGCCAGCCGCCGGGAACGGGGTTGTCGGTCAGCACCGCCCAGTCGCCCAGTTCGGTGACCTGGTTGGCGAGCAGCCAGCGCACCGCCGGTTCGGCCGCGGCCTTCTCCTCGGGGCCGCCGGCCATGGCGTTCGCGGACAGCGCCAGGGCGGTGTCCATGACCACGGAGGTCCACATCTCGATGCGGCGCTGCCCGTCCTTCTCGACCACGTATCGGTCGAGCCCGGCCATCGCCGCCGTGACGACTGGATGGTCCTGGGGGAAGCCGATCGCGTCCAGACCCATGACGACGTTGGCGGTCTGCGGCCAGTTGCCGCCCCAGCTGCCGTCCTTCTCCTGGGTGCGGATGAGCCACCTCGATTCCTTTCGGATCGCCCGGCGGCGCAGCGGACCGATCGGACGGCGGGCGTACCAGTGGCTGAGGGTGGTCGCGCACCGTACCGCGAAGGACCTCGGCAGCCGCCGGGCGCCGGGCTCGGCGAACAGCTCGCGAATGCCGAATCCTGCGGGGACGACGGGGCGGCGTGCCATGAACAGGCTGTTGGCGACGACGATGCCGCGGGCGGCGGCACCGATCTGGTAGATGTTCCCGGGGCACCAGGTGGGCAGCAGGACGATCTCCGGCGGGATGAGCGGGATGTCGCGCCAGGGCCACAGCCCGATCAGGGCCAGCCACGCCAGCATGATCAGGTTGTCGACCGACTCGATACCGCCGTTGCCGCGGACCGAGGCGGCCGCCGCGCGCATCTCCGGTTCGTCGGGGTCATGACCGGCCAGGCGCAGGGCGACGTAGCAGAAGACGGAGAGCAGCAGCTCGTCAGGGCCCTGGTGGTACGACGCCCAGCCGCCCGTGGGTGTCTGCTCGCTGAGGATCGTCCGCGCGGCGGCGGCCACCGTCTCGTCCTTCGGCAAGCGCAGGTAATGCCGCAGGATGACCTCACCGGACTCACCGATCAGGCTGGTCTCGAAATCGCCCTTCCAGTACCCGGTGGGGTCCTGGCGCTCGCGGAGCGCTTGGACGGCCAGGGCCAGGGAGCGCTCGACTCCCGGGACGAACGCGCCGGCGTCGGTGGTCGTCATCGCTGGGTCCCCCTCGTCGTCGCGTGGGTGGTCATGGCGGTGGATGTGGGCTCGGCGTGTGCGTCGTTCAGGGCCGCGATCTTCAGCTGGCGGACGTACATGAAGACGGAGAAACTCACCACGAGCGCCAGTGCCGGGGCTCCGACGATGTACGCCCACACGTGGCGGATGCCGAGCCGGCGCGCCTCGATGATCATGAATGCCGCCAGCGCCGCCCAGATCAACGCCAGGTCCGCGTAGATGAACTGGGATGCCAGATTCCGTGTCGCGTCGCGCAGGAAGTTCTCGATGACACCGAGCGGTCCCGCGTCGGCGTTGCGCACGACGAAGACGATGGCCAACGTCCCCATGACCAGGCAGCCGCCGACGGCGAACAGCCCGTAGAGGGTGCACAGTGCCCGGTCCCTTCCCTGCACATCACCCAGTCGCATGCCATCGGCCTCCGAAGTGGTGGGGCTCCGTCCGGTCATGTGGCAGCACCGGATCGGCCCGGTCGTAGCGGTAGTCGTCGAGGTCGAAGTGCCTGGCTCGCCAGGCCGCCTCGTAGGTCGACGACGGGCGGACGGCGGGTGCGTCGCCGCGCTCGTCGAAGTAGTAGCTGTGCGTGCCGCGGCAACTGCCGTGGAGGAACACCGTGTTCCGCTGCCGGCGCAGCACCTGGTGAAAGGACCTGTCGTGCTTCTCGGGCCGGACGACGGCCTGTGTGGCACGCCGTCGCCGGGCCTCTCCGATCACCCGCAGGGCATGGGTGACCTGATAGTCGATCATGCCGAACCAGGATCCGCCGGTGAAGGAGTACGGCCCGACGATGAACCAGAGGTTCGGGAAACCCTTGACCGAACTGCCCTCGTACGTCTGGAAGCGCTCCGCTCTCCAGAACTCCTTCAACTCCCGGCCGCCCAGCCCGTACAGGGGAAAGGGCGGCAGGTTGTCCAGGACGTGGAACCCGGTGGCGAGGATCAGCACGTCGAACTTCTGCTCGTCGCCGTCCGCCATGCTGATGCCGGTCTCGGTGATGCGCTCGATGCGTTCGGTGACGAGCTGGACGTTGTCGCGGGTGAAGGCGCGCCAGTAGCCCTTGCCGAAGGACGGCCGCTTGCAGCCCAGTCGGTAGGCGGGCGCGAGCCGGTCCATCAGATCGCGGTCACCTTTGACCTGGCTGCGCAGGTACAGCCGGGAGACCGCTTCCCCGGCCCGCACCAGGAAGGGGAACCGCCGGTAGTGGATCATGGCGATGACGAAACTGAGTTCCGTCACGGTGTCCGTGAGGAGCCGGACGGTGCGCTGAGTCCACGGAGCCGTTCCGAACACCTTGCGGACGGCCCTCGGCACCGGAACGTCCGGCTTCGGGAAGACCCAGGTGGGCGTCCGCTGGTAGACGTGGAGCTGCTGCACCAACGGGGCGATCTCGGGGACCAGTTGGATCGCCGATGCGCCGGTGCCGATCAGGCCCACGCGACGTCCGGTGAGATCCAGTGACGGGTCCCATCGAGCCGTGTGCACCACGTCGCCCGTGAACCGGTCGAGTCCTTCGATGTCGGGTGCCTTCGGCTTGGTGAGCCATCCGGTGGCGCAGATGACGAACCGCGTCGTCATCGAGGTTCCGTCCGCCAGGAAGACCTCCCAGACGTGCTCCGCCTCGTGGTACTCGGCGCGTACGACCCGGGCGTTCAGACGGAGATGGGGCCGCAGGCCGTACTTGTGGACGCAGTGGTCCGCGTAGGCCTTGAGTTCCTCGCCGGGAGGGAAGGCCCTCGACCAGGACGCGAAGGGTTCGAAGGTGAAGGAGTAGGAGAAGGCGCTGATGTCCACGGCGATGCCGGGGTACCGGTTGGCGTGCCAGGAGCCGCCGGCATCGTCCTGCTCGTCCAGCACCACGAAGTCGTCGATGCCGGCCCGCAGCAGCCCGATCGCCGTGCCGATCCCGGAGAACCCGGCGCCGATCACCAGCACTTCGTGCTCCGGAGTCACCTGCACTCCCCTCCTCCCCCGGCCGGTCACAGCGCCAGGCCGATCGCCAGGAGGGTCCCGAACGCCAGCAGCAGCAGGCAGGTGTGCTCGAGGGCCGGTATCAGGTCGCTGCCGCGCGCCCCGCCGAGCACCCGGCGCAGCGGGAAGACGGCGAACGGGACGGCGCCGAGCACCAGCAGCGCCCCAGGGCGGGAGGCTGCCAGGAGCAGTGCGGACGCGAAGGCGAGGGCGAGGCAGAGCACGTAGTACACGCGGGTGCGCCGGTCGCCCAGGCGCACGGCGATGGTGATCTTGCCGGCGGCCGTGTCGGTCGGGATGTCGCGCAGATTGTTCGTCGTCAGCAGCGCGCAGGCGAGCAGACCGATGGACACGGACGCGGCGAGGGCCAGCAGGGGGACCCGGCCGAGCTGGATGTACGCCGTGGCGCACACGGCGATGACCCCGTGGAAGAGGAAGATGCCGACGTCGCCCAGCGAGCGGTAGCCGTACGGCCGGGAGCCGCCGGTGTAGAACCACCCGCCGAGCGCACACACCACCGCGAGCGCCAGCAGCCACCAGGAGATCGTCACCGCCATGACCACTCCGGCCAGGGCGGCCATGCCGTACAGGACCAGGCCGCAGCGCAGCACCTGCCGGGGTGACGCCCGCCCGGAGCCGACCAGCCGGACGGGACCCACCCGGTGGTCGTCGGCGCCCCGCACCCCGTCGCTGTAGTCGTTGAAGAAGTTCGTGCCGAGGACGAAGCCCAGCGCGAACAACAGGGTCAGGGCGGCCCGCCACCCGCTGAAGTGGCCCAGCGAGGAGGCGATCGCCGTGCCGACGGCGATCGGTGCCATGGTGACGGGCAGGGTCTTCAACCGGGCGCCGACCAACCAGGTGCGCACCGCGCTCCCGGCCGGCCACTGAGTACTGGTCACCATTTCTTGCCCACTCCGAGATAGAGAACGCCGGTGGAACCGGTGGGGATCATGCGAACGTCCTCGCGCCGCCCGGCGAGGTACCGCATCCCGTCACGAAGGTGCGGACGCAGGCCGAGCAGTCTGAGCTCCACCCCCTGCGACCGCGCGGTCCGGGTCAGCCGGGCCCGGTTGACGAAGAGCCGGTGGTCATGGGTGCCGCGCGGTGGCCGGCCGGGTAGGGGCGCGTTCTCGGCCAGGGTGATGGCGACCAGCCGGGCCAGCCGGGTGTCGGCGATCGTGTCCACGATCAGCGTGCCCCCGGGGCGCAGCACCCGGCATGCCTCCCTCACCACCACGAAGGGGTCCGGTACGTGTTCGAGGCACTGCCCCGCCGTGACGACGTCGAACGACCCCCGGGCGAACGGGAGTCGGGCGATGTCGGCCCGGACGACCTCGTCGAACCTGTGCTTGCGTGCTTCGTTCAGCGACAGCGCCGACAGGTCCACGCCGACCACGCGATAGCCCTTGCCGGCCAGGTGGGGACCGAACAGCCCGCCCCCGCAGGCGACATCCAGCAGCCGCGCCCCGGTGCGCTCGGCAACGGGGACGAAGCCGGCGCGGGCGCGCGCGATCCAGCCCAGCGGGGCGAGTGGCCCGCGGGGGTCCCACCATGTGTCGGCGAGAACATCGTAATCGGTGATGAAATCGCTTCGCAGCGCTGACACAGACACCCTCCGGAATACACCCGAGTCCAGTTCACTTTCCGGCTAGTGACCAGCCGTGTTTCGCGTTTCGGTCACGTCGCCGAATGCAGGCCTTCAGGTGTCGGTTGCGCGGTGTCCCGCAGTGCCTGGAGGGCGGGATGCTGAGACGCGAAGGTGTCGACGAGATCACGCAGGCACTGCCGTACGACCGGGGCGTGCTTCGCGGTGGCCGGATGGGACTCCACGGCGTACAGGGCATCCGACACATATCGCTGGGCCACGTCAGCGGCCCTGCCGATCCCACCGGACTCGTGCACCAGGGAAATCACTTCCTGACACTGTTCGTCGGAAAGCTGCTGCAGGCGCAGCAGGGATTGCAGGCGATCCCGGAAATCCTTGACGGCGTAGATCACCGGGAGCGTGTACACGCCGTTGAGAATATCTTTCGCCGCTTGCTTTCCCGTTTCCCGGCTGCAGATGTCGAGGATGTCGTCCCAGATCTGGAACGCCATGCCGAGGTTGTGCCCAAAACTCTCCAGCGCCGCCTGGGCGTCCTCGCTCGCTCCCGACTGCAGGGCGCCCATCGCGGCGGCCGTCCGCAGGAGGCGTGCGGTCTTGCCCGAGATGGCGGCAAAGTACTCCTCTTCGGTACGAAAGGGATTGTAGAGCTGGCTGGACTCGAGCATCTGCCCCACGCACACGTCGATCAGCGTGTCCGCCATCGCCGTCATACGGGACATGCCGAGGGACGCGGCGGTCTGCATACAGCGCGCGAGCAGGTAATCGCCGGTGAGCAACGCGACGGCTTCACCGTATTTCGCGTTCGCACTGGGCCTCCCCCGCCGCACCTGCGCGCCATCGATCACATCGTCATGACACAGGGTGGCCAAATGCAGGATTTCGACAGCAGCGGCTCCGTCAATCACCTGCGGGGGCGTGGCCCCCTGCCATCCGTCCTCCAGCAGATACGAGGAAAGCAGTACGAGAGTGGGCCGCAGCAGACGCCCCGTATTCTCCACGGCGTACATGATGGGACCCTGAATCCGGTGATTCGGTGGAACCACAAGAGAGCAGAGCGATTTCCGGACTCTGGACAGGTCTTCCTGGAGTCGCTCCCGGACCTCGGCGATTGCTTCATCGTGCGGAGATTGGTTCCCGACAACAGTTGAAGCTTCCTTCATTCAGGCTTCCTTCCCCCGTGCCCTTGAAGGTCCCCAACAGGCTAGGGCGTCGACCAAGCCACACCAGGGCGCAAATTCAGTCAATCAACAAAGGAGGGGGAATTTCCGGATCCACTCTCACCGAGCGCACGCCAAATTCCGACATAGGGGACGAAAGGCGTAACCACTTGCACGGTCCGCAACTCGGATCAACCATTGGATGTGACTCATGTCACACACAGTGCATCATGTCTCGGCGTGGCGGACAGTGCGTGTCCGGAACGCGGCGTGGACGGGCCGCCATGTGCTCCCTACAGTGAGGCACCGCCGATCACACCAGAGGGCACGAGTGTGTTCCTCGCGGCCGCGGCGGAGGCACTGCACGACCTCCCCGCACCGCTGTTCCCCCCGACCTCACCCCTTCGCCCGGGAGCGGACGCACTCCAGCTGAGAACGAGGAGGAGTTGGTGACATGGAGAGCGTTTCCCCGGTGCCTCGGGCACCTGGCGCCAAACCTGTCGTGGGCCACCTCGCGGCATTCCTGCGCGCCCCGCTGGCTTTCCTGCGCAGCCTGCCCGCGCACGGTCCGCTGGTGGAGATACGACTCGCCAGGAAATCCGTTGTCGTGGTGTGTGACCCCGAACTGACCTCCACGATGCTGGTGCACGACCGGGTCTTCGACAAGGGCGGCCCCCTCTTCGAGCGGCTGCGTGAAGCAGGCGGGCAGGGCCTCGCCACCTGCCCGGCCGCCGAGCACCGTCGCCAGCGCCGGCTCATCCAACCGGCCTTCCACCAGGCGCGCTTCCCCGACTACGCCCGCATCATGACCGAGCGGATGGACGCCGTCATCGGCACCTGGCGCGACGGCCAGACGCTCGACCTGGCCGTGGCATCCCGCAACATCACCGCCGACGTGGTCCTCTCCGCGGTCTTCGGCACCCGCCTGGACCACGGCGTCCATGTGCGCCTGGCCACCGACTTCGACACCCTCCTGGCGGGCTTCACCCGGCACAGTCTCCTGCCGAAACCACTGCGCAAGGTGCCCACACCGGGCAACGTCCGCTACCAGCGGGCCACGCGGCGGGTGCGGCAGTCCATGGCGGACCTCACCACCCAGTACCGAGAGAGCGGCAACACCGGGGAGACGAATCTCCTGTCGATGCTCATCGCCGCCCGCGCCCCGGAGAGCGACGTTCCCGCCCTGACCGACGACGAACTCGTGGACCAGGCTGTGACCATGTACTCCGCCGGGACGGAGACGACGGCAGGCGCGGTGAACTGGAGCCTGTACCTGGCCGCCACACACCCCGCCGTCCGCGCCCGTCTGACGGCCGAGGTCAGCACGGTGCTCGACGGCCGGACCGCGGGCTGGGACGATCTTCCCCGACTCCGCTACACCCGGCAGGTGTTCACCGAGGCCTTGCGGATGTACCCGCCGGGATGGTTCCTCACCCGGCAGACACAGCAGGACACCCACCTGGGGACGTACGCCCTCCCCAAAGGCACGACCATCGCGTACAGCCCCTACCTCATCAGCCACCTGCCGGCCCGCTACCCGGATCCGCAACGCTTCGACCCCGACCGCTGGGATCCCCAGGGAGGCCAACCCCAGGTACCCGCCCTCGTCTTCGGCGGTGGTGCCCGCAAATGCATCGGTGACGAGTTCTCCCTCATGGAAGGCGTCCTGCTGCTCGCATCCCTGCTCAGCCACTGGCACATCGACCTGCACCGCGACAGTCTCACCGCTCCCCGGCTGCCCCGACTGACCCTCAACCCGGGCAGGTTGAGGGCCGCCCTCACCGCACACAACCGGCTGGGAGGCGTGTCGGAGAAGAGTCGGGGCCGGCGCCTGGGACAGGTCAGTCGACGCGGGTGAGCGGAGGGCACTCCCACGCCGCGTCCACGACCTCGCGGTGCGGCCGGTACATGCGAAGGACCACGAACCAGGTGCCGCTTTCGGGCGTGGGCAGCCAGTTGGACTCGCGGCCCTCTCCCGGTGATGCGGGCTGCAGGTGGATCGTCAGGCCACCGTCGGGGTCCATGACGAGCCCGGGTGTGCGGTCCCCGACCGAGTAGCGGCCGGCCGGGTTGGGGATCAGGTTCATGTCGCCGCCGTACGCGGACAGGGACCAGAAGGCATCGACGGGTGGCATCGAGCCCGCGCTGAAGCGCAGTTCGTACCGGCCGGACGACAGCATGTTCCCGTCCGCGTCGTGGTAGTTGAGCAGATAGACCGCTTCGTCGGGATCGTTGGCCATGATGCCCAACAATGACTGGTCGGCAGCGCGCTTGAGGAAGTCGTCGCCGAAGCGGCCCATCTGCGGTGGCGGGTAACGCCACCCGTTCACCGGACGTGCCCACTCCCCGCTGATCATCTGCTGCTTGAGCACCGGCAGACCGACAGCCACAGCCCGGACGAGGTTCTGCTTGACCGCCTCCGGCTGGGCCTCGACATCGAGACCGGGTCCGATCCCGACCTCGGCGAACTGCTTGAGCAGGATCGCGTGGTGCGCCGGTGGCGGGTTCTCGGCCAGCATGGCGTTGAGCGTCTTCCAGGGCCCGAGCGGATCCTGCGCGGGGTCCACCGGCGCGAGCACGTCGCGGCTCGCCGGGAGCTGCGCCGGGTCGACGGGAGCGCCGCCGCTGCGGAAGAAGCTGAGCGGAGTGATCCGGTACTGGGCTTGGAGCGCCTGTACGTTCGGCACGTCGCCCTCGCCGTCGACCAGCGTCCTGCCGAGGATCAGGATCCAGGGGCTCGGCGCGATCGCTACGCGCCGCACACCCTCGGGAAGCTCTCCGCTCCAGTCCGGACCGACGATCGCGAAATGGCCGGCCTTCGATCCCGTGGAGCGCTGACCTATGTAGTCGAAGTTGTCGGAGGTGATGCCCATCAGCTCGAAGGCGAAATAGCGATCACCCATGTCCGGGTGCGAGAGGACAACGGGCTCGCTGCGCAGGTCCACCCATGCGGTCGAGTACAGGGTGTCGTTGTTCGGACATCCGCCGTCCCGGTACGAGGCGTCCAGCAGCCGCTGAGCGTGCCAGAAATGGTTGACCGGGGCGTACGGCACCGTCGCCGGGTCACGCGGCTGTGTCACCCACTGGTGACGCAGCCGGGCGTTGTAGATGTACGGAAAACCGTAGACGAATGCCTGCTCACCCAGCGTGTAGGCGTACTCCCCACGCCAGTCGCGCACCCGTCCGGTCAGGATGGGTGCCACCGCCTGCTGGACCAGCGGCAGCGCCTGAGGCAGCTGCCGGAACCTCTCCACCACGGCCTGGGGGTGCCGTACCGCATCCGCCGCGGCCCGGCCCGCCGCGCCGGCGGCGCTCGCTGCCCGGTTGATGGTGGCCGTGACGCCTGCGGCACCGTCGTGCCTGCGCCGATGCGGACGGTGACGGGTGGCCTGGGACATGATCATGTCCTTCCGCTCATGAACTGCTCGCGGGAAAAGCCTGCGCACCCCTTCTCACCATAGGACTCGTCCGAAGGAGCGCCAACGCGGGCAGCATCCGGTGAACCGCGAGGTTCCCTTCACGGACCGTCGGCGTGCCGATCGGTACTCCATTCATCGGGCTCACCGCCACGCCATTCGACCAGCCCGGACTGTCGCAACCATCCCTCGTCGACATCCTCCAGGCCCCCAAGGCGCAGGAACTCGATGATGTCCAGCAGCCCGTACGCCATCCCGACGAACCGGTCGTTCACACGGACCCGCCGCCCGCCGTCCCCGGCGGGCGGGTAGATGACGATGGGCTGTACGACGGCCATGTCACCAGCGTGCGGTCTGGGACGTCTGGCTGCACGCGGGGCGGTCTTGGCATTCACAGACGTGGCGGGTCATCGGGCGACAAAAACAAAGGCAAGGAGTCATCCACTCCTTGCCACTCTCAAGTTATAGCGCACAGGGGGGCTTGCGGCAAGGCCCCGGTCGTGCCGCAGAATCGCTGGCCGAGGCCAGACGCCGCCGGACTTCGCGGGCGCGGCCTCGGATCGGAGCTGATGACGTGAACCCCCTGACCACCAGTGCGTTCGACCTTCCCGACCAACTCTCCCCGAAGGCCGACCCGACGCTGATCGCCGACGACGAGCAGCACTTCGCGGCCATCGCGGAGAGCCTCGAGCAGGCGATCGCCGAGTTGTCCGACCTCCTCGATGCCGAGCGCAGGGCGCCCGGCGGCGTGGGCCGGCAGGCGATGGACCGGGACGTGGAGATCCACCGGCTGACCGCTCGCCTGCGCGCGCTGCGTCGCTTCGGTCTGGACCTGTGCCTCGGACACATGGTGAGCGCGGACAACCCCGAGCCCGTGTACGTCGGACGACTCGGCCTTACGGACAGCGCGGGCCGTCGGCTGCTGCTCGACTGGCGCTCCCCCGCCGCCGAGCCGTTCTTCGGAGCCACCCACGCCAACCCGATGGGTCTGGCAAGCCGCCGTAGGTATCGCTGGACCCGCGGCCGGATCAGCGACTACTGGGACGAAGTGTTCACCGCCGACGGGCTCGAACGGCACGCCGCGCTCGACGACCAGTCCGCCTTCATCGCCAGCCTGGGCAGCAACAGGTCGGCAAAGATGCGAGACGTGCTCGGCACCATCCAGGCCGACCAGGACGCCATCATCCGCGCGGGATCCCGCGGCGCTCTCGTCGTCGACGGCGGACCGGGTACGGGAAAGACCGTCGTCGCTCTGCACCGCTCCGCCTACCTCCTCTACTCCGACCCTCGCCTCGGTCACCGCCGGGGCGGCGTGCTGTTCGTCGGTCCGCACCGGCCCTACCTGGACTACGTCGCCGACGTCCTCCCCAGCCTCGGAGAGGAGGGCGTGCAGACCTGCATCCTGCGGGACCTCGTCGCCGAGGGAGCCGCAGCTTCGATCGAGGCCGACCCGGACGTGGCCCTTCTGAAGTCGTCCGCGGACCTGGTGAAGGCGATCGAAACGGCCGTCAGGTTCTACGAGGAGCCGCCCGCCGAGGGGATGACGGTCGCGACCCACTGGTCCGACATCTGGCTGAGCGCCGACGACTGGGCCGTGGCGTTCGAAGCGGCAGAACCCGGTACTCCGCACAACGATGCGCGCGACCAGGTCTGGGAGGAACTGCTCACGATCCTGGTGGACAGCCACGACGGCGACGTCTCGCCCGACCTGCTCCGCAAGTCGCTGCGGCAGAACAGGGAGCTGCTCACGGCCTTCAACCGCGCATGGCCGTTGCTCGAAGCGGCCGACCTCGTGGGAGACCTGTGGTCGGTGCCCGCCTACCTGCGGATGTGCGCTCCCTGGCTCAGCCGCGATGACGTGTCGAAGCTGCAACGCGAGGACCCCCAGGCCTGGACGGTGTCCGACCTGCCGCTCCTGGACGCGGCACGGCAGCGGCTCGGCGACCCGGAGGCGTCGCGACGCAAGCGTCGGCACAAGGCCTCTGTCGCCGCCGAACGAGAGCGCATGGCCGGCGTCATCGACAACATCATCGCGGCCGATGCCGACGGTGAGGGCGCGGTGACGATGCTGCGCGGACAGGACCTGCGGGACAGCCTGATCGACGAGAGCGCACTGCCCAGCACCGAACCGGACCTGCTCGCGGGTCCGTTCGCGCACATCGTCGTGGACGAGGCTCAGGAACTGACCGACGCGGAGTGGCAGATGCTGCTGCTCCGGTGCCCGTCCCGGAGCTTCACCATCGTCGGGGACCGCGCCCAGGCCAGGCACGGGTTCACGGAGTCGTGGCAGGAACGGCTCGAGCGGATCGGGCTCGACCGGATCGACCTGGCCTCCCTGAGCATCAACTACCGGACGCCGCAAGAAGTCATGGCGGAAGCCGAGCCGGTCATCCGGGCCGTGCTCCCGGACGCCAACGTGCCGACCTCCATCCGCAGCAGCGGCGTCCCCGTCGTCCACGGATCCGTGTCGGATCTGGACTCGATCCTCGACACCTGGCTCGCCGCACATGCCGAGGGGACCGCCTGCGTCATCGGCGACCCCGCGTTCCGGGCGACATCCCAGGTCCGGTCGCTGACCCCGGAGCTGTCGAAGGGGCTCGAGTTCGACCTGGTCGTCCTCATCGGCCCGGAGGCGTTCGGCGAGGGCATCGAAGGAGCGGTCGACCACTATGTCGCGATGACCCGAGCGACCCAGCAGCTCGTCGTCCTCACCAGCTCCTGACGTCAGCGCGGGAATCGGGGACGGGTCATCGGTGGCTCAGCACGTTGACCACCCGGCCGTTGGGGTCACGGACGAAGAACCGGCGCACTCCCCACTCCTCGTCCTGCAAGGGGCGCACGATCTCCGCGCCGCTGTCTCGCATCACTGCATGGGCGGCATCCACATCGTCCACCTCGACGCTCATGTCGGGCACGACGGGAGCGGTCTTGTCGTGGCTCATGAAGGTGACTTGCGCCGTGGGGTTGGAGGGAGAGGCGAGCGTCATGACCCAGCCAAGGTTCATGACCTCCTCGAACCCCAGGAGGCCGTAGAAGTCCCGGCTCTCCTCCATGGCCTCTGATCGGATGTCGGGCATGACCCGGCGGATGGACACAGGCGACTCCTGGTGGCAGGCGGGAGCAGACGTGTCTCTGATTCTCTCCAGGGGCACCGAGGCGTACCCGTCGCACCTGGAGCGGCAGCCGCCTGGCCCCGATGCGTCATTCGTGCAGCGGAATGCATCGATCGTGCAGGAGTTCACCCGCACGTAACCCGCAGACTCGGTGGCCAGACACAACCGCAGCCCTACCGACACGCGGAGGCGATGCTCCATGCGGACGTTCGTGCACACATCTCATCCCGCACGGGTGGTCTTCGGTTCCGGTACCGTCGGCCGGCTCGCCGAGGAGGTGAGGCGGCTGGGTGGCTCCCGGGTGCTGCTGCTGTCCAGCCCTCCGCTCGCGGAGGCGTCCGCGCGGGTCCGGGACGCACTGGGCGGCCTGGTGGCCGCGGAGTTCGACGGCGCCGTCATGCACACGCCGGTGGAGGTGACGGAACGGGCCCTCGCCGTACTGCGGGAGGCGGGCGCCGACTGCCTCGTGTCCGTGGGCGGCGGTTCGACGACGGGTCTGTCGAAGGCGCTGGCCCTGCGCACGGACCTGCCCCAGGTGGTCGTGCCGACCACGTACGCTGGCTCCGAGGTGACCCCCGTCCTCGGGGAGACACGCGACGGGCGCAAGGTCACTCGGTCCTCGGCCAAGATCCTGCCCGAGACCGTCGTCTACGACGTCGACTTCACGCTTTCCCTGCCACTGCCCATGTCGGTCACCAGCGGTGTGAACGCGATGGCGCATGCCGTGGAGGCGCTGTACTCCGCGGACGCCGATCCGGTCACCGACGGCCAGGCCCTCGACGCGATCTCCCGCATCGCGCGGGCGCTGCCCCGTCTGGCTGCCGACCCGGCCGACCGGGCGGCGCGGGCCGACCTGCTGCAGGCCGCCTGGCTCGCCGGGACGTGCCTGGCCACGGTCGGCATGGGCCTGCACCACAAGCTGTGCCACACCCTGGGCGGCAGCTTCGACCTGCCGCACGCCGAGACGCACACCGTGATCCTGCCGCACGCCATGGCCTACAACGCGCCCGCGGCTCCGGACGCGATGCGCCGCATCGCCCGGGCACTGGACGTGCCCGACGCCGCGAGCGGCGTGTACGACCTGATCGCCTCGCTGGGCGGGCCGACCTCGCTGCGCGACCTGGGCATGCCGGAGTCCGGCCTGGCTCGCGCGGCCGAGCTGGCCGTGGCGACGCCGTACCCGAACCCGCGGGAGCTGACCGCCGAGGGCATCGAGGGCCTGCTGGCCGACGCCTGGCACGGGCGCCGCCCCGAGGGCCCCGCCACCACCGAGTCCACGCTGGCCGAGCTCACCGAGCGCGTCGTGGCGAGCTTCGCGCAGGCGTCCGACGGCCGCGTCCGCACCCTGCTCACCGGCCTCGTACGGCACCTGCACTCCTTCGTGGCCGAGCAGGACGTCACCGACGGGGAGTGGCAATACGCGATCGACTTCCTCACCCGGACGGGACAGCTGTGCGGCCCGACCCGGCAGGAGTTCGTGCTGCTCTCGGACGTCCTGGGTGTCTCCAGTGCCGTGGATCTGCTGACCAACTCCCGCAGCCCCGACACCACCCCGTCCGCCGTCCTGGGCCCCTTCTACGTGGACGGCCCGCCCGAGGCCGCGCATGGCAGCGACATCTCCGGCGGCCTGCCCGGCACCCCGCTGTGGGTGGACGTGACGATCACCGACACGGCCGGTGAGCCCGTGAAGGACACGGTCGTCGACGTCTGGCAGTCCAACGAGGACGGCTTCTACGACGTCCAGCTCCCCGATCTGGACGGCCCCGTCCTGCGGGCGCGGCTGCGCACCGACTCCGAGGGGCGGCTCACGTTCTGGTCGATCCTGCCCTCTGAGTACCCCGTCCCCGACGACGGCCCCGTGGGACAGATGCTCACCGCGGTCGGCCGCCACCCCTACCGCGCACCGCACCTCCACTTCATGATCGACGCGCCCGGCCACCGCCGTCTCATCACGCAGCTGTTCGTTGCGGGCGGCGCCTTCCTCGACAGCGACACGGTCTTCGGCGTCAAGGACCGGCTGATCGTCGACTTCGCCCCGCAGACCGGGCCCGCCCCCGACGGCCGCACCGTCGACGGGGAGTGGCGCCGCCTGGACCACACCTTCCGCATCGCCCGCCTGGCCGACTGACCGAGGAGCAGCCCACCATGCCCCGTACGCATTCCTACGACACCGACGTCCTCGTCGTCGGCAGCGGTCCGGCCGGCGGAGCAGCTGCCCTGCTGCTGGCCACCTACGGCATCCGTACCCTCCAGGTCACCAAATACGGCTGGCTCGCCAACACCCCCAGAGCGCACATCACCAACCAGCGCACCATGGAGGTGCTGCGCGACCTCGGCGTCGAGGCCGAGGCGCTGGCGCAGGGCAGCCCGTCCCACCTCATGGGAGACACGGTGCTGTGTACCGCGCTCGCGGGCGAGGAGATAGCACGGATCCGCACCTGGGGCACAGGACCGCACTCCCTGACCGAGTACACGTCCACCAGCCCCTGCCAGATGATCGACCTGCCGCAGACCTACCTGGAGCCGATCCTCACCACCAACGCAGCGGCGCGCGGCGCCAAAGTCCGCTTCGACACCGAGTTCCTGAGCCTCACACAGGACGAGGACGGCGTCACGGCCCGGCTGCGCGACCGGGTCCGCGGCGACGAGTTCACCGTACGGGCCCGCTATCTGATCGGCGCCGACGGCGGACGCAGCACCGTCGCCGAGCAGATCGGCCTGCCGATGGACGGACGCATGGGCAAGGCCGGCAGCATGAACATCGTCTTCAAGGCCGACCTCGCCCAGTACTGCGCCCACCGTCCCAGCGTCCTGTACTGGGTGCTGCGGCCCGGCGCGGCAACCGGCGGTATCGGCATGGGTCTGGTCCGCATGGTCCGGCCGTGGAACGAGTGGCTGCTGGTGTGGGGCTACGACATCGAGCAGCCGCCGCCCGCGGTCGACGAGGAGGAGGCACGCAGGATCGTACGCGACCTCGTCGGCGCCCCGGACCTGCCGGTGGAGATCACGTCCACCTCCCTGTGGACCGTCAACCACACCTACGCCTCCGCCTACTCGTCCGGGCGGGTCTACTGCATGGGCGACGCCGTTCACCGCCACCCGCCGTCCAACGGTCTCGGCTCCAACACCTCCGTCCAGGACGCCTACAACCTGGCCTGGAAGCTCGCCATGGTGATCCGCGGCGAGGCCGGAGAGGCGCTGCTGGACAGTTACACGGCCGAACGCGCCCCGGTGGGACGGCAGATCGTCGAGCGCGCCAACCTCAGCCGTGACCAGTTCGGCCCCATCTTCGAAACGCTCGGCGTCGGCGCCGACAGCGACGAGCAGACCATCGCCGACGGGCTCGCCGCGCTGCGGGCCGGTACCACCGAGGGTGCCAAGCAGCGCCGCCTGCTGGAGGAGGCCGTCCAGCTCAAGAACTACGAGTTCAACGCGCACGGTGTCGAGATGAACCAGCGCTACGTCTCCGGGGCGGTCCTTCCGGACGACTGTCCTGCCGAGGTCTGGGAGGAGGACCCGGAGTTGGTGGCCCGGCCGACGACCCGGCCGGGCGCCAAACTTCCGCACGCGTGGCTCGTGGACGGCAGCGGCGAGCGGATCTCCACGCTCGACGTCGTCGGCAAGGGCGAGTTCACCGTGCTGACGGGACTGTCGGGCGGGGTCTGGGACACGGCAGCGGACGCATGCCGCGACGAACTCGGCGTACCGCTGCGGTCCGTGCGCATCGGCGACGACAACTCCCGTGACACCTATGGCGAATGGAGCAGGGTGAGCGAGATCGCCGAGGACGGCGTTCTGCTGGTGCGCCCGGACGGCTACGTGGCCTGGCGCCGCTCCACCGCTCCCGAGACCGCGCAGGCGGCGCACGACGCACTGCTCACCGCCCTGCGCCGGGTCCTGGGGCGGTGAGCACGGACAAGCAAGTAGCCACCCCGCAGAGGCGTTGGCCGAGGTGACGGGCGGTCAGTGCTCCGCTGTCGGCACGGCTTCGGACTGAGCGGTGCGCCGGAGGTGCTGGGCGCCTCCGGTGCGCGCATCACGGGCGCCGTCACCCACCAACCGGCCGCGGCCGGCGCGGGCCAGGGACTCGCGGCGCTCTGCATCGGGGCCGGGGGGACAAGCACTGGAGCTGGAACGCCGACCCGGAGAAGTCGCGCTTGCCGCCCCTGTCATCCCTCGCGGCGCACGACGGCCGGTGTGGTGTCCAGGCGGGCGCGCATCACCCTGGTCAGGTGCTCCTGGTGGGAGAACCCGCACTCGATCGCCACCTGCCCGATCGGCGCGGACCCGGTACGCAGCAGTCGGCACGCCTGCTCCAGACGCAGCCCCAGCAGGTACTGGTGCGGCGACTGCCCCGTGCTCGCGCGGAACTGGCGCGTGAACTGACTGGAACTGAGCGAGGCCGCGGCGGCCAGGTCCGTGATCGGCAGAGGGTCGGCGAGCCGCTCCCGCATGAGGTCCCGTACGGCGGCGAGCTGCCGGTCGGAGAGCCCGGAGCGGGCGGGCGACGGCCCGGCGGGACGGGAGGCGTGCCGCCGGGCGAGCTGCGCGGCGAGCATGCCCGTCAGATGGTCCACGTACGTACGGGCCGACGGCTCCCAGCGGCGCACGACACCGTCCAGCGCGATCATGAGCTGTTCGGCGAGCGGATCCGTGACACCCAGTTGTTCGGACAGCTCGACCGGTTGCCCCTCGTTGGCCTCGCGCAGCGCCTGGTCCGTCAGATAGGCGTGCACCGTGTCGAGACCGCCTCCGAGCTCCACGCTCAGTTCCCGGCCGGCCGGCTGCAGGAACAGGCCACCGGCCGGGATCGTCCGTGACCGCGCCGTGCTGCCCTGACCACGCCGTACGGTGACGGGCCCGCTGAGATGAAGGATCAGCAGATGGGTGGGGGCGGGAGCGAACGTCGCCCGGTAGGACTGTTCCTGCTGGGAGGAGACGTAGAGGTGCTCCCATCCGAGCCCCGCGCTGCTGTACCGAGGCCGTACGCCGGGCCGACGCAGGATCCCCACCGTATCGACCAGTCCAAGCTCCCGCACGGTGCGACCTCCTCGTAGCACCACCCCATTAGTTGAACAGTTAACCACAAGGGGGTGGGTACGTCGAGGAGTCAGACCCTTCCATGGACGTCCAGGAGGCGCGCGTCCCTGGTGACACCAGGCGGTGGTCGACGGTGGCGACGGCCGCCAGGACGCCCCCACCAGGGTCATGCCGAGCCGGCCGGCGATGGACACCGTCGCTCCCAGCGGGACCGCGCACACCGCCCCCACCAGGCGGTCGGTGAGCCGTCCGCTTCCCAGCAGGCCCCGGTAGGCCGCGTGGCCCAGGAGGAACACCGCTGTGCCGCAGCCCAGCCACCACCGGTGGGCATGACCGTCGAAGTGGTGAATGGCGTCGGTGATCCCCGCCGCGACCAGGATGACACCGACGATCATCACGAGATGCGCGCCGGTGAACGCGTAGTGGGCGAGCATCTGGTGACGGGCCGGTTCGGCGCCTCCGGCCGGCTGCAGTACGCCGGCCGGAGGACCGTCCTCTCACGGTGTCCGCAAGGGCCCCGCCTCACATGCCGACATAGGCCGCCAGGTGCTCGCCGGTGAGGGTGGAGCGGGTGGTGACGAGGTCGCCGGGGGTGCCCTCGAAGACGATGCTGCCGCCGTCGTGGCCGGCGCCGGGGCCGAGGTCGATGATCCAGTCGGCGTGCGCCATGACCGCCTGGTGGTGCTCGATGACGATGACCGACTTGCCGGAGTCGACGAGCCGGTCGAGCAGGCCGAGCAGCTGCTCGACGTCGGCGAGGTGGAGGCCGGTGGTCGGCTCGTCGAGGACATAGATGCCGCCCTTGTCCCCCATGTGCGTGGCCAGCTTCAGCCGCTGCCGCTCGCCGCCGGACAGCGTGGTGAGGGGCTGGCCGAGGGTGAGGTAGCCGAGTCCGACGTCGGCGAGCCGGTCGAGGATCCTGTGTGCGGCCGGCGTGTGCGCCTCGCCGGAGCCGAAGAACTCCTCGGCCTCGGTCACCGACATCGCGAGCACCTCGCTGATGTCGCGGCCGCCGAGGTGGTACTCCAGCACCGATGCCTGGAACCGCTTGCCCTCGCAGTCCTCGCAGGGCGTGTCGACGCCGGCCATCATGCCCAGGTCGACGTAGACGACGCCGGCGCCGTTGCAGGTCGGGCAGGCGCCCTCGGAGTTGGCGCTGAACAGCGCCGGCTTCACGCCGTTGGCCTTCGCGAACGCCTTGCGGATCGGGTCGAGCAGTCCGGTGTACGTCGCCGGGTTGCTGCGCCGGGAACCGCGGATCGGGGCCTGGTCGACCGCCACCACACCCTCGGCGGTGGGGATCGAACCGTGCACGAGCGAGCTCTTGCCGGAGCCGGCGACGCCGGTGACGACGGTCAGCACCCCGAGCGGGATGTCGACGTCGACGCCCCGCAGGTTGTTCGCCGTCGCGCCGCGGATCTCCAGCGCGCCGGTGGGCTTGCGCACCGACTCCTTGAGGGCGGCCCGGTCGTCGAGATGGCGGCCGGTGACGGTCTCGGAGGCCCGCAGCCCCTCGAGGGTGCCCTCGAAGCAGACGGTGCCGCCCGCCGTACCGGCACCGGGGCCGAGGTCGACGACGTGATCGGCGATCGCGATCGCCTCCGGCTTGTGCTCCACGACGAGCACCGTGTTGCCCTTGTCCCGCAGCCGCAGCAGCAGGTTGTTCATCCGCTGGATGTCATGGGGGTGCAGGCCGATGGTGGGCTCGTCGAAGACGTAGGTGACGTCGGTGAGTGAGGAACCGAGGTGGCGGATCATCTTGACGCGCTGCGCCTCCCCGCCCGACAGCGTGCCCGACGGCCGGTCGAGCGCGAGATAGCCGAGGCCGATCTCCACGAACGAGTCGAGGGTCTGCTGCAGCGCGGTGAGCAGCGGCGCCACCGACGGCTCCTCGAGGCCGCGGACCCACTCGGCGAGGTCGCGGATCTCCATCGCGCAGGCGTCGGCGATGGAGATCCCCTCGATCTTCGACGACCGGGCCCCTGCGCTGAGCCGGGTGCCGTCGCACTCGGGGCAGGTGGTGAAGGTGACCGCCCGCTCCACGAACGCCCGGATGTGCGGCTGCATCGATTCCTTGTCCTTGGACAGGAACGACTTCTGGATCTTCGGGATCAGGCCCTCGTAGGTGAGGTTGATGCCGTTCACCTTGATCTTGACCGGCTCCCCGTAGAGGAAGGCCTGCATCTCCTTCGTGGTGTACTCGCGGATCGGCTTGTCCGGGTCGACGAAGCCGGACTGGGCGTAGAGCTGCACGGTCCACTGGCTGTCCGACTTCCAGCCGGGGATGGTGAACGCGCCCTCGGACAGCGACCTGGAGTCGTCGTAGAGCTGGGTGAGGTCGATGTCGGAGACGGTGCCCCGGCCCTCGCAGCGCGTGCACATGCCGCCGGTGCGTTCGAAAGTCGCCTTCTCGGCCTTGGTCTTGGTGCCGCGCTCGACCGTGATCGCCCCGCTCGCCCGGACCGAGGCGGTGTTGAAGGAGTACGCGCCGGGCGGGCCGATGTGCGGCTCGCCGAGCCGACTGAAGAGGATGCGCAGCATCGCGTTGGCGTCGGTGGCGGTGCCGACCGTGGAGCGGGGGTCGGCACCCATCCGCTGCTGGTCGACGATGATCGCGGTCGTCAGCCCGTCCAGCACGTCGACCTCGGGCCGTGCCAGCGTCGGCATGAAGCCCTGCACGAAAGCGCTGTAGGTTTCGTTGATCAGCCGCTGCGACTCCGCGGCGATCGTGTCGAACACCAGCGAGCTCTTGCCCGAGCCGGACACGCCGGTGAACACCGTCAGCCGGCGCTTCGGGATCTCGATACTGACGTCCTTGAGGTTGTTCTCGCGCGCGCCGTGCACGCGGATCAGATCGTGGCTGTCGGCAGCGTGCAGCACAGGCGACTGCGCGTCCGTCGTCTTGGCCATGCTTGTCTTCGTCTCCATCTCTCACGCGGGGTCGCCTACACGAGGAACAGCGGAACACCGCGCACCCTACGCCGACGTATCCGCCCCCCGGATCTCCTTGCCGAAGGTTGTGCCGGGGGAGTCGATACGCGGGGTCGGTTCCGGACTGCGATCGCCGGACGGCTCAGCTCTTCTCCTGGATGCGGATCAGATTGCCCGCGGGATCCCGGAAGGCGCAGTCGCGGACACCGTACGGCTGATCGGTCGGCTCCTGGACGACCTCGGCACTGGCCTGCAGCCGCTCGAAGGTGCCGTCGAGGTCCTTGGTGGCCAGGAGGAGGCTGGCGTAGGTGCCCTTGGCCATCATCTCGGCGATGGTGCGACGCTCGTCGTCGGTGACGCCGGGATCGGCAGCCGGCGGATACAGGACGATCGACGTGCCGGGCTGTTCGGCAGGGCCGACCGTGATCCAGCGCATCCCTGCGTAGCCGACGTCGTTGCGGACCTCGAAGCCGAGGGTGTCGCGATAGAACGCCAGGGCGGCATCGGGGTCGTTCTGCGGAAGGAAGCTCGCGTGAATGGTGATGTCCATGGCAGCCACGCTAGCCACGGCTCGGGACCGGTGCTTCTCGATTCCTGATCGGTCTGGTCACCTGTTTCGCCACGCACGACGGCATCCCCGCCGTCGTGCGCGCCGCCTCGCGCCGGTAGACGCTGGGCGGTACGCCGACCAGCTCGGTGAAGCGCGTGCTGAAGGTGCCCAGCGACGAGCAGCCGACCGCGAAACAGACCTCGGTGACACTGAGATCGCCACGGCGCAGCAGCGCCATCGCGCGCTCGATGCGCCGCGTCATGAGGTAGCTGTACGGCGACTCGCCATAGGCGCGCCGGAACTCGCGGCTGAGATGGCCGGCCGACATGTGCACGCCGCGGGCGAGCGCCTCGACGTCCAGCGGCTGCGCATACTCCCGATCGATCCGGTCACGAACGCGACGCAGCCGCGCGAGGTCGCGCAGATGCTGCGTCGAGGCGGCTGTGCTGGTCACAGGCCAGATCCTACGCCGCACCGGACCGCCCCACACCGCCGACGACCCGCCTCGTCCCACACCCTCCCACCAGGCCCAACTCCCAGCCCCACCCGGCGCGTTGCTGCTCCTGCTGCTGCCGGCCGGCACCTCCTGCAGCCGTGTCTCACTCGGCCCAGGGCTTGAAGCCGGTGTCGAGAACGGCTTCCAGGGATGCACGCAGCCGGGCTGCCTCGTCGGCGCCGAACTTCTCCTCGAACTGGGCCTGCACGGCTTTCCACAGCGGCAGCGCCGCCTTCAGCCGGGAAAGACCGTCCGGTGTGATGGTGACGATCCGTGCGCGGCGGTCGGCTGCCGACGGCTCCACGGTCACCAGCCCCTCGCGGGCGAGCGGCTTGAGGTTCGTCGCCAGCGTCGTGCGATCCATGGCGATCATTTCGGCAAGGCTGCTGATCGTCACGTCCCCGTGCGCGCTGAGCTTCTGCAGGATGCTGAACTGCGTGGCCCGAAGACCGACCGGGGCCAGCGCCTTGTCGTAGGTCGCGCCGAGGTACCGGGCCGCCTTGCGCAGTGCCAGGTTGTTGCACGCGTGGGCGGGGTTCGTCGGCGTAGCGGTCATGATCTCCTCCAGAGCCTTCTCCACCATGATACGAGCTTATGCTCGTAACTCCTTGCCCTCCCATAAATACGAGCATATGCTCGTAACTGCAGTCGCGGCGCGCGCACCCCTCGTCCCACCTCCCGCACGCCCCGCGCCCTCCGTCAGAAAGCCCCTTCATGGAAACCCCCGCAGCGTCCGCTCCCGAGCGCGACCACACACTCTCGGCAGCGACTGAGCCCTCACCCAAGCCCCACAACACCGCTCACCGTCGGCCGCCGGTGAGGTCCTGGCTCCAACCGACACTGATCGCCCTCGTCGTCGTGGCGGCCTTCATCGGCTGCTACGTCGGCCTGCAGCGCGACCCCCAGCCCCATCAGGTCCCCATCGCCGTCACCACACCGGACCTGCCGGGCGAGATACACCAGGCCCTCGGCGACAGCGTCGACATCCACCCGGCTGCCGACACCGGGGCCGCCCGCGACGCGCTGGAGCGCCACGACGTCGTCGCCGCCCTCAGCACCGACGGCCCGGACGGACTGCGCCTGGAGATCGCGGGAGCCGACGGCGCGTCCACCACATCGGCGGTGAAGAGCCTCGTCGGCACCTACGCCCACGACGCGGGCAAGCACCTCACCACCGAGGACGTCGTTCCCCTGACCCACTTCGACGCCCGGGGACTGGCCGGCTTCTATGTGGCCTTCGGCGTGACCCTGGCCGGCTTCGTCCTCGGCTCGAACGCCCTCGGACTGGCCGGGCACCTGAACCTGCGCCACCGGTTCCGGCTGCTGGCCGGCGCCTCCGTGGCCATCGGCACGGTCGCCGCGATCGTCGCCGGACCTGCGCTGGGAGCAGTCCCGGCCCCGGTCGTTCCGCTGATCCTCACCCTCACGCTCCTGGCAGCAGCCGCCGCCTTCACGACCAAACTCCTCGGCACGTATCTCGGCCCCGTAGGAATCCCCGTCGCCACCCTGCTGCTCCTCACCCTCGGCAACGCCACCAGCGGTGCCATCATCGGCGCCGACCTCCTGCCCGCCGCGGCCCGAGCCGTCTCCGCCCTGCTGCCACCGGGCGCCGCCGTCCGCGCCATCACCGACCTGAGCTACTTCAACGGCGCGCACGTAACAGGCCCTGCGATCACGCTCGCCCTGTGGGCCGCCGTCGCCGCGCTCCTGCTCGGCCTGCGCCCCCGCCTGATGCGACGGCGCGCCGCAGCCGCGGCTTGATCCGTCAGGACGTGTCCGGTGGATCGGGCCGGTCGTTGGAGTCCGGTAGACAGCCCCATCCCGGGTGAGAGCGATCGAGAGGTGCCATGGACAACCGAACCCGTAAGCGGCGTGGCGGCGTGGCTGCCCTTGTGCTGGCCGGCGCGGTCATGGCGGTGGGCTGTACGGAAGGAGGAGGCAGGCTGGACGGGGCCCCGGCCGACGAGAGCAGGACGGCGTCGCCGGCTCGGACCGGGACGCCGAGGGCGTCGGGTTCTCAGCCGTCCAGGAGCCCTGAGGTCGTGCTGAAGGGGACTTGGTTCAATCACACGATCGCCAGCCAGAATTCCTTCTACACGCTCACCGTGGACGACAAGGGGGAACTCGTCAGTCTCGGCAGCCCGGCCGGGCGGGACGGCGACATCTGCGACGGGAGCCTCACCGGGAAGAAGAAGCTGAAACTCGTGCTCGACTGCCTCAACACCAATGACCTCAAAGTCGGGCCCGCACAGGAGGAGAGGGTGTACCGGGCCGAGGTATTCGTGGCGGAGGCCGCGGAGGCAGGGATCGCCGGACAAGGCCCCACCCTCGTGGCGCAGTGGGAGGACGGACGCATCGACTACCTCACCAAGAGCTGATGCACGGCACGTCAACGGCGTTGCCGCTCCGAATCAGCTCAGCAGGCCACTGCCCGCGGGGTTTGCAGCGCCTACTTCCACTCGACTAAAATTCATGATCGTCGGTGCCGACCGGTTTACATGCCCGACCGGTTTACCGCAGCAATGGCCCCACCGATGGAGGACGGCCATGGCAAAGATTATTGCGGTGCTCTATCCGGATCCGGTGGGCGGTTATCCACCTGACTACGCCCGCGACGAGATTCCCGACATCACCGGTTACCCGGGGGGTCAGACCGCGCCCACCCCGCAAGCCATCGATTTCACCCCGGGACAGCTTCTCGGCTGTGTCTCGGGCGAACTGGGACTGCGCCGCTTCCTGGAGGAGCGGGGCCACACGTTCGTCGTCACGTCCGACAAGGAGGGCGCGGACTCCACGCTGGACCGTGAGTTGCCCGACGCCGACGTGGTGATCTCGCAGCCCTTCTGGCCCGCCTATCTGACCCCCGAGCGAATCGCCGCCGCTCCCCAGCTCAAGCTGGCGATCACCGCGGGGATCGGGTCGGACCACGTCGACCTGCCGAGTGCGATCGCCCACGGCCTGACCGTGGCGGAGGTGACCTACAGCAACAGCATCAGCGTGTCCGAGCACGCCGTCATGCAGATCCTCACCCTGGTGCACAACTACCTGCCCGCCCACGAGTGGGTGACCACCAAGAAGGGCTGGAACATCGCCGACAGCGTCTCGCGCGCCTACGACCTCGAAGGAATGGACGTCGGTGTCCTCGGCTCCGGCCGTATCGGCCTGGCGGTGCTGCGCCGCCTCAAGCCGTTCGACGTCACGCTGCACTACTGCGATGTGCACCGGCTGCCCCAGGAGGTCGAGCAGGAGCTGGAGCTGACCTGGCATCCCGACGCCCGGTCCCTGGCCCCCGCGGTCGACGTGCTGTCGATCCACACCCCCCTGCACCCGCAGACGCAGAACCTCTTCGACGACGAACTGATCGGGGCCATGAAGCGGGGTTCGTACATCGTCAACACGGCACGTGCGCTGATCGTCAACCGCGACGCCGTGGTGCGGGCACTGAACAGTGGTCAGCTGGCCGGGTACGCCGGTGACGTCTGGTATCCGCAGCCGCCGCCACCCGACCATCCCTGGCGCACGATGCCGTACGAGGCGATGACACCGCACGTGTCCGGTACGACCCTCTCCGCGCAGGCCCGCTATGCCGCCGGCACCCGGGAGATCCTGGAGAGCTGGCTCGACGGGCGCCCCGTTCGCCCGGAGTACCTGATCGTCGACGGCGGCGGTCTCGCCGGAACGGGAGCGCGTTCCTACACGGTCGCCGGATGACGACCAGGGCGGAGCCGCGGGGCCGACCACCCGACGGAGCAGGGCCCCAGGACCTGAAGCAGCTCGTCCGTACCGTCCCGTACGACGTCGCCCTGCCGGAGCTGCTGCTGGGTCCGCCGGGCGGTCCCGCGCCCCGCTCAGACACCACTCCCACCAGCGGTCCAGCCCTGCTGCGTCGAGTCGTTCGACCGCGCGCAGCGCGGGCCGGCCGCAGGCCCGCGCTGCGCGGTCACCTTCGCCCCGCCCGCGACCGGGTCGACCGCAAGCGCGGGCTCCCCCGCCCGCAATGACAGAACCAGCCCGTGCAGCCGGTCCGTGACGACCACGTCCAGCCGCGAGGGCGGACGACAGCTGGGCCGATGTCGCGAACAGCCGCCAGTCGTGCGTGTCGAGACGGGGCTCCAGCTCCAGGCGCGCACAGTCCTTGCCGGTCAGCCGGCGGGTCACCACGGCAGTGACCTCGGCGTGCCGCCGCAGCGGCCCGGGCGGCGCCCGGTACGAGCCGCCTGTCGCTGCAGTGATCCTCGTCCGCCTGGTCCGGGTCGCCCGGTGGTGCGACGCTGGAGATTGAGAGGTGTCCGAGGACGGGAACCCGGGAGGGCCGATGGGACGGGACGTCCCGGCGTTGGTCTTCACCCGCGAGGACCGCCGCCGGTACCGGATCAAGATGCAGGAGTGCCTCGACGCGTTTGCGCAGATGCTGCGCGAGTCACGGTTCGAGTCCGGGCGGCCCCGGGTGGGACTGGAGATCGAGCTGAACCTGGTCGACGACGAGGCCGAGCCGACGATGCGCAACGTCGATGTGCTCGAGGCGATCGCGGATCCCGCCTGGTCGACCGAGCTGGGCCGCTTCAACCTGGAGATCAACATTCCGCCCCGCCGGCTGACGGCGGGCGGCCCCGACGACTGGGAGTCCGAGATCCGCGGCGCGCTGAACCACGCGGAGCAACGCGCCAGGTCGGTCGGAGCACATCTGATCATGGTCGGCATCCTTCCCACACTGCGGCCTGAGGACGTCGGCGAGGCGGCGCTGTCGGAGAACCCCCGCTACCGACTGCTCAACGACCAGATCTTCATGGCTCGGGGCGAGGACCTGCGCCTCGACGTGGACGGTGTCGACCGGCTGCGCACCTACGCGGACACGATCACTCCGGAGGCGGCGTGCACCAGCACCCAGTTCCACCTCCAGGTCTCCCCGGAGGAGTTCGCCGACTACTGGAACGCCGCGCAGGCGGTCGCCGGGGTCCAGGTCGCGCTGGCCGCCAACTCACCGTTCCTGTTCGGCAAGGAACTGTGGCACGAAACCCGCATCCCGCTGTTCGAGCAGGCCACCGACACCCGTCCGCAGGAGATCAAGGTGCAGGGAGTGCGGCCCAGGGTGTGGTTCGGAGAGCGATGGATCACCAGCGTCTTCGACCTCTTCGAGGAGAACCTGCGCTACTTCCCGGCACTGCTGCCCCTGTGCGACGAGCAGGACCCCGCGGAGACGCTGGACCGCGGCGACATCCCCGAACTGGCCGAGCTCACCCTGCACAACGGCACCATCTACCGCTGGAACCGTCCGGTCTACGCCGTCGCCCACGACAAACCCCATGTGAGGGTGGAGAACCGAGTACTGCCCGCCGGCCCGACCGTCGCCGACACCCTCGCCAACGGCGCCTTCTACTACGGGCTCACCCGCGCCCTGGTCGAGGAGGAGCGGCCGGTCTGGTCACGGATGTCCTTCTCGGCCGCCGAGGAGAACCTGCACACGGCGGCGCGGCACGGCATCGAGGCACGGCTGTACTGGCCCGGCATGGGCGAGGTGCCGGTGCCCGAACTCGTCCTGCGGCGTCTGCTGCCGCTGGCGCACCGGGGGCTGGAGCGCTCCGGCATGGACGAAGCCTGGCGAGAGCCGCTGCTCGGCATCATCGACCAGCGGTGCGTCACCGGCCGTAACGGAGCGGTGTGGCAGAAGGAGATGTTCCACCACATCGATGCCTCCACCCACACCGGCCGCCACGAGGCGCTGCGGCTGATGACGCAGCAGTACATCGACTACATGCACCTCAATGCCCCGGCCCACACGTGGCCGGTCGACTGACGCAGGTCCTGCACGCCTCCCAGGGCACAGCAGGCCCCCGCCGTGCCCGGAGCGCATGGTGATCGGCTCCGACGGCATGACGGGGGCGGGATGGCCCGGTGAGGGCCCGGAAGCACGCACTGGCGGTCTCCGACGAGCTAGTCGAGTCCTCACCAGCGCATGCGGACGGCGCCCTACGGATGCAGGACGACCTTGGTGTAGCCCTCGACGCGCTTGTCGAACTTGTCGTAGGCCTCCGGTGCCTGGTCCAGCGACACCTCGTGGGAGACGACGAAGCTCGGCTTCGCCCGGCCCTCGATGATCATGTCGCGCAGGTGCCGGTTGTAGCGCTTCACGTTGCACTGGCCCGTACCCATCCGCAGGCCCTTCTCGAAGAGCTTGCCGATGGACACGAGGAGCATGCCCTTCTTGGCCTGCTCGTCCGGGCCTCCGGGGTCGGCCGGCACGTACAGGCCCGGCACACCGAGGGCACCCGTGGGGCGAACCGTCTGGACGAGCGAGTTCAGGACCGTCGCGGGCTCCTCGTGGTCGACGTCCTTGGACATCGCCTGGTAGCCGACGGCGTCGACGCCCTTGTCGGTGCCGGCCCCGTCCGTCTGGTCCTTGATCTGCTGCACCGGGTCGCCCTCCGCGAAGTTGATCGGGACGGCGCCGATCTCCCGAGCCTTGTCGAGCCGCTCGGGGATCCGGTCGACGACGAAGACCTTCGCCGCGCCGCGGAGCAGCGCCGAGTACGCGGCCATGAGCCCGACCGGTCCGCCGCCGTACACCGAGACGCTCTCGCCCGGGCGCACCTGGGCGAGTTCACAACCGTGGTAGCCGGTGGGGAAGATGTCGGCGAGCAGAATGAAGTCGGTCTCGTGCTCGTTTCCCGGCGGCAGCTTCAGACAGTTGAAGTCGGCGAATGGAACGCGGAGATATTCCGCCTGACCGCCCTTCCACGGGCCCATGGCGACATAGCCGTAAGCCCCGCCCGAGAAACCGGGGTTGACGGTCTCACAGAAACCCGTGTATCCCTCGACGCAGTTCCTGCAGAACCCGCAGGCGACGTTGAAGGGCATGACCACACGGTCGCCCTCCTTGAGGGAGGTGACGCCCTGGCCGCATTCCTCGATGATTCCCATGTTCTCGTGGCCGAACACGATTCCGGGCTCTGCCGCCGTACGTCCCTCGTACATGTGCAGGTCCGAGCCGCAGATCGCCGTGGATGTGATCTTTACGATCACGTCGTTCGGTTGCTGGAGGGTCGGCTTGTCGACATCTTCGATCGCGACGCTGAAAGGTCCTTTGTAGACGACGGCTTTCATCTCTTCCATCTCCTGACCGGTGATGTGCACGCGGATTGCCCGCGGGAGCGCCCCCGTTTGTGTGACCTACTCCTCATGGTTCTCTTGCCCGCGGGCTGGGGCAAGCCGGTAATCTCGGAAGGACTCATCGCGTATCGTTTTTTTGCGTATCGCGCTTCGCACCGAGACCCGTGAAGGGAGGTCGGGACACGTGATGGCACAGCGGCTCGGAACCTTGCTCGTCCCTGTGCTCGGCCTGTCCGGCACCTCGTACCCGCCCGGCACCACGGTCACCGTCCGCGGCCGTGGCGCAACTGTCGACGGGTTCGTGAACGGCGACTGGCTCCCTCTTGCCTGGTGGGAGTTCTCCGACGGCCTCCGCGAGGACATCGCCGAGCCCTGACAGATCCGTCCCGGTCCCGGCAGGGACAAGCGAGGGTCGTCATTCGCCGCGCCAGATGTTGTCGAACGCGGCCTGCTCGATAGCACGTCGTTGCCGTATGGCCTCCAGTTGCATCAGTGCGTCGTGCACGGCGGCCAGCACGGTGTCCACAGCGCCGTTGTGCGCACTCGGGAAGTCGGCAGAGTCCTCTCCGGCCCGGCGATGAATCCCGATGGCGGCCGCCAGAGCGGCCAGGGTGGGCTCGTCCGAGGCCCAGTGTTGTGCCGCCGCACGGTGGTCCGGTGCATCGGTCGGCACGACACTGCTGGTCCGGAAGGGGTTCCTGCGGTGGTGTTGCCGACGGAGCTGTCCTTCCGCTTCAAGGGCCGCCAGATACGCCGCGGACAGACCGCGACCTCTGCGCCACAGCCAGTCGCCGACCGTCTCGTACGGCGCTTCGCGGACCAGTGACGATGCGGCCTGATCCAGCAGGGAGTCGGGTGCGGTCGGCCGGTGGCCAGGCACGATGTACTCGCCGTCCAGGGTGATGGCCTGGGCATCGAGGAGATCGAGCACCTCGGCTCCTGCGAGAGCGAGCGAAAGGTCACCTTGTTCCACAGGGTGGTGGGGCGCCACGTCGATGGCGATGATCATCAGGTCCCGTGATGTGGTCATGGATCGGCTTCGCCTCGAGATGCTGGAACATGAGTGGGGTGTTTTCAGCGGGGTGTGAGCACCATACGGAACCGTGCGGCGCCGGAGAGCATCTTCTGGTAGGCCTCATCGGCCTGGTCCAGCGGCATGATCTCGGTCATCGGGCGGATCCCGTTCAAGGCGCTGAATGCCATGGTGTCCTGCACATCCTGCGCGGTGCCGGACGGATGACCGCGCACGATCAGGCCTTGCATGATCAGCTGGGCCGGGCTGATGCCCATCGGGTCGAAGGTCGCGCCGATGACCACCAGTTCGCCGCGATGGGACAACCCGTCGACGGTCGCCGTGATCGCGTCGGAGCTGCCGGCGGTGGCCAGCACGACCTTGGCGCCACCGAGGGACTGCAACGCGTCCGCGACGGGGGTGTCCGCAGTGCTGTCGATGTAGTGGTGCGCGCCGAGTTGCTTGGCGAAGTCGGCTTTGGCAGCTCCGCGGGCGATGGCCACGGTCTCGAAGCCCATCGCTACGGCGTACTGCACCCCCAGGTGACCGAGACCACCGAGGCCGAGTACAGCGACCAGGTCACCCGGCTGTCCGGAGCTGCGCCGCAGTCCGTTGTACATGGTCACACCGGCGCAGGCGAAGGGCCCGGCATCCGTGGGCGCCAGCGCGTCGGGGATCCGGGCGAGGGCATCCACCGGTGCGATCACCGCCTCGGCGAAACCGCCGTCGTATGCCCATCCGGGAACCTTCAGATTCACGCACACGATGAAGTCGCCCTGCCGACAGGGCGTGCAGTGGCCGCAGCTACCGCCGAACCAACCTATCGCCACCCGCTCGCCGGCGCGCCAGCCGCGGCTTTCCGCGCCCTCACCGAGCTCTTCGATGCGCCCGGCGATCTCATGCCCGGGAACCAGAGGAAACCGTACGCCCGGAAACGCGGCGTCGACCATGCCGGCATCGCTGTGACAGATCCCGCAGGCGTCCACAGCCACCCGTACCTGGCCCGGACCCGGCTGCGGCACCTCACGCTCAACGATCTCGAACGGCCCGCCAGGGGCCGCGACCTGCGCGACGCGATATGTATTCATATGGATCTCTCCCCGGATCGGGGGCCGCAGCCCTGCACTTCCAGCAGACCAGTTCCGCTCCGATCGCGCGCGCCGGAATGCTGGTCGGCGAGCTGTGCGGCTCGGAGCCGGAGCGACCCACGATCGGCGCTCGGTGCAGCGGCGCTGCTGTTGCCGGCGTTCCTTTCCGGCGCGGCTGAGGCCCGGCGCACTCCGAGCGAGGTTGCTGAGGCCGGGTGCAGGAGGGCGAACGCGATGCGCGACTCCCGGAGAGGAGTCGCGCATTGCGGTGATACAGCTGCCACTGTCAGCGGTGGCGTCCACTGTGTCTGTCAGTGGCCGTTGCCGTGGCCGTTGCCGTGGCCGTTCCCGTTGCCATGGCCGTTCCCGTTGCCATGGCCGTTGCCGTTGTCGTGGCCGTTCCCGTTGTCGTGGCCGTTGTCGTCATCGTCGCCGTGGCCGTTGTCGTCATCGTCCCAGTCGCCGTGGCCGTTGTCGTCGTCATCATCGTCGTGGTCGTCGTCGTCCCACCCGTGATGATCGTCGCCGTTGTAGTCGCTGTAGCTGTGGTCGTAGCTGGTCGGGACGGCCGCCGAGGCCGCGCCCGATGCGCCGATCGCGGCGCCACCAGCCATCAGGATCGTGCTGGCGGACATCGCAATGAGACGCCTCGTGCGGGTTGATCGCATGGCTATACCTTTCCTTCCATCGTCTCGCGCGACTCTCGCGCACGAGATGGATGGCCGCGGCCGCAATAAACGGAGCGTGCGGGGCGCGGTCATTAGGCGTCGCCGCATGACTATGAGAAGCACCTATCGGCCGCCGACGCCACTTGCCAGCCGCGCAATGTTGCGCGGGGCGGCGCTACGGTCGCGGTCCTCACTGTGCAGGTACCTCGCCGACCGGGGGCGTGCCCCGGGATGCGGCTCTCACTTTTAGACCCTAGCTCCGCACCCGTGATGCGGCATCTCGAAACGAGCAAATCCATTGATACCGGCAGAATTGACAGCATAGCGGCCTGGACGCCGATGCCGATCCGGGAGTGTGACAGGCCGTCGTCCGCAGGCCCGCGCCGCACACACTGCACGACGTCACCAGCGACGGATACGCCCTACCACGCCGAAATGGCCGCGTATGCCGACGACGCGGAGAAGGCCGAGCTCCCTCACGTCACTGCTTGCGGCTGCTGCCATGTGCTGACCATGCACAGGTCCGCACCGGGAATGGTCAGGACGTCTTTCCATTCCTGTACAAGACAGTCGAGTTGGCCTCTCAGGCACATGCGGGAGGCCGCGTCCTCGAGATCGGCGGCCATTGACTCCTCCAAGGCGCCCTGTCCGTGGTCGGATTGGACGAGAATCCCAGCGGCATGTGCGGCGCCGCCCCGCCCCGGGGTCGGGCAAGGCTGCGTTTGACGGTCGGGCGGACCTCGGGATCGCCTTGCAGGTCACTGCGCCCTCCCTCCCCGCAAGTACGGGCGACCTGCGGGAGTTCCGCCGCCTGGGTACGGGTCGGCGGCCGGGGACCGGGAGTTGCCGGACGGCGGGTCCGGCCGACACCCCGCAAGTTCAGCACCACCCGCCGCGGCCCCCTGCGCGCGCGGCGGGTGAAGGTGATCAAGAACGCACTTGACGCACCGTGACATCCGAACTCCGCTCGGTCCGCACCGTCGGCCCGGACCGGCGCAGCACGACGTTGTAGAGGCCGAAGCGCAGCGGCGAGAGGCCGAGCACGACCTGGCCGTACCGGGACAGGGCGTACGACATCCTGAAGGCGCAGCTGCCGAACAGGAACACCAGGTTGCTGCCGCTCACCGAGGGTGAACGCAGCAGCCGCAGCGGTACGAAGGGGGCTGTGGACCGGGCCTCGACGAGGGCGTATACGCAGATGACGAGTGCGGCGCCGGCGGTGAGCGCACCGATGGGGTCGTAGGAACGGGAGCCGTACGCCGCGTTCGGTGCCGAGTTCCTCGGCCCAGGGTTCGACGGGGCACGCCCGAAGCGTCGGCGGTCTCGTCGCCGCAGACGAGCAGCATGTACTTCATGGTGCCTCCCAGTACCTCACGAGCTTCCTGCACCCCACCGACGAACGGGGGCGGACGGAATTGACAGGAGACTCGAGATGGTCGGGGTCCAAAGCCCCTGCCTCAGGTTGCGCCCCGAGCCCCGAGCCCCGGGGCATGCTGCGGACTGCTTCGCCGCGGCAGGAGAGCAGACTGTAGGTATGGGTTTGCGGCGGCGCCTTGCGGATCTGTGGCGGCCATGGCAACCGGGCCACGCGCTGGTGACGATTCCCCTTGCGCTGATCGTCGTGATCACGGTTGTGGACGTCATGGCTCCGCGCCACATCCATCTCGGGCCCCTTCTGGTCGTGGCACCCGCCATCACCCCGTCGTTCGCCGGTTCCCGACTCACCGCGTTCATCGGCGCACTGGCCGTGACCGCCCAGACCGTCATCGCCGTGCTGCGTGGCGGGTTCACCCCCAATCACCAGGTGCAGATCGCCGCCCTGGCGGTCATCTCGCTCCTGGTGGTGATTTTCTGTCGGCAACGCGAGCGGCGCGTGCGTCAGTTGGCCCGGGTGCGGTCTGTCTCCGAAGCTGCACAGCGGGTGGTTCTACGGCCGCTGCCGCACAGAATGGGCCCGCTGCGGATGGCCTCGCTGTACCTGGCCGCCGAGGACGAGGCGCAGATCGGCGGCGACCTCTACGCGGCGACGCGCACCGCGGACAGCACCCGACTGATCATCGGTGACGTCCGGGGCAAAGGTCTGCCCTCCATCAACGAGGCCTCACTTCTGATGGGCGCCTTCCGGGAGGCCGGTCACCGGTGCTGCAATCCGGTCGACCTCCCAAGCGCCCTGGAAGGCAGCATCCGCCGGCATCTGTCCGAGCACGCCCCTCACGCCGAGGCCGTCGACGAGTTGCAGGAGCGCTTCGTCACCGCGCTGATACTCGACATTCCCGACGAGGGCTCCCTGGCCCAGATGATCAACTGCGGGCACCCTCCGCCCCTGCTGCTGTGCGGGGACCAGGTGACCACCCTGTACGCCCGCCACCCCGAGCCCCCGCTGGGCATGTGCGAGCTACCCAGGACCGGCTTCACACCCGACCCGTTCACCTTGGAGGACGACGACACGCTGCTGCTCTACACCGACGGCGTGATCGAGGCCAGAGACGCCGACGGGTCCTTCTATCCGCTGACCGAACGCGTCGCCCGGTGGACCGGGAGCGGTCCCGAAGCCCTGCTGCACCACATCCACGAGGACCTCATGGCTCATGTCGGTGGTCTCCCGGGCGACGACGTCGCCATGGTGGTGATCCAACGCGCGCCCATACTCAGGCCGGTCCACCACCTCAGGCACATGATCCACACCAACGGCTTCCACCACGACACAGACCGCGGCACAGACGAAGCACCGGCTCCCGGGACCACCCCGCCTCCCCCTGCTCGCCGGAAGTGGCCCATGGCCGCTGCCGGGACGGGTTCGCTGCCGGTTCCATGCGCCCGCCCCGGGACTGGCCCCGGGGCGGGCGCATGGAACCGGCAGTGGCTCCGGTCGAGCGGTCAGCGGGCCGTGCCGAAGTTCTGCGTCCAGTAGTTGCCGGGCTGGGCGAGACCGACTCCGATCTCCTTGAAACCGCAGTTCAGGATGTTGCGCTTGTGGCCGGGGCTGGACATCCAGCCCGCCATGACCTGCTCGGGGCTGGAGTAGCCGTAGGCGACGTTCTCGCCGTAGGTCCTCCAGTTGTAGCCGGCGCGCGTGATCCGTTCGCCCGGGTCGGAACCGTCGGAGCCCGTGTGCGACATGTTCTTGTGGCTCGCCATGTCCGCGCTGTGGTCCTGGGCGGCCTTCGTGAGCTTCGCGTTCACGGTCACCGGCGAGCAACCGGCCTTGCTGCGCTCGCTGTTGACCAGGGACACGACGCGAGCCACGGCACCGGACGCCGGGGCCGCCGCGTCGGTGGTGCTCGGAGACGCGGAGGTGGACGTCTTTGGCTCCGAGGCTTCCGTCGAGGTCGGCGGGGTGGGTACCTGCGAGCTCGGCGCGGTAGGTGCCTGCGAAGCAGGCGCCGCGGGCCGCGAGGTCCACTCGCGGCCCTGCCACCGCTCCTGCGAGGCCGCGTTCTTCCAGTTCTCCCACTGACCGTAGGACTCGGCGCCCTCGGCGCCCTCATCGTTCAGACAGGCCATGGCGGCGGACGGTACGGCCAGCGCGCTCAGTGCGACGGCAGCGATGGCTATGTGCCGGTGGCGCGTCTTCCTGCGGTGCTTCCTCATGTGGACCTCGCTCGGTCGTCGCGGGGGTGCCTCCGGTGGGGTCAGCTGTGCTCGGACGCTGTGCCTGACCTGCGGTGACGCCTTCTGGGGCCGTCATTGTTAAAACCCGAGTGAAGGAGGGGCAACGAGCGCCGCTACTACCTGGCGTCGTAGTCGCCGAAGGCCCTTGAAACGAGCGCAGGGGTGTGCTGAACCGGCCCACCGGAGCACGGCAAGGTCTGGCACTCCGTCAGGAAGCCGTACATGAGGGGACGGCAGTGTGGAGGAAGCGGGTCACCTTCACGCCATCGGCTCAGGTGCGCCGTATGTCTGCTTCCGGGCGGCAAGTCCCCCTATATCGCCCGGCCGCCTTGTACTACCGCACCACGTTGACGCGCGAAGTCCGCGTGACGGATGTCACTGCAAGCCGCTGCAACCATTTCCGAGAACGCCGAACGGGCCCCTCGGTGGAGGGGCCCGTTCGGCGTGGCTGTGAGCGGATCGGTCTGTCGGTCACCCGGCAGGGTCGAGCACGACCGGCAGCTCCGCGAGGCCGCGGAAGGCCGGGAAGGGAACCTCCATCCACTTCGCCTCGTCCGCGGGGCCGGCCGGCGTCATCCTCGGGAACCGGCCGAACAGGCCGGTGAGAGCCAGCTGCATCTCCAGCCGGGCCAGCGGGGCTCCCAGGCAGTAGTGGCTGCCGTGCCCGAACCCCAGATGGGCGTTCTGCGCGTTCCCCGGCCGCAGCACATCGAGCTCGTCCGGGGCGTCGAACTTCTGCGGGTCGCGGTTGGCCGAACTGAGCGCGACCTGGACCAGGGCGCCCTTCGGGATCCGCGTCCCGCCGTACTCCACGTCCTCGGTCGCGTAGCGGAACGTCGAGGTCTCCACGGAGCCGTCGTAGCGCACCAGTTCCTCGACCGCCGGGCCGACCAGTTCCGGGTTCTCCTGCACGGCGCGGAGCTGTGCGGGATGGGACAGCAGGTGGTGGACGGCATTGCCGATGAGGTACGCGGTCGTCTTGTGGCCCGCGAACATCAGCAGGAACGCCGTGGAGACCAGCTCGTTCTCGGTGAGCCCACCGTCGTTGTCCTGGACTGCGGTGAGCGCGCTCAGCAGATCGTCACCCGGGTGGCTGCGCTTTGCCGCGATGAGGTCCGTGAAGTACGCGTGCAGATCCTCCTCGGCCTTCTGCTGGGCCTGCTTGGACTCCTCGCTGAAACCGGTCTGCGCCACGGTGGTGGACAGGTGCTGCATCAGCGACCGCTCCTGCGCCGGCACCCCGAGCAGTTCGCAGATCACGATGATCGGCAGCGGGAACGCGAAGGCGGGCAGCAGGTCGAAGGGCTCCCTGGTCGGGCACTCGTCGAGCAGGCTCTCGACGATGTCCTGGATCTGCGGCCGCAGCGCCTCCACGCGCCGTGGGGTGAACGCGGAGTTGACCAGCTTGCGCAGCCGGGTGTGCTTGGGCGGGTCGGAGTTGAGCATGTTGTCGTCCAGCGCCACGGACGAGTCACCGAAGATGCTCCGGTAGGCGTCCATGGCCCCGTACATGTCCTTGCTCAACCGCGGGTCCGACAGGGCGGCCCGTGCGTCCTCGTACCGTGTGATCAGGTACGTCTCGTTGCCGTGCGGCGGTTTCATGGGGCAGACCGGCGCCGCTTCCCGGAGCAGGGCGTACACCGCGTGCGGGTTGCGCCGGTACTCCGGGGTGCACCGCTCGGCCGCGGTGACGGCGTCTTGCGTGGTGATCACGGACGACTCCTCAGGTCGAAGACGGCCTCGGCGTTGCCGCCGAGGATGCGCTGCTGGGACACCTTGTCGACCGGCAGCTTCTCGATCATGCGGATGAAGTCCTCCAGCGGCGCCGCCATCGGCGGTGAGTCGGTGCCGAACAGCATCCGTTCGGGCCCCAGCACCTCCGCGTTGAGGCTCAGGTGCGCCGGGCTGAACGGGCTGGTGTCGACGTACATGCGTTTCAGCGCCGCGGCCGGGTCGGCAGCCGGCGGGGCGGTGGCCGGCGCCGCGGCCCGGCCGGGGGGCGGTGCGCCCCCGGCCCAGTGCCGGGGGCGCGCCGCCGTCTGCAGTCGCTCCGGCAGCAGCGCCATCGCGCCGCCGCCGGTTGCGCCGATCAGCCGCAGATCGGGGTACTTCTCCAGCCATCCCGCGAACGCGATCATGGCCATGCCGATGGTGACGTCGCCGAACCGGCCGATCTGCTCGACGAAACCGAGCTCGTCGACCCGTTCCGTGCCGACCGGTTCGGCCGGGGCGTGCACCATGACCGGCACCCCCGCCTCCGCGGCCAGCGCGAAGAAGGAGTCGGCACGCGGGGAGCCGAGCAGCTCTCCGTGGACGCTGGACGTGGTGATCAGCCCGACGAAGGCGGGGTCCGCCAGGGTCTCCGCCACTCCTTCCAGGTGATCGTCGTCGCCGAACGGGTTGGCGTACACGTACCCGCGCAACTGGTCCGGGAACTTGGCGATCAGGCCTGACATCCAGGCGTGGAAGCCGCGCAGCCGGTCGCGTGGTTGCGCGTAGTTGTCCACGCCCGGGACCCGCGCCATCGCGCCGGCACCGACGGGGCTGCCGATGATGGTCAGGTCGATCCCGGCCTCGGCGCGAGCGGCGAGCATGCCGTCGACGTCGGTGAGGCTGGGGGGCATGGGGAAGCGTTCGGCCGCCTCCGGTGGGGACAGATGCCCGTGGATGTCGATGATCATGTATCGCTTCCCGGTTTCGGTGTGAGTGCGCGGACGACCGCGGCACAGTCCTCGTCACCCAGCCCTTGCCCGGCGGCGCGGACGTGGGTTTCGGCTGCGGCGGTCGCCAGCGGCAGACTCAGGCCGACCGCCGCTGCCTGCTTGGAAGCGAGCATGAGGTCTTTGGCCATCAGCCGCAGCCGGAAGTCCGGCTTGTCGAAACGACCGGAGGCCAGGCGCTTGGACTTGAACGCCATGACCGGCGAGGCGAAGCCGCTGCCCGCGATCGTCTTGAGGGCCAGCTGCCGGTCGATTCCGGAGGCGGTCGCCAGCTCGCTGGCCTCGGCCAGGGCCTGCACCTCTATGCCCATCAGCAGGTTGAGGAGCAGCTTCATCCGCATGCCGGAACCGAGTGCGCCCAGATGGACGACCTCCTTGCCCAGCATCTCCAGCAGCGGGCGGCCGGCGTTGAACACCCGCTCCTCGCCGCCGACGAACAGCCGCAGCTCGCCGTCGCGGGCGTGGTCACGGTTGCCGAGCATGCCGACGTCCAGAACGGAGGGGACGTCCCCGGCGATCTGGACGACCTCGTCGGGAGCGACGGTGCTGGCGCAGATCAGGACACCGGGGTAGGGCCCGCCCGCCAGCACTCCGTCCGGTCCGCGCAGCACGGTGCCGAGGGCTTCGCCGTCGGCGACGGAGCAGATGACGGCGCTCGTGCCTGCGGCGGCGTCAGCGGGGCGGGCCGCCGCGAAGGCACCCGCCTTGACGAGCGGTTCGACCCGCTCCGCGGTGCGGTTCCAGACCCGGACCTGCACTCCCTGGTCGAGGAGGCGGGTGGCCAGGCCGGTGCCCATGGCGCCGAGTCCGAGTACGGCTACGGGGCCGTTGGTCGTACGCGTCATGACGCCGCCCCCACGGTCTCCTTGACGACCCGGAACCGGAGCGACTGCGTCGAGTCGACCCACTGGCGCAGCGGAGCGACCAGTTCGCGGTGCTCCTCGCTCTGCTGCCAGGCGAAGAACGCCTCGGGCGTCTCCCATTCACTGGTGATCACCCACTGACGGGAGTCGTCCACGGGTTCTCCCAGCCGCTCGACGATGTGGCCGGGGGTGCGGGCCACGGTCTTGCGGATCTTGTCGTACAGATCCAGGAACCCTTGCTCGCCGCCCTCGATCACTCGGACGGTGAAAACGACGGACAGCTTGTCGGCCGAATGGCCCTTCTGCTTGGTGCCCATGTCTCCTCCTGATGGTGAGATCCGGCAGGACACGACTCCTACCGACTCATGACCCTCGTGCGGCCGCAACTCCGAATGGGGGACGGGCCAGTCGGGACAAGGCCTTTACGCTGCGTTGTTGGTCTGTTGGGGTGAGTGGGGTGGCGTTCCGTTTCGCGACTGCCGGACGCGGATGGCGTCACACGAACGGGGCTCTTCGCGGCCCTTGCGAATCGGGGCGAATTCAGGCGGCGTTCGACGGAAGAACTCAGGAGATAATCGGATTTAGCGATGCTTGCTGGCATAGTGCGGCCATGGAGATCGCGACTGCCGGCAGCCGAGGCACCCACGGGGTGCTCCGGTGAAGGCGTCGTTCACCCGCCCCCCGCGCGAACCGGCTGGGACGGAGCGCCCCCGTCGTGGCCTCCGTACCCGCCGCACGGCCCTCGTCGTCGCCCTCACCGGCGCCGCCGTGATCACTGGTGCCGTCGTGCTCACCGACACCCTCCCCTTCGCGG
>NZ_QZWF01000042.1 GCF_004187715.1 Streptomyces sp. F001 | reverse complement strand
GGCTCGCCAAATGAGATGACGTCTAAAACGCCGCGCAACCTCTTTCCCACTCAAGAGGGTCGTGGCATGCTCACCGCTCGACGCAGATCTGAACGTCGTTCATATCCATGAAAGCAAACATGGGAAGGGCGGACGGGTATGAGAAACGCTCGCACGGGCGCCGCGCAGAACCCGAATGTCAGGGGCATGACCAGACGTGCCCTGCTGGGAAGCGCCGTCGCCGTGGCCGCCGGTGCCGGTACCGCAGCGGCAGCTGACGGGAGTACCGCCTCGGCCGACGTCCCGGTCCTGTGGCGGGAGTTGAGCCGCACTCCCTTCACTCACCCGCAGATCCCGTACATCGGCCGGGCCGGTTGCCACGGCGGGGCGGTGCGCTTCCCCCGCCGTCCCGTCGTCGCCGACGTACGCGACTTCGGCGCCGTGGCGGACGGCACGACCGACTCCGCCCCCGCGATCAACCGTGCCATCGCAGCTGCCGGCACGGGCGGCGGTGGCACGGTCATCATTCCGCCGGGCACGTTCCGCATCGACGACGTGATCCGGATAGGCAGCTCGAACGTGATCCTCAGGGGGGCGGGCAGCGGCCGTACGACGCTGTACGCGACGAAGAACCTCACCGAACTGATCGGCGTGTACGGCTCCCGTTACGGTGGTGACAAGTCGTCCTGGTCGTGGGCGGGCGGTCTGATCTGGCTGGCCCCGGAGGCCCGTTGGGACTCTCTCGTCGCCGCGATCAGGGCGAAGGCGTGGCCCTTCGAGGGCTGGACGGGCAACGGGCGCGACGAGTGGCGGACGCTCACGGCGGTCGCCCCGGCGCGGCAGGGTTCCTGGACGGTGACGGTCACTGACGCGTCGTCGCTGCGCCCCGGCGCCCTGGTCCTGCTCCGGCTCGCCGACGACGCGGACCACACCCTCCTTGAGCACATGTGCGGTGGCGGACCGGGACCGGAGGCCTATTTCTGGGACGACAAGACGAAACTGACGTCGTACGTCCCGTACGAATGGCCCGTCCGCATCGCCCGGGTCCGTGGCCGGCGCGTCACCCTCGAACGCCCGCTCCCGCTCGACGTGCGCCCGGAGTGGAACCCGCAACTGACCACTCACGTACCGGCGTTGACAGACTCAGGGGTCGAGGGCCTGACCCTCGAGGCGGCGGAGGTGCCCCAGCAGCCGCACCTGCTCGACAAGGGCTACAACGGCGTCGTCCTGCAGTGTGCCTACGACTGCTGGGTGGACGACGTGACGGTCCGCCATGTCGACAACGGCTTCGGGCTCGTAGCCGCCTCCGCGTGCACCTTGCGCCGGACGCGGGTCGCCGGCCGCGGCTCCCATCATCCCTACTTCTGCCGCGAGGGCTCGCACGACAACCTCATCGAGGACTTCACGATCGAGGAGCGCACCAGCCCCGCACCGTCGAACACCCAACTGCACGGCATCAATGTCGAGGGACTGTCGTCGTACAACGTCTGGTCGCACGGTGACATGCGGATGGGCACCTTCGACAGCCACCGCGGCCTGCCCTTCGCCAATGTCCGCACCGGCATCACGGTGAACAACAACGGCCGCCACGGTGGTGACGCGAGCGCCGGTCCGTTGTTCGGCGCCCGCTTCACGCATTGGAACATCCGCGTCACCAACGGCCGAGCGGGCCTGGTGAAGATCGACGCGCTGGCGCCGTACTCCGCCACCGTCGGCGTCAACGAGGTCACGGAGTTCGACCAGATCGACGTTCCCGATTTCACGGGCGAGCTGCATACGCGTCTGGAGCTGTACGGCAGCGCGCATGCAGTCCGGCCGCCGAACCTGTACGAGGCCCAGCGGCGGCTCGTCCGCGGGACCACTGACATGAACGGAGTGGATGTATGAGCGCACGATCTCGCCTCTGCATCCTCTTGGCAGCCCTCGTCGCCTTCACCACGGGAGCCTCGGCGCCGGTGGCGGCACAGTCACCGCCCCGCGTCCCGCACACCGCCGTCATGGACGGCGCCCGTCTGCAGCAGACCAAGGTCCGCCTGGATCACGGCGACCCGCAACTCCGCCGAGCCGTCAGGGCGTTGACGGTCCGCGCCGACAGATGGCTGGACCAGGGCCCCTGGACGGTCGTCGACAAGCCCAGGCCCGCTCCCGGCGGCGACATCCACGACTACCTCAGCCAGGCCCCGTACTGGTGGCCCTCCCAGCCCCCGACCTCCGACAACCCGTGGGGCTGCCCGTACGTGCAGCGCGACGGCGAGCGCAACCCCGAGGTCGACACCGGCACCGACCGCCAGGACGTCGAGAGGACCTTCGACTCCGCCTACGACCTCTCCCTCGCCTGGTACTACACCGGCGACAAGCGGTACGCCGAGAAGGCCGGGCAGGTGCTGCGGACCTGGTTCCTCGATCCGGCCACGAGGATGAACCCGAACCTGAACCACGCGCAGTTCATCCCCTGCAAGTACGACGGCCGCGCCATCGGCATCATCGACTTCTCGCAGTCGTACACCAGCGTCCTCGACGCGCTCGCCCTTCTGGCCACCGGCGCTCCGGGGTGGACCGCGACCGACCGCGTCGGCATGACCAAGTGGAACGCCGAATTCCTCGACTGGCTCAAGAACAGCGACTTCGGCAAGCAGGAGGCCGCCGCCACCAACAACCACGGCACCTTCTACGACATGCAGCTCGCCGGCCTGGCCTACGCAACCGGCGACAAGGATCTGGCCCGCCGGACGGTCCTGGACGCCCGGAGCAAGCGCATCGCGCCGCAGATCGCGGCTGACGGCAGCCAGCCCCAGGAGCTGACCCGGACCCGGAGTTGGCACTACTCGACGTTCGACCTGGTGGCTTACACCCGCCTCGCGGCCATCGGCCGGCATGTCGGGGTGAATCTGTGGGCGTACCAAGGTCCGGACGGGCAGAGCCTGTTCAAGGCTGTGGACTACCTGTTGCCCGCCGCGACGGGAGCCGCCGCCTGGCCGCATCCGGAGCTCGAATTCCACCGGTACGCGGCAACCGACGTCGTGCACGCGGCCGCCGATGCGGGAGACAAGCGAGCGCAGAAGGCCGTTCCGTTGCTGCAGGAGCCGCCCGGCGGCGACCTGTGGGCCCTGCGTCCAGCGGCAGAGCAGCTGGACTCCATCGCGGGCTGACCGGCACCTGTCCTGCTCCGAGGGCATCCATGCGCCGGCGGTCAGACCGTCGACAGGTCGATCGCCCGGTCGACGTCCTGCGGCTGCAGCACGCGCAGGATGCCCTCCAGCAGGTAGTAGTCGGCGTACGGGAGGGAGATCTCGATGCCGTCCTCGGCCGGGCGGTTGCGGGTGCAGCGGGCCACGACCGCGTCCGCGCGGGCCGAGTTCTTCGTCAGACAGGTCTCCGACAGTGCGGTGAGCAGGCGTAGCGCCACCTCGCGATAGGTGTTCCTGCCGGTGGCCGCGGACAGATCGAGAAGACCGCACGCCATGATCGCGCCGGCCGACGCGTCCTTGATGTCGTGGGGCTGCTGCGGAGCACGGTAGTCCCACACCGGAACGTGGTCCGGGCGCAGCGCGCCCACCGCGAAGTCCGCGAGTCTGCGCGCGGTGGCCAGGAACTCCGCGTTCCCGGTCCGCCGGTACATCGTGGTGAATCCGTACAGTCCCCACGCCTGTCCACGCGACCAGCACGACGTGGGACTGTAACCCTGCACGGTGTTCGGGCCGATGGGTGCGCCGCTGTCCGGGTCGAAGTCGTACACGTGCGGGGTCGATCCGTCCGGGCGCGGGAACAGCCGCTGCGTGGTCTTGGCGTGCTCCACGGCGATGTCCAGATACTTGGCGTCGCCGGTCTGTCGGCTCGCGAACGCCAGCAGGTCGAGATTCATCATCGTGTCGATGATGACCCGGCCCGCGTTCTTCGGGTCGGTCAGTGCGCCCCACGCCCGGATGAAGTGCCCGCGTGGGTTGTACCGCTGGATCAGGGAGTCGGCCGCCCGTATGGCGCCCGTCCGCCATGCGCTGTCGCCCGTCAGCCGCCAGGCGGTGACCCACGACGGGTAGAAGAGGAATCCGAGGTCGTGCGTGCCGGTGTCGTACTGCCGAGGGGCCAGCTTCTCCGCCGACGCCAGGGCCCCCGTACGGAAGGCCTCGTCCTTGCTGTAGAGCCACGCCATCCACAGCGTTCCCGGCCAGAACCCGCCGACCCAGTCGCCGTTCTGCGAGTAGGTCCACTTCTCGAACTTCGTCCCGACGGGGAAGGCAGTCACGCCCGGCGCGACGGTGCGGACCTTCTCGACCGCGTAGTCGGCCGCCGCGCGGAGCGTGCGCAGTGTGGGTGCCGGTGTCCGGGCCTCGGCCGCGCCCGCGGCTGGTGTCGAGGAAACGCATACCGCTGCGGCGCCGGCCGCCGTAGCCAGGACAGTACGCCGGGAAACAGTCATGCCCGTCCCTCCAACTGGTCGGTCCGAGAAAGGAGTTGACCGAGCGTTGCACAACAGACCCGACGATGTACACCCATGTGAGCATTGTTCATCAACGTGAACAGCAGGCCGGGCGCCCCGGTGGGACGCCCGGCCGGAGATCTCGGTCAGCGGGAGCAGGTGGTGACGCCCGGACGCCAGGGACAGGCGATCCCGGCGAAGCCGCCGTTGTCGACGACGTCGACGCTGAGGGAGTCGCCGCCGCGCAGTACCTGCCGGTCCTGGACCAGCCCGTCGGCGCCGTCCCGGATCGTCTCGACCAGCCATCGCCCGGAGCCGATGGTCAGCGGCACCTCCGCCGTGCGGGCGGTGCCGGCGTACACGCCACCCAGGAACCAGCGGTCGCCGCCGCGCCGGGCGAGCACGGCTTCCTGGCCGGGTCGGCCGGCGAGCAGCCGGGTGTCGTCCCAGGCCGCGGGAACCTGGTCGAAGTAGTCCCGGGCGAGCAGCCGGGCGTCGTACGACTCGGGGGTGCCGGCGAACATCTGCAGGCCCGACTCGTAGGCGACGGTGAGCCCGACCTCGGCCGCGTCGGAGTTGGGACGCAGTCCGACGCGCTGGAAGGCGCCGGGGGTGAAGTCCATGGAGCCGATGACGTTGCGGGTGAAGGGCAGGGTGGTGAGGTGGGCGGCGGTGTTGGTCCGCTTCTCCTCCCCGGCGACGCCCTCCAGGGTCATGACCTGGGGCCAGGTGCGCTGGATGCCCTTGGGGACGGTCGAGCCGTGGAAGTTGACCATGAGGTGGTGGGCGGCCGTCTCCTGGAGGATGGTGTCGTACCACTGGAGCATGGACTGCGCCTCGGAGTCCATGAAGTCGATCTTGACTCCCTTGACGCCCCACCGCTCAAGGGTGGGCAGCCACTGGGCGCGTTCCTCGGGTGTGTCGAGGTCACGCTGGTGGATCCAGACGATGATTCCGACGCCCTTGGCGCGCGCGTACTCGACGAGTTCCGGCATCCAGCTGTTGGTCTGCCAGTTCGGGTCGGTGGTGTCCCACTCGTCGGTCTTGAAGTACCAGCCCGCGTCGACGGCCTCGTAGGGCCAGTGCCGTTCGGCCGCGTAGTCGACGTACGCCTTCTGCGCCGCGAGGCTCTGTCCGGCTTCCCTGCCGCCCGCGAGCCAGGTCCACAACACGGTGCCGGGCCGGATCCAGGAGGTGTCGGCGACCTTCGAGGCGGGGGCGAGGTCGTCGGTGAAGGTGGACCGGGTGACGGTGGCGAGGTCGCCGGTGACCATGGCCCGCCAGGGGGTGGCGAGGGGGCCGTCGGTGGGGACCGTGGTGTCGGCGAGCTTGATGCGGTAGGTGCCGGTGCCCTGATCGTGAGCGAGCCGGGCGCCGGAGTAGGTGCCGGTGAGGTCGGACTCGGCGAGCAGGGTGTACCCGCCGCCGGTGGCGAACAGTGCCTGGTCCGAGTACTCGCCGGTGGGTGCTGTCGCGGCCGTGTACTGGGCGAACCGGCCCTCGTTGTCGGCCCGGTAGGTGGACAGCCACGCGCTCGCGTCCGGCGGCAGGTTGAAGGCGGAGGTCTCACCGAGTACGTCGCCGTACTTGGCGGGCAGGACGTAGCGGTAGGCGATGCCGTCGGCGGAGGCGCGGACCACGAGGTCGAGCCTGGCTCCGGCGGCCGTCGCGAAGGACAGACGGGTTTCGTTCATGAGGACCCGTCGTTCCAGTCGTTTGCCGGACTTGCTCCTGTACCGCTCGTCGACCAGCCGGTCCTTGCGGTGCAGGAAGCGCAAGTCCTGGGAGAGATCGGCCTGTTGGGTGACGATGCCGACCGGCGACGGTTCGATGACCGTCCGGCCGCCGCGGGACACCGACAGGCTCAGCCTGCCGGTGGTGTCGTCCAGGGACACCCGTGCGCGCGGTTCGTGCGCCGCGGCGGCACGCTCGGGGCCGGACACGGCCCAGACCTGTACGCGGGAGCCGGCGTCCTGGTCGGCGCGCGCGGGCACGGTGATGAAGAGTGTGGCCGCCAACCCGGCGCAGAGCGCGGCGACCGCGGTCCTGATCGGAACCGCCATGAGAACCCTCCCGGGGGTGGGGTGTTGAGGTGGGGTGCGGGGGACGTAACAGGGTCTGTACGGGGGCTGTTCGGGCCGTACGGCCGTGCGGGCCCGCTGCCGTGGCGGCGGGCCGGAACCACGGGGTGTGCCACGTGCGACGGTCGTTACGGCAGGCCCCAGGCCGGGCCCGGTTCGCTGACGGCGACGGGGCCGATGACGAGGTCGGGCCGGGAACCGGAGTGGACGAGTACCTCGCGGCCCCGGGGCAGGTCGATGGCGAGGGCGCCGTCGCCCAGGTCCTGGGTGCGGGCCGGGGTGCCGTCGTCCAGCAGTACGGTGAGAGTTCCGCTGAGACCGTGGCGGAGCTTGAGCGGCTCGCCCGCCAGGCTCCTGATCCGGATGAACCGGGTGGCACCCGCCGTGCGGACGGCGCTGACCAGGAAGGCACCCTGGGTCCGGAAGTCGTGCAGGGTGACGTCCGCCCAGGCGGACGGGACGGCCGGGAAGACGCGGATCATGCCGCCCCAGCTCTGGCAGAACATGTCGTGCAGGGACTGCGAGGCGGACAGCGGCGTCTCGATGACCGGACCGGCCTCCGTGTAGTGCGTGTTGGCCTGGCACGGGTAGCGGGTGCTGGTGTCGAAAAACTTCCGCAGGTATGTGATCGCGGTGTCGCCGTCACCGGTCATCGCGTACATCGAGGCGGCTCCGGTGTAGCTGTAGCCCCGGTGGGCGCCGGTCAGCGCGTGCCAGTGAGCCACCGACTTCGCGATCAGGTCGCGGCTTTCGGGCTGGTCCCAGTTGACGAGGTACAGCGGGTACACCATCAGCAGGTGCGAGTAGTGCCGGTGGGACTGGGCGTACGCGGTGCCGGCGCCGATCATGAAGCCGTTGTCGTCGACCGGGTACGGCGTGAGCTTGGCCAGCACCTCCTGCCAGCGTGGGGTCAACTCGTCGTCGATGCCGAGCAGTTCGGCGGACTCGATGAGTGTCTGGCAGCCCCAGCGGATCAGGGCCAGGTCGTAGTTGGTGTCCTGCGGCGGCACGACCGGGTATTCGGGCGAGAGCGTGCTGGGCAGGTGGAGCTTGCCGTCGCTGCCCGGGGTGAGGAAGTGCAGGTAGTAGTTGATCGCCCGGCGCAGCACCGGGAAGATCGTGTCGCGCAGCAGAGCCTTGTCCATGGAGTGCCGGTAGGACAGCCACACGTTGTGCAGCGCCCAGGTGAGGTCGCCGGTCTCGGCGCCGGTGCCCGGCTCCCCCACTGCGCGGTTGGCGAACATGTCGGAGCTGCGGCCGACGCCGGAGCTGTCCACGCGGTAGGCGGCGGGGACGTTGGCGATGAGCTGTTCCTGGTTCTGCCGCAGCGTGGTGGCGAGCGCATCCAGTTCCAGGTGGTTGGAGCCGTGGATGAGCCAGTACTCCAGCTGGACGTTGAGGTTCCACCAGACCGCGGGCCAGGGTGTGGGCTCCAGCCACGGCCCGCAGGTGGCCATGACGGGGCCGCCCGCGCGGCTGGCGGAGGCGACCTTGTAGAGCTGGATCCAGTGGAAGCTCTGCAGCCGCTGGTCGGGGAACGAGACGAAGCTCTTTCGGTAAAACGTGTGCCACCAGCGGGTGTGGCGTCGTCTCAGGGCGCTGTACGACGTCGCGCGGCGCAGGTTGCGCAGTGAGTCCGCCTCGGCGGCGGTGTCGGAGGGGTGGCTGTGTCCGACGCTGAGCAGCAGTTCCGCACCAGTGCGGCGGTAGGCGGTGGCCGTCTGGCCGCCGCCGGTGAGAGGCTGCAGCACCTGCTCGGTGCCGTCGGCGGTGGTCCTGGTGGTCCAAGGCGGGTTGCCGGTGTAGCCGGAGGGCGGGGCCTCGCTGATCCGGCGGGGACTGATGGCCTCCGCGGGGTGGAACGTCCAGGTGGCCTGTTCACCGCCGTCGGCCGTCACACGGACGGCTAAGACCTCGTCGTGGATGAGGCCGGAGAGGGTGAGCGTGCCGGCTGTGGTGGTGACGGTGCCGGTGAGTTCGGCGTTCCACAGGCTCAGCCGCCAGTCGACGGCGGTGATGGTGCCGACGGGTTCGAGTGTGAGATGCCCGACCGGCAGGCGGCAGGTGCCCCAGCCACTTCCGAACTCGGGCCGGTGATCCTGGACGCGGCCGTGCTGGACGGTGAAGCGGATCTGGTTGGCGCCCGGCTCCTGGTAGACCATGCTCCCCAGCAGCCCGTCGCCGAGGAACGGACCCTCGTACCAGCGGGAGGGCAGCCTGGTCCACAGCAGGTCCTGACCACGCAGGAACGCGTCCCAGGCGCCGTCGGTGGACATCGTGTCACGCAGTCTCCAGGGGCGTCTGTCGCCCCCGGCCACGGAACCGGCGCCGCCGAACTGCGCCGGTTCTGCGCGCTGTCCGGCGTGGGCCGTCCCGGGCAGGGCCGCTGCTGCCGCGCCGCCCAGCGCGGTGCCGAGTACGGCTCTGCGGGGCACCGGCGAGCGGTTTCCCGGCTGTGAGGTCATCTTCGTCCTCCAGACGAATCCTCGAAACATCGGGTGTATCGGTGAACGTAGGCATGGTTCGTGTACCTGTCAATGAGCTCGGCAGCACCTAGAAGCTGGGCTCCTATACGCCACTAATGGGCCGATGGGAACTTCATGCCACGTCAGAGAGCCACACCCAAGTCTTGACTCCTCCGATGTATCGGTGTTGTCTGCACCTCGGTAGGACATGCGAGCAACGGCAGCCCGGGCGGTCGGGATTCGAGGATCACTGTTGCCGCCCCTGACTTGGGCCGTGGCCCGTAGCCGGACGACTGGGGCGGGCCGGCATGCACGGCGCGCGAGATGGCTGTTCGTGCGGGTGGCTCTCCGCCGAGCCAGGGGGGCGGGGGTGATGGACGGTCCTGCTCCACAGGTGGGTGGTGCCGTCGAGGGTGGTCGGCTCCCTGTCGTACCACCAGCATGTGCGGGCTCGTGGTCGGCTGGTGAGTCATGCGTCGATGCGGCCGAGGTTGATCGCGGCACCGGTGAGCTGGTGCTGAAGACTGGTCTTGGCCAAGCCTCGGTAGCGGGATGCACGTAGTCCATGGGCAAGTACTGCTTGTGAGATCGTGCCCTCGACCCCGGCGCGGATCTTGTAGCGCTGTTTCCACTCGTCGGTTTGCTGGAGAGGGCGGGCCTCGTGAAGGGCCTGGTGCTCCTCGCGGAGCCGCAGAGTGATCTCTCTGCGGCGGGCCTCGGGTGAGTTGATGCACTCGCCGCGGCCATGCGGTCGCCTTGGAAGGCGGACTCGAAGACCAGGTCGTCCATCCGCAGGTCGCCGGCGGCCAGATCGAGAAGGGTGAGGTTCTCCCCGAGGGGGGTCTCGAGCAGCGCGACGCGTGTGCCGCGGACCCGGCGGCGCCACAGCGGGACCAGCTGCCGATGGACCGTGTGAGCTTCGGTCCTGATCCGGCTGTAGGCGGCCTTGTCGAGGCGTTCGCCGGCGAACAGCGGCGATGAAGGAGACTCGCTTCTAAGCGACCGTGAGTACGATCTTGCCCTGGATGTGCCCTCCGGCGGCGCGTTCGTGCGCTGCTCGGGCATCCGCGAGCGCGAACGTGCTGTCGATCGCGACGCGGACCGTGCCCGCCTCGAGCAGGCGTCCCAGTTCAGCGAGCTGCGCGCCGTTCGAGCGGACCTGGGCGCTCGAGACCGTGACGCCCAGCTTCGCGGTCTCTTCTTCGTCGAAGTCCCCGGGAAACACGGGGAACTGGGAGCCGCCGCGCTTGAGCGTGCGCAGGAAGCGGCTGCTGTCGGGGCCGCCGACGGTGTCGAGAACGAGGTCGACGTCGTGCACGAGGTCCTCGGGACGGCTCTTGGTGTAGTCGATGAACCGGTCGGCGCCGAGTTCGCGCAGGAACGATTCATGCACGCCCGATGCCACCGCGATGACCTGTGCGCCCTTCCACTTCGCCAGCTGCAGCGCGAAGTGCCCCACGCCGCCCGCGGCGCCGTTGACGAGCACCGTCGTGTCGGCGTCGAGTGCCGTCGGGCGATGCCGTGCCTCCTGGAAGGGCGAGGGGTGATCGTGTCCGAGCTCGATCAGGAACTGCCACGCGGTGAGCCCGGCCATGGGCGCCCCGGCGGCGTGCACGTGGTCGATGCCGGCCGGCTTGCGTGCGAGGTCCGACGCGGGCGCGACCACGTACTCGGCGTATGCGCTGCCGTCGAAGCTGGGGAAACGCAGAAGCCCGAAGACTTCATCACCTACGGCGAGGCCGTCCACGTCCGCGGCCACAGCCTCGACAACGCCCGACACATCCGTCCCCGGGATCACCGGCAGGCTGACCGTCGAATCCGAGCCGGGCATCTGGGTCAGCCCACCGCGCAGGTACCAGTCCGGAGGATTGACGCCGACCGCGTGCACGCGAACGAGCACCTCGCCCGGCCCCGGCTCGGGAATCGGCACCTCGTCGTAACGCAGAACTTCAGGACCGCCGTGCTCATGGAGCCGGACCGCCCTCATCGTGTGTGTCGGCATCGTTTTCTCCTGCCCGCGCCGCGGGATACGCTTATCCGGATCAGCGATCCACATAAATGGACCACTGATCCGAATATATGGACCACTGATCCGGATAGTCAAGAGGGACAGATGCGGGCCGACGCCAGGAAGAACCGCGACCACCTGCTCGCAGTAGCGGGCACCGCCATCACCGAGCAAGGCGTCGACGTGTCACTGCGCGACATCGCGCGCAGGGCCGATGTCGGGCTCGCGACGCTGCTGCGGCACTTCCCGACGCGCGAGGCGCTGCTCGATGCCCTGCTCCGCACGAGCTTCGACGAACTGACGGCAAAGGCAGGCGAGCTCGAGACGTCGAACTCGCCCGAAGACGCTCTCGTTTCGTGGCTACGCGACTGCGTCGCGTGGACAACCGAGTACCGGGGCGTGACCGTGCTGATGGCAGCCGCCATCGAGGACACCGAATCCGCACTCCACGCTTCGTGCGTCACCCTGCGCACAGCCGGTGCGCGGCTCCTCACCCGCGCCCAGGCCGCGGGCATGGCGCGCAGCGACATCGACGGTGCCGATTTGTTCGCGCTGGTAGCCATGCTCGCTTGGCTCGGCGATCAACCCTCGCTCGCGCCACGCGCCGATCGCCTCTTCGAGGTTGTCGCCGGCGCGATTCTGACGAGCGCAGGGAGCAGCCACACCAAGGGGGAACGCCGCCTCCAGACCCGTAGCTGACATGGCCACACGCTGACCAGCGGACTCGACCGCGCGCTCGGCAAGGAGGGGTTCGACGCCGGGTTCGCCAAGCCGACCGAGGACCGCGGCAACGAGTCGCGCCGCTCCCGGGAGCACTCCGCGACCGCCGTGCAGCGGCCGACGAAGGCGGCGGCGCGCAACCAGCACCATCACGGCACCGGGCGGCCGCCGAGCCGTCTCGGCAGCGGTCATGATGTCGGTGGAGGACACGGCGGTCACCTGTGCCGACAACCTCATCGAGGACGCCTCCGCCTGGGCCGCCCTGCTCCCGGGCGACGCGGGAACGCAGTGGGGCCTCGACGAAGTGCAGGCCCTGCTGGAGGTCTTCAAGAACTGCTCGCTGCGCATCGACGGGCTGGAGGCTCGCCTCCGTTATTGATTCAGCGCTGTCCGAGTTCGCTGAAGTCGTCGCAGACGGATCATGCTGCAGGCCAGTTCGAGCAGGCCCTGGTGGAGATCGGCGCGTCGTTGGTAGCGGATGCGGAGTCGTTTGAACTGATGCACTCAGGCGAAGGCGCGTTCGACCGTCCAGCGCACTTTGCCCAGTCCGGAACCGTGGGCGACGCCGCGTCGGGCGATCATGGGCTTGATGCCCCGTTTCCACAGCAGGCGGCGGTACTTGTCGAAATCGTAGGCGCGGTCGGCGTACAGCCGCCGGAGCCTGCGGCAGGGGCGTCCTCGCAGGCCCCGTATCGGTGGAATCACACCGGCGAGAGCCGTCCGGTCGGGGACACGCAACCGTCCCGGATGGCAGCGGCGCCGCTCGGGAGCAGGTGGCAGCAGCGGAGTAACCCGCTCCCACAGATCGTCCGGAACAAGATCAGCACGCCCCCCTGACACCCTGTCGACCAAGATCGCCATGCATAAGACCCACAGCCCAACTCATTCTGAAGCGATCAGCAAAGTGCATACAGCCCGCCACTCCGGCTGCCGCGGCCCTGTCTGGGGGCGCGAGCGTGACGGAGCCCGCACGACTCTGCGTGAGCAGTATGCACAGTTCAGGTGAATGCCATCTGCTGATCGCTCTGGTCGCGAACGCTCCCTTCGTCGCCCCCCACGACACAGACGTCCCACAGAAAGACCTGCCACCATGGCCTTCCCCTCCCTCGACAGACGGAGATTCCTGGCACTGACCGGCGGCACCCTCGGCGCCGCGATGGCCAATCAGCTGATCGGGACCTCAACCGAAGCCCGCGCCGCGGAACTTGACCCGGCGCCCTTCACCCTCGGCGTCGCCTCGGGCGAACCGGACCACGAGAGCGTCGTGTTGTGGACCCGGCTGTGTACCGACCCCTTCGACGTGGAGACCGGCGGCATGCCGGCCCAGTCGGTATCCGTGCGTTGGGAGCTGGCCCGCGACGAGGACTTCCGGCACGTCCTGCGCTCCGGCGAGGTCACGGCCACGCCCGAGTCCGCGCACACCGTCCACGTGACCGCCGAAGGTCTCGACGCCGACCGCTGGTACTGGTACCGCTTCCAGGCCGACGGCGTGTACAGCCGTACCGGCCGCACCCGCACCCTGCCCGCGCCGGGCACGGCCGCCGACCGGATGCGCTTCGCCTTCGTCTCCTGCCAGGCCTGGGCGGGCGGTCCGTATCCCGCCTACCGCGACCTGGCCACGCAGGACGTCGACTTCGTCGTCCACCTCGGCGACTACATCTACGAGACCAGCAAGGGCTCCGTGGAGGAGTTCCGGCGGCTGTACGCCCTCTACAAGACCTCCCCGGACCTGCGGGAAGTCCATGCCCGGTTCCCGTTCTTCCTCACCTGGGACGACCACGAGGTCCAGAACAACTACGCCGCCGACGTCCCCGGCGGCGCGGGCGACGGCCGGCCGTTCCTGGAGCGGCGCGCCAACGCCTACCAGGCGTACTACGAGCACCTGCCCATGCGTCCCGCGCAGCGTGCCGTCGGCTCGGACGCCCTGATGTCCCGGGGGGTGAAGTTCGGAAGGCTCGCGCAGTTCAACGTGCGCGACACCCGCCAGTACCGCAGCGACCAGGCGCTCGGCGACGGCCGTAAGGAGCCGACCGGCGAGGTCTACGACGAGTCCCGCACCATGACCGGCCCCGAGCAGGAGCGCTGGCTGCTCGACCAGCTCGATGCGTCCACGGCCCGGTGGAACGTCATCGCCCAGCAGACGATCATGGCGGCCTTCGATTACGACCTCGGTCCGGGCCAGGTCGTCAACCTCGACCAGTGGGACGGCTACCCGGCCGCCCGCTCGCGCATCCTGGACCACATCGCCAAGCGCAAGCCGTCCAACCCCGTTGTCCTCAGCGGCGACTGGCACACCCACTGGGTCAACGACCTCAAGACCGATTTCACCGACCCCGACTCGCCGGTGGTCGCCACCGAGTTCGTCGGTACGTCGATCTCCTCCGGGGCGGGCTGGGACAACGATGTCCGCCAGGGGCTGGCGGCGAACCCGCACGTCAAGTTCTACAACGGCAGTTACCGCGGCTACGTCCTGTGCGAGGTCACCGAGGACCGGTGGCGCAGCGACCTGCGGATCGTGCTGAACTCCCGGGACGCCGCGTCCCCGGCGTACACCATCGCCTCCTTCGACGTGCACGACGGCGTCCCCGGCGCCAAGCGGCGCCCGGACGGGGCCGACGGGGTCATCGGCCGGGTGCTCGACCGCTCCACCGGCGCGCCGCTGGTCAATGTCGAGGTCACCGTCACGGGCCCGGACGGCACCCCGGTCGCTCGGACCACGACCGCCCCCTCGGGCGAGTACGTCGCCTTCGCCCCCGCGGGTACCTACCAGGTCAGCGCGAACGGCGCCGGTTACGAGCCGTCGAGCGGCACGGTGACGGTACGCAGGCAGGGCTCCTCCCGGGTCGACCTGCGCGTGAGCCGGGTGACGGCGTCGTTCGCCAGGACCGGCCGTACGGTCCCGGGCCCGCAGTCCGAGGCCACCACGTCCGACATCGTGCTCGGCAACGACATGGTCGCCCTGGCGATCTCGGCCGGCTCAAACGACGGCCAGCTGCCGAACGTGACCGTCGGCAAGCCCCGCGACCTGGCCGCCGTCGGCCACCTCGACCAACTGGACTGGCTCAACCTGCCGTACGCCTCGCTCGCCCAGCCGCGTGGCGGCAACGCCTGGCAGCAGCTGACCGTACGGACCACCACGGTGGACATCGTCACCGCCTCCGGCCGCACGGCCGCCGTGCGCGCGGTCGGCGCCGGTACGCAGGTGCCCGACCTGGAGGTCGTGACGACGTACACCGTCACCCACGGCGAGCGGTGGGTCGTCGCGGAGAGCGTCTTCACCAACCGCGGTACGGCAGAGCAGTCCTTCTGGGTCGGGGACGTGATCGACCACGACGGCCTGGGCCAGCGCTCCGGCGTCCCCGGTACCGGCATCGTCACCGCCGGATCCCCAGCCGACTTCACCCCGACCGCGCCGTGGATCGGCATGACCGGCCTCGACGGCCAGACCTACGGCCTCGTCTACGAGGACACGAAGTTCACCGCATACGCCTGCGGAATCTGGACCATGAGCCAGCGCAAGGTCACTCTGCCGCCCGGCAGGGCCTTCACCCTGCGCCGGCGCATCGTCGCGGCCGACAACGGAGGTGACGCAGACCCCTTCGCGGTGCTCGACCGGCTGTGAACCACGGGGCCGGCCGGACGACCGGTCGGCCCCCATGGCATCACAGGCCTTCGTGGCCTCGGCGGATCGTTCAGGGCAGCAGCCCGGCTCTGGGTGCGGCGGTGAGGGGGCCTCGATCCGGTTGCGTGCGCCGAGTTTTCGCACCATCCCGGAGATCACCCGAAAGTACGTGTGCCTGAGCGCCCTACTTGGCCACTGCGCACTTCAGTTGGCCATTGAGCGCTGCAGTGGTCCGGCCCAGCGCCGAGTGGCGGGGAAGTCGCGGCCTGAGCAACCCACCGACCGGCACCGACGGAACGGGTGACGGCAGTGTTGCCGTCACCATCCGATGCCAAGCCGCCTGCACCAATGCACTCAACAAGGCGAGACGTATCGTCTTGCCAATCCGGTCATCGTGTCGTACCGTCCTTCGCATGGGTTCCCTGTGAGATAGCCGGCGCCGACCGCGTAGAGCACCGCTCCGCCGTCGCCGCGCCCCGCCGTGCAGCCATCCACCCCGATCCGGCCCGGGCTGAAACCCGCGGCCAGGAGGGACCCGATCTTGCACACCTCACAACTCACCCTTCACCACGTCACCAAGCGCTATCCCGGCCGCACCGTCCTCGACCAGGTCTCCTTCACGCTGAAGCCGGGCGAGAAGGCCGGGCTCATCGGCGACAACGGCTCCGGCAAGTCCACCCTCCTCCGCCTCATCGCAGGTCAGGAGCGCCCGGACAGCGGCGAGTTGACCGTGACCGCCGCCGACGGCATCGGCTATCTGCCACAGACCATCCCCCTGCCCCCGACCGCCACCGTCCAGGACGCCGTCGACCTGGCCCTTGCGGACCTGCGCGCCCTGGAGGCGGAGCTGCGCCGGGCCGAGCAGGCGCTCGGCGACGGCGCGGACCCGGCGGCACTCGCCGCGTACGCCGTGCTCCTCGAGCGCTATGAGGCCCGGAGCGGCTACGACGCCGACCACCGGGTGGACATCGCCCTGCACCACCTCGGCCTGCCCGCCCTCCGCCGTGAGCGCCGACTCGGCACTCTCTCCGGCGGCGAGCGCTCCCGTCTTGCCCTGGCCGGCGTCCTCGCCGGCCGCCCGGAGCTGCTGCTTCTGGACGAGCCGACGAACGACCTGGACGATCAGGCCGTCCAGTGGCTGGAGGCGCAACTGCGGGCGCACCCCGGCACGGTGCTCGCGGTCACCCACGACCGCGTCTTCCTGGAGCGCCTGACCACCACGGTCCTGGAGGCCGAGGCGGGAAAGGTCATCCGCTACGGCGACGGCTACGCCGGCTACCGCACGGCGAAGGCGGCGGAGCGCCGCCGCCGGCTCCAGGAGTACGAGGAATGGCGGGACGAACTGGCCCGCAACGAGCGGCTGGCCGCCGGCCACACCGTCCGCCTCGACGCCATCCCGCGCAAGGCGCCGCTGGCCAACTTCGGCCACGGCGGCTTCCGCGCCCGCGGCCGGGCGCACGGCGCGATGGCCCGTATCCGCAACGCCCGCGAGCGGGTCGAGCGGCTGACGGCGAACCCGGTGGCACCGCCACCGGATCCGCTGGCCTTCAGGGCGCGGATCGGGACGGCAGGGGAATTCGCGGGGGAAGGCGCCGAGACCGCTTCCGCGGAGCTCCCCGCCGTACAGCTGTCGGACGTACGCGTAGGAGACCGCCTCCACCTGGGCTCCCTCACCCTCGGCCGCGGCGGCCGGCTCCTGGTCACCGGCCCCAACGGCGTCGGCAAGACCACGCTGATGCGGCTGCTCGCCGGCGAGCTGCGGCCGGACGCGGGCTCGGTGCACGTGCCGGGCCGGGTGGGCCATCTGCGCCAGGACGAGACGCCGTGGCCGCCGGGCCTGACGGTGGCCGAGGCGTTCGCGCTGGGCCGCGCGGGCTCCGCCGACGAACACGCAGATGCCCTGCTTGCCCTCGGCCTCTTCCGCCCGGCGGAGCTGCACTTGCGCATGGGCGAGCTGTCGTACGGCCAGCGCCGCCGCGTGGATCTGGCGCGACTGGTCTCGGAGCCCGCCGACCTCCTGCTGCTCGACGAGCCGACCAACCACCTGTCACCGGCGCTGGTCGAGGAACTGGAGAAGGCGCTGACCGGGTACTCGGGGGCGATCGTGCTGGTCACCCACGATCGCGCCCTACGGACGCGGTTCCAGGGCGGGCATCTGGAACTGCCGGAGACAGCGAGAATCCGGTTGGGGTGACAGTCGGCCATGCCCTACCGACTGCCGCCCCCGTCGGCTCCCCGACCATGGGGGCGGCAGTCGACTCAATCCGACCCGGCATCCAGTCGGCTTCATCGAAACCGACATCAGCTACCCGAATCGATCGCTGTCCTCCGGCCAGCTGTGACGCTCAGAATGGCTTCCCGATGGAGAAGTCAAGCCGTGTCGACCAACTCGCCCAAGCAGGCTGGATGTTCGCCATGGTCAACCGCGCCGGGGACAGCGAATCGCTGGACCACCCGGAGCGGTTCCCTGGCTCCAGGGGCTCTCGGTCGGCCTTCTGAGGAATCGGGCGCGGCGGGGAGGCCGGTGTCCCGGAGCCCGGCGCGCTCGATGACGTTCCGGGTGATGTTCCGCTCAGCCGTAGTGCCGGTCACCTGTTGCAGGAGTTCGCCGAGGAGCAGGTAGTTGGTGTTGGAGTACACCCCCGGAGTGCCGCCTGGGGCGCCGACGGCAGGTGCGGTGACCCCCATCTCGATCAGTTCGGTGGGGTGAAACCGCGTGAACCGGTTGTCGTCCAGGCTCTGGGGCCCGGTGTCCGCGAGGGCGGGGAACGCCTTGAGGGAGGGGTAGGTGTAAGGGAGGTACTCGGCGAGGCCGCTGGTGTGGTTGATCAACATCCGGACCGTGATCGCGTCACCGCGTTCTCCGGGAACCAGCCTCGGAAGATACCGGCCGATCGGCGTGTCGAGACCGATCCGACCGCTCTCGACCTGCTGCAGAACCGCGGCGGCGGTGAAGGTCTTGGTGATGCTGCCGACGCGGTGCCGCATACCGGCAGTGACGGGGCGACCGGTGGCGACATCGGCGACCCCGGCGGCGCCGCGCCAGACCTGGTCGCCGTCACGCACCTCGGCGAACAGGCCCGGCATCCCGGCGCGGTGGACGTTTTCAATGGCGGCGTTCAGCTCCGCGGGATCCAGCGGGTTCCTCACGACATGCGTCCTTTCGCATTCCCCGGGGTGAGCTCCACGCCGGCCGCCTGACCCGATTCCTCCAGCCTCTACCGGCACTTCCGCAGCAAGACCGAACTGCTGCGCGCGGTCGCCGACCGGATCCTCCTGGCCGCCATGGACGGCTACCGCCCCGAGGGCGACTGGAAGCAGCGCATCACGGCCCTGGCCTTGCGCGTGAGAGAGGCCTTCGGTCAGCAGCCCCAGCTCGCCGCGGTCTGGGGACGCTACGCGTCAAGCGGCACCGGTTCCCGGCTGGTCATGGAAGAGGTTCTGCAGGCTCTGCGCGCGTCGGGACTGCCCGACGAGGAGATCCCGGCGCGCTACCACCGGATCGCGGTCCTCATCGCCGCGTTGATCGCCTCCGAGGCCGGGGTCAGCACCGTCACCCCCGGAGAGTACGAACAGGGCATGGAGCTGTTTCGCGTCGCGGTACTCGGCGCCGACCCCGAACGCTTCCCGGCCCTGGCCCACTTCGCCCGCGACGTCCGCCCCCTCGGGGCGGACCGCCACGCTGCGTTCCAAGAGATCCTCGCCGCCCAACTCGCCCGCATCGAGGCCGCAATCCGCCCGAGCTAGCTGTACCCGGCCACAACGTTGGTCGCATCGTTGGGGTAGGGCGAGATTCACGGACTCGGCTTGACCCTCACGTTGCGGGAGGCTGCAGGGTGGTGTGCATGAGCGACTACTACAACGCGTTCGAGATGAGTCCCGTGCCCGCTCCCGGCCCGGATGCGGTTCCGCCGGAGCCGTTCCGCGGCATCTATGGAATGCCTGCGTTCGTGACCATCCCCACGAGCGATCTGGCGGCGTCGGTGGACTTCTGGAGTCGCGGGCTCGGGTTCTTCGAGCTGTTCAGCATCCCTGGCACGCTTGTGCATCTGCGCCGCTGGGCGTTTCAGGACGTACTCCTCGTCTCGGCGGAGAGCGTTCCGGAGCAGCCACCGGCGATGAGCTTCAGTTTCGCGTGCGTGCTGAGCCAGGTCGATTCCCTTGTCGAGGCCTGTCGTGCGATACGCCCGGACTGGGTCGACGGCCCACGGGATACGCCCTGGAACACCCGCGATGTAGAGGTGATCACCCCCGAGAACGCACGAATCGTCTTCACCGCGGCGAAGCCCTTTGACCCGGCCGGTCAGGAGGCGCGGAACCTTGAAGCCATCGGAATCACCGCACCGGGCGTCGGTCGCGGCGACAATGAGAAGCATGCCTGATGCCACTGACGCCGATGGCCTGACCGTCGGTCAGGTCTCGACAGGTCTGGGCGTGACAGTCCGCGCGCTGCACCACTGGGACGAGATCGGTCTGGCTCGACCGTCACTGCGCACGGCTGCCGGATACCGGCTCTACACCGCCGCTGATCTGGAACGCCTGCACCGCATCGTCGTCTACCGTGAGCTCGGTCTCGGCCTGGACAGGATCCGGGCCATCCTGGACGACTCGACCGCAGACGTGCCCGACGCATTGCGCACGCAGCGCAAACAGGTTGCCGAACGAATCGACCGCCTCCAGCAACTCAGCGCCGGACTGGACCGGATGATCGACGCCCACGAGCGCGGCCTGCTGCTGACCGTCGAACAGCAGGCCGCGATCTTCGGCCCCCAGTGGAACCCGGACGGGCCCGCCCAAGCCCGTCAGCACTACGGAGACACGACGCAATGGCGGCAGTACGCCGAACGATCGGCCTCTCGCGATCCGGAGGAATGGCAGGCCATCACCGACGCCATGGCCGACTTCGAACGCGCCCTCGGGGATGCGATGGACGCCGGCGTCACACCCGGTAGCCCGGAAGCGAATCAACTCGTCGAGCGGCACCGCGAACTTTTCGCTTCGTACTTTCCCCTCACCAGGCAGATGCAGGTCTGTCTCGGCCGCAAGTACGAGGCCGATCCGGGATTCGCTGCCCACTACGACGGCATCCGCGCCGGCCTTGCCACGTGGTTCCGTCGAATCATCGACGCCAGCGCGCGCGCCCACAACATCGACCCCGATACCGCGACCTGGCAGTAGAGCGCGGGCCCGGAAGCCTGCACCCGTGGGAGCGTCCGACGCCTTCACGAACCCGGAGGTTCTCCTGACTCACAAACGCCCGCCTGACCCCTCGCGGAAGGCGGCTGCGGTCGACCGGTTCCATGCGGCCCAGTTGCCCACCGGACGCGTCGTCGCCGTGATCTCCGGCGGCGACCTCGACCGGCTATGCGGCGAGTGTCGCCAGTGTCTGCTCGGGTGCGGTGAGGATCGAGAAGTGGCCTTGGCCGGGATGGATGTGAAGGCGTGCGCCCGGTATCGCCGCGGCGAAGCGGCGGGCGTGCTGGAGCGGGACGGTGGTGTCGGCGTCCCCGTGGTGGATCGACGTGGGCACCCTGATCGACTCGAGGTCGAAACCCCAGGGCCGGGTCAGCACGCGCAGATCCTGCCCGACTCCCCCGCTGCCGCGCTGGAACGCGCGCAGGTAGTTGGTCAGGAACGCCGCGCGCGCGTCCGACCGGGCCAGGGCACGCCGGTCGGACGCGGGCATCTCACTGGCCGCCAGGCGAAGGAACAGCCCTGGTGCCCGGCGCGCCAGCGTGGCCAGGCTGCCCAGAAACCAGCCACCGAAGGCCGGAGCATGCCGGGCGATCTGCAAGGCCGCGCGCTGCCCGGCTGCCATCCCGCCGGTGGGCCAGGCAGGCGGGCCAAGGGGCGCGATGAGCAGCAGGCTACGGACGCGGTCAGGCAACTCGGACGCGCAGGCAGCCGCGAACGCCCCGCCGCCCGAGACGCCGAGCAGCGCCACCGAGCCGACATCCAACGCATCCAGGACCAGGCCGACTTCCGCAGCCCAGTCCACGACCCGCGACAGGCGACAGGCGTCGGTGCCGCCGATGCCGGGGCGATCCGGGGCGATGAAGCGCAGTCCGAGCGCGTGGGCCGCGCCCGCGAAGCCGTACGCGGCCAGCCGGGAGTCGGCCAACCCGTGGCAGAACAGCACCGCAGACGCGTCCGGCTCCCCCACCACCTCGACCGCGATCACCCCGCCATCGGCTCGACGCAGCTCCACCCTCATATCGTCTCCCGTGACCTTGACCCGAGAGCTGCCTGAGCAGCCTTCCAAAGGTTCCGCCGACAGCCGGCTGGGAACCAGGGGACTGATCCCGAGGGCCGCGGCGGTCAGAAGCCTCAGAAGCCGACCCGATGATGCTCCTCGACAACGCCTGGACCAGCCCCTGGATCCCCGACAGTTACGCGCAGGACTTCTGGAAACACGCTTGACTTCCTCAGGTACTGACATCGGTCAGCGGTCAGCTCCACCCCCACCACAACCTCGCCCACCAGAGCGCCCGGCGCGAAGACCACACCACCGCGGCCCGCATCATCAACCACACCCATACCCGCGCCCAATACCCTGCCACCCGCAGTCTGCTCCAACCGCGCCTCGCCCGCACCCTCGCCGCACGAGGCGACCGAAGTGAACGACGCACTGTGCTGCGCGCCCTCGCCGCGGCCGAGAAACACCTCACCGACGCCGACACCGACCGGCCCGCCCGGTGCACTGGGTGTCCGAGACCGATCTCGCGGTGGACTCCGCCCAGACCCTCCTGGACCCCGACGACGGTGACGCGGTGGACACGCCCGACCTCGTGGACCTCACACCAGCTGAAATCCGTCGTCTGCCGGCAGTTGAGCCCCGCCGCCATCCTGCATCCGGCGACCACACAGTGAGCTGGTCCCGCTGGAGGCGCCGCCACCAAGCACGAGCCCGGCGCTGTCATTACATGCGGGGCGGGCACACGTTCGCGGGACGGCCCCGGCAAGACCGTCCCGCGACCGCCACACACCCGCTACACTCCCCGCTGCCAGGCCGTTGAACAGGGAAAATCCAGAAGTCCGGCTGGAGTATCAAGCGCGTGCCCATCGAAGGTTGGCTGCCCCGAAGAATGGCCTTCTCGGAGCGCGCGAAGATCAGGCATTCCACCACTCATCGGTGGCGCAGCCGACTTCGTAGTGCCACCACCCATCCTCTTGTCCTTGGGCCAGGAGCGCCTTGATCCCGTGGAAGTCGCCACCGGCCGGTGCGGTGAAGGCCACCATCGGGAAGTCTTCACTGAAGGCCTCGCCACCGAGCCCGAACCTCGAAAGATGCTGATGAACTGCCTGAGGGCTGTGCCCCAGCGGGCCGGAGCGAACAGGCACAACGCGAATCGTGCAGTTGCCGGAGGCGCTGACCCGCCCCACGGCCCAGTGGAGCCCTTCCGAGTCGGTCTGGAACCGCACAACGTCACCCTCAGCCACCCCGTCCTGAAGAAAGGGGACGTTCTGCACGCGAGCCGTGTCAGCGCTGAGCCTCGTAGCCCATAGACCCTCGGTGTCCTGCGGGAACCACCCCTCGCGAGGAACAAACCGGAACCAGATCTTGATCTTCTCGACCGTGCTCTCCATGACGGGCATCATGCGCCACCCGCCAAAGGCACGTCGCATCGGGGCCTGAGCTGGGCGATCAACCTTCACTGTCACAAGAGAACCAGTAGACCAGCCTCCGATGGCATGTGCTCAAGGTTCGCCGTCACCGGACACCCGTCAGCAAGACCATGATCTACAGCTTGAGTATCAGGGAGGGTGGCAAGGCCAGGGCTCCGACCGTGTGAAAGGCGAGAAGCGCGGCGCGCCAGATGTTCGGCATGCCGTGGAAGACATTCGAGCCGGTGTCGTTGATGGCGTGTTCGGTATGTGGAGATTCACCGGTGCTGACCGACGGGACGTGCCCTGGGGGCACCGACAACTGCGATCCTGGAGCCGATGCGAGCGGACGCGCCCGCGGGGAAGTTCACGGCCCGCAGGACGCCACTGGCAGGTGAGGTGATCACGGTGTTGCCCAGAGCCGAGGAGACCTCAAGTAGAGGCTCGCCCACGGTGACCTTCTCTCCCACCTGTTTGTGCCAGCAGATCACGGTCGCCTTCCTGACGTCGGCTGACTCACCCGGGAGTGCCGGCAGGGCCATGGGTGTGCCGTAATCCGGTTCAGCCCTCAGCGCGTGTGCCTGGACCGACCGGAGGGGTTGCGGTCGCCCGGTGTCCGGCGCACGCTCCTTGCCGGGCGTGGGTGGTCGGGGGGCGGCTTCGATGGTCAGGGCCTTGGTCTCCGCCACCTGCTGGACGATCATCGCGGTGACGTCCGTCGGAAGCCTCAGCGCGCTGGTGCCGATGCGCGCGGCACAGTGTTCCAGGATTTCGGAAACGCCGGGCCGGTCGTCCGGCTCCTTGGCCAGGCCCGCCTCGACCAGCGGGGTAAGGTCCGGGGGAAAGCCGGAGAGGTCGGGCTCGCCGTGGACAACACGATAGACGACGGCCTCGGCCGGGCCGTCACCGAAGGGGCCGCGCCCGGTAGCGGCGTATGCCAGCACGGCCGCGAGGCAGAACACATCGCTGGCCGCAGTGGCCTCTCGGCCCCGGAGCTGCTCGGGGGACATGAAGGCCGGGGTGCCGATCACGCCCGTGTGGGTGAGGTGGGAGGTGGCGTCCAGCGCGCGAGCGATACCGAAGTCGATGACGCGAGGTCCGTCATCGGCGAGGATCACGTTTCCGGGCTTGAGGTCGCGGTGCACCACATCGCATGCGTGGATCGCGGCAAGCCCCTCGGCGAGGCCCGCCCCGAGCCAAGCGACCATGTCAGCGGGCAGCGGGCCGCACCGGACGACTGCTTCCTGCAGAGTCGGGCCGGGGATGTAGGACGTGACCAGCCACGGCGGGTCAGCTTCGGTGTCCGCATCCACCACCTGCGCGGTGTAGAAGCCGCCGACGCGCCGGGCTGCCTCGACCTCCTGGGCGAACCGCCGGCGGAACAGCGCCTCTTGGGCGAGCTCCGGTCGCACCAGCTTCACCGCGACCGTCCGGCCGCCACGGGAGCATCCCAGGAACACCTGTCCCATCCCCCCGCCGCCCAGGCGAGCCAGCAGACGGTACGGCCCGGCCTCGCGTGGATCAGCGGGCAGCAGAGGTCTCACCATGTTGTTCCCCCGTTGATATGACGAGTTGTCCGGGATGCTTCCAGCAACAGTCCTGGCTGTGAAGCAGCGCGATCCAGCTGCCTCGTCCGGCACGATATTGACGACCTCGTCCAGACGGGGGCGCTTCGCGGAATCACGTAGCTCGGCCGCCAAACCGCCGCGCTGCAGTACCGCATGACAGAGGCTTACCGCGACGGCTGCCATCTGCCACTACAACCACTGAACGTCACCAATGCTCGTGATCGCCCGGATTTGCTCGGACAGTGCTCATGATCTGCCAACAGTGCTCACGGAATCGCGGATCCTACAGTCAGCCGGCAGCGTGCCTACCGGCTCGCACTCGCCCACGTGAAGGCCGGCGGCGTCCTGCCCGCCGGGACGGGCGAGGTGATCGTGCAGGGCGAGGACCTGGGCGGGTGGATTGCAGGGCAGCGGGTCAGGTGGGACAAGCTCGTTCCTGCGCGGCAGTACCTGCTGGAGACTCTCGGAGCAGAGCTCGCAGATGAGGACGCGCAGCCGGCTCGCCGCTCGCAGAGCGCGGCGTGGGAACGGAACGTGGCGGCAGCCCGCCAGTTCCACGACCGCGAAGGGCATCTGACCGTGCCGCGCAAACACGTGGAGACCGTGGAGGGGGAGCCGATCAGGCTCGGGTCGTTTCTGGACAACAGCCGCCGCGCGGCGAGACTCAGCCCGCAACGACGCGCCGATCTCGATGCCCTCCGCATGCGCTGGTAGCCGTCCAGCGCGTGACGTCGCACGAGGCGGCATCGTCGAGGCCGGGCTGCACCTGCGCGGTGCCGTCATCATTCACCGAGAACCGCACCGGCCTTTCGTCGGCGATGGCGGTGCTGATGCTGACGATCGTCGCCGTGGTGTCGTCGCTGGCACTGCGGATCCTCAAGCGCAGGGAGGTCGACCTGTGAGACGGAGCCTGCAGATGCTGGTGACGCTGACCGTCACCGCCGCCTTCTTCCTCCCGCTCTACCTGGTCCTGACCAACGTCTTCAAGCCGGGCCCGGACATCACCGCCTCGCCGGCCTCGCTCCCGCTGCCACCGACGCTGGACAACCTCACGGCCGCGCTCACCCGTCCCGACCGGCTCTTCTGGAACGGCCTGCTCAACAGCGTCACCGTGACGCTGCTGTCCATCGTCGTGCTCACCGTCGCCTCGGCGATGCTCGGGCACTACGTGGCCCGGTCGACGGGCCGCTTCGGCAGGATCGCGCTTCTCGTCCTGCTCGCGGGGCTGATGATCCCGCCGCAGGTGATCCTGGTTCCGGTGACCGAGGTGCTCGGCCTCGCCGGGCTCATGGGCACGATCGGCGGCCTGGTGCTCTTCAACGTCGGCTACTACGTGCCGTTCGGGGTCTTCGTCTTCTCCGCCTTCGTGCGCACCATCCCCGTCGAACTGGAGGAGGCCGCGGCGATGGACGGCTCGGGCCGGTTCGGCACCTTCTGGCGTGTGGTGTTCCCGCTGCTGCGGCCGGCCACCGCGAGCGTGCTGATCTTCCTCGGGGTGTGGATCTGGAACGACTTCCTCAACCCTCTGATCATTCTCGGCCCGGCCGGCGGCACCACGGTGACCGTGGGCGTCTACCGCTCGCTCGGGCAGTTCCAGCGGGACTTCGGCTCCATGTTCGGCCTGATGTTCATGGCCACACTGCCGGTCCTCGTCTTCTATCTCGCACTGCAGAAGCACTTCGTGAAGGGCCTCACCGGGGGAGCCGTCAAGGGATGACTCGGATGACCACCGCCATGGACAGCCGCGGCACAGCCTCGCCGCACGCCAATCTGCACAGCCACCCCGGCACCCCGCTGGACCGCCCGGTACGGATCGCCGTCGTCGGCGCCGGTGCCCGCGGCGCCGCGTACGCCGGACTCGCCGCGCAGTGGCCGGAGAAGGCCGAGATCGCCGCCGTCGCCGACGCCCGGCCCACGGTCCGCGCCCGCTTCGCGGCCCGGCACTCCATCCCCGCCGACCGTGTCTTCACGGACTGGCGGGAGCTGGCCGCCCACGGCCGGCTCGCGGACGCGGTGATCGTGGCCACGCTGGACGCGGATCATCTGGCGCCCGCGCGGACCTTCGCCGAGCAGGGCTACGACATCCTCCTGGAGAAGCCGATCGCGCCGACGGAGGCCGAGTCCACCGCCATCGGCGAGGTCGCCGCCCGCACCGGAGCGGTGATCGCGGTCTGCCACGTGATGCGGTACACCCGCTACACCGAGCAACTCCGCGCGCTCCTGCCTCAGATCGGCGACATCGTGAGCGTCGAGCATCTGGAACCGGTCGGTGCCTACCACTTCGCGCACTCCTTCGTCCGCGGCAACTGGCGCCGCACCGACGAAACCGCCTTCTCCCTGCTGACCAAGTCCTGCCACGACATCGACTGGCTCGGCCATGTCATCGGCCGCCGTGTGCTGCGCACCTCTTCCTTCGGCGGGCTCGCCCACTTCCGCCCAGAGAACCGGCCCGCCGAGGCCACCGACCGCTGTCTGGACTGCCCATTGCAGAACCTCTGCCCCTATTCGGCGACCACCCTGTACCGCGACGGACTCCGTGAGGGCGGCACCAAGCAGTACTTCACCCGCGTCATGACCGCAGGCGACCTCACGGAAGAGGCGGTGACCCGCGCGCTGGCCGAGGGACCGTACGGGCGGTGCGTCTACGCGTGCGACAACGACGTCGCCGACCACCAGGTGGTGAGCCTGGAGTACGAGGGCGGCGTCACTGCCTCGTTCACCATGACCGCATTCACCCCGCTGGAGAACCGGCACACGAAGTTCTTCGGCACCCGTGGCCAACTCACCGGTGACGGCCGTCACTTGCATCTGTACGACTTCCGCACCGAACGCACCACCACCGTCGACACCTCCCTCGACGGCTCCTCGGCCGCCGAGGGGCACGCGGGCGGCGACGAGAACCTGATCCGCTGCTTCGTCGACGCCCTGCACCAGGGGCGGCCGGAGCTGATCCGCTCCCGGGTCGAGGACAGCGTGGAGGGGCATCGGGTGGTGTTCGCCGCCGAACGGGCCCGGCTGACCGGGACCGTCGTCACGCTCTGAGGCGCCGGTGCGGCGGCGGCTCAGGCTGCCGCACGGCGCATGTCATGCCCATGATCACCCATGTCTGGAGGACGTACGCCCATGAAAGTCAACCGCCGGGCCCGCGCCGGGCTCGCGTTCACCCTGGTCACGGTGGCCCTCACGGCCACGCCCGCCTCGGCAGTCGACCGGCACGCACCGAGCCGGGGACAGAACTGGGCCGAGCTGAGTTCTTTGCTTGCCCAGGCCGACGACGCCTACACCGCTCCCCCGGCCCTCAACACCGTGGAGTCCACCGGCTACACCGCCGGCCTGCTGCTCGGCAACGGAGATCTCGCGGTCACCTCCGACGCCCGGGATCACGCCCAGACGTACTACGTTGCCAAGTCGGACTTCTGGCACGCCTCCAACGGGCAGGGCCAGTTCGGCCGGATCAGCATCAGCAGCCCCACCGACGCGAAGGCGAGTGCCACCGCCAAGGACACGCTTGAGTGCACCGCGTCCTGCGTCATCGACGGCAATCCGGAGACCCGCTGGGTGTCCAAGTCCAACGCAAGCGCCGACGACCCGCAGTGGGTCACCGTCGACCTCGGCACCGCCCGCACCGTGGACCGCTGGGTGGTCCGGCACAATGGCCACCAGGGCCGCGCCGACAACTACCAGAAACTCAACACCCGTGGCTTCACCCTCCAGAAGAGCGACAACGGCACCGACTGGTCGGACATCGACACGGTCACCGGGAACACCGCCGAACTGACCGACCGCACGGTCCCGGCCTTCACCGCCCGCTACGTCCGCCTGAGAATCGCCGGCGCGGTACGCGACCCGGCCGACCCGAACCAGAAGGCGTATCTCCGCGACCTCCAGCTCTTCCACGGCAGCACCGACGTACTGGCCGGCTCCGGGGACGACCCGGCGTACCGGCAGTTCCAGGACATCGCCAAGGCCGAGGTGCGCGGCACGCAGACGGTCGGCGGCAAGGTCCTGCACACCCGCAGCTGGCTCGCGGACGGCGAGAATCTGCTGGTCACCGAGGTGCGTACGGACGAGGACGCCGGAGTCGTCCCGATCCGGATCGACCTCAGCGCCCCGAACGGGACCGCCGGAACCTCAGGCGACGGCCAGGTCTGGGTGAACCGCGCCACCGGCACCGACACCGCAACCGGCTGGGTCTCCAAGGCCGCCGCCTCCACCAAGGTGCTCGGCGCCGAGGGACAGGTCACCGCCGGCACCCCGACAGCGAACACCGCTCGCCTCGCCTTCGACCTGACGCCCGGCCGCACGGTCCGCCTGGTCACCTCCGTGCACGGCAACGGCACGTACAGCAACACGACCGCGCTGCAAACCGTCACCGACCGGGCCGTGGAGCGCGCCGCCACCGTCGACCGGGCCGGCATCGAGCGTGCGCACCGCAACCACCTGGACCGGTGGAGGACGTTCTGGCTGAAGTCGTACCTGGACACCGGCGACAAGACCCTCAACAAGTTCTACTACGGCGGCCTGTACGCGGTAGCCGCCGCCAACCACGCCGGCTTCCTGCCCGGCGGCACCTACTCACCCTGGCGCACCGCGGAGAGCGCGAACCTCGGCAACCGCTACTTCCTCAACTACAACACCGAGTCGCAGTACTACGGCGTCTACTCTGCCAACCGGCCCGAACTGGCCCAGCCGTACTACCGCGTGATCGAGGCCGAGGTCCCCTGGCAGCGCAACCGCACCCGCGCCGCCGGTTACCGGGGGCTCTCCTTCCAGCGCTCCATCTCACCGTTCAACACCACCCGGCCCGCCCCCGCCGAGGACCCGATCGCCCCGGTCAAGAACTACCAGAAGCTGCCGAGCGACCAGCAGACCAACGCCACCTTCGCGGTGCTGCCCTTCCTCATGGACTACGAGTACACGGGTGACATCGAGTTCTTCCGTGAGACGACGTACCCGCTCCTGAAGGAACTCGGCGCGTTCTGGCTGGACTTCATCGAGAAGGACGCCGCGACCGGCAAGTACGTCATCCGGCACAGCGCGGTCAACGAGGGCGGTGACGACGTCAACTCCGTCTACGACCTGGGCTATCTGCGCCGGGTCCTGACCGCCCTGATCGACGGCAGCAAAACTCTCGGTGTGGACGCGGAGATGCGGCCCAGGTGGCAGGAGGTCCTGGACAATCTGACGCCGTATCCGACGGGGGTGCGCGACGGTCTGGACGTCATCCTGCTCGCCTCCGAGATCAACAACCCCATCAAGGGCAATGACCTGCTCAACAAGAACGACCAGCCGATCAACCTGGAGGGTGTCGTCCACCCCAGCGACAACCTCGCGATCGGCGGCGACCCGGAGCTGCTGCGGCTCGCCCGCAACACCCTGGAGTGGGTCGATCCGTTCCGGCCGGGCTCGCGCGGCTCGTCCGGGAACGGCTTCCCGAAGACCTTCACCATCGCGGCGCGGGTCGGCTGGGACCCCGAGGACCTGATCGCCAAGTTCCGGACGGTGATCGGGAACCTGTGGCGGCCCAACCACACGGTGCGTCAGTTCGGCGGCGCGCAGGAGACGTCCGGGGCGATCGAAACAATCAACTCGATGATGCTGCAGACGTATCAGGGCACGACCCGGGTCTTCCCCTCCTGGCCGGCCGAGCGCGACGCAAAGTTCGTGCGGCTGCGTGCGAAGGGCGCCTTCCTGCTCTCCGCCGAGCAGAAGTCCGGCATGGTCCGGCACATCGACGTCACCAGCGACAAGGGCGATCGGTTCACGCTGGTCAGCCCCTGGGGTGAGCAGCGCGTCAGAGTGGTCGACGAGCGCGGCAGGACCGTGCGGTACCAGGCCGACGGCGACAAGGTCTCGTTCCCGACCACGGCCGGGACGACGTACCGCATCACCGCCTCGAACCACGGAAGGAGGTGACACAGCGCTCCTGAGCACAGTCCCTCGTCCCCCGTCCTGGGAGTCCTTATGGCAGTGCGCAAAGACAGGTCCCGCTCGACGGCGCCCCGTCGGCGCCGCTGGTACGCCGGCACCGGCCTGGTCGCCACCGCGTTCACCCTGGTCACGGGAGTCGCTCCGACCAGTCACGCCACCGTGATCTGGCAGGGCGGCAACACCTTGCCCGGCATCGGTACCTGCCCCAATGGCGCGATCAACTGGCACAGCGACGCGACGTACGGCAACGTCCCGCGCTTCACGGTCAACGAGGTCACCGACGGCAACAGCGAACGCTGCGAGATGGCCGTCGCCCGTCGCAGCCTCACCGACGGCATGACCGTCTACATCGGCTGGAAGTCCAGGGTCACCGCCCCCACCACCAACACCTGGAACTACATCCTCCAGCTCAAGAGCCACGGCACCAACGTGGCCAACCATCCGCTCACCCTGGGCGTCGGCGGCGGCAACCTCACGCTCCGCAACGACGAGGACATCAACGGCACCCAGGTCGGCCGCACGGTCTGGTCCACCCCGCTCCGGCAGGGCCAGTGGTTCTCCATGATGCTCAAGATCCGCTACTCGGAGGACCGCACCGTCGGCTACGTCCAGGTCTGGTACAACGGCGCCTGGCAGACTCTCGCCAACGGCACCACCGTCCACTACGGCCAGACATGGGACGGCGAGGAGAACAACGTCCACTGGGGCATCTACCGCCGCTCCAGCGTCAACGGCACCCAGACCCACGACCTGTACCACCCGCGCATCGCCACGACGTGGCAGGAGGCGATCCCTTAGCCGGTGGCACGCTCGCCTGAGCAAGCAGGAGCCCCCGGAATCGCGAGGATTCCGGGGGCGGGGCCGGTGAGACGGACGGGTCCGGTGGAGCCACGCGAACCGCCGACCGCAGGCGGCCGATGCCGGCAGATGCATGCAGGCCGCGGCCGACGACATCGCCCACGACGAGGGCGACGCGGGCGCCGGACAGCGGGATCACGTCCGTTGTCGCCGGAGAAGACGACCAGGATGGTGCACTCCGGACCGCACCGCCGGAGCGCCGTCGGCACTTCGCCGACCGCACGGTCAAGGCGCACGCTCATCTCCCCGTCGACGGCGCGGGCGCGCCGCGCCCGGAGCAGCGTCGTCCCGGCGCGCGGCCAGACCGTCGGCCCCGTTCCCGGGCTCCTGACGGCACATCAGCCGAATACGTTCACAACCTGGGCCTCACCAGTGGGAACAGCGAACTTCGACCGGAGTGCTAGCAGAGCACGGCGAGGGCCCCGGGCAGCACCCGAGCCGTGACGGGAAGGACGGCGTCGACCTCGCCGTCGGCGCCCCACGGCACCTCGCGGTCGGCCTCGATGCGGATCTCTCTTCCCTGGACGATCTGCACTTCCGGCCGGTGAACGTGGGTCCCGGACCTGAGCTCCTGCATCAGGGTGAAGAAGAGCCGGCGCGGTGCCTCACGGATCATCACCACTTCAAGAAGTCCGTCGTCGATGCGGGCGCCGGGGGCGATGATCCGGCCGGAGCCGTAGTAGGCGGAGTTGGCGGCGACGACGGTGTAGCCACGGTGCGCGAGTTGCTCGCCGTCGACGGTGACCCGGTAGGCGGCCGGGCGCCAGGTGGCGACGGCCCGCAGCCCGCCTGCGTAGTAGGAGGCGGCACCCTTGAACAGTGCTGAGCGGTTGGCGTGGCGGTTGGCGAGGGCGTCGACACCCGCGTACACGCTGCCGAGGACGACGCTGCGGCCGTGGGCGGACTCCACTTCGATGGTGTCGACGAAGCGGGGATCGCCGTCGAGCAGCACCCGGGCGAGTGCCTCCGGATCAGTGGCCACGCCGAGCGCGCGGGCGAAGTCGTTGCCTCGGCCCGCCGGGATCAGGCCGAGGAGCGTGTCGGTGCCGCTGAGGGCGCCGCCGATGCCGCCGGCGATTCCGTCGCCGCCGACGGCCAGGACGACCCGGTGCCGCTGGCCGGCCTGACGGGCGAGATCCCGGGCGTGAGCCAGGCTGCGGCTGTACTCGGTCTCCAGCTCGGCCCCGGCCTGCCTCAGCAGGCGGGCCACGCGGAGCAGCACCGCGACCCCGGCGGAACCGCCCGCGGTGGGGTTGACGATGGCGGTGAACTGTCGCATCGATGTGCCTCCAGGCGCCTGTGGGATCGGGGACGGGGTCGGAGAAGGGCCGGGGGGTCAGTCGGCGGGCAGCAGGACGCCCGGATTGAGCAGACCGGTGGGGTCCAGCCGTCGTTTGACGGCCTGGAGAGCGCCGATGCCGAGCGGACCGGCCTCCCGGACGTACCAGTCGCGGTGGTCCGTGCCCACGCCGTGGTGGTGGCTGATGGTGCCGCCGGCCGTCAGAATCGCCTCGTTGACGGCGCGTTTTGCGGCTGCCCAGTGCGCCACCGGGGCGTCGCCCTGCGCGGACACAACGGTGAAGTACAGGGAAGCGCCGTTTTCGTAGACGTGGGAGATGTGGCACATGACCAGCGGCGGCGTGCCCAACTCGGTGAGAGTGCCGGTGAGCGTGTCGCGGACGGCGGCGTACAGCCCGGGGAGGCGGGACCAGAAGGCGGCGGTCTCGAGTGTCTCGGCGAACGCCCCGGCGTCGAGGAGTGCGTCGCGCAGGTAGGGGGCCGAGTAGCGGCCGCGGGCCCAGCGCTCGCCCGGTTCCCGGCCCAGGCAGGTACCGCCGGCGTCGCGCAGCACGGCCGCGGCCCGTTCCCTGCGGTGCGCGGTGTCCTCCTCGGTGCCCTCGTAGCCGGTGATCGCCAGGCAACCGGCGTTCTGCGGCAGGCCGGAGGTGCCGATGGCGTCGGGCTGGGCGAGGCCGATGAGCGTCTCGGTCTCGTCCGACAGGCGCAGTACGGTCGGCCGCGGCCCGTCCTGGGCGAGGCTCCGCAGGGCGGCGGCGCCCGCCTCGAAGGAGTCGAAGCGCCATCCTTCGTAGATGCGGGTGTGGGGGACGGGACGGATCCGGACCGTCACCGAGGTGATGACGCCGAACGCTCCCTCGGAGCCGAGGATCAGCTGGCGCAGGTCCGGTCCGGCTGCCGAGCGCGGGGCGCGACCCACCTCGATCGTGCCGGAGGGTGTGGCGAGGGTGAGGCCGAGGACCATGTCGTCGAAGCGGCCGTAACCGGCGGAGGCCTGACCGCTGGAGCGGGCGGCGGCGAATCCGCCTACTGTCGCCCACTCGTAGGACTGCGGGAAGTGGCCGAGCGTGAAGCCGTGCGCGGCCAGGAGGGTCTCGGCGTGCGGAGCGCGCAGACCGGGTTGCAGGGTGGCCGTGCGGGAGACCGGATCGAGGTCGAGCAGAGTGTCCATGCGGCGCAGGTCCAGTGCGACGAAGGGGCACCACCGCTCGGGGGTCAGCCCACCGACGACGGAGGTGCCACCGCCGAACGGGACCAGGGCCAGGCCATGTGCGGCGCATGCCCTCAGCACCGCCAGGACCTCGTCGTGGCTCGCCGGCAGAACCACGGCCGCGGGCAGGTCGCCCACGTCGCCCTCGCGGATGCGCAGCAGGTCCGGGGTGGACTTGCCGCGGGTGTGCCGGAGACGGGACTCGGCGTCGGTGCGCAGATGCTCTTCACCGCCTACGGCGGCGAGCAGGTCCTGGCGCGCAGCCGGGTCGAGGGGCGGCTCGGGCACCGTGATCGCTTGCAGGATTTCTTCCAGGACGATCGGCTCGGCGCTGCGCGGTTTGACCCCGAGCAGGTCACGCAGCAGTGCGATCACCGAGTCGGGCAGCGGCGTCGCCCTGGCCGGGTCACCCCAGCCGCTCCACAGCATGTCCATGGCCCTTGTCCTCACAGGTCGTCGCGACAGCGTCTTCGCGAGTCAGTCGTCGCAGCGGTGCGGTCGCGGAAGTGTGCCGTCCCTCGGGGCGTCCGAGGCGTTACACTGTGACACATGACGCCTATTCGTCACAACGCTTCCGACAGCGATCCGGTGCTCGACGCGGTCCGCGACTGCATCCTGGCCGTCGGCGTCCGGCGCACCACCCTGACCGACGTGGCCCGCCGGGCGGGCGTCTCCCGGATGACGCTGTACCGCCGCTGGCCCGATGTGCAGTCGCTGGTCGGCGACCTGATGACCCGTGAATGGATCCAGGCGGCCACCGGCGCGATGCCGGCCCGTGAGCCGGGGACGACCGCGCGCACACGGATCGTGGACGGGCTCGTCAACGGCGTGCACGCCTTCCGGAGCCATCCGCTCTTCCGCAAGATCGTCGACGTCGATCCCGAACTGCTCGTCCCCTACGTGCTGGACAGACGCGGGGCGAGCCAGGAAGCCCTCCTGGAACTACTCGTCGAGGCACTCCGCGAGGGCCACGCCGACGCGTCGGTACGCCCCGGCCACCCCGGACGGCAAGCCAGGTCCCTGCTCCTGGTCGCCCAGTCCTTCACCCTGTCGCTGCGCACCATGACCGAGGAGGACGACCCCGAACTGAGCACGGAGGCCTTCTCCGCAGAACTGCGGACCATTCTCGAGAGGACCCTCGCACCATGAACTCCAGCAGCAGTCCGCCCTCCTCGGGACGACCGGCTCCCGGCTCGTCCCTGACCGCCGGCCGCCGCCTGCGCGATCTGGCGCGGACCGTGGGCGGCGAGCCCGTGGACGTCCTGGTGGTCGGCCTCGGGGCGACCGGCGCCGGGGCCGCCCTGGACGCCGCCGCCCGCGGACTGACGGTTGCCGCCGTCGACGCCCACGACCTGGCCTTCGGCACCTCCCGCTGGAGCTCCAAGCTCATCCACGGCGGATTGCGCTACCTCGCCTCCGCCCAACTCGACGTCGCTCACGAGAGCGCCCGCGAACGCGGGATCCTGATGGAGCGCACCGCTCCGCACCTGGTGCGGGCCCAGCCGTTCGTCCTGCCCCTCACTCCGCTGGTCTCCCGCGGCCAGGCCGCAATGACCTGGGCCGGGTTCCGCGCCGGCGATACGCTGCGTCTGGCGGCACGCACGGCCCGGGCGACACTGCCTGCACCGCGCCGGCTCTCGGCCGCGGAAACCCGTCACCTGGCTCCCGCACTGCGCGGCTCCGGACTCCGCGGCGGACTGCTGTCCTGGGACGGCCGGGTGACCGACGACGCCCGCCTGGTCACCGCGATCGCGCGTACGGCGGCGGCGCGAGGCGCACGTATCCTCACGCGGGTGCGGGCGCTGGAACTCACCGCGTCCGGTGCCCGGATACGCGACGAACTCACCGGCGAGGAAGGCGAGATCCGCGCCCGGGCGGTGATCAACGCCTCCGGCGTGTGGTCGGGCGGCCTGGTGGACGGGGTCCGCATCCGGCCCTCGCGCGGCACCCACGTCGTCCTGCGCGCGGACCGCCTGGGCCTTCTGCCGGCCGGCCTGCACATCCCGGTCCCCGGCGAGATCAATCGCTTCATCCTCGTCCTGCCGCAGGGCGACGGGCGGGTGTACGTCGGACTCACCGACGAACCCGTGGACGGCGACCTCCCGGACGTGCCCAACGTGCCGGAGACCGACATCGGATTCCTGCTTGACGTCCTCGGATCCGCTCTGGACGTCCCCGTGCACCGCGACGACGTGGTGGGCGCGTTCGCGGGACTGCGGCCGCTGCTGGACGTTGCACCGGGCGAGGGCTCCGGCACGGCGCCGAGCACCGCCGACATCTCCCGCAGACACGCCGTGCTCACCTCGCGGGAGGGCGTGGTCACCGTGGTCGGCGGCAAACTCACCACCTATCGGCGCATGGCCGAGGACGCCGTCGACGCCGCCGTCGCCACCCACGGCCTGTCCGCGGGAGCCTCGCCCACTGCCACCCTCCCCCTGGTCGGCGCCGCACCGCCCCGGATACTCGGCGCCCTCCGCGCGCCGAGACGCCTGATCAACCGCTATGGCACCGAGGCACCGGCTGTGCACGCGCTGGCCACGGCCGAGCCCCGGCTCGCCCGGCCCGTCCTGGACGGGCACCCGGTGACCCGCGCGGAGCTGCTGTGGGCCGTGCGCCACGAAGGGGCTCTCGACGCGGCCGACCTCCTCGACCGCCGTACCCGCATCGGACTGGTTCCCGACGACCGGGCCCTCGCACTGGAGGCTGCACGGGAAGTACTGGGCAACTGCTCAGTCGGCGACTGACACGGCGTTCCGGGGCGAAGCGGGCGGACAGGAAGCAGCGGTCCGGCGCCCGGAGGACGCGGCGAACGGCGGCAGCGGGCCTGCATCAGAGCGACCACCGCCAGGCCCGGCGACACTTTGACGCGCAACCGTGCGACAGCCGCTGACAGTAGTGCGGCACCGAGGCGTTGGAGCGCCGGCTGGCGGCCGCCAGGTCGGTGAGCGACTTCGGCACGTCGGCGCGGACGGTCTCCTGACCGCCGGCATCGCTGCTCTACCGGAACGAGGTCCCGGACACCGGTGGCCGGCAACTCGTCGCTGCCTCATCATCACCGGAACAGCAGCCGCAGCTGCCGCGGCGGGATCTCTGCGGCGTGCTTCCGGCAGTGGTCCAGGCCGTCTGCCTGGTCTGTGTGGCCGTACAGACACGGGCCCTCTTACGCGCCCGTGTGAAGACCAGACCCCAGCCCCGTCATCGCGGTCGGTCACCTCGGCCGACAAGACCGCGTGCCTGAGCTTTCGGACCAGCTGAAGTTCACGGCGATGCGGACAGGGCGCGTCGGATCATCATGATGAGCCCAGTTCCCACGGGTGGGTTGCAGGCACGGCTGACGGGCGTTCATGCGACACCTGCCTGTCCGGCCCGAGGCCCGGCGGGCGTCCGGGGGTGCCTTCGGGGGAATCCGAGCCGGCCCGCGTGGCCTTGCGGGCCGGCGGGTGGTACGAGCATGAGATGTCCACGCCCCCAGATCCGCCCGCGCCGCCACTCGGACGCCTGAGCGGCGCGGAGACGCACGTGCCGCACTGGCTAAGGACCGCGGCCGCGTATTCATGGCGGATCCTTGCCGTCGGCATCGTTGTCCGGGCCACTTTCTCCGTGTTGGGGCAGTATCACCGCATCGCCGTCGCCGTCTTCCTCGGCCTTGTCCTCACCGCCGTGCTCCGGCCCGTGGCCACTCTCTTCGCCCGTGTCATGCCGCGAGCGCTCGCGGTCGCGGCTTCGCTCATCGGCGGCATCGTCCTCGTCCTCGGGGTGCTGACCCTGGTGGGTGAAACCGTGGCAGGGCAGCGGACCGGGCTGGAACGAGAGTTCGTGGCAGGGATCGACCGGATCGAGCGTCGGCTGGAGGACCCACCGTTCCGGCTTGCCCCGGCCGTGTTCGACGACCTGCAGTCCCGGATCGGCGAGATCCTTTCCAGCCACCGCTCCGCCATCATCAGTACGGCGCTCAGCGGTGTGAGCCGGCTGCTCGACGTGCTGACCGTCCTCGCCCTGGCGCTGTTCTGTGCAGTCTTTTTCATGCACTCCGGCGACCGGCAGTGGCGGTGGTTGTGCAACCAACTCCCCGCCGTGGCACGCGACCGCGTCACGGTCGCCGGCGGGGCCGCCTGGCGGACCTTCACCGGTTACACGCACGGCATCCTGCTGGTGGCCGTGACCAACGCGGTCCTCGTGGGCCTGGCCCTGTTCGCCCTGGGCGTGCCGCTCGCCCTGCCGTTGGCACTGCTGGAGTTCTTCGCCGCCTTCATCCCGCTGATCGGGTCACCGATCGCCCTTGCGGTCGCGGCCGTCGTGGCGCTGGCGTCGAAGGGACCGTTCATCGCCCTGGTGGTCGTGGCCCTGATCGTGGTCATCGGACAGATCGAGGGGCATCTTCTGCACCCGATCGTGATGAGCTGGGCCGTCCGGCTGCACCCGGTCGTGGTCGCACTGTCGGTCGTCGGGGGCGCGGTTGCGGCGGGGGTGATCGGCGCGGTGGTGGCCGTACCGATGGTTGCCGTGGTGTGGTCCGTGTATCAGGCGCTACTGGACCGCACGGGTGCCCCGGAGGGGCTCCGGGCGCGAGGGAAGCAATGCGGCCCCTAGCGAACCGTTCAAGGAGCCCGGATACCAGTGGCGGGACGGTTCTGGCTGCTCATCGAGTGCTCCCTGGCCGGTCTGGGGTCCAGGGATTCCGAGCTGAGTCGTCTGACCCTAGCGGGGCTTCCTCCTTCAACGCGCTGTGCCGGGACTTTCGTCCTGGTCTCAGTAGGACTTGGTCAGGGGGCCCACACTCCCGCCGCAGGGGGACGATCCAGGCCCCATGAGCGGCCCCAGCGCCCGTCGCACACTCCCGTCATCCGGGTTGCGCGCAACACCTGAGGACCTCGGAATTACTCCTCCCCGCGCTCCTCGGTTGCTGCGGTCGGGCGACGCGCGGCATGTGGAGCGTCGGCTGTCAAGGTTTCGGCACCATGCTGAATGGCATGCCTCAACTCCTGGGCAGGGTGTCGCCGTACCGCCCTGGTTACCCGTTCCCGTCCATTCCGGCCCGCGGTCCGTCACACCGCCGGGCTCGGGTACCCGGCCGGTCCGTCGTCTGCGCCCTCCTCGGCCTGCTTGTCTTCCTGGCCCCTGCCCTCACCCCGGTCGGTTTTACCGGCCGGGCGGCGATCGGCACTCCGGCTGCCACCGCGGTCACCGTCGGACATGGCTCCGGCACGGCTCTGGCCGGGTTCATGATCCAGTCGACCGCCCGGGTGAAGGACCCGGCGGCCGAGGTGTCCAGCCCCGGCTATCCGACGAAGGGCTGGTACCAGGCCGGCCCTCGCTCCACCGTCCTCGCCGCCCTGCTGGCGGCCGGTGTGTACCCCGACCCATTCCACTCCACCAACCAGAAGCTGATCCCTGCCGCCGACTTCAGGGTCCCGTGGTGGTACCGGTCCGACTTCTCGGTCGACGACAGCCGGGCAGGTCGTACGTATCTCGACTTCAGCGGGGTAACCTCGGCCGCCGACGTCTTCGTCAACGGCCGCCAAGTCTCGACGGCGAGGAAGGTCGCGGGCACCTACACCCGACACGAGCTGGACATCACTGCTCTGGTCAGGCCGGGCACCAACACGGTCGCCTTCCGGGTGCAGCCCAACGACCCGCGCAAGCATCTCACCGTGGGCTGGCTCGACTGGCTGCAGCCGCCACCGGACCGGAACATGGGCATCGTCCGCGACGTCGTCGTCCGCCGCAGCGGCCCGGTGGTCCTCCATGACGCCCGCGTCGTGACCGACCTGGCCGTGCCGTCGCTGGCCTCCGCGGATCTGACCGTCAAGGCCCGCCTGCGCAACGACTCACCCGACACCGTCACGGCGCTGCTCTCCGGCACGGCCGGGCCCGCAGCCCTCAGCCGACGGGTGACGCTGGCGCCCGGGGAGAGCCGGACCGTGGTCTTCTCCCCCGCCGACCACCCCGGACTTCATGTGGCTTCGCCACGCGTATGGTGGCCCGCCGGGATGGGCGGGCAGCCCCTGTACGACCTCGACCTGGCCGTGACGGTCGACGGGGTCACCTCCGACACCGCACACACCACCTTCGGTATCCGCGACGTTCGAGCACCGATCAATGCCGACGGCGCGCGCCAGTACCGGATCAACGGCCGCCCGCTGCTGATCAAGGGCGCGGGCTGGTCCCCCGACGAGTTCCTGCGCTGGGACCACGCCTACGCCGAGCACCGCATGCAGTACGTCCGCGACCTGGGCCTGAACACGCTGCGCCTGGAAGGCCACCTCGAGCCCGACGAGTTCTTCGACCTCGCCGACCGGTACGGGATCCTCACGATCGCCGGCTGGGAGTGCTGCAACAAGTGGGAAGGGGAGGTCAACCCGGCGGAGTCCGGGGAGAAGTGGGACGCGGCCGACCATGCAGTCGCCCAGGCGTCGATGGCCGCCGAGGCGGCCCGGCTGCGCAACCACCCCAGCGTGATCTCGTTCCTGATCGGCAGCGACGCAGCGCCCAACGCCGAGATCGAGTCGGGATACCTCAAAGCGCTGCGGGCGGCCGACTGGAACGTGCCCGTGATCCCTTCCGCCTCAGGGAAGCCGACACCCGTCACCGGCCGCTCCGGGATGCGGATGACCGGCCCCTACGACTGGGTGCCGCCCGGCTACTGGTACGACAAGCGCGAGGGAGGAGCCACCGGCTTCAACTCCGAGACCGGCGCCGGCCCGAGCATCCCCACCCTCGACACACTGCGGCGGATGCTGACCCCGGCCGAGCTGGAGACCCTCTGGAAGCAACCCTCCGCCCCCCAGTACCACCGCTCTCCCTCACCCACATTCTCGACACTCAAGCTGTACAACGCCGCGCTCGCCGGCCGCTACGGACGACCGACCGGTCTCGGCGACTACGTGCGCAAGGCCCAGCTCGCCCAGTACGAGAACGTCCGGGCGCAGTTCGAGGCGTACTCCCGCAACGCCAAGGACAACACCCGGCCCGCGACCGGCGTCATCTACTGGATGCTCAACAGTGGCTGGACCTCCCTCCACTGGCAGCTCATCGACCGCTATCTGGACCAGAACGGGGCCTACTTCGGCGCGAAGAAGGCCAACGAACCCCTCCACATCCAGTACGGCTACGACAACCGCACGGTGAGCATCGTCAACAACCGCCGAACCGCCGCCTCAGGGTTGAGCGCTCGGATCACGCTCTTCAATACCGACGGGACCAAGAAGTACGACCGCACGGTGACCGGTGTCGACGTCGAAGCCCGCGGCGTGACCACCACTTCGCTGACCCTCCCGGCCAAGGTCCCCGGCCTGGCAAGGACGTACCTGGCCCGGCTGCAGCTCGCCGACACCACCGGCCGGGAACTGAGCCGCAACGTCTACTGGCTCTCCACCCGCAACGACGTCCTCGACTACGCGAAGACCGACTGGTACTACACCCCCACCACCTCCTACGCCGACCTGACGGGACTGAACTCGATGCCGCAGGTCGCCTTGGACGTGACAGCCACAACGAAGGCAACCAGGGCCGGCACATCGAGGACGACCGTGACCCTCCGCCACCCGGGCACCACGAAAGCCCCCGTTCTGCTCGCCGACGTCGACCTGGTCTCCGCGGACGGGAGGACTCCCACGTTGCCCGTCCGCTGGAGCGACAATCAGATCAGCCTGTGGCCGGGTGAATCGGCAACATTGGTGGCCTCCCATCGGACAGTCGACCCGGACGGCACCCCACGCGTCCGTGTCTCTGGTTGGAACGCCCGGGCCGTCACCGTCCCGTCCGGCTGACGATGCCGCATCACACATCGGTTTCCCCCACTCGGTGGCGTTGCGGATTCGACCCGCCGGGCGCGAGATCCGCAAGACCGTCGACGGCCCGGCACCGGGACACCTCGCTGACCGCCCTCGTCAGGCTGGTGGAACTGCGCCGGCGGCTCGAGCACGACTACCGCGAGAGGAAGCAGGCCCCGGGACTTGCCCCCTTCGAAGGCCGCACCTGGAGAGGCGGGCACCACCACGTCACCTTTGTCTGTGCCGCCCCGCCTTCTGCACCCTGCAGCGGCTGGCCCGATCCCCAGGAGAAGCGGCGCCGGCCCGACCCTCTGCCAAGTCGTCCGAGAACTTCGGATCCTCCTGCCCACCCGGGTCGGCGCCTGCCCCACCTGTCACCGCGAAGTTCACGTCGGGCGCGTGCCGAAGCATCTCACTTGAGGCCGCTGAGCATCACGCCGCGGATGTAGTACTTCTGCAGCAGCAGGAAGAGGATCAGGACCGGCAGGATGCTCAGGACGAGACCGGCCATGACGATCGGCATCGTGCGGGTCGGGTCCACGTAGTCCTGCAGGAACTGGATGCCGACGGGCAGGGTCATCACGTCCGGGTTGGCGGTCGAGATGAGCAGCGCCCAGATGTACTCGTTCCACGCCTGGACGAAGGTCAGCAGACCGAGCGTCAGCAGGACCGGCCTGGTCTGCGGCACGACGATCCGCCACCACACGGCGAACTCGCCGGCACCGTCGATGCGCGCGGCCTCCAGGACCTCGTCCGGGATCGAGACCATGAACTGGCGCATCAGGAAGATTCCGAAGCCGTTGACGAGGAACGGCATGGCGAGCGCGGCGATGCTGACGGTCAGGCCCGCGCCCCCGCGCCCGAACAGGTCGTTGCCGCCCGCAAGTGGCCAGTGCACCAGGATCAGGAAGTGCGGGATGAAGAAGAGGAATGGGGGGAACATCATCGTCGACAGCACGAGTCGGAAGATCAAGTTCCGGCCGGGGAAGCGGAGTTTGGCCAGCGCGTAGCCGGCGAGTGATGACGTGAACAGCACCGATCCGGTGATCACGGCGGTTGCGACGACGCTGTTGCGGAAGAGCACCGGCAGATCGAGCTGGTCGATCGCCGCCCGGTAGTTCGACAGGTCGAACGCCTTGGGCAGGAAGTGGTACGGCAACGTGCCGGCCTCACCGGCCCCCTTGAACGACGTCATCACCATGTCGAGGAACGGCACCACCGTGAGCACGGCGCCGGTCACGACCACCAGATACGACAACCACGGGAAACGGCGGCGGATCACGCGTCCTCCTCCTTGCGCCGGAAGATCCACAACTGCGCCAGGGTGACCACGAGGACCACCACGAACAGTACGAAGGCGGCGGCGCTCGCAGGGCCCCATCGGCCGTACGAGAAGGCCTGCCGGTACATCTCCAGGGCAGCCACGTTGGTCGCGTCACCCGGCCCGCCCTTGGTCATCACGGTGATCAGCGCGAACGACTGCAGGCCGCTGATGAACTGGGTGATGCACACGAGCAGCAGGGACGGCCGCAGCAGCGGCAGTGTGATCTTCCAGAAGACGGTGAGCGGCCCGGCGCCGTCGAGCGCTGCGGCCTCGTAGTACGACTCGGGAATGGACTTCAGCCCGGCAGTCAGGATGAGGACCGCCGAGCCGACCGAGGCCCAGGCCTGGACGACCACGACCGAGGGCAGCGCAGTGTCCGGGTCCTGGAGGAAGGCCATCGAGCCGAGCCCGAGGGCGTTGAGTACGCCGTTGACGAGGCCGCCCGGCTCGTACATGTACTTCCATACGTTGCCGACGGCGACGACGGTCGTCACGATCGGCAGGAAGTACAGGGTGCGCCACAGACCCTGGAACCGCAGGTTGTCGATGCAGGTGGCGACAACCACGGAGCCGGCGAGCGCAAGGACCACGGTGCCCAGGGCGAACAGCAGCGTGTTGGTGAGGATCGGCGCCAGGAACGTCGATCCGTCCGCGAAGAGACCCGCGAAGTTGTCCGTTCCGACCGGTTGGATGCCGCCGAGGTCGAACCCGGCCCAGCGGGACATCGACAGCAGCAGCGCGAAACCGAGCGGCAGGATCAGGAAGACGGCGAAGAACAGCAACGTCGGTGCCAGGAAGAGATAGGCGACGACGGCCTGGCGGCGCCGGGACCGGGCGCGGCCGTCGACGGCGGGCGAGGAGGAGCGCGTGCTGGGCGCCGCCCGCTCGGTCGTCGTCGGCGTCAGCGCGTTCACCATGAGCGCGACACCTCTCGATCGACCTGACGCCGGGTGGTGCGCAGTGCCTGGTCGACCGACTGCTGACCGGTCCACAACGCCTCGATGTTCTTGCGCAGCAGCGATTTGGCCTGCTGTGCGCCGGGCACATTCGGTTCCGGCACCGAGTACGCCAGCGCGTCCAGGAAGGGGCGCAGGTTTGCGTCGCTGTACGCGCCCAGGAGCGTGCGCATGTCGTCGGCTCGGCCGGTCAGGGAGCCGGCCGACACCTGTAGGGAGCTCATCCGGGTCGCTTTCCCGCCCTCCTTGGCGCTTTTGACGTTCACTTTCTCGGTGTTGAGCCAGCGCAGGAACTCCCAGGCCGCGCGCGGGTGCTTGCCGGCCGCGTTGACCCCCAGCATGAAGCCGGTGGAGAGCGTGGCGCGCTTGCCGTCCGCCTCGGGGAGGGGCAGCGGCGCGACGCCGACATCGCGGTAGTCCTTGCCCATCAGGGTCTTCAGGCTTCCGGTCCACCAGCCGGCGCTGACCACCATGGCCACCTGCCCGGACCGGAACGCCTTGTAGACGTTGACACCCGGGGCGCTCGCACCTCTGACGACGAGGCGGTGCTCCAGATCGAACACGGCCCGTCCGGCCGGCGAGTCGATGGCGGTGCTCCTGCCGTCCTCGGAGACGAACCTGCCGCCGGCGGCGTTGAGCAGGGCGAGTGTCTGGCCGACGGTGGTGGAGTCGTCAACGGTCGACAGCCCGAAGCCCTGGACCAATGTGTTGCCGTACCGGTCACGCCTGGCGGTGCGGTAGGCGGTCTCCTCCAGCTCCCGCCAGGTGCGTGGCGGGCCGCCGATGCCGGCTTCCCGCAGCAGCCGCTTGTTGTAGTAGAGGGCGTACGTCTGCACCTCGGTCGGGTAGCCGTAGACCTGGCCGCCCACCGACGCGGCGTCGACCGCAGCTTCGCTGTAGCCGCGTGTGATCTCCTCGGCGTGCTCCCTCGGAGCGGGCCGCAGGACGCCGGCCTGGACCAGCTGGCCGTTCCACAAGCAGTACGGGTGGAGGATGTCGGCGCCCTGGCCCGCGGCCTGCCGGACCATGAACGTGGTCAGCAGGTCCGTGAACTCGACGGCCTTGGTCTGCACCTTGACCCGGTCGTGGCTGGCGTTCCACTCGTCGACCGGGCCCTGTAGGGCCTCTTTGAGCACCCCGCTCGCGTAGTGGGAGAGCAGGGTGAGGACGATCGGGTCGCCGGGCCGCCCGGTGCCCTGGTGCGATGCGCATCCGGAGGCGAGCAGCGCCGAGGGGAGCGCAAGCGCGAAGTGGCGGCGGCTCAGGCGGCTGGTGCGGCGTGCCGGCGTCATCGAGCGGCCGTCCGGCGCATCACGCGGAACACACGGGTCGTGGTGAAGCCGGTCTTGCGGTACATGTGGCCTGCCGGGGACTGCGCGCCGGTCCACAGGAACCACGCGGAGTGCGCGCGGCGCGCCCGCATCCTCTGAAGGACCAGGTGCAGGAGGATCTCGCCGAGTCCGATGCCGCGCACCTCCTCCAGCACGCCGATCGGGCCGAACCGCTCGTCCACGGCGTCGAACGCCCCGTGCATCGCCCAGCCGACCATGCGGCCCGAAGGGTCCCGGACGACGACGATCCGGTCGAGCGGCGTGCCCGCGGCCAGACATGCCCGGATCGTGCACGCCCAGTCCGGACCGAAGTGGCTCCCGGCGAGCGCGAACAGATCCACCAGGTCGTCGTCGGACGGGGTGGCGAACCGGTAGCCCTGCGCCGTCAGTTCCTCCACATGGCGCGCGACGTCCTCCGGGAAGCGATAGCCCACCAGGCCACGGTCCATCGCCTCCGCCTCGTACAGCGTGCGAAAGCCCAGGGACTCCAGGAGCAGGGCCGCTTCCGGGTACGTCTCGGCGTCCAGGCCGGGCAGAACGTAGTTCGGGGTGTACGAGGAGAAGTCCACCCGGGTGCGGCCGTGGCCGTGCAGCCAGTGGAGGGCGTCGGCCAGCAGCCGGCGGCCGAGGCCGCGCCTGCGGGCGACCGGGTCGACGAAGAAGAACGGGATCCAGCCCTGCTCCGGCTCCAGGTCGGTGCCGGTCATCGGCGTCAGACGGCGCACTGCGTAGGCCGCACCGACGACGCGGTTTCCCTCGACGGCGACCCGAAGACCCTCCGGATCGAAGTTGGTGTCGAGCAGCACCAGGGAGCGGAAGCGGTCCGCAGTGACGGAGTCGGCCGGCGCACTGCGCCGCCACACCTCCACCACCTGCGGTCCGTCGCCCGCGCGAAAGCCACGGATGCCGGCCCGGGATGTCGTTGTGCGATCGGTCATCGGCGGGGTTGTCCTTCCATACACCGGTCAGGGACGGCGTCGAGCGTCGGCTGCAGAGCTGCTGCGGTCTGGTGTGGGGTGCGCTGCGCCACGGCGATCAGGGTTTGGTTCGTGAGGGCGCGTGGGGCGATGAGGCGGTCCGCGCCCGGCGGCTCGGCCCAGGGTGTCCGTGGCGGCTGTCGGTTCCGCATCAGCATCCGCTTCCGTCAGGGGAACATTCCTGATCCGGTCGCTCCGTCGACAGCATGCCCGTCTCTCTTCGTCGGCGAGGTCATGCGGGCGTCACCGTTGACGTAGCCGTGAGAGGGGCGCAGGGGCGCGGCGTCTTCGAGGAGCGCCATGACAGCGTCGGTGGTCTTGGTCATCGCTGCTCGGTCCTGGGCAGGTCCGAACCGTCGGAAGTGATGCGGCCGAGCGGATCAGGGCGGTCAGGTGACGTGGGTCGGCGCATGCCTCTGAGGCGGCGAGTTCCGCCCAGTGGCCGTCAGCCCTGCGTACGAGGCACCATTCACTGTCTTCGCGACGGAAGTCCCACCGTGCGCCGTCACGGGCAGTGAGCCCGGTCCGGCATCCGCAGCGTTCACGGGCGCGGTGAGCGGGCGTATCGAGGTCATGGTCTGCCGTGAACGGCTCCGCGTCGTCGCCAAGCAGGCGACCGACCTCGGTGAGGGTCTCGTGTGCGCTGGTGGACAGTGGTGTCAGGTACTGCGCAGCGGTCAGAAGGCGCACGGCTTCCTCGGCGCCGGCCGGCACAGCAGTGGAGGCCGCATGTCCCGTGGATCCCAGAGCGCTCTGCGCCGGGCCGAGTCTGCCGGGCTCACCGGCCTCGCCACTTCCAGGCCGGTCCACGTCGGGCACCGCAATGTCGCCGCGTTCGGCCATCACATCGAAACGGGCATCAAGCTTCTCAAGTGCTCCGCCTGCTGCGGTGATCTGCGCACACAGGGCGGAGGCAGCACAGACGACCTGCTGCGGCGTGTAGAGGGCCCACACGTCGTCCAGGCCGGCGAGAACGCCTTCGGCGGCCCCGGCGATGGCCAAGGCGACGACGGCATGGGGATCCTCGACTCCGTCCCCTTCGGTGATCGAACGTACTCCGCCGCACACTTCAGCGAGCCTTATGTCGTCTTGCTCGTCCTCGAAGCGTCGCCACAGCACGTGCCGGGCTGAGAGCTCCACCGGGTCTCCTCTCCCCACATGTCCGGGTACGGCAGGCTTGCGCTGCTGCACGTGTCAACGAGTCAGACCTCGGCCTGGGGATCGGCCGATCGTGCGAGCACAGTGACGAACTGGCGGGCCGGCTCGCACCCGCCTGTCAGCGGGCCGGGCGCGGGCGTGGTAGTGCTCACGCAGACGAGACAGCATGACGCGGCAGTACTTGGCCGGCGGCCGGTGCTGGTCCTCGTCGATGACCAGGGCGACGGTGTGGATGCCATCGGCTCCCGGGATCGCGGCACAGGGTTGAGAGGCCCTCAGATCGGGCCAGTAGCGGCCCTGCGCAAACCCTGCCCGCCAGGCCGCGCACACCTTGACCGCCGTCAGGCCCGCGGAGGGCGCGGCGGCCGGCAGGACCTGGTGGGGCCTGGGTGTGGCGAGCGGTGCCAGGCCGAGGTGATCGGCGCTGGCGCGGATCTCTGCCCGGCGCTGTACACCGGTCTTGCCGCGGCTGGGGATGGCCGGTGTCCTGCTTGTGCCGGTGGCGGTTGCGCATGTCCTCGTTCCACAGGGCCAGTGCGCGGTGCCGGCGTTCGTCACGGCCGGAGCCCTTGGAGACACATGCAGTTGGCGGAGTTTTCCAGAGCGCCGCGCAGCAACGTCCAGGGGTTGGTGGGGTCGACCTCACCAGCCTCCGTCAGGCGGCGCAAGGCGTCGGCGTGGGCCAAGCCGGCGCTGTAGGAGTTGCGGATCAGGACCGCGACGACGTACGGGCTCAGCGGGGCGTCGTCGGCGGCCAGGCTGCCGGTCTGGGGGTGCGGGCACCTGTCGGTAGGCGCCAGCGGCGCGCGCCTGCTCGATCTTGTGGGAATGAGGCAGAAGGTAGGCGTCGTTGAAGGCTGCGCGCTTAGGCCCGGCCACGGTAGAACCAAGCACCACAAGGGGTAGCGGTCTCGGTGCTGCTCCGGGCGCGGCGCGCCGGCGAACCGTACGGCGCCGCCGGCGGCGTCGCGGTCGTTCAGGGCGAGCGCGGTCATGCCGCGTTCGGCGG
>NZ_QZWF01000041.1 GCF_004187715.1 Streptomyces sp. F001 | reverse complement strand
CACCCCCAGCACCCCGGTGACCGCGCCGAGCCCCGCCCCGGCCGCGGCGACCCGAACCGGGCGGGCCGGCACCTCGGTGGGCGCGGAGGCCGACGGCCGCAGCATCCGCAGCGCGGCGACTGCGGCGATCACGGCGAAGGCGCCGGTCAGCACTCCGGCCGGGAGCCGCGCCGAGACCGCGCCGCCGACCGCCGCGGGCCCGAGTCCCGCGAGGGCGAACAGAAGGCCGTGCTTCCCCCGCACGGTGCCCTCGCGGGCATGCCCGATCAGGGCGGTGGCGGACGTGACGGTGACGACGACCAGGCTCGCGGTGGCCGCCGCGGCAGGGGTGAGGCCGAGCAGGTAGATCAGCGCGGGCACCGCCAGCACGCTCCCACCACCCCCGAGGGCGCCCAGGGCGAGACCGGTGAGAGCCCCGGCGACGAGGGCGAGGACGAACGCGCTCACGCGGGCGAGGTGCGCTGCTCGTCGCGCACGACCGGCAGACCCGCTTCGGCCCACGCCCGCATACCGCCCGCGACGTCTGCCGCGTGGACGCCGCGCGCGGCGAGCAGGTCCGCCGCCTCGCGGGAGCGTCGCCCGGAGCGGCAGATCACGACGACCGGCCGGCCCTGGGCGCGCTGCGGCAGTTCACCCCCGGCCGCGAGGCCGGACAGCGGGGCGGGCACGGCGCCGGGGGCGTGCCCCGCGGCCCACTCGGCCGGTTCACGCACGTCCAGGAGGACGGCGCCCGCGCGCGTTCGGTCGCGGGCCTCGGCCGGAGTGAGGCGGTCCGGGATCAACCCGGCCTCGCGCGCCGCGTCGAAGCGGTCGTCGACGGCGACGACGTCACGCCCCGCCGCGTCGAGGAGGGATGCCGCGATGGCCGCCCGCATCCCCCCGGCGCAGTGCACCCACACGGTGCCGTCCGGAATCTCGGCGAGCCGGTCCCGTAGCTGGTGCAGTGGAATGTGCAGCGAGCCCGGGATGTGCCCGCCCGCGCGCTCGGAGTCGCGTCGCACGTCGAGGATTACGACACCGTCCTGGTCGACGAGCTCCGCGAAGGCGGCGCGCGGGAACGCGCGGGGCCGCTCTCCCACCGGCACCCAGTCGCCGGGCGAGCCGGTCGCCGCCGCGGCGGGCCGGTCGATGCCGACCCGGACGAGCTCGCGCTGGGCGTCGGCCAACTGGGCGGCCGACTCGGCGAGCAGCGTGACCGGCCTGCCCCAGGGCAGCAGCCAGGCCAGATAGGTGGCGAGCTGCCCGTCGGCCTCGAAGTTCAACGCCCCGGCGACATGCCCCTCGGCGAACGCGACCCGGTTGCGCAGGTCCACCACCCATTCGCCGGCGGCCAGCCGGGCTGCGATTTCTTCGGCGTCCGCGCGGCGGGGCGGGGTGAGGTCGACGGGGGCCGGGCCCTCGGCGTTGGCCGGACCCATATGGGCGTAGTACGCGGGTACGTCGTCCAGGCCGGCCAGCAGGTCGGCGACAAAGGTGTCGACGTCCTTGACGAGCGCCTCGTTGGCGGTGCGCTCCCGGCCGATCGCCGTCTCCGCGCCCGTGTCGCTCTGCCCGGCGGAACAGAAGCTGCCGAAGCCGTGTGTGGGCAGCACCTCGGTCGTGTCCGGGAGCTCCGCGGCCAGGCGGTGCGCGGAGTCGTACTGGGCGCGGGCCAGTTGTTCGGTCAGCCGCGGCTCGACCAGGTCGGGGCGCCCGACCGTGCCGATCAGCAGGGAGCCTCCGGTGAACACGGCCACCGCCCGTCCGTCGTCCTGAAGGACGTACGACGTGTGGTGCGGGGTGTGGCCCGGCGTGGCCAGCGCACGCAACGCCAGCCCCGCCCCGATCTCCGCCCGGTCCCCGTCGGCGACCGGCACACGCTCGTACGCGACCCGGGCTCCGGCCGGCACGAGATACGAGGCGCCGGTCACCCGGGCCAGCTCCAGGCCGCCGGTGACGTAGTCGTTGTGGACGTGGGTCTCGACGACGTGTGTGATGCGCACGCCCCGCCGGGCGGCGGCCGCGATCACCCGATCGACGTCACGCGGGGGATCGACGACGACCGCGCTGTGCGCACCCCCCGCCACATAGCCGCGGTTGCCCAGTCCCGGCACTTCGAGGGTGTCGACGAAGTACACGGCAGTGCTCCTCTCCTCGTAAACCCCAGGCACATTACCCCGGGGGGTATATGGTCACCGTAGCAGAATTACCCCCGGGGGTATCTGGAGGGTGGCCGGAAGTGCCGTGACTGCAGGCCCGCGGGCCTGCAAACCACGCCCTTACCGATCAGTCGCGCGTAAGGTCGGCACCGGGACGGACGCCCGCCGACAGAAGGGGTCAGCACGATGGCGCAGGAAGTACGTGGCGTGATCGCACCGGGGAAGGACGAGCCGGTCAGGGTCGAGACGATCGTCGTGCCCGACCCCGGCCCGGGGGAGGCCGTGGTGCGGGTCCAGGCCTGCGGGGTCTGCCACACCGACCTGCACTACAAGCAGGGCGGCATCAACGACGAGTTCCCCTTCCTGCTCGGCCACGAGGCCGCCGGGATCGTCGAGACGGTCGGCGACGGCGTCACCGAGGTGGCGCCCGGGGACTTCGTGATCCTCAACTGGCGTGCCGTGTGCGGCCGTTGCCGGGCCTGTCTGCGCGGTCGGCCCTGGTACTGCTTCGACACCCACAACGCCGGTCAGAAGATGACCCTCGCCTCGACCGGTCAGGAGCTCTCCCCGGCCCTCGGCATCGGCGCCTTCGCCGACAAGACACTGGTCGCGGCCGGCCAGTGCACCAAGGTCGACCCCGCGGTCTCCGCGGCCGTCGCCGGACTGCTGGGCTGTGGCGTCATGGCCGGCATCGGCGCCGCGATCAACACGGGGAACGTCGGCCGCGGCGACAGGGTAGCCGTCTTCGGCGGCGGCGGCGTCGGCGACGCGGCCATTGCCGGGTCCCACCTGGCCGGCGCGGCGAAGATCATCGCGGTCGACATCGACGACCGCAAACTGGAGACCGCCCGCACGATGGGCGCCACCCACACCGTCAACTCGACGCAGACCGACCCGGTCGAGGCGATCCGCGAGCTGACCGGCGGCTTCGGCGCCGACGTCGTCATCGAGGCGGTCGGCCGCCCGGAGACCTACAAACAGGCCTTCTACGCCCGCGACCTGGCCGGCACGGTCGTCCTGGTCGGCGTCCCCACCCCCGACATGAAGCTCGAACTCCCGCTGCTGGACGTCTTCGGCCGCGGCGGAGCGCTCAAGTCCTCCTGGTACGGCGACTGCCTGCCCTCCCGCGACTTCCCGATGCTGATCGACCTGCATCTGCAGGGGCGTCTGGACCTGGCCGCGTTCGTGACCGAGACCATCCAACTCGACGAGGTGGAGAAGGCGTTCGAGCGGATGCACCGTGGTGACGTGCTGCGCTCGGTGGTGGTGCTGTGATGACCGCCCGCATCGAACGACTCGTCACCTCCGGCCAGTTCACGCTCGACGGCGGCACATGGGACGTCGAGAACAACGTGTGGCTCGTCGGGGACGACCACGAGGTCGTCGTCATCGACGCCGCCCACGACGCCGACGCCATCGCCGAGGCGGTCGGCGACCGCCGCCTGACGGCCATCGTGTGCACCCACGCCCACAACGACCACATCGACGCCGCCCCCGCCCTCGCCGAGCGCACCGGAGCCGTCGTCTGGCTGCACCACGACGACCTGCCGCTGTGGAAGCAGACCCACCCCGACCGCGACCCGGACTCCTGGCTGCTCGACGGCCAGATCATCGAAGCCGGCGGCGCCGACCTGACGGTGATGCACACGCCCGGCCACGCCCCCGGCGCGGTCTGCCTCTACGACCCCGGGCTCGGCACGGTCTTCACCGGCGACACCCTCTTCCAGGGCGGCCCGGGCGCGACCGGCCGCTCCTACTCCCACTTCCCGACCATCATCGACTCCATCCGCGACCGCCTCCTCACCCTCCCGCCCGAGACCAAGGTCCTCACCGGCCACGGCGACCCGACCACCATCGGAGCCGAGGCGCCGCACCTGGAGGAGTGGATCGCGCGAGGCCACTGAAAAAGCGGTAGAAGACGTCCGGATCTCGCGGCATGCTCGTCGGCGACAGAGCCGGACGGGCACGGGAGGACGGACATGTCGGGACCTCTGAAGGGCAAGGTCGCGCTGGTCGCCGGTGCGACCCGCGGTGCGGGCCGCGGAATCGCGGTGGAGCTCGGCGCGGCCGGCGCCACCGTCTACGTCACCGGCCGCAGCACCCGCGAGCGGCGCTCCGAGTACGACCGCCCCGAGACCATCGAGGACACCGCAGACCTGGTCACCGAGGCCGGCGGCCAGGGCATCGCCGTACCCACCGACCACCTCGACCCCGCGCAGGTCCGCACTCTGGTGGACCGCATCGCGGACGAGCAGGGCCGCCTCGACGTCCTCGTCAACGACATCTGGGGCGGCGAGAAGCTCTTCGCCTGGGACAGCCCCGTCTGGGAACACGACCTCGACAACGGCCTACGGCTGCTCCGCCTCGCGGTCGAGACGCACGCGGTCACCAACCACCACGCCCTGCCCCTGCTGCTGCGCAACCCCGGCGGACTGGTGGTCGAGATGACCGACGGCACGCAGGAGTACAACCGCGAGAACTACCGCAACTCCTTCTTCTACGACCTGGCCAAGTGGTCCGTCCTGCGCATGGCCCTTTCCCTCGGCCATGAACTGGCTCCGCGCGGGGCCACTGCCGTCGCGCTGACCCCGGGCTGGCTGCGCTCGGAGATGATGCTCGAAATCTTCGGCGTGCGGGAGGAGAACTGGCGCGACGCCCTCGACCGGGTCCCTCACTTCGCCATCTCGGAGACCCCGCGCTACGTCGGCCGCGCCGTCGCCGCCCTCGCCGCCGACCCCGACGTGGCACGCTTCAACGGCCGCTCGCTCTCCAGCGGCGGCCTCGCCCAGGAGTACGGCTTCACCGACCTCGACGGCAGCCGCCCCGACGCCTGGCGCTACCTCGTCGAGGTCCAGGACGCGGGCAGACCGGCGGACACCACCGGCTACCGGTGACGCGCCGGCGGCGAATATCACCGTTCGGTCGCAGTTGGTGCGTGCCTACAACCCATTCCCGTCGATGTCGGTCTAGCTGGCAGAGATTGCGCGAGATCCGCGCATTCCAGGTGAAAGGCAAGGCCGGGCATGGGGGACATACGCAGCCGGGTAACCGTTGTCCTGGGGGCCACCGCGCTGGTGGCGCCGCTCACGCTCGCGCTGGGCGCCGGCACGGCGCAGGCGGCGAGCTGCACCACGCAGACAGGTCCGTATCAGAAGCAGGTGGAGAAGTTCCTCGGGCGGCCGGTGGACGGTGTGCAGTCCGCCGGGGACTGCAAGGCGATCCAGGCCTTCCAGACCAAGCACGGCATAAAGCCGAACATCGGCTACGCGGGCCCCGTCACCTGGGGCGTGATGGACCTGATGCTCAAGCAGCGGGCCGTCGGGAACACGCCCAACAAGGACGGCAAGTGTCCCGTGAACAAGGGCCGCATCGCCTGCGTGAACCTCACGCTCCAGCTCAGCTGGATCCAGGACGGCAAGAAGCTCGTCCACGGCCCCGTTCCGGTGCGCACCGGACGCGACGGCTACGAGACCCGCACCGGCCTGAAGAAGATCTACTGGCGCAACATCGACCACGTGTCGACCATCTACAACGTGCCGATGCCCTACAGCCAGTTCTTCGACGGCGGCCAGGCCTTCCACTCCGCCGGCGTCAGCATGTGGAACCCGCCCGGCTCGCACGGCTGCGTCAACATGACCAGTACCGCCGCCAAGAAGTACTGGTCGCTGCTGAAGAAGGGCGACGACGTCTACGTGTACGGCCGCAAGCCGGGCACCTGACGATGCCCGGCCCACCCCGGACGCGTCACACCTCAGGCGCGTCCCCGAAGTCCGGGATCTCCAGCCGTACCCCGCCCTGCCGGGCGGACTCGTGGGCGATGATGCCCGGCAGGGTGTAGCGGGCCGCCACCCATGCGTTCACCGACGGCAGGGTGCGGGTGTTCACCGCGGTCACGAAGTCGTCCACCAGGAAGTGATGGCTGCCCTCGTGACCGTTGTGCAGGTGGTCGAACTCCCGCGGCAGGCGGGAGCGGTCGTGCACGGGCGCCGACCCGGAGGTGAAGGCGGCCCGGAGGTCCGGCGCGATGTGCTGGAGTGACGGGTCGTCAGCGGACATGGTGGGCTTGGGCTCGAGCAGCTCGCTGATGTCCTTCACACCGTTCTTGTCCTGCCACAGGGCGACCGTGGCGAGCTGCTCCATGCTCCCTTCCGTCCCGAAGAACCGGAAACGCGACTCCCGTATGTGCGAGGGGTAGCCCACCCGCCGGAACTCGTTCGTACGGAACGACCCGCCGCCCGCCACCTCGAACAGCGCCGTGGCGTTGGAGACGTCGTTGTCGAACTGGCTGACCGACCGGTCGAAGACCCCGTCGCCCCGCTCGTCGGCCACACCGATCGCCGACACGCTCACCGCGTGCGTCTGCCAGGCGCCCAGCACCCCGCCCACCGAGTGCGTCGGGTACAGCAGCGGGGGATAGCTGGCGGTCGCCTTCCAGTTCTCGCCGCCGCTGTACTGGTAGGCCTCGTAGAACCCCAGATCCATGTCGTGGACGTAGTCGCCCTCGGCGTAGAAGATCCGCCCGAAGGACCCCTTCGCGATCTGGTTGCGGGCGTGCACGGTCGCCGGGTTGTACTGGCTGGTCTCGCCCATCATGTACGTCAGTCCGGTCGCCTTGACCGTGTCGATGATCGCCGCGATTTCGTCCGTGCTGATCGCCATGGGGACGGCGGAGTAGACGTGCTTTCCGGCATTCAGCCCCTGGACGACCAACGGGCCGTGCGTCCAGCGCTGGGTGAAGATCGCGACCGCGTCGACCGCCTTCGACTCCAGCATGGCCTCGTACGTCGGGAAGGTGCCCGCGAGGCCTTCGGCGGCGGCCAGTTGCCCGGCCCGTTCGGGGAGCAGGTCGGTGACGTAGACGTCGCTGACGCCGGGGTGGGCGAGGAACAGTTTGGCGAACTGCCCGGAGAACTGCCCGGCGCCGACGATGCCGAGGGAGAACGTCATGTAAGTGGTGCCCTTCACTGGTCGAGGATCAGGTTGATCTGGTCGGTGGTCTGGTCGAGGCTGTTCACGGACTTGCCGTTGCCGTAGATGGCTTCCATCTCGGGTTGCATGAGGGCCGTGACGTCCGCCGCGTAGTTGGTGATCGGGTAGGAGAAGGTCCGGAAGTTTTTCCTGTCGTCCACGGGCTCCGTGAAGGCCGAGACCTCGATGCCCTTCTTCTTGTAGGCGGCAATGGCGGCCTCGGTGCCTGCCGGAGTGGCGGGGAAGACGACGCCGTGGTCGCCCACGACCTTCTGGCACTTGTCGGAGGCCAGGTAGGCCACCCATTTGCGGGCGCCCGCCTTGTTCTTGGAGGCCTTGCTGATGGAGTCGGCGAGGCCGTTCATCATCGTGGCGCGCCGGCCGGTCGGGCCGACGGGAGTGAGGGCGGTCCTGATGTCCCTGTCCTTGAAGCCGTTGTAGGTGGAGATCATCCAGGCGCCGTCGAAGACGGCGGCGGCCTTGCCCGCGGCGATCTGCGTGTTGCCCTGGTTGGACTGGACGTTGTAGTCGGAGAAGGGGGCCATGTATCCCTTCTTCGCCAGGCCGAAGTACCACTCGATGACGGACTTGAAGGTCTTGCTGTCGTACTGGTACTTCGTTCCCCAGCGGGCCTTCTCCGTGTAGTTCCACCCGGCGGATCCGGTGAAGGGACTCCACTGTGTCTGGCCGTCGCCGTAGCCGCCGCCCTGGGTGGCCAGCCCGTACACCTTGACGTTGTTCTTGTCGAAGCCGGGCTCGTCTCCCCGCTTGCCGTTTCTGTCGACGGTGAGGCGGGCGATGGCCTTCTCGAAGGTGCCGCCGTCCTCGGGGTTCCAGGAGAGGCCGCCCAGCTGCTCGGCGGTGAGCCCGGCGTCGTTCGCCATCTTCTCGTTGTAGAAGAGTGCGACGGTGTCCCAGTCCTTCGGGGCGCCGTAGCGGTGGCCGTCCTGGCCGATCCAGTTGGCGGCGAGGCCCGGCTGGTAGTCGGAGTCCTTGATGCCCAGGTCGTCCAGCGGCTCCAGCACCTGCAGATCGGCGAACTGGCCGAACTTCTGGATGTGGTCGGTGAACACGTCCGGCTGGGTGCCCGCGATGAACCCGGCGGTGAGCTTGGTCCAGTAGTCGCTCCAGCCCAACTGCGTGATCCTGACCTCGAGTCCGGGGTTCTCCTTCTCGAACCCCTTCGCGCAGGCCTGGTAGGCGGGCAGCTGGTTGGCGTCCCACAGCCAGTAGGTCACGGTGCTCGCGGACGACCCGGTGGAGTCGCCCTTCGCGCATCCGGTCACCAGGGACAGCGTGAGCGCTCCGGCCAGCGCGGTCAGCGTACGAAGTCGCATCAGTGGTCCCTCACTTGATCCCGGTGAAGCCGATGGAGCTGACGATGCGGCGGGCGAAGCAGGCGAAGAGCACCAGCATCGGCAGCGCGGCGATCAGCGTCGCCGCCGTGAGCCCGGACCAGTCGACGCCGGTTGCCGGGGTCTGCGCCCGGAAGATCGCCAGCGCCACGGTCAGCACGCGCGAGCTGTCGCTGTAGGAGACCATCAGCGGCCAGAAGTAGTCGTTCCAGGAGGTGATGTACGTCAGCACGGACAGCGTGAGGATCGGCGTGGACGCCATCGGCAGGACCACCCGGAAGAAGATCCGCACCTTGCTGGCGCCGTCGAGCAGCGCCGCCTCCTCGACCTCCTGGGGGATGTTCATGAAGAACTGCCGCAGGAAGAAGACGGCGAACGGGGTCATGAAGAGGCTGGGCAGCGCGATGCCGAGCAGTGTGTCCACCAGGCCGAGCTGCTTGATGAGCACGAAGTTCGGCAGCAGCGTGAAGAGGGTCGGCACCATCAGCCCGGCCAGGAACAGACCGAACACCTTGTCCCGGCCGCGCCAGCGCAGCCGCGAGAAGGCGTACGCGGCCATCGCGGAGAAGAAGATCTGACAGCCGGTGACGAGCGTCGAGACGATCACCGAGTTGAGCAGGTAGCGCCAGAAGTCGAGCCCGCCGCCCGCGCCGCCCTGTGCCACCGCCTCCTCGGCGGACTGCAGACCGAGGGCCCGCTCGAAGCCGCTGGTGGTGAGGTCCACAGGGAGGGGGTTGGTGGGGTCGGCGCCCAGGCCCGCGTTGGTGGAGAGCGCGGTGCGCAGGATCCAGTAGAACGGCAGCAGGGTGATGAGGACGATCAGGCCCAGCACGGTCCAGGCGGCGGCCCGGCCGGGGGAGAACCTGCGCTTCAGCGGTCGTATGCCGGGCGGTGTCGCGGTCACGGTGGTCACGGCGGCCATGTCGGTGTCTCCTTTCCGTCAGCCGAGGTCGGTCCGGCCGGCCCGGGTGAGCCGGTACTGCAGGACGGTGATCGCGCTGAGCACGACCAGCAGGGCGACGGACATCGCCGAGGCGTAGCCGAACTGGAAGCGGCCGAAGGCGGATCCGTAGATGTAGAACTGGAGCACGTTGGTCGCGTTCGCCGGACCGCCCGCCGTGGTCACCGCCACGGTGTCGAAGACCTGGAACGAGCCGATCACCGTCATGATCAGCACGACCGCCAGCACCGGCCGCAGCAACGGCATGGTGATCCGCCAGAACATCCGCCACTCGCTCGCGCCGTCGACCCTGGCCGCTTCGTACATGTCGTTCGGGATCGCCTGGAGACCCGCGAAGAGGAGCAGGGCGGTGTAGCCGACGTGCCGCCAGACATTGATCAGGGCGATGGTGGGGATCGCCCAGGTCTCGTCGGCGAGGAAGGGGATGCGGTCGGCGCCGAGGGCACTGATGATCTCGTTGCCGATGCCGAGCTGGGTGTCCAGGATCCACAGCCACACGAGGCCGGCGACGACGTTCGACATCAGATACGGGGTGAGCACGATGCCCCGCAGCAGAGCCGACCGGGTCAGCCGCTGGAGCAGCACGGCGATGGCGAGTGCCGCCACCGTCTGTATGCCGATGTTGATGACGACGTACTCGACGGTGACTTTCAGCGAGTCCCAGAAGATCGGGTCGTGGATCATCCGCTCGTAGTTGTCGAGCCCCACCCACTCCGCGGGCGTCAGGAGATTGAAGCGGGTGAAGCTCAGATAGACGCCCCGCAGCGTCGGCCACAGCAGGAAGACCAGGAAACCCAACAGGGCGGGAGCCAGGAACACGGCCGCGAGACGGCCGTCGCCTCGGCGCGTCGGCGGACTGCTGGAGGCGATGCTCATCGGGAGACTCCTCGGCTACGGCGGCTCATCCTCGGGCCACTTACTTTTGAGGCAAAAGAATCCATGCGTCAAGAGGCGTGCGGACATCTTCCTGATCCGGTCCGGCCGGTCTATTGTGGGGATCATTACTTCCGTAGTGAAAAAATCTTGGGGAGTCGGGCTGTCATGACCGCAGGTGCCGCCAGCTGGTTGCCGCTGAGTGCGGGGGAGCGCTCGGTGGCGATCGAGGTGCTCGTCCACGGCCCGCTGTCCCGCTCGGACCTCGCGCGCCGGCTGAGCCTCTCGCCCGGCAGCCTCACCCGGCTGACCAAGCCGCTGATCGAGTCCGGGCTGCTGATCGAGGTCGCCGACGGCGGCGCGCCGGCCGAGGGCCGGCAGGGGCGTCCCTCACAGCCGCTGGACATCGTCGCCGAGTCCCGCTCCTTCCTCGGCTTCAAGGTCACCGAGGACATGGTGTACGGCGTCGTCACCACCCTGCGGAGCGAGATCGTCGCCCGCCACGACCGCCCGCTCACCACCCACGATCCCGGCGAAGTCGCCGATCTGCTCGGGGAGATGACCGCCGAGTTGGCCCACGCCCACCCCCGACTCGCCGGCATCGGTATCGGTGTGGGCGGACTCGTCCAGGGCCGGGCCGTGGTCGGGGAGTCGCCCTTCCTGCAGTGGCGCGACATCCCGCTCGCCGCCCTCGTCGAGGAGCGCACCGGGCTGCCCGTGGTCGTGGAGAACGACGTCGCGGCCTTCGTCGAGGCCGAGACCTGGTTCGGGGCGGGCCGCGGACTGGACCGTTTTGTCGTCCTCACCATCGGCGCCGGGATCGGCTACGGACTGGTCCTGGGCGGCAGGCGCGTGCCGTCCGACGGTGAGGACCGGGATTTCGGCCGCCGCTGGATCCTGGACCCGGGCGGGCCCCTCACCCCCGACGGTGACCGCGGCAGCGCGGTCTCGCTGCTGACCATCCCCAGCATCCGCTACCAGATCCGGGCCGCCACCGGGCGCGATCACAGCTACGAGGAGATCCTCGCCGGCGCCGCGGCCGGGGAGCCCATGCCCGCCCGGGTCGTCGACGAGGCCGCACGGGCCCTGGGCACCCTCCTCGCCCACATCGCCAACTTCGCCATGCCGCAGAAGATCCTCCTCGCCGGCGAAGGGGTCGGCCTGATGGATGTGGCAAGGGACACAGTGGACGAGACGATCCGCGCCCGCAGGCATCCGCTGGCGACGCCGGTCGACCTGGAGACCAGAGTGTCCGACTTCCATGACTGGGCGCGCGGTGCGGCCGTTCTCGCCATCCAGGTGCTGGTGCTGGGCGCGGTGGACGGGTGAACTCCCCGGCGGGTTCGGAGAGATGGACGTGATCAGTGACACTGCCCGATATGCCCGATTAGATCGTGATTACTCACAGCGCCTTCACCTCTGGCGCCGTATGCTTCACACCATGTCCACCACTGTTGAAGCCGCCACCGAGCGATCGGCCGCGGAGGTCAACGAGGAGATCCGGGCGCTGTGGCGCCGGTCGGGCGGGACACTGAGCACCGAGCAGCGCGAGGAGTACCAGCGCCTCGTCCTGGAGTGGGCCGCCGCGACGCCGCAATCGGCGCAGGCCGCCTGACCGGCATCCGGTGCCGCCGGCCCGGCCAGGGCCACGCCGGCCGGTGCTCCCCGGCCTGACGGCGCCTCCCGGACCCCTTCGTCACCCCCACGTCGCCGAGTAATACCGCTGGTAGGCCTTGCGGTCCTGTTCCGTCCGGATCCACCGCGTGGCCACCAGCGCTACCAGGCTGCCCGCGATGACCAGCAGACCTGGACCGACGTTCTGGGGGTCCGCGAGCCGGGACAGCAGCGCCGAGACGTCCTCGCCGGACACCGGAGCCGACGCCCCGGGCTCCGCCGCGTCCGGGGGAGCGATCGCGCTCTGGGTTCCCGAAGCGGAGGGTGCGGGAGAGGCACCCTGCTCCGGCGTGGAAGTGATCAGGCGTACGCCGAGCGCGGACAGCGCCTGCCCCAGCGGCTGGAAGAACGTCGTGCCGCCGGCGTTGCAGTCCCCGTTGCCGCCCGAGGTCACCCCGAGCGCGATCCCCTCGGAGAACAACGGCCCGCCGCTGTCCCCGGGTTCGGCGCACACGTTCGTCTCGATGAGGCCGGTGACCGTGCCCTCGGGGTAGTTCACCGTGGCGTTGAGCCCGGTGACCTCACCGTCGCGCAGCCCGGTGGTGCTGCCGCTGCGGAACACCCGCTGCCCGACGGACGCCTCGCCCGTGCCCGTGATCCGCACTCCCTGCCCGTCGCCGACGGCCACGACGTCGGCGCCTTGTCCGGCCCGGCCGTTGGCGTACTGGATGAGGGAGTAGTCGTTGCCGGGGAAGCTCCCGGTCACGGTCTTGCCCACCTGCTCGTTCCCCTCGTTGTCGGCGAACCAGACGGAACCGTCGGGGCCGCAGTGACCGGCGGTGAGAATGAAGTCGGTCTCACCGTCGGTGACGTTGAAGCCCGCGGAACAGCGCCCAGCGGTGGAGAGCATGGCCTGCGCGCCGTTGAGGCGTGTCGTGAAGGTGCCCTTGGTGCGCTCCATGCGTACGAAGCCGCCGATGCCGTCCGCGACTTCGGTCAACTCGGACCAGTCGGCGGCGGAGACGGTGCTGTCACCCCGTACCACCACCTCGTTCGACCGGTAGTCCAGCATCCACGCCGTGCCGGCCACCCGCGGCGCCGAACGCAGCGTCGCCGTCGCCGACTTCAGCTCACGCATGCTGTGCCGCACGACCTTCGCGGTCGCGCCGGCCCGCCGGACCTCGGCCGCGGCGTCCTCGTCGGTGACCGCGACGACCGGTCGCCCGTCGGAGCCGATCCAGGTGCCTGCCGTACGGGCGGTGCCGAGCCGCTCCACGAGGTCCGAGCCGGTGCCCGCGGCCGACCGGACGGAAGCGTTCGGCGCCCCCGGGGAACCGGAGGGTTCGCTCGCCACGGCCTGGGTGACCATCCCCGCCCCGAGCAGAAGTCCGCCGACCGCCGCCAGCCGTGTCACTCGCCGGACGATCCGTCGTCGTGCGTGCCTCATGCATGGCTCCCGAACCCCGAACTCGCGGCTGCAACACCGCGGGGCGCCCGGGTGGTTGAGCGCCCTCCCTCCATACGTGCCGGGGCCCGGCCGCGTTCACCCGGAGGGCGAACGGCTCAATTCGTTCGGTCGTGCGGGTCGCTCCTCGGCGGCGGTCACCGGCCTCCTGATTCCCGGACACACCACAGCGACCTATCTTGTGCCCATGACGAGGATCCTGCACGAACCGTCCGGTGAACCGAATCCGTTGCGCGCCCTGGGGCTCGAGCTCCTGCGACGCCGTACGAGCATGAAGTGGCGCACCTACCCCGACGACGTGCTGCCGCTGTGGGTGGCCGAGATGGACGTGCCGCTCGCCGAACCCGTCGTGCGCGCCGTCACGGACGCGCTCGCGATCGGGGACACCGGCTATCCCGCGGGCACCGCCTACGCCGAGGCGCTGGCCGACTTCGCTCAGAAGCGGTGGGGGTGGGCCGGGCTCGCCGTGGAGCGCACGGCGATCGTGCCGGACGTGATGCTGGGTGTCGTGGAGATGATCAGGCTGGTGACGGGGCCCGGGGACGCCGTGGTGGTCAATCCGCCCGTGTATCCGCCGTTCTTCCAGTTCGTGACGCACATGGACCGGCGGGTGGTCGAGGCTCCGCTCGGCCCCGACCTGCGGATCGACTTCGGCACGCTGGAGGAGACCTTCCGGCAGGCTGTGGCGGGCGGACGGCGGGCCGCGTTCCTGCTGTGCAGCCCGCACAACCCGACAGGCACCGTGCACACCGCCGCGGAACTGTCCGCCGTCGCCCGCCTCGCCGATCGGTACGGCGTGCGCGTGGTCGCCGACGAGATCCACGCGCCGCTCGTCCTCGCCGGGGCCGACTTCGTGCCGTACCTGAGCGTTCCGGGCGGCGAGCGCGGACTGTCGCTGATGTCGGCGTCCAAGGCGTGGAACCTCGCCGGGCTCAAGGCCGCCCTCGCCGTCGCGGGACCGGCGGCCGCCGCCGACCTCGCCCGGCTGCCCGAGGAGGTCAGCCACGGCCCCAGCCACCTCGGCGTCATCGCCCACACCGCGGCCCTGCGCGAGGGAACCGCCTGGCTGGACGCCGTGCTCGCGGGCCTCGACGACAACCGGCGCCTGCTCGCCGACCTGCTCGCCGAGCACCTGCCCGCGGTCGACCACCGACCCGGCGAGGCCACCTACCTCGCCTGGCTGGACTGCCGGGCGCTCGGCCTCGGCGACGACCCGGCGGACGTCTTCCTGCATCGCGGCCGCGTCGCTCTCAACTCCGGGATCCCCTTCGGCGCGGGGGGCGTCGGGCACGTACGGCTGAACCTGGCCACGTCACCGGAGATCCTCACGGAGGCGGTACGGCGGATGGCCACCGCGCTGGGGTGAGCGGGGCCTGCCTACACTTCCGGCCATGGACGACTCGTCACTGGACCGGCTCGGTGCCGGCAAGTACCTGCTGATCACCAGCTACCGCAGGAACGGTACCCCGGTCCCCACCCCTGTCTGGGTGGTTGCCGACGGTGACGCGCTCGGCGTCTGGACGGTCGCCGACTCCTGGAAGGTCAAGCGGATCCGGAACCGCTCGGACGTTCTCGTCGGCCCCTGCGACCTGCGCGGCAACCCCACCGGCGAGCAGGTCCCGGCCACCGCCGAGATCACCGACCCGGCGACCACGGCACGCTATCGGCAGCTCATCGCCCGCAAGTACGGCGTCGTGGGCCGCCTCACGCTGCTCGGCAGCCGGCTGAGGCGCGGACCGAACGGCACCGTGGGGATCCGCGTGACGCCGACCGGCTGAGGGACGGTCCGTCAGGTCCAGGCCCGGTACGGCTCGTCGAGCAGCTGGAACACCGGCTCGCCCCGCACCGGGTCCTTGGCCGTGGACAGCCGTACCCGGTCCCCGCTGTGGATGCCCACCGGCGGGCCCATGACGCGACCCCGCACCACGAACCCCTCGGACATCTCGATCAGGGAGACATTGCGCGCCGCAGGCGTGTTGCGGTGCACGATCGTGCTGTGGCGGACCGTGCCGATGCCCTCGCTGCGTTCCGTCCGCAGGTCACTGCCCTGGCAGACCGGACACAGCAGCCGGTGGTACATGGCGGTGCCGCACCATGTGCAGCGCTGGTAGAACATCGCGTCCGTGTCCTGGGCCGTGGGGTCGAGGACGCCCGCCGCGGAGCCGGATGCCTGCTGAGTGACGCTTCCTGAGGGGTGGTACACGCTGGTCAACTCCCTGCGCTCGGCCGGAGATCCGCGTGCACGCCGCACCGTGTACGCGGGTGCGCGGTTCGCCGTGCCACCGTGCACGGCCACAGCGTATGGCACTGAGTGTCACTCGTAAAGACACTCCGTACCCTCAGTTTCTGTGACCTGCCGTCGGGATCAGTCGCGGGCCAGCGTGGATTCGATCTCCTGCACCACACGCCACAGTGGCGCCCCACGCCGGGAGACGACGACCACCACGTCCTCGGGCCGCTCGTCGGCCGGGGGCGGGGGAGCGGTGCCGAAGGCGGACTGGACCAGACCCAGTGCGTGGTCCATCGCGGCGGTCGCGTCGCCCTGCCCGTCCGAACGCAGCCAGGAACGCAGGGCGTTGTTGTGCGCGGCGACCACCGCGGCCGCGATCACGTCGGCCCGCAGGTTCCCGTCACGCCGGCTCGCGAAGCGCGCGCGCAGGTACTCGGCGAGGGCGCGCTCGTAGCGCCACACCACGGACAGTTCGTACGCCCGCAGGCCGGGCACCTTCTTGGTGAGCCGGTAGCGCTGCACGGAGAAGGCCGGGTTCTCGGCATACAGGCCCAGCACCAGGCGGGCAGCGTCGCAGACCCGCCCGACCGGCTCCTCGTCCCCGGTGCCGGCCGCGAGGAAGGCCGTCATGTCGGCCAGGCACCGTTCGTGGTCGGGGAAGACCACGTCCTCCTTGGAGGGGAAGTAACGGAAGAAGGACCGCCGCCCGACTCCCGCGAGGGCCACGATGTCGTCGACGGTGGTCTGTTCGTAGCCTCGCTCCAGGAAGAGCTGGAACGCCGCCGCGACCAGGGCTTCCCGCATCGGCGGTTTGGCGTCGGCCGCCCGTGCCTTGGCGTCTCGGCCGGGGGCCGTGCTGCTGGAGCTCATGGACGGAAACTAGCATCCGGGCTGGTGTGATGGCACTCAGTGCATCGATCTCAGGGAACTGAGTGCCGTGCCCGTCGGCCGCCGTAGCTGCAGGCAGCCGTGCCTCCCCCGGGGCGCTCTCAGTCGCCGGCCGACTCGCCCTCCTGGTCGGCGGACGCGGGCAGTCGCGCCACGGCCGCGGCCACCTCGTGCTGCACCGCTTCGGCCAGCGGATCCCCCTGTACGGCGGTCACCAGGTCCTCGGCCAGGCGATGGAGCTTGGTGTTCGTGTGCTGCGACACCGTCACCAGCACCTGCCAGGCGTCCTGCGGGCTCAGTCCGAACGTGGCCATCAGAACCCCGCGGGCCAGATCGATGGTCGGCCGGGTCTGCATGGCCCGGCGGAGCTGGACGACTTCGACCCCCAGGGCGTGCTCGCCGTCTCCGTCGGAGTTCTCGGACCCGGGCATGAACAGCGGCAGAGTGCCCGTCAGGGTGAACAGCCGCTCGGCGCCGGGTCCGACGGAGCGGATCGTCACCGTCTTGCCCTCGGCCACGGCCTGTTCGCGGACGCCGAGCAGGACGTTGAGCGCCGAGCAGTCGCAGAAACCGACACCGCTCAGATCCAGGTCGATGCCCTCGGCCGCCGCCCCGAGGGCGTCGCGGAGGGCGGCCCGCAGTTCGTCGTCGACATGCAGTCCCAGCTCCCCGCGTATCACCACGACCGTACGGACGCCGTCGGGGCGGGTGTCGATCGACAGTTCTCGCGGTTGCAGCGCCGCGGAGGTGCCGTCCGCCCCGGTGCGGGCGGAGAGTTCAGCGGTGGGGGGCTGCGGAGAGAACAGAGACTCCGGCATGGCCGACGCTCCCTCGGAATTCCTGCTTGCTGTCGTCTCCAGAGTCTTCGCCTATCTGGAAGACGTCAAGGGATACATGAAATGAATTTCGCGTTTTGCTATGCGGGAACGCTCGGTCGTATGGTTGGAGCATGGGTGGAGTGCTTGAGCCGCATACCGGATGGACCTTCCTCACCAATCACGCCCGTGTGCTGGCCGCCATCGCCGATGACCACAACGCCCGCGTGCGCGACATCGCGGCGCACTGCAGGCTGACCGAGCGCGCCGTGCAGAAGATCATTGCCGATCTGGAGCAGGCCGGATACCTGTCCCACACGCGTGCGGGGCGCAGCAACACCTACCGCATCGAGCCGGGCAAGGTACTGCGTCACCCGGCCGAGTCCGGGCTGACCGTGGCCGCCCTGCTCGCCCTGCTCGTCCATGACGAGGACCGCCGCACCCGGGATCCGGCGGACAGGGGAGCGACCATCGGCGACGGCTGAATGCGGCCTCGAGCGTGATGCCGTCGGGCAGTTGGACGGCGCTGAACCAGGACTCGCCCCTCAGCGAGGGGCGTTGTACTCCACCAGCGCCTCGGTGACCGCCCGCACACTGCGCGCGATGTGCTGGAGCTGGAGTACCTCGGCGGCGTACAGCTTGATCGTGTGCTCGATGACCGACTCCGGCATGCCGAGCCTCGGCAGGTCGGCCCGCGCGGTCTGCAGGGCGGTGCGGGCCACCCGGATCTCGTGCTGCACCTGGATCTGGGCGTGGCGGGCGAGCAGCACGGGGTGGCGGATCAGCGCCGGATAGCCGGCATAGCGCGCCGGCACCAGCTCACGCAGCCACTTGGCCGCCGAGCGCTCCCAGTCGTAGCTGCCGGGGGTCTTGACCTGGCACGGCCAGTCCGGGCTGATGCGCGTGGACGTCAGGGGCATGATCATCGCTTCCGGTGTGCTGCGTCGCAGAGGGCGGTCCTACGGGTGGGGCGGCCCCGGTCTAGGGGAGTGACCGGGACCGCCCCGGGTGCGGATCCGCGAGCAGTATTTATATATGCCGATCGCTTTGCAAGGCGTATGAAAACATTCATGCGTGATTTGTTGTGGATGATCCGCTTGTGATGCCTTACGGCGTGGGCGAACCGGGGGCGGATCAGTCCCGCAGGAAGAACTGGTGCTGGTCCGAGACCTGTTCGTACGCCTCGAGCCGCGCCTGTGTCCGTTCCGGGTCGGCGTCGGTCATCGCCTGCAGCAGCGCGGCCGCCATCACACCCGGCGCGGCATAGGAGTCGAACACCAGGCGCGAACCCGTCCCGGTGGCGAAGGTGACGTCCGCCTCGTCGGCCACCGGGCCGAGCGCCAGGTCGGTGATCAGGGCCACGCGCAGCCCGGCGCCGCGCGCCAGACGCACCGCGGCCAGTGTCTCCTGGGCGTGCCGGGGCAGGGAGAACGCCAGCACCCAGGTGCCGCCGGCCTCTCGGGACTGGAGCAGCGCATCGTAGGCGACGCTGCCGCCCAGGGTCACCAGCCGCACGTCCGGATGGATGCGGCGCGCGGCGTAGGCGAAGTACTCGGCCAGCGAAGCGGAGATGCGCAGACCCAGAACGGTCAGCGGGGTCGACTCCGACAGCTTGCGGCCGATCTCGATGACCTGGTCGGGGTCGGCGAAGTCGCGGCGGAGGTTCTCCAGGTTCTCGATCTCGGCGTCGACCGCCGCCTGGAGTTCGTTGCCGCGCTCTTCCTCGGCCGCAGCGGGGCCGCCCGCGAGGGTGCCGAGGGCGATCGACTGGAGTTTCTCCCGTAGCGCGGGGTAACCACTGAAGCCCACCGCGGCGGCGAAACGCGTCACCGACGGCTGGCTGACGCCGACGCGGTCGGCGAGATCGGTGATCGAGAGGAACGCCGCTTCGGTGATGTGCTCGATCAGGTACTGGGCGATCCGCCGCTGACCCGGCGACAGTCGCGGCCGGTCGAACAGCGCCCTGAGCTGGGAAGTCGGGGCAGCCCCCGGCTCGGTGGCGGTCTTCCCCGAGGTGATCGCGGATGCCTGTGCGCGTGTCTGCTGCGGCGATGGCACCGGTGCGCCTCCTTTTGCTTCCCACGGAGCTTCAACATAGCTCACGGACCGTGGCGGTCAGGGGTGCACGCTACTCGTCGGCACCGGCCTTGTTACCGGCGGTACAGAGTGATCGAGTGCCCGACCTCGCCGACAGGCCGGCTGCTCGCGATCAGCTCGGCCAGCCGCCCGGTGGCCGTGGCGGCCGCCGAGTCGGACACGACCAGCAGCCCGTGCACTTCGTCGGCCGGCGCCCGGCGCGGATCGGCCGCCTCGATGCCGTAGAACGAGGGCACCCCGCTGCCCTTGTACACGAGCCAGATCCGCTCGCCCCCATGGCGCTCGCGCAACCGGTCGGCGAGCCGGCCGAGGTCCTGTCCCCAGTCCACGTTGGAGTCGTGGAGCCGCAGACGGGTCTTCTCCGGTCCGCCGAACGCCTCGTTGGAGTACGGCAGGTAGGAGGGGTACGCCCGTAGGGAACTGACGGCCACGAAGGTCACCAGCGCCCCCGTCACCGCGGGGGCCCACCGCCATCGCAGGAGGAGGACGCAGCCGGCTGCCACCGCGAGGAACATCGGCAGGAAGACGGCGTACCGGGTGCCGAAGTCCCGGGCGCCCTGCATGGCCGAGACCAGCAGTACGGCTGCGGGGGCGAGCAGATACGGCGCGGCCGGCCGCAGCCGCCGTACCACCACCACCGTCACGGCCCCCGCCGCCCAGAGGACGAGCATGCCGAGGGGGGTCTTCACCAGCAGCGCGGCCGGCAGGTAGTACCAGAGCGAACCGGTGTACTGACGGCCGAACAGGAAGCCCCGCCACGGCTTGTTCTCCAGCCCGAACTGGATACGCATCCCGTCCCGGTACGCCTCGGGGAACGGAAGCAGGCCGACCAGGTGACCGCGCAGCCCGTGAACGGCCGGCACATGCTGCCGGGGCGTCCAGCGCAGCGACGGATCGACCGCGACGTACGCGGCCCATACGACGGCGACGGCGGCCAGCGTCATCAGCGCGGCGCCGAACAGGACGGCCCGCGGGCGCGGACGCGTGCACCGGACCGACAGCACGGCCAGGACCAGCAGCACCGGAACCGCCGGGAGCGCGCTCATCTTCGTCGCCAGGGCCGCCCCCAGCGCCGCGCCTGCGAGCGGCAGGTACCGCCACGGCCGGTGTCTGGCCCGCCACAGCAGCCACACCGCCGTCAGCAGGAATCCGGCCGTCGGAACGTCCAGCGTGGCCAGCGAGCCGTGGGCGATGACGTCGGGGGAGAGGGCGTACAGGGCGAGCGCAGCCAACCCGCCCGCCCTGCCCGCAAGTTCACGTGCGAAGGTGAGCACCACGAGCCCGAACAGCAGCGTCAGCACGATCACCGGCAGCCGGGCGAACAGCATCAGCCGCCAGGGATCGTTGCCGGACCCGTACAGCAGATGCCGTCCGAGCGCGGCCTGGCCGCCCTCGAAGGAAGAGCCGAGGTGCGGATCGGCGAGGGCCGCCCCGACGCCGATGACCAGCTTGCCGAGCGGCGGATGCTCCGGGTTGTGGCGCAGCTCGTGCTCGCGCAGGTACATGGTGCCCGTCCCCACGTAGACGGGCTCGTCGATCGCCGGCGTCTGCTGCGCGGCGCCGGTCACCATGGCGACGGCCATCTGGCCCAGCAACAGGGCCGCGACCAGCGGCGCCGGCCACCGCTTGCGGCTGATCCAGTGCCGGACATGCGTCATCATCCGCCTCGCGGAAGTCGTACCGACAGACCGTCTGCCGTGCAGTGGGGTACGGCGCGCGGCGTGCCGGAGTTCAGCTCGATCCCGTCGGGGGAATGCATGCCGGACACGGTCCGCTTGTCCGCGTTCCGCGAGACGCTGGTCTCCCCGGCGGAAAGGGGCGAACCGACATGCATCTCCCTTATCAGCGGCGCCCGTTGCACGATCTGCCGGACACACCGGAGGCCTACGACGCCGTACTCGCGGACGTCGCCGAGCAGGCGCTGGCGCGGATCACGCCGGAGGGCAGCCTCGAACACCCGGCGGCCGTTCTCGACGTCGGCGACACCTCCCTGGGTGTCACGTCCCTGCTCGCGCTCGCCTGGCAGCACGGCAGAGACCCTCGGCTGCCGCCGGCCGTGCGCCGCAGCCTCGCCTTCCACCTGCGCGAACGGGTGTTCCGGGAGGACAACACCGGCTATCCGAACCTCAGGATCCGCGACTCGGGTCTGCCGTACGCCCGTTACGTCCTCGAGCCGGGGGCCCACCCGCACGGCGACTGGCCGAGTACAGTCTGGGCGCTGCTCCAGGCGGTCGACGTGCTCGACACGGCCGACGGACTCCTCGACGACGAACCACGCCTGGAACTGCTCGAGTTGGCGGTCGGATACTGGGGCTGGCTGACCGCGGCCACCTTCTTCAACCCGCAGGAGGCGGCCAACCAGGCGATCGGCTGTGTGGTCGCCGGCCTGATGCTGGCCCGCCATCTCCCGCCCGCACAGGGGGAGTCGGTCCGCTCACGCGCGATGCGCCTGTACGCCGAGGAGATCCGCGCCCGCCGCATCCGTGACCGGGGTGCGCTGTTGCCGCCCGAGCACGGCGGGGCGTACGACAACAACTACGGTCCCATCTCCCTGTCGTTCCTCGCCCAGGCCCACCGGATCAGCGGCGAGAAGGTCTTCGCCGAGGACGGCGACGCGCTCGCCCGCTGTCTCGACGCCCGCCTGACCACCGGCGGCTTCGACGTGGGCGGGCCGCGCTACAGCGAACAGCACTGCGGCTTCGAAGCGGTCCTGGGCCTGCGCCACTTCGGCCGCCGGATCGGCGCCGACCTGGGGCGCTACCGGGGCGACACCCGCTGGGCCCGGCATGCGAGAAGGCCCGACGGCGGCCTCGACGGCCACTTCGCCTTCATGCTCGTCTGGCAGATCCAGGACACGCCGGGGTGGCACCGTACGCCCTCGACCGCCCCGGCCCGCCATCAACTGCGCGCGGGCAGCGTCTCGGTGGCCTTCGACGACCGTATGACCCCGTCGCTGATCGAGGCCGGCGGCACCTACCACCTGCCCGCCGTCGTCCACCGGCAGCACGGCTTCGGGCCGGTCACCGACGGCTTCCTGCTGTGCCGCCCGTTCGGCACGGTCCGCGTCCGCGACGTGAGCACCGGCGAACTGACCGCCAAACTGGTCACCAAGCCGGTCGTCGACCGCGACCACGTCCTGCGCCATGTGCGATCCCTGTACGTCACCGACGGAACACGCCTGTGGACGACGGTCGCCGTCGAGCGGCTGGAGGGGACGCCGTATCTGCTCGCCGGCCTGCCGTACGCCGCGGACGACGGCGAGCGCGTACGCAGGACCGCGCAGGCCGCCGACGTGGCCGGTGCCGGCACCCTGCGGCTGACCCACCCTCCGGCACAGGACGCACAGCACTTCGACGCCCGCGCGGAGGTCACCCAGGAGCAGGCGGCCTTCGCGCTGGCCGCCGACCCGCGCGGCTTCGGCAACCCGGACGAGGGCTGGCGCTACCTTCTCGCCTCCACCGCTCTGGAGGCGGGACCGGCCCCCGGCGCCCCGGAGGACCTGCATGTCTTCGCCGTCCGACACGGCGGCACTCCGGGCGCCCCGTTCACGCCGTCCTTCGAGGCGGGGCCACACGGTCTGACCGTGCGCACCGAGGCCTTCACCGCCCTGATCGGCGACGCGGCGGGCGACGCCCACGGGGAGCCGGAGCTGACGCTGGAGGCCTGCCGCCCGGCACCGGCTCGGCCCACGCCCGGCGGGCTGCCTGCCGGGGAACGGTGACTGGAAGACCTCAGCGCACGCTATCCGGTGGGCACCACCAGGTCCGCCCGTTCCCGCGTCGCCGCCACCAGGCCGGCATTGCGCTGGTCCGGGCCCAGTACCCACGCCCGCGCCTGATCGGGGCCCTTGCCGAACTCCTCGTGCCGGGCGATCAGACGGCGGATCCGCTCGGGCTCGGCCAGTTCGCAGAACCACACCTCGTCCAGCTGGGGTCGCACCCGCGCCCACGCTCCCGTGTCCAGCAGCAGGTAGTTGCCCTCGGTCACGATCAGCCGGGCGGCCGGCGGCACCGGGATCGCCCCTGCGATCGGCTGTTCCAGGACGCGTTCGAAACCGGGCGCGTACACGATGCCGTCGTCGGCCTCGTCGTGCAGGCGCCGCAGCAGCGCGGCGTACCCGGCGGCGTCGAAGGTGTCGGGCGCGCCCTTGCGGTCCCGGCGGCCGAGCCGGTCCAGTTCCGCGTCGGCCAGATGGAAGCCGTCCATGGGGACGTGGGCGACCCAGGGCCGGCCGGTGCCGTTCAGGTCCCGCACCAGGCGTTCGGCGAGGGTCGTCTTGCCCGCGCCGGGGCTGCCGGCGATGCCGAGGACGGCCCGCCGGCCGTGCGCTGTGAGGGCCCGGGCACGGGCCAGGAGGTCATCGAAGGTCACCGGCACACAGCAGAGTGTGGCATCCGGGCATGCGGCGATGATTTCCGGGACTGCGGGGAGTCGACCAGAGCGGGGAGAAAGGAGCCGAAGGATCATGACCGACGACGAACAGCAGATCCGCACCCTCGTCACCGGGTGGGCCGACGCCGTCCACCGCGGCGACCTCGAGGCGGTCCTCGCGGACCACGCGGAGGACATCGTCATGTTCGATGTGCCCCGCCCCACGAGGGCATCCACGGACTCGCCGCGTACCGCGCCAGCTGGCCGCCGTTCTTCGAGTGGCAGGCCCAGGGCGCCTCCTTCGAGATCGAGTCCCTGGACGTCACCGCGGGCACCGAGGTCGCCTACGCGTATGCGCTGCTGCGCTGCGGCACGCCCCAGGAACTCGCCGAACGGCCCACCCTGCGCCTGCGGCTGACGCTCGGCCTGCGCAAGGTGGACGGCCGCTGGCAGGTCGCACACGAGCACCACTCGTTCCCGCACGACTGATCCCCCCGCGCGGGGAACCCCTTCCGGTATGACGGAGCTCGGTCTTCCCGAAGCAATCCTGGCCTGCCTGTTCGATCTCGACGGGGTCGTCACCAGGACGGCCGTCGTGCACGCGGCCGCCTGGAAGGAGACGTTCGACGCCTTCCTGCGCGACCGCGAGGGCGAGCGTTTCCGGCCGTTCGACGCCGGCGCCGACTACGACGAGTACGTCGACGGACGGCCCCGCGCGGACGGCGTCCGCACCTTCCTCGCCTCCCGCGGTATCCACCTGCCCGAGGGCCGCCCGGACGACCCGCCGGACGCGCCGACGGTGCACGGCGTCGGCAACCGCAAGAACAACCTCCTCCTGGAGAAGATCCGCACCGGCGGCGTCGAGGCCTACGCCAGCACCCTGCGCTACATCGAGGCGGTCCGCGCCCAGGGCCTGCGCACCGCGATCGTCTCCTCCAGCGCCAACTGCCGGGCCGTGCTGCGCGCGATCGACGCCGAGGGCCTGTTCGACGTACGGATCGACGGCGTGGTCGCCGCCGAGCGCAAGCTGCCGGGGAAGCCGCGGCCGGACACCTTCCTGGCCGCCGCCCACGACCTCGGCGTCGAGGCCGGGCGGGCGGCCGTCTTCGAGGACGCGCTGGCCGGCATGGACGCGGGTCGCGCCGGCGGATTCGGGTACGTCGTCGGCGTCGCCCGCGCCGGACAGGCCGACGCGCTCTACGCGCACGGCGCGGACATCGTGGTGCAGGATCTCGCCGAACTGGGGAGCACACCGAACGCCTGCTGAGCCGGCGTGTGGCCGTATGCAGCGCTGCACATCCCCTCCGCGTGGGTTAGTTTTTGCATGTTTTCCCTGATTTCCGCCCCCGCGTCCGTGGACTGCAGGAGGGCGTCAGCAACCCTGTGAGCCGTGGGGAGGGGGCCAGGACGATGACCGGCAGCGTGCGCGTCACCCGGGCCGGCGCGCTGCGTCCGGGTTCACCCAGCGTCCTGCGGGTGCACGTCGCACCGGCGCCGTGCGGGGGCCCGGCCGCATGACGCCCGAGCAGTACGCCGTCCCTCTCACCCGCCGACGGGCCTTGTGGCAGACTCTCCTCACCGTCGCCGTGCTGGTGGCCGTCGGCCTCCTCGCCCGGCGGCACTGGCCCGTGCTGGAGACCGGCGTCGGCCGGCTCGCCGTCGCCGACTCCGGCTGGCTGCTGGTGGGCGCGACAGCGGTGGCCGCGACCTGGCTGTGCTCCGCGCTCGCGCTGCAGGGCGCGGTGCCCCAGCCGCTGCCCGCGGGGCGGCTGGTCGCCGCCCAGTTCGCCGCCTCGGCGGCCAACCACGTGCTGCCCGCGGGCCTCGGCGCGGGCGCGGTGAACCTGCGCTTCCTGATGCGCTGCGGCCTTCCGGCAGCCCGATCGCTGACCGCGCTCGCGGTCAAGGCCGCGGCGGGCGGGCTGGTGCGCGGCGCCCTGATCGCCGTACTCGCCCTGGCCTGCCCGGGGCTGCTGCGGCTGCCGCACGTTCCCGGCGTGTTCGTGGCAGGGGTACTCGCCGCCGTCTGCCTCGCGGCGCTGCCGGCCGGCCGGCTCTGGCCCCGGTGCAGAAAGCTCCTGGCGACGGTGTCGGCGGACGTCCGGGCCGTGCACGCCCTGCCGCAACGGGCGGCCGCCCTGTGGGGTGGCTCGCTGGCCTTCGCCGCGCTGCACGCCGTCGCTCTGATCGCCGTCACCCAGGCCGTCGACCTGTCCCTGCATCCCGCCCGGGTGGCCCTCGTGTACCTGGCTGCCAGCAGCGCCGCCGCCCTGCTGCCCACCCCGGGCGGCCTCGGCTCCCTCGACGCGGTCCTCGCCCTTGCCCTCACGGCCGCCGGAGCGCCGGGCGCGGCGGCGGCGTCCGCGGTCCTCGGCTACCGGCTCCTGACCGTGTGGCTGCCGCTGATCCCGGGCCTGCTGGTGCTGGCGGTACTCGTCCGGCGCAAGGCCCTGTGACCGCGACGGCGTTTCCCGTCCGCCCGCTACAGGTAGGAGTCCGGTTGTCGGCCTGTGGACGAGGGGGAAGTGGCATGGCAGGACACGAGAGCGGCGGACGTCTGGGGGAGGAGTTCCTCACTCCCGGCAGCTCCTCCTTCACCGAGTTCCTCGCGGCGCACCGCCCGGCGCTGCTGCCCACTCGCCCGCCCTTCCCCGACGGCGTCCGGGCGGCACCGGAGCAGTTCCCGCACGGCACCACCGTCCTGGCACTCGCCTACCGCGACGGGGTGATGGTCGCCGGGGACCGCAGGGCCACCATGGGCAACGTCATCGCCCAGCGCGACCTGGAGAAGGTGCACCCCGCGGACGACTACACCGCGGTGGCCTTCGCGGGCACCGTCGGGCTCGCGCTGGACATGGTGAAGCTCTATCAGGTCGAGCTGACCCACTTCGAGAAGATCGAGGGCATCCCGATGACCCTCAGCGCGAAGGCGACCCGGCTCGCCGGGATGATCCGGCAGAACCTCGGCCAGGCCATGCAGGGCCTCGCCGTCGTCCCCCTCATGGCCGGTTACGACGTCAGGGCCGCCGAGGACGAACGGGGCCGCATCTTCAGCTTCGACGTCGCCGGCGGCGCGTACGAGAAGCGGGACTTCCACGCCGAGGGCTCCGGTTCGCCGTACGCGCGAGGCGCGTTGAAGAAACTGTTCCACCCGGGCATGTCCCGGCGCGAGGCCGCCCTGGCCGCGCTCCAGGCGCTCTACGACGCGGCCGACGACGACTCCGCGACCGGCGGCCCGGACATCAGCCGCCGCATCTTCCCCATCGTGTCCGTCATCACGGAGGACGGGTTCGAGCGCATGCCCGTCGCGGAGACGGAGGAACTCAGCCGCGAGATGGTCGAACAGCGCCACAGCCGACCGGACGGGCCGACCGCGGCGCCGTGACCGGCCACGGGTCACACCTCGTGGGGAGCGAAGAGTTCCAAGTGCCCGCACGCCGGGCAGCGGTAGGCGTCGATCTGGTAGCGGGGCCGGCCGAAGCGCTTGGCACCGCCGAAGATCCCGCGTTGCAGGGGGCCGGGTATCCACCGTGCGTACCCGTTGGAGTGGTCGCCGGCGTCCTCGATGAAACCGGCTTCCAGGCCGACCGCTGTGCACTGCGAGCACTTCATGTTCATGCCCGCACTGTAGGGCCGGCCGGGCGCGGCATGGTGGTCACTTCATACGGAGTTCCAGCAGGCGAGCCCCCAGGGCATGCTCCACGGCCCCGCCCCCTCCGTCCGGCTCGACCCGATGGAGACGGGCGGCCCGGGCACGCGTAACTGTCTCGGTGAGCAGGCCGTCCGTGAAGAGTGCCCCCACACCGTCGTCCACCGCCCACCCCGCGGGCAGCGCGCCGGACGCCACCGCCTCCCGGTACGAGGGGCGGCGGCCCGGTTCGCTGTCGTAGTGCGGGCAGACCGAGCCCGGCAGCAGGCCCAGGCCGTCGCGCAGGACGTCCAGCGGGCCGAAGGAGTCGGTGTGGGAGGCCTCGGCCCAGCAGTTGGCGCCGGCGCTGATTCCGCACAGCAGGGTCCCGCGGTCGTAGGCCTCGCCCAGCAGCCGGTCCACGCCGTGGGTGCGCCAGACCGCCAGCAGGTTCGCGGTGTTGCCGCCGCCGACGTACACGACGTCCTGCGCGAGCAGGAACGTGCGCAGCGCGTCGTCGTCGAGTTCCCGTCGGAACAGCGTGAGGACGGAGGGCTCGCATGCGCGTGACCGGAACGCGGTGAGGAATTTCTCGGCGTAGCCGGGGGCGTCTCCGCTCGCGGTGGGCACGAAGCACACCTGGGGCCGCGAGGTACGTGCCTGGCCGAGCACCCAGTCGTCCAGCAGCCCGTCCTCGTCGGTGGAGAAGCCTCCGCCGAGCAGGGCCAGACGTCGCGGGGGTGCGGACGGTGCCACGGGGATACCTCCTGGGCGGGTGCGTGGAACGGAACGTGTCAGGGCAGCGGGGCGGGAAACGCGGAGGGGGACGGACCGATCGCAGTGTGACAGGGAGGCAGCCATGGGAACGGAAGGGACTGAGCCCGAACCGATGGCGGACGACGTGTACCAGCCCACCGGAACCAACGAGGAGCAGGAGGACGCCGCCCCCCTCGACCTGCAGGACGCCGTCGACGAGCGGACCTACGACGACACCCTGGACGAGGGCTACTCGCCGCCGGAGAAGCCGCTCGGCGTCACCCGGCACGGCACCACGGCCGCGGAACAGCACGCCGGCGAGAGCCTCGACCAACGGCTCGCCCAGGAACGGCCTGACGTGGACGAACTCGCCGGGGACGACATCGGCGACCTCCCGGGCGGAGAGGGCGAACCGGTCGACCCGGAGTCCGGCACCGAACGCGCCGGCCGCCTGGTGGCCCCGGACGAGGGCCTGCGCCCCGACACCACGAAGGAAGCGGTCGCCGACGACAAGGGCGTCGACGCCGGTGCCGCGGGCGCCGAGGAGGCCGCCGTGCACGTCGTCGACGACGACACCACCTGACCGGTGTCCCCTCAGTCCGCGATCCGGTCGATCTGCCGGAGCTTGTTGGTGGCGTCCAGGGCGGCCACCTTGTAGGACTCCGCGAGCGTCGGATAGTTGAATACCGCATTGACCAGATAGTCGACCGTACCGCCGCACCCCATCACGGACTGACCGATGTGGATCAGCTCGGTCGCCCCGCTGCCGAAGCAGTGCACACCCAGCAGCGTGCGGTCCTCGGGAGAGACCAGCAGCTTGAGCATCCCGTGCGAGTCCCCGACGATCTGGCCCCGGGCCAGCTCCCGGTAGCGGGAGATCCCGACCTCGAACGGCACCCGGTCCTCGGTGAGCTGATCCTCCGTCCGCCCCACGAAACTGATCTCCGGGATGGTGTAGATGCCGATCGGCTGGAGGTTGTGCATCCGGCCCACCGGCTCCCCGCAGGCGTGGTACGCCGCCGCCCGCCCCTGCTCCATCGACGTGGCGGCCAGGGCCGGATAGCCGATGACGTCACCCACGGCGTAGATGTGCGGCACCTGGGTGCGGTAGTGCTCGTCGACCGTGATCCGGCCGCGCGCGTCCGCCGACAGGCCGGCCTTGCCGAGGTCGAGGTCGTCGGTCAGACCCTGCCGGCCCGCGGAGTACATCACCGCGTCGGCCGGGATCTTCTTGCCGCTCTCCAGCACGGTGAGGGCGCCCCGGGGATGACGCTCGACGGCGGCGACGGTCTCCCCGAAGCGGAACGTCACCGCGAGGTCCCGCAGGTGGTACTTGAGCGACTCGACGACCTCCACGTCGCACATGTCGAGCATCCCGGCCCGCTTCTCGACCACCGTCACCCTGCTGCCGAGCGCGGCGAACATCGAGGCGTACTCCATGCCGATCACGCCGGCGCCGACGATGACCATGGAGCGCGGGACCCGTTCGAGGGCGAGGACGTTGTCCGAGTCCATGATCGTCCGCCCGTCGAACTCGACGCTGCCGGGCCGGGCGGGCCGGGTGCCGGTGGCGATCACGATGTGCTCGGCGCCGATCAGCCGCTCATGGCCGGTGACCTCGCGCAGCGCCACGGTGTGCGGGTCGGCGAAGCGGCCGGTGCCGGCGAACACGGCGACGTGGTTGCGGGACAGCTGGCTGCGGACGACGTCGACCTCGCGGCCGACCACGTGCTGGGTGCGGGCGGTCAGATCGGCGACGGTGATGTCCTCCTTCAGGCGGTAGCTCTGCCCGTAGAGGTCGCGCTGGGTGAGACCGGTCAGATAGAGCACCGCCTCGCGCAGCGTCTTGGAGGGAATGGTGCCGGTGTGGATGGAGACCCCGCCGACCATGTCGGGGCGGTCGACGACGGCGACCCGGCGGCCCAGCTTGGCCGCGGCGATGGCGGCCTTCTGGCCACCCGGGCCGGATCCGAGGACGAGCATGTCGTAGTCGGGCACCCTCCGGAGTCTGACAGCCCGGACACCTCTTCGACAGGGTGAACGGTCAACCGGCTTTACGGTCAACTGCCCGAAGGCACACGTGAGTCGGCGCGCACGCCTCACCGGGAACGCGTCCGGTGTCCCCCCGGAAGACCCTAGGGCAGCAGCTTGTCGATGGCCGCCGGTCCCTCTCGGTCCAGCTTGCGCCGGGCCCATTCCAGGTTCTTCGGGGTGAGGTCCTTGCCCGAGGCAAGCACCACGTCCTCCGGCGACACGTCCGTGCCGGTGCGGGTGTGGAGCAGGGCATCCGGGGTGACGCGGTCCGTGACCGGCTTGGACGCGTCGGGCTGTGGCGTCGACATGATCTCTGCTCCTCCGGTCCGGGGCTGTGCTGCGAACCCGGTGCGGTCATCGGGTCCACTAACACCATTCAACGTCGGAGCGCACACTGCATCCGGAGCGGGTGATGCCGAGGTCAGAGGGCCTGCGGTGACCGAGGAACGAGCACGAGCATCGTGACGTCGTCGCGTATGACCCGGCTGTGCCGCAGCAGGTCCGCCCACACCCGGTCCGTCAGGGCGGCGGGGTCGCGCTCGGCCAGGACGGTCAGCCGCTCGGTCAGCGGGTAGAAGGCGCCGGTCCGGTCACGGGCCTCGAGGACCCCGTCGGAGGCCAGGACCAGTGTGTCGCCGGGCTCCAGGAAGACGGAGAGCGCGCCTTGCGGGGTGCCGTCGGCAAGGCCGAGACCGAGCGGCATCGACGGCTCGACCTCGAGGTCCGTGGCCGTTCCCGCCCGCAGCAGCACCGGGGGCGGATGGCCGCACGTCACGATCCGCACCGCACGCGCGTCGCGGGAGAATTCGAGCAACAGGGCGGTCGCGAACAGCTCGGCGTGCCGGGCGCCCGCCGAGTCCACCCGCAGCCGTCGGTCGAGGCGGCCGGCGACCGCCTCCAGATCCGGCTGATCGAGCACCGCCTCCCGGAAGGCGCCCAGCAGGGAGGCGACCGTGCCCACGGCCGCCAGACCATGCCCCTGGACGTCGCCCAGCACGGCGCGCACCCCGTACGGGCCGTCGCGCACGTCGTAGAAGTCACCGCCGACCAGCGTCCCGCGCTGCGCCGCCCGGTACAGGCCCCAGCAGCGCACCGGGCCGACCCCCTCGGGCAGCGGCGGTATCAGCGCCCGCTGTGCGGCCTCGGCGGTGGTGCGTTCGATGTCGAGCTGGGCGCCGCGGTGACTGTGGACGAAGGCCACGAACACGCTCATCGCGGAGACGAAGACGATGGTCCACAGGTCGGTGTCGCCGGGCCGGTTCAGCTGGAGGGCCGGAATGTGCAGCAGCGTGATCGTCAGCGCGCCGAGGACGGCGGTCCCCAGCGGTCCGTACGACAGGATGGCCAGCGGCGGGATGGCGCCCAGCAGGAAGCCGACGTCGAGGGCATCGTCGCTGAGACCCGTGGCCACGCCCACGCCCACGATCAGCGCGGCCGGCAGCACCCGCACCCAGCGTGGCGGTGGCGCGCCCCTGAGCCAGCTCTGCCGGTCCCGGTGCCGGAGAGGTGACAGGACGGAGGCCTTCTCCACACCACCACGCTGCTACGCCGGGTCGCGCGCCGCACGCCGAGCTGTGCCGGCGCCCCCACCGTCACTGGGTGCCGAGCGTGTCCTCGACCGAGGCGAGGATCTCGGTGACCCGCAGTCCGAATGCCGCGTCGCAGGGGTGCGGCCGGCCGGAGCCGGCGGCGGCGAGGAGGGCGTCGGCGGCGCGGGCGAACGCGGGAAGCGCCCCCTCGGAGCCCGCCGGAAGGGCCGTCACCCCCGCCGTGCCGCGCAGTTCCACGGTGGCCCCCGCCGCCGCGGGCGGAGCGGTGAGGCTGAGGGTCAGGGTGCTGGACGCGCCGGTGGCGTGGTGGAGGACTGCGTGAACGGTGTCCTCGGGACCGCGTGCCGCGGCCGCCACGCCGGTCACGTCCCCGAGGACCGGCAGCAGCACGGACAGGGCATGCGGACCGACGTCCCACAGGGCACCCTTCTCCCGCCGCCACGGCGAGGCCGCGAACGGGTTGTCCCCGGAGAACAGCGCGCCCAGCCACTGCGCCCGCCCCACGAACCAGCCGTCCCGTCCGGCCTGTTCGGTGATCCAGGCCTCGGGGGCGGACTGGAAGCGCGTGGTGAAGAACACGACCGAGGCGACACCGGCGCCGCGCGCCGCCTCGACCACGGCACGGCCGTCGTCGACCGTCGTGGCGACGGGCTTGTCCAGCAGCAGATGGCATCCCGCCCGGGCGGCATGCGCCGCGAGCTCCGCCTGGACCGCCGGCGGCAGCGCCACGGCGACGGCGTCCACCTCCGCGAGCAGGGCGTCGACGTCGTCGTAGGCGCGGATGGAATGACGGTCGGCCAGTTCCTTCGCCGCCGCCGGGCGGCGCCCCCACACGCCGACGAAGTCCAGTCCGTCGTGCGCGCCCAGGGCGGGGGCATGCACCATCTGCGCCCACGGGCCGGTGCCGAGCAGTCCGATACGCATACGGGTCGCCTCTCCAACGCTGCCGAATCTCGCGACGACCGGCGCCACGAGGCCGGCCGGGTGCGAGCGTGTCACACGAACGGCGGACCCGGACACCAGGCCCGCCCTCGACGGGCTCGAAGAGGCGCCCGGGCCGCGGATCACCGCCGGCTGCGGCACGAGGGGGCGGCTGCTGTTCGCCGCCCGGCTCGACGGGCGGCCCCGCCGAGGGGTGCGCACGGACCGGCCCGAGCCGCCACGGCTCCCACCATTCAGCACTCCGGCCACTGAATCCGTTCGCTTTCCTCTATTGGACCGCCGGCCGCAAGCCCAGCCACGCTGGGACATCTCCCGTACGACCGCCCCGGCCGTACGGACTCCATCGGTTCTGCGCGACAGGCGAAAGAGGTCACGAACCATGCACACTCGCCGCATCGGTGACGTCGAAGTCAGTGCGATCGGTCTGGGCGCCATGCCCATGTCGATCGAGGGCCGGCCGGACGAGGCACGTTCCCTCGCCACCGTCCACGCCGCCCTGGACGCCGGCGTGACGCTGATCGACACCGCTGACGCCTACCACCGGGACGCCGACGAGGTGGGGCACAACGAGACCCTGATCGCCAAGGCCCTCGCCACCCACGACCGGGGCAAGGACGTCCTGGTCGCCACCAAGGGCGGCCATCTGCGCCCCGGCGACGGCAGTTGGACGCTGGACGGCAGCCCCGCCCACCTCAAGGCGGCCTGCGAGGAGTCGCTGCGCCGGCTCGGCGTCGAGGCGATCGGCCTCTACCAGTTCCACCGCCCCGACCCCCGCGTGCCCTACGAGGAGTCCGTCGGCGCGCTCCGCGACCTGCTGGACGAGGGCAAGATCCGTATGGCGGGCATCTCCAACGCGAACCCGGACCAGATCAGGCTGGCGGGCGACATCCTGGGCGGCCGACTGGTCTCCGTGCAGAACCAGTTCTCGCCCGCCTTCCGTTCCAGCGAGCCGGAGCTGCGTCTGTGCGACGAGCTCGGCATCGCGTTCCTGCCCTGGAGCCCGCTCGGCGGTATCTCCCGGGCCGGCGAACTCGGCTCGGCCCACGCCCCGTTCGCGAGGATCGCCGACGCCCACGGGGTGAGTCCCCAGCGCGTCTGCCTGGCCTGGATGCTCGCCAAGTCGCCGGTGGTCGTCCCCATTCCGGGGGCCAGTCGGCCGGAGACGATCCGCGACTCCGCCGCCGCACCCGGCCTCGTGCTCACCGCCGGGGAACTGGCGGAGCTGGACGCCGCCTGAGCTCCCTCCGGTGCGGGCCGGGCAGCCCCATGCCGGGCCCGCACCGTGCACACAGGCCCTTCTTCCCCCCGACGATTCGCGCATGTACTGGCACGGGGAGTCACGCACTCCCTAGGATGTATTCCCTGTCAGGCCAGTCGAGTTGGCGCTCGGCACGAAGCAGGGGGATCGATGCACACCGACAAGCCGCTGTCCACGGAGATCGACGCCAACGTGCCGACGGCCGCGCGCATGTACGACCACTACCTCGGCGGCAAGGACAACTACGCCGCGGACCGCGCCGCCTGCGAGGAACTCGACAAGGTCGTGCCCAGCACGCGCCGGCTCGCGGTGAACAACCGCCGTTTCCTCCAGCGCGTCGTCCGCACGCTCGCCGCGGAGTACGGCATCCGGCAGTTCCTCGACCACGGCTCCGGCCTGCCCACGCAGGACAATGTGCACCAGGTCGCGCAGCGCCACGACCCCACCGCGCACGTCGTCTACGTCGACAACGACCCCATGGTGCTGGTGCACGGCCGGGCCCTGCTGGAGCAGGACGAACGCACCTGCGTCATCCACGCCGACATGCGGGACACCGACGCGATCTTCTCCCACCCCGACACGCAGCGCCTGATCGACTTCTCGCAGCCGGTCGCCGTGCTGTTCAACTCGGTCTTCCACTGCATTCCCGACAGCGAGACCGACGGCCCGCAGGCGGTGGCCCGCCGGGTCGCCGAGCGGCTCGCACCGGGCAGCTACCTGGTGATGTGCCAGCTGGTCAGCGAGGACGCCGAGGTGCGTGCGTTCGTCACCGACTTCATGGACAAGGCGACGCAGGGGCACTGGGGCCGGGTGCGGCAGGAGAAGGACGTCGCCGAGTTCTTCGAGGGCCTGGAGATCCTCGAACCGGGCCTGGTGGAGGTGTCCACCTGGCGCCCCGACTCCGAGGTGGTGCCCCGTCAGCTCACCCACGAGTGGATCGAGTTCGGCGGCGTCGGCCGCCTCCCGTAGGTTCGTCCGGGGCATCCGGTGGCTCAGCCGGCGGGGTAGCGACTCGCCATCGTCTCCCGGAGCAGTTCCAGGGAGGCGCGTGGCGTGAGTGCCTCGTCGGCCAGCCGGTCCAGGGCGACGCGGTACTCCTCCGTCTCGTCCCGGTCCTCGAGGAAGTTCGCGCTCCGGATGTGCTCCAGGTAGACGACGTCGGGCAGATCGAGGCCGTCGAAGCGGAGATAGGTGACCGGGATCGCCGGGGCCGACGCGTTGGTCACGTCCAACGGCACGATCTGCACGCTGACATGGGGACGCTGGGCCATCTCGACCAGATGCCCGAGCTGCTCGCGCATCACCGCACGGCTGCCGAGCACGCGCAACAGCACGGACTCGTCGATGATCGCCCACAGTTGCGGAGCGTCCGCCCGGTGCAGCAACTGGGCCCGCCGGGTGCGCAGTTCGACCCGGCGCCGCACCTCGTGCGACGGTGCCACCGGCAGCCCGCGCTCCACGACCGCCCGGGTGTAGTCCGGGGTCTGCAGCAGGCCCGGCACGTACTGGATCTCGAACGTACGGATCGCGGCAGCCGCTTCCTGCAGCCCGACCAGCCGGTCGAACCACTCGGGCATCAGCCGCTTGTCGTAACGCTGCCACCAGCCGGGCTCCCCGGCCCGCCGGAGCAGCTGCAGCAGTACCGACGCCTCGTACTCCTCCGCGTCGTACAGCTTCAACAGTGCGCGGACATCGCCCTCGGTCGGAGGCCTGCGGCCCTTGCCCGACTCGATGCGCGACAGCTTGGCGGGACTGAATCCCAGGGCGCGCGCCGCCTGTTCCTGGGCCAGCCCGGCATCCTCGCGCAGGCCCGCCAGCTGGACGCCGACCAGCATCTTCAGCAGAGTCGGAGCGGGCTCCGCCCGGTCGAGATAGGGTCGGAGGCGGGACACACGCTGTGGCTCGGCGGACATCCTGGCTCCCTGCAGACCGGCAGAAGTGACTATCACGCTACCGCACTTGGCCGGTCTGCAGCAGGCGGGACGGCTCACATCAGATGGTCGAACTCGCCTTCCTTGGCGCCGGCCAGGAATGCAGCCACCTCGGCTGCGGTGTACACGAGCGCGGGCCCGTCGGGATCACGGGAGTTGCGCATCGCGACGCCCCCGTCGCCCAGGGCGGCGACCTCGACGCAGTTGCCCTCGGCGTTGCTGTGCCGGCTCTTGATCCACCGGGCGTCCAACGAACTCGCCCGCACTCCGTTCGGCATCACTGGCACCGCGACCTCCCTCAGTTCACGTTGCTGACTCCCTACCCGGATTCTCGCGCAATTTCTCGTGCAATTGCACGGAGGTGGGGTCGGTGTGGATAATAGCTACGGCGTCAACCCCTGTGGAGACGCCCGATCATGACGCCGCATCAGGGAAAAGGTCAGGTCGTCGACCTGTCACCCGTACCGACATGACTGCCGCGGAAAGGCCCGACGCCATGCGCACCGCTTCGACGGGACAGCAGAGCACCGAGCGCACAGACCGCGAGACGCGGCCGACGGGAGCTCCCCGCGCCACGCCCCTGAGAGCGCTGGGCGAGGTGCCGTGGCAGGAGATCCGGGACTCCACCGGCTGCGCGGCCGGCATCCCGCTGCTGCTCAACAAAATCGCCTGGGGCGGCGCCGACACCGCCGCGGCGGCACTCGACGAACTGCGCGACCGTGTCTGCCAGTACGGCTTCGTGGTGGAGCAGGCGACGGCCGCGACGGTCCCCTTCCTGTGGGAACTTGCCCAGCTTCCCCATGTGACCTGCCGTGCCCGCATCATCGAGCTGCTGAAGAACATCGCCGACGCCCGGCAGTGGGAGAACACCGCGACGGCGTATCCCAAGCTGCTCAACCACCGTGAGAACCACGTGGTCTGGGAGCGCGCCGCCCGTCAGGCCGTCCGTGCCCGGCGGGGCGTCGTCCGGCAGCTCCAGGCCGAGAAGGACGCCGAGATCGCCCACGCGTCCACCGAACTCGCCCGGTCCCTCGGCGAGTAGGAGCCCCAGCCCCACCCGTACGGCGCGTCTGCGCCGCTCGTCGGTCTCACGCTGCGGACGCCCCGGCATTCCTGCCGTCATCTGGTGTACCCCTGGCCACACTGGGCAGAAAGCGCTTCCTGCCTCCTTGGCCCGGCTGACGGAGAGGACCACCGCGGATGGCGTCGTCGCACGAGAGACCGCTCGACCACCGCTACCGGGGCGAACACCCGATACGCACCCTCGCCTACCTGTTCCACGCCGACCGATGGCGACTGGCCGCCGCGGTCGGCGTCTTCACGGTCAAGCACAGCCCGGTCTGGCTGCTGCCGCTGATCACCGCGTCCATCATCGACACCGTCGTCCAGCACCAGCCGATCAGCAGGCTCTGGACCAGCACCGGGGTCATCATGTTCATCCTGGTGGTCAACTACCCGCTGCATGTGCTGTACGTCCGCCTCCTGTACGGCAGCGTGCGCCGCATGGGCACCGCCCTGCGCTCCGCGCTCTGCACCCGGATGCAGCAGCTCTCCATCGGCTACCACTCCCGGGTCAGCGCCGGAGTGCTGCAGGCCAAGGTGGTGCGCGACGTCGAAACCGTCGAGCAGATGGTGCAACAGACCGCCGAAACGGGACTCGGCGCGATCACCGTCCTCACCGGAGGACTCGTCATCATCGCCATCCGCACCCCCGAGTTCGTCCCCGTCTTCCTCGTCGTCGTGCCCGCCGCCGCACTCCTCGTGGCCCGCCTCAGGGCCCGGCTGCGCACCCACAACGAGCACTTCCGCCACGAGGTCGAGACGCTCTCCTCGCGCGTGACGGAGATGACCCGCCTGATCCCGGTGACCCGTGCGCACGGCCTGGAGGGCAAGGCACTGCGCCGCATGGACGGCACCCTGCGCCGGCTGCTGACCTCGGGGATGCGCCTGGACCTGGTCAACGGCCGGTTCGGCTCACTCGCCTGGGTGGTCCTCAACGTGGTCGGCGTCCTCGTTCTCGCCGGCGCCGCACTGATCTCGTACTACAACGTCTGGGGCGTCACCGCCGGCGATGTCGTCATGCTCAGCGCCTTCCTGACCACCCTCACCAACTCCACGACGACACTCACCGGCCTGGCGCCGGTCATCACCAAGGGCCTCGAATCCGTCCGCTCGGTCGGTGAGGTGCTCCAGGCGCCCGAGCTCGAGGACAACGAGGGCAAGGCCGAACTCACCGCGCTGCGCGGCGCCGTCACCTTCGAGCACGTCTCTCACGCGTACGAGGACGGCGGACGGCCCGCCGTACGCGACTTCAGTCTCTCGGTGACACCGGGCGAGACGATCGCCCTGGTGGGCGCGTCCGGCGCCGGGAAGTCCACCGTGCTCAACCTCGTCATCGGCTTCATCCGCCCCACCTCGGGCCGGCTGCTGCTCGACGGGACCGACATGAACACCCTCGACCTGCGAACCTACCGGCGCTTCGTGTCGGTCGTGCCGCAGGAGTCGGTCCTTTTCGACGGAACGGTCCGCGAGAACGTCGCCTACGGGATGGACGACGCCGACGAGGAGACGGTCCGGGCGGCGCTGCGGGACGCCAACGCGCTGGAGTTCGTCGACGGGCTGCCGCAGGGACTCGACACCCTGGTCGGCGAGCGCGGGGCGCGGCTGTCCGGCGGGCAGCGGCAGCGGCTGGCCATCGCCCGCGCCCTGATCAGGGACCCCAGGGTGCTGGTGCTGGACGAGGCGACCTCGGCGCTGGACACCCGTTCCGAGGCGCTCGTCCAGCAGGCCCTCGCCCGGCTGCTGCACGGACGCACCACGTTCGTGGTCGCGCACCGGCTGTCCACCGTGCGGGGCGCGGACCGGATCGTCGTGATGGCCGACGGCCGCATCCAGGAGATCGGCACGCACGAGGAACTGCTGCGCCGGGGCGGCGCCTACGCGGCACTGCACAGCGGCCAGGCCGCCTGACCGTCCGCCGGAAGGGCCGGACACCTGTGCGGTGGGCGACGGTTCTGCGTCAAATGGGTGCCGGGTACCCAAGAAGACGATTGGTCCGGCTCCGTCCGGGCATACGGTGCGCAAAAGTCGAGAGAGGGGCGCCCCGTGCTTGTTCCGGACCCGAAGGTCGTCAGGAGGCTGCTGACCAGGTACGCATCGCTGCGCATCGCTCAGGCGGAGAGGGAGACGCCGACGAGGGCACGGGAGTTGGCGGACGTCAGTCACACCCTGTGCGTCCTGACGGGTACGACCAGCATCCGCGAGGCGATCGCCCGGGCGGACGCCCTGCTGGCCGGCGGGAGTGCGCCGGACCCGGACGGGGAGAGCGGTCTGTCGCTGGCCGGGTGACTCCGTCCGCGGAGCCGCTCGTAGCGTCAAGGAACCCTGGTGCCCGTGCCGTTGACCCGGTTCGGGCGGTCCGCGGCGGGCCGGGCCAGCCACTCCGCGATGGTGCGGGCGATCGGCTGGCCCGTGTCCACCTCCACGAAGCCGAACTGTCCGGACTGGTTGCACTCCAGGAACCACCACGTCCCGTCGGCGTCCTCCACGAAGTCGAAGGCGCCGTAGGACAGTTCCGCGTCCCGGACGTATGCGCGGACGCCGTCGGCGATCCGGGCGGGGACGTCGGAGGAGCGCCAGGGCCGGTCGTCCTTGGCGAAGCGGACGTCGACCTCCTCCGGGTCGGCGTCGGGGGCGGTCGCCTTGCGGGCGGCCAGCATCCGCTCGCCGACCACGGTGAGCCGGATGTCGGCCCGCTTGGCGATCCGCCGTTGCAGCAGGGTCGGGCCGAAGGCGACCGCGGCGAAGTCGGTGTCCGGCGCCACCCGGCTGGTCGGCACCGCCCTCGGCGGCTCCTGGGGATGCGCGCCGGAGACAGGTTTGACGACGAGGTCGGGGAAGCGTGCGGCGAAATCCCGGGCGGCCTGCGGGAAGGTCGTGATCAGGGTGGCCGGCACGGGCAGTCCGCTGCGCTGGGCGAGGCGGAGCTGCCAGGGCTTGTACCGGGCGCGGCGGGCCGCGTCCGGATGGTTCATCCAGCGGGCGGTTGAGCTGCGCAGCATGCCGTACAGCGCCTGCGAGGACTCCTCGGTGAGCCACGCGGACGGCTCGGCCACCCGCGTGGCCGGAGTTCCCGGCCGGCGCACCCACACGGACCGCAGCCCGTCCATGCTCACCAGCCGGCCAGCGGACCACAGATGCCCGCGGAAGGCGCCGTGCACATACTCGCCCGACAGCGCGGCTCCGCCGGTCAGGTCGGCGGGATCGAGGCGGACCACCGGGACTCCGGACGCGTTCAGGTGGACGACCACCATGTCCGCCGTCACGTCCTGGTCACACGTCAGGATCAGTACGGTCATCGTCGACGGTCCGTGTTCAGTCGTCGAAGTGCGTCTTCGAGCCCGCGGTGGACGTCGTCGTCCCCAGCTCCCTGAGCAACGCGAGATCGGTGGCGGCGATCCGGCCGTCGAACAGCACGTTCAACTGCAGGCCGGGATCGTAGGCGTACGGAGTGGCGACATCCAACTCTGCCGCCGGGCGTGCGTAGTTGAGCGCGAACGGTTGCATCGTCTCTCCCTCTTCGGTGCTGCCCCGGCCAGGCGTCGGCCTGCCGTGTCGTCGCTTAGCCCGTGGATCTCCGGGGCTTTCCATGGACTTATACGAATCGAACGGGTGATTGGTTTCCTTACGCTCCGTAGTGGCGGGCGAGTTGGCCGCTCTGAACCTGAGACGGAGGACGGCGCCTTCCGGTTGACTGGTCGTGATGCACAGCACGGTGCACCCCGGGCGGCCGGGGGAGCACATGGGGGTGATGGCGGGCGCGCGGGCCCGGTGTCGCCCCGAGCGGCCGCAACGGGGCGTGGATCCGTTGTGGAACGTGGGCGGTTGGAGGTCAGACGGGGTCGGCCGGGCGTCGTGCCGGGGCGGTGCGGTGGTCTCGTGCGGTCAGGGGCGTGCGCAGGGTGCGCAGGGCCAGGAGCAGTGCGCCGACGTCGTCGAGGTACACCGGATCGGGCAGCAGGTCGGCCGGGAGCACGAAGTAGAGAACGGCCCCCCAGAACACCCAGGGCGGCCCGGTCGGCAGCCCGGCGCGCCGCAGTCCGCGCCGGGCCCGGACCAGCCGCACCAGCAGCCCGACGGCCACGGCGAGCACGACGGCGAGGATCACGGCGATGACGGCGAGCACTGCTGTGGTGGAATCCACGGGCCCTCCTCGGTCCGGTGCGCCGCCGGTGGACGCGCCTTTCCTTGAATTCCCGGATTCCGCCCTGATATTGCCTCCGTTATGCCGTTTGTGACCTATCGGCACACCCCGTACGACTATGCCGGTGACCGGAGTGCGCCGGTGACTGCTCCTCAGCCGCCGGAACCGCCCTCGGTACCGTCCGGTTCCGCGGACGACGCCGGACGCCGGAACTTCGCGGTCGCCTTGAAACGTCCGAAAGAGCGCGTCAACTGCTGGAGCGGGGAACCGGAGGACACCTCCTGCGGTGGCTCCGCCGTCGGCGGTTCCGGCAGTGCGGCGGACGACTCGCGGTACACGGCCAGCGCCTCGTTGGCCCGCTCGGCGGCCTCCCGGTACAGGTCCCGGGACCTCGTCATCGCCTCCAGGGCCTCGGCGTACATGGCCACCAGCGCCCGCTCGCGGGCGAGCTCCTCCTCCAGGGTCAGCAGGTGCCAGTCCTCCCGCAGCGCGGTGAGGACGCCGTCGGCACCCTCCGGCAGCGGCCGCGGCGAGGCGACGTAACGGGTCAGCGCGTCGATGAGCTCGCTCGGTTCGCTGCCGTCCAGGAAGACACTGCGTACGGAGCAGGCGTCGACGTCGTAGTCGTCCGGGGCCAGCGAGCCGGGCAGCACCACGGCTCCGCCGCGCGGCACCTGCACACCGAACTCGCGCAGGGCCCAGTTCACGGCCCGCAGCTGGTGCGGCGCGGCGCGGTGCTCCACCACGCGGTGCCGCAGACCCGGCGGCAGCAGCCGGGCCAGCGGCAGACGTCCCAGCGCGTCGGGCGTCATGGCCTCGTGGACGACGACGTGGACGGACCACGCGCTGCGCGCGGCGCCCCTGAGCACGCGCCGCAGGTCCTTGTCGTCCGGGGGCAGCGGGTTGATGTCCCGCAGGCGCAGGTCCGCGTCGGCCTCGTGGTCCCAGGCGGCGTCGGGATCGTCCGGCCAGAACATGGTGGTGGGGGACGGCCATCGCAGGTCCCACGGACGCTCCGCCTCCGCCGCCAGCACCCACTCCTGCCCGGCGGCCGAGCCGTGGGCGAGAGCCAGCCTGGCCCGCACGGTCACCGTCCCGTCCACCTCCCAGCGGGCCTCGAAGACGCGTTCGTGGGCGCCCTCGGGCTCGGGCAGCTCCAGATGGTCGCGGATGACGCCGCGGTCCTTGAGGTGCTGGAGGTGGCGCCGGAGGACGTCTTCCGCGGCGGGCCCGGCATGGCGGCCGCGAGCCAGCCAGACCGTGGGGGGAGTCATGGGGCGGACGGTGGTGGAGGGCATGGGGTCCATCTGTAACGGGGGCGTGGTGCGACTGCCAGTATCGTCGCCGCAGGTGGACGGGATCATCCCGGGGGTCACCCGGAACGGCCGTGTCGAGGACGGCGGCCGTCCGCCTGCGGCCGGGTGCATCGTCGGCGATCGTGGGCAGGAGGACATCGGCCGACCGCACTGCGACAAGGAGTGACCCATGAACGTGGACCTCGATGGGCGAACCGCGCTGGTGACCGGCTCCTCCCAGGGCATCGGAGCGGCGATCGCCGTGGGACTGGCCCGCGCCGGAGCACGCGTGGGCGTCAACGGACGCAACGCCGAACGCCTCGAACGGAGCATCGAGAAACTGCGGGCCGAGGCGCCGGAGGGAGACTTCGTGGCCGTAGCGGCTGACCTGGGCACCGAGGAGGGCGCCGCGGCTGCGGTGGAGACGCTGCCCGACGTGGACATCCTGGTCAACAACCTCGGCATCTTCGGCCCGGCGCCCGCCCTGGACATCACCGACGACGAGTGGCGCCGCTACTTCGAGATCAATGTGCTCTCGGGCGTCCGGCTGACCCGCTCGTACCTCCCACGGATGATGCGGCAGGGGTGGGGCCGGGTGCTGAACATCGCGAGCGACTCGGCCGTCGTGATCCCCGCCGAGATGATCCACTACGGGATGTCGAAGACCGCCCTGCTCGCGGTGAGCCGCGGTTTCGCGAAGGAGGCGGCCGGCAGCGGTGTCACGGTGAACTCCGTCATCGCCGGTCCCACCCACACCGAGGGCGTCGAGGACTTCGTCTATCAGCTGGTGGACCGCGACCTGCCCTGGGAGGAGGCGCAGCGCGCGTTCATGCGGGACCACCGCCCGCAGTCACTGCTCCAGCGCCTCATCGAGCCCGAGGAGATCGCGAACCTCGTGGTGTACCTGAGCTCCCCGCTGGCGTCCGCCACGACCGGCGCCGCCGTGCGTGTGGACGGAGGATACGTCGACTCGATCCTGCCGTAGGCACGGTGAGGCCGCTCACCAGCCGGTCCACAGCAGGTGGTTGACCAGCAAGGCGACCACGGCCTGCGCCGCCAGCCAGATGCGGGGGCGGGGCAGGAACGCGCAGGCGGCGAGGAGCCAGAGGGCGAAGGGCAGCCAGATGCGCTCCGTCTCCGCCTTGCTCATCCCGGACAGGTCGGCGGCGAGGAGGGCGAGAAAGGCGCCGAGCAGAAGCACCGCGAGGCGGCTCTCGGCGACCGGCCCCTCCGCGTCACCCGGCCGGATCGGCAGACGGCGGCGCTGCCCGACGAGCGTGCCGCCCGCCCGTGACAGCCCCGCCACCGTCGCGAGGCCCACGACGAGGACGGTGCACGCCGGGTTGGCCCACACCCAGTACCCGTACGGCCGGACGCCCCCGGCACCCTGGTTGTAGCGCTCGACCAGCAGGTGGTACGCCTCCCAGTAGTTGAACCCCGCAAGGGTGAAGACCAGCGGGAACACGGCCACCCCGGCCAGGAGCGGCAGCAGCACCGCGCGCCGGTTCCGGCCGAGGACGAACACCCCCAGACCGATGATCCCGATCAGCGTGAGCCCGTACGACAGATAGCAGGTCAGCCCGTACAGCAGTCCCGCCCCGCCCGCCGCGATCCGCGACCGAGCCCCCGGCGGCCTCGTCACCGCAAGCGCCAGCAGCGCCACCGACCAGGCGGCGACCGCCGTGAAGTACCCGTCGGCCGACGTTCCCATCCACACCGCGCCCGGCGCCAGTACCAGAAACGGCGCCGCCCGCCGCGCGAGCCCCTCCCCGGTCAGCACCCGCACCGTCACCAGCACGGCGATCACCGCCGTGGCCCCGACGGTGATGCACCAGACCCCGGCCCAGGCCCCGCCGCCGAGGCCGATCCGGTCGAGCAGGACGAAGGTGAGCGTGGCCGCCGGCGGGTGCCCGGCGATGTGCGCGGGCCAGTGGTCGGGGCCCTGGATCACGATGTACTCGGTGAAGTTCCGCACAGTGGCGGGGATGTCCTGGAAGCGGTCGATGACCTGGAGGTACTCGTACCGCGTGGTGAGCCGCTGCGCGACACCCCGGTGCCAGCCGTCGATCAGGGCCAGCGACCAGGTCCAGGCCATGGCGGTGCCGCAGGCCACAGCCAGGAGCGCGCGCCACGGCAGCCGCGCGGCGAGCCCGGGCCCGTACGCCACCACGGCGATCGCCACCGCGATCGCGGCCGGGGTGCCCGGGCCCGCGTGCGGGCCCCAGGAGGCGAGCAGCGGAGGCCAGTTGACGAACAGCGTGCCGTCGGTGTCCTCGATGTGGCGGCCGACCAGGACCGCCGCGACGACGAGCAGGACGGCGGCCAGGGCGGCGCCCAGGTCACGGAGAGGGGAGCGGATCACACGCAGGACGCTAGGCCGCCGACGCACCCACCAGGGCGTCCTGCGCCCTGATGTCAGCGTTTCGTCATGAGTTGCGCGGTGTCTTCGGGCGGGCCGCGGCCTACCGTCGAACCATGCGCGACCAACGGCTTCCCTCGTCGCCCGGCTTCTGGCGCAGCCCCCTGCGCGGCCCGCGGTTCACCGCCGTCTTCGGCGTCGTGCTGCTGGTCGGCATCACCCTGCTGTTCGTGACCGGCCTGCTGTCGTACGCCGCCTACAACCCCGACCTGTCGCCGGTCAACGACCAGACACCGGACAAGGGGCTCCTCGGCTTCTACCTCTTCTCCTGGCCGACCGACCCGCACTGGCTGTACCGGCTCACCCAGGGCGTCCACGTCACCCTGGGGCTCACCCTCATTCCCGTCCTGCTGGCCAAGCTGTGGTCGGTGGTGCCCCGGCTGTTCGCGCTGCCGCCGGCCCGTTCGGTGGCGCACGCGCTGGAGCGGATCTCGCTGATCCTGCTGGTCGGGGGCGCCCTGTTCCAGTTCACGACCGGCGTGCTCAACGTCCAGGTGGACTACGTCTTTCCCGGCTCGTTCTACACGCTGCACTTCTACGGCGCCTGGGTGTTCTTCGCCGCGTTCGTCGTGCACGCCGCCCTGAAGTTCCCCACGGCGGTGCGTAATCTGCGCGGGCTGCGCGCGGAGGAGGGCGATCTGGTGCCCCCGCGGCCGGCCGAGCCGACCGTGTCCCGCCGTGGCGCCTTCGGGCTGGTCTCAGGAGCCTCGCTGCTGATGTTCGTCACGACGGCGGGCCGCAGCTTCGACGGGCCGCTGCGCGAGACGGCCGTCCTCGCACCGCGCGGGGGACCCCAACCGGGCAGCGGCCCTGGCGGCTTCCAGATCAACAAGACGGCCGCGTACGCCGGAATCGACCGCCGGGAGACGAGTGACGAGGCGTGGCGGCTGGTCGTCACCGGCCGCTTTGGCGTCGTCCGGCTGAGCCGGGACGAGCTGCTGGGCCTCCCGCTGCACAGCGCCGCGCTGCCGATCGCCTGTGTGGAGGGCTGGTCGACCTCCGACCAGTGGTGGCGCGGTGTACGGCTGCGGGACCTCGCCGCCCTCGTCGGCCACGACGAACCGACCGACGTGCTCGTGGAGTCCCTCCAACGGCACGGCGCCTTCCGCCATGCCGCGATGCGCGCCAACCAGGTGGCCGACCCGCGCTCCCTGCTCGCCCTGGACGTCAACGGCGAGCCGCTGACCCTCGACCACGGCTACCCGGCCCGGATCATCGTGCCCGCCGCGCCGGGCGTGCTGAACACCAAGTGGGTGACACGGATGACGTTCGGAGACCTGTGATGCGCCGCCCCACCCTCGTCCGACCGCACCTCGTCCTCGGCAGCCCGCTGCAACTGCTGCTGCTCGCCGCTTCGTTCGCGCTCGCCGGATACGCGGGCGTGCGGCTGCTCGCGGGCGACTGGTTCCAGGTGGCGCTGTGGTTCGTGGGCGCGGCCCTCGTCCACGACCTGGTACTCCTGCCGCTGTACGCGGCCGCGGACCGGGCGGTCACCGGCGCGCTCGGCGCGGTGCGGCGCCGGGAGTGGATCCCGTACGTCCGTGTCCCGGCCGCCCTGTCCGGCCTGTTGTTGCTGGTGTGGTTCCCGCTGATCAGCGGCCGGGTCGACGAGCGCTACCGGCTGGTCTCCGGGCTGTCGGCGGACGGCTTCCTGGCCCGCTGGCTGCTGATCACCGCCGTTCTGTTCGGCGGCTCGGCACTGCTGCTGGTGCTCCGGCTGCGCAGGGCGACGAAGCAGCGTCCGCCGGCCGCCCACTGATCCTCCACGTCGAGCCATAGCGCGCGGGCGTACCGCAGCAGGGCCGGGGTGCCGAGCCGGGCCCACGGGAAGGGGACGCCGGCGGTGCCCCGCCCGTCGGTGACATGGACCTGGACCCGCTCGTCCACGTCCGCGGGAACCGTCTCGACGATCACCAGACCGCCCGGGGCGAGGAGCCGGGACACCCGGTCCAGCAGCGCGGGCGGGTCGCCGCCGATGCCGACGTTGCCGTCCATCAGCAGCGCGGTGCCCCAGCGCCGCTCGGCGGGCAGCGGCTGGAAGACCGACCGCCGCAGGACCCGGCCGCCCAGCCGTGCGGTGTGCGCGACCGCGGCCTCGCTGACGTCGATGCCGAGCGCGGTCCGGCCCCGGGCGGCGAGTTCCGCGACCAGCCGGCCCGGGCCGCAGCCCACGTCGAGCACGGCACCCTCGCAGCGGTCCAGGACGGTCAGATCCGCGTCGTCCGGGCGCGCACACCACCGCTCCACGTCCAGCGGGAGCAGCCAGCCGTCGGTGCGGCGCAGGAACAGCGGTCCGCGGCCGGTGCGCAGGGCGTGCACATAAGGATCGGCCGACCAGGGGAGCAGGGCGGGCTGTTCGGTGTCGCCCGGCCGGGCGATCTCGTACGGGGCGGTCATCGGCCGGTGGCCGCATGCAGTCGGGCCAGCTCCGCGGCGAACCGGCCGTGCGGTGCCAGCGCGGCCACCGCTTCGGCGTCGGCTGCCGTGTCGACGTCCCGCAGCGGGGGCAGATCCCGCACCCGGAGCCCGGCGGCGACGAGCCGGTCGCGCTGTACGGCGCCGGTGGCCGGCGTCGACATCGGGACACCGCGCAGCAGCTCCGGGGCCGGCTCGGCGAGGCCGAGCGCCCAGAAGCCCCCGTCCTCGGCCGGACCGAAGTACGCGTCGCTGTCGGCGAAGTCCACGGTCAGCAACTGCGGCGTCACCTGTGGGGTGTCCATCCCGATCAGCAGGGCAGGGCCGTCGCACCCGGCGAAGGCGTCCGCGAGCCGCTCGTCCAGGCCGCCCGCGCACTGTGGTACGACGTCGAAGCCGGACGGCAGCCAGGCGCCGGGGGCGCCGTCGAGCACCAGGACCCGCCGCCGGGCCGGCGCGGAGGCCACCGCACGCAGGGTGTCCACCAGGGCCGCCTCGGCCAGCACGGCCGCCTGAGCGGGGGTGAACGGGGGCGTCAGCCGCGTCTTGACCCGGCCGGGCCGCGGCTCCTTGGCGATGACGAGCAGCGTGGTCAACGGGGGGTCCCTCCCTGCGCGGACGGGGTGGTGCGCCCCTGCGTCGCGGGGGGTTCGGCCAGGACGCGGCGCATGTCCCGTACCGCCTGCCAGGTGCCCCGCCAGGTGCCCGTGACCTTGGACGCCCCGGTGCGGGGCAGGTAGGGCACGTCGTGTTCGGCGATGCGCCAGCCCGCGTCGGCGGCGCGCACCACCATCTGGAGCGGATAGCCGCTGCGCCGGTCGGTGAGCCGGAGGCCGAGCAGCGCCTCGCGCCGGGCGGCGCGCAGCGGGCCCAGGTCGTGCAGCCGCAGGCCCGTGCGGCGGCGCAGCATCAGCGCCAGCGCGATGTTTCCCGCCCGGGCGTGCAGCGGCCAGGCGCCCCGGCCGTGTGGTCGGCGTCGGCCCAGCACCAGGTCGGCCGCACCGTCGTGCACCTCGCGCACGAACGGGGCCAGGAGCGAGGGATCGAGGGAGGCGTCGCAGTCGCAGAAGCACACGATGTCGGCACCGGCGGCGGTCAGTCCCGCGTGGCACGCGGCCCCGAACCCGCGCCGCGGTTCGTGGACGACGGTCGCGCCGAGCGCGCGGGCGAGGTCCGCCGAGCCGTCGGTGGAGCCGTTGTCCACGACGAGGGCACGCCATCCGGCAGGGATGCGCTCCAGGACCCAGGGCAGTGCGTCGGCCTCGTTGAGACAGGGGAGGACAACGTCGACGGTCGGTGAGAGGGGAGGGGTCGTCACGGCTTTCACCCTACGAAGAGAAAACGGGCATATCGGGCTTCTGTTTCTTACGAAACGCGGACCTCGGGTCGCTGCCGCGGAGCGGGCCGCTCACCGGCCGCGCAGCCCGGACCGCGCGAACTCCCGCATGCCGTCCGCGAATCCGACCTCGGGCTTCCAGCCGAGCTCGGACCGCAGTCGCGAGGAGTCCGCGGTGATGTGGCGGACGTCCCCCAGCCGGTACTCCCCGGTCACCACGGGCTCGGGCCCGCCGTACGCCGCGGCCAGCGCCCGCGCCATCTCCCCGACCGTGTGCGGTTCTCCGCTGCCGGTGTTGTACGCCACGAGCGCGCCCGGCGGGCAAGCCGCCTGAAGCGCTGCCACGTTGGCCGCCGCCACGTCCCGGACGTGGACGAAGTCCCGCCGCTGGCGGCCGTCCTCGAACACGCGCGGGGCCTCGCCCCGGGCGAGCGCCGAGCGGAAGAAGGAGGCGACCCCGGCGTACGGGGTGTCGCGGGGCATCCGGGGCCCGTACACGTTGTGGTACCGCAGCGACACCGCCGACCCGCCCGTGACCCGCGCCCACGCCGCCGCCAGATGTTCCTGGGCGAGCTTCGTCGTCGCGTAGACATTGCGCGGATCGACCGGTGCGTCCTCGCCGACCAGCCCGGGTGACAACTCCGCACCGCACGCGGGGCACCGGGGTTCGAAGCGTCCCGCCGTCAGATCGGCGACCGCCCGGGGCCCGGGCCGCACCACTCCGTGCCGGGCGCAGTCGTACCGTCCCTCGCCGTACACCACCATCGATCCCGCCAGGACGATCCGTGGGACACCCGTGTCGGCCATGGCCGTCAGCAGTACGGCCGTACCGAGGTCGTTGCGCGAGACGTACTCCACGGCGTCGGCGAACCCGGACCCCAGCCCGACCATCGCGGCCTGATGGCACACGGCGTCGACACCGGACAGGGCGCGGCGTACCGCGTCGATGTCCCGCACGTCCGAACCGGGGTCCGTGCGCACGTCGTACACGACGGGTTCGTGCCCGCCCGCCGCCAGTGCCTCGACCACATGGGACCCGATGAACCCGGCACCGCCGGTGACCAGTACTCGCATGGCCACACGCTAGGTCGGCGAGCCGCCCGCGCCGTCGCTCCGCGCCCGGCACGTCACAGGTCCGTAAGACCGGCCCCGGCACCGCACGCGTGAGGGGCCCGGCGCCACCATCGCGCCGGGCCCCTCACCGCCGGGTTCGCCTCCGCGCTTACGCGCCGCTCTCCCGCAGCATGTCCTCACGCTCGACGATCTTCACGCGCTCCCGGCCCTGCGGCTCACCCAGGGCCTTCTCCGCGGCGTCCAGCTTGTACCAGCCCTCCCACGTCGTGAAGCGGATGTTCCGCTCGGCGAGGAACGCGTCCACGGCCTCGGGCGCCGGCGCCGACGGGGTGTGCAGACGGCTGTTGGCGAAGTCGTCCAGCAGGTTGGACACCGTCTCGTTGGCGTCGCCCTTGGTGTGGCCGATGAGGCCGACCGGGCCGCGCCGGATCCAGCCGGTCACGTACACCGACTGCAGATGCGAGCCGCTCTCCTCGATGACCCGGCCGCCCTCGTCCGGGACCGTGCCCGAGTCGATGTCCCAGGGCAGCTTGGGCAGCTTGTCCGACAGGTAGCCGACCGCGCGGTAAACGGCGGTGACGTCCCAGTCGGTGAACTTGCCGGTGCCCTTGACGTTGCCGGTGCCGTCGAGTTCGGTGCGCTCGGTGCGCAGGCCGACGACCTTGCCGTCCTCGCCCAGGACCTCCGTCGGCGACTCGAAGAAGTGCAGGAAGAGCTTGTGCGGGCGGTCGCCGACGTCGCGGATCGCCCAGTTCTCCAGGGTCTTGGCGACCATGTCGGCCTGCTTGTTGCCGCGCCGGGTCTCGATCGAGCCCTCGTCGTAGTCGATGTCCTCGGGGTCGACGATGACCTCGATGTTGGGGGAGTGGTCCAGCTCGCGCAGCTCCATCGGGCTGAACTTCGCCTGCGCCGGGCCGCGGCGGCCGAAGACGTGGATCTCCTTGGCCCGGTTGGCCTTGAGGCCGTCGTGGACGTTCGCCGGTATCTCGGTGGGCAGCAGCTCGTCCGCGGTCTTGGCGAGGATGCGCGCGACGTCGAGGGCGACGTTGCCGACGCCCAGCACGGCGACCTTCTCCGCCTGAAGCGGCCAGGTGCGCGGCACGTCCGGGTGACCGTCGTACCAGGAGACGAAGTCCGCCGCGCCGTAGGAGCCGTCCAGCTCGATGCCCGGGACGGGCAGGGCCCGGTCGGCCGTGGCGCCGGTGGAGAAGACCACGGCGTCGTAGAACGAGCGCAGGTCGTCCAGGTTGATGTCGGTCGGGTAGTCGACGTTGCCGAAGAGGCGGATCTGCGGCTTGTCGAGCACCTGGTGGAGGGCGGTGATGATGCCCTTGATTCTGGGGTGGTCGGGGGCGACGCCGTAACGGATCAGTCCGAACGGCGCGGGCATCCGCTCGAAGAGGTCGATGGACACACCGGGTTCGGCGGCCACGTCGGACTTGAGCAGTGCGTCGGCGGCGTAGATCCCGGCGGGGCCGGCTCCGACAATGGCTACCCGCAGAGGGCGGGGCATGATCAGGTTCCCTTCGAGCGGTGACGTGCGACTCGAGGGGAAGCCTAAGCTGAGGCAAGCCTAACCTGGTACGCGGGTCCGTTCTATGAGCTCATAAGCTGACCTTATGGGTCTCATAAGGTCTCCTCGGGGGCCGTCGAGGCGTCCCCGCGCCGCCGGTCCGCGCCGACCCACCGTAGTGTTTTGCTTCTGCCTGTGGTGGTGAAGGAGAGCCGCGGCGGCATGCCGCATCTTGATCTGTTGTCGACGTTCCTGGAGATCTACCGGGCGGGATCGCTGTCCGCGGCGGCTCAGCGGCTCGGGGTGACCCAGCCGGCCGTCACCGGTCAGCTCGCCCGGCTCGAGGAGCAGATCGGCGAGCCCCTGTTCGTCCGTACGCACAAGGGTGTCACCCCGACCCAGCGGGCCGCCGCGCTGGCGTCCCGCATCGGTGTGCACGTCGACGGGCTGCGCGAGGCCCTGCACCCGGCCGATGCCGAGCCGCCCCTGCGGGGCACCGTGCGGATCGGCGGAGCGGCCGAGGTGATGACGCTGCGTGTGCTGCCGGTGCTGGCCGGGCTGGCCCGCCGCGGTATGACCGTCCACGTGACCCTCGGGCTGGCCGACGACCTGCTCTCCCAGCTGGTCAACGACCGGCTCGACCTGGTCGTCTCGGCGGTGCGGCCCTCTCGTGCGGCGGTGCTCGCGGTGCCGCTCGTGGACGAGGAGTTCGTCCTGGTCGCACCGCCCGCGATGGCCCACACGATCGACGCCGGCCGCCTGAGAACCGAGCCGGCGGCCGCACTGGCGCATCTGCCGCTGGTCGCGTACGCCGAGGAACTGCCCATCGTGCGCCGCTACTGGCGCAGCGAGTTCGGGCGGCGGCCGCCGAATCCCGTGGCCATGGTCGTCGCCGACCTCAGGGCCGTCCTCGCGGCAGTGGTCGCGGGTGCCGGAATCTCCGTGCTGCCGCGGTACATCGCCGCACCGGCCCTCGCTGCCGGGGAGGTCGTGCAGCTGCACCACCCGGAGGTGGAGCCGCTCAACACCCTGTACCTGGCGGTACGGCGGGGCGCTCCGGCGGGCCCCGCCGTCACCGTGCTGCGCGACCATCTCCAGCAGGCCGCGCGCCGGTGGAACACCCTGTGAGCGCTACTCGGCCACGCCGCCCGGAGTGAGCACGACCTTGCCGACGACGGTGCCGGACTCGGCGTGCCGCAGCGCGGCCGCTGCCTCCTGGAGCGGGTAGACCCGGTCGATCTTCGCCTCGATCGCCCCGGACCTGAGCAGGTCGAAGATCTGCGTGAGGTCTTCGCGCAGCTCCGCCCGGTACTGCCGCGGATGCCGCGCCTTGCCGGCCCACAGGTTGAAGAAGTGTGCGCTGCGGCCGTTGGGCAGGGCGTTCCACACCGCGAGCCGGGCGACGAGCTTCAGAACCGTGATCGTCCCGTTGCCGGTCTGGTCGCGGGTCGCGGCGCTGCCGTAGGAGACGAGGGTGCCGCCGGGGGCGAGCATCCGCCAGGAGTCCTCGATGCCCTTGCCGCCCACGTGGTCGAAGACGGCGGCCACGCCGTCGGGCGCCAGCTCGCGGACGCGGGCGGGGATGTCGCCGCGGTAGTCCACGGGGAGGGCGCCCATGCCGGCGACGGCCTGCTGGTTGCGGGCCGAGGCGGTGCCGATGACGGTGATGCCGTTGCTGCGGGCGAGCTGCACCAGCACGCTGCCGACGCCGCCGTTGGCCCCGTGCACCACGATGGTGTCGCCCGGGCGGACCTTCGCCGTGCGGTAGAGCATGCGCCAGGCCGTCGCGCCGTTGGTGACCAGTGTCTCGGCCTCCGCCGCGGTCACCCCGTCGGGAACCGGCACCAGATCCGCCGCGTCCAGCAGCACGTGGTCGGCCCATCCGCCGGTCTTGGTGAGAGCGGCGACCCGCTGCCCGACGGACAGCCGGGGCCGGCCGGGCTCCGGTGGGCCCAGTTGCTCGACGACGCCGACCAGGTCGTAGCCGGGCACGAAGGGGAACTTCGGCATGTCGTAGTACTTGCCGCGCCGCATCTGCTGCTCGGCGAAGGTCACGCCGCTGGCCTCCATCCGGACCACGGCCTGGCCGGGGCCGGGCTGGGGCAGCTCTCGTACCCGGAGTTCGAGGCTCTCGGGCTCTCCGACGGCGGGCAGGACGACTTCGGTGGCTTGCACGACTGGCTCCTTCTGTAGACGTACGGCAGATGTGTGGTCAACCACTCACTGGCGAGGCCAGGGGGAGGGCGACTGTCGGTCCGCAGGGACCGGACGGCCGCCCGGGCGGGGTCGGTCAGTAGTGCGTGATGCCCGCCGCCAGGGTGCGGGTCCAGGGCGCGTCGACGGACTCGGCGTCGATGGAGACGATCAGATGGCAGAGCATGCCGGTGGCGAAGAACTGCTGGACCTGCTCCTCGCTGCCGCCGGACGCGCCCCGGACGTACTCGACCGCGCGGGCGTACCCGGCCCTGACCGCCTCCCTGACGGCGGGCTCGGAGACGGCCGCCGCCTGGGCGTGCAGCTGTACCAGCAGCAGGTCGTTGTCGCTGATGAGGCGGGCGTAGGCATCACCCATCGACTCGAGCACGGCCTCGGGGGCGCTGCTGCGGGCCTCGGCCGCTCCGCCTTCGAGGGCTGCGCGCACCTGGGTGAAGCAGTGCTCGACGACTGCGGTGAACAGCGCCTCCTTGTTCGGGAAGAGCCGGTAGACGTAGGCCTGTGAGATGCCGGCCGCCTTGGCCACTTCCGTGGTGGTGGTGCCGAAGTAGCCGCGGGCCGCGAACGCGCCGATGGCGGTGCGCAGGACTGTTTCGCGGCGTTCCTCGGCGGTGGAGAGTCGGCGCTGTTCCGTCTTCATGTGAGTACTTAACCACTCACACTTGAGGAGTGTCAATGGTCCTTGGTCGGCCATCTAGCTCGAGGCAAGGGGAAGGTCATAACTTTCCTAATGGCTTTCGCGTGCAAGGGAAAGTTCCCTGATGGACCATGGTCCGCATGTCGAAGATTCTGATGGTCATTTCGAGCGCGAACAGCATGCAGCTGGCCGACGGCTCCACCCACCCCACCGGTTACTGGGCAGAGGAGGTCGCCGCGTCCCACGAGGTGCTCACCGCCGCCGGTGCCGAGGTTTCGATCGCCACGCCGGGCGGCGTCCGGCCGACGGTCGACGCCCTCAGCCTGGACGAGCGCGGCGGGGTGGCGGAGGCCGACGCGCAGCGGCTGCGTGCCTACCTCGACGGCATCGCCGACCAGCTGTCCGCGCCGCTCTCCCTCGCCGAGGTGCGGGCCGGCGACCACGACGCGATCTACATCCCCGGCGGCCACGCCCCGATGGCCGACCTCGCCACGGACGCCGACCTCGGCCGGCTGCTCGACGAGGCCGACGCCTCGGGCCGAACGGTGGCGGCCCTGTGCCACGGCGTGGCCGCGCTGCTCAGCGCCGGCCGGCCGGACGGCGGCTTCACGTTCGCCGGCCGCACCCTGACCTCGTTCACCGACGAGGAGGAGCGCCAGGGTGGTCTGGGCGACAACACGCCCTACTACGTGGAGAGCAGGCTGCGTGAGCGCGGTGCCGTGGTCGAGGCCGGGCCCGCGTGGAGCAACACGGTGGTGCAGGACGGCAACCTGATCACCGGTCAGAACCCCCAGTCCAGCAAGGCCACGGCCGAGGCCGTACTGAAGACCCTCGCCGACTGACCGCCGGGCCGCGCCCACCCGGGCGCGGTTCAGCCCTGCACCGGCGTTCGGGCCGACAGTCCTCGGTTCAGGCACTGGGCCAGACGGGCCGCGATACTTCCGTCGGGATCCAGGCGGGGGTTGAAGATCGTGACGTCGATTCCGGTGGCCCGTTCGTCGGCCAGGGCCGTGTGCAGCACCTGCTCCAGCTCCGCCCAGCTCAGCCCGCCGGGCAGCCGGTAGTCGACGGCAGGCATGACCGCGTCGTCCAGAACGTCGACGTCGAGGTGGATCCAGTAGCCGGGGCCCGGAACGCCGGTGAGCCGGTCGACGGCCTCGCGAGCGGCCGTGGCAGCGCCCGTCGCACGCACGCCGTCGAAGTCGATCGCGTACAGCGAGGGCGGCAGCGGCTGCATCCCGAACACGGCGGCCTCGGTGGCATCACGGAAGCCGAAGGCGACGACGTCCTCGTCCCGCACCAGCGGTCCGCGGTCCTCGAGGTCGGCGAGCGGCCGGGGCCCGCGGCCCGTGGCCAGGGCGAGGTCCATCGAGGCCGCCTCGCCCACCGGTTCCGCTTCCGGTTGGTAGAAGTCGCTGTGGCCGTCGAGGAACAGCAGCCCGTGGCGTCCGCGCCGCTTGAGGGCGAGGAGCGCGCCGAGCAGGATGCTGCAGTCGCCGCCGAGGACGACGGGGAAGCGACCGGTGTCGAGAACGCCGGCGACCGCGTCGGCGAGCCGGACGGAGTACTCCGCGATTCCGGCACTGTTCAGGACCCCGGTGTCGGGATCCCGCCCAGGCGTGTAGGCCGGCGGTTCGACCCGGCCGGCCCGCACCGCCCCGGGCCGGTCCAGCAGACCGGCATCGAGCAGGGCCGCCGGCAGCTCCTGCACGCCGGTGGGTCGCAGTCCCAGCACGGACGGCGCCTCGATGATCGCCAGTTCCTGCACGTCACAGCCCCTTCGCCGATGGGCGGTGGCTCCACAGCCCATCGTCCCGCAGAACGCGGCCCACGCCCAGCCGACCCAGGTCGGCCGGCCGCCCCGTCCCGTCGGCAGTGCAGGAACAACCGGGGCTCCGGTGCGGCATCGGGGTGAGCGGGAGTGAACAGCGCCTCGTCCTGCCGGAGCACCCGTGCGCGGCTTGCGGCCGTACCCGGGGGCACGGCAGGGTTCGGTGGCGTGACCACCTTGCTGATCGTGCATCACACGCCGTCGCCCAACTGTCAGGCGATGCTCGAGGCCGTCATCTCCGGTGCGACGACCCCGGAGATCGAGAACGTCCGGGTCGAGCGACGGGCGGCACTGTCCGCGACGGCGTCCGACGTACTGTCCGCCGACGGGTATCTGCTGGGTACACCGGCGAACCTCGGCTACCTGTCCGGTGCCCTCAAGCACTTCTTCGACCAGGTCTACTACCCCTGCCTCGACGAGACACGGGGGAGGCCCTTCGGCTACTACGTGCACGGCGGCAGCGATGTCACCGGAGCGGTGCGCGGCATCGAGTCGATCACGACCGGCCTGGGCTGGCGGCGTACCGCCGAGGCGGTGACCGTGACGGGAGAGCCGGACCGGGCCGACATCCAGGCGTGCTGGGAACTGGGGGCGACGGTGGCCGCCGGACTCATGGAGCCGTGACGATCGGCCACCCTCAGCTGCCAGGTCATTCCGTGACCCGACTCGCCTCGGCCACCGGTCGCGGCGCCGGGTACCGGTCCGCCACCTGCACCATCAACAGCAGGAGCAGCGCGGCGAGCGAGGCCAGCGACGCGCACACCGCGGTGAGACCGGCGCTCCAGGGCGGCGCCACTGTGATGTGCAGGGCCCGGGACAGCCCGGCCGAGTGGATCCTTCCCTCGAGCAGCCCGGCCGCCGCCAGCGTCGCAGGCAGGGCCACACCCGCCATCAGCATCGGCACCGTGGCCCGAAGAGCCAGCAGGACAGCCAGCACCACGCACGCGCCGGACGCCCCGAGTGCGGCGACGTAGATGCTGGAGGTCGTGCCCTGACGGTGCAGCGGGAAGCATGCGGCGCCGCACACGACGAGGGCTGCAGCGGCCAGCCAACTCGGCCAGAACACAGGTCTCTTGGGCGGGGCAGGGGGACGGTCGCGCCGTATTCGGACGGTTCGCCTTCCGCGAAGCCCGAGGATGAGTTTGCTGTCCGCCACCGGGAACACCTCGGGGACGGGCGCGAGGGCGACGCTCGCCATCGTGCCCTGTGCGGCGGGCCTGGATATCAGCTCCGGCTGAACCTCGTACGGTTCCCGCACCTGTTGCTGGGCCAGTCGTCCGATGAGCTCCACGAGTTCCTCGACCGGCCGGCCCGTGGCGGCCGCCCGCACCGCTGCCTGTCCGCAGTGCGGCTCCAACGGCGTCTGGTGCAGCAACGCCATCAGACGTGTGACGTCCTCGACGCACCGGCCCTCGACCGCCGCGCGGATGGTTTCGTCCGCGCTGTCGGCCCCACGCGGTGGCCGGGTCAGTTCGGCGATCAGGTGGGCGACGTCGTCCACCGAGCGGGTCACCGCGACGGCCCTCAGGACGGCGACGACCGTCTGTGCGTACTCGGGTGACTCCTCCATCAGCGTGACGAGCTGGACGACTTCCTCCAGCGGCCGAGCGCTCACGGCGGCATGGACGAGGTCGAAGCCCGGATCGCCGTACGAGCCTCCGCCCGCAGCGCCCTCCTCGGCCCGGGGTGCCGTGGGGAGTTGGGGAGTGCTGTCGTCGGAGTGTCCCGGGGGACCGGCGGGCCCGGTGTTCTCCTCGGCTCCTGGGCCGATGGCCGAGGCCGGGCCGATCGCCGGGATGATCCCGGACAACGGTTCCGCCGAGGGGATCGCCTGGGTGAAGGCTATGGCGGGCTGATTCGACTGGGATGGTGAAGAGCGGGTGGTCATCCTGGGCTCCATGGGAGAGGTGCGGCCGCTCCTGCGCTGCCGAAGCGCGACGCGCGTTGTTCCGTCCCATTCCTAAGGCCCCGTCGGCTGCCTCGCCACCTGGGTGCAGCGACCGTGTGATGTCCCGGTGGGGAGTTCGGTCGTCCTGCATGCCGGGCTGGATCTGTGGCCGAGGCCACGCCGCAGATGAGATCCGGGCCATGTGGTGCCGGCCCGGCCGCGGGCTACCGTTTGCACACCCCCTGCTTCCCGCAAACACCTCGGACGGCCCGGCAGTGCTCGTAGACCTCTCCCCGCTCATCGCGGCGACCACCCAGTGGCTGACGCGCGCCTACCCGGCGTCCGGCGGTGCCCTCGCCTCCGCCCTGTGCGAGGTGCAGGCACGGCAGGCCGTGACGGTCGCGGCGTGGCTGCGGTATCCGACGCAGATGGACGCCGCGCTGGTCGGGATGGCCGGGCCCGGAGGCTCGGCGCGACTCGACTGGATCACCGGCGCGGACTCGGACGGGGGACAGGACCCGGAGGGTGATGCCTGGCGGACCTGGGTGGACGAGGTCGTGGCGAGCTGGGCGGCCTGCCTGCTCACGGACGCCGAGCTGGCCGGCCTTGCGGTGACCGCGCTCGCCGACGGCGGACACACCGGGGGCACACCGGTCGAGTTCCGACGCCTGATCGCACCCGACGAGCAGGACCGGCAGGCCGCTGCCCTGCTCCGACACCCCGACCTGCTCGCACCCGTGGCCGAGCTGCACCAGACCCTCCTTCTGGACCGCCTGGGGCCGGGACAGGCACTCACCGCCTGAGGCCGACGTGGCGGTGGCGCCGGGGGCGGGCATCCGGGGCCGGCCCTGAGGCGGCGCAGGCGCTCCGGTGCCGAGGCTGCGGCGGGTCCGCCGCCTGCGGGACGGCCGGGCCAGACGCTCGGCGTCTGGCCCGGCCGTGACGCCGTGCGTGGGACGGCCGGGGCAGGCGCCTCGGCCGTCCGGGGCCCACCCCGTGTGACGAAGCCCGTGCGGCGACCCGCGTCGTCAGTCCGGCTTGCCGCGTCCTGTCAGTGTGTCGCGCAGCCGGTCGACCAGTCCGGCACCCGGCGCCAGCAGCTTGTTCAGCGGAGGCGTGTCCGGGGCCGACGGATGCGGACGGGTCGGCGCCAGCATCTTCGCCTGGCGGACCTTGTCGCCCAGGTCGTCGAGCGCCTGCGGCGAACACGCGGCGCGCAGCTTGGGGAACAGGTTCTGTTCCTCGTCGGCCACGTGCGTGCGGATCTCACTCATCAGCAGGCCGATGAGGCGGTTGAACTCCGGATCGTCCGCATCGCAGCTCTCCAGGTCCTTCATCAGCTGTTCGGCCCTGGAATGGTCCTCGATCTCCTTGTCGGCCAGGGCGTCCCCGTCCGGCACGTGCTCCCGGACCGCGGGGTAGAGATAGGCCTCCTCGGCCACCGAGTGCCGTACCAGCTCCATGGTGACCTGGTCGGCGTGGAGCTTGCGGTCCTTGTCACCGGGCGGCAGCGCCTCGATCCGGCCGAAGAGCTCCTCGACCTCCCGGTGATCGGTCACCAGCTCGTCGATGACGTTTCCACCATGTGCCATGTCCATCGCCTCCAGCGTGGCTTCGGCGGTTCCGGATGACTCCCGCCGCTGCCTCCGAGTGCCCTGCACCCCGGGGGCCAACCCGCTCGGGTGCGCGCCTCACGCCCGCCAGCTGTACCGCCGCTCGGGCCGCCCTGCCACCCCGTACCGCAGCGACACCTCGGCGGTGCCGGTCGTGTGGAAGTACTCCAGATAACGGCGCGCGCTCACCCGGGAGACGCCGGTCAGGGAGGCGCACTCGGTGGCCGAGAGCGTGCCGTCGGCGGAGCGCAGGGCGCGTTCGACCAGGTCGGCGGTCTCGACGCTCATCCCCTTGGGCAGCGCACCGCCGGTCGGCGCCGGTGCACTCGCCCCGGCCAGGACCCGGTCCACATCGGCCTGACCGCGTACGACGGTGGCCAGCAGGCGGCCGCGCTGGGCGACGTAGCGCTCCAGGCGGGCCCGCAGGTCCTCGAACTCGAAGGGCTTGAGGAGGTAGTCGACCACGCCGTGCCGTACGGCGCCGCGCACCGTGTCCGCCTCCCGCGCGGCACTGATGACCATGACGTCGCAGTCGTGACCGGAGGTGCGCAGCCGTGGGATGACGTCCAGGCCGAAGACGTCCGGCAGGTACAGGTCGAGCAGCACGAGGTCGGGGCGCAGTTCGTCCACGGCGTCGATGGCCTGCTCGCCGCTGCTGGCGACGCCGACGACCCGGAACTGCGGGACCCGTTCGACGAAGGTGCGATGGACCCGGGCCACCATGAAGTCGTCGTCGACCACGAGGACGTCGATCGCGTCCGCCGTACCGGACGATTCCGTCGTACTGGTCATCGGCCCGCTCCTTCCGCCACCGTGTCGGTGAGGTGGCTGACGGTCATGCGTGCGGTGAACAGGGCACCGTCGGGGGTGTTGGTCACCGAGATCTCGCCGCCGTGCCGCTCGCAGACCAGCCGGGTCAGCGCCAGGCCGATGCCCCGCTCGCCCTTCTGGGCGGCCTTGGTGGTGAAACCGTGCGAGAACACCTCCCGCGCGAGGTCGGGCGCAACACCGGGCCCGGAGTCCCGTACCGCGATCTCGACGGTGGAGGCGTCCTGCCGCAGTTCGACCTCGACCCAGGCTCCGCGGTCACCGCCGTCGCCCGCCGCGGCCGCGTCCACGGCGTTGTCGACGAGGTTGCCGACCACCGTGGCCACATCGGCGGCGTCCTCCGGGGCGAGCCGGCCGAGTGCGGTGTCGTCCGAGATCCGCAGGCGGACCTTGCGTTCGGCGGCCTGTGAGGACTTGGCCATGAGCAGGGCGGCCACGGCCGTGTCGCGCACCCGGCGGCTGAGCGTGACGTCCAGCGACTGGCGGCGCTGGTGCAGCGCGCGGATGTAGCGCACCACCTCGTCCTGTTCCCCGATCTGGATCAGCCCGGAGATGGTGTGCAGCTGGTTGGCGAACTCGTGCGCCTGCGCGCGCAGCAACTCCGAGGAACTGCGGAAGGAGCCGATCTCCCGCTCCAGCCGGGCCAGTTCGGTGCGGTCCCGCAGCGTGGTGACCGAGCCGAGGAGCCGGCCGTCCTTGGTCACCGTCATTCGGTTCATCACCAGGACCCGGTCGTGCCGGATGACGACTTCGTCGCGCTTGTCGGCCGGGCCCTGAAGGTCTCCGGCCAGCACGTCCCGCAGTCGCCCCTCGATGCCCAGGTCGGCCAGGCTCCGGCCCACGCAGTCCTCGGGCAGGCCGAGCAGGCGCCGGCCCATCTCGTTCACCAGGGTGAGCCGGTGCTGCGGGTCCAGGGCGACGACGCCCTCGGCGATCCCGTACAGCATCGCCTCACGATGCTCGGCCAGCCCGGTGATCTCGCGCGGCTCCAGGCCGAGGGTCTGCCGTTTGACCCGCCGGGCCAGCAGCAGGGAGCCGGCCAGACCGAGACCGCTGGCGACGCCCAGGTAGGCGAGCAGATAGGAGGAGGCACCGCTGAGCCGCTGCCACACCGTCGGAGAGGCCTCGCCGATCATCACCGTGCCCAGCTGCCGCCCGAGGTTCTCCCGCGTGGCCCCGAGCACCGGCACCTGCGCCACGAGTTCCCGTACGCCGTCCACCTCCAGCTCCCCCGACCAGCCGCGCCCCACGACGGCGCCCTCGCCCAGCGGCAGCGCGTCGCCGATCACGGTGGGGTCCGTGGAACTGACGATCCGGCCGTCCGCGCCGGCCACCGTCACCGAGGTCACCCCGGACTGGGCCTGCGTGGAGTTGACCAGTGGCGCCAGGGCCTGAAGCGGCAGCGGCGCCACGAGCTGGCTGCGCACCAGGGGATTGGCGGCCAACTGCTCCGCCAGCGCGCTCACCCGGCGGCCCTCGACCCGGTTGAAGGTCGCCTCCGACTGGGCGAGCGAGACCGCGGCGACCGCCAGCAGCACCACCACGACGATGGCGAGCTGAAGCACCAGCATCTCGCCTGCAAGGGTCTGGCGACGGAAGGTGGCGACCACGACGGACTCGATCTCTGACAGCGGAGGGCTCACGGACGGGGCTGCCTCATCATGGCGTCCACCTGCGCCGGAGGAAAGAGATCGGTCGGCAACCCGGGCGCTGACACAAAGACCAAAACCTCCGTTGGTTCCGGAAGCGAGACAGACCGTCGACACGCAGGCACCATGTGGCCCACATCACCCTCCCCCACAGGGCCTTCCCGAACCGCATCCACGAACCGACAGGTGGTGGCACCAGTGCGCCTGCGCACCCCCCTCGCCCTGCTCGGGGCCGCCGTACTCCTGCTCCTGGGACCGCCCCTGCTGAGCACCGGCAGCGGCGCCGAGACCGGCACACAGATCCCGGGACTGCGCTTCATGGTCCCCAACACGCCCGGCGGCGGCTACGACATCACGGCCCGCACGGCCGCGAAGAACGCCGAGGACGCCGGGCTCACGCCCAACGTCGAGGTGTTCAACCTGCCCGGCGCCGGCGGCACCGTCGGCCTGACCCGCCTGGTGAGCGAGCACGGCAACGGCAAGCTCGCGATGTCGATGGGGCTCGGCGTCGTCGGCGCCGTCCGCTCCAACCACGCACCCAAGACCCTCGCCGACACCACCCCGATCGCCCGGCTCACCGAGGAGCAGGACGTCGTCGTGGTCGCCAAGAACTCCCCGTACCAGACGATCGACGATCTCGTCGACGCCTGGAAGGCCGACCCCGGCAAGCTCCCCGTCGGCGGCGGATCCTCGCCGGGCGGACCCGACCATCTCGCGCCGATGCTGATGGCGCGGGCCGCCGGCATCGCCCCGAAGGAAGTCAACTACATCCCCTTCGACGGCGGCGGTGAACTGCTCGCCTCGATCCTCGGCAACAAGGTCGCCTTCGGTGTCTCCGGCGTCGGCGAGTACCTCGACCAGATCAAGGCGGGGGAGCTGCGGCTGCTCGCGGTCACCGGCCCCGAGCGCGTCGACGGCCTCGACGCGCCCACACTCCAGGAGGCGGGCTACGACGTGAACTTCACCAACTGGCGCGGCATCGTCGCGCCGCCCGGTCTCTCCGACGCCGAGCGCGACAAGCTCGTCCGACTGATCGAGGAACTCCACGACTCGCCCGAGTGGCAGAAGTCCCTGAAGCAGAACGGCTGGGACGACGCCTTCCTCACCGGCGAGAAGTTCGGCGCGTTCCTGGACGCCCAGGACCAGCGCGTGGTCTCGGTACTGAAGGAGCTGGGCCTGTGACGACGCAGACCACCGACACCCCTCCGGCGCCCGCGCCGGCGCACCGCTCCTGGCTGCGCGAGCACTCCGAACTCGGCGTCTGCGTCCTGCTGCTGGCCCTCGGCGTGCTGGTGCTGACCGACGCCCTCACCATGGACGTCGACATCGCCCAGCGCGGGCCCGTCGGACCGAAGACCGTACCGATCGTCGTGGGCGCCGGGCTGCTGCTCATCGCCGCCCTGCTCGCCGTGGACGTCCTGCGCGGCGGCCGCGGTCAGGCAGAGACCGGCGAGGACATCGACCTGTCCGAACCCGCCGACTGGCGCACCGTGCTGCTGCTCGCCGGAGTCTTCCTGGGCGCCGCCGTCCTGATCGAACCCCTCGGCTTCCCCATCGCGGGCGCCCTCCTCTTCTGGGGAGCCGCCTTCGCGCTCGGCAGCCGCCACACCGACCGTGACCCGCTCCTCGCGGCCGGCCTCTCCCTCGTCACCTACGTCGTGTTCAACAACCTGCTCGGAGTGCCGCTGCCCGGCGGCCCCCTGATGGGAGTGCTCTGAGATGGACGCCCTCAACTCCCTTCTGGACGGCTTCGGTACGGCACTGACGCCGCTCAACCTCCTCTGGGCCGCCCTCGGCGTGCTCCTCGGCACCGCGATCGGCGTACTGCCCGGCATCGGACCGGCCATGGCGGTGGCGCTGCTGCTCCCGGTGACGTACGGGCTGGATCCCATCGGCGCGTTCATCATGTTCGCGGGCATCTACTACGGCGCCATGTTCGGCGGCTCGACGACGTCGATCCTGCTCAACACCCCCGGAGAGAGCGCCGCCGTGGTCGCCGCCATGGAAGGCAACCCGATGGCCAAGGCAGGGCGCGGCGCACAGGCGCTGGCGGCCGCCGCCATCGGTCACTTCGCCGGCGGCATGGTCGGCACGATCCTGCTGGTCGCGCTCGCCCCCACGGTCGCCGAACTCGCCGTCGACATCGGTGCCCCGGACTACTTCGCCATCATGGTCCTCGCCTTCATCGCGGTGACCTCCGTGCTCGGCTCGTCCCGCATCCGCGGGCTCGCCTCTCTGCTGATCGGCCTCACCCTCGGCCTGGTCGGTCTGGACCAGATGACCGGGCAGCAGCGGCTCACCTTCGGATCGCTCCAACTCGCCGACGGCATCGACGTCGTGATCGTCGCGGTCGGCCTCTTCGCCATCGGCGAGGCCCTGTGGGTCGCCGCCCACCTGCGGCGCAGGCCCGGCGAGGCGATCCCGGTCGGCCGCCCCTGGCTGGGACGCGGCGATGTGCGGCGGACCTGGAAGTCCTGGCTGCGCGGCCCGTTCATCGGCTTCCCCTTCGGGGCGATCCCGGCGGGCGGCGCGGAGATCCCCACCTTCCTGTCGTACGTCACGGAGAAGCGCCTGTCGAAGCACAAGGACGAGTGGGGCAAGGGCGCGATCGAGGGCGTCGCCGGACCGGAGTCCGCCGCATCGGCCTCCGCGGCGGGCACGCTGGTGTCGATGCTGACCCTGGGCCTGCCCACCACCGCGGTCGCGGCGGTCATGCTCGCCGCGTTCCAGCAGTACGGCATCCAGCCCGGCCCGCTGCTGTTCGAACGCGAACCCGAGCTGGTGTGGGGCCTGATCGCCTCCCTGTTCGTCGGCATGGTGCTGCTGCTCGCCCTGAACCTGCCGCTCGCGCCGGTCTGGGCGAAACTGCTGCGCATTCCGCGGCCGTACCTCTACGCGGGGATCCTGTTCTTCGCCGCGGTCGGCGCCTACGCGGTGGGCGGCGAGGTCGTCGACCTGGTGATCCTGCTGGTCATCGGCCTGATCGGGTTCGGTATGCGCCGCTACGGCCTCCCCGTGCTGCCCGCCGTCATCGGGGTCATCCTCGGCCCGAACGCCGAGCAGCAGCTCCGCCGCGCCCTGCAGATCAGCGACGGCAGCGTCTCCGGTCTGGTCGACACGCCGTTCGCGGTGACGGTGTACGCGGTGGTCGTCGTACTGCTGGCCTGGCCGCTGCTGAAGCGCATCGTGCGCCGTCCGGGCACGTCCTGAGGCACGCCGGGGGCCGCGCGGATGCGCTGCGCGGCCCCCGGGCACCGCCGAAAGGCACGGCCGGTCATGTGTCGTCCACCCGGCGCCGGTCGGCCTCGTCCCAGGCCCGGGTGTCGCGTGGCTCGATGTAGGGCTCGGCGTCGGGCGGGTGCCCGCCGACGATGGCCCGCTGGCGTGCGATCTCGGCATCGACCTCCAGGCCCAGCAGGATCGCCAGATTGGAGATCCACAGCCAGATCAGGAAGACGATGACGCCGGCCATGGTCCCGTACGTCTTGTTGTACGAGCCGAAGTTGGCGACGTAGAACGCGAAGCCGGCGGAGGCGATCAGCCAGATCACGAGGGCGAGGAAGCTGCCCGGGGTGATCCACCGCCAGCCCTTCACCTTGGCGTTGGGGCTCGCCCGGTACAGGATCGCGATCATGAACGTGACCAGGAGGACCAGCACGGGCCACTTGGCGATCGACCACACCGTCAAGGCGGTGTCCCCGAGGCCGATGATGTCCCCGGCCCGGCGGGCCAGACCGCCGGTGAAGACCACGATCAGCGAGCTGATCACGGCCAGCACCATCAGGACGACGGTCAGTGTCACGCGGATGGGCAGGACCTTCCACGCCGGACGTCCCTCGGGAATGTCGTAGACGGCGTTCGCGGCGCGCATGAAAGCCGCCACATAGCCCGACGCGGACCACACCGCCAGCACCAGGCCGACGACGGCCACGATGGTGCCGGTGCCGGCGGTGTTCTGCAGTTGCTCCACGGCCCGGACGATGATGTCCCGGGCCGGCCCCGGCGCGAGCTGCCGGACGTTGTCCAGCACCTTGTCCGTGACCGACGGACCGGCGATGCCCAGCAGTGACACCAGCACCAGCAGCGCCGGGAACAGCGACAGCACGCCGTAGTAGGTCAGCGCCGCCGCGCGGTCGGTCAGCTCGTCGTCCTTGAACTCCCGCAGGCTTCCCTTCAGCACCGCACCCCACGACCGCTTCGGCAGGTGCGTCGGCGTATCCGGTGCTGCCCGGTCCACCTCCGGCCCCGGCCCGGCCTCCTCCGGCGCCGGACTCCGGTCGCCGTGATCCTTTCGCCCAGGAAGATGGAGCTTCGTCATGCGTGCCGAGTAACCCTCGGCCCCGTACTTCAGTCGGCCGTCGGGCGGGCTGCGGAGAGTGACGGACGATGGCGAGCCGTGACGTCGGCGCCGAGCGGCTCCGAGCGGTGTCGTGGCTCTGGTCCGAACCACGACACCTCACGAAGCCGAATCCGCGGCGCCGGCTTCGTGTTCCCTCCGCGTACCCCCGTTGAAAGGTCGCCGATCGGCCTCGGTCAGCTTTCCGGGACGGCCTTGGCGCGGATGGACTGGGCCACGTCGCGGAGCTTGACGTTGTGCGTCTGGGAGATGCGGCGCAGCACGTCGAAGGCTTCTTCCTCGCTGAGGTGATGGCGCTCCCGCAGGATGCCCATCGCCTCGCCGATCGCATGACGGGTGTCCAGGGCGTGCTCCAGCTGGTCCACCGTGCGGGCATTGGCCAGGGCGACGGCGGCATGGGAGGCGAGCAGCCAGCCGGCCGTCTCGCTCTCCGGACCGAAGGCTCCCGGACGGGAGGAGTAGAAGTTCAGGGCGCCGAAGTCCTCCTCCAGCGTGTAGAGCAGGAAGCCGAGCATGCTGCCCACGCCCAGCTGCCGGGCCGCCGGTGCGAAACGCGGCCAGTGCGGCTGCGGCTTCGTCATGTCGGTGATGCGGAACAACCGCTCGCCGTCGCTGCGCCGGGCGGCGTCAAAACAGGGGCCCTCACCCAGTTCGCCCTGCAGCCGGTCGGACTCCTTCACCATCTCCCCGCACGCGGAGAGGGTCACCGCGCGCCCCTTGCGCAGGGCGAGAACACCCGCCGCCTCGCATCCCTCGATCAGCTCGACGGCACTCGAGGCGATCTCGTCCAGCGTGTCCTGCGGGGAGTTCTGCGCCAGCAGGTGGCGGGCGAGCCCCGCCATCTGTTCGGCGAACTCACGCCACTCCATCGCGTCCACCGTCCGCTCCTCGTACCTTCGCTGCGGGAGGAGGCCGAACGTCGATCGTCGGGACCGGCCCGTCGGGCCCGGCCACCGGAACCCAACTGCTCACGCCGGCCAGAGCGCCGACCCGGCCGCCCTAGTCGCAGCGTACCGCTCGGCCGCGGCCCTGTTCGGTACGGCGATCATGACCGCCGCGCACGCTCGCTCCCGTGTCTGCGGGCGTGGCGCAAAAGGCCCGGACGGAATCCGTGCACGACTCTGGGAACCTTTGCGTCGTCTCGTTACCCTCCGCCCATGATTTCCACGGTTGTGTGGGGTACGGGGAATGTCGGCCGTGCGGCCATCCGCGCGGTCGACGCGCATCCGGCGCTGGATCTTGCGGCCGTGCTGGTGGCCGACCCCGCCAAGGTCGGCCGGGACGCGGGCGATCTGGGCGGGCTGGGGCGGCGCCTCGGGGTGTCGGCGACCGATGACGTGACGTCGGTTCTCGCGGCCGGGCCGCGCGCCGTGGTGTACGCGGCGTCGGGTGACATACGGCCGGACGGGGCGCTGGCGGACATCGGTCGAGCCGTTCGGGCCGGGGCGGTGGTCGTCACTGCGTCGGTGTACGGGATGTACGACGTGCGGGGCGCCCCGCCCGAGATCAGGGACCCGCTGCTGGAGGCCGTCTCGGCCGGCGGCGGGTCGCTGTTCGTGTCCGGGGTGGACCCCGGCTGGGCGAACGACACGTTGCCCCTGCTGATCAGCGGACTCGGCTCGCGCATCGACGCGGTCCGCTGCCAGGAGATCTTCGACTACTCCACCTACGAACAAGAGGAATCCGTACGGAATCTGGTGGGCATGGGCCGCCCGATGGACTACCAGCCGCTCATGCTCGCCGAGAGCGTGCCGACGATGGTGTGGGGCGGGCAGATCCGCATGATGGCCAAGGCGCTCGGCGTCGAACTCGACGAGATACGCGAGACGCTGGAGCGACGCGCGCTCGAAACCACCGTCACCACCCCGACGATGGGGGAGTTCGAGGCCGGTACCCAGGGCGCGGTGCGCTTCGAGGTGCAGGGCATCGTCGACGGCCGGCCCCGTATCGTCATCGAACACGTCACCCGCATCCACGCCTCCTGTGCCCCGGACTGGCCCGCACCTCCCGACGGCGGTGCGGGAGCACACCGGGTGATCATCGAGGGCCGGCCCCGCATCGAGGTCACCGTCACGGCGACCGACGAGGGCGAGAACCGGTCGGCGGGCGGCAATGCCACCGCCGTCGGCCGGCTGGTGAACGCCATCGACTGGCTCACCGAGGCCAAGCCCGGCCTCTATGACGCACTCGACGTCCCGCTGCGCCCGGCAGCCGGCCGACTGGGAAGGACCTGAGCGGTGACCCTGCGCATCGACATCCCTGACGGAGCGGACCCCATCCCGTACGTGTGGGGCGAGATGGTCCCCGACATCGGCACGGCCGCATCGAACTTCTCGCTGGCCGTGTACGCCCACACGACCCTGGGCCTGAACGAGTTCGAGGCCGCGCGGCTGCGCATCGCGCAGATCAACGGCTGCGCCTTCTGCCTGGACTGGCGCACCGAGCGGGACGGACGGAAGGTCGGCGAGGACTTCGCCGAGGCTGTCGCCTCCTGGCGCACCACGGACTCCTTCGACGAACGGACCCGGCTGGCCGCCGAGTACGCCGAACGCTACGCCGTGGACCATCACCACCTCGACGAGGAGTTCTGGAGCCGGATGACGGCGCACTACAGCCAGGCCGAGATCGTGGAGTTGAGCATGAGCATCGGGTCGTGGCTGGCGTTCGGCCGGCTCAACCATGTGCTCGGGCTCGACACGGTCTGCGTCCTGCCCCGGCCGTGAGGCGAGCCGAGGCCACGCGGGGACCTCGGCTCGCCGGAAGCCGGGACGATCACAGATCAGCGGCGATGATCTCTTCGATGTTCCGTTCGGCGAGCGCCGTGATGGTGACGAAGGGATTGACGCTCGTGTTGCCGGGGATCAGCGAACCGTCGATGACGTAGAGACCCGAATGGCCGTGCAGACGGCCGTAGTTGTCCGTCGCCTTGCTGAGCACCGCACCGCCCAGAGGGTGGTACGTGAGGTGGTCGCCCCAGATCTTGTACGCGCCGAAGAGATCGGTCCGGTAGATCGTCCCCTCTTTGGCGTTGATCCGGTCGAATATGGACCTGGCCATGTCGATGGACGGCTGTTTCCAGGCCGTCTGCCAGTTCAGCTCCACTTTCCCGCTCGCCGCGTTCCAGGAGAAATGCGCGCGGTGCGGGTTCTTGGTGATCGACAGATAGAACGAGGCGTAGGTCTCGATTCCCGTGGGCAGCGGGGCGACTTCCGCGAATGCCCCGCCCGCGGCCCAGTTGTCGATTCCGGCGGTGGGAATGGCGGACTGCAGGGCGCCGGTCGGATCCCACATGTGGTTGGCGCGCCCGCACATGACGTTGCCGTTGTCGCCCCAGCCCTTGCCGACCTCGCCGTTCAGCCCGGGCAGCGCACCGGTTGCTTTCAGCCGGACCAGCAGTTTGCTGGTTCCCACGCTGCCGGCGGCGAAGAAGACGCGGTCCGCGGTCACCGTCTTCGTCGCCGTGACGGCGCCGGTGGTGTCGAGTTGCTCGATGCCGACCAGGTAGCCGCCGGTGGCTGCGGGAGTGACCGTCGTGACGCGGTGCAGGGGCGAGACGGTGACCTTTCCTGTGGCTCTGGCCTGGGCGAGATAGGTTTTCTGCAGGGTTTTCTTCCCGTGGTTGTTGCCGTACAGGATCTCTCCGGCCAGCGCCGACCGGGGGACCGTACCGGCGGCTTCCTGCTTCATGTACTCCCAGTCGTAGACGTCGGGCACGAAAAGGAAAGGGAAACCGGAACGCTCGGCGTGCTTTCGGCCGACGCGGGCGTACTGGTAGCACGCGGCGGTCTCGAACCATGCCGGGTCGATGGTGCTGACGCCGAGGCCGGTGTTGGCGCGCGGGTAGTACACGTCGTACATCTCGTCGGCGTCGACCGAGGGCAGGACGGCACCGAAGTTCTCCCGTTTCGGCGTGACGGCCATACCGCCGTTGACCAGTGACCCGCCACCGACACCACGTCCCTGATAGACGATGATCCCGCCCATGTCCTCGGCGTCCAGGATTCCGGTGTAGCGAGGTACGTCCTTGTCGAGCGGATAGCCCAGGAAGTTGCTCAGGGGTTGTCTGGTGCGGGTGCGCAGCCAGAAGGACCGGTAGTCGGGACTGGTCGTGTTGGCGAAGATCTTGCCGTCCGGGCCCGGGGTGTCCCAGGCCATTCCCATCTCGACGATGTGGACGTCGACGCCCGCCTGAGCGAGCCGCAGTGCGGCGACCGAGCCGCCGTATCCACTGCCGATCACCAGGGCGGGAACGCGGGCATCCGGTGCGATGACGGCGCTGCTGCTTCGGGACGCAGCCGCCGAGGCGGAAGTGGGAATGTTGCTGCTCCCGATCGCAGCCGCACCAAGAACAGAACCGGTTCCAATGATGAATCGACGGCGGGAACTCCCTCTGTGATGGCCTCTGTTCTGGAGGTCAGCGCTCATACAGCACTCCTCTGCTTCGAGTGGTCGAAGCGGGTTTTACTGCCACTTGCGCGATAAGTCACGACACACCCGAAGGTAACTTGCTTTCTTTCTTCACCCCTTGACGAGGGGTTGGTCCGTACCTATGGTCTCGGCAGCGCGCGTGTTCAGCCCCCCACCTGTCGTTCACATAGAAGAACGGACTCGCATGTCACACGCCCCCGCCCGACACCGCCGCAAGTTCCGTGCGTCCCTCCTCACCCTGGGAGCCACCACCGCCGCTCTCGTGGCGGGACTGCTCACCTGGCCCGGCGCACCCCACGCCGACGCAGCCCCGGCCACCTTCGTCCACCCCGGAGTGACCGTCTCCCGGAGCCAGTTGGACTTCACCCGAAACAAAGTCAATTCCGGTGCCCAGCCCTGGAAGGGCGCCTTCGACCGGATGACGGCGAGCAAGTACGCCGACCTGAACCGCACGCCCAAACCCCGCGCGATCGTCGAGTGCGGCTCGTACTCCAACCCCAACAACGGCTGCACCGACGAGCGCGAGGACGCGATCGCCGCCTACACCCACGCGCTCGCCTGGTACATCACCCGCGACGAGCGGCACGCGAAGAAGGCCATCGAGCTGATGGACGCCTGGTCGGCCGTGATCCAGGACCACACCAACAGCAACGCACCCCTGCAGACCGGCTGGGCCGGCTCCTCCTGGCCGAAGGCCGCCGAGATCATCAAGTACACGTACACCGGCACCTGGGCCAACTCCGGCCGCTTCGCCACCATGCTGCGGAACGTCTACCTGCCCGAGATCATCAACGGGTCCAACTCCAACGGGAACTGGGAACTGTCGATGATGGAGGCCGCGATCGGCATCTCCGTCTTCCTCGAGGACAAGGCGTCGTACGACAAGGCGATGGCGAAGTTCCGCACCCGCACGGCCGCCTACGTCTACCTCGCCTCCGACGGGGAACTGCCGAAGACCGTCCCCAGCCAGAACCTCAACACCCGTGAGAAGATCGTCAACTACTGGCAGGGCCAGTCCACCTTCGTCACCGGCCTCACCCAGGAGACCTGCCGGGACTTCACGCACACGGGATACGGCATCTCCGCGATCTCGCACGTCGCCGAGACCAGCCGGATCCAGGGCCAGGACCTGTACGGCACCGACGTCGGCGAACGGCTGCGGCACGCGCTCGGCTTCCAGGCCAAGTACGAACTGGGCGCGGCCGTCCCGGCCTGGCTGTGCCGCGGTTCCCTGCACCTCGGACTCGGCCCGGTGACCGAGGTCGGCTACAACGCGATGCACAACCGGCTCGGCCACGCCATGACCAACACCCAGGCACTGACCGAGCGGAACCGCCCGGCCGGCAGCAACAACCTGTTCGTGGCCTGGGAGACGCTCACACACGGCGACAACCCCAACTGAAGCGGTCAGGTCAGGTGATGTGGTGCACCACCTGGCTGGTCAGCTCGTAACGGGCACCGACGATGGCGAGTTGACCGGTGCTCACCTTGGCGGCGAGATCGGGCTCGGCCGCCAGCCGTGAACGGACGAGCCGTACGTTCGCGTCGATCGCCGCGTCGACGCGGGCGTCGCCCTCCTTGGTGTGGTCTATGGCCGGTGCTATCTGGTCGGTGAGGTACTGGATGTGGGCGGGCAGCGGCTCCCCGGACTCGTCGGCGTCCACGGCGGCCCGCACGGCACCGCACGACTGGTGGCCGAGCACCAGGACCAGCGGTATCGCCAGTTCGAGCACCCCGTACGCGACGCTGCCGAGCACGGCCTCGTCCAGCACCTCACCGGCCGTGCGCACGGTGAGCAGATCCCCGAGGCCCTGGTCGAAGACCAGCTCCGGAGGAACACGGGAATCGACACACCCGAGCACCACCGCGAAGGGATGCTGACCCGACGTCAGCGCCTGACGGACGGCGGGCGTCTCGTCCGGATGCTGCTCACGACAGGTGCGCCACCGCACATTGCCCGCCGCCAGCTCCCGCAAGGCCTGGCCGGGAGTACTGGGACGCGGTCGCGCGGTCGAGGAGGCGGCGGATGCGGGGGAGGCCACGGCGAAGCCTGCACCGAGGACGGCGGCACCGGTCAGTGCGGTGCGCAGGAGAGCACGGCGGGCGGGAGTCACCGCGGCGGCTCTGCGGGGAGTGGAATCGGAGTTCACGGCGCAGAACGTATGCCCGAGTCCGGCGCCCGCTCGTTCACGCTACTGAATCATGAACCGGCATGGAGATTTCTTGGCCGCGGGTTGGTCTGTGTTTGGTGGGGTGCAGGGGGTGTCTTGTAACTCGGACGATCGGAGCCTGTTGTTCCAGGTGCCGATGCACAAGGCTGACCGGAGACGACGAAGCCCGGGTGTTGCCGCGCAGAGTGCAGCAACACCCGGGTGTGGTGCGAACGCCGTTCCTGTCAGGCCCCGGGGAGCGCGGCGTCCCGGCGGGACCGTACGGTCATCAGCAAGGTCCGGGGCCGTACCGTGGCCGGGCGATGGGACGCACCGTCTGGTCCGGTGCGAGTTCGAGGCGTACCCGCCGGACGATCGTTGCGATGGCGGTGATCAGCTCGGTGAGCGCGAACCTGTCCCCGATGCACTTGTGCTTGCCTGCACCGAAGGGCAGGAATGCCCCGGGCGGCAGCGTCTGTTCGTCGTCCGACCACCGGTCGGGGTCGAAGGTGAGGGGGTCGGGGAAGAGCGCGGGATCGCGGTGCAACGCGTGCTGGCAGTGGGCCAGTTCGGTTCCCGCGGGGCACTGTCCAGGGCCCGAGACGGGTTTCGGTGAGGGCGCGGCGCGTGACGAGCCATCCGGTGTGGTGCAGCCGCGGGGCTTCCTTGACGACCCGGTCCGAGTACGGAAGCCGGGTGACGGCGTCGAAGGTCACGGGCTCGTCACCCAGCACGGCGTCCAGTTCGTCCAGGACAGGTGCCTCGATGTCGGGATGGCGTGCAAGCTCGTACAGCACCGAAGCCGTGGTCTCCGTGCCCGCCACCGCCAAGGTGAGGGCCTCGGAACAGATCTGGCTACCGCTCGGTTGCTGCCCGGTCTCCTCGTCTCGTGAGCTCGACAGGAGAGCATGTCCCCGGAGTCGTGTCCGGATGCCTGCAGTTCGGCCACCGCCCGATCGATGGTTGCCCGTACGGCATCGCGCGCCTCGGTGAAGCGGCGGTTGAACGGCAGCGGCAGTCGCTCGATCCAGTCGGGCAGCATGATGCGCGCGCCGACGCCGTTCATCACCACGGACAGGTCCTGGCGCAGCCGACGGAACGTCTGCTCGTCAAGGCTGCCCGAGAAGACGGTCTTGGCGAGCATGTCGAGCGAGAGTTTGACCATCGCCTCGCGCACATCGAGGATGTGGCCCGGCGTCCAGGCGTCGACGGCGGTGGTCGTCTCGCCGCGCTGCTGCTCAGTCGATGACCGCGGTCGCCTCGACCTCGACCAAATGGTCGGGTACGTCCAGTGCTGCCACGCCCAGCAGCGTGCCCGGCGGTACCGGGGTGACTCCCAGCTTCGCGGCCGCCCGTGCGGCCCCTTCCAAGAAGAGGGGCATCTTGTCGGGGGTCCAGTCGACGACGTAGACGGTCAGCTTCGCCACGTCGTCGAAGGAAGCACCGACCTCGGCCAGGGCGGTGCCGATGTTGAGGTAGCACTGCTCGACCTGAGCGGCGAGGTCACCTTCGCCGACCGTGACCCCGTCGGCATCCCAGGCGACCTGCCCGGCGATGAAGACCAGCTTCGATCCGGTCGCGATCGACACCTGCCGGTAGGCGTCGATCTCGGGCAGTCCGCTGGGGTTCACCAGGGTGATGGACATGCTGTCTGCCTCCTTGGCATGAGAGCCCGTGGGCTCGCTTCCACCGATCCAGGAAGCGTGTGCTCTCTTGTGGTTACTCAGGAACCGTAGGAGAGTTGCTGCTGACATGGAAGAACGCACTTTTCAGTGACTGGGGAACCGGATGGTGACCAAGCAGTTCAGGGGCTCGCCCGCGGATGCAGACCTGACGCGCGCGGACTCCTTGGCGCGGGAGATCTTCTCGGACGTAGCCAACAAGTGGGCGCTCCTGATCATCGACGCCCTGGGTGACCGCACGCTGCGCTTCAGCGAGCTGCGGAACGAGATCGAGGGCGTCAGCCACAAGATGCTCACCCAGAACCTGCGCATGCTGGAGCGCAACGGCCTGGTTGAGCGGTGCGTGCACCCCACCGTGCCGCCGCGGGTCGAGTACACCCTCACCGAGCCGGGCCGAGCTCTGCGAGAGCTGGTCCATGGGATGTGCGACTGGACCCACCAGTACCTCGGTCACATCGAGGCCTCCCGCCGCCGCTTCGAGGCCTGATGTGTGCAGGGAGGCAGCAGGGCCGCAGTGGCCGGAAGGGTGGGAGAGCTCGATGAGATGCCGGTGTGGTCGGGCGTGGATGAAGAATTCCTCATCCGGCGCTCATCCTGCCCGCCCGGTGCCGGCCGCAGGATCGGACGCATGGTCTTCTCTCGTCGGTTGGCGGCCCTCGCCGCGGTTGTGGTGATTCCCGCCGGTATCGCCGCGACCAGTTTCGCTCTCGCAGACAGTCCGCGCCCTTTGGAGGTTCCCTCCCAGGTGGACCTGGACAGTGGTTCCCCCATGGCCACGCCCACGCCCACGCGGCCCGGGCCGACCCCGAGTGACGAGGCGGTCCCGAGGCCCGAAGTGACCGACAGCCCCGCGGATGACGACGATGACGATGACGACCGCAGCCGACCCTCCGCAGACCACCCGGCCGGGGACGACGGAGCCGACGACGGCTGACGGACGGCGCAGGCGGGTCTCCGCCCGCGTCCGGATCGTGCTGTGGCTGCTGCTCGTCATGGCGGTCGCGCTGGCCTCGGTCGCCACGACCACGCGCTCGATCCTGCTGCGGGACGCACACCACCGGATCAACGGTCTGCTGGCCCAGGAGGCGGGCGAGTTCACCAACTTCGTGGAGCGGGGCGTCGATCCGGCGACCGGCCGCCCGTTCACCGATCCGGCCCGGCTGCTGAGGGTCTTCCTGGAGCGGCAGAACGCCGACCCCGACGAGGAACTGATCGGGCTGGTGGGCCGGTCGGACCGCGGCCCCGCGCAGATCTTCCAGCCGCGTGACATTCCCGTCGCCGTGCCCCTGTACGAGGACGCCGGCGCCCGGCGCCGGATCTTCGAGGCGCCCGGCTCCACCGGCACCCTGCACCGGCCGTCGGGCGAGATCCGCTGGGCCAAGGTCGCCGTCGCCCGGCCCGGCAGCGAACCGGACGCCGCGTTCGTCGTCGCCTTCCACCCCGAGCGCGAACGGCAGCGCGCGAACGCGGTGTTCCGCATACTGCTCGCGATCTCCGGAGTCGCCCTCGTGCTGACCACCGGCATCGGCTGGGTCGTCGCCGGACGGATCCTGAAGCCCGTACGACTGGTCCGTACGGCTGCCGCGCAGCTCACCGAGCAGGACCTCACCCGGCGCATCCCGGTGCGCGGCCGGGACGACGTGGCCGCGCTCGCCGAGACGTTCAACGCGATGCTCGACCGGCTGGAGCGCGCCTTCGCGGCCCAGCGCGAGTTCGTCGACGACGCCGGGCACGAGCTGCGCACGCCGATCACCATCGTGCGCGGCCACCTGGAACTGATGGGCGACGACCCGGCCGAGCGTGAGGAGACCCTGCGTCTGGTCACCGACGAGCTGGACCGGATGAGCCGCATCGTGGAGGACCTGCTGCTCCTCGCCAAGGCCGAGCGCCCCGACTTCGTCACCCCCGAGCCGGTCCAGCTGGCCGAGCTCACCGCCGACGTCTACGTCAAGGCCCGCACGCTCGGCGACCGCGACTGGCAGCTCGCCGAAGTCGCCGACCGCGAGGCCGAACTGGACCCCCAGCGCATCACGCAGGCGATGGTGCAGCTCGCGCAGAACGCCGTGCAGCACACCGCGCCCGGTCAGACCATCCGCATCGGCTCGCGCACCGACGGCCCGCGCGTGGAGCTGTATGTCGCCGACTGCGGACCCGGCGTCCAGTCGCAGGACACCGAGGTCATCTTCGAACGGTTCCGGCGCGGCACCGCACGCCGCGGCGCCCGCGGCTCCGGTGCCGGGCTCGGACTGTCCATCGTCCGCGCGATCGCCGAGGCGCACGGCGGCCGCGTACGGCTGCACGCCACCGAGGGCGGCGGCGCCACCTTCGTACTCACCCTGGAAGAGGCATGCCCGTGAACGGCACCCGGAAAGCGGCAGAGGTACGCACGTGAACCGCATTCTCATCGTCGAGGACGAGGAACGCATCGCCTCCTTCGTCGAGAAGGGCCTGCGCGCAGGCGGCTTCACCACCACCGTTGTCGGGGACGGCGACACGGCCTACGAGTACGCCCTGACCGGCGGCTTCGACCTGGTCGTCCTCGACATCGGCCTGCCCGGCCGGGACGGCTTCACCGTCCTGCGCGAGCTGCGCGAAGCCCGGGTGACGGTCCCGGTGATCGTGCTGACCGCGCGGGACTCCGTACGCGACACCGTGGCCGGTCTGGAGGGCGGCGCCGACGACTGGATGACCAAGCCGTTCCGTTTCGAAGAGCTGCTTGCACGGGTGCGGCTCAGGCTGCGTACGGCGGCCAGGGCACCCGAGGTGACGGTGCTGCGCTCGGGCTCGCTCACCCTGGACCTGCGTACCCGCCGGGCCCGGGCGGGGGAGCGGACCGTCGATCTGACGGCCCGTGAATTCGTGCTGCTGGAGCTGTTCCTGAGGCATCCGGGGCAGGTCCTGTCCCGCGAGCAGATCCTGTCCCACGTGTGGGGGTACGACTTCGATCCCGGGTCCAACATCGTGGACGTGTACGTGCGGGCGCTGCGCAAGAAGCTGGGTGCGCAAGCGGTGGAGACGGTCCGCGGGATGGGGTACCGACTGCCGGTATGAGGCCGGCGTGTGCGTGAGGTTTCCTTCATCCGAGGCTCATTGCCCACTCACCGGCCGCGTGAATTCTCGATGACGTGACCCTGAACCTCCGTCCGACCGCAGCCCTTTGCGCGGCGCTGTCGCTGTGCGCGCTGCTCGCGGTCCCCGACAACTTCCCCGGCCTGAGCGGACAGGCCCGCCTCACCCTCGCCGTGTTCGCCCTGGCGGCCTGCGCCTGGATCGGTACGCCGGTCGACGACACCTACATCGCGCTCGGCGCCGGGCTCGCGCTGACGGTGACCGGGGTGATCAGCAGCGACACGCTGTTCGGCACGCTCGGTGACCCGACCGTGTGGCTGCTGATCTGTGCCTTCGTCCTGGCCGCGGCGGTGACCCGGACCGGGATCGCGGGCCGGGCGGCGGCGTTCCTGGTGGGCGGGGCGCGCACCGTGCGCCAGTTGGTGCACCTGACGACGGCGGCGCTGGTCGTCACGGCGTTCGCGGTGCCGGCCACATCGGGCCGGGCCGCGCTCGCCCTGCCGGTGTTCCTCGCCCTCGCCAAGGCGCTCGCCGACCGCAGGCGCCTGGTCGTGATGCTGGCGTTGCTGTTTCCCACGGTGATCCTGTTGTCGGCGGTGGCGACGCTGATCGGCGCCGGAGCACACCTGATCACCGTGTCGGTGCTGTGGGAGGCGGCCGGCGAGCGGATCGGCTTCACCCAGTGGCTGCTGCTCGGGCTGCCCCTGGCCGTGGCCTCCTCCCACCTCGCCGCCGAAGCCGTCCTGCTGACCGCCACGCGGCGTGCGGACCGCCGGGCTGCCGTGCACATCACCGCCGAGGAGATCCAGGGGCACAGCAAGAGCCCGGTCACCGGCCCCTGGACCCAGGCCGAGAAGCGCTGTGCCCTGCTGCTGGGCACGGTGGTCGTCCTGTGGTGCAGCGAGCCGCTGCACCAGGTGCCGCCCGCGGTCGTCGCGTTGATCGGCGCGATCGTGGCGTCCTCGCCCGCCCTCGGCACCGTACGGCTGAAGGACGCCCTGAAGACGGTGCCCTGGTCACTGCTGCTGTTCATGGCCGCGACCATGGCCATGGGCGTGGCGCTCGCCGACTCGGGCGCGGCACGGTGGGTGGTCTCCGGGCTGCCCGCGGACGTCACCCCGGTGGTGTTCCTGACCGTCGTGGTCGTGGTCAGCACGGCGGCCCATCTGGTGCTGCAGTCCCGCTCCGCCCGCTCCTCGGTGCTGGTTCCGCTGGTGGTGGCGGCCGCCGTCGGCGCGGGAGTCAACCCGGTCGCGGCCGCGCTGGCCTCCACCGCAGCCGCCGGCTTCTGCCACACGCTTCCGGCCTGCGCGAAGCCGGTCACCCTCTTCGCCGACATCCCCGGCACTCCCACCTACACCCCACGCGACCTGCTGCGGCTGTCCGCCGTCCTGGCACCGCTGACCGCCGCGCTCGTCCTGCTCTTCGCCGTCGCGGTGTGGCCGCTGCTCGGCGTCCCCGTCGTCCGTTAGGAGCTGGTCCCATGCTGACCCGTGTCGTCGTCGCCCCCAGCGGCTTCAAGGAGTCCCTGTCCGCCGAGGCCGCCGCCGACGCCATCGCGGCAGGCGTGCGCCGGGTCCTGCCGGACGCCTGGATCGACCGGATTCCCCTGGTCGACGGCGGCGAGGGCACGGCCGCCGCACTGTCGGCCGCGACCGGCGGACGGCTCGTCGCACTGCCCGCCACGGGCCCGGTCGGCGAGCCGGTCGACACACACTTCGCGCTGCTCGGATCCCGGGACACGGCGGTCGTGGAGATGGCCGCGGTCGCCGGCCTGAGCCTCGTCCCCCTGGCTCGCCGCGATCCCGGTGCCACCACGACGTACGGCGTCGGCGAGCTGATCCGCGCCGCACTCGACACCGGCGTACGGCGGATCCTCATCGGCTGCGGCGACTCGGGGACGTCCGACGGGGGCGCCGGCGTGCTGCAGGCGCTCGGCGCCCGGCTGCTGGACGCCGACGGCTGCGAACTCCCGTGCGGGGGAGGGGAGTTGACGCGGCTGAGCCGTATCGACCCGTCCGGACTGGACCCCCGCGTGAGAGAGGTGGAACTCCTCGTCGCCTGCAACCCGTACAACGTGCTGTGCGGTGAGCGGGGCGTGGCCCGTGTCTTCGGACCGCAGAAAGGGGCGACGCCCGCGCAGGTCGAGCAGCTGTCGGCCGGCCTGGAGAACTGGGCGGACGTCCTCACCCGCGACCTCGCCGTCACCACCACCGACCTCCACCACGGCCCTGGCACCGGCGCCTCGGGCGGCCTGGGCGCCGGCCTCGCCGCACTCGGCGCCCGGCTGCTGCCCCGCTTCGACGTGCTGCTGGACCACCTCGACCTGGACGCCCGCCTCGCCCGCGCCGACCTGGTCGTCACCGCCGAGGGCGCCCTGGACCACCAGACGCCCCGCGGCAAGGTCCCCGCCGAGGTGGCGCGCCGCGCCAAACTGCACGGACGTCCGGTGCTCGCCCTGGCGGGAACCCTCGGCGAGGGCGCCGACGACGTGCCCGGCGTGGACGCCTGCAGCGCGATCCTCCCGGCACCGATGGCCCTCGCCGAGGCACTGGCAAGGGCCTCGGAACTCCTCACCGACGCCACCGAGCGCGCCCTGCGGATGATCCTGCTGGGGGCCCGGCTACCGGTTCACACGCGAGCGTCCGGGGGTGAAACCACGGCCCATGGCTCCGATGACCTCAGTCACATTCGCTTCACGCGCGGCGATCCGCTCTGGTAGACGTGGCTCGGCCAGTACGTTCCCTGCGAAAGCACCGCACCATGAATGACCGCTCCGACCCCGACCTCGTGACCTTCACGCTGGACCTCACCGTGGAGGAGGCCCGGCGGCGGGCGGAGGTGGTGGCGGCGCTCGGGCCCCACTGGGATCCCGTCGCCGCGCTGCGGTCGGAGGAGGCGGCCCGTTCCCTGCTGTACTCCGGTCTGGACGCCGACCAGGAGCGGATGTACGCCATGCTCGTGGAGGCCGGCGTGCTGCCGGGACGGGACACGGGCGATGCGGCTCCCCATTGACCCGCAGGCGGACCGGGCCCGGCGGGCCTGGGTGCCCTGTCCCGGTTGTGACGACGCGCGCGACTGCGCCCCGTGCGCCGGGGGCCACAACTGCCTGGTGCACTGGCGCTACCTCATAGCGAACGAGGGCGCGCGGGTACACCTCCAGTGCCCGAACTGCACGCACACCTGGACCCTGGACACCCGCCCCGGCAGGCGCGGCAGACCCTTCTGAACGTCGCCCTCATGGGCAGCGTGTTCGCCGATGTGCTGCTCCGCCGCCGCCTCACGGACCTTCCGGCTGTCCGACCGGTCGGCCGCAGATGCGCGGCCTGGCCGCCGGCATGCCCGCCGAGTTCGCCGCGCAGCTTCCGAGGTGCATGCGCGGAACGGGAACCGGCACCACTCGGATCCGCGGTGGGCGAGGCCTGACCGTCCGTCGGGCGTCTATGTTGGGGCCCATGTACTCCACGCAGGTCTCGTGGCATGTGAACGCCTCGCGTGCGGCCGTGTATCGGGCGCTCGTGGAGGCTGACGCCGTCGCCCAGTGGCGGGTGCCGGACGGAATGAGCAGTCAGGTGCACGAGTTCGACGCCCGCGAAGGCGGAGCGTTCCGCATCTCGCTCACCTACGACATGCCGGTCGGCGCCGGCAAGACGGATCCGCACACCGACACTTACCACGGCCACTTCGCGAGGCTCGTGCCCGGCGAGCAGGTGGTCGAGGTCATGGAGTTCGAGACGGCGGACCCCGCACTGCGCGGCACGATGACGATGACCACCACGCTCACCGACGCGGACGGCGGGACGGACGTCCTCGTGGTGCACGAGGGCATTCCCGATGCAGTGCCTGCCGCGGACAACGAGACGGGCACCCGCATGGCCCTGGCACGACTCGCCCGGCTCGTGGAGGCGGGTGAGCGTCGTCCGGGCTGAGCCTCCGTGGCAGGGAACCTTCAGCGCGTGCCGGTCCAGTTGTGAGCCACGTCCACCACGACGCGATCGTTCAGCACCAGCACCCGGAAGGGCAGCCGCGCACGCACTCCGAGCCCGATCTGCGTCTCGCCCTCGAAGCTGCCGGCGAACCGTGCGTCCCGGAAAGTGCGGTACCCGGTGAGATCCACGCCCGGCAGCGGACGCCCCGCCCGGCCGGGATACGCCGGTGCGCCGGTTTCGGGATCGTAGCTGGGCGCGGCCACCCGCACCTCGAGCACGGCTTGCCCTCCGACGGGTATGGGGCGACCTGATCCGTCCTGGTGAAGGCGGTCGACGTACCTGACTGTGTAGCCGAGAGCGCTGCTGCCCGCACCCGGGACATCGACGACCATACGGTCGTAGCAGGCCTGGCGGCCGGTCCTGACGTTCGTGACCGGCGCCGTCGTGGCGGAGGCGCGAGCCTTGTCCAGGCTGCCCCATCCGGTGGGGCACGCCGTGGCCGGTGCGGTGACGGCCGGGGCGGCTGCGATCGGAGCCGCCGCCGCCACCGACGTGGCGCCCATGAGCGCGAGTGTTACCCATGCTGTCGTTGTTCGCGCCATTGTGTTCCCCAAGGTGCGCATATGACTGTTATCAGATACGACACCCGAGATAGTCGAATGGTTGCGCCTTCTTGGGCGCGCCCTCGATCGCAGGAATGCGCGAACGATCGTCTCGTCGAGTCATACGATCACGCGCTGTCAAGTCCCGGAGGGATGGAGTGAGCGTGACCGACCTGTCCAGCGCGTCCAAGACCGTCCGCGTTCTCGAATTGCTGGCACATCTGGACCCCCGGCTGTGGGAGATCGTCAATCCGCGCCAGCCCGTGTTCAGCGACGCCGTGAGTGTCCGCTCGGCGGAAGCCGGCCGGCTGAGCCTCAACCCGCAGCCGCTGCCGCCCCGCGAGGCCATGCTGTTCGCCATCCGTGACATGTCCTTGGCGGTGGCGGAAGCCACCATCGCCGCCAGCATGGCCGGCGGCGATCCTTCCGAAATTCTCAAGGAGGTCGGGGACGACCTGTGCCCTGAGCCGCCCAGGATTCCCTGGCCGAGGAAGTGGCCGGTGCCGGTTCAGATGCAAGGACCGTTCCCCATCGACGCGACGCGTGTCAGGCCCGTGGTCCAGGCGACGGCTTCCCTGGTCTTCCAGACCTACGCCGACCGCACCACGGACGAGGTACTGAGCACCTCTTTTGCCCGGCTGGCCGACCGCCTGCTGGAGACTGCCGTGAAGGCGGCGCCGCCGACCCCGACACCGTGACCTGACACAGGGTCCGGGTCAGGAGGGTCCGGGCTTGATGCGTCCGCGCCAGGCTCCCGATTCACTTCCGCGGTGCTCGATGTAGTCCTTGAAGCGCCGCATGTCTCCCTTGATGCGGCGATCGATCACTCCAGTCATGTCGGCGGCCTTCTCGGCGGCTCCGCTGGGTTCGACGTCCATCACCAGCTCCACGCGGGTGTGCGTGTCGTCGAGGCGCTGGAAGCGGACGGAGCCCTTCTGCTTGGTGTCGCCGCTTGTGGTACGCCAGGTGATCCGATCGTCGGGTACCTGGTCGACGATTTCGGTGTCGAACTCTCGCCGTACGCCACCGATCTTGGTGATCCAGTGGTTGTGGCGGTCATCGAGCTGCCTGACCTCCTCCACTCCCTCCATGAAGTTGGGGAACTCCTCGAACTGGGTCCACTGGTTGTAGGCGGTGCCGAGGGGGACCTCGACCTCGACAGCTTCCTTGACGGCGCTCATCTCGTGCCTCCTTGGCAATCGATGGCGGCAGGCTGCCGACGCCCGCCGCGCAGATCTCGGCACAGCATGCGAGTACCCGAGGATCACGGCTTCACCGCAGTGCGGTCGACTGAATGAGCGCCTGGTGCCGGACGGTCCGCTGTGCGGCGAGTATGCCTGTACACCCTCCACCTGGGCGCGGCCCTCGTTGCCGACGAAGGCTGTCAGAGCGGGGCGAGGCGGGTCTTGAGCAGGCAGAACTCGTTGCCTCCGGGATCGGCGAGGACGTGCCAGGACTCCTCCCCGGTCTGACCGATGTCGGCGAGTTCGGCCCCGGCGGCCAGGAGGCGTTCGAGCTCGGCGTCCTGATCGCGGTCGGTGGCGTTGACGTCGATGTGCAGCCGGAGTTTCCCGTTCTCCGGCTCGTCGTCGCGGATGAGGATGATCGTCGGCTGCGGGCCGCCGAACCCTTCGCGCGGCCCTATCTCGATGACGCCCTCGTCGCGATCGAGCACTGTGAAGTCCAGGACCTCGCACCAGAACCGCGCCAGTACCTCGGGGTCGCGGCAAGCGAGTACGAGCTCACTGATACGGCATGCCATTGACGAAACCTACTCTCAGCGTGGGAACTGCCGGGGGCCGCGCGCGGGTCTCATGGGCTCCCGCAGGGAGAACACCCTTGCGGCCGTACCGGGCTGGGCGAGCAGGGGCGAAGTGATTTCAGGCCCTCGCCCGGCCGGGCCCGCCAGGCGAGGGTCGTAGGTCGCGCAGTAGGGCAGCTGACTTTGCGACACGTCCTAGAGGGCGCGAAGCCCGCTGAGCACCCGTTCGAGCAGCGTGACGTCGGGCCCGCCGTCGCCGGACTGCGTACCGCCGGGCTGGTGGACAGCCACGAGTCCGGCCTCGGCCAGGTCCGCGACGAGAACGCGGGCGACACCGAGAGGAACGGGCAGCAGTGCGGAGATCTCCGCGACGGACCGCACCTCCCGGCACAGCTGGCAGATCCTGCGATGCTCGGGCAGCTGGTCGTTGAGCTGCGCAGGTTCCGCCGTGGTGTGCACCAGGGTCTCGATGGCCAGGTCATAGCGAGTCCGGGTCCGGCCGCGGGTCATGGCGTAGGGGCGCACCAAGGGGCTGCGTCCATGGCCCGCAGGGTTACCCCGGCTGGACGGGGCGGGGTGGGACGTGTGACCGCCGGCCCCCTCGGCGTCGTGTGGCGACGGCATCAGATCGTCCTGGTCGAGGTGGTGCAGGAGGATGCCGGGGAGCCGCCGTGCGCCCCTGGCGCGGTCCTGCCACTACAGCGTCTTGTCATCCCGCTCTTCTCCATCCGGACCGGTTCCCGTCCGGGGCTCGCTTGCCGGCGCCACCCGGCAGCAGCCACCCGCCGGTCCCTCGCCCTCGAAAGGGACCCGGACTTCCTCATGCACGGTTCAGCCGCGCAGCGATTCCGTGGCCGATCAGCAAATAGATGGCGGCCGGAAGACCGTAATTGAGGATGGTGCGTAGGCCTTCTGTGTCCATTGTGAAAATATCCTGTGACCACCAGGCCAGCCAATCGGCCGTTCCGTGCACAAACTCGACGAAGACATTGGACTGATTGGCGTCGAGCAGGTGGAGCAGGACCCACAGGAGCAGGAATCCGGCGGCGATGTCGACGACGGTGCAGACAGCCAGGGCCACCCGCCGTGCGGTGGCCTCACCTTGGTCAGGGCGGCTTGAGCCGCCCTGCTGCTGGTCGTAGGTCTGGTATCCGGGAACCGGGTCAGTACTGCGCACAAGAAGTCCCATCCGACGTATTGCTGAGGGAAAACGCCCCGACCGACACGGTGTCCCACTTGCGGAGAAACGCGATCGACCGGCGGGCGGACGGGCCGTTTGCCCGCCCCCGTACGTCTGCGCCATACCGGCCCCGCCGTGTTACTCGCCCGCCCCGATATCCCAATTATGGGTACCTGTTCCGGCACTTCCCTAAATACTTGTGCCCGTTATCAATTTTGCGGATGGCGGTTGCCGGTGGCCCGCGCTGCGAGAAACCGCTGCTGGATCCGGCCGCCGTGCCGGGACAGGCCGGCACTCCCCTACGGGTGGGCTTGTGCGGCGGAAGGTCAGACGTCGATCCCGACATCCTGCGCGAAGGTGACGACGTTGCCGGCGGGGTCGGCGATGGCTGCGACGCGGAATCCACCTGGGGTGTCCCGGACGGGCCCCATGTCCAGACCGCGCTCCGCGACAGCAGCAGCCTGAGCGTCGGTGTCGTCGACTCCCACCGTCAGCATGGCGGAGCCGGCGCGGTCGGGGTCGCGGAGCAGCTGGATGGCCCCACCCTCGATGACCTGCCACTCCGCCAGGCCGTCCATGGGGTTGCGGTCGGCGGGGCGTCCCCAGAGGCGTTCGTACCAGCCGCGCGCAGCTTCAAAGTCCACGACGGGCATAACCGCGTAGACGTTCCTGATTGCCATGGTGAGCACCCCTTTGTCTGCCTCGAACCATATGACGGCCTGTCACACAATCACAGTCCTCCATGCCGTGAGTTCACAGATGTTCGCCGGGTCGGTGGACACAGCCCTCGCCGTCACGGCAACCCGTGCCCGCAACCGCGTGTGACACCTTCCAGACGTCGCCTCGACGGTGCGAACGGGCTGCACGACAGCGCTGCGTACGACGACCGGATGGAGGAACAGCCCGGGCGGAGGCGGGGAAACGCGGCGAGGATCCTTCCGGGCATCGACCGAACTGACGACACTGCCGGGTCATGGACATTCTCCTCGTCGCGAGCACGTTCAACAGCCTGTCCCAGCGCGTGTACGCCGAACTGTCCGGCCTGGGGCACAGGGTGGACGCCGTACTCGCCTCCCATGGCGCGGCCGCGATCCGCACCGCCGTGCGTGAGGTACGCCCGGAGCTGATCATTGCGCCGATGCTCAAGACGGCACTGCCCGAGGACGTCTGGCGCGAGCACACCTGCCTCATCGTGCACCCGGGGCCGCCCGGGGACCGCGGTCCGTCGTCCCTGGACTGGGCCATCTCCGAGGAGGCACCGCGGTGGGGGGTGACGGTCCTGCAGGCCGAGGCGGCGATGGACGCGGGCCCTGTCTGGGCGGCAGTGCCGTTCGAGGTGCCGCCGGTGGGCAAGAGCGACCTGTACCGCAACGAGGTCTCCGATGCGGCCGTCGCTGCGCTCCTGCTGGCCGTGCGGCGGTACGGTGACAGCTCGTTCAAACCGCAGCCGCAGAGCGACCCGTCGGTCCACGTGGTCCGGCGCGACCCCTTCCGCCAGGAGCTGCGGCGGATCGACTGGGAGGGCGACAGCACCGAGACAGTGCTGCGCAAGCTGCGCGGGGCCGACTCGCAGCCCGGGGTGCTCGACGAACTCCTCGGCCGGGAGGTGTTCCTGCACGGCGGGTACATCGAGGACGAACTGCGCGGACGCCCCGGGGAACTGCTCGCCACGCGCGCGGGTGCGGTGTGCCGGGCCACTCGGGACGGCGCGGTCTGGATCCCCGAGCTCAGACCGCGCAAGGCCTCCGGTGATCCGGCGCCCTTCCGCCGGCCGGCGGCCTCCGTGCTCGCCTCGATCTCGGTTCCGCCCCCTTCGCCGGGCGGCATCCCCGGCGTCCGGTCGCCGGAGGACGGCCTCCTCGGGCATGCCGGTGACCGGCCGCCGTGGCTTCCGGAGGTCGCGGCCCCGCTCGAGCACGTCCCCGGACGGCGAACCTGGACCGACATCCGCTACCGGCAGCGCGGCGACATCGGGTTCCTGGCTTTCTCGTTCCCCGGCGGGGCCATGAGCACCGACCAGTGCCGCAGACTGCTCGCCGCATACCGGTACGCGCTCAAACGTCCCACCTCGGTGCTGGTGCTCGGTGGTGCGCGCGACTTCTTCTGCAACGGCATCCACCTGAACGTCATCGAGGCATCCGCCGACCCGGCCGCGGAGTCCTGGACCAATCTCATCGCCATGAACGACCTGGTCGAGGCGGTGCTACGTACCACCGACCGGCTGGTGGTCGCGGCACTCGGCGGCAACGCGGCCGCGGGCGGTGCCATGTTCGCCCTCGCCGCCGACGAGGTGTGGTGCCGCACCGGCGCCGTCCTCAATCCGCATTACCGGAGGATGGGTCTGTACGGATCGGAGTTCTGGACGTACACGCTGCCGCGTCGGGTGGGCCCCGAGACGGCCGAGTGGCTGACGACCCAGGCCCTGCCGGTGAGCGCCGCGACGGCCGCCGACATCGGACTGGTGGACCGTCTGGTACCGGTCTGCGCGCAGGACTTCACCGCCGAGGTGGCCCGGCTGGCGACGGCGCTCGCCGCCGCCCCGGACCTCGGACGGCGGATCGCGGCAAAGACGGTGGCACGCCGACGCGACGAGGCGGCCCAGCCGCTCGCCGAGTACCGGCAGGAGGAACTGGCCCGTATGCACGGCATCTTCTTCGATCCCGCCGCCCCTTACCACGCGTTGCGCTCCGCCTTCGTCCGGAAGACGCCGAACGGCTCGGCCCGGCCGCTGGATCTGGCCGGCGAACCGGTCAACGGAGGCAGCCGGTGAGCCCGCACCCCGCCCGCCTCCTGGTGGCGGGCATCGGCAACATCTTTCTCGCGGACGACGCCTTCGGCCCCGAGGTGATCCGCGCCCTCGACAGGCGCCCGCTGCCGCCCGGCGTACGTGTCAAGGACTTCGGCATCCGCGGCCTGGACCTCGCCTACGAACTGCTGGACGGGTACCGCACCGCGGTCCTGGTCGACGCGGCTCCGCGCGGACACCGGCCCGGAACCCTGTCCCTGATCGAACCGGACCTCCCGGACGTCACGGCCCCGCCCGAAGCCCACGGCATGGACCCGGCCCGGGTGCTGGCCCTGGCCGCGCACCTGGGCGACGGGCCGCTGCCCCGCGTTCTGCTGCTGGCCTGCGAACCCCAGGTACGGCCGACCGGCGACGAGGACGTCGTCCCGGGGCTCAGCACGCCCGTCCGGGAGGCGGTCGACCCGGCCGTCACGGCGCTGCACACGATGGTCCCGGCCCTGCTCGCCGACCCCGCGGCCACACCGCCGTTGGGCCGCCCGGAGGAATCCGCCGAGCCGCGCACGGCCGGTCTCCCACGGGGGGCGGTCGGCGGCACGCAGGATCGGTAACGGTCCGCGGCTGTACCGTCTCGGTCCGCACCGAACCGCCCGGCGCCTCTGCGGTCGGGGGCCATGCCCACCACCGAAGCCCGACCCGCAGCCCGGTCCGTGCCCCTCCAGTCCTGTCCCGACCCTGAGGAGCGGCCGCATGTGTCAGTCCACCGACGTCAGACAGGCCGTCCTCGCGAAGAACGACGGCCTGGCCACCGCCCTGCGCGACGACCTCACGCGACGGGGGGTGATCGTGGTCAACCTGCTCTCCAGCCCCGGCAGCGGCAAGACGGAGTTGCTCGGGCGGGTGCTGGCCCGGGCGGTGCAGCGGGGCATCCCGGTAGCCGCGCTCACCGCCGACCTCGCCACGGAGAACGACGCCCGCCGGCTGGCCCGTTCGGGGGCTCCGGCGAAGCAGCTTCTGACCGACGGGCTGTGCCATCTGGAGGCCCGTCAGGTACGCGGCCACCTCGATGGATGGCTGCCCGAGGACACCGAACTGCTCTTCGTGGAGAACGTCGGCAACCTCGTGTGCCCGGCGTCGTACGACCTCGGTGAAACCCTGCGGATCGTGCTGATGGCGGTGACCGAGGGTGAGGACAAGCCTCTGAAGTACCCGACTGCCTTTGGCTCCGCTCACCTGGTGGTGCTCACCAAGACCGACCTGGCCGCGGCCGCCGGTTTCGACGAGGACGCCTTCCACGCCCATGTGCACCGGGTCAACCCGGGCGTGGAGATCGTACGGTCCTGCGCGCGCACCGGCGACGGCGTCGACACCGTCCTGGAACGTGTCCTCGCCGCACGGGCCGGTGCGCCTGTGCACCGGCCTCCCCTCATGCCCCAGCCGCAGGGTCACGCCCATGAGCCCGGTGGAGGCCACGTCGTCCCGGGACATCCGCAACCGCACGCCACGTCCGCCCCCGCCTCATGACCGCTCCCGCCGCCGAGGCGGTGCGCCGCCGCATCACCGTGCGGGGCACCGTGCAGGGCGTGGGGTTCCGCCCGTACGTGCACCGGCTGGCCGCCGACCTCGCACTGGCCGGTTTCGTCAGCAACACCGCACAGGGCGTGCTCATCGAGGTGGAGGGGCCGCCCACGGGCGTCGCGCGGTTCTGCTCCCGGCTGGCCCAGGAGCCGCCGCCGCTGGCCGCCGTGACCGGTATCGGCGTGCAGGACGTCCCCGCAACAGGCGCCGCCGAAGGCTTCACGATCCGGCCCTCGGAGCAGTCCCAGGGACGCACCCAGCTCCCGCCCGACACGGCGACCTGCGCCGACTGCCTGCGTGAGCTGGCCGCCCCGGCCGACCGCCGCCACCGGCACCCGTTCGTCACCTGTACCCACTGTGGTCCGCGCTTCACCATCGCCACGGCCATGCCGTACGACCGGACCGCCACGACCATGGCGGACTTCCCGATGTGCCCCGCCTGCGCGGGGGAGTACGCCGCCCCCGGCGACCGGCGTTTCCACGCCCAGCCCGTGGCCTGCCGGGACTGCGGGCCCCGGCTGCGCCTGGTGCCCGCGGCCGGCACCGGTGTCCGCCCGGCGCGGGACGCGGATGCACTGGCGGCGGCCCGCGGGCTGCTGGCCGCCGGGCGGATCGTCGCCGTCAAGGGCGTCGGCGGCTACCACCTGGCGTGCGACGCCACCGATGCGCAGGCCGTCGCCGCCCTGCGCACCCGCAAGGCGCGGGGCGGCAAGCCGTTCGCGGTGATGTGCGCCGACCTGCCGACCGTGCAGCGGATCGCCCGGCTCTCCGGCGCCGAACGGGGCGCGCTCACCAGCCCTCGCCGCCCCATCGTGCTGCTGCGCCGACGCGCCGAGCCGGACGGCCTCCGGCTCGCGCCAGGAGTGTGCCCGGACAGCCCGCACCTCGGCGTGCTGCTGCCCTACACCCCGGTGCACACTCTGCTGTTCGGACTGCCCGGCGATCCTCCGGGCCCCCGCGTGCTCGTCATGACCAGCGGCAACCGCTCCGGCGAGCCGATCGTCACCGACGACGACGAGGCCCTGACCCGGTTGGCGGAGATGGCCGACGCCTGGCTCGTCCACGACCGCGGCATCGTCTCGCCCTGCGACGACTCGCTGCTGCGGGTACGCCCCGACGGCACCGAGCAAGTGCTGCGCCGCTCCCGCGGATACGTCCCCCGACCGCTGAGGCTCCCGCTGACGGTCCGCCCCGCGCTGGCGGTGGGCGGCGACCTGAAGAACGCGCTCTGCGTCGGCGACGGCGACCACGCCTGGTTCGGCCCCCACATCGGTGACATGGGCGACCTGGCCGGCCTGGAGGCCGCCGCGCGCGCGGAGCGGCACATGCGGCGCCTGACCGGCGTCACGCCCGCACTCGTCGCCGCCGACAGACACCCGGGGTACCACTCCACCCGGTGGGCCCGCCGCCGCGCCGCCGGGCTGGCGCAGGCGCGGCCCGTACTCGTGCAGCACCACCACGCGCACATCACCTCGGCGATGGCGGAAGCCGGCCTCGACGGCACCATGCCCGTGATCGGCGTCGCGTTCGACGGCACCGGCCACGGCGACGACGGCACGGTCTGGGGCGGCGAGGTCCTGCTCGCGGACTATGCCGGATACCGGCGATTCGCTCACCTGACCCCCGCCCCGCTGCCCGGCGGGGACGCGGCCGTTGCCAACCCCTGCCGCACGGCACTGGCGCGGCTGTGGGCCGCGGGCCTGCCGTGGGACCCTCGACTGCCCAGTGTCGCTGCCTGCTCGCGCGACGAACTGACCCTGTTGGAACGGCAGTTGGCGAGCGGAGTCGGCTGCGTGCTCACGTCGAGCATGGGACGGCTCTTCGATGCCGTGTCCTCCCTGGCGGGTGTGTGCCAGCGCGCGGGATACGAGGCGCAGGCCGCGCTGGAGCTGGAGGCCGCGGCTGCCGCCGCGTGGGACGCGGACACGGCAGCGTACGCCTTCGGGTTCGCGGCCGGAGCCGCCCCCGTGAGATGCGATCCCGTCCCGGTGCTACGAGCTCTCGTCGCCGACCTGCGCCGCGGCACCCCCGCCCCCGTGCTCGCGGCCCGGTTCCACCGGGGCGTCGCCGGGGCTGTCGCCGAGATCTGCCGCAGGGCGCGCTGCGCCACCGGACTGGCCGCCGTCGCCCTGAGCGGCGGCGTGTTCGCCAACAGCCTGCTGGAGCAGGAGTGCACGACGCTGCTGGCCGCGGACGGCTTCACGGTGCTGCGCCACGGCGAGGTACCGCCCGGCGACGGGGGACTGGCCCTCGGGCAGCTCGTGGTCGCGGCCCGGGAGCGGGACCGAAAGGAGCACGCGACGGCCGTGCCGTGACCGGCCCGATCAGGCCCGCCGTACGACCGCAGACCGCGGACGGCAGGCCGCACACCACACAGCGACGAGACGGAGTGACCCATGTGTCTGGCAGTGCCCGGCAGAGTCGTGGCCATCGACGACCGTGCCGACCCACTCACCGGGATGATCGACTTCGGGGGTGTGCAGAAGCAGGTGTGCCTGGAGTACGTGCCCGACGTGCGGATCGGGGAGTACGTCATCGTCCACGTCGGGTTCGCCCTGCAGAAGCTCGACGAGGAGTCGGCCCGGGCGTCCCTGGAGCTCTTCGAGCAACTGGGGCTGCTGGAGGAGGAGTTCGGCGACGCCTGGCAACAGGCGGCGCAGCAGGCCGGGAGCGACGCCCCGCACGCCCCCGCCACCGTCGAGCGCGGGGAGAGCGGGAGCGGGACCCGATGAAGTACATCGACGAGTTCAACGACCCGGACCTGGCGCGGCGGCTGCTGGACGAGATCCGCGCGACGGTCACCCGGCCGTGGGCGCTGATGGAGGTGTGCGGCGGCCAGACGCACTCGATCATCCGGCACGGCATCGACCAGTTGCTGCCGGACGACGTGGAACTGATTCACGGCCCCGGCTGCCCGGTGTGCGTCACCCCGCTGGAGATGATCGACAAAGCGCTGGAGATCGCCTCCCGGCCCGAGGTGATCTTCTGCTCGTTCGGGGACATGCTGCGGGTGCCGGGCACCGACCGGGACCTGTTCCGGGTCAAGGGCGAGGGCGCAGACGTCCGCGTGGTGTACTCCCCGCTCGACGCCCTCCGACTCGCCCGCCGGTACCCGGACCGCGAGGTGGTGTTCTTCGCCATCGGCTTCGAGACCACCGCGCCCGCCAATGCGATGGCCGTCCACCAGGCCCGCCGGCTCGGGATCGACAACTTCAGCCTGCTGGTGTCCCACGTGCGGGTGCCGCCCGCCGTCGAGGCCATCATGACGGCCCCCACCTGCCGGGTGCAGGGCTTCCTGGCCGCCGGGCACGTGTGCAGCGTGATGGGCACGGCCGAATACCCGGACCTGGCCGAACGCCATCGGGTACCGATCGTGGTGACCGGCTTCGAACCGCTGGACATCCTCGAAGGCATCCGCCTCGCGGTCCACCAGCTGGAGCGGGGCGAGCACCGCGTGGAGAACGCCTACGCCCGCGCCGTGCGCGAGGAGGGCAACCCGGCCGCATTGCGCATGATCGAGGAGGTCTTCGAGGTCACCGACCGGTCCTGGCGCGGCATCGGGAGCATCCCCGCCAGCGGCTGGCGGCTGGCGGACGCCTACCGCGCCTTCGACGCCGAGCACCGCTTCGACGTCACCGGCATCCGCACCGAGGAGCCCGCGGTGTGCCGCAGCGGCGAGGTGCTGCAGGGCCTGATCAAGCCCACCGAGTGCCCCGCGTTCGGCACCGACTGCACCCCACGCACCCCGCTCGGCGCCACCATGGTCTCCAGCGAGGGTGCCTGCGCGGCCTACTACCTGTACCGCCGGATGGACGGCCCGGCCCCGCAGGGCTCCCGGGTCCCGCAGGAGGAGATGAACCCCGTTGGCTGAACTCGCTGACCCGTCGACCGTCGTCGACCCCGCGAACTGGACCTGCCCGGCCCCCCTGCACGATCAGCCGATCGTGGTGATGGGGCACGGGGGCGGCGGCACCCTCTCCGCCGAACTCGTGGAACAGGTCTTCACCCCCGCGTACGGCAACGCCACCCTCGCCGGACTCGCCGACTCCGCCGTCCTCGACCTCGGTGGCGCCCGGCTGGCGTTCTCCACCGACTCCTACGTCGTCAGGCCGCTGTTCTTCCCCGGCGGCAGCCTCGGCGACCTGGCGGTCAACGGCACCGTCAACGACCTGGCGATGAGCGGCGCCCGGCCCGCCCATCTGTCCGCCGCGTTCGTCCTGGAGGAAGGCGTGGAGCTGGCCGTGGTCGAGCGGATCGCGCGCGCCCTCGGCACCGCCGCAGAGGCGGCCGGGGTCACGGTGGTCACAGGAGACACCAAGGTGGTGGAGGCGGGGCACGGCGACGGCGTGTACGTCACCACCGCCGGGATCGGCCTCGTCCGCGACGGCGTGGACATCCGCCCGCAGTGCGCACGGCCGGGCGACGCCGTCATCGTCAGCGGCCCGATCGGCCTGCACGGCGTGGCGATCATGAGCGTACGGGAGGGCCTGGACTTCGGCGTCGAGGTGGCCAGCGACACCGCACCCCTCGCCGACCTGGTGGCGGCCATGCTCGCGGTCACCCCCGACGTCCATGTGCTGCGCGACCCCACCCGGGGTGGGCTCGCCGCGTCGCTCAACGAGATCGCCCGCGCCTCCGGCACCGGCGTGCGGCTGCGCGAGCGGGACATCCCGGTGCCGGACGCCGTCGCGGGCGCCTGCGGTTTCCTGGGCCTCGACCCGCTGTACGTGGCCAACGAGGGCCGCCTGGTCGCCTTCGTACCCCGCCCGGCGGCCGACGAGGTGCTGGCCGCGATGCGCGCCCACCCGCAGGGCACGGGCGCCGCGCTCATCGGCGAGTGCGTCGCCGAGCACCCCGGCATGGTGGTGGTCTCCACCGGCCTGGGCGGCACCCGGGTGGTGGACATGCCCCTCGGGGAGCAACTGCCGCGCATCTGCTGACGCGTCCGGAACACGCCGAACGGCCCTGACGGCGGGGTGGCTCCACCCCTGCCGCCAGGGCCGTACCGTCGTGCGTCAGCTGTGGGCCGGTTCGATTCCGGTGATCTGAAGTTCCCGGCCGCTGCGCAGCGTCGGGGCGGGCCGGTCACAGGCCGGGCACCAGAAGAACGGTGGCATGCCCACCGCGAACTCCTCGGCGCACGGCTCGCACCAGGCGCGGGCGGGCACCTGCTCGACGACCAGCCGCGCCGCGGCGAGGGCGGTGCCGTCGCGGGCCACCTCGAAGGCGAAGTCGAGGGCCTCGGGCACGACGCCCGCCAGCTCGCCGACCCGTACGGTCACCGCCGAGACGGAATTTGTCCCGTCCGCCCGTGCCAGTTCCCCGGCCTGTTCGACGATCGCGGTCGCGATCGACAGCTCATGCATGCTTGGCCCGGAGGCGGTTGCGGGGTCCAGGGCGGAAGCCGACCATGCGCCACAGCCGGACCTCCCGCACGATCCCCGGGAACTCCGCGATCAGCAGTGCCAGGGCCGCTCCGCCCAGCACCGCCGCCTCCGCGATCAGAATCCGTTTGGCGTTCATCGCCGCTCCCTGCTCGCTCGTGTTCCTCGTGCCGTACCCGTCCGCGGGGCTCAGCCCGGGGAGATACTCGGCATGCTCTCCATGACCTTGTTGTGCCGCTTCCAGTGGACCCCGGTGGAGCGGCGCGCGTCGGCCGTGCCGTCCGGGTGATGCCCGGCCTGGTGGTGACGCGGGCCCCGGTTGCCTTGGTGGAGGCCTCTCACGTGAGTGGGCGTGCTGGGCTTCGCCTGGGGCCTGCCGACCTTGATCGTCCCCATGCCGTGCTCCTTTCCCTGGTGTTCCGCCGCCGCGTCGCGGTGGCGGCTCCTCTCGCCGCGCCGGTCACGGTCGTTCGGCCAGCCCGGCGAAGAACTCCTCGACGGCGGGCCAGACCCGGCCGCCGCCGGACAGCCCCCGCCACTCCCGGCGGACGAGCGCGACCAGCCGGAAGCACTCGTCGACCGGCACGATCCAGTGGTGCCGCAGGTTCCGGGCGGTGTTCACCAGCAGCGCCTCGACCTCGGGTACCACGCCTGCGAGATCCGGACACCGCCCCACCGCCTCCCGCCACGCCGAGGCATCCACCTCCCACCGGGTGGCTCCCGCCGGGCTCGGGTAGTGCGCGACGACCGTGCCGTCCTCCCGGGGCACGAAGAACGCCAGCCCGACCGGCACCCCGAGCGGCCCCGTCTCGACCGGCGGCAGCTTCACCCGCCGCTGCGGGATCAGCCGGTACTGGCCGTCGCCCGCCCCGTGCTCCGCGAACAGCACCGAGCACGCCGGGCAGGCGCACAACGCCTCCTCGCGGCCGGTGTCGTACAGGTGCCGGTGGTCGCCCGCGAGCGGCGCGGCGCACAACTCGCACCGCTCCTTCGGTCCGCCCGCTCGCCGGTCGGCGGAGGAACGGATCAGCGCGGCCAGGGCACCGCCGGCGGTCACGTCGCCCCCTGCGGCTGGGCGGGCCGGCGCAGCAGCGAGTCGACGGGGACGAACGCGGGCGGCCGGGACTGCGTCTCCGGCACGGTCTCGACCGCCGTCAGCTCCGGCGCCGCAGCGAGCACGGCCTCCCGTACGGCTTCCTCGACGCCGGAGGACGCCGAGCCGCATCCGGAGCCGCAGCCGCCGGTACGCAGCCGTACGCGGGCGACCGGCCCCTCGACCCCGTCCAGGGCCACGTCGCCGCCGCGCTCCTGCACGGCGGGCCGCAGCCGCTCGACGGCGCGGGCGGCGCGGCGCTCGGGTGGCTCGGGGTGCAGATCGTGCAGCACCAGCAGGTGGCCGAGGAGTTCGTCCTCGGCCAGGCGCCGGGCCACGGCGGCGTCCGCGTGGTCCAGGACCCGGGCCAGCGCCTCGCCGTAGACCTCGGTGAGCGTGCGGACGGCGTCGACGGCCGTCTGCGCCATCGGACCGGGCGCGATCTGCACCTTCCCCAACAGCTCGTCGATGCGGGCGATCCGCGCCGCCACCTCGCCGTCGTCCAGCCGTGGGGCCGGCCCGGCGCCGTCCCGCGGTGCCGCGACCGCCGCGCGGCCGGGCTCAGCCATGGGACGCCCCATAGGTGGGGGAGTGCATCGTGGTGAGCGTCTTCCCCTTGCCCAGGTACATGTGCACACCGCAGGGCAGACAGGGGTCGAAGCTGCGCACGGTGCGCATGATGTCGACGCCTTTGAAGTCCTCCGGCCCGTTCTCCTCGAAGATGGGCTGGCCCTGGACGGCGTCCTCGTACGGGCCGGGGGTGCCGTAGCTGTCGCGCGGGCTGGCGTTCCAGGGGGTCGGCGGGTACGGGTGGTAGTTGGCGATCTTCTTGTCCTTGATCACCAGGTGGTGCGAGAGGACCCCGCGTACCGCCTCGTGGAAGCCGACGCCGATGGCCTCGTCGGGCACCTCGAAGTCCTGGAACACCTTCGTCTCGCCGGCGCGCATCATCTGCATCGCCTCCTCCAGGAACTGGAAGGCCATGGCCGCGGCGTAGGCGACGAAGTAGGGCCGGGCGCGGTCCCGTTCGATGGTGTTGCTCCACTTCGGGATGTGCCACTCCAGTGTCGTCTCCGGCAGCTTCTCGCTCTTCGGCAGCGAGATCCGCACGCTGTGCCCGGTGGCCTTCACGTACGGGGTGTCGACCAGGCCGCTCAGGGCCGTGGACCACAACCGGGCGAGCGGGCCGCCGCCGGTGTCGAGGGCGAGGTGGGAGTCGCTGTCCTTGTGGTACCAGCGCGGGCTCATCACCCAGCTGTACTTGGCGTCGAAGTCGCGCTTCTGGGGCACCGGCACAGTGGTCTGGTTCCACGGATGGCGCATGTCGACCGGGTTGCCGAGCGGGTCGTGGGTGACGAACGGCTCCTGGCCCTCCCAGTCCTCGTAGTAGGAACTGCCCAGCAGGATGCGCATGCCGAGGTTGATGTCGACGAGGTTGTTGGTGACCAGTTCGCCGTCGACGATGATGCCCGGGGTGACGTACATCGCCTTGCCCCAGTCGTTCATGTTCTCGTAGCGGTAGTCGACGACGGCCGGGTCCTGCCAGGCGCCCCAGCAGCCGAGCATGATGCGGCGGCGACCCACCTCCTCGTAGCCGGGCAGCGCCTCGTAGAAGAAGTCGAAGACGTCGTCGTTCAGCGCCACCGCCTCCTTGACGAAGTCGATGACCCTCGTCAGGCGCGACAGATAGTCGGTGAAGGTGTTCGGCTGCGGCATCGTGCCGACGCCGGCGGGGTACATCGTCGACGGATGGACGTGGCGCCCCTCCATCAGACAGAACATCTCGCGGGTGATGCGGCTGACCTTCAGGGCCTCCCTGTACACCTCACCCTCGAAGGGGTTGAAGGCGCGCATGACGTCGGCGATGGTCCGGTAGCCGTGGATGTCCCCGCGGGGCGCTGCGGTCCGCTCGGCGCGGGCCAGAAGGCTCGGGTTGGTCGCCTTGACCATCGCCTCGCAGAAGTCGACGAAGACGAGGTTGTCCTGGAAGATCGTGTGGTCGAACATGTACTCGGCGGCCTCGCCGAGGTTCACGATGTGCTCGGCCAGCGGCGGCGTCTTCACGCCGTAGGCCATCTGCTGGGCGTAGTTGGAGCACGTGGTGTGATTGTCGCCGCAGATGCCGCAGATGCGGGAGGTGATGAAGCCCGCGTCGCGCGGATCCTTGCCCTTCATGAACACCGAGTAGCCGCGGAAGAGGGACGAGGTGCTGTGGCACTCCACCACTTCCTGGTTGGCGAAGTCGATCTTCGTGTAGATGCCGAGGTTGCCGATGATCCGGGTGATCGGGTCCCAGGACATGTCCACCATCTGCGGAGGTTTCCGTTCGGCGGCCCGGGTCCGGCCCTCGGTTGTGGTCATGTGCGTTCCTGTTCTCGCTGTTCGATGCGTTGGACGAGGATGATTGCTGCGGGGGATGCGGCCCGGCACGGGAGTTCCGGGCCGCAGGTCACGGGCGCCAGTAGGGGTCGTAGCCGGAGGTGAGTACCGGCTTGTTGTGGTGCCACTTCGGCTCGCGGTTGACGACGGCGTTGGTGATGCCGCGCATCCGCCGGATGAAGGCCCCGTAGGGCTTGACCATGAGGGAGGAGAAGCTGCCGCCGGGCGGCTCGTCCATGAACGGCATGAACGCGTCGGGGAAGCCGGGCATGGTGCAGCCGATGCAGATACCGCCGACGTTCGGGCATCCGCCGATCCCCGCCATCCAGCCGCGCTTGGGCACGTTGCAGTTGACGACGGGTCCCCAACAGCCCACCTTTACCTGGCACTTGGGGGAGTTGTAGTCCCGGGCGAAGTCGGCCTGCTCGTAGTACGCCGCGCGGTCGCAGCCCTCGTGCACGGTTTTCCCGAACAGCCACTGCGGGCGCAGCATCTGGTCCAGCGGGGGCGGCGGGGCGGCCCCGGCCGCGTGGTAGAGCACCCAGACCAGGGTCTCCATGAAGTTCTCCGGCTGGATCGGGCAGCCGGGGACGTTGACGATCGGGAGGCCGCCCTGCGACAGGAAGTCCCAGCCGAGGTAGTCGGCCAGGCCCATACTGCCGGTGGGGTTGCCCGCCATCGCATGGATGCCGCCGTACGTGGCGCAGGTGCCGGCGGCGACCACCGCCCACGCCTTCGGGGCCAGCTGGTCGATCCACCAGTTGAGGGTCAGCGGTTCACCGGTCTGCGGGTCGTTGCCGAACGACGTCCAGTACCCGTCGCCTTCGATGATGTTCTGGTTGGGGACCGAGCCCTCGATGACCAGGATGAACGGCGAGATCTCGCCGCGGATCGCGGCGCGGTACGGCGCGAGGAAGTCCTCGCCGCCGAGGCTCGGCGACAGCACCTTGTTGTGCAGGTTCACCTTCGGCAGGCCCGGGATGAGTCCCAGGACCAGGTCCTCGATCGCGGGCTGGCCGGCCGCGGTGAACGACACCGAGTCGCCGTCGCAGCTCATCCCCTCGGAAATCCAGAGGATGGTGATCTCGTCGAAGCCTTCGCGCGCCTCGGGGCGGCTCGGCTCGGTGGCAACGTCGTGCGTGCCGCTGTCGATGGTCATGTTGTGGGCCTCCGGTGCAGTCGGTCCCCGAGTCGGTTGGGCGCCGCGGCCACCGGCCCGGCGAGCGCGGGCGGACGGTCCTGGGCGTGAGGGCGCGGCCGGGCCGGTGCGGTCCGTCCGCCGCCGAGGCGGTCGTCGATCAACTCCTCGCCGTCGGGCAGCAGCTGCGCGGCGACCGGCGGATCGTCCGCTTCGCCGGCGTCGCACGGCCGGACAGCCCGGGGAACAGCCGGTCGACGGTCCGCTGGTCCTGTGCCGGCATCTCAGGCCCGTCCATCGGACCCTCCTGTTCCCGGCCCGCCGGCCGGCCGTTCGGGCCGCTCCTGCGGCGGCCGTGATGGCTCGAGCGGCTCCGCCCGGCCCGCGGCGTCGGGGGGCACCAGGGGCTCCACGGGCTCGAGTTCGTCGGGCCGGAAGTAGTGGAAGCGGCCGTACCAGCCGTTCAGCTCGGCCGCGGGATCGTCGTCCAGCGTCACGGCGAGGTGGACGCTGCCGTCGACGTCCTGGAAGACGGCCGCGACCCGTGCGGTCCGCCCGGCCAGGAACATGTCCTGGGCGTCGGCACCCCGGCTGCGCGGGCGGAGCCGTACCCGGCTGCCGCCGCCCACTGGCACGCCGTCGACCGGCACCGTGTCGGTCGTAGGGGACACACCGTCTTCGGCGCCCTCCTGCCACCATGCGGGCCGGTCGGCCGTGGGGGCGGAGGAGGGCCCGGGGGAAGTCGTGGGTGCGGCGGCCGACGAGAGCGGGGCGGGCTCCGGCGGCCCGGCCGGGGTCAGCGAGCGGATGGTGCCGTGCAGCCGGGCGAAGACCTCCGGCGGCATGGTCTCCACCCGGTCCAGGATCTGGGCGGCACGCGGGTCGGTGGCCCGCGCCTCGCGCTTCTCCTGGTCGGTCAGCAACAGCGTGCGCAGCGTCAGGATCTCGTCGATCTCCGCGGCGTCGTGCAGGTCGCCCGGGCTCTCCGGTGCCACCTGAGGGTGGTCGGGCAGGATGATCGGCGAGGAGACGAGGGAGGGGCCGCAGGCCCCGTCCCGGGCGCCTGCGGCGGTCTCGGGCGGTGGTCCGCCGAGGACGGGGAACGTGAACGCGTTCTGGCACGCTCGGGCGTGTCCGAGCAGGTGCGCCGGCGGGTCGATCAGCGAGACGAACTCCACGCCGTCGCCGCCGACGAGCGTGTGTGTGGCGATGAGCGCGCCACGCAGCGCCTCGTCGCGAACGGCCCGCGGGTCCGGCGCCGGCCCCGTGTTCTCGGTACGGATCCGAAGACGGCAGACCTCGTCCCCGATCCGCTCGGCGACGACGGTTGTGCTCGCCCGCACGGCGGCGCGCCGCCGCACTACGCGCCCGGCACCCCCGAGGAGCCCTTCCCTCTCCTCTCCGCCGGGCGCACCGACCGGAAAGACGGACTCCTGCCCCAACAGGTCCTGCAGGCGTACGACGAGGTCCGTCTCGCGCGGTACCGCCTCGTCGAACGTCAGGTGCACCGTGCTGTCGTCCGTGCGCAGCGACTCGACAGGACGGTTCCTGCCGTCCCGGTCGGTCTCCTCCACCTGCTTGTGCTGCATCTGCAGATACCGCACCCGCACGCGCACCACCGCTTCCGGCTGCCGGACCCGCAGCAGGCACTCGGTCTGCTGGTACCACGAGTCGGCAGATCCCGAGATCCCAGGAGTGACGGGGCCCTCCCGCTCCACCCACTCACGGGGGAAGAGCACGCCGAACTGCCAGCGCACCCGGTTCTTGGACGACGAGCGGCGGTAGGGGTAGAGCAGGTAGCCCTCGTACAGGACAGCGTCGGCGACCGCGCCCAACTCATCGAAGTCACGCCCCGGGCACTGTGGGAGCACAGCCGTACGCGCTGCTGCGACAGCGCATGCGACGTCATCGTCGACTCCGGCCTGCGGCATGCCGCCTCCTCCGATCGGTAAATCCGCCTGACTCCTCCCATACCATGACATTTCTCACGCATGCCTACCTGGCCAGCGCGGCGGAATTGGGCTCTTCAGGGGGTCGAGGGCACCCAGGTGCGCGCACTACCGGAGAAACCTCAGAAAGAGGTGATGGGGCCGGGCCGGGGGAGCCGGGCCTATCGGCCCACGCCGGCATCCTCGTCGGCAGCGGCGTCGGCCGTGCGGACGGCGACCGCGGGTTCAGGAGCGAGGCGTCCGGCCACCACCACGCCGTAGAGCACGTGGTCGAGTGCGACAACCAGCCGCCACAGCATCCGCCGCTGCTTCGCGTGCTGCACGCCGAGCACCGGAGCGAGGGCCAGCTCGAAACCGAGCCAGACCAGCAGCCCGTAAGCGGGCCCGGTCATCGGCATGCTGCGCAGGCGAGCCGGCAGCAGCCCGAACACGGCACCGCCGGTGGCGCCGTAGGTCCAGTGGGTCAGTTCCGTGACCGCCTCCCGGCGGTGCTCCCGCGACCGCAGGACCCTGGCCGGCGCGTACTTCTCCATGATCGCCTCCGGCGGTGACTTCTCCTGCGGTGCAAGGGTCGCGGTGACCGTGCGGACCCCCGTCATCGCCATCGCGGCCACCAGCCCCCGGGCGCCGGCCCGGACAATGGCGGACGGGCTTCGATCTTCCTTGGCCATGGTCGCCCTCGCCTTCCTGTAAGGATTTCTGTAGACAGGAAATCAGCGCGTTGACGATCGCGCGCTGGGGGCCGGCGGGTCCTGGGCGCGTCGCGCAGGCCTTGCCCGGCCCGCGGCGCCTGGCGGACCAAGCCCTCGTGGGGCTGCGTTGTCGCTGCCACCGGACGGGGAACAACTGCGCGGCCGACTGTCCGCCCTCGCCTGGAGCAGGCCATGCGCGAGCTGAGCAGGGACCATGCCGCCTGTCTGATGAGTCAGGCCAGCTCACGCATTGCCTCGCCGATCGCCGTCACCCCTTCGGCGATGATGCCTGTCGGGCTCGCGGCATAGCCGAGGACGAGGCCGGGGCGGCCGGGTTGTTGCCGGTGCCATGACAGCGGCTGGCATTTCACGCCCCGGGCCAGGGCCGCGGCGGCGAGTTCGGTGTCGGGGATCTCGGGCGCGTAGGTGAGGGTCAGGTGCAGGCCGGCCGCCGCGCCGTGCACATGTGCGCCCGGCAGGTGTGCGGTGATGGCGTCGATCATCGCGTCGCGGCGGCGGCGGTGCCGGCCGCGCAGCAGCCGCAGGTGTCTGTCGAGGGCGCCGGACTCCATCAGATGGGCGAGAACGAGCTGCGGCAGCACGGCGTTGCCCAGGTCGGCGAAGCGTTTCGCGTCGGTGAGAGCGTCGCGGTAGCGGGGCGGCGGCACCATCCAGCCGATCCGCAGGGCGGGCGCGAGCAGTTTGGACACGCTGCCCATGTAGCAGACCTGGTCGGCCAGCAGTGCGCGCAGCGCGGGCACCGGCGGCCGGTCGTAGCGGTGTTCCGCGTCGTAGTCGTCCTCCAGGATCAGTCCGCCGTCCTGCGCCCAGTGCAGCAGCTCGCGGCGCCGCTCGCCGCTGGTGACCACGCCGGTGGGGAACTGGTGGGCCGGGGTGAGCAGGACGGCGCGCGCTGCGCTCGCGTGCAGTGCGTCGACGCGGACGCCGTCGTCGTCCACCGGTACCGGTGGGGTGGCCAGGCCTCCGTTCTGCAGGTGTTGGCGGGTGCCGAGCGAGCCCGGGTCCTCCACCGCCACGCCGTCGATGCCATCTGCGCGCAGCACGGGGTGGAGCAGGGTGAGCGCCTGCGCGGTGCCGGCGACGATCAGCACCTCGTCCGGCTCCACCCGGATGCCGCGGCTGCGTGCCAGCCAGTCGGCGACGGCGCGGCGCAACCGCGGGGCGCCGCGCGGGTCGCCGTAGCCGAGGTGGTCGAGCGACAACTCGGCCAGTACGGCCCGTTCGGCACGTACCCAGGCCGCGCGGGGGAACGCGGCAAGGTCGGGCTGGCCGGGGGTGAAGTCGACGCGGGCGGGGGCAGCGCGCAGCGCATCGAAGACGTCAGCACCGGGCGCGCGGGCGAACAGCGTGCCCGCCCGGCCGCTCCGCTCGCCGCCGCCGCCGTCGCGGAGCGGGCGGGGCGGCCTCGTCCGTGCGGGTACTAGGGGTGGCGCGAGGGGCGCTGCCACTACGACAGTGCCGCCGCGGCGGCGCCCCTCGACATGGCCGTCCTCCGTCAGTTGCCGGTACGCCTCGGTGACCGCGCCGCGCGACAGGCGCAGTTCGGCGGCGAGGACCCGGGTGGGCGGCAGCCTGCTGCCCACCGCCAGCCGGCCGTCCGCTATCGCCTGTCGCAGCCGCCCCGCCAGCCAGTCCGCCTTGCCGCCTGCGGGCGCCTCTCGCGCGTCCAGCTGCAGGAAGTCGGAGCCGTACACGGGCGGCCCGCCGTCCGCCGGCACCGCTGCCATCCCGCCGCCCTCTCCGGTCCCGTTCCTGCTGCTCACTTGGCCCATCGTGTCATCGGCCGCGGTGTCCCCCGAGCGTCGGCCGGACCCGGTCACCGAACGTGAACTCCGGTGTGGAGGGGGTCAGGACGGCTGTGACGGGGTCGACGGGCCAGTGTGCGGCGAGTTCCTGGGCGAGCGTCTTCAGCAGCTCCGGTACGGCCTGTGCGCCGCCCTCGTGCATCGCCTCGGCCACCACGAGGATCCGGCTGGTGTGCTCACCGACCGCCGAGTGGCCGCTCTGCCGGTTGGTCCAGCGGCGGGCGTGGGCCCGTCCGGCGGAGTCGGCGAAGGTCACCTCGCCGGGCACGGGATGCTCGGTTCCGCCGCCGAAGGCCGTGTAGTGCTCGTCACCGACGGCGTGGCGGACCTCGAGCAGCGGGCCCGCGATGCGGTCGGCGTCCAGGACCGCCACCGGGACGGCATACGCCACCGAGATGGCGTTGCACAGGTCGACCACCGGGTGGATGCGCGGCAGTGTTCCCTCCTTGCGCAGCCGGCGCAGCAGCGCCTCCGCGGCGCACCGGTACTGCGTCGGCCTGAGCCCCATCCTGGCGAACACCCGCCGCCAGGCGAGCACTTCGGGGAAGGTGCCCTCGGTGGCGTCGGCCAGCCGGTCCGCGGCGCGGGCCGTCCAGGCAGCCACCCGCTCGCCGGTGTCCGCGGCGGACCCGACGCTGGTGGCGCACAGCGTGCCGGCGGTGAGGTCGGGATAGTCGCGCCAGATGGCATCCGCGTGCCGGAAACGCATGCTCATGCCACCGCCAGCCGCGCGCTCAGGCCCACGAAACAGGCGGCGAACACCCCGCGGATTCCCCTTCTCAGCTTCGGCCGGGCCAGAACCTGACGGCGCACGGCGGCGGCGCACATCCCGTACGCGGCGAAGACGACGAACGTCACCAGCATGAACACTGTGCTGAGCCGGAGCATCACACCCAGGGAGCCTGGTTCGCCCGCGGGGACGAACTGCGGCAGAAACGCCACGAAGAACATCGTCAGCTTCGGGTTGAGCAGGTTGACCAGCACCGCGGAGGCGATCACGCGGTTCGCCGGACGCGGCTCGGCCCCCGCCTCGACGACCAGCGCATCGTCATCGCGCAGCGTCGCCCACGCCATGTACAGCAGGTAGCCGACACCGAGGTACTTCACCACCTCGAAGGCGACCGCACTGGCATGCAGCAGTGCGGCGAGACCGGTGATCGTCGCCACCAGATGCGGCACGACGCCCAGCGTGCAGCCGAGCGCGGCGACCACACTCGCCCGCCGGCCGTGGGACAGCCCGGCAGCGAGGGTGTACACCACGCCGGTGCCGGGGGTGACCACCACCACGAGGGTGGTCAGCAGGAACGCGATATTCAACGGGACATCTCCACAGGGGTTTCAAGGCCAGGGCCTCTCACCGTGCCCCACCCTTGGCCCGGCCGACAGAGCCAAAGTGCGCCGGTGTGAGTGGTCCAAAGTGGGCCGGGCCGGCGGACCGGATCCCGGCTCAGGAGGTGTCCGTACCTGGGGGGCTACTGGGTGGGTGGGATGCGGTAGACGGAGACGTGCGAACGCGCGTCGGCGGTGAACTCGGTGCCGATCCAGTCCGCGTGTCTGGACTCGAGCTCGAACCCAGCCAGCTGAGCCATGAGATCGAGTTCGGCCGGCCAGATGTAGCGGTGCGGGCTGCGCTCCAGCCGGGCCTGATGAGTGTCGTCGAAGTGGAAGTGGTGCGAGACGACGTGCTGGTGCAGGACGTCGTAGGTGTCCAGACCGATGTAGCCGGGTTCGGAATGGTAGACGGTGGCGGTCTGACCGGGCGGGAGCTTGCGCAGCTCGGGTACCCAGAGCTCGATCACGAACCGGCCACCGGGCGTGAGGTGGCGGGCGGCGTTGCGGAAGCACTCGACCTGCTCGGCCTGGGTGAGCAGGTTGGAGATGGTGTTGTAGACGAGGTAGACGAGCGTGAATGTCCCGGGGGCGACGGCGGTCGCCATGTCGCCGACGATCACGGGAATCGTCGCTTCGTCCGCCTTGGTTCGCAGCTGGCGGATCATCGGAAGCGACAACTCGACCCCGGTGACGGGCACTCCGCGCTCGGCGAGCGGGACCGCCACCCGGCCGGTCCCGATGGCGAACTCGAGCGCTGCTCCGCCGCCCGCGAGTTCAGCGAGGCGGTCCACCGTCGGCACCAGGACCTCGGGCGCGAACATACCCGTGCCGGGTGTGTCATAGCGTTGGGCCGCCTCGGCGTCCCAGATCTCCTCCTGAGTCATGCCGCCAACGGTGACCTTTCGGTCTCGACGATGTCCAGTGATTTCCCGACGTGCGGAGCTGCAGGCTCGGCCGGTGAGGCCGGTGCTGCCTGGCCCAATGCGTAACCGATGAGTTACGCTTCTGCTGTGGATGAACTGACCAGGGTGGCCGACGCCGTTGCCGATCCGGTACGCCGGGAGATCCTGGTCATGTTGCGCCACGCCCCGTTGACGGCGGGCGACATCGCTTCCCGGTTCACGATCAGCCGGCCCGCGGTGAGCCGTCATCTGCGCGTGCTCCGGGAGAGCGGGCTGGTCCGGGACGAGCAGGACGGGCGTCACCGACGCTACTCGCTCATCCGTTCCCCGCTGGGCCACCTCGCCGCGTGGCTCGGCCAGTTCGACGCCCAGCGGCCCGGCTGGCCGCAGCGCCTTGCCGCACTGGAGACCGAAGTCCACCGGGCACGCCGGGACCGAACCCGGTCCCAACCCGCCGACACCCCTTGTCCCGAGCATCAGGAGGACACGGCATGACTCTTGAGCCCACCGGCCGGCTCGAACGCACTCCAACGGGCTTCGACCTGATTCTCACCCGCACCTACCGCGCCTCCGTCGACGACGTCTGGGCAAGCGTGACCGAGCCGGAGCGCACCGCCCGCTGGTTCGGCCCGTGGCGCGGCGAGGCGGCGCCCGGTCGCACCATCGAAGTGCAGATGGCATTCGAGGAGTCGACGCCCTGGTGCCCGCTCGTGATCGAGGCGTGCGAACCGCCACACCGGCTTGCGGTCTCGATGGAGGACGAAGCCGGCTCCTGGTCGCTGGAGCTGTTGCTCACACAGACCGGAGCCACCACCGAACTCCGGCTGGTCCACCACCTTGCCTCCACGGAACACCTCGGGGCGACCGGGCCGGGCTGGGAGTACTACCTGGACATGCTCACCGCTGCGCGCACGGGCGCGCCCCGGCCGGACTTCGACGACTACTACCCCGCGCAGAAGGGATACTTCGAGTCCCTGGCCTGAGATCGGTTCATTCCGGTCCCCTGGATCGGCCCCAGGTTCGTGTCGGTCGACGGCAGCCGGCCGAACGACGCCGCGGATGATCGGCATGGGAGCAAAGGAGCTCGCCGAGGTGCGCGCGGCTCGGCCGGACCGGGTCAACCGGCCGGGGGGCCCAGCACGGTCAGCGCGGCCGTGGTCATCGCCGTCGTCGCCGAGGGCAGCGCGATGGGCAGATGCGGGGCGAACTCGGGTGAGTGATTGGGCGGCAGTGCCGCGAACCGTTCCGCGGTGCTCGCGCCGGCCGTGGCGGCCCACTGACGCGGCCCGACGACCCCGAACATCCAGTAGCCGAGCCGAACTCCCGTGCACCCGTGGATCTCCCGGCCGGCATCTCCGTAGAGACCGAAGTCCTCGGTCGCCATCGAGGGCGCCCACGGCACCACCCGTTCGGCGCCCAGTGCCTCGAGATGCGCGGCCTGCACCGCCGTGGTCACCTCCTCGTCGGGCAGGGTGACGGGTGACCGCGACACCACCGTGATCTCCGGGTCGCGTGGACAGCCCGATGCGGCCGATTCGGCACGTACGACCCGTTCGACGGCCGCCACGACGCGTTGCAGGGCCGGCAGGGAGAGCGCGCGCACGGTGATGCCGAGCGAGGCGCTGTCCGGTACGACACTGCTGTGGGTGCCGGCGTGGATCGAACCGACGGTGAGAGTGGTCTGCTCCGCGGGCGCGCTCTCCCGGGACACGATTCCCTGCAGCCGCAGCACCACCGCGGCGGCGGCGAGTACGGGGTCCACCGCCAGGTGCGGCGCCCCCACGTGTCCGCCGCGGCCGTACAGAGTGACGTCGAGGCCGACACTGCCCGCCAGCACCGGCTGCCCGTATCCGTGCGCCACCATGCCGCCCAGCAGGGGCGCCGTGTGCTGCGCGAGCACCGTGTCGGGGCGCCCGAAGCGTGCGTACAGGCCGTCCTCGAGCAGGGCGCGCGCGCCGGTCAGCGTCTCCTCGGCCGGCTGACCGGTGATCACCACGGTACCGCTCCAGTACGGCAGCGCACGGGCCAGCAGCGTGGCGGCTCCGAGTACGGCGGCGACATGGAGGTCGTGGCCGCAGGCGTGCATGAAAGGGCCCTGGGCGGCGTACGGCAGTCCGGTCCGTTCCCGCACCGGCAGAGCGTCCAGTTCGGCCCGCAGGAACACGCGCGGCCCCTCGCCGTTGGCGAGGACACCGACCACACCATGTCCGCCGACGTCGCGCGTCACGGCGTAGCCGTCCGCTGCCAGCGCGTCGGCGAGACGGGCCGCGGTTCGGGATTCCTCCCCGGACGGCTCCGGGTGCTGGTGCAGGTCCATGGCGAAGGCGGTGAGTGGGCGCAGCAGCGTGTCCAGCCCCCGCAACACGGGTGCGTGCCTGCCGGAGGGGACGTTCACCACGGTGCTCACCCGGTCATGATCCGGCGACCGGGCGGACATCCGCTGACAGATCACTGGCACATCACTGTCACCGCGCTGACCGGTCACCGGCGGAGCGCCGGCAGCCTGCTGCCTCCGGACGGCAGCGCCCTGTCAGCGGGCGGCAGCCGGATGCGTCAGTGGCCACCGGTCCAATGAGAGGGCCGAACACCCCGGGAGCAGCCCGGCGGTGTGCCCACGTCAGGAGTCACCATGGCTGACAAGTCGACCCTCGCCGCCCTCGCCGACGAGATCCTGGAGCTGGAGTCGGAGACCTTCGAGATCTCGGACTACTCGGACGCCAGCGAGGTCGTGCTCGCCGGTTCCACGAGCTGCTCCTCCACCTCCACCTGCTCCTCCACCACCAGCACCACCTCCTGCAGCGCCTGATCCTCAGGCCCGCAGCACGTCGGCGTCCGGCCTGGTCGGGCGCAGAAAAGGCCGGATATCGCTCACTCCCCCCAAGAGTGAGCGATACCCGGCCGTCGTGTGTCCCCGCGCTCTAGGGGAACGGATGCGGGACCCGTCTGATCTCGTGCTCCTCCAGGTCCGTGCTGCGCAGACCGCCGCGGCGAGCGGCGGTGCGCAGCCGCGGCATGCGCAGCGCGCGCTGGCGGGACCAGCCGAAGTCGATCGGCAGCAACCCGGGAGCCAGCACACAGACCGTGCGCAGCCTCATCCGCTGCTGCTCCGGTGTGGTCTGGTCCACGACGATGACATCGAGCCCGGCCCGCACCAACTCGTCGCGGCACAGGGCCACATCGTCCGCGAGGCCGCCGGTGCGCGGCCGCCCGGAGGACTCCCACGACGCGTACACCTGCGCCATCGGACGGACCGCCCTGGGCTCGTGGTACGGAGCCACGTGCACGGCCATGTCGGGGAGGCCGTACAGCTGGGCGTGGTCCTTGAGGTGCAGCACCTTGGCGAAGTCGGTTGCCATCGCCTCCAGTTCGTCGCGTCGTTCGCGCACTTGGCCGGACAGATGCGGAATGTAGGTCAACACCTCCGACAGGGCTCCCTCCAGTGCCGCCGAAGGATTCAGCGAGGCACCCGCGCCGAAGGAATAGGTCCCCGCACCGCCGTCCCGCCGGACCGCCAGTCCCGTGACGACCGGTACGGCGAGGTCGATCCGGTTGTCGAAGGCGTGCACGTCGTAGCCCTGCAGCGCGGCCCGGTCGATCATGGCGCGGACGGTGGGGTCGCCGACCGTGGCCAGGTCGATCGCCGTCAGCCGGGTGCCGCCGTACCAGGCGAGCAGGAATGCGTCCCGCTCGATCAGTTCGAGCAGCCCACCGAGGACCGCTTCCTCCAGACAGCTGCCGATCGCACAGCCGTTGGAGCACTCGAAGACGAAGTTGTCCGCCGCCAGCCCCGCGCTGTAGTGGACCAGCCGGGCGGGTACCAGCACGGGACGCTCGTCGCGCAGCGAGTAGCCCCACACCCAGGGGATCGGGCGGTCGGGGTCGAACGGGTCGACGAGCGGGTCGTCACGGTAGGTCTCCGGGGCGTAGAAGCCGCAGTCGGCCGGGTTGAGCGCGTCCTCGCCCAGACTGGTGTACGAGGCGGTGAGCAGCTTGGTTCCGCGCCGTCGGTGGGTCCCGGCGTACCGCTCGAGGCCTTCCAGGAAGGCCAGGTCGCGGCTGGCGGCGAACCCGTTGGCCTGGCCGCTCCAGGTCACGTCGGTCAGGCCCGCGTAGCCGCGCATGAACACGCTGCCCGCGACCGGAGCGGTGGTCGGCGAGGTGACGTTGAGCCAGGTCCCGGCGCCGAGCAGGCCGGTGACGGGATTCGCGAGCGCCGCCGGTGCCAGCGGGTAGGAGGACGCCGGCCGCAGCCGGTAGGTGTCCTCGGCCGGCTTCGGCCGGCTCACCAGGGCGAGCTCGGCCGTCTCCCGGGTGTCCGTTCCGCCGGGGCCGCAGTGCGGGCACAGCGGGTCGGCGTACAGCGGGAACGTCCGCACGGTCAGGGTTGCCACGTCCAGGCAGGACACCTGCGGCAGCGCCCGGTCGGCGGCCGTCGGGCCGGGCGGCACCGGGCCCGGGGAGCCGATGGCCGCCTCGTACAGCGCGTGCACCGCGTCCGCGATGAACGCCGGCTGTTCGGGCCAGTGCGGCGCGAAGCTCCACGGCGAGCCCGTCTCCAGAGCGTCCCGCTCGGTGCGCGAGCGCAGCCGCTGCCAGCGCATCGCGAGGCATGTCCCGCATGCCCGTGCGTCCGGGTCGCCGCCCCACGGCCCCACCAGTACCTCGCGGGAGGTGAGGTGCACCATGGCGGTGGGCCGCACCGAGGCGTGCGGGTCGTCCCGCACGTTGCGTGCCCCCAGCGGCACCACCTCGGGCGCCCGGCCGGGAGCGCACCGCTCGGCCAGCGCCGACCGCAGCCGGCGCCGAGCCTCCTCCAGCGGTACGCCCTCCCGTACGGCGGTCGTTGTCATGCGCGGTTGCTCCAGCGGAAGGTCCTCAGGCCGATGGCCGCGAAGACGACGGTGAAGCCGACGAGCGCGCCGCAGCCGACGGCGATGTCGCCGAGGCTGCCGCTGCCGGTCAGGGATGCGGAGACGGCGTCGTTGAAGTAGCGCAGCGGCAGCACCCGGGAGACCGTCTGCAGCCAGGACGGCATCATGTCCAGCGGCAGGAACGAGCCGGAGGTAGACGTCCTCGAGCGTGGCCGTGCGGGTCTGCACGCCGTCCAGGCCGCCGAGCGCGTCGAGCGCCGACAGCACCTTCCCGGACACCTGGGTTTCGAGGACGAGGCTGCCTCCGCGCAGGGCGGCGCGGTCCACGCCCGGGATCGCCTCCGCCTCCGCCACGGTCATCCGCTCCGGCGGCAGCAGCAGCGAGGTCGCCGCGCCTGCCGCGCCGACCAGTCCGCGCGGGGAGTCCAGTGCGGCGATCCGGCCCTCCACCAGGATCGCCACCCGGTCGCAGAGGGCCTCCGCCTCGTCCAGGTGGTGCGTGGTGTACACGATGGTGCGGCCCGCTTCCTTGAGGCCGCGCAGGACGTCCCACAGGTCGCGGCGGGCCTGCGGGTCGAGGGCGGCGGTGGGCTCGTCCAGGAAGATCAGTTCGGGGTCGTGAACCAGGGCGGAGGCGATGGCCAGCCGCTGACGCTGCCCGCCCGAGAGGTTCTCCACCCGCGTGTCCCGCTGCTCCACGAGGGCCACGGCCTCCAGCGTCCGTTCGACCGCTGCCCGGTCCGTGCCGTAGAGGGCGGCGACGGTCGCCAGGTGCTCATGTGCCGTCTGGCGCACGAAGAAGGCCGAGGACTGGGTCTGGACACCGAGCCGTGGGAGCAGTGCGACATTGCGCGGCCAGGGGGCGGTGCCCAGCACGCTGACGGTGCCGGAGTCGGCCCGTCGCAGACCTTCCATGATCTCCACCAGGGTGGTCTTGCCCGCGCCGTTGGGCCCGAGCAGGCCGAAGAACTCGCCACGGCCGACGCGCAGCGACAGCAGTGTCTGCGGCAACGACACCTCCGCCGCGCCCAGCAGCCGCTGTGCCTCGCTCAGTGAGGCGCGCAGCCGGTGCAGCAGCTTCGCCCGCCCGGCAATTTCCGCGTCCGGATACTCCTCGATCAGCGTGGCGGCATTGCCCAGTTCGCCGGCGAGCTCGCTCGCCCAGGAACGGTCCAGCCCCCGCAGGGCGTCCCGGAAGGAGCGGAGCGGGTCGGCGGTGTGCGCGTCGGTGTCCAGGCAGGGGACGCGGATCATGCCCAGGTGCAGCAGCGCGGCCACGTACGTCTCACACAGCTCGGCGTCCGCCTGCCCGTCGTACTCGGTGCGCAGCCAGTCGACCAACTCCCGGTAGCGCAGCTCCCGTTCGCCCAGCAGGGCGATGAGCCGGTCCAGGGTTCCGCTGCGGCGCAGGAAGAACAGCCGGTCCTTGACCGCGTCGAAGGTGACCGCCGCGTCGTCGTCGCCCGTGGTGACCCAGCGGCGTACGTACCGCACGCGGTGATCGTCACTGCCCCAGCCCGACGCGAGCCGCACCGGGAGGTCGGCGCGCAGCGCGGGGGAGGCGAGGATCTGCTCCGCGAAACGGGCGAGCACGACGACGTTCAGCCGCACTCGGCCCCGCCACTGCGCTCGGATGCGCATGGAGGGGTCGTCGCTGTCGTCGAAGGCGCCGAGGGCGACGCCCGTGAACGTGCTGAACGGGCTGGTCTTGCAGGCCGTCCGGTACAGGTACGACAGCACCGAGCGTTCCACTTTCCGCAGCCGCTTGTTGGGGCGCTCGCCGGCGCCGAGGCGCACATACGGTTCCAGGCGGGCCTCGAGCGTCGGCGAGGCCAGGAGGAGTCCGTGGCGCAGCCGGTCCTCGCGCAGCAGCGCCCGCAGCGCTGCGCGCGTCCGGTCGAGCTCACCGCTCAGCAGCGCCCGGCCGTGGGCCCTGAGCCCGGTCAGCGCCCGCCGGTCGTCCAGCCACCGTCCGGTTCGCTCGGCCACGCCGGAATCCAGCGTGGCGATCAGGCCGAGGACGTCGGAGGGGCGCGCGGGCAGCCGGTTGTTGAAGATGTCCCGGCGCAGAGCGAGCAGGTGACGGCGTCGCCCCCCGTCGTCGTCGGGGAATGCGCGGTCAACGGCCGGGACCAGCGCGTGCAGTACGTCGCTGAGCTCCCGGCCCCGTTCGAACAGGTCCTCCTCGGCCGACAGGACGTCGTCGGCCCAGCGGACGGTGTCCGGACAGCGCAGGTCGCGGACGGTCTCGATGGGCAGGCCGGCCACCCGCAGCAGGAAGCGTCGGCCGGGCTGCCAGCTGGTTCTCCGTGTCACGGCGGCTCCCTGTCAGGCGATGTCGGAACGGAAGTCGGCGGGGTGCGGCCGCTCATTGCCGAGCAGCATGATCAGCAGGGGCGCTTCCCCTGTGCCCTCCAGCCCGAGCTCCTCGATGTAGGAGATGTTGTCGAAGCCGAGGGCGACACCGGCGCCGAGCCCGAGTGCGGCCGAGGCCGTGTAGAAGGTCTGCGCGATCGCCCCCACGGTGGCGTTGACCAGCCGGTACCCCCGATCGCCGACGGCGTCGAGGACCGCCGTCGTGCGCAGCGTCGGCACGATGACGGCGCCCGCCTGTTCGAGGTTGTAGTTGGACAGGAAGTAGTTCCGCTGCAGGAACGAGCCCGGCGCGCCCGGCGCCACCAACTGCAGCGTGTGGGTGTCGGGTTCGTAGGCGTACGCGCCGGGCTCGACACCTTCGACGTGATTGACGAAGGCGTACAGCCGTGCCTGCCGCGGCGTGCCGTCGGGTTCCGCGTCGCTGTCGAGCCGTGCCTCGGCGCATGCCGCGAGCGTGGTGGCCAACTGCGCCGCGGTCACCGGGGCGGTCGCGTCGAAGCGGCCGAAGCTGCTGCGGCGCGCGCGCAATGCCGTACGCACACTGACCGCGGGGAACCCGGCCGGCGGCAGCGCGACCCGATCCGCGGCCCCCGTCAACGCGGCCGGCGCGCTGCGCTCGAGCGCGCCCGGCGCCGGCCGGCCGGTGGCGTGTTCGGCCGTCGCGCGGCGGATGCGCCGCAGCGTGTCGAAGTCGAGCACGGTCCGGGACCGTTCCAGGTCTCGTCGGCGGACGGCCGCACCGACTGTCTCCCGGGCGTCGGAGGCCGGCGGCGGTGTGTCCCAGAGCAGCGGTACTACGGCGAACAGGCCTTCCTCGTCCTCGCCCAGCCCCAGCAGCCCGGCCAGCCGCGCCTCGTCGAACCAGAGCGCGGGCGCCAGCCGCAGTCCACAGCCGCGCGCCCAGATGCGCCAGGTCTGCAGCAGCGCTCCGACGTCCATGCTCACGGCGTGGAAGGAGAAGCTGTTGTACTTGAAGGCGTTCTGCCAGTACTTGACGCCCAGCACCAGGTACTGGTCCGTCTCCTCGCTGTGGGTTCCGAGGGCCGCGCGTACCTGGCCGCTGACGTCGCCCGCCAGGAGCCGCTGCATGCAGTGGTGCGGCGGGGAGTAGTAGTGCACTCCGGGCGTGAGCGGTCCGGACGGGCCCGAGACCCAGTAGACGCTCACGGGGTACAAACCGCCGCCGGAGGCGGTGCCCCGGGACCAGTTGGCCTGCGGGTAGTGGGGCAGCGCCGCCAGGTCGGTGTTGGCCTGGACGCCGAGGCGCCTGCCCACCAGCCCGTAGGAGTCCAGCAGCATGCCGGACAGCAGGGGCAGCGAGAAACGCCGCGTTGCGCCCGGGGAGTCCTCGGGCAGGCAGCCGGCCGCGACCGTGGCGTGCGCGGGGTACGGCGTGTCGGGCAGCGGGAACGACTCGGCACCCGGGTAGTACTTCGCCTTGCGCGGCCGGTCCGCCCAGTCGGGCACGAAGTCGGCCGGCTCCATCGGAATCCGGCCCCGGTGCATGATGGCCGTGGCGTATTCATGGGCGTAGCCCATGGGGGTCTCCTCTGCTGTGGCATGGGGGCTTGGCGCGGTGCGGGGAGTGCGGTCAGGGGAAGGGGTGCGGGGCCGGGTTGACGTCGGCCGTCTCCAGGTCCCGTTCGCGCAGCCCCGCCTCGCGCAGAGCGGTGCGCAGCCGCGGCATGCCCAGGGCACGCTGACGCGACCAGCCGAAGTCGATCGGCAGCAGCCCGGGCACGAGCACACTGAAGGTGTGCAGTCCCAGCAGCCGCTGCTCGGGCAGGGTCTGGTCCACGACCACCACGTCGAATCCGGCGGCGACGACCACGGCGACACACCGCTCCAGGTCGTCCCGCAGGTCGGGCGAGGCGGGCGCACCGGAGGCGTCCGGCCATGCGAGGTCGGCGACCGCGAGCGGCGGCCGCGCGGCCCGGGCACGCAGCAGGAAGTCGGCGTGGACGCCCATCTCGGGGATGCCGTAGACGAGCGGGTGGTCGTGCAGCGCGGTCACCCGAGAGAAGTCCTCCGCCATGGCGCGCAGCCTGGTCTCGTCGCGCTGGGACCGGCCCTGCAGATTGACTGCGTCGGTGGCGATCTCGCACAGCGCCGCGTCCAGCGCGGACTCCGGGTCGAGCCCGGCACCCGCGCCGAAGCACATCCGGCCCAGGCCGCCGTCCACCCGCTCCGCGACGCCGGTGACCACGGGGATCGGGAACGTGATGCGGGTGTCGAAGAACCGGGCCCGGTAGCCGTACATCGCCAGCCGGTCCACCATGTGCCGGGTGGCGGGGCGGGCGCTGGTGGCGGGGTCGATCTCCGGCAGCGGCTGCCGCCCGTACCAGGCGAGGAGGAAGGCGTCCCGCTCGACGACCTCCATCAGGCCGAAGTAGACGGCCTCCTCGACACAGCCGCCCGACGCACAGCCGTTGGAGCTCTCCTGGACGAACCGGTTCTCCAGTCCTGGCGCGTGATAGTACGTCAGGATCTCGGGCACGAGCCGCGGCGTCCTGTCCCGCAGGGAGTAGCCCCACACCCACGGGATCTCGCGGTCCGGCGCGAACGGCACGACGTGCGGATTGTCCCGGTGGAAGGCCTCCGAGTAGAGCCCCACGCGTCTCGGGTCGACGGCGTCGGCGCCGAACTCGTCGAGCGTCCCGGCCACCGTCGTCCGCTTGCCGCGCGCTCGCATGCCCGCGTACCGCTCCAGCCCTTCGAGTACCCCGATGCGCGCACTCGCGTCGAACGAGCCCGCGTGTCCGCCCCAGAACGTCTTGCGCAGGTACTCCCCGGAACGCATCGAGAAGCAGCCGATGGCCGCCGACGTGGATGTGGAGGAGACGTCATGGACGACGGACGGGCCGAGGGCACCGCACACCGGGTTCGCGAAGACCGCCACGTCGATGTCGTAGGCCTCGATGCTCCGCAGCCGAAAGGTCCCCGGCGCGTGCTTCGGAGCGGAGGCCAGGGTGACGACGGCACCGTCGGGCGCGTCGGGGACGGGCCGGGAGCAGGCCGGGCACTGGGGATCGGGGACGAGGGGATGACGGCGGACCGACAGTGACTCCAAGTCCAGCACCTGGACGTCGGGGAAGGGCTTGCGCGCCGGGTGAGCGTGCGCCTGTGCCACGAGCGAGGCGAGTGCGTCGGCGGCGAACGGGACGGCGTACGGCCAAGGCCCGGACTCGTGCGTGGCGCCGCCCAGTTCGAGGGCGTCGCGCAGCGCCACCGAGCGGACCGCCTGCCAGCGCCTGGTCAGGCACTGCGGGCAGGGCGACTCACTTTCGTCGGTGAGGGCCGACGATGGCCTGCCACGTGTACAGATGCACGGGGACGCTTCCCTGTGCGCCGGGGCTGTGGGCTTCGGCGAACGCGTCGCCGAAGCCCAGCGCACGCACCGACACGTCGATGTGACCGTGGCCCTGCCCCGTCCAGTGCCGTTCGCAGCAGGTCGGCCATCAGGCGCGCCGGACTCGGTTCGCAGACCGCCGGTGCGATGGCCGGCCTGACCGTCGTGCTAACCGACACGTCGGGCCTCCGACGTCAGCAGGACGCGGACGACGTGGACACCGGCCCGCTCCAGGTCCGCGAAGCCCGTCGGTACCACCAGGGCGTCACGACGCTGTTCGCCGCCTCGTCGGCGATCCCGGCCCGGTCGAGCCCTGGCAGTACGCCGATGGTGGCGCTGCCGTTGCGGAGCAGGCTCAGGACGCACCAGCGGGCCGTGAGATCACTGCCGACGACGGCCACCCGCGTGTCGCGGAACCGCTGGAAGCGCTGCGCGGCATCGTCGGCGTAGTGCTCGGTGTAGGCGATCTGGGCCGCGTAGCGGCGCGCCACGTCGTCGGACGGCTCCGGCGCGTCGAGCGCGTCCGGCGAGGGGCTGGGTGGGACGGAACGGGCGAAGCCCCGCTCGTACAGGGTGCCGACGAGTTCGCCGACCATGTCGCGCTGCCGGTCGCCGAAGCCCGCACAGATCTCGGCGACGGTGTGCTCGCCGTTGAGATGCGGCACGAGCAGGGTGGCGAAGCGGTAAGCCGACTTGGCCGTCAGGCGGAAGCCGCCATCGGCGTTGTGGAAGAGGACGCCGTCGGGGTCTCGGTGAACAGGACGTCACGCCGGATGCGGGGGCGGGATGCTGCGACGGCTTCGTACCGTGCGGAAAGCATGCTGATGTCACC
>NZ_QZWF01000040.1 GCF_004187715.1 Streptomyces sp. F001 | reverse complement strand
TGGGGGCCGGATCTTCGCGTCGGGGTCGATGGCGCGGATGCGCTGGTAGACCGTCTTCCAGTCCTTGAAGAAGCGGTCCCGGTTGGCCTCGTACTGCGCCTGGTCGGAGACGCCAGTTTGTACCAGATCTGGTCGGGTTCGTTGAACGGGATTTGAGTGTTCTCTGGAAAGCCGGGAGATTCCCGCCTACCTTGCGGTGGCGGGCTTGACGCCTCGCGGGCGCCTGACGACTGCCCTCCGGCAGCCGGGATGAGCGCGTGGCCCATCCGGTACAGGTGCAGGACGTTCCGGGCGATTGTGGTCTGCGTTGCCGGACCAGCCGCAGCCTTCGTTCTTGCACACGAACACGGCCTGGTTCTCCCGGCTGCCCGGCATGGTGAGGCCGCAGGCCGAGCAGCGTTGGGAGGTGCCGGGGCGGGAACTTGTGCAGGATGCCGCCGTGGCGGGCGGTCTTGTACGTCAGCATCGTCATGGCCTGCCCATGCCTCCTGGCTGATGGAGCGGTTCAGGCGGACTTCTGCGCGACGTTCCTTCCGGGTTCTCCATGGTGCCTGGCGCTCTTGACCATGTTCGGGATGTCCAGTTGTTCCACCACGATCACCGTAGGTACGGGCGAGTTCGGTGGTGGTCTGGTGCTGCCAGTCGGTGCCCTGCGCTTGGCTCTCGCACGAAGGCTCGCGATCTGGTCGTAGGTCCGCTTCAGCCGGTTGGAGGTCTTCTGCCTGGCTTGCGGAAGCTCTTGCGGTGTCGGCCGCCGCTCCAGCCGGAGCAGCTTGGCCTTCTCGTCGGTGGTCAGCCACTTGTCCCGGTCGGCCGTGCGTCCGGAAGGCGGGCGGGTCGGCCGTGGTCCTGGTGGTTTGCGTCGGACAGGGAGGGGGATGGTGACTCCGGCGTCGATGCCGACCTCGGGGCCGGTGTGCGGCTCGGGTGCGGGGTCGAGGGTCTGGACGCGGAAGGCGACGTGCCAGCCGTCGGCCTCCTTCACCAGCCGGGCGCCGGTGACCTTGTTGTCGACGTTCGCGTCCTTCCCGATGGGGAGGCCTTTGGTCCAGCGGAAGCGGACACGGCCGATCTTGGGGTTTGACCATGCCCCAACGGCGGTGAACGCGTTTGATCTGCAGGTCGCGGCCCTGCGGGATGTCCACGCTCAACCGACCGGAAGCGGTTGAAGTTCGGGCTTCGGCCCGTCCTTCCCAGCAGTTCTTCCATGCCTGGACGTACGTCTTGAGGACTGCTGTGCGGCCTGGGCGGGAAGGGGCGAGCCAGTCGATGTCTTGCGGGCCTGGCGATCGCGGCGTCCGCCGCGGCCAGCGTGCGCTTGCCCTTCGGAACATCGTCCACCAGTCGTGCAGGAGGTTCCACGTGCGGGGCGGCGTGCCTGCGTCGATGAGCGGATCTGCGCAGGTGTCAGCACCAGCGGGCGGTGCCCGAACTGCCGCTTCTCCTGCGCACGCTCCGTAGCCACACGATCACAATACCATTCGGTCTATGTCACCACGCTGGAATCCAGATCCCGATGTACGCACCGGTCGTCACGTCGTCCACAACCTTCATGTCCACTTGGTGTTCATCACCAAGTACCGGCGTGACGTCTTCACCGACGCCATGCTCGACCGGTGCGAGCAGATCATGCGGGAGGTGTGCGAGGACTTCGAGGCGGAGCTGAAGCAGTTCAACGGCGAGGACGACCACGTGCACCTGCTCGTGCACTACCCGCCCAAGGTCCAGCTCTCCAAGCTGGTCAACTCCCTCAAGGGCGTCTCCGCCCGGCTGCTGCGCAAGGAGTACAACGCCCACGTGCGCCGGTACCTGTGGGGCGGCCACTTCTGGTCCGGTTCGTACTTCGCCGGGAGCTGCGGCGGTGCACCACTGACCGTCGTACGCCAGTACATCAAGAACCAGCAGCGCCCCGTGTGAGCATTGCTTCGCAGCGATGCCCCGCGCTCCGCGCCGGGATGAAACCAGTCATGAGTCGCTCTGCGGGCCCGGACCAGCCCCGAAGTGTGGAACCGGCCCGGGCGGGGTGGTCAACTGCTGCTGACCGTCAGGTTGTTGGTGATGAAGTCCAGGCCGCCGGACGACGAGGTGACCTCGTAGCCGATGCACGTCACGATGGTCTGTTGCCTC
>NZ_QZWF01000039.1 GCF_004187715.1 Streptomyces sp. F001 | reverse complement strand
GCGTCCCCTCGACCCACAGCGCCGCACCCGCGTGTCCCGGCACCGATCTTCACGCGGCCGCGACCCGGATCAGGGCGCCCGGGTCACCGTCGCAGCCGCCCGACCTCTCGACGTGCGAGCACACCGTGCTCGCGTACGTCCCGTCGATCCGGGGCACAGCAGACCTTCGGCTTTCCGGCTCGACCGGCGCGCTGCGGCCTCCACCGCGCAGTACGTCGTGTCGTTCAGATCCAGCGGAACCACCATCCGGCAGCACGACCTCTCTCGAGCGCACGACGGCAGGGTGAGCGGTGGACATCGAAGCCATGATCTCCCTTAGGCAGTCAAGTTGAGCTATCCGACTCAATGCACGGAGCCGTCGAATGTTCCCCGATCCGTTCGCTCTGAGCGATCATTCCCGCCGCTGCTGCGCCTCTGTGTCAACGCCGCGGAGTCGATCACTCCCGTCCCTTATTCCTCTACATGTCGCAGAGAAGTGCCCAGATGAACGATCACCACCTACGACATCCCCAAGTCCTGACCGTCGTGAGGCCCGTCGGGCGAGGTCGTGCTGCGCCGGCACGACCCTGCTGCAGATCATCGTCAACGGCTGTTTCCTGATGGACACTCCGACGGACATCGAGCGCGGCTGGTCGACGCGGCTGAACGAACCCCGGACAGAGGGCGCGCCCGCGGTGCTATGCCGACTCGGGTCGGATTCTCGCTCGCACACGCCGCCGCAACCCCCGCTGGGCCGGATCACGGTGGTCGAGCGCGAGCGTGCCGTCACGACTGGCACCGCGACGGACCGCTCGCCGAGCTGTCTCGCGAGGCCCTCGCCGACAGCCGTACGGAGATCGTCGAAGCGATCTGATCACTTCGTCAATGAGACTTCCGCCACGTCGACGCGCTGTGCCTGACACAACGGGCCCGGGTGGACGTCACGGAGGGGAACGACGGCTGTACTCGCGGCCGGACTGGCAACGCGCAAGGTGAGAACCCGGCGGTGTGCTCCCGTGTGTCGGCGCAGCCCCCCCGGAATTTTGAAGGATCCTTGCGGAATGCCGGTTTCCGTGTGTGCGTACGAAGAGATCCCCGTGCCCGGGGCGTTCCGGACGCCGTGCATCTCGGCGTACACCTGATAGCCGAGCTGCGTGATCCCCGTAGCTGCATCCCTGACGCCGTCATTCAAGCGTCAATCGCAGTCATGGATCACCCCACGATTCCGGAAAGCACACTTCAGGGGCGGGCGATGAGCAGACACACACCTCCCACAACGGCACGCGGCACCACCCCGGCGCACAGCCGGTCTGGTGGTCGAGGACGACGCACGATCGTCGACGCCATCCGCCGCCTGCGCCGCCGAGGATTTTCTACAGACGGCCAGTGACGGCCCGCCGCCCGTCGACACGGCCGAGCCTGCAGCCCGACCTGCTGATTCTCACATCATGCTGCCGGCTTCGACGGCCTGGAGGTTGCCGCGGTGCAGCCAGCGGCCGGTGCCTACTGATGCTCACCGCGCGCGACGACGAGACCGACATGCTGGTGGCCGGCGTCGCGCCGACGATACATGACCAAGCCGTTCTCGATCCGGAGCTGGCGCGCGCGTGCATGTGCTGCTGCGCCGGGTCGAGCCCGCGGTCGCGCCGCCACTCCGCGCACCGGCATCCTGCGCCTGGGCGAGCTGGAGATCGACCACGCACCGCCGGTCCGGGTGCGCAGCGAGGACGTGCATCTGACGCCCACCGAGTTCGACCTGCTGGTCTGCCTGGCGAACACCCGCGCGCGTGCTCTCGCGTGAGCAGCTGCTGGCCGAGGTGTGGACTGGGCGGACGCCTCCGGCACCCGTACCGTCGACAGCCACATCAAGGCGCTGCGGAAATCGGCGCCGAGCGGATCCGCACGGTGCACGGCTGGCTACGCCCTGGAGACACCGACGCCATGAGCGAGGGCGGCCGGCCGCACGGAGGAGCCCGGGGAGCCCTGGGCGGCGTACCCCGTTCTCGATCAAGACCAAGCTGGGTGCCTGGTCGTCATCTCGGTGCTGATCACCACCGGGCTGCTGATGATCGCGTGCGCACCGAGACGAGCTGCGCTTCATCACGGTCTTCTCGATGATCGCCACCCTGTTGATCACGCAGTTCGTGGCACATTCGCTCACCGCACCGCGACGAGATGAACGCGGTGGCCCGCTCCATCTCGCACGGCGACTACACCCGCGGTCCGTGAGAACGGTGGACGAGCTGGGCGACCTGGCCGTCACGATCAACCGCATGCCGACGACCTGGAGGCTCAGGACAACCAGCGCAAGGAGCTGGTCGCCAACGTCTCGCACGAGCTGCGCACACCGATCGCCGGGTTGCGCGCGTCCTGGAGAACATTGGACGGCGTCACGGAGCCGACCCGGAGACCATCGGACGGCCCTGAAGCAGACGGAGCGGCTGGACGTCTCGTGGAGACGCTCCTCGACCTGTCGCGTCTGGACAACGTCGTACCGCTGAAGACGCGCGGTTCGAGGTGTGGCCGTATCTGTCCGGGGTGCTGAAGGAGCCAACATGGTCGCCTCCGCGCGGCGGGCATCGCCTCCGGCCGGCAGTCACACCGCGTACGGACGTCCATCTGCACTCGACGTGTCCCCGCCGGAGCTGCCGCGCACGCCGACCCGGAGCGGATCCACCAGGTCGTCGCCACCTGATCGACAACGCGGTCAAGCACAGCCCGCCCGCCGGGTCACGGTGAAGGCGCGGCCGGGCGCGCCCAGTCGCTGGAGCTCGAGGTCCTGGACGAGGCCGGGCATTCCGCGTCGAGTGGCACCGGGTCTTCGAGCGGTTCAACCGGGTGCCGTCAACCGCCGCACTCCGGGCAGCGACGCGGCACGGGCCTCGGCTGCGATCGCCGCTGGGCGGTGGATCTGCACGGCCAAGATCGGTGTGGCCGAATCCGAGCGGGCTGCCGGATCCTTATCACCTCCGGACTCCGTCCCCAAGTGACGTAAAGTTCGAAGCGGAGCCACAAGATCCACAGGCGTCGCACTGCAGGACACGTGTGATCAGGCGAAGGCCGCGTCTCGTATGCGCCGGGCCCGGGTCAGTGCATCCCTTTCACACCGGAACCACGCTTGTTTCCCGCCATTTCCATCCCCGAAACACGTGCTCAGATGTGACTTACGCGACGATGAACGGCCGGCCTGACCTTCTCGGTCATGAGGCGTACTTGATTCCCGCTGTCCATCACCTTGTGAAGCGGAAGAGGCGGTTGCGCCGTGTCCAGTCCCCCAGTAACGCATCGAGCATCTCGACCGACGCCGATCAAGCGGGCAAAACCGCTGCCGCGTTCGTCCCAACGAGTGGCTCGTCGACGAGATCTATCAGCAGTACCTCCAGGACCCGAATTCGGTAGACCGTGCCTGGTGGGACTTCTTCGCCGACTACAAGCCGGGGGCCCCGTCCGCCCGGCTCCGCGGTACCGCGGCTGCGGAGACCACCACCACGGCTCAGACGCCGGCCCCGGCCAGGCAGCTCCCCGCCCCGGCCCAGGCAGCTCCGGCCGCTCCCGCCGCCCCGAAGCCGGCCGCCGCGCCCGCCCGGCTCCGGCGAAGGCCCCGGCCCCGGCCCCGGCCCCGCCGCCAAGCCGAAGGCAAAGGCCGAGCCCGCCGCCGCGCCGACGGCGCCGGAGGGCCCCGAGCTGATCACTCTGCGCGGCCCGGCCGGCCGTCGCGAAGAACATGAACGCCTCCCTGGAGCTGCCCACGGCCACGTCCGTGCGCGCGGTCCCGGTGAAGCTGCTCTTCGACAACCGCATCGTCATCAACAACCACCTCAAGCGGGCCCGGGGCGGGAAGATCTCCTTCACGCACCTGATCGGCTACGCGATGGTGCAGGCCATCAAGGCCATGCCGTCGATGAACTGGTCGTTCGGCGAGAAGGACGGCAAGCCGACCCTCGTCAAGCCGCCGCACATCAACCTCGGCCTCGCCATCGACCTGGTCAAGCCCAACGGCGACGCAGCTGGTCGTCGCGGCGATCAAGAAGGCCGAGACGCTGAACTTCTTCGAGTTCTGGCAGGCCTACGAGGACATCGTCCGCCGCGCCCGCGACAACAAGCTGACGATGGACGACTTCACCGGCGTCACGGTCTCCCTGACCAACCCGGGCGGCCTCGGCACCGTGCACTCGGTCCCGCGTCTGATGCCGCCAGTCGTCATCATGGGCGTCGGCTCGATGGACTACCCGGCGGAGTTCCAGGGCACGTCCCAGGACACGCTCAACAAGCTGGGCATCTCCAAGGTCATGACGCTCACGTCGACGTATGACCACCGGGTGATCCAGGGCGCCGCCTCCGGCGAGTTCCTCCGCCAGGTCGCGAACCTGCTCCTCGGCGAGAACGGCTTCTACGACGACATCTTCGAGGCCCTGCGCATCCCCTACGAGCCGGTCCGCTGGCTCAAGGACATCGACGCCAGCCACGACGACGACGTCACCAAGGCCGCCCGCGTCTTCGAGCTGATCCACTCCTACCGGGTCCGCGGCCACGTCATGGCGACACCGACCCGCTGGAGTACCGCCAGCGCAAGCACCCCGACCTGGACATCACCGAGCACGGCCTCACCCTGTGGGACCTGGAGCGCGAGTTCGCCGTCGGCGGCTTC
>NZ_QZWF01000038.1 GCF_004187715.1 Streptomyces sp. F001 | reverse complement strand
AGTGTGGGACATCAGTGACCTCCGTGCACCGAGGGTCCACTACACACTGCCGAAGGGCTGGGAGGCGAACTACTTCCTCAACAGCCCCAAGACGCCTGTCCTCCTTGCTCATCACTGGACCAAGGGACTGGAGCACACCTTCCAGTTCTGGGAGTTCGACTCCGAGGGCGGGCCGACAAGGGGCGGCAGCATCCACCTCACCGCCGACGTGCCGCGCGTCGTGGTGAGCCCGGACGGCCGGCTGCTGGCCGCGGGTTCGGCGGAGGAACGCGGCATCGCCCTGTACGACGTCAAGGATCCGGCGAAGCCGGTACGCGTCGCCACGGTCGACGCACCGATCAGCGGGGGCCTCTTCAGCACGGGAGACCTCTGGTTCGCCGGGGACCGCTCACTGGCGACCGTCGAGAACAAACGGCACCTCAGACTGTGGGACCTCTCCGACCCGGCCCGACCCCGCAAGGGAGGACGCATCAAGGACGTGGCGCTGATGAAGGGCGCGATGTATGACGCCGGGTCCCAGCAACTCGTCACGGAGGACCTCGGGGACAACATCCTCGTGTGGGACCTGTCCAGTCCCGCGCACCCGGAGGAGGGCGCCCGGATCCCCGGCGCTCCCGGCGGCTACTTCCCCACCGCCAAGGGGGAGTTGGCGACAGCGCTCAGCGACGGCACCGTCGAGTTCTGGGACGTCACCGACCCCGCCGATCCGAAGAAGAAGCACGACCTACTGCTCGACCGTGCGGTCTCCTCCATCTCCATGACCCCGGACGGCCGCCACGTGGTGACGGGCGACCCGTACCGCATCTGGACCGTCGGCCCGGGCGGCAGGTGGGACACCCCGGAGTTCGTCGAGCTGCCGAACGCGGAGGACGTCCACATACCCCGCTCGGACCTGCCCGAGGGCCCTCGCTGGATGGCGGTCACCATCGAGCGGACCTGGGGCAGCTCCCTGGCCGACCGGAGCACCTACGTCCTGGACTTCGACAGCGACCACCTCTACACGGAGATGTGCAAGTCGTACCCTCTGAGCGTCCCGAAGGACCAGTGGGAACGGCTGTTCCCGCACCTGTCCTACCGCGCGTCCTGCGACTGACGCCGGCGGGCTCAGGGCTCGCAGTCGGTGCACGGGGGCGAGACGCCGAGGCAGAGATGTACGGCCGTACTCAACCGGGCGTCGATCACGGCGCGTTCCCCGGGATCCGAGGAGTCCGGAGGCGGAGTGAGGGCGTAAGGGAGCGCCGTGGTGAGGACGGCCCATGTGGTGCTGTCCCGCTCCGCGGCTGCGGTGAGATGGCCCGTCACATGGTCGTGCAGCCAGGACCATGCCATCGCGTGCCAGTCGGTGACCGGTCGCAGGATCGCGGTGTGCACCAGCTCCGGATCGGTGCGGGCCACGGTCCTGACGACCGGGTGTTCCCGCACCAGACGCGCCGCGCGCACCACCACGCGCGTCTCGAGACACCGGGGCGGCGAGGGGGCGACCAGCTCGCGGGCCAGGTACAGCAGGCGCTTCAGCTCCAGCCGGGTGGCCTCTCGCACCAGCGCCTCACGGCTCGCCCAGTTCCGGTAGAGATAGGGCCGGTTGGCGCCGGCGAGCCGCGCGATGTGCGTCATTCCGGCGCGTCGTGGGCCGTATTGCGCGAGCGCGTCCAGGGTCGCCCGGTGCACTGTGCCCGTCCCGGGAGGCAGCTTGGCGTTGAGGAATCCACTCATGTTGATCAGCGTCGCGCGGCTGGGCGGGGATTCCGGGAAGTCGGCCGCGGATCACCCGGAGTGGGTGTGTTGTCGTGAAAAGATGTGACGGTTCTGGCGGAAGTGACACATCTTTCGGGGCTAGGGGGTGGCGGAGGCGTCCGGGAGCGCGAGAAAGGCCGCCCAGGCTTCACCGGAGACGGTGAGGACGGGGCCGGCGGGGTTCTTGGAGTCGCGGATGTGGATGGAGTCCATGTCGTGGGCGACTTCGACGCAGTTGCCGCCGCCGCCGTCGCTATAGGTGGACTTGAACCACCGAAGGCTTCCGGTGCCGGTCATCGTTCCTCTCCTGCCAGCCGCTCGATGAGACTCAGGGAGTCGTCGGGACTCAGGGCCTGTGCGCGGATCTTCGCATAGCGGTGCGCCAGTTGGGACACCTCTGCCGGATCGGTGATCAGAATGCCCTGGTCCTCGATCTCCATGTAGACGACGTGCTCGTGCTCTGCGGTCTCCACGAGCTTCATGGGACCGCGGTCGCCCGCGTACGTCCCGCGCAGCCCGCGGTCCATTGGCAGCACCTGCACACAGACATTGTCCCTCCGGGCATCCTCTGCGAGCGAGCGCAGTTGCCCGTGCAGGATCTCCCAGCTGCCGAACGGCCTGCGCAGCACGCTCTCTTCGAGGATCAGCTCGATCATCGGCGCAGGGTCCCGATCGAAGAGCCTCCTGCGGGCCAGCCGGGCCTCGACCAGCTCCTCCCGCTTCTGCTCGGAGACCGGCGGGTAGCTGCCGCCGATCAGCGCCCGCGCGTACGGCTCAGTTTGGAAAAGGCCGTCGACGACTAGCGCCTCGTAGGAGCAGAGCGTGATTGCCCCGGCCTCCATGTCCGCGAAGCCCCGGAAGCGCTTCGGGTACTTCTCCAGCAGCATCCACTTGCGCGCCTCCTGAAAGACCCCCATCCCGCCTCCGATCACCTCCTCCAACTTCACCAGCATCTGATCGCTCGCGGGCTGCGCACACGTCTCCATCGCGCTCACCGCCGATGCCGTGTACCCGATCTTCTTGCCCAGCTGCTCCTGTGAGAGCTGCTGTTCCTCACGCAGTGCCTTCGCGAGAGCGGCGACCACGTGAGCCGTACCGCCCGCCTCCGACTTGTTCTCTGCCCGCGCCATTGCGGTCACCCCCGAACTCAACCGAACTCAACCGGTCACAACTGGCCGCCACCCCTGTCCGACTGTGTCCGACCGGCGACTCAGAGTCATGGAAAACCGTAGCCCCAGCCACTGACACTGACCCCATGAATACGCAATGTGACCTGGATTGGATCCCCCGCACCGGCATCCAACTTCGCAAGGCGGGAGTCCAGTTCGACGCGGTGCGCGTGGACGGCGACGAAGGCCGCGCCCTCGCCGACCGCCTCGCCCGCATGACCGGAGGCGACCCCGGGCCCGTGGTAGAGACGGAGTCCGGACACAGAGGGGTCTACTTCCTCGTCCCCGTCGGCAGCGCATCCCACCGCCCATGGCCCCCGGGTGTCACTCGCCTCACCGCCGGTCCGAACCACATCTCGTACATCCCGGTCCCGGCCCTCAACGGCCTGACCTGGCCCCTGTCCTGGCGCTACCGCCCGACGACCTCCGACCGCCTGGTCCACCCGCTGCTCCTGCGGGCTGCCCTTCACTCTCCGGAGTGAATCAAGCGAACTCCCGCCCAGGAAAAGCCAGTTCCAGCTTGCGCTCGTCGCTCTGCGTGCCCATAGAGTCACGCCAGCACAACGCACCAAAGAAACGCCCCCGCGGTGCGCCAACACCCGGGGGCTCGACACCCGGAGCCAACTCTCCAGATGCGTATTCATCGTACGACGCCCACGCGCGCCTTTTCCGTCTTCTCCAACGCTCTTCTCCGCGACCGGAGCATCTCCTGGTGCGCAGTAGGCGTACTGACGTACCTCCTCAGCCTCCCGAACGGCGCCCGCGCCACCATCCGCACGCTCGCCGAACAGCGCAAGGAGGGGCGGGCCCGGATCGCCGCCGCCCTGCATGAGCTGGAGGAATCCCGTTATCTGCGGCGGGTGGTGCGCAAGGACCGGGAGACGGGCCAACTCACCACCGTCTACGAGGTGTTCGACACTCCGTACGAGGACGAGCCACCAACGGGTGATTCCGAGGAAGCCCAGAACCTGGCCTCCGGCGAGTCGGAATCCACCCCGTCGGGCGCTCCCCCTTCGGGGGAAAAGACCGGGGAACAAGAACCTCCCTCCCCGCCGTCGCCCGACTCGCCCACGCCGAGCGAGCGCACCGCGCTCGCCGCGAAGCTGCTCGGCTCCCTCGGCCGTACGGAGCCCCGGCTCACACTCGGCGCCACCGAGGCACTGCGGCTCGCGCCGCTGGTCGAGGAGTGGTGGGACGCGGGGGCCAGCAGCGCGCAGGTGCGGGCGGCGCTGACGGACGGGCTGCCGCGGCGCGTGTTCTCGCCGAGCGCCCTCGTCGAGAACCGTCTGCGCCGCAAGCGGCCCGACGCCTCAACTGCCCCGCCGGTCACGACCGTTCAGGTCGATATCCGCAAGCCCGGCGCCTCCGCCTACCGCGAAGCCGCCCGGCGGGGCGGCGCCCTGGCCCGCGCGCTGCTGCGCGGGCAGCCGGCGCCCGCGTAGGCACCCAGACTCCCGGCTCGCAACCGCGCGCCGGGCCCTTCGAAAGAAACGGAGTGTCGATGACCGTCACACTCGTACGCCCCGAGGTGGTATACCGTCGGTATACTGTCCTCATGCCTGACACCACGATCAAGGTCGACCCCGCCGTCCGAGACCGCCTCCAGGAGCTGGCCCGGGATCGCGGGATGAGCATGCGGGACCTCGTGGCGGAGCTGGCCGGCGCCACGCCCACCAAGGAAGAACTGCGCAAGCGGTACGAGGAGACCAAGGCGTACGTGGAGGAGCACTTCCTCGGCAGGCCGTACACCGAGGAGGACGAGAAGGCCGGCGAGAAGCTGTGGGCCGACCTGGAGGCCGGGCGCATCGGGGAGGTCCAGTGACTGACAAGGACCGATACCCGCTGCCGCGGGCCGTCATCTTCGACGACACCGCCGCCCTCGCGCTCGGCGCGGGGAACGGCATGGCCTCCCGGCTCGTCGTCGAGGCCGAGAAGGACCCGGCCCTGTGCGTCTGCATCCCGGCGCTCAGCCTCGCCGCCGCCGAGCGGGAGCGAGCCGGGGTGGCCGAGCACCTCGGCTCGCTGCCGTCCGTCAACATCGAAGGGCTCGACTTCGCCGCAGCGACCGCCGTGGGCAAGCGCCTGCGGACCGCGGCCGCCGGGGACGACGGCGCGTCCGGCAAGGACGAGCCGGACTGGAGCGGCGCTCACGTGCTGCACCTCGCCCTGCCCACCGTCGAGTGGCCGCACGGCCGTCCCGTCCTGACGAGGACACCCACCCGCTACCGCGGCACGGGCGTTCGCACCATCCGCATCGTCGAGCAGAACTGACGGCGGTCCTGGCGGGGAGGGCACCGGAGTGCCCGCGTCCTCCCCGCAGGGCCTCAGCTGAAGACGATCATCGAACCCTGCGCGAGACTCCGCGTCGCCGCCGCGTGCAGCCCCAGCCAGACGTGGCGTTCCCGGGCGAAGGGGCTGGGGTCGTACGGGGCGGGGACCGCCGGTTCCTCCAACTCCGTTGGAACAAGAGGGGGTTGGGGAGCGGCCGGAGGGTTGGCCGGGTCGATGCCGATCGACGGGGCCACGAACTCCAGCTCCCGCAGCAGTGACTGCGAGGAGCCCAACGGGCCGCCGCCCGCGAGAAGTTCGTCGTCGGAGAGCGGGTGCGGGAAGTCGACGGGGACGTACGCCCCGGCGTGGTCGTAGTGCCAGACGAGATGTGACTGCTGGGCTGTCGTCTCGAACATCTCCAGGAGCTGTTCGTAGTCGCCGCCGAGCTCGTCCACCGGTGTCACCGGCAGCCCGCAGACCTGGAGCAGGTAGGCGCGGCGCAGAAAGTGCAGGGCGTCGTAGTCGAAGCCGGCCACCGGGGCGACCTCCCCGGACAGTCCCGGCATGTACTGGTACACCGGCACCGGCGGCAGCCCGGCCTCGGCGAGCACCTTGTTGTATTGCGCGAGTTCCTCGGCGAACGGGTTGTCGGGGGTGTGGCACAACACGTCGACGAGCGGTACCAGCCACAGGTCACAGGCCAAAAGAGGGCTCCTCGCAAGCGCGTAGCACGAACGACACAGCACGGTGGTCAGGGCAGCGTAATGCGTGGGGGCCGCACGGGTCCCCACCTGTGCAGGTCCCATACCCGCTCAGCTCGCGGTGAGGCTCTCGACCAGGGCGAGGGAGTGAGCGTTGTGGGCGGCGATGATGCGAG
>NZ_QZWF01000037.1 GCF_004187715.1 Streptomyces sp. F001 | reverse complement strand
CGAACCGCCCCGCTTGGCGGAAACACTGTTGCGGATGACCGAAGCGGCGGCCTGGTGCTCCGCCGACCCGCTGTGCGCGGAGCACGCCGGGCAGGGCTTCGGCAACCTCAACCGGGCCGCCTGTCACGCCTGCGCCCTGTTGCCCGAGACCAGTTGCGAGTCCGGCAACACGCTGCTCGACCGCGCCCTCGTCGTGGGCGGTGAACAGGTGCCCGGCTACTTCGAGCCGATCGTCACAGCCGCCCGCGCAGCGGCTGCCGCAGCCCTGGAGCAGATCACCTCATGACGCTCACCTATCTGGATCTCATGCCGGAGCAACGGTCCGCCCTCGACAACCTGCCGTTCGACGGCAACCATCTGATCAGCGGTCCGCCCGGCAGTGGCAAGAGCCTTCTGGCAGCCCAGCGCGCCGTGATGCTGGCGCTGACCGGCACCCCGGTCGTCCTGCTCACACGCTCCCATCTGCTCCACCAGTCCTTGGCGTCCACCGTCCACGCGCTGGGACCCAGAGACCGCAGTGTTCGTGTGGCCACAGCGCACTCATGGCTGGACAACTGGTACGGTCCCAAACCTCCACGTGCCGAGGACGGCTGGTACGACTGGCCGGCCTTCTACGAGCGAGCGGCCGAAGCCGAACGGGACCCCGGTCTGACCCTGATCATTGACGAAGGACAGGACCTGCCGCCCGAGTTCTACCGGCTGTGCAGGCTCCTCGGGGGCCGCATCACCGTGTTCGCCGATGAGTGCCAGCGGCTGACCGACACGAACTCCACTCTTGAGGACATCGCCCAGCGCCTCGGCAACTGCACCCGCGTCGAACTCGACGGCAATCACCGGAACACCCGCCAGATCGCCGCGTTCGCCGCGCACTTCCACACGGGCGCCGGCATGCCCGCCGTCCCCGACCGGGAGGGGCCGCCACCGCGCGTGCACAGGCTGCCCGAACGCGGCGCAGCAGACTTGCTGATCACGCTGGCACAGCAACATCCCGGCCACACTCGGTGATCGTCAACTCCCGGCACACGCAGTTTTCCCTGCTCGGCAGCCTGGAGAACAGAGCACCATGGCTGAAGCCCCAGCTGTACACATCCCAGGCAGTGAAGGGCCGCTACCGCACCCTGGACCTCGCCCGCCCGGGTATCGTCCTCGTCCACCGCGCCAGCGCAAAGGGACTGGGTTTCGACACGGTCGTCATCCCGACACGCACACCGACGAGGTGCCGATCCCACCTCGGCGGCCCTGCGGATGACCTACTACGTGCTGGCCACCCGTGCCAGGCGCGAGCTTCACCTCGCCTACGAGGGGGAGAACGAGCCACCGCTGCTCGCCGAGGTGAGCCCGGGCGAACTGTTGCGCGGCTGACCGAGCCGTGTCCCGCCCAGCGTGCCGGTGTGGTCATCACTCTCCCTGCCCGGCCTTCTCCAACCTCGTGACCGCATCGTCGAGATGGCGAACGACCAGCAACGATGTCCTGTCTCGACGAGTCATCCTCCGGCCGGAGCCGGGGCAGGGGGCCCGCGGGCTCACCCCGGATCCACCGGCTTGATTTCGGTGTGATCATTCCGGGGGTGTTCGAGTGGTCTGGCGGCTGATCTGCGGTTTCGGGCAGGGAGTATCCGCTGGTCTGCCCAGCTCTTCCACATGTCCACAGTTCTCGGGCCCGTTCGGGCGGGTTGGGCAGGGCGTGTCAGGCGGTCGGTGGTGGCGCGTGCGCTGCGCGGAACAACTGGCTGAAGTCCTCGCTCCAAGGCCAGCGTTCGGGCAGGTGGAGGGTGAGTCGGCGGGCGGAGCGGGCGAGGCGGGCGGGCACGTTGATGAGGTGGTCGCGGATCGTTGCGGTGGTCGCTCTGGCGTGGAACGCAGAGGCCAGTGCGTCGGCGGCGCGGGTGAGGTTGTGGGCCAGGGCGGCGAGGGTGAGCCAGGCGGCATTCGCCTGGAAGTATCCGGACGGCGCATGCGCGAAGGCGCTGTTCTTGATGTCCGCGATCACTTGTTCCACCACAGCGTGCCGCCGGTGATCACGCTCGGCGTCCCTCAGGGAGAGCGGAGAGTCGGTGAACGCGGCGTGGTAGCGCCAGGTGTCGAAGAGCGTGCCCTGCCCGGCGGCCTGGGCACCAGTGCCCAGGCGTTTGACGCGACGCACCATCAGACGGGCGGTGACCTGCTGTTTCTTCGGTTTGGAGGTGAAGGCGGTGTAGGTGGTCTCGGCTATCTCGGCGTCCGAGATCCAGCACTGGCCCTCCTCGTCCCAGACGGCTTGGGGGTACTTGATCGAAGTCCAGGCGTCGTCGTCGATACCTGCGATCGCGGCCTTGACGGAGGCGTTCATCCGCACCGTGATGGAGAAGCGGGCGTTCAGGGACCGGCAGGCGCCCACGACGTCGGCGCCGTAGAACGCTGAGTCGGCCCGCACCACCAGCAGGCCGCTTGCGCCGCAGGCGCGGGCGGTGCGGATGGTCTCGGCGACGAACGCGGCCGCCCCGCGTGCGGAGTTCGAGGGTCCTTTGCGCAGCCTGGTGGCGGCGATCACCGGGGCGGCCAGCGGTGTGGAGACGACGCCGAGCAGCGCGTTCACCCCATTGACCTTGCTGTATCCGTATCCGGTGCCCTGCTTGGCGTAGCCGTGGGTGCGGCGGATGGTGTCGTCGATGTCCACGTGGGCGACCTGGTCCGCGCCGGGCAGCAGCGGGGTGTGCGCCGCGAGACGGGGCAGCAACCGGCGGGCTACGGCGTGCAGTTGCTTCACGTGGCCGTGGGTGAAGGAGCGCAGGAACGAGCCGAGCGTGGACGGGGCCCGCACTCCGGTGAACAGGCGGGGCATCGCGCCGTGCCGCAGCCGGTCCATGTCCTCGATGCTATCCGCACCCGCGACCATGCCGCCCACCAGCGACATCAGCTTCGCCGCCGGGAAGGCGCCGATGCCGTCCTTCGAGCACGGCAGGTGGATGTGCTCGTCGGCCAGCGCGGGCAGACCGCACCGCTCGGCCAGCCGCACCACCGGCCCCAGCCCGCCGTACGCGATCAGATTCGGGTCATCGAACGCGGACGAGACCGCCGCCGCGGCATGGGAGGATTGCATCTCAGAAGTGCCTTGCCGATCGTGCGTGCTGGAAGCCTAGAGAACTCCCATCATCGCAGGTCGCAAGGCACTTCCTCGTTTCTCGGAAGGCCATCCACAGGCATCAAGCCGGTGGATCCGGGTTCAGACGTTCGTTCATGGCGTCAATGAAGAACGGCTGTACGCTCTGCTTCTGCTGTCCCTCATGGGTCTACGTCCGGCCGAAGTCTGCGGCCTCCGGTGGGAAGACGTCGACCTGGACAACGCCACGATCATCATCGCCAACACGCGCACGATGATGGGCAACCGGTACGTGGTAGAGAAGGACACCAAGTCCCTGGCCGGTGAGCGGGAACTCCCGGTGCCCGCTCCGGTGCTGGCTGCCCTCAAGTTGTTCAAGGCCCTGCAGGCCAAGGAGAAGCTGGCTCTGGGCGAGGCTTACAGAGACTCCGGCTATGTCTTGGTGCACGAGACCGGAGAAGCCTTCACGATCAAGCAGCTCCGTCGACGCGCGTACCGGCTCATGGCAATCCTCGGTCTCCGTCGAGTCCGTCTCTACGACGCTCGTTCGTCTTGCCTCACCTACCTGGCCAACAGCGGCGTGCCAGACCACATCCTTGCGCGGTGGGCCGGACATACGAACGTGAAGACGACCAAGAAGTGGTACGTGAAGCCGGACGTCGAGGATCTTCGCGGAGCCGCCACAATGTGGGGTGGCTTGCACGGGGGTGCGACGGAGGGGCAAGCGTGAGCCGGGCGGTCTTCCAGCCGAGCGACTTGCCAAGCCGTATGGCCCGCAAGATCGAGGTGGACTCGGAGTTCGGCTGCCGGCTGTGGACCGGTAGCTGTAATCGGGAGGGCCCGTCCGGCTACGGCACCGTTGCCTACCAGGGGAAGACGGATTCGTTCACCGTGTGGTGTTCAAGCTGCTGGTTGGGGAGATTCTGGAAGGTTTTCAGGTGAGTCACGCCGAGCCACGGGGATTCCACCACGCTCGATGCTGCAACCCGCATCACCCTGGAGCCGTGACGCGTGAGGAAGCTCTTCGACGTCGGGACTGGGGAGGGCGGTTGCGTCCTGAGAAGTGGTGTACCGGTTCCCACCTGATCCGGGCGTTTGCCCCGGCGTCGGAGTGAGTGCCCGGATACAAGAACGGCCACCGGCTGATCTTCGAGATGTCGAAGGCTCGAAGGAGATCAGCACGATGACCGCACCCGACAGTCTGCCCCTGCACGCCCTCGCCGAAGACAACCTCGCCGCGGCGAGTCCCGATCTGCTGCGCGCGATGGTCAAGACGTTCGCCGACGCACTCATGTCCGCCGAGGCAGACGCCCTCTGCAACGCCGAATACGGGCAGGTCAGCGACGAGAGAGTCAACCACCGCAACGGCTACCGCCCCCGCGAGTGGGACACCCGGGCGGGCACCGTCGAACTCGCCATCCCCAAGCTCCGCAGCGGCAGTTACTTCCCGCACTGGCTCCTCGAACGCCGCCGACGGGCCGAACAGGCCCTCATCAGCGTGGTCGCCACCGCCTACCTGCTGGGTGTCTCCACCCGCCGCGTCGAGAAACTTGCCGAGTCCCTCGGCGTCACCCAGCTGTCGAAGTCCCAGGTCTCGGCGATGGCCCGGCACCTTGACGAACAGGTCGCGGCGTTCCGCAACCGGCCCCTGGACGCCGGGCCGTATGCGTTCGTCTGGGTGGACGCGCTGACCCAAAAGGTCCGCGAGGGCGGACGCATCATCAACGTCCACGCCTTGATCGCGGTCGGCGTCAACGCCGACGGCCACCGCGAGATCCTCGGCCTGGACGTCGCCTCCAGCGAGGACGGCGCCGGCTGGCTGACCTTCCTGCGCTCGCTGATCGCCCGCGGCCTGTCCGGTGTCCAGCTGGTCGTCTCCGACGCCCACGCCGGCCTGGTGGACGCGATCGGCGCGGTCCTGCCCGGCGCCTCCTGGCAGCGATGCCGCACCCACTACGCAAGGAACCTGCTCTCCCAGGTCCCCAAATCGGCCCAGCCATGGGTGGCCACGCTGCTGCGGACGGTCTTCGAACAGCCCGACACCGACGCCGTCCAGGCCCAGATGCGGCATGTGCTGGACGCCTTGGAGGCGAAGTTCCCCAAGGCCGCCGAGCACCTCGATGGGGCCTTGTCCCCGAGAGTGGACACCTGTTCGTGTCGTTATGCAGCAAGTGTCAAGGTAGCTGACTGCTGTTCGTAGGCGATCGGCGCCTGGTGTCCGTTCGCCGAGTGCCGTCGGCGGGTGTTGTAGCGGGTGGTCCAGCGGAAGACCGCCAGGCGGCAGGCGCGGGCCCCGTCGAAGCGGCGGGCGCCACGGAGCGTCTCACGTTTGAGGGCCGCGTTGAACGACTCGGCGAGGGCGTTGTCCGCACTCGTGCCGACCGCGCCCATGGACTGCCTGACACCCAACTCGGCGCATACATCGGCGAATTCGCGAGAGGTGTACTGCGCTCCGTGATCGCTGTGGAATACGGCTCCGGCCAGGCTGCCTCGGGTCGCGGCGGCAGCCCTGAGCGCGTTGCTGACCAGCGAGGTGCGCATGTGGCTGGCGATCGACCAGCCCACCAGACGGCGCGAGAAGCAGTCGATCACCGTCGCCAGATACAGGAACTCGCCGTCGCCCACCGGCAGATAGGTGATGTCCCCGACGTATTTGGTGTTCGGCCCGCTCGCGGTGAAGTCGCGCCGGAACAGGTCCGGCACCGGTGTGGCGGACGGTTCGGGCACCGTGGTGACCTGGCGCTTGCGCAGTCGCAGCCCGGTAATGCCGTGCTTGCGCATGACCCGCCCGACACGCTTGTGGTTCACGCGCTCGCCCTGGTCGCGCAGCTCGGCGGTGATCCGCGGGCGGCCGTAGGTGCCGTCCCACTCGGCGTGCACGGCCCTGATCCGCTCGGCGAGCCGGGCATCGGCCCGCTCGCGCGCGGCACGGGCATCACGGCCGGCCCGCCATTTGTAGAAGCTGGAGCGGGCGACCTCCAGCACAGCACACAACCGCTTCACGCCGAAGGCGCGGTGGTGGTCCTCGATGAAGCGGAAGCGGTTCAGGAGCCGT
>NZ_QZWF01000036.1 GCF_004187715.1 Streptomyces sp. F001 | reverse complement strand
AGAACTACACCTGGGCCATAACCCACGCCGCCGGTTTCGTCGTACGGCGAAAGTCCGCCAAGGCGTCGACCGCCAGCTGCTGAAGCGACTCGGACATCCCGAGATAGACCCCGCACGTCTGTCGCGAGCTTCGGCGGCCCAGCAGCAGATCGTCTCCATGGCACGCGCGCTCTCCCACGACTACGGCTGATCGTGATGGACGAACCGTCCGCCGCCCTCGACCCCGACGAGTCGACAACCTCTTCCGGATCGTCGGCGACCTCACCGCCGACGGTGTCGCCTGGTCTACATCTCGCACCGCCTGGAGGAGATCCGCCGCATCGGCGACCGGTCACCGTGCTGAAAGACGGGCGGCGGTGGCGGGCGGCTCCGCGAATCGACGCCGACGCGTGAGGTGGTGGCGCTGATGACCGGACGCAACGTCGAGTACGTCTTCCCGACCGGCCGGCCGCACCGGCGCAGGGCGAGCCGCTGCTCGAGGTCCGGCAACTGGCCCGGGACGGCGAGTTCGAGGCGTTCGACCTGAGCGTGCGGCCCGGCGAGATCGTCGGTCTGGCGGGGCTCGTCGGCTCCGGGCGTCCGAGATCCTGGAGACGATCTACGTGCCCGCAAGCCGAGTTCCGGCCAGGTGCTGGTCGACGGACGCGCCCTGAAGCCCGGCAGCGTGCGCGCCGCCGTCCGCGCCGGACTCGGACTCGCGCCCGAGGAACGCAAGGCGCAGGCCCTGCTGATGCTGGAGTCGGTCACCCGTAACGTCTCGGTCTCCTCCATGTCCCGCTTCTCCCGCGGCGGTTGGATCGACGACCGGACAGAGCTGGGCGCCGCACGGGCGGCGACCCGCGAACTGTCGCTGCGACCCGACAACCCCTCCGTGCCGGTGCGCACCTCTCCGGCGCAACCAGCAGAAGGCCGTCCTGGCCCGCTGGCTGCTGCGGGGCTGCCGCGTCCTGCTGCTGGACGAACCCACCCGCGGAGTCGACGTGGGCGCCCGCGCCGAGCTCTACGCGGTGGTCCGCCGGCTCGCCGACGAGGGCTCGCCGTCCTGCTGGTCTCCAGTGAAGTACCCGAGGTGCTGGCCTGGCCGACCGCGTCCTGGTGCTCCGCGAGGCCGCGTCGTCACACCGCCCCCGCCGTGAACTCGACGAACACCGCGTACTCGACCTCGTGATGGAAGGAAGCCGGCGTCATGACGCAGCCCGTCTCCCCGCCGCGGCAGCACCGACAAGGTGCCGCCGGTCGTCAACTCCCCGCCTGGCGCGGCCTCATGGCCCGCGCCGATGTCCGCACCCTGTCCCTTCTCGCGTGCTCGCCGCGCTGGTCGTCATCGGCGGCATCACCAAGCGGACGAGTTCCTCGACACCCGCAACCTCCAACTCGTCCTCACCCAGGCGTCCGTGATCGGTGTCGTCACCGTCGGCATGACGTTCGTCATCACCAGCGGCGGGATCGACCTGTCGGTCGGCGCGATCGTGGCGCTCGCCTCGGTGTGGGCGACGACCGTGGCCACGCAGGAGTTCGGCTTCGCGGGCATCCTCTTCACCTCGGTGCTCGTCGGCCTCGGCTGCGGCCTGGTCAACGGACTGCTCATCGCGTACGGCGGGATGGTCCCGTTCATCGCCACCCTCGCCATGCTGGCCTCGGCGCGCGCCTGGCGTTGCAGATCACGGACGGCAAGACGCAGATCGTCACCGTCGACGGCATCCTCGACCTCGGCGAACGCGACGCCTACATCCTCGGCATCCCGCCCCTGGTCCTGGTCTTCGCCGCGGTCACCGTCATCGGCTGGCTGGTGCTCAACCGCACCACCTTCGGCCGCCGCACCGTCGCCGTCGGCGGCAATGCGGAAGCCGCGCGCCTCGCCGGCATCGACGTCCGCCGCCAGCGCCTGTACCTGTACCTGTTGTCCGGCCTGTGCTGCGGTATCGCCGCGTTCATGCTGATCGTGCTCGCCGGCTCGGGTCAGAACACCAACGGCAACCTCTACGAGCTGGACGCCATCGCCGCGGCGATCATCGGCGGCACGCTGCTCAGCGGCGGTCGCGGCACCATCGTCGGCTCCGTCCTCGGCGTCCTGGTCTTCACCACGATCACCAACATCTTCGCGCTGAACAACCTCGAGACCGCTGTCCAGCAGATCGCGAAGGGCGCCATCATCGTCGCCGCCGTCCTGGTCCAGCGCCGTACCGCGAGCACGACCTGAGGAAAGGGTTCACCGCCATGTCACAGCTCCCCACACGCAGAGGACTGCTCTTCGGACCGCCGCCGTCTCGGCCGTGCCCTCCTCGCGTTGCACGAGTAACGAGCCCAAGGAGAAGGTGAGCTGCCGACAGCAACCAGCCGGCCGCCGACGACAAGCCGGGCAAGCCCGTCACCATCGGCTTCGCCGGCCCGCAGGCCGACCACGGCTGGCTCAACGCCATCAACGACAACGCCAAGAGCCGTGCCGAGAAGTACGAGGACGTGACCCTGGAGATCACCGAGGGCTCCAATGACACGGCCGCGCAGATCGGTCAGATCGAAACGCTGATCAACAAGAAGGTCGACGTCCTGGTCGTGCTGCCCGCCGACGGCAAGGCGCTCACCCAGGTCGGGCTCAAGGCGATGCGCGCGGGCATCCCGGTCGTCAACCTCGACCGGATCTTCAACACCCCGCAGGCGTACCGCTGCTGGATCGGCGGCGACAACTACGGTATGGGCCTCAACGCCGGCCACTACATCGGCGAGCAGCTCAAGGACAAGCCGAACGCCCGCGTCGTCGAACTCGCAGGGCTCGACAACCTGGAGCTGACCCAGCAGCGCACCCAGGGCTTCGACGACGCCCTGAAGAACTACCCCAACATCAAGAAGGTGGCCCGTCAGGCGGCCGACTTCACCGTCGAGTCCGGCCAGGCCAAGATGGCGCAACTGCTCCAGGCGCAGTCGAAGTTCGACGCCCTGTGGAACCACGACGACGATCAGGGCGTGGGCGCGCTGCGCGCCATCGAGCAGGCCGGCCGTGACGACTTCCTGATGGTCGGCGGAGCGGGCGCGCTCTCCGCCTTCCAGGCCATCGAGCAGGACAACGGCGTCCTGAAGGCGACCGTCCTGTACCCGCCGACGATGGCCGCCTCCGCGATCGACCTCGCCCGGGCGCTCGGCCAGGGCAAGGGTGTCGGCGGCCTCGCCGAGTACGAGATCCCGTCCTCGCTGACCCTCTACTCGGCCGTGGTCACCAAGGACAACGTCGACCAGTACATGTCCACCGGCTTCCAGTGAGGCGCCCTGCTCGACGGCCCGACCGACATCGAGGGCATGTCTTCCGGCCCAGCCCCCGCGACCCCGGGCCGGCCCGGAAGACAGGCCCTGAGGTCGGCCCCCACCCCCACCGCGCCACGACGACGAGGAGGACATCCGTATGGCACAGCCGCAAACGTCCGAAGGGGCCGAGTCGAGAAGCCTCCGCTGCGCATCGGCATGGTCGGCTACGCGTTCATGGGCGCCGCCCACTCACAAGGATGGCGCACCGTGGGGCACGTGTTCGACCTGCCGCTGCGGCCGGTCCTGGCCGCGATCGCCGGCCGCGACGCGCACGCCGTGCGGGCGGCGGCCGACAAGCACGGCTGGGCCGCGGCGGAGACCGACTGGCGCGCCCTCGTGGCCCGCGACGACGTGCAACTCGTCGACATCTGCACACCGGGCGACAGCCATGCGGAGATCGCGATCGCGGCCCTGGAGGCGGGCAAGCACGTGCTGTGCGAGAAGCCCCTCGCGAACACCGTCGAGGAGGCCGAGACGATGGCGGCCGCCGCCGAAACGCGTACGAGCGCGGGCAGCTGGCCATGGTGGGCTTCAACTACCGGCGCGTGCCCGCCACCGCGCTGGCCCGCCGGATGGTCGCCGAGGGCCGGATCGGCACCCTGCGGCACGTCCGTGTGACGTACCTCCAGGACTGGCTGGTCGACCCGCAGGCCCCGCTGACCTGGCGGCTGCGCAAGGAACTGGCCGGCTCCGGCTCGCTCGGCGACCTCGGCGCGCACATCGTCGACCTCGCCCAGTACCTGGCGGGCGAGCAGCTGGCCGGGGTCTCCGCGCTCACCGAGACGTTCGTGCGGGAGCGCCCACTGCCGGGCGGCTCCGCGCGAGGCCTGTCCGCGGTCACGGCCGCCGGCACCGGACAGGTGACCGTCGACGACGCGGCCGTGTTCACCGCCCGCTTCGCCTCCGGTGCGCTCGCCTCCTTCGAGGCCACCCGGTACGCCACCGGCCGCAAGAACGCCCTGCGCATCGAACTCAACGGCGAACGAGGCTCGTTGGCCTTCGACCTCGAGCGGCTCAACGAGCTCTGGTACCACGACGGCACCGAACCCGACGTACACGCCGGCTTCCGCCGCATCCTCGTCACCGAGGCCGAGCACCCGTACCTGGAGGGCTGGTGGCCGCCGGGCCACGCGCTCGGCTACGAGCACACCTTCGCCCACCAGGCCCGCGACCTGGTCCACGCCGTCGCCGAGGGCCGCCGGCCCGAACCCTCCTTCGCCGACGGTCTGCAGGTGCAGCGGGTGCTCGCCGCGGTGGAGGAGAGCGCGCAGAAGAACGCCGTCTACACACCGATAGCGGTCTGATATCGAGGAGCCCCTGACATGCCCCACCTTCACCCTGTTCACCGGTCAGTGGGCCGATCTGCCGTTGGAGGAGGTCTGCCGGCTGGCCCGCGACTTCAGCTACGACGGCCTCGAACTCGCCTGCTGGGGCGACCACTTCGAGGTCGACAAGGCCCTGGCCGACCCCTCCTACCTGGCCGGCCGGCACGCCCTGCTGGAGAAGTACGGCCTTCGCTGCTGGGCGATCTCCAACCATCTCGTCGGCCAGGCCGTCTGCGACAACCCCATCGACGAACGGCACCAGGGCATCCTGCCCGCCCGCATCTGGGGCGACGGGGAGCCGGAGGGCGTACGCCGGCGGGCCGCTGCCGAGATCAAGGACACGGCGCGTGCCGCGGCCGCCTTCGGCGTCGACACGGTCGTCGGTTTCACCGGATCGTCGATCTGGCATCTGGTGGCGATGTTCCCGCCGGTGCCGGAACGGATGATCGAGCGCGGCTACGAGGACTTCGCGGAGCGCTGGAACCCGATCCTGGACGTGTTCGACGCCGAGGGCGTCCGTTTCGCCCACGAGGTCCATCCCAGCGAGATCGCCTACGACTACTGGACCACCAAACGCGCCCTGGAGGCGGTGGACAACCGGCCGGCCTTCGGGCTCAACTTCGACCCCAGCCACTTCGTCTGGCAGGACCTGGACCCGGTCGGCTTCCTCTACGACTTCCGGGACCGGATCTACCACGTCGACTGCAAGGAGGCCCGCAAGCGTCTGGACGGGCGCAACGGGCGGCTCGGCTCCCATCTGCCATGGGGCGACCCGCGGCGCGGCTGGGACTTCGTCTCCGCCGGGCACGGCGACGTCCCCTGGGAGGACGTGTTCCGGATGCTGCGTTCGATCGGTTACGACGGTCCGATCTCCGTGGAGTGGGAGGACGCCGGCATGGACCGGCTCCAGGGCGCCCCGAGGCGCTGACCCGCCTCAAGGCGTTCGACTTCGAACCGCCGAGCGCGTCCTTCGACGCGGCGTTCAACAGCTGAACCACACACACGACGGCAGGTCGGGGACGGAGGCCGGAACAACCGCCGGCCCCCCTCCGACCTGCTCGATCCCGCTTTGTCCTGCGATGGGAGAAAGTTCGACCAACCCTGACGCAAGGGGTTTTCGCCCCGGACGGACACGGTTACCGTCCCTGAAGTGTTCAGGACACACACACCTCCGGGGTGACGGCGCACCCCGGCGCCCGCACCGCACGTCTTCGCACCCATCCCGTACGGCCCACCCCGTTCCCGGAGGGACTTCGTGCACAGAACCAGACTCAGAAGCACCCGCACCCCGAGGCGTCCCAGGCTTCGCACCAGCCTCGCCCTGCTCACCGGCCTGCTCCTGGCCGTGGGCGCCCCGGCGACCGTCGCCGGCGCCCACCCCGGCCACCCGGAACACGACGAACCGGCCGCCGCCGAGGGGCAGTTCCAGCAGGTACCGCTGGCCAAGGGCGAACCCGAGATGGGCGAGCCCATGTCGCTCGCCGTACTGCCGGACCGCAGCGTCCTGCACACCTCGCGCGACGGCACGCTGCGCCCACCGACCAGGGCGGCGTCACCAAGGTCGCCGGCAAGATCCCCGTCTACACCCATGACGAGGAGGGCCTGCAGGGCGTCGGCGTCGACCCGGACTTCAAGAACAACCGGGCGATCTACCTCTACTACGCCCCGCCGCTCGACACCCCCGGGGACGCCCCGGAGACCGGCACCGCCGAGGACTTCAAGAAGTTCGACGGCGTCAACCGCCTCTCCC
>NZ_QZWF01000035.1 GCF_004187715.1 Streptomyces sp. F001 | reverse complement strand
GTGATCGGGCTGATGTCCGGCACGTCGTACGACGCCATCGACGCGGCGGCGGCCGAGTTGAGCCTCGTCGGTGACAGCCTGGTACTGAAGCCGCTCGGCATGGTGAGCGAGGCGTACGACGAGGAGCTGCGGGCGGCGCTCGCGGCGGCGCTGCCGCCGGGGTCCGTCTCGATGGCCGAGGTGTGCCGGCTCGACACGCGGATCGGGCAGGCCTTCGCGGCGGCGGCCGTCCGGGCCGACCGTGAACTGTGCGACGGGCGAGCCGAGTTGGTCGCCTCGCACGGGCAGACCGTCTTCCACTGGGTGGACGAGGGCCGGGTGCACGGCACGTTGCAGCTCGGGCAGCCCGCGTGGATCGCCGAGGCCACCGGGCTGCCCGTGGTCGCCGACTTCCGGCCCCGGGACATCGCCGCCGGGGGCCAGGGAGCGCCGCTGGTCAGCCTGGTCGACCTGCTGTGGCTGCGCGGCCGGCCGGGTACGCCGGTCGCCCTGAACCTCGGCGGGATCGCCAACCTCACCGCGCCCGACGGCACGGCCTTCGACACGGGGCCGGGGTGTGCGCTGATCGACGCGGCGGCGCACGGTTTCAGCGGCGGGCGGCTGGCGTACGACATGGACGGTGCCCTGGCCGCCCGCGGCCGGGTCCATCCGGTGCTGCTCGACCGGCTGCTGGCCGAGCCGTACTACGCGCTGCCCGCACCCAAGACGACCGGCAAGGAGCTGTTCCACGTCGGTTATCTGCACACGGCTCTGGCCGGCGTCGGAACGCTGCCCGCCGAGGACGTGATCGCGACGCTCACCGAGCTCACCGCCCGCACGGTCGCCGACGCCGTGCGCGCGGTGGAGGCCACGGAGGTGATCGCGTCCGGTGGCGGAACCCGGAACCCGGTGCTGATGGGCATGCTCGGCGATCAGTTGCCGGGCTTGCCGGTGCGCGCCTCCGACGAGCTCGGGCTGCCCTCGGACGCCAAGGAGGCGTACGCGTTCGCAGTGCTGGGGTTCCTGACGGCGCACGGTCTGCCCGGCACGGTGCCGGCGAGCACGGGTGCCCGGCATCCGAGCGTGCTGGGGTCGCTGACGCCGGGACGGGACGGGCTGCGGCTGCCGGCGGCGGCCGGGAAGGTGCCGGTGCGGCTCGTGCTGGAATGACCCGGGGTCAGCCCGTGTGACATGGGGAGGCGATCCCTCTCATCCGCCTTTCACCGACGCCTCATACGGTGGGGGCATGACGCAGGAGACTCCCCCCGGGTGGTATCCCGACCCCGGGCAGACAAGTGACGGTCCCGCCACCGAGCGCTGGTGGGACGGCAGGGCGTGGACGGACCAGACCCGTCCCACGGGGTCGGCCGCCGCCTGGGGTCCCCCGGCGGGACCGCCCACCGTCGACGCGTACCCGACGCAACCCGGGTACCCGGGACATCCCGGGTACCCGGGGTACCCCGCCCAGCCGCCCGCCGCCCCGCGGCGCGGTCTGCGCACGGGCATAGCGGTCACGGTCGCCGCCGTGGTCCTGGCGAGCATAGGCGTCGGTGTGTACGCACTGACGAAGGACGACGGGGGCGGCGCGAGCCGCGCCGACTCGCAGCAGGGGCCGGGCGGTGCCGGTCCGTCCGACGGCCCGAGCGGCGGGCCCTTCGGCGACGGTCAGTCGCCCGGGCCGGATGAGTCCCGGGCGCCGGAGGTCGAGGGGGGCGGCACGGTGTCCGACGCGGTCAACGGGATCAGCCTCCCGGTGCCGGAGGGCTGGACCGGCCAGGCTTTCAGTGTGGGCGCGCAGCTGACCTCCGACGACGCCTACGAGTGCCCCGGCGACACGTCGAAGACGTGCACGAAGGGCGGCGCGTACTCGGCGCCCGCCGAGGTGCTGGGCACCGAGGGCAGCACGCCGGAGGAGGTCGCGAAGGCGGACATCGCCGCGAACGCCGAGGAGTCCTACGGCGGCACCACGTACGGCAAGATCACCTCGCACGAGGTGCTGGCGTCCAAGGCGGTGACCGTGGCCGGGCAGAAGGGCTATCTGGTCCGCTGGAAGGCCATCACCAGCAAGGGCGCCGACGGCTACGTCGAGTCGCTCGCCTTCCCCTCGCCCGCCGACTCCGGTCAGCTGGTCGTGGTCCGGTTCGGGGTGGACGCCGACCAGAAGGTGTCCGTCATAGACGAGATCACCAAGGGCATCGAGGAGTCGTCGGGCGGCGGCAACGGGCAGAACGTCTGACGCGCCCGCCCACCGGGGCACGACACCGGTCGGCCGGGTGGGGCGCTTCTCCGCTCGAGAGGAACCCCACCCGGCCGGGGGGTGCGCGCCGCCCCCGTCCCCACGGTGCGGCGCTGGCAGGCCGGTCGTCCAGTCATCCCGTGGACGGCGGCCTGGGTCTCAGGTGAGGCCGAGTGCGGGCAGCACGGCGGCCTCGAGGAACCGGAGCAGATAGTCCCCGTCGGCGTCCTCGCCGTCCAGGACCGGCCGGACGCGCAGGACACCGAACATCTGCGCCGGCACGTACTCCAGCGCCGGATGGTCGGCGGGCACTTCCCCGCGCTCCACCCCACGCTGCAGCATCTCCCTGATCGCGGCGATCTCCGGCTCGACCAGCGCCTCGCGCAGCGCCTGCTGGAGTTCCCGGTCCTCCACCACGGCGTGGCCGAGTGCCTGCATCAGCCGGCTGTCCTTGCCCGACCTCTCGCCCGCGGCCCGCGCGGCCTGGCGCAGGTCCTCGGCCAGCGAGCCGGTGTCGATACCGGCGAAGCGCGGGCAGGCGTTCGAGCGCAGGGCCGCCGCCACGAACTGGGGTTTGGTCTTCCACTGCCGGTACAGCGTGGACTTGCTGCAGCGGGTGCTGGCGGCGACGCCGTCCATGGTGACGGCGTCGTAGCCGCACTCGCGGATCTGCTCGAGCACGGCGTCGAAGAACTCCTGCTCACGCTCCCGCGTCAGCTTGGAGCGGCGCGAGGCGCCGACCGTCTCCGGTCGGTCCGCGGCCTGCGACGTCATCGGTTGGTCTCCTCGCTCGCGTCCGGCGGCCCAACGGGGCCCGCTCTCCAGTGTGTCGCACGTTATCGATACGCCAGTGTACCGGTACTCAGTCGTATCGGTACACTGGCGTATCGGTACGGCATCGTATCGATGACTTCGTCGTACCACCGAACCACCCATGCACCACCGTCAGTGAAAGGGCCGGGGGATGAATGCCCGCACCGAGCCTGCCGAAGCGGAGACCGACGCGATAGCGCGGCCGCCGATCGTCCGTGAGCTGCTGCTCGTCGCAGGGCTCTTCGCCATCTACAAGTCGGGCCGGCTGCTGGCGACGGGCCATACCGGCGAGGCCTTCCGCAACGCGGACCACGTCTGGGACCTGGAACGAGCCGTCCGGCTGCCCGGGGAGGGCGCGGTGCAGTCCGCGCTGCTGCACGGTGACCCCCTGGTGCACCTCGCGAACACCTACTACGCGACGGTCCACTTCCCCGCCACCGCAGCCTTCCTGGTCTGGCTGTACGTGCGGCGCCCGGGGCACTACGTCTGGGCGCGCCGAGCGCTCGCCGCGCTCACCGCCGCCGCGCTGGTGCTGCATCTGACGTTCCCGCTCGCTCCGCCGCGGATGCTCGCGGAGGCCGGGCTCGTGGACACGGGGCAGGTGTACGGGCCGTCCGTGTACGGCTCTCCGGAGACCGACCAGTTGTCGAACCAGTTCGCGGCGATGCCCTCGCTGCACTTCGGCTGGGCGCTGATGCTGGCGATCGGCCTGATCGTCGCCACCCGGTCGCGGTGGCGACGGCTGTGGCTGCTGCACCCGCTGCTGACTCTGCTGGTGATCGTCGGGACGGCGAACCACTACTGGCTCGACGCGATCGCGGCGGCCGTGCTGCTGGGCGGTGCGCTCGCGGTGATCCGTCCGCCGCTCCGGACGACCGTCACGGTCCGGCCTGCCGCGGACGACCGCGTACCCACCAAGGAGCCGGTGCTCGTGGCGGCGGGCCGATGAGCGCCACCGTGGTCGCCGTCGTCCTTTCCCTTTTCTCCGCCGTCGCCTACGCGGCCGCCGCCGTCGCCCAGGAACGGCTGGCCGCCCGGAGCTCCGGCTCGGGTCTGCTGCGGCTGCTCGGCAGCGGGGCATGGTGGCTGTCGGTGGGGCTGAACGCCTCCGGCGCGCTGCTGCACATCGTCGCCCTCACCTACGGTCCGCTGACCGTGGTGCAGCCCCTGGGCGCGCTCACCCTGGTCGCGGCGGTACCGATGGGTGCCCGGCTGGCCGGGCGGAAGGTCAGCGCGATCGAGTGGCGGGGCACCGCGTTCACCCTCTTCGGGCTGGCCGCACTGCTCGTCGCGGCGTCCGGGCCGGCGCCCGACGACACGCTCAGTGTGCCCGAGGCGCTCGCGGTGGCCGGTACGGCGGCGGTGCTGGTCGGCGCGCTGGCCCGGCCGGGCGGCCGGAGCGGCCTGCGGCACGCGACCGCGTCCGGCCTCGCCTCCGGCGTCGGCTCGGCGCTCACCCAGACCGTCACGGTGGCCGCGACCGACGACTCCGGCCCCTTGCTCAGCGCGCAGGTCATCGGGGTGGCCGTGCTGGTCGCCGCCTTCGCGGTCGGAGGACTCCTCCTGTCACAGATCGCCTACCGGGCAGGCCTGGGCGCCCCGCTCGCCGTGGTGACTCTGTCGAACCCGGTGGCCGCCGCGCTCATCGGCCTCTCCCTGCTGGGCGAACGACTACGGGGCGGCCCAGCGGGCGTCCTCGCCGCGGCGACGGGCGCGGCCCTGGCGGCGCGGGGAGTAGTACTGCTGTCACGCAGTCCGCGGGCAGTCGTGCCGCCAGGGGCGGCACGGGTGGGCGCTGGGGGTCCCCCCTCTGAGGGAGGCACCCCGCCAGCGCCGGGCAGCGCGACCCACCCCCAGCCACGACGCCGGTCGCGGCCCAGGAGCCGGCAGCGCAGCAGGCCGGGTGGCCGCGCAGCCGGAGCCGGGCCTCCCGGACCCTCTGGTGACCGCTCTCCTCGCACCCGGCCTCGGCACAGCGTTGGTACCCCGGACCCCGCACACCGGCCCAGGGCACCTCACCCCCCTCTGACCCCAGCGTCTACTCCGTGACGATCGCCGGATCGCTCACACCGGGCCGCCCGTTCTCGACATGCCCGGCGAAGCGCCGTACGAAGGCCGGGTCGGCGTCGGAGGTGACGGTGAGGTCGTACCAGCGCCGGCTCGCCGCCAGGTCGACGGTCTGCCGTACGGTCGCACCGGCGCGCACACGGACGGTCCGGGTCCGGCCGCGGTAGCCGTCGACCACCTTCAGCTGCACCGTACCGGACCCCTTGTTGGTGAAGGCCAGCTCGATGTCGTCGCCCCTGTGCCGGGCGGTGACCTCCGGACCCGCCACCTTGTTCGCGCCCTTGAAGAAACGCACGAAGCCGTTGGGGCCGTGCACGGTCAGGTCGTAGGAGCCCTTGGAGTACGCCGAGTTCCAGGTGTCCGAGATGTTCTTGCCGGCCTCGGTGGTGTACTGCCACGGCCCGTCGGCGCGGTTGCCGGACGTGACGTGGAAGGCGGCACCGGCCTTGGCGCCGGAGGCGAAGGTCAGCGTGAACTTGCCGGCCGCCGCGTCCACCGAACCGTCGACGTACGGGGCGTACTTCAGCGGGCGCGAGGGACGCAGGCCGCGCTCCTGCTTGGGCATGTCGGGGTCGGCGGGCGGCGTCGGCTTGTAGTCGGGGTGACGCTCGCGGTCCTGCGGCTCGTACTCGTCCGTCTCCGGCAGGGCGGCCGGGCGGCTGTCCTTGCGGGAGAAGTCGAAGGCCGAGGTCAGGTCGCCGCAGACGGTCCGGCGCCAGGGGGAGATGTTCGTCTCCTTGATGCCGAAGCGGCGCTCCATGAACTGGAGGATCGAGGTGTGGTCCAGGGTCTCGGAGCAGACGTAACCGCCCTTGCTCCACGGCGAGACGACCAGCATCGGCACGCGCGGGCCGAGGCCGTAGGGGCCGGCCGGGCGCTTGCTGTCGCCCGGGTAGAGGTCGAGCGAGACGTCGACGGTGGACTTGCCCCGGGACGCGTCCTTCGGCGGGAGCGGCGGCAGCACGTGGTCGAAGAAACCGTCGTTCTCGTCGAAGGTGATGAACAGCGCCGTCTTCGCCCAGACCTCGGGATTGGAGGTGAGGGCGTCCAGGACCTGGGCGATGTACCAGGCGCCGTAGTTCGTGGGCCAGTTGGAGTGCTCGGTGAAGGCCTCGGGGGCGGCGATCCAGGAGATCTGCGGCAGCTTGCCGGCCTTGACGTCGGCCTTCAGCTGGTCGAAGTAGCCGTCGCCGTTCTTGACGTCGGTGCCGGTGCGGGCCTTGTCGTACCAGGGGTCGCCGGGCTGGGCGCCCCGATACTTGTTGAAGTACAGCAGCGAGTTGTCGCCGTAGTTGCCCCGGTAGGCGTCGTTGATCCAGCCCCACGAGCCGGCCGCGTCGAGGCCGTCTCCGATGTCCTGGTAGATCTTCCAGGAGATGCCGGCCTGCTCCAGGCGCTCGGGGTACGTCGTCCAGTCGTAGCCCAGTTCGTCGTTGCCGAGTACCGGGCCGCCGCCCTTGCCGTCGTTGCCCGTGTAGCCCGTCCACATGTAGTAGCGGTTCGGGTCGGTGGAGCCGATGAACGAGCAGTGGTAGGCGTCGCAGATGGTGAACGAGTCGGCGAGGGCGTAGTAGAAGGGGATGTCCTCGCGGGTCAGGTACGCCATGGTCGTGGTGCCCTTGGCGGGGATCCACTTGTCGTACTTGCCCCCGTTGTAGGCCTGCTGGCCGTCGGTCCAGCCGTGCGGCAGGCCCTCCAGGAACTGCATGCCGAGGTCGTCGGCGTCCGGGTGGAACGGCAGGATGTCCTTGGTGCCGTCCGACTGGTGCCAGATCGACTTGCCGTTGTCGTGCGCCACCGGCCGCGGGTCGCCGAAGCCGCGGACGCCGCGCAGCTTGCCGAAGTAGTGGTCGAAGGAGCGGTTCTCCTGCATCAGGACGACGATGTGCTCGACGTCCTCGATCGTCCCGTTGCGGTGGTTGGCCGGCAGTGCGGCGGCCCGCTCGATGCTGCTCGCCAGGGCGGTGAAGGCGGTGGTGGCCCCCGCGATCTGGAGGAATCTGCGCCGGTTGACTTCGGGCATGGCTGAGGGACCTCTCGTCCTGAAGGGGTATTACCGGCCGGGCGTTGACGGAATGCGCGCGCAAGGAGTGTTCCAAGAGCACCAAACGTCAGGGAAGGGTCTGATGTCGCCGTTGTGAAAGTCGCGGGTACGCCCGGGTCCGTCAGGGAGTTTCTCCGCCATTCAGGGCGGCACGTGACATAACAGCACACGTGCCGCCCGTTGTTCGTCCGTGAGGACTGAGCCGTCAGGACAGATACGCCTCCACCTCACTGAACTGGCCCGCCGGCCAGCCGGTGTTGACGGTCACGTGCAGTCGCAGATAGCGCAGGTTCGTGCCACTGGGCAGGGAGACGGTGACCGTGTTGCCGGTGGCCGGGTCGAAGCGGTGCCCCTGGGAGCCGACCACCGTGGAGTACGCCGCGCCGTCGGTGCTGCCCTGCACGGAGAAGGTCTGGGTGCGGGCGCCCCACGCCGAGGAGGGCGGCAGTTTGAGGACGAGTCGGCGGACGGCCTGCGCGGAGCCGAGGTCGATCGTCAGGGACTGCGGGAAGGCGTTGTTGGTCGACTCCCAGTAGCTGTTCGCGTCGCCGTCGACCGCCTTGCCGGGCGTGTACACGTCCTGGTGTCCGGTCGCGGTGGCCGGGCGGCCCTGGGCGAGATTGCGGGTGGGGTCGGGGTCGGGGTTGCTCTGGTCGGGCTGGGGCCAGGTCGAGCAGTCCGACCAGGTGCTGCTCCAGCCGGAGTTGCCGCCGCCGTCGGTGAGCGTGAAGGTGCCGGAGCCGCTCGGGTAGGGGCAGTTGTAGATGCCCGCCGCGCCGACATCGGTGGCCGTGACGTTGCGGAAGGTGGCGGCGCCCTGGGTCTCGGCCTGGACGACGACCGTGCCCGTGTTGCGGACGGTGGCGCCGTCCACGGTGATGTTCTTCGCCGCGAAGCCGCGCCCGCTGCCCGAGACGAACTCGAAGGCGCTGTACGGGCTGTCGGTGATGGTCGTGTTGGTGATACGGACGTTCGCCTCGATGGCGCTGTCGTACGAGTCGACGCGCAGCGCGCCCATCGGATGGTTCCAGTTGGGGTTCATCGCGCCGGTGCGGACGAGCGTGTTGCCGTCGACCGTGATCGTGCCGGCCAGCGGGTGGAACGGGTCGAGGAACTTCTGGTTGGAGATCGCGATGCCGCTGCCGAGGGCGTTGGTGTCGGAGACCAGGTTGTCCTTGACGGTGATGTCGGTGCCGCCGTAGATCGCGATGCCGTTGGCAAGGTTCGGCTGGGTGATCGTGTTGTTCTCGAAGCTGCTGCCCTGGTTCGGTGCGTACAGCGACCACATGGCGAGCGCGTCGTCGCCCTGGTTGCGCAGGAAGTTGCCCCGGACCTTGACGCCGCGGGCGTTGCCGTTGAGGTTGAGGCCGTCGGCCGTCATGTCGAGGAAGCGGTTGTTCTCGACGACCAGGTTGTCGTTGTTGCCCATCAGCCACAGGCCGACCTTGAGGTGCTGGAGCCACATGCCGGAGACGGAACTCCCCGGACCGAGGGACCCGTTGACGAAGTTGTCGGGGTTGGAGTCGACCCGCTCGGTGACCTCGCCGATGACTGCGAAGTCCTTGATGTGGACGTTGCCGGACGAGCTGGACTGGTCGATGAAGCGGGAGGTGCGCACGACGGAGTGCCAGTGACCGGCCCCCTGGAGGGTGACGTTCTGTACGCCGCTCAGGGACGACGTCAGGCGGTACTCGCCCGGCGGGATCCACACCACCCCGCCCTGCGCAGCGGCGATGGCCTCCCGGAACGCCTGCGTGGAGTCCCCCTGGCCGCCGGGGTCGGCGCCCTTGGAGGTGACGGACACCGAGCCGGCGGGCTGTGTGGCGGGCGGCGCGGCCTGCTCGAAGTCGGCCACGTCGACGGTGACCTGGGTGTTCGTCGCCTGGAAGGCGACCTTGTCGCCCGGCTGCACGTTCTGGCCGAGCACCAGCCTGGCGTTGTCGTAGAAGTGGTGGGTCTTCGCGCCGGGGATCCAGCCGGTGTCGACGTACGAGTACTTGGAGGTGACGGCGAGCGTCTTCGCGAGCCTGGTTCCGTTGACGTACACGTCGAGCGTGCCGGACTGGCCGTCGGGGACGCTGTAGG
>NZ_QZWF01000034.1 GCF_004187715.1 Streptomyces sp. F001 | reverse complement strand
GACTCCGACGATCGACATGTCTTCGAGGTGCTCACGGCCCACCTCCATGTGCGGATCATGACGGAGGCCTTCCGCTCCAGTGTGCGCCCGGCACGCCGGTCTCCGGTGATTGTCAGTGCCGGGTGCCACGCTGAGGTCACACAGGATCCGAAAGGAATCGCCTGATCCCATGACTTCGTCCCCGGCTCCCCCTGTTGGCTCGACCTCGTGCCCCCGACGTGCGGGCCACCGCGCCTTCTACGGCGCGGTGCTCGGCTGGGACGAGTCCATGGGGAGGGGAGACATGGAAGGCGGATGTTCGGAAGGAGGCAAGATCGTCGCCGGCTCGGCAAGCTGACCGAGGGTGCCCCTCGCCTGGATGATCTATACTGCGTCACCGACGCGACGCCACGACCCAGCCGTGGAGCGTGCGGGCGGCACGTGGGTGCGCCGATGGACCTCACGAGTGGGCCGGATGGCGCAGTACAGCGATCCGCTGGGGCCAGTTCCGTCTGGCAGCCGGGGACGAACAAGGCGTCGAGCTGGTGGACAGCCGGGCTCGCTGTCGTGACCGAAGCTGTACACGAGCGACGCCGCGGCTGCGAGGAGTCTACGGCGGTGTCTTCGGCTGGCAGTTCAGACATGAGCTGCCGGCGGCGGGGTACGTACTCCTCATCACTCCGCCGGCTTCCCGAGGAGCGTATGCACGGCGGTGTCATGGAGCTCCCGAAGGAAACCTTGCGCCGGCGAACGGGAGGCCGTACTGGCACCCGTCTTCGCCGTCGCCGACTGCGACGCCGCGGTCGCCGCGTCACCGAGAACGGCGGCAGCGTGCAGATGGGGCCGGAGGACGCGGAGGTGTCGCCGGCTGGCCGTCTGTCTCGACCCGTCGAGCGCGACTTCGGTGCTCACCCCGAGCACGAGTTGAACCCGGGAGACCGGACGTCCGGGCCGGCCCCTGCGGACCGGCCCCGGACGTCGTGGTCGGAATGATCGGAATGATCAGACGAGGTCGAACCGGTCCAGGTCCATGACCTTGTTCCACGCCGCGACGAAGTCGTTCACGAACTTCTCCTTCGCGTCATCGCTGGCGTAGACCTCCGCCAGGGCGCGCAGCTCGGAGTTCGAGCCGAAGACCAGGTCGCGCGGTGCCGCCCACTTGACCTCGCCCGTGGCGCGTCGCGGCCTCGAACGTCTGGTCCTCGGACGTAGCCTTCCACGTCGTACCCAGTCGAGCAGGTTGACGAAGAAGTCGTTGGTCAGAGCCCGGCGTGTCGGTGAAGACGCCGAGCGGCGACTCTGGTGGTTCGCGCCCAGGACGCGCAGCCACCGACGAGGGCCGTCATCTCGGGGGCGCTCAGGGTCAGCAGGTTCGCCGGTCCAGGAGCAGGTACTCGGCGGGCAGCCGTTGCCCTTGCCGAGTAGTTGCGGAACCCGTCGGCGGTCGGCTCGAGCGCGCGAACGATTCTACGTCCGTCTGCTCCTGCGAGGCGTCCACGCGGCCCGGCGTGAAGGGGACCTCGATGTCGAAGCCGCCCCTTGGCGGCCTTCTCGATCGCGCGCCACCGGCGAGCACGATCAGATCGCCAGGACACCTTCTTGGCGCCGGAGTTGAAGTCCCTGGATGCCCTCCAGCGTGCGCAGCACCGTCAGCTGGTCGGGCTCGTTGACCTCCCAGCGCGCTGCGGCTCGAGGCGGATGCGGCGCCGTTGGCCCCGCGCTTGTCGCTGCGCGGAAGTGGAGGCCGACGCCCAGGCGGTGGACACCAGCTCGGAGACCGAGAGGTCCGAGTCGAGGATCTTGCCTTGAGCCGGATGTCCTCGGCGTCGACGACCTCGCCCCCGCCTCGGGCAGCGGTCCTGCCACAGCAGGGTCTCCTCCGGACCTCCGGGCCGAGGTACAGCGACTTCGGGCCCATGTCGCGATGGGTCAGCTTGTACCAGGCGCGGCGAAGGCGTCGCGAATTCCTCCGGGTTTCGTAAACCGGCGGGAGATCGGCTCGTAGATCGGGTCGAAGCGCAGCGACAGGTCGTGGTGAGCATCATCAGGGCGGTGCTCTTCGACGGGTCGTGCGCGTCGGGACGATCTCCGGGGCGTCCTTGGCCACCCACTGGTGGGCGCCGCAGGGCTCTGGGTGAGCTCGTACTCGTACTCGAAGAGGTTCTTGAAGAACCCGTTGCTCCACTGGGTCGGCGTGGTGGTCCAGGTGACCTCCAGACCAGAGGTGATGGCGTCCGCGCCCTTGCCGGTGCCGTGGGTGCTCTTCCAGCCCAGGCCCTGCCTCCTCCATGAGGCGGCCTCGGGGTCGTTGCCGACGTGGTCCGCAGGGCCGGCGCCGTGGGTCTTGCCGAAGGTGTGGCCACCGGCGATCAGGGCGACGGTTCCTCGTCGTTCATCGCCATCCGGCCGAACGTCTCACGGATGTCGCGGGCCGCGGCGATCGGGTCCGGGTTGCCGTTCGGGCCCTCCGGGTTGACGTAGATCAGGCCCATCTGGACCGCGCCGAGCGGGTTCTCCAGCTCCCGGTCGCCGGTGTAGCGCTTGTCGTCGAGCCAGGTGTCTCGGGACCCCAGTACACGTCCTCCTCCGGCTCCAGACGTCCTCGCGGCCACCGCCGAAGCCGAAGGTCTTGAAGCCCATCTGCTCCAGGGCGACGTTGCGGTGAGGATCATCAGGTCGCCCAGGAGATGTCCCGTACTTCTTCTTGACCGGCCACAGCAGACGGCGCGCCTTGTCGAGGTTGCCGTTGTCCGGCCAGCTGTTGAGCGGGGCGAAGCGCTGCTGTCCGGCGCCGGCGCGCACCGCGGCCGTCGCTGGTCCGGTAGTGCCCGCGCTGTGCCAGGCCATACGGATCATCAGCGGGCCGTAGTTGCCGAAGTCGGCGGGCCACCAGTCCTGCGAGGTGGTCAGCACCTCGCGATGTCCCGTTTCACGGCGCGAGGTCGGGCCTTGAACGCCTCGGCGTAGTCGAACTCCTCGCCGAGCGGTTGGCCACGGCGGGTTCTTGGCGAGGATCTTCAGGTTGAGCGCGGCCACCACTGGCGGTTGCCGCCGCCCTGAGTCGGGTGCGCGGCGCCCGTGTGCGACCGGGCAGCCGCCTGTGGTCTCCGCCTTGGGTCGTGACGATTGCATCGGGTTCTCAGCCATGGAAATCCTTCCGGACGTGGTGGATCACGGTGCTCAGGTACTGCGCGGGTGGAACAGCGGGGCACACGCCCCAGTAGATGACCTCGGCCTCGTCGATCGAGAAGCCGTGGTCGTCGGACGCGGTCAGACAGGGGGCATCGCCGCGCGCGCAGTCGACATCGGCGACGGCACCGCACGACCGGCAGATGACGTGGGGTGGTTGTCCCCGACGCGCCCTCGAACCGGGCCGGACTGCCGGCCGGTTCGATGCGGCGCAGAAGTCCCGCCGCAGTGGGGCGTGGACCTCGTACACGGCTTGGAGGGAGACATGGCCGACGCGGTCGCGCACCCGGAGGCGATCGCCTCGACGCCGAGGTGGTCACCGGCCCGGACGGTCTCGAGCAGCGCGACACGGGCGGCCGTCACCCGCAGGCCGGCACCGCGCAACTCCTCAGCGGTGGGGGCCGGGATGCGTCATGCCGCCGAACCTACCCTCAAGAACACGAACGGTTCAAGAAAACGAATGGTTCTAATTTTGTGCGTGTCGTGCGCGTTCCTCGCCGCCCCCGCCGCAGTTCGGATCAGTCGACGCGAGTGAGACCTCCGTCGCCTTGATCAACGCGACGACGGAGGAGTCCGTTCCAGGCGAGTTCGCCACCGCTTCCTTGGTGATCGGAGGTCAGCTCCCCGCCTTCCTCGCGATCCGGACGGAGGCCATGGCGCCGCCCGTCGTGATCTCCCGCACGTTACCGCGCAGCCTGTTGCGGATGGACAGGCCGTCCACACTGCCGTGGCGAGGGCGACCTCGTGGACTTGACGAGGCGCGCACGGCGGACCCCTCGGCGAGACCGAGTCGCGCACCGCCTCCCGGTGATCGCCGCGGTGATGTCCTGACCTCCGTCGAGGCGACGGTCACAGTCGCCATGGCCTCGCCGGTGGTGACGGCGGTGACGGTGCCGGGCAGTTGATTGCGGATGCTCAGGCTCACGACGGAACACCTCTAAAGGATGTACTTCTCGGATCAGGGCATAATGCAGCCTTACGGTAGCCCCGTCAGCCCTGTCCGAACGGGTACGACGACCCAGTTGGGCTGAGGGCGTACCCCTCCCGTCCTTTCGAGCCACACCTGTGCGCTCAGCCGGCGGCAGCGCCGAACCACTCGGGCAGTCGCCGAGCAGATCCTGCTGGTCCTCACCGACCCACGCCACGTGGCCGTCCGGCCGCAGCAGCACCGCGGCACGTCCAGTTCCTCGCTGATGTCGACGACGTGGTCGACCCGGTCTGCCCAGCCCGCCACCGAGAGTCGACCGGTCTGGTCCAGCAGCAGCCCGCGGCCGCCGTGCATCAGCTCGTAGAGTCGCCCCCGCTTCAGCTCCACGTCCCGCATCCGCCGGCCGAGCAGGTCATGCCCCTCGCCGAAGTCGTAGCGGACCCCCATCGCAGTGATCTTCTCGATCAGGTACCGGTTCACCTCCTCGAAGTCCATGAGCTCCGACACCAGTCGGCGCACCGCCTGGGGGCCCGGCTCGGTGGACATCAGCTCCATCTGTGCGCGGGTGTTGTCCAGCACGTCGGCGGCCACCGGGTGCCGTTCGGTGTGGTAGCTGTCCAACAGCCCCCCGGTGCGCCACGTTCACCTCGGCGGCCAGTTTCCAGCCGAGGTTGAACGCGTCCTGGATACCGAGGTTGAGCCCCTGTCCGCCGGTCGGCGGGTGGATGTGCGCCGCGTCGCCGGCCAGCAGCACCCGGCCGACCCGGTAGCGCTCGGCCTGCCGGGTGGCGTTGCCGAAGCGGGACAGCCAGCGCGGTGAGTGCACGCCGAAAGTCGGTGCCGGCGACCGCCCGCAGCTGTTGCTTGAACTCGTCGAGGGTCGGCGGATCGTACGGTCCTCGGCCAGCCCCTCGGCGGTACGACGACGCGGTACACCCCGTCCTCTCCGAAGGGCGTGGCGCCGAACCGCTTCTGGGTCTTGTTGACCTCGGTCACCGCGGCGGCCAGTTCCTCCGCCGGTACGGCCACCTCCATCTCGCCCAGCAGCGTCTCGACCGTGGAGGCTCGCCGGGAAACCGACGCCGAGCAGCTTGCGCACCGTGCTGCGGCCGCCGTCGCAGCCGACCAGGTAGCGCGAGCGCAGCCGCGTGCCTCCCCCGCCGGCTACGCCCCCATTGGCCAGCTCGACGGTCACCCCGTGGTCGTCCTGGCTCAGCCCGACCACTTCGCAGCCGCGCCGGATCTCGGCGCCGAGCTCGGTGGCGCGCTCGGCCAGCAGGCGTCGGTGTGGGCTGCGGGATGCCGAGAACGTAGCCGTGCGCGGTGTCCAGCCGGTCGGGCGAGGGCTTGGCGATGGCGGCGAAGAAACCGCCGAGCGGGTACTGCTTGCCGTGCGCGAGGAACCGCTCCAGCAGACCGCGCTGGTCCATCACCTCGATGCTGCGCACGTGCAGGCCGAGCGCGCGGACATACCGGGTCGGCTCCGCCTCCTTCTCCAGCACGACCGCGTGCACGCCGTGCAGCCGCAACTCGCCGGCCAGCATCAAGCCGGTCGGTCCGCCGCCGGCAACGATCACGTCAAACATGAAACCCCCCATTCGACAAGGCTGTCGGCCAGCTGCTCCGCGCCGTCCGGACGGACAAGGGAATACACGCTTCGCGAATCCCTGATTTCCGCGGTTTCTGGCCCTCGGCCGGAGATTCTGCGGCACGACCCGGGTCTTGCCGCAAGGCCCCCCGTGCGCTATATGTTGAGAGTGGCAAGGAGTGGGTAACCTCCTTGCCTTTCCCATTTGTTGTGGCACGTCCGGCATGTGCATGTGGCTCGTATCACATGGCTCGGATTGAGTGGCGGACCCCGCCGATTTCCGTACCTACGGTGACACCGGGACGCCGGATGCAAGGATGAGGCCGTCATGACTGCTGGGTGGTGTTCTCGCACGGTTCGGGCCGCGGTGTTCGCGGCCGTCTGTGTGCTGCTCGCCGCCCTGGGCCACGTACTGATGTCCGGCAGTCATGTGCCCTGGTGGGCGCTGGCCGGCGGCGCCGCCGTGACCGCCGGCGGGGGGTGGTGTCTGGCGGGCCGGGAACGCGGGCTGCCGCTGATCGTGGCCGTCGTGGCCACCGCCCAGACGGCGCTGCACTCGGCGTTCTCCCTCGCGCAGTCGGCGACCGGGACAGCACACCGTGCCTCGGACACGGGTGCCGTGGGCCACGACATGTCCGCCGCGCACATGTCCTCGATGCACATGGGCTCGATGCCCATGCACTCGATGGACGCTATGGACCTGGGCCATACCGCGGGCCACGCCATGGCGGCTCGTCCTCGTCAGGATGATCGCCGCCCACCTGCTGGCCGCACTGCTGTCCGCCTGTGGCTCGCCCACGGCGAGCGTGCCGCCTTCCGTATTCTGCGCGCCGTGGCCGGATGGCTGGCGGCGCCGCTGCGGCTGCCGCTCGCCGTGCCCGCCCCGCCGCAGGCCCCGCGCCCACGGCCGCGGCGCAGTTCGGCACGGTCACCGCGCCGACTCCTCCTCGTCCACGCGATCACCTTGCGGGGTCCGCCCCTGGGGACTGCTGTCGTCTGACGACAGCCGGCTTCCCGAGGCGGCCCCGAGGCGCCTCGGGCCACGGTCGTACGCCCGCGCGGGCATCAGGACGCCCCGCAGGGTCCCGTACGGCCTGAATCCCCACTCGCCGGATCCCGCCGCAGCGTGCCTGTGCGCGCCGCCGGCCGGGCTCCCGGATGACCGAGAAGGACACCAGGTGATCACTCCTGCCCTGCCCGCCTCGTACGAGAAACGACGCGAGACGTTCCGCGCGCGAACCGAGGACCACGGGACGAGACCGCCGACGAGTCGATTACCGCCTGGGCGCTTGCCGCCCGCGGCGGCGACCCGGACGCCGTCGACCACTTCGTCCGTGCCCTGCACCGCGACGTCCTGCGCTACGTCGCCCATCTGTGCGCCGACCCCCAGGCCGTCGACGACCTGGCGCAGGACACGTTTCTGCGGGCGCTCGGCAGCCTGCACCGATTCGAGGGCCGCTCCTCCGCGCGTGCCTGGCTGCTGTCCATCGCCCGCCGTGCGGTGATCGACAGCTACCGGTACGCCTCCGCCCGGCCGCGTCTGAGTGACGTACCGGACTGGCGGCTGGCCGTGGAGCTGGCCCAGCCGCGCGATCTGCCGGGCTTCGACGACGGCATCGCCCTGCTCGACCTGCTCGCGGCGCTGCCGGAGGAGCGCCGGGAGGCGTTCGTCCTCACCCAGCTGCTCGGGCTGCCGTACGCGGAGGTCGCCGAGTTGACGACTGCCCGGTCGGGACGGTCCGGTCCCGGGTCAACCGGGCCCGCACCGCGCTCATCGACCTGCTCGCCGCGGCGGACGAGCCCGCCGCGCTGGCCGCCTGAGCGACGACCAAGGGTGCCGACGGCCGCCGTGGAGGCGGCCGTCGGCACCCTTGTGTGCGTGCGGCGCGGCCGGTCAGGCAAAGGCCGCGAGCGCCGCGGGGCCGTGCCGGAAGTCGGGGTCGACCTGGGCGGTGAGGTCGTGGCCGGTGGCGTCGTTGGCCCAGGCGGCGGCGTTGCGCAGGTGGAACTCGACGGCGTGCCGTTGGAAGGTCGCCCAGTCCTTGGGGCGGGCGTCCACCGCGGCGCCAGCCGGTCAGCGCACGGCGTTGTGCGGCTCAGCTCGCGTGCCGCGGCTGCTCCTGGGCTCGGACCCAGGCGGACTGCTCGCAGTGGGCGACCAGGTCGTCGCGATGTGCGCCGGAGGAAGTCGAGTCGTCCTCGCGGTGACCTTGTTGGGACCACGCGATCGGAATGCCGAACTCGGCGGCGTGGTCGCGGTACTGGCGGTAGACGGAGACGCTCTTGCGGGTCGGCTCCACCACAGGAACGTCATGTCGAAGCGGGTGAACAGACCGGAGGCGAAGGCGTCGGCGCCGGCCGTCATGTCGACGACGACGTTCGCGGCGGGTCCAGGTGGTTGAGGTAGAGCTCGACCGCGCCGAGCTTGGAGTGGTAGCAGGCGAGCCGAGATCCTCTCGTCGAAGGCGCCGGTCACCATCACCGGACCTCGCCCACCCGCTGCACGTGCCGGGCGTGGATCTCGTCGTCGCCCAGCCGCAGCAGCCGTGAGCCGCGTCCGCCGGGGTCGTCTTGACCATGGCGTCGCGGGAGACGATCCGCGGTTGGTGCGCGCAGGTAGTCCTTGATCTCGCCGGTGTGGGCGCTGAGCGGGGGGCGGCGAACATCTCTCCTCGTCGAGGCCGAGGGCGTACGCCAAGTGCTGGTTGATGTCGCCGTCGACGGCGACCACGGGCGCCCCGAACGTGCCAGCCGGCGGGAGAAGAGGGGACAGAGTGGTCTTGCCACTGCCGCCTTGCCGACGAACGCACACGCATCGCTAACTCCTATTGGAAATGGATGTCGTCTCATAGGGTGGAGAGGTCAGGGTGGGGTGTCAATCGGCAGGCACCCAATGGCCTGCGAATAGGCGAGTCGGGCGCCGTGTGGTCACTCGGTCAGGGAGTCGGAGCAGGTTGATCGGTACTCCTCCACCTGCGGCAGCCGCTGGGCCTTGAGGCCGCTGAGCATCTCTGATACGCCGCCGGCAGTTCGTCGTACATCGTGGTGGGAGGCTGGTGAGCGTGTGGGAGGCGAGCAGTCGGGTCCCCGGTCGCAGTCGGTGAGTTCGGCCGGCGCCGACCATGCATCTTGGCGTCGACCTTGCTGAGCGCGTCGTGCTGGTCCTGGGTGGTGATGATCCCGGGACCGGCGGTGTCCAGGGCGAGCAGCGCACCGGGGAAGCGCTCGGCGAGCAGGTTGAGGACCTTAGCACCTCCGCCTCGGGCAGGTAGGGCAGTACCGCTTCGGCGGCGAGGAAGAAGGGGCCGTCGACTGTGCGGCGACGGAGTCGGCCCATGCCTCGTCCGTCACGGCGGCGATCATCGTGCGGCGGGCAGTGTCGGTGAAGAACGTCCGGCGCAGGTCGATCGCGTCGGGCAGGTCGAGGTCGAACCAGCGGGCGCGGCCGGTGCCGACGCGCTCGTACCGGGTGTTGAGGCCCGTGCCGATCTCGACGACCGTGCCGTCCGGGTGTTCGGTCAGGAAGTCGGCCACCACCGGTCGAACAGGCTGGTGCGCAGGACCGTGCCGATGAGGCTCGGTCCGTTGTCGAAGCGGGCGAAGTCGTAGTCGATCGAGGCCACGATCTCCTCGGCCCGGGCGTCGCGCAGTGCGGCGCCTTCTTGCGGCTTTCCACCGCGCGTCCGTACAGCGGGATGAGCAGGGTCTCCTGAACCGTGCCCAGACGTACACCGTGCTCTGTCATGGCAGTCTCCGTTTCGGTGTCCGTACGGGTCGGGCGGTGCCGTGGCTGCGTCCACCGCCCGACCCGGGTCTCAGGTCCCGCCATGGGGGGAGTGCTCGTGGTCGCAGGTGTCGTCGAGGCCGTAGGTGTCCCAGGCGGGGAACGGGTCGTCGGACGGCGGTTCCTCGCCGTCGTGCATCAGGCACTCGGCCAGTGCGGTGTGCAGGGCGCCGGCCTTCAGCTCCGTACCGATGAAGACCAGTTCCTGAGCGTACGGGGTCCTCGTCGCGTGCGGCGGACGGCTCGAAGCGGGCGACGGAACCGGCCTGCGACCACAGGCCCGTCACCTGCGGGCGGCTCGCCAGGGTGAAGAAGCCCTTGGAGCGCAGAATCCGCCCGTGGTCGCCGCCGTCCAGCTCCTGGGTCACGAAGGTCCACAACCGCCCGGGATGGAAAGGCAGTTCGGAGCGGAACACGGTCGAGGAGATGCCGTACTCCTCCGTCTCCGGAACATGGTCCCCGTTGAGCTCCCGGACCCAGCCCGGCGCCTGCTGGGCGCGCTCCAGGTCGAACAGGCCGGTGGTCCAGGACCTGTTGGAGGTCGATCCGGCCGTGGGTGGCGGGGACGACGCGGGCGGCGGGTTGAGGCGTGCGAGGGTCGCCCGCAGCCGGTCGGCGGTGGCGGCGTCCACCAGGTCGAGCTTGTTGAGCACGATGACGTCGGCGAACTCGACCTGGTCCATCAGCAGGTCGCTGACGGTGCGCTCGTCGTCCTCGTACTGGTCCAGGCCGCGTTCGACGAGCTCGTCGCCGCTCGCCAGCTCTGCCAGGAAGTTCGCTGCGTCGACGACGGTGACCTGGTGTCCAGGCGGGCCAGATCGCCGAGGTGGCGCCGTCGTCGCGGGCGAACGCGAAGGTGGCGGCACCGGCATCGGCTCGGAGATGCGGACGACTCGATCAGCAGGTGGTCGAAGCGGCCCTCACGGGCCGGTCGACCTCCTCCAGGAGGTCGTCGCGCAGGGTGCAGCAGATGCACCCGTTGGTCATCTCGACCAGCCGCTCCTCGGTGCGCGACAGCGCGGCTCGCCGCCGCGCCCAGCGTGGCATCGATGTTGATCTCGCTCATGTCGTTGACGATCACGGCGACGCGCAGCCCTTCGCGACTGGCGAGGACGTGGTTGAGCAGCGTGGTCTTGCCCGCTCGAGGAAACCGGACAGGACGGTGACGGGCAGTCGGCCGTAAGGATCCTCGCTCAGCCCTCGGGGCGCAGCAGCCCGCGCTCGTACGCCTTGACCAGGTTCTGCGGTACGAGGTGGCTGACGCCTCGATCGTGACCGGCACGAGCTGCGGCGTGCTCGCCTTCACTGGGCGCGGCGGTGGCGGGTGTTGCTGCGGGACATCTTCCGCTTGGGGACGGCCATCGGGATCCTTCCTGGGTGCGTTTCGTGACTCCCCGGGGGGAGTGACACAGACGCTACATGAAAATGGATCCCATTACTAAGTGGGTCGGGCTCTGTCGGCGGGGTCGGCCGGTCGGGCAAGTCGGCTAACAGGGCTGTCCGGCAGGTGCTTCTCGCCAGTCCCCGAGTTCTTGAGGGCGGGTTCCAGGGGGCCCCGGATTCGGTCAGCCGGTAGGAGACCGCAGTGGCGGGCCTCCTCCACCTCGCGCACGACGAGTCCCGCGGCGCCGAGCTCGGTGAGCCGGTCGGAGAGCATGCGCTCGCTGATCCCGGGGATCGCCCGGCGCAGGTCGGCGAAGTGGGCCGGCTGTTGACGAGCACGGCCACGATCGGGCCGGTCCAGCGCTTTCCGAGCAACTGGAAGACGCGGGTGATGCGCTGTCCACCCGCTTGCATGCCTCGGTGTCATGGCTCTGCTCGACTGTCATGCCTTCAGGGTACTGTGGCCGCCGTGCGGGGGAAAAAGAGTAAGCACCTGTGTTATTCATAGTCCCGCACCAAGAATTAGCACGGCGGGTGCCCTGCCACCCGCGGGCGCCGGCGGTTCACTGCTCATGGGAGATTTCCTGATGGCCACGTTGCTGCACATCGCTCGTCCGTGTTCCCCGCTCCGCCTCCGCGTCCCGGGCCGTCACGGAGACCTTCCGCAAGGCCTGGAGGAGCAGCACCCGGAGGGGTGATCTACCGCGACTTCCACCCACCCCGTCCGCACATCACCGCCGACGCCAACGGCAGGCTTCGCCGCTCCGGACGCGCACACGCCCGAGCAGGCGGCCGCCTTCGCCGAGCGGGTGAAGCTGATGGAGGAGCTGGAGCGGGCGGACGCGGTGCTGATCGCGCCCCGATGTACAACTACTCGATCCGTCCACCTCAAGGCATGGCTGGACAACGTGATCCTCCACGGCCGCACCATGGGCGAGAACCCTCTGCCAAGGGCACCCGGTCACCGTCGTGGCCAGCCGCGGCGGCTCCTACGCGCCGG
>NZ_QZWF01000033.1 GCF_004187715.1 Streptomyces sp. F001 | reverse complement strand
TCCTCAAGCCCAGCGAACGCGACCCCTCCGCCGCCAACTACGTCGCCGAGCTCTACCAGCAGGCCGGCCTGCCCGACGGCGTCTTCAACGTCGTCCACGGCGGCAAGCCCGCCGTCGACGCCCTCCTCACCCACCCCGGCATCCAGGCCGTCTCCTTCGTCGGCTCCACCCCGATCGCCAAGTACGTCCACCAGCAGGCCACCGCGCACGGCAAGCGCGTCCAGGCCCTCGGCGGCGCCAAGAACCACGCCGTCGTCCTGCCCGACGCCGACCTGGAGTTCGCCGCCAACCACATCACCGCAGGCGCCTACGGCTCCGCAGGCGAGCGCTGCATGGCCGTCTCCGTCGCGGTCGCCGTAGGTGACGCGGCCGACGGGCTGGTCGAGGTGCTGGCCCGCAAGGCCCGCGAAGTGAAGGTCGGCCCCGGTGACACCCCCGGCACCGAGATGGGGCCGCTGGTCACCAAGGCCGCCCAGGAACGCGTCGAGAACGCGGTCGGCACCGCTGCCACGCAGGGCGCCACCGTCGTCGTCGACGGCCGCGGACTGAAGATCGACGGCCACGAGGACGGCTTCTTCACCGGCCCCTCCCTCCTGGACCACGCCACCACCGAGATGGACGCCTACCAGGAAGAACTGTTCGGCCCCGTCCTCGCCGTCGTCCGCGTCGACACCCTCGACGAGGCCGTCGACCTCATCAACGCCAACCCCTACGGCAACGGAACCGCCCTGTTCACCGCCTCCGGCGAGGCCGCGCGCCGCTTCCAGCGCAAGGTCAACGTCGGCATGATCGGCGTCAACGTGCCGGTGCCCGTGCCGATGTCCTACTACTCCTTCGGCGGCTGGAAGGACTCCCTCATCGGCGACTCCCCCATCCACGGCCCCGAAGGCATCCGCTTCTACACCCGCCCCAAGGTCGTCACCACCCGCTGGCCCCAGACCGAGCAGCAGGTGACCGCCGGCTTCACCTTCCCCACCTCCAGCTGAAACCTCCCTCTCCCCGAAGGACACACACCATGGCAACGGCGCCATCCCCGCTCCGCACCACCGTGGGCAACCTGTGCCTCGGCTCCGCCCCCGACTCCTGGGGGATCTGGTTCCCCGAGGACGAGCACCAGGTCCCGTACACCCGCTTCCTCGACGAACTGGCCGAGGCCGGCTACCAGTGGCTCGAACTGGGACCGTACGGCTATCTCCCCACCGAACCGCAGCGCCTGAAGGAAGAGCTGGACGCCCGCGGGCTGAAGGTCTCCGGCGGCACCGCGTTCGGTGCACTGCACCGCCCGGAAGCCTGGGACGACATGCTCGCCCACGTCCGGCAGGTCGCCGCGCTGACCGCCGCCGCGGGCGCGCACCACCTGGTCCTCATCCCGCCGATGTACCGGGACGAGAAGACCGGCGCGTTCACCGAGCCGCCCGAGCTGACCGCCGAACAGTGGGCGGGCTTCGGCCACGCCGCCGACCGGCTCGGCAGGCTGCTGCTCGACGAGTACGACGTACGCCTCGTCGTCCACCCGCACGCCGACAGCCACATCCAGACCCAGCCGGAGATCGAGCGGCTGCTGAACGAGTCCGACAGCCGCTACACGAACCTGTGCCTGGACACCGGGCACGTTGCGTACGGTGGCGGCGACAACCTCGACCTGATCCGTCGCTTCGGCGAGCGCGTGGGCTACGTCCACATCAAGCAGATGGACCCGGCCGTCCTCGCCCAGGTCGCCGCCGAGAACCTCTCCTTCGGCGAGGCCGTCAAGCGCGGCGTGTGCGTGTCGCCCCCGGCCGGCGTGCCGAACCCGGCCGACGTGGTGGCCGAACTCGACGCCGAGTTGTTCGTGATCGTCGAGCAGGACCTGTACCCGTGCGCTCCCGACGTACCGCTGCCCATCGCCGTACGCACCCGTGAGCACCTGGCCGGCTGCGGCCTCACCGGAACCCGACGCCCGACCACCAACCGGTAAGGGGGCTGCCATGGACGTCAGGGACGACGCGATCACGGCACCTGCCGCAGTGACGGACGACGCTCCGCCGGCGGTCTCCCGGAGGCTGCGGCTCATCACGGTCATCGCCACCTTCGGCGGGCTCCTCTTCGGCTACGACACCGGCGTCATCAACGGCGCCCTGCCGTACATGACCGACGACCTCGGTCTCACCGCGGTCACCGAGGGCATGGTCACCAGCTCACTGCTGCTGGGCGCCGCCCTCGGAGCCGTCGCGGGCGGCCGGATGTCGGACCAGCGCGGCAGGCGCCGCACCATCCTCGCCCTTGCGGTGCTGTTCTTCGTCGGCGCCCTCGGATGCACCCTCGCGCCGACGACGGAAGTCATGATCGTCGCACGTTTCGTGCTCGGCCTCGCGGTCGGCGGCGCCTCGGTGACCGTGCCCGTGTACCTCGCGGAGGTCTCCCCCGCCGAGCGGCGCGGCGCGCTGGTCACCCGTAACGAACTCATGATCGTCAGTGGGCAGTTGCTGGCCTTCACGTCCAACGCGATCATCGCTCGGGTCGGCGGCGAGTCCGGCGGTGTCTGGCGTTGGATGCTGGTGGTCGCGACGCTTCCGGCCGTCGTGCTCTGGTTCGGCATGCTGGTCATGCCGGAGAGCCCTCGCTGGCTGGCCTCCAAGAGCCGCTTCGGCGAGGCCTTCGAGGTACTCAAGCAGGTCAGGTCCGAGGCACGGGCGCAGGCCGAGCTGAGCGAGGTGTCCGCGCTCGCCGTCAAGGACGAGCGGAAGAAGCTCGGCGGCTGGAAGGACATGAGGGCCGTGCCCTGGGTGCGCAGGCTGATGTTCGTCGGCTTCGGTATCGCGATCGTGCAGCAGATCACCGGCGTCAACACGATCATGTACTACGGCACCCAGATTCTCACCGACGCCGGCTTCACGTCGGACAGCGCCCTGACCGCCAACATCGCCAACGGTGTGATCTCGGTGCTGGCCACCTTCGTCGGGATCTGGCTGCTGAGCCGCGTCAACCGTCGTCCGATGCTGATGGCCGGTCAGATCGGTACCACCAGCGCCCTGTTGCTCATCGGCATCTTCTCTCTCACTCTTCCCGAGGGCACGGGCCGTGCGTACGCCGTGCTCGCCATGACCGTCACCTTCCTCGCCTTCCAGCAGGGCGCGATCTCGCCGGTGACCTGGCTGATGCTGTCGGAGATCTTCCCGATGCGGATGCGCGGCTTCGGCATGGGCGTCGCGGCCGTGGTGCTGTGGCTGACCAACTTCGTGATCGGCCTGGTCTTCCCGTCGCTGGTCTCCGCGATCGGGATCTCCAACACCTTCTTCCTCTTCGTCGTCGCGGGGCTCTTCTCCCTCACCTTCGTGAAGCTCTACGTCCCCGAGACCAAGGGCCGCAGCCTCGAGAACCTCGAAGCGGAACTCCGGGCCCGTTTCTCCTGAACTCCCCTCAAGGAACTCTCCTCATGACTGTACGTGTAGGTGTCATCGGCACCGGAATGATCGGCCAGGACCACATACGGCGGCTCACCGACGTCATCACGGGGGCTCGCGTCACCGCGGTGACGGACCTCGACGCCGCCCGCGCGGCGGAGGTCGCCGCCCGCATCGGCGCCGCCGCCGTGCCGACCGGCACCGATCTGATCAACTCCCCCGAGGTGGACGCCGTCCTCGTCACCTCCTGGGGCCCCACGCACGCCGAACACGTCCTGAACGCCATCGCGGCCGGCAAGCCGGTGTTCTGCGAGAAGCCGCTCGCGACGACCGCCGAGGACTGTCTGCGCATCGTCGAGGCCGAGCGGGCGCACGGCCGCCGCCTGGTCCAGGTCGGCTTCATGCGCCGCTTCGACGCGGGATACCGCCAGATGAAGGAGGTGCTGGCCACCGGCTCCGTGGGCACGCCGCTGATCGTGCACTGCGCACACCGCAACCCGACCGTGCCGGACTCCTACACCTCCGCGATGGCCGCCCAGGACACGGCCGTCCACGAGATCGACGTACTGCGCTGGCTGCTCGACGACGAGATCGTCTCCGCCCAGGTGATCACCCCGCGCGCCACGAGCAAGCGGTTCGCGCACCTGAAGGATCCGCAGATCATGCTCTTCGAGACCGCGAACGGCGTCCGCATCGACCTCGAGGTCTTCGTCAACTGCCAGTACGGCTACGACATCCAGTGCGAAACCGTGGGCGAGGACGGCCTGGTCCGCCTGCCCGACCCGGCAGCCGTCGGCATCCGTACCGCAGGGCGGCACGGCACCGCCGTACTCCAGGACTGGAAGGGCCGGTTCGTGGACGCCTTCGACACGGAGTTCCGTGAGTGGACCGCCTCGGTAGAGGCCGGCACCGAACCCACGGGTCCGTCGGCCTGGGACGGCTACGCCGCCACCGTCATCACCGACGCAGCCGTGCGCTCCCTGGAGACGGACAGCCAGGTCGTCACCGTCGACATGAAGCCCCGGCCCGCGCTCTACGGAGGCACGGCATGAAGATCGCCCTCGACCCGTACATGTTCCGCGCACTTCCCCTGGACGACATGGTGCGCACGGTCGCCGAACTCGGCTACGAGTACATCGAGTTGTCGCCGCGTGACGACTTCATGCCGTTCTTCCTGCACCCCCGGGCGGACGACGCACGCGTCACGCAACTGAAGAACTCCCTGCGCACGCACGGCGTGCAACTCTCCTCCGTACTGCCTCTGTACAAGTGGTCCTCGCCGGACGAGACCGAGCGGCAGGCCGCCGTCCGCTACTGGAAGCGGATGATCGAGATCACGGCCGAGCTCGAATGCCCGCTGATGAACTCGGAGTTCAACGGCCGCCCCGAGCGCGCCGCCGAGAGCGAGGCGGCGTTCTGGCGCTCGATGGAGGAGCTGCTGCCGGTCTTCGAGCGGGAGGGCATCGCCCTCAACCTGGAGGCGCACCCGGACGACTTCTGCGAGGAGAACTCCCCCGCGGTCGACCTGGTCCGCGCCATCGACAAGCCGTGGGTGAACTACCTCTACTGTGCCCCGCACTCCTTCCACCTGTCCGGGTCAGACCCGAAGGCGGACATCGCGGCGATGATGCGCTACGCGGGCGACAAGCTCCAGCACGTGCACATCGCGGACTCCTTCAACCACAAGGGATCCTCCGGACTGCGCTACATCCTCAACCCGCCGGGCACCACCGCCCGCATCCACCAGCACCTCGACATCGGTCAGGGCGAGGTGGACTGGGACGCCTTCTTCGGCACCCTGCGCGAACTGGACTTCGACGGCGTCGCCACGGCCTGTGTCTTCGCCTGGGAGGAACGGGCCCGCGAATCCTCGGCGTTCATGCTGGACCGCATCTGCAAGGAACTCGCGTCATGAGCCGCTGCGCTCGACGCCACGGCTGACCATCCCACACCGACGCCGTGCACCGGCTCCTCGACGGGAGCCGGTGCACGGCGTGCCTGCTGCACAGGCACGGATTGCAGCGCGCCCGGTGATCAACCGCCGCACCGAAGCACACAAGGGCGCTCGTCTGCATATATCTGCGCCCTCGGTGCGCTGGCGCTCGCCATATCCGGTGAACAGCGCCCCTGCCATATGGCCGTACCGTCGTACGCCCCGTAGCACTTAGGGACACGAACCACCCACCTACGGAAGCAAGGCGCCAACGACAACACAGACAACCTTTGGCCTGCCGGGCACCAAGGCCCGACACCACGCAGGAGGTTTGTTCATGGCACTGGCACAGTGGACGAACGCGATGGAATGGCTGGCCGCAGCCGCACAGGACCCCCGGGCCTGCAAGAAGGACTGGCAGCACGGCAGCACCGGAGTCCACCTTCTGGCCGCCGGACGCTTCTGGGACGTACTGATCGTCCCCGCCTGCCTCGGGCTGCGCGCCGCCGACTGCCTCGAGGGCATTCCTCGCCTCGTCCCCGGCCCTGTTCTCCTGGACGAAAGGCGACAGCAAGTCGGTTTCCTCCTGCCACCCGACCCCGTGTCCACCTGGGTCGGCCAGGGCACGCGCTATGTCGCAAGAGGCGGCTGGATCGCCGCCCCTGCCCCGCACTGCCGGTGGGGAGACCTCCGCTGGCTCCGCCCGCCCGATGGCAGCGGCACCCTGACTGCGCCCGAGGCCATGGAACTCGTCCTGTTCCGAGCCATGGACGAAGTGGTCCGCTCCCACGGCGTCCGGCACCACAGGCACGAACTCCCCCACCGGAGCGTCGACACGCAGGCCGTTCCTGTTGACTACCGCTGGGGGATGGCCAGTTCGCGGCCGCGGTAGAAGCCTTCCCGCTCCCCGACGACGTAGGGGGCCATGGCCTCTCGCCGCTGCTTCTCCGGCTCGGAGGCCCGCCAGGCGTCGCATGCCTCCTTGGAGTCCCAGAACGACACCCCGGTGATCTCCTGTCCGTCCTCGGACCAGTACGCGAAGGCGCGGCGCAGCCCCTGCGGGGAGGAGGGCGGGCGCCATGCCCGCTCGAACTCCTCCAGGGTGCCCGGCCGGACGCGGCGCGTCGTCACCCAGACGAAGTGCTCCTCCATCGCAGCCTCCTCCACATGACCGGTTCGGCTCACCGGCCCCTCTCGGACCACCGTAGGTGCAAAGCACCGCGCGTGCCTGCGGACGTTTCCGGTCGTGCGGGCCGGTGGAGGACCATGGGTCATGGCGGTGCCGACTCCGGGGGTCATCACCCCGGTGAAACAGGAAACGGCCTCCGCCACAATGGGCGAGGTGCGCTATGCGTGGACGAATCATGGGCAAGACGCTGGTCGCCAGGGATGAAGGTGACAGTACCAATGGTGTCGTCATCAAGCTTTATGGCGAGGAGACCAACGGGGCCATCTCGATCATAGAGCAGCCGTTCGAGCCTGGACTTCTTCTCCCGCCGCACGTTCACGAGAACGATGTCTGGCTCTACGTACTCGAAGGGGAAATGCATGTCCGGGTCGACGACGAGGTTGTCAGGGCGACAGACGGGTGCTGGGTGTTGAAGCCTCGCCGAATCCCCCACACCATGTGGAACGCGGGGCCCGAGTCGGCGCGGATTGTCGAACTGTACACGCCAGGTGGATTCGAGCTTTTCTTCATCGACTTCGAAGAACGGTTGCGACAGGGGCCGGTCGGGCTCGACGAACTGAATCACCTCGGCGAGCCGCACGGAATCCGTTTCTTCGACGACTGGATTCCCGACCTCAAAGCCACTTACAACCTGCGAGTCGTCGGCGAATAGCGGCAATCCTTGACGGCACGGACGATCGCCGAGTGCATTCCGTCCGTGACCTGATGCGTCGACGTGATCTCGACGTCGGTGAACCCTGCATCCTCAAGCCCCTGCCGGTACTCGGCGAAGGACAGGGCGCCCGCGATGCAGCCGACGTATGCGCCGCGCTCGGCGCGCTGGTCGGGGGTGAGGTGATCCTCGGCCACGACGTCCGTCACACCGACGCGCCCGCCGGGGCCCAGAACGCGGAACATCTCGGCGAAGACGGCGGGCTTGTCCACCGACAGGTTGATCACGCAGTTGGAGATGACGACGTCGACGCTGTGCGCGGGCAGCGGCACGGACTCCATGGTGCCCTTGAGGAACTCCACGTTCGTCGCGCGGGCCTTCTGTGCGTTCGCCCGGGCGAGGGCGAGCATCTCGTCGGTCATGTCCAGCCCGTACGCCCTGCCGTGCGGCCCGACCCGGCGCGCGGACAGCAGCACGTCGATGCCGCCGCCGGAGCCGAGGTCCAGCACGCGTTCCCCCTCGCGCAGTTCCGCCACCGCGAGCGGGTTGCCGCAGCCCAGGGAGGCCGCGACCGCCTCGGCCGGGAGTCCGTCGCGGTCCTCGGCTCCGTAGCGGCCGGCCCCGAAGCCCTCGGCGATCTCGACCGCCTGCGGACCGCAGCAGTCCCCGCCGCTCTGCGGCCCGCCCGACGCGGCACCGCCCTCGAGCACCTTCACGGCGGCAGCGGCGTAGCCCACGCGGACGGCTTCCCGTACCTCTTCGGGCGTCTGCTCGGTCATGGCAGCACTCCTCACTGGATCGACATCCATAGAAACAAGACTGCGCCTTGAATCGACAGACGTCAACATAGAGGTACGTCGAATCAAGTCGTCCGGGTCACCGATCGCACCGGCCGCCCCTCCCGGTCCGCGTCGACCATGTCCCGACTGGACGGCACGAGTTGAAGCAGCCAGGCCAACTCCTCGGCTTGCGGCCCGGTCGACACGCCCCTAGGTTCAGGTCGTCGGATTATTCCGACAAAGCCGACATAACACCTATGTCGACTTTCCCTCCGTGGCACCCGCAAGGAGAATTCATGTCGGTGATGACCGGTACTCAACCCCTCCAGCAGCTCGGCGGTCAGCAGCTGGGTGGTCCGCAGCAGATCGCCCAGGTGGTCCAGCAGTCCATCCAGCAGGCGTGTCAGCAGACGGCCCAGCAGGTCGCGCAGCAGGTGCAGCAGACGTTCCAGCAGATCCAGCAGATCCAGCAGCAGATGCAGCAGCAGCCGGGCCTGGCCCAGCAGGCGCATCCGTACCTGGCTCTCGCGCTGCACCGCGCGCTGCACTCGGGCATCCGCCACGCCGTGGAGCAGTCCGTGCAGCAGGCACTGCCGACCGCGATCGTGACCCTGCTCCAGCAGAGTCAGCAGGGCCAGCAGGGCATGCAGGGCCAGCAGTGGGGCGGTGGGTTCGGCCAGCAGTACCCGCAGTACCAGCAGCAGCCCGGCTTCGGCTTCGGCCAGATGGGTCAGCCGTTCGGTATGGGCTGACACCTGGGCAGCGCACGCGGTGTGCCCGGACTGGTTCCGGGCGCACCGCGTCACCGTGGAAGCGGTCACGTGGAAGCGGGAGCTGCCCCATCGGCCGGATCAGGAGCACGAGTTACGACGTAAGCGTGGTGATGGTGGACGTGATGGTCAAGGAACGGCCCGGAAACAGCGGTGCGAGCGGGCCAGGGGGTGGTGCGGGGGCTGCCGGCGAAGGACCGGAGGGCAAGGAGACGGAGCCGGCCGGGAAGGGCGCGCAGTCCGTCCCGGTGCAGCCGCGCCGGGAGCGGTACATGGTGACACCGCTGCCGCAGCAACTGCTCCCACCGGGAGTGCCCGAACTCAGTATGGATGCGGTGTGTGACCAGTTGGGGCGCATGCCCGACGTCAAGGTGACCCGTAGGCTCCGGCCGTCGGAGAAGCTGCGATCGGCCGGGCTGCCCCCCGCCTGCCCGGAGATCGCAGTCGTCGAGGCACCCGGGGCTCAGCTGCCGGCGATGCGGACGCTGCACGTACACATCGAGCCGGACCTGCCGCTGTCCGCAGCCGTACCCGCCGCCGCGCCGGCCGTGGGGATCGCGCTGCGTGATCCAGGACTGGTCATGCCGCTGGAACAACCGGTGGAGATCTCGCTGCGCGTCTGCGGCCCGGACGGAGAACCGCTGACCGGCGCGGGCGTGTTCCTGATCGGGTCGTCATGGCCCGGCCAGGGTGTCACCGGGTCCGACGGTACGGTCACCGTCACGCTGCCCACGGAGACGGTGCAGTCCGTCCAGGCGCTGTACGTCCGGCCCGTGGGCGGCTACACCGACCGCTGGATCAGTCGTCCGGACCTGTCGGTGACCGGGGAGAACCTGGTCACCCTCACACCGCTGGCCAAGGTGTACCCAGGGCTGGAGGACAGGCAAGAGTACGGCTGGGGCCAGCAGGCCATGCGGCTGGACCGGCTGCCTCCCACGTTCCGCGCTTTCGGGATCAAGGTCGGGGTCATCGGGTCGGGCGTCGCCGCCGAGCATCCCGATCTGAAGCAGCGGGTGCGCTCCGGGATCGATCTCGTCCGCGGAACCGAGGAGGGCTGGGCCCACGACACGGCGGGCACCGGTACCCATGCGGCCGGCGTCATCGCCGGGGCGGACACCGGCAAGGGCGTCATCGGTATCGCGGTCGATGCCGAGATCGAGGTCTGTCAGGTGCTGCCCGGCGGCTGCTTCAGCGACCTGATCGCCGCCCTCGACCACTGCATCGAACGCGAGGTCGACGTCGCGCACATCGCCGTGGCAACGCCGTACGCGTCGGCGCTCGTCTCACGCAAACTGGCCGACGCCAACGCGGTGGGCATCGCCTGCGTCGCCCCGGCGGGCGACTCGGGCGGACCGGTCTGCTTCCCCGGCTCACTGCCCACCGTGTTCACCGTGGGTGCGCTCGGAGCCTTCGGGACCTTCCCGCCGGACACCTCCCAAGCCACCCATGTGGGCCCCCAGTTGACGCCGGACGGGTTGTTCGCCGCGCCGTTCAGCTGCCACGGGCCCGGGGTCGACGCGGCCGCACCCGGTGTGGCCGTCCTGTCATGCTCGCCGCAGGGCGGGTACACGGCCCTCGACGGCACCGGCACGGCCTCGGCCCACGTCGTCGGTCTCGCCGCCCTCGTTCTCGCCCACCACGAGGACTTCCACGGTCAGCTGCTGCCCCGCGGACCTGGCCGGGTGCGGCACCTGTTCGAGATCATCGCCGCCAGCTGCCGCCCACTGGCCGCCCCGGGCACCCTGGAGGCATCCCGCCTCGGACACGGCCTGCCCGACGCGCTCACCGCCCTCGGCCTGGCCCCCGGGGTGCAACTCGCTCCGGCCCTGTCCCCTTACGTCCCCACCCTGGCCGGTTAGGGCCACCCCACAACAAGATCACCTGCAATCACCCGCCCGGCCGTGCGGCTCGACCATGCCGCACGGTCGGGCGTGGCGCTGGGATCAGGCTGAACGACGTCCGTTCTCCAAATGGGAGACGAACCAGTGCCGAGCCGCAGTGACTACCTCCTCAAGGGTCCCGGGCTCGTGGAACAGATGGGTTGCGCCGCGCACGACACGGATCTCGCTGGGCGCGCTGAGCATTCCGGCCGCTTCCTGGTTGAACCCCAGATCGGTCTCGTCCTCGCCGCCGACGAGGAACAGCACCGAGGCCCGGACGCGCTGCAGCGCCTCGTACGGCAGGTCCGGACGCCCACCTCGGGTGACCACGGCCAGGACTCGTTGTGGCCGCTCGGCAGCTGCCAGCAGAGCCGCCGACGCGGCCGTGTCGGCACCGAACAGACCGACCGGGACGTCGACGGTCTCCGGCCGCTGCTCCAGCCAGTCGACGGCGGCCACCAGCCGCCGGGCCAGGAACTGGACGTCGAAGCGATGCCGGGCCGAGCGCGCGTCCTCCCGTTTCTCCAGTTCGGTGAGGAGATCGAGGAGGAGCGTGCCCATGCCTGCCCGGTGAAACGCGTCGGCGAGCGTACGGTCGCGTGTACTGCCCCGGGAGCTGCTGCCGCCCTCGGCGATGACCACCACCGACCGCACCGGGCCGGGGACGACCAGATCGCCTGCGAGCGGCGCCTCGCCTGCGGGCACCAACACCAAGTCGGAGATCATCCGCTGCCTCCCAACGTGATGCTCGTTGGGCTCCTGTGATGCCCGGGTACCCGAGGACGGAATCGGTACGCGCATGACCGGTCCCGCCTCGACAGGCGATCTTGACGTGGGTCCCGCAGGATGGTGCCGGTTGCCCGGCCGTGGGGGCGCTGAGGGCAGCCGCTTCCCGTGTGCGGCGGACTGCCGCCCCTTCCTCACTCAGGAGCCCGGCATGGCAGTGGTAACGGAGGAACTTGTACCGGCGCTGGAGGATACGCGCCAGGCGCATGCCGCAGTACTGGACCGGTTCCGGGCGGATGTGACCGTCACGCCGCCGGGCCCGCACCGGGAGATGCTCGAACGCCAGAGCATCGAGGTCCACTACAGCCTCCAGCGCATTCAACGCCAGGCACGCGATCTGCAGCCCAGGGGGTTGATGAGCACCGCGGTCGGCCTGAGCCGGTCCGTCTCGCGGGGCGCGGTGCGCGCGGCGATGCTGCCGCTGACGATCGGGGCGTCGATCGTGCGGGGGTTGCTGCCCGGCGGGGGCCCGGCCGATGCGCGGCGGCTGCTGAGGAATGCGGAGGACGAGTACGCGGTCGCGGCGCGGGCGCTCGCGGCGTGCCGGGCCGGGGAGGTCCTCGCCGAACAAGTGGACGCCCGGTCCACCGCCGAGCTGCTCGGCTCGCTGCGCCGCCAGGACGAAGAGCTGCTGCAGGAACTGGAGGCAAGCCTCGCCGAGCACGCCCGCGCCGTGGCGGCGTCCACCAACGGCTCGGGTCCGGGCGAGAACCGCATCGCCGCTCTGGCCGACACGGCGGCCCATACGATGCGGACCGCTTTCGACCAGGCGCTGTACGTCGCCCAGCACAGTGGCCGACGGCCCTGGGGTGCGGGGAGGGAGATGGCCGAGCCCAGCCCCATTGCCGAAGAGGTCCTGGGATCGGTCAAGCGGGAGGAGGACCTGCCGATTCCCGGGTTCAGCCAGCTCAGCACCGAGCAGATCCAGCAGCGACTGGGCACACTCTCCCAGCTGGATCTGACAGTGATCGAGGGCTACGAGCGCACACATGCCCACCGCAAGGGCGTCCTCGAAGCCATCGAGCAGCTGCGCGTGGAGGAGCCGTAGGCCGGCTGCGTCAGGCAGGCCTCGCCGGCCTGTTCGTCCGGGACGGGACGGCGGGCCGTGCACAGCAGCGGGACCCAGGTGGCGATGTCCGTGAAGCAACCGGCGCCGGCCGGGACGGTGTCCAGGACGCTGCGGTCGGGGCGCAGCAGCACGGCGTCCGCCCGGCCGTCACGCAGCCACGCGGCGAGCGTGCCGTCGTCGCCGAGGCTGTCCGTGGCGACGGCCCGTGCGCCGATGCCCTCCGCCACGGCCCGCACGAGGGCGGAAGGGGCGCGCCGGCCAGGACGGCGAGGGAGTCCCCGAGTGCGTCGTCGAGGCGGGTCCGCCGGCCGTCGGCGGTCACCCAGAGCTGGGGACAGAAGGCGCCCCCCAGGTCACGGCCGCCCGGTCGGACACGCCACCGCAGTCACCGACAGGCGGCGGATGAGAACCGCCCAGGGCGCAAGGGAAAGAGCCCCTGCACACCGGGCGGTTCGGTGGTGGTCGTCGTCCGGCGGTGCGAGGCCGGCCGGACTGTCGGGCTGCGGCCCGCTGTCAGGCGTTGGAGAAGCGGCCTGCCTGGGCGAGGATCTGCTCCGGATCGTCCAACGGCGGGTAGATCCACAACCCGTTGATGTCCTGCTTGAGGGTCTTGGCTTCCTGCCCGGTCAGCGCGATCTTGCGATCCCAGCCCTTCGTGAAGACGGCGCCGGCGGGGCCGAGATCCAGGCAGGTGACGTAGGGGTCAGGGGTGAAGGGCAGCAGGGGGTTGCCCAGAAGTTCGGCTGCCACGTTGTGACCGGCGAACTTCCCCATCGGCAGGGCATGCTGGCAGGACTGTGTCGTGTCGTGCCCGTCTTCTGCGGGGGCGAGTGCGGTGTCGCCGGCCGCGTACACGTCAGGTACTCCGATCACCTGAAGGTGTGCGTCCACGCTCAGCCGTCCCAACCGGTCGCGTTCGCCCGGGATGTGGGCCGTGAGGGGGCTCGCGGTCATGCCGGCCGTCCATACGACGGTTGCCGTGGGAATCACTTCACCGTCCGAGAGGGTGACGTCCTCGCGGGTCGCGGATGCCACGGTGAGTCCCAGACGTCGTTCGATCTTCAGCTCGTCGATCGCGTCGTTGATGGTCGGGCGCGGGCCCGGGCCGAGTTCCGGGCCGACGACGTCGGCGCGGTCGACGAGAACGACCCGGACGTCCTCAACTGCGCCCTGACGGTCGGCGATCGCGCGGAGCCGTTGCCCCAGCGCGGTGGCGATCTCCAGGCCGGTGAAGCCGGCACCGACCACGACGGCGGTGTAGCGGCCCTGGGACGGGGGCTGCTCAGGCAGCCGCCGCAGGTGGTTGTCGAGTGCGGCCGCCGCGGGAAGCGTGTCCACGTCGAAGACTTCCTGCGAGCCGGGGAAGTCGGGGCGCACGAGCTGGCTGCCGGTGGCCAGCACCAACTTGTCGTAGGTCAGGTCCAGTTCCTCACCGGTGCGCCCGACGGCGCGTACGGTGTGCGCTTCGGTGTCGATTCCCGTGACGGTCGCCGTTATGCGGCGTACGCCGATCGGGCCGAGGACGCGGTCCAGTGCGACCCGCATGCCTTCCGGGGCGTCCTCGTACAGACGGGGACGGATGACCAGGTCATCGCCTCCGCTGACGAGCGTCACCCGTAGTTCGTCGCCGGCGCTGCCCGCCTCACGTGCGGCGCGAACCACTCCTGCCGCGCTCCACACGCCGGCGAAGCCGCCACCGATGATCAGGACATCCTTCATGCACTTCTCCGTTTTCGAAGCCGAAGCGATGAGCCGGTGCTCCGTGAGCAGGGAACTGCCCTGCCGCGGTGGCCTCCAGTGGGGCCCGCACCACCTATCCTGGACACTACATATCCTGGATATTGAGTGTCAAGATCTCTTCGCGGTGCCGCCCCGGGCAGGACGGGACAGAAGCCACACCGGGGCCGGTTACCTGGTCCGATCCTGGACATGTAATGTCCGTAATATGCGAATGGCTAAAGGTGTCGAGTGGGCTCTGCACACGCTGCTCAACCTGGACATGATCGGCGGTGGCCCGGTAGGCAGCGGCCAGCTTGCCGAGGCCCACGGCCTCTCGGCCTCCTACCTCAACAAGCAACTACAGCTGCTCGCCCGGGCCGAGCTCGTGGTCTCCGTGCCCGGGCCGCGCGGGGGTTTTCGGCTGGCCAGGCCCCTTGAGACCATCACCCTTCTGGATGTGGTGGAGGCCATCGAGGGAGGCACCCAGCTCTTTCAGTGCACAGAGATCAGTCGCTGCGGCAAGATCGGCGAGCTGTCACCGTCGTCGGCAGGTGCATGTGCCGTCAACGCAGCCATGCGCCGGGCGGAACAGGCGTGGCACCAGGCGCTGGCCGCCCAGAGTCTTGCCGACATCAGGGCGGAGCTGGACCGCACCCCGACAGTACGTCAGATAG
>NZ_QZWF01000032.1 GCF_004187715.1 Streptomyces sp. F001 | reverse complement strand
AGATGTGTATAAGAGACATGGACGGCGACCATCGGCCCGGACCGCGAGTACTTCATGGCGATGATGCAGCGCTCCGGCCCCGAGGCCGCGGGCCTGAACCTGCCCGCGTACTCCCCGGAGCAGCAGCGCACGCTCTCCGGCAACCAGGTCACGATCGGCCGCCGCCGGCACTCCACCGGTGACACCCCCGACATCGACCTGTCGGTGCCGCCGGAGGACCCGGGCGTCTCGCACCAGCACGCGGTGCTGGTGCAGCAGCCGGACGGCGCCTGGGCGGTCGTCGACCAGAACTCGACGAACGGCACCACGGTCAACGGCTCGGAGGACCCGATCCAGCCCTTCGTGCCGGTACCGCTCCAGGACGGCGACCGGGTGCACGTGGGCGCCTGGACGACGATCACCATCCGCCGGGGTTAGAGCTGTTCAGCGGAGGGACCAGGTGTACGGTCCCTCCGGCTCGTCCAGCCACGCCCACTGGTGTTCGCCGGCGACGGTGACGCCGTACCGCTCGCGACGGGGGTGCCCCTCGCCCTCCCACAGCGCGTACGCCTCCAGCGGGTCCAGGCTGCCCCGGGTCAGGGCGAGCAGGAACCGGAACAGCTCGTGCTGCCGGCCCCGGAGCGGCACCGCCCCCAGGGACGCCCGCTCCGGCTCGCGCCGGACTCCGCCGCGCAGCGGCACGAAATAGGCGGGCGTGTGCAGGAAGCGCCCCTCGGCATGCGCGGCGTCCTGCACCGTCAGCGCGACCAGGCCGGTCGCCAGCGGGGTCAGGATCCGGCCGCCCGGGCGGCACTGGGCGAGCCAGGCGTGCGGGATGGACGACATGGTGCAGGTCGCGATGATCCGGTCGAAGGGAGCGCGTTCGGGCACCCCGCGCGCCCCGTCCCCGGTGACGACGACCGGGCGGTACCCGGCGGCGGCCAGGTGCCGGCGGGCCGACTCCGTGATCTCCGGCTCCAGGTCGACGGTGGTGACGAGGTCGTCGTCGCCGAGGCGGTGCGCGAGCAGCGCCGCGTTGTAACCGCTGCCCGCGCCGATCTCCAGGACCCGGTTGCCGTCCGCCACCTGCAGCTCGGCCAGCATCAGCGCCATGAGGGACGGCTGGCTGCTGGAGGAGACCAGCTCACCGTCGCGCAGCCGGGTGGCCAGCGGGGTGTCGGCGTAGGCGCCGCGCACCCAGCGCTCACGGGCGCGCGGGTCGGGGTCCTCGCCCCAGAGCCGTTCGTAGCCGTCCACGGTCCCGATGTAGTAGTAGGGCACGAAGACATGGCGCGGGACCGCTGCGAACACCTCCCGCCACACGGGGTCCGCGGCCCAGGCCCCGCTCGCGTCGATCTCCTGCACCAGCGCCGCCCGCGCCGAGGCGGCGACGGCCTCCAGGTCCTTGTCGAGTGCATGCGCGCCCATATGTCCACTGTGCTGCGGTTCACGACGCCAGGCGAGTACCTCGGGGCGTGGTGGCGGAGGTGGTCCTAGGTCTTGAGTCCTCGGTCACCCGGTCTGAGAGCATGGACAGCGTGAAAGAGATTCGGCGCGGCACGCTTCAGGAGCAGACCTTCTACGAGCAGGTCGGCGGGGAGGAGACCTTCCGCCGCCTGGTCCACCGTTTCTACGAGGGAGTCGCCGAGGACCCGGCCCTGCGGGCGATGTACCCCGAGGAGGACCTGGGCCCCGCAGAAGAGCGCCTCACCCTCTTCCTGATCCAGTACTGGGGCGGCCCGACGACGTACAGCGAGAACCGTGGCCACCCCCGCCTGCGGATGCGCCACGCCCCCTTCACCGTCGACCGGGCGGCGCACGACGCCTGGCTGAAGCACATGCGGGTGGCCGTCGACGAGCTGGGCCTGTCCGAGGAGCACGAGCACACGCTGTGGAACTACCTGACCTACGCGGCGGCCTCGATGGTGAACACCCCGGACTGACGCCCGAGGGGTGAGTCCCGGATTCCGGTCGTACGACGCCGGATTCCGGTCACAATCCGGTCAAGCCCGATCCACAAGCGCTTACCCGAGTGCGGCCCCTCTGCCAACATCGCCCGGAGGTCCGGACAACAGCGGGGGGTCATGTGACGGGGTTCGCGGGATTCGTGGTGTTACGGGCGCGGGCGCACCGCCTGCTCCTGACCGCGGCCCTGCTCACCGTTCTGCTCACCACGGCCGTCCTGGCCACGCTCACCGCCTACTCGGGTGCGATCGGCGACGCGGCGCTGCGCCACTCTCTGCACGACCCCCGCAACGCCGCCGACACCACGCTGATCGTCAAGGCCGACATCCCGGCCGACGGTCGCGCGGACGCCGACAAGGCCGTACGGGAAGGGGCGCGGCGGACCTTCGACGGGTTGCCGGTGACGGTGCGGAGCTATCTGCGGTCGGGACCGTACGCTCTGCCCCGCACCCTGCGCCCCAGCGACGAGCGGTCGGCGCAGGACTCGGACCCGGACCTGACGTACTTCGCCGCCCTGGACAGCACCCAGGTGCGGATCACCGACGGCCGCCTCCCCCGCGCGTCCGCCGACGCCGTCGAGGCGGCCGTACCCAGCACCGTCGCCCGGCGCCTCGGCCTGGAGCCCGGCGCCCGCCTCACCGTCGTCGACCGCCTCGGCGGCCGGGACGCCCGCGTCCTGATCACCGGCGTCTACCGTCCCGCCGAGCCGACCGCGCCGTACTGGCAGCTGGACGACCTCCACGGCCGAGGCATCACCAAGGGCGGCTTCACCACGTACGGCCCGCTGCTCGCCGCCCCCGAGACCCTGACCGGCAAGGCGGTGAGCACCGGGCAGTCCGGCTGGCTGGCGTCGGCGGACTTCTCCACGCTGTCCACCGGCCGGGTCGACGCGCTGCGCGAGACGGCCCGCGCCGGAAGCGCGGCACTGCGCGAGCAGCCGGCGCTCAGCGGCACGACCGCCGCGGCCACCCAGCTGCCCGCCGTCCTCGACCGGCTCGACCGTTCCCTGCTCGTCTCCCGCTCCACCCTGCTGATCGTCGCCCTGCAGCTGGTGCTGCTCGCGGGGTGTGCGCTGCTGCTGGTGGCCCGGCTGCTGAGCGCCGAACGCGCGGGGGAGACCCGGCTGCTGCGGGCGCGGGGCGCCTCCGGCACGCAGATCGCAGGCCATGCCGCGCTGGAGGCGCTGCTGCTCGCCGCGCCCGCGGTGCTCTGCGCGCCGCTGCTGTCCGGTCCGCTGACCCGGCTCCTGGCCGGGCAGGGGTCGCTGGCCCGGATCGGCCTGCACCTGGACGTGCCGGCGGGGGCCGCGCGGGGCTGGTGGCGGTGGGCGTGGCCCTGGGTGTGCGCTGGCGGTGGTCGGGGGCGGAATGCACATAGCTGCGGGCAGTCGCGCCGCCGTAGCTGCGGGCAGTCGTGCCGCTGGGGCGATGGGGGTCCCCCCGCGTGAGCGAAGCGAGCGTGGGGAGGGTGGGCGGTGGGGGTACCTCCCAGGCCGTTCAGGCACTGGGGAGGCACCCCGCGCGCGCAGGCGAGCGCAACGCGGGCGCACCGGCGCCGGTTCAGGACGGGCGCTTGCGCGCGTTCCTGGGCTCGCGTTCCGGTGCCGACCCGTACGCTCCCGCGCCCCCCTGCCCGCCCCCGTCCGCGCCGGCGCCGACATCGGCCTGCTGGCCGTGGCCGGCGTCGCGTACTGGCAGCTGGACCGGCACACCTCCGGCGCCGTCAGCGGCACCACCGCCGGCACCCTGGGCATCGACCCGCTGCTGGTGTCGGCGCCCGCGCTGGCGCTGCTCGCCGGAACGGTGCTGACGCTGCGGCTGCTGCCGCCGGTGGCGCGGCTCGCCGAACGCCGGGCGGCCGGCGGGCGCGGGCTGACCGCCGCGCTCGCGGGCTGGCAGCTCAGCCGCCGCCCGATGCGCGGGGCGGGCCCGGTGCTGCTGCTGGTGCTCGCGGTCGCGCTGGGCATGCTGGCGATCGGTCAGGGCGCCTCCTGGAACCGCTCGCAGGACGACCAGGCGGACTTCCGCGCCGGTGCGCCCGTGCGCGTACTCGCCGCCGGGGAGGCCGGCCCGGGCCGCACCGAGGAGTACGCGGCCGTGCCGCACGTCGCCGAGGCGGCCCCCGCCGTCCGTACGGAACTTCCGCTGTCCGGCAACCGGACGGCGACCGTGCTCGCCCTGGACACCGCACACGCAGCGGACGCCGTGCTGATGCGCCCGGATCTGACGGCCCAGCCGGTGCGGCCGCTGCTGACCGGGCTGGGCCCCGAGGGCTCGGCGGCCGGCGCCCGCATACCCGCGCACACCGCCCGGCTCCAGCTGACGGCAGGCCTGCGCGCCTCCGCCCCCGCCATGACGGCGGACGTGACCCTCGTCGTGGAGGACCGTTACGGCACGCCGTACCGCATCCCGGCCGGTGAACTCCCCGCCGACGGCCGCCGCCACACCCTCACCCCCGACCTCGGCGGCCCGCTCGGCCCGGCCACCCTGACCGGCCTGCACCTCACCATGGGCCAGCCGTTCGGCCGCGCCCAGCAACACCGCTTCAGCGTCGACGCGTTGACGGCCACCGCCACCGACGGGACGGTTCGGCGGCTGCCGCTGCCCACCGGCTGGAAGGCCGTCTCCGAGAGCGACGGCACGGCCGCGTCTCCCAACGCCGACACCAGGCCCACCCGCCCCCGCGTCAGCTCCTCCGAGCCGCTCACGGTCACCTACGGCACCGGCTACGTCCCCCACGAATACACCTGGGTCATCTCGTCGTTGACCATCCGACTGCAGGCCGGCCGGCCCGCGCCGCCGCAGATCACGGCCGTCGCCACCGACCGCTTCCTCGAGTCGGCGGGCGCTCGCGCCGGGGAGCGCGTGGACGTCGCGTTCGGCGGTCACACCCTGCCGGTGCGGATCGTCCGGGCGGTACGGGCGCTGCCGACCACGCCCGACGACCACGACGGAGGGGCTCTGCTCGTCGATCTGCGGTCGGTGAACCGGGTGTTGCAGGCCCGGTACGGCACCGGCGTCACGCCCACCGAGTGGTGGCTGGGGACCGCGCCGGGCGAGGCCGCCGAGGTGGCCGCCGCGCTGCGGGCCCGGCCCGATCTGGAACCCGAGCAGGTGATCGTCCGGGACGAGATCGCCGAGGAGCTGCGCGACGATCCGTTCGGTGCCGGCCCCGAGGCCGCGTTCGCCGCCGCGGCCGGGGTGGCGGCGGCGCTGGCCGCGGTCGGTTTCGCGGTGAGCGCGGCGGGGTCGCTGCGGGAGCGGGACGCCGAGTTCGCCGTGCTGCGTGCCCTGGGCACCCCGCGTCGCCGGCTGGCCCGGATGGTCGCCGTCGAACAGGGTGTCCTGGTGGGGCTGGCACTGCTGGTGGGCGCCGCGCTGGGGGCCGTACTGACCCGGGCGGTGATCCCGTTGATCGTCCTGACCGCGCAGGCCACCCGGCCGGTGCCTCAGGTGCTGGTGGAGCTTCCGGTTCCCCGCGTGGCCGTCCTGCTGGCGGCGGTTGCGCTCGTCCCGCTGCTCGTCACCGCGGCACTTGCGCTGCGCCGCACGGACCCGGCGCGGGCGCTCAGGGAAACAGGGGGTGAATGAGATGCCGAAGCCGGCCCGCCCTGCCGCGCCCTGGATCCGCACCCGGCTGCGCGTCGCTCCGGGCGCCGCCTGGGCGCTGGCACTGCTGGTGGCGGTGACCGCCTGCCTGGCCGCCGCGTTCCCGCGCGCGGTCGACCGGTACGCGGACGCCGGACTGCGCCGGGCCGTCGAGCAGGCCTTTCCCGACCGCACCACCGTCCAGCTGTACGCCCCACAGCCCGACCCCGGCCTGGAGCAGAGCGAGCGGGAGCAGGCGCTGCGCCCGGACACCCTGGCCGAGCAGTACACACACGTCCTGCGAGCCGCCCGTCCACCGCTGGTCGCCGACACCGACCAGTCGACGTACGGCGTACGCACCACCGTCGATCAGGAGGTTCCCGAACGCTGGCTGGCCCGGCCGAGCGGACTGCCCGCGCAGGTGTCGCTCGCCGCCCAGCACGGACTCGCCGGCCACTCCCGGCTGACCGAGGGCCGGCTGCCGCGCGTGTCTTCCCCGCCGGTGACCGCCGCGACCGCCGAGGTGGAGGCCGCGGTCACCGCCGAGACCGCCAGGAGCCTGCACATCAAGGTCGGTTCGGTCATCCACGTACCCGGCGTGGAACGCGCCCCGCTCGCCGTCCGCGTCACCGGCATCGTCACCCCCCGCGACCCGGCCGGCGCGTACTGGTCGGCCCAGCCGCTGTTGCGCACCCCCGCCCTGGTCCGCGTACCGAACGACCCGAGCGGCAGCCGGTACTGGCTCGGCGCCCTGCTGCTCGCCCCCGAAGCGGCCCCCGCCCTGCTGGGCACCGCCGGAGCCCCCGGGCGTTACTGGCAGGTGGCCCCCGACATCGACGCCCTGCACGGCCACGACCTGGGGGCCCTGAAGTCCGCGGTCGCCGCGCTCGAATCGGGGCCGGGGCTGCGCGAGGTCCGCACGGCCACCGACCCGCGCGCGGAGGCGGCGACCGACCTCGACGACGTGCTCACCTCCTACGACGAGCAGCGCGCCGGCATCGGCCCGCTGGTCGCCGTGGCCGCGTTCGGTACCGGAACGGTGGCCCTCGTCGTCCTTGTGATGGCGGGCGGTCTGGCCGCCGACCGCCGCCGCAGCGAACTCGCCCTGCTGCGCGCCCGCGGCGCCTGGCTGCCCGGCCTTGCGGCCCGTCTGCTCGGCGAGACCGCGGTCGTGGCCGTGCCCGCGGCCGCCCTCGGCCTCGTCGCCGCGCTGCTCGCGGTCCCCGAGGGCCGCCGCACACCCGCGCTCGTCGCCGCCCTCGCGGTCACGGCGGTGGCCTGCCTGGCGCTCCCTCTGCGCGCCGCGCTCACGCACCGGGCCGTGCGCGTCCACGGCGACCGCGAGGACGTGGCGTCCGTACGTCCTTCCCGGCGCCGTACGGTCGCGGAACTCACGCTGGTCGCCCTGGCGGCCGGCGCGGTCGAGACGCTGCGCAGACGGGGCACGGCGGGCGATCAACTGGCGTCGGCGGCGCCGGTGTTGGTGGCGGTGATCGCAGCCCTGGTCCTGATCCGGCTCTACCCGCTCCCGCTGCGCGGCCTCGCCCGCCCGGCCGCCCGGCTGCGCGGCGCGGTGGGCCCGCTGTCGCTGGCCCGCGCGGCCCGTACGTCCGTCTCCGCGGTGCTGCCGCTCCTGGCCCTGTCCACCGCCCTCACCACTGCCGCCTTCGGCGGCTCGGTGCTTGCGGGTGTCCAGGAGACCCGCGACCGCGCGGCGGTCCTCGCCATCGGCGCCGACGCCCGTATCGAGGCGACCACCCCCCTGCCGTCCGCCCTGCCCGACCGGATCCGCCAGGCGCCCGGCGTGCGTGGACTGGCCGAGACGAGCATCGCGTACCAGGCGAAACCGCACGGCGACCCGCAGTCGGTACCGCTGGCGGGCGTCGCCCCCGACGACTACGCGGCGCTGGCCCGGCGGACGTCCCTCGGGGCCTTCGACGAGGGCGAGTTGAGGCGCTCGGGTCACCCGCGGGCGCCCCTGCCCGCCCTTGCCTCCCCCGCCGTCGCCGAGACCTACGGCACCCGGCCCTTCCCGGTCCGCCTGGAGGACGGCAGCACCATCACCGTCCGGATCGCCCTCGTCCGGGACCGCACCCCGGCCGTGACCGGCACCGAGTTCCTGGTCGTGGACCGCGCCGGGCTGGGCGCGGAGGCCGCCCGGCCGACCGCGCTGCTGGTGACCGGCGAGCACCTGGACGGGGGCGCGCTGCGTCGGGCGGCGGGCGACTCGGCGCACGTACAGCTGGGGGCCGAGGAGCGGGGACGGTTCGTCGACTCGCCGCTGCAGTCCGGCGCCGAACGCCTCTACACGGCGGCGGTGGCGGCCGGTGCCGGGTACGCCGTCCTGGCCCTGCTCCTGTCCCTCCTGCGCGCCGCCCCCGAACGCACCGCCCTCCTCGCCCGTCTGCGCACCATGGGCCTCACCCGCGCCCAGGGCCGCCGGCTCCTCGTCCTGGAATCGCTCCCCCACTCCGCCCTGGCCGCCCTCGGCGGCACCCTCGCCGCCTGGGCCACCATCCGCCTCCTCTCCCCCGGCATCGACCTCACGGCCATCGCCCTGCCCTCGTCCCAGCCCGAGGTGGGCCCGGCGCAGCTGAGCACGGACCCGCTGTCGCTGGCCCTACCGCGGCGGCGGTCCTGCTGCTGACCGTGGGCGTGGCGGTGGGGCAGGCGTGGTGGACGGGACGGCGGGGGTCGGTGAGAGAACTGAGGGCGGGCGACTCCCGATGAGCCCTGAGCAGCCACCCGACTCCGCGCACTCGAATCCGGCGCCCTCGCATCCGGCGCACTCGAATCCGGCGCACTCGACCTTCGGCGAAGGAGCCCTGCGATGACGACGAACCCCACCCTCGCCGACCTGGCCCACCGTGCGACCGCCCACCGCGAGCGCCCCGCCTACGGCCACGACGCCCTGATCACCTGCGACCGTCTGGTCCGCATCTTCAGCACGGACGGCGTGGAGGTCCAGGCACTCCAGGGCCTCGACCTCCTCGTCCGCGAGGGCGAACTCATGGCCCTGGTGGGCGCCTCCGGCAGCGGCAAGTCGACACTGATGAACATCCTCGCCGGTCTGGACACCCCCACCGCCGGCGCCGCCCGGGTCGCGGGCCGCGACCTGCTGTCGATGACTGCCGGGGACCGCCTCGCCTACCGTCGCGAGGTCGTCGGCTTCGTCTGGCAGCAGACCTCCCGCAATCTCCTGCCCTACCTCACCGCCGCCCAGAACGTCGCCCTGCCCATGCAGCTCGCGGGCTCCCGCCGGGCCCGCCGCCGCGCCCAGTCCGAACGCGTCCTGGAGCTCCTGGAGTTGCTGGAGGTCGCCGACTGCCGCGACCGCCGCCCGCACCAGATGTCCGGCGGCCAGCAGCAACGCGTCGCCATCGCGGTGGCCCTCGCCAACAACCCCGCGGTCCTGCTCGCCGACGAACCCACCGGCGAACTCGACTCCCACACCGCGGAACAGGTCTTCGCCGCCTTCCGCACGGCGAACGAACACCTGGGCACCACCATCGTCATCGTCACCCACGACCAGGCGGTCGCCGGCGAGGTCCGCCGCACGGTCGCCATCCGCGACGGCCGCACCTCCACCGAGGTCCTGCGCCGCAGCGAACGCGACGCGACGACCGGCCACGAGACGGTGGTGGCCCGCGAGTACGCCATGCTCGACCGCGCGGGCCGTCTGCAACTCCCCGCCGAGTACACCCGCACCCTGGGCATGCGCGACCGCGTCGCCCTGGAACTGGAGCCGGACCACATCGGCGTCTGGCCGGACAACAGCGAACGCGACTGACGGGGCGGGCGACCGGGTCAGCGCACGCTGACGCCCAGAGCCCCGAGTCCTGCCCGTCGGACGGCGATCGAGCCGTACGGGGTCCGCAGCCGCAGCCAGGCGCCCGACGAGAACAACCCTGGGTCCCCCTTGCCCCGCAGGAACCCCAGGGACTGCGCCGCGTGCACGGCCCGTACCGGAAGCGCCGTCTCCCCGACCGTCCGGGACCAGATCTCCCGCCCGATCCGGTCGAGTTCGGCCCGCGTACGCCCCTCGGGCGCCAATTCTTGTGTACGGGAGCGGAATTCGGCCACCGCGGCGGCGACCATCGCCCGCAGCGCATCCGCGTCCGGCAGCCCCGGCTCCGGTCGCCAGCCACCGCGCGGCGGCATGACGCCGGCCCACGGCGGCCCGGTCACCGCGGCCGGGACGGCAGCCGTGGCCGCCGCCTCGTCCACGGACTCCAGCAGTTCACCGGCGGACACGGTCACGTCCAGCGTGACGTCCAGCCCGTTCTCGTACGGCTTGGCCAGCCGCACCGCCCGGATCGCCAGCACCTCGAAGGACGGCGGCCGTCCGAAGACGGCGAGTGCGGTGCCCGCCGCCTGCAGACGCACCGCTGCTCCACGGTCGTAGTGGAGCAGCCGGGAGAGGAAGGCCGCGAGGTCCGCCGCCTCCCCCTCGTCGGCGAGGTGGAGCACCGTCATGCGGCGACGGCCTCCCCCTCGGCCTCATCCGCGTCCACGTCGTCCATGTACTCCTGGAGGAACTCCCGCTCCTCCGCGGTGATCCGGCGCGGCCGCTGCGCCTCGAAGTCGAACGGCACTATCACCGTCGAGGCCCGGACGTAGACCTCGTCGCCGTCCTTGACCTCGTAGGAGAGGGTGAAGGACGCCGCCCTGATCTCCGTGACCCACAGCTCGATGTCCACGGGCGCATGCCGGTGGACGAGCTGCCGCTTGTAGTCGATCTCATGGCGCGCCACCACGGACCCCTGCTTGAACTCCTTGTCCGGGCGGAACAGGAAGTCGATACGGGCTTCCTCCAGGTAGCGCAGGAAGACCACGTTGTTGACATGGCCGTACGCGTCCATGTCCGCCCAGCGCAGCGGGCAGCGGTAGATGTGCCGCAAGATCAGCCCCGGGTCAGCTTCTTGTAGGTGGCGCGGTGCGGACGCGCCGCGTCCGGACCGAGGCGCTCGATCTTGTTCTTCTCGTACGACTCGAAGTTGCCCTCGAACCAGAACCACTTGGAGTCACCCTCGTAGGCGAGGATGTGCGTGGCCACGCGGTCGAGGAACCACCGGTCGTGGGAGACGACCACGGCGCAGCCCGGGAACTCCAGCAGCGCGTTCTCCAGCGACGACAGCGTCTCGACGTCGAGGTCGTTGGTCGGCTCGTCGAGGAGCAGCAGGTTGCCGCCCTGCTTGAGGGTGAGCGCGAGGTTCAGCCGGTTGCGCTCACCGCCGGACAGGACGCCGGCCGGCTTCTGCTGGTCCGGCCCCTTGAAGCCAAAGGCGGAGACGTACGCCCGCGAGGGCATCTCCACCTGCCCGACGTTGATGTAGTCCAGCTCGTCCGAGACAACGGCCCACAGCGTCTTCTTCGGGTCGATGTGCTCGCGGCTCTGGTCGACGTAGGAGATCTTGACGGTGTCGCCGACCTTGATCGAACCGGCGTCGGGCTCCTCCAGACCCTGGATCATCTTGAACAGGGTCGTCTTGCCGGCACCGTTCGGACCGATGACACCCACGATCCCGTTACGCGGCAGCGTGAACGAGAGATCGTCGATCAGGACCTTCTCGCCGAAAGCCTTGCTGAGGTTGTTGATCTCGACGACCACGCTGCCGAGCCGCGGCCCCGGCGGGATCTGGATCTCCTCGAAGTCCAGCTTCCGCATCTTCTCGGCCTCGGCGGCCATCTCCTCGTAACGGGCCAGACGCGCCTTGGACTTGGCCTGCCGCCCCTTGGCGTTGGACCGCACCCACTCGAGCTCTTCCTTCAGACGCTTCTGCCGCTTGGCGTCCTTCTGGCCCTCGACCTTGAGGCGGGCGGCCTTGGTCTCCAGATACTTGGAGTAGTTGCCCTCGTAGCCGTGCAGACGGCCACGGTCGACCTCGCAGATCCACCCGGCGACATTGTCGAGGAAGTACCGGTCGTGGGTGACGGCCACGACGGTGCCCGGGTACTTGGCGAGGTGCTGCTCCAGCCAGTTCACGGACTCGGCGTCGAGGTGGTTGGTGGGCTCGTCGAGGAGCAGCAGGTCGGGCTGCTCCAGCAGCAGCTTGCACAGCGCGACACGCCGCTTCTCACCACCGGAGAGGTTGGTGACGGGCCAGTCGCCGGGCGGGCAGCCCAGGGCGTCCATCGCCTGCTCGAGCTGGGCGTCGAGATCCCAGGCCTCGGCGTGGTCGAGCTCCTCCTGGAGCTTGCCCATCTCCTCGAGGAGTGCGTCCGAGTAGTCGGTCGCCATCAGTTCGGCGATCTCGTTGAACCGGTCGAGCTTGCCCTTGATCTCGGCGACACCCTCCTGGACGTTCTCCAGGACGGTCTTCTCCTCGTTCAGCGGGGGCTCCTGGAGCAGGATGCCGACGCTGTAGCCGGGCGTCAGGAACGCGTCACCGTTGGAGGGCTGCTCCAGCCCCGCCATGATCTTCAGCACGGTCGACTTACCGGCACCGTTCGGGCCGACGACGCCGATCTTGGCACCCGGAAGGAAATTCAGGGTGACGTCGTCGAGGATCACCTTGTCGCCGTGCGCCTTGCGCGCCTTGCGCATGGTGTAAATGAACTCAGCCAAGAGAAACCGTCCGGCAGCTTGAAACTGGCAGTGGGCAGATACACCCCATCTTGCCTGACGGCCAGCCCTGGGGGGAAACGCGTATGGCCAAGGGGATCTGACCTGGGATTTCGTTCCTAGGACCCCAGGCTCATCTGCCACTGCCGGTCGTCATCGACCGGCCTCGGGCGCCCTCGCACGGCCCGGAGACGGCCCAGCGCGGCCTGTGGGCCGACGATCGCCATGACTCGGCAGGATCCGAACCGGGTTCCGGGGTGACGAAAGGGGCGTCGGCATCAGTCGGCACGGGACGGCGGCAGGGCACGACCCGGCCGTATCGCGCGGCGCGGTTCACCCATTCGGCCTACCCGGACAGTCCCGCGAGCACAGTGCGTGATGGACTGATTACGCAACGGAGCGCACGGTGTAGAGCCGCTCCGGGACAGGACCCGGACCACGGCTCGGCAGACAGGAGGCGCCGGGGGACCGATCCGGGCGCCAGGTGTCCCGGGCCCGTTGTGAAGCCGCATCCGACAGGCCCTTGCATCGCACGGGCGCACAAGGAAGGCGTGGCGATGATCGCTGTCCGAGACACGGATCGAATACCCAGGCGGAGGCTGCGCGACAGGGTGGTGATGCTGGGTGCCTGTGGGGTGCTGCTGACCGCACTGTATGTCCCGCCCGCAGCAGCCCCCGCCGCGACGCAGAGGGCCGGGGCTGACGGCACCGCCACCGACGCAGCCGTCCCGCCGGAACTGCGGCGCTACTACCAGCAAGAGCTCCGCTGGGAGCCCTGCGGTGACGCCGCCCCTTCGTTTCAGTGCACCACGGTGAAGGTGCCGCTGGACTACGCCCTCCCGGACGCCGGCGACATCGGCCTGACCGCCGCCCGGAAGAAGGCCACCGGGAACGGCGCAGGGATCGGCTCGCTGCTGGTCAACCCCGGCGGCCCCGGCGTATCCGCGATCGACAGCCTGGTGGCCACCGCCGACAGCTTCCCCCCGTCCGTGCGCGCCTCCTACGACCTGGTCGCGGTGGACCCCCGCGGCGTGAGGTACAGCACCCCGGTGGACTGCAAGCTCGACATCCCCACGACCCCCATGGGGTTCGGCCTGCACCCCTCGGTCAACCCGGCGGAGATCGGCGCCCATGACGTGGCGTTCAAGCAGGTCGCCGACGCGTGCGCACGGCACGCCGGGTGGCTGCTGCCCCATGTCGGCACCCCGGATGCGGCCCGGGACATGGACGTGCTTCGTTCGCTCCTGGGCGATGACCGGCTGCACTACGTCGGCTACTCCTACGGCACCTACCTGGGCGCGACCTACGCCGAACTCTTCCCGTCCCGGGTGGGCCGGCTGGTGCTGGACGGTGCCGTCGACCCCGCTCTCGACGGGTATCAGTTCGTCCTGGGGCAGGTAGGCGGTTACCAGGATGCCTGGGAGTCCTTCGCCGCCGACTGCGCTGCCCGCGCCGACTGCCCGATGGGTCACTCCGTCGAGGAGGCCGGCCGCAGACTGGACACGCTGCGGCGCTCCCTGGACCGCACCCCGCTCCGGCTGGGCAAGGACATCTCCGTCACCGGGGACTACTTCATCGGCGCAGTCACGGTGGCGCTGTTGACCGCCCAGTGGGAGCAGCTGCGCGCCGCGCTCCGCGGAGTGCTGGCCGGTGACGCCACCGCGCTGCAGCAGTTCCTCAGCGACGGCATTCCCTACGACGAGCACCTCGCGGTCGCCTGTCTGAACCCTCCCTTCGGGCCGCGGCTCACCCCCGCGCAGACCCAGGCGGCGCTGCCGCAGTTTCTGCGCACCTCGCCCCAGTTCGGTGAGTGGGGGGTGACAACTCTCATGCAGTGTGCCCACTGGCCGGTCCAGCGGACCCAGACCGCGCACCCCATCACCGCGCCAGGTGCCGCTCCGATCCTGGTCGTCGGCAACACGCACGATCCCGCCACCCCGTACTCCATGGCCAAGGCGCTCGCTCGCCAGCTCTCCTCCGGCCGCCTGCTCACCTACGACGGCGACGGGCACAGCGCCTATCTCCTCCGCGGCAGCACCTGCATCGACACCGCCGTCGACCGCTACCTGACACGCGGCCAGCTCCCGCCCACCGGCAAGGTCTGCACCTGACAGAGCCCCACAGGGGCGTGACCCGGATACGCGTCAAAGGAGACGGCGCCTCGTCTTCGACGCCGTCTCCCCTGGCGGCCAGGCCTGGGGAGACGCGTCTGGCCGGGCGCTTCTGGCCTGTGGGTTCGCCGTCTCAGTACGGCAGCCCCGGCGCGCCGCGCTCGATGGGTTACGACTTCTTCCTGCGAACCACGACCAGGGCCGCGCCGCCGATCACGACCAGGCCGATGGCCACGCCCGCTATCGCCGGCGTCGCGTCGGAACTGCCAGTGGCGGCGAGGTTCACGTCGGAGGCGGTGCCGCCTGCCGTGGCCGGGCTCGGCTCGCTGAGGATCTGCGTCGACTCACCGGCCTCGTCGGCCTCGTCGGCCTGGGTGCGGCAGTCGAGCACTCCGGCGAAGCGCTTCTCGTAGCCGCCGGGTCCGGTGATCGTGAAGTCGTATGCCTGGTCCTCCTGGAGCGGGATGGTCACGGTGCGCGACTCACCGGCGCCGATGGTGTGCTCGGCGCCCATCAGCTCGAAGGTGAAGGCCTCGTCGCCCTGGTTGACGGCCATGATGTCCACGCCGCCCTCAGCGCAGTTCTCCTGCGCGGACAGCGCGGGTATCGCACCCTTCTCCGCCCAGGTCGCGCTCACCGTCGCCGAGACCGTGGACTCGCTGGAGCCGGCCAGGATCTGCGTCTGGCTTCTGCTCTCGGAGGCGAAGGCCCGGCCCACGGGCACGGTCGTCGAGGCCTGCACGGTCAGCTCGGCCGAACCGGCCGCCGCGTCCGCCGGCACCTCGAAGAACAGCTGGCTGCCGTCCGTCGCGGTGGTGACGTCCTTGCCGTCCTTGCCGACGATCCGCACTCCGTCGGCTGCGGCATCCGGCGGCGGGGTCACCGTCACACTGTCCGCGTCGGTGTGCACCGTCACCGGGCCGAGCAACTCACCGGGGTGGCCGGAGAGCGCGGGCGGGTCGAGGGTCAGTGACGCCTCGGGTTCCGCCGCGTCCCGGGCGCTCTTCTCCAGGTGGTTCGCGAGCTTCTCGGCCTCCGGGTCGACAGCGTCGACGTCCACCCCGTCCGAGTAGCGCCAGATGGCCACCTGGGTGCCGGCCGCGGCGTCCTGCTCGGTGAGGCCGCCGCGGATGCCCGCCTTCTTCGCAAGCGCCGCGAGGTCGTTCACCTGCGGGTAGGAGTTCTGCAGAATCCAGCGGATCCGGCCCGCGTCGTCGTTGGCGCCCAGCGAGGTGCCGCTCCATGGCGTCTCGTGGTACTTGGCGTCCTTCTGGGTGGGGTTGTGAAGGTCGACGCAGTACGTCTGCAGCGTGCCGCCGCCCTCGACGGACATTTCGAACAGGCCCGCGGATATCTCCAGGTCGCCCTCGGCGGCGTGGACCACCGCCGCGCCGTAGGTCTTCAGGCCGCCCATGGTGGCCGCCGCCCCGCCGTGGGTCTGCGCCGCCCCTGAGTCGGCCGCGGCAGGCACCGCCATGGCCGGCCCGGCAGCGACGGTCAGTCCCGACACCAGCGTCACGGCGGCGAGACGGGCCGCCTGTCGCCCGCACACGGACAGTGCGGAGAACGAAGAAAGCACAGAATTCCCCTTCGAGCAGGACCCGTTGACGTGGGGGGTACGGTCCCACCAGCAGAATCTCAGGCCCCGAGAGCCATGCCCGGCATCCTAGGGATGCGGGCGCACCACCTTTCCCAGTGATCCCGCCGGGCCGACAATCCGACTCGGAATCGTTATCGCCAGGAGGCCCACGAACAGGGCTTATCGACAAATCCACCGTGACCGTCCGGGCACGCATTCGCCGATAAGCCGCAGTTCGGTCACTCTCGTACGGCTCCGGGGCGGAACCGGCCCCGCGGGCCTGTCCGGCGGATCATGCCGCAGACGCGGGGCTTGGCACGCCCATCTGCGGCGTTGAGTCACCGCCGATTTCCTGCGACCTGATCCGCCGGACAGGCCCTGGCCGACGTCACGTCACCGCCGCGGGTTCCGGCCGCTGTTGGGGCTCGGTGCCTGCGCTGTCGGCGGCGGGCGTCTCCCAGGTGGGCTCGGGCTGTGCCGGCGAACTGGTCGTCTCCGTCTCGTTCTTGGGGTTCGCGCGCCGGAAGGCCGAGGTGCCGCGCGCCAGATCGTGGCCGATCGCCACGGCGTCGATGTCGGCCGAGGTCCAGCTCTGCCCCTCGCGCACGTCCGTCCGTACCTTCAGCCTGCCCTGCACGATGACGGGGTCGCCCACCGACAGAGACGCCGCCGCGTTGGTGGCCAGCTGCCGATTGGCCCACACCGTGAAGAAGTTCGTGTGCCCGTCCGTCCATGTGCTCTTCTCGCGGTCCCAGTACCGGGCGGTCACCGCCAGCCGGAACCGCGCCGACGGTCCCGCCGCCAGCTCCCGGTAGACCGGCTGCGTCGCCACGTTGCCCACCGCGCAGACCATCGTCTCGTTCATCTTCTGGCTCCCCTCCCCTGCCCGGCCGCTCGCGCCGGGCAGGCATGCGTACGGGCCCGTCCCGTACGGCTGCGTCTGCCGCGGCGGCCGCCATCCC
>NZ_QZWF01000031.1 GCF_004187715.1 Streptomyces sp. F001 | reverse complement strand
GCGCCCACCCTCCCCCACTCTCGGCTTCGCTCGAGCGGGGGGACCCCCATCGCCCCAGCGGCACGACTGCCCGCAGCTGCGGCGCTGCCGTTATGCCGACGCCCGTTCGATCTCGCGCGGCTTCAGGTCTGCGTTTTCCAGTACGTCCCTCAGGTGCCGTTCCACCACCGGCAGCACCTCCTCGATCGTCACGTCGCGGCCCAGTTCGTTCGCGAGGGAGGCGACTCCCGCGTCCCGGATGCCGCACGGGATGATCTTGTCGAACCACTTGTTGTCCGGGTTCACGTTCAGCGCGAAGCCGTGCATCGTGACGCCCTTGGCGACGCGGATGCCGATCGCCGCGATCTTGCGGTCCTCGCGGCGCTGGCCCGCGTTGGAGGGGGCGTACTCCGGGCCGTTCAGGCGGGGGTCGAACTCCTCGTCCTGCAGGCGGGGGTCGAAGTCGAGGGAGAGCCCGCCGAGGGCCGGGCGCTGCTCCACCGGGTCGCCCAGCACCCACACTCCGCTGCGGCCCTCGACCCGGGTGGTCTCCAGGCCGAACTCCGTGCAGGTGCGGATCAGCGCCTCTTCCAGGCGCCGTACGTGGGCCACCACGTCCACCGGGCGCGGCAGCTTCTGGATCGGGTAGCCCACCAGCTGGCCCGGACCGTGCCAGGTGATCTTGCCGCCGCGGTCCACGTCGATGACCGGCGTGCCGTCCAGGGGGCGCTCGTTGTCCGCCGTGCGCCGGCCCGCGGTGTAGACCGGCGGGTGCTCCAGCAGCAGCACGGTGTCGGGGATCTCGTCGGCGAACCGTGCCGCGTGCACCCGGCGCTGTTCGTCCCACGCCTCCTGGTACTCGACGGCGTCCGCACCGAATCCCATCCGGACGAACCGCAACTCACTCACGGCAAGCGCCTCCCTAGAAGGTCGTAAGGCATGAAACGCGCCTACGCCACTGTACGACTGCTCCGAGCGCGTCAGCCCCGCGGGCAATCCTCACACGATCGGATGAATGAACGTCGAAGTGTGCGATCGGCTGCTCACTCTCCGCTACATTCGCGCCGTTCACGAGGCCATAAGGGCTGCTCACAGGCAATCCGGGCACCGCAGGGCCTCTGCGAGGCCCGAAAGGCAGGAGACCGCACCGCAGATGACGGAACGACCCGCGCAGCGCACTCCCAACCGCCAGCTCGCCGCGCTCATCGCAGAAGCGGGATTCTCCAACGCAGGTCTGGCCCGTCGTGTGGACCAGCTCGGCCTCGAACACGGCCTCGATCTGAGATACGACAAGACCTCCGTCACCCGCTGGCTGCGCGGACAGCAGCCCAGAGGGGCGACCCCCGCCCTCATCGCCGAGGTGTTCACTCGGCGGCTCGGGCGCCGGCTCACCGCGCAGGACCTGGGCCTGGACGCCTGCGCCCCGGTCTACGCCGGCCTGGAGTTCGCGGCCGGCCCCGAGGAGGCCGTCGACATCGTCAGCGGACTGTGGCGCAAGGACTCCGGCAGCCATGCCGAGCTGCGCAAGATCGCGTTCACCGCGGCCGGGCTCGTCGTGCCCAGCCGGGACTGGCTGATCGGGCGGGCCGACGAGAAGGTGGCCCGCGGCGAGCTGCTCACCCGGGTGCCCCCGCAGGGCCGCCCTGCAGTGCCCCGGCAGCGCGGCCAGTCCGAACGCGCCTCCGGCCATCGGGTCACCGCCGGTGACATCGCCGCGCTGCGCTCGGTCGGCGAGCTGTTCCGCACCCTCGACAACGCCTACGGCGGCGGCCACGCCCGCCAGGCCCTCGTGCGCTACCTGGAGCACGAGTGCGAGCCGATGCTGCGCGGCACCTACGGCGAGCAGACCGGCCGTCACCTGTTCGCCGCCGCCGCCGACCTCACCCGGCTGGCCGGCTGGACGTCGTACGACATTGCCGCGCACGGCCTCGCCCAGCGCTACTTCGTGCAGGCGCTGCGGCTCGCGCAGGCGGCCGGGGAGCGGGCGTACGGCAGTTACGTCCTGGCCACCATGAGCCGGCAGGCCGTGTACCTCGGCCACGGGCGCGAGGCGGTGCAGCTGGCACGCGTGGCGCAGCAGGGGGTGGGCAGTTCCGCCCCGCCCGTCGTCCAGGCTCTGCTGCACGCCGCCGAGGCGCGCGGGCACGGGGTGCTGGGGGAGGTCCGGGCCTGTACCGCCGCGCTCGTCCGGGCCGAGCGCACCCTGGAGGCCGCCCGGACCGGGGACGAGGTGCCGCACTGGGCGCGGTTCTTCGACGAGGCCCAGCTCGCCGACGAGTTCGGGCACTGCCACCGGGACCTGCAGCAGTTCCGCGCCGCCGCGCAGCATGCCGAGCGCTCCCTGCAGCTGCGCGCCCCCGGCTTCGCCCGCAGCCGCCTTTTCTGCCGGGTCGTCCTCGCCACCGCCCGCCTCGGCCTCGGCGAACTCGACCAGGCCTGCGCGCTGGCCGCCGAGGCGGCGGGCCAGGCCGCGGAGATGCGCTCGGTGCGGGCGGTGGAGTACGTCAGGGACTTCGAGCGACGGCTGGAGCCGTACAAGGACGCAGCGCCGGTACGGACGTACCGGGACAAAGTGGCAGCCCTGAGCTGAGCCCACGGGGCGGGGTCACCACCGTGGACCGGGGCTCACGCCGCCCGAGGCGTCGGCGCCGGCTCCGCCGCCTGCATCGACCCCGCCCCCAGGTCCGCCAGAATCGCCGCCGACGCCCGTCGCCCGGAGTGCAGCGCACCCTGGACGCTGCTGGTGTCCCGGTGGTCGCCGCACACATACAGGCCCGTCATCAGCCGCACCGGCCGCCGCAGATCGTGCGGCGGCCGCATCGCGGGCACGGCCTCGGCGGTGTGGTGCACGGCAAGGGTCTCCCAGCGCGCCGTGGAGGTGCCGTAGAGGCGTGCCAGGTGCATCCGTACGGCCGTGTCGACGTCGGCCGGCGGGACGCCGAGCACCGTCGACGAGATCAGCGCCCGGCCCTGCGGCGCCCGGGTCGGGTCCACGGCGCTGACCACTGCCGTGTGCGCCACCGGCCCGCCCCGGTCGGCGTCGAGCAGCAGCGACGCCCCGGTCTGAGGCGGATCGTCGGTCGTGTGGTGCACCACCGTCACCGGATGGAAGTCCGGCACCCGCAGGCCGGGCAGCAGTTCGGCGGCGGTGCGCGCGTCCGTGGCCAGCAGGACGGCCCGGCAGCGGAACTCGCCGTGCTCGGCCGTGGTCACCGATGTCGTGGCGACCGAGGTGACCTGCACGCCGGTGCGCACCGTGCCCGGCGGCAGCGCCCTCGCGAGCAGCTCGGGCAGCGCCTCGGCCCCGCCCTCCGGAAGGCCCATCCGCCCCCCGGCGAACGCCCGCAGCGCGAGGTCCGCGCACCGGCTGGAGGTGGTCAGGTCCGGGTCGCACAGCAGGGCGGCGAGCAGCGGGCGCACAAAGCCGCGTCGTGGGGCGGCAGTCGCGCTCCGCGAGGGCCTGTGCGGCGGGTGACTCCGGGCGGGCGAGCAGCCGTTCGACGGGCATGCTCCCGATCCGGGCGAGCGCGGCCCCGAGGCGCGCCTGGTCACGGCGCCCCCCAGCGGGCGCCCGCCGCCCCGCGGCACGGAGGCCGGGCGCGGTGCGGCCGACGGCAGCGCGCGAGGGGCCCGGGCCGGCGGTGGCACCCTGGGGGCGCTCGCCAGGGCGCGCACGGCGTGCAATGCGCCCCTTGCGCTCCCTCCGCCCGCCGGAGCGCCCGCCCGCTGCCGGCGGCCGTCGCTGTACAGCAGGACGCCCGGGGCGAACAGCCGCAGGGTGAGCGCGTCGAGCCCCGGCGTCAGGCGCAGTTCGGGATACGACGTGAACAAGAGCTGTCCGATGCGGTCGAGCCGGAAACCGTCGACCTTCTCGGTCGCCATACGGCCGCCCGCGCAACGGGCGGCCTCCAGAACCGTGGTGGTGACTCCTGCACGGGTCAGCCGATGTGCAGCCGAGAGTCCGGCGACCCCGGCTCCCACGACGACGACGTCCGCCTGAAATGCGGGCTCTAGCACGTGCCCCTCCTCGAGGTTGCGCGGCCGGTGGAGACCTCATGCCCCCAACCGGCGCCGGGGATACCCGAGTTCGGGTCGAGGTTAGGGCGGTGATCGGCCGTCGGCAGTCGCGCATGGACAGGGCACGGTCGCACAGCGGTCGCATACGGTCGGAACCCGACTGTCGCGCCGGTCACTCCGCGGCCCGGATCGCCTCCTCGATTCCGGGGAACGCGAACGAGAACCCAGACTCCAACAGCCGCATCGGCAACACCCGTTGACTGCCCAGCACGTCCCCGGCCAGCTCGCCCAGCACGGCCCGCAGCACCGGCGCGGGCACCGCGAAGAGCGTCGGCCGGTGCAGCACCCGGCCCATCGCCGCGGTGATCTCACGGTTCGTCAGCGGCTGCGGAGCCGTCAGGTTGAACGGTCCCGACAGGTCGTCGTGGTCGAGGAGATGCCGGATCGCGGCGACCTCGTCGTGCAGCGCGATGAACGACCAGTACTGCCGCCCGTCGCCCAGCCGCCCGCCCAGTCCGGCCCGGAACAGCGGGAACAGCCGCCCCCAGGCGCCGCCCCCGCGGGCCACCACCAGCCCGGTCCGCGGGAACACCGTGCGCACGCCCGCCTCCTGTGCGGGCGCCGCGGCCGCCTCCCACCGAACGCACAGCTCGGGCAGGAATCCGGCCCCCGCGGGCGCGCTCTCGTCGACCGGTCGCTCCCCGGTCTCCCCGTAGTAGCCGATCGCACTGCCGTTGACGAACACCTTCGGTCGCTCCTGCGCCGGCAGTGCGGCGACGGCCTCGGCCAGCGCCCGCGTACCGAGCACCCGGCTGTCCCGGATCCGCGCCTTGTACGCCTCGGTCCACCGGTGGTCGCCGATCCCGGCGCCCGCCAGGTTCACCACGGCGTCGCACCCCGCGAGCCCGGCCGTGTCCACATACCCGCCCTCGGGGTCCCAGCAGGCCTCGTCCGCCGTCCGGGCCGCCCGGCGCACCAGCCGCACCACCTCGTGCCCGTCCGCGGTCAGGGACCGCACCAGGGCACTGCCGATCAGACCGGACGCACCGGCCACCGCGATTCGGGAACGTTCCATACGGCCATCATGCCGCCGGCACCGCCGAAATCCCCGAGGGCGCCTCACCCGTGCGACGTACGCTGACCGTCATGCCGGATCCGCAGATACACATACGTCATGCCCTGTACGAGGACGAGGAGGCGCTGGCCCGGCTCGACCGCGCCACCTGGTCTCCGCTGCACGCCGTCCAGCCCCGCCCCCGGCCGCCGTACGAGCCCTTCTTCAACGACCGGTTCGGGCCACTGGACCATCTCGTCGCCGAGCTCGCCGGACGCGGCGACGCGGTGATCGGCTACATCCGGCTGGGCCTTCCCACCCCGCTGGAGTGCAACGCCCACGTCCGCCAGATCCAGGGCCTGGCCGTCGCCGAGGAAGCGCGCGGCGCCGGGGTCGCCCGTGCGCTGCTGCGTGCCGCGCAGGACGAGGCACGGCGCCAGGGAGCCCGCCGCATCACCCTGCGCGTCCTCGGCCACAACACCCCGGCCCGCAAACTGTACGAGTCCGAGGGGTTCGTGGTGGAGGGGGTCCTGCCCGAGGAGTTCTTCATCGACGGCGCGTACGTCGACGACGTCCTGATGGGGCGTTCGCTGCAGCTCGCACCGGCAGCGCCTACGACGTGACCAGCTCGCCCGTGTCCACCGGTGTCGTCGCGTCCGCCGCCCGCGCGGCGTCGCCGGTGACCTCGTCAGCCGTCAGGACGTAGCCGGTTTCCGCGTCGGAGGTGGAACGCGCGAAGACCACGCCGTACACCCGGCCGTCGGTGGTCAGCAGCGGGCCGCCGGAGTTGCCGGGGCGGACCGTGGAGCGGATCGAGTAGATCTCGCGGGTGACGCTCTCGTCGTTGTAGATGTTCTGGCCGGTCGCCCGCACCCGGTTCGCCACCGTGGCCGCCTGCAGGTCCAGGCCGCCGTCCTGCGGATAGCCGGCCACCACGGCCGCCTCGCCGCGCTCGGCGTCGTCGACGAAGTCCAGGACGGGGGCGCGCAGACCGGGCACGTGGAGCACCGCCACGTCCCGGTCGGGGGCGAAGAGCACCACCCGCGCCTCGTACGCCTGCCCGATCCCGCCGACCCGCACGGTGGGGGCGTCGATGCCCGCCACCACATGGGCGTTGGTCATCACATGCTCCGCGGCGTACACGAACCCGCTGCCCTCGCGGCCCTGGCCGCCCGCGACGCCCTCCACCTTCACCGTGCTCAGCTTGGCGGCGTTCGTGGCGCGCGCCGTGACGTTGTCCCCGGAGGGCTTGGCCACCTCGGCGGTCGACTCGTTCTCGAAGGGGTTGAAGACCTGCGGGAAGCCCGCCTCGGTGAGCGCCGACGTGGCCTGCGAGAACCACGCGGGCGTGGTGTCCGGCATCGCGTTCTGCACCGCACCGAGCAGCCGCGAGTCCCGTATCGCCGAGGTCAGCAGCGGCGACGAGGACGCGGCCAGCACACTCGCCACCACCCAGGCCACGATCAGCACGGCCACCGAGTTGGCCGCGGCCCCGCCGATCCCGTCGGCCACCCTGAGCGGCCCCCGGTCCAGCTCGCGCCGCAGCCTCAGCGCCAGCCGCCCGGCCAGCTCATGGCCCACCGCCGCCGGGACCAGCACCGTGAGCACCGCGGTCACCGTCGCCGCCGTCGTCCCCGGCGTTGCCAGGTCCATCACCCACGGCAGGATCCACACGCCGATGACCGCACCGCCCACGAACCCGGCGAGCGAGACACAGCCGGCCACCAGTCCGCGCCGGTACCCGGAACCGGCGTAGACCAGGATCACCAGCACCAGCAGGATGTCGAGCAGGTCCACGGAGCCGCCTTTCTCTAGGACCCGTCGGTACGCGTCGGTACGCGCCCGGCACGTCTTAGTACGCGCGAGAAGAGCCCAGTGATCAGCCACGCGCGCGTGTCGGTCGGAAACCGGCCACGCGTGCATGTACCTCGGAAAACGCCGCGGACCCGGACGACGGTTCCACCGGGTGGCACACCACACATCGCGGGCGGACCGCATCCGGCCGACAGTGGGGTCATGTGCGTGTTTCCTCATGGCCCTTGGCGAGGGCGAGGTGCTCGACGACGTGCCGTGCGCGAACCCGGCACCGCGGTGGGGCTGCTGGGCTGCCTGCCCGGGCTCACCGCGGTGGCCGTTCTGGCGCTGTGCGCGCACGGCGTGGACCGCTCCGGGACGGCCGCCCGGGCCGACCGTTCGCTCGCGGCCCGCCACGCCGCCCCGTACACCGCGCCCAAGCCGCGGGTCGTTCCGAGGTCGGTATGGCTGAAGCTGGGCGAGACCCCCGGCCGGCAGCCACCGCCGCGCTACGACGACAAGGTCGTCGCCGTGTTCGTGCACCACACCGACTCGCCCAACGGCTACAAGTGCGCCGACGCCCCCCGCATCATCCGCCACCTGTACACGGGCCAGACCGGCGTCCGCCACTGGGACGACATCGGCTACAACTTCCTCGTCGACCGCTGCGGCACGATCTACGAGGGCCGTGCGGGCGGCGTCGACCGTCCCGTCACCGGCGCCCACACCCAGGGCTTCAACCACCGCACCGCCGGCATCGCCGCCATAGGCACCTTCACCGCGGGTGTCGAGACGCCGAAGGCGATGACCGACGCGATAGCGGCGCTGGCCGCCTGGAAGCTGGGCCTGTCGGACACCGACCCGCGTACCCGGGTCCGCCTGGTCTCCAGCAACAGCAAGAGCCGCTTCACCGCCGGTACTTCCGCCAGACTGCCGGCGCTGGCCGGCCACACCGACGGCTTCCAGACCAGCTGCCCGGGCGCGGCCCTGACCGCGCGGCTGCCGGAGATCAGGGAACGCGCCGCCCGGCTCCAGGGCAGGACATGAGGCCACAGGGAGGCCACAGCGGCAGTCGGCGGGGCCGCGTGGGCCTGGTCGAAGGGGCTCGCCCCCGCTTGCGGGGTGCCTCGCAGGCGTACATCCCGTCGGACCCGAGCCGGTGCAGGGCCGCCTGAGCGGGCGTCACTCCTTGAAGCGGTCCCACAGCCGCGGATACCGCTCGGCCAGCACCCGGTCGTCCTCGAGGTCGATCGGCGTGCCCTCCGGTTCCGCGGCGGCGGGCGGGATGCCGAGATCGGGGGCGACGGTGCCGGTGAGCTGCTCGTAGGCCTCGTCGGCCGCGTAGCCGAGCTCCTCGCCGTCGCCGTCGATCTCCTCGTCGAAGTCGTCCAGCAGGTCGGCGAGCGAGTCCGGGTCGTGCAGGGCGCCCTCGAACACCTCGCGGCCCTGGCCGATCAGCCAGCACCGGAAGAAGTCGAAGGCGTCGTCGCTGGCCCCGTCGAGCAGCACCCAGGCGGCGCCCCACAGGTCCCAGCGGTAGGAGCGGTTGTAGCGGGCCTCGAAGTGACGGGCGAAGTCGAGCACCGCCTCGGGGTCCATCTGCGAGAGCCGGTCGACGAGCAGGTCGGCCTGTTCCTCGGGGTCGCCCTCGGCGGCCTCGCGGGTGGTGTCCACGAGCTCCCAGAACTCCGTCTCGTCCATCACGGGTCCAGCATCGGGCCTGGACGGATGGGACGCACGTGGAGTGCGGCGGATTGTTATCGGCGGCAGAGCTCCGCGAGCCGCGTGTGGGTGACCTCCTCGGGCTCCCCGGGGAGGGCCGGCGCCGCCCACCAGCCGGCGTCCGGGGCGTTCGCGCCCTGCAGCGCCTCGCGCGCAAACGCCGGAGGGGCTGAACCACTCAGCCCCTCCGGCGCTCGAGGAGTGGGGTCTGGGGCGCGGAGCCCCAGAGGACGGGACGGGTAGGGGCGGCGGGGGCGAAAACCCCCTCCGGACCTACAGGCCGTACCGCTCCCGCGCCTCCTTCACCGCTGTCGCCTTGACCTCGCCCCGCTTCGCGAGCTGGGCCAGGGACGCGACGACGATCGACTCGGCGTCGACGCCGAAGTGACGGCGGGCGGCCTCACGGGTGTCCGACAGACCGAAGCCGTCGGCGCCCAGCGAGGAGTAGTCCTGCTCGACCCACTGCGCGATCTGGTCCGGGACCTGGCGCATGTAGTCGGAGACAGCCAGCACCGGCCCTTCGGCGCCCTGCAGCGCCTGACGGACGTACGGTACCCGCTCCTCGCCGCGCAGCAGTGCCTCGTCGGCCTCCAGCGCGTCCCGGCGCAGCTCGCTCCACGAGGTCGCGGACCACACGTCGGCGGCCACGCCCCACTCCTCGGCGAGCAGCTGCTGCGCCCTGAGCGCCCAGTGGATCGCCGTGCCGGAGCCCAGCAGCTGGATCCGCGGGGCGTTCGCCGCCGGGGACAGCCCCGCCGACTCCGCCGTGTTGAAGCGGTACAGGCCCTTGACGATGCCCTCGTCGATGCCGAGGCCCGACGGCTTCGCGGGCTGCGGCAGCGGCTCGTTGTAGACCGTCAGGTAGTAGAAGACGTCCGGGTCCTCGCCGGGCGCGGCCTCGCCGTACATGCGGCGCAGACCGTCCTTCACGATCGTCGCGATCTCGTAGGCGAACGCCGGGTCGTACGTCAGCGCGGCCGGGTTGGTCGCGGCGATGACGGGGGAGTGGCCGTCGGCGTGCTGCAGGCCCTCACCGGTCAGCGTCGTACGACCGGCCGTGGCGCCGACGAGGAAGCCGCGGCCGAGCTGGTCGCCGAGCTGCCACATCTGGTCGGCCGTGCGCTGCCAGCCGAACATCGAGTAGAAGATGTAGAACGGGATCATCGCCTCGCCGTGCGTCGCGTACGACGTGGACGCGGCGATGAAGTCGGCCATCGAACCGGCCTCGGTGATCCCCTCGTTGAGGATCTGGCCGTTCTTGGCCTCCTTGTAGTACATCAGCTGGTCGCGGTCGACCGGCTCGTACGTCTGGCCCTTGGGCGAGTAGATGCCGAGGGAGGGGAACAGGCTCTCCATGCCGAAGGTGCGCGCCTCGTCGGGGACGATCGGCACCCAGCGCTTGCCCGTCTCCTTGTCGCGGACCAGGTCCTTGACCAGGCGGACGAAAGCCATCGTGGTCGCCAGGTTCTGCGAGCCGGAGCCCTTGTCGAAGGAGGCGAAGGCCTTCTCGGCCGGGGCGGGCAGCGGCGCGACCGGGTGGACGCGGCGGGCCGGGGCCGGACCGCCGAGGGCGGCGCGGCGCTCCTGGAGGTAGCGCACCTCGGGGGAGTCGGCACCGGGGTGGGCGTAGGGCACGACACCGTCGGCGAACGCGCTGTCGGCGATGGGCAGGCCCAGCAGGTCCCGCATCGCCTTGAACTCGTCCACCGACAGCTTCTTCATCTGGTGGTTGGCGTTCTTCGACGCGAAGCCCGTACCGAGGGTGTGGCCCTTGACCGTCTGGGCCAGGATCACGGTCGGCGCGCCCTTGTGCTCGACGGCGGCCTTGTACGCGGCGTACACCTTGCGCGGCTCGTGACCACCACGGGAGAAGTGGAAGCAGTCGAGGATCTTGTCGTCGCCGATCAGCTTCGCCATCTCGGCCAGCGCCGGGTCGGCGCCGAAGAAGTCCTGGCGGATGTAGGCGGCGTCGCGCGTCTGGTACGTCTGCACCTGGGCGTCGGGTACCTGGCGCAGGCGGCGTACGAGCGCGCCCGTGGTGTCGAGCTGGAACAGCTCGTCCCAGGCGGAGCCCCACAGCGTCTTGACGACGTTCCAGCCGGCGCCGCGGAACTGGGCCTCCAGCTCCTGCACGATCTTGAAGTTGGCGCGGACCGGGCCGTCGAGGCGCTGCAGGTTGCAGTTGATGACGAAGGTGAGGTTGTCCAGCTCCTCACGGGCGGCCAGCGCGAGGGCCGCCGTCGACTCCGGCTCGTCCATCTCGCCGTCGCCGAGGAAGGCCCAGACGTGGGAGGCGGAGACGTCCTTGATGCCGCGGTTGGTGAGGTAGCGGTTGAACCGCGCCTGGTAGATCGCGGAGAGCGGGCCGAGGCCCATCGACACCGTCGGGAACTCCCACAGCCAGGGCAGGCGGCGCGGGTGCGGGTACGACGGGAGGCCGTTGCCGCCGGACTCGCGGCGGAAGTTGTCGAGGTGGTGCTCGCTGAGCCGGCCGTCGAGGAAGGCGCGGGCGTAGATGCCGGGGGAGGCGTGGCCCTGGATGTAGAGCTGGTCGCCGGACCCGTCGGCCTCCTTGCCCTTGAAGAAGTGGTTGAAGCCGGTCTCGTACAGCCAGGCCGCGGAGGCGAAGGTGGCGATGTGGCCGCCGACGCCGTATTTCGAGCCGCGGGTCACCATGGCGGCCGCGTTCCAGCGGTTCCAGGCGGTGATCCGGGCCTCCATCTCCTCGTCACCGGGCACGGACGGCTCGGCGGCGGTGGGGATGGTGTTGACGTAGTCGGTCTCGAGCAGCTTGGGCAGCGCGATGCCGGCGCCCTCGGCGCGCTCCAGCGTGCGGCGCATCAGATACGCGGCACGGTGCGGCCCGGCCGCCTTGGCGACAGCGTCCAGGGAGGCCTGCCATTCGGCGGTCTCCTCCGGGTCGCGGTCCGGGAGCTGGTCGAGCTCGCTCGGCTGGATGGCGTTGGGGTCGGTCATGTCGCCGCCTTCCTCAGTCGAAGGGGGTTCCCTCATCGGTAAGGGTTCGGGGGTGCCCTTGGTCTTTGGCAGGACAGGGCGTGGGCTCTGGTGGAAGCCCGTCGGCGACTGTAACTCCCTGATCGATGATCGATCAAAGGGTTGAGGGCGAAAACCTCTTGATCGCGAGAAAGTCGGCACGCGGTGCCTTTGCGACAGGCACGCGGTGCCGCGTTTTCCCTGCTCAGATGAGGTGTGGGTGGCTAACTTGGGCGGCTGACCCAGGCTCCGGCCGGGGCAGGCGGTCCCCTGAACGGCCAACGCGCTCAGGGGACTTCGTCGTCCGGTCAGGCGTATGTGGCGGCCGGGCGTGCGGTGGCGCCGAACGACTTCCAGAGCTGCATGAACAGGCGCACCAGGGCGGCCTCGATCAGGGCGACGGCCACCTGGGTGACGATCGTGGTGAGGATGTGCGGCATGGTGAGCCGCCTTTCGTGTGCAGTGTGCGGGGTACGGCTCCTTTGTCCGGGCCGATGTCATCCGCGAGGCTGCGCGATGGTGTCCTTCAGGTGAAATCTGCCTTGCATCCCGGCGATGCCCTGTGCCGCGGCCGGCACGACAACCGACCCCGCCGCCGAGGCCAGCGCGATCGTCCAGCCCACGGGGCCCAGCGGCCGGCTGCCGAAGAAGTGGCTGAGCCCGGGCACGCTCACCACCACACCCAGCACCACCAGGGACCCCGCCACGGCCGACGCGACCACCGGATCGCGGCCCGCGTCCGCCAGCGTCTGGAGCAACTGGGACGTCACCAGGGCGACCAGGGCGACCGTGTCGGCGTGCCCCCGGGTGCCGGTCGCCCGGGCGAGCACCCAGGCGACGGTGGCCGCCGCCGTGGTGAGGACGGCGCGCAGCCGGATGTGGCGGGTAAGTGCTCTGCCGAGCGAGGCCTCCGGCCCCTCCGCGAGCAGCCGGCCGGCGTGGTCGGCGGGCGGCCGGGCGGCGATCGCCATGGCGGGCAGCATGTCGGTGAGCAGGTTCACCAGGAGGAGCTGGCGTGCGTTCAGCGCGCTGCGCCCGGTGAGCAGCGTGGTCGCCAGGGTGAAGACGATCTCGCCCAGGTTGCCGCCGAGCAGGATGCCCAGCGCCTTGCGCACCGAGGCCCACATGGCCCGGCCCTCGACGAAGGCGTCGACGATCGTCTCGATACGGTCGTCGGTGACGACGACATCGGCGGCGGCGCGGGCGGCCGGGGTGGCCCGTGAACCGAGGGCGATACCGACGTCGGCGATCCGGATGGCGGGCGCGTCGTTGGCGCCGTCGCCGGTGACGGCGACGATCCGGCCGGCCGAGCGCAGCGCGGTGACGATACGGACCTTGTGGGCCGGAGTGACCCGGGCGAACACCGTGATCTCGGGCAGCGTCTTGGCCAGCGCCGCGTCGTCCAGTGCGTCCAGCTCCGCCCCGGTCATCAGCCGGGGCTCCTCCTCGGGCCGCAGCTCCCGGGCGATCGCGGCGGCGGTGCTGGGGTGGTCGCCGGTGAGCATGACGATGCGCACCCCGGCCCGGGACAGCCGGTCCACGCTCTGAGCGGCCGTGGCCCGCACCGGGTCCGCCAGGCCCAGCAGGCCCAGCAGACACAGCCCGTCGACGTCCTCGTCAGCGAGTTCGGCGGGACCTTCCGGCGGCCCGCCCGCCGGCAGGACGTGCTCGGCGACCGCGAGGACCCGCAGACCGCGCCGGGCCAGCCGGTCGATCTCCGCCTCGACCTCCCCCCGCAGCCGGTCCCCGAACGGCTCGGTGGCACCCCGGCGGATACGGTCACAGCGGGCCAGTACCACCTCGGGTGCGCCCTTGACGGCGAGCCGCGCCTCGGAGTCGGTCCGCCCCAGCACGGCGTGGAAGCCGCGCCCCGGCTCGAACGGCAGCTCCACCAGCTGCTCCCAGCTGTCCGAGCCGAGCCCGGCCGCCCGCTCCGGGGCGGCGCCGAGCAGCTCGGCCCCCGCCGCGATGGCACGGTCGGTGGGGTGGGCGAGCGTGGCGGCCGGGCCCCGCGGACCCGCCAGGGCCGCCGTGGCGACGATCCGGCGCAGCGCTGGGGTGAGCCGGCCGGGCGGACGGCGTTCCAGGGCGTCGGAGACCTGCTGGAGGCTGATCCGGCCCTCGGTGAGCGTGCCGGTCTTGTCGAAGCACAGGACGTCGGTGCGGCCCAGCGCCTCGATGGTGGAGGCGCTGCGGACGAGGGTGTCGCGGGTGGACAGCCGGCGCGCCGCGGCCAGCTCCGCGACCGTGGCGACGAAGGGCAGTCCCTCCGGTACGGCCGCGACACACAGGCTGACCGCGGAGCCCAGGGCGGCGCCCGCGGGTCGCCTGCGCAGCAGTTCGACGGCGAACAGGACGACCCCGGCGGCGATGGACAGCGGCAGGAACCACCGGCCCAGCGCCTTCAGCCGCCGCTCCACACCGCTCTCCGGCGGCCCGCCCTCGGGGCCCGCCTCCGCCGCACTGCCCGCCTCGGTGGCCGTCCCGGTGGCGACGACCACGGCGAGGGCCTGGCCGGCCGCCACCGTCGTCCCCTCGTAGAGCATCGACGTCCGGTCCGCGACCGTCCGGGCCGCGGTCGGCGCGGCGCTCTTCACGACCGGCAGCGACTCACCGGTGAGACTGGACTCGTCCACCTCCAGACCCGTCGCCCGCACCACCCGGCAGTCCGCCGGCACCGCGTCCCCGGCCCGCAGCTCGATCACGTCGCCGCGCACCAGATGCTCACCGGCCGCCTCCACCGTCTCGGCCAGGCCGGGTCGCCGCACCCGCACCCGCGCCGAGGTCGCCTCGACCAGCCGTTCCGCCGCCTCGTCGGCCTGCTGCCGCTGCACCCCGCCGACCAGTGCGTCCACGCCGAGCACCCCGCCGATCAGCAGGGAGTCCAGCACCGAGCCGAGCGCCGCCGAGATGCCGCCGCCGATGGCCAGAACGGGCGTGAGCGGATTGGCCAGTTCCTCCGCGATCCGGCCGATCAGGGTGACGGCGCCGTCGTGCCGGTCATGGCCCTCGAACTGCCTTCGCCGGGCGGCCTCGGCCTCGTCCAGCCCACGGGAGGAGGTGCCCAGACGGGCCATCACCTGACGTACCGTCATGGCGTGCCAGGGCGTGCGCTCGGCGGCGGCCGGGGCGGGACGGCCGTGCAGTTGCCAGCCTGCCCAGAAGCCCGCCGCGATCCCCGCGATGGTCACCCCGTCGGTCACCAGGCGGGCCCGCACCCAGGCCCGTGGGCGGGGCACCAGGAGGGCGAGGCCCGAGCCCGCCGCGGCGCCGACGACCTCCAGCCGGGTGCACAGCCGGCTGATCCGCCGAGCCTCCGGCAGGGTCGTCAGCAGCAGGTGGACGACATCGGGCGGGGCGGCGACATCGGCGTCCCACGGCACGTGCCGGGTGACGGTGATCACCCCGATGCCCAGGTCCGCGCGGACGAGCGCGCGCCGGGTCCGTGCCGAGACCACCGCGACACCGTGCCCGTCGGCCTGGAGGGAGCGCACCAGGGCGGCCGTACGCCGGTGCCCGGTGGGCGCGGCCTGAGCGAGCCCGAACCGGCGGTGCAGACCGGGCGGGCCGCCCACCAGCCGCACCTGCCCGCACTCCCGCGCCGCGTGCACCAAGTGGTGGGCGAGCGGGTGCAGTTGGGGCACCAGGGCGGCCACGGCCACCGGCGTGCCCGCCCGCAGCACGAGCATCACCTGCGCCCCCTCCTCGGCCCACTGCCGAGCCTGCGCGGCCGTCGCCGCGGGTGCGCCGGTACCGCCCGCAGCGATGGCCGCTCCCGTCCACGGCCGCAGCTCCCACCCCCCCAACTGCCGTGCAGGCAACGGCACTCCACCGTGCCGGGCCCGCCACCTGGGCGGCGGGCCGTCGGGCGCGATCAGCTCGTGGATACGTGCGTGAATCTCGTCGTCTCCCGGCCCGTCGCCCTCGGGATCGCCGGTCTGCGGGGTGCCGTCGGTGTGTCCCCCGGGGTCCGGCGGGCCCGGCCTCAGGGGGCCGGGTGGGGGCAGGCGCAGGACGTTCTCCACCGTCCAGGCGCCGTCGGCCAGTACCCGGGCGTCGAGGACCACCGTGTCGATGCGGTCCAGCCGGCGCAGCGGCTCCGGCCGCAGCACCAGGGCCCCGCGGTCGGAGACGGCCCGGCCCACCGAGGACGCGAACGCCTCCCGGCCGAACCGCGGGCCCCTCGGCGTCCCCGCGATCAGCAGCGCCAGCGCGCGGTCGTGACCGAGCCTGCCGAGCGTGGTGAGCCCGTACGCCGCGAGGGAGGCCGGCGCCGCCACGTTCGCGTACCGCTCACCAGGGCCCGGGGGCAGCGGTGCGGGCCGCTCGTAGCCCGGGACGGCGTGGTGGCGGTAGGTGCCCTCGTGCACGGCCAGCCTGCGCGCCCAGTTCCCCCACGCCGCGCGGCGGGCCTGCACCTCCGTGTACCGGGCAGCGGCCAGTACGGCGGCCACCATCGCGCCCAGCGGCCGGTACGTCAGCGTCGTCACCACCAGGTTCGCCGCGGCGAAACTCCGCTCCGCGGCCGGCTCGCCGATCCGGCGGGCCAGGCCCTCACGCAGCGGCGGCATCGACTCCACGAGCTGGAGCGCCGAGATCACCACCGGCGGCAGGCCCCGCAGCCCGACGGCGTTCCCCACCGACGCCACGCCCACCGCCACCAGGCCCGCTCCGAGCCGTACGGCCGAGCCGATCCGCGCCCCCACCGCCCCGGGGTAGCCCACCGGCGACCGCCCCGCATCCACGCCCCCGGCGCGCCCGGCACGGAGCGCCTCCTCCTCGGCGGCCGCGTCCGCGGCGGCGACGACGTCGACCAGGGTCTCCGGATCGGTCTCCGGCCCGCAGCCCACGTACACGCAGCCCAGCGTGCCGTTCACCTCGGCCCGGCTCACCCCCGTCACCCGGCGCAGCGCGGCCTCCAGCTCACGTGCCGCGGATGCCGTCCCGGCCCGTCCCAGGCGCCGTACCTCGATCTGCACGCCTCCGGGGGTTCGCCAGAGCCGGGGCCCGCCGGGCCGCAGCATCGGCCCGACCACCGGCAGCGCCGCCGGTACGCCGGTCAGCCCCTGCGCGACGGCCCGGACCGTCGAGGCGACGGCGGCCGTCGTCGAGGGCACCACGGACGCGGGCAGCACGGACCTGGTGAGCACGGAGGACAGCTGTGGCCAGATCACGCGCGGCCTCCACCATCGGCCGACGGGGGGAGGATCCGAGTGCCCGCTTACGGCATGAGCGAATCCGGAAATCAGGCGTGATCGTCGGCGGCGCGCGGCGCGCAGCCCAGCACGTGTTCCTTCACCAGGCGGCCGATGTCCGGATCGCGCCGCCGGAACGCCTCGACCAACTCCTCGTGCTCCTCGGCGTAGGACTGCTGGACCGTGCCCAGCCAGCGGATGGAAAGCGTCGTGAAGACCTCGATGCCGAGGCCCTCCCAGGTGTGCAGCAGCACCGAGTTGCCGGCCGCCCGGACCAGCTCGCGGTGGAAGGCGACCGTGTGCCGTACCTGGGCCGTGCCGTCGGACTTGCGGTCGGCCTCGTACAGGGCGGCGACATGCGGCTGCAGGGCCGAGCAGTCCTGGGACAGCCGCTCCGCGGCCAGCTCCGCCGCGATCGCCTCCAGGCCGGCCCGGACCGGGTAGCTCTCCTCCAGGTCGGCCGCCGTCAGGTTCCGCACCCGTACGCCCTTGTTCGGCGCCGACTCGATCAGCCGCAGCGACTCCAGCTCGCGCAGCGCCTCTCGCACCGGCGTCTGGCTGACCTCCAGTTCGGTGGCGATGCGCCGCTCCACGATCCGCTCGCCCGGCTGCCAGCGTCCGCTGATGATCCCCTCGAGGATGTGCTCGCGGATCTGTTCGCGCAGCGAGTGGACGACGGGCGTGGTCATGAGGGCTCCTTAGGGAGGGGCAATCCAGACCCCGGGGCGTTTGACGTTTAGACAATAAGGCCGCCGGACCGTCCCTGAGGGGCGCGCGGGGGCGCTTTCGCGCAGGTGAGACGAGACTTACACGCCCCGGCAACGCGCGGCGCCCCCGCCCGGAAAGCTCCGGGCGGGGGCGCCGTACGACCTGTCAGGTCCTGTCGGAGAAATCAGAGGCCGAGTTCGACCTCGAACTCGCCCGCCTCCAGGATCGCCTTGACCGCCGTCAGGTAACGGGCCGCGTCGGCGCCGTCCACCAGGCGGTGGTCGTAGGAGAGCGTCAGGTACGTCATGTCGCGGACGCCGATGACCGTGCCCTCCTCGGTCTCGATGACGGCTGGGCGCTTGACCGTGGCACCGATGCCGAGGATCGCGACCTGACCCGGCGGAACGATGATCGTGTCGAACAGCGCACCGCGCGAGCCGGTGTTGGAGATGGTGAAGGTCGCGCCCGCGAGCTCGTCCGGCGTGATCTTGTTGCCGCGGACCTTGCCCGCCAGGTCGGCCGTGGCCTTGGCGATGCCGGCGATGTTGAGGTCACCGGCGTTCTTGATGACCGGGGTCATCAGGCCCTTCTCGGAGTCCACCGCGATACCGATGTTCTCGGTGTCGAAGTAGGTGATGGTCCCCTCGGCCTCGTTGATCTTGGCGTTGATGACCGGGTGGGCCTTCAGCGCCTGCGCGGCGGCCTTGACGAAGAACGGCATCGGGGAGAGCTTGACGCCCTCGCGTGCCGCGAACGAGTTCTTGGCCTGGGCGCGCAGCCGCATCAGACGGGTCACGTCGACCTCGACGACCGAGGACAGCTGGGCCTGCTCGTGCAGCGCCTTGACCATGTTGTCGCCGATGACCTTGCGGATGCGCGGCATCTTGACGGTCTGGCCACGGAGGGGGGAGACCTCCAGGACCGGCGCCTTCTTGGCGGCCGGAGCAGCGGCAGCGGCCGGAGCCGGAGCAGCGGCGGCGGCCTTCGCGGCCTCGGCGGCGGCCAGGACGTCCTGCTTGCGGATCCGGCCGCCGACGCCGGTGCCCTTGACGGTGGACAGGTCGACGCCGTTCTCGGCGGCGAGCTTGCGCACCAGCGGGGTGACGTAGGCGCCCTCGTCGGTCGGCTGAGCGGCGGCGGGTACCGGAGCCGTCGGCGTGACCGGAGCCGGAGCGGCCGGCGCGGGCGCCGGAGCAGCGGGCTGGGCCGGGACCGCGGGAGCCGGGGCGGGCGCGGCCGGAGCAGCGGGTGCCGGAGCCGGTGCGGCGG
>NZ_QZWF01000030.1 GCF_004187715.1 Streptomyces sp. F001 | reverse complement strand
CACGGCGACATCCTGCGTATCTGTGTCCTCACGCAGTAACAAGTCCCACTCGCTGGACCGGCACATCACCACGACCTGGCGGATGTCCAGCCTGCCTCGGCAACTACGTCACGCCCGTCCCCCCCAGCAGCGGCTCGGCCCGCGCTGGTACCTGGGCAGCGCGGACGCCATCCTGCAGTCCTGAACCTGATCTACGACGAAACGGCCCGAGTACGTCGCGGTGTTCGCGCCGACCATGTGTACCGCATGGATCCGCGCAGATCTCGCCCAGCACATCGAGTCCGGCGCGGGCGTGACGGTGGCGGGGATACGCGTCCGCGCACGGAGTCCTCCTCCTTCGGTGTGATCACTCCGGGCTCGACGGAAGCACCGTCGAGCGGTTCTGGAGAAGCCCGCGGACCCGCCCGGCCTGCCCACGACCCCGATCCGTCCTCGCCTCCATGGGCAACTACATCTTCACTACCAAGGCGCTGATCGAGGCCCTCCAGCGGGACGCCGACGACGCGCCGGCTCCGTGCACGACATGGGCGGTTCGATCCTCCCCAGCTCACCGAGCGCGGCGAGGCCACCTGTACGACTTCGGCGACAACCACGTCCCCGGCGAGACCAGCCGCGACCAGGGCTACTGGCGTGACGTCGGCACGCTCGACGCGTACCACAGGCCCACATGGACTGATCGCCGAGCGGCCGCTTCAACCTCTACAACCGCAGCTGGCCCGTCTACACCCACTCCAACCAGCTCTCGCCGGCCCGCTTCAACGCCGGCGGCATCGCCGGCGAGTCCATCATCAGCCGCTGCCTGATCCGGGGGCAGGTCACGCGGTCCGTGCTCTCGCCGGGTGTCGTGGTCGACCCGGGGGCGGTGGTGCAGGGGTCGTGCTGCACGACAACGTCCACATCGGGCGGGGTGCGGTGGTGCGCGCGCGGTCCTCGACAAGAACGTCGAGGTGCCGCCCGGCGCGACGATCGGGCGTCAACCCGGAGCGGACGCCGAGCTGTACACGGTGTCCAAGGGCGGCGTGATCGCGCTGGGCAAGGGGCAGCGGGTGCCGTAGCCCGGCCGCTTCGGCAGGAGCGGCGGCCCGTCACACGATCGAGCGGACACGCCGGGCCGGCCTCGGTTCACGCCTTCGTGGGCGCTGACCTCGACACTATGACCTCTTACGCCACATGAGTCCCGCCTCTTTCGCAGGAAGCGGGACTTAATCTGCTGTTAACTGTACGTAGCCTGATCGTACTTGACCGTAATCGCCCCGGGCGATTGACTGCTGGCCCACCCGTCATCGTCGCGAGGCAAGCCATTGACTCCTGACCTGCTCGCACCACTCGACCTGGCGTTCTGGAACATCGAGTCCGACCTGCATCCCATGCATCTCGGCGCACTCGGCGTGTTCGGTCCACTCGCCCGCCGCCGGTGCCCACGCCGCGGACCTGCTCGCCGCCCGAGCCGCCGCGGTGCCCGGGCTGCGGATGCGGATCCGGGACGTGTGGCGGCCGCTCGATCTGGGGCAGCCGTTCCCCTTCGGACTCCGCCGGCCGCTCGCCTTCGGCGGCGCGGCCAGGGAGCCCGCCCCCGACTTCGACCCGCTCGACCACGTCCCGGCTGCATGCCCCACCGCCGACTTCAGGGGATGGCGGGCCGGCTCATGGAGCGTCCGCTGGAGCGCGCCGGCCGCCGTGGGAGGCGCACGTGCTGGCCGGGGAGGACGGCGTCTCGTTCGCCGTGCTCTTCAAGTTCCACCACGCCCTGGCCGACGGCCTGCGCGCGCTGACCCTGGCCGCGGCCGTCCTGGACCCCACGGACATGCCGCCCCGCGGCCCCGGCCCCGCCGACCCCCGCGCGGCCTGCTGCCCGACGTGCGCAAGCTGCCCGGGCTGCTGCGCGGCGCCGTGTCCGACATGGGGCCGGGCCTCGACATCGGCGCCTCCGTCGCCCTGTCCACCCTGGGTATGCGTTCGTCGCCCGCGCTGACCTCGGAGCCCTCCGGCACCCGTCGTACCGCCGGAGTGGTCCTCGACATCGACGACGTGCACGCGCGTCCGCAAGGCCGTCGGAGGTACGTCAACGACGTCCCTGATCGCCGTCGTCGGGGCGCCCTGCGCCGCTGGCTCGACGAACGCGGCGACGGCAGCGAGGGCGTCGCGCCGCGCGCGCTGATCCCCGTCTCAAGCGCCGCCCGCGCACCGCGCACCCACGGGGCAACCGGCTGTCCGGTTACTTGATACAGCTCCGGTCGACGACCCCGACCCGCTCGGCCGCCTCGAGGCGTCCGCACGGCCATGGGCCGCAACAAGGACGCCGGCCCCAACCGGGCGCGGGCGCCGTCGCGCTGCTCGCCGACCATTGTGCCGGCACTCGGCCACCGGCTCGGCGCCCGCTGGTCAGCCAGGCCGGCCCGGCTGTGGTTCGACATCCTGGTCACCAGCGTGCCGCTGCCCGGCCTCGGCCTTGAAGCTCGGCGGCAACCCCCTCACGAGGTGTTCCCCTTCGCCCCGCTGGCCGCCGGCCAGTCCCTCGCCGTCGCCGTCTCGACGTACCGGGGGCGGGTCCACTACGGGCTCGTCGCCGACGCACGGGCCGTACCGGACCTGGACCGGTTCGCTCGGCGGTGTCCGACGAGGTGGAGACGCTGATCAAGGCCTGCGCTCCTTGATCGCGACGGGTTTGGTGGTGCGGCCCGGCGCTCCGTAAAATCTGCCCTTCGAATGCGGGCGCGACCGGAGCGCCGCGACGGCAGACACAGGGGAACGGCAGCGGCGATGACGGTTGACAGAGGATGGCTCGGCGACACGGACGAGGTGTGTACGGGCCCGGCATCGACCCCGAGCGGCTGGCCGTCTGCCTCAGCGTGCTCGAGGAGCTCGACAAGCTGGAGGTCGACCACCCCGACGCGATCGCCGTGCGCCGGGCCACCGCGGGCATCTACCGCACCGTCAAGCAGCGCCGCCGCCAGGAGCGCCGGGCCGCCAAGACGCGCACGACAAGACGGTCACGGAGGCCACGCGACCGGCTCGCCCAGCGCATCGACGACGAGACGGAGGCATCCTCCCGTCGTCGATCACGGAAGAGGGCAAGATCGCGGGATTACTCCAGCGCCCGCGCTCCTGCTACACCTGCAAGACCGGTACGTGGAAGTCGACTACTTCTACCACCAGCTCGTCCGACTGCGCCCGTCTGAACCGCGCCAAGCGCGACGCCCGCGCCGACCTCACCGGCAAGCGCGCGCTGCTCACCGGCGGCCGCGCCAAGATCGGCAGTACATCGCGCTGCGGCTGCTGCGCGACGGCGCGCACACGACGATCACCACACGGTTCCCGAAGGACCCATCCGCCGCTTCAAGGCCATGGACGACTCGGCGGACGATGCACCGCCTCGAGGTCGTCGGCATCGCTGCGTGACCCGGCGCAGGCCGGCCTCGCCGACCAGGTCGCCGAGGCGGGCCCGCTGGACATTCTCATCAACAACGCGACGCAGACCGTACGCCGTCTGCCCTCCGCCTACGCCGCCCTGGTCGAGGGCGAGAGCGCCCCGCTGCCGCCGGTGAGCTGCCCGCCCACACGTGATCGGCGCCTTCGGCTCCGGTGCCGTCGACGGCCTGGCCGCGCTGCCCGTCGGGATCTCCGGCCTCGACGCACAGCAGGTCGCCGACCTCGCCCTGGTCGCCGGCAACGCCAGCGTCGCCCGGCACCACGACGGCACTGCCATCGACGCGGGCGGCCCGTCCCCGACGTCGTCGACACCAACACCTGGGTGCAGACCATCGAGCAGATCTCCCCGGTGAGCTCTCGAGACCCAGCTGTGCAATACACGGCGCCGTTCATCCTGATCAGCAAGCTCCGCCCGTCATGGCCGACGCCGCGAAGAAGTCGGCGAAGCGGGCGCGCGTACATCGTCAACGTCTCGGCGATGGAGGGCGTCTTCGGCCGCGCTACAAGGGCGCGGGCCACCCGAACACCAACGCCGCCAAGGCCGCGATGAACATGGTCACGCGGACCAGCTCCCAGGAGATGTTCCAGACCGACGGCATCCTCATGACCTCGTCGACACCGGCTGGATCACCGACAGCGCCCCACTACGACAAGCTGCGCCTGGCCGAGGAGGGCTTCCACGCCCGCTCGACCTGTCGACGGCGCGGCCCGCGTCTACGACCCCGTCGTGCGCGCGAGGCGGGCGAGGACCTGTACGGCGTCTTCCTCAAGGATTACGCGCCCGGCAAGTGGTGAGACCGTTCCTGTGGGAGTTGGCCGGTGTTGGCCAAATCGCCGTAGACCGGGCCGGTGAGGGCCTGGTGACCTCGCGAACGGTCTTCGAGGTCGGGGAACAGCACGAGCTGGTCACCTCGGCGTGGTCGGGTCTTGTCGCCCTGGTGGGGCGTGCCCGCTGTCCTGGGTGGGCTCGTGTCCGCGTGGCCTGGGGTGCGGTCTGGCCGGTAGCTCTCCGCTGTCCGATCCTCGGTCGGGAGCGGTCACACCTGGCGACGCCGGACCCTGTGGCCCAGGCCGCGTCTGCCGATCGCCACGGCGGCACCGTGGTGCCTGGTGACGGTGGTCCTGGTCTGCTGCTGGAGCGGGGTCTTCCAGTACTTCTCGCCCCAGATGCTGGTGTAGGCAGGGTCCACGGCGATGACGACCAGGCCCTGGTGGAAGGCCATACCGCGCAGCCGTTCCCGGAACCTCGCGGTGGGGATACCCGCCACCGTGCGGCGGAAGCGTTTGCCGCGCCCGCCCCGGCCCATGGTCTCCCGGCCGGTGGCCCGTGCGTCGGCGAAGCCCAGGTTCTCCACCACGATGGCGGCGCAGCCGTGCTCGTGAGCGAGGACGGTCAGGCGGGTGATCGCTGCGCGGAGGCGCCGTCGCGCCGGCCGGTGGGGCCGGTCAGTTCCAGCGGATGGTGACGGGTTCGCCGACCGGGTTGCCGTGCGCATCGAGGACGCAGGCGGCCAGGTGATCGGCGTTGAGATCGACGCTGAGCATGCGCGTGCCCGAGCGCGGATCTCTCTGGTGTGGGCAGTACGGTCTTGTCGGTGGACCAGGAGGCGTCCAGGTACCAGCGGCCCGGGCGGGTCGTGGGCGATGTCGTAGCGGACGGCCCGGTTTGCCGTCACGCGGTCCAACCACTCCACGCCGGTGCGAGAACCGCACGGTGCACGTGAGCCGGTAACGGCCGCGGGGCGCGTTGGCCAGGTGCCGCAGCGGTTCGGGCAGCACGAGGCTCACGGTGCCGTCGTGCGGGTCGACGGTGATGGTGTAGTTCCCGAACGGGGCCGCGGATTCGCCGTCGGCGGTCAGGAACAGGCGTGACGCCTCCCACCGTCGGCGCCACTGGGCCTCGGTGAGCTGGGCGTCGGCGAGATTGTGACGGGCCTTCAGCAGTCGCCTGCCGCCCGCAGCGATGGCCGGGCGACCGGACGCGATGCGGGCCTCGACGGCCGCCAGGCGGGTCTTCAGCGCCAACAAGCGGCGCTGCTTGTGGAAGCGCTCGTTCTGGTCGGCGTAGCCCCGGACCCTCCCACGCGCTTCTGGCACGGCACAGCCAGGCGGCGCTCGATGGTGCCGATGGCGCGGCGCAGCCCGGCGGCCTCGTCGTACAGGCACCGTAAGGAGAGCTGGTACTGGTCCTCGCTGGCGCGGGTCATCGCCCCGCCCACCGCGAGGACGACACGGCCGTGAGCGCCTTCTTGCGCTCCGCGCGCTGGTTCCGCTTCACCGCACCTGCCCGATCGCCACCCGCTCGGCGAGATCGGCGCGCTGGTGGCGGCCCAGATGGGAGCCGACGAGCGTGAGGACTTCGGCATCGGCGGCGCTCAGGCGCAGGCGGTCACGGATACGGGCCCCGGCCGGGGCGGCCACGGTGAAGGGGGCCGTGATCGGGCGCAGTGCGCGCTTCTTCCGGCGCTTCCCCATGGCCACGCCCCCCTTCCCGTCAGCTTCTCCAACCGACAAGCAAGACCCTATGCGCGTCCAACAATGGCCTACAAGTCACTTCCCTCGATCGTGGACTTCACTGCCCGCGTCAACGCGCGCGCCTTCGCCGAACGCGCCCCGTACAGGCGGCCGGAGAACGAGGTCACGATCGCGATCATGTCCCGCACCAGGTCCCCGCCCTCACCGCCGTCCAACTCCTCGTCCCCGCCGACGATCTCCAGCCGCACGCCCCACGACGGCAGCACCACCTCCGCCAGCAGCGCTGTACCGAACCGCGCCAGCCGCTCCTCATGCGTCACCAGCAAGGCGGTCACCGCCTCGTCCTGGCACGCCCGCAGCGCCTGCGCAGCCCCTTGCGCTTGTCGGAGAGCCCCGATGCCACATCGGTGAACACCCCCGCCACCACGCGCTCCCCGGCCGCCGCCCGCAGACGCTCCACCTGCCGGTCCAGATCCCCCTCGGCCCGCTGCCGGTGAGACGGCACACGCCCGTACAGCACCACCGCGCCCTCCGGCTGCACCGGCCGCCCACGACGGCGGGACAAGGCATCCAGATCCCCCACCCGGAAAACCCGCCGCCCACCCGGCGACCTCCGGTCCTCCAGCACACCCTCAAAGGTGTAGCGGCGCAGCGTTCGCGTCGACACGCCCAACCGCTTCGCCGCCCTGCCCGCAGAGATCCAGTCGTCGGCCTTCTCACTCATGCGAGTGACTGTATGGCCAACCGTGACCTACAACCGAATCAACAGCTCTCAACCCGGCTGGCGTCCTCGCCGAGGCCGGACCAGGCGGACGCTACTCGACGGCCCCGAGCCGCGAGTTGCGGGCCGCCACGAGCTCCAGGACCGTGCGCCAGTCCTCCAGGACCCCCGCGTCGAACCCGATGACCTTGCCGGCCTCGTCGGCCTGCCGCAGGGTCACGGCGTCGTCGGCGAGCGGGTCCCGCTCGAACGCGGCCGCCTCCGCGGGACTCATCGGGCCGCCCTGCCTGCTCAGGGTCTGAGCACTCCGCGGGACAGCTCACGCCCGCAGACACGGCGGCCAGATAGCGCTTGGCGGCCACATGCAGTCGTACGAGACGGGAGACCCGTTCACCGAGCAAGGCCCGGACGGCGTCCGCCGCGTGGTCGGCTTGACCGGCCTCGTCGCCGGGCCGCAGCAGATACCCGATGTCGTGCACCAGGCCCGCGATCTGGAGTTCCTTGTCGGCGGGGCGACTTCGGCAGCAGTGCGGCCGTCTGCAGCGCGTGGTCGTGCAGGTCGACCGGGTCGCCGGTGCAGTCCGGGGTGTCCCGGACTCCGCGGCAGGCGTTCAGCAGATCCATCAGCTCTTCGACACTGCGCAGCTCCATGCGCCAGTCCTCCCGCCGGACAAGCCGTTGCCGGACGTCAGCAGATCATGGCCGCCTTGCGAATCGGCCAACGGGACTTGAACTGCGTGGCCCCCGCAGCCGCTGCTCGAGGGCGTGTTCGCTCGGGTAGGCCGTTCGAGTGATCCGAAAAGAGTCCATTGCGTAACAAATAAGGGTAGTTTTCCCCTGATTGCGCACGGGGTGACGCGCAATAGTTACCCACTGTTTCAGCCCTATCGAGCGGACCCCCGCTCATTTGGTTAGTCTGGTTCAGACGGACAGCCAGAACGGGTCCCTACCCACACCCACCGTCCGTCCCGGGGCAAGCCGGTGCACAACGGCCTGCTCTCACGCGACCACACCGACGCCACCGCGTCCGCGCAGCAGCACGTCAGACCCAACGGACGTCGGGCAGCGGACCGCAGACCGCCGACGCGCCCCGAGGGTGACCCGACACATAAGGAGTGCGCGGTGACACCGGAGAAGACGAATCGCGAACAGCGCCCCAAGGAACGCACGGAGCGCGCGGGCCGCCGCCCCGGCGAGCTCGGCAACCTCGACGTGTGGGCCAGGTCCGCCCCGATCCGCCTGGCGGGCTACGAGGACGACCTCGCCGAGCCGCACATCCTGCCCAGCGTGGACTGACCCGGATTTACCCGGCAGGCCCCTTCGCGATCGCCGACGGCATGGGCGTGCGAGACTCACGCCCATGCTGATCAGGGAAGCAACGGCCGACGACTGGCCGCACATCTGGCCGTTCTGGCACCGCATCGTCGCCGCCGCCGAGACCTACGCCTGGGACCCGGACACCACCGAGGAAGCGGCCCGCCCCTGTGGATGAGCCCGGCCAAACGCGTGTACGTCGCCGAGGACGAGACCGGAGCCGTCGTCGGCTCCGCCTACCTCACCCCCAACTACGGCGGCCCCGCCGCCCGGATCGCCAACGCCGGCTTCATGGTCGACCCCGACCAGGGCGGCCGCGGTATCGCCGCGCCCTCGCCGAGCACATCCTGGCGAGGCCGCGGCCCAGGACTACCGGGGCATGGTGTTCAACGCGGTCGTCGAGACCAACCCGGCGGTCGAGCTCTGGACTTCTCTCGGCTTCACCATCCTCGGCACCGTGCCGGACGCGTACGACCACCCCCGGCACGGCCCGTGGGACTGCACATCATGTACAAGGCCCTGTAGTCAGGCGTCCTACTCCAGCGGTGCCGTCCGCTGCCACGGACGCGCGGCCTCCAACTGGGCCGCCAGTCCCAGCAGTTCCGCCTCCGACCCCGGCCGCCCCACGAGCTGTACGGCGCAGGGGGCGCCGGACGGGAGGTGCCCAGCGGCACCGTCATCGCGGGCCAGCCGGTCAGGTTCCACGGTGTCATCGGCGAGTAGGCGGTGTTGGCGGCCACGTTGCGCAGCCAGCCCCGCTCGTGCCAGGGCCCGGCCTTGGGGGAACGGCGGGCGAGCGCCGGTGTGAGCAGCACGTCGTACTCGGCGAAGAACGGCTCCAGACGCCGACGCAGGGCGTCCCGGCTCCCGCCGCCGCGCACGGCTCCCACGAACCGCCTCCCGACGGCCGCGTGCACCCGGGTGCGCCGGGCCAGCAGCCGCCGTCCAGGCCCTGGGCGTCGACGGAGGTGCCCGCCGTCCAGTGGCGAGCGAGGTGAAGCTCAGCGACAGCGGATACGGCGGATCGGCACGCCGCACCTGGTGCCTGCCTTGATCAGCAGCCCGGCCGCCTCCTGGGCGCGGTCGTATACGTCTGCTGACGGTGACCCGGCAAGGGGGCTGCGCAGGGAGACGGCGACGCGGTGGGTGTCGGCGCGCACCCCCGTAGACCTCGGTGTCCGCGAGGACGGACAGCATCAGTCGCGCGTCGCCACGGTCGTGCCAGCGGCCCGTTTCCCGATGCCGAACCAGTCGCCGTCACTGATGCCCGCCGGACCACCCCGCGGCCGGCTTGATGGTGACGACACCGCAGTTGGCCGCCGGTATCCGCAGCGAGCCATACCGTCGTTGCCCAGGGCGATCGGCACCAGGCGGGCGACGGCGGCGCGCGCTGCCGCCGGACGAGCCGCCGCCGTGCGCGTCGTGTCCCACGGGTTGCGGGCGGTGCCGTGCACGCCCTCGGTGGTACGAACACGCACAGCTCCGGCACATTGGTCAGCCCCACGACCACCGCACCCCGCCCGCAGCCGGGCGACGGTGACATGGTCCTGGTCGGCCGGCGTGTCGGCAGTCGCGGCGAGCCGATCCGCACGGCCTCGCCGCGCACCGCCAGATTGTCCTTGACGGCCACGGGCACGCCGCGAGCGGAGTTCGCCCAGATCACCGCGGCGCCCACCTCGTCGCCTCCGCGAGCGCGGCCTGTGCCCGCACCGTGCGAAAGGCGCCGACCCGGCCGTCGATCCGCTCGATCCGCGCGAGGTGCTCGGCCACCACCTCCCGCGGCGTTACCTGCTTCTCGCGTACGGCGGCGGCGATCTCGACGGCGGTCCGTCCGACCCAGTGGGTCACGGGCGCTCCTTGGGGCAGGGGGCGGCTGATGCGTACGTACTCGCGAGTACGTAGGCAGAACTGTGCCGGACGCGCCCGTCACGTCGAGGGTGCCGACCCGAATCCGGCTGACATCCGGTGACTTCATCAACTCCGGCCCTGTCACCGACCGTACGGCGAAGGGGCTGCCCCGCGTGCGGCAGGGCAGCCCCTTCCCGGGTCAGCCGACCGGAGCGCCCGCCGACTCCTCGGCGAGGCGTTCCATGCCGCTGGTGGTCTTCAGCGGCTTCTCCTTCAGGAACACCACGGTGATCAGCGCGAGCAGGGCGAACGGCGTGGCGATGAGGAACAGGTCGGCGGTGGCGACGCCGTAGGCGTGCTCCACGATCGACCGCATCGGGGCGGGCAGCGTCGTCATGTCCGGCACGTGCGAGGACTCGCCGCCCGAACCCTGGCCCGCCGCCCCGGTGATGCCGGCCTCCTCGAGGCCCTTGTTTCTCGGTCGCCACGCGGTTGGCGAGGATCGCGCCGAGGACGCTGGTGCCGATGGTGCCGCCCATGCTGCGGAAGAAGGACAGCACGGAGGTCGCCGCGCCCAGTTCGGCGGCGGGCACGTCGTTCTGGGCGGCCAGCACGAGGTTCTGCATCAGCATGCCGACGCCGACGCCGAGCACCGCCATGTAGATGCTGAGCAGCCGAAGTGGGTGTCGGCGCCGATCGTGGCGAGCAGTCCGAGTCCGGCGGTCATGAAGACGGCGCCCGCCACCAGGTACCGCTTCCACTTGCGGTCCGGCTGATCACCTGGCCGGCGACGGTGGACGACACCAGCAGGCCAGGATCATCGGCAGGCTCATCAGACCAGCGACGGTGGCTTGCCGAGGATACCTGGAAGTACTGCGACAGGAACACGGTCCCGAACATGGCGACACCGACCAGCAGGCTGGCCGTGGTCAGCGTGACCGTGCGGTTGCGGAAGATGCCGAGCGGGATGACCGGCTCGGGGTGCGGGACTCCACGAACACGCGGCCACCAGCAGCAGCACGCCACCGCCGTGAGCGCCGCGGTCTGCCAGGACGCCCAGTCGAACTGGTTGCCGGCCAGCGAGACCAGATGAGCAGCGCGCAGACACCGGCGACGATCAGGAACGCGCCGAGCCAGTCGATCCGTACCTTCCGCACCCGTGCAGCCGCAGGGTGCGCTGCAGCAGCGCGATGGCCAGCAGGCGAACGGCACGCCGATGAAGAAGCACCAGCGCCAGCCCAGCCAGTCGGTGTCGACCAGCACACCGCCGACCAGCGGTCCGCCCACGGTGCCCACGGCGAACACGGCACCGAAGATGCCCGCGTACCGGCCCAGTTCGCGGCGGGATGACGGCGGCCATGACGACCTGGGCGAGCGCGGTCAGACCACCGCCCGATGCCTGAACGACCCGGCTGAAGATGAGCAGTCCGACGCCCTGGGAGAAGCCCGCGAGCAGCGACCCCACGACGAACATCGACAGGGACAGCTGCCAGGAGCAGCTCTTGTTGTAGAGGTCGGACAGCTTGCCCCACAGGGGAACCGTCCGGTCATCGCCAGCAGTTCGGAGGTGACGACCCAGGTGTAGGAGGACTGGCTGGCCCCAGGTCGGCGATGATCCGGGGCAGCGCGTTCGAGACGACGGTGCCCGCCAGGATCGCGACGAACATGCCGGCCATCAGACCGGACATGCCTGGAGTATCTGCCGTTGGGTCATGGAGGTGGGCGACGCCTGTTCCGGCGTCTGCGGTGTGCGGTCACGACAGCTCTTTCGATGGTGGTGATCGGATCCGCGCGAGAGGGCACGCTCAGGCGGGGAGGAGTGCTCGGCGGCGCGCGACGGAGAGGGGACGATGACCGGGGTCGGACGGGCGGTGGGTGCGATGCTCAGCCGGGCGGCGCCGGCAGCCCGGCGGCGAGGCTCGCGAACGTCTCCTGGAACACGTCCGCGAAGTGGCGTTCCGCCGGGTCGGCGCTCCAGTGCTCCACGGCGACCCGGACGGCGGTGCCCGCGACGCGGCCAGCAGTCGCGGATACAGGTCGAGGCTCCGGCGGGCGTCTTCGTCCGTCGCGGTCGTCCCGGGGACGTCCGTGGGGCCGCCGCGCAGGCGCCGGCGATGGCCACGGCCAGCCCGGTCTCGTCCGCCATGTGCGCGCCGAGGCTGCGCACCAGCAGATGCGGCGCGGCCCGCAGTACCTCGGCATGGAGTTGCCACAGCTCGTGCTGCTGCTCGGCCTCGGCGAGCTCGGCCGCGATGGCGTCGCGCACGGCGTCGAGCGGGGACCTCGGCCGGGGCACGCAGCACGGTGCTCCGCACCCGGGCGCTGATGTCCGTGTCGATCACACGAAGGCGTCGTCACGCGCGTCGAAGTAGTTGAAGAACGTCCGCACGGAGACACCCGCCGCGCACTGATGGCCTCGACGGTGACGTTCTCCACCCCGTGCTCGGCGCCAGGCGTACCGCCGCCTCCGCAGCGCGGCCCGGTGGCCCGCTTCTTCTGCTCACGCAGGCGCCCCCTGCGGCACTCTTCTCCGGCATAACTTGCATGCTATGCAAGATGCACGCCCTGCAAAATTGACCCAGGCCTGCGCCTCAGTCGCCCCGCGCCGGCCCCGTGCTCCCCCCCGATCAACTGCGGCACCGGCACCTGCACCGTGCGGGCCGGCCGCCGTCGAGCAGGGCGGTCAGCTCCCGCGCCGCCGTACGGCCGAACTCCACCGTGTCCCGGGACAGTGCGGACAGCCAGGGCTTGACCATGCGGCACAGTGCGGAGTCCTCCCACGCCACCACCGACACATCGGCCGGCACGGAGAAGCCCAGCCCTGCCGCGGCGGCGACGCCGCGACGCCATCACGTCGTTGTCGTAGACCAGGCCGTCGGGGAGTGGGTCCGGACAGCACGCGGCGGTCACGGCGGCGCCCTCCGCGTCCGAGTAGTCGTCGTCACCGACCGCACCTCGGTGAGACCGCGCCGGTCCGCCTCGGCGCGCAGCGTACGGATCCGGCGCTCGGTGCGCGAGTCCCGCGAGGCCGGCGATGTGCACGATCCGCCGATGCCCGAGGGCGTACAGCTCGTCGACGACCGCGGCCATCGCGCCCGGCGTCGTCCGCCCACACCGTGGTCAGCCCGGGGTGCCGTGCGTCGGGCGCGCCGCCGATCACCACGCCGGGCAGGCCCAGTTCGTCGAGCAGGTCCGGGCGCGGGTCGTCGGTGCGCGGTCGACGACGAGCACGCCGTCCACCCGTGCTCGGCCCACCAGCGCCGGTACACCGCGCACTCGTCGGCTGTTCTGCGCGATCTGGAACAGCAGCCCGAGATGACGCTCCGCCAGCACCTCCTGGATGCCGGACACGAGCTGCAGGAAGAACGAGTCCACGCCAGCGTGTCCGCGGGCCGGGCCAGTACGAAGCCGACTGTCGCCGCGCCCTCGCCGGACAGCGCCCGCGCCGCCGTGCTCGGCCGCCAGCCCAGCTGCTCGGCGACCCTGCGCACCCGGTCCCGGGTCACCTCGGAGACCCCCGGACGCCCGTTGAGCGCGAACGACACCGCGCTCTCGGAGACCCCGGCACGCCGCGCGATGTCCTTCATCGTCGGCCGGCGCGCGGGAGACCGCTTGCCCGTCACGTGCTGCTCCCATTCGAAAAGCGCCGCGCACTAATGCGCTTGAGTTCGATCACCCTAAAGCGCATTAGTGACCAACGCAAGGCCCTGCTCACACCGTCCTGAACTGGCACTTTGCTCAACTTAAGGCTTTAGCTGGCTGAATCCATTGACTTTCTGCGGAGGGGAAGTGCAAGGTCTGCCCGACGCGCCGGTCCATCCGGACGTCACCGGACCTCACCGCCGCAAAGGAGCACCTCGTCGTGCGCATTTCCGCCGGACCTTCGCCGCCGCTGCCGTCGCCGTCGTTCTCGTGCCGCTCAGTGCCTGCGGCTCCGGGGAGACGACGGCGGCTCGGCCGACGCCTCGGGCAAGGTGGAGGGCAACATCACCTTCCAGACCTGGAACCTCCGCGCCAACTTCAAGGACTACTTCGAGGCCTGGTCGCCGACTTCGAGAAGAAGTACCCGGGCACCGACGTGAAGTGGGTCGACCAGCCGCCGAGGGCTACGCCGACAAGATCAGCGCCGACCGGCCGGCGGCACCCTGCCCGACGTCGTCAACGTCTCTCCGGACCTGGTCGCCCCGCTCGCCAAGGCCGGCCTCGCGCTCGACCTCGACAAGGCCGCGCCGCAGTACAGGAAGGAGTACCTGGAAGGCCCTGGGCCAGCCATGAAATACCAGGCATGACCGGCACGTACGCCTTCCCCTGGTATCTCAAACCGGCCCGCTCTTCTACAACAAGTCCCTGTTCGAGAAGGCCGGACTCGACCCCGACCAGCCGCCCAAGACGTATGACGAAGTCTTCTCCGCCGCCCTGCAGATCGCGCAGAAGACCGACGGCGAGTCGCCACCCTCGCCAACGTGCCCACCATCGAGGACTTCGGCCGCTACGGCGTCCCGCTGATGAACAAGGAGGGCACCGGCTTCACCTTCAACGACGCCAAGGGCGTCGAACTCCTCACCAAGTACAAGAGTTGTACGATGCCAAGGCCCTGGACCCGCAGGCGCTGACCGCCACGCCCGAGTCGTCCGGCAAGAAGTTCCTCACCGAGGCCGTCGCCATGAACCCGGGCAGCCCTCGACCTCGGCAACTTCAAGAAGCAGGCGCCGCACCTGTACAACAACATCGGCATCACCGACCAGATCACCAGCACCGGCCACGTCAACATGTACGTGATGGGCGTGATGGTCAACGCGCAGACCAAGCAGAAGCCCGCCGCCGTCGCCTTCGCGCACTACGTCACCGACGCGCGCGCACCAGATGTCGTTCGCCAAGCAGGTCGCCATCTTCCCGAGCACCGCCGGCTCGCTCGACGACCCGTACTTCACCAAGGAGGACGGCACCGACGAGACCCGGGCGGGTGGCCGCCGCCGAGTCACTGAAGAACGCGGTCAACTACACGCCGGTGTTGTTCAGCGAGCAGATGAAGGTCGAGCTGCGCAACGCCGTCGCCCGCGCGCTCCAGGGCAAGGAGAGCCCCAAGGAAGCTCTTGACAACGCTGTCAAGGCGTGTGACCGGCTGCTCCAGCAGCAGGGCTGAGTCGTCATGGCGAGTCCCGCTGTCTCCCGGGTGCGGCGCCAGCTGCCGAGCAGCCCCTGGCTGTTCGCCGCGCCCGGACTGATCGTCATCGGCGCGTTCGTGCTGTACCCGTTCGTCTCCACGCGTCAACGCGTTCACCGACCGCCGGACGCTCCGGGCGAGTTCGGGCCTCGCCAACTTCCGCGAGCTGCTCCACGACGACATGTTCTGGATCGGCCTGCGCAACAGCACGCTCTACGTCCTCGGGGTCGTCCCGGCCCTGGTGATCCTGCCGCTGCTTCTGGCCCTGCTGGTGCAGAAGAGCATCCCCGGCATCACCTTCTTCCGCTCCCCTTCTACACGCCGGTCGTCGCCTCGATCGTCGTGTCGGCCTGATCTGGGTGTGGCTGCTCGACGAGCGCGGTCTGGTCAACGCGCTGCTGGAGACGGTCGGCGTCGGTCGGATCGGCTTCCTCAGCGACCAGTGGCTGCTGCTGCTCAGCGCCATGGCCGTCACGGTCTGGAAGGGCCTCGGCTACTACATGATCATTTACCTGGCGGCGCTCGGGAACGTACCGCGCGAACTGCACGAGGCCGCCGCGGTCGACGGCGCCGGAGCGGTCGCCGCTTCCTCACCGTCACCGTGCCCGCCGTGCGCTCCACCATGGTCCTGGTCGCCGCGCTCTCCTCGGTCGCCGCCTTCAAGGTGTTCTCCGAGGTGTATCTGATGGCCGGACCGCCGGCGGACCGGCCGGCGAGGACACCACCCTGGTGATGCTGGTCCAGCGCACCGGCACCGGCCTGACCGGCCGGGTCGGCTACGCCTCCGCGATCTCCGTGGTCGTCTTCGTCGTCACCGTCGTCCTGATGCTGCTCGTGCTGCGCGCCGACCGGAGGGAGGAGCGATGAGCGTGATCGAGAAAGTACGTCCCGTCGAATCGCCGCCCGCCCCGAAGCGGCGCCCCGCCGCCGCCTCACGACGAGAACGGCCGCCGCATCCCCGGCTGGGAACTCGCCCTGCGCTACCTGCTGCTGCTCGCCGTGCTGGCCCTGACCGTCGGCCCGTTCCTGTGGCAGCTGTCCACCTCGCTCAAGGACCGACCGAGGACATCTTCAGCTCCCGCCGAAGTTCCTGCCGAGCGACCCGACTCTGCACAACTACGAGCGCGTCGCAGAGACCATCCCGGTCTGGGACTACGCCTGAACTCGCTGAAGGTCGCCGTAGCCAACGTGGTGACCAACGCGTCGGCGCCGCCCTCGCCGGCTATGCCCTGGCCCGGCTGCGCTACCGGGGCCGCCGCGCGGCCACGCTCGCCTTTGTGCTGGCGATGCTCGTGCCGGTGGAGAGCATCATCATCGCCCAGTTCACGTTCATGCGGGATCTCGGCCTCAACAACACCCTCGTCGGCGTGCTGCTGCCCGGCTCCATCGCCTCACTGAACGTGCTGCTGATGCGCAAGCCTTCCTCAACCTGCCGTACGAGATCGAGGAGGCGGCCTTCGTCGACGGCGCCAACGTCTGGCAGCGGTTCCTGCGGATCGCGCTGCCGTCCGTGAAGGGACGATCGCTGTTGTCGCGATCTTTGCCTTCATGGGCGCCTGGGACGACTTCCTGTGGCCGCTCATCGTGCTCAGCGACCCCTCCAAGTTCACGCTGACCATCGGCCTGAACTATCTGCACGGCACTTTCGCCAACGACGAACGCCTCGTCGCCGCGGGCACGATCATCGCCGTCGCGCCGCTGATCGTGCTCTTCGCCTGTCTGCAGCGGTACTTCTTCCGTGGCGTCGGCGAGGGCGCCGTCAAGGGCTGACCCACCCGTACCTCCGATTCGCGAGGATCCCGTATGCCCCCTGCCGTGCGCTTCGGCGTCAACTACACCCCGAGTGAAGGGTGGTTCCACCACTGGCTCGACTTCGACCTGGACTCCGTGCGCGCCGACCTCGACTCGATCGCCGCGCTCGGCCTGGACCACATCCGCGTCTTCCCGTTGTGGCCGTACTTCCAGCCCAACCGCACCCTCATCAGGCCGAAGGCCGTCGAGCAGTTGGTCGCGCTCGTCGACGCCGCCGCCGAACGCGGGCTCGACGTCAACGTGGACGGGCTGCAAGGGCATTTGAGCAGCTTCGACTTCCTGCCCGCCTGGACCGGACCTGGCACCGCGGAACTCTTCACCGACCCGGAACGTCCTCGACGCCAGGCGACCTACCTGCGCACCCTGGCCCCCCCTCGCGACCGCCCCAACTTCCTCGGCATGACCCTGGGCAACAGGTCAACCAGTTCGCCGCGGCCCGCATCCCGACCCGACCGGGCCACCGAGGCGCAGATCGACGCATGGCTGGAGCGGATGCTGGCCGCCTGCGAGGAGGCGCGCCGGCAGACTGCACCTGCACGCCGAGTACGACGCGACCTGGTACCAGGACGACCAGCCGTTCACCCCGGCCCAGGCGGCCCGGCGCGGTGCCGTCACGGCCGTGCACTCCTGGGTGTTCAACGGCACCGCCCAGCGCCACGGCCGCACGTCCGTGCCGAGCGAACACCACGCCGAGTACCTCATCGAGCTCAGCAAGGCCTGGGCCGACGACCCGCACCGGCCCGTCTGGCTTCAGGAGGTCGGCGCACCCGCCCCGCTCGTCCCGCCGGAGCACGCCGCCTCCTTCACCGAGGCCACCGTGCGGCACGCGTTGGACTGCCCGGACCTGTGGGGCATCACCTGGTGGTGCTCCCACGACGTCCCCGCGACCTCGCCGACTTCCCGAACTCGAGTACGGCCTCGCCTGTTGACCAACGACCGGCGGCCCAAGGACTCCGCGCGGTGCTGGCCCGCGCGGCCCGTGAGCACACCGGCGCCGCAGCCGCCGCCCGGACCACAGCGCTCGTCGTTCCGCGGACCCGTCCCTCCGTTCCCGCTGCGCGCCCGGCGGCCCGGTCTTCGACGCTTTCTTCGGCTGGTCGCCGACGGCGCCCGGCCCACCACCGTCCTTGACATGAACGCGGACGACAAGGACCATCTCGCCGCCCGCGCATCACCGAGGTCGTCACTCCCGAACAGGTACTCCCGCCCCGGAAGGAACCCGAGGAGGCACCCGCTCGTGAGCCGTGTGCGCCGGCGCCCCGATACCCTTGCCGTCCGCACCGCGCCGCCCCAGGCCCGCCGCCTCCGCAGACGACCTGCGCTTCGGCCGGCAGTCTGCCCCCGGCGGCGTTCGCCGCTACACCCTCCACCGCCTACTGCCCGACAGCACCCGGCGCTTCCTCGGCGGCACCTGCCGCGGGCCCACTTCGTCGGCGGCCTCAGGGCCCGGACAGGGCGAGCGGGCGGCACGGTTCGAACTGCGCGCCGTAGGGGAGCTCTACACCTCGTCGGACCCCGTGACCGTGAACCACACCTGGTAACCACCGCAACCCAGCTACGGAGCACCCCGCATGCATGACGACCGCAGCCTCGTGGAAGCCCGCCTGAGGCGTGTCCTCGACGAACGCATCCGACCCGCCGTGTATCCCGAGTCCGTGCCACTCGACGTGGCCGTCTGGCACGCCCCGACGAACCCGTGCCGGTCGCCGAGGGCCTCGCGGCCGAACCGGAGCCCATCGAGGTGGGCGCCCGGTGGGGTGCTCCCTGGGGCACCAGCTGGTTCCAGGTCACCGGGACCGTGCCCGAGGCGTGGGCCGGCCGGACCGTCGAGGCGATCCTCGACCTCGGTTTCGACGAGAACATGCCCGGCTTCCAGTGCGAGGGCCTGGTCTACCGGCCCGACGGCACGCCGGTGAAGGGGCTCAACCCGCGCAACCAGTGGTGCGCATCGGCGCCCCGGTCGAGGGCGGTGAGGAGGTGCGCCTGCACATCGAAGGCGCCTCCAACCCGGTCATCCTCGACTACCACCCCTTCCGGCCCACACAGCTCGGCGACAAGGAGACCGCCGGCAGCGAACCGCAGTACACGCTCACGCGCATGGATCTGGCCGTCCTCGACGAGACGGTGTGGCAGCTGGTGATCGACCTGGAGGTGCTCGGCGAGCTGATGGCCGAGCTGCCGGTGGAGTCGCGCGCCGCTGGGAGATCCTGCGGGCCGTGGAGCGGGCCCTGGACGCGGTCGACCTCCAGGACGTGGGCGGTACGACGGCCGAGGCCCGTTCCCGGCTCACCGACGTCCTCGCCACCCCGGCGGCCCCGTCCGCGCACCGCATCAGTGCCGTCGGCCATGCGCACATCGACTCGGCGTGGCTGTGGCCGCTGCGCGAGACGGTCCGCAAGGTGGCGCGTACGACGTCCAACATGACCGCGCTGCTCGACGACGAGCCGGACTTCGTGTTCGCCATGTCGCAGGCTCAGCAGTGGGCCTGGGTGAAGGAGCACCGGCCCGAGGTGTGGGCGCGGGTGAAGAAGGCCGTGGCGGACGGGCGGTTCGTGCCGGCCGGCGGGATGTGGGTCGAGTCGGACACAACATCCGGGATCCGAGCGATGGCCGGCAGTTCGTGCATGGCAAGCGGTTCTTCCTCGACGAGTTCGGCATCGAGAACGACGAGGCCTGGCTGCCCGACACCTTCGGCTTCGCCGCCGGACTGCCGCAGATCATCAAGGCCGCGGGCAGCAAGTACCTGCTGACGCAGAAGATCTCCTGGTCCCGGACCAACAAGTTCCCGCACCACACCTTCACGTGGGAGGGCATCGACGGCACCCGGATCTTCACCCACTTCCCGCCGTCGACACCTACAACTGCTCCATGAAGGGCAGCGAAATCGCCCACGCGGCCCGCAACTTCAAGGACAAGGGTGTCGCCCGCCACTCCCTCGCCCCCACCGGCTGGGGCGACGGTGGCGGCGGCACCACCCGCGAGATGGTCGCCAAGGCGGCCCGGCTGCGCGACCTCGAAGGCTCGGCGACCGTCGCCTGGGAGACCCCGGCGGACTTCTTCGCCAAGCGGCGGCCGAGTACCCGAACCCGCCGGTCTGGGTCGGCGAGCTCTACCTCGAACTCCACCGCGCCACCCTCACCAGCCAGGCCAAGACCAAACAGGGCAACCGCCGCAGCGAACACCTTCTGCGCGAGGCCGAGTTGTGGGCGGCCACGGCGGCCGTGCGAACGGGATTCCTTACCCTACGAGGACCTGGACCGCATCTGGAAGACGGTGCTGCTGCACCAGTTCCACGACATCCTGCCCGGCTCCTCCATCGCCTGGGTGCACCGCGAGGCCCGCCGTACCTACGAG
>NZ_QZWF01000029.1 GCF_004187715.1 Streptomyces sp. F001 | reverse complement strand
CCTCGTGCGGCGGGTACGGACGCTGCGGCCGGGGCTGCGCGTGAGACCGGTTTCCTGGACTTCAACGTCCCGTCCGTGCAGCGCGTGCTGGAGTCTCTCGCAGCGGAGGGTGTCCGCGATGTCGTGGCCCTTCCGCTCCTGCTGACCCGGGCGTTCCATGCGAAGGCCGACATCCCGGCGGTCCTGCGGGACGCGCCCGCGGCAGCTCCGGATCCGCCAGGCGGAGGTGCTGGGTCCTCCCCGCTGCTGCTGTCGGCGCTCGAACGCGGCTGTACGAGGCGGGCCTGACGCCGGCCGACAAGCCCTCGACCGGGGTCGTGCTGGCCTCGGCGGGCTCCACCGACCCGGAGGCGATCGCAGTGATCGCAGAAATCGCGCGGGAGTGGCGGCACACCGGTTGGTGCGCCGTGCGACCTGCGTTCGCCTCCGCTGGTTCTCCCCGCGGGGTTCCCCCGCACCGAGGACGCGGTACGGGAACTGCGCGCGCTCGGCTGCCGGCGCATCGCCGTCGCCCCGTACGTCCTGGCCCCGGTTTCCTGCCGGACCGCATCGCGCGGGGCGCGGCCGAGGCGGACGTACTCGCCGATGTCCTCGGCCCGGCGCCGGAGGTGGCACGGGTGCTGCTGGAACGGTACGACGGGGCGCGGACGCCGCTGCGGGCGGCGGTCGGCGCGTAGGCGCTCCGCTTGAGTGCCGCGCCATGTCGTCTGTCATCTGCGGCGCCGTCGTGGCTGGTCGCGCGCACGCGGCGGAGCCGCATATCGGCACAGCCCCGCGCCCCTTCAGGGCGCGGCACTCGACCCACCCGGCCTGCGGACGGTCACCCTGCCGTCGGCTCGGTGAGTTCCACCAGCTTGACGACCGTGTTCCAGTTCCGGGTCGTGGCGATCACGCCCTTGTTCAGCCGCGGTCTCGCCAGGTACTCGCCGAGCTTGGACCGGCCGAGGCCGTTCGGTGCGTACAGGTACAGGGCGCGGTCGCCGAGCCGGAACTCCTCGGGGAGGAAGGCCTCCTGGTCGATCTCCGCGAAGCGTTCGGCGTCGACGGGCGCGGAGAAGTACGTGACGTGGAGCTGCTTGGCTTCCAGATCGGCGGCCGGGAAGGGACAGGCCTCGCTGTCGCGCTTCAGGTAGGCGTGGTCCCGCACGATCACCTCGACGCGAAGCCGAACTTCCGCTCGACGGCCCGGGTGAGCTCGGCGGCCAGGACTCCGCGTCGCCGTGCTCGCTCGTGAACACGGCCTGACCGCTCTGCAGATACGTGCGCACGCTGTCGTGACCGAGGCTTTCCATCAGGGTGCGCAGATCGGCCATCGGGACCTTCTTGGCGCCGCCCACGTTGATTCCCGCAGCGCCGCGCATACGTCGTCGTCACCCGCACCACCCTAGGGCCTGTCCGGCGGATCAGGCCGGAATCGCGGGGCCTGGCACGCCCATCTGCGGCGTTGTCGTCGGTCGTTGGAGCCGGCCCGATCCGCCGGACAGGCCCTAAGCGGCCGTCGTGCCCCGTGGGGGCGGGCACGACGGCCGCGTCCTGTGGTGCGGGCTGCGCGAAACTCTGGCCGATGGGCGGGCCCGGATCAACACCTACACGCACCTGTGACTTGTTCAACAAGGTTTCGTAATCACAAACGGTGCGAAGGGGATCCCTGATCGCCGACCCCGACATCTCCCGATGGATGTAGGGGGCCGCTGTCCTCCCAGTGCTGAGAGGAGGGAGGCCGTCGGGAGGACCCGGGCGTCCGGCACTTCACCGGGCAGCACGACGAGATGGCTTTATCCGGCCCATACCTTCGAAGCGAAAGGTGGCGGCAGGGGGCCGCCGCCGCTCACGAGGGGGCAGCCCGTCATGGGGAACGGAGAAACACGGGTGCGGGGACTCGCCGCCCGGGCAGGCGGCTGGAGCGCCCGGCACCGATGGGCGGCGTCGGAATCTGGGTGCTGTTCGTCGTCCTGGCGATGGGGCTCGGTTCGGCGGCGGGCCGGGTCGACGTCAAGGACAGCGACCAGCTGAAAGGCGAAACACACACCGCCGCCAAGATCGTCGAGGACGCCGGGATCGACGAGCCGGCCAGTGAGACGGTCCTGATCCAGGCGAAGGACGGCTCGCTCACGGCCACGGACAGCGAGTTCCGGGCCGCCGTCACCGCGGTCGTCCAGGCAGTCGAGGGCACGGCAAGGTCACGGACGTGACGTCGCCGTACGACACACAGACGATCTCGAAGGACGGCCGCAGCGCGCTGGTGCAGTTCGACATGCGCGGCGAGGCGGACACCGCGGCGAGCGCGTGGAGCCCGTGCTGAAGGCTGTCGAGGACGTCCAGAAGGACCACGAGTCGCTGCGGATCGAGGAGATCGCGGCGCGAGCATGATGAAGACGTTCGACGACGCGTTCGGGGACGACTTCCAGAAGGCCGAGTACTCCGCGGTGCCGGTGGCCCTCGGCATTCTGCTCATCGCCTTCGGCGCGCTTGTGGCGGCGCTGCTGCCGGTGCTGCTGGCGATCACCGCGATCATGGCGACGATGGGCCTGATGGGCGTCGTCAGCCATGTGATGCCCATGAGCGAGACCGCGAACTCCGTGATGCTGCTGGTCGGTCTGGCCGTCGGTGTCGACTACTGCCTGTTCTACCTGCGCCGGGAGCGCGAGGAGCGGGAGGCCGGCCAGGACGCGCAGACCGCCCTCAGGGTCGCCGCCGCCACCAGTGGCCGGCGATCATCGTCTCCGGTGTCACGGTGTGCGTGGCGATGGCCGGCATGCTGTTCACCGGGCTCGCCGAGTTCGAGGCGATGGGCTGGCGTCGCTGATGGTCGTGGCGGTCGCCATGGTCGGGTCCGTCACCGTCCTGCCCGCCCTCCTTTCGCTGCTGGGCGGGCGGGTCGAGAAGGGCAAGGTCCCCTTCCTGCACCCGGAGAGCCGGCTCCGTCGCAAGCGGGGGCGCGGCAACCGTGAGAGCCGGTTCTGGACGGCCGTGCTCAAGGGTGTGCTCGCCGGCCCGTCCTCTCGGTCGTCGTCGCGACCGGCGCACTGCTCGCCGTCGCGGCTCCCGCGGTCGGCATGAAGACGCAGAACCTCACGCTGGACCAGGAGTTCGGCGACTCCCTGCCCATCGTGGCGACGTACAACCGCGTCAACGAGGCTTTCCCGGGCGGTGCCGAGCCGGCCGAGGTGGTCGTCAAGGCCGACGACATCAACGCTGACGAGGTGACGTCCGCACTCGCCGACTTCCGTGAGCGGGCGGTCAGTTCGGGTGCCTCGCGCGGACCGGTGGAGATCAAAGCTGCACGACGACATGAACGTCGCCTTCGTATACGTCCCGCTGGTCGGCGGCTCCGACCTCGACAAGGCGGGCGCGAGCCTGGAGAAGCTGCGCGACGAGGTACGGCCGGCCACGCTCGGCAAGGTCGACGGCGTCGAGGCGCCGATCACCGGCCAGGTCGCCGGCTCGCAGGACTTCAACGACCAACTGGGCGGAGCCGTCGTCCCGGTCTTCGCGTTCGTCGTGGTCTTCGCCTTCGTGCTGATGCTGCTGTCGTTCCGCTCGCTCACCGTCGCGATCACCTCGATCGTGCTGAACCTGCTGTCGGTGGGTGCGGCGTACGGCATCCTGGTCGCCGTCTTCCAGCACGGCTGGGTGCCTCGCTGGTGGGCGCGGAGGGCGTCGGCGCCATCGTCAGCTGGCTGCCGCTGTTCCTGTTCGTGATCCTGTTCGGCCTGTCGATGGACTACCACGTGTTCGTGTCTCGCGGATCCGCGAGGCGCGGCTGCGCGGCCGCAGCACGAAGGACGCGATCCAGCACGGAGTGGTCACCACGGCCGGGGTCGTCACAGCGCCGCGGTCATCATGGTCGCCGTGTTCGCGATCTTCGGGACGCTGTCCATGCAGTCCATGAAGCAGATGGGCGTGGGCCTGGCGGCCGCGGTGCTGATCGACGCGACGATCATCCGCGGTGTGCTGCTGCCGGCGGTGATGGCGCTGCTCGGTGAGCGCAACTGGTACCTGCCGAAGTGGCTGCACCGGCTGCCGGACCTCACGCACGACGAGTCCACCGAGGCGGTGGCAACCGCAGCCGCCGGCGGTGGAGGGGGAGCGGATGGGGGTCTGACCCTGCCCCCTTGCACTGAGGGCCCGTTGGTTCCCCTGGGGAACCAACGGCCCTCAGTTGTGCCTGTTATTTCCGGAGTTCGGCCTCGATGAGGTCGGCGGCCCGCTGCGTACCGCCCTCCTTCGCCATCTCCGCCTGGAGGTCCGTCAGCCGGCGGCCACCTCCGGTCGTCGACGAGCGCAAGGGCCGCCTCGCGCAGGGTTTCCGCGGTGGCCTGCTCCGCCGGGACGTGGCGGGCGACACCGAGCGCCTGCAGCATGTCCGCGTTGCCGAACTGGTCGACGGCCTGCGGTACGGCGATCATCGGAGTGGCCGTGGCCATGCCCTCCTGGCTGCCCGCCCGCACCGGCGTGCGTGACGAACAGGTCGGCCTCCTTGAGGATCGCCAGCTGCGGGACCCAGGAGCGTACGTCGACATTCTCGGGTACGTCCCCCAGCTCGGCCGGGTCACGTGCTTGCCGATCTGGAGCACCAGGTGCCAGCCCGGCAGCTCACCGAACGCCTTGATGCACTCCCGGTAGAAGTCGGGCTGCTTGGTGAAGGCCGACCCGAGCGAGACGAGCACGACCTTCTCGGCGTCGGCGGGCCGCTGCCAGTCGCCCTCCGCGCTGCGGTCGCCCTGGCAGGCGCCGACGAAGGTGTGCACGGACTCGTCGACCCGGTCGGCGTTGGGCTGCAGCGTCTTGGGGATCAGGACGAGGGAACGGGCCGGGCGCCGGCGAACGGATCGGGATGCTGGGGATCCCGTTCTCCTCCAGCCAGCTCTGGAAACGGCGTAGTAGGCCGGCGCGCTCGGTCTTCTTCGGCTCCTCCACATCGGCTCGGCGACCTCCTCCTCGTAGCCGTCCCAGGCGACCAGGTTCGGTGAAAGGGAGATCGCGGGCCACGCCCCAGCGGTGGGCGAGGACCCGGGCCGTAGGAGGCGATGTCGTGCAGGACGAGGTCCGGCTCGTCGCCCTCGTACGCCTCGATCAGCTGCGGCAGTCCTGGATGGCGTCGTCGAGGAAGGGCTCGACGTTGTCCAGCAGCGTGGTGCCCCACGCCTCCGGGTCGGTCGTCGGGCGAGGGCAGCGTCGAGTTCCAGAGCTTCACCTCGGCACCGGTCTCGGCGACCTTCTCCGCGAACACCGGGGGGATCGCATACGTCACCCGATGCCCGCGCGCGACGAGCTCGCGGATCACCTCGAGGCTCGGGTTCACGTGGCCGTGGGCGGCGATGGAGAACATGGCGATATGGGTCATGGTCAGGACCATAGGCGAGACGATACGTCTCGTGCAACCTGGTTTCACGGGGCCAGCACCTCGTGCAGCCTCAGCCACGCCCCGGCGGCACCTCGCCGACGAGGACCCCTGGGTCAAGGCGCGCCACGCGGTACGCCGCGTCGACCCGCCGCCCCGGGTGGGCCCGGCGCAGCGACGCGTGCAGCGAGCCGCCGACTCCGGAGAAGCCCAGCTCGACCAGGCGCCGCCAGCTGTCGTGGGTGCCGGCGTCGAGCAGTGGGGTGCGGCGCCGCTCGATCCGTACGATCCCGGCGTCCACGCGTGGCACGGGCCGGAAACTGTGCCGCCCGACCCGGCCGACCAGCCGCCACTCGTGCCACGGCCAGGTCAGGATCGTCAGCCGGGTCCAGCTTCCGTAGTCGCCGGTGCGTTTGCGGGCGTACTCGAGCTGGGTGAGGAGCGTGGCGTCGGTGAGAGCGGGTGCCCGCAGGCACCAGTCGACGATGGCGGCGGTGCGGGAGAAGGGGACGTTGCCTGCGACGGAGAAGGGAGTGCGCGGGGGACGTGCGGTGAGGAAGTCGTCGCCGATGATGCGGACGTGGGATGTGTCCGAGAAGCGGGCTCGCAGGGCGGGGACGAGTCGTGGGTCGATCTCGTACGCGTGCAGTTCGCGGCAGCGCGGCGCGAGCAGCTCGGTCAACGCGCCTTTTCCCGCGCCGACTTCGAGCAGCAGAGGCTCTCTTTGCGGCGCGGGACGGCGAGTTGGGCGAGGCGCGCGGCGGCGCGCGGTCGGTGAGGAAGTTCTGCGAGAGCGCGCGGGAAACGCGGGTGGGGCGGCCCATGGCCTGCGGTCCTTGTCTTCCGTGACGGGAAACGGGCAGACGAAGGCCCCGACCGGAAGACGAAGAAATGGAGGAGTCGCCAACGCGCGGGCGTCAGCGCGTGTTGCTCCCCGGGCCGGTCAGGGCACCGGAGCCGCGGCGCATCCGGATGGAGTACGTGCAGCCCCGGCCGTGACCGGAGATGAAGATCGCATGGGGTCCCACGTACGGCACGCTAGGCGGGCCGGGATGGGGCGGGCAACGGATTTTCCGCGGGACGGCCCCCACGCCGTCCGACCTGTGGGAATGCGACACTGGCGGGCGGTGGGGATCAGGACAGCCGGGGACACGGAGGCGGACGATGGACGAGGCACGGGCGCGGGACGTACTGGTCGCGGCGGGGGTACTGCCCGGTCCGGCGCCGGACGTGCGGCTGCTCGCCCTGGGCGAGAACGCGGTGTTCGCCGCCGGTGACCTGGTCGTCAAGGTGGGCCGTGCCGCGGAGCTTTTCGACCGGGCGCGGCGCGAACTGGACATCGCGGTGTGGCTGGCCGAGGCGGGCGTACCGGCGGTGCGGGCGGCCGAACCCGAGGCGCTGCTGGTGGAGGGGCACCCGGTGACCGTGTGGCACCGGCTGCCCGATCCGGTACGGCCCGCCGAGCCACAGGACCTGGCCGAACTGCTACGGGTCGTGCACGCCCTGCCCACGCCCTCCTTCGAGCTGCCGCCCCGCGAGCTGCTGGGCGGTGTGGAGCGCTGGCTGCGGCTGGCGGGCGACGCGATCGATCCGGCGGACGCGGCGTATCTGCGTGAGCGGCGGACGGGTTCGCGGCGGCCGCGGGTGGGCTGCCGCCTCATCTGCCGCCGGGGCCCATTCACGGGGACGCGCTCCCCCGGAACGTCCATGTCGGACCCGACGGTCCTGCCTGGTCGACCTGGAGACCTTCTCCGCCGATCTGCGTGAGCACGATCTGGTGGTCATGGTGCTTTCCCGTGACCGGTACGGGGTGCCTGCGGCGGCTTATGACTCGTTTGTCGAGGCATATGGCTGGGATGTGCGGGAGTGGGAGGGGTGTTCGGTGCTGCGTGGCGCACGAGAGACGGCCAGTTGTGCGTGGGTGGCTCAGCATGCGCCCAGCAATCCGAAGGCGTTGGTCGAGTTTCGGCGGCGGGTGGCTTCGTTGCGGGAGGGGGACGAGACGGTGCGGTGGTATTCGTTCTGAGCGGTCGGCTCAGCTGGGGTTGGCGAGTTGCTGGGCCCGGTCGGTCAGCTCGGTCTTCCTGATCTTTCCGGTCGCCGTCATCGGGAACTCGTGCACGACCTCCACCAGTGGCACCTTGTAGGGCGCCATGTTCTCGCTCGCCCAGGCGCGCAGGGCCGATGCATCCGTGGCGGTGCCCGGGCGAAGCCGGACGAACGCGACCGGGACCTGGCCCCTGGCGGTGTCATCGGCCGGGACCACGGCGGCCGTGTGCACGTCCGGGTGGCGGCCCAGGAGCATCTCGACCTCGGCCGGGAACACGCTCATGCCCTTGACCTTGATCATGTCCTTGTCGCGGCCGAGGTAGTGCAGGCAGCCGTCCTCGTCGATCCGGCCGTTGTCGCCGGTGTGCAACCAGCCGTCGCGCAACTGCTTCGCGGTCGCCTCGGGCTTGTTCCAGTAGCCGGTCATCACCGAGGGACTGCGGACGACGATCTCTCCGGCCTCGCCGATCTCCACCGGCTCACCGGTTTCGAAGGACACCACCGCGATATCCGTTCCGGGTACGGGCACGCCGCAGAAGACCGGCTCCGCCTTCAGGTCCCGGTCGTCCTCGACCATGCCGTAGGGCGTCGCGTCGAATGTGTGCGTCTCGGTCATCCCGTAGGCGGCCTCCCGCAGCAGCGAGTCGGCACCACGGTCTGCGCCCACCGGTGCCGGATCTCGGGAGTGAGCTTGCGGATGAAGGACATGGCCATCGGGTCGGTGAGCGAGCTCAGGTCGAAGGACGAGAGATCGGGCTGGTCGAGGAGTTCCAGGTAGTTCTCCACCGTGCCGACCATCGTCGACACCCGGTGGGTGTGGATGGCGCGGAGCACCTTCGCCGGGTCCCAGCGTGCCATGAGCACCGAAGTGCCGCCGAGGACCAGGGGGTTGAGAATCCCGAGGTTCTCGCCGGCGATCCAGAAGACCGGGATGTAGCAGAGCCCGACGTATCCGCTGTCGGCATTCCTCCGGGTGGCCCCCGCGCTGCTGGCGGCGGTGTAGATCATGTGCCGCTGGGTGTGCATGCAGCCCTTCGGCAGCCCGGTCGTACCGCCGGTGTAGTTGAGCGCGGCCAGGGCGTCGAGGTCGGTCGGCGGTCCGTCGACGGGGTCGTGTGCCACGGCCTGCGCCCAGCGGTGCACCGAAGCCCCCTCGGGGACCGCGGGTCGGGACTGCCCGGGTGCGCCGGACATCTCGGTGGGCGAGGTGACGAGGACCTCCCGAACCGCGGTCTGCCGGCGGACCGATTCGAGCAGCGGCAGTAGCGTGTCGAAGGTGACCACGACCTCGGCGCCGCTGTCGTCCAGCTCGTAGGCGAGCTCGGTGCTCCGGAACATCGGGTTCACCGGCACGTGCACCGCGCCGAGGCGCAAGATGGCGAGCATGACGGACGATGAACTGGCGGGCTGTTGGAAGGTGGGACGGCGACGCGATCGCCGGCCGTCACGCCACCGAGTCGAGCCACCCGGCGACCCGCCGAATCAGGTCGTCGAGTTCGCGGTAGGTGACGGTGCGCTCCTCGAAGACGATCGCCGGGCGGTCCGGACAGCGCACTGCCCAGTGCGCGACATGCTCGGGCAGGGAGATCTCGCCGAGCGGGTAGACGACCTCGGACGGCGTGCCGTGCGGGCGGACCCTGACCTGACGGGCTCGCAGATCTTCCAGGTGTTCCTCGATTTTCATGCCTGCTCCTCCTTGAGCGAGAACATCGAGCAGTCGGTCGGCGGACCGTCACCAGGTGTCGACGAACGACCTCCGGCGGCCGTCGAACGGTCGGGCGGCGTACGGTGTGAAGGCGTTGGTGATCCAGCGGCGGGTCTCAGCCGGGTCGATGACATCGTCGAGCTCGAAGACGGTCGCGGCGTTGACCGCCTTTCCCTTGGCGTACTGCTCCGCGAGCAGTTCGTCGAAGGCCTGCTGCCGGGCTTCCGAGTCGCCGATGGCGTCGAGCTCGCGCCGGTAGCCGAGCCGGACCGCACCCTCCAGGCTGCCCCCCCGATCTCGCCGGTGGGCCAGGCGACCATGGCCACCGGGTTGCGGAAGCTGCCCCGGCCATCGCCTGGGCGCCCAGGCGTAGCCGCGCAGCACCACCGAGAACACGGGGACGCTCAGGTTGGCCCGGCGACGAAGAGCCGACTGAAGTGGCGACGGTCGCCGTCGTCTCCGCATCGGGCCCACCATGAAGCCGGGCGTGTCGCACAACGACACGACGGGCAGGCCATGTGCGTCGCACAGCTGGAGGAAGCGGGCCATCTTGTCGGCCGCCGGGCTGTCGATGGCGCCGCCGAGGTGTCCGGACCAGGCCCATCGGCCGGCCCTCGATGCGGACCAGGGCGGTGATGACGCCGATGCCGAACTCGGTGCGCAGCTCCAGCACAGAGCCGGTGTCGGCGAGCAGATCGATCGCCTCGCGCACGTCGTACACCCGTACCCGGTTCTCCGGGATCACGTGCGCAACCTGCGCTGGTCCGCGCAGTCCCACGCGTCCACGACGCCCTGGAAGTACGAGAGGTACTTCTTGGCGACGCCACGGCCTCCTGCTCGTCCTCGACGAGGATGTCGACGACACCGTTGGGCACCTGAACCGACATCGGGCCGACTCCTCGGGGAGGAACTGCCCGAGGCCGCCGCCCTCGATCATCGCCGGACCGCCCATGCCGAGCGTCGTGTCGCTGGTGGCGATGATGACGTCGCAGCATCCGAGCAGCGCGCGTTGCCGGCGAAACAACGTCCGGATGCGATGCCGACCGTCGGTACCAGCCCGCTCAGACGCCCATGGTGGAGAACGTCCAGCCCGGACGCGGAGGTGGTGTCGCGGGGCCGGCCACCGCCGCCTTCGGCGAAGAGCACGACCGGCAACCGGCGCTTTCGGCGAGTTCGAGCATCCGGTCGGTCTTCTTGTGGTTCAACTTCCCTGTGTGCCGGCGAGAACGGTGTAGTCGTAGGACATCACCACGCACTGGCTGCGGTCGGCGCCGAACTGCTCGCCGTTGACCGGCCGATGCCCGCGACCAGACCGTCGCCGGCGTTGGGCGATCAGGTCGTCCAGCGACCGGCGCTGCCGCTGAGCGGCAATCACAAGGGCGCCGTATTCGGTGAAGCGTCCGGGCCGCAGAGATCGCGAGGTTCTCGCGTGCGGTGCGGTGCCCGGTGCGCCGACGTCGCTCACGGCCTGCGGCCGGGCCTCGTCGAGGCCGATCCGGTGACGTTCGATCACCTCTGAGAGGTCCGGCCGGATCTCCTCCAGTCCACCTCGGCGGCCTCTTCGCCGACCTCGTCCGCGACATCGGCCGGCGTGAGCACCACCAGCTCAAGCCCGCGGAGACGACGCCGACGGCGACCCGGACGTCGCGGACCGGCCGCTCGAAGGGGCGGTCAGGACGTGCTCCATCTTCATCGCCTCGAGGACGAGGAGCGGAGCACCGGCACGCACCTCGTCACCGGCTCGGACCTCGACGGCCACGACGCTGCCGGGGAACGAGGCGGCAAGGACGGCGCCGTCCCCGGTGGCATCGGGGGCAGCACCGGCTTCCCCGGCGTCCGCCGGGACGAGCTCGTCGAGGTGGTCATCGACGAACGTGGTCGTCATCGCCGCGTCGCGGAAGACCGGGTGCTGGAGCACGGACCGGAGCAGCGGGACATTGGTCGCCGCACCGGTGACAGCGAACTCCAGCAGGGCGTTGTCCGCTCGCGCAGCAGCGTCGGCGAAGTCCCGCGGACCGTACGGGTGACCACCTTGGCGAGCAGCGAGTCGAACGCCCCGCTCACCCTGAGGCCGGTGCGGCCGTGGTGTCGACGCGGACGCCGGGTCCGCCGGGCGGTTCGAAGACGGCCAGGGTGCCTGCGGAGGCTCGCGCCGAACCGTCCGGGCGATCTCCTCCAGGTTGACCCGGCTCTGGATGGCGAAGCCGCGGGGAGCCTGGATGTCGTCCTGCAGCAGTCCTGGTCCGCCAGGTCCTGCCCACAGCCACCTGCAGCTGTGCGACCACGAGGTCGACGCCGGTGAGCTCTTCGGTGATGGTGTGCTCGACCTGGAGCCGGGGGTTGGTCTCGATGAAGTAGTAGGTCTCCGGTGAGTCGGCGTCGACCAGGAACTCGAAGGTGCCGAGCCCGCGGTAGCGCGTCGCCGAGGCATCGTGACCGCCGACTTGATCAGCGCATCCGCGTCCCGGCGGGCAGCCAGGGACTGGGGGCGATCTCGATCAGCTTCTGGTGACGCCGCTGGACGGTGCACTCCCGCTCCCACAGATGGGTCACCGCTCCCGTGCCGTCCCGATGACTGGATCTCGATGTGCTTCGCGCGGGGCAGCAGCTGCTCGACGTACACCTCGCCGTTGCCGAAGGCTCGCTCCGCCTCGGACCGGCAGCGCTCGTAGGCCAGGGCAGCTCGTCCGCGTCGAACACCGCGCGCATTCCGCGTCCGCCGCCGCCCGCGAGCGCCTTGACCATGACACCGGCACCGGGGCCGAGGCCCGTAGTGAAGGCCTTGCCTCTTCGAGGCTCGCTCCGCCAGGGGTCGCCGCGAGCACCGGTACGGCGTGCTGGGCAGCGAGTTCACGCGAGCGCGCCTTGTCGCCGAACAGACCGAGCAGTTCGGGGAGGGGCCCACGAAGGTCAGGCCGGCCTCGGCGCAGACCTGGGCGAACTCCGCGTTCTCGCTCAGGAATCCGTAACCGGGATGGACCAGCTCGCACCCGCGCGCCGGGCGATCTCCACGATCCGGCCCGCGTCGAGGTAGCCGCAACACCTTCCCCGGCCAGCAGATGGGCCTCGTCCGCCAGGCGGGCGTGCAGCGCGTCACGGTCCTCGCGGGAGAAGACGGCGACGGTCCGCAGGCCGAGTGTGGCGGCGGCCCGGTGGATCCGGACGGCGATCTCACCCGATTGGCGATCAGAACACTGCTCAAGGAATTCATCCTTCTCGGGGCGGTCCGCGCGCAGCGAGTATGTGTTGACATTGACGTCAACGTCAATAGGGTGGACGCATGGCGACTGCGAAGAAGGCGTGGAACACCCGGGAGAAGCTCGACCGCGAGGACAGCGCCACCCGCGCCCAGCTGCTGCGGGCGGCGCGATCGGTCTTCGAGCAGCGCGGCTACGCACGCACCGCGATCGCCGACATCACGGCCGCGGCCGAGGTCAGCCGTGCCACGTTCTACGTCTACTTCGCGTCGAAGGAGGCCGTCTTCGGCGTGCTGGCCGGCGAGGTGCGGGACCGGTTCCTCGCGGCGCAGGAGCTGGACGGTCTCGATGCCGAGGATCCCTACGCCGTAGCCGAGGCGACGATCGCGGCCTACCTCGACGCGTACGTCGAGAACCTCGCCTTCCTCACCGTCCTCGAGCACCAGGCGATCACCGATCCGGCGATGTACGCCCTCCGGGAGGAGATCCATACCGCCCGCGAGGGCGCGGTGCGCGCTACATCGCGCACTTGGCGCAGCGGGGCATGGCGGACCCGGTGGCACCGCCGGAGGCCGTGGCCACCGCGGCCGGAGGCATGGTCGCGGTCTTCGCCCCGGGCGTTGCGAAGGAACCGAGTACCCGGGCCGAGGCGGTTGCGCATCTCACCGCGATGTACCTGCGTCTGCTCGGAGTCCCCCTCGGTTCTTCTGCAGTGTGATTGCACGGACGCCGAATGGGCCGAGGTTTGTGTGTCGCTGTCTGCACGGTGACCCACGGCTCGTCGGCCACGTCGCGCGGAGTGACGCGGCGCTTGGCGGCCAGAGGGTGGTCGGAGGGCATGGCCACGTCCAGCGGCTCGCGCAGCAGCGTCGTCGTGGCCACCGTGTCCGGCCATGGCGGGGCATGGTCGAGGCGGTGGGCGACCAAGGCACGCCCCGCATCGAGCGCATCGCGGCGCCTGCCCCGGTGTGACGGCAGGATCTCGCTCCGGGGCTCAGACCGTCTCGCCCGTCACCGGCTCCCCCGCCGGCTCCCTCAGTGGCCATGTCCCGTCGATCACCGCGGTCGCGTCGCCCTTGCGGCGCAGGAAGCTCTGGAAGTCCGCCGCCCACTCGGCGTACCACTCGATCTGGCGGCGGTGCAGTTCCGCCGGGCCGAGGGCCGCGATCTTGGGTGGCGGGTGGCTATCGCGCAGGCCAGCCGGGCCGCGGCGAGGGCGTCGGCACAGGCGTCGTGCGCGGAGTCGAGTGTGATGCCGTACTCCGGCAGACCGCTTCGAGGTTGCGCTTGCCGCGGCGGTAGCGGTCGACCCAGCGGTCGATGGTGTACGGGTCGATGACCGGAGCGGGGTCCAGGCCGCCCAGGCGCTCGCGCAGGGACGGCAGCGCGTACCGCCGCAGCTCGGCGGAGAGCAGGCTCAGGTCGAAGGCCGCGTTGTAGGCGACGACCGGCACGCCCGTCTTCCAGTAGCCACGAGGACGTCCGCGATGGCGTCCGCCACCTGGTCGGCGGGGCGGCCATCGGCGGCCGCGCGCTCGTTGCTGATCCCGTGGACCGCCACCGCGTCCGCCGGGATCTCCACGCCGGGATCCGCCAGCCATTCCTTGTGCCCTGTGGGCTGCCCGTCCCTGACCTCGATCACGGCCCCCGTGACGATGCGCGCCTCGCGCGGATCCGTCCCGGTCGTCTCCAGGTCGAAGCCGATCAGCAGCTCCCGGTGCCAGCCCATGGGCGGCCCCCTTCTTGGTGGTGCGTTCCCCCAGTGGTCTCCACCTTCCCATGCGCACTGACAATCAGAGGACTGCATTCCGCTTCCGCAGTGGGCGGTCAGGACACGGGCCGCGAATCCGCCCACATGAGTTCGAACTCCTCGCGGTACGTCGGGAAAAGCCACCTTCGTCGATCTCGTCCGACTTGACCACCCTGCTGCCGTTGCGCAGCACCAGGACCGGCGCCTCCAGCCCCGCGTCCGCCGCAGATAGGACTGCACGACCGCGATGCCGTCGGAACCGTCGCCGTCCACGAGGTACGCCGTGAAGCGGGGCGTCTCGTCGAAGACCTGGATCTCGAAGGCACCCGGGTCACGCAGCCGGGACCGCACCCGGCGCATGTGCAGGATGTTCATCTCGATCGCGCGGCTCAGCTCACCCCGCTTGATGCCGAGTTCACGCTCGCGCCGCTTCACCGCGCTGGAGGCCGGGTTGAGGAACAGCAGCCGCACCCGGCATCCGGCCTCCGCGAGGCGCATGAGCCGCCGGCCGGAGAAGTTCTGCACGAGCAGGTTGAGGCCGATCCCGATGGCGTCGAGCCGGCGCGCCCCGCCGAAGATGTCCTCGGCGGGAACCGGCGCAGCAGCCGCACCCGGTCGGAGTGCACGGCGACCACGTCCGCGTACCGGTCGCCGACCAGGTCCTCGACCGCGTCGACCGGCAGCCTGCGCGCCGACGGCACGTCGCCGCCCGTGCCGAGGATCTCGAGGAGGCGCGCCGAGGCCCGCTCGGCCTGGTTCAGCACCGCCTCGGACAGGGCGCGGTTGCGCGAGACGACGTTCCGGGTGACCTCCAGCTCGTCCATGGCCAGCTCGACGTCCCGGCGCTCGTCGATGTACGGCTCGAAGCACGGCCAGTGCTGCACCATCAGCTCGCGCAGCTGCGGCAGCGTGAGGAAGCTGAGGACGTTGTCGTCGGCCGGGTCGAGCAAGTAGCCCTTGCGGCGACTGACTTCGCGCACGGCGACCGCGCGCTGCACCCACTCCTGCCCGGCCGGCCCGGCCGCGGCGACCACCCAGTCGTCGCCGTGGACGGGTTCGTAGATGGGGCGCAGCACCGCGGCCACGACCGCGCGCAGCCGCTGTTCGACGAGGTTCAGCCAGATGTAGGCGCGGCCGGCCGCTGAGCGCGCGTACGCACCTCGCGCCAGGCGTCGGCGTCCCAGTCCAGTTCGGGGCCGATGGAGTGGGTCTCCATCGGCCGGGCCAGGGACACCGTGCCGGGCGGGACGTCTGCGGAGTTCCCTCGTGACCTCGTCACCAGGGGGCAGCTCCAGCCTCCCAGCCACCCGCGCACCGTTCCGTCCCCCGAGCACTCCCCGTCTCAACGATCAAGGAAGGGTACTCCGGGAGCGGTCGGCGGTGCAGCCGGATGGACAGGCTCGTTTCCCAACTTCCTTATTCCACGTGCCCGTTCTGATCGGCCAGCTCCCTCGGCGTGAGCGGATTCATAGCGGTCACGTCACGCGGGGCGATGGACAGGCCCTGCCAGTGGACCGGCATGGCTGCTGGTCCTCGTCGCGCGCTATGTGGTGGAAGCCGATGTTCACCCAGACCACGGGGTGTTTGAGGGCCTGTCCGTTCACCACCTGTCGACGGACTTTCCATGGCCGGCGCCGCAGTTGGGCAGGTTGTCGCTGGCGAACTGCTCGCACTTGTTGTACTCGGTGAAGTACACGTCGTGCTTGGTGTAGCCGCGCCCGGGGTACGTGGCGCTGGGGCCGGGGACGATCTCGTACGAGCGGTCGTGACCGTCCTTGTTCTTGCGGTCGCGCTGACGACCCGCCACCAGCGCATGTTCCTGGCGTCGCCGCGAGTTCCTTGGTGACCGGGGTGCGGGTCGTCTTGTTGCTCGGTGCCGGCGGCCCGCCGCGGCGCGCTGACCTTGGAGTCGTACTGCTCGATCTTCCCCTTGGATGAGCCGTCGAGGTTGAAGTTGAGCCGCCAGAAGACGTTGTGGCTGTGGCTGGTGGCGTAGTCCTTGGCGCCTTGCCGATCGGCCAGCCGCGACCGTCGCCGGCGTCGTAGTCCTCGGGGGCGAGGGTGCGGTGGCGCCGACGTTCATGTTGATCGTGCCGTCGTCCTGGAAGCGCCACTCGGTGATGTACTCGTACCAGCCGACCTGGTTGACGGTGTAGACGAGCAGGTCCTTGCCCTGCTTCTGGAACACCTTGTTCGCGCGTCGCCCTGCATGCGGTAGGCTGGCCACGCGAACGGGTCGTGGTGCACAGCCCTTGACGTTCTCGCGGGAGGGGTCCCAGGCCTCGGGGACCCGAACGGTCTTGATCGTGCCGCCGGGGCACTCGCCGGGCGCCAGGTCCATCAGGCCCTGACCGAAACCGGCCTGGTGAGGTCGCTGTACTCGTTCTTGCCGTCGTCGTACGGCACGTGGATCTGCCCGAGCTTGGCGGTGGCCAGCACTTGATGGGCCGGGACTCGCCCGGCGGCTGGTACGAGATGTGCTCCAGGACGAGGCCGGCCTCCTTGTGGTAGGCCAGCACATGCGCCAGGTGGTGCCGGTCGAGAGCTTCTGCTCGATGCGGTACGCGGCGCTGCACTCGGCCGCCGGGGCCGGGGCGGCCTTGGGCTGGGCCGCGGCCGGACCCGCCCGGTCGTGGTGCCGGCGGCCAGCCCGGCCACGGCGAGGGCCAGGGCCGTCCGCCTGCGGGCACGGCTGTTTCTGATCACGGGCATGACGAAGTGACTCCCTGCGGAAGGCTTGCTCCATGGAGCAAGTTGGAAAAGTGGACTGGCTTTCGGCGCGAGCGCGGCGGCTCAGCGGTCGAGCTCGGCCACCTTGCGGGCGCTCAGATCGATCACCAGGGAACGGGCGTCGATCCACGACCCGTTCTTACCTTGGGGAACAGCCGCACACAGCGGTGCTCGCCGCACTGGTCGAGTGCGGCGGGCTGGGCGCCGGCGACGCCGGTAGACCATGCTGTTGAGCAGCAGTTGGTCGGGCGAGGTGAGTTCCCTGCCGGTGGTGTCCTTGTAGTCCGCCTTCAGGCCCGCGCCAGTGGATCGGCGATCAGCAGCGGGCGGCCTCGGTGGCCTCGGCGCGGGTCAGCGGCGGCTGGACGCCCTGCTGGGTGCCGGTCCGCTCGACTTCCCCGTCTCGAGATTGACGGTCTGGTGACGAGCGTGTCGTGACGGTAGTCGTAGAACGTGGCCTCGGCGCCCGGGCGCGTCCGGTCGTCCAGCTCGCGGCCTCCGGGTCCGCGAGGTCGACACCAGTCGCTGCGGCCACGGCCCCGTCGACGTCCTCACCGGAGGTCGCAGCTGCCGGCTGAGGGCGATCCCTCGACCTGCTCGATCTCGTCGTCGGTGAGCGGGTCCCGGCCCGTGCCCTTCTCGCCTCGACGGGGCTTCCTCCACCACGGGCGAACCGCTGCCTGGCCCTGCTGCCGGGCCCCTGGGCGCCTGCTGGGCGCTCTGGCCGGCCGTCCCCCGGACTGTGTCCGCTCGCCGTACCGGCAGCGTGACGCCGACCATCACGGCGGTACCGCACCGCAATGGCCGACCGGCCACCACCTTGCCCAGATGGCGGTGCACTATCTTTGCGCACATTTTCCCCCTACTCCCCTGACTCCTCGGGAGTACGTGTTTGCCCCATGGTTCGGCATACTGGGTATGCACTGGTCGATCGGTAAGAGGGCAGTAAGCCGGAGGGGTTCCATCACTTTCGGGGAGACTCGTGTCAAGGCGGCCCCACGGGGCGGCACACCTGGAAGAGTCGTGTCCATGCAGGTCTGGCCTGAGAGGCATATCCCTCGGGGCCACTACGACGGCGCCGGCACCAATTTCGCGGTCTTCACGGAGGCCGCGGACCGAGTAGAGCTGTGTCTGCTGCACGACGACGGTCCGAGACGGCGGTGGAATGCCGGGAGAGCGACGCGTTCGTGCGACACGTACTGCCGCGTCATGCCGGGGCAGCGGTACGGCTACCGCGTGCACGGCCCGTACGCCCCGGAGCGGGGTCTGCGCTGCAACTCCGCGAAGCTGCTGCTCGACCGTACGCGCGCGCGATCAGCGGCTCGATCGAGTGGGGCGAGGAGGTCTACGGCTACCGTTCGGGCCACCGACGGCGCAACGACCTGGACTCCGCCCGCACACCATGTCGTCGGTGTGGTGAACCCGTACTTCGACTGGGGCGACGACCGGCGGCGGCGCGCACGAGTACCACCACACGGTGATCTACGAGGCCATGTGAAGGGCCTGACGATGCGGCACCCCGGGCTGCCGGAGGAACTGCGCGCACTATGCGCACTCGCCATCCGGCGGTCATCGAGCACCTGACGGCTGGGCGTGACCGCCCTGGAGCTCATGCCCGTACAACCAGTTCGTCAATGACCACCGTCTGGTGGACATGGGCCTGAACAACTTGGGCTACAACACCATCGGCTTCTTCGCCCGCACAACGCGTACGCCTCCTGGGGCGACCGCGGGCAGCAGGTCCTGGAGTTCAAGTCGGCGGTGCGCGCGCTGCACGAGGCCGGGATCGAGGTCATCCTGGACGTCGTCTACAACCACACGCCGAGGGCAACCACCTCGGTCCCACGCTGTCCTTCCGGGCCTGGACAACCCGTCGTCTACTACGTCTCGCGGACGACCCCCGCTACTACATGGACACCACCGGGACCGGGAACTCCCCTGCTCAGCGGTCCCCGCACGTTCTGCAGCTGATCATGGACTCGCTGCGGTACTGGGTCACCGAGATGCACGTCGACGGCTTCCGCTTCGACCTCGCCGCCACACTGGCCCGCCAGTTCCACGAGGTGGACCGGCTGTCGTCGTTCTTCGACCTGGTGCAGCAGGACCCGGTCGTGTCGCAGTGAAACTGATCGCCGAGCCGTGGGACGTGGCGAGGGCGGCTACCAGTGGCAACTTTCCGCCCCTTGGACGGGGAGTGAACGGCAAGTACCGCGACACCGTACGGGACCTGTGGCGGGGCGAGCAGCGCACGCTCGCGAGTTCGCCTCCCGGCTCACCGGCTCCTCGGACCTCTACCAGGACGACGGCCGCCCCCCCTCGCCTCCATCAACTTCGTGACCTGCCACGACGGCTTCACCCTGCACGACTGGTCTCCTACGACCACAAGCACAACGAGGCCAACGGCGAGGACAACCGCGACGGCGAGAGCCACAACCGGTCCTGGAACTGCGGCGCGGAGGGCGAGACCGACGACCCGGCCGTGCTGGAGCTGCGGCCCGGCAGATGCGGAACTTCATCGCCACGCTGATGCTGTCCCAGGGTGTGCCGATGATCAGCCACGGCGACGAGTTCGCCCGCACCCAGCGCGGCAACAACAACGCATACTGCCAGGACAGCGAGCTGTCCTGGGTGGTGTGGCCCGAGGACGGCAGCGACCTGTTCGACTTCACGCGCGCGATGGTGTGGCTGCGCAAGGACCACCCCGTCTTCCGCAGGCGGCGCTTCTTCCACGGGCGGCCCGTGAGGGCACCCACGACGACCTGTCCGACATCGCGTGGTTCACGCCGGAGGGCCGGGAGATGACCCAACGGGACTGGGAGTCCGCCCAGGCGTCCGCGCTGACGTGTTCCTCAACGGCAACGCGATCTCCGAGCCCGGTGCGCGCGGGAACGCATCACCGACGACTCCTTCCTGCTGATGTTCAACGCCTCACCCAAGGCGCTGGACTTCGTCGTGCCGGTCGATCACGGACACCAGTGGCACGTCGTCGTCGACACCGCCCGACCCGACGCGGTGCCGCCCGGCACGGACGCGAAGGTGGCTGCGGCGACCGTCTGACACTGCCGGACCGCAGTCTCACGGTGTTGCAGCGGCCCGCCTAGGTGTGGACTCGAGAGAGCCCGCTGCCGCGCTCGTCACTCACGCGCAGGGGACGATGACAGGAAACCCGGCGGGGCGGGTACGTAGCTTTCCATGACACCTGAGCGTCCTGACCCGGTGGTGCCCACGGCCACCTACCGGCTGCAGCTGCAGCCCGAGTTCCCGTTCGGGGCCGCGGCGGCGGCCGTGCCGTACCTGGCCTCGCTCGGCGTCTCGCATCTGCACCTCTCCCCTGTCCTGGAGGCCGTACGGGCTCACTGCACGGATACGACGTCGTGGACCACGCGCGCGTGCGCGCCGAGCTGGCGGCGAGGACGCACTGCGCGCGCTCGCCCGCACCGCGAAGGAGCACGGCCTGGGGCTGGTGCTGGACATCGTGCCGAACCACATGGCCATGGCCCCGGCACAACCGCGCCCTGTGGGAGGTGCTGCGGGAGGGACCCAAGTCGCCGTATGCGCGGTGGTTCGACATCGACTGGGAGGCGCAGGGCGGTCAGGTGCTGCTGCGGTGCTCGGGCAGCCGCTCGGCGCCGAGATCGACCGTCTGGAGGTCGACGGCGACGTCCTGCGCTACACGACCATGCCTTCCCGCTGCGTGAGGGCACCGGAGCTGCCGGTGCGCAGCTCCTGGATGCACAGTGGTACCGCCCGGTGTGGTGGCGGCTGGCCGTACCGAGCTCAACTACCGGCGTTTCTTCAGCATTTCGGAGCTCATCGGGCTGCGGGTGGAGGTACCGGAGGTCTTCGAGGCCACACACGCCAAGATCCTGCAGCTCCTGCACGACGGTGTGGTGGACGGGCTGCGTATCGACCACCCCGACGGGCTCGCCGATCCCGACGCCTACCTGCAGCGCCTGCACGAGGCGACCGGCGGCCGCTGGACGGTCGTGGAGAAGATCCTCTCCGACGGGGAGCACCTGCCGGCCTCCTGGCCTGTCGCGGGCACCACGGGCTACGACCCCTGCGGCACGTCGACGGCCTGTTCACGGATCCCCGGGCGCCGGGGAACTCCTCGGCCAGTACCGGCGGTTCGCCGCCCCCCAGACGGACCGGGGCGGGAACTGGGAGGCGACGGTGCGCCGCGCCGCGTACCGGGTGCTCGAGCACGAGCTGGCCGCCGAGGTGGACCGGCTGACCCGGGTGGCGAGCCGGCTCTGCGTCACGTCGCCGGATCCCGCGCTGCGCGACCGCGCGCCCTGGGCGCTGCACACCGCCCTGCGGGAACTGCTCGTGCGGATACAGGTCTACCGGCCGTACGAGTCCGGCGACGCCGCTTCCGTCGTCACCGAGGAGGCCGCCGCGCAGGCCCGGGCGGCCTTCGTCGTGCCCGAGGAGGCCGGTGCGGTCGACGTGGTGCGCGCCTGGTGCTCGGGCGCCACGTGACGGTCCGGACCATCTGGAGTTCCGCGCCCGGTTCGCGCAGACGGCATCGGCGCTGCGCGCGAAGTCCGTGGAGGACACTGCGTTCTACCGCTATGTGCCGCTGTTGTCGGCGACCGAGGTGGGCGGGAATCCGGGAGCCCCGCCATGCCTCGGAGGACTTTCACGCCTACTGCGCCGCGTGCAGCGCGACTGGCCCGGCACCGGGACCGTGGTGTCACACACGACACCAAGCGCAGCGCGGACCTGCGGGCGGCGCTGGCCGTGCTCACCGAGTGTCCGCAGCTCTGGGCGGACACGCTGGCCGAGGTGACCCGCACGGGCGAGGGCGTACCGGACGCCCAGCTCGCGTGGGCGGCCTGGCAGACGGTGTTCGGACTCGGCCCGGCGGATCCGGACCGGGTGCAGCGGGCGCTGCTCAAGCACATCCGGGAAGCCGGGCTGTACACGAGCTGGACGGAACAGGAGCCCCCGTACGAGGAGGCGGTGGCGGCGTTCGTCGCGGCGGGCCGTGCGGGGCCCGGGCGAACGGGTGCACGCCCTCCGGCACGCTGGAGCCGCACATCCGGGCGAACATGCTCGGCACCGCGCTGGTCCACCTGACGATGCCGGGGTGCCGGACCTGTACCAGGGCACGGAGGGCGAGTACCGCGCGCTGGTCGATCCGGACAATCGCCGGCCCGCCGGGTTCCCGCCCGGGGACCTTGGCGACAAGGGGGCGGTGACCGGGGCGGCGCTGCGGCTGCGCAGCGGCGGCCGGAGGTGTTCGGGGACCGGCCACGTACGCGCCACTGCCCGCCGAGGGGCCCGCGGCGTCCCACTGTGCGGCGTACGTGCGCTCCGGGGAGGTCGTCACCGCCGTCACGCGGCTGTCGCTGCGGCTGGCGGAGGCGGGCGGCTGGCGTGACACGCGGCTGACGCTGCCGCCGGGTCGCTGGGCCGACGTACTGGCTCCGGAGCGGAGTTCACCGGGCACGCGCGCGTGGACGACCTTTTCGCGCCACTGCCGGTCGCCCTGCTGGAGAGGTGGGCTGAAGGGCGCGGGGAGCCGTGGGTCCGGCGCCGGAGCCGTTGGCACGGCCGGTGTGCCTCCGGGACCCCCTGGCGCCTCCCCGCGGCGTCCTTGACACCGCACGGAGACCGTGCGGTACTGCGGGTGCGAAGCCGGGCGGAAACATGACGGGGGTGAGTCTCCTGCCGGAGCTGCGCTACCCACCGTGACCGAAATCGTGTCGTCCGCCCGGGCGTTGGCCGCTAGCACCCCCGCTTGTGTTCCTCCGGCAGGTCGGCGTCTCCCGCGGCGGCCGCCCCCTGCGTCTGCTGTCCGTCGGCCGCGCCCCGCGCGCCGTCCTGGTCGTCGCGGGCGCCCACGCGAACGAGCCGACCGGGGGCTCCACACTTCTCACGCTCGCCGAACGGGTCGTGCACGAACGCCCGTTGCGCTCCGGTGTGTCCTGGCACTTCCTGCTGTGCGCGGACCGGACGGGGCGAGCCTGCACGTGACGCCGGCGCCGCGCAGCCTGCTCGACTACCACCTCGGCTTCTTCCGGCCCGCGGGCCCGGAGCAGCCGGAGTGGTCGCCGGCCGTGCTGCCGCCGGACCGGTTGCCGCCCGAGACGCGTGCCCTGACCGGGGTCATCGACGAGCTGCGCCCGTACCTCCAGGTGACCCTGCACGGACCGACCTGGGCGGCAGCTGGGTGCAGTTGACGAAGGACGTCCCGGGCCTGGCCGAGCCGTTCGCCAAGTCGGCGGCGGAGCTGCACATTCCGGTGGAGACGGGCGCTTCGGACGCCGCCGGCTGGCCCGCGGCGGGCCGGGGTGCATGTGATGCCGGGTCCCGGTTCGCGCGGCGTACCGAGCATGCCGGACGACGCACGGCGCAGCACCTGGTACCACGTGCACCGCTACGGTGGTCTGACCGCGGTCGTGGAGGTGCCGATGTGGCGAGCGACCTGGTGGACGACCCGGCTCGCATCCGGCGCCGGCCGCGGCATGCGCCGCCTCGCGAGCCGGCTGCTGCGGGACACCCTGGAGGTGGAGCGGGTGCTTGACGAGGCGCAGCCGCGTCTGGAGGGTGTCGACGGGCCCCGTTACGGGCCGCGAGGTGGGCGCTGGAGCTGGTGCCGGGCTGGCCGCGGACTGGAGGCACACACCACCCGCCGACCACACGCGCGCGTATGTGGGCAGCGTCGACGCGTTCGCCCCTGCCCTGCCGCTGCGCGGCGATGCTGTTGCGGGTCCTTCAGGAGAACGACGACCGCGCGGCACCACGCCTCGAGCGGCTCGTCGCGATGTGGAGCGACGCCTTCGCCGAGCGTTTCCGCGCCCGCTGCCCTTGGAGCATCAGGTCGAGCACCAGTCCCGCACGGTCGTCGCGGCAGCCCTGCACGCGCGCGAACGATCGGGCTGAAGCCCAGGGCCTGTTGCGAGAGAGGCGCCTGCCGCGCGACGCCTCTCTCGCAACAGGCCCTGGCCGCCGAAGCGCCGCGACGCCGCTCCACGCGCGCGTGCCGGGTTTTCCCCCCGGCGTCAACGGTCCTGCACGAACACCGCACCGGTACGGGCCACCCAGGTTCGCGAACGTCTCCCGGTACTCGATCGGCCGTCCTTTCCACCGTCCGCGCGCGTGGGCGGTCACGGGCGCGTAGACCATCGGGCAGTAGCCGTCCTTCAGGGGGATACGGCCGATGTCGCCGTCCACCGCATCGAGCTGGTTGCAGGCCTCGGCGGCCCGTCGGTGTCCCTGGGCGGGTCGCACCGCAGCAGGGTGCTTCGTGGTTCGCCGGACCGGGCGTCGCCCCGGGTGACCGTGAGGTAGAGCCAGTCGCCGGTGCGGGCCTCCTGGACCGTCCCCTGTGCGGGCGTCACGCCGACGACGAGCAGTGCGGCCGCCGCCGGCAGAACGCCCCGTACTACGTTCGCTGTGAGGATGTGCGTCATTCCCGATGCATCGCACGACCGGCTCGGGTCCCCAGCCCGGATCACCCGAACGGGAGGTCGCGGACGCGTGCCGCAGGGCCAGTTCGAACGCGTCGAGCACCACCTGTGACTGGTACTCGACCTGGCGCTGCATGGGGATCCAGCGGGCCCCGCAGTCGTCACGGTAGTCGGCGCACCACGCGTCGACGAGCGGGTCCAGCTCCGGGAGCACACCGGCCGGGTCGTCACCGGTGGCGGTGGCGAGCTGGTGCAGCAGTCCGGCCGTCCGCAGGGCGAGGCGCCGCCCGGCGATGCGCAGGGCGGCCAGGTGGGCGCTGCTGAGCGGCGCAGCGGCGCGCCCGGTCGCCCAGGTCGGGGTCCCAGGCGTCGGCGAGTCCGGGGCAGACGAGCAGGTAGTCGTCGACCGGCGCCAGCAGGCGTGCGGCGTCCGGGAGCGCGGCGGCATGCGGGCGCACGCGCGCGAGGAGCCGCCGCAGCAGCAGGGTGTCGTGGCGCAGCGTGCGGCTGACGGTGCGCAGCGCCCCGTCCGGTCGGCAGGCACGGAGCCGTCCTCCACGGCCGCCACGCCCCACATGGGCGCCTCCACGACGGCCGTGACCGTGCCGTGCCGGTGCGGGTGGTACCACGTGGACTCGACGGCGGCCTCGGTGATGGCCGCGGCCAGATCGCCCCGGCGCGGCGAGGGATCCGGTAGACGGCGGTCCCAGGCTCGGCCAGTACAGGGTGTCGTAGGCACCGAGTTCGCGCGGGATGCCGAAGCGGGCCGCGGCGCGGGCCACGCGTTGGGCGAGGCCGGGCAGGTCGCGGGTCAGCTCGACGAAGCCGCCGCCGATGTCGACACCGTGCAGGAGCCCTGGAAGAAAGGTTTCAGTTCGTCCTGGAGGGCGAGCAGGGCACGCGTCTCCGGCAGGACGGCTCCGTCCGCGCCCTCGGGCAGCCATTCGGGCTGTTCCAGGAAGCCGGGGCGGAAGAAGTGCCGGAAGTACTTCTCGAGGCTGTACGGGCCCGCCAGCCAGTTCTCGTTGCGGCGCAGTCCGTCGGGTCGAGGCACAGCAGCAGGTTCCAGGTGACGTCGGCGCCGTCGGTGAGGCTGCGGTCGGCGAGCACCTGCCCGGCCAGGCGCAGGGCGGTGGCGCCGCCGACGGGCTCGTTGGCGTGCGGTCCGGCCACGACCAGGGCCTGACGGCGGCCGTGGCCGAGGGACAGCAGGTGCAGCGGGGTACCCGCGCGGGAGACGCCGATGCGGCGCAGCCGGGCGGTACGGGGTGGCGGGCGACGAGGGCGGCCGCTCGTGCACCCAGCTCGTCGA
>NZ_QZWF01000028.1 GCF_004187715.1 Streptomyces sp. F001 | reverse complement strand
GCGACCAGCGCAAGGGTCCGCGGGGTGATCCCGTGGTCGTGCATATAGCGCTGGATCTTCATGCCGAAGAACTGCGTGGTCACCTCAGCCCGTCAGTGCGTACTCCTGCCCAGGCCCCAGTCCTCGGGCCGTGGGTCGAAGGCGGCCGCGCGGGTGCTTGTCGAAGCCGACGGCGGACGACGTCCGCCATACGGAGCGGATGGCATTGACGGCACTGATCAGTGCGCTGCCGCCGGTGGCGCAGCCGTTCTTGACGTTGACGAACGGCACTCCGGTCAGACCCAGTTGGACACCAGGGTCGGCGAGCCCTGCGCTGTCGCTGCCGCCGAAAGGCGCCCCACCCGCGACCACTCGATCCCGGCGTCCGCCAGCGCCGGCATTCACCGCGCTGACGGCAAGCTGCCCTGCCACTCGCCTCGACCGGCCGAACGAGGTGCGCCCGGCACCGCAAGATCAGGACATCGGTGCCATGAGCCCTCCTCTCCGAGGGTTGCGGGCCCTGGCCCGCGGGACGCCGCGTCCCGCGGTCACCATGAGAGGCATGCCGATGCGGACCGCGTCAGGTAGTCGACGTCGAGTACGGCGGCCACCCGTACGCCTTCCTTCAGCTCGACGTAGCCGACCGCGAACGGCTCGAAGCCCCGGGCGGGCTGGTACGCGCGACCTTGGGGGCATACCGCTGCACCGTCCACGTCCACAAGGTGCCGCGCCGGACAGGGCAGCCGGATCGGCCGGCCTCCGCAGCGCGGGCACGCGTCGTCCGCGGGTAGACGGCCACCAAGCAGCCGGAGCAGCGTGAGCCCTTCAGCCCGGTGGCCGGACTCCGCGGATGCGTGGCCATCCGGATCAGCGCCCCTGCCACTTGGGCTCGCGCTTCTCCAGGAACGCCGAGACCCCTCGTTGGCGTCCTCGGAGTTGAGCGCGACACCCACGGCGAGGTGCTCCATCACCATCAGCGACTGGGTGTCGGCGTGTCCAGGCTGCGGTCGATCGTCATCTTGGTGAGCCACATGGTGAAGGGGCTCTTGTCGATGAGGTCGCCGATGAAGTCCTGGACCGTCTCGTCCAGCTTGTCGCCGGGGAGGACTTGTTGATCAGGCCGAACTCGGCGGCCTCGACACCGGAAAGGAGCTTGCCCGTGAGCATCAGCTCCTTGGTCTTGCGGATGCCGATCATGCGCGGCACCGGTAGATCGGGCCGGCCCCGCCGAACAGCGCACGGCGGATGTGGAAGTCGCCGATCTTGCGTCGTCCGCGGCGATGGCGAAGTCGCAGGAGATCATGATCTCGAAGCCGCCCGCGGTGACATGGCCCTCCAGGACCGCGACCGAGGGGTCTTCATCGAGTAGAGGCGGTCGCACACCTTCGCGGACTTGACCGCGACGTCGATGGCGTTCGACTTGCCGACAAAGTCCGCCTTCAGACTGTCCAGGTCGAAGCCCGAGCAGAAAACGTGCCACCGCGACCGCCGGAACACCAGAACGCGCAGCTCGGGGTCCTCGTCGACCTCGGTGATGATCTCGTCGAGCCGGTCCAGGATCGGCACCGTGACGCAGTTCTCTTCCACGGGCGGTTGAGCCAGACCCGGGCGACATGGCCGTCACGCTCGAACTGGATCTCGTCTTCCACTGCCATCTCCACTCCTTCGAACTGAACTGAATTCAATATGAGTCTGGTGAGTCGATGATCCACTGTCAAGCCCCTCATCGAGATTGGTTCAGCAGCTGGGTCCCGGACCGCACCCGGTCGACCGCCGCCGTTCGCCGGGAGTCGACGAGGACCTTGAGCCGTCGCCCGTCGCGGACGTCATGGAGCCCGGAGACGTGTCGTGGAGCGGATGTGGTCGAGCCAGCCACCCGTCGGGCAGTACCCGGCGGCCATGTGCGCGATGACCCCTCGAAGACGCCGTCGGGATACGCCTCGGCGCCCAGCAGCGAGAGTTCGGCCAGGCGCAGGACGGAGGCGTCGACGGTGACCGGCCCCGAGTACAGGGCCACCATCACGACCGCGCCTGGGCGGCGACCGAACGGATCGCGGCATCCAGGCGCCTCGGGCCGGCCCGCGCACTCGACGGCGGCGCCCACACCCCGGCCCCGGGTGTGGGCATGACCTCCTCGGCCACGTCGACCGCACCGGGGTCCAGTACACGGGCGCCATGACGCTCCGCCGCCGCACGACGCAGCGGCGAGGGCTCCACCATGAGCACGTCGTGGACGCCGTGCGCCTTGAGCGCGAAACAGCGCACCCATGCCGACGGCGCCCGCACCCGTCACCAGGGCGCTGCCGCCGGCACGCACTCGGGCCGCTCGACGGCGTTCAGGGCCACTGCCATGGGTTCGACCAGGGCTCCTGTTCCAGCGAGACGCCCTCGGGCAGGAGATGCACGGAATCGCCCGGCACGACCACATACTGGGCGAGGCCGCCCCCGGGCGCGGTCACCCCGATCGCCGCCAACGCCGTACACAGATGGACAACCCGGACGTGCACCGCGGGCACACCCCGCAAGTGCGGATCGGCCGCACACAGACCCGGGCGCCGGCATGACCCGCTCCACCCCTTCCCCGCAGGCCACCACGGCGCCGGCGAACTCGTGCCCCAGGGTCTGCGGCAGGGTGGCGCCGGTCAGCGGTTGGGCTCGCGCGTGCAGCGCGGCGCCTCGAAGTACTCGTGCACATCGGTGCCGCAGATTCCCGCGTACGCCACACGGATCTTCACCTCACCCGCCCCGGCTCGGGTTCGGGCATGTCCTCGATCCGCAGTCCTTCATCCGTACAGCCTGGCGGCCAGCATCGTTCCTCCTCCGTGTCGGTCCTGCTCCAACACCCCGAGACTTACATCGAACTGAAGTTACTTCAATATAATCCTTGAGACCTGCACCTAGTTCGGTTCAGTATGGAGAGGTTCATACAGGCCCCGACCCGTGTCCGACCCGTGTCCGCCCCGCCGTTTCGGGCAGGGGCAGTCTGGAGTACACATGTCCGCCGGCGACGCGTCGGCCGGTCGTACCGCGCTCAGCATCCTGTCCGCTTCGTGACCGCCTCGAGTCTCTTCGACGGCCATGACGCGTCGATCAACATCATGCGGCGCCCTGCAGGCCCAGGGCGCGGAGGTGATCCACCTCGGGCACAACCGCTCCGTGAGCGAGGTCGTGGACGCCGCGCTGAGGAGGACGTCCAGGGAGTGGCCGTCAGCTCCTACCAGGGCGCCACGTCGAGTACTTCGAGTACCTGGTGGAGTTGCTGCGGGAGCGCGGCGCCGGACATTACGGGTCTTCGCGGGGGCGGCGGAGTGATCGTGCCGCAGGAGATCGAACGACTCGCGCGCGCCGGAGTGCGGATCTTCTCGCCGTGGACGGGCATCAGCTCGCCTGGTCGGCATGATCCAGGAGATGATCGCGGCGTGCGACACCGCTCCGTGGGAGGAGGAACCCGCCGGGACAGACCAGGTGCTGGCCGGTGAACGCCCCGCGCTGGCACGGCTGTTGTCCGGAGCTGCGGCCGGAACGGTACCCGCCGCCGACCTGCGCGCCCTGGAGAAGGCAGCCGCCGCGCGCCAGGTGCCGGTGCTCGGCATCACCGGCACGGGCGGTTCGGGAAGTCCTCACTCACCGACGAGCTCGTCCGCAGGCTCCGTACCGATCAGCGGGACACGCTGCGCGTGGCGGTGCTGGCCGTGACCGACCCGCCGGCGCGGCGGCGGTGCCCTGCTCGGCGACCGCATCCGTATGAACTCCCTGGACGGTGACAGGATCTTCTTCCGTTCACTGGCCACCCGTGGTAGCGGTGAACTCCCCGGGGGACTAGCGAGTCGATCACGCATGCAAGGCGGCCGGCTACGACCTGGTCATCGTCGAGACACCCGGCATCGGCCAGGGGGACGCGGCAATCGTGCCGTACGCGGACGTGTCCCTGTACGTCATGACCCCCGAGTTCGGTGCGGCGTCCCAGCTCGAGAAGATCGACATGCTGGACTTCGCGGACGTGGTCGCCATCAACAAGTTCGAGCGGCGCGGCGCCCAGGACGCCCTGCGCGATGTCGGGCGCCAGCTCGTCCGCAACCGGGAGGCGTTCGGCTCCGGCCCAGAAGAGATGCCGGTGTTCGGAACCAGCGCCGCGACCTTCCACGACGACGGCGTCACCGCGCTCTACCAGCATCTGCGCGACCTGCTCGGCGCGCACGGCCTGCCGGTCCGTCCCGGCGCCCTGCCCGAGGTGTCGGTACGCCACTCCAGCGGAGCGGCGCAGATCGTGCCCCCGTCCCGGGCCCGCTATCTGGCCGAGATCGCCGAGACGGTGCGTACGTACCATGCGCACACCCTCGACCAGGCCGAAGCCGCCCGGCGGGTGCAGCGGTTGACCGCGGTCCGCGACGAACTGGCGGATGCCCGAGCCGACACCGGCGCGGTGGACCGGCTGCTCGTGGAGGCACAGGGCTGCTCGACGAGGAATCCGCGGCGCGTGCTGGAGCAGTGGCCCCGGACCGTGCAGACCTACGCCGACGACGAATTGGTGGTCACCGTGGGCGGCCGGGAATCCCGGACCCGCCTGGTGCGCGAGTCGCTGTCGGGCAGCCGGGTTCCCCGGGTGGCGCTGCCGCGGTACGCCGACCACGGGGAGCTGTTGCGGTTCCTGCGGGAGGAGCACCTGCCGGGCTCGTTCCCGTTCACGGCCGGGGTGTTCCCCTTCAAGCGGGAGGGCGAGGAGCCGACGCGGATGTTCGCAGGGGAAGGCGATCCGTTCCGTACCAACCGCCGCTTCACACTGCTGTCCGAGGGCAGCGAGGCGACCCGGCTCTCCACGGCCTTCGACTCCGTCACTCTGTACGGCCGCGACCCGGACCCGCGCCCCGACATCTATGGCAAGGTCGGCACCTCGGGCGTCTCGGTGGCGACACTGGAGGACATGAAAGCGCTGTTCAACGGGTTCGACCTGGTCGCGCCGACCACTCGGTCTCGATGACGATCAACGGCCCGGCGCCGACGATCCTCGCGTTCTTCCTCAACACCGCGGTCGACCAGCGGCTCGACGCGTACGCCGCCGAGCACGGCCACGCGCCAGGCCCCGAGCAGGCGGGGGAGATCCGGTCCCAGGTGCTGCGCAGCGTGCGCGGCACCGTGCAGGCCGACATCCTCAAGGAGGACCAGGGGCAGAACACCTGCCTGTTCTCCACCGAGTTCAGCCTGCGGATGATGGGTGACATCCAGGAGTGGTTCATCGAGCAGGACGTCCGCAACTTCTACTCGGTCTCCATCTCCGGCTACCACATCGCCGAGGCCGGGGCCAACCCGATCAGCCAGCTCGCGTTCACGCTCGCCAACGGATTCACGTATGTCGAGTCGTATCTCGCACGTGGCATGCACATCGACGACTTCGCGCCGAACCTGTCGTTCTTCTTCTCCAACGGCATGGACCCGGAGTACTCGTGCTCGGCAGGGTGGCCCGCCGCATCTGGGCGGTGGCCATGCGCGACCGCTACGGGGCGAACGAGCGGAGCCAGAAGCTGAAATACCACGTGCAGACCTCGGGCGCTCGCTGCACGCCCAGGAGATGGACTTCAACGACATCCGCACCACGCTGCAGGCCCTCATCGCCCTCTACGACAACTGCAACAGCCTGCACACCAACGCCTACGACGAGGCCGTGACGACTCCCACCGAGGAGTCCGTGCGCCGGGCGCTCGCCATCCAGCTGATCATCAACCGCGAGTGGGGCCTGGCGATGAACGAGAACCGCTGCAGGGCTCGTACATCATCGATGAGCTCACCGACCTGCTGGAGGAGGCGGTGCTGACGGAGTTCGAGCGGATCAGCGAGCGCGGCGGTGTGCTCGGGGCCATGGAGACGGGATACCAGCGAGGCCGTATCCAGGACGAGTCGATGCTGTACGAGCAGCGCAAGCACGACGGAACGCTGCCGATCATCGGCATCAACACCTTCCGCAACGCACGCGCAGAGCACGAGCAGAACGCGCCGGTCGTCGAACTCGCCCGCGCCACCGAGCAGGAGAAGCAGTCCCAGCTGGAACGCGGTCCTCGACTTCCAGGCCCGCCACGAGGACGTGGCCCGCGTCGCCCTCACCGACCTCAAGCGCGCCGCGACCAGCGGGGAGAACGTCTTCGCCGTGCTGATGGATGCCGCGCGGGTCTGCTCGCTGCAGCAGATCACCGAGGCGTTCTTCGAGGTGGGCGGCGCGTACCGGCGCAACGTCTGACCAGTCACCCCTTCAGTCTCCTTACCCGAAAAGGACTTTCATGCCTGACATCTCGCGCTTCGGCGTCATCGGTTGCGGCCTCATGGGCTCCGGCATCGCCGAGGTCGCCGCACTGCGCGGTCTCGACGTCATCGTCGCCGAGTCGACCCCCGAGCTGGCCGCCGCAGGTCGCGACCGCGTCGCCGCGTCCCTGGACCGCGGCGTGCTGCGCGGCAAGCTCACCGGGGCCGACCGCGACCGGGCCCTGGCCGGCTCTCCTTCACCCACGATCTGGGGAAGCTGGCCGACCGGCAGTTCGTCATCGAGGCCGTCGCCGAGAGACGGGAGGTGAAGCTCGAGGTCTTCCGTCAGCTGGACAAGGTCCTCACCGACCCGGACGTCGTCCTCGCCACCAACACCTCCTCGATCCCCGTCGTCGACCTCGCCGTTGCCACCGGCCGCGCCTCCCGGGTCGTGGGCCTGCACTTCTTCAACCCCGTACCGGTACAGAAGCTGATCGAGGTCATTCCCGCGCTCACCACCAGCGCCGACGCCCTGGACCGTGCCGCTCGTTCGCCACCGAGCAGCTCGGCAAGGAGGTCATCCAGGCGCCCGACCGCTCGGGCTTCGTGGTCAACGCGCTGTTGGTGCCCTATCTGCTCGCGGCGGTCCGCATGGTCGAGTCCGGCGCGGCCCGCCCGAGGACGTCGACCGGGGTATGGAGCTGGGCTGCGCCCATCCGATGGGCCCGCTGCGCCTCCTCGACCTGATCGGCCTGGACACGGCGCAGGCCGTCGCCGAGTCGATGTACGAGGAGTTCAAGGAGCCGCTGTACGCCGCTCCCCCGCTGCTCCAACGGATGGTCGCCGCAGGACATTTGGGACGCAAGAGCGGGCGCGGGTTCTACGCGTACGACGCCTGAGGAGGCAGACATGTGGCCTACTCGTCCGCCCGCGCCTGATGTGGCCGCGCAGTACCGGGCCAGTGGGGCCTGGCGGGACCGTCCGCTCGGCCGGTACCTGAAGCGGGCCGCCGCCGCTTGGCCGGACGCGCTCGCCGTGGTCGACGGTGAACGCCGCCTCACGTTCGCCGACATCGAGCGGGAAGCGACGGCACTGGCGGCGGCGCTGCACACGCGCGGCATCGGGCGGGACGACGTCGTCTCGTTCCAACTACCCAACTGCGCCGAGGCAGTTGTGCTGTTCCAGGCCGTGATGAAGGTGGGCGCCGTCGCCAACCCGATCGTCCCCATCTACCGCGGGCACGAGCTGCGCTTCATCCTCGGCCAGGCCCGGTCGAAGATCGCGTTCATCCCTGGTGACTACCGGGGCTTCGACTACCCGGAGCTGTACGAGAGTCTGCACGCGGAACTGCCTGAGGTGCGGGACGTGGTGGTGGTCGGCGGTGGCGGAAGCAAGGGGGCCACCTCCTGGGAGGAGTTCCTGGGCGCGGCCGGTCCCGATCCGGCCGCCACGGTGCGCGCCCTGCCCGAGCCCGATCCCGACCAGGTGTGCCTGCTGCTCTACACCTCGGGAACGACAGCCGCCCCCAAGGGCGCGCTGCACAGCCACAACACGCTCGTGTTCGAGAACTTCTCCGTGATCGAGCAGTTCGGGCTCAATGAACGCGACGTGATCTTCAATCCGTCGCCGGTCACTCACGTCACGGGGGTCAACTGCGCGCTGATCCTGCCGTTCGTGGTCGGCGCTCCTGTCGTCCTGCACGACCGGTGGGACCCGAAGCAGGCGCTGCAGCAGATCGCCGCGGACCGAGTCAGCTTCATGATCTTCTCGACGCCGTTCCTGACGGAACTCCTCGGCGCCGCCGAGGCCGCGGGCGTGACGACCCCGACGATCCGGTACATCGTCTGCGGCGGCGCGGACATCCCCGACGAACTCCCGCCGCGCCACGGAACGGCTCGGCGTGGTGACCGGATGTACGGGGCGACAGAAGGCCCTTCGTGACGGCGGCGAATCGCTGGGAGCCGGCCGGGGTCCGTATCCGTACGGACGGTGTGCCGCTGGCCCCCACCGAGGTGATGGTCGCGGACGACGCGGGCCGGCCTGCGGGGCCGGGCGTCGTCGGGGGAGCTGTGGCGCGGTCCCGACACCTGCCTCGGCTATCTGGACGGCCGGCTCAACGAGGCCGCGTTCACGGCGGACGGCTGGTTCCGCAGTGGTGACCTGGCCCGGTTCGACGGACACGGGGCGCTGCGGATCGAGGGGCGGATCAAGGACATCATCAACCGCTCCGGGGAGAAGATCAGCGCCCACGAGGTGGAGAACCTGCTCAGTGGGCTTCCCGCTGTCGCCGAAGTCGCCGTCGTGCCGGACCCGACCCCTGACAGGCGAGCGGGGGTGCGCGTTCGTGGTGACCCGGCCGGGGAACGACCTGACGCTTTCACAGGTCAGCGAGCACCTCACCACGCGCGAGGTGGCGACCCGGAAGTTCCCGGAGAGCTCTTCTTGGTCGACGCCCTGCCGCGCACACCCAGCGGGAAGATCAAGAAGTTCGCGCTGCGGGACTGGCTGCGCGACCGGGACACCGCCGTTCCGGGGTGACGGTTCGAGCCGTCCACGAGCGGTGAAACGCCTCCCGGAACAGTGCCTCCGGCTGTCATCGGGCGCGCGGCAACCCAACAAGGAGGTCAGCCATGCCGTACGTTCTGATCCACGGCGCAGGCGCAGGCGCGGACTGCTGGGACGAGCTGATCCCCCACCTGCGCGCGCAAGCGCTGGCAGTCGACCTTCCGGGGCGCGGGACCCGGGCTGAAGTCGACCTGAGTACGGTCACGCTCGCGGACTGCGCCGACGCGGTCCGGGAGGACATCGAGGCGAAGGATCTGCGGGACGTGGTGCTGGTCGGCCACTCCTTCGCGGAGTCACGGTCCCGCGCGTCCTGGATCTCGTACCCGACCGAATCCGCCATGTCGTCCTCGTGTCGGCCGTGGTCCCGATGGACGGTACGCGGGTGATCGACCAGATCGCCCCCGGCGTGCGACCCGGGTGGAACAGTCGATCGCGCGGCGGTGTCTACCGCCAGACCGCGAAGGCGCCGCCGCCATGCTGTGCCACGACATGGACGAAGCGACGGCCGCCTCCACCCTGGACCGGCTGACCGACGACGCGGCCGCCCTGCTGAGCGAGCCCGTGGACCTGAGCGGCTACCGGCGCCGGATCCCACGGACGTACGTGCATCTCACGCGGGACCAGTGCTACGTGGAGGCGCTCCAGCAGCGGTCCATCGGGCTGCTGCGGCCCGAGGTCGTCGATCTCGACACCGGCACATGCCCATGATCAGCGCGCCCGAGAAGCTGGCCGCCGTCCTCAACACCCTTTACGGATGAACGCCGGGCGGTCTCAGGCAGCCCTCTGAGACCGGCCCTCAGGCCTCACCGCACGTCAGGCCCACCACACGTCAGGTGTCACTGCGCAGTTCGTCCGCGCAGCGCTCGGCCAGCATCATGGTCGTCGTGTTGGTCGGACGGCCGGGATGTCCGGCATGATCGAGGCGTCGACGACGTAGAGGCCCTCGACGCCGTGCACCTTGCCGGTCTGGTCGACGACGGCCGTCGCGGTGCCCTCGCCTCCCATGGCACAGGTTCCGACTGCGTGGCAGCAGGTGTTCTTGCCCTCGCGGATGGCACGTACGACGTCGGCGTCGGTGGTGACATCGGGGCCCGGCCAGATCTCGGCCTTGATGTATTCTGCAGCGGCGCCGACTCCATGATCGTCCGCATGTGGCGGATGCCGGCGACCATACGGCGCAGATCGTCAGGGTGGTCGAACAGGCCGAGGCGGATGCGCGGCGCGCCTCCGGGTCGCGGGAGACGATCTCCATGCCGCCGAGGAGTATGGCGGTAGATGACGAGTGGGACGAGGAGTCGGCCGGGTTCCATGGTGAGGACCACGGCGTGCAGATCCACGTCGCCGCGCCCTCGGGGCCACCCGCGGAGAAGGTGAGGACGGTCTGCAGGGGCGGGGTGAGTTCGCCGACCGCGTCGGCGTCGACCTCGTACGTCAGGTACACCATCGGGTGGTCGCGCAGGTTCTTGCCGACGCCTTCGAGGCCTGGACGACGGGGATGTCCAACTCGTCGAGGACTTCCGCGGGCCGATGCCGGAGCGCATGAGGATCGACGGGCTGCCGATGGAGCCGGCGCAGAGGACGACCAGGTCGGCTTCGAGGCGTGTGCCGTCGGCGAGGAGCACCGCGCGGGCCGTCGTTCCGTCCTCGGCGAACTCGACGCGGTCGACGGTCTGTCCGCCGATGACGGTGAGGTTGTCGCGGTCGCGGCCGGGGCGAGGTAGGCGATGGCCGAGCTCTGGCGGACGCCGTCGGCGCGGTTGAGGGCAGGGGGCCCGCGCCGAGGCGCTGGGAACCGTTCATGTCCTGGTGAATGGGGTGTCCGGCCTGCGCGCAGGCGTCCAGGAACGCGGACATGACCGGGCGCAGGCCCTCGCCTTCGGTGAAGCGCTGGATGTGGACGGGGCCGCCGGTGCCGTGCAGTTCGCCGCCGACCGGGTCGTCCTCCAGCTTCTTCAGGTAGGGCAGGACCTGGTCCCAGGACCAGCGGTCGTTGCCGAGGGCCGTCCAGCGGGCTAGGTCCTCGGGGGTGGGGCGCAGGGCGTTGGCGCCGTTGACGGACGAGGAGCCGCCGATGACCTTGCCTCGCAGGACGGGGACGACGCCCTGCTCCACGATGCCGAACGTCGGGCTGCCGTCGGCCGCCACGACCTCGTCGGTCGAGGAGTAGCCCCAGTCGTGCGTGGTGAAGCCGATCTGGTCGGCGTCGAGGACCTCCGGGGCGGTCTCCTCCGGGGGCCGGTAGTCGGGGCCTGCTCGATCAGCGTGACGAAGTTCGACGGGTCCTCGCTCAGCCGGGCGGCCAGGACGCCTCCGGCGGAGCCTCCGCCACAGACCACGATGCGACGTGACATTGCAACCTCTCTTCTCCGAGACGTTCGAGACATCGGTCACGGGTTGTTGCAGGGGTGGTGCCATAAAGGGCCGTTCACAGCGGCGGGCCGCGACCGCCTCCGCCGCCGCGCGTCCCTCGGCGACGGCGTGGGCGATGCGGCGCGGTACGACGCAGTCGCCGACCGCGCGGACGGTCTGGCCGTCGGCGGGGGCGTGGTCCGGGCGGCGCGAGCGGCGTTCGCCGACGGTGACGAGGAGGTCGGCGCAAGGCTGGTCTCCCGGCCGTCCAGGACGTTGCGCAGGCGCAGTTCACCGGCGGTGGTGGCCGTGACGGTCGTCATGGGAACGATCCGCAGGGGCGCACCGGTGAGCCGGTTCATCAGCTGGGTGCGGTTCTCCGGCGACAGTCCCGTCGCGAAGTCGGTTCCGGGGGTGATCACGGTGACTTCGCGCGCGCCGGCCGCCAGCGCGCTCTCGACGGCGCTGATGCCCTGCCACCAGCCGAATCCGTCGTCGAGGACGGCGACCCTGGACGCGGCCGGTACGACGTCGGCGTACCGGTGGAGGAAGTCCGTGCTGGTGACCGTCGGAAGCTCGCCCGGGACCGGACGACCTCCTCCTCGGCGCCGGTCGCGAGCACGATCTCGGAGTACTGCGCCAGTTCGGCGGGGGTCGCTGCGGTGCCCAACTGGACGCGTACGCCGAGGTCGGCGAGCTGGTCGCGCTGGAAGTCGACGAGTTTCTGCCAGCCGGAGCGGTGCGGGGCGAGTGCCGCGAGGTGGGCCTGGCCGCCGACTCGCGGAGCCGTGTCGAAGACGGTCACCTCGGCCCCGGTCCGGGCGAGCTCCATCGCGCACTCCATGCCGCGGGCCCGCGCCCAGAACGGCGACGGGACCTGTACGTGATCCGCCGGGTGAGCAGCAGGGGAACGGCAGGGCGGGCGGCCGCGCCCGGGGGCCGAGCTCGGGGTTGACGGAGCAGGAGCCGGTGGGTTCGAAGGTCCGGCAGCCCTCGTTGCAGCCGGTGCAGGGCGGATGGCGCGTTCCTGACCGGCGACGATCTTGCGGGCGACGTCGGGGTCGGCGATGAACGGACGCGCCATGCCGACGAGATCGGCACCGGATTCCAACGCTGCCCAATGTCGGCGGCCGACCGGAACCCCTGGCTGATCAGTAGCGGCACGTCGACCGCCGCGCGCAGCCGGCCACGGACGCGAGGAGCGGCGGGCGAGTGGTGGCCATGCTGGGGACGTAGGTGTTGCGGACGCCGGCGGTGACATTGGCGTACGTGAAGGGTGAGACGTCGTACAGGCGCGGCAGCAGCTCGACGAGATCGTCGAGGCCGAGTCCGGAGTCGACGCCCCCGACGTCCGGCTCCACCGACACCCTTACGCCGATGGGGAGTTCACCGATCTCGGTGCGGATCGCGTCGATCACTGGGAGAGGAGGGCGATGCGGTCGCCGTACTCGTCGTCCCGGGTGTTGTTGACGCGGGAGAGGAACTGCGCGAGCAGATAGCCGTGGCCCGCGTGCAGCTCGACGCCGTGGAAGCCGGCCTGCACGCTGTTCGCCGCCGATATACGGAAGGCGTCGACGACGCCTCGTACGTCCTCGGCGCTCAGCGGGTGGGGTGCGGTCGCCTCGCGGGGCGAGCGGACGGCCGCGGCGGAGACCGGTGCGTAGTAGGTGCCGGCTCCGAGGTCTCCCGGCCGAGGTGGACGAGCTGCGCGATGGCCACGGCGCCCCCTCGGTGATGGCCTCGGCGCGGCGGCGGACGGCGTCCTCGATCTCGGGGCGCCATGCTTCGGTCAGATAGCGCTTGCGGCAGCGTCGACTCGGGGGCCACTGCGGTACCCCCGGTGATCACCATGGCGGCCCCGCCCGGGCCAGGCGATGCCAGTAGGCCGCGTCGGACTCGGTGGGGGCGCCGTCGGCGACGGCTGCCATGGCATGGGCTGTGGCGACGAGGCGGTTGCGAAGGGTGAGACCGCCGAGGGTGAACGGCGCGGCGAGGTCGGGGTGGTGCGTCATGGGCTCTCCCTGCGTACTCAGGCGGCGGACGGGCCGGCGACACCGATGAGTCCGGCAAGTCGGCGCGGTGGCGGTCCGCGGTCCCGAACAGCACCTCGCTGCTGCGTGCCCGGCGCACGTACAGATGTGCCGGTGCTCCCAGGTGAAGCGATGCCGCCGTGCAGTTGGACGTATTCCGCCGTCGCCAGGCGAAGGCCTCGGAGCAGACCACGGCGGCGGCGCTCGCGGCGACCGCGAGCTGCGGCGACGCCACGGCCAGGCAGGCGGTGGCGTACGAGGAGGCCGAGCGTGCCGCCTCCAGCGCGACCAGCACATCGGCCAGCCGGTGCTTGACGGCCTGGAAGGAGCCGATGGGACGCCGAACTGATAGCGCTGGGCGACGAATTCGACCGTGGCGTCCAGCGCGTGCCCGCTTCCCCCGACCTGCTCGGCGGCGAGTGCGGCGCGTCCCGCGTCGAGGGTCGCCGCCAGCGGGTCCGCCTCCCCCACGGGTGTGGCGAGGGCGCCACGGAACTCCACCCGCGCCTGGCGGCGGGTCTCGTCCAGGACCCGGTGGGGTGTGCGCAGACAGGTCCCGTCGTCCGGCTCGCAGCTAAAACAGCCGTACGCCGTCGGGTGTGTGGGCCCGTACCACGATCAGATCGGCGTCGGACCCGTCGAGCACGAAGTCCTCCGCGCCGCGCAGCACCCAGCCGCGGCTTCACGCTCCGCACTGACGCGGCTCCCGTCGTCGTGGAAACCGGCCACGGTCGCGGTGAGCGTGCCGTCGCGATCCGCGGGCAGATAGCGCTCGCAGGCCTGCCGGTCCTCGCAGTGCAGCAGGGCGTGTGCGGCAAGGACCACCGTGGGCAGGAGCGGGGCGCAGTAGAGCGTGCGCCCCGACTCCTCCATGGCGACGGCGAGTTCGGCGAAGGTGTAGCCCGAGCCGCCGTACTCCTCGGGGATCGCCAGCCCGTGCACACCGATCTCACGTGCGAGCCGCGACCACAGCGCCTCGTCGTATCCGCGCGGGGTGGCCAGGTGCTTGCGGACGTCCTCGGGCCACTCGTCTCCGTGAAGAAGTCCCGCAGGACAGTACGCAGTTCGCGCTGCTCGTCGGTTTCCGACAGCAGCTGGGGGTCGATCTCGGGGTGGCGACGGTGCATGGGGGTCTCCATCGTGCTGGTACGAGCAAGAAGAGGGTTCAGCGCGTCCCGGGTCCGGTGCCGTGCGGAACGCCCTTGGTGACCGACTCCGGAAGCTCGAGGCCCGGGTCGATCGAGATGGTCTTCGTCAGCAGGAACTCCTGTACGGCGTCCGGTCCGTGCTCACGCCGAGCCCCGACTTCTTGAACCGCCGAACGGCGAGCCCAGATCGGCGGCGAAGGTGTTCACCGAGAAGGTGCCCGTGCGCACGCGCCGGGCCACCTCGAAGCCATGAGCTGTGTCCGCTGTGAACACCGAGCCCGCAAGGCCCAGTTCGCTGTCGTTCGCGATGCGGATGGCGTCGTCCTCGCCGCGGTGCGGGATGAGCGCGGCGACGGGTCCGAAGATCTCCTCGCGCGCCACCTTCATGTCGTTGTGGGCGTCGGTGACGAGGTCGGCTCGTAGTACCACCCGCGGTCCATCGTCGGTGGACGGCGGCCGCCCGCGGCGATCGTCGCGCCTCCTTGCGCGCCGTGTCGACGTATACTCGGTCCTGGCGCGCTGACGCGCGGTGATCAGCGGACCGACCGCCGTGTCGGCCTCCATGGGGTCACCGATCTTGAGGGAGGCGAATCCGTCGGCCAGGGCCTCGGCGTAGGCGCGGTACTGGGACTCCGGAACCAGCAGCCGGGTCTGGGCGACGCAGCTCTGGCCGAGTTGGTGCCGACGCTGGCGCCGATGAGGCGGGAAGGACGTCCTCCGTCTTCGCGTCCTCCAGAACGATGGCCGCGGACTTGCCGCCCAGCTCCAGCACGCACGGCCGGATGAGCTCTCCGCAGGCCGCCGCGATCCTGGCGCCCACCTCGACGGAGCCGGTGAAGCTGACCATGTCCACACCGGGGTGGCGCACGAGGTACTCGGACTCCGGGGCCCTGGCCGCGACGATGTTGAGGACACCGGCGGGAGACCGATCTCCTCGAGATCTTCGCAACCACGAACGTGGCAAGGGGGTTGGGTTCGGTGACCTTGACGACGACGGTGCAACCGCGATCAGCACCGGTCCGACCTTCTGTCCGATCGCCGGAAGCGCGAAGTTGTAGGCCGGGAAGGCGCGACCACGCCGACGGGTTCCTTCACGACCAGGCTGGACCGGCCATGGGGATGATGCTTCCGCCCGCCGACTTGCCCGCGAGTGAGGAGAGATCGCTGACCCGCACCTCGGCGGTCCGCAGGCTCCGGCCGATCTCGGCGGCGTAGTTGAAGCTCATGACGGGCGACACCGTCTGGTTAGACCTGCGACAGGAACAGGGTGCAGCCGAGCTCCTCGGTGATCATTCGGCGAGTTCGGCCCGTCGGCGTTCGATCCCGTCCGCCAGACGTGAGACGTAGTCGGCTCGCTCCGACGGGTGAGGCGGGGCCACTCCCCTGCGTCGAACGCGTGCCGGGCCGCGGCGACCGCGGAGTCGATGTCCTCCTTCGAGGCGGCCGGCACCCGTCCGATGCGCTGCTCGGACCTCGGGGAGATGATGTCGAAGTGGTCCGTACTGTCGGCCGTCCGCCATGCCCGTTGATGAAGAAGGCCTTGTGGTCGATGGGGTCAGTGAGTGCCATGATTCCCTCCCTGGCCGGCTCCCGGAGCCGGCGTGAACGAGGTGCGGGTCACGTGCGCTGGGCCGGTCGCGCGGCGGTGTCCGCGGCGGTCAGCCCGAAGACGAGGGCCGAGGCGATGCCGCCCGCGTAGGCGCGGTGCCACAGGCGCCGGTGTCCGACCCGGCCGCGAGGAGTCCGCGCAGCGGCCGACCGTCCTCGCCCAGCACGCGGGCGCGGTCGTCGATGCGCACACCGTGGAACGGGAAGGTGATGGCCGGGACCGTCTCGATCACGTAGTACGGCGGTTCATCCAGCGGGAGACGGTCCAGATCCCGGCCGGGCTTGGGCTCAAGCCCCGCCGAGGCGTGCTCGTTGAACTGCCTGACGGCGTCACGGACGACCTCGCGCGATACCCCCATTCCTCGGGGAGGTACGCCAGTTCGTCGAGGTCCTCGGCGAATCCGACGCGGCCGCTCTCTTGCTCGCGAGCCCGAACTTGTCGACGGCGACAGCCCCTTCGACGTACGAGCCGACGACCCAGTCGCGGAACACCCGGGCATCGGCGACGAGGAGACCGCGGCTCTCGGCCTGCTCCAGCAGGGCCATGGTGGTGAGGTGGTCGCCCTGCGTCTCGTCGGTGAACCGCTCGCCCTGCAGATTGAACAGCAGCGCGTGCTCGCTGTAGTACAGCGACATGTCGACGAAGTCAGCGGGATCGGCGAAGGGGATGCCGCTGGGGATGAGTGGCCGTAGAAGCCCGCGTCCTCGTACCCGGTGGCGGCGCCGGCCTGGGTGGCCAGACGGTAACCTCCGCCCCGGCTGTGGGGGTTGGACCGGAGCTCCATACGGTCGGCGCGGGGGTGCACATGAGCGGTGCGCAGGGCGTGGTCGCCCTGGAACCCGCCGGTCGCCAGGAGCGTGGCCGGGCGCGCGCCTGCCTGCGCGTGCCGTCGGCCGCCCGCAGGTCGCTCCGGCCACGGCACCGTCCTCGAGCAGCAGTCGTTCGGTTTCGGTCTCGAGCAGTAGCTCGCCGCCGTGCTCGAGGATCACCCGACGGCAGGTGTCGACATAGTGGTTGTGTCGAACTGGTGCCCGCGGCCGAAGCTGAGGATGGGCTGCGCGTCCTTGGCCTCCACCCCGAGGGAGCGGATCCAGGCGATGCCGTCATCGAACCGGTCCACCAGCGCGCGCTTGAGGGCGACATCTCCGCGCGGATTGTGGCGGTCCATGACGTCGTGGTCCGGCGCCGTCCACACGTAGCCGGCGAAGCGCGCGGAGCCGCCGACGTCCGCACCGACTTCGACGATCGTGACGGACAAGCCCTTCCTGACCGCACGGGCGCCGGCGGTCAGCCCTGCCATGCCCGCGCCGATGACCAGCAGATCGACGTCTCCCGCTTGCACGCGACTCTCCTCCTGCGAAGGGATCGGCTCCCCGGCGCGATGCGCCGGATTCCGCCTGACAGCCAGCCAGCTAAACCGAATCCGATTCAAAGCGCAAGGAGTCGCACGGATCAACGCTCCGACTCCGATCAATAGGCTTAACGCCCAGATTCCCTGAGGCAAGAGGTCTGGAGCGATCCAGATAATTGACACAAGTTCAGTTTGGTTTCAGATTGAGGATCGCGTGACACCGTGTGTATCGACCGGTCCGGCAAACCCGACTCGCCACTCTCGAAGGAGAGAGCACATGGAAACTCTCGACGGCAAGGTCGCATTTGTGACGGGTGCGGGCCGGGGCCAGGGCAGGACGCGGTGGACTCGGTCGGCTGTCCGCCGGCCACGAGCGACGACCTCAGGGGGACCGTCGCGCAGGTCGAGGCACGTGGGCGTCGCGCCCTCACGGCACCACGGACGTACGCGACCTCGGGGTGCAGAAGGTCGTCGACGCCGGCCTCGCCGAGTTCGGCGGATCGACATCGTCTGCGCCAACGCATCGGCTCGTGGTCGACCAGCTGGGAGATGTCCGAGCAGGTGTGGAAGGACATGTTCGACGTCAACCTCACCGGTGTCTTCAACACCGTCCGCGCCTCGCTCCCGTCCATGGTGGAGCGGGGTGAAGGCGGCTCGGTCGTCCTGACCAGCTCGACGGCAGGCCTGCTCGGCTATCTCAAACACGGCGCACTGCACTGCAGCGAAGCACGGGCGTTATCGGCCTGCTGAAGGTGCTCGCCCAAGAGCTGGGCCGCACCATATCCGGGTCAACATCCGGGTCAGCATCCGGGTCAACGCGGTCTGTCCGACCACGGTGAACACGCCGATCATCGCGAACTCCCCGGCCTTCGAATCTTCACCGCCCCACACCACCAACTCGCCGAGGACCATGAACCCGTGGCGCGTTCCCTTGCACCCCAAGTCCCGCCCGGTTCGCGTCCGTGGACCGGGTGGCCGAGCCGCCGGTTCCGTGTTCGTCCAGGGAGCGGCGCTCTGGCTGGAGTGCCGGATGTCCGGAGGTCCCGCCGGCGACCACGCCATCGCGCTCCTCGAGATCGACCGGCTCTCGCCGTACGCCACGGCCCCCCCGGTTGTCTTCCACGCCGGCACCTTCACGTCCCTGGCGAAGAGCTGACGGGCTGCGGGTCCATCGCGAACGCCCCCGAGATCCTCACCGGACGGGACCGCACCGGAGGTCACAAGACCGGCTCAGCCCTGCACGGCGGCCACCGCGGCGTCGTCCTTCCCGTCGAAGTAGGCCCGTTCCGCGCGAGCCAGGAACGTCAGGTCGGAGGGCTCGCCGCGGACCGCGATCGCACCCTCGTGCAGGACGGCCACCTCGTGAGCGGCGGACGCGGCGCGGGTGAGCGGACTGCTCCAGCAGGACGACCGTCATGCCCTCGTGGGCGAGCCGGCCGAGGCGGCGTACACCTCGTCGACCATCGCCGGGGACAGGCCAAGCGCCGGTTCGTCGACGATGAGCAGGTCGGGCCGTGCCATCAGGGCCCGGCGATCGCAAGGATCTGCTGCTCACCTCCGGAGAGCCAGCGGCGGGTACGCCCATCCGCTCACGCAGCCGCGACGGCAGCCACTCGGCGGTCTCCGCGAGCCGCGCCCGCAGATCCGCGCCCCTGATGCCTGCCGCGTACGCGGCGACCTCCAGGTTCTCGCGCAGGGAGAGCGTCTTGAAGAGGGCACGGCCCTCGGGCACCAGTGCGGTGCGCAGGTCTCCGTCGGCCTCGCGCCGGCCGCGGGTGGGCCGGAGCGTGCCGTGCAGGATGCGGCCCAGCGTGCTCTTGCCCGCGCCGTTGGCGCCGACGATACCGACGATGCTGCCCTGGGTGATGGCGAGGTCGACCCCGCGCAGCGCGGTCACTCCGCCGTAGGCGTGGTCCACACCGTCGAGCCGCACAACGACGCGTTCCGTACCGTCCCTGTGCGGGAGTTCGCCGCGCGTGCCGCCCTCGCCGAGGTAGGAGGTGCGCACCCGGGGTCGTCCAGGACCTTGCCGGGCTCACCCTCGCCGATGGCCGGCCGAAGTCGAAGGCGACCACCCGGTGGGCGACCGCGAACAGGTCGTCGAGCACATGGTCGATGATCACGATGGCGGTTCCACGTCGCTGTTCCTGCACGATCTGCCGCGCCAGCAGGGTGCGCTCACCGCATCGAGCCCGCCGAACGGCTCGTCCAGGATGAGCAGTTCGGGCTCCTCCGCGAGCGCCCTGGCCAGGTCGAGACGCTTGTGCAGGCCGAACGGAAGCTCGGCCGGGTAGCGGTCCGCGACGTGCGTGAGGCCGACCCGGTCCAGCAACTCGGCGGCCCTGGCCCGATTCTGCGCGGTGATCCGGCGACGGGTGCAGAGCACGTTCTCCAGGACGGTCAGCTCGGGGAACGTCTCGGCGTGCTGGAAGGTGCGCCCGATTGCCGAGCCTGCGGCGGGCGGTGGCGCGCGACCTCAGCAGGGGCTTGCCGTCGTACTGCACGCTGCCGGCCACCCGCCCGCCTCCGACGAGTCCGGACAGGACGTTCAGCAGCGTCGTCTTGCCTGCCCCGTTGGGGCCGATGATCGCGAGGGTCTCCCCGGCCCGTACGGACATCGAGGCGCCCTCCAGCGCCCTGAGGCCGCCGAAGGTGACGGTGACCTCGTCAAGACGCAGCAGCTCGGGGGCGTTGATGAAGGGGCGGGGACGGGCTCGATGAACGGCTCGGTCGGGTCCGCCAGGGCCGGGGGATGCGACGCGGACCTGCGCAGCAGTCGGCGGACCACCTTTCCCAGGAAGGGCACCACTCCACCCGGCAGGACCAGCAGCACGGCGTATGAGCACGAGCCCCTGGAGGATCGGCTGCGGTATCCCGGCGCTCTCGGCGGCCGTCGGGGACCAGGTCAGGTACGCCCCACCGACGACCGCGCCCAGCAGGGTGCCCGCGCCACCGAGTATGCACGCGGCGATCAGCGAGATCGCCAGCGCCAACGAGAACGGGTCCGGCTGACGAAGCCGACGACCAGGGCCAGCAGGACACCCGCCAGCGCCGCAAACGCGGCGCTGACCGCGAAGGCCAGAGCCGACTGGGCCTCCGGCGCGATGCCGATCGAACGGGCCGCCATAGGGTGGGACTTGGCGGCGACCAGCCGCATCCGCAGGGAGCTGGGCCGGGCCAGCGCGGCCACGCCCAGTGCGATCCCGGCCGCGCCGACGGCGATGTACTGCGCCTGGGTGCCGGCACTGGCGAGCGTGCCAAGCCCAGGCACTGTCCAGCTTCTCCATCGGAATGCCCTGGTCACCACCGGTCACACTGGTCCACTGGCCCATCACCTCCAGCGACACCATGGTGAACGCGAGTGTCAGCAGGGCCACGTACAGCATCGAGAACCGCGCGCCCACGCCCCCAGAAACGCCCGAACGCCGCACTGCACCCCATCGCGCCGAGCACCACGAGCTCCAGCGACCAGCCGTGCGTGCTGCCGTACGCCGCGAAGTAGGCACCCATGGCGAAGAACGCGGGATGGGCGATCGACCAGATGCCGGCCCAGCCCGCAGCAGATTGACCGAGATGACGAGGACGGTGTAAACCGCCGCGAGCCCTACGGAGTACGCCTGGTAGGGCGGAACGGCTCCGGTAGTGAGCACGGCGATAAGCACGGCCGCGGCGAGTGGACCGAGCGCCGCCCTGGCGATGGTGGATCGACTGACGTCAGACATGGACCGCTCCCTCAGACCCGCTGGAACGTGCGTACACCGAACAGCCCCTGAGGCGGATCAACAGCACGAGAATGGTGAACGAGAAGACGAACGTGTCGCGATAGCCGGCCGAGACGTAGACCGCGGCCAGGTTGTCCAGCACGCCCACCGTCAATCCGCCGATGACGGCCCCGTACATGCTGGTCAGACCGCCGAGGAAGATCCCGGCGAAGGCCCGGAACAGCGGTGCGCTCAGCACCGTCGGCACAAGTCCGGCCCGGGGGCGCGTACAGGAAGGCGCCGAGCGCGGCGAGGCCGAGCCCGAGCGCCCAGGCGATCCGGGCGATGCGCTGCGAGCCCAGGCCGAGGATCTGCGCGGTGTCAGCGGACTCGGCGACGGCGCGCATGGCGGAACCGATGGTGGTGCGTCCGAAGAGATACGCCACCAGCGCCATCGCGACGGCCGCCACTGCGATGGTCAGCAGGCTCTGCGTCGGTATCGCCGGTCGCCGAACGAGACCGATCCCTCGACCAGGCTCGGGAAGAGCCGTGGCTGGTCGTCCCAGACCGTGCTGATGACGCTCTCCGCAATGAGCGAGACGCCATCGTCATGACCAGCGCCGAGAGCAACTCCCCTGCGCCAGCGGCCTGATCACCGTCTCACGGGCGACCAGGCCGATGCTGGCGGTCAGTACGATCGCGGCCGCGGCGGCCAGCAGCAGCGGCAGGCCGCTGTCGTACAGCGTCAGCGATGCGTACAGCCCGACGGTGGCCAGGCTGGCGAGCGCGAAGTTCACCACGTCCGTCGCCCTATAAATGATCACCAGCCCCAGTCCATCAGGCCGTACACCGCACCACTGGCGAGACCGCTCACCAGGACGAGCAGAAACTGATCCACGTCGACCGTCTCCTCGCGCCGGACACCCGCGCGCGGCACCTCGGCGCCTCATGAGCGCATTGCAAACTGAACTCAATTTGAGAACCGTAGGTACCGGACTCCAGGTGGGCAATACCCGTGCACGAGTTGATTTCTGCGCGCCTTCGGCCACGGCGAGAGCGGGGCAGCTCGAGCAAACTGCAGCCGATCAGGACGATCAGGTCGTAAAACGACCGCCATTGGCGAGCAGCACCGCTCCGACCAGGTTCGCCGCCGCATCGCTCGCCAGGAACAGGGCGATGTCGGCGATCTCCTCGGGCGTCGCGTACGGGCGGACCCCCGGGTCGGCGAAACCGGTGCGCAGAGCCGCGGGGGTACGTGCCGCCATGCCGGTCTCCGTCGGACCGGCGCGACCACGTTCACCCGTATCCCGGACGCGACGACCTCCTTGGCCACGGCCTGACTCAGGGCGTGCACGCCCGCCTTGGACGCGGCGTAGTGCGGATAGCCGACGGGCGCATCGAAGGCCGACGAGGAGCCGATGACCACGATCGCTCCCGCCTCGGCAGGCCGCATCGCCCGCACCGCGGCGCGCAGCACATGGAACGTGCCGTCCAGATTGACGCTCATGACGCGTCGCCAGGCGGTGTCGGCGAGCCGGTCCGTCACCCTGATCCGACACCCGTCGACCAGCGCATCCGCAATCCACTGCTTGACGTCCGGGTCGTCGACTCCGGCGGCGTGGACCACGATGTCGAGCTTCCCGTGCTCCCGCAGCACGCCCTCGACCGCCGCGTCGACCGCGGTCGCATCCACCACGTCGAGCGCGACAGCCCGGCCGGTGGGCAGCTCCTTGGCGACGACCGAGGCAGTCTCGCGGTTCAGGTCGGCGAGAACGACTGCTCCCGCCCCCTCGGCGGCCAACTGCCTGGCGACAGCGGCACCCATGCCCGATCCCGCGCCCGTCACCATCGCGACCTTGCCCTCGAACCGACCCTGCGTGTGCCTGTGTTCATCCTCGCGCTCCCTCTCGATACTGAATTGACTTTGTTTCTGTTACCGTCCGCCGTGGTCGGGCTGACAAGACCCTGGGGTGACGCATGAGGGCGGTACGGCTGACAGCGTGGGACGGAAGCCGGCGCTCGCCGAGGTCGAGCGACCGGTCCCCGCGAGTCCGAGGTTCTGGTGCGGGTGGAAGCCGCAGGGCTGTGCCACTCGGACATCCACGTCGTGGACGCGTCCCCAGGAGCCCTCCCCTACAAGCCGCCGTTCACCCTCGGTCACGAGGTCGCGGGGCACGTCGCGGCCCTCGGTCCCGACGCCGACGGGCCGACGGTCGGTGAACGCGTCGCGCTCTACGGACCGTGGGGGTGCGGCGCCTGCGCCCGCTGCGCCGCGGGCCGGGACAACTACTGCGACCGACGCGACAGCCTCGGCTGGCACGGGGTCGGACTGGGCCTGGACGGAGGGATGGCCGAGTACGTCCTCGTCCCGTCGCCCGCCATCTGGTGCCGATCGGCGACCTGCCGGCTGATCAGGCTGCACCCCTGTCGGATGCAGGCCTGACCTCGTACCACGCCGTCGCCGGAGTACGCCATGCCCTCGGAGACGGCACCACCGCCGCCGTCATCGGCGTCGGCGGTCTCGGCCACCTGGCTGTCCAGATCCTCCGCGCAACCACTCCGAGCCGCGTCCTCGCGGTCGACATCCGCGAGGAGGCCCTCGCGCTCGCGCACCGGTGCGGAGCACACTTCAGCACCCTGTTGCAGGGGAACACCGCCCATACGCTGAGGGCACAGAGCAGCAACGTGGGAGCGGACGCCGTGCTCGATTTCGTCGGCAACGCGGCTTCGCTGGAACTCGCCGTCGACATCCTGCGCCCAGGCGGGGAACTCGCGGTCGTCGGAAGCGGCGGCGGGCACCTGACGGTCCGTAAACCAGGTGTCCTGCCTTCCGGCTTCCGGCTGTCGCTGCCGTTCTGGGGCAGCAGGCACGAGCTCGTAGAGGCCGTCGCACTGGCACGCTCGGGGGCATTGCACGTCGACACAGAACAGTTCCCACTGTCCGCAGCGGCAGAAGCGTTCGCCCGACTCCGCCAAGGACAGGTGCGGGGCGGGCTGTGCTCATGCCAGGCTGACAGGCGTCGACGGCATCGACCAGGTCCTGCTGGAGGCGCTGTTCACCCAGGCGCCGTGCAGACCGCTGCCCGCGCGGAGAAGCTGCAGGCCAGACCCAGAATCGTATTTTCGAGCAGAACACCCATACCTCGGGTTCCGGACATGGGTCGCCGCTCCCGGCCCACTCCCGGTGGGAGCACGGGTGACCAGCGGCAAGAGCGCAAGCGCATGACCCGAGGCCCACTCGATCGACGAGGAGCTGTGGATCGCAAAACGGGCACGGACGGGAACGCGCGCGCAAGGAATCGCATATGTGCGCAGCCGCCCGAGTGGGAGCAACCGGACAAGGGGACGGGTGGGAGCGTGCTCCCACGTGCCGCTCCCACCCGGGAGCGCGGGAAAAGCAACGAGGGGCCGTTCGGAAAACGACCCCTCATCTGCGACTTTCGAATGTTCGAAAAGTCGGGACGACAGGATTTGAACCTGCGACCCCTTGACCCCCAGTTGTTGAGTCACTGAGCGGCGCGCGACGGGTCGTTCTTCGAGGCCACCGTCAAGCGTACTCGGCCGAGTAAAGGAGTCTGCGTCTCCTGGCTCCGCCTGGCATCCGCGAGATCTTGTCGCCGCACATGCGCCGCGGCACCGCAGAGGACAGCGGCACCTTGAGGACCTGAGCACCTCCGCGAACGTCTTCATCACTGGGCGCGGTGGATCCGATCTCGGCGAAGTGGGATTCTCCTCGAACAGAGTGTGCAGGGCCCACCCTCGCGAACACGGGACGAGATCTTTTACGGCCCCCGATCTATGCGCTGGTCGATGCGGTGCACCTCGGCCATGTCACGGGAGGTGCTGGAGTCGGCGAGACCCGTGAGTCCGTCGACGGCGACGGCGTGCCCATCCCGCGCCTACCAACCCTCCCGCTGCCTGGCACCCCGATCAAGGCACGCCCAGGAGGCAGGCCCGCCTGACCTGCGCGGACGCATGTATCAGCACCCATAACTACACGTCGCCCTGCCCGAGCGATACCTAGTGCTAAGAATAGGAGTATTCTTTGGTACCAGGAGGTAGGTGTGAACATCACGGATGAGAAGCGGCGCGGGGCAACCCGAACGACGGCGCCCTTGAAGGTTGATGCGGCCATAGACGAGCTGATCGCCGACGGTGCGCACTTTCTCGGCATGACCAAGAAGGACCTCGTCGCCGAAGCCGTGCGCGTCTACCTGGAGATCCGCCGCGAAGAGGTCCGGGCGAACATGCTCGAGAAGATGCGCAAGCTCGACGGAGGGCTGGAATCGAGCGTCTCGCTGCTGACCGGGCTGTCGCCTGAGCGCATCAAGGAACTTGGCGGAGTGGGCGAGGACGACTGATCCGTGCACCCCGCCCGTCCCACCCTCCGCACGCTTCGCGAGGACCTGAAGCTACCGCTCCCCTCCGCCCGCCAGCCCCTCGACGAGATCGACCACCCCATCCTGTCCAAGGCCCGGGAACAGTTCGCGAGGACGAGGCAGGCCATGAGCGGATCCGTCCATCGACGACGAGGTGCTGTTCAAGGTCAAGGTCCAGCGCTGGCGAGGCGCGGTCTGGGCTGAAGAGGACCCTGCCCTGGCTGGTCGCTGCCGGACAGCGCGAGGACGGCTCGGGGACGACTTCTATGCCGCACTCGAAGCCGACGCGAAGGCCGCACGCGCCCGCTACAACAGCGAGCACTCCAAGCCGCTGCCCGGCAGGACCTACGTCGGTCACCTCCTGCCCACCCAGAACGGCTACGACCGGTACCAGCTCGAAGCAGGCACCCGGCTCGTTCGCCGCCTGGCCTCTGTCATCAAAGATCTGACCCGCGGCTCGCTCCACGACGGGTACGAACACCCTGCCGACTTCCCCACTTTCCGCCTCGGCATCCTGGCCCGCGCTGACGACGGCCACGAAACCTATGCAGCCGTACGCATCACCGGCTCCGTCCCCGACGACCTCGCCGCCGTCATCCTGCGACATGTTCCCGGTTGCGACCCCAAGGCATGGTTCCCCGAATACGCCCTGCCCAGCCGCCCGCTCCTCCCCGCCGAACAGGCCTGGTCCACCCTCATGGACCCCAAGGCCGCCGCCCAACTCCTCGACGAAGATTGACTGGCTACACCCTGCCTATGCCTGAGGACACTCGCGACTTGATCGTTCAGCGCGGGTGAGGGGCAACTGCGCTGCCTCGGGCACCGGTTCGTCCCAGGCCACGTCGCGTACCTCGGCATCCTTGCCGTCATCGGCCACGCCGCCCCGCCGCTCGGCTACGGCATCGTAAGCGTCTGGAGTCGTTTGTCGGCTTCGCCCGGCCCGAACCGGCCGGGTCGAAGTCGGCCACCGAGTCGATGTCGAGCCACTCCAGCATGTTCTCGAGGCAGGCGCCGCAGCTCGCTGCGTGGCAGACGGACGAGGAGCCCCGCCAGGACGGCCCGATCCGCGAAAGCGAACTTGACCCTGGCCGAGCCGAGTTACCGGTGTAACACGATGAGCTGGTGGCGTAGGGCGAGGATTTCGGTGTCCTTGGCATAGCCGTCCATAGGCGGCAGGCGCAGAGCGGCGAAGGTGTTCGTGACGGTCAGACAGACGAGGCGCCACAGCACGAGCGATCAGCATGCCAACGGATCCACCCGTGCCCGGCAGCCGGGGTGACCTGCGCGGACGAGGTTTCCGGCACCCGCAATATGTCGAGCAGCGCCGCAAGGATGGCGACGAGCGGCTCCACATCGTCGACGGCACAGCACTGTTCGACCCCGAGGACCTCGCCCCCGTTACCCGATGGCCTGCGGGCCACAATCGGCGCGGCGTTCGGGTGACGCGGTCTCGATGCCCTCGCGCGGCACCTGCCCGCTCGGCGGGCGCGCTTTCAGGTCGAGCTGATCACGGTGCAGGAACCCGATCTCCTCGAAACCGAAGCACACCTGTCCCTGCCTCAGCCGCCGATCACCGCTACTGCCTGCAGATTCGGGTCTGACCGCGCCCCGGAGCCGGGAGCTCACCTGGCGAACGCCCCGCGGCCGGCCGTCTCCGGTCTCCCCGGGCAATAGGATCGGGCCGAGGGTGGCACACCGGACGGGTCGGAGAGCACGCGTAGCGGGGAATGCGAGGGAACGGCTGGCTGAGCTGCTCGGTGGGGCGAAGTCGGCGGGGGCCTTCAGCGCCCAGCTCAAGGCGCCCGCGCACGGTCTCAGGCTCGAGGTGGCCGGCGTCGGGCCGGTGAGTCTTCCGCTGCGCGCGCCCCAGGCGAAGAAGCTGATCGCGGTGGCGCGCCCGGCGTTGTTCGGCCGGGGCGAGGAGACACTGAGCGACACCGGCGTCCGCGACACCTGGCAGATCTCGCCGGACCAGATCACCCTGGCCGGCCCCTCGTGGTCGGCGCTGCTGAGTGGCGCGCTGGAGCATTTCCGGGACGAGCTCGGGCTCCCGGCGACAGCCCGGCTGCGGGCCGATCCGCATACGCTGCTGGTGTACGGCAAGGGCCAGTTCTTCCTCCCCCATCAGGATTCGGAGAAGGACGACGCGATGGTGGGCACGCTGGTGCTCTGTCTGCCCTCGGCGCACACCGGCGGAGAACTGGTCATCGAGCATGCCGGACAGCACAGCACCTACCGCGCCTCGAAGACGGAACTGACCCTCATCGCCTTCTACGCCGACTGTCGACACGAGGTGACCCCGGTCCGGTCCGGGTGCCGGTGCCCTCACCTTCAACCTGCTCGCCGAGCCCGGGACTTCGGCTCCTGCCTCCGGCCCGCTCCCCGAGCTGGCGCGCTGCCTGGACCAGCACTTCGGCACGCCCGCCAAGCCGCGCTATGCGTTGCGGGACCTCGACCCGCCGAACCGGCTGGTGTATCTGCTCGACCACGAGTACACGCAGCGGGGCCTGAGCTGGGAGCGGCTCAAGGGCGCCGACGCCGAGCGCGCCGCGCTGCTGCGCGCCGCCGCCGGACAGGCCGACTGCGAATCGGTGCTCGCCCTCGCCGAGGTCAAGCAGACCTGGGACGCCTACCCCGCCGGTGACGCCCCTGGGACGACTACCACGGATACGACGAAGACGACGAGTACGAGGACGAGGACGACAGCCCGCGACCGACGACGACTACGTCGTCCAGGACCTGATCGACGACGAGATCACCCTCGACTGGTGGACCGGCCCGGACGACACCGGCGGCGCGCCGATCTCGTTGTACGTCCACGACTACGAGGCCTGCACCAGCACCCCAAGCGCGGACCTCACCCCCTACGAGTCCCAGTACGAGGGCTACATGGGCAACTACGGCAACACCCTGGACCGCTGGTACAGGAGGGCCGCGGTCGTCGTGTGGCCGCGCGAGCGCGCGTTCGCGGCGCGCGGCGAGGCCGGGCCGCGGTGGGCCCTCGAGGAACTGCAGGGCCGCATCCAGCGAGGAGACCTGGACGGCGCACGCACCGCGGCCGAATCCCTTGCACCGTTCTGGAAGCACACCGATGCCCAACCCGAGCTGCTGGAGGGCGCGTTGCACGTGGCCGCGGGCCTGGGTGTGGCCGAGACCGCGGCGATGCTGCTGGAGCCGTTCCGGGTGAACGCACTGGGACCGCAGCACGCCCATGGGCTGGCCGCTGCGGTCGAACGGTACGGCACCGTGTGGCTGCGCCAGGTCGTCGGCGGCTGGTTCGGCCCCCGGTACCGCTACGAGCCACACGGGTACAAGTGGACCGAGAGGCTGCCGGACCTGTGCACGGCGCTGCGGTCCTTGGGCCGGCGGGGACAGCGGCAGCGCGGCTGCTGCCCACCGGGACCTGGATCGCGGTGGACGAAGACCTGCGACAGTGGACCGCGACCGGGCCGGCCGAGATCCGCCGCCCCGACTGGAGCAGCTGGGCCTGCCGCTGCAACACCTCCTGCAGGCGGCCGACCAGGAACAGCGGACTGAGAGCCTGGCCGTGCTGCGCCCAGGCGGACACGGTGCTGGAATGCCTGATGCCGATGCTGCGCCGCGCGGCGCAGGCGCAGGCGCTGCCGACGGACACCCGGCGCGCGGCGGGGCTCGACACGGTCGCGCGCGACTGCACGGGCCGGCTCCGCGCGATCGTCGCACGACAACTGCGTGCCGCGGACGACTGGTCGATCGCCTGGATCGGCTGCGGCTGCGACCTGTGCGCCACCCTGGAGACGTTCCTCGCCTCCCGCTCACGGCGTGTCCTCGAATGGCCGCTGGCCAAGGACGGACGCCGGCACGTACACACCAGGATCGACTCGGCCGGTCTCCCGGTGCTCCACCAGACCAGACGGCAGGGACGCCCGTACACCCTCGTACTGACCAAGACCGAGCAGCTGTTCACCCGCGAGCAGACCGCCCGTCGCCAGGCCGAAGCCGACCTGACCTGGCTGACCTCGACCTGGAACACCCTCCCCGCCGGGCCGCGTTGAGCCCGTGGGACCTTGTCGGCGCATGCGATGAACCGTCAGCCATGATCTCGAGCCGGGACAGGCGCTGTGGGTGCCCGGCCCGCAACGGAAGACGGCGGTCGTGAAGCAGCGCACCGCCATACATACACCAGCTGCGTCGTACGGCATGGGGTGCCCACTCAGCGAGGCCGGCTTTGTCCAGGCGGGCCAGGAAGCTGGTCTTGCGGCGGTGTTCGGCACGCAGGCCGTGCACGTAGTCGGTGAATTCCGGCTCGGTACCGAGCTCACGGTGGACATCGCGCAGGGTCTTCATGTGGCGGACGGCGTACTGGTAGCGGTACTTGTTGCCACTCTCACCGAGATAGAGGTCGATCAGTCTCCGGTACGGGACGACACTGTCGGCCGGATGGACTGGCCGCCACTCGGCGAGGAGGTCCTGCAGGACGTACGTCGACAGGGCGTCGAGATGCGCTGTCGCTGTCTGCCATGCCTCTTCGGCCAGGCCCTCCGCGCGCAGGCACGCGATCAGTTCGGTGACGTGGGCGGGGTTCTCGGCCAGCCGGACGCGCATCAGGTCCAGGGCCCAGATGACCGTCTGCGGGCTGTCGAGCTGCCGGGCCGTCGCGGCCAGCGCGGCCAGCGCGGCCAGCGCAGCGAACGCGGAGGCGAGCGGGGTGCGGGCGAAGACGTCCCGGCGCACCGACAGGGCTTCCTCTCGCTTCCCGCCGGCGATGAGGAGTGCCACGAGCTCGTCCGTGAGCTGGGGCTTGAACGGGCTGGCGGGGTGGGCCTCCAGCCCGCGGCGTGCCCAGTCGGTGGCCTCCGCTTCGCGGCCTGCGGCCCGGAGCACGCGGACGATCTTGACGTACTGATCGGGTCCGGTCAGTGACCGGGCGAGCACCTCGACGTAGTGGTCGGTGTCGCCGGAGATCTCCGCGAGCTGTTCCCGCAGATGCCGCACGCCGAAGGCGGTGCCCCAGTCGTCGGCCCGCTCGGGGTCGTCGGCGCGCTGCTCGACCAGGTCGGTCAGCTGCCGCACACCGCGCTCCCCCAGGGCGGGGGCGAAGTGGGCCAGGGGGATGTCGAACACCGTGGCGGCGATCCAGTTCGCCAAGGCGCGGGGATCCTTGGGCGGGGCCGCCGCCAGCGCCTGGGCGTAACGGGCCGTCAGTGCGCGCAGGGCGTCCCCCTCCGCTACCGGAGGAGTCGTCCAGGTACATCAGGGCCCGGGTGACCCGGTCCACCGCCGTGCGCAGCCGACGGGCCGCCTCGGCCGCGTTTCCGGTCTCCAGCAGGCGTCCGGCCGCTTCGTCGACGGCCCACGCGGTGGCCACGTACTCGCGGTCCCGGCGTACGGACCGCGTCGCCGGTCGCGCCGCAACCCGTCAACCAGCTGCTGAAGGGAGGTCTCCTCGCTCATGGGTCCATCTCAGCACGCCTTGGGGCGCGGGTAGGGTTGCGGGCCGTGAGCGAGTACCAGTACTACGAGTTCCTGGCCGTCGACCGACCTCTGGATCCTGCACAGTTGCAGCAGGTCCGGTCCCTGTCCACCCGGGCCACCATCTCCCCGACCCGCTTCGTCAACGAGTACCACTGGGGCGACTTCCGCGGTGACACCACCAAACTGGTCGAGCAGCTCTACGACGCCCACCTGTACTACGCGAACTGGGGCAGCCGCCGCCTCGTCCTCCGTCTGCCTGCCAACGTGCTCCCGGTGAAGACGGCCGCCGCCTACGCCATGGAGGAGGCCCTCACCGTGTGGACCCGCTCCGGCCACACCCTGCTCGACTTCTCCCTGGACAGTGAGGACGGCGAGGAATGGGACTTCGAGACCTCTCTCGAGCTGTCCTCCCTGATCGCCTGCGCGCCGAACTCGCCACCGGTGACCTGCGCCCGCTCTACCTCGCCTGGCTGGCCGCCTCACCGTCTGGGAACTGGCCGAGGACGACGAGGAGGAGTATGCCCGCGAGATGGAACGCCGGTCCCCGCAGGCCTGGCCGAACTCACCGGCCCACAGCGCGCCCTGGCCGACTTCCTGAAAGTGGACCCCGATCTGCTGACCGCCGCAGCCCAGGCGAGCGAGCCCGGCCCCGCACCGGGCCCGGACCGGCGCGAACTCGCGGCATTCATCGCATCTCTGCCGGCGAAGGAGAAGGACAACCTGCTCCTGCAAGCCGTCCTGGGCAGCAGCCCACAGCCTGGACCAGAGCTACTGGCCCGCTACCACTCCACTGCCACTTCCGCCACCACCGCCCCGCCCACATCGCGCCGCAGTGCCGCCGAACTCCTCGACGCGGCCTACCACTGCCGCACCGAACGCACCCGCGCGAGTAGGAGACCCACCGCAAGACCGTCGAGGAACGCGCCCGCGCCGCAGCCCAGGCCGCCAGCGACACCTGGGCGGCCGACCGGACACGGCTCGGCCCCTCGTCCGCGGGCCGGGCAGGATGGGGTCATGCGTCATACCACGGCCGTTCGCCGTCTCCGTACGATCACCGACGCCTGCCACCG
>NZ_QZWF01000027.1 GCF_004187715.1 Streptomyces sp. F001 | reverse complement strand
AGACGGTTGATGTACCGGAACGGCTCGCCGTGCGTGTTGCGGTGGCCGGCCAGCCCGAAGTTACCGGTCTTCGCTTCCGGCATCGCCGTCTTCAACGCGCCCTCGGCATAGTGGCCGACCATGCCCCGGTCCAGCACCCCCTTGTTGCTGGTGCCCTCGGCGATCGGCACGACCACGTCCAGCTTGGGAATGTGCAGCAGCGCAAAGCCCTGGCCCGGCTCGAAGGTGCCCGGGTTGCGCTTGCCGCTCGCCCAGTCGTCCTGGAGCTGGCTCGCCTCGTTGCCGGCCTGCGCGTGCGCCCGCACGTTCGTCCACCACAGCTGGTAGGTGACGAACAGCAGCATCAGCACGCCGGTGGTGATGAACACCTCACCGATCACCCGGCTGGCGACCACTGCCGGGCTCGGTCTGCTCGCCCGCGCCTGTCGTCGCGCCTCCACCCGGGACAAGGGACGCTGCGGAGCCGTCGTGGCGTCGGTGTCGGCGGGCCTACGGGAGCCTCCATGCCGCCCGTGACGCCGCTTGGCGGCCTTCCTGCGGGCCGCGCGGCCACCGGGGGCGGGTCCGACAGCGGAAGGAGCCAACGGGGCGGGAGAACCCGATATGGGCTCGCCGACGGAACGCACCTCACCCGGCGGCTCGGGTATCCGCAGCGCGACGGTCTCCTCGTCGACGGGAGGCTCGTACGACGCCTGATACGGCTCCTGGGACGGGGGATACCCCTCCGTGCCGTACCAGTCCGTACCAGGCGCCGCGGTCACGCCGAGGCCCTGCCCACCACCGGGGCGAGCCCCGCCGACCTCGCCACCGCTCCGTGGTCGCCGCACTCCACCAGCCAGTTGGCCAGCATCCGGTGACCGTGCTCGGTCAGCACCGACTCGGGGTGGAACTGCACACCCTCGACCGGGAGTTCACGGTGTCTCAGGCCCATGATGATGCCGTCGTGCGTCCGCGCGGTGACCTCCAACTCGGCCGGCACGGTGACCGGCTCGGCGGCGAGAGAGTGGTAGCGAGTCGCCGTGAACGGAGAGGGCAGGCCCGCGAAGACGCCCTTGCCCTCGTGCTCGACCAGCGACGTCTTGCCGTGCAGCAACTCCGGCGCACGATCCACGACACCGCCGTACGCCACCTGCATCGACTGCATACCGAGGCAGACACCGAAGACGGGCACCCCGCCGGCCGCACAGTGCCGGACCATGTCGATACAGACCCCGGCCTGTTCAGGGGCGCCGGGACCGGGCGACAGCAGCACACCGTCGAAACCGTCATCGGCGTGCGCGGTCGAGACCTCGTCGTTGCGCAGGACCTCGCACTCGGCACCCAGCTGGTACAGGTACTGCACCAGGTTGAAGACGAAGCTGTCGTAGTTGTCGACGACGAGAATGCGCGCGCTCACTGGTTGTCCACCGTCACATCGTTGAAGGGAAGCAGCGGTTCGGCCCACGGAAACACGTACTGGAACAGGACGTAGACCACGGCCAGGATCAGTGCCAGTGAGATCAGCGCCCTGACCCACGCGTTCCCCGGCAGATGCCGCCAGATCCAGCCGTACATGCCGTCCCTTCCGTCGCACCACGGCACCAGACTCACGCCGTACTGCACCAGACTAACGGCGCAGGGCCGCTGGTTTCCCGGCCTCCACAGGCTGGGTGGAATCCAGATGCGCCCAGACGATCAGCCGGTGGCTGTGTCCCCACTCCGGTTCGCAGGTGGTGAGCGTGAGATAGCGGCCCGCACTCGTGTACCCGGATTTACGTGGCACGGGGTCGATCACCTCAACGTCCGTCGGCACATTTTGTACGGCCCCTTGCCGATCCGGTACGTGAACCAGGTCGCCCCATCGGTCAGCACCACCGCGTCGCCGCGACGCAGCCGGGGGAAATCCTTGAAGGGATCACCGTACGTGCGCCGGTGACCCGCCACCGAAAAGTTCCCCTTCTGACCGAGCTGCCGGTGCCGGCGTAGTGGCCGAGGCCCTTCTTGAGGGTGTCGGTGGCGGTGCCCTCGAGCACGGGCTTGTTCCACGTGAAACCAAGGCGCGGGATGTACATGATCGCGAACGGTTTCCCGTTCTCGTACGCCGCCGGCTTCGGGGGGCTCGCAGAGGCACCGGGGGCTGCGCCGGGCTGCACGGCCCCCTGCGACCACTGCTCCTGGAGCCGGTCGACCTCGTCGTCCATGACGTTGTCGGCCTTCACCCGGTCCAGAACAGCACATAACGACAAAGAGCACGATCACAGTGCCACGGTGATGCACAGTTCGCTGACGGTCCTGACGATCACGCGCACCGGCGGCTCCTGAGCGGCGCTTACTCCACGGGCTTCGCGTAGTGCAGGTCCACTGTGCCCGAGTAGCCGGGCAGAGTCACCGTCCCGTTCTCCTCCACTTTCCAGCCCAGGCCGTAGACATTGACGTACACCATGTAGTTCTGGATCGCCGGCGACGCCGAAAGCGCCTGCTGCAGCTTCTCCGGATCGCCAACCGCCGTGATCTTGTACGGCGGTGAGTAGACCCGGCCCTGGAGGATCAGGGTGTTGCCCACACAGCGCACCGCACTGGTGGAGATCAGCCGCTGGTCCATGACCTTGATCCCCTCGGCGCCGCCCTCCCACAGGGCGTTCACCACAGCCTGCAGGTCCTGCTGATGGATGACCAGGTAGTCGGGCTGCGGCTCCGGATAGCCGGGGAGCTTGGCGGTGGCGTTCGGCGGAGCGTCGTCGAGTGTCACCGTCAGCGCCTCACCGGTGAGCTTCTGAGTACCCGCGTCCTTCTCCAAGGCGGCGAGCTTGTCGTCCTCCGCCTTGGTGCTGCCGTCGTCGCGCTCGGCGAGGGACTCGACGTCCTCACGCAGGGCCGCGTTGGACTCGTCCAGTTCGCCGTTGTTCCGGCTGCGCTCCTCAATCAGGTCGGAGAGCTTCAACAAAGACGCATCCGTACGGATATTGGTGCCTTTGGCCGTATGGAAACTGGTGAAGAAAATGAGCCCCGCGAGAGCGAAGACGCCCACCGTGAGCAGCCGCACGGGCCGGAAAGCCCACCGGCGGGCAGGGCTGGATCCCGTCCCGGGGGAGTCGGCAGAATTGCTCAACGTACCCTTATCTCCTTCGGCGCCACGGAAGCACTACGCTAACGGACGCCCGGGGGAGCGCTCTGAGCTCCTTGCACACGCCCCCGAACGTTGCCCCGAGCCCGACCCAGTTCCCTGCGCGGCCACGCAGCGCATCGACAGGAGAGACCCTCGTGCCGAAGTCACGTATCCGCAAGAAGGCCGACTACACGCCGCCGCCGTCGAAGCAGGCGACCAGCATCAAGCTGAACAGCCGCGCCTGGGTCGCCCCGGTCATGCTCGCCATGTTCCTCATCGGGCTGGCCTGGATCGTCGTCTTCTATGTGACCGACGGTTCGCTGCCGATCGACTCGCTGGGCAACTGGAACATCGTGGTGGGCTTCGGCTTCATCGCGGCCGGATTCGGTGTCTCCACCCAGTGGAAGTAGGCCGGTCGAAGACCAGGCGAGCGGGCGGTGAACACAGCTCTGCCACGGCTATCCGCTGAGTTATCCACAGCAGTGAGAATTTCCACAGCCGACCTGGGGAAAAGACCGACGATCTGTGGATAACGCATCGGACGTTGACACCGATACGACAGCCACACTATCCCAGAAACCTTGTTCGCCCCCTGTCTGACCTGCAGAAACGCCGGTCATCGACAGGGGGCACGCCTGTTCCCGCACAGCGTGCACAAGATCCACCACGCACTGTGGACAACTTGAACAGCTCAGTGGATAACCACCCGGCTCAGCTGAGCTGAGCGGTCCGCAGCAGCGTCATCCCCACGACGACCGCCAGGACCAGCACGCTGGTGCCGTACTGGACCAGTCCCCGGCGTTCGCGCGGGGCGTGGACCATGGCGTAGCCGATGACCAGGCCGGCGGCGAGTCCGCCGATGTGGGCCTGCCAGGCGATGTCGAAGCCCGGGCTGAACGTGAAGATCAGGTTGATCGCGAGCAGGGCGATGACCGGGCGCATGTCGTAGTTGAGCCGACGCATGAGCACGGCTGTCGCGCCGAAGAGGCCGAAGATCGCTCCCGAGGCGCCCAGCGAGGCTGTCGTCGGGGCTTCCAGCAGATAGGTCAGGGCGCTGCCTGCGAGGCCTGAGACGAGGTAGAGCGTGAGGTAGCGGGTGCGGCCGAGGGCGGCTTCGAGGGGGCCGCCGAGCCACCAGAGGCTGAGCATGTTGAAGCCGATGTGCCAGATGGCTTCGTGGGTGAACATCGAGGTGAACAGGCGGTACCACTCGCCCTCTGCGACGCCCTCTGTCGGTCCCCAGGGCGCTGGTGGCCATTCGCCGATGAGGAGGATGTGGTTGAGGAGGGACGGTTCGGCCCGGCCGGCGATGAATACCGCGAGGTTGATTCCGATGAGGATCTTGGTGAGGAGTCTGGGGTCGGCGACGACGGTGCCGCCTGCGATGGTGCGGGGGCGGGAGGCGCCCGGTGCGTGTCCGGTGCCGGAGGCGTCGCGGACGCATGCGGGGCACTGGAAGCCGACGGAGGCGCTGACCATGCAGTCGGGGCAGATCGGGCGTTCGCAGCGAGTGCAGCGTACGCCGGTCTCGCGGCCGGGGTGGCGGTAGCAGACGGGCGTGCCGGCGGCGTCCTGCGGGCCCGGGTTGTCCGGGCCGTGGTTGTGCGGGCCGTTCGGGCTGCCTGGCGCCTGGTCCATGAGGTCCCTCATCGTCGAGTCCGACAGAAACGCCCCGCTCTCTTACGGACGAGCGGGGCGTTTGGTTCCCTACGGGAGGTCTCGGACTCGGCTTTTGCGGGTCCTCCGACTTGGTCCTCGTGGGCCTTCCGGCTCAGCCTTCGCGGGTCTCCACGACGACCGACTCGATGACGACGTCGTTGAGGGGGCGGTCGGTGCGCGGGTTGGTCTGGGTGCTCGCGATCGAGTCGATGACCTTCTGGCTGGCCGCGTCCGTGACTTCGCCGAAGATGGTGTGCTTGCGGTTCAGCCAGGCCGTCGGGGAGACGGTGATGAAGAACTGCGAGCCGTTGGTTCCCGGGCCGGCGTTGGCCATCGCCAGCAGGTAGGGCTTGTCGAACTGCAGGTCCGGGTGGAACTCGTCGGCGAACTGGTAACCGGGGCCGCCCGTGCCGTTGCCCAGCGGGTCGCCCCCTGGATCATGAAGCCGCTGATGACCCGGTGGAAGACCGTGCCGTCGTACAGCTTGTCCGTGGACTTCTGGCCGGTGGCCGGGTGGGTCCACTCACGCTCGCCCTTGGCGAGCTCGACGAAGTTCTTGACCGTGATCGGCGCATGGTTCGGGAAGAGCCGAACTTGGATGTCGCCGTGGTTGGTCTTCAGGGTGGCGTAAAGCTGCTCAGCCACGATCTGCCTTCCGTTGTCTTCCTGTGACCCACGATCCTCGCACGGCCTGCGCCGTACGTCGCCCGACGTGCTGTTTCGGGCGGGAATCCGGGCGGAGGGCTTGCAGATTTTCCGATGAGTCGTTCCGTGGCGGGAGCGCGGAGCGGCGATCCGTGGCATTGTCGACGACAAGCTCCTGTTGCCGTATTCATCCGCTATTGCGCGGCGACCATGACCCGGATGCCCGTCCTCACATGCCACGTCATGCTTGGGCAGGCATGATCCCTAAAAGGGTGGAAAGTCGAAATACGTACGCCACCGAGGAGGAGGAACCCGTGACCCGCATCGACAGCGTGCGCGCCGCGACCGGCTCGGCGAAGGACAGCGTGCTGCACGCCGCGGAAGTGGTGGCGCCGTACGCCGACACGGCGAAGGACCGGACCGCGCACTATGCACACGAGGCACGCGTACGGCTTGCGCCCAGGGTGTCGCAGGCCGCCGGGCAGGCCCGCGTCCAGTACGAGTCGCATCTCGCGCCGCGCCTGGAACAGGCCCGTTCGCATGTGCCGCCGAGGGTGGACCACGCCGCCCATGAGGCCGCTTTCCGTACCCGTATGGCTGCCCGGCAGGCTGCCGACTACTCCCGGCCGAAGATCGAGCAGGCGGTGGCCGCGGCCGGGCCCGTCAAGGACGAGGCGGCGTCGCGTGGTGCCGCCGCGCTGGCCGCGCTGCGTGGCCAGGTCTCGGCCGAGGAGATTCACAAGCTGGTCCGCAAGCATGAACGGCGGGCCAAGGCCGGCCGGGCCGTGAAGGTACTGGCGGTTCTCGGCGTTCTCGCGGGCGGCGCTTTCGCCGCCTGGAAGTGGTGGGACAAGCAGGCCAACCCTGACTGGCTGGTCGAGCCGCCCGCCGCGACCGAGGTCTCCGAGTCGGGCCGGCTCACGTCGGTGGACGGCAGCGGACAGTCCGTGCTCGATCCCGAGGTGCAGGCCAAGGAGGCCGAGGAGGAGGCTGCGGACCGCGAGGACCGCGGCTGAGCCGTCTGACCGTGGGGCGGGAGACTTGTGGGTCTCTCGCCCCGCAGTGATGATTCACGCGGATGCCCCGGGTGGAACGGCGTTTCACGTGAAACCGGCGAGCGGCGCGCGCTCTGCGTCGTACGGCCGTAACTTGCTTGCTATTGCACCTGGTTGACGATTGCGCGGCACAGCCGTACCTCACCTGTCACATGCGCGAGCTGCGGTGCTGATTGCCAAGAACGGCACCGTGCGTCAGGAGCTTGGGGGCACCGTTCATCTCTGCGCACGAGGGTGAGTCCGGTTGCGCCTGCAATGAGCTGTCGCAGGTGCACCGGCCGTCAACAGGTGAGCTGGGACATCCACCGAAGCACCGATCCTCCGGTGTGAGTGGCTCAGGTGGGTCCGCCGCGCCGGATCCGTGATCCGGCGGCGTAGCGCGTGGGCCGGGTCGGGCAGGTCGACGTCCCACAGACTGGCAGAGTCCACGATGTCGAGGGCCGGGGTGCGTCCGCCTGGGCTGAAGCGGGACGCGCGGAAGCCTGACCGATCCGGTCGGCGTGCCTCGAGGAGCCGCTGCCGCTCCCCGTGCGCATACGTGTGTTCTGCGTGTACCGAGACACGAAAATACCCTCCGAACCGCGTTTCCGCAGGCCAGAGGGCATTTACCGGTGGAGCCTAGGGGAGTCGAACCCCTGACATCTGCCATGCAAAGACAGCGCTCTACCAACTGAGCTAAGGCCCCGGAAGGGAGACGTCCGGCCGGAAGAACCGCGTACCGGCGGGCGCCGCAGACCAGAGTAGCGGGTGACCCCCGGTATCTCGCAAAAAGATTGGGGGGTCCCCGTGAACGACCACTCTCCGTAAGATGCTCGGCGTGGTTCGCTACAGCGAACCGCGGTTTTGGGGAAAGCGATGGGGAGACGCAATGGACGCCGCACAGCAGGAAGCCACCGCAAGAGCGCGGGAACTGCAGCGGAACTGGTACGGGGAGCCGCTGGGGGCGCTCTTCCGTAAGCTCATAGACGATCTTGGACTCAACCAGGCTCGTCTCGCGGGGGTGCTGGGACTGTCCGCGCCGATGCTGTCCCAGCTGATGAGCGGTCAGCGGGCGAAGATCGGAAACCCTGCCGTGGTCCAGCGGGTGCAGTTGCTGCAGGACCTGGCTGCACAGGTGGCGGACGGCAGTGTGAGCGCGGCGGAGGCCACCGATCGGATGGAGGAGATCAAGAAGTCGCAGGGGGGCTCGGTGCTCAGCAACAGCACACAGACGACGAGCAGCTCGGGAGCGCCCACGGTCAAGCGGGTGGTCCGCGAGATCCAGTCGCTGCTGCGTTCGGTGGCGGCCGCGGGAGACATCATCGAGGCCGCGGACACTCTCGCCCCGACCCATCCGGAGCTGGCAGAGTTCCTCCGGGTGTACGGCGCGGGCCGCACCTCCGACGCCGTCGCGCACTACCAGGCCCACCAGAGCTGACCGCACGGCCCGTTCGCCGCGTGGGGGTGCGGCAGTCGGGCCTGTTGCACGGCGGCGGTGAGAGCGGCGCGAGGAGAGGCCGCGAGAGGGGTCGTATCACTCGTCGAGGGGCAGGCAAGGGGGGAAGCCCTGGGATCGTAGGGGGAGGAGCGGCGCACAGCGATGGGTGAGGTCTTCGCCGGACGGTACGAACTGGTCGATCCGATCGGGCGTGGAGGAGTCGGCGCCGTCTGGCGTGCCTGGGACCATCGCCGACGTCGCTATGTGGCCGCCAAGGTCCTGCAGCAGAGCGACGCGCACTCGCTGTTGCGCTTCGTACGCGAACAGGCGCTGAGGATCGATCACCCTCATGTTCTCGCGCCGGCCAGCTGGGCCGCCGACGACGACAAGGTCCTGTTCACCATGGATCTGGTCGCCGGCGGTTCGCTGTCCATCTCGTCGGGACTACGGTCCTCTCGCCGTCCTTCGTCTGCACTCTCCTCGACCAGCTCGGCTCGGTCGGGACTGCGGCTGGCTCGCTGCGGTCGGCGGCTCCTGGGTCGGGTTCGTTATTGTGTCGTCGCTTCTGGGTCGGGTTCGTCTGCCGCGCCGACGCCTTCTGCCGCATCGGCACCTTCTGCCGCATCGGCCCAAGCTGCCGTATCGTCGCCGCCTGCGTCGGATGCCCACCGTGTCACCGTTCCTGGCGGCGTCGACCACGGCTTCCGTGCCGTCGGCGTCGGCCGTCGTCATGCGGACGGCCGTATCCGCACCGGCTGACCCGGCTGCGCCCGCCGCCTCCCTGCCGGAGGCGCCCCCTGCCCCCGCTGTCCCCTCGCCGGAGGCGCCCGCTGTCTCCGCGTTCACCGCGCTGCGGGAGGACGCCGGTGACTTGGCCGCCGACGGCTGGCTGTTGCTCGTCGGTGAGCCCGGTGTCGGTCGGCTGGCCGTGCTGGCGCGCAGGCGGCTGGAGCTGTTGCACGACGCCGGCGTCCGGATCGGAACGACCCTCGACGTCGCGCACACCGCGGAGGAGCTGGCGGAGGTGACCGTTCCGCGGTTCGCCGACCTCACCGCCGTGGATCTGCCCGCTTCCGTGCTGCGCGGCGACGAGCCGGGGCCGCTCGGCGAGGACACCGCGCTGCGCCGGGTCGCACTGGGCGCCGTACCCGGGGAGTCCCCGTTGCAGGAGACCGGCGGAGCGGTCCACTACGGCCCGGCCACACCGCAGGCCCACGGTCTGGAGAGTGGCCAGTCGGTGCTGGAACCCGACCTGGCCGCGGCCGAAGGCCGGCACGGCCAGGACGCGGAGGGGACCGAGCGGATGCTCGCGGCGGGCTTCCACTCCCTGATCACCGTTCCGCTGCAGGCGCGCGGCGTGACCCTCGGCGTGGTCAGCTTCTACCGCTCGCGGCAGCCCGCCCCCTTCGAGGACGACGACCTGTCCCTCGCCCAGGAACTGGTCGGCCGCGCAGCGATCTGTATCGACAACGCCCGCCGCTACACGCGCGAGCACACCACCGCTCTCGCCCTGCAGCGCAGCCTGCTGCCCCGCGGGCGTCCCGAGCAGAGCGCGGTCGAGGCCGCCTTCCGCTATCTGCCTGCGCAGGCCGGCGTCGGCGGCGACTGGTTCGACGTCATCCCGCTGTCCGGCGCGCGGGTGGCGCTGGTCGTGGGCGATGTCGTCGGCCACGGTCTGCACGCCGCCGCGACGATGGGCCGGCTGCGGACCGCCGTGCACAACTTCTGTTCCCTGGACCTGCCGCCCGACGACCTGCTCACCCACCTCGACGACCTGGTCGGACGGCTCGACCGCGGCGAGGGCTGGGCGGTGGAGAACACCCACCCGGACGCGGGCATCGTCGGCGCCACCTGCCTGTACGCCGTCTACGACCCGGTGTCCCGGCGCTGCAGCCTCACCCGTGCCGGGCATCCCGTCCCGGCGGTCGTTGGACCCGACGGCACCGTGGAGTTCGTCGATCTGCCGTCGGGGCCGCCGCTCGGGCTCGGCGGGATGCCGTTCGAGACCGTGGAGCTCGACCTGGCCGAAGGCAGCCAGCTCGTGCTGTACACCGACGGCCTGATCGAGGACCGGCTGCGCGACATCGACACCGGCCTGGAGCGGCTGCGTACCGTACTGGCCTGCGCAGGCCGACCGCCGGAGGAGACCTGTGACGCGGTCCTCGACGCGCTGCTCGCGGACCGGCCGAGCGACGACGTGGCCCTGCTGGTGGCCCGTACGAACGCACTGGGGCCGGAGCGGGTCGCGCAGTGGGAGCTGCCCAGCGACCCGGCGGTGGTCTCCCGCACCCGTGCGGCGGTCACCGACCAGATGGCCGTCTGGGGGCTGGACGACATGGCCTTCACCACCGAACTCGTCGCCAGCGAACTCGTCACCAACGCCATCCGGCACGCGACCGGCCCGGTCCGGCTGCGGCTGCTGCGCGACCGTGCGCTGATCTGCGAGGTCTCCGACGGCAGCAGCACCTCACCCCGGCTGCGCCGCGCCAGGACCGAGGACGAGGGCGGGCGCGGGCTGTTCCTCGTCGCCCAGCTCACCGAGCGCTGGGGGACCCGCTACACCACGGACGGCAAGGTCATCTGGACGGAACAGCCGCTGCCCTGAGGCGTCAGCCGCGTGAACAACCCTGCGGGTCGATACACCTAGGCCGCGTGCGGGCTGATCACGCCGAAGGTCACCAGGGCGATGATGACCAGGCCGAGGGCGATGCGGTAATGCACGAACGGCATGAAACTCCTGGTTTCGATGAACTTCATGAACCAGGCGATGACGGCGTACCCGACGGCGAAGGCGATGAGAGTGGCCAGCAGCGTCGGACCCCAGGTGGCGTGACCGCCCTCGGTGGCGTCCTTCAGCTCGTAGAGCCCGGAGGCGAGGACGGCCGGGATGGCGAGGAGGAAGCAGTACCGTGCGGCGGCCGCCCGGGTGTAGCCCATGAACAGACCGCCGCTGGTGGTGGCGCCGGACCGGGAGACACCGGGGATCAGCGCCATCGCCTGGCACAGGCCGTAGATCAGGCCGTCCCGGACGGTGAGGTCGTGCAGGGTCTTGCCCTCGACGGCGGTGCGGTGGCGGCCGCCGGCCTCGGCGCGGGCGGCGACGCGGTCGGCGATGCCCAGGACGATGCCCATGGCGATGAGCATGGTGGCGGTCAGGCGCAGGTCACGGAAAGGGCCCTCGATCTGGTCCTTGAAGGTGACACCGAGCACCCCGATGGGAATCGAGCCGATCACCAGCATCCAGCCCATGCGGGCATCCTGGTCCTGGCGCGTCTTCCGGTCCACCAGGGAACGGCACCAGGCGCTGATGATGCGGCCGATGTCGGTGCGGAAGTAGATGAGCACGGCGGTTTCCGTGCCGATCTGCGTGATCGCGGTGAAGGCCGCGCCCGGATCCTGCCAGCCCGAGAAGGCCGCGACGAGCCGCAGATGCGCGCTCGAGGAGATGGGCAGGAACTCGGTCAGGCCCTGGATCAGGCCGAGGATGATGGATTCGAACCAGCTCATGGGGGCTTCAGCCGTTCAGTGTGTCGACGTCGGGACGTCTGGACGCCCGCAGGTGGTTGCCCGGGGAACCTGTGCGGTCTGTGTCCGTTAAGTACGTTTTAAGGTGTTCAGTGTGGCTCGATGGCTCCAGTCCTTCCGAAGACCCTCGATGGTGCACGCCGTCGGCCGTACGAACACGTCCGCTGCCGGGACCGGCGTGTCGTCGCGGCTGACGGCGCTGCGGTCGACCGCGGCCGGGATCGGCACGACGCTGGACGAGGAGACCACCTGCTCGGAGCTGACCGGCGCGGTGTCCGGCCTGATCGGCGGCGCCGCGGCGATAGTGCGGGGCGGTACCGAGACGGAGTCGGCGTACGAGGCGGTCAGTGGCGACGCCGCCGTACTGCCGGACATCGCGTGGGCCGCGGCGGTGGTCCGCAGGGTGGGCAGCCGGGTCGGACGGCACGAGGCCGGCCCGGCGCTCTGTGTGCCGCTCGCCAGCGGCGAGGACCACTACGGCGTCCTCGTGTGCGCCCGGCAGGGGGGGGTTTTCACGCGCTCGGAGACGGACGCCCTCGCCCTGCTCGCCGAGCGGGCCGCCTCGCACGTCCGGCACGCCCGGGAGCACGACCGGATGAGCCGTATAGTCGGCGATCTCCAGCGCGCGCTGCTCGCCGAGCCCGGCCGGCCGCATCCGAACCTGGACGTCGCGATCCGCTATCTGCCCGTGGGGCACCGCGCCCTGGTCGGCGGTGACTGGTGCGAGACCGTCCGGCTGCACTTCGGGCGGACGCTGCTCGTCGTCGGTGATGTGATGGGGCACAGCATTGAAGCCGCCGTGGACATGACCGCGTACCGCTCGGCCCTGCGCTACATCGCCTCCGCCGACCTTCCGCCGCACCGGGTGCTGCGCCAGCTCGACGACATCGCCTCCAGCGAGTCCGACCGCCGGCCGGCCACCTGTCTGATCGTGCGTGTCGACCCCAACCGCGGACAGGTCACGCTGGCCAGCGCCGGCCATCTGCCGCCCGCGGTGATCGACGGCAAGGGCGACACGTCGCTGCTCCCGGTGCCGGTCGGCCCGCCGCTGGGCACGGGACTGGGCGGTTACGAGCCGGCCACGTACGAGCTGGACGCCGAGAGCACCCTGGTGCTGTTCACCGACGGGCTCGTCGAGCACCGCGGCGAGGACATCGACCAGTCCCTGGACCGACTGGCGAGGCTCCACTTCAACGCTTCGGAGGGGGTCGAAGGCATCCTCGACACCGTCCTGGCCCGCCTCGACGCCCGGCATGCGGAGGACGACGTGGCCGTCCTGGCGGCCCGGCTGCGGAGTCGGCCGCCCCCGGTGCACGAGGTCCTCGGGCACGCCTGAACGTTTCCACCGCGGTCGGGTTCCTTACGAATCCGGGACATCCGGGGGCGGCGGCGCCACCTGCCGATGCCGAGTGCGAGGCTGGCGGCATGGAACAACAGTCGTACGGGGCGCGGGTTCTGGTCGTCGATGACGACCCGACCGTCTCCGAGGTCGTCTCCGGGTATCTCGACCGGGCCGGATACGTGGTGGACCGGGCCGGTGACGGCCCCGACGCGCTCGCGCGGGCCGCCGTGCACTGGCCGGACCTGGTGGTGCTGGACCTGATGCTGCCCGGCATGGACGGCCTCGAGGTGTGCCGGCGGATGCGGGACCGCGGACCCGTGCCGGTCATCATGCTCACCGCGCGCGGCGACGAGGACGACCGGATTCTCGGCCTGGAGGTCGGCGCCGACGACTACGTCACCAAGCCGTTCAGCCCCCGCGAGCTGGTCCTGCGGGTGGAGTCGGTACTGCGCCGCGCCCGGCCCGGCCGGCAGCCCGCCGGCACCCTGCGGACCGCCGGACTCACCGTCGACCCCGGCGCCCGGCGCGCCGCCAAGAACGGCATCGAACTCGCCCTGACCATCAGGGAGTTCGACCTGCTCGCGTTCTTCCTGCGGCATCCCGGACGGGTGTTCAGCCGGGAGGAGCTGATGCGCGAGGTATGGGGGTGGGACTTCGGTGATCTGTCCACGGTGACCGTCCATGTGCGGCGGCTGCGCGGCAAGGTGGAGGACGATCCGGCCCGGCCGCGGTTCATCCAGACGGTGTGGGGCGTCGGTTACCGCTTCGACTCCGCCGACGGGGAGGCGTGAGCCGTGCGCGACACCCTGCTCATCGCCCTGTTCGCCTTCCTCGGCGCCGCCGCGGCCGGGCTGCTCGGGGCGGGCGTGCTGCTGCTGATCCGCCGGCGCTCGCTCACCGCGCACCTCGCCGTGGTCGTCGCCGTCGCCGTCGGCGCCATGCTCGCCGGCACGCTCGCGGTGGCGCAGGCAATGTTCCTGTCCCGGCACGACCTGACCGTCGTGACCACCGTCGTCGCGATGGCCACCGTGGTCTCGCTGGCCACCGCGCTGCTGCTCGGCCGCTGGGTGGTCGCCCGCAGCCACGCCCTCACCCTCGCCACCCGCTCCTTCGGCGACGGCGGCGACTTCACCAGCCCCGACGGCCCGGCTACCGCTGAACTGGCCGCGCTGAGCCGGGAGTTGGAGGCAACCAGCCGTAAACTCGCCGAGTCCCGGGACCGCGAGCGCGCCCTGGAGAGCTCCCGGCGCGAGCTGGTCGCCTGGATCTCGCACGACCTGCGCACCCCGCTCGCCGGACTGCGCGCGATGTCCGAGGCACTGGAGGACGGTGTCGCCGCCGACCCCGACCGCTATCTGCGGCAGATCCGCGCCGAGGCCGAGCGGCTCAACGACATGGTGGGCGACCTGTTCGAGCTCTCCCGCATCCACGCGGGGACGCTGGCGCTGAGCCCGAGCCGGATCTCGGTGTACGACCTCGTCGGCGACGCACTCGCGGGTGTGGACCCGCTCGCCCGCGAGCACGGCGTACGGCTCGTCGGCGACCGGGTCGAGCCGGTGCCGGTCGAGGTGGACGGCAGGGAGATGAGCCGGGTGCTCGGCAACCTGCTGGTGAACGCGATCCGGCGGACCCCGGCCGACGGTACGGTCGCGGTGGCCGCCGAACGTTCGCCCGACGGTGTGGTCCTGTCCGTGACGGACGGCTGCGGCGGGATCCCGGACGAGGACCTGCCGCGCGTCTTCGACACCGGCTGGCGCGGCACCGACGCGCGGACGCCACCGGCCGGGGCCGGACTGGGACTCGCCATCGTGCGGGGCATCGTGGAGGCCCACCACGGCCGGGCCGCCGTACGCAATGTCACCGGTGGCTGCCGATTCGAAGTGACGCTCCCGCCGGCCGACACCTGACGCGTCCGCCGGTCGACCGTCTGCCGGCGCTGCCGGGCAACAGCAGTGGCGACCGAGCCGGCGTCCCCGGGCAGCGGGCCGGACGGCACGCACTGCCGTTACAGCACCTCGGACGTCACCTGCTCCTGAACCCGGAATGCTCCTGAACCGGGAGCCGGACGGTGAACACCGTCCTCCCCGGTTCGCCGGCCAGCTCGATCGTGCCGCCGTGGGCCCGCACCAGTGAGCTCGCGACCGACAGCCCGAGCCCGCTGCCGCCGCGGTCGCGGCTGCGGGCCTTGTCGACGCGGTAGAAGCGGTCGAAGACCCGCTTCCGGTCGGCGGCCGGTATCCCGGGTCCCCGGTCGGTGACCCGGACCAGCGCCGCGCCGGCCGTCACGGAGGTCTCCACGTACACCTTTGTGCCGGCCGGCGTGTGCACGGCGGCGTTGGTGAGCAGGTTGTCCAGTACCTGCCGGATCCGCTGCTGATCCAGCCGCAGCCGCACCGGCCCGTCCTCGGTCGTCACCGTCAGCGGGTGGCTCGGGTGCGCGGCGCGGAAGGCGTCCGCGGCCTGCTCGACCAGCTCCACCAGGTCGGCGTCCGCGAGCCGCAGCGGGGCCTCCACCTCGGCGGCGTCCAGCCGGGCGAGCAGCAGCAGGTCGTCCAGGAGGAAGCCCATCCGGGCGGCCTCGGCGCGCAGCCGCGCCAGATGCTTCTCCCGTTCCTCGGGCGCGTTGGCGGCCGCGTACTGGAACAGGTCCGCATAGCCCCGTACCGACATCAGCGGCGTCCGCAGTTCGTGCGAGGCGTCCGCGACGAACCGGCGCAGCCGCTGCTCGGCCTCGGCACGCACGGCGAGGGAGTCGTCGATGTGTTCCAGCATGGTGTTGAACGCCGTGCGCAGCTCCTCCACCTCCGGCCCGCCGCCGGGGCCGTCGGCCCGCAGCGGCAGCCGCGCCGCCGACTCGGTCAGATCGTGCGAGGCGATGCCGTGCGCGGTGTGCGCCATGTCGCTCAGCGGCTTCAGTCCGCGCCGCAGCATCCTCCGGCCGAAGATCACCAGCGCGATCAGCGCGAGGACGAACGTCACGACCTGGATCGTGATCAGCCGGCTGACCGTGTCCTCCATGTCGTCCATGGGCGCGGCGCTCACCAGGACCACTCCGGGTTCGACCTCGCAGGCGCGTAGCCGGTAGGTGCCCTTGCCCTCGAGGTGGCCGGTGCGCAGAAGCTCGGTGTCCGCGGTGGACTGCGCCCGGGCCAGGGCGGTGAAGTCGTCGACGTCCCGCGGCAGGTCGCCGGGGTCCTCCGGCCTGCGGAGGACGGGCTTGCCGTCCGACACGTCGTACACGGCGTAGAACCAGCTGTAGTACTTCTTTCCCGAGAGCGTGCCGTAGTCCGCGATGCTCTTGGACTGGGCGATCTGGCCCTGCGCCAGCTGCGTGTCGAGCTGGGCCGACAGATAGTCCCGCATGTACGTCGTCAGGGCCGTGCCGACGACGGCGAACACCACCAGCGCCAGGGCGCCCAGGCCCAGCGCCAGCCGGGTGCCCAGACGGAGCCTGCGGTACGTCTGCCGGAGCCGGCGGATCACTCGGCGGCCTGCCGGATCACGTATCCGAAGCCCCGGACGGTGTGGATCAGCGGGGAGCCGGTGTCGTCGAGCTTGCGGCGCAGCCGGCTGACGACCAGTTCGACGACGTTGGAGCGGCCGCCGAAGCCGTACTCCCACACATGGTCGAGGATCTGTGCCTTGGTGAGCACGGTCGGCGACTTGCGCATCAGATAGCGCAGCACCTCGTACTCGGTCGGAGTCAGCGTCAGCAATTTCCCGCCGCGCCGCACCTCTCGGGTGTCCTCGTCCATCGTCAGGTCCGCCACCTGGAGCACCGACCGCTGGAAACCGGGACCGGCGGTGCGCCGCAGCACCGTCCGCAGCCTGGCCATCAGCTCCTCCACGGCGAACGGCTTGACCAGATAGTCGTCACCGCCCCGGGTGAGCCCCGCCACCCGGTCGGAAATCCCGTCCCGCGCGGTGAGGAACACCACCGGCACCATCGTCCCCGAACTGCGCAGCCGGTCCAGGATGCCGAAGCCGTCGATGTCGGGCAGCATCAGATCCAGCACGACGATGTCCGGATGGAACTCGGCGGCACGGCGCAGTGCCTCGCCGCCGGAGTTCGCCGTGACCGCCTCCCACCCCTCGTAGCGGGCGACCGTGGCGACGAGGTCGGCGATGGGCGGGTCGTCGTCCACGACCAGGAGCCGTACTTTTTCCACCCGTTCATAGTGCGCCAACCGTTCTCCCATGCCGGACCAGGTGACCACCCCCGCCCACATCGATATCCACTTGAAAGTCGTACGACAGGAATTCGACAGCTCCCGCCAGCGAAGCTCGGAGTTCTCAAGGCCTCGATCAAGGAGTTGCCGTCCGTGACGACAGTCCAGTCACCTCCCGCACCCACCGCGGCGCTGCGCCCCAAGGTGGTGGCCCGCACCGGTCTGTACGCCGTGCTGGCCGCAAACGTGGCCGTGGTCACCGTCTTCTTCGTCCAGGCAGGGTTCGCCTCCAACGCGCTGATCGTCCTGGGCCGGCTGGCCGGGCTGTACGGTGCCCTCCTCATGGCGTTCCAGCTGCTGCTGGTGGCCCGGCTGCCCTGGCTCGACCGCCGGATCGGCATGGACCGGCTGACCCTGTGGCACCGCTGGGTCGGCTTCTCCCTGCTGTGGACGCTGCTGGCCCATGCGGTCTTCATCACCTTCGGTTACGCCGACTCCTCGGGGCTGGATCCGGTGAACCAGCTGATCGACCTGGCCGAGACCGTCGAGGGCGTGCTGCGTGCGGTCGTCGCGCTGGCGCTGATCATCGTGATCGGCCTGGTCTCGGCGCGGTTCGCCCGACGCCGGCTGGCCTACGAGACCTGGCACTTCATCCACCTCTACACCTACATCGCCGTCGTCCTGGCCTTCTCGCACCAGGTGGCGGCCGGTACGACCTTCGTCGCCTCGCCGGCGGCCACCGCGTACTGGTGGACCCTGGGGATCGTTGTGCTCGGCTCGGTCGCCCTGGGCCGTGTGGTGCTGCCGCTGTGGCGGAATTACCGCCACCAGCTGCGCGTCTCGGCCGTCGTCCCCGAGAACGACAACGTCGTCTCGATCTACGTCACCGGCCGCGACCTCGACCGGCTGCCCGCACGGGCCGGCCAGTTCTTCCTGTGGCGGTTCCTCACCCGCGACCGCTGGTGGCAGGCCAACCCGTTCTCCCTGTCGGCGGCCCCGGACGGCCGCACCCTGCGTCTGACCGCCAAGGCCGCCGGTGACGGCACCGCCGCCCTGCGTCATCTGAAGGTCGGCACCCGGGTCTTCGCCGAGGGCCCCTACGGCGCTTTCACCACCATGCACCGCACCCGCCCCGACGCCCTGCTCATAGCCGGCGGTGTCGGCGTCACCCCCATCCGGGCCCTGCTGGAGGAGCTGCACGGCCACGCCGTGGTGATCTACCGCGTGTCCAGCGACCGGGACGCCGTCCTCCACGACGAGCTGCGCGACCTCGCCCGGGCCAAGGGCGCCGAACTGTATCTGGTCACCGGCCCGGTCGTCCCGGACAAGCTGGCGCCCGGCGAGCTGGCCCGGCTGGTCCCGGACGTGGCCGACCGGGACGTCTACGTCTGCGGTCCGCCCGGTATGACGGCCGCGGTGCTGCGCAGCCTGCGCGAGCTCGGCGTACCCAAGCCGCAGATCCACTTCGAACGCTTCAGCCTGGCCGGATGACGGGGACGAGGTACCTACCGTGAAACGAGCACTTCCTGTCCTGGTCCTGACCGTTGCCGGACTGATCCCCGTCTGGCGGTATACGCCCTCGGACGGCACAGCCACGACCGAGGCCGCCCAGCCGGCCACGCCCCCCTCCGCAGCCCCCTCCGCGACCTCCACCACGGGATCCCCGGACACCTCGGCCCAGAGCGTCGTTGCGGGCTCCACCGTCACCACCGAGAAGGGTGACGTACAGGTGGAGGTGACCTTCCAGGGCGGCGCGATCACCGCCGTACGCATGCTGAAGCAGCCGAACCACCCCCAGACGACGGCCGCCGTGCCGACGCTGATCGAGGAGACGCTTGAGGCGCAGAGCGCGGACATCGACACGGTGTCCGGCGCGACGATCACCAGCGAGGGTTACAAGGAGTCCCTGCAGGCCGCCATCGACGCGAAGGGCGCCTGACATGCACCGGGTCGAGCATGTGATGGGCTTCCCCGTCTCCCTGCGGATCGACGACGAGCACGTCCCCGCCGGGCTCGCCGACGCCGTCTTCGCGTGGCTGCGCGAGGTCGACGAGCGGTTCAGTCCCTTCAAGGACGACAGCGAGGTGTCCCGCCTCGACCGGGGCGAGATCGCCCTCGGCGAGGTCAGCGCCGACCTCGCCGAGGTGCTCGACCTGTGCGAGCAGTACCGCCTCGCCACCGGCGGCGCCTTCGACGCCCGCCTGCCCGGCCGCGGCCTCGACCCCTGCGCCGTGGTCAAGGGCTGGTCGGTGCAGCGGGCGGCGGAGCTGCTCACGGCCGCGGGCGTACGGCGGTACTGCATGAACGCCGGGGGCGACGTGGTCGTCGCCGGCGGTCCGTGGCGGGTGGGCGTACGGCACCCCGACCATGCCGACCGGGTGTGCACGGTCCTGGAACTCGACCACGGGGCGGTCGCGACGTCCGCGCTGTACGAGCGGGGCGAGCACATCGTCGACGGGCGCACCGGACGTCCGGCGACCGGCCTGATCAGCGTCACCGTCGTGGCCCCGACCCTGACGGAGGCGGACACCGCGGCCACCGCGGCGTTCGCGATGGGCGCGGAGGGCGTCGCCTGGGCGGCCGGACGGGCGGGCTGCGAGGTGTACGCCGTGGACGCCGGGCGGCGGGTGCGGCGTACGGCCGGGCTGCCCAGGGCGGCATGACCGTCGGCGGGGACTGCAACCGGTCAGCATGCGACGTAACCCGTCGAAGTCCTGCAACACAACCGGTCTAGACTCTCCCCGCAACGGCCCGCCGCCATGGCGAGAGCGGGCAGCGACGGCCAAACCCGAAGGGCGTTCGGCGTTTTGATACGGATAGATTCAGTCACCAAGCGGTACCCGGACGGCACGGTGGCGGTCGACCGCCTGTCACTGGAAATACCGGACCGTTCGATCACGGTCCTCGTCGGGCCGTCGGGGTGCGGCAAGACCACCACCCTGCGGATGATCAACCGGATGGTCGAGCCGAGCGAGGGCCGCATCCTCCTCGACGACGTCGACATCATGCAGCAGCCGGTCAACACGCTGCGCCGGTCCATGGGTTACGTCATCCAGAACGCCGGCCTCTTCCAGCACCGCACCATCGTCGACAACATCGCCACCGTGCCCCGCATGCTCGGCTGGGGCAAGGACAAGGCCCGCGCCCGGGCCCGGGAGCTGATGGAACGGGTCGGCCTGGACGCCTCCCTCGCCAAGCGGTACCCCTACCAGCTGTCCGGCGGACAGCAGCAACGCGTCGGCGTGGCCCGGGCGTTGGCCGCCGACCCACCCGTGCTGCTCATGGACGAGCCGTTCTCCGCCGTCGACCCCGTGGTCCGCAAGGGCCTGCAGGACGAACTCCTGCGAATCCAGGACGAGTTGGACAAAACCATCGTCTTCGTCACCCATGACATCGACGAGGCCGTCAAGCTCGGCACCATGGTCGCCGTGATGCGCACCGGCGGCCGGCTCGCCCAGTTCGCGCCGCCCGCCGAGCTGCTGTCCCACCCCGCGGACGCCTTCGTCGAGGACTTCCTCGGCGCCGACCGCGGCATCCGGCGCCTGTCCTTCTTCCCGTCCGCCGGGCTGGAGTTGCTCACCGCGCCGATCGTCGCCGTCGACGCCACGGCCGAGCAGATCGCCGCGCGCGACACGACGGACGTCCCCTATCTCCTCGTGACGGACCTGGACGGCAAGCCCCTCGGCTGGAGCGAGCCGCGGGAGCTGACCGCCGGGAGCATCGCGGTGGACCAACTCCTGCCGTACGGGCGGCCGTTCGTGGCAGGCACGGAATCGCTGCGGGCCGCGCTCGACTGCGCCGTCCTCTCGCCCACCGGCTGGGCCGTCGCCGTGGACGGCGAGGGCCGGGCGGCCGGGGTCGTCTCCCAGCAGACCATCGGCGAGGCGATCCGTGGTGCCCACGCCGAGCGACGGGCCGACGGGACGGCCGAGAAGGCCCAGAAGGTCGCGCGATGAACGAACTCTTCGACATGCCCAGCGACATCCAGCAGGGTTACTTCGGCGTGGTCGCACTGCACCTGCGCGAAGCACTGCTTCCGGTGCTGGCCGGGCTGCTCGTGGCGCTGCCCGTCGCCCAGCTGTGCGTGCGGCTGCGCTGGCTGTACCCGCCCGTGCTGTGGGTGACGACCGTGCTGTACGCGATCCCGTCGCTCGCCTTCTTCGTCGTCCTCATCGACTACACCGGCCTGAGCGAGCTCACGGTGATGATCCCGCTGGCCGTCTACAGCCTGGTGGTGCTGGTCCCGGCGATCGTGGACGGCGTGCGGTCGGTGCCGCAGGAGACGCTGGCCGCCGCCACCGCCATGGGCTTCGGGCCCGTACGACGCTATGTCCAGGTGCAGTTGCCGATCGCGGCGCCCGCGATCATCGCCGGGTTGCGGGTGGCGTCGGTGTCGAGCATCTCCCTCGTCAGCGTCGGCATGCTGATCGGCAACGAGGGAGCCCTCGGCAACCTGCTCAACAGCGGCATGATCTACCACCAGGACCGGCTGATCTGGCTCTCCGTGGTGGGCACGGCCGTCCTCGCCATCCTCGTGGACGCCGCGCTGATCGTCCTGCGGCTGCTGGTGACGCCCTGGATGCCGCGCGGCGCCCGGAAGAACGCGCGCACGACCGCCGTGCAGGAGGCCGCCCGGTGAACGTCCTGAACCACATCGACGCCTTCTTCAGCGACAGCGCCCACTGGCAGGGCTACGACGGCATCCCGACGCGCGTCGTCGAGCACATCGAGTACACACTGCTGGCGCTCGGCATCGCCGCCGCCGTCGGACTGCCGATCGGCCTGCTCACCGGGCACACCGGACGCGGCGGCAACACGCTCGCCCTGGTCGCCACCGCCGCCCGTGCGCTGCCCAGCTTCGGCCTGATGGTGCTGATGTTCGTGCTGCTCGGCCTGGGCATGGCCCCGGTGATGATCCCCCTGGTCGTGCTCGCCGTCCCGCCGATCCTGGTCACCACCTACGAGGCGATGCGCTCCGTGGACCCCGCGCCGGTGGACGCCGCTCGCGGCATGGGCATGGCCGAGGCCGGGGTCCTGTTCCGGGTCGAACTGCCGGTGGCCCTGCCGCTGATCCTGAGCGGACTGCGCTCGGCGGCCATCCAGATCGTCTCGACGGCCACCATCGCCGCGTACGTCAGCTTCGGCGGCATCGGCCGCTACATCATCGACGGCCTCTACCAGCAGAACTACGAGAAGGTCGTGGGCGGCGCCACCCTGGTCGCCGGGATGGCGCTGGCCACGCTCGCGGTGTTCTGGGCGATCGCCCGCCTCACGGTGTCGCCCGGCGTGCGCCGCAGCAGCTGAGTCACCCCTCGGTGCGGGCCAGCGCCAGCTCCAGTACGACGAGCAGCGCGTCCCGCACCGAGCCGCGCTCGCGGGCGTCGAACACGACCACCGGGACGTGCTCGGCGACGTCCAGCGCCCAGCGGACCTCCTCCAGGGCGTGCTCGACCTGCCCGTCGAAGGCGTTGATCGCCACGGCGAACGGGATCTGCCGGTGCTCGAAGTAGTCCACGGCGGCATAGCAGTCGTCGAGCCGACGGGTGTCGACGATGACGAGCGCGCCGACCGCCCCCTCCACGATGTCGTCCCACATGAAGCCGAACCGGTCCTGACCGGGCGTGCCGAACAGATACAGCTTCAGCGTGGGATCGATGGTGATGCAGCCGAAGTCCATCGCGACTGTGGTCGTGGTCTTGCGCGGGGTGTGGGAGAGGTCGTCCACCCCCGCCGCGACCTCGGTGATGGCGGCCTCGGTGGTCAGCGGCTCGATCTCGGAGATGGCGCCGACGGTGGTGGTCTTGCCCACGCCGAAGCCGCCTGCGATCACCATCTTCACCGGCAGCGGCGGCCGCACGGCCCGCTGCGCGGCCGCGCCGACGGTGAGCGGTTCAGTCGGTGTCACGGAGTACCCCCCGGGAGTCGGGGATGGCGCGGAGGCCATCGATAACCCTTCGCAGGACGGACGCGTCGTGGGTGACGGCGGCGTTCGGCACGTACACCGCCAGATGCCCGGCGGTGCGCAGGTCCTCGGCGAGGACCCGGACGACGTTGAGATGCAGCCGCAGCCGGGCCGCGATCTCGGCGATGGACTGCGGCTGCTTGCAGGCGGCAACGATGTCGTGCTGCTCGAAGGACAGCCGGTCGAGCGCGTCGAGCCCCTCGGCGGTGGCGACCACCTGGGTCTCGACCGGGATCGTTCGGCCGGACGCGGCCTCGCCCGCGCCGGCCACCCGGCCGGCGGTGACGAGGAACGGCCGTACGGCGGGGACGTGTCCGGCCGGGTCGGGGCCCGGGGGCGTCAAGCCGTCCGCCATGGGGTGTCTTCCTCCTCGACCGGGCGGTGACCGGTCAGCCCGTCGACGGGGCGCCGACGCTGTTCTTCAGTTCGAGCACGAGCTGGGGGCTGAGCGCGGCACCGGCGCGGTTGGCGAACAGCGTCATCTCGTAGGCGATGTTGCCCAGTTTGGCCTCCTTGTCGGCGACCACGCCGAGCACGGCGCCGCTGCCGATCGCGGAGACCAGGACATGGCCGCCCTCCAGGTCGATGATGACCTTGTTGAGAGCGCCCAGGCCGTAGTTGCCGGAGGCGCCGGCGGCAAGGCTGGTGAGGCCGGAGACGATCGCCGCCAGCCGCTCGGAGTGGGCCCGCTCCCGCAGCTGTGCCACGGCGATGAGCAGGCCGTCGGAGGACACCGCGATGGCGTCGACGACGCCCGCGGTCTCGGTCGCGAAACGGTTGAGCAGCCATGTGAAGTCGGCTGCGGCGGCCCGCAGTTCGTCCGGCGTGGAGTCTCTCGTGGGAGTGCCACCTGTCGACGTGCTCACTGCTCCGCTCCTTCCGGGAGGTGGTTCTGGTCGTGCGAGCCGCTGGGTTCGCGGGTTTCGTCGGGAGCGCGGCTGTTGCCGGCGCCCTCGCTGGGGGTGTCGCTGTCGCGATGGGCGCGTTCCACGGCCGCCTCGAACTCCTCCAGGGCGCTGCGGACCGCTTCCGCGTCGGCGGGGGCGGCGGCCGGACGGGCGGCCGTCTGCCGGTCGGCCTCGGCGGTCGTACGGAGCGTGGCGCCCCGGACGCGGCGGCGCAGCGGGCGGGAGCCGTCCGGGGCCGTCTCGGTGCGGGCCTTCGGGATCAGCGGCAAGCCGCCGCCGGCCGCGGGTGCGCGCCGGGGACACGGCGGGGAGCGGGGTGGGGTCGTCCGCGGGCGCGTCGTGCTGCGCACGCGCGGTGTCCGTTGTGGCGTCCACCGGGTCTCCCGTAGGGCGGTACGGCGGCTGAGGGCCGCGGCCCGGCCGCCGGAGCGGGGTCGGTCGCCGTGTGGGCTCCCGCGCGGTCGTGCGCGGGCGGGTCGGTCGCCGTCCGGGCTCCCGCGCGGTCGTTCGCCGTCCCGCCGGGTGCCGCTACGCCGTCCCCCGCTGTCCCGCCGGAGGCCGCCATGCCGTCCCCCGCTGTCCGCCGGAGCCGCCTACGCCGTCCCCCGCTGTCCCGCCGGAGGCCGCCATGCCGTCCCCCGCCGTACCGCCGGAGGCCAGCGCGCTCATCGTGAGCAGCAGCGACGACGGGATCGTTACCTCGGCCGTCACACCGCCCCGGGCGTACGGGACAGGGTCACGCCGATCTCCCAGCGGCGGGCCAGGTTGCCCACCACGAACAGGCCGAGCACCTTCGTCGGCACCAGGTCGAGCCGCTCGCGCCGGATCAGCCGGGCGTTCTCCTCGGCCAGCCGCTCGGCGCTCATGCCCAGGCCGTGGTCGGCGACGGTGATCGTCGCACCGGAGTCGCCGCTGCGCACGGTCACCTCGACGGGGCTGCCGGCCGGGAGAACGACACGGCGTTCTCCAGGAGCTCGGCCACCATCAGCATCAGGTCGCCGACGATGTCCGGCTCCACCATGATCTCGGTACCGGCGTGCAGTTCGACCCGCTGGTAGCCCTCGATCTGGCCGAGCGCGGCCCGTACGACGTTGGTGAGCGCGGTCGGCCCGGAGTCCAGGACGGTCTCGCGGATACCGGCGAGCAGCATCAGGCTGTCCGCGTTGCGACGCAGGCGGACCGCGATGTGGTCGATGCGGTAGAGGCGTTCGAGGAGAGCGGGGTCGGTCTCGCCCGCTCGACGGCGTCGATGAGGGCGAGCTGCCGGGTCGTGAGGTTGCTGACCCGCCGGCCGACGTTGCCGAACATCTCGGCGACGTTGCGCCGGCTGAGCACCTGGCGCTCCAGCAGGGCGGCCGCGGTGGTCTGCACATGGTTGAAGGCCTCGGCGAGATCGCCGATCTCGTCCTTCGCACCGACCGGGATCTCGCGCAGCCGGGGCGGTGTGTCGTCCTCGGCGTCGTCGTCGGCCACCCGGGCGAGCTCACGTCCGGCGACGTCGGCGACCTGCCTGGCGGCCCCCGTGAGGGCCTGAACCGGCCGGACCACCGAGCGGCGCACCGCCACGAGAAGGCGCCCCAGAGGAGGAAGCCGGCCAGCGCGAGGGCGAACAGCCAGGCGGCGTTCCACCAGGCGTCGCTGGAGGAGTCGTCGGCGCGGTCGGCGATCTGGCCGATGAGCGAGCCGGTGATCTTCAGGCGGCTCTCGACTGCTTCCGGTACTCGGGTAGGAGGCGAGGGCCGCGGTGAACTTCTCGCGGATCTGCCGGCGACCCGGCCTGCAGCGAGCTGGGGTCGATCTGCAACTCGCGTACTGCCGCAGGATGGTCGCCTGGGCGCTGCTGTGCTCGATGCCGCGGAGCTCGGTCGCCTGCTCCTCGGTGGCGAACCGGCTGAAGCGCTCGGCCTGGTGGGTGTACAGCTCGTAGGCGCCGACCGCGCCGATGAACTCGATCAGCGCGTTGGAGTCGCCGGTCGACGCCGAGAACACACTGGTCTCGAAGGAGCTGTGGGCGGCATCCGCGCGCAGCAGCGAGTCCAGCAGATTACCAGTGAAGGTGGCCGCGAGGGCCGTGTTGCGGTCCAGGCCGAGGCCGTCGATCAGACCCTTGGCGGCGTTGGTGTAGGCCGGGTCGATGTTGTCGGCGGGCAGATAGCCCTGCTCGATGGTCCGCCGCAGGCTGCCGAGTCCGCTGATCTCCCGCAGCGCCTGTGCCTCGGTGGCCGGCAGCCGGTCGCCGAAGGTGGCACGCACCTTCTCGACCTGGGCGTCCACCGCGTCCTGCGCCTCGCGGTACGCGGACAGCCCGGGCTTCGCGCCGGTGCCCTGGGCCTCGTGGCGCACCGACAGCAGGATGGCCTGCTGGTGCTCGGTCTCCACCCGGTCGACCAGCTCCGCGACCTGCGCGCTGTCCCGGACGAGCGTGGCGGCCTCCGCCGCGCTGCGCGCCTGCATCACCTGGTCGCTGATCAGGTAGGTGAGCAGCAGGGCGAGGCCGGCGAGCGGCACTCCGACCAGCACGTTGAGCTTGCGGCGGAACGGCCAGCGGTCGGCGAAGCCCCGTATGCCACCCCTCGCTGCGGCTTCGCTCCGCTCGTTCGTGGACACCAGGCCTCCTTCATGGGGTGTCGCACGGCGCGCGAAAAACGCGCGTGTCCGTTCGCGTGTCGTTTTGATCGGTTCCGGCTGGTGTACGACGACACCGGTGCGGTCTGTGTCGCCGCTGTGACCGGAGAGCAACTCCGGTGAGACTATCCTCTTGGTGGTGTGATCGTGCCACTCCAAGTCAAGAATCCGTTACAACCCGCTCCGCTTGAGGAGACGTTCGTTCGCGGTTCCTTCACAACAGGTCACTCATCGAAGCCAATTGGTGACCTGGCTGCTCTTGACTGACTGAGAACTCGCTGGATTGGATCAGCGGGTGCGGTGTGTCCGCACCCGTACGCCGCACGCACCCGCACGTCCCGCCAACGCCAAGCTTCCCCCACCACATCCTCAGCCCGGAACTTGTGACTCTACCGTCAGCTGGTCCAGAACACGTCACCGCGGCGCGCCGCCGTCGCCCTCGCCGTCGCGACGGCGCTGGTCGCGGGCTGCGGCTCGTCCTCCGACGACGAGTCCGACAACCCGCTCTCAGAGGGCAAGGCGGACGGCGGCACCGTCGTCGTCGGCTCCAACAACTTCGCCGAGAGCATCCTCCTCGCCGACATCTACGGCGAAGCCCTGAAGGCCAAGGGCATCAAGGTCGAGTACAAGCCGAACATCGGCAGCCGCGAGACCACCTACGGCCTGCTCAAGAACGGTTCCATCGCCGTTCTGCCCGAGTACAACGGCTCGCTCCTGGCCTACCTCGACCCCGACGCGGAACAGAAGTCGGCCGAGTCCGTGAACGCCGCGGTCAAGTCCAAGCTGGACTCCAAGCTGACCCTGCTGGAGTCGGCGCCGGCCGAGGACAAGGACTCGGTGTCCATCAACGCGGAGACCGCGAAGAAGTACGATCTCACCGCGCAGTCCACCCTCGCGGACCTGAAGGACATCGCCCCGGAACTGGTCATCGGCGGCTCGCCCGAGTTCCAGACCCGGCACCAGGGCCTGGTCGGGCTGGAGAAGGAATACGGCCTGAAGTTCAAGTCCTTCAAGGCCCTCGACCCGCGGCCCGCTCACCCAGGCCGCGCTGACCAAGAACACCGTGCAGGCCGCGGACATCTTCACCACCGACCCGACCATCACCAAGGAGAAGTTCGTCGTCCTGCAGGACCCGAAGAACCTCTTCGGGTTCGCCAACGTGACCCGCTGGTCTACAAGAGCGGGCTCTCGCAGGAGGGCGTCGACGCGCTCAACGCGGTCTCCGCCAAGCTCGACACCAAGACGCTGCTCGACCTGACTCCAGGTGCAGCTGGAGAACAAGGACCCGCTGGACGTGGCCAAGGCCTGGCTGAAGTCGGTCGGCCTGAACTGACCATCGCCGGGCTGCTCCGCCTCGCCGTGCCCGCGCCGCCCTCAGGCCCGCGGGCACGCCTGGTGCACGGCCGACCGGCCCTCACTGCACGGTGGTTCACCGCCGCCGTAGCCGCAGGGCCAGAGCCGCGCCGCCGACAAGGGCCAGTACAGCGGCGGCGCCACCTGCCGGCAGGAGTGCCGAGGGCCGGAGCCGGTGCCCTCGGCGGACGCCACCGGGTACCGGCGGATGCCGTCGCTGTAGGCCGGGCAGCGGCCCGGGCCTCGGCGTCCTGGAGGGAGCGGCGGTCGGGCCGTCTTTGGGGCGGCCCGCTGCGGACGGCGTGCCGCCCGCTGTGAACACCACGTCCGAGCACGAGTAGTACGTATCGGCCGTACTGCTGTTCTGCCATACCGTGTACAGCACATGACGTCCCGTCCGGTCGGACGGGAGTGTTGCCCCGATGCGGTAGGCGCCGTCCGTCAGGGTGGGGTCCTCGACTTCCGCGAACGGCCGCTCCGGCAGGTCGGACCAGGTCAGCGGCTTCGCCGGATCGTAACCGGGCTCGGTCAGATAGAGCCGGAACGTGCCGGTGTGCGGGATGGTCGAGACGTACCTCATGGTCAGCGCCCCGCCCGGTGACAGGCGGGTGGCCGGCCAGTCGCGGCGGGGGAGGTCGAGACCCCGGTAGGCGGGCAGCCCCCCGCTGCACAACCGCCCGTCGGGGATCGTCTGCCGGTCCCTGCCGTTCACGTTCGCGACCCGGAGATTGTCCCAGGCCGCGAACGACGCGCCGTTCGCGGCGACGGCGGCCCGGCACGCCGCGGACCGGGCCCGCTCGCCGCCCTCGGGGAGCAGGCCACCACCCTGCTGACCGGATCCGTCGGCGCGCCGTGCGCCTGCGCCGGACCCGCCGCCCAGAGACCCAGCAGCAACGGGCCTACGGCGGCGGCCGCCAGGGCGGTGCGACATACGGTGGTCCGGGCATGCGAACCCCTCCTCCTCGGCCGGTGCGCGAACGGTCTGCCGAGTGCAGTACGGGAAACCGGCCCGGCGCGTTCACGCGTCGACATGCGGCATCAAAGGGAACATTCGCGGTCAACCAGCTTATGGAAAGGGTGGGTTTCCGGTCGGATCAAGGGTTTCCCCTGTATCCGAGGCACCGTCACGTTGCCTATCGTTCGAGCACAGACGACCCACAGGTAACCCCTGCTACGGGTCGCCCCTCGCGCCTGGCCGGCCATCGCGCTCCGCTTTTCGGTTCACCCCCCTCCGCTTCGACGACGAAGCGCATCGACCGCCGCTCCGCGTTGCCCGGAGACCGGCCACGAAAGGCAAGCCTTTGCGAACCTCCCCTGCCATCAGACGCAAGCTGATATCCGTCGCCGCCCTTTCCGCGACGCTGCTCACGGCCGCCACCGCCTCGGTCGCCGTGGCCCAGGAACCCGCACCTCAGGAAGCCGCCGTCCCGGCCGTGCAGACCGAGGCCGCGCCGGGCACCCCAGCCGAACGCCTCATCGTCGGCTACAAGTCCGGCGCCGCGGAGGCGAAGTCGAACAAGGCCGCCGACGCGACGCCGCGACCAAGGGCAAGGAGGCCGGCGAGAAGCTCGACTTCCAGCGCCGCCTCGGCACCGGCGCCCCTGGTCGACCTGGGCGAGAACCTCACGAAGCGCGATGTCGCCGACGTCGTCGCCGAGTACCGGCCGACCGCAGGTCGCCTATGTCGTACCGGACCGCCTCAACACCCCGCAGGCCGACCCGAACGACACCGACTACGCCAAGCAGTGGGACCTGTTCGAGGCTACCGCCGGCATGAACGTGCCGGCCGCCTGGCCGACCTCCACCGGCAGCGGTGTGACGGTCGCCGTCATCGACACCGGCTATGTCGCCCACTCCGACCTCGCCGCGAACATCGTCGGCGGCTACGACTTCATCGCCGACACCGCCGTCTCCGTGGACGGCGACGGCCGCGACAGCAACCCGGCCGACCCGGGCGACTGGTACAACGCGGCGAGTGCGGCTCCGGCATCCCGGCCAGCAACTCCTCCTGGCACGGCACGCACGTGGCCGGCACCATCGCCGCCGTCACCAACAACAGCAAGGGCATGGCGGCATCGCGTACGGCGCGAAGATCTCCCCGGTGCGCGTGCTCGGCAAGTGCGGCGGCTACGACTCCGACATCATCGACGCCATCACCTGGCGTCCGGCGGCACCGTCTCGGGCGTACCCGCCAACTCCAACGTCGCCAAGGTCATCAACATGAGCCTCGGCGGCGACGGTGCCTGCACCTCGGCGACCCAGAGCGCCATCAACGCGGCCGTGAACCGGGGTACGACGATCGCCGTGGCCGCGGGCAACGACAACGACAACGTCGCGAACCACTCGCCGGGCAACTGCAACAACGTCATCTCGGTCGCCGCGACCAACCGCACCGGTGCGAAGGCCTCGTACTCCAACTACGGCTCCCTGGTGGACATCTCGGCCCCGGGCGGCCAGACCAGCACCGGCACCGCCAACGGCATCTACTCCACGCTGAACTCCGGCACCAGGACGCCGTCCACCGAGTCGTACGCCTACTACAGGGCACCAGCATGGCCACCCCGCACATCGCGGGCCTCGTCGCGCTGATGAAGTCGGCCAAGTCCTCGCTGACCCGGCTCAGATCGAGTCGGCGATCAAGTCCAACGCCCGTGCGCTGCCCGGCTCCTGCTCGGCGGCTGCGGTGCGGGTCTGGCGGACGCCGCCAAGACGGTCCAGGCCGTGGCCGGTGGTACGTCCACCGGTACGACGTTCTCCAGCAGCTCCGCCGTCTCGATCCCGGACGCCGGCTCGGCCGTCGAGTCGCCGATCACCGTCAGCGGCCGTAGCGGCAACGCGCCCTCGGCCCTCCAGGTCGCGGTCGACATCCCACACCTACCGCGGTGACCTGGTCATCGACCTGGTCGCGCCGGACGGTTCGACGTACCGCCTGAAGTCCTCCAGCTCCTCGGACTCCGCGGACAACGTGAACACCACCTACTCGGTGAACGCCTCCGGCGAGACCGCCAACGGCACCTGGAAGCTGCGCGTCCAGGACACGGCGGCCCAGGACACGGCCGGCTGAACAGCTGGAGCCTGACGTTCTGAACGGGCTCACGGTGAGCTGAGGCTGCGCGCCTCGTGAGCGGGAGGGCCGGCCGGCGCGGAGGGGCGCCGGTCGGCCCTCCCGGTCGTCATGTGCGGAACGCCGTGAGGTGGTCTTGCGCCCAGTCCTGTGGTAGGTGCGGCGGACGGCCGAGGAGTGCTGCGACCGTCGGTCCACGTGCCCCTTCGTCCCGTCCCGACCGCGCCTCGCACTCTCCAGCAGGGCGTGGGCCACGGGAGCGGGGTAGCGGGCCAGGAGTCCGCTCAGCGCCTGGTCCTCCGTCAACTCCACGAATGCCAACTGCCGTTCCAGCAACTTGCGAGGATCGCCGTCTGTTCCACGGGACTCACCGCCGCCGGCCCGGTGAGCGCGTACGCCCGACCCGCGTGGTTCTCCGGAGCCGTCAGTGCCCGTACCGCCACCTCCGCGATGTCCCGGGGTCGACGCGGCGACCGCCGTCGTGCCGTTCAGGGCGCGCACCACGCCCTCCTCCCGCACCGAACGTGCCAGCCCAGCGTGTTGGACATGAAGGCACGCGCGCCGCAACAGGGTCCACGACAGGCCCGAGTCGAGCAGCAGCCGCTTTCCCGCTGCCACCGCGTGACCAGATCCGTGGCGTCGGACTCTGTCACCGACAAGGTCGTCAGCTTCACCACATGGCGAACTTCCGCGCGCGCGCGCGGCCGTCAGGAAGTTCTCGTCGTGGGCGTGTGTCAGCGGATCGGCCGTGACGAGCAGCGCGGCCCGCACGCCGGTCAGTGCCCGTAGCAGGCCGTCCCGGTCGCGAGGTCGCCGGCCACCACCTCGACCCGCGGACCGGTCAGGCCGGCCGCGCGGCTCGGGTCACGGTCAGCAGACGCAGCGGTACGGAGCTGGCCAGACGCCGGGCCACCAGAGAGCCGACGTGCCGGTGGCCCCGGTCAGCAGGATCACGAGACCGCCTTGTCGAGGGCGTCGAGCGAGTCCAGCACCCGGACGCCCCGGTCGGCCCCGCTGTCGAGGCCGAGCAGCAATCCGGGCACCGCGATGCTCGGCAGCATGTGGGACCACAGCACGGACAGCCGTCGGCTCAGATCGGACCGGCCCGTCAGCGCACGCGCCATCAACTGGATGCCGGTGAACGAGCCCACCAGCAGCTCCACCGTGTTCCGCGGCTCCACTGTCGGCAGCAACTCCCCTTGCTTGCTCGCCTGTTCCATCAGTGGTGTCAGATGGTCGACCCACTGCCGGAACGGTCCGGTGTGATCGACCCCGGGTGGCGCGCACTGGTCCACCGCCAGCCGCACACTGCCCCGGAGCAGGGCGTTGCTCAGCAGCCGCTGGCCGACGACAAAGGTGATGTCGATGACCTCCTGCAACTTGCAGGGCTGCGAGGGATCGCGCCGAACGGCACCTGCTCGTCAAGGACCGCCTGGGCGAGGGACTCCTTGGAAGGAAAGTGGAAGTACAGCGCGCCTTGGTGACTTCGGCCCGCTCCAACACCATGGCGATGGTGGTGGAGGTGTAGCCGTGTTCGTCGAAGACCGCGCCGGCGGCTTCCA
>NZ_QZWF01000026.1 GCF_004187715.1 Streptomyces sp. F001 | reverse complement strand
CGTCGGCAGCGTCAGATGTGTATAAGAGACAGACCCCCAACTGCCCCTCCGCCCGCACCTCGTGACGGTCGCCGAGGAGGTGCCCGGCCGCGCCGAGCAGGCCGCCGAGCAGTTCGGGTTCGCCTCGGCGACCCGCGACTGGCGCGAGGTGGCCGCCGACCCGCGCGTGCGAGCGGTCAGCATCACGGCGCCGAACTTCCTGCACCGTGAGATCGGCGTGGCGATGGCCGAGGCCGGCAAGCACATCTGGATCGAGAAGCCGGTCGGCCTGACCGCCGAGGACGCCCGCGCGGTCGCCGACGCGGTCGCCAAGGCCGGCGTCCAGGGCGCGGTCGGCTTCAACTACCGCAACGCACCCGCCGTGGAGGCCGCCCGGGAGCTGATCGCCACCGGCGAGATCGGCACGGTCACGCATGTCCGCATCCGGCTGTTCAGTGACTACGCGGCGCATCCCGAGGGCGCCCTGACCTGGCGGTACGAGCGGGAGCGCGGCGGCAGCGGAGTGCTGGGCGACCTGGCCTCGCACGGCGCGGACCTGGCCCGTTTCCTGCTCGGCGACATCGTGTCGCTCACCGCCGACACGGCGGTCTTCGTCCCGGAGCGGGCCCGTCCCACCGGCGCCACCGCGGGCCACTCCCGCGCCGTGGGCGGTGAGCTCGGCCCGGTCGAGAACGAGGACTACGTCAGCTGTCTGCTCCGCTTCGTCTCGGGCGCCCGCGGTGTCCTGGAGGCCTGCCGGGTCTCGGTCGGCGAGCAGAACAACTACGGCTTCGAGGTGCACGGCACCAGGGGCGCGGTGTTCTGGGACTTCCGCCGCATGAACGAGCTGCGGGTCAGCCGCGGCACGACCTACCAGGACCAGCCCGTCAGCACCGTGTACGTCGGGCCCGGACACGGTGAGTTCGCCGCCTTCCAGCCGGGCGCCGCCAACGCCATGGGCTACGACGACCTGAAGGTCATCGAGGCGTACCGCTTCCTGCGCTCGATCGCCGAGGGCACCCCGCACGGCGCCACGCTGTCGGACGCGGTGCACAGCGCGGCCGTACTGGACGCGATGGCGCGGTCCGCGCAGAGCGGCGCCTGGGTCGCCGTGGACACGCAGGCGTGCGGGTGAGCGGTCAGCGCGCCTTGCGGGCCCGTCGGCCGATCGCCGTCTTGGCCGGGATCAGGACGAGCCACCACCACACGGCCGCGGACCCGATCAGCAGAGCCAGCGGGATGGTGAGGAGGAAGATCACCACCGTCATGGCGCCGTCCAGCGCGGTGCCCACCTCCGAAGGCTCCTCGCCGTGCAGCCAAGGCCGTCGAGTCAGGAGAACGACCAGCGCGAGGTGGGTGGCACCGAGTGCGGCGACCGCCGCCGCGTAGATGGCGACCGAGACGGGTTCGTCACCGTAGTCGGAGATCAGCCGGGTGGGGAACGGCAGCAGTGCCGCGACGCCCAGGCCGAGCACGGCCAGTGCGATGACCTGTCCGTCGACCTGCCGGACGGCGCGGAAGATCCGGCGGTGGTCGCGCCAGAAGCTGCCGAGCACCGCCACGCTGAGCGCGTAGGCCCCGAGGTCGGGGAGGAGCTCGCGCAGAGCCTCGTGGTACTGCGCGGAGCCGAGCCCCCGCGGCACGGTGAGATCCAGGACGAGCAGGGTGATGGCGATGGCGAACACACCGTCGGCGAGGGCCACCAACCGCTCGGGCCCGCCGTCCGGGATGGATTTCCACATGCGCACGACGGTAGGGAGCCGGGGCCCGCCGAGCGGGGATACACGCCCGGGTCACGGGCCCGAACGCCGCCGTGGGTCACACGGCCGTCGCCTGCGGTGGCATGTTGTAGGGCGTGACCACCTGGATCGCGGAGGGCAGGGTCGGTCCGGCGGGCGGCAGGGCGCCCTGGGCGCGCATCACGATGTGGCAGGCCTCCCGCACATCCTGGCGCAGGTCGTGGTGGAGGACGGCGGACAGACGGTGCTCGCGCAGCAGCCGGGTGTTGTCGTGGTCGAGGTCGTGCGCGACGAAGACGGCGCACTCGCGGCCGACGTCCTCGAAGGCCCGGAGGGTGGCGATGTTGCCGCCGCCGATCGAGTAGACCGCGCGGATGTCCGGGTCGCGTTCCAGAGTGGCACGCACCAGGTCGTACTGCGTGGCGTCCAGGCCCTGGCCCTCGGCGATCTCGACGAGCGTGCGGGCGGGGTGCCGGGCGCGCATGGCGGCGCGGAAGCCCATCTCGCGCTCCTCCTCGTTGCGGAAGAAGCCGCTGCTGAGACTGGTGAGCACATGGGCGGGCCGGTCGCCGAGCCACTGCCCCATGAGGTACGCGGCTGTCGCGCCCGCCGCCCGGTTGTCGATGCCGACATAGCCGAGGCGTGCACTGGCGGGCAGATCGGTGGCCAGGGTGACGACCGGTATGCCGGCGGCCACCAGCCGGCCGACGGCGGCGGTGACCTCGGGGACGTCGGGCGCCTTGAGGATCACGCCCTGCGAGCCGCGCCGGGCGATGCGGTCCAGCGTCGCGACCAGCTCACCCACCGGGCCGGTCTCCCGGAAGTGGAAGCGGGAGCGCAGCACCGCCGGGTGCAGGGACGGCAGTTCGGCCTCCAGGGCGGCGCGTACGGCGGTGGTGAACCGCTCCGGCGCCTGCATCACGATGTCCACCATGAAGGTGCGGCCGACGAGCCGGACCTGGGTGCGCTGCCGGTCCAGGTCGGCGATGGCCTGCCGGACCTCACGGGCGGTGCTCTCGCGCACCCCGCCCCGCCCGTTGAGGACCCGGTCGACGGTCGCCTCGCTGAGGCCCGCCTGCCGGGCGATCTCCCGGATCGGGAAGGGGTGGCCCATACGGTCGGCTCCTTGAGGGTTTTTTGATGGCTCGCTGCTGGTTGTTCGATGGGTTTGTACTGACAAGAATGACAGCGCTGTGTGGCCCCTGTCACCGAAAGGACGAGGATGTCCTTCACCTCCTGGCTGTCCGAGCGGGACTGCGATCTCGACGCCTTCCGCGCGCTGGTCGAGCGGAAGACCGATGTCGCCGACTACCCCTGCGCCGCGTCCGTGGAGCGGAACGTCCTGGTGTACGAGAGTGACCGGCTGCCGGGGAGCCGCCGGGACCTCCAGGCCGAGCTGGTGCGCGCGCTCGCCGAGGGCCCGGGCATCGTGGTCTTCCGGGGGGCGTTCCCGGATCCGGCGATCGTCGACGGGATCACGGACGTCTTCGACGCCCTGATCGCCGAGCAGCATGCCTCGGGCGCGACCGCCGGTGACCACTTCGCCAGGCCGGGCGCCAACGACCGGGTGTGGAACGCGCTGGAGAAGGCGGCGCTGTTCGACCCCGAGACGTTCGCCGACTACTACGCCAACGATGTCCTGGCCCTCGTCTCGGCGGCCTGGCTCGGCCCCGGCTACCAGATCACCTCGCAGGTCAACGTGGTCAACCCGGGCGGCGCGGCCCAGACCGCACACCGTGACTACCACCTGGGCTTCCTCTCCGACGAGACGGCAGCGGCGTACCCGGCGCACGTCCACCGGCTCTCCCCCGCGCTCACCCTCCAGGGCGCGGTCGCGCACTGCGACATGCCGGTCGAGACCGGCCCGACGATGTACCTGCCGTACTCGCAGACGTACGCGCCGGGCTATCTCGCCTGGCGACTCCCCGAGTTCCAGGCGTACTTCGAGGACCGTCACGTCCAGCTCCCGCTCGCCAAGGGCGACGCCGTCTTCTTCAACCCCGCGCTGTTCCACGCCGCCGGCACCAACCGCTCCGCGGACGTGCGGCGGATGGCCAACCTCCTCCAGGTGTCCTCCGCGTTCGGGCGCGCGATGGAAACCGTGGACCGTGCGGCGATCGTGAACGCCGTCTTCCCGGTGCTGCTCAAGCGCAGGGCCGAGGGCGAGCGGTGGCTGGAGAACGTGATCGCGGCGAGCGCCGAGGGCTACCCCTTCCCCACCAACCTCGACAGCGACCCGCCGGTCGACGGGCTCGCCCCGCCCTCCCAGGCGGACGTCGTACGGCGGGCGCTGCGCGAGGCGTGGACACCCGAGGCGCTGCGCGACGAGCTGCGGGCCGTCGCCGAACGGCGCACGAGCTGAAAGGACCTCAAAACCATGGGACTTCTCGCCGACAAGGTCGTCCTGGTGGGCGGCGGCAGTCAGGGCGTCGGCGCCGCGATCGCGCGGGCCGCGGTCCGGGAGGGGGCGGTCGTGGCCGTCTCCGGCCGGCGTGCCGAGCCCGGTGAGGCGTTGGTGGAGGAGCTGGTCGCGGCCGGCGGCAAGGCCATGTTCGTACAAGCCGACCTGGCCGATCCCGAGCAGGCTAAAGCGTCCGTCGCACAGGTCGTGGCCGCCTACGGCCGGATCGACTGCCTGGTCAACTCGGCCGGGCTGACCTCCCGGGGCACGCTGCTGGACACCACGCCCGAGCTGTTCGACGCGCACATCGCCATCAACCTCAAAGCACCGTTCTTCACCATGCAGGCCGCCGTCGCCGACATGGTGGCGCGCCAGGCACCCGGCACGATCGTCAACATCATCACGTCGTCGGCACACGGCGGACAGCCGTTCCTCGCGCCGTACGTCGCCGCCAAGGCCGGCCTCATCGGGCTGACCCGCAACGCCGCGCATGCCCACCGCTGGGACCGGATCCGGATCAACGGCCTGAACATCGGCTGGACCGCGACCGAGGGTGAGGACGCGACGCAGAAGACCTTCCACGGCGCCGGGGACGACTGGCGCGAGCAGGCCGCCGCCCGGCTGCCGATGGGCAAGCTGGGCCAGCCGGACGAGATCGCCGGCTTCGTGGTCTTCCTGCTGTCGGACCGTTCCGGCGTGGTGACCGGTTCGGTGATCGACTGGGACCAGAACGTACTGGGCGGCCTGGACTGAAGAAATTGAGCCCGTCCGGCGATTGAGGACGAGCCCGAAGGGCGATCGGGGTCCGGGGCGGAGCCTCTGCCACGGACAGCAACCACACACAAGGAGCAGCGAAGCTCATGCGCATCGGAATCCTCGGCCTCGGCCGTATCGGCGCCTTCCATGCCGAGACCCTCTCCGGACTCGACGTCGTCGAGTCGCTCGTCGTCACCGACCCGTTCGCGGACGCCGCCAAGGCCGCGGCGGAGCGGTTCGGGGCCGAGGTCGCGGACTCGCCCGAGGCCCTGCTGGCCGCCGGTGTGGACGGCATCGTCGTCGCGGCGGCGACGGACGCCCACCCCGCCCTGATCCTGGCCGGGGTCGAGGCCGGTGTCCCCGTCTTCTGCGAGAAGCCCGTCGCCAAGACCATGACCGAGGGCGTCGAGGTCCTCAAGGCCGTCGAGGGCAGTGACGTGCCCGTGCAGATCGGCTACAACCGGCGCTTCGACGCCGGGTTCGTCGCCGCCCGGGCCGCCGTGCAGGCCGGTGAGCTGGGCACGCTGCACACCGTACGGTCGACGACGCTGGACCCGGCGCCACCGCCGGCCGCGTACGTCGCCGCCTCCGGGGGCATCTTCCGCGACTGTTCCGTGCACGACTTCGACATCATCCGCTGGGTGACGGGCCGTGAGGTGAGCGAGGTGTACGCCGTCGGCGGCAACCGGGGTGCCGACTACATCCGGGAGGCGGGGGACGCCGACACCACCGGCGCGGTCCTCACCCTGGACGACGGCACGATCGCCGTGGTGTCCAACAGCCGTCACAACGGCCGGGGGCACGACGTGCGGATGGAGCTGCACGGCTTCGACGACTCCATCGCCGTCGGGCTGGAGAACAAGCTGCCGCTGCGGTCGGTCGAGCCGGGCGTGACCTTCCCGGCGGGCACTCCGCACGACTTCTTCATGGACCGCTTCACCGCCGCCTACCGAGCCGAACTCGCCGCGTTCACCGAGGTGGTGTCGGGTACCCGCCCCTCGCCGTGCACGGTCGTGGACGCGCTGGAGGCGGGGTGGATCGCGGAGGCGTGCACGCTCTCCCTGAAGGAGCACCGGCCGGTGCGCATCGAGGAGGTCCGCACCGTCTGACTCAGTGGTGGAAGCACGGCTGGTCCGCCGCGTGGGCCGTCGGCCCGTTCGACAGACGGCCGACGGCGGTGCGCAGGTCGTCCGCCAGCAGTGCGATCTTGTCGTACCCAGTGCCGTGCCGGACCAGGACGCGCTGGACGACGGTGTCCTCGCGGCCGGCGGCCAGCGGGTAGGCGGGGACCTGCCAGCCTCGACGGCGCAGCTGGTCGCTGAGGTCGTACAGCGTGTAGGGCACCTGATCGGGGTCGGTGAGGGTCCAGGTGACGGCCGGGAGGGCTTCCTGGCCGTCGTAGAGGACGGTGAAGGGGCCCATGCCGGCGACCTGCTCGGCCAGCATCCGGGCGGTGGCGGCGCAGGCGCCGTGGATCTTGGTGTAGCCCTCGCGGCCCAGGCGCAGCAGGTTGTAGTACTGGGCGACGACCTCGCCGCCGGGGCGGGAGAAGTTCAGGGCGAAGGTGGGCATGTCGCCGCCGAGGTAGGAGACGCGGAAGATCAGGTCCTCGGGGAGCAGGTCGGGTGACCGCCACACCACCCAGCCCACTCCGAGCGGGGCCATGCCGTACTTGTGGCCGGAGACGTTGATGGAGGCGACCCTGGGCAGCCGGAAGTCCCACACCAGGCCGGGGTGGAGGAAGGGGGCGACGAAGCCGCCACTGGCGGCGTCCACGTGCACGGGAATGTCGAGGCCGGTCTCGGCCTGGATGCGGTCGAGTTCGGCGGCGATCTCGGCGACCGGCTCGTAGACGCAGGTGTAGGTGACGCCGAGGATCGCCACCACACCGATGGTGTTCTCGTCGACGTACTCGCGCAGTTGGTGGGCGCGCAGTCCCAACGCGCCCGCCTCCAGGGGGATCTGGCGCAGTTCGACGTCGAAGTAGCGGGCGAACTTCTCCCAGCACACCTGGACCGGCCCGGCGACCAGGTTGGGCCGGTCGGCGGGCCTGCCCTCGGCCCGTCGGCGCTCGCGCCAGCGCCATTTCAGTGCCAGTCCGCCGAGCATGCCGGCCTCGCTGGAGCCGGTGGTGGAGCAGCCGAGGGTGGTGGTGCCGTCCGGGGCGTTCCACAGGTCGGCGAGCATATGGACGCAGCGGCTCTCGATCTCGGCGGTCTGCGGGTACTCGTCCTTGTCGGCCATGTTCTTGCCGAGGCACTCGTCCATCAGGTCGTGCACCTCCGGCTCCGCCCAGGTGGTGCAGAAGGTCGCGAGGTTCTGCGCGGCGTTGCCGTCCAGGTCCAGTTCGGCGTGGATGAGGGCCCGTACCGCGCGGGCGTCGGCCACGGCGTCGGGCATGCGGTACTTCGGCAGCGCCCGCTCGCTGATGGGCAGCGCGTACACGTCGTCGAGGGGGCGGCTGGTCTCGTGCAGGGCCATGGAGGTCAACCCCCGGATCGTATGGACGTCGCGAGGGAGGCCGGGGCGGGGTACCCGAGCAGCACATGTGAGGGACAGCGACTCGCCCCCGGCCTCCCTCAGTCCGCAATCTCGCACATTGGACCCGGCCGCGCCTTCTGAGCGCACCCGGATGACGGGCTCGGGCCACGATCGTGGGTCTCAGGCACTCCCTCAGCGCGCCGCGGGTATCACCCCGGTGGCCTCCAGCCGTGACGGGTCGGCCCGGAGGATGGCCTCCAGGGCGAGCCGCAGCGGTGGTCCCGGTTCGACGCCCAGTTCCTCTCTGAGCACCCTGCGGGCGTGGTGGTAGACGCCGAGGGCGTCGCCCTGCCGGCCCGCCCGGTACAGCGCGGCCATCAGCTGGCGGTAGAACGGCTCCCGCAGGGGATGCTGGACGAGGAGGCCCTTGAGTTCCTCGATCACTTCGTGATGGCGGCCGACCGCGAGAGCGGCGTCGACGGCGAGTTCGGTGCAGTTCAGCCGTTTCTCTTCCTGGACGGCCCTGAAGGATTCGATCGCCAGGGAGCTCGGCACTCCCTCCAGGACCGGACCGCGCCACAGGGACAGGGCCCGGCGGAGAAGTTCGCCGGCCGGTCGGAAATCGGCCGCCGAGTACCGTTCCCGGCCACGGGTGTAGAGCTGCTCGAATTCCTGGAAATCGGTCATGGCCTCACTCAGGTCGAGAATGTATCCGGACGACGTCGTGACGATCGGGGACGTGCCCCGAGGGCCGCAAAGGATTTTCCGCAACTGCGAGACGTACACGCGCAGGCTCGCGAAGGCACAGCGCGGCGGACCCTGCTCCCACAGTTCCGCCACGAGTTTCTCTCCGGGCACCGCCTCACCTGCCCTGACCAGGAGCAGGGTGAGTAGTTTGGTGAGTTTGGGCGCATCGGGCGTCAGATCGACGCCGCCGCGGGTGACCCGCAGCCGCCCGAGCAGCTCGTAGCGCAGTGGATGGTCGGCTTGTGCAGAGAACAGGGACACGGCAACCCCCCGAATGCGCGGAACGCATTCAACTAAAACCGGCTCCCCCGTCCGTCCCGAGGTCCTGGGACGCCTGTTACTCGAAAGTATCTTCTTTCTCGGGAAGCCTATGCCAGCTCGCCCACCGATACCAGGCCCTACCCGTTACACACTTATTAATCCGAGCAGAACTGGCCCGGTTCTGACACTCCCTGGCCGTAAACAAATGAGTCACCGTTCAATCAAACAGCCCGGCCCGCGGGGAGCGGGCCGGGCTGGTGGCTTCGCGTACCGGTCACGCCGCTACCGGCCGGCCCTCCCCGAGGGTCTGGCCCAGCCAGGTGAACAGCTGTTCGTGGTAGAGGCGCATGGCGCCGGAGTGGCAGTGCGCCCCGCCGCCCTCGTCCGCGGTGAAGACGTACAGCGTCTTGGGCGAGTTCAGGCCCGTGTACACCTTCTTCGCGTGCTCGAGACCGGCGAAGAACATGTCCTCCTCCGCGTCCAGGACGAGCACCGGGCACCGCACCTGTCCGATCACCTCGGACAGGCCGAACGCGGGCAGCGTACGCAGCAGTTGGGACGGGGTGTCCGCGCCGAAGGTCCACAGCGCCTGCCGCAGCAGCCAGCGGGTGAAGGTCTGCTGGGCGGCGATGCCCCACATCACCGGGTCGGCGAAGTCGTCGCAGCCCTGCTCGACCCACTCCAGGACGAACGGAGGCAACGCCACGACGTCGCCCAGCTGCCAGACGGCATCATGGGCGACGCATCCGGCCAGCCGGTGCTCGAACGCTGCGGCCCGCACGGCGAGCAGCCCCCCGAGGCTGGTGCCGACCAGCACCACGCGGTCGGGGTCCACACCGGGCAGGTCCTGCGCGTAGTCCACGACCGGGGTGACCACCTGCTCCCAGTCCGGCCGGAAGACCAGCCCCTGCTCGCGCAGCACGGAACCCTGCCCCGGGCCTTCGAAGCACAGGCAGTCGTAGCCGCGGGCAAGGGCGGCCGCGGCGACGAAGAACCAGCCCTCCTCGAGCGTGGAGTCGATGCCGCCGTGATGGACGACCATGGGCCGGGGCTCGCCGGTTTCCTCCCCTCGGTAGAGGTAGCCGGGCAGCGAGGTGTCCTCGTAGGGGATGCGGACGAACTGCGGTGGCCGCTCCATGAGTTCGGCGGCGTCGGCGAAGGTCGCCCGGGACAGCCGCATCAACCGCAGGGCCTCCGTGTCCTGTGGGTCGTCGCGCTGGAAGAACTCGGCGGTGCGGTAGTAGTTGTGCGCCCGCAGCAGTGCGGCACGGGCATCGACGCAGCGGCCCTCGTCGAGGGCCGTGGTGCCCAGGCGGTGCACGCGTTCGGCGAGCTGGGCCCACTCCCTGCGCCACGCCTCGGTGTCGCCGTCGGGGATCCGGGCGGCGACCGAGACGACCTCGCCGAGCTGCGCACCGCCGTAGTCGGCGTAACCAGCGGTGCGCAGGGCCTGGTAGTCGAAGGCTGGGTCGTCGAAGAGGAACTTCATGGCAGCGGCTCCTTACGGTGGCGGCAGGTGCTCCGGTGCCGTGCCGGGTCCCGGCCCGGCACGGTTCGCGCGGGTTCCGTTCAGGAACGTGTCGACGATCGACTCGGCGAACGCCGCGGATTCCACGGGGCGTTGCCGCAGGATCAGGCGGGCGGCCATCGGTCCGGTGAGGATCTCGACGGCGTCGTCCAGGTCGAGGCCGGCGCGCAGTTCGCCGCTGTCGATGCCCTCCCGCAGGGCCTCGACCAGGGCCTCGCGCCGCGCCGCGACGACGGTGTCCTCGAACCGTTCGACCAGGTGCGGGCGGCGTACCGCCTCACCGAGGAGGCTGCCGATCAGCCGGTGCAGCTGGGTGTCCTGGCCGCGGTGGCGCAGCTGGTCGACGAGCGTCACCAGCTTGTCCCGCAGGGTCAGTCCGTCCAGCTGCGGCACGGGCAGGTCGAGGGTGCCCAGCGCGGCCAGCACCAGCTCTTCCTTGTTGCGCCAGCGGCGGTAGATGGTCGCGCGGGCGACGCCGGCCCGCTGGGCGACCAGGTCCATGGACAGGTCGCCGAAGCTGCATCCCTCGCCGAGCAGGCTCAGTGTGCTGTCCAGGATCGCCCGGTCGGCGGCGGGGTCACGCTGACGACCGCCGCGGGGAGTGCGCACCGGTGCGGCCGCCGGCTGTCGGACGTGGGGCGGCTTGCGCATCGGACCTCCGTGGGATGGTGAGCCGACTGCCCTTTCCCAGCTGTGAGTTCGACGCTAGACCTGACGGTCAATCGAGTCAATGGTGTATCGATACAGCATTGACTCAATTGCTGCGCTCATCATTGACTCGTTTGCTGCGCTTGCCTCTGCGGCCCCAGCGCACTGGCGACGAGGAACCGCTCGACACCGTCGCAGCGCAGCCGCCACTCGGCCGAGATCCGGCCCAGAACCCAGCCCTCGCCGTGGGGTTCGGGCCGCGGACGCAGCAGCCTGAAGTCGTACGCGAGGCCCACGCCGAGCGCCTTCGCGTACGCCTCCTTCAGCGTCCACAGGCGCACGAGCCGGGCGTTGCGCTCACCGGAGGGCAGTTCGCGCAGCTCCGCAAGCTCCTCCGCGTGGCAGAACCGCTCGGCGAGCCCGGGCGCCAGCAGCGGGCGCTGCCGGGCCTCCACGTCCACGCCGATCCGGCGGCCCAGGGCCACTCCGACCACCAGCACCCCGGCCGTGTGGCTGATGCCCGCGTCCAGCCCCGCGGGCTCGTGCACCACCGGCCGGCCCCACCCGTCGCGCCCCAGCCGGACCCGGTCCGGTGCCACGCCGGACACGGCGGCCACCGCGCGGCGCAGCAACAGCCGGGAACCCAACAGCCGCGCCCGTGCGGCGGGTTCCCGCGTCGCCAGATAGCGGGGCCAGTCGGCGCCGAGCAGGCCGGGCGCGGACGGCCCTGCGGCCGCCCGCGCCCAGTCGCCCAACCGGCCGTGGCAGACCACGAACCCGTCCCTCAGCGCAGTCTCCTGCACCGCACCCGACGCATCGTTCCCCGGTGTCAGTCCGATGGGCGCCATGACGAACTCCTCTCCGCAGGCACCGCATGCCGGCACGGATCGTGCCCTTCCGTACACACACCGTTGTACCGGCCGGTGGGCCTGCCGTCCGCCCAACCCCGCAGCCATGACGTGCGCACCAATTTTCGCTTTACGTCGCCTTTTCACGGCGCCTAAAGCCTGGCCGCACGGATGGCACCCGGTGCCGCCCGGAGGTCTCATCCCGCACCGGTCACCGACCGCGAAAGGACAGCCAGTGCCGCACCAGCTTCAGCACCGAACGCTGACGGACGCCGTACGCGACGGCGTGCACCGTCACCCCGAACGCACCGCGTTCGTGTACCTGCACGAGGACGGCCCGGACATGCGGCCGGAGGAGATCGGCTACGCCGAACTGGACCGGCGGGCCCGCGTGGTGGCCACCCGGCTGCGCGAGGCCGCCAAGGGCGATCCGACGCGTCCGGTCCTGCTGCTCTACCCGCCGACCCTGGACTTCGTCACGGCGTTCATCGGCTGCTTCTACGCCGGGCGTACGGCGATCCCGGCGCCGCTGCCCGACGAGCCCGGCGAACGGCTGGCCCGGGTCAGCAGCATCCTGCGGGACGCCGAGGTGGGGGCCGTGCTGACGCTCCCCGAGTACCGGCAGGCCATCGGCGCCTGGCTGACCGCCACCGGAATCCCGGACGTGGTGTGCCTGTCGACCGGCGCGCAGGACGACGCGGGCGTGGACGCCGGCCTGTGGGTCCCGCCCGCGGTGCGCGACACCGACGTGGCCTTCCTGCAGTACAGCTCCGGCTCCACCAGCGAGCCCAAGGGCGTCATGGTCACGCACGCCAATCTCGCCGCCAACGAGGAGGCCATCCGCACGGCCATGCGCACCCCGGACGGCGTGGTGACCGGCAGCTGGCTACCGCTCTACCACGACATGGGGCTGATCGGCATGACGCTGCAGCCGCTGTGGGTCGGCGGGACCAGCGTGCAGATGTCGCCGGTCTCCTTCATCAAACAGCCCCACCGCTGGCTGCGCATGATCCATGACTACCGGGTGGAGGGCACCGCCTCCCCCGACTTCGGCTACGACCTGTGCGTCCGCCGGGTCACCGAGGAGCAGTCCGCCGGCCTCGACCTCTCCACCCTGCGGGTGGCGCTGAACGGGGCCGAGCCGGTGCGTGCCGGGACCCTGCGCGCGTTCGTGCAGCGCTTCGCCGGGCACGGGCTGCGCCCCGAGGTCGTGCTGCCCTCCTACGGGCTGGCCGAGAACACCCTGCTGGTCTCCAGCGGCGACACCGAGGCGCCGCACCTGGAACTCACCGTCGACGCCCATGCGTTGGAGCGGGACGAGCTGCGGCCCGCGCGCAGCGACCGGGCGGGCCGCATCCTCGTGGGCTGCGGCCGGCCGACGGACACCGAGGCGCTGATCGTGGACCCGGTGAGCCTGGAGGTGCTGCCCGACGGGCGGGTCGGCGAGATCTGGCTGCGCGGCCCGTCGGTGGCCGCCGGCTACTGGAACCGGCCCGAACTGACCGCGCAGACCTTCCGGGCCGAGACGGCGGACGGCCGCAGCGGGTACTTCCGCACCGGCGACCTCGGCGCCCTGCTCGACGGGGAGCTCTACGTCACCGGCCGCATCAAGGAGATGCTCATCCAGCACGGCCGCAACCTCTACCCGCAGGACATCGAGCAGGCGATCCAGGACTCGGGTGAGGCGTTCCGGCGCGGCGGCGGCGCCGTGTTCACCGTGACCGGCCGGGCCGACGGCCGTTCGCACGTGGTCGTGGTGCAGGAGCTGCGTGCCCGTGCCGCCGCCGAGGACGACCTGCCCCAACTGGCCGCGGCCGTCCAGGCGTTGCTCAGCCGGCGGTTCCAGCTGGCCGGCGTGAGCGTGGTGCTGGTGCAACAGGGGGTGATCCGCAAGACCACCAGCGGCAAGACACAGCGCACGCTCATGCGGCAGCTCTTCCTCGACGGTGCGCTGCCGGTGCTGCACCAGCGCCTGCAGCGCCCGGTCGCCGACCTGCTTCCCGCGACCGACGTGACGCCCGAGCCGGCGGCCGCGTCCCCTCGTCCCTGACCCCGCGATCCGGAGAGAGACGTACGCCATGAGCATTGCCCACGACACCCGTACCGCCCCTGTGGAACACCCCCTGCACCCGGACCACGCGCCCGGCCTGGAAGTGTGGCTGGCCGAACGCGTCGCCTTCCATCTGCACAGGTCCCCCGACGAGATCGACCCGGACACCCCGCTCGCCGACTACGGCATCGACTCGGTCGCGGCGATCAGCATCTGCGGCGAGATCGAGGAGCGGTTCCGGATCGCCGTCTCCCCGACGATCGCGTACGACTTCCCGACGGTGCACGCGATCGGCGACCACCTGGCCGAGCAGCTGGCCGCCAAGGACACGCGATGACGGAAACGACCGCAGTGACCTCCGTACGCGAGCCCATCGCCGTCGTCGGCCTCGACTGCCGTTTCCCCGGTGCCCGCGACGCCCAGGAATACTGGTCGCTGCTCATGGACGGCCGGGACGGCACCGGCCGGGTCCCCGAGCAGCGCTGGGACGCCGACCGCTATCACGCCGCCGTGCCGTCCTCCCCCGGCAGCACGTCGGAGAAGCGGGTGCCCGGCCGGACCAACACCGTGCGCGGCGGCTTCATCCAGGACCCCGACGCCTTCGACCCCGGCTTCTTCGGGATCGCCCCGCGGGAGGCACAGGCCATGGACCCGCAGCAGCGGCTGCTGCTGCAGAGCTCCTGGCGGGCCCTGGAGGACGCCGCCGTCGCGCCGCAGGACCTGGCCGGGACCGACACCGGTGTGTTCGTCGGGGTGATGGCGAACGAGTGGGCGTATCTGCAACTCGCCGACTACGACCGGATCACCGCCCGCTACGGCTCCGGCAACGGCTACTTCATGGGCGCCAACCGCGTCTCGTACCACCTCGACCTCAAGGGCCCGAGCCTCGCCGTGGACACGGCCTGCTCCTCGTCCCTCGTCGCCGTGCACCTCGCGATGAGCGCGCTGCGCTCGGGCGAGTCGGACTACGCGCTGGCGGCCGGCACCAACCTGATCATGACGCCGGTCATCAACATCTTCTACGCCCAGGCCGGCCTCTCGGCGCCCGACGGCCGCTGCAAGCCGTTCAGCGCCCTGGCCGACGGCATCGGACGGGCCGAGGGCGTGGCCGTGCTGGTGCTGCGCCGGCTGAGCGACGCGCTGGCGGACCGTCAGCCGGTGTACGCGGTGCTGAAGGAGACCGGCACCAACCAGGACGGGCGCAGCAACGGCATCACCGCGCCCAACCGCTGGGCGCAGCAACGGCTGATCGAGTCGGTGTGGCAGCGGGCCGGCGTGACCGCCGACGACATCCGGTTCGTCGAGGCGCACGGCACCGGCACCCTGCTCGGCGACTTCATCGAGGCGCAGGCCCTCGGCGAGCTGACCGGCGGACGCAGCGGCGGCAGTGTCGCGCTGGGCTCGGTCAAGAGCAACTTCGGGCACGCGGAGGGCGCGGCCGGGATCGCCGGGCTGATCAAGGCCGTCCTCGCCCTGCACCACCGCACGGTGCCGCCGAGCCGGTTCGCCCACGAGGAGAACCCGAAGCTGGACCTGCCCGGCCGCAGGCTGACCCTGCTGAAGTCGCCGCTGCGGCTGCCGTCGGGCACCGTGCACGCCGCGGTCAGCAGCTTCGGCATGGGCGGGAGCAACGCGCACGCGGTGCTGGCGTCCGCGCCCCGCGCGGTCCACCGCGGCCGGCCCGGCGCGCCGGGGGTGTTCACCGTCTCCGCCCGGACCCCCGAGCGGCTGCGCGCCAATCTGCTGGCGCAGGCCGACGCCCTGGCCCGCCGTCCGGAGAACCAGCTGGCGCAGCTGTGCTGGACCAGCAACCGCGTCAAGTCCCGGCTGCCGCACCGGGCGGCCGTGGCGGCCGGCGATCTGCCCACGTTGGTGGCGGAGTTACGCGCGGCTGCGGAGCGCGCCGAGGAGGCGCCGCGGGTGGACCCGGGGCGGCGGTCGGTGGGGTCGGTGGCGTTCGCCTTCACCGGTCAGGGCGCCCAGCACCCTCGTATGACCGCGTCCTGGTACCGGTCGTGCCCCGCGTACGCACGCCACCTCGACGACATCGACAAGGAGCTCGCCCCGCACACCGGACGGTCGGTGCGCGACCTGGTGCTCGACGGCGATCCCGAACTGCACCGGGCGCGCTTCGCCCAGCCGGCGCTGTTCGCGGTGGGGTACGCGATGGCGGCGACCCTCGCCGAGACCGGGATCAGGCCGTCGTACGTCATCGGGCACAGCATCGGCGAGTTCGCCGCCGCCTGCGTGGCCGGGGCGCTGGACGTACCGGACGCTGCGCGGCTGGTGGCCCGGCGCGGGGCGCTGATGGAGGCGCTGCCCGAGGACGGCGGGATGCTCGCGGTGGGCCTGGACGCCGCGGAGGCCGAGGCGCTGCTGGTGGGGCGGCAGCGCCTCGGTCTGGCCGCCGTCAACGGCCCGCACGCCACGGTGATCGCCGGGGACCTCGACGAACTGGCCGAGGTCGAGCGTGAGTTGACCGAGCGGAAGGTGGCCGCGCGGCGGCTCACCGTCTCCCACGCCTTCCACTCGCCGCTGATGCAGCCGGTGGTGGAGGAGTTCCGCGCGGAGTGCCGGGACGTGCCCGCCCGGCGCCCGCTGCTCCCGGTGTTCTCGACGGTGTACGGCCGTGAGCTGACCGGCGAGGAGACCATGGACGCCGACTACTGGGCCCGGCAGATCACCGCGCCGGTGCGGTTCGCTCAGGCCGCCGGTGCCCTGCTGGCCGGCGGGGTCACCCACGTGGTGGAGATCGGACCGCGCTCCGTACTCACCCCGCTGCTGGCCCGGCTGACGACGGACGGCGGGCATCCGGCGAGCCTGCACACCGCGCACCCCGGAGAGCACGCGCCGGGCCACCGGCCGCAGCAGCTGCTGGGCGAGCTGTGGTGCGCCGGGCTCGCCCCTCAGTGGGACGTGCTGTACGACGAGGCGGACCGGGTGCCGCGCCGGCTGCCGCCGTATGTGTTCGACGACTCGTTCCGGGCCTGGCGCGCCGGCACCGCACCCGGCCTTCCCGAACTGTCCGCGCCGCACGTCCCCTCTGGCGCGGACACCACCGCGGTGCCGAGTGGCGCGGCCCGCGGTGCACCGTGCCCGCCGGCCCCGGCGGAGGACCTGCCGGACTCCCTCGCCGAACTGACGCGCCGTCTGGTGTGCCGGGTCGGCGGGCACGACCCGGGTCATGTGCACGACCACTCCCGGCTGCACGAGGACCTGGGCTTCGACTCGATCCGCGTCATGGAGCTGAAGGCACGCATCGAGAACGCGCTGCCGCGACTCGGCGAGCTGCCGGTCGAGGACCTGCTCGCCAGTCTGCGCACCGTGGGCGACCTCGTCCGCTACCTGCGGTCCCTGCACCTCACCGACGCCCCCGTACCCGCAGCCCCGGAAGGAACCCCCCGATGACCGCCCCCACCGTCTACCTGGCCTCGGTCGGCACCTGCCTGCCCGGCGACCCGGTGGACAACACGACCCTGGCCAAGCTCGTCGGCGTCGACGAGAGCTGGGCCGACCTGTTCATCGGCAACACCGGCCGGCACTTCGCCGTCGACCTGGCGACCGGGCAGGTCCGGCACACCCTCGCCGACATCGCGGCGACCGCCGCCGACCGGGCGCTGGCCGAGGCCGCACTCGAGCCCTACGACATCGACTGCGTCGTGATGGGCACCGCCACCCCCGACCAGCTGATGCCGGCCACCGTGAACCTGGTGGCGGACCGGCTCGGCATCGACAACGTCCCCACCTACCAGCTCCAGTCCGGCTGCGCGGGAGCCGTGCAGGCCCTGGACGTGGCCCGCACCCTGCTGCTCGCCGGGCGCTGCCGCACCGTGCTGGTGATCGGCGGCGACGTGTGCGCCAAGCACCTGGAGACCGACTTCGACCCGGGCAGCCGCACCTCCGCCGAGCTCGTGAACTACGTGCTGTTCGGCGACGGGGCCGGCGCGGCCGTGCTCAGCGCCGAGCCCGTCGGTGGTGACGGCATCGAGATCCGCCAGGTGCTCAACCGGCTGGTGGGCCTGGGCCGGGAGCCCGGCCAGGTCATCGACTGGTTCGGGCTCGGCGACCGGCACAGCGACCGCACCGCCGTCTCCGAGGACTACAAGGCGATCGAGGAGACGGTGCCCGCGCTGGCCCAGCAGATGTTCTGGGAGCTCCTGGAGGACCTGGGCTGGGCCGCCGACGATGTGGACTTCCTGCTGCCCCCGCAGCTGTCCGGCCGGATGAGCGATCGCATCTCCGCCGAGATGCCCGCCCCGGACGCCCGCCGGATCAACGTGGTGCGCCACGTCGGCAACAACGGCAACGCCCTGCCGTTCCTCCAGCTCGCCGAGTTGCTGCGGCAGTGGGAGGGGCCCGGGCGGGCCGTCGCGGTCGCGGTCGAGTCCAGCAAGTGGATCAAGTCGGGTATCGCCCTGGAGCGGTCATGACGCAGACCGGGACACCCATGGAGAGCACCGTCGGTCCCGGCGCCTGGCACGACCCCGGGGCGCTGCGCACCCTGCGCATCCTGCACCGGTCGGGCAAGCTCGCCGCCGAGTACCGGGCCGTCCCGGACCTGCTGTCCCGCATGCCGCAGGCCGACCTCCCGGCCGCCGGGCAGCTGCTGTCCCGGCTCGACCCGACGGAGGTACGGCGGCACGCACCCGACGTGCCGGTGGTGTCCGTCGCCGTCACAGGGCATTCGACGGTGGCCCCGGTGGTCGCGCCGCTCACCGCCGAACTGGCCCGGCACGGGCTGCTGTTGGAGCCGAAGGTCGCGCCCTACGGGGCGTACGTACAGGACCTGATGCGCCCCTCGGACGAGGCGCTGCCGCAGCTCACGCTCTGCCTGCTCGACGCGTACACCGTCTTCGACGACGTCACCGTGCCGTGGCGGGCGGAGGACGTCGAGGCTGCGGCGCGGGCGAAGCTGTCGCTGCTCGCGGGTGCCGTGCGCGCCCATCAGGAGGCGGGGCGCGGGCTGCTCGTCCTCAACACGGTGCCGCTGCTGCGCCGGTTCACCCACCAACTGGTCGACCTGCGTTCCCGGGCCCGGCTCGGCGCGGTGTGGCGGGAGTTCAACCGGGGGCTGCTGTCGCTCGCCGACCAGCATCCCTCCGTGGTCACCGTCGACCTCGATCCGCCGGTCGGCGAGGGAGTGCCCGCCTGCGAGCCGCGCACCGCGCAGTACGCCCGGGCCCGGCTGTCCGACCCGCTGCTGGCCGCCTACGCCCGGGAGGCCGCCCACGTGGTACGGGCCCGCCTCGGCCGCACCCGCAAGGTGCTGGTGCTCGACCTGGACGGGACGCTGTGGGGCGGGGTGCTCGGCGAAGCCGGGCCGCAGGGCATCGAGCTCGGCGCGGGGCTGCGCGGCGAGGCGTTCCAGGACTTCCAGCGCACGGTGCGCCAGCTCGGCTCGCAGGGCGTGCTGCTCGCCGTCAGCAGCAAGAACGACGACGATCTGGTGCGCGAGGTGCTCAAGGGGCACCCGGCCATGGTGCTGCGCGAGGACGACTTCGTGCGCGTCAACGCCAACTGGAAGGCCAAGCACGACAATGTGCGGGACATCGCCGACCGGCTCGGTCTCGGCCTGGACAGCTTCGTCTTCGTCGACGACAGTCTCTTCGAGTGCGGGCTGGTCGCGGAGCGGCTGCCCGACGTGGCCGTGGTCCCGGTCGACGAGGAGCCGGCCCTGCATCCGTCGGCGCTGCTGGCGGACGGCTGGTTCGACCTGTTCGAGCTGACCGAGGCCGATCTGGAGCGGGCGGGCCGCTACCGCACCGAGGCGCTGCGGCAGGAGTTCCGCGAGGACGTCGGCTCCTACCAGGACTACCTCGAAGGGCTCGGTATCGAGGTGATCCTGCGCCCGCCGGACGAGTCCGAGCTCGCCCGGGTCTCCCAGCTCACCCTGCGCACCAACCAGTTCCACCTGGCCACCGAGCGCCTCCAGGTGCCGCAGGTCGCCGACTGGACGGCGCACCCCGGCCGGCATGTGATCGCGGTCCGGGCCCGTGACCGGTTCGGCGACCACGGGCTGATCGGTGCGCTGTTCCTGCGGCGCGAGGGCGAGTTGCTGCGCATCGACAACTTCGTGCTGAGCTGCCGGGTGTTCTCCCGGGGCATCGAGAGCGCCTGCGTGGCGGCGGTGCTGGACTTCGCCCGGTCCACCGGGGCGCGCGCCGTGACGGGCCGTTACCTGCCCTCGCCGCGCAACTCCGCCTTCGCCTCCTTCTACGCCGACCACGGCTTCGCCGTCCTGGGCGGCGACGGGGACGACCCGGACGCCGTCCACTTCCGGCACGACCTCGCGACCGTCGCCCCGGCCCCCGCCCATCTGCGGCTGGACGCGGCGTTCGGACCCTTCGACGCGGCAACCGACGGACACGGAGACAAGCGATGACCACGGCACTCGCCGACCCCACGGAGTTCCGCATCCTCCTCGAGGAGGAACTCGGCCTGCACGTCGACGCCGACGACCTCGACCGGCCGCTGGACGACTTCCCCGACTGGGACTCGGTCCTGCTGCTGCGGCTGGTGACCGTCGTGGAGAGCCTCGCCGGACGGCGGATCCCGGTGGCGGACCTGCTGCAGGCGCGCACGTTCCGGCAGTTGTACGAGGCGGTGGCGGGCCGATGACCGCGACGCCCGAGCCGGACCCCGAACCCTGTCTGCGGTTCCACGCCCTGTTCCTCGACACCCAGCTGGACATCTACTGCCCGCCCGGCCTCGCGCGGCTTCTCGCGGGCCGCGGGCGCGGCCGGCCGCCGGCCGGCGATCCCCCACCCCTGCCGGACAAGGAGCCGGAGGACATCCCGGCAGAGAAAGGAGCGGTCCGATGATCCCCCTGGCCGAGCTGCGCAGGTTCGCCCTCCCGCACGCGCACGCCCAGGGCGTCCCCCCGGACGTCCTGCACCGGGTGCTGCACCAGCTGAGCGACGACGCCAAGGACGAGGGTCCCGGCGCCTGGACCCACGCCTGGTCGTCGCTCGCGGTGGCGGCCGAGGCCCGCGGCCGGAACCTGGACGCCGTCCGCTACTACGCCATGGCCCGCTTCCCCTACGTCGACGGCCCGGAGCGGCGCGCGGCGCAGGACGCCTGTGTGGCGGCCTTCGACCGCTGGCGCAAAAGCGCCGGCGGTATCACCCGGCTCGACCTGCCCTTCGACGACACGGGTTTCGTCTGCTGGGCGGCCGGCCTGTCGCAGCATCGACGGCTGCCGCTGATCCTCGTCGTCGGCGGCATCACCGGCACCAAGGAGCAGTGGGCGCCCGTCCTGGCCGAGGCCGACCGGCTGGGCGCCGCCGTCGTGGTGACGGAGCTGCCCGGCGTCGGCGAGAACGCCCTCCCCTACGGAACGGACAGCACCCGCATGCTGAGGTACCTCGTCGGTCTGCTCGGCCGCGCCGCCGACACCACCCGCACCTGCGTCGTGGGCCTCAGCTTCGGCGGGCACCTGGCGCTGCGGCACGCCCTGACGGACGACCGTGTCCAGGGCCTGGCCACCGTCGGCGCACCGGTCCGGGACTTCTTCGTGCGCGCCGCGCAGGGCACCCCGCTGCCGCAGCTGGTGAACCTGACCCTGTCCCACGTCACCCGCACCCCCCTGGACCGTCTCCCGGCCGCGCTCGCCGACTGGAGCCTGGCCGAGGACGAACTCGCCCGGCTGCGCATCCCGGTCGCCTGCGCGGTGAGTCGCGACGACGAGATCGCGCCGTACTCCGACGCGGAGTTGCTCCAGCGGAGCGTGCCGCAGCTGCGGCTGGTCGAGAACGACGTACTGGGCGGCGCACCCGAGCGGGCGGCAGAGACCCGGCTGTGGCTGCTGGCGCAGGCGCTGCGGATGGCCGGTACGGCAGGTGGCGTGCGGCGGGCCGCGTCCGCCCGGGCCCGGGTCCTCAGGGCACGTCACCGCCTCGCCCGTACGTCGGCGGGAGCCCCCGTATGACCACCAGTGCTCCGGCGTCCTGCCTCGGCCGGGAGCCCCGGGCGGATGCCCGGCTGCGGCTGTTCTGCTTCCATCACGCGGGCGGCGGAGCCTCCTTCTTCGCGTCCTGGCCCGCCCGCGTGCCGCCCGAAGTGGACGTTCTGCCGGTGCAGTTGCCCGGCCGCGAGGCCCGCCTGCGCGAGCCCCGCTTCCAGGACGCCGGCGAGGTGGTCGAAGCCCTCGACCGCGACCTCGGGTCCCTGCTCGACAAGGGGCCCTGGGCGGCGTACGGGCACAGCATGGGCGCGCTGCTGGCCTTCGCGCTGGCGGCGGCCCGGCTGCGGGCCGGCGCCCGTGGTCCCGAGGCGCTCTTCCTCGGGGCGTACGCGGCGCCGCACCGCACGCCCACGCTGCCGGCTCCCGACCGGTACGACGACGGTGAACTGGCCCGCCTGCTGGTGGACTTCGGCGGGCTCGCCCCGCAGTTCCTGGACCGGGCGGACTGGCTGCGGGCGCTGCTGCCGGTCGTACGGGACGATCTGCGGATCTGCGCCAGCCATCGGCGGGCGCGGCTGCCGGACCCGGACGACGAACGGGCCCGGCTGCCGCTGGACGTGGAGGCCTTCGCCGGCACCGACGACCCGCTGGTCGACGCGGAGGCGGTACGGGCCTGGGCGCGGTACGCGCGCGGCTTTAGCCTCACCACCGTCCCCGGCGGCCACTTCTTCCCCCGCGAGGCGCCCGTGCCGTTCTTCGACCGGCTCAACCGCTCCCTGGACCGGCTCCTTGCCGCGCAGGGCCCACCACGCGCGGAACCCGGCTGATCCGCCGCTCGATGTCGTCGGCGTTCTTCGCGTACAGCGCGCGCTGCTCCTCCACGCCCGGCATGACCCACAGCGGGCGGGCGGAGCCGTCGGCGAAGGCGAGGCCTTCCGTGTCGGGGCGCAGCCCGGTGAGGGTGAGCGCGAAGGACTCCAGGTAGTCGATGCCGCCGTTCGCGGTGAGCCGGAACGGCCGGTCGTGGCCCGGGTAGACCAGGTCGGACACGGCCAGCACCCGGTCGATGCTGCGGGCGGCGGCGTCGGCGTCCCAGAAGACCAGCGGGTTGCGCCGGGTGCGGGCGACGTACGCGAAGTGCAGGGCGTCGCCGGTGATGGTGGCGCGGCCCGCCTCGGTCTCCACGACGACGCCGATGCTGCCCGGTGAGTGCCCGGGCAGGGCGATCACGGACACGCCGGGGATGAGCTCCTCGCCGTCCGCCGCCTCGCGGACGGGCAGTTGCTCCAGCAGCAGCCCGGTCCAGGCGGGCGTGGCCCAGTCGTTGGCGTGCGGCGTGTGGGCGTAGCGGCGCTCGTCGGGGTGGAGGACGAGGGTGGCGTGCGGGAACAGGTCGATGTTCTGCACGTGGTCCCAGTGGGCGTGGGTGAGGACGACGGTGTCGATGTCGTCGGCGGTCAGGCCGTGGACGGCGAGCGCGTCCCACAGGAAGGGACGGCGGCCGACGTGGGCGGCGTCGACGAGGAGGGTGCGGGGCCGTCCGGCGGCGTCCGGGCCGCGGACCAGGAACACCCCGCAGAAGGCGGGATAGCCCTGGTCGGTGTCGATGGCGAAGCCGGGCAGGAGGATGTCGATCGTCGGCATGGAACTCCCTTGGAGGCGGGGGCTGTTCACGGACGGTGGTCGGGTGTGCCGGGTACGGCCGTGCGGATCGCGTCGAGGCTCGCCGGGTTGACGAGCGTGGACAGATCGCCGGGCTCCTCACCGGTGACCAGGGCGCGGACCAGGCGCCGCATCACCTTGCCGTTGCGGGTCCTGGGCAGCTCGGGCACGGCGACGACCCGGCCGGGCCGGAACGCGGGTCCCAGCGCGGCGGCGACCCGCTCGCGGATCCGCTCGGCGTCCGCCGCGTCGAGGGTCCGGCCGGGCGCGGGAACCGTGAAGCACCACAGGGCCTCGCCCGAGACGGGGTGCGGTACCCCGACGGCGGCGGCCTCGGCGACGGCCGGGTCGCCGAGGACGGCGTCCTCCACTTCGGCGGGTCCGAGGCGCTTGCCGGCCACCTTCATGACGTCGTCGAGACGGCCGTGCACGAACCACTCGTCCCCCGACCGCGACACCAGATCGCCGTGGGACCAGCGCCCCGGCCTGCGCCCGAAGTAGGCGTCGGCGAACCGCTCCCGCGCCTGCCACAGCCCCCGGGTCATCCCCGGCCACGAACGCCGTACGACCAGCTCTCCGAGCCGCCCCTCGTCCATCTCGGCACCGGCCTCGTCCTCGATGGCCGCGTCGATGCCGAGACACGGTCCCGTGAAGCCGCACGGCGACTGGGGCACGGTGGGCGCGGAGGCGAGCAGGGAGCCGCCGACCTCGGTGCCGCCGCAGATGTTGATCACCGGGCAGCGTTTGCCGCCGAACTCGGCGGAGTACCAGCGCCACGCCTCCTCGGTCCACGGCTCCCCCGTCGAGCCGAGGACCCGCACGGAGGGGGGCGCGGCCGGATGCCGTGAGCCACGTGCCATCAGCATCCGGGACAGACTGGGCGAGCTGCCGAAGACGGTGACCTCGTGCTCGTCGAGCAGCTGCCACAGACGGCTCACGTCCGGGTGGTCGATCGCGCCCTCGTACGCCAGAACGCCGGCACCGGCGAGGGTGGCGCCGATCGCGACGAGCGGGAACATGATCCAGCCCGGGTCGGTCACCCAGAAGACCACGTCGCCCGCCCGTAGATCGAGGTTGTAGCGGGTCTCGCTGCCGACCTGTGCGGGGAAGCCGCCGTGGGTGTGGACCGCGCCCTTGGGGCGGCCGGTGGTGCCGGAGGTGTGCAGCAGGAGGAAGGGGGCGGCCGCGGAGAGGGATTCGGTTCCGACGGGTTCGGCGGCGGCCAGCCGCTCCCAGCCGCCCGATCCGTCGGCCACGACGACGAGTCGACGTACGCTCGGTGCCCCGGCCATGGCCGTGCGCGCCACCGCCTCCAGGTCGTACCGGCGTCCGCGCCGGAGGGTGGAGCGTGCGGTCACCAGCACCCGGGCGCCGGCGTCGAGGAGCCGGAGCGCGATCGCCTCGGCGCCGAAGCCGGAGAAGAGCGGCACGAGGATCGCGCCGATCCGCGCGCAGGCGAAGAGCAGGACGAAGGCATGGGGACCGGGGGGCAGACAGCACGCCACCCGGTCCCCTCTCCCCACCCCGAGCTCACGCAGCCCGCCGGCCACCCGGGCGCTGTACGCGGCGACCTCCTCGTACGAGAGGATCCCGAGCGTCCCGTCCTCGCGTTCCCAGCGCAGGGCGGGCGCCTGCCCGCGGCCCTGCCGGAGGTGGCGTTCCAGGCAGGAATCGACGAGGTTGGTGCGCCCGCCCGGGAACCACCGGGTGAACGCGATGCCGCCCGACTCGTCGCACATACGCTGCGGGCGCACATGCCAGACGATGCCGATGTCCGGCAGGGCCCGCTCCCAGAACCACTCGGGGTCGGCCGCGGACCGGGCCTGGAGTGTGCGGTAGCCGCCGTCGACGCCGTGCCGGCGGCAGAAGGCGGCGATGTTGCCGTGCTCGGTGAACTCCGGTGTCGGGTACCAGGCGTAGGCGCTCATCGGGCCTCGTTCTCGATCAGCGCGGCGATGGCCTGCCCGCCGCCGATGCACAGGGCGATCACACCGAACCGGCCGCCGGTGCGGCGCAGTTCGTGGGCCGCCTTGAGCAGCAACACCGTGCCGGTGGCGCCGATGGGATGGCCGAGGGCGATGGCCCCGCCGTTGGGGTTGACCCGGTCCGGGTCGAGTTTGAGGGTGTCCATCACGGCCAGTACCTGGGCCGCGAACGCCTCGTTGAGCTCGATCACGTCGATGTCGTCGAGGGTGAGGTCGTGGCGCTGGAGCAGGGCGCGGATCGCGTCGGCGGGGGCGACACCCATGATCTCCGGCTCCAGCGCGGTGACGACCGCGTCGAGCAGTCGGCACAGCGGGGCACTGCCGCGCTCCAGGTCGCCGGCGCGCATCAGCAGCACGGCGGCGGCGCCGTCGTTGATGCCCGCGGAGTTCCCCGCGGTGATCGTGCCGTCCTGCGCGAAGACCGGTGGCAGGGCGGCGAGCTTCGCCACCGTCGTGCCGGGCCGGGGGTGTTCGTCGCGCTCGACGATGCCGTCCGGGGTGGCGACGGGCACGATCTGCGCGTCGAACCGCCCCGCCGCCACGGCCGCGGCCGCCCGGCGCTGGCTCTCGGCGGCCCAGCGGTCCTGGCGTTCCCGGGAGATGCCGTACCGGCCCGCGACCACCTCGCCGGTCATGCCCATCGGGTAGTGGCCGAAGGGGTCGGTGACCAGCGAGACGGTGCCGTCGACGGCCGGTTCTCCGGGCAGTTCGTCGCGGGCGCGTTCGCTGTAGTCGAGCCGCGGCTGACGGGTCATCGACTCGTTGCCGCCCGCCACGATCACATCGGCGAGGCCGAGGGCGAGGCTCTGCGCGGCCGACCAGACCGCCTGGAGTCCGGATCCGCACAGCCGGTTGACGTTGTGGGCGGTGACCCGCACGGACAGGCCCGCGCTCAGCGTGGCACGCCGGGCGTTGAACGCCTCGGGGCCGACCTGGCCCACACAGCCGAGGACGACCTCGTCGACGGCGCCGAGCTGCAGCCCGGCACGGACGACGGCCTCGCGGACGACAAGGGCGCCGAGCCGGTGGGCGGGGGCCGAGCTCAGCGCGCCCTGGTACCGGCCGATCGGGGTGCGGGCCCCGTTGACGACGGCGATGTCTAAAGGCTTCGGGGACATCGGTTTCACTCCTCGGGACTCGTGCGGGTGAGCGCCGGGCGCAGGGTCCGGGCGTCCCGGTCGGGGCGGATCAGCAGCGCGGCAAGCAGGGCGCCGCCGATCAGCAGGCAGGCGGCCAGGTCGAAGGCCCGGCCGTAGCCAACGGTCTCGTTCGGCGCGGCGTCGATGATCCGGCCGGTAACGTAGGGGGCGAGCAGGCTGGAGAGGGCGGCGAGGGCGTACGACAGTCCGAGGGCGGCGCTGCGCCGGGCGGGCGGGCAGATGTCGGCGATGGCCGCGTTGGTGAGCGGGGTCTGGCCGTTGCCCGCGGAGAACGCCAGCACGAGCAGCGGCAGCAGGAGGGCGGCGGGACCGGCCCGGGTCGCGAGCAGCAGACAGAGCCCGGCCAGCAGCGGCAGCAGCGCGCCGAGCAGTCCCTGCGCGACCCGGGCGGTCACCCCCCTCCGCAGCAGCCGGTGCGCGACGGCGCCGGCGGTGAGGACCAGGACGGCCATCGACAGGGCGGGCAGCCCGACGATCGCACCGACCTCCGCGTCACTGAACCCCGCCTGCTCCTCCAGATAGAGCGGCAGCCAGGCGAAGCCCAGGGCGAGCGTCCACATGACGGCGAAGGTGGAGAGGGTGGCGCCGAGCCAGGTACCGGTGGTGACGATGCGCCAGAAGGGGACGCGGGGGGCTCCTGGCGGGGCGTCAACGGGGCGTGGGGTGGGGTGTGTGGTGAGTCGGGCGGTGGTGTGGGGGCGGATGGCGGGGCGTCGGCGAGTGGTGCGGGCCGGAGATCGGCGGCGCGTCGGGCGGGCACGGTGGGCGGTGCGGAGCCGCGGGTGACGGTGCGCGGATCAGCGTCCGCGGGCGCACAGCCGCCGGCGCCGGCGGGCGGATCGCCCTCCGCCGGCGCACAGCCACGGCCGACGGCCGGCGGATCGTCGTCCGTGGCTGCCGGGCCGAGCCGTGCTGTGTACGGTCCGCCGCCACCCAGTCGCAGCCACGCGACCGTCCACACCACCCCCACGGCCCCGAGCAGGCCGAACACGGCCCGCCAGCCGAGGGTGTCGCTGACCAGGATGACCAGCGGCGCGGCCAGCACGGTGCCGCCCGCGCCGCCGGCGACGACGACGGCCGAGGGAAGGGCGCGCCGTTTCTCCGGGAACCAGGTGAACGCGGTGTAGTTGGCGAGCGGATAGCCCCCTCACCCGCCCCGAGCACCACCCGGGTGGCGACGAGCGCGCCGAATCCGGCGGCGGGGAGGAGGATCGGCAGCTGAGCCGCCGCCCACACGAGGGCGAGCACGGCGAGCAGGGGCCGGGGGTGGATGCGGTCGCCCAGGAAGCCGACCGAGACGGCGGAGAGGCTGAAGAGCAGATAGAAGCTGCTGGCGATGGTGCCGAACTCGGTGGCGGTGAGCCCGAGATCGTCCTTGATGGGCCCCGCGGTCAGCCCGAGGACGGCCTTGTCGGCGGCGTTGATCACGATGAACAGGGCCAGCAGGACGAGGACGGTCCGGGCGCGGGGCCCGGTGCCGTCGGACGCGGCGGGCTCGGTGTGGGCCTCCACGGTCATGCCCGGACCGGCCGTTCGTCGTGCCGGTCGAAGAGGAACTTCATCCGGGCCCCCTTTGCCCCGAACAGACCCCCATGCTCCGAACAGAGCTCGGCGGAACGGAACAGGTCCGTTCCGTCTGGCCGGGAACGTACACCCGCCCGGAACGGAACGCAACCGTTCCGTCCGGTGTTAACCTCCCGCAGTGGACTCGACCAGCAGAAGCGCACTGGACCCCCGCAGGCCCACCGGCTCCGCGACGCTCCGGGAGTCGGTGACGGAGACGATCCGGCGGGCGATGTTCGAGGAGCTGGCCGAGACGGGGTACGCCCGGATGTCGATGGAGGCCGTCACCCGCCGGGCCCGCGTCGGCAAGGCCGCCCTCTACCGCCGCTGGCCCACCAAGGAGGCCATGGTGGTGGAGCTGGTCTCCGAGGCCGCCGCCGCCCACCTGCCGGCGACGGCCGACTCCGGTTCACTGCCCGCCGACGTCGAGCGCTTCGTCCGCGACACGATGGCCGACCTGCGCCATCCCCTGGTCGGCCGGATCGTCCCGGACCTCGTCGCCGAGTCGGCCCGCAACCCGTCCCTGCGCGACGCCCTGCACGAGGCGGTCCTCGCGCCCCGGCGTGCCGCGGTGGCGACCCTCCTGCGGCAGGCGGTGGACCGCGGTGAGCTGCCGGCGGACATCGACATGGGCCTGGCCGTCGACCTCTTCGGCGCCCCGCTGTACTTCAGGGTGCTGGCGGTCGGCGGCCCCACCGACGACGCCTACGTCACCCGCCTCACCCACGCCGTGCTGGCGGCCCTCGCCGCGAGCCGCTGACCTGCACCCCGGGCGGCGTTTTTGTCACGCGCATGCGTAGACGCGCCGTACGGCAAGCACCTACGGTCTCCGGGCAGCCAAGCCCTGGAGTGCCGGATGCGCCGTAGCTCCTCCCCCCTCGCCCTGCTCCTGCTGGGCCTGGGTGTCTTCCTGCTGGTCCTCGCGCCCATGCTCGCGTGGTACGTCAAGCCGCGCGCGGCGGTGAACCCGGTCGACATCGATGTGACCGCGGTCTACACCGGCACGGGCAGCTACTTCGACGTCGACGAGGCCGAGACGCTGCGCGAGAAGCGGATCACGGTCACCCAGCGGGTGCGCGGCGACGTCGGTGACAGCGAACGCAGCGGCCGGGCGGTGTGGGACGTGGTCACCACGGTCGACACGGACAAGTCCCTGCCGGCCGCCGATCCGCATGACGCGCTGGACTTCTCCACCGCCCGCTGGGTCACCGACCGCCGGACCAACCGGCCGGCGCACTGCTGCCAGGAGCAGCCGTACCACGAGGGCGAGGCCTACCTGAAGTTCCCCTTCGACGTGCAGAAACGCCCGTACCGCTGGTGGGACAGCCAGCTCGGCGGGGCCGTCACCCTCTCCTACCGGGGCACCGAGAAGGTCCGCGGCTACCAGGGGTACGTCTTCACGGGCACCGTTCCGCCGACAAAGATCGGTACCCGTCAGGTTCCGGGGGCCCTGGTCGGCCGGCCCGAGGCGGCACAGGTGTTCGCCGAGGAGTGGTACTCCAACCACGGCATCAAGCTGGTCGTCGACCAGGCCACCGGCCGTGTCCTCTCCGCCCGGTTGGGCCCCCGCCAGACCCTGCGCGCACCGGGCGGAAAGAAGGACGCCGTGGTGCTCCTGGACGTGCCGAAGCTGAGCCACACGGCAGCCACGCAGGAGTTCGCGGTCGGCAAGGCCGAGGAGGACGGTGTGCGGCTGCGTGCGGTCGGGCGGACCGTGCCGATCGGTGCGGCCGCGGCGGGGTCCGTCCTCGCGGTCGCGGGGGGTGTGCTGCTGGTACGCGGGCGGGCGCGTCCCGAGGACGGGTGACGCGCTCGCCGCAAGGGACCCGAGATCGACGTGGTCAGGCGCCGCAGGAGCGCAGGAACTTCCGGGTGCGGACCGCGATCGGCAGGGGCTTGTCCGGCTCGCAGGGGTACATGTCCTGCTCGACGATCGCGAACAGCTCGACGCCGAGCCCCTGCGCCGCAGCCAGCACCGGCTCCAACTCCGGTACACCGGACGGGGGTTCGCACATCACCCCGCGCTGCACGGCCGGCCCGAACGGCACCCCGCCCGCGACGACGTCGGCGAGGATCTCCGGGTCGACCTGCTTGAGGTGCAGGTAGCCGATGCGTTCGCCGTACGTCTCGATCAGCTTGACGCTGTCGCCGCCGCAGTAGGCGTAGTGCCCGGTGTCCAGGCAGAGGTTGACCAGCTCGGAGTCGGTGGAGTCGAGGAAGCGCTCGACGTGCGCCTCGGTGTCGATGTGGGTGTCGGCGTGCGGGTGGACGACGATGTCGAGGCCGTAGGTCTCCTTGACCTCGTGGCCGAGGCGTTCCATGCCCTTGGTCAGATGGGCCCACTGCTCGGCCGTGAGCTCCGGCGGCTCCAGGATCTCGGCGGTCTTGTCGTCGCGCCAGAACGACGGGATGACCACGAGGTGCCGGGCGCCCATGGCCCGGGTGAGCGCGGCGACCTGGCTGACGTGCTCCCAGGTGGACTCCCAGACGGACGGCCCGCGGTGCAGGCCGGTGAAGACCGTGCCCGCCGACACCTTCAGGCCGCGCTTGTCGACCTCGTCGGTGAGCCGGGCCGGGTCGGTCGGCAGATAGCCGTACGGGCCCAGCTCGATCCAGGAGTAGCCCGCCTCGGCGACCTCGTCCAGGAAGCGTTCCCAGGGCACCTGTTGAGGGTCGTCGGGGAACCAGACGCCCCAGGAGTCCGGCGCCGAACCCACCCGGATACGGTCGAGGGAAGGGGCGGTTGCCATGTCAGGAGGTCCCTTCGGGAGAAGCGGGTGATGCCTTCGCGGGCGCGGTGAGGTCTTCCTCTTCCGGAAGCTCCTCGACGTCGACGCCGCGGACCTGGGCCAGTTCGTGCTTGAGGGCGGCGAGTTCGGTGCCGCCGGCCATGTGGTTGGTCAGTTCCTCGAGGCTGACCTCGCTGCGGTCGGCGCTCAGCTCCAGGGTGCCGAGGCGCAGGACGCTGAAGTGGTCGCCGACCATGTAGGCGTGGTGGGGGTTGTGGGTGATGAAGATGACGCCGAGTCCGCGGTCGCGGGCGGCGGCGATGTACTTCAGGACCACGCCGGACTGCTTGACGCCCAGGGCGGCGGTGGGCTCGTCCAGGATGAGGACGCGGGCGCCGAAGTAGACGGCGCGGGCGATGGCCACGCACTGGCGCTGGCCGCCGGAGAGCGTGCCGACGGGCTGTTCCAGGTCGTCGAGGACGATGCCCATGTTGCGCAGTTCCTCGTCGGCGGTCTTCTTCATCCGGTCGATGTCGAGGCGGCGGATCGGCCAGGGACCCTTGGTCATCTCGGAGCCGAGGAAGAAGTTGCGCCACACGGGCATCAGCGGCACGGTCGCCAGGTCCTGGTAGACGGTGGCGATGCCCCGGTCGAGGGCCTCGCGCGGGGTGGTGAAGCGGACCGGTTCGCCGTCGACGAGGAACTCGCCCTCGGTGTGCTGGTGCAGACCCGAGATGATCTTGATCAGGGTGGACTTGCCGGCGCCGTTGTCGCCGAGGACGCAGGTCACCTTGCCCGGGTGGACGGCGAGGTCGACGCCGTGCAGGGCGCGGATGTTGCCGTAGGACTTCCCGGCGCCGCGCAGTTCGACGATCGGCCGGTCCTGCTCGGGGACGGTGTCCTTCAGGGCGGCTGCGTGGGTGCCGGTTCCGTTGGCGTTGGTCATTGCGTCACCTCCGGGTCGCCGTGCGACGGACCCACAGATTGATGAGGACGGCCCCGAGCAGCATCACACCGAGGAACGCCTTGAACCAGTCGGGGTTCCATCCGGCGTAGACGATGCCCTGGTTCACCATGCCGAACATGAAGGCGCCGAAGACCGGGCCGATCGCGGAGCCGTAACCTCCGGTGAGCAGACAGCCGCCGATCACCGCCGCGGCGATGAAGATCAGCTCCTGGCCGACGCCCTCGCCGGACTGCACGGTGTTGAAGGAGAACAGCTGGTGCATGCCGACGAACCAGGCACCGAAACCGACCAGCATGAACAGCGTGATCTTGGTGAAGGTCACCGGGACACCGACCGCGCGGGCGCTGTCCTGGTTGCCGCCGACGGCGAAGATCCAGTTGCCGTACTTGGTACGCAGCAGCACCCAGGTGGCCAGGGCCGCGAAGACCAGCCACCACACGACGGTGATCTTCACCTGGACGCCGCCGACGTCGAAGGACGAGGCGAAGATCGCCCGGGCCTGGTCGAAGCCGTCCATGTTGCTGATGTCGTCGGTCGCGACGTTGTCGGTGACCAGCTTGGTGACCGCGAGGTTCACGCCCTGCAGGATCAGGAAGGTGCCCAGCGTGACCAGGAAGCTCGGCAACCCCGTTTTCACCAGCATCCAGCCGTTGAACGCACCGATGCCGAGCGACACCACGAGCGCGACGATCACGCCCATCCAGATGTTCAGGGTCAGCTGGTAGCTGAGCATGCTCGCGGTCAGCGCCGAGGTGATCACGGCGACACCGGCCGACAGGTCGAACTCGCCGCCGATCATCAGCAGCGCCACCGGCAGGGTCATGATGCCGATGGTCGACGACTGGTAGAGGACCGTGGCCATCGAGCTGCCGTCCCGTACCGGCGGGGCGGCGATCAGGAAGAAGACGAACACCGCGACGGCGCCGAGGAAGACACCAACCTCGGGCCGGGCGAGCAGCCGCAGCGCCAGGGGACGCTGCCGGGTCCGCCCGTCGGACTGCCCGGGGCCGGGGGCCGGCGGGGTGGTCACCGCCGGCCCAGCCTGCTGGGCCATGCTCATCACCGGGTGCCCTTCGCGGCGAACCCGGCGATCCGCTCGACGTTGGACTTGTCGACGAACGCCGGGCCGGTCAGCACCGGCTGCTCACCGCCGCCGCTGTAGTTGCCGTTGTTCTTGAAGAGCCACAGGGAGTCGACCGCGAGGTAGCCCTGGAGGTAGGGCTGCTGGTCGACGGCGAACTGGATGTCGCCGCTCTCGATGGCGCTGGTGAGCTCCTTGTTGAGGTCGAAGGTGGCGACCTTGGCCTTGCTGCCCGCCTCGGACACCGACTGCACCGCGGCGAGCGCGAAGGGGGCGCCGAGCGTGACGACGTAGTCGAAGGAGCTGTCCTGCTTCAGCTTGGCGGTGATCGTCGACTTCACGGACGGCATGTCGGTGCCGTTGACGTTCAGGGTGTCCGTGGTGCCCGAGAACGTCTTCTTCACCCCGTCGCAGCGCTGGGTGAGGCCGATGTTGCCCTGCTCCTGGATGACACAGACGGCCTTCTTCGCGCCGACCTCGTTGAGCCGCTTGCCCAGCGCCTCACCGGCCACGGTCTCGTCCTGGCCGAAGAACTCCAGCAGACCGAGGTCCTTCCAGTCGCTCACCCCGGAGTTGAGCCCGACCACGGGTATGCCGGCCGCCTCCGCCTTGCCGATGACGCCCTTGAGGGCGTCCGGCTTGGCGAGGGTGACGGCGATGCCGTCGACCTTCTGGTCGATCGCGTTCTGCACCAGGTTGGCCTGGTTGCCGGCGTTGGGGTCGGGGGAGTAGACGAGCTTGATGTTGTCCTTGGCGGCGGCGGCCTCGGCGCCCTTGCGCACGATGTCCCAGAAGGTGTCGCCGGGCGCCTGGTGGGTGACGAGCGCGACCGTCATCCGGGGCGTGGTGGCCTTGCCTGCCGAGGCACCGTCCGCTCCCTCCTCGGCCTTCTTGCCGCCGGAGCCGCTGGAGCAGCCGGCGAGCACCAGGGCCGCCGCCGCTGCCACGGCCAGGGCGGGGATGATTCTGCGAGAGCGGTCCATCTTTCCTGCACCTCACTGTGCGACCGGGGGAAAGGCTGTGTTGGGACCGGATCCAACTCCCTTGGCGCCACCACTGTCAATACTTTGTTAAGACATCATTTCACAAACAGGTCAGAATGTAAGTACAAAGTGCTACGGTGGGCTGCGGGAGGGATGCCATGCCCAGCACTGACTCCGGACTCGCCGCCGTACGCTTCACGCTCGACCGCACCAGCCCCGTACCCCTCTATCACCAGCTTGCACAGCAGTTGGAGGCGGCCATCGAGCGCGGGGTGCTCGCCCCCGGCGACCGCCTCGGCAACGAGATCGACCTGTCCGTACGTCTCGGACTGTCCCGGCCCACGGTCCGCCAGGCCATCCAGTCCCTGGTCGACAAGGGTCTGCTGGTCCGCCGTCGGGGCGTCGGCACCCAGGTCGTCCACAGCCAGGTCAAACGCCCGTTGAAGCTCAGCAGCCTCTACGACGACCTGGAGGCGGCGGGCCAGAGCCCCACCACGCGCGTGCTGCGGGCCGAGTCCGTGCCGGCCCCACCCGACGTCGCGGCCGCCCTCGGCGTCGCCGAAGGCGGCGAGGTCACCGTTCTGGAGCGGCTGCGCTGCACCCACGGCCGGCCGGTGGCCTTCCTCGTCAACTACGTGCCCACGGACCTGCTGCGCCTGAACACCGAGGCCCTCGAATCCACCGGCCTGTACCGCATGATGCGCTCCGCCGGCATCACCCTGCACAGCGCCCGCCAGTCCATCGGCGCCCGCTGCGCCACCGCCGAGGAGGCCGCGCTCCTGCAGGAGCGGGAGGGCGCCGCGCTCCTGACCATGCAACGCACGGCCTACGACGACACGGGCCGCGCCGTCGAGTACGGGACGCACATCTACCGCGCGTCCCGGTACGCGTTCGACTTCCAGTTGCTGGGACGACCCTGACGTCAGTGCGCCGCGTCGAGGCGGGCCCGTTGCTCCGCCGACAGTTCCAGGTCCACGGCGGCGAGGTTCTCCTCCAGCTGGGCCACCGACGACGCCCCCGCGAGCGGAACGACGGGCAGCTCCGCGCCCATCTGCCAGGCCAGCACCACCTGGTTGACGCTCGCCCCGGTCTCCCGCGCCACCTCACGCAGCACGGCCAGCCGGGCCGGCGTTCCCGGGTGGTCGTAGTCGGGCGGCAGCGGCTTGTCCGCCCGTCCGTACGCCCCGCCCAGCAGCGGTGAGTAGGCGACCAGCGTCAGCACGGACTCGGAGCGCAGATAGCCGAGGAGTTCGGCACCGGCGTGGCCGAGGCTGCCGTCGGGGAAGAGGTCGCTGGGCATGTCGAAGCGGGGCCGCAGATGGCTGTGCTGGTACTGGAGCACCTCGTAGCCGGGCAACCCGGCCGCCGCAGCCAGGGCACGGGCCCGCTCCACCCGCCAGATCGCCTGGTTGCTGACCCCGAGCAGACCGACGGTGCCCTCCGCGACCAGTGCGGCGAACCCCTCGACGGTCTCCTGGAGGGGAACCCTGTGATCGTCGATGTGCGCGTACAGCAGGTCCAGTTTCTGCACGCCGAGCTGTTCCCGGCTGCGCTCGGCCGACTCCCGGATCACCTTCGCCGACAGGCCCTCCGGATTGTCGGTGTAGCTGGTGCCGGGAGCGAGCGGGCGGGCGCCGAGCTTGGTGGCGATGACGACCTCGTCGCCGATACCTCGGCTGCGCCGCCACCGGCCGAGCAGTTCCTCGCTGTGGCCGCCCTGGCTGCCGTCGGTCCAGAACGCGTAGTTGTCCGAGGTGTCGATGAAGTTCCCGCCGGCCTCGACATAGCGGTCGAGAACGGCGAAGGAGGTCTGCTCGTCCGTGAGCGAGCCGAACAGCATCGCGCCGAGCGCGAGCACGCTGACCTCGCGGCGGTGGTGCGGATCGGTGCCGATGGTGCGGTATTTCATGGTGGTCCCTCCCGTTCGGCCCGCTTGTCCGGGCACGAACAGGAGTCTTCAGTTTGAAGCGCACTTCAGGTCAAGGAGGACGTACTGCATGCGATACGTCCCCCGGGCGCACGCAGGGGCGGGTCAGCGGCGGAGGCGGGGCCGGGTGGCAGGTGGACGTCATGATCAGGTGGCAGGTTGTGGTGCCGGTGCCGCGGTAGGTGTGGGGGGCGTCGCCGTCGAAGGTGGCGGTCTGTCCGGCTTCGACCGGGTGCTCGACGCCGTCGACGATCAGTGTCATCCGTCCGGCGGTGACGCTGACGGTTTCGACGACGCCGGCCTGGTGGGGGTGGCTGGGGTACTCCTCGCCGGGCTCCAGTTTCCAGCGCCAGACCTCGGTCGGGGCCGGGCCTGAGGTCGTCAGCATGAGCCGGGCTTCGCTGCCCTGCTCTCCGGTCCACAGCGGCATCACGGTGTCGGCGGACACGACGCGGACGCGCCCTTCGGTCCGCCCCTCCATCAGGGCGGAGACCGAGATGCCGAGGGTGTCGGCCAGCCGGACCAGGGTGGCGAAGTTCGGGTTGCCCTGCGCCTTCTCCAGTGCGACCAGGGCGCCCTTGCTGACCTTGGCCCGTCGGCCGAGTTCGTCCAGGGACAGGCCGGCGCGGTTGCGGGCTGCCCTGACGTTGTGCGCGAGCGTCCGCAGGGCTGCCTCGGTCTCGGCCATCCGGTCACCCTCCTCGTGAGTGGACCACTTCAATGCACCGTCCGGTCGTTTGGTTGACGACCCCCGGTCGGTTCGTTGTACGGTTTGGTCGTTCCAATGAAATGGTAAGGGATACACCGTGATCGCTCTGCTGCTGGCCCTGGGCAGTTCGCCGGCCTACGGATGCGCCGACTTCCTCGGCGGCCTCGGCGCCCGCAAGGCGCATGTGCTGCGCACCGTGATGATCGCTGCCCCGGCCTCTCTCGCGGTCGAGCTGCTGCTGTGGCCGTTCCTCGGCGCCTCGTTCAGTGCCGAGACCCTGGGGTGGGGCGCCGCGTCCGGTGTCGCGTCGGCCGCCGCGTTCGCCCTGCTCTACCGCACCCTGGCCATCGGTCCGATGAACGTGCTCTCGCCGGTGACCGCGCTGGTGTCCGCCGTGCTGCCGGTCGGCGTGGGCCTGCTGCAGGGCGAGCACCTCGGCCTGACCGGGCTGGTGGGCCTGCCGCTCGCGCTGATGGCGGTGGTACTGGTCAGCGCCGGACACGGTGCCGGAAGGGCACGTCCCTCCCGCATCGCGCTGCTGCTGGCCTTCGGCGCCGGCACCGCGATCGCCCTCCAGCTGATCTTCCTGCACCAGGCCCCGTCCGACAGCGGTGTCGGCCCGCTGATCATCGGCCGGGCAGTCTCCTCCGCCGTCACCCTGACCGCAGCCGGAGTGCTGCACCGCAGGCTCGGCCCCGAGCGGCCCGCCTACGCGATGTCAGCCACCGCCGGCGTGCTGGACTCGGTGGCGAACCTGCTGTTCCTGCTCGCCGCCCGCAGCGGCGACCTCGCCGTGGTCGCCGTCATCACCGCCCTCTACCCGGCCGGCACCGTCCTGCTCGCCCGCAGCGTGCTCGCCGAACGCATCCACCGCGGCCAGCTCGTCGGCCTGGGCACCGCCGCCGTCGCCGTCAGCCTCCTCGCCCTCACCTGACGCCGGCCCGCCGCCACCCCCGCAGCACCGACCGCGCAAGGAGCAGCATGCGCCGGCAGCTTCGCGGCCTGGACCGCATCGGCCCCTGGAAGCCCTGACCCCGTCCACCGCACACAATCCATCCGCACCCACCAAGAAACGGAGCCCCCGCCCATGACCGCCCTCCGGATCGCCCCCACCGTCGCCGACGCCTTCCCCGACACCCTCATCGCCCTGGTCACCGCCACCGGCCTGCGCGGCCGTGAACCCTGGCCCGAGACCACCGCCGCCCTGGAGGACCTGGAGCAGCAGCTCGCGACGGCACCTGGCAGCCGGCCGACGAGACCGATCCCCGGATCGAGGCGTGGCACACCGCCTACCGGTCCTTCGGCACCAACCCCCGCCGCATCCGCCCCAGCGTCGACGCGCTCGGCCGACGCTTCGCGAAGAAGGGAACGCTGCCGCGCATCAACCCGGCCGTCGACTCCTACAACGCCGTCTCCGTCCGCAACGGACTGCCCGCCGGCGCCTTCGACCTGGCTCACGTCACCGGCGACGTCGACATCCGCCATGCGGACGGCAGCGAGGAGTTCACCCCGCTCGGCGAACCCGACACCACCGAGAACCCCAGGCCCGGCGAGATCATCTACGCGGACACCACCGGCGTCCTGACCCGCCACTGGAACCACCGCGACGCCCATCGCACCCGCGTCACCGAAGACTCCACCCACGTCGCCTTCGTCCTCGAAACCCTCCACGCCACCCGCGACGGCCACCACCTCAAGACGGCAGCAGATGAACTGCAGGGTCTGCTCGTCCCGCATGCCGAAAAGACCACCGTCCACTTCATCAGCCCCGCGCACCCCCACGCCATTGTCTGACGCTTCGACCCCGCGCTCACCGGCCCAGGAGACGGACCTGGCCCGTACGCCGCAGGCCGTCGCCGCACCTGCCCTCGCGGGTTGATAACAGTGACTACGTTGAAGTCATCGACGTAGGTCATCGGGCGATGGAGGCGGCATGACCGGCAAGAAGGCGGAGAAGGTGCCGCGCAAGGCATACGAAGAGGAACTGCTGCGCCTGCAGACCGAGCTGGTGAAACTGCAGGAGTGGGTACGTGCCGAGGGCGCCCGGCTGGTCGTGATCTTCGAGGGCAGGGACGCGGCCGGCAAGGGTGGCACCATCAAGCGGGTCGCCGAACATCTCAACCCGCGTGTCGCACGCATCGCGGCACTGCCCAAGCCGACCGAGCGCGAGCGCAGCCAGTGGTACTTCCAGCGGTACGTCGAGCATCTGCCGGCCGCCGGGGAGATCGTGCTGTTCGACCGGTCCTGGTACAACCGGGCCGGCGTCGAGCACGTGATGGGCTTCTGCACGAAGGAGGAGCACCAGCTCTTCCTTCGGCAATGCCCGATCTTCGAGCGGATGCTGGTGGAGGACGGAATCCTGCTGCGCAAGTACTGGTTCTCGGTGAGCGACGCCGAGCAGCAGGATCGCTTCCGGCGCCGGCTGGAGGATCCCCTGCGGCGTTGGAAGCTGTCCGCGATGGACCTGGAGTCGATCACCCGCTGGGAGGCGTACTCGCGGGCCAAGGACGAGATGATGGTGCACACCGACATCGCCGAGGCGCCCTGGCACGTCGTCGAGAGCGACGACAAGCGCCGGGCCCGGCTGAACATGATCGCCCACCTGCTGGACTCCGTGCCGTACCACGAGGTGCCGCCGCCGGTGCTGGAGCTGCCGGAGCGGCCTGCGTCGACCGGCTACGAGCGCCCGCCGCGCGATCTGCAGACCTACGTCCCCGATCACGCGGCGAGCATCTGACGAGTGCTTCCGTCGCGACGACGGCGACGAGGGACAGTCAGCTGCCGTCCGGCAGCGACAGAGGAACGTCGAGACGCTGCGCGAGATCGTCGTACGTGATGCCGAAGGTCTCGAGCACGGTCACGCCCCCGGGACCGACGCGGAACGTCGCGAACTCGGTGTAGACGCGGTCGACGCACCCGAGTCCGGTGAGCGGGTAGGTGCACCGAGGCACCAGCTTCGGCGTGCCGTCCTTGGCGAAGAGCGTCATCATCACGAACACCCTCTTGGCGCCGATGGCGAGGTCCATCGCGCCTCCGACGGCCGGGATGGCGTCGGCCGCGCCGGTGTGCCAGTTGGCCAGGTCGCCGGCCGCGGACACCTGGAAGGCGCCGAGTACGCAGACGTCGAGATGTCCGCCGCGCATCATCGCGAAGGAGTCGGCGTGGTGGAAGTAGGCGGCCCCGGGGAGTTCGGTGACCGGGATCTTCCCCGCGTTGGTGAGATCGGGGTCGACCTGCCCCTCCTGGGCTGCCGGGCCCATGTTGAGCATGCCGTTCTCGGTGTGCAGCACCACGCCCGACCCCGCAGGCAGGTGGTCGGCGACCAGGGTCGGCTGGCCGATGCCCAGGTTGACGTAGGAACCGTGCGGGATGTCGCGCGCCACTCGGGCGGCCATCTCGTGCTTGGTCAGCGGCCCCCGGTCGAGGTTCTCCACGAAGGCGTTCGTCGGGTTCATGCGGCCGGCACCCCCGTTCGTACGATGCGGTCGACGTAGATGCTCGGTGTCACGACGGCCTCCGGGTCGATCGCGCCGACCTCGACGATCTCGCGGACCTGTGCCACGACAGTGGTGGCAGCGGTTGCCATGACCGGCCCGAAGTTGCGGGCGGTCTTGCGGTAGACGAGGTTGCCCATCTGGTCGGCCTGGTGGGCGCCGATCAGCGCGACGTCGCCCTTGATGGGGTACTCCAGGAGGTAGGTACGGCCCGCTATCTCGCGGGTCTCCTTGCCTTCGGCGAGCGGCGTGCCGACGCCCGTGGGCGAGTAGAACGCGCCGATCCCGGCCCCGGCCGCGCGCAGCCGCTCGGCGAGGGTGCCCTGCGGAACCACTTCCAACTCGATCCGTCCCTCGCGGTAGAGCCGGTCGAAGACCCACGAGTCGGACTGGCGGGGGAAGGAGCACACGATCCTGCGCACCCGTCCCTTGGCCAGCAGCGCCGCCAGCCCCGTGTCGCCGTTGCCGGCGTTGTTCGACACCACGGTCAGATCGGTCGCGCCCTGCCGGATGAGCGCGTCGATCAGTTCGACCGGCATACCGGCCATGCCGAACCCGCCGATCAGCACGGTCGATCCGTCCTCGATCCCGGCGACGGCGTCATCGGCATGCGCGTACAGCTCAACGCTCATGCCACATTCTCCAGGACCACGGCCAGCGCCTGCCCGACACCGATGCAGACCGCGGCGACACCCCACCGCTCCCCCGACTCGCGCAGTCGCGCGGCCAGCGTGCCGAGGATGCGGCCGCCGGAGGCGCCGAGCGGGTGGCCGATCGCGATCGCACCGCCCTTCGTGTTCACGATCGCCGGATCGATCTTCCAGGCATCCACGCAGGCCAGCGACTGTACGGCGAAGGCCTCGTTGAGTTCGACCGCCGACACGTCCGACCAGGAGATCCCCGCCCGGCTCAGTGCACGCTCGGCCGCCTCCACCGGCGCGAACCCGAACATCTGCGGCTCCAGCGCCGCCACCCCGCGGCCGGCGATCCGCGCCAGTGGCGCGTGGCCGATGTGCGAGGCCGCGTCCTCGGAGCCGATCAGCACGGCGGACGCACCGTCGTTCAGCGGAGAGGCGTTCCCGGCCGTGATGACGCCGTCGGGGCGGAACGCCGGTTTGAGGCCTGCCAGCTTCTGCGGCGTGGATCCGGGCCGGATCCCCTCGTCACGAGCGAGCCGGACCTCGCCGTCCACCACGACCGGCACGACGAGCTCGTCGTAGAACCCGGAGTTCCAGGCGTCGTCCGCGAGGTTGTGCGAGCGGGCGGCGAACTCGTCCTGCCGTTCCCGGGGGATGGGGAACCTCTCGGCCAGTTGCTCGTTCGCCTCCCCCAGCGAGACCGTCCACTCCTTCGGCATGCGGTCGTTGACCAGCCGCCACCCCAGGGTGGTCGACACGGCGGTCACATGGCCGGCGGGGTAAGCGCGTGACGGCTTGGGCAGCACCCACGGGGCGCGAGTCATCGACTCCACACCACCGGTGAGGACGATGTCGGCGTCGCCGGTCTCGACGGCACGGGAGCCGATGATCGCCGCGTCGAGGGAGGAGCCGCAGAGCCGGTTGACGGTCGTGGCCGGCACCGAGGTCGGCAGCCCCGCCAGGAGGACGGCCATCCGGCCGACGTTGCGGTTGTCCTCACCCGCGCCGTTGGCGTTGCCCCAGACCACGTCCGAGATCAGGGCGGGGTCGAGTGACGGAGCCTTGGCCAGGACTCCTGAGACAGCGAGGGCGGCGAGGTCATCGGGCCGGACGTCGGCGAGGGCACCGCCGAACCGTCCGAAGGGCGTTCGCACCGCGTCGTAAACGAAGCTGGTAACCATGGGACTCAACGTAGATTCAAGGACTGATCTCGTCCAATGTCCAGTTCTGCTCAATTAATCACTGATCCAGATAAGATGCGCTCATGGAGCTCCGGCATGTCCGTTACTTCCTCGCGCTCGCCGAGGAACGCCACTTCAGCCGCGCCGCCGAGCGTCTGCACGTGGTGCAGTCGGCCCTCTCCCAGCAGATCAAGCAGTTGGAGAAGGAGCTCGGGACGACGCTGTTCACGCGGTCGACCAGGCGCGTCGAACTCACCGAGGCCGGCCGGCATCTGGTCACGTACGCGCGGTCGATCCTGGCCGAAGTGGAACGAGCCCAAGATCAGATGTCCCTGCTCGCCACCGGCCGGGCCGGCCGGGTGTCCATCGGGTTCGTCGGAACCGCCACGTATGACGTCCTGCCGCGGATCGCCCGTACGGTACGGGCGCAGCTCCCGGACATCGCGCTGGAACTGCACGGTGAGCTGCTGAACCCCGAACTCGTCGAAGGCCTGCTCGACGGCACCTACGACCTCGCGTTGCTGCGGACCGACGCTCCGGTGGGCGCCGACTTCGAGGTCACCGCGCTCCGGTCCGAACGACTGGTTGCCGTCCTGCCCACCGGCCATCCGCTGGCCGGCCGCCGCACGGTCCCCCTGGCGGCACTCGCCGGCGAGCCGTTCGTCGTCCACCCGTCCCGGAGCCGTTCCTCCATGCACGACCGGATTCTCGACGCGTGCGCTCGCGCCGGGTTCGAGCCCTCACCCCTGATCGAGGTCGGCGAGACCTCGACCCTGGTCGTCTTCGTCGCGGCCGGACACGGTGTCGCCCTGGTCCCGGAGTCGGTCCAGAGCCTCCGCCTCGACGGTGTCACCTACGCCCCGCTCACCGAAACCGAGACCGTCCGACTGGGACTCGCACGCCGAGCACGCCAGAACTCGCCGGCCACAGAACGGGTCGCGGCAGTGGTCGAGCGGTGCATGCGATGACCTTGCCCGAACCCGGTTCACCTCATGTGCGCGGAGGGGCGGTAGACCGCGGAGGCGACGCAGGCGGGCTTGTCCGTGCCCTTCACCTGTCCGTACGCCTGAACCTGTCCGGCCCACCGTCCGCCAGACCATCGGTGCCCGCTCCGCCGGCCCCGAGGAAGCCCTCTGCCTCGACGAGAAGGAGGGCGCCGCACTGCTGACCATGCAGCGCACGGCGTACGACGACACCGGCCGGGCCGTCGAGTACGGGACGCACACCTGCCGCGCGTCTCAGTACGCGTTCGACTTCCAGCTTCTCGTACGACCGTGAGGGCCGTACGGGCGCAGCCGCGGCTGCGCCGCCGGCGGCATGGCGGTCACGCCCCGAAGGACTGCTCGAGGTGGTGGGCGATCGTGGCGACATGGGGCGGGTCGATGAGGGAGAGGTGATCGCCCTCGACGGGCACCACTTCGAGGCGCGGACACAAGGACGCCCAGCCGAGGTCGGCTTCCGTCCTCAGATAGCGCGGGTCGAGCGCGCTGATGAGTCTGTGGGCCTGCCGAGCGCGGTAGAGCACCACGTGGCCGGGGTAGGGGCGCGGCCGGTAACGCTCACCGACACGGGCGTCGATGTAGGACGTCCGCTGGTGCTCCATGATCCCCGGGCTCATGTCGAGGCCGGCGTCGGCCACCAGACCCATGACGACGTCGATCTGCTTGTCCTCGGGTGTGGCCGCCAGTTCCTCGTAGGGAAGTTGCACGTGGTGGCCGTAGGTCTTCTCGATGTATTCGACGAAACGGCCGAAGCGTTCGAGCAGCACCTGCGACGCGTTCAGGGCCGGTCGGGACGCGGGCAGGATGGTGTCGATGAGGCCGAGGAAGTCGACGGTCTTCCCGGCTTCCGTCAGCTGCTGCGCCGTCTCGTAGGCGAGGAAGCCGCCGAAGGACCAGCCCAGGAGCCGATAGGGCCCCTGCGGCTGGAGATCCTTCATGAGGGCGATGTAGTGGGCGGCCTTTTCCTCCATGGTGCCCAGCGCGTCCAGCCGTTCCATTCCGTACACGGCCTGGTCCGACGGCAGGAGTTGGGTCAGGGGCTGGTAGACGGACGTGGGACCGCCACCCGGATGGAAGGTGAACAGCGGGGACCTGGAGGAACCTGCTCGAGGCGGACGCAGGACATTCACCAGGCAGTCGCCGGAGTGGTTGACGACCGGGCGGATCAGTTCGGCGATGGCGGCGACGGTGCGTTGCTCGAGCACGGCCTGGGCGGTGAGGCCCAGCTGGGCGCAGCCCAGCCGACGGAGGATGAGGTCCACGAGGTCTTCGGCCGCGCGCTGGTCGCCACCGGCCGAGACGAAGTCGGCGCGGACGTCGGTGGGGGGCTGCCGCAGGACCTCCGCCCAGGCGCCGGCCACCACGCGCTCGGCGGCATCGCGCGGCTGGATGGTGGACGGCATTGTCACGGCGGGTGGGCCGAGGGGCGTGGTGTCGTCGGATGCGTCGAGCGGTGCGGGTGACACGGCCGGGTCGGCTGTCTCCCGTCGGATTCCGAGTGCTCGCAGGACGGTGTCGCCGAGGTCGCGAAGGGTCGCGCCGCGCAGCATGAGGTCCGGGGGCAGGTCGACGGCGAAGTCCTGCTGGACCGCGTTCCGGATGCGCACGGCCATCAGCGAGTCCAGGCCGAGCTGCGGCAGCGGCACGGCTTCGTCAAGGCCCGATGCGCTGAAGCCCATGATGGCGGCAGCGCGTTCGGCCAGGCGCCGGCGCACCTTGTCCGCCGCGCCGTCACCGAGAGCGTCGATGCCGGCGGGACCCCTCCAGTCCTCCTCCGGGGACAGGTCGTCGGTACGGAGGCTGTTGGCGAAGAAGGGGATGCCGGAAAAGCCGGGGAACGCCTCCAACAGGCGCGGGGGGTCCAGATGGAGGACGCCGGTGTGCGTGCGGTTGTGGACGACGAGGGTCTGCAGGGCATCCAGTCCCTCGTCCACGGTGAGGGAGTCCAGAGCCAGGACCCGATCGTCGGCGACGGCACCGGCGTCACGCCAGGGACCCCAGGCGATGGACATGGCGGGCTTGCCTTCCGCCCTGCGTAGCTGCGCCATCGCGTCCAGCCAGGCGTTGGCGACCGCGTGTGCGGCCTGCCCGGGTGACCCGAGCAGAGCCGCTGCCGAGCTGTAGAACACCCACCAGTCGATGTCGTGGTGGGCCAGGGCGGCCTCAAGGTTGAGCGCGCCGGTGACCTTGGGCCGCAGCACGGTGTCGAGGTCGGCGGTGTCGAGATCGGTGATCATACGGTCGCGCAGGACGCCCGCGCAGTGGGCGACTCCGCGCAAGGTGTGTCCCTCGCTGAGCGCGGCCTGCACCAGGCGCTCGGCCACACCGGCGTCGGCGATGTCTCCTTGCACCACGGCGATGGAGGTTCCGCCGGCGCCGAGCCGGGAGATGACCGTCTCGGCTGCAGGGGTGGGGGGCCGCCTGCCGTTGAGGACGAGGCGGCCTGCTCCCTGTTCGGCCAGGCGGCGGGCCGTTTCCAGGCCGAGACCGGTCAGGCCGCCGGTGATGACGTAGGCGCCGTCGCAGCGGACGAACGGCGCCTCGTACTGCTGTCCCGACAGGTCGGCGGAGGTCAGACGGGCGACGAGGCGGGTTCCGGCTCGCCAGACGACTTCGTCTTCGGTGCTGTCGCCGAGCAGTTCCTGCAGGAGGTTCTCGACGGCTTCGGGTTGGGTGTCGATGTCGACCAGGCAGGCCCGCAGTGCGGGCTCCTCGATGGCGAGTGTGCGTACCAGACCGCGCAGGCAGGCCAGGTCCGGCCGGCCGGGTTCGCCCGGTGCGGCGCAGCGGGACCGCTCGGTCACCAGCCACAGCCGGGGCGGCTGCACTCCGCCGGGGCGGGAGGCGAGGCGGCGGGCGGTCTGTGTGGCGGTGTACAGAGCCTGGAGGTCATGGGTCTCGGCCGGCCGGGTCAGCAGCAGCACGACAGCCCTGGGACCCTCCGGCGCGGTGTTCTGCAGCCAGTCGTCGACCAACTGCCCGGAGCGGGCTGCCGCAGCGGCCTCAGTGGTGGTGGACACGTTCCTGGCCTTCAGCGCCGCACCGAGGGCGGTGGCCAGGGTGCTGCCTGTCCCGGCTGTGGGCTCGTCGACGAGGAGCAGGGCGCTGCCGAGCCGGCCGGGCAGCGGCACGGGCGACTTCTGCCACTCGATCTCGTAGGTGAGTGCTTCCAAGGGCTTGGGCACGTCGCAACGCGAGGCCGGACCCGGCTGCACCCCTGTTGCGGTGATCCTCGACTGTGCCCCGTCGGCCACAACGGTCCAGCTCAGGCCCTGGTCATCGCTTGGGGTGGGTGCGCCGGACGCGAGTTCGTGGGCCGCGAGCGGGGTGGGAAAGGCCTGAATGGTGCACTCCGTGCCGACTGCGGTGAGGTCCTCGAGCTGCAGGCTCTGCACGAGGGCGGGGACGACGTCGGAGGCGGCCCTGCCGGTTTCGGCGGGTGCGTGCAGCACGGCGGCGAGGAGCTCCTCGTACGAGGGCGGGCCCGACTCCTCCGGTGTGGCAGGGGCCCAGCGTGTCACGACGGCGGGCGGGGTGTCCGGGATGTCGTCCTTGATCGGTTCGAGGTCGGTGTGCACTCGTGCCGATGCGTAGCAGTGCCATGTGCCGTCCGTGGCCCGGGCGTTGACGGCGACGGCCGCATGGGCGTCCATGGGCTCCCAGGTGATGGTGACGGGTGTGCTGCGGGACAGCGGCAGCCACCGGTGAACGGCGAGCTCCTCGATGCGCAGGCCTGCGATGCCGTCCCGCCCGTGGATCTCCTGCGCCGCCGTGATCATGAGTGTGGCGGCCACGGGCAGGTCCAGGACGGGCCGACCGTGCAGCCGGCGTCCGGCGGCCTGCGCATCGCCCGTGCCGAGGTCCGTCTGCCACAGGACGGCGCCCGAGCGGGGATCGTCGGTACGGCGACCCAGCACGGCGTGGGACTGGCCGATGGCGCCGGTTGCCGGGCCGCGGCGGCCGAACCAGTGGCGTTCGTGGCGCCAGAGAGGGCTGGGCAGCGGGATCCGGGTGCCCCGGGGCCACAGCTGGTCCTCCGCCACCCGCACCCCGGCGAAGTGCAGCCGCGTCAGTGCCGTGCACAGGTCGACGGCTTCGTCGCCCTGCTTGCGCAGGGTGGACACGGCGACCGCCGCAGAGCCGTTTGCCGCCGTCTGCAGGGTCTCACTGACGGGCATGAGGGCAATGGGATGGGGCGAAACCTCCAGGAAGAGATCATGGCCGTCGGCCGCCGCGGCTGCGACCGCCTGGTGCAGACGTACGGGACGGCGCAGATTGGCGCACCAGTAGGCTGCGTCGGCGGTCACGTCGGCTCGTGGGTCGTCGAGCACGGTGGTGTACCAGGGGACAGCGGCCGGACGGGTGCTCAGCGTTCCCAGGATCTGCCGCACCTCGGGCAGGAGGGGGTCGACTGCGGGGGAATGGCCGGCTGCCCCGATCTCCAGAAGCCGCGCGAGACGACCCTCGGCGGCGAGTTCGTCGACCAGCCGACGCACGGAGGGTCCGGGGCCGGTGACGGTGCATCGGCGCGGGGAGGAATCCACGGCGATCTCCACGCCGGGAAAGCGGGACAGAACCTCTGCACGGTCCTCGACGGCCACCTCCACCGCGGCCATCGCACCGGCGCCCTCGGTGTCGAGGGTGGCCAGTCGCGCCGACCGGCTGAGGACGACGTGCAGGCCGTCGGCCAGGTCGAGGCCTCCGGCGATGACCGCGGCGCCGGCTTCTCCCACCGAGTGGCCGATGACAGCAGCAGGGTGCACTCCGTAGGACTGCAGGGTCCGGGCCAGGGCGATCTGCATCCCGAACAGCGCAGGCTGGAGGTGCTCGAAGCCGCTGCCGGGGGCCGGCCGGGTGAGCATCTGCCGTAGCGTCACGCCCGCCTGCTCCTGGTAGACGGGGTCCAGTCCGTCCACGGCGGCGGCGAAGAAGGGGTTCTCTTCGAGGAGGCGCACACCCATGCCCTGCCACTGCGAGCCGTGGCCGGAGAAGACGAACACGGGGCGGCGGGTGCCGGACGAGCGGGCAGCGGGGTTGTCGGTGCAGGGCGCGACGATGCCGGGGCCTTCCTGGTCGCTTGCCAGCGCGGCGAGCCGGTCGGCCGCCTCCTGGCGGGTGCGTGCGACGACGGCGGCACAAACCGGGCCCCTTCGGTGACCGGCCAGGGTGTGCGCGAGATCTTTCAGCGCCGGCGCGTCGTCGGCCACCGTCTGCCGGGCCAGACCGGCCGCGACGTCGCCGATGCGATGCCGGGAACGCGCTGAGACGACCAGCGCATGCGGGCGTACTGCCTGGCCGTCGCCGCTGTGGGGCACGCTGCCGCCGGGCGGGCTCGCGGGCGCTTGTTCGAGGACGACGTGTGCGTTCGTGCCGCCGAAGCCGAAGGCGGACACCCCGGCCCGGGGCGGGTGGCCCCGCTCGGGCCAGGCAGTGGGCGCGGTCACGACCCGCAGGCGCAGCGCTTCGAAGTCGATGTGCGGGTTGGGCGTGTGGAAGTGAAGGCTGTGCGGGAGGCGCCGATGATGCAGTGCCAGGGCTGTTTTGATCAGGCCGACGATGCCCGCGGCGCCTTCCAGATGGCCCAGATTGCTCTTCACGGAGCCGATGAGCAGTGGCTGGTCGGCCGGCCTGCCACGGCCGACGACGGCCCCCAGGGAAGATGCCTCCATGGGGTCTCCCAGCAGTGTCCCGGTTCCGTGTGTCTCGACGTAGTCGATGTCGGCGGCGTCGACCTGCGCGTTGCTGAGCGCGCTGCGCAGCAGGCTCTCCTGAGCAGCGGGGTTGGGGGCCATCAATCCCGCCGAGCGGCCGTCGGAGTTGACGGCTGTGCCTTTGATGACGGCCAGGATCCGGTCGCCGTCGCGCTGGGCATCGACCAGTCGTTTCAGTACGACGACACCGCAGCCCTCACCGCGGGCGATGCCGTTCGCGGACGCGTCGAACGGCTTGCAGCGTCCGTCCGCGGCGAGCGCCCCCAGCTGCCCCATCGACGCCATGACCACGGGTGAGAGCAGGGCGTTGACACCCGCCGCCAGCGCGGTGTCGCACTCGCCACTGCCCAGGCTCCGGCACGCCTGGTGCACCGCCACCAAGGACGAGGAGCAGGCCGTGTCGATGGTCAGACTCGGACCGTGCAGGTCGAACACGTACGACAGCCGGTTGGCGGCGATGCTGCCGGCGGCCCCGGTACTGGTCCACGGGGTCAGGCGCGCGGGGTCTGCGGTGGTCAGCTGCCCGTACTCAAGCGCGCTGATGCCGACGAACACTCCGGTATTGCTGCCTTCGAGGCTGTAAGCGGGGCGTCCGGCATGGTCCAGCGCTTCGCAGGCGACTTCCAGCAGCAGGCGCTGCTGGGGGTCCATGACGTCGGCTTCGCGCGGCGTGATGCCGAAGTGGCCCGCGTCGAAGGCCTCGACGTCGTCGAGGAAGGCCCCCTGGCGGGTGGTCCGCTCCAGGAGCGCACCGGCGCCGGGGCCGGTGGCGAAGTCCCGCCACCGTCTGGCGGGGACGTGACCGACGAGGTCGCTGCCCGCCAGGAGGCGTCTGAAGAACTCCTCGGGCCCGTGGATGCCACCGGGAAGGCGGCAGCCGATGCCGACCACGGCGACGGGGCACACCACCGGGGCGGGTTTCCGGCAGTCGCCGCCGGTGGCGGAAGCCGCAGTACTGCGGGAGTCGCAGTGCGCGGCATGCTCCTGGTTCTCCCGCCTGTCCTCCGGCGCGGGCTGCTGGGGGGGACTCAGGAGCTGCACGAGTTGTTCGACCGTCGGATGCTCCCACAGCAGCGTGGCCGGCAGCGGCCGGCCCAGTGCACGTTCCAGACGTCCGGTCAGGCCGACGGCGGCACGCGAGCTGAGACCGTGGTCGACCAGGGGACGGGTGTCGTCGAGTTCTTCCTCGGGGATACCGCAGGTCTCGGTGATGAGTGTGCGCAGGGTTGCCCGTAGCTCGGCGGCGCCGGCCGGCGTCTGCCCGGATGCTGCGGCCGATTCCCTGTCTGGTTCCATCTGGCTCTCTCCCTGCCCGCCCCTTGCGATGGTGCCGACTCCTGGCGTTTCAGGTTCTGGCGGCCGTGTTCCAGGCGCCCGCCAGGTACTGCTCCCGGCATGCGCTGCGGGCGACCTTGCCGCTGGTGGTGTGCGGCACACTGCCGGGCGGCACCAGCACGAAGTCGTGGACGGCGACTCCGTGTCTGCCGGCGACCGCGGACCGCACCGCGCTCGTCACTTCCTGTACGGCGACGTCGCTGGGGCTCGCATCGCGGCGGTGCTCGGCCACGACGACGAGGCGTTCGCCGTCGCCGGTGGCCACGGCGAAGGCGGCGATGTGGTGAGGCCGGATGGCCGGGTGGGCGTCCTGGACCGACTCTTCGATGTCATGCGGATAGTGATTGGTGCCGTCGATGATCACCAGATCCTTCAACCGGCCGGTCACATACAGCTGCTTGTCGTGCCACACGCCCAGATCTCCGGTGCGTAGCCAGGGTCCGCCGTGCTCCTCGCCGTGGAGAACCGCGCGGAAGGTGGCCTCGCTCTGCTCCGGGCGGCCCCGGTAACCGCGTCCGATGTTGGGGCCGCGCACCCAGATCTCGCCGATATGACCGTCTTCCCTGCGCTGACATGTGGCCGGATCGACGATCGCGATCTCCTGACCGGTCGGCCGGCCGCATGACACCAGTTCGACCGCCGCTGCCTGGTCGGCCATCTCCAGGGGGCGGGCCACGCCTTGGCCGAGCGCCTCCCGGTCGACGGCGATGACGGTCGGTTCCTCGCCCGCGGGAGAGGCGGACACGAACACGGTCGCCTCGGCCAGCCCGTAGGACGGTCTCATGATCGTGCGCAGCATGCCGGCCGGGGCGAAGGCCGCCTGGAAGCGTTCGAGGGTGTCCGGTGTGATGGGTTCGCTGCCGTCGACCATGGCGGCAACCGCCCCCAGCGACAGCCCGGCACGCTCATCGGCGTCCACCTGCCGGGCGCAGTAGTCGTAGGCGAAATTGGGAGCGGCGGTCAGGGCCCCGGGGTGTCGGCTCAGCAGGCGCAGCCAGCGCCCCGGTTGCTGGAGGAAGGCCAGGGGATCCATGAGGACCGAGGGGATGTGTCCGATGACCGGCAGTGCGATCGCCAGCACGAGGCCCATGTCGTGGTAGAGCGGAAGCCACCCCACGGTGCAGTTGCGGCCTCGCCGCAGGTCGTAGGCCTCAAGCGCCTGGCGCGCGTTGGCGCACACATTGGCATGCGTGATCTCCACACCGGTCGGAACACGGGTGGAGCCCGAGGTGTACTGCAGGTACGCCACGTCGTCGGGCCGCAGCCGGACGACCCCGGCTTGAGAGTGCGCCGCCTGCTCGCACAAGTCCCGCTCGGTGACGATGCGGCTGTCGGAGGCCAGACCGTGCCTCGCGCAGAAGTCCGCGAGGATCCGGCCTTGGGATTCGACGGTCAGCAGCACCGTGGGGGCGGCATCCTTGACGACCGCCGCCAGCTTCTCCTCGTGACCCGGCAGCGACGGGGAGAACACAGGGACCGCGATCGTTCCGGCACAGGCGGCGCCGAGGAAGCCCACGACATAGTCGAGACTCTGCGGCGCGACGATGGCGACTCTTTCACCCTGCGCTGCCAGCCGACGCAGTCCGGTGGCAGCGGCACGAACCCTGTCCTCCAACTGCCGCCAGCTCAGCGAGGAGACCGCTCCCTCGACATGAGCGCTGTAGTCGACGAACGTGAAGGCGGTTTCGTCCGGTGCAAGAGCAGTGATGTGAGCGAGATGGTGGCTGAGTGTATCTGTCACCGATGATGGCACTGACTCACCGAACCTTCTTTGCAGCGTGCAGAAGCGGGCCCGTCGGAAATGGCTTGGTGTGAAGAACCGCCGCGACGGCCATATGGGCTGTACGCGCCGCGGCTCGACGCGGTCCCGGAAACAGGCGGCAGGAAGCAGCAAAACACGGAGCAGTCGTCCTCTTATGTCGACACGCCGATGTCGGAGCCCGTGCGCTCACCTCCTGAATGTGGAAAGGCGTAGGTTTCACAGTCATGCGTCGGCTGCGTCTGTGGAGCATCATTACGGCCGTCATGTGCTGCACTTTCCTGACGGCTTTGGACAACACCGCGGTCAATGTCGCCCTGCCTCAGATCCGCGCCCGACTGGGCCTGACGGAGACCGACTTCAAATGGGTGGGGACCGCATACCCGTTGGCACTGGCCGGATCTCTCCTTGGAGCCGGTCAGTTGACGGACAGCAAAGGAAGGCGCTGGGCCCTGCTCACCGGAGTGGCCGTGTTCACCGTGTCGTCGGCGTGCTGTGTGCTGTCGACCACCGGGGTGATGTTGGTCGTTTTCCGGGGTCTGCAGGGCATCGGCGCGGCATTCATCCTGCCGGCGTCCCTGGCGTTGATTGCGCACGACCTGCCACCCAGGATCCGCACGGCCTCATTCAGTGCGACAACTGCCGCTCTGGGCTGTGCGCTGGCTTTCGGGCCGGTGCTCTCCGGTGTGGTGACGCAGCACCTGGGGTGGGAATGGATTTTCCTCATGAACATCCCCTTGGGGGTCTCCGCTTTCGTTGTCGGCGCCATGGCCGTTCCCGGTCCCTCCGGCCGTCCAAACCGCCAGGTTTTGCGCACCGCGGCTCCCGTGCCGAACCGCCAGATCATCTTGGCCTGCATTTTTCTGGCTTCCCTCGTCTATTGCCTGATCCAGGGGCCCGCGCACGGATTCACCAGGCCACCCGTCGTCCTTTGCGGGGTGGCGGCCACAGCGAGCGTGGTCGGATTGTGCCGGGGCAGACTCGGTCGTCATCCGGCCCTGGGACAGCTGCTGAGGGAGCGCGCCTACAGCGGCGGGCTCGTCACCCAGCTCCTGTGGGGCCTGGGAGTGAGCGGCGTGTATTTCTACACCTGTCAGTTTCTGCAGAGCGGTTTACGGCTCAGCCCCACACAGGCAGGCCTGGCATTCACTCCCGTCTTCTCGGCGCTGTTCCTCACAGCCCCGTTCGTCACCGCCGTGGCCAGGCGGTGGGGCGAGGCGCGCACCTCCGCAACGGGTCTGCTCTTGATCACCCTGGGGCTGCTGCTGGTCGCGCTGGGCAGTGCGCACGGCGGGCCGGCCGACCTGATTCCCGGCCTGGCGGCCGTCGGTGTGGGGTCTTCGCTTGCCATCCCCCTGACCACGCGGGCGCTGGCGTCCTCCCCCCGCCATCTGTCCGGCTTCGCGGCCGGCCTCTTCGCTGCCACACGCGAATTGTCCGGAGTGTTCGGCATCGTGCTCGTAGGCGCTGTGGTGACGTTCGTGCGGCACCTGTGCCTGGCCCAGCAGGTCTCGCGCGCCGAAGCCTCGCTGGCCGGGTATCAAGCCGGGCTGTGCATCGCGGCGACGCTCGTCGGCATGGGAGCTCCCGTAGCCCTCTGGGCGCTGCGCCACCCTCACGAAGGAGGGGGAAGCGCCCGCTGAGAGGCAGGTCGTCGCAGGACTCGACCGGCGCGCTGCACAATCGCCGACGCGTCCTGGCTCTGCCGCCTCGCAGCCGCCCGTGCCATCCTCCGCGACGGCGACAGGAACTGCCGCCGAACGAGTCAATCTTACGATGATCGACAGAATTCGGCCGAACTTTTCCGCCACGCCGTGCAACGATGCGCTCCGAGGCCTCCGCGATAAAGGGAAACCCGGCTCGCGCGACCGCGCAATGGGGGCTCTCGTTTCGTCGGTAACTTTCCAAGGCGGTCCTCCAGCCCATGCCATGTCACGTCAAGAAGAGCGTCGGCCGTACAAAGCCGATCAGCTGTTCCATCCTTGAATTGCTGATCCTTGTCACGTTGCCGTTCGTTGCCGGGCCCACCGCATCCGCCTCCGATCGCACGACCCCGGCGGACACCGACGCCCGGATCACGGGCGTAAAGAGAATTGATGCCCGGACTCTGGATCTGACGGTGCGATCACCTGCCATGGGTCGCAGGGTGCCTGTCCGTGTCATCCTTCCCGCGAGCTGGCGGACCGAGCCGACGCGTACCTACCCCACGCTCTACATGCTCCACGGCGGGGAGGACGACTACACCTCCTGGACCCGCGAGACGGACGTCGAGGATCTGGCGAAGGATTCCGAAGCGCTGATCGTGATGCCGGACGGCGGCCGCAACGGTCAGTATTCCGACTGGCAATTCGGCCGGCCCCGTTGGGAGACATTTCACACTCGCGAGCTGCCACGTCTCATGGAACGGAAGCTCCGAGCGAATTCGGCCCGAGCAGTCATCGGCCTTTCAATGGGGGGGCTCGGCGCACTGAACTACGCGGGCCGAAACCCCGGCATGTTTCGCTACGCGGCCAGTTTCAGCGCAATCGTCGACCTCGATGACCCGGTGATTCGCGCCTTCCTCTGGCTCTACAACGCCTCCCATGACAATGAGCTGATCAAGGCCTGGGGTGACCCGGAAGAGCATGCGGACATCTGGAACTCGCACAACCCGTCCGCCATGGTGACCGCCTACCGCGGCATGAGAATCCACCTGTCCGCCGGGACCGGCGACCTGGGTCCGCTGGACGAGGGCCGGGACGCCGCCTCGGTACTCCCGTCGATGTCGGAAGGAATTCTCGCACCCAGCCAGAATCGGTTCGCCCGGGCACTGCGCGCGGCAGGTGTGGACGTCACGACGCACATCTACAAGCCCGGGACGCACTCCTGGCCCTACTGGAAACGCGAACTGCATCTCATCTGGCCCACGGTGATGGACGAACTCCCGGGCTAGGGCCTGTCCGGCGGATCATGCCGCAGACGCGGGGTCTGGCACGCCCATCTGCGGCGTTGTCGTCGGTCGCCGACTCCCCCACTCTCGGCTTCGCTCGAGCGGGGGGACCCCCATCGCGTCGACTCCCTCCTCCGCCTTGCAGCTGGACGCACCAGACCCCGCTCACCTGCGCCGATCAGTCGCCGTTGCTTCCCTGCGACCTGATCCGCCGGACAGGCCCTAGACGGGCCGTTGGAACGGCCCCGCTGATGGTTCTGGTCGCCCGGACGCCGACCGTCACCTGGCAAGCCGCTCAAGAGCCCGGCAGGCATGTGCCACGCCGTCCTCGGCGTTCAGTGCCCGGCCCAGCCGCCGGGCAGTCCCGGTGTACCCGTTGTTCCCGGCGACGGCGCGCAGCCGTTCGGTCAGGAGCGGGACCGACAAGTGCCGAGCCGGCAGCGGCTTCGGGCCCGCGCCCAGACGGTACACACGCTCGGCCCAGTAAGGCTGGTCTCCGAAGAAGGGGCAGACCAAGGAGGCCACTCCCGCCCGCAGCGCCGCGGCAGTGGTGCCCGCCCCTCCGTGATGAACCACCGCCGCCATGCGCGGGAACAGCCAGCCGTGGGGGACGTCCCCGACCACCAGGACATCGTCCTCGCTCGTCGCAGGCTCTCCCGTGAGCACGCCGCGCAGACCGGCACGCCTGAGTGCCGCACGCACGATGCGGCCGGTGGCCTCGCAATCACCGGTGCCCATGCTGCCGAAACCCACGTAGACAGGCGGCGGCCCACTGTCCAGGAAGTCGAGGAGGTCCGGCGACGGGGTCCAGGACGGCTCTTCGTGGAACCAGTAGCCGCTCAGATGGACGTTCGCTCCCCAGTCGTTCGGTCGGGGTACGACAACGGGGCTGAACGCACACAGCACGGGGGCGCTACGGGTGTGCCGAAAAGGGCCGAGGGGGGACATGGGGGGAAGACCGAGCTTCTCGCGCCGCCAGGTGTTGACGGCCCCGCGGCATACCAGCCAGGAGGCCAGATCGACCGCGTAGAAGCTCAGACGATTGCCAAAGGCGCCCAGGAGGCGCGCAGCGGGAAGGAGGGGATGCGGGAACTCCCCGCAGGGGTGGCTCGGCTGGAAGTGGATGAAGGCGCACGGGGCCTCCAGGTACTGACTCAAATGGAGGCCCAGTAAACCCAGACCGGGAGTCAGGATGAGGTCGGCTCCCTGGGCGCCTGTCTCGATCTCTGCGAGCATGCGCGCCATCAGCGGCTGGAGAATCCGGTGGATACCGCGGATGAACCTTCCCGCGCTGCGTCCACCGGCCAGTAGTTCCTGGCCCTCGGGCGATGCGATGATCTCTGCGGGATCCAGTGAGAGCGAGTGGAATTCCAGGCCCGCCTGCGTGATCAGGCCGTGATACCGGCGGCTGGCGATGACCCGCACGACATCGCCCTGCCGGTTCAGTCCTCGACCCAGCGCCAAACACGGTTGGACGTCCCCGCGGGACCCCAGGGCGAGGATCACTACGGTCCGTCCCATATCCACCTCGTCATGTGATGGGCAAAGCGCTCCAGGATTACACCGCACGAGTGCCGCCATACCTGCAACCGCCGGACTGCGTGTCGCGGCCACATCGGGATGCTGCTGAGCGCATGCTCAACCTCGAAGATCGGAACCGACCATAGGAAAAGGGCCCTCACAGGCTCTCGCCTGCGAAGACCCTTCGCACCGTCGGGACGACAGGATTTGAACCTGCGACCCCTTGACCCCCAGTCAAGTGCGCTACCAAGCTGCGCCACGTCCCGATGCGCTCCGTCGCGGTGAACCGCGTGATCGCGCGGGCAGTACTTTACCTCACGTACCCGGGCGCGCCGAAGGGGCACCGGAGGCAGGACAATCGTCGTATGGGCAGCACATCGGAAGGCAGCCGGCCGGTCGCGGCACGGGACCGGGACAGCGAGGGCCGGGCGCGCAACGCGCGGCCGCGGGACGGGCTCGGACGCCCGTTGCCGTACGGCGCCGACGGCGTGGCACGGCAGCCCGAGGGGGTCGCACGGACGCCGGAGGAGACCGTCGCCGAGGCGCAGGCGCTGCTGGACGAGGGGAAGCCGTTCCACGCGCACGAGGTGTTCGAGGACGCCTGGAAGTCGGGGCCCGAGCAGGAACGCACACTGTGGCGCGGGCTCGCCCAGCTCGCCGTGGGGCTCACCCACTCGGCCCGGGGCAACGCGACGGGCGGTGCACGGCTGCTGCGACGCGGGGCGGGCGCGGTCGAGGAGTGGGCGGGGCGGGCCGGGCGGCAGCGGCCGTACGGCATGGATGTGGCGGGGCTGGCCTGCTGGGCGCGGGAGCTGGCCGGGGCTGTCGAGGGCGGTGCCGCGGTGGATGCCGGGGAGTGGGCGCCGCGCCTACGGGGCTCGTGATCGTCCGGGCGGTGCACCCACTGTCAGTGGTGTGCGGCAGACTCTGGGTGTGCGAAAGATTCATGTCATCGGTATCGGCGCGGGCGACCCCGACCAGCTGACCCTGCAGGCGGTCCGGGCGCTGCGGAGCACGGACGTGTTCTTCCTCCTCGACAAGGGCGAGGTGAAGTCGGACCTCACGCAACTGCGCCGGGACCTGCTCGACACGCACATACCGGAGGGGACGTACCGCTTGGTGGAGGCGCGCGACCCGGAGCGGGACCGCAGCGCGGGCGGCGCGGCGTACTCACCGGCCGTCGACGACTGGCGCAGTGCCCGCGCCGACATCTACGAGCGGCTCATCGTCGAGGAGCTGGGCGAGGAGGAGAGCGGCGCGTTCCTGGTGTGGGGCGATCCCGCGCTGTACGACAGCACGCTGGGCATCCTGGAGGAGGTCCTCCTGCGCGGCACGGTGGCCTTCGAGTACGACGTCGTGCCGGGCATCAGCAGTGTCTCGGCCCTGGTCGCCCGTCATCGCACGGGCCTGAACCGGGTCGCCCGGCCGGTGCAGATCACCACGGGCCGGCGGCTCGCCGAGGGCTTCCCTCAGGGCGTGGACGACGTGGTGGTCATGCTGGACGCCCGGCAGACCTTCCGGCAGTACGCCGACCAGGACATCGACATCTACTGGGGCGCGTACCTCGGTACACCGGACGAGATCCTCGCCTCCGGCCCGATCGCCGAGGCGGCACCACGCATCGAGCGGTTGCGGGCCGAGGCACGGGAGCGCAAGGGCTGGATCATGGACACGTACCTGTTGCGGCGCAACCCGAAGGACCGCTAGGGCCTGCGGTCTGCACCTCGGCGGACCGCGCCCGCCGGCGTCGCGGCGTCTTTCTTGCGCTGCCCGCTGGCATCGCGTCGGTTGCCGGACACCGGAGCGTCATACCGGACGGGCACGTTTCAGCCGTCCCCACCTGCCTCGCCCTGCATCCGTCCGCCCCGCACCCCACGGGCCGCGATGCGAAAGGACGACGTACGCCGTGTCCCTGCTCCGGCCCGCGGCCGCGCTCCCCACGCCGCTCCCGCCGCCCCCGTCCGCTCACCCGCCGCCGAACGCCTCTCACGCCTCGCCCGCCATGCGCTCGCCCTGCTCCCGCTTCTGCTGATCGGCGCATGGGCGGTGGTGGACTGGCGCACCGTACGCGACGGCGCCGCCCGCCTGGCTTCCGCCGACCCCGGCTGGCTGCTCGCCGCCCTGTTCTTCACCTGTATGGGCTGGGTGGCCGCCGCGCTGGTCCGGCAGGGAGCCGTCCCCGAACGCCTCCCGCCGGGGCTGCTGCTGGCCTCCCAGTTCGCTGCCGGCGCCGCCAACCATGTCCTCCCCGCCAGCATCGGCGCCCACGCCGTCACCCTGCGCTTCCTGCAGAGCCAGGGGATATCCCTCGCCCGGGGCACCGCGTCGCTCGCCCTGTACTCGCTGGTCAAACCGGTCGCGAAGACGGTGGTGCTGCTCGTCTTCCTGGTGGCCTTCCCGGACATGCTGCATCTCGGCGCGCTGGTCCCGGACGACCGCACGCTGCTCCTGGTCGCCCTGGGCGTGGCGGTCGCGCTCGCCGTGGCCGCCACGCTGCTGGCGGCCGTACGCGTGCTGCGCACACCTGCCCTCGGCTTCCTGCGCACCGCCCTGACCGACGCACGGATCCTGCACACCCGGCCCAGCCGTGTCCTCGCCCTCTGGGGTGGGGCGGCCGCCACTCCGCTGCTGCAGGGGAGCGTGATCGCCACGGTGGGGTTCTCGCTCGGGCTGCCGTTGTCCTGGGCGCAGGTGGTCTTCGCGCTGCTCATCGCGAGTACCGCGGTCGGGGCCGTACCCGCGCCCGGCGGGATCGGCCCCGTGGACGCGGCGCTGGTGTTCACCATGGCCGCGTTCGGCGCGCCCGTGGGCCTGGCCACGGCGACGATCATCGGCTACCGCGTGGTGACGGTGTGGGTGCCGCTGCTGCCGGGGGCGCTGGTGCTGTCCGCCCTGGTCCACCGCAAGGTGCTGTGACCCGCCGTCAGTCGAGGCCGAGCAGCGCGATGGCCCCGGGGGCGTCGGGTACGACGGTCACGCCGTCCGGCAGTGGGGGGCGTTGTACGACCACGACGGGCAGGCCGAGTTCACGGGCCGCCGTGAGTTTGGCCGCCGTGGCCGCTCCCCCGCTGTCCTTCGTGACCAGCACGTCGATCCGGTGCTCACGCAGCAGCGCCGACTCGCCGGCCGGCGTGAACGGGCCGCGGGCCAGCACCAGTTCCGCGTCCGGCGGCATCGGCGGCTCGGGCGGTTCCACGGTCCGTACGACGAAGTGCAGTTCCGTCAGGTGAGCGAAGGCGGCGAGCCCGAGACGTCCGGTGGTGAGGAAGACCCGGTGGCCGAGCCGTGGCAGCAGGTCGGCGGCGTCGCGCAGCGCGGCGGCCGGATGCCAGTCGTCGTCCGGCCCGGGCCGCCAGCCCGGTCGGCGCAGCACCGCGGCGGGCACTCCGGTCAGGGCCGCGGCCCGCGCCGTGTTCGCCGTGATCGCCTCGGCGAAGGGGTGGGTGGCGTCGACGACGGCGGCCACGTCATGAGCACGCAGCCAGTCGGCCAGCCCCTGCGCCCCGCCGAATCCTGTCTCTTATACACATCT
>NZ_QZWF01000025.1 GCF_004187715.1 Streptomyces sp. F001 | reverse complement strand
CGAACCGCCCGCTTGGGGAAACACTGTTGCGGATGACCGAAGCGGCGGCCTGGTGCTCCGCCGACCCGCTGTGCGCGGAGCACGCCGGGCAGGGCTTCGGCAACCTCAACCGGGCCGCCTGTCACGCCTGCGCCCTGTTGCCCGAGACCAGTTGCGAGTCCGGCAACACGCTGCTCGACCGCGCCCTCGTCGTGGGCGGTGAACAGGTGCCCGGCTACTTCGAGCCGATCGTCACAGCCGCCCGCGCAGCGGCTGCCGCAGCCCTGGAGCAGATCACCTCATGACGCTCACCTATCTGGATCTCATGCCGGAGCAACGGTCCGCCCTCGACAACCTGCCGTTCGACGGCAACCATCTGATCAGCGGTCCGCCCGGCAGTGGCAAGAGCCTTCTGGCAGCCCAGCGCGCCGTGATGCTGGCGCTGACCGGCACCCCGGTCGTCCTGCTCACACGCTCCCATCTGCTCCACCAGTCCTTGGCGTCCACCGTCCACGCGCTGGGACCCAGAGACCGCAGTGTTCGTGTGGCCACAGCGCACTCATGGCTGGACAACTGGTACGGTCCCAAACCTCCACGTGCCGAGGACGGCTGGTACGACTGGCCGGCCTTCTACGAGCGAGCGGCCGAAGCCGAACGGGACCCCGGTCTGACCCTGATCATTGACGAAGGACAGGACCTGCCGCCCGAGTTCTACCGGCTGTGCAGGCTCCTCGGGGGCCGCATCACCGTGTTCGCCGATGAGTGCCAGCGGCTGACCGACACGAACTCCACTCTTGAGGACATCGCCCAGCGCCTCGGCAACTGCACCCGCGTCGAACTCGACGGCAATCACCGGAACACCCGCCAGATCGCCGCGTTCGCCGCGCACTTCCACACGGGCGCCGGCATGCCCGCCGTCCCCGACCGGGAGGGGCCGCCACCGCGCGTGCACAGGCTGCCCGAACGCGGCGCAGCAGACTTGCTGATCACGCTGGCACAGCAACATCCCGGCCACACCATCGGCGTGATCGTCAACTCCCGGCACACGCAGTTTTCCCTGCTCGGCAGCCTGGAGAACAGAGCACCATGGCTGAAGCCCCAGCTGTACACATCCCAGGCAGTGAAGGGCCGCTACCGCACCCTGGACCTCGCCCGCCCGGGTATCGTCCTCGTCCACCGCGCCAGCGCAAAGGGACTGGGTTTCGACACGGTCGTCATCCCCGACACGCACACCGACGAGGCTGCCGATCCCACCTCGGCGGCCCTGCGGATGACCTACTACGTGCTGGCCACCCGTGCCAGGCGCGAGCTTCACCTCGCCTACGAGGGGGAGAACGAGCCACCGCTGCTCGCCGAGGTGAGCCCGGGCGAACTGTTGCGCGGCTGACCGAGCCGTGTCCCGCCCAGCGTGCCGGTGTGGTCATCACTCTCCCTGCCCGGCCTTCTCCAACCTCGTGACCGCATCGTCGAGATGGCGAACGACCAGCAACGATGTCCTGTCTCGACGAGTCATCCTCCGGCCGGAGCCGGGGCAGGGGGCCCGCGGCGGCTCACCCCGGATCCACCGGCTTGATTTCGGTGTGATCATTCCGGGGGTGTTCGAGTGGTCTGGCGGCTGATCTGCGGTTTCGGGCAGGGAGTATCCGCTGGTCTGCCCAGCTCTTCCACATGTCCACAGTTCTCGGGCCCGTTCGGGCGGGTTGGGCAGGGCGTGTCAGGCGGTCGGTGGTGGCGCGTGCGCTGCGCGGAACAACTGGCTGAAGTCCTCGCTCCAAGGCCAGCGTTCGGGCAGGTGGAGGGTGAGTCGGCGGGCGAGCGGGCGAGGCGGGCGGGCACGTTGATGAGGTGGTCGCGGATCGTTGCGGTGGTCGCTCTGGCTGGAACGCGAGAGGCCAGTGCGTTCGGCGGCGCGGGTGAGGTTGTGGGCCAGGGCGGCGAGGGTGAGCCAGGCGGCATTCGCCTGGAAGTATCCGGACGGCGCATGCGCGAAGCGCTGTTCTTGATGTCCGCGATCACTTGTTCCACCACAGCGTGCCGCCGGTGATCACGCTCGGCGTCCCTCAGGGAGAGCGGAGAGTCGGTGAACGCGGCGTGGTAGCGCCAGGTGTCGAAGAGCGTGCCTGCCCGGCGGCCTGGGCACCAGTGCCCAGGCGTTTGATCGCGACGCACCATCAGACGGGCGGTGACCTGCTGTTTCTTCGGTTTGGAGGTGAAGGCGGTGTAGGTGGTCTCGGCTATCTCGGCGTCCGAGATCCAGCACTGGCCCTCCTCGTCCCAGACGGCTTGGGGTACTTGATCGAAGTCCAGGCGTCGTCGTCGATACCTGCGACTCGCGGCCTTGACGGAGGCGTTCATCCGCACCGTGATGGAGAAGCGGGCGTTCAGGGACCGGCAGGCGCCCACGACGTCGGCGCCGTAGAACGCTGAGTCGGCCCGCACCACCAGCAGGCCGCTTGCGCCGCAGGCGCGGGCGGTGCGGATGGTCTCGGCGACGAACGCGGCCGCCCCGCGTGCGGAGTTCGAGGGTCCTTTGCGCAGCCTGGTGGCGGCGATCACCGGGGCGGCCAGCGGTGTGGAGACGACGCCGAGCAGCGCGTTCACCCCATTGACCTTGCTGTATCCGTATCCGGTGCCCTGCTTGGCGTAGCCGTGGGTGCGGCGGATGGTGTCGTCGATGTCCACGTGGGCGACCTGGTCCGCGCCGGGCAGCAGCGGGGTGTGCGCCGCGAGACGGGGCAGCAACCGGCGGGCTACGGCGTGCAGTGCTTCACGTGGCCGTGGGTGAAGGAGCGCAGGAACGAGCCGAGCGTGGACGGGCCCGCACTCCGGTGAACAGGCGGGGCATCGCGCCGTGCGCAGCCGGTCCATGTCCTCGATGCTATCCGCACCCGCGACCATGCCGCCCACCAGCGACATCAGCTTCGCCGCCGGGAAGGCGCCGATGCCGTCCTTCGAGCACGGCAGGTGGATGTGCTCGTCGGCCAGCGCGGGCAGACCGCACCGCTCGGCCAGCCGCACCACCGGCCCCAGCCCGCCGTACGCGATCAGATTCGGGTCATCGAACGCGGACGAGACCGCCGCCGCGGCATGGGAGGATTGCATCTCAGAAGTGCCTTGCCGATCGTGCGTGCTGGAAGCCTAGAGAACTCCCATCATCGCAGGTCGCAAGGCACTTCCTCGTTTCTCGGAAGGCCATCCACAGGCATCAAGCCGGTGGATCCGGGTTCAGACGTTCGTTCATGGCGTCAATGAAGAACGGCTGTACGCTCTGCTTCTGCTGTCCCTCATGGGTCTACGTCCGGCCGAAGTCTGCGGCCTCCGGTGGGAAGACGTCGACCTGGACAACGCCACGATCATCATCGCCAACACGCGCACGATGATGGGCAACCGGTACGTGGTAGAGAAGGACACCAAGTCCCTGGCCGGTGAGCGGGAACTCCCGGTGCCCGCTCCGGTGCTGGCTGCCCTCAAGTTGTTCAAGGCCCTGCAGGCCAAGGAGAAGCTGGCTCTGGGCGAGGCTTACAGAGACTCCGGCTATGTCTTGGTGCACGAGACCGGAGAAGCCTTCACGATCAAGCAGCTCCGTCGACGCGCGTACCGGCTCATGGCAATCCTCGGTCTCCGTCGAGTCCGTCTCTACGACGCTCGTTCGTCTTGCCTCACCTACCTGGCCAACAGCGGCGTGCCAGACCACATCCTTGCGCGGTGGGCGGACATACGAACGTGAAGACGACCAAGAAGTGGTACGTGAAGCCGGACGTCGAGGATCTTCGCGGAGCCGCCACAATGTGGGGTGGCTTGCACGGGGGTGCGACGGAGGGGCAAGCGTGAGCCGGGCGGTCTTCCAGCCGAGCGACTTGCCAAGCCGTATGGCCCGCAAGATCGAGGTGGACTCGGAGTTCGGCTGCCGGCTGTGGACCGGTAGCTGTAATCGGGAGGGCCCGTCCGGCTACGGCACCGTTGCCTACCAGGGGAAGACGGATTCGTTCACCGTGTGGTGTTCAAGCTGCTGGTTGGGGAGATTCTGGAAGGTTTTCAGGTGAGTCACGCCGAGCCACGGGGATTCCACCACGCTCGATGCTGCAACCCGCATCACCCTGGAGCCGTGACGCGTGAGGAAGCTCTTCGACGTCGGGACTGGGGAGGGCGGTTGCGTCCTGAGAAGTGGTGTACCGGTTCCCACCTGATCCGGGCGTTTGCCCCGGCGTCGGAGTGAGTGCCCGGATACAAGAACGGCCACCGGCTGATCTTCGAGATGTCGAAGGCTCGAAGGAGATCAGCACGATGACCGCACCCGACAGTCTGCCCCTGCACGCCCTCGCCGAAGACAACCTCGCCGCGGCGAGTCCCGATCTGCTGCGCGCGATGGTCAAGACGTTCGCCGACGCACTCATGTCCGCCGAGGCAGACGCCCTCTGCAACGCCGAATACGGGCAGGTCAGCGACGAGAGAGTCAACCACCGCAACGGCTACCGCCCCCGCGAGTGGGACACCCGGGCGGGCACCGTCGAACTCGCCATCCCCAAGCTCCGCAGCGGCAGTTACTTCCCGCACTGGCTCTCGAAGCCGCCGAGGGCCGAACAGGCCTCATCAGCGTGGTCGCCACCGCCTACTGCTGGGTGTCTCACCCGCCGCGTCGAGAAACTTGCCGAGTCCCTCGGCGTCACCAGCTGTCGAAGTCCAGGTCTCGCGATGGCCCGGCACTTGACGAACAGGTCGCGGCGTTCCGCAACCGGCCCCTGGACGCCGGGCCGTATGCGTTCGTCTGGGTGGACGCGCTGACCCAAAAGGTCCGCGAGGGCGGACGCATCATCAACGTCCACGCCTTGATCGCGGTCGGCGTCAACGCCGACGGCCACCGCGAGATCCTCGGCCTGGACGTCGCCTCCAGCGAGGACGGCGCCGGCTGGCTGACCTTCCTGCGCTCGCTGATCGCCCGCGGCCTGTCCGGTGTCCAGCTGGTCGTCTCCGACGCCCACGCCGGCCTGGTGGACGCGATCGGCGCGGTCCTGCCCGGCGCCTCCTGGCAGCGATGCCGCACCCACTACGCAAGGAACCTGCTCTCCCAGGTCCCCAAATCGGCCCAGCCATGGGTGGCCACGCTGCTGCGGACGGTCTTCGAACAGCCCGACACCGACGCCGTCCAGGCCCAGATGCGGCATGTGCTGGACGCCTTGGAGGCGAAGTTCCCCAAGGCCGCCGAGCACCTCGATGGGGCCTTGTCCCCGAGGGGTGGACACCTGTTCGTGTCGTTATGCGGCGAGTGTCAGCGTAGCTGACTGCTGCTCGTAGGCGATCGGTGCCTGGTGTCCGTTCGCCGAGTGCCGTCGGCGGGTGTTGTAGCGGGTGGTCCAGCGGAAGACCGCCAGGCGGCAGGCGCGGGCCCCGTCGAAGCGGCGGGCGCCCTGGAGCGTCTCACGTTTGAGGGCCGCGTTGAACGACTCGGCGAGGGCGTTGTCCGCACTCGTGCCGACCGCGCCCATGGACTGCCTGACACCCAACTCGGCGCATACATCGGCGAATTCGCGAGAGGTGTACTGCGCTCCGTGATCGCTGTGGAATACGGCTCCGGCCAGGCTGCCTCGGGTCGCGGCGGCAGCCCTGAGCGCGTTGCTGACCAGCGAGGTGCGCATGTGGCTGGCGATCGACCAGCCCACCAGACGGCGCGAGAAGCAGTCGATCACCGTCGCCAGATACAGGAACTCGCCGTCGCCCACCGGCAGATAGGTGATGTCCCCGACGTATTTGGTGTTCGGCCCGCTCGCGGTGAAGTCGCGCCGGAACAGGTCCGGCACCGGTGTGGCGGACGGTTCGGGCACCGTGGTGACCTGGCGCTTGCGCAGTCGCAGCCCGGTAATGCCGTGCTTGCGCATGACCCGCCCGACACGCTTGTGGTTCACGCGCTCGCCCTGGTCGCGCAGCTCGGCGGTGATCCGCGGGCGGCCGTAGGTGCCGTCCCACTCGGCGTGCACGGCCCTGATCCGCTCGGCGAGCCGGGCATCGGCCCGCTCGCGCGCGGCACGGGCATCACGGCCGGCCCGCCATTTGTAGAAGCTGGAGCGGGCGACCTCCAGCACAGCACACAACCGCTTCACGCCGAAGGCGCGGTGGTGGTCCTCGATGAAGCGGAAGCGGTTCAGGAGCCGTCAATTAACTACTGCCTGACTTGATGCTGTTTTCGTGGGCGGCGATCGCGTTCTGGAGGGCCTCGAGCGTGCGGGGCGGGTGGGTCCGCCGGGGCCCGGCGAGGGCTGCATCGAGGTCGGAGCCGGCGGCGAAGGCCAGCAGGGGCATGGTCCGGTGGGCGTGGTAGCTGAGAGTGTTGCGGTCGCGGCCGAGCAGGCGGGCCGTCAGGGTGAGGGTGACGGTGTTGCGGCGGCTCAGGATGGCGGCCAGGACGCGGTGGCGGTGGTCGAGGAAGCCGAAACCGGGGTTGTATCCGCGTCGGTTGATGCCCTTCCTCTTCTGGCGCTCGGCCTCGGCCAGGACGCGGCGGAAGGGCTCGAGCTCCTCCACGAGGTGGTCGAACTGCTCGCGGGACAGGCCGGTGAGGGCGGGGTGGGTGAGCAGGAAGGTGGCATCGTTCGGGATCGGGGGTGCCTTGGCCTGCTCCGGCTCGGCCGGTGCTGCTTGCTGAGGGTCGCAGGGGACGATGGTGTAGTTCCACTCGCCGTGGAACTCGTCGCGGTCGACCCGCTGCATGATGGCCTTGCGCTCGGCCTTGGTGAGCACGCGGCCGGTGGGGTAGTCGTTCTCGTCCAGTGCGGCACTGACGGTCAGCCCGGTGCTGGTGCGTGTGGCCGAGATGGTCTGCAGCAGTACCTCGTAGCTGGTCAGGGGCTGTCCGCGTAGGCTGTGGGTGATCCGGGAGAACAGACGGTGTTCGACCTTGTTCCATTTTGAAGTGCCGGGCGGGAAGTGCATGACAGTGACACTCAGCCCGCACTCGTCGGCGAGGGCGGCCAGGCCCATCTTGAACAGGTGGGAGTCGGCCGAGTTCGCCCCGCCGGAGTCCGCGGTGACCAGGAGCCGGTCGGCGCCGGGGTAGTCGAGGCGGCCTTGGCTGTTCCACCAGCGGCGCAGGGACTCCACCGCGAAGGCGGCGGTGTTGCGGTCGGTGCCCACGTTCACCCAGCCGCTGTCGCGACCCAGGTCGTAGATGCCGTACGGGATGGCGATCGGGGTGTCGGGGTCGACGAAGTCGTGGTCTGGGGCGATGAGCGGTTGTCCTTTGGGGCGGTAGGTGCGGCCGGGGCGGGTGAAGTCGCCGATCGGCTCCTTCTTCTTCGCGTCCACGCTCACCACCGGAAGGCCGCGGGCCAAGAAGGATTCGACGGCGGTGTTGATGTGACGGAACTGGGCGTCGCGGTCGGGCACGTGGCTGCCGGCCCTCGTCTTGGCCATGCCCTGCAGGCTGAAGCCCATCGCGTGCAGCAGGTCTGCGACGACCGGGGCGCTGACCGGGTGGCCGGCCTCGGTCAGCTCGCGGGCCAAATCCCGCAACGAGGCGGTGGTCCAGCGCAGTGGGGAGACCGGGTCGCCGACCTCCCGCGGTTCGATCAGCGCCTCGAGCGCGGGTCGCAGGCCCGGATCGCGCTCGGCCGCCGACCTGCGTCCGCCGCCAGGCCTTCGCACCCGCCCAAGTACCTCGGCCCCGGCGGCAAGCTCGTCCCGCCCGCGTGCGACGGTCGACTCCGAGACTTCGGCCAGCCGGGCCACGGCCGCGATCCCGCCATGCCCCAGAGCTTCGGCCTCAGAGGCCAGATACAGGCGCCGTTGACGCTCGTCCAGGTGCGGCAGCACCGCCGCGAACTTCGTATCGAGGACCGTCAGGGTCTTCTCCGGTATCGCCACGAACGTCCATCTACCATCCCGCGCAACGAAGTTGGGCTAAAACCCGCAGTAATTCGCTTACGGCTCCTCACCAGTTCATCTCGGCGGCGAAAAACTTCGTCGCCTTGCGCAGGATGTCCCGTTCGGTGGCCAGTTTCTGGTTCTCCTTGCGCACGGTCTTCAGCTCCGCGCGCAGGGCCGCGATCTCGGCCTCCAGCTCTTCCTTCGTGGCCTCGCTCACCGGGACGTCCTTCGTGTTCGTGCTCGTGGTGCCGCTCTCACCGCGGCGGGCCCGCTCGGCCCGCACCCAGTTGCGCAGTGTCTCCCGGCTGATCCCCAGATCCTTGCCGATGCCCTCGAAGGTATGGCTCGGGTCCGACAGGTACAGCGCGACGGCGTCCGCCTTGAACTCGGGCGAGTAGACCTTCATCACCATAAGAGATCCCTCCTACCCGGCCCCTGCCGGGGCCGGGATCGAAGGTGTCCACCACTCGGGGGCAGACCCCATGCCGCCCAGCACGAGCTGCTGGCGTTCACCGCCTTCCCTCGCGAGATCTGGCGGCAGATCTGGTCGAACAACCCGCAGGAACGGCTGAACAAGGAGATCTGGCGCCGCACCGACGTGGTCGGCATCTTCCCCGACCGCACCGCCCTGATCCGCCTGGTCGGCGCGGTCCTGGCCGAGCAGAACGACGAATGGACCGAGGCCCGCCGCTACATGGGACTCGACCTGCTGGCCAAGGCCCGGCTCCACCCGATCGAGTCAGAAACCGACGAGACCGTCCTGCCCACCGAACTCACCGCATAGCCTCAAAGACGAGATCACCGAGTGGCCGTCGATACACCACTCCAGCGGACGTGACCGCGAGGGCACGCTCCCGGAGGACCCACTGTCGAGACGGTCACGAGTACACGCCGCAGAACACGTACCTGGACCCCCGAGGGTTCCGGCAGTGCCGGGCCTGTCGTAGAGAGAGGGACGAGAGCCGTTAGGTTGGGACTGGCCATGTGAGATCCCGTGAGAGATGAGAGGGTCTGACGGGTGAGCGAGACACCACCGAACACCCTGCAATACCGCTTTGACGGGCCAGAAGACGCACCTGTCCTGATCTTGGGTCCCTCACTGGGTACCACATGGCACAGGTAGTCGGAACCGTCTCTTGGCGTCCACGTGATCCAGATCGCTGCCGTTCACGCAGGTGGGGCCTTTGTGGTCCAGGTGCGTCGACGGTGTTGGTGACAGGAACGTGACACGTGATGGTCGCTGAGGCCCCCTGCCGTGCACAGGCGCAGGCGCTGGCAGGGGGCCTCGGCGTTCCTCAGCGGCGAGGTCCGTTCCTCGATCTTGCTGCGGCGTCTGTGCACGCCTGGAGTGCTCACGGCGGGCGGCGCTGCTACTGGGCCAGCCGCTGAGGATCGGCCCGAATGGCGGCACGTTGGTGGCCTGCCGCATGGTGCACACAGCCGCGGAGGAGCCGTACCGGTCGTGACGCAGCCTGATCCAAGATGTCGATCTGTGTGCCGCGTGGCGATCGGCCGGAGCGAGATTCAGGGTGTTCCGAGAGTTGGGCTGAGCATGCTCGGTATTTCGGGGTGGTGACGCTGTGACGGGCGGGAGGATGGGGGTGCTGTCCCGGGTCCGGGCCTGACTCCTGACATCTCTGACCGGCGTGTCTGAATTACACAGTGTCGGCCGTTGGCCGGGGGTGGTGCGTTGTCGGTGCCGGGCTGGCGGGGTGTGTCCCGATAGGGGCTTGCCGATCGTTGTGGCGTCCTCACGATTCTGACCGCCCGGCGCGGCCCGGTACCGGCAACGCGATGCGCCATCGGACCGGAAGGGGAAGAGGCATGTGCAGTTCGACACTGTCCGGTACGACGCCTGCTCCGCGGGCCCGCCGTCGTCGCCCTGCGGGGGAGGTGGTGCTGGGCGTGGACACGCGCCGGGATGCCCATGTGGTTGCGGTGCCCTCTGCGATGGGGGCGATGCTTGCCACCGGCGAGTTTCCGGCCACCGCGGCGGGATACCGAGATCTGCTGAAGTGGGCCAGGAAGTGGGGAGCCGCGAGGCGGGCCGGGGTGGAGGGGACCGGCTCCTACGGGGCGGCCCTGTCCCGCTGTCTGCTGATCCAGGGCATAGACGTGTTCGACGTGAATCGGATGGACCGGGCAGATCACCGTCGGCGTGGCAAATCGGATCCGCTCCCCGCCGCCCGAAGGCGGCGAGGAGCGGGATTGGCTCTGCCCATGAGGGGCGGAGTGCCGACAGGGGCGGTGAAGGACACGGCATCAAAGCCGCGTAAAGATTGCCGGAATGAGGCAATGTTTTCGTCGGCGCTCGCATGTGAGCATGCGTTCACCGGCACGGTGGCCATGGGGGAAGGTGGTGAACGCGGATGGCCTGGTTTCTCGGTCTCGGCATCGCAGGGGTCGTACTCCTCGTGCTGTCACTCGTCTTCGACGGTGCCCTTGAGGGGCTCTTCGGCGGCGTGGACGCGCTGGACGGTCTTCTCGACGGGTGGCTGTCGCTTCCGGTCATTGCCGGGTTCGTCTCCATGCTCGGCTTCTCCGGTGCGATCGTCATGGGCACCACCGGGCTGGGCGTGGTCGGCGCCACCGCGATCGGAGTGCCCGTCGGCGTCGGCACGGGCTGGCTCGCGTATCGCCTCAGCCGCGCGCTGCTCAGCGACCGGTCCGGCGCCGCCCCGCGCAACGACGACCTGATCGGCGCCTCGGGCTCCGTGGTCACCGCCATCCCGGCCAGCGGCTACGGCGAAGTGCTGGTCCACCTGGCCGGGCAACCGGTGAAGCTCGCCGCGAAGAGTCCGACCCCGGTGGCGCGAGGAGCCGAGGTCTGGGTGGAGGAGGCGCTGTCACAGACAGCGGTCTCCGTACGCCTGGTGGAACACTGACCCACCGCATCGCTGCTCACGGCGCCGATTCAGCCGTGCCCTTTCGTCCACATGAACCGTATCGATCTGCCGTCCCCTGGGAGGGCTGAGGGGAATCATCATGAGTCCTGTCGTCATCGCCGTCATAGGGGTCGTCGTACTCCTTGTGCTGCTCGGTCTTGTCGTCGTCACGCGCTACAAGGTGGCGGGTCCGAGTGAGGCGTTCATCGTCACCGGGCGGCGCGGCAAGAAGGCCACCGACCCGGAGACCGGCCGGGTGTTCACCGACAACAGCGGCCAGAAGGTCGTTGTCGGCGGCGGCGTGTTCGTCGTGCCGTTCGTCCAGCAGAAGTTCACCCTCGACCTGTCCTCGCGGCACATCCCGGTCGCCGTGCGCGGCGCGGTCACCCTGCGCGGGGTCAAGGCGCATCTCGAAGGCGTCGCGATCGTCAAGGTCGGCGGCACCGAGGATTCCATCCGGGCCGCCGCCCAGCGGTTCCTGATGCAGCAGGACGGCATCGTCGGCTTCACCCAGGAGGTGCTCTCCGGCGCGCTGCGCGCGATCGTGGGCCGGATGTCGGTGGAGGACATCATCCGCGACCGGGCCGCGTTCGCCGGGCAGGTCGCCGAGGAGGCGGAGGCCAGCCTGTCCGGGCAGGGCCTGGTGCTCGATGCCTTCCAGATCCAGGACATCACCACCGAGGGCTCCTACCTGGAGGACCTCGGGCGCCCGGAGGCCGCCCGTGCCAAGCAGGAGGCGGACATCGCCGAGGCCGTCGCGCGCCGGGCCGCCGAGCAGGCACGGCTGAAGGCGGAAGAAGAGATCGCCGTCGCCCAGCGGACCTTCGCCCTCAAACAGGCCGAGATCAAGGCCGAGACCGACGAGGCCGCGGCCCGCGCCGCGGCGGCCGGTCCGCTCGCCGAGGCGGCCCGGCAGCAGGAAGTGCTCACCGAGCAGGAGAAGGTCGCCGAGCGGCAGGCCGCGCTGACCGACCGCGAGCTGGACACCAAGGTCCGCAAGCCCGCCGACGCCGCCCGCTACCAGGCCGAGCAGGAGGCCGAGGCCCGCCGGATCGCGCTCGTGAAAGAAGCCGAGGCCACCGCCGAGCGGGCCAGGCTGACCGGTGAGGGCGAGAAGGCGCAGCGCGCCGCGCTCGCCGATGCCGTACGCATCGAGGGCGAGGCGGAGGCCGCCGCGATCGGCGCCAAGGGTGCCGCCGAGGCCGAGGCCATGCAGAAGAAGGCCGACGCCTTCGCCCAGTACGGCGACGCGGCCGTGCTGCAGATGCTCGTCGAGGTGCTGCCGCAGGTCGTCGCCAAGGCGTCCGAGCCGCTCAGCGCGGTGGACAAGATGACGGTCATCTCGACCGACGGCGCCACCCAACTCTCCCGCACGGTCGCCGACAACGTCGCCCAGGGCGTCGAACTCCTCAGCTCCACCACGGGAGTCGACCTCGCCGAGCTGCTGAAGGGCATCACTCAGCGGAGCGTTGGCACGCAGCCCGCTACCACGGCGCCCACCGACGCCAACGGAAAGATCGAGATCGCCGGCTGAGGAGGCCGGGCGGTACAGGCAGCCCGGACGGCCCATCACCGTCCTGGGCAGCCTGAGGCGCCGTCCCCCGACGGGGGAGGGGACGGCGCCTCGGCCGTGACCGACGAGGGGTTCTACGGCCCACCCGCGCGACGTCATCCCGAGCAGGTTCCACTGTGCTCACCATCGACGAGTACGCCACACGCACCAACCCCTCCAGCACGGTCCGCTACGGCTGGCACGGCGGCATGCGTCGGTCCGGGAGATGCTCACCGGCCTCACCCTGATGGGTATCCGCCTGTACACCCTGGCGACCGGCCGTTTCCTGTCCGCCAACCCGATGCCCGGTGGTAGTTGCAACGCCTACGACTACGCGTGCGCCGACCCCGTCAACGATAGGGAGCACGTCGCCGGCTACGTGACCTGCCCATGGAGATGCCTCATATGCTTCCCGCCGTGATCGCTTCCGGGATCGCCTTCCTCTGCCTCACTTTGTGGTGCTCCATTACTGTCACCCGGATACGGGACATACCAACCTGGCGCAGGTTCCTGCCGATTTCCCTTTTCCTGATCGCTGCTGCAGCCAGCCTGCTGCGGGCGTTCGGCGTTGCGGGAGTGGCGGACGCCTTCTCCTTCCCCTTGAACCTGGCGGTCGTCCTCCTGTCCCTCCGGGAGATTCGCGGTAGCCGCCGCAGGCGTGAAGTCGATCCTTCTGTACAGCAGATCAACGGCAATCAGTAGTTCTCCATCTCGGCGGCGGATTCCCGTGTTCAGTGACGCGCGCCCGGCCCAGTAGTCGTGCGGTGGCCGTGGATGCCCGAGCGCGGCAGCGGCCTACACTGCTTGTCAGGCGTTGCGTCGCCCTGCCGAGCGAGCGTGGACGTACAGCGTGCGGCGGTCGCCGATGTTCAGGTGCTGGGCAGCGGGAGTACGTAGCGCACCGGGCGACGGTGGTCGGCCAACTGCCGTGCGGGGTTGTAGACACGGTTGAACTTCCACTGCATGCGGGCGAGTTGATCTGTCCGCGGGCGAGGTTGCGGCCCGGTACGCGCAGGGCGCCCATCGCGGTCCGCAGGCCCAGGTGCTTGTGGTTGATGACCGCCTGGGTCTTCACCAGTTCGCGGTAGAAGTCGTCCAGGGGCAGGGTGGTGGGCACCACGGCGTGCTGGATGTCGAAGAGCCGGTAGTCGCGGGTGATGAGCCTGCGGGATTCGGTGTGCCAGATCTCGGTTCCGGGGCAAGGCGTCAACCGCATGAAGCGAACCGGGCGGTGGCCTGCCGCTTCGACAAGCTCGCCGTCCGCTTCGAGGCAACCGTCCTCATCGCCGCGATCAACGAATGGCTGTGACCTGCCCTAAGGGTCAGCTGAGTGTCGTTGACCGGTACGGCCAGATCCGGCGATCACAGTGATGCTTCGTACGCCTCGCGAACGGGGGCAGGGATACGCCCTCTGTCATTGACGAGATAGCCGTTCGCGCGGGCCCAGAGACGTATCGCCTCGTCCTCCGGACTGTGATCGCGCATATGGCCCCCGGCGGTTTTGCTCGCGTTCCCCCCTTCCAGTTGGTCCGCTACATCCTGGAAGAAGGCGAACAACGAGGTGTGTTCGCCTTCTTTCGGGGAGGATCCCTCGGCCCAAGATCCGATGCTTCCGGTGCGCGTGTTCAGGAACTTCCCGTGAAAGCCGTCGCTTTCCGAGGAGATGGGCACCCACTCCCGGCGCCAGGACGGGTAGTCAGGGTCTTCGGACGGTTCCATCTCCTCCATGGCCATCTTGTGGAAGTAGACACGTTCGATGTCCGTGAGACCGAGAAGGAGTCCGCCGTTGGGGATGACTCCCTGGCACCCAGCGTCACCAGACACGATCGGGCATCAGGTTGTCTGCCGGTATCGATGTCGTTCGCCAAAAGCCATTTCCGCATCTCCCTCGGCAGTTTGAGGCCAAGGCGCATTTCGGCTTCACTGATGGCCATTGGGTTCCCCGGGCCGCCGAGGGCAGCGAAGACGCCAGGGGCGTGCTGCTCAAGCCACGCGGTCACCCGGCCCCACGCCTGTCGTACGTCTCCTGCCTCGTACATTGGAATTCCACTCACGCGCGATCTCCAGCTCGGTCGGGCGCAGACGAACACGGAGTACTCCCCCGGTGCTGGGCCCCCGGGGACCGCAACCCGGGCTTCCAGGTTGTGAAGTCGTCTATCGGAGGAATGGGTGGCCGCTGATCATCCATGGGCAGACCGTACGCGGGGCCACGGACACCGAATGATGTAGGGGCCCGTTCTGCTGCGGGCCGGCTACGGCGCTCAGCCACATCCACCCAGCACACCAACGACTTCTAAAACACGCCCCAGCAGGGCGGACATCTGTTCCCGTCCGACGATCCGGGCTGCGTCGAGTGCGTCGCCGCCCGTCGATGCGGTGGGGTAGGGCCTGGCCAGGTCATGGGCGCGCGTCGGCGTGGTTCTCCGGGGTGTGGATGCCCGTGTCCTTGTGTGGCTCCGGGATCCCGGCCAGTCCGTCGACGTCGAAGGCGCGGGCGATGGGCACGTCCGTCGAGCTGTGCGCGATGATCGAGAACGCGATGCACACGGCGATCAGCGTGAACGCCTCCTCGGCCTGCGGGATGCCGGACTGCAGAACCAGCAGACCGTAGACGACCGATGCGAAGCCCTTGGGGCCGAACCAGGCGGCCACCAGCTTCTCCTTGCGGGAGAGGCTCGTGCCGAACAGCGACAGCAACAGCGAGGCAGGGCGGATCAGCACGATCGCGAGGATCACCGCCATGTAGCCGCCGAAGGAGAGGTCGCCGAACAACTGCGGGGTCAGCAGCGCGCCGAACACCAGCAGCGCCGCGAACTTCGCCAGTTCCGCCAGTGCTTCGCCGAGCGGCTCGAAGGACTTCTTGGCCTCCTGCGACACGTGCGCGAGGGCCGCGCCCGCCGAGAACGCCGCCAGATATGGGTTGGCGTGGGTCAAGTGGCAGACGGCATACAGGATGATGCCCGTGGCCAGCGGCAGCAGCGGCTGCAGCTTCGGCTCGGGGCCCAGCAGGCGGAAGCGTACGAGGCCGTTGACGAGCAGGGGCAGTGCGATACCGAAGACCAGACCGAGCAGCAACTCGACGGCGATCTTCATCGGTGAAGCCTCCGCGCTGTCCGTGGTCGGGCCGGCGGCGGCAATCAGTACGAGGACCACGGGGAGGGCGAGGCCGTCGTTGATGCCGCTCTCCACATTCAGCAACTGCCGTAGCTTGGCCGGGACTTCACGGCGGCTCACGATCGCCGAGGCGAACACCGGGTCGGTCGGCGCGAGCACCGCGCCGACCAGGAACGACGTCGTCCAGTCCAGACCTACCAGGAAGTGCGTGATCAGAGCCATGAAGACGAACGCGAGCGGCATGCCCAGGCCGAGGGCGCGAGCCGGGTTCTTCCAGTTGGCCCGCAGCTTGGGCAGCGAGACGTGCATGCCGTCGGTGAACAGCACCGCGAACAGGGCGAGGTCGGCCGTCGCGGCCACCATCTCGCTGTCCGGCGTGATGTGAATCAGTCCGAGGAACCCGTCGCTGACCAGTGCGCCGCCTACCAAGAAGAGGAAGGAGGTGGACAGCACGGTCCGCGCCGCCAGGCCCGACAGCAGCACCGCCACCAGAAGCGCGACGCCGAACACCACCACGAGCACCATGGAGTACGCCCCGATCGGAAGAGAGATCTGTCCCCTTGCTTGCCGACCAGGCTTCCCGGCACACCAGGCGGAACTTTACACATCCTTGATGCGTCTTTGACAGATCACCAACAGGCACCGCAGAGGTCTGCAGCCTGCCGCATTCCGGCAACGTCATGGGCGCGGCATGCCGTTTCGCTGCCCAGGACAGAGATCGCGAATCGGACACGGATCGTTCGAGGCGGCGGCGGAGCGGGTAGGGCGCTAGGCTGATCGTCAGGTGCGCCGGGAAGTCTGGTCGGCAGTCAGTCGCCGTCCGCCCTGGAGCCCCGATGCCAGAGCCGTCTCACGCCGGGAAGCCCTACGGCCGCGGTTTGCCGTGGAAGCCGGGAGGCCGACTTTTCCATTGGTTCCTGCGCCGGCGAAGCAGCTCCACCTCCGCCCCCGATCATGTCGTGGTACGACTCTCTGGGGAGGTCACAGCCGAGAACGCCGTGCGCATCGGAAGGCGTCTGCAAAAAGTGCTCCGCAGGCATCCAGCGGTCCTGGAGATCGACCTTGAGGGCGTGACGTACGTCAGCAGTGACGGTGGCGCAGCGTTCTTCATGGCGTTGCGTACGGCGCGGGCCTGCGGTGCGCGGGTGATGGTGACCCATGTGCGCCGTCAGCCTCATGGCGCTCTCGACCAGCTGGGGCTGGGAAAGATCCTCGACGTGCAGAAAGAGAATGGGCCGCTCGGGTCACGCGGCGGCGATCAGTAGCCGGTTCGGCACTTCGCCGTGAAGGCCGGTCAGTCAGCTCCTGGAGCGTCGTCCCATCACTTGGGCAACCAGGAGACCGGCCAGCAGCGCCCATGCCACTGCGCCCATTCCTCCATACGGCCAGCCGAGGGCGCTCACAGCGAGGGCTGTCACCGAACCGCCGGCCAACGCCACGCCGTCCCTGACAAAAGCCCATTCCCGGCGTGCCGTGCCGGGGTCTCGGAACTCCAGCACCGCGGTCTTGATGACCAAGGCCGCAATCACGATGGCGACTGTCATCACCGAGGGGTCCACACGCCCGCCTCCTTCCATCTCAGCGTTCAGTGGCGGCGCTTCGCTGGTAGATGTCGGGGATGCCGTCGTGGTCCTCGTCGCGGGTCTCCTCCTCGTACAGGCGGCGGTAGATTCCGTTACGGCGCTTGATGAGCATCGCGGCCAGCCCTGCCGCGGCCAGCGAGCCGATGAGGACAGCGGCCTTGACCGGTTCGGCAGCGGCCGGATCGGGGAAGGCGAGTTCACCGATCAGCAGTGCGACGGTGAAGCCGATGCCGGCCAGCGCGGAAAGCGCGAAGACGTCGGCCCAGGCCAGTTCGGGATTGAGTTGAGCACGGGTGAAGCGTGCGGCCAGGTACGTTCCCACGAAGATGCCGACAGTCTTGCCTGCGATGAGTCCCAGGACCACACCGAGCGGTTCCGGCCGGGTGAACACCTCGCCCAGGGAGGCCGCCGAGACGCCGACACCGGCCGCGAAGAGCGCGAAGAGGGGTACGGCGACACCTGCCGAGACGGGGTGCAGGAGGTGGGAGGTGCGTTCGCCGGGGGAGAGGTCCTCGCCCTTGTCGCGGGTGGTGCGCAGGATGAGACCCATCGCCACGCCGGCGACGGTGGCGTGGACGCCGCCGTTGTACATCAGCGCCCAGATCGAAATCCCGAGCGGGGCATACCACCACCAGCCGCGGACACGGAGGCGCTGGAGCAGGTAGAAGACGACGAGGCCCGCGAACGCTCCGCCCAGGGCTGCGAAGTTCAGGCCGCTGGTGAAGAAGATGGCGATGACCAGGATGCCGCCGAGGTCGTCGACGACGGCGAGGGTGAGCAGGAAGGCGCGGAGCGCGGCGGGCAGGTGGGTGCTCAGTACCGCGAGCACGGCCAGGGCGAAGGCGATGTCGGTGGCCATCGGCACGGCCCAGCCGTTCAGACTCCCGCCTCCTACCGAGGCGGTGATGGCGTAGAAGGCGGCGGGGACGATCATGCCCGAGATGGCGGCGATGACCGGCAGGGCGGCGGTGGCGGGGGTGCGCAGTTCGCCGACGACCAGTTCACGCTTGAGCTCGATGCCGGCGATCAGGAAGAACAGGGTGAGCAGGCCGTCGGCGGTCCAGTGCCCGATGGAGAGGTCCAGGCCGAGTGCCGGTATGCCGAAGTGGAAGTCGCGTATGCGCTCGTACGTGTCGGCCCAGGGGCTGTTCGCCCACACCAGCGCGACCACGGCTGCCGCCAGCAGAACCAGCCCGCCGACCGTTTCCGTTCTCAACGCTTGGGCGACGGCTGTGCGTTCGGGCAGCGGCAGGAGACCGAGGAAGGGGGAACGCTCGCGCGGCGCGGCAGCCATCAGGAAGACCTCCGGGATCGGCATGAGGGCATACGAGCCCCTGACGCCGACCAGACTTCCCGGCACACCGCGCGGCCCTCACAGCCCTTTCAAGGGCTGGTCATGACGCGTTCTTAACACCCTAACTGGCGCCTTCGTATGCCGCCAGATGCCCTTTCACCTGCTGAAATGCGCGAGACGGCATGACGAGCGGGCCCGTCCACACCAAGGCGCGAGGTGTGCACGAGCCCGCTCAGGAGCCGGGCCGCGGGGGCGGTCAGACGGTGGTCTTCACCGACTCCTGGTCTTCGTCCTCGTCGCCCTGACCGGCCTTGCGGGCACGGACGAACTCGAGGAAGGAGTTCAGCTCGCGCTTGACGACCGGGGCGAGGAGGTAGAGGCCGATGATGTTGATGACGGCGAGCATGAAGAGCACGGCGTCGGCCAGGTCGATCAGTGTCTGCAGCGTCAGCAGGGAGCCGGCGACGGCGAAGACGGTGTAGACGACCTTGTACGTCAGCTCGCTGGTCCTGCTGCGGCCGAAGAGGTACGTCCACGCCTTGAGGCCGTAGTAACCCCAGGTCAGCACCGTGGAGATGGCGAACAGCAGCACCGCGACGGTGAGGATGTACGGGAACCAGGGCAGGACCGTCTCGAAGGCGTCCGAGGTGATCGTGACACCGCCGATGTCCTTGCCCAAGCTGGCCGGGTTGGCGACGACGATGGTCAGCGCGGTCATCGTGCAGATGACGACCGTGTCGATGAACGGCTCCAGCAGCGCGACCAGGCCCTCGCTGGCGGGGTGCTTGGTCTTGACGGCGGAGTGGGCGATCGGGGCGGAGCCGAGACCGGCCTCGTTGGAGAACGCGGCCCGCTTGAAGCCGATGATCAGCGCGCCGAGGACACCGCCCGCGACACCCTCGGGGTTGAAGGCGCCCTCGACGATCGCGGCCACGGCGTCCGGGACGGCGGTGACGTTGACCAGGATGACGGTGAGGCAGGCGACGATGTAGATCCCGGCCATGGCCGGGACCAGCCGGCTGGTGACGTTGGCGATGGAGCGGATGCCGCCCAGCAGCACGATGCCGACGAGGGCGGCGATGAGGATGCCGAAGAACAGGGCGCCGGCGGAGGAGCCCAGCGCGCCGTCCTCGCCGCCGGTGACGGAGACGAGCTGCGCGTAGGACTGGTTGACCTGGAACAGGTTGCCGCCGAAGAGACCGAAGAAGAGGATCATGAAGGAGGCGAGCACCGCGAGGACCTTGCCGAGGGTCTTGCCGTTCTTGCCGAAGCGCTCGGTCAGCCCCTTGGGCAGGTAGTGCATCGGACCGCCGGAGACGGTGCCGTCGGCGTGCACCTCGCGGTACTTCACACCAAGAGTGACCTCGACGAACTTGGTGGCCATGCCGAGCAGGCCGCACAGGATCATCCAGAAGGTGGCCCCGGGGCCACCGATGGAGACGGCGACGGCGACACCGGCGATGTTGCCGAGGCCGACCGTGCCGGAGACGGCGGCGGTCAGGGCCTGGAAGTGGTTGACCTCGCCGGCCGACCCCTTCTCGTCGTACTTCCCGCGCACCACGTCGAGGGCCAGCCGGAATTTGCGGAGCTGTACGAACCCGAACCAGCCGGTGAAGACGAGACCCGCGACCACGAGCCAGGCCACGATGAGGGGAAGGTCCGTACCTCCGACACGGACGGAGTAGAAGACGACTTCCCCGAGCCAGGTGGCTATGGGCTCGAAGAATCCGCTGACTGCTTCGTCGACGGACGTGGTGATGGAGTCGAGTGACACTGTGGCTACCTCAATGGCGCAGGATCGGCGCATGGCTGCGCCGGCAACATGTGCGGTCTTTGAGCGAACGCCGTTGTCCGATCGGCGACCCGGGGTGACGTGTCCGCGGACTCGGAGCGTGATCACCCTGGTTGTGCAGCCGGCTTGTGCGCCGACGCTCCACGTGGCAGCAGGGGGTGGCGCCACCTGCGGAGTTGCGCTGTTCTACCACGACCTTTACGAGTTCTTTAGTGACGTAACTCACGCGACCGTCAGTAATCACCGAAAGTGCCAGCGAGCGAGACTAGACCGTTATGTGGAGATGCATGTCCGTTCATCGGACACGTATCTCTGCGTGGTGAGACGGCCAAGAACGGTTGATTGCGATCCCTGCCCAGGATGAGGCTCTCCACGCGCGTGTCATCGCACGGCGGCGCTGCACCGCCACGAACATGTGCCCTGATGCCGTGCGCATCTCCGGCGTGGCCCCCGCCGTCAGAGCGCCTGCTCGGGCCAGTCCAGCAGACGGGCGCCGATGACCGCGGTCTGGAGCATGTACCGGTGCGCCGGGTCGGCAGGGTTGGCGCCGGTCAGTTTGCGGATGCGTTCGAGACGGTAGGTCAGCGCGCGGACACTCAGGTTCAGGCGGCGGGCTGCCTCGGCGGCCACGCAGCCGGAGTCGAAGTACGCGGTGAGGGTGTCCAGCAGGACCTCCGCGCCGCCGCGGGCGGTGGTGAGCGGTCCGAGGGCGCCCTGGACGAGGTCGGCCATGGCCTGGCGGTCGCGGGTGAGGACGGGATAGACGAGCAGGTCGGCGGCGCGCAGGACGGGATCGTCGAGGGCGAGGCGCTCGGCGAGTTCCAGGGCGTTGAGGGCCTCCTCGTAGGAGTGGACGACACCGCCGGGGCCGGGCCGGGGGCGGCCGACGGCGACCCGGCCGCCGTCGGTGGCGACATGCGCCTGCTTGGCGAAGGAGGAGAGCACCTGGTCCTGGTCGCCGGGCGCGATGCACACCAGGCGGCCGTCCTTGGTGGTGAGCAGGATGTCGCGGTCGCCGAAGCGGGCGATGAGGGCCTGTTCCACCTGGCGGGTGACCGGATCGCCCTCGTCGTACGGTGCCGGCCCCTGAGCGACGGCGACGGCGTGGGCGTGGGACAGACGCAGGCCGAAACGTTCGGCACGTTCGGCGAGGCGGCCGAGGTCGCTGCGGCCGTACAGGAGGTCGTCGATGAACTCCCGGCGGGCGGCCTCCTCCTGGCGTACGGCGAGGCGTTGCGCGCGTTCGTAGCCCTCGGCGAAGGCGTCGACGGCCTGCTGCACGGCGGCGAGCGTGCTGTCGGCGGAGCCGGGGCTGCTCGGCCAGGCGGCGCGGGTCGCTGCCAGGTGCGCGCCGACCAGGGCACGCAGTCCGAATCCGGCGTCGGCGGCCCGTTCGCCCAGGGCGCGGCGGGACTCGATCTCGTCGCGGGTCAGACGGCGGCCAGTGGCCGAGACGTCGGCCAGCAGCTGGGCATAGCCGTCGAGGTAGTCCTCGGGTATCGCGGATTCCGCCATCTGCCCCCGCTTTCCTGATGCCCCGTTGACGCCTTCTTGACGGCGTCCGGCATGCAGACCCTAGTGAACATTGCCGGGAACCGGCAATGCGCCGATGCGCCGTGCCCTTGCACCATGGATGTCGGGGAGCACCGCGGATTGCTCCGGTGCCGGACATCTGCCGGTGTCCGGCACCGGAGCCCGAAGGGAGCCGTGCACCTGCGGCAGGCATGGCGTGCGGGAAGGGGGACTCGGCCATGGGGACGTTTCTCGTCGCCGTCACGGGACTGCCGACGATCTTGTTCACCGTGGCCTTCGTCGTGGTCGTGTGCTTCTGGCTGCTGGTCGCCGTGGGCGCTGCCGCGGCCGACACCTTCGACCCGGACGCCGACCTCGATGCGCTGGGCATGGGCGGGGTGCCGGTGGCGGTCGCTGTCTCGCTGCTGACGGCGTTCGCCTGGGTGCTCGGCACCGGCGCGGCGATCCTGCTGGTCGCGCACGGACCCGCCGGGATGACCGGCGGTCTGCTGCGCCTGTCCGCGTCGGGTGCGGCCCTGTTCCTGTCCTGGGGGCTGACCTGTCTCGTCGTACCGCCGCTGCGACGCATCTTCGTTCGGCTGCCGCATGGCCTCCGCTTTGAAGAACCCGGGACGTTTGTCGCCGCCGCGGAGATCGGCGTCGGCGACGGTCCGGGTGCGCGCCGCCAAGGCATCGGAGTCGTCCGGCGTGTGTCGTCCCCCGCTCCGGAGGGACCGCCCGAGACACGTGACCGCGCTGCTTGACCTACGCCTCGGCCAGGATCTGGGGCATCGCGCTTCCGCTGTTCGTCAACGGACGAGTGCGCTTGTGGTCGCTGGGCGCGGAGGTTGACCGGCGAAGCCGGGGAGGCACGTCCGGACGAGCCGCGCCTCTCAACCGGCGCTGACACGAATACCGGACCGTGAGCGAGCTCGCGGCGCTCTATCGTCGTGGCACGGACCATCAGGGTCTCGCCGGTCACTCCTCGATGGCCACAACGGCGTCGAAGCCGATGTCGCGCAGGGTGCGTTGCACGGTGCGGCGGGCTCCGCGGACGTGGAGCTCGACGGGCTCCGGCAATGTGGTGGCCACACGGAGCAGGGCGTAGGCGCAGGTCAGGTCCAGCCGGGTGAGGCCGCTCATCTCCAGGTTCCATACGTGGGCATGGCCCAGTCGGGTGTCGGCGAGCTGTTCCTCCAGCTTGCGCACCATGTGTGCGTCCAGGGTGCCGTTGAAGACGAGGGTGGCGTGGTGTCCGTCGGTCGTCAGAGTCACGGGTAGGGGCGGCTGCTCGGTGGTGGGTCTGGAATCAGCTGCCACGGCGACCTCCTTGTCGGTCTGCCACGGGCCGGCGAGGGCCAATTGTCGTGTCGGAAAGCGTTGCTACGGCTGCGTCCGAGATGCCCTGCCGGGCTCAAGACGGGTGCGTGGCACGGCCACCGGTCCGAAGGCGCCACCCGCGTGTCCGGCCCGGCGCGAGCCGTGCGGTGGTCATCCGGCTCCGTCCTTGCGCAGCCGGCGGCGCTGGACGAGGCGGATGATGTCCCGTGCGGTGATGATGCCCGTGAGGCGCCGGCCGTCCAGGACGAGGATCGGCAAGCCGTCGCGCGGGCGGAGCTTTTTGAGTACGTCCTCCAGGAGCTCGTCCGGCGCGCAGGTGGTGCACTGCGCCACGGGAGTTGCCACGTCACGCAGGCGAGATGTCTCCCGTCGCGGCGTGGGCAGTTGCGACAGCAGCGGCATACGGAGCACGCCGCTGGGCCGCCCCTCGAAGTCGAGCAGGGGCAGCGTCGAGTGGCGGGCGTCGATCGCCGGTCCGTCGATGAAACGCTGCACGGTGAACCAGTCGGGAGCGGTCTCGACGGGGCTGGACATGGCGTCAGCGGCTCGTAGGCCGCCCAGAGTTGCGGCCAGGTAGGCCTGCTGCCGCTCGGCCCTGGCGACGATCATGACGAAGAAGCCGATGAGGGCAAGCCACAGTCCGCCCCACGCGCCGCGCAGGAACAGGATCCAACCGAGGACGATCAGCAGGACGCCGAGCACCTGTCCGCTGCGGCCGGCTGCCTGTTCGGCCCGTTCCCGGTCTCCGGTGCGCCACCACATCACGGCCTGCACCAACCGTCCGCCGTCGAGCGGTGCGGCGGGCAGGAGATTGAATACGCCCACGAGAAGGTTCGCCCATCCAAGCCACACCAGGACAGCCGCGGGCAGCTTCCAGCCCAGTCCCGCGTCCAGCCCTGCCCCCGCACCGAGTGCTGTTCCGCCGACGACCAGACTGGTGAGCGGCCCGCTCACGGCCACCAGGAAGGCGGCCCCCGGTGCGGGCGGCTTGTCCATCTCGGTCATGCCCCCGAGGGCCCAGAGGGTGACGTTGTGGACGGGGATGCCCTTGCGCCGGGCGGCGACAGCGTGTGCTGACTCGTGCGCCAGCAGGCTCAGCAGGAGCAACAGAGCGCCGATCAGTCCGGCGACGGTGTAGGCGGTCGCCGACTGTCCCGGGATCCAGGCAGGAAGCGTCCCGCTGCCCAGGCTGTAGCCGAAGAGGAACACCAGCAGGGGGACCGTCCAGTGGACGCGCAGGGGTACCCCGAGAACGTGTCCGATCCGTAGCGAGCTGTTCATCACTGTCTCCTGCCGACCCGATCCGGGAGGCCGTCCGGGTGAGCCGGTGCGGCGCGCTGGGCTCCTTGTGATCGGCCGTCTGACGAGGTGGCTTTGGCGAGCATGGTGGTCATCCGGCGGCTTGGGGCGGATGGTCGGGGCCGCGCTTGCGGTGAGAGCGGTCTGCCTTCGGGGTGTCGGGAGCGAGGTCGCCGCCGTGTCGTGTGGTGACGTCGTCGGTCTGGTAGATGTCAGGTATGCCGTCGGCGTCCGTATCGGCGGTCTCCGCCTCGTACAGTCGCCGGTACTTGTTGTTCCGCAGCCTCAGCAGGAGGCATGCCACGAGCGCGGCGGTCAGTGATCCGAGCAGGACCGCGGCCTTGATCTGTTCCTGTTCCGCCGGGTCCGGGTAGGCCAGTTCGCCGATCAGCAGCGAGACGGTGAAGCCGATGCCGGCGAGCATGGCCAGGGCGACTACGTCCGCCAGGGCGAGGTCTGGACCGAGCTGGGCACGGGTGAAACGGATGGCGAGGTAGGTTCCGCCGAAGACGCCCAGGACCTTCCCCGCCGACAGCCCCAGCGCCACGCCCAGTGGCTCCGGGCTCGTGATCACGGCTTCGAGTGTGCTGCCGGACACGCTCACGCCGGCCGCGAACAGAGCGAAGAGCGGTACGGCCACTCCCGCGGAGATCGGCCGGACCAAGTGGGCGATGTGTTCGGCCGGGCGGTGTCCCACCTCTCCGTCCTTGGCGACGCGCAGCAGCAGTCCCATCGCGACTCCGGCCACCGTGGCGTGGACGCCGCTGGCGTGGGTCAGGCCCCAGATGACCAGAGCCAGGGGGATGTACCAGTACCAGCCGTGTACGTGTTTTCGCGTGTGCAGGTAGAAGAACAGGCCGAGCCCGAGGGCGGCGCCGAGGAGGGCCGGGAGGTTGATGGATGACGTGTAGAAGAGGGCGATGACGATGATGGCGCCCAGGTCGTCGACGATCGCGAGGCTCAGCAGGAAGGCGCGCAGCGCGGAGGGCAGGTGGGTGTCGATCACGGCGAGCACGCCGAGGGCGAAGGCGATGTCCGTGGCCATGGGGACGGCCCATCCGTTCCAGGTTCCTCCTCTGGCCGTGGCGACGATGCCGTAGAGGAGGGCGGGTACGGCCATGCCGCTGAGTGCCGCGACCACCGGCACGGTCGCCGTCTTGGGGGCGCGCAGTTCCCCCACGACCAGTTCGCGTTTGAGTTCGGCGCCGGCGACGAAGAAGAAGATCGCCAGGAGCCCGTCCGCCGTCCAGTGGGCCACGGAGAGGTCCAGGCCCAGCGCCCCGATGCCGAAGTGGAAGTCCCGGACCGCCTCGTAGGAGTTCCTCAGCGGCGTGTTCGCCCAGACCAGCGCCGCCGCTGCCGCGGTGAGCAGGACGATACCGCCGACGGTCTCCGTGCGGAGAGCGTCGGCCACGAAGGTGCGCTCCGGCAGGGGGAGACGGCCGAGGAACGTGCGGGGCCTGCCGTTGCGGTGGGGCATGCGGTCGGATGCCTTTCGGGCGGTGCGTGCGGTCAGACGGTCTGGAGTAGGCGTTCCAGGAGGCGGGTGGCCGTGACCACGCCGAGGAGGCGAACGGGCTCCCCGGTCGGCCGCTCGACCACCGCGATGAGGGGGCTTCGGCTGCGGGCCATCACCTCCGCGAGTTCGACGGCCGTCCAGTCGGGGCCGGCGGTCGACAGGAACGGCCGGCCCACGGGGAGGCAGTCGGCGACCGTACGCCCTCGCAGGGCGTGGCAGAGCCGGTCGGCGTGCGGCTCGTCGATCACGCCGGCCAGGCCGCGGTCCTCCTGCACGTAGCCGGGGACCAGGGTCCGGACCACATCGCAGGCGGGCAGGGCCGCGTACGGCTGCCCCGCGGAGTCCGTCACCAGCAGCCCCGGCAGGCGCCGCTCCACGAGCAGGCGTACCGCCTCGATGGCATCGGCCTCCGTGCTGACCGAGACGTATGGCTCTGCGAGATCACGTGCGCGCACAGGTCCCCCCTGGGTATGCCGCCGGTAGGTCGGTGGGCAGTCGTCCGCCGCCCGGGTCCGGGCCGCGCGGGCGTGGCGCTGTCCTCGGTGAGGAGCGGCGCTGGGTGTGTACGGAGCCCGGCACCAGGCCCTTCTGGGGTGGCGGGTCCTTGTCGACCGGGTGCGGATTGCTGCTGAGCACCGCGGTGAGGACGAGCCCCAGGAAAGCGATGATGGCGCAGACCGTGACGGCGGTTCGCCGCCAATTGCGCTTCTTCTCTTCGCTGTCAGCGGGCTGTGCTTCGGGTTCGTCGGGGAACTGCTCGTTGAGCGCGTCCATGGTCGCGGCCAGGGCGGGATCGTCCTGGGCGAGGCGTCGTTCGAGCTGTGCGAGGACGCGTTGCTCATCCATCTCGGGGTTCATGCCAACCTCCTCGAAGCCTTGAGGGAGCGGGCCGAAACCGGCCGACGGGGTTCGAGGGCGCTAGGACTTGTCCATGGCGAGCCTCTCCGCGCCCGTCTTCTCGGCGCCGACGGGGGTCGGGGGCTGGCGGAGCATGTCGACGAGGCGGAAGATCTCCATCGGCAGCGGGAAGATGAGGGTGGAGTTCCGCTCGGCGGAGATCTCGGCCATGGTGGACAGGATCCGCAGGTGGAGGGCGGCGGGGTGGCCTTCGAGACGGTCCGCGGCATCCGCCAGGGTTTCGGCGGCCTCGTACTCGCCCTTGGCGTGGATGACCTTGGCGCGCCGGTCACGCTCGGCCTCGGCCTGACGGGCCATGGCGCGCCGCATGGCCTCGGGCAGTTCGACGTCCTTGACCTCGACGAGGGTGACCTTGACGCCCCAGGGGTTGGTGACCTCGTCGATGATGCGCTGGAGCCGCTGGTTGATCTCGTCGCGCTTGACCAGCAGTTCGTCGAGATCGACCTGTCCGAGGATGCTGCGCAGCGTGGTCTGGGCGATCTGTGAGGTGCCTTTGATGTGGTCCTCGATGGCCACGACGGAGCGGTTGGGGTCGACGACGTTGAAGTACGTCACGGCGTTGACCCGCACGGTGACGTTGTCCTTGGTGATGACGTCCTGCGGCGGGATGTCCATGGTCACGGTCCGCAGGGAGACGCGGATCATGCGGTCGACGACGGGGATGATGACGAACAGCCCCGGTCCCTTGGCGCCGATGATCCGGCCGAGGCGGAAGATCACTCCGCGCTCGTACTCGGGCACGATCTTCACTGCGGCCATCAGGAGCATGAGCAGGACGACTGCTCCGATGATGATGCCGATGAGTCCTGAGTTCATGATCCGTCCTCCGGTGCGGTGTGCGGTCCGTCGTGGGCGGCCTCGGCGCTCTCGACGATCAGGTCGAGGCCGTCGAGGTCCACGACGCGGACGTGCTGTCCTTCGGTGACGGGTGCCGTGCGCCCGCGGGCGGCCCACCACGCGCCGTCGAGCAGGATCTGGCCCCTCTCGCCGTCCACCCGTTGCACGACGGCCTCACGGCCCAGCAGCCCTTCGTGCCCCGTGGTCGGCGGAGCCTTCCGGGCCCGCCAGGCAAGACGCCCGGCGAGCACCGAGCCGCCGCCCACCACCACGGCGGTCGGCCACAGCACGGCCGGATCAACGCCCAGCTCACCGCGGAAGAGCAGGATTCCGGCAAACGCCAGGGACACCGCACCGCCGGCTGCGAACACGCCGACTCCGGGTGTGAGTACTTCCGCGGCGAACAGGGCGCCGGCCAGGATCAGCAGGAGCAGGCCGCCGACGTGGAAGGGCAGCACGCTCAGCGCGACGAACCCGAGCACGAGCAGGACCGCCCCGATGACGCCGCCGACCCCCATGCCCGGAGTCGCCAGTTCGTAGATCACGGCAAGGGTTCCGATGGAGAGGAACAGGAACGCCAGCTCGGGGCTGGCCAGTAGCTGCCGGACCTCTCCGAAGAAGCCGAGATCGTGCTCCACGACCCGGGCGCCCGCGGTGTGCAGGACGACCTCGTGCCGCTCGCCCTGCGGGCCGACCACGACGCGGCGGCCGTCCAGCTCGTTGAGCAGGGCTTCGCGTGACGGCGCCACGAGGTCGACCACGTCGGTGCGCACGGCCTCCCGGTCGGACACCGACGTGCCCTCGCGCACCATGTCCCGGGCGAAGTCCGTGCTGCGGCCCCGCTGCTCGGCGATGGACACGGCGAACGCGACCGAGTCGTTGACCACCTTGTCGCTCGCCTCTTCGCCCTGACCGGTCACGGGCGTGCCGGCCCCGATGTGCGTGCCGGGTGCCATGGCGGCGACGTGCGCGGACATCGCGATGTAGGCGCCGGCCGACGCCGCACGGGCGCCGGGAGGAGTGACGTACACGACGACGGGCACGTCGGAGGCGAGGAACTCCTGCACGATCTCCCGGGTCGACTGCAGGAGCCCTCCGGGGGTGTCCATCTCGATCACGTAGGCGGCGTGGCGTTCGCGCTCGGCGAGGCGCAGTCCGTCCTCGAGGTGGTCGGCGACGACGGGGGTGATGGTGCCGTCGACCCGCGTGAGGAGCACGCTCGGCGTCTGGGCCGCGCTGATCGCCGGGGCGGCGAGCAGGCAGCCAAGCGCTGTCAGGAGGACTGCGGCGAGCCTCCGGACGAGACCGGTGGGGAGGATTCGGGGCACGGGTGCGGTACCCCCTGGTTCCTGACGCTGGGACCCTACCTTGCGGATTACCCGACTGACCTGCGCGGATACGGACCGCAGTGAGACACCGGCGGACATCTGGGGGTGCGGCACCTTGCCGGGGGTCGGCAAAGTGAAGGTAAACTCAAAGCTTGCCGAGCGGACAAATGGGGTGGCCCGGATGACTGCCAGCAGCAGTCCCTCCGCGGGGACATGGGGCGGACCGCCCCACGAGGAGCTGCTGGCCAGGGTCCTGTTGCGGAACGGCGGTCTGGACGCCGAGGATCGCGCCCGACTGAGTGAAGCGGCGGCTCACGCCGCCGACAACGGCACCCCGCTGCGCGAACTCATCGACACCTACCTGGGCGCTCTGTGCCGTACCTGCTCACCGTCCGCGGCCGGGGCTCAGGAACGCCCCGCCTCAACGCCGATCCCGGCGGACGCGCTACGGCCCATCCGGGACGTCGCGGTCACGCTCACCGAGGGATACGAGGCCGCGCACCGGGCGGCCATCCGGCGGGAAGAGGAGATCAGGCAGGCATTCCTCGACGAGCTGTTGCACGGCGCCGGCGACCTCGGCCGGATGGCGGAGCAGGCCCACCGCATCGGCTTCCGGTTCGCCGGGCCTCACCGCGTCGTCGTGGCACGGGCCGAGGCGCCCTTCAGCGCGGCAGACCCGGCCACCCGATACGTCGAAGAGGCCATGGCCTCGGGGCACGACGCCTGGGAGAGCCTGGTCGCCGCCAAGGACGGAAGACTGATCTGCATCTGCGCCGGAAGCGGCACGACTGCCCCCGACCACTTCGCCGAGCACGTTCAGCGTTCGGTCGCCCGGCATCCCCAGATCGCCGTCAGCCGCTCCCGCCCGGGGGCGAACGGCGTCGTCCGCTCCTACCGCGAAGCCCGCGAAACCCTCGACCTCGCCCACCGCCTTGCCGTCTCCCGTCCCGTTATCCACGCGTCCGACCTGCTGGTGTTCCAGGTGCTCGGCCGGGACAGAGCGGCCATCACCGACCTGGTAGCCACGGTGCTCGGGGGACTCGGGCAGGCCCGCGGCGGGCCGGGCCCGCTCCTGCACACCTTGACCACCTACTTCGACAGCGGCTGCACCAACACCGTCACCGCACGACGCCTCGGCCTCAGCGTCCGGACCGTGGCCTACCGAATCGCCCGCGTCCGCACCCTGACGGGCTACGACCCCACCATCCCCGACCAGCGCTACACCCTGCAGACCGCCACCCTCGGAGCACGCCTGCTCAATTGGCCCGCAGTCCCCTTGCAGCCCTCCGACTGAGGTGAGACATCGAGCGGACCCTCACCCGCCTATGGCCGGGGTCACCGTCGAGGAGTCGGCCTTGGGAGACGGTCACACGGTGGTCTTCACCGGCTCCGGGTGTTCGTCGGCCTCGTCGGTTTCACCGGCCTTGCGGGCGCGGACGAACTCCAGGATGCCGGAGCTGACGGTTCCCCACGGCCAGACCAGCGAGCAGACACGCATACAGTTCACACGATCAACGACTCCTGTCAGGGCCAGTAGGACCGTGCCCTACGCAGTGAGAACGGACGAGGGGCTTGTAGCAGCAGCGCGAGGCGACGAGGCGGAGGAAGGCCAAGCGTTGGCAGGGAATGCGCTCGTAGAAGGGACTGAGCTGGGGATAGCCGACATACGTCACGGGGCGCATCCCCTGGAAGGCTCTTCCGGTCTATACGGGGGCGGGTGTGGTCCGCACTGAACAAACCGCAACGCGGGCTTCTCGAACCGGCGTACGCACCAGTCGGGGACCCTCCCGGGTACCGCCGGCCGGACGGTATCCGGGCCGCGCCGGTCGGGCGGAGGGAGAATGAGAGGGGATCCCGGCGCGCTGAAGGCGGTGAGAACCATGGTGCTGCCCTTGGTCGTGGGTGTCGACGGCTCGGAGCCCAGCCTCCACGCCGTCGATTGGGCCGTGGCCGAAGCGGTCCGCCACGGTCTCCCGCTGCGAATCGTCCACGCCTCGCTGTGGGAGCGGTACGAGGACGCGGCCCTGGCGGACACCCCCGGGGCCGTCTCGGACGTGGTGACCGAGCACGACCTCGCCGAGAGCGTCGTGGCGGGAGCGGCCCATCGTGCCCGGAAGCGCGCGCCAACGCTCGAGATCAGCACAGGCGTGGTGCCGGAGGATCCCGTGTCGGCGCTGTTGCGCGAAGCGCGCCTCGCCGGAGCCGTCGTGACCGGGGTACGAGGCAGGGGCCCGATCAGGGAGCTCCTGCTCGGCTCGGTCAGTCTCTCCCTGGCGGCTCGGGCCCCCTGTCCGGTGGTCGTCGTACGCGGCCGGGCGGAGAACAGAGAAGCCGCCAACGGCCGCATCGTCGTGGGCGTCGGCGGTGCCACAGCCCCGGCAGCGCTCCGGTATGGCTTTCGGGAGGGTGAGGTGCGCGGGTGCGAGGTCGAGGCCGTACGAGCCTGGCGTCGCCCGGCGCACAGGACTGCACCGCACTCACTGTTGACCGGGGAGCCCGCCCATGCCGAGGAGGACCGCGCTTTGGCTCTGCTCGACGAGGCATTGGACGGTGTTGCCAAGGAGTACCCCGGTGTGCTCGTGCACCGCGCGCTTGTCGAGGGCTCCGCACGCCATGCGCTGATGGCCCGGTCGTCAGCGGCCGACCTCCTGGTCATCGGGGCCCGTCAGCGTGGCGGCCACTTCGGACCGCAGCTCGGCCTGGTGGGACATGCAGTGTTGCACCACTCCGAGTGTCCGGTGGCGGTGGTTCCGCAGCAGGAATGACGTCGGCCGGCTGAGCGGTCACCAAATGAGCCTGAGCCCCGCTCCTGTGGCGGTTCGGACCGCTGAACTCCACTTGCTCGGAGTTGCTGCTCACCTACCTGTTGTTGCACCGCGACGTGCGGCAGCCGCGTAAGCACCTGGCGTTCCTGCTGTGGCCCGGCTCGACCGAGCGGAGGGCACGAACCTGCGCAGGGCGCCGCACCCCCGCCCCGAGACCGACCGGCTGATCGAGATCGCCTCTACGGCGGCCGGCGCGGAGGGGGAGTCGTCCACTGCCACGACCGGCCCGGACATCGGGCTGCGCTCTCCTCGCCATGGCGTCGACGCGGGCAACGGCCCGGTGTCCTGCCCTCCCAGCCTCTCGTGGCCCCCATACGGGCGCCCACCACCTGAACTGCACGCGCTTCCGTCTCCCCGGGGGCTGGGGCAGGGGGAACAGGTCGGAGGCGTATACGGCCGCGGCGACGAGGACGAATTGAACTCCTCACCGCAGCGCGCCCAGGCCACCCTTGGGAAGGCGTACGGTTCACGACGTCGTGGGGATCGCGCACCCCGCTGGACAACCGGAGTCCAGGCGGGGAGCGTCTGGCTGCCCAGGCTGTACCCGAAGAGAACGACGAGCAGGGGCACCGTCCAGTGATGGCAGCGGCACCCCCAGAACTCGTCACATCTGTACCGAGCCGTTCATCGCCATCTCCTGCGGACTGAAGGGCAGGCGGTCCTCCGTCCGAGCCGATACAGCGGGACGGGGCACCGACCAGGCCCCGTCCCGACCATGCTGTGCACGCGTTGCGCTGGTCGACGCGTCTGCCACCGCGCCCATCAGTCCTCGTGCACGGCATGAGAGCAGACCCCGCACAAGATTTCTCGTGCCGCAGGCTCATGTGTGGCCTTTCCCATGCCCACGAGTTGTGTGATCATTTTCGTTTCATCCCGTACATGCTCCGAGCAGAGAGCGGCACCGCAGGAGCGGCAGATGGCCACCGCGGTGGAAACGCGCTCCAGGGCAAGGCAGTCGAAGCAGTTCATGACGCCTTCCCTTCCATCAATCTCTCCCACCGGTCTTGCCGATCGGCCGGCCAAGTCCGCCACGGGCGGCGTGACCGTGCATGGCCCGTGCCGAGGCAGTCCGGATGCCGAGGCAGTCCGGAGCCTGAACGACGCGAGGACCCCGACAACAGCGATCTCCGCTCAGTCGTACCGCCGCGCCTGCGGCACGCGCGGGATTCGGCGAAGAGCGCGTCGAGCCGCTCGGTGTGCTGGGCTGGGGATTGCCGCGGATCAGATGCCGCTCGATGTCGGCGCAAGCCCGCTCGGCTCCGGTCGGTTTTTCCTTAAGCCGTGCATCTCGTCCACCTCCAGCCAGCGGAGGAACCCCCATCGGCATCGGGAAGCTGAGGAGGAGTTTCACGAGTACCCCTAGACGCTTGCTCTATGCAAAGCTTCGGGCTTCGCCCACCCCGAGGGCGGGAGCCCAATTGCCCTGATCAGCCGGTTTTGCGCTGGGACGTCGACGTTCGGACCGGCCCGAGCCGGAAGGAGCGTACGACCGCGATCACACTCCCGGCGGCCAGCGCCAGCGCCAGTGTGCCGGCGCCGATCAGGGCCGCGCGCTCGGTCCCCGGGGCGGCAAGACCACGCGGCGGCACGTGCCCTTCAGGGTCGAACACCACCGTCAGCGCGTCACCGGGCCGGGTCGACTGGCGACAGCCCCGCCAGATGCGCGTCCGGAGCGGAGCCCCGTCGCTGTCGGCCACGGAACACAGGTAGCGGCCGTGGCCCCGGCCTGACCCCGGGCCGGCCTCGACCGAGGTCACCACGACCGACTGCACCTGACCGCGGTGTGCCAGCACCGCTCCAGCCGCTACCTGCGGTACCAGCAGAGCAAGGCAGACACCCAGTACGGCAACGACGCCCACGAGCGCGCGTCCGGCGCCGGTGATCAGCAGGTACAGGGCGAGAGCGGCGGCGAGGACCAGCCCGGCCTCGCCACTGGCAAGGGTCGGCGTCCCGGTCCACACCCCCATGGCGCCGGCCCCGACGATCAGGCCCGCGCCCAGGACACCGGCCAGCAGCCCCTCTCCGACCAGCCACCAAGGAGGCGGCCCGATGAACTCGGCCGGTCCCCACAAGGTCGCTCTCAGGTGAGCGGCCAGCCGGACTTCCGCCACGGGTGGTCGCCGACACGGCCGGCGCATGAGCTCCCTCCCTGGCATGGTCCATGGGTCCAGGTCGGCAGCCCCGACCTCCGCATCCCTTGCATTATGCAAAATTCACCGGGGGCAGGAAGCCCGCACCGGGCGTGGGGTCCTCACTCCCTGTGTCGCACGGCCGGGGTGTCCTCCCAGCCCAGGGGATGCGGACCCGGATCCCCTGGGGCAGGTGCAAGGGGCTCACCACCCGCCTCGTTGAAGGCCGTGAGCGCCTCGACGAGCGCCGCGCGCTGGTGCGGGTCCAGGCGTTCGACGATCGCGGCGATCTCGCTCCGCCGTCGCGCGGTGACGTCAGCGACGGTGCGCCGTCCTTCCTCGGTGAGCTTCAGGAGGGTCTCGCGTCGGTTGTCCGGGTTGGTCTGCCGGTCGGCCAGCCCGGCCGCGATCAGCCGGTCGACCATCCGCATCGCCGTCGAGGGCGCCACCTGGAGCAGGTCGGCGAGCGCCACCAGCTTGGTGGCTCCGCGCGTGGACAGCACCACCAGCATGCGGAACTGCGGGAGGGTGACCCGTTCCTCGACCTGGGCGAGCGAGCGGGCGGAGACCGCGACCAGCAGCCGTGACGCGGTCAGTACCGCCTGGGTGACCGCATCCACGTCGTCCACGCCCCTCGCGGGGTCCTCGCGTTCCGCCATGGTCTCTTTCTATCGCGCCCAGGGGTCTTGGCACTCAGCCGACCGGCCCAGTTTTTTCCTGTCCATGACCATCTCCGTGACCGTGATAGCGCAGCAGGAGCATCGCCGCGTCGTCGTGCGGCGGTCCGGCGGCATGCCGCACGACGTCCTCGCGGAGCGTCGCCAGGGCGGCGTGCGCGTCCGGGTCCTTGAGCAGGTGCGCCCGCTCGGCGAGCGGATAGAAGCCGCCGCGCCGGTCGCGGGCCTCCGTGACACCGTCGGTGTACAGCAGCAACTGCTCCCCCGGCGCGAACGAGACCCGATGGGGTTTCGGCCCCTCACCCCCATGGGCACCCAGGCCCAGCGGCAGCGCGTAGGCGGGCGGCTGGGCGAACACGGGGACGCCGTCACACCGTACGACCATCGGGGCCGGATGACCGTAGTTCAACAAGACGACCTCCTGCTCCGCACCGACCTCGGCGAGGATCGCGGTCACGAACTTCTCCCCCTCCAGCTCCCGGGCCACACTGCGTTCCAGCCGCTCGCCCAGCCCCACCAGGTCCGGCTCGTCGTGCGCCGCCTCCCGGAACGCACCGAGCACGACGGCCGCCGTCTCCACGGCCGCCAGCCCCTTGCCCTGCACGTCCCCGACGATGACCCGGACTCCGTGCGGCGAGGCGACCACCTCGTACAGATCACCTCCGATGCGTGCCTCCGCGACCGCCGAGGTGTACGACACCGCCGCCTGCAGCGGTCCCGCGGTCAGCGGCACCGGGCGCAGCAGCACCCGCTGCGCGACCTCCGCGATCGACCGCACACTGGCCAGTTCCGCCTCCCGGCCCGAGCGCATCACCGCGGCCGCGATGCCCACACCGGTCACACCGGCGACCGACGCCATGGCGGTGTACCCCCGGCGGGACTCGAAGAGCCCGTCGTACAGACCGAGCCCGACGCACAGCAGCAGCGCCGCCCCGCCGATCACCGCCGTGCGACGCCAGCCCCCGACCAGGCCCGCGAACGCCGGCCCCAGCGACACCAGCGGCAGCAGCCCCACGCCCGGTCCGGCGACGATGTCCGCGACCGCCACCACGCTCATCACCACAACCGGCATCCAGGACAGCAACGCGAGACCGGCCCGCGGCCTTTTTCCGGTCATGGCGCACTCCCCCACGCTTTAAGGGCACCGGAATCGCCTTCCTGGATGCCGACACCCTTCCCTCACATTTAGACTATGCAAAGATCGCCTCGGCGTAAGCAGCCCCCGTCCGGCCCTTTACCCAATCGAGGCCGGGCCCGACATACCCCGACGTCCGGAGTACGGCCATGACGCAGCGGGACACGACCCACGGATACCGCCGGACACCGACGGGCCGGCGGCGTCTCGCGGCACGGCTGCCCATCGTTCTTTTCCGCGCCGGACTGGGGCCACTCTTCGCTGGGCGGCTGCTCCTGCTGCACCACACCGGCCGCGTCACGGGACTCGACCGGCAGGTCGTGCTGGAAGTCGTGGCATACGAACCGGCCGACGGCAGCTGGACCGTGGCCTCCGGGTTCGGCTCGGGGGCCGACTGGTACCGCAACCTGCGACACCAGCCGAAGACCGTGATTCAGTTCGGCAATCGCCACCATGCCGTGACCGCGCACTTCCTCCCGCCGGACGAGGGGGCCGAGCTCATGGCGCGCTACGCCCTGCGCCATCCGCGCACTGCCCGCCGCCTGTGTGCCTTCATGGGCTTTCCCGTGGACGGAAGCACGGCGTCCTTCCGCGAGGTGGGACAAGCCATTCCCTTCGTCCGCCTCGACAGCGCGGAGCGTGGAGACTGACGCCCGTACGACGGCCGAGACGACCTGAACACTGCGCGCACGACCTTCGCCGAGGTGGAGGAGTCCGAGGCCGACCTGGCTCGCTTCGAGGCGTGGGTCTCCAAGATCGCGGCCCGGGACTATTTTGCCGCGCCGATCGGTACCGAGGTCCGCGCCGAGCTGGAGCGCGCCCGCATCGCTATGAAGGCGTTCGAGGCCGCCGCCCTCGCTGAAGACACGAACCCCGACACCAACAGCAGCACGGGGCGCGGCCCGGTCCGCTGCCCGCCCTCGAAGGAGAAGGACGCCGCCCGTGAACATTTGGTGGTCCATAGCCCTCGCCGTGGTCGGCGGGCCGCTGCTCTGGCTGCAAGGGGGCTCCTGGCCGCGACGATCGTCGGCACCGCGCTCGTGGGTGCCTGGACCGGGATTACCACGCTCGGCAGTGGCGAGGCGGGGCTGGTGTGCGTCGCCGTGCTCGCCCTCTATCTGTTCGCCGTACGCGCCGGGTGGGCGCTGATCGGCACGGTCGCTGTCCTCGGTGTGTTCCTCGCGCTACAGGCACCCCAGGCCGCTGTGGGTGTGGTCCTTGCGGAGCGGGGGCGGGTGCAGTCCGTGGTGGTGACGTCGGTCGAGGGTGCGCAGGAGACGGTCACTGGGCGTGGCCGCTACTTCTGTTCAGTGGCTGACCACGACGGCATCCCCCTCCAGGTCCGTATCTGGCGGGGCTGTGGCCGGACCACCCGGCCGGGAGACGCGATCGCCGTTGTGTACGACCCGAAGGGGCAACTGCCGCAAACGCTACGCGGCCCGGGAGATCTTCCACCTGGTCAGACCTGTGCAGTCGCAACCCCCGTCATAGGGGCAGTGACACGGCGAGGCCCGTCGGAAGCCGTTCCGACGGGGACCTCCGCGCGGAGCCGTGAGACGCCGAAGCCGCACCGGAGCGCTCCGGCGCGGCTTCGGCGTGAGATCGGTTGCGCTCGCACGAGCGGTTCCCGGGAGCGGTGCAGGAGCGCCTGCCCGAGCAGCCGACCCGCCGCACGACGGCACGCCGCGGTGCGAAATACTCTCCCGATGAGTTCACGCACTTCCCCGATCAGCCAGCCGATCACGATACGGAGGGCCGTCGCGCGGGATGCCAAACGGCTCACGCGGCTCGTGCGTGGCTCAGGCGCCTACAAGGGTAAGTACGCAGCCGCAGTCGCGGGCTACCGGGTCGGTCCTGACTACATCGAGGCCCACCGCGCCTTTGTGGCCGTCGGCGCCGACGAGCATGGAGGCCGGGTCCTGGGGTTCTACTCGCTCGTCCTCGCTCCACCGGAGCTCGACCTGCTGTTCGTTGCCGACGAAGCGCAAGGGCGGGGTATTGGACGGCTGCTCGTCGCGCACATGCAGTCCGAGGCCCGTGCCGCCGGGCTGGACCGTGTCAAGGTCGTGTCGCATCTTCCCACCGAGGACTTCTACCACCGCGTCGGTGCAGTGCGGATCGGGACCGCGCTCGCGAACCCGCCCGCCGTGCCGTGGGACCGTCCCGAATTCGAGTTTCGCATTCCTTCGGAATGACGCGGTGCGCCGGTTCGCAGGGCACCGGCTTCGCCTGCGTGGTGGCCGGCACGCAGGAGCCGCTGGACACCGCGCGCTCCGTGTGCGCCGTCGTCTTTGCCCTGGCAGGGGGATCGCCTGCGCCAGCGGCCTCTCCTGGCGACTCCCTCACCCCCGGCACTCCCAGGGCCATCGAAATCGCGCACACCTCAGCTCGCTCCACACACGATCGAGGTCGGCCGCGGAAGTTCCGCCGATGAGTTTGCGGCGGTTGTGCGGTCTACCCGTCGACGAAGGGAGCGCACCATGCGCGAGATCATCGTTTGCACGTTCCTGACGCTGGACGGCGTCATGCAGGCGCCGGGTGGTCCGGACGAGGACGCTGAGAGCGGCTTCGAGCACGGCGGCTGGCAGAAACCGGTGGCCGACGACGAGGTCGGCACGGCCATCTCCGGTTGGTACGAGCCCTCCGACGCGATGCTGCTCGGCCGCAAGACGTACGAGATCTTCGCGTCGTACTGGCCGACCGCCGATCCCGGCAACCCGTTCACCAATCGGATGAACAGCATGCACAAGTACGTGGCGTCTCGGACCCTGACGTCCGTCGAGTGGCAGAACTCCACGCTCCTGGAGGGCGACTTCGTCGATGCCGTACGCAAGCTGAAGGCGTCCGACGGCGGGAACATCAACGTCGTCGGCAGCGGCGACCTCGCCCAGACCCTCATGCAGCACGGCCTCGTCGACGAGTACCGGTTGACCATCCATCCGGTGATCATCGGCACCGGCAAGCGGCTGTTCGCCGACGGAGCGATCCCCACTGCGCTGGAGCCGGTCAGCGTCTCGACGACGAAGGGCGGCACCATCGTCGGCGTCTACCGGCCGAACGGTAAGCCCAGCTACGACAGCTACTAGGTGTACTTCCTGCACCAGGACCAGGTTCAGTCTCTCCTTGGCGAGCAGCGGACGGAGTCCGCGCGGGCGCGGGCTGCCCGCAGGAGCGAGCCCGAGGCAGCGTTGCCCTACGTGCTCGCCACAGAACTGGCCGAGGCGCTCTCCTCGCTGGGAGTCGGCGAGTTGGCGAGGTGCGTCCTGGAGCAGGACTTGCGCACGGGGCAGGTCATCGGCGCTGAGCTGGATTTTGCGTTCCATCGGGACCGGGACCACGACGCCCCAGGCTTCAAGCCGTTCAGCTTTACGGCGGTGCTCGACGCGGGCGAGCCGGTGCGCGTCACCGGCACATTCAACTCGGCAAGAACCGCCATGAGCTTCCCCCGCTGTGCGGGAGGTGGCCGTCAGGGTCGCTGATCCAGATCTCGCCTGGCAGGTAGCCGAAGTCGAGGGCCAGCGCAGCGAAGGGGGCACCAGCAGCGCGGTCAGTGACGGTGTGCCCTGCGCCGGTCAGGGCGTCGCGCAACTGGGGTGTTCGTGGTCCCATCGGCCGGTGCGGGCTCAGGGCGGGGGCACTCAAGCGGCGTGCACCCGGCCGAGAAAATCGCGGAACAGGGCGACGACCTTGTCCAGATGCGTCTCCAGGAGCCAGTGTCCGCCGCGGTCAAGCAGCTGCAGCTCGGCGCCGGGCAAGTCCCGGAGACAGGCGCGGGCGGCGACCTCGGGCACATAGCCGTCGTCACCAAGGCCACACACGACCAGTTGGCGCTCGCCCGCCGCTGTCTCACCGCACACATCGCAAACCTGGGAACCGGGATCACGATGCTCCGGTACCGGCCGCCCCTTCCTCTCGGGCAGAAGGGCAGGGAAGAGGACCCTGTTGGTGCACTCCCCGGACTCCTGCCGGTCGAAGACCAGCTCCGCCGGCACCCCCGGTCACCGATGCCGCCTCCGTCCCGCTGCATTGGCGGCTGTCCTTATCCGTAGAGGAGGCAACCTGGTGAAACGCCGCCGTCGCTGCCAGGTGCCCGCCGATGACATGGTGCGATGCGTTCTCGATGCCGCCGGCTCCCGGATGGTGGCTGCCGCCGACGGGAGGCAGAGTGGTCTCGGGACTATCTGAGCGAGGCAGAAGGCGCACGGTGTGTCACGGATGCGGGCTGTGGTCCTCATGATGGAGCAAGTTGCGTGAGCCCGGAACCGACGAACTCGGTCACCGCCGAACGAGTGGATCGGTTCACTGGTCGAGAAAGCCGTGGCCGACGCAAGATCGTCCATTTCAGGCAAGGTCACGGAGGTGTGGTGCATGTCAGAGAAGAACCCAGCGCACGGGACCGCCGACGAGAGGCCCGAAATCTCGTTGCCGCCCGAAGTCCAGTTGCTGCAAGACGTCACTCCGCCCTTCTTCCCCGAAGGTGGTTCGGGAATGACCATCCTTGTCGAGTGGCCTCCCGGTCACCCCGGGCTCCCTCCGCACCGCCACTCGGGCCCGTCGTTCGGCTACGTGATGGACGGCGCGCTCCGGTTCGAGATCGAGGGTGAGCCGGAGCGTGTGGTCGAGGCCGGTGGGACGTTCTGGGAGCCAGGCGGTGACGTGATCCACTACCAGGACGGCAACGCCCTGTCGGACGCACCGACCAAGTTCGTCGTGACCATGCTGTGCGCGCCGGGTCAGCCGATGCTCACGTTGGTCGACGAGGAGGAGCTGAAGGAGCGGGCGCACCGGCGGGCCCCACGTCCCTCCAAAGGCTGACCCGAAACGCCCTAGGGTCCCGGGCTCCGCCTGCAAGTCCCGTCCGGCCCGCGGGCGGACGACGTTACTTTCGCAACACGCCGTCTAGCCGCGATGGCGTGCCGCAAACGCGCCTGGGGCGCCCCAGGCGCGTTGTGCCGGTCCGTCTGCTGGTCAGTGGTAGCCGTGGGCGACCGCGTGGCCCTTGCCGCGGCCGATCATCCACTTGTTGACCGGGGTGGTGATCAGGAAGGCGACCGCGAAGCCGCCGAGCAGGGCGGACCAGAAGAGGCCGTCGGACAGGTGGGCGTCCATCGCTCCGGGGGTGAGGGCGATGATGGCGTTGTCGACCAGCTCCATTACGGCGATGGAGACGGTGTCGGCGGCGAGCGCGACCTTGATCGCGGTCTTGAAGTCCAGGCCGGCCCGGCGTACGGCGAACAGCGTGAAGGAGTAGCCGAAGAGGAACGCGAGCGCGATCGCCAGGACCATGGTGGGCACGTTGCCCCACAGCAGGGCGGTGCCGATGACCATGCCGAGGATCTCACCGATGGCGCAGCCGGTCAGGCAGTGCAGCGTCGCCTTCGCGGCAGTTCCCCAGGATGCCCCGGCGTGCCCGCCGGGTTCAGCGTGGCCGTGGTGGCCCTCGTGGGCGGCGTGGTCGTGTGCGGTGCCGGTGTGGTGAGCGGTGTGGTCCATGACCTCTTCCTCATTCCCGTCCAGTGTGGCCCGTCCGAGCCCCACACCTACGAACCGTATACCCCTGGGGGGTATTCCGCCAGGCGCGACTTCTTTGGCGGACGGCAGGGCGAACACGGCCCCGGTGCCTTGGGAGACCTTCGATCGCACTCGCGGACCCGGCTCACGGACCGCACACGGAGCCGACGCCCACCGGCTGGGGAGCGAAGAGTCAGTGCACGTGCGGGCCTCCGGTCAGCTGCGGCTTGCCGCGCGGTACGAGTCCCAGGGCCACCGCGGCGCTCGCTGCCGCCGCGAGGGCGCAGACGGTGAAGGCGTTCGTGAAGCCGCCGATGGAGCCGGACTCGATGCCCGAGGCGGCGACCGTGGAGACGACCGCCACGCCGGTCGAGCCGCCCACCTCGTGGAAGGTGTTGACGATGCCGGATGCGAGGCCGCCTTGTGGTGTTCGATCATGCCCAGTGCGGTGGTGGTGGCGGTGACGAAGACCGTGCCGAGGTCGAAGGAGGCGACGATGAAGCCGGGGAGCAGACCCGCGTACACGCTGCCCTCGGCGGACAGCCGGGTCAGCGGCACGGATCCGACGGCGGCAATCGTCATGCCGCCCGCGGCGACGGCGCGGCTGCCGATCCGGCCGACGAGCGCGGCGCTCCTCGACGCCGCCCGCGCCTGGGTGCACGCCGTCAGGACGAACAAGGACGTGATCGCCTTGCGCAACCTGGTCGCCGCCGAACAGCACCGCTTCCCCGAACTCGGACGGGCCTGGCACGGGCATGGCCCGGAGGGCCACCACCCCGCGGTCGCCGGCGCCCTGCGCGCGCTCGCCGATCAGGGGCGGCTGGTCATCCCGGACCTGGAGGCCGCGATCATCCAGCTCTATGCGCTGCTGGTCTTCCCCCACATGGTCTTCAGCACGTACGGCACCCACATCGAGGACGACCTGACGGGTCGCCTCATCGTCAGCGGGGTGGACATGTTCCTCCGGCACTACGGTCCGGGGCAGGAGTGCTGAGTCCCGCCCCGGACCAGGAACCGGAGGCTCAGGCCCGATAGGCCACGAGCGCCATCATTCCGGCCTCGCCGTGGTAGGCGTTGTGGCAGTGCAGCATCCACTGGCCGGGGTTGTCCGCGTCGAAGATGACGGACGTCGTCTTCTTGGGCAGCACGATGGTGGTGTCCTTGCGCGGGCCGGTGCTGCCGAGCTGGTAGGTGTGGCCGTGCAGGTGCATTGGGTGCCACATGTCCGTGGTGTTGACGAAGTCGAGCCGGACACGCCGGCCTTCCTCGACGAGCAGCGGGTTCGTGGTCGGATCGGTCATGTCGTACGCCTTGCCGTTGATGGCCCGGTCGTACTTGTCCATGCCGCCGGTCAGTTCGACGCGGTGGACCAGGTCGGCCTTCTTCGCGTCGAGTCGTACGTCGTCGGCCGCGCGCAGCTGCGTAGCGGTCATGATCATGCCGTCGAGTTCGGCCGGTCGTACGGTCGCCTTCGGCGCGCTTCCCGAACCGGTGCGCATCAGGGCCATGCCGCCGGCGTCCTTGCCCTCGGCGAGCGCGACGAGCGGGAAGATGCCGTCGCCGAGGGTGACCAGCACGTCGTACCGCTCGCCCATGCTGGAGGTGCCGCTGCTGCAGGCGGCGAGGAGGCCGCTGCCTGCAGCACCCAGCCCGGCGAGCAGGACGGAGCGACGGTTGATGCTGTTCACGGAAAGGTCCTCTTCTCGATGCGCGTGAGGCGTTCGGGGGTCCGGACACGGCTCGCCGCCGCCACGGGGACGGGGGAGCCGTGGGACGCGGCCTATATGCGCAACTGGGAGAGGAAGGAGAGGTCGGGTGGCGCGCGAGTCGCGGATCGCGCGACCCCCACTCTCGCGAGCGCTGCGATCTGAGCGGGGAAGCCCGGGGCCGGCGACTCGGGCGGTGCCGCGAGTTGTACGGTGCTGACGCCGGGGGCGGCGCAGAGCTGCATGGCCATGGAAGGGCAGGCCGCGCCGTGGGAGCCGTGTGCCGCGGTGCCGGCTGCTGGTGAGCCGGTGTGGTGGTGGGCGGCAGGAACAGGAGCAGGTCCCGTCATGGCGTGCGGTGCAGCCGCCGACATCGTGGTGAGCGGCGAGCCGGGCAGCTCGTGGTGCAGCAGTACGGCCAGCACGGCACACAGCGTGACGAGCAAGCCACGCAGCCAGCGGGCGGCGCCGCCGGTCTGGGGGCACTGCACCTCTCGTACCGTCATCACGAGCGTCCGCACTTCCTTGCGAGCGAAGGCGGCAGCCCACTATACCCCGCCCGGGTATACGTGTCGTCTCAGGGAACGGTGGCCGCCCCGTCATTACGGGATCCGGCCCTCCGGCATGCGGCGCCATGGGTAGGGTGAGGCGACCAAGGAAAGCCATCAGCGCCTGCACAGGCGTCGGACCAAGCGGCAGGGGCGGGCCTGTGGGCGGTATGAAGGCGAGCGGCGTCGCCGTGCGTCTCGTGCTGCTGGCTCTGCTGCTCGGCCTCGGCGTGCTGCACACACTGAGCCACGCCGGGGCGCACGGCGGCGTTTCGGCACCCACCACGGTCTCGCACTCGCACGAGGCGCATGGCGCGGCGACCGCTGTCGAGGAAACCGGCGCATCACACGCCCCCTCCGCTGCCCACGCGAGCGTGGAGCAGCAGGATCCGCAGCACCGTGCGCACGCCGAAGGGGCGACCGCGGCCGACTGCTTCGCGTTGATCCCGGGCGGGTCATGGCTCGCCCCGCCGCCCTGCACGGCCGTGTCGAGCGGTGCGACGGGCTTCGGTGTGTTTGCTGCCGGTGCGGTCCAGGACCCGGGCGGGGGCCCGGCACTTGCACAGCTGTCGGTGCTGCGGATCTAGGTCGACGGTGATCTGACGCGCGCACCCCAGGGTGTGGCGCGCATCGGTGGGCCGAGCCTTCTTGGCCCTGCACGCCGATCTTCCCTTCACCGTCCACGCTCCCACGGGCCGGTCCATGCCACCCGCAGGCCGGCCTGCGCTGAAAGGCGTCCTCCTGTATGTCCCAGCATCACCTCGCCAACCGCACCGCCGTACCCGCTCCGAGGCGGGCACCGCACCCACATGAGCCGCACGGCGGCGCCCACCAGCAGCAGCTCGTTCCCACGCGAACCTCCGGCCCACAGGCAGAGCCGAGTTCCTCGCCGGGTGGTCGCGTGGAGCGGCGACGGGGCCGGCGGCGTGCGCCGAAGCGCACGCCGCTCCTCGGCAGCTACATCGGTTACGCCGCCACGTTCGTGGGGGCTGGGCTCATCAGCGGCGCGATCGTGCACCATCCGTTGGATCCCTCCCGCTACACCCTCATCGCCGTCGTCGGCGCAGCGGTCTTCCTCTTTGCCACCGTCCTCAACGAGTTCGTTCTCACCAAGCGGCGCCCTGGTGTGACCAGGGTGCTGGGCATCGTGACCGCTTCTCTCGCCTTGTCGTTCGGCATCGGCATGCTCAGCGGCGGACTGCAGCACTTCGAGGACTTTCCCGAACGCGCCGCGATGCTGATTCCCTTCGGGCTGGCCCTGTCGTTCGTGGCCTACGTGCTACGGCACGAGCCCGCCCGCTGGCGCAGCATCGCCGGACCGGCGGGGGCGCTGGTCCTGATCACCGCGGCCCTCGCGTTTGTCGGCCTCCGCGGTATCGCCGACGGGATGGCCGCCGAGTCGGGCGGCGGACACAGTCACGGCGAGGAGACCGCTGAGGAGACAGAGGCGCCGGACGAGGCGGATCCCGGTCACCACCAAGGCACGAACACGGGGACGCCGGCTGCCGGGAAGCCTGAGCGGACCGCGACGCCCGCCGAGACCGTGGACACCGGGCACACCGACGACGGACACAGCCATTGACGCCACGGGGGGCTTTGGCGATGGCGATGCTTATGAACGGGCCTCGTGCGTTCCATGGGCGGAGTGATGCCCGTGGTGGTGCGGCGGATGCACGGCGCCGTCGGTGCGCTGGGGACCCTCCGATGCGTCGAGGGCGCCGGGGCGCACCCCGGCCAGGGTGAGGGCGACGAGCCGGTGGACCGCGGCCTCGGACGGCAGGTCGTCGGCCGCGGTGAGGGCGTGCAGGCAGTAGCTGGCGAGTTCGCCGGGCGCGATGTCGTCGCGGACGGCGCCGGCCTGCGCGCCGTCGGCCAACAGCTCCTCCACCATGCCGTGGAGTCTCTGCTGTGCCTCGATGACCTGGCGGTCGCGGTGCAGGAACGCCGAGAGGTCGCCGTCGTGGTGCTGCCGGGACGCCCGGGAGACGAGGGCGAACGCCCGCAGCACCGCTTCCAGCCGTTCACCGGCACCTTCTGCCCGGTCCCGGACCTCGGCCAAGTGGTCGAGGTGGTGGCCGATCTGCCGCTCGTGCCAGGCGAGGAGGATTGCGTCGACGTCCGGAAAGTACTTGTACAGCGTCGCTCGGCCGATCCCGGAGTCCTTGGCGATCTGCGACATCGTCACCGACGTCAGCCCGTTCTCGGCGACCAGTGCCGCGGTGGTTTCCAGGACCGCATCCCGTACGGCGGCGCGGTGCGCGTCGATCGTCTCGTTCCAGAGCTTGGGCACGGACCCAGCATACGATCCGGCGATGCCGTGACACTATGGATTGACATAGACAGAGTGTCTCGATAAAGCTGTGGCTGTCACGGGGACTCGGGACGATCAGGACAGACGGGAGGACGTGACATGGCCGGCTCGACGCACGATCCCCATGCCGGGACCACCGACCCGCGCAGGCCGGAAGATCTGTACGTCACCAGGCCGCCCTGGGACATCGGCCGGCCTCAGCCGGCGTTCCGGGCCCTCGCCGAAGTCGGCGTCCTGCGCGGCAGGGTCCTGGACGTCGGTTGCGGGACCGGTGAGCACGCGATCATGGCCGCAGGACTCGGCCTGGACGCGACCGGTGTGGACCTTGCCGCGAACGCGCTGCGCACGGCCGAGGACAAGGCCCGGGCAAGAGGCCGTACGGTGCGGTTCCTGCGGCATGACGCCCGGCGGCTCGGTGAACTCGGCGAGTCCTTCGACACCGTTCTCGACTGCGGACTGTTCCACCTCTTCGACGGAAGCGACCGCGCCGCCTACGTCTCCGCCCTGCGGTCCGCCATGCCGCCGGGCGGCCGCTACTTCATGCTCGGGTTCAGCGACCGCCAGGACGGCTCGTGGGGTGCGGTGCACAAGCTGACGCGGGCGGAGATCGAAGCCGCGTTCACCGGCGGATGGAGCGTCGACTCCATCGAACCGTCCACGATCGAGATCACCACCGACCCGGACGGCATCCGGGCGTGGCTTGTGGCTCTCACCCGTACCTGACCAACCCGTCCGGTGCGCCGCCGTACGCACCGAATCAACGCACCAGGCGACGCTCGCCCTCGGGGCCGACAGAAAGAAAATGACATGCCAACCGCCGAAGCCCGCATCGAGACCGAACGGCCCAGCCGGTATCTCGTCCAGCTCTGCAAGCATTTCTCCAACAAGGGCCGCCACCTCGGCCGGCGGCTCCACGGCCATTCGGGCGGTGATGGGCAGGCGCTCCGTGACATGCGCGCCGTGGCGGAGCAGGCGCAGGTCGAGTGGTCCGACACCGAGGGGCAAGTCACCCTTCCCTGGGGTCGGATCACGCTGCGGGCTGCCCCTGGAGTGCTGATGCTGCGCGCTGAGGCTGCCGAAGACGACGACCTGAGGCGGCTGCAGGACCTTGCCGCCGGGCACGTCGAGAGGTTCGGCCGACGCGACGGCCTCCTGGTGAACTGGCAACCAACCGATATGCCTGCGGCTCCTCCCGAAGCCGCCGCCGGCCCTGCGCAGGTGCTGGCAGGGAACGTCGTGCCACGCCGCAGTCACCTCAAGGTGACGGCACTGGTGGCCGTCGTCGTACTCGTCCTGGCCGTACACCTGGGGCTGGGCGGCGTCCTCCTGTCGAACTGGCGGTGGACGGGCTGGGCTGCCGGCGGCATCCTGGCTGTCGTCCTGCTGAAGGTCGCGCTGCTGGGAGGGTTCGCCATTCGCCGCGGCCGGGCCTCCAGGAGCCGCTGAACACACTGCGGCACCTGGGTCCGGTGGACACGCATCAGCTCAGTGGCCGCCGCTCGACTCGACATCAAGGCGCTTGGCGAAGGATCGGCCGCCGTCCTTCGACTCGTACACCCCGGTCTGTGTGGCGGCGAGGACGTGTTCGGCACCGACGGCCGTGAGCGCCTGCGGCTGACCGCCCGGCACGGTGGTGAGCCTCTTCCACGTTGTCCCGCCGTCGGCGCTGCGGTGCAGCCAGGCCGCGGTGTCGATGCCGTACAGCGCCTCCTCCGCAGGCCACGAGAGGAAGGCCATCACCGGGTCCCCGCCCGCTGCGAAGGTCCTGCCACCGTCGGTGCTGCGGGCCACTCCATCCGCTGTCGTGGCGAGGACGAGGCCGGGATCCCGGGGGCTGACCGCGATATCGAGCGCCTCGAGCGCTGCTGCGTCCTTCCAGGTGATGCCGTCCTTGCTCGTGCGCAGCCGGCCGCTGGTGGAGTCGTACCCGTAGACGGTGTCGTGGACGTAGTCCAGGGCGTGGAAGTCGGACTCTCCAGAGAGGGACAGCGACTTCCAGCTCCGGCCGGCGTCCGTACTCTTGATCAACCCTTTGTTGCCGGGGCCGTCACTCCCTGCGCTGGGATGTCCACTGGCGAAGAAGGTCTTGCTCCCCGCCACGGTGAAGCCCATGAAGTCGTCCCTGTTGCCGCCCACCAGCGTGGGTCGGCCCTGGGCGTCAGGCGTGTAGACACCCTCATGTGTGGCGACGTACAGGCGTTGGTCGGACGGATCCAGGCCGAGGCCGTGGATGTGGCTCACGGTGACAGCGGACCCGGCACCGGCTGCGGAGGCATCCGTGGCGTCGTCGCTGTTCGAGCAGGCGGTCAGGGCGAGGCTGAGAGCGGCCGCTGTCGCTGCAGCGGCGGCAAGGCGCGTGTTCATGGCTCCTCGGAAGGATCGGCACTTGGACGCACCGGGGGAGAGGATCCGGGTGCGATGAGGGGAACCGGGGCCGTCCGGGCTGCGCAACACAAACGCTGCGCAGCCCGGACGGTGTGGCGGTGCCGGCTGAAGGTCAGGCCGGCACCGGCGGTGCTCAGAGCCGGTCGAGGATGCTCTTCAGCTGCATGACCTCGGAGGACTGGCCCTTGACGATGTCGCCCGCCATCTTCACGGCGTCGGCGTTCTTGCCGTTCTTCTGCTCGTCCTTGGCCATGCTGATCGCACCGTTGTGGTGCTCGATCATCATCTCGGCGAACATCTTGTCGAACTCGGTGCCCTTCATGCCCTTGAAGTGCTCCATGTCCGCGTCGGACATCATGCCGTCGCCGCTGCCGTGATTCATGCCGGGCATGGACTCCATCGCGGTCGGCTTGTTCCAGGACTCCAGCCAGCCCGTCATCGTCTTGATCTCGGGATCCTGGGCCTTCTCGATCTTCGCGGCGATGTCCTTGATCTCCGCGTCCGAGGCGCGGCCGTCGGCCAGCTGGGCCATCTCCAGGGCCTGCTCGTGGTGCGGGATCATCATCTGCGCGAAGGTGACGTCCGCGTCGTTGAAGTCGCCGGCCTTGGCCCCGGCCTCGGCGGTCGCCGACGCGGAGCTGTTGCCGCTGCCGTGGTCCATGCCGCTCATGTCGTCGCCGTCGCCACCGCAGGCGGCGAGGAGCACGGCGCCGGCGGCGACCGCGCCCACGGCGGCAACGCGGCGGGCAGGCTTGCGGCGCAGGGCACGCGTGAAAGAAGTCATGGTCGATTCACCTCGTGTGTCGGTTCTGGGCTGTTTTGGCTTACGCGAAGCCGCGGGGTCGCGCGTGGTGCGCGCCCGCGAGAACGGTTCGGCCTACAGCCGCAGAACTGACAAACGGGTGAGATCTGGTCCGCGTGGCGGCGGGTTGGGCCGCAGTACGGCGGCGACCTGCGCGAGCAGCTCCGCCAGCCATTCCGTGTGCCGGGCGAACGCCGACCTGAGGAGGGCGGCGAGCAGCCACGCGCCGAACAGGACTGCCAGGCACAGCGAGAGCATGTCCATGGCCATGGCGGGCTGGTGCGCGGCTGACGGGTCCGCGGGGTCTGTCGCGTGACTGCCCACGCCCGCCTCGGTGTCGGCTGGAACGCTCATGGGCGTGTGGGCCGCGGCGGCTGCGTCCGTTGTCGTGGCGTGGGACGCGGTGGTCATGGCGGAGTCGTGCGAGGTGTCGGGGTGTCCCAGGGTGTGCATCGTGAAGACGCCCAGCGCGAGCACCACGACGAGCAGCAGGTGCCCGAGGGCGCCTCCTGTGCGTACGTGCCGACTCGCCTTCACTCCGGTTCCCGTCCTTCGCTGTTCTGGATCTGCTTTCCGACAGTACCCAAAGGACACGGGCCGCGCCGCAAGGGGATGCGTCTGACGGCCGGCCCAGGGCGGATCAACGCTGCGCGTGGTCGTCCCGCGGAGCCCTCGCGTCTGTGCACGCGCCCGGACATGACGCGCCCGCGCCGCCCTTCTGGCTGAGATGGGTGGCCAGCGCCTGGAGCAGCGCGGCGGCCGTCATCCTCGCCAGCGGGTGGTCGACTGCACGTCGAAGAGTGCTGTTCCGCGATGGAGTGTGCACCGTCGACGTCCTCTCCTGTCGGTGTGCTTGCGCCGCTGGCGTGGTCGAATGCCGCCTGGTTCTAAGTACCCCCGGAGGGTATCTGATTTAGGGGAGCGACTTACGCCTGGGGGTATGAAAGAGGGTGGCGAGACGAGGGTCTGGGCACGGGAAGACGACGCCGCCTGGCCACCGTCCCGAAGGACAGCCGCCAGGCGGCAGGCAGCCCGGTTCTTGGGAGGGCCTACTTGAAGGACCGAAGACGCAGGCTGTTGGTGACGACGAAGACCGACGAGAAAGCCATAGCGGCACCGGCGATCATGGGGTTCAGCATGCCGGCGGCGGCCAGCGGCAGGGCTGCGACGTTGTAGCCGAAGGCCCAGAAGAGGTTGCCCTTGATGGTGGCCAGGGTCCTGCGGGAGAGGCGGATGGCGTCCGCCGCGACGCGCAGGTCGCCGCGGACGAGGGTCAGGTCGCCCGCCTCGATGGCCGCGTCGGTGCCGGTGCCCATGGCCAGGCCCAGGTCGGCGGTGGCGAGGGCGGCCGCGTCGTTGACGCCGTCGCCGACCATGGCGACCGTACGGCCCTCGGCCTGGAGCCGCTTGACCACGTCGACCTTGTCCTGCGGCAGCACTTCGGCGATGACCTCGTCAATGCCGACAGCCTTGGCGACCGACTCGGCGACGAGCTGGTTGTCGCCGGTCAGCAGGACGGGCTTGAGGCCCAGTCGGCGCAGCTCCGCCACGGCCTCGGCGCTGGTCCCCTTGATCGCGTCGGCGACGGTGAGGACACCGCGCGCCTTTCCGTCCCAGGCGACGGCGACCGCCGTGCGTCCCTCGGCCTCCGCGGCGGCCTTGGCCTCGGCCAGTTCGCGGGGCAGCTCGATGACCCAATCCGTAAGGAGCTTCTCGCGGCCGACGAGGACGGCGTGCCCGTCGACGACGCCCTGGACGCCGAGGCCCGCGACGTTCTCGAAGTTCTCCGGCACCGGCAGGCTTCCGGTCCTCCCCCACTCTCGGCTTCGCTCGAGCGGGGGGACCCCCACGACCGCTCCGGTCGCGATGGCCTGGGCGATCGGGTGCTCGGAGGCGTGCTCCAACGCGCCCGCCAGTCGCAGCAGTTCGCCCTCGTCCTCGCCTGGTGCGGTGAACACGTCCTGCAGCTGCATGCGGCCCGTGGTCACCGTGCCGGTCTTGTCCAGGACGACCGTGTCGACCCGGCGGGTGGACTCCAGGACCTCCGGGCCCTTGATGAGGATACCGAGCTGGGCGCCGCGGCCGGTGCCGACCATCAGGGCGGTCGGGGTGGCGAGCCCGAGGGCGCACGGGCAGGCGATGATCAGGACCGCAACGGCGGCGGTGAAGGCGGCGGTCGCATCGCCCGTGACGCCGAGCCAGGCGCCGAGGGTGGCGGCGGCGATCAGCAGGACCGCGGGGACGAAGACGCCGGAGATCCGGTCGGCGAGGCGTTGCACCTCGGCCTTGCCGTTCTGCGCGTCCTCGACCAGCTTCGTCATGCGGGCGAGTTGCGTGTCGGAGCCGACCCGGGTCGCCTTGACCACCAGCCGCCCGCCGGCGTTCATGGTCGCCCCGGTCACCGCGTCGCCGACGGTCACGTCCACCGGCACCGACTCGCCGGTCAGCATGGAGGCATCCACCGCCGAAGCGCCCTCCACGACGGTCCCGTCGGTCGCGATCTTCTCCCCGGGGCGTACGACGAACCGGTCGCCGACCGCCAACTGCGCGACGGGGATGCGCACTTCCGTGCCGCCCACCCGTCTCCCACCACCGCCCTCAACCGAGAGCGCTTCGCGCTCGCCCCCCTCGTATCGCAGCACCGAGACGTCCTTCGCGCCCAGTTCCACCAGCGCCCTGAGCGCGGCACCCGACTTGCGCTTGGACTTCGCCTCCAGGTAGCGCCCGGCGAGGATGAACGTGGTCACCCCGGCTGCGGCCTCCAGGTAGATGGAGGACGACCCGTCCGAGCGGGAGATGGTGAACTCGAAGCCGTGCCGCATGCCCGGCATGCCGGCGTGGCCGAAGAACAGCGCCCACAGCGACCAGCCGAGCGCAGCGAGTGTGCCGATCGACACCAGGGTGTCCATGGTCGCGGCACCGTGCCGGGCATTGGTCCAGGCCGCCTTGTGGAAGGGGAACGCGCCCCAGACGACCACGGGAGCGGCGAGTGTCAGCGACAGCCATTGCCAGTTGTCGAACTGCAGGGCCGGGACCATCGCCATCAGGACGACCGGCACCGAGAGCGCGAGCGACACGAACAGCCGCTGCCGCAGGGAGAGCAGCTCCCCGTCCGCAGCCGGCGGAGCCGCCAGGGCCTCGTCCTCCTCGTCGGCCGGGGGAGTGGGCGGAGACGGCTGGGCGGCCGTGTAGCCGGTCTTCTCGACGGTGGCGAGAAGGTCGGCGACCTCGACCGTGCCCGGGTAGAAGATCTTCGCCTTCTCGGTGGCGAAGTTGACGGTCGCCGTGACGCCGTCCATGCGGTTGAGCTTCTTCTCTATGCGGGCCGCGCACGAGGCGCAAGTCATGCCGCCGATGGAGAGCTCGATCTCGGCGACGGGCGCGGGCGCGGGTGCCTGGCCGGGAAGCGTTCTCTCGGAAGCCGTGCTGGACATGGAGATTCTCCTGGGGAAGGCCGGGACGTACGGCGTCCGTATCAGCGGAGCGATACGTCCCCGCGGGGAGGACAGCGCAGGGCCCGGGGCCGTCCGGCCCCGGACGGGCTCATGCCGTGCCGACGAGCTCGTAGCCTGCCTCGTCGACGGCGGCGCGGACGGCCTCCGCGTCGAGCGGCGCGGCGGAGGTGACGGTCACCTCGCCGGACTGGGCGACGGCCTTGACCGCGGTGACGCCGTCCAGCGCGGATATCTCCTGCGAGACCGCGCCCTCGCAGTGGCCGCAGGTCATGCCGGACACCTTGTAGACGGTGGTGATCCCGCCGCCCTCGGAGCCGGCCGCCGCGGTGCCGGAGTGGCACGAACCGTCGGTAGAGCAGCAGGAGCCGGAGTTCTTCTGGTCGGTCATGGCTTCGTCCTCAGGTATCGACGCAGGGGTGCTTCGCGAGGGGCTCGATCGCTCCCCTGAGCCCTCGACGCGGTCAACGATATACCCCCCTGGGGTATTCCTGGAGTGTGATGCGGCCCACGAAGTCCCAGTCCCCCCTGACGGGGCGCCTGTCGGGGCGCTGAGCACCGCGGGCGCCTCCTCGTCCACTCGCTGCAGGAGCGGATCGGCACGGCCGGCATTCCTGAGTCCGCGCGAGTTGGCCGGTGCCGGGAGCGGTCTGCCGGGATGGAGAGCGGCCCGGTGATGAGAACCTCCGAAGAAATCCCCGGTGACGCTCTTGATCCCAGCTCCGTTACGCCTTCAACGGCCGGGGAGCCTGGTGTCGGTGGACCGGCGCGTGCCGGGTACTGTCGCCGGGCAGCCGAGCAAAGGGGTCCATCTGTGAACCTGGGCATCGTTGGACAGGCGGCCTAGCTGTTCGCCGTCACCAACATCGACGACATCCTGATCCTGTCGCTGTTCTTCGCCCAGGGCGCGGGTCGCCGCGGCTCCGTCCGTCGGATCGTTCTCGGCCAGTACCTTGGTTTCGCCGCCATCCTGGCCGTCGCGGTCGCCGCGGCGTTCGGGGCGACCTTCCTGCCGGAGTCGGCCACCCCTTACCTCGGCCTGCTACCGCTCGCTCTCGGCCTGAAGGCGGCCTGGCAGGCGTGGCAGCACCGCAACGACGCGGACGACGAGCAGGACGCGGCCGAGGGGCGACCGAAAGTGCTGGAGGTCGCCGCCGTCACCTTCGCCAACGGCGGCGACAACATCGGCGTCTACGTCCCCGTGTTCGCTACCGCCGGCGTGGGCGGGATGAGCGTGTACGCGGTCGTCTTCCTGGTCCTGGTGGCCCTCTGGTACTTCGCGGGTCGGTTCTTCGCCACCCCCCGATCATCGCCAAGGCGCTCAGCCGGTGGGGTCACGTTCTTCTCCCCTTGGTCCTGATCGTCCTCGGGCTGCTCATCCTCATCGAAGGCGGCGCCTTCGGCCTGTAATGCCGGGTAGGGAGCCTCGAGGAGCAGGTCTGTCCCCATTCCGAGCAAGGGGTGGGGAAATTCAAATGCAAAGAGCCTCAACACCGGAGCAGGCGTGCGAGTTCCTCAGCCCGTGCTGGCCTTGCCCCCCTGGGTCGGGAGCCCGGCCCGCCGAAGGGAGCGTGCCCGCTAAACGGCCGTCATCAGCAGCATGGCGGACATGGTCCCGCCCATGCCGACGTGAGCGGCCAGGGCCGCCTCCGGCGCGGCGCCGATCCTTCGGCGCCGTCCGCCGTGGCGCCCTCGTTCTGTCGCGCGGGCCCTGTCCCACACAGCGAGCGTCAGCGACGCCAGGAACACCATCACCGTGTCCGGCATGGTCAGCAGCCAACGCCCCCAGCCGTGGCGCCGACCGCTGTCGCGACCGCCGGCGCGGCTGTTCCGCTCCACGCCGCCCCGGACGTGCGGGGCAACGTGCTGGGCGCCCTGACCGTCGCCACCAATCCTGATCTGCTGTGGGAGCGCACTACCGGCAAGATCGACGCGGCCATGCTGCCGGAGTTCGTCTGCTCCCAGCTGGCTGGCCTGCCCGGCGGGGCCGCCGCCCTGCCCCTAGCGGCGGACGGTGTCGGGGCTCTGCCCGTCTGGCGGCGGTCCCGGCCGTGCACGGTGGTGCTGGACAACGCCTCCGCACGTGGCCAAGGCGTTCAAGGGCCGCCGCGACCAGCTGGCGAAGATCGGGGTGGAGCTGTTCTACCTACCGCCCCGCAGCCCCGAGCTCAACGACATCGAACTCATCTGACGCTCGGCCAAGTACGAGGACTGTCCCCACCGCTCCCACACCTGCATCGAAGCCATCGGCACAGCCGTGGACCAGGCACTGACCCACCAGCAGACCCGCGTCCAAGGATCAGCAGCGAACTTCACCAAAGCCGCTAGCACAGGAGGCCCCATGGGGAGCGGGACTTTCGGAAGTACGCCGTCGTTGGGGCGGCTGTGTGGGGAGGATCGACGAGTGCTGTCCCGTGCCGGGGTCTGACTCGTGTGAGAGCTGGCCGGGTGCCTTGTTACGGATGTGTCGATCTTTGGGTGTGGGGTGGTGCGTGTCGGCACCGGGCCGGTGGGGCGTGTCCCGATAGGGGCCTGCCGATCATTGTGGCGGCCTCACGATTCTGACCGCCTGACGCGGCCCGGCACCGGCAACGCGACGCGCAGTGGGACCGGAAGGGGAACAGGCAGGTTCGGCCATGAGCACATCGATCGAGTTCCCGGCCACTACGCCGGGATACCGCGATCTGGTGCAGTGGGCGACGAAGTCGGCAGCCCTAGGGGCGGCCCGGGAGGTCTTCCACCTGGTCAGATAGCTACACCAGGCCCCCGCTCATAGGGGCTGTCGTGACAGATGAGAGGCTCAGGCGGGTGAGCGAGACACCACCGAACACCCTGCAATACCGCTTTGACGGGCCAGAAGACGCACCTGTCCTGATCTTGGGTCCCTCACTGGGTACCACATGGCACATGTGGGACCGGCAGGTCCCGGAGCTGACCAAGCAGTGGCGGGTCTTCCGGTTCGACCTGCCCGGACACGGCGGCGCCCCCGCCTACCCCGCGGGCTCCGTCGCCGACCTCACCGACCGGCTGCTCGCCACGCTCGAGGCTCTGGGCGTGCAGCGTTTCGGCTACGCGGGCTGCGCTCTCGGCGCCGCGGTCGGCGTCGAACTGGCCCTGCGCCACCCCGAGCGCCTCGCCTCACTCGCGGTGATCGCCGCCTCGCCGCGCTTCGGCACGGCCGACGAGTTCCGCCAGCGCGGCGTGATCGTGCGGACGAACGGGCTCGACCCGATCGCCCGTACCGCACCCGACCGCTGGTTCACCGCCGGGTTCGCCGCCGCCCAGCCGGCGATCACCGAGTGGGCGGTGCAGATGGTGCGCACCACCGACCCCGGCTGCTACATCGCCGCCTGCGAGGCACTCGCCACGTTCGACGTACGGCCGGAACTCGGCCGCGTGGGTGTGCCGACGCTGGTCCTGGTCGGCTCGGAGGACCAGGTCACCGGCCCCGCCGAGGCCCGTACGCTGGTCGCCGGCATACCGGACGCGCGTCTCGCCGTCGTACCCGGCGCCTCCCACCTGGTTCCCGTGGAACAGCCCGCGGCGGTCACGGACCTGCTGGTCACCCACTTCTCCACCGCCTGGCAGCCCGGCTTCGACGCCACCGGCCAGATGGCCATCGCGGCGGCCCCCGTCAAGCCGGTCCTCGCCGCGGTGCCGGCGCAGTCCGCGCCGATCGCCGAGATCGCCCCGGCTGCTGCGGAACCGCTGGGCGCGGGACGGCCGGACCCGTACGACGCCGGGATCAAGGTGCGCCGGGAGGTGCTCGGCGACGCGCACGTCGACCGCGCGCTGGCGCAGGCCGACGAGTTCTCGGGGGACTTCCAGGAGTTCATCACCCGCTACGCCTGGGGCGAGATCTGGGGCCGGCCCGGCCTGGACCGCCGTACCCGCAGCTGCATCACCCTCACCGCCCTGGTCGCGGGCGGTCACCTGGACGAGCTCGCCTTCCACGTCCGCGCCGCCCTGCGCAACGGCCTCACCCCGGCCGAGATCAAGGAGGTGCTGCTCCAGGCGGCCGTCTACTGCGGCGTACCGGCGGCGAACAGCGCGTTCAAGGTGGCCCAGCAGGTCATCAGGGAGGAGACCACGCCCCAGGAGTGAGCCCGGCTCGGTCGGCGGCCGAGGCCCGCAGCGCCGGACCGGGGCAGGATGGACCCATGAAGCTCACGAAGAAGTCGCACGCGTGCGTCCGGCTCGAGAAGGACGGGCAGACGCTCGTTCTCGACCCCGGTGGATTCAGTGAGGCGGACGCCGCAGTCGGCGCGGACGCGATCCTCGTCACACACGAGCACCCCGACCACTTCGACGAGGAGCGGCTGCGAGCCGCCATGGAGGCCGACCCGGCCGCCGAGATCTGGACGCTCAGGTCCGTCGCGGAGAAGATCTCGGCGGCGTTCCCGGGCCGCGTCCACACCGTCGGCCACGGCGACACGTTCACCGCGGCGGGCTTCGACGTCCAGGTGCACGGTGAACTCCACGCGGTGATCCACCCGGACATCCCGCGCATCACCAACGTCGGCTATCTGATCGACGGCGGCCGGGTCTTCCACCCCGGCGACGCCCTCACGGTCCCCGACCGGCCGGTGGAGACGCTGATGCTGCCGGTCATGGCCCCGTGGAACAAGATCTCCGAGGTCATCGACTACGTACGTGAGGTCAAGCCGCAGCGCGCCTACGACATCCACGACGCCCTCCTCACCGACCTCGCCCGCCCGATCTACGACAACCAGATCGGCGCCCTGGGCGGCGCGGAGCACCTGCGGCTGGCGCCCGGAGCCTCGGCGGAGCTGTGACGACGACAGGGCGGGCCGCGTTGTCGGACCCACCCGGTACGTTGTGAGGCATGCGCATCGCGACCTGGAACGTCAACTCGATCACCGCCCGCCTTCCGAGGCTGCTGGCCTGGCTGGAGAGCAGCGGCACCGATGTGCTCTGCCTGCAGGAGGCCAAGGTCGCCGAGGAGCAGTTCCCCTTCGAGCAGCTGCGCGAGCTGGGCTACGAGTCCGCGGTCCACGCCACCGGCCGGTGGAACGGCGTGGCGGTGCTCTCCCGCGTCGGCCTCGAGGACGTCGTCAAGGGCCTGCCCGGCGACCCCGGCTTCGACGGCGTGGTGGAGCCCCGCGCCATCTCCGCGACCTGCGGCCCGGTCCGCCTCTGGTCGGTGTACGTGCCGAACGGCCGTGAGGTGGAGCATCCTCACTACGCCTACAAGCTCCAGTGGTTCGAGGCCCTGAAGGCAGCCGTCGCGGGCGACGCGGGCGGCAGCCGCCCGTTCGCCGTGCTGGGCGACTACAACGTGGCTCCGACGGACGACGACGTCTACGACGTGGCCGTGTTCGAGAACAGCACCCACGTCACCCCCGCCGAGCGTGCCGCCCTGGCCTCCCTGCGCGAGACGGGCCTGTCCGACGTGGTCCCGCGCCCCCTGAAGTACGAGCACCCGTTCACGTACTGGGACTATCGCCAGCTCTGCTTCCCCAAGAACCGCGGTATGCGGATCGACCTGGTGTACGGCAACGAGCCGTTCGCGACGGCGGTCAAGGACGCGTACGTGGACCGGGAGGAGCGCAAGGGCAAGGGCGCCTCGGACCATGCGCCGGTCGTAGTGGACCTGAACGTGTAGCGGCCCTCACAGCAGCGTCAGGTCCACCGAGTGCGCGAGCGCCGCGAGCCCCGCGTCGTTCGGGTGCAGGTGGTCCCCGCTGTCGTAGACCGGAGCCAGCCGCGTCGGCTGCTGCGGGTCCCGTAGCACCGCGTCGAGGTCCAGCACCCCGTCGAAGACGTCGGTGTCCCGGAGCCACGCGTTGACGGCGGTCCGCTCGGCTTCCACGGCCGCCGTGCACCCGGCCTGGCCGCCGCACGGCAGGAGTGTGCCCGCCAGCACGCGAAGTCCCCGTGCGTGCGCGCGGTCCGCGATCTCCTGGAGCCCGGCCGTCACCTCATCCGCGGTCGAGCCCGACAGCAGGTCGTTGACGCCCTCGAAGGCGATCAGCGTACGCACCGACGTCTGGGCGTGTACGTCCCGGTCGAGCCGGTTGAGCGCGCTCACCCCGCCCGTATCCCTGGAGACCCCGTCTCCCGGGTAGCGGTCGGTGACCACACGGTTGCCGCCGATGCCCTGGTTGAGCACCCCGTAGTGCGGGACCAGGTCCTGTGAATGCAGTCGGGCGGCCAGCACATCGGGCCAGCGCCGGTTGGCGTCCACCGTGGACCTGTCGCCGTCGGTGATCGAGTCGCCGAGCATCACCACCGACCCGGGCCCGCCGCCGACGTCCACCCCGGTCAGCAGCGGCCAGTTCGTCAGGACCGTGGCGTACGCCGACGCCGAGCCGTCCGCGGCGTGGTCGCCCGGTCCGCTCAGATACGACCGCTGCTGCGCGAGCCGGTGCACGGGCGCCGCTGGAACCGTCCCCGGCAGATGAAAGCTGACCAGCAGGTTGGTGTCGGCGGGCACGTCGAAGGCGAGCGGGTCGCTGTACACCTGCGCCCCGGCCGGGACCTCGACGCCCGCCGCCCTCCCGAAGGTCACCGGCACCGGCGTGCCCCGCGCCGTCGCGCCCGCCCGCTGCACGGCCACCGTCGCGCTCCCGATCTGTACCGGAGCCGCTGCGAAGGTGTTGTCGAAGCGCAGCCGCACCATCGGCCCGCCCGCCGAGGTGTGCACCACCAGCCGCAGTGTCCGGTCGGTCCACGGCCCCACGGCCTGGTAACCGGACGTCGCCGTCGCCCAGCTGCCTGTCCAGCCGGGCGCGGCCGTCCGCACCGACAGGGCGAACACATGCAGGTCGGTCGCGCGGGGCAGCTGCACGGAGGCGAGCGCGCGCCCCGGCACGATCGGCACGGTCACGACGTACAGCCGTGCCTTCTCGGCGAGTTGGCCGCCGGGCGTGTTGACGTGGGGGAGGGCCACCGCCTTGGTGGCGAGCGGGCCCCGGCGCCAGTCGGGCGCGCCGAGCACGTACGTCGACCGGCTCCCGTCGGCGTACGAGACCGTGCCCGAGCCGGTGACCTCGTCGCCGGCGGTGCTCGCGACCAGGAAGGCGAGCGCGTCGCCGGTGCCGTACAGCCACACGCTCTGGCCGTCGGCCCGGACGTTGTCGGGCTCGCCCGCCGCCCGGTCCGGCCAGGTCAGCGTGGCGCCCTGCACGGTCAGCGCGCGGCCCGGCGTCCAGCCCGCGGCGTCGAGGTCCTGGGCGGAGAGGGAGGCACCCGAGCCGTCGAAGTCGGCTTCGGCGGGGCTGGTGTCCTCGCTGACGGCCGTGTTGTCGAAGAGCTGCTCCAGCGGCAGTGGCGCGGATGTCTCCTCGACGGTGGCCTGTGCGGAGGTCGTGAGCAGCACGGATCCGAAGAGGATGAGGACGGCTGCGAGCCCCCGGACACCTCGGCGTACCAACCGACCCTCCCTGTTCTCCGGTGATCCGGGCTGACCGGACCGACCGCACTGACCGGACTTCTCCGGCCTGCTCCGGCCTGCTCCGGCCTGCTCCGGACCGAGACGAACGACGCACGGGAAGCTAGAAAGGAGGCGGCGGCCCGGTCAACGAACCATGAGCGAACACTGCATGAAACCGCCCGGACGACCGGACACGATCACCCGCGCGCCTGTGGTGCGCACGCGGGTGCGAATGACAGGCTGGACGTATGAACATCCCTTTCCTCGGCCACCGCCGCCAGCGGCCCCCGATCCCCGACCCCACGGGCATCGCCGAGCTCCTGGCCGAGTGCGAGCTGCTCCGCTCCCAGGCGGGCCGGGCGGGTGTCCGACTCGACGACACATCAGCCTCGTTGGAGGCGCTCGACCAGCTGCTGCCGCGCTGGCGGGACGACGAGGAGATCCTGCCCTGGCTGGGCAACGACGCCGGTCTGTATCTGGGCACCGTCATCGTGCGCACGGTGCCGGGCGCGGCCTGGGAGATCTGGCCCGACGGCCAGCCGGTGGTGCGGCTGGAGTCCGGCCGCGAGTTCGACGTGGTGGCCTCCGGTCACGAGTGGGCCGCGCATGGTGTACCGGAGCTGTCCCAGCTGTACGCGGAGGTCGCCGAGTCCTGACCCGCCCGCACCGAGCGGGGGACCGGCCCTCGCCCCCATCTGCTGTTCGACACCGGCTCGTTGACCCAGTCCGAACCTGTGTTCCCCGACCGGCCGGAGGCCGGGTCCCTGCTCTGCCCCATCGGTCGGGCCGTCGCTGCGCACCTCGACTACTATGTGCCGTTCATCCCGTAGGGGGCAGCAGTACCCCGAGCCAAGCCCGCCCGGCAGCGGCCGCAGATCACTGCTCGCGCAGCGGAATCGACACGTACGACGGGTCGTTCGGCGGCGAGGAGAAGGTCAGCCGCCCGCCGGACGGGTTGTGCTCGATATAGAGCGGGTCGACCGTGTCGACGACCAGGGCGAGACGGTGCCCTGCCGGGACGTCGTAGGCCGTGGAGAACAGCTCCAGGTCGACGCCGAACGGCTTGCCGGGCGTTCGCCCGTGGAAGGTGAACGGCGCGTTGCTGATCAGCTTGCCGAGGCCGAGCGGGCCCACGTCGTAGAGGTATGCGACGAGGGTTCCGCTCTCCTTGGTTGGCGTGATGGTCGTGTGCAGCTTCGCCGTACCGCGCACGTGCTGGGCGGTGGCGTACTTCTCCGACTGCCAGACGGCGGCCCAGCGGCGCGGGAGCAGGGGGATCGAGGCCATCGGGGGGACCTGGGCGACCTGGTCGAGGATGCTCGACAGGAAGATGATCCCGCCGTCCGCCCCGGAGTTGACGTTCGTGTGGATCGTGGTGGTGTCCGCGAGGGCGATCTTCCGGCTCGTCGCGGTGACCGACTTCCAGTCCGGGTAGTCCTCGTAGCCGCCCCCGGAACGGGACTTGAGGCGGACCGGCTGTTCACGGTCGATGCCGTTGTCCGCGCCCTTGAGGTGGTGGTCGAACCAGCGCCCGGTGTCGGTCCACACGTCGTTGGGCAGCCCGAACAGTCCCGTCACCTCGGCGGTGGCGTGGTCGCCGGGGCGCAGCTGAAGCCTCTTGGGGACGGTCAGCTTCTCGTAGAAGTCCGCGTACTGGTTGGGCGGGAAGATCGTGTCGCCCCAGGCGTTGGCGAGCATGACCGCGGTGCCGTTGGCGTTGAAACGGTCGACGTAGGTCGCGGGGGAACGTTTCTTCCCCCAGGCGATCAGCTCGTCCTCCCGGTCCAGATCGGAGGCGAAGAAATCCTTGAAGATCTGCTGGAGTTCGGGGCTGGGGCGACCGGTGAGCGTGCCTGCGCCGTTCAGCAGGGCGGCGGCCTGGGAGTGCTGGGTGCGGCCGGAGTAGATCGAGTCGATCAGGTCGGCCCAGCCGCTGAGTGCGGCGACCGCCCTGACCCGCTTGTCGTGCGCGGCGGCGAGCAGGCTGATGCCGGCCCCGTACGAGACGCCCGCCATGCCGATGCGCCCGGCGTCGGCCGGGGTGTTGGCGAGCGCCCAGTCGATGACCCTGGAGGCGTCGGCGATGTCGGGCGGTCCGGCGACCTCGATGTGTCCGCCGGACTGCCAGAAGCCGCGCACGTTGTAACTGACCACGACATACCCGGCGTCGGCGAGCTTCTGGGCCTGGGCGAGGTACTCGACCTGGGGCAGGCCCCAGCTGGTGGGCAGGACGAGCAGGGGGTAGCGGTCACCGGCGCCGGCGCCCGCGGGCGTGACGACGTTCGCCTTGAGGACGGTGCCGCCGTCGCCGGTGACGTCGACGAAGCGGACGCTGTTCGGGGCCGCCTGGGCGGCGGGGGCGAGCCCGAGGGCGCTACCGGCGACCAGGGTCGCGGAGACGGCGCCCACGGCGGTCGTGCGCAGGGCCTTGCGAGGCAGTCCCACGGGCCACTCCTCACTCGTGTCAGTGAAAGTGACCCGACGGTAACCGGCACCACTTACCGTAGGTAACCCGTCGGTAAGTTACGTGGCAGTAACGATTGAGCGTTGAAGATCTCCGACGTGCCTCCGACCTCGGCCATACACAGTGCTGCGGGAGCCTGCAAACCGGACGCAGGCCTGAACTCGGCCCGCCTTGCGGGGTCATGGAGCGGCCCCCAGGCTGGACGCGTCCAGCACATGAGGCGATGAGAAAGGAGGCGTTGTGACGGAAGTCCTGCCGGCCTCGGAACAGCCGACGGCAGCGATGTCCGCCGAGGTGCGGCCGATCACGCTCGACGCAGCGGGCGTCTCCCTGTCCGGGCTGCTGGCCGAGCCGGAGCGGAGTGCGCCCCGGGCGACCGTGGTTGCCCTGCACGGCGGCGGTATGAGCGCGGGCTACTTCGACGGGCAGGCGCATCCCGACCTGTCCCTGCTCGCGTTGGGGGCGCGGCTCGGTTTCACCGTGCTCGCCCTGGACCGCCCCGGCTACGGCCACTCGGCCGCCCGGCTCCCGGACGGGCAGACGCTCGCCGAGCAGGCGGTGACGGTGAGCTCGGCGATCATGGAGTTCGGCGAGCGGTGTCCGACCGGTGCCGGTGTGCTGCTCGTGGGTCACTCGTACGGTGGAAAACTGGCCCTGCACCTGGCCGCCGACGGGTCCCTCGAGAGCCTCCTCGCCGTGGACGTGGCCGGGATCGGCCACCGGTTCGCCGTCGACCCGGGCAGCCTCGCCCAACTGCACGGCGTACGGCAACGGCGCTTGAACTGGGGCCCGTTGACGCTGTATCCGCCGGGCACCTTCCTGGCGAGCGGGCGGGTGGTGGCGCCGATGCCGCGCCGCGAGGCCGAGGGGGTCAGGGACTGGCCCCGGCTCTCCGACACCTTGCTGCCTCGGGTGGGGGTGCCGGTACGGCTGACCTTCGCCGAGCACGAGGCCTGGTGGCGCACCACCGACGACGACCTGGCCGACCTCGCCGGACGGTTCACGGCCGCGCCCCGCGTCCTGGTGGAGCGGCTGTCGGGCGCCGGGCACAACATCAGCCTGGGGTGGGCGGCACGGGCGTACCACCTGCGGGTGCTCGCCCACCTGGAGGAGACGCTGACGCCGCCGAGGCGGCTGCATTCAGGGGGCGCGGTGTGAGTTCCCTGGAGGAGCGGCGGCCTCCGTGGACGGCAGGGGAGCCTGTGCGGTCCGGGTCACGTCGGCGACCAGCTCGACAACGTCCGGGCCGTAGGCCTGTGAGTTGACGACCTTGAGCAGCAGGACGAAGGGCTTGGCGCCGTGCTTGCGGGCCAGCCGCTCATGGTTGCGGGCGAGATAGCGGGTAGCGGCCTGGTTGGTGATCGCGCGCTGCCCGCAGAAGAGGAACACCGGGCGTGCCTCGCGCCGCTCGCCCGCGGTCAGCCGGGCCAGCAGCACGTACTCCGTGACACCGGCCTCCATGCGGTAGCGCTCGCTGCCGATCTGGAAGGCGCCCCGGTCCGGGCCCGGTTCCGGGTCGATGTTGACGCGCACGCCGGGCAGCATGGCCGCCATATGGGCCAGCATGCGCCGGTTGGAACCGGGGCCGCCGATGCAGAACTCGGTGCGTTCGCCGAAGCCCTGCTGGACGTTGTCCTGGGTCACCATCTGCACGTTCGCTCCGCAGTCCTTGATCAATGCGGCGAGTTCCAGCAGGGCGAACACGTCGAACCGGTGGACCGCGGGCTCGGAGGCGGCCGGATCGCGGTTGACGACGAGCAGTGACTCGGAGTTCTTCGGCAGCCCGAGGAACTCCTGCTTGCGGCGGAGCTTCCGCTTCCACAGGTAGGTACGGGCGATCCAGCCCAGCCCGGCGCTGATGGCTGCCGCGATCACGCCCAGGACGATGTTGCGCACGTCGTCATTCATGGGCGCGCATGGTAGCGGGCGAAGAGAAACCGTGTTCGAGGTGATGTCTGCGCCCAGGTGTGTGATCCTGACGGGGGCATGGCAATGGATTAGGCTGCGCGAACCGGTTCCTGACTGGAGGTGCGGATGCGTCGCCCTGTCGTGCGGAAACTGACGGTCCTGGCGGTGTCCGCCGCCGTGGTGTCGGTGGGGGCCGCGGCGCCCCCGGCCCCCACGACGGCACCGGCCGAGAAAGTCCCGGTCGCCGTCGGCTACGGCGGTGCGGTCGCGAGCGTCGACGCGGACGCCTCCGCCGCCGGAATCGAGGTGCTGAGGAAGGGCGGCAACGCCGTCGACGCGGCCGTCGCCACCGCCGCCGCCCTGGGCGTCACCGAGCCCTACTCCGCCGGCATCGGCGGAGGCGGCTACTTCGTCTACTACGACGCCAGGTCCCGCAGCGTGCAGACCATCGACGGCCGCGAGACCGCGCCGCTGACCGCCGACTCGGACCTCTTCCTGGAGAACGGCAAGCCGCTCGCCCTCGCCGACGCCGTCAGCAGCGGCCTCGGCGTCGGCACCCCGGGCACGCCCGCCACCTGGCGGACGGCGCTCGACAAGTGGGGCAGCAAGCGGCTCGCCGCCCTGCTCGCGCCCGCCGAGCGGCTGGCCCGCGACGGCTTCACCGTCGACGCCACCTTCCGCGCGCAGACCGCCGCCAACGAGACCCGGTTCCGCTACTTCCCCGATACCGCCGAGCTGTTCCTGCCGAACGGTGAACTCCCCGTCGTCGGCTCCACCTTCAAGAACCCCGACCTCGCCCGCACCTACGCGGAGCTGGGCAGGAAGGGCGTCGGCGCGATCTACCGCGGCGACATCGGCGACGACATCGTCGACACCGTCAACAAGCCGCCGGTGGATCCGGCTTCGGGCTGGAACGCCCGACCCGGCGAACTGGCCGAGAAGGACCTGGCGGCCTACGACGCCAAGCTCCAGGCGCCCACGAAGACCACGTACCGCGGCCTCGGCGTCTACTCCATCGCCCCCTCCTCCTCCGGCGGCACCACCGTCGGCGAAGCCCTCAACATCCTGGAGAGCACCGACCTTTCGAAGGCGAGCGACATCCAGTACCTGCACCGCCACATCGAGGCGAGCCGGATCGCGTTCGCCGACCGCGGGCGCTGGCTCGGCGACCCCGCCTTCGAGGACGTACCGACGCAGGAACTGCTCTCCCAGCGCTATGCCGACTCCCGCGCGTGCCTGATCAAGGACGATGCCGTGCTCACCAGCCCGCTCGCGCCCGGCGACCCGCGCGACCCGGTGGCCTGTGCCACCGGTGGAAAGGCGGCGCCGACGACGTACGAGGGCGAGAACACCACCCATCTGACGGTGGCCGACAAGTGGGGCAACGTCGTCGCCTACACCCTCACCATCGAGCAGACCGGCGGCAGCGGCATCACGGTCCCCGGCCGCGGGTTCATCCTCAACAACGAGCTGACCGACTTCTCCTTCGCCCCGGCCGACCCGGCCGTGCATGACCCGAACCTGCCCGGTCCGGGCAAGCGGCCGCGGTCGTCGATCTCGCCGACGATCGTGCTCGACCGGCACAACAGGCCGGTGGTGGCGCTGGGTTCGCCCGGCGGCGCGACCATCATCACCACCGTGCTGCAGACCCTGACCGGCTTCCTCGACCGCGGGCTGCCGCTCGTCGACGCGATCGCCGCGCCGCGCGCAAGCCAGCGCAACCAGACCACCACCGAACTCGAACCGGGCCTGTACGACAGCCCGTTGAAGGCGCGGCTGGAGTCCATCGGGCACGGCTTCCGGCTCAACCCCGAGATCGGCGCGACCACGGCTGTGCAGCGGCTGCCGGACGGCAAGTGGCTGGCCGCCGCCGAGAAGGTACGGCGGGGCGGCGGCTCGGCGATGGTGGTGCGGCCGGCGTCGTAGCGTTCACAGCTCGGGAGCGGGCGGCAAGTCCTCCGTACGGAAGGCGAGCCGCCCGTCCTCCATGTCCACGGTCACCCGGCCGCCCTCGCTGACACGGCCGTCCAGAAGCATCCGTGAGAGCTGGTTGTCAACCTCCCTCTGGATCGTGCGGCGCAGCGGGCGGGCGCCGTACTCGGGCTGGTAGCCGCGCTCGGAGAGCCAGTCGACGGCCGCGTCGGTGAAGTCGACCGAGACGCCCTGGGCCCGCAGCAGGCGGCGGGTCTTGTCCAGCAGCAGGTTGGTGATCCGTTCCAACTGCTCGTGGGTCAGCTGGCGGAAGACGACGATCTCGTCGATGCGGTTGAGGAACTCGGGCCGGAAGTGCTGGCGCAGCGGCCGCAGGATCTGCTCCTGTCGCGCCTCCTCGTCGGCCTCGGCGTCGCCCTTTCCGAAGCCGATGCCGGCCCCGCCCCGGGAGATCGCCTCGGAGCCGAGGTTGCTGGTCATCACGATGACCGTGTTGGTGAAGTCGACGGTGCGGCCCTGGGCGTCGGTCAGCCGGCCGTCGTCGAGGACCTGCAGGAGGATGTTGAAGACGTCCGGGTGCGCCTTCTCCACCTCGTCCAGGAGAAGCAGCGAGTACGGGTGCCGGCGGACGACCTCGGTGAGCTGACCGGCCTCCTCGTGCCCGACGTAGCCGGGCGGGGCGCCGATCAGACGGCTGACGGTGTGCCTTTCCTGGTACTCGCTCATGTCCAGGCGGACCATGCGCTCCTCGCTGCCGAACAACGCTTCGGCCAGCGCCCGGGCCAGTTCGGTCTTGCCGACGCCGGTCGGGCCGAGGAAGAGGAAGCTGCCGATCGGCCGGTCGGGGCTGGAGAGTCCGGCCCGGGAGCGCAGCACGGCGTCGGAGACGACGCGCACCGCCTCGTCCTGGCCGACGACCCGCTCGTGCAGGTGCTCCTCCAGGCCGAGCAGCCGGTCCTTCTCCTCCTCGGTGAGGCTGCTCACCGGGATGCCGGTCTGCCGTGAGACGACCTCCGCGATCGCTTCCGCGGTGACCTCCAGATGCTGGCCCTCGTCGACCTCCTCCTCGCCGCTGGCCTCCGCGATGCGCTGCTTCAACTCGACGATACGGTCGCGCAGTTGCGTCGCCTGCTCGTACTGTTCGTCGGCGACCGCCTGGTCCTTGTCCCGGGTCAGCTGCTCGACCTCGCGCTCCATGGTCCGTACGTCCGTGCCCTTCGTCCGGGCGCGCAGCCGTACCCGGGCACCGGCCTGGTCGATCAGGTCGATCGCCTTGTCCGGCAGCCGGCGGTCGGTGAGATAGCGGTCGGACAGCTCCACGGCGGCGACGAGCGCCTCGTCGCTGTAGCGGACCTGGTGGTGGGCCTCGTAACGATCGCGCAGACCGCGCAGGATCTCGATCGCGTCCGCGGTGGTCGGCTCGGGCACCATGATCGGCTGGAAGCGGCGGGCCAGCGCCGCGTCCTTCTCGATCCGGCGGAACTCCTCCAGCGTGGTCGCGCCGACGATGTGCAGTTCGCCGCGGGCCAGGGCCGGCTTGAGGATGTTGCCGGCGTCCATGGACCCGCCTTCGCCGCCGCCTCCGGCGCCCACGACGGTGTGCAACTCGTCGATGAAGACGATCAGTTGGTCCGAATGCGTGCGGATCTCGCCGACGATGTTGTTCAGCCGCTCCTCGAAGTCCCCCCGGTAGCGGGTGCCGGCGACCACACCGGCCAGGTCCAGCGCGAAGACCCGGCGGCCACTGAGCACGTCGGGCACGTCGCCGTCGGCGATCCGCTGGGCCAGGCCCTCCACGATCGCGGTCTTGCCGACGCCCGCGTCGCCGATCAGCACCGGGTTGTTCTTGCCGCGCCGGGAAAGCACCTCGACGGTCTGCTCGATCTCCTCCTCCCGCCCGATCACCGGGTCGATACGGCCCTGGCGGGCGAGGTCGGTGAGGTCGCGGCCGTACTTGTCGAGCGTGGGGGTGCCCGTGTCGACGCGCGGCCGTTGGTCGGTGCCGGGGCGTGGCTGGGTGGCGTCGGGGGTTTCGGGCGGCAGGCCGGAGGGGGCGAAACGGGCCGCATTGAGGATGTGCCCGGCGGCCGAGTCGGGGTTCGCGGCGAGGGCGCTGAGCACGTGCTCCGGGCCGATGTAACCGGTGCCGCGCGCCCGGGCCAGGTCGTGCGCGTCCAGCAGGGCCCGCTTGGCGGCCGGCGTGAGGGAGAACGACGTCGGCGGCGGAGCCTCGCCCTGCGGGTGCTGGACCGGGCCCGACCGCTCGTCGATCTCCGTCGCCAGCGAGTCGGGGTCCGCGCCGGCCCGGCTGAGCAGGCTGCGGGTCGGTTCGGTGGCGAGGGCGGCCCGCAGCAGGTGCTGGGTGTCCAGATCACGGCTGCCGTGCTCGGCGGCGTACTGGGCGGCGCCGCGTACGAGTTCCCTGGCCGGCTGGCTGAGCAGCTGGCCGATGTTGATCTGGCGGGGGCCGGGGCGCGGGCCGCCGAAGAAGCGGGCCAGGAACTCGCCGAAGGGGTCTGAGTCGAAGCCCTCGGGGCCGGGGAAGCCGCTGGTCATCTCAGTTCCGTTTCGCTGATCGACATGCCGGGGTGCACGAGTGCCCTTGCGCTGCGCGGCTATGCGTGGGGCGCTTCTAACACCCTGGCACGATCGGGGGTGGGCGCTGTCTCTTATACACATCTGACGCTGCCGACGATCTA
>NZ_QZWF01000024.1 GCF_004187715.1 Streptomyces sp. F001 | reverse complement strand
CGACGGCCAGATACGCAACTGCCTGTTCGCCCGCGAGGAGACCGACCTGCGCGCCAGGCGCTGGCCCTCGGCGGGGGTGGGCAGGATGGACACGTACGAGCCGTCGGGCAGAACCCACAGGGGTGGCAGGACGAGGTTCTTCTTGATCCGCCAGGCGAGGTGGCAGCCGGTTGCCTCGACCAGGCCCCACAGTTCGTGGCCGGCGAAGTCGCGGTCGGCCAGCAGCAGCATTCCTGGCCGCAGGGAGGCGAGCAGGCGGCGGGCGAGCTTGTGCTCGCTGCCCCCCCACTGGTCGATGCCACTCACCGTGCGGCGTGGCGGTATGGGATGCGAACGAGCCGATGCGGATACGTCGGCGTCGTGGCCACCGCGCTGCCTGCTGGGGCTTGCCCGAAACAAGGGCGAGTTCATGGCTCACTCACCCGTTGCACGGGCCTGCCCCTGACCCGGGGCACGGGCCCGATGCACCGACCGCCGTCAGGTGAGGGAGGGTGAGGCGGCCAGGTTCTGGTCGGTGGCCCAGGAGGCGAGGATGCGCAGCCGTTCGTGGGTGGGGGAGCCCGGGGCGGCGGTCCAGACGGTCAGATGCTGGTCGGGGTCGGTGTTGGCGGTGAGGGTGTCCCAGTCGAGGACGAGTTCGCCGACGACCGGGTGGTTGAGGGTCTTGGTGCCCACGGTGCGGGCGGCGACCTTGTGGTCGCCCCACCACTTGGCGAACTGCTTGTCATGCGTGGACAGTTCACCGACCAGCTCGATCAGACGGGGGTCCTCGGGATACTGGGCGGCCTCCATCCGAAGCTGGGCCACGGAAATCTGCGCGGAGGCCTCCCAGTCGGCGTACAGGGTGCGCATCGCCGGATCCGTGAAGATGATCCGCGGGTAGTTACGGTGCTTCTCCGGGATGCGGGAGAAGTCGGTGACCAGCGCGGCGGCCAGCGCGTTCCAGGCCAGGATGTCCCCGCGTCGGCCCTGCACGAGGGCGGGGGTGGCGGTGAGGTCGTCCAGGACGCGCTGCAGCTGCGGCTGGACCTGCTGCCGGCCCCGGCGTCGCGTGCGCGGAGTGGTCTTGCCCGCGAGCTGGAAGAGATAGCCCCGCTCGTCATCGTCCAGGTGGAGTACGCGGGCGAGGGCATCCAGGACGGGTGCGGAGGCCTGAATGCGCCCTTGTTCGAGTCGGGTGTAGTAGTCGGTGCTGATGGAGGCGAGCTGAGCGACCTCCTCACGGCGCAGCCCGGCGACCCGGCGGGGCCCACCGGTCTCCGGCAGCCCGACCGCACGCGGACTCAGCTCCGAGCGCCGTTTCCTGAGGAATTCTCCCAGCTCATCGAGGGGGACATTGCTGGTCATGTTCCCCAGCATGGCATCGATCCCACCCGGGAAGGGGGGAGAGTTTTCTCCCAGGATGTTTCTTTCCCAGGATGGATTTCTCCGCTTTTCCCCCCTGCGTCCGTGTGTGAGCCTCGATAGCGAACGGCCCGGAACGAAGCACATGGTGCAGTCGGTTCGGGGCTGTCTGCCAGAACCGCTCGCACTGAAAGAAGCACCCTCATGCGCGGAGCAGTCCTTCACGCCGCCGGCGACATCCGTTTCGAGGAGCGCGACGACCCGAAGATCATCAAGCCGACCGATGCGGTCATTCGGACGGTCGTCACCTGCGTGTGCGGCTCGGACCTGTGGGCCTACCGCGGCACGGACACCATCACCCAGCCGCAGCCGATGGGCCACGAGTACGTCGGCATCGTCGAGGAGGTCGGCAGCGAGGTCACCTCGGTCAAGCCGGGACAGTTCGTCATCGGCTCCTTCGCCACCTCGGACAACACCTGCCCGAACTGTCTGGCGGGCTACCAGTCCAACTGCCTGCACCGCGAGTTCATGAGCACCTGCCAGGCCGAGTACGTCCGCATCCCCAACGCCCAGGGGACGCTCGTCGCCACCGACGAGCAGCCCGCCGGGGAGTTCCTGCCCAGCCTGCTCACGCTGTCCGACGTGATGGGCACCGGCTGGTACGCCGCCAAGGCCGCCGAGGTCAGGCCCGGTTCCACCGCCGTGGTCGTCGGAGACGGTGCGGTCGGGCTGTGCGGCGTCATCGCCGCCAAGGAACTGGGCGCCGAGCGGATCATCGCCATGAGCCGGCACGAGCCCCGGCAGAAGCTGGCCCTGGAATTCGGCGCCACCGACATCGTCACCGAGCGCGGCGAGGAAGGCATCGCCCGCGTCAAGGAACTGACCGGCGGCATCGGCGCGGACAGTGTGTTGGAGTGCGTGGGCACCGCCGAGTCGATGCGGCAGGCGCTGCACTCCACCCGCCCCGGCGGCAACGTCGGCTTCGTCGGCGTCCCCCACGACGTCGCCATCGACGGCCAGGAACTGTTCTTCTCCCACGTCGGCCTGCGCGGCGGTCCCGCCCCCGTGCGCGGCTACCTGCCCGATCTCATCGACCGCGTCCTGACCGGCCGGATCAACCCCGGCAAGGTCTTCGACCTCACCCTGCCCCTGGACCAGGTCGCCGAGGGCTACAAGGCCATGGACGAACGCCGCGCCATCAAAACCCTCCTCACGCCCTGACCGTCAGCAGATCCCTCGCCGGGGCCGGACATCCACGCTGCCCGGCTCCGGCGGACGGCACGGCCCCCACCCCTTACAAGGACTCATCCCCTTACAAGGACTCATCGTGACCACCTTCGCCCTCATCGGCGCCGGGCCCGGCCTCGGGCTCGCCACCGCCCGCCGCTTCGGAGCGGCAGGTCACACCGTCGCCCTCGTTTCCCGCAGCCTCGAACGCCTGGACGACCTCACTGTCGAGCTGGCTCGCGACAACATCGAGGCCCGTGGCTTCGCCGCCGACGTCCTCGACATCGAGTCCCTGAACACGGCCCTTTACGCGGCCGCGACCGCTCTGGGGCCCATCGAGATCCTCCAGTACAGCCCCGTGCCCCGGCCCGGCTTCATGAAGCCGGTCCTGGACACCGGCGCCGACGCCCTCGACGCCCCGCTGGCCTTCTCGGTCAAGGGTCCGGTCGCCGCGGTGAACGCAGTCCTGCCCGGCATGCGTGAACTCGGCCGCGGCACCGTGCTGTTCGTCAACGGCGCCAGCGCCGTACAGCCCAACCCGAACGTCGCCGGCACCTCGATCGCCTTCGCCGGCGAGAGCGCGTACGCCCGCATGCTCCACGACGCGCTCGCCCCGGAGAACATCCACGTCGCGCAGCTGATCGTCCCCGGAGCCATCCGGCCCGACGCCGAACACAGCAGCCCCGAGGTCCTGGCTCAGCGTCTGTACGACATCCACCACAAGCGGGACGGCTTCCGCCACTATTCCGAGCCCCTCCCCGACTGAACCCCTGGACGCCCCGTGATGCCGGCCGCCCTTCCCACCCTGAGCCGTACCGCCGTAACCGCCGCGCTCCTGCTTTCCTTGACCGCCTGCACGCAGGACTCGTCCTCCTCCTCGACGACATCGCAGCGGACGACGGCGGACTCCGCACCGGCCGCACCGGAGCGGACGACGGCAAGCCTCGCACCGACCACACCCTCAGGCAGAACTGCTGTGAACATCCGTCTCATGATCAACGGCACTCCCGTCGACGCCACCCTGAACGACGCCGCCGCCGCCCGGGACTTCGCCGACCAGCTTCCCCTCGATCTGACCCTCACGGACTTCCACCAGACCGAGAAGATCGCCGACCTGCCCCGCCGCTTGTCCACTTCCGGTGCCCCGGAGGGAGCCACCCCGCGTGCCGGCGACCTCGCCTACTACGCGCCCTGGGGCAACCTGGCCGTCTTCTACCGTGACTTTCCCTACTCCGACGGGCTGATCATCCTGGGTCACATACCCGAAAGCGCCACTGAGCAGCTGGCTGCCGCGGACGAGGTCCCCGTCACCATCGAAAACGCCACGTAACCCCTCGACCTGCTCGCCGGCCGGACAACAGGTGACGAGCGAGCGCATGCCCAGTCGGCCCACACATCAGTCCTCGATGGGAGAGCACGCCATGAACCCCGCCTACGACTTCTCCGGCCAGGTCGCCTTCGTCACCGGAGCCGGCTCCGGCATGGGCCTGGCGACCGCCCGCGCCTTCGCCGAGTCCGGTGCCGCGGTCGCCCTCACCGACGTCGACGAAGCCGCCCTGAACGTGGCCGTCAAGGCCCTCACCGACGCCGGCCACCAAGTCCTCGCCCTCACCTGCGACGTCAGCGACGAGGACCAGGTCGCCGCCGCGGTAGACCGAACCGTCGAGACCTTCGGCCGCCTCGACATGGCCTACAACAACGCCGGCATCCAGATACCGCCCAGCGACGCCGCCGACGAACCCTTCGAGCGGTTCGACCGCGTCAACGCCATCAACCTCCGGGGTGTCTGGGCCGGCATGAAGCACGAGCTGCGACACATGCGTGCCCAGGGCAGCGGCGCCATCGTCAACTGCTCCTCACTCGGCGGTCTCGTCGGCCTCCCCGGCCGCGCCTCCTACCACGCCACCAAACACGGAGTGATCGGCCTGACCACCAGCGCCGCCCTGGAATACGCTCCGCGCAACATCCGCATCAACGCCATCTGCCCCGGCACCATCGACACCCCCATGGTCACCGACATGATCGCCAAGGGCGAGCTCGACCGTGCCGTGGCCGAGGCCAACCAGCCCATCAACCGGCTCGGGACCGGGGAGGAAATCGCTCAGGCCGTACTGTGGCTGTGCAGCCCCGGAGCGGGCTTCGTCGTCGGCGTCGCCCTTCCCGTCGACGGCGGCTACGTCGCCCAATGACCCCTCACGGTGCGGTTCCTGTCTCCTCAGCCAGCGCCTCCAGCAGCTGGTCCTGAAACACCTCGTCGTGCACTGCGCGGTGCGGCTCCAGGCGCTGGTGGTGGTACCAGTACCCGCCGGTCGTCAGGGCCTGGGGTTCGTCGCTCGACGCGAGCCATTCCTGCGTCCGATGGCCGAGCTCGAGGTCGTCCGGTGCGTCGGGTCCGCCCATCTTGGTCGGCACCCAGCCCGGATCCACGGCGTTGCTCAGAACCCCGGGGCGCAGGCGAGCCACGGCAGCCGCGAGCGTCGTGACGAACAGCTTGCTGTCGGAGTACGAGCCTGCGCTCCTGCCCTGCCAGTCGATACCGGGGAGCGAGGGGCGGCCACCGAAATGCGAGCTGCTGCTGAGGTACACCAGTCGGCGAGGCCCGCTGAGCAGGGCCGTGAGCAGGTACGGTGCGATGATGTTGACCGGCATGACCGCGGGGCCGCTCCACACGCCGGCGTTGTGGATGACCGCGTCGAGCGGCTTCGCGTCGTTCAGGTCTGCGGCGATACGCCGTACGGCGTCACGTTCCGTGAAGTCGCCCACCACGAGGTGCGCCCCACGGCCGACCAGCGCGTCGAGATCCGCTGCGCGCTCCTGGTTCCGGGCGTGCACCACCACGTCGTGGCCTGCGGACAACAGTGAATCCGCCGCGGCACGTCCCAGGCCGTCCGCGGAACCGGTCACCAGGATCCGACTCACGATTGCTGCTCCTTCCATGGGAGGGTCTTGGTCTTGTTTCATTCATGGTCGCCGCTGCCGACCGGGGCAGCCGGACAGCGGCTACAGCTGCCTGATCACAAGGTGGCCTCTACGCACACGCCCTGGCCGTCGCGGGCGCGTCCGTCGTCGTCAACGACGTGGACGAGGCCGTCGCCGAGCAGGCCGCCAGGTCCGTCGCAGAGGCCGGCGGCCGGCCGTGAGCATCACCGTCAGCGGTCTGGGCGAACTGAGGAAGCTCGCCGGGAGCGACCTCGGCCCAGCGAGTGGATCGCGGTCCCGCAGGAGCGCATCAACGGCTTCGCCGACGCGAAGCCGGCGTGCGTACTGCAGAGCGTGACGCGGTGCTACGCGTGAGCCGGGCGGGTAATACCGTCGGGGCACACCCGCTCCTGGAGGCCGCCGTATGACCGATCACCCCGCAGATCTGCCGCTGTCCGGCATCACCGTCGTCAGCGTCGAGCAGGCGGTGGCCGCCCCGTTCGCCACCCGTCAGCTCGCCGACCTCGGTGCCCGGGTGATCAAGGTGGAGCGCCCGGGCGGCGGCGACTTCGCCCGCCGGTACGACACCACCGTGCACGGCGAGTCCAGCTATTTCGTGTGGCTCAACCGCTCCAAGGAGTCCCTGTCCCTCGACCTGAAGTCGGACCGGGGGAGGCGGGTGCTGGACCAACTCCTCGGCGGGGCGGACGTGTTCGTGCAGAACCTCGCGCCCGGCGCGGCCGCCAGGGCGGGCCTGGGCGCGGAGGCCCTCGCCGAGCGCTTCCCGTCCCTGGTCCCGTGCTCCATCACCGGCTACGGCTCCACCGGACCCTGGGCCGACCGGAAGGCGTACGACCTGCTCATGCAGTGCCAGACGGGCCTGGTGTCGCTGACCGGCAACGAGCACGGATCCGCTCGGGCGGGGATCTCCGTCGCCGACATCGCCGCCGGGATGTACGCCTACTCGGGCATCCTCACCGCGCTGTTCACCCGCGCGACCACGGGCGTGGCACGGGCCGTGGAGGTCTCCCTGTTCGAGGCGCTGGCCGAGTGGATGGGCCAGCCCGCCTACTACACCCGGCACGGCGGTACCCAGCCCCCACGCCTCGGCACCCAGCACGCCACGATCGCCCCGTACGGCACCTACACCGCGGCCGACGGCAAGGAGGTCCTGTTCTCCATCCAGAACGAACGCGAATGGGCCGCCCTCTGCGAGCAGTTCCTCAGGCGGCCCGACCTCGTCGACGACCCTCGCTTCGCCACCGGCTCCGCACGGGTGGCCCACCGCACCGAGCTGAACGCGATCGTGGCCGAACGCTTCCGGGAGTCCGGCAGCGGCGAAGTGAGGAAGCTCCTGGACGAGGCGGGCATCGCCAACTCCGAAGTCAACGACGTCGAGGAGTTCCTGGCGCACCCGGTGCTCAGTGCCCGGGACCGCTGGCGGGACATCCCGCTCCCCGGCGGAACCCGAGTACCGGCCCTGCTGCCGCCGGTCGATCTCGCCGGTACGACCGCGCGCATGGACGCCGTCCCCGCGGCGGGCGAGCACACCGACCGGATCCTGGCCGAACTGGGCTACGACGCGGCCGACATCGAAGCACTGCGTGTGGACCAGGTCATCTGAACTCCCCGCCCCCCGTACGCCGTTCGCGACTGCTCTGAGGGCGGACCACCGGTGTCCGCCGCCACGAGCCCCACTCGGTGGGTCGCCGGTACCCGGCCCCGTTACGCGACGATCATGGCAACGGATCCCCTCCTGCGCCCCGACCTGACGGACCGGCTGCATGCCGCCGCCGGTGGTGACGCGGGTCGACCGTGGTCGACCGTGGGGATCAGCGGCCGCGACGTGACCGGCGATGAACACCGACTGGAAGCCGACCAGCGCCGCCCGGCGGGGGATCCGGAGCGTCGCCAGGGTCAGCAGCGGGGCGCCGACGACCATGCCGACGGCGAAGGCCGACACCAGCAGACCCGCCCGGGACAACGACACGTCGAGATCGCCGGCCATGGACGGCAGCAGCCCGGACAGCATGAACTCCGAGGTGCCCTGGGCGAACGTGCCGAACCCGATGACGTAGATGACGAAGGGCATGGCAGCAACCACTCCACGAGAACGGGTGAGCAGAAGGGACCTCTCCACTCTCAACCGCCCGTCGCCCCAGATCCGGCCTCAGGCCGGCCCAGCCGAACCTGGGTCCAGGCGGGCCGGCCTGGTGCCGGTGGGAGTGGTGTCCGCGCACCGAGACTCGGGATCTGAACGGTAAACGGGGGGACCACCGCAAGGAGACCACGTGACACTCACCCCTGCCTCGCCCACCGAGGCCGCCGGCCGGGCGGCTGAGATCCTCGGCCGCCCGGTCACGATCAACGGCCTGACCGTCCCCAACCGGATCGCGATGGCGCCGATGACCCGCTACTTCTCCCCGGACGGCATACCCGGCCCGGACGTGGCGTCGTACTACGCACGCCGCGCCGCAGCGGGCGTCGGCCTGATCATCACCGAGGGGACGTATCCCAACCACCCCTCCGCCGGTGACAGCGACCGCGTCCCGCGCTTCTACGGCGAGGAGCAGCTGGCCGGCCGGGAGCTTGTCGTAGGCGTGGAACGGCAGGGAGACCACGACGAGGTCGGCGGCCTTGGCGGCCTCCGCCGGGGTGGCGGCGCGGGCCTGGTCGCCGAGTTCGGCGACGAGGCCGGCGAGGGTCTCCGGTCCGCGCGAGTTGCTCATGACGACGTCGAGGCCGGCGGCGACGGTGAGGCGGGCGAGGGTGCGGCCGATGGTGCCGCTTCCGATGAAGGCGATGGGCTGGGCCATGGCGGGGATTCCGTTCGGGGCTGTGCTTGAGGGGGTGGGCGCACGGTGGCTCACATGTCGCGGTACCGCTTCGCTGTGGCCAGCGCGGTGCGCAGTGCGTCCGCGGTGACGGGCTGTCCCGGACCGGGGTCGCCGCCCGGCGCGAGGGCGGCCAGGCTGTGGCCTTCGCTGAAGTACGGCTCGCTGTAGGCGGCGGTGTCACGCTGGAAGCGCCAGCCTTCGGAGAGGGGACCAGCGTCCAGGGCGTCGTAACCGATCGAGTCGAGGAAGCCGGTGACGGTCTTCTTCGCGTCGTCCGAGTCACCGGCGATGGCCAGGGCCGAGCGCTCGGGGTGGCCGCTGGGCCGGCTCAGGTTGCCGAGGTGGACGTAGAAGATGTTGTTCATCGCCTTGACGACGTGCGACTCGGGCAGGTGGGCCTGGAGCAGTTCGCTGGTCGTGGTGGTCTCGTCGTCGAGCTCGACGATGTGGCCGTCACGCTGGGGGTAATAGTTGTTGGTGTCGATGACGACCTTGCCGCGCAGCGGGTCGACCGGGACCGTGCGGTAGGCGTGCAGCGGGATGGTCACGACGACGATGTCGCCGGCGGTCGCGGCTTCGGTGGGGGTGGCCGCGCGGGCGCGTGGGCCCAGTTCTGCCACCAGGCCGGCCAGGCTGTCCGGTCCTCGCCTGTTGCTCAGGACGACGTCGTGTCCGGCGGCTGTTGCCAGGCGGGCGACGGTGCCGCCGATGTGTCCGCTGCCGATCAGGCCGATGGTGCTCATGTCGATGTCCCTACGTGTGTGGTGCTTCGGGTGTGGTCAGAGTTCAAGGACGATGGAGCCCACTGCTTCCCGCGAGGCCAGCCGCGCGTACCCGTCCTCGAAATCGTCGAGACCGAACCTGCTGTCGATGACGGGCCGCAGCTGTCCGTCGGCGGCGAGTCGGCCGATGGCGTCCAGGCCCTCGGCGATCTCCTCGTCGGAGTCGCCGTGCACGCCATAACCGGTGACGAGCCGCCCGGCGAGGAGGTCCATTACGCCGACCGGGGCCTGCCTGCCTCCGGTGAAGCCCAAGGACACGACCGTGCCGCCAGGGCGGACGGAGTGGATCAGTTCGCCGAGGCGCGGGCCGCCGACAGGGTCGAGGGCGAGGTCGACGCCCTGGCCGTCGGTGAGTTCGGCGATGGCCTCGTCGAGCTGCTGCGATGAGGAGTCGATGACCGCCGAGGCTCCGGCGTCTGCAGCGCGGCGCGCCTTTTCCGTGGACGAGACCAGGGCGATCGGTCGCGCGCCGAGTGCCTTGGCCGTCTGCATCACGGCGTGGCCCACTCCGCCGGTGGCCCCGGAGACCAGCGCCGACTGCCCGCTCTGGACCCTCGCGGACTTCGTGAGCGCCAGATACGCGGTCAGGTAGTTCACCGTCAGCGCTGATCCCTCAGCCCAGTCGAGGCTGTCGGGCAGTTCCAGGAGCCGGTCGTCCCTGACCAGCGCCCACTCCTGGAAGAGCCCGTCCACGGTCACGCCGAGGTCGGAGTGGCCGTAGATCGCCACCCGGGTGCCGGGAGCGAAACGGTCACTCTCCTCGACGGTTCCCGAACCCTCGTTGCCCAGGACGAGCGGCGCCTGCGGGACGCCGAAGTCGCCCTTGCGGATGGTGTTGGAGAGCTGGTTGATCGTCGCGGAACGCATCCTGACGAGCGTGAAACCCGCGCGGGGAACCGGCTTCGGGCGTTCCTCCACCCCCATCTCGGGCGGGTTGCCGAATCGTCGCGTCACGATCGCTTTCATGGTGTGTCTCCACTGGGTCGTTCTGGTCGGGTCTGGGTCACCGGCGTACGGCGGTCGCCTGGGCGGCCTCGGGGACGGCCGCGGTCACGATCCGCGTCGTGCCGCGCTGGTGGTGGCGGGTGAGGCGGCGGTCCAGGAGCGTGCTCCCGACGGCCCCCAAGGCGAAGGCCGCGCCGACCCAGCCGATGGCCGCCAGGCCCGGGCCCGCCTCGATCACCAGTCCCGACATCCAGGGAGCGAGGGCGATGCCGACGTTGAAGGCGGCGATGTTGATCGCGCCGCCCAGGGTCCTGGTCTCGCCGAGGGTGGCCAGGGTCAGCAGCGGTGCGCCGCCGATCAGGCCGACAGCGAAGGCGGAGACCAGCAGGCCCGCCTCGGACAGGGAGACGTGCAGATCACCGGCGACGGACGGCAGCAGCCTGGAGAGCATGAACTCCGAGGTGCCCTGGGCGAAGACGCCGAACCCGATGACGTAGATGACGAAAGGCATGGTGGCGGGCTGCTCCGATGGGCATCGCCGGCCCGGTCCGGCGGCATGGCGGGGCGTGGGCGGACTGCCCGAGAGGTGTGCTGTCCTGGAATGCGGGCCCGGTCGTCCTCGTCCAGGCCTCGGCTCCAGCATCACACCCCGTATGCGGTCGGCAGTCGCCAAAACAGGCCCAGCCGAACCTGGGTCCAGCTGGGCCACCCTGGCCCGGGGCGACTGTCCCAGCCCGAGCCAATACTGGAGTAATGGACCACAACGCTGAACTGGGAGACTTCCTCCGCACCCGCCGGGCCCACCTGAGCCCGAGCGAGGCGGGCGTGACCCCGGGCGGCGGAGCCCGCCGGGTACCAGGCCTGCGCCGGGAGGAGGTCGCACGCCTCGCCGGGGTGAGCACGGACTATTACACCCGCCTGGAACAGGGCAGACACCCCAACGTCTCCGAAGCTGTGCTCACCGCGGTGGCCCAGGCCCTGCGCCTGGACGACGCCGAACGCGACCACCTGTTCGACCTCGCCCGTCCCCGTACCGCGCGCCCCCAGCGCCGTCGGCCGGAGCGGGTGCAGCGGGCACGGCCCGAGGTCCACCAGATGCTGGACGTCCTCAACGGAGTCACGCCGGCCTTCATCACCAACCACCGGCAGGACGTCCTGGCCGCCAACCAGCTGGCCAAGGCCCTGATCACCGACTTCGACGCCCTGCCGTACCGCGAGCGCAACTTCGCCCGCTTCGTCCTCCTCGACCCCGCGGCCCGCGAGCTGTACCGGAACTGGGACGAGGTCGCGGAGATCGTCGTGATGAACCTCCGCCTGGTGTCGGGACGCCATCCCGACGACGCCCTGCTGAACGAACTGATCGGCGAGGCAATCGTCAAGGTGCCGGAGTTCAGCACCTGGTGGGACAGTCACCGTGTGGCCCAGTGCTCTCACAGTACGCAGCACCTCCACCACCCTGTGGTCGGCGAACTCACCCTGCGCCACGAGACGTTGGTGCGCCGTGAGGCGCGGTGAATCGAAGGAGGTGCAAGACCTCCTCGCCAGGCTGTCGCAGCAGCCTGGTGGGAGCTGAGCGCAGTCCGACCCGGGAGGCGCCGGGAGGCGGGAAGCAGCGCTGACAAAGCCGGACTGCCCGGAACTACCAGACGGGCCGGGTCCGGCGAGCGAGATCAGAGGGCGTACGAGAGGAACCAGTGGTAAAGCTCCGTAAGCGTGGCACCGGCTCAAATCTGGTGGATATGGGCCGGGTTGCAGTGCACAGTCCGTTCGCTGAACGGACTGACTCCGTAACCGACTTGGCGTGTCGGTGGGGAGGCCACGGTGAAAGCCTGCGGCGTAACCGTGGCGATGCTGCCGGGGCAAAGCTGGGCGCCGGACTGATCGATCGATTCACCGTGAACACGGGAACCGTCCCACGTCGTTCCCCGGGCCCGGAATCCATCCGGGCCGGTGGGATAGATACGTCGTCTGTCGAAGGCGCGGGACGGGGCGGAGGCCCCGTAGTAGTCCGAGCGGACGAGAGGTCCGTGCATGGCGAAGGGGGCCAGCAAGTCGGCAGTAAGGACGCTGGAATGCCGGGGCCGTTGGTGAATACCGACGAACTGGAATACGTCTTACTCAAGGCGGAACGCCGGGTACTGGAAATCCAGACCAAGCTGCACCGTTGGGCCAGTGATGACCCTCATCGCAGGTTCGATGATCTGTACAACCTCGCCACGGACCCGGGCTTCCTGCTGGTGGCCTGGGACCGGGTGCGGAACAACAAGGGCGCGCGCACGCGGGAGTGGACGGCGAGACCGCCTACTACATTGAGTCCGTGCGCGGGCTGGAAGGGTTCCTTTCGGAACTGCGGGAAGACCTCAAAGCCCGCACTTTCCGGCCTCTACCGGCTCGGCGGCGCGCGATTCCCAAGGCTGGCGGCAAGGTCCGCTATCTGGGGATCGCAACCATCCGTGACCGGGTCGCTCAGCGTCCTTGAAACTGGTGTTGGAGCCAATTTTCGAGGCGGATTTTCTCCCGTGTTCCTACGGATTCCGCCCGAATCGCCGGGCTCACGATGCGGTGGCTGAGGTGCATCATTTCGCATCCCGCTCGTATGAGTGGATTGTTGAGGGTGACATCAAAGCCTGCTTCGACGAAATCTCGCACTCCGCTCTCATGGACCGGGTGCGGGAACGTGTCGGAGACAAACGCGTCCTGGATCTGGTGAAGGCGTTCCTTAAAGCGGGCATCCTCGATGAGGACGGCTCCCTGGTGGATACCAACGCCGGGACTCCGCAAGGGTCGATTCTTTCCCCGTTGCTGAGCAATGTGGCTCTCTCGGTCCTGGACGAGCATATCGCCCAAGGTCCGGGCGGCCCCGGAGCCAGCCCGTATGGAAGGGCAAAGCGGCGCCGTCAAGGTCTGCCCAACTATCGCCTCGTGCGGTACGCGGACGACTGGTGCCTGCTCATTTCTGGCACCGAAGCGCATGCCGAATCCCTGCGGGAAGAAATCGCCGGGGTCCTCTCCGAGATGGGCCTGCGCCTGTCTCCAGAGAAGACCCTGATCACCCATATCGACGAGGGCCTCGTCTTCCTCGGCTGGTGCATCCAGCGCCACCGGAAGCGAGGCACCGGCAAACGGTACGTCTACGTCTATCCGGCCAAGAAGGCCCTGGCGGCCGTCATGGCCAAAGTGAAGACGATCTGCCGGCGGAGCATGAACCTGTCGCTCGAAGACCTACTGCGTCAGCTCAACCGGATGCTGCGGGGCTGGACCGCGTACTTCAAGTACGGATGCTCGAACGCGACTTTCAGCTATCTGAGGGCCTACCTCTGGAAAGAGATCATCAGATGGCAGGAGCGCAAGCACAAGCGCGTGCCTTGGAAGGTACTGCGCCGACGCTACGGCATCTGGCCCGCCGAGGGCGGGATGGAACTGTTCGATCCGGCAAGGGTGAGCGCCAAGCGCTACTACTACCGGGGAACACGCATCCCGACACCATGGCCGAGCACGGCATGAAGTGAACACCGACTCACGGGACTTGTGGAGAGCCCGGTGCGCTTAGCGGCGCACGCCGGGTTCGGGAGGCGACCCGGAGAAACGGGCTGGTCGAGAGGCCAGTACCGCGCTCCGGGTCGACCTCACGCCTTCCCCTCCGACCCCGGCCAGACCATCTGCGTGTACACCGCCGAACCCGGCTCCGCCTCCGCGCAGGCCCTTGCCCTCCTGGCCAGTTGGAGCGCACCCGCCGCCAGCCGGGGCAACGACGCATCGCGTGCCCCTCAGCCAGGCAGCACGGTGCGCCCGGACTGACGTACGCCGCCGTGAGTACGCGAACGTGGTCCCGCCCCGTGCACCACGGCGGACCGCCCGTGAAAGGAAACCCATGAGCCACGCCACCACCTCCGACGGCGCCTCCCGCGGCGCGGGCGACCATCTACGGCTCGTCTGGCCCCAGTGGCAGGGCGCCGGCGCGGGTGTCGTCAAGGAACTCGCCCCCGAGTTCCCCCTGGACGTCGCCCGCCGCGGCTACACGGTCGGCACCACGGTCCTCGAAGCGGTCCTGCCGCCGCACGACGGCCCCACCGCGACCGTCCCGGTCACCATGAGCGACGACGGCCTGGAGGAACGCGACGGAGTCGAAGCCAAGCAGGTCGTGCTGAGGCAGTTGGCGGGCGCGTTGGATGTCATCCGTGACCACGATCCGGCGCGGATCACGACCCTGGGCGGCGAGTGCGCGGTCAGCGTCGCCCCGTTCGCCGAACTGGCCCGCCGCTACGGCGACGACCTGGCCGTCATCTGGATCGACTCCCACCCCGACATCGGTACGCCTGACAGCGCGTACAAGGGCTACCACGCGATGGCCGTCAGCGCGCTGACCGGGCACGGAGACCGCGACGTGCAGAAACTCCTGCCGGCCACCGTGTCCCCCGAGCGCGTTGCCCTCGTGGGCTTGCACGAGTGGACCGAGGACGACATTCCCCACGTCGCCGCCTGGGGCATCCGGTCGTTCGGCCCTGACGAGCTGCGGGCCTCCACCAGGCCCGTGCTCGACTGGCTCGCAGCCACCGGCTGCTCTCGGGTGGCGGTCCACTTTGACGTCGACACCGTCGACAGCGACGAGATCGGCCTCGGGCTCGGGTTCGTACCGGGTGGGCTCACCAGCGGCGAAGTGCGACGCGTCGTCACCGACCCGGCTCGGGTCGGCACGTGGCGACGGCGCGCCGCAGCCCCGGGTTTTCGTCATGGGCGCTCCCGGCGCAGGAGTCCGCGGCAATCCGGAGGACTTCAACTCCGAGCGGCAGTACCGGGCGATGGGCGCGCACCTGAACACGGTCGCCGCCAACGAGGCACTCGTACTCCGGGGCGCCGACCGGCTGCCCGGCCCGGCCTGCTTCGGCCTGAACCGGCAGGTCGGCAACGCGGTGATCACCCTGGCCGGTGCCCGCAACGTCTTCGCCGACTGCGACGGCGACTACAAGCAGGTCGGCTGGGAGGACGTGATCGCCAAGAACCCGGACTGGATCCAGCTCGGCGTCCGCAACCGGGGCAGTGAGGCGGCGAACGAGAAGGCCTTCGACGAGGCGGAGAAGTGGCTGAAGTCCAACTCGGCCGCCAAGGGCCTTACGGCGGTGAAGGAGGGTCACTTCCTGCGTATCGGCTCGGAGCAGACCACCATCGCCGGGGTCGAGAACGCCGACACGGTCGAGGAGATCGCGAAGACCCTCTACCCGGGCAAGGTCGGCTGACCGCGCTCGATGTCCCGGTGAGCAGGAAGGACATGGACGCCGCCCCCGCGCGGTCGCGGCGTTCCGTGCCCGCCGGGCCGTCGGCGCTGCTCCTCGGGGTGGCGCAGCTCGCTGCCCTCACGGCGGTGGTCGCGTGGGGCTCCACGTCGATCCCGCCGAGTGACGTGTGGCGCGTGGTCTGGCGGCGCCTGACCGGCGAGGCGCCCAGGCCCGGCACCAACGACCTGATCGTCTGGCAACTCCTTCACGGAACTGTCCGGCGACGAGCGCCAACGCGTGCTGCTGGCCCGCGCGTTCGCCCAGCAGCCGGACGTCCTGTTCCTGGACGAGTCCACGAACCACCTCGACAGCCGCCACCAGGTCGAACTCCTCGCCCTGCTGCGCGGCAGGCGCCGTACGACCCTGGTCTCGCTGCACGACCTCAACGCCGCCGCCTCCGTCTGCGACCGGCTGCACGTCCTGCACGACGGCCAGGTCGTCGCCTCCGCCCCGCCCCGCGAGGTGCTGGCCCCCGCTCTGCTGGCCGAGGTGTTCGGGGTGCGCGCCGCCGTGGTGGAGCACCCGCTGACCGGCGATCCGCTGATCGCCTTCGACCACCGGGAACCGGCGGACGGCAGCCTCTCTCAGAGGGGCGGAGCGAGTTGCCGTCAAGTTCCCCATAAATATTGTGAGATGACACATCCGCGCTCTGCGACTGGTGTGCGACGGGCGAGGGTATCACCCGGGCGGTACCGGGAAGTGCCCCGGGCCGGTTCCGGGCGGTCACCCCGGTGGGCGCCCCGAGCGCGAAAGGGTGAAACCATGAGTGACATCGACGGGCTGAACGGCCTCAACGGCTTGGAACCGGTGGCGACCTTCTGTGGCAACTGCAACTGCGGATGCCCTCAGCTGTTCGTCGACCCCGCCGCCCCCGCCGACCGCCGTGTCGTCCTCACGGACGACTTCGGGCAGCGGGTGCAGATGAGTGCCGACCAGTTCTCGAACCTGATCGAGGACGCCAAGTCCGGCAAACTCGACGGCGTGGCGACAGCCTGACGTAGGAGTCGAAGCAGCCGCTCCACCTCCTTCCCGCCCGGTCCGTCGCGGCCGGATGCGACGGGTTCCCAACACCCCCTCGGTGGGAAGGACTCCTCCGCGGTCCGCGACGGACACGGGCGTACGGGCCGACACGGACCGGGCGGGAAGGAGGCGTCAGATGGCTGGACCGGCTGGAGTCGCGCGGAAGTCCGGTGGGCTGGTGGATCCGTCCTGGCCCCCTGGGAGCCGGAGGCCGGAAGGGCTTGGCGGGCCGTGGGCCATCGCGCCTTCGGAGGCTCCTGGCCGCTGACCGCCGCCACCCTGTCCGTACTGGCGGGCGGCTATGGCTGGTTGGGTTCGGTCGTCGTCGGCGGCGGCTCCGGCGCCGTGGTCGGCTGTGCCGCAGGGCTCGCGCTGAGCGGACTGCTGTACCTCCTGGTGGAGACGGCTGTTTCAGGTCCGTGCGCCGCACGCCGTCACCGGTGCCGTTCCCCGCACTGATCTCCGGCCCGCCCCACTACCCCCACATTTTCGGCCAAGCCCGGGAACTCACTCCTTGACTCTCCCGACTTCTGGGACGAGGCCGCTGCTCGGCGGCCGACCAGAGTGGGGGAGGACCACAGGTGTCTGACCACGGATCCAAGCCGGAGCAGCCCGGGGACATACCCGAAGTCCGCGACCGCTGGCTCCTGGTGGCCGTGGCGGGCGCGCTGTCGTTCGTGGCGATGCTCGACATGAACATCGTGAACGTGGCGCTCGCGGACATCTTCGACGGTCTGCGGATACCGGCCGCGACGGCCCAGTGGGCGGTGCTGGGTTACCAACTCCCCGTCGTCGCCCTGTTGTTGCCCGTCGGACGCTGGCTCGACGCCGTGGGAACCCGATCGGCACTGCTGGCCGCGACCGTCGGCTTCACGCTCGGCCCCGCCCTGGCGACGGCTGTCTGGGGCCTGACCGGCCCGGACGGCGGCGTACGTGCGGGTCTGGCACTGGCGGCCGTCGCCGCCTGTCTCGCCGTACCGCTGCTGACCCTGCCGCCGCGCGGCCCGTCACCGCTGCCCCCGAAGACCACCGACGCGGCCTCCGCCGCGCACCACTGACCGAGGAGTCGTACCTCATGTGCGGAATCACCGGCTGGGTGTCCTACCACCAGGATGCCCGCACCCAGGCCCCGGTCATCGAGGCCATGACCGCCACCCTCACCCCGCGCGGCCCCGACGCGGGCGGCGTCTGGCTCGGCGAGCGCGCCGCGATCGGCCACCGCCGGCTGGCCGTCATCGACCTCGAAGGCGGCGCACAGCCGATGACCGACCGTCCGGACGCCCCGACGGCGGTCCTCACGTACAGCGGCGAGGTCTACAACCACCACGAAATCCGCTCCGAGCTGCGGCAGTTGGGTCATGAGTTCCGTACCCGCAGCGACACCGAGGTGGTGCTGCGCGCCTACGTCGAGTGGGGCGAGGAGGTCGCCGATCACCTGGACGGCATGTTCGCCTTCGCTGTTTGGGACGAACGTGCACAGCGGCTGCTCCTCGTCAGAGACCGGCTCGGCGTCAAGCCGCTGTACTGGGCGGCCGTCGGCGGTGGCCTGGCCTTCGCATCCGAGCCCAAGGCGCTGTTCGCGCACCCGGAGATACGGCCCCGGGTTGACGCGGACGGGCTGCGGGAGGCGTACAGCCTGCTGTTCAACACCGGGCCCACGGTGTGGTCCGGGGTGCGGGAGGTCGAGCCGGGCGGGATGCTCGTCCTGGACCGGGACGGCATCCGCGAACGTCGCTACTGGCAGCTGGAGGCCGGTGCGCACGAGGACGACCGAGACGCGACGGTCGCCCGTATCCATGATCTGGTGAGCACCTCGGCCCGCAGCCAGCTGGAGGCCGACGTCCCGCTGTGCAGCCTGCTGTCCGGTGGTATCGACTCCACCGTCCTGACCGCTCTCCTCGCCGACGAACTCCGCCTGCGCGAGGGCCCGGACGCCCGTATCCGCTCCTACGCCGTCGACTACAGCGACCAGGCCGAGCAGTTCACCGGCGACATCCTGCGCACCGGCCACGACACCCCGTACGCCACCGAGGCGGGTGCCTTCATCGGCACCGACCACAGCACCGTCGTACTGGACCCGCGGGCACTGCTCGACCCCGAGCACCGCAAGGCCGTGGTGGTGGCGCGTGACTCGCCCATCGGCGTGGGCGACATGGACACCTCCCTCTACCTCCTCTTTGGGGAGATACGGAAGCACTCCACCGTCGCTCTCTCAGGCGAGGCCGCCGACGAGGTCTTCGGCGGATACCCCTGGTTCCACAACCCCAAGGCGCTCGCCGCCGACACCTTCCCCTGGCTGCTGGTCACCGGCGACGAGGCCGCCATGCCGCTCAACCCCGAACTGGACCTGCACATCGGCGAGTTCCGCGACGACACCTACCGCAGCGCCCTGGACGCCGTACCGCATCTGGACGGTGAGAGCCCCACCGAGCACCGGCAACGCGAGATGCAGCACCTGTCCCTGACCCGCTGGCTACGCCAACTCCTGCACCGCAAGGACCGGTTGAGCATGGCGCAGGGCCTGGAGGTCCGGGTCCCGTACTGCGACCACCGCCTGGTCGAGTACGCCTTCACCACCCCCTGGGCGCTGAAGAGCTTCGACGGCCGGGAGAAGAGCCTGCTGCGCGCGGCAGGCGCCGGCCTCGCGCCGGACTCGGTCCTGCACCGGCCCAAGAACCACTACCCGGCCACCCACCACCCCGACTACAACCGCGGCCTCCAGGACATGGCCCGTGACGCCCTGGCCGACGACACCGTTCGGTCCCTCGCCGACGAGGCCCGTATCAAGCCCTGCCTCGACATCGCGCCCGACCAACTCCAGTGGGGCCACCGCCTCCGCCTCGAACGTGTCGTCGACCTGGCCCTGTGGCTGGACCACCATTGCCCCGAACTCGACCTTTGAGGAGCCCCGTTCATGACTGTCCAGGAACCCGAGACGGCCACTGAGGCGCAGCCCGAGCCCGTACCGCTGATGGGCTGCCCGTACAAGGCCAACCCCTACCCCCTCTACGAGCAGATGCGCGAGGCCGGCCCGGTCCACCGCGTGCTCTTCCCCAGCGGCGTACAGGCATGGCTCGTCACCGGCTACGAGGCCGCGCATTCCGCCCTCAACGACGACCGCCTGGGCAAGAACCACGACCGGGGCAACGACCGTTGGCGGGCGCGCGCCTCGATCATGCCCGAGCCTCAGCACTCCCAGCTCCAGGTCCACCTGCTCCACCAGGACCCGCCTGAGCACACACGTATGCGGCGCTTCGTCACGGACGCCTTCACCCCGCGCCGGATCGAAAGCCTGAAGCCCCGCTTCCAGCAGCTGGCCGACGCCCTCGTCGCCGCCCTCCCCGAGAACGGGCCCGCCGACCTGGTCACCGGCTTCGCCGCCCACTTCCCCTTCCAGGTCCTCGCCGAAGTCATCGGCCTGCCGACCGAGTTGGCGGCCCGCTTCGATCGCGACTGGGGCAAGGTCGTCCAGCCCGTCGGCCCCACTGACCCCGGACGACCGCTCTACGAGGCCCGCCTGCACGGTCTCCAGAGCTACATAGCCGAGGTGGTCGCCCACAAGCGGGAGCACTGGGACGACGACCTGCTCAGCCGTCTCGTCGTGGCCCGCGACCGCCGCGAACTGTCCCAGGAGGAGCTGGACTCCATGATCTTCCAGCTTCTCGTCGCGGGCCAGGAACCGGTCACCAACCAGATCACCACCGCCCTGATCGCTCTCTTCCGCCATCCCGCCGAACTCGCCCGTCTGCGCGACAACCCGGACCTCATGCCGCGCGCGGTCGACGAACTCCTGCGCTACGACAGTGCCTTCGAGCTGACCACCTGGCGCTTCTTCGACCGGAACGGCGACCTGCACGGCACCGAGGTCCCGGCCGGTGACTCCGTGATCATCTCCCTGTGCGCCGCCAACCGCGACGCGCGCCGCTTCCCCGACCCCGACACGCTCGACCTCGACCGCAGCCCCAACCCGCACCTGGCCTTCGGCCACGGCATCCACTTCTGCCCCGGCGCCGCTCTCGCCCGCGCCGAACTCCAGATCGCCCTCGGCACGCTGCTGACCCGGCTCCCGGGCCTGCACCTCGCCATCAGGGACGAGGAGATCGAGTGGATCCCGTCCGTCCTGGGCCGCGGCACCAACCACCTGCCCGTCGGCTACGACCGCCGCGTCTGACCGGCCGTACATGACCCGGCGAGGCTGACCGCCCACCGCCTGCCCGCACCCGTCCGCCGACGCCCGGCGCACCCCGCCGAGGCGCCGTACGGCCATGCCCGCATGCCCTCACACCGTCTCGGAGGACCCCACCCCATGCCACTGACGACCGCACCGGACACCCGCTCCACCAGCAGCATCAGCGCCGCGATCCTGAACCTGCTGCTCCCGCACCACCGCACCACCGACCCTTCCCGAGCAGGAGCGCAGGCGTTCCCGCACCAACTACGCCAGATCGACGCCTTCGTCCGCGCGGGCGAAGGCGTGGTCTTCACCCTCCCTGGCTTCCCCTGCAAGTCACCCAACCCCGCCAAGGTCCTCGGCCACCTCCCCGACCAGGGCGAACGCCTATCCCTCACCTTCCTGAACACCCTGTGCGGCGAGATCGAGCGGATCCACGCACCCGGCGCCCGCGTGATCATCTGTTCCGACGGCCACGTCTTCGGCGACCTGATCCGCGTCCCCGATGCCCACATTGACGCCTACTCCGACGAACTCAGAGCCCTCATACGCAACCTGGGCCTGCACCGCCTCTCCGTCTTCGACCTGCGAGATGTCCTCGGCGACCTCCCGCACGACACCAAACGCGCCCACGTGCACGAGCGATATGCCCCCACCCTGGACGCCCTGCGCGCCGAGGTCCGCACCCACGCCCCCACCCCGCCCTCTACCGGGGCATCACCCGCTTCCTCGTCGACGACACCGCCGACTTCACCGGCACCCGCTCCGCCCTCCAGCGCGAGTGCCGCAAGCGGGCGTACGGCGTCATCCAGCGCAGCCGCGCCTGGGGCGACCTGATCGCCGAGCACCATCCTCGCTCGGTACGCCTGTCCATCCACCCCCAGCCCGTCGGCACGCCCAAGTTCGGCATCCGCCTCCTCGACGCGCCCGACGCCTGGACAACCCCCTGGCACTCGGCGGCCCTGCGCCGCACCGACGGCACCTGGACCCTCATGCCCCGCGTCCGCGCCGAACAGCTGGGCCGCCTGGTCCACCACGACGGCAGACCGAGCCACTTCGAACAGGGCTGAGCCCCCCGCCCTCCGTGCCGAGGACCCGGCGTCACTGTCAGCGTGCCGGGTCCGCTTCCGGACCGCGCGGCAGCAGCCCTACCGTCAGCGTGGGTACGGCGGCGAGGACCAGCCATGGCACGGCGGCCGGGAGTCCCAGGTCGAGCAGGGAACCGGTGGCCGAGCTGCCGATGAGGACGATCAGCCCGAAGACGGAGGACAGGGCGCCCGTATAGAGGCCGATGCGGCCCTCCTCGGCGAGGTCGGGAACCCAGGCGCGCGCGGCGGGCACGATCAGCCTCTGGCCGAGGGTGAGCAGGACGAGGTACCCGGCGGCGGGCAGCAGCCCCGCGAGGCCGGTCCAGCCCGCCGGGCGCGCCGCCGCCACGACGGCGAACCCGGCCGCGACCAGCAGCAGCCCGTCGGCCATGGAACGGCGCAGGTCGAGCCGGTCGCCCACCCACCGGGTGACCGGCAGCTGTGCGACCACGACCAGCAGGGACGACAGGGCGAACAGCCAGGACAGGGCTGCCTGGGAGCCCGTCGTGCGCTCCACCTCGTCGGGCAGGGCGAGGTAGAGCTGGTTGTAGGCGAGCAGATAGCTGCCGTAGGCGCAGCACAGAGCGAGGAAGCGGCGGTTGCGCAGCAGCACGCGTATTCCGCCCTGGTCGCGGGTTCGGACCCGGCCGGGTATGGGCTGCGGCATCAGCCGCGCGTGCCCGGCGAGGACGAGGACGAAGACGCCCGCCCCGGCGAGGCAGGCGGTACGGAAGTCCACGGCGAGCAGCAGTCCGCCGAGCAACGGGCCGACGAAGGCCCCGGCCTGGCCGGCGGCGGACAGCAGGGCCAGCACGCGGGTGCGTGAGCCGTGTTCCTCCTCCTCCCAGACCACCGCCTGCCGGGCCACCTCCGATCCACGGCCGGGGAGAACAGCGCGGCCGCGAAGCCGATCAGCAGCACCGAGCCGATCACCGTCCAGGTGGCCTCCGCGAACCCCAGCCAAGCGAACCCGGCGACGCGCAGGACGCAGCCCACGAGGACGACGGGCCGTACTCCGTACCGGTCGACGAGCCAGCCACCGACCACGAACAACCCCTGCTGGCTGAAGGTCCTGAGGCCCAGTACGAAACCGACCAGCCGGCCCGCCATGCCGATCGCCGTGCCGAGGTGCTCGGCGAGAAACGGCAGGACGGCGTAGAAGCCGATGTTGAAGGCGAGTTGGGTCAGGATCAGCAGCCGCAGGAGCGGGGAGAGGTGCTTCCACGTGCGCGGCGACGAGACCGGTGACCGGCGCTCTTGGTGCGTCAGCGCCCCACGGCGGCCCCTGACCGGGAGAGCTTCTCCCAGTGGGGGCCGGGCGGGAGGCTCCTCACGGTCGGTGTGGGCACGTCGGGCCGGTGCCTCGGTCCCGGGTGTTGACCGGCGACCTCGGCCCGGCCGTCGAAAGTGGTGTGTGTCGCCGCTTTTCAGAGGGGTTGCCAGATGCGGGCCAGTGCCGACGTGGTGAGGACCTGGTCCGGATGTCCCTGCCCGGCAAGGCGGCCGTCCCGGAGCAGGAGGCATGCGTCCGCCGTGCGCGCGGCCTCCAGGTCGTGCGTGGCCTGAACGACCGTCACCCCGTCTGCGACGAGGTCCTTCAGCAGCGCCCCGATTCGCTCCCGCGCTTCCGGATCCAGGCCCGTGGTCGGTTCGTCGAGGAGCAGCAGGTCCGATCCCTGCGCCAACCCCTGTGCGATGAGCGCGCGTTGACGCTGCCCGCCCGACAGCTCGCCCAGTTGACGTGAGGTGAGGTCCCGGATGCCGAGCCGGTCGAGCGCGGCGTCGACGATCGCGTGGTCCTGGCGGGCCAGCCGGCGCCACGGGCCGCGCTCGCCCCAGCGCCCCATCTCCACGGTCTCCCGGACGGTGAGCGGCAGGGTGTCGCCGACGGCTCCGCGCTGCGGCACGAAGGCGGGCGGCCGGTCTCCGTTGCGGTGGAGATCGCCGGATGTCGGACGGATCACACCGGCGAGCACGCCGAGCAGGGTCGACTTGCCGCTGCCATTCGGACCGACAAGCGCGGTCGTGGCCAACGCGGGTACTTCCGCGCTGACTTGATGGAGTACTGGGCGCCCTGGATAGCCGGCACACAGCCCGTGGAAGCGGATGTGGGCGGTCCGCTCCAGGGGTGGGGTGGGTGAGGGGCCGGGTTTTTTGAACATGGTTTTCATTGTAGTGTCTCGGTCATGGAATGGTTGACGGCCCCCTTCGAGGTCACCTTTGTGCAGCGGGCCCTGTGGGGCGGGATTCTCGTGTCCGCGATCTGTGCACTGGCGGGCACCTGGGTGGTGCTGAGGGGAATGGCCTTCCTGGGGGACGCCATGTCGCACGGGCTGCTGCCGGGTGTCGCGCTGGCCGCGCTGTTCGGCGGGAACCTGATGGTGGGCGCGGTGGTCAGCGCCGCCGTCATGACGGCCGGCGTCACCGCGCTGGGCCGTACACCGAGGCTGTCCCAGGACACCGGCATCGGACTGCTGTTCGTGGGCATGCTCTCGCTCGGCGTGATCATCGTCTCGCGTTCGCAGTCCTTCGCGGTCGACCTGACCGGTTTCCTCTTCGGTGACGTGCTCGCCGTCCGGCAGCAGGACCTCCTCGTGCTCGCGGCGGCGCTGCTCGCGGCGCTGGTGGTGTCGGTCCTTGGCCACCGCGCCTTCCTGGCCCTGACGTTCGACGCGCGCAAGGCCCAGACCCTGGGGCTGCGGCCGCGTCTGGCCCACGCGGTGCTGCTCGGCCTGCTCGGCCTGGCGATCGTCGCCTCGTTCCACATCGTGGGAACGCTGCTCGTCCTCGGACTGCTCATCGCGCCGCCGGCGGCCGCGCTGCCCTGGGCGCGCAGTGTGCGCGGGGTCATGGCGCTCGCCGCCGTCCTCGGAGCCACCGCCACGTTCGGCGGCCTGCTGCTGTCCTGGCACTTGAGCACCGCCGCCGGCGCGACCGTCGCGGCACTCGCGGTGAGCCTGTTCTTCCTCTCCCACGCGGCGTCCGGTCTGCTTCACCGCCGTGCGCCCCACGCCCCCGCCGCCGCTGCCGTACTCGAAGTCAACTGAAAGAAGCTTGAGGCGATCGTCATGACCGTCCGCAGAAACGTCACTCCGTGGGCTTCGGCCGCACTGGCACTCACCGCGCTGCTCGCCACGGGCTGCGCGGCGGACAAGGGCGACGACTCCCGCCCTGCGGCGAGTTCCCCCTCCGCCACTCCGCACGGGTACGTCGAGGGAGCGCGGGAGGCCGCCGAGCAGCAGTCCCGGCTCCTGCTGAACGACCCCCGCAGCGGCAGTAGCAGGGTTCTCGACCTCATCACCGGCAAGGTGCAGCAGACCGACCGGGTGAAAGGCGCCGTCCGGCTCGGAACGGACGGGCGGTTCGGCTACCTCCACGCGTCCGGCGGTACCCATGTGATCGACAGCGGCGCCTGGATGGTGGACCACGGTGACCACGTCCACTACTACAGCGCGGCGGTACGCGACGTGGGTGAACTCCCCGCGCGCAGCCGGGCGCAGGTACGCAGCGATGCCGCCGTGACGGCGGTGACCGACGACGGGCGCGCCCTCCTCTACGACCGCGGCAAGCTGGAGAAGGGAAGGATCGCATCCCCCCGGACGCTGCCGGGCACCTACACCGGCGCCGTCGTGCCGTACGAGGAGCACCTGCTCGCCTTCGCGGACAAGGGCGGCGCCACCAGGCTCGTCGTCCTCGACCGCAAGGGCGAACGCGTCGCCTCCCCGGACGTGGAGTGCGAGCAGCCCCGAGGAGACGCCGTCACCCGGCGGGGCGTGATCCTGGGCTGCGCCGGTGGCGCCCTGCTCGTCCGGACCGAGGACGGCGCCTTCACCGCCGAGGAGATCCCCTACGGAAGGGACGTTCCGGCGCGGGAGCGGGCGACCTCCTTCCGCCAGCGGCCCGGCAGCGACACCCTCACCGCCCCGGCCGGAAGCGACGCCGTATGGGTCCTCGACGTCACCGAGCGGACCTGGACCCGGGTCGACACCGGTCCGGTCGTCGCGGCCAACACGGCCGGAGAAGGCTCCCCACTGCTCGTCCTGCAGTCCGACGGCGCGCTGCACGGCTACGACATCACCACCGGAAAGCGGACCGCGCGGACCAAGCCTCTGCTGACCGGAGGGAAGGGGGCAGGCGCCGACGGCAGCGCCCCCGTGATCGAGGTGGACCGCAGCCGCGCCTACGTCAACGACCCCGAAGGCAAGAAGGTGTTCGAAATCGACTACAACGACGGCCTGCGCATCGCGCGCTCCTTCGACCTGGACGTCAAGCCGGTCCTCATGGCGGAGACCGGCCGATGAGCCGGACCGAGGCGAAGCAGCGCGCGAGGGTGGGCATCGCGCGTCTGCGCAGTCTGATCGTGGGCCTGCTCGCCCTCGTCACCGCCGCGACCGCGACGGCGTGCACCACCGACGACGACCGGCCCGGCGTCGTCGTCACGACCAACATCCTCGGCGACGTCACCCGGGAGATCGTCGGTGACCAGGCCGACGTCACCGTTCTGATGAAGCCCAACGCCGACCCGCACTCCTTCGGTCTGTCGGCGGTGCAGGCCGCCGAACTGGAACGGGCCGATCTCGTCGTCTACAACGGCCTGGGGCTGGAGGAGAACGTACTCCGGCATGTGGAGGCCGCCCGCGAGTCCGGTGTCGCCACCTTCGCGGCCGGCGAGGCGGCCGACCCGCTCACCTTCCGCACGGCCGACGACGGCGGCCCTCGCAGTGAGGAGGGGCAACCCGATCCGCATTTCTGGACCGACCCCGACCGGGTGCGCAAGGCCACCGGTCTGATAGCCGACCAGGTCATCGAGCACGTCGACGGCGTGGACGCCGGCACGATACGCGCCAACGCCGACCGCTACGCCGAGGAACTCACCGGCCTCACCGCCTGGATGGAGAAGTCCTTCGACCGCGTTCCCGAGGGCAAGCGGGCCCTGGTCACCAACCACCACGTCTTCGGATACCTCGCCGACCGCTTCGGCCTGAGGGTGATCGGCGCGGTCATCCCCAGCGGCACCACGCTGGCCTCGCCCAGCTCCTCGGATCTCCGCTCCCTCACCGAGGCGATGGAACGGGCGGGCGTACGCACCGTCTTCGCCGACTCCTCCCAGCCCCGACGGCTCGCCGAGGTGCTGCGTGCGGAAATGGGCGGCCGGGTTCAGGTCGTCGAGCTCTACTCGGAGTCGCTGACCGCCAAGGGCGAGGGCGCCGACACCTATCTGCGGATGATGCGGGCCAACACCACCGCCATGGTCGACGGTCTGACCGGCGGCTGACCCCACGGGCCTCACTTGCACCACCGGCTGACGAGCCATCCCTCCACCTCACTGCCGCCACCGAGCGGCGCGGAAAGGAACACACCGATGAACAAGTCGATACGCAACAGAGCTCTCACGGGCACGGCACTCGCCCTGGCGGTGTCCACGGTTCTGACCGCCTGCGGAGGGGAGGACTCTTCCTCCTCTTCCGACACGAAGGCGAAGAACGCCCCGGGCGCCAAGGCCACCGCGGTCAAGGACCCGCTGGTTGCCACCTTCGACGGCGGCCTCTACATCCTGGACGGCGAGAGCCTCAAGACGGCCAGGACCATCGAGCTCCCCGGCTTCAACCGGGTCAACCCGGCGGGTGACGAGGACCACGTCGTCGTCTCCACCGACACCGGCTTCCGCATCCTGAACGCCACCGGGCAGACCCTCACCGACATCGCGTACAAGGGTGCCGAGCCCGGCCACGTCGTACGTCACGCCGGGAAGACGGTGCTCTTCACCGACGGCACCGGAGAGGTCAACGTCTTCGACCCCGCAGACCTGAGCAGCGGCAAGAAGCCGGAAGGACGCACCTACACCTCCGCCGAGCCGCACCACGGTGTCGCCATCGAACTGGCCGACGGCACACTCCTCAGCACCCTGGGCACCGAGGAGAAGCGCACCGGCGCGCTGGTGCTGGACAAGAACAACAAGGAGATCGCGCGCAACGAGGACTGCCCCGGTGTCCACGGCGAGGCGGCCGCCAGGAACGAAGCCATCGGCATCGGCTGCGAGGACGGCATCCTGATCTACGAGGACGGGAAGTTCACCAAGATCGACGCCCCCGACGACTACGGCCGCATCGGCAACCAGGCCGGCAGCGACACCTCGCCGATCCTCCTGGGCGACTACAAGACCGACCCGGAGGCCGAGTTGGAGCGGCCCACCCGCATCTCCCTCATCGACACGGAGAAGAAGAAGCTGCGCCTGGTGAACCTGGGCACCAGCTACTCCTTCCGCTCACTGGCTCGCGGACCGCACGGGGAGGCCCTGGTCCTCGGCACCGACGGCGCCATCCACGTCATCGACCAGAACACCGGCAAGGTCGAGAAGAGGATCCCCGCCGTGGGGGAGTGGCAGGAGCCGCTGGACTGGCAGCAGGCCCGGCCGACCCTGTTCGTCCGCGACCACACCGCGTACGTGTCCGAGCCCGGCAAGAAGGCCCTGCACGCCATCGACCTGGAGACGGGGAAGAAGATCACCTCCGTCACCCTGCCGAAGAGCACCAACGAGCTGTCGGGCGTCGTCGCCGGTCACTGACCGCCTGCTGTCCTGCCACGCCATCGTGCCCTCGCCGCCCCGGCCTTCCGGCCGCGCCGGCGGGGGCACGCCGCTCGCCCGGACCGGCCCGGTCCGGTCCGGAACTCGCCTCAACGGCCGACGGGATCACCGTCGGCACCGTCGTTCCGGCCGCACAGTGCCATGTGGCCGCCGTGATGCAGAGGTGTGCTCAGCCGGACGCGGGTCGCCTCGTGGCCGGTCTCCGCGTCGACGAGGTGCACCTCGCCGTGGCCGCCCCGGCTGACGGCGACCCAGTCGGAGCCCGGTGAGGCGGCCACCGCCCGGCGCTGGACGCCCTCCCAGGGGGTGCCGCCGCGACGTGGAGCGCCGTCCATGGAAGGCAGGGGACAGCGGTGGACGCTGCCGTCGTCGTCCAGGAGGACCAGTTCGTCGCCGTCGGGGTGGATCCGCGTGAAGGCGGTGTGGCGCCGGGCGAGGGCCAGGCGGAAGACGAGTCCGGGGCCGAGTTCCGTGTGGAACGTGCGTCCCGTCTCCAGGTCGTGCCGCCACGCCTGGTTGGTCCATTCCGGCCACCGCAGCGGGTCCGGATCACCGCCGCGCAGCGTGCTCCACAGGGCCTGCCGGCGGGTGTCGAGCCGGAGGTACCAGCCCCGGGCGGGCGATCCCCAGGGGATGACCGTCTCTGCGGTGAGTGCGTCCCCCTTCCTCCGGGCCCGGTGCACCCCCTCGCCCGTGGCCGCGAACACATGTTCCGTGCGGGGATCCTGAGCGTCCCCGTGGCCGTCGTCCGGCAACGGCAGAACTGCGTGGGGTGTGACCGGAGGACAGCCGGGCGCAGCCGCGAGGAGGTCCGCGAACCGGTGCACGGCCAGCGCACCGGATTCCCGGTGCCGCAGCACGACCAAGGGGTCCTCGCCGCCCAGCACCGTCACGCCCGGCTCGCCGACACGCGTGCGTACATGGGCGGCCTCTCCGGTGGCCAGGTCGACGACCGTCAGCAGGTCCGACCACGGTTCGGTGTTCCCGCCCAGGCCGGTGGTCACGGCCAGCCGGTGACCGGACGGGTCGCACGCGATGTGCTCGGCCGGCACGGCGACCGGGACCGCCCGTTCCACGAGCTCCTCCGCGAAGGGATCGAGCACCAGCAGCTCCCCACGGCGGTCGTCGACACAGGCCACCCGCCCTCCCGGCAGCGCCAGAAACCCGGCGTGCTCCGAGAGATGACGGCCGGTGAGACGCCCCGCGACGGCGCCGTCCGGCACGGTCACCACATGTACGGAACCGTTCACGTGGTCGGAGACGAGCAGGACGGGAGCGGCAGCGGGCATGAAATCCTCCAGAAAACCGGTCTGGTGAAAACGATTATCATGTATCTTCGGTGCGTTCCCAGCACTTGAGAAGAAGCGAGGGCATCGATGCTGCGCTCACCGTCGAGATTCGTCCGCACTTGGATCACCGCAGCGGTGGTGGGTTCCGTCCTGGTCGGCTGCGGCTCGTCGTCCGAGGAACCCGCGAGCGACAAGGCCAGGCCCGCCCCGAAGACCGAGGTCACCGTCGAACCCATCGAGGCGGCGACGGAGTTGACCGACACGAACGGCGCCAAGATCGCCCTGAAGAAGAAGCCGGAGCGGATCGTCTGCCTGTTCGCCCTGTGCGACGACATCCTGACCGAACTGGGCATCGTGCCGACGGCCACCAACAGCGCGCTGCTGGCCCACCCGGACTTCCTGGGGGAGGCGAAGGCCAAGGAGGTCGACGTCATCCCCGGCGGCTTCATCGCCCCCGAGGTGGAGGCGATCCTCTCCCACAAGCCCGATCTCGTCATCGGGCTGGGGGACACGCACGGCAAGCTCGCCCCGGCGCTCAAGGGCGCCACCACGTTCTGGGCCATGCAGCCCGAGACGTGGGAGGACAGCGTCGGATACCTGCGCGACGTCGCCGCGCTCACCGGACGCACCGCCGAGGGGGAGAAGGCCGAGAGGACCTTCCGGACCAAGCTCGCCGCGGCCGAGAAGGCCCCGAGTGAGAAGACCGCCCTCATCATCTACGGCAGTGACGAGAACTTCGGCGTGGCGACCCCGGAGAGCGACGTGGCCGCGAGCCTGTTCCCCAAGATCGCCGACTACCCGTGGAAGTCCCGTGGTGTGGAAGGCAGTTACAGCCTCGAGGAAATCCTCGCCAAGGACGTCGACGTACTGTTCGTCGAGACGATGAGCTTCGGCGACGCGGACGGCAAGCTCTCGGAGAAGCTGGCCGAGAACCCTCTGTGGGGCAAGATCCCGGCAGTGAAGAACGGCGACGTCCACGAGGTGAACTCCGAGGTGTGGGCCAAGGGGCGCGGCACCCGTTCGCTGGGCATCGTCCTCGACGAGGCCACGGCCGCGCTGCGGTGAGGTCGCCCCTCTCGGCTCCCGCCGCGGTGGATCGCACCGCGGCGGGCGGCCTTCGGCCGTCGCGCGACGCACGGAGGTGGCAACCACTCCTGGTCGTCGGACTGCTGGCCGTGTCCTCGGTCTGCGCGCTCAGTCTCGGCACCCCCGGCGTTCCCCCGCACCGGCTGGTCGCCGCGGTGCTGGACGGGGACAGCACGCTCGCCGGGATCGTCGTCACCGAACTCCGCGTGCCCCGACTGGTGCTTGCGCTCGTTGCCGGAGCCTGTCTGGGGGCGGCCGGGCTGGTGCTCCAGGAGGCGCTGCGCAATCCCCTGGCGGTGCCGGAGATGCTGGGTGTCTCGTCCGGCGCCGCTCTGGGGGTGGCCGCGCCGCTGGTACTGAGCCTGTCGCTGCCGGCCGCCGTCGTGCCGCTGCTGGCCATCGGCGGGGCCGCGCTCGGCGGCGGGCTCACGCTCCTTGTCGCCGGGCTGGGCCGCAGTCCGTCCGCGGTGCTGCTGACCGGTGCCGCGGTGGCGGCCGCCCTGCAGGCCGCGCTGCTCGTCCTGATGGTCATGGCCGACCAGTTCGACCTCCAGCTCATCTACCGCTACCTGCTCGGCTCCCTCTCGGCCCGGACCTGGGACGACGTGACGGGCCTGTGGCCGTGGCTGCTCGTCGCCGCCCCCGCACTCGTGCTGTGCGCGCCGGTGCTGTCGGTGCTGCGGCTGGGAGACGAGGACGCCGAGGCGCTGGGTGTGCGCGCGCAGCGCGCGCGGCTGGCCGCGCTGGCCATCGCCGTGGTGCTGATCGCCCCGGTGACGGCTGTGTGCGGACCCGTCGCGTGGGTGGGTTTCCTCGCCCCGCACCTGGCGCGCTGGTTCGACCCCGCTGCGGGGGCGGTGCGCTGGCTTCCGTGGTCCGCCGCCTGGGGTGCCGTCGTCGTGACGGCCGCCGATGTGCCGGCCAGGCTGGCGCTGGCTCCCGTGGAGACACCGGCCGGTGCCTGGACGGCCCTGCTGGGGGTGCCGGCCGGGGTCGCGCTGATGCGGTCCGGCGGGCGCGGCCGTGGGGGCCGGGGTGGAACGGCCGCTGCGGCTGCCGTGCGCACGACGCTGCACCGGCCGAGGAGGCCGGTATCCGGTGCGGCGGACGGAGTCCCCCGCACAGGGGCACCGGACAACGCACATCGATACGAGTCCGGACGCGGTGGCCCCGGCGGTGCCTGGCCGCCACCTTCCAGGACTTCCGGAACGGAACCTTCCAGGACTTCCGGAACGGAGGACGTACGGTGACCCGGCGCTTCACGGTTCTCGCGGCACTGGCCGTCGTGTGCGCCGGTGTGGAACTGGTGGCCGGGCGCGGCATGTCCCCGGGCGCGGCCTGGGACGTCCTCAACGGCGGCGGTGACGCGACGGAACGTCACATCCTCTTCGAACTTCGCCTGCCCAGGCTTCTGGTCTCTCTCGGTGCGGGCGCGTGCCTGGCCGTGGCGGGACTAGTCCTGCAGTCCGCGCTGCGCAATCCCCTGGCCGGGCCGGAGGTGACGGGCGTGACCCCGGGTGCGGTGCTCGGCGCCGTCACCGCGACCGCGCTGGGACTCGCCGGGTGGGACTCGCCCCTGGCCGTGGTCCTCGCCGCGTGCGCGGGCGGGTGTGCCGGAGCGGCGCTGCTGTGGCTGCTCGCCGGCCGCGGGCGCGGTGACCCCGCGCAGACCGCCGTGCACGGGGTGCTGGTGTCGGCAGTGCTCGGCGGACTCACCGCCATGGTGCTGCTCGTGGAGCCCGGCGAACTCGGCAGCGTTGTCCAGTGGCTGGTGGGCACCACGGAGGGCCGGGTGTGGCAACACTGGCACCTGCTGTGGCCGTGGGCGCTCGCCTGGGGGGCCGCCGCCTGGCTGCTGGCCGGGCCGCTGACCCTGCTGCGCTGCGGGGACGACATCGCCCTGGCCGCCGGGCTCTCGGCTCGCCCGGCCCGGACCCTGGCCCTGCTGTGCGCGGTGGCGCTGACGGCGGGCGCGGTGGCCGCCGTCGGGGCGCTGGGCTTCGTCGGTCTGCTCGTTCCGCACCTGGCCGTGGCCGTCTTCGGTGCGGACCTGCGGGTGAGCCTGCCCGGCGCCGCCCTGGTGGGGGCTGTGGTGGTGTGCGGGGCGGACGCGACGGCGCAGCTGTCCTCGCGGCTGCTGGCGGGGGCGCTGGACTCCGGGCGGCTCACGCTGCCGGTCGGAGCGCTCACCGCCTGCCTCGGCGCCGCCCTGCTGCTGGTCGTCGTGCGCCGCACGCCGAGCCGTACGTTCTGACGTCGAATCGAGGACAGAGCATGACCGAGTCCGTGGGGATCCACGTCGAGGGGGTCCACTTCGGCTACCCCGGACGACCTGTACTGCGGGGCGTCGACCTGACCGTCCGCCCGGGCGAACTGACCGCCCTCATCGGGCTGAACGGCTGCGGCAAGTCGACCCTGCTGCGGCTGGCCGCCGGGCTGCTGCAACCGGACGAGGGGCGCGTTCGCCTCGGAGGGGACGACCTCGCTCGGCTCTCGAGGCGCGCCACGGCCCGGCGGGTGGCGCTGCTGCACCAGTCCGCCCCGGCCGTCCCGGGCATGACGGTCCGTCACCTCGTGCGACAGGGGCGATACGCGGCGCGCGGACCGCTGGGCATGCTGCGCGAGGGCGACGACCCCGTCGTGCACCGGGCGCTGCGTGACGTCGGGGTGGAGGAGTGGGCCGACCGTGACGTCGACGCGCTGTCCGGAGGCGAGCGGCAGCGGGTGCGGCTGGCGATGGCGCTCGCCCAGGACACCCGCGCCCTGCTGCTCGACGAGCCGACCACCTACCTGGATCTGCACCACCAGCTCGACGTGCTGCAGACGGTGGTCCGCCTGCGCGAGGAACGCGGGCTCACCGTGGTGATGGTGCTGCACGACCTGGCCCACGCGGCCCGGTTCGCCGAGCGGATCGTCGCCCTGCGCGAGGGCCGTGTGGTAGCCGACGGAACACCGGGTGAGGTGGTGACCCCGGGATTGCTGGCGGACGTGCTGAAGGTGGCGGGACGGGTCGGCCGGGACCCCGAGGGAGGCTGGCCGGTGTGTTATCCAGATCACCCCCTCTCAGGTCTAGAATATGAAAATCAGATTCATTAGCGTGTGTCACGGCGCTCACTCGAACGCCGCAACTCCCGGATGTATGAGGAGAGTTCATGGACAACGAGCAGATCTTCACCCCGATCGCCGACCAGGGTCAGCTGGCCCACGCCTCGGCCTCCCACTCCAACGCGCTCGTCGAGAACCCCTTCGACGACAACGAGGAGTAAGCGAGGGTCCAGCCACCCTCGACCGTGGGCCCGCCCGTTGCCTTCCGGGCGGGCCCACGCCCATCCCCCACCTTTCGTCAGGAGGATCACCGTGTCCCGCAGCCGACTCGTCCCCGGTGTCGAGGTCGTCGCCGTGCCCGGACGAGGGCTCGCCGTCCGGACCCAGGAAGGGGAGTTCCTCAGCGTCAGGACGGGGAGGGCCGACGAGGACGTTCTGCTCTCCCGGCTCACCGGCGTGACAACGGACCCGGTGGGCGAGGAACTCGAGCGTGTGGTGCGGGCGTTCGAGGCGGCAGGCTACCTGGCGGAGGGGCCGCAAGACTCGCAGTGGCCCGCCGCTCGCCGGGACATCCGGGTCCTCGGCGACTCGGTACTGACGGAACCGCTCGCCGCACAGCTGGCCGCCCTGGGCGCCCGGCCTCTCACGACCGAGGCCGCCACCGCCTCGGGCCGATCACCGGTGGGCGTCGAGGACCTGCTCGACGGAGACCCCTCCGCGGTCGTGTGGTGCCTCGACGGACCCGTCCCGGACGGACTGTGGGACGCCGCCGACACCCTGCCCGGCCACGGCGTCGCGTGGCTGCGCTGCCACCGCGAAGGCTGGCAGGCGTACGTCGAGCCGGTGGCCGCCGCTCCCGGAGACGTCACCTCGGCCCACGTCCGCTCCCGCCGGCTCGCAGCCACCGCCGCCCACCGCGAACTGGCCGCGTACTGGAGCGGGTCCCGCACCTCCGGCGCGCCGGTCCGGCTCACCCCACCCGCCGCCACGCTGCTCGCGGCGCTTCTCGCGGACGATCTCACTCGGTGGGCCACCGGCGCCCCCGACCAGGCCGGCCTCCCGGCACGTCGCCGGCTCCGGTGCGTGGACCTGCGCACGCTGACCGTCACCGAGCACCCCGTCCTCCCGGTGCCCGTCGTCGCACCGATGCCGAGGAAGGAGATATGACGGCGTTCAGTGCGGCGGTGGCGGAACTCGCCACTGACGTATGTCTTCCGGCCGGCGACGGCCCCTTTCCCGCCGTCCTGATCCGCACCCCCTATGACCGGACCCGGCACAGCGCCGAGGCGCGAGGCTGGGCCCGCCGCGGATTTGCCGCCGTCGTCCAGGACGTGCGCGGCCGCTTCGCGTCACCGGGGGAGTGGCACCCGTACACGCACGAGGCCGCCGACGGAGCGGCGGCCGTGCGCTGGATCCGGCGGCAGCCGTGGAGCGACGGGCGGCTGGTGGCCGTCGGCGCCTCCTACGCCGCCCACTGCGCCCTCGTCCTCGCCCTCGACGTGCCCGAGGACGCCCGGCCCGACGCCGTCATCGCGGCCGTGCCCGCACTCGGGCTCGCGGACACGGCGCGCGAGCCGTCCGGCCCGGAGCGGCTGCTGTCCCGCGCCGGATGGTGGGCCGCCCACGGTGACCGGCGGGACTCCGACGAGAGCGCGCTGGACAAGGCCCTCGCCGCGGACCCCGGCCTCCTCTCCCACCTGCCGGTGTCCGGTCTCCCCGAGCGGCTTGGCCGGAGTCTGCCCTCCTGGGAGGGGCTGTGGCGCCACCATGATCGCGGGCGCCTCGTCGTTCGGGCGGCACACGCCGGGACACCCCTGCTCGCGGTGGGCGGCCACCACGACCACTTCACCGCCGAGACCGTCGCGCTGTGGCACGCCTGGGGCGGTTCCTCGGCGCGTCTGCTGCTCGGTCCGTGGGGGCACGGCCTGGTCGGCGCGCCCGGCCCGGACGCGGGACCCGCGCATCGGCTGAACCTCGGCGAGCTGTACGTGCGCTGGGCCCGCCGCGCGCTGACCGGCGAACTCGCCCCCGGCCGCCACGGTGCGCTCGCGCTGGGCGACACCGGCCTGTGGCTGCCCGCCGGCACCGACGGCGCACCGCGTACCCCACGGCTGCGGCCGCTGCACGGCCTCACCTTCACCGCCGACCCCGACCGCCCGGTCCGCTCCGACGACCTGACCGTCCCCACCGACGGCCCGCCCGACCGCTGCCTGCTGGTCACCGCGCCGCTGCCGCGTCCGCTCGACGTGGTCGGACCCGTGCGGGTCCGGCTGCGGGTCACCGCCGACACGCCGTCCGCCGACTGGGCAGTCCGGCTCGTCGCCCTCGCACCGGAGGGCACCGCCGAGCGTCTCGCCGTCGGCGTCCTGCGGCGCGAGGAACCTGCAGGAAGGGCAACCGAGTTCACCGTCGAGCTCGGCCGGCTCGCGCGCCGGCTTCGGGCCGGTACCCGGTTGCGCCTGGAGATCGCCGGGCACCACTTCCCGGCCCACGCCCGCAATCCCCACACCGGCGACGACCCGGTGACGGCCGGCCGGCTGCTCGTCTCCCGGCGCGAAGTCGACCCGGCCGGGGTGGCGCTCACGCTGCCCGTGCTTCCGTCCCGCCCACCCCATCGACCGCCGAGGAGATCCTGCGATGACGGCGCTGCCCCTGGAAGCACTCGTCGACCCTGTCTGCGGCATCGTCCGCAAGGTCGAGCCCGTCGAGCACCCCGCGGGCGCCCCGCCCCGGTACACCGCGCTCACGGCCGAGATATCCGACGCCCGCAGACACGGGTTGTGGCCCGCCGACCGGGTCTCCCTCGGCACCACCTTCGGCGACCCGGCACAAGCCCGCGTCGCCGCCATAGCCGAAGGGGTGGAACGCTACTGCGGCAACCGTGTGCCGCCGCCCGGCCACCCCGACGCCCCCGTGCGGGCCACCGCCACGGAACTCACCGACAAGGGTTTGCGGCTCTACGGCCCGCAGGACCTGCCCGCCTACGCCGACTGGCAGTACGCCCGCGAGAAGTTCCCGTACCGCCCCCTCACCGCCGACACCCCGGCCCTGTGGACCCGCGGCAGCGAACGACTGCCCGACGGGACGGCCGCCGAGGTCTGGGCACCCGTCTCGCTCACCCACCTCAACTGGCGCCAGGGCGCCCTGCGCGAGCTGCCGCGCACCCACCACCTCAACTACGCCGGCATTGCCACCGGGCAGGGCTTCGAGGACGCCGTCGAACGCGGCCTGCTGGAGATCGTCGAGCGCGACGCCCTGGAACTGTGGTGGCACCTGGACGGCCCGGCCCGCGGTATCGACCCGGCGAGCGTGCCCGGCCTCGCCGACGATTTGGCCGGCTCCGCGTTCGACGTCCACATCGTCGAGATGCACTCGGAGTTCGCGCCCTGTATGGCCGCGCTCGTCCACGACCCGCGCCTCGGCCTGTACGCCGCGGGTTTCGCCTGCAAGTACGACCCGGCCGAAGCCGCCCGCAAGGCCGTCCTGGAAGCCGTGCACACCTGGGTCTTCACCCAGGGCCTGACGGACGCCGGGGGCTGGGTGTTCCAGGCCGTCGAGGCCGGGCTGCTGGCGCGCGGGCTGTACCTGGACCACCGGGCCGACGGCCGCTATCTCGACGTGTGCGGCGAGCAGTTCGAGCATGTGCGGGACCTGGGCGCGCATGTGCAGGTGTGGCTGGACGAGCGGATGGCGGCCGAGGCCCGGCGGTTCACCGCACCGGCCCTCGGAACCGTGTCCGTCGACGCGGTCGAGCCCGGCAGCCGGGAGCGGCTGGACAACGCGCTGCGCGCCGGCGGCCACCGTGTCATGACGTTCGACCTCACCACCGAGGACGTGGCCGAGACCGCGCTGCGCGTCGCCAGGGTCCTGGTCTCCGGGCTCCTGCCGAACGCCCCCGCGGCCTTCGGCTACTTCGGCTGCCCGCGCCTCGCCGAAGCCGCCGTCACCCGCGGCTGGCGCGCCGAACCGCCGCAGGCGCCGGGGGACTTCACCCTGGCGCCCCCGCCGCACATGTGAGGGCCTCCCCGTGGAACACGCCCGTGAGGACCGTCTGCCGGACCTCGTCGCCGCCCTCGCCCGCGCCCGCTCCGTGGAGCGGCCCGGCCCCGACACGCCCGCCGGAACAGCCGTCCGGGCGTGGCCGGGTGCGCCGCGCCCGATTCCGGCGGCAGGCCCGGCGGACCTCGACCTGTGGACCCTGCTGCGGCTGTCCCTGGCCGCCTCGGACAGCTCCGGACGGTTGCGGCCCGCGCCGTCCGCGGGTGCGCTGCATCCGGTGGACACCGAACTCCTGGTGGGCGCCGGCTGCTCCCTGCCGCCCGGACGCTACGGCTACGACCCGCTGCGCCACCGCGTCCACCCTCTTGGCCAGCCTCCCGACGGCACACCCCCGGGTGTGACCGCCGAACTGTCCGTCACCGCTCGGCGCACGGTGTCCCACTACGGGCACCGGGGCTGGCCCCTGCTGCTGCTCGACACCGGGCACGCGGCCGCCGCGCTGTTCCTGGCGGCTCGCTCACTGGGCGCGGGCGAGCCCGGGGTACGACTGGACGGACTCACCGAGAAGCCCTTGGCCGTCGTGCACATCCCCCTGCCCGGCGGGCGGAGCCCGGTGCGTCCGGCTGACGGCGCCCGCACCGGGGAGCCGGCGGGAGGCCCGACCCCGCACGCGGCACTGCTGGCGCGCCGCAGTGCCCCCGCCCCTGCAGGGAGCCCCCTCCCGGGACGCGCTGGCAGCGGTCCTTGCCACCGCCGCCCGGGCGGGCACCGGCGACCTGCGCTGGTGCGCCGCCGTCGGCCCGCCACGGCCCGGCCTCGTGGAACTGGCCTCCGACGGCACGACCCTGCGGCGGTACGCGTCCGGCGAGGCCCGTCCGACGCTCGCGGTCTGGGCCGCGGGCCAGGCGTGGATCGCGGACGCGGGCGCCGTCCTGCTCGCCATCGGCTGCCCCGCCGACGCCGACGCCCCGCACATCCGCCGCGCCCACCTGCGGGCCGGCTTCGCCGTTCACCTGGCCCATGTCACCGCCCGGCGCCATGGCCTGTCCGCCCGACCCGTCGGCTCCTGGCAGCAAGCGGACCTCGGCGCCGCCCTCGGAGCCACGCCGGGCCATGACTGGGTCGTCCACGCACTGGCCCTCGGCACCCGCCACGCCGACGAGGAGAACACCCCGTGATCGTCCACCCCGAGCTACGCCGCGCCGCCCGGCCCGCACGGCTCCCCCTGCTCGCGGCCACCCTGTTGCAGGGCGCCGTCACTCTCACCCACCTGGCGCAGGCCGCACTCCTGGCCCTCGCGCTCGCCGGCCTGGCCCGCGGCGATACCGGCCGGCTTCCCTGGCTGCTGGCGGCGGTGCTCGCCGTCGTCGCCGCCCGCGCCGGGCTCGCCGTGTGGCAGCGGCGCACCGCCACCCGCGCCGGGGCCCGGGTCAGGGTGGCCCTGCGGGACGAACTCCTGGCCCACCTGGGCCGGTTGGGTCCCGCTCATCTGACCACCGCGCGGGCCGGAGCGGTCCGCACCACCCTTGTCGACGGGGTGGAGGGCGTCGACGCCTACGTCTCCCGATACCTGCCCCAGCTCCTGGTCACCTTCACGGTGCCGTCCCTGGTGCTGGCCGGTCTGGCCGCGGTCGAACCGTGGGCCCTCCTCGGCCTTGTCCCCGCCCTGGTCCTGGCGCTGGCCGGGCCACGGGCATGGGACCGGGTGCTGGCGGCCCGCGGCAAGGAGCACTGGGACACGTACGAAGGGCTGGGCGCCGACTACCTGGAGGCGCTCCAGGGCATGCCGGCCCTGCGCGCCGCGGGCGCGGTCGGCCGCACCCGGGCCCGTCTGGAGGAGCGGTCGGCGGCGCTGCACCGGGCGACCGTCGCGAAACTGCGGGTCTCCCTGGTCGACACCGGCATCACCGACCTGGCCATCCAGGGCGGCACCGCCGCCGCGGCCCTCCTGGCGTGCTGGTCTGCCGTCACCGGTTCCACCACGGCGACCGGCACCTATCTGGTGCTGCTGCTGGCCTCCGAGTGCTTCCGGCCGGTCCGTGACCTCGCCCGTGAATGGCACGCCGGATACCTGGGCGTGTCGGCCGCGGACGGGCTCCGGGCCCTGCGCACCGCAGAACCGGCCGTCCCCGACACCGGAACGGCCTCCGTGCACGGGCAGGCGCCGCCCGAACTAGGCTTTGAGAACGTCCGGTTCACCTACGACGGTGCATCGGTACCCGCCCTGGACGGCGTCTCCTTCACCGCGCGGGCGGGCCGGACCACGGCGATCGTCGGGCCGTCCGGCGCGGGCAAGTCCACGCTGCTGGCGCTGCTCCTGCGCCATCACGACCCGCAGGAAGGACGGATCACCCTCGACGGCCGTCCCACGACCGAGTACGCGCTCGACTCGCTGCGGCAGCACATCGCCGTGGTCTCGCAGGAGACGTACCTCTTCCACGCCAGCATCGCCGACAACCTGCGCATGGCCCGTCCCGGCGCCACGGACGACGACCTGGCCCGGGCGGCGCGCGCCGCCGGGATCCACGACGAGATCACCGCCCTTCCGGACGGCTACGCCACCGTTCTCGGTGAACGCGGTGCCACCCTCTCGGGCGGCCAGCGCCAAAGGCTCGCCCTTGCGCGGGCCCTGCTGGCGGACGCCCCGGTGCTGGTCCTCGACGAGGCCACGAGCGCGGTCGACGAGCGCCGCGAGGCGGACATCGTCCGGGAGTTGCTGCACGCGGCGAGCGGCAGGACGGTCCTGGTGGTCGCACACCGGCTGGCCGCCGTCCGGCACGCCGATCACATCGTCGTCCTCGATGCCGGACGGGTGGACGCCGTCGGCGACCACACCGGCCTGATCGAGGCCGGCGGCGTCTACACGAGGCTCGTCGAGGCCGGCCGCGCCCACCGAGGAGAACTCGCCGCATGAGCACCGTCACCGCCACGACCACCCCCGCCGGAGCGGACGTCCCCGCGCGAGGCGCACTGCGCGCCCTTCTTCCTGCCCTCGCCGCGCACCGCGCCATGACGGTGCGCACCTGTGCCGCCGCCGTGCTCGAACAGGGTTCCCTCGTCGCGCTGCTGACCCTGGCCGCGCACACCGTGGGCACCGCCGTCATCGACGGGCACGGCCCCTCGGCCGGCACCGTCGCCGCGCTCGTCGCCCTCGTCGTGACGCGCGCCCTGATGACCTGGCGGGAGATGGACCTCTCCCACGACCTCGCCTACCGGGTGCTGGCCGTCCTGCGGGTGCGCGTCTTCGACGGACTGGCCCGCAGCGCGCCCGCCCGGGTCGCGGGCCGCCGCAGCGGCGACCTCGCCGCCACCGCCATGGCCGACGTGGAGGCCCTGGAGTTCTTCTACGCCCACACCACCGCCCAACTGCTCGCCGCGGGAACGGTCTTCACCGGCGGCTCCGTGGTTCTCGCTACGGTGGAACCGTGGCTGCTGGCGGCCGTCCTGCCGGTCGCGGCTCTGCTCGCCGTGGCGCCCTTCGCCGACGCCCGGGCGCGCGCGGCGCGCGGCGGCCGCACCCGTACGGCCGTGGCCGCGCTGTCGGCCGACACGGTGGAGACCGTCGACGGGCTGCGCGAACTGCTCGCCTTCGGCGCCCTGGGCGGACGCCGCCGCACCCTGGCGGAGCGGGGGCGGCAGGTGGGCGACGCCCAGCGCGCCGAGGCCACCTGGGAGGCCGTCGCCGCCGCCGTCCGCGACCTGCTCATCGTGGCCGCCGTCCTCGGCGTGGTCGCCGCGGCCGCGCAGTCCGTGACCGCCGGACGGCTGCACGGCGCCTGGGCCCCGGCGGCGATGACCCTGGCCCTGTCCGTCCTCGGGCCGGTCGCGGAGTCGGCCCGCGCCCTGAGCCAGGCCGTGGCACTGCGGGCCGCCGCCTCCCGGGTCGACGCGGCCGTCAAGGCCCCCGCCCTCGCCCCCGCCCCCACGCCCCGCGCCCTGCCGCCGGGACCGCTGGGTGTCCGGCTGCACCGGGTGCGGTTCGACTACGGCGGCGGGCCCGTGCTGGACGGCGTCGAGCTGACCGTTCGCCCGGGACAGACGCTCGCCCTGGTCGGCGCTTCGGGCGCCGGCAAGTCCACCTGCGCCCACCTGCTGGCCCGCTTCTGGGACCCTGCCGAGGGCGCGGTCCAGCTCGTGTCCGCCCACGGCGACCCCGTGGACGTCCGGGAGGTGAACGACGCGGAACTGCGGCGCGCGGTCGTCCTCGTCGGACAGGAGACACCCCTCTTCCACGGCACCCTCGCCGAGAACCTGCGGCTCGCCGCACCCGAGGCCGACGACCGGGCGCTGGCCGAGGCGGCACGGCTGTGCGGCGTCGACCGGATCGCCCCGCTGGACACGCTGGTCGGCGAGCGCGGCGCCACGCTCTCGGGAGGCCAGCGGGCCCGCATCGCCCTCGCCCGCGCGCTGCTGGTCAGCCCGAGAGTGCTGATCCTTGACGAGTCCACCGCACACCTGGACAACACCGGCGACGCCCAACTCGCCACCGCCCTGCGGCGGGAGGGCCATACCACCATCGTCATCGCACACCGCCCGGCCACCATCCGCCGCGCCGACCGCATCGCCGTCCTCGAGGGGGGCCGCGTCACGGAAGAGGGCACCTGGGAGGCACTCACCGGCCGCCACGGCAGCGCGCTCAACCGCATCCTCACCACCACCCCCTCCTGAGCACGTGACGCCGGCCCGGTATCCGGGCCGGTGAGGCTTAGCGGCGGGTTTACCTGGAAACGACTACTCCCGAACGATTGTCCGGACGACGGTCGGCCGACACCGGGAGGGGTCCCACGTGGATGCGCCCTTGTACCTGAGGCCGAGGGTGGATCCGCCGCTCGCCGCACTGCTGGCGGACCGGCCTTTCCTGCACTCGCTCGTCGACGCCCTGGGGTCACCGCTCCATGTGCTGCTCCCCGAGGCCGTCGCGGAGAACACCGCCCGCTTCCGTTCGGTCTTCCGCCGCCACCATCTGGCCGGACGCGTGTACTTCGCGCACAAGGCGAACCGCTCCAGCGCCCTGGTACGGAGACTGGCGGCCGAGGATCCGGCCGCCGTCGGTGTCGACGTCGCCTCCCTGGAGGAGCTGAAGCACGCACTGGGCTGCGGATTCACCGGGGACCGCATCATGGCCACGGGCCCCAAGGACGCCGCATTCCTCTGGCTGGCGGCCCGCGTGGGCGCGACGGTGAACCTCGACTCACCGGGAGAACTGGAACGGCTCTCCGGCCTGGTGCGCTCGCATGGTCTCGGCCGGGTCGCCGTACTGGTGCGCCTGTCCGGATTCGAGTCCGCCGACGGCCACGGGGGAGCGGGCACGCGGATTGTCTCCCGGCGCAGCCGCTTCGGCACCCCGGTGCGGGACACCCAGGCGCTGCTGTCGGCGCTCGAACGCAACGCGGATGCCGTGGAGTTCACCGGCGCCGCCTATCACCTGGACACCACCGGCGTGGAGGAGAAAGCGCGGGCGCTGGAGCAGTGCGTGCTGTTCCTGGACCAGTGCCGGGCCCGGGGACTGGCGCCGCGGGCCCTCGATGTCGGGGGCGGATTCGGCGTCGGCTACGTCGCCGAGGCGGGGGAGTGGGAGCGGTGGACCACCGCGCTGACCGAGGCCGTGCTCGGTGTGCGCCCGCCGCTGACCTGGCGCGGTCACGGCTACGGGCTGCGTAACGAGGGCGGCACGGTGCGCGGGGCCGCCGCGCTGTACCCGGCGTACCGTCCCACCGCCGGCCCCGGGTACCTCGACGAGCTCCTCTCCCTCCCCGCACCGGCGCTGGGCCGGTCGTCGGCCACCCTCCTCCTGGAGCACCTCCACGATCTCTACATCGAACCCGGTCGTTCCCTGGTCGACCAGTGCGGGCTGTCGCTCGCGCGGGTGCTGGACGTCCGGCCCGCGGACACGGACTCCGGCCACCACCTCGTCCGCCTCGGCATGAACGCCGGAGACATGAGCCTCGAGGAGCACGGAGTCCTCGTGGACCCGGTCCTGCTGCCCCGCGGCGAAGCAGCGGCCGGTGACGAGGCACCGGCCGGCGTCTACCTCACCGGCAACCTGTGCCTGGAAGGCGATCTCATCACCCGTCGCCTGGTGTTCCTGCCCCGGCTGCCGCAGGAGGGGGATCTGCTGGCCTTCGCCAACACCGCCGGCTACGCCATGGACTTCCACGCCCACCACGCACAGCGGCAGCCCATCGCGCGGACGGTCGCGGTGGAGCGCCAGGGCGACTCCTGGCGCTGGTGCCCGGACGAGGACTACTGGCCGATCACACCCTTGGGGGGAACGACCGCATGAGGTACGACAGCATCACCGAGGCCATAGGCAACACACCCCTGGTGCGCATCGATCCGGCCGTGCACGGGCTGCGCCACATCGACCTCTACGCCAAGCTGGAGATGCTCAACCCCTTCGGTTCCGTCAAGGACCGGCCCGCCTGGCACATGGCCCGGCCCCATCTGGAGGCCTCCGCCGGCGGCGACGGCACGGTCGTGGAACTGTCCAGCGGCAACACCGCCAAGGCCCTCGCCCTGCTGGCCGGCATGCACGGGCTGAGGTTCAAGAGCGTCACCAACCGCATGCGCGTACCCGAGATCAAGGAACTCCTGCTGCTCCTCGGCGCCGAGATCGAGGAACTCCCCGGGCGCAGCGAGTGCCTCGACCCGACCGACACGGACGACCCGCTGACTCACTTCCACCAGGCGCTCTCCGACCCGGACAGCACCTACCTGCACACCGACCAGTACTTCAACCCGCGCAACGTCGAGGCGCACGCGGCGGGCACCGGTCCCGAGATAGTGAAGGACCTGGACGGGCGGGTGCCGGACTGGTTCGTCGCCTGCGTGGGCACGGCGGGCTCGTCGACCGGTGTCGCCAGGGTGCTGCGCGAGCACGACCCGCGGGTGCGCGTCCTCGGCCTGGTCGCCCACAAGTCGGACTTCATCCCCGGCATCCGCACCATCGACGAGGTGCACCAGGTCGGCCTGTTCGACTCGGCGACGTACGACACCATCGAGTCGGTGACCTCCGGGGAGGCCATCGACGGGATGCTCACCCTGATCCGCCGCTGCGGACTGCTGTCGGGGCCGACCGGAGGCGCCGCCTACCAGGGAGCGGTCCGGCACCTGCGGCAGGCCGACGCGGAGCTGGACGACACGGGGGAGCGCCGGACGGCGGTCTTCATCGTCTGCGACCGGGCCGAGAGTTACCTCAGCTATGTGCGTCAGCGACGTCCGGAACTCCTGGGCCGCACGGACCGGGGGCACTCCGCGACGGCCGTCACCGACGCCGAAGCCCGCGCGGTGGCCCGCGTCATCGGCGTCGACGACGCCCGGCGCTGGACCGCCGGGGGTGATCCCCGGCCGCTCGTCGTCGACCTGCGCAGCCCGCACGCCTATGCCGCCCTGCACATCGAGGGCTCGGTCAACATCGTCGACGAGGTGTTCGAGGACCTGCTCCGCGGCGGGCTGCCCTTCAGCAAGCGCACTCCCGTGCTGCTCGCCTGCCCCGTCGGGGAGAAGTCGCTGCGTTACGCCGCTGCGCTGGCCCGGATGGGCCACCCGGACGTCCGCAGCCTCGACGGCGGGATCGTCGCCTGGCGGGACGCGGGCGCGCCGCTGGTGCGCGAATGAGCGCCGCACCGCCGCTGCCCGGGACGGACGGCGAGGACGACCTGTCCTGGCAGCGGGACCTGAGGGAGCAGTTCCCGATCATCGAAGACCATCCCGAGCTGGCGTACCTCGACAGCGCGGCGACGTCCCAGAAGCCCCGTGCCGTACTGGAGGCCGTCCAGACCTACCTCACGACGTCGAACGCCAACGCGGGCCGTGGCACCTACCCCTGGGCCAACCGGACCACGGAACTGGTGGAATCGACCCGGCAGCGGGTGAAGGAGTTCCTCCACGACCCCGAACCGGACCGCTCCGGCGTCCACTTCACCGGCGGCACCACCGAGGGACTGCGCACCGTCGCCCGCGACTGGCTCGTCCCGTACCTCACCGACGGCGACGAGATCCTCGTGCCCCACGCCGACCACCGGGCCAATCTGGACCCCTGGCTCGAGGCCCGGCGGCTGCTGGCCGAGCGCGGTGTGGACGTCCGCGTACGGGCACTGCCGTACCAGCCGCTCTCCGGCGACTACGACCACCGGGCGCTGGGCGAGGCAGTGGGCCCGCGGACCCGCTTCGTGGCCGCCACCCACGTCCACCACGTCTACGGCGGTGACATGAACGTGCACCGCATCCGCGCGGCGGTCGGCCCGGACGTACCGATCTGCCTGGACGCGGCGCAGAGCGTCGGCCACCTGCCCGTCCACCTCGACGATCCGTCCCTCGACGTCGACTTCGTGGTCTTCTCCGGGCACAAGGCGATGGCCCTGCCCGGATCGGGGGCGGTATGGGCGCGCAACGCCCGGGGGCCCGTGTTCCGGCCGGGCGGCTGGCAGGGCACGCCCAACACGGCGGGCATCGCCTCCCTGCGGGCCGCGCTCGACTGGCTCGACGCGGCCGGAGTTGAGCGGATCGCGCGGTGGACGACCACGCTCACGACCCGGCTGACGGACCGGCTCAGGCGCCTCGGTCCGTACGAGGTCCTCGGCTGCCCAGCGAGCCTGGCCGCCGACTCCGCGCTCCCGACGGCCCAGCGCCGCCACGCCATCGTCACCTTCCGGCACCGCGACATCCCCTCCGACGACCTGGGGTTCATCCTCTACAGCCACGGCTTCATGGTGCGCGCCGACAGCCTCTGCCAGGCCGGAGCCGACGAGCGGGAGGGTTCGGTACGGGTGAGCCTGCATGTCTACAACACGGCGGAGGAGGTCGACCGCCTGCTGGGCGTTCTGGCCTCGATCACGTGAAGGGTAACTGATAACCGTTTCCACCTGTAGATTCGTCAGTGCCCAGGGACGGACGAGAGACGGACGAGGTGGCGCGAGCGATGGGCGTGAGCATGGCGACGGCCCGGATGTGGGTGGAGCGCTGGGAACGGCAGCAGGAGCGGTACGCCGTGGACCGCGAGGAGCGGTTCACCGTGATCGCGGACGTCGTCGAGCACACCACCACCGGCCGTGACCACCCCCTCCTGCTCGATCTGGGGTGCGGCCCCGGCTCCTTGGCCGCCAGGCTCGCCGCCCGCTTCCCGCATGCCGAGATCGTCGCCGCAGACATGGATCCCCTGCTGCTGGAACTGGGGCGGACGCATCATGTCGACGCCGCACGCTACGTCGACACCGTCATCGGTGAGGAGGGCTGGACCGACGTCCTCGCACTGCAACGCCCCCTGGATGCCGCCGTCTCGTCGACCGCGCTGCACTACCTGCCCGAGCAGGCGCTGCTGCGCACGTACCGCTCGCTCGCGTCCCTGCTCCGCCCCGGCGGCGTCCTCGTCAACGGCGACCACTTCCCGCCGGGCGCGGCACCGTGCTCGGCCCTCACTGCCCATGTGGGCCGTCGCAGGTCCGAGCGTACGGGCGGACCCGCCGAGGAGGACTGGCGGTCCTGGTGGGAGGCCGCGGCCCGGGACCCCGAACTGGCCGACCTGCTCGACGAACGCGGACGGCGCCAGGCGGCGCACGCCGGGAGCGGGGGCGACGAGGAGATGACGGTGTGCCGCCACGCCGAACTGCTGCGCCGGGCCGGCTTCGCCCATGTGGCGCCGGTCTGGCAGTACGGCGACAGCGCCGTACTGGTGGCGGTCATGGACGACGCTCGCGGGGGCGGTGCTCCCGTCGGGCCATGAGCCCGCAGGGGAGAGAGACGCTTCAGAGGGCCAGGCTCATCAGGATCTCGTCCCGGTCGTCACCGGGCGCCACGCGCAGCGCGCCCGGCCACCGGCCGACCTCGGTCCAGCCCGCCTTGCGGTAGAAGCCCTCGAGTCCGAGGCCGGACCGCACGGCGAGCTGCAGCCGTTCCAGACCCATGTCGTCGCGTGCGACGCCTCTGGCGTGTCGCAGCAGAGCGGTCCCCACGCCCATGCCCCGGAAGCGGACATGCGTTTGGACGTGGTTCACCATGCCGCAGTGCGCCACGAGAGGGTGCTGCTCGCGGCGCAGCAGCATCCAGCCCGCGAGCGCGCCGTCCACCCTCGCCAGAAGGAGTCTGCTCCGGTCCGGGGACAGGTCACGCGTGATCCTCTCGACGGCCGGCCGGAGCGCCACCTCCGTCACCGGCGGGAGTGGGCAGTCCATCGGCACGACGGCTCCCCCGGCGTTGATGACCGCCGCCCAGCATGCGGTGAGTTCCCTCCGGACGGCGGCGGTGGCGCCTTCGGCGTGGCTGATCTGTGCGGTCACGGGATTCCGCACTGCCTCATGAGCTGTCACAGCCGGTAGCTTGCCAGCCTTCCGCTGCCCCTGGGCGTTGTCCGCGGACTTGGGCAGGGCCTGCTTCCCCGGCGGGATCCCGCGTGCCACCGGCCCGGGTGTGAGCCGCCGCTCAGGAGTGCTGCTCGGCTGAGCTCCGCACGGCCGGGGTGACGCGGCAGCGGTCGCAGACGCCGGTCAGTTCCACGGTGTGCTCGACCTCGGCGAATCCCATGGTCCCTGCCACGTCTTCGGCCCAGCGTTCCACCGCGTCCGCGTCCACCGCCGTGCTGAGGCCGCAGTCGCGGCAGACCAGATAGTGGCGGTGTCCGTCGGCGGGCCGGGGCCGGTAGAGCCGTTCCCCGGACTTCTCCCGCACGACGTCGACCTGTCCGGAGCGGTCCAGGGCGTGAAGGGCCCGGTACACCGTGGTCAGGCCGATGGGGATGCCGTCGGCCTCGAGCGCCTCGTGCAGTTCCTGCGCGGAGGTGAAGCCGGCGCAGTCGTGGAGTGCGCTCAGTACAGCCTTCCGCTGCCGTGTCGGGCGCCACGGCACCGATGACGGTGCCGCCGTTGCGTCGCCCAGAACGTCCACCTCCCTCGAAGTGGGGCTCAGTTGACTGTATGTCAGGACGGCCGCGCTGCTTGGCCCTCCGAGATGACGCACATGGTAATCATTTCCATAACTGAATCAAAGGGTACCCCCAGGTGGTCGGCGCCGCCGGGTTCCGTGGGGGCCGGTGGCGCCGTCTTCCGGGGGAACACCGGCGGCGCACTGGACGCCGCCCTCGTCCTGCGCACCCTCATCGGCGCGGATGACGTGGCGTGGCTACGGGCGGGTGCCGGCGTCACCATCCAGTCCAGCCCCGAACGCGAGATCGAGGAGACCTGCGAGAAGCTCCGCAGCATCGCGCCGTACCTGCGGTTCGCCAGGAACTGACTGTCTGAATCGCGCACTGGAACAAGGGAAATGCACCCCATCTTGCACGGGGTGCATTTTCTTGCGCGCTGTCAGCAGTCGAGCTGTCGTCAGCCCTACCGGCTGGCGTACGGGAGCAGCGCCATCTCGCGGGCGTTCTTGATCGCCTTGGCGAGCTGCCGCTGCTGCTGGGCGGTGACGCGGGTGACGCGGCGGCTGCGGATCTTGCCGCGGTCGGAGATGAACTTCCGCAGCAGGTCCGTGTCCTTGTAGTCGATGTACGTGATCCCTGCCGCGTCCAGCGGGTTGGGGCGGGACTTCAGCGGCTTGCGGGGGTCTTGGCGGCGGGCCATGCGTGTTCCTTCTGTGATGGGTTGCGGCCGGGCTGTCCGCGGACGGCGTCTATGTGACGGGGTCGAGGAGGGAGTCGAACGCGGCCGGCAGGTGCTTCCAGGTCTCGGGCCCCGCGGCGTACTCGGCGTCCGTGAGCAAGCAGGAGTCGAGCAGCCGTGCGAGCCCGTCGCGGTCGAGCCCGGGAGAGGTGAAGACGAGGTGCTGGCAGCGGTCACCGTGCTCCGGATGCCAGTCCAGGGCGGCCGCGGCCCGGCGTACGGGCGGGACCAGGTCCCAGGCGGCGTCGGGCAGCGAAGCCAGCCAGGGGCCGGCGCTCTCCACACACAGGGCTCCGCCGGCGGCGTCCCAGGAGAGGAGGGTGTCGGGGCGATCTGCGAGCCAGAACCGCCCGCGGCTGCGGGCTGCGGCGCAGCAGAGATCCTCCAGTGCCTCATAGAGGCGCTCCGGGTGGAACGGACGGTGGCGGCGCCAGACGAAGGTGGTGACTCCGGCTTCGTCCGCGTCCTGGGGGAGCAGGGCGCAGGCCGGGTGCTGGGCGGCGGAGGCCGCCTCCACGTCGAAGCCGGCGAAGGCCAGTTCAGTGAGTTCCGCGGAGCCGGCGTTCACCTGGCGGGCGGTGGGGTGGAGCTGGGTGAGGAGCGCGCGGTCCTCGTCGTCGGCGTCCTCGCTCTCCACGACGGCGATGACAGGGGCGTACTCCAGTTGCCTGGCCCAGGTGTCACCGACGGTGCGCTGGTCGGTCGCGGCCGCCGCGAGACCTGCCTCCGCGAGATCGTCGCCGTTGCCGAGGCAGGGGAGCACCAGTGCCGGGTCGACCGCGGTGATCACGTTGGTGAGACGGATCCTGTCCGTGCCGTGGGCGGCGACGACTTCGGCCATGGCCTTGGGCTCGACGGAGTCCCACAGCTCGACGACGGCGAGCCGGGTCAGACCGCCGTCGGCCAGCCGCTCGAGTTCGGGGACCAGATCCTCGCGCAGCGCACAGCACGCGCAGTCGTTGACCAGCGGGGCATCACCGCGCGACAACTCACCCGAGGCGTCGCGTACCTGGCGCAGAACGGTGCCTTCGCCCGCCGTGGACAGGTCGTGATGGAGGGCGACACTGCCGGCGACCGTTCGGAGCAGGCCCTCCACGACCGTCCGGCGAGCCTCGGAGTGGAGCCCGCCCACGATCAGCACCGGCAGTCGGGGCGCGTCCTGCATCAGTTCGCTCCGCGTCGGCCGTAGCGGCGCTCGAACCGCTCGACCCGCCCCGCGGTGTCCAGGACGCGGGCGGTTCCGGTGTAGAAGGGGTGGCTGACGTTCGAGATCTCGACGGCGACCACCGGGTAGGTGTTGCCGTCCTCCCATTCGATCGTCTTGTCGCTGGTCATGGTGGAGCGCGTGAGGAAGGCGTAGTTCGCGGCCCGGTCACGGAAGACGACGGGACCGTACGCGGGGTGGATGCCAGGCTTCATCGCGGCGTTCTTTCTGGTCGGGGCGGGCGGTGGCAGGAGGGGGCGGGTCAGCGTTCCTCGCGGAAGTCGACGTGGCGCCGGGCGATGGGGTCGTACTTGCGCAGGACCATGCGGTCGGGGTCGTTGCGGCGGTTCTTTCGGGTGACGTACGTGTAGCCGGTCCCCGCGGTGGAGCGCAGCTTGATGATCGGGCGTACCTCGTTGCGAGCCATGCGGGTATTGTATGGAAATGGTTTCCATTACCAAAGACTGGCCGTCCAACGAGAGGTAGGTAAGACCTTGTCCGCCCACTGCCAACTGACCGGCGCCCAGCCGGGCTTCGGCAACACCATCTCCCACTCGCACCGGCGCACCTCGCGCCGCTTCGATCCCAACATCCAGCGCAAGCGCTACTGGCTGCCGAGCGAGGGCCGGTACGTCCGGCTGACGCTCAGCGCGAAGGCGATCAAGACCGTCGACAGCATCGGGATCGAGGCCGCGGTGGCCCGCATCCGCGCCCGGGGAGTGAAGGTCTGATGGCCAAGAAGAGCAAGATCACGCAGAACGAGAAGCGCAAGGCGACCGTCGAGCGGTACGCGGCCCGACGGGCGGAGCTGAAGGAGATCATCCGCCGCCCGTCCTCCACCGACGCCGAACGCCAGGCAGCCGTGGAAGAGCTCCGGCGCCAGCCCCGCAACGCCAGCGCGACCCGCGTGCGCAACCGCGACAGCGTGGACGGGCGGCCTCGCGGCCACCTGCGGAAGTTCGGTCTCTCGCGGGTCCGCATGCGGGAGCAGGCCCACGCCGGCTTCCTCCCCGGGGTCACCAAGTCGTCCTGGTAGCAAAGGAGTTCCCGCCGGTAGACGGAACTTCTGGCGTCTCGCGGCAGACGGAGCCCCTGGCCGCGCCTCGGCGGAGTCGCGGCCAGGAGCTCGCCCGGCGCATGCCGCCCTCGTGCCTCCGGTCGGTCCCCCTCGCGGGTTTCTGGGGACCGACCCCGCGCTCGGTGGTGTCAGGGCAGGCGCAGGAGATTGAGCCGGTAGCCCTCGGCCTGAGGGAGCCGCTGTGCGGCGAGGGCGGACAACATCTCCTGGTAGGAGATCGGCAGTTCGCCGACGAGAGGGCCGGGAAGGCTCGTGAGCGTGTGCGACGCCAGCACCTGGACGCCCGGCCGCCAGGCGGCCAGTCCGGCCGGGTCGGGGCAGTACCAGTGCATGCGGGCCGTGACCTTACCGAGAGCGTCGTGCTGTTCCTGGGTGTCGAAGAACCCGGGACCGGCGGTGTCGAGTGCCAGCAGTGAACCCGGGAAACGGCCGGAGAGGAGATCGACGACTCGACGGACATCGGGTTCGTGCAGGTAGGGCAGCACGGCCTCCGCCATGAAGAGGTACGGCCCGTCGGTTCGAGAGGCCACCTCGGCGGCCCATGTCTCGTCCGTCACCGAGGCCGCGATCATCGTCCGCCGCGCGGTGTCCGCGAAGAAGTGGGCGCGCAGGGCGATCGCATCGGGCAGGTCGAGGTCGAACCACGTGACCCGGCCGTTGTCGACACGCTCGTAGCGTGTGTTCAGCCCGGTGCCGATCTCCACCACGGTTCCGTCGGGGTGTGCGGCCAGGAAGTCCGCCACCCAACGGTCGAAGAGCAGGGTGCGCAACATCGCGCCGGTGAGGCTGGGCAGACCGTCGAAGCGTGCGAAGTCGTAGTCGATCGCGGCGACGATCTCCTCGGCCCGGGTGTCGCGCAGCAGGGAAGACTCCTTGCGATTCTCCACGGCGCGCGCGTACAGCGGGATGAGGAGCGTCTCCTGAACCGTCCCCAAACGCGGCTTCATCCTGTCCATGGCCGGCCTCCCAGCAGCAGATCGGGTACCGGGCCGGACGGTGCCGTGGCTGCGACCACCGTCCGGCCCGGAGTCTCAGGGCCCCGTCACGGAGGTGAGGGGTTCGTGCTCGTGCTCGCAGACCTCGTCGAAGCCGTAGGTGTCCCAGGCGGGGAAGGGGTCGGTATGAGGGTCCGGCTCGTCTTCCCTGACCAGGCAGTCGGTCAGGGCCGCCCGCAGGGACTCGGTGTTCAGGTGGGTGCCGATGAACACGAGTTCCTGGGCGAAGGGGCTTTCGACGTCACGTGCGGAGGAGGGCTCGAAGCGCGCCACCGAGCCGGCCTGGGACCACAGTCCTGTCACATGAGGGCGGGTGGCCAGCGTGAAGAAGCCCTTGGACCTGAGTACCTGTCCGTGGGTGCCGCTGTCGAGCGAGTCGGTGATGAACGTCCACAGCCGGCCGGGGTGGAAGGGCGTCTGGGAGCGGAAGACGGTCGAGGAGATGCCGTATTCCTCCGTCTCGGGAACGTGATCGCCGTTGAGTTCTCTGACCCAGCCCGGAGCCTGCTGTGCTCGCTCCAGGTCGAAACGGCCGGTGCCCAGGAGCTCGCCGGTCGGTACGCGGCCCCGTACGGCCGGTACGACGCGGGCGGCGGGGTTGAGCCGCGCCAAGGTGGCTCGCAGCCGGTCGGCGGACGCGGGGTCCACCAGGTCGAGCTTGTTGAGAACGATGACGTCGGCGAACTCGATCTGGTCCATCAGCAGGTCGCTGACCGTGCGCTCGTCCTCCTCGTACTGATCCAGGCCCCGTTCCACCAGTTCGTCCCCGCCGGCCAGTTCGGGCAGGAAGTTGGCGGCGTCCACCACCGTGACCATGGTGTCCAGCCGGGCCAGGTCGCCGAGGGTGGCGCCGTCGTCACGTGCGAAGGCGAACGTGGCGGCGACCGGCATGGGTTCGGAGATGCCGGAGGACTCAATGAGGAGGTAGTCGAAGCGGCCCTCGCGCGCCAGCCGGTCCACCTCTTCCAGCAGGTCGTCGCGCAGGGTGCAGCAGATGCATCCGTTGGTCATCTCGACCAGGCGTTCCTCGGTGCGCGACAGGGCTGCCTCGCCGCCGCGCACCAGGGCGGCGTCGATGTTGATCTCGCTCATGTCGTTGACGATGACGGCGACGCGCAGGCCCTCACGGTTGGCGAGGACATGGTTGAGCAGGGTGGTCTTGCCGGCGCCGAGGAAGCCCGACAGAACGGTGACGGGCAGGCGGCGCGAGGGGGTGTGCGTCATGCGGTGTCAGCCCTCGGGGCGGAGCAGGCCACGCTCGTACGCCTTGGCAAGCCGCTGGGGGACACGGTACGCGACCCCGTCCACCGTGACCGTCATCAACTGGGGCGTCGCCGCCTTCCATTGCGCGCGACGGTGCCGGGTGTTGCTGCGCGACATCTTGCGTTTGGGCACGGCCATGGGGACCTCCGGGTGCGATCAATGAGCCAGGCCCACGATACATGAAAATGGATGTCATTACGAGATTGGTGATGCTTGGTGCTGCCCTTAAGTGGTAGGTACTGTGACGACTTGGCCTCGTTCCTGCAGATGCTGTCCTGACGTGCGGCTGGCTCGCTAAATCTGGTACACCGAGGAGACCGGTACGCACGCCGATCCCCAACCCTCCTCGTCTCCGGCAACGCCGCAGATGCCAGCCCGCAACTGAAGGAAACGGCGCTGCAGTTCTCGCCGCCTGGCAGGTGTAGTTGCAGCCGGAGAGGATGAGTAGACGCCGGCGGAAAACGCGCCGCCGCCTGCCCGGTGTCGGCATTCACCTCTTGAGCTGGGTGCCAGGCGTGCTCGACGGCCACACACGGGCGGTCGCGGCCGTCCCGTGGCGCGGTGCCGCGGTAGGAGACCGCGAGGTTGCCGAGGCCGTCGAAGCCGACATCAGCGTCGACCTCGAACACGTCGGCGAGCCGGGCCGGGGTCAGTACGTCCGGGGGTGGTCCTGCGGCGATCAGCTGTCCCTGGTGCATGAGGGCCAGCCGGTCGCAGTAGCGGGCGGCCAGGGACAGGTCGTGCAGGGCGACCAGCACCGTCTTGGTCGGTGCCGGCCAGCAGGTCCATCAGCTCCAGCTGGTGCTTGATGTCGAGGTGGCTGGTCGGCTCGTCGAGGAGGATGCACCAGGGCCGCTGGGCCAGGGCGCGGGCCATGTGGGTACGCTGGCGTTCCCCACCGGACAGCAACTTCCGGTGCCGGCCGGCGATTTCGGTGAGCCCGAGCCGGGTCAGGGCGGCCGCGATGACGGCCCGGCCGGTGGCGTCAGGGCCGCACCAGCGGTCCCGGAACGGGGTGCGGCCGAGGCCGACCACGTCGGCGACGCTCAGGTCGCTGTCGGTGTCGGTGGACTGTTCGACGAAAGCGCGTGCCGGGCGATCCGGAGCGTGTCCCAGCCGTGGATCGGCTCACCGTCGTAGAGCACGGTCCCTGCCGTCGCGGCTTGGAATCGATTCAACAGCGGGTGCCCGTGCTACGCCGTGCGCTGTCGGATAAGAAGCGGCCATCAACGGGCCGGTGGTTGACAGTCGACCCGGCGTGCCGCGGGCCGCGTCCGCGGCCGGTCCGGCGAGGAGCACGAACGATCCGACCAGGACCATGAACGACAGGAGCGTCACGACGTGCCGATCCCTCCCGGACCAACCACAGGGTCCGAAGCCCTTCCCGGAAAGCAGCGGTCCATCCTGCTCGACCCCGCCTTCCTGCGGTTGTGGTCGGGCGCCACGGCATCAGGTCTGGCCACCTGGGCCCTGCCGTTCGTGCTCGGGCTCGCGGTGCTTGACCGCACGCTCACGGCCACCGACCTCGGCCTCTTGCTCGCGGCCCGCACTGTGGGATTCCTCGCCGCGGTGCCTGTCGCCGGAGTACTGGCAGACCGGCACTCCCGCCGGGGCGTCGTGCTGTGGGCGGGACTGGCCGCCGGGGTCGCGGCCCCGCTGATCGCCGCCGGACTCGGCCGTTCGGTCCTGCTCATGGCGGTGGCCGCTGCCGTGGCCGGTGCGGGGCAGGGCGCTTGCCGGCCCGCCTTCCAGGCCCTGACCGCCGAAGTCGTCGACGCCGAGCACAGGCAGCAGACCAACGCCGCCATGACGTTGGCGGTCCGGGTCAACACCCTCGTGGGGCCTTCGCTGGCCGCCCTGCTCGCCGTGTTCCTCGACACCCGGGCGCTGCTGCTGGGCATCGGGTTGCTGTGGCTCGTCGCCGCACTCGTACCCGGAACGGGCACACGTGCCGACACGGGCGCCAAGGACGCTCCCGCCGGCGAACGCCCCGGACGGGTCGCCTTCTTCACCGAGTTCGCCGACGGCATCCGTGAAGCCCGCAGGCACCCGTGGTTCCTCGCCGGCCTGGGCGCGCTGACGGCCGTCATAGCCACCGGCTACTCCGCGACCGGTGTCGCCCTGCCCCTGGTCAGTCGCGACGAGTACGGCACCGAAGTGGTGCTCGCCGGCGCGATGACCGCCTACACCGCCGGAGCGCTGGGCGCCGCCCTGCTCATCGCCCGCTGGCGCCCGCGCTCGGCGGGCTGGACCGCCCTGGCGGGGCTGGCCGCCTACGGATTCGCCCCGCTCAGCCTGATGTTCCCCGTCCATCCCGTCGTCGTGATGTCCGCCTACGCCGTCGCCGGGATCGGCATCGAGCTGTTCAACGTGCCCTGGTTCACCGCCACCCAGCGCGAGGTCGCCCCCGACAAGCTGGCCCGGGTCTCCTCCCTGGATTTCCTGCTCTCCTACGGCCTCGCCCCGGTCGGGCTCGTCCTCATCGCCCCCGCCATCGAGGCTTTCGGTACCCAGACCGTCCTCGCGGTCTGCGCTCTGACCTGCTTCGCCGCACCGGCCGTCGCCGCGCTCGTGCCCAGCGCCCGTCATTTCTCCCGCCGGCCCGCGGGGTCGCCGCGAGCTGAGCGGAAGACCGAGAGCGCCACCTGATGCGGCAGTCTCGGGCCATGCACTCACCCAGCCACACCGGCCGGCCGCCCGCTTCCCTCGCATGACCCGGGCGTTGACCCCGCCCGGGTCCCCGGCGGACGAGAGCAGGAGGCCCGTGCCCTCCTGGCGCGGGACGGTGCTGTCGTCCTCATCGGCTCCGAGAACACCGCCGACGCCCTCGTCGTCGCAGCGGCTCACACCCTCGGCAGCCGCCTGCGCCGGCTGTACCCGCACACCACCGCGGACCGGCCGCAGCCCACGCCGAGGTCGAGGCGGAGGGCGCCCGGGCTCTCGACCAGTACGTCGTGCTGACCTTCTCCGCCGCCTCGGAGTCGGGCTCCGCTGGCATCGACAAGCTGGGGGTGGTCCTCCCCGACGGCACCACTGCGGACGACCTCACCTACAAGGAAGGCCCCGAGGGCTGGAAGCCCGCTCCCGCCAGCTGGGGTTACACCGTCTCGGGGCCGAAGCTCGACGTGGGTGAGGACGCCGAGTACGTGGTCGTCGTACGGCAGTTGCCCGATGCCAAAAAGCTCGTCTTCAAGACCCTGCAGAGCTACAGCGACGGCCGGGTGGACCGCTGGATCGAACTGGAGGACAACGCCGAGGACGACCACGGTCACGGACACGGGCACCCCGCGCTCGTCCTGCGGCTGAAGCCTGCCGCACCGGGTGCGAAGCCCGTGAGTCCCAGCCTCACGCAGGAGCCCACCACGGCCGCCCCCCTCGCCCGACACCACCTCGGGTGCGCCAGCGGCCGGGACGTCGGAGGAGTCGGGGGAGGCCGTCGTGGACGGCACGGACGGAGACGGCGGCGTGCCGTTCGCCGTGACCCTCGGTATCGAGCGGGCCTCCTGGGAGCCGGTCGCGCGCTGTGCCTCGTCGGGCAGGGCGAGGTACAGCATGGTTGTAGGACGAAGACGGCGCCTCCGGCGAGGCAGGCGGTGCGGAAGTCCATGAGCAGCAACAGGCCACCGAGCAAGGGGCCGAAAAGGGCACCGGCTTGCCCGGATGCGCTCAACAGGACCATCGCACATACCGGGTGACGTGACGTCAGCGGGGGCAGGACTGAACTCCACTCACTGCCTGCTCGGGTAGAAACTGATCGCGGGCGGCGGACAGCGGTCAACCGCTGTGCTTGAAGCTCCTGGCGGTCGGCGAGGAAGGGGTGTTGGGCAGCAGGATCGACGTCTGCCCGTCCGGAGCCGTCGAACAGATCAAAGTGACAACCATTTCATTTAAGGTCGTCGAAGCCTTGACGGCGCCACGCCGGTGGACTACTTATTGCCAAGAGGTTGCAATAAGCCTCCGTCCGGGGCTGAGTGTCCCACGGTGTCAGCCCAGCCGGGCGGAGAGGATCTTTCGTGAGATCGGCGGTTGCCCTTTTCCTGTCCTTTTCGAAGCGCGCCCGGATCGAGGTCGCGGGGCTGGTCGTTCTGCTCCTGCTTGTCACCGCCACCTACATCGGGCAGGGGCTGCTGATCGCGAGGCTGCTGGCGAACGTGCTTGGCGGCGCCTCGGTGGGCGAGCTGGCGACTCCGGTGGTCGGGATCGTGGCGCTGCAGCTCGCCCGTATCGCCGTGATCGTCCTCCGCGACAGCTGGGCGCCCCGCGTTTCCGGGCGGGTGAAGGAGACGGTGCGGCAGCGGCTCACGGCGAAGCTGATCGAGATCGGGCCGGGTCAGGCTCAGCAACTGCGGACCGGGGACCTGCAGTCCACCGTCGTCGACTCGGTGGAGCTGCTCGACCCCCTGGTCGGCCGCTTCGTGCCGTCGGTGTACGCGTCCATGCTCGGAGCCGGCGCGGCATCGGCATGCATCATGGTGATCGATCCGCTGGTCGGTGTCATCGTGCTGGTGTGCGCCCTGCTGGCGCCGCTGTCCGAGCTGGTCGGCGCGCGGTGGGTCAAGGATCGCGGTGATCGCTGGATGCGGTCCTACCGCGGCCTGTACGCCGAGAACCTCGACGCCGTGCAAGGCATGGCGACGCTCAAGGCGTTCAACGCCAGCGGGCGCCGCGGACGGGAACTGGCCGCCCGGGCCGAGGCTTTCTGCGCGGACTCGATCCGGCTCATGTGGTCCTGGGCCGCCTCCTCCAGCGTCGCGCAGCTGCTGGTGCCGATCGGCACCACCGCGGCGGTCGCGCTCGGCGCCTGGCACGCGGCCCGGGGTTCGATCAGCGTTGCCGGGCTCTTCGTCATTCTCATGCTCACCCGGGAGACGTTCCGGCCGATACACGACCTGGAAGCCGCCTACCACGCCGCGTACTCCGCGATCCCGGCGAGCGTCGGCGTGGCGGAGCTGCTGCGGCTCGAGCCGAACGTGACCGACCCGGCCACGGCGGCCCCCGCGCTCACCGAGGACCCGCCGGGCCTGACCTTCTCGGACGTCTCCTTCACCTACCCGACGCGACGCGCCCCGGCCCTGCGGAACTTCAGCCTCACGGTGGCACCGGGTGAGCGACTGGCGGTCGTCGGCCGTTCCGGCGCGGGCAAGAGCACGCTGATCGCGCTGCTGATGCGCTACTTCGACCCCGACGACGGTGTGATCCGGCTCGGCGGGCGGGACATCCGCGAACTGCCGCTGGCACAACTGCGTGCGCTCGTCGGCGTGGTGTCCCAGGACACGTACCTCTTCCACGGCACTGTCCGGGACAACCTGCTGCTGGCAAAGCCGGAGGCGCGGCCGGAGGAGCTGGACCGGGCAACGGCGGCGGCCCGTGCCGACAGCTTCATCCGCGCACTGCCGCAGGGCTACGACACCGTGATCGGTGAACGCGGGCTGAAGCTGTCCGGCGGCGAACGGCAACGGCTGGCGATCGCACGTGCGCTGCTCAAGGACGCGCCGGTCCTGGTTCTCGACGAGCCGACCTCCAGCGTGGACGCCGCGAACGAGGCCGAGATCACCCAGGCGCTGACCGAGCTGATGCGTGGCAGGACGAGCGTCGTCATCGCGCACCGGCTGTCCACGGTCCGCGACGCCGACCGGATCGTGGTGATGGACGGCGGCCTCGTGGTCGAGGCGGGCAGCCACGCCGACCTGCTCTGCTCAGCCGGTGCGTACGCCGAGCTCGTCGCCACTCAGACGGGAGCGACGCGATGACCGCTGTCACCCATGACCACCGGCACGACACCGGTGGTGAGGATCGCGTGAGGCCGCGGTCGTTGAGTGCCCGGCTGCGAGTGCTCATGCCGCTTCTCGGGGAGCACCGGAAGCTGATCGCCGTCGCCTATCTCGCGGGCGCGGTGCACCAGTTGCTCGCGCTCGCTTCGGCCGGGATCGGCGCCTACGTGGTCGCGCTCGCGGCCACCGGTACCCCGGCCGGGGAGCTCACCGGGTGGATCGTGCTGTTGGCGGCGCTCATCGTGCCGCTCGCCTTCTTCAACGTGGCCGACAGCGTGTTCGCCCACGTCGCCGCCTTCCGTGCCCTGGCCGACACCCGCGGCAAGGTGTACGCGGCTTTCGAGCGGCTTTCCCCCGGGTACATGCTCGAACGCCGGTCAGGTGACCTGGGATCGGCGGCGATCGCCGACGTGGAGCAGATCGAGCTCTTCTTCGCGCACACGCTGAGCCCGCTCGCGGTGGCCACCACGGTCCCGGTGGCGACCACGGTGGCGCTGGGCAGCTTCCACTGGTCGCTGGCGGCGGCGCTGGTGCCGGTGCTGCTGGTGCTCGCCTCGGTGCCGGCCTGGCTGCGCCGTCGGGCCGAGACGCACGGCCGGGAACTGCGCGAGTCACTCGGGCGGATCGGCGCCGACAGCGCCGACACCTTCCAGGGCCTGCGCGAGCTGGTGAACTTCGGTGGCCGCGAACAGCGGCTGAAGCTGCTGCGCCGGGAGGGCTCGCGGCTCGCAGCGGCGAAGGCTCGGCACGGTCGGCGGTCCGGAATCGAATACTCCGCGACGGACACCATCGCCCTGGTCGGCATCCTCGTGGTCCTGGTGCTCGGCGCCCGCCTGGTGGCCGAGGGCGAACTGGCCGCCACCGCTTTCCCCGTCGCCGTCGTGCTGGCCGCGATGTCGATGATGCCCGTGCTCAAGGTGACCGAGGTCGCCCGGGAGCTTTCGGTGGTGGCCGCCGCCGCGGAACGCATCGTCACGTTGATCGAGCAGCCTCCGCCGGTGACCGATCTGGTCGATGCCGGGCCCGCCGGTCCGATCACGCCGGTGGTGCGCTTCGACGGGGTCGGCTTCGCCTACCGCGATGACCTGCGGCCCGCCGTCGAAGGCGTCTCCTTCGAGATCCGGCCCGGGGAGACCGTGGCGCTGGTCGGGCACTCCGGGGCCGGCAAGTCCACCTGCGCCAACCTGCTGCTGCGGTTCTGGGACGTGGCCGCCGGCTCGATCACGATCGGCGGACACGACGTGCGCGACTTCCCGACCGAGGACCTGCGCCGGCTGATGACACTGGTGCCGCAGGACACCTTTCTGTTCAACACGTCCCTGCGCGAGAACATCCGGCTCGGCCGCGCGGACGCCACCGACGCGGAGGTCGAGGCGGCCGCACGGGCCGCCCAGGCGCACCAGTTCATCGCCGAGCTGCCCCATGGCTACGACACGGTGGCCGGGGAGCTCGGCGCCAGGATGTCCGGCGGGCAGCGGCAGCGCGTCGCGATCGCTCGCGCGCTGCTCAAGGACGCGCCGATCCTCGTCATGGACGAGGCGGTGTCCAACCTCGACGCCGCCAGCGAACAGGCCGTCACGGCGGCGATGAACAGCGCCAGGCAGGGGCGCACCACGCTGGTCATCGCGCATCGGCTGTCCACCATCCGCACCGCTGACCGGATCGTCGTCCTGGACCGGGGCCGGGTCGCCGAGACCGGCACCCACGCCGAGCTGGTCGCCGCCGACGGCCGCTACGTCAGCCTGCTCGCCGCCCAGCTCGACGAGGAATCAGTGTGACCGCCGCGACCATCCCTCCCGCGCGTATTCCGTCGGGAAGGACATCGCCGACGCACCGGCCCGTCCCGCGGGACCGGACCCTCCCACAGGACGTCGCCCCCATCACGCACGGGCTGTCGGCCGCCGGTGGCCCAGGGCACTAGCAGAGGAACTGGAGTAACCGGAATGACCGACTCCGACGTGCAGGAAAGAATCACGTCGTACTGGAGCGACCACGGCCCCGACTACGACGCGCACCCGACCAGCCGGCTGCACATGGGCGAGGCCGCACAGCGCTGGCAGCAGGTCTGGGCCTCGGCGCTGCCCCAGGCACCGGCCGACGTGCTCGACGTAGGCACCGGCACCGGCCAGGTCGCGATCCACCTGTGGCAGCTGGGGCACCGGGTCACCGGGGTCGATCTCGCCGAGGGGATGCTGGACCTCGCCCGGGCCAAGGCCGCGGAGTTGGACGACCCGCCGGTCTTCCGGGCCGGGGACGCCGTGCGACCGCCGTTGCCCCCCGCATCGTTCGACGCCGTCACCGCGCGGTACCTGCTGTGGACGCTGCGCGAGCCGGTGCAGGCGCTGCGGAACTGGCGCGAGCTGCTGCGGCCCGGGGGGCGTCTCGCCGTCGTCGACGGGCTGTGGTTCGCGAACGGGATCGACACATCCCGGGACACGCCGGACAGGGCCGTGTTCCGCTCCGCCTACCAGCCCCATGTGGTGCAGGCGCTGACGCTCTCGGAGTCCGCTGATCGGCAGGACTTCGCCGAGGCGGTCCGCGACGCGGGCTTCGTCGACGTGCGCATCCGTGACCTGCCGGAGATCCAGGCCGCGGAGCTGGAGCTTTCCCACGATCCCGCGGTGGGCCACCAGGTGGACCCCCGGATGCAGTTCCTCATCACCGCGCGACGGGCGCCGTCATGAGGTATGCGCGACGCCTTGCCGCGAGCGCGTCCGCCGACGCCCGCACGATTGGAGAACCCTCGTGAGCCCTTCCCGCCGCCGACCCCGGGTCGGTCGGTTCCGGTCGCTGACGGCCGGTCTCACCGCGACCGCCGCCGCGCTCGCCCTCGCCGCCTGCGGACCCGGCGAGCCGAAGGCAGGCGAGCCGAAGGCAGGAGGGACCCTGCGCATCGGCCTGGCCTCCGAGTCCGGGGCGCTGGACCCGCACACCTTCAGCGCCAACTTCCTCGTCCTCGACGGCGTCTTCGACGCGCTCGTCGGATATGGACCCAACGGCAAGCTGCGACCGGAGCTGGCCGAGTCCTGGACCGTGGCTCCGGACGGCAAGTCGGTCGAGTTCGACCTGCGCGACGGCGTGACCTTCCACGACGGGACCGCGTTCGACGCCAAGGCGGTCAAATGGAACTTCGACCGCTGGGTCGGCAAGAAGGACTTCGCCTTCTTCCGCGCCTCCAAGGTGATCACCGGTGTCGAGGCGATCGACCCGGACACCGTCAAGCTGAACCTCTCCGAGCCGTACGACCCGCTGTTGCAGGAACTGTCGATCGCCCGGCCGGTGCGCTTCCTCAGCCCTGCCTCGGTCGGCGCTGACGGCAAGTTCTCCGCACCGGTGGGCACCGGGCCGTGGAAGTTCGTCTCCAACTCCGCGACCGGCGCGGTGCTGGAACGAAACGACGCGTACTGGGGCAAGAAGCCGCTGTTGGACCGCCTGGAGTTCAAGGTCATCCAGGACTCGCAGTCGCGCCTGGCCGCCCTGCGTAACGGTGAGTTGGATGTCATAGGCGGCGCCTACCTGGCCCCGATGACCCCGGTCGAGGCGAAGTCGTTGAGCAAGGGCGGTGCCGGAGCACGGCTTCTCACCGGCGAGCCCGACGTCACGGTCATGCTCGGGTTCAACCCGAAGGGCCCGGCCGGGGACAAGGCTGTCCGTCAGGCAGTGGCCAAGGCGCTCGACCGCAAGGCCCTCATCAAGGCGCTCTACCTCGGCTACGGCGAGCCGGCGTCGCGCTTCTTCCCGCCCGCCGTCCCCGACTCCGGCGCCGATCAGACCTTCACCTTCGACAAGGCCGCCGCCGAAGCGGCGCTCGACGCCGCCGGGTACACCCGATCCGGCGACACCCGCAGCAAGGACGGCAAACCCTTGCGTCTGCGGTTCCTGGTGTCCTCCAACGCCAACGGCATGCAGGACGCCCGAGGCAGCGCCGAAGCGGTCGCCGGGGCACTGAAGGAGGTCGGGATCGCCACCGACATCGACTTCGTCGACGACACGGCCTACTACGAGGACAAGGCGGCCGGAAAGTGGGACATCGCGTTCTTCGAGACCTACGGCGCCCCCTACGACCCGTCGAGCACGGCGGTCGCCTTCCTCGCCGAGGGCGCCGAGTCACCGGTGTTCGCGACAGGCGCCTACGACCGGCTGGTCGACGCCGCCCTGTTCGCCCGCGACCCGAAGGACCGCAAGGCCAAGTACCAGGCCCTCTACGACGCCCTGTACGCCGACGCCGGTTACGTGCCGATCGCCTACCGCACGCGACTGTGGGCCGTGCGTGACACCGTGACCGGGTTCGCCATCCCGACCACCGAGTACGACCTCGAACTCAACGGCGTCGGACTGAGGTGAGTGTGCCCGCATCGACCACTCCGGGGCGTGCGGTAGGCGCGCCCCGGACCGGCGCCACGGTGGCGGGGTTCCTGTTGCGCCGCGCGGCAGGTCTCGTGATGGTCCTGCTCGCTCTGTCGGTGATGACGTTCGCCCTGGCCCAGCTCGCCCCCGGCGACCCGGCCCGGGCCGTGGCCGTCGACCGGATCGGGGATGCCGCCACCGCCGAGGACATCGAGACGGTACGCGCCGAGCTCGGCCTGGACGGCCCGGTGGCCGAGCAGTACCTCCGGTTCCTCGGCAACGCGCTCACCGGAGATCTCGGTGAGTCGTACCGGACCGGGCAGCCGGTGACCGCCGAGCTGGCCGACCGCGTGCCGGTCACCCTCTGGCTGGCGGCGCTCGGCGGTGGCCTCGGTGTGGCCCTCGGCCTGGCCCTCGGGCTTGCGTCGGTGCGCGCCCGCGGGCGGTTCGTACGGGGGATGCTGCGTACGGTCGGTCTCACCGCCTCCGCGGTGCCACCCTTCTGGCTGGGCTACCTGCTGGTGCTCTACCTCGCGTTGACGCTCGGCCTGGTACCCACCGGCGGCATGGCCGGACCGGGCACTTGGCTCCTGCCCACGGTCGTCCTCGCGCTTCCGGTGGCAGGGGTGCTCAGCCGGGTCGTCGCGGTCACCGTGGCCGACGCGCTGGCCGCACCCCACATCCAGGCCGCCGTGGCCCGGGGCGCCTCGCCGCGCCGGATCCTGCTGCGCGAGGCGCTGCCGAACGCGGCCGGGCCGGTACTGACCGTGGCCGGGTTCACCGTCGCCGGACTGCTCGTCGGCACCGTCATCGTCGAGCAGATCTTCGGCTGGCCGGGGGTCGGAGACTACTTCGCCCAAGCCGTCGCCGCGCGGGACCTGCCCGCCCTGCAAGGCGGCGTCGCCTACTTCGGGTTCGCCATCGTGGCCGCCAACGCGGCCGCCGACGCGCTGCACGGCCTTGTCGACCCGCGAGTCCGGAGCGTGCGGTGATCAGACGTCAGCGTGGGGCCGGCACGGCCCTGTCCCGTCGCCGTCGGCGGACCATGGCCGCGGCCGTCCCCCTGGTCGGATTCGTCCTGCTCGGCCTGAGCGCGCCCTGGCTGATGCCGTACGACCCCACCGCCAACGACCTGGCCGCCACGCTGCAGGCCCCCGGGGGAGAACACCTCCTCGGCACCGACCAGCTCGGTCGCGACCAGCTGTCGCGGCTTCTGCAGGCGGCCCGGATCTCCCTGACGGTCACGGCTGCCGTGCTGCTGCTCTCGATCACCCTCGGCGTTGTCCTCGGTGTCACCGCCGGCTACGTGGGCCGCGCCTTCGACCGGATGCTGGTCGGGCTGGTGGACATCGCGATGGCCGCCCCCGCTCTGCTGGTCGCGTTGGCCGTCATCGGTGTCCGAGGGCCGGGCACGGAGAACATCGTGCTGGCCCTCGCCCTCACCGGGTGGGCGCCCTACGCGCGGATCGCCCGCGCCCAGGTCCGCGGCGCTCGCAGCGGGGTGCACCTGGACGCGCTGCGCGTGCTCGGTGCACCCCGCCGCCGGATCGTCGGGCGACACCTGCTCCCGGCCACCATCGGCCCCTGCCTCGTCTACGCCAGCACCGACCTCGGGGTCATCGTGCTGGCCGTGGCGTCGTTGAGCTTCCTCGGGCTCGGCGTCCCACCACCCGACGCGGAATGGGGGGCGATGCTCGTCGAGGCACGGCCTTTCCTGGACTCCGCGTGGTGGCTGGCCTATCCGCCTGGGATTGCCATCACCGCGGTCGTGCTGGCGGCGAACCTGCTGGGTGAGAACCTCACGACCGGCGACCGGGCACGCCCGTCGGCATTCTTCGTCGGCCGGCGGGTTCCACGCCGCCGCCCGAAGTCGGCCGGCGCATCCGTGAACGCCCCCGTCCCGGCAGGCGCATCCGTGAACGCCCCCGTCCCGGCAGGGCCAGCCGCGGACCGCGCGGAGCCCACAAAGGGAAGCGCGGTCTTCGAGGTCCAGGCGCTGAACGTCTCCTACGGCGATCAGCGGGTCGTGGCCGACATGAGCCTTCGCCTGGCGCCCGGGGAGATCCTGGCGCTGGTGGGGGAGAGCGGGAGCGGCAAGTCGAGCTCGGCACTGGGGCCCCTGGGCCTGCTCGGCCCATCGGCGCGGGTGAGCGGCTCGGCACTGCTGCGGACGCCAGCCGGCGCCCTCGACCTGATCGGGGCGCCGGAGACGGCCCTGCGGCAGATCTACGGGCGGGAGATCGGCGTCGTCTTCCAGGACAGCCTGGCCGCCCTGAACCCGCTGCGTACCGTCGGCGCATCGCTCGATCAGGCCATCCGGTTGTCCGGCTTCGCGACGGACCGGGCCGCGGTCCGGCTCCGGCGCGCCTCTCTGCTGGACGCCGTCGGGCTGCCCGACGCCGCGCCGCGCTATCCGCACCAACTCTCCGGAGGTATACGCCAGCGGGTCCAACTCGCCATCGCGGTGGCCGGCCGGCCGCGTCTGCTCATCGCCGACGAACCCACCTCCGCCCTGGACGTCACGGTTCAGGCGGACATCCTCGACCTGCTGCGGCGCTACCGCGACCAGACCGGAGCCGCCATCCTGCTGGTGACCCACGACCTAGCGGTCGTCGCCGAGATCGCCGACACCGTCGCCGTCGCCTATGCCGGTCGGATCATCGAGCACGGGCCGGCCCACCGGGTGCTCACCCGGCCGGACCACCCTTACACCCAGGGTCTGCTCGCCGCCGTGCCCGACCTCGCCGTCGCACCCGGAACGCGGTTCGTGACCTTGCCCGGCGCGCCAGGCGCCGGACCGGACAGCGTCGAGGGGTGCCCCTTCGGGCCGCGTTGCCACCTCGTCCAACCCGGCTGCTCCGCCGAGGTGCCCGAACTGGACCCGGTGGGTGAGGCCCATCGGTCTCGCTGTGTGCGCCACCCCTCGGCCCGGGTGGCCGTCCGACCCCGGCCCCGCGGAGGCGCCCGTGCTTGAGATCGACGCATTGACGGTCGGCTACCCCGGCAGGGGCGGACCGGGCGGGCCGGTGCTGACCGACGTGTCGTTGCGGGTCGAGCGGGGCGAGATCCTCGCCCTGGTCGGGGAGTCCGGGTGCGGCAAGTCGACGCTGGCCCGGACCGCGGTCGGCCTGCTGCAACCAGATCGCGGTGTCGTGCGGGTCGCCGGGGCGGACGTCCACCGGGCGCGGGGGCGGGCGGCGCGCGACGTGCGACGCCGGTGCCAGATGGTCTTCCAGGACGCAGGGCTCTCGCTGAGCCCGCGGCTGAGCGTCCACGAGGCGATCCGTGAACCGCTGCGGATCCACAACGTCGGCAGCCGTGCCGAGCAGCAGGCCCGTGTCGAGTACCTCCTGCACACCGTCGGGCTGGGGCCGGAACTCGCCGACCGACGCCCAGGGCAACTGTCCGGTGGACAACGCCAGCGCGTCGCCATCGCGCGCGCCCTCGCTCTGGAACCAGACGTGCTGATCTGCGACGAGCCGGTCACGGCGCTCGACGTCTCCATCCAGGCCGGGGTGCTCAACCTGCTGTCCGAACTACGGGACCGGCTCGGGCTGGCGTGCCTGTTCATCGCCCACGACCTGGCCGTCGTTCAACGGCTGGCCGACCGCATCGCGGTCATGTACGGCGGCCGGATCGTGGAACAGGCCGCCAGCGCGACGTTCGCCGTGGCACCGCTGCACCCATACACCAAAAAACTGCTCGCCGCGGCACCAGCGCTGAACTCCCCGCACCGCCGACGACCGGTCGAGGAGTCGCCGAGCCGACCGCTGCCCTCGCCGGCCGCACAGGACGGGTGCAGCTTCCGGGCCCGCTGCCCGGACCGCGTCGCGGCCTGCGAGACCAGACCGCCCCTGATCCCGCTGGCCGCCCCGCAGCCCCGCCCGGCCGCCCACGCAGGCCACTACGTGGCCTGCCACCTGCCCGGCTCAGGCCGCCCATCGTCCGATCACCACGGCACCCCGGAGGAATTCATGACCGACACCGCCGAACACACCGACACCTGGACCGACCTGCTCACCCGCTGGGACCGGCAGCAGGACCTCTACATCGAACAACGCGAGCGCCGCTTCGACGTCATGTTCGACTTCCTCGGCGAACTCGCCCCAGGACCCGCCCCCACCGTGCTCGACCTCGCCTGCGGCCCCGGCGCGATCAGCGACCGGCTGCTGCGCCGCTATCCCGAGGGCCGCGCCGTCGCCGTCGACATCGACCCGGTGCTCTTGAAGATCGGGCAGGGCGCGTGCGGGGACCACGGCGGCCGGATGCGCTGGGTCCGGACCGATCTGCGAACCCCCCACTGGGTCACCGCCCTCAATGAGGACGGCAGGCCGGGCACCTTCGACGCGGTCCTGTCCAGCACCGCACTGCACTGGCTGGGCCCGCCCGAGCTGGTCGCGGTGTACCGTGCCGCCGCGACCCTGCTCAAGCCCGGTGGCGTGCTGATCAACGCCGACTACCTCCCAGCCGGCTCGCGGAACAAGCGGATCAAGGGGGCCTCCGTCGCCGTCAACGCCCGCCGTCAGTCCGCTGCGCTCGCCCGCGGAGCCGAGGACTGGGAGACCTGGTGGAAGAACGCGGAATCCGTGCCCGCCCTGGGGGAGGCCGTCGAGGCCCGACGCCAGATCTGGCCGGAGGGCAGCAAGGACGAGTGGGCCTCCCCGGGCGTCGACTATCACGAGGCCGCGCTCCGCGAGGCGGGCTTCGCCGAGGTCGATGTCGTGTGGCAGGACCTCGAGGAGCGGGTGCTGATCGCGCTGATGCCCTGACGGCCGGGCCGCTCACCCCTGCTCCGTAGGAGAGATGAGCGGCCGCTCGCCATCAGGTCGGGACGTCATCTGGGGGTGGCGTGTGGGCGGCCCGGGCCCGGTTGACATAGGCAGGCCCGTCCAGGTACCAGAGTGCTGCGTTCGAAGAGTGCCCGTACCTCGTCGAGGGCGGCCCAGTGGTATTCGGCACCCAGCGCGGCGAGTTCGTCGTCGAGCGCCCCCAGCACCGTCTCCCGGTCCATGACGAGGTGTCGCAGCCACTGCCGGATCTGCACGCGGGCGATCTCGGCTATCGCCGTCTCCTCCATCAGGCCGTACAGGGTGACGGCCCCCCGGCCGCGAAGCCAGGCGGAGAGGTACCGCAGCGCGACCCCGACGTTCGTTCGAAGCCCCTCCGGTGTGGGCGGTCCGCTGATCCTGATCTGCCTGATGATCCATCAGGCAAGTCGGCATCCGATCAGCGTGCGTCCGAGACGGTCTTCCGTACGTGCCCCTGCTCGACGGCTTCGCGGCAGCATGAAGCACGCAGATCGAGCAGGTGAGAAGCCTGCTCGCACGGCGCACGATGTTGTGAAAGGTCTTCGAGTCGAAGGCATGCCGATGTACAGTGAACGACGCCCCTGACCTGCAAGAAGCTGGCAGGGAGCCGTCTTCTAGGAGTCCAAAGTGCTGCGTACTCTGTTCAAGTCCAAGATCCACCGAGCCACCGTCACCCAGGCCGACCTGCACTACGTGGGATCGGTGACCATCGACGCGGACCTCCTCGACGCCGCCGATCTGCTGCCCGGTGAGCTCGTGCACATCGTCGACATCACCAACGGCGCCCGGCTGGAGACGTACGTCATCGAGGGCGAGCGCGGCTCGGGCGTCGTCGGTATCAACGGTGCCGCGGCCCATCTGGTCCACCCCGGCGATCTGGTGATCATCATCAGTTACGCTCAGGTCACCGACGCCGAGGCGCGGGCACTGAAGCCGCGGGTCGTGCACGTGGACCGCGACAACAGGATCGTGGCCCTGGGTGCCGACCCGTCCGCACCGGTGCCGGGCTCGGACCAGGAGCGCAGCCCGCAGGCCGTGTCGGCCTGACCTTTCCGACCAGGAGCGTGCCCATGAGCGACATCGAGATCCGCGACGACCGGGCGGCCGGCCGCCTCGAGGCCCTCGGGGACGGCGGCGAAGTCGTCGGCCACATCGAGTACTTCGCCCTCGAAGCCCCGGGGCGCGCCCTGGTCCCCGTGCACACCATCGTGGAACCGGCGCACGAGGGGAAGGGCATCGCGGGCTCGCTGGCGCGCGAGCTGTACGCCACGGCGAAGCGCGAGGGCATCGTCGTCGCCCCGCTGTGCCCCTACGTCGTGAAGTGGGCGGAACGCCACCCCGAGGAGGCTCCGGCGGCCGACCCGGAGCTGCTCCAGGCGGCGAAGGACTGGCTGTCGGCGCACCCCGGCCGGTTCTGACGTAGGGATCCCTCGTACATGCTCGCTCTCCTGCACACCTCACCCGTCCACGTCCCCGTCTTCGACGCCCTGCGCGACGAGAACCACCAGGGCCTGGAACTACGGCACTTCGTCGACGAGGAACTGCTGGACCGGGCCCGCGCCAAGGGCCCCGAAGCGGTGGCGGACGACCTGCGCGCGGTCCTGGAGCGGGCGGTCGCCGACGGCGCGCGGGCCGTGCTGTGCACCTGCTCGACACTCGGCGGCGTCGCCGAGACGGCCGGCGCCGGCGTCGGGGTGCCGGTGCTGCGCGGCGACCGTCCGATGGCGGCCGCCGCGGTGGCCGCGGGGTCCCGGGTCGTCGTCCTCGGGACGCTGGAGAGCACGTTCGGGCCGACCGTGTCGCTGATCGAGGAGGAGGCCCGCCGCGCCGGACGTCCCGTCGAGGTACGGCCCCGATTGGTGGAGGGCGCGTGGCAGCGGTTCGAGGCGGGCGACACGGAGAGTTACGCACGTCTCGTCGCCGCCGAGGCCGACGAGGTCGCCGACGCCGACGCGATCGTCCTCGCCCAGCCCTCCATGGCCCCGGCCCAGCAGCTGACGACGACATCGGTGCCGGTGCTCTCCAGCCGCCGGGGCTGGGGCGCGGGCGGCGCGGACCGGGCTGTCGCGCTGACGTCGTCCGGCCAGGCTCCCGGGGGTCCACCTCGGGCACGCGGTGACTTCGGCGAGTGACTGGCGGCGCTGGGCCCCGGGTAGGCGGGGAGTAGTCCACAGCCGACGTTCACCGACTGGCGGAGGACATCATGACCAATCCGTACCCCGATCCGG
>NZ_QZWF01000023.1 GCF_004187715.1 Streptomyces sp. F001 | reverse complement strand
GAATCCCCCGACCCGGACCTCGCCCGCGACCGCGCCCGGCCGGGTCACCCGCCCCGCGAGTGACGTCGTGACCCGCACGCCCGGGCGTGCCGCCAGCTCGGCGGCCAGTTCGCGGGCCTCGGTGGTGCCGCCGAGGACCAGAACGTGACGGGACATGCGTCGAGCGTACGGGGGAGGTCGCCGCCCGCCACGCGCAGGGCCTTCCCGAGTGGCTATCGTCCGGACATGGACTCAGTGCGTGCCGTCCTCATCGACATCGACGGCGTCCTCACCGTCTCCTGGCAGCCGCTGCCGGGTGCGGTCGAGGCGCTCCGGGAGATCCGGGACGCCGGGCTCGCCGTCGCCCTGGTGACCAACACGACGTCCCGTACCCGCGCCTCGATCGCCGGGACACTGGCGGACGCGGGGTTCCCGGTGGCCGCCGAGGACATCCTCACCGCCCCTGCCGTGACCGCCGCGCACCTCGCGGAACGCCTGCCCGGCGCCCGCTGCGCGCTGCTGAATCACGGTGACATCGAGGAGGACCTCACCGGGGTGACCGTCGTCGACTTCGCCGACCCCGACACCGTCCCGGACGTCGTCATCGTCGGCGGCGCCGGGCCCGAGTTCGGGTACGAGACACTGAACCGGGCCTTCGGGCATCTGCAGCGCGGGGCACGGCTGGTGGCCATGCACCGCAACCTGTACTGGCGTACGGACGAGGGGCTGCAACTGGATTCCGGGGCGTTTCTCACGGGGCTGGAGGCGGCGGCCCGTACCGAGGCCGAGGTGACCGGCAAACCGTCGCGCGCCTTCTTCGAGGCGGCTCTGGCGCACCTCGGGGCCGGGGCGGACGAGGCGGTGATGGTGGGGGACGACATCCAGTCCGACGTCCTCGCGGCTCAGCAGGCCGGGATCACCGGGGTGCTGGTGCGGACGGGCAAGTACCTGCCGGAGACCCATGAGGCCGCGAGTGGCAGGCCCGACCATGTGCTCGACTCCTTCGCGGATCTGCCCGCGCTGCTGGGTCTAACGCAGTAGCAGCTGCACGCCACCGACCACCGTTGCCGCGATCACCAGCTGCTCGAACAGCCGCTGGTTGATGCGGTTCACGGCCCATTTGCCGATGAATGCCCCGGGCACGACGAACACCACGAGCGCGGCGTCCAGCAGCAGCGAGCGGCCGTCGATCAGGCCGAGGCCCGCGCTGAAGGGCACCTTGGACACGTTGACGATCAGGAAGAAGAACGCCGACGTCCCCAGGAAGCCCAGTTTCCGGAAGCCCGCCGACAGCAGGTACATCGACATCACCGGGCCGCCCGCGTTGGCGACCATGGTGGTGAAGCCGCCGAGGACCCCGTACGAACGGGCCTTGATCCGGCCCGCCCGGCTGGTCACCGACCCCGGTTCCTCCTGCACCGCCCGGGCCGTACGCCGGCGCCACACCGTCACGCCCGCCATCATCAGCAGGATCGCACCGATCGAGGTCCGTACGATCTCGTCGTCGGCCCACACCAGGAACAGCGTGCCGACGACCACGCCGGCCGCGACCGCCGGGAACAGCCGCCACAGCGTGGGCCAGTGGGCGTGTCGCCGGTAGGTGAGCACCGCGAGCACGTCCCCGGCGATGAGGACCGGCAGGAGTACTCCGGTGGAGGCGCGGGCGGGCAGGACCGCCGCGAAGACGGCGAGGCTGACCGTGTTGGCCCCGCTCACGGCGGTCTTGGAGAAGCCGACGAGGAGCGCCGCGAAGGCGAGCGCGGCGAATTCCCAGCCGGTGATGTGCCACAACGTCATCGTGTTCATGCGGACACCGATGCTATGTGCAACTAACCGGTGCCCGTAAGGAGCGTCTCGCCTTTTGGTACCGACGCTGAACCGGGCGCCTCCGGACCGGCCCTAGGCCCGTTCGACGAGCACCGCGCTCCCCTGCCCCACCCCCACGCACATCGTCGCCAGCCCCCGAGCCGCGCCCGTGCGCCGCATCCGGTGCAGCAGCGTCGTGAGAATGCGTGCGCCCGAGCAGCCCAGCGGATGGCCGAGGGCGATCGCGCCGCCGCTCGGGTTGACCAGGTCGGCGTCGATGCCCAGCCGGTCGACGCAGGCGAGGGCCTGGGCCGCGAACGCCTCGTTGAACTCGGCCTCCTCGAGGTCCGCGACGCTCCAGTGGGCGCGGGTCAGCGCCTTCTGCGTGGCGGGGACCGGCCCGATGCCCATCACGTCCGGATGGACACCGGCCGAGGCACCGGCGACGTAGCGGCCCAGCGACTCCAGTCCCAGCTCGTCGAGGGCCTCCTCGCTGACCAGGAGCAGTCCGGCGGCGCCGTCGTTCATCGGGGAGGCGTTGCCCGCCGTGACGGTGCCGCCCTCGCGGAAGACCGGCTTCAGACGGGAGAGTTTCTCGTACGAGGTGTCCTCGCGGATGCTTTCGTCGCCGTCCACCACCACACCGTCCGGCCGCTCCACCGGCAGGAGTTCGTCGTCGAAGTGGCCGTTCTTACGGGCCAGGGCGGCGAGCTGGTGGCTGCGCAGCGCGAACTCGTCCTGGCGCTCGCGCGAGATCCCGTACCGCTCGGCGACCTCCTCCGCGGTCTCCCCCATGGACAGCAGGCCGTGCAGGTCCTTCATCGCCGGGTTGACCAGGCGCCAGCCGAGCCGGGTGTCGGCGGTCTCGATGCGGTGCGGCAGGGCCTCGTCGGGGCGAGGCAGGACGAAGGGGGCGCGGCTCATCGACTCGGAGCCGCCCGCGAGCACGATGTCGGCCTCGCCGGCGGCGATGGTGCGGGCGGCGGTGGTGACGGCCTCGAGGCCGGAGGCGCACAGCCGGTTGACGGTGGCGCCGGGGACGGACTCGGGGAGGCCGGCGAGCAGGGCGGCCATGCGGGCGACGTTGCGGTTGTCCTCGCCCGCCTGGTTGGCGGCGCCCCAGTAGACGTCGTCGATGCGGGCCGGGTCGAGGGCGGGCAGGTCGGCGACGAGTGCGCGGATCACGGCCGCGGCGAGGTCGTCGGGCCGTACCGGGGAGAGGGCTCCGCGCAGCTTGCCGATGGGGGTGCGGCGGGCGGCCGCGAAGTGGACGGGACGCACGAGAGGACTCCTGACCGACATCGCTGGGTGAACCGGCCGGATGACCGGCACCCGTATTAATTAGCGCTGCTAGTTTTTGACTATAGACCGCCGACCGTCACCCTGGGAAGATCTCCGGGAACCCGCTCCGACCCCGCCGGAGGAGACATGGCCGACGTCCGCGAGCACGTCCTCACCGGAACCCGCGGCGAGATCACCGTCCGCGAGTGGCCCCACCCGGAGCCGCGGTACGTGGCCCTGGTGGCGCACGGCTACGGCGAGCACATCGGCCGGTACGAGGAGCCGGCCGGCGTCCTGGTGCGGCACGGGGCGGCCGTGTTCGGGCCCGATCACATCGGGCACGGGAAGTCGGCGGGTGAGCGCGTGGTGATCGAGGACTTCGAGGACGTCGTCACCGACCTGCACGCCGTGGCCGAGCTGGCCCGCTCCACGCACCCCGTGGCGCCGGTCGTCCTGATCGGGCACTCCATGGGCGGCCTGATCGCCGCCCGCTACGCACAGCGCCATGGCACGGAGCTCGCCGCGCTCGTGCTGTCCGGACCGGTGATCGGCAGCTGGGAGACACCGGGCCGGCTGCTCGCCCACGACGAGATCCCCGAGATCCCGATCAACCCGGCGGCCCTGTCCCGCGATCCGGCCGTCGGCGCGGCCTACGCCGCCGATCCGCTGGTCTGGCACGGGCCGATGAAGCGGCCGACGCTGGAGGCGTTCGCCCGGACCCTGGAGGACGTCGCCGAGGGCGGCGACGTCGGCGGGCTGCCGCTGCTGTGGCTGCACGGCACGGAGGACCGGCTGGTCCCGCTCGCCGGGAGCCGCGTCGGTGTCGAACGGCTGAGCGGCGGCGCGCTGACCGAGCGGACCTTTCCGGGCGCGCGCCACGAGGTCTTCCACGAGACCGACCGGGCCGAGGCGTTCGCCGAGGTGACCCGCTTCGTGGACAGGGTGCTCGCAGACTGAGACACGCCGCGTTTGCACCGGTTCGCCATGGGCACCCGCCGCCGCATGGAGTGGTTGCGGCGAGCGGCCTGCGTGGGTGAGGACCCCGAACTGTTCTTCCCCGTGGGCACGACGGGACCCGCGCTCCGGGACATCGCGGCCGCCAAACGCGTCTGCGCCCGCTGCGCGGTGATCAGCCAGTGTCTGCGCTACGCACTGAGCACCGGGCAGACCTCCGGCGTGTGGGGCGGGACCGGCGAGCACGAACGCGCCGCGCTGCTCCGTGTACCCAGGACAGCCGGAGACGACATGGGAGGGAGAGACTCACCATGACCGTCGTGAAGAGCACACTGCCCGACGACGCGCGCCGGATCGCCTGCGACGCGCTCCAGGAGACCTTGGTCGACCTGCTCGGGCTGTCACTGACCGGGAAGCAGGCCCACTGGAACATCGTCGGACCACGGTTCCGCTCGATCCACTTCCAGCTCGACGAGGTGGTCTCGGCCGCGCGCGGTTTCGCCGACACGGTGGCGGAGCGCGCCGCGGCGCTCGGCGTCCCGCCGGACGGCCGCCCCGAGACCATCGCCGCTCGCTTCGCGCTGCCGAGCCCGAAGGACGGCTGGCTGCGCGACACGGAGGTCGTCCAGACGATGACGGAGGCGCTGGAGTCGGCGATCGGCCGGCTGCGTCAGCGCATCGAGGTGACGGAGAAGCCGGATCCGGTGACGCAGGACCTGTTCCTCGGCATCACCGCCGAGCTGGAGAAGCAGCGGTGGATGTTCGAGGCGGAGAACTTCCCGCGCGACTGACGGCCCGACCGCACGCCACACACGGAAGGGACGGTCGATGCCGATGACCGACGCCCTCGAACTCGACGCGCTGTGGGAGGACTTCCACTGCGTGGTCAACATGACCTCGCAGGAGCTGGCCTCCTGGCTGCGGGTCCGCGACGCCGACGAGGACACGGAACCGCTGCCGGAGCAGGCCGGCACACCCACCGGGCAGCATGTGCTCGCGATCCTGCAGAAGCGCCGCACCGACCTCACCGACGACGACATCCAGGTGATGCACGACGTGGTGGAGACGGTCAGCGAGCAGGTGGACCTCGAGAACGAGCCCGAACCCGAACAGACGCGCCGACGCCACCAGTTGATGACGCTGGGCCACGACCCGCTGAAGCCATGAGCGACGAGCGGCGGATCGTAGGGGAACTCGTCGGCGCGCACGGGCGCACGTACGCCGAGGAGGCGGGCATCCGGCTGAAGGACACCCCGCAGCCGCTGTACCGGCTGCTGGTGCTGTCCCTGCTGCTCAGCGCCCGCATCCGCGCCTCGGTCGCCGTCGCGGCGGCGCGCGAACTGCACGAGGCGGGGCTGCGCGATCCCCGGCGCATGGCCGAGGCCGACTGGCAGCAGCGGGTGGACGCGCTGGGCCGGGGCGGCTACCGGCGCTATGACGAGCGCACGGCGACCCTCCCCCGTAGCCCTTCGGGCACGGGCGGTACCCCCATTCGCTCCGGCTCCGACTTCGCTCCGCTCCGCTCGGCGACGGCGCGGAGCTGTTGACCCAGCGGTGGGGCGGCGATCTGCGCCGCCTGCGGGAAGAGGCGGACGGCAAGGTCCCCGAACTGCGCCGGCTGCTCCAGGAGATCCCGGGCCTGGGGCCGGCCGGTGCCGACATCTTCCTGCGGGAGGCGCAGCGGGTGTGGCCCGAGGTTGCGCCCTACCTGGACCGCAAGGCCCTAGACGGCGCGGAGCGACTGGGCCTGCCGAAGGATCCGGAGCGTCTGCTGAAGCTCGCCGGCGACACCGAACCGGCTGTGCTGGCCGCCGCGTTGGTGCGGGCGTCGCTGGACAAGGAGGTGGCCGAGGACAGTCTCCGACGCGCCGGATGAACCTGCCCGACTCCACTGGAGCTCCATGGGACACCGAGCCGACTCGGTCACCTCACCCGCTGAGCCGGCTCAGCGCTGCCGACACCAGGGTTCGCGTCCCCGGCGCGAGCACCGAGAGGTCGGGGGAGAACAGCGGGCTGTGGTTGCTCGGCACGTTGTCGAGCTTGTCCATCAGGCGCTCGCCCGGCGCGGCGTCCCAGACGTCCGCGGGAGTGGTGGTGACGTACCAGTAGTCGTACGGCACTCCCGCGGGCGCGAGCAGGGAGAAGTCCTCGCTGCCCATCGCCGGGCCGAAGTCGAACACCGTGTGCGCGCCGAACAGTTCGCGGTGCACGGCCGCGATCTCCGTGTCCAGGGCCGCGTCGTTGACCGTGTTGGGATAGCCGCGTCTGACCGTGACCTCGGGCGGCACCGGACAGCCGGCGGCCTCGCACTCGCCGGCCACGGTGCGGCGGACAGCGGCGAGGATGCGCTCGCGCACATGGGTGTCCTGGGTCCGCAGGTTCAGCGCGAGCCGGGCCTCGGCGGGGATGATGTTGGCCTGCGTACCGGCGTGGAACTGCCCCACCGTCAGCACCGCCGACTCCGCCGCAGCGACCTCGCGGGAGACCACCGTCTGCAGCCGCGTGACGATGTACGCGCCGGTCACCACCGGGTCGACGGTCGTCTCGGGGCGCGAGCCGTGGCCGCCGCGGCCGTGCACGACGACGTCGATGTCGTCGGAGGCCGACAGGATCAGGCCCGGGGTGTGCGGATAGAACCCGGCGAGGCCGGGCGCCGCATGCTGCCCCAACAGCACGTCGGGCCGCGGGAAACGCACGTGCACCCCGTCCGCGACCATCGCCGCCGCTCCCCCGCCCGACTCCTCCGCGGGCTGCCCGATCACCACGAGCGTGCCCGACCAGCTCTCCCGCCCGGCCGCCAGCGCCTCGGCGGCACCGACCAGCCAGGTGACATGCAGGTCGTGCCCGCAGGCGTGCATCACACCGTCGACGCAGGAGGCGTGGTCGAGGCCCGTCGCCTCCCGCACCGGCAGCGCGTCCATGTCGCCGCGCAGCCACACGACCGGCCCGTCCCCGTTGGCCAGCACCCCCACCACGCCGGTACGGCCGACCCCTTCGGTCACCTCGAATCCCGCCGCACGCAGCCGCCCGGCGAGCCTGGCGGCGGTCCGGTGTTCCTGGAAGGACAGCTCGGGGTGACGGTGCAGGTCCCGGTAGAAGTCGGTCAGGTCGTCGGGCTTCAGCCCGGCGGTGAGCTCCCGGGTGAGACGGGCCACGGCGGCCGGTTCGCTCATGCTGCTTCCCTCTCCTCGGGCATCGGCGCACCCAGGACCGGCGGCGCGCGCAGAGCGGGTGGGACCCGCGCCAGTCATCCTGCACCGCGCCCGGCGCGTTCACTCCTCCGCGAGGGCTGCCTCGTACGCGGCCAGGGTGTCGATGAACATCTTCCGCTGCTCGGCCGTCGAGGCGCGAGGGCCTTCCGCCAGGCTCCGGCGCCCTGCCCCAGGCCGTTCACCGTCAGCTTCCGCCACTCCTTCGACGTATGTGAACACAGATACAGGTCGAACAAGAAGGCGCTCTCGCTGCTCGAACCCGATGCCGTCGACGCCCTGCCCTGCTGCCCGCCGCTGACCGAACGGCGCCCGGCAGTCCTGACCGGTGATCATCGGCACGGTCCGCGACCGGTACGCTGTGGCAGCTGCGGCATCCCCCCACCATCAACCGCGCCCGTGCGGTCAGTTGCGGCCTGCGGCGTCGAGACGTCACACAGCATGAGGATGAAACACAGGTGCTCATAGCGGGCCGGTACCGGCTGCACGATCCGATCGGGCGCGGCGCGATGGGAGAGGTCTGGCGTGCGTACGACGAGACGCTCGGCAGACCGGTCGCCGTCAAGCTGCTGCTGCCCCAGGACTCCGACCCCACGGCCGCCTCCCGCTTCCGCATGGAGGCGCAGACCGCCGGACAGCTCCATCACCCGTACGTGGTGGGCGTTCTGGACTTCGGCACGCACGACGACCGGCTGTTCCTCGTGATGGAGCTGGTCGACGGCGACAGCCTGGCCCGGATGCTCGCCGACGCCGGGCCGCAGCCCGCCGACCGGGTGGCCCGCATCGCCGCGCAGGCGGCCGCCGGGCTCGCCGCCGCCCACCAGCAGGGCATCGTCCACCGGGACATCAAGCCGGCCAATCTGCTCCTCGACGCCGACGGCACCCTGAAGATCGGCGACTTCGGCATCGCCCGCTTCCTCGACGACCCGGCGGCCGCGCTCACCGCCACGGGACAGATCGTCGGCACCAGCCTCTACCTCGCGCCGGAACGCGCGCTGGGGCAGCCCGCGGGTCCGGCGAGTGACGTGTACTCCCTGGGCTGTGTGCTCTACCAGCTGCTCACCGGGCGCCCGCCGTTCCAGGCCGACACGGCGATCGCCATCCTGCACCAGCACCTCGACGCCGCCCCGACACCGCCGCGGCAACTCGGCGCCGACCTCCCGCCCGCCTTCGAGAGCTATCTGCTGGGCCTGCTGGCCAAGCAGCCCGAGCACCGGCCGGGTGCGGCACAGGTCGCCGACTGGTTCACCTCGGGCGCCTGGCAGGGCCGTCCCGAGCCGCTGCCCGCGGCCTCGTCGGCACCGGCGCCCGAGCACCGGCCCCCGAGCACGGAGACCGGCCCGGCGACGACGTACCTGCTGCCGTCCTCCTCCCGGCACACGACCCGGGCCCACCCGACACGACGCCGGAGCCGGCCGGGTGTCCGTGAGACGCTCACGCGGCGGCCCCGGGTGGCAGCGATCGCCGGCGCGGTGGCGCTCTTCGTGGCGGCGATGCTGGCGGGCATGGTGTGGTTCTCACCCGACAACAGTTCGGCGGAGGGTTCCAGCACGGACGTCACCGGCACCACCGGTCCCACCTCCACGGAGGTCACACCCTCCCCCGCCGTCGCCGTGCAGCCCTCGCCGACGCCCACGCCCGGGGAAACCGGCGCCACGAAGGACAAGAAAGAGCGCAGGCCTCACTCCGACGACGAGGAGAAGGAGGAGGACGACTGACCCCCGTCCCCCGGTATGGCGCGCAGGAAGTCGGCCGACGGGACGAAGAACCGGGTTCCGGTGACCGCCCGGGAGTAGTCCAGCAGCGGATCGGGCCCCGAGGTCGGCGTGCCGAGGAACATCCGCTCCAGCATTGTGTCCGTCACCCGGGAATCACGGGCGTAGGCGATGAAGTACGTGCCGAACTCGCCGTGTCCCGGTCGGCCGAACGGCATCGCGGCGCGCAGGATCCGCTGCTCGGTTCCGTCCGGGCCGATGACGGTGTTGACGTCCTTGTGGGAACCGGGCGCGTCGAGTTCGACGTCGATCGCCTTGGTGCGGCCGATCACCTTCTCCTGGGTCTGGCCGATCACCTTCTCCTGGGTCTCGACCGGCAGCCGCTCCCAGGCGTCCACGTCGTGCAGGTACTTCTGCACGACCGCGTAGGAGCCACCACGGAAGTCCGGGTCCTCGTCGCCGACCAGCGCCGCGTCGGCGGCCTCGTGCCCGACCGGGTTCTCGGTGCCGTCGACGAAGCCGAGGAGGTTGCGCGCGTCGTAGTAGGCGAAGGCATGGAGCTCGTCCTGGACCGTGGCCGACCCGCGCAGCCCCTTCATGATCTCGGCGGTCAGCGCGAAGCACAGGTCCGGCCGGTTCGCCCTGATGGGGAACAGCAGGTCTCCCGGCGTGGACACCGCATGGTGTCGTGGCCCGGCCAGCTCGCGGAACGGCTCGAGCGCGGCGGGCCGGCGGCGGCCTTCAGCCCTCCGTGACGGGCAGTCCCAGCAGGCGCGAGACGGTGCGCAGCACGCCGTTGTCGTTGTTGGACGGAGCCAGGTGGCGGGCGCGCCGTATGACGTCCGGGTGGGCGTTGGCCATGGCGAAGGACCACTCGGCGGTGTCGAGCATCTCCAGGTCGTTGAGGTAGTCGCCGAAGACCAGGGTCTGCGCGGGGGTGATGCCGAGTTCGCGCTGGAGCCGGCGGACGGCGGCGCCCTTGTTGGCGGTGGGGTTCATGATGTCGACCCAGTGTTCACCGGAGACGACGACCTGATGGGTGGCGGTGAAGCGGTGCAGGGCCGGTGCCGTGGTGCGTTCGACGGGGCCGAAGTCGTAGAGGGCGACCTTGAGGATGTCGTCGTCGACGGCGGTGACGTCCTCGACGGTCCGGTGTTCGACGTAGTACCTGCGGACCTCGGCGAGGAAGGCCGCGTCGGTCCGCTCGACGTACGCGGACCGCTTGCCGCAGACGACGGCCCCCACGTCGACGCCGTCGGCCGCGAGCCGCCGTACCGCCTCGACGACCTCGGTGACGACGGCGCTCCGAAGCGGGTCGGAGCTCAGCTCCACGCCGTCGCGCACGACGTAGGTGCCGTTCTCCGCTATGAACACCATCCCCTGCGCCGCCGGGGCGAACTCCCGTGCCAGCGTGGCGTACTGGCGGCCGCTCGCGGGGCTGAACAGCACTCCGCGCTCGCGCAGCCGGTCCAGGACCTCCCACAGTCCGGCCGGGGCCCGCTTGTCGTCGTCCAGCAGCGTGCCGTCCATGTCGGTGACGACCAGCCTGATGTCGGCGGGAGCGACGGCCGGGGCGTCGGACGCGGTGGGCAGGGGCGAGTGGGAGTAGGGCATGTCCTGTTTCCTGGAGCGCGCGGTCGCGCCTGTTGTCGTTCCGGGTGCGGCTGTCCACCCTAACCGGGGGCGTCCCCCGGCCCTCCTGAGGTCCCGCTGTCCCGATTCCCGGGACACGCTGATCATGAGCGCGGCACAATGGCGGCAACGGCGGTTCGGTCGAGGAGAGGACGAGACGTGAGCGAGGCCCCCACCCCGGCGGAGGGTACGGCACGGCTGAACACCGCTGTGGCGCACAACGCGCGGGTCTGGAACTACTGGATCGGCGGCAAGGACAACTACGAGGTCGACCACCGGGTCGGTGACCACGTCGCGTCGATGTTCCCGCTGATCCGGGACATCGCCCGAGCGGACCGCGAGTTCCTGGGCCGGGCGGTGCGGTTCCTGGCCGAGGAGCGCGGGGTCCGGCAGTTCCTGGACATCGGCACCGGGCTGCCCACGGCGGACAACACCCACGAGATCGCCCAGCGGATCGCCCCTGAGTCGCGGATCGTGTACGTCGACAACGACCCCATCGTGCTGATCCACGCCCGCACGCTGCTGACCGGTATGCCTCAGGGCGTCACCGACTACATCGACGCGGACGTGCACGACCCCGACACCATCCTCGAACGGGCCGCGGGCACACTGGACTTCACGCGTCCCGTCGCGGTCATGATGCTGGGCATCCTCAACTTCGTCCTGGACACCGACAAGGCGCGGGACATCGCGCGCCGCGTCATGGCCGCGGTCCCCTCCGGCAGCTTCCTGGTCCTGACGCACCCCACCCACGAGGCCGAACTGGGCGGCGAGGGCCAGATCCCGGCCATGAAGTTCTGGAACGAGAACGCCACCCCGCCGATCACCGCCCGCAGCCGCGCCGAGATCGCCTCCTTCTTCGACGGCCTCGAGCTGGTCGAACCGGGGCTCGTGTCGTGTGCGCAGTGGCGATCCGATCTCCACGCCCCCGTCGTGGTACCGCAGTTCGGCGCGGTGGCCGTGAAACCCTGACCCGGGCCCGCACCCCCGCCGAGGCAGCCCTGGAGGACGTATGACCACCCCTGCCGACCCCGTCCCGGGTGGGCGTCCCGGCGACGTCGAGCAGGCCACCGCGCTGAGCGGCGAACTGTCCGGGCGGGGCGTGCACGGGATCGTCCTGGCTTACGTCGACACCGCGGGCATCACTCGGGTGAAGACGATCCCGACGGCCAGGCTCGCCGCGGCCGCGGCCTGGGGCGTCGGTATGTCGCCGGTGTTCGACACCTTCCTGGCGAACGACTCCATCGTCACCACCGACGTGCTCGGCTCCCCCGACGGCGATCTGCGTCTCTATCCCGACCTGGACCGGCTCACCGTGCTCGCCGGGCAGCCCGGCTGGGCGTGGGCCCCGGTGGACCGGATCACGCAGGACGGCGAGCCTCACCCGGCCTGCACCCGTACGTTCCTGCGCCGGGTCGTCGCCGAGGCGGCGCGGCGGCACGGCATCACCTTCCGGGCGGCCGTCGAGATCGAGTGGGCGGTGGGGCTGGGTTCGGCACCCGACGGGGAGTTCGTCCCGGCGGTGTCGGGGCCGGCGTACGGCGCCACCCGGCAGATCGAGTTGAGCGACTGCACCGCCGATCTGCTGGCGGCCTGTGCGGCGCAGGGCGTGGACGTCGACCAGGTCCATCCCGAGTACGCGGCCGGGCAGTTCGAGATCTCGGTGGGCGCGCTGGACCCGGTGGCGGCGGCCGACCGCAGCGTGCTGGTACGGCAGACCATCCGCGCGGTGGCCCGGCGGCACGGGCTGCGGGTCTCCTTCGCCCCGGCCGTGTCCGCCGAAGGCGTCGGCAACGGCGGCCACCTCCACCTCTCCGCCTGGCGCGACGGCGTCAACCTGCACTCCGGCGGCGACCGCCGGTACGGCATGACGGCCGACGCCGAGTCCTTCGCGGCCGGGATCCTCGCCCACCTGCCGGGCCTCACGGCGGTGACAGCGCCCAGCCCGGCGAGCTGTCTGCGACTCAGACCGTCCCAGTGGGCCGGAGTGTTCACCGCCTGGGGCCGGGAGACCCGGGAGACCGCGGTGCGGATCATCACGGGCACCGCGGGGCTGCGCGACCAGGCGGCCAACCTGGAGGTGAAGCCCGTCGACCTGGCCGCCAACCCGTATCTGGCGCTCGGCTGCGTCATCGCCGCCGGGCTGGACGGCCTGTCCACGTCCGCGGCGCTGCCCGAGGAGACCACCGGGGATCCGGCACGGCTCGGCGCCGAGGAGGCGGCGGCCCGGGGTGTGCGCCGGCTGCCGGTGTCGCTGGACGAGGCCGTCGCGGAGTTCACCGCGGACGAGCGGCTGCGGGCCGCGCTGGGACCGGTCCTGGCCGATGCGGTGACCGCCGTACGGCGCGGGGAGATCGCCTCCGTCGCCGGACTGGACGACGCCGGGGTGGCGGCGGCGTACCGCTGGGTGTACTGACATGAATGACACCGGCCCCATCGAGGAGGAGCTCGCCGCGCTGCCCCTGGTGGACCACCACTGCCACGGCGTGGTCACCGGGGATGTGACCACACGGCGCTTCGAGTCGCTGATCACCGAGGGCGGGGTGTGGCCGGGCATGTCCCCCTTCGACAGTCCCGTCGGCGTCGCCGTCCGCCGCCACTGCGCACCCCTGCTCGACCTGCCGCGGCACACTCCCGCCGAGGACTACCTGGCCCGCCGGACCGAGCTCGGCGCGGCGGAGGTGAACCGACGGTTCCTGTCCGCGGCGGGGACGGAGGTGTTCTGCGTCGACACCGGGTACGCCCCGGACGGCCTCACCACGCCGGGGGAGCTGGCCGGGGCCGCCGGTGGCGGCGCCGTCGCGCATGAGGTCGTACGGCTGGAGAGCGTCGCCGAGGCGGTCGCGGTGGCGGGCGTCGAGCCGGACGAGTACGCCGAGACGTTCCGGGCGGCCATGTGGGAGGCGGTGGGGCGGCCGGGCGTGGTGGCGGTGAAGTCGGTGGCCGCGTACCGCACGGGCTTCGACCTGGACCCGGCGCGACCCACGGCCGAGGAGGTCACCGAGGCGGCCCGGCGCTGGTCGACGACAGGGGGTGGGCGACTGGACGACCCCGTCCTCGTACGGCACCTGCTGTGGACGGCCGTCGAGCTCGGCCTCCCCCTCCAGCTGCACACCGGTTTCGGGGACAACGACATCCGGCTGGACCGCGCGGACCCCACCCACCTGACCGACTGGCTCCACCTGACCGCCGGCACGGTCCCGGTCCTGCTCCTGCACTGCTGGCCGTACCAGCGCCAGGCCGCCTACCTTTCGGCCGTGTTCGAGCAGGTGTACCTCGACGTCGGCCTCACCCTGCACTACGTCGGTCCCGGCCGGGCCCGGGCAGTCCTGGCCGAGGCGATGGAGATCACCCCGTTCCGCAAACTGCTGTACAGCTCCGACGCCTACGGTGTGGCCGAGTTCTTCCTGCTGGGGGCGCTGGCCTTCCGGCAGGGGCTCGCCGGACTGCTGCGGGAACGGGTGGCCGCCGACGAGCTGAGCCTGCCCGACGCACTGCGGATCGCACAGTGGGCGGGGCGGGACAACGCCCTCCGGGTCTACCGGTTTTCCGACGACACCTGAAAGTATGATCAAGCAATGTCTGACATGACCGAAACCACGCCCGGTTGGCTGACGACCGACGAGCTCGAGATGGCGCGCGCCCGCATGCCGATCCTGTACGTCGAGGCGGTGCCTGTGCGCGTCGACGACAGCGGTGAAGTCACCAGCATCGGCCTGCTGCTGCGCATCGGACCGGACGGAACGGTCAGCCGCACCCTGGTCTCCGGCCGGGTGCTGCACCACGAACGTGTCCGCGACGCCCTGCTGCGCCACCTGGAGAAGGACCTCGGCCCCGTGGCACTCCCCCGGGTCCCGGCCTCCCTGCAGCCGTTCACGGTCGCCGAGTACTTCCCGACCCAGGGCATCACGCCGTACCACGACCCGCGTCAGCATGCCGTGTCCCTCGCCTACGTGGTCCCGGTGACCGGCGACTGCCGTCCGCGTCAGGACGCCCTGGACCTGGTGTGGTTCAGCCCCCAGGAGGCGGCCTCCCCGGCGGTGCAGAGCGAGATGCCGGGCGGTCACGGCGTACTCCTCAAGCAGGCACTCGCCCACATCGGTCTCGCGTTCTGAACGACGCCCGGGACACCCGCAGCGACACCGCGCGGGCTCCGGGCGCCGTCACCAGACCGTTCAGCCTTACGCGGCGAGGCGTTCGGCGAGGGTCTTGGCCTTGGTGGCCGCTTCCTCGAGAGCGCGCTCGCGGGAGGCCTCGAAGAGCGGCACCAGTTCGGCCATGGCCGGGTTGTGCGGGGCCATGGTGAGTTCCGGGACGATGAAGTCCACGTCGAGCGCGAGCATGTCGGCGAGGGTCGCCGTCAGGTAGTTCTGCACGTACTCGTAGCCCTCCCTCGGAGTGCCCGGCGCGTAGGAGCCGCCGCGGCTGGCCACGACGGTGACCGGGGTGCCCTTGGCAGAGGGGTTCTCGCCCATGGTGCGGCCGTGGAGGATCACGTTGTCCAGCCATGCCTTGAGGGTGGACGGGATCGAGTAGTTGTACATCGGGGCGCCGATCAGCACCGCGTCCGCCCGCTCCAGCTCCTCCATCAGCTTCACCCGCTCGGCGAAGGCGGCCGCCTGCTCGGGCGTGTGCGCGTCCGGAGCGGCGAAGCCTGCCGTGTGGGCGTCGGCGGTGATGTGCGGGACGGGGTGGGTGGAGAGGTCGCGGTAGATCACCGTGCCCTCCGGGTGCTGCTCCTCCCAGGCCTTGCGGAAGGTCTCCGTGACGGCCCGGGACGCGGAGGCGGACGCGGGGAACACGGACGAGTCGATGTGCAGCAACGTGGCCATCAGGAAATCTCCCATGAGCAGTGAACCGGCCGGCGCCCGCGGGGTGGCAGGGCACCCGCCGTGCTAATTCTTGGTGCGGGACTATGAATAACACAGGTGCTTACTTTTTTTCATCCCCGCACGGCGGCACAGTACCCTGAAGGCATGACAGTCGAGCAGAGCCATGACACCGAGGCATGCAAGCGGGTGGACAGCGGCATCACCCGCGTCTTCCAGTTGCTCGGAAAGCGCTGGACCGGCCCGATCGTGGCCGTGCTCGTCGAACAGCCGGCCCACTTCGCCGACCTGCGCCGGGCGATCCCCGGGATCAGCGAGCGCATGCTCTCCGACCGGCTCACCGAGCTCGGCGCCGCGGGACTCGTCGTGCGCGAGGTGGAGGAGGGCCCGCCACTGCGGGTCTCCTACCGGCTGACCGAATCCGGGGCCGCCCTGGAACCCGCCCTCAAGGAACTCGGGGACTGGGCGGAGAAGCACCTGCCGGACAGCGGGCCCTGTTAGCCGACTTGCCCGACCGGCCGACCCCGCCGACAGGAGCCCGACCCACTTAGTAATGGGATCCATTTTCATGTAGCGTCTGTGTCACTCCCCCCGGGGAGTCACGAACGCACCCAGGAAGGATCCCGATGGCCGTCCCCAAGCGGAAGATGTCCCGCAGCAACACCCGCCACCGCCGCGCCCAGTGGAAGGCGAGCACGCCGCAGCTCGTGCCGGTCACGATCGAGGGCGTCAGCCACCTCGTACCGCAGAACCTGGTCAAGGCGTACGAGCGCGGGCTGCTGCGCCCCGAGGGCTGAGCGAGGATGCCGTACGGCCGACTGCCCGTCACCGTCCTGTCCGGTTTCCTCGGAGCGGGCAAGACCACGCTGCTCAACCACGTCCTCGCCAGTCGCGAAGGGCTGCGCGTCGCCGTGATCGTCAACGACATGAGCGAGATCAACATCGATGCCACGCTGGTGCGCGGCGGCGAGGCCGCGCTGTCGCGCACCGAGGAGCGGCTGGTCGAGATGACCAACGGGTGCATCTGCTGCACCCTGCGCGACGACCTCCTGGAGGAGGTCGACCGGCTGGCCCGTGAGGGCCGCTTCGACCACCTGCTGATCGAGTCGTCCGGCATCTCCGAGCCGATGCCGGTGGCCGCCACCTTCGCGTTCGCCCGCGACGACGGCGCCACCCTCGGCGATCTGGCCCGCCTGGACACCATGGTCACCGTCGTCGACGCAGCGAACTTCCTGGCAGAGCTGGCGAGCGGCGACGAGCTCGTCGAACGCGGCCTGGACCAGTACGAGGACGACGAGCGCACCGTCAGCGACCTGCTGATGGACCAGGTCGAGTTCGCCGACGTCATCGTGCTCAACAAGCTCGACCTGGTGGACGCCGCCACCGCCGACCGGCTGCGGGCGACCCTCGCACGCCTCAACCCGGCCGCCCGCGTCGTCCCCGCCACCCACGGCCGGATCGACCTCCAACAGGTCCTGGACACCGGCCTGTTCGACCTGGAGCGCGCCCAGCAGGCGCCGGGCTGGGTCCGGGAGCTCAACGGGGACCATGTTCCGGAGACGGAGGAGTACGGCATCTCCTCGACCGTGTTCCGCTCCGAACTGCCTTTCCATCCCGGGCGGTTGTGGACCTTCGTGACCCAGGAGCTGGACGGCGGCGACCACGGGCGGATTCTGCGCTCCAAGGGCTTCTTCACCCTGGCGAGCCGCCCGCAGGTGACGGGCCTGTGGTCGCAGGCCGGTTCCGTCGCCCGCTTCGAGCCGTCCGCCGCACGCGACGAGGAGGCCCCGTACGCTCAGGAACTGGTCTTCATCGGTACGGAGCTGAAGGCCGGCGCCCTGCACACCGCACTGGCCGAGTGCCTGATGCACGACGGCGAGGAACCGCCGTCCGACGACCCGTTCCCCGCCTGGGACACCTACGGCCTCGACGACACCTGCGACCACGAGCACTCCCCCGCCATGGCGGGGACCTGAGACCCCGGGTCGGGCGGTGGACGCAGCCACGGCACCGCCCGACCCGGTACGGACACCGAAACGGGAGACTGCCATGACAGAGCACGGTGTACGTCTGGGCACGGTTCAGGAGACCCTGCTCATCCCGCTGTACGGACGCGCGGTGGAAAGCCGCAAGAAGGGCGCCGCACTGCGCGACGCCCGGGCCGAGGAGATCGTGGCCTCGATCGACTACGACTTCGCCCGCTTCGACAACGGACCGAGCCTCATCGGCACGGTCCTGCGCACCAGCCTGTTCGACCGGTGGGTGGCCGACTTCCTGACCGAACACCCGGACGGCACGGTCGTCGAGATCGGCACGGGCCTCAACACCCGGTACGAGCGCGTCGGCACCGGCCGCGCCCGCTGGTTCGACCTCGACCTGCCCGACGCGATCGACCTGCGCCGGACGTTCTTCACCGACACTGCCCGCCGCACGATGATCGCCGCGTCGGTGACGGACGAGGCATGGGCCGACTCCGTCGCCGCACAGTCGGACGGCCCCTTCTTCCTCGCCGCCGAAGCGGTACTGCCCTACCTGCCCGAGGCGGAGGTGCGTAAGGTCCTCAACCTGCTCGCCGAGCGCTTCCCCGGTGCGCTGCTCGCCCTGGACACCGCCGGTCCCGGGATCATCACCACCCAGGACCAGCACGACGCGCTCAGCAAGGTCGACGCCAAGATGCAGTGGTCGTGCGCGGATCCGGCCGAACTCACCGACTGGCGACCGGGGACCCGACTGCTCGCCTCCCACACGCTCACCAGCCTCCCCACCACGATGTACGACGAACTGCCGGCGGCGTATCAGGAGATGCTCAGCGGCCTCAAGGCCCAGCGGCTGCCGCAGGTGGAGGAGTACCGGATCAACCTGCTCCGACTCCCCTGACCGAGTGACCACACGGCGCCCGACTCGCCTATTTCGCAGGCCAGTTGGGTGCCTGCCGATTTGACACCCCACCCTGACCTCTCCACCCTATGGAGACGACATCCATTTCCAATAGGAGCGGTTAGCGATGCGTGTGGCGTTCGTCGGCAAGGGCGGCAGTGGCAAGACCACTCTGTCCGCCCTCTTCTCCCGCCGGCTGGCACGTTCGGGGGCGCCCGTGGTCGCCGTCGACGGCGACATCAACCAGCACTTGGCGTACGCCCTCGGCCTCGACGAGGAGGAGATGTTCGCCGCCCCGCCGCTCAGCGCCCACACCGGCGAGATCAAGGACTACCTGCGCGGCACCAACCCGCGGATCGTCTCCCGCGACGCCATGGTCAAGACGACCCCGGCGGGACGCGGCTCACGGCTGCTGCGGCTGCTGGGCGACGACGAGATCCACGCCCGGCACGTGCAGCGGGTGGGCGAGGTCCCGGTGATGGTGACCGGCGCCTTCGACGAGAGGGATCTCGGCGTCGCCTGCTACCACTCCAAGCTCGGCGCGGTCGAGCTCTACCTCAACCACCTGGTGGACGGCCGCGGCGAGTACGTCGTCGTCGACATGACGGCCGGCGCCGACGCCTTCGCCTCCGGTCTGTTCACCCGCTTCGACATGACGTTCCTGGTGGTGGAGCCGACCCGCAAGAGCGTCTCCGTCTACCGCCAGTACCGCGACCACGCCGCCGAGTTCGGCATTCCGATCGGCGTGGTCGGCAACAAGGTCACCGGCGAGGACGACCTCGACTTCCTCCGGCTGCACATCGGCGACGACCTGGTCGCCCACTGCGAGCAGTCCGCCTGGGTCCGAGCCCAGGAGCAGGGCCGCGGGCACGGCGAGCTGGAGCCGCACAACGCCCGTGCGCTGGACCGGCTGCGCGCCGCGGTGGACGCCCGCCCCAAGGACTGGGCGACCTTCCAACGGCACGCCGTCGAGTTCCACCTGCGCAACGCCGCCGCCTGGGCCAACGACGCCACCGGCCACGACCTCACCGCCCAGGTCGACCCCGACTTCCGGCACGGCCCCGCGGCGCTCGCGGCCTTTGCCTGACCGGCCGCGCCGCACGCACACAAGGGTGCCGACGGCCGCCTCCACGGCGGCCGTCGGCACCCTTGGTCGTCGCTCAGGCGGCCAGCGCGGCGGGCTCGTCCGCCGCGGCGAGCAGGTCGATGAGCGCGGTGCGGGCCCGGTTGACCCGGGACCGGACCGTCCCGACCGGGCAGTCGGTCAACTCGGCGACCTCCGCGTACGGCAGCCCGAGCAGCTGGGTGAGGACGAACGCCTCCCGGCGCTCCTCCGGCAGCGCCGCGAGCAGGTCGAGCAGGGCGATGCCGTCGTCGAAGCCCGGCAGATCGCGCGGCTGGGCCAGCTCCACGGCCAGCCGCCAGTCCGGTACGTCACTCAGACGCGGCCGGGCGGAGGCGTACCGGTAGCTGTCGATCACCGCACGGCGGGCGATGGACAGCAGCCAGGCACGCGCGGAGGAGCGGCCCTCGAATCGGTGCAGGCTGCCGAGCGCCCGCAGAAACGTGTCCTGCGCCAGGTCGTCGACGGCCTGGGGGTCGGCGCACAGATGGGCGACGTAGCGCAGGACGTCGCGGTGCAGGGCACGGACGAAGTGGTCGACGGCGTCCGGGTCGCCGCCGCGGGCGGCAAGCGCCCAGGCGGTAATCGACTCGTCGGCGGTCTCGGTCCCGTGGTCCTCGGTTCGCGCGCGGAACGTCTCGCGTCGTTTCTCGTACGAGGCGGGCAGGGCAGGAGTGATCACCTGGTGTCCTTCTCGGTCATCCGGGAGCCCGGCCGGCGGCGCGCACAGGCACGCTGCGGCGGGATCCGGCGAGTGGGGATTCAGGCCGTACGGGACCCTGCGGGGCGTCCTGATGCCCGCGCGGGCGTACGACCGTGGCCCGAGGCGCCTCGGGGCCGCCTCGGGAAGCCGGCTGTCGTCAGACGACAGCAGTCCCCAGGGGCGGACCCCGCAAGGTGATCGCGTGGACGAGGAGGAGTCGGCGCGGTGACCGTGCCGAACTGCGCCGCCGCGGCCGTGGGCGCGGGGCCTGCGGCGGGGCGGGCACGGCGAGCGGCAGCCGCAGCGGCGCCGCCAGCCATCCGGCCACGGCGCGCAGAATACGGAAGGCGGCACGCTCGCCGTGGGCGAGCCACAGGCCGGACAGCAGTGCGGCCAGCAGGTGGGCGGCGATCATCCCTGACGAGGACGAGCCGCCCATGGCGTGGCCCGCGGTATGGCCCAGGTCCATAGCGTCCATCGAGTGCATGGGCATCGAGCCCATGTGCATCGAGGACATGTGCGCGGCGGACATGTCGTGGCCCACGGCACCCGTGTCCGAGGGCACGGTGTGCTGTCCCCCGGTCGCCGACTGCGCGAGGGAGAACGCCGAGTGCAGCGCCGTCTGGGCGGTGGCCACGACGGCCACGATCAGCGGCAGCCCGCGTTCCCGGCCCGCCAGACACCACCCCCCGCCGGCGGTCACGGCGGCGCCGCCGGCCAGCGCCCACCAGGGCACATGACTGCCGGACATCAGTACGTGGCCCAGGGCGGCGAGCAGCACACAGACGGCCGCGAACACCGCGGCCCGAACCGTGCGAGAACACCACCCAGCAGTCATGACGGCCTCATCCTTGCATCCGGCGTCCCGGTGTCACCCGTAGGTACGGAAATCGGCGGGGTCCGCCACTCAATCCGAGCCATGTGATACGAGCCACATGCACATGCCGGACGTGCCACAACAAATGGGAAAGGCAAGGAGGTTACCCACTCCTTGCCACTCTCAACATATAGCGCACGGGGGGCCTTGCGGCAAGACCCGGGTCGTGCCGCAGAATCTCCGGCCGAGGGCCAGAAACCGCGGAAATCAGGGATTCGCGAAGCGTGTATTCCCTTGTCCGTCCGGACGGCGCGGAGCAGCTGGCCGACAGCCTTGTCGAATGGGGGGTTTCATGTTTGACGTGATCGTTGCCGGCGGCGGACCGACCGGCTTGATGCTGGCCGGCGAGTTGCGGCTGCACGGCGTGCACGCGGTCGTGCTGGAGAAGGAGGCGGAGCCGACCCGGTATGTCCGCGCGCTCGGCCTGCACGTGCGCAGCATCGAGGTGATGGACCAGCGCGGTCTGCTGGAGCGGTTCCTCGCGCACGGCAAGCAGTACCCGCTCGGCGGTTTCTTCGCCGCCATCGCCAAGCCCTCGCCCGACCGGCTGGACACCGCGCACGGCTACGTTCTCGGCATCCCGCAGCCCACCACCGACCGCCTGCTGGCCGAGCGCGCCACCGAGCTCGGCGCCGAGATCCGGCGCGGCTGCGAAGTGGTCGGGCTGAGCCAGGACGACCACGGGGTGACCGTCGAGCTGGCCAATGGGGGCGTAGCCGGCGGGGGAGGCACGCGGCTGCGCTCGCGCTACCTGGTCGGCTGCGACGGCGGCCGCAGCACGGTGCGCAAGCTGCTCGGCGTCGGTTTCCCCGGCGAGCCCTCCACGGTCGAGACGCTGCTGGGCGAGATGGAGGTGGCCGTACCGGCGGAGGAACTGGCCGCCGCGGTGACCGAGGTCAACAAGACCCAGAAGCGGTTCGGCGCCACGCCCTTCGGAGAGGACGGGGTGTACCGCGTCGTCGTACCCGCCGAGGGGCTGGCCGAGGACCGTACGATCCCGCCGACCCTCGACGAGTTCAAGCAACAGCTGCGGGCGGTCGCCGGCACCGACTTCGGCGTGCACTCACCGCGCTGGCTGTCCCGCTTCGGCAACGCCACCCGGCAGGCCGAGCGCTACCGGGTCGGCCGGGTGCTGCTGGCCGGCGACGCGGCGCACATCCACCCGCCGACCGGCGGACAGGGGCTCAACCTCGGTATCCAGGACGCGTTCAACCTCGGCTGGAAACTGGCCGCCGAGGTGAACGGCTGGGCACCGGAGGGGCTGTTGGACAGCTACCACACCGAACGGCACCCGGTGGCCGCCGACGTGCTGGACAACACCCGCGCACAGATGGAGCTGATGTCCACCGAGCCGGGCCCCCAGGCGGTGCGCCGACTGGTGTCGGAGCTCATGGACTTCGAGGAGGTGAACCGGTACCTGATCGAGAAGATCACTGCGATGGGGGTCCGCTACGACTTCGGCGAGGGGCATGACCTGCTCGGCCGGCGGATGCGGGACGTGGAGCTGAAGCGGGGGCGACTCTACGAGCTGATGCACGGCGGCCGCGGGCTGCTGCTGGACCAGACCGGTCGACTCTCGGTGGCGGGCTGGGCAGACCGGGTCGACCACGTCGTCGACATCAGCGAGGAACTGGACGTGCCCGCGGTGCTGCTGCGGCCGGACGGCCACGTGGCGTGGGTCGGTGAGGACCAGCAGGATCTGCTCGGCCGACTGCCCGAGTGGTTCGGCGCTGCCGCCGGCTGAGCGCACAGGTGTGGCTCGAAAGGACGGGAGGGGGTACGCCCTCAGCCCCAACTGGGTCGTCGTACCCGTTCGGACAGGGCTGACGGGGCTACCGTAAGGCTGCATTATGCCCTGATCCGAGAAGTACATCCCCTTTAGAGGTGTTCCGTCGTGAGCCTGAGCATCCGCAATCAACTGCCCGGCACCGTCACCGCCGTCACCACCGGCGAGGCCATGGCGACTGTGACCGTCCGCCTCGACGGAGGTCAGGACATCACCGCGGCGATCACCCGGGAGGCGGTGCGCGACCTCGGTCTCGCCGAGGGGTCCGCCGTGCGCGCCCTCGTCAAGTCCACGGAGGTCGCCCTCGCCACCGGCAGTGTGGACGGCCTGTCCATCCGCAACAGGCTGCGCGGTACCGTGCGGGAGATCACGACGGGCGGCGCCATGGCCTCCGTCCGGATCGCGACGGAAGGCGGGGAGCTGACCTCCGCGATCACCAAGGAAGCGGTGGCCGAACTCGGCCTGGAACCGGACTCCTCCGTCGTCGCGTTGATCAAGGCGACGGAGGTCTCACTCGCGGTCGACTGATCCGAACTGCGGCCGGGGCGGCGGAGGAACGCGCACGACACGCCACAAAATTAGAACCATTCGTTTTCTTGAACCGTTCGTGTTCTTGAGGGTAGGTTCGGCGGCATGACCGCATCCCGGCCCCCAACCACCGCTGAGGAGTTGCGCGGTGCCGGCCTGCGGGTGACGGCCGCCCGTGTCGCGCTGCTCGAGACCGTCCGGGCCGGTGACCACCTCGGCGTCGAGGCGATCGCCTCCGGCGTGCGCGACCGCGTCGGCCATGTCTCCCTCCAAGCCGTGTACGAGGCCCTCCACGCCCTCACTGCGGCGGGACTTCTGCGCCGCATCGAACCGGCCGGCAGTCCGGCCCGGTTCGAGGGGCGCGTCGGGGACAACCACCACCACGTCATCTGCCGGTCGTGCGGTGCCGTCGCCGATGTCGACTGCGCGCGCGGCGATGCCCCCTGTCTGACCGCGTCCGACGACCACGGCTTCTCGATCGACGAGGCCGAGGTCATCTACTGGGGCGTGTGCCCCGGCTGTTCCACCCGCCGCAGTACCTGAGCACCGTGATCCACCACGTCCGGAAGGATTTCCATGGCTGAGAACCCCGATGCAATCGTCACCGACCCCAAGGCGGAGACCACAGGCGGCTGCCCGGTCGCACACGGGCGCGCCGCGCACCCGACTCAGGGCGGCGGCAACCGCCAGTGGTGGCCGGAGCGCCTCAACCTGAAGATCCTCGCCAAGAACCCCGCCGTGGCCAACCCGCTCGGCGAGGAGTTCGACTACGCCGAGGCGTTCAAGGCCCTCGACCTCGCGGCCGTGAAACGGGACATCGCCGAGGTGCTGACCACCTCGCAGGACTGGTGGCCCGCCGACTTCGGCAACTACGGCCCGCTGATGATCCGTATGGCCTGGCACAGCGCGGGCACCTACCGGACCAGCGACGGCCGCGGTGGCGCCGGCGCCGGACAGCAGCGCTTCGCCCCGCTCAACAGCTGGCCGGACAACGGCAACCTCGACAAGGCGCGCCGTCTGCTGTGGCCGGTCAAGAAGAAGTACGGCCAGAGCATCTCCTGGGCCGACCTGATGATCCTCACCGGCAACGTCGCCCTGGAGCAGATGGGCTTCAAGACCTTCGGCTTCGGCGGTGGCCGCGAGGACGTCTGGGAGCCGGAGGAGGACGTGTACTGGGGTCCCGAGACCACCTGGCTCGACGACAAGCGCTACACCGGCGACCGGGAGCTGGAGAACCCGCTCGGCGCGGTCCAGATGGGCCTGATCTACGTCAACCCGGAGGGCCCGAACGGCAACCCGGACCCGATCGCCGCGGCCCGCGACATCCGTGAGACGTTCGGCCGGATGGCGATGAACGACGAGGAGACCGTCGCCCTGATCGCCGGTGGCCACACCTTCGGCAAGACCCACGGCGCCGGCCCTGCGGACCACGTCGGCAACGACCCCGAGGCCGCCTCCATGGAGGAGCAGGGCCTGGGCTGGAAGAGCACCCACGGCACCGGCAAGGGCGCGGACGCCATCACCTCTGGTCTGGAGGTCACCTGGACCACCACGCCGACCCAGTGGAGCAACGGGTTCTTCAAGAACCTCTTCGAGTACGAGTACGAGCTCACCCAGAGCCCTGCCGGCGCCCACCAGTGGGTGGCCAAGGACGCCCCGGAGATCGTCCCCGACGCGCACGACCCGTCGAAGAAGCACCGCCCGATGATGCTCACCACCGACCTGTCGCTGCGCTTCGACCCGATCTACGAGCCGATCTCCCGCCGGTTCTACGAGAACCCGGAGGAATTCGCGGACGCCTTCGCCCGCGCCTGGTACAAGCTGACCCATCGCGACATGGGCCCGAAGTCGCTGTACCTCGGCCCGGAGGTCCCGGAGGAGACCCTGCTGTGGCAGGACCCGCTGCCCGAGGCGGAGGGCGAGGTCGTCGACGCCGAGGACATCCCGGTGCTCAAGGCCAAGATCCTCGACTCGGACCTCTCGGTCTCCGAGCTGGTGTCCACCGCCTGGGCGTCGGCCTCCACCTTCCGCGGCAGCGACAAGCGCGGCGGCGCCAACGGCGCCCGCATCCGCCTCGAGCCGCAGCGCGGCTGGGAGGTCAACGAGCCCGACCAGCTGGCGACGGTGCTGCGCACGCTGGAGGGCATCCAGCGGGACTTCAACTCCGGCGCCAAGAAGGTGTCCCTGGCCGATCTGATCGTGCTCGCCGGTGGCGCCGCGATCGAGAAGGCCGCCAAGGACGGCGGCTTCGACATCGAGGTCCCCTTCACGCCGGGCCGCGTGGACGCCTCGCAGGAGCAGACGGACGTAGAATCGTTCGCCGCGCTCGAGCCGACCGCCGACGGGTTCCGCAACTACCTCGGCAAGGGCAACCGGCTGCCCGCCGAGTACCTGCTCCTGGACCGGGCGAACCTGCTGACCCTGAGCGCCCCCGAGATGACGGCCCTCGTCGGTGGCCTGCGCGTCCTGGGCGCGAACCACCAGCAGTCGCCGCTCGGCGTCTTCACCGACACGCCCGGCGCTCTGACCAACGACTTCTTCGTCAACCTGCTCGACCTGGGTACGACGTGGAAGGCTACGTCCGAGGACCAGACCACGTTCGAGGGCCGCGACGCGGCCACGGGCGAGGTCAAGTGGGCCGGCACCCGCGCCGACCTGGTCTTCGGCTCGAACTCCGAGCTGCGCGCCCTGGCGGAGGTCTACGCCAGCGATGACGCGAAGGAGAAGTTCGTGAACGACTTCGTCGCGGCGTGGAACAAGGTCATGGACCTGGACCGGTTCGACCTCGTCTGATCATTCCGATCATTCCGACCACGACGTCCGGGCCGGTCCGCAGGGGCCGGCCCGGACGTCCGGTCTCCCGGGTTCAACTCGTGCTCGGGGTGAGCACCACGAAGTCCGCGCTCGACGGGTCGAGACAGACGGCCAGCCGGCCGACACCCTCCGCGTCCTCCGGCCCCATCTGCACGCTGCCGCCGTTCTCGGTGACCGCGGCGACCGCGGCGTCGCAGTCGGCGACGGCGAAGACGGGGTGCCAGTACGGCCTCCCGTTCGCCGGCGCAAGGTTCTCCTTCGGGAGCTCCATGACACCGCCGTGCATACGCTCCTCGGGAAGCCCGGCGGGAGTGATGAGGGAGTACGTACCCCCGCCGCCCGGCAGCTCCATGTCACTGAACTGCCAGCCGAAGACACCGCCGTAGAACTCCTTCGCAGCCGCGGCGTCGCTCGTGTACAGCTCGGTCCACGACAGCGAGCCCGGCTGGTCCACCAGCTCGACGCCCTTGTTCGTCCCCGGCTGCCAGACGGCGAACTGGCCCCCCAGCGGATCGCTGTACTGCGCCATCCGGCCCCACTCGTCGAGGTCCATCGGCGCCACCCGCACCGTGCCGCCCGCACGCTCCACGGCCTGGGTCGTGGCGTCCGCGTCGGTGACGCAGTAGTAGATCATCCAGGCCGAGCGGGCACCCTCCTCGGTCAGCTTGCCGAGCCCGGCGACGATCTTGCCGTCCTTCCGGAACATCCCGCCTTCCATGTCCTCCCCCTCCCCCATGGACTCGTACTCCCAGCCGAGCACCGCGCCGTAGAAGGCCGCGGTGGCCCGCACGTCGGGGGCACCGAGGTCGAGCCAACAGGGGGAGCCGGGGACGAAGTCAGTGGTGATCACGGCGATTCCCTTTCGCAGATCCTGTGTGACCTCAGCGTGGCACCCGGCACTGACAATCACCCGGCGACCGGCCGGTGCCGGGCGCACACTGGAAGCGGAAGGCCATCCGTCATGATCCGCACATGGAGGTGGGCCGTGAGCACCCTCGAAGAACATGTCGACGTCGGAGTCCCGGTCGACAAGGCCTGGGAGAGCCTGCACCGGGTGGAGAATTATCCACGCTTCGTGGAGGGAGTACGCGCCGCCCGCACGGACGCGGGAGGCCGAGCGCATCTGGACGTCGAGGCCGGCGGACGGGCCCGGGAGTTCGACGCCGAGGTCTCCGACCACGGCGACGAACGCGTGATGGAGTGGCACACCGCGGGCGCCCCCGAGCTGGCGGGCTCCTTCTCGCTGCAGCCCATCGACCAGAACCACACCCGGGTCCAGGCACGGCTCGAGTACGACCCCGGCACGATCAGGGAGACCTTCGGCGGGCCGAAGGGATTCGCCCAGGCGAATGCGATCGAGCGGCTCGTCCGCAGCGATCTGGAGCACTTCAAGGAGTACGTGGAACAAGAACGGTGAGCGGGGTGGCGCCGCATGCCGTACGTCGCCGTGAGCGCGCTGAGCCATCCCGGGCTGCTGCGTGACCGGAACGAGGATAGCCTCGTCATCGGCCCGTGGACGCTGTGCGCCACCGTGACCGAGAGTCCGCAGACCCTGGTCTTCCCGCTCGGGACGCCCCTCGTCGTCGCCGTCGCCGACGGCCTCGGCGGGCATCCCGGCGGCGAGGTGGCCAGCGCCCTGGTGGCCCGCCGGATCGCGTCGATCGGTCCCGCCCTGAGCAGCGAGGACGCCGTATGCAGCGCCCTGCACGCCTGCAACCGCGCCGTTTTCGAGGCGGCCGGCGGCGACGTGGAAAGCGAGCTGGCGACCATGGGGACGACGGTGGCCGGAGTCGTCGTACAACGCGACTCGCTGCTGGCGTTCAACGTCGGTGACAGCCGGGTCTACGCGGCCTCGCACGGCAGGCTGCGCCAGGTGAGCATCGACGACAGCCCACCGCTCGAACCCGGGCAGCGCACCACGTCCGTGGTCACCCAGTGCCTGGGCGGCAGCCCCGTCCACCGCGCCGTCGTCCCCCATGTGACGACCGAGTCCCTGTCACCCGGCGATCGCTACCTCATCTGCACAGACGGTCTGACCGACCCGCTGACGACGGACGTCCTCGACGAGGTGCTGCGGAAGCACGACGACGGACGTGCGGCCTTCGAGCTGTGGAAGGCCGCCATCGAGGCGGGCGGCCCCGACAACATCACGCTGGCGGTGGTACGCGTCGGCGACGAGTAGAGCTGCTGACCGCCGATCACGAGCGCGTACCGCTTGCCCCGCTGCCTCGCCAGGAAGGCCGACGTATTCTTCGCCCGTGGCTGACACCGAGCTGATGCGGCTTCCCGGCATGCCGCTGCACGATCCGTTCATCGTCGCCGACGAGAAGACCCGCACCTACCACCTCTACACATCCAACGACCCCTCGGTATCGGGCGTGGACGGCACCGGCACGATGGTCTACCGCAGCCACGACCTGCGCGACTGGATGCGCCCTGTGGTGGTGTTCCTGACCGTCGAACAGAAGGGAATCTGGGCGACCGACGGTGGTTGGGCGCCGGAGGTGCACGAATGGGGCGGCAGGTACTACCTGTTCACCACCCTGCACAGCCAGAGCAAGCCGCTTCCGGTACCACCACCCGGCCAATGGGGCACCCCCTTCCAGCTCGCGAACCACATGCGCGGCACGATCATCGCCGTTTCCGACTCACTGCTGGGGCCCTTCACCGTCATCGACCCGTCACGCCCCACCCCGCCCGAACACCTCATGACCCTCGACGGCACGCTCTACGTCGACCCGTCCGGGCAGCCCTGGATGGTGTACGCACACGAGTGGCTGCAGACCATCGACGGAACGATGGAGGCGATCCGACTCGCCCCGGACCTGTCGAGAACCGTCGGAGACCCGGTCTTCCTGTTCAAGGCGTCGGACGCGTTCTGGCTCAGCGAGCAGATCCCCGGCGGCGTACCGCATCAGCTCCCGCCCTATGTCACCGACGGCCCGCAGCTGTACCGCACCCCTGACGGCTCCCTGATCATGCTGTGGTCCACGTACGAAAAGAACATGACGGGCCAGGACGGCACCATCGGCGGCGGCTATGTGCAGACCTATGCCGTCTCGAAGTCCGGCAATCTTGCAGGGCCTTGGCAGCAGCACCGGCCGTTCGTCCGCGACGACAGCGGTCACGGCATGCTGTTCCACACCTTCGACGGCCGGCTGATGATGGTCCTCCACCGCCCCTTCGACAACGCCCGCGGGAAGCTGTACGAGATGCAGCTCCTCGGCCACGAGCTACGGATCCTCCGCAGACGTGCCGACCTCGATGGTGGCGGATGACGACGAGTCCAGCAGGACCACGGCTGAGTCCGACCGCCATTGAGCGACGGTGGCTCTGCCGACCGGAGACTCATGCGCCGCCCAGCTCGGCCACCGCGTTCGCCGCCGGCGCGGCACAGCGCTCGATCCACTGGGCGACGGCGCTGACCGGCGGGGCGACGATGGCCTCGTCGATGCCCAGCTCGGCGTACCCGGCCATGGCCTCGGCAAAGCCGTCGAGCGTACCGCTGGGGTCCAGGTGGAGGACGGTCTTGCGGATGGTTCCGTAGTCGCGGCCCACGTCCTCGCAGTGACCGCGCAGTACCTTCAGCTTGTGCGCGACCTCCTCCGGGCTGGAGGTGAAGAGGTTGCAGGCGTCCGCGTACTGGGCAACCAGCCGCAGGGTCTTCTTCTCCCCACCTCCGCCGAGCATGATCTCCGGGTGCGGGGGGCTCACGGGTGCCGGGACGCAGAGCGTCTCGGCCAGCTGGTAGTGCCTGCCCTCGAAGGGGCCGTTGTTCTGCGGGTCCCACATCTGCTTGCAGATGCGCAGCGTCTCCTCCAGCCGCTCGAAACGTTCGGCGACCGGCGGGAACGGCACTCCGAGGCCCGTGTGCTCACGCTGGTACCAGGCGGCGCCGAGCCCGAGGAAGGCCCGGCCGCCGGAGAGCACGTCGAGCGTGGTGACGATCTTGGCCAGCAGCCCGGGATGACGGTACGTCACCCCTGTGACCAGCAGGCCAAGTCGGGTCGTGGAGGTGTGGGCCGCGAGATGGCCGAGGATGGTGTAGCCCTCCAGCATGGGCTCCGTGGCGGTGAGCCCGTACGCCTCCATCTGGAAGTAGTGGTCCATGACGGAGAGCCGGCTGATGCCGGCCGCCTCCGCGGCCGGGCCGTCGGGGTGGTCGAAGCGGGTGATGTGTACGCCCAGTCGCATGGGGGTCTCCAGTTCAGCCGGCGCGGTGGCGGAGCCCGTCGAGGAGCAGATCGAGCATGCGGCCCGCGCGGTCGCGTTGTTCTTCGTCACTGGTGATCAGGAGGACGCCGCCGAGGGGAATCCGACGTCGATGGGGTCCACGTCCGAGCGCAGGACGCCCGCCTCGGCCCCAGCCTTGAGCAGCGTGCTGATGGCTGTGCTGATGTGAACGTAGCAAACCAGGAGTGCCCGCCGGCATGACCACGAGCACGCGCGTCACCAGCGGGCCGCGATCGTCGTCGCCCGGCAGGAGGGGGGTGAGCATGCAGGAGTACCTCCTGTCTGCTGCTACTGGCCGCTCACCGGCCGCGCTGACCTCGTGGAGCCTCCCCCGTCTCGGGGGGGGGCGCCGCACAGGGACCGCTGGTGGAACAGTTCCTGCGCATCGCCCTCGAACAAGGCCATCAGGCCGAGGGCCCGTTGTCAGAGGCATGCGCTTGGATGTCCTGAGCACACGATGCGCACGCTCGAGCGGCCTGAGACAGAGAGGTGGACACCGCCATGGGACTGGTGGCGTTGGACTTGCCCGCCCCGGCACAGCTGCGCGGACGCTGGGCGGCTTTCGCAGCGGTCTGCGCCGCCCGGAAGTGGGGCTCCATGTGCCATGCCGAGGGCCGCGTCTGGCACTTCGACGACGCGGGTGGCAACTGGCTCAAGCTGCACCACCTCGACGAGGGCCGTGCGGTGCTGACAGGCAACGACCACGAGTACTCGGAGACGTACTACGGCCCCGCCGCGGAGGAGTTCAGCGAGGAGGAGACCGATCTGCTCGCCGGAGCACCGGACTGGTGGCGGCCCGTCGTGCAGCAGACCCTGGACGCAGAGGACTATGTCGGCTTCGTCTACGGCTTCGACGGCGCCGACGGATGGAAGCGCGCCGAGTACAGCGTCGACGACGGTTTTCGCAGCGTGGGCCTGCCCGCCCTGAGCCTCGAGGAGACCCGCGAGAGCATCACGGTGTTCACGAGGAACGCCCCGGGACTGAACGGCGCGGCTCCACCCCAGGCCGCCGTCGACGCGCTGATCGCCGCCGACGGCGACGTCACGGAGGATCACGTGATCGCGGTCATCGGGAAGGGCGGCTGGGACCCCGCGGCGGGCGCGGCCGCAGCCAGGAAGTCCCTGGCCTTCTGACCAGGCGCAGCGACGAAGCGTTTGCGGACACGGCACCGGCCTTCGTCAGTGCCAGTTCTCGGCGTCGTGCATGTACACGACCAGGGCGCGGCCTTCGGTGCGCGAGGCGGTGCGGGCCAGCGCGACGGCGGCGGCGCGGTCGTAGGCGTCGTCCGGGGCGGTCATCGAGGCCGGCGAGGTCAGGACCCGGTACCCGCAGACATTGCGTCGCCAGTTGTCCAGGTACAGCGTCTCGCCGGCAGGCGGGTCCACCGGGTCGACGCGGGGGTCGCGGTGCAGCACCGGCCATTCGCGTACGACATCGCCGTGGCGCAGGACGGCCACTTTCTGCGCCATGCGGAGGATCTTGTATCCCCACGGGATCGATCTGTGCAGATCCGGATCGCGGAATCCGGCGGGATCGGTGAACGCGGACGTGGGCCGGTGGCCGCCGAAGAGCACGTACTGCGTTTCGGTGCGCTCGCTGTCGAAGGGGTCGATACGGTCCGCCTCAGCCGGCGGGTACGGCCAGTAGTCCATGCCGCCGATCCTGCCAGGCTCATCAGGAGCGACCAGACGGGGTGCGCCGAGATCAGCGCGACGGTGGCGCCGAGTTCGTCGGCGGTGCGCCGCAGCACGGGCAGGGCGGCCTCACGGACGTCGGCCACGTACCCGCGAGCCGGCTACCGTGCCGGAACCGGCCCGGTAGCGGCCGTCGGGGGTGCGGACGAGCAGATGGAACTCGGCGAGCGTGACCAGGATCCGGTACGCGATGGTGCGGTGGACACCGAGCCGCTGCGCCACGTCCTGTACCGCGAGCCCCTGCGGCTGCCCGGCGACCAGTTCGAGGGCGAGCAGACCGCGTCCGGCCTGGGGCGGTGCGGCCCTTCCGTACCACCCCCGCCCCCATGAATCAGGCGCGCCTCGGCTCGCCCTCCTCCCGCGGGACACCCCGCGGCAGCGCGCCCACGATGCGCAGCGCGATGTCGCCGTACTGATAGGCAAGTTGGTCGACGGAGAATTCGCCGTCCTCGTGGAACCAGCTCGCCACACCAATGCCCATGTCGAGAATCGAGTACGAGGCGATCCTCGCCGACCGCACGTCGAAGGCGCCCTCGGCCGCACCCCGCTCGATGAGTTCGCGGAAGCGGCGCTCATAGTCGCTGCGGCGGCCGAGGACCTGCTCCTGCTCGGGCTGTTCCAGGCTGCCGATCTCCCGATTGCCGACGAAAGCCTCCAGGCGATGCCGCGCGTGATACCGGATGTGCGCTTCCACGGCGCGTCGCAACTGTTCGCACACATCGTCGGTGCCGGCCACCGCCGCGGTGTTGTCCGCGATGAGCCGCTCCATCGTGCCGTTCATGATCTCGGCCAGGAGGTCGTGCTTGGAGGCGACGTGCTTGTACAGGCTCGGGCCGCGAATGCCGACGGCGGCGCCGATGTCGGCCATGGTCGTGGACCAGTAGCCCTGCGCCGCGAACAGCCGGAGCGCGGCCTGCCGGATCGCCGACCGGCGGTCGGCCGCGGGCGCGCCCTCCGGCCGCGCGGGCCGGTGCGGCCGCTCGTACCGCCCCCCTGGGACTCTGCTCACCTGAACTCCGTTCACATCGACTCCTGTACTGTCGGCAAGCTATCAGCAATTAGCTGATTACACCCCCCTTGACCTGCCATTAGAGCCCACACCCTTGACACACCACTCAACTCGCCCTTGTCATTGGCTAATGATCAGTAGCCAAGATCGGGAGTGAGCGTGTCCATCGAGTTCGAGATCGACGAGAGGGTCGTCGGCATCGCGCGGCGCACGACCGAGTTTGTCCGGGATGTGGTGATACCCGAAGAGCAGGCGTGCGACGGGAACGTCCATGCCGGACCGGAGCCACTGCGGCGGCGACTGCAGGAGGCGGCCCGGGAGGCAGGGGTGTTCGCCCCGCATGCCGGCACGGAGTGGGGCGGGCTCGGGCTGGATCTGCGCGGGCAGGCCGTGGTGTTCGAGGCGGCAGGGTACTCACTGCTGGGACCGCTCGCGCTCAACTGCGCAGCGCCCGACGAGGGCAATATGCACCTGCTCGAGGTGGTGGCCACCGGGGAGCAGAAGAAGCGGTACCTGCGCCCGCTGGCGGCCGGCGAGATGCGCTCCTGCTTCGCGATGACCGAGCCGGCGCCCGGCGCCGGTTCCGACCCCCGGGCGCTCTCCACCACCGCGACGAGAACCGAGGGCGGCTGGCGAATCGACGGCCGCAAGTGGTTCATCAGCGGCGCGGACGGAGCCGCCTTCGCGATCTGCATGGCCCGCACCAGTGGCGGCCCCGGCGATGCGGGCGGCGCGACGATGTTCCTCATCGACGCCGACAACCCAGGCATGAAGATCGTCCGGAACATCGACACGCTGGACCAAGGCCTCTTCGGCGGGCACAGCGAGATCGTCTTCGAGGGCTGCGAGGTCGACGACAGCGCCGTGCTGGGCGAGGTGGACCAGGGCTTCCCCTATGCGCAGGTGCGGCTCGGACCTGCCCGTATGACCCACTGCATGCGCTGGCTCGGGGTGGCGCGGCGGGCACAGGACATCGCTCTCGAGCGCGCGGCGGACCGCTCTGCCTTCGGCAAGCCGCTGGCCGAACTCGGCATGGTGCAGCAGCTGTTGGCGGACTCGGAGATCGACATCGAGACCAGCCGCGCGGTGCTCTGGCGCGCCTGCTGGGAACTGGACCAGGGACGTCCGGCCGCCCAGTACACCTCGATCGCCAAAACGTACGTGTCCGAGGCGGTGAACCGGGTGGTGGACCGGGCCGTACAGGTGTGCGGCGCGCTCGGTATCTCGGGTGACGCCCCGCTGTCGCGGCTGTACCGCGAGGTGCGTCCGTTCCGCATCTATGACGGCCCTTCCGAGACCCACCGCTGGGCCATCGCCAAGCGCGCGGTGCGGGCGGCGCGGGAGCGGAGGGCTGCCCGGTGACCGCATCCGGAACGACGCCGATCGGCGTCGATGTGCCCGTACTGCAACGGTACTTCGAGCGCCACCTGCCCGAACTCGCGGGACCGCTGAGGGTCGAGCTGTTGCCGGGCGGGCGCTCCAACCTGACGTACGTCGTGACCGACGGGACGCACCGCTGGGTGCTGCGCCGTCCGCCGCTGGGGGTGCTGACGCCGACCGCGCACGACATGGACCGCGAGTACCGCGTCGTCGCCGCGCTCGGCGGCACCGGGGTGCCGGTCGCACGGGCCGTGCTGTCGTGCACGGACCCGGAGGTGATCGGTGCGCCGTTCTGCGTCGTCGACTTCGTGGCGGGCGCGGTGCTGCGCGACGGCGACGAGGTCGCCGCGCTGCCGCCCGCCGACGCGCGGCGCGCCGCCGACGCGCTCGTGGACGCCCTGGTGGCGCTGCACTCGGTCGACGCCACCGCGGTCGGACTCGGCGGCTTCGGGCGCCCGGACGGCTATCTGGAGCGCCAGGTGCGACGGTGGCGCGGGCAGTGGGACAGGGTCGCCACCCGGGCGCTGCCCGACCTCGACGCGCTGCACGGCCGGCTCGCCCGCGCCCTGCCCACCAGCGGCGCCCCGGCGATCGTGCACGGCGACTACCGCCTGGACAACACCATCCTCGCGCCAGGCGACTTCGGGCGGATCGCGGCGATCGTCGACTGGGAGATGGCCACACTCGGCGATCCGCTCGCCGACGTCGGGATGCTGCTCATGTACTGGGCCCCGGCCTGCGAACCGGTCCTCGGGGCGCGCCACGTCCCGACGGCCAACCCCGGATTTCCCTCCGGCCACGAGCTTGCCGAGCGGTACGCCGAGCGGTCCGGCCGGAACATCGACGCCCTGGGCTTCTACCAGGCACTGGGGTGCTTCAAGCTCGCCGTGATCGCCGAGGGCATCCATGCCCGCTATCTGGCGGGGCAGACCGTCGGCAGCGGCTTCGACCGGGTCGGCTCCGCGGTGCCCGCGCTGCTGCGCTCGGGACTGGAGCTGCTGCCGTGACCACGAAGAAACCGAACGAAGGAGAGCCCGTGCGCGACCGACTGTCCGGACAGACCGCCCTGATCACAGGCGCGACCGGCGGCATCGGAGACGCCGTCGCGCGCCGGCTGGCCGCCGAGGGCGCCCAGGTGGCGGTGACCGACGTGGACGCCGACCGCTGCAAGAAGTTGGCGAAGGAACTGACAGCCGACGGGGCGACGGTGACCGGGTTCGCCCTCGACGTCAGCGACGAGGACGCCTGGTGCGGCGCCGTCGAGCGAGTGGTCGCCGAGCTCGGCGGTCTGACCGTGCTCGTCAACAACGCGGGCATCGCGGAGATGCGGACCGTGGAGACGGAGACTCAGGAGTCCTGGGACAAGGTCATCGCGGTCACCCAGACCGGCGTCTGGCTCGGCATGAAGCACGGCGGACCCGCGATCGAACACTCCGGAGGCGGATCCATCGTCAACATCGCCTCGATCTTCGGTACGGTCGGCGGCTTCGGCAGCCAGTTCTCCTACCACGCCGCCAAGGGCGCGGTCCGGCTGATGACGAAGAACGCCGCACTGCACTGGGCCACCCGCGGCGTCCGCGTGAACTCGATTCACCCGGGCTTCATCGAGACGCCCCGCTCGCGCGCACTGTGGGAGGGCACGGCCCGGCACACCGCGATGGTCGAGGGCACCCCCATGGGCCGCCTGGGCCGGCCCGACGAGGTCACGGGGGCTGTGGCGTTTCTCGCCTCCGAGGACGCCAGCTTCGTCACCGGTTCCGAGCTGTACGTGGACGGTGGCTGGACCGCACGGTGACAGGGGAAGGGGGGCGCGGTCGCCGCGCCCCCCGTTTTTCTTCCTGCCTGTGCGTTGGTGTCACTTCACGCGCGTGTACTGGTTCACCCCGCCCTCGAACGCCACCGAGGCCCTCCCCCGCAGCACCAGGACGTCCAGATGCGCCGCCGTCTCGTTGACCGCGAGCATCTGGTTGAAGGCGCTGAGCTCACCGAACGGCACCTGACGGCGCGTCCAGCCCAGCTTGCGTGCCACCGCGTGGGCGTCGAGCGTGGACTCGCCCAGCGCCGTCAGGCTCTCGTCCAGCCGGTCGTCGTGGTGCGTGAGCAGCTCGGCGACCCGGGTGTGGACGCTGTCGGCGACCGGCCCGTGCGCGGGCAGCAGGCGCGCGTCGGCGTACCGGGTCATCAGCCGCAGCGAGTCCAGGTAGTCGGCGAGCGGCCGGCCGCCGGGTTCCGCCAGTTCGAAGCCGATGGACGGGGTGATGTGCGGCAGGACGTGGTCTCCGGAGAACAGCAGTCCGCGCTGTTCGTCCAGGAATACGACATGTCCCTTGGTGTGTCCGGGCGTTGGTACGACGTGCAGCTCGCCGTCGCCGAAGCGGAGGGTTTCCGCGCCGAGCCAGTGGTCGGGGGCTTCCCACATGCCCGGGTCGTAGCCGCCGTGGTCCATCGCCTGGATACGGTCGGCCAGTTCACCTGCGCCCGCCCTGCGCAGGGTCTCCAGGGAGCCGGCGGGCTCGTCGCTGCGCAGCCGGTCGAGCATCTCCAGGCCCGGCCGTTCGCCGGCACCCAGGTACACACGGGATCCCAGCAGCCGGCGCAGTTCCACGGCGTTGGTGTAGTGGTCCCGATGGATGTGGGTGACCAGGATGTGGCTGATGTCGCCGAGGTCGCGGCCGATGGCGGCCAGGGCCTCTTCCAGGGCCTTGCGGGCCTCGGGGATCGCCCAGCCGCCGTCGATCATGACGATGCCGTCGTCGGCCAGGTTCTCCAGCAGATAGACGTTGACGGCGTGCAGTCCGTCGTTGGGCAGCGGCAGGGGGACGCGGTGCACCCCGGGCTGGACGGTCTGGACTCCGGCTGCGGCCCATGGGCCCTGGTCGAACCGCGCTGTCATAGCTCTCCGTAGGTCGTCGGCCGGCCCGGGAGGGCCGGGTGTGCCCGGTTCATGCCGGGTCGGGGGTGCGCGCGTGGAGTCGGCGGACCAGTTCGCGGGCCCCGAACCGGTCGAGTTTGCCGACCTTGGTCTGGGGCAGTTCCTCGATGTCGTACACGAACTCGGGCCACTTGTTCTTCGGCAGTCCGATGCTGTCCAGGTGCCCGGTCACCTCCGCCAGGTCGATGCCGCCGCCGTCCTCCGTGACGACGAGCAGCGCGATCCGTTCGCCGAGCACCTCGTCCGGGACGGCGGCGACACAGGCCCGGGCCACCCGCGGGTAGCCGGCGACGGCGCGCTCTATCTCGGTGATGTCGATGTTGCGGCCGCCGCGGATGATGATGTCCTTCTCGCGGCCCATGATGCTGACGGTGCCGTCCTCGTGGGTCGTCAGCAGGTCCCCGGTGGGGAAGTAGCCGTCCTGCGTCAGCGCGGGCGGCTCGACCCTGCCGTCGCGGGCGTAGCCGAGGAAGAGGGAGGGACCGCGCACCTGCGCCCGGCCGGACACGCCCGGTGCGGCCACGGCCCCGTCGGCGGTAAGGGCACGCAGCTCCGTACCGGGGAAGGGGCGGCCGTCCCTTCCGAGCCGTATCTCCTCGGGGTCGTCGGGGTGCGGCGAGGTGTGGCCGAGGCACTCGGACATGCCGAAGACGCGGAGGATCTTCGTGCCCAGGGACTTCTCTGCGCGCGCGAGGGCGCCTCGGTCCATCGGACCGCCGCCCACGGTGATCGCCCGGACCCCCGCGAGGATGCCGGAGCCGGCCGCTTCGGCGCCCATCTGCAACGCCATCGTCGGGACGCACATGGTCCAGCGGACCTCGGCTTCGGCCATCCGCCGCAGCGCCACAGCCCGGTCCCACTTCCCCGCCAGGACGAGCGGGCCGCCCAGCAGCAGCGAGAGGTAGACGCCGAAGCAGTACGCGGCCGTCGACGAGAGCGGCACGATGGCGGCCACCGCGTCGCCGCGGGTCAGACCGTTGATCTCGATGGTGCTCGTACCGGCGTAGCGCAGGGCCTCCTCGGACTGCACGACCCCCTTGGGCCGCCCGGTGGAGCCGGAGGTCAGTCCGATCAGGACGCCGCCCGACCAGCGCGACACATCGCGGTCGCCGGCCGCGGACCGGCAGGTCCAGCCGTCGAGTACGGTCTCCGCCCGGCCCGGGAGCAGTTCGGGCACCGTCCATTCGGCCGTCGCCGAGGGCTCGGCGACGACGGCGTCCGGGCGGATGTCCTCGAAGGCCGCGGCGAACTCGGCACGTGTGGTGTGGCGGTTGACCACCGCGAGGACCCCGCCGGTGAGACCCACGGCGAGGCTGGCGGCGACGGTGCGCCATGAGTTGTCGGCCTGGAGCAGGACGGTGCCGCCGGCCTCGCCGGTGGACATCGCCTCGGCGAGCCGGGCGGCCTCGGCGAGCAGCTCGCGCGCCGTATGGCTGCCCGTGTCGTCGATGACGGCGACGAAGTCCTCCTGCTCGGCCCTGTGGTGGAACTCCCGCGCTACCTGTCGCATCCCGCTTCCTCGCTACGCTGTGCCGAACTCCGTGACGAACGCTGTTCTCGGACCGGCCGGCGATTGCCGGTCGGTCTTACTGCCGTGCTGACGAACTGGGGAAGGGCGATCCGGCGGTCTCAGCCGGTGAACATCTCAGCTTCGTGGCCCAGCACCGCGATGCGGCGGCCCTTCATGTCCCCGACCTGGGCGACCGCCTCCGCCCATTCCGGGCTCGCGAGGGCCTTCTTCAAGTCCTCCGGGGAGTCGAAGCTGAGCACGGAGATCCCGTCCCAGCCCTCGGAGCGCGGCTCCAGGGCCTGGTCGATCTCGGTGTGGCGCCAGGCGCGGAGGCCGGGCAGGCGGAAGGTCAGCTCGGCGTGATCGCCGCGCCACCAGGCGATGAACCGCTCGTGGGTCCACTCTGGGGGGCGTGCCGCGAGCAGGACGAGGTTGTACATGGCTGTCCTCCGTAGGTGTATCAGTCGAATCGGATCTCGGACGACCGGCCGATCAGCAGCCGGCTCAGCCGGCCGTTGTCGTCCACCCTGCCGGCGGCGACGAAACTCGCCTCGGGTACGCCCCCTCGCCTTACCTCGCCGAGGAAAAGTTCGTCCTGGCCGAGAGTGGTCGCGGACAGCAGGTGGTGGGTGCGCGTGCCCTTCTCGCGCTGCTCCAGGTATCCGACGAGGGCGGCGCGGTCACCGGCGAAGTCGGTGGCGTCGCCGCCGCCGGTGGAGAACAGGATGGAGAGGGAGAAGTCGTCGCTGATCAGGTCGAGGATCCTGGACGGCTCGTCACTGTCGAGGATCTCGAACCAGGCGGTGAGGAAGGGGGCGGCGCAGGGCGGGCCTCGGTCGTTGTCTCCGTCATGTCGGCTTCCTTGTGGCTCTGTTCGGGGCGGTGGTGTGGTGCTCGGGCGCGCGGCCGGGTGTTACTCCGGCCAGTCGATGAGGTCGTACGTCGTGGTGAAGTACGACTGGTAGCGCGCCATCAGTCCGTCGGGCGTGACGACCGCGGCCGAGAGGAAGGACCCCATGGCCTTGCCCGACTCGGTCACCACTCCGTACACGGTCTCCAGATCACCGTCACGGCTGTGGCGGAGGATTTCGTGGACCCGGTCGACGGCGTTCCGGCCCGCGATGTATGCGGCGAAGTCGTCCCTGCTCCGTCCCGTCGCCTCGCGGCCCGGGAGGGCGATGAGGAAACGGAAGTCCGGGGTGAGGAGTTCGAGTGCCGTTTCCGGATGGTCGCTGTCCATCCGCGCCATGTAGGCACGCAGCACACTGGGCATGAGTGGTCCTCTCGCTGTGCGGAAGGCTGCCTGCGTCAGTCGCGGGCAGGTGATGGCGTCAGTCGCGCGTGGGCGGGGTGAAGAAGTCGCCCTGGGACTCCCAGCGGCCGTTGGTGACGACGACCTTCTGTACGTCGCGGGTGCCGAGGTGGTGGTCGTCGGAGAAGTTGAGCACCGGCCCCACGCCCGTGTCGACGTCACGCGCGTTCTCGAAAGCCCGGGTGAGCGACTCGGAGGTGACCGGTCCATCGATGGTTCTGGCGACCTCGACGAACGCCTTCGCCGCGGCCCAGCCCCACAGGGTGATGAAGTCGGCCGGCTGACCCGGCTCGTACTTCGCCATCGCCTCGCGGAACTCCTTGACGGCCGGATCGTCGTCATGCGGTGACTTGACCAGCTGCACGGCCTTGACCCCTTCGGCAGCCTTGCCCGCCAGCGTGAGCGTGGACTGCGCAGCCACCGGCGCATAGCCGTAGACGGGGGCCGTGAGCCCCTGAAGCTTGGCTTCCTTGAGGTAGGACGCGGCCTCGGCCGCCGCGAGGATCAGGACGACCGCGTCGGGTTTCCGGGCCTTCACCTTGCTGATGACTGGGCTGTAGTCGGTGGTCTGGAACTTGACCGTCAAGCTCTTCACCTCGACCGACGGGTCGGTCTTGCGGGCAGCGGGGCCGATCTCCTTGGCGACGTTCACGAATGCCTTCGGGTCGCTGTGCACGACGAGCACCTTCTTCGCTCTGTCGCGTGCCACCCAGTCCCCGAGGGCGGCCGCCTGGTCCTCGTACAGCGTCTGCAGACCGAACAGGCCGTCGCGGGCCGGCTCGTACCAGGACTCGTCCCCGCCCAGCGGGTTGAGGACCGGCACCTTCGACTGCTCGAGCACGAAGGGGAAGGTGGCCTGCGACTGGGCGGTTCCGTTGGCCGCGACGATCGCCACGACCCCTTCCTGGTCGACAAGCCGACGCGCGACCTGCACCGTCTGCTGCGGATCGAACGCGCTGTCCTTGACGATCCACTCGATCTTGCGGCCGTTGATGCCGCCGCGTGCGTTCACCGACTTGAAGTACGCGTCGGCACCTGCCCGCTCCGGAATGCCGAAGGAGGCCAGGGCCCCTGTCAACGGATACCATGCGCCGATTCTGATGACCTTGTCATCCCTCGCAGCCGAGGGGCCTCCGGTGCCGCAGGCGCTCGCGACCAGCGCGATGACCGCAGTGAGTACGGCGATGAGTGCGCGTGTGGTGCGTCGTCGCATGACCCCTCCCCAGATCAACCTGAGTTAAGTTCAATTCAGGTTGGATTTTAATGCTGGGGTAACACACCTGGCAATGGTTGATGACGTACCCGATCACACGGGTGAGAGGAGACGACAACGCGGCCCCCTGACGGACTTCCGTCAGGGGGCCGCGAGGTGCCGCGGGACCGCTCAGCGCATCAAGAGGCGACCATCCGCACGCAGGCGCCCTCGATCAGCTCACTGATCTCCGCGAGCGGCGTCGGCCCGGACGGCCGGTACCACCGCCACACACTGACGATCAGGCCGAGCACACTCGCGCCCAGCAACTGTGCGTCCCGCAGCGGGAAAGCACCCTGGGCCATGCCCCTCACCAGCAGGTTCGTCCAGTCGCGCTCGACGACCTGGACCAACTGCCGGGCCGCGACCCGCTCGGCCTCCTCGCGCGCGGACCGGCGCGAGCCGGACAGCAGGTCCATGTGGTTCTGCAGAATGCGCATCTGCAGGACCTCGTGCGGGGAGACGTCGTACGCCGCCCGGACTGCGGCCCGCAGCGCCTCGACAGGGTCCGCGGTGTCCTTGGTCGCCTCGGCGAACCGGTCGTGGGAGCGCTGCAGTTCGAGCCGCATGATGGTGAGCAGACAGTGGGTTTTCGACTCGAAGTAGTGGTAGAGCGCGGTCTGCCCGATACCGACCCGCTCGGCCACGGTGGACCACTTCGTCGCCTCGAAGCCGGCCTCGCCGAAGCAGTCCACGGCAGCCGCGAGAATGGCGGCGCGCTTGGACCGCGGTCCCGCCTCCGGTTCAACGATCTTCGTCATGACTTCTCCTGGCCGTCACTCACCGTGTCGGTAGCCGAGACTAAACCCAAGTTGAACTCAGTTGCCAATCGGATGCGTCACAGGCGTTCGATGACGGTCGCATTGGCCATGCCCCCGCCCTCGCACATCGTCTGCAGACCATAACGCCCGCCCGTCCTGCGCAGCTGGTGAACGAGCGTGGTCATCAGCCGGGCGCCCGTGGCGCCGAGCGGATGACCGAGCGCGATCGCGCCGCCGAAGGCGTTGACCCGGGCCTCGTCGGCACCGATCTCCTTCTGCCACGCGAGGACGACGGAAGCGAAGGCCTCGTTGATCTCGACGAGATCGATCTGACCGATCGAGAGACCGGCCTTGTCCAGCACCTTCTCCGTCGCCAGGATCGGACCGGTCAGCATGTGGATCGGGTCGGAGCCGACCACGGCCAGGGTGTGCACCCGGGCCAGCGGGGTCAGACCGTGGCGGCGTACCGCCTCCCCGGAGGCGATCAGCAGGGCGGCCGCGCCGTCGGAGATCTGGCTGGATACGGCGGCGGTCAGCCGGCCGCCCTCGGTGAGGGTCTTCAGGCCCGCCATCTTCTCCAGCGTGGTGTCGGCGCGCGGGCCCTCGTCGGCGGTGAGCCCGAAGGCCGGGGTGATCTCGTCGTCGAACGCACCGTCGGCCTGGGCGGCGAGGGCCCGCTGATGGCTGGTGAGCGCGAACTGCTCCATGTCCTCACGGGAGACGGCCCACTTCTCGGCGATCAGCTCGGCACCCCGGAACTGCGAGACCTCCTGCTCCCCGAAGTGCTCGCGCCAGCCTTCGCCCGCGTACGGACTGCCCATGCCGGCCTGTTCGCCGACGTACATGGGGCTGGCGATGGGCACGAGGCTCATGACCTCCACGCCCCCGGCGACCACCAGGTCCGCGGTGCCCGACATGACCGCCTGGGCGGCGAAGTGCACAGCCTGCTGGGAGGAACCGCACTGCCGGTCGATGGTGGTGCCGGGGACATGCTGCGGCAGGCCCGCCGACAGCCACGCCGTGCGGGCGATGTTTCCGGTCTGCGCGCCGATCTGGCTGACGCAGCCGAAGTACACGTCGTCGACGGCGCCGGGGTCGACGCCGGTGCGCTCGACAAGAGCACGCAGCACATGCGCGCCGAGGTCGGCCGGGTGCACGCCGCTGAGCGCGCCCTTGCGGCGGCCGACCGGGGTGCGGACGGCTCCGGCGATGAATGCTTCCGACACGGTGGGCTCCATGGGGTTTCGGGTGGGGATCAGGTCCTGGGGGAAACGCGGGTGAAGTCGGGCGCCCGCTTGCCGAGGAAGGCGGCAACGCCCTCACGGCCCGCGTCGGAGGCGGCCGCGGCGGCGAGCGAACGGGCCTCACGGTCCAGGTGCGAGGCGAGCTCCGAGGTGAGACCGGCGGCGACGAGCCGGCAGGTGGCGCCGAAGGCGGCGGTGGGTCCGCGGCGCAGGGCCTCGGCCGTGCGCGCGGCCTCGGCGGCCAGCTGCTCGTCGGCGACGACCCGGCTCACCAGCCCGATCGCCGCGGCCTCCGCCGCGGGAATCCGGCAGTTGGTCAGCAGCAGATCCAGCGCGCGCTTGGGCCCGATGAGACGGGGCAGGAACCAGCTCACTCCAGCGTCCGGCGAGTAGCCGATGCCGGTGTACGCGGCGGTGAACGAGGCATTGTCGGCCGCGAGGGTCACATCGGCGGCCGCGGCCAGCCCGATGCCGGCCCCGGCGACCGCTCCCTGGACGGCGGCCACCATCGGCGCGTCGATCGCGACGAAGGTGCGCAGAGCCTCGTGCAGGGCGTCGGTGACCGCGATGAGGTGCTTCTCCAGCGCGGCGCCCGAGAGCAGGGAGAATTCCCTGAGGTCGCCGCCGACACAGAAGGACTTCCCCTCGCCGGTGAGCAGCACCGCCCTGGCGCCCTCGCGCTCACAGGCCCGTGCCGCGTCAAGGAGTCCGCGCGCCGTCTCCAGGCCGATGGCGTTGCCCGCCTCGCCGCGGCGCAGGGTGACGCGGGCGAGCCCGTCGTCCTGGATGTCGATGCCCACCCTCATCGCGCGGTCCATCCACCGTCGACGGTCAGGACCTGCCCGGTGCAGTACGAGGACGCGTCCGAGGCGAGGAACAGCAGTGCGCCGTCGAGTTCGTGCCCGTGGCCGCCACGGCGCAGCAGGGTGTTGCGCTCGACCCAGCGGCTGGAGCGCTCGTCGCCGAAGAGGTCCGCGGTCATCTCGGTGCGGAACCAGCCCGGGGCGAGTGCGTTGACACGCACGTCGTCGCTGCCCCACTGACCGGCCAGCTCCCTGGTGAGACCGATCAGTCCGGCCTTGGACGCGGAGTAACTCGCGCCGCCGAGGGGAGCGGCGGAGACCAGGCCGAGGATGGAGGAGACGTTGATGATGCTCCGGCCTGCGGCAGATCCGTCGGCGGGGGCGGGTGCCTCGGCGGTCAGCCGGGCGAGGTGGAAGGGCGCGATGAGGTTCACGCCGAGCACGTCCGCGAAGGCGTCCGGGGACTCGTCCTCGGCGCGGGTCTCACCGGAGGTGGCCGCATTGTTGACCAGGACGTCGATGCGGCCGGTGGTGGTCAGCGCCGTCTCCGCCAGCCTCGTACGGTCGGCTTCCCGGGAGACGTCGCAGGCGACCGGGTGGATGCGGGCGTCGGAGTCGGCGAGTTCCTTGAGCCGGTCGATGCGGCGCGCGGCGGCGAACACGGTGGCGCCGGCCTGGGCGAGAACGGCAGCGAACCGTGCGCCGATGCCCGAGGAGGCGCCGGTGACGATCGCGGTCCTGCCCTGGAGGGAGAACAGTTCGGCGGCGGGGCGCGGCGTGCTCACTCGTCCACCCCGATCGGCAGGGCGGTCGCACCGCCGTCGAGCACCAGGGTCTGGCCGGTCATCCACGAGGAGGCCTCGGAGGCGAGGAACAGGGCCGCGTTCGCCACGTCCTCCACGGTGCCGAGGCGCCGCATCGGCAGCTTGGCGGTGAGGATGGGCTCGCGGACCTCCCACACGGCGCGCGCCAGCTCCGTCTTGATCAGCCCGGGGGCGATGGCGTTGACCCGTGCCTTCGGCCCGAGTTCGTACGCGAGCTGCCGGGTCATATGGAGCATGGCGGCCTTGGTGGCGTTGTAGTAGCCGATGTGCGGGTCGACGATCAGCCCGCCGACGGAGGCGATGTTGATCACCGCTCCCCCGTGCTCGGCCATCCAGGCGCGCCATGCACAGCGGGTCCAGGCGATCATCCCGTACTGGTTGACCCGTACGGTCTTCTCCGCACGCGGCAGATCGAGGTCCAGCAGATCGCCGTTGTACGGGTTGGTCGCCGCGTTGTTGACGAGGATGTCGACCCGGCCGAAGCGGGTCATGGTCTCGTCGACGCACGCCTCGGCCTGGTCGGGCTCACCGGCGTTGGCCACCACGGTGTGGATGTCGCCGTCGCCCTTGACACGCAGCAACTCCTCACGTGCCTCGGCGAGTCCGGCCGCCTTACGGGCCGCGATCACCACGTGTGCACCTGCGGCCCGGTAGGCGGTGGCGATACCGAGGCCGATGCCGCGGGATCCTCCGGTGATGACGGCCACCTTGCCGTCGAGGGTGTCGGCGCTCACGCTGCCCCTGCCTTCGTGTCGGTCTTCTTGTACTGGGCGAGTTCGTGGCGGGCCACGGTGCGCAGATGCACCTCGTCGGGGCCGTCGGCGATGCGCAGCGCACGCGTGATGGCGAACAGCCGGGCCAGTACCGTGTCGTCGCTGACGCCCGCCGCGCCGTGCGCCTGCACTGCTCGGTCGACGACCTTGTGGGCGACCTCCAGCGCGGCGACCTTGATGGCGGCGACCTCCATCCGGGCGGCGGCGTTGCCGACGGTGTCCATCAGCCAGGCCGACTTGAGGACGAGGAGCCGCAGTTGCTCGATCTCGATGCGGCTGCGGGCGATCCACTCGCGCACCACGCCCCGGTCGGCGAGCGGCCCGCCGAACGCGACGCGTTCGGCGGCGCGTTCGCACATCAACTGCAGGGCACGCTCGGCGAAGCCCACGGCGCGCATCGCGTAGTGCATACGTCCCGGGCCGAGCCTCCCCTGGGCGAGCGCAAAGCCCTCCCCCTCGCCGACGAGGATGTTCTCCACGGGGACGCGGACGTTCTCGAACAGCACCTCGCCGTGCCCGCACCGGTCGGTGTAGCCGAACATCGGCAGGTCGCGCACGACCGTGACGCCGAGGGCGTCACGGGGGATGAGCAGCATGCTCTGCTGCCGGTAGGTGGGCGCGTCCGGGTCGGTCTTGCCCATCAGGATGATCAGCTTGCAGTCGGGGTCGAGGATCCCGGAGGTGTACCACTTGCGGCCGTTGACCACGTAGTGGTCGCCGTCGCGGGTGATGCGGGTGCGGATGTTGCGCGCGTCGGAGCTGGCGACCTCGGGTTCGGTCATCGCGAAGCAGGAGCGGATCTCGGCCTCGAGGAGGGGCCGCAGCCAGCGTTCCTGCTGCTCGGGCGTGCCGTACAGCGCGAGGAGCTCCATGTTGCCGGTGTCGGGCGCCGAGCAGTTGAACACCTCGTTGCCGATGATGGAGCGGCCCATGAGTTCGGCGAGCGGCGCGTACTCGAGGTTGGTGAGCCCCGCACCCCAGTCGCCGTGCGCCATGAAGAGGTTCCACAGCCCCTCGGCGCGCGCCTTCTCCTTCAGTTCGGCCATCACCGGCGGCAGCGCGTGCGGGTCGTCGGCCTCGGCGAGCTGCCGGTCGTAGACGGCTTCCGCCGGGTAGACGTGCTGCTCCATGAACGACCGCATACGGTCCTGGAGTTCACTCGCCCGGGGGGAGTATCCGAAATCCACGATTGCTCCTGTGGCTTGGGTGATCGGTCCGGTTCAGCCGAGGATGTCGCGCGCCGTGCGGATCATCGCGGCGATGGTGGGCGGCAGTCGTTCCTGGTCCGGGTCGTGGTGCTTGCCCTCGCGGTGCCGACGCAGGTTGTGGCCCATGATCGCGGCCATCTTCATGCGGCCCAGTGCCCGGAACCAGTCCATGGCGGGCAGCGCGGCCCGGCCGTCGAGATAGGTGTCGAGCAGTTCGTCCTCGGTGGGCAGGCCGGGCACGGCGCGGCCCAGCTGCGGGAAGTTGCGGTGGTCGGCGAAGAGCAGGAACCAGCCGAGGTCGATGCGCGGGTCGCCGACGCTCCAGATCTCCCAGTCGACGACAGCGACAGCGCGCCCGCCGACGCACAGCACATTGCCGAGCCGGAAGTCGCCGTGGAGCAGCACCGGTGGAAGGTCACCGGGCACATCTTCGGCAAGGCGCCGGAGCAGCTCCTCGCTACCAGGCCGTAGTTCGTCCGGAACGGCACGCATGGTGCGGCTCCATCGCTCCAGCTCTCCGGCCGCGTCGAGCGGTTCGGGCGCGTCGAGTCCGGGCGTGCGCAGATCGGTCTCGTGCAGACGCCGCAGCACTGAGGCGATCCTCAGCATCCGCGCCTTCGCGGTCGCGGGTGGTACGCGGGGCTCGTCGAGTACGGGTTCGACGGCCTCGCCGTCGGCGAACTCCATGGCGAACCAGGCGGGTTGTGTCTCGTCGACGGCGGCAACGCCCGGCACCGGGACCGTCGATCCGGCGAGCGCGCCCAGCACGCGCGCCTGACGCAGCACGTTGTTGCGTCCGATGGGGCGCTGCCCCGGAGGCACCGCCTTGATGACGTAGCGCGCGTCGCCGGCTGTCACCGAGTAGGTCAGGCCCGAGTGGCCGCCCGGCAGGGTTTTCAACTCCCCGATGGACGCCGACGGATGACGTGCGGCGAGCCGGTCGTGGACCCGTGCGGCAAGCTCCGCCACGTCGGTGGCCGTGCTCATCGGACCGGCTCCCTGGGCAGGCCGAGCACGCGCTCGGCGAGGATGTTGTGCTGGATCTCGTCGGTGCCGCCCGCGATGCTGTAGCCGGGGGCGCCGAGCAGATGCTCCGTCCAGGCGTACGTGCCCCACTCCCCCGTGTCCGCGACGAGGCGCGGGCCGAGCAGCTCGGACACCAGGTCGCTGGTGCGCCGCATGGTCTCGGTGGCGTACAGCTTGCCCACCGAGGCCTCCGCGCCCGGTTCGCGGCCGGCGACGAGGGCGGCGGTCACCCGCAGTCCGATGAGCCGCTGCACGAGGGTCCGGATGTGGAGGTCCGCGGCCTGTTGCTGTTCGCCGCCGGTGAGCGGGCAGGGCAGGTTCCTGGCCAGGTCCAGTGCCCGGTCGGCGTTGTCCAGGCCGAGGTTGCCGGAGTCCAGCCGCTCGGCGGCCAGCACGCTGAGCGTGACCCGCCAGCCCTCGCCGACCGGTCCGAGCCGGTCGGTGTCCGGTACGACGACCCCGTCGAGGTAGACCTCATTGAAACTGGTACCGCCGGTCATCTGCTGGATGGGCCGTACGGTCACGCCCGGCGCGTCCATGCGCACCAGGAAGACGGTGATGCCGGCGTGCTTGCGTACGTCAGGGTCGGTGCGGCACACCGCGACGCCCCAGGTGGCGACCCGCGCGCCGGAGGTCCACACCTTGTGGCCGTCCAGCACCCAGTGATCGCCGTCGCGCACCGCCTTGGTCCGCACTGCGGCGAGGTCGGAGCCGGCCTCGGTCTCGGAGAACAGCTGGCAGGCCAGCTCGTCGGTGCGCAGCATGGGGCGCAGCCAGCGCTCCTTCTGCTCCTCGGTGCCCCAGATGCCGATCGCGGGGGCGACGAGCTGCTGGGTCACCGGGAAGATCTCGGTCCGATGGGGCACCTCGAAGGCCGCCTCTTCGGTGCGGTAGAGCTGCTCGTAGTAGGCGGGAAGGCCGCGCCCCCCGTACGCCGCCGACCAGTTGAGTGCCCCCCACCTCTGGTCGTACCGGATGCGCTCCCACTCCTGGATGCCGACGGTGTGCTCACGCTCCTGCTCCTCGGTCCAGTTCTCGAACACGGCGACGGAGTCGGAGCCGCTGCCCCACTCCCCGTCGGCGGCGCGCGGCCGGGCGACCGTGGCCAGCCACTGCCGGGCCTGGGCGCGGAACTCCTCCGGTTCCGGGATACCGCTCATCTCTTCTTCCACCTCCATTCAGTGGGATGTTCAGCAGGTCAGCACGGTGCAGGCGCTCACGCCGGGGGCGCCGTACACATGGGTGAAGCCGACCCTGGGCTTGCCGGGGACCTGCCGTTCGCCGGCTCTGCCGCGCAGCTGCTGCACGACTTCGTAGACCTGGCGCAGTCCCGAGGCGCCGATGGGTTCGCCGTTGGCAATGCAGCCGCCGTCGGTGTTGACCGGCAGCGCGCCGCCGATCTCCGTCGCGCCTGAGGCGATCAGCCGCTCCTGCTCGCCGTCCTCGCAGAACCCGCACTCCGCCATGTGCATCACCTCGGCGCCGCTCTCGGTGTCCTGCAGCTGGCACACGTCGACATCGCCCGGGCCGATCCCCGCCTCCTCGAAGGCCGCGGCCGAGGCGTCGCGGCTGACGCTGGTCAGCTCCCCTCCGGGGATCCAGGGGCTGAACACCTCGAACGAGCCGAAGCGCCGGGTGCGTACGGCCGCCGAGCGCAGGGTGACCGCCGGGCCGTCCAGGGTGCGGGCGACCTCGGGCGAGCAGAGCACCAGCGCGGCCGCGCCCGCCCCGGGGGAGCAGAACATGTAGCGGGTCAGCGGGTCGCTGACCATGCCCGAATCCAGGATCTCCGCGGCCGAGACCGGTGTGCGGCGCCATGCATCGGGGGTCACGGCACCGTTGCGGTACGCCTTCTCGGCGACCAGCGCAAGGGTCCGCGGGGTGATCCCGTGGTCGTGCATATAGCGCTGGATCTTCATGCCGAAGAACTGCGTGGTCACCATCAGCCCGTCAGTGCCGTACTCCTCGCCCAGGCCCCAGTCCTCGGGCCGTGGGTCGAAGGCGCCGCGCGGGTGCTTGTCGAAGCCGACGGCGAGGACGACGTCCGCCATACCGGAGCGGATGGCATTGACGGCACTGATCAGTGCGCTGCCGCCGGTGGCGCAGCCGTTCTTGACGTTGACGAACGGCACTCCGGTCAGACCCAGTTGGGACACCAGGGTGTCGGCGAGCCCTGCGCTGTCGCTGCCGCCGAAAGCGGCCCGCACCCGCGACCACTCGATCCCGGCGTCCGCCAGCGCGGCATTCACCGCGCTGACGGCAAGCTGCCTGCCACTCGCCTCCGACCGGCCGAACGAGGTGCGCCCGGCACCGCAGATCAGGACATCGGTGCTCATGAGCCCTCCTCTCCGAGGGTTGCGGGCCTGGCCCGCGGGACGCCGCGTCCCGCGGTCACCATGAGAGGCATGCCGATGCGGACCGCGTCGAGGTCGTCGACGTCGAGTACGGCGGCCACCCGTACGCCTTCCTTCAGCTCGACGTAGCCGACCGCGAACGGCTCGAAGCCCCCGGGCGGGGCCTGGTACGGCGGCGACTTGGGGGCATACCGCTGCACCGTCCACGTCCACAAGGTGCCCGCGCCGGACAGGGCAGCCGGATCGGCCGGCCCTCCGCAGCGCGGGCACGCGTCGTCCGCGGGGTAGACGGCCACCAAGCAGCCGGAGCAGCGTGAGCCCTTCAGCCCGGTGGCCGGACTCCGCGGATGCGTGGCCATCCGGATCAGCGCCCCTGCCACTTGGGCTCGCGCTTCTCCAGGAACGCCGAGACCCCCTCGTTGGCGTCCTCGGAGTTGAGCGCGACACCCACGGCGAGGTGCTCCATCACCATCAGCGACTGGGTGTCGGCGTCCAGGCTGCGGTCGATCGTCATCTTGGTGAGCCACATGGTGAAGGGGCTCTTGTCGATGAGGTCGCCGATGAAGTCCTGGACCGTCTCGTCCAGCTTGTCGGCCGGGGAGGACTTGTTGATCAGGCCGAACTCGGCGGCCTCGACACCGGAAAGGAGCTTGCCCGTGAGCATCAGCTCCTTGGTCTTGCGGATGCCGATCATGCGCGGCACGCGGTAGATCGGGCCGGCCCCGCCGAACAGCGCACGGCGGATGTGGAAGTCGCCGATCTTGGCGTCGTCCGCGGCGATGGCGAAGTCGCAGGAGATCATGATCTCGAAGCCGCCCGCGGTGACATGGCCCTCCAGGACCGCGACCGAGGGGGTCTTCATCGAGTAGAGGCGGTCGCACACCTTCGCGGACTTGACCGCGACGTCGATGGCGTTCGACTTGCCGACAAAGTCCGCCTTCAGACTGTCCAGGTCGAAGCCCGAGCAGAACGTGCCACCGCGACCGCGGAACACCAGAACGCGCAGCTCGGGGTCCTCGTCGACCTCGGTGATGATCTCGTCGAGCCGGTCCAGGATCGGCACCGTGACGCAGTTCTTCTTCCACGGGCGGTTGAGCCAGACCCGGGCGACATGGCCGTCACGCTCGAACTGGATCTCGTCTTCCACTGCCATCTCCACTCCTTCGAACTGAACTGAATTCAATATGAGTCTGGTGAGTCGATGATCCACTGTCAAGCCCCTCATCGAGATTGGTTCAGCAGCTGGGTCCCGGCACCGCACCCGGTCGACCGCCGCCGTTCGCCGGGAGGTCGACGAGGACCTTGAGCCGTCGCCCGTCGCGGACGTCATGGAGCCCGGAGACGGTGTCGTGGAGCGGGATGTGGTCGAGCCAGCCACCCGTCGGGCAGTACCCGGCGGCCATGTGCGCGATGACCCTCTCGAAGACGCCGTCGGGATACGCCTCGGCGCCCAGCAGCGAGAGTTCGGCCAGGCGCAGGACGGAGGCGTCGACGGTGACCGGCCCCGAGTACAGGGCCACCATCACGACCGGCGCCTGGGCGGCGACCGAACGGATCGCGGCATCCAGCGCCTCGGGCCGGCCCGCGCACTCGACGGCGGCGCCCACACCCCGGCCCCGGGTGTGGCGCATGACCTCCTCGGCCACGTCGACCGCACCGGGGTCCAGTACACGGGCGCCATGACGCTCCGCCGCCGCACGACGCAGCGGCGAGGGCTCCACCATGAGCACGTCGTGGACGCCGTGCGCCTTGAGCGCGAACAGCGCACCCATGCCGACGGCGCCCGCACCCGTCACCAGGGCGCTGCCGCCGGCACGCACTCGGGCCCGCTCGACGGCGTTCAGGGCCACTGCCATGGGTTCGACCAGGGCTCCCTGTTCCAGCGAGACGCCCTCGGGCAGGAGATGCACGGAATCGCCCGGCACGACCACATACTGGGCGAGGCCGCCCCCGGGCGCGGTCACCCCGATCGCCGCCAACGCCGTACACAGATGGGACAACCCGGACGTGCACCGCGGGCACACCCCGCAAGTGCGGATCGGCCGCACACAGACCCGGGCGCCGGGCATGACCCGCTCCACCCCTTCCCCGCAGGCCACCACGGCGCCGGCGAACTCGTGCCCCAGGGTCTGCGGCAGGGTGGCGCCGGTCAGCGGGTTGGGCTCGCGCGTGCAGCGCGGCGCCTCGAAGTACTCGTGCACATCGGTGCCGCAGATTCCCGCGTACGCCACACGGATCTTCACCTCACCCGGCCCCGGCTCGGGTTCGGGCATGTCCTCGATCCGCAGGTCCTTCACTCCGTACAGCCTGGCGGCCAGCATCGTTCCTCCTCCGTGTCGGTCCTGCTCCAACACCCCGAGACTTACATCGAACTGAAGTTACTTCAATATAATCCTTGAGACCTGCACCTAGTTCGGTTCAGTATGGAGAGGTTCATACAGGCCCCGACCCGTGTCCGACCCGTGTCCGCCCCGCCGTTTCGGGCAGGGGCAGTCTGGAGTACACATGTCCGCCGGCGACGCGTCGGCGCGGTCGTACCGCGCTCAGCATCCTGTCCGCTTCGTGACCGCCTCGAGTCTCTTCGACGGCCATGACGCGTCGATCAACATCATGCGGCGCATCCTGCAGGCCCAGGGCGCGGAGGTGATCCACCTCGGGCACAACCGCTCCGTGAGCGAGGTCGTGGACGCCGCGCTGGAGGAGGACGTCCAGGGAGTGGCCGTCAGCTCCTACCAGGGCGGCCACGTCGAGTACTTCGAGTACCTGGTGGAGTTGCTGCGGGAGCGCGGCGCCGGACATGTACGGGTCTTCGGCGGGGGCGGCGGAGTGATCGTGCCGCAGGAGATCGAACGACTCGCGCGCGCCGGAGTGCGGATCTTCTCGCCGGTGGACGGGCAGCAGCTCGGCCTGGTCGGCATGATCCAGGAGATGATCGCGGCGTGCGACACCGCTCCGTGGGAGGAGGAACCCGCCGGGACAGACCAGGTGCTGGCCGGTGAACGCCCCGCGCTGGCACGGCTGTTGTCCGGAGCTGCGGCCGGAACGGTACCCGCCGCCGACCTGCGCGCCCTGGAGAAGGCAGCCGCCGCGCGCCAGGTGCCGGTGCTCGGCATCACCGGCACGGGCGGTTCGGGGAAGTCCTCACTCACCGACGAGCTCGTCCGCAGGCTCCGTACCGATCAGCGGGACACGCTGCGCGTGGCGGTGCTGGCCGTGGACCCGACCCGCCGGCGCGGCGGCGGTGCCCTGCTCGGCGACCGCATCCGTATGAACTCCCTGGACGGTGACAGGATCTTCTTCCGTTCACTGGCCACCCGTGGTAGCGGTGAACTCCCCGGGGGACTCAGCGAGTCGATCACCGCATGCAAGGCGGCCGGCTACGACCTGGTCATCGTCGAGACACCCGGCATCGGCCAGGGGGACGCGGCAATCGTGCCGTACGCGGACGTGTCCCTGTACGTCATGACCCCCGAGTTCGGTGCGGCGTCCCAGCTCGAGAAGATCGACATGCTGGACTTCGCGGACGTGGTCGCCATCAACAAGTTCGAGCGGCGCGGCGCCCAGGACGCCCTGCGCGATGTCGGGCGCCAGCTCGTCCGCAACCGGGAGGCGTTCGGCTCCGGCCCAGAAGAGATGCCGGTGTTCGGAACCAGCGCCGCGACCTTCCACGACGACGGCGTCACCGCGCTCTACCAGCATCTGCGCGACCTGCTCGGCGCGCACGGCCTGCCGGTCCGTCCCGGCGCCCTGCCCGAGGTGTCGGTACGCCACTCCAGCGGAGCGGCGCAGATCGTGCCCCCGTCCCGGGCCCGCTATCTGGCCGAGATCGCCGAGACGGTGCGTACGTACCATGCGCACACCCTCGACCAGGCCGAAGCCGCCCGGCGGGTGCAGCGGTTGACCGCGGTCCGCGACGAACTGGCGGATGCCCGAGCCGACACCGGCGCGGTGGACCGGCTGCTCGTGGAGGCACAGGGGCTGCTCGACGAGGAATCCCGGCGCGTGCTGGAGCAGTGGCCCCGGACCGTGCAGACCTACGCCGACGACGAATTGGTGGTCACCGTGGGCGGCCGGGAATCCCGGACCCGCCTGGTGCGCGAGTCGCTGTCGGGCAGCCGGGTTCCCCGGGTGGCGCTGCCGCGGTACGCCGACCACGGGGAGCTGTTGCGGTTCCTGCGGGAGGAGCACCTGCCGGGCTCGTTCCCGTTCACGGCCGGGGTGTTCCCCTTCAAGCGGGAGGGCGAGGAGCCGACGCGGATGTTCGCAGGGGAAGGCGATCCGTTCCGTACCAACCGCCGCTTCACACTGCTGTCCGAGGGCAGCGAGGCGACCCGGCTCTCCACGGCCTTCGACTCCGTCACTCTGTACGGCCGCGACCCGGACCCGCGCCCCGACATCTATGGCAAGGTCGGCACCTCGGGCGTCTCGGTGGCGACACTGGAGGACATGAAAGCGCTGTTCAACGGGTTCGACCTGGTCGCGCCGACCACCTCGGTCTCGATGACGATCAACGGCCCGGCGCCGACGATCCTCGCGTTCTTCCTCAACACCGCGGTCGACCAGCGGCTCGACGCGTACGCCGCCGAGCACGGCCACGCGCCAGGCCCCGAGCAGGCGGGGGAGATCCGGTCCCAGGTGCTGCGCAGCGTGCGCGGCACCGTGCAGGCCGACATCCTCAAGGAGGACCAGGGGCAGAACACCTGCCTGTTCTCCACCGAGTTCAGCCTGCGGATGATGGGTGACATCCAGGAGTGGTTCATCGAGCAGGACGTCCGCAACTTCTACTCGGTCTCCATCTCCGGCTACCACATCGCCGAGGCCGGGGCCAACCCGATCAGCCAGCTCGCGTTCACGCTCGCCAACGGATTCACGTATGTCGAGTCGTATCTCGCACGTGGCATGCACATCGACGACTTCGCGCCGAACCTGTCGTTCTTCTTCTCCAACGGCATGGACCCGGAGTACTCGGTGCTCGGCAGGGTGGCCCGCCGCATCTGGGCGGTGGCCATGCGCGACCGCTACGGGGCGAACGAGCGGAGCCAGAAGCTGAAATACCACGTGCAGACCTCGGGCCGCTCGCTGCACGCCCAGGAGATGGACTTCAACGACATCCGCACCACGCTGCAGGCCCTCATCGCCCTCTACGACAACTGCAACAGCCTGCACACCAACGCCTACGACGAGGCCGTGACGACTCCCACCGAGGAGTCCGTGCGCCGGGCGCTCGCCATCCAGCTGATCATCAACCGCGAGTGGGGCCTGGCGATGAACGAGAACCCGCTGCAGGGCTCGTACATCATCGATGAGCTCACCGACCTGCTGGAGGAGGCGGTGCTGACGGAGTTCGAGCGGATCAGCGAGCGCGGCGGTGTGCTCGGGGCCATGGAGACGGGATACCAGCGAGGCCGTATCCAGGACGAGTCGATGCTGTACGAGCAGCGCAAGCACGACGGAACGCTGCCGATCATCGGCATCAACACCTTCCGCAACGCACGCGCAGAGCACGAGCAGAACGCGCCGGTCGTCGAACTCGCCCGCGCCACCGAGCAGGAGAAGCAGTCCCAGCTGGAACGCGTCCTCGACTTCCAGGCCCGCCACGAGGACGTGGCCCGCGTCGCCCTCACCGACCTCAAGCGCGCCGCGACCAGCGGGGAGAACGTCTTCGCCGTGCTGATGGATGCCGCGCGGGTCTGCTCGCTGCAGCAGATCACCGAGGCGTTCTTCGAGGTGGGCGGCGCGTACCGGCGCAACGTCTGACCAGTCACCCCCTTCAGTCTCCTTACCCGAAAAGGACTTTCATGCCTGACATCTCGCGCTTCGGCGTCATCGGTTGCGGCCTCATGGGCTCCGGCATCGCCGAGGTCGCCGCACTGCGCGGTCTCGACGTCATCGTCGCCGAGTCGACCCCCGAGCTGGCCGCCGCAGGTCGCGACCGCGTCGCCGCGTCCCTGGACCGCGGCGTGCTGCGCGGCAAGCTCACCGGGGCCGACCGCGACCGGGCCCTGGCCCGGCTCTCCTTCACCCACGATCTGGGGAAGCTGGCCGACCGGCAGTTCGTCATCGAGGCCGTCGCCGAGAGACGGGAGGTGAAGCTCGAGGTCTTCCGTCAGCTGGACAAGGTCCTCACCGACCCGGACGTCGTCCTCGCCACCAACACCTCCTCGATCCCCGTCGTCGACCTCGCCGTTGCCACCGGCCGCGCCTCCCGGGTCGTGGGCCTGCACTTCTTCAACCCCGTACCGGTACAGAAGCTGATCGAGGTCATTCCCGCGCTCACCACCAGCGCCGACGCCCTGGACCGTGCCCGCTCGTTCGCCACCGAGCAGCTCGGCAAGGAGGTCATCCAGGCGCCCGACCGCTCGGGCTTCGTGGTCAACGCGCTGTTGGTGCCCTATCTGCTCGCGGCGGTCCGCATGGTCGAGTCCGGCGCGGCCCGCCCCGAGGACGTCGACCGGGGTATGGAGCTGGGCTGCGCCCATCCGATGGGCCCGCTGCGCCTCCTCGACCTGATCGGCCTGGACACGGCGCAGGCCGTCGCCGAGTCGATGTACGAGGAGTTCAAGGAGCCGCTGTACGCCGCTCCCCCGCTGCTCCAACGGATGGTCGCCGCAGGACATTTGGGACGCAAGAGCGGGCGCGGGTTCTACGCGTACGACGCCTGAGGAGGCAGACATGTGGCCTACTCGTCCGCCCGCGCCTGATGTGGCCGCGCAGTACCGGGCCAGTGGGGCCTGGCGGGACCGTCCGCTCGGCCGGTACCTGAAGCGGGCCGCCGCCGCTTGGCCGGACGCGCTCGCCGTGGTCGACGGTGAACGCCGCCTCACGTTCGCCGACATCGAGCGGGAAGCGACGGCACTGGCGGCGGCGCTGCACACGCGCGGCATCGGGCGGGACGACGTCGTCTCGTTCCAACTACCCAACTGCGCCGAGGCAGTTGTGCTGTTCCAGGCCGTGATGAAGGTGGGCGCCGTCGCCAACCCGATCGTCCCCATCTACCGCGGGCACGAGCTGCGCTTCATCCTCGGCCAGGCCCGGTCGAAGATCGCGTTCATCCCTGGTGACTACCGGGGCTTCGACTACCCGGAGCTGTACGAGAGTCTGCACGCGGAACTGCCTGAGGTGCGGGACGTGGTGGTGGTCGGCGGTGGCGGAAGCAAGGGGGCCACCTCCTGGGAGGAGTTCCTGGGCGCGGCCGGTCCCGATCCGGCCGCCACGGTGCGCGCCCTGCCCGAGCCCGATCCCGACCAGGTGTGCCTGCTGCTCTACACCTCGGGAACGACAGCCGCCCCCAAGGGCGCGCTGCACAGCCACAACACGCTCGTGTTCGAGAACTTCTCCGTGATCGAGCAGTTCGGGCTCAATGAACGCGACGTGATCTTCAATCCGTCGCCGGTCACTCACGTCACGGGGGTCAACTGCGCGCTGATCCTGCCGTTCGTGGTCGGCGCTCCTGTCGTCCTGCACGACCGGTGGGACCCGAAGCAGGCGCTGCAGCAGATCGCCGCGGACCGAGTCAGCTTCATGATCTTCTCGACGCCGTTCCTGACGGAACTCCTCGGCGCCGCCGAGGCCGCGGGCGTGACGACCCCGACGATCCGGTACATCGTCTGCGGCGGCGCGGACATCCCCGACGAACTCGCCCGCCGCGCCACGGAACGGCTCGGCGTGGTGACCCGGATGTACGGGGCGACAGAAGGCCCTTCGGTGACGGCGGCGAATCGCTGGGAGCCGGCCGGGGTCCGTATCCGTACGGACGGTGTGCCGCTGGCCCCCACCGAGGTGATGGTCGCGGACGACGCGGGCCGGCCTGCGGGGCCGGGCGTCGTCGGGGAGGTGCTGTGGCGCGGTCCCGACACCTGCCTCGGCTATCTGGACGGCCGGCTCAACGAGGCCGCGTTCACGGCGGACGGCTGGTTCCGCAGTGGTGACCTGGCCCGGTTCGACGGACACGGGGCGCTGCGGATCGAGGGGCGGATCAAGGACATCATCAACCGCTCCGGGGAGAAGATCAGCGCCCACGAGGTGGAGAACCTGCTCAGTGGGCTTCCCGCTGTCGCCGAAGTCGCCGTCGTGGCCGGACCCGACCCCCTGACAGGCGAGCGGGGGTGCGCGTTCGTGGTGACCCGGCCGGGGAACGACCTGACGCTTTCACAGGTCAGCGAGCACCTCACCACGCGCGAGGTGGCGACCCGGAAGTTCCCGGAGAGCCTCTTCTTGGTCGACGCCCTGCCGCGCACACCCAGCGGGAAGATCAAGAAGTTCGCGCTGCGGGACTGGCTGCGCGACCGGGACACCGCCGTTCCCGGGGTGACGGTTCGAGCCGTCCACGAGCGGTGAAACGCCCTCCCGGAACAGTGCCTCCGGCTGTCATCGGGCGCGCGGCAACCCAACAAGGAGGTCAGCCATGCCGTACGTTCTGATCCACGGCGCAGGCGCAGGCGCGGACTGCTGGGACGAGCTGATCCCCCACCTGCGCGCGCAAGCGCTGGCAGTCGACCTTCCGGGGCGCGGGACCCGGGCTGAAGTCGACCTGAGTACGGTCACGCTCGCGGACTGCGCCGACGCGGTCCGGGAGGACATCGAGGCGAAGGATCTGCGGGACGTGGTGCTGGTCGGCCACTCCTTCGCGGGAGTCACGGTCCCGCGCGTCCTGGATCTCGTACCCGACCGAATCCGCCATGTCGTCCTCGTGTCGGCCGTGGTCCCGATGGACGGTACGCGGGTGATCGACCAGATCGCCCCCGGCGTGCGGACCCGGGTGGAACAGTCGATCGCCGGCGGTGTCTACCGCCAGACCCGCGAAGGCGCCGCCGCCATGCTGTGCCACGACATGGACGAAGCGACGGCCGCCTCCACCCTGGACCGGCTGACCGACGACGCGGCCGCCCTGCTGAGCGAGCCCGTGGACCTGAGCGGCTACCGGCGCCGGATCCCACGGACGTACGTGCATCTCACGCGGGACCAGTGCTACGTGGAGGCGCTCCAGCAGCGGTCCATCGGGCTGCTGCGGCCCGAGGTCGTCGATCTCGACACCGGCCACATGCCCATGATCAGCGCGCCCGAGAAGCTGGCCGCCGTCCTCAACACCCTTTACGGATGAACGCCGGGCCGGTCTCAGGCAGCCCTCTGAGACCGGCCCTCAGGCCTCACCGCACGTCAGGCCCACCACACGTCAGGTGTCACTGCGCAGTTCGTCCGCGCAGCGCTCGGCCAGCATCATGGTCGTCGTGTTGGTCGGGACGGCCGGGATGTCCGGCATGATCGAGGCGTCGACGACGTAGAGGCCCTCGACGCCGTGCACCTTGCCGGTCTGGTCGACGACGGCCGTCGCGGTGCCCTCGCCTCCCATGGCACAGGTTCCGACTGCGTGGCAGCAGGTGTTCTTGCCCTCGCGGATGGCACGTACGACGTCGGCGTCGGTGGTGACATCGGGGCCCGGCCAGATCTCGGCCTTGATGTACTTCTGCAGCGGCGCCGACTCCATGATCGTCCGCATGTGGCGGATGCCGGCGACCATACGGCGCAGATCGTCAGGGTGGTCGAACAGGCCGAGGCGGATGCGCGGCGCGGCCTCCGGGTCGCGGGAGACGATCTCCATGCCGCCGAGGGAGTATGGGCGGTAGATGACGAGTGGGACGAGGAGTCGGCCGGGTTCCATGGTGAGGACCACGGCGTGCAGATCCACGTCGCCCGCGCCCTCGGGGCCACCCGCGGAGAAGGTGAGGACGGTCTGCAGGGGCGGGGTGAGTTCGCCGACCGCGTCGGCGTCGACCTCGTACGTCAGGTACACCATCGGGTGGTCGCGCAGGTTCTTGCCGACGCCTTCGAGGGCCTGGACGACGGGGATGTCCAACTCGTCGAGGACCTTCCGCGGGCCGATGCCGGAGCGCATGAGGATCGACGGGCTGCCGATGGAGCCGGCGCAGAGGACGACCAGGTCGGCTTCGAGGCGTGTGCCGTCGGCGAGGAGCACCGCGCGGGCCGTCGTTCCGTCCTCGGCGAACTCGACGCGGTCGACGGTCTGTCCGCCGATGACGGTGAGGTTGTCGCGGTCGCGGGCCGGGGCGAGGTAGGCGATGGCCGAGCTCTGGCGGACGCCGTCGGCGCGGTTGAGGGGCAGGGGGCCCGCGCCGAGGCGCTGGGAACCGTTCATGTCCTGGTGAATGGGGTGTCCGGCCTGCGCGCAGGCGTCCAGGAACGCGGACATGACCGGGCGCAGGCCCTCGCCTTCGGTGAAGCGCTGGATGTGGACGGGGCCGCCGGTGCCGTGCAGTTCGCCGCCGACCGGGTCGTCCTCCAGCTTCTTCAGGTAGGGCAGGACCTGGTCCCAGGACCAGCGGTCGTTGCCGAGGGCCGTCCAGCGGGCTAGGTCCTCGGGGGTGGGGCGCAGGGCGTTGGCGCCGTTGACGGACGAGGAGCCGCCGATGACCTTGCCTCGCAGGACGGGGACGACGCCCTGCTCCACGATGCCGAACGTCGGGCTGCCGTCGGCCGCCACGACCTCGTCGGTCGAGGAGTAGCCCCAGTCGTGCGTGGTGAAGCCGATCTGGTCGGCGTCGAGGACCTCCGGGGCGGTCTCCTCCGGGGGCCGGTAGTCGGGGCCTGCCTCGATCAGCGTGACGAAGTTCGACGGGTCCTCGCTCAGCCGGGCGGCCAGGACGCCTCCGGCGGAGCCTCCGCCACAGACCACGATGCGACGTGACATTGCAACCTCTCTTCTCCGAGACGTTCGAGACATCGGTCACGGGTTGTTGCAGGGGGTGGTGCCATAAAGGGCCGTTCACAGCGGCCGGGCCGCGACCGCCTCCGCCGCCGCGCGTCCCTCGGCGACGGCGTGGGCGATGCGGCGCGGTACGACGCAGTCGCCGACCGCGCGGACGGTCTGGCCGTCGGCGGGGGCGTGGTCCGGGCGGCGCGAGCGGCGTTCGCCGACGGTGACGAGGAGGTCGGCGGCAAGGCTGGTCTCCCGGCCGTCCAGGACGTTGCGCAGGCGCAGTTCACCGGCGGTGGTGGCCGTGACGGTCGTCATGGGAACGATCCGCAGGGGCGCACCGGTGAGCCGGTTCATCAGCTGGGTGCGGTTCTCCGGCGACAGTCCCGTCGCGAAGTCGGTTCCGGGGGTGATCACGGTGACTTCGCGCGCGCCGGCCGCCAGCGCGCTCTCGACGGCGCTGATGCCCTGCCACCAGCCGAATCCGTCGTCGAGGACGGCGACCCTGGACGCGGCCGGTACGACGTCGGCGTACCGGTGGAGGAAGTCCGTGCTGGTGACCGTCGGAAGCTCGCCCGGGACCGGGACGACCTCCTCCTCGGCGCCGGTCGCGAGCACGATCTCGGAGTACTGCGCCAGTTCGGCGGGGGTCGCTGCGGTGCCCAACTGGACGCGTACGCCGAGGTCGGCGAGCTGGTCGCGCTGGAAGTCGACGAGTTTCTGCCAGCCGGAGCGGTGCGGGGCGAGTGCCGCGAGGTGGGCCTGGCCGCCGACTCGCGGAGCCGTGTCGAAGACGGTCACCTCGGCCCCGGTCCGGGCGAGCTCCATCGCGCACTCCATGCCCGCGGGGCCCGCGCCCAGAACGGCGACGGGACCTGTACGTGATCCCGGCCGGGTGAGCAGCAGGGGAACGGCAGGGCGGGCGGCCGCGCCCGGGGGGCCGAGCTCGGGGTTGACGGAGCAGGAGCCGGTGGGTTCGAAGGTCCGGCAGCCCTCGTTGCAGCCGGTGCAGGGGCGGATGGCGCGTTCCTGACCGGCGACGATCTTGCGGGCGACGTCGGGGTCGGCGATGAACGGACGCGCCATGCCGACGAGATCGGCACCGGATTCCAACGCCTGCCCAATGTCGGCGGCCGACCGGAACCCCTGGCTGATCAGTAGCGGCACGTCGACCGCCGCGCGCAGCCGGGCCACGGACGCGAGGAGCGGCGGGCGAGTGGTGGCCATGCTGGGGACGTAGGTGTTGCGGACGCCGGCGGTGACATTGGCGTACGTGAAGGGTGAGACGTCGTACAGGCGCGGCAGCAGCTCGACGAGATCGTCGAGGCCGAGTCCGGAGTCGACGCCCCCGACGTCCGGCTCCACCGACACCCTTACGCCGATGGGGAGTTCACCGATCTCGGTGCGGATCGCGTCGATCACCTGGGAGAGGAGGGCGATGCGGTCGCCGTACTCGTCGTCCCGGGTGTTGTTGACGCGGGAGAGGAACTGCGCGAGCAGATAGCCGTGGCCCGCGTGCAGCTCGACGCCGTGGAAGCCGGCCTGCACGCTGTTCGCCGCCGATATACGGAAGGCGTCGACGACGCCTCGTACGTCCTCGGCGCTCAGCGGGTGGGGTGCGGTCGCCTCGCGGGGCGAGCGGACGGCCGCGGCGGAGACCGGTGCGTAGTAGGTGCCGGCTCCGAGGGTCTCCCGGCCGAGGTGGACGAGCTGCGCGATGGCCACGGCGCCCCCCTCGGTGATGGCCTCGGCGCGGCGGCGGACGGCGTCCTCGATCTCGGGGCGCCATGCTTCGGTCAGATAGCGCTGCGGCAGCGTCGACTCGGGGGCCACTGCGGTACCCCCGGTGATCACCATGGCGGCCCCGCCCCGGGCCAGGCGATGCCAGTAGGCCGCGTCGGACTCGGTGGGGGCGCCGTCGGCGACGGCTGCCATGGCATGGGCTGTGGCGACGAGGCGGTTGCGAAGGGTGAGACCGCCGAGGGTGAACGGCGCGGCGAGGTCGGGGTGGTGCGTCATGGGCTCTCCCTGCGTACTCAGGCGGCGGACGGGCCGGCGACACCGATGAGTCCGGCAAGTCGGGCGCGGTGGCGGTCCGCGGTCCCGAACAGCACCTCGCTGCTGCGTGCCCGGCGCACGTACAGATGTGCCGGGTGCTCCCAGGTGAAGCCGATGCCGCCGTGCAGTTGGACGTATTCCGCCGTCGCCAGGCGGAAGGCCTCGGAGCAGACCACGGCGGCGGCGCTCGCGGCGACCGCGAGCTGCGGCGACGCCACGGCCAGGCAGGCGGTGGCGTACGAGGAGGCCGAGCGTGCCGCCTCCAGCGCGACCAGCACATCGGCCAGCCGGTGCTTGACGGCCTGGAAGGAGCCGATGGGACGCCCGAACTGATAGCGCTGGGCGACGAATTCGACCGTGGCGTCCAGCGCGTGCCCGCTTCCCCCGACCTGCTCGGCGGCGAGTGCGGCGCGTCCCGCGTCGAGGGTCGCCGCCAGCGGGTCCGCCTCCCCCACGGGTGTGGCGAGGGCGCCACGGAACTCCACCCGCGCCTGGCGGCGGGTCTCGTCCAGGACCCGGTGGGGTGTGCGCAGACAGGTCCCGTCGTCCGGCTCGCAGCTAAACAGCCGTACGCCGTCGGGTGTGTGGGCCCGTACCACGATCAGATCGGCGTCGGACCCGTCGAGCACGAAGTCCTCCGCGCCGCGCAGCACCCAGCCCGCGGCTTCACGCTCCGCACTGACGCGGCTCCCGTCGTCGTGGAAACCGGCCACGGTCGCGGTGAGCGTGCCGTCCGCGATCCGCGGCAGATAGCGCTCGCAGGCCTGCCGGTCCTCGCAGTGCAGCAGGGCGTGTGCGGCAAGGACCACCGTGGGCAGGAGCGGGGCGCAGTAGAGCGTGCGCCCCGACTCCTCCATGGCGACGGCGAGTTCGGCGAAGGTGTAGCCCGAGCCGCCGTACTCCTCGGGGATCGCCAGCCCGTGCACACCGATCTCACGTGCGAGCCGCGACCACAGCGCCTCGTCGTATCCGCGCGGGGTGGCCAGGTGCTTGCGGACGTCCTCGGGGCCACTCGTCTCCGTGAAGAAGTCCCGCAGGACAGTACGCAGTTCGCGCTGCTCGTCGGTTTCCGACAGCAGCTGGGGGTCGATCTCGGGGTGGCGACGGTGCATGGGGGTCTCCATCGTGCTGGTACGAGCAAGAAGAGGGTTCAGCGCGTCCCGGGTCCGGTGCCGTGCGGAACGCCCTTGGTGACCGACTCCGGAAGCTCGAGGCCCGGGTCGATCGAGATGGTCTTCGTCAGCAGGAACTCCTGTACGGCGTCCGGTCCGTGCTCACGGCCGAGCCCCGACTTCTTGAACCCGCCGAACGGCGAGCCCAGATCGGCGGCGAAGGTGTTCACCGAGAAGGTGCCCGTGCGCACGCGCCGGGCCACCTCGAAGCCATGAGCTGTGTCCGCTGTGAACACCGAGCCCGCAAGGCCCAGTTCGCTGTCGTTCGCGATGCGGATGGCGTCGTCCTCGCCGCGGTGCGGGATGAGCGCGGCGACGGGTCCGAAGATCTCCTCGCGCGCCACCTTCATGTCGTTGTGGGCGTCGGTGACGAGGGTCGGCTCGTAGTACCACCCGCGGTCCATCGTCGGTGGACGGCGGCCGCCCGCGGCGATCGTCGCGCCCTCCTTGCGCGCCGTGTCGACGTAGTACTCGGTCCTGGCGCGCTGACGCGCGGTGATCAGCGGACCGACCGCCGTGTCGGCCTCCATGGGGTCACCGATCTTGAGGGAGGCGAATCCGTCGGCCAGGGCCTCGGCGTAGGCGCGGTACTGGGACTCCGGAACCAGCAGCCGGGTCTGGGCGACGCAGCTCTGGCCCGAGTTGGTGCCGACGCTGGCGCCGATGAGGGCGGGAAGGACGTCCTCCGTCTTCGCGTCCTCCAGAACGATGGCCGCGGACTTGCCGCCCAGCTCCAGCACGCACGGCCGGATGAGCTCTCCGCAGGCCGCCGCGATCCTGGCGCCCACCTCGACGGAGCCGGTGAAGCTGACCATGTCCACACCGGGGTGGCGCACGAGGTACTCGGACTCCGGGGCCCTGGCCGCGACGATGTTGAGGACACCGGGCGGGAGACCGATCTCCTCGCAGATCTCGCCAACCACGAACGTGGCAAGGGGGTTGGGTTCGGTGACCTTGACGACGACGGTGCAACCCGCGATCAGCACCGGTCCGACCTTCTGTCCGATCGCCGGAAGCGCGAAGTTGTAGGCCGGGAAGGCGGCGACCACGCCGACGGGTTCCTTCACGACCAGGCTGGACCCGGCCATGGGGATGATGCTTCCGCCCGCCGACTTGCCCGCGAGTGAGGAGAGATCGCTGACCCGCACCTCGGCGGTCCGCAGGCTCCGGCCGATCTCGGCGGCGTAGTTGAAGCTCATGACGGGCGACACCGTCTGGTAGACCTGCGACAGGAACAGGGTGCAGCCGAGCTCCTCGGTGATCAGTTCGGCGAGTTCGGCCCGTCGGCGTTCGATCCCGTCCGCCAGACGTGAGACGTAGTCGGCTCGCTCCGACGGGGTGAGGCGGGGCCACTCCCCTGCGTCGAACGCGTGCCGGGCCGCGGCGACCGCGGAGTCGATGTCCTCCTTCGAGGCGGCCGGCACCCGTCCGATGCGCTGCTCGGACCTCGGGGAGATGATGTCGAAGTGGTCCGTACTGTCGGCCGTCCGCCATGCCCCGTTGATGAAGAAGGCCTTGTGGTCGATGGGGTCAGTGAGTGCCATGATTCCCTCCCTGGCCGGCTCCCGGAGCCGGCGTGAACGAGGTGCGGGTCACGTGCGCTGGGCCGGTCGCGCGGCGGTGTCCGCGGCGGTCAGCCCGAAGACGAGGGCCGAGGCGATGCCGCCCGCGTAGGCGCGGTGCCACAGGCCGCCGGTGTCCGACCCGGCCGCGAGGAGTCCGCGCAGCGGCCGACCGTCCTCGCCCAGCACGCGGGCGCGGTCGTCGATGCGCACACCGTGGAACGGGAAGGTGATGGCCGGGACCGTCTCGATCACGTAGTACGGCGGTTCATCCAGCGGGAGACGGTCCAGATCCCGGCCGGGCTTGGGCTCAAGCCCCGCCGAGGCGTGCTCGTTGAACTGCCTGACGGCGTCACGGACGACCTCGCCGCGATACCCCCATTCCTCGGGGAGGTACGCCAGTTCGTCGAGGTCCTCGGCGAATCCGACGCGGCCGCCTCTCTTGCTCGCGAGCCCGAACTTGTCGACGGCGACAGCCCCTTCGACGTACGAGCCGACGACCCAGTCGCGGAACACCCGGGCATCGGCGACGAGGAGACCGCGGCTCTCGGCCTGCTCCAGCAGGGCCATGGTGGTGAGGTGGTCGCCCTGCGTCTCGTCGGTGAACCGCTCGCCCTGCAGATTGAACAGCAGCGCGTGCTCGCTGTAGTACAGCGACATGTCGACGAAGTCAGCGGGATCGGCGAAGGGGATGCCGCTGGGGATGAGGTGGCCGTAGAAGCCCGCGTCCTCGTACCCGGTGGCGGCGCCGGCCTGGGTGGCCAGACGGTAACCTCCGCCCCGGCTGTGGGGGTTGGACCGGAGCTCCATACGGTCGGCGCGGGGGTGCACATGAGCGGTGCGCAGGGCGTGGTCGCCCTGGAACCCGCCGGTCGCCAGGAGCGTGGCCCGGGCGCGCGCCTGCCTGCGCGTGCCGTCGGCCGCCCGCAGGTCCGCTCCGGCCACGGCACCGTCCTCGAGCAGCAGTCGTTCGGTTTCGGTCTCGAGCAGTAGCTCGCCGCCGTGCTCGAGGATCACCCGACGGCAGGTGTCGACATAGTGGTTGGTGTCGAACTGGTGCCCGCGGCCGAAGCTGAGGATGGGCTGCGCGTCCTTGGCCTCCACCCCGAGGGAGCGGATCCAGGCGATGCCGTCATCGAACCGGTCCACCAGCGCGCGCTTGAGGGCGACATCTCCGCGCGGATTGTGGCGGTCCATGACGTCGTGGTCCGGCGCCGTCCACACGTAGCCGGCGAAGCGCGCGGAGCCGCCGACGTCCGCACCGACTTCGACGATCGTGACGGACAAGCCCTTCCTGACCGCACGGGCGCCGGCGGTCAGCCCTGCCATGCCCGCGCCGATGACCAGCAGATCGACGTCTCCCGCTTGCACGCGACTCTCCTCCTGCGAAGGGATCGGCTCCCCGGCGCGATGCGCCGGATTCCGCCTGACAGCCAGCCAGCTAAACCGAATCCGATTCAAAGCGCAAGGAGTCGCACGGATCAACGCTCCGACTCCGATCAATAGGCTTAACGCCCAGATTCCCCTGAGGCAAGAGGTCTGGAGCGATCCAGATAATTGACACAAGTTCAGTTTGGTTTCAGATTGAGGATCGCGTGACACCGTGTGTATCGACCGGTCCGGCAACCCGACTCGCCACTCTCGAAGGAGAGAGCACATGGAAACTCTCGACGGCAAGGTCGCATTTGTGACGGGTGCGGGCCGGGGCCAGGGCAGGACGCGGTGGACTCGGTCGGCTGTCCGCCGGCCACGAGCGACGACCTCAGGGGGACCGTCGCGCAGGTCGAGGCACGTGGGCGTCGCGCCCTCACGGGCACCACGGACGTACGCGACCTCGGTCAGGTGCAGAAGGTCGTCGACGCCGGCCTCGCCGAGTTCGGCGGGATCGACATCGTCTGCGCCAACGCATCGGCTCGTGGTCGACCAGCTGGGAGATGTCCGAGCAGGTGTGGAAGGACATGTTCGACGTCAACCTCACCGGTGTCTTCAACACCGTCCGCGCCTCGCTCCCGTCCATGGTGGAGCGGGGTGAAGGCGGCTCGGTCGTCCTGACCAGCTCGACGGCAGGCCTGCTCGGCTATCTCAACACGGCGCACTGCACTGCAGCGAAGCACGGCGTTATCGGCCTGCTGAAGGTGCTCGCCCAAGAGCTGGGCCGCACCATATCCGGGTCAACATCCGGGTCAGCATCCGGGTCAACGCGGTCTGTCCGACCACGGTGAACACGCCGATCATCGCGAACTCCCCGGCCTTCGAACTCTTCACCGCCCCACACCACCAACTCGCCGAGGACCATGAACCCGTGGCGCGTTCCCTTGCACCCCAAGTCCCCGCCCGGTTCGCGTCCGTGGACCGGGTGGCCGAGCCGCCGGGTTCCGTGTTCGTCCAGGGAGCGGCGCTCTGGCTGGAGTGCCGGATCGTCCGGGAGGTCCCCGCCGGCGACCACGCCATCGCGCTCCTCGAGATCGACCGGCTCTCGCCGTACGCCACGGCCCCCCCGGTTGTCTTCCACGCCGGCACCTTCACGTCCCTGGCGAAGAGCTGACGGGCTGCGGGTCCATCGCGAACGCCCCCGAGATCCTCACCGGACGGGACCGCACCGGAGGTCACAAGACCGGCTCAGCCCTGCACGGCGGCCACCGCGGCGTCGTCCTTCCCGTCGAAGTAGGCCCGTTCCGCGCGAGCCAGGAACGTCAGGTCGGAGGGCTCGCCGCGGACCGCGATCGCACCCTCGTGCAGGACGGCCACCTCGTGAGCGGCGGACGCGGCGCGGGTGAGCGACTGCTCCAGCAGGACGACCGTCATGCCCTCGTGGGCGAGCCGGCCGAGGCGGGCGTACACCTCGTCGACCATCGCCGGGGACAGGCCAAGCGCCGGTTCGTCGACGATGAGCAGGTCGGGCCGTGCCATCAGGGCCCGGGCGATCGCAAGGATCTGCTGCTCACCTCCGGAGAGCCCAGCGGCGGGTACGCCCATCCGCTCACGCAGCCGCGACGGCAGCCACTCGGCGGTCTCCGCGAGCCGCGCCCGCAGATCCGCGCCCCTGATGCCTGCCGCGTACGCGGCGACCTCCAGGTTCTCGCGCAGGGAGAGCGTCTTGAAGAGGGCACGGCCCTCGGGCACCAGTGCGGTGCGCAGGTCTCCGTCGGCCTCGCGCCGGCCGCGGGTGGGCCGGAGCGTGCCGTGCAGGATGCGGCCCAGCGTGCTCTTGCCCGCGCCGTTGGCGCCGACGATACCGACGATGCTGCCCTGGGTGATGGCGAGGTCGACCCCGCGCAGCGCGGTCACTCCGCCGTAGGCGTGGTCCACACCGTCGAGCCGCACAACGACGCGTTCCGTACCGTCCCTGTGCGGGAGTTCGCCGCGCGTGCCGCCCTCGCCGAGGTAGGAGGTGCGCACCCGGGGGTCGTCCAGGACCTTGCCGGGCTCACCCTCGCCGATGGGCCGGCCGAAGTCGAAGGCGACCACCCGGTGGGCGACCGCGAACAGGTCGTCGAGCACATGGTCGATGATCACGATGGCGGTTCCACGTCGCTGTTCCTGCACGATCTGCCGCGCCAGCAGGGTGCGCTCACCGGCATCGAGCCCGCCGAACGGCTCGTCCAGGATGAGCAGTTCGGGCTCCTCCGCGAGCGCCCTGGCCAGGTCGAGACGCTTGTGCAGGCCGAACGGAAGCTCGGCCGGGTAGCGGTCCGCGACGTGCGTGAGGCCGACCCGGTCCAGCAACTCGGCGGCCCTGGCCCGATTCTGCGCGGTGATCCGGCGACGGGTGCAGAGCACGTTCTCCAGGACGGTCAGCTCGGGGAACGTCTCGGCGTGCTGGAAGGTGCGCCCGATGCCGAGCCTGCGGCGGGCGGTGGCGCGCGACCTCAGCAGGGGCTTGCCGTCGTACTGCACGCTGCCGGCCACCCGCCCGCCTCCGACGAGTCCGGACAGGACGTTCAGCAGCGTCGTCTTGCCTGCCCCGTTGGGGCCGATGATCGCGAGGGTCTCCCCGGCCCGTACGGACATCGAGGCGCCCTCCAGCGCCCTGAGGCCGCCGAAGGTGACGGTGACCTCGTCAAGACGCAGCAGCTCGGGGGCGGTTGATGAAGGGGCGGGGACGGGCTCGATGAACGGCTCGGTCGGGTCCGCCAGGGCCGGGGGATGCGACGCGGACCTGCGCAGCAGTCGGCGGACCACCTTTCCCAGGAAGGGCACCACTCCACCCGGCAGGACCAGCAGCACGGCGATGAGCACGAGCCCCTGGAGGATCGGCTGCGGTATCCCGGCGCTCTCGGCGGCCGTCGGGGACCAGGTCAGGTACGCCCCACCGACGACCGCGCCCAGCAGGGTGCCCGCGCCACCGAGTATGCACGCGGCGATCAGCGAGATCGCCAGCGCCAACGAGAACGGGTCCGGGCTGACGAAGCCGACGACCAGGGCCAGCAGGACACCCGCCAGCGCCGCAAACGCGGCGCTGACCGCGAAGGCCAGAGCCGACTGGGCCTCCGGCGCGATGCCGATCGAACGGGCCGCCATAGGGTGGGACTTGGCGGCGACCAGCCGCATCCGCAGGGAGCTGGGCCGGGCCAGCGCGGCCACGCCCAGTGCGATCCCGGCCGCGCCGACGGCGATGTACTGCGCCTGGGTGCCGGCACTGGCGAGCGTGCCAAGCCCCAGGGCACTGTCCAGCTTCTCCATCGGAATGCCCTGGTCACCACCGGTCACACTGGTCCACTGGCCCATCACCTCCAGCGACACCATGGTGAACGCGAGTGTCAGCAGGGCCACGTACAGCATCGAGAACCGCGCGCCCACGCCCCCCAGAAACGCCCCGAACGCCGCACTGCACCCCATCGCGCCGAGCACCACGAGCTCCAGCGACCAGCCGTGCGTGCTGCCGTACGCCGCGAAGTAGGCACCCATGGCGAAGAACGCGGGATGGGCGATCGACCAGATGCCGGCCCAGCCCGCGAGCAGATTGACCGAGATGACGAGGACGGTGTAAACCGCCGCGAGCCCTACGGAGTACGCCTGGTAGGGCGGAACGGCTCCGGTAGTGAGCACGGCGATAAGCACGGCCGCGGCGAGTGGACCGAGCGCCGCCCTGGCGATGGTGGATCGACTGACGTCAGACATGGACCGCTCCCTCAGACCCGCTGGAACGTGCGTACACCGAACAGCCCCTGAGGGCGGATCAACAGCACGAGAATGGTGAACGAGAAGACGAACGTGTCGCGATAGCCGGCCGAGACGTAGACCGCGGCCAGGTTGTCCAGCACGCCCACCGTCAATCCGCCGATGACGGCCCCGTACATGCTGGTCAGACCGCCGAGGAAGATCCCGGCGAAGGCCCGGAACAGCGGTGCGCTCAGCACCGTCGGCACAAGTCCGGCCCGGGGCGCGTACAGGAAGGCGCCGAGCGCGGCGAGGCCGAGCCCGAGCGCCCAGGCGATCCGGGCGATGCGCTGCGAGCCCAGGCCGAGGATCTGCGCGGTGTCAGCGGACTCGGCGACGGCGCGCATGGCGGAACCGATGGTGGTGCGTCCGAAGAGATACGCCACCAGCGCCATCGCGACGGCCGCCACTGCGATGGTCAGCAGGCTCTGCGTCGGTATCGCCGAGTCGCCGAACGAGACCGATCCCTCGACCAGGCTCGGGAAGAGCCGTGGCTGGTCGTCCCAGACCGTGCTGATGACGCTCTCCGCAATGAGCGAGACGCCCATCGTCATGACCAGCGCCGAGAGCAACTCCCCCTGCGCCAGCGGCCTGATCACCGTCTCACGGGCGACCAGGCCGATGCTGGCGGTCAGTACGATCGCGGCCGCGGCGGCCAGCAGCAGCGGCAGGCCGCTGTCGTACAGCGTCAGCGATGCGTACAGCCCGACGGTGGCCAGGCTGGCGAGCGCGAAGTTCACCACGTCCGTCGCCCTATAAATGATCACCAGCCCCAGTCCCATCAGGCCGTACACCGCACCACTGGCGAGACCGCTCACCAGGACGAGCAGAAACTGATCCACGTCGACCGTCTCCTCGCGCCGGACACCCGCGCGCCCGGCACCTCGGCGCCTCATGAGCGCATTGCAAACTGAACTCAATTTGAGAACCGTAGGTACCGGACTCCAGGTGGGCAATACCCGTGCACGAGTTGATTTCTGCGCGCCTTCGGCCACGGCGAGAGCGGGGCAGCTCGAGCAAACTGCAGCCGATCAGGACGATCAGGTCGTAAAACGACCGCCATTGGCGAGCAGCACCGCTCCGACCAGGTTCGCCGCCGCATCGCTCGCCAGGAACAGGGCGATGTCGGCGATCTCCTCGGGCGTCGCGTACGGGCGGACCCCCGGGTCGGCGAAACCGGTGCGCAGAGCCGCGGGGGTACGTGCCGCCATGCCGGTCTCCGTCGGACCGGGCGCGACCACGTTCACCCGTATCCCGGACGCGACGACCTCCTTGGCCACGGCCTGACTCAGGGCGTGCACGCCCGCCTTGGACGCGGCGTAGTGCGGATAGCCGACGGGCGCATCGAAGGCCGACGAGGAGCCGATGACCACGATCGCTCCCGCCTCGGCAGGCCGCATCGCCCGCACCGCGGCGCGCAGCACATGGAACGTGCCGTCCAGATTGACGCTCATGACGCGTCGCCAGGCGGTGTCGGCGAGCCGGTCCGTCACCCTGATCCGACACCCGTCGACCAGCGCATCCGCAATCCACTGCTTGACGTCCGGGTCGTCGACTCCGGCGGCGTGGACCACGATGTCGAGCTTCCCGTGCTCCCGCAGCACGCCCTCGACCGCCGCGTCGACCGCGGTCGCATCCACCACGTCGAGCGCGACAGCCCGGCCGGTGGGCAGCTCCTTGGCGACGACCGAGGCAGTCTCGCGGTTCAGGTCGGCGAGAACGACTGCTCCCGCCCCCTCGGCGGCCAACTGCCTGGCGACAGCGGCACCCATGCCCGATCCCGCGCCCGTCACCATCGCGACCTTGCCCTCGAACCGACCCTGCCGTGTGCCTGTGTTCATCCTCGCGCTCCCTCTCGATACTGAATTGACTTTGTTTCTGTTACCGTCGCCGTGGTCGGGCTGACAAGACCCTGGGGGTGACGCATGAGGGCGGTACGGCTGACAGCGTGGGGACGGAAGCCGGCGCTCGCCGAGGTCGAGCGACCGGTCCCCCGCGAGTCCGAGGTTCTGGTGCGGGTGGAAGCCGCAGGGCTGTGCCACTCGGACATCCACGTCGTGGACGCGTCCCCAGGAGCCCTCCCCTACAAGCCGCCGTTCACCCTCGGTCACGAGGTCGCGGGGCACGTCGCGGCCCTCGGTCCCGACGCCGACGGGCCGACGGTCGGTGAACGCGTCGCGCTCTACGGACCGTGGGGGTGCGGCGCCTGCGCCCGCTGCGCCGCGGGCCGGGACAACTACTGCGACCGACGCGACAGCCTCGGCTGGCACGGGGTCGGACTGGGCCTGGACGGAGGGATGGCCGAGTACGTCCTCGTCCCGTCCGCCCGCCATCTGGTGCCGATCGGCGACCTGCCGGCTGATCAGGCTGCACCCCTGTCGGATGCAGGCCTGACCTCGTACCACGCCGTCGCCGGAGTACGCCATGCCCTCGGAGACGGCACCACCGCCGCCGTCATCGGCGTCGGCGGTCTCGGCCACCTGGCTGTCCAGATCCTCCGCGCAACCACTCCGAGCCGCGTCCTCGCGGTCGACATCCGCGAGGAGGCCCTCGCGCTCGCGCACCGGTGCGGAGCACACTTCAGCACCCTGTTGCAGGGGAACACCGCCCATACGCTGAGGGCACAGAGCAGCAACGTGGGAGCGGACGCCGTGCTCGATTTCGTCGGCAACGCGGCTTCGCTGGAACTCGCCGTCGACATCCTGCGCCCAGGCGGGGAACTCGCGGTCGTCGGAAGCGGCGGCGGGCACCTGACGGTCCGTAAACCAGGTGTCCTGCCTTCCGGCTTCCGGCTGTCGCTGCCGTTCTGGGGCAGCAGGCACGAGCTCGTAGAGGCCGTCGCACTGGCACGCTCGGGGGCATTGCACGTCGACACAGAACAGTTCCCACTGTCCGCAGCGGCAGAAGCGTTCGCCCGACTCCGCCAAGGACAGGTGCGGGGGCGGGCTGTGCTCATGCCAGGCTGACAGGCGTCGACGGCATCGACCAGGTCCTGCTGGAGGCGCTGTTCACCCAGGCGCCGTGCAGACCGCTGCCCCGCGCGGAGAAGCTGCAGGCCAGACCCAGAATCGTATTTTCGAGCAGAACACCCATACCTCGGGTTCCGGACATGGGGTCGCCGCTCCCGGCCCACTCCCGGTGGGAGCACGGGTGACCAGCGGCAAGAGCGCAAGCGCATGACCCGAGGCCCACTCGATCGACGAGGAGCTGTGGATCGCAAAACGGGCACGGACGGGAACGCGCGCGCAAGGAATCGCATATGTGCGCAGCCGCCCGAGTGGGAGCAACCGGACAAGGGGACGGGTGGGAGCGTGCTCCCACGTGCCGCTCCCACCCGGGAGCGCGGGAAAAGCAACGAGGGGCCGTTCGGAAAACGACCCCTCATCTGCGACTTTCGAATGTTCGAAAAGTCGGGACGACAGGATTTGAACCTGCGACCCCTTGACCCCCAGTTGTTGAGTCACTGAGCGGCGCGCGACGGGTCGTTCTTCGAGGCCACCGTCAAGCGTACTCGGCCGAGTAAAGGAGTCTGCGTCTCCTGGCTCCGCCTGGCATCCGCGAGATCTTGTCGCCGCACATGCGCCGCGGCACCGCAGAGGACAGCGGCACCTTGAGGACCTGAGCACCTCCGCGAACGTCTTCATCACTGGGCGCGGTGGATCCGATCTCGGCGAAGTGGGATTCTCCTCGAACAGAGTGTGCAGGGCCCACCCTCGCGAACACGGGACGAGATCTTTTACGGCCCCCGATCTATGCGCTGGTCGATGCGGTGCACCTCGGCCATGTCACGGGAGGTGCTGGAGTCGGCGAGACCCGTGAGTCCGTCGACGGCGACGGCGTGCCCATCCCGCGCCTACCAACCCTCCCGCTGCCTGGCACCCCCGATCAAGGCACGCCCAGGAGGCAGGCCCGCCTGACCTGCGCGGACGCATGTATCAGCACCCATAACTACACGTCGCCCTGCCCGAGCGATACCTAGTGCTAAGAATAGGAGTATTCTTTGGTACCAGGAGGTAGGTGTGAACATCACGGATGAGAAGCGGCGCGGGGCAACCCGAACGACGGCGCCCTTGAAGGTTGATGCGGCCATAGACGAGCTGATCGCCGACGGTGCGCACTTTCTCGGCATGACCAAGAAGGACCTCGTCGCCGAAGCCGTGCGCGTCTACCTGGAGATCCGCCGCGAAGAGGTCCGGGCGAACATGCTCGAGAAGATGCGCAAGCTCGACGGAGGGCTGGAATCGAGCGTCTCGCTGCTGACCGGGCTGTCGCCTGAGCGCATCAAGGAACTTGGCGGAGTGGGCGAGGACGACTGATCCGTGCACCCCGCCCGTCCCACCCTCCGCACGCTTCGCGAGGACCTGAAGCTACCGCTCCCCTCCGCCCGCCAGCCCCTCGACGAGATCGACCACCCCATCCTGTCCAAGGCCCGGGAACAGTTCGCCGAGGACGAGGCAGGCCATGAGCGGATCCGGTCCATCGACGACGAGGTGCTGTTCAAGGTCAAGGTCCAGCGCTGGCGAGGCGCGGTCTGGGCTGAAGAGGACCCTGCCCTGGCTGGTCGCTGCCGGACAGCGCGAGGACGGCTCGGGGGACGACTTCTATGCCGCACTCGAAGCCGACGCGAAGGCCGCACGCGCCCGCTACAACAGCGAGCACTCCAAGCCGCTGCCCGGCAGGACCTACGTCGGTCACCTCCTGCCCACCCAGAACGGCTACGACCGGTACCAGCTCGAAGCAGGCACCCGGCTCGTTCGCCGCCTGGCCTCTGTCATCAAAGATCTGACCCGCGGCTCGCTCCACGACGGGTACGAACACCCTGCCGACTTCCCCACTTTCCGCCTCGGCATCCTGGCCCGCGCTGACGACGGCCACGAAACCTATGCAGCCGTACGCATCACCGGCTCCGTCCCCGACGACCTCGCCGCCGTCATCCTGCGACATGTTCCCGGTTGCGACCCCAAGGCATGGTTCCCCGAATACGCCCTGCCCAGCCGCCCGCTCCTCCCCGCCGAACAGGCCTGGTCCACCCTCATGGACCCCAAGGCCGCCGCCCAACTCCTCGACGAAGATTGACTGGCTACACCCTGCCTATGCCTGAGGACACTCGCGACTTGATCGTTCAGCGCGGGTGAGGGGCAACTGCGCTGCCTCGGGCACCGGTTCGTCCCAGGCCACGTCGCGTACCTCGGCATCCTTGCCGTCATCGGCCACGCCGCCCCGCCGCTCGGCTACGGCATCGTAAGCGTCTGGAGTCGTTTGTCGGCTTCGCCCGGCCCGAACCGGCCGGGTCGAAGTCGGCCACCGAGTCGATGTCGAGCCACTCCAGCATGTTCTCGAGGCAGGCGCCGCAGCTCGCTGCGTGGCAGACGGACGAGGAGCCCCGCCAGGACGGCCCGATCCGCGAAAGCGAACTTGACCCTGGCCGAGCCGAGTTACCGGTGTAACACGATGAGCTGGTGGCGTAGGGCGAGGATTTCGGTGTCCTTGGCATAGCCGTCCATAGGCGGCAGGCGCAGAGCGGCGAAGGTGTTCGTGACGGTCAGACAGACGAGGCGCCACAGCACGAGCGATCAGCATGCCAACGGATCCACCCGTGCCCGGCAGCCGGGGTGACCTGCGCGGACGAGGTTTCCGGCACCCGCAATATGTCGAGCAGCGCCGCAAGGATGGCGACGAGCGGCTCCACATCGTCGACGGCACAGCACTGTTCGACCCCGAGGACCTCGCCCCCGTTACCCGATGGCCTGCGGGCCACAATCGGCGCGGCGTTCGGGTGACGCGGTCTCGATGCCCTCGCGCGGCACCTGCCCGCTCGGCGGGCGCGCTTTCAGGTCGAGCTGATCACGGTGCAGGAACCCGATCTCCTCGAAACCGAAGCACACCTGTCCCTGCCTCAGCCGCCGATCACCGCTACTGCCTGCAGATTCGGGTCTGACCGCGCCCCGGAGCCGGGAGCTCACCTGGCGAACGCCCCGCGGCCGGCCGTCTCCGGTCTCCCCGGGCAATAGGATCGGGCCGAGGGTGGCACACCGGACGGGTCGGGAGAGCACGCGTAGCGGGGAATGCGAGGGAACGGCTGGCTGAGCTGCTCGGTGGGGCGAAGTCGGCGGGGGCCTTCAGCGCCCAGCTCAAGGCGCCCGCGCACGGTCTCAGGCTCGAGGTGGCCGGCGTCGGGCCGGTGAGTCTTCCGCTGCGCGCGCCCCAGGCGAAGAAGCTGATCGCGGTGGCGCGCCCGGCGTTGTTCGGCCGGGGCGAGGAGACACTGAGCGACACCGGCGTCCGCGACACCTGGCAGATCTCGCCGGACCAGATCACCCTGGCCGGCCCCTCGTGGTCGGCGCTGCTGAGTGGCGCGCTGGAGCATTTCCGGGACGAGCTCGGGCTCCCGGCGACAGCCCGGCTGCGGGCCGATCCGCATACGCTGCTGGTGTACGGCAAGGGCCAGTTCTTCCTCCCCCATCAGGATTCGGAGAAGGACGACGCGATGGTGGGCACGCTGGTGCTCTGTCTGCCCTCGGCGCACACCGGCGGAGAACTGGTCATCGAGCATGCCGGACAGCACAGCACCTACCGCGCCTCGAAGACGGAACTGACCCTCATCGCCTTCTACGCCGACTGTCGACACGAGGTGACCCCGGTCCGGTCCGGGTGCCGGGTGGCCCTCACCTTCAACCTGCTCGCCGAGCCCGGGACTTCGGCTCCTGCCTCCGGCCCGCTCCCCGAGCTGGCGCGCTGCCTGGACCAGCACTTCGGCACGCCCGCCAAGCCGCGCTATGCGTTGCGGGACCTCGACCCGCCGAACCGGCTGGTGTATCTGCTCGACCACGAGTACACGCAGCGGGGCCTGAGCTGGGAGCGGCTCAAGGGCGCCGACGCCGAGCGCGCCGCGCTGCTGCGCGCCGCCGCCGGACAGGCCGACTGCGAATCGGTGCTCGCCCTCGCCGAGGTCAAGCAGACCTGGGACGCCTACCCCGCCGGTGACGCCCCCTGGGACGACTACCACGGATACGACGAAGACGACGAGTACGAGGACGAGGACGACAGCCCCGCGACCGACGACGACTACGTCGTCCAGGACCTGATCGACGACGAGATCACCCTCGACTGGTGGACCGGCCCGGACGACACCGGCGGCGCGCCGATCTCGTTGTACGTCCACGACTACGAGGCCTGCACCAGCACCCCAAGCGCGGACCTCACCCCCTACGAGTCCCAGTACGAGGGCTACATGGGCAACTACGGCAACACCCTGGACCGCTGGTACAGGAGGGCCGCGGTCGTCGTGTGGCCGCGCGAGCGCGCGTTCGCGGCGCGCGGCGAGGCCGGGCCGCGGTGGGCCCTCGAGGAACTGCAGGGCCGCATCCAGCGAGGAGACCTGGACGGCGCACGCACCGCGGCCGAATCCCTTGCACCGTTCTGGAAGCACACCGATGCCCAACCCGAGCTGCTGGAGGGCGCGTTGCACGTGGCCGCGGGCCTGGGTGTGGCCGAGACCGCGGCGATGCTGCTGGAGCCGTTCCGGGTGAACGCACTGGGACCGCAGCACGCCCATGGGCTGGCCGCTGCGGTCGAACGGTACGGCACCGTGTGGCTGCGCCAGGTCGTCGGCGGCTGGTTCGGCCCCCGGTACCGCTACGAGCCACACGGGTACAAGTGGACCGAGAGGCTGCCGGACCTGTGCACGGCGCTGCGGTCCTTGGGCCCGGCGGGGACAGCGGCAGCGCGGCTGCTGCCCACCGGGACCTGGATCGCGGTGGACGAAGACCTGCGACAGTGGACCGCGACCGGGCCGGCCGAGATCCGCCGCCCCCGACTGGAGCAGCTGGGCCTGCCGCTGCAACACCTCCTGCAGGCGGCCGACCAGGAACAGCGGACTGAGAGCCTGGCCGTGCTGCGCGCCCAGGCGGACACGGTGCTGGAATGCCTGATGCCGATGCTGCGCCGCGCGGCGCAGGCGCAGGCGCTGCCGACGGACACCCGGCGCGCGGCGGGGCTCGACACGGTCGCGCGCGACTGCACGGGCCGGCTCCGCGCGATCGTCGCACGACAACTGCGTGCCGCGGACGACTGGTCGATCGCCTGGATCGGCTGCGGCTGCGACCTGTGCGCCACCCTGGAGACGTTCCTCGCCTCCCGCTCACGGCGTGTCCTCGAATGGCCGCTGGCCAAGGACGGACGCCGGCACGTACACACCAGGATCGACTCGGCCGGTCTCCCGGTGCTCCACCAGACCAGACGGCAGGGACGCCCGTACACCCTCGTACTGACCAAGACCGAGCAGCTGTTCACCCGCGAGCAGACCGCCCGTCGCCAGGCCGAAGCCGACCTGACCTGGCTGACCTCGACCTGGAACACCCTCCCCGCCGGGCCGCGTTGAGCCCGTGGGACCTTGTCGGCGCATGCGATGAACCGTCAGCCATGATCTCGAGCCGGGACAGGCGCTGTGGGTGCCCGGCCCGCAACGGAAGACGGCGGTCGTGAAGCAGCGCACCGCCATACATACACCAGCTGCGTCGTACGGCATGGGGTGCCCACTCAGCCGAGGCCGGCTTTGTCCAGGCGGGCCAGGAAGCTGGTCTTGCGGCGGTGTTCGGCACGCAGGCCGTGCACGTAGTCGGTGAATTCCGGCTCGGTACCGAGCTCACGGTGGACATCGCGCAGGGTCTTCATGTGGCGGACGGCGTACTGGTAGCGGTACTTGTTGCCACTCTCACCGAGATAGAGGTCGATCAGTCTCCGGTACGGGACGACACTGTCGGCCGGATGGACTGGCCGCCACTCGGCGAGGAGGTCCTGCAGGACGTACGTCGACAGGGCGTCGAGATGCGCTGTCGCTGTCTGCCATGCCTCTTCGGCCAGGCCCTCCGCGCGCAGGCACGCGATCAGTTCGGTGACGTGGGCGGGGTTCTCGGCCAGCCGGACGCGCATCAGGTCCAGGGCCCAGATGACCGTCTGCGGGCTGTCGAGCTGCCGGGCCGTCGCGGCCAGCGCGGCCAGCGCGGCCAGCGCAGCGAACGCGGAGGCGAGCGGGGTGCGGGCGAAGACGTCCCGGCGCACCGACAGGGCTTCCTCTCGCTTCCCGCCGGCGATGAGGAGTGCCACGAGCTCGTCCGTGAGCTGGGGCTTGAACGGGCTGGCGGGGTGGGCCTCCAGCCCGCGGCGTGCCCAGTCGGTGGCCTCCGCTTCGCGGCCTGCGGCCCGGAGCACGCGGACGATCTTGACGTACTGATCGGGTCCGGTCAGTGACCGGGCGAGCACCTCGACGTAGTGGTCGGTGTCGCCGGAGATCTCCGCGAGCTGTTCCCGCAGATGCCGCACGCCGAAGGCGGTGCCCCAGTCGTCGGCCCGCTCGGGGTCGTCGGCGCGCTGCTCGACCAGGTCGGTCAGCTGCCGCACACCGCGCTCCCCCAGGGCGGGGGCGAAGTGGGCCAGGGGGATGTCGAACACCGTGGCGGCGATCCAGTTCGCCAAGGCGCGGGGATCCTTGGGCGGGGCCGCCGCCAGCGCCTGGGCGTAACGGGCCGTCAGTGCGCGCAGGGCGTCCCCCTCCGCTACCGGAGGAGTCGTCCAGGTACATCAGGGCCCGGGTGACCCGGTCCACCGCCGTGCGCAGCCGACGGGCCGCCTCGGCCGCGTTTCCGGTCTCCAGCAGGCGTCCGGCCGCTTCGTCGACGGCCCACGCGGTGGCCACGTACTCGCGGTCCCCGGCGTACGGACCGCGTCGCCGGTCGCGCCGCAACCCGTCAACCAGCTGCTGAAGGGAGGTCTCCTCGCTCATGGGTCCATCTCAGCACGCCTTGGGGCGCGGGTAGGGTTGCGGGCCGTGAGCGAGTACCAGTACTACGAGTTCCTGGCCGTCGACCGACCTCTGGATCCTGCACAGTTGCAGCAGGTCCGGTCCCTGTCCACCCGGGCCACCATCTCCCCGACCCGCTTCGTCAACGAGTACCACTGGGGCGACTTCCGCGGTGACACCACCAAACTGGTCGAGCAGCTCTACGACGCCCACCTGTACTACGCGAACTGGGGCAGCCGCCGCCTCGTCCTCCGTCTGCCTGCCAACGTGCTCCCGGTGAAGACGGCCGCCGCCTACGCCATGGAGGAGGCCCTCACCGTGTGGACCCGCTCCGGCCACACCCTGCTCGACTTCTCCCTGGACAGTGAGGACGGCGAGGAATGGGACTTCGAGACCTCTCTCGAGCTGTCCTCCCTGATCGGCCTGCGCGCCGAACTCGCCACCGGTGACCTGCGCCCGCTCTACCTCGCCTGGCTGGCCGCCCTCACCGTCTGGGAACTGGCCGAGGACGACGAGGAGGAGTATGCCCGCGAGATGGAACCGCCGGTCCCCGCAGGCCTGGCCGAACTCACCGGCCCACAGCGCGCCCTGGCCGACTTCCTGAAAGTGGACCCCGATCTGCTGACCGCCGCAGCCCAGGCGAGCGAGCCCGGCCCCGCACCGGGCCCGGACCGGCGCGAACTCGCGGCATTCATCGCATCTCTGCCGGCGAAGGAGAAGGACAACCTGCTCCTGCAAGCCGTCCTGGGCAGCAGCCCACAGCCTGGACCAGAGCTACTGGCCCGCTACCACTCCACTGCCACTTCCGCCACCACCGCCCCGCCCACATCGCGCCGCAGTGCCGCCGAACTCCTCGACGCGGCCTACCACTGCCGCACCGAACGCACCCGGCGCGAGTAGGAGACCCACCGCAAGACCGTCGAGGAACGCGCCCGCGCCGCAGCCCAGGCCGCCAGCGACACCTGGGCGGCCGACCGGACACGGCTCGGCCCCTCGTCCGCGGGCCGGGCAGGATGGGGTCATGCGTCATACCACGGCCGTTCGCCGTCTCCGTACGATCACCGACGCCTGCCACCGTGCCCGGCGACTGCCCGGCGGCGGCGCTCTTCTCGCCGTGCATGCCTACGGCCCCATCCTGGAAGGGACGGGAGACATCCCGGTGGTGCACATCGCTCTCGTTGTGGACCTGCCCGCCGAGGAGCTGCCCTGGGGCGTCGAGCCTCCCGAGTGCACCGCGCTGGCGAACCTCCTCGACCTTGGCAAGGCGCCGGTCGTGCGGCGCTGGCGGCCCGCGGCCTGGCCGGTGTGGAACCACGCGATTCGTCGTCCGTTGCGCATCTGGTCCCCCGCAGGACCCGATACCCGTGCGCTGGACGCGCTTGCCGCGGGCCAGGCCGGCTCGCTGCGGCTGGCCGCCCCTCAGCCGACCGAGGAGGACGAGCAGCGGCGCGTCGAAACCGCCGCCTCCCTCCTCCACTTGCGTCGGGTACGCGACCGCTACTGGGACGACGGGCCGTGGCGGCGCGCCCACCGAGGCTCCGGCCGGTTTCCGGAGGACTCGCTGTGGGGGGCGGTCGACGGCTACCTCGAACTGCTCGACGCGGCAGCCGAGGCGCCACCCCACAGGTAGCCGTGGGTACGGCGCCGCCCCGACGCCGACAGCGCCGTCCAAAGGGGTCGCTGCTGCTCAGCGTTGGCGAGACGCGTGATGTGACGGCGAGGTGATGGCATCCGCCAGCTTCGACGCCGCAGGATGACGCCGTCATCGTGGAGCCAACGCACGTTCCCCACCGGAGGTGAGCATCATGGCACCTCGCTCCCCCGAGCGCGGTCGTCTCTACCAGCGCTGCGGCTGCCGTCGGCCCGGATGGCCGGCAGTTCGGCGCGGCCTGTCCGAAGCTCAAGGGCCGTTCCCGGCACGGCTCGTGGGCCTTCGCCGTCGACCTGCCGTCCGTCGACGGCAGACGCAAGCCGCACTGCCGTAGCGGCTTTCCCACCCGCAAGGCCGCCCACGCCGCCTTGGAGCGTGCGCTGACGTGTGAGCGCACCGGCCTGTACGGCGACGAGGGCCTCTCCCTCGCCACCTACCTGGCGGACTGGCTGCGCACCAAGGAGGAGGTGCTCAAGCCGACCACGTTCGTCCGCTACCGCGACTACGTCCGCGCCGACCTCATCCCGTCCTTCAGACGCCTCGCGCTCCAGGATCTGCGGCCTCGTCACATCGTCGCCTGGCAGGAGGCCGAGCTCGCCCGTGGCCGGGGGCGCACCACCGTCTACCGGATCGGCGCCACCCTCTCCAGCGCCCTCGGCTCCGTCGTGCGCGCCCGGCTGATCGCGGACAACCCGTGCCGGCACGCGATGCTGCCGCGGCCCGTAGCGCAAAAACGGATCTGCTGGAACCCCACCCAGGCGGCCGCGTTCCTGCGCCACAACCACACCCACTACGGCGACCAGCTGGCCAACCTGTTCGAGCTGCTGCTGGGCACCGGCATGCGACGCGGCGAGGCCCTCGGCCTGCACTGGACCGATGTCCACCTGTCGGAGAAGACGCTGCTGGTGCGGTGGAACCTCACGGCCGTCAACAACAACCGGCTCTACCTCGGCCACCCCAAGACCAAGGCGAGCCGGAACTGGGTGAGCCTGTCCCCGCGCGTCGCCGCCGCATTGGAGCGCCAGGCCTCCCTCGCCCAAGCCAGCCAGCCCCCGGGCACCCCCTTGGAGGGCCTGGTGTTCTGCCAGCCGGACGGCTCACCACTGCGCCCGCAGGGCATCCTCACCGAGCTGCGCCGACGCTCCGAGGAGATCGGCCTTCCCCAGATCGGCGTCCACGACCTGCGCCACACCGCCGCCACCATCATGATCAGCTCACGGGTCCCGCTCGCCGTGGTCTCCAAGACCCTGCGCCACTCGACGCTGTCCACCACGGTCAACCTCTACGGCCACCTGCTGCCCCACGCCGCCCGCGACGCCGTCACCGCAATCGACAAGGCCCTCACGCGCGCCGACCGCAAAGACCACCAGACCGCTCCGGCGTCAGAAGACCGGGCAGCTTGATACCGGTCGCCGGTAGTCGTCGGCTGCCATCACGCCGCCATCACGTGTCACACGAACGCATCCAGCGGGCCTGCCATAGTCGGCAGACCCGCTGGTGAACACCGTCGGGACGACAGGATTTGAACCTGCGACCCCTTGACCCCCAGTCAAGTGCGCTACCAAGCTGCGCCACGTCCCGGTGCCGTCTGACCTGGGCTTTCCCCCGGCCGAGCACGCATGGAAACAATACCGCACTCGGGTCGGTGGTCGCGCACCCGATTATGTGTGGCCGGCGCACGGGGCAGCTCGCCGACGAGTGACGCTTGACCTGAAGTTTGGTTGAGGTTGCACGATCGTCCACATGACGATCATCGACGAAGGCACCCGTACGTACGGCTGCACCGACCTGCCCCGCCTGATGGCCCTCATGACCGGCGACGAGAAGCACGGGCCTGCGGCGACGTCCACGCTGGACGTGCTGTGGGTGCTCTACGACCGGGTGCTGCGGGTCGAGCCGGGGCGGCTGGAGGACCCCGGGCGGGACCGGTTCCTGCTGTCCAAGGGGCACGGGCCGATGGCGTACTACGCGGTCCTGGCTGCCAAGGGCTTCGTTCCGGTGGACTGGTTGCCGGGCTTCGGCTCCTACGACTCCCCGCTCGGGCACCACCCCGACCGGATGCTGGTGCCGGGCGCCGAGATCGGCAGCGGCTCGCTGGGGCACGGGCTGCCGATCGCCGTCGGCACGGCGCTGGGGCTGCGTGCCCAGGGCCTGGTCGAACCGCGGGTGTGGGTGCTGATCGGGGACGCCGAACTGGACGAGGGCAGCAACCACGAGGCGATCGCCTTCGCCGGGCCCGCCGGACTGGACCGGCTGCACACCGTCGTCGTGGACAACGCCTCCGCCAGCCACGCCCGGCCCGGCGGCATCGCGGCTCGCTTCGACGCGGCGGGCTGGTCCACGGTGACCGTCGACGGCCGCGATCACGCGGCACTGCACGCCGCCTTCACCGCGCCGCATCCGGGCCGCCCACACGTGGTCGTGGCCCGGGTGGAGCCGAAGTCCGCGTGAGGCAGCGATCGGGCAGGCCTGCAGAACCAGTTCGCTCTCCCTACGGCCTCAGCGAAGGAGCCGACGTCCATGGACACCATGCGTGACCGTTTCGCCCCTGTCATCTCCCGGTTGCTCGACGAGGATCCCCGGGTCGCGGTCGTTCTGGCCGAGATCGGCGTGGACGGTTTCGCCGACGCCCGGGGACGGCACCCCGACCGGGTGATCAACGTCGGTATCCGCGAGCAGCTGCTCATCGGGACGGGCGCGGGGCTGGCGCTGACCGGGCTGCGGCCGGTCGTGCACACCTTTGCCAGCTTTCTGGTCGAGCGGCCGTTTGAGCAGGTCAAGCTGGACCTCGGCCACCAAGGGGTGGGGGCGGTGCTGGTGAGTGCCGCGGCGTCCTTCGACTGGCCGGCGGGCGGGTACACGCACATGGCTCCCGGCGATGTGGCGCTGCTCGACACCGTCGACGGCTGGACCGTGCACGTGCCCGGCCACCCGGACGAGGCCGAGACGCTCCTGCGCCAGGCGGTCGCCGCCGACGACGACAAGGTGTACGTCCGGCTGTCGGTGCAGTCGAACGCGCACGGCCTCCCGGTCGACGGCGCGCGTCTCCGTACGGTCCGCGAGGGGCGTGCGGGGGTGGTCCTCGCCGTCGGGCCGACGCTCGACGCCGTGCTCGACGCCACGGAGGGCATCGATGTCACCGTGCTCTACGCGACGACCGTCCGGCCTCTCGACACGGCCGCCCTGCGCCGGGCCACGGAGTCGGCGGGGACGGACGTCGTCCTTGTCGAGCCCTACCTGGCAGGCACCTCGACAGCCACCGTGAACGACGCCCTCTCCCACGTACCGCACCGTGTCCTGGGCCTGGGAGTGGGCCGCCGGGAGCTGCGCCGCTACGGGACCGTCGAGGAGCACGTCGCCGCGCACGGCCTCGACGCCCGGTCACTGCGGGAGCGGATCGCGGGTTTCGTGGCGGGAGCCCGGTGAGTCACCCCTTCTCCGCCATACAGGCCCGTCACGCCTTCTCCGCACACACCTCCCCCGGTATGCCCTTCCTCCCGGAGCGGGCCGTCGGCGGGTCGACGCGCACCAGGCCGCGTATCGCCGGGACCGAGAGCAGGGCGATCACGACGACGAAGCTCATCGCGCCGGAGACGAGGAGGACGTGGTCCGCGCCGAGGGCGGCTGCGGCCGGGCCTGCGAGGGCCTGACCGACGGGCATCATCGCGAGGGAGCCGGCGACGTCGTAGGCGTGGATGCGGTTCAGGACGTCGGGCTGCACCTGGGTCTGGACGCTGGTCGCCCACATGACGCCCCAGAACGACATCCCGGCCCCGGCCACGGCGGCACCGGCGGCCATCGCCGGGACGTCGAGGCCGAGGCCGACGGTTGCGGGGAACCCGGCGAAGCCGACGAGGGCGATCGCCCCGGCCCGTAGCATCCGGCGGGGGCGCAGCCTGAGGGCGAGGAGTCCGCCGACGACGGTGCCGGCGCCCAGCGCGGAGTTGACCAGCCCGTAGGCGCGCGGGCCGTGCTCCTGGACGACCTCCGTGGCGACGAGCGGCACGGTCGGACCGTGGACGGCGATCATGTAGACGCACCAGATGGCGATCACGCCCCACAGCCAGGTGCGCGACCGGAACTCCCGCCAGCCCTCGACGAGATCGGCCTTGAAGGCGCTCGCGCCACGCCCCGGAGAGCGGCTGCCCTGCGGAAGCGGGGGCAGCCGGAGCAGCAGCAGGCAGAGGGCGCTGACCGCGTAGGTGGCGGCATGGGCCGCGAACACGCCGCCCGGTGAGGCGAAGCCGACCAGGAGGCCGGCGACGGCGGGACCGGCGAGTTGGGCGACGGACTCGGCGATGCGTACGGCGCCGTTGGCGCCCTGGAGGTCGGAGGCGAGCCGGGGCACCATGCCGGCCACACCGGGCTGGAACACGGCGCCCGCGACCCCGTTCACGACGCCGATCGCGCAGATCTCCCAGAGAACCACGTGATCCATGAGGAACAGCACGGCCGCGAAGGACTGGGTGCCGAGCCGCACCAGATCGGCGCCGATCATCAGCTTGCGCGTGCTGAACCGGTCGGCGATGACCCCGCCGAAGACGACGAGGCCGGCGAAGGCCGCGGCCGTCGCCGCCATGGCGAGGCCGACCGCGCCCGCGCCGTACCCGTGCTGGAGGAGGCCTGCGGCGAGGGCGACCGGGAGCATGGTGTCGCCGAGCCGGGCGACACCCCGGGCGACGAAGAACAGCGCGAAGTCCCGCGACCAGACCGGCCGCGCTCCCCCGCCGCTCCGCTCACGCGGCGCCCCGGCAACGTTGTCACCCCGGCCGTCGCCGAACCTGCCGCCGCTCCCCGC
>NZ_QZWF01000022.1 GCF_004187715.1 Streptomyces sp. F001 | reverse complement strand
ACGTCGACAAGCGCGTCCAGTCCCTCACCCCGCCCCAGCCGGATCTGCTCGCGCTGACGAAGAAGGATCCGCAGCTCGCGGCCGCGTACCAGCGCGCCGAGCAATGCTCCCCGGACCGGAATCCCGACGAGGAGGCGGCCTCGCCCACGCCCACCGGCCCGCTGCCCAAGGCGGCGGACGGCAAGAACATCGACGCCTGCTCGGACGGCGAATGCGAGGTCCTGGTGACCTCGTCGGTGTGGATCACGGCGAACGGGGTGGACGTGCATGTCACCCCGGGGGACGACTCCGTCACCTTCGAGACACCGAGCGCCGTGATGCGGCTCGGTGGCCAGGGCGGTGTGGCCAAGTGGGGCGACGATCTGAAGGTCACCGTCGTCGCGCAGAACAAGGACGGTGCCGTGCTGAAGTTCACCATCCCCTGAGCGCCCCTAACGCCCCTCGCACACCTCCCGGTACCCGAGGCGCGGCAGGTGCTCCTCCCATTCGGTGCGGGTGAGGACGCCGCCGGTGCGGGCGCAGACGTAGTCCGCCGCGCGGTCCGCGTGCAGGGTCCACACCCGGGCCGTCAGGTCGTAGCCGACGGAGGTGAGGGCGTCGCCGTCCGGGCTGAACGCGACCGAGGTGACGGTATCGACATGGCCGGTGAGTTGCCGGCCGTAGGGCTCGGCACGGGCCGGGTCGGCCACGTCCCACAGGCGGACCGTGTGGTCGCCGCTGCCGGTCGCCACCGTCTTCCCGTCCGGGGCGAAGGCCACGGACCTGACGGGCCCGCGGTGCCCGGCCAGCTCCTCCCCCAACGGCCGTGAACGGTCCGCCTGTTGTACGTCCCACAGCCGCACCGTACGGTCGTCGCTGCCCGTTGCCAGCGTCTTCCCGTCCGGGGCGAAGGCCACCGCGTTGACCGGTCCGTCGTGCCCGGTGAGGACGGCCCCCGCGGGCTCTGCCTGGGTCTCGTCGCCCACGTGCCACAGCCGCGCCGTGGCGTCCTCGCTGCCGGTGGCCAGGGTGCGGCCGTCCCGTGCGAAGGCCACGGACGTGACGGCGTCCGCGTGGCCGCGCAGCGGTTCGCCGAGCGGCCGTACGCGGTCCGGCCGGCGAACGTCCCACAGCCGCACCGTGTCGTCCTCGCCGCCGGTGGCCAGCGTGCGGCCGTCCGGGGCGAAGGCGACGGCGAGGGCGCCGCCGTCGTGCGCGTCCAGCGGTGCGCCGAGCGGGGCGGGACGTTCGGGCGCGGAGAGGTCCCACAGCCGTACGGTGCCGTCCTGCGAGCCGCTGGCCACCGTACGGCCGTCCGGGGCGAACGCGACGGCCAGCACCTCGTCCTCGTGGCCGGTGAGTGTGCGCAGGAGGCGGCGCGGGTTGCCCGGATCGGCCACGTCCCACAGGCGGATCAGTGCGTCGTCGGTACTGGCGGCGGCGAGCAGACGGCCGTCGGGGCGGTAGGCGACGGCGGTGAGGGGGTTGGTGAAGTCGGTGAGGACGGTCGGCGGCCGGTGCCAGAGGCGGACGCTGCTGTCGGCACCGGTGCTGGCGAGGGTACGGCCGTCGCGGCTGAAGGACACATCCCACACTGCCTCCGTGTGGCCGGTCAGCGGCTCCCCCAGCTGCTGCGGGTAGGCCGGGTTGGCCACGTTCCACAGGATCGGCGCGTCGTCCTCGCCCGCGCTCACCAGGGTCTCGCCGTCCGGACTGAACGCCACCGACATGACGGGCGCGGTGTGCTCGGTCAGCGGTTCACCCAGCGGCTCCGGGCGACCCGGGTCGGACACCTCCCACAGCCGTACGGTCTCGTCGAAGCCGGCCGTGGCCAGCGTCCGCCCGTCCGGGGAGAAGGCCAACGCCCAGACGGAGGCGGTGTGTTCGCGCAGCGGCTTGCCGAGCGGTGCGATGCCGTCGTTGGCGCTGAACCGCCACATCCGTACGGTCCCGTCGAAACCGGCCGTGGCCAGGGTGTCCCCGTCCGGGGCGAACGCGACGGCGCGGACGCTGCCCGCCTCCGACTCGTCGGCCTCGGCAGGCTCGCCGAGCGGCGCGGGGCGGGCCGGGTCGCTGAGGTCCCACAGCCGTACGGTCCCGTCGTCGCCTGCGGTGGCCAGCGTCCGGCCGTCGGGGGCGAACGCGACGGAGACGATGTTCTCCTCGTCGTGGCTCACCAGCGGCCGGCCGACGGGGCGGGGCCGCCGGCGGTCGCGTACGTCCCACAGTTGGATGCCGCCGCCTTTCCCCGTGGCCACCAGCAGGTCGCCGTCCTGCGGAGCGAAGGCGACCGCGCCGACCGGTCCCGTACGGAGGCGCAGCGGTTCGCCCAGCGGCCGGCCCGTGCCGCTGTCCCACAGCCGGACCGCGCCGTCGTGGCCGCCGCTGGCGAGGGTGCGGCCGTCGGGCGCGTACGCCACGGAGCTGCCGACACCGTCGTGGCCGGGCAGCCGGGTGGCCAGCACGCGGCCCGCGTCCGAGGCCAGCCGGGTCCGCAGGTCCGGGGTGGAGCGCATACGGTGCGCGGCGACGTCGAGCCGGGCGGCCAGCCCGGCGTCGGTCTCGCGGACCCGGTCGGCCTCGGCGGTGAGGCGGCCGAAGACGGCCTCGTCCCGCTCGGCCTGCGCGGTGGCGCGCGCCTGAAGGGCCACGACGGCGGTGCCGGTGGCGAGCAGCACGAGCGCGGCGAGTACGGCCACGACCGTACGGCGCAGTCGCGCGGCGCGGCGCCGGCGCCGGATCGAGGCGGTGAGGAACTGCCGCTCCAGCGGGGTGAGTTCCTCGCTGCGGTGGTTCTCCCGTGCGGTGTCCTGCGGGAAGGCGTCGCGGGCGGCGTGCAGACGGGAGCCGGCGTAGAGCGCGGCGTTCTCCCGGCCGAGCGCCTCCCAGGTGCGGGCCGCCTCGGAGAGCGAGCGGTGAACGCGCAGCCGGTCGCGTTCGGCGTCGATCCATGCGCGCAGCCGGGGCCAGGCGGTGATGAGGGCTTCGTGGGCGAGGTCGACGGTGCCGTCGTCGAAGGTGATGAGGCGGGCGCGGACCAGGCGTTCCAGTACCACTCGGGTGTCGGCGGGGCTGCCGAAGTCGAGTTCCGCGTGTTCGGTGGGCCGACGTGTGTCAGGTGTGCCGTCACCAGGGGCGACGAGGCGGAGCAGGATACGGCGGGCCAACTCCGCCTGCGACGCGGTGAGTTCGCCGTACACCTGCTCGGCCGTACGGACGACCGCACCATGCAGTTCACCGGCCGCCTCATAAGCACTCTCGGTCAGGACGCGGCCGCTGCGGTGGCGCCAGGTCTCCAGCAGGGCGTGCGACATCAGCGGCAGTCCGCCCGGAGCGTCTTCGACCTCGTCCAGGAGGCGGTCGGTCAGGGAGCGTTCGACGATCAGGCCGGCTGCGGCTGCCGGGCGGACGATGGCCTCCCGCAGCTCCGCGCGGCTCATCGGTCCGGCGAGCAGCGTGGCGTCCTGCAACGCGGCGGTGAGGCCGGGGTGTTCGGCGCAACGGCCGAGGAAGTCGGCCCGCACCGCGATGACGACGCGCAGCCGGCTGTCGGCGTCGGTGGCGGCGACGAGGCGGTCGATGAAGGTGTCCCGGTCGGCCGGGTCGGCGCCGAGGGTGTACAGCTCCTCGAACTGGTCGACGATCAGCCAGGTGTCGGCGTCGGTGCCGGGTACGGGCAGGAGCCGGTCGGCGTGCGTGCGCAGCGGGTCCGCACCGGGCGTGAGGATGCGTACGGCCGCGGGCGTGGTGTCACGGTCTCCGGCGCCTTCGCCGTCGCGCGGGGTGCGCAGCTGCGGGATCAACCCCGCGCGCAGCAGGGAGGACTTACCGCTGCCGGAGGGGCCGAAGACGGCGGTGAAGCGGTGCTTGCGGTTCAGCTCGGTCAGCCGCTCCACGAGCTGGTCGCGGCCGAAGAACAGCTCGGCGTCGCCCGGTTCGAACCGGGTCAGGCCGCGGTACGGCGGCCGGGAGGTCTCGTCGTCGGCGGTCTCGGCGGCCAACTCGGCCGACGCCTCGCGCCAGCGCCGCTCCCACTCGATCACGTCGCCGCCGCACGCCTTGACGTAGGCGAGCGTCACCGCGCGGGTGGGCAGCTGCTTCCCTGCCGCCGCCTGTGACAGGGTGGTCACCCCGTACCGCGCCCGCTGGGCCATCGCCCGGTACGTGGGTCTCCCCGCGGACTCGCGCAGCGCGCGCAGTCCGGCGGCGAACCGCGGCACCGGTCCGGCCTCCGGATCCAGCTCGCCCTCGGTGCGCCCCGGTCCTGTTTGTGCCGACACGTGCCCGCTCTCCCCTCGTCCACCTGGTCGCCGACAAGCCATTACCCAGGGGGTCCACTCGGGCGCCCACGGTAGGGAGTCGCAGGGGCGGCCGCAATCGAACTTCCGGGTATCGGCAGTCGCGACACGGGAGTTCACTCGATCCTCACGCTTCCTCCCTACCAGCTCGTTCGGTTCGCGGGTTGTTCGGTGCCGGGCGAGGACCTGCCGAACAACGGCGTACGGCGGTCGACTGGCTGAGGGACGTGGCCAGGACGGGCCACGGCGCGGTCGGAGCCCCGCGAGGGGAGGGCTCGGGCCGCCCCCCCCCCTTGTCCGCCAGGTACGACAGCTGAAGGGGAGTCATGTACGGACGACTTCGCGCCCGGCACCTCGCCGTGGGGTTCGGCGCGGCGGCACTCGCGGCGACGCTCACGGCGACCGCGGTGAACGCCGCCCCCGCCGCTGCGACGACCGCCGCCGAACGGTACGGCTGGGGCGCCCCGCTGCCCGAGTGGTCGGACGAGTTCGACTACGGCTCCGAGGCCGACCCCGCCGTACCGGACCGCGACAAGTGGCGTCTGGCGGGCGGCGGCCCCGGCAAGTGCTGGCCCGGCCACAGCGACAACGGCCGCCGCTGCGACGTCAACGCCCGGGTCGTCGGCGACGTACTGCGCATGACCGGCGAGGCGAACGGCGACACCGGCTGGCTCGCCTCGCCGTACGGCCGGCAGTACGGCCGGTGGGAGGCCCGCGTACGCTCCCGGGCCACCGCCCCCGACAACGGGCGGCAGTACCACCCGCTGCTGATCCTGTGGCCGGACTCGAACGAGCACCCCGAGGACGGCGAGTACGACTACCTGGAGAACGGCGCCCCGGGCGAGAGCTGCGCCGAGGCGTTCCTGCACTACCCGCACCCGGAGGGCGTGCCCGTGCAGCAGGAGTTCGCGCAGAAGTGCGGCGTGGACCTGTCGCAGTGGCACAACGTCGCCATCGAGTGGACCCCGGACCATCTGCGCGGCTTCATCGACGGCGAGGAGTGGTTCCGCTTCGCCGACGGCGCCAACGCGGACCGCGACTGCATCCAGTGTGCCCCGTCCATGCACCAGACCATCCAGCTCGACAACTTCCACGGGGACGACCTGCAGAGCGCCGTCTACGAAGTGGACTGGGCCCGGGTCTACGACCTGCCCGACAACGAAAGCGTGAGGTGATCCGCCATGCAGAGCTCTCCGTATCAGCCCGGTCAGCCCGTTCCGCTCGAGCCGACGCGCATGCCGGGGGCCCTCATCTTCGTTCTCGTGATCGTCACCGCGCACGCGGTGGGCACTGTCTTCGGCGGCTGGGCGATCATCGAGGAGAACCAGAGCAAGCAGGAGCACGGGCAGGAACTGCTCATGCCGATGGGCATGGCCTGGTTCGTGGCGCTGTTCTGCTGGGCGCTGGCGGCGCTCATGGTCGTCTGCGTCGTACTGGCCCGGAAGCGCCGTACCTGGGTCCGTGTGGTGCTCATCGTGTGCCTGTCCTTCGTGGCGTTCGGGACGGTCCTCGGTTTCCTCGGCTCGCTGGCCTCCGGGGCGCCCAGCCTCGCGGTGTTCGTGATCGCCGGCATCGATGTGGCGGCCCTGTGGATGGTGTGCGGCGAGACCGGCCGCCACTACTTCTCCGTACGCAGCCCGGCACCGACTTCGCTTCAGGGGTGATGGCTCGTGGACTCCCCGACGTACGCACACGACCCGTACCGGCAGCCCCCCGAGCCGCCGGAGCCGCCCAGGGCACCGAGGCCGTGCGACCCGGTGGCGGTGGCACTCGGCAACGCCTCGCTGCTCGGCATCGGTTATCTGCTGCTGGGCCGCTGGAAGCCGGCCGCGTTCGCCGTGGTCGGCACGGGCTGGCTCCTCAACCTCACCGCATCGACCGCCGAGACCTGGTGCGAGATCCTGCTGCTCCTGTGGTGGGCGGCCGGCATCGCCCACGGCTGGTTCCTGGCACGCCGGCGCGCGGAGCAGGTCGTACGGCGCGGGCAGCGCGTGGGCGCACTCGCCGTCACGGTCGCGGTGCTGCTGACCGCCGTGCTGCTGCGCGTCGACGCGTACGGAATCGAGGACCGCGTGAACGAGGCCCGCCAGGGCGGCGACTGCGAGAGGGCCGTGGCCGCGCAGGGTGAGGTGGGGTGGGGCCATCGCCTGGCGGGCGCACCGGTGGTCGAACCCGGCGACGCGGTGGTGGAGGCGTGCCACCGGCTGGAGCGGGCCGCGTCCAGGCTGGCCACCGGACGGAGCGGGAGCATCGAGGACCTGGAGCGGGGCTTCGACATCCTCGCCGGCGTCCTGAACAAGCCCGGCAACGAGCAGACCGTCAGGACGGTCCTGGACAGCTTCCTCGACGGCCTGCCCACCAAGGACTCCTGCGACACCGCCGACATCACCGAATGGCTCCGCGGCCGCGAGCCCACCCGGGACGTACTGGACCGGTCCGCCATCGCCGCGACGCGCATGGAACCCGCCGCACTGGTGGGATGCGGCGACGACCTGATGGACGAGGACAACTGGCAGCAGGCGCGGGCGCACTACCAGCACCTCCTCGACGAGTACCCGGACGACGCACGCACGGACCAGGCACGCAACGGTGTGAAGAAGGCCGACCTCGCCATCGAGCTGGGGAAGGTACGCGATCTGGTCGAGGACACGACCGGCGCGTCGACCGGCTACTGCGACACGCCCGCCAAGTACAGCGGTGCCCCGCCGTACCGCAAGGGGTTCAACCGCGCGATGTTCCTCGGCGACACCGAGTACACCGACCAGCTCCCCAGCGACTGGCGCACCGGCGACCCGACCAAGGCCGCGCTCGTGGTCTGCGCGGACACGGCGAAGAACGGAGCCGCCGTCGAGACGTGCCACTACGAGAACGACCTGTCCGAGTACCTCACCCACGAAGTGACCTTCTACAAGGTCAAGATCCCGCTGAAGGTCTACGAGCTGCGCACCGGAAAGCGCGTCGACCCGCGCGAGGTGCAGATCAGCGGCGGGAGCTGCCCGAGCGTCCTGCACTACGAGTACTACGGCACGTACGACTACGGGCCGGGCAGCGAAGAGTTCGTCTCCCCCTCCAAGTCCGATGTGAGGGACGCCTTCTGGCCGGTCGTCAAACGGTGACCATGCCCTGACACCGGATTACCTGTCGATGAGGCGTTCCAGGTGGCCGGGGTAGCGGGCGCCCTGGATGTCGACCTGGTCGACGGCGGTCTGGATCTGGGGGGAGGTCGTCGGCGCTGAGCTCGAGGTCGGCGGCGGCGAGGTTCTCCTCCAGACGCGAGAGCCGGCGGGTGCCGGGAATCGGCACGATCCAGGGCTTCTGGGCGAGCAGCCAGGCCAGGACTGGCCACACTCGCCGGAATCAGCGTCGACCACTACACCCGCCTCGAACGCGGCAAGGAGACCCGCCCCAGCCCGTCCGTCGTCGACTCCCTCGCCCGCGTCCTGCGCCTGGAGGAGGACGAGCACGAGCATCTGCGCAGCCTGGCGGCGCGCGCCGCCCGCTACGTCTTCCTCCACCGTTCCTACAGACTGAGCGGGAGTGAGTCCTGTTGCCAGCCGTCACCGTCCAGGGCGACGCAGACGGAACGCCCGTCTTCCACGGCCCAGGACGACGACCCTGATCGAAGCGCTTCGACGTCGCCGCGGTCATAGCGACCTGTCCATACTCTGCCGACCTGTTGACATGCTCCAGAACCGCATGCGAACTTTCGAAGCGCTTCAACAGTTCTGCCCGTGCGGCCCGCCTCGGTGTTCACTCCCCCGACCACACCCCTCAGGACGGACATGGCGTTCTTCGACAATCCCGTGATCCCCGGTTTCAGCCCGGACCCGAGCATCTGCCGGGCTGGTGACGACTACTACGTGGCGACATCCAGCTTCGAGTACGTACCGGGGGTGCCGATCTGGCACAGCCGTGACCTGGTGCACTGGCGGCTGATCGGGCACGCCCTGGACCGGCCCTCGCAGCTGAAGCTGCCCGACACGGCCCCGTCCTCCACAGGGGTGTACGCGCCCACACTGCGGTACCACGACGGCCGGTTCTGGCTGATCACGACCGTGGTCGCCGGGGCGGGCAACATTCTGGTGACCGCCGAGGATCCCGCGGGACCGTGGTCGGACCCGGTGCCGATCGGCGTACCCGGCATCGACCCCGACCTGGCCTGGGAAGAGGACGGGACGTGTTGGTGCGTGTTCTCGTCGGACGGCATCCGCGGGGTCCGCATCGACCCGAAGTCCGGCGAACTGCTCGGCGAGCCGGTGCCGATGTGGTCGGGCAGCGGGCTGCAGTATCCCGAGGGCCCGCACCTGTACCGGGTCGGCGACTGGTGGTACCTGCTGCTGTCGGAGGGCGGCACCGAACGCGGGCACGCGCTGTCGCTGGCCCGGGCCCGTGCCCTGCCGGGGCCCTTCGAACCCCACCCCGCCAACCCGGTGCTGTCCCACCGCAGTACCGGTCACCCGGTGCAGAACACCGGCCACGGTGACCTGGTGCAGGCACACGACGGCACGTGGTGGATGGTGCTGCTCGGCACCAGGCCCCGCGGCGACACACCGATGTACCACGGCATGGGCCGGGAGACGTTCCTGGCACCCGTGCGATGGGAGGGCGAGTGGCCCTTGCCCGGCCCGCTGGAGTTGCGTGCGCAGGCCCCGGCACTGGCGCCGCACCCCTGGCCCCAGGAGCCGGACCGGGACGACTTCGACTCCCCCGCCCTCGCGCCGTGCTGGGTGTCGCTCCGACGCCACGACCCGGAGGCTGCCCGTCTCGACGAACGGCCCGGCCACCTGGTGCTGCACGCCCGCGGGGACAGCCTGGACAAGCCCGGCGCACTCTTCGTGGGGCGGCGCCAGCGCGATGCCGACTGCACCGCGCGCACAGTGGCCGACGTCGCCGAAGGCGGCCGGGGCGGGCTCACGGTACGGCTGGACGAGGCACACCACTACGAGGTGGAGGTGGGAGACGGCATGGTCCGCGCGGTCGCCAGGATCGGCCCGCTGCGCCACGCCGTCGCCGAACAAGCCGTACCGTCCGGCCCGTTGACCCTGCGGATCGACGTCACGACCTCCGACATCCTGCCGCCCACGGTCACCGCCCGGGGCGCGGGCCCCGACGCGACTCCCCCGCCCGGCCTCCGGGTCGGCGGCCCCGACACCCTTCGCCTGGGCTACGAGACGGACAGCGGGGACTTCGAGATCCTCGCCGAACTCGACGGCCGTTACCTCACCACCGAGGTCGCCGGCGGTTTCACCGGCCGCGTCTTCGGCATGTACGCCACGCGCGGCAGCGCGGCCTTCGACTGGTTCGAGTTGCGGTCAGCCTGACCGCCGGTGAGGCCGCCCGTCGGCCGGCGCGGGGACCGGCACGTCGCCGCTCCCCCCGCTCAGCCGGCGGTGCACCTGACGCCGCGGCCGACGCGTCATCAGGGTGGCGACAGGAACAGCATCCAAGCCCTGACCACCCCAACCCGCCCTGCCGCCGGGCGGGTTGGCGGGCTGCATGGCCGGTCAGGGCCGGCGCACGGTCCACTGTTCAGTCGGCGCCATCGGAGCGCAGGAGCAGGTCGAGCAGCCCGGGGAAGCGCGCATCGAACTCCTCGCGGCGCAGTCGGTTGACTCGCTTGGGCCCCTGGTCACGCTGTTCGACCAGGCCTGCGCCGCGCAAGACCGAGAAGTGGTGACTGAGTGCGGCTTTGCCGACGGGCACGTCGAAGCTGCCACAGCTGCGCGTCCAGTCGGCGGAGACCGCCAACTCGCGGATCAGCTGGATGCGCACCGGATCGGCGAGCGCGGAGAGCGCGGTCAGGACGGAGACGTCCTCGGGATCCGTGTGCACCGGCGCCACACGGTGACTGCCGCCCGCAGCCTGCTTCGACATGCGCCTCTCCCGCCCTGCGCATCCTCGCTGGGTCACCTCGGGGAGTCCCAGCCGCTTGCTTAGTGTTCGATGAGCATCTTACAGTCCTAGTGTTCGCTTTCCATTGAACACTTTGCCGAAGGGTGCGTTCCGCTGATGCGTGCAGTCGAGTTCCAGGAGTACGGCGGCCCCGAGGTGCTGCAGCTCGTGACGGCCGAAACCCCCCGGCCCGGGTCAGGCCAGGTGACCATCGACGCCGCCTACGTGGGCGTGAACTTCGCGGACCTCAAGGCGCGCGCGGAGGGGTACCGGGTGGAATCGCTGCCCTTCCGCCCGGGCCTGGAAGTCTCCGGACGGATCCGGGCCGTCGGCCACGGCGTCGAGGGACTGCACCCGGGTCAGGAAGTCGCGGCCCTCGTCAACAGCGGCGCCTACGCCGAGGTGGTGGTCGCCGAGACCGCCACCGTTTTTCCGCTCCCCGAGGGCCTGGACCTGCGGACCGCTGCGACGCTGCCCACCGTGCTGCCGACCGCGCACGCCCTGCTCCATGAGGTGGGTCGACTGCGCGCCGGAGAGAGTGTGCTGGTGCACGGCGCGGCGGGCGGCATCGGCACGGTGGCCGGGCAGCTGGCTCGCGCGGCGGGCGCGGGCACGGTGTACGGCGTGGTCTCCTCCGCGGCCAAGGCGGGGCACGCTCTCAAGCACGGCTACGACGAGGTGTTCACCACCGACACCTTCTCCGACGACGTCCGCCGCGTCACCGGTGGCAGGGGGGTCGACCTGGTCCTCGACCCGGTCGGTGGCGACACCCTCCGCCACGGCCTCGACAGCCTCGCCGTCTTCGGACGCCTGGTCTCCTTCGGTAACGCGAGCGGGAAAGCGCCGTGGCAGGTCGGGCAGCCCGAGCTCTACGCGCAGGGCCGTTCGGTCGGGGGCTTCTCCATCCTGGCCCTCGCGCAGACGGCACCCGAGGCGCTGCGGGCGCTCGCCGAGCGGGCCTTCCGTACGGTCGCGAACGGCACCGTGAACCTTCCGGTCACCGCGGAGTTCCCGCTGGCGGAGGCGGCCGAGGCCCACCGGCTGATGGGTGGGCGCAGGTCGACGGGCAAGTTGCTGCTGCGGATCGCCGACTGAGCACGACGCGCTCCACGCCGCCCTCATCATCGACCGCCTGCCGAGCGGCGTTCAACTGCCGGACATCGCCCGGGCGACGCTCGCCGCACCGCCGGGGCCGGCACCGGAGCGCAATGATCTGCTCCTGCGGGGCCTGGCCGTGATGACCGTCGCTGGTTACGCGGCGGGCGCGCCCGTGGTGCTGCGGGCCCTGGACTCCTTCCGCACCGAAGAAGTCTCCAGGGAGGAAGGCCTCGGCTGGTACCCGCTCGCCGCTCGCATGGCCTTCAACGTCTGGGATTTCCACAGCAATACGGTGCTCTCGACGAGGCTGGTCGATCTGGCCCGCGAGACGGGGGCGCTGTCGGTGCTGCCGTCGGCTCTCCTGCAACTGGTGTCGAACCGGGTGCTGGCCGGTGAACTCGACCACGCGGACACGCTGATCGCTGAGGCGCAGACCATCGGTGAGGCTGCCGGCAACCGCTACCTCGCCCATTACGTGTCCATGGCGACGGAGCCGTGGAAGGGCCGGGAAGCCCCGATGCTCAAGACGATCGACGCGATGACCCGGGACGCGGATCTGTACCAGGGAGGACAGGGCAACATACTCAGTTCGAGCCAGTGGGCGAAGGCGGTGCTCTACAACGGACTCGGCCGCTACGAGGAAGCCTACGCCGCGGCCGAGCGGGGCGCCGAGAACCTGCAGGAACTCGGACTCGCGATCAGGTCGATGGTCGAGCTCGTGGAGGCTGCCGTGCGGAGCGGAAGGCCTGCCCGCGCCGCCGAGGCCGCTCAGGCGCTTGACGGAATGGCACAAGTGAGCGGTACCGACTGGGCCCTTGGTACCTCGGCCATGGTGCGTGCCCAGGTGAGCGAGGGGCCCGCTGCCGAGGCCCTGTACCGGGAGGCGATCGAGCGACTTGGCCGCACCGACGTCCGGATCACGTACGCCCGCTCCCATCTGCTCTACGGAGAATGGCTGCGGCGGGAGAACCGCCGCGTCGACGCACGCGAGCAACTGGGGATCGCGTACAAGATCCTCAGCCGGATCGGGGTCGAGGCCTTCGCGGAACGTGCCTGGAAGGAGTTGCGCGGCGCCGGTGCAACGGTGCGCAAACGCAGTGTCGAGGCACGTACGGCTCTCGCCGCCCAGGAGGCGCAGATCGCGCGCCTGGCCGGTGACGGGATGACGAACCCCGAGATCGGCGCCCAGCTCTTCATCAGCCCGCACACCGTGGAATGGCATCTGCGCAAGGTGTTCGCGAAGCTCGGTACCGCCTCCCGCAAGCAGCTCAGCGACACGCTCCTCGAAGGCACCGCGGTCACGGCCTGAGGCGACGGTAGTCCTCGGCCGGCTCGGTCTTCCGGCGGGCACACGCCGTTGATACCTCGCCCTGCCGGTGACGCCTGGAGATGTGCTGACCGGGCGTCACGGCGTCCTTCCCGCGTGCGTGTTCCAGTGCGTTTCGATGGCCGCGGCCACCTCGGCGGGCTCTTGCAGGAGCGGCCAATGGTTGCAGTCGAGCCTCACGACCTCGGGAGCCCCCAATGAGGCGGCGAGCTTCTCACCGAACTCGATCTGGCAGGCAGGATCCAGCACGCCCCAGAACACCAGGCACGGCGCGGACACCTGCGACAGCGCCGGCTCCCACTCCGCCCCCATGGTCAGGGCGGACTGGTAGAGCCTGAGGACACTGTCCTTCATGGGCTCGTCCACGCGGCTGACCATCTCTCGGGCGAGGTCGACCGGTACGTCGAAACCCGCCGCCACATCATCGGCGAACGATGCGGGTTCCAGCTCGCTCATGAAGCGGTCGCCCTCGATCGGGTCCTGCCAGATCTTCGCGAGCGGATGCCACACGTAGCCGGCGTTGATCGGCCCGTTGCCGCCCGCCCATGTGCGGACCAGATCGGGCCGTAGGGAGGCGACGCGAGCGGTGAGGATGCAGCCCCAGTCGTGGCCGACGAGGTCGACCGGCTCGCCGACCCGCTCCAGTCGGTCGATGAGCCAGTCGACGTACTCCTCCTTGGTGGAGTCGAAGCCCTCCGGTCGCGGTACGCCGAACCCGGGCAGGTCCCAGGCTTCCACGTCGGTCCGAGTCAGATGCCGACGAACCCCGTCCCACATGGTGGGTGTCGGGGACGCCGTGGATCAGGATCGCAGGCATGATTCGAGTCCTTCGTCGATCGAGGTCTCACGTAGCGCGCCCACGACCATAACTGAGTTGGCGTTCAGACACAGCGTGTTCAAACATTGTCACACTTAGTCCGACGCTGTGACGCATGCCACATCTCCGCCGCCCCTGTCACAGTTCACCGGGCCAGCCCGGTCAATGGTGTGAATCAGTCCTACGGCGAGAGGAGCACACCATGGATGCGCGTCTCAATTACTTCGGCAATGCGCTCGGGGGCAAGGTCCTGAAGCACATCAATTCGGCCAACAAGGTGCTGTCGGACACGACGCTGCCGCACACGACACAGGAACTGGTGAAGATCCGCGCAAGCCAGATCAATGGCTGCGGCTTCTGCACCGACATGCACACCAAGGACGCCGCCCACGCGGGAGAGACCGCTCAGCGCCTCAACCTGGTGACAGCCTGGCGGGAGGCCACTGTCTTCACCGACGCCGAGCGCGCCGCGCTGGAGCTGGCCGAGCAAGGCACCCGGCTCGCCGATGCCGCGGGTGGAGTCACCGACGAGGCTTGGGCGAACGCCGCCAAGCACTACGACGAGGACCAGCTCGCCGCGCTGATCTCCCTCATCGCGATCATCAACGCCTACAACCGCATCAACGTCATCAACCAGCAGCCCGCCGGGAGCTATCAGCCCGGCCAGTTCGGCTGAGCCGCCCACGCGGCCGGCCCGCACCGTCCGTCTCCTCGTCGTCTCCCGGCCTGCGACGAGGAGACGGACGTTCAGCAGTTCACACCGTGTCACATGATCACGCGGACGCCTGTTACGTTGTTCGATGTTCACTGAATAACGAACAAAGGACACCATGTCCAGCTCCGCAACGTTGAACTTCTCGCGCCGCGCCGCGCCGCGCCGCGCCGCATCGCCATCGTCACCGGCGCGGGATCGGGTATCGGCCAGGCCACAGCCATCGCACTCGCCGAGTCGGGGGCACACGTCCTCGGCGTGGGGCGGCGGCAGGGTGCTCCGGAAGAGACCGCTCGCGCCCACGCCAACATCGCGGTCCTGTCGTCCGATGTGTGCGAGGAGGGCACCGCCGAAAGGATCGTGTCCGCCGCCGTGGAGCGGTGGGGCCGACTGGATCTGCTGGTGAACAAGCCGGGATCGCCGCCCTGATGCCGCTGGCCGAGACGGACCGGACAGTGATCGCCAATCTGTTCGAACTTCACGTGACGGCACCGAGTTTGCTGGCTCGTGCGGCTCTGCCGCACCTGCGGTCCAGCTCCGCCGGTTCGATCGTCAATGATCTCCAGCACCTACGGCCACCGTCCCCTGGCCGGCGAGGCGCACTACGCCGCCGCCAAGAGCGCCCTGGAACAGCTGCCCCGCAGCCGGGCACTTGAGCTCGCCCCCGAGGGAGTGCGGGTGAACGCCATCGCACCCGGCCCCACCGAGACCGACGTGCTGGCCTCGGCAGGGCTTTCCAGCGACACTGTCACCCAGGATCCGGGCCGGCGAACGCGAGCGCATCCCCACGGGTCGGCTCGGTGACCCCAAGGACATCGCGGACTGGATCCTGCGCATCGCCGACCCCCAGGGCACCTACGTCACCGGGCAGATCCTCACCATCGACGGCGGGCTCGAACTCTCCTGAACCCAACCGTGCCTGTCGCATCCGGGCCACCTGCCCGGTCATAGGTGTCACAACGTTTCTGTCAGTCGTCAGGACCACCGGCCCGTTCGCATCGTCCACGAACACATCCCAGGGGCACCACAGGAATCCGACATGGACACCTCTTCACACGAGCAGCCCTCCATACGCATCGCGAGCGCCCGCGGCAGGTGGATCCTTCTGACCACCGTCCTGGGCTCGGGCGTGGTGCTCCTGGGTTCAACGGTCACCAATGTCGCGCTGCCCCGTATCGGTGACGACTTCGACGCCGATCTGGCCGCGCTCCAGTGGACCGTGAACGCATACATGCTGACGCTGGCGGGTCTCCTCCTGCTGGGAGGTGCCCTGGGCGACCGCTTCGGCCGGCGCCGGATCTTCCTGCTGGGCGTGGTGTGGTTCGCCGCGGCCTCCCTGCTGTGCGGCCTGGCCCCCGACACCGGGACACTCGTCGCGGCGCGCGCCCTCCAGGGGGTCGGCGGTGCCCTGCTCACGCCCGGCTCGCTGGCGCTCATCGAGGCCTCCTTCCACCCCGACGACCGGCCGCGCGTGGTCGGTCTGTGGTCGGGGTTCGGAGGTATCGGCGCGGCGCTCGGGCCGTTCCTGGGAGGTTGGCTGGTCGACGGTCCTGGCTGGCGCTGGGCGTTCCTGCTCAGCGTTCCGCTGGCGCTCGCGTGTGTGCCGATCGCGCTCCGCCACGTCCCGGAGTCCGTGGGGGCCGCCTCTCCCGAGGCGAAGAAGGCCGAGCGCACCGCTCGCCGGCAGCACGGGTTCGACCTTCCCGGAGCCGTCCTCGGTGCCCTCACCCTCGGTCTGGCGACGTACGCACTGACCGAGGCCCGCACGGGCGGCGTTGTCGTCACCGTCACGGCGATCGCTGCCGTGGTGGCGGGAGTCGCGTTCGTGACCGTGGAGCGGCGCAGCTCCGACCCGATGATGCCGCTGTCCCTGTTCTCCTCACGCCAGTTCACCTCGGTCAACCTGACCACCCTGTGCGTGTACGCGGGCCTGGGCGGCTTCTTCTTCCTCACCACTCTCCAATTGCAGATCGTCGTCGGGTACTCGGCGCTGCAAGCGGGTGCGGCGATGCTGCCGAACACCATGATCATGCTGCTCTTCTCGTCCCACGCGGGAGAACTGGCCCGGCGCACCGGTCCCCGTCTCCCGCTCAGCGTGGGTCCGCTCGTGTGCGCGGTCGGCATGATGATGATGCTGCGGGTCGGCCCCGGCACCTCGTACCTGACCGATGTGCTCCCCGCGCTGCTGATCATCGGGGCCGGGATGGCCACGATGGTCGCTCCGCTGACCGTGACCCTCCTGTCGTCCGTGGACGACCGGAACGCCGGGGTGGCCAGCGGCATCAACAACGCGGCGGCGCGGGCATCCGGCCTGGTGGCCGTGGCAGCCCTGCCGCTCCTGGTAGGCATGGGCCCGGACGCGTACCGCTCCGGCGTCGCCTTCGACGCGTCGTTCAGCCGGGCGATGCCGCTGTGCGCGGCGCTGCTGTGCGGCGGCGCCCTGCTGGCCTTCATGACGCTGGGCCCCACCGCCGCGGTCCCGCACCGGGTGCACTGGCGCACCCACGGGTGGCTGATGGAACCGCCCCTGGCGCCACGCCTCGCCCACCCTCACCCGAACCACTGACGAAGGCGACATGATGACCAGTGCGTCTCCCCCACCCCTGCGGCCCATGCCCGAGGACTGGCAGCGTGCCCTCGCCGTGGTGGCCCATCCCGATGACCTCGACGGCTGCTCCGCCGCTGTCGCCGCCTGGACCGGGGAGGGGCGCGACGTCGCCTACGTCCTCGCCACCCGCGGCGAGGCAGGCATCGACACGCTGCCGCCCCAGCAGGCCGGGCCGCTGCGGGAGAAGGAGCAGCGTGCCAGTGCCGCCGCTGTGGGTGTTTCGGAAGTGGAGTTTCTCGAGCACCAGGACGGTGTGATCGAGTACGGCCTCCCTTTGCGTCGCGACATCGCCGCGGCCATCCGCCGGCATCGCCCCGAGCTGGTGATCACCCTCAACCACCATACGACCTGGGGCTCGGGCACATGGAACACGCCGGATCACGTGGCCGTGGGGCGCGCCGTCCTCGACGCCGCGGCGGACGCCGGGAACCGCTGGATCTTCCCGGAGTTGACCGAGCAGGGGCTGCGGCCGTGGAACGGCGTGCGGTGGGTGGCCGTCGCCAACGCCCCGGTGCCCACCCACGCCGTACCGGCGGAGCCGGGGTTCGAGCGGGCGGTGCGGTCGCTGCTGGCCCGCTCCCACAGCGCCCAGTGCACATCCAATGCACACTTGCGCGGGAACTCCCGGGAATCGAGGGAACGGGAGGGAAGTGTTCCGCAGCCGCCAGCGCGTCCGCCCAGGTCAGCGGCAGTGCTGCTCAGGCCCAGGATGTCACTGGCGTAAAGGAACTGTCCTGCCGGAACAGCTCCGTGCCGTCCGGCAGGTCCACGCGGAGTTGGTAGTCGTAGTGGCGCAGGTAGCGGCCCGGGTAGTTGTACGACTCGAGGCGGATCGAGTCCGTTGCCGTGCCGGTGCGGGCGATGAAGGTTGCGTCGCGGGCGAATGTCGTCGTGCCGTCGTTGGGGTCGAAGCGGCCCCGGAAGCCGTAGTGGCGCAGGTAATTGCCGGAGGCGTCGCGGAAGGAGCAGGCGTTCGCGTCGGCGAGGCCGGCGACGACGGTGAAGGTGGACGCCTGCTTCTCGGCGGCGGTGCTGGAGCCGGTCACCACCGGGAGATTGAGCAGCGCGGACTGCTGTTGCCAGTAGCGGGTGGAGTAGTTGGCGGAGCGGAAGGAGCGGGTGGTGTTGCGGGCCAGGCTCACGCCGCCCGGGACCGTCTCCTTGATCACGGTGAAGTGGCGTGCGGTGCCCGAGATGCCGGGCAGGGCGCGCGGCGCGCTCCAGGTGGCGAACGTGTCGTAGCTGTCGCTGTAGTAGTACGTACCGTCGCCGTAGCCGTCGAAGAAGATGCGCCAGCCGCCGTTGTCGAGCTGCACCAGCGCAGGGCCCTCGCGGTAGCTGCCCCAGCCCGCCCAGTCGCCGGTGCGGCGGATGGTGTACGGGCCGGTGAGGCTGGAAGCCGTGGCGTACTCGATGTACTTGGTCGTCTCGTTCTTCGGGAAGGCGTGGTAGGTCGAGCCGATCCGCACGATGAACGTGTCGATGTGGTTGGCACCGATGCCGGACAGGGCGACGGGTGAAGTCCACGCGGTGAGCGCGGAGTTGGTGGCTCGGAGACGGTACGGGGTGAAGATCCACTCGTCGTCGGTGGTGGAGCAGGACACGATGACGTTCACGCTGCCGTCGCTGTCCACGAACCACTCGGGCGCCCAGGCGCGCGACAGGTTGGCGATCGGGACCGGGTAGTCGTACAGGAACGTCCAGTTGACCCGGTCGGAGCTGCGGGCGAAGCCGATGGTGGTGCTGGTGTCCTGCCATGTGTGCGTGGTGTAGGTGATGTAGTAGTAGCCGTCGGTGTGCCGGAAGATCGCGGCGTCGCGGATCCGGTTGGCGGGCGGGGTGTAGGCCGAGGACCTCAGCAGCCGGAAGTCGGTGGCGTCGTCGGACTGGTAGACGTTCACGGTCCCGTCGTTGCTGTTGAGGAACGGGACGATGGTGTAGCGGGTGGCGGAGCCGCTGGGGGGCGCAGCGGCCTCGGCGGTGCCGAGCATGCCGGGCAGTTCGCCCAGGACGAGCGCCGAGGCGGGCAGGGCGGCCAGCGTGCGCAGCAGGGTGCGGCGGGACGGCGTGGCGGGGGGACGTGGGGTCATGTGCGGCTCTCCTCCGACCCGGGATTCGACATACCGAACACAGTTCGGAAATTCGGTCAGAAGGTAGGGGTGAGGTCGCAGCGCGTCAATGGTTCGCGCACGATGGAACAAGGCCTGTGGGAATGCTGTGGCGGGCAGGTGAACCGGCTTTCTTCTCAACCGCGTTCCCCCGAAGCCCTCCTGACGTTACCGTTCGGTAGACAACACGCTCCGGAGGTGTCCCGCATGACGCTCGACCGTTCCGCCGGCCTGGCGGAGACCGCCCGCGCGCTGGCCGACGGGGAAGTGACGTCCCGCGCCCTCGTCGAGGCGGCCCTGACCCGCATCGAGGAGACGCAGGACACCCTCAACGCCTTCCGGATCGTGCGCGCCCAGGCGGCGCTCGCCGAGGCGGAGGCCGCCGACCGGGATCTGGCTGCCGGGGTGCGCCGTCCGCTGCTCGGAGTGCCCGTCGCCGTCAAGGACGACATGGACGTGGCCGGCGAGCCCACCGCGTTCGGCTGCCGGGGCGGGTTCCCGCCGGTCGCCGAGGACGGTGAAGCGGTACGGCGACTGCGCGCGGCCGGCGCCGTGATCGTCGGCAAGACGAACACCTGCGAACTCGGGCAGTGGCCCTTCACCGAGGGGCCCGCGTTCGGCGCGACCCGCAATCCGTGGAGCACGGACCACACGCCGGGCGGCTCCTCCGGCGGTTCGGCGGCCGCGGTCGCGGCAGGCCTGGTGCCGGCCGCGCTCGGCTCGGACGGCGCCGGGTCGGTGCGCATCCCGGCGTCCTGGACCCATCTGATCGGCATCAAGCCGCAGCGCGGGCGCATCTCCACCTGGCCGCGCGGCGAGTCGTTCCAGGGCATCACGGTCAACGGCACCCTGGCCCGCACGGTCGCGGATGCGGCCCTGCTGCTGGACTCGGCCAGCGGCAACCACGAACACGACCCGCACCGCCCGCCGGTGCTCGACGTGTCCGAGGCGGTGGGCCGCGACCCCGGCCGACTGCGCATCGCCCTCTCCCTGAAGCCGCCGTTCACCGCACTGCCCGCCCGGCTGCACCCGGAGATCCGCGCCCGGGTCGTCGAACTGGCCGAGCGGCTCGCCGCGTTGGGGCACACGGTCGAGGAGGCCGACCCGCCGTACGGCCAGATCGGGCTGACCTTCGTCCCGCGCGCCACGGTCGGGGTCGCCGAGCGGGTCCGCGAGGCGCCCGACCCCGCGCTCCTGGACCCGCGCACCCGTGAAGCGGCGCGGCTCGGGAGGCTGCTCGGCGGGGCCCCGCTGCGGGCGGCCCGGCGTGCCGAGGCGGCCCTGCACCGCCGTATCGGCGGATTCTTCTCGTCGTACGACGTGGTCCTCGCGCCGACGACGGCCGCTCCCCCGCCGCGGATCGGCGCCATGCTGAAACTCGGCGGTCTCGCCACCGACCGTGCCATGATCGCCGCCTGCCCGTACGCCTGGCCGTGGAACGTGCTGGGCTGGCCCGGCGTCAATGTTCCGGCCGGTTTCGTCACCGGGGGTCTGCCGGTCGGGGCGCAGCTGCTCGGTCCCGCGCACAGCGAGCCGCTGCTCGTCTCGCTCGCCGCACAACTGGAGGCCGACCTGCGCTGGCACGAGCTGCGCCCGCCCGAGCAGCTTGCCTCGGAGTCCCCTGCGGCATAGGGGTTTTCGCCGCCCGCTAACGTGACCCCGTGACTGCCTTCACGGATGAGAACGTCCCCGGCCGCTTCGGCCCGACCGCGACCATCGAGGCCGACCCGCGTGAGGTCGGCCGGGTGCGCACGGAGTACTCGCCCGCGCACGACGGCGACCCCGACCCGGGGGAGATCGTCTGGACGTGGGTGCCGTTCGAGGAGAACGACGGGCGGGGCAAGGACCGCCCGGTGCTGGTCGTGGCGCGGGAGGCGGCGGGTACGTTTCTCGCCGTGCAGTTGTCCAGCAAGCGGCACGACGGCGACCGGGAGTGGGTGCCGATCGGCAGCGGGCCGTGGGACCGGTCGGGCCGGGACTCATGGGTGGACGTGGACCGGGTGCTGCGGCTGCACGAGCAGGGCATGCGGCGGGAGGCGTGCGCGCTGCACCGGATGCGGTTCAACCTGGTGCGCCACCGGTTGCGGGAGCGCTACGGCTGGAGCTGAACCGAGCTCGGCGGGAACGCCCGTACGAAGGCCTCGCGGACCACCGCACCGGGCGTACGGTCCAGCACCCCGAACACCACGTGCTCGAACCTGGCCGCGAACCGTCCGCCGGGGCCCAGCAGCTGCCGGAAGGCGCCGGCGACCTGCGCCGGGTCGTTCTGGAAGACTCCGCAGCCCCAGGCGCCCAGCACCAGCCGCCGGTAGCCGTGGTGGGCGGCCGTCTCCAGGACGCGTTCGGCCCGCACGGCCAGGGCGTGCGGCAGTTCGGCGGTGCGGTGCGGTGCCGTGCGGCGCACCACCCCGGCGTTCGGGGCGGCGGCGGTCAGGAACCCGGCGGTGTACGGCTCGTCCAGCAGCCGGCCCCGGTCGTCGCGGAAGACGGGCACGGCGGGTGAGTGGATGACACGGTGCGTGTAGAACGGGTCTCGGTGGGTGCGGTGGTGGTCGTAGAACTCCGGGGCCCGCAGCAGGCATGTGTACAGGGCGGAGGCGCGGCACAGGGCCTCTTCCTGGGCCTGGGCGCCGTTGAGGAAGCCGCCGCCCGGGTTGCGGGCGGAGGCGAAGTTCAGGACGGCAGCCGGACCGATCCGGCGGGCGGCCTCCAGGCTGCTCTCGCCCGTGACCTCGAAGAACGTGTCCACCGCGGGCGCGGGTGCCATCGGCACCGGTTCCGGACCGTGCATCCGCGTCCCCGCTCGCGCCGCCTCCACGGCAGCGGCCACGGACACCGTGCGCCCGTCGGACGCCCGATAGGCCCCCGCGGCCACGATCTGCTCGGTCTCCCGCGCGATGCCGCGCAGCCGCGCGCTCACGGCACAACCCCCGTGTGCGCCACGAGCGCGCGCTGCGCTGCCTCCCCCGTCGTGCTCATGAACGCATCGTGAGCGATGCTGGTCATGCGGCGCAACAGAGTTTTCCCTGCCTCTCAACAAGAGGTGTCCGACCCCTTACGTCCCGGGGCGCACTCTTGTGCGAAGCGACGAGAGGGTCTTGGGTGGGACGAGTGTGCCGGTCCGACTTGCGTTCCTCCGGACCGGCGGCATGGTGGAATCTCAGGAGGATCCCGACATGTCCGACTCAGTCAGTGGCTGTACGGAGCCACGTCCCGCCGTCACCGAAGCGGAGGTCGAGGCGCTGGTCCGCGGTATCTGCTTCAAGACCGGCCCGCCCCGCGCCCTCGGTGTCGAAGTGGAATGGCTCGTCCAAGAGCTGCACAAACCGCGGCTCCCCGTCACACCCGAACGACTCGAAGCGGCCTACGCCGCACTGAGCACCGTCCCACTGCGGTCGGTGCTCACCGTCGAACCCGGCGGCCAGCTGGAGCTCAGCTCGCCGCCCGCCGCCTCCCTGATGGAGTGCATCGGCACCGTCTCCGCCGATCTGGACGCCGTCCGCGCAATCCTGCGCGAGCACGATCTCGGCCTCCTCGGCATCGGCCACGACCCGTGGCACGCTCCCCGCCGCTTCCTGCGCGAGCCGCGCTACGACGCGATGGAGGCCTGTCTCGACCGCACCGGCCCGGCCGGCCGCGCCATGATGTGCACCTCGGCCTCGGTCCAGGTGTGCCTGGACGCCGGCTTCGAGGAGCCCGGCCCGCTCGGCCATGTGCGGCGCTGGTGGCTGGCGCACCACCTGGGCGCGGTCCTGCTCGCCGCCTTCGCCAACTCCCCGCTGGCCGGGCACCGGCCCACCGGCTGGCTGTCCACCCGTCAGCTGCGGTGGGTCCAGATCGGCGCGGGCCGGGCGGGTGCGCCCACGCTGGACGTCGATCCGCGCGGCGCCTGGGCACGCCATGTGCTGGACGCACCGGTGATGTGCGTACGGCGGGACGGCGGCCCGTGGGAGGTGCCCGAGGGGCTGACTTTCCGGGAGTGGACCAGATCGAGGTCGCCCAGGCCTCCGACCCGGGACGACCTCGGATACCACATGACCACGCTGTTCCCGCCGGTCAGACCGCGCGGCCATCTCGAGCTGCGGATGATCGACGCGCAGCCCGGCGACGACGGGTGGATCGTTCCGCTCGCCGTGACCGCGGCGCTGTTCGACGACCCCGAGGCCGCCGAGACCGCCTATCGCGCGGTGAAGCCCCTGGCGGAGCGGGCCATGTCGCTGCCGGCGCCGCACAATCCGCTGTGGCTGGACGCGGCCCGGTACGGGCTCGCCGACCGGGAGTTGCACGAGGTGGCCGTCGTCTGTTTCGCGGCGGCGCTGCGGGCGCTGCCCCGGCTCGGCGCCGGCCCCGAGGTCACCGACGCCGTGGCGGCGTATCAGGACCGCTATGTCACCAGGGGCCGCTGCCCCGCCGACGATCTGCTGGACCGGCTGCGCGGTACGGACCTCCCCCGGTCCCGGCCTCGCTCGACCGGGGGGATCCCCACCCCGCACGGGAAGGACTTCCGCACATGACCGACCCCGCCCTCGACACCGAGACCGACACGGATACCGACACGGATACCGACACCGAGATCGGCATCGAAGCCTTCCGGGAGCGCGCGCTGACCTCGCTCACCACCGCACGGGAGCGCACCACGCTCCTGACCAGCTGTGTCGAGGAGCCCGACCTGACGGCCCAGCACTCGCCGCTGATGTCCCCGCTGGTGTGGGATCTCGCGCACATCGGCAACCAGGAGGAGCTGTGGCTGCTGCGGGCGGTCGCCGGGCAGGAGGCGATACGGCCCGAGATCGACAACCTCTACGACGCCTTCGAGCACCCGCGCGCCGAACGGCCCTCGCTGCCCCTGCTGCCGCCCGCCGAGGCCCGCCGGTACGCGGCCGAGGTGCGCGGGCGTGCCCTGGACGTGCTGGACGGCACCGCGTTCCACGGGACGCGTCTGACAGAGGCGGGTTTCGCCTTCGGGATGATCGCGCAGCACGAACAGCAGCATGACGAGACCATGCTGATCACCCATCAGCTCCGCCGGGGTCCGCAGGCACTGCACGCCCCCGATCCGGAGCCCGTCCCGCTGTTCACCGGGCCCTCCGAAGTCCTGGTACCCGGCGGCCCGTTCACCATGGGCACCTCCACCGAGCCCTGGGCACTCGACAACGAACGGCCCGCGCACCGGCGTGAGGTGCCGCCGTTCTACATCGACACGACCCCGGTGACGAACGCGGCCTACCAGGCGTTCATCGAGGACGGCGGCTACGACGACCCGCACTGGTGGGCGGCGGACGGCTGGACGCACATCCGCCGCCACTCCATCCACGCCCCGGCGTTCTGGCGCCGCGACGGCAGGCAGTGGCTGCGCCGCCGCTTCGGCGTCACCGAGGTGGTGCCGCCCGACGAGCCGGTGCTGCACGTGTGCTGGTACGAGGCCGACGCCTACGCCCGCTGGGCCGGGCGCCGGCTGCCCACCGAGGCCGAGTGGGAGAAGGCCGCCCGCCACGACCCGGCGACCGGCCGCTCGACCCGCTACCCGTGGGGGGACGCCGATCCGGCGCCCGAGCACGCCAACCTCGGCCAGCGGCATCTGCGCCCGGCGCCGGCCGGGAGCTACCCCGCCGGGGAATCACCCCTGGGCGTACGGCAGTTGATCGGTGACGTGTGGGAGTGGACGGCGAGCGACTTCCTGCCGTATCCGGGGTTCACGGCGTTCCCGTACAAGGAGTACTCGGAGGTGTTCTTCGGACCCGAGTACAAGGTGCTGCGCGGCGGTTCGTTCGCGGTGGACGCGGTGGCCTGCCGGGGCACGTTCCGCAACTGGGACTATCCGATCCGGCGGCAGATCTTCTCCGGGTTCCGCACGGCCCGCTCGGGGGACGTCTGATGTGCCGTCACCTGGCGTATGTGGGTCCCGAGGAGCCGCTCGGCCGGCTCCTGGTGGACCCGGCGCACGGCCTGTACCGGCAGTCCTGGGCTCCCCGGCGGCAGCGGTACGGAACTGTCAACGCCGATGGTTTCGGGGTGGGTTGGTACGCCGAGGGGGACCCGGTGCCGGCCCGGTACCGGCGGGCCGGGCCGATCTGGGCGGATCTGTCCTTCGCCGACCTGGCGCGGGTCGTACGGTCCGGCGCGCTGCTCGCCGCCGTGCGGGACGCGACGCTGGCGGGCGCCGACGCGGAGGCCGCCGCGGCGCCGTTCGCCGCGGGGTCCTGGCTGTTCAGCCACAACGGCGCCGTCACGGGCTGGCCCCACTCGCTCGCCTCGCTCACCGGGGGCCTGTCCCCGGTGGACCTGCTGTCCCTGGAGGCCCGCAACGACTCCGCGCTGGTCTGGGCCCTCGTGCTCGCCCGGCTGCGCGCGGGTGACGACATGGGCCGGGCGCTGGCCGACACGGTCCCGGAGGTCGCCGCGGCGGCCCCCGGCTCCCGGCTCAACCTACTGCTCACCGACGGCGTATCCATCGCCGCCACCACCTGGGGCGACACCCTCTGGTATCTCGCCCGGCCCGACGGCGGCACCGTCGTGGCCTCCGAACCGTACGACGACGATCCGCGCTGGCAGGAGGTCCCCGACCGCACCCTGCTCGCGGCGGGCCGCACCGAGGTGCAGCTCACCCCGCTCAAGGAGCCGAGCGACGCCTCGGCGGACGCACCACCGAAGGAGCCCCGCACGTGAGTCCGTTCCTTCTCACCCGCACCCTGCCCGAGGACGCCACGGACGCGGCACTGCGCGCCGACGTCCAGCAGGGACTGACCAGCACGCCCAAGACACTGCCGCCGAAGTGGTTCTACGACGCGCACGGCAGCGACCTGTTCGAGCAGATCACCGAACTGCCCGAGTACTACCCGACGCGCGCCGAACGGGAGATCCTCATCGCCCGCTCCGCCGAGATCGCCGCCGCGACCCGTGCCCGCACCCTCGTCGAACTGGGCTCCGGTTCCTCCGACAAGACCCGGCACCTGATCGACGCGCTGACCGGGCTGCACACCTACGTCCCGGTCGATGTGAGCGAGAGCGCCCTCACCCAGGCCGGGCAGGCGCTCGTCGCGGAGCGGCCCGGCCTGAGCGTGCACGCGCTGATCGCCGACTTCACCGCACGCCTGGAACTGCCGGACACGCCGGGCCCCCGGCTGCTGGCGTTTCTCGGCGGCACGATCGGCAACCTGCTGCCGGCCGAGCGTGCGGCGTTCCTGGCCTCGATCCGCGCCCTGCTCTCGCCGGGCGACGCCCTGCTGCTCGGCACGGACCTGGTCAAGGACGAGCAGGTTCTGGTCCGGGCGTACGACGACGCGGCCGGGGTGACGGCCGCCTTCAACAAGAACGTCCTGGCCGTGGTCAACCGCGAGCTGGGCGCCGACTTCGATCCCGGCGCCTTCGACCACGTGGCCCTGTGGGACACGGCCGACGAGTGGATCGAGATGCGGCTGCGCTCCCGTACGCACCAGACCGTGAAGGTTCCCGCGCTCGATCTCGCCGTGGACTTCGCGGCGGGTGAGGAGTTGCGCACCGAGGTGTCGGCGAAGTTCCGCAAGGAGGGTGTACGCGCCGAACTCGCCGCTGTAGGCCTGGAGTTGACCCACTGGTGGACGGACAGCGAGGGCCGTTTCGCGCTGTCGCTGAGCACCGCCCGCTGATCAGCCGAGGGGGACCGCCAGCGCCTCGGTGATCCGACGGGAGGCGCGGCGGGCCTCCGTCGCCGGGTCGGCACCGGTGAGCACCTTGGTCATGTACTCCTTGATCGGGTTGTCGGCCTCCACGTTCGCCCACTCGGGAGTGCTGGGGGTCGCCCGGCCCTGCGCGGCCCCGGCCGCCATGGCGGCGACCCCCTCCTCGCCCGCGACGGCCTGTGCGAGCGTCGTCTTGTTGGGGACGTAGTTCATGGTGCGGGCCAGCTCGGTGTTCCACTTGGCTCCGGCGAGCGCCTCGACGACGGCGACGGCGCCGTCGCGTGCGTCGGTGTTGTTCGGGATGACGAGGTCGGAGCCCCCGGTGAAGACGGCGCCGGGCCGGTCGGCGCCCTTGCCGGGGACGGGGAAGAAGCCCAGCTCGCCGTCGAGTTCGGGGTTCTGCTGCACGATCGCGCGGGCGAGCCCCGGCACGGCCACGATCTGCGCCACGCGTCCCTCGGCGAACACACCGGCCTGCGGCGGGTGTTCCTCGTCCGCGTCGACCGGGCCCTTGCCGAGGGCCTGGAGCCGCCGGTAGAAGTCCATGCCGCGCAGGGCGGCCGGGGTGTCCAGGGTGCCCCGCCAGGTGCCGCCGTCCTCCTGCGCCAGGTCGCCGCCCTCGTCCCAGATGAAGCCGGAGAGCGTGTACCAGTCCTGTCCGGCCAGGTAAATGCCCTGGTTTCCGGCCGAGTTGAGTTTCTCGGTGGCGGTGAGCCACTCCTCGCGGGTCCGTGGCGGGGCCTCGATGCCGGCCTGCCGGAAGAGGTCCTTGCGGTAGATGACGACGCGGTTGGCCGCGTACCAGGGGATGCCGTACTGCGTCGACCGCTGCCGGCCCGGCTCGGCGAGGCCGGGCAGCCAGTCGCGCATGCCCCAGTCCCGCAGCGACTCCAGGGTCAGGTCGAGCAGTCCGCCTTCCTCGACGTACTGCGGGACCTGGGTGTTGCCGACCTCGATCACATCCGGCCCGTCGGTGGCCCCGGTGGCGTCCGTTTCGAGGGCGGCCTGCACCTTCTCGCCGATCCCGGTCCACTCCTGGATGCGGATGTCGAGGTCGAGGTCGCCGTGGGTGCGCTCGAACTCCTCGGTGAACCGCTCCAGGAAGTCCTTCGAGGCGCTGTCCTTCATCAACCACACGGTGACGGTGCGCCGTTCGGTCCCCCCGCCCTGCGGCACGAGTCCACACGCGCCGACGAGGGATACGGAGACGCAGACGAGGGCGAGGCGGCGAAGGCTCACGAGGGGTCCTGTTCTGTCTGGCGGACAGGGCGGAGGGGCCCGACGTGGGGGAACGAGCGCGAGGGCTCGCACGGGTGTGCCAATTTTGGTATGGACCAATGCGGAGGTCAAGGGATTCCCGGGCAGTCGGCCGACGCCTCGCGCTCCGGCGCAGCTTGGGGCACGGTGGAGTGACGCGTGACGCACGGGTCACGACGGAGAGGAGTACCTGCATGTCGAACCACACCTACCGGGTCACGGACATCGTCGGCACCTCGCCCGAGGGCGTCGACAAGGCCATCCGCAACGGCATCAGCCGCGCCTCGCAGACCCTGCGCAACCTGGACTGGTTCGAGGTGACCGAGGTGCGGGGCCAGCTCGACAACGGGGAGATCGCGCACTGGCAGGTCAGCATGAAGGTCGGCTTCCGCCTGGAGGACGCGGACTGAGCGGCCCCGGCCTCAGGTCCTGCCCTCCCGCTCCTGCGCCACCTTGAGTGCGGCGGAGGGGGCCGCCCAGCGCGCCCGTACGACGGTGAATCCGGCCCGCTCGGCGTCCTCGCACACCAGTTCGTCGTCGTCCACGAGGACGCGGATGTCCCGGGTGCGGGCGAGCCGGCGGAGGATCCCCAGCTTGGTGTACCGGGCGGGCCTGCGGTCATCGTTGCGCCGCATGTACACGCGCCCCTCGGGCAGGCCGTGCGCGGCCAGCCACTCGAGTGTGTCCGGCCGGCAGCGCTCGGGCCGTCCGGTGAGGTAGACGACCTCGCACTCCTGCGCGCTCTGAACCACCAGGGCCACTCCCTCGGCGATCGGCGGGTCCTCGAGCGCGGCCGCGAAGAAGCCGTCCCAGTCACGCGGCTTGCGCTCCAGGAACCGCTGCCGGTGAGCGGTGTCGGCGAGGGTGTTGTCCAGGTCGAAGACGGCGAGCGGGCGTTCGTCACGTGCGGTCACAGGGCCACCCTAGACGGGGAATGCCAGGGATTTCCGGGCGTTGAACCCTGTGTGAGTTCCGTGATCGCCCAGACCCGCTTCTCCGTCCTCGACCGTTCCCGGACCCGAGAGGGACACACGAACGCCGAGGCGCTGCGCGACACCGTGCGGCTGGCGCAGGAACTGGAGGAGCTCGGCTACCACCGCTTCTGGGTCTCGGAGCACCACGGGGTGCCCGGCGTCGCCGGGTCCGCGCCGACCGTGCTGGCCGCCGCCGTGGCCGCGGCGACGCGGACGATCCGGGTCGGCACCGGGGGCGTCATGCTGCCGAATCACCAACCTCTCGTCGTGGCCGAGCAGTTCGGCGTGCTGGAGTCGCTGTTCCCGGGGCGGATCGACATGGGGCTGGGCCGGTCGGTGGGTTTCACCGACGGCGTACGCAAGGCGCTGGGCCGCGACAAGGGCGTCGCCGAGGACTTCGCCGCCCAGCTCGACGAGCTGCTGGGCTGGTTCCGCGGCACCTCCCCGACACGGGTCCACGCGCGTCCCGCGGAGGGCCTCACCGTGCCGCCGTTCGTGCTCGCGATGGGCGAGGGCGCCGCCATCGCCGCCCGCGCGGGCCTGCCGATGGTCATCGGCGATCTCAGGAACCGCGAGAAGATGCGGCGCGGGATCGATCACTACCGTGCGAACTTCCAGCCATCGGAGTGGTCGTCGGAGCCGTACGTCGTCATCTCCGGCACGGTCGCGGTGGCCGCGACCCCCGAGGAGGCCCGGCGACTGCTGATCCCGGAGGCCTGGTCCATGGCGTACTCGCGCACGCACGGCACCTTCCCGCCGCTGCCGCCCGCCGAGCGGGTCGAGGCGCTCACCATGACGGACCGGGAGCGCGGTTTCTACGAGTCCGGTCTCACCGGCCAGCTCGCAGGCACCGAGGGAGAGGTCGCCCACGAGCTGGAGACCGTGCTGAAGGAGACGGGCGCGCAGGAAGTCCTGGTCACGACCAGCACATATGACCGTGCGGCCCTGCTGGACTCCTATCGGCGGCTTGCCCGGATCGCGGACCAGGCGAGGCTCTCCTCCGCGTAGCACGCGGAGGAAAGGGCTTCAGAACAGCGCCGTCACGGCCTGCTGCACGGCGGTCGCCGCGCCCGTTCAGCCCCGTTGCGGGATCGCCAGCCCCTCAGGCGCGCCGCTGCCCCGCCGCGGGGTCGGCGCGCCTGCCTCGCAGGTCCTGGCCCGCGACTGCTCGGAGACCAGGGCGACGTGGGCCCATTCGAGCTCGCCGCCCATCAGGCCGGGCTGGGCGGCATGGGCGAGTGCCCGGCGGTCGGGGTGGCTGCCCGCCGGGATCTCGTCCCGTATCTCGACCTCGGCGACGAGTCCGCGTGCCGAGACCACCCGCCACAGCGAGGCGAGCAGGGAGTCCTCGCCGACGAAGGCGGGCGCGGTGCTCGCGGGGCCACCCTCGAACCGGTAGTGGAGGCGGACCGGCTGGACGGGGACGCCCGCGTCGAGGGCGGCCTGGAACACCGCCCGTCGGAAGTGTCCCTGAGCCCGGCCGCACCAGGTGCTGCCCTCGGGGAAGGCCACGACCGCGGCGCCACCGCGCAGCGCCTCGGCGATGCGGGCGACCGTCCGGGGCAGTGCGCGCAGCCGGTCCCGCTCGATGAACAGGGCGCCGCTGCGCGCGGTGAGTGCACCCGCCACCGGCCACTGCCGGATCTCCGCCTTGGCGAGCATCCGGGCCGGGCGCACGGCGGCGAGCAGCGGGATGTCCAGCCACGAGATGTGGTTGGCGACGAGCAGCAGGCCACCGGTGGGCGCCGCCGCGCCGCTGATGCGGACACGGACGCCGGCGGCCCGGACCACGGCCCGGCTCCACCGGCGGATCAGCGCATCGCGCCGGGACGCGGGCACGCTCCCGAACACTGGCAGCAGCGCGACGCCCACCAGGAGCGTCGCCAGCAGTGCCCCGATCCGCAGCACAGCGCGTGGCACGTCCGTCAGAGACCGGACGGATGTGACGCAGACCTGCGGGGAGCAGGGCGCGGTGGGCAGCCACGCGCTGCTCGGTATGACGGGACGGGGCACGGCCGCCGCCCCACGCTCGCGCCTTGGTGTCCGTACCCGCCCGGCCGGCAGGACGGCCGCGCCCGGGCGGAGGCGGTGCGGCAGCCCCGTACGCGTGACGCTCATCAGGCCGGGACGAGCGAGAGGAAGTGCCGCAGATAGCGGGGGTTGACCCGGCGCATCGACAGCAGCACGTACAGGTCGGCCACGCCGAAGTCGGCGTCGTGTGCGGGCTGACCACACACCCAGGCGCCCAGGCGGACGTAACCGCGCAGCAGGGGCGGGAGTTCGGTGCGTTCGGCCGGGCGGGCGACGCCGTCGGCGACCCAGGGCAGCAGCGGCTGGACGCGGTACTCCTCGGGGGCCAGGTTCTTGGCCTGGACCCGGTCCCAGGTGGCGGCCGCGAGGGCGCCTCCGTCGGCCAGCGGGATGGAGCAGCAGCCGGCCAGCCACTCGTGGCCGCGGTCGACCATGTACCGCGCTATCCCGGCCCAGATCAGGCCGATGACGGCGCCGTCGCGGTGGTCCGGGTGCACACAGGAGCGGCCGACCTCCACGAGGCCGGGACGGATGGGGTCGAGCCGGGTCAGGTCGAACTCGCCCTCGGAGTACAGCCGGCCGGCGACCGAGGCCCGCTCGGGCGGCAGCAGCCGGTAGGTGCCTACGACCTGACCGGTGAGCGTGTCGCGGACCAGCAGGTGGTCGCAGTACGCGTCGAAGGAGTCGATGTCGAGCCCCGGCTGCGGGGTGGTGAGCAGCGCACCCATTTCGCCGGCGAAGACGTCGTGCCGCAGCTTCTGAGCGGCCCGCACGTCGTCCTCGTCGCGGGCGAGGGTGACGGTGTAGCGGGTGGGTGCCGCTGGCTGCGGGGGACGATCGAGGGTGGAAACGCCGGTCATGGCACACTCCTGGTCACGGGCCGGTTCGACGACGGCAGCGGGCGGGCCGGGTCTTTCGGCCTGCCGCCACAGTTCTTCCGATGCCGGTTGGCGTGTGCGTGACCGGTGGCCGGAGCGTGGATGTGCGGATGTTGAATGCCAGGGGTGGGCTCAGAAGCGAGACGGGACCGGGATGAGCACCACTCCCGGTCCCGCCCGTCCGCATCTTCTCGGCGAACGTCTCTCTCACCTGGGCGGGGCTACCTCTTGGCCGCCTTGCGGGTGGCGCGCAGCCACTCCTTGTTCATGCCGGTGATGGACATCAGCGGGATGCCCTTCGGGCAGGCGGTGGCGCACTCCCCGGTGAGGGTGCAGCCGCCGAAGCCCTCCTCGTCCATCTGCGCCACCATGTCGAGGACGCGGCTCTCACGCTCCGGTGCGCCCTGCGGGAGCACGTTCAGATGGTTGACCTTGGCAGAGGTGAAGAGCATCGCCGAACCGTTCGGGCAGGCGGCCACACAGGCGCCGCAGCCGATGCACTCGGCGTGCTCGAAGGCGAAGTCGGCGTCGGGCTTCGGCACGGGCGTGGCGTGCGCCTCGGGCGCGGAGCCGGTCGGGGCGGTGATGTAGCCGCCGGCCTGGATGATCCGGTCGAAGGCGGACCGGTCGACCACCAGGTCCTTGATCACTGGGAAGGCCGAGGCACGCCACGGCTCGATGTCGATCGTGTCGCCGTCCTGGAAGGACCGCATGTGCAGCTGGCAGGTGGTGGTGCGCTCGGGACCGTGGGCGTCGCCGTTGATGACGAGCGAGCAGGCACCGCAGATGCCCTCGCGGCAGTCGTGGTCGAAGGCGACCGGGTCCTCGCCCTTGAGGATGAGCTCCTCGTTGAGGGTGTCGAGCATCTCCAGGAAGGACATGTCGGGGGAGATGCCGTCCACCTCGTACGTGGACATGGTGCCGTCGGCGTCGGCGTTCTGCTGCCGCCAGACGCGCAGGGTGAGCTTCATGCGTAGCTCCGCTGGGTGGGGTGGACGTACTCGAAGACCAGGTCTTCCTTGTGCAGGACGGGCGCCTCGCCGGTGCCGGTGAACTCCCAGGCGGCGGCGTAGGTGAACTCGTCGTCCCTGCGGGCGGCCTCGCCGTCCGGGGTCTGCGACTCCTCGCGGAAGTGACCGCCGCAGGACTCGGAGCGGTGCAGCGCGTCGAGGCACATGAGCTCGGCGAGCTCCAGGTAGTCGACGATCCGGTTGGCCTTCTCCAGCGACTGGTTGAACTCCTCGCCGGTTCCGGGCACCTTGATCCGCCGCCAGAACTCCTCGCGGATCTGCGGGATGCGCTCGAGTGCCTTGCGCAGCCCGGCGTCCGTGCGGGCCATTCCGCAGAACTCCCACATCAGCTCGCCGACTTCGCGGTGGAAGGAGTCGGGGGTGCGGTCACCGTCGACGGACAGGAGCAGGTTGAGCCGGTCCTGGGTCTCGGCCAGCACCTCCTGGACGACCGGGTGTTCGTCGGTGACGGAGTCCTGGTGGGGGTTGCGGGCGAGGTAGTCGTTGATGGTGGCCGGCAGCACGAAGTAGCCGTCGGCGAGGCCCTGCATCAGCGCGGAGGCGCCGAGGCGGTTGGCTCCGTGGTCGGAGAAGTTGGCCTCGCCGATCGCGAACAGGCCGGGGATGGTGGTCTGCAGGTCGTAGTCGACCCAGAGGCCGCCCATCGTGTAGTGCACGGCGGGGTAGATCCGCATCGGCACCTCGTACGGATCCTCGTCGGTGATCCGCTGGTACATGTCGAAGAGGTTGCCGTACTTGGCCTCGACCGCCCCCCGGCCCATGCGCTTGATGGCGTCCGCGAAGTCGAGGTAGACGCCCTGCCCGCCGGGACCCACTCCCCTGCCCTCGTCGCAGACGTTCTTCGCGGCGCGGGAGGCGATGTCGCGGGGGACGAGGTTGCCGAAGGACGGGTAGATGCGCTCCAGGTAGTAGTCGCGCTCGTCCTCGGGGATCTGGCTCGCCGGCCGGGTGTCGCCCTGGGCCTTCGGCACCCAGATCCGGCCGTCGTTGCGCAGCGACTCGCTCATGAGGGTGAGCTTGGACTGGTGGTCGCCGGTGCGCGGGATGCAGGTGGGGTGGATCTGGGTGAAGCAGGGGTTCGCGAAGTACGCGCCGCGCCGGTGCGCCCGCCAGACGGCGGTGGCGTTGGAGTTCATGGCGTTCGTCGACAGGTAGAAGACGTTTCCGTACCCACCGCTGGCGAGGACGACGGCGTCCGCGAAGTACGTGTCGATCTTGCCGGTGATCAGGTCGCGCGCCACGATTCCGCGCGCCCGCCCGCCGACGACGATCAGATCCAGCATCTCGGTACGGGGGTGCATCTCGACGTTCCCCGCGGCGATCTGCCTGCTGAGCGCCTGGTAGGCGCCGAGAAGGAGCTGCTGGCCCGTCTGGCCGCGGGCGTAGAACGTACGCGACACCTGGACGCCGCCGAAGGAGCGTGTGTCGAGCAGACCGCCGTACTCGCGGGCGAAGGGCACGCCCTGCGCGACGCACTGGTCGATGATCTCGACGGAGATCTGCGCGAGCCGGTGCACATTCGACTCCCGTGCCCGGAAGTCGCCGCCCTTGACGGTGTCGTAGAACAGCCGGTGGATGGAGTCGCCGTCGTTGCGGTAGTTCTTCGCGGCATTGATGCCGCCCTGCGCGGCGATGGAGTGGGCGCGGCGCGGGGAGTCCTGGTAGCAGAACTGCACGACGTGGTAGCCCTGTTCGGCGAGCGTGGCACCGGCGGAGCCGCCCGCGAGGCCGGTGCCGACGACGATCACCGTGTGCTTGCGCCGGTTGGCGGGGTTGACCAGCTTGGCCTCGAAGCGGCGCTTGTCCCAGCGCTCGTTGACCGGGCCGGCGGGGGCCTTGGTGTCGACGACCGGCTCACCGGTCGGGTATTCCGCGTAGGAGTTCATCTCAGCTCACCACTCCGGTCATGACGCCCACGGGTACGGCGATGAAACCGGCCGTGAGCAGCAGCGCGAGGACGTTGGCCGTGGTCTTCAGGGCGCGGTCGCGGGTGCGGCTGCCGGCGCCGAGGGTCTGTGCGGCGCTCCAGAAGCCGTGCTGGATGTGCAGGCCGAGGGCGAGCACCGCGACGATGTAGATGACGTTGCCGTACCAGGTGGAGAAGGTGTCGATGACGTTCTGGTAGGGGTGGCCGGCCTGGAATCCGCCGGGGTGCACGGTGCCGGTGGTCAGGTCGAGGATGTGCCAGACGATGAACAGGCCGAGGATGATCCCGCCCCAGCGCATGGTGCGCGTCGCGTAGGAGGCCCGCGCCTTCTTGTGGACGTACTTGCTGGGGCGGGCCTTGATGTCGCGGCGGCTGAGCTGGTACGCCGAGACCGCGTGGGCGACCACAGCGACCACCAGCACGATCCGGACGAGCCACAGCGTCCACTCGTAGTGCATGAACGGCTCGCCGACGGTACGCAGCCAGTGCGCGTAGTGGTCGAACTCGCCCTCCCCGAAGAAGATCTTCAGGTTGCCGATCATGTGGACGACCAAGTACAGCAGCATGGTCAGACCGCTGACCGCCATCACGGTCTTCTTGCCGACGGAGCTGTCCCACACCGTGCGTGCCATGGACGGCCGTCGGTCCGTCCGCGTTGCCAGAGCCATGTCTCAGGACGTTAGGGCCGAACGACCCCATCGGTCCAAGACATGGTCCGGCTTGTTTCGATAGGCATGCCCTATGCTTGCTGGGTGCAGTTCCAGCAGCTTCAGTACTTCGTGGCGGTCGCCGAGACCCGGCACTTCACCCGGGCCGCCGACCTCGTCCATGTCGCCCAGCCGTCGCTGTCCCAGCAGATCAAGGCGCTGGAGCGGGAGTTGGGTGCCGATCTGTTCCTGCGGGCGCGCGGGAACATCACCCTCACCGACGCCGGCGAGGCCCTGCTGCCCCTGGCCCGGCGGATCCTGGCCGACGCGGACACGGCGCGGCACGAGGTGCAGGAGCTGGTGCAGCTGCGCCAGGGCCGGGTGCGACTGGGCGCGACCCCGAGCCTGTGCACGGGCCTGCTGCCGGACGTGCTGCGCGCCTTCCACGACCGCTATCCGGGCATTCAGCTGCTGATCGAGGAGAGCGGTTCGCACGATCTCGTACGCGAGCTCGCCCGCGGAGCCCTCGACCTCGCCCTCGTCGTCCTGCCGCTGCCGACGCCGTCCCCCGCGCTGACCACGGTGGAGCTGCTGCGCGAGGACCTGGTGGTGGTGTCGTCACCGGAGGCACCCCGCCCGGGCGGCGGCCGGCGTACCGTCCGGATCGCCGATCTGGAGGGAGAGCGCCTGGTGATGTTCCGGCACGGCTACGACCTGCGGGAACTGACCGTCGCCGCGTGTCGCTCCGCTGGGTTCGAGCCGGATTTCGCGGTGGAGGGTGGGGAGATGGACGCGGTGCTGGGGTTTGTGCGGGCGGGGCTGGGCGTGGCCGTCGTGCCGCGCATGGTGGCGGCGCGGTCGGGCCGGGGGCTACGGGTTACGCCGCTGGCCCGGCCCGGACTGCACCGGACGATTGCGCTGGCGCATCGTAGCGATGTGGCTCCGCCTCGGGCCGCGAGGGAGTTGCAGCGGATGCTGCTCGAGCGGTGAGGCTCCGCTCCGCTCGGGGCGCGGTTTCTGAAGCGCCGTTTGTGTTCGCGCCGTGTAGGCCTGCGGGTCGTCCGTGGCTGGTCGCGCAGTTCCCCGCGCCCCTCGGGCGCGCCCCCGACGGGGCGCGGCCCTCTGGGGCGCGGCCCGTCAGTCAGCCCGTTGCATCTACCAGCGCCAATTCGTGCAGCCTTTCCGGTGGGCCCGGACGGGCGTAGTACCAGCCCTGCGCCGTGTCGCAGCCCAGGATCCGCAGCTGCTCCGCCTGGGCGCCGGTTTCCACGCCCTCCACCGTCACCGCCAGGTCCAGGCTGTGAGCGAGAGAAACGATCCCCTCGACGATCTTGAGGTCGACGGGATCGGCCGGGAACTGCTGCATGCCCTGGGTGAAGGAACGGTCCAGCTTCAGGATGCTCACCGGCAGGCGGCGGAGGTTGGCGAGGTTGGAGTAGCCGGTGCCGAAGTCGTCCAGGGCGATGTCGACCCCCATCTCGGCCAGCCGGCGCAGCGGCTTCAGCAGGTCGTCGTCGGCGCCGATCAGGGCCGACTCGGTGACCTCGAGACAGAGCGCGTCGGGCTCGACGCCCGCGGCCTGCAGGATGTCGACGGTGTCCTGGACCAGGCCGGCGTGCGTGAGCTGGCAGGGCGAGAGGTTGACGTTGATACGCAGCGGGGCGGTGGCCGTGCCGGCGTGGCGCTCCTGCCAGTCACGGGCCTGCCGCACCGACTGCTCCAGGACCCAGCGGCCGAGCGGAACGATCAGACCGGTGTGCTCGGCGAGCGGGATGAAGCGGTCGGGGCCGAGGACGCCGTGCTGCGGATGCAGCCAGCGCACCAGCGCCTCGGCGCCGCGCACGCTGCCGTCGCCGAGGTGGACCAGCGGCTGGTACTCGATGAAGAACTCGCTGCGCTCCAGCGCCGCGGGCAGCGCGGTGGTCAGCCCGTGCCGGGTGATGACGCGGGCATCGGCCTCGGCGTCGGCCAGCTCGAACCGGTTGCCGCCCGCCGACTTGGCCCGGTACATCGTGATGTCGGCGCTGCGCAGCACCTCCGCCGCGCTCCGCTCCCCCGCCGCGCCCTCGACGATACCGATGCTGCCGCGCACGGTCAGCTCCCGGCCTTCCACGATGACCGGGGCGACCAGCGCGTTCATGATGCGGGCGGCGAGTTCGTCCACCTCGCGCCGGCTGTCGGGGCCGGTGGTCAGCGCCACGAACTCGTCGCCGCCGAGCCGGGCGACCATCTCGCCGGGCGCGGTGGCACAGGCCTGCAGCCGGTCGGCGACCTCGACGAGCAGCCGGTCGCCGGCCGCATGGCCGAGGCTGTCGTTGACGGTCTTGAATCCGTCGAGGTCGAGGTAGCACAGGCCGAAACGCCGGCCCTCGCCGGCGTTCAGCACCTTCTCCAGGCGCTCGAAGAACAGGGTGCGGTTGGGCAGGCCGGTGAGGGCGTCGTGCGTGGCCTCGTAGCGCAGCCGGAGGTTGAGCAGCCGCCGCTCGGTGGTGTCCTCCATGAGGGCCAGCTGGTACTGCGGGTTGCCGTCGGCGTCACGCAGCAGGGAGACGGTCAGATTGGTCCACAGGACCGTTCCGTCAGGCCGGTAGAAGGCCTTCTCCACGTGGTAGTGCTCGCGCTCGCCGCGCACCAGTTCCTCGTACAGCCGCCACACCTGGGGCGCGTCGTCCGCGTGCGTCCACTCACGGAAGTTGCGGCCGCGCACGTTCTGCTCGGAGCCGCCGAACATGCGCAGCAGCGCCTGGTTGGCCTCCAGGACGTGTCCGTCCAGGTCGGCGATGCCGATGCCTATGGCCGCGCCCTCGAACACCGCCCGGAAGCGGGCCTCGCTCGTGTGCAGCGCCTGCGCCACCACGCCCTGGGCACGCAACGCCGCCTGGGCGATGGCCTCCTGCTCGGCCAGGGTCCGCTCGCGCAGCGCCTGGGCGAACCCGGCGGCCACGGCGTGCTGCAGCCGGGCCGACCGCGCCCGCAGATCGTCCTGCGGACCGTCCTCGCCGCAGTAGAGCACCAGGTAGGCGTCGATGCAGTCCAGGGCGCGGGTGAGCGCCTCCGGGTCGGTGCAGTGCGCGTCGACCAGGGCGGCGCCGACCGCCCGTCCCTCGGCCGCGTCGAAGGTGCGGGCCCGCAGCATCTCGCTCAACCGCCGGGCCAGCGGCAGCAGTTGCTCCTCGAACTCCGGCCGGGTCAGCGACGTCGAGGTGGCCGGGAACACCGCCCGGCTCCAGATCGTCGCGAACCTGCGCACTCTGTCCTCCGGCCCGTCCGGCTCCGCGCTCACGCCGTACGCCCCACGCCCGCGAAACCGGAGAAGGCATACGGATCCTCGTCCTCCGGTTCGGTGTCCGGTCGCCAGACGGGCATCGGCACCAGTCCCGGTTCCACCATGTCGTACCCCTCGAAGAACCGCGCGATCTCGTCGCGCGAGCGCATGATCAGCGGGTTGCGGAGGTCCTTGTATACGTCCACCGTGCCGCTCGCCCGCTCGGGGGGCAGCGGAATTCCCTCGTACGAGGCATGGGTGAGAACCAGCATGCTGCCGGGCGCCAGTGCGTCGCTCAGCTGAGCCACCGCCCCGTAGGGATCGTCCGCATCCTCCACGAAGTGCAGTATGGCAACGAGAAGCAGCGCGACCGGCCGCTTCAGGTCGAGCAGGTGCTCCACCTGAGGGCTCGACAGGATCTCGTGCGGCTTGCGGAGGTCGGCGGCGACGACGTCCGCGTTCTCGTTGCCCTCGAGGACGGCCTCGCTGTGCGCCACGGCCACCGGGTCGTGGTCGACGTAGACCACGCGCGCTCCGGGCCGCGCCTGCTGGGCCACCTCGTGGACGTTGCCGAAGGTCGGGATGCCCGAGCCGACGTCGAGGAACTGTGTGATGCCCTCGCCGACCGCGTACCGCACCGCGCGACGCATGAACGCCCGGTTCGCCTGCATGATCTTGGGGAGTCCCGGCATGAACTCCATCGCCCTGCGGGCCGCCTCCCGGTCGACCTCGAAGTTGTGCGAACCGCCCAGGTAGTAGTCGTACATTCGCGCAACGCTCGGCACCGAGATGTCGATGCTCCGTGGGGCCCAGGCGGGACGCTCCATCTATCTCTCCAAGGCGTAGGCGATCCGGTGTTCGAGCTGAGGCTACTGATCGCCCGCCAAAGGAGCGAGCGGAAACGGAAATTGACCATCCGTTCCCGGTCACTGCCTGCGGCACGTGCCAAATTGACCCACTCGGGAACAGGCTACGAAAAGTATCCGCAGCATCTCGCAGAGTTCCGGAGTTCCGGCGTAAGGGGATGAGTCAGGCGGACTCCCGGTGAATTACGGCAAAGCGGTCCGCCTTCCGCGAGGGGTGCGGAAGGCGGACCGCGAGGTCGCGCGCCGGGGCCGGACCTGGTGGGGAGGTCCTCCTGCTCTTCCTACTCGGGCGCGCCGACCGGCTTGCCGTCGGGCGCCACGGCGAACCAGGTGCCGCCCACGCCCTGACCCTTGGTGTCGCCGGGCTTCTTGTCGCCGGCGAAGGTGTAGATCGGTACGCAGTCGATGGTCTGCTGCTTGATGCCGTCGGGGCGGTCGAAGACGACGTAGCCCCGGTTGGGGGTGGACCCCTGCAGATCGATCCCCTTCGTGTCCTTCGCGTCGACCGGCGCGACGACGGGCCACTTCTCCAGGCACTCACCGGTGCACGCGGTCTTCATCGGCCACTGCGAGTCCTTCATGAAGCGGTAGACCGTGTGGCCGTTCTTGTCGACGACGATCTCGCCGAGCTTCGGGTCCTCGCGGGTGGACAGTCCGGGCAGGTCGGCGAGCTTGGCCTTCTTGCCGTCGGGGGCCAGCGCGTACCAAGTGCCGCCCACGCCCTGGCCCTTGGTGTCGCCCGGGTTGACATCCTTCGCATAGCGGTACGCCGGCCAGCCGGCGATCGTCAGCTGCTTGGTGCCGTCGGGACGGGTGACCTCGCCGAGCAACTCCTCGTCGACTCCCTCACCGGCCTTGACATCGTCCGCAGGCACCGGCGGCCAGGCAGTCGCACAGTCGCCCTCGCAGTTGGTCTTCGGCGGCTCGGCGGTGTCCTGATCGAACCGGTACAGGGTGCGACCGGCACTGTCGGTCAGCACCTGGCCGAGCTCCGCATTGGCCGACACCGCCAACTTGCCCGCGGGGGCGGCCTGGGCCCCGGCGTTCTGCCGGTCCGGCGCCGCGCCCGCATCGGCCCCTGTTCCGGTACCCGTACCCGTACCGATGCCCGTGCCGCCGTAACCGCCCGCCGCGGCCGTGGCGCCCACGTTCTGACTGGCCGACTGGCCGCCGTTTTCCTGACCGCACGCCGTCGTCAGCGCCAGTACGGCCACGGCGCTCGCCACGAGTGAGGCGCTCCGCCAGGAGGTCTTCATCGTCAACTCCCCATAATCCCAAGGGTGTTGCAGCGCCCTGCTGCGCCGCCGCACGACAATGGGTACGAACGGGGACGGTGGTTGTGTTCAACCGCGACGAGATTTCTTTCCGGAATCTGTGAAGTGGCCGGGCCGGACTCCCGGGTGGGTCGCATGTGCGTCCACCCGTCCGGACACACGGGCGCCCGCTGATCAAACGCCCTGCCACCTCGCTTCCCTCCTTCGGGGCAATCCCCCGGGCGAGGCGCGTGCGGCGGCCTTGGACGCCTCATGATCTCCGTCGTGCATGGATCCGAACCGACCCGTTCGCCCGTCGCCGTACGGGTGTTGACCCTGGTGACACTGGCCTGGGTCCTCGTCGGCGTCCCGGCCGGTGTCGCGACGGCCGACGCCTGTGCGTACGCCTCGACCGGACCCGGCGGCACGGAGGCGGTGGCGGTGGCCGGGAGCCACACGTGGCCCACTCCCCCCATGTGCCCGTCGCCCACACCGACACCCACCCGACGCCCACTCCGTCTCCGCCGCCGAAACCGGCCCCGCCGCCTCCTCCAGAACCACCGCCACCGAACCGGCACCGGAGCCACCGCCTCCGTCTCCCCGCCGGCTCCCCGGCCCGCACCGCCCGCCGCTCCCACCCCGACTCCGACGCCCATCCCGAAGCCGACCCCGACCCCGACTCCGAAGCCGTCGCCGTCGCCCACTCCGCGTCCCTCGGTCACCCCGGTGAACTACCCGGAGTACCGCACACCGCCGCGCAACCGGCCATCGCACCACGGCCGGTCGCCGGTCACCTACGTCCTGCTCATCACCGCGCCCGCGGTGATCGCCGTCGCCGCGCTGCGGCCGCGTTGATCCCTGGAGGAACCCGTTGCCGGAATGGCTTGTTCTCACCCTCGCGATGCTGGCCGCCTGCGCCGTGGTGGTCGTCATCACCCTCCTGCGCCACCGATCGGCGTCCGAGGACGAGGATCCCTCCGAGACGCCGGACGTCATCGAGTACATGACGATGTGGATCGGCGTGGTCTACGCCATCGTCCTGGGCCTGGCCATCGCCGGTGTCTGGGAGGCCCGCAGCGTCGCCCAGGAGCACGTCCGGGCGGAGGCCCAGGCGCTGCACGAGATCTCGGAGCGGGTACGGGTCTACCCTGCCGACGTCCGTGACCGCATCCGGGACGATGTCAACGCCTATGTAGGACATGTCGTCACCACCGAGTGGCAGGCGATGGCCGACAACGGCAAGGTCACCGAACGCGGCACCGAGCTCCTGGGCCGCGTACGCACGGACGTGACGGACTACCAGCCGAAGTCGGACTTCGAGGCCCAGGCCTACCAGCCGCTCCTCGACCAGGTGGCCGCGGCGGACCAGGCGCGTGCCGCCCGCGCGGACTCGACCGCGCCGACCATGCCGGGCGTGGTCTGGTTCGGCCTCGTCGTCGGCGCCGTGGTCACCATCGGGATGATCCTCGCCCTGCAGATCCGGCGGACACCACGCGAGCTGATCCTCGCCGGCCTGTTCTCCGCGCTGATCGCCTTCCTGCTCTTCCTGATCTGGGACTTCGACGCGCCCTACAGCCGTGGCATCACAGCCTCGGCCGAGCCGTTCCTCAGTCGCTTCCCCGACGCCAAGGGCGGCTGACAAGTCCCTACCGCGGCATCCGTTCGCCGCCACCGCAGAGGCCTTCGCCACGGATTCCGTCGGGACGTCGGGATACGTGGCGAAGGCCTTGCACGTGAGAGGCCTGAGGGCCGACCCGGCCTCAGTTCTGCTGCTCCGAGCGGCGGCGCACCCAGAGCAGCCCGCTGCCGAGGACGGCCGAGGCCACCATGCCGCCGCCGATGGCCATGTCGGTCGGCGTCGCCCCGACGCTGCTGCTGCCGCCGATGCCTCCGCGGACACCGCCGAGGACGGTGAAGGCGCCCGGGCGGGTCAGGACCCGGCCGGAGCAGTTGACGGTGATGTCGTACCTTCCGGGGCGGGCGTTGCTGTTGATGATCGCGGTGGCCCTCAACGCCCCGCCGACGCTGTTGATCGGCAGCCTGGTCGTCGGGAAGGCAGGGGACGTGATGGTGCCGCCGTTGGGGCAGTCGTTGACCGTGACGGCCAGCTGGCCGCCTCGGGAGATCACGCCGGGCAGGGCGACGATGTTCCTCGGGGAGACGAGGCCGTTGCCGCCGGCGTTGCCGCCTCCGATGCCGCCGCCGTTCCCGCCTGCGTTTCCGCCGCCGTTCCCCCGACCGTTCCCGCCGTTACCGCCGAAGCCGCCGCCATTACCCCCACCATTACCGCCGTTCCCGCCGAAGCCGCCGCCGTCACCCCCACCATGGCCACCATTGCCGCCATTACCGCCGAAGCCGTTCCCGTTCCCGTTCCCGTTGCCCCCGAATCCGCCACCGTTCCCGTTGCCGTTCCCCCCGAAGCCGCCGCCGTTGCCGCCGCCGTTACCGTTGCCATTGCCCCCGAAGCCGCCGCCGTTGCCGTTGTCGCCCCCGTTGCCGCCGTTCCCACCAAAGCCGCCGCCGTTCCCGCCGCCGTTCGGGTCTTCCCAGGCTACGGCCGCGGGAGCGGCGAGCCCGAGGGCGGCGACGGCAGCCGCAGAGGCCGCCAGTGCACGTAGAGTTCGCATGTCTTCCTCCGCGGAAGACGCCCCGGGACCCGTCCCCGGTCGATCGGCGAGAAAGCGTCTCCCAGACAGACCCTCAGTTGCCGGGGACGCGCCCGCATTTCGGCAATGGTCCGTCCTGGTGAGGCGACACGCCGGACGAAAACCACACAATCGGATATTGCCGCAGGTCACGCGCCGTCGAAAAATTCCTGTTCGCGGCGACTCGGATGGCGCACCGGGAAGCCGCGCAGGGCCACCCGTTCGTATCCGCCCCGTCGCCTGTGACTCGCGCTGGACTTAGCGTTCTCCTATGCGCGAAATGACGTGGCGACGGCCGCGTCGAGAGGGGATGGCGAATGTATGTTTCCGAGTTCGGGCCGGCCGAAGAGGAGGTGCGGCCGAGGAAGCGTGCCCCATGGGGCGTGATAGCGCTGGTCCTGCTGACCGGTCTCGCGCTCATCCGGAACGGCTCGGGGGAGTTCAACGTGGGTCCGCCGCAGCCCGCGTCGGCGGCGGCCTCGGACACCCGCACCGTCCCGGACACCTTCACGAATGCCCCGTCCCCGCTGCCCTACTCCGTGCCGGACCGGGTCCGGATTCCCGCCATCCAGGTCAACGCGCCCATGATGCCCGTCGGTCTGGACTCGGCCGGCTGGGTCGATGCGCCGCCGCCCGCGAACGCCAATCTGGCGGGCTGGTTCACCGGTGCCGTCTCCCCCGGTGAAAAGGGCACCGCGGTGATCGTCGGCCATGTCGACAACCACCAGGGGCCCGCCGTGTTCTACGGTCTCGGGACGCTGAAGCGGGGGAATCGGGTGGAGGTGAGCCGGCAGGACAGAAGGACCGCCGTTTTCGAGATCTACAGCATCGAGGTGTTCGAGAAGAACAACTTCCCCGGCGACCGGGTCTACGGTTCCAAGGGCACGCCCGAACTGCGGGTCATCACCTGCGGCGGCGGTTTCTCCGAGCAGAACGGCTACGACGGGAACGTGGTCGCCTTCGCCCGCATGATCGAGGTCCGCTGACCGGGCCCCGACGGTGCGGGCGCTCGCCCCTCACACCTGGTACCGACGCGGCACGGTGATGTGGTACCCGGCGTCCAGCAGCTGCGGCAGATAGTCGCGCAGCGCCCGCACGCTCTGCGAGCGGTCTCCCCCGGAGTCGTGCGAGAGCACCACGACGCCAGGGCCGGCGCCGTTTCGCACCCGGTCGACAATGGTGCGGGTGCCGGGCTCGATCCAGTCGAGGGAGTCGACGGTCCAGCCGAGGGGTTCCATGCCCAGTTCGGCGCCGAACTGGAACACCGCCCGGTTCCAGGCGCCATAGGGGGCACGGAACCAGCGGGGCCGCTCACCGTACGCCTCCTCGATGATCTCGCTGGTGCGCTCCATCTCGGAGCGGATCCGACCACGGGTCAGCCCGGTCAGCAGGGGGTGGGACCAGGTGTGGTTGCCGACGACGTGCCCCTCTTCGGCCATCTCGGCGAGCAGGTCCTTGTTGTGGACGACCATCTCCCCGCACACGAAGAACATGGCGCGGACGTCGTAGGCCCGCAGGGTGCTCAGGATGTCCGGGGTGTAGTGCGGGTCGGGACCGTCGTCGAAGGTCAGCACCATGGTGCGGCCGATTCCGGTCACCCGCAGGAGGGGTTCACTGCGTACCGGGGTCCCGCCGGAGGCGGCCGGGGGGCCGTATCCGGCGAGGGGCTGGAGGCGGTAGGCGGAGGGCTTGAGCGGGCGGCGCGCCGGAGGACCCGCCGCGGGGGCGGCAAGCGGTGTGACCGGGTCGCTGTCGGTGCCCAGGGCAAGCAGACCGGCCGTTCCGGCCGTGCCCAGTGCGGCTGCGCCGCCCAGCACCACCCTGCGCCGCGTGAGCATCTGATCCTTCTTCATGACTCATCAGTCGCCCGGCCCACGCCCGGCGCATCTCAGCAACACCGCAGCGGCGGCAGGAAACACCCGTGCGGCCCATGACACTCCGTCCGCGGCGCCCGTCGCTTCCCGCCCGGCGTCCGGACCTGCGGCTTCCGATAGCCTCGAGCCGTGACGGAACAGCACTCGCACCAGTTCGAGCGCGGCACGGACGGCCCCAAGGTCATCCTGGTCGGCGTCGACGGCTCGGACACCTCGATGCGGGCGACGGCGTACGCCGCGGGCCTGGCCCGCAGGCAGAAGGCCCTGCTCGCCATCGTGTACGTCCAGCCGGTCATGGCGGCCGGCGCGGCACTCGGGGCGCCGGTCGCGGCGACGACCGACGCGATCGCCGAGAACCTGGTGACGGAGATCCGGGAGGCCACCGAGCGGCTGAAGGGGATATTCGAGCTGCGCTGGGAGTTTCACACCTTCCGTGGCGATCCCTACAACGGCCTGGTCAAGGCGGCGGACGAACTGAAGGCGGACGCGGTCGTGGTGGGCGCCTCCGAGCAGGCCGGTCACCGCTTCGTCGGCTCGGTGGCGGTGAAGCTGGTGAAAGCGGGACGCTGGCCGGTGACCGTGGTGCCGTAGGGCGTGCGTGGCGTCTTCCTTCGAGGACGTGGCTGAGCCATCATGATCCGCGGTCAGCCGGTTGCCTATCGCGAAGAGGTGAGGCGTATGGCCAGGCTCCGAATGGGTGAGGGAATTCTCCGCCGCAAACCCATTGAGCACATCGAGGAGACGGAAGTCGTCGAGGGCACCCAGCTCGAACGATCCCTCGGTCTGTGGCAACTGACCGCGATCGGCGTCGGTGGCATCATCGGCGCGGGCATCTTCACCCTCGCGGGCACGGTGGCCAACGGCACGGCGGGGCCGGCGGTGCTCATCTCGTTCCTCATCGCGGGCGTCGCAAGCGCGGCGGCGGCACTGTCGTACGCCGAGTTCGCGGGCCTCATTCCGAAGGCGGGTTCCGCCTACACGTACGGCTACGCGGTGCTCGGCGAGCTCGCTGGCTGGTTCATCGGCTGGGACCTGCTGCTGGAGTACACGGCGATCGTGGCGGTGGTCGCGATCGGCATCTCGGGATACTTCAGCTTCCTCATCGGCGAGATGGGCGCCGACCTGCCGAACTGGATGCTGGGCGCGCCCGGCACCGGCGACGGGCACCGGATCGACCTGTTCGCGGCGCTGCTGTGCCTGCTCATCGCGTATCTGCTGAACCTCGGCATCAAGAACGCGGCGCGCTTCGAGACGGTCGTGGTCGCCCTGAAGGTGCTGGTGGTGCTGCTGGTGATCGCGGTCGGTGTGTTCCACATCGACACGGCCAACTACAACCCGTTCTTCCCGTACGGGATCGGCGGGGCGTTCACCGGCGCGGCGACCGTGTTCTTCGCGGTGTTCGGGTACGACGCGATGTCGACGGCGGCCGAGGAGTCGAAGGACGCGCAGCGGCACATGCCGAAGGCGATCATCTACTCACTGGCGATCTCGATGGTGCTGTACGTGGCCGCGTGCCTGGTACTGACCGGCATGCAGAACTACACGGAGATCGACCCGGAGAGCGGCTTCTCGACTGCGTTCAAGGCGGTGGGGCTGAGCGGGCTGGCGGATGTGATCGCGGTGGGCGCGATCATCGGCATTCTGACGGTCATGTTCACGTTCATGCTGGGCGTCACCCGGGTGTGGTTCGCCATGTCCCGGGACGGGCTGCTGCCGCCGTGGTTCGCGAAGACGCACCCCACGCGGCACGTGCCGACCCGCGTGACATGGATCGTCGGGGTGGCGTCGGCCGCGATCGCCGGGTTCCTCCCCATCGGCGAGGCGGCCGAGCTGACCAACATCGGGATCCTGTTGGCGTTCGCGGTGGTGTGCACCGCGGTGATCGTGCTGCGCTACCGGCACCCGGAGCTGCCGCGCACCTTCCGTACGCCGTGGATGCCGTGGGTGCCGGCGGTGGGGGTCGTCTTCTCGATCTGGCTGATCACGTTCCTGTCCTGGCAGACCTGGGCGCGGTTCGCCGTGTGGTTCGCGCTCGGCCTGGTGATCTACTTCGGCTACTCGTACCGGAAGTCGGAACTGGCGGGCCGTTAGAGGGTGCGCAGGAATTCGGCGAGGATCTCGTTGAAGACGTCGGGCCGCTCCATGTTCGGGTAGTGCGCGGCGTCTTCGACGGTGACGGAACGGCCGTCGGGGACGGTGCGCGCGAGTCGTTCGGCCTCGGCGATCAGTTGGGCGGAGTCCAGGGCGCCGTTCACGGCGAGCAGCGGTACATCGATCTTCGGCACGCGGGGCCAGGTGTCGGTGAGGGGGACGTGCCAGTTCTGCTCTCCGACCGTGTGCTTGGAGATGGTGCCGAGGGCCATCTCCCGCAGCCGCCGCAGGATGTCCGGGTCCACCTCGTCGACCGTGCGGTGCGGTCCGGCCGCGCCCCGCATGAACGCCGCCAGCCAGGCGTCGATGTCCCCGGCACCCAGGGCGCGGGCGAACTCGGCCTCGATCTCCCGCCCCCACGGTTCGGTGTACGCGAACTCACTGGTCGCGGCTCCGCAGACGACGACTGCCCGGACCAGCTCCGGGTACTCCAGCGCGGTGTCCGTGGCGATGCCCCCGCCCATCGACACGCCGACGAGGACGGCCGGGCCCGCGTCGAGGTGACGCAGCAGCGCGGCCAGGTCGTCGGCCCAGCGGAACGGCCTGCTCGCGTTGGCGGAGGCACCGTGGCCGCGTACGTCGGGGGCGATCACCCGGTGGCCGGCGGCGAAGGCCGGCGTCTGGGCGTCGAAGACGCGGTGGTCGGCGTACCCGGAGTGGAGCAGGACCAGCAGGTCGCCGCTGCCCGTGTCGCGGTAGGCGAGATCGCCGTCAGCAGATGCGAAGTACCTCAGTTCCGTAGCAGTCGTCATGACAACCAAGGTGTCATCTCTTGGCCAGTTTGACAACCGAGGTGCCATGATGGCCTCGTGAACGAGATCGACAGACCGCTCCCTCCCGACGAACTCGCTCACCGCCTCACCGCGGTGTTCGACCTGGTGGGCCCGCTGTACCGGCGCGTGCAGCGCAAGGTGGAGCAGGGCGAGGCCGTCGAAGGGCTGTCCGTGGGAGTACGGGCCGTCCTGGACCTGCTGGGCAAGCAGGGGCCGATGACTGTGCCGCAGATGGGCCGGGCCCAGGCACTGAGCCGGCAGTTCGTGCAGCGGATGGTCAACGACGCCGCGGCGCGCGGACTGGTGGAGAGCGCCCCCAACCCGGCGCACCAGCGCTCGCCCCTGATCCGGCTCACGGACGAGGGCCGCACGGCGATCACCGCGGTCCTCGCCCGCGAGCACGCCCTCCTGCGGGAGGTCGCCGGCGATCTGACGGACACCGAGGTGACGGCGTGCCTGCGGGTGCTCGGCGAGATGCTGAAGCTGTTCGATCACGTCGACGTGAACTGACCGGCTACTCCCCCATCACCAGACCGTCCTGCGCCGCACCCCGGCTGAGCACGACCTGCTGGATGCGGTCACGCGCGGCGGCGACGTCGGCGCCCTGGGCCAGGGCGGCGTTGATGTTGACCACCCGGCCTGCGTCGATGTCGTACAGCTGCGGAATGAACTCGGCCTTCGTCACCTGCCAGCGCTGCCCCGGCCGGGCGGGCGGGGTGAAGGTGAAGCGGCCGATGGTGGACTGGGTGCCCCGGGGGTCCGGGACGCCCTGGCGGTCGGGCATCTGGCCGGTGACCTGATCACCCGTCCCGTAGACCACCCAGGTGCCGTTGACCTTTTCGTACGCCTGCGGGACATGGGCGTGGGTGCCGAGGATCAGGTCGATGTCGGGGCGGCCGCGGGTCTTGGCGGCGGTGAGGGTCTCCGCCAGGCTCAGCTGCCGCCGGTCCGGTTCGTCCTGCCACTCGGTGCCCCAGTGCAGGGACACGACGACCACATCGGCGCCGGCCTGCCGGGCCGCCCGGGCGTCGGCGAGGATCCGGCCCTCGTCGATCTGGTGGACGGCCCAGGGCCGCCCTGGGAGCGGGTGACCGTTGGTGCCGTTGGTGTAGGCGAGGTGGGCGACCATCGCCCGGCCCGCGGGCAGGATGGTGACCGTGCGCGCCTCGGCCTCGGTACGCGCCGCCCCGGCGTGCCGGACCCCGGCCCGGTCGAGGGCGTCCAGGGTGTGCCCGATGGCCTCGGCACTCTCGGCGGTGCCGCGGGTGGCGGCGGTGGAGCAGCCGTCGTAGCCGGTCGCGGCGAGCCCTCCGGCGATCTCCGGCGGAAACGTGCCCGGCCGACCGGCGTGGGCGCCTCCCACGCCGTACACGGCCTCCATGTGACACAGCGCCAGGTCCGCCTGGGAGACGACCGGCTCCACCCCGGACAGCATGGGCCGGAAGTCGTGGCCGACCCCGCCCCCGTCGAAGCGCGCCCGGTCGAGGACGGACGCGTGCGGGAGGACGTCGCCGGACGCGACGAGGGTGAATGCGCTGGAGTCGGCGGAGGCCGGGCTGCCGGCCCGGCCGGAGGACTTCTCGTTCTGGGCCTGGCAGGTGGCGCCCGCGGCGAGAAGGGCCGTCAGAGCCAGGGCCACCTGTCGTCTGCGTGCGATGCGTACGATCATCAGCTCACCCCAGTGCTGTCACATTTACGGACTAATAAGTACGAAGTTGAACACAGCGCCAAACAGCCCCAGGGCTCCCTTTAACCCATCCGGTGTGCGCGACCGGCGGTTGCGGACCGTTCGTCGTACCGTTCGCCGACGCGTTCGACCGTCCGCCGCACCAGCGTGTGCGCGCCCTGTCCCGGAACCGCACCCTGCGATCCCATACGCGCATGACGGCCGGAACCACCATCACCAACGGGACGACCGCCGAGCACGAGCTCGCCGCGCTGCAGCGGGAGCACGGCCGACCGCTCTTCGCGCTGCTGCTCCGGCTGTGTGACGGCGACCGGCAGCGCGCCGAGGACCTCGTCCAGGAGACCCTGGTACGCGCCTGGCAGCACCCCGAGGCGCTGCGCGCCGACGCCTTCGAGTCCGTACGGCCCTGGCTGCTGACCGTGGGCCGACGGCTCGCGATCGACGCGCGGCGGGCCCGGCAGGCACGTCCGCCGGAGGTCGGCGACGCGGTTCTGGAGAGCGCGCGGGTGATCGCCGACCACGCCGAGCGGTCGGCCGCCACCGTCGACGTACGCGAGGCTGTGAAGACCCTCACTCCGGAGCACCGTGAAGTCCTGGTGCTTGTGTACTTCCAGGGGGCCAGTGTGGCGGAAGCGGCGGCAACCCTGGGAATCCCGCCCGGTACCGTGAAGTCCCGCGCGTACTACGCGCTGCGCGCCCTGCGCCGGGTGCTTCCGGGATACGCGGCCGACCTGCGGTGAAACCGGCTGCCGAGTCAAACCTCCGTAAAGCGCCTTGCTGAGGACCCCGGTTGAGTAATCGGCTGTCCTCATCCGTGTTCCGGATAGGGCCACGGGCCACCGGCCCGGGGCCGGGCGACGCGCACGCACCGGAGGAAGGCAGGAAGGGATGCAGCACAGAGGTCACCAGAGTACGGACGGCACCGGTGGCGGTGAACTGACCGTCCCCATGGCCTGGTTGTACGCCGAGTACATCGCCGACGAACTGCTGCGGACCGGCGATCTCATGCCGCCGACGTCCTTCGAGTTCCGCGCCGGGCGGGACGCCCTGGCACTGACCATCTTCCTGTCCGACACGGAGGGTGAGCTCTCCGGCATCCGGGTCGTCTCCCAGCTGGAGACCTGGCTGTCACTGACGGCGTACGACCAGCCGTGGCAGGACTGGGTGCGCGAGCGCACGGCCGAACTCGCCGCCGAGGCGGCCCGGGCGGGCGGACCCGCGCCGGACCTGGAACTGGCTCAGGCGGCCTGGCGCTGGCTGCAGGAGACCGAGCTGCTCGCCCCCGACCTGAACGCGGTCCCGGGCGGCGGTGCCGTGGTGGGCGAGGACGACGGGCCGAAGGTGTGGACGCCGGCGTGGCAGCTGGGGCTGCCACTGGGGCACCTCGCCATCCATCTCTTCTAGATTCCTCTGGATTCCTCGGAATCCGACCAATCCTCGGGCCGGACCGCTCCGAATTCCTTGGTTGCGATTCTGTACGGGGCTTGAGTGATTCGGCGGCTTGGTGCGTACCGGTGGGAGCAAGGAGTAACCCCACCCACACCCACCGACACGAGGATCACGAGGATTCGGCATGAGGTCCCTGGAGAGGCATCGCGACGTCGGCGCGTACGCGCTCGGCGTGCTGGACGAGGCGGACGCCTTCCGTTTCGAGGACCACCTCATGGAGTGCCCTCGATGCACCGCACACGTCACCGAATTCGGGCCCACCGCCCGGCAGTTGATGCTCTACCGGCGCGCGACGCCACGCTCGGTGCACCCCATGGCCGGACCCGGCCCGCGGCTGCTGGACCGGCTTCTCGGCGAGGTCGCGGCGCGGCACCGGGCCGGGCGTCGACGGCTGCTGTTCGCCGTGGCCGCCGCGGTGGTGTGCGCCGTGGCCGGGCCCGGGATCGCAATCATGACCGAGGGCGGCGACCGGGCGGTGCGTGTGTCGGCGACCGACGAGCGCACCGGGGTGTGGGCGCAGGTCACGACCGAGAACGAGGTCTGGGGCAGCCAGGTGGTGGTGGAGGTCAAGGATGCGGCGGGTCCCCGGGCCTGCCGGCTGGTCGCCATCGGCCATGACGGCTCGGAGGAGACGGTGACCAACTGGACCGCGCCCCACCATGACGCCCGCCCGAACACTCTGCAGGGCGCGGCGGCCCTGCATCCCGACCAGATCGCGCGGTACGAGGTGCGCACGAAGACCGGGGAGCGGCTGGTGGCGGTCGACTCTCGCTGAGCGCTCCGCTGGAACGCCGGTACGCCATCTGCGGGTGCGTCGTGGCTGGTCGCGCCCACGCGGCGGAGCCGCATGTCGACACAGCCCCGCGCCCCTTGGGTGCGCTGCCCAACCGCCCGTTACTTGAGCAGGCGGGACATTCTGCGGTCCGCCAGTGGCTTGCCGCCCGTCTGGCAGGTGGGGCAGTACTGGAGCGAGGAGTCGCTGAAGGAGACCTCCCGGATCGTGCCGCCGCACACCGGGCAGGGCTCGCCGGTCCGGCCATGGACGCGCAGGCCGCTCTTCTTCTCGGCCTTGAGGCGTCCGGCGGCCAGGCCCCGGGAGCGTTCGACGGCTTCCGTGAGCGTCGTGCGCAGGGCCTCGTACAGTCTTCGGGTCTCCTCGGGTGCCAGGGAGGCGGCGAGCTTGAACGGGGACGTCTTCGCGGCGTGCAGGATCTCGTCGCTGTAGGCGTTGCCGACGCCGGCGATCAGGCTCTGGTCGCGCAGCGCCCCCTTGAGCTGTCGGCGTTCGCCCTGAAGCAGCGCCGCGAATCGGGCCTCGTCGAAGTCGTCGGCTGGGGGTGCCCCCAGGCCCTTAAGGCACTGGGGGAGGGTCCGGGCCGAGCCGGGCCACGCCGGGCACCTCCTGCGGGTCCCGGACGACGTACACCGCGAGCCGTTTCTGGGTGCCGGCCTCGGTCAGGTCGAAGCCGGCACCGGTCTCCAGCGCGACGCGCAGCGCCAGTGGGCCCTTGCCGGGGCGGGGCGGGCCGTCCGGGAGGCGGTCCTTCCAGTGGAGCCAGCCCGCGCGGGCGAGATGGGTCACGAAGTGCGGGCCGCCGTCCGTCTCGCAGTCGAGGAACTTGCCGTACCGGTGCACGGCGGCGATCTCGCGGCCCTCGACGGCGGCGAGGGGCGGGTCGTACGTCTTGAGCACACTGATCGCGACCGGCAGCACGCGCACGACCTCGTGACCGACGAGGTGGTCGGTCAGGAAATCCTTGAGCGCCTCGACCTCGGGCAGTTCCGGCATACGTCCAGAGTGCCATCCGGGACCGACAGTGCCACGGGGATTCAGCGACGTTCCGGCACCACGAACTCGGCCCACACGCACTTGCCGCCGCCACGCGCCTCCACGCCCCACACGTCCGTGAGCACCTCGACGAGGAGCAGGCCGCGTCCGGAGACGCAGGAGTGGGTCGCCTCGCGGCGGCGCGGCAGGGCGCTGGAGGAGTCCTCGACCTCGACGCGCAGCCGGCGGTCGGAGCCGGACAGGACCCGCAGGGTGACGATCGCGGCGCCCTCGGTGTGCATCAGGGCGTTGGTGATCAGCTCGTCGGCGACGAGTTCGACCTCGTCGGAGCGGTCGGCGGCACCCCAGGCGCCGACCGCGGCGCGGATCATGCGCCGGGCCTCGGTGAGGGCCTCCGGGTCGCCGGGGGCCACGTGCTGCTGGAGCCGGCCGCCGGTCTGGGGGGCGTCAAGGCCGCGGCGGCGCAGCAGGAGCAGCGCGACGTCGTCCTCGCCGCCGCGTTCCTCGGCCACGTCGATGAGCAGGTCGGCGAGTTTCCACACGTCCTCGGGACCGGAGGCAACCATCGCGGTGAGGGTCTGCACGCCGTCGTCGAGGTCGGCGCCGGGCTCTTCGACCAGGCCGTCGGTGCACAGCAGCAGGGTGTGGCCGGGATCGAGCTCGACAGTGCCGACGGGGTACTCGAGGCGCCCGAACTCGGCGGACAGGCCGAGCGGCAGGCCGCCCGGGACGGGCACGCGGCGGCAGCTGCCGTCCGGGGCCCGGATCAGCGGGTCGATATGGCCGGCCCGGACCACCTGGACCACGCCGGTGGCCAGGTCGGCCTCCGCGTACAGGCAGGTCGCGAAGCGATCGGTGTCCAGTTCGTGGAGGAAGACGGAGGCGCGCGCCATCACCGTGGCCGGCGTGTGCCCCTCGGCGGCGTAGGCGCGCAGGACGATGCGCAGCTGGCCCATGACGGCGGCGGCGTGTGTGTCGTGGCCCTGGACGTCGCCGATGACGGCGCCGACCCGGCCGCCGGGGAGCGGGATCAGGTCGTACCAGTCGCCGCCGATGTCCCGGCCGAGGGAGCCCCCGGCGCCGCCGGCCCGGTAGCGGACCGCGACGTCGGCGCCCCGCACGCTGGGGATGGTGCGCGGCAGCATGGCCTGCTGGAGACCGCTGGCCAGGTCCTTCTCCTGCTCGTAGAACATCGCCCGTTGCAGGCTCTGCGCGATGCTGCTGCCGAGCGCGACCAGGATGTTGCGTTCCTCGGGGGTGAAGCCGCGGCGGTCGTTGTAGAGCAGGCCCATCGCGCCGATGGGCTGGGCCTGGACGATGAGCGGCAGATAGGCGGCCGAGGTGATGTCGAGGTCGGTGATGTGCGGCCACAGGATCGGGTAGCCCTCGGCGAACTCCTCCGGGGACTCGATGAAGCGGGGACTGAGGGTGCGCACGACCTCGCTCATCGGGTAGGGCTCGTCGATACGGGTGATCAGCGTGCCGGGCACGAAGCTGCCCTCGGGTCCCTCGGCGACCAGCCGGATGCGTCCGGCCTCCACCAGGCCCATGACCAGACTGGCCGCGCCGAGGTGGGTGACGCCATGGGTGTCCTTGAGGACGTCGATGACGTCCTGGACGGTACGGGCGTGCGCGAGGGCGGCTGTGGTGAACTCCACGACGTCGGTCTGATCGCGCCGGGCGTGGTCCTGGCCGGCCGGTTCGCGGCGCGCCGCGAACTCGCCGAGCTCCTGGGTGGCGTCCCGGACGATGCCGATGATCCGGCGCGGCCGGCCCGTCTCGTCGCGCCGGATGTAGCCCTGGGTGTGGGTCCAGCGCAGGGTGCCGTCGCGGCGGCGGAGGCGGAAGTAGGCGCCGTAGTTCTCGCTGCCGTCCTTGATGGCCTGGGCGACCAGGGTGTCGAGTCGTCGGCCTTCGGTGCGCGGGACCCGGACGCCCAGGGACTCCGGGCGGCCGTCGTATTCCTCGGGGCGCAGGTCGAAGACCTCGTGGGCCTGGGGGTCCATGTGGAACAGACCGGTGTCCAGGTCCCAGTCGAAGCTGCCCATCTGGTTGAGCGCCAGGATCGGGTCCGGGTGGGCGGGCCAGTCGTCCGGGAGAGACAGGGCGCTCGCTCCCCGATCAACCATGCGCCCACTTTGCCAGCATTCGACCGATTCTTCGACCGGGTCAGCCGTCGAGGCCATCAGCCGGACCGCCGAAGATGTCTGCTTCACTCTCCTGTGGTCACGTAAACAGAGAGAGCGGATGCAAAGAGTGACGAACCCGCCCGGGGGCAGACGTACCGGCGCCAGAATGGAAGAGAGGAGCGCATGCCCGTGGACTGGTTCACCGCACCCGACTACTGGCTGAGCCGGCTGGTCTTCCAGCGGGCTCTGGCCGGCGTGTACCTGGTCGCGTTCCTGACGGCGGCCCTGCAGTTCCGGGCGCTGATCGGTGCCCGCGGGATGCTGCCGGTGCCGCGGTTCGTCGAGTACGTGCCCTTCAAGCGGGCCCCGAGCCTCTTCCAACTCCACTACTCCGACCGTTTCTTCGCGGTGTGCGCCTGGTCGGGCTGTGCGGTGTCGGCGGCGCTGCTGGCCGGCCTGGACTCGCTGCTGCCGTTGTGGGGCGGCATGCTGCTGTGGCTGGTGCCGTGGGCGCTGTATCTGTCGATCGTCAACGTGGGCCAGACCTGGTACGGGTTCGGCTGGGAGTCCCTGCTGCTGGAGGTCGGCTTTCTCGCCGTGTTCCTCGGCAACGACGAGGTGGCGCCGCCGATCGTGGTGCTGTTCCTGCTGCGCTGGATCCTGTTCCGGGTGGAGTTCGGCGCGGGTCTGATCAAGCTGCGCGGGGACGAATGCTGGCGGAAGCTGACATGCCTGGACTACCACCACGAGACCCAGCCGATGCCAGGCCCGCTGAGCTGGTTCTTCCACCGTCTGCCGCGCCCGCTGCACCGGGTGGAGGTGGCCGCCAACCACTTCACCCAGCTCGTGGTGCCCGTTCTGCTGTTCACCCCGCAGCCGGTCGCCACCGCCGCCGCCTCGCTGATGATCGTCACGCAGTTGTGGCTGGTTCTGTCGGGCAACTTCTCCTGGCTGAACTGGATCACCATCGTGCTGGCCCTCTCCGTGGTGCAGTTCCCGGCCGACCCGCCGGCGGTGCCCGACGCTCCCCTCTGGTACATGGTCGTGGTCCTCGCGGTAGCCGCGCTGATCGCGTTCCTCAGCTACCAGCCGGTCCGCAACATGATCTCCCGCCGCCAGATCATGAACCGCTCCTTCGACCCGCTCCACCTGGTGAACACCTACGGCGCGTTCGGCAGCGTCAGCCGGGTGCGGTACGAGGTGGTGGTCGAGGGCACCGCCGACGCCGTACCGCACGAGGACTCCGACTGGCGGGAGTACGAGTTCAAGGGCAAGCCCGGTGATCCCCGGCACTGGCCGCGCCAGTTCGCGCCGTACCATCTGCGGCTGGACTGGATGATGTGGTTCGCCGCGCTGTCGCCCGCATACGCCGGCTCGTGGTTCGGCGCGCTGGTGGAGCGGCTGCTGGAGAACGACCGGGACACGCTGAAGCTGCTGCGCCGCTCGCCCTTCCCGCCCGACGAGCCCCCGCGGTTCGTCCGCGCCCGGCTCTTCCGTTACCGCTACACCACCTGGCGGGAGCTGCGGGAGACGGGTGCGTGCTGGGAGCGGACGTATGTGCGGGAGTATCTGCCGCCGACCCGGCTGGCGGAGGTGGCTCAGAGGCCGTAGACGCGGGTGGCGGTGGCTTCGAAGACCCGGGTGCGATCGAACGGGCCGAGCAACTGCTCCGCTGTGGCAAACACCTGACCGTACGACGCCGCCAGAGTGCACACCGGCCAGTCGGAGCCGAACATCAGCCGGTCCGGGCCGAAGGCGTCCAGCACCACGTCGGCGTACGGGCGCAGGTCGTCGACCGTCCAGGAGGCGAGGTCCGCCTCGGTGACCATGCCGGAGAACTTGCAGACAGTGTTGGAGAGGGCGGCCAGAGAGCGGACGGCGGTCTCCCAGGGTTCTCGCTCCCCGGAGGCGATGGGCGGCTTGCCCAGGTGATCGAGGACGAAGGTGAGCTGCGGCAGCGCCTCGGCCGTCTTGACGCAGGCCGGCAGCTGGTTCGGCAGGACGACCAGGTCGTAGACCAGCCCCGTGTCCGCGACGGCGGCCAGTCCGCGCCGTACCTCCGCACGCAGCAGCCACTCCGGGTCGGGCTCGCCCTGGACCTGGTGGCGGATGCCCTTCAGGTACTGCCCTCCGGGCAGCTCCCGCAACCGGGCCAGTTCCTCGGCGACGTCCGGGCGGGTGAGGTCGGTCCAGCCGACGACACCGGCGATCAGCTCGTGCTCGGCGGCGAGGGCCAGGAACTCCGGGGTCTCCTCGGGCACAGTGATCGTCTGGACGAGGACCGTACGGTCGACTCCGGCCGCCCGCGCCTCGGGGGCCAGGTCGGCGACGGTGAAGTTCCTTCTGAGCGGCTGAAGTACGGGGCCGGTGATCCAGTCCTGGTCCCGCACCGACAGGTCCCACACGTGGTGGTGGGCGTCGACGACGGTCACGGCAGCTCCCACACGACGGGCAGCCCGGCGTCCGCGCCCTCGCCGGAGTAGTCGTGCACCACGTCGAGCAGCTCGGCCATGCGGGCCTGCCAGGCCACGTTGACGGGCAGTTTCTCCAGCTCGGCGAGCAGGCGGCCGTAGTCCTCGCACTCCAGGACGTGGAAGAGGTCGGTGCCGCTGCGCCAGATCGTCCAGGAGGTCGCCCCGGCGGCCCGGATGGCGTCCGTGAGCTCCTTCGGGACCTCGCGGTGGGCGGCCTCGTACTCGGCGACGCGGTCGGGGCGGACCTTGGTGTGCAGGGCGACTCTCATGACGTCTCCTCGGCGGGGAGCAGGCCCGTCTCCCGCAGCTCCTGCCAGAAGGCCGCCGGCACGGACGTGTGGAACTGCTCGGCGCAGTCGACGACTTCGTGCGCCGAGCGGGCGCCGACGAGGACGCTCGCGACCGCCGGGTGCGCGGTGCAGAAGGCCAGGGCGGCGGCGCGCAGGGTGGTGCCGTGGCGGTCTGCGACGGACTTCAGCCGCAGGGCGCGGTGCAGCAACTCGGGTGACGCGGTGGCGTAGTTGTACGTCGCACCCGGCTTCGGGTCCGCCAGGAGGCCGGAGTTGAAGGCCCCGCCGATCACGACGGAGGTGCCGCGTGCCTGGGCGGTGGGCAGCAGCTCGGTGAGCGCCCCCTGGTCGAGCAGCGTGTAGCGGCCGGCGCACAGCACCACGTCGACGTCGGTGTCGTGCACGAAGCGCGTGAGCATCTCCGCCTGGTTCATGCCGGCGCCGATCGCGCCGACGACTCCCTCCGAGCGGAGCTTCTCCAGCGCCGGGTAGCCCTCCCGGAAGGCCCACTCGGCGTGGTCGTCGGGGTCGTGGAGGTAGGCGATGTCGACGCGGTCGAGGCGGAGCCGTTCCAGGCTGGCCTCCAGGGTGCGTCGTACGCCGTCCTCGCTGAAGTCCCAGACGCGGCGGTGCGTGGCGGGGACGGCGAAGCCGTTGCCGAGGTCGTCGCCGGTGCCGTCCGACGGCTCCAGGCGGCGGCCCACCTTGGTCGAGATCGTGTACTGCGCGCGGGGGCGTTCGCGCAGGGCCGCGCCGAGGCGGCGTTCCGACAGGCCGAGGCCGTAGTGCGGCGCGGTGTCGAAGTAGCGGATGCCGTGCTGCCAGGCGGCGTCCACCGCCTCGTACGCCTGCTGCTCGCCGACCTCGGTGTACAGGTTGCCGATGACGGCGGCGCCGAAGGCCAGTTCGCTGACCTCGACCCCGCTGTTGCCGAGCCGTTTCACCGGCCCACCGGCCGCAGGCGCAGGCCCTGCATTCCGCCGTCGACGGCGAGGGCGGTGCCGGTCGTGGCCCCGGAGAGGGGGCTCGCCAAGTAGGCGACGGCGCCCGCGACTTCGGCGGCCGAGACCAGGCGGCCCGTGGGCTGGCGGGCCTCCAGAGCGGCGCGTTCGGCCGCCGGATCGTCGGCCGCATCCAGCAGACGGCCGACCCAGGGGGTGTCCGCGGTGCCGGGGTTGACGCAGTTGACGCGGATGCCCTCGCGGACGTGGTCGGCGGCCATGGCGAGGGTGAGCGAGTGGACCGCGCCCTTGGTCGCGCTGTACAGCGCCCGCTGCGGGAGCCCCGCCGTGGCCGCGATGGAGCAGGTGTTGACGATCGCCGCGTGCGACGACGCGCGCAGGTGCGGCAGGGCGGCGCGGGCCACCCGCACCATGCCGACGACGTTGACGTCGAGGACCCGGTGCCACTCGGCGTCGTCGTTGTCCTCGACGGTCCCCTGGGCGCCGATGCCGGCATTGTTGATCACCACGTCCAGTCCGGCGAGGTCGGCGACCGCGGCCGCCACGGCCTCGCGTACGGAGGCGTCGTCGGTGACGTCGGCGCGGAAGGCGAGCAGCGGCTTCTCCACCGACGACGGGTCGAGGTCGAGCACGGCGACCTGGGCGCCGCGCTCGGCCAGGAGTTCCGCGGTGGCCCGGCCGATGCCGGAGGCGCCGCCCGTCACCAGGGCCTTGAGGCCCTCGAAGTCGCTCATGCGGCCTGGCCCTTCTTCTGCGTCTCGAGGTCGGCGGCCCAGAAGGTACCGCCGGGGAACGTGTACCGCGCGATCGACTCGGGCCGCATGGCAGCCGAGAAGCCCGGCGCGACGGGTGCTGTGTAGTGACCTTTCCTGATCACCACCGGATCGAGGAAGTGGTCGTGCAGATGGTCGACGTATTCGATGACACGGTCCTCGGTGGTGCCGGTGACCGCCACGTAGTCGAACATCGACAGGTGCTGGACGAGTTCGCACAGTCCGACGCCGCCCGCGTGCGGGCACACCGGCACACCGAACTTGGCGGCGAGCAGCAGGATCGCGAGGTTCTCGTTGACGCCGCCCACGCGGGCCGCGTCGATCTGCAGGACGTCGATCGCCCCGGCCTGGAGGAGCTGCTTGAAGACGACCCGGTTCTGCACGTGCTCTCCGGTGGCCACCTTCACCGGGGCGACGGCCTTGCGGATGGCCGCGTGGCCGAGGACGTCGTCGGGGCTGGTGGGCTCCTCGATCCAGTACGGGTCGAACTCGGCGAGGGCCTTGGTCCAGCGGATCGCCTCGTCGACGTCCCAGCGCTGGTTGGCGTCGATCGCCATGCGGATGTCCGGCCCGACGACCGAACGGGCGACACGGCAGCGCCGTACGTCGTCCTCCAGGTCCGCTCCGACCTTCAGCTTGATCTGCCGGAAGCCGTCGGCGACGGCCTCGGCGGCGAGGCGGGTGAGTTTGTCGTCGTCGTAGCCGAGCCAGCCGGCGGAGGTGGTGTAGGCGGGGTAGCCGCCCTTCAGGAGCCGGGCGACGCGCTCCTGCGAGCCCTCCCGGCCCCGGCGCAGGAGGGCCAGTGCCTCCTCGGGCGTGAGCGCGTCGGAGATGTACCGGAAGTCGATCTGCCGGACGATCCACTCGGGGTCGGCGTCGGCGAGCAGCCGCCACAGCGGCTTGTCGGCACACTTGGCGGCGAGGTCCCACACGGCGTTCATGACCGCGCCGAGCGCCATGTGCATCACGCCCTTTTCGGGGCCGAGCCAGCGCAGTTGGCTGTCGCCGATCAGGTCGCGGTTGAGGGTCCCCGGGTCGGCGCACAGCTCGTCGACGGACCGGCCCACGACATGGCCGCGCAGCGCCTCGATCGCGGCGACCTGGACCTCGTTGCCCCGCCCGATGGTGAAGGTGAATCCGTGCCCCTCCAGCCCGTCCCCGGCGTCGGTGCGCAGGACGACGTACGCGGCCGAGTAGTCGGGGTCCGGGTTCATCGCGTCGGAGCCGTCGAGCTCGCGCGAGGTGGGGAAGCGGATGTCGTAGGTGTCGACCGCGATGATGCGGGCGGAGCTCGGGGACACAGAGTGCCTTTCGGTCGGTGGCAGTCAGGCGCGGGGTCAGTCCTGCGCGCGGCCCGTCGTCACGCGGGCGATCATGAGGGCGACCAGGATGATTCCGCCGTAGATGGCCTGGATCCAGAAGGACGGGACCTGGGCGAGGGTAAGCAGGTTCTGGACGACACCGAGGAGGAGTACGCCGGTCAGGGCGCCGAACATGGTGCCCTTGCCGCCGTCCAGGCTGATGCCGCCGATCACCGCGGCCGCGAAGACGGTGAAGATCATGTTGTTGCCCTGGTTGGCGCTGATCGCGCCGACATAGCCCGTCTGGATGATCCCGCCGACGGCCGCGAGCATGCCCGCGACGACGAACACCCCGAGCATCACGCGCTCGACGCGGATACCGGCCGCGCGGGCGGCGTCCGCGTTGCCGCCGATGGCGTACAGGGCGCGCCCGATGCGGTGGTACCTCAGCACGAATCCGGCGGTCGCGAAGGCCGCCGCCGCGAGCCACACCGACATCGGGATGCCGATGAAGGTCGTGGTGGCGAGGGAGTAGAAGCTGTCGGGCATCCCGAACAGCGTCTTGCCCTTGGTCGCCCCGACCAGCAGACCACGCAGGACGATCAGCATCGCGAGCGTCACGATGAACGCGTTGAGCTTGAACTTCACGACCAGGATGCCGTTGAAGGCACCGACGGCCGCTCCCGCGACGACGATCGCCGACAGAGCGAGGGCGGCGGGGAGTTCGGTGCCCCAGCCGGACTGCGCGGCGGGCAGGACGAGGAGCGCTCCGACGGCGGGTGCGATGCCGACCACCGACTCCAGAGACAGGTCGAACTTGCCGGTGATGAGAACGAGCGACTCGGCCAGCACGACCATCGCCAGCGCGGCGGAGGCGCCGAGGATGGAGATCAGGTTGCGCTCGGTGAGGAACGAGTCGTTGACCAGCGCACCGAGCACCAGGAGGAGCAACAGGGCGGGAACGAGGGCGAGTTCGCGTGCGCGGCGGAGCAGGACCGTCCTGGCCGCACGGGGATCGGGGACCTTGACGGGCGTAACCGGTGGGGCTTTGGTGTCAGCCATGGTCCACTCCTTCGATGGAGGCGATCAGCTCGTGGTCGCGCCACCCCGCCGGGTGCTCGGCGACGACACGGCCGTGGAACAGGACGAGGACGCGGTCGCAGCGGCGCAGGTCGTCGAGTTCGTCGGAGACGACGAGCACGGCGGTGCCGTCCTCGCGGGCGCTGTCCATGCGGGCGAGCAGGGACTCCTTGGACTTCACGTCGACGCCCGCGGTGGGGTTGATCAGCACGAGCAGACGGGGGTCGGAGGCGAGGGCGCGGGCCATCACGACCTTCTGCGCGTTGCCGCCGGACAGGTCGGAGACGGGCTGGTCGGGGCCCTCGGTGTGGATGTCGAGGCGTTCGATGAGGGCGGTGGCGAAGCCGCGCTTGCGTTCGGTGCCGACGAAGCCGAAGCGGCCGAGCCGGTCGAGGACGCTCATGGTGGCGTTGTCACCGATGGTCATGCCGGCGACCAGGCCCTGGTCGTGCCGGTCGCGGGGCACGCAGGCGACACCGGCCTTGAGAGCGGCCTGCACATCGCCGAACGGCAGCCGATCGCCGCCGAGTTGAGCGGTACCGCCGGTCGGGGTGTGCAGTCCCGCGAAGGACTCGGCGAGCTCCACCTTGCCGCTGCCGCTGATCCCGGCGAGTCCGACGACCTCGCCGCGGCGGACGGTGAGGTCGATGTTCTCGTACGACGGTGAGGTGAGGCCGCGCGCTTCGAGGAGGACGGGCGCGTCGTGGTCGACGTCCCTGGGGTCCACGGCCTGTTCGGCGATGGTCTCGATGGACTCGCCCGCCATGGCCTCGACCAGGGCCCGGCGCGAGAGTTCGGCGACCGGTGCCGTCGTGATCCAGCGGGCGTCGCGCAGGACCGTGACGGTCTGGCAGACCTCGTACACCTCCTGGAGGTGGTGTGAGATGAACAGGAAGGTGACGCCGGAGTCCTGGAGTGCCCGCATGCGGGAGAACAGCCGCTCGATCTCGCGGTTGTCGAGCTGGGCGGTGGGCTCGTCGAGGATGATGAAGCGGGCGCCGAAGCTCAACGCCCTCGCGATCTCGACCATTTGGCGGTCCTCGACCTTGAGGTCGGCGGTGCGGGCCTCGGGGTCGACGTGTACGTCCCAGGTGGCGAGGAGGTCGGAGGCCTCAGCCCGCAGCTTGCGCCAGCTGATGAAGCCACGCTGGAGCGGCTGGCGGTTGATGAACAGGTTCTCGGCGACCGTCAGCTCGGGGACGACGGTGGGCTTCTGGTAGACGCAGGCCACCTTGCGGCGCCAGGCGTCGCGGTCGGCCGGCGGGGGCGCGGGGTGACCGTCGAAGCGGACCTCGCCCTCGTCCGCCGCCTGGAGGCCGGTGAGGATGTTGACCAGGGTCGACTTGCCGGCGCCGTTGCGGCCGACGAGGGCGTGGGACTCGCCGGGCAGGACGGTGAGCCGTCCGTCGGCGAGGGCGGTGGTGGGGCCGTAGCGCTTGACGATGTCCCGCGCCTGGACGAGTGGCGTCGTCATTTGACCGTGTTGCCCCAGAGCTTGGGATCGTCGACGTTGTCCTTGGTGACCAGCGGGGCGGGCAGCTGGTCCTCGAGGATGCCGCTGGGCAGCTTCACGATGGTCGAGTCGTGGTCGGTGGGGCCGGGCTCGAAGGTCTTACCCTCCATCGCCGCCTTGATGTAGTACATGCCGTACTTGGCGTACAGGTCGGCGGGCTGGGAGACGGTCGCGTCGATCTCGCCCTTGCGGATGGCGTCGTACTCCTGCGGGATGCCGTCGTTGGAGACGATCGTGATGTGACCGGCCTGCCCGGCCTTCTTCAGCATGCCCTTCGACTTCAGGGTCTGGAGGGTCGGCGCGAGGTAGACGCCGCCGGCCTGCATATAGATGCCCTTGATGTCAGGGTTGGCGTTCAGGAGGGTGTCGAGCTTGGAGGCCGCGGTGTCGGACTCCCACTTGGCCGGGATCTCCAGGACCTTGAGCTTGGGGAAGTTCTTCTTGACGCAGGCGCGGAAGGCCTCGGAGCGGTCGCGGCCGTTGACGGAGGCGAGGTCGCCCATGATCTGCACGACCTTGCCGGAGCTGATGTGCTCGCCGAGGTACTGGCAGGCCTTCTCGCCGTACGCCACGTTGTTGGCGCGTACGACCATCGCGACCTTGCCCTTGTCGGGCGCCACGTCGACGGCGACGACCGGCACGCCCTTGCGCTCCGCCTGGTCGAGGCCGGCCTCGATGGCGGCGCTGTCCAGCGGGGCCACGACCAGGCCCTTCACGCCCTGGTTGAGTTGGTTGTTGATGTCGGTGATCTGCTGTGAGGGGTCGCTGTTGGAGTTGACCGTCTTGAGCGCGTCGACGCCTTCGGACTTGGCCGTCTTCGGCACGTAGTCGTTGTACGACTGCCAGAACGGCGAGGTCAGCAAGGGCAGGATCACTCCCACCTTGCCGGTACCGCCGCCTCCTCCGGCGCTGGAGGCGCCGGTGTCCTTGGTACTGCCGCACGCGGCGAGCACGAGCGAGACGCCGGCGACCGCAACCACCGCCTTGACCATCCGTGACCTGTTCTGCTTCCGCGCTGTTGTGCCGGGCATCTGGCAGCTCCTCGTTGAGCGTGTCGAGCAGATGCCCGCATATTTATCAGACCACTTTGCCGGTACAACACCCTGCGGAGGCAGATTCTCGCTGTTTCGGCCGCAGTGGTCCGACCAACCTGGTGATTACACTGCCGCTCACCAGGCGCCCTCAGGCGCCTCGGGCGACGGGAGGAACGGCGTGGACGAGACAGCCCCGCAGAAGGGCACCGTGACGCAGCGCGCCATCGAGCAGATCAAGGCGATGATCGCCGAGGGGCGGCTGGAGCCCGGCCAGCGGCTGCCGACCGAGCGCGATCTGGCGGCCCGGCTCGGCATCTCCCGCAGCTCGATGCGCGAGGCGATCCGCGCGCTGACGGTGCTGGGGGTGCTGGAGGCCCGGCACGGCTCCGGCATCTACGTCACGCAACTGGAGGCCGGCGACCTGCTGGAGACGTTCGGTGTGGTGGCCGACCTGTCCCGCGGTCCACGTCTGGTGGAGCTGCTGGAGGTGCGCCGCATCCTGGAGTCGACAGCGACGGCCCTGGCGGCGGCGCGCATCACACCGGACCGGCTGGCGGAGGTCGAGAAGCACCTGACGGCGATGAACGCCACGGACGACCCCGAGGAGATCCTCGCCCACGACCTGGCGTTCCACCGCGAGATCGCGGCAGCTGCCGGCAACGACACCATGGCCGCCATCCTGGAGGGCCTGTCCTCCCGCACCTTCCGCGCCCGCGTCTGGCGCGGCTACCAGGAGGAGGGCGCCTTCACCCGCACCCGCCGCGAACACGCCGCGATCCACCGCGCCCTGGCCGCCCGGGATCCGGAGGCGGCCCGGGCGGCGGCGGCCGCGCATGTGGGCGAGGTGGAGGAGTGGCTGCGGGACCGACTCGCGCGGTGAGCGGTCCCGCGAGGGACGTCAGGCCCGCTTCAGCCGCAGGGTCATCAGCTCGAAGGGGCGCAGGCGTACGGTGATCCCGTTGCCGTCCCGGGCGGGGGTGGCCGTCTCCGGCAGCGGGCGTTCCAGCAGGTCGGTGACCGTGACCCCGGTGACGTGGAAGCCCGCGGTGAGCGTGGCCCGAGCTCGGCCGCCGTGGGCCTCGTGGAAGCGGACGACCACGTCGCCGCTGCCGTCGTCGGCCAGCTTGACCGCGGTGACGACCACCGCCTCCTGGTCGACCGCGACCAGCGGCGCGACCTCCCCCGCGCCGGTGATCCGCCGCTCCGGCAGGTTCAGCCGCCAGCCCTCGCGGACCGCGTCGCCGATGCCCGCGCCCGGGACGAGGGCGTGCCGGAAGCGGTGGACGCCCTGGTCGGTCTCGGGGTCGGGGAAGCGCGGGGCGCGCAGGAGCGAGGCGCGGACCGTGGTCGTCGTACCTCCGTCGCCGTCGGTGCGGACGGTGCGGGTCACGTCGTGGCCGTACGTCGAGTCGTTGACGATCGCCACCCCCCAGCCGGGCTCCTCCAGGTGGACGAAGCGGTGGTTGCAGGCCTCGAACTTGGCCGCCTCCCATGAGGTGTTGGTGTGGGTCGGCCGGTGGAAGTGGCCGAACTGCGTCTCCGACGCATACCGTTCGGCGTGCACGTCGAGCGGGAAGGCGAGCTTGAGGAACTTCTCCGTCTCGTGCCAGTCCACCTCCGTGTCCACCACCAGCCGACGCTCCCCCGGCGCGAGCGACAGCTCCTGCGTGACGCGCGACGCGCCGAAGGACCGTACGATCCGCACCGACACGCCGTCCTCACCGGCGATGACCTCGTCGGCGTCGGTCAGGTCGGTGACCGTGTTGCGGTAGAACTCGTCGACGTCCCAGGCGTCCCACATGTTCGGGAAGTCGGGGTGGAGCTGGAGGAGGTTCGCGGCCCGGCCGGGGGCGATCGTCTCGCGGTCGGCCTGGATGTCGTACGCCGACACGACCAGGCCCCGGGCATCGACCTCGATGCGCAGCAGCCCGTTGTCCAGGACGTGGCCGCCGTCCGGACGGGCGGCGAGCGTGGTCCGGCCCTTGGTGGTGGGCGCGGCCGCGCCGCCCGCCGGGACTCCGGCGCGGGCATGGGGGGCGGCGTTGAAGACGACGGGTGTCGTGCCCTCGCCGGCCAGGGCGCGCTGGGCGGCGTCGATGATCCGGTTCAGCTCTTCGGCGATCCGCTCGTAGGTACGGCGGGCCTCGCGGTGCACCCAGGCGATGGAGGAGCCGGGCAGGATGTCGTGGAACTGGTGCAGCAGCACCGTCTTCCAGATGCGGTCCAGGTCCTCGTAGGGGTAAGGGAATCCCGTTCGCACGGCCGCCGTGGCCGCCCACAACTCGGCCTCGCGCAGAAGGTGTTCGCTGCGGCGGTTGCCCTGTTTGGTCTTGGCCTGGCTGGTGAGGGTGGCGCGGTGGAGTTCGAGGTAGAGCTCGCCGACCCAGACCGGCGGGTTCGGGTACTCGGCCGCCGCCTTGGCGAAGAAGTCCGCCGGGGTCTCCCAGGCGACGGTCGCCGAGCCTTCGAGGTCGCGCAGCCGGGCCGCCTTGGCGACCATCTCGCGGGTGGTGCCGCCGCCACCGTCGCCCCAGCCGGTGGGGGCGAGGGAGTGGCGGGCGACACCCTTGTCCTTGAAGTTGCGGGCCGCGTGGGCGATTTCGCTGCCCTTCATGGAGCAGTTGTAGGTGTCGACGGGCGGGAAGTGGGTGAAGATCCGGGTGCCGTCGATGCCCTCCCACGTGAAGGTGTGGTGCGGGAACTTGTTGGTCCGGGACCAGGAGATCTTCTGCGTCAGCAGGTACTTGCTGCCCGCGGCCTTGATGATCTGCGGCAGTCCGGCGGCGAAGCCGAAGGTGTCGGGCAGCCAGGCCTCGTCGTTCTCGATGCCGAACTCGTCGAGGAAGAACCGCTTGCCATGCACGAACTGCCGGGCCATCGCCTCGGATCCCGGCATGTTGGTGTCCGACTCGACCCACATCCCGCCGGCCGGCACGAACCGCCCGTCCGCCACGGCCTTCTTCACCCGCGCCCACACCTCGGGCCGGTGCTCCTTCACCCAGGCCCACTGCTGAGCCTGCGACATGGCGAACACGAAGTCCGGCTCGTCGTCGAGCAGCGCGGTCATGTTGGACGTCGTACGCGCCACCTTGCGGACCGTCTCGCGCAGCGGCCACAGCCACGCCGAGTCGATGTGCGCATGGCCGACGGCACTGATGCGGTGCGCGGACGGGGCCGCCGGGGTGGCGAGGACGTCGGTGAGCCGGGAACGGGCCTCGGCCGCCGTACCGCCCACGTCCTGGAGGTCGACCGCGTCCAGGGCCCGCTCCACGGCCCGCAGGATCTCCCAGCGGCGCGCGGACTCCACCGGCAGCTCGGCCATCAGCTCGCCGAGCACCTCCAGGTCGATCACCAGCTGCCACACCGTCTCGTCGAGGACGGCCAGATCCATGCGCGTGAGCGTGTACTGCGGTTCGCTGCCGGCGGTCTCCTTGTCGCCGAGCTGTGTGGGCCGGAAGGGGTGGTAGTCGAGGATGACCGGGTTGGAGGCGCCTTCGATGTGCAGGCGCACCTCCTCACCGCCCTCGACCGGGGCGCCGATGCGCACCCACTGGTTGCGCGGGTTGAGCCCCTTCACCGGCGTGCCGTCGGGCCGGTAGACCAGGCCCTCGCACTGGAAGCCGGGCATGTTCTCGTCGAAACCGAGGTCGAGGATCGCCTCGACGGTCCGGCCGGCCCACGCCTCGGGCACGGTCCCGGTGACCTGGAACCAGCTGGTGCCCCAGGGAGCACCCCACCGGGCGCCCACCTCGATGGGCTCCGGTTCGGCCGCGAGGCCCTCGGCGACCGGCACGGGTTCGTCGGGGGCGTGCCAGACGGCCACGTCGAGTGGCACGGACTCGGGATACACGGCGGGTCGGATGCGTTCGTCGAGGACACGCCTCAGGCGGGCTTCCACGAGGCTGCGGTCGTCATGCATGCGGGGTGCTCCGTAGCTGGGTTGCGGTGGTTACCAGGTGTGGTTCACGGTCACGGGGTCCGACGAGGTGTAGAGCTCCCCTACGGCGCGCAGTTCGAACCGTGCCGCCCGCTCGCCCTGTCCGGGCCCTGAGGCCGCCGACGAAGTGGGCCCGCCGGCAGGTGCCGCCGAGGAAGCGCCGGGTGCTGTCGGGCAGTAGGCGGTGGAGGGTGTAGCGGCGAACGCCGCCGGGGGCAGACTGCCGGCCGAAGCGCAGGTCGTCTGCGGAGGCGGCGGGGGCCTGGGGCGGCGCGGTGCGGACGGCAAGGGTATCGGGGCGCCGGCGCACACGGCTCACGAGCGGGTGCCTCCTCGGGTTCCTTCCGGGGCGGGGAGTACCTGTTCGGGAGTGACGACCTCGGTGATGCCGCGGGCGGCGAGATGGTCCTTGTCGTCCGCGTTCATGTCAAGGACGGTGGTGGGCCGGGCGCCGTCGGCGACCAGCCGGAAGAAAGCGTCGAAGACCGGGCCGCCGGGCGCGCAGCGGGAACGGAGGGACGGGTCCGCGGGAACGACGAGCGCTGTGGTCCGGGCGGCGGCTGCGGCGCCGGTGTGCTCACGGGCCGCGCGGGCCAGCACCCGCGCGGAGTCCTTGGGCCGCCGGTCGTTGGTCAACAGGCCGAGGCCGTACTCGAGTTCGGGGAAGTCGGCGAGGTCGCGGGAGACGTCGTGGGAGCACCACCAGGTGATGCCCCACAGGTCCGGGCAGTCCAACGCGTGCCGCACGGTGGCCTCGGTGAAGGAGGCGGCGTGCTCCGGCGGGACGAGCGGGGCGGGTGCGCCGACCTCCTGAAGCCAGACGGGCCGGTGCGGGTCGTCGGCCCAGGCCTTGCTGAGCTCGATGAGGTACTCGGCGTGGTGTTCGCTCGGCACGGACGTGCGGCCGTGGCGCTGGGCGGTGCCGTTGAACACCCAGGAGTGCACGGCCGTGACGGCACCGCGCCGGGCCGCCTGGGCCGGGGTGAACGGCTGGTCGTCCTGGTACCAGGTCGCGTCGTACTCGGCGTGCAGGTGCAGTCTGCCGGGCGCGCCCTCCTCGCAGGCGGCCAGCATCCGCTCCAGCCATGCGTCGATCTGCGCCTCGGTGGCCCGGTCGGGGTCGGGATGCGGGCCCGCGGCGAACTGGTTGACCTCGTTGCCCAGGGTCATGCCGAGGAAGTTGGGGCGGTCGGCGAGGGCGGCGGCCAGGGTGCGCAGGTAGGTCGCCTGGCCGTCGAGGACGTCCGGGTCGGTGAAGAGGTTCCGCCGGTGCCAGGTCCCGGTCCAGGCCGGCAGGAAGTCGAAGCTGCTCAAATGCCCTTGCAGCCCGTCCACGTTGACGTCGAGCCCGCGTTCGGCGGCGGCGTCGACGAGCGCGACCAACTGCTCGACGGCCTTCGGCCTGATGAGGGTGCGGTTGGGCTGGAAGTACGGCCACAACGGGAAGACGCGGATGTGGTCCAGGCCGAGCGCGGCGATCGAGTCGAGGTCGGCGCGCACGGAGTCCAGGTCGAAGTCGAGCCAGTGGTGGAACCACCCTTCACTCGGGGTGTAGTTGACGCCGAAGCGCACGGCAGGGGGCATACGGGATCCTCGCGAATCGGAGGTACGGGTGGGTCAGCCCTTGACGGCGCCCTCGCCGACGCCACGGAAGAAGTACCGCTGCAGACAGGCGAAGAGCACGATCAGCGGCGCGACGGCGATGATCGTGCCCGCGGCGACGAGGCGTTCGTCGTTGGCGAAAGTGCCGTGCAGATAGTTCAGGCCGATGGTCAGCGTGAACTTGGAGGGGTCGCTGAGCACGATGAGCGGCCACAGGAAGTCGTCCCAGGCGCCCATGAAGGCAAAGATCGCGACAACAGCGATCGTCCCCTTCACGGACGGCAGCGCGATCCGCAGGAACCGCTGCCAGACGTTGGCGCCGTCGACGAAGGCCGCCTCCTCGATCTCGTACGGCAGGTTGAGGAAGGCGTTGCGCATCAGCAGCACGTTCAGTGAGGCGATGGAGCCGGGCAGCAGCACGCCGACGAGGGTGTTGTTGAGGCCGAGATCCCGCATGAACGTGAACTGGGCGATGATGATGCTCTCCACCGGCACGAGCATCGCCAGCACAAAGGCGAGCGTGGCCGCGCGGCGGCCCCGGTAGCGCAGCCGGGCCAGGGCATAGCCGGCGAGGGCGGCGCCGACGCAGTTGGTCACCACGTTGGCTACGGCGACCTTCAGCGAGTTCAGGGCGTAGTCCCAGACCGGGATGGTCTCTGCGACGCGCTCGTAGTTGTGCAGAGTCGGGTCGCTCGGCAGGAACTTCGGCGGGGAGCTGAAGATGTCCTCGGTCGGTCCCTTGAGCGAGGTGGACAGCTGCCACAGGAACGGGCCGACGGTCAGGGCCAGCACGGCGAGCAGCAGCAGGTAGCGCAGGGCGAGTTCCCAGCCGGGGATGCGGCGGCCGTTCTCGTCGGTGAGGCGGCGGCGGGGCGCCCGCTTCGGGGCGGGCGGCGATTCGACGGGACGTACTTTCTCGATCACGCTCATCGCTCCTCCCTCCGGTCGGCGCGCAGCACGAGCAGCATCAGGACGACGGTGACGACGAAGACGACCACGGAGATCGCGGAGGCGTAGCCGACCCGGCCGGTCAGGCCGGTGCCGGTGCGCTGGACCAGCATCACCAGGGTGGTGTCCTCGCCGGCCGGTCCGCCGGCGGGTCCGGCCATCAGATACACCTCGGAGAACACCTTGAAGGCGGCGACCGAGGAGAGCGCGGCGACCAGGACCATGGTGGAGCGCACGGCGGGCACGGTGACGGTGAGGAAGCGGCGGACCGCTCCGGCGCCGTCGACCGCGGCGGCCTCGTGCAGTTCGCGCGGTACGTTCCCGAGCGCCGCCAGGTAAATGATCATGTAGTAGCCGAGGCCCTTCCAGACCGTGACGGCCATGGCGCTGAGCAGCAGCAGCCACTGGTCGCTGAGGAAGCCGATCCGACCGACGCCGACCGTCTCCAGCAGCGCGTTGACCAGACCGCGCTCGTCGAGCAGCCACACCCAGATCAGGCCGACCACGACGATCGAGGCGACGACCGGCGTGTAGAAGGCGGAGCGGAAGAAGGTGATGCCGGGGATGCTCTTCTGCACCAGCAGGGCCAGAAGCAGCGGCAGGATCACCAGGGCCGGGACGACCCCGAGGACGTAGAGCGTGCTGTTGCGCAGGCCGATCCAGAACATGTCGTCGTGGAGCAGCTCGCGGAAGTTGGCGAGGCCCACGAACTCGCCCGGAACCAGCGTCCGGCGGTCGGTGAACGCGTTGACCAGCGTGGAGACGAACGGGTACAGCACGAACGCGCCGATGACGATCAGTCCGGGCGCGGCGAACAGCCAGGGGCTGCTCGGCAGCTGGCGCCGCACCCGGGAGACAGCGGGACTCGCCATGACGACTCAGCCCTGCTGCTGGAGCAGCCGGTCACACGCCTTGACAGCGTTGTCAAGAGCTTCCTTGGGGCTCTCCTTGCCCTGGAGCGCGCGGGCGACGGCGTTGCGCAGCTCGACCTTCATCTGCTCGCTGAACAACACCGGCGTGTAGTTGACCGCGTTCTTCAGTGACTCGGCGGCGGCCACCCGCACCCGGGTCTCGTCGGTGCCGTCCTCCTTGGTGAAGTACGGGTCGTCGAGCGAGCCGGCGGTGCTCGGGAAGATGGCGACCTGCTTGGCGAACGACATCTGGTGCGCGGCGTCGGTGACGTAGTGCGCGAAGGCGACGGCGGCGGGCTTCTGCTTGGTCTGCGCGTTGACCATCACGCCCATCACGTACATGTTGACGTGGCCGGTGCTGGTGATCTGGTCGGTGATGCCGATGTTGTTGTACAGGTGCGGCGCCTGCTTCTTGAAGTTGCCGAGGTCGAGGGCGCTGCCCGGGTTCATGGCGACGGCCTCGGTGAGGAACTTCTTGCCGGACGACTCGGGCGTGGCGGTCAGCGCCTGCGGGTCCAGGGCCTTGGCATCGTACAACTCCTTGTACTTGGTGAGGAGTTCGACGCCCTTGGCGTCGTTGAAGGTGAAGCCGGTGCCCTCCTTGTTCATCAGCGGGACGCCGTAGCGGCCGAAGTCCTCGATGGTGGGCACGTTGGCGAGGGTGGCGACCTCGCCGTCGGTCTTCTGCGCGATCTGCAGGGCGGCGGAGAAGACTTCGTCATACGTCTTGGGCGGCTGGTCGGGGTCGAGTCCGGCCTTCTCGAACAGGGACTTGTTGTAGAAGAGCGGGCCGGTGTTGAGATACCAGGGGAAGGCGTACGTGCCGGTCATGCCTGGTATTTCATGGCTGGCCCAGGCGCCTTCCAGGTACTCCTTCCTGTACTGCGGCGCGGCCTTGTCGAGGTCGAGCGCGAGGCCGGCCTTGGCGAGCGGGGCGACCAGGTCCGGAGAGACGTTGACGACGTCGGGCAGGGTGCCGCCGGCCGCGTCGGCGCTGATCTTGTCGGCGTAGCCCTCGGCGGGCTGGTCGACCCACTTCACGTCGGTGCCCGGGTACTTCTTCTCGAAGTCGGCGACCAGGCCCTCGAAGTAGTCCTTGAAGTTGGCGCGGAGGTTCCAGGTCTGGAAGGTGATGTTGCCCTCCACCTTGCCCGAGGCGTCGGCCGAGCCGCCGTCGTCTCCCCCGGAGCCGCAGGCACTGAGCGGCACGAGAACGACGGCGACGGCAGCGGCGGCGAAGGTCCGGCGGGAAATGCGCACGACGAGGTGCTCCTTTGCGGCGGTGAGGTCCGGTGACGTCCGGCATGGACCGGCGCGTCGGGCAGACCTTGCACTTCCCCTCCGCAGAAAGTCAATGGATTCAGCCCAGCTAAAGCCTTAAGTTGAGCAAAGTGCCAGTTCAGGACGGTGTGAGCAGGGCCTTGCGTTGGGTCACTAATGCGCTTTAGGGTGATCGAACTCAAGCGCATTAGTGCGCGGCGCTTTTCGAATGGGAGCAGCACGTGACGGGCAAGCGGTCTCCCGCGCGCCGGCCGACGATGAAGGACATCGCGCGGCGTGCCGGGGTCTCCGAGAGCGCGGTGTCGTTCGCGCTCAACGGGCGTCCGGGGGTCTCCGAGGTGACCCGGGACCGGGTGCGCAGGGTCGCCGAGCAGCTGGGCTGGCGGCCGAGCACGGCGGCGCGGGCGCTGTCCGGCGAGGGCGCGGCGACAGTCGGCTTCGTACTGGCCCGGCCCGCGGACACGCTGGGCGTGGACTCGTTCTTCCTGCAGCTCGTGTCCGGCATCCAGGAGGTGCTGGCGGAGCGTCATCTCGGGCTGCTGTTCCAGATCGCGCAGAACATCGCCGACGAGTGCGCGGTGTACCGGCGCTGGTGGGCCGAGCACCGGGTGGACGGCGTGCTCGTCGTCGACCCGCGCACCGACGACCCGCGCCCGGACCTGCTCGACGAACTGGGCCTGCCCGGCGTGGTGATCGGCGGCGCGCCCGACGCACGGCACCCCGGGCTGACCACGGTGTGGGCGGACGACGCGGGCGCGATGGCCGCGGTCGTCGACGAGCTGTACGCCCTCGGGCATCGGCGGATCGTGCACATCGCCGGCCTCGCGGGACTCGCGCACACCGAGCGCCGGATCCGTACGCTGCGCGCCGAGGCGGACCGGCGCGGTCTCACCGAGGTGCGGTCGGTGACGACCGACTACTCGGACGCGGAGGGCGCCGCCGTGACCCGCCGCGTGCTGTCCGGACCCACTCCCCCGACGGCCCTGGTCTACGACAACGACGTGATGGCCGTCGCGGGCGTCGCCGCCGCGGCAGGGCTGGGCTTCTCCGTGCCGGCCGATGTGTCGGTGGTGGCGTGGGAGGACTCCGCACTGTGCCGCATGGTCAAGCCCTGGCTGTCCGCACTGTCCCGGGACACGGTGGAGTTCGGCCGTACGGCGGCGCGGGAGCTGACCGCCCTGCTCGACGGCGGCCCGGCCCGCACGGTGCAGGTGCCGGTGCCGCAGTTGATCGGGCGGGAGAGCACGGGGCCGGCGCGGGGCGACTGAGGCGCAGGCCTGGGTCAATTTTGCAGGGCGTGCATCTTTGCATAGCATGCAAGTTATGCCGGAGAAGAGTGCCGCAGGGGGCGGCCTGCGTGAGCAGAAGAAGCGGGCCACCCGGGCCGCGCTCGCGGAGGCGGCGGTACGCCTGGCCGCCGAGCACGGGGTGGAGAACGTCACCGTCGAGGCCATCAGTGCCGCGGCGGGTGTCTCCGTGCGGACGTTCTTCAACTACTTCGACGCGCGTGACGACGCCTTCGTGGTGATCGACACGGACATCAGCGCCCGGGTGCGGAGCACCGTGCTGCGTGCCCCGGCCGAGGTCCCCCCGCTCGACGCCGTGCGCGACGCCATCGCGGCCGAGCTCGCCGAGGCCGAGCAGCAGCACGAGCTGTGGCAACTCCATGCCGAGGTACTGCGGGCCGCGCCGCATCTGCTGGTGCGCAGCCTCGGCGCGCACATGGCGGACGAGACCGGGCTGGCCGTGGCCATCGCCCGGCGCCTGCGCGGCGGCCCCACGGACGTCCCCGGGACGACCGCGACGGACGAAGACGCCCGCCGGAGCCTCGACCTGTATCCGCGACTGCTGGCCGCGGTCGCGGGCACCGCCGTCCGGGTCGCCGTGGAGCACTGGAGCGCCGACCCGGCGGAACGCCACTTCGCGGACGTGTTCCAGGAGACGTTCGCGAGCCTCGCCGCCGGGCTGCCGGCGCCGCCCGGCTGAGCATCGCACCCACCGCCCGGTCCGACCCCGGGTCATCGTCCCCTCTCCCGTCGCGCGCCGCCCGAGCACCTCCTCCCCGCCCCCTGAGCGTGCCCTCTCGCGCGGATCCGATCACCACCATCGAAAGAGCTGTCGTGACCGCACCACCGCAGACGCCGGAACAGGCGTCGCCCACCTCCATGACCCAACGGCAGATACTCCAGGCCATGTCCGGTCTGATGGCCGGCATGTTCGTCGCGATCCTGGCGGGCACCGTCGTCTCGAACGCGCTGCCCCGGATCATCGCCGACCTGGGGGCCAGCCAGTCCTCCTACACCTGGGTCGTCACCTCCGAACTGCTGGCGATGACCGCGACGGTTCCCCTGTGGGGCAAGCTGTCCGACCTCTACAACAAGAAGCTGCTCCTGCAGCTGTCCCTGTCGATGTTCGTCGTGGGGTCGCTGCTCGCGGGCTTCTCCCAGGGCGTCGGACTGCTCATCTTCAGCCGGGTCGTTCAGGGCATCGGCGCCGGTGGTCTGACCGCGCTCGCCCAGGTCGTCATGGCCGCCGTCATCCCGCCGCGCGAACTGGGCCGGTACGCGGGCATCTTCGGTGCCGTGTTCGCCGTGGGCACCGTGGCCGGACCGCTGGTCGGCGGTGTGCTGGTCGACACCGACTGGCTGGGCTGGCGCTGGTGCTTCTTCATCGGCGTGCCGTTCGCCCTGCTGGCCATCGCGCTGCTGCAGCGCACCCTGCGGCTGCCCACGGTCCGGCGGAAGGTACGGATCGACTGGCTCGGCGCGTTCCTGATCGTCGCCGGTGTCTGCGCGCTGCTCATCTGGGTCTCGCTGGCCGGCAACCAGTTCGACTGGGCGTCCTGGCAGACCGCGGCGCTCACCGGCGGTGGCGTGCTGCTGCTGGTGGCCGCGGTGTTCGTGGAGTCCCGCACCCCCGAGCCGGTCATCCCGCTCGGCATCTTCCGCAACCGCACGGTCACGCTGACCACCGTGGCCAGCCTGCTGGTCGGTGTCGCCATGTTCGGCGGGACCGTGTTCCTGTCGCAGTACTTCCAGGTATCCCTCGGCAAGTCGCCGACCGTCGCTGGTCTGATGAGCCTGCCGATGATCCTGGGCCTGCTGGTGTCGTCCACCGTCGCCGGCCAGGTGATCAGCCGGACCGGCAAGTGGAAGCGGTACCTGGTGGCGGGCGCCGTCTTCATGACCGCCGGACTCGGACTGCTCGCCACGATCGGCGCCGACACCCACTTCGGCCTGCTCAGCATCTACATGGCGGTGCTCGGCGTCGGCGTCGGCATGCTGATGCAGAACCTCGTGCTGGCCGCCCAGAACGACGTGCCCGCCGCCGAACTGGGCGCGGCGACCTCCGTGCTGTCCTTCTTCCGCAGCATGGGCGGCACCATCGGCACCAGCGTCCTCGGCGCGATCCTCGCCAACCGCGTGGCGACCGAGATGACCAAGGGCCTCGAGGAGGCCGGCATCACCGGGGCGGCGGGCCAGGGTTCGGGCGGCGAGTCCTCGCACGTGCCGGACATGACGACGCTGCCCGCCCCGATGCGGTCGATCGTGGAGCACGCCTACGGCGTCGCCACCGCCGACCTGTTCCTCATCGCCACGCCGTTCGCCCTGCTCGCGCTGATCACCGTGGTGTTCCTGAAGGAGAAGCCGCTGAAGACCACCAGCGGCATGGAACGCCTCGCCGAGGAGTCGGCGGGCGCTCCGGTCGGCTGAGCCCGGGAAGGGGCTGCCCTGCCGCACGCGGGGCAGCCCCTTCGCCGTACGGTCGGTGACAGGGCCGGAGTTGATGAAGTCACCGGATGTCAGCCGGATTCGGGTCGGCACCCTCGACGTGACGGGCGCGTCCGGGCACAGTTCTGCCTACGTACTCGCGAGTACGTACGCATCAGCCGCCCCCTGCCCCAAGGAGCGCCCGTGACCCACTGGGTCGGACGGACCGCCGTCGAGATCGCCGCCGCCGTACGCGAGAAGCAGGTAACGCCGCGGGAGGTGGTGGCCGAGCACCTCGCGCGGATCGAGCGGATCGACGGCCGGGTCGGCGCCTTTCGCACGGTGCGGGCACAGGCCGCGCTCGCGGAGGCCGACGAGGTGGGCGCCCGCGGTGATCTGGGCGAACTCCCGCTCGCGGGCGTGCCCGTGGCCGTCAAGGACAATCTGGCGGTGCGCGGCGAGGCCGTGCGGATCGGCTCGGCCGCGACTGCCGACACGCCGGCCGACCAGGACCATGTCACCGTCGCCCGGCTGCGGGCGGCGGGTGCGGTGGTCGTGGGGCTGACCAATGTGCCGGAGCTGTGCGTGTTCGGTACCACCGAGGGCGTGCACGGCACCGCCCGCAACCCGTGGGACACGACGCGCACGGCGGGCGGCTCGTCCGGCGGCAGCGCGGCCGCCGTCGCCGCGGGCCTGGTGCCGATCGCCCTGGGCAACGACGGTATGGGCTCGCTGCGGATACCGGCGGCCAACTGCGGTGTCGTCACCATCAAGCCGGGCCGCGGGGTGGTTCCGGCGGGCATCAGTGACGGCGACTGGTTCGGCATGTCGGAGAACGGGCCGCTGGCGACGACCGTGGCGGACGCGCGACTGATGCTGTCCGTCCTCGCGGACACCGAGGTCGTACGGGGTGGCGCGCCCGACACCCACCGCGTCGCCGTCTCCCTGCGCAGCCCCCTTGCCGGGGTCACCGTCAGCAGACCGTATACGACCGCCGCCCAGGAGGCGGCCGGGCTGCTGATCAAGGCAGGGCACCAGGTGCGGCGTGCCGATCCGCCGTATCCGCTGTCGCTGAGCTTCACCTCGCTCGCCCACTGGACGGCGGGCACCTCCGTCGACGCCCAGGGCCTGGACCGGCGGCTGCTGGCCCGGCGCACCCGGGTGCACGCGGCCGTCGGGAGGCGGTTCGTGGGAGCCGTGCGCGGCGGCGGGAGCCGGGACGCCCTGCGTCGGCGTCTGGAGCCGTTCTTCGCCGAGTACGACGTGCTGCTCACACCGGCGCTCGCCCGCCGTTCCCCCAAGGCCGGGCCCTGGCACGAGCGGGGCTGGCTGCGCAACGTGGCCGCCAACACCGCCTACTCGCCGATGACACCGCCGTGGAACCTGACCGGCTGGCCCGCGATGACGGTGCCGCTGGGCACCCTCCCGTCCGGCGCCCCCTGCGCCGTACAGCTCGTGGGGCGGCCGGGGTCGGAGGCGGAACTGCTGGGACTGGCGGCCCAGTTGGAGGCCGCGCGTCCGTGGCAGCGGACGGCACCGCTGGAGTAGGACGCCTGACTACAGGGCCTTGTACATGATGTGCAGTCCCACGGGGCCGTGCCGGGGGTGGTCGTACGCGTCCGGCACGGTGCCGAGGATGGTGAAGCCGAGAGAAGTCCAGAGCTCGACCGCCGGGTTGGTCTCGACGACCGCGTTGAACACCATGCCCCGGTAGTCCTGGGCCGCGGCCTCGGCCAGGATGTGCTCGGCGAGGGCGCGGCCGATACCGCGGCCGCCCTGGTCGGGGTCGACCATGAAGCCGGCGTTGGCGATCCGGGCGGCGGGGCCGCCGTAGTTGGGGGTGAGGTAGGCGGAGCCGACGACGGCTCCGGTCTCGTCCTCGGCGACGTACACGCGTTTGGCCGGGCTCATCCACAGGGCGCGGGCCGCTTCCTCGGTGGTGTCCGGGTCCCAGGCGTAGGTCTCGGCGGCGGCGACGATGCGGTGCCAGAACGGCCAGATGTGCGGCCAGTCGTCGGCCGTTGCTTCCCTGATCAGCATGGGCGTGAGTCTCGCACGCCCATGCCGTCGGCGATCGCGAAGGGGCCTGCCGGGTAAATCCGGGTCAGTCCACGCTGGGCAGGATGTGCGGCTCGGCGAGGTCGTCCTCGTAGCCCGCCAGGCGGATCGGGGCGGACCTGGCCCACACGTCGAGGTTGCCGAGCTCGCCGGGGCGGCGGCCCGCGCGCTCCGTGCGTTCCTTGGGGCGCTGTTCGCGATTCGTCTTCTCCGGTGTCACCGCGCACTCCTTATGTGTCGGGTCACCCTCGGGGCGCGTCGGCGGTCTGCGGTCCGCTGCCCGACGTCCGTTGGGTCTGACGTGCTGCTGCGCGGACGCGGTGGCGTCGGTGGGTCGCGTGAGAGCAGGCCGTTGTGCACCGGCTTGCCCCGGGACGGACGGTGGGTGTGGGTAGGGACCCGTTCTGGCTGTCCGTCTGAACCAGACTAACCAAATGAGCGGGGGTCCGCTCGATAGGGCTGAAAACAGTGGGTAACTATTGCGCGTCACCCCGTGCGCAATCAGGGGAAAACTACCCTTATTTGTTACGCAATGGACTCTTTTCGGATCACTCGAACGGCCTACCCGAGCGAACACGCCCTCGAGCAGCGGCTGCGGGGGCCACGCAGTTCAAGTCCCGTTGGCCGATTCGCAAGGCGGCCATGATCTGCTGACGTCCGGCAACGGCTTGTCCGGCGGGAGGACTGGCGCATGGAGCTGCGCAGTGTCGAAGAGCTGATGGATCTGCTGAACGCCTGCCGCGGAGTCCGGGACACCCCGGACTGCACCGGCGACCCGGTCGACCTGCACGACCACGCGCTGCAGACGGCCGCACTGCTGCGCCGAAGTCGCCCCGCCGACAAGGAACTCCAGATCGCGGGCCTGGTGCACGACATCGGGTATCTGCTGCGGCCCGGCGACGAGGCCGGTCAAGCCGACCACGCGGCGGACGCCGTCCGGGCCTTGCTCGGTGAACGGGTCTCCCGTCTCGTACGACTGCATGTGGCCGCCAAGCGCTATCTGGCCGCCGTGTCTGCGGGGCGTGAGCTGTCCCCGCGGAGTGCTCAGACCCTGAGCAGGCAGGGCGGCCCGATGAGTCCCGCGGAGGCGGCCGCGTTCGAGCGGGACCCGCTCGCCGACGACGCCGTGACCCTGCGGCAGGCCGACGAGGCCGGCAAGGTCATCGGGTTCGACGCGGGGGTCCTGGAGGACTGGCGCACGGTCCTGGAGCTCGTGGCGGCCCGCAACTCGCGGCTCGGGGCCGTCGAGTAGCGTCCGCCTGGTCCGGCCTCGGCGAGGACGCCAGCCGGGTTGAGAGCTGTTGATTCGGTTGTAGGTCACGGTTGGCCATACAGTCACTCGCATGAGTGAGAAGGCCGACGACTGGATCTCTGCGGGCAGGGCGGCGAAGCGGTTGGGCGTGTCGACGCGAACGCTGCGCCGCTACACCTTTGAGGGTGTGCTGGAGGACCGGAGGTCGCCGGGTGGGCGGCGGGTTTTCCGGGTGGGGGATCTGGATGCCTTGTCCCGCCGTCGTGGGCGGCCGGTGCAGCCGGAGGGCGCGGTGGTGCTGTACGGGCGTGTGCCGTCTCACCGGCAGCGGGCCGAGGGGGATCTGGACCGGCAGGTGGAGCGTCTGCGGGCGGCGGCCGGGGAGCGCGTGGTGGCGGGGGTGTTCACCGATGTGGCATCGGGGCTCTCCGACAAGCGCAAGGGGCTGCGCAGGGCGCTGCGGGCGTGCCAGGACGAGGCGGTGACCGCCTTGCTGGTGACGCATGAGGAGCGGCTGGCGCGGTTCGGTACAGCGCTGCTGGCGGAGGTGGTGCTGCCGTCGTGGGGCGTGCGGCTGGAGATCGTCGGCGGGGACGAGGAGTTGGACGGCGGCGAGGGCGGGGACCTGGTGCGGGACATGATCGCGATCGTGACCTCGTTCTCCGGCCGCCTGTACGGGGCGCGTTCGGCGAAGGCGCGCGCGTTGACGCGGGCAGTGAAGTCCACGATCGAGGGAAGTGACTTGTAGGCCATTGTTGGACGCGCATAGGGTCTTGCTTGTCGGTTGGAGAAGCTGACGGGAAGGGGGGCGTGGCCATGGGGAAGCGCCGGAAGAAGCGCGCACTGCGCCCGATCACGGCCCCCTTCACCGTGGCCGCCCCGGCCGGGGCCCGTATCCGTGACCGCCTGCGCCTGAGCGCCGCCGATGCCGAAGTCCTCACGCTCGTCGGCTCCCATCTGGGCCGCCACCAGCGCGCCGATCTCGCCGAGCGGGTGGCGATCGGGCAGGTGCCGGTGAAGCGGAACCAGCGCGCGGAGCGCAAGAAGGCGCTCACGGCCGTGTCGTCCTCGCGGTGGGCGGGGGCGATGACCCGCGCCAGCGAGGACCAGTACCAGCTCTCCTTACGGTGCCTGTACGACGAGGCCGCCGGGCTGCGCCGCGCCATCGGCACCATCGAGCGCCGCCTGGCTGTGCCGTGCCAGAAGCGCGTGGGGAGGGTCCGGGGCTACGCCGACCAGAACGAGCGCTTCCACAAGCAGCGCCGCTTGTTGGCGCTGAAGACCCGCCTGGCGGCCGTCGAGGCCCGCATCGCGTCCGGTCGCCCGGCCATCGCTGCGGGCGGCAGGCGACTGCTGAAGGCCCGTCACAATCTCGCCGACGCCCAGCTCACCGAGGCCCAGTGGCGCCGACGGTGGGAGGCGTCACGCCTGTTCCTGACCGCCGACGGCGAATCCGCGGCCCCGTTCGGGAACTACACCATCACCGTCGACCCGCACGACGGCACCGTGAGCCTCGTGCTGCCCGAACCGCTGCGGCACCTGGCCAACGCGCCCCGCGGCCGTTACCGGCTCACGTGCACCGTGCGGTTCTCGCACCGGCGTGAGGAGTGGTTGGACCGCGTGACGGCAAACCGGGCCGTCCGCTACGACATCGCCCACGACCCGGCCCGCGGCCGCTGGTACCTGGACGCCTCCTGGTCCACCGACAAGACCGTACTGCCCACACCAGAGGAGATCCGCGCCTCGGGCACGCGCATGCTCAGCGTCGACCTCAACGCCGACCACCTCGCCGCCACCGTCCTCGACGAGTACGGCAACCCGGTCGGCGAACCCGTCACCATCCCGCTGGAACTGACCGGCCCCACCGGCCGGCGCGACGGCCGCCTCCGCGCAGCGATCACCCGCCTGACCGTCCTCGCTCACGAGCACGGCTGCGCAGGCATCGTGATCGAGAACCTCGGCTTCGATGACGCCCGCGCCACCGGCCGCGAGACCATGGGCCGCGGACGGCACGGCAAACGCTTCCGCCGCACGGTCGCGGGCATCCCCACCGCACGCTTCCGCGAACGACTGCGCGGCATGGCCTACCACCAGGGCCTCATCGTCATCGCCGTCGACCCCGCCTACACCAGCATCTGGGGCGAGAAGTACTGGAAGACCCCGCTCCAGCAGCAGACCAGGACCACCGTCACCAGGCACCACGGTGCCGCCGTGGCGATCGGCAGACGCGGCCTGGGCCACAGGGTCCGGCGTCGGCCAGGTGTGACCGCTCCCGACCAGAGGATCGGACAGCGGAGAGCTACCGGCCAGACCGCACCCCTCCCCAGGCCACGCGGGACCACGAGCCCACCCAGGACAGCGGGCACGCCCCACCAGGGCGACAAGACCCGACCACGCCGAGGTGACCAGCTCGTGCTGTTCCCCGACCTCGAAGACCGTTCGCGAGGTCACCAGGCCCTCACCGGCCCGGTCTACGGCGATTTGGCCAACACCGGCCAACTCCCACAGGAACGGTCTCACCACTTGCCGGGCGCGTAATCCTTGAGGAAGACGCCGTACAGGTCCTCGCCCGCCTCGCCGCGCACGACGGGGTCGTAGACGCGGGCCGCGCCGTCGACCAGGTCGAGCGGGGCGTGGAAGCCCTCCTCGGCCAGGCGCAGCTTGTCGTAGTGGGGGCGCTCGTCGGTGATCCAGCCGGTGTCGACCGAGGTCATGAGGATGCCGTCGGTCTGGAACATCTCCTGGGAGCTGGTCCGCGTGACCATGTTCATCGCGGCCTTGGCGGCGTTGGTGTTCGGGTGGCCCGCGCCCTTGTAGCCGCGGCCGAAGACGCCCTCCATCGCCGAGACGTTGACGATGTACGCGCGCCCGCTCGCCGACTTCTTCGCGGCGTCGGCCATGACCGGGCGGAGCTTGCTGATCAGGATGAACGGCGCCGTGTAGTTGCACAGCTGGGTCTCGAGGAGCTCCACCGGGGAGATCTGCTCGATGGTCTGCACCCAGGTGTTGGTGTCGACGACGTCGGGGACGAGGCCGCCCGCGTCGATGGCAGTGCCGTCGTGGTGCCGGGCGACGCTGGCGTTGCCGGCGACCAGGGCGAGGTCGGCGACCTGCTGTGCGTCGAGGCCGGAGATCCCGACGGGCAGCGCGGCCAGGCCGTCGACGGCACCGGAGCCGAAGGCGCCGATCACGTGGTGGGCGGGCAGCTCACCGGCGGGCAGCGGGGCGCTCTCGCCCTCGACCAGGGCGGCGTAGGCGGAGGGCAGACGGCGTACGGTCTGCGTCGCGTTGTTGATGAGAATGTCCAGCGGGCCCGCCTCGGCGACCTGGTCGGCGAGGGCCACGGCCTGCGCCGGGTCACGCAGGTCGATGCCGACGACCTCGAGGCGGTGCATCCAGTCCGCCGAGTCGTCCATGGCCTTGAAGCGGCGGATGGCGTCCTTCGGGAACCGTGTGGTGATCGTCGTGTGCGCGCCGTCGCGCAGCAGCCGCAGCGCGATGTACATGCCGATCTTGGCGCGGCCGCCGGTGAGCAGCGCGCGCTTGCCGGTGAGGTCGGCGCGGGCGTCGCGCTTGGCGCGGTTCAGACGGGCGCAGTCGGGACAGAGCTGGTGGTAGAAGTAGTCGACTTCCACGTACCGGGTCTTGCAGGTGTAGCAGGAGCGCGGGCGCTGGAGTATCCCCGCGATCTTGCCCTCTTCCGTGATCGACGACGGGAGGATGCCCTCCGTCTCGTCGTCGATGCGCTGGGCGGAGCCGGTCGCCGTGGCCTCCGTGACCGTCTTGTCGTGCGCGGTCTTGGCGGCCCGGCGCTCCTGGCGGCGGCGCTGCTTGACGGTGCGGTAGATGCCCGCGGTGGCCCGGCGCACGGCGATCGCGTCGGGGTGGTCGACCTCCAGCTTGTCGAGCTCCTCGAGCACGCTGAGGCAGACGGCCAGCCGCTCGGGGTCGATGCCGGGCCCGTACACCACCTCGTCCGTGGTCGCCGAGCCATCCTCTGTCACCGTCATCGCCGCTGCCGTTCCCTGTGTCTGCCGTCGCGGCGCTCCGGTCGCGCCCGCATTCGAAGGGCAGATTTTACGGAGCGCCGGGCCGCACCACCAAACCCGTCGCGATCAAGGAGCGCAGGCCTTGATCAGCGTCTCCACCTCGTCGGACACCGCCTGAGCGAACCGGTCCAGGTCCGGTACGGCCCGTGCGTCGGCGACGAGCCCGTAGTGGACCCGCCCCCGGTACGTCGAGACGGCGACGGCGAGGGACTGGCCGGCGGCCAGCGGGGCGAAGGGGAACACCTCCGTGAGGGGGTTGCCGCCGAGCTTCAGGCCGAGGCCGGGCAGCGGCACGCTGGTGACCAGGATGTCGAACCACAGCCGGGCGGCCTGGCTGACCAGCGGGCCGCCGAGCCGGTGGCCGAGTGCCGGCACATGGTCGGCGAGCAGCGCGACGGCGCCCGCGCCCCGGTTGGGGCCGGCGTCCTTGTTGCGGCCCATGGCCGTGCGGACCGCCTCGAGGCGGCCGAGCGGGTCGGGGTCGTCGACCGGGAGCTGTATCAAGTAACCGGACAGCCGGTTGCCCCGTGGGTGCGCGGTGCGCGGGCGGCGCTTGGAGACGGGGATCAGCGCGCGCGGCGCGACGCCCTCGCTGCCGTCGCCGCGTTCGTCGAGCCAGCGGCGCAGGGCGCCCGCGACGACGGCGATCAGGACGTCGTTGACGGTACCTCCGACGGCCTTGCGGACGCGGTGCACGTCGTCGATGTCGAGGACCACTCCGGCGGTACGACGGGTGCCGGAGGGCTCCGAGGTCAGCGCGGGCGACGAACGCATACCCAGGGTGGACAGGGCGACGGAGGCGCCGATGTCGAGGGCCCGGCCCATGTCGGACACGGCGCCGCGCAGCAGCCCGGGCAGCTTGCGCACGTCGGGCAGCAGGCCGCGCGGGGGCTCGGCGGGGCGGGGCCGCGGGGCCGGCATGTCCGTGGGGTCCAGGACGGCCGCGGCCAGGGTCAGCGCGCGCAGGCCGTCGGCCAGGGCGTGGTGGAACTTGAAGAGCACGGCGAACGAGACGCCGTCCTCCCCCGGCAGCACGTGCGCCTCCCACGGCGGCCGGCCGCGCTCCAGCGGACGCTCCATGAGCCGGCCCGCCATCCCCTGGAAGTCGGCGGTGGGGGCATGCAGCCGGACGTGGTCGAGCGGGTCGAAGTCGGGGGCGGGCTCCCTGGCCGCGCCGCCGAAGGCGAGCGGCCGGCGGAGTCCGAAGGGGAACGGCTGCCCCAGATCGAGCGGCCGCCACACGTCCCGGATCCGCATCCGCAGCCCGGGCACCGCGGCGGCTCGGGCGGCGAGCAGGTCCGCGGCGTGGGCACCGGCGGCGGGCGAGTGGGACGCGAACACGCCGAGTGCGCCGAGATGCATGGGATGCAGGTCGGACTCGATGTTCCAGAACGCCAGGTCGAGTGGTGCGAGCAGGTCAGGAGTCAATGGCTTGCCTCGCGACGATGACGGGTGGGCCAGCAGTCAATCGCCCCGGGGCGATTACGGTCAAGTACGATCAGGCTACGTACAGTTAACAGCAGATTAAGTCCCGCTTCCTGCGAAAGAGGCGGGACTCATGTGGCGTAAGAGGTCATAGTGTCGAGGTCAGCGCCCACGAAGGCGTGAACCGAGGCCCGGCCCGGCGTGTCCGCTCGATCGTGTGACGGGCCGCCGCTCCTGCCGAAGCGGCCGGGCTACGGCACCCGCTGCCCCTTGCCCAGCGCGATCACGCCGCCCTTGGACACCGTGTACAGCTCGGCGTCCCGCTCCGGGTTGACGCCGATCGTCGCGCCGGGCGGCACCTCGACGTTCTTGTCGAGGACCGCGCCGCGCACCACCGCACCCCGCCCGATGTGGACGTTGTCGTGCAGCACCGACCCCTGCACCACCGCCCCCGGGTCGACCACGACACCCGGCGAGAGCACGGACCGCGTGACCTGCCCCCGGATCAGGCAGCCGGCGCTGATGATGGACTCGCCGGCGATGCCGCCGGCGTTGAAGCGGGCCGGCGAGAGCTGGTTGGAGTGGGTGTAGACGGGCCAGCTGCGGTTGTAGAGGTTGAAGGCGGGCCGCTCGGCGATCAGGTCCATGTGGGCCTCGTGGTACGCGTCGAGCGTGCCGACGTCACGCCAGTAGCCCTGGTCGCGGCTGGTCTCGCCGGGGACGTGGTTGTCGCCGAAGTCGTACAGGTGGGCCTCGCCGCGCTCGGTGAGCTGGGGCAGGATCGAACCGCCCATGTCGTGCACGGAGCCGGCGTCGTCGGCGTCCCGCTGGAGGGCCTCGATCAGCGCCTTGGTAGTGAAGATGTAGTTGCCCATGGAGGCGAGGACGGAGTCGGGGTCGTCGGGCAGGCCGGGCGGGTCCGCGGGCTTCTCCAGGAACCGCTCGACGGTGCTTCCGTCCGAGCCCGGAGTGATCACACCGAAGGAGGAGGACTCCGTGCGCGGGACGCGTATCCCCGCCACCGTCACGCCCGCGCCGGACTCGATGTGCTGGGCGAGCATCTGCCGCGGATCCATGCGGTACACATGGTCGGCGCCGAACACCGCGACGTACTCGGGCCGTTCGTCGTAGATCAGGTTCAGGGACTGCAGGATGGCGTCCGCGCTGCCCAGGTACCAGCGCGGGCCGAGCCGCTGCTGGGCGGGGACGGGCGTGACGTAGTTGCCGAGCAGGCTGGACATCCGCCAGGTCGTGGTGATGTGCCGGTCCAGCGAGTGGGACTTGTACTGCGTGAGGACACAGATACGCAGGATGTCGCCGTTGACGAGGTTGGAGAGGACGAAGTCGACAAGTCTGTACGTGCCGCCGAAGGTCACCGCCGGTTTCGCGCGGTCCGCGGTCAGGGGCATCAGGCGCTTGCCCTCTCCGCCCGCCAGTACGATCCCGAGCACCGAAGGTCCACCACGACGCATGGCCGCTCCCCTCACCCTGGTTGACCCATGATTGCCCTTGAGCCGGGCGCGCTAAGCCTGTTCGAGGATCTCCGCGTAGAGCCGGGCCGTGCGGCGGGCGACCGTGTCCCAGCCGAACTCCCCCACCGCACGCTCCCGTCCCGCCTCGCCCATCCGCCGGGCGCCCTCCGGGTCGGCGAGGAGCGCGTCCAGGGCGCGGGCGAGGCCCGTTTCGAAGTCGTCGTCCACGGGCACCAGCAGGCCCGTCTTGCCGTCCGCGACGACCTCGGGGATGCCGCCGACCTGGGAGGCCACGACGGGTGTGCCGCAGGCCATCGCCTCCAGGTTGACGATGCCCAGCGGTTCGTACACCGAAGGGCAGACGAACACGGCGGCGTGCGTGAGGAGTTGGATCACCTCCGGGCGCGGCAGCATCCGCGGGATCCAGTGCACGCCGTCGCGGACGCGGCTCAGCTCCTGGTACAGGTCGCGGAACTCCTGGTCGATCTCCGGGGTGTCGGGCGCCCCCGCGCACAGCACGACCTGCGCCGCGGGGTCGATGTCCCGTGCCGCGCGCAGCAGATGGGGCACGCCCTTCTGCCGGGTGATCCGGCCGACGAACAGGAGGTACGGGCGGGCCGGGTCCAGGCCGAGGCGGGTCAGGACGTCGGTGGCGGGGTCGGGCCGGTAGAGGGCGGTGTCGATGCCGTTGTGCACGACGTGGACGCGGGCGGGGTCCAGCGCGGGATAGCAGTCGAGGATGTCCGTGCGCATGGCACCGGACACGGCGATCACCGCGTCGGCGGCCTCGATCGCGGTGCGCTCGGCCCAGCTGGAGAGGGCGTATCCGCCGCCGAGTTGCTCGGCCTTCCAGGGGCGCAGCGGCTCCAGGGAGTGGGCGGTCATCACATGCGGGATGCCGTGCAGGAGCTTGCCGAGGTGGCCGGCGAGGTTGGCGTACCAGGTGTGGGAGTGGACGAGTTCGCGGCCCTCGAGGGCGGCGGTCATGGCGAGGTCCACGGAGAAGGTGCGCAGCGCGTCGTTGGCGGTGTCGAGCGCGGGCCAGGGGCGATGCCGCAGCACGCCCTCCGCGCGGCCCTCGCCCCAGCAGTGCACCTCGAGGTCGACGAGGGATCTCAACTCCCGGGCGAGGAACTCGACATGGACGCCCGCACCGCCGTACACGTCCGGGGGGTACTCCCGGGTCAGCAGTCCCACTCGCACCCGCAAACCCCCTGTCTCGGCGGCTGGTTCCCTCATGGTCACCCAGATGTGGCGCGTGGGGAAGAGCCCGGGGGCCGGGTGAAGCAGCAGTCGCCGCACAGTCCACCGCCGGGCACCCGGTAGTACAGGCAGCAGCTGCGGCGCCGGAAGGCAGTGCCCGTGAGCGTGCCGGTTGCGGTGAGGCGGGGGTGGGCGAACAGCTCGCCGGCCAGCGCGCGGGCCCGGGCGGCGGCGTCGGTACGGCCGTTCGCGCGCGCCCAGCGGTCCAGCTCGCGGACGGCGCCCGCCAGCGCGGATCCGGCGTTGCCCCACAGCAGCCCCGCCGCGAGCCGGTGGCGGGTGCGCAGAGCGGCCGCCAGCGGTTCCAGGTGACCGTGCAGCACGACGTCCACGACGGTCGCCGCGTCCCCCGGCAGCGGGCGCACCTGGGTGAGCCACAGGTCGTCGGGTGCGCTGCCGTCGGCGTCCCAGTGCAGCAGCCGCGGGTCGAGGTCGGGGATGCTGCCGTACAGGACGGCGCAGCCGAGCGCCGTCGACCACAGCCGGGCCGCGAGCCCGAGGTGCGCCACCGAGGCCGCGATCCGCACCTCGGGAGCGCTCAGAGCGGCCGCCACTTTTCGGATCCGGACTCCCAGGGGATCCGGATCCGAGGCCGACGGATCGTAGGCCTGCGCCAGGGTCGGCAGCGACCTCCCGGGGGCTGACGGCCCGTCCACGACCGTGCGCAGGGCGAAGAACCCGCCGAGCGGACTCAGAGCGGCGAGATCGGGGTCGAGGTCCACGAGGAGCAGTAGTACCAAGCCCCCTAGGGGACGGGATCAGGGGGTCTCCGTCCCGGTTCACCCACCCTGGGGATGACCGGGGGGCGTTCGTACTCCATCGGCAGTAGGACTCATTGCGTGCTCAGGGACGACGACGGGGAACAGGGCGAGCGGGCATCGTGTTGGTCATGGAAGCCGACCGTTCGCCCCGCCGGGCCCAGCGCCCCAGCCTCCGGCAGAGGAGCAGCTCATGAGCGCCCTCGCGTTGTCCGTGCTCCTGTCGCTGGTGTCCGCTGTCGCGTACGCGGGCGGCGCGATCGTGCAGGAGCGGGTCGCGGTGTCGTCGCCGGACGGTCAGTACGCGCCGATGCGCAGGCCGGGCTGGTGGGCCGCGGTGGCGCTCAACGGTCTCGGCGGGCTGCTGCACGTGGCGGCCCTCGCCTACGGTCCGCTGAGCGTGGTGCAGCCGCTGGGGGCGCTGACCATCGTGTTCGCGCTGCCGATGACGGCGCTGTTCGTGGGCCGCAGGGCCGGTGGGACGGCCTGGCGGGGCGCTGTGATGGCGACCGTCGGCCTCGCGGGTCTGCTGTCCCTGGTCGGCACGTCCGACTCGCGGTCGCTGGAGGGGGCACAGCAGGTGTCCCTGTTCCTGGCGACCGCCGGTGGGGTCGCCGCGCTGATGCTCGCGGGCCGCGCGGTCCGGCATCGTCCGGCGGTGCGGGCCCTGCTCCTCGCGACCGCGTCGGGCATCGCGTTCGGCATGTCCTCGGTCTTCACGAAGACGGTCGCGGTCGACTGGACCGGCGGGGTGTCGAGCGCGGATCTGCCGTCCCTGGCCGCGATCGGAGTGTTCGCCGTCTCGGGTCTGCTGCTGTCCCAGGCCTCGTACCGGGGCGCCGGCCTCGCGGCGCCGCTGGCCACGCTGACGGTGGTGAACCCGGTGGTGGCGGCTGCGGTGGGCATCACGATGTTCGGCGAAACCTTCCGCTACGGCGCCACGGGCACCGTGCTCGCCCTGAGCTGTGGGGTGGTGGCGGCGGGCGGTCTGATCCTGCTGACGACGGAGCGCATCCGGCAGTCCGACGACTCCGGCAACGCGGAGCCGCTGCCCGAGCCCCTCACCGGGCAGCTGTCCGGCATCGTCGCCCCGGCGCGGCCCGCCGACGAGCCCGCCACCGCGTTCCTCGAGGGCCTCCCCGAGAAGCCCGCCGCGCACCGGGAGGGCGGCATCTTCCTGCCGAGCCCGGTCACGGAGAGCACGTACGGCAACGACGCGCCCGTCGGTCGCGCCGACGGGACCGCGCCCTACTACTCCTCCCTGTACGGCGCCTCGTACATCCCCTTCCCGAGCGTGGAGCAGCGCGCCGGCGTCAGATCCTGACCCCGCCGGCCCGGAGGTACGCCACCGGGTCGACGTCCGTTCCGAAGCCGGGCCCGGTCCGCACCTCGAAGTGCAGATGCGGGCCCGAGCTGTTGCCGGTGGACCCGACCCGGCCGATCCGCTGTCCGCCGCCCACGGACTGGCCGGCCTTCACGGAGATCGCCGACAGGTGCGCGTACTGGGTGTACCGGCCGTCGGCGTGCCGGATGACCACCTGGTAGCCGAAGGAACCGCCCCATCCGGCGGTGACGACCCGGCCCGCGGCGACGGCCTTCACGGAGGTGCCGGTGGCTGCGGGGAAGTCGACGCCGGTGTGGTAGCCCTTCGACCAGCTGGAGCCGGTCGCTCGGTAGGGAGTGCCCAGGGAGCCGCTGACGGGGGCGACGAGGGAGTCCTCGCGTCGGTCGTCGGCGTCGTCCGAAGCGGTCGTCCTCGGCCGGGACTCGGGCGGCGCCGGTGTGGTCGGGGCGGGGGCCGGGGCAGCCGTGGCCTTGGCGCGCAGGTTCAGCCGCTGGCCCGGCAGGATCAGGTCGGGGTCCGTCCCGATCGTGCTGCGGTTGGCGGCGTACAGCCGTTGCCAGCCGCCCTGGACGCGCTGCTCCTCGGCGATGGTGGAGAGCGTGTCGCCGCGGACGACGGTGTACATCTCGGTGGTTCCTGCGCGCGACTGGGGCGTGGTGTGCGGCCGTACGTCCGCCACGGAGCTCTTGGCGGTCCGGGGCGAGGTGCCCCCGCCCGGCCGGATGTCGGGCGTCTCGCCACCGCGCGTGAGTCCGGCCCGCACCGAGCACACGGGCCAGGCGCCGGGCCCCTGCCCGTCGAGCACCTTCTCCGCGACGGCGATCTGCTGGTCCTTGGTGGCCAGATCCGCGCGCGGTGCGTAGGCCGTACCGCCGTACGCCTCCCAGGTGGACTGGCTGAACTGCAGCCCGCCGTAGTACCCGTTGCCGGTGTTGATGTCCCAGTCGTTGGTCGACTCGCACGCGGCGACCTTGTCCCAGGTGTCCACGTCGGCCGCCTGCGCGGCACCGGTGCCGACGAACGGGAGGGCCATTCCGGCGCCGCCCGCCGTGACGGTGAGCGAGGCGCGGTTGATCCTGTTCGGCTGATACCGGCGGTGCCGGCCGCGTAAGGCCATGGAAGTGCCCCCTCGACAAGCGTCAGGAGGGCCAAAAGTAAGGGCCACGAACAGGCCATGACAAGACGGCAATCGGCCGCCCGGTCAGGCCAAGTGGCGCAGAAAGCACCCTCGTTGACGGGTTCGGGCGTGGACCGCTGAGGCACCTGGCCCCTCCCCTACGTACTGAGCCCCGTAGGGTCGGACGTGCGGTCGGCGTTTCGGCACGTCAGGATGGCCCGGGGGGCGATACTGACGGCACGACCGGCACCATCGGCACGACCGGCAATCACGATCTACGGGATCCACTGGACCCCTTGAGGAGCAGGCGGAATGAGCACTTCAGCCCAGATCGGCGTCACGGGTCTCGCGGTCATGGGCCGCAACCTCGCCCGCAACTTCGCGCGCAACGGCTACACGGTCGCGGTGCACAACCGGACGGCGTCCCGGATGCACGCCCTGGTGGAGGAGTTCGGAAGCGAGGGCGAGTTCGTCAAGGCCGAGACCGCCAAGGAGTTCGTGGCCGCCCTGGAACGGCCCCGCCGTCTGGTCATCATGGTCAAGGCCGGCGATCCGACCGATGCGGTGATCCAGGAGTTCGCCCCGCTCCTGGAGCCCGGCGACATGATCATCGACGGCGGCAACGCCCACTTCGCGGACACCCGGCGCCGGGAGCGCGAGCTGCGCGAGCAGGGCATCCATTTCGTCGGTACCGGCATCTCCGGCGGCGAGGAGGGCGCGCTGCACGGTCCGAGCATCATGCCGGGCGGTTCGAAGGAGTCGTACGAGTCGCTGGGCCCGATGCTGGAGAAGATCTCCGCGAAGGCGGCGGACGGCGCGCCGTGCGTCACGCACGTCGGTCCGGACGGCGCCGGGCACTTCGTGAAGATGGTGCACAACGGCATCGAGTACGCCGACATGCAGCTCATCGGCGAGGCGTACCAGCTGCTGCGCGATGTCGCCGGGTACTCCCCCGCCGAGATCGCGGAGATCTTCCGCACCTGGAACACCGGCCGGCTCGACTCCTACCTGATCGAGATCACGGCCGAGGTGCTGTCGCATGTGGACGCGGCCACGGGCAAGCCGTTCGTGGACGTGGTGCAGGACCAGGCGGAGCAGAAGGGCACCGGCCGCTGGACCGTGCAGATCGCGCTGGACCTGGGTGTTCCGGTCTCCGGGATCGCGGAGGCGGTGTTCGCCCGCTCACTGTCCGGACACGCGGCGCTGCGTGAGGCGTCTCGAGACCTGGCCGGCCCGAAGGCGTCCCCGCTGGACAAGGCGGAGGCCGGTGCCTTCGCCGACCGGGTCGAGCAGGCGCTGTACGCCTCCAAGATCGTGTCGTACACCCAGGGCTTCCACGAGATCGCCGCGGGCAGCGAGCAGTACGACTGGGACATCGACCTCGGCCAGGTCGCCTCGATCTGGCGCGGCGGCTGCATCATCCGCGCGGCGTTCCTGGACCGGATCCGCGCCGCCTACGACGCCCGGCCGGATCTGCCGAGCCTGCTGTCGGACGAGACGTTCGCCCAGGAGATCGCGGCGGCTCAGGACGACTGGCGCGAGGTACTTGTCGCCGCCACCCGGCAGGGCGTACCGACGCCGGGCTTCGCCGCGGCCCTCGCCTACTACGACGCCCTGCGCGCCGAGCGGCTGCCCGCCGCGCTCACCCAGGGGCAGCGGGACTTCTTCGGCGCGCACACCTACCGGCGCACCGACCGGGACGGTTCGTTCCACACGCTGTGGGGCGGGGACCGGTCGGAGGTGTCGGGCTGAGCGCTCCGCTGGAGGTCCGGTACGCCACGTGCAGGTGCGTCGCGGCCAGGGCCGGTCCTGCGGTACGGCAGTGGTGGGCGGCCTTCGTGGTCGCCCACCACGCGTCATGGGCGCTCACCGCCCTTCGTGATGCGGCCGCTCAGGAGAGTGGCGGTCCCGGCTCCGGGTTCGGAACGGGCTCCGGGCCCGGCGGGATCGGGGAGGGATCGGGTCCCGGGACCGGGCGGGGCCCCGGCGGCGGCTCAGGAGCCGGAGGCGGGGG
>NZ_QZWF01000021.1 GCF_004187715.1 Streptomyces sp. F001 | reverse complement strand
GTGGGGGAGGCGGGCGTACGCCTGGGTGTGCACCCGGCCCATCCAGCCGAATCCGACGACGGCGACACCGAGCGCATCCACCATGACAGCCCCTCTTTGGACCGGTCCACATTCTGTCCAGGCCACCCTGAGTGGGCCTTCCGCAAGGTGTCAACCCCTTTGACAACCCGGCGCGTCGCATGGAACGGTCCATCCCATGCGACCGCCGACCATCCGTGACGTGGCCGAACACGCCGGCGTCTCCAAGTCGCTGGTCTCGCTGGTGCTGCGCGGCTCCGGCCAGGTACGGCCCGAGAAGCGGGAGGCCGTGCTGCGGGCCGTGCGCGAGCTGGGCTACCGGCCGAACGTCGCCGCCCGCAGCCTCAGCGAACAGCGCACGCGCACCATCGGCGTCCTCCTCAACGACCTCCGCAACCCGTGGTTCGTCGACCTGCTCGACGGCCTGAACTCCCTCCTCCACGACAACGGCCTGCACATGCTGCTCGCCGACGCCCGCCTCAACCGCCGCACGGGACACGACCTCACCGGCCCCTTCCTGGACCTGCGGGTCGACGGGCTGATCGTGGTCGGAACCCTGCCCGACCCGGCAGCGCTCGGCACGGTCGCCGACCGCATCCCGCTCGTCGTCGCCGGCGCCCGCGAACCCGTACCGACCGGCGTCGACGTCGTCGCCGGCGACGACGAGCGGGGCACGCGGCTGGTCACCGAGCACCTCATCGGGCTCGGCCACCGCCGTATCGCGCACATCGCGGGCTACGGCGCGGTCGGTGAACTGCGGCGCCGCAGCTTCGAGGCGACGATGCGGGAGCACGGGCTCGCGGACGGCGTGGTCGTCGAAGCCTGCGACATGACGGAGGAGGGCGGCCACCGCGCCGCCGTCCGGCTGCTCGGCCGCCCGGACCGGCCCACCGCCGTCCTCGCCGTCAACGACATCGCCGCCGTCGGCGCCCTGTCGGCGGCCGAGGCGCTGGGCCTGCGGGTCCCGGACGACCTGTCGGTCACCGGCTACGACAACACGAGCATCTCCCGGCTGCGGCACCTGTGGCTCACCACCGTCGACAACGCCGGCCACGAGGTCGGCCGCCGCGCCGCCCGCTGTCTGCTCGACCGGCTGGAGACCGCCGGGGGAGAGGGGCGGCTCCAACTCGCCGTGCCGACGCTGGAGATCCGCGGCACGACGGCCGCCGTCACTGATTGATCGCGTACGCCTTGCGCAGCGTCTCGTGCACGGTCCACGTCGTGCAGTCGCCCTCGCGCAGCACCGCCATGTCGCCGGGGCCGACGTGCAGCGTGGGCCCGTCCGCCACCTCGATCGTCGCCGACCCGCTGATCACCACGAACAGCTCGTCGGCCTCGGGGTCGGTCGACAGAGTGTGGTGCAGGGGAGCGAGAGGGCCGACACTTCGTCGCGGACGCGAAAACCGCTGGCGGTCGGCGGCGAGGCCGTGTGACGGTTCCGCCCATGGGCAACTCCCGGGCGTATCCCGTCTTCCGCACCTCCGACGCGGCCTTGGCCTTCACCCAGGCCAAGCGGCTGTGCGCGCTGTTGGAGCACCAGGAGGACGAGGTGTGGCTCGGTGCCGAGCTGCACACCGCGGCGGACGCGCGGCGTATGGCCGCCGTCGTCCCCGGGGCGAGCTTCGATCACCTCGAGAGTCGTACCGACCCGGTGACGGGTGAGTGCCTGTGGTTCGACCTCGACGTGGCGTCGGCGGACGACTCCACCCTGGAGCCGCATCTGCCGCTGGAGATCTCTGAGCACGTTCCCCGCGGGAGCGTCGAGGACCGTTTCGTGGCGGCTCTCGGCCGGGGGATCGCCTGGATGCACTGGCAGGGCAGGTGGCCGGAGGATCCGGACGCCGAGCATCACCCCATCGCCAAGTACGACGGGGTCCAGGTCGTCTTCCACGGCGACGCGGTCCAGATCGGCGAGTGGACCGAGCTGCACACCGTCTTCGTCCACGTGACCAACTGGGGCGATCTGCCACGGGCCCGCAAGCTGGCGGCGCACATCGGCAGCGAGGTGCTGGGCGAGGCCCAGCTCGGCTGGTGAACCCGACCGGCAGGTCACAGCAGGCACCCGGCCGCGCCTCTCATCGCCGTACCAGCATGCTGAGCGCGTTGGCCGTCACGACGCACCCGATCCCCGTCCACTCCGCGACGCCCAGCCCCTGGCCGAGGATCACCCAGCCGACCACCGCGGCGAGCACCGGATTGACGCTCATGAACAGGCCGAACGTCTGGGCCGGCACCCGGCGCAGCGTGAACAGGTCCGCCAGGTACGGCACCGCGGACGCGAGTACTCCGGCCGCCACGGCACACGCCAGCGCCTGCGCGGTCGGCGGGTTGCGGACCGCCACCAGCACGCCCACCGGCAGGAACAGCAGCGCGGACACCCCGGCCGCCGCCGCCGACCCCTGCGCCCCGGGCAGCCGCCGGCCGACGGTGCGGTTCAGCAGGATGTACGACGCCCAGCAGCCGGCCGCCAGCAGGCCGAGGCCCATTCCGACGTAATCAGCGGAGGGCTGAGGGCGCATCAGGACGACCACACCCGCCGCCGCGATCAGCGCACAGCACGCGTCCAGCCGACGGCGGGCGGCGGCCAGCGCGATGACCAGCGGTCCCAGGAACTCCAGGGTCACGGCGAGACCCAGTCCGACGCGGTCGACGGCGGTGTACAGGCTGAGGTTCATCGTGCCGAAGACCACCGCGAGCAGCAGCACCGGCCACCACTGCCGCCAGGTGAACTCCCGTACCCGCGGCCAGCCCACGGTCAGCAGCACAGCGGCGGCCACGTACTGGCGCACCGCCACGACCCCTACGGGTCCGAGGACCGGGAAGGCCAGCGCGCCGACGGCCGCGCCGACCTGGTTGGACAGACCGCTGCCGGCCATGGTGACCGCCCCGGCCAGTCGTCCTCCGGCCGGCTCGGGTGGGCGGAGACGCGCGGGCACCGCGCGTGCGGGAGCAGTTCGCATGAGCCGATCGTGCGGCCGGACAGTGATTGCGCAAAATGAATGAACCACCGGATCTATACGCTGCTCGCATGGATGTGGAACTGCGGCAACTGCGCTGTCTCGTCGCGATTGTCGACGAGGGCACCTTCACCGACGCGGCGCACGCCCTCGGCGTCTCCCAGGCGGCCGTCTCCCGCACCCTGGCCTCGCTCGAACGCGCCCTGGGCGTACGGCTGTTGCGGCGCACGTCCCGCGCGGTGGCGCCGACGGTCACCGGGCTGCGGGTGGTGGCACACGCCCGGCGGGTGCTCGCGGAGGTCGACGACCTCGTGGGCGAGGCCACCTCCGGGCACGTCCGGCTGCGGGTCGGCTACGCCTGGGCGGCCCTCGGCCGGCACACTCTGCCCTTCCAGCGCCGGTGGAGCGCCGCGCATCCGGAGACGGAGCTGCATCTGGTGCGGGCCAACTCGCCCACGGCCGGGCTGATGGAGGGCAGGTGCGATCTCGCGGTGGTGCGCTGGGCGCTGGACGAGCGGCGCTTCGACTCCGCCATCGTGGGCCTGGAGCGGCGGCTGTGCGCGCTGGCCGCCGACGATCCGCTGGCCCGCCGCCGCTCCGTGCGGCTGGCCGAGCTTGCCGGGCGCAGGCTGCTGATCGACCGTCGCACCGGCACCACCACGCCCGAGCTGTGGCCGCCGGACGCCCGCCCGGACACCGAGGAGACCCACGACGTCGACGACTGGCTCACCGTGATCGCCACCGGCCGGTGCATCGGCGTCACCGCCGAGTCCACCGCCCACCAGTACCGGCGCCCCGGCGTCGTCTACCGGCCGGTGCGCGACGCCGAACCGGTCGCCGTACGGCTGATCTGGTGGCGCGACGACCCGCACCCCGCCACCCAGGCCGTGATCGAACTGCTCGCCGCGCTGTACCGCCCCGGCTGAGCCTGGGCACGGCCACGCAGGCCGAACAGCTCGCGCTCACGCGGCTGCTCGGTACGGCGATGGCCGTGGAGACAGCCGCCGCACAGCGGACGACGGCTGTCCCGCGGTGACGGCCCCAGGGGCGCCCGGTGCGGCGGGCGCCCCGCCGTAGTCCGGCATTGCGCTCATGCGGGAGCCAGCTCCGCCGCCCCGAACGACACGTCGAACCGGTCGCACCAGATGCTCACGCTCGTGAAGGCGGCCGGGTCCACGCCGGCAGGAACGGCGTAGTTCTGGTCGCCCCTGTTCCCCTTGAGCCGCCCCAGGCTTTCGTACGCACCGTCGTCGAACACATGCCAGCCCGCCTGGCCCTCCTTCACCGGCGCGTCCGTCAGCCACACCCGCAGATCCGGACCGTTGCTGGTGTCGAGGTCCTCCAAGCGCAGCACGTGGGAGCCGTCCGCAAGCCGCAGCAGCGTCACCGTGCCGGACGTGGCGTGCTCGTGACTGATCAGCTCACCGCGCGCCACCGTCACCGGGCCCGCCGGTTCCGGCGAGGCCGAGGTGCTCGGCGCGGGCGCCGGTGTCCCCGTCGCCGCGGGCAGCGCCTCCTGCACGGTCTCGTCCTGCCACAGCTTCCACGGCTGGAACCAGTACAGCCCCACCCCGACCAGCGCCACGGCCGGCACCAGCGCCACCAAGAACACCCTGCCCATACGCCCCACGGCGTCTCCTCCCGTTCCGTTCTCCGGAAGATCCATTCAAGCCGTGCGCACGGCCGGACCGCCACGGTCAGGAGATGACGGAACCCTTACGGCGCGCCCGGCGATGTCACACTCCCGGCCGCCCACGCCCTCACAACTGGCGGAAACCCACACGCACGAGGGGAAAACCAGTGAACATCGTCATCTTCGGCGCGAACGGCCCCACCGGACGGCAGACCACCCGACAGGCCCTCGCCGCAGGACACTCGGTCACTGCCGTCACCCGCCGCCCCGACGCCTTCCCGGTCACCGGCCCCGGGCTGCGCGTCGTCGGCGCGGACGTACTCGATCCGGCGGCGGTCGAACCGGCCGTGGCCGGACAGGACGCGGTGATCTCCGCACTCGGCGTGCCGTACGGCCGCCGTCCCGTCACGGTGTACTCCGTCGGCATCACCCACATCGCGCAGGCCATGACCAAGCACAACGTGCGACGCCTGGTGGCCGTGACCTCGACCGTCCTCTTCGACACGGCGGCACCTGGTGAAGGCTTCCTCTTCCGCAGGCTGCTGGAACCGGCGGTCGTCCGCTTCCTCGGCCGCACGGTCTACGCCGACATGCGCCGCATGGAGGACGTCGTACGCGAGTCCGACCACGCGTGGACGGTCATCCGCCCCGGCGGCCTGTTCGACACGGAGACGGTCAGCGACTACCAGGTCGGCACGGCACGGCTGCCCGGCCGGTACACCGCCCGCGCCGACCTCGCCCACGCGCTGCTGCACCACGCGGTCGAGAACCGCCACGTGCGCGCCTGTGTCGACGTACGCACGACGCAGGACACCCCCACGTTCCTGGACCTGCTGCGCAAGGAGGCGGTGGGCAGGTAGTGATGCCCTCAGCGCGCGGCGCGCACGCCGTCCAGCGCGACGGACAGGACGCGGTCGCGCTGGGCGTCGTCGACGAAGTTCGTCGAGGTGATGCCCGCGACCATGCGCAGCAGGTCCCCGAAGTCCATGTCCTTGCGCGCCACCCCTGCCTGCTGCGCCCGCTCGAACAGCGGCGTGCCGGCCGCGTACATCGACTCCCGGCAGGTCAGGAAGATGTCCGACTCGTCGTTGAGCGCCTCGCGGACCGCCCGCTTGGTCACCATGTAGCCGGTGAACCGGTGCAGCCAGGCCGTGAGCGCCTCCCACGGTTCCTGGTCCGCGACCTCCTGGGCGACCTGGCACAGGTCGTCCACCTCGCCCGCGTACACGCTCTCGAACAGATGCCGACGGGTCGGGAAGTTCCGGTAGAGCGTGCCGATACCGACGCCCGCGCGACGGGCGATGTCCTCCAGGGAGGCATCCGCGCCGTGCTCGGCGAACGCCTCGCGCGCGGCGGCCAGCAGGGCGTCGTAGTTGCGGGCGGCGTCCTTCCGGTGCGGCCGCCGGGACGCCACGATCTCGCTCACGGGAAACGTCTGGGCCGTCATTACTGCCTCCCTGGGGCCGGACGGGATTGAACCGGAGGTAAGCCTCCGCTACAGTGGAGGAGTACCTCCATTTTAGCAGTGCGGGTGTCTGTGCCGTGGATGCGTGCGGCCGCACGCATCCACGACGCGACGACACCCCGTATCGACCCTGCCACGGGCCCTGCACCCGAGTGCACCGCCCGTCCCCTACGCCACACCCCTCCGCGACCGCTCCCCGCGGCCGTCGGCGTGCCCGACGCTGCCCCGCAGCGCGCCCGTCCGTACGTCCGCGCCGGATGACCTCGGCCGCACCTGTCCTGTCCGGAGAGGCCTTTCATGCCCCGCAAGTCCACCCGTCTCACCTTCGCGGTCCTCGCGACCGGTGCCGGCGTCTTCGCCATGCTCCAGTCGCTGATCGCGCCCGCCCTGCCGACGGTCCAGCACGCCCTGCACACCTCGCAGTCCACCGCGACCTGGGTGATGACGGCCTATCTGCTGTCGGCCTCGGTGTTCACTCCGATCCTCGGCCGCGTCGGCGACCTGATCGGCAAGAAGCGCACCCTCGTCGCCGTCCTGCTGACGGTGCTGGCCGGCTGTCTGCTCGCCGCGCTCGCGCCGAGCATCGGCGTGCTGATCGTCGCCCGCGTCGTCCAGGGCGTCGGGGGAGCCCTGTTCCCGCTGTCCTTCGGCATCATCCGGGACGAGTTCGCCCCGGCGCAGGTCAGCGGCAGCATCAGCAACCTGTCCGCGGTGATCGCCGCGGGCGGTGGCGTCGGCATCGTCGCGGCCGGACCGATCGTCTCCGCGCTCGACTACCGCTGGCTGTTCTGGATCCCCGTCGCGATCGTCGCACTCACCACGCTCATCGCCCTGCGGTACGTGCCCGAATCGCCCAACCGGGCCGAAGGGAACGTCAGTTGGCTCGGCGCCGCGCTGCTGTCGGCCTGGCTGGTGGCGTTGCTGCTGCCGCTCAGCCAGGCGGGCCAGTGGGGCTGGGGCTCGGCCCGCGTCATCGGCCTGTTCGCCGCTGCCGTCGCCCTGTTCGCGCTGTGGCTGCTGGCCGAGGCCCGCTCCCGCACCCCGCTGATCGACCTGCGGGTCATGCGGCTGCCCGCGGTGTGGACCACCAACACCGCCGCGCTGCTGTTCGGCGCGGGCATGTACGCGATCTGGTCCTTCCTCCCCGGGTTCGTGCAGACACCCGCCTCCGCGGGGTACGGCTTCGGCGCGAGCGTCACCGAGGCCGGGCTGCTCATGCTGCCGATGCTGGTCGCGATGTTCCTCTCGGGCGTGCTGAGCGGCCGGCTGGAGCCGGTGCTGGGCGCCAAGACGCTCCTCACCACCGGCGCCGCGCTCGGCGCCGTCGCCTGCGGCTTCCTCGCCCTGTGGCACGACCGGCCCTGGCAGGTCGCCTTCGTGGCAGGCGTGTTCGGCCTCGGCATCGGGCTCGCCTTCGCGGCCATGGCCAACCTGATCGTGGGCAGCGTCCCGGCGGCGCAGACCGGTGCGGCCACCGGCATGAACGCCAACATCCGCACCATCGGCGGATCCATCGGCGCCGCGGTGACCAGCGTCCTGGTCACCGGCCACCTCCAGCCCTCGGGCCTGCCCTACGACTCCGGCTACACGCACGGCTTCGCCCTGCTGGCCGTCCTCTGCCTCGCCGCGGCCCTCGCCGCACTCCTCGTCCCGCCCGCCGCCCCGGCCGCCCGGCCGTCCCGGCCCGCTCGGCCGACGACGCACCGGACACCGCACCGCAGCCCGCCACACCTGCCGCGCGAGGCTGACGCCCACGCAGGCAGTGGCACGCCCGATCCGTGCCGTCCCGGGGCTGTCACGTGCATGAGGTAGGGTTTACCTGCACGTTCACGCGGCCGCCGCGGGTACGGGCACCGGGACGTGGCGCAGCTTGGTAGCGCACTTGACTGGGGGTCAAGGGGTCGCAGGTTCAAATCCTGTCGTCCCGACAGTTCGATGGACTGTCATCGCAGGTCAGGGCCTTGGATCACATCATGTGAGACGAGGCCCTTGATCATTTCTAGGCATTCGTCTCACAATTTCTCACAGACGGGTCCATAAGCTGCCCAGGCTGCCTGGATCCGCTGACCTACAGAGAGCCGCTCCGGCCGGACCTTGGCCAAACACGGCCAGAACATGCGTCAACGCGCCCTACACTAGTGTCCTGAGTCGTTAGTTCGCTTGCGGTTGTAGGGTGGGGCGGTGCCTGGTCCGAAGCCGTTGCCGTTGGAGTTGTCCGATCGCGAACGCCGGGTGCTGCGGGGCTGGTTGCGCAAGCAGACCGCCCCTCAGGCGCTGGTGCTGCGGTCGAGGATCGTGCTGGCGTGCGCGGAGGGCCTGTCGAACGCGCGGGTCGCGGATGACCTGGGCGTCTCGAGGGAGACGGTGCGTAAGTGGCGGTCCCGGTTCGCCGCGGAGCGGCTGGAGGGTCTGGTTGACCGGCCGCGTTCGGGGGCGCCGCGGAAGATCACGGACGAGCAGGTCGAGGCACTGGTCGCCAGGACGCTCGGCCAGGTGCCGCCGACGGGTGATTCACACTGGTCGACGCGTTCCATGGCCGAGGCTGCGGGCATGTCGCAATCGGCTGTCTCACGGATCTGGCGGACGTTCGGCCTCAAGCTGCACATCGTGGAGACCTGGAAGCTGTCGACCGACCCGCAGTTCGTGACCAAGGTCCGTGACGTGGTGGGTATTTACCTGTCCCCGCCGGAGAACGCCCTGGTCCTGGCGGTGGACGAGAAGTCGCAGATACAGGCCCTGGACCGGACCCAGCCGGTGCTGCCGATGGCGCCAACCACGCCGGCGAAGATGACGCACGACTACGTCCGGCACGGCACGACCAGCCTGTTCGCCGCCCTGGACATCGCCTCCGGCTCGGTCATAGCCCAGCACTACCGCCGCCACCGCCACCAGGAGTTCCTCCGCTTCCTGAAGGTCATCGACGCAGCCGTCCCCAAGGACCTCGAACTCCACCTGGTCTTGGACAACTACGCCACCCACAAGACCGAGCCGGTCAAGAAGTGGCTGCTTCGGCACCCCCGCTTCCATCTGCACTTCACCCCGACCTCGGCGTCCTGGCTCAACCTCGTCGAGCGCTGGTTCGCCGAGCTGACCTGCCGCAAACTCCGGCGCTCGGCCCACCGCAGCGTCGTCGAACTCGAACGGGACATCCGCGGCTGGATCAACGAGTGGAACAAGAACCCCAAGCCGTTCGTCTGGACGAAGACCGCCGACGACATCCTCGACACCCTCGCCGCATACTGCACACGAATTAACGACTCAGGACACTAGCTGGCCGTGACATCCCAGGGCGATGACAGCACCCCGGTTCCTGACATAGCACCTGCGGGTGACGATGACGGAGACCCCGGCACCAGGCAGGTAAGGGGCAACTCGAACACCAGCACCACAGCCCTCAACACTTCTTCATCGCAGCACAGCGAAGATCGCCGCATTGTTCTAATTGGATTTGCCGTCGCTTTAATTGGTGCGCTAATTGGTGGATTCTTTTCCTAAGGGCTGTCCCGTAAATGATCTTTGACGTGCCTGGTGGCGTGCTGGTTTCTGTATCACCCGGCAAGGACGAGGTTGTGCAGGCGGGCGATGCCGAGCATGGCGTGGTGGACGCCGTCGCCTTTCAGGCGGCAGTCGCGGAGGATCTTCCAGCTCTTCATTCGGGCGAAGACGTGCTCGACGCGGGCGCGGACTTTGCGGTGGGAGGTGTTGTGCTCCTCCTTCCAGGCTGGGAGTTCGGCCTGGCCTTTGTCGCGGCGGTGCGGGATGACCAGGCCTGTGCCCCGGTAGCCGCCGTCCGCGATGACCGTGGTCTTGCCGACGGCGGCTTTGGCGCCGGACAGCTCCCATGCCTTGCAGTCATTGCGGTTGCCGGGCAGCGGCCGGCCGACGGCGACGACGAGCCGGGTGTCGGCGTCGATGACGACCTGGTGGTTGGTCGAGTACCGGTAGTTCTTCGACTGCTCGGCGACGGTGTGGTCGCGGGTCGGGACCAGGGTTCCGTCCACGATCAGCACGGTGTCCTTGCGGAACCGCTTGCGCTGCTGGAGCGCGAGCGAGGGCCCGAGGTGGTTGATGATGCGGTCGGCCGCCGACTTCGACACCCCGAACAGCGGGGCGAGTTGGCGCAGGGTGAGGTTGGTGCGCCAGTATGCGGCGACCAGCAGGACCCGGTCCTCCAGTGGCAGACTCCAGGGTCGGCCCTTGCGCACCGGGTCCGCGCCCTCCCGCCGCAACGCGGTGACCAGTTTGCCGAACTGACGCGAGCTCAGCCCGGTGAACGGGGCTATCCAGGACGGCTCCGACGCCGTGATCACACCAGACACATCAAGATCATCTCACCCGTGACCAGCAGTTACGGGACAGCCCTTACCTAGCCTCGATCTTGCATGAGGGTCCGTCAGCTTGCTGACGGACCCTTTCGGCTCGGTCGGGGCGGTTATTTCTGCAGGTGGGCAGGTTGGCGGCCCGGCTGTCGCGTCGGGTGGGCGCCGGGTTCCACGGCTCCGGTCGGGTGGTGCTGCTCGTAGGGGTGGGGAAGTTGCTGGTCAGCCGGGGTTCGGCAGGGCTGCGAGTCGTTGCAGGGCTTCGGTGATCAGGCCGGTCCAGGGCCAGTGCCTGGCGAGGCGGAGGATGCGGCGGCGTCCGGTGGTGACAAGCTGAGCGGCCGCGGAGAACAGCCGCAGCCGCAGGCGGCGGGGTTCCCACCGGCGGGCTTGGCCGGTGAGGGCGAGCATCGGCATCCAGGCGAGCAGGTCGAGGGCGATCTGGACGATCTCCAGCCAGATCTGGTTCTGTGCGGCGTCGTGCAGGGGGAGGTTGCGCAGGCCGGTGGCGCGGGCGGCGCGGATGCGGTCCTCGGCGCGGGCCCGCTGGCGGTGGCGCAGCTCCAGCTCGGCGATCGGGGTGTTTTTGGTGTTGGTGGCGAAGCAGGTCAGGCGCATCCCGTCGGCGTCGGTCAGGCGCAACTGGGCGCCGGGGTGCGGCCGTTCCTTGCGGATGATCAGGCGCATCCCCTTCGGCCAGCCCTTGAGGCAGTCTCCGTCGAGCTCGGCGGCCCAGGCGCCGTCGCGGACCTCTCCGTCGGGCTCGACGGCCGGCGTCCAGGCCGATGCCGGGACCTTCAAGACAGCGGCGTGGATGGCGTCGGTGATGGTCATGCCGACCGAGTACGAAAGCCACCGGCCGCGGGCGGACAGCCAGTCGACGAACTCGTGGGTGCCCCCGCCGGAGTCGGTGCGGATCAGCGTCCGCCGTCCGCGCCGGTACTTCTTGGGCAGCTGCGCCAGCGCGAGCCGGGCGGCTTCGATGTGGTCGGCGGCGGTGTTGCTGCCCGCTTTCCCGGGCCGCAGCAGGGCGGCCACCGGTTCCCCGGACCCGCCCCGGCCGTGGTCGACGAACCCCATCAGCGGGTGGTGCCCGAAGGTCTTCTTCCAGGTCGCGGCCGCATCCTGTTTCTCGGAATGCGCGATGACCAGCACCCCGTCCAGGTCCACGACCACCTGTCCGGCCGCGTCCGGAGCCGCGTCGCCGGCCAACGTCCATACATCTGCGCGGACTTGAGCGCGGGCCTGGCGCAGTGCGGTCAGCGCACGCTTCCCGCCCGCTGCCAGCGTGTCGATCAGCCGGGACACCGTCGGATCGGAGGCCACCGGCCCGAACACTGCCGGTTCGGCCCGCAGCGTGCCCACGTCTGCCAGGCAGTCTCCGCCCAGCGCGACCGCGAGCGCCACATCCAGCAGGATCTTGCCCGGATCATGCACCGCCCGCGGCTTGCGCCACGGCGCCAACGCCGCCGATATCGCCTGATCCAGGCGGGTTTTGCGGACCGTCTCCACCAGCAGCACCCCGCCGGCCTGGGAAACCACCCCGCGACCTCCGCCTTCGGTACGGACACGCGGGTAGAACCCGATACTCTTCTTCACCTGGAGAGTGCTTCTTTCCTGCGACGACCTGGACCCTAGACAAGTCCCATCATCGCAGGTCAGGAGCACTTTCCGCGTTTCTGATCACCCACCGGACGCTCCACCGCGTGAAAGCGCGAGGCTAGACGTCACAGTTGGCCAGACGTTGACGCCACCCTCCCATCGGGATGACGCTTGAACGTGCACCGCTGGGAGGTCTGCGATGGCCAGTCCCTACCCCCACTCCATGGGCCTGACGCTACCTGCTTCCGAAACCGCGAGCATCAAGGCACGCCAACTCACGTACTACGCCCTCATGTCCTGGGGACTTGGTCGCCTCTACAGTGACGCGAGGATCATCGTCACAGCACTGGTTGACAATACGATCAAGGCAGTCACGCTTCATGAATCGGTCTCAAGCGAGATAGGTCTGCGGCTCCGAGCAACGGGGCGCAGCCTGATGATCGAAGTTGAGGACCCGCTCGCCGAGTGGCTGCCCCGTCGTATCGACGAGGCCATGGAACTTCGCTTCATCAGTGTCCTCAGCGATGACTGGGATATCCGACCGTCCACAACGGGCAAGATCGTATGGGCCACACTCTCCGACGAACCACCCACCTACCTTTCAGGAGCACCCTGGCCAGCATCCGGCGAACCATGGCAAGAGCGGAAACGAGGAACGGGCTGAGGCCCCGTGTACCTCTTCTAAACAGGCGCTTCGCTCCTTGTGGATCAAGGAATCAACAGCACGGGCCCCCTCGCGCCTACGGGGCTCTGGTGACGCGACAGACCCCATATATAAGGAGAGGGCGTCTCACACATTTCTCACAGACCGGCTCACACCGTCTCACGGTCGATGCCTCTGACCTGGACGTTTGCCGGACTCCCTGGACTGTGTGGACGTCCTGACCTCGGCGTCAGTTTCTGGGGGTCAAGGGGTCGCAGGTTCAAATCCTGTCGTCCCGACTCTGCTTTCGGCAGGTCGGAGGCCGTTCTCTCATGATTGGGAGGGCGGCCTTTCGTGCGTCCGGGGGTGTGGTGGTCGCAGTGTGGTCGCACGCCAGGGGTCGGGGCTGGTTCGCAGCGGTGCTGAAGGCGGGCGGCGCGGGGGAGCGGAGCCGGCGGACGGCCTCGTGGAGGCGACGGATGTGGTCGCGTGGTGGTCGCAGCCACGTCGACCGGTCCGGCGAGGTCCTCGGGGCCGAACAGTGTTGTGTCGTCGACGATGTGGAGCCGTTCGTCGCCATCCTTGTGGCGCTGCTCGACGTGCCGGCTCAGCAGCTCGCGGACGCGTGTCAGCGTGAGTGCGCCGGCCGCGAGTTCGGCGGGGCGGCCGACGGTGCGGACGCTGCCGTCGGCCCGTACGAGCGTGGGGCTGGGGTGCTCCTCGGCGACCGGGCAGATGATGGGGGTGGTGATCACGATCGACGAACTCGTTCGGTGTGAGCACGCGCGCGCCGGGCAGCTCGTCCTCGTCGAGGGAGTGAGCGGGCCCCCAAACCTCGACGCCCTTGTGTGCGTGGAGGACGGGGATGGCCGGTCGGGGCGCCGACAACGCGTAGCTGATGCATGGTGCGCCGGCCCTCGGGCTTCGGCAGGCGTACGACATCTCATCCGCGCCCGGCGGCGTGCGAAGCGACGGTGTGTCCGGCTACAGGGATGGTGAAGCCCTGGGCCCGCCGTCACCACACCACCTTCCGCAGCCGTGCCGTCCCCTGTAGCTGATCTTCGTCGCCGCCGGACGTTCCCTCGCGGCGGACCAGTTCGAGGACGGGGATGCCGTGGTCGACCACGGTGCCCTTCTCGGTGAAGGAGAGATAGCCGCCGGCGCCGTGGGCCTTCTGGGAGATCATGACCTGGAACATGGCGGCGACCGCCTTGCCGTCCGGGCGGTGGTTGCCGGAGCCGTTCTCGCCGCGTGCCATCTGCAGGGCTTTGCCGATGACGGCGACGGAGTCGTGGGCGACCATGGCCTGGCCGTCGTCGTGGGTCGGACGGAACCACTCGGCCATGCGGCCGCCGGGGGCGAACTCGCGGGCGGGGTCGGGGATGTCGTCGCGGTCGTCCCACATGCGGGGGTGGGCGAGGCCGGTGAACAGCAGGCGGACGCCCTTGTCGGCGGACTCGGCAAGCTGCGCGCTGGAGAGGTTGCTGGTGTCGTCGCCGGTCATGACCGTGACGTTCTGCCAGGCGTCGTCCTGCTCGCCCCGGCAGGTACGGTCGGCGAGCTCGGTGAGGAATCGGCCGAGCTGTTTGCCGCGCCCGGCGAAGAAGACCACGTCGGGGCGCTCGTCGCACAGTGCCTCGGCCAGGAAGTGCATCTGGTTGCCCCAGCTCTCCTGGGAGGAGTCGTAGACGTAGCGGCGTTCGGCCAGCCGGGACCTGGTGCCCCGGGGGTAGACGTGGGCGAATTCCTCGGCAAGGGTGCGTGCGTAAAGGTTGCCTGAAGCCTTGTCGACGACCAGGGCCGCGGTGTCGTACCCCTCATCGTGCAGGTAGGAGGCGGCGGCGCGGGCCTGTGCGGAATTCGGCGGGGCGACCCGTACGAGGCGCTCGGCGACCATGTCGGTGGCGGTCGCGGTGGACGCGGCCAGGGCCAGCCCGGCGTCCGAGAGAGCGCGCGCGGCGGCCTTGTTCTCCTCGGTGGACGGCCCGATCCCGGCCACCGCGACCAGCGGGTGGTCACCACCGGTGCGCGCCTTCAGTTTCTCGACGGTGAACTGCCAGTGCCGGGAGCGGCTGCCGGGGTTGGCGAGAATCAGCTTGATCTTGGGGGAGTAGGCGGCGTTGTGCCGCACCTGCGCGAGGTAGGCGCCCTGGAGCTCGTGGCGTACGGATTCGGCGGAATTGGAGTCGTCGTCGCGGACCGTGAGCGTCGTCAGATACGCCACCTCGACGTACGGGGTCTTGGCGTCCTTTGCGGTGATGTCCGCGTTCTCCTTGGCGATACGGTCGGTGATGGCGCGCAGATCGTCGGTGAAGACGAAGGTGCCGGAGTCCGGGACGCCGACGCACTCGGCCGGGGTGCCGCGCTGCTCCACGCCCTCGGTGCAGTGCCGTTCCGGGCTGAGCCACCAGAGCAGGCCGACCGTGACCAGGGCGGCCACAACCAGAGCGACGGCGGCCCAGCCGAGTGTGCGGTACAGGCGTCGTCTCGTCCAGCGCGGTCTGCTCGGATACGTCCCCTGACGTGGGGTCACCACCACGTCACCCCCTCCTGGGTCTGCGGCGGCACCCAGTCACGGAACCGGGCCGCCTCTTCGTACAGCGGCAACGTGTCGCGGTCGAGCAATGCCGCGAGCCGGCTGAAGCGCTCCGCGAGTTCGGGCAGCATGCGCCCGCGCGGATCGGTGAGCGGGTCGGCCCACAGCCAGCCGGCCGCCACCAGTCCGCAGACCGTGCGCCGCAGTTCGTCGGTGCCGGCCGCACCCGGTGTGGCGAGCCGGGCCAGATGGTGCTCCGGCTCGGGGAACCGCTCCAGCCGGTTCGGTGCCGCGCACACCCGTTGCAGCAGTGCCACCCACTCCCGGCGCGGCAGTGCCTGATCCCCGGTGAGCAGGGCGGTCAGGGTGTCGGCCACCGCCGCCGGTTCGCCCAGGGCGAGCCGGTGGTACAGCACGTCGGCGGGGCGCTGAAGCCGGTCGGCGTGCGCGTGGAACGCGGCGTGCACCCGCCGCCAGCGCTCCTCGTCCGCGGCCAGGCGCCACAGCAGCAGCCGCCGCAGCCACGGCAGGAACCGCAGCTCACCCGAGGCGTCGTGGTACACCAGCCAGCGGTCGAGGAGGCGGGTGACCAGCGGACGCGGCACCGGCCCGGACGGCTCCGAGACCACCTGCGGGGCCTCGTCCACCGCGTGTGCGGCGGCCCACTCCTCCAGCGTGTGCACCTCCTGCTCGGTGAAGTCGGCCAGGAGCCGGCCGAGCGCGAGATCCACCAGCCGCGGCGCACCGCGCTCCGCTGCCGCCTCGGGCAGCATCCGCAGCGATCGGGGGGACACCGGCCGCTCGCTGTCCGGCAGTGCCTGCGCGAGCTGGGCGACCGCCCAGGGCAGACCGCCGGTGAGCCGGTGCGCCCAGTCCGCCTCCTGGGTCCAGCGCGGACGCCCGAGCGCGGCGAGGGCGGCGACGTCGTCCCGGGTCAGATTGCGCAGCCGTACGGCGTACCACCAGGACCCGGCGCCGCCGTCCGCCGACCGGTGGTTCAGCCAGTCCGCGAGCGAGGCCGCATCCGACCCGACCACCCGTACCCCTTCGCCCGGCCCGCCGTCGCGACTGGGCCCCCAGGTGGCGGGCCACTTGTGCAGACTGCCGGCGACCACCGCCGGGTCGTTGCCGTGACCGTCCTCCGGCAGCGCCTCGCGCACCCGGGCCCAGGCGCGGACGAAATCCAGGCCCATCGGCTCCTGGCAGTTGTCGAGGAGCACCAGCATCGACTTGTTGTGCAACGGCCCTCGTGCGTGCGCCCGAAGATCGTGGACGAACGCCTCGAGGAGCAGGCGCTCCACCCGTGCCCGGTGGTCTGCCGTCTCCTGGTGCCACCAGGCGTTCAGTTCGACCAGCGCGTCGTCCGGGTCGGTCAGTCCGGCCAGCCGGCCGGCGTACCACTGCCGTCCGCGGCGCTCCTGCAGCAGGCTCAGCTGGCGTCCCGGCGACACCTGGATGTGCTCGGACACGGCGGCGAGCACCGAGAACGGCCCGGGCACCTCGAAGGCGCTCGTCACCTGCATCGCGGTACGGCTGAGTGAGCCGACGATGTCGCGCGTGCGGGAGGGCATCTGGTGGCGCAGCCGCCGGGTGATGCCGACCCGGGCGAGTCGCCGGGCGCCGTCGCGGGTCGGTGGGTCCCAGCGGTGTTCGGTGGCGAGCAGCCCGATGGTGAGCCGCGGGAAGGCAACCGGGTCCAGCGGCTTTCCCGACTGCAGCTGGTGCGCCAGCGCGGCGAGCACCTCGCGCATGGACAGCTGGCCGCCGCCGGCGCGCGGTTCGAAGTTGAGGTACGCCACCGGGCACACCGTCTGGAAGTACTCCAGGGCCGACTCGTGCATCTGACTGGCGCCCGTGCCACGCGGCCCGAGCAGCATCAGCAGCGGACGTGGCGGCGGACTGCCGGGCGGGGTGTGCAGCGCGTCCGCCAGGAACCGCAGCACCGGCCGCCGGCCCCGGAAGCCACCCGGTATCTCCTCCGCCATCCCTGTCACCCCCGTCACCTGGCGCGAACAGCAGTGTCGCACCAAGAGAGTGTCACTACCAGCGAGTTGGGGAGGGTCTTCGAGGCGTGACAGGCGGTGCTGGGGACGGTGGACGGACCGTCAGGGCTCGCAGCTCCGAGGACTGTCCGTTCCGGAACCGACAGGCCACCGGCGACAGCGAGTTCCTGGTCCTGCCGCTCACGGGATCGGCAACGGCGGACCGTCGCGGGCTACTCCTTCCAACTGGCGGACCGACCGGCGTGTCAGACGCGGTCACCCACTTCGCCCACCTCCCGCGGGACGCCCGGGCGCATATCAGCAGCGAGGCCGGCGGACGGTTCGCCCTGCCCTCCGCCCGCACCGCACAGGTCCTCATCCCGCGCTACGACATCCAGTGCGAGACCGTCGGCGAGGCCGGACTCGCCCGGCTCCCCGACCCGGCCGCCGTCGGCGTTTGCACCGCGGGCGGGCACCACATCGGGGTCCTCCAGGACTGGACGCGCCGGTTCACCGCCGCCTTCGACGCCGAGTGGATCGCCTCGGTCCCGAGAGGACTGAGAGGCCTCCTCTCGACCGTGCTGACCTCCGTTTGCGGAATAGGGGCGTCCCGCAGCGTGTTGCGAGGGGTTGGTTGATGTGTCAAGGCAGCAGTCGGAGAGGAGCCCTGATGACCGACAACCTCAACGACTACCGGGCGAACGGCGGCGTCGCGCCCGACCGCTGGGCAAGCGCCCTGCACCTGTTCGACAACGGCGCCGGGGTCCCGCACGAGGAGACCACCGTCGAGCGCTGGGAGCGGGCCCGGCTGCTCTTCGAGGCCAAGGACTACATCGGCGCCGCGAAGCTGCTCGCCGTCGTGGTCGAGGAGGCCCCGGAGCAGACCGGCCCCCGGCTGCTGCTGGCTCGCGCCTACTACCACTCGGCACAGCTGCGGGCCGCCGAGGAGCAGCTGCGCAAGGTCATCGACCGTGACCCGGTGGAGCACTACGCCCACCTGATGCTGGGCCGCACCCTGGAACGTCAGGGGCGGCACGAGGAGGCGGGGTCCTGGCTGCGTATGGCCGCCGCGTTCTCGGGCGAGTTCCCGGACGACGACTGAGCGGCGGATCGCCTGCTGCGCGGTCAGCGCATGCGCCGGCCGCGCAACAGGCGCCACAGTACCCACGCCTGCACCAGGCCGCCGGCGGCCAGCAGCACGCTGTAGGCCTCCGGCGGGGCCGGTATCAGGATGAGCGGGATGGACACGGGCAGGGTCACGAGGATGAGCCACACCCCGCCCAGGCCCGGATCGCCCACCAGGACCAGGGTCTCCAGCCAGGCGGCGACGCCGACGACGAGCGCGGCATAGCCACCGGCCACGATCAGGGCGGTGTCTCCTCGGGTGTACAGGGCGGCCGAATGACGGGGCCAGTGCATGGAGGCCTCCTCCTGGTCAGGGACTACTGCGGTCTCCGTGTCCAGAAGTACCCCTGCCGCAGGCCGTGAGGCTTCCGTGCAGCTACTCGATCAGGATGAGTACGCGCACTCATCCATGGCGTGGTCGGAGACGTCACCCTCCCCCGAAGGTGACGTCCCCGACCGCTCCCCCGGTGCCGGACTGTGGTCCAGGCGTCCGCGTGGCGCGGGGCCGTGCTGTCACCAGCACATGACCGCCGTCTCGCCCGGACCCCACGAGGAGTACAGGCGCACACGGACGAAGTAGCGGCGGCCCTTGACGAGCCGGGCCTTGACAGTGGCGTTGCCGGAGGTGCCTGCGTCGTCCTGTCCGGTGAGGTAGCGGGGTTCGCCGTCCCGCTCCTCGAAGACCACGACGACGGTGTCGCTGTCGCCGAAGGTGCCCACCGTGTACTCGCGGGTCTCCGGCGGCTCGACCACGAAGTCGGCCTGCTCGCCCGGCCGCAGACCCAGCGGCGCCGAGCGGAACGGCACCAGCGCGGGCGGCTGCGGCACGCCGGCCGGCGGGTACCAGCGAAGGACGAACTCCTTGTCGAGGGCCGACAGCGCGCCGGGCGGGTTCAGGCCCCCGCGGAACTGCTCGGGCTCCAGGATCAGCCCCGACGGGAACGGGTACTCCATGATCGACAGCGGGTCCCAGACGGAGCCGTTGACCTCGTCCGGGTCGAGCTTGCGCAGGATGTTGAAGAACGTCCGGTCCCGGCTCCAGAAGTTCGGCGGGCCCGCCAGTTCGGCGTACACGGCCTCGTCGTCCCAGTGGATGCCCGCGAACGGGCTCTGGTGCTCGTGCAGCATGCCGAGCGCATGCCCGATCTCGTGCAGGGCCGTCCCCCGCTCCCCGGGCGCGGTCAGATCCCAGCCGAAGTTCATGGTGCGTTCGTTGCGGCCGACCCGCAGGGCGTCCCTGCCCACCGTCGACCAGGAGCCGTCGCCGAACTGGAACCCGATGCGCAGCTCCGCCTCGGGCCGGTCGTCGACCTCGGTGAAGGTGAGGCCGATGCCCAGGTCCTGCCACTCCCGGAAGCACTCGCGCACGACGTCCTGCTGGTCCTTGGCGCCGGCCCACGACACCCGCCGGGTCTCCGCGGTCCCCGGAACGGGGATGACGGAGCCGTCGGTGTCGCCGTCGAAGAAGTAGTAGTGCAGGACCGTGCCGTTGACCCACATCCGCCGACCGCCGCGCAGCGCACTGAGCCGCTCGGCGGTCAGCCCCGGTGCGAAGACCGGGGCCGACGCCTGCGCGAGGGAGCAGTAGCGTCCGGCCATGCGCACAGACTGCCGTCGGCCGGGCCGGGGCGCCTGAGTCGGGGGCTACTCAAGTCGCCCTGTATCAGGTGTGAGTAGCGCTGCTCTTATAGGCGTGATGACTTACGCACAGGACGCGAAGACCCTGGAGCTGCCCTGGCCGTTCGCCGGTCGGGAGGACGAACTCGAACTGGTCCGCCGGTCGCTGACCGCCGGCCGGCACGGCATCGTCGTGACCGGTCCGGCGGGCTGCGGAAAGACCCGGCTCGTCACGGAGGCCGTCCGCGGCACCGACTGCGCCAGGGCCGCCGGAACCCCCGAGACCCGGGAGATCCCCTTCGCCGCGTTTGCCCACCTGCTGCCCGAGGCGGTCGGCCTGCACCGGGCGGTGCACCTGCTCTCCGGCGTACGCCTGTTGCTGGTGGACGACGCGCACCTGCTCGACGACGCCTCCGCGGCCCTGGTCCACCAGCTCGCCGTCCACGGCCGCACCCGCCTGCTGGTCGTCGCCACCGACGGCGCCCGCGTCCCCGGCGCCGTGTCCCGGCTGTGGACCGGCGAACTGCTGCCCCGCCTCGCCCTGGAGCCGCTGCCCGCCACGGAGACGGCCCAGCTGCTGACCGCGGGCGCCGGAGGCCCCCTGGAACCGCTCACCGCGAACCGACTGCACCGCCTGTGCCGGGGGGACCTGCGGCTGCTGCGCGAGCTGCTGGGCGCGGTGCGCGACGGCGGGCTGCTCACCCGGGTCCCCGACTCCGACGAGCGGGCCTGGCGGGGCCCGGTGCCGGTCACCGCGACCCTGCGCGACCGCACCGCGCCGGCCCTGGACCGCGCCGACTCCGACGAGCGTGAGACCCTCGACCACCTCGCCTTCGCCGAACCCCTGCCGCTGCACCTGGACGAACTCGACCTCCGCCCCCTCGAACGCCTCGAGGCCGACGGCCTGATCCGCATCGACGACCACGGCGCCGTCCACCTCGCCGACCCCCTGTACGGACCCGCGCTGCGGGCCACGGCCGGTACGCTGCGTGCCCGGCGGCTCGCGGGCACCCCGGACCGGTGCGGCCCCGCGCTGGACGCGGAGCGGGCGGCGCTGGCACAGCGCATCGAGCAGGCCGACGTGACCCCGCTGCCCACACCCGTGGGGGAGTGGCTCGCGGCGGAGGGCGCGCCGGTGCCGGCCGGGTACGCCGCGGTACGAGCACGTTTCGCGCGGCTGCGCGGAGAGCTGCGGGAGGCCGGGGCATGGGCGCGCGAAGGCCTGCGCGCTGCGCCCGACGACGCGCCCTGCCGCACCGAGCTCGCCCTCGCCGCCGCCCAGTCGGGCGAGGTGACGACAGCTCAGGAGGCGATGGTGGGTTCCGCGGCGGCGGCCTGGCTGGCGGCGGCACATGGCGCCGTCGACGGGGCACTGGCCACGCTCGCCGAGGAGGAGGCGTACGACGCCGTACGCCTCGGTGCCCCCGAGCACGCCACCGGCCGCCTGCGCGGCGTCTTCGCCGACCACGCCGACGCGCTCGCCCGTGGTGACGGGCCCGCCCTGGACCGGGCGGCCGCACGGCTGGAGGAGCGTGGCTTCCTGCTCTTCGCCGCCGAGGCGCACGCCCAGGCGGTACGGGCGCACCGCGACCCGCGTGCCGCGCGCACCTCGCGCACCCGCGCCGTCGCCCTCGCCCGCCGCTGCCAGGGCGCCCGCACCCCCGCCCTGTCCGGCCTCGTCCTGGGCGAACTCACCGCCCGCCAACGGCAGATCGTCACCCTCGCGGCGGCCGGCCTCAGCAACCGGCAGATCGCCGAACAGCTCACCCTCTCGATCCGCACCGTCGGCAACCACCTCTACAGCGCCTACGCCCGCCTCGGTGCCAGCGACCGCGGAGCCCTGCCCTGGTTCGTCGAACTGCCCGCCGCGCAGCCGGCGTGAACCGGCATCACGCCGCCCCGAACGCCGTGAACGTCCACCCGGTGGCCTGGTGCGCCACGTCGCCGGCAGTGCCGCGTGGGCGTCGCGTAGTGCTCGGCCGGCGCCAGGCCGGGCCCTTGTGGAGTGTGAGCGTCAGCGGGTCCGCAGCGTCGTCACGCCGCCCCGAACGCCGTGAACGCCCACCCCGTGGCCCGGTGCACCGCATCACCCGGCAGCGCCGCCCGGGCGTCGCGCAGCGCCTCGGCCAGCGACAGACCGGCGCTCAGGCCCTTGTGCAGCGCGAGCATCAGCGGGACGACCGCGGCATCGTTGACGGGTGCGCTGCTCGCCACCACCCCGGCCGTGCCCAGCGGCAGCAGCGCGGTGACCAGGCCGAGCAGCTCGTCCGCGCCGACCGAGGCGAGCCGGGCGGTGTCGCAGCTGGACAGGATGATCCGGTACGGGCTGCGGTCCAGGCGTTCGAAGTCGTGCACGATCAGCGGACCGTCGGCCATCCGCAACGCCGAGAACAGCGGGCTGTCCGCGCGGAAGGTGCCGTGCGCGGCGATGTGGGCCAGCGCGGCGCCGTCGAGTTCCGCCAGGACGCGCGGCACCCGCGCCTCGTCGTGTTCCAGGACGGTCGGCCGGCCGTACCGGTCGGCCACGTCGGGCACCTCCGCGCCGCCGGTCGCCAGGCCCGGCCCGCGCACCAGGACGTGCCGGCCGCCCGGCGGCGGCTCGGTCTCCCGGGCCCGCAGCCAACTGCTCGCCGACGGCGACACGCTGAGCACCCGGTCCCGCAGCGAGGGCAGCAGCGCCCACGGCACCCGGTGCAGCCGGCCCGGCGGTACCACCACGACCGGGCCGGGCCCGAGATGCGCCGCGGCCGGACCGAGCAGCAGCTCCTGAAGGCGGTGGCCCGCCGCTTCCACCACTGGCAGCCGGCCCTCCGCCCCCGGATGGGCGAGGCGTCGCAGCCCGGCCTGCACGTGCTCGGCCTCGGCCTCTGCCTCCGCCAGCAGCCCCGCCTCGAACCGCCGCACCCGCCCCTGACCGCACAGCAGCACATGCACCCGCCCGTCCAGGACGGCGAGTTCCACCAGCCGCGCCTCGCCGAGCCGCTCCAGGAGCCGCCCGATGTCGAAGCGGAGCTCGTCACCGGGAGCGTCGCCCCGCATGTGCAGGGTCCGTGAGCGGATCTCCCGCTCCAGGCGGCGCTCCTCGCGCTCCAGTGCCGGGACGGGACGGCCCTCCATGCGGGCGGCCTCGGCGCGGGCGGCGATCTCCCGGTAGGCGGTCAGGGAGCTGAGCAGCGCCGGGTCGGCCGGCGGACGGGTCGGGGGCGTGGACAGTACGGTGGCCCGCCAGCGCTCGCTCCACACCAGCAGCCGGCGCGGCCCGCCGCCCGTCAGGCTGGCCTGCTGGGCGAGCGCGGCCAGCTCCGCGCCCTGCTCGGTGGCGCGCGCCCGCAGCTCGGACGCGCCGAGCGTCATCCGATGGTCGTCCAGCACGTCCAGGCCGCGCCGGCACGCCTCCAGAACCCCTCGGCCGGAACCGGCGGCCCGCGCCCGCAGCGCCTGCGCCGCCCAGCCCGTCATCCGCGCCAGCGGTGGCCCGCTGTGCCTGCTGCGGGCGGCGACCGCCAGATGCCGCTCCGCGTCCGTGCGCCAGCCCAGGCCCAGCGCGATCCGGCCCGCGAGCAGCGACGCCTCCGGCGCGGCCGGCGCCCCGAACGCGGCCAGCCGGTCGGCCACCGCGGCGGCGTCCGCGACCAGCCGCCCCGAACTGCGTCCCGCGGCCACCCGTGCCTCGATCAGCACCAGCCGGGCATGCGTCTCCCACCAGGTCCGCCGCTGCCCGGCGAACAGCCGCACCGCCAGCGCCGCCCGTGCGATCGCCGTGTGCGGATCGCCCGCCAGCCGGGCCGCACGGGCGGCTGCCAGCAGCAGCTCCGCCTTGCGGGTCGACTGCCCTCCTATGCCGTCGAGGACCGCGATCGCCGCGTCCGCCTCGGCCAGCGCCTCGGGGGCGAGCCCGGCCGCCATCAGTACCTCGCAGCGCCGGATGTTCAGCATGAACGACGGCGTGCCGAGCTTGGCGTACCGCTCCGCGGCCTCGTCCAGCAGCCGCAGCGCCGCCGGGACGTCGCCCGAGCGGAACGCGGCAAGGCCGCGACTCTCCACCGCGTCGGCCTTGTCGTGCTCCTGACCTGTGGTGTCCCACAGCGCCTCGGCCGCGGTGAAGTCGGAGTCCGCCCGCTCCACCGCGCCCAGCGCCAGATGCACAGTCGCCCGCAGCGTCAGCGCCCGCGCCGTCCAGATCACGTCGTCCGCCTGCCGCAGCACCGGAATCGCCCGGCGTACGTCCTCCAGCGCCTCCCGATGACGGCCCAGCACCCACCAGACGTACGCCCGCCGGTACAGCACGCGCGCCCGGGTGTGCCCCGTGCCGCGCAGGACACCCCGTTCGAAGGCGGCCAGACCCTGCCGGGTGCGCCCCGCGTGGACCAGCGCCACGCCGAGCGTGCCGAGGACGTCCGCCTCCCGGTCGGCCGACTCCGCGCGCGCGGCGAGGTCACGGGCGCGGCGCAGATGGTGCAGGGCGATCCGCAGGTCGCCGAAGTCCCGCTGCCAGATGCCGATCACCTGGTGGGCGACGGAGGCGTACAACGGCGGCGGACCGGTGTCGAGCACCCGTTCCGCCCCTGCCAGCGCGTCGTTGGGAGCGGCGAACACCATCGGCAGCAGTTCGAGAACCGAGTCGCTTCCCGCTGTCACCCCTCGGATGGTAGTGGCCCCGGAACCGTGCCACACAGGATTGTCTCTGTATCAATCAGCCGTCCCGCGGCTCTACTTGTCGACCAATGCCCCACCGGGAGGAACACGCCATGGCACCACAGCGATTCCGCGAGCAGTTCGACCAGATCCAGCGCTCGATGCCCGATGTCCCCTTGGCGATGGGCCCGGACGACTCCGCCGAGTTCCTCTACGAGAAGGGCGTAGTGATCGCCCGCGACGGCGAGGAGGCCCGGCTCGTCGAGGACACCGTGCGGGCCCACTTCACCGAGACCACCGGCCTGGTCGCCGAGAGCGTGCGCCGGGCGAGCTCCGAGACCAACCGTTCCGGGATCACCCGTATCCAGGTCGGGGACCCCGGACAGGGCGACCAGCGTGGCGACCGTGCCGTGGCGAGTGCCCTGCGCGCGCTGAGCGCCGCGGAGGGGCGTGCCGGGCACAGGCTGGTCAGCCGCAACCACGTGGTGCACATCGCGCCGGTCAACGCCTGCCCCGGCGACGAACCCGTACCCGCCCCGCCCACCGAGCAGCCCAACCCCGCCGCGGCCGAGGCGATGCACGACCCGGACACGGCCGTCGGCGTCCTCGTGATCGACACCGGCCTGATGAAGGACTACCGCTCCTACCCGCTGCTGGCCCACACCCAGGGCGACGCCCAGATCAAGGAGACCGACGACAACGGCATCCTCCAGCAGTACGTCGGACACGGCACGTTCATCGCCGGACTCGTCGCCGCCGTCGCACCCAACACCGACCTCACCGTCCGCAACACCCTCAACGACGCGGGCGCCATCCTGGAGTCGGAGTTCGGCGACAAACTGTTCGAGGCCGTCGACAGGAGCGGCTGGCCCGACATCCTCAGCCTGTCCGCCGGCACCCCCAACGGCCGCACCGACGGCCTGCTCGGCGTGCAGGCCTTCATGGAGGAACTGCGCACCCAGCGCACCCTGCTGGTCGCCGCGGCCGGCAACAACGGCAGCGCCACCCCCTTCTGGCCCGCCGCCTACTCCGACCTGCCCGGCTACGAGAACAGCGTGCTGTCGGTCGGAGCGCTGCGCAGCGACGGCGAGTTCGGCGCCTGCTTCAGCAACCACGGCGCCTGGGTGAAGGTCTACGCGCCCGGCGAGCGCCTCACGAGCTCCCTCACCGGCTTCGACGCGCCCGTCCCGTACGTCTACCAGCACTCCACGTACGAGGCCTGCCGCTACGGCTTCAGCTACGCCTGCACCTGCCAGAACCCCCGGCACACCGGCGTGTTGAGCGAGGAACAGGGAACCACCGCGAGCAAGCCGGACCAGGTGATGTTCGAGGGGTTCGCGCAATGGAGCGGCACCTCCTTCGCCACCCCGGTGGTCGCCGGGATGATCGCGTCCCACATGGTCGCGCACAAGGAGCGCGACCCGCGCGCCGCCGGGCAGCAACTGCTCGAGACGATCACGGAGTTCGCGTCGGTGCGCGGCGACCGTGTGCCGGCCCTGCGTCCGCCCACGTGGCGCCCGGTGCCGGTCGTGACCCTCCCTCCTGGGGCATGAGGGCCGTAACCGTCCCCGCCACCGCGTACGATGACTTGCCGTACACGAGGGGTGGGGCCGTGGACCGTGCAGATGTCGGCGCGCTCGTCCAGTCCGCCGTCGACGGCGACGCGGCGGCCTGGAAAGCGCTGGTGGAAGGGCTGAGCCCACTGGTGTGGTCCGTCGTGCGCGCACACCGGCTCTCCGACGCCGACGCGCACGAGGTCTACCAGACCGTCTGGTTCCGCTTCGCCCAGCACCTCGGGCGCATCCGTGAACCGCACAAGGCGGGCGCCTGGCTGGCGAGCACCGCACGGCACGAAAGCCTGAAGGTCATCAGGAGTTCACGGCGGCTGACGCCGACCGATGACCCGCAACTCCTGGACCGGGTCAGCGAGGACCGTACGCCGGAACAGTCCGTGCTCGACTCCGAGGAGGCCGCCGCACAGAGCGAGCGCGTCCGACGGCTGTGGCAGGAGTTCGAGGAACTCGGCGAGCGCTGCAGGCAGTTGCTGCGGGTCCTGATGGCCTCGCCGCCGCCCAGCTACCAGGAGGTGTCCGCCGCCCTGGGCATCGCCGTCGGCAGCATCGGGCCGCTGCGCCAGCGCTGTCTGCGCCGCCTGCGGGCCCGACTCGACGCACGGGGAGTGCTGTGAACGCCCACCACGACAACAGCGACGACGGCTACGACGAAGCCGTCCTGAACGATGCGGAGTTCGACGACGGTCTGCTGGAGGGGGAACTGCGCGGTGCCGCCGCCATCCTGGATCCGGTGCCGGCCGAGCTGCGGCGCCTGGCCGTCGAGGCGTTCATGCTGCGCGATCTGGACGCCCGGCTCGCCGAGCTCACCTTCGACTCACTGGTCGACGCCATTCCGGTCAGGGGAGTGACGGACGCACCGCGGATGCTGACCTTCCGCGCCGGTGAGCTGACCGTCGACGTCGAGGTGACGGAGCGGGGCGTGATGGGGCAGGTGCTGCCTCCGCAGCCGGCCCGCATCGAGGTGCTCGGCGGCCTCCAGCCGACCGCGCCCGCCACCCTCACGGCCGACGCCATGGGCCGTTTCGCCGGCGACGTACCGACCGCCGGTCCTTTCGCGCTGCGGCTGCGGACCGGCGGGGAGGTGGTCGTCACGGAGTGGCTGCGGGCCTGAGACCGCCCGGCGCGGGCGGGCCGGGGATCAGTGGGGTACCGCGCCGACCAGTTCCGCCAGTGCCGTCGCGAGCCGGTGCAGTCCGGGACCGGCCGGCCCGCCCGGCTCGGTCATGTACGTGTCCCGGCGGATCTCCACCATCAGCGCACTCACCCGGGGCTCGGACCCGTAGTACTCCAGGGGTACGTACGTGCCGCCGAAGGGGCTGTCGAGTCCCGTCTCCCCGCACTGCGCGAACGCCTTCCGGGCGGCCGTGAGCAGCTCGGGAGGCGTGTGGAAGGAGTCGGTGCCCAGGCAGACCGGCGGTCGCGGGCCCTCGCCGTGCAGCTCGTACGGCAGCCGGACGGTGGGATAGGAGTGCACGTCGATGATCACGGCCCGGCCGGTGGCGGCGAGCCGGTCGGCCACGGCCTCCGTCATGGCACGGGCGTACGGGCGGAAGTAGCGCTCGATCAACGGCTCGGGGTCGAAGCCCTCGGGCCGCAGCGCGCCCCGGTGCGTGGTCCGCGTGTACACGGCGCCCATGCCCACGGCGAGCATCTCCTCCCGCTCGTCCGGAAACCGCTCCGGGTCGACGACCAGCCGCGAGAGCCGGTTGACGAACCGCCAGGGCGTGGCGACGCACAACCCGGCCGCCTCGGCGGCGATCCGCGCGGTGTGCGCATCGGTGATGTGATCCAGCTCCCGCTCCAACGCCTCGTCATCCAGCACGATGCCCGCGCGGACGTCGCCCGGTATGTCCCGGGCGGAGTGCGGCACATGCAGGATCACGGGGGAGTCGTCGGCACCGGGCAACAGCTCGTAGGACAGTGCGGCGGGGGACATCGGGCAGCTCCGGAGGCGTTGTCAGTGGCGTACGGCAGGATCAAGGTGCCACATCGACGAGCGAGCATCGATCAGGGGGAGCCTCATGCCGATCAGTAACCAGCAGGTGGCCGGACACCCGTTTCTCAAGGGCCTGTACGGCGACGACTACTACCCCGATCACGTGCTGGACCGGGGCAGGGCGATCCTGCTGCGGCTGTGCGAGCGCATCGAGGCGGAGCGGCCCGCCGACCTGCCCGCGCTCTACGTCCTGACCCACGCCGCCACGGGCGAGTTCAACGACCTGGAAGCCGAGTTCGATGCAGCCGGCAGCGAGATCGAGACCGTGGCCCGCGAGGAGATAGCCGAGGACTTCTGGTTCATCGCCACCGCGTACGGGTTCACCGAGGCGGACGCCGAGGAGCTCATCGCCACCCGGGAGTGGTGAGCCGTCGCGCGAGCGCGGCGGGTCAGGGGCAGCCGCGCGCCGCAGCCGACCCGGGATGCCGGTGCGGGCGGCGGGCGAGGCGTTCGGCGCCCAGGCCCACCGGCTCGAGGCGTTCCCGCGTGCGGGCCGAGCCGTCGGTGTGGCCCGGCAGTGCGTCGTACCCACAGGCGTGCACACACCTCCGCCCCGGCCGGACGGTGCACCGGTCGGGGCGGAGACGTAAGCGGGCCTTGAGAGCCAGGGCAGCGTCAGCTCAGGGACGCGAGCGCCTCGTTCCAGGTGGCCGAGGGGCGCATGACTGCGGCGGCCTTGGCCGGGTCGGGCTGGTAGTAGCCGCCGATGTCGGCCGGCTTGCCCTGGACCGCGATCAGCTCGTCGACGATCTTCTGCTCGTTGGCGGCGAGCGTCTCGGCGAGCGCGGCGAAGGCCTTGGCCAGGTCCGCGTCGTCGGTCTGCGCGGCCAGCTCCTGCGCCCAGTACAGGGACAGGTAGAAGTGGCTGCCGCGGTTGTCGATGCCGCCGACGCGACGGGTCGGGGACTTGTCCTCGTTGAGGAAGGTCGCCGTGGCGCGGTCGAGGGTGTCGGCGAGGACCTTGGCGCGGGCGTTGCCGGTGAACTCGGCGTACTGCTCCAAGGACGGCACCAGGGCGAAGAACTCACCCAGGGAGTCCCAGCGCAGGTAGTTCTCCTTGACCAGCTGCTGCACGTGCTTCGGCGCGGAGCCGCCGGCACCCGTCTCGAACAGGCCGCCGCCCGCCATCAGCGGGACGACCGACAGCATCTTGGCGCTGGTGCCCAGCTCCAGGATCGGGAAGAGGTCGGTGAGGTAGTCGCGCAGGACGTTGCCGGTCACCGAGATCGTGTTCTCGCCGCGGCGGATGCGCTCCACCGACAGCTTGGTGGCCTCGACCGGGGCGAGGATGCGGATGTCCAGGCCCTCGGTGTCGTGCTCCGGCAGGTAGGCGTTGACCTTGGCGATCAGGTTGGCGTCGTGGGCGCGGGTCTCGTCGAGCCAGAAGACGGCCGGGTCGCCGGTGGCGCGGGCGCGGGTGACGGCCAGCTTCACCCAGTCCTTGATCGGGGCGTCCTTGGTCTGGCAGGCGCGGAAGATGTCGCCGGCGGAGACGGTCTGCTCCAGGACGACGTTGCCGGCCTGGTCGACCAGGCGGACGGTGCCCGTGGTCGGGATCTCGAAGGTCTTGTCGTGGCTGCCGTACTCCTCGGCCTTCTGCGCCATCAGGCCGACGTTCGGGACGGAGCCCATGGTCGACGGGTCGTAGGCGCCGTTGGCACGGCAGTCGTCGATCACGGCCTGGTAGACGCCGGAGTACGAGGAGTCCGGCAGGACCGCGAGGGTGTCGTGCTCCTGGCCGTCCGGGCCCCACATGTGGCCGGAGGTGCGGATCATGGCCGGCATGGAGGCGTCGACGATGACGTCCGACGGGACGTGCAGGTTGGTGATGCCCTTGTCGGAGTCGACCATCGCCAGCGCCGGGCCCTCGGCGAGCTCGGCGTCGAAGGAGGCCTTGATCTCGGCGCCCTCGGGCAGGGCCTCCAGGCCCTTGTAGATGCCGCCCAGACCGTCGTTCGGGGTCAGGCCGGCGGCGGCGAGCTTGTCGCCGTACTCGGCGAACGTCTTCGGGAAGAAGGCGCGTACGACATGGCCGAAGACGATCGGGTCGGAGACCTTCATCATCGTGGCCTTCAGGTGCACGGAGAACAGCACGCCCTCCGCCTTGGCCTTGGCGACCTGCTCCGTGAGGAACTCGCGCAGCGCGGCGACCCGCATCACGGAGGCGTCGACGACCTCGCCCTCGAGAACGGGGACGGACTCGCGCAGGACGGTGGTGGAGCCGTCGTCGCCCTTCAGCTCGATACGGAGCGAGCCGGCCTCGGAGATCACCGCGGACTTCTCGGTGGAACGGAAGTCGTCGACGCCCATCGTCGCGACGTTCGTCTTGGACTCCGGGGTCCAGGCCCCCATGCGGTGCGGGTGGGTCTTGGCGTAGTTCTTGACCGACGCGGGGGCGCGGCGGTCGGAGTTGCCCTCACGCAGGACCGGGTTCACCGCGGAGCCCTTGACCTTGTCGTAGCGGGCCTGGATCTCCCGCTCCTCGTCGGTCTTCGGGTCGTCCGGGTAGGCCGGCAGCGCGTAGCCCTGGGCCTGCAGCTCGGCGATCGCGGCCTTCAGCTGCGGGATCGACGCCGAGATGTTCGGCAGCTTGATGATGTTGGCCTCGGGCGTCTTGGCGAGTTCGCCCAGCTCGTGGAGGGCGTCCGGGATCCGCTGGTCCTCGGTGAGGTACTCCGGGAACACCGCGATGATGCGGCCGGCCAGCGAGATGTCACGGGTCTCCACAGAGACACCCGCCTGCGAGGCGTACGCCTGGACCACCGGCAGGAAGGAATACGTCGCCAGGGCCGGGGCCTCGTCAGTGTGCGTATAGATGATGGTCGAGTCAGTCACCGGGTGCTCCGCTCCACGTCTGCAACATTGCTCGACATCAAGATATCTCGTGATCGTGGGTGCTGGGTCGTGGGGCCGGGATGACCGCGTCGGGCAGCGGGGTGCCGCTCTGCTGGATCGCCACCGTTCGCGTCGGGGCCGGGATGCGGATGCCCTCCTCGCGGTAGCGCCGGTGCAGGCGCTTGATGAACTCGTGCTTGATCCGGAACTGGTCGCTGAACTCGCCGACGCCCAGGATGATCGTGAAACCGATGCGCGAGTCGCCGAAGGTGTGGAACCGCACCGCCGGCTCATGGTCCGGGACGGCGCCGGTGATCTCGGTCATCACCTCGGAGATCACTTCGAGGGTCACGCGCTCGACGTGCTCCAGATCACTGTCGTAGGCGACGCCCGCCTGGACCAGGATGGTGAGGTCCTGCTCGGGGCGGTTGTAGTTGGTCATGTTCGTCCCCGCCAGCTGCCCGTTGGGGATGATGACCAGGTTGTTGGAGAGGTTGCGGATAGTGGTCTGCCGCCAGTTGATGTCGGTGACATAGCCCTCCTCGCCGCTGCTCAGCCGGATGTAGTCGCCGGGCTGGACGGTCTTCGAGGCCAGGATGTGGATGCCCGCGAAGAGGTTGGCAAGCGTGTCCTGGAGGGCGAGTGCCACCGCCAGACCGCCCACACCCAGGGCGGTGAGCAGCGGGGCTATGGAGATGCCCAGCGTCTGCAGCACCACCAGGCAGCCGATGGCCAGGACCACGACCCGGGTGATGTTGACGAAGATCGTCGCCGACCCGGCGACTCCGGAGCGGGACTGGGTGACCGTCCGGATCAGGCCGGCGACCATCCGGGCCGCCGCGATCGTCACGACGAGGATGAGCAGGACGGTCAGGCCCTGGTTGACGTTGCGCTGCACCGTCCTGGTGAGCGGCAGCGCCGCCCCCGCGGCCGCCGCGCCGCCCACGACCGCGGCCCACGGCACCACGGTCCGCAGTGCGTCCACGATGACCTCGTCGCCGGTCCAGCGGGTGCGGTCCGCGTGCTTGCCCAGCCAGCGCAGCAGCATGCGCAGCAGGAAGGCCGCCAACAGGCCCGCGGCCACGGCGATTCCGGCGATGACCAGGTCGTTCATGGTGAGTTCGCGGTTCACCGGTCACCTCCGGGGAGAAGATCCGCGGGGACATTCCTCGCCGACGGCCGGATGTGAAGTCTCGTCACGTGGTCACCTGCTCGCTTCCGTGATGTGCGGTCGCGCCGGACAGCCCTCTCGACGTCTGGCGCGACCGCTCATCCTGCCTCATCCGGTACCGCAGTTCGTACCGCGCACTGCAGCACAAGAGAGCCGCTCAGACGATCCCCTCGGCCAGTTCGGCCTGTTCACGGTCGTCGCCGTACGCCGTGGTGGTGGGCGTTCCGTACGAACGGCGGGCCACGAACCACCACACCGTGGCGAGGACCAGTACGACGGCGAGGGCGACCGAGGCGTAGTTCATCGTGTCGACCGTCACCGGCGACGACTGCGGCAGGCAGAACAGCACCGTGACACAGGCCACCCACACCACCGCGATCCAGCCGATCGGCCGGCTCCACCGGCCCAGGTGCCACGGCCCCCGCTGGAAGCGGTCACCGGCCCGCAGCCGCAGGAACACGGGGATGACGTAAGCGGGCGTGATGCCGATGACGTTGATGGCGGTGACCGCGCCGTACGCCGTCGTCGAGTACAGGGACGGCAGGGCGAGCACGCAGGCGACCGCCACCGACAGCCACACGGCGGCGACCGGCGTCTGGGTGCGGCTGCTGACCTTGCGCCACAGCTCCGAGCCGGGCAGGGCCCGGTCGCGGCTGAACGCGAACACCATCCGGCTGGCCGCCGCGACCTCGGCGTTGCCGCAGAACAGCTGGGCGACGATGACCACGAGCAGCAGCGCGCTCGCGCCGTCGGTACCGAGGCCGTCGAGCAGGATCTGCGCGGGCGGCACCCCGGTCTCGCTGGCCCGCGTGGCGTCGTAGTCCTGGATGGCGAAGGTCAGGCCCGCGAGCAGCACGAAGCCCGCGATCCAGGAGACCCAGATGGCGCGGACGATGCCGCGGGCCGCCGACACCGACGCGTTGGCGGTCTCCTCGGACAGGTGGGCGGAGGCGTCGTAGCCGGAGAAGGTGTACTGGGCGAGCAGCAGGCCGATCGCGGCGACGTAGACCGGGTTCTCCCAGCCGGTCTCGTTGACGAACTCGGTGAAGACGAAGGACGGCGACTGGTGGTGGTCGGGGACGACGGCCAGTACGCCGACGATGAGGGCGACACCGGCGAGGTGCCACCACACGCTGATCGAGTTGAGCACGCTCACCAGGCGTACGCCGAACAGGTTCAGCGTGGCGTGCAGCAGCAGGATCACGACGAAGATGAGCATCGTCTTCTCCGGCGTCGGCTCGAAGCCCCACTGGAGGTTCATGAACGCGCCGGTGAACAGCGCGGCCCCGTAGTCGATGCCGGCGATCGCGCCGAGCAGGCCGAGCAGGTTCAGCCAGCCCGTGTACCAGCCCCAGCGGCGCCCGCCGAGCCGGTCGGCCATGTAGTACAGGGCGCCGGACGTGGGATACGCGCTGGTGACCTCCGCCAGCGCGAGCCCCACGCACAGCACGAACAGGCCGACACCCGCCCAGCCCCACAGCATCACCGCGGGACCGCCCGCGCCCATGCCGAAGCCGTACAGGGTCATGCAGCCGGACAGGATGGAGATCACCGAGAAGCTGATCGCGAAGTTGCCGAAGCCGCCCATGCGGCGGGCGAGCACGGGTTTGTAGCCCAGTTCGCGCAGGCGCTGTTCCTCGTCCTGCTGCTGGACGCCGTCGGGGGTGGGGGGCATGCGGAACCTCCAGGAGGGGGGAAGGGGGCGTCAGGGGCGTTGGGCGGCGGAGCGGCTGCGGGCGCGGGCCTGCAGGAAGACGTCCACGGCCTGGGCGTGATCGGCCGGATCGGAGGTGCGGCAGGCCCAGGGCAGGGGCGCGTAGTACGGGCCGATGGCGTCGAACACCCGGGCCGCCTCCGGGAACTGGAGGGCGCCCCACAGGGCGTGGGCGAGGTGGTTGAGGTCCAGCGGGGAGCGTTCGGCGGCGGTGGTGAGCTCGAACCAGCCCTGGAAGGCCCGGCGTGCCTCGCGGGTGGCGTCCTCGGCGACCCAGTGCAGATCGAGCGCGGCGTCCCGCCCGCCGGCCCGCCGGTAGCGCTCGACCCGCACGTACAGCGGCAGCACATGCAGCGCGGAGCCCGGCGGTGCCCCGTCGGCGGCCCAGTGGGCGAAGCCGACCGCCTCCGCCAGCCGCCCCGACGCCGAGCGCGCGTACAGGAACTGCACCATGCGATGGTGGGCCTCGCGGTTGTACGGATCGCGTTTGTGGGCCTGGGCCAGCAGCCCCCACGGGCCCGGCGGCAGCATCGGCTCCGGCGGCGCCACCCGGTGCTCGTCCCAGCGCTGCTCGCGGTCCAGCCGGGCCAGCGCCAGCAGGCACACCCATGGGACCGGGTCGTGCGGGGCCGCGCGGGACGCCGTGTCGCTCGCCAGCCAGGCCTCGTGCCACAGCTCCTGCGTACGGCGATGGTCGTCCCGGGCCGCCCGTAGCGCCCGCTCCACCCCCACCCGGGCCTGCATCACCGCGGCCGGGACGCTGTCCGGTTCCTCGGCGAGCCAGGCCCGCACCACGTCGGTGCCGGCGGCCGCGGCGGCCAGGATCTGTGTGCGCTGGGTCCACTGCCCCCAGGTCGCGGTCGCCGCGAGCAGCGTGCGCATCGACATCCAGCGTCCGGTGCGCACCTCCTGAAGCGCGGTGCGCAGCGCACTGTCGGGTCCGGCGGGATCGTAGGCGGGTCGTGCTCCGTCTCTGGCCATCATCCCCCCGCCCCGGTGGGCGGGCGGGTCCGGACGGCAGGGTGGAGTAACAACAGGGCTCCCCCGAGCGGCGGTTGAGGAGATCGCGTGGTCGGCGGTCACTATAGAGGCGGAGGTTCCGCATTCACCTCCGCTTTCCCCGATCCCTGGGAACTGGCTCGTGTCAAAGCGTGATTGACGGTGAGTCAGCGTCGCTTGACGGGGTGTGGCGGGCGACGGCAGGCTGTCGAACCGTGATCGACCAGAAGCCGACAGGGGGCTCGATGACAGGTCCGGTGCTCGCCGTCGACCAGGGCACGTCCGGCACCAAGGCGCTGGTGGTCTGCCCCGAACGCGGCGTCATCGGTACCGGATTCGCCGCCGTACGGCCCCGTTTTCTGCCCGGCGGCCTGGTCGAGGTCGATCCGGCCCAGCTGTACGACTCGGTGGTCGACGCCGGCCGCCGCGCGCTGGCCGAGGCGCGCGAGCCGGTCGTGGCGCTGGGCCTGGCCAACCAGGGCGAGACCGTGCTCGCCTGGGACCCCGGCACCGGCCGCCCGCTGACCGACGCGCTCGTCTGGCAGGACCGCCGCGCCGAGCCCGTGTGCGCCGAACTCGCCCCGCACGAGGACGAGTTGAGGCAGCTGACGGGCCTGCCGGTCGACCCGTACTTCGCCGCGCCCAAGATGGCGTGGATACGACGCAACCGCACCCGCGAGGGAGTCGTCACCACCAGCGACGCCTGGCTCGTCCACCGGCTCACCGGCGCCTGTGTCACGGACGCCGCCACCGCCGGCCGCACCCAGCTGCTCGACCTCGACCGCGTCCAGTGGTCGCCCCGGGCACTGGACCTCTACGGGCTGTCCGGCGAACGGCTCCCCGACGTCGTCGACACCGCCGGCCCCGTCGGCACCACCACCGCCTTCGGCCCCCGGACCCCGCTCACCGGCCTGATCGTCGACCAGCAGGCCGCCCTGCTCGCCCAGCACATCACCGAACCCGGCGGCGCCAAGTGCACCTACGGGACCGGCGCGTTCCTGCTCGCGCACACCGGTGACACCCCCCGGCGCGGCAACTCCGGCCTGGTCAGCTGTGTCGCCTGGCGGCTCGGCGGACGCACCGCCTACTGCCTGGACGGCCAGGTGTACACGGCCGCGTCCGCCGTGCGCTGGCTCACCGACCTCGGCGTCATCAAGGGCGCCGCCGACCTCGACCCCGTCGGCGCCTCGGTGCCCGACAGCGGGGGCGTCACCTTCGTCCCCGCACTGGCCGGGCTCGCCGCCCCCTGGTGGCGCGGCGACCTGCGCGGATCGCTCACCGGCCTCGGCCTCGACACCACCCCCGGGCATGTGGTGCGCGCCCTGTGCGAGGGCCTCGCGGCTCAGGTCGTCGACCTCGCCGACACGGCCGCGACGGACCTGGGCAGTCCGCCGGCGGCGCTGCGCGTGGACGGCGGACTCACCCGTTCCACACTCCTCATGCAGACCCAGGCCGACCTGCTGCAACTCCCCGTCGAGGTGTCCGCGCTGCCCGATGCGACCGCCCTCGGCGTGGGCGTGCTGGCCCGGCTCGGCGCGGAGCCCGGCCTGACAGTCGCCGAGGCGCTGCCCGACTGGAAACCGGCCGCCGTGTACGAGCCGCGCATCACCGCCGACGAGGCCGCCGAGCGCCTCGCGGCATTCCGCCGCGCCGTCGCTGCGCTCCTCGACGGGACGCCCGCATGACGGGTGCCGAGGCGGGGCAGCGTGATGTCCGTATGACGGGTGCCGAGACGGGGCAGCTCGACGGCCGGACGACGGTCACCGAGCGGGGGCCGCTGCCCGCCGTGACGTACGACGTGGCGATCATCGGTGCCGGTGTCGTCGGCAGCGCCGTCGCCCGCGCCCTCGCCCGGCACCCACGCCTGCGCGTCGCCCTCGTCGAGGCCCAGGACGACGTCGGTCAGGGCACGTCCAAGGCCAACACCGCCATCCTGCACACCGGGTTCGACGCGGTGCCCGGATCGCTGGAGGCACGGCTGGTCCGCGAGGGCGCCCGGCAACTCGCCGCGTACGCCGCCGAGTCCGGCATCCCCGTCGAACCGGTCGGCGCCCTGCTCGTCGCCTGGGACGAGGAACAGCTCGCCGCGCTGCCCCGGCTCGCCGAGAAGGCCGAACGCAACGAGTACCACGCCGCCCGCCTGCTCGGCCCCGCCGAGCTGTACGCCCGCGAACCCCGCCTCGGCCCGGGCGCCCGCGGTGCCCTGCACGTGCCCGGCGAGAGCATCATCTGCCCCTGGACGACGACCCTGGCGTACGCCACCCAGGCGGTCCGTCACGGGGTCGACCTGCACCTCAACTGCCGGGTGGAGCAGGCGAGCCGGCAGGACGGCAGCCATGTGCTGAAGACGTCCCGAGGTGCCCTGCGCGCCCGCCGGCTCGTCAACGCGGCCGGACTGCACGCCGACACACTCGACGCACAGCTCGGCCACGACGACTTCACCGTCACCCCGCGCCGCGGCCAGCTCCTCGTCTTCGACAAGTTCGCCCGCACCCTGGTCCACCACCTCCTCCTCCCCGTCCCCACGGCCCTCGGCAAGGGCGTCCTCGTCGCCCCCACCGTCTACGGCAACGTCCTGCTCGGCCCCACCGCAGAGGACCTGCACGACAAGCGGGCCACCGGCTCCACCGCCGACGCGCTGGCCGGCCTGCGCGACAAGGGCCGCCGCATCCTGCCCGCGCTGCTCGACGAGGAGGTCACCGCCGTCTACGCCGGTCTGCGCGCCGCCACCGGGCACGACGACTACCGCATCCGCGCCCACCCCGAGCAGGCGTACGTCACCGTCGGCGGCATCCGCTCGACCGGCCTGACCGCCTCGCTCGCCATCGCCGAGCACGTCACCGGACTGCTCACCGAGACGGGCCTCGACCCGGGTCCCGAACGGGAGCTGGAGCCGGTGCGCATGCCGAACCTCGGCGAGGCCTTCCCCCGCCCGTACCAGCGCCCCGACCTCATCGCCGCCGACCCGCAGTACGGCACCCTCGTCTGCCACTGCGAACGCGTCTCGCGCGGCGAGATCCGCGACGCCCTCGCCGCTACGATCCCGCCGCGCACCCTCGACGGACTGCGCCGCCGCACCCGCGCCCGGGCGGGCCGCTGCCAGGGCTTCTACTGCGGGGCCGCGGTGCGGGCGCTGTTCGAGGAGGCCGGCGCATGAGACAGGTCGACGTCCTCGTCGTCGGCGCCGGACCCGCCGGACTCGCCGCCGCCCGCCTGGCCGCCGCGGGCGCGGGGCGGGTCGAGGTGCTGGACCGGGAGCAGCAGGCCGGGGGAGTGCCACGGCACTGCGCGCACGGCGGCTTCGGGACCTGGTCGCGCCCGCTGACCGGGCCGGCGTACGCGCGTCTGCTGGCCGACGCCGCGGTCCGTGCCGGGGCAGTGGTACGCACCGGGGTGACCGCCCTCGACTGGGCGGGCCCGCTGGCCCTGACGACGGTCAGTGCGGCCGGCCCCGAGACGATCACCGCGAGGGCGATCGTGCTGGCCACCGGCGCCCGCGAACGCCCCCGCACGGCACGCCTGGTGCCGGGCACGCGGCCCGCCGGCGTCTACACGACGGGCGAACTCCAGCAAGCCGTCCACCTCCACCGGCAGCCGGTCGGCACCCGGGCCGTGGTGGTCGGCGCGCAGGACGTCTCGTATGCCGCCGCCGACACCGTACGAGCCGCCGGGGCCGATGTCGTCGCCATGGTCACGGAGCTGCCCCGGGCCCAGACGGCGTCCGTCCGCGCACTGGACGCCCGGCTGCGCCGCGGCATCCCGCTGCTCACCGACACCACGGTCACCGAACTGCTCGGCCACGGACGGCTGTCGGGCGTCCGGGTACACCACCGCGACGGCCGTACGGCCACCCTGCCCTGCGACACGGTCGTCTTCACCGGCGACTTCGTGCCCGACCACGAACTGGCCCGGCGCGGCGGACTGCCCCTGGATCCCGGCACGCGCGGGCCGGCCGTCGACGGCGTGCTGCGCACCGCCCGCCCGGGGGTGTTCGCCGTCGGGAGTGTGCTGCACGCCGTGGAGAGCGCGGCCACGGCGGCCCGCGAGGGCGCACACGCTGCCGAGGCCGTCCTTGCCGCGCTCGTGGGCGCAGAGTGGCCCGACGGCGTTCCCCTGACCGTGGACCCGCCCCTGCGCTGGATCGCCCCCAACCGTGTCACCCCGGCCGACCGCCACCCCTACGTCCTGCGCACGGCCGCCCTGCTCACCCGCCCGGTCCTGCACGTCACCCAGGACGGCCGCCTGCTGCACCGCCGACCGCTGCGCTCGGCCGTCCCCAACCGCACGCTCACGCTCACCGCACGCTGGACGCCCCGCGTCGATCCCAAGGGCGGCCCGGTCCGGGTGAGCGTCGCCTGAGCTCAGTCGTCCGTGAAGGCGCCGTGCCGCCCCGCGCCCGAGGCGAACCGCGCCGCGCCCTCCAGGCTCTGCGCCAACACGCCCATGCCGTACCGGAGTTCACCGCGCATCGCGGTCTGCTCGTCCAGGCCGTCCTGCTCCAGGACGGACGCACGGTCGGAGCGCAGACAGGGCTGGGGGAAGCGGGCGATCGTGGCGGCCAGTTCCTCGGCGGCGACGCGGGCGGTGCCGGTGGGGACGAGGCGGTTGGCGAGTCCCATCTCGTACGCCTCGCCGGCCGGGACCGGCCGTCCCGTGAGGATCATGTCCAGAGCGCGGCTCGTGCCGATCAGCCGGGGCAGCCGTACCGTACCGCCGTCGATGAGCGGGACGCCCCAGCGGCGGCAGAACACCCCGAAGACGGCGTCCTCCTCGGCGACCCGCAGATCGCACCACAGGGCCAGCTCCAGGCCCCCGGCGACGGCATGTCCGGCCACCGCGGCGATCACCGGCTTCGACAGCCGCATCCGTGTCGGCCCCATCGGGCCGTCGCCGTCCTCCGTGACCTGGTTGCCGCGCTCGGTGCCGAGCGCCTTGAGGTCGGCTCCCGCGCAGAACGTGCCGCCCTCGCCCCACAGCACCGCCACCCGCGCCGTGTCGTCCGACTCGAACTCCCGGAAGGCGGCGGCGAGTTCGGCCGCCGTCGGACCGTCCACCGCGTTGCGGACCTCGGGACGGGAGAGGACGACGGTGGTGACGGGCCCTTGGCGCTCGATGCGTACCGGCATGCTGGAACGTTACCGGTCCTGGCGTACGTAGCTGCGGGCAGTCGTGCCGCTGGGGCGATGGGGGTCCCCCGCTCATGGGGCCCCCGCTCATGGGGGTCCCCCGCTCGAGCGAAGCCGAGAGTGGGGGAGAAGCCGAGAGTAGGGTGGGCGCAGCGGCACCTGGCGAGCGCCGGCGAGCGACCCCGCCCGCCGCACGCCTCAGATCACCTTCAACCGCACCAGCGCCCCCAACGTCAACGCCCCCGGCAGCAGCGGCAGCCACACCGTGATGACCCGGTACGCCAGCACCACGGCCGTGGCCACCGCCACCGGCCCGCCCGCCGCCACCAGCGCCACGATCAGCGCCGCCTCCACCGAGCCCAGCCCGCCCGGCGTGGGCACCACCGCGACGGCGACGGTCGCCGCCAGATACGCGACCACCATGTGCCACAGCGGTATCTCCAGCCCCAGCGCCAGCCCCACCGCCACCAGCCCGGCCGCCTGCAATGCGGGAAACGCCAGCGAACCACCCCACAGGGCCAGCGCCCGCGACGGACGCATGTGCACCGAGCGCGCCTCGCCCAGCGCCGTGCGCAGAAAGGAGATGACGGCCGTGCGCAGCCGCCGTACGAGCAGGAGGACGGCCACCGCCACCAGTACCGCCGCGCCGAGCCCGAGCAGCAGCGGGCCGGTCGCGCCGTCCGGCAGGAAGGTGCCGAGCCGCAGCGCGCCGGGGAAGAGCAGGAGCAGCGTGGCCAGCAGACCGACCCGGGCGATGCTCTCCGCGAGCAGATAGAGCGCCAATGCCGCCGAGGAGCGGGCCAGCGGCAGCCCGCACACCGTCATGAACCGCAGATTGACCGCGCTCGCGCCCAGTCCGGTCGGCAGCATGTGGTTGGCCGCCATCGCCGCCACCTGGGTGGCCAGCAGCCGGAAGCCCGGCAGCCGCTCGACGACGGCGCCCTGCCGGGTCACCGCCATGGCGACCCAGGTCAGGCAGGTGGCGCCGCCCGCGGCCAGCAGCCACGGCCACTGGGCCGTCGCCAGGTGATGGAAGCCCTCGGCGAGCACGTCATGGTGCCGCACCGCGAGGTACGCCACGAGGAGGAGCGGGAGCAGGCCCAGGATCAGGCGGAAGGGGATGCGTCCGAGGAGCCGTCCCGTGGGGCGTTGTACTGCTGTCACACTCGGAGAGGTTTTCCGTACCGCATCAACTGCGGGTTGCGGAAGCGGGGACGGCGGCTTACGTACGGGAAGCGGGCGGACTTCGATCTCTCCCGATCCCTCTCGATCCATCTCTTCGATCCATCTCTCCGAGGTTGACCTCAAGATTGATTGAGGTTCTACGGTCGGTCGTATGAGCATGGAGACCACGGCGTGGACGCAGCTGCACAGCGTCATGACCGCCCAGCAGGAACGCCGCCCCTTCGCCCGCGCCACGCTGCGCCGCATCGGCACGTTCGCCCGCCCGCACCGCCCCCGTATCGCCCTGTTCGTGCTGCTCGGGGTGGTGACCGCGCTGCTCGCCGTCGCCACCCCCGTGCTGGCCGGCCGCGTCGTGGACGCGATCGTGTCGGACGGCGACGAGGGAACCGTCGTACGACTCGCGCTGCTGATCGCGCTCATCGCCGTCGTGGAAGCGGCGCTCGGCATCCTCGGGCGCAGGCTCTCGGCGACGCTGGGGGAGGGGCTCATCCTCGATCTGCGGACGGCGGTGTTCGATCATGTGCAGCGCATGCCGGTCGCCTTCTTCACCCGCACGCGTACGGGCGCGCTCGTCAGCCGTCTCAACAACGACGTCATCGGCGCGCAGCGGGCGTTCAGCAACACGCTGTCCGGAGTGGTGAGCAACCTCGTCACGCTGGTGCTCACCCTCGCCGTGATGCTCACCCTGTCCTGGCAGGTCACGCTGCTCGCGCTGGTGCTGCTGCCGGTGTTCGTGGTGCCCGCCCGGCGGATGGGCAGCCGCATGGCCCGCATGCAGCGGGAGGCGGCGACGCTGAACGCGGCGATGGGCACCCGTATGACCGAGCGTTTCTCGGCCCCCGGCGCCACCCTCGTCAAGCTCTTCGGCCGTCCCGAGCAGGAGTCGGCGGAGTTCGCAGCCCGGGCCCATCGGGTCGCGGACATCGGAGTCCGCACGGCGACCCTCCAGTCGGCGTTCATCACCGCGCTCACCTTGGTCTCGGCCCTGGCGCTGGCCCTGGTCTACGGCCTCGGCGGCTGGTTCGCCCTGCGCGGCACCCTGGAAGCGGGCGCCGTCGTCTCCCTCGCCCTGCTGCTGACCCGGCTGTACGCGCCGCTCACCGCGCTCGCCGGGGCACGCGTGGAGGTGATGAGCGCCCTTGTCAGCTTCGAGCGGGTCTTCGAGGTACTCGACCTGAAGCCGCTCATCGAGGACAGGCCGGACGCCGTCGAGGTGCCCGACGGCCCGGTGGCGGTGGAGTTCGACGATGTGCGCTTCGGCTACCCCTCCGCCGAGAAGGTCTCCCTCGCCTCTCTGGAGGAGGTGGCGTCCCTCGACACCCGAGGTGGCGCCGAGGTGCTGCGCGGCGTCTCCTTCCGCGCCGAGCCCGGGCGGACCGTCGCCCTCGTCGGCTCCTCCGGCGCCGGCAAGTCCACCGTCGCACAGCTCCTGCCGCGCCTCTACGACGTCGACGAGGGCGCCGTGCGCATCGGCGGCGTCGACGTCCGCGACCTGACCGCCGACTCCCTGCGCGCCACCGTCGGCATGGTCACCCAGGACGGCCACCTGTTCCACGACACGGTCCGCGCCAACCTGCTGCTGGCCCGGCCCGCCGCGACCGACGACGACCTGTGGGACGCCCTGCGCCGGGCCCGCCTGGACGAGCTCGTACGATCCCTGCCCGACGGCCTCGACACGGTCGTCGGTGAACGCGGCTACCGCCTCTCCGGCGGCGAACGCCAGCGCATGACCATCGCCCGGCTGCTCCTGGCCCGCCAGCGGGTGGTCGTCCTCGACGAGGCCACCGCCCACCTGGACAACACCTCGGAGGCGGCGGTCCAGGAGGCCCTCACCGAAGCCCTTCAGGGCCGCACCGCCATCGTCATCGCCCACCGCCTGTCCACGGTGCGCACCGCCGACCTGATCCTGGTCCTGGAAGCGGGGCACATCGTGGAACGGGGCACGCACGAGGGGCTGTTGGCAGCCGGGGGACGGTACGCGGAGCTGTACCGGACACAGTTCGAGGAGCGGGCGGCGGAGGTGCCGGCGGACGCTGCGGCGGCGTAGAGAGTCCTCAGAACAGCAGGACCGGCTTGATCGTCTTGCCGGCGATCATGTCCTGCCTGGCCTGGTCGATGTCCTCGAAGGCGTACTGCGTGATCAGTCGGTGCACGGGCAGCCGGCCGTCGCGCACCAACCGGACCAGGGCGGGCAGGACGGTCTGTGTCTCGTTGTCGCCGAGGGTCAGACCGACGACGTGCCTGCCGGGCAGCATGCCGTTCACGTCGAGGGCCATGTCGGTCCCGAACGGGGGTGCGCCGACGAGGACGAGCGTTCCGCGCGGGGCGAGCACCTCGGTGCCCGTGCGGGCCACCCGCACGTTGCCCGTGGTCTCCACGATCCCGTCGGCTCCCTGCCCGCCGGTGATGTCGGTGACGGCCTCGACGGTGTCGGACTCGCCGGCGTGGACGGTGTGGGTGGCGCCCAGGTCACGGGCCAGCTGCAGTCGCTCGGCCACCCGGTCGATGGCGATGATCGTCGTCGCCGGGGTGAGGGCTGCCGCCATCACGGCCGACAGGCCCACGGCGCCGGCACCGAACACCACGACGGTGTCGCCCACGCGCGGTGCGAGGACGTTCCAGACCGCTCCCACGCCGGTCTGGACCCCGCAGCCCAACGGTGCCACCGACGCCGGCGCCACCTCCGCGTCGACCTTGACCAGACTGCGCTCGCTCACCAGGGCATGCCGGGCGAAGGAGGACTGGCCGAAGAAGTGGCCGCCGATCGGCTCGCCGTCGCGGCTGAGGGTGCTGCTGCCGTCGGGGCGCCGGCCGCCGATGAGATTGCGTTGCAGCCAGGTGGCGCAGTAGGCGGGGTGGCCGTCGAGGCAGTTGCGGCAGTCGCCGCACGAGGTGAAGGACAGCAGGACGTGATCACCCGGTGCGACGCGGGTGATGCCCGGCCCCACTGCTTCCACGACACCGGCGCCCTCGTGGCCGAGGACGCCCGGCAGCGGGAAGGGCAGGGCGCCGCTCGCCACACCGAGGTCGGTGTGGCACAGGCCGGCGGCCGCCATCCTGACCAGGACCTCGCCGGGGCGCGGTTCGTCGAGACGGATGTCGCTGAGGGTGAAGGGCGCGCCGCCGGTCTCGACGACGGCTGCCCGAGTGGTGATGCCCATGGGGTGACTCCTTGGGGGTGCAGCTCAGTCGAGCGAGACGACGACGGACTTGGTCCTGGTGTAGGAGGCGAGGGCTTCGGGGCCGTACTCGCGCCCGTATCCGGAGTCCTTGACGCCGCCGAAGGGCACGGCCGGGTCGAGCATCGCCCAGTCGTTGATCCAGACGATGCCCGCCTGGAGACGGTCCGCGACCCGGTGGGCCCGGGCCAGATTGGTGGTTTGGACGCCGGCGGCCAGTCCGTAGACGGTGCTGTTGGCCAGGGCCACCGCCTCGTCCTCGGTGTCGAAGGGCTGGACGGTCAGGACCGGGCCGAAGATCTCCTCCTGGACGACACGGGAGTCGGGGGCCAGGCCGGCGATGACGGTGGGCCGGTAGTAGTAGCCGCCGTTCAGGTCCAGGGTTTCGCCACCGCAGACGATGCGGCCGCCCTCCTTGCGGGCGAGGGCGACGTACTCCTCGACCTTCTCGACATGCCGGACGGCGGCCATGGGGCCGACGACGGTGGCCGGGTCACGCGGATCGCCCACCGGGATGCCGGGCACGGCCTGGGCCAGGGCGCCGAGGATCGTGTCGTACAGCGGCCGGGCGACCAGCAGCCGCGGCCCGCCCATGCAGAACTGGCCGGTGTTGAAGACGAATCCCTTGATGATCGCGCCGATCGCCTGCTCCACGTCGGCGTCCTCGAACACGATGTGGGCGGCGTTTCCGCCGAGTTCCATGGTGACCGGCTTGAGGGCACGACCGGCGACGGCGGCGGCATGGCGGCCGACGCCCGTCGACCCGGTGAAGGCGATCTTGTCGACGCCCGGGTGGCCGAGCAGGGCCTCGCCCGCCACATGGCCGGAACCGGTGACCACGTTGAGGACCCCGTCCGGAACACCCGCCTGCTGGAGCAGCTGTGCCATGAACAGGGCGCTGAGCGGGGTGTCCTCCGCGGGCTTGTGCACCACCGTGTTCCCTGCCGCCAGGGCGGGCGCGATCTTCGTACTGGACAGGATCAGCGGGAAGTTGAACGGGGTGATCGCCGCAACCACGCCCAGCGGCTCCCGGCGGGTGTAGGCGAAGGCGTTGAGCGGCGTGTCGCGGGTGGCGCCGTCGAGGGTCTGCGCCAGCCCGGCGCAGTACTCGTACTGCTCGACGGCGGTCATCACGTCGACGGGCCGGCACAGGGCGACCGGCTTGCCGACGTCGAGGCTCTCCAGCCGCACGAGTTCGTCCGCGTTCTCCCGGATCAGGCCGGCGACCCGGTGCAGGATCCGGGCGCGCTCCCGCCCGCTGGTCGCGGCCCAGGGGCCGGTCTCGAACGCCTCGCGGGCTGCGGCGACGGCCGCGTCGACGTCGGCAGCATCCGCTTCGGCCACGGTGCCGACTGCCCGGCCGGTGGACGGGTCGACGACCTCCCTGCGGGCGCCGTCCGAGGCCTCGCGCCACCGGCCGCCTATGAACAGCAGGCCGTCCTCGATCTCCTGGGGGCTCATGGCTTGCCGAGTCCTCTCTGTGCGGGTCGGCGGATACGCGGGGCCATCACGTCGCCACCGTGGTCCATCAGGAATCCTGATAAAGCTGATGAAGTGCAGTCTCGTGACGATCAGGATTCCTGTCAATGGCCTAGGCTGGCTCCATGTCCCCTTCCCTGCTCTACCTGGTCAAGCGGCTCGAGCTGGCCATTCGCTCGCACCTCGACGAGCTGCTGAAACCGGCCGGTATCACGGCGCTTCAGTACACGGCCCTCACGGTCCTCGAGCGGCACGACGGGCTGACCTCCGCCCAGCTCGCCCGCGCCTCGTTCGTGACCGCCCAGTCCATGGCTGACCTGGTGCGCACCCTGCAGGCCCGGGGACTCATCCGCCGCGAGCGCAACCCGCACAACCGCCGTGAACTGCTCATCCTGCTCACGGATGAGGGCCGCGCCCTGCTGGACGACCACGCCGAGGCGGTCGCCCTGCTCGAGGAGCGGATGCTCCGCGAGTTCTCGGCCCAGGAGGTGGACGGGTTCCGCACTGCCGTCTCCCGGGCCTGGCATGCCCTGGTGTGACCGTCAGAGGTCCAGCACCAGCCGCGCTCCCCGGCAGCGGGACACACAGATCATCATCGTCTCGCCGGCCGTACGCTCCTCGTCCGTGAGCACCGAGTCGCGGTGGTCCGGCGTGCCGTCGAGAACGTCCGTCTCACAGGTCCCGCAGGTTCCCTCGGTGCAGGAGTAGAGCACCTCGATGCCTGAGGCCCGCACGGTGTCGAGCACGGAGACGCCCCGGGGGACGGTGAGGGTGCGACCGGTGCGCTCCAGCACCACCTCGAACTCGCCGTCCGGGCCGGTCTCCTGCTCCCTGGCCCGGAACCGCTCCACGCGCAACACGCCCCCGGAGCAGCCCGCCTCCACCGCGTCCAGCAGCGGCTCGGGCCCGCAGCAGTAGACGAGCGTGCCGTCGGGCAGGCCGTCGAGAACCGGGGCCAGGTCCAGTAGCCCGGTCTCGTCCTGCGGAGCGATCGTGACCCTGTCCCCGTAGCGGCCCAACTCCTCGGTGAACGCCATCGAGTTGCGCGTACGCCCCCCGTACAGCAGGGTCCACTCCGCGCCCGCCGCCTCCGCCGCGGCCAGCATCGGCAGGATCGGCGTGATGCCGATGCCACCCGCGACGAAGCGGTAGCGGGGAGCCGGTTCGAGGGCGAAGTGGTTGCGCGGCCCGCGGACCCGAACCTTTTCGCCCCGACTCAACTCCGCGTGCACGTACGCCGATCCGCCACGCCCGTCGATCTCGCGGAGCACGGCGATCCGCCACGCGTGCCGCTCCGCCGGGTCCCCGCACAGGGAGTACTGCCGTTCCAGGTCCGGCCCGAGCACCACGTCGATGTGGGCGCCCGGCTCCCAGACAGGCAGCTCCTCGCCCAGCGGATGCCGGAGGGTGAGGGCGAGCACGCCGTCGGCCACGGGCTCCCGGCGGTCGACGACGAGTTCGGCTTCGTACGCGCTCATGAACTGTTTCCTCGCGGCTCGTGTCCCCGGGGGTGGGCGAGCATCCACTCCCACATCTCGACCGGGTCCTGGGCGGTGTGCTCGGCACCGCAGTGACAGGTGCCGTGCAGGAGGTCGGTGCCCGGCAGCCAGTCGACGCGGTAGATCTCGCCGGTCGGTGTGCTCACCGGACCCTCTCCAAGGGCTTGTCCCCCTCCTCGACCAGACGGGCGAGGATGCGGCGCGCGGCGAGACCGCCGGTGTCGATGTTGATGCTGAGTTCCTGGTAGCCGGCCGGCTCGGAGCCCAGGGCACCTTGCAGCAGGTTCAGCGCGTCGACATCCTGCATGACCACGGTGTGGTTGAAGTCCCGCAGGAACGTGGTGACTTCCTCGTCGTCGGTCGCGAAGTCCCGGGACACCGCCCAGAAGTCGTACACCTTGCCGGGGCCCGACGGCGTGATGGCGTAGGTGATCTCGGTGTGGAAGCCGCTCGGGTCGCTGCCGTCCGCCTCGGGCACCACCCCGACCGGGGCGATGCGGCTGTGCAGCAGATACAGACAGGGCGCGTGGTACTCGATGTCCTGCCACCGAGTGATCCGCCCCTGTATCCCGGTCGAACGGGCATAGAACGGCGGGCACTCCGCGTCGTCCATGTGCCGGCTCACCCGCACGATGCCCGCCCCCTCGTCGACCTCGGTGGTGATGGGGGTCTCGGCGACCTCGGGGGTGCCGATGTAGCCGCCGTGCAGATAGGTCTCGTGGGACAGGTCCATGAGGTTGTCGACCAGCAGGCCGTAGTCGCAGTCGATGGGCTCCATCCCCGTCACCGTCGTCATCGCCGGGTCCGCCAGGTGCGGCGCCCGCGGGATCCGCTGCGGATCGGCCAGCGCCGGGTCGCCGATCCACACCCAGATCAGCGCGTCCTGCTCGACCACCGGGTACGCGGCGACGCGGGCTGTGCGCGGGATGCGCTTCTGGCCCGGCACGTACACGCACGTGCCCGTCGTGTCGTACGTGAAGCCGTGGTAGCCGCACACGATCCGGTCGCCGTCGAGCCGGCTCTCGGACAGCGGGTACCGGCGGTGCACGCACCGGTCGGCGAGCGCGACGGGGCTGCCGTCCTCCTCGGTGCGGTAGAGGACGAGCGGCTCGCCGAGGATGGTCCGGCCGAGGAGTTCGCGGCTCACCTCGTGCGCGTAGGCGGCGACGTACCACTGGTTTTTGGCGAAGGCGGTCATGTGGGGCATGGGGTTCCCGTCCTTGTCGGCGGGGCGTCGTCGCCCCGCGTGCCGTGGTTGGGAACAGGTTCCTGACAGGCGCGGCGACGACGCAAGGCGGCTTCTGCCAGGCGGAAGCGTCTCTACGAAAGAGCTGGTCAGGGCCTTGTCAGGCGTCCTGCTTGTCGCAGGCAAGGGCTGCGGAGTAGCGCCGCTGGGTGGATCACTCCTGAGATGGCCGCTGATGGGTTTGGCGAGCACGTCTGATCGCGGTGCTGCCGTGATTGCCCGGAAGTGGAACTCTTGTTGGTGAACGCGCCAATTTCTTGTCGGTTCTTGAGCGGTACACCGGCAGAACTTGCATTGCTGCAGTTCAAGACTGGTCAGTGCTGTGGCGGGGGCGTACCGGGTCGAATCTGGGTCCAATTGGCCCGTCTTGGTGTACCTGGCTGTGTTGTCGCAGGTCAGGGTGGTGGCAGGCGGGATCACTCCGTGGGGAGAGGTGGACGGCTGCACGGCACAGCTGCTGGTGTCCTCGCCCGTCAGCAGGGCGAGGGCGATGTTGTCGTTGAAACCCTCCGCACATCCGGTTCCGGGAGGTCCCATTTGGCGCAGACCTTGCGGACGCCGTCCAGCCGCGGATGGGCCAGGACGTCGCGTCCCGGCAGGTCGGGGTAGGCGTAGCCGAGCCGACGGTGGGGTGCCGCGAGGTGTCGTGCCTGCAGTGCACCGATCGGCTGCTCGGACACCAGAGGAGGCCGGGGCTCACCCCGTACCGACCCGTGCATCGCCATCACCACCTCGATGCCCGCCACTCGCATCGCCTCCGCCTCCGGTTCGGTGAACTCCTGCAAGGCCAACGCCGCCGCCGGTGTCATGGCTTTCCAGATCACCCGCAGGGGCGGGCGGGATTAGCCGACGAGTGCACCACGAAGGTCAGCCCGTGCTCGGCGAAGGCGTTGGTCAGCTGCTGGATGAGCCGTCCGAGGACATGCTCGATCGGCCAGTCGGGCAGCAGACCGAGGACGAACTCCGAGCGTCCCGTGCGCAGGGCCCGCGCCGCGGCCGAGGGCGCGTAGCCGAGCCGGGCGGCCGCATCCCACACCCGCTGGAACGTGGCCTCGGGGATCTTCTGATGGGACACGCCATTGGGGACGTAACTCACCGTCGCGCGCGAAACCCCGGCCTCCCGGGCCACATCCGCGCTGGTCACCCGCCTGCCCTCGGACACCCCGGTCACCCGCCGCCCGCGCGGACGACCTGTCCGGTCTGCCCCCGGCGTTCATCGACGTGGACTCGGCGGAGACCTTCCGCGACGAGGACGTCGCCTACGCGAGCCGCATCTGGCAGGCGGGCGGTACCGCCGAGCTGCATGTGTGGCCGGGCGGCTTCCAAGCTTCCGACAACCTTGTGCCGCTGGCAGCCCTCGCAGCGCCGGCGGGGCGGCGCCTGCTGGGAGCCAACGGTCCTTTCCGGGGCACCGGCCACTCGCCGACTGTTCCCGCGGGGACGGGCGTCCGGTCACGCGGGAGGCCGCGAGACGGACGAGTTCTGGCCGGCGGCTGTGGCGACCGGCTCCTGTGCGAGGCCTGCGCCGCCCTCGGGGCACGCGCACGGCGCGGAAGAGCTCTCTTCGCGCGGCCCTGCCTTGGGTGACCGTGTTCACCTCCTCGGTTCCGCGGTGGTCCGGCGCGGCACCAGCTTCGGCGAGAGTCTGACCTGGACCGACGGCTTGTTGCGGTCGGCGATCCGCTCCAGGAGCAGGCGCGCGGCGTTCTCGCCGATCTCGCGGCCGGCCTGGTCGACGCTGGTCAGTGAGACCGGGCCGAGCGCGGCGAAGGTCGTGTTGTCGTAGCCGGCCACCGAGATGTCGTCGGGTACGCAGACACCGGCTTCGGCGAAGGCTTCCAATACTCCCATGGCGACGATGTCCGCCCCGGCGAAGACCGCCGTGGGCCGGCGGGGGCGCGCGAGCAGTTCCTTGGCGCCCTGGAGCCCGCCCTGCGGCGTGTAACTGGTGGAGACGACGTCGATCTCCCCGGCGAGGCCGAGGGAGCGCATGGCACGCCGATACCCTTCCGCCCGCTGGGCGTTGGGCATCTCCTCGAGACGCGCCGGATCGGTCTCACGGTGCTCGATGTGGGCGATGCGACGGTGCCCCAGCTCGGCGAGGTGGCCGACGACCAGGGCCGCACCTGCTATGTCGTCGTCGTTCACGGTGTCGTACGCAGCCGAGTGCCCATGGCGGCCGACGATCACGGTCGGCACGACGGAGGCCAGATGCTCCAGGTGGGAGCCCGGTGAGACGGGCGCGACCAGGATGAGGCCGTCCATGCCGCGGTCGATCAGCGCCTCGGTGATCCGCGCCTCCTCCTTCTCCCCGTTGCAGCCGGGTCCCAGCAGCACCTGGTAGTCGGTGTCCGCGAGCCGGCCGGTGATGCCGTCGAGGATCTCGGGGAAGAAGGGGTTGCGGATGTCCGGCAGCATCACGCCGATGGTGTACGTCTGGCCACGCAGCCCCCGGGCGGCAGCGAGGGGACGGTAGCCCAGTTCGTCGATCGCGCGGCGTACCTTCGCCCGCATTTCCGGGCTGGCTCCGTAGGCGTTGCGCAGCACCTTGGACACCGCCGTGGTGGACACCTGGGCGTGACGCGCGACGTCGACGATCGTGACGCGGCGAGGCGATGCTGACGGCTCCTCCATCGGTCCTCCTCCGACGCCCGTGGAAAACGTTGCCGCAGAGTGTACGGGCGAACGCTACGACTTACGTATGCGCCGAAGGCCAGGTCTTGCCGCTGGAGCGGCGTAACACTCCCGCATGGTGCACGACATCTTGACGTCGCCCGGGACGCTCCCTAGGGTCTGGCACCACCATTGGGAAACGTTACCCACCACCCGCCCGAGCACTACTCGCCCAAGCCTGGGCCTCCGCGAAGCAGAAGCCGACAGCGCGTCGGCAGGCGCGGGATTGAATCGTTTCAGAGGATTCGTTTCAAGGAAGTAGGTCCGCCCGTGAAGGTCGTCCCCGCCCGCCCAGGGCGCACCGGACCCCCGTGGTGGTTCATGGCACCGGCACTGCTGCTGTTCACCTTCGTCGTCCTCATTCCTAGCGGGCGCGGCGTGTACTACGCCTTCACCGACTGGGACGGCCTGAACCCGGACTTCTCGTTCGTCGGCCTGGGCAACTTCGCCGACATGCTCCGTGACGCGGACGCGAAGCAGGCCGTCTGGCACACGCTGCTGATCGCCGTGTCGATCACCGTCATCCAGAACGGCGTGGGGCTGGTCCTGGCCCTCGGGGTCAACACGGCCATCAAGTCCCGCAATCTGCTCAGGGTGTTGCTGTTCGCCCCGGCCGTGGTCACCCCGATCGTGACCGCCTACCTGTGGCGCAACCTGCTCGGTCCGGACGGCGCCGTCAACAGTCTGCTGGGCGCTGTGGGGTTGGGTGACTGGCGGCAGGACTGGCTGGGCAATCCCGACCTTGCCCTGTGGGCCGTGGTGGGGGTGATCGTGTGGCAGTACGCGGGCTACTCCATGGTCATCTTCCTGGCCGGGTTGCAGTCGGTGCCCCAGGAGATCCACGAGGCCGCGGCGATCGACGGTGCCGGTCCCGTGCGTCGCTTCTGGTCGGTGACCCGGCCGCTGCTGGCCCCGGCGTTCACGATCAACCTGATGCTGTCGATCATCGGCGGGATCAAACTCTTCGACCAGGTCTACGCGTTGACCGGCGGCGGGCCGGGGCACGCCACCGACACCATCTCGACCCTGATCTACAAGGACGCCTTCACGCTCGGGGAGTTCGGCTACAGCATCGCCCTCGCTGTGGTCCTGACGATCATCGTGGCGGTCGCCTCCACCGGCCAGTACTTCTTCCTGTCCCGGAACGAGAGGGCCGCATCATGACCCGCTACCGCCCCCGCACCCTCGCGCTGGAACTCGCGATGATCGCCGTCGCCCTGTTCGTCGGCTTCCCGGTGTACGTCCTGGTCAACCTCGCCGTACGCCCCACCTCGGACACCTCCTCACCCCTCCACCCGACCACGTCTCCGACCCTGGACAACTTCACCCAGGCCTGGCAGCAGGGCTCGCTCGGCGGGGCGCTGGCCAACAGCGTGCTGGTGACGGTGTGCAGCGTCGTCATCGTGCTGGCCATCTCGTCCCTCGCGGCGTACCCGCTGGCCCGCATCACGGCCCGCTGGTCCCGGACGACGTACCTGCTCGTCCTCCTCGGCCTGGTGCTGCCCTTCCAGCTCGCCTCACTGCCGTTGTACCAGACCATGCGCGACCTCGGCCTGCTCGGCACCCCCTGGGCACTCGTCCTCTTCTACGCCGGCCTGCAGGTGCCGTTCACCGTCTTCCTCTACGTCGGTTTCCTGCGCGCCCTGCCCCGCGACTTCGAGGACGCGGCCCTGATCGACGGATGCACCCCGCTGCAGGGCTTCCGCTACGTCGTCCTGCCGATGCTCAAACCGATCACCGTCACGGCCCTGGTGCTCAACACGGTCGCCGTGTGGAACGACTTCTTCACCCCGCTGCTGTACCTCAGCGGCAGCGCCCAGCAGACCATGCCCGTCGCGATCGCCGGCTTCGTCGGTCAGTACGTCACCGACTGGAACCTCATCTTCGCCGCACTCGTGATCAGCATCCTGCCCGTCCTGATCGTCTACTTCCTGCTGCAGCGCAGCATCATCAGCGGTTTCGCGGGCGGGCTGAAGGGATGACACCCGACGCCCGCCCTCAGTGTCACCGCTACCCCCACTGTCACCGCTACCCCCACGCTCACCGTTACTCCCACTCCCATCGCTACTCCACCCCCACCGTCCCCGAGCCCGCCGTCTCCTCAAGGGAGTCATCATGAACACACGCACACCCAAGGCGCTGGCCGCGGCGGTCACGGCCGCCGCCCTCCTGGCCGCATGCAGCGGTGGAACGAAGGCCGCCTCCGACGGTGGGGGCTCGAAGACCCTGACCCTCGCCTCCGTCGACCAGGGCTCCGTCGAGGACGTCGTCAAGGCGTTCGAGAAGGCCAACCCGGGCGTCAAGGTCCGCTACACCACCAGCGGCGCCGACCAGTACCAGCAGCAGATCCGCACCCAGCTGTCCTCCGGAACGGCACCCGATGTGATGTCGGTCTGGCCGGGCAACGGCAACCCCGCCGCCAACTACGTCCTCGCCAAGCCCGGCTACCTGCGCGATCTGTCGGACCAGCCCTGGGCCGCCAAGATGCCCGACGCGATCAAGAGCGTGGCCCAGTACGAGGGCAAGACCTACAACGCCGTCTTCGGGCAGAACGGCATCGGCGCCGTCTACAACGAGCAGGCCATGGCCAAGGCCGGCCTCACCCCGCCGGACACCTGGACGAAGCTGCTGGACTTCTGCCGGGCCGCCAAGGCCAAGGGAACTCCCGCCTTCGCGCTGGGCAACCAGGACAACTGGGTGACCCAGCTGGTGCAGTACGCCCTGGTCGCCACGAGCGTCTACGGCCCCGACCGCGACTTCGACCAGAAGATGCAGGCCGGACAGGCCACCTTCGCCAAGTCGCCGTGGACCACCGCTCTCGACAAGTACCTAACGATGGAGAAGACGGGCTGCTTCCAGAAGAACCCCCTGGGCACGAACTACGAGGCCAGCCAGCAACTCGCCGCCACCGGCAAGACGCTCGGCATCATCCAGGGCAACTGGGTCATCGCCCTCCTCAAGCAGAAGAACCCCAAGGGCACCTTCACACTCAAGGCGCTGCCCGCCACCGACGACCCCGCCGACACCCTCATACCCGCCGCCGCGGGAGCCGGTTACGGCGTCAACGCCAAGGCCAAGAACGAGGAACTGGCACTGAAGTTCGTGAACTTCGTGATGTCGCCCCAGGGCATGAACGTGTTCAACAAGAAGCAGGGCAGCCTGCCCACCCTCCCGGACACGGGCTATCAGGTCGACCCGTCGCTCACCGAACTCGCGAAGTTCATCGAAACGAACCGCACCGTGCCGTTCATGGACCAGCTCTGGCCCAACCCCAAGGTCCAGCAGACCATGCTCAGCGGCCTCCAGGAGATCTTCAGCGGCCAGTCCACGCCCAAGAAGCTCCTCGCCGAGATGGACGCCGACTACAAGGCCGGATCCTGACCAGTCGATTCACAAGGAGTTCTCATGTCCCTGGATCAGGGCATCGCATTGAGTCGTAGACAGGTTGTCGGAGGCGTGGTCGCCTCGGGGGTGGGGTTGATGCTGCCGATCACCGCGGCTCGGTCCGCCGAAGCCGACGACGACACCCACGGGCCGAAGGTCATCGGCCTGTCGGTCGACGGACGTACGGGCACCCTGCTCGGTGTCGACGACGCCGCTCCCAGGCTCGGCTGGCGGACGGTGGGCGTGGGTGCCGGCTGGGCGCAGGCCGCGTACCAGGTGCGCGCCGCGCGCGGCGAGCGGGAGTTGCGCGAGGGCCGGTACCTGTGGGACTCCGGCAAGGTCCGCTCGGACGACCAGAACGACATCGCCTGGGGCGGGCCGCCGCTGGGCTCCCGCCAGCAGGTCGTCTGGCAGGTCCGGGTCTGGGGCACCGACGGCGAGGCCACACCGTGGAGCCGCCCCGCGACCTGGGAGATGGGCCTGCTCAAGCGCTCCGGCTGGGGTGAGGCCCAGTGGATCGAGTACCCCGGCCGCACCCTCGACCAGCCTCTGCCGGTCTTCGCACGCGCCTTCGAGGTCGACGGGCGGCACGGCGCGAAGGTCACCCGTGCACGGCTGTACGTGTCCGGCGTCGGCCTGCATCACGTCCAGCTCAACGGCAGCCCCGTCACGGACGAGGTGCTCGCACCCGGCAACTCCAACTACCAGCTCTCCACGGAGTACCGCGCCTACGACGTGACCCGTCTCGTCCACCCCGGCGCCAACACTCTGGGCGTCGAACTCGGCCACGGCACCGCGCTGGTCACGCGCTCCGTCACCAACTCCGCGACCGGCCGCACCGCCCCGTACAGCTGGTGGCAGAGCCAGTTCAAGGGAAGCGGCACCCTGGCCGCGGCGGCACCGGCGGGCGCCACCGACGTCAAGGTGAGCAGTGTGACCGGCTACCACGTCGGCGGCACCCTCAACATCGACACCGGCGACGGCGGAGAGCGGCTGGAGTCCCGCACCATCACCGCCGTCGGCACCGCAGGCGCCGACGGCACCGGCATCACCTTCGAGCCGCCCCTCAAGACGGCACACGCCACCGGCGCGAGCGTCACCGGCTCCGGCAACTCGCTTGCCAGTACCGACCCCAGCGCGGGGGCGGCCGTCACTCCCCGTCTGATCGCGCGCCTTGAGCTGACCAAGGCGGACGGCACGACCCAGACCGTCGTCAGCGACCGCTCATGGAAGACGGCGCTCGGCCCGACGACCCTCGCCAACTGGTACTCCGGCTCCGACTACGACGCCCGCCGCGAACAGCCCGCCTGGACCGCCCCCGGAGCCGACCTCGGTGAGACCGCCAAGCGCCGCGACGGCACCCCCGTCGGCTGGGTGCGGGCCGGCATCGCCCCGCCTCCCAACCTGACCACCGACCTCGTCTGGCGTGTGGCCGAACCGGTGAAGATCGTGGACAAGCTCCGGCCGGTCAGCGTGACACAGCCCCAACCCGGCGTGTGGGTCTTCGACTTCGGCCAGAACTTCGCCGGCTGGCCCCTGCTCAGGCTCGACGGCACCGTGCCCGCGGGCACGACGATCACCATGCGACCGGCCGAGTCCCTCACCGCCGACGGCACCGTCGACCAGGCTTCCCTCATGGGCGGCGGCGCCGCCCGCGGCACCGATCTCTTCGCCACCTACACGACGTACGGTGACCCGGACGGCGAGAGCTGGCACCCGCGGTTCCACTACTTCGGCATGCAATGGGTGCAGGTGACCGGCCTGCCGCCGGGCTACACCCCCACCGAGGACACCCTCACCGGCCTCCAACTGCACGCCGACGTCCCGGAGACGGGCCACATCCGGACCTCCGACGACCGGATCAACCGGATCCACCGCATGGCCCGTTACTCGATCATGAGCAACACGATGTCCACGTTCACGGACTGCCCCGGCCGCGAGAAGCTGGCGTACCCCGCGGACTACCTCCAACCCTTCGCGTCCCTGCACCGCACCTTCGGCTACGACGCCTACCTGCGCACGATGGAGCGCCACCTCGCGGAGGGCCAGTCCAGGTCCGGCGACAACATCGGCAACGTCGCGCTCAAGGCCCCCGTGTACGACTGGGGCTACACCGGCCGGTTCGGCGACGAGATCAACTGGGGCGACGGCATCATCCTGACGCCGTGGCTGCTGTACGAGACGTACGGCGACACGCAGACGATGGCCCGCTACTACCCGCAGATGCAGGCGTTCCTGAACTATATCCGGACCCGCAAGGCCGGTACTGGCGCGAACGCCTACATCGTCGACGCCGCCCTGGCCGACTGGATCGCCGCCGAGAACACCTCCGGCCGCATCACCGGCACCTGGGCGTACTACCAGATCGCCGACCGCATGGCGAAGATGGCCGAGTTGATCGGACGCGACGGCGACGCGAACGGATACCGCAACCTCGCCTCCACCATCAAACAGGCCTTCAACGACGCCTTCTACAACCGCTCGCTGGGCCGCTACACCAGCGAGGGCGACCAGGGCGCCGCCGGGGCGACGCAGGCCGCGCAGGCGCTCGCGCTCGTCGAGGAACTGGTACCCGAGGGCGAGCGTGAGCGCGTCCTCGACGCACTGGTCGAACTGGTCAAGGGGTATCAACCGTTCGGCGGTGGGCCGCACTTCAGCGGCGGGACCATCGGACTCGCACCGATCGTCCGGGCGCTGATGGACGGTGGCCGTGACGACGTGCTCTGGGACGTGCTCTGGGAAGACACCCGGCCGAGCTACGGGTTCTTCATGGCGCCGACCACGGCGAACCCCGGCGGCCTGACCACCATCCCCGAGAACTGGGACATCCGCGCTTCGAAGAACCACATGATCCTGCTGCAGATCGAGGAGTGGTTCCACAGCGGCCTGGCGGGTATCCGGCAGGCGCGAGGATCCACCGGCTACCGCAAGCTGGTCATCGACCCGCGGGTGGTCGGCGACCTCACCCATGTGGAAGGCAGCTACCAGACGCCCCAGGGCAAGGTCGCCTCGGAGTGGACCCGCAGGAACGGCACCTTCCGCCTCAAGATCGAGGTGCCGCCGAACACCACGGCCGAGGTGCACGTGCCGACCGGTGGCGGCCGGCCCCGCACGGTCTCCGACGGGGCGAAGTTCGAACGCATCGACGGCAATCGGGCGATATTCAGCGTCCGGTCCGGCAGCTACGTCTTCACTGCCCGCGACACACACCCCGTGGCGGCCGAGGGCGCGTAGCCGAACAGGAGGCACAGGACGACCGTATCGCTCATGCCCTCCTCGATCCGCTCACCGTCAAAGTGGCCAGACCCGCAGAGCGGCGGTGAGCGGTAGAGCGATGCGGTCCAGCGGACCCTGGCAGACCTCGCCCCGCTGAGAGGCCACGGCCGGGGCGGTCAGGATGCGGTCGGGACCGCCGCGTCGAGGCCGCGGGCGGCAACCAGCTGCGCGCTGGACGTACCGGCGCGGCATCTCCGCGGGCATGGTCAGCGTCAACAACACCACCTCCGGAGCCGAGGCGCACCTTCCGTTCGGCGGCAACGGCAAGTCGGGCAACGGCGGCCGCCAGTCGGGGCAGTGGGTGCTGGACCAGTTCACCCGCTGGCAGTCGATGAACTGGGATCACTCCGGCCGTTCGAGCCCGCCGCCATGCTGGGCAGCCCCATCGCCATCGCCCTCGGACACACCGTGCTCGCCTCGCCGATCGCGGTGCTGATCCTGATCGCGACCCTGCGCGGGATCGACGAACGGCTCGAGGACGCCGCCGCGAGCAAGCCCGCCCCCCGCTCGAAGTACGCGGCGAGCTGGGTATTCAGCGGCGGCACTTCCTTTGCGACGCCCCCGTCCCCTAAGGACTCGGCGGCCCGTCCCCCTCTGCGAACCGCCATCCGCGCGGCCACCGGCGAGGTGCCGTACCGCATCCCTCCGTCACGAACGTCAGAAACTCGTCGACGATCAGCGGACCCGCGTCACCTACGGTGCGGCGAACTCCTCGAAGTCCCGCTCCCGGTACCCCGAGCGGCGCTCGCTCCAGAGCTTCCACGGCGTCGGGGCCGTCGCCGAGGTTTTCCAAGCGGCCGCGGCGGCCTCGCCGTCCCGAACGACCGCAACCGGTGGCGACAACTGACAGCCGCCCCGCAATCCGCCTGAAACAAGATCACCGGACCCTGCGGAATTCGGGGAGCTCACCCGGCCTCACCGGGACGGGCCGCGGGTGTCGGTGCCGCTCTCCTTGGGCTCAGCGTGGGCGGAGGGTCGGTTCTGGTGTCCGGCAGGGGTGGCTGCCCAGCTGGCGAGGAGCTTGAGCCGGTCTTCGTCGGGGGTGCCCGGCTCGGCGGTGTAGAGCGTCAGGGAGTGGGCCTCGTGGGCGGAGATGGGGAGATCCATCGGCTGGTAGGTGAGTTCCAGTGGCCCGGCGACAGGGTGGTGGAAGCGTTTGACGCCGCCGTGGTGGATGCGCACGTTGTGGGCGGCCCAACGGGTGCGGAACTCGGCGCTGACGGTGGACAGCTCACCGATGAGCTCGCGCAGAGCCTTGTCGTACGGGTAGCGCCCGGCTTCGACGCGCAGCATGGCGGCGGTGGTGTTCGCGGCGCGATCCCAGTCGCCGACGAAGTCGGGGGCGCCACGGTCGAGGAACCAGTACCGGGCGAAGTTGGGGCGGCCGCGTTCGTCCGTGGTCTCGCTGTCGAACAGCGGCGCGAACAGGGCGCGGGCGAGTGCGTTGGAAGCCACCATGTCCATGCGGCCGTTGGTGACGAATGCCGCGGACAGCGCGATGGAGTCGAGCAGCCACTGGACGCGGGGCGGGATGTCCACGGCCTTGCGCCGACGGGGTGTGCGACTGGACCGCTGGGCGGCCATGGCCAGGTCGAACAGGTAGGTGCGCTCCTCCTCGTCCAGTTGCAGCGCACGGGCGACCGCGTCGAGGACGTCCTCGGACACACCGCTGATGTGGCCCTTCTCCAGCCGGGTGTACCACTCGGTGCTCACGCCGGCGAGAACGGCGACCTCCTCGCGCCGTAGCCCCGGGACCCGGCGGCGGCCGCTGGTGGGCAGCCCGGCCTGCTCCGGGGTGATCTTGGCGCGCCGGGTGGCAAGGAAGTCCCGGATCTCGGAGCGGTTGTCGGGTTGCTGATCCATGCCCTCCACGGTAGGCGGAAGCCGCCGGAAAGGGAGGTTGAGCTTGTACCCCCCATAAACACGACCTTCTTCTCGCGCGATGGAGCCGGTTTCGTGGGTCTCGCAGCTCGACCGGTCCCCTTTGGAGAAGAGAGTCAATGAGCACGCGAGGAGAAACTCTCCACGCACCCGCAGACCTGGGCGCCGGAGGGCGCGAGCGATCGCCCGCCCGGCTTCCGCTCGTCATCTACGTGCTGGCGCTCGGCACGTTCCTGATGGGTACGACCGAGTTCGTGGTGGCCGGTCTGCTGCCGGAGATCTCGGGCGACGTACAGGTGAGCGTGGCCCAGGCCGGCCTGTTGATCACCGTGTTCGCGGTCGGAATGATCGTCGGCGCACCGCTCATGGCGATGCTGACGCTGCGGCTGCCCGCGCGGCTGACGCTCGTGCTCGCCCTGGGCGTCTTCGCGGCCGGACACGTCGTCGTCGCGCTCGGTTCCAGCTTTGCGCTGCTGCTCGCCGCACGGTTCCTGACCGCGCTGGCGACCGGAGCGTTCTGGGCCGTGGCCAACGTGGTCGCCACCCGCGTCGCCGGTCCCGCCGCGAGCTCCCGCGCCCTGGGCGTGGTGGGCTCCGGTGCCATGCTCGCCAATGTCATCGGTGTGCCGCTCGGCGCTTTCGCCGGGCAGCTCACGGGCTGGCGGGGACCGTTCTGGGCGCTCGCGGTCCTGGGAGCCGCCGCCATGGGGCTGATCGCCCGCTACGTTCCGCACGACGGTGCGGGCGACCGCGCCGTGTCGATCCGGTCTGAACTGTCCGCGCTGCGCTCCGGCCGCCTGTGGCTGGCGCTGGCGGCCTGCGCGACCACCAACGGTGGTGTTCTGGGAACGTACAGTTACATCGCGCCGCTGCTCACCGACCATGCCGGCCTCGCCGCCGGGCTCGTGCCCCTGGTGCTCGTCGGCTTCGGCGCCGGTGCCCTGGTGGGCTTCCTCGTCGGAGGCCGCCTCGGCGACGTCCGCCCGTATGCGACGACCATCACGGCGGCGGCGTCCACCACGGTCATCCTGCTGGCGATCTGCCTGCTGTCGGGCTACGCCGCCCCCACGATCGTGCTGGTCGCCCTGCTGGGGCTGTTCGGGCTCGGTGCCAACCCGGTGCTGATCTCCCTGGCCGTGCGCTTCGCGGGCCGGGCACCCACACTGGGCTCAGCGCTCACCGTCTCGGCGTTCAATCTCGGCACCGCGGTCGGCTCCTGGATCGCCGGCCTCGCTCTCGACTCGGCCCCCGGGGCCACCGGCCCCGCCGTGGTCGGTACCGCCGTCGCGGCGTTGACCCTGATCCCGACGACCGTTATCGCGCTGACCCAGCGCCGCCGCCCGGCGCTTGGCCTCCCCTAGGCACCGCACCGCGGGTGATCCAGGTCGCGGCATTGCCTGAACACAGATCGGCCCAGTAGGCGCCGGCAGAGAAAGCAGCCAACAAGGAACAAGGAGATCCACCCATGCGTGGAGTAGTGATGCACAAGGCCGGTGACGTCCGGGTGGAGGAGCGCGAGGACCCGAAGATCCTCGAGCCCACCGACGCCATCGTGAAGCTGACCGCGACCTGCATCTGCGGTTCCGACCTGTGGCCCTACCGCGGCGGTGCTCCTGGTATGCCGGAGGTCAGACTCCGAAACGCGTCCGGAAGAACTCGTCCAGGTCAGGTCGGGTGGCAGCGGGGGTGGGCAGGCGTTCGGCGCCGGGAGCGCGCAAACCGTCGAGAAGCACGGAGAGTTGGCGGCCGGTCAGGTCGACGGTGAGGTCGCCGGCGGCTTCGTCCCCGGGAATCCTTGAGGGCAGGGAGGCCATCATCAGGACCAGGTCGTAGGTGTTCACGTCCGTTCGGAGAGCCCCCTCCCGCTGAGCCCGGTCCATCAGGTCCTCCAGATCCGCCAGCAGGGCGTCCCGCGCGGCTACCAAGGCCGGGCCGGACTCTGTGGTGCGTCTGCGGGAGACGGGGAACATCTGGCTGCTGCGGACCTCGGCCATGTGACGCATCACGCGGGTGAATGCGGACCAGGCATCCGGTTCCTCGTCCACGGCGCGCGCCAGAACCTCCGAGGTCTCCCGCATATGGCCGATCGCGACTTCCTCGACCAGGGCGTGCTTGTTGGGGAAGTGCCGGTAGATGGTGCCCATGCCGAGGCCGGAGCGGCGGGCGACCTCCTCGATGGACACCTCGAAGCCCCGCTCAGCGAAGACAGCGCGGGCCGCCCGCAGGATCTGCCGGACGTTCTCACGCGCGTCGGCCCGCTGGGGGCGGGCACCGGACGGGGCAATCTCACTCATGTCCTGGGATGTTACGCTCCTGCACCAGAACCGGAAAATGAATTTCCGGTTAGCCTCAACCGCCGGGCTGCCCGCGGACGCGGCTGCCCGCCTTCAGGGAGGCACGCATGAGCCCGACCGGCTCGACCCCCACATCCCCCACCCACTCCGACTTCCCGGCCGACTTCCGCGGCACCGTTCTGCGCCCGGGTGACGACGGCTATGACCAGGCCAGGGCGGTCTTCAACGGCCGTGCCGCCGACCACGGACCGGCACTGATCGCCCGCTGCGCCGACGAGGACGACGTCGCCACCGCCCTGCGCTACGCCTCCGCACGCGACCTGCCCGTCGCGGTACGCAGCGGCGGCCACGGCTCCGACGGCCACGCCATGCCGGGCGGCGCCCTCGTCATCGACCTGTCCGGCCTGCGCGAGATCACCGTCGACCCGGACACCCGCACCGTGCGGGCCCAGGCCGGCGTCCTGCTCGGCGAACTGGACGCCGCCGCCCAGGAATACGGGCTGGTGGTGCCCTCCGGAACCGTCACCACCACCGGAGTCGCCGGACTGACCCTCGGCGGCGGCATCGGCCACCTCATGCGCCGCTTCGGCGCCACCGTCGACAACCTGCTCGCCTGCGAAATGATCACCGTGGACGGCCGGAAAGTCCGGGCGGACGAGACGGAGAACCCGGACCTGTTCTGGGCACTGCGCGGGGGCGGCGGCAACTTCGGTGTCGTCACGGCCTTCGAGTACCGCGCACACCCCCTGGGCCCGGACGTCGTCTCCGGAATGATCGTCTTCCCCGGCGACCAGGCCGCAGCCGTCCTGGCCCAGCTGCCCGCCTTCATGGCCGACGCGCCCCGCGAACTCGGACTGGCGGCCGCGCTCACCTTCGCACCGCCACTTCCCGCAGTGCCCGAGGAGGCGTACGGAAAGCCGATCCTGATGCTCATCCCGGTCCACACGGGCGACTTCGCGGAGGCGGAGAAGACCGTCACGGCACTCGCGGGCCTGGGCGCCCCCGTCCTCAACACGGTACGGCGCACCACCTGGCTCGAGACGAACAGCATGCTGGATGCGACCGCCCCTTACGGCTGGCGCGCCAATGCGCGCGGCGGCTATCTCGCCGCACTCACGGCACCCGTGATCGACACGCTCCTGGAGCGTCTGGCCGCCTCGCCGAACCTTCCGGGCACCGTCACCGCGATCAACGTCTGGGCGCTGGGCGGCGCGATCTCCGAGGACGTCGACGAGGAGGCCACCGCCTTCTCCCGGGCTGGAGCCTCCTGGCTCTGGGAGACCGCGACCCTGTGGACGCAGGCGGAGCACGACGCGCCCTACGACGCCTGGGCCGACGCGACCACGACCGCCATGCAGCCGCACAGTCTCTCCAACGCCTACATCAACCTGACGGATGATCAGGGCGAGGCATGGCGTCGCGATGTGTGGGGGAGCGGGGCCAAGTACCGGCGGCTCGCCGAGATCAAGGCCGAATGGGATCCGCGGAACCTGCTCCGCCACAACAAGAACATCGCACCCGCTGGCGCATAAACGCCACTGTCCACTACCGCTCGGTCGCGGACCCGCTGGTCACGCTGACGCTGGCCGCCGCGGTCACCGAACGGGCCCGGCTCGGCACCAGCGTGCTGGTGGCACCGCTGCACCTACCGTTCCAGCTGGCGCGTTCGCTGGCCTCCCTGGACGCGGCCAGCGGCGGACGCCTGGTCGCGGGCCTGGGAACGGGCTGGTCGCTGGACGAGTACGCGGCCGCGTCCGTCGCCTCGTTCGAGAAGCGCGGCAGGGTTCTCGACGAGGTGCTGGACGTGTGCCGGGCCGTGTGGGGCCCGGATTCGGTGTCCTACGAGGGGGAGTGGACGACGATCGCTCCCTCCGAGGTCGGCCCGAAGCCGGCTCGGCCGATTCCCGTGCTGCTGGCGGCGTCCAACGAGCGTTCGATGCGCCGTCTGGTCGACCGGGCCGACGGCTGGATGCCGGGGGCGAGCACCGTGGAGCAGACCGCCGCCGCGTGGCGGCGGCTGCGGGACCTGGCCGCCGAGCGAGGCCGCACCGCGCCGATCCAGACGGTGCTGCGGGTCAACGCCTGGTACACGCCCACGGCCTATCAGGGCGCTGACCGCTTGCCCTTCCAGGGCGACGCCAAGCAGATCGTGGCCGATTTGGCGCCCTACGCCGAGCTGGGCTTCGAGGAATTCCTGCTCGATCTGCAGGCCACCACGCGCGATGGCCAGGAGCTGACGGACGCGGCCGCGGACGTCTACGCGACGGCGCGGGCCGCCGGGATCTGATGCCGCCTCAGGGACCGTGCGAGTGGTGAGTCGAGGCTGCGGATCCAGAGACGGCGCAGGATGAATACGGTCATCCCGCAGAAGGACGACCAGGCCACGCGCCCCACCAAGGGTGGCTGTCGGGCACGGTGGCCTGGTCTCCTGCGGCACCGTGCTGTGCGAGGAGCACAGCACCGTGGAGTGGTGCATTGATCAAGGGGCGACGGGGGCCTGGCCACCCGCTACGAGAGATCAAGCGAGCTACCTCGCCGCTGGCTGCGGCTGCGCAGCACGGTCCATGTATGCAGCGCTGGCGGTGCCTTGACATGAGGGACGCATGAATCGCCCTGCGTTTGAAGCTCGATTGCCCTACAGCGCCGTGGTTCGAGCCGTTTCCGGGGTCGAGGACGACGTCAGACGGTGTTCGGTGGACACCACGATCTGGCTGTCGCGGGGTCCGCCGACCGACTGCTCGACAAGCTGAGGATCAGCCCGTCAGAGCCAGCTCTTGACCTTCTCGACGAGGCGGGCGGGGTCAGGGTCGACCACCCGAACGTTCAACTGGGTGACACCGGCGGCGCGGAACGCCTCGATGCGCTCGCGTACGTAACCCTCGGGGCCGCACAGCGACACGAGTTCGGTCAGCTCGTCGGGAACAGCCGCCTCTGCCTCCCTCTTCTTCCCGGACAGGTAGAGCTCCTGGATCTTCTCGGCGGCTTCCTCGTAACCATAGGCGCGGGCCAGGTCGTTGTAGAAGTTCTTGCCTTTGGCGCCCATGCCGCCGAGGTAGAGGGCGATCATGGGGCGGGCCAGGTCGCGGGCGGCTGCCGCGTTCTCGCCGACGGCGAGGAGGTTGCCCGCCACGATCTGGAGGTTCCCGCGTTCCGCGGGCCGGCATGCCAGCCCTTCGGCGAGCGCGCTACCCCAGACCTGCCCGGCCTTCTCGGGGATGAACAGATGAGGCAGCCAGCCGTCGGCGATCTCCGCGGCCATACGGACGTTGGCCGGGCCGAGCGCCGCGATGTGGATCGGTATCTCGCTGCGCACCGGGTGGTTGAGGAACTTCAGCGGCTTGCCGAGCTTGCCGCCCTTCTCCGGCGGCAGTGGCATGTCGACGATGCCATGGTGGTCGATCACCTCGCGTCGCCAGATCCGGCGGCACAGTTCGACGGTCTCGCGGGTGCGGCCGAGCGGCTTGTCGTACGGCCGGCCATGCCAGCCCTCGACGACCTGCGGGCCGGACGCACCGAGTCCGAGCAGGGCACGGCCGTCGGACAACGCGTCGAGTCCGGCGGCGGTCTGGGCGATCAGCGCGGGCGTGCGGGAGTAGACGTTGATGATGTAGGAGCCGACTTTCACGCGCTCGGTGCGGGCAGCGAGATAGCCCATGGTGGTCGGGGAGTCGAAACCGTAGGCCTCGGCCACCCAGACGGCGTCGAGTCCCGCCTTCTCCAGCCGCACGATCTCCTCGACGGCCTTGCGGGGGTTGTTCGCGGCGTACTCAAGGGTGGTGGCGAGTTCCATGGGTTCCTCTCCGTGTCCGGTTCCGGTAGGCCGGCGTACGCACGGCGGCAGTTGAACCGGCGGCTGATCACCGCTCCTGCCGGTTTGGAGCGAGACTGACAGCCGGGTAGAAAAAAATCAATCAGGAACGCTTTTTTACTTCGGCATCCTGTGGCGGCGCGGGCGGGGCTGGCCGGTCCACCTCTTGATCGCCCTGTCACCAGCATTGACTTACGTACACACTCTGTTCGAAACTCGCCTTGGAGCGGCACAGGCAGCTTCGACACGTACGAGCAGAGGTGAGAGATCCATGGCAATGGAGCGATGGGACATCGGTGACGTCACCGTCACGAAGGTCGAGGAGGTCGCCCACTGGCAGCCCCTGGAATGGCTGGACGACGCTTTGCCGGGGTCCTCCCGGGCCGAGGTCGAGGCGATCGACTGGCTGCGGCCGACCTACGTCAAGGACGGCATGATCAACATGAGCGTCCACGCACTGCTGATCCAGACACTGGAGAAAAAGCTGGTGGTGGACACGGGCATCGGCAACGGCAAGAAGCGCGCCATGGAGATGTTCCACATGCTCGACACCGACTTCCTGGAGCGGTTCGAGAAGGTGTGGGCACCGGCCGAGGTCGACGGCGTCGTGTGCACGCATCTGCATGTCGACCATGTCGGTTGGAACACGCGCCTGGTCGACGGTGCATGGGTGCCGACCTTCCCCAACGCCGAGCACTTCTTCGTCAAGCAGGAGTACGACCACTGGAAGGCGTACGCCGAGACCCGCAGTGGCGACGAGGCCGGGGACGGGTACACCGACTGGGCGCATGACATGGTCGACGGCGTCGCCGTCTTCGAGGACTCCGTCAAGCCCGTCGTCGACGCGGGCCTGGTCACCTACGTCGATGCGGGCGACTACATCACTCCGGAGGTGTCGCTGATCGCCACCCATGGCCACACGCCCGGTCACGTCGCGGTGCTCATCGAGTCACGCGGCGAGAGTGCGGTGATCACCGGCGACCTGATGCACGCCCCCTGCCAGGTGGGCCGCCCGGACTGGTCGGCCAGCCTGGACACCGACGACAAGGCGTCGGCCGTGACGCGGCGGGCCTTCCTCGAACGCTTCGCCGACACCGGCACGCTCGTGATCGGCACGCACTTCGGCACGCCGAGCGCGGGCCAGGTCCGGCGCCTCGGCGACTCCTTCCGCATCGTTCCGGAGCAGTGAGATGTCCACTCCCACGTACTACACCGGCCTGCGGCTGATCTCCGGCGACGGAAGCGCGCCCGTGGACGACGCGGTGATCGCCGTACGCGACGGCATCGTCGAGTCCGTCGGTACGGCCCGGACCACCCCGGTTCCGGCCGGCGCACGCCAGGTCGATCTCACCGGCAAGACGGTCATGCCCACGATCGTCAACCCGCACGGCCACATCGGCTACCTCAAGGACGGCGACACCCACCCACGCAACTTCTCGCGGGCGAACGTCCTCGACCACCTGCGCCGGCTCACCTACTACGGCGTCAGTGTGTTCCAGTCCCTCGGTACCGACCGCGACGGCGTGGAACTCGCCGTCCGCGACGCGCAGCGGTCCGGCGAGCTGTCCGACCCCGCACTGGCGCTGCTGTTCAGCGCCGGCGCCGGCCTCGTCGCACCGACATCGGATGCGGAGAACGCCGGACCGTTCTTCGCCACGGACGTGCTGCACGAAGTCACCACCCCCGAGCAGGCCCGCCGGGCCGTACGGGAGGTCGCCGCCACGAAGCCTGACGTGATCAAGTTCTGGATCGACGACCGGTGGGGACAGAAGGCGAAGTTCGGCCCCGACATCGCCGCCGCCATCATCCACGAGGCACACGCGCACGGCCTGCGGGCCATCGCGCACATCTTCGAACTCGACGACGCGAAGGCCGTGCTGCGCGCGGGCGCGGACGGCATCGCCCACATGGTGCGCGAACCCGGCCCCGACCTCGAGCTCATTGAGCTGCTCCTCGAACACGACGCGTTCGTGTTCACCTCGATGAGTATCCAGACCGGCTTCTTCGGCGACATGGCCTGGCTGGACGACCCCGCGCTGGCCGAGAGCGTGCCGGCTGCCGACCGGGCCGCCGTTCGCTCCCAGATGGCGGCGTTCGCCGCGTCGGTGGACACCGACTGGGAGAAGGCGTACGCGGTCCTGGAGAGCGGCCTGCGCGAGCTGGTAGACAGCGGCGTCCGGGTGCTGCTCTCGGCGGACACCGGAGTCGGCGCGCAGTTCCCCGGCTTCGCCGAGCACCGGGAGCTGGAGGCGATGGTCCGGGCGGGCATGCCGCCGCTGGAGGCCATTCGCGCCGCGACCCTGCTGCCCGCCGAGATGCTCGGGCTGCCCGACCGGGGCAGCATCGCACCCGGCAAGCGGGCGGATCTGCTCGTCCTCGACGCCGATCCCCTCCAGGACATCGCCCACACCCGCCGGATCGCCCAAGTGATCATCGGCGGCACCCCCATCGACCGCAGGGCCCTGCGCGCTGCCTGGGAAGGATGACCATGACCACGCTCAGGGAAGCGCTCGGAAGGAACCAGCCGCTGATCATCCCGTCGATCTACGACGGCATGTCGGCCCTGCTGGTGCGAGAAGCCGGGTTCCAGGCCGCCTACATCGGCAGCTACGCCACCGGCGCCACGAAGTACGGGCTGCCCGACATCGGCTACATCGGTCTGGAGGACATGGCCGACCAGGTCCGCCGCCTGGCGCCGGTCGCGGGTGTACCGATCGTCGTCGATGGCGAGGGAGGCTGGGGCAACCCGCTGCATGTCGCCCGAGCCGTGCAGGTACTCGAACGGGCCGGGGCCGCCGCAGTGCACATCGAGGACCACGACTTCGGCAAGCACCTGACGATGCGGCCGAGGGTGCTCCCGGTCGACCAGGCCGTCGAGAAGATCAAGGCCGCGCTCGACGCCCGTACGTCGGACGACTTCATGGTCATCGCCCGTACCGACGCGGCAGGCGTCGAGGGCCCGGCCGCCGCGGTCGACCGGGCGCTGGCCTACCAGGATGCAGGCGCCGACGGGCTGTTCGTCGCCAGCCCCCAGCCGCTGGACGACGCCTCCTACCGGCGGCTCCGATCGGAAGCGCGGGTCCCGGTCTTCGCGATCGACCTGCCCGGGCAGTCGGCCGCCGACCACGCGCGCCAGGGCGCGGACGCCGTCATCTACTTCGCCCTTGCGCACGTGGCCGCCAAGGCCGGCATGGAGGCCGCGTACAAGGTGCTCGCCAAGGAGGCGTCTGCCGTCTCACTGGAGGCGAACTTCGGTTCCCTCTGGGACTTCGACGACTTCCTCGGCATCGCACAGGCACGCGAGGCAGCCATGCGCCATGCGCTGATCGAGTAGCCTTGACGTCCGTGACTTCCCCCACCAGACGACGGATAGGCAGGCCGGAGAGTCCCGAGCTGCGGGGGAACGTCCTGCGCGCCGCGATCGACGCCTACGCCGAGAAGGGCTGGAGCGGCTTCAATTTCGACGTCGTCGCCACCCGCGCCGGGGTGGGCCGTCCGGCCCTCTACCGGCGCTGGGCCGACCGCACGGCCCTCCTCGTCGACGCCTTCAAGGAACTGACCCCCAGCCTCGTCGACGAGGACCTCGGCTCACTGCGACAGGAGCTCGTCCGGCTGGGCGTCGACTACGCCACGATGATGCGCGGCTCCCGCGGTCTCGCCGGTACGCGACTCATGGCCGACGCCCACTTCCACCCCGACCTCTTCGCCCGGGTGAGCGCCGAGGTCAGCGAGCGGCGCGAGGACCTGGTACAGCGCTCGGTCGAGCGGGCGCGGGCCCGCGGAGAGATCGCGGACGACTGCACCCGCGACATCACGCTGCTGCTGTTCGGAGCGTTGTGGGAGCGCAGCGCACTGGCGGCCACCGGGCGCGCGATGCATGCGGAACGGCCGGATGTCGAGCACCTGGTCGACGTGGTCCTGCGCGGTCTCGGGCAGGGGCCCGACGTCGTGTGAATGCTTGCACTACGTCGTACCGGAAGGCGTGACAAGGCCCTCCTCAGAGCAAGGCAATGGCGTTCCTCACGAAACGCCGCTCGGAGCTGAGCCCGCGCACGGTCGGACTGCCGGAGACGGGCGGTCGTCGCCGGGTCGCCGGGCTGCACCGTGAGGAGGTCGCCCAGCTCGCTCGATCAGTGCCGACCCCTGCACCCGGCTGGAGCAGGGCCACATTCAGGCGTCCGCTCCCGTGTTGGACACCTCGCCCGCGTGCTCCACCTGGACGACCTCACCGTCACCCCGGCCATCGTGCAGGGCCGGCGTGCGACGTCCTGGCCGGCTTCTTCATCTGCCGGAACTGCGGGGTCGTCGCCCACGCGGACCGGAACGCTTTCCCACAACATCGCCCAACGCGGCGCCGTGGTGTGGAGTGCGGGGCGTGAGTCACGCGTCCCTGCCACCCCATAGGGGTGTCTGGACGGAGGAGTCCACCCAGCAGCCAGCCGGGCACTACCTCCAAGCCCGGTCCTTCAGGACCGGGTCAAGCTGACCCAAGGTCCCGAGTGGTGGACTCGACCGGCTTGTCCGCGGCGGTTCCAGGCGGTGGGGATGCCTCCGAGTGGGTGGCACGCATCAGCGCGAGTGCGATCAGAGGTATCAGGCTGAGTGCGGCGACCACCGTGCCGACCAGCGGGGGCCCGGTCTGTTGCAGTGAGGAGGCCAGGGCGATGCCCGCCGCCCAGGAGCCGACGGCGATCCCCACGTTGGTCGCCGAGCCGCTCAGGGCGATGGCGAGGGTGGGCGCGGATTCGGCGAAGCGGACGACCAGCGCGCCGAATACCGGAGTGGGGGCGAAGCCGGTGACCCCCATGAGCATCACCAGGACGACCGTCGCCACGGGGTTCGTGGACAAGGGCACCAGCAAGAGCAGGACCAGCGTGATCGTGGCGGCGGCCGTGATGATCGTGGCAAGCGGTCTGCGGTCTCCCGTGCGCCCGCCGATCGTGGTGCCCAGCAGAGCGCCCACGCCATAACCGGTCAGGACCATGGGCACGGCCCCGGCGGGGATGCCGGCCCGTTCGGTGAGCAGGGGAGAGACGTAGGAGTAGGCCGCCAGGGAACCTCCCATGAAGAGCACGATCGTGCTCAGCATGAGCCAGAGCCGGCCCTGGCGCAGCGCGGCGAACTCCGCCCGGACGGAGGGTACTTCGGACCGCTCGTCATCGGGGATGAACCGGCCGATGACCGCGGCGGCGCCGGCTGACAGTGCGGCCAGCACCCAGAACGGCCCTCGCCAGTCCGACGCCTGACCCAGCCACGAGCCCAGGGGCACGCCGGCGACGCTGGCCACGTTCATGCCCCCCATCAGCACGCCCATGGCGCGTGACGTTGCGGCAGGTCCTGCCGCGGTCGCCGCCACGACCGTGCCGACGCACCAGAAGGCACTGGTGGCCAACCCGGTCGCCACGCGGGCCGCCAGCACGATCGCGAAGGACGAGCTGAGCGCGGCGACCGCGTGGCCGAGGGAGAAGACGACGAGCGCGAGAACCAGTGTGGACCGCCGCGGCAGGCGCAGTGTCGCGATCGCCATCGCCGGGCCGCCGACGATCATGCTTGCCGCGAACACCGTGATCAGCAGGCCCGCCTGGGACACGCTGACGTCGAGGTCGTCTGCGATTTCGGGCAGCAGGCCCGCGATGACGAATTCGGAAAACGTTCCCGCGGCCAGCACCAGGACGACGAAGGGCAACCTGAGGGATCGGTTGTCGGTCAGGGGTGACATGCGGTGGCTCTCGTTTCAGGGCAACATGCGGCTGCCGCGGTGGGGATGCCGCACAGCCTCGTATCGCGCATGTGTTCCGTAAGGGGGAGTGATTTCACCCCGGGCCCTTTTCCAGGCACGTCTACCGGTCGGGGCCCACGCCGGTGACGGCTGGCGACTTCTTCGCGCCCCTGGGACTCGGCGTCGACAGCTGGAGGGCAGCTCAGCCTGCTCCGGGGTGATCTTGGCGCGGCGGCCGGCGAGGAAGGGGATCTCCGGGCGGTGGAGGCACGCATGACGGTACTCGTGAGCCTGCCGAGGAGGGGGGTTGAGTTTATACCCCCCATAAACACGACCTTCTCCACGCACGACCGAGCCGGTTTCCTGAGGTCCGCAACTCGATCACGTCCCGTACCGCAGGACTTCTCGCTTGAGCTGCCGCACAGCCCTTGTGCGCGGCCGAACCGTCCGTGATGTGAAGGCGTACGTATGTCCTCTGAACTCCCCGAGTCTTCCGTTCCTCCCCCCACCGGAGCCGACGAACCCGCCTCGGCGCCCACCCGGCGCACCTTCATCGCCACCACCGCGGTCGGTGGTGCCGTCGTCGCGGGCGGGGTGATCGGAGGCACCCTGCTCCTCGATGACGACGTGGCCGCCGCCGAGGCCCCGCCGGAGAGCCGTGTCTCCCTGACGGTCAACGGCACCCGGCGCACGGTGACGGTGGACAACCGCACCTCGCTGCTTGACCTGCTGCGCGAGCACTTCGGCCTGACCGGCTCCAAGAAGGGCTGCAACGCCGGGGCTTGCGGGGCGTGCACGGTCCTGGTCGACGGGCGTCGGGTGAACTCCTGTCTGACGCTGGCGGTGCGCCTGGAGGGTGCCGAGGTCACCACGATCGAGGGCCTGGCCGAGGGCGACGAACTGCACCCGCTGCAGAAGGCGTTCATCGAACAGGACGCCTTCCAGTGCGGCTACTGCACCCCCGGACAGATCATGTCCGGGGTCGGCTGCATCAAGGAGGGCCACACCGACTCGCCGGAGGAGATCCGGGAGTGGATGAGCGGCAACATCTGCCGCTGCGGCTGTTACGTGAAGATCGTGCGGGCGGTCGAGCAGACCGCCGGCCGGAAGTGAGGACCGATGCATCCCTTCTCCTTCACGAAGGCCGCGACCACCCGTGAGGCTCTCAACTCCGGTCGCCGAGGCGGACGTTACATCGCCGGCGGCACCACCCTCGTCGACCTGATGCGCGAGACCGTCGAGCGGCCCGAGACCCTCGTCGACATCAGCGACCTGCCGCTGCGTGAGGTCCGCGTCACCGAGCGCGGGGGCCTGCGGATCGGCGCGCTGGTGAGCATGTCCGAGACCGCCGCCCACCCCAAGGTGCGCTCCCTGTTCCCCGTCATCTCCGAGGCGCTGGAGCTGAGCGCGTCGGCGCAGTTGCGGAACATGGCGACCATCGGCGGCAACATCATGCAGCGCACCCGTTGCACCTACTTCCGTGACGTGACCGCCGACTGCAACAAGCGCGAGCCCGGCTCGGGCTGCGCCGCCCGTGAGGGCTTCAACCGCATGCACGCGATTCTGGGCACCTCCGACGCGTGTGTGGCCACGCACCCCTCCGACGTGGCCGTGGCCTTCGCGGCGCTGGAGGCGACCGTGCAGCTGCTGGGCCCGGACGGGGAGCGTAGGGTGCCTTTCGCCGACTTCCTCCTCAAGCCCGGCAGCACCCCGAACCGCGAACAGGCCATCCGCCAGGGCGAGTTGATCACCGCGGTCGACATCCCGGCCTTGCCGCGTCCGCTGGAGTCCGGCTACCTGAAGGTGCGCGACCGGCAGTCCTACGAGTTCGCCCTGACCTCGGCGGCCGTCGCCCTGCACATCAGGGGTGGGGTGATCCGGGAGGCGAAGGTAGCCGCCGGGGGAGTGGGCACCGTGCCGTGGAAGCTGCCCGCCGTCGAACAGCACGTCATCGGTGAGCGACCCTCGGACGCCCTGTGGAAAGCCGCCGCCGAGAAGGCGGTGCAGGGCGCCCGCCCGCTGTCGGGCAACCGGTTCAAGGTCGATTTGCTGAAGCGGACCGTCGAGCGTCAGCTGCGCATCGTAGGAGGTACCAGGTGAGCCCCCAGCCGCAGGCAGCCGTGGGTGCGCCGCTGTCCCGCGTGGACGGACGGCTGAAGGTCACGGGCGAGGCGCAGTACGCCGCCGAGTTCGACGTCGACGGAGTGGTGCACGCGGTCATCGTCGACGCGAGCATCGGGCGCGGCCGTATCGCCGGAGTCGACACCCGTGATGCCGAAGCCCACCCGGGCGTCCTGCGGGTGATCCATCACCGCAACGCGCCCAAACTGCCGTACCGCGACAACCCCGGGTCGAACAACCTGCCCGGCCGCCGGCTGCGGGTCTTCCAGGACGACAAGGTCCTCTTCCACGGTCAGCCGGTCGCCGTCGTCGTCGCCACCACGCTGGAGGCCGCGCAGCACGGCGCCAGCCTGGTGAAGGTCGACTACGACGCCGAGCAACCCTCCACCGACCTGGCCGAGGCCGAGGCGGGAGAGCCGACCAAGTACGCGCGCGGTGACGCCGAGGCCGGTCTGCGCGAGTCGGCGGTGCGGATGGACCTGACGTACCGCATGGCGCGCAACCACCACAACCCGATGGAGACGCACGCCACCATCGCCCGCTGGGACGGCGGCAAGCTGACCGTGTGGGACAAGACGCAGTGGGTGGTGGGCACCCAGACGGAACTCTCCACGGTGTTCGACGTGCCCCTGAAGTCCGTGCGGGTCATCAACCCGTTCGTCGGCGGTGCCTTCGGCAGCGGACTGCGCTGCTGGCCCCACACGGTCGTCGCCGCGCTGGCCGCCCGTGAGATGAAACGCCCCGTCAAGGTGGTCCTGACCCGCAGGCAGATGTACTTCGGCACCGGCTTCCGGCCCTCGTACGAGTACCGGCTGCGCCTGGGCAGTGACCAGCGGGGCCGCCTGAGGGCCACGGTCCACGAGATGGACGCGGAGACCTCGTCGTACGAGACGTTCGAAGAGGGCGTCATGCTCGCCGGCCAGATGTTCTACAGCACGCCCAACGTCAGCCAGGCGTACCGGAAGGTGCCCCTGGATGTGAACAGCCCGATCTGGATGCGCGGCCCAGGCTTCGCCAACGCGTCCTTCGCCATCGAGTCGGCCATGGACGAACTCGCCCACCGGCTCCGTATCGACCCGATCGAGCTGCGCCTGCGCAACGAGCCGGCCGAGGACGAGTCGAACGGGCTGCCCTGGTCCACCCGTCGGCTGCGCGAGTGCTACACCGTGGGCGCCCGCGAGTTCGGCTGGGACCGGCGCAATCCGAAGCCGCGCTCACGGCGTGACGGCGACTGGCTGATCGGTCTGGGCATGGCAGGGGCCGTGTACGACCCCAACAACATGGCGGCCAAGGCCCGCGCCCGCCTGAACGCGGACGGCACCGCGGTGATCGAGGCCGCCTCCAGCGACATGGGCCCGGGCACCTACACCTCCCAGGCCCAGGTCGCCGCCGACGCGCTCGGGCTCGCCATGCGCGCGGTCGACTTCCGGCTCGGCGACTCCCTGTATCCGCAGACCCCGCCGCACGGCGGCTCCATGACCATGATGTGCGTCGGCTCCGCCACCCTCGACGCCTGCGACAAGATTCGCCGGCAGGCGATCAAACTGGCCGTCGAGGACGAGGAATCACCGCTGTACGGCGCCAAGGCCGAGGACATCGTCGTGCGCAGCGGGCGTCTGCACGTGCAGGGCACCCCGGCCCGCGGCGAGACCTATCAGCGGCTGCTGACCCGCAACAACCTCAGCCGCCTCGAAGCCGACGGCTCGTGGGCCGGGCCGTCGGATCCCGAGCGGCACTCGTACTACTCCTACGGCGCGGTCTTCACCGAGGTCGGGGTGGACGCGACGCTGGGTCTGGTGCGGGTGCGACGGATGCTCGGTGTGTACGACTGCGGCCGCATCGTCAGCCCCAAGCTCGCCGACAGCCAGGCGCTGGGCGGCATGGTCGGCGGCATCGGCCAGGCGCTCCTTGAGCACACGGTCACCGACCACCGCGACGGCCGGATCGTCAACGCCGACCTCGCCGGCTACCTGGTCCCGGTCAACGCCGACATCCCCGAGATCAAGGCGATCTACCTGGAGGGCGAGGACATGCAGGCCGACCCGCTCGGCGTCAAGGGGATCGGAGAGATCGTCCAGGTCGGGGTGGCGTCCGCCATCGCCAACGCGGTCTTCAACGCCACCGGCCGACGCGTCCGCGAACTGCCCATCACCGCCGAGGCGTTGCTCTGAACCGGACTGCCCCGGGCCACTGAGGAGCGGCCCCGTCGCCCGGGGCACCCCATGCTCGTCCGGCAGTCCATCCCCCCGTTCGGCTGCCGGACCTCCCCCGGGCCGCCGCCGCGCACCGTGCTCCCCGCGGGCGCGGCGGCGGCCCGCCCCACCCCTTGGCACGAAGGACCTGTCCATGCTGAACATCGCGGACACACTGCACCGTTGGTGCCGCGAGGCACGCCCCTTCGCCCTGGCCACCGTCGTCGACGTGCGCGGCAGCGCACCCCTGCCGGTCGGCACCTCGGTCGCGGTCGATGTGGAGGGCAACACGGTCGGCAGCATCTCCGGCGGCTGCGTCGAAGGCGCCGTGTACGAGCTGTGCAGACAGGTGCTGAGCGACGGAGGCGCCCCGCAGCGTGCCTGGTTCGGCTACTCCGACGACGACGCCTTCGCCGTCGGACTGACCTGCGGCGGGGAGCTCGAGGTCTTCGTCCAGCGCGTCGACTGGTCCGACGGCCCGCACCTCGCGGCGGCCCTGACCGAGGTCGTGGAGGGCCGGCCCGCAGCCGTGGCACAGGTCGTCGAAGGCCCCGAGCGCTTCCTCGGCGCCACCCTGAGCGTCCTCGCCGACGGCAGCATGACCTACGGCACCCTCGACGATGGGCCGACCGACCGGCTCGTGGCGGACGAGGCCCGTGCCCTGCTGCGGGCGGGCCGCACTGCCCGCCGCACGGTCGGCGGGAACGGGGACGGCTGCCCCGAACCGCTGACCGTCCTCGTCCACGTCCACGCGTCCCGCCCGCGCATGCTGATCTTCGGCGCGATCGACTTCGCCGCCGCCCTCAGCCGGGCCGGGGCCTTTCTCGGCTACCGGGTCACCGTCTGCGACGCGCGACCGGTCTTCGCCACCGAGGCCCGGTTCCCGTACGCGGACGAGGTCGTCGTGGACTGGCCCCACCGCTACCTGGAACGCACCGAGGTGGACGCCCGTACGGCCATCTGCGTCCTCACCCACGACGCCAAGTTCGACATCCCCTTGCTACGCCGCGCCCTCGACCTGCCCGTCGCCTACATCGGCGCGATGGGCTCCCGCCGTACCCACCACGAACGCCTGCGCCTCCTGCGCGAGGTGGGCGTCACCGAGGAGCAACTGGCCCTGCTGCACTCCCCGACCGGCCTCGACCTCGGCGCCCGCACGCCCGAGGAGACGGCCATCTCCATCACCGCGGAGATCATCGCCGCCGCCAACCAAGCCACCGGTCTGCCTCTGTCCCAGGGCACAGGGCCAATCCATCGACCGCTGGTCCAGAACCGGGACGGAGATCGGGCCAGCCTCGCCGAGGTGGCGGCACGCGCCGGCGTCGGTGGGTGAGGTCAGCGCGTCGCTCTGGACACAGGGGGCCGAAGCCTTCCTCGAGGAGGGACCTATGTGCTCATCGACACCTACGCACGGGTGGCCACCCACGTGCGGGTCTCGCTGACTGACCGGTGCAACCTGCGCTGTACGTACTGCATGCCAGAGGTGGCCTTATCGGCATCACGGTCACGTCTCTCGGCTCAGGGAGATTCGTGAGAGCGGATCGCCACGAACCTGGCGTCGGCCCGGCTGCACGGCTCCGGCCGCCGATGGATCCGCCGGGAACGGCGTACGGCGGGACAGCCAGATCCCGGGGACGTTGCAGTACGGAGCCTGGACCCGAAAGCCGTAAGGCGGAGGACGGAAGGTTCAGTACCGTTGCGGGCCGCACTGGTGCAAGCAGGTGCGGCCCGCAACGGCACGTCGGGGACGGGCATGCGCGGGTGTCCCGCGGGCTGCGCGAACCGCGCGGGCGGTCCAGCAACCTTTCTGCGTGCCCGTGCCCACGTCGTGCCCGTAAGGGCTCGTAACCGGATCGGCATGACCGCGCGCCAACTAATAGGACTCCGTTAGGTCTGTCTTGATCTTGGTGTCGTGGGAGTCCTGCTGGGCAGGGGCTGTTGGCAGGTGGTGCAGATGCCGGTCCAGCACCTCAGGACGTCCTGGAGGGTGTCGAGGACTTGGTAGAGGGTGAGACCGGTGCGGGGGCTTTTGGGGCGAGACGCTGTTCGGTGAGGAAGGCGTGGGCGGCGGTCACGAGGGTGACGTGGTGGTGCCAGCCGGGCCAGGAACGGCCTTCGAAGTGGTCCAGACCCAGGCCGTGCTTGAGTTCGCGGTAGTCGTGTTCGATGCGCCGGCGGACCCTTGGCCAGACGGACCAGGTCGGCGATCGGGGTGTCGGCCGGCAGCCGACAGGCCCGTTGCGGTCCGGGGCCACGGGCTTCGCGTCGAACGGATGGGCGGTGACATCCGCCCGCACGGCGAGTATGTCGGCGAGTTGACGATCGGCCAGTTCGGTCCGCAAGTGCGCGTTGGTGCCGTAGGCGGCATCGGCCACCACGACCGGCGGCCTCATGCCCCAGCCGGCCAGCGTGTCGAGCATGTCCAGGGCCAGACGCCACTTCTCGCGGTGCGTGACCTCGGGCGGGACGCGGGTGACGGTCCGGCGGCCGGTGTCCGACGCCCACTCCGTGGGCAGGAACAGGCGCCACTGCAGCGGGCAGGAGGCGGTATCGCTCGCGGCGTGGACGCTGACCGCGACCTGGCAGTTGGCTCGCTTGCCCAACGCCCCGCAGTACTGCGGCGCCACCCCGACCGACATCCGGCCGTCCTTGGGCACCGACACATCGTCGATCACCCAGGCCGTCGGGTCGATCAGCGGCAGCATCCGCTCACAGATGCGCCGCTGCACCGGCACCGGATCCCAGGTCGACTGGTTCACGAACTGCTGCAGGTTCTGCTCGTTGCCGTCCGGCAGCCGCGAGGCCATGGCCTGGATGGACTTGCGGCGGCCGTCCAGCATCAGTCCCCGCAGGTAGCAGTCGCCCTTGGCCCGCTGGTCCTTCCGCGGCACCGAGGCGAACACATCCGCCACGTACAACGCCAACGTCGCCCGGACCCGGTTCACTTCATGTGCGTCCACCCAACCCAACATGCTCCCGAACAGGCCCGACCGGAAGACCTAACGGAGTCCTATTAGAGCTCGTAACGCGATCAAGATCGGGTCTTCTTGAGGCGTGTCCAGCAGATGAGGCTGCAAGCCAACGAGACGAAGGCGTCCTGGAGTTCGATACGTCGTTCCAAGCGGACCGCGAGGCGTTTGAACTGGTGGAGCAGGGTGAAGGTCTGCTCGACGACGTAGCGGAGCTTGCCCAGGCCCCTGATGCTCGGGGCGCCCTTGCGGGAGATCACCGCCTGGATGCAGCGGCGTCGCAGCTCACCCAGCACAGCCTTCGAGTCGTACGCCTTGTCGCCCAGGAGGCACTCCGGCCGCCGCCAGGGCCGGCCGGGTCGTCCGGCGACGGGCGGGATGCCGTCGACGAGGTCGAGGGATTGGGTGATGTCGTTGACGCTGGCGGCAGTCGTGATGACGTGCAGCGTGGTGCCCTTGCCGTCGCAGATCAGCTGGTGCTTGCTGCCCGTCTTCCGCCGGTCGACCGGCGACGGGCCGGTCGCGGCTCCCCCTCTTTCGCGCGCGTGGGAGCCGTCCACGCACGCGCGGGTCGTCGGCGGTGCGCGCCCCGAAGGCGCGATGTCCTTCGGGGCGCGCGGCAGGGTTCCGGTTCAGGCGTTGTAGCCACCGTGGGCGTCCAGCACCGCGCCCGTGACGTACGACGCGGCGGGGCTCGCCAGAAAGGCGATCGCCGCGGCGATTTCTTCGGGGTGACCCACGCGTTGCAGGGACAGCGAACTGACCAGGGCCTTGAGGGTCTCGGGGCCCGGCCCTTCCATGCCGCCCTCCATCAGTCCGGCCTCCACGACGTTGGCCGTGATGTCCCGGGGCCCGAGGTCCCGTGCGACCCCCATGGTGTACCTCTCGATCCCTGACTTGGTCGCCGAGTAGTCGGCAAGGCCCGGGGCACCGACCCGGGAGCCCAGTCCGGAACTCACTGTGATGATGCGGCCGCCCGCGCGCAGCACTCGGGAGGCGGCCCGGATGACGGCGATCACGCCGAGGTAGTTGGTGGCGTGCATCCGGTCCAGTGCGGCGGTGTCGGCGTCCGGGTCGTCCACCGTGCGGCCCTGCTCCACCGAGATCGCCGCGTTATTGACGAGGATGTCCAGGCCGCCGAAGTGCGCGACCACGTCGTCGATCAGCGCCGGCGCCCGACTCATGTCCGCCTGGTCGGACTTGAAGGCGACGGCCTTCGCTCCCTTGCCGCGCACCTCGTCGACGACAGCCTGCGCCTGCTTCTCGGAGCTGACATAGGTGAAGGCGACGTCGGCGCCCTGCTCGGCCAGCAGTCGTACGGTCGCGGCTCCCAGTCCGCGCGACCCCCCGGTGACCAGGGCGACCTTGCCCGTGAGTGGCTTGCTCATTCTTCTCACCTCGCTGATTGACCCTTCCCGATAGTCGCAACGCTAATTGTTACGACAGCTTGTTGCAACCTTCGTTGTTACGACTGCGCTGTCGTAACATAGAGCGTTGCGACCGAGAGGAGGGGTTCATGAGCGCCAACAGCAGATTGACCATTGCCGCCCACGCGCTGGCATGGATCGGTCTCTACCAGCGCCAGGGCCATGAGGTCGCCACCTCCGAGCAGATCGCGACCAGCGCGAACACCAACCCCGTGGTGATCAGGCGGCTGCTCGGCGAACTGCGCAGGGCCGGGCTCGTGGAGTCCCGGCGGGGCGTGGGCGCGGGCTGGTCACTGGCGCGTGAGCTGGGGTCGATGACCCTGCTCGACGTGTACGAGGCAGTGGAACCCGGCCCGCTGTTCGCGATGCACCGCACCACCCCGGACCAAGGATGCGTGGTGGGTTACGGCATCCAGCCGGCCATGCAGCGCATCTACGAGGGCATCGAGCAGACCCTGAGACACGAGCTGGCCCGCGTCACGCTCGAAGACGTACTCCGGGACGTCCTCGCGGCACCTCGCTAGCCTCCCCGTTACGCCCTGACATCACCAAGATCCCCATCTGCCCAGGCCGGCGAATAGCCTGGCAACCAGTCACGCCAAAGACCGTTGCAGTATTAATACTCCAGTTGCAGTTCGCTATCGTTGCTGGTCAGGAGCCTGTTTCTGAGTGTAGCGAGCTGACTGGCCGTCATGTGGCGGGAGTTCGTGACCGGCGGTGCCCGATCGCTGTTGTTTGATCGCGCAAGATGATGTGCGCCCCGATGCATGGGCGGGAGAGCTGGGTGAGGTGCTGTTGCGGGTTGGCCACCGGTTCGGCCGGGCTGATCTGCGGCGGCGGATGCGGGACTATGTGCGGGCATTGCTCGGGCCCGTCGGACGGAAAAACAGCTGGCAGCTCGCCGAGTACGCAGGTCACAGTGCCCCTCATGGGTTCCAGAGCCTCCTCAACCGTGCCCGGTGGGACGCGGACGTGGTCCGCGACGACGTGCAGGCATACGTCGCCGATCGGCTTGGCGAGCCTGAGGGTGTCCTCGTCATCGACGAGACAGGGTTCCTGAAGAAGGGCGATACCTCGGCCGGGGTTCAACGGCAGTACTCAGGCACTGCCGGACGCACTGAAAACTGCCAGGTCGCAGTGTTCGCCGCCTCTGCCTCGCGTCGGGGCCGGACACTGGTGGACCGGGAGCTTTATCTGCCCAAGTCCTGGACGTCCGACCGCGAGCGGTGCCAGGCGGCGAAGGTCCCCGACAGCCGTGGCTTCGCCACCAAGACCGAGCTGGCCCGGATCCTGGTCACCCGAGCCCTGGCCTCGCCGCTGCCCATCGCCTGGGTGACCGCGGACGCTCTCTACGGTCAGGACTGGCACTTTCGGCGCATGCTCGAGGAGGCCGGCATCGGATATGTCGTCGCGGTGCCGAAATCGCAGCAGATCAAGTCCCTCGTCGGCTGCTGGCGCATCGACCGTCCCGCCACGCTCGGTGATCGGCCTCGCGCTGCTGGTCTTCGAGTACGCGGTGTTGCTGGGCTTCTGCGGCTGGGCTCTGGTCACCGGCGACCACGCCTTCTCCTTCTCCTGGTTCAACCCCTTCGAGATCTCCAGCGGCACCACCTTCGCCCAGGGCATGGTCCTCGCGGTGTTCTTCTTCTGGGGCTGGGACGCGGCCTTCAGCGTCACCGAGGAGACGAAGAGCCCGGGCGACGCGGCCCGAGGAGGCCTCGTCGCCCTGTTCGCCATGCTCGGCCTGTTCCTCTTCGCCTCGGTCGCCTTCCAGCGGGAGATGAGCCTGGGCGAACTCGTCCAGAACGGCCCCCAGGCGCTCCCGTACCTCGGGGAGAAGCTGGCCGCCGAGCCTTGGGCCACCCTGCCCCTGGTCGCGCTGATGTTCTCCGCGGTCGCCTCCGTGCAGGCCACGCTGATCCCCACGGCGCGCGGACTGCTCGCCATGGGCCGCGACCGCACCATGGGACCGCTGTGGACCCGGATCCACCCCCGATACGGCACGCCCGCCGCCGGCACCGTCGTCGTGATGACCATCGCCGCCGTGATCGCCCTGCTCGCCGTCGCGATTCCCAAGCTGAGCGACATGCTCCTGGCCGCCGTCAACGCCATCGGCCTGATCGTCGCCCTCTACTACGGCCTCACCGCGCTCGGCTGCGCCGTGCGCTTCCGCTCCGCGCTGCGCGAAGAGGCGCGCGAGGCGCTGCTCGCCGTCGGCGTGCCCGCCGCGTCCGGCCTGGTCCTGCTGGGCCTGGGCGGCTACCTCGGGTACTCGTACCTGGCCATGAGCGATCACTTCGAACTCAGCCCGGACAACGGCTGGTTCATGTTCTCGCTGCCCGCCGTGATCGTCCTCGTCGGCCTGGGCATGGCCGCCGTGGCCAAGTACGTGAGGCATTCCCCGTACTTCACCACCGGGCGCGGCACCGACGCCGAGTTTCTTACCCTTCCGATGGACCGTACGACGGTCTGACCACCCCCAACGGAGTTCACCCCCATGTCGCATCCCCAGGTCACGAGGCCGGCCGATCTCGTCCTCACGGGCGGCCCCGTGCACACCGTCGATCCCGCCCGCAGCCGCGCAACCGCCGTGGCCGTGCGCGACGGGCGGATCGCCGCCGTCGGCCACGACGAGGTGCGCGAGCTCATCGGGCCGCGCACCGAAGTCGTCGACCTCGCCGGGAAGTTGCTGCTCCCAGGCTTTCAGGACGCCCACGTACATCCGCAGGGCGCGGGCATCGAGCTCGGGCTGTGCCATCTCGCCGACACCGTCGACGCGGCCGAGTACCTGCGCAGGATCAAGACGTACGCCGATCAGCACCCGGACGTCGAGTGGATCACGGGTGGAGGCTGGTCCCTGGAGGCCTTCCCCGGCGGCACCCCCACCGCCGCCGCCCTCGACGCGATCGTCCCGGACCGCCCGGTGTTCCTGCCCAACCGCGACCACCACGGCGCCTGGGTCAACAGCCGGGCGCTGGAGCGTGCGGGCATCGACGCCCGTACGCCCGACCCCGCCGACGGCCGGATCGAGCGCGACGCCGACGGCAACCCGACCGGCATGCTCCAGGAGGGCGCCGTCCACCTCGTGGGAAGGCTGCTGCCGGATCCCACGCCGGAGGAGCAACTCGCCGCCCTGCTCCGGGCCCAGGCCGTGCTGCACTCGTACGGTGTCACCGCCTGGCAGGACGCCATCGTGGGGGCGTACGCCAACATGGCCGACCCGGCGCCCACCTATCAGGCAGCCCTCGACCGGGGTCTGCTCACCGCCCGCGTCGTCGGCGCCCTGTGGTGGGACCGCGAGCGCGGCGCCGAGCAGATCCCCGAACTCGCCGCGCGTCGAGAGGAGTTGAACCAAGGCCGGTTCCGCGCCGGCACCGTGAAGATCATGCAGGACGGCATCGCCGAGAACCACACCGCCGCGATGCTCGATCCGTATCTGACCGGCTGCGGCTGCTCCTCGGACAACAGCGGCATCAGTTTCGTCGAGCCGGGAGAGCTGAAGAAGTACGTCACCGAACTCGACGCGCTCGGCTTCCAGATCCACTTCCACGCGCTCGGCGACCGCGCGGTGCGCGAGGCGCTGGACGCCGTGGAGTCCGCCCGTACGGCCAACGGATGGCGCGACACACGGCACCACTTGGCGCATCTCCAGGTCGTCCACCCGTACGACATCCCCCGGTTCCGCGCCCTGGGCGCGAGTGCCAACCTGCAGATGCTGTGGGCCGCCCACGAACCTCAGATGGACGAGCTGACCCTGCCCTTCCTCGGTGCGGCACGCGGCGCACGGCAGTACCCCTTCGGCGATCTGCTGCGCGCGGGCGCGACGTTGGCCGCCGGCAGCGACTGGCCGGTCAGCAGCCCCGACCCGCTCCAGGCCATCCACGTCGCCGTCAACCGGATCTCCCCCCACGCGCCCGAGGGCACCCCGGCCTTCCTCCCGGAGCAGCGCCTCGACCTGGGCACCGCCATCGCCGCGTACACGGCGGGCAGCGCCTTCGTGAACCACCTCGACGGCACCACCGGCAGCATCACCGTCGGCAAGGCGGCCGACCTCGTCGTCCTTGATCGCGACCCGTTCGCGGGCCCGCCCGAAGAGATCGCCGCCACCCGCGTCCTGCAGACCTTCGTCGAAGGACAACGCGTCCACGCGGCCACCGACGCCTGATGCCGGTCCACCGGAGCAGGCGCGCGACCAACAGGCGATGCCGTTCGGCGGGTTCACGTACGGCAGCATGGGCCGCGAGGCCGTAGCTGGTCGACGGTGCCGCCGGCGCGGGCCACGTGGCAGGCGATGGCCGCGGTGATCCGGTGCCCGTGATCGGCCGCGCCCTGGCGGTCCGCGCGCAGGGCCTCAACGGTGAGCTACGTTGCCCTGTGCCTCGTTGGAGCGGAAGGTGACCGCGCGGCGAGGCGGCATCCGCGGCCACGGCGGACGCCGGTGCACGGTTCCCCATCGTCGACCCCGACGACCTTGCCCAGTACTACTGGGACATGTACACCAAGCGCGACCGTGTCGAGCAGTTCTACCCCGAGCCGCTGACTGCGCAGGCCGCCGGGTGACACCTGGAACGCGTGCCGGCCTGTGGTGCGACAAGCAGCGATCCACTGGCCGGCGCGCGGACCCGGTACAGCGGCGAGGGCTGAACGTCTTGGTCGGGCCAGGTTCAGCTGTTGCGGTCGGCCCCATGCACCGCTCGGCCCCGCAGAAGCGGGACTCGTGCAGGCTGCCCGTGTCGGCAACCGCTTCCGTCAGACGGAAGCCCTTTCGGGCTCCGGCCGTGGCTGCCAGCCCAGCGCGCGGGAGATACCGCGCGCCGCCAGCCGTACGGCCGGGACCAGCGCGGGGATCTGCGCGTCCCGGACGGGCACGACGACGGAGACGGCCGCGACGACCGCCGCGCCCCCACCCCGCACGGGCGCGGCCACGGACAGGGCGTCGTCGGTAACCTGACGGCTGCTCACGGCGCAGCCGGAACGGCGCACTTCGGCGAGCGCCCGGCGCAGCCGGCCCGGGTCGGTGATGGTGTGGCCGGTGTACGCGGTGAGCGGCTCGGCGCAGTACGCGGCCTGGAACTCCGGTTCGGTGTGGGCGAGCAGAGCGAGGCCGACCCCGGTGGCGTGCAGCGGCCAGCGGGCGCCCACCTGGATGCGGACGCCGATCGCCGTACGGGCGGAGATCCACTCGATGTAGACGACCTCCGAGCCGTCGCGCACGGCCAACGCGACGTTCTCATGGGTGGCTTCGTACAGGTCCTCCAGAAAGGGCAGCGCGACCTGGCGCAGGGCGAGACCGCGGGGTGCGAGCGCCGACACCTCCCACAGCCGCAGCCCTATGTGGTAGACGCCGGACGGATCACGCTCCAGCGCACCCCACGCCGTCAGCGCTTTGACCAGCCGGTGCGCGGTGGTGAGGGACAGCCCCGCCCGGCGGCTGATATCCGTCAGGGAAAGCGCAGGGTGATCGTGGTCGAAGGTGCCGAGCACCGCCAGAAGCCGGTCGGGTGCCGAACGCGGGGTCATCGTGCCGCGTCACCCCTCCGTGAAACCCCGGGACAGCCCCGGCTCCGCGATGCGCAGCAACAGGTCGTGCAGCGTCTCCCGCTCGGCCGGGTCCAGCGGCCGGAGGAGATCGTTCGTCACACGTTGTCCGGCCTCGTCGGTGTCACGCAGGAATGACCGGCCCTTCTCGGTGAGCACCACGATGCGGCTGCGACGGTCGTCCGGGGAGGGGCGGCGCTCCACGAGATCGGCGCGTTCCAGGTCGTCGACGAGACCGACGATCGCGCTGGGGTCGTAGCCGAGACGGGTGCTCAGCTCACGCTGGAGCGCGCCCCCGGTCGTGGCGAGGAAGCGCAGCAGCGCGTAGTGGCGCAGCCGCAGGCCCGACTCCTGGAGGAAGCCGTTGAAGAGCTGTCCGGAGCGCAGGCCGAGCCGGTACAGCAGATAGCCGGTGTCCGCGTGCAGTCCGCGCATCCAGGGCTCGTTCGCATCGATCGGGGCGGTGTTCGTGGCGTGCTGCTGGCGGGCGATGGCGGGCTCCCTGGTCGAGGCCCCCGGCGGGGCGGTTGCGTGTGCTGGTCCCAGTCTGACGCACCCGAAGGACAGCAACAACTATTGACGTCAACAATTATTGCTCTTGGCTTCGACCTCGTAGCCGCACTTCCCTGCGAACGTCGTCGCCGCCCTCTTGTGACGCGTCGTCGCACCTCCTTCGGAAGGGACCCCGGTGCCCGGCATCGCGGTTCTACGCATGAGCCGGGGCGGCGCGTTGAGCCGGGGCGGGTAATACCGGCAGGGCACACCCGCTCCTGGAGGCCGCCGTATGACCGATCACCCCGCAGACCCACCGCTGTCCAGTATCACCGTCGTCAGCGTCGAGCAGGCGGAGGCCCTCGCCGAGCGCTTCCCGTACCTGATTCCCTGCCCCATCACCGGCTGGCGTTGAGCCGGGCGGCCTGGCGCGTCAGGTGATCGCGCTCGGCGAGGTTGGGTGCCTTCCGGGCCGCCTCGGCGTACAGCCGTGCCGCCGTCGCCAGGTCGCCGTCGCGCTCGTGGAGGTACGCCGCCACCGCGGTGTGGCGGGGCAGCGAGTCGTCCAGCGCCGCGAGCGCCGCCAGGCCAGCCCGCGGTCCGTCGGCCTCGCCGACGGCCACCGCGCGGTTGAGCCGGACGACCGGGCTGTCGGTCAGACGCGCGAGCTCGTCGTACCACTCGACGATCTGCACCCAGTCGGTCTCCTCGGCGGTGGGCGCGTCGGCGTGGAGCGCCGCGATGGCGGCCTGGGCCTGGAACTCGCCCAGCCGGTCGCGGGCAAGGGCCGCCTGCAGGATCTCGACGCCCTCGGCGATCGACTCGGTGTCCCACCGGCCGCGGTCCTGCTCGGCGAGCGGCACCAGGCTGCCGTCGGGCGCGGTCCGGGCGGCGCGCCGGGCGTGGTGGAGCAGCATGAGGGCGAGCAGCCCGGCCACCTCGGGGTGGTCGATCGCGGCCGCGAGCTGCCGGGTGAGGCGGATGGCCTCGGCGGCGAGGTCGACGTCACCCGAGTAGCCCTCGTTGAAGACCAGGTAGAGGACACGCAGCACGGTGGCGACGTCACCGGGCTGGTCGAACCGCACGCCGGAGACGGTGCGCTTGGCCCGGCTGATGCGCTGCGCCATGGTCGCCTCCGGCACCAGGTAGGCCTGGGCGATCTGGCGGGTGGTCAGCCCGCCGACGGCGCGCAGCGTGAGCGCGACCGCGGACGACGGCGTCAGCGACGGGTGGGCGCACAGGAAGTAGAGCTGGAGCGTGTCGTCCACCGCGGGCGCGGGCCCGGGCGCCGGCTCCTCCTCCACGAGGTCCTCACGCCGGCGGCGTGCGGCGTCCGCCCGGGTCGCGTCGAGGAACTTGCGCCAGGCCACGGTGACCAGCCAGCCCTTCGCATCCCGCGGCGGGTCGGCCGGCCAGGCGCGGATCGCCTCGACCAGCGCGTCCTGTACGGCGTCCTCGGCCGCCGCGAAGTCGGCTCCGCGGCGGACGAGGATGGCGAGCACGCTCGGCGTGAGGCTCCTCAGCAGGGCCTCGTTCATCAATGGCACTCGGTGACGGTGGGCGTCGCGGTCAGGAACGGGCGCAGCTCCAGCCACTCGTGGATCGGCTTGCCGTCCGCGCCGGGGGCGGCCGACAGTTCCCCGGCCAGCTCGACGGCACGCTCGTAGCTGTCGACGTCGATCACCATCCAGCCGGCGATGAGGTCCTTGGTCTCGGCGAACGGGCCGTCGGTGACCGGCGCCCGCCCCTCACCGTCGTACCGGACCCACGTGCCCTCGGGGGCGAGCGCCTGACCGTCGACGAACTCGCCGGTCTTCTCGAGCCGGGCCGCGAAGTCGTTCATGTACTGCACGTGGGCCGAGATCTCCTCCGGCGTCCACTGGTCCATGGGCACGTCGTTGACCGCAGCCGGAGCGCCTCGGTAGTGCTTGAGCAGCAAGTACTTGGCCATCGTGGTTCTCCTCGGTGCTGGTGCGACCCATTGTGGTCGCGTTCACCTCGGGGACGGAGCCGGTCACGGGTTCTCGACATTGCCAGCCGATTTTTTTGGGCTCTCGTAGATGAGTCCAGGTGAGCCGTCTCTCGGTGTCCGGGTCCACGGCGTGGCGCGACAGTCGGGGAGGGACCTTGGTGGACTGGTGAACCGTCCTTGGTCGAAGGGCTGCTTCAGCACGTGCATGGTGTTTCTCTCTACAGGCGCTGTGCTGCCTCGTGGGTGCTGCGGCACCGATACGGCCGGCTCCTGGGCAGGCGGACAAGGACGGTTTTGCCGACCTCGTCAGGATCCGGGACGGTCCAGGCGGAGCCGCCCGCCGTGTGGGTCAGATCGCAGATGATGCGCAGCCCGCGACCGCCGGTCGCCGTGGCGTCGGAGGACGTGGGAAGGACGGGCCGCTGAGGATGGCGGTCGTGAACGGCCAGGATGAGGTGGCGCCGCTCTACGGCCACGGTGATGCGGACCTGTGGGGAACGATGTCCGGCGTGGACGACACTGTTGGTAACCAGCTCGCTGATGATCAGCAGCGAGCTCTGCGTCACCTCGGCGTTCGGACACAGCCCCAGGTCGGTGAGCGCGGCGCTGGTGCGTCGGAGTGCCTTGGGAACGGAGGCGGGCCGAGTGGGAAAGGTGAACCGGTGGAAGTGACAGGCGTCGGAAGTGGGGGTCATGGTCGTCATCCGGAGCTCAGGTAGGAAAGCGCCTGGTGGAGAATTCCCTCCCCAACGGGTTCATTACGGGAGAGCTTTCAGGTGACCAGCTCTGTTCTCCGGTCACGTCCACGACCTTGCCACTGTCGCGCGAGCCTGCAAAGGGGAGAATTCCCTCCTGGGTGAGAATCCTCCGGGGTGAAAACTCTCCCCCCTTCCCGGCTGCTGAGACGGCGGCGGGTGCCGGTCGGCAGCCCTGCCTGCTCGGGGGGTGCTCTTGGCTCGCCGCGAGGTGAGAACTCGCGGACTTCGTCACGGTTGTCCACACACCTGACCGTAAGTCCGAGTCCGGCAGGTTGGGGTGTACTGCCAGTACACCCATCATCAGTAACTCGCTGCCCGCGCGGAATACGGGTTACCTGGATGGCGCACCCGGCCCTCCGCGGCGGCCGACCCCCGGCATGTAAGGAGCCATCCCCATATGTTCTCGGTAGGCTGCTTATTTATCCCTTACCCGTGGGTGAGCAAACCAAGAGGGGGATAAAACTCTCCCTGCCACAGGCATTACCTGTGATGCCAGACTCCCCACATGGACGGCTGCGGCAGTGAAGCGGCGGTCGCCCACGTCTGCGGCGACGACGATCCCGCCTCCTGCCGGGCCGCTCTGTACGGCCGATCCGTCCGTGATGCGAAGGCATATCCATGTCCACTGATCTCCCTGAATCCGCCGTTCCACCCCCCACCGACTCCAGCGAGCCCTCTTCGGCGCCGACTCGGCGCACCTTCATCGCCACCAGTACTGCGGTCGGCGGTGTTGTCCTTGCGGGCGGCGTGATCGGGGGCACGCTCCTCGGCCCGGAGGAAGCCGGCGCCGCAGCGGCGGCGCCCTCCAGTCGGGTCTCGTTGACGGTCAACGGCACCCGCCGGACCGTGACGGTGGACAATCGCACGTCGCTGCTGGACCTGCTGCGCGAGTACTTCGGCCTGACCGGTTCGAAGAAGGGCTGCAACGCCGGGGCCTGCGGGGCGTGCACCGTGCTGGTCGACGGCCATCGGGTCAACGCCTGCCTGACGCTCGCGGTGCGCATGGAAGGCGTCGAGGTCACGACCATCGAGGGGCTGGCCGACGGCGACCAACTGCACCCGTTGCAGTAGGCGTTCATCGATCAGGACGCGTTCCAGTGCGGCTACTGCACCCCCGGCCAGATCCTCTCCGGCGTCGGCTGCATCCAGGAGGGCCACACCGGATCGCCGGAGGAGATACGGGAGTCGATGAGCGGCAACATCTGCCGCTGCGGCTGCTACGCCAAGATCGTGCGCGCGGTCCAGCAGACCGCGGGCCGGAAGTAAGGAGCGGCCCTGTGTATCCCTTTGCCTACACCCGCGTCTCCGACACCCGGGAAGCCCTCAACGCCGGTCGCCGCGGCGGGCGTTACATCGCAGGGGGCACCACGCTGGTCGACCTGATGCGGGAGACCGTCGAGCGTCCCGAGACGCTGGTCGACATCTCCGGCCTGCCGCTGCGTGAGGTCACCGCCACCGAGCGCGGGGGCCTGCGCATCGGCGCGCTGGTGACCATGTCCCAGGCCGCCGCCGACCGCAAGGTGCGCAGCCTGTACCCGGTGATCTCCGAGGCGCTGGAGCTGAGTGCTTCGGCGCAGTTGCGGAACATGGCGACCATCGGCGGCAACATCATGCAGCGCACCCGGTGCACCTACTTCCGGGATGTCACCGCCGCCTGCAACAAGCGCGAGCCCGGTTCGGGGTGTGCCGCCCGTGAGGGCTTCAACCGGATGCACGCCATCCTCGGCACCTCCGACGACTGTGTCGCCACCCATCCCTCCGATGTCGCCGTGGCGTTCGCGGCGCTCGAGGCGAGTGTGCATCTGCTGGGCCCGGACGGCGAGCGCACCCTCCCCTTCGCGGACTTCCTGCTGCGGCCGGGCAGCACCCCGAACCGTGAGCAGGCCGTCCAGCGGGGTGAGCTGATCACTGCGGTGGAGATCCCCGCGCTTCCGCGCCCGCTGCGGTCGGGCTATCTGAAGGTGCGTGACCGGCAGTCCTACGAGTTCGCCCTGACCTCGGCGGCCGTCGCGCTGCATGTGAGCGGTGGGGTGATCCGGGAGGCGAAGGTCGCCGCCGGCGGTGTGGGCACCGTGCCGTGGAAGCTTCCCGCGGTCGAGCAGCACCTCGTAGGTGAACGCCCGTCCGAGGCCTTGTGGGCCGCCGCCGTCGCGCGGGCGGCGGAGGGAGCCCGCCCGCTTCGGCACAACCGGTTCAAGCCCGAGCTGTTGCAGCGGACCGTGGAACGCCAGCTGCGCATCGTAGGAGGTACCAAGTGAGTCCCCAGCCGCAGGCAGCCGTCGGTGCGCCGCTGTCCCGGGTGGACGGCCGGCTGAAGGTCACCGGTCAGGCGCTGTATGCCGCCGAGCACGACGTCGACGGTGCGGTGCACGCCGTCATCGTCGATGCGAGTATCGGCCGCGGCCGCATCACCTCGATCGACACCCGTGACGCCGAGGCCCACCGGGGCGTGCTGCGGGTGATCCACCACGGCAACGCGCCGAGGCTGCCGTACCGTGACAACTCCGGGTCGAACAACCCGGCCGGCCGCAGGCTGCGGGTGTTCCAGGACGACCGGGTGCTCTTCCACGGTCAGCCGGTCGCCGTCGTGGTGGCCACCACCCTGGAGGCCGCGCAGCACGGCGCGAGCCTGGTCAAGGTCGAGTACGACGCCGAGCGGCCCTCGACCGATCTGGCCGAGGCGGAGCCGGGCGAGCCGACGACCTACGCGCGTGGCGATGCCGAGGCAGGCCTGCGCTCCTCGGACGTACGGCTGGAGCTGACGTACCACCTGGCCCGCAACCATCACAACGCGATGGAGCCGCACGCCACCATCGCCCGCTGGGACGGCAACAGGCTGACCGTGTGGGACAAGACGCAGTGGGTGATGGGCACGCGGGACGAACTCGCCGCGGTGTTCGGCCTGGCCCAGGACTCGGTGCGCGTGATCTCACCGTTCGTCGGCGGCGGCTTCGGCAGCGGACTGCGATGCTGGCCGCACGTCCCCATCGCCGCCCTGGCGGCGCGGGAGACGGGCCGTCCGGTCAAGCTGGTGCTGAGCCGTAAGCAGATGTACTTCGGTGTCGGCTTCCGGCCGTCCTACGAGTACCGGCTGCGGCTGGGCAGCGACAGGCGGGGGCGCCTTGCCGCCATGGTCCACGAGATGGACCACGAGACCTCCTCCTACGAGACGTTCGTCGAGGGCATCCTGGACCCGGGCCGGATGCTCTACAGCATGCCTCACGTCCGCCAGGCGTACCGGACGGTGCCGCTGGACGTGAGCACCCCGATCTGGATGCGCGGCCCGGGCCCTGCGACGGCGTCCTACGTGATCGAGTCGGCGCTGGACGAACTTGCCAACGAGCTCGGTATCGATCCGATCGAGCTGCGCCGACGCAACGAGCCGGCCGAGGACGAGTCGTCCGGACTGCCGTGGTCCACCCGTCGGCTGCGTGAGTGCTACACCGTGGGCGCCCGTGAGTTCGGCTGGGACCGCCGGCCCACCAGGCCGCGCTCGCGGCGGGAGGGCGACTGGCTGATCGGCATGGGTATGGCCGCGGGTGTCTACCACACCGCGCGTATGCCTGCTGAAGCCCGGGTCCGACTGGACGCCGACGGCACGGCCGTGGTCGAGACCGCCTCCAGTGACATGGGGCCGGGTACCTACACGTCCCACACCCAGGTCGCCGCCGACGCGCTCGGGCTGACCATGCGCGCGGTGACCTTCCGGCTCGGCGACTCGCTCTACCCGCAGACCGGGCCGCACGGCGGCTCGATGACCATGGCGAGTGTCGGCTCCGCCGTCCTCGACGGCTGCAACCGGGTTCGCCGGCAGGCGATCGAGCTGGCCGTCGAGGACGAGGAGTCGCCACTGTACGGCGTGGCCGCCGAGGACGTCGTGGCACGCAGTGGCCGGCTGCACGTAAGGAACAACCCGGCTCGGGGCGAGGCGTACCAGCGGCTGCTGACCCGCAACAACCGCTCCCGCATCGAAGCACGCGGCTCCTACACCGGACCGTCGAGTCCCGAGCGGCACTCCTTCCACGCCTACAACGCGACCTTCGCCGAGGTGGCCGTCGACGCCACGCTGGGCCTGGTGCGGGTGCGGCGAATCCTGGGCGTGTACGACGCGGGCCGCATCATCAGCCCCAAGCTCGCCGACAGCCAGGCGATCGGCGGCATGGTGGGCGGCATCGGCCAGGCACTGCTGGAGCACACGGTCACCGACCACCGCGACGGGCGGATCGTGAACGCCGGCCTGGCGGACTACCTCGTCCCCGTCAACGCGGACGTCCCCGATCTCAGGGCGATCTACCTGGAGGGCGAGGACATGGAGGCCGACCCGCTCGGCGTCAAGGGGCTCGGCGAGGTCGTCATGGTCGGCGTGGCACCCGCCATCGCAAACGCGGTCTTCAACGCCACCGGCCGCCGAGTCCGCGATCTGCCCATCACCGCCGAGGCGTTGCTCTGACATCAGCACGTCCATCGACCGGTACGGCAGTCGGCCTTCCCGTCCGGCTGCCGTACCTCCCGGGCCGCCGCGTGACGTTCCCCCGGCGTTGCGGCGGCGGCCCGCTCACCATCTGCGACGCTGGTCATCTGCTCTGGAGACCCTCATGCTGAACATCGCGGACACACTGCACCGCTGGTGCCGCGAGGCACGTCCCTTCGCCCTGGCCACCGTCGTCGACGTCACCGGCAGCGCGCCCCTGCCGGCCGGTACGTCGGTCGCGGTCGACGCGGACGGCAACGCGGTCGGCAGCATCTCCGGCGGCTGCGTCGAGGGCGCGGTGTACGAACTGTGCCGGCAGGTGCTGCATGACCAGGATCCTCCCCAGCGCGCCCGGTTCGGTTACTCCGACGACGACGCCTTCGCCGTCGGACTGACCTGCGGCGGCGAACTCGACGTCCTCGTCCAGCGCATCGACCCCGTTGCCCAGCCGCACCTGGGAGAGGCTCTCTCCGAAGTTGCTCAGGGGCGACCGGCTGCCGTGGCCCAGGTCGTGGACGGCCCCGACGCACTCGTCGGCTCCACCATGAGCGTGCTCGGCGACGGCCACGTCGTTTTCGGGACGCTGGACCGGGGGCCGACGGGCCGGACGGTGGCGGACCGAGCCGCAGCCTTGCTCCGGGCGGGACGCACCGCGCTTGTCCCGCTCGGCGGGGACGCGGACACATGCCCCGACCGGTTCTCCGTCCTCGTCCACGTCCACGCGTCCCGCCCGCGCATGCTGATCTTCGGCGCCGTCGACTTCGCTGCCGCCCTGAGCCAGGCCGGACGCTTCCTGGGCTACCACGTCACCGTCTGCGACGCCCGGCCCGTCTTCGCCACCGCGGCACGCTTCCCGCACGCCGACGAGATCGTGGTCGACTGGCCCCACCGCTACCTGGAACGCACCGAGGTGGACGCCCGTACCGCCGTCTGCGTCCTCACCCACGACGCCAAGTTCGACATCCCCCTGCTACGCCTGGCCCTCGCCCTGCCCGTCGGCTACGTCGGCGCGATGGGCTCCCGGCGCACCCACGACGAACGCCTGCACCGCCTGCGCGAAGTCGGCGTCACCGAGGAGCAGCTGGCCCGGCTGCGCTCCCCGACCGGCCTCGACCTCGGCGCCCGCACCCCCGAGGAGACGGCGGTCTCCATCACCGCGGAGATCATCTCCTGCGCCAGCCATGCCACTGGTCTGCCTCTGTCCCAGGGCACCGGGCCGATTCATCGACCGCTGGTCCGGAGCCGGGCTGGCGGTCGGACCGCCCTCACAGGGGACCGAATCCCGTCTTGAGGAGGGCCTGCGTGCTCATCGACACCTACGGCCGGGTGGCCACCGACCTGAGGGTCTCGCTCACCGACCGGTGCAACCTGCGCT
>NZ_QZWF01000020.1 GCF_004187715.1 Streptomyces sp. F001 | reverse complement strand
ATGTGAAGAGCTGAGCGCAGTTCACCGACGTGTCCGAGCTGCTGTCGATGAACTGGAGACCACCAGCGTTGGTGTTGGTGTTCACGTCGTCCGCCACCTGGGTGCCCGTGATCTTGACCTCGTCCGCCGAGCACTCCTGGACCTGCTTGTTGTCGAGCTTGACCTTCGGGTCCCCGTTCGCCGTGTGGCCGACGCCAGCACCCAGGAAGCTGACACTGCCGAGCATGGCCACGACGACTGCGGCCTTCTGGTACTTGCGCATTACTTCTCCAATTTCTCGCGTCGACACAGTCCGTGGTGGGCTGGTCACTGACAGGCTTCAACGTAGGGGACGATTCTCTCTTTTTCTACGCGAAACGCCCAAATATGTTCGCCTCCCGAGAAGTGCAAGTCGTGCCTACACCGGGTGGTCGAATCCGGTGGTCACGCCCAGTCAACTGCCGTTCGGACAGTCGCTGTCCGAATCGAGCATCGACCTCCTCTTTGGGCACCGACTGGCTCCTTCACGTGGCGCCACCGCACCTGGCCGAGACCCGAGCCACGGCGGGCGACCGCCCGACAGGAGACTCGGGCCGGTCCCTATGGCCCCCAACAACGCCTGGTTCGGGGGCGCGCAGCTCTGCCGGACGGCTGCGGTGACAGGAGGAGAAGACCGTCAGCGGGGCCGCTCTCGCGGCGGCGGCCACCAGCGCATCCGAGAGTCCCGGAACCTCCGCGCGCCGGCACTCTCCTCATGCTTTCGCTGAACCCGCGTCAGCTCACGAGTACCGGTAGATCTGGCCTACGTCTTCCAGCTCGTCCGGTGTCACGTCCCACGGCGGTAGCGGCTCGTGCCGGGCCACGATCCGGCCGTGCTGCTTGTCGTGGGGGCCCGGCGGTGTCGCGGGAAGGTAGCGGGCGCCGCGGTGCCGGTGCTGCCAGCGGTGCCACTGCAGGTCGACGAAGGCGTGGAGCAGCCAGAAGACAGGGTCGTTGACGGAGGCGGCGCCGAGCATGGTCCCGCCAACCCAGCGGTGCACGCGGTTGTGGTTGCGCCAGGAGGTGCTGCCCCGGCCGGTGCTCCACCCCTCCAGCTTGTTGCGGAACCCTCGCGTGACCGTCGAGTCCCAGGGCGACACGTCGTAAGCGGGGTCCTTCAGCGCCCACTCCAGATCCGTCTTCGTGGGCAGGTCGATCGGGGCGCGGGGGCGGCCGAAGTCCCGGGTGAGGAACGGGGCGTCGGTCACGCCCACCTTGATGGTCCAGTTGCCCTCCCGATAGGCGAACGGACCGGTCATCACCTGGTGGTCGGAGCGGCGCCCGTTGCCGCCGAGGAGGTCCGCCGTCCAGGGTGCGGAGGTGGTCGTGCGGTCGCGCGTCCAGTCCCAGTACGGCACCGTCACCGACGAGTCCACCCGGCGCAGCGCCTCCTCCAGATCGAGCAGAAAGCGGCGGTGCCAGGGCAGAAAGGAGGGCGCCATGTGCGCGGCGCGCAGTCCTTTTTCACCGTCGGAGGAGAAGTACGCGATGTGCATCCGCACGAACTCGTCGTACTCTCCCCGCCGTTTGAGCTCAAGCAGCGCGTTGACGAACCGGTGCTTCTCGGCCCTGGTGAGCGTGCCGGCGTCCTTACGCACGTACGCCATGCGGGTGCCCCATGTGCAGGTGTCCGCCGTCCGCCGGTCCCGGAGCCGGCGCGTGCAGCAGCCGACCGGGGCCGAGTTCGTCGACGGTGGCGCGGGCGGCCTCGAGCGGTGTCCGATACGAGCAGTAGTGGTCGACCATGCTCAGCCAGGTGCCGTCGGCGCGGCGCATCAGATGCAGGGGGCGGCCGTCCACGGTGACGTGCCACCGGCCGCCCTCGGCGGCGCTGCGCGCCGGGATCCACACACCGCGGATGCGGCGACCGCGGTAGGTCTGAGCGAAGACCGCGTCGCCCGGGGCGTTCCAGGGTCCGGCTCCGGGGCGCCAAGGCCGGAAGACGGCGACCGCCGAGGCCAGGGCGGCGGTGAGCGCGCAGGCGCGCAGGCCAAGCGCCAGGTCTCTCCGTGTTGTGCCCGACGGTCCGGGCCGCCCCGGGCCTGGTGTTCCGTCCGCGTCACCCACTGGTGCTCCACCGACGCTGACGACCATGGCTCACTCCTCGTCCGGTTCGGTTGATCCGTAGCGGTAACCGCCGAACGTCCCGCGCGGTCACCGCAGCGCGGCCAGGACAGTGGTCACCGGCCGCCGTTCCGGTGACATGGAGCGTCTTTTCCCATGGCCGTGCATACGGAAGGACGGCCCCCGAACACCACCGAGGGCCGACTCCGTACGGTGGGACTGAGCCCTACATCCACAGATTGCCGCGCAGCGGCTTGGCCTCGTTCAGTGCGGCCGCGGCCTCCTTCACCGTGGGGATCAGCGACTTGTCGCCCGTGGCGCTCGCCTCGAGGGGGATCTTGGTCTTCACGCCGCCGCTGAGATCGGTGGCCGCCAGGTCAGGGGCGCTCTGGGCGGCGGGAGCCTGCGGAGCGCTCTGAGCAGCCGGAGCCTGCGGAGCACTCTGGGCAGCGGGGGCCTGCGGAGCGCTCTGAGCCGCCGGAGCCTGCGGAGCACCCTGACCAGCCGGAGCCTGGTACGGAGCCGACTGCCCGGCAGGAGCCTGCGGAGCACCCTGACCAGCGGGGGCCTGGTACGGAGCCGCCGGAGCCTGCGGAGCACCCTGACCAGCCGGAGCCTGCGGAGCGCTCTGACCAGCCGGAGCCTGGTACGGAACCGGCTGACCGACCGGAGCCTGCGGAGCACCCTGACCAGCGGGGGCCTGGTACGGAGCCGCCGGAGCCTGCGGAGCGCTCTGACCAGCCGGAGCCTGGTACGGAACCGGCTGACCGACCGGAGCCTGCGGAGCACCCTGACCGGTGGGAGCCAGGTCGGGGGCGCTGTGGCCGGTGGGCGCCAGGCCGGGGGTGGTCTGGGCCGGGGCGTTGTGGGCGAACGCGGGTGTGGCGGAACCGGCAACGATCAAGGACCCGGCAACGACGGCGGCGGCCTTCAGAGACTTCATCGGTTTCCTTTCATCGGCAACGCAGGTCGCCGGTGGGGATTCTGTCGCCGTGCCTAACGAGCCCTGGCCTGGGCGGAAACCGGAGGTGCCGAAGATTGCCGATACCTCATATGAAATCTCTGAAAGACCTGACCCTTGATGGGGAGCCGGCCGGAAGAATGCCGGTACAGGGGCGGGAGGACAACAGTCGTGGTGCCGCGCCCTAAAGCCGGCACCACGATTGGACGGGCGAGAGGTCGTGTCGTACGGCGCTCACGGGGTCGTCAGAAGCACCTGCGTGGTCGCGGAGGACGTGACGGCCGGCGCCGCAGGCACCGACGTCGACGGCAATGTACTGGGCAGCGTCGACACAGCGGGCGGGTCCGTCTCCAGCAGGACCAGCTCGTCGATGAGGTCTTCGACCTCGGTCAGCAGGTCGTCGACCCGTGAAAGCACGTCGTCGAGCTCGTCCGAGTTCGCCTCCAGGAGGTCGTCGATGGCCTCCTCCATATCGTCCGGCTGGTCATCCGACTCCCCGCCCAACTCTGCGTCCAGCTCGTCATCCAGCAGGTCGTCCAAGTCGTCGTCCAGCTCGACCAGCTCGACCAGCTCGTCCCACTCGTCGTCCGCAAGGTCAGCGGCGCGCCGCTCGGGCACTCTCAGCTCGGTGTAGAGAGGGGCGGGAGCCCTGTCGGCCACTCTGTCCAGGGCGCGCTTCGCAGCCGCTCCCAGTTTCCTGGCCTCGGCGGCGGGCAGTCGGCCGTTGTCTGCCTCGAGCACGGCCTTCAGCAGGTCGGCGACCGGGGCGAGTTCCCCCCTGTTGTAGGCCCTGACCTGCGCGATACGCACGTCCGCACCGCGGAGTCGCGCATCGGGCGACGACGCACGGCGGTGCTCGCGGGTCGAGTCGGCCGCCAAGGCGGCGGGGCCGGTGATCCCGACCAGGAGGGCGGCACACAGTGCACTGGTCGCCATGCGCCGTGCGGGCAGAGCACCCATGGGAGTTCCTTTCGGCAGGGGTTGGATCTTGAACCCACACTGAGAGCGCCCGTGACGGTCTGCAACCGTTCATAGGCTTTTAGTGATTCGGCGTTCACCCTGCCGCCGCGCCCCGCCTGATCAGACGGGGCGCCGGCCGACTGCGCCAGGCCGCCCGGACTTCACCATTCCGACACACTTGTCAGATTTCATCGATATTCGACGTCTTTGTCCGTTTGGTGACTAGAGTTGCAAACTGCCTGACGCACCCTCAGGGCGGACACACCCCACTCGTTCCGCCGCTGCCACCGCCACCTGTTCCGAAAGGGCACCGACGGTCATGCGCCATTCCCTGGGTCCGCTGCTTCGCTGTGCGACCGTAGGTACCTTCGCTCTTGCCCTGACATGGGCGGCCGGCGGCTCCCTCGCTGCCGCACCGGAGGCGGAGAACATCGTGTTCGCCCAGCGCTACAGCGCACTCCAGCACGGCGGCCTCGTCCGCGCGGCGAACGTCTCCATCACCTGCCACACCTCACCTTCGTGCCCGACCGTCCAGCAGGGCGGAGCCGGCGTGAACGGCGACTTCGACATGTTCTACGTCGACGTCGACCGCGACCCGAACACCTACAACTCCTCCCGCGCGGAGGTCCGTCTGCCCAAGGACTCGCGGGTGACGTACGCGCGTCTTTACTGGGGCGGCAACCTGCGCGTGGGCGAACAGAAGCCGCCGGAGGACAACGAGCGGGTGCTGATCGCCGAACCCGGCGGGGAGTACCAGGAGCTCCGCGCGGACACGGTCGTAGGACACCGAGTGGCAGACGGCGCGGACGCCTTCCAGGCCTCGGCGGACGTCACACGGCTGGTGCGGGAGTCCGGGCCGGGCCTGTACACCGTGGCGCAGATCAACGTGGCCATGGGTAAGTCGGCGGCCGGGGCATGGGGCGGCTGGACGCTGGTGGTGGCGTACGAGAACTCGGCGGAGCCGCTGCGTCACCTCGCGGTCTGGGACGGCTTCGTGCCGCTGAACTCCGGCTCGGGACAAGAGATCCAGCTGCGCGATCTGCGCTTTGCGGCGGGCGCGGGGGGCCGCTCGGGCCTGGTGGCGTACAACGGCGACCGAGGCGCCACCGGCGACTCGCTCACCGTGACCAACGGGTCTGCCTCCATCGCCCTCAGCGACCCCGCCAACCCCCAGGACGACGTCCTGAACTCCACCATCAGCGAGCCCGGAGACGCTGCGTCGCGGGTGCCCGCGCACGCCAACACCCTCGGCTACGACTCCGACGTGTTCGACCTCGGCAGAGTCCTGCAGAACGCCGGTGACCAGTTGACCTTCCGGCTCCGGTCCCAGCAGGACGCGGTGTGGGCCGGTGTGCTCTTCGCCGCTGTCGACGCCCAGCAGTGAACCCGTTGCCGCCCGCCCCGAGCGCCTTCGTGAGCGAGGAAGCCGCGCACATGCATGTGTCACCCCCCAACACTCGGCCGCGGATCCTGCACCTGACCCAACCGGTGGACGGCGGGGTCGCCCGCGTGGTGACGGACCTGGCCCGGGCACAGCTGGCGGACGGCCTCGACGTCGCCGTGGCCTGCCCCGACAGCCCACTCACCGCCGAACTGCGGGCGCTCGGCGCGAACGTACGGCACTGGCACGCGACGCGGTCGCCGGGGCCGTCGCTCGTGCGGGAAGTACGGCGTCTGGCCCGGGTGATCGACGAGGTGCGGCCCGATCTCGTGCACGCGCACAGCGCGAAGGCCGGGCTCGCCGGGCGGCTCGTGGTGCGCGGGCGGATTCCGACCGTCTTCCAGCCGCACGCCTGGTCGTTCGAGGCGGTCGACGGGGGCACCGCGGCCCTGGCTCTCAAGTGGGAGCGATGGGCGGCGCGTTGGGCCGCGCGGGTGGTGTGTGTGAGCGAGGCGGAACGCGCGACCGGCGTGCGCTCGGGGATCACCGGCCGGTGGACCGTCGTCCCCAACGGCATCGATCCCGAGCGCTTCCACCCGGCCGACACCGGCACCGTGCGGGCCGGGCTCGCCCCGCTCGCCGGCATCAACCCGGCAACACCGCTCGCGGTCTGCGTGGGGCGGCTGTGCCGACAGAAGGGGCAGGACGTTCTGCTACGGGCGTGGGGCGCCGTCGTGCGCAGGGTGCCCGACGCCCGCCTCGTCCTGGTCGGCGACGGCCCGGACCACGACCTGCTGCGTGAACGCGCCCCGGAGTCCGTGCTGTTCGCGGGAGCCGTCGCCGACGCCTCCCCCTGGTACCAGGCCGCCGACCTCGTCGTTCTGCCGTCCCGCTGGGAGGGCATGGCGCTGGCCCCGCTGGAGGCGATGGCCTGCGCGCGGCCCGTGGTGGTCACGGACGTCGACGGCGCCCGCGAGAGCCTGCCGCCCTCCTTCGCCGCCCGGTGCCTGGTCCCGCCGGAGAAACCGGCGGCGCTGGCCGGGGCCGTCAGCGAGCTGCTGCTCGACCCGCTGCTGCGCGCGTCGCTCGGCGACCGCGGCCGCCGGCACGTACTCACCACCCACGACGTACGGCACACCACCGAGGCGCTCGCGGACGTCTACCGCGACCTGCTCGGCACCCGGCCCGCCGCCCGAAGCGCGCGCCCCTCCCACGCGGTCGAGCCCCCCGAGGCCCACGGCGCTGAGCACGGTCAGCCGCCCGGCACGGGCCGTGGCGCCGAGGTGAACCAGACGACACAGCGCGTCGAGCCCATCAAGTACAGGGAGTCCAGTCACTCGTGACCGCCGAACGTACCGTGCCCTCCCCCGGCCTTCCGCCACGGGACCACGGATTCTCACCAGTTTCGGTCCTGCCGCCGCGCGGCACCGCCACCGGTTTCCGGTTCCCCGTCCCGCGCCGCCCGGCCCGGACGGCCTCACCGGTCCCACTGCTCGTCGCGGACGGCGTCGCCGCCCTGTCGAGCACGCTGGCACTCACCGAGGCCCAGCGTCATCCGCTACTTGTCACCCTGCTGGTCGTCGCGTCGCTGCTGCTGCGCCCGCGCGACGGCCGGCCGCCGGTGCCGGTACTGCTGGAGGAACTGCCCGCCGTGTGCGGCCGTATCGCGGTGGCCTGGCTGGCACTCGCGGCGCTCTGGGCGGCGTACCGACCGGAACACGCGTTGTCCGTCGGCACCGTGCTGACGGGCCTGGCCCTGCAGGCGGCGGTCGGCTGTGCGCTGCGCGGAGCCGTGCACGGGCGGCGGCGCGCCGCGCTGCTGCGCCACCCGCACACCGCGCTCGTGATCGGCCCGGTGACGACCGCGCAGCGCGTGGCCGCCGCCGTGCTGCGCCACCCGCGGTGCGGTGTACGGCCGGTGGGGATCGTCGCCGAGCAGCCGGACGGCACCGAGGGCCTGCCCGTGCTGACGACCGGCGAGGAGGTCGAGCGTGCGGTCATCCAGAACGGGGTGCGGGCCGTGCTGGCCGTTCACCCCTCCGTACGCACCGAACAGGGGCCGCTGCTGCGGGCGCTGGCCGAGTCGGGCTGCGTGGTCTGGGAGGTCGACGCCGACTCCCCGTCGTACGCGACGAAGGAACGGCTGGCCGGGTTCTCCTGCCGGCGTCTGGACATGTCCCCGGTACGCCGCGGCGGTGTGGGCAAGCGGGCGCTCGACATTCTCGTGTCGGGAACGCTGTTGCTGCTGGTCAGCCCGCTGCTTCTGGCGTGCGCGGTGGCGCTGCGGATCAGCGACGGGCCGGGCGTGGTGTTCCGGCAGGAACGTATCGGGAAGAACGGAAAGCCGTTCACGCTGCTGAAGTTCCGTACCCACCGCCCGGTCGACGAGCACGAGTCGGCGACCCGGTGGAGCGTGGCGAACGAGATCGAGATGCGCTGGTTCTGCCGAACGCTGCGGCGCACCTCGCTCGACGAGCTGCTCCAGCTGTGGAACGTGCTCCGGGGCGACATGAGCCTGGTCGGGCCGCGGCCCGAACGTCCCTTCTTCGTCGCCCAGTTCAGCCAGGCCTACCCCGGTTACGCGGTCCGCCACCGTATGCGGACCGGCATCACCGGCCTCGCCCAGATCAACGGGCTGCGCGGCGACACCTCGATCGAGGACCGCTGCCGGTTCGACAACGCCTACATCGACGACTGGTCGCTGTGGCAGGACATCTGCATCCTGCTGCGCACCGCGGCCACGCTGGTGCGCCCGACGGGGGGCTGAGCGACGTGAGCCACGCCCTGACATCGCTCCCGGGCCGGGCCGGCGCGCTGACGCCGGTCCTGCCCGTGGTGGCCGTGCCCGCCCTGCTGGCCCTGCCGCTGACGCCGGACGGAGCGGGGCCCGCCGACGTGGCCTCCGGGCTGGCGGTGGTGTACTGCGTGGTCCGTCTCCTGCGCGAACGGCGGCGCCCGCTGTCGCCCGTCGCGGCCGTGGTGCTGGGCCTGCCGGTCGTGGGGCTCGCGTTCGCCGCCATGGGAGCGTCCTCGCCCCAGGCCGGGCTCACCGGCCTGGGGCGCTATCTGCAGATCTTCGTGCTCGTCCCGGCAGCCGTGCTGCTGCTGATCCGCGACCGGGCCCACTTCCGGCTGGTGGCCTGGTCGTTCGCGGGGCTCGCGCTGTGGCAGGGGGCCGTGGGCGTGCACCAGTACGTCACCCGGACCGGCGCCTCCTACCAGGGCGAGAACATCCGGGCCGTCGGCACCTTCGGGTCGCATGACGTGATGGGCATGGCCATGGTCGTCTCGCTCGGCCTGGTGTGCGCGGTCGGGATCGCGCTGGGCCCGGCGTCCGTACGGCAGCGGGCAGCCGCCGCCGGGTGCGCGCTGGCCCTGCTGCTGCCGCTCGCGCTCTCCTTCAGCCGGGGCGCCTGGATCGCGACCGCTCTGGCGTGTTCCGTGCAGCTGGCGCTGACCGGGCTGCGGCGCGCGCTGAAGGTGGCGGCGGCCGCGGTCGCCGCCGGCGTGATCCTGGTGGGCGGGTTCGGCGTCGGCACGGCGCTGCTGCAGCAGCGGATCGACAGCATCGCGCAGGTCACCGACGCCCCCGACCAGTCGGTCGTCGACCGGTACACGCTGTGGGCGTCCGCGACCGGCATGTGGCGCCAGCAGCCGCTGACCGGTGTCGGTATGAAGGGCTTTCCCGAGTACCGGGACAGGCACGCCACCCTGGCGCTGTCGTCGGGCAGCGAGATCGCGGGCGCGGGCACGGCGTACCAGCGGCAGCCGTTGCTGTCGCCGCACAACATGTACCTGCTGCTGCTGAGCGAACAGGGCCTGGTCGGGCTGCTCGCGCTCACCGGGAGCTGGCTGGCACTGCTGGTGTGCGGCCTGCGCCGGCTGCTGCGCGTGCGCGACCGGGGACCGGGACTCGACTGCGCACTGGTCGGCTGCGGGCTGCTGGTCTGGCTGCTGACCGACTTCGTGTACGGGGACATCGGCGGCCCCTCGACCGTCCTGACCGCCGTGGCCCTGGGGCTCGTGGCGTGGTGGGCGCTGGCCGGTGACCAGCGGGTGGACGGCGTGCCACGGGGCGGGGTTCGCGAGCGCGTCGAGGAGGCCGTGGCGCGATGACGGTGACGCCCTCGCAGAGCCGCGGCCCCGCAACCGACGGCGCGGCGACCGTACCCGCGGCGCGTGCCGCCACCACGGCCGGGGACGGCGCCGACCCGGCGTCGTCCTCCCGGAGGTTTCTCGCCCGGGCCGCGCTCGTCACGGCGTCCCTGTCCATCGCCGGCTCACTGCTCGGCCTGGTGCGCGACCAGTCACTGGCGCGGCTGTTCGGCGCCGGGAGCGACACGGACGCCTTCCTGGTCGCGTGGACCGTGCCGGAGTTCGCCGCCACGCTGCTCATCGAGGACGGGCTGGCGCTGGTGCTGATCCCGGCGTTCAGCATGGCGCTGGCCCGCCGTGCCCGGGGCGCCCCGGACGACCCCGTCCGCGCTCTGGTGGCCGCCACCCTGCCCCGCCTGTGCCTCGCACTCGCCGCCGTGGCCGCGCTGGTCGCAGGCGTTGCTCCCTACCTGGTCCAGGCCCTGGCACCCGGTCTGCCCGACCCCCGCCTCGCCGCCGACTGCACCCGGCTCACGGCGACCTGCGTGCTGGCCTTCGGGCTCGCCGGGTACTGCAGCGCCGCCCTGCGGGCACACCGCCGCTTCCTCGCGCCCGCGGCGATCTACGTCGCCTACAACTCCGGCATCATCGCCGCGATGTTCCTGCTCGGCGGACGCTGGGGCGTGCGCTCCGCGGCGATCGGCGTCGCGGCGGGCGGCCTTCTGATGGTGGCGGTGCAACTACCGTCGCTGTGGCGGCAGTTGGCGTCGCGCAAGCCGACCCCTGGCGGGGGCCGGGCTGAGGTCGAGGAACGGCCGATGCAACTCGCCCTGGTCGCCGCCGTACTGCTCTTCGCGCTGTGCCGCCAGTCGCAGGTCCTCGTCGAACGCTTCCTCGCCTCCTCCCTGCCCGCCGGGTCCATCTCGCACCTGAACTACGCGCAGAAGGTCGCCCAGCTCCCCATGACGCTGTCGCTGATGCTGTGCACCGTCACGTTCCCGGTGGTGGCGCGGGCGCTCGCGGACGGCGACACCGAACGGGCCCGCAGCCGCGTCGAGCGGGATCTGACGCTGGCCTCCTGTGTGGTGCTGCTGGGCATGTGCGCGGTGATCGCCTGTGCCCCGCAGATGATCGAACTGCTCTTCCAGCGGGGCGCGTTCACCGCGAGCGACACCGCGGCGACGGCGGACGTCATGCGCGTGTACGCCGTCGGGCTGCTCGGCCAGACCCTGGTCGGCGCCCTGGTCCGCTCGTACTTCTCGGCGGGCCGGCCAAGCTGGTACCCCGTCGCCGTGATGACCGTGGGCATCGCCGTGACGTCCTCGATCGGCGCTGCAACCGTGGGCCCCTGGGGCGTGGAGGGGATCGCCGCGGCCAACGCCATCGGCATCACCATCACCGCCGCCCTGCTCCTCGCCGGCCTGCGCACGGCCCGGCGCAGCAGCCCCCACTCCGTCTCGATCCGCCTCCCGAAGGTCCTGGCCGAGCTGAGCAGACCGGTGCTCGCCGCGGTCGTCGCCACCGCCGCCGGGGCGTTCGTCGCGAGCCGGCCCGAGTCCCCGGTGGCGGGTCTCGCGGCGGGCTGCCTGACCGTGACCGCCGTCTTCGTCCCGCTCACCTGCTTCGCATCCGCACTGCGCTCCGTACGCACCGTCACACGAAGGCTCACACATGGTCGCTTCCATTGATTCCCTCGACACCGGCAGAATCCCCGCCCCGCGCCCCGGCCCGGTCCCGTGGGTGGCGATGTACCACTCGGTGGGCGACTGCTCGGACGACCCCTACCGCATCACGGTCACGCCCGAACGGCTCGACAGACAGCTGGCCTGGCTGCACCGGCGCGGACTGCGCGGCGTGTCCGTGGCCGAGCTGCTCGCCGCCCGGTCCCGGGGCCGGCAGCGGGGACTGGTCGGGCTCACCTTCGACGACGGGTACGCCGACTTCGTCACCGACGCCCTGCCGCTGCTGCGCCGTTGGAACTGCGGCGCCACCCTCTTCGTCCTGCCCGGCCGGCTCGGCGGCGACAACGCCTGGGACCCGCTCGGCCCGCGCAAGCCACTGCTGACCGCGGACGGCATCCGGCGCGCGGCCGCCGAGGGCGTGGAGATCGGCTCGCACGGGCTGACCCACGTCGACCTCACCAAGGCGGACGACCTCGCTCTGAAGACCGAGGTGGTCGAAAGCCGCGCGCTGATCGCGGAGTTGACCGGCGCCCGGGTCGACGGCTTCTGCTACCCGTACGGCACGGTCGACGCCCGCGCCGTCGCGGCCGTACGGGAAGCGGGATACGCCTACGCCTGCGCCATCGACCCCGGCCCGCTGACCGGTCCGCACGCCCTGCCGCGGGTGCACGTCGGCCAGAACGACACGGGCTGGCGCCTGCACCTCAAGCACCGGCTGCACCGGCTGCGCCGCCGCCCGGTGGAGGGCCTGTGAGATGAAGGCTCTGCACATCATCACCGGCCTCGGCGTCGGCGGCGCCGAACAGCAACTGCGCCTGCTGCTGCGCCATCTGCCCGTCGACTGCGACGTCGTGACGCTCACCAACCCCGGTGCGGTCGCCGAAGGCCTCGCCGCCGACGGCGTCCGCGTCGTGCACATCGGTATGGACGGCAACCGCGACCTGACCGCCCTCCCGCGCCTGGCCCGGGTGATCCGCGCAGGCCGCTACGACCTGGTGCACACGCACCTGTACCGGGCCTGCGTCTACGGCCGGCCCGCCGCACGCCTCGCGGGGGTCCGCGCAGTCGTCGCCACCGAACACTCCCTGGGCGACTCGCAGATGGAGGGCCGCAGGCTGACGCCAGGCGTACGCGCGCTGTATCTCGCCAGCGAGCGGCTCGGCTCGGCGACGGTCGCCGTCTCCGCGACGGTGGCCGACCGCCTGAAGCGCTGGGGCGTGCCCGCGCCCCGCATCGAGGTCGTCCCGAACGGCATCGACGTGGACCGCTTCCGCTTCGATGCGGAGCGGCGCGAGCGCACCCGCCGACGCCTGGGCCTGCCGGAGGACGCGTACGTCACCGGCGGCGTCGGCCGGCTCGCCCGGGGGAAGCGGTTCGACGTCCTCGTCCACGCACTCACCCGGCTCCCGGAGGACCACTGGCTGCTGCTGGTGGGCGGCGGCCCCGACGAGCCCATCCTGCGCCGCACGGCCCACGAGGCCGGCGTGGCCCACCGCGTCCTGTTCACCGGCGAACGCCCCTACGTCCCCGACGGCTCCCCCGGCCCCGATCTGCCCTCGCTCACCTCCGCGATGGACCTGCTCGCCTCCCCGTCCATGGAGGAGTCCTTCGGCCTCGCGGCCGTGGAGGCACTGGCGTCCGGCCTGCCCGTGCTCTACGCCTCCTGCCCGGCGATCGAGGACCTGCCGCCGTCGGCCGCCGCCGGCGCCCGGCGGGTGCGCGGCGGCTCCGAGGCGTATGCCCGCGCGATCGCCGAGGTCCGCGCGGCGGGACCCCGGCCGCGTACGGCACCGGAGGTCACGCACCGCTACAGCATCACCCGCAGCGCAGCCCGCCTCATGGACGTGTATGCGGCCGCGCTCTCCAGTTCGTCGTCCCTCTCACCTCTGGGAGCCAGCCCGTCATGACCACCACTCCGATCCGTCAGCGCCTGTCCCCGGCCCGTCTCAGGAAGCTGCCGTCCTGGTCCGTGCTCGCGGCCGGCACCCTTCTCGGAGGCCTGCTCGGCGGCGCTTACGGCCTGGTCACACCCCCCGAGTACACGGCCACCAGCTATGTCATCGCCGTACCGACCGACAAGTCCGGCCCGGACTCCGCCCTCGGTTTCGCGCAGGCGTACGGCCGGGCCGCCACGCAGCTCGCGGTGCTCGGGGACGCACAGGTGTGGGCGCGCGTGCCGGTGCGGACGCTGCAGCACAGCGTCCGCACGGCGACCTCACCGGACGCACCGATGGTGGCCGTCTCGGCCACCTCCTCGCGCCGCGGCCTCGCCGTCGACATGGCCAACGCGGTCTCCCGCGCGCTGACCCGGCACGCGGACGACACCAGCGACAACACCCAGGTCCGGCTCGTGCAGTTCTCGCGCGCGGTGAAGCCGACCGAGCCGACGTCCACGTCGACGGCGGTGACCACTCTGGTGGGCGCGAGCTCGGGCGGGCTGCTGTGCGGACTGGCTCTGCTGGCGCGGCCGAGGCAGACCCGCCGGGACGACGATCCCCTCCCGGCCGCCTCGGTGCCGGGCCCGGCCGCCGCCGCCGATGTGCGCGGACAGCGGTGACGGCGGTGGACCCGATCGAACTCCCGGCGGGTGCCCTACCACCAGTCGAAGCGGAGGCAGAGCTTCCCACCGAGCCAGTGCTCCAGCCAGCTGCCCAGGTCCACCGGCGTGCACTCCTCCTGGGCCGGCGGTTCGGTGGGCGGGACCGGCTCCTGCGTGGGCGGCGTCGCCTCGTCGGTGCCGCCGAAGAAGGACCGGTAGAGGCCGGACGACCTCGGGTTGTCGTCCTCGCACTGCCACACACCGTGGGGGCAGTAGTCGGTCAGCGTGTTGTAGAGCGGCCGGTGCTCGGCGATCCACGCGAGCATGCGCCGCATGTACTCGGCATTGTCGCCGTTGCGGAAGAGTCCCCATTCGGGATACGAGGCGGGTTTTCCGTGGGCCTTCGCGAAATCGACATGGTCCTGAAGCCCGTACGGCTCGTTCACCTGCTGGTCGAACGACTTCCCGGCCGGCTGGTCGTAGGCATCCATGCCGATGATGTCGACGGTGTCGTCCCCCGGATAGCACTCCGTCCAGGGAATGGCGTCCCGGCCACGGCTCGGCGTGAATTCGAACCGGAAGTTCTGGCCCGGCACCGAACGCATGGTGGTGACGATCCTGTTCCAGTACTTCTTCCACGCCCGCGGGTCCGGACCGCAGCGATGGGTGTACGTGGTGCCGTTCATCTCCCAGCCGAGCACCAGGACCGTGTCCGGCACCTCCAGCCGGACCAGCCGCTCGGCGAGGGCACGGAAGTGATGATCGAACTCCCCGGCCGCGCCCCGCCGCAACAGCCGGCGGACCTCCGCGTCGGAGACGCCCTCCTCGTTGCGCTCCTGAAGCGGGACGTTGAGGACGAGCATCCGGTCGTCCTTCTGGTTGCGCCAGTTCGCCCACACGTTGAGGAAGCCGGGGGCGCCCTCGATGTCGCGCCACCTGTTGCCGGGCAGGTAGGTGTGGCCGACGCGGAGCTCGGCACCGCCCAGCCAGTGACTGAACTGCGTCATGCGGGCCACGCCACGGGCGTCGGAGCCGAGGAAGGCACCGAAGGTCAGAGCCTTACTGCCCGCCGAGGGCCCTGGGACCTCGGGTGCGGGAGCCGCCGGGACCGGCGCCGGAGGACGGGCATCGTCGTTCGGCACCACCCTCACCTCCACCGGGGAACCGGACACCAGGACGGCCGACGCGGCTGCGACCGCAACCGCGCCCGCGGCCAGCCAGCGGACCCGGATCCGCTTGTGGTGAGGGGCCATGCTGTTCCTTTCCTCGCTCTCGTCCGGCCTTCCGCCGCAGTCCTGCTTATTGACCAACCGTCACATGAAGTCAGGCACAGGAAACCAAATGGCGCCACTGCCATTGCGGCTTTCGAGTGCTGCACCCGCCCGTGCGGGTGAGCCGATCCGTTAGAAAGTGAGAACTCGTGCCGCTACTCGACCCCCGCGTCCCCGCCGTACTGCTACGAATCGACCGTAATCCTTTTCACCACGGAACACTGGGCGCCGTGCGTTCGCTCGGCAGGGCGGGAGTGGAGGTGCATGTCGTCGCCGATTCAGCGAAAAGTCCCGTCCATGTGTCGCGTTACGTGCGCCAGATGCATCCGCCGCCGCTCCCGGGAGCCACCCCGGACGACATCCTCGGCGTGCTGCGCCGCGTGGCCGACCGGATCGCGCGTCCGGCCGTCCTCGTCCCGATGGACGACGCGTGCGCGATCGCCGTGGCACGGATGCGGAAGGAACTCGCACCCTCCTATCTGCTGCCGACGATGCCGGACACGCTGCCCGAACGCGTGGCCGACAAGGCGGAACTGGCCACCGTGTGCGCGTCCGCGGGCGTCCCGCACCCGGTGACGCTGATCCCGGACAGTGCGGCGCGGGCTGCTGCCGACGCGCGGCGGCTCGGGCTGCCGCTGGTGGCGAAGTGGAGCCGGCCCTGGCTGTTGCCGTCAGGCAGCGGGCTGCGCAGCACGGTGCTGGTGCGCTCCGTGCAGCAGGCCCGGGAACTGTATCTGCGCACCGAGGAGGCGGGCAGTCGGCTGCTGCTGCAGTCGTACCTGCCGCCGGGACCGAACCGGGACTGGTTCTTCCACGGCTACGCCGACCACTCGGGCACGGTGCGCGCGGGCGGACCGGGCCGCAAACGCCTGGACCGGCCGCGGGGAGCGGGGCTGACCGCGGTGGGCTGCTGGACGCCCAACCCGCAGGTGCAGGCGCTGGCCGAGCGGCTCACCGGCGAGTTGGGCTACCGAGGCATCTTCGACCTCGACTTCCGCCGCTGCGGCACGACGGGCAGCTATCACCTGCTCGACTTCAACCCGCGCCCCGGCGCCCAGTTCCGGCTCTTCGCGGACAGCGCGGGACTGGACGTCGTCCGCGCCCTGCATATGGACCTGACGGGCCGTCCGCTGCCGGAGGGGGACCCCGTGGTCGGGCGGGCGTTCGTGGTGGAGAACTACGCGCCCCTCGCGGCGCTGCGTGCGGCGCCGGGCGGGCGCGAACTGGCCTGGTACGCCCGGGACGACCGCGCGCCCGGATGGGCGATGTGGGCCCTGTGGACCCGTCATGTGTCCCGCCGGCTGCGGGAGCGGCTGGGTGCGACGGCGGCGGCACCGGCACCGCGGCCCATCCCCCGGGCGTCCTCGCCCTCCCTGACCGATAACGAGAAAGCGAGCAGTTGATGATGTACGACCTACTGGTGGTGGGCGCAGGCCCGTACGGCCTGTCGATCGCGTCCCACGCCGCGGCCGCCGGGCTGAACCTGCGTGTGTTCGGCCGGCCCATGGCGTCCTGGCGGGACCACATGCCCCGCGGCATGTTCCTGAAGTCGGAGCCCTGGGCGTCCAACCTCTCCGATCCGGCCGGGCGTTGGCGCCTGGACGTCTACTGCGCCGAGCACGGCCTGGAGGCGCGTCACGCGCGGCCGATCCCGGTCGAGGCGTTCGCGTCGTACGGCCTGTGGTTCGCGCGCCATGCCGTACCGGAGGTGGACGAGCGCACGATCACCCGGGTGGCGTCCGGCCCCGGCGGTTTCACGGCGGTCACCGAGGACGGACAGGCGCTGCACGCGCGGGCGGTGGCCCTGGCGGTCGGTGTGATGCCGTTCGTCGAGGTCCCGCAGGCCCTGCGCGGACTGCACCCCTCACTGGTGACGCACAGCAGCCACCACAGCGATCTCGACCGCTTCCGCGGCAAGGACGTCACGGTCATCGGCGGCGGCCAGGCGGCCCTGGAGACCGCGGCGCTGCTCGCCGAACAGGGCACGTCCGTACGGGTGCTGGCGCGGGCCGACGGGCTGCGGTGGAACGACGTGCCGCCGCCCTGGGAGCGCCCCTGGTGGCAGTCGGTCCGCTCACCGCACAGCGGCCTCGGCCCCGGCTGGCGGAACTGGTTCTACTCCGAGCGCCCCGGCCTGTTCCGGCGCCTGCCGGAGTCGACCCGGGCCCGTATCGCGACCACGGCGCTGGGTCCGGCGGGCGCGTGGTGGGTGCGGGACCGGGTGGAAGGCGTGGTGGAGCTGCTGCCGGGTCATGAGGTCACCGCGGCCTGTGCGGTACCGGGCGGCCTACGGCTGGACATGGTGAGCCGGGCGGGCGTCCGGAGCGCCCTGGAGACCGAACATGTCATCGCCGCCACGGGGTTCCGGGCGCGCTGCGACCGGCTCGGACTGCTCTCGCCCGAGCTGCGCGGAACGCTGGCGGCCCTGCCCGACGGCTCCCCGGTGGTCGGGCGCGACTTCGAGTCCTCCCAGCCCGGACTGTTCCTCGCCGGCCTGGTGACCGCTCCCGGCTTCGGCCCGGCCATGCGCTTCGTCCAGGGCGCGTCCTTCACGGCGCAGACCCTCGTCCGCGGGGTACGCCGCCGGCTCAGGACGACCCCGACGGGCGGGACGGTCCCCGTACCGGGAGGCGGCCGCCTGACCGAGTCGCCGTCGCCGGTACGCCGCTGACGAAAGACTGCGAAGCCGCTCGGGGCCGCTGACGACGAGAGAGTCGTCAGCGGCCCCGAGCGGCGTTTCGTCCCCGGACGCGCCTACCGGTGGGAGGTGGCACGGGCGCGGCGGTACACCAGGACCCCGCCCGCGAGCAGTGCGGCACTGGCGGCCGAGGCCGCCATCAGCGCCCCACTGCCGGTCTCGGCCAGCTGGCCCGACTCGCCGAGCTCCACCTCGGCCGGCGGCGCCTGGCGGGCCCGCGGCGTCTCCTTGACCGACGGGGCAGACGGGGTGGGAGTGCTGCGCGTGGGCGTCTCACTCGGCTTCGGAGTGGTGACCTCGTCGGTGCCGTAGCCGTAGTCGCCGGACGAGCAGGAGGTGTCGACCGCCTGGCCGAGGGCCGCGAGCACATCACCGCTGATGCCACACCCGTTCACCGGCACCTCGACCGGCACCTCCAGGCTGTTCCCGGTCAGCACGCCGGAAGCGTCCTTGGCGACCTGTGTCGCGTATACGTCGGTGGTGTCGCCGGAGGCGCCGTACGTGGGCTCGGACGACTTGGCCTTCTTCTTGACCGCCTTGTTGTCCGAGGTGTTGCCGCAGACGTTGCCGAACGCGCCGTTGAGTGCCGCGACCGCATCGACGGTTTTGCCGCACAGGTCCAGCGGCACCTTGACCGGGACCTTCAAGCTGTTCCCGGTCAGCACGCCGGAAGAATCCTCGGCGGCTTCCGCCGCGTTGGTGCCGGCGAGAGCGGAGCTGCCGTACAGGGACAGAATGCCCGTGGCGGCGGCCGCCGCGAACACTCCCCTGCTCAGGGTCTGTCGCAATGTGGTTGTCTTTCCTGCTCGAAGAATTGGGAAAGCCGGCCCTGGAACGGAGATCGACGTCCAAGGCCGGCCTGCTGCCGATCGCCGGGTTCAGCGCAGTGATGAAGTCGACAGAAAAAGCGGCGGCCTCTGCGGCGACGACTGCCTCAACTGAGCACTGTGCTTTCCCCTCTCGTGGCGTCGCATGCCCTACGGCTTCATCAACCCGGCGCCCGGGAATTGGTTGCGCAGGTTCACCCGGTTGGACCGCACCGCATTCGGAAAGACCCGGACATCAGTGGGCGCGGCGCCCTGTGAATTCGCCGCCTGACCGGCTACGACACCACGTCCTTGCGGGCGAAACCCCGGAACGCCAAAGCGAAAAGCACGAGTGCGTATGTAATGGAAATCGCGGTGCCCTGGATCATGCCGGACCACTCAGGGCTGGGCTGGACGGCGTCCGCCCAGGCGAACTGCCAGTGCGCGGGCAGGAAGTGGCGCCAGTCGCCGAGGGCGGTCACCGCGTCGAGGACGTTGCCGACGATGGTCAGGCCGACCGCGCCACCGACCGCGCCCAGGGGGGCGTCGGTCCTGGTCGACAGCCAGAACGCCAGCCCTGCGGTGACCAGTTGCGACACGAAGATGAACGCCACGACCACCACGAGCCGCTGCGCCGCGGTGCCCGCCTCGAGCGCACCGCCGGTGGGTATCTGCAGCGGGCCCCAGCCGTAGGCGGCGCTGCCGACGGCCAGCGCGACGACGGGCAGCAGCACCATCGCGGCCAGGCTCAGGCCGAGCCCGACGACCAGCTTGGACAGAAGCAGCCGGGCCCGCGGCACGGGCGCCGCCAGCAGATAGCGCAGGGACGACCAGCTGGCCTCCGAGGCGACCGTGTCCCCGCAGAACAGGGCCACCGGGACTACCAGCAGGAAGCCCGCGGAGACGAAGAGGTTGACCGCGGCGAAGTTGGCGGCGGACGCGGTCGCCGAGTCCATCAGCGTGATCCGGTCGCCGCCGGCGTCCGGCTCGCCGCCGATCGCGAACGCGACGACCAGCACGAACGGCAGGGCGGCGAGGATGCCGAACATGACCAGCGTGCGGCGCCGTTTCAACTGGCGGACCAGCTCGACCCGGAGGGGCAGCGTACGGCCCGCCCGGTAACCGGAGGCGACCTCGGTGCGCTCGGTGAGCGTGCTCATGCGGAACCTCCGATCAGGGTGAGGAAGGCGTCTTCCAGGCGGCGGTGCGGGCCGACCGACGCGACGGGCACTTCGAGCCGTACGAGTTCGGCGACCAGGCGGACCGGGCTGCCGTCGGCGTCGAGGCGGACGAGGAGTCCGTCGTCGGTGAGGACGGCGGAGGCGACGCCCGGCAGGGCGGCGACCTTCTCGACGACCGGCTCCTCCACGGGCACGGCGGTGCCGACGAGGAGGGTGTCGCCGGAGCCGACGATCTCGCCGACCGGGCCCGCCTGCACGAGCCTGCCCCGGTCCATCACCACGAGATGCGTGCAGGACTGCTCGACCTCCGCGAGGAGGTGGCTGGAGACGATCACCGTACGGCCGGCCGCCGCGTACCGGATCATCACCTCGCGCATCTCGCGGATCTGGGGCGGGTCGAGGCCGTTGGTGGGTTCGTCGAGGATGAGCAGGTCCGGCAGGCCGAGCATGGCCTGCGCGATGGCCAGGCGCTGGCGCATGCCCTGGGAGTACGTGCGCACCGCGCGGGCCAGTGCGTCGCCGAGGCCGGCGATCTCCAACGCCTCGTCCAGGTGGGCGTCCTCGGCCGGGCGGCCGGTGGCCTGCCAGTACAGCTCCAGGTTCTCGCGGCCGGAGAGGTGCGGCAGAAAGCCCGCGCCCTCGACGAAGGCGCCCACCCGGGACAGCACCGGCGCGCCGGGGCGGATGGCGTGGCCGAAGACGCGGATCTCGCCGCCGTCCGGCTTGATCAGGCCCATCAGCATGCGCAGGGTCGTCGTCTTGCCGGCGCCGTTGGGGCCGAGCAGACCGAGCACCTGGCCCTTCTCCACGCGGAAGGACAGGTCCCTGACCGCGTACCGGTCCGCCGACTTCGCGTACCGCTTGCTCAGGTCGGTGATCTGGAGCGGGACGTCGGACAGGGCGGGGTCCGGGGCCGGCGTGGTGGTGCGGCGGCGGGCCGAGAGCAGCAGCGCCAGGGCGATCACGGCGCCGGTCAGCGGCAGCCACCACACCCAGGCCGGCAGCGGGGCGGCGGCGGTCGTGACGGCGGGGGCCGTCGGGATCGTCAGGTCGCTCTTCAGGGAGACGGTGTACGTCGCCGGGGCGGCCGGGGAGGCGTACGCGAGGTCGGTCGAGGCGAGGACCAGGCGCAGCCGGTGGCCCTTGTCGACCTCGTGGTCGATCGCCGGGAGGGTGATCGTCACGTCCTTGCCGGACCTGGTGCCCTCGACCCTGAGGGGGGTCACCAGCTGGGAGGGCAGCACCTGCTGGGTGCCGTCGGCGCCGACGTCGTACACCTTGGCGAACAGGACCGCGTCGTCGCTGCTGGACCGCACGTGGACGGTCACCGTCGGCGATCCGGTGATACGCAGGTCGTCGCCGACGGGCGCCGACTCGAAGCGGGCGTACTGGCCCGGAAAGTCGAGGGACACCCCTACGCCCAGCGAGGACAGCTGGGCGAGGCCGCCGGCGCCGCCGAGGCCGGGCAGGGCGGAGACGGCGGGCGGGCCGGCGCCGGGCGGGTTGTCGAAGGTCTGCTCGCGTCCGGTCAGTTCCACCGAGCGCTGTCCGCTCTCCAGGCCCGGATACGCGTCCGCGCTCGCGCCCCGCAGCAGAGCCTCGCCGTCGGTGGAGTCGACACCTCCGGTGCGGGTGACCCGGAAGGCAGGGCCGGTGTCGGCGCCCTTGTCGTCCTTGAGGTACCGGTCGAACCAGGACTGCACGCGCGCCTGGACGCGGCTCGTCTCCATGTCGCCGCCGTCATGGCCGCCGGCGATCCAGTCGACGTCCACGGGGGCGCCGTTCGCCTTGATGGCCCTGGCCGCCGCGTCGGCCTGGCCGAGCGGGAAGAGGGAGTCGGACTGCCCCTGCACCAGGAGGGTCGGCACCTTGATGCGGTCGCCGACCGCCGACGGCGAGCGGGCCTCGAGCATTTCCCGCGCCTCGGTGTCCGGGGTGCCGGACTCGGCGACCCGCTCGTACATCTCGCACAGCCGCGGCTCGAACTCGGCGCAGCCGCCGCCGGAGTTGACGAAGATCCCGGCCCACAGCTTCTTGAACACGCCGTTCGGGAAGAGGGCGTCCGCGAGGTTCCAGTACGTGACCGCCGGGGCGATGGCGTCCACCCGGTCGTCGTACCCGGCGCCGAGCAGGGAGATCGCACCGCCGTACGACGCTCCCGCCATGCCGACCCGCGGGTCGCCGCTCCTGTCGAGCTGTACCTGGGGCTGCTCGGCCAGCCAGTCGATCAGCCGGGAGACGTCGGCGACCTCGGCATCGGGACCGTTCAGCCCGATCTTCCCGGTCGAGTCGCCGAACCCGCGCGCCGACCAGGTCAGCACCGCGTACCCGTCTGACGCCAGGTTCTCCGCCTGCTGCCGTACGTCGTCCTTGCTGCCGCCGAAGCCGTGCGCCAGCAGGACGGCGGGCCGACGGCCGTCCGAGCCCGAGGTGAAGTACGAGGTGTCGAGGCGCACCCCGTCGCCCATGGCCATCACCCGGTCGGCGCGGCGCACCGCGGGCGCGTCGTCGTCGGCGACGGCCGTCCACGTACCAGCACCGGCGAGCACCACGACCGCGGCCGCGGCCGCGACGATCCGCCGCGGCCGCCGTAGCCCACGCCATGCGGGCAGTCGAAGATCCATGCGTCAACGGTACGGGGCGAACCTGTCGGCTGGTTATCGACCGGAGACCGAACCCCCACCCCTCCCACGGAGGTACGCGCCCTCTCCCACGTACTGCGGCGGTGGTACGCCCGCCCCACCGCCCACCGGGCCGGGCACTGGCGTTCGAGACACCATCCGTTCCGCTGAAAAGCCGCATGAAAAGCCGCAAAACAGCACGTTTCTGGCGTATCCGCATCTGATCCTTGAAGATCTGCCCCTCTGCGAACGGAGACGCCCTGTGCGCATCACAGACATCCAGCGGTGCGAGGTCCGGCCCGGACGCCTCGTCGAGTGGACGCTCAGTCCGGCGACCGTTCAGGCAGCGGCGGGCCTGCCGGACGACTCCCGACCACCGGCGTACATCCAGGAGTCACACATCCGCACCGCCCGCTCCGTGCGTGAGGACGGCCTGTTCGTGCCGACCTGGCTCGGCACGGCGTTCGACATCCCCGGCCGGATCGACCTGGACACGCTGGAGGACGCACTGCGCAGCTGGACCCTCCGCCACGAGACGCTGCGCAGCGGCTTCCGTCTGCGCGACGGCGAGATGCGCCGGTTCACGCTCGACACCGAGGCGGTGTCGCTGCATCGCGAGGTCGTCGGCGACTTCCCCGAAGCGGCGGAGCTGGTCCGGCACCTCCAGGACCGCTTCGACGTCGCGGCGGACGCGCTCGGCTGGCCGAACCTCATCTACACGGCGGTCGTCCGGGACGACTGCACCAGCGTGTACATGGCCTTCGACCACAGCAACGTCGACTCCTACTCCATCCAGCGCATCCCCGCCGAGGTCCATGAGCTCTATGCGGCGAACGTCGCGGGCCATGTCGTGGAGCGGACGCCGGCCGGCAGTTACATCGACTTCTGCGAGATCGAGCGGGCGGACGCGGACCGGATCGACGAGACCCATGAGATCGTCGCCCGCTGGCGGGAGTTCATCCACCGGTGCGACGGCATGCTGCCGAGCTTCCCCGTCGATCTCGGTCTGGTCCCCGGCGGCCGGCTGCCCGCCCAGAAGCTCATGTCCGAGATGCTGGTGGGCCCGGCCGACGCCGCCGCCTTCGAGGCGTACTGCCGGCCCTACGGCGGAAGCCTGGTCGGCGTCCTGGCCGCCACGAGCATCATCGTCCGGGAGATCGGCGAGCAGTCCGTGTACCGCACGGTCGTGCCGTTCCACACCAGGGTGAAGTCCCAGTGGTCGGACTCGGTCGGCTGGTACGTCGGCGGCGCGCCGATCGAGGTTCCCCTGGTGCCGGCCGCCGACTTCCCGACCCTCCTGAAGACCGTGCGCAGCCAGCTGCAGACCAGCAGGCCGCTGGCCCGGATGCCCCTCGCCCGGGTGCTGCACCTGCTCGGCTCCGACTTCCGCCCGACGTCGCCCGACCTGTACTCGATCGTCTCGTTCGTCGACGCCCGGGGCATCCCCGGTTCCGGGCGCTGGTCCGAGCTGGCGGCGTACGGACTGATCCGGGTGTCGTACGGCGACCAGGTGTGCGTGTGGCTCAACCGGCTCCACGAGGGCCTGTGGTTCGCGTACCGCTACCCGGACACCGACATCGCGTACAAGAACATGCGGCTGTACGCCGAGCGGTTGCGCGACCTCATCGTCCTGGTGGCCCGCGGTTCGGCACCGCTGACCGCAGGGACGAACGCCCGGTGACCTCTCCGACGGTGAAGAAGGCCGCCGAGCAGCGCGCTCGGCGGCCGTACGGCCTTGAGTGGCCGCTGCTTCCTCAGTGGTTGCGCGGGAAGCCCAGGTCGACGCCGGCCGGGGCGTCCGCCGGGTCCGGCCAGCGGGTGGTGACGACCTTGCCGCGCGTGTAGAAGTGCGTGCCGTCGTTGCCGTAGATGTGGTGGTCGCCGAAGAGGGAGTCCTTCCAGCCGCCGAAGGAGTGGTAGCCGACGGGGACCGGGATCGGGACGTTCACGCCGACCATGCCGGCCTCGATCTCCAGCTGGAAGCGGCGGGCGGCGCCGCCGTCCCGGGTGAAGATCGCGGTGCCGTTGCCGAACGGCGAGTTGTTGATGAGGGCCACGCCGTCCTCGTACGTGTCCACGCGCAGCACGCACAGCACCGGGCCGAAGATCTCGTCCTGGTACGCCTTCGCGCTGGTCGGCACCTTGTCGAGCAGCGAGATGCCGATCCAGTGACCGTCCTCGAAGCCGTCGACCGTGTAACCGGTGCCGTCCAGGACGACCTCGGCGCCCTCCGCCGCCGCGCCCTCGACGTACGACGCCACCTTGTCGCGGTGGGCCGCGGTGATCAGCGGGCCCATCTCGGAGGCCGGGTCGTTGCCCGGGCCGATCTTGATCTTCTCGGCACGCTCGCGGATCTTCTCCACCAGTTCGTCGCCGATCGCGCCGACCGCGACGACCGCGGAGATGGCCATGCAGCGCTCGCCCGCCGAGCCGTAGGCGGCGGACACGGCCGCGTCGGCCGCCGCGTCGAGGTCGGCGTCCGGCAGGACCAGCATGTGGTTCTTGGCGCCGCCGAGGGCCTGGACGCGCTTGTGGTTGGCGGAGGCGGTGGTGTGGATGTAGCGGGCGATCGGGGTGGAGCCGACGAAGGACACCGCCTTGACGTCCGGGTGCTCCAGGAGGCGGTCCACGGCCACCTTGTCGCCGTGCACGACGTTGAAGACGCCGTCCGGCAGACCGGCCTCGGCCAGCAGCTCGGCGAGCCTGACCGACGCCGACGGGTCCTTCTCGCTCGGCTTCAGCACGAACGTGTTGCCGCACGCGATGGCCAGCGGGAACATCCACATCGGCACCATCGCCGGGAAGTTGAACGGCGTGATGCCGGCCACCACACCCAGCGGCTGCCGGATCGCGGCCACGTCCACCCGGTTCGCCACCTGCGTGGACAGCTCGCCCTTGAGCTGCACGCTGATACCGCAGGCCAGGTCGACGATCTCCAGGCCGCGCGCCACCTCACCGAGGGCGTCGGAGTGCACCTTGCCGTGCTCGGCGGTGATCAGCTCGGCGATCTCGTCACGGTGCTCGTCCAACAGCGCCCGGAACCTGAACAGGATGGACGTGCGCTGGGCCAGCGAGGACTGACCCCAGGTCACGAAGGCCTCCTTCGCCGCCGCGACCGCCGCGTCCACCTCGTCGACGGACGCGAACGCCACCTTCGTGGTGACCGCGCCGGTCGCCGGGTCCGTGACCGGACCGTACGTGCCCGACGCGCCTTCGACGGTCTTGCCGCCGATCCAGTGGTTGACGATCTTCGTCATGCCCAGTTGCTCCTTCACAGATGGCGGCGTCGGCTCGAGACGTGCCGTTCGTACAGCTCACGGGCCTTGACCGCGGACGCTCGGGTCGCGGTCTCGGCCACGGGTACATCCCACCAGGCCTGCGCTTCAGGCGCGCCCGACACTGTGTCTGCCGTTTCGGTCTCCACGTAGACACATGTGGGAGTGTCGGCGGCCCGCGCCTCGGCGAGCGCCGCCCGCAGGTCGCGTACGGTCTTCGCCCGCAGCACCCGCATGCCCAGGCTGGCCGCGTTGGCGGCCAGGTCGACGGGGAGCGGGGCGCCGGAGAACGTCCCGTCGCCCGTGCGATAGCGGTAGGCGGTGCCGAAGCGCTCGCCGCCCGTCTCCTCCGACAGGCCCCCGATGGACGCGTACCCGTGGTTCTGCACCAGCAGTACCTTGATCGCGATGCCCTCCTGCACGGCGGTCACGATCTCCGTCGGCATCATCAGGTAGGTGCCGTCGCCGACCAGCGCCCACACCGGCCGGTCCGGGGCGGCGAGCTTCACACCGATCGCGGCCGGGATCTCGTAGCCCATGCAGGAGTAGCCGTACTCCAGGTGGTACTGGTCGTACGACCGCGCCCGCCACAGCTTGTGCAGGTCGCCGGGGAGCGAACCGGCCGCGTTGATGATCACGTCCGACTCGTCGACGACCGCGTCCAGCGCGCCGAGCACCTGCGGCTGCGTCGGCCGTAGGTCCGGCTCGCCGGCCTCGTAGCAGGCGTCGACACGCTGCTCCCAGCGCTCCTTGCCCTCCGCGTACTCGGTGACGTACGAGGGCGCCACCCTGTGGTCGTGCATCTCCAGCGCCTCGGTCAGCTCCTCCAGACCGCTGCGGGCGTCCGCGATCAGAGGCATTCCGGCGAGCTTGTGGCCGTCGTACGCGGCGATGTTGAGGTTGAGGAAGCGGACGTCCGGGCCCGCGAAGAGCGTGCCGGAAGCGGTGGTGAAGTCGGTGTACCGCGTGCCGACGCCGATCACCAGGTCGGCCGTGCGGGCCAGTTCATCGGCGGTGGCCGTGCCGGTGTGGCCGATGCCGCCGACGTCCTGGGGGTGGTCGTAGGGCAGGGAGCCCTTGCCGGCCTGGGTGGAGGCGACAGGGATGCCGGTGGTCTCGGCGAACTCGGCGAGAGCGCCCTCGGCACGGCTGTGGTGGACGCCGCCGCCGGCGATCAGCAGCGGTCGCCGGGCCTGCCTGATGGTCCGTACGGCCTCGGCGAGTTCGGTCGGATCGGCGCCCGGACGGCGTACGACCCAGGTGCGCTCGGCGAAGAAGTCCTCCGGCCAGTCGTACGCCTCGGCCTGCACGTCCTGGGGCAGCGCGAGCGTGACCGCTCCCGTCTCGACCGGGTCGGTGAGCACGCGCATGGCCTGCAGCGCGGCCGGGATCAGGGCTTCCGGCCGGGTGATCCGGTCGAAGTACTTCGACACCGGGCGCAGGGAGTCGTTGACCGACACGTCGCCCGCGTACGGCACTTCGAGCTGCTGGAGGACCGGGTCGGCGGGGCGGGTGGCGAAGATGTCGCCGGGGAGGAGCAGGACCGGCAGGTGATTGATGGTCGCGAGGGCGGCACCGGTGACCAGGTTGGTGGCGCCCGGGCCGATCGACGTCGTCACCGCGTGCGTGGACAGGCGGCCCGACTGCCGTGCGTAGCCGACCGCCGCGTGCACCATCGCCTGTTCGTTGCGGCCCTGGTGGTACGGCATGACGTCCGCGTACTCGACGAGCGCCTGGCCGATCCCGGCGACGTTGCCGTGGCCGAAGATGCCCCAGGTGGCACCGATGAGCCGCTGCCGTACGCCGTCCCGCTCCGTGTACTGGGCGGCGAGGAAGCGGACGAGCGCCTGTGCGACCGTGAGCCTGGTGGTCATCGGTATCCCCCTGTGCTGTCGACGTGGGACGGGTGGAAGCAGATCCGCCACTCCCGGGTCTCACCCGGTCCCGCCATGACGTTCAGGTAGTACATGTCGTGGCCGGGCTGGGCGATGGACGGGCCGTGCCAGCCGTCGGGGACGAGGACGGCGTCGCCGGAGCGGACCTCGGCGAGGACGTCGGATCCGCCGTCGCGCGAGGGGAACACGCGCTGATAGCCGAAACCGTCCGGGCCGTCGATCTCGAAGTAGTAGATCTCCTCCAGCTGCGACTCCTCGCCCGGCCGGTGCTCGTCGTGCTTGTGCGGCGGGTACGAGGACCAGTTGCCGCCGGGCGTGATCACCTCGACGGCGATGAGCTTGTCGCAGTCGAAGGCGTCGGCGGAGGCGAAGTTGCGCACCTGGCGGGTGCAACTGCCGCTGCCGCGCTGCTCGACGGGGACCTCCGGCGCGGGGCCGTAGCGGGCGGGGAGTCGTCGCTCGCACTTCGCTCCTGCCAGGGCGAAGCGGCCTCCCGCGCCGGAGGAGATCTGTGCCTGGGCGTCGCGAGGCACGTAGGCGAAGTCGGTGACCGAGGCGAACACGCTGTCCCGTCCCAGGAGGCGGAACACCTCGTCCATGACCTGCACCGTACAACCGCCCTGCAGGGGCAGCACGATCCACTCGCTGTCCCCGGTCGTGAAGGTATGGGTGCCGCCCGGCTCCAACTCGACGATCCGCAGGCTGCTGTGCGTCCAGCCGGCCAACTTCGGGTCGATGTCGAGCGTGTGGTACGCGTCGGCGGTGGTGCCCTTCGGGACGTACAACTCGTTGCTCATGCGGCCCTCACAGCAGTCCTACGGCGGTGTCCACGGCGGCGGCCACATCGCCGTCCGCCGGGTACAGCAGCGAACGGCCGACCACCAGGCCCCGCACGGTGGGCAGTTGCAGCGCGCCGCGCCACTTCTCGTACGCGCCGTCCTGATCGTCCCCGACATCGCCGCCGAGGAGCACGGCGGGCAACGTCGTCGTCTCCATGACCCGCGCCATGTCGTCGGGGTTGTCGGTGACCGGCACCTTCAGCCAGGTGTACGCCGAACTGCCGCCGAGGCCCGAGGCGATGGCGATGGACCGGGTGACGGCGTCGGCGGACAGGTCGTTGCGCAGCCGTCCGTCGGCGTCGCGGCGGGAGATGAACGGCTCGACGAAGACAGGGAGTCTGCGGGCCGCCATCTCGTCGATGGCACGGGCGGTGGACTCCAGGGTGTTCAGGGAGCCCGGGTCGTCGTAGTCGATCCGCAGCAACAGCTTGCCGGCGTCGAAGCCGAGGCGCTGCAGATCCTCGGGGCGGTGGCCGGTGAAGCGGTCGTCGAGTTCGAAACGGGCGCCCTGGAGTCCGCCGCGGTTCATCGAGCCCATGACGACCTTGTGGTCGAGGGCGCCGAGCAGCAGCAGGTCGTCGAGTATGTCGGCGGTGGCGAGGACGCCGTCGACACCGGGTCTGCCGAGCGCGAGGCAGAGGCGTTCGAGGAGGCCGGCGCGGTTGGCCATGGCCAGTTTGCGGTCACCGACCCCGAGGGCACCGCGGGCGGGGTGGTCGGCGGCGACGATCATCAGGCGACCGCTCGTGTTCAGCAGCGGGCGCCGGACGCGGCGGGCGGCGGCCTCGGCGATCGCCTCGGGGTGGTGGGTGCGGGTGCGGACGAGATCCGCGACGTCGACGGTCACTGTCCGGCCCCCGGGGTGCCCACGGCTCCTGCCGCGAGGGCCGCTGCCACCTCGTCCGGGGTCGGCATCGCGGAGGAACACTCCAGGCGGGAGGCGACGATGGCGCCGGCCGCGTTGGCGTGGCGCATGATCTTCTCCAGCTCCCAGCCGGCGAGGAGGCCGTGGCAGAGGGAGCCGCCGAAGGCGTCGCCTGCGCCGAGGCCGTTGAGGACGGTGACCGGGAGCGGGGGGACCTCGGCGGACTCGCCGTTCTGGTGTACGGCGAGGACTCCCTTGGGCCCCTGCTTCACGACCGCGAGCTCGACACCGGCGTCGAGGAGGGCGCGGGCGGCGGCGTGCGGTTCGCGGATGCCGGTGGCGACCTCCACCTCGTCGAGGTTGCCGACCGCGACGGTGGTGTGGCGCAGGGCCTCGGCGTAGAAGGGGCGGGCTTCGGCCTCGTCCTTCCAGAACATCGGGCGCCAGTCCAGGTCGAAGACCGTCGTGCCCGCCTTCGCCCGGTGGGCGAGGGCCGCGAGGGTCGCCGTACGGCTGGGCTCCTCGCTCAGGCCGGTACCGGTGACCCAGAAGATGCCCGCCTCGCGGAGGGCGTCGAGATCGAGGTCATGGGCGTCAATCTCCAGGTCGGGGGCCTTGGGCTGCCGGTAGAAGTACAGCGGGAAGTCGTCCGGCGGGAACACCTCGCAGAAGGTGACCGGCGTGGGCAGTCCGGGCACGGGGGTGACCCAGCGGTCGTCGACGCCGAAGTCGCGCAGTGCTTCGTGCAGGTAGGTGCCGAAGGGGTCGTCGCCGGTGCGGGTGATCACCGCCGTACGGCGGCCCAGGCGGGCGGCGGCGACCGCGACGTTGGTCGCCGATCCGCCGAGGAACTTGCCGAAGGACGACACCTGCGGGAGCGGGACACCCGTCTGCAGCGGATAGAGGTCCACGCCGATCCGCCCCATGGTGATCAGGTCGTACGCCATCGAGATCCCTTCGCGTTCCCGTCGCGCCGTCGTCGGCGGGTTCTCCCCCGGTTTCTAGTCTCCGCACGGAAGCCTGTCAATAGTTTGTCCAGACATACGGACCAGTGAAGGCACCTCGTATACGCCTTTGCTGCACCCGTGTCACAAAAGCCACTCCCTTGTCACACATGTCGCGGGTACGCGGGCGCTGGGTCACACCTGACCCACAGGCGCTTCCCCGTGCTCACTCTGCGTCGTTGACCGGACACAGGCTTGGTGATCGCCAGTGCACTGCCCGGCTCCCCCGACGGCCGTTCCCGGCCGGCGCCGCGGCAGTGCAGGGAGGTGCAGCTCATGACCGACCGAAGGCTCTGGTCGTACAAGGAGATCGCGGCGCACATCCGGGTGCAGCCGGACACCGTGCGGTCGTACCGCAAGCACGGGCTGCTGCCTCCGCCCGACCACGTCGAGGGCGGCAAGCCCTACTGGTACGCGGACACCGTTCGCGCCTGGGTCGCCTCCCGGCCGGGCAACCGCGGCCGCAGAACGGAGTGACCGCGCGAGCCTTTCGAGGTCAGCTCCACGGTTCGACGACCGTCACTCCCGAGCCGGGCGCGGTACCCAGGGCCGCCAGCGCCTGCGGGGCCGCGTCCAGGGGGATGGTGGAGGTCACGAGGAGATCGGGACAGAGAACGCCCGCGCCCACCAGCTCCAGCATCGGCGGGTAGGTGTGGGCGGCCATGCCATGACTGCCGAGGAGTTCGAGCTCCAGGGCGATGACGCGGGCCATGGGGACGGGAGTCGTGCCCGTGGACGAGGGGAGCAGGCCCACCTGGACGTGGCGGCCGCGGCGGCGCAGGCCGTCCACGGAGGCGGCGCAGGTGGCGGGGGAGCCGAGGGCGTCCAGCGAGAGATGGGCGCCGCCGCCCGTCAGGTCACGGATCGCCTCCGCCGTGTCCTGCGTCCGGCCCGCGTCGACGCACTCCGTCGCCCCGAACCTCCGCGCCAGGTCCAGGGCCTGCGGCGACACGTCCACGGCGATGACCCGCGCGCCGGACGCCGCCGCGATCATCACCGCCGACAGGCCCACTCCCCCGCAGCCGTGCACCGCCACCCACTCCCCCGCCGCCACCCGGCCCTGCTGCACGACCGCACGGAACGCCGTGGCGAAGCGGCAGCCGAGCGAGGCGGCCGTCGCGAAGGCCATGCCGTCCGGGATGCCGACGAGGTTCACGTCCGCGTGGTCCAGCGCCACGTACTGGGCGAACGAGCCCCAGTGCGTGAACCCGGGCTGCGTCTGCCGCTCGCACACCTGCTGATCGCCGGCCGCACAGGACGGGCAGGTGCCGCAGGCGCACACGAACGGCACGGTGACCCGGTCGCCGGGCCGCCGGCCGGTCACCCGGGCGCCGACGGCCTCGACGACACCGGCGAGTTCATGACCGGGGACATGCGGCAGCGTGATGTCCGGGTCGTGACCCTGCCAGCCGTGCCAGTCGCTGCGGCACAGCCCGGTGGCCTCGACCCGCACCACGACACCGTGCTCGGCGGGCTGCGGGTCGGCCACCTCCCGCACCTCGGCCGGCTCCCCGAAACGCTCGAACACCACAGCCCGCATCCGCTGCCCCTCTCCTGGTCGATCGCACCCCGGCAACCCCACGATCACCACTCCGGTCTTGGATTTATACCCCCTAGGGGTATAGTGTGAGGTATACGGGCGCCCCCGTGGGCCCCGTCAACCCCCTACACCTCGACGAGGAGTAACGACATGACCGCCCAGACCGACACCCCGGGTTCCGTCACCGCCGTCTACAAGGTGAGCGGGATGAGCTGCGGACACTGTGAGGGCGCCGTCTCCGGCGAGATCTCCGAGATCCCCGGCGTCAGCTCGGTGCAGGCCGTCGCCGCCACCGGCGAGGTCACCGTCGTCTCCGAGTCACCGCTGGACGAGGAAGCCGTGCGCGCCGCCGTCGACGAGGCCGGCTTCGAGCTGGCCGGGCGCGCCTGAAACCCACTTTCCCGGCACCGGACCGTACCGGCCGGCGGTCGTACTCCGAACCCCGCCCCGACCCCGGCCCGTACGGTCCGGTCCGCCGTCTGGACGTCGTCTGGAGTCCGCATATGACCAGCACCGCAGAGATCCCCGCCCAGCCCGCCATATCCGCCCCCGCACCGGACGTCTCCCAGGTGGAGCTGCTCATCGGGGGGATGACCTGCGCCTCCTGCGCGGCCCGCGTGGAGAAGAAACTCAACCGGCTGGACGGCGTCACCGCCACGGTGAACTACGCGACGGAGAAGGCGCGGATCAGCTACCCCGCCGGAACCGAGGTCGCCGATCTGATAGCCACCGTGGTGCAGACGGGCTACACCGCCGAGGAGCCCCCGCCCCCGCAGCCCGTACGCGAGCAGGAGACCCCGCCCGCCTCTGACGCGGACCCCGAAGCGGCGACCCTGCGCCACCGTCTGATCGTCTCCGTGCTGCTCGCCCTCCCCGTCGTCCTTCTCGCGATGGTCCCGTCCCTGCAGTTCGACAACTGGCAGTGGTTGTCCCTCACTCTTGCCGCCCCCGTCGTGGTCTGGGGCGGTGCGCCGTTCCACCGGGCCGCATGGACGAACGCCCGGCACGCCGCGGCCACCATGGACACGCTGGTGTCGATCGGCACGCTGGCCGCGTTCGGCTGGTCGCTGTGGGCGCTGTTCTTCGGCGACGCGGGCATGCCGGGCATGCGGCACGGCTTCGACCTCACCGTCTCGCGCGCCGACGGCACCTCGACGATCTACCTCGAAGTCGCCGCCGGAGTCACCGCGTTCATCCTCCTCGGCCGCTATCTGGAGGTCCGCTCCAAGCGCCGCGCCGGCGCCGCCCTGCGGGCGCTGATGGAGCTCGGCGCGAAGGATGTGGCGGTGCTCCGCCACGGGCGCGAGATCCGCATTCCCGTCACCGACCTGGCCGTCGGCGACCGGTTCGTCGTACGCCCCGGAGAGAAGATCGCCACCGACGGAACCGTCGTCGAGGGCGCCTCCGCCGTCGATGCGTCGATGCTGACCGGCGAGTCCGTGCCGGTGGACGTGACCGCCGGGGACGCGGTGACCGGCGCGACCGTGAACGCCGGGGGCCGCATCGTCGTCGAGGCCACCCGGGTCGGCGCCGACACCCAGCTCGCGCGGATGGCGCGGCTCGTCGAGGAGGCGCAGACCGGCAAGGCTCAGGTGCAGCGGCTCGCCGACCGGATCTCCGGTGTCTTCGTACCCGTCGTCCTGGTGATCGCCACGGCCACCTTCGGGGCGTGGCTCGGCGCGACCGGCGACGCCGTCGCCGCCTTCACCGCGGCCGTCGCGGTGCTGATCATCGCCTGCCCGTGCGCGTTGGGCCTGGCCACCCCGACCGCGCTCATGGTGGGCACCGGGCGCGGGGCGCAGCTCGGCATCCTCATCAAGGGGCCCGAGGTGCTGGAGTCCACGCGCCGCGTCGACACCGTCGTCCTGGACAAGACCGGCACGGTGACCACCGGCCGCATGACCCTCCAGGAGGTGTACGTCGCCGAGGGCGCCGACGAGCGGCAGGTGCTGCGGCTCGCGGGCGCCTTGGAGCACGCCTCCGAGCATCCCGTCGCCCGGGCGGTGGCCGCGGGTGCCGAGATGGGGGTCCCCCCGCTCGAGCGAAGCCGAGAGTGGGGGAGGGTCGGGGAGCTGCCGGGGGTGGAGCGGTTCGAGAACGTGCCCGGGCGGGGCGTACGCGGGTACGTGGCCGGCCACGAGGTGGCCGTGGGGCGCCTGTTCGACGAGCTTCCGCAGGAGTTGGCCCGCGCCAAGGAAGAGGCCGAGAGGAGCGGCCGTACGGCCGTCGTCGTCGGCTGGGACGGGGTGGCGCGCGGGGTGCTCGCCGTCGCGGACGCCGTGAAGGGGACCAGCGCCGAGGCGGTGCGGGAACTGCGCGCGCTGGGGCTCACGCCCGTGCTGCTGACCGGGGACAACCGGGCCGTCGCGGAGACGGTGGCGGACGCCGTCGGGATCGACGAGGTGATCGCCGAGGTGCTGCCCGAGGACAAGGTGGACGTGGTCAGGCGGCTGCAGGCCGAGGGGCGCACCGTCGCCATGGTCGGCGACGGCGTCAACGACGCGGCCGCGCTCGCCACCGCCGACCTCGGGCTCGCGATGGGCACCGGCACCGATGCGGCGATCGAGGCGGGCGGCCTGACCCTGGTGCGCGGGGATCTGCGGGTGGCGGCGGACGCGATCCGGCTGTCCCGCCGGACCCTGGCCACGATCAAGGGCAACCTCGTCTGGGCCTTCGGCTACAACGTGGCCGCGCTGCCGCTGGCCGCGGCCGGGCTGCTCAACCCGATGATCGCCGGGGCGACGATGGCCTTCTCGTCGGTCTTCGTGGTGACGAACAGCCTCCGGCTGCGGACCTTCCGCTGAAGCCGGAGGGGAACAAAACCGAAGCAGGGCCCCCTGGAGTCCGAGACGAGCCTCACATAAGCTCTTCACAAGGCTCGCGCATCTTCCTTACGCTTGAGACCCGTTCGCCATACTGGGCCTCTTGCGCATCTAATGGGACATATGCAAGAGACGCAGATCACAGTGATGTGAACGTAACCATCGAAGGGGTTCAAAGGTCTAAGTTGGCGATGTCAGAGGGCGTCTTGGGGGGCGCCACCTGGCATCTGGGGATGTCTTGGGGGACTTCCTCAGAGATGCGTTGCCGGGACACGTACACCGGGGAGCTTTGAGCGGCCCTCCCAGAGTGCGCTGTCCCGGCAGGCCGCAGCAGCCGTACAGTTCGCACCACCCGAGCGCGAAGAGTTTTGCTCATTGTGCTCACAGCGATTCAGGCGCTGGTCTCACAGGCGCCCGGCCGGATCCCGTGGGGGGAATCCGCACCGGGACACGGGAAGGCGCCCTGGTCGTCGGCCCGTGGGGGGACCGACGCCAGGGCGCCTTCTGTACGTTTTGAGGCTCGGTTCGCCTCCGGGGCGCAAAAGCCCCTTCGGCTCACTCGCCGGGCCGGCTGCAGTGACCGGCCAGCGGGCCCGGCGAGTAAAAGCTCAGCGCTCCTCGACCGGGGTGAAGTCCCGCTCGACGACACCCGTGTAGATCTGGCGCGGGCGCCCGATGCGGGAACCCGGCTCCTTGATCATCTCGTGCCACTGGGCGATCCAGCCCGGCAGCCGGCCGAGGGCGAACAGGACCGTGAACATCTCGGTCGGGAAGCCCATGGCCCGGTAGATCAGGCCGGTGTAGAAGTCGACGTTCGGGTACAGCTTGCGCTCGGTGAAGTAGTCGTCGGAGAGCGCGTGCTCCTCCAGCTTCAGCGCGATGTCCAGCAGTTCGTCGGACTTGCCGAGGGCCGACAGGACATCGTGCGCGGCAGCCTTGATGATCTTGGCGCGCGGGTCGAAGTTCTTGTAGACCCGGTGGCCGAAGCCCATCAGGCGAACGCCGTCCTCCTTGTTCTTCACCTTGCGGATGAAGGAGTCGACATCGCCGCCGGAGGCCTGGATGCCCTCGAGCATCTCCAGCACCGACTGGTTGGCGCCACCGTGCAGCGGGCCCCACAGGGCGGAGATGCCCGCGGAGATCGAGGCGAACATGTTCGCCTGCGAGGAACCGACCAGACGCACGGTCGAGGTCGAACAGTTCTGCTCGTGGTCCGCGTGCAGGATCAGCAGCTTGTCGAGCGCGGCCACGACGACCGGGTCGAGCTCGTACTCCTGAGCCGGCACCGAGAAGGTCATACGCAGGAAGTTCTCGACGTAACCGAGGTCGTTGCGCGGGTAGACGAACGGGTGGCCGATCGACTTCTTGTACGCGTACGCCGCGATCGTCGGGAGCTTGGCGAGCAGCCGGATCGTGGAGAGGTTGCGCTGCGTCTCGTCGAACGGGTTGTGGCTGTCCTGGTAGAAGGTGGACAGCGCCGAGACGACCGACGACAGCATGGCCATCGGGTGGGCGTCGCGCGGGAAGCCCTTGTAGAAGTTCTTGACGTCCTCGTGCAGCAGGGTGTGCTGCGTGATCTCGTCCCGGAACCGGGTGAGCTCGTCGACCGTCGGCAGCTCACCGTTGATCAGCAGGTAGGCCACCTCCAGGAAGGTGGAGCGTTCGGCCAGCTGCTCGATCGGGTAGCCGCGGTACCGGAGGATGCCCTGCTCGCCGTCGAGGTAGGTGATGGCGGATTTATAGGCGGCCGTGTTGCCATAGCCGCTGTCCAGGGTCACCAGACCGGTCTGGGCGCGGAGCTTGCCGATGTCGAAGCCCTTGTCGCCGACGGTGCTGTCGATCACCGGGTAGGTGTACTCGCCGTCGCCGTACCGCAGTACTACAGAGTTGTCGCTCACGTCTTCCCTCACCGACGTAGTGCCTCATCTTCGAGGTGCCCTGACTGTCTCTACCATCCCCCATTTGGCTCAGGAGAGTGCACTCGGGGTCGACCATTGGGCTTATCGGCGGCACTCAGTGCCGCCAACCTGCTCATCCTGCCCCCTCGATTCCCCATCCGGAAGTACTGTGTGACGTTTGCGACTCGTTTGATCGATCATTTTCTGCGGAGGGGATCCGCGAGTCTGAAGTCGAGGGCTGTGCAACGCCGTCCCGCCGACACCGTGCGCACCGCCTGGCCGATCGCCTTGCGTGAACCGACCAGGACGACCAGCTTCTTGGCGCGGGTGACCGCCGTGTAGAGCAGGTTGCGCTGCAGCATCATCCAGGCGCCCGTGGTCACCGGAATGACAACCGCCGGGTACTCGCTTCCCTGCGAGCGGTGGATGGTCACCGCGTAGGCATGTGCCAGTTCGTCCAGTTCGTCGAATTCGTACGGAACCTCCTCGTCCTCGTCCGTCAGCACCGTGAGGCGCTGGTCGACCGGGTCGAGCGAGGTGACCACGCCCACGGTGCCGTTGAAGACACCGTTGTTCCCTTTCTCGTAATTGTTGCGAACCTGGGTGACCTTGTCGCCGACGCGGAACACCCGGCCGCCGAACCGCTTCTCGGGCAGGTCCGGGCGGCCCGGCGTGATGGCCTGCTGGAGCAGTCCGTTGAGGGTGCCGGCGCCCGCCGGGCCCCGGTGCATGGGCGCCAGGACCTGCACGTCCCGGCGCGGGTCCAGGCCGAATCTGGCCGGGATACGACGGGCGGCCACATCCACCGTGAGCCGGCCGGCCTCCTCCGTGTCGTCCTCGACGAAGAGGAAGAAGTCCTTCATGCCGTCGGTGAGCGGGTGCTGTCCCGCGTTGATCCGGTGGGCGTTCGTCACCACCCCCGACTGCTGGGCCTGGCGGAAGACGCGGGTGAGGCGGACGGCGGGGACGGGACTGCCGTCGGCCAGGAGGTCTCTGAGGACCTCCCCCGCGCCGACGCTGGGGAGCTGGTCGACGTCGCCGACGAAGAGGAGGTGCCCGCCGGGCGGTACGGCCTTGACGAGCTTGTTGGCGAGGAGGAGGTCCAGCATGGAGGCCTCGTCCACGACCACGAGGTCGGCGTCGAGGGGGCGGTCCTTGTCGTACGCCGCGTCACCGCCGGGCTTGAGTTCCAGCAGGCGGTGGACGGTGGAGGCCTCGGCGCCGGTCAGTTCTGCCAGGCGCTTGGCGGCCCGGCCGGTGGGGGCGGCGAGGACGACCTTCGCCTTCTTGGCGCGGGCCAGCTCCACGATCGAGCGCACCGTGAACGACTTGCCACAGCCCGGGCCGCCGGTGAGGACGGCGACCTTCTTCGTCAACGCCAGCTTGACGGCGGCCTCCTGCTCGGGGGCGAGGTCGGCGCCCGTACGGCCCTTCAGCCAGGTCAGCGCCTTGTCCCAGGCGACCTCCCGGAAGGACGGCATCCGGTCGTCCTCGGTACGCAGGAGGCGCAGCAGCTGGGCGGAGAGGGAGAGTTCGGCGCGGTGGAAGGGGACGAGGTAGACGGCGGTGACGGGCTCTTCTCCGTCCGGCCCCGGCACCTTCTCCCGTACGACACCGGGCTCTTCGCCGTCCTCAGGGGGCGCCGCCAGCTCGGCGAGGCACTCGATGACCAGGCCCGTGTCCACCTGGAGGAGCTTGACCGCGTCGGCGATCAGGCGCTCCTCGGGGAGGTAGCAGTGCCCCTGGTCGGCGGACTGCGAAAGGGCGTACTGCAGGCCCGCCTTGACCCTTTCCGGGCTGTCGTGCGGGATGCCGACGGACTGGGCGATCTTGTCGGCGGTCAGGAAGCCGATGCCCCAGACGTCGGCGGCGAGGCGGTAGGGCTGGTTCTTCACGACGGAGATCGAGGCGTCACCGTACTTCTTGTAGATGCGCACGGCGATGGAGGTGGACACCTCGACGGTCTGGAGGAAGAGCATGACCTCCTTGATCGCCTTCTGCTCCTCCCAGGCGTCGGCGATCTTCTTCGTCCGCTTGGGGCCGAGGCCGGGCACCTCGATGAGCCGCTTCGGCTCCTCCTCGATGATCTTCAGGGTGTCCAGGCCGAAGTGCTGGGTGATGCGGTCGGCGAAGACGGGTCCGATGCCCTTGACCAGTCCTGAGCCCAGGTAGCGGCGGATGCCCTGGACGGTGGCCGGGAGGACGGTCGTGTAGTTCTCGACGGTGAACTGCTTGCCGTACTGGGGGTGGCTGCCCCAGCGGCCCTCCATGCGCAGGGACTCCCCGACCTGGGCGCCGAGCAGCGCGCCGACGACCGTCAGCAGGTCGCCGCCGCCTCTGCCGGTGTCGACACGGGCGACCGTGTAGCCGTTCTCCTCGTTGGCGTACGTGATCCGCTCCAGCACGCCTTCGAGTACGGCCGCTCGTCGCTCCCCGTTCCCCGCCTGGTTGGACATGATCCGACGGTACAGCGCGGGTCCGACACGGCGCCCGGACACCGGCCGACGGACCCTGGGGCCCGCGAGCGCTCATCCGAGCGCGACCATCACGATCCGGTCTCGGGCTCTTGCCAACCCGCGTGTAATCGATTCCAATCCTCCGTGTAATCGATTCCACGAGGAGGTGGAAGCGGCGATGGCGAGTATCAAGGACGTTGCCGCCGAGGCGGGGGTATCCGTCGCCACGGTGTCGCGCGTCCTGAACGATCATCCGTCGGTGAGCGCGGACGCACGCACGCGTGTGCTGGCCGCCGTCGAGGCGCTGGGGTATCGGCCGAACGCCGTCGCCCGTTCGCTGCGCACCGATCAGACCCGGACCCTCGGGCTGGTCATCAGCGACGTACTGAACCCGTACTTCACGGAACTGGCCCGCTCCGTCGAGGAGGAGGCCCGCGCCCTCGGGTACAGCGTCATCATCGGCAACGCCGACGAACGGCCCGAGTTGCAGGACCATCACGTACGGACCCTGCTCGACCGCCGGATCGACGGACTGCTCGTCTCCCCCACCGACGGCGGCTCCCCGCTCATGCTGGACGCCGTGCGCGCCGGGACGCCCATGGTGTTCGTGGACCGGTGGATCCCGGGGGTCGACGTGCCCGTCGTCCGGGCGGACGGACGGGCCGCCGTACGGGATCTCGTCGCGCATCTGCACGGGCTGGGGCACCGGCGGCTCGCCATCATCGCGGGACCCGCGGCCACCACCACCGGCAGCGAGCGCGTCGAGGCCTTCCGGGACGCCATGGCCGAGTGCGGGCTTCCCCTCCCCGACGCCTACATAGGGCAGGGCGACTTCCAGGCCGACAGCGGACGCCGGGTCACCGAGGGGTTTCTGGAGCTGGCCGAGCCGCCCGAGGTCGTCTTCGCCGCCGACAACCTGATGGCGCTCGGCGCGCTGGACGCCGTACGCGCGCGCGGGCTGCGGATTCCCGACGACATCGCGCTCGCCGCGTTCGACGACATCCGCTGGTTCGTGCACACCGATCCGCCGATCACCGCGATCGCCCAGCCGACCGGTGAGCTGGGGCGGGCCGCCGTCCGTGCGCTGGTCGACCGGATCGAGGGCCGACCCCCGCAGTCCGTCACCCTCCCCGCCCGACTCGTCGTACGCCGCTCGTGCGGCGAGTCCGCTCCCCAAGAGCCGTCCCCCGCAACGAACAGGAGGCAGCCGTGAGCAACCCGGACGAGCTGCTGCGCATCGAAGGCATACGCAAGACATTCCCCGGAGTGGTCGCGCTCGACGGCGTCGACTTCGATCTGCGCCGGGGCGAGGTGCATGTGCTGCTCGGCGAGAACGGCGCGGGCAAGAGCACGCTCATCAAGATGCTGTCCGGTGCCTACACGCCCGACTCCGGGCGGATCCTGGTCGGTGGTGAGCAGGTGCGCATCCATGGCGCACAGGACTCCGAGCGGCTCGGGATCGCCACCATCTACCAGGAGTTCAATCTCGTTCCCGACCTGACCGTCGCCGAGAACATCTTCCTCGGGCGGCAGCCGCGCCGGTTCGGGATGATCGACCGCAGGCGGATGGAGGCCGAGGCCGCCGAACTGCTGAAGCGGGTCGGCGTCAACGTGTCCCCGCGCGCGCAGGTGCGTGAACTCGGCATCGCACGCCTGCAGATGGTCGAGATCGCCAAGGCGCTCAGTCTGAACGCCCGGGTGCTGATCATGGACGAGCCGACCGCCGTACTCACCTCCGAGGAGGTCGAGAAGCTCTTCTCCATCGTGCGCGCGTTGCGTGCGGACGGGGTCGGGATCGTCTTCATCACCCATCACCTGGAGGAGATCGCCGCCCTCGGCGACCGGGTCACCGTCATCCGCGACGGCAGGAGCGTCGGGCAGGTCCCCGCCGCCACGCCCGAGGACGAACTCGTACGCCTCATGGTGGGACGGTCGATCGAGCAGCAGTACCCGCGGGAGCGCACCGACGCCGGGGAGGCCCTCCTCAAGGTGGAGGGGCTGACCAGGGACGGCGTCTTCCACGACGTGAGCTTCGAGGTGCGCGCCGGTGAAGTCGTCGGCATCGCGGGCCTCGTGGGCGCCGGCCGTACCGAGGTCGTACGGGCCGTGTTCGGGGCCGACCCCTACGACAAGGGGGCCGTGAAGGTCGCGGGCTCGCAACTCAGGCGCCATGACGTGGGCGCCGCCATGTCCGCCGGGATCGGGCTCGTCCCCGAGGACCGCAAGGGGCAGGGGCTGGTGCTGGACGCCTCCGTCGAGGAGAACCTCGGCCTGGTGACGCTCCGTTCGGCCACCCGCGGCGGGCTCGTCGACCTCAAGGGCCAGCGTGCGGCCGCCGCCCGGATCGCCGAGCAGCTCGGGGTGCGCATGGCGGGCCTCGGCCAGCAGGTGCGCACCCTCTCCGGCGGCAACCAGCAGAAGGTCGTCATCGGCAAGTGGCTGCTCGCCGACACGAAGGTGCTCATTCTCGACGAGCCGACGCGCGGTATCGACGTCGGCGCCAAGGTCGAGATCTACCAGCTCATCAACGAACTGACGGCCGCCGGCGCCGCCGTCCTGATGATCTCCAGCGATCTGCCCGAGGTGCTCGGTATGAGCGACCGGGTGCTGGTGATGGCGCAGGGCCGGATCGCGGGCGAACTCCCCGCCGACCGGGCGACCCAGGACGCCGTGATGGCGCTTGCCGTCAGCACTCCTACGACTGAAACGGAGGCCTCCCGTGGCCACTGACACGCTCAAGAGCACGGCGGGCGCGGGTGGCGCCTCCGGCGGACTGCGCCGGCTGCTGCTCGACAACGGGGCGCTCACCGCGCTCATCGTCCTGGTCGTCGCGCTGTCGGCGCTGTCCGGCGACTTCCTGACGACGGACAACCTGCTCAACATCGGCGTCCAGGCCGCCGTCACCGCGATCCTCGCCTTCGGCGTCACCTTCGTGATCGTCTCGGCGGGCATCGACCTCTCGGTCGGTTCGGTGGCCGCCCTCTCCGCCACCGTGCTCGCCTGGAGCGCCACCAACGAGGGCGTCCCGGTCGTGCTGGCGGTACTGCTGGCGATCGGGACCGGCATCGCGGCCGGCCTGGTCAACGGCTTCCTGATCTCGTACGGAAAGCTGCCGCCGTTCATCGCGACGCTGGCCATGCTGTCGGTGGCCCGTGGTCTGTCGCTGGTCATCTCGCAGGGCTCGCCGATCGCCTTCCCGGACTCGGTGTCGCACCTCGGTGACACGCTCGGCGGCTGGCTTCCGGTGCCGGTGCTCGTGATGATCGTCATTTGGCTGCTCACGGCCTTCGTGCTGCGCCGGACGTACATCGGGCGCTCCATGTACGCGATCGGCGGCAACGAGGAGGCGGCCCGGCTGTCGGGTCTGCGGGTGAAGAAGCAGAAGCTCGCGATCTACGCGTTCTCCGGGCTGTTCGCCGCGGCCGCGGGCATCGTGCTCGCCTCCCGGCTGTCCTCCGCGCAGCCGCAGGCCGCGCAGGGCTACGAGCTGGACGCGATCGCCGCGGTCGTCATCGGCGGTGCCTCGCTCGCGGGCGGTACCGGCAAGGCGTCCGGGACGCTGATCGGTGCGCTGATCCTGGCGGTGCTGCGGAACGGCCTCAACCTCCTGTCCGTCTCCGCCTTCTGGCAGCAGGTCGTCATCGGTGTCGTGATCGCGCTGGCGGTTCTGGTCGACACGGTGCGGCGCAAGGCGGGGGCCACTGCGGCACCGGCCGGGACCGGTGGCGGCAACAAGGGCAAGCAGGCGCTGACGTACGTACTGGCCGCCGTGGTCGCCGCGGCGATCGTGGGCGCGACCTCGCTGCTGCACAGTGGCTCCTCGTCGACGACGCAGAAGGTCGGGCTGTCGCTGTCCACGCTCAACAACCCGTTCTTCGTGCAGATCCGGGCGGGTGCGGAGGCGGAGGCGAAGAAGCTCGGCGTGGACCTCACCGTCACCGACGCGCAGAACGACGCCTCGCAGCAGGCCAACCAGCTGCAGAACTTCACCAGCGAGGGCCTGTCCTCGATCATCGTGAACCCGGTGGACTCGGACGCGGCCAGTCCGGCCGTACGGGCCGCCAACAAGGCGGACATCCCCGTCGTCGGCGTCGACCGAGGCGTCAACAAGGCGGACACGGCGGCCCTGGTGGCCTCCGACAACGTCGAGGGCGGCGAACTGGGCGCCAAGGCGCTCGCCGAGAAGCTCGGCGGCAACGGCACGATCGTGATCCTGCAGGGCCAGGCCGGCACCTCCGCCAGCCGGGAGCGCGGCGCCGGCTTCGCCGAGGGCCTGAAGGCCTACCCGGGCATCAAGGTGGTCGCCAAGCAGCCCGCCGACTTCGACCGCACCAAGGGCCTCGACGTGATGACGAACCTGCTCCAGGCCCACCCGGACATCGACGGCGTCTTCGCGGAGAACGACGAGATGGCGCTCGGCGCGATCAAGGCGCTGGGGTCGAAGGCCGGAAAGTCGGTCCAGGTCGTCGGTTTCGACGGCACGCCGGACGGGCTGAAGGCGGTCGAGGCGGGCACGCTGTACGCGTCGGTGGCGCAGCAGCCGAAGGAACTGGGCCGGATCGCGGTGGACAACGCGCTGCGGGCCGCCGACGGCGAGAAGGTCAGCGAGATGGTGAAGGTGCCGGTGAAGGTGGTCACGAAGGAGAACGTGGCCGGCTTCGGCGGCTGACACCGGGCAACAGGCGGGCGCCCTCACTGGGGGCGCCCGCCTCAGGTCACCTACCAGGGGAGACATGTGATGTACGACTACGACCTGCTGGTCGTGGGGTCGGCCAACGCCGACCTGGTGATCGGGGTCGAGCGGCGGCCGGCGGCCGGTGAGACGGTGCTCGGCTCCGACCTGGCCGTCCACCCGGGCGGCAAGGGCGCGAACCAGGCGGTCGCGGCCGCCCGTCTCGGTGCCCGTACGGCCCTGCTGGCCCGGGTCGGCGACGACGCCCACGGCCGGCTGCTGCTCGACTCGCAGCGGGCGGCCGGCGTCGACACGGTGGGCGTCCTGGTGGGCGGCGCGCCGACCGGCGTCGCACTGATCACCGTGGACCCGTCCGGCGACAACAGCATCGTGGTGTCGCCCGGGGCCAACGGGAAGCTCACGCCCGAGGACGTGCGGGCGGCGGGCAGCCTCTTCCACGCCTCGCGGGTGGTGTCGGCGCAGCTGGAGATCCCGCTGGAGACGGTCGTGGAGGCGGTACGGAGCATGGGGCCCGACAGCCGGTTCGTGCTGAACCCGTCCCCGCCGCGGCCGCTGCCGCAGGAGGTGCTGGCGGCCTGCGATCCGCTGATCCTGAACGAGCACGAGGCGAAGGTGATCCTGGGCGACGCCCTGGTCGGCGACGACCCCGCGGACTGGGCGCGGATCCTGCTGGCGCGCGGCCCGCGTTCGGTGGTCGTGACGCTGGGGGCGGAGGGGTCGCTGGTGGCCTCCGCTGAGGGCGTGACGCGGGTGCCGTCCATGAAGGTGGACGCCGTGGACACCACCGGCGCCGGCGACGCCTTCACCGCGGCGCTGGCCTGGAAACTGGGCGCGGGCGCGTCCCTGGCCGAGGCGGCGGCGTACGCGGCCCGCGTCGGGGCGGCGGCCGTCACGAAGCAGGGCGCGCAGGAGTCCTTCCCGACCGCGGAAGAGGTCGCAGCGCTGTGAAGAAGGCCGGAATCCTGAACCGTCATCTCTCCGGCGCACTGGCCGAACTGGGCCACGGCGACGGGGTACTGGTGTGCGACGCCGGTATGCCGATACCCGGCGGGCCGCGCGTCGTCGACCTGGCCTTCCGGGCCGGAGTCCCGTCCTTCGCCGAGGTCCTCGACGGCCTGCTGGCCGAGCTGGTGATCGAGGGCGCGACGGCCGCGACCGAGGTGCGGGAAGCCAACCCGGCGGCATCAGCGCTGCTGGACGGCCACTTCCCCGAGCTGACGCTGGTCTCCCACGAGAAGCTCAAGGAGCTGTCGGCGGGCACGCGGCTGGTCGTACGGACCGGGGAGGCCCGGCCGTACGCGAATGTGCTGCTGCGGTGCGGAGTGTTCTTCTGACGCCCACGGCTTCGCATTCTCTCCAGGTTTATTCCGGCCCCGCCTCCTTACCCTGTTCTCATGCTGGTGCAGGAGTTCCGGACCGAGGTCGTGCCGGCCGGCGAGCGGTGGGACCTGTGGCAGGACATCGCCGGGCGGACCCACCTGCCCAACCTGCAGCGCAGCGAGCGGGAGGACGACTTCCTGGCCACGATGCGGGTACTGCCGCTCGGCGACGTACAGATCGCCGAACTGCGCTTCCCGCAGCTGGAGACAGTGCGCACGGCCCGGGTCATCCGGCGGTCCGACCCGGAGGTCTTCCAGGTCAACTGCCAGTTCAGGGGCGAGGGATGCGCCGCGCAGGACGGACGCGAGAGCGCGTTCCGCAGAGGTGACCTCGTCCTCGTCGACAGCAGCCTGCCGTACGAGGCACGGCTCACCGGGATGTCCGCCCCCCTGTCGTGCGTGATCGTCACGCTCCCCCACGCTCTGCTGCCGCTGCCGCCGAGAACGATCCGCCGGGTGCTGGCCGCGCCGGTCCCGCTCGACCACGGCATGGGCGGAGCCCTGTACCGCTGGCTGGCCGATGTCGCCACCCGCGCCGACGAGTTCACGTCGGCCGACGCCCCGGCGCTGGCGTCGGTGACCACGGACCTGCTCGCCACCGTGCTCGGCCGCTGCCTGGACGCCGAGGACGCGATGACCCCGGAGTCACGCCGGCGTGCCCTGCATGTCCGCATCCGGGACTTCATCGACCAGAACCTCGGCGATCCGTCCCTGTCCCCCGCCACCGTCGCGGCCGCCCACGGCATCTCGGTGCGCCACCTCCACCAGCTGTTCGCGGAGGAGGGCGCGACACCGGCGGCCTGGATCCGGCACCGCCGCCTGGAACGCTGCCGCCGCGACCTCACCGACCCGCGCCTGCACGGCCGTTCCATCCAGGCCGTGGCCGCCCGCTGGGGCTTCGTCGACCCCGCGACCTTCAGCCGGCTCTTCCGCCGCGCCTACGGGACGACACCCAGGGACTACCGGCACCACGACCAGCGCCGACACGCATGACGATATGCAGGAATTGTCAAGATCCGTGCACGCGCGGCCAAGGAATCAAGGGCCTGTCCTTGTCATCCTTGCGCTTGTGCACAGATGGACGGCGTGCACGGCGGGGAAGCACCGGGGGGACCGGCGTGCGGTACCGATGCCGTCGTATCGGCGTCGACGATCGGCACCGCACGTCGGGCTGCCGCCGGACATGACCATCAGTCCAGGTGGCGCACCATGAACACATCCACCGGATCCTCGGTCTCGACCGTGAACCCGTGCCGCTCGTACAGCTGTTGGGCCCGACTGCCCTGCAGCACGTTCAACCGGACGAGGACACCGCGGCGGTCACACCGCTCCAGCAGCTCGCGCAGCACGCCCGAACCGATACCGCTGCCCTGAAGATGCGGGGCCAGGTAGAAGTGCTCCAGCCAGTGGGCGTCCTCGGCCGGTCGCAGCGCCACGCAGCCGGCGAACGTACCGCCCACCTCGATCACCCAGGTGTGGGCCGGGTCGAATCCGTCCCGCAGCCGCTGCCGCACCCGCTGCTCGTCGTACCGCCCGAGCCGTTCCAGATCCGCCCGCAGCACCACGGCACGCAACTCGGCCACCGCCTCGACGTCCGACGCCGACGCCTGCCGAACATCCCAGTCAGCCATGATCGCCACGCTACCGGGCAGGCAAAGGCAGTGGACAAGGATCGCGCGAGCGGCAGACTGGCCTCATGACCGCATCGGATCCCAAGGCAGACCTCCACTTCTACCTGCAGTCCGCCCGCGATGCCCTGCTCTGGAAGCTCGAAGGACTCTCGGAGTACGACATCCGCCGCCCGCGGACGCCGACCGGCACGAACCTGCTGGGCCTGGTGAAACACGTGGCCACCGTGGAACTGGGCTACCTCGGCGACACCTTCGGACGGCCGTCCGGCGAGCCACTGCCCTGGCTCGAGGACGCGGCTCGGACCAACGGCGACATGTGGGCCACCGCCGACGAGTCACGCGAGTACATCGTGCAGCTCTACCGCCGGGCGTGGGCGCACGCGGACGCGACGATCGACGCGCTGCCGCTGAACACGGTCGGCAAGGTGCCGTGGTGGCCGGCCGACAGAAACGAAGTGACGTTGCATCATGCCGTGGTGCGCGTCATCGCTGACACGCACCGGCACGCCGGGCAGGCCGACATCGTCCGGGAACTCACGGACGGTGCCGTCGGGATGAACAAGGGCAACGACAGCATGCCGCCGGGCGACGCAGCATGGTGGGAGAACTATCGAGGCCAACTGGAGCGCGCAGCCCAGGAAGCCGACCGGCGCGAGTGACGTCGGCGGCCGACCCCCGGGTGGCCCGCATTCCGCTATGGGCGGGCCACCCGGTCATCCCTATGCGGTGTGCTCCACGAACCGCCGGGCCGTCTCCGCCAGCACCTCCCGTCCGTCCCGGGCCCACAGCTTCTCGTTGAACAGCTCGACCTCGATGGGACCGGTGTACCCGGCCTCCTCCACGTACCTCTTCCACTCCCGCATGTCGATCGCACCGTCGCCGATCTGACCGCGGCCGTTGAGGACGCCCTCCGGCAACGGGGTGGTCCAGTCGGCGAGTTGGAAGGTGTGGATACGGCCGCCGGCACCCGCGCGGGCGATCTGCGCGGGGGCGTTGTCGTCCCACCAGATGTGGTACGTGTCCACCGTGACGCCGACCTGGTGCGCGGGGAAGCGTTCCGCGAGGTCCAGGGCCTGGGTGAGGGTGGAGACGACGCAGCGGTCGGCTGCGTACATCGGGTGCAGCGGCTCGATGGCGAGGCGTACGCCGTGCGATCCGGCGTATGGGCCCAACTCCGCGAGCGCGTCCGCGATGCGCTCCCGGGCGCCGTGCAGGTCCTTGGAGCCGTCCGGCAGGCCGCCCGAGACCAGGACCAGCGTGTCGGTGCCGAGGGTGGCGGCCTCGTCGATGGCGCGGCGGTTGTCGGCCAGGGCATGGGCGCGCTCCTCCGGGTCGATCGCCGTGAAGAAGCCGCCCCGGCACAACGTCGTCACCGTCAGGCCCGCGTCCCGGACCAGTTTCGCCGTCACCTCCACGCCGTACGACTGGACGGGTTCGCGCCACAGGCCCACGCCGGGGACCTCCAACTCGACGCATGCGTCGACCAGTTCCGGCATCGACAGCTGCTTCACCGTCATCTGGTTGATGGAGAAGCGGGAGAGGTCACTGGTCACTGGGGCACCCCGTACAGTGCGAGCAGGTTCTTCATCCGGTCCTCCGCCAGCTTCGGGTCCGGGAACAGGCCCAGGCCGTCGGCGAGTTCGTAGGCGCGGGCGAAGTGCGGGAGGGAGCGGGCCGACTGCAGGCCGCCGACCATCGTGAAGTGGGACTGGTGGCCGGCCAGCCAGGCCAGGAAGACCACGCCCGTCTTGTAGAAGCGGGTAGGCGCCTGGAACAGGTGCCGGGACAGCTCGACCGTCGGGTCCAACAGCCCCCGGAACCCGGCCACGTCCCCCGTGTCCAGCACCCGGACCGCCTCCGCCGCCAACGGCCCCAGCGGGTCGAAGATGCCGAGCAGGGCGTGGCTGAAGCTCTGGTCGTCACCGGCGATCAGCTCGGGATAGTTGAAGTCGTCGCCGGTGTAGCAGCGGACGCCCTGCGGGAGGCGGCGGCGGATGTCGATCTCGCGCTGGGCGTCCAGCAGGGAGACCTTGATGCCGTCGACCTTGTCCGGGTGGGCGGCGATGACCTCCAGGAAGGTGCTGGTGGCGGGGTCCAGGTCGGTGGCGCCCCAGTAGCCCTCCAGAGCCAGGTCGAACATGGGGCCGAGCCAGTGCAGGATGACGGGCTCGGACGCCTGGCGGAGCAGGTGGCCGTAGACCTCCAGGTAGTCCTCGGGGCTCTTGGCGACGGCCGCGAGCGCCCGGGAGGCCATCAGGATCGCCTGGGCGCCCGACTCCTCCACGACCGCGAGCTGTTCCTCGTACGCGGCGCGGATCTCCTGCAGGCTGTAGGGGTACCCGATCTCGGTGACGGTCAGCTGGTCCGTGCCCACCCCGCACGCGATACGACCGCCCACACTCCGGGCCTCCGCTGCCGACCGCCGGATCAGCTCGGCCGCGCCCGCCCAGTCCAGGCCCATCCCGCGCTGGGCGGTGTCCATGGCCTCGGCGACGCCGAGCCCGTGGGACCACAGGTGGCAGCGGAAAGCGAGGGTGGCGTCCCAGTCGACGGCGGCGGGTGAGTCGGGTGACACGTCGGCGTACGGGTCGGCGACGACGTGCGCCGCCGAGAAGACCGTACGGGAGGTGAAGGGCGCGCCCGGAATGAGGGCTAGAGACTCCTGGCGGGGCTCGTACGCCCGCAGGCCACCCTTGAAGGTGGGGAGTTGGATGGTCACCGGGAACCTCCGAGGTTGGCTCGGCCTTCAGGCCGGAGGGGAATCGGGTCCCTGCAGAGCAGGGAAGGGAAAGGCGAATCGCTGTTAGCGCGATTCGCCGTCCGCCTCAGTAGCGGCGCGCTCGCCTTCCAAGCGATACACGATCTCGGAGTTGAGAGACCGGCGGGCGGACTTGGCCTGAGCAACCAGCCATTCGTGAAGGCCGGCGGGCAGCCTGAGCGTGATGCGTACTTCATGGTCCATGACCTCAACTGTAGTGCTAGCGTGGTGTCATGACGACACCAAAGTCGGCTAGAGAAACCGGGCATGCCCGGTACACCTACCGGCTTCGTATGTCCTCGACGGCTCGCGCGGCGCTTCGCGCAGAATGGGACCGGTGCCGGTGGCTCTGGAACGAGTGTGTGGCCCGGTCGAAGAAGGCCTACGCCGGGGGTGAGCCGTGCGGCCCGGCCCGGTTGGACCGGATGCTGACCGAGGCCCGGTCGATGGCACCGTGGTTGGCTGAGGGTTCTTCGGTGCCGCAGCAGCAGCTCATCCGGGACTTCGGCAAGTCCCGCGCGAAGGCGCAGAAGGACATCAAGGAACGGCTGCCGGTACATCGTCGGGCCGGAATGCCGAAGTACAAGACGAAGCGCGAAGCCTTGCCGACGCTGAACTACACCCGGCGTGGGTTCCGGCTGAAGGGCAATCGCCTGCACCTTGCGGGCGGGATCGCGCTGACAGTGGTGTGGTCGCGGGACCTGCCCGCAGACCCTTCCTCGGTGCGGGTATACCAGGACAGCGTCGGGCACTGGTACGCCTCGTTCGTCGTGCCCGCCGAGGTGCAGCCGCTGCCGGAGACCGGCCGGGTGCTCGGGATCGACTGGGGCGTGAAGGAGACCGCGACCACCACCTCGGAGGCCCACGACCTCCCGCACGCCCAGCACGGGAAGAAGGCCCAGGCCAAGCTGACCCGGTACGACCGGATGATGGCCCGCCGCAAACCGAAGAAGGGGCAGGCCGCCTCGAAGGGCTACCGGGAGGCGAAGAAGTGGCGGGCGAAGACCTACGCGAAGATCGCCCGGCAGCGACAGGACACGGGCCGCAAGTGGGCGAAGAAGGTCGTGACCGACCACGATGCCATCGCCGTGGAGGACTTCAAGCCGAAATTCCTCGCCAGGTCCTCGTTGGCGCGCAAGGCGGCGGACGCCGCGATCGGTGCCACGAAAAAGGCCCTGATTGAGATGGGCCGCAAGCACGGACGGGATATCCGTCTGGTGCATCCCGCGCACACCACCATGGACTGCGCGTCGTGCGGAGCGAGAACCAAGCACGCACTTCCTCTTTCGGAACGCATATACACCTGCACCGTGTGCGGAGTCGCGTCCTCCAGGGACAAGAACTCCGCCCGCGTGATGCTCGCCCGGGCTGGTCTGAACCCGGCTGGTGTCGAGGGCGTAAGACCTCCGGGAGCGCAGCTCCCGGAGGCAGCCTGAGCCAGGAATCCCCTCCCTGAAGGGAGGGGAGCGGTCAAAGCGCGATCTCCGGTACGTCGATACGGCGGCCCTCGGCCGTGGACTTGAGGCCCAGCTCGGCGAGCTGGACACCACGGGCGCCGGCGAGCAGGTCCCAGTGGTAGGGGGCGTCGGCGTAGACGTGCTTGAGGAACAGCTCCCACTGGGCCTTGAAGCCGTTGTCGAACTCGGTGTTGTCCGGGACCTCCTGCCACTGGTCGCGGAAGGAGTAGGTGGCCGGGATGTCCGGGTTCCAGACCGGCTTGGGGGTGGCGCTGCGGTGCTGGACGCGGCAGTTGCGCAGGCCGGCGACCGCCGAGCCCTCCGTGCCGTCCACCTGGAACTCGACCAGCTCGTCGCGGTTGACGCGCACGGCCCACGACGAGTTGATCTGGGCGATCGCGCCGCCCTCCAGCTCGAAGATGCCGTAGGCGGCGTCGTCGGCGGTGGCGTCATAGGGCTTGCCGTTCTCGTCCCAGCGCTGCGGGATGTGGGTGGCGGTCAGGGCCTGGACGGAGCGCACCCGGCCGAACAGTTCGTGCAGGACGTACTCCCAGTGACGATGCCGCCGCCGTCCTCGGCGCGGTAGTTCCAGGAGGGGCGCTGGGCGGGCTGCCAGTCGCCCTCGAAGACCCAGTAGCCGAACTCGCCGCGCACGGACAGGATCCGGCCGAAGAAGCCGCCGTCGATGAGCCGCTTGAGCTTCAGCAGGCCCGGGAGGAAGAGCTTGTCCTGGACGACGCCGTGCTTGATGCCCTTCCCGGCCGCCAGGCGGGCCAGTTCCAGGGCACCCTCGAGTCCGGTGGCCGTGGGCTTCTCCGTGTAGATGTGCTTTCCGGCCGCGATCGCCTTCTTGATGGCCTCCTCGCGGGCCGAGGTGACCTGGGCGTCGAAGTAGATGTCCACGGTGTCGTCGGCGAGGACCGCGTCCACGTCCGTGGAGAGGTGTTCCAGGCCGTGCCGCTCGGCGAGTGCCTTGAGGGCGTGTTCGCGGCGGCCGACGAGGATCGGTTCCGGCCACAGCACGGTGCCGTCGCCGAGGTCGAGGCCGCCCTGTTCGCGGAGGGCCAGGATGGAGCGGACGAGGTGCTGGCGGTAGCCCATGCGCCCGGTCACACCGTTCATGGCGATACGCACCGTCTTGCGTGTCACGTCGTTCCCTTCGTGGGCGTCTGGTCCGCCCCGTCGATCGTCTGGATTCCCTGGATTCACTGATGTCACCGGTGCTACTGGTAAGCCGTACAGCAAGCGCTTTCTATCCCATGAGAAGCTAGCCTCTGACCAGCGGTCGAGACAAGGCCGTGACCGTCTCGAGTTGTTCGAGGGGGCGAACAAGTGGGGTTCCGGGCCTTATGGTCTGCACGAAACCGTGGCCCGTGCACTGCACGTGTATGACGACGTACGAGCACCGCACGTGTACGACGACGTACGACAAGACGCGCGACCGGAGGACGACGAGATGACGGTGACCCTGGCGGACGTGGCGGCCCGCGCGCAGGTCTCGCCCGCGACGGTGTCGCGCGTGCTGAACGGGAACTACCCGGTGGCCGCCTCCACCCGGGAGCGGGTGCTCAAGGCGGTCGACGAGCTGGACTACGTGCTCAACGGCCCCGCCAGCGCGCTCGCCGCCGCGACCTCCGACCTGGTCGGGATCCTGGTCAACGACATCGCCGACCCCTTCTTCGGGATCATGGCGAGCGCGATCCAGTCCGAGATCGGCGGGCCGGGCGGGCGCGCGGGCGGTGAGCGGCTGGCCGTCGTCTGCAACACGGGCGGCTCCCCGGAGCGCGAGCTGACCTACCTCACCCTGCTCCAGCGGCAGCGGGCCGCTGCGGTCGTCCTGACCGGCGGCGCGATCGAGGACGCCTCGCATGTGGCGGCGGTCTCCGCGAAGCTGCGGAAACTGACGGACGCCGGGACGCGGGTGGTGCTGTGCGGCCGGCCGCCGGCGCCGGACACGTCCGCGGTCGCGCTGACCTTCGACAACCGGGGAGGGGGCCGGCAGCTGACCGAGCACCTGATCGGCCTCGGCCACCGGCGGCTCGGCTACATCGCGGGCCCGGAGGAGCGCACCACCACCCGCCACCGCCTGGAGGGGCATCGGGCGGCGCTGGAGGCGGCGGGGATCCAGGAGGACCCGCGCTGGACGGTCCACGGCCGCTACGACCGCCGGTCCGGCCACGAGGCCACCCTGGAGCTGCTGCGCCGGGACCCGTCCCTGACGGCCGTCGTCGCCGCGAACGACTCCGTCGCGCTGGGGGCGTGCGCGGCGCTGCGGGAGTCGGGGCTGCGGATCCCGGAGGACGTCTCGGTGGCCGGCTTCGACGACCTGCCGTTCAGCATCGACGCGGTGCCTTCACTGACGACGGTACGGCTGCCGCTCGCGCAGGCGGGGCGCGGGCCGGGCGGATCGCCATGGGGCGGGAGGAGCCGCCGCCCGGGGGATCGCGACGGTGCGGGGGAGTTGATGGTGCGGGGATCTTCGGGGGTGCCGCGGGAGTGAGGCGTGCCGCCCCGGGGAAGGGGCGGCTTTCCAGCCAGGTCACCTCGATGGTGCAGGAGGAAGGCGAGGGATGGGTCTGCGACTTTCCCCGCGCCTTCTCCGACAGAAGCCGGCGACGGGCGGTCCGGCGGACTGAAGGCCGGCTGAAGGGCAACGCCTATCGGAAGGCGGCGACGTGGCGCCGCGCCCAGTCCGCGAACGTGCCGGGCGTACGGCCGAGGACCCGCTCGACGTCGGGGCTGATCCGCTGCTCGGCGGGCGTGGGCTCGCCCAGGATGCTCAGCGTGGTCTCGACCACCGATTCGGGCATGAACCGCAGCATCTGGGCCCTGGCCTCGTCGCGGGTCTGCTCGGCCAAGCGGACAGGTTCACCGAGCGCGTCCCCGAGAGCCTCGGCCTGCTGCCGGGGCGTGATGAGGGCGGGACCGGTCAACTCGTAGGCCTGCCCCGCATGCCGGCCCCCTTCGCGCAGCGCCGCCGCGGCGACCTCGGCGATGTCGTCCGGGTCGATGACGGGCAGCCCGACATCACCGAACGGCGCGGCGACGGTCCGCCGGGTGCGGACCGACTCGGCCCAGGCGTAGGTGTTGGAGGCGAAGCCGCCGGGCCGTAGGACGGTCCACTCCAGCCCGGACTGCCGTACCGCGTCCTCGATGGCCCGGGCGATCTCCCCGTGCGAGGCCGATCCGGGCCGGGTCGCGACCCCTTGGGAGGACAGCAGCACGATCCGCCGCACACCGCCTGCCTTGGCGACGTCCACGAGATCCCGGGGGCTGAGCAGGTGTGCGCTGGGGCCGCCGTTCTGCAGGAACAGTGCGTCGGCGCCGTCGAGGACCGGCCGCAGACTCTCCGCGTCGACGAGATCCGCCGGCCGCCGCAGCACCGCCTGAGGCAGATCCGCGTCGGCGATCCTGCGCGAGGTCGCGGTCACCGGCTCGCCGGCCGCGACCAGGATCCGTACAAGCGAACGTCCCACATTGCCGGTCGCACCCGTCACTACGATCATGTCCAACTCCCATATTTAGCAGGGCATTTGAATCTGCCGAAAGGGCCCCGGAGGCCGGCTCTCCGGGCGATGGAAGGACGCTAACACCGTCGGTATAGTAGGTACCTATAGGAAAGTGGCTACCCCAGGGGGATGCGCATGGCGCCCGACACGACGACCTGGACGCCGGCCGGGGCCGCCGAACCGGAACTCGCCTGCCCGATCAGCCCGGTCGTGGACATCGTCTTCAGCCGCTGGACCACACCGATCCTGTGGACGCTCCACACCCACGGCCGGCAGCGCTTCGTCGAACTGGAGCGGCGCATCGCAAAGATCACGCCCAAGGTGCTGACGCAGCGGTTGCGGCAACTGGAGCGCGACGGCCTGATCGTGCGCACGTACCACCCGGAGGTCCCCCCTCGGGTCGAGTACGAGATCAGCGAACTCGGCCGCAGCCTCGCCCCGCTCTTCGCGCACCTGGCCGAATGGGCCGCCGAGAACCTGGACAGGGTCGAACAGGCCCGGCACGACTACGACACCGAACCGGCTGCCCGCTAGCAGGCTTGCATGGGGTTCGGTTCGGGAGTCGCACCCTTGACCTCAAGTCCACTTGACGTATGACCCTCTCCCCATGACCGATCACCACAGCACCATGGACATCCACACCCTCGTCCATCGTCTCTTCCGCGCCCTGGACGCCCGTGACTTCACCCCCGGCTGGATGGACGCCCTCTTCACCGCCGACGCCCGCATGGAGACGCCCCTCGGGACCGCCGAGGGGGCGGAGGCCGAGCAGGCTGCGAAGGAAGCGCTCGGGCGGTACGCGCGGACACAGCACGTCGCCTCGGGGATCCTCGCCGACGTGGACGCCGGGGCGGGCCGGGGCAGCGTCTCCTGGAACGCGCTGATGTTCCATGTACACGAGGATGACTCGGTGTTCACGGTCGGCGGGATCTACGAGGGCGACCTGCGCCGCACCTCGGACGGCTGGCGCTTCAGCCGGGTCTCGGTGCGGGCCGTGTGGACGCAGGGGCGGCCGCCGATGTTGCCGGACGCCGAAGCTCGAGCTGTTTCTTGATCACTACTGAATGAGGGATTCCGCAGCGAGGCTGGTGCCCGGCAGCGCGGTGGACGCGGTGTCGCGCGATCTTTTCGCGGGGCGGCGATGAGTTTCCGGCGGGGCGTCGGTCTTCATCGGCGTCAGCTCAGGAACCGACACAGGAGTGAGTGAGCCCCATGCGCATCGTGGTCACCGAGTTCATCAGCATCGACGGAGTCGTGCAGGCGCCCGGCGGGCCCGAGGAGGACACCGACGGGGGCTTCGCCCACGGCGGCTGGTCGCATCCGTACTTCGACCCGGAGGTGCTCGGCCCGGTCTTCGACGGGGGGCTGAGCAGGGCCGAGGCGCTGCTGTTCGGGCGGCGTACGTGGCAGACGATGGCCGCGGCGTGGCCCGAGCGGGCGGGCGACGACCCGTTCGCCGACCAGATGAACTCCCTCAAGAAGTACGTCGTTTCCAGCACCCTCACCGACGCCGACCTGACCTGGAACAACTCCACCCTCGTCCCCGGCGGCGAGGCCGTGGCCCGGATCCGGGAACTGCGCGCGGCCGAGGGCGGCGACCTGGCGATGATGGGCAGCCCCACGCTGGTCCGGACGCTGCTGAGCGAGGGTCTGGTGGACGAGCTCCAGCTGATCGTGATGCCGGTGCTGCTCGGCGGCGGCAAGTCGATCTTCCCGGAGGACGGCGGGAAGCGGCCGTTCGAGCTGGTCTCCACGGTCACCGGGAAGACGGGCGTGAACGTGTGCGTCTACCGGCCGGCCGCCGAGGGGTAGCCGCGGGGGGCGCGGGAGTCCTACGCTCAACCCGACGGTATCTCTGACTGAGTCAACGATCCGGAGGGTCGGCGATCATGACCGTCCAGGACATCCGCGCCTTCAACCGCTTCTACACCAACGTCATCGGCGCCCTCGACTACGGCCGCCACCTCTACGCTCCGTACACCCTCACCGAGGCCCGCGTCCTGTACGAGCTCGCGCACTCGGCGGGCACGGACGCCGCCGATCTGCGTGCCGAACTCCATCTGGACGCGGGGTATCTGAGCCGCATCCTGAACAGGTTCGAGAAGGACGGGCTGATCGAGCGCGGACCGTCGGAGCGGGATCCGCGGCGCCGCCGTATCACCCTCACCGCGCCCGGCCGGGAGGCGGCCGGTCTGCTCGACGAGCGGGCGCGGGAGACGGTCGGGGCGCTGCTGGCCACGGTGCCGCCGGAGGACCGGCCGCGGCTCGTGGAGGCGATGCGGACGGTCCGTACGATCCTGGGCGGCGGCCGGGCAGCGCACCCGGAGGTCCCCGAGGACCCCAAAGACGTCGTGCTGCGCGAACCCGGCCCGGGCGACCTCGGCTGGATCGTGCAGCGCAACGGCGCGCTGTATGCCACCGAGTTCGGCTGGAACACCGACTACGAGGGCCTGGTGGCGAGGATCGTCGCCGACTTCGCCGAGGACCACGATCCGCATCTGGAGCGGGCGTGGATCGCCGAGCTGGCCGGGCGGCCGGTGGGGTGCGTGATGTGCGTACGGGACGAGGTGCCCGGCACCGCCCGGCTGCGGCTTCTGCTCGTCGAGCCGGACGCGCGCGGCCTCGGCATCGGGGACCGGCTCGTCACGGCGGTCGTGGACTTCGCCCGCGGTGTCGGCTACCGCGACCTGGTGCTGTGGACGAACGACGTCCTGACCGCCGCCCGGGGCATCTACCAGCGCCACGGCTTCGTCCTGGTCGCCGAGAGACCGCACCGTTCCTTCGGCAAGGACCTGGTCGGCCAGGACTGGCGGCTGGATCTGCGCGCGACCCCGGAGTGACGGGAACGCCGGTGTGTATGAAGCTGGGTACATGAAACTGGCGTTCTCCACTCTCGGCGTCCCCGGCCTCCCCGTACCGGAGGTGGCCCGGCTCGCGGCCGCCCACGGCTACCACGGCGTCGAGCTGCGCGCGCACCCGGAGGAGCCGGTCCACCCCGGCCTCGATCTCACCGCACGGGCCGACACGGTCGCCGAGTTCAAGGCGGCCGGCGTCGAGATCCTGGGCCTCGCCGGGTACGCGCGCGTGGCCGCGCCGGGCGCCGACGGGCCCGTGCTCGCCGAGATCCGCGACCTCCTCGACCTGGCCCGCGACCTGGGTGCCCCGTACATCCGGGTCTTCCCCGGAGGCGGCCCGGACCAGGAGCCCGCCGAGGCGGACGCGACCGCCGCACGCCGCCTGGGCACGGCCGCCGAGTACGCCGCCGACGCCGGCGTGCGCATCCTCCTCGAGACCCACGACTCGCACCGCACCGCCGCCGACGCGATCCGCGTCCTCGGGCAGGTCGGCCACCGCCAGGTGGGCGCCCTGTGGGACGTGATGCACACCTGGCTGGGCGGCGAGCAGCCCTCGGAGAGCTATGCGGCGCTGTCCCCCTACCTGGGCTACGTCCAGGTCAAGGACATCGCCTCCGCCACCGACACCACCCCGCTCCCCCTCGGCGCGGGCGTCCTCCCGCTTGCCGAGTGCGTCGAGATCCTCTCCCGGCACGGCTGGGAGGGCTGGCTGTGCTGGGAGTACGAGAAGCGCTGGTACGAGGCGGCCGCGCCGCTTCCCGGTCTGCTGGACGGAGGCCGGGACCACCTCGGACGCCTCCTCAACGACTCGGCGTGACCGGCCACTGCTCCGGAGGGTCCCTGCGGCGGAGTGCCCAACTTCCCTGAAACCGTGCGGAATGGGAACCCGCCCCGTACCGCTGTCGTCCAAGGGCCAGGCTGCCGGATGAGTCTCCTCGGTGCGGTGTCGGCCTCGCTGCTGGCTGCGAACGCTGACCACCCTCTCCGCCGTACCGCGGCCGGCACCCCGCCGCCATCGGCGCGCCCCCCTCCCATGCGCCGATGGCGGCCCCTCGCCCCTTCCCTGTGCGTCCCCTTGACCGGCAGAAACTTCCCGGATATTGGTGGCACTTTGGAAGTTTCCTTCAGCGGACCTCCTCCGGAAGGAGCGCACGTGCACCACACCAGCACGGGAAGCACGGGAAACACCGCGATCCCCTCCAGACGCACTGTCCTCGCCGCCACCGCGGGCGTGACCGCGGCCCTCACGGTCGGCCCCCGCGCCCACGCCCGCGCCGACGACCGCCCGCTGCGCCGCCTCATCTCCCGTATGACGTTGGAGGAGAAGGTCGGCCAGCTCTTCGTCTCCCGGGTCTACGGTCACTCGGCGACCGCCCCCGACCAGGCCGACATCGACGCCAACCTCAGGGAGTTCGGCGTGCGGACGGCCGCCGAGCTGATCGCCAAGTACCGCCTGGGCGGCGTCATCTACTTCGTGTGGGCGCACAACACCCGCGACCCGCACCAGATCGCCGACCTCTCCAACGGCATCCAGCGGGCGTCCCTCGCACTGCCGCGCGGACTGCCCGCGCTCGTCTCCACCGACCAGGAGCACGGCATCGTCGCCCGCGTGGGCAAGCCGGCCACTCTGTTCCCGGGCGCGATGGCGATGGGCGCCGGCGGCTCCCGCTCCGACGCCCGTACGCTCGGCCGGATCGCGGGCGAGGAACTGCGCGCGATGGGCATCCAGCAGGACTACACGCCGGTCGCCGACGTGAACGTCAATCCCGCCAACCCGGTCATCGGCGTCCGCTCCTTCGGCGCGGATCCGGCCGCGGTGGCCGGCCTCGTCGCCGCCGAGGTCGCCGGATACCAGCGCTCGAAGGTCGCGGCGACCGCCAAGCACTTCCCCGGGCACGGCGACACCGAGGTCGACAGCCACTACGGCTTCCCCACCATCAAGCACACCCGGGAACAGTGGGAGACGCTCGATGCTCCGCCCTTCCGCGCGGCGATCGAGGCCGGCATCGACTCCATCATGACCGCGCACATCCTGGTCCCCGCGCTGGACGACTCCGGCGACCCGGCCACCCTCTCCCGCCCCATCCTCACCGGCATCCTGCGCGAGCAGCTCGGCTACGACGGCGTCGTGGTCACCGACGCCCTCGACATGGCGGGCGTACGGACGAAGTACGGCGACGACCGGGTGCCGGTGCTGGCGCTGAAGGCGGGCGTGGACCTGCTGCTCAACGCACCCAAGCTGGACGTCGCCTGGAACGCGGTCCTGGGGGCCGTGCAGGACGGCGAGCTGACCGAGGAGCGGCTCGACGAGTCGATCCTGCGGGTGCTGCGGCTGAAGGCGAAGCTGGGGCTGTTCGACGATCCGTACGTCAGCGCGCGCGGCGTCGACCGCACGGTGGGCACGAAGGCGCACCTGGCGGCGGCCGACCGGATCGCCGAGCGCACGACGACCCTGCTCGTCAACGAGGGGCGGCTGCTGCCGCTGTCCCGGCGCGAGCATCCCCGGCTGCTCGTCGTCGGCGCCGACCCGGCCTCGCCGTCGGGCACCACGGGCCCGCCCACCGGTGTGCTCGCGGGCGCCCTGACCGAGCTGGGCTTTACGGCGACCCCGCTGTCGACCGGCATCAATCCGTCGGCGACGGCCATCGACCAGGCCGTGACGGCGGCCGGGGACGCGGACGCCGTGGTGGTCGGCACGTACAACGTCACGGCGAGCAGCGCACAGAAGACGCTGGTCGAGCGGCTGCTGGCGACCGGGAAGCCGGTGGTCGCGGTGGCGGTCCGCAATCCGTACGACGTGGCCCGACTCCCCGGGGTGCGCGCCTACCTGGCCGCGTACTCCTGGACGGACGTCGAGCTGCGGGCGGCCGCCCGGGTGATCGCCGGGCGGGTGGAGCCGCGCGGGAAGCTGCCGGTGCCGGTGCAGCGGGCCGACGATCCGGCGCGGGTGCTGTATCCCATCGGACACGGGCTGACGTACTAGCCGTCAATTGGACGTAGGGCGCCGTACGCCGCACACCCGAAGCAACACCCCCAACGTGCGCAAAGCACCCTGCTTGTCTGGCGTGGGCCCGCCGCGGCGGGTCACGCTGGACGGGGGTGGGGGGAATGACCATGCGTGGGAAAAGTGCGGTGGGGGCTGCTCTGCCGGTCCTGCTGGCGGCCGTACTGATGGGCTGTCAGGCGCCCGCGAACGGGGGGTCCGAGGACGATCCGCCGGGCGCTGGGGGGACGGCGTCGGCCTCGGCGATGCGGCCCTCCGGGTTCGGGGCGGTGTTCCTCGCGGTGGACGAGTGCAGTTCCTTCGGTACGAGCAGCTTCACCGAGGTCTCCTGCACCAGTGAGCGGGCGGCGGCGCGGGTCGTGGCGCGGCACGACGGCAGGGTGAGCGAGGGGCCGCCGTGCCCGGCGACCACGGACTTCGTGCTGCACATCAGCGAACAGCGCCCCTCGCACGACGAGGACGGCGACGGCGCGGTCCCGCAGGGCTACGCCTGTATGCGCAAACTCCAGCCGCCGCACCCCGGCGATCCCGGCGGCGGGGGCGGCCCCCGCACCATCGTCGGCGACTGTGTCTACGACTCCGGCGGCGGCCAGGTCCGGGAGACCGCGTGCAACGGCAGGGGCAAGCAGCAGCCGGAGTACGAGGTGACCGAGGCCGTCGCCACCCGCACCGACTGCCCGGCGTCGACGGCCCTTTACGTCGAACTGGGCGGCGAGAACCCGGTGGGCTGCGCCCGCCCGCTGTAGTCGACGGGCGGGCACAGCACCGGGGTTGCACGGGTTACGGACGCAGGGTCCGCTCCGCGCCGCGCTTGTCCAGCTTCGCGTCGTACTTGGCCAGCGGCTTGGCCGCCGCCGGGTCCGACTGGACGGTGGCGGACGCGACGCCCGCCCACTTCAGGATCTTTGCCGTGGCGAGCGCCTTCTCGTCGGCGACGAGGCCGGCCACGTTGGCGCCGTGGTTGGCGCCGGGGGCGGTGAAGACGTACGCGTCACGCGCGCCCTTGCCGAGGCGGAACGGCTCGGCACCCCACGGGTCGTTCTCGCCGTAGACGAAGAGCATCTGGTGCGCGTTGTGGCGGACCCAGCTGTCCACGTCCCGCATCACACCCGGCTGGAAGCGCATCTCGATGTCCCGCGGCACGAAGTAGCGCGGCGGCAGGTAGCCGTAGCGGATGTACTTCTTCTCGATGTGCGGGAACCCGATCGTCGGCGCGCCCAGCTGCGTGCCCGCCTGGTAGTAGTACGGCGTGTACGGCTCCAGGCCCTGGTCCGTGTAGAAGGAGAACCCGGCGATCGTGTCGATCGAGTTCCAGATCTCCTCGTCGGTGGCGTTCTTCGCGTCCGCGGGGATCGTGTCGCAGTCGGACAGCAGGCTGTACTGCCAGAAGCCCCACACGTAGTCGAGCACCGTGGCCTCGTAGGCCTTGTCGAGGCTGCCGACGGTGTTGAAGGTGTAGCCGTTCTCGGCCGCGTACGCCGCGTACTTCTGCTCCATCGGCTCCCGGCGCACGAGCGCCTCGCGCTGGACGCCGTTCAGCCGGTCGCGGCACTCCTCGGTGCCGACGTGCGCGAAGAACTCGTCGTACGCCGAGTCCTCCTTGTTCACGACGTCGTTGGGGGCGACGTAGGCGACGACGCCGTCCATGTCGCGCGGGTAGAAGCGCTCGTAGTACGTGGCGGTCATGCCGCCCTTCGAACCGCCCGTGGAAATCCACTTCTTGTCGTAGATGGGCTTGAGCGCCTTGAAGATGCGGTGCTGGTCGCTGGCGGCCTGCCAGATGTCCAGCTTCGTCCAGTCGGCCGGGCTGGGCCGGGACGGGGTGAAGAAGCGGTACTCCATGGAGACCTGGTTGCCGTCCACGATCTGCGTCGGCTCGCGGCGGCTGGGGTTCGTGGAGACGTTGTAGCCGCCGGTGTAGAAGACCGTCGGGCGGGAGACGTCCTTGTGCAGCACGGTGATCCGCTGCTCGAACGTGCCCTTGGAGGGCCTGCGGTGGTCGATCGGCTGGGTGTAGTTGAGGACGAAGAAGCGGTAGCCGGTGTACGGCTTCTCCTCGACCAGCCGCATCCCCGGTATGGAGAGCAGCCGGTCCTTGATATCCGTGGCCTCCGGCTGAGCGGCGGTGGCCGCCCCCGCCGTGCTCAACGTGCCTATGAGCACGGTGAGCGCGAGCAGCCATCTGAGCGCCTTGCGCATGCACCCTCCCTGTGAGAACAGATGTGCGCCGGAAGCTATCGGAGCAACTCCGTTCACACCAGAGGGGTTTCAGGCACGCACGCCTGACCAGGGGTTCAGCACAGGATCCAGCCCGAACTCACCGAGCCCCCGCTCACCGAGCCCTTGACCCACACGCACCGGTTCCCCACGTACACGAGCGGCGTGCTGATGCGGCGGGTGCGCTTGTCCTTGCGGACCACCGGGCGGTGGCCGCGCGCCTGCACGCTGGCCGACATCGTCCGCTCGCGGCCGGGGTTCTTGGCCAGCGTGACGGCGCAGACGTAGCGGCCCTGCTTGTAGACGTGCACGGTGCCGGTGGAGAAAGGGAGGGTCCTGACCTTGCGGCCGGTGCAGGAGGCGGCCGCCTGTGCCTCGGCCGGTGCCGCGAGTGCGAGCAGTCCGGACGCGGTCAGTACGGCCATGCCGAGCGCGAGCCCCCGCCGTATCCCTGTCGCTCCCTTGTCCACTTCGCCCGTCCCTCCCGTACCGCGACACATGGCGTACGGGTGTACGGACGCACGACGTATGTCGGATGGTTGCACGACCGTCAATGAGACGCGGCTACCGGCTCCTCCGGCTCCGGTGCACCGACGAACGTCCGCCACAGTTCGGCGTATTGTCCGCCGCGCGCCAGCAGTTCCTCGTGTGTGCCGTCCTCCACGACGCGGCCGTGGTCCATCACCACGACCCGGTCGGCCCGGGCGGCGGTGGTCAGCCGGTGCGCCACAATCAAGGTGGTGCGCGCGTAAGCGCTCGATGAGGGGTGGTGGTCGGGCGACGGGCGGGCCGTACGACGCCCTGCCAGCCGGTCCGTCGCCTGGTTGACCTGTGCCTCCGTCGCCAGGTCCAGTGCGGCCGTCGCCTCGTCGAGGAGCAGCACGTCCGGGTCGACCAGCTCGGCGCGGGCCAGCGCGATCAACTGCCGTTGCCCGGCGGAGAGGTTGCGGCCGCGCTCGGCTACCTCGTGGAGGTAGCCGCCCTCCAGCGTGGCGATCATCTCGTGTGCGCCCACCGCGCGGGCCGCCGCCTCCACCTCGGCGTCGGTGGCGTCCGGGCGGCCGTAGGCGATGGCGTCGCGGACGGTGCCGGGGAAGAGGTACGCCTCCTGCGGGACGACGCCGAGACGGTGCCGGTACGAGGTGAGGTCGAGGGCCCGCAGGTCCTGGCCGTCGACGGTGACCCGGCCGCTGGTGGGGTCGTAGAACCGTGCCACCAGTTTGACGAGGGTCGACTTGCCCGCGCCGGTCTCGCCGACGAACGCGACGGTCTGCCCGGCGGGGACGGTCAGGTCGATGCCGCTGAGGGCCTCCTCCTCGTCCCCGTAGGCGAAGTGCACGTCCTCGAAGGCGATGTCGCCGCGCAGGGAGCGGACGTCGCGGGGTTCGCCGGCCGGCTTCGTGGACGTCGGCTCCTGCAGCAGCTCCTGGATACGGCCGAGCGAGACGGACGCCTGCTGGTAGCCGTCGAAGACCTGGGAGAGCTGCTGCACGGGGGCGAAGAACAGGTCGATGTACAGCAGGTACGCGACCAGCGCGCCCGCGGTCAGCGTGACCGCCTCGACCCGCCCGGCACCCGCGATCAGCACCGCCGCCGCGGCGACCGACGACAGGAACTGCACGAACGGGAAGTACACGGAGATCAGCCACTGGCCGCGGATACGGGCCTGCCGGTAGCTGTCGCTGCGCTCCGCGAAGCGCCGCCCGCCGTCCCGCTCACGCCGGAAGGCCTGCACGATCCGCAGCCCGGACACCGTCTCCTGAAGGTCGGCGTTGACCGACGACACGCGCTCACGGGCGAGTTCGTACGCCTTCACGCTCGCGCGGCGGAAGAAGTAGGTGGCGATGATCAGCGGCGGCAGCGTGGCGAACACGACCAGCGCGAGCTGTACGTCGATCACCAGCAGGGCGACCATGATGCCGAAGAAGGTGACGACCGAGACGAACGCCGTGACCAGGCCCGTCTGCAGAAACGTCGACAGGGCGTCGACATCGGTCGTCATCCGGGTCATGATCCGGCCGGTCAGCTCCCGCTCGTAGTAGTCGAGTCCGAGCCGCTGGAGCTGGGCGAAGATCTTCAGCCGGAGCGAGTACAGCACGCGTTCGCCGGTCCGGCCGGTCATCCGCGTCTCGCCGATCTGCGCGGCCCACTGCGCGAGCACCGCGAGCAGCGCCAGCAGCGAGGCCGCCCACACGGCGCCGAGGGCGGCCTGGGTCACGCCGCTGTCGATGCCGTGCCGGATCAGCACGGGCAGCAGCAGTCCCATGCCGGCGTCGACGGCGACGAGGCCGAGGCTGACCAGCAGGGGCAGTCCGAAGCCTCGCAGCAGCCGCTTCAGCCCGTACGACTCCTCCGGCCGGACCGCGCGCGCCTCGTCGACCTCGGGGGTGTCGGTGGCCGGGGGCAGGGCGTCGACCTGGGTGAGGAGTTCGGGGGTGGCGGGGGTCCCGGCGAGCGCGGTGTCCTTCGGCTCGCGGTCGCCGGTCCACAGGCGGGGGGTGACCCCGCGCTCCGCGTCGAACTCGGCGTCCAGTTCGTCGCGTACGGAGGTGTCCTCCGGCGGGACGGCGGGCTGGGCGTGGCCCGGGGAGACGCCGCCGAGTCCGTCGGGGTCGGTGAGCAGGCGGCGGTAGAGGGCCGAGCGGCGCTGGAGCTCCTCGTGGGTGCCGAGGTCGGCGAGGCGGCCTGCGTCGAGGACGGCGATGCGGTCGGCGAGGTTGAGGGTGGAGCGCCGGTGCGCGATCAGCAGCGTGGTCCGGCCCTGCATGACGTGCCCCAGCGCCTCGTGGATCTCGTGCTCGACACGGGCGTCCACGGCGGACGTGGCGTCGTCGAGGACGAGCAGACGCGGGTCGGTGAGGATGGCGCGGGCGAGCGCGATGCGCTGACGCTGGCCGCCGGAGAGGGTCAGGCCGTGCTCGCCGACCGTGGTGTCGTAGCCGTCGGGGAGCTCGGCGATGAAACGGTCCGCCTGGGCGGCACGGGCGGCGTTCTCGATCTCCTCCTGGGTGGCGTCCGGGCGGCCGTACGCGATGTTGTTGCGGACGGTGTCGGAGAACAGGAACGAGTCCTCGGGGACCAGCCCGATCGCGGACCGGAGGGAATCGAGGGTCAGCTCACGGACGTCGTGGCCACCGACGAGGACGGCGCCGCGCGTCACGTCGTAGAAGCGCGGCAGGAGCAGGGAGACGGTCGACTTTCCGGAGCCGGAGGAGCCGACGACGGCGAGGGTCTCGCCGGGGCGGATCTCGAAGCTGAGCCCCTGGAGGACCGGCTTGGAGTCGTCGTAGGCGAAGGAGACGTCGTCGAACTCGACGGTCGCGGGGGCGTCGGCGGGGAGTTCCTTGGTGCCGTCGCTCAGCGAGGGCTCGGTGTCGATCAGCTCCAGGACGCGTTCGGTGCCGGCGCGGGCCTGCTGGGCGACGGTGAGGACCATGGCCAGCATGCGGACCGGGCCGACGAGCTGGGCGAGGTAGGTGGAGAAGGCGACGAACGTGCCGAGCGTGATGTGGCCGCGCACGGCCAGCCAGCCGCCGAGCGCGAGCATCGCGACCTGGCCGAGGGCGGGGACGGCCTGCAGGGCCGGGGTGTACTTGCTGTTCAGACGGATGGTGCGCAGCCGCCCGGCGTACAGCTTCCGGCCGACCTCGCGCAGCTTGCCGGTCTCCTGGTCCTCCTGCCCGAATCCCTTCACCACGCGGACGCCGCTGACGGCACCGTCGACCACGCCCGCGACGGCGGCGGCCTGGGCCTGCGCGTACCAGGTGGCGGGGTGGAGCTTGGAGCGGGAGCGCTTCGCGATGAACCAGAGAGCGGGGGCCACGGCCAGGGCGACCAGCGTGAGCGGCAACGACAGCCACGCCATGATCACGAGGGAGATCAGGAAGAGCAGGAGGTTCCCGATGGTCATCGGGAGCATGAAGAGCAGGCTCTGGATCAGCTGGAGGTCGCTGGTGGCCCGGCCGACGACCTGACCGGTGGACAGCTCGTCCTGACGGCGGCCGTCGAGCCGGGTGATCGTCCCGAACATCTCCGTCCGCAGGTCGTGCTGGACGTCGAGGGCGAGGCGGCCGCCGTAGAAGCGGCGGATGTAGGTGAGGACGTAGACGAGCAGCGCGGCGCCGATGAGGGCACCGGCCCAGGGGGCCATGCCCCGGGTGCGGTCGCCGATCACATCGTCGATGATCACCTTGGTGATCAGGGGGACCAGGGCCAGGACGGCCATGCCGGCGAGCGAGGAGCCCAGGGCCAGGACGACGTCCTTGGGATATCGCCAGGCGTAATCCCACAGTCTCCGTGCCCATCCCCGTTGCGGTGCCACGCCGGTGCCCTCCTGCAGATCTGATCTTCCGGAAGGCACCAACGCGGATCGAACCGGATTTCATCCCTCCGCAACAATCACGTACGCACGCGCAGCGAGTAGAACCGCGTCGTCTGGACCGCGTTCTGGTTGTCGTCGCTGGCCAGGAGGACGTTCAGACGGCCGTTGCGGTGGCCCGTGATCGTCATGGCCTCGATGTTGTCGAGGAGCGGGTTGGGCTGGGGCTGCTTGGCGGTGGCTCCGAGATCGGGGCAGTCGGCGATGTCGGCCAGCAGCGTCTTCTTGATCAGTCGTACGCCGTCCTGTCCCGTCAGGTTGCCGATCCCGCTGGTGTCCGTGGCGCGGCGCGGGTCGGCGAGGTACAGGCGGACGGTGTTGCCGACGCCGGGGGTGAAGCCGCGCTCCAGGACGAGCAGACGGCCGTCGCGGGTCGCGGTGACCTCGGGGACGCCGAGGCCTGTGTCGGCGCGGTAGGCGTACTGGGCGCCGAGCGCAAAGCTGCCGTGGTGACGCTTCCAGGTCTGGAGGCGGACGATGCCCGCACTGTCACCGGAGAGCGCGTACTCCATGGAGGCGATGAGCGTACGGCCGCCGGGCAGCATGGTCAGCCCCTCGAAGGTGCCGTTGCCGACGGCACGGCCGGCCGGGGCGACCCGGAGCGCGTCGGGGACGGGGAGCCGGTCGAGGATCCGGCCGTCGCGGGAGTAGCGGCGTACGGAGGGCTCGGTCTCGGAGGAGACGAGGTACGTACCGTTCCAGTCGAGGACCAGACCCTCGGAGTCGAGCGCGGCCCCGCTCTCGTCGGCGAGCTGGACGACGCCCTTCGGCTGGAGGGTCCTGCCGTCCAGGGCGAACAGCGCGGAACGGTCGGACAGCGCGGCGAGCGTGCCGTTCCAGTCGGAGGCGAGCGCGGAGAAGTTGCCGGCGTAGGTGCCCTCGTACGTCGTCTTGTCGAGGGCGTCGGAGAAGCCGGCGATGGAGACGGAGGGTGAACAGGCGTTGCTCTCTTGGGCGTTCGCCGGGCCGACGGCGGTCAGGCAGGTGGCCGCAGCCAGGCCTGCGGCGGCGGTCGCGAATACGGTTCTCAGGCGCATGCGCGTCACCGTAGGGCGAGTCGGTGACGGAGGGGCGGCGTCCTCATGAAACGTCGTACTCACGAAGCTCGAGGCGTCAGCTCGCGGCCAGGTCCCGGTGGATGACCTTGGCGACGCCCTGAATGGTCGTAATGCCGTAGTTCATGGTGCTGTTGCCGTGGGTGAGCACCGTGACCGTGTAGTCGTGCCCACCGCCTTTGAAGGCGCCGACGCTATGCACCCGCCAGCCGTAGGTGGCGCGCTGCAGCCAGCCGTTCTTCACGTGCACGGAGACCGTGGAGGGCGCTCCGTACGGTGTGCCCCAGCGCTGCGAGGAGACGACCTGGCCCATCAGCTTCAGGGTGTACGCGCGGGAGTTGTCGCTGAGCACCGTGTTCTTGACGGTGATGAGCTTGAGGAGCTTCTGCTCGTCGGTGACGGTGATCTGGGTCAGTCCCCAGTAGCCGTTCGCGCCGGGCTTGGTCTGGGTCATGCCGGCGGCGGTGAGAAAGCCCTTGATCTTCGTCAGGCCGAGCTGTTTCCAGAGCGTGCTGGTCGCGGCGTTGTCCGACTTGGTGATCATGGCTTTGGTGAGGGAGACCTCGCGGTCGGTGAGATAGCGACCCTGCTTCTTCGCGTCCCACAGCAGCGTCGCCAGCACGGTGACCTTGACGATGCTGGCAGAGTCGTAGGCGGTGGAGGGCCTGAGAGTGCAGGTGGTGTTCGTGGAACGGTCGTGGAGGCCGACCGCGATGCTGCCCGTGCGGCCCGCGAGGGCGGCGGTGATGTCCTTCTTCAGCTTGTCGGCGAGACCAGCCTTGGCGGACGTACAGCTGACGGTGGGCGTGGTCGCCGCGGCGGCGGGCGAGGCGGCCGCGACGCACGGTATGAGCACCCCGGCGCCGGCGCTTGCAGCGAAGACTCTGACGCGTCTGGATATCCGGTGAGTCATGGAGGTTTCCCATCCCCTTGAGCGTGTCGAGCGCATCCGTGCACGCTCGCCTCCCCTTGACTCGCCGAGGTGGCCGAAAGTTGTACACACGCCCTCGGGGCGAGAGTTCGAGAGCCCGACTCATGGCAATGAATTGACCATGGCAAAAGAAGAGCTGCTCGATCACTCCTCGTCCGGAAGGCTGCTCGCCGCGCTGTGGACACTGCGCCTCCTGGCCCAGTCGGACGAGACACCTCCCGAGCGGGACGAACTCCTCGCGAAGAAGCAGCCTTCGGAGAGTCTCGGCAAGCTGCTGCCGTCCATGGCAAATCACCTCATGAGGGCGAGGAAGCTGGGAGGCGACCGATGGAAGGCCGCGGTCGAGGTGTTCCGCGACATCCCCGACCTCGTCCCGGCGGGCCAGGTGCCTGACAAGACCATGAGCCCGGACAAGCAACGGGCCTTCGCGGACGGATATGACGAACAACGCTCCAAGTACGCGGAGAAGTTCGGCCGGCTCCTGGGGACATGACCAGGCCACTTGTGTTGATGACCAGTTCTGATTACCCGTCATATGCAACAGCAGCACCTGCGTGAATGCGCCCTGTTAGGCTTCCTAGGGCTCCTAGGTTATATCTAGATACCCTAGGATTTGGGGAGGACGCATGGCGCGGGCCGGGCTGACGGCGGAGCGGGTAACGATCGCGGGCGCCGAGCTGGCGGACGAGGTCGGGCTCGAGCAAGTGACCATGTCGCAGGTGGCACGGCGGCTCGGCGTGAAGGATGCGAGCCTCTACACGCACGTCCGCAGCCTGGAGGATCTGCGCGGACGGATCGCGCTGTTGGCGGCGGACGAGAAGACCATCCGTATCGCGGAGGCGACCGCCGGGCGGGCAGGCAAGGACGCGCTGGTCGCGTTTGCGAACGCCTGGCGGGACTACGCCCACCAGCATCCGGGCCGCTACATGGCGACGCAGACCCCGATCCAGATCGACCCTGAGCTGGCCGCCGAAGCGCCCGGACCACGGCGCGCGGTCGAGCTGACCTACGGCATGCTGCGCGGCTACCGACTGGCCGAGCCCGACCTGACCGACGCGGTCCGGCTGCTGCGCAGCACGTTCCACGGGTTCGTCGCCCTGGAGGCCGCGGGCGGCTTCGCACACGAGCGTTCTCCACAGCAGTCCTGGAGCCGCGCCCTCGACGCCCTGCACGCCGTGCTGGAGCACTGGCCCCCGTCCCGAGAAGGAGACTCCGCATGACCGACCCGACCATCGGCAGCCTGCGCGTGAACGGCGCGACCCTGCACTACGAAGTACGCGGCCAGGGCCCGCTCCTTCTGCTGATCCCCGGCGGGACGGGCGGCGCGGCCTCCTTCGACGGCATTGCCGACGACCTGGCCGCTGAATACACCGTCGCGAGCTACGACCCGCGCGGCATGTCCCGAAGCACACTGGACGACCCCGAGGCCGAGCAGCGAGTGGCCGAGCACGCCGATGACGCGTTCCGAATGCTGGAACTGCTCTCGCCCGGTGAGCCCGCCCGGGTGTTCGGCGCCAGCTCCGGCGCGATCGCCGCCCTGCACCTGCTCATCACCCATCCCGAACGCATCGCATGCGTCGTGGCGCACGAGCCGCCGGCGGTGGAGGTCCTGCCCGACGCCTCCGAACACCGCGCGCTCATCGCGCGCGTGCAGGAGACGTTCCACGCTCAAGGGCTCATGCCGGCGATGGCCATGTTCGCTGCGGGCCTGAAGAAAGACGGCGACACCACCGAGCCGAAGGCCGAGATCAAGCTTCCACCCCAACCCGCGGCGCGGGCCGAGCAGACGATGGCCAACCTGCCGTACTTCGTCGGACGCATCGTGCCCAGCTTCATGTCCTATGCCCCGGACGTCCACCGGCTGGAGGCGCTGTCGGGCCGGCTCGTGCTCGCCTGCGGCCAGGACTCACGCGGCGAGCTGCCCTACCGTCCGGCCGCTTTCCTGGCCGAGCGTCTCGGCACGGAACTCCAGCACTTCCCAGGCGGGCACACCGGCCTGACCACGCACCCCGCCGAGTTCGGCGAACTCCTCAGGAAGACCTTCCGCGCCAAGGCCTGAATCCCACTCGCCCTGGTGCCGATCGGCGCGTCAACTCGCGTAAATAAGAGGCGATTTGCCGATTCCCGTCACCCAATAGACACGTACCGACCCTCGACGCCGCCAGCATGTGCATGCCACTCTCCCGTTTGCCGCCTCATTCAACCCGCGTAGATGGGACACCCCACATGCTGGCGACACGCATACGCAGCTGGAAGTCAGTGGCGCTGACCACCGCCGCCGTCCTGGTCGGCCTCACCACCCCGGCGCTCACCGCGACTCCGGCCGCTGCGACGACCACTGCGTACGACGACACGTACTACCAGGACGCGATCGGCAAGACCGGCACAGCCCTGAAGGACTCGCTGCACACGATCATCAGCGACCAGACGACGATCTCGTACTCGGCCGTCTGGAACGCCCTGAAGGTCACCGACCAGGACCCGAACAACAGCAGCAACGTGATCCTGCTGTACTCCGGCATCTCCCGCAGCAAGTCCCTCAACGGCGGCAGCACCGGCAGCTGGAACCGCGAGCACGTGTGGGCCCAGTCCCACGGCGACTTCGGCACCTCCGCCGGCCCCGGCACCGACCTGCACCATCTGCGCCCCGAGGACGTGCAGGTCAACTCCATCCGCGGCAACAAGGACTTCGACAACGGCGGCAGTTCGTTCACCAATAGCGGCGGCAGCCTGACCGACTCCAACTCCTTCGAGCCCCGCGACGCCGTCAAGGGCGACGTGGCCCGCATGATCCTCTACATGGCCGTCCGCTACGAGGGCGACGACAGCTGGCCCGACCTGGAGCCCAACGATGCCGTCACCAACGGCAGCGTCCCGTACCACGGCCGTCTCTCGGTCCTGAAGGCCTGGAACGACGAGGACCCGCCGGACGCCTTCGAGGAGCGCCGCAACGAGCTCATCTACGACACCTACCAGGGCAACCGCAACCCGTTCATCGACCACCCGGAGTGGGTCGAGGCGATCTGGTAGCCCCGGTCGGACACCAGGGAGGGCGAACTCCCGCGAAAGCTGGGAGTTCGCCCTCCCATGGATATGAACCTCGACGAGCAAAGCTCAGTAGACGATGGACACGATCTGACAGGCGGCTTCGGCAAGCTGACGCTGTCCGCTGATGCGGACGCGGGCAAGGGCAGTCCCAAGACCAATGCCTCGGGTGCACAGGCGCCAGGCGATCTCAGCGTCCAGCCACACGGATGCAGTCGGCCGACCCCTGGCTGCTTCGGCCAGTGACCAGCGGTCCCCGGTGAGAGTTACGGTCCAGGTGCCGCCCGGCGGCCCATCGATGACCAACCTGGACTTGCGTCCCGACGGCTGCGTGCGTGTCGCGCAACGTGTGGGGCAGGGCCCGCATGAAGGTGTCCAGGACCGTGGACAGGGCGCGGGGCTCTGGGTCTGTTTCCCGGCCGGTGGCATGCCGGATCTGTTGGCGGTGGGTCCAGTACTCAGTGAACTCCCGGGCGATGTCCAGCCACTTCGGCGCCGGATCGACCCCTGCCCAGGACACTCACAGCCCCGTCGCGTCAAGATCGGCCCTCTCGAATTGACGGGTGACCTGGGTCCCGGCCAGTGCCAGGGTGTCGATGAGGGCGGCTGGGCTGTGACCGGCGTGGAGGTCGATCCATTCCTGGTTGACGCGATGGATGAACGCTTCCAGCGGCTCTCCGGCCGCGAATGCGCGCCGGTGTCCGTCTGTGCTCCAGCCGAGACGGCCGTGGTAGTCGCCGAGGATGTGAGCGGCGAGATCGTGCACGCTCCAGCCCGGGACCGCCATCTTGCTCCACTCAGCGGGCCGTAGATCGCGCAGCACATCGAGCAGGGACGTCAGCTCCGCCCCGAACAGCGGGCGAGCGTCGATCGGCTCGCCGAGCCAGGAGGAGTCCGATACGCCGTTGAGCTGAGGCCTCATGGGCAGAGCCTGGCAGTCCGCGGACCGGGTCCGCCATTGAATACCCCCCTCACGGAGGGGCGCTGCCATGCTGGTCGCCGTCCGTGAGCAGTCTGGGGAAGTGGCAGCGCCGCAGTAAGTCCTGCCATCGCGGCGGTACTGTCAGAATCTCCGCACAGCACACAAACGGCCCACACGAGGAGATCCCAGTGGCCGACGCTCCTGTCCCCCGCCGGAGCCCACCGCCTCACCGGACGAGGCCGTCACCGTGACACTCACCCATACCGGCGCACAAGCCGAAGTGCTCCGCACGATCGCCCTCCTCTAAGGACGCACCCCCGAGGAAGTGGCACTGGACCACATCGCCTGTGGCATCCCGTTGACGTTCTCGTCCCCCTTGGGTGACGACTCGGAGGCAATGGCCGCACTGGGACAGGCCATGTTCGACGGTCCCGCCGGCCTGTCGGCCAACTCCAGAGGCTGAATCGGGCAGGCCACGCCACCCCGCCGGGACGACGGCAACGCCTCGGCAATTCCGCCGGGGCGCACCGGAGTTCCCGGAGGGGTCCCATGAAGCTTCGTTCCTGGTCCGTCGCCGCCGCCCTCGCACTGACCGCCTCGTCCTGCCGACCCTCGGTGCCACCGCAGCCAAGGCCGCCGCCCCGCCCTCCTGCCCGGACGGGTCGGTGTGCTTCTGGAGCGGCGAGGGCTCTTCGACGGCAACTACTGGGAGTGGACCACACGCAGCGGCTTTCGCGACATGCCGCCCAGCGTCTCTAATCGGCTTGGGTTTCCTGGGCGATCCCGCGTGTCCGGGACCGCTCGGGAGAGTGACTCGGCCATCCCCGGGTGGGGGTGGTGTGGGCGTGGCGGTGGAAGCCTGCCCCGAGTCTGGCCCCGTCCGGCTGATGCCGTACGGGGGTGCCGATCGCGTTCGGTCCCTGCTGCCGTGACCACCGCCGGCTGCGGTGTCTCGGGTGCGTGGGGGTCCGCCCCGCCGGACGCTTGCCACCCCGCCGTGCCGTGGGGCCACGGTTGCCGGGTGGGGCGGGGACCCTGCGCCGCTTCCCGGGCACAGGGCGTTTGTTCGTGGGGCCGCTCTTGGTGCGGTCCCGGGTCTGATGCTGGACCGTGCCGGTGCGGTCCAAGGCCTCGACCACGCTGCGGATCACGAAGACTCCGGCGGTGCGGTCGAGGCGGGTCTGGTGCTGGTGGGTCAGGCCGCGGGCGCCAATGCGCTGCCAGGCGGCGTTGTCCCGGCCGGTGCTGTAGCCGCACGCGATGTTCGGGCAGGTCGCCCAGGCCCAGCCCGCCGCCCGACGGTTGGGGGCCTTGTGGTGGCGGAATTCGGTCAGACACCGGGGGCAGTGCTTCGACGTGCCCTGGGGCGGGACGATGACCACCGCGATGCCGTGGGCGGCGGCCCGGTGGCGGACGTGGGTGACGAAGGCGCCACGTACCGTCTGGGAAAGGCGGGTGTTGAGCGTGCGGCCCTTGCCGCGCGCTTGCATGTCGCGGAGATCTTCGAGGTAGATGACCGAGGCTCCGGCGGCGATCGCGTGGTCGGTCATGAAGCGGGCAGCGGCCTTGGCGAGGGCCGCGTTCAGCCGGGTACGGCGCCGGGCCACCCGGTCCCGCTCGGCTTCCAGGGCGGCGAGCTTCGCCACCAGCCAGGGATCCGGGCGCATCCCGCGTTCCTGCCGGGAGGTGATCAGGGTGCGCAGCCGGTCGATGCGGGCGCCGATCCGCTCTGCGTGGATGCGCAGCCGGTCGGCCTTGGCCAGCACCCCTGTCGCGCGGAAGTACACTGGGCGGGCGTCGGTCACCACCCGCGGCTGGGCCTCATCGGTCAGGTATAGGGTGCCGCCGGTGAGCAGGGTGTTCAGCCCCCAGTCGAAAGCCACCGCCCGCCGGTGTCCGGCCCGCTCCGGTTTCAAAACCGCCTGGGCGTAGGGCACATCGAGAAGCAGCCGCCCCTCGCGGACGCGCAGGGTCGGCGGGCGCAGCACCGCGGCGGCGGGTACGTGGGGCGGCAGCCGGAACCGAATACGCACCGGATGCCAGTCGGCCCGGCAGGCGGGATCGGGCCGCAGAGGCATCCGCAGGGTCAGCACCGCGTAGCGGAACGGGTCTTCCGGGCAGCGCTGAAGGGTGGCCAGTTGCCTGTCGGCCGCCGCGAGCACCACCTGCCCGCCCGCCCCCGGCGCCGACTCACACTCGGTCACGTCCGCAGGCAGCCGACTGTGGCGGGCCTGGAACGCAGCGATCTGCCGAGTGCGGGCCAGCAACACGCCGCTCGCCACCGCCCCGCCGTCGGGCAGCGCGGCGCGCAGCGCCTCCCACTCGCCCTCGGTACGCCGGGCAGGGTCGGCGGGCCAGGTCGCCAGCAGCGCGGCGGTGACCTCGGCACGCCACCAGGCCGAACGCAGCACCCGCCCGGCCTGCTCCTGCGCGATGCGCACCACCCGGTCCGGGACGTACACCCCCTGCGGAACGGTCACCGGCCAGCCCAGACGCCGCAACGCCATCCACCCCTGCGACGGCAGCGATGCACCCGAACGGTCGACCCCAGAGGCGAGCCGGGCCAGATCGGCCCCGCTCCAGTGCTCCTGGACCATGCCCTGAGCCAGCGACCCGACCAGAGCGCTCAGCCAGCCCGCCCGCTCCACCAAAGCTGCCTCGCCGAGCCGCTCGCCACTCACCACATCCACACCCCGCAGCGCGCGGGCACAGGCCGCCGCGACCTGCTGCACCTCCCCCTCACCCACCACGACCCTGCGCCGCACCCGCCCTCCCCTCACACACCCCGCACCGACTGACGATCACCTCAACGACCAAACCTCCGTACGGGTTACGCATCTCTGTGCGGCATACTCCAGGAACCCAGGCGACTGGCGCTCGCGCTACCTCGGCGACTTCGGCGGACGTATCGACGGGGTCGGTCCGGGCGCCTGTTAGCGTGCGTCAGCCCAGGTGCGTCGGCGCGAACATCCGCAGTACCGCCGGGAGGACGACCACCGACGGCCCGGGTGACGCCAGCGCCTTCGCCAGGTCCTGTTCCAGCGTCTCGGGGGTCGTCCGTACCCCCGGGACGCCGAAGGACTCCGCGAGGGCCACATAGTCCGGTCGGGTCAGTTCCGTCGCCGTGGCCTGGCCGAAGGCGTCCGTCATGTACTCGCGCAGGATGCCGTAGCCGCCGTCGTCGACGATCAGCCAGGTGACGTTCAGGTCGTACTGGCGGGCCGTCGCCAGCTCGGCGATCGAGTAGAGCGCGCCGCCGTCGCCCGACACCGCCAGCACCGGGCGGGTGGGGTCGGCGGCGGCCGCGCCCAGGGCCGCCGGGAAGCCGTAGCCGAGGCCGCCCGCGCCCTGGGCGGAGTGCATGGTGTTGGGGGCCTTCGGGTCGAAGGCCGACCAGGCCCAGTACGCCAGGATCGTCATGTCCCAGAAGGACGGCGACTGCGGCGGGAGCGCCCGGCGGACCGACGCCAACACCTCTTGTTCCAGGGTGAGTTCCTGGGCGGCGATGCGCTCACCCACACGGGACAGCAGGCCCCTCACCCGGTCCGGGGCCGTGTCGTCCTCCCGCTCCGAGACCGTCTCCAGCAGCGCCTGAAGAGCGAGGCGGGCGTCCGCGTGGATGCCGAGTGCCGGGTGGTTGGACTCCAGCTTCCCGAGGTCCGCCTCGATCTGGACGACCCGGCCGCGCGGTTTGAACGTGTGGTAGTTGGAGGACAGTTCGCCGAGGCCCGAGCCGATCACCAGGAGGACGTCCGCGTCCTCCAGGAAGTCCGTGGTGTACCGGTCCTCGATCCAGGACTGGAGCGACAGCGGGTGCGTCCAGGGGAACGCGCCCTTGCCACCGGGGGTCGTGACGACCGGTGCCTGGAGCCTCTCCGCCAGCTGCTTCAGCTTGCCCGAGGCGTCCGCCCGTACCACTCCTCCACCCGCGATGATCGCCGGACGTTGCGCACGGGACAGCAGGTCGGCGGCCACTGCGGTCAGTTCGGGGCGCGGGGGCAGCTCCTCGGGGAAGGCGTCGCCGCCCGTGACCACCGGGATCGCCGTCTCGGCCAGCAGTACGTCCTGCGGGATCTCCACCCACACCGGCCCGTGCGGGACCGTCAGCGCCGACTTCCAGGCCGCCTCGATGGCGGACGGGATCTGCGACTGGGTGCGAACGGTGTGGACGGACTTCACCACGCCCCGGAACGAGGCCGCCTGGTCGGGCAGTTCGTGCAGATAGCCGTGCCGGCCGCCGCCCAGCCCCGCCGTCGGGATCTGGCTGCTGATCGCCAGCACGGGGGCCGAGGCGGCCGCCGCCTCCTGGAGCGCGGCCAGCGAGGTCAGCGCCCCCGGCCCCGTCGACAGCAGCAGCGGCGCCGCCTCACCCGTGATGCGGCCGTACGCGTCCGCCGCGAACCCGGCGTTGTTCTCCACCCGCAGACCGATGTACCGCAGATCCGAGCGGCGCAGCGCGTCGAACATGCCCAGCGCGTGCTGGCCGGGCAGGCCGAAGACGGTCGTCGCGCCGAGCCCGGCCAGCGTCTCCACGACCAGGTCTCCGCCGTTGCGGCCGGGGGGAGGGTTCAGCGCGGCCTCCGTCTGGGCCGCGGTCGGGCGGAGTACCAGGTCGTGGTCGTGGGTCACTTCGAGCGCGCCTCAGCAATCTGGCGGGACATGATCGTGGTCAGTTCGTACGCCGTGTGGGAAGCCGCCACCGACGTGATCTCGGCGTGGTCGTAGGCGGGGGCCACCTCGACGACGTCCGCCGAGACCAGGTTGCAGGATGCCAGCCCGCGCAGGATCTCGAGGAGTTCGCGGGAGGTCATGCCGCCGGCCTCGGGGGTGCCGGTGCCGGGCGCGTGCGCCGGGTCGAGGCAGTCGATGTCGATGGAGATGTACAGCGGGCGGTCACCGATGCGCTGGCGCAGCTGGTCGGCGATCTCGTCGACGCCGCGCCGCATCACATCCGCCGACGTGACGATGCCGAAGCCCATCTTGGCGTCGTCGTCCAGGTCCTGCTTGCCGTACAGCGGGCCGCGCGTACCGACGTGCGACAGCGCCGACGTGTCGAGGATGCCCTCCTCCACGGCACGCCGGAAGGGAGTCCCGTGCGTGTACTCGGCGCCGAAGTACGTGTCCCAGGTGTCGAGGTGGGCGTCGAAGTGCAGCAGGGCGACGGGGCCGTGCTTCTTCGCCACCGAGCGCAGCAGCGGCAGCGCGATGGTGTGGTCGCCGCCGAGGGTCATCAGACGGGCGCCGGTGCCGAGCAGGTCGTCGGCGGCCGCCTCGACGGTCTCCACGGCCTCGTTGATGTTGAACGGATTGACGGCGATGTCGCCGCCGTCGGCGACCTGGGCGAGGGCGAACGGGGAGGCGTCCTGCGCCGGGTTGTAGGGGCGCAGCAGCCGGGACGCCTCGCGGATCGCGTTGCCGCCGAAGCGGGCGCCCGGCCGGTAGGAGACGCCCGAGTCGAACGGCACGCCGACCACGGCGACGTCGGCGCGGCCGACCTCGTCGAGGCGCGGCAGCCGGGCGAAGGTCGCGGGACCGGCGTACCGCGGGATGCGGGACGAGTCGACGGGGCCGCGGGGCGTCTCGTTGCTGCTCATCGGGAACTGCCTTCTTTCTTACGCTTCATCGCGTATGTACAGCTATGTACTACTGCCATACGACTCTACTGGTGTGCCGGGACCGCCTCGGCCACGGGTTCGGGTGCCCGCCCGGCCAGTCGTTCGCGCCAGGCGGCGAGGACGGCCTCGTCGGTGGCGGGAGTTGCCAGGGAGACGATCAGGTATGCGGCCAGCGAGGACAGCAGGCCGTAGTAGACGGGCTCGTTGGCGAGGATGCCGAAGGTCGCCATCAGCACGATCACCGCGACGCCGCCGACGGCGACCGAGGCGAGGGCGCCCTGGGCGGTGCCGCGCTTCCACAGCAGCCCGCCGAGGATCGGTACGAGCAGCCCGCCGACCAGCAGGTTGTACGCCACCGTCAGCGCCTCGACGACGTTATTGAGCGCGATCGCCGTGCCGATCACGGCGAGGCCCATGAGGAGGATGAAGGCGCGGTTGTCCTTGACCTCGTCGTGCTCGCCGTCCGGCCGGACGATGCCCCGCAGCCGCGACCAGATGTCGTTGTTGGCGACGGTGGCGCAGGCGATGAGGGCGCCGGAGGACGTCGACATCACGGCGGCGAGCGCGGCGGCCAGCACCAGCCCGCGCACGCCGACGGGGAGTTCGTCCTTGACTATGGTGGCGAAGGCGTCGTCGGCGCTGGCCAGGTTGGGGTAGAGGACCTTGGCCGCGGTGCCGATGACGGCGCCGGCGAGGGCGTACACCAGGCAGTACGTGCCGGCGACCGTGCCGCCCCACTTCGCCGTCGTGTCGCTGCGCGCGGTGAAGACGCGCTGCCAGATGTCCTGCCCGATGAGCATGCCGAACGTGTAGATCAGCACGTAGGTGAAGATCGTCTCGCCGCCGATGCCCAGCGGGTCGAAGTACTCCGTGGGCAGCTGCGCCTTCATCTCGCTGAAGCCGCCGGCCTTGACGACCGCGATGGGCAGCAGGAGCAGCAGGACCCCGATCGTCTTGACCACGAACTGCACCATGTCGGTCAGCGTGATCGACCACATGCCGCCGAGCGTGGAGTACGCGACGACGATCGAGCCGCCCAGGATGATCGCGAGGGTGCGGTTGATGTCGAAGAGGACGTCGAAGATCGTGGCGTACGCGATGGTCGACGTCACCGCGAGCATGAGGGTGTACGCCCACATGACCACGCCCGAGATCACGCCGGCCCGGCCGCCGTATCTGAGATCCAGCATCTCGGAGACGGTGTAGACCTTCAGGCGGGCGATACGGGCGGAGAAGAAGATGCTCAGCGCGAGCAGGCCAAGGCCGATGGTGAACACCATCCACGCGCCGGAGAGCCCGTACTGGTAGCCGAGCCCGACGCCGCCGATGGTGGACGCGCCGCCGAGGACGATCGCCGCCATGGTGCCGGAGTACATGGAGGGGCCGAGGCGGCGGCCCGCCACCAGGAACTCGCTCTTCGACTTGGCGCGGCGCATGCCCCACCAGCCCACGGCCAGCATGCCGGCCAGATAGACGACGATCACGATGTAGTCGACGGCCATGGGGGGCCTCCTTCACGCGCTCTCGGTGGCGTGTCGTGCAGATGGGGTGTGCGGTGGCTTCTCGCGGGGACATCCGCCCGTACCCGCGGCCACCGGTCCGGACCGACACTAGGTGGCCGGAAAGCGACTGCGAAGTGTACGTTTCATCCATCCAGGCCGAACGGGATGGAGGGAATGCACACCATGCCGGACCCAGCGGTTCCCCCCACGCCACCCGTGCCCCTCGCTTCACTCCTGGCCCGCGAGGACCTGGCCCTGCGCCAGATCGCCGGGCCGTCCGGTCCCGGCATCGTCATCCACTGGGCGCACACCTCGGAGATGTCGGACCCGTATCCCTACCTCCTGGGCGGCGAGCTCCTGCTCACGGCCGGCGTGCACATCCCGGAGGCGGCGGGCTCAGGGACATACTTCGACGACTACGTCTCCCGGATCGTCGCGGCTGGCGGTGCGGCGCTCGGCTTCGGTGTGGCGCCCGTGCACGACACGGTGCCGCGGGCGCTGGTCGCGGCCTGCGACACCCACGAGCTGCCGCTCCTCGAGGTCCCGCCGCAGACCACCTTCTCCGGCGTGGCCCGCGCGGTCTGGCAGCTGATGGCCCAGGCCCGGCATGCCGAACTGCGCCGCGTCACCGAGGCCCAGCAGAGCCTGGCCGCGGCGGCGGCCCGCCCGGACCCGGTGGCCTCGGTACTGCGACAGCTGGCCCAGCGGATCGGCGGGTGGGCGGTGCTGTACGGGCCGGAGGGGGCCCGGATCGCCGAGGCGGCCGGGCTCCGGAGGGCGGGTGAGCGGGGTGCTGGCGGAGCTGGCGGCGGTGGTACGTCCGGACGCCATGCGCGCGACGCCGGGCGAGGCGCCGGGAAGCCCGCCGACAACGCAGGTGGCCGCCGGCCCGCACCACGTCCCCGGCCGTCGCGACCGGCCGCGCCACCCCCACCTCGGCCACCACGACCGGTCGCGCCATCCCCACCTCAGCCACCGCGACCAGCCGCACCCCGGCCACCGCGACCGGCCGCGCCATCCCCACCTCAGCCACCGCGACCAGCCGCACCCCGGCCACCGCGACCGGCCGCGCCATCCCCACTTCGGCCACCGACACCGTCGCCGGCACCCACCTCGCCGCCTACGCCCTCGGCTCCGGCCAGGGTTTCGTCCTCGGCGTCGCCGCACCGCACCGCGAACCCGGCGCTCACGCCATCGCCTCGGTCGCCGCCGTGCTGCTCTCCCTCCTCACCGGCGAACAGCAGAGCGGTACCGGAGCGGCCAGGTCGTCGGCGCTCGTACGGCTGCTGCTGGGCGCCGAGCCGGAGGCGGTCGCGCCGCTGCTCGGCGGGGATCGGTGGCTGGTCGTGCACGCCCGGCCGGACGCGCACGCTCCCGACCAGGTGGCCGCCTCCGCGCTGGGCGCGGCGCTCGGTTCGCCGCTGGTCGACCTGGCCGAGGACGTCGTACGGATCCTGCTGCCGGCGGACCGCGAACCCGCCCCGCACCCCGGCTGGACCCTGGGCGTCAGCGCCCCCGTCGCCCCGCACGACTGGCCCGCCGCCGACGCCCGGGCGGCCCGCGCCCTGGCCCGCGCCCGCGCCACCCGCGCCGCCCTGGTCCGCCACGACCCCCGCCCCGGCCTGACGGGCCTGGTCCCCCCGGCCGAGGCGGAGGCCCACGCCCGCACCCTGCTCGCCCCGGTCACCGCCGCCCCGGCCCTGACCGAGACGCTGCGCACCTGGCTGTCCCTGCACGGCAGTTGGGACCGCACGGCGGTGGCCCTGTCGGTGCACCGCAACACCGTGCGGCAGCGCATCGCCCGGTGCGCGGCGTTGCTGGAGGCGGACCTGGACGATCCGGACGTACGGATGGAACTGTGGTTCGCGCTGCGGTTGTTGTGACCTGGGACAAGTGACCCACGTCCCAGCGTGCGGGACGTCGGGGTCGGGCACCGGGACGTGCCTCACAATGGGAGCCATGCCGATACCCGGGACACCCAGCCGCGCCGAGCTCGTCGAGCACCTTGTGAAGACCCGTATCGCGGGCGACGTCGCCACCCCGCGTGAGAACAACCTCTCCCACTACCGCCAACTGTCGAACGGCGTCCGCAACTTCTGGCTCGGCCTGGAGCTCGGCGACCGCTGGACCGACGAGCAGGACGTGCTCGCGGTGATGGCCGAGCGGGTCGGCGTGAACGACGACCCCGAGTACCGGTACGGCCAGGACACCATCGACCCCGAGCTCACCGTCGCCGCCCTGGAACGGCTCGCGGCACGGCTGCGCAAGGCGGCCGACAGCAAGCAGCGGGTGCTGTTCGCCACCGGCCACCCCGGCGGCCTGCTCGACGTGCACCGCGCCACGGCCGCCGCGCTGCGCGCCGCCGGCTGCGAGATCGTGGTGATCCCGGACGGGCTGCAGACGGACGAGGGCTACGTCATGCAGTTCGCGGACGTGGCGGTGCTGGAGCACGGCGCGACCCTGTGGCACACCCACTCGGGCGAGCCGATGAAGGCCATCCTCACCGCCATGGAACAGGGCGGCCGCGCCCTGCCCGACCTGGTCGTCGCCGACCACGGCTGGGCGGGCTACGCCGGCCAGCACGGCATCGACTCCGTCGGCTACGCCGACAGCAACGATCCGGCCCTGTTCCTCGCGGAGGCGGAGGGAACCGTCCAGGTGACGGTCCCCCTCGACGACCATGTGGTCAGCCCCCGGTACTACGACCCGATGACGGCGTATCTGCTGTCGGAGGCGGGGCTTACCTAGCCCGCGGTGCCCGCACGACACCTTCCTGGATCACCGAGATGGCGAGGTGGCCGTCCTGGGTGTAGATGCGGGCCTGGCCGAGACCCCGGCCGCCGTACGCCGACGGGGACTCCTGGTCGTACAGGAGCCACTCGTCGGCGCGGAACGGGCGGTGGAACCACATCGCGTGGTCCAGCGAGGCCCCGACCACGTCACCGACGGCCCAGCCGCCGCGGCCGTGCGCGAGCAGCACGGAGTCGAGGAGCGTCATGTCGGAGACGTACGTGGCGAGGACGATGTGCAGGAGGGGATCGTCGGCGAGTTTGCCGTTGGCGCGGAACCAGACCTGCGAGTGCGGCTCGCGCGGCTCGCCGAACTGCCCGTACGGCGGCTCGTCGACATAGCGCAGGTCGACGGCGGCGCGCGCCTCGAGGAACCTCTCGACCACCTGCGGGTCGATGTGGCCGTACCCGCTCAGCCGGTCCTCGGAGGTGGGGAGCGTGACCGGGTCGGGGGCCGGGGGCATCGGGGCCTGGTGGTCGAAGCCTTCCTCGTACTTCTGGAAGGACGCGGACAGGGCGAAGATCGGCTGCCCGTGCTGGATCGCGACGACCCGGCGGGTGGTGAAGGAGCGACCGTCGTTCATGCGGTCGACGGTGTAGACGATGGGCGCGCCGGGGTCGCCGGTGCGCAGGAAGTACGCGTGCAGGGAGTGCGGGGCCCGGTCCGCGGGGACCGTACGTCCGGCGGCGACGAGCGCCTGGGCCGCGACCTGCCCGCCGAAGACGCGCGGGACGACGGCGGACCGGGACTGGCCGCGAAAGATGTTCTCCTCGATCTGCTCCAGGTCGAGCAGATCGAGGAGAGACTGAAGTGCCTGGTTCATGGCCACTTTTCTACTGGCCAGTATTTTCCGGAACCTTACAGGCCCATGTCTTTTGCGATGATCGTCTTCATGATCTCGCTGGTCCCGCCGTAGATACGGTTCACGCGGTTGTCCGCGTACAGGCGGGCGATCGGGTACTCGTTCATGAAGCCGTAGCCACCGTGGAGCTGGAGGCAGCGGTCGATGACGCGGTGCGCGACCTCGGTGCAGAACAGCTTGGCGCTGGCAGCCTCGGCCGGGGTCAGTTCACCGGCGTCGAGGGCCTCCGTGGCGCGGTCGGCGACGGCCTCGGCCGCGTCCACCTCGGCCTGGCAGGCGGCCAGCTCGAACTTGGTGTTCTGGAAGTGGGCGACCGGCTTGCCGAAGACGGTCCGCTCCTGCACGTACTGCTTGGCGAACCGGACGGCGGCCTTGGCCTGGGCGTACGCGCCGTAGGCGATGCCCCAGCGCTCGGAGGCCAGGTTGTGGCCGAGGTAGTAGAAGCCCTTGTTCTCCTCGCCGAGCAGGTCCTCGACGGGCACCTTGACGTCGACGAACGCCAGCTCGGCGGTGTCGGAGGTCTTCAGGCCGAGCTTGTCGAGCTTGCGGCCGACGGAGTAGCCCTCGGCCTTGGTGTCCACGACGAAGAGGGATATGCCGTGGCGGCGGTCCTCGGCGGTGGGCGCGGCGGTGCGCGCGCAGACGATCATGCGGTCGGCGTGGACGCCACCGGTGATGAAGGTCTTGGCGCCGTTGAGGACGTAGTGCGTGCCGTCCTCGCTCAGCTTGGCGGTGGTCTTCATGCCCGCGAGGTCGGAGCCGGTGCCCGGCTCGGTCATCGCGATCGCCCACATCTCCTCACCGGAGACGAACTTCGGCAGGAAGCGCTTCTTCTGCTCGTCGGTGGCCAGCATCTTGATGTACGGCAGGCCGAGCAGCACGTGCACGCCGGAGCCGCCGAAGGTCACGCCCGCGCGGGCGGTCTCCTCGTAGAGCACGGCCTCGAACTTGTACGAGTCGATGCCTGCGCCGCCGTACTCCTCGTCCACACGGATACCGAAGACGCCGAGCTCGGCGAGCTTGTAGTAGAACTCGCGCGGCGCCTGCCCCGCGGCGAACCACTCGTCGTACACCGGTACGACCTCGGCCTCGATGAAGGCGCGCAAGGTCTCCCGGAACGCCTCGTGGTCCTCGTTGAACACAGTACGGCGCACCGCCGCCACCTCCACGGGTACATGTCTAAGCGCTTGCTCACTCAACCGTACCGGCGAGTACGAACCCGCGTCCAGAGTGCGCCCCCCGTAACGCTCGTCACGCCGCCCGGCGCTACTCCCCCGCCGCCGCGAACGCCCCCCGCGCCATCCGGTGCAGCAGCTCCGCCGTGGCCCCCCGCCCCGGAAGCGACCCCGGCCTGCCCAGGTGCGGGGTCGAGTTCAGCAGGCCGAAGACCGAGTGGACGGCCGAGCGGGCCGTCGGTTCGGACAGGCCCGGGTAGAGCTCGCGGACCACCTCCACCCAGAGTTCGACGTACTGCCGCTGGAGCTGGCGGACCAGCTTGCGGTCGCTGTCCCGGAGGCGGTCCAGCTCGCGGTCGTGCAGGGTGATGAGCGGGCGGTCGTCGAGCGCGAAGTCGATATGGCCCTCGATGAGCGAGTCGAGGACCGCCTCGGGGTTCCCGTCCGCCTCGGCGACCCTGCGCTTCCCGCCGGTCAGCAGCTGACCGCTGATGCCGACGAGCAGCTCGGCGAGCATCGCGTCCTTGCCCGCGAAGTGCCGGTAGAGACCGGGGCCGCTGATCCCGACCGCGGCGCCTATCTCGTCGACTCCGACCCCGTGGAAGCCGCGCTCGGCGAAGAGCCGGGCGGCCTCCTTGAGGATCTGCTCGCGGCGGGTGGGGGCGTCGGTTCTGGTGGCCATGGACTTGATTCTAGACAGGGAGGTTAGCGCTCGTTAACCTGAAGGAAATGCGTTAACGCTCATTAACAAGGTGAGGGGACCGCAGGATGCTTCAGGCACCGGAGCTGCACAGCGCGGCAGATCCCGCGTCGCAGGCCTGGCGCGCCAACGAGGAGGCGCACCGCGCCCTCGTCGCCGAGCTGCGCGCCAAGCTGGCCGCCGCCCGGCTCGGCGGCGGGGAGAAGGCCCGCGCCCGGCACACGGCGCGCGGCAAGCTGCTGCCGCGCGACCGCGTCGACGCCCTCCTGGACCCGGGTTCGCCGTTCCTGGAGCTGGCCCCGCTGGCGGCCGACGGGATGTACGACGACCAGGCCCCCGCGGCCGGAGTGATCGCCGGGATCGGGCGGGTGAGCGGCCGGGAGTGTGTGATCGTCGCCAATGACGCCACCGTCAAGGGCGGGACGTACTACCCGATGACGGTGAAGAAGCACCTGCGGGCGCAGGAGGTGGCGTACGAGAACCGCCTGCCGTGTGTGTATCTGGTCGACTCCGGCGGCGCCTTCCTGCCCATGCAGGACGAGGTCTTCCCGGACCGGGAGCACTTCGGGCGGATCTTCTACAACCAGGCGCGGATGTCCGGCGCCGGGATCCCGCAGATCGCCGCCGTGCTGGGCTCGTGCACGGCCGGCGGCGCGTACGTTCCCGCGATGAGCGACGAGGCCGTGATCGTCCGGAACCAGGGGACGATCTTCCTCGGCGGCCCCCCGCTCGTGAAGGCCGCCACCGGCGAGGTCGTCACCGCCGAGGAGCTCGGCGGCGGCGACGTGCACGCGCGCGTGTCCGGTGTCACCGACCACCTCGCGGAGGACGACGCGCACGCCCTGCGGATCGTGCGCACGATCGTCTCCACCCTCCCCGCGCGCGGGCAGCTGCCCTGGGAGGTGCAGCCGGCCGTCGAACCGAAGGTGGACCCGTACGGGCTGTACGGCGCGGTGCCGGCCGACCCCCGCACCCCCTACGACGTGCGCGAGATCATCGCGCGCGTGGTGGACGGCTCCCGTTTCGCCGAGTTCAAGGCCGAGTTCGGGCAGACCCTCGTCACCGGTTTCGCCCGGATCCACGGCCACCCGGTCGGCATCGTCGCCAACAACGGCATCCTCTTCTCCGAGTCCGCGCAGAAGGGCGCCCACTTCATCGAGCTGTGCGACCAGCGGGGGATCCCGCTGCTGTTCCTGCAGAACATCTCCGGGTTCATGGTGGGCAGGGACTACGAGGCCGGGGGCATCGCCAAGCACGGCGCCAAGATGGTCACGGCCGTCGCCTGTACACGCGTACCGAAGCTGACGGTGGTGGTCGGCGGCTCGTACGGCGCGGGCAACTACTCCATGTGCGGCCGGGCCTACTCCCCCCGCTTCCTGTGGATGTGGCCGAACGCCAAGATCTCCGTGATGGGCGGCGAGCAGGCCGCCTCCGTGCTGGCCACGGTCAAGCGGGACCAGCTCGAGGGGCGCGGAGAGTCCTGGCCCGCCGAGGAGGAAGAGGCTTTCAAGGCCCCGATCCGTGCGCAGTACGAGCGTCAGGGGAATGCCTACTACGCGACGGCCCGCCTCTGGGACGACGGGGTGATCGACCCCCTGGAGACCCGGCAGGTGGTCGGCCTGGCCCTGACCGCGTGCGCCAACGCGCCTCTGGGTGAGCCCCAGTTCGGCGTCTTCCGGATGTGAGGGGACCGATGTTCGACACCGTTCTTGTGGCCAACCGCGGCGAGATCGCCGTCCGTGTCATCCGTACGCTGCGGTCGCTCGGCGTGCGCTCCGTTGCCGTCTTCTCCGACGCCGACGCCGACGCCCGGCACGTACGCGAGGCCGACTCGGCGGTACGGATCGGTCCGGCACCGGCGGCCGAGAGCTATCTGTCGGTGGAGCGGATCCTTCAGGCGGCGGCTCGGACCGGCGCGCAGGCCGTCCACCCCGGGTACGGCTTCCTCGCCGAGAACGCCGGTTTCGCGCGCGCCTGCGCCGAGGCTGGGCTCGTCTTCATCGGGCCGCCCGCCGACGCCATCGCCCTGATGGGCGACAAGATCCGCGCCAAGGAGACGGTGAAGGCGGCCGGCGTGCCGGTCGTCCCCGGCGGCCGGGACCCCGAACTGTCCGAGGCCGCCCGGGAGCTGGGTGCGCCCGTGCTGCTCAAACCGAGCGCGGGCGGCGGCGGCAAGGGCATGCGCCTGGTGCGGGACCTGAGCGGGCTGGACGAGGAGATCGCGGCGGCGCGGCGTGAGGCGGCGGCTTCCTTCGGCGAGGACACCCTCCTCGTGGAGCGCTGGATCGACCGGCCCCGGCATATCGAGATCCAGGTCCTGGCCGACGGCCACGGGGGCGTCGTCCACCTGGGCGAGCGCGAGTGCTCGTTGCAGCGGCGGCACCAGAAGATCATCGAAGAGGCGCCGAGCGTGCTCCTCAGCGAGGAGACCCGGGCAGCAATGGGCCGAGCGGCCGTGGAAGCGGCCCGCTCGTGCGGATACGTCGGCGCGGGCACGGTCGAGTTCATCGTCCCGGGCGTCGACCCGTCGTCGTACTACTTCATGGAGATGAACACCCGCCTCCAGGTGGAGCACCCGGTCACCGAGCTGGTCACGGGCCTGGACCTGGTGGAGTGGCAGCTGCGGGTCGCGGCGGGCGAGCGACTGCCGTACGCACAGGACGACATCCGGCTCACCGGCCACGCCATAGAGGCCCGGATCTGCGCCGAGGACCCCACCCGCGGCTTCCTGCCGTCCGGCGGCACGGTGCTGAGGCTGCGCGAACCGCAGGGCGACGGTGTCCGTACGGACTCCGGGCTGAGCGAGGGCACGGAGGTCGGCAGCCTGTACGACCCGATGCTGTCCAAGGTGATCGCATACGGGCCGGACCGCGCGACCGCCCTGCGGAAGCTCCGTGCCGCCCTCGCGGAGACGGTCACGCTGGGCGTGCACACCAACGCCGGTTTCCTGCGGCGGCTGCTGGCCCATCCGGCGGTCGTCAGCGGCGACCTGGACACCGGGCTGGTCGAGCGGGAGGCCGAGGGGCTGGTCTCGACGGAGGTACCGGAGGAGGTGTACGAGGCGGCGGCGGCCGTACGTCTCGATGCGCTGAAGCCTCGCGCACAGGGCTGGGAGGACCCGTTCTCGGTCCCGAGCGGCTGGCGCCTGGGCGGCGCACCGAAGCCCGTCGGCTTCCATCTGCGGGTCTCCGACCCCGTGGAGTACGTCCCGCGCGGCACCCATATCATCGCCGAGGACCACGTCTCCGTCGCCCTCGACGGCGTACACCACACCTTCCACCGCGCCGCCGACTGGCTGGGCCGCGACGGCGACGCCTGGCACGTACGCGACCACGACCCGGTCGCTGCGTCCCTCGTCCGCGCCGCCCACTCCGGCGCCGACTCGCTCACCGCCCCCATGCCGGGGACGGTGACGGTGGTGAAGGTCGCCGTCGGCGACGAGGTGAGCGCCGGTCAGAGCCTGCTGGTGGTGGAGGCGATGAAGATGGAGCACGTCATCTCCGCCCCGCACGCCGGCACCGTCACCGAACTCGACGTCACGCCCGGCACGACGGTCGCCATGGACCAGGTGCTGGCGGTCATCGCCCCGGCAGCACAGGAGACGCCATGAGCACCCCGGCACTGGGCCTCCCCATGGTCGTACCGGCCCCGGACCTGCCCGCCCGGGTGCGGATCCACGAGGTCGGCGCCCGCGACGGACTGCAGAACGAGAAGGGCGCCGTCCCGACGGAGGTGAAGGCGGAGTTCATCCGCCGCCTGGCCGACGCGGGCCTGACCACCATCGAGGCCACGAGCTTCGTCCATCCCCAGTGGGTGCCCCAACTGGCGGACGCGGAGCAGCTGTTCCCGCTCGTCCGGGATGTGCCGGTCGAGCTCCCGGTCCTCGTGCCGAACGCCCGCGGACTCGACCGGGCGCTGGCGCTGAACGCGACCCGCGTCGCCGTCTTCGCCAGCGCCACCGAGTCCTTCGCGAAGGCCAATCTCAACCGCACGGTCGACGAGGCGCTGGCCATGTTCGCGCCGGTGGTCGCGCGGGCGAAGGCCGAGCAGGTGCACGTCCGCGGCTATCTGTCGATGTGCTTCGGCGACCCGTGGGAGGGCCCGGTCCCGATCCACCAGGTCGTGCGCGTCAGCAAGGCCTTGATGGACATGGGCTGCGACGAGCTGAGCCTGGGCGACACGATCGGCGTGGCGACGCCGGCCCATGTGCAGGACCTGCTGTCCCAGCTGAACGAGGAGGGCGTGCCGACCTCGGCGATCGGCGTGCACTTCCACGACACCTACGGCCAGGCCCTGGCCAACACCCTGGCCGCCCTCCAGCACGGCGTCACCACCGTCGACGCCTCCGCGGGTGGCCTCGGCGGCTGCCCGTACGCCAAGTCCGCCACGGGCAACCTCGCCACGGAAGACCTCGTGTGGATGCTGCAGGGCCTCGGCATCGACACCGGCGTCGACCTCGGCCGTCTCACCGCCACCAGCGTGTGGATGGCCGGCCACCTGGGCCGACCCAGCCCGTCCCGCACCGTACGAGCCCTCTCCCACCAGGAGCAGTGACGCACCATGGACCACCGACTCTCCCCCGAGCTGGAAGAACTCCGCCGTACCGTCGAGGAGTTCGCACACGATGTGGTCGCCCCCAAGATCGGCGACTACTACGAGCGGCACGAGTTCCCGTACGGGATCGTCCGCGAGATGGCCCGCATGGGCCTGTTCGGGCTGCCGTTCCCGGAGGAGTACGGGGGCATGGGCGGCGACTACCTCGCCCTGGGCGTCGCGCTGGAGGAACTGGCCCGCGTCGACTCGTCGGTGGCCATCACCCTGGAGGCGGGCGTCTCGCTGGGCGCGATGCCGATCTTCCGTTACGGCACCGAGGAGCAGAAGCGGCAGTGGCTCCCCCGGCTGTGCACGGGCGAGATCCTGGGCGCCTTCGGTCTGACGGAACCCGACGGCGGCTCGGATGCGAGCGCGACCCGTACGACGGCCCGGCTGGACGAGTCGACGAACGAGTGGGTGATCAACGGCACCAAGTGCTTCATCACCAACTCGGGTACGGACATCACGGGTCTGGTGACCGTGACGGCCGTGACGGGCCGGGGAGCCGACGGCAGGCCGCAGATCTCGGCGATCATCGTCCCGTCCGGCACCCCTGGCTTCACGGTGGCGGCCCCGTACTCGAAGGTCGGCTGGAACGCCTCGGACACCCGGGAGCTGTCCTTCGCCGACGTCCGGGTCCCGGCGGAGAACCTGCTGGGCGAACAGGGCCGCGGCTACGCCCAGTTCCTGCGCATCCTCGACGAGGGCCGGATCGCCATCGCGGCCCTCGCCACCGGCCTGGCGCAGGGCTGTGTGGACGAGTCGGTGACCTACGCGAAGGAACGCCACGCCTTCGGCCGCCCGATCGGCGCCAACCAGGCCATCCAGTTCAAGATCGCCGACATGGAGATGAAGGCCCACACGGCCCGCCTGGCCTGGCGCGACGCGGCGTCCCGCCTGGTGTCCGGCGAACCCTGCAAGAAGGAGGCGGCCCTGGCGAAGCTCTACTCCTCCACGATCGCCGTCGACAACGCCCGCGACGCCACCCAGATCCACGGCGGCTACGGCTTCATGAACGAGTACCCGGTGGCCCGTATGTGGCGCGACTCCAAGATCCTGGAGATCGGGGAGGGGACGAGCGAGGTGCAGCGGATGCTGATCGCGCGGGAGTTGGGGCTGGCTGGCTGAACACCCGGCGGTCTCGGCATAGACCACAGGCAAAGTCACCCATACGGCTGAACCCGCTCCGTTCACCCGCCGGAACGCACGCGTCCCACTACGTTCCGTCACATGGTCAGCTCAGCACACGAGGCGTTGCACCAGATCTTCAGGGAGGACCCGGGCCTGCTCGCCCGGGCCCTCCCGAAGGCCGGCATCGCCTTCCCGGAACCCATGGCGATCCAGCGTCTGGACACCGATCTCACGGAGATCAAGCCGCTGGAACGCCGTGTGGACACCCTGTTCCGGTTCGACACCGCGGACGCCGGAAGCTATCTGCTCGCCGTGGAGTCCCAGGGCAGGAAGGACCCGGACAAGCTCAACAGCTGGACGTACTACTTGGCACACCTCTACGCCAAGTACGAACTGCCGCCGATCCTCCTGGTCATGTGTCAGGACAAGGCCACCGCGTCCTGGGCCGCGGAGCCGATCCGGATCGGCCTGCCCACCTGCACCAGCATGGCGGTCTTCCCGCTGGTCCTGGGCCCGGACAACCTCCCGGCAATCACCGACCCGGACGTGGCGGCGCACGACATCCCCCTCTCCGTCTTCTCCGCCCTCACCCACGCCAAGGACCCCGCCCTCCCTGCGATACTTGACGCGCTGGCAACGGCGCTCGCCAACACCGGTGGCGAGACCGCGCAGAACTGGGCGGAATACACCGAGATCGGCCTGGGCGACGCCCAGACCCGCGCATTCTGGAGGCACCTGATGGCCACGTACACCCCTCGCTTCCCGGGCCGCGGCACCATCATCGAGGAATCCATCAACAAGGGCATGGCCGAGGGCAAGGCCAAAGGCCGCGCCGAGGGCCGCGCCGAGGACATCCTCCGCATCCTCCAGCTCCGCGGCATCGACATCCCCGAAGCCGCCCGGGAGCGCATCACCAGCTGCACCGACCTGGACACCCTCGGCACCTGGTTCGACCGGGCGCTCACCGCCGCCAGTGCGGAAGAGCTGTTCGGGGAGGCGTAGCCGCAAGCGCCGTAACGCAGCCAAGGCGCCGGCCCCGTAAGCAGACGGCTGCCGCTTGGCATACACCACGGCCGTCGGCGGCGGTGGTCTTGCAGCTGGTACCGCCGTATGCCGTCCATCAACTGCCGCGTCCACACCGGCGGACGGCCCGACTTGATGCCCTGCGGCAATAACGGCTCCAGCCGGGACAGGCCCTGGTCGAGAGGGGAAAGGCGACCTGAACGAATCCCAACAACCATTGATTCCAATGGAGTTGGGCCTCACCCCGTGAAGCAGCGAAGCCTATGAGGGACTCACAGGTTTCGATTGCCAGGGGCCCACCCCTGGACAAGATCTGAGGTTAGGCTAACCTACCTTCGAATTGTCCGGCGGGTGATCCGCCCCGTTCGAAAGCAGCCACACCCATGCCCAACGCCCGTGCCACCCACCTCACCCGCCGCGGCATACTCGCCGCCGGTGGCGCCCTCGGCCTCGGCGCCGTGCTCGCAGCCTGCGGCGACGAAGACACGAACAGCGGCGGCTCGGACTCGACGGCGTCCGCCAAGGCCTCCGGCCCCTGGTCCTTCAAGGACGACCGAGGCACCACGGTGAAGCTCGACAAGGTGCCCGCGAACATCGTCGCGTTCACCGGTGTCGCCGCCGCCCTCTACGACTACGGCATCCAGGTCAAGGGCGTCTTCGGCCCGACCACGACCACGGACGGCAAGCCCGACGTCCAGGCCGGCGATCTGGACGTCAGCAAGGTCACGGTCCTCGGTAACGCCTGGGGCAAGCTCAACGTGGAGAAGTACGCTGCCCTTTCGCCGGACGTGCTCCTCACCACGACGTTCGACGACGCGGGCACCCTCTGGTCCGTGCCCGAGGAGTCCAAGGACCAGATCGCCAAGCTCGCCCCGAGCGTCGCCATCTCCGTCTACGACCGCCAGATGACCGAGCCGCTGCAGCGCATGTGGGGGCTGGCCGAGTCGCTCGGCGCGGACATGAAGGCCGACAAGGCCGTCCAGGCGAAGAAGAAGTTCGAGGAGGCCGCCGCCCGGCTGCGTGCCGCCGCCAAGGCCAAGCCCGACATCAAGGTGCTGGCCGGCTCCGCAAGCGATCAGCTCTTCTACGTCTCCGGCACCAACTTCTCCATCGACCTGGAGTACTTCAAGGCCCTCGGCGTGAACTTCGTCGAGCCCTCGGAGAAGGCCAAGGAGGCGACCGGCGGCTGGTTCGAGTCCCTGAGCTGGGAGAACGTCGACAAGTACGCGGCCGACATCATCATCATGGACGACCGCTCCTCCACCATCCAGCCCGCCGACATCACCGAGAGCACCTGGAAGAAGCTGCCCGCGGTCAAGGCCGGGCAGGTCATCGCGCGTTCACCCGAGCCGATTCTGTCGTACGACAAGTGCACGCCGTTGCTGACGAGTCTGGCCGAGGCGATCGAGAAGGCGAAGAAGGTCAGCTGAGCGCTCCGCTGGAGAGCCGAATGAGCGCCGTGGGTGCCATTCGTCGTGGGTGAACTGCGGGACGCCAGTGGCTGGTCGCGCAGTTCCCCGCGCCCCTGAGGGGCGCGACCAACCCCCTGACATGACTCAGGAGCCTTGATGTCGACCGGCGTAGCCGACCCGTTCCGTTTCTTTTCTCTTCAGGTCGTACGGACGAAGCGGCTCGGGCCGTCTCTCGTCCGGGTCACCTTTGGCGGGCCCGATCTGAGGGACTTCCGCTCCGACGGGTGTGATCAGTCCCTGTCGCTGTTCCTGCCCCACCCGGGGCAGAGTGAGCCGCAGGTTCCCATCGAGCTCGGTGATCACTGGTGGCAGGGCTGGCGCGCGCTGCCCGATGACGTGCGGGCGGTGATGCGTTCGTACACGCTTCGGGCGCTGCGCCGCGACCCCGATGAGATCGACATCGATTTCGTGCTCCACGGTGTCGAAGCCGGCGCCGCCGTGCCCGCCGGTCCCGCCTCCCGGTGGGCCGCGCGGGCCGCCGCCGGTGACCGGGTCCTGCTGCTCGGCCCGGCGATCGCGGACAACCGGGCGATCCGGTTCCGGCCGCCGGAGGACACCGACCTGATGGTGATCTGGGGTGACGAGACCGCCGTACCGGCCGCCGCCGCCATCCTCGAGTCGCTGCCGGCCGGCACCCGCGCCCGGGTCTGGCTGGAGGTGCACCATGCCGAGGACATCCAGGACCTGGTGACCGAGGCCGACGCCGAGGTCACCTGGCTCGTCGAGGACGAGTCGCGCGGCGAGGTCCCCCACCGCCTCAAGGGCGTGGGAGGTGCCCCCATCCCCATGGCCCTCGCCGCGCTCAGGGCTACCCAGCTCCCGCCCGCCGAGCACCCGTACGTGTGGATCGCGGGCGAGTCGTCCTGCGTGAAGCAGCTGCGCCGGCACTTCGTCGGCGAACGCGGCATCGACCGCCGTCGGGTCACGTTCGTGGGCTACTGGCGGCAGGGGCTGACCGAGGAGCAGCTGCGCGAGCAGGGCGAGTAACCGCTGCCCCGCAGGCCGCGGTTCGGAGTGATCGTGATCACGGTGGGGCCGACGTTTCGCAAGTGATACTTAGGTTAGGCTAACCTAAATTAAGCCGGGCGGGCCCCGCCTCTCACCCGTCCCGCACGGACCGTCCCCACCGGAGGACCCCCACATGCGCTCGCACCTGCTCAATGACACGACCGCGGAGCAGTACCGCCGCTCCGTGACCGAGGGAGTCGAGCGGGTGGCGGCCAAACTCGCCACCACCACCCGTCCGTTCACCGGCGTCACGGTCGACGCCCTCTCTCCCCGCATCGAGCAGATCGACCTCGACAAGCCGCTGCACGACACCGCCGCGGTCCTGGACGAACTGGAGGACGTCTACCTCCGGGACGCGATCTACTTCCACCACCCCCGCTACCTGGCCCACCTCAACTGCCCGGTCGTCATCCCGGCCGTGCTCGGCGAGGCGATCCTCTCCGCCGTCAACTCCTCCCTCGACACCTGGGACCAGTCGGCCGGTGGCACCCTCATCGAGCGCAAGCTCATCGACTGGACCGCCGAGCGCATCGGCCTCGGCCCGGCAGCCGACGGTGTGTTCACCTCCGGCGGCACCCAGTCCAACCTCCAGGCGCTGTTGCTGGCCCGCGAGGAGGCCAAAACCCACTCCTTCGCCGAACTGCGCATCTTCGCCTCCGAGGTGAGCCACTTCAGCGTCAAGAAGTCGGCGAAACTGCTCGGCCTGAGCCAGGACTCCGTGGTCTCCATCCCCGTCGACCACGACAAGCGCATGCAGACGGTCGCGCTCGCCCATGAGCTGGAGCGCTGCAAGAGGGACGGTCTCGTCCCCATGGCAGTGGTCGCCACCGCCGGCACCACCGACTTCGGCTCCATCGACCCGCTGCCCGAAATCGCCGAGCTGTGTGCCCAGTACGGCGCCTGGATGCACGTCGACGCCGCCTACGGCTGCGGACTGCTCACCTCGCTCACCCGCCGCGCCCTCCTCGACGGCATCGAGCGAGCCGACTCGGTCACCGTGGACTACCACAAGTCCTTCTTCCAGCCGGTGAGTTCGTCGGCGGTCCTGGTCCGCGACGCGGCCACGCTGCGCCACGCCACCTACCACGCGGAGTACCTCAACCCGCGCCGCATGGTGCAGGAACGTATCCCCAACCAGGTCGACAAGTCCCTCCAGACCACCCGCCGCTTCGATGCCCTCAAGCTGTGGATGACGCTGCGCGTGATGGGCGCCGACGGCATCGGGCAGCTCTTCGACGAGGTCTGCGACCTGGCGGAGGAGGGCTGGAAACTGCTCGCCGCCGACCCGCGCTACGACGTCGTCGTCGAGCCGAGCCTGTCCACCCTGGTCTTCCGCTACATCCCTGCGTCCGTCACCGACCCCGCCGAGATCGACCGCGCCAATCTCTACGCCCGCAAGGCCCTGTTCGCCTCCGGCGAGGCCATCGTCGCGGGCACCAAGGTGAACGGCCGTCACTACCTGAAGTTCACCCTGCTCAACCCCGAGACGAAGGCGTCCGACATCGCCGCCGTCCTCGATCTGATCGCCGGCCATGCCGAGCAGTACCTGGGAGAATCCCTTGACCGCGCTTCCTGACACCACGAAAAAGACCTACGACTTCGTGGGGATCGGGCTCGGCCCGTTCAACCTCGGCCTCGCCTGCCTCACCGAGCCCATAACCGAACTCGACGGGGTCTTCCTGGAGTCGAAGCCCGACTTCGAGTGGCACGCCGGCATGTTCCTCGACGGCGCCCATCTCCAGACGCCGTTCATGTCGGACCTGGTCACCCTGGCCGACCCGACATCCCCGTACTCCTTCCTCAACTACCTGAAGGAGCAGGGCCGCCTGTACTCGTTCTACATCCGCGAGAACTTCTACCCGCTGCGTGTCGAGTACGACGACTACTGCCGCTGGGCCGCGAACAGAGCGAGCAGCATCCGCTTCAACACGACGGTCACCGAGGTGACGTACGAGGACGACCTGTACGTCGTGAAGACACAGACCGGCGACGTGTACCGCGCCCGCCACCTGGTCCTCGGCACCGGCACCTCGCCGTACATCCCCGAGGCCTGCCGTGACCTGGGCGGCGACTTCCTCCACAACTCGCGCTACATGCAGCACAAGGCGGAGTTGCAGCAGAAGGAGTCGATCACGCTGGTCGGCAGCGGCCAGTCCGCCGCCGAGATCTACTACGACCTGCTCAGCGAGATCGACGTCCACGGCTACCAGCTGAACTGGGTGACGCGCTCCCCGCGCTTCTTCCCCCTGGAGTACACCAAGCTCACGCTGGAGATGACCTCCCCGGAGTACATCGACTACTACCACGCGCTGCCGGAGAAGACCCGCTACCGTCTCATGGCCGAACAGAAGGGCCTGTTCAAGGGCATCGACGGCGACCTGATCAACGAGATCTTCGACCTGCTCTACCAGAAGAACCTCGGCGGCCCGGTCCCGACGCGGCTGCTCACCAACTCGTCCCTGAACAGCGCGTCGTACGACAACGGCACGTACACCCTGGGCTTCCGTCAGGAGGAGCAGGAGCGGGACTTCGAGATCACCTCGCAGGGCCTGGTCCTCGCCACCGGCTACAAGTACATCGAGCCGGAGTTCCTGGCGCCGATCCGCGACCGGCTCGTCCACGACTCCCAGGGCAACTTCGACGTCGCCCGCAACTACGCCGTCGATGTCACCGGCAGAGGCGTCTTCCTCCAGAACGCCGGCGTCCACACCCACAGCATCACGTCCCCCGACCTGGGCATGGGCGCGTACCGCAACAGCTACATCATCCGCGAGCTGCTCGGCTCGGAGTACTACCCGGTCGAGAAGACCATCGCGTTCCAGGAGTTCGCCGTATGACCTTCACTTTCCGCCCTCTCGACCCCCTGAAGGACGCGGAGCTCCTGCACGCCTGGGTCACGCACCCCAAGGCGGCCTTCTGGATGATGCAGGGCGCCAGGCTGGAGGACGTCGAGCGCGAGTACATGCGGATCGCGGCCGACGAGCACCACCATGCGCTGCTCGGGCTGCAGGACGGCGAACCCGCCTTCCTCATGGAGAAGTACGACCCCGCACACCGTGAACTGGTCGGCCTCTACGAGCCCCGGCCCGGAGACGTCGGCATGCACTTCCTGGTGCCGCCGACGGACACACCGGTCCACGGGTTCACCCGGTCCGTCATCACCGCCGTCATGGCGCACCTCTTCGAGGACCCGGCGGTGGAACGCGTCGTCGTCGAGCCGGACGTGTCCAACAAGGCCGTGCACGCCCTGAACGAGGCCGTCGGCTTCGTGGCCGAGCGCGAGATCCAGAAGCCGGAGAAGAAGGCGTTGCTGAGCTTCTGCACCCGTGAGCAGTTCTTTGAAATTCAACACAGTCTGGCGGCGACGGGGGTGGCCGCATGAGCCTCGCCGACGCCGTGGCCCACCTCTCCCCCGAGCGCTGGGAGCAGGCCAACCGCCTGCTGATCCGCAAGGCCCTCGCCGAGTTCGCGCACGAGCGGCTGATCACCCCCGAGCAGGACGGCGACGAGTACGTCGTCCGTAGCGACGACGGGCTGACGCGGTACCACTTCACCGCCACCCGCCGCGCCCTCGACCACTGGCAGGTCGACGCCGGCTCCATCACCCGCCACCGGGACGGCACCGAGCTCCCGCTCGCCGCGCTGGACTTCTTCATCGAGCTGAAGCAGGCGCTCGGTCTGAGCGACGAGATCCTCCCCGTCTACCTGGAGGAGATCTCCTCCACCCTCTCGGGCATCTGCTACAAGCTCACCAAGCCGCAGGTCCCGGTCGCCGAGCTCGCGAAAAGCGGCTTCCAGGACATCGAGACCGGCATGACCGAGGGCCACCCCTGCTTCGTCGCCAACAACGGGCGGCTCGGCTTCGGGATCCACGAGTACCTGTCGTACGCCCCCGAGACCGCGAGCCCGGTCCGGCTGGTGTGGCTGGCCGCGCACCGGTCGCGGGCGGCGTTCACGGCCGGCATCGGGATCGAGTACGAGTCCTTTCTGCGGGACGAGTTGGGCGATGTGACGCTGAACCGTTTCCGCGACACACTCTCGGACCAGGGCCTCGACCCCGCCGACTATCTCCTCATCCCCGTCCACCCCTGGCAGTGGTGGAACAAGCTCACCGTCACCTTCGCCGCCGAGGTGGCGCGCGGATACCTGGTGTGCCTCGGTGAGGGCGACGACGAGTACCTGGCCCAGCAGTCCATCCGCACCTTCTTCAACCGGTCCCACTCCGAGAAGCACTACGTGAAGACGGCCCTGTCCGTCATCAACATGGGCTTCATGCGCGGACTGTCCGCCGCCTACATGGAGGCCACCCCGGCGATCAACGACTGGCTCGCCCAGCTCATCGAGGGCGACCCGGTGCTGAAGTCGACGGGCCTGTCGATCATCCGCGAGCGGGCGGCGGTCGGCTACCGGCACCTGGAGTACGAGAAGGCGACGGACCGCTACTCGCCGTACCGCAAGATGCTGGCCGCGCTGTGGCGGGAGAGCCCGGTGCCGTCGCTCCAGGAGGGCGAGTCCCTCGCCACCATGGCCTCCCTGCTCCACCTGGACCACGAGGGCGCCTCCTTCGCGGGCGCGCTGATCGAGCAGTCGGGGCTGGCGCCGCAGGAGTGGCTGCGCCGCTACCTGCGGGCGTACTTCACCCCGCTGCTGCACAGCTTCTACGCCTACGACCTGGTCTTCATGCCGCACGGCGAGAACGTCATCCTGGTGCTGAAGGACGGCGCCGTCCAGCGCGCGATCTACAAGGACATCGCCGAGGAGATCGCGGTCATGGACCGGGACGCGGTACTGCCGCCGACGGTGGAGCGACTGCGCGTGGACGTCCCCGAGGACAAGAAGCTCCTGTCCGTCTTCACGGACGTCTTCGACTGTTTCTTCCGCTTCCTCGCCGCGAACCTCGCCACCGAGGGGATCCTGGAGGAGGACGACTTCTGGGGCACGGTCGCCGACGTCACCCGTGAGTACCAGGCGTCGATGCCCGAACTCGCCGACAAGTTCCGGCAGTACGACATGTTCGCCCCCGAGTTCGCGCTGTCCTGCCTCAACCGGCTCCAGCTGCGCAACAACGAGCAGATGGTGGACCTCGCGGACCCGTCCGGCGCACTCCAGCTGGTCGGCAACCTGAAGAACCCCATCGCAGGGCGCTGAGCCCCTCGGACGGACGGGCACCCCGGAGTACGGTCCTCCGGGGTGCCCGTCAGCGTTCCCTGAGCTCCCACAGGTGTGGACCACTCTCTCGTGAGCCGGGTGGAACAATCCCCCTCATGGTGGAAATCATCCAGAAGGACGGCACATGGGTCTTCGACGGCGACGCCCTGCGGCTGACCCCAGGGCGGGACAAGAACGTCGGTCTGCTGCGCAAGGCGCTGGGTGAACTCGTCGTACCTCTGGGGGCGTTGGCAGGCATATCCTTCGAACACGGCCGTAAGACGGGACGGCTCCGGCTGCGGCTGCGGGACGGCGCCGATCCGCTGCTGCACGCGACCGGCGGCCGGCTGACCGAACCCCACGACCCGTACCAGCTGATCGTCGACTCCGACCGCTACGGCGTCGCCGAGTACGTCGTGGACGAGGTGCGCAACGCCCTTCTGCTGGACCAGGTGCCCTCCGACCCGGTCTCCCAGTACCTGCTGCCGGGCCCGGCGGTCCCGCTGTCGGCCGCCGCCGGCGACGGCACCGCGAGTTTCGACGGCGAGCAGGTGCGCCTGGAGTGGAACTGGAAGACGGAGGACGCCAAGTCGGCCGCCGGCACCCGCGTCCTGGCGGTCACCGACATCGCGGCCGTGGAGTGGCATCCGGCGGCCGGCCTGGAGAACGGCTACCTCCGCTTCACCGTGAAGAACGCCCCCACCAATGCCCCGCCGAAGTACGACCCCAACTCCGTGGAGCTCTGGGGCTTCAAGAAGGACCCGCTGATGGCCCTGGTCGCGGCGGCCGTACAGGCCCGCCTCCCGCATCCGGCCGCGGCCGCCGCGGACGCCCCCGCTCCGGACGCGGCACCGCCCGCGCAGGCCGCCCCCGCGACCGAGGACGACCATGACGCGCTGCTGCGCCGCCTGCGCGAGCTGGGCGAGCTGCACCGTTCGGGTGTGCTCACCGACGAGGAGTTCGCGCTGGCCAAGCAGGCGGTCCTGAAACGGATGCAGTGAGGGTCGCACACGGGTCACACACAGCTCCTGCCCGGAAACGGGCAGGAATCTTGCGAAACCGTCTCCCGTACTCCAGGATCTACCGGGTGCACGACGAACTCGTTGATCATCTGACGCGGTCCTCGCCCCTCAGCCGGGGCGAGGCGCTGCGCGTGATCCAGGACGTGCTCGCCTACTTCGACGAGACGACCGAGGAATACGTCCGTCGCCGCCACCGCGAGCTCCAGGCGCAGGGCCTGGTGAACGCGACGATCTTCGAACGGATCGAGGCGGACCTGAAATATCGCGCGGTGGCGCCGCCCGAGCTCACGCTCAGGCAGCTCCGGCGCATCGTCTACGGCTGAGGAATACGTATATATATGTGCGGAATCGTCGGATACATCGGGAAGCGTGACGTCGCCCCCCTGCTCCTGGAAGGCCTGCAGCGCCTGGAGTACCGCGGCTACGACTCGGCGGGCATCGTCGTCACGTCCCCGAAGGCGGCCGGCCTGAAGATGGTCAAGGCCAAGGGCCGGGTCCGGGACCTGGAGGCCAAGGTGCCGGCCCGCTTCAAGGGCACCACCGGCATCGCCCACACCCGCTGGGCCACTCACGGCGCCCCCTCCGACGTCAACGCCCACCCGCACCTCGACGCCGAGAGCAAGGTCGCCGTCGTCCACAACGGCATCATCGACAACGCCTCCGACCTGCGCCGCAAGCTGGAGGCGGACGGCGTCGAGTTCCTCTCCGAGACCGACACCGAGGTCCTCGTCCACCTCATCGCCCGCTCCCAGGCGGAGAAGCTGGAGGACAAGGTCCGCGAGACCCTCCGGCTCATCGAGGGCACGTACGGCATCGCCGTCCTGCACGCCGACTTCCCCGACCGGATCGTCGTCGCCCGCAACGGCTCCCCGGTCGTCCTCGGCATCGGCGAGAAGGAGATGTTCGTCGCCTCGGACATCGCCGCGCTGGTCACCCACACCCGCCAGATAGTGACCCTCGACGACGGCGAGATGGCCACCCTCAAGGCCGACGACTTCCGCACGTACACCACCGAGGGCACCCGCACCACCGCCGAGCCGACCACCGTCGAGTGGGAGGCCGCCTCGTACGACATGGGCGGCCACGACACGTACATGCACAAGGAGATCCACGAGCAGGCCGACGCCGTGGACCGCGTGCTGCGCGGCCGCATCGACGACCGCTTCTCCACCGTGCACCTCGGCGGCCTGAACCTGGACGCCCGCGAGGCCCGCCGGATCCGCCGCGTGAAGATCCTCGGCTGCGGCACCTCGTACCACGCGGGCATGATCGGCGCCCAGATGATCGAGGAGCTGGCCCGCATCCCCGCCGACGCCGAGCCGGCCTCGGAGTTCCGCTACCGCAACGCGGTCGTCGACCCCGACACCCTCTACATCGCCGTCTCGCAGTCCGGCGAGACGTACGACGTCCTGGCGGCCGTCCAAGAACTGAAGCGCAAGGGCGCGCGGGTGCTGGGCATCGTGAACGTGGTCGGCTCCGCGATCGCCCGCGAGGCAGACGGCGGCATCTACGTGCACGCGGGCCCGGAGGTCTGCGTGGTGTCGACCAAGTGCTTCACGAACACCACGGTCGCCTTCGCCCTCCTCGCCCTCCACCTCGGCCGCACCCGCGACCTCTCGGTCCGGGACGGCAAGCGGATCATCGAGGGCCTGCGCCGGCTGCCGGAGCAGATCGCCGAGATCATGAAGCAGGAGGAGGAGATCGAGAAGCTGGCCAAGCAGTACGCCGACGCCCGCTCGATGCTCTTCATCGGCCGCGTGCGTGGCTACCCCGTGGCCCGTGAGGCCTCCCTGAAGCTCAAGGAGGTCTCCTACATCCACGCCGAGGCCTACCCCGCCTCCGAGCTGAAGCACGGCCCGCTCGCCCTCATCGAGCCCGCCCTCCCGACGGTTGCGATCGTTCCCGACGACGACCTGCTGGAGAAGAACCGCGCCGCGATGGAGGAGATCAAGGCCCGCAGCGGCAAGATCCTCGCGGTGGCCCACCAGGAACAGGAGAAGGCCGACCAGACGATCGTCGTCCCGAAGAACGAGGACGAGTTGGACCCGATCCTGATGGGCATCCCCCTCCAACTCCTCGCGTACCACACGGCCTTGGCCCTCGGCAGGGACATCGACAAGCCGAGGAACCTCGCCAAGTCAGTAACGGTCGAGTAGAGGCCTTTAGGGGCGCGGGGCTGTATCGATATGCGGCTCCGCCGCGTGGGCGCGACAAGCCCCCACACGCCCGCAGAGGCCATACAAAGAGGACGGCCCCCCACGTGTTGCCACCGAACACGGGGGGTCCGCCCTATTCGCCGGGGAGCCGCCCAACCCCCCAGCCTGCGCAGCTAACCGGTGGCCGTCACTCCCCGGCCCGCCGCGCGTCGCGGAAGAGCCGTCGGCCAGTGCGCAAGTGCCGCAGTCGCGGCGTACCAGGCCACCGCCCCCGCCGCCACGGCGAACCAGCCACCCACCTTGGTCAGACCGTCGCCGTCGGCGAAGTTGGCGATCGCCATGAGCAACAGGGCGACGAAGAACAGCCCGTACGCACCCTGTCCGAGCTGGTCCCCACCCGCGAGGGTGAGAGACAGCGCCACAAGAGCGAACAGCAGCAGGAAGAGCCCCGCCGCGTTGGCGGATACCTGGTTGTCGACGGACACGGCCCACGTGAACCACAGCGCGCCGAGCACCGAGAACGCCGTACCACCGACGGAGTCCCGCTCACGGAAGGCCATCAGCCCGGCGACGAAGAGGGCAATGCCGCCCACGTACTGGGCGATTGATACGGCGTCAGCAGCCGACACACCGTCGATCACGCCGGTGTGGCCAAGCCCGAAGGCCAACAGGGTGATACCCAGGGCGAGTCGGCCGACCACGGTAGTGATTCCGCTTCCCGCAGAGACGTCGTTGTCCACGGCGGGCTCCCTTCATGCATGTGCAGTTGTACGGTGACCGGTATATGCCCTTCACAAAGGCACAAACACATCTACGCGCGAGTAGATTTGTCCAGCGCGCAAAGGGAGTTCGCCGTGCCCACCGGGCATCTCACCTGGGCCAACGGCGAGTTACGGAATCACAACGACGGGCCTCTTGGCCCGCTTGGCGAGCCGCCCGGCGACCGAGCCGAAGATGCGCCCGACGATGCCGTGCGTGGAGCCGACGACGATCGCGTCCGCTTCGTACTCCCGCCCGACCTCCTCGAGTTCGTGGCAGATGTCACCGCCGCGCTCGACGAGGATCCAGGGCACCTCGGCGAGGTAGTCCGCGCAGGCGAGTTCCAGACCCAGGACCTCGGTCCGGTGGTCGGGAACATCCACGAACACGGGTGGCTCGCAGCCGGCCCACACGGTGGTGGGCAGCCGGTTGGCCACATGGACGATGATCAGGCCCGCACGGGAGCGCTGGGCCATGCCGATCGCGTACGCGAGGGCGCGCTCACTGGAGGTCGAGCCGTCGAAGCCGACGACGACGCCGTGCTTGAAGGCGGGGTCGCACGCATGGCGTGACTCTTCCGCCGCCAGGGGATCGGCCGCCGTCGGGTCGGCAACCGGCCGCTTGCGGTCCGCGGGTTCGAAGAATTCGTGACCGGCCATGGCTGTCTCGGCGTTGTGATCCTTATATGGGAGGGACGACAGTGTGCGGCGGAGCTGTGTCCGGGAATCATCTTCCCGACCCCATACCCTCAAGGGTACGGCGGCACGCCTCCTTAGCCCAGATCCCGCGCACGTCCGCGGCGGGTTCCCCGGAGCATGCACGAGGGGGCGCCCGTAACGCAATGGTTGCTGCCCCGTACAGGCGGTTTGCACAGCATTCAATTACATGAGGGTGCGCCTTCCGCCCGGCGACGACCCAGATCAGGCCCCGCCCGAAGCCGGGAGTGACCGACCGGTCGAACAGGCGTTGAACCCCGTGACCATCGCCACAGGGAGCCCGATGTCCGCACCCCCCACGCCCCCGAGGCACACCCCGGGACCCCGCCCGGCCCCGACCCGGTGACCGACCTGATCCGCTGGGCCGCCTTCAGCTGTGCCCTCGTCCCGGTGGTGCTGCTCTGGTACGGAACCTCCCTGGCCGGCGCCGCCGGCACCGCCCTCGGTCTCGCGGTCGTCACCGCCGTCTGCCGGCTTCTGCTGCGCCGCTCTGAGCGCGGCGCCCGGCTGCTCGCCGAGGAAGGTGCGCCCCAGCGGGGCCGGCATCACCGGACCGGCCCGGGGGCGCACCGGGGCGGACGCCGGTCAGGCGGAAATACTCCGGCCGGTTGACCGGTTTCCGCGCACGCGCCCGTATCTTTTCAGCCAACTTCTCAAGGGTGTGCATCACCGACCCCAAGCACCCCTCACCCCCCGTTCGACCTGCACGGAAAGGGTCTCGGGGGGCTCGCGCACCCTACGTGGATTGGCCACTGCTACAAGGCGCACTTCCCTGCACGGCCCGGGAGTGCAACGCTTCGTGATCGAATGCTTTACGCCAAGTTGCCAAGTCGACAATGCGCCCGGTGATGAACCGGCCACGCCGGCACGGCGGAACACAGTAGATTCGATCTTGACTGTCTACGGCGGGGGACTCGTGCAGGACCAAGGGGAAACGTGCAGGAGCGACACAACCGAGGAGCCGCGACCACCAAGGGGGGCTTAGCAGTATGAGCCACGACTCCACCGCCGCGCCCGATGCCGCAGTCCGGAAACTCTCCGGGCGACGCCGCAAGGAGATCGTCGCGGTGCTGCTGTTCAGCGGCGGCCCCATCTTCGAGAGTTCCATACCGCTGTCGGTGTTCGGGATCGACCGCCAGGACGCCGGCGTGCCGCGCTACCGACTGCTGGTGTGCGGCGGCGAGGAAGGCCCACTGCGGACCACAGGGGGCCTGGAACTCAGCGCACCGCATGGCCTGGAGGCGATCGCCCGGGCGGGCACGGTGGTCGTGCCGGCCTGGCGTTCGATCACTTCACCGCCACCGGAGGAGGCGCTCGACGCGCTGCGCCGGGCGCACGAGGAGGGTGCCCGCATCGTGGGCCTGTGCACCGGCGCGTTCGTGCTGGCCGCCGCCGGCCTGCTGGACGGCCGCCCGGCCACGACCCACTGGATGTACGCACCGACCCTGGCCAAGCGCTACCCGTCGGTGCATGTCGACCCGCGTGAGCTGTTCGTCGACGACGGAGACGTACTGACCTCCGCGGGCACCGCAGCCGGGATCGACCTGTGTCTGCACATCGTGCGGACGGACCACGGCAACGAGGCGGCCGGCGCGCTGGCCCGGCGTCTGGTGGTCCCCCCGCGCCGGAGCGGCGGTCAGGAGCGCTACCTCGATCGGTCTTTACCAGAGGAAATCGGCGCCGACCCGCTCGCCGAGGTCGTCGCCTGGGCGCTGGAACACCTCCACGAGCAGTTCGACGTCGAGACGCTGGCCGCGCGTGCGTACATGAGCCGGCGCACCTTCGACCGCCGGTTCCGCTCACTGACGGGCAGCGCGCCGCTGCAGTGGCTGATCACCCAGCGAGTGCTGCAGGCGCAGCGCCTGCTGGAGACGTCGGACTACTCGGTGGACGAGGTGGCGGGCCGCTGCGGCTTCCGCTCGCCGGTCGCCCTGCGCGGCCACTTCCGCCGCCAGCTGGGCTCGTCCCCGGCCGCGTACCGGGCGGCGTACCGCGCCCGGCGCCCGCAGTCCGACCGCCCGTCGGACAGCGAGGGCCCGACCAGCCCGCCCCCACCGATGACCGGACCGCCGGCCCAGGCGGGGCCTCCGGCCGCGCCCCTGCACCCGGAGGCCCCGGTCCCGCTCCAGACCCGCCGCACGGCCGCGAGCGCGGTCGGCTCATCGGCGCCCCTGTCGCCCGACCACGCCCG
>NZ_QZWF01000019.1 GCF_004187715.1 Streptomyces sp. F001 | reverse complement strand
ACTGCCGTGTGCGGGCCCGTGTCGGCGGGGGCTCGGTGGGCGGCGGCCGTGGGGGCGGACTCCGTGTTCTGCTGGGCCTCGGCGAGGCCGATACCGCGTTGGAAGGCCGCCATCAGGCCGGGGTCGTGGCCGACGACGGGCTCGGTGTCCTGCCGTGGGGCCGGTCCGCCGCGCAATTGGGGTGCGATGTGTTCCTGGGCGCGGCGACGGGGCAGTTGGGGCTTGCCCATGGTGCCGCGGACCGCGCCGCCTCGGGGCATGGGCGGCGTCGCCGTGTGCTCGGCGACGACCGCACGCTCGCCGGGCCTGATGCCGGGCACCGCCTCCGCCGGGTTGGGCCGCTCCTCAGCTCCGCGCACCGGCAGGGGCGTCGGTCGGCTGCCGGTGGCCGGTGCGGTGTCCGGCGGCCGCGAGTGCCCGGTGACAGGTTGCCCGGTGGGGGCGGCCGTGTCGGTTCGGGTGTGCGAAGGCTGCAGGTGGGACGGCGGTACGGGGGCTGCTCGGCGCGCGCTCGTGGCCTCCCGCGGCTGCCGCCCCTCGACCGCGCCGTCCTGCACGGGGGGTACGGCGCCCAGGGCACCCGGCGGGGTGCCCAGCAGGGCCTGCGGCACGACGAGTACGGCCTGTACCCCGCCGTAGATGTTGCTCTGCAGCCGGACGGTGATGCCGTGCCGTCGGGCGAGCTGCGAGACGACGAACAACCCGATGCGGCCGTCCGCGAGCAGTCGCGCGACATTGACCTGGTCGGGGTCGGTGAGCAGGGCGTTCATCTTGTTCTGCTCGGCGACCGGCATACCGAGGCCGCGGTCCTCGACCTCGACGGCCAGTCCCGAGGTGACGAGGCTGGCGCGCAGCAGCACCTGAGTGTGCGGGGCGGAGAACACGGTGGCGTTCTCGACGAGTTCGGCCAGCAGGTGGATCACGTCGGCGACCGCGTGGCCGCGCAGGGTGCCGTCGATGGGCGGCACGAGTTTCACCCGTGAGTACTGCTCGACCTCGGCGATCGCCGAGCGCAGCACCTCGGTCATGGAGACCGGGTTGCTCCACTGCCGACGGGAGACGGCGCCGCCGAGCACGGCGAGGTTCTCGGCGTGGCGGCGGACGCGGGTGGCGAGGTGGTCGACGTGGAAGAGGCCCTTGAGCAGGTCGGGGTCCTCGATCTCGTTCTCCAGCTCGTCGAGGATCGCGATCTCGCGGTGCACCAGCGACTGCAGCCGTCGCGCGAGGTTGACGAAGACCTCCAGCTTCTGTTCGCTGCCGGCCTGGCTGGAGAGCTGGGCGGCCTGCACGACGGCGGTGACGGCGCCGTCGTGCGCGCGGGCCAGGTCGGCGGCGAGCAGTTCGAAGTCGTCGGCATCCTCGGGGGGTCCGCCGCGCGGCTTGCGCTGGGGCGGGACCTCGCCGCGGCGCAACGCCTCGACGAGCGCCCGCAGATCGGCCTCACGGCGGGCGCTGCTGCGGCGCAGGGCACCGACGCGTTCGTGCACGGACCGGGCGGTCCGGCCGGCGGCGACGGCGGCGATCACGATACCGGCGAGCGTCACACAGACCGCTCCGGCGAGTACGCCCCACAGAGTGAGGCTGCTGCGGGCGCCGGTGGAGCGGACGGTGAACAGGACGGCGGCGCAGGCGCTGAGGGCAACCGCGACGGGGGGCAGTACGGCCAGGCGCAGCAGTTGGGGCCGTATGTGGGCCTCGGGCAGCGAGGGGACGGTACGGGCGACCGGCCGTCCGTGCCGTCCGCCCTCGCGGCGGTCTGCGCGTGCGGCCGGTGCGCGGAGGTGTGACATCGGTGTCCTCGTACTGGTCCGTCGGTCGGGGCCTTGAGTGGCCCGGTCTGCGTGACTCGGGCATGCGGCATCGCGGCGCCGGTCGAGAGAGCCGACGAAACCGGCCCTGCGTCGCCCGACGGACACTCACCGTAGTCGCCAACGCATCATGTGCGGTGGGCAGTTGACAAAGTCCTACGGCAAGCGTCCCACTCTGGTATGAGACCTCGTACGACAGACCGATAAGCCCGCCGGACGCTCCGTATCGAATGGCGCACCGAACGATCGGACCTGGTCAGAAGCGGTCACGAAGAGACGGAGGGGGTTGGGGAGCTCTGAACTCCCCGACCCCCTCCGTCTGTCGGTTTCCTCGCTCGCCGGGGACGGCCGCGAGGCTTGCCGAGCGCCCGTGCCGCCCGCCCGGCCCCGTGGAACATCACCGGTCGTCACCGTGCTGGTCAGCGGCCGCTGCCACCGGTCAGCAGGTGAGCCGTGACGGGACCTCGACCGTCACCCCTGACCCGCCAGGCCGAGGTCACCGGCCGGGCGATGCCGTCACCGCTCCCGTCGGACGGCGCCACGCGTGCGGCAGAGGCGCGGACACCGCTCGCCACCACGGGTCGACCGGAAGCTCCTCGGCCGGCTCGAAGGGCCCACCGGGACGGGGGGACGCCGCCGCCCGCCCCGCCGGCTCGGCGGCGTCCATCACCCACTCGCCGGGCTCGGCCCAGGCATGCGGGGCGAGGTTGAAGGTCCCCCAGTGGATCGGCAGCAGCACGCCGCCCGGCTCCCCACCCTGAAGGTCGAGGTGGGCGCGCATGCCCTCGTCCGGAGTCATGTGGATGTCGGGCAACATGACGCTCTATCAGGTGTCAGAACTTCGGCCACATGCCGAGCCGGCACATCCAGGCGGCGGCACAAAGCGACGGTGCCGCCCGGTGGCTCGGGGCGCGCCCTACGGTGCTGCGTTTGTTTCGACCCTTGCCCATTCCGCGATCGATGTGCGATCTTAGTCTCATTCCATTCATGGAAACGTTTCCACAAGGAGGTGGGGCGGATGGCCACGATCAAGGATGTCGCGGCACGAGCCGGCGTCGCGCTCGGTACCGCATCCCGTGTACTCAGCGGCAGCAGTCAGACTTCGGCCGACTCCCGTGCCCGTGTGCTCGCGGCCGCGGCCGAGCTGGGATACATCGCCAACGGGCCCGCCCGTTCGCTGCGGCGTGCCCGTACCGACGTGCTGGGTCTGCTCGTCTCGGACATCCGTAACCCGTTCTTCTCCGAGCTGGCGCACGCCGCCGAGCAGGAGGCGCGCCGCCACGGATACACCGTGCTGCTGGCCAACGCGAACGAAGACGCCGAGCAGGCCGATGCATACCTTCGAACCTTCGCCGCTCAGCGCATCGACGGCCTGTTGTTCTCACCGCAGAGCACCGTCTCGCCGCAGGTCGCCGCCACGCTCGCGTCCGGACTGCCGCTTGTGTTCCTCAACCGCACGATCGAGGGTGTCGACGCCCCGCTGTACGGTACGGACAACGCTCAGGGCGTGCAGCAGGTGCTTGCCTGGCTCCAGCGCCGGGGCCACCGCGACGTCGCCTTCATCGGCGGCCCGGACTCGATCTCCACCGGCGCCGAGCGCCGCGCCGCCTACCTTGCCGGGCGCCAGGCACACGGCATCAGCACCGACGACAGACTGCTCGACGCCGGTGACTTCCTGGCCGACGGAGCGGCCGAGGCCATGTCCCGCATCCTCGACCGTGGCGTCACGTTCACGGCCGTGTTCGGCGCGAACGGCCTGACCACCCTGGGAGCCGTGCGCGCACTGCGTGAGCGGCTCGGCGCAGAGCAGGCCGCCCGCATCGAAGTCGTCTCCTTCGACGACCTCGACTGGTTCGAGTTCGCCTCGCCGCCCATCAGCGCGGTCCGCAACGATGCGTCGTCGATCGGCCGGCTCGGTGTACGCGGGCTCGTCGACCTCATCGCCGGCCGCGCCGCACTCGGGCAGCGCGTCCCCACCACCTTCGCCGACCGGTCCGCGCAGGACATCCGATGAGCATGCGGATCGCCCTCGACGCCGTCACCGAGGACGCCGGCTCCCTCAGCCATCCGCGTCGTCAAGGCGTAGCTGTCGCAGTCCACTCGGCCGAGGCCGGCGCCGTCGACGGTGATGCCTCCCTGCGCCCTTTCCTCACTCGCGATCCCGGCGTCTTCACTGGCGGAGCCGCCCAGGTGAAGAGCACCCCTGGGGGCCAGGTGGCCGTGCACCGCAACCGGGCCCGGCGCCGAGCGTGCAATGCCCGGCAAGGCCGTCGCCTGCGCTTACGCGATCGTGCAGCGTACGACCAACGGCCGCACAGCGCGCTCACCGCCGCTGTCACACCCGACCCAGCACCGCAACCTCCGTCCCCCCATCCGGCGGAAGGCAGTGCGCCCTTTCTGAAAGGACCACCGATGAAGGTCGCTCTCGGCGCGGACCACGCCGGATATCCGCTCAAGGATGCCGTCCGCCAGGCCATCGAGGCTCTCGGTCACGAGGTGATCGATTGCGGCACCCACAGCTGCGACCCTGTCGACTTCCCGGACATCACCCGCAGCACCTGCGAAGTTGTGCTCTCCGGCTCCGCCGATCGGGCGGTGCTCGTATGCGGCACCGGCCAGGGCGCCGTCATGGCCGCCAACAAACTGCCCGGCGTCCGCTGCGGCCTCGCCCACGAGCCCTACTCCGCCCACCAAGCAGTCGAGCACGACGACGCCAACGCCATCGCCATCGGGGCCTGGCTGGTCCCGCACGCACTCGTGCCCGAGATCGTCCGTGAGTTCCTCGGTGCTGTCTTCGACGACGACGAAGAAACCCGCCGCCGGGTCGCCAAGCTCAACGCGCTCGACGCCCTGACCCCGGCCCCTGACAAGCCGCCCGCACACCCCTTGAGCGGGTGAACTCTCTCCTTCGCTGACGCCGAAGGCCCCGCCCGCGAACGACTGCGCCGGGCGCCTGTTCGTCATGCCCAAAAGCACCCAGTCAAAGGATCCGGCCTCCCCCTCGTGCGGCCCCATCCTCCTCACTGCGTAGACGCCGGCTTCTCTCCGGCGACCCACCAAGGAGATCCCCCATGTCCACCAGCGTCCCCGCCGGACGGCGAAGCGTGCTCGGCTCCAAGGACCGCGTCAAGACAGCAGTCGCCGCGGGCCTCGGCACCAGCGTCGAGAACTACGACTTCATCGCATACGGCACCGCCTCCGCGCTCTACTTCGGAGCGGTCTTCTTCCCCGAGAGCGACCGGTTCGTCGGCACCCTGCTCTCCTTCGCCACTCTCGCCGTCGGTTTCGTCATGCGCCCGCTCGGAGGGGCCGTCGGCGGCTACTTCGCCGACAAGGTCGGCCGCAAACCCGTCCTCGTCACGGCGATGCTCGTCATGGGTGCCGCCACCTTCCTCATCGGCGCGCTGCCGACCTACGAACAGGTCGGTGTGCTCGCACCGATCCTGCTCGTGGCCCTCCGCATGCTTCAGGGCCTTGCGTTCGGTGCCGAATGGGGCGGTGCGATCACCATGGCCTACGAGCACGCGCCGTGGCACCGCCGCGGCATGTTCGCCGCGATCCCCCAGTCCGGCAACCCTCTGGGCATTGCGCTGGCCAGCGGCGTGTTCGCGTGGAGTGACACCCTCGACGGCAACTGGCAGTGGAGGACCCCCTTCCTGCTCAGCGCCGTCCTCGTGATTGTCGCGCTGATCGTACGTTCCCGACTCTCGGAATCCCCCGAATTCCAGGAGGCCCAGGCCAGCGGCAAGACCGAGAAGAACCCCCTCCTCGCGACCCTGGCCGGCGACTGGCGCGGCATCCTGCGTGTCATCGCCTTGCGCGTCGTGGAATCCTTCGCCTACTACTCCACCGCGACCTACCTGCTCAACTACATCACCGAACGCCATCCCGACCTCCGGCCCGTCGCCCTCAGCGCAATCACCGCCGCCAGCGTCCTCGCCATTGCGGTCACCTTCCTCGCCGGCGCACTCACCGACCGCATCGGACGCCGCCCCATCTACATAACGGCCTGTACGGCGGCGATCCTCTTCGCCTTCCCGATGTATCTGCTCACCAACTCCGCCCAACCCGCCCTGGTGGTGACGGTGTTCATCATCGGCATCGGCCTCATCCACGCATCACTCACAGGAACCCAGGGCTCTCTGCTCACCGAACAGTTCCGCACCGCAACTCGTACCTCGGGCGCCTCGCTCGGCTACCAAGTCGCCGCGGCCATCGGCGGCTTCGCGCCGCTGCTTGCCGCCGCCCTGGTAGGCGCCTTCGGATGGCCAGGCGCGGCGCTGCTCTATCTCGGCGCGGCCCTGATCGGCCTCGTCGGCATCCTCGCAACCAAGGAGACCTGGGGCCGCCATGAGCGGGAGCGCGTGCTCCGCCTCGTTGCAGAGGAAGGCCGTGCTCAGACCGCGGCAGGCACGCCGGCGAATGCCGTCCTGCCGCCCTCGCCCGGCTCTCGGTGAACTCACTTCTCCTCGTAGTGCGTCGTGGTGTGCTCTCTGTGCCGCATCGCCACTCGCCGGCGGGGTCGACGCCGCGTCGCCGGCCTCGGTCTGATCGTCATCGACCTGGCGGGCCTGGACGACACCATGTATGCCGTCCAAGCCGCGATCGTCGGATCGTGGGCGAGTGCGGCAGCCGGGCGCGCCACCCGAATCCGGCTGGCCCTTGTGCGGTTGTGCCTGTACGTCGACTTGCGGCAATCACTGAGCTCTTTCAATGTTGCCGCTCCAGGGTGAGGACGGCCTTGGCGATTGACGTCATTCGATTCGGGCTGCATCGCGCCTTGCGGAAGATCTTCCAGGTCTTCAGGCGGGCCGGTCCGCGTTCGACGGCTGCCCGGGTCCGCGACAGCGCTCGGTTGACGGTCTGCTGGGTCGGGGTCAGCTCGCCTCCGGGCGGGCGCCGTCGTGGGGTGGTGACCCAGGAACCGGCCCCGATGTAGGCGCAGTCGGCCAGGATCGGAACGCCCTGACGTTCGCAGATCCGGATGATCCGGTGGGTGCGGGCGGCGGTCAGGTCGTGGGTGCGTCCGGGCAGGGCCGGGGAGATCCACAGCAGTCGTCCGTCCGGGTCGCTCACCAGCTGGAGGTTCACTCCGTGCCGGCGGTGCTTGGCGGAGTAGTCGCTGCGGCTGTCGCCGACTCGGTCGCACTCGGCGAGCGTGCCGTCGAGCAGGACGTAGTCCGGGTCCGCCTCCCGTAGGGCTTTCAGCAGGCCCGGTGCGCGTTCGGCGAGCAGGTCGACGGCAGCTGAGGTGTAGGCGTGGGCCGTGCCGACCGAGATCTGGAAGGCCTCGGCGATCTGTGCCAGGGGCTCGTGCTTGCGCAGGTAGACCAGAGCGACCAGCGCACGCTGGGACGGACGGAGTTTGCAGCGGCGGTCACCCTCACGGGTGACGATGAGCATCGTGAGCCACTCGACGAGAGCGTGCGGCAGGTCGAGTACGGCAGGATGGGGAACCAACAGGGCTCCAGCGCTGATGAGTTGAGACTTCGAACACCTCCCTCAACAGCACCGGGGCCCTGTCCGTTTCGCACCCGCAGCCCGTCACCCGATCAGTGGCCACCCTGAAAACGCTCAATGTTCCCCAGTGGATCGGCAGCATGACACCGCTCGGCTGGCCTTGCTGCAGGTCAAGGTGGCTCTGGACCCCTTGCGAGGGGTTCATGTGAATGTCCGGCCACGCGCCGGGCAGCGGCGTAGAATCCGTGTGGTTCTTGGGCCACAAGCCGTTCTTGATTCTCTTAGCCTCCAAAGGGCGTTGCGCGAGCCATCGGCCGGTCCTACGTTGACGGCGGTGGATCGGGTCAAGGCGCGATGAACAGGCCGGGCTCAGGTTCGATAAGGGGTGCCGCGGCCGATGACGCGCTTGAGCTTGGTGCCAGTGTTTTCGACGTGATGGTTCTCAGTGGGTGTTCTCTGAGCCTTCACACGGATTTGTCAGTCCGGGCATGGTGAACAGGCCGGGTTCGGGTTCGGTGAGGATGCCGCGGCTCACGAGGCGTTTGACCTTAGCCCGGGCTCCTTCGACGTGCCGATTCCCGGTGCCGGTGCCCAGGGCTTCGCAGAAGTCCTGGGCCCGTAGGCCGTGCTCGCCATCCTCGAACAGGGCGAGGATCTGTCGGCATACAGACGGCAGCGGCTCGGAGCCGCGCACTTGGGTGTGGTTGGACTCCGCTCCGTTATACCAACACGGTCTGGGCCGAGATACAGCTGACTTCGTCCACTTGCTGTTATCTGACGCTGTTGCCAGCTGCAGGGTTCGGGATCGACGACGCCCCCGCGCGGCATAACGGCAACGATCCTGCCCCCGCCCCTGACGCCAGCGCGAACACGAACTCGCCATGGCGAGAAAGCGGCGGCGCATACTGAAAGCCGTTCTCGGTGCGGGTGATCACGATGCTGCCCGCGCAGCAGCGACTCGTCGAGCGGCCACGGGCCATAGCCTTGGAGAGGTGCCCCTCGGGTGGCGGCGGAGAGCCCGCCTCGTGGCAATGGACCGACAGTTGCGTGCAGGCGATGTGTGCGTCGGGTGCTGCCGCCCGTACGCCTTCGATAATCTCCGGTCGCGGATTGGCCGTTCGGCCGCTCGTCCCCATCGAGAAGATCACCATGCGCGGGCCGACCGCGGACGTGAGCGAGCGGGCGAACTCCACCGGATTCATAGCCCCGGGGAGGCCGCCGTGATGCGGGAAGACGAGAACCTCCGCGCAGAGTTGCTGACTCCGGCGATCCAAGATGTCCCGCAAGCCGACGCCGTCGATGTCACTGGCGAGGAGCACGGCCGCCGCGCCGTCGAGATGGATCCGGATGACGGCGGACATGGTGTTGCTCGTCACCGTGCCGAACCGGGCATCGCGCGTGCGCGGACCCGAGAGCGCCATCAGCGATCGAGGATGACACACTTCGAGCTCCGCCCGGCCCACCCGGATGGGAAGGCCCGTATCCGTAGATACGGGAAGGATGCCCGTAATACGTTTGTCGTCCCTCAGGAGCTGCAGAGTTTCCTGCAGGTGCCGCCACGCCCGCGTGTCCTTGGACGCGTCGGTGTTGACCCGGACGCGGCCGAGCGACCACCGCGGGTCCAGGAGGAGCCTGTTCATTCCCGCGATGTGATCGTTGTCGACGTGCGAGACGATGACTTCCTCTAGGTCCGTGCAGCCGAGTCTTTCGAGTTCGGCGTGCGTGGTGTCGTCCGCAGCGTCGACAACCGCGCACCGTTGCCCGTCACGGACGATGGCGGAGTTGCCATGACCGACATCCAGGATCGTGACCGCGAGGTCGTCCTCGGAAGATGCGCTCTGACGGGGAAGAAATGGAACGGTCACAGGGCGCGGACTTCCTCGGACAGTTGGGGGGCCAGGGAGATGTGTGCGAAGCAGAGGTCCTCAGCCCGAGGGGCGTAGCAGTTGACCTCTGCCCGCAACCAGGTGCCGGGCAGCAGGGCGTCGGCCGGAATCCCGGTGTCTTCCTCGAAGCGCAGCAGCGGCAGTTGCGCCACCTGCGTCAGGCTCCAGCCACTGACCAGCACTTCGGCATACGGTGCTTCGCCTGCCGGGTGCACGGCGAGGACCTCGATCGGGGTGCGGAACCGGCTCCGCTCCCGTGACCACTTGCCGGCCGCCTCTTCGAGAGCGTATCGGACGGCGCCGAGGACTTCTTCGTCGTCGGCCTGCTTGGGGACGACTGCGGGGATGTCGGCCCGCCATCGGTGGATGGATGATGCCTCGTGGGTGCCTACATGCGAACTCATGACAATGGCCGGGAGCTTGTGAGGGCGGCTGTTGGCCCGGGCGGCGAGCTCCGCTCCCGTGAATGCGACCGTCCAACTGTTGCGCAACTGGTGGTCGCAGACGAGTACGTCCAGAGGGGGGAGTGTCGACAGATACTCCTCTGCCGTGGCGCGGGGAAGTGGCCGGGGCATAATCAGCGCCTGCATGTCGAAGTCTTCGAAGAGTCGGCCAAGGGCTTCTGCGTCGGCCTTCACGTCGTCCACGATGCCGACCTTGTGGACATCCTCAAGGTGCAGAGCCATCGTCACTCCTCCCGTTCGTCGGTCGTGGTCCCGGCAGGGGGAGCCGACGTCGTCGAGGCAGGCAACTCGACCAGTAGCCGGGCTCCTCCTAGAGGGCCGTTTCTGAGCGCTTTCTGGCGTCCCGACATGTCGCCAACCGTGTCACGGACGATGGTCAGACCCAGGCCTGTCCCACCGTCTCGGGTGGTGAATCCGGGAACCCAAATCTCTTCGGTCGAGGCGTCCCGGATTCCTGGGCCCGAGTCATCCACGGTTAGGCGGATCCACGGAGCGTCCTTATCGACGAAGGAGCGGGTCGCGAGGTGGATCCTGCGCTCAAGGCCGCCGTCCGTACGCGTCAGTGCGTGGATGGAGTTGACGAGCAGATTGGAGACGATGGATTCGATCGCAGCCTCGTAGGTTCGTACGCGGAGGTTCTGGCCATCGAGATCATGGGTGACGTGAATACAGCGGTCACTGAGGAAGTTGTGGAACAGGCGCAATGTGGTCAGGCACACTTCGTCGATGTCGACGTATGTCAGATCGCGCTTCCTGCGGACAAGGAGTTCCAGGGGTAGTTTCGCGAAGATTTGCAAGGTGCGGGCCCCGTCCATGATGGCACTCAGAGACGGTTTGTAGCGGTCGTCGACGGTTGCCGGATCGATGTCACGACGCACCCTCCGGTCGACCGTGCGCGCTTCCTGCAGGATGCGATCAGCGGGCTGCTGCGCCTCGTGGGCGAACACGGAGGTACTCGTTCCCACAGTGGCGAGGGCCCGGTAGAGGAGCAGCTCGGATTGGAGATCCTTAATCTCTCGCAGACGCTGATCCGCGAGGAGCTGCGAGGTGGTCAAGATGCGTTGAACCGACGCACGGTCAAAGTTGCCATCTAGGCGACCCTGGTTGTTTGAGAGCTGCTCCTCAAGAGCCTTCTTTGCTTCGGTGAAGTCGGCCTCGGCGTCGGCCGTCTGCTCCTTCGCGCGCTTACGTTGTTCTTGCCGTTCGGCTTCGCGAATCTGACGACGGCGCTGTGATGCCCATTCGATCGCGGACCGGGCGAACTCACGTAGCTCACCGAAGGCGGCGTTCTGGACGAAACCGCTACGGTCCGTCTTCGGCTGGAGGCGATCTTCCGGGTCATTGACGATCAGCGCCCCTACGGAGTTGTTTGTGTAGGGCCGGAATTCGGAGAGCACAGCACGACGGACGTTGATGCTCAGCCAGTCGTCGTCAGGGTCCCCATAGGGCTGGACTCGCAGACCATGGTGATACAGGTGCACACCGCCGACGTCGGCAAGCCAGTTCTTAATCTCCGGTGTTGGCTGGATTGAGTCACGCAGGGCGACCGAATGCCTTGGGTTGAGGTTGAACATCCACAGATCGAACTTGGCCGCAGGGGCACTGGTGAAAAGGCGCGGGCCGCCGGTGGCGGTCGTCTGGCGTCGGCCTCCGGCGGCTGCGGACCGAAGGTCGCTCGCCGTTGCGGTGCCGATCAGATTTCCTTGATGATCCCTGAGTTCTGCCGACTGGCTGCCATCCGCAGCGAGCCGTCCCGACAAATGGAACTCCGCCCACTGTAGGTGTGCATCCGTCACGGCCGAGGTGAGGTCCTCATACCCGAACGCCGTTTGATTCCAGAGAATTTTGAAGGTCGACTCGGTCTGAAACGGGCCCGTGAGCAGCGTGAGCGAGCGCGTCAGTCGCTCGACATCGGCGACGCTCAGCCCCTGCCGGAGATCGTGTATCTCGATACGAGTTCCCACGCGGGCGTGAGGCGGGACGTCTCGGAGTTCGAGCGCTACGTCCTCCACCGCGTGAGCGGAGTCGAGTTCGTCCCAGTCAATACCCAGGGTGTACTGCACCCCTGGGGTCGCCGCGGATCGTGTCGTGACCTTCACACGCCGGCCCAGGCGAAGCGCTGCCAGACGCCCGAGTCCCTTCTCGCCGACCCGCCTTCGCCCGCTGCGGGTGAACGGCGACGACGGTTTCCTCGAACTGCCGATGAGCAGGAAGTCGGAGGTGAGCTCGGCATCGGTCATACCATGCCCGTTGTCCGAAACGATGATCGAGCCGCCAGTGCGCGCGGAGTCGACCAACTCGATGCTGCACTCGGTGGCGTCGGCGTCGTACGCGTTGCGTACCAACTCCATGATCCCCATGTCCGGATGCGGAACGAGCTCTTCACCGAGACGCGTGAGGATCTTGGGCGCGAAGCGCAGATGATGCCTGGCCAACCGGCGCCGCCTCTCGTGAGCAGATAGGATCCCAGCATGCTAGCTACATAAAGCCCGTGCAAGTGAAGTCCTGCGATGTTAATCGTAGTTCGCCAAAAGCGGCAGTAGAGATCAAGGCCGTGTCCGGTGGTGACTGCGTCGATCAGCGACTGAAGCTCGGAGGTCGGGTCTTTGTCCGTCCAGGCTTGCCACGACCGGGGGAGGGTGATGACGAGGTTGAGCCAGGAGCGGATGGCCCGTAAAACCATTGGTCAGCAGAGCTGTTGATATTGAGATTCGGCTGGTCCCCCGCTCTGGCCCGCCGTCGGGGCATGGGTCGGGCGCGGTGGCATCCAGGTGTCCGGGTGGGGCGAACCACTGGTTCCAGCAGAAGGAGAAGGCGCAGTTGACGAGGGTTTGGTGGTGGCGGATGGCGCGGTCGGAGCGGACCTGGAGGTTGCCCCAGCCGAGGTCGTCGCACCGGCCACTGGCTCTACCCCGCCAGGGAGGTGATGGTCTTATTCCGTTCCCGCGGCGCCAGCAGCCCGGTCAGGTACTCGCGAGACTGCCGAGCGCTGGGCCAGGGCGAAGAAGAGGTCGTCAAACCGGGCCGCATACTCCTCCAACGGCCCCGGCGCAGGCGGACATGGACGACGAGTAGTCATTTTGAGCCTTCAGCAGGGCAACTGACTTCTACCACCGGCCTACGATCCATCTGACCGGCCGTCAACCCGCACCACCGCCCTATTTAACGAACGACCGGTAAGCGCGGAGCCGACTGTCGCGCCCCTCTGCCGAGGGCCGCTCCAGTGTCCGGAGCATCTCTTCGAGACCGTCCCTGGTGTTCTCGACCGACGTCACCGCTCATCAGCGAGGTCGAGGTCCCCCCCTTGCTCGTCCCGGCCACACCCTCAGCAGTCCGCGGACGCCGCCACGGATGCGAGATCGGCTGCGACACTGCCCGCCACCACGCCTCCACCGGCAGCCTCCCCGCCGACTCGAACGGCTCACCCGGTCGCGGGAACGCCACCGCCTGACCCATCTTCTCGGCCACATCCTTCGTCCACTCCCCCGGCTCCGCCCACGCATGGAAAGCCAGGTTGAAGGTCCCCCAGTGGATCGGCAGCAGAACCCGCCCGGACCGCCTCCCTGCAGGTCAAGATGGGCCGGCACCCCCTGGGCGGGCGACATGTGATTGTCTGGCTAGGCCCTGGGCAGCGGCGTAGAATCCGTGTGGTTCTTGGGCAATATGACGCTCTATCAGGTCCAAGCCTTCGACCACACCGTGGTGTCCCAACCTCTTCGAGATCCGAGTGGGCGTTGTGCGAGTCACCAGGTGTCGTCCGGGTTGACTCCGACCCGCACGACGGCCAGCCAGGTCAAGATGTGACCCGACCCTGCAGCAGTCCCAATTGGCTTTCTTCTGCTTTGCTGGCCGGGCCTCTCGGGCTCATGCCATCATGCGATCACGCTGATTTCATGGGGGACGGGCATGGCGGAACAGGTCGGGTCGCGCCGGAACACGGTTGTCTTTGCCGGTGCGGCTTTCGGCGCCGCGGCCCTCGGCACCACCGGAGACCTGATTTTCAACGTCCTCCAAGGGACGGCGGCGAAGGTGGTCTCGATCGGGGCCACGGTCGCGACGGGTGGTCTCGTGGCTTACCAGGCACTTAAGGCCCAGCGCGAGGGCCTAGAACAGGCTGTGGTCAGCGTCTGGACGCGTCGGCATCAACTACCTCCGCAGGAGCCACTGGTAGGGCGGCAGGAACTGCTCAATGTGCTGTTCACGCTTCTGAGCGATGTCCCTGCCCCCGCACGCAGTGCCCTGCCGGTGAACTCGGCGGTAAGTCGGTCGAAGATCGTCGTGGTGCACGGGGCGCCTGGCGTGGGGAAGACCGCGCTGGCACTCACCGCAGCACATCGGGTCCAGAGCTTTTACCCTGACGGCCAGTTGTACGTCAACCTAAGGGGTGACGGCGACGCCCCCAAGCCCAGCGCGAGGGCGCTGGAAGACCTCCTGGAGAGTCTTGGCGTTGATCACGCCGACATCCCGGGAGATGTCGACAGTCGTTCGGCCATGCTCCGCAACCTCACCAACGACCTGAGGTTGCTGTTGGTCCTCGACAACACCCACAGCACAGAGCAGGTTCGGCCGCTACTCCCAGTGGGAGCAGGATGTTCGGTACTCATCACCAGTCGCAGGCCACTCTCTGCGGGCATGACCCAGAGCCGGCCAATTCCGGTGGCGCTTCCTGACGAGAACGAGGCTCTGGAGGTATTGAGCCACTACGCAGGTCGGGAGCGCATCTTAGGGGACCCGGCAACGGCTCTGGCGATCACGAAGTTCTGCGACCGGCTTCCCCTGGCGTTACGCATCGTGGGTGCGAAGGTCCGCCAGACCAACTCGAGCCTTCGGGACATGCTGGCGTTACTGGAGGCCGAGGACGACCGGTGGGACACACTGGAATTCGAGGGCGACAGCCTGCATCGGGTGCTGATGGTCACCTACCGGGACCTGGCTGAGCAGACCCGGGCGGCACTCGGCCTGATTTCCGTACTGCCGGTCGGGGAGATCTCGGACTGGCATTTCAGGAGCGTGGCCCGGTCCCGGGGGACGGCCTTCTCGGTGAGGGAGGAACTACTCCAGACCGGCCTGATGGAAAGGCACTCCGGCGATGAGTCGCAGGAGGAAACGGCCGCCGCATCCGCCGGTTACCGGGTGCACGACCTGGTCAGGGTCTTCGCGGCGGAGCAGCATGAGCAACTGCCGCCGGAGGAGCGACAGCAGCACGAGGCCCGGATGGTCCGGGCCTACCGTGATGCCGCGGTGGCGCTGGCCGCGAGGCGGGCCCCGGAGCTCCAGGGGGAGGTTCCCTCCGAGGTGGTGGACGAGTTCGCCCAGGAGTCCGCCGCTGGGTGGATGTCCACCGAGGAGGACAGAATCCGCGAGGCCATCGCCCGTGGCAAGAGCCTCGGTATGCACGCCGAGGCCGCCGACCTTGGTGAGGCACTCTCGTACTTCCTCGACGACATCAGCCTCCCCGCCGGGTCCGCCGACTGGTTGTTCGAGGCGCATCCGTCCGAGACCCGCGTCCGTGTCCTTGCCGGCCTGAGGCGTGCTCGGGCAATGGCTGCCCTGGCAGAGGGCTCGCCGGACACCGCGCTGGCCCTGCTCGCCCCGGCTCTGGAACCGGTCGACGGCAGTGCCACTTCGGTGGTGGGTCCTCGGGACGAGTCGGTGGTTGCGCGGGCGTACGCCGCGAAACAGGATTTCAGATTGGCACATGACCACATGGCGACAGCCGTCAACGATCTTCGTCAAGCCGACGACGTGTGGCACGTTCTCAACTCGCTGGAGAAGCTGGGCGAGTTCCAACGGTGGCGCGGGGACCCTGAGGGCGCGGAACGGAGCCAGGCAGATGCTCTCCAACTAGCGGAGCGCTCCGGGGACGTACGCGCCAGGGCCAGACTACGGCGTACCCTGGCGGAGACCCTCGGCTACTTGCGCCGGCCGGAAGAGGCGGCCCCACTGCTGGAGGCCGCGATCCGTGACTTCCGGATTCTCAAGGACCGCAGGTGGGAGGGAGCGAGCCTCTACGCCTTGGGGAAGATCTACCGGCTCCTCGGCAGGCGCCAGGAGGCTCTGGACCGGTATACCCGGGCTGAGGAGATCTTCGGCCCCATGGGCGAGCGGCACTGGGTCGGGCGCGTCAACAATGCTCGGATCCGTGTCCTGGCGGGAATGGGCTCCCTCGACCAGGCAGCAGCAACGGCCAACGCCGCACTGCGCACGTTCGAGGAGTTGGGTGACGAGATGTGGCAGGCGCACACCCAGCGGGACATCGGATGGCTGCACATCAAGGCAGGACGGGCGGATACCGCTGTCGACCCGCTCACTTATGCGGTTGAGGTGACGGAACGGGCGGGAGATGCCTACGCCGGTTCCATGGCCCTGCATCTCCGAGGCGTCGCCTACCGGGAGCTTGGGAGGTACGCGGAGGCCCACGCCGATTTCGAGGCGGCCCTCGGCGTCTACCGCTCCGGCGCCTACCAGTGGAACGAAGCAGCGGTCACGCAGGACGTCGTGATCGCACTCCGCGCGGAGAGCAGAACGGCGGACGCTGACCGCTTGGCGGAGGCCACCGAGTCTGCCAACCCCATCTTCGCCCGCATGCGCGGTCGTGACGGCGCGGTGGCTGTACCCGACGAGGAATGACGTATGACTCGTGTGGTGGCCCGCATTGGGCCCATGGCGGTTGAAGCGCAGGTGTGGGCAGGTTCCACTGCTGACCACTTTCCGATGTGGAACAGCGCCCAGAGACCTGACTCGCGCTCTGCCCCGGGCGCTGTCGTCGGCGGAGGACTGTAAAACTAACGGCCCTGTCTCACTTTTCGGTGGAGGAATCGTCAAGACCTGTGGATCAAGTCAGCTTGGTTTCTCGAGCTGATGGAGTCGGCGGCTTGCTGCGGTGCGGACTCGGCGGGTCCGTCCGCGCTGAGCGAGCAGTCGGAGGGCCTGGGGGGCGGTGACGATCTGCGTGGTCGCGGCCATGCGCTGGAGCCAGTCCGAGGCGTCGGTGAGTTCCTCGGCGGCCCACGGCTCGCCCAGGGCGAGGGTCCTGAGCAGGCTCCATTCGCGCAGTCGGCTGGTGAGGAAGTCACGCTGGTCGACCACCTGGGCCATGGTCTGGGCCCAGGCGGTGAATGCCGGATCAGTGAGCAGGTCGGCGGCCCGGCGGTCCAGATGACGGCCCACCGCGCTGTTTGCCATCGTGGCGTCCTCATCGCGTAGCACGGCGGCCAGCAGGTCGGCTTCGTTCGCTTCGGCGACGGTCTGCAGGGCGTGGAGGTAGTGGGCGAAGCGCCGGTGTTCGGCGGGCTCGTTGCCCTGGTGCGGGCCGGTCATGCCGCCCTGCCTTCCGGCCGCTCGACGAGCTGGCCGCGTTCGAAGCGGGCCCCGGCGCGGACCGGGGCGACCAGGTGGGGTGCGTTCACGGCCCGCCAGCGGGCCTGGGCGGACTCCACCAGCTTGAACACCATAGCCAGGGCGGCGGCCGCGCTGTCGGCGCCCTTGGTGACCTTGGTCCGCAGCCGGACGGTGGCGAAGGTCGACTCGATGGGGTTCGTGGTCCGCAGATGGATCCAGTGCTCGGCGGGGAAGTTGTAGAACGCCAGCAGCTCATCGACGTCGTCGGTGATCTTCTTCACCGCCTTGGGGAACTTCGCGCCGTAGGTCTTCTCGAACACCGCGACGGCTTGGAGCGCGTGCTCCTTGTCTTCCGCGTTGCAGATCTCCTGCAGGGCCTTCTTCGCTCCGGGCTGGGCGGACTTCGGCAGGCTGGCGAGCACGTTTGCGATCTTGTGAACCCAGCACCTTTGGTGCCTGGCCTCGGGGAACACCTCGGCCAGGGCCTTCCAGAACCCGAGTGCACCGTCGCCGACAGCGAGGGCGCGCATGCCGCGGCGCCAGCAGTCGCGCAGCAGGTCGGCCCAGGAGTCGGACGATTCGCGGTAGCCGTCGCTCATGGCGATCAGTTCCCTGGTGCCATCGGCACGCACGCCCATCAGTACGAGCACGCACGACTTCGCTTCGACCAGGCGTATGCGCAGGTGGATGCCGTCCGCCCAGACGTAGACGTAGGCGGTGGCGGACAGGTCACGCTCCCCGAACGCCTGGTGGTCGGCCTGCCACTGCTGGGGGAGCCGGGTGACTGTGGCCGGTGAGAGGCCGGCCGTGGAGCCGAGGAACTGCTCCAGCGCGGGCACGAAGTCCTCGGAGGACAGGCCGTGCAGGTAGAGCAGCGGCAGCACCTCGCTGATCTTCGGGGACTTGCGGCACCACGGCGACAGGATCGCGGAGGAGAACCGCTTGCGCTCGCCCGTGGCTTCATCGATGCGCTTGTCGTTCACGCGCGGGGCCTTCACCTCGACCGTCCCGGCCGCGGTGGTGACCTTCCTCGGCTGGTGGTAGCCGTTGCGGACCACCAAACGGCGACCGTGCTCGTCCTGCTGGTCGGCCAACTCGGCTATATAGGCATTGACCTCGGCCTCCAGCGCGGCGGCCAGCATCCGCCTGGCTCCCTCGCGGACGATGTCGTCGATCAGGGAACCGGACTGCGTCGTGCCGTCCTCGTTGACTAAGGCTTGTCCCGCAACGCCTGGCCGCAGTTGAGACTTCTTCGGCATGCCTGCCTCCGCGACCTGCTCCTCGAAGCTGAGGTTCTGCAGGTAGTGGCGGCTACGGTCGGGCAGAGGGCGGATGCGGATCAGCTCAGGGCTCGAACGAGTCCTTCGTGCTGGGCCTCCGAAAGCGTTTGACACCGCTGCACGCCAAGAGCTCGGTCCCGGTGGCGTCGAAGTACAGATTGAAGAACCAGAGCCGGTCTGCTGCGTCGATGGTCCCGGTACGCAGTTGCTCGCCGCGGTGCCGTGCAAGGATCTCAACGGTCTCGTCGAGGCCGATGGTCTTCGGCAGACCACGCTTCAACGACCGCCTCAGCCTCGTTGCGGCGATGTCGGCGACCATCCAGTGGGGCGCCGCCCCGTCGAAAACCCTTACCTCGGCGCCGGCGGCGATGGTGTCGCGTGCTGCCTTGCACGCGCTCGTCTGGTCGGTGAGCATCGCGGCGATGTCGGGGTGACTGGGGTGCTCGTCCTCTGTGGCCATGCGCTGACTGTAGAGACTGAATTTGGGCGTTGCTACAGGATTCGGCGTGGACTGCGCCGGGCGACACGTAGAGGATGGAGCACTCGCGATGTTGCGCCGGGCACCCTGGAACGATCTTGCGGTGGCTGGTGACTGCGCTGCGCCGCGAAGGTGCGGATCCGGTCCGCAAGGGCCGGCCGTGGTCCCTTCCGCTGGAGGACCGGGTACTGCTCGTGTTGGCCTACTGGCGCACGAATTTGACGATGCGCCAGCTCGCTCCGCTCTTCGGCATTTCAAAGTCCGCGGCTGGCCGGATCATCGACCACCTCGGTCCCGCGCTTGCCCTGCGGCCCCGCAGACGGTTCAGCAAAGACACCGTCCTCATTGTGGACGGCACCCTGGTTCCCACCCGCGACCACATCATCGCTGAGCAGTCCAAGAACTACCGGTACTCCACGAACCACCAGGTCGTCATCGACGCCGATACCCGACTTGTCGTGGTGATCGGCCGGCCCCTTCCCGGTAACCGGAACGACTGCAAGGCGTGGGAGGAGTCCGGCGCGAAGGCCGCCGTGGGCACGACCACGACGATCGCCGACGGTGGCTATCCAGGCACAGGGCTTGTCATGCCTCACCGCCGCCGCAAAGGCGAAGAGCTGCCCGACTGGAAACAGGCCCACAACACGTCCCACAAGCAGGTCCGCGCCCGTGTCGAGCACGTCTTCGCACGAATGAAGACTTGGAAGATCCTCCGCGACTGCCGTCTCAAAGGCGACGGCGTCCACCACGCCATGCTCGGCATCGCACGCCTACACAACCTCAACCTCGCCGGATAGGCGAGCGGACAGATTGATCCCCGACCTCGTCCACACCAGTCAGAGATCATTTACGGGACAAGCCTTACGCTGAGCATGGGCGTGCCTTCCCAACCGACGGTGCAACGTCGGTCTACTCGGTGACCTATCGATCACTCGGGAAGGTACGCCTTTTCACGTCCAACCCGAGGCCGATCCACAGACATCCGAGCTTGGTAAGAAGTCAAGCCGCGAGTGCCACGGGCGCCGGGGTCGTACCGGGAAATGCCTTGTCGGGATCGAACCTCTGGCCGGTCTGCAAGCAATGGAAGAGGCAGCCGAGAAGGCGGTTGAAGACGTTGCGCATGGCGGCGGTGTGCCGGTCGCCGAGGCCGCGGCGCCGGTCGTACTCCGCTTTGACCCGTGGGGAGGGCAGTGCCCCGAAGATCCATACGTAGCCCGCGGCGGCCAGGCGCTGGTTCTTCACCCGGCGATGGCGCACGATATGGCTCTTGCCGCTGGCAATGGTGACCGGCGCCGAGCCGGCATACGCCTTCAGGGCGCGGGCGTCGGCGAAACGAGTGCGGTCATCGCCGATCTCGGCCAGGACACGTGCGCCGGTGAGCGGCCCGATCCCGGGGAAGCTGCCCAGGATCTCGGCATCCGGATGCTCGGCGAACGCCTCCGCCGCGGCCTCCGCGAGGTCGTCGGCCGCCCGGCAGGCGGCATCCAACTGGGCTACCAGGGCGAGGGTTTGGCGCCCCATGGCCTGCTCGACGAGCGGCGGTTGATGCAGGTAGTCGCCGGTGAAGACGGTGCGCAGCCGTTCCACCCACACCTCGATGTTGCGCTGCCGGCCGGATCTGCGCAGCGCAGCCCGCAGCTGGGCACGGGTCAAGCGGGCGGCGGCGGCCGGCTCAGGGGCCACGGCGAGAACCGTCCGCGCTTCCCGGGCGTCCAGGCCGACGCCACGGACGGCGAAGGCCACGAGGGCGGCCGGGTAGTACTGCTTCAGGTGTGAGCGCAACTGGTTGATCAGCTGGGCGCGGTTCCATACCGCGTCCTGCTGGGCGCGCGCGAGGACGGCGATCGCCTGGACCAGCTCGGAGTCGGCCGGCAGCGGACGGTGCACCTCGGCGTCGGTCCGCAGGATGTTGGCCAGCGTCATGGCATCGGCGTGGTCGGACTTCGCCCGGGCGCTGCGGTGCCGCTCGCGGTAGCGCGCCACCGCCATCGGATTGATCGAGTACACCCTCCGGCCGGTCGCGCGCAGGCAGGCGAACATCAGGCCGCGCGCGGTCTCCACGGCCACTGGTATCGGGGCCTCGGCGCTGTCACCCGCCTCCGCAAGCATGGCCAGCAGTTGCCGGAAGCCCTCCAGGTCATCCGTGATGCGCCGCTTGGCGACCAGCTTCCCCACCTCATCGACCAGCGCCACATCGTGGTGATCCTCCGCCCAGTCGATCCCACACGTGATCGTCAACCTCAAGCTCCCTCATCGTCGTGCTCGTTCCGTGTGAGCCTGCGCAGGGCACGCCGCGACCTAATAGGAGGGCTCGATGGCCCGACATCCGATGAGCAGTTCGCAGCCCCAGCTCCCCGCACGGGCCTCGGTCTCTGGAAGGAGCTCAGTGGCTCGCGCAGCGAGGGAGAGGTGGCCGTACGGACGGCTCAGGTCACGATCATGACGTCATCGGCCAGATACGCGACACACCGGCAGGTGTGCACGGCGACGGGGCCCTCTGCCTGTGGAGAGGAGTCCGGCTCCAGGCCTTGAGTAGGGGTCACCCGCCACCGTGCACTGCTATTAGGTCTTGAGCATTGCTCCTTTCGGTGGTGACGGAGCGTCGTGGGCCTCATTGACATTCGAATGATTGAGGTCAACGAGCTTGTGAAGACGGTGCTTTCGGGTCTGTCCCCACTGGTCATCAGGGACGTGCTCGACGCGGGCGAGCGGATCGTGATGCGGGCACAGACTCGGCCGGACACCGAGGGCTACCCCGCGTGCGGGGCGCCGTCGGAGCGCGTGCACGGCTATCACTGGCGGACGGTGGCCGACCTGCCGATCGACGGGCGCCGGGTGGTGGTCCGTGTGCGGGTGCGGCGCTTGGTGTCTCACGCGCGACTGCAGTCACATCTTCCGCGAACAAGTGCCCGACGTCCTGGACCAGTACCAGCGTCGTACCACCCGCCTGACCAGGCAAGTCAATGCCATGGTCAAGGAGTTAGCGGGCGGCCGCTGGCGATTCTGGCGGTGAGTCTGTCGCGTCACACGGCTCTGCGCGCCCTACTGCGGATCCCGTTGCCCACCGGGCGGGTGCCCCGTGTGATCAATGTCGACGACTTCGCCCTACGCCGGCGTCACACTGTGATCGTTGATTTGCCGAGGCCATTCGGCGCGCTCTGCCCGGGCGCGGTCCAGGTCGGAGACCGATGGCATGTGTGGAAGAACCTGTGCGAAGCCGCTCTGAGCAAGGTCAAAGCGCACAGCACCTGCTGGGCCACCGTGCTGGATGCGCCCCTGTACAACGGGCCCCGCGCCCAGACCACCCTCGAACGCTGGCACCCGATCGACGGCCTGCTCGACCAGGGCGTCGGCCTGCTCGAATGCGTCCCCCGACTGCAATTGGCCCTGACACCGTCAAAAGGTACGCTCGTGCCGACGGCCTGAGCGCATGCTCCGCGTTCCCAAGTACCGCGCCAGCCTCCTCGGCCACTACCGCGAGCACCTGCCCAAACGCCGAGCCGAGGATCCGGGCGTCCCCGTTACGCGCCTCTTCGAGGAGACCAAGATCCTCGGCCTCACGGGCTGCCTGAACCTCCTGCACAAGTACATCAACCGGGGCCGAGCAATACGAACTTCTGGCCAAGCTCGCCGCCGCCTGCCCCGAGATGACTCAACTGGCAGCAGAAAACGGGACTTCGCACTGCTCCTTACGCCGCACGCCGACGTGCTCACGCGCGCTGGATCGCCCGGCCCCGAACAAGCCAGCCTGCCCCATCTGCATGCCTTCACCCGGAGCCTGGACGGGGAGTGAAGCTTCCCCTTGATCACGGACACCTGGAGACTGGGACGTGAGGTTCCAGAGGAAGTAGCACCAGGTGGGAAGCAAGAGCAACCGCAGCAGGCGGTACACGGAGGAGTTCAAACGGGACGCGGTCGCGCTCGTGCGCTCCTCCGGGAAGACCGTCACCGAGGTGGCCCGGGAGCTCGGGGTCAGCGCTGAGGGACTGCGGAACTGGGTCAAGCAGGACACGATCGACCGCGGGCAGGGGGCGCCGGGAGAGCTGACGACGGCCGAGCGCGAAGAGCTGCGCCGGCTGCGGAGGTTGGCCGCCGAGCAGGCGGAGACGATCGAGGTGCTGCGAAAAGCGGCGGTCTTCTTCGCGAAGGAGAGCGATCGATGAGCGATGTGTACGCGTTCATCGAGGCGGAGAAGACCATCCATGGCGTCGCTCTTCTGTGCCGGCTGCTGAAGGTGGCCCGCTCCTCCTTCTACGCGTGGCTGGCCGGCGAGAAGACCCGGCGGGCGAAGCAGGCTGCCGACGACGCCCTGGCGCACGAGATCACCGTGCTGCACCTCGCCTCCCGCCGCGCCTACGGGGTGCCGCGGATCCATGCTGAGCTGCGCCGGCTCGGGCACCGGATCAACCGCAAGCGCATCGAGCGCGTCATGCGCGAGCGCGGCATCGCCGGCGTGACCCGCCGCAGGCGCCGGTCGCTGACCCGCCCGGCCAAGAGGGCCGTGCCCGCGGCGGACCTGCTCGGGCGGGACTTCACCGCCCCGGCACCCGGGATGAAGCTCGTCGGCGACATCACCTTCATCGCCACCGAGGAGGGCTGGCTCTACCTGGCGACCTGGCTCGATCTGGCGACCCGCGAGATCGTCGGCTACTCCATGGCCGACCACCACCGCGCCTCGCTGGTCGTCGACGCGCTGGTCATGGCTGCCGCACGCAGCCGGCTCCAGCCCGGCTGCATCGCGCATTCGGACCGCGGCAGCGAATACACCTCCGACGAACTCCGCCGCGAGATATGCCGGTTGGGGCTGCGGCAGAGCATGGGCCGCACCGGCTCGTGCTTCGACAACGCCGCCGCCGAGTCATTCTTCGCACTGCTGAAGGAAGAGATCGGCACCCGCTGCTGGCCGGACCGGGCGAGCGCCCGAGCGGAGGTCTTCGCCTTCATCGAGACCTTCTACAACCGCCGGCGACTGCGGAAGCATCCGGTCTGGGGCTACCTCACCCCGCTGGAGATCCGGCAACGACACGAACAAGGACACGCCCTCGTGGCGTAAGCATCGAGTGTCCAACATCACGGGGAAACTTCAGACCTCGACGCCGTGATCGCCAGGCTCACACTTCGGTACAGCAACGGCCCCGCCGAGGGTGTCAACACCAAGACCGAACGGATGGCGCGCCGTATGCATGGGCGCAGCAGGCTTCGCTCTGCTGCGCCACCGCGTCCTCCTCGGATAGCGGTACGCTCCGTCACCTCCGAAAGTGAGCCAGGGCCGTTCGCTACACAGACCTGGGTCTGAAAAGCTGGGCGACGTCCGGTCGCTCCTGCGGGGTACCCCGTCCAATGCCCGCAGCACGCGATCGCGCCCTTGGGACGTGAGTCGCGCCAGTATCTGCGCGACCTCGGCAAGGTCGTCGCTGATCGGCGTCATCGCTCGCCATCCGGCGATCGCAGAGACAACCGTCGAAAGCCTGTGCCTCCACTCGACGGTCGCGTTGTGCTCGGTCGTCGCCACCTCGTCGGCGTAGGTGCCGGGGCCTCCCGAGGCTTCCGGTCCCTCGTCGAAGTAGTCATGCGCGACCGTGCTTCCGGTCTCGTCGTCGAGGGCGAAGCTGAACGGGTGGAACTCCGCAAGGTACAGAAAGCCGGCGGGGGCGAGCAGTGTTGCGACCACCGATGCCCAGCGCGTGATGTCAGGAAGCCAGTTCAGCGCCCCGAAACTGGTGTAGACGATGTCGAATGTCTCCCCCCCCCGACCGCTGAGACGGAGTCATAGACGTCCGCGGTCAGGAAGCGTGCGTCGATGCCGAGTTCGGTCGCGAGTCGTGAGGCCGCTTCGATCTCGGGCGGAGAGAAGTCCAGCCCGGTGACCTGGGCTCCTCGTGCCGCCCACGACAGCGTGTCCCGGCCGAAGTGGCACTGCAGATGGATCAGGCGCTTGCCCCTGACATCCCCCACCTCGGCCGTCTCGAAGCCCTTCAATGAATCGGGCCGGGCACGGAACTGCTCCATGTCGTAGAGGTCCGAGCCCAGATGTACGGGCACCCGCTCGTCCCAGTACGCCCGGTTCAATTCTTGCCAGGAACGCGTATCGCTGCGCTGATCACCCCGAGTGCGGGAAAGTAGACCTGGATGTCCCGGCCACGCCGATGGCTCTGCGATGCCGGTGAGCTCGTTTGCCAGGATGGTGCGGGGGTCAGCCGAGGGGACCACGGTTTGTCGCCATGGCGGCATCTGCCGTCCGGGAGCACGCGTGTCAGATTCCGAGTCTTCCCTTGACTCCTCCGGGACAGCCGCCGAGCGGGGTGGGTGCGGCCGTCGGGAGCGGGCGATGAATCGGCAGGATGTGAAGGACGAGGTCATCCATCTGCGGTCCGCGGGAGTGGACCTGGGCAAGCGTTTCCTGCTGGCCTGCGTGCGCACGCCCAGCACAAAGCGGTCGGGGACGTGGAGTTTGGAGACCGAGCGGTTCGGGACCACGCGGTCGGAAGTCCGCTGGCTGTTGGGCTGGCTGACGGAGCGTGAGGTTGAGGTGGTGGTCATGGAGGCCACCGCCGACTACTGGCGCGGTGTCTACTACCTTCTGCAGCCCCATCTGAACCTGATGCTGGTCAACCCTGCCCACCTCAAGGGGATCCGGGGGCGCAAGAGCGACCCCAGCGACGCGGCCTTCCTCGCCCGGGCCGGTGCGTCCGGGCTGGTGATGGCCTCGTTCGTCCCCGAGCGTGCGGTCCGGGAACTGCGGGATCTGACCCGCAGGCGTACCGAGCTCGTGCGGGCCGCGGGCTGGGAGGTTCAGCGGCTGGAGAAGGAGCCGGAGGACACCGGCATGAAGCTCACCTCGGTGCTGACCGATGTGACGGGCGTGAGCGGCCGGGCGATCCTGGAGGCTCTCATCGCCGGGGAACGTGACCCCGGGCAGCTGGCCGGCCTCGCCGTCGGCAAGGCCCGCGCGAAGATCCCAGCCCTCATCGAGGCCCTGGACGGCGAGTTCACCGACCACCACGCGTTCATGGTCCGCCACTACCTCGATGAGATCGACCGCTTCAAGAGTGCCGTCACCGCGTTCGACGCGCGGATCGCCGGCCTTCTGGCCGAGCGCGAGCACGAGCTCGACCTTCTCGACTCGATCCCGGGAATCGGCCGGATGGCAGCGGAGATCATCCTGGCCGAGACCGGTGGGGACATGAACCAGTTCCCAACTGCCGGACACCTCGCCTCGTGGATCGGTGTCTGCCCCGGGCAGAACGAATCCGCGGGAGTGAGCAAGTCGGGGAAGACCCGACCGGGCAACAGCAACCTCAAACGGTTGCTCGGCGTCGTCGCCATGGCCGCGATCAGGAACAAGGACACCTACCTCGCCGCCTACTTCCGGCGCATCTCCGCACGCAGGGGAGGCAAGCGCGCCATGGTCGCGGTCATGCACAAACTCGCCATCGCGATCTGGCACGTCCTGCACGACCACGTCCCCTACCGCGACCTCGGCGCCGACTACTTCACCAAGCGTGACCCCGAACGCGCCATGCGCCGCATGATCAAGGAAGCCAACAGCCTCGGAATGACCCTCCGCTTCGAACCCATCACAACGTCCTGACCTGCACAGTCGCTTGCATCTTTCGTGTCAGCGCCCTGCCAGGTCACCCATGAATCCGAACGGTACACAGAGACAGCCTGGCGTACTACGCTGCCGGACTCGGCAGCCATCTCGAATATTCGCCTTGCCCCGGAACAACCCGTCAGCTGGATGACCTCCTCCAACTCCTCGCACATCGTCCGCCATGCCCGCCGGTACCAGGTACTTCGCGAAAAGCGCCGCACGCCGTCTTCGTGCAGCCTCAGGGCATCAGCACGGAGAGCCTCTGTGAGCGCTTCCCTGTCGGCGCCGTACGTCTTGTTGGCGTGTCAGTTGGGACAGAGAGCGATCATCGCGCTCGGGAGCCGGCCGAGATCGTCTGCCGATTTCGAACCGAGCGGGCCCTCTGCCCAACTTCCGTGATACACCGGGAAGATCAGCGTGATGTGAGCAGAGAGGACACCGTCCATGGGTCGACCGACGACCTCGACTCCCCTGCCGGGCGACACGAAGGTACTGTCCATCGGTCTGCACCCGAGTGCGCTCGACTACAGCCGGATGCCCGACGGTGTCGACGAGGCGGTGCTCACTGCCCGGATCGAGGCGGCGAACGCGGCGCTGCGCGAAGCGGGGTTCGATGCTGTTGTGTGCCTGATCGACATCTCTCCAGACCGCGCCGAGGCGACTGTCCGGGAGCAGCTCCAGAAGCACGCGTTCGGCTTGGCGATGATCGGCGGTGGCGTGCGGATGCTGCCGGAGAACACCCTGCTGTTCGAGCGGCTGGTCAACCTCCTCACCGAGGCGGCGCCCGGGATCCGGCTGTGCTTCAACACGACGCCGGAGGACACGGTCGAGGCGCTGAGGCGGTGGATCCAGGCGTAGACGAGGTGTGGCCGACTGAGAGCCGTCTGCATACCTGTCGAAAGGTATGCGGACGGTTTCTCATGTCAGCGGGCGCTGGGCCGAAGTCGGTCATGCTGCCACGGTGGTGGGGCGTTCAACGAGCTGGCCGCCTTCGAAGCGGGCACCTGCCCGGACAAGGACGACGAGGTGGGGTGCGTTCACGGCCCGCCAGCGGGCCTGGGCGGACTCCACCAGCTTGAAACCGGAATGCTCCTGCAGGTTTCGCCATCGCGCGATTGGCATCTGTGCCGCACTTGCCGAGGTCCAGGGGACGCACCGAAAGGCCGGCCGCATCAAGGTCATGATGTTCCTGATCGAACGCATACGACTTGACGAGGGACGTCATCGACCAGCCGTAACGGTCGGATTCGGGAGGCTCCCCAGCAGGAAGACATGCCGCTACCACGGAATGAACTGCCACTCCACGACCGCCACTCCTGACTTGGACACCCTGCAACCAGCTACGCGCTCACGCCCTGAAGTGCCCCCCAGGCGCAGGTCCCGGAGATGGCCAGTAAGGCCGATCGTCTGCCGCATGGCTCTACGCGCCACTCACTGTCACTCGCACACTCGCGCCGCCACGGCAGGCGGAGGGCCACGGCCGGAACTCCGACACCCGTTCCTGACTCTGCCGACGCGGCGGCCCGTCGATGACCCGCAGGACCTTCTATCGCTCGGCCTCCGACATGGTTGCAAGGACGTCCGTCACGTGCTTCAGCTCGTCCACGGTCAGCCCTCACCCACAAGGTCGAGGTCGTCACGAGACGCCTCCGGGGTGATCTCCGGAACGGGCCACTTGCGGTTCAGCGGCAGGGACACATCCCGCCACCAGGGGCGCGTGGGGAGGATTCCAGCCGACTCGAAGGGCTCGCCCGGAACAGGGACGGCGACCACCTGTCCGACCGCGCCGGCGGCGTCCATCGTCCACTCGCCGGGCTCGGCCCAGGCATGCGGGGCGAGGTTGAAGGTCCCCCAGTGGATGGGCAGCAGCACGCCGCCCGGCTCCCCGCCCTGAAGGTCGAGGTGGGCGCGCATGCCCTCGTCCGGAGTCATGTGGATGTCGGGCCAGAACTCGCTGTACGCGCCGAGCTGGATCATCGTCGCGTCGAACGGGCCGTAGTCGGCGCCGATGTCCTGGAAGCCCTCGAAGTACCCGGTGTCACCGCTGTGGAATATCCGGTGCTCGTCCCCCGCCACGACCCAGGAGGCCCACAGCGTGTGCTGGGTGTTGCGCAGGCCACGGCCGCAGAAGTGACGGGCGGGGGTGGCGGTCAGGGTGAGCCCGCCGACCCGCGTCGTCTCGTGCCACTCCAGTTCGCGCAGCCGCTCGGCGGACACGCCCCAGTGCTCGAGGTGTGCGCCGACGCCGAGCGGGACGGCGAACAGGGTGTCCGTGTCGGCCAGCGCCTTGATCGTGGGCATGTCCAGGTGGTCGTAGTGGTCGTGCGAGATGACCACGACGTCGACCGGGCCGAGCGCCGCCAGCGGGACCGGCACCGGGTGCAGGCGCTTGGGGCCGGCGAAGGGGAACGGTGAGCAGCGCTCACCCCAGACGGGGTCGAAGAGCACCCGCTGTCCGTCGATCTCCGCGAGGACGCTGGAGTGACCCATCCAGGTCAGCCGCAGCCCGGTGACCGGCGGCTTGGCGAGGTCGGCGAGCGTGGTGGCGTGCACCGGCACCGCACCCTTCGGGGAACGGCGCGTGCGATCTTCCTTGTCGAAGTACTTCTTCGCGAAGTCCAGTGGCGACCCCGACGGCCGGGTCCGGGAAGGGCCGCCGGGATTCTGGAAGACCCCGTCCTTGAAGTAGGGAGATCTGCGGATGCGCGCCATGCGCTCACCGCTCGGATCCGCGCCGAAGGCCTCGGGCTGCAGTGCGCGGAGCCCGGAGCTCAGGGAACGGGAACCGGCCACGGTACCTCCAGGTGGAGTCGGTAAGGCCTCCCATTATGGTCCGCCCCTCCGACACTCCTGCGCCGACCAGGCCCCATACTGAATCGCGAGTCAGTAATCACTGGCCGATCCGCCCCGAGGAGTCCCCATATGACCGCCCCCCTGCTGTCGCTCACCTGGACCGACCACGTCACCGGCCGCCAGGGCTTCCTGGTCGTCGACCGGCTGGTGCGCGGCGTCGCCAGCGGTGGGCTGCGGATGCGCGCGGGCTGCACGTCGGACGAGGTCACCGGGCTCGCGCGCGGCATGACCATGAAGGAGGCGCTGCACTACAACCCCGAGGGCCGCTACGTCCCGCTCGGCGGCGCCAAGGGCGGTATCGACTGCGACCCGCGGGACCCGGAGGCGTACGGAATCCTGGTGCGGTACCTGCGGGCCATGCGGCCGTACGTCGAGAGCTGCTGGACCACGGGCGAGGACCTCGGTCTCACCCAGGACCTCGTGGACCGGGCCGCCACCGAGGCAGGGCTCGTCTCGTCGGTCCAGGCCGTGTATCCGCTGCTCGACGACGAGGCCACCGCCAGGCAGAGGCTCGCCGACGCGTTCGCGGTCGAGGTGGACGGCATCGGGCTCGACGAGCTGGTCGGCGGCTGCGGGGTCGCCGAGTCGCTGCTCACGGCCCTCGACCGGGCCGGAGTGCCGTATGCCGGGACGCGGGTCGCCGTCCAGGGGCTGGGCACCATGGGTGGGGCCACCGCACGGTTCCTCGCGCGCGCGGGTCTGACGATCGTGGCGGTCGCCGACATCAAGGGCACCATCGCCAACCCCGACGGGCTCGACGTCGAGGTGCTGCTCGCCGCGCGGGACGCGTACGGCGTGGTGGACCGCGGCGTACTGCGGCCCGGGGACCGTGAACTGGCCGGTGACGCCTGGCTGTCCGCCGACGCGGAGGTGCTGGTGCCGGCGGCGGTCTCCTACGCGATCGACACCACGAACCAGGACCGGATCACCGCCCGCTGGATCGTCGAGGCGGCCAACATGCCCGTACTGCCGGAGGCGGAGGAGCTGCTGACCGGGCGCGGAGTCACGGTCCTGCCGGACGTGGTGGTCAACTCCGGGACGAACGCCTGGTGGTGGTGGACCCTCTTCGGCGACATCGGCGCCGACGCGGACGAGGCGTTCACGTACACGCGCCGCTCGATGCGCGCTCTCGTCGACCTCGTCCTGTCCCGCGCGCAGACCGACGGCACGACACCACGGACCGCCGCGCACGCCGTCGCGGCGGCCCGGCTCCCGGTGCTCGCGGAACGCTACGGCTGGTACCGGTGAAGCTGCACGCGCGCGCGTGCGCACCGATGTGCGACAGGGCCTAGGGTGAACGCGTGGCGAGAGTGCGGTTGAGCGTGCAGGAACGGCGCGAGGAGTTGTTGCGCGCCGCCGTGGAGCAGATCGAGGCGCGGGGTGTCGCGGCGGTCCGGATCGCCGACGTGGCCTCCACGCTCGGCGTGAGCAACGCGCTGGTGCTCTATCACTTCTCGACGAAGGAAAAGCTCGTCGCCGCCGCGTTCGCATACGCCGCCGAGGACGACCTGGCCCAGCTGAGCAAGCTGCTCGGCCGGCGTACGACGGCGCTGCGCCGGCTCCGGTCGGCCGTGCGCTGGTACGCCCCGACCGGCCAGGCCAAGGGCTGGCGGCTGTGGATAGAGGGCTGGGCTGCCGCCCTGCGCGAGCCGGCCCTGCAGGAGGTCACCCGGGACCTCGACAGGCGCTGGAAGGCGGCGATCGCCGAGGTCATCGCCGAGGGCGTGGCCGCCGGCGAGTTCCGCTGCCCGGATCCCATGGGCGCGGCGCTGCGGCTGACGGCCCTGCTCGACGGCCTGGCCGTCCAGCTGACGTCGTACCCGGGCGCGCTGTCCCGCGCCCGGGCCCAGGAGTGGGTCGACGAGGCGCTCGCCCGCGAGCTCGGACTGGCCGAGGTGTCGTCGGCCGGGCACGCGTGAGCCGTCCGCGAGGACAGGTTGCGGTTCATGGCGTACGCCCGTCCGCGCCGGAGGCGGGCCGGTCCGACGCAGGCGATCGGAACGACCCGCTCCCCCGGCTTCCGCCACGGATGTGCCTCAAGCCACCGACGCGATCCGCATCCTGATGTCGTCCGGCGACAGCGTCCCCTTCGCCGTCACGTGGTCGCCCGACGACTCGCCGCGCAATCGGCGGCCGATCCACGGCACCAGGTACTCGCGCGCCCATTGGACGTCGTCCCGCCGGACGTCGAGCGTGCCGCGCGGTGGAACTGGCGGCCAGGGCTGCTCCGGATCGGCGGGGACGGCGAGGCCGAGGACCTGACCGGCCCGCAGCGCCACGCGCGTGTGCCCCTCGGGCGAGAGGTGCAGCCGGTCGTCGTCCCAGGCCCTGCGGTCCTGAACGGACTTGAGGGACCACAGGTCGAGCACCGGACAGCCGTACCGGTCGGCGATGGCCCGCACATGCCCGTTGTAGGTGGCGATCTTGCCGCGCAGGTGCTTCAGCAGGGGTACGCCCCGGGTGTCGAAGCCGGTCGTCACCATCACTGTGCCCGCGACGGCCGTCAGCGCGGCGATCGCCCGCTCGAAGCGCTCGGCGACGTCGTCCGGGTCGGTGCCGGGCCGGAGGATGTCGTTGCCGCCGGCGCAGAACGAGACCAGGTCCGGCGCGCGTTCGACGGCCCGCGGAAGCTGGTCCGCCACGATCTGGTCGAGCAGTTTTCCGCGCACGGCGAGGTTCGTGTACTGGAAGTCGCCCTCGGCTCGGCGGTCCGCGAGCAGTACGGCGAAGCGGTCGGCCCAGCCGACGAACGCCCCGTCGGGGCCGGGGTCGCCTACGCCCTCGGTGAAGCTGTCCCCCACCGCCACGTACGACCCGATCACTGATCTGCTGTCATTCTTCGAATCGTCTGCCACGTCGGGACATGATTCCGCTTCGAATGTGACCTACGCGACCGTAGGAAGGGGTTGACGGGCGGTGAGATAAGCCACTGCCAAAAGGTTGGTCAACTGTGGAATAACCGCTCCGTCCGCGCACACCGAAGGCCGGACCCGGGGATCGGGGTCCGGCCTTCGGTGGCGTGAGAGCGCGTGCGTCAGCCGACGGAGACGCCGTGCGAGCGGAGGTACGCGACCGGGTCCACGTCCGAGCCGTAGTTCGGCGTGGTGCGGATCTCGAAGTGCAGGTGCGGACCGGTCGAGTTGCCGGTCGAGCCCGAGAAGCCGACCTGCTGGCCCGCGGTCACGGTCTGGCCGGCGGAGACGGACAGCGAGGACAGGTGGGCGTACTGGGCGTAGTAGCCGTCGGCCAGCTTGAGGACGACCTGGTTGCCGTACGCACCGGCCCAGCCCGCGGAGACGACCGTGCCTGCGCCGACGGCCTTGAGCGGGGTGCCCGTCGGCGTGGCGAAGTCGACGCCGGTGTGGTAGCCGCTGGACCACATGCTGCCTGCCACCTTGTAGGCGGTGCCGACGGCGACGCCGTCAACGGGGGAGGAGTAGCCGCTGGAGGTGCCGGCGGAGCTCTGGGTGGCCGTCGACGCGTTCGACGCGGAGGACTCGGCGGACGACGACTGATCGGACGACTTCGCCGAGGACTCCGTCGAGTTCGACGACTTCGAGGCCTTGGACGCCTCCGGCGACTCCGACGACGAGGAAGGAGACGAAGAGGACGAAGCGGACGACGGCTCGTCCGCGCTCGCCGCGGCCTTCTTGCCGATCGTGAGCTTCAGGCCGGGGTGGATCAGCGACGGGTTGTCGCCGACGACCTCACGGTTGTCCTGGTAGAGCTTCTGCCAGCCACCGCTGACGCTCTGCTCCTCGGCGACCTTCGCAAGATAGTCGCCGATCTTCACCGAATAGGTCTTCACACCGGCGTTCTTGGCGGCGGACTTCTTTTCGGCGGCCTTCTTCTGGGCGGCGGCCTTCTCTGCGGCGACCGACTGAACGGCGTTTTCCGGAGCGGACTGCACAGTGGTGGCATGGGCGCCGGCGGCCCCCATCAGCGGGAGGGCGAGTGCGGCGCCACCGGTTCCGGCAATGGCGATGGAACGGGTGAAACGCTGGGTCTTCGGACGGCGGTGCTTACCCTTCGCGGGCATGGCGAATTCCTCTCCGGCGCCTGCGAGGTGAGCTGTCGGGTGCGGACTGGAGATGCCCGGCCGCGCCGAAGCGCGGCTGTACCCCTAGCCGTTCCGGAGACCGGAACAGGCATTTGTACCTGTGGGTCCCCCGCTCCTGCCGTACACGGGTGGGTTTGCGCGGGCACCGGGCGGCGGCAGGATTAGGCGTCCGCCCGGATCGGTGTGGAACGTAAGCGACCAAGACGCAATGGGACAAGCAAGAGGTTCCGCACGAACGCCCACTTCTTGATCAGTTCACCGAATTCACCGTCACCCTCCGTGGATTCCGAAACCGTCATGTTCCGCAAATGCCCTTGAAAAGCGCTTGGATTACGTGGACATGACGGGCAACGCACGGTCACGGATATGACGCTGCTCACGTGACATCGCTCCAGGTTCCTTTATTCCCGAGCGACTTGGAATGAAGAGGCTAATTCGGACAGAAGAGTCAGATGCGACGCAGTCGGAGAACCGTCGCATCGAGGTCACCCCGCAGCCTGGTGCGCAGTCCGTGGTGCAGCAGTACGGCACCCCGGTGCACTTCACCCGTTTCGCGGCATTCGTACGACGCGGTGGGGTCGAGCCCACGCAGCCGCAGCGCCGGGACGGGCTCCCCGTAGCTCTGCGCCTGAAGCCAGGCGAGCACGACGGCCTCGTCGCCGCGTACGTACTGGACGGCGCTCAGCCCGCCCCGCGGCGGCCGCAGCCGGTGGAGGTCCCCGCGCTGCACGAGCGGCCGGATCTCCTTGTAGAGCGCCACCCAGCCCCGGGCCTCCGCAAGCTCCTCGTCGGTCCACCGGGTGAGGTCACCCCCGACACCGAGCACCCCGGCCATGGCGCTGACGAAGCGGAAGCGCAACGAGCTGGCCCGGCCGTTGAGCTGGGTGTTGGGGCTGTCGGTGACCCAGGCGGCCATCACGCGCGCGGGGTGAATCTGACTGAAGCCGTCCTGGATGGCGAGCCGGTCGAGCGGATCGGTGTTGTCGGAGGTCCACACCTGGTCGGTACGGCTCATCACACCGAGGTCGATGCGACCGCCGCCACCCGAGCAGGACTCGAAGGCGACACCGGGGTGGGCCGCCCGCAGCCGGTCCAACAGGGCGTACACGGCGCGCACATGGTCGACCCACAGCCGCTGCGGATACGGCTCGCCGGGCCAGCCGGCATCGGTGAAGCAACGGTTGAAGTCCCACTTGACGTAGTCGATCGGGGCGCTGGACAGGAGCCCGTGCAGCTGCTCCCAGAGGTAGTCCTGCACATCCTCCCGCGCGAGGTTCAGTACGAGCTGATTACGAAGTTCCGCCCGCTTTCGCCCCGGTTGGAACTGCACCCAGTCCGGGTGGGCGCGGTACAGCTCGCTGTCCGGGTTGACCATCTCGGGCTCGACCCAGATCCCGAACTGCATCCCGAGGGCGTGCACGTCGTCGGCGAGCGGCTTGAGCCCGGCCGGGAAGCGGTCGGGGTTGGGTGTCCAGTCGCCGAGCCCGGCGCGGTCGCTGGTGCGCGCCCCGAACCAGCCGTCGTCGACCACGAACAGCTCGACGCCGATCGCCGCGGCCCGCCGGGCGAGCGCCCGCTGCTGCTCCTCGCTGATGTCGAACTCGGTGGCCTCCCAGGAGTTGAACAGCACCGGCCGGTCCCGCTCGGCGTCCGGAATGACGTACGCCCGCTGGTAGGCGTGCCAGGCGCGGCTGGCACCGCCGAAGCCGCCGTCGCTGAAGAGGCCGGCGAAGACAGGGGTGGTGAAGGACTCCCCCGCCGCCAGCCGCAGCAGGCCGGAGTCGTCGTAGCCGGCTCCGCCGGTGATCTGCACGCGCGCGTCCGGCAGTTGTGCGACGGCGATCCGCCACGAGCCCGACCAGGCGAGGGCGCAGCCGTAGACCTCGCCGCGCTCCTCGGTCGCGTCGGTGTCCAGCGCCACCCACGGCAGATGCTGGTGGCCGGTGTGTCCGCGGCGGCTGCCGATGACCTTCTCACCGTAGGTGAGGGGAGAGCGCACGAGCCGGGACTCCGCGGCCCAGCGGCCGTGCAGCTGGGACAGCCGCCATGCGTCGCGGTCCGGCAGGGTCCAGGTCGCGGAGTCGGCACGCAGCAGCTCGGCCTCGGGCCCGTCGTTGTGCAGGGTCACCCAGCGCTCCACGACGTCGTCACGCATCCGGTAGTGCAGGGTGATCGCCAGCCCGGCGTCGCGGAAGCGCAGCCGCAGCTCCTGGTCCGCGGTCTCGTGGGCCTCGAAACGCCACTCGGTGCCGCGCCGCTCGTCGGTGCGCACGGACAGGGCGGGCCGCACGAAGCGAGGGCCGCCCTCGACGGGATACTCCTCGCGCCCGTCGAGCGGCGACTCGAAGGGCCAGTAGTCCGGCAGTGGGCGCACGGCGAGGGCCTCGGCGTCGGCGAGCGCGATCCGCGGGCCCCAGTGCAGATGCAGCAGCTCGTCGTCGTCGGCGAGGTGGACGGCATAGCTGCTCGTGGGCCCCGACAGCAGCCACGTACGCCCGTTCTCGGCGATCTCCAACATCAGGCCCCCACAGATTCCGACAGCTCCACTCAAGCACCAACATCATCAAGGGCCACGGGCGTCCGGGGCAACGCCTGTGGACAACTCGTCCAATGGGCGGTGACCTCCTGTGGACAACTCATTGCCCCAGGAATCCATGTCGTATCGTCGACTGCGTGCCCGTCGACGAGCCGCGCCGACGGGGCCGATGGGAGGGAGCCCCCGTGACGCAGCAGGTGCCGTCGACCGAGCCCGAACTGGCCGGAGTGCGCAACTTCCGTGACGTCGGCGGCCTGCCGACGGTGGACGGCCGACGGGTGCGGTACGGGGTGTTGTTCCGCAGCGGTCACCTCGCGCACGCCACCGACGAGGACGCCGAGTTCCTCGGCTCCCTCGGACTGCACACGATCTTCGACTTCCGCAACGCGGCGGACCAGAAGCTCGAGGGCCCCGACGTCGAGCTGCCGGGTGTGCGCAATGTGAACCTGCCACTGACGGACCCCGCGGACGGCGCCGAGTTCTGGAAGATGGTCCGGGACGGCGACCTGGACCAGCTGCGCACGATCCTCGCGGACGGCAAGGCGGCGAACCGGATGATCACCTCGTACCGCACGATCATCAAGGAGCGCACGACCGAGCACTCCCAGGTGCTGCACGCGCTCGCCGAGGACAGCGTCCCGGCCCTGATGCACTGCGCGGCGGGCAAGGACCGCGCCGGCCTGTCCATCGCCGTCACGCTGCTCGCCCTCGGCGTGGAGCGCGAGGCCATCCTCGCCGACTACCTGGAGTCGAACGCCAAGCACCGCCGCTACAAGGTGCACCGCAGCAGCACCTCCGCCTCGGCCTACTCCCCCGAGGTCATGGAGCTTCTCAGCCCTCTCTTCGACGCGCGCGCCGAGTATCTGACGGCGGCCATCGAGACCATCGACGGGACGTGGGGCGGCGTCGACACCTACCTGGAACAGGGACTGGGGATCGCCCCGGAGACCCGGGACCGGCTGCGCGCGCGACTGCTCGACTGAGCCGGACCCGACTGCGGCCCTACTTCGCCCCCACCTCGAAGAGCAGGTAGAGGAAGCCGGCGAAGACATGTCCCGCCGCGATGTAGATCAACAGCCGGACCCAGATGGCCCGCGGGAACTTCTGCTCGAGGTTACTCATGGCGTTTCTCCCGTGATGGGGCCGAGGCACAGCGCGGCCGTGGGGCTCTGTAGCAGGGTGTGGACGAACAGGAGCTCGACGCCGTCGGGATCCTGGGCGGCGATGCGGTGCGGGGTCAGCGAGTCGAAGTGGGCGCTGTCCCCCGGTGCGAGCAGGTGCACGGTGTCCCCGAGGCGCAGCCGCAGGCGGCCCTGGAGGACGTACAGCCACTCCTCACCGGGGTGCACGCGCACGATGTCGCCCTGGGAGCCGTACGGCACCTGGACGCGCAGCGCCTGCATCCCGCGGCCGGGCGCGCCGGCCTGCCAGTACGTCCAGCCGCCCGCTCCGGTCGGCTCCATGTCGGCCGCGCGCACGACGGCATCCTGGTCGGCGACCGTCTCGCCGAGCAGCTCCGAGACGGTCGTACCGTAGATACGGGCGAGCGCGAGCAGCATCGGCAGCGAGGGCTGACGCTGCCCGGTCTCCAGCCGGGAGAGATGGGCGGGCGAGAGTCCGGCGAGGCGGGCGGCGGCCTCCAGGGTGCGGCCGGCCCGTCGGCGCAGGGCACGGAGCTGCGGGGCGACCACCGGCAGACCGTCGGCCGGCTCGGCCCCGGGCTCGGAGGCGGAGGAGTTCATGCCTCCATTCAGCCGGACACTTTGCCCATCGGGCAAATTTGTTGCCTTCCAGGCAAAAGCGCTATCGGTTGGCGACCGCCTGCTTCACCAGTGTCTTCCCGAAGTCCCACACCAGCCCGCCGCCGTTGTGTGCGTCGTCCATCACGGCCGTGAACGCGTCGACGAACCGGTCCACCTCCCGCTCGCCGATGATCAGCGGCGGGATCAGCTTGATGACCTCCAGATGGTCGCCGGAGACCTGGGTGAGAATCCGGTGTCGCTGCAGCAGCGGCACAACCACCATCTGGGCGAACAGCCCTTTACGGGCGGCCTGCAGCATGGCCCAGCGGCTGCGCAGCTTCAGCGACCGGGGCCGGCCGAACTCGATGCCGATCATCAGTCCCCGGCCGCGGACGTCCGCGAGCATCTCGTACGTGTCGGTCAGCGCCGCCAGCCGGGATCTGAGCAGCTCGCCGGTGGTGCGTACGCCCGCGACGATCTGCTGGTTCTCCATCACCGACAGCACCGCCAGGCCCGCCGCCATGGCCTGGGCGTTGGACCCGAAGCTGGCCGAGTGGACCAGCACCCGGTCCATCGACGAGTAGACCTTCTTGAAGATCCAGTCCCTGCCCAGGGTGGCGCCCACCGGCACATAGCCGCCCGAGAGGGCTTTGGCCACGCACACCAGGTCCGGCTCGACGCCCTCCTCGTGCTGGTAGGCGTAGAAGTCGCCGGTCCGGCCCAGCCCGGTCTGCACCTCGTCCGCGATGAGCAGCGCCTTGTGCCGGTGGAGCAGCTCCTGGGCGGCGCGCAGATAGCCGGGCGGGGCCTCGTACACGCCCTTGCCCTGGATGGGCTCGACGATCAGGGCGGCGACGTCACCCCGCTTCAGTTCCCGGGCCAGGGCGTCGAGGTCGCCGAGCGGCACGGCCGTGTCGGGCAGCAGCGGGGCGAAGCCGTCGCGGAAGCCCGACTCGCCGTTCACGGACAGCGAGCCGGTGGTCAGTCCGTGGAAGGCGTGCGTGCAGTACAGGATCCGCGGTCGGCCGGTGACGTACCGGGCGAACTTCAGCGCTGTCTCGACGGCCTCGGTGCCGCTGTTGCCGAAGAACACCCGGTCCAGGTGCGGGCTGTGCGCCAGCAGCCGCTCGGCCAGCAGGCCGGGCAGCGGCTGGCAGTCGAAGCGGGTGAGGTCGGCGAGCTGGGCGTCGAGGACGTCGTGCAGCGCCTTGCGGACCACGGGGTGGTGGCGGCCCAGGCCCATCACCCCGAAGCCGGCAAGCATGTCCAGGTAGTCGTTGCCGTCCGCGTCCCAGAAGTAGGCGCCCTCGGCCCGCTCGTAGACCTTGTCGAAGCCGATCGTGTGCAGCATGCGCGGGAGCTGGTGGTTGAGGTACCGGGCGTGCAGCTCGTAGCGCTCGGCTCCGCGCCGGGCCAGCAGCGCACCGAGGTCGAACTCCTTCTCGGGCCCCGGCTCCGGTGGCTGGGACGCGGATTCCGCGGTTGTCATGGCTGAGTCTCCTTGGACAGCTCTTCCGTCACAGCCGTCTCCCCGGACAGCTCCGCGTGGAGGTCGGTCGCCTTGGACAGCTCCTCCTTGACGGCCAGGCTCGCGCTGATCCGCCCGGCGATCTCGACCGGTGTGAGGCCGATGTCGGCCAGCACCTCACCGCGCTTGGCGTGCGCGAGGAACTGCTCCGGGATGCCGAACCGCCGTACGGGCACGTCCACTTCGGCGTCGCTCAGCGCGAGCGCCACCGCCGCACCGACCCCGGAGGCGCGGCTGTTGTCCTCGACGACCGCGACCAGCCGGTGCGTGGCGGCGAGGCCGGGCAGCGCCGGGTCGACGGGCTTGACCCAGCGGGGGTCGACGACGGTGCAGCCGATGCCGCGTGCTTCGAGCAGCTCGGCGGCCTGCAGGCAGACCGGCGCCATCACGCCGACGGCGACCAGCAGGACATCCGAAGGATCCGAAGAGTGCAGTACGTCGATGCCGCCCAGCCGGTCGACGGCCGGAACGCACGGCCCCACCGACTCCTTGGGGAAGCGCACGAGCGTCGGGGCGTCGTCGACGGCGACCGCCTCGCGCAGCTGGGCCCGCAGCTGGTCGGCGTCGCGTGGCGCGGCGATCCGCAGCCCGGGCACGACCTGGAGGATCGACATGTCCCACATGCCGTTGTGGGAGGCCCCGTCGGCGCCGGTCACGCCGGCCCGGTCCAGGACGAAGGTCACCCCGCAGCGGTGCAGCGCCACGTCCATCAGGAGCTGGTCGAAGGCGCGGTTGAGGAAGGTGGCGTAGACGGCGACGACGGGGTGCAGTCCGCCGGCCGCGAGGCCGGCCGCGGAAACCACCGCGTGCTGTTCGGCGATGCCGACGTCCCACACCCGGTCCGGGAACCGCTGGGCGAACTCGGCGAGGCCCACCGGATGCAGCATGGCCGCCGTGATCGCCACGACGTCCTCCCGCTCCTCGCCGATCCTGACGATCTCGTCGCCGAACACCGAGGTCCAGGAGGGCCCGTTGGACGGAGCCAGCGGCTCGCAGGTGAGCGGGTCCATCACGCCGACGGTGTGGAAGTGGTCCTCCTCGTGCGCGAGGGCGGGTTCATAGCCGCGGCCCTTCACGGTGAGGCAGTGCACCAGCACCGGCCCGTGGAAGCGTTTGGCGCGCCGCAGCGCCGACTCGACGGCCTTGATGTCGTGTCCGTCGATGGGGCCGACGTACTTCAGGCCGAGGTCCTCGAACATCCCCTGCGGCGCGAAGGCGTCCTTGAAGCCCTTCTTCGCGCCGTGCAGCGCCTCGTAGACCGTTCCTCCCACGACCGGGGTGCGCAGGAGCACGTCCTTGCCCCAGGCGAGGACCTTCTCGTACGAGTCGGTGGTGCGCAGCGTCGCAAGATGGTTGGCCAGCCCCCCGATGGTCGGCGCGTACGAGCGCTCGTTGTCGTTGACGACGATGATCAGCGGCCGGTCCTTGGCGGCCGCGATGTTGTTCAGCGCCTCCCAGGCCATCCCGCCGGTGAGCGCGCCGTCACCGATCACCGCGACGACATGCCCCTTCTCGCCCTGCACCCGGCGGGCCTTGGCGAGTCCGTCGGCCCAGCCGAGCGCGGTGGAGGCGTGGCTGTTCTCGATGATGTCGTGCTCGGACTCCTCGCGCGACGGATAGCCGGACAGCCCGCCCTTGCCGCGCAGCTTGGAGAAGTCCTGACGTCCTGTCAGCAGCTTGTGTACGTAGCTCTGGTGTCCGGTGTCCCACAGGATGCGGTCGACCGGTGACTCGAAGACCCGGTGGAGCGCGACGGAGAGTTCCACCACCCCCAGATTGGGCCCGAGGTGGCCGCCGGTCCTGGCGACCGCCTGCACCAGGAACTCTCTTATTTCGTCGGACAGTTCGCGCAGTTGCGCCTCGGACAGCGCCTTCAGGTCGCGTGGTCCCCGGATGTTCTCCAGAATCGTCACGCTCGGCCCCCTCTCGGTCCGTGCCTTCCCTCAACTCACCGTCACTGCCGGCTTCCCCGTGCCGGTGGGGGCACCCGCTGCGGCCCCGTCCTGCTCCATCTGCTCGGCGATCTTCATGGCCTCTTCGATCAGCGTCTCGACGATCTTCGACTCGGGGACGGTCTTGATGACCTCGCCCTTGACGAAGATCTGCCCCTTGCCGTTGCCGGAGGCGACGCCGAGGTCGGCCTCGCGGGCCTCGCCGGGGCCGTTCACCACACACCCCATGACCGCGACGCGCAGCGGGACCTCCATGCCCTCAAGGCCGGCGGTGACCTCCTCGGCCAGCTTGTACACATCGACCTGGGCACGCCCGCAGGACGGGCAGGAGACGATCTCCAGACCGCGCTCCTTGAGGTTCAGCGACTCCAGGATCTGGATGCCGACCTTGACCTCCTCGGCGGGCGGAGCGGACAGGGACACCCGGATCGTGTCGCCGATGCCCTGCGACAGCAGTGCACCGAAGGCGACCGCCGACTTGATCGTGCCCTGGAACGCCGGGCCCGCCTCCGTGACGCCCAGATGCAGCGGGTAGTCGCACTGCGCGGCCAGCTGCCGGTACGCCTCGATCATCACGACCGGGTCGTTGTGCTTCACCGAGATCTTGATGTCCCGGAAGTCGTGCTCCTCGAACAGCGACGCCTCCCACAGCGCCGACTCCACCAGCGCCTCCGGCGTCGCCTTGCCGTACTTCTGCAGCAGCCGCCGGTCCAGCGAGCCCGCGTTCACGCCGATCCGGATCGGCGTGCCGTGCTCCTTCGCGGCCCCCGCGATCTCCTTGACCTTGTCGTCGAACTGCTTGATGTTGCCGGGGTTGACCCGGACCGCGGCGCAGCCGGCCTCGATCGCGGCGAACACGTACTTCGGCTGGAAGTGGATGTCCGCGATCACCGGGATCTGCGACTTGCGCGCGATGGTCGCCAGCGCGTCCGCGTCGTCCTGGGTCGGACAGGCGACCCGGACGATCTGGCAGCCGGACGCCGTCAGCTCGGCGATCTGCTGAAGGGTCGCGCCGATGTCCGACGTACGGGTCGTGGTCATGGACTGCACCGACACCGGCGCGTCTCCGCCCACCGCCACGGATCCGACCTGGATCTGCCGGCTCTTCCGGCGCTCGGCGATCGGCCGGACCGGTACCTCGGGGACGCCCAGAGGGATGGCGGTCATGGCGTCACTCCCGGTTTCCGGAGACCGTCTCGCGCATGGCGCGCAGGGACTCCTTCAGGGAACCCATGGTGGCGAGGACGGCGGTGGGCTCGTAGCCGCAGTGCGCCATGCAGTTGGCGCAGCGCGGGTCCTTGCCGCGGCCGTACTTGTCCCAGTCGGTCTCCTCGATCAGTTCGCGGTACGTCGGCACGTAGCCGTCGCTCATCAGGTAGCAGGGGCGCTGCCAGCCGAACAGCGAGTAGTTCGGGATCGCCCATGCGGTGCAGGGGAAGTCGACCTTGCCCTCGAGGAAGTCGAGGAACAGCGGAGAGTGGTTGAGCCGCCAACGGCGCCGGTTGCCGCCCGCGAAGGCCTTCTTGAACAGCTCGCGGGTCTGCTCCACACCCAGGAAGTGCTCCTGGTCGGGGGCCTTCTCGTAGGCGTAGGCGGGCGAGATCATCATCTCGTCGACCTCGAGGTCGTCGTTGAGGAAGTTGAGCACCTCGACGATGGTCTGCGGGGTGTCGGTGTTGAAGAAGGTCGAGTTGGTGGTGACCCGGAAGCCGCGCCGCTTGGCCTCCTTGATGGCCGCCACGGCCTCGTCGAACACACCCTCCTTCGCGACCGACTCGTCGTGCCGCTCGCGCAGGCCGTCGATGTGCACGGCGAAGGCGAAGTACGGCGAGGGCTTGAACTTGTCCATCTTCTTGCGCAGCAGCATGGCGTTGGTGCACAGGAAGACGTACTTCCGCCTGGCCACCAGCTGGCGCACGATCTCGTCGATCTGGGGGTGCATCAGCGGCTCACCGCCGGCGATCGACACCATCGGCGCCCCGGACTCCAGCACCGCTCCCACGGCCTGTGCGACCGGCATGCGCTGCTTGAGCACCCCGGCGGGGTGCTGGATCTTGCCGCAGCCCTCGCACTTGAGGTTGCAGGCGAAGAGCGGTTCGAGCTCGACGATGAGCGGGAACTTGTCGCGCCTGCGGAGCTTCTGTTCAGCCAAGTAAGTAGCGACCTTGATGGACTGACGCAGCGGCATGGCCATCGGGCTCACCTCCTGGGGAGCAACACATTACGGTGCCATTCAAAGAATGCGGGAAGAATGGAACGAAGGACGCGGAAAGCAGATATTCCACCGCGCACCGTGCCGATCCGGACGAGCTCATGTTCTGGAGCGTCCACGACCACCCGGACGGCCGCAACCGGACGCGCACCCACGCGCCCCGCGCTCAGAAGCGTTGCCGCCGACTCCATGTCGACCGCGATCGCGCCGGTGGCGAGCAGGTCGGCACGTTCCTGACCACGGACGACGTGGTCGGAGCCGGTGACCGGCCCGGTGTGGACGGTGCGGCCGGGCACGGCACGGATGAGTTCCTTGACGAGCAGTTCGGTGCCCACGCACGGCGTGCTGCCATGCGGGTGCCGGGTCTCCTCGGCGACGACCAGGTCGCCGGGATGCATGCCGGGGGCCAGCCCCGCGCAGAAGCCGGTGGCGAGCACGGAGGCCTCGGTGAGGGCGGGGTCGGCCAGCGCCCGGGTGACGGAGCGCTCGGCCGACCGGGGCCCCATGCCGGTGCGCAGGACGGTGACCGGCCCGTCGGCACCGCCATGGTCGCCCAGGCGCAGGGCCAGGCGCTCGATGCCGAGCGCACAGGCGATCAGCAGCGGTGCCGAGGCGGGCGGCGTGCTCATCAGCTCCCCTTGGCCGGTGCGAAGGGCTCTCCGTTCACGAACCGGCCGAGGGCGGTGAGCGGGAAGACCTGCCGGTAGAGGTGGTAGTTGATGGAGAAGTCCCAGGGGAAGCCGGTGCCGGTGAAGTACGGCTCGTCCCAGGAGCCGTCCTCCCGCTGGGTCGCGGCGAGCCAGGCGACACCGCGTTCGACGGCCTTGGAGTCCTGCTCGCCGGCCGCCAGCAGGGCCATCAGCGCCCAGGCCGTCTGGGAGGCGGTGGAGGCGCCGCGGCCGCTCCATCGCTCGACGTCCTGGTAGGAGCGCAGGTCCTCGCCCCAGCCGCCGTCGTCGTTCTGCACGCTCTCCAGCCAGGTCACCGCCCGGCGGATCGCCGGGTGCGAACCGGGGATGCCCGCCGCGACGAGTGCGGGCACCACCGACCCGGTGCCGTAGACGTAGTTGACGCCCCAGCGCCCGAACCAGGAGCCGTTCGGCTCCTGTTGGGCCAGCAGCCACCGGACGCCGCGCCGGGTGCGCGGGTCGTGGGCCAGGCCCTCGGCCGCGAGCATCTCCACGACGTGCGCGGTGACGTCCGCGGACGGCGGGTCGATGACCTCGCCGAAGTCGCAGAACGGCAGCCGGTTGGGGAACAGGCTGGTGTTGTCGACGTCGAAGGCGCCCCACGCCCCGCTCTTCGACTGCATGCCGAGGTTCCAGCGCACCCCGCGCCCGATCGCCTTCTCCACCCGCTCCGGGTCGTGGTGCCTGACCCGGCGCAGTGCGAGGACGACCTCGGCCGTGTCGTCGATGTCGGGGTAGTTGTCGTTGTGGAACTCGAACGCCCAGCCGCCCGGTGGCAGCCCCGGTCTGCGCACCGACCAGTCGCCGGGCCGGACGATCTGCTCGCCCAGCATCCAGTCCGCGGCCTTGACGAGCTGCGGGTGATCGGCGGGCACCCCGGCATCGACGAGCGCGATGGTCGCCAGGCAGGTGTCCCACACCGGCGACTGGCAGGCCTCGATCATCCGGGCACCGTCCTCGCGCCGGACGGCGTACCGGTCCAGCGACTCCAGCCCGGCCCGCATCACCGGGTGCTGGAGGTCGTAGCCGAGCAGATGCAGGGCGATGAGCGAGTACACGGCCGGCGGCTGGATGCCGCCCCAGCAACCGTCGTTCTCCTGCCGCTCGATGATCCAGCGCGCCGCGGTGTTCATGGCGGCTCTGCGCAGCTTCCTCGGCACGACCTTGCGCAGGGCGTGCAGGCCCTTGTCGAGCCGCTGGAAGGCCCCGTCCCAACTCGCCGCAGGTGCAAGGGGTTTCACCGGGTTCGGGTCACCCGGATCGGTGTGCAGCTCGTCCAGCGGGAAAGGCGCGGGCCTGACCGGCCGCTTCGCGGAGACGATGGTCAGCGGGACGATGGTCTGCCGGGCCCAGCAGCCGAAGTCGTAGATGTTGAGCGGCAGCCACGTCGGGAAGTAGATGAGCTCCGGCGGGAGTTCGGGCAGGTCCTCCCACTTCCACCAGCCGAACAGGGCGAGCCAGATCCGGGTGAAGACGCGGGAGGCGGCAACGCCACCCGCTGCCCGGATCCACTCCGACGCCTTCGCCATGTGCGGGGCGTCGGGCGCGTCGCCGGCCAGGCGCAGGGCGACGTACGCCTCGATGGTGGTGGAGAGTTCGCCCGGTCCCCCGTGAAAGGTGGCCCAGGTGCCGTCCTCACGCTGCTCGCCGCGGATGAACAGGGCGGCGGCGCGGGTGGTGGACTCGTCGCGGATGCCCAGGAACTGACGCAGCAGCAGGTCCTCGGCGTCCATGGTGACGTTCGTCTCGAGGTCGCCCTTCCACCATCCCTCGGCGTCCTGGCGGGACAGCAGGAAGTCGGTGGCGCGCCGGACGGCGTGTACGGCGGCTTCTCGGCCCCCGGCCGCCTCGGGGGTGGTGCTGTCGGTTTCGCTGGCCGCGGCAGCGCGGGGCGGCTGGGCCCCGGTGCTTCCGTCGGTCGTCGCTGTCATGGCTTCCCCTTCGTGCAGTCACTTCCGGTGGTGCGTCTGCTGTGGGTCCGCCGTCGGCCGGTACACACGAATCCGCGGCACCGGCCGGCGACTACGCGAGAGCTATTCGGCCGATAGTGATCATCTCTTTCGTACGACGACGAAGTCGGCGAGCGCCGTGAACTGCTGCCGCACCCGGTCGGGCATGTCGACGGCGTCGAGGGCTTCGATGGCGATGGTGTGCTGACGGCGTGCTTCCTCGGTGGTCCACTCGCGGCCGCCCGCCTCCTCGATGAGGGCGGCGCGGGCCGCGAACTCCTCCTCGGAGAAGTTCGCGAAGTCGCTGCTCTTGGCGTCGGCGGCGAGGATCTCGCCGAGCCGCTCGGAGGCGGCGCCGCCCGCCGCGAGCGCGGCCACGACCGGCAGGGACTTCTTGCGCTGGCGCAGATCGCTCCAGGTCTGCTTGCCGGTGGCCTCCGGGTCGCCCCAGATGCCGAGCAGGTCGTCGACGGCCTGGAAGGCGAGGCCGAGGTGGTAGCCGTACTTCTCCAGGGAGTCGGCAGTGTGCTCGTCCGCGCCGCCGAGCACCGCGCCGATGGAGCTGGCGCAGGCCAGCAGGGCGCCGGTCTTGTTGCCCTCCATCTCCAGGCACTCCTCGACGCTGACGCGGTCGCGGTGCTCGTAGGAGATGTCCTGGGCCTGGCCGTCGATCAGGGCGCGGCTCGCCGTGGTCAGCCGGCGGGTGGCCCGGCCGGCCTCGACGGTGCCGAGCTCCAGGAGGATCTCGTTGGCCAGGGCGAACAGGGCGTCACCGACCAGGATGGCCTGGGCGGGGCCGTGCACCTTCCAGACGGTGTCGCGGTGCCGGCGCTGTTCGTCGCCGTCCATCAGGTCGTCGTGCAGCAGCGAGAAGTTGTGGACCAGTTCGACGGCGACCGCTCCGGGAATGCCGACCTCCGGCGCGGCCCCGGTGACCTCGGCGGACAGCACCGCGAGGGCGGGGCGCACGGCCTTGCCGCCGTCGCCGTCGGCAGGGTTGCCCGCGGCGTCGATCCAGCCGAAGTGATAGGCGGCGACCGTGTCCATGGGAGGTGCCAGGCGGTCGACGGCCGCCCGCAGTACCGGTGTGGCCAGGGTCCGGCCGCGCTCCAGAAGCGCGGTCACGTCCACCGCGGTCTCTCGAGCGGCCTTCGAGGCCAGGGGCACAGTGGGCACAGTCTCTCCTCTTGTTGCGGTACCGGGGGTGCGGGGGCCTGCCGCGCGCTGATCGAGCATCAGGCCGCCTCCTCGACGTCGAAGAGGTGGCGGGGGCGGGGCCGGCCCAGGGCGCTCAGCGCGGCGTCCGCCGCACCGATGCCGCTGCGGACCGCACTCTCCATGGTCGCGGGCCACCCGGTGGCGGTCCACGCTCCGGCCAGGTACAGGCCGGGTGCCTTGGTACGGGCGCCGGGCCGCAGCCGTCCGACGCCGGGGGCGGGAGCGAACGTGGCGGTGCGCTCCCTGGTCACGAAGAAGTCCCGCACCTCGGCACCGCGGGCGCGGGGCAGCAGCCTTTCGAGTTCGGGCAGGTACCGCTCGCGCAGCTCGGCGACCGGAGCGTCGATCTCGTCCTGGGCCACGGACTGCGACAGCGCGAGGTACTGCCCCTGCTCGAGCCCGGACGCCTCGGTGCGGTCGAAGACCCACTGCACCGGCGTGCCGAGCGCGGTCAGGAAGGGCCTGACGAGCACCTTGCGGTCGTAGACGACATGGATGTTGAGAATCGGCGCGGTGCCGATCCGCAGCAGCTGGTCGGGGGCGTCCAGGGCGCCGTCCGGCAGCAGGTCGTACGTCTCGCGCTGGGGTACGGCGAGTACGACTGCGTCCGTCTCGATGGTCTCGCCGGGAACCTGAACGGTCCAACGCCCGTTCTCGTACTGGGAGTTCCGGGAGATGGAGGTGACTCGTGAGCGCAGTTCGGTACGGACGCCCGCGGAGTCGAGCGCCTTGCGGGCCAGCCGGTCGTGCAGTTCGCCCAGCGGGACACGCGCCCAGCCGATGTCGGCCGCGCCCGGGTCGGACAGCAGACCGGTCTTGAACACCATCGCGGCGAGCCCCAGGGAGGCGTCGCCCGCGACCGCGTTGAGGGTGGCGACCCCGACCAGGTCCCACAGGGCCTCGACGGCACGCGCCGACTGACCGTGCGCGGTCAGCCAGCTGCCGAAGTCCTGTGCGTCCAGGGTCGGATCGGCGAGGTCGAGGCCCTTGAGCGCGAGCGCGGCCCGGCCGACCATGGCACGCTCGGCGAGTGAGAGGTGCGGATACGTCGCCAGGCTGCGCCCCAGATGCAGGGGCACGGGCAGGGCGTCGCGCCGCAGCCTGCCGAGCCGCCGGCCCTCGGGCTTGGTGACGTCGAGGACGGGCACGTCGAGACGATCCTGCAGCGGAGCCAGTGCCGCGCCGTCGATACGGTCGAGGAACCAGCGGTAGGCGGTGCAGCAGCGCAGGTAGACGTGTTGTCCGTTGTCGACGGTCAGCTCGCCGCGCTGGAAGGAGAAGGCCAGCCCGCCGAGCCGGGGCCGTCCTTCGAGCAGGGTGACGCGCACTCCGGCGTCGGCGAGCGCGAGCGCGGCGGTGATACCGGCGAGCCCTCCGCCGATCACGACGGCGTCCCTGGCGGACCCCGACCACGTGCCGTCGGTCATCGTGCACCCTCCCCCACGTACCGGCCGCGGCGCGAGAACCGGTCACGGCAGGTCGTTGCAGTCTGGGACGCGGCCCGGCAGCGGAGGGTTGCGTGCCGCATTTCGCCGGTGGCGTCACCCTGTCCCAGGTTGTCCATCAGGCGCGCCTCCTGACGGTCCGCCGGGTCACATGCCGGGTGTCCAGGCCGGACAGACCGCGCACGGCGACGTACGCCTTCTCGCGTCCGGGCAGTGAGACCCGGCCGCGCAGCACGGCTTCCGGTTCGCGCTCGATGCGGTCGAGGAGGCGGCGGTAGATGCCGGCCATCGCGGCGACACAGGCGCCGCTGCGCCGGTCGAGCATGGGCAGGAGCTGGTAGCCCTCGGCGAAAAGGGCGCGGGCCCGTCGCACTTCGAAGTGCACGAGGCCCGCGAAGTCGGAGCCCTCCGGCGGTTTCGGCCCGCTGAACCCGGCCGAGCAGCCGAACTTGGCCAGGTCGTCGGCGGGCAGGTAGGTGCGTCCGCCCTCGGCGTCCTCGCGGATGTCCCGCAGGATGTTGGTGAGCTGGAGTGCGAGCCCGAGCGTGTCGGCGTACTCGGAGGCGCGCTCGGTGCCGCGCGCCCCCGGTTCCGTTCCGAAAACGCCGAGCGAGAGCCGCCCGATGGCACCGGCCACGCAGCGGCAGTAGACCTTCAGGTCGTCCCAGGTCTCGTAGGTCTCGCCGCGTACGTCCATCAGGACGCCGTCGATGAGCTCGTCCAGGCCGCCGAGCGGGATCGGGAACTGCTGGGCGGCATGAGCGAGGGCGACGCCGACCGGGTCGGTGTCGTCCTCGTCGACCGCCTCCTCGTGGATCCGGGTGAGCAGTGCCCGGGTGTCCTCGAGTCTGGCGATCTTCACGTCGTCGGTGAGCGCGCCGTCGCCGATGTCGTCGACGCGGCGGGAGAACGCGTACAGCGCCGACATGGCCCGGCGCTTGGGCGTCGGCAGCAGCCTGATGCCGTAGGCGAAGTTACGGGCCTGCTGTCCGGTGACGGCCTCGCAGTAGCTGTAGGCAGCGAGTACCGGTGCGGACACGTGTGGTTCCGACTCCACGGTCCGGATCACCCCTCTCCTCGCAGAGTCACGCCCACCTCACGCAGCAACTGGAGCTTGCCGGGCTTGGGCGGGCCGGGAAGTACGTCGTATTCGGCGGCGGCGATCGCACGGATTGCCGCCCTTCCCCCCGCCACGAACCCCGCAAGCAGCAGCCTCAACCTGCCGTGCACGCTACCCACGAGGGGGGCGCCTTCATTCAGGAGAACGCGGGCGCGTTGCGCTTCGTACGCAACCAGTGCGCGCACCGACGCGCCCGCTGTGGGCGTGGCGAGATCCGCCTCCTGGACATGAAAGCGCTTCATGTCCTCGGCGGGCAGATAGATGCGGTCACGGCCGAGGTCCTCGGCCACGTCCTGAAGGTGCTCGACGATCTGCAGGGCCGTGCAGATCGCGTCGGAGCGGCGGATCCGCTCGGGGGTGGAGGTGCCGGTCACGGCGAGGACGAGCCGGCCCACGGGGTTGGCGGACAGCTCGCAGTAGGCGAGCAGGTCGTCGTAGGTCTCGTACCGCTTGACCAGTTGGTCCTGGCGGTTGGCGGCGATCAGGCCGAGGAACGGCTCGGGCGTGAGGGAGCACCGGCGGACGGTCGGCTGGAGACGGCGCAGCAGGGGGTGGCGCGGCGTGGAGTCGAAGACACGGCGCAGGTCGGCCTCGAAGGCGTCGAGGAGCGCCAGCCGGTCCCCGGCCCGGTCGGCCGACACGCCGAGCAGCCGTGCGTCGGCGCCGCCGGGGGCCAGGTCGCCGTCACCGATGTCGTCGACGAGTCGGGCGAAGCCGTACACGGCCATCAGGTCGGTGCGCCAGGCTCTGGGCAGGAAGAAAGGGGCCACGGGGAAGTTCTCGGCCGTGGCCTTGTCCAGCGTCGCGCGCTCCGGATCGGCCGTGCGCGCCGTGTCGGTTCCCGTCACCGTTTGCTGCCCGGGGCGGGGACGGCACATGCTGCGCGGGGCTGGGGAGTTTCCGTAGCCATTGCCGTCACATCTCCCGTTCTACACTGCCGACCCAATACGCACTATTTCGGACACGCCGCCCGGGTTTCGTGCGGCCGCCCGGTGGTAGGTGTCGCGCATTATCGCCCTACTTGCCGTGATTCGGCACCGGTACAGCTTACGTTGTACAACGCGCCGTGGAGCGTGGGGGTGTCCGGCGCATCACAACAACACACCGATTGACCTCAAGATTCCTACGGCAAGCCGGAGTTGACGTTTCCTTTGCCGGTGGCTCAAGGCCCCTTTGCACACGACGCAGGGCCCCGCCGGAACAGTTCCGGTGAGGCCCAGGGCCTGTCTTTCGGATCACGCCCGGGCCGCGGGGCTTCGCACGCACATCTGCCGCGTTGTCGTCGGTCGCCGACTCCCTCCTCCGCCTTGCAGCTGCACGCACCAAGCCCCGCTCACCAGCGTTTTCGGGTGCCCTCGGCCGGAAAGACGTGATCCGAAAGACAGGCCCTGGACACCCGGGCTACTTGCCGGTGAACTTCTCGTACTCCTTGATGACCTCGTCGGTCGGGCCGTCCATGCGCAGCTCGCCGCGTTCCAGCCACAGGACACGGTCGCAGGTGTCGCGGATCGACTTGTTGTTGTGACTGACCAGAAACACCGTGCCGGCCTGCTTGCGCAGCTCCCGGATGCGTTCCTCGGAGCGCTTCTGGAACTTGCGGTCGCCGGTGGCGAGGGCCTCGTCGATCATCAGGACGTCGTGGTCCTTGGCGGCGGCGATGGAGAAGCGCAGGCGGGCGGCCATGCCGGAGGAGTAGGTGCGCATCGGGAGGGTGATGAAGTCGCCCTTCTCGTTGATGCCGGAGAAGTCGACGATCTCCTGGTAGCGCTCCTTGATCTGCTCCCGGGACATGCCCATGGCGAGCCCGCCCAGTATCACGTTCCGCTCGCCCGTCAGGTCGTTCATCAGGGCCGCGTTCACACCGAGCAGCGAGGGCTGGCCGTCGGTGTAGACCTTGCCGCTCTCGGCGGGCAGCAGGCCGGCGATGGCGCGCAGCAGGGTCGACTTGCCGGAGCCGTTGGAGCCGATCAGACCGATGGCCTCGCCGCGGTAGGCGACGAAGGAGACACCCCGCACGGCGTGCACCTTGCGCACGCCGCGCTCATCGCCACGCTTCAGGATGCGGCTGAGGGCGGCGGTGGCGCTGCCCTTGCCGGTCTTGGCGCCGTTGACGCGGTAGACGATGTGCAGGTCGTCCGCGATGACGGTGGGGATGCGGTCCTCGGGGGTGCGCTCAGCCACGTCCGTACCTCTCCTCCGCCTTCCAGAAGTACACGAAGCCGCCGACGGCGAAGAGGAGGGCCCAGCCGCCCGCGACCGCCCACACGTGGTCGGGGAGCCACTCGGAGCCGTAGTCGTCGATCAGGGCGAAGCGGATCAGGTCCATGTAGATGGCCGCCGGGTTCCACTGCAGCACGTCGGCGATCCACTGCGGCTTGTCGGCGAGCATGATCGGGATGGAGTACATGACACCGGACGCGTACATCCAGGTACGCATCACGAACGGCATCAGCTGCGCCAGGTCGGGCGTCTTGGCGCCGGCCCGGGCCATGATCAGCGCGAGGCCGGTGTTGAAGCAGAACTGCAGGGCCAGCGCCGGAAGGATCAGCACCCAGGACAGGTCCGGGTAGCTGCCGAAGGCAACGGTCACCGCGAACAGCACGATCATCGAGAAGAGCAGCTGCTGGAGCTGCTGGAGCGCGAAGGACACCGGCAGCGAGGCCCGCGGGAAGTGCAGGGCGCGGACCAGCCCCAGGTTGCCGGAGATCGCGCGGACGCCCGCCATCACCGAGCTCTGCGTGAAGGTGAACACGAACACGCCGGTGACCAGGAACGGAATGTAGACCTCGCGTTCCATCCCGCGGTCGGCCTCCAGGATCACCCCGAAGATGAAGAAGTACACGGCCGCGTTCAGCAGTGGCGTGACCACCTGCCACAGCTGGCCGAGCTTGGCCTGGCTGTACTGGGCGGTCAGCTTCGCCCGCGAGAAGGCGAGGATGAAGTGACGCCGGTCCCAGAGCTGGCGGACGTACTCGACGAGGGAGGGCCGGGCGCCGCTCACGGACAGGCCGTACTTCGCCGCGAGCTCCGTCGCGGTCAGTCCCTCGTCGGGTGACGCGGGCGCGGTCACCGCGACTGAGCGGTCGTGCGTTGTCTCACTCACTGGTGGAAACTTTCGTCTTCGAGATGCGCGGCCGGTGCTGGCCGGCCACGGGCCGGGAGCCGAGCGTTACGCCCCGAATGCTCTCAGGGACGAGCTTGTCAGATGACAGGAGGTCGGCCCAGCCGGGTCAGCCGCCACACCGTACGCCACTTCATGGGCCTGCGGGGGCCGCACGGGCTGCGCCAGCCTTCCCGGAACCCGCCGAACCATGCTCGCAGAGCCGGCCGCGAGGGGCGGCGCAGCAGGGTGAGCAGCAGCCAGATGCCCAGGTAGACCGGCACCAGGGGGGCGGGCAGGTTGCGGCGGGCGAGCCAGACGCGGTTGCGGGCGACCATGCGGTGGTAGACCGCGTGCCGCGAGGGCGCGGTCGTCGGGTGGTACAGCACCATGTCGGACCGGTAGTCGATCATCCAGCCCGCGTCGAGGGCCCGCCATGCGAGGTCGGTTTCCTCGTGGGCGTAGAAGAATGCGTCCGGGAGGCCGCCGACCTCGGCGAAGACCTGGGTGCGGACGGCGTTGGCGCCGCCGAGGAAGGTGGTGACCCGGGAGGAGCGCATCGGGTCGGAGGCGCGCAGCCGGGGGACGTGGCGGCGCTGGGTGACGCCGGTGTCCGGGTCGGCGATGCGGAAGCTGACGATCCCGAGTTTCGGGTCGGCCGCGAAGGCCTGGCGGCACAGCTCGGCGGTGTCGGTGCGGGCGAGCAGGCCGTCGTCGTCGAGGAACAGCAGTATGTCGACGTCACGGCCGCTGGGGCCGAAGGCCTCGATGCCGATGTTGCGGCCGCCGGGGATGCCGAGGTTCTCGGGCAGCTCGACCGTGCGGACACCGTCGGGGACCTCCGGCACGGGTGAGCCGTTGCCGACGACGACCACGGGTATCGGGTCGCCGTCCTGCTTGGCGACCGAGTCGAGCAGGGCGCGCAGCTCCTCGGGGCGGTTGCCCATGGTGATGATGACCGCCCCGACCTTCATGCCGCTCACTTCAGCCTGCTCGAGGCGAGGATGGACACGAGGTGCAGCACGGTCTGCAGCAGCGCGATGCCGGCCAGCACCGCGACGCCGAGCCGGGAGAAGAACAGGTCGCCGCGGACCTGGTCGACGATCGCCAGGACCAGGATCAGCAGGGACGCCTCGATGCCGAGGATCAGGCGGTGGAACTTGAGCGCGGCCGCGGCGCGGCGGGCGAGCGCCATGCCGGAGGAGCGCATCTCGGAGGCAGCCTCCTTGACCGGCGGCAGTCCGCCCTGGTGGCGGGCGACACCGACGAGGTCGGTCTCGGCCTTGATCAGGATGGCGCCGAGGGCGGCGAGGGTGCCGAGGAAGGCCCACAGCCAGTCGATACGGCCGCTGCCCCACAGGTCGGCGGCGCGCAGGCCGAAGCCGACGAGGACCGCGGCATCGGTGAGGTAGGCACCGACGCGGTCCAGATAGACACCGCCCAGCGAGTACTGCTTCTTCCAGCGCGCGATCTCACCGTCGACGCAGTCCAGCAACAGGTAGAGCTGGACCATGATCACGCCGAGCGCCGCCCCGGGGATCCCCGGCACCAGGAGTGCCGGGGCCGCGAGGACACCGCAGACGGTCATCAGGTACGTGAGCTGGTTGGGCGTGACCCTGGTGTTCACCAGGTAGCGGTCGACCCGCAGGGACACCTCGCGCATGTAGAGGCGTCCCATCCAGTGCTCACCGCTGCGCCGGTCCTTCACCCCCGCGGGGTGAACGACGGGGCGGAGTTCAGCTACCGATGGCCTTGACATAGTCGGCGTAGATGTCCTTGATCTGGTCGGTGGTCAGGTCGAGGTGTTCGAGGATCGTGTAGCGGCCGGGCCGGGTCTGCGGAGCGAACTCCACGACGCGGACGAATTCGTCGTCCGTGAAGCCGATCTCCTCCGGCAGCACCGGAAGTCCGTGCCGACGCAGCACCTCGGCCATGCAGGCCGACTCCTCGTGGGCTCCGCGCAGGTACATGGCGAAGGCCGCGCCCAGCCCGCACTGCTCGCCGTGGGCGGCGGCGCGCCTGGGGAACAGCAGGTCGAAGGCGTGGTTGATCTCGTGGCAGGCGCCGGAGGAGGGGCGGGAGTCGCCCGACACGGACATGGCGATGCCGCTGAGGACCAGCGCCTCGGCCAGTACCTGGAGGAAGTCGTTGTCACCGATGCCGCCCGGGTGCCGGAGCACCGCCTCGCCGGCCTGGCGGGCCATGGCGGCGGCGAGGCCGTCGATCTTCTCGCCCTTGACGCGGTTGGCCAGCTCCCAGTCGCGGATCGCGGAGATGTTGGAGACGGCGTCGCCGATGCCGGCCCGGACGAAGCGGACCGGGGCCTCGCGGATGACGTCGAGGTCGATGACGACGGCGATCGGGTTGGGCACGCCGTACGAGCCGCGGCCGGCGTCGTTGTCGAGGGTGGCGACCGGCGAGCACAGGCCGTCGTGCGCGAGGTTCGTGGGGACGGCGACCAGCGGCAGGCCCACGCGTGCCGCGGCGAACTTGGCGCAGTCGATGATCTTGCCGCCGCCGAGGCCGACGAGTGCGTCGAAGTGGCCGGCCTTGATGTCGGCGGCCAGCCGGACGGCGTCGTCGAGGGTGCCGCCGCCGACCTCGTACCAGGTGGCGCCGGGCAGTTGCGGGGCGACCCGGTCGCGCAGCCGGGCGCCGGAGCCGCCGCTGACGGCGACGGCGAGCTTGCCCGAGTGCGAGATGCGTTCGTCGGCGAGCACGCCGGCCAGGTCGTCGAGGGCACCCGGGCGGATGTCCACGACGACCGGCGAGGGTATGAGCCGGGTCAGTACTGGCACGCGATCTCCCGTCCCCGGGCGAGATCGTCGTGGTTGTCGATCTCGACCCACGGCACGTCGCCGATCGGGGCCACGTCGATCCGGAAGCCGCGGTTCACGAGCTCCTGGTAGCCGTGCTCGTAGAACTGCTGGGGGTCGTTCTCCCACACCGTGCGCAGGGCGTCGGCCAGCTCGGGCGCGGCGTCGCCCTCGATCAGGGTGACGCCGATGTACTCGCCGGTGGCCTCGGCCGGGTCCATCAGCTTGGTGATCTTCTGGACGCCCTTGGCAGGGTCGACGACGACCTTCATCTCCTCGTCGGCCAGCGGCTTCACGGCGTCGAGGGCGAGGATGATCTTCTTGCCGTCGCCGCGCGCGGCGAGCAGCGTCTTCTCGACGGAGACCGGGTGGACGGTGTCGCCGTTGGCGAGGATCACGCCGTCCTTGAGGGCGTCACGGCCGCACCACAGGGAGTAGGCGTTGTTCCACTCCTCGGCCTTGTCGTTGTCGATGAGGGTGAGCCGCAGGCCGTACTTCTGCTCCAGGGCCGCCTTGCGCTCGTAGACGGCCTCCTTGCGGTAGCCGACGATGATCGCGGCCTCGGTCAGGCCGATCTCGGCGAAGTTGCCGAGGGTCAGGTCGAGAACTGTGATCCCGTCGGTCCCGTCCTCGGTGCCCGCGGGCCCCACCGGCACCAGTGCCTTGGGCAGGGTGTCGGTGTAGGGGCGCAGACGCCGGCCGGCGCCGGCCGCCAGCACGAGGCCGATCATGCGGGTTCTCCTTCGTCGTGTACGGCGGGGGCCCCTGCGGACACCCAGAAGCGGGTGCTCTCGACGAGCACCACCAGGGCTACGGCCACGGCGAGGACCGTGAGCGCGACCTCGAACTGCGCGGCGGTCAGCAACACGGCAAGCACGGTGACCACCAGGGTCCGGCCCTCATGCCCCCCGATCGCCCGCACCAGCCAGTGCGGGGGCGCACCCGCGTTGCCGCGGATACGGTAGACCGTGTCGTAGTGATGGTAGGCGACGGCCGCAACCAGCCCGAAAGCAGCGGGAAGCGCCCCGTTCACCTCTGATTCAGCCGCCAGGATGAGGACGGTGCCGTACTCGGCGGCCCGGAAGAAGGGCGGAACCAGCCAGTCCAGGGCGCCCTTGAGAGGGCGTGCGACAGCGACGGCGGACAGGGCGGCGTACGCGATCGCGCACAGCAGGGTCGGCCATGCGGCACCCCAGACTGCGGCGGAGATCACTACGAGGAGACCGCCGACGGCAGCGCTGAGGGGTGCCGGGAAACGTGGGGCGGTGCGCTTCAGCAGTTCCACGAGCGGCCCGCTGTCCGCGAGGTCGGCCAGCGCCTGCGCCGCGCGGTCCGTCCGCCGTGCCTTGCGGGTCAGCGACCGCAGGACGCGGCCCGCCGTGGTGTACGTGGCCGCGAAGGCGCAGCCGATCAGCAGCACGTAGAAGGTGATCCGCGGGGTGGTGGCCGCCGTGAGGACGGCGATCAGCGCCCAGCGTTCGCCGATCGGCAGAACGATCATCCGGCGCAGCCACACCGTCCAGCCGACGCTGTCCAGCTTGTCGGAGAGGGCGGCGGTGGGGCTGGTGTTGGCCGTGGCGTCGTGGTTGGCCTCGTTGAAAGAAAAGTCGACGACGTGCCGGCAGGTCTGCAGGACCATCGCGCCGAGTGCGAGGGCCCACACGTCGTCGCCGCCACGGGCCGCACCGAGCGCGAGGCCCGCGTAGTAGGCGTACTCCTTGGCCCGGTCGAAGGTCGCGTCCAGCCAGGCGCCCAGGGTGGAGTACTGGAGCGAGTAGCGGGCGAGCTGGCCGTCGGTGCAGTCCAGCACGAAGGAGGCGATCAGCAGGACGCCGGCCGCGACGAAGCCGCCCCGGGTGCCGGTGGCCGCGCAGGCCGCCGCGATCAGAGCGGTGACGAGGGAGGCGGTGGTGACCTGGTTGGGGGTGAGGCCGCGGCGGGCGCACCAGCGGGCGATGTAGCGGGAGTAAGGGCTGATGAAGAAGGTGGTGAAGAAGCCGTCGCGGGCCTTCACGGCGGACTTCAGGCGTACGGCCTCGTCGTCGACGGCGGCGACGGCCTGCCGTGCCTCGTTGCGGGCCTGCGGGTCGGCGGGGACCGCGGCGACCAGACTGCCGAGCTCGGGACGGTGCACGTCGGCGTCGAGGGCGGTGACGATACGGTCGGCGAGGCTGCCGACGAGGGTCGCCCCGGCGCCGGCCGAGTTCTCGCGGGCCAGCGCGTGGGTCAGTGCCCGGTGGCCGGCCGGCTGGGCCGTCACGGCGCCCGGAATCGCGGCGAGCGGGAAGCGGGGGTCGGTGAGGCCGAGGCGCAGGGCGTGCAGGTGGCCGACGAAACCCGCGTCGACCACGGCAACCCGTTCGTCGGCCGGCACCTGGGCGAGGAGGGTCTCGGCGGCGGCCGGGTCGGCGGCGCTACGCACCTCGAAGCCGAGGGACCGCAGATCGTCCTCGATCGACGATCCGGGGACCGGCTGGCCGGTGAGGATGGCGGTCGACAACCGAACTCACTCCCTGGGTGCCGACGCATCCACGTCGGCCGTGTGCATGGTGGAGGCCGCCCCCGGGCCGCGTGATCGGCTGCGCCAGGCGGGCGACATGTCGGCAGAGGCTATCGGATGATGACAAGCCTGTGTTCACCGGCCGTTCATGGCCCGGTCGACACGGTCTGCTGGGACCTCCGCGTCGATCATCATCAGGGATGCCGGGCCCGCCGCACAAAATCGCGCTACCAGAACGGGCATTCACGGCATCCGGCACTCCGGTGAGGGACTGCCGCCTTCTCGGACAGGCTTAGGGTGGGCTGCCATGACATGGCTGATCACCGGCGGCGCCGGATACATCGGGGCACATGTGGCGTGGGCCATGGCCGGGGCCGGGGAGCGCGTGGTCGTGCTGGACGACCTGTCGGCCGGGGTTCCGGCGCGGCTCCCGGCGGACGTCCCGCTGGTTCGCGGGTCGTCGCTGGACGAGGCACTGCTGAAGCGGGTCCTCGCCGAGCATGCGGTGACGGGTGTGGTGCATCTCGCCGCGCGCAAGCAGGTCGCCGAGTCCGTGGCGCAGCCGACGCGGTACTACCGGGAGAACGTGGGCGGACTGGCGACACTGCTCGACGCAGTCGCCGAAGCCGGAATCGAACGGTTCCTGTTCTCCTCGTCGGCGGCCGTCTACGGCAATCCGGATGTGGAACTCATCACGGAGGACACACCGTGCGCCCCGATGAGTCCGTACGGCGAGACCAAGCTGGCCGGTGAACGGCTGGTGCGGGCGGCAGGCCGGGCGCACGGGATCGCGACGGTGTGCCTGCGCTATTTCAACGTGGCGGGCGCTGCCGCGCCGGAGCTGGCCGACACCGGTGTCTTCAACGTGGTCCCCATGGTCTTCGACCGGCTCACCCGCGACCGGGCACCGCGGATCTTCGGCGACGACCACCCGACGCCGGACGGCACCTGCATCCGCGACTACATCCATGTCGCCGACCTCGCCGACGCCCACCTCGCGGCGGCCCGGCGGCTGTCCGCCCCGGATGCCGCGGGCGACCTCACGGTGAACATCGGCCGGGGCGAGGGCGTCTCGGTGCGCGAGCTGGTCACGCTGATCGGTGAGGTGACCGGGGACACGCGTCCGGCAGTCGTCGAGGCGCGTCGCCCCGGGGACGCCCCGCGTGCGGTCGCCTCGGCCGAACTGGCGGCGCAGGAGCTGGGCTGGACGGCCCGGCGCGGGGTGCGCGAGATGGTCGAGTCGGCCTGGCGGGGATGGCTGCTGCACCACGGCGGATGATCACCGAAGCACTCTGACCTGCTGTTCGTTTGCGCAGGTCAGAGCATATGACAACGGTGTTCAGTGCCGCGTTGCCCGATGTCCCCCGCCCGTAGTTCACTGTGGTCTCGGACCGATCGCAGGAGGGCGGCTTTTTCATGGGGGCTGGGCACGATCACGGGCATGCACACGCCGCGCCGGTCAGCGGCACGGCGGCCGCGGCGTACCGCGGCCGGCTGCGGATCGCGCTGTGCATCACGCTCACCGTCATGGTGGTCGAGATCGTCGGCGGCGTGCTCGCGGACTCCCTCGCGCTGATCGCGGACGCCGCGCACATGGCGACCGACGCGGTCGGCCTGGGCATGGCCCTGCTCGCGATCCACTTCGCCAACCTCCCGGCGAGCGCGAACCGCACCTTCGGATACGCCCGTGCCGAGATCCTCGCCGCGCTCGCCAACTGTCTGCTGCTGCTCGGGGTCGGCGGGTACGTCCTGTACGAGGCGATCCAGCGGTTCATCACGCCGGCCGGCACCGAGGGCGGGCTGACGGTTGTGTTCGGTCTGATCGGTCTGGTCGCGAACATGATCTCGCTCACGCTGCTCGTGCGCGGTCAGCGGGAGAGCCTGAACGTGCGCGGCGCCTTCCTGGAGGTCGCGGCCGACGCGCTGGGCTCGGTCGCGGTGCTGATCTCGGCGGTGGTGATCCTCACCACCGGCTGGCAGGCCGCCGACCCGGTCGCCTCGCTCGTCATCGGCCTGATGATCGTGCCGCGGACGCTGAAGCTGCTGCGCGAGACCCTCGACGTCCTGCTGGAGTCGGCCCCCAAGGGCGTGGACATGGCGGAGGTCCGGGCCCACATGCTGGCGCTGGACGGCGTGGAGGACGTCCATGACCTGCACGCCTGGACGATCACGTCGGGCCTGCCGGTGCTGTCCGCGCACGTGGTGGTCCGCTCCGACGTCCTGAACGCGATAGGACACGAGAAGATGCTTCACGAGCTGCAGGGCTGCCTGGGCCACCACTTCGACGTGGAGCACTGCACCTTCCAGCTGGAGCCGAGCGGGCACGCGGAACACGAGGCCCGGCTGTGCTACTGACGCCCGGCCACCGGTGATCCGCCGGGGGTGGAGCGCATCGGTCCGGCGCGCGATCGCGTCCTGGTAGTCGTACGCCCCCGTCGCGGGCGGTTCTCCCCGATCCGCGCCGGGCACGATCACCTACCGGGCCCCTCTTCCGGTGCCGACGCGCCGGGAAGTGCCGGGAGTGCCGGATTCGTACGGCAGACTGGGGCGCGAGGAACGAGGCGAAGGATGGGTATGCCGATCACACCTGCCACCGCGACGCACAGCTCGTCGAACGGCACCGCGGAAGCGATCCTGCTGGAACTGGTCGACGAGGACGGCGTGACGATCGGCACCGCGGAGAAGCTCGCCGCCCATCAGCCCCCGGGACAGCTGCACCGGGCGTTCTCGGTGTTCCTGTTCGACGACTACAGCCGGCTGCTGCTCCAGCAGCGGGCGCTGGGCAAGTACCACTCCCCCGGCGTGTGGTCCAACACCTGCTGCGGTCACCCGTACCCGGGCGAGGCGCCGTTCGCGGCGGCAGCCCGGCGGACGTACGAGGAGCTCGGGGTCTCCCCGGCGCTGCTCGCCGAGGCGGGCACCGTCCGCTACAACCACCCGGACCCGCACTCGGGCCTGGTGGAGCAGGAGTACAACCACCTCTTCGTCGGCCTGGTGCAGGCGCCGCTCCGGCCGGATCCGGAGGAGGTGCACGCGACGGCCTTCGTCACCCCCGACGAACTGGCGGAGCGGCACGCCAAGGACACCTTCTCGTCCTGGTTCATGACGGTGCTGGACGCGGCCCGCCCCGCGATCAGGGAGCTGACCGGCCCGTCCGCGGGTTGGTGACCCTCACAGCAACCGGGCGTGGTCGAGCGGCAGGGCGGCCCAGATCACCTTGCCGCCGCTCGCCGTGTGCTCGACGTCGCACACGCCGCCCGCCTCCCGGGTGACCTCCCGTACCAGGAGCAGGCCCCGGCCGCCCGTCCGGCCGTGGTCGGCCTCGAGGGCGGTCGGGCGGTAGGGGTGGTTGTCCTCCACGGACACCCGCACCCACTCGGCGCCGACGGCGACCTCCACGGCGAGCATCGGCGACAGCAGCGCCGCGTGCCGGACGGCGTTCGTGACCAGCTCCGAGACGATCAGCAGCAGGCCCTGGGCCAGCTCGTCCGAGACCGGGACCCGCTGGCGGATCAGCAGGTCCCGTACCGCGTGCCGGGCCTGCGGGACCGAGGCGTCGACGGCGGGAGCGGTGAACCGCCACACGCCCTCGAACGGCAGCGGCTCGCGCGTCCTCGGCTCGACCGGTGCATCTGCGCCGCCTTCTGGGCGTGGGGCGGGCCCGCGCCCGTGGTTGTCCATCGTCCGGTCGCCACCCTTGTGCTCGATTGTCACCACACGTCGAGTGTTGGTAACGAGCCACTCCATGCCGGAGACCTGAACACAAGTCAGCTGTTATCGCACACTTCTGACCGTTGGCGTATGACACGGTCAGTTGTGGGACTGCTCCTGTCCCACTCATGCAGGCTTTGCGAACTCTTCGGGTTGTACGGGTTTGCAGTGCCCGGAACACAGCAGCTGACGTACCTGCGGCTAGCATCCCGCGCATGGAGCCCCAGCTGTCGCACCGGGTCGCCGACTCCGTGGCCACCGTCGTGATCGATCATCCCGCCAAGCGCAACGCCATGACGGCCGCGATGTGGCGGGTGCTGCCGCCGCTGCTCGACACCCTGGCCGCCGATCCGGACGTACGCGCCCTGGTGCTGACGGGTGCGGGCGGCACGTTCTGCGCAGGGGCCGACATCTCCACGCTCCAGGACTCGCCGGAGACGGCGCAGGTGCTGGCCGTGCAGGCCGAGGAGGCCCTTGCCGCGTTTCCGAAGCCGACGCTGGCGGCGATCCGCGGGCACTGTGTGGGCGGCGGGGCACAGCTCGCGGCGGCCTGCGACCTGCGGTTCGCGGAGGAGGGCACGCTGTTCGGGGTGACACCGGCGAAGCTGGGGATCGTGTATCCGGCCTCCGCCACCCGGCGTTTGGTGGCGCTGGTCGGTCCGGCCACCGCCAAGTACCTGCTGTTCTCCGGCGAGTTGATCGGCATCGAGCGGGCGTTGCGCACGGGGCTGGTCGACGAGGTGCTGCCCGAGGGCGAACTCGACAAGCGCGTGGCCGAGTTCGCCCGAACACTGGTGTCCCGCTCGCAGCTGACGCAGGCCGCGGCGAAGGAGTTCGCCGACGGACGCACCGACCGGGACGCCCACTGGGCGGACCGGGCACGCGGCAACACCGACACCGCGGAGGGCGTCACCGCGTTCCTGGAGCGCCGGCAGCCGCGCTTCACGTGGAGCGTGTCCACATCAAGATGAAGCGGCTCGGCCCGCACACGCGCGTGCCGGGTGCATGGGCTACGACGGGTGCGGTACCCGGACGTCACCTGGTCCTGGTGAGCGTTGCCTGGTCCTGGTGAGCATTGCGAAGACGAAAGGAGATTCCCGTGTTCCGTGCTCTCGCTGATGTCCTGCGGCAGATCGGCGGTGCCGTCGCCACCGTGGTGACGCTGCCGTTCCGGGCGCTGGCCCGCCTGCTCGGGGGAGCCTCGGGGTCCGGCCGGCGCGGCGCGCGGCACGTCTGACGGCCGCCGCCCCGCCGCATTTCCGCCCTGGTCCCCTGCTGTCGGTGCCACCTGCCACAATTGCCGCGCAACCCGAAGTGGAGAAGGCGGTACGGGATCGTGACGACACCCCTCGTAGGGTCCATCGAAGGCAGGATCGCCGAGGAGCTCGGCGTACGGGAGCGGCAGGTCAAGGCTGCCGTGGAGCTGCTCGACGGCGGTTCGACGGTGCCCTTCATCGCCCGCTACCGCAAGGAAGCGACCGAGATGCTCGACGACGCGCAGCTGCGCACGATCGAGGAGCGGCTGCGCTACCTGCGGGAGCTGGAGGAGCGGCGTACGGCGATCCTGGAGTCGGTACGCGAGCAGGGCAAGCTCACCGAGGAGCTCGAGGCGCAGATCCGGGGCGCCGAGACGAAGGCGCGCCTGGAGGACATCTATCTGCCGTACAAGCCGAAGCGGCGTACAAAGGCGCAGATCGCGCGCGAGGCCGGTCTTGAGCCGCTGGCGGAGGGGCTGCTCGGCGATCCGGCCGTCGAGCCCCTTGCCGCGGCCGCCACGTTCGTGGACGCCGACAAGGGCGTGGCCGATCCGCAGGCCGCGCTCGACGGCGCCCGCGCCATCCTCACCGAGCGGTTCTCGGAGGACGCCGACCTGATCGGCGAGCTGCGCGAGCGGATGTGGGTGCGCGGCCGGCTGGCTGCCAAGGTGCGGGAGGGCAAGGAGGAGGCGGGCGCGAAGTTCGCGGACTACTTCGACTTCGCCGAGCCGTTCACCGACCTGCCCTCGCACCGGATCCTGGCCATGCTGCGCGGCGAGAAGGAGGAGGTCCTGGACCTCGTCCTGGAGCCGGAGGAGCCCACCGAGGGGCCGTCTTCGTACGAGGGCATCGTCGCGCACCGGTTCGGCATCGCCGACCGCGGGCGCCCCGCCGACAAGTGGCTGCTGGACACGGTCCGCTGGGCCTGGCGGACCCGCATCCTCGTCCACCTCGGCATCGACCTGAGGCTGCGGCTGCGTACCGCGGCCGAGGACGAGGCGGTGGGCGTGTTCGCGGCGAACCTGCGAGACCTGCTCCTTGCCGCCCCGGCGGGCACGCGCGCGACCCTGGGCCTGGACCCCGGATTCCGTACGGGTGTGAAGGTGGCCGTGGTGGACGCCACGGGCAAGGTCGTCGCCACGGACGTGATCTATCCGCACGTCCCGGCCAACAAGTGGGACGAGGCCATTGCCAAGCTGGCCCGGCTCGCCAAGGAGCACGCGGTCGAGCTGGTCGCGATCGGCAACGGCACGGCGTCGCGCGAGACGGACAAGCTCGCCGGTGAACTGATCAGCAAGCATCCTGAGTTGAAGCTCACCAAGGTGATGGTGTCCGAGGCGGGCGCCTCCGTGTACTCGGCGTCGGCGTTCGCCTCGCAGGAGCTGCCCGAGATGGACGTGTCACTGCGTGGCGCAGTGTCGATCGCGCGCCGCCTGCAGGACCCGCTCGCCGAGCTGGTGAAGATCGACCCGAAGTCGATCGGTGTGGGCCAGTACCAGCACGACCTGTCCGAGGTGAAGCTGTCGCGTTCGCTGGACGCGGTGGTGGAGGACTGTGTGAACGGCGTGGGCGTCGATGTGAACACTGCGTCCGCACCGCTGCTCGCGCGCGTCTCCGGTATCTCCTCCGGACTCGCCGAGAACATCGTGGCGCACCGCGACGCCAACGGCCCCTTCACATCACGTTCGGAGCTGAAGGGCGTGGCCCGGCTGGGGCCGAAGGCGTACGAGCAGTGCGCGGGCTTCCTGCGCATCCGCGGCGGGGACGACCCGCTGGACGCCTCCAGCGTGCACCCGGAGGCGTACCCCGTCGTCCGGCGCATGGTGAAGACCTCCGGCCAGGAGGTGGCGTCGCTGATCGGCAACACGGGCGTGCTGCGCTCGCTCAGGCCGCAGGACTTCGTGGACGACACGTTCGGTCTGCCGACCGTGAGCGACATTCTCAAGGAGCTGGAGAAGCCGGGGCGCGACCCGCGGCCCGCCTTCAAGACGGCCACCTTCAAGGAGGGCGTCGAGAAGATCTCCGACCTGCAGGCGGGCATGGTCCTGGAGGGTGTCGTGACCAACGTGGCCGCGTTCGGCGCGTTCGTCGACATCGGCGTGCACCAGGACGGTCTGGTGCATGTCTCGGCGATGTCGAAGACGTTCGTCAAGGACCCGCGCGACGTCGTCAAGCCGGGTGACATCGTCAAGGTGAAGGTGCTCGACGTCGACATTCCGCGCAAGCGGATCTCGCTGACGCTGCGGCTGGACGACGAGGCGGCCCCGCAGGGTCAGCCGTCCGGCGAGCGCCGACAGCAGCGGGGCGGCGGGCGTCCGCCGCAGCAGCGACAGGGCGGTCGTGGGGGCGCGGGCGGAGGTGGGCGCCAGGCGTCGGCCCCGGCCAACAGCGCGATGGCCGACGCCCTGCGCCGGGCAGGGCTGCTCGACCCGAAGAAGGGCCGGGGCTGAAACGCGCGGGCCCGGCCCCTGGACCGCACGGCGTCGGGCCCGTTCCGGCCCCTCGTGCTGCAGGGGCCGGGCCCGCGCCCCGCGCCGCATGAATCCGGGCCCGCCGCCCGCACCGTACGGGTCCAGGCCGCACGCCCCGCGCCGTACGGATCCGGGCCCGCCCGCGCCGTACGGATCCGGGCCCGCCCGCGCCGTACGGGGCCGGGCCCGCGCCCTACCGGCTTCGGGGCTCTGCTGCCCGTACCGTGGCGGTATGACCACTTCGCGTGCACTCACCTGGGACGTCACCGCGAGTCGCGGTTATGAGACTGCGTGGGTCGAGTTCGAGGGCGGTGTCCTGCGGGCCCGTGGCCGGGCGGTGGGGACGGCTCCGGAGGCGTACTGGATCTCGTACGAGCTCGAAACCGGTGACCGCTATGTGACGCGGCGGCTGCGAGTGATCGCCGAGACCGCGGAGCACACGCATGCCCTTGATCTGCGGCACGACGGGCGGGGCGGGTGGACGGCCGACGGGGAGCCGGTGCCGGAGGTCGGCGGGGCACTCGACTGCGATCTGGGGTTGTGTCCGCTGACCAACACGATGCCGGTGCTGCGGCACGACCTGCATCGGACGGCCGGGGAACGGGAGTTCCTGATGGCCTGGGTCTCGGTGCCGGACCTGACCGTGCAGCCGTCGCGGCAGACCTACACGCATCTCGCGCGCACCGACGGCGGTGGGCGGGTGGGGTTCGCCTCGGACGGCTTCCGCAGTGAGGTGGAGTTCGATGCGGACGGCTGTGTGGTCGACTACCGCGGGCTGGCGACGCGGCTGACGCCTCGTTAACGCTCGGTCACCTTGCCGTCGGCGACCTCCAGACGACGCGTCACATGGACCGCGTCCAGCATGCGGCGGTCGTGGGTGACCAGGAGCAGGGTGCCGGTGTAGGCGTCCAGGGCGGACTCCAGCTGCTCGATGGCCGGCAGGTCGAGGTGGTTGGTCGGCTCGTCGAGGACGAGGAGGTTGACGCCTCTGCCCTGGAGGAGGGCGAGGGCGGCGCGGGTGCGTTCGCCCGGGGAGAGCGTCGCGGCGGGGCGCAGGACGTGGTCCGACTTCAGCCCGAACTTGGCCAGCAGTGTGCGTACTTCGACCGGTTCTGTGTCCGGGACCGCCGCGCGAAACGCGTCCAGCAGCGCCTCGGGGCCGTGGAACAGCTTGCGGGCCTGGTCGACCTCGCCGACCAGGACGCCGGAGCCGAGGGCGGCCTGCCCGGCGTCCAGGGGGACGCGGCCGAGCAGGGCACCGAGGAGGGTGGACTTGCCGGCGCCGTTGGCACCGGTGACCGCGATCCGGTCCGCCCAGTCGATCTGCACGGAGACCGGGCCGAGGACGAAGTCGCCGCGCCGCACCTCGGCGTCGCGCAGGGTCGCCACGACCGCGCCGGACCGGGGCGCGGCGGCGATCTCCATTCGCAGCTCCCACTCCTTGCGCGGCTCGTCGACGGCCTCGAGCCGTTCGATCATGCGCTGGGTCTGCCGGGCCTTGGCGGCCTGCTTCTCGCTGGCCTCGCTGCGGAACTTGCGGCCGATCTTGTCGTTGTCGTTGCCCGCCTTGCGCCGGGCGTTCTTCACGCCCTTGTCCATCCAGGCGCGCTGCATCTGCGCGCGGTCCTGGAGGGCGGCCTTCTTGTCGGCGTACTCCTCGTACTCCTCGCGGGCGTGTCGGCGAGCCACCTCGCGTTCCTCGAGGTAGGCCGCGTAGCCGCCGCCGTAGAGGTTGATCTGCCGCTGGGCGAGGTCGAGTTCGAGGACCCTGGTGACCGTGCGGGTGAGGAACTCCCGGTCGTGGCTGACGACGACCGTGCCGGCGCGCAGGCCGCTCACAAAGCGTTCGAGGCGCTCCAGGCCGTCCAGGTCGAGGTCGTTGGTCGGCTCGTCGAGGAGGAAGACGTCGTAGCGGGAGAGCAGCAGGGAGGCGAGTCCCGCGCGGGCGGCCTGGCCGCCGGACAGGGAGGTCATCGGCTGGTCGAGGCCCACGGCGAGGCCGAGCGAGTCGGCGACCTCCTCGGCCCGCTCGTCCAGGTCGGCGCCGCCGAGGCCGAGCCAGCGTTCCAGGCTCGTCGCGTAGGCGTCGTCGGCGCCGGGAGCCCCGTCGACCAGCTCCTGGGTGGCCTCGTCCATGGCCCGCTGGGCCTCGGCGACACCGGTGCGGCGGGCGAGGAACTCGCGCACCGACTCGCCCGTCCGGCGCTCCGGCTCCTGCGGCAGATGTCCGACCGTCGCGGTCGGCGGGGAGAGCCGCAGCTCGCCCTGTTCGGGCGCGTCGAGCCCGGCGAGCAGGCGCAGCAGCGTGGACTTGCCCGCGCCGTTGGCGCCGACGAGCCCGATCACATCGCCGGGCGCGACGACGAGGTCGAGACCCGTGAAAAGCGCGCGGTCGCCGTGACCGGCGGCGAGGTTCTTGGCGACGAGGGTGGCAGTCATCAGACCGTCGATCCTAACGGCCACCGGGCGTGGCGGTCGCCCCGGTTTTCAGTGGGCCATCGCCTCCACCAGCACGCTTCCCGCCGTCCTCGCCACCACGAAGGACTCCCCCTTCACAGCCTTCGCGTCCAGGGCGATGCGGTGCCGGCCGGCTTCGAGGAGGCCGTCGAAGAGCTCATGGGTGTGGGCGCGGGCGAGCCGGTCGATGCGGTACGCGGTGAGGCGGACCCGGCAGGCGGAGGTGATCTCGACGCCCGCCTCGCCGTCGGCGGCGACCAGCCGGGTGAGGCGGCGCTGCTCCACCGGGCTGCGGTCGAGGGCGTGTTCGATCTGGGCGACGAGGAGCGGGACGATGGGGGCGAGTCCGTCGACGCAGGCCACGTCGACTCCGGCGCGTTCGAAGGCCCGGCGCACGGCGGCGCGCTCCTCCTCGCCGACCCCGCGGCCGAAGACGACGGCGCCGTAGCCGCGCAGTTCGTCGGCGGGGACGTCGTCGGCGTCGCGGGTGATGTCGGCGCCGATGCCGATGGTGCGCAGGGCGGCGGCGAGCTTGGCGAGCAGGGCGACGCGGGCGCCGATCAGCAGGACGCGGCGGCGGCTGCCGTTGGCGTCGCCGTTCAGCAGGGAGTTCAGCGCCGCCCGGTACTCCTCGCCGTGGAAACGGAACGGGCCGATGCCGTGGTAGCCGTTGAGCTCCAGGTCGGCCTGCTCCTCCGTCTGCCAGGCGAAGTCCCGCCACACGTAGTCGTCGTCGGCTCTGTCGATGACCGCGGTGACCGCCCCGCACGCAAGGTCGGCGCATTCGGGGCAGCCGTAGATGACATAACGCCCACCGGGCAAGGGCGCCTCCGCCTCCAGGAGCAGGCTGCGCACCTGGGCGGTGAAGATCGCGGGCGGGACGTCGGAGGCGAGTGGGGAGACGGCGTCCAGGTCGGACAGCTGGAACAGCAGGGGGCGTCCGTCGACGATGAAGTCCACGAAGTCCCGGTGGACCTGGTAGCCACCGTCTGCGAGAACTTCACCGGCACGCATCGCCGGTGCCAGGCCGAAGGTCGCGTACGCGGCAGACATGCTGTGAGTATCCCCAGAGTGCGGCCGCTCTGAGCGCGGCATGACACATTCCGCTACCGTCCCCGCGTGGACAGTGACGTGAAGGGCGATGTGATCGTCGTCGGCGGGGGTGTCATCGGGCTGACGACGGCGGTGCTGCTCGCCGAGCGCGGCCGACGGGTGCGGGTGTGGACGCGGGAGCCCGTCGAGCGGACCACCTCGGCGGTTGCGGGCGCGCTGTGGTGGCCCTACCGCATCGAGCCGGAGGCGTCGGCGCGCAGGTGGGCCCTGCACTCGCTGGACGTCTACGAGGAGTTGGCCGAGCATTCCGAGGTCACCGGCGTACGCATGGTCGAAGGGGTACTGGGCGAGACAGACCTGGACGAGACGGACAGCTGGGCGGCGGCGCGGCTGCCCGGGCTCCGGGCGGCGACGGCCGCGGAGTACGCCGGGACGGGACTGTGGGCACGGCTGCCGCTGATCGACATGTCGACTCATCTGCCGTGGCTGCGGGAGCGGTTGGTGAAGGCGGGCGGCTCGGTCGAGGAGCGCACGGTGTCGGCGTTCGCCGAGGCCGAAGCGCCGGTCGTGGTCAACTGCACGGCCCTGGGGGCGCGTGAGCTGGTGCCGGACGAGTCCGTACGGCCGCTGCGCGGACAGTTGGTCGTCGTGGAGAACCCAGGCATCGGCACCTGGCTCGTCTCCAAGGACGCGTCCGGGGAGATGGCGTACTTCTTCCCACAGCCGGGGCGGCTGGTGCTGGGCGGGACGGCGGAGCAGGACGTGTGGTCGCTGCGGCCGGATCCGGCGGTGGCCGAGGCGATCGTACGGCGGTGCGCGGCCCTGCGGCCGGAGATCGCCGGGGCGCGGATCCTGGAGCACCGGGTGGGGCTGCGGCCGGTACGGGATGCGGTGCGGCTGGAACGCGAACTGCTGCCGGACGGGCGGGTGCTGGTGCACAACTACGGCCACGGGGGTGCGGGCGTGACCGTGGCATGGGGGTGCGCACAGGAGGCGGCCGGGCTGGCGTGCCCGGCCGCCTCCGGGTGAGTCAGCCGGCGGTGCGGGGGCCCGGTACGCGCTGGGCGGTGCGCGGTGCCTCGACACCGTCGAGCGGCTCCGGGGCGGGCGTGGCGGTCGCGGTGCCCGAGGTGGCATGGACGAACGCGGCCGTGCCGCCGACCAGCGGGACGCGGGCGGAGGTGCGGGACAGGTCCAGCGTCAGGGTCGGCGTGTCGGCCGGCGGATCGATGAGGTCCCGGTCGGTGCCCGCGACGATCAGTGCGAGGCGATGTCCGGCCGGGACGACGTGGTCGGTCGCCGCCAGGTCGAGGGTGATGGTGTACGGCTTGCCCGGCGTGAGCGGGACCCCCTTCAGGTCGGAGGCGTGGTTGCCGAGGTCGGCCCAGCCGCGGCTGACGATCGTGTAGTCGACGTCGGCCGTCTTCGCCCGGGTCTCCTTGAAACAGGCGCTGTCGCCCGAGGTGCTCGCGCCCCAGCAGGTGCGGTCGGGGAGCGTGGTGATGCCCTCGGCGGCGTCGGCGTAGTCGCGGATGGTGTCGGGACCCAGGTCCACGAGGACGGCGGACAGGTGTGCCGTGGACGTGGTGGGCGTCGCGGTGACGGTGACCTCGGAGGAGCCGGACAGGCGCAGGTCGCGGGTGAGTGGCCCGGTGACGAAGCCGGCCTTGTCGGGTGTGGGGCTGTCGATGGCGGACGCCCAGTCGGTCTCGCTGTGCTGCGGGTCGTCGGTGAAGCTCTCGGTGCCCTTGCCGGTGCGCAGGCCGAGGGTGCCGACGCCCGGCCGGTTGCCCTTGGCGGGCTTCAGGCGGACGGTGTCGGTGCCGCGCGGGGGCCAGGCCTTGGCGGCGACCCACTGGTCGGGGTGGCGTTCGATGTCGGCCATGGGCTCGCGGTCGATGCCGTTGTCGTAGCCGAGGAGTTCGTGGTCGAACCAGCGGTGCAGGGTGTCCACCCACTCCGCGCGGCGGAAGTCGAAGGGGTCGACGTGGCCGGTCTGGGAGAGCCAGATCTTGCGCTCGACGCCGTTCTTCGCGAGGGCGTCCCACCACGGGCCGACGTGCTGCATCCGCACGTTGAGGTCCTGCATGCCGTGGACGAGGAAGACGCTCGCCCGGACCTTGCTGGTGGCCCTGACGTAGTCGCGCTCGGTCCACAGCGGTGTCCAGTCACCGGTGCGCGGGGCGCCGTCGACGAGTTTCTGCTGGACAGTGGCGCACTTGGCGCGGGCGTCGGGGCTGTTGACGTAGTTCGACAGCCAGTCGGGGCCGGAGTTGTACAGCGGGGCGCCCTTGGTGAAGTAGTAGTCGTACCAGGAGGAGATCGCGCTGATCGGCACGATGGTTTCGAGGCCCTCGACGCCGGTGGCGGCGACACCGTTGGCAATGGTGCCGTCCCAGCTCTTGCCGATCATGCCTGTCCTGCCGTTGGTCCAGGTCGCTTTGGCGCTCACCGTGCCGGTACGCGTGGTGTACGCCTTGGCCCGGCCGTTCAGCCAGTCGACGACGGCCTTCGCGGACTGAATGTCGGAGCGGCCGCCGACATCGACGCAGCCGTCGGAGCGGTTGGTGCCGGCGAGGTCGACGCCGACGAAGGCGTACCCGCGCGGCACGAAGTAGTTGTCGTAGAAGAGCGGCATCTGGACGACGTCGCCGTCGGCGTCGTACGTCTTCTTCTGGCTCTCGTTGCCGCGGCCGCAGCAGGAGTAGTACGGGCTGGCGTCCATGATGACGGGCACCTTGCGGCCCTGCTGGGCGGGTTCACGCGGGCGGACGATGTCGACGGCGACCCGGTCGGTCCTTCCGTCGCCGTCGCCGTCGAGTCGGGTGTCCACCCAAACGGCCTCGCGGACCGCGTTGTCGTACGAGTGAACGGGCCTGCTCTCGCGCGGGGCGCTGTGCGCTGCCGTGGGGGCGAGGAATGTGGCCATCAGGGCGGCGGTGGCCGCCGTCGCGAGCGGTCTCCAGATCGTGAAGCGCGTGCGTTTCGGCATGCGCGGGACGGTACCTGTGTCAACTCCCGTGCAGAAGGGGGCAATCCGCGGGTGGAGTACGTTGCGGTGGCCGAAAAGGCCCCCGGTGCGGCCATACGTATGACGGCCGAATGGCGATCGTGTGACAGCGGTTGCTGTGGACACGTCCAAGGACACAGGGAATGAATAGGCTCCGAACAGACTTTCCACCCCTACGACTTGGAGCTTTCGTGCACCGCAGAATCACGGCACCGGGCGCACTCGCGGCTGCCTTGCTGTTGCTGGCGATCCCGGCATCGGCCGCGAGCCACTCCCCCGGCGCTCCGGGGATCGGCGACCCCTACTACCCGGCGTACGGCAACGGCGGCTACGACGTCTCCCACTACGACCTCCGGCTGAAGTACCAGCCCGCCTCGGACCGCTTGGAGGGCACGGCGACCCTGCTGGCGCGCACCACACAGGATCTGACCCGCTTCAATCTGGACTTTCTGCTGGACGTGAGCGAGGTGCGGGTCAACGGCGCCCGGGCGGCGTTCACGACCTCCGGCGAGCACGAGCTGGCGATCACCCCGAAGACCCCGCTGGCCAAGGACACGGCCGTAACGGTCGTGGTGCGCTACAGCGGGGTGCCTTCGGCGAAGCAGGCGTACGGGTTCACCAGCTGGCTCCGTACGCCGGACGGCGGTGTCGCGGCCGGTCAGCCCGAGGCGGCCTGGTGGTGGTTCCCCAGCAACGACCACCCGCTCGACAAGGCCACCTACGACGTGTCCGTCCAGGTGCCGGACGGCACCCAGGCCATCTCCAACGGCACGCTGCAGTCGAGCAGTTCCCGGGCCGGGTGGACCCGCTACAGCTGGCGGTCCGGCAAACCGCAGGCCACCTATCTGGCCACGCTCGCGGTCGGGAAGTTCGACGTGACCACCGGCACCACGGAGAGCGGCATCCCGGTCCTCAGCGCGTACAGCAAGGACCTGGGCGACCGCTACGGCGCAGCGCGGGCCAGCGTCGAGCGGACCGGGGAGATCGCCGACTGGCTCACCGGGTACTTCGGGCCGTATCCGTACAACGCCCTCGGCGGCTACGTGCCCAACACCGACACCGGGTACGCGCTGGAGACGCAGACCCGGCCCTTCTACAGCCCGCGGCAGTTCGCCAACGGGTCGAACACGTCCGTGGTCGTGCACGAGCTGGCCCACCAGTGGTACGGCGACCTCGTGTCCGTGGCCGGCTGGAAGGACATCTGGATCAACGAGGGCTTCGCGCGCTATGCGCAGTGGCTGTGGTCCGAACACGAGGGCGAGGGCACGGCGCAGGAGATCGCGGACTACGTGTACGCCTCCCGTCCGGCCGACGACCCGTTCTGGACGGTGCGGCCCGGGGACCCGGGGCCCGAGAACCAGTTCCATCTCGCGGTGTACGACCGGGGCGCGCTGGCGCTCCAGGCGTTGCGGAACGAGATCGGCGACGATGCCTTCTTCACCGTCCTGAAGGGCTGGCCGGCGAAGTACGCGCACGGCAACGCGTCGGTCGCCGACTTCCGGCGGTACGCGGAGCAGGTGTCCGGGAAGCCGCTCGCCACGCTCTTCGACACCTGGCTGTTCGAGCCGTCGAAGCCGGGTGCGCCGGCGGCGCGGGACGCGTCGGTCTCGGCCCGGGCGCTGGGGGCGAAGGGCGCGCCGGTGCAGCCGAAGTCGTGGAAGAAGATCGCGGCGACGAACGGCGTGCACGACCATGATCACGACCACGGGCACGCCGAGTAGGTCACTGTACGGAGGGCGTCGCGTCCAGCTCTCTCGCGCGGGCGAGGAGCTCGTCCCGTCCGATCGCCGCGGTCTCCGTGGACGGCACCGTGCAGGCGTGAGCGCCCGCGATCGCGCCGTACAGGGCGCAGCGCCCGGGCGGCTCGCCCCGCAACCAGCCGAACAGGAAGGCGGCCGCAAAGGCATCGCCTGCGCCGTTGGAGTCCACCACCGGCGCAGGCGGCGCCACCGGGGGTGTCCGGGTCAGCTCGCCGTCGATCAGCAGATGCGCGCCCTGGGCTCCGGCGGTGGCGACGACCACCTCGGCCCGGCCTCGCTCGGCGATGCGGCGCATGGTCGCCTCGGGGGCGATGAGGGCGGCTGCGGAGAGGAAGACCACGTCCGCCTCATACGCGAACGGCTCGTGGTACGGGTTCTCCCCGTCCCAGTCGTGCAGGTCGGTGGAGATCGTCACGCCGGTCTCGCGGAGCACGGGCAGGGCATGGGCGCACGGCTGGGTGATGCAGACGTGGGCATGACGGCCGGACTCGGCCAGGGCGCGGATCGTCGACTCGGGTAGCCGGTCGTCGGGGCGGGAGCGGCTCGTGTCGTACAGGGAGAGCCGGCGGCCGTCGGGGCCCACCAGGTTGACCGCGCGCTTGGTCCCGGCGGGCTGCGGGACGGCGGTCAGCGCGATGCCGTTGTCGTGGTGCAGCCCGCGGACCAGGTCGCCCTCGGGGTCGTCGCCGAGCATGTCGACGTGATGAGTGCGCAGGCCCAGGGCGCTCAGGCCGAGGGCGACGAAGTCGCCGGTCTGACCCGCGCGGGTGCGGATTCCGGAGTCGACCATGTAACTGTCCGCGTACGGGAGGGGCAGCTCCGGTACGTACACGATCGTGTCGACGCCCGCGCCGCCCAGCACGAGCACGTCGGTGTCCCGGCTCAATTCCGGCCCTCCCCATGGTCGTAGACCGTCACGGCGATCCCCCGCCGCACCAGCCGCTCGGCGATAAGGGGTTCGACACGCGACCACTTGCCTCCGGCCAGACCGCACCCTATCCGGGGCATGTGGACGGAGGCGTCGAGTTCGGCGGCCTGGTCGGCGAGGCGGGCGAGGGCGGTGTCGATCGCCTCGTACCGCACCGGGACCCCCTTGCTGCCCGTGCGGATCCCGCGCTGGCCGACCATGTTGGCCACCCACACATACGGCTCCACCTGCACGAACTGGACGGCACCCAGCCCGAAGTCGTTGGACGCCCGCTCCCGGTGCCAGGCGCGGAACGCCTTCTCCGGCTCCGGCCAGCGGCGCGATACGGCCAGGACGAAGCCCTTCCCCCAGCCCCCGATGTCGTTGCAGACATGAGCGATCAGCTTGACGCCCTTCACCGACGGCGCGGTGGCGTCACCCCGGACATACGTGATCCCCGACATGACGCCACCGTAGGCGATGCCACTGACAGTGGCCCTGACCTGCTGCTTCGCAGGCCGCTGCCTACTTCGTGAGCTGCGACAGCTCCTCATCCGCGGCCCGTGCGGCCTTGCGGCGGATCGCGTACCAGCCGGCGACCAGCATGGCCCCGATGACGGGGATGAGCAGCAGCGTCTTGCGGCCGACCTCGGGGTCGTTCCACATCATGCCGAGGCAGGCCAGCAGGAAGGCGATCGTGGTGATCTCGGTGACGGGGCTGCCGGGGAGGCGGAAGCTCGGCCGGGTGACCAGGCCCTCCCTGGCGCGGCGGACGAAGATCAGGTGGCAGACCATGATGATCACCCAGGTGCTGATGATGCCGAGGGAGGCGACGTTCAGCACGATCTCGAAGGCCTGGCTCGGCATGAGGTAGTTCAGGCCGACGCCGAGGACGCAGACCGCGCAGGTGAGCAGGATGCCGCCGTAGGGGACCTGGCTGCGGTTCATGCGGGCCGTGAACTTCGGGGCCGAGCCCGCCATCGCCATGGAGCGCAGGATGCGGCCGGTGGAGTACAGGCCGGAGTTCAGCGAGGACATGGCGGCCGTGAGGACGACCAGGTTCATCACGTCGCCCGCGGCCGGGATGCCGATCTTGGACAGGACGGTGACGAAGGGGCTCTCGTCGGCCGAGTACACCGAGCCGGGCAGCAGCAGGGCCAGCAGCACGACCGAGCCGACGTAGAACAGGCCGACCCGCCACATGATCGAGTTCACCGCGCGCGGGACGACCTTCTCCGGCTCGGCGGTCTCGCCCGCGGCGACACCGACCAGCTCCAGCGCGGCATACGCGAAGATCACGCCCTGCATCACGAGGACGACCGGCATCAGGCCGTGCGGGAAGACACCCCCGTTGTCCGTGATCACGCTCAGGCCGGGCGTCTGGCCGCCGACCTCGTGCTGGGTGGCCAGCAGGAAGATGCCGACGAACATGAAGCCGACGAGGGTGGCGACCTTGATGATCGCGAACCAGAACTCCATCTCGCCGAAGATCTTCACCGAGATCAGGTTCACCGCCAGGACCACCGCGAGGGCGATCAGCGCCAGCACCCACTGCGGGATGTCGGTGAACATGCTCCAGTAGTGCGTGTAGAGCGCGATCGCGGTGATGTCGGCGATGCCGGTCGTCGACCAGTTCAGGAAGTACATCCAGCCCGCGACGTAGGCGCCCTTCTCGCCGAGGAACTCGCGCGCGTACGACACGAAGGAGCCGGACGAGGGCCGGTACAGGACGAGCTCGCCCAGTGCCCGCACGACGAAGAAGGCGAAGACGCCGCAGACGAGGTAGGCCAGCGCGAGCGCGGGGCCCGCGTTGTGCAGACGGCCGCCGGCACCCAGGAAGAGTCCGGTGCCGATCGCGCCGCCGATGGCGATCATGTTGACGTGGCGGGCCTTGAGGTCCTTGCTGTAGCCGGCGTCGCCCGCGTCCGCGGGCGTTGTGGTCGCCCCGCTTCCGGCGGCGATCCGGGCCGTGTCCACGGCGTCCTTGCTCACGGTGGTACCACTTCCTGGTGCGCCCGAGCGTCGTGCGCTCAGGTGTCCGTACGTGCCTTGGTCCGCCCCACGCTCGTGACGTGACACGGACCAAGGCAGCACCTTCCCACACCGGTCGGCGGGGACACGGTGGTCCATGTCACAGAGCGTTACTTCTCACCTGATCCACTGCGGGTATCCACGGTGATCACCGGTCGTTCACTTCATGGTCACCGAAGGATGCGTACGAGGTTTCACAGCACTGGTGAGACAGCGATACTGCTGCACATGACGACCGACACCGAGGAGCCGACCCTCACCATCGACGAGCTGGCCGCCCGGGCCGGCGTCACGGTGCGCACGGTGCGCTTCTACGGCACCAAGGGCCTGCTGCCCCCGCCGGTGATCGGTCCGCGCCGGGTGGGGCACTACGGCCGGGAGCACCTGGCGCGTCTCGCGTTGATCGAGGAGTTGCAGCACCAGGGCATGACGCTGGCGGCCATCGAACGCTATCTCCAGCAGCTGCCGCCGGACCTCACCGCTCATGACCTGGCGATTCACCGGGCCGTGGTGGCCTCCTGGGCGCCGGACGTGGTGGAGACGGTGACGCGTGCGGAGCTGGAGCGACGGGCGGGGCGGGCGCTGGGCGACGAGGACGTGGAGCGGCTGGCGGCGATGGGCGTGGTGGCGCCGGCCGACGGCGTGTACCGGATCGACTCCGGTCTGCTGCGGCTCGGCGTGCAGCTGCTCGACGTGCCGCTGTCCCAGGAGGCGATCCTCGCGGCGCGCACCGCGCTCATCGAGCACTCGCGCGCCGCCGCCCACGAGCTGTCGCAGCTGCTGCGCGGCGAGGTGGCGGAGCGTGACGCCGGCGCGGTGAGGTCACTGTCGGCGCACATGCAGCCGATCGTGGTGCAGGCGCTGCTGACGGCCTTCCAGCGGTCGTTGCGGGAGGAGCTGCGGGAGTGGCTCGACGGGACCTCAGGGGCAGGCGGATCCGCCTGAGAGAGCAGGACCGGCGTGTCGCCGAGCAATACGCCGGTCCCGCTCCCGGGGCGCGTCAGCGCGCGTCCGTGAACGTCTCCCCCTTCTCCGCCTTCTCCACCAGCAGCGCCGGCGGGGTGAACCGCTCTCCGTAGCGGTCGGCGAGCTCACGCGCGCGTGCCACGAAGCCGGGCAGGCCTCCTTCGTAGCCGTTGATGTACTGCAGGACGCCGCCGGTCCAGCCGGGGAACCCGATGCCGAGGATCGAGCCGATGTTGGCGTCGGCGACGGAGGTCAGCACCCCCTCCTCCAGGAGCCGGACGGTGTCCAGCGCCTCCGAGAAGAGCATGCGCTCCTGCATGTCCTCGAACGGGATCTCGGCGCCCTCACGCGTGAAGTGCTCCCGCAGGCCCGGCCACAGGCCCGTACGCTTGCCGTCCTCGCCGTACTCGTAGAAGCCGGCGCCGCCACTGCGTCCGGGGCGGCCGAACTCGTCGACCATTCGGTCGATGACGGCCTCCGCCGGGTGCGCGGTCCAGGTGCCGCCCGCCTCCTCCACCGCCCGCCTGGTCTCGTTGCGGATCTTGCGCGGAAGGGTGAGCGTCAGCTCGTCCATCAGGGACAGCACCTTGGCCGGGTAACCGGCCTGGGCCGCCGCCTGCTCGACCGAGGCGGGCTCGATGCCCTCGCCGACCATCGCCACGCCCTCGTTGATGAAGTGGCCGATCACCCGTGAGGTGAAGAAGCCGCGCGAGTCGTTGACGACGATCGGCGTCTTCTTGATCTGCCGGACCAGGTCGAAGGCGCGGGCCAGGGCCTCGTCACCGGTCCGCTCGCCCTTGATGATCTCGACGAGGGGCATCTTGTCGACCGGCGAGAAGAAGTGCAGCCCGATGAAGTCGGCCTGGCGCTGCACGCCCTCGGCGAGCGCGGTGATCGGGAGCGTCGAGGTGTTGGAGCACAGCAGCGCGTCCGGCGCGACGACCTGCTCGATCTCCTGGAACACCTTGTGCTTGAGCGCCGTGTCCTCGAAGACGGCCTCGATGACCGCGTCGCAGCCCGCAAGGTCCTGGACCTCGGCGGTGGGCGTGATGCGGGCGAGCAGCGCGTCCGCCTTCTCCTGGGTCGTACGGCCCCGGGAGACGGCCTTGGCGCACAGCTTCTCGGAGTAGGCCTTGCCCTTGAGGGCCGCCTCCGGGGAGACGTCCTTCAGGACGACGTCGATGCCCGCGCGGGCGCACGAGTAGGCGATGCCGGCGCCCATCATCCCGGCGCCCAGGACGGCCACCTTGCGGACCTGGCGGGGCTCGATGCCCTTCGGGCGGTTGGCGCCGGAGTTGACGGCCTGGAGGTCGAAGAAGAAGGCCTGGATCATGTTCTTCGACGTCTGACCGGCCGCCAGCTCAACGAAGTAGCGGGCCTCGATGACCTGGGCGGTCTCGAAGTCGACCTGGGACCCCTCGACGGCGGCGGCGAGGATGCCCCGCGCCGCCGGGTAGGGCGCGCCGCCCGTCTGCTTGCGCAGGCTGGCCGGGAAGGCGGGCAGGTTCGCCGCGAACTTGGGGTTGGCGGGGGTGCCGCCGGGGATGCGGTAGCCGGGCCTGTCCCACGGCTGCCGGGACTCCGGGTTGGCGTCGATGAAGGCGCGGGCCTTGGCGAGCAGCTCCTCCTGTGTGTCGGCCACTTCGTGGATCAGGCCGTTCTCCAGGGCACGCCGCGGGCTGTACTGGGTGCCCTGGAGGAGAACCTTGAGGAGGGCGTCCGCGATGCCCAGCAGGCGCACCGTGCGGACCACGCCGCCGCCTCCGGGCAGCAGGCCGAGGGTGACCTCGGGGCAGCCGATCTTGGAGCCGGGCGCGTCGAGGGCGACACGGTGGTGGCAGGCCAGGGCGAGCTCGTAGCCGCCGCCCAGGGCCGCGCCGTTGATCGCGGCGACGACCGGCTTGCCGAGCGTCTCGATGCGGCGCAGGTCGCGCTTGATGGCGAGGCCGCCGTCGAACAGTGCCTGCGCGGTCTCGGGCGTGACCCGGATCAGGTCGCGCAGGTCGCCGCCGGCGAAGAAGGTCTTCTTGGCGGAGGTGAAGATGATGCCGCGGACGGAGTCCTGCTCGGCCTCAAGGCGGTCGGTGATCGCTGCGAGCGAGTCCCGGAACGCCTGGTTCATGGTGTTCGCGGACTGGGCGGGGTCGTCGAGGACGAGGGTGACGACACCGGTGTCGTCCTGTTCCCAGCGGATGGTGGTGCTCTCGGTCATGACGGGTCTCCGTAGAAGTCTCTCGTTGCCGCTGGGGTCAGATGCGTTCGACGATCGTGGCGATGCCCATGCCGCCGCCGACGCACAGGGTGGCGAGGCCGTACCGCTTGTCCTGGCGCTCCAGTTCGTCGACGAGGGTGCCGAGAATCATCGCGCCGGTGGCGCCGAGCGGGTGGCCGAGGGCGATGGCGCCGCCGTTGACGTTGACCTTGTCCAGCGACAGGCCCATCTCCCGGACGAAGCGCAGGACGACGGCGGCGAAGGCCTCGTTGATCTCGACGAGGTCGATGTCGTCGATGGTCAGCCCGGCCTTGGCGAGCGCCTTGCGGGTGGCGGGCGCGGGGCCGGTGAGCATGATGGTGGGCTCGGAGCCGGAGACCGCGGCGGAGACGATCCGCGCGCGCGGGGTGAGGCCGTAGCGCTCACCGACCTCCTTGGAGCCGATCGCGACGAGGGCGGCGCCGTCCACGATGCCGGAGGAGTTGCCCGCGTGGTGGACGTGGTCGATCTTCTCCACCCAGTGGTACTTCTGCAGGGCCACGGCGTCGAAGCCGCCCAGGTCGCCGATGTCGGCGAACGACGGCTTCAGCTTGGCCAGCGAGTCGGCGGTGGTGCCGGGGCGCACATGCTCGTCGTGGTCGAGGACGACCAGGCCGTTGCGGTCCTTCACGGGCACGAGCGAGCGCTCGAAGCGGCCGTCCTTCCACGCGGTGGCCGCCCGCTCCTGCGAGAGGGCCGCGTACTCGTCGACGTCCCGGCGGGAGAAGCCCTCGACCGTGGCGATCAGGTCGGCGCTGATGCCCTGCGGTACGAAGTTGACGGCGAGGTTGGTCATCGGATCGTTGAACCAGGCGCCCCCGTCCGAGGCCATCGGCACCCGGGACATCGACTCGACGCCGCCCGCCAGGACGAGGTCCTCCCAGCCGGAGCGCACCTTGGCGGCGGCCGTGTTGACGGCCTCAAGGCCGGACGCACAGAAGCGGTTCTCCTGCACGCCCGCCACCGTGTCCGGCAGTCCCGCGGCGACGGCGGCGATCCGGGCGATGTCGGAGCCCTGGTCGCCGACCGGGCCGACGACGCCGAGCACGATGTCGTCGATGGCAGCGGGGTCGAGGCTCGGGAAGCGGTCGCGGAGCTCGTGGATGAGCCCGACGACCAGGTCGATGGGCTTGGTGCCGTGCAGGGCGCCGTTCGCCTTGCCGCGTCCGCGCGGGGTGCGGATCGCGTCGTACACGTACGCTTCGGTGGTCACTGGGGAGGCCTTTCGATGAGGGTTTGTCGAGGTGGCGGGGGCTGCAGGCAGCGGACGCCGGGTCAGGTGCCGGGCTCCGTCAGTCCGGGTACGTCCCAGTCGCGGGCCACCTCCGCGGTGTCGGCGCCCGGCTGTGCGGGTCCGCTGCGGACGGCGGTCGGGGTGGCGGAGAAACGGGGCGCGGGGGCGGGCTGGGTGATGCCGTCGTGGTCGGTGAAGGTGCCGCGGGCGGCGAGGTGCGGATGGTGCGGTGCCTCACGCAGCGACAGGACGGGGGCCACGCACGCGTCGGAGCCCTCGAAGACGGCCGTCCACTCGTCCCTCGTACGGGACTTGAAGCGGGCCGTGACCGCCTCGCGCAGCTCGCCCCAGCGTGACCAGTCCTTGCGGGCGGTTGCGTACTCCTTGATGTCGAGCAGGTCCAGGAACTCGTCGTAGAACTGGGGTTCCAGCGCGCCGACCGCCATGTACTTTCCGTCGGCCGTCTCATAGGTGCCGTAGTAGGGGCAGCCGCCGTCGAGGAGGTTGGCGCCGCGCCGGTCCTGCCAGCCGCCGGCGGCGAGCATGCCGTGGATCATCGCGGCGAGGTGTGAGGCGCCGTCCACGATGGCGGCGTCGACGACCTGGCCGGTTCCGGTGGCGCGGGCGTGGTGGAGGGCGGCGAGGACGCCGACGACGAGGTAGAGGGAGCCGCCCGCGTAGTCGCCGACCAGGTTGGCGGGCACGGCCGGGGGTTCGTCGGGGCGGCCGATCATGCCGAGGGTGCCGGTGAGCGCGATGTAGGCGATGTCGTGGCCGGCGCGGGGGGCGAGGGGGCCGTCCTGGCCCCAGCCGGTCATGCGGCCGTAGACGAGCGCCGGGTTGCGGGCGTGGCAGGCCCCGGGGCCGACGCCGAGGCGCTCGGCGACGCCGGGACGGTAGCCCTCGATCAGGATGTCGGCGCGGGCTGCCAGGTCCAGGACGCGAGCCGGGCCGCCCGGGGACTTGAGGTCGACGATCACCGAGCGTTTGTTGCGGTTGGTGATGTCGTGGACGGGGTCGACGGCGAGTCCGGCGCCGCCCGGGCGGTCGACCCGGACGACGTCGGCGCCGAGGTCCGCGAGAAGCATGGCGGCGAAGGGGCCGGGACCGATACCGGCCAGCTCGACCACGCGTACGCCGGTGAGCGGGCCGTGCGGTGGCGTCTTTGCCCTGGTCATCCAGCCCCCTGTGCTGTGACACAACTGATGTAACACCGGTGATGGTAAGAACACGTTTCAGCGGACACAAGGCCTGGGGCGAGCAAGCGCTTAGCCACGCGCTGCGGAGCGGGTGAGCGCCGGCGCCGTCAGTGTCCGTCCAGCTCCGCGGTCAGGCGCTTGGGTGCGATGGCGCGGTAGCTCTCCTCCACCCAGTCGCAGAGCAGTTCCGCGCCGGGGGCGCCCTTCGGCTCCAGGGGGATACGCACCCAGCCGGACCTGCCCAGGCCGTACCCCGCAGGCTCGGCGCCGGGCGATGTGAGGGCGTGGGCGTGGCTCGTCTCGTCCTTCAGCTTGACCGTGAGGCCCAGGGGGTAGCTGCCGTCGTCCACGCCGAGGAAGACGAACACCTTCTTGTTGACCTTGGCGACACTCTCACCCCAGGGGAACTCCTCCCCCGCACCGGGCAGCCCGAGCGCGAACTCGCGCACTTTCTCCCACTTCTTCAGGGCGTTCGCGGGTACGGCCACCATCCACCTCCGGGCTCGTCGTCGGGCTGCGCACCCCTCACGCTAGCCTCAGCCACCGACAGCGGCGCGGGTTGAGGAGCGAGAGGTGTCATGAGCAGGCTGAACAGGACGGATCGTCCGTACGACATCGTGCTCTTCGGAGCCACGGGCTTCGTCGGGACGCTCACGGCGGAGTATCTCGCCGCCCATGCGCCGAAGGACCTGCGCTGGGCGCTCGCCGGCCGCAGCGAACTGAAGCTGGCCCGGCTGCGGGAGCGGCTGCGGGAACAGGCACCGGGCGGTGCGGAGATCGGGGTGCTGCGGGCCGATGTGGCCGAACCGGCCTCGCTGCGCCGGCTCGCCGAGCACGCGCGCGTGGTGGCCACCACGGTGGGTCCCTATGTGACGTACGGCGAGGAACTCGTCGCGGCCTGCGCGGACACCGGCACCGACTGTCTCGACCTGTCGGGCGAGCCCGAGTTCGTCGACATGACGTACGTCCGCCATGACGCACGCGCGCGTGAGACGGGTGCCCGGCTGGTGCACGCCTGTGGTTTCGACTCGGTGCCGCACGACCTGGGCGTGTACTTCACGGTCCGGCAGCTGCCGCAGGGCGTGCCGCTGACGGTGGACGGGTTCGTGACCGCCGACGCGGCCTTCTCGGGCGGCACGTTCGCCTCCGCGCTGAACCAGTTCTCACGGGCCCGGCAGATGACGGCCGCCGCACGGGACCGCCGGCGCCATGAGCCGCGGCTGATGGGGCGGCGGGCAGCCACGCCGACAGGTGCTCCGCGGTTCGCCCCGGAGGTGGGCGCCTGGGCGCTGCCGCTGCCGACCATCGACCCGCAGATCGTGCGCCGTTCGGCGCGGTCACTGGACCGGTACGGCCCCGACTTCCGCTACCGGCACTACGCGGCCGTACGGCATCTGCCCGTCGCCGTCGGCGGCGTGGCGGCCGTCGGTGCGCTCGCCGTGGCCGCCCAACTGCCGTCCGCACGGCGCTGGTTGTCCGACCGGCTGAAGCCCGGGGAGGGGCCGAGCGCCGAGAAGCGGGCGAGGAGCTGGTTCTCCGTGCGCTTCGTCGGCGAGGGCGGCGGCCGGCGGGTGTTCACCGAGGTCGCGGGCGGTGATCCCGGGTACGGGGAGACGGCGAAGATGTTCGCCGAGTCGGCGCTGTCCCTGGCCTTCGACGACCTGCCGCCGACGGCCGGTCAGGTCACCACGGCGGTGGCGATGGGCGATGCGCTGACCGAGCGGCTGCGCGCGGCGGGGATCACGTTCCGGGTGGCCGCCAGCCGGTGACCCCGTCCTGCCGGGCCACCCTAGGACGACCACTCGGCCAGCGTGTAGATCATCCCGCCGATCCAGGCGAGCCCGGCGAGGACGGCCAGCAGCAGCGCGAGCGTCACGGCCCGCTCGACGGGCCGGCTGGGGTGGGCGAGGGGCTTGGGGGCACGGTGCGTCGTCATACGGCACAGCCTGCCGATCATGCCGGCGCACCGGATATCCGTACTCGTACTCAAGCAAGAGTGAGTAGGTGGCCGGTCAGCCGGCGACGGCCTCCCGCAGTGCCCGCCGGCACAGGGAGTCCGCGCGACGGGTCGACTCCGGCAGCCGGTAACGCGGGGTCAGCCGCAGCACATGCGCGCAGGCCGTGTCCATGTCGACGCGGTGGCCGACGGACACGAAGACCGGCTTGACGCCGTCCCGGGTGCGCAGGGCGCGGCCGACCTCCTCCCTGCCCGCCAGCAACGGGGACGACGACCCGCGCCGGGGCTCGGGGTCGTCGTAGGTGAAGGTGAACGGGTTCTTGGCGACGCCGATCGTGGGCAGGCCGGTCAGGACACCGAGGTGGCTGGCCAGGCCGAAGCGGCGCGGGTGGGCCCGTCCGTAGCCGTCGCAGACCACCAGGCCGGGCGGGCAGGGCAGGGCCTCGAGGGCCGCCAGGACGGTGGGGATCTCACGGAAGGCGAGCAGGCCGGGCACGTACGGGAAGGAGATCCGCCCGACGGCCGTGCCCTCGGCGACGACCGCGAGGGTGGCCGCGTCCAGGACGACGGCCGCGGCCGCCACCGCGTCCCGCTCGTCGTCGTAGGCGACGTCGACGCCGGTCACATGACCCGTTCCCGGTGGCGGCCCCGGCTCGTCCAGCACCACCCGCTCGCGCAACTCGTCCTGGACCGCGCGGGCCTGTTCCTCGGTCGCGGGCCAGCCCGCCGGAATGCGTACGGTCGTCATGGTGGGGACGAGAGTACGGGGCAGACGGCCGACGACCGGATACCGGGCCGGTCACTTACCGAGGGCGCGCTTCAGCTGCTGCTTGTTCATGTCCGAACGGCCATGGATGTTGTGCTGCTTGGCCTCCTCGTACAGCTGGTCGTAGGTGGGGCCCTGGGACCCCTTGCCGGACCGCTGACCGCCCCGCTTGCCGGACGACATGTCCTGGGTCGAGGTGCGGCTCGCGGTCTTCGACTCGCCGGACCGGGCACGTTCCTTGTTCACCGTCCGCGCCGCGATCTCCTTGGCGCGTTCCGTGCTCTCTCCCCGGTCCTGCGCGCTCTCCTTGATGTGCTCGTACTGGCGTTCCCGCTTGGAGCTCGAGCCGCGTGGCATGTCCGCTCACTCCTCTCGCGTCGTGCGAAACGAGTACCCCCATCCCGGGTGCATGCGGCACACGCGGTGCGGTCAGCTCTCCAGACGGGCGACGCGGCCCCGCTCCCCGGCGGCCCAGCAACCCAGGTCGGCCGTGCAGTCCACGGTGTCGTACGAGCCCGGGTCGACCGTGCGCCAGGTGCGGCCGGCGTCCGTCGTCAGGTCCGTCCCCGTCGGGCCGACCGCGAGGGCGACCGTGCGGCTGTACGGGAGCCACGCGACGCCGGAGCGGTAGGCGGGCGGGGGTGCAGCGGCGGGGCGCCAGGTGCGGCCGCCGTCCGAGGAGTGCGCCGCGGCCTGCAAAGACGTCTGATCGGGACGGTAGTCGCCGCCCACCGCCAGGCCGTGCGTACGGTCCCGGAAGGCGAGCGCGAAGACCCCGCGGGCCGGGTCGCCCGCCGGGAGCGGCATGTCGGCGGCCGTCCAGGTCAGCCCGCGGTCGGCGGAGTGCAGCACGCGCGCGCGTGCACCCCCTCCGGTGGCCAGCCAGACGTCCCGCGACCCTGCGGAGACCAGACACTGCCCGCTCGCGGCGAACCCGGCCTCACCCGTCAGGGCGGGCGGCATCCCTGCATCGGGCAGCACTGTCCAGGAGCGCCCGCCATCACTCGTGGACAGGATCCGGAACCTGCCGTCCACGGGGTCGCTCATCGCGAGGCCGTGGCGGCTGTCGAAGAAGGTCATGCAGTCGTAGAAGGCCCGCGCCTCGGTGTTGCGGAAGGACTCCGTCCAGGTCAGCCCTCCGTCGTCGGTGCGGTACACGCGGGAGGCCTCGCCCTCACCGATGGCCAGCACCACGGCGCGCCGCGCGTCGAACGCCTCGATGTCCCGGAACTGCAGATCGCCGGCGCCGTCCGGTGAGACGTTCCGCCAGCTCGCCCCGCCGTCCGTCGTGCGCAGGACGGTCCCGCCGGTTCCCGACACCCAGGCGACCTTCCGGCTGACGGCCGCCAGGCCCCGGAAGCGCACGTCCGGGGTTCCGCTGTCCTTGAGCTCCCAGTGCGGCGGCCGGTGTTCCGGCTCGTGCGCCTGTGCCGGTACGGCCGTCAGGGCGGCCAGCGCCGCCCCGCACACCAGGCCCGCGACCACCGCCCGGCCCGTACGTCCCGCCCGTGTCCCCCGTGCCGTCCGCCGCGTGCTCCCCAAGCGCCTCATGGCGGGCGAAGCTAGTCCCACTGCCCCGGCGCCGTCCAGAGGGCCGGGAACCGGCCCCGTCGCCCCGCACCCGATGGGGCACGGTGACGGACGTCACTCCGTACCGGGGTGCACGGAGGCGCCGATTCCGTCGTCTCACCCAGTGCCCGGCCTCATCCCCGGAAGTCCGTTCCGCCGTCACAAGGGAGCAAGGCGTTGTCCACCGTCATCGAGCAGGCCGTCGAGGCCCGCCTCGTCGCCGCCGCGCCGCGGATGCCGAGCATCCCCGCGACACTGTGCTACGACACCAGCGATCCGTTCGCCATCCGTATGACCTTCCCGGCCCAGGCCACGCTGGAGGACGAGGAGGTCTGCTGGACCTTCTCCCGCGAGCTGCTCGCGGCCGGTCTCCACGACCCCGAGGGCCACGGCGACGTACGCGTGCGGCCGTACGGCTACGACCGCACCGTGCTGGAGTTCCACGCCGCCGAGGGCATCGCCGTCGTCCACGTCCGCTCGGGCGAGCTGCGCCGGTTCCTGCAGGCGACGCGCGTTCTGGTGCCCGAGGGCCTGGAGCACGCGTACCTGAACCTGGACCACGATCTCGCGGAGCTGATGCGGGACGCCTGCTGAACAGTCCGGCTAACGGCTGCGGCCGAGCAGCGAGTTGAGCTCGCCGTAGTCCAGACCGCCGGCCAGCGACTCGTACGTCCCCGCGTCCAGCAGCTCCCGCGCGGCGCGGCGGACGACGGCGTGCGCGGCCTGGGCCAGGCCGGCCCCCACGCTCACGCGCGCGACCCCGAGCGCGGCCAGTTCGGTCACCGGCGGTGCGCCGGGACCGGCCATCACGTTCAGCGGACCGTCGACACCGTCGGCGAGCAGCTTCACGATCCCCGGATCGACGGCCCCGGGGACGAAGATGCCGTCCGCGCCCGCGGCGAGGTAGGCGGCGGCCCGCTCCAGGGTGTCTTCCACTCCCCCGGCACCCCTGAGGAACGTGTCGATCCGGGCGTTCACGAACAACGGCACGCCCGCCCCGTCCGCGGCCTCGCGCGCGGCGCCGATCCGCTCGGCCTGCTCGGCCACCGGCCGCAGCGGCCCCTGTCCCGCCTCGTACAGCGCATCCTCGATGTTGATCCCGACCGCTCCGGCCGCGAGCACCGCCCGGACGGTGTCGGCGACGCCCTCGGCATCCGGCGCGTAGCCGCTTTCGATGTCCGCGGTCACCGGCACGCCGACCGCTGCGGCGATCCCGGCGAGGGCGGCGAGCGCCCGGTCGCGCTCCAGCAGGTCGCCGTCCGGCGCACCGAGGGCCCAGGCGAGCCCGGCGCTCGTGGTGGCCACCGCGGCGGCGCCGGCGTCCTCGACAACGCGGGCGCTGGCGGTGTCCCAGGCGTTCGGCAGGACGAGCGGACGGCCCGGGACATGCAGGGAGCGGAAGGTCAGAGCGCGGTCGCGGAGCGGGTTCTCGTTGGTCATGCGGCCCACTCAACCAGTGGACCGGGAGCCGGGCTGGCAGGAATCCGACATCGAGCCGGGGCACCTTGACCCACGCTTTATTCCGTTGACAGCCGTGAGCCCTCCTCGTACGGTTTCCAGCGGTTCTGTTGCCGTCGATTGGAGAAGGACGTTGCTCGTCTGAGGTCCTGAGACACCGCGTCACACACAACAGGTGTGTGCGCTGCGTGCGACCTCGGCGCTCGAGCCGTCCTTGCGGAGCAGGGCCTTTCTCATGCCCCCCTTCCCTTGTGCTCTCCACGGCCCCCGCCATGGTCGCCGCCTTTCGGTGTCTCGATACGCGTTGCCCCGACCACATCAAGCAACCGCGAGGCCCGTATGCATACTTCCCTCACCTGCACCTCCCTCTCCTTCGCCTGGCCCGACGGCACCCCTGTCTTCGAGGACCTCGACGTCTCCTTCGGCCCCGGCCGGACCGGGCTCGTCGGTGTCAACGGATCAGGAAAGTCAACCCTGTTGAAGCTGATCGCCGGGGAGCTCGCCCCAGTCGACGGGGCCGTACGCGTCGTCGGCGAGGTCGGCTACCTCCCGCAGAACGTCACGCTCGAGACCGCGCTGCGGGTCGACGAGGCGCTCGGCATCGCCGACATGCGGGCCGCGCTGCACGCCATCGAGGCGGGTGATGTGGCCGAGGAGCACTTCGAGACGGTCGGCGACGACTGGGACATCGAGGAGCGCACCCTCGCCACCCTCGGCGAACTCGGCCTGGGGCACATCGCGTTGGACCGCACCATCGGAGAGGTCTCCGGCGGCGAGTCCGTCCTGCTGCGGCTGGCCGCGCTGCTGCTGCGCCGACCGGACGTACTGCTGCTGGACGAGCCCACCAACAACCTTGATCTGTATGCCCGCAAACGGCTCTACGCGGCGGTCGCGGCCTGGCCGGGGGTGATGGTCGTGGTCAGCCACGACCGTGAACTCCTCGAACTGGTCGACCAGATCGCCGATCTGCGCTCCGGGGAGATCACCTGGTACGGCGGCAACTTCTCGGCGTACGAGGAAGCCCTCGCCACCGAGCAGGAGGCGGCCGAGCGCATGGTGCGCGTCGCCGAGGCCGACTTCAGGAAGCAGAAACGTGAACTGGCCGACGCGCAGGTCGTACTGGCACGCCGCAAGCGGTACGGGCAGAAGATGTTCGACAACACGCGCGAGCCTCGAGCGGTCATGAGAGTACGCAAACGCACGGCCCAGGAGTCGGCCGGCAAGTACCGCATCCTGCACGAGGAGAAGCTCGCCGAGGCCAGAGAGCGGCTCGACGAGGCGGTGGATGCGGTACGGGACGACGACGAGATCCGCGTCGACCTGCCGCACACGGCGGTGCCGGCGGGCCGGACCGTGCTCACCGTGCGGGACCTGGAGCTCGTCCACGGCGCCCGCCTCGGGGGCGGCTTCGACCTGCACGGCCCTGAGCGGATCGCGCTGATCGGGCGCAACGGCGCGGGCAAGACGACGCTGCTGCGCACCATCGCCGGGGAACTGGAGCCGGTTTCCGGCGAGGCGACGGCGCACGTGCCGCTGCGGTTCCTGCCGCAGCGCCTCGACGTCCTCGACGGCGGGCTGACCGTCGCCGAGAACGTGGCCCGGTTCGCGCCGGGCGCCACCAACAACCGGATCCGGGCGCAGCTGGCCCGCTTCCTGTTCCGGGGTGCCCGCGCCGACCAGCAGGCGGCGACACTGTCCGGCGGCGAGCGCTTCCGGGCGACGCTGGCCGCGCTGATGCTGGCGGAACCGGCACCGCAGCTGCTGATGCTGGACGAGCCGACGAACAACCTGGACATGGCGAGCGTACGGCAGCTCACCACGGCCCTGGAGTCGTACGAGGGGGCGCTGATCGTGGCCAGTCACGACCTGCCGTTCCTGGAGTCGATCGGCATCACGCGGTGGCTGCTGCTCGACGGAGAACTCACGGAAACCACGCCGGAAGCTGTCGGGTTGTCCGCCTGAGCGCTCCGCTGGAAGTGCGGTGATGAAGCTGTGGGCCGGTGGGGGGCTGGTCGCGCCCACGGTGGGGGTCCCCCCGCGCAAGCGAAGCCGAGCGTGGGGAAGGAGCCGCATATCGATACAGTCCCGCGCCCTTCACGGTGCGCGGTACCGCACCGGACTTCGCGAAGGCCGCCTGGCTTCGGGTGCATGAGCGAGTGCGGGGGCATGACCGCCAGGTGGTCACGCCCCCGCACGTAGGACGCCCCCGCCCCCTCGCCGGAGGGCTGTCGTCGCCCAGAATGGGACCTGCATCATGGGCGCCGACACCCCGACGGGTTTCGGCCACGCAAGTCCACAACGTTCCATCCGATACGGAGACCTCCTCGTGCCCAGCAAGAAGGCCCTCGTCCGCCGCCCCAGCCCCCGCCTGGCCGAAGGACTCGTCACCCACGTCGAACGCATGGACGTGGACGTCGACCGCGCGACGGAGCAATGGGAGGCGTACGTGGAGGCGTTGCGCACGCACGGCTGGGAAACCATCGAGGTGGACCCGGCCGACGACTGCCCCGACTCCGTGTTCGTCGAGGACACGGTGGTGATGTACAAGAACGTCGCCCTGATCGCGCGCCCCGGCGCCGAGTCCCGCCGGGACGAGACCGCGGGCGTCGAGGAGGTCGTGGCGCGCCTGGGCTGCTCGGTGAACTGGGTCTGGGAGCCGGGCACCCTGGAGGGCGGCGACGTGCTGAAGATCGGCGACACGGTCTACGTGGGCCGCGGCGGCCGTACCAACGCCGTCGGCGTCCAGCAACTGCGCGCCGCCTTCGAACCGCTGGGGGCACGGGTGGTCGCCGTGCCCGTGAGCAAGGTGCTGCATCTGAAGTCGGCGGTCACGGCGCTCCCCGACGGCACGGTCATCGGGCACATCCCGCTGATGGACACGCCGTCGCTGTTCGGGCGCTTTCTGCATGTGCCGGAGGAGTCCGGCTCCCATGTGGTGCTGCTCGGCGGCGACAAGCTGCTCATGGCGGCCAGCGCCCCGAAGACGGCCGAGCTGTTCAAGGACCTCGGGTACACGCCGGTCGTCGTGGACATCAGCGAGTTCGAGAAGCTCGAGGGCTGTGTGACATGCCTCTCGGTGCGACTGCGGGAGCTGTACGCCTGACCGTGTGACGCCCGGACGGTGCAGTCCCGGGACCAGCGGGTCCCGGGACTTTCTGCTGCTCGGGAGCCCTGGGGAAGACCGTCTGAACAGCGGTCTTTACGGCGCGCTTAACCTACGGCTTCGTAACCTACGGATTCGTAGCCTACGATCGCGTAGGTTCCCGGCGTCGCTCGCCGGTTCCACCGGTTTTGGTTCCACGTCCCCCTGGAGTACCCGTGACGATCACCTCTTCCCACCTCGGCAGCCCCTCCGTCTGGACCGATGCCCGGCTGCTGCACGCCCTGGAGGAAGTGGTCGAGAAGGAGCTCAACCGGCATCTGAACGTCGCCAAGGACTGGATGCCGCACGAGTACGTGCCGTGGACCGACGGCCGCAACTTCCCCGGCTTCTTCGAGGACGGCGAAGCCTGGGACAAGGAGCAGTCCAAGGTCACCGAGATCGGCCGTATCGCCCTCGTGGTGAACCTGCTGACCGAGGACAACCTGCCCAGCTACCACCACGAGATCGCCACGCTCTTCGGCCGTGACGGGGCCTGGGGCACCTGGGTGCACCGCTGGACCGCCGAAGAGGGCCGGCACGGCATCGTGATGCGCGACTACCTGCTCACCTCGCGCGCGGTGGACCCGGACAAGCTGGAGCAGTTCCGCATGTCCCACATGAGCGAGGGCTTCGAGTCGGACAACCGGCACTCGATGCTCCACTCGATCGCCTACGTCGCCTTCCAGGAGCTCGCGACCCGTATCTCGCACCGCAACACCGGCCACCAGTCCGGCGACCCGGTCTGCGACCGCATGCTGGCGCGCATCGCGACCGACGAGAACCTGCACATGGTCTTCTACCGCAACCTCCTCAAGGCGGCCTTCGAACTCGCCCCCGACCTGACCATGCAGGCGGTGCGGGACGTCGTCGTGAACTTCCGCATGCCCGGCCACGGCATCCCCGGCTTCGAGCGGGCCGCCGCGCAGATGGCCATCGGCGAGGTCTACAACCTGCGCATCCACCACGACGACGTCCTCCAGCCGGTGCTGCGCTTCCTGAAGGTCCTGGAGATCGAGGGCCTGGGCCCCGAGGGCCTGAAGGCCCAGGAGGAGCTCGGCCTGTTCATGAACGGCCTGGACGCGGAAGCCCTGAAGTTCGACGAGAAGCTGGCGGCACGCAAGGCACGGATGGCGGCGCGGGCCGCGGGCTGATCCCCGCACACCGGGCGGAGCCCGGCCGGATCACCCGCTGCTCAGTGCGGGGTACGCCGGAGCTGGAGCCGTTCCTTCTCGGACAGTCCGCCCCACACGCCGAAGCGCTCGTCGTTCGCGAGGGCGTACTCGAGGCAGGCGGAGCGCATCTCGCACATGCCGCAGATGCGCTTCGCCTCACGCACCGAGCTGCCCGGCTCGGGAAAGAAGAACTCGGCCCCGGTCTGCGCGCACAGGGCCTGGGCCTGCCAGGCGGTGTCGGCCGGGGTGATCGTCTGGAAGTGCATGGTCCCGAGCATTCCGTGCGGCGAAAAACGTTCGATCAACGCGGGATCAACGCCGCGTCCGAGGGCCTCCGGCCGCCTCGATGGTGACCGTGCGGACAAGCCGGCGCACGGCGGCGCGCAGAGGGGTGCGGAAACGAGGCGGATGCCCTGCGTCGCCGTGGTGACGGCACGGCGTGGTTCCCGCGGCGATTGTCAGTGGGCGGTGCAAGACTCGGCACTGCACGCAACGGGTCCCCTTTCATGAGGAGGGCGAGGATGCTCACCACCCGTTATGTCAACGGCGCTCCCAACTGGATCGACCTCGGCACGACCGACATCGAGGGCGCCACTTCTTTCTACGGCGGCCTCTTCGGCTGGCAGTTCCAGTCGGCGGGCCCCGAGGCCGGCGGCTACGGCTTCTTCCAGCTGAACGGCAGGACGGTCGCCGGCGGGATGCAGAACCCCGCGGAGCAGGGCCCGCCGTCCTGGACCGTGTACTTCCAGAGCGCGGACGCCGCGGCCACGGCCAAGGCCGCCGAGCAGGCGCACGGCAGCGTGCTCGTGGAGCCCATGGATGTGATGGGCCAGGGCCACATGGCGATCCTCGCGGACTCGAAAGGGGTGCCGTTCGGCATCTGGCAGCCGGGGCAGCTGGGGGGCGTGGACGTACTCAACGAGCCCGGCTCGCTGTGCTGGCTGGAGCTCTACACGCCGGACCTCCCGGCCGCCGCCGGGTTCTACAACGCGGTGCTCGGCTGGGAGACCTCGTCCGTCAGCTTCCCCGGCGGCTCGTACACGTGCGTGAACCCCGCCCGCGAGGGGGAGGATGCCATGTTCGGCGGCCTCGTCGCACTGGCCGACGATCCCACGGAGGCGGGGTCGGACCCCTACTGGCTGCCGTACCTGGAGGTCACCGACACGGACGCCACGGTCGCCAAGGCCCAGGAGCTGGGCGGCAGTGTCCGGATGCCCGCGACGGACGTGCCCGACGTCGGCCGCGTCGCCAAGCTCACCGACCCGTACGGCGCCCGCTTCGCGGTGATCAGGAGCGCCGCCCCACAGCAGAGCTGACCCCCGGGCAAGCCGGCTACGCGGAGGCCCGGCGTACCAGAGTGGTCGGCAGGACCACGCCGGGCGAGGGGGCTGCGTCGGTGTCGTCGGCGTTGCGGGGGTCCAGACGGCGCAGCAGGAGGCGGGCCATCAGGCGGCCCATCTCCTCGATGTCCTGACGGATCGTGGTGAGCGGCGGGTCGGTCTGCTCGGCGACGGGCAGCATGTCGTCGAAGCCGATCACGGCGACGTCGTCCGGCACGCGTCGGCCGCGCTCGCGCAACACCCGCAGGGCGCCCGCGGCGGTGAGATCGTTGGCGGCGAAGACGGCGTCCAGGTCGGGGCAGCGGTCGAGGAGTTCACGCATCGCCCGCTCGCCCCCGGCCGGGGTGAAGTCGCCCTCGACGACGAGCCGTGGGTCGGCCTCGGCCATGACATCCCGGAACCCGTCGCGCCGGTCCACCGCGGAGGTCTGGTCGAGGGCGCCGGTGATGTGCGCGATGCGCGTACGGCCCAGGCCGACGAGATGGCGTACGGCCGCGCGGGCACCGCCCCGGTTGTCGCTGTCGACGTACACGGCCCGGGGCGTGCCGTCGCTCCAGCCGGGCCGCCCGCCGAACACGGTCGGGACCCCGGCGCCCCGGATCAGGCCGGGCAGCGCGTCGTCGAGGTGCAGGGAGAACACCAGCGCCCCGTCGACGTGCCCGCCGGCGAGATAGCGGCCGACGCGGGCATGGTCGTCGCGGCCCTCCGTGAGCAGCAGCACGAGCTGGTTGTCGTGGGCCGTCAGCTCCTTGCTGATTCCGCGGAGTTGCAGCGCGAAGAAGGGGTCGGCGAAGACGCGCGTCTCCGGTTCCGCGATGACGACGGCGACGGCGTCATGGCGCCTGGTCACAAGGCTGCGGGCCGCCTGGTTGGGGACGTACCCGAGTTCCTCGACCGCCCGCCGGACGCGTTCGACGAGGGGTTCGCGGACCCCGTCCCCGCCGTTGACCACCCGCGAGACGGTGGCCCGGGACACCCCGGCGCGTGCGGCCACGGCCTCCAGCGTGGGGCGCGTCACTGCCTCGGTCACTTCGGGACTCCTCACCGGCGACTGCGGCTCAGGATAACCGCAGGCCGACGGGGAGGTGAGAGCGCTCTCGACAGCCGTCAGTGCCCGTGCGAAGAGTGGTCCGGTGCGTGTGCCGTATGGCCCGGAATGGTGCCGTCCGGCTTCTTCACCAGGAAGAGGCCGACCATCCCCATGTCGGAGTGGCTCTGCACGTGGCAGTGGTACATCCACGCGCCGGCGCCCACCCCCTCCCCCGCGATCACCTGGAAGCCGAAGGAGTCCGCAGGGCCCACGATCTTGTTGTCGATCACCTGGCTCGGGTCGTCGGGGCCGGTCAGCATGCCGGTGCGGTTGTCGGCCCAGCGGTGACCGTGCATGTGGAAGGTGTGGTAGTACTCGCCGTGCGTGATCATCACGAACTCGATGCGGTCGCCCACCGTGGCCTCGAAGTCGGGTCCGGTGGGCAGGTTGTTGATCGTCATGTCGTTGAAGACGATCGTGTAGGTGCGGTCCGGAAGGATGTCGCCCTTCCTGCGGACGATCACCGGCCCGTACAGCCCCTTCCGGATGCCGCCCGTCCCGTGCTCCGTGCCCACCACGTGGTCGTGGTAGTGCCAGTAGCCCGCGCTGCCCGCCCGCCAGGTGCCGTCCGGCCGGCGGCCGGGGGCATGGGTGCGCCAGGTGTAGGTGCGGGTGCCGCCCGGCTCGACGTGACTCCTGCTCAGTTTCGTGCCGTCGCTGGATATCTCGTAGTCCAGGCCGTGCACGTGCAGGCTCGCCGTCACATCCGTCGTGTTCTCGAACTCGATGTGCACCGTGTCGCCCTCGTTGAGCTCGATCAGCGGCCCCGGGATGGTCGCCTTGCCCTTCTCGAAGCCGTAACCCAGCTGTCCGTCGGCGAGCTTCTCGGCGTAGATCTTGAGGTGTCTCACCTCGCCGCCCGCCGGGGCCTTTCTGGCCGGTTCGGTGGCCGGTGTCGCCTCCGAGGCCACGGACAACGATGTCGCGACGGCCGCGCCGCCCAGGAGGACCCGCCGGTTGAAGCTACGTCTGTCCATGCCGAACTCCCCAATTCCGGTACGGAGTTCGAGACGTTAGCGGGACCCACGGCGTTTATCCACACCCAGGACAAAGTTCGTTCCGTTGCGGTCGTACCTATTGGCGAACCGTGCAAAGAGGTCTAGCTTCCTAGGCGCTGTTGCTGTGACCGACGAGGGGTGGGTGACCACATGCGGTCCACATCGCACCACAGACCCATGGGTTTACGAGAGTTGAGCAGAAAAAGGGCCGGAAGGCGTGCCTGGACGGCCGCCCTGACAGCCGGATTCGTCACTGCGGGCCTGCTCTCCGGCTCCGCAGCGGGCGCGCTCCCGGCGCCGGATCCGTCCCTGACAACGATGTCCGTCAAGTCGCTGCCCGGCGGCGCGAACGTGCGTGTGCTGATCTTCTACGGGTCCGCGGCACCCGGCGACGAGTCTCCGGTCGTGAACGCCGGTATCGAGGCGATCGAGCGGATCGGGCTGTCCGGTCCCGCCGGACAGCGCTTCAAGGTGGAGGCCACGGACGACGCCTCGGTCTTCACCAACGGGACCAGGCTGGGCCGTTACAACGCGATCGTGTTCCTCACCGGCGGCGGAGACGTCCTGGACGCGGAGCAGGAGGCGGGCCTGGAGACCTACATGGAGGCGGGCGGCGGGTTCGTCGGCATCCATGACGCGGCCCGCGCGGAGCCGTACTCCGACTGGTTCACCGGTCTGGTCGGGGCCCGCCCGGCCTCCTCCAGCCCGACGTCGGTACAGCGGGCGACTGTTGAGGTCGGCGACCGGCAGCATCCGGCCACCAAGGACCTTCCGGTGACCTGGAAGCGCCCCGACCAGTGGCCGAACTGGGTGAAGAACCCCTCGGGCGAGGTGCACACGGTGGCGCGGGTGCGCGAGTCGACGTACCAGCCCGGCGCGAGCGCCAACGGGTGGGACCACCCGATCAGCTGGTGCCGGGACTACGACGGCGGACGCTCCTTCTACACCGGTATGGGCGGCACGGTGTCGTCGTACGACGAGACCGACTTCCGGGGCCACCTGCGCGGTGCACTGCTGTGGACCACCCGCCTCGTGCAGGCCGACTGCAAGGCGACGATCAACGGCAACTACAAGGCGGAGCGGCTGACCAAGCCCAACCAGCCCGGCCAGAACGACCAGATCGGCGAGCCGCACGGACTGGTCACCGCCCCCGACGGCCGCGTCCTGTACATCGGGCGCGGCGGCGCCGACAGCTCGCAGCCCGTGATCACCGACTGGAACAACCCCGACATCGGCAAGGGCAAGGGCGAGATCCATGTCTACGACCCGAAGACCGGGCAGGTCACCCTGGCGGGCGCCTTGACGGTCTTCGGCAACAAGGGTGGCGGCGACGAGCTGGTCAAGGTCGAGGAGGGCCTGCTCGGTATCGAGCTGGACCCGCGCTTCGAGGAGAACGGCTGGGTGTATCTGCACTACACCCCGCACGCGCAGATCAACCGCGACACGCGGATGGCCGAGCGGCGCGTCTCCCGCTTCACACTCGACCTCGCCACGAACAAGCTCGATCTGAGCAGCGAGAAGGTGCTGCTCAAGTGGCCGGTGCAGATCCACAGTTGCTGTCATGCGGGCGGCGGGATGGCCTGGGACTCCAAGGGCAACCTGTACATCGCGACCGGCGACAACAACTCCAGCCGCTTCAGCGACGGCTACTCCGGCAACAACCCGGAGCCGAACTACAAGGGCGTGTCCTTCGCCGACGCGCGCCGCACCGCCGGCAACACCAACAACCTCAACGGCAAGATCCTGCGCATCCATCCGGAACCCGACGGGACGTACACGCTCCCCGAGGGCAACCTCTTCACCGGCCGGGAGACCGACGAGGGCGGCGGGAAGACGCGCGGCGAGATCTATGTGATGGGGGTCAGGAACCCGGCCCGCATCTTCGTCGACAAGACGACGGACATCCTGTACGCGGGCTGGGTCGGCCCGGACGCCTCGGCGCCGTCGACGACCTGGGGCCCGGCCAAGTACGACACCTTCGCCGCCATCACCAAGGCGAGCAACCGGGGCTGGCCGTACTGCATGGGCAACAAGCAGCCCTACCGGGACCGCAGTCTGCCGGATCCGTCGAAGCCGCTCGGCTGGTACGACTGCGACCACCCGAAGAACGAGTCCCCGAACAACGACGGTCTGGTCAACCTGCCGCCGGTCACCGGCAACAACATCTGGTACTCGCCCCAGGGCGGCGGCCCGGACTTCCCGCGCGACGCCAACGGGGTCCCCTCCTACAAGCAGGAGGAGTCGACGTACCGACTGCCCTGGCTCAAGGGCGGCGGGCAGGCCGCGATGAACGGGCCCGTCTACCGGTCCGCCGACGTCTCGGCCACCAGCGACGTCAAGTGGCCGGCCTACTGGGACGGCAAGTGGTTCGTCGGCGACTTCTACGACGCCGACCAGCCGCGCAACGCCGTGCTGATGGACCCGAAGACCCTGGGTGACGGCGGGCTGCCGGTGCACTCGGAGTCACTGAAGAAGATCGTGCCGGTCGGCAACGACGGCATCAAGAACCTCATGGACTGGAAGTTCGGTCCGGACGGAGCCCTGTACGTCCTCGACTACGGGCGCGGCTTCTTCACCTCGGACGCCAAGTCGGCGCTGTGGCGCGTGACGTACCAGGGCGGCGGGCCCACGCCGGCCGCCGACCAGCTGGCAAGGGGGGCGCAGTGAGACGCCAACGAAGAATCTGGACGGCCTTGCTGGCCGCCGTACTGATGATGCTGGGGCTGCAGTCCACCACGGCCACCGGACAGCCGGATCCGAGCCCGGACCGGGCCGCAGCCGACCAGGTCCTCACCTGGACCGCGGGCAACGCCATCGACAAGTACACGTCGGCGCCCGCGACGGCGGTGGCCGGCCCGGCGACGATCGTCTTCGAGAACAGCGTGGCCACCGGCAACACCACCGGAATGCCGCACACGCTGACGTTCGTCACCTCCGACCCCGAGTTCAACAGCGATGTCCAGCTGAACATCCTGGCCAACCCCAACGACGACCAGGGCGGCCGCCACACCGCCGAGGTCACGCTCACTCCGGGCCGCTACTTCTACCACTGCACGATCCCCGGCCACGGCCAGATGCAGGGGATCCTCGTGGTGACCGAGGGCAGCGGCGAGGACACCACGGCACCCGAGGCGTCCGCCCAGGTCAGCGGGGTACAGAACGCGCAGGGTGAGTACGTCGGTTCGGCGAGTGTGACGGTCGGGGCGACCGACGACACCGGAGGATCCGGCGTCGACCGGATCGAGTACGCGACCGGCGACACCGGCGCCTGGCAGCCGTACACCGCCCCGGTCGTCGTCGACCAGGTGGGCAGCCACAAGGTCCGCTACCGGGCGTTCGACAAGGCGGGCAACGTGTCCGCCGAGAAGAGCGTCGAGTTCACGGTCGTCCCCCCGCCGACGGACGACACGACACCGCCGCAGACCTCGGCGACGGTGAGCGGCGAGCAGAACCCCGACGGCAGCTACGTCGACATGGCCACGGTCACCGTCACCGCCTCCGACACCGGCTCCGGGGTCAACACCATCGAGTACGCAATCGGCGCGTCCGGCGCCTGGCAGCCGTACACCGGACCGGTGATGGTGCATCAGACCGGCACGCACACCGTCCGCTACCGCGCCACCGACAAGGCGGGCAACGCGGCAGCCGAGAAGAGCGTGGAGTTCACGGTGGTCGCCGCACCCGAGGAGGACACCACGCCGCCGGTGACGGGCGCGACCGTGGAAGGCACCCGGAACTCCGACGGGGCGTACGTGGCGAACGCCAAGGTCACCATCAGTGCGACGGACGGGGCGGGTTCGGGTGTCGCGAGCGTCGAGTACTCGCTCGACGGCGGGCCCTATCTCGCCTACACGGCGCCCCTGGTCGTCGACCGTGCGGGCCCGCACACCGTGGCGTACCGGGCGAGCGACAAGGCGGGCAACACCTCCGACGCCCGGACCGTCAGCTTCACGGTCGTGGCGGGCGGGGTGCCCGCGCCGCCCTGCCCCGAGTACGACGAACGGCTGACCGTCATCGTCGGCACGGTCGACTCGGGTGTGCCCAACCGGGTCACGAACAACCGGTGCCGGATCAACGAGCTGATCGAGGACGAGAAGGAGTGGACGTCCCACGCGCTGTTCCTCAAGCATGTGAAGACGGTCCTGGACAAGCTCCTCAAGGAAGGCGTCGTCGACCAGCGCGAGTACAACGCCATCACCAAGGCGGCCCGGCAGTCCGGCATCGGCAGGCCCGGCCAGACCGAGGGCTACCGCACGATCCTCGACGGCACCGCGGACTCCTTCGCCAAGTGGCAGCACGTGGGCGGCGGTTCCTTCGCGCTGAACGCCGACGGGTCGATCACCAGCGGCACCACGCAGGCGGGCCTCGGCATGCTGTGGTTCCCGCAGCGCAAGTACGGCGACTTCTCGCTCCGGCTCCAGTGGCGCGACGACGCTCCCGGCACGGGCAACGCCAACTCCGGTGTCTTCGTGCGCTTCCCGTACGTCCATGACCACCCGGAGGAGTCACGGCCGGAGTGGGTCGCCATCAAGTACGGGCACGAGGTGCAGGTGCTCGACCGGCCCGACGGCGACATGTACAAGACGGGGTCCGTCTACGGCTTCGACCGCGTGGGCCTGGCCGGCGCGGGCGTCACGCAGAAGGGCACCTGGAACGACTACGAGATCCGGGTGGTCGACCAGCACTACTCGGTCTACCGCAACGGCGTGCTGATCAACGAGTTCGACAACATCGGCGGCCAGGACTTCGTCCCGCCCCGCGCCGACGACCCCGGCACGGACGGGCGGCGGTTCGCCTCCGGCTACATCGGGCTCCAGGTGCACGGCACGACGGATGTGATCTCGTACCGGGACATCAGGATCAAGGAGTTGTAGGTCCCGCTCTGCGGGCTCTGCTCGGCTGTACCCGCTTGGGCTCCCCCGGCATCTTGGGGTAGTCGGGCGGGTACGGCAGATCGCCGAGCCCGTGATCGCGCTCGTCCCTGTCGGCGAGCTCCAACAGCGCCTCCAGCGAAAAACGGTGGTCGTCCATGTCCGCGTGCACATCGCCGAGTTCGGCGAAGCGCGCGGGCATGGTCGCGAGGTCGAAGTCCCGGGGGTGGGCGTCGCCGACCTCCTCCCAGCGCAGGGGCGCCGAGACGGGGGCGTGCGGGCGGGGGCGTACGGAGTAGGCGGAGGCGATCGTACGGTCCCGCGCCGCCTGGTTGTAGTCGATGAAGATCTTCTCGCCCCGCTCCTCCTTCCACCACTTGACCGTGACGTGCTCCGGCATGCGGCGTTCCATCTCCCGGCCGACCGCGATGGCGGCCCGGCGGACCTGGGTGAAGGTCCAGCGCGGCTCGATGGGGACGAACACATGCAGGCCGCGACCGCCGGAGGTCTTGGGGAAGCCCTGCAGACCGCCGAACTCGGCGAGAACGGCGCGCAGTTCATGGGCGGCGCGGACGGCGTCGTCGTAGTCGGTGCCGGGCTGCGGGTCGAGGTCGATGCGGAGTTCGTCGGGGCTGTCGACGTCGTCGCGGCGCACCGGCCACGGATGGAAGGTGAGGGTGCCGAACTGGGCGGCCCACAGGACGGCGGCCTCCTCGGTGGGGCACATCTCGTCGGCGCTGCGGCCGCTGGGGAAGGTGATGTGGGCGGTGGGGATCCAGTCGGGCATGCTCTTGGGCGCCCGCTTCTGGAAGAAGGACTCGCCGGTGACGCCGTCCGGGTAGCGCTCCAGGGTGGTGGGGCGGTTGCGCAGGGCGCGCAGGATGCCGGGGCCGACGGCCTGGTAGTAGCGGGCGAGGTCCAGCTTGGTGAAGCCGCGCTCCGGGAAGAACACCTTGTCGGGGCTGGACAGCCGTACGGTCCGGCCGCCCGCCCGGAGTTCCACCGCTTCGCCCATGCGAGCCACGGTAGGCCCCGCCCGGGTCCCGCGCACACCGGGCGCACGACGCCCGCGTGGCGCAGAATCCAACCATGGATCTGCCGGTGATGCCGCCCGTCAAGCCGATGCTCGCCAAGTCCGTGGCGAAGATCCCCGAGGGCATGCACTACGAGGCCAAGTGGGACGGGTTCCGGGCGATCGTGTTCCGCGACGGGGACGAGGTGGAGCTCGTCAGCCGGACCACCAAGCCGTTGACCAGGTATTTCCCAGAGCTGGTGGCGGCGTTGAAGGAGCGGCTGCCGGAGCGCTGTGTGCTGGACGGGGAGATCGTGATCGCGCGGGAGGGGCGGCTCGACTTCGACGCGCTCACCGAGCGCATCCACCCGGCCGGCTCCCGGGTGCGGATGCTGGCGGAGACGACACCGGCCTCTTTCGTCGCCTTCGACCTGCTGGCACTGGCCGACGAGTCGCTCCTCGACAAGCCCCTGGGTGACCGGCGTGCGCTGCTGGTCATGGCGCTGTCCGGGGTGCGGGCCCCGGTGCACGTGGCGCCGGCGACCACCGACATCGAGGTGGCGCGGCAGTGGTTCCGGCAGTACGAGGGAGCGGGCCTGGACGGAGTGATCGCCAAGCCGCTCACGCTGCGCTATCTCCAGGACGAGCGGGCCATGTACAAGGTCAAGCACGAGCGCACGGCGGACGTCGTCGTCGCGGGGTACCGCCTGCACAAGAGCGGCCCGGTCGTCGGCTCCCTGCTGCTCGGCCTGTACGACGACCGGGGCACGCTCCAGCACGTGGGCGTGTCCGCGGCGTTCTCCATGGAGCGGCGCGCCGAACTGGTGGAGGAGCTGGAACCGCTGCGCATGGACGTCTCGGGGCATCCGTGGGCGGCCTGGGCCGAGGAGGAGGCGCACGAGGCGGCGCGGCTGCCGGGCGCGCCGAGCCGCTGGGCGGGCAAGAAGGACCTGTCCTGGGTGCCGCTCAGGCCGGAGCGGGTGTGCGAGGTGGCGTACGACCACATGGAGAACGGGGTGCGTTTCCGGCACACGGCCCGCTTCCGCCGCTGGCGCCCGGACCGGACGCCGGAGAGCTGCACCTACGCCCAGCTGGAGGAGCCGGTGCGCTACGACCTCGCGGAGATCTTCGCGCCCCAGGCCTGAGCCGCCCCAGGCCTGAGCCGCCCCAGGCCCGAGTCAGGGCCGCATCAGCACCTTCACGGCACCGTCCCGCTTGTGCTGGAACATGTCGTACGCCTGCGGCGCCTCGTCGAGCGGCAGCCGGTGGGTGGCGAAGTCGTCGACACCGAGCGGGTCCTCGTCGGTCAGATAGGGCAGGATCTCGTCGCTCCAGCGGCGTACGTTGGCCTGGCCCATCCGGATCTGGAGCTGCTTGTCGAACATGGTGAGCATCGGCAGCGGGTCGGCGGTGCCGCCGTACACGCCGACGAGGGACAGGGTGCCGCCGCGGCGCACCAGCTCGATGGCGGTGTGCAGGGCGGCGAGCCGGTCGACGCTGAAGCGTTCGGCGAGCGGGCCGCTCAGTTTCCGGGGCAGCATCGTGGAGGCCTGCTGGGCGAGCCGGGCCGCCAGGCTGCCGTGCGCCTCGGTGCCGACCGCGTCGATCACGGCGTCGGGGCCGCGGCCGTCGGTCTGGTCACGGATCGCGGCGACGAGCTCCTTCTCGCTGTCGAAGACCCTGAGGTCGAACGTCTCCACGCCGTGCGCCCGCGCCCGCCGCAGCCGGTCGCTGACCAGGTCCACCCCGAACACCCGCCCGGCGCCCCGGACCTGGGCGACCCGGCAGGCCATGTCCCCGATCGGGCCGAGCCCGAGCACCGCGACGCTGCCGCCCTGGGCCAGGTCCGCGTAGGAGACCGCCTGCCAGGCGGTGGGCAGGACGTCGGAGAGGTAGACGAACCGGTCGTCGGGCGGGCCTTCCGGCACCTTGATCGGGCCGTACTGGGCCTGCGGGACCCGCAGGTACTCGGCCTGGCCGCCCGGTACCGCACCGTACAGACGGGTGTAGCCGAACAGGGCGGCGCCCATGCCCTCGCCGGACACCTGGGTGGTCTCGCACTGGGTGGGCAGCGAGTTGAGGCACATCCAGCAACTGCCGCAGGCGATCTGGAACGGCACGACGACCCGGTCGCCCGCCGCCAGGTCCGGTACGCCGGGCCCGACCTCCTCGACGATGCCCATGGGCTCGTGGCCGAGGATGTCGCCCGGCGTCATGAACGGTGTGAGCACCTCGTACAGATGCAGGTCGGAGCCGCACAGCCCGGTCGAGGTGATACGGATGACGGCGTCGGTCGGCTCCTCGATCCGCGGATCGGGCACGTTCTCCACCCGGACGTCCCGCTTGCCCTGCCATGTCACAGCCCTCATCGCCCCGCGCTCCCTCCGTCGCCTCCACGGTTGCCCGTCCTGCGGTGCCGCCCGGGTACCCGGGCCACCCGTGTCGAACCGCGCGGCCCCGCCTGGGCCGATCGGAGTACTCACTGCGAGCCGTTGGCGCATCTCGCACCGCCGAGTGACCGGATCTGCTCAGGTATGGCGAGCGATGAGCCGATAAGCGCACAATCAGGGACGCGGGAGTGGGTGGGTGGCGACGGTGGGCATGGAGCGCAGGGCGCGGGTGCGGCGTGCCGCCAGGACGGCGGTGCTGCTGGCCGCGGCGATGACGGCCGTCCTGACAGCAGGCTGCACGAACGGCGGCGGACCACCGCCCGACGACCGGCCGCCGCCCGTGCCGGAGCCGGAGCCGGTGCCGAGCCCGGAGGACAGTGACATCGGCGATGTCGGTTCGGTGCTCGCCGTGAAGATCGACAACGCGCGCAGGGCGCGGCCGCACACCGGCCTGGGCGAAGCGGACATCGTGTACGTCGAGCAGGTCGAGGGCGGGCTGAGCCGGCTGATGGCGGTGTACGCGACCAGGCTGCCGGAGACCGTCGGGCCGGTGCGCAGCGCCCGCGAGAGCGATCTGGAACTGCTGCGCCAGTTCGGCCGGCCCACGCTCGCCTTCTCCGGCGCACAGCGCAAGCTGCTGCCGCTGATCGACCGGGCGCCGCTGCGCGCCGAGCCGCCCGACCGCACGCCCGGCGCCTACTACCGCGCCAAGGAAAGGCCCGCCCCGCACAACCTGTATCTGCGCCCGCTGCGACTGCTGCCCTCGGCTCCGGGTCCGGACGCTCTCGCCCCCGGCTTCACCTACGGCGCCCCGCCGGCCGGCGGCACGGCGGAGACGACCCGGACGGTGCGCTACCCGGCGGCCCGCTTCACCTTCACCTGGTCCGAGGACCACGACCGCTATCTGGTCGCGATGGACGGGACGGCCATGGTGACGACCGACGGCGCGCGGGTGGCTCCCGCGACGGTCGTCGTGCAGTACGTGCGGCTGCGCCCGTCCGAGTACTTCGACTCCCGGGGCAACAACACGCCGTACACCGAGACCGTCGGCTCGGGGAAGGCGACGGTGCTGCGTGACGGGAGGGCGTACGACGTGCACTGGAAGCGCGCGTCGGCCGACGACGACACCCGGTTCACGACCGAGCGGGGCGCGCCGGTGAACTTCGCCACGGGCCAGGTGTGGGTGGTGCTGGCAAAGGCCTGATCAGGGCTGGGCGACGAAGGGTTCCACGGGGTTGCGGAGCTCCTCGACGGCGTCCGAGACCCGGCGGAGGAGACCGAGGAACTGGGTCTGCTCGGCGGCGGAGAGCGGAGCCAGGAAGACCTGGTTCATCCGGGCCGTGCGCACCGACAGCTTGCGATGGGTGCGCAGGCCCTCCTCGGTCAGGCACAGCAGGAAGCGGCGGCCGTCCTGCGGGTCGCGGACCTTGTCCAGCAGCCCCCGGCGGCCGAGCCGGCTGATCACCTCGGCGGTGGTGGACCGGTCGAGCCCCACCCGCTCCCCCACCGTGCGCTGGTCCAGGTCCGGCTCGTCGACGAGGGCGTTGAGGACGGCGAACTGCGGCGAGGTGATCTCCTCGGAGACCATCGTGTTCCACAGCAGGTGGTGCGCCTGCTGCAATCGCCGGGCCAGGTGCCCGGGGTGGTTGGCGAGGTCCACCGCGGCCATGTCCGCTCCCCGTGGTCGATTCGGTCAGTGCACTGACGATATCGCGCCATGGTGCGCCTGTCTTCAGCAGGCCGGTCATCGAGCGGAGCGTAGCCTCAGGTCTTGACGTCGGCGGACACGAGTGGAAACGTGAAGGAAAGTTCACTGAATTGCTCAGTGCCCTGAGCAATGGAGATCGGAAGAGATGGGGCTTGTCGATCACCGTCAGGACCGCTGCGAAGCTCGAACAGTAGGAACCTCATGGCTCTCACCCAGCACGACATCGACCAGGAGATCGCGGCCGAGCACGCCGCGTACGAGAAGCGGGTCGCCGACGGCGGTCCCGTCGAGCACCATCCGCGCCGCGACTACGCCCCGTACCGCTCCTCGCTGCTGCGGCACCCCAAGCAGCCGTTGGTCGCGATAGACGTGGCCAGGGATCCGGAGCTGGTGGAGCTGGCCTCCCCCGCCTTCGGCGAGCGGGACATCACCGAGATCGACAACGACCTGACGCGGCAGCACACCGGCGAGCCGATCGGCGAGCGCATCACCGTCTCCGGCCGGCTGCTGGACCGGGGCGGTCGCCCGATCCGGGGCCAGCTGATCGAGATCTGGCAGGCCAACTCGGCGGGCCGGTACGCCCACCGGCGCGAGCAGCACGACGCCCCGCTGGACCCCAACTTCACGGGTGTCGGCCGCACGCTGACCGACGACAGCGGCTGCTACACATTCACCACCGTTCAGCCGGGCCCTTACCCGTGGCGCCAGCACCTCAACGCCTGGCGGCCGGCCCACATCCACTTCTCGCTGTTCGGTACGGCGTTCACCCAGCGGCTCGTGACGCAGATGTACTTTCCGAACGACCCGCTGTTCCCGTACGACCCGATCATCCAGTCGGTGACGGACGACGCGGCCCGGCAGCGGCTGGTCGCGACGTACGACCACAGCCTGTCGGTCCCGGAGTTCTCGATGGGCTACCACTGGGACATCGTGCTCGACGGGCCGAACGCCACCTGGCTCGAGGAAGGGCGCTGACCTGCCATGACGAAGATCGACACGAGCCGCCCGGAGACCGTGCTCCCCACTCCGTCGCACACGGTGGGCCCCTTCTACGGCCACGCCCTGCCCTTCCCCGGCGGCGGCGACATCGCCCCGGTCGGCCACCCGGACACCATCGCCCTGCAGGGTTACGTGCTCGACGGCGAGGGCAAGCCGCTGCCGGACGCGTTCGTGGAGCTGTGGGGCCCCGACCCGGACGGCGACCTGCCGCAGGTCGACGGATCGATGCGGCGCGACCCGGCCGGCGGCGGCTTCCTGGGGCGCAACGGGGTGGAGTTCACCGGCTGGGGCCGCATCCAGACCGACGTCAACGGTCACTGGACCGCGCGCACGCTGCGGCCCGGGGCACGCGGGCAGAGCGCACCGTACCTCAGCGTGTGTGTCTTCGCGCGCGGGCTGCTCGTTCACCTGTTCACCCGGATCTACCTGCCGGGCGACGATGCCGCGCTCGCCGCGGACCCGCTGCTGTCCCAGCTGCCCGAGGCGCGCCGCGACACGCTGATCGCCCGCGCGGACGGCGACGGCACCTACCGTTTCGACATCCGCCTTCAGGGCGAAGGCGAGACGGTCTTCCTGGAGTTCCGGTGACTCACCCACCCTTCGGGCGGGAGGTGCCCCCAGCCGTTCCCGAACCCGGCCTGCTCGCCCCTGGGTGGGCAGGCTCCCCTGCCGCGTCCGCGACGAGCGACACCGCATACCTCCAGGCGCTGCTCGACGCGGAGGCCGCCCTGACCCGCGCACAGGCCTCGCTGGGACTGGCCACGGCCGAGGCCGCCACGGCCGTGACCGAGGCGGCCCACGCCGACCGCTTCGACGTACGGTCGCTGGCGGAGCGCGCCCGCGGGGGCGGCAACCCGGTCATCCCGCTGGTCGCCGACCTGACGAAGGCGGTCGGTGCGGAGTACGGGCCGTATGTCCATCGGGGTGCGACCAGCCAGGACATCATGGACACGGCGACGATGCTGGTCGCGACGCGCGCCCTGGACCTCGTCCTGGCCGATCTCGCCCGCGTGGAGCGGGCGCTGGCCCGGCTGGCCGCCGAGCACCGCGACACCGTGATGCCCGGACGCACCCTCACCCAGCACGCCGTCCCGACGACGTTCGGGCTGAAGGCGGCCGGCTGGCGGTCGCTGGTACTGGACGCACGGGACCGGGTGGCGGCCGTACGGGACGGGCTGCCCGCTCAACTCGGCGGGGCGGCCGGGACGTTGGCGGCGTTCGGCGCGTACGGGGTGAGCGAGCCGACCGCCCTGCCGGCGGCGTACGCCCGCGAACTCGGCCTGCGGCCACCGGTCCTGCCCTGGCACACGCTGCGCACGCCGATCGCCGACCTCGCCGGATGTCTGGCCTTCACGGCCGGGGCGCTCGGCAAGATCGCCGTGGATGTGCTCACCCTGTCCCGCACCGAGATCGCCGAGGTCACGGAGAGCGGTGGCGGGGGTTCGTCGGCGATGCCGCACAAGGCCAATCCCGTACGGTCCACCCTGATCGCCGCCGCAGCGCGGCGCGCACCGCAGCTCGCAGCCACGCTCTACGGGGCGCCGGCCGCCGAGGACGAGCGGCCGGCCGGGGCCTGGCACGCGGAGTGGGAGCCGCTGCGGGATCTGCTGCGACTGACCGGTGGGGCCGCACGCGACGCCGCCGACCTGGCCGAGGGGCTGCGGGTCCACCCGGACGTCATGCGGGAGCATCTGGATCTCACGCACGGACTGATCGTCTCGGAGCGGCTGTCCGCCGAACTGGCTCCGCTGCTGGGGCGGGCCCGAGCGAAGGAGCTGCTCACGCGGCTCGCCGGGCGCACGTCCACCGAAGGACGCCCGCTCGCCGAACTCCTCGCCGAGGAGCCTGAGTTGAAGGGAACCGACCTGCGCGAGCTCACCGACCCCACCCACTACACCGGCTCCGCCGGCACCCTCACCGACCTTTCTCTGGAGCGACGTTGATCGGGAAACTCCTCAACCACCGGGCCGAGGGCCCCGCTTCGGCTCCCCCACTGCTGCTCGGGCCGTCGCTGGGCACCTCCCACGCCCTGTGGGACAGGGTCGCGCCCGAGCTGTCCGTCACCCACCGGGTGGTCCGCTGGGACCTGCCGGGACACGGAGGTTCGGCGGCGGAACTGATCGGGCCCGGCGCCACCGTCGGTGACCTCGCCGACCTGGTGCTCGCGCTCGCCGACTCGCTCGGTGTCGAGCGGTTCGCGTACGCCGGTGTGTCGCTGGGCGGTGCGGTGGGCCTGCAGCTGGCGGTGCATCACCCGGAGCGGGTGTCGTCCCTGGCCGTGATCTGCTCGTCGGCCCACTTCAACGGTGCGCAGCCGTGGGAGGAGCGGGCCGCGCTGGTGCGCCGCGAGGGACTGGCCTCGCTCGCCGAGGGCGCGGCCGCCCGCTGGTTCACACCGGGGTTCACCGTGCCCCGGCTGGTCCAGGACCACCGGGACGCCGACCCGGCGGCGTACGCGGCCTGCTGTGACGCGCTCGCCGCCTTCGACCTGCGGGACCGGCTCGCGCAGATCTCCGCGCCCACGCTGCTGATCGCCGGGCGGGACGATCCGGCGACGCCGCCCGCGCATCTGCGGGAGATCGCGGACGCCGTGCCGGGAGCCGCGCTCGTGGAGATCCCGGGGGCTTCGCATCTGGCGCCCGCGCAATGCCCCGAGGCGGTTCTGACCGCCCTGCGGGCGCACTTCGACGGAGCCGCCCGACGCGGCATGGAGGTCCGCCGGGAGGTGCTCGGCGACGCCCACGTCGACCGGGCGCAGGCACGGCAGACCCCTTTCACGGCCCGCTTCCAGGACTTCATCTCGCGCTACGCCTGGGGCGAGATCTGGACCGACCCGACGCTCTCCCGCCGCGAGCGCAGCATGATCACGCTGACCGCGCTGGTCGCGCACGGCCACTACGAGGAGCTGGCCATGCATGTGCGGGCGGCCCGCCGGGGCGGGCTCACGCCCGAGGAGATCGGGGCCGTGCTGCTGCAGACGGCGGTGTACTGCGGGGTGCCGGCGGCGAACTCGGCGTTCGCGACGGCCCAGCGGGTGCTGGCGGAGGAGGACGGCACAGCACAGTGACCCTGCTGGTCGTAACGCCGTAGCTACCCCTCCAGCTCCGCCAGCCCCTGCCGCGCCTGCATCGCCAGGCCGTCCGCCCCGCACGAGCGGGCCAGCGTCAGACCCCGGTTGAGCTCGGACGTGGAGCGGGCGGCGAGGCCGTACTCGATGCGGGCGGCGGCGTGTTCGTACTGGCAGGGTGAGGCCTCCAGGTAGGTGACGGCCTGCGCGGCGAGCCGTACCTTGCGCTGGCCGGTCTCCAGGGCGGCGGCGCAGCGCAGGGCCTCGCCGATGGCGGTGTCGGTGCCGAACCGCTCGGCCTGGCGGCGGGCGTCGGCGGCGAGCCGCCCTGCGCGGGCCGGGTCCTCGGTGGCGAGGGCGAGAGCGAGGTCGACGGTCCAGGGGGCCAGCACCGGGTTGTGGCCGCCACGAGCGGCCGCCGCCTTCTCGGCCGCCTCCAGTTCGTTGACGCCATCCTCGGTGCGGCCCACGGCGAGCAGCAGCCGGCCGCGCACGGAACGGGTGTCGGGCAGCACGATGGTCGACGGGTAGGGCGGGGCGAAGCCGTACGTCTCGGCCGTCGTCCAGGCCTCCTCGACATGGCCGCGGGCCAGCAGGGTGTCGACGAGTCCGCAGGTCGCCGACCAGTACAGGGGCAGCCCGCGCCCGACCCGTTCGGCCAGCCGCAGCGACTCGCGCAGCACGGTCTCGGCGTCCTTCAGCCGGCCCTGGCGGCGGAAGGCGAGGCCCAGGAAGGCGTTGGCCAGGGCGAGGTGGCCGCCGCTCCAGCCGGCCGTGGTGTAGGTGCGCAGCGCCTCGGCGAAGAGGTTCTCCGCGCGGTCGAGCCGGTCGGCGTAGGCGTAGGAACTGCCCAGCATCATCAGCAGTTCGACGCCCCACTGGGTGTCGGTCCAGCCGAGGCCGGGCGCGAGCCGGCCGTTGACGAGGGCCCGGTCGCACAGCTCGACGACCTCCTCGGCACTCTCGCCGTGGGTCATGGCGTCGAAGGCGCGCAGGATGAGCAGGGCACGTTCGGAGTTGTCCCGGCCGGTACAGGTGCGGGCCAGCTCGGCGAGGCGCTGGGAGCGGCCGGGGGTGGCGGCCTCGCCCGCGTAGATGCCCTCCCACATGTACTGCACGGCCCGCAGCCGCATCCGGGCGGGGCCCTCCTCGTGCCGGGCGGCCTCGGCCTCGACGGTGCGGACGGCCTGTTCCAGCTGGTCGTTGTGGAGCAGGGCCTGGGAGAGGCGGAAGACGGCGTCGACGCGGGCGGGACCGTCGAGGCCGGGCATGGCGAGTGCGGCCCCCAGGTGGCCGATGGTGGTGGCGGGCGCGGTCAGCAGGCCGGCGCAGCCCAGCTCGTAGAGCACGCGCGCGTGGACCTCGGGCCGGGGCGGCTCCTCGAGGGCGCGTTCGAGGCAGCGGCGGGCGGCTTCCGGGGCGCCGACGGCGAGGTGCTCGCGGGCGGCCTCGCGCAGTTGGTCGACGAGTTCGGCGTCGTCGTCCGGGTGGACCTGGAGCAGGTGGCGGGAGGCGGCCGCGGCGCCGAGTCCGGAGTCGGTGACGATCTGGGCGGCGATGCCGTGCATGGCGGTGCGCAGGGCGTCCGGGATGGAGTTGTAGACGGCGGTGGCGATCAGCGGATGGACGAACTCCAGGTCGCCGCCGCCGGGCCGGGTGTTCGCCGGGTCGGGGGCGGTGAGGATACGGGCGCTGCGCAGCAGTTCGGCGCAGCGCACCGCGTCGTCGTGGCCCATGGTGGCGAGTTGGGCGACCAGGTCGACGGAGATGCCGGTACCGAGGATGGCGGCCGCCCAGGCGAACCGGGTGGCGTCGATGCCGAGCCCTTCCAGGCGGGCGACCAGGCCGCCGCCGCGGGCCGAGCGGTTCAGGGCGCGCAGTTCGCCGGCCGAGGGCTCGGTCGGCTCCAGCTCGCTGTCCTGCACCTTGGCGAGGAGTTCGACGGTCTCGTAGGGGTTGCCGCCGGTGACGGCCCAGACCTCGCGGCAGAACGGGGCGTCGGCGTGCTGGCCGACGGTGGTGCGGGTGAGTCCGGCGGTGGCGTCCGGGGTCAGGGCGCTCAGCGTGGTCTCGGGACGGCTCCCGGCGGCGGCCACCGCGTCCAGGTGGCGGGCGCTCTCACCGCCGGCCTCGCCCGGCCGGCGGGCCACCACGACCAGCACGGACAGATCGTGCAGCCGCTCGGCGAACGCGGCCAGCCACTGCAGGGTCTCCTGGTCGGCCCAGTGGGCGTCGTCGATCAGCAGCACCAGCGGCCATTCCCGCCTGGCCAGCCGGCGCACGGCGGCGACGAGTCCGTCGCACACGCCCTGCGGGTCGGCCTGCCGCCCGCCGGGGTCCGCTATGCCGAGGGCGGGGCCGGCGATGTCGTACCAGTCGCCGAGGTACTCGCGGGCCTCCTCGGGCAGCAGCGACACGAGGGCGGGCTGGAGCAGTTGTCGTACGACGTTGAAGGGGACGGACCTGAGGGTCTCGCCGCCGCGGGCCGACCACACCGTGCAGCCGCGTTCCTCGGCGATGCGGCGGGTCTCGGCGAGCAGCGCGGTCTTGCCGAGTCCGGCCTCCCCCCGGAACATCAGCAGGCCACCCGAGGACGAGCGGTCGGCGCAGAGTGTGTCGACCGCCCGGGTGACGGCGGCGACTTCGTGGTCGCGCTCCCACAGGGATCCCGAGGCGGCCGCCGTCGGCCCTACCTCCGTCATCCCGCTACCTCCCCAAGTCGCCCGAACGACGTACAGGCCCGAGCGTAGCCGTCCCGTTGCCCGAGCGGTGGCCTGTCGGGCGACCTGTTGCCGTGTCGGGTGACACCGAGTGCCGCCGGCACGGACGGTCGACGCGAAGGTTCCGTGTCCGGCTCCCCTGTGAGTCACCGACCGTCAATACTCTTGGGAATGAAGGCGACTTTCCAGGATCAGGGCACGGTTCGGTCCCGGCGGGCCCTGGTCGCGGGATCGGTGGGCAACTTCATCGAGTGGTACGAGTTCGGCGTCTACGGTTACTTCGCCACGATCATCGCGGCGCGCTTCTTCACCCCCGAGGGCGGCAGCGAGGTCGAGGCGCTGGTGAAGACGTACGCGTCGTTCGCGCTGGCGTTCTTCTTCCGGCCCGTCGGCGCGGCGCTGTTCGGGCGGCTGGGCGACCGGATCGGCCGCCGCCCGGTGCTGATCCTGGTGATCGGGCTGATGACGGGCGCGACGACACTGATCGGCGTGCTGCCGACGTATGAGACGGCCGGCGCTCTGGCGCCCTGGCTGCTCACCTTCCTGAGGGCGCTTCAGGGGCTCTCCGCGGGCGGGGAGTTCGGTGGGGCGGTGGCGGTGATGACGGAGTTCGCTCCGC
>NZ_QZWF01000018.1 GCF_004187715.1 Streptomyces sp. F001 | reverse complement strand
AAGACCGCGATCCGCAAGGCCCGTGAGGCTGCTGCCGCGGGTGACGTCGAGAAGGCCACCGAGTACCAGCGCGCTGCCGCGCGTCAGCTCGACAAGGCCGTCTCCAAGGGCGTCATCCACAAGAACCAGGCTGCCAACAAGAAGTCGGCGCTGGCTTCCAAGGTCGCTGCCCTCAAGGGCTGAACCTCTCATCTGGTCTGATCGCCGGCAGGACCCAGAGCGGGCCCTCTCTCATCCGCTCCCGACCGGCACCCCGAGTCCGTACGCGGCCTGCGTTCGCCACGCGGGTACGGGCTCACCAGCTTGAACCGAAGGCCCCGGCCTCTCGCTCTTCCCCAGAGCGGGCGCCGGGGCCTTCGGTGTGAGCTCGGGGGAACGCGAGGGGGACGCCGGGGGGCTATGCCCGCCCTCTCGACCGAGCCGCCCGCGCGATCGTCACGACCGCCTTCTCCAGGGCGTACTCGGGATCGTCCCCGCCGCCCTTCACTCCGGCATCGGCCTCGGCAACCGCCCGCAGGGCGACCGCGACCCCGTCCGGCGTCCACCCCCGCATCTGCTGCCGCACCCGGTCGATCTTCCACGGCGGCATACCCAGTTCCCGCGCGAGATCGGCCGGCCGCCCACCGCGCGCCGAGGACAGCTTCCCGATCGCCCGCACCCCCTGCGCGAGCGCACTCGTGATCAGCACCGGCGCCACTCCGGTCGCCAGCGACCAGCGCAGCGCCTCCAGGGCCTCCGCCGCCCGCCCCTCGACCGCCCGGTCGGCGACCGTGAAGCTCGATGCCTCGGCCCGCCCGGTGTAGTACCGCCCGACCACCGCCTCGTCGATGGTCCCCTCGACATCCGCGGTCAGCTGGGACACCGCGGACGCCAACTCCCGCAGATCGCTCCCGACGGCGTCGACGAGCGCCTGGCAGGCCTCGGGCGTGGCCGACCGCCCGAGCGCACGGAACTCACTTCTGACGAAGGCCAGCCGGTCCGCCGGCTTCGTCATCCTGGGGCAGGCCACCTCCCGCGCGCCCGCCTTGCGCGCGGCGTCCAGCAGCCCCTTGCCCTTGGCTCCGCCCGCGTGCAGCAGCACGAGGGTGATCTCCTCGGCGGGCGCCCCCAGATACGCCTTCACGTCCTTGATCGTATCGGCGGACAGGTCCTGCGCATTGCGTACGACGACGACCTTGCGCTCCGCGAAGAGCGACGGGCTGGTCAGCTCCGCGAGCGTGCCGGGCTGCAGCTGGTCCGGTGTCAGGTCACGTACGTCCGTGTCGGCGTCGGCGGCCCTGGCGGCGGCCACCACCTCCTGCACGGCACGGTCGAGCAGGAGGTCCTCCTGGCCCACGGCAAGCGTCACCGGGGCGAGAGGGTCGTCATTCGCAGTCTTCCTGGCCATCGCGACAAGCATCCCACGGGCCACTGACAATGGGGTCCGGGCCAAGGGGGCCACGCCCCGGGATGCCACACGTCAAGGTCGGGCCACGCCAAGGGTGCCACGTGAAGGGGCCACGCCAAGGAGGCCACGCCAAGGAAGGCCACGCCAACCGGATCCGCGCCACTCCACCCGGCAGGGCCTACGGTTCCTCCCGCCACCCGTCCCACTCCCCCGCGAACTCGTCCAGCTCGCCGGGATCCAGCCGTCCCTCCTCGTCCCGCAGCACGACCAGCCACTGCGCGTCCTCGGCGTCGTCCTCACCGGCCAGCGCCTCCCGCAGCAGCCGCGGCTCCTCGTCCAGCCCGAACCGCTCCCCGAGCGCCTGGGCCACCTCTTCCGCGGCATCGCGGTCCGGCAGCACCAGCACATGTCTCGCATCACTCACGGCAGCCATTTTCCGGCACCGCTCCCGGAATCGAACAAGCAGGTCAGCCCGCCCGGCCGGGGTGCCGCACGGCAGGCACCCGGTCCAGCTCGATCCCGAACCGCTCCCGGTACACCGCGAGCACCTCCTCGTCCCCGGCGAGCTCCCGCTCGTCGCGCTTCCCGTCGGCTGCCGTCACCTTGAGCCGCCGCCCGCTCAGCGTGATCCGCCCGCCGTCCTCCGTGACCCGCGAGCAGACCAGCGACTTCCCGAAATGCGACTCCGGCGACGTGCTGTGCCACCAGGCCCCGGTCACGAAGTCTCCGAGCACCCGCGGCCGCAGATCCAGCCGGTACACGGGGCTGCCGTCCCTGACAACGTCCAGGTCGGCCGCCCCGGCCGCACCCGCAGCGCCCGGGCCGCCCAGTACGCCCGCCGCGTCCGGCCCCGCCTCGACGATCCGGAAGATCCCACCGGGATCCGTCTGTTCGCGAGTCTCCTCGAAGGCCAGCGGATAGTGGAAGTGCGCACCGAACCCGACGTCGGCGAGCCACTCGCCCGCATCGACCGTCCGCACCCGCAGCGCGAGGTGGTCGTACGGGATCCCGAGCCGTCTCCCCTCCCCGTACACGCGTCCCGCCAGCAGCGTCACGTCGTACCCCAGCGCGCCGAGCAGCGCGCCGAACGCCCCGTTCAGTTCGTAGCAGAACCCGCCGCGCCGCGCCCCCACCACCTTGTCCAGCAGCCGCTTCTCCTCCAGCACGATCTCCTCGCCGAGGTGGATCGACAGGTTCTCGAAGGGCACGGTCTGCAGATGGCGCAGATGCAGCTCGCGCAGCACGTCAACGGTGGGCCAGGCCGGGTTTGCGACCCCCAGGCGGCGGAGGTAGGCATCAACCTGTGCGGAGTTCATGCCTTCAGTCTCGCGCCACGCGCAACTCCGCGCCCGCACCGACGACCGCCATCGCCCCGTCCAGATCCGTCCGCAGCACCGCCGCGCCCCCGTCCCGCAGCGCAGCGACCGTGCTGGGAGCGGGATGTCCGTAGGCGTTGTCCGCACCGCAGGAGATCAGCGCCAGTCGCGGGGCCGCCCGGCGTATCAGGTCCGGGTCCTGGTAGGCGGAGCCGTGGTGGGCCACCTTGAGCACGTCCACGCCGCCCAGCACCGCGGCCGCCGGTGACCGCAACAAGGCCTGCTGGGCCGGGGGTTCGAGGTCCCCGAGCAGCAGCATCCGCAGCCCTCCCGACCGTACGAGCAGGGCGACACTGGCATCGTTCGGACCGTCCGGGGCCGGTGCCGGACGCGGCGGCCACAGCACCTGCCAGGACAGGTCCCCGGTGCGCCGCTGCTCCCCCGCGAGGGCGTGCCGGACCGGAATCCCCCGGGCAGCCGCCTGTCTTCTGACGAACTCCACCTGGTCCGAGGGTTCTTCGAACTCCGTCGTCTCGACCGCCCCCACCGCACGCCCCCGCAGAACGCCGGGCAGCCCGGCCACATGGTCGGCGTGGAAGTGGGTGAGGACCACCAGGGGGATCCTGGTGATGCCGAGGTCGCGCAGACACCGGTCGACCAGCCTCGGGTCCGGGCCCGCATCCACGACGACCCCGGTTCCCTCGCCCGCCGCGAGCACCGTCGCGTCGCCCTGCCCCACGTCGCACATCGCCAGCCGCCAGCCCGGAGGCGGCCAGCCCGTGATCACCCTGGTCAGCGGCGGCGGCTGCACCACGGCCAGCGCCAGCAGCGCCGCGCAGGCCGCGCACAGCCACGGGTGCCTCAGCAGCCGCCGGCCGGCCACCACGACGCCCACCGTGACCAGGGCGAGCAGTGCCGCCCCGGCCCAGCTGCCCGGCCAGTCCACTCCGGCGCCGGGCAGCGCCGCCCCGGTCCGGGCGACGTCCGCGATCCACCCGGCAGGCCAACTCGCGCCCCACGCCAGCGCCTTGGCCACCGGCATCGCCACGGGCGCTGCCGCGAGTGCCGCGAAGCCCAGTACCGTGGCCGGCGCGATCGCGAACTCCGCGAGCAGGTTGCAGGGCACCGCCACCAGGCTCACCCGCGCCGACAACACCGCGACGACCGGCGCACAGAGCGCCTGCGCTGCGCCCGCCGCGGCCAGCGCCTCGGCGAGCCTGGGCGGCACCCGGCGCCGTTGCAGCGCGGCGCTCCAGCGAGGCGCGAGGGTGAGCAGGGCGCCGGTGGCCAGGACCGACAGCAGGAAGCCGTAACTGCGGGCCAGCCAAGGGTCGTACAGCACCAGCAGCAGCACTGCCGCGGCCAGTGCCGGGATCAGCGATCTGCGGCGACCGGTCGCCAGGGCGAGCAGTGCTACGGCTCCGCATGCCGCGGCCCGCAGCACGCTCGGGTCGGGTCTGCACACGACCACGAAGCCCAGCGTGAGCGCTCCGCCGAGCACCGCGGTCGCCCGGAGCGGGATGCCGAGCCGGGGTGCGAGGCCACGGCGCTCACTGCGCTGCGCCAGGCCGGGCGGCCCCAGGAGCAGGGCGAGAATGATCGTGAGGTTGCTCCCGGACACGGCGAGTGTGTGCGCGAGGTCGGTCTCCTTGAAGGCCTCGTCCAGCTCCGGTGTGATCCGCGAGGTGTCCCCGACGACCAGCCCCGGCAGCAGCGCACGCGCGTCCGCCGGCAGCCCGTCGGTGGCCTCCCGCAGCCCTTGTCGCAACCGCCCCGCGAACCGTTGTGCCCCCGACGGCTCCCCACCTCGGGCACCGGTTGATCCCGGACCCGCAGCACCGCCGCGATCCGGTCGCCGCCCACCGCAGCGGGCGCCAGCCGCCCCGTCACCCTGACCCGCGTGGAGGGCAGCAGTTCGAGCCACTCGCGCCCGGCACCCTGCTCGGCGTCGACGATCACCAGTACCGGTGTCCGCGTCACCGTCGTCGTCCCTGGCGTCACCTCCACGCCTCGCACCTGCACGTTCAGCAGCACGGAGGCCGGAGCCAGGCGATTCCCCGTGACGCGGGGCCGGGTCATCCGGGGATCGGAGATGACCTCCACCTCGGCGGACACCCAGGCGAACTGCCGCGCCAGCCCCGGCACCGGCCCCCGGCGCAGGTCCGCCCCGTGCAGCCCGGCCGCCGCTGCGGCCGCGGCGACACAGAGCAGCACGGCGGCGACCGGGACACGCGGCCGCAGCCGCTCGACCGCCGGACGTCGGTCTCTTGCGCCCCATCGGCCTCTTTCACCCCTTCCGAGCCGCCGCCGGAGCAGCAGCCCACCGGCCACGACCAGGCAGGTGGCCACGACCCCCGTGAGCAGTCCCGGCGCGGCATGCAGCGCCAGCGCCGCGGTCGCCCACGCCGCGAGGGCGGGCGGTACGAGGCGGAGGTCCGTCGGGCCCTCCTGCCGCGGGTGGGCGGCTCCCAGCCGCTTGCCAGAGGCGGCGTGCACGGCTCGGCGGGCGACGAGAGGAACGCCCTGGCCTTGCTCCTGCTCCTGCTCCTGCTCCTGCTCCTGCTCCTGCTCCTGCTCCTGCTCCTGCCTCATGGCCGTACCAGATCCCGCAGGTCGGCGAACCGTCGCTCGCCGATGCCGTTGACCTCCCGCAGTTCGTCCACCGAGCGGAAGCCGCCGGCTTGCGTGCGGTAGTCGATGATGTGCTGCGCGAGCACGGGGCCGACGCCGGGCAGCGTGTCGAGCTGTTCCACCGTGGCGGTGTTCAGGGAGACGGGTCCCGCCGGGATCCCGGGTGCTGCTCCCGCGGGTGCTCCGGCGGGGGCACCCGGTGCCGGGACGGGTGGGGGGCCGCCGACGACCACCTGCTCACCGTCCACGAGGAGGCGTGCGCGGTTGAGGCCGTCGATGTCCGTGCCGGGACGCACCCCACCGGCCGCGCGCAGTGCGTCGGCGACCCGCGAACCGGCCGGCAGCCGGTGAATCCCGGGTTCGCGCACCTTTCCGCCGACGTCCACCACGATCTCGGCGACGGGCGTGCCGGTGGCGCCGGCCGAGCCTGGCGGTGAGCTCGACGCGGCAGGCTCGGCCTCCTGAACTCCGTACGGAGCCGCCGCCTTGACCACCTCGGGCACCTGCACGGACTGCTGCGTCCGCCCCGTCCAGAAGTGCTGCACGGCGAAGCCGGCGGCGACGACGAGCACCACGGTGAGCGCGAGCACGCTCCGCCGCTCCAGGCCACACCTCGCCTGCAACCACAGCGGCATCCGCTCCCGCACGGCAAGCCCGGCCCGCTCCGCCAGGACCCGCCCCTGCCCCGACAAGGCGAGTCGACGTCTCTGTCACCGGGGTTCGCCTCCGGTCCACTGGCTTCCCCAGAACCTGACCGCCCTCAACCGGAGGCCCCGCCCCCGACTCCCGCCATTTCCCGGCCCGTTCGGCGAAGAGCACCTCGGCCCGTCGACGGAGTTCCTCTGCAGACGCATGCCGACTGCGGGCCCGGGCCCGTGCCGGTGGACGGCGATGGTGATGGCGATGGAGGGTGCGGCCGTCGGAGGCGGGACCTCGGCCCGGTCCGCTGGTGACGGATGCTGCGCGAGTGCGTGATCGAAGTGCCATGCGAGGAGGATCCGGCATTGCCGCACCCTCGCGATGATCTTGCTCAATTCCCGGGGACTACCGCCCGGTTGTGGAAAACCTCGCCACCCACACGAGTGAACACAGCGTGCCGACACACCCTCACCGCGGCGACACCACAACGCCCAGCAACCCGGGCCCCGTATGCGCCCCGATCACCGCCCCCACCTCACTCACATGCAGGTCGGCCAGCTCCGGAACCCGCGCCCGCAAGCGGTCCGCCAGGGCCGACGCGCGATCGGCCGCGGCGAGATGGTGGACGGCGATGTCGACCTGTGCATCGCTCGCCCGCTCGGCCGCGATCTCCTCCAGCCGGGCGATCGCCTTCGACGCCGTGCGGACCTTTTCCAGGGGCTCGATACGGCCGCCGTTCAGCTGGAGCAGCGGCTTCACGGCGAGCGCGGAGCCGAAGAGCGCCTGCGCGGTGCCGATCCGGCCGCCGCGGCGCAGATAGTCGAGGGTGTCGACATAGAAGTAGGCGGACGTCCCCGCGGCCCGTTTCTCCGCGGCCGTGACCGCCTCGTCCACCGTGCCACCCGCGTCCGCCGCCTCGGCCGCGGCCAGCGCGCAGAAGCCCAGCGCCATCGCGATCATCCCGGTGTCCACCACACGCACCGGCACCGGAGCCTCCCGCGCCGCCAGGACCGCCGCGTCGTAGGTGCCGGACAGTTCGGCGGACAGGTGCAGGGAGACGATCCCGGTGGCGCCGGCCTCGGCGACCTTGCGGTAGGTCTCGGCGAAGAGCCGGGGGCTGGGGCGTGAGGTGGTGACGGGGCGTCGCTTCTGGAGCGCCTGGGCCAGGGAGCGGGTCGAGATCTCGGTGCCCTCCTCGAGGGCCCGGTCACCGAGGACCACGGTCAGGGGCACCGCGGTGATGCCATGGCGCTCCATCGTCCGTGGCGGCAGGTAGGCCGTTGAATCGGTGACGATCGCGACATGGCGGGACATGAGCTGGAGGTTACCTGGCGTAGCGCCCGGGCGGCAGCCCGGCCCTCTCACCTGTGCCGGGGCCGGCCTCGGCGCGTTGCGGAAAGGCAGACGGGAGCGGGAGCTTCAGGTCGTGCTCTCGGGGCGGGGCTTCTTCTGCCAGGGATAGGTGGGGCGCGGGCCGGCGGGGTGATGGCGGGGCGCGTCGGTTCCTCGGCCGTGTTCGGCTGCGGGGTTTCCGGCCAGGTCTGCTGGGGCGCCGCCGCGTCGGCCGCCGGTGCCTCCGGCCACGGGGGCGGCGTCGCCGAGGTGTCGGAGGTGGTCCAGTGCCGCAGGGCGCCGGCCTCGACGTCGATCTGTGTGCTCAGGGAGTCCAGGTCGTCGTCCGCGAAGCGGTGGGCCCGGTCGCGGGCGGCCCAGCGCAGTGAGTCGGCCGACCGTGTGATGCGCTCGGTGCGCTCGCGCAGCGTGGGCAGCCGCTCGGCGAGTGTCGCCCGGTCCGGTTCCGACTCCAGGCGCCTGAGCTCGTCGTCCAGTTCGTGTCCGTGCGCGCTGAGCCGCTGGAAGAGACCGAGGGCCTCCTTGAGGGATTCGTCCTCGGCCGCACCCGCGTGCAGCGCGTCCTGGGTGGCCCGCATCGATGTCCGCAGTGACAGCCGCAGCTGGGCGATCTCGCCCGCCGGGCCCGGCTGGGCGAAGGACTTGGCTCGCAGCGTGTGGTCCTCGACGGTGCGGCGGGCCTGCGTGATGGTGCGGTCCACGCCGCGCTTGGCGGCGCCGACGACCTTCACGGTGGCATAGGCGCCGAGCACCACAAAGAGCACGAAGAGAAGGGCGAACACTGCGAACACTGCTTCCACGATGCTCCTCCTCCGACCCCGCCGCGGCAGGCACCGCGTCGCTCTTCAACGGTAAACGAGGCGGGCAGGCCCGGAGTTCCAGGAGAACCCCGAACCTGCCCGCACAGAACCCCGAACCTCCCCGCACGGACCAGCGAACCAGCCCTTAGGGGACGACCGTCGCTCCCCAGAAGTCCGTCATCCGCAGGTGCCTACGCCGGAACGATGTTCACCAGCTTCGGCGCCCGCACGATCACCTTGCGGATCCCGGCCCCGCCCAGCGCGGCGACGACCTTCTCGTCGGCCAGTGCCGCCTTCTGCAGCTCCTCCTCGGAGATGGCCGGCGACACCTCCAGCCGCGCCTTGACCTTGCCCTTGACCTGCACGACACAGGTCACGGTCTCGTCGACCACGTACGCCGGGTCGGCGACGGGGAAGTCCTGGTGCACCACCGAATCGGTGTGCCCCAGCTTCCGCCACAGCTCCTCGGCGATGTGCGGCGCCAGCGGCGCGACCATCAGCACCAGCGGCTCGGCGACGGAGCGTGGCACCGCGCCTCCCGCCTTGGTCAGGTGGTTGTTCAGCTCGGTGACCTTGGCGATGGCGGTGTTGAACCGCATGCCCTCCAGGTCCCCGCGCACACCGTCGATCGCCTTGTGCAGCGCCCGCAGCGTCTCCTCGTCGGGCTCCCCGTCGACGACCGTCACCTCACCGGTGGCCTCGTCGACGATGTTGCGCCACAGCCGCTGCAGCAGCCGGAACTGGCCCACCACCGCGCGGGTGTCCCACGGCCGGGAGACGTCCAGCGGGCCCATCGCCATCTCGTACAGCCGCAGCGTGTCGGCACCGTACTCGGCGCAGATCTCGTCCGGAGTGACCGCGTTCTTCAGGGACTTGCCCATCTTGCCCAGCAGCCGGGAGACCTTCTCACCCTGGTAGTAGTACGCGCCGTCGCGCTCCTCCACCTCGGCGGCCGGCACCGCGATACCGCGGCTGTCGCGGTAGACGTAGGCCTGGATCATGCCCTGGTTGAACAGCTTGTGGAACGGCTCCGCCGAGGAGACGTGCCCCAGGTCGTACAGCACCTTGGACCAGAAGCGCGCGTACAGCAGGTGCAGCACGGCGTGCTCGGCACCGCCCACGTACAGGTCGACGCCGCCGTGCGGCTGCCCCTCGCGCGGACCCATCCAGTACCGCTCGATCTCCGGGTCGACCAGCTTCTGGTCGTTGTGCGGGTCCAGGTAGCGCAGCTCGTACCAGCAGGAACCGGCCCAGTTGGGCATGGTGTTGGTCTCGCGCCGGTACTTCTTCGGCCCGTCGCCCAGGTCCAGGGTGACGTTGACCCACTCCTCGTTGCGCGACAGCGGCGTCTCGGGCTGGGTGTCGGCGTCGTCCGGGTCGAAGGTGCGCGGCGAGTAGTCCTCGACCTCCGGCAGCTCCAGCGGCAGCATCGACTCGGGCAGGGCGTGTGCGATGCCCTCCTCGTCGTAGACGATCGGGAAGGGCTCGCCCCAGTAGCGCTGGCGGCTGAACAGCCAGTCACGCAGACGGAAGTTGACGGTGCCCTCGCCGATGCCCTTGCGCTCCAGCCACTCGGTGATGCGCGCCTTGGCGTCGACGACACCCAAGCCGTCCAGGGAGATCTCGTCGTTGGCGGAGTTGACGATCTTGGCGTCGTACGACGAGAAGGCGTCCTCCCATGTCGAGGTGTCGGTGCCCCGACCGTCGGTCGGCTCGACGATGCAGTGGATCGGCAGCTCGAAGGCGCGCGCGAACTCGAAGTCGCGCTGGTCGCCCGCCGGGACGGCCATGATCGCGCCGGTGCCGTAGCCCATCAGGACGTAGTCGGCGATGAAGACGGGCACCTGCTCGCCGTTGACCGGGTTGGTCGCGTACGCGCCGATGAAGACGCCGGTCTTGTCCTTGGCCTCGGCCTGCCGCTCGACGTCGGACTTCGAGGCGGCCTGCGCACGGTAGGCGGCGACGGCCTCGGCCGGGGTCGCGTGGCCGCCGGTCCACACCTGATGCGTGCCCTCGGGCCATTCCTGGGGCGTGAACTTCTCGACCAGCGGGTGCTCGGGCGCCAGCACCATGTAGGTCGCGCCGAACAGGGTGTCCGGGCGCGTGGTGAAGACCGTGATGCGCTCGCCGTCGATCGGGAAGTCGACGCGGGCGCCCTCGGAGCGGCCGATCCAGTTGCGCTGCTGCAGCTTGATGGCCTCGGGCCAGTCCAGCTGCTCCAGGTCGTCCAGCAGCCGGTCGGCGTACGCCGTGATGCGCATGTTCCACTGGCGCAGCTTGGCCTTGAACACGGGGAAGTTGCCGCGCTCGGAGCGGCCGTCGGCGGTGACCTCCTCGTTGGCCAGCACGGTACCCAGGCCGGGGCACCAGTTGACCGGCGCGTCGGAGGCGTACGCCAGGCGGTACTCACTCAGGACGTCGGCGCGCTCGACGGCGCTCAGCTCGTTCCAGGAGCGCCCACCGGGCAGCGCACGCTCGCCGCTGCCGAACTGGGCGATCAGCTCGGAGATCGGGCGGGCCTTGCTCGCCTCGTCGTCGTACCAGGAGTTGAAGATCTGCAGGAAGATCCACTGGGTCCACTTGTAGTAGTCCGGGTCGATCGTCGCGAACGACCGGCGCTTGTCGTGGCCCAGGCCCAGCCGGCGCAGCTGGGACTTCATGTTCTCCATGTTGGCCTCGGTGGACACGGTCTGCACGGCGTACTGCTCGGCGGGCAGGCCGAAGGCGTCGAAGCCCAGGGTGTGCAGGACGTTGTGGCCGGTCATCCGCTGGAACCGGGCGAACACATCGGTGGCGATGTAGCCCAGGGGGTGGCCGACGTGCAGGCCCGCACCGGAGGGGTACGGGAACATGTCCATGATGAACTTCTTGGGCTTGGCGACCGTCTCGGGGTCACCCGCCAGGTCACCCTCCGGGTTCGGTGCCGCGTAGACGCCCTCGGCGTCCCAGAAGTCCTGCCAGCGTGCCTCGATCTCGGCCGCCATGGCGGCCGTGTAGCGGTGCGGTGCGGCCTCCGCCGGCACGGCTGCGGCGGCAGCGGGGTTCGTCTCGCTCATGATCCTCAAAGCTCCATCGATCGTCTCTGCCAGCGGCTGTCACGTCAGGAAACGAAAAATCCCCTCGCACAGGAGGGGACGCCGCGCCGATTCCGGCCCACTCGGTTGACCCGGTGGCCGGGACTGATCAGCGCGGCCCGCTAAGCAGAAGGCGTACGGCACGCATGGCGTCAGGGTACCGCAGCCGTCGAGCGGGCCGCGACGGCCTTTCGGGCACGTCCGGCACCGGGTGCCACCCCGGAATGCTGAACAAAGGTCAAAGGTTACTTCGCGTAACCGTCGCTAAGGGACATCACAACAAGCTCATTGTCCTTTGATAACAGCGCAATAACTCAAACCTCGTACTCATCGGTATGGCGGCGCCTAGAGTGCGGCACGGGACCGCATTCCCATACCGCTCGGAGTCACCCCATGGACCCTTGTCCTCATAGCAGCCCGCTTCCCCGGCCGGGTCGGCCGGCCCTCGAGGCGGCCGCTGCCGTTCTGTTGTTCCCGCCCTTCGTTGTGATGTCGGGAGGAATGTCGTGACCACGGACGACAGCACGGCGGACGACTCGTTCGCTTATTTCCTCGACTTCGGCGCGGGCGTCCTGTCACTGGTCTGCCTCAGCTGCTCGGTGATCTGGGGACTCGTTGCCCAGGACCGGATCCTCCTCGACGCCCGCCGACGGATCCTGGCGCAGGCGGTGCACCGGACCACCGCCGTCGCCTCGATCGTCTTCCTGCTGGTCCACATCGTGACCAAGCTGGCACTGGATCACACCTCGTGGATCGCCGCGGTGATCCCCTTCGGGCTCCTCCTCGCCGACGACGACGAGGTCATGGGCAGGGGCTTCCTCATCGGACTCGGCACCCTGGCCGGTCTGCTCATGATCTTCGTGGCCATCACCGGCATCCTGCGCAACCGCTTCGCGTCCCCGGCGCCCGTCGCGGCACGCTGGCGGGCCATGCACATGCTCGCCTACCCGGCGTGGTGTGCGGCGCTGGTCCACGGCCTCTACGCGGGTCGCTCGGCAAAGCCGTTCTTCGTGTTCCTGTACGTACTGTCCCTGATCGGCGTCGGAGCGGCCCTCGCGCTGCGCGCGGCACCCCGCCCCGTCAAGCGCCAGGTCGCCGACCGGATCACCGCGCTCCTGGGAACCGATCGGGCGCCGGGCCGGGAGCAGCTGGAGGAGAGCCGGGCCCGGGCGGGCGAGTCCGCGCTGCCGGGCTACGAGAACCAGCGAGGCTCCCAGCCGCGTACGGCGGCACCCTCAGGACCGCTGTACGAGACCGCCGAGCGCCCTGCCCGCCCGGAACCCGCAAACGGTTTCTCGGCGGCATACCGCGCCGTCTCGGCACCTCCACGCCCCCAGCAGTCCTTCGCAGCCGACCAGACCGCCCGTATGGAGTTGCCGTTCGACGCACAGCCCACGGAGGCGCTCCCGCGCATGGACTCCGGCGGCAGCACGTCCGGATCCTGGCCGATCCCGTCCCCGCCCCCGGTCGGCGAGGCGCCCCGTCGGCCTACGACCCCCTCCAGGACACGGGATACAACATCCCGGCCTATGGCAATCCGGGCGCCGGCGGGTACGGCGGAAGTGATGTGTACGACACCGGTGAGTCGAACACCCTCAACGACACGTACAACCCGAGTGACACGTACAACAGCGGTCCCACCACTGAAACACTGCCCGGTGCGTCCTACGACTTCGACGCACCGGGTTCGGGCGAAGCTTGGAACACGCCTTCCGGAGGCTATAAGTGAACGAGGCCCTGCCCGACGTCCCAGAAGTCCGCGTGGTCGGTCTTCCCCAGCTCACGTCGGGCTTCGACCTTGTCGAAAGACTCGATCTGCCCATGCACCTGAAGGTGCACGGGCCGCTCGAACCCATGGGCGGCGAGCAGCTCGCGCAGCTCGCCGAACGCATCAACCTCAAGGGCCGCGGCGGCGCGGGCTTCCCCTTCCACAAGAAGCTGCGCTCGGTCGCCGAGTCGGCGATCAAGCGCGGCGTCCGGCCGGTGGTCGTCGTCAACGGCAGTGAGGACGAACCGGCCTGCCGCAAGGACACGGTGCTGATCAACCGTGCCCCGCATCTGATCCTCGACGGCGCGCTGCTGTGCGCCGAGGCACTGGGTGCCCGCACGCTCGTGGTGGGGGTCACCCGTGAGTCCACGCAACGCTCCATGGAGGCCGCGCTCGCCGAACGCGGCCTGAGCAACGGACGCCGATCGGCACTCCGCGCGCGCGTGCAGCGCAATCCGGTCCGTATGGTCACGGGAGCCGCCGCCTCCCTGATCCGCTCCATCGACGGCGGCCCGGCGATCCCGCCCGGCCGCAAGATCAGCGCCTCGCAGAGCGGCGTCGGCGGCGCGCCCACACTCCTGTCCAACGCCGAGACGTTCGCCCAGCTGGCGATCGCCGCCCGCATCGGCCCGGAGCGCTACGGCAACACCGGCCTGTACGACGAGCCGGGCACCGTCATGCTCACGGTCTCCGGCGCGGTCGCCCGCCCCATGGTGATCGAGGTCCCCACGGGCGTGCCGCTGCGCTACGTCCTCCAGCTGGCCGGCGCCCCGCCCGTCCCGCAGGGGGTGCTCACCGGCGGCTACCACGGCAAGTGGATCGACGCGGCGACGGTGAACGAAGCGATCGTCTCCCGCAATTCGCTCGACGCGGTGGGCGGTTCGCTCGGTGCCGGCGCGATCCTGCCGATCAGTCAGGACACCTGCCCGCTCGGCGAGTCGCTGCGGGTGGCGCAGTGGCTGGCGGAGGAGAGCGCGGGCCAGTGCGGTCCCTGCTACCTCGGCCTGCCGGCCGCCGCGCGCGGTATGGAGGACATCCTCAACGGCGGCGGCCCGGCCGCCCTGGAGGCGCTCAAGCAGGTCGCCAAGAACGTGAAGCGGCGCGGCGCATGCTCGCACCCGGACGGCTCGGCGATGTTCCTGGAGTCGACCGTCAAGGCCTTCACCGACGACCTGGCGGCCCATGTCCTCGGAAACGGCTGCGGACGACCCGTGGAGGGCGTTCTGCCGCTCTTCGAGGGCGGCAGGGCCCCGACGGGCATCCCGGGCGGCGGCGAGTCCGGGGAGAACGGCCCCAGCCGTCAGAAGATCTACGTCGACTGGACGCTGTGCCGAGGCCACGGGCTGTGCGCCGACATCCTCCCGGAGGTCTTCGAACTCGGCGCCGACGGTTTCCCGACCGTCGCCCAGGCCCAGGTGCCGCGCCGGGCGGAGGACAAGGCGATGCGCGCGGTCCGCCGCTGCCCGGCCCTCGCCCTGCGCATCGAGGAGGACACCCGCTCCCAGGCGCCCACCCGCAACAACCTCCCGGTCCTCTCCCAGGTCCGCGGCCGCCGCGCCCTCGGCCGCTGAGCACGAAGGAAGGGGCCGTCCCGTCCAGGGGTGGCCCCTTCAACTCCGGTCGGCCGTGCCGCGCTTGCTCCGGGCCGACGGCCGCATGGACAGGCCCGTGGGGGTGCGGGTGGCAGAGCCCCCGCCACACGCGGCGCAGCCGCGCAGAAAACGACGAGGGCGACCTGGTCCGCGCTTTTCAGCGGACGCAGGTCGCCCTCACACTTGTGGAGCTAAGGAGAATTGAACTCCTGACCTCCTGCATGCCATGCAGGCGCTCTACCAACTGAGCTATAGCCCCTTGTATTGTTCCGCCCGGTTTCCCCGGCGGCGACGCCAACTTTACACGGTCTACCCGGGGCATCACCAAATCGTTTCCGTTCTGCGCCGATACGACCGCTATGGTCGATCCCCGTGACCGTGATCGCGTTCTCCGCCGTCCACCGTCGGGCGCCGGTAGCCCTTACGGCGTGCCTCGTTTCCTTCGCGGCGTTCTGGATCGCCCAGCGCGCCGCCCACGTCTCGATGCTCGACCTGATGGTGTACCGGGCCGAGGGCGCGACCGTACGGGCGGGCGGCGATCTGTACGCGCTGCGGGCGACCTGGGCGCAACTGCCCGCCACCTACCCGCCGTTCGCGGCCCTGCTGTTCACCCCGCTGACACTCCCCGACACGGAGAGCCTGCGCACGCTGGCGACAGCCGGGAACCTCGCCCTCCTTGTGGTGCTGGTGCGGCTGTCGCTGCGGCTCGTGGGGCACGCGCGCGTGGCGACGGTCTGGTGGGTCTCGGCGGTCGCCGTGTGGTGCGAGCCGGTGTGGACGACGCTGCGGTACGGGCAGGTCAATCTGCTGCTCGCGGTGCTGGTGCTGTGGGATCTGGCACGGCGTCCCGACCGCTGGGCGGGCCTGGGCATCGGGCTCGCGGCGGCCGTCAAGCTGACACCCGCTCTGTTCGCCGTCTTCCTGCTCGCCACCGGTGTCGTGGCGCACCGGGGGCGTCGCAGCGGCCCTTGGCTGCGGCACGCGCGCGGGGCGGCGGTCACGTTCGCCGGCGCGACCGTCCTCGCGGCGGCCGTCCTGCCGTACGACTCGTGGCGGTTCTGGACCCACATGGTCTTCCGGACGGGCCGGGTCGGGTATGCCGAGGAGACGGCGAACCAGGCCCTGCGCGGCGTCCTCGCCCGGCTGCTGCACACGCCTGATCCCGGCGCCGTCTGGGCTGCCGTCGCGGCCGTCGTGGCCGGGGCGGGGCTGGCGGTGGCGGTGGTGGCGGAGTTGCGGGGCGAGCGGGCGTGGGCGGTGGCCTGCTGTGCGGTGACGGCGCTGCTCGTCTGCCCGGTGTCGTGGTCGCACCACTGGGTGTGGTGCGTGCCCGTGGTGCTCGTTCTGGCAGCGCGCGGACACCGCGCGGTTGCCGTCGGCACGCTGCTGGTGTTCTGCTCGTACGCCCTGTGGTGGGTGCCACATGGCCCGGGGCGGCCCGAACTCGACCAGGGCGGCATCGAGTTCACTCTGTCGGGGCTCTACGCAGCCACGGGCTGCCTCTTCCTCGGGCTCGCCGCGGCCTCGGCGGGCACGGGCGCAGCAGAGGTCAGGCCGTCACGAACGAGTAGAACCGTTTGAGCGTGCAGTGCTCCTCCAGGAGGCGGCCGTAGATCGGCTCGCCCTCCAGTTCGCGGTACGTCTCGATCGGGTCGCCCTTTATGATCAGCGCCCGCGCGCATTCCTCGCACCAGTACTGGTAGTCGGGGTTCACCGGTTCCATGTCGCGGACGATCGGGGTGCCGCTGCCGCACCAGTCGCACTTCCGCCTGTGTGCACCCATCGATCAGCTCCAGCTGTGGCCGCAGGCCGTGCACACGTACGAGATGCCGCCGTTGTCCCCGAGGACCTGGGCGACATGCGCGGAACCGCAGGAAGGGCAGCTGAGGCGGGTGATCGTGTCCCGTATCAACGCCGCTCCGCCGAGGAGGTGGCCGACCTCCTCGAGGATGCTCGCAGGCATCGCTACTCCCTCCCGTCGGGCCGCGCCCCCTTCCGGCCGTTTGATTCTGCCACGACCGGACCAATACGGTCAGCGACGCCTTGGTACCAGTCCGGACACGGCAGCCCGGGCGCGCCTCCCAGAGAGGTATACGCCTCCCGGGCCCGGACCGCTCAAGCGGGCGACAACGAAAAATCCCGCCCCCTGAGGGGGACGGGATTCGTCCGTGGAGCTAAGGAGAATTGAACTCCTGACCTCCTGCATGCCATGCAGGCGCTCTACCAACTGAGCTATAGCCCCTGGTGCCACGCGGCGGAGCCGCATGGTGTTTCGCCCCGCTCGGCGGGGCGAACAAGAAGAACTTTAGCCTGCGACCTGCCGGAAAGTGAAATCCGGGCCCCTGGTGGACTCCGCCGCTCAGTCGTCGTCGCCGAGCACCGGCTCCGGCAGTGTGCCGGCGTTGTGCTCGAGCAGCCGCCAGCCGCGGGCGCCCTCGCCGAGGACGGACCAGCAGCAGTTGGAGAGCCCGCCGAGGCTCTCCCAGTGGCGGGACTCCAGGCCGAGGAGACGGCCGATCGTGGTGCGGATGGTGCCGCCGTGGCTGACCACGACCAGCGTGCCGTCGTCGGGCAGCTTCTCGGCGTGCCGGAGCACGACCGGGGCTGCGCGGTCGGCGACCTCGGTCTCCAGTTCGCCGCCGCCGCGGCGCACCGGCTCACCGCGCTTCCACGCGGCGTACTCCTCGCCGTGCCGGGCGATGATCTCGTCGTGCGTCAGGCCTTGCCAGACGCCCGCGTAGGTCTCGCGCAGGGCCTCGGTGTGGTTGACCTCCAGGCCGGTGAGCGCGGCCAGCTCGGCGGCCGTGTTCGCGGCCCGCTGCAGGTCCGAGGAGACGATCGCGTCGGGCTTGAGGGAGGCCAGCAGCCGGGCGGCGCGGCGGGCCTGGGCCAGGCCGGTCTCGGTCAGCTCGACGTCGGTGGTGCCCTGGAAGCGGCGCTCCACGTTCCAGGAGGTCTGGCCGTGCCGCCAGAGGATGACGCGGCGGCCGCGGCCCGGCTTCGGGCCGGTCACCTCCCCGGTGGCGCTCACCGCCACTCACCACCTGTCTCGGCGGCCTCCTCGGCGGCCTGCAGCTTGGCGTGCTCCTCGGCCTTGCCGCGGGTGGCCTTGGCGTCGGCAGGCAGCTCGAGCTCGGGGCAGTCCTTCCACAGCCGCTCCAGGGCGTAGAAGACCCGCTCCTCGCTGTGCTGGACGTGGACGACGATGTCGACGTAGTCCAGCAGCACCCAGCGGGCCTCGCGGTCGCCCTCGCGGCGCACCGGCTTGGCGCCGAGTTCCTTCTGGAGCCGTTCCTCGATCTCGTCGACGATCGACTTGACCTGGCGGTCGTTGGGCGCGGACGCCAGCAGGAAGGCATCCGTGATCGACAGCACATCGCTCACGTCGTAGGCGATGACGTCGTGCGCGAGCTTGTCGGCGGCCGCCTGGGCGGCGGTGTTGATGAGCTCGAGAGATCGGTCTGTTGCGGTCACTACATGGCTTTCCGTCGGCGGTCACTTGTCCTCAAGGGTCTCACGGACCGCCGACGGCACCCCACGCGATTAACCGCCCGAGGCCGGCTCGTAGTCCTGCCCGAGCACCACCGACACGTTCGCGTTCGCGGAGACCTTGCCCTTGACCACCGCGTCCTCCGGCAGCCCCAGGGTCTTGGCGACCTCGGTGGCGTTCTCCTTGTCGGCGGCGTCCGCGTAGGTGACCTCGGAGGCTGCCTGGGCGCTGCCTGCCGTACCGGCCTCCAGGAAGGTGAAGCCGCCGTTGAGGAGGACCACGCGGGCCTTCTCCGTGTTGTCCTTCACACTGCTGGCGTTCCGCACGGAGACCCGGACGGCCGCGTCCTGGTCGGGGCTCTTCGCGGTGCCGCCGAGGATGTCCTTGACCACGCTGTCACTGGCCTGCGCGCTCAGTGTGCCGTCGGTCTGGACGGGCAGCACGGCCGTCTTGTGGTCGCCGCCCTTGGCGAGGTCGGAGAGGCCCGCGAGGAAGGTCCCGAGGTCCTTGTCGGTGAGCGACGGGTCGAGGATCTGCGCGAGGGTCTGCACGGTGGTCGTCGCGGCCTGGGCGTCGGAGGACATCTTGCGCAGCACGCCCTGCATGACCTGCCCGAACCGCTCCAGCTGGGCGTTCTGGGCCTCCCCGGAGGCGCGGTAGGTGGCGTAGGCGACCGCCATCTTGCCGCTGAGGGTCTGGCTCTCGCCCTTGTTGACGAGGGGTGCCTCGCCCTTCTTCTTGGCCTCGGGGTCGGGCACGTCGGCGTTGGTGTCGATCTCGATGTTGCCGACGAGGTCGACGAGGTTCTGCAGGTAGGGGGTGTCGAGGCGCCAGGTGCCCTGGATCGAGGTGCCGAGGACGGTGTCCAGGGCCTCGCGGGTGCCGGAGGAGCCGTCGTCCTCGACCGACTTGGCCAGGGTCGTCGTGCCGTCGTCGCCGGTCAGGGCGAGAGCGTTGGGCAGCAGGACGGTGGTGCCCTGCTTGGTGGTGGTGTTGTCGACGAGCAGCGCCGTGGTGGTGCCGCCCTTCTTGGTGTCGTGCAGGTGGACGACGATCACGTCGCGTTTCTGCGCGGTCGCGGTCGTCGTACCGCCGGTCTTGTCGTCGGACGACGACAGGCCGGGGAGCTTTCCGGCGTACCAGAGGTAGCCGACGCCGCCGGTCGCGGCCAGCGCCAGGACGACGACCAGGGCGATGAGGCGGCTGCGGGCGCGGCGCCGGGCCTCCTCGCGGCGCTCGGTGCGGTTCTCGGTGAACTTCAGCCAGTCGATGACGTCCTCGGAGTCCCCGTCGGGGTCCTCGACGAAGGCGAACTGTTCGGTGCGGTAGTCCCGGTCGTCCGGGTACTCCTGGTCGTCCTGGTACGCCGGGTCGCCCCGGTGATCCCGGTCGTCCCGTACGGGTTCCTCGACCGGGCCCGCCTGCTGCGGGATGTAGGCGGTCTGCTCGGCGACGCGGGGCTGCCGGCCGGTCCCGTACGGGTCGTACGACGGCACCGGCTGCTGCTGCCCCGTCCCGTAGGGGTCGTACGGGGGCACCGGCTGCTGCTGGCCCGTCGCGTACGGGTCGTAGCCGTAACCCTGCTGTGTGTAAGGGTCGTACGGCTGCTGTGGGGACGGCTGCTGCGGCACCTGCCGGTACACAGGCCGGCCGTACTCGTCGTAGCCGACGAGCTCGTACTGGTCGCCCCCGTGACCAGCGTCGTATCGGTCGTTCACCGGTGCCCCTCTCGGCTCACTCGCCGCGGTACAGCTCTCGTTTGGCGATGTAGCGCACGACTCCGTCCGGCACCAGATACCAGATGGGGTCGCCCTTGGCGACTCTCGCACGGCAGTCCGTGGAGGAGATGGCGAGGGCGGGCACCTCGATCAGGGAGACGCCGCCCTCGGGGAGCCCGGGATCGTTGAGGTGGTGGCCGGGCCGGGTCACGCCGATGAAGTGGGCGAGGGAGAACAGCTCCTCGCTGTCCCGCCAGGTCAGGATCTGGGCGAGGGCGTCGGCGCCGGTGATGAAGAACAGGTCCGTGTCGGGGTTGAGCGCGCGCAGATCGCGCAGCGTGTCCACGGTGTAGGTGGGGCCACCGCGGTCGAGGTCGATACGGCTCACCGAGAACTGCGGGTTCTCGGCGGTCGCGATGACCGTCATCAGGTAGCGGTCCTCGGCCAGGGAGACCTTGCGGTGGGTCTTCTGCCACGGCTGCCCGGTGGGCACGAACACCACCTCGTCGAGGTGGAACTGCGCGGCGACCTCGCTCGCCGCGACCAGGTGTCCGTGGTGGATCGGGTCGAACGTTCCGCCCATGACGCCGAGGCGGCGCTTGCCGCTCGTCGTGTCATGTGCCGGACCGGTAGGCATGTCCTGCTCTCCCATGCGTGCAGACCCTACCGGCCCGGTCTGTGGGCTCAGCGGTCGCGGTTGAAGCGGGTGGTGATCCACAGCAGCAGCATCAGGGCGAGGAACGCGCCGCCGCCGGTGACCAGGGGGTTGATGCTCTCGTGGTTGCCGCCGTGCTCCTGGCCCTCGGCGGCGAGGGTGACCAACTGGGCTGCGGCGCTGTGGAAGCTCATCTTCGGCAGGACCTATCGCGTGTGGGCGGAAGAGACGTCGGCTCATCGTATGCGGGCGCCTCGGCCGCGATCACCCCGACTCCGCCGTCGGGCAACCTTCCGGGGCGCTCAGTCGTCCTTCCGCCTGTAACCCCGAAGCAGGAACCAGGCGGTCAGCACACAGCCGACCACCATCACGATCAGTACGACCCGGAGAAGATTCCCCGCCCCCTGCTGCTGGGCGGCGCTCGCTGCCTCGGTGAGCCAGGCGGCTGCGGGGTGGTGCTCCATGGTGCGGGACTCCTTCGCTGTGCTGCCCGTCCACGGTATCTCCGCCTAGGCTGGGCCTTGCTTCGGGGGCGTACAAGAAAGCGCAAAGACAACCGCGCGCGGACAACAGCGCGCGGAGTACACAGGGCACACCGACGCACATGGGGGAAGACATGTCCGACGACGGCCACCAGCAGGACGGGCACGAGCACGTGCCGAGCCGGCAGCGCAGGCGCTTCCCGGGAATCTCCTCGCGTGCGTACGAGCATCCGGCGGACCGCTCCGCCCTGGTCGCGCTGCGCAAGCTGAGCGGCTTCGACACGGCCTTCAAGGCGCTCAGCGGGCTGCTGCCCGAGCGGAGCCTGAGGCTGCTGTTCCTGTCCGACTCGGTGCGCGTCTCGGACCGGCAGTTCGCCCACCTCAACGACATGCTGCGGGACGCCTGCTACATCCTGGACCTGGAGAAGGTCCCGCCGATGTACGTCAACCAGGATCCGCAGCCCAACGCGATGTGCATCGGCATGGACGAGCCGATCATCGTCGTCACGACCGGGCTCGTCGAGCTGCTCGACGAGGAGGAGATGCGGGCGGTCATCGGCCACGAGGTCGGCCACGCCCTGTCCGGGCACTCCGTCTACCGCACCATCCTGCTGTTCCTGACCAACCTCGCCCTGCGGGTGGCCTGGATCCCGCTGGGCGGCGTCGCGATCATGGCGATCGTGACCGCGCTGCGCGAGTGGTTCCGCAAGTCGGAGCTGTCCGCCGACCGCGCGGGACTGCTGGTCGGCCAGGACCTCCAGGCCTCGATGCGCGGCCTGATGAAGCTCGCGGGCGGCAACCACCTGCACGAGATGAACGTGGACGCGTTCCTGGAGCAGGCCGAGGAGTACGAGGCCGGCGGCGACCTGCGCGACTCCGTGCTGAAGATCCTCAACACGCTGCCCCGCAGCCACCCCTTCACCACCGTGCGCGCGGCCGAGCTGAAGAAGTGGGCGGCCTCCCGCGACTACCAGCGGATCATGGACGGCCACTACCCGCGGCGCGACGAGGACAAGGACACCTCGGTCTCGGACTCCTTCCGCGATTCGGCCTCGCACTATGCGGACCATGTGCGCGCCTCGAAGGACCCGCTGATGAAGCTGGTCACCGACATCGCGGGCGGCGCCGGCGACCTGGGCAGCCGGGTGCGGCGCGGCTTCGGCGGCTTCACGGGCGGCTCTGCCGACGCACCGCCCAAGGACCAGCCGCCGCGCGACTAGTTCACCTTGGGCTGGGCACTGTCCGCCAAGGTCCCGCACAGGGCCGTCGCGCCGTGCGGGGCGTACGGGTCCGTGCCGGCCGGGCCGCCGGCCTTCGGGGTCTGGCCGGCGAGCAGCGGGCGCAGGTGGTCGGCGGTGTCCTCGGCGCAGGACAGCGGGCCTGCCTGGACGTGCGAGCCGACCAGCTGGGCCTGGTGCAGGCGCAGGTCGTCGCGGTCGAAGCGGAAGTGCAGCTCGCGCCGGACCGTGAACAGCGACGCCTCGGCCTTCGCACCGGCGTCGGCCGGTCGCAGCGCGTACACGAAGGTGTGGTCCGCGGTGACCTCGAGGGTGGCCGAGTCGGCCTCGGTGACCTGCAGGCTGCCCTGCACACGGATCTCGCGGTCGGCCAGTTCGGCGTGGGCGGGGTCGAAGCGCACCAGCCAGCCGGTGGGAGCGTGCCGGCCGTCGGCGGAGGGCACCTCGAAACTGCGGTCGAACTGGGTGAGTTGGCCGGGGTCGAGCAGGACCCGCACGGGCCGGACCTGCTCGCCGGTGAGCACCTCGGGGTAGAGCGAGGAGCGGACGATGTAGTCCTTGGCGGTGGTCAGGGCGGTGACGACCTGGCCGTCCGAGAAGTTCGCGGTGCGCCGGGCAGCGGGCAGCGGGATGCCCTCGGCGCCGGTGCGGAACTGCGCGGCGGGACTGTTGACGTACAGCTGTTCGGGGTCGGTGGCGCCGGGCACGCTGCCCTGCGGGGCGAGCGGGATGACGGTCATCCGCAGGGGCTCGACGGGCTGGCGGGCCTGCGGGGTCTGGTAGGGGTGCCGTACGCCCATGTAGATCGCGGTGCCGAAGGCGAGGGCGATCAGCACGACCAGCACGAACGCCTGCCGGGACAGCCCCCGGCGCAGGGGCGGCCGGCGGCGTACGGCGGGCGCGTGGTCGGTCAGGCGCTCCTGTGCGGAGAACTCCTGGAGGCGGGCAGCGCGGACGAACGACTCGTCGAAGACGACGGATCGGTACTCGTCTTCCGCACCGTTGGAGGCGCCGTCGGGTGTCCCCTCGGGTGGTTCTCCAGGCCCGCCCATAACTTCAGAGTAGGTCTCCCGGAGCTCCGGTAAACGCCCTGCTCCATCACAACTTCTGACAGGTACTCACCAGAACGGCGCATACCTGCGCAGGGCCGGTTCAGGGCGTGCGCGGAACCGCGGAGACGGCCGGCTGGGAGTAGTCGGCGGAGGCGGAGGGGGCGGCCGAGGTGCCCTGCTCCAGGCCGGTGGAGGCGGGCGGCGGGACCTGGTCCTGGCGGCCCGAGGAGGCGCCCCGGTAGACCGCGGCGAAGGCCAGGGCGACCATGCCGATACCCATCACCAGGGCGAGCAGCCAGGCGACCGGGCGGTGCCAGCGGACCTGCTTTCCGTACGGTCCCGGCATGCCGTCGCGGCTGTCGAGGAGCTCGGGGTCGTCCAGGTCGTCGAAGTCCGGGTCGCGGCGGAAACCGGGGTCCTCGGCGCCGTATCCGTCGTCGTACCGCTCGCCTCTGCCGTGTGCCCGGCGGGCCTCCGCCTCGGAGGCCTCGGCTCTGGCCTGCGCGGCGGCCAGGAGGCGTTCGACGGCGGTCGGCTCGTGCACCACGGCCGCCTGCACGAAGGCCTCGTCGAAGACCACGGAGGCGAACTCTTCGTCCGACACCCCGCGGTCGTGGTCGTCGTCGGGCTCCCAGCCGTCAGGGAACGGCGTGCCCCCCACGTCCTCCGGCACGGATCCAGAGTAGACCTGGGGGGTCAATTTGGGCAGACAGTATGGAAATTCATCCGCTTGCTGAGACGTCTCCGCCGGGGCACGGACGCGAGTCGGGGGCGCGTGTCCGCCGCATATGCCGGTGCCGTGCTCCTCAGCGCCTTACGTGTCCGTCCCCGGTGACGATGTACTTGGTGCTGGTCAGTTCGGGCAGCCCCATCGGGCCGCGGGCGTGCAGCTTCTGCGTCGAGATGCCGATCTCCGCGCCGAAGCCGAACTGGCCGCCGTCCGTGAAGCGGGTAGAGGCGTTCACGGCGACCGTGGTGGAGTCGACCAGCTGGGTGAAGCGGCGGGCGGCCTGCTGGGAGGTCGTCACGATGGCCTCGGTGTGACCGGAGGTCCACAGCCGGATGTGCTCCACGGCCTTGTCGAGGGAGTCGACGACGGCTGCGGCGATGTCGTACGACAGGTACTCGGCCTCCCAGTCCTCCGGGGTGGCCTCGACGACGGTCGCCTTGGTGTCCTTGGCGTACGCCAGCACCCGCTCGTCGGCGTGCACGGTGACCCCTGCCTCGGCGAGGGCGTCCAGCGCGCGCGGCAGGAACTCGGCGGCGATGGCCCGGTGGACCAGCAGCGTCTCGGCGGCGTTGCACACACTGACCCGCTGCGCCTTGGAGTTGATCAGGATCTCGAGGGCCATGTCGAGGTCGGCGTGGGCGTCGACGTAGACGTGGCAGTTGCCGGTGCCGGTCTCGATGACCGGGACCGTCGACTCCTGGACGACCGTCTGGATCAGCGAGGCGCCGCCGCGCGGGATCAGCACGTCGACCAGTCCGCGGGCCCGCATCAGCTCGCGCACGCTCTCGCGGCTCTCGCCGGGCACCAGTTGTACGGCGTCGGCGGGCAGCCCGGACCCGCCCACGGCGTCGCGGATGACCCGGACGAGGGCGGTGTTCGACTCGTACGCGGAGCCCGAGCCGCGCAGCAGTACCGCGTTGCCGGACTTCAGGCACAGGGCGGCGGCATCCACGGTGACGTTCGGCCGGGCCTCGTAGATGATCCCGACGACGCCGAGCGGGACGCGGACCTGGCGCAGGTCGATGCCGTTGGGAAGGGTGGAGCCGCGGACGACCTCGCCGACCGGGTCGGGCAGCGCGACGACGTCCCGCACGTCGGAGGCGATGACCCGGACGCGCTCCGGGGTCAGGGTCAGCCGGTCGACGATGGCCTCGCTGGTGCCGGACTCGCGGGCCTTGGTGACGTCCTTGGCGTTGGCCTCGACGATTTCGCTCGCACGGACCTCGAGCGCGTCCGCGATGGCGAGCAGCGCGTCGTCCTTCACGGCCCGGGGCAGCGGCGCGAGGTCGGCGGCGGCAGCCTTGGCACGGTAGGCGGCCTGGATGACCGGGGTCATGGAGTCGTACGGCGAGAGCGTGGTCATGAGGGAAGGGTAGTGCGCCGGACGGGACCGTCCATCGAGCGTTCCACACCCCGAGACAGGCCCGAATGCCCTCAAAAGGGGTGGATGCCCACTGGGCTGGCCGGTGGCGGGCCGTAGCCCTCGGAGATTCGCTGGTGGTAAGTGGCGCGGTCGATGACCTCCAGGCCGACGATCTCCCAGGGCGGGAGCCCCGCGGTCTGCCGGTGCTCGCCCCACAGGCGCAGCGCGACGGCGGCCGCGTCGTGCAGATCGCGGGCCTCCTCCCAGTACCGGATCTCGGCGTGGTCGTCGGCGTATCGGCTGGTCAGCAGGAAGGGGTGGTCGTGGGCAAGCTGTTCCAGGGCACGCCGCAGCTCTTCGACGGGGGCGGCCTCGCCGGAGACGCTGAGGGTGATGTGCCACAGGCGGGGGATGTCCGCGGGCTCCTCGCCCGCGTACCGCTCCCCGGCTGCGACGCTGGTGAGGGCGCGCTCCTCGCCGGTGGTGCGGCGGCCGGTGTCGCGGGAGGGGGAACCGCCGCGGGACGCCGCTGCCCCAGGGCGTACTCGTCTCACGACGGCCTCCTTTGCGCGGTGTCGAGCCGGGGTCGAGCCGTGCTCGTGCGGGATGTGCCTGAGACAAAGTTGAGCAGGCCGCCAGGGTTCGCGGGGCGGTTTTGCGCAACGTCCACCTCAGGGCGGGCGCATTTTGCGGGGCGTTCCCCCCGTTTTCGGCCTGCGCCGCGCGCTTCACCGGCCGAGGATCACCCGGTCGTCGTTCCTCACCGGTGGAGGAGCACCAGATCGTCCCGGTGGACGACCTCCCGCTCGTAGGCCGGTCCCAGCTCCCGCGCCAGTTCCCGGGTCGAGCGGCCTATCAACCGGGGGATTTCCTTGGCATCGAAGTTGACGAGCCCGCGGGCCACCGCGCGCCCGGCGCCGTCACGCAGTTCGACGGGGTCGCCCGCACTGAACTCGCCCTCGACGGCGGCGATTCCGGCCGGCAGCAGTGACGTGCGACGCTCGACGACCGCGCGCACCGCGCCGTCGTCGAGGGTGAGCGAGCCCTGCGGCGCGGAGGCGTGCTGGAGCCAGAGCAGCCGGTCCGCGGAGCGCTTGCCGGTGGGGTGGAAGTAGGTGCCGGTGTCCTGGCCGGTCAGCGCGTCGGCCGCATGGATCGCGCTGGTGAGCACCACGGGGATGCCGGCGGCGGCAGCGATCCGGGCCGCCTCGACCTTGGTGACCATGCCGCCGGTGCCGACGCCGGCCTTGCCGGCGCTGCCGATCTCGACCTGCGCGAGGTCGGCCGGTCCCGTCACCTCCGCTATCCGCGAGGTGCCGGGCTTGGTGGGGTCGCCGTCGTAGACGCCGTCCACGTCGGAGAGCAGCACCAGCAGGTCGGCCCGGACGAGGTGGGCGACGAGCGCGGCGAGCCGGTCGTTGTCGCCGAAGCGGATCTCGTCGGTGGCGACCGTGTCGTTCTCGTTGACGATCGGCAGGGCACCCATGGCGAGGAGCTTGTCGAGGGTGCGGGAGGCGTTGCGGTGGTGGGCGCGGCGGCTCATGTCGTCGGAGGTGAGCAGGATCTGGCCGACACGGGTGCCGTAGCGGGCGAAGGAGGCGGTGTAGCGGGCGACCAGGAGCCCCTGGCCGACACTGGCGGCGGCCTGCTGGCGGGCGAGGTCCCTGGGGCGGCGGCGCAGGCCCAGCGGAGCGAGTCCGGCGGCGATGGCGCCGGAGGAGACCAGCACGATCTCCTTCTCTCCCCCGCTGCGCACCTTGGCGAGGACGTCGACGAGTGCGTCGACCCGGTCGGCGTCCAGACCGCCGGACGCGGTGGTCAGCGAGGAGGAACCCACCTTGACGACGATCCTGTGGGCCTCGTGCACATCCTGCCTTGCCGCTGCCACCTTGCTGTCTGTCCCCTCGCGTAGGTTCGGCTGCCCCGCCCGCAATCTACGCGAAGGGGAACGGGAGCCGCGCATCGGTCCAGTACGCGGACGTACGGTCGGCGACGCAGCGTGATCACCTGCTCACGGGCCACACATGGCGAAAAGGTTGTACAGGTCGGCTATAGGATTTAAAGCTCCTGCAAATTTAAGTTGAAGAACGTGTCACCGATAGATCACCACATGCAGCGCACCAAGCGCATCCTCCTTCGGTCCGGGAAGAGTCCTTATGACGTCGTCCCGATCGAAGAGGCCCTTCACCGGGACGTCATCGCCACCAACGCCGGAAACCTGATCTTCAGTGACGCGGCGCACAAGATCCTTGAGACACCGCACACCGAGGTGGTCTCGAACGGCATCCGCACCCAGGTGTCGGCGGCCGACCGGATCAACGAGGAGTACGACGCCTTCGTCGTCCCGCTCGCCAACGCGTTCCGGCCGTCCTTCGAGGCCTCGCTGAACCGCCTGACCCAGCTCATCCGCAAGCTGCGGATCCCGGTGGTGGTCCTGGGCGTCGGCGCGCAGAGCGGACTGGACTACGACCTCGCACGGCTGAAGGCCCTGGAGCCCGCCGTTCGGGACTTCGTGTCCGCCGTGCTCGACCGGAGCGCGTCGATCGGCGTGCGGGGCGAGTTCACCGAGGAGTACCTGAAGCAGATGGGGTTCAGGGACGTCGAGGTCATCGGCTGTCCGTCCCTGTTCATGTACGGCAAGGAACTCGACGTCCGCAAGCGCGCGGCGGCGCTGACCGCCGACTCGCGGATCGCGATCAACGGCTCGCACAACGCGGTGCGCAGCCTGGGCCTCGACCGGATCATCGCTCGCGCACACGAGCGCTATCCGAACCTGCGCTTCATCGGCCAGAACCTCACCGACGCACAGCAGCTGCACTGGCGCCATGTGTCGGGAGCGAACGGCCGGGTGACGGCGATGCCGACTCATCCGGACCACCCGATGTACCAGGAGGGCAAGGCCCGGATCTACGTCGATCCCGTCACCTGGATCGACGACCTGCGCGAGTTCGACTTCTCCTTCGGCTCCCGTATCCACGGCAACATCGCCGCGCTGCTGGCGGGTACGCCGGCGACCGTGCTGTGCAGTGACTCGCGGACGCTGGAGCTGTGCCGCTACTTCGGCATCCCGCACCGCCCGCTCGACCAGCTGTCCGAGGACGTGGACCCTGCACGGCTGTACGAGGAGGCGGACTTCGGGGCGCTGCTGGGCGGCCACGAGGAGCGGTTCGAGCGGTTCACCGCCTTCCTGGACAAGAACGGGCTGGAGAACACCTTCACGCACGGCGACGGCGGCGCGGCCTTCGAGGAGCGCCTGCGGTCACTGTCGTTCCCCCCTGGCATCCGGCCGTGGATCGACAGCGACCCCGCCTCGCTGGGCCCGCGCTTCGGCTGGCTACAGACCCGGATCACCGAACTTGCCTCGGAGAACGCCAAGTTGAAGCGGGAGCTGGCCCATTCCCGGGCCGCCGCCGCGAAGTCGGCCCCGGCGGGCCCGCTCCCGGGCGGTCCGGCTGCGACCAAGCGCGTTGCGGTGAAGCCCGCAGCCAAGGCCGCCGCGATCACCCCCGCTGCGTCGAAGGCCGCTTCGGCCAAGGCGGCTCCGGCCGTGCCGACCATCTCGGTCTATCGCCGCGCCCGCCGCGCGGTGGGCCGCCCGCTCCGGCGGGCGCTGCAGCCGGGTCAGAAGTAAGGCACCAAGAACGCGGGACGAGGCGGAGGGATCCCCCCGCCTCGTCCCGCGTTCTCATGCCGCAGCCGCCCGTCCACCGGGCGTGGACGAGCGTGACGTCAGCATCCGCCGTGCCTTGCGCGCCGCCCTGCGCAGCAGGGACTCGGCGCCCCCCTTGCGGTACCCCGGGAAGGGGCGGGCCTCGTGCGGCTCGGCGAGATAGACGGAGTCGGGGACGCCGGCCGCGCGGTCGCGGAAGTGGGGGTAGGCCAGGTACAGGCGGCGGCCCTTCTTCTCTAGGAGAGCCGTCGGCTGCTTCTTGGCCTTGAGGAACTGCAGGACGTCCACGAGGAGTTCGGGCCGCTGCTCGGCGACCAGATGCAGCCGCAGCCGCTCCTGGACCTTGATACGGCGTCCGATCCCGTCCCGCCAGTACGTCTCCATCAGCGGTTTCGCCAGCTCCATCTTGTGCCGCCGCACCTCCTCGCTGTCCGTGAGGAACTTCGGCCCGAACTGCGGCAGCAGCGTGACCAGGAAGGGGCGGACCATCAGCGCCTCGCGCCGCTCACCCGCCGGGACCAGGTCGGCGATCAGCTGCATCAGGGCGCGCGCGGAGTCGAAGCGCAGGGTGTAACTGCCGCTCTTCGTCACGTGCTTGCCGTCCTCGCGGCCCACCAGGTAGTAGCAGGTGTAGTCGGCGACCACGGAGACGCCGTTCGCCCGCAGATACGCCTCCATCGTGAACAGCGCATCCTCGCCGGTCCACAGGGACTCGTCGAACCGCATCCCGTGCCGCTCCAGCAACTCGCGACGGAACAGCTTCTGCGCACTGAGCGTGAACTTGATCTTGGACGAGAAGACGTCCGTACGCTCCAGCGTCCTGCCCCACATCGACTTGGGCGCCGAGCGGTTGACGCCCTCGACCCGGCCGAGGACCACATCGGTGCCGTTGCGGTCGGCCATGGCGACCATCCGCTCCAGTGCCTCGGCGCCCAGCCGGTCGTCGGCGTCGAGAAAGAACACGTACCGCCCGGCCGCCTTGCCCAGGCCGACATTGCGCGGGCCGCTGGGCCCGCCGGAGTTCTCCTGCCGGATCACCGTGACCGGCATGGGCGCGCGGGCCGCGAACTCCTCCAGGTACTCCCCCGTACCGTCGGTCGACCCGTCGTCGACCGCGATGACCTCGATGCGCTCCGGGTCGATGGTCTGTGCCTCGACCGACGCCAGGCACTCGACCAGATACGGCATCGCTTCGTACGCCCCGATGATCACACTGACATCAGGTTGCGTCACGGTCACGTTTCCCCCTCATTAACGGAAGATTCCTCCCGTATCTCCTCTATCGCTACTTAATAGACGGGGTACCGGAGCAAGCGGTTGCCCGAGTCGGTCACATTGGTGACCCACATCACAGTACGAGCAGCAGGGTCAAAACGTTCGGCCCCCGAGAAGCAGGTGCTTCTCGGGGGCCGACAGGGGTTGCGGGTGGCCGGTCAGCGCGCCGGTTGTTCGGCGTCCTCCGGCTCGACCTCCTCCACGGCACCGGCCGCGGCCCGGGACTCCTGGCCGAGGTTGCGGGTCTCGGCCTTCAGTGTGAGGTTCGCCACGGCGGTGTTGAACTGGTCGATGGACTTCGGCTCGTCCGGTCCGAGCAGGTACCGCTTCAGCTCCCCCCGGTCCTCGGCCAGCGGGTCGGCCGCGGGGTCGCGCACCGCCGCCAGCAGCTCGCCCAGTTCGGCGGCGCTGTTGGACAGGATCGTGGCGGCGCGCACCGCGGTGTTCTGCCGCTTGAACTCCTCCACGCCCAGCTCGGCCGAGTCCGTGACCGCGTACGGCTTGCCGCTCGCGATGAAGTCGGAGACCACGCTGGAGATGTCGGAGACCATCGCGTCGGAGACGTTGAAGCAGTCGTACAGACGCGGCTCGGCGCCCGTGATGACCCGGTGCTCGTACGCCGGGAAGGAACGCCAGTAGGCGTCGTTCCACTCGGCGCGCAGCCGGGCGATCTCCTCGTGCTTGCGTACGTCGATCAGGCCGTCGCGGGTCGCCTCGGCCTCGTCGCCCTTCTCGCCGCCGGCGCCGGACAGTTCGGCGAGCCGGGCCTCGATCCGGGCCAGCTCGGCCCTGGCGGCGGCCTGCGCGGCTGCGTCGGCGGTGAAGCGCGGGTCGGCGGCGCGCTCGGCGGCGGCCTGCTCGACCAGCGCCGTGATGCGCCGGTGGGCGGCGCCGGCCTCCTTGCTGACGGTGCCGGTGAAGGGGTGCGGCTTGTACAGGACACGGACCGGCGGGTCGGCCTTCACCAGCTTCTTCACGATGTTCTCGCCGGCGAGCACGAGCGAGGTGTTGCCCGGGTTGCCGTCCCAGCCCTCCCAGGTGGGCGCATAGAGCACCGTGGGGCAGCGTCCATCAGCGGCTCCGCCGCGGGGTCCTTCCGGCACGCCCTGCCAGGTCTCGATCGGCGCCAGCTGCGGGCGGCCGACCTCCACGATGTCGTCGTCGCGGACGCCGACATCGGCGATGGCGTACCGGTCGCGGCCCGCCCGGCCTGCCGTCCACACCTCGTCGTACACCTTGCTGAACGGGTTGACGCTGGCCAGCTTGTCGCTGTCGCCGTGGCCGATGAAGACGTGCTTCATCGTCGGGACGCGCAGCATGTGGATGTTCTTGCCGACGTTCGCCGCGTACAGCGCGACCCGCACCGTGGACAGGTCCATGTTCATCAGGTGCACCCCTCCGGGCACGCAGATGACCGGGACGGTGGTGGGCGCCATGCGGTCCAGGATGGCCCGCTCGCGCAGGATGATCAGCGGCCTGGAGTCCAACTGCTCCATGGTCTCCAGCCACATGTTGACCTGGTACGCCGAGTCCTTGGAGCCGGAGAAGTACAGCACCGTCTCGGGCCGGTACTCGCGCAGCCAGTCGTCGACGGCGGCCAGGACGACTTCGGCGCACGGCGGGATCCGGCGGCCGCGGACGTACGGCATCAGGGCGAGGACGTACGCGCAGCCCAGGGCCAGTGTCACACCGATGCCGACGAATCCGGCCACGGCCGAGTCGACGGCGGCCGAGACCAGCACGCCGACGACCGCGGCGAGGTCGAGGTGGAGCATCTTCTCGGCCGAGCGGTGCAGCAGTCGGCGCGACGGGGCGTCCGGGATGCGGACGCGGGAGGCCAGGTCGACATTGCGGGTGGCGACCGGCATCCGGCGGCGGTTGCGGATCAGGGTGACCAGGGCGCCGTGCGGGGCCTGGAGGCCGTAGAAGGCGATGAAGCAGGCGATCGCGCCGTAGAAGATCAGGTCGTCCGAGAGGGACAGCCGGGCCAGCAGCAGCACCAGGAGCAGCTGCCGGATCAGGAAGCGGATCGACAGACCGGCCCGGACCTTGCTGAGCCGGTTGATCAGGTAGCTGCCCTTGCGGTGCAGATAGTGGTCCGCCAGATACGTCGCGGCGGCCGCGGCCGCGAAGGCGGGAACGCTCGGGACGAGCGCGGCCAGCATGAGCACCGGGAAGCCCAGCATCATGAGGGCCGCCGCGGCCAGCTCGGCCGCGCTGCCCACCCGGGCGACGCGTATAGCGGTGGAAATCACTTGGGAAACCTGCTCTTGAGGGGGATGCCGGTTTTGTTCGCCTACGGTTCAGGCCTCTGCGAACAACCCGTGAACGGGCGCACGCAGAGGCCTGAATTACCGAAATCTAATGGGCGTCAATTATTACACGCCGTCCTGACGGTCCAGGACGCCGGCCAACGCCGCCTCGAAGCCGGAGGCCCTGCTCGCGCCGGCCGTCGGGTCCTGCTGGCGGACGTCGATGACATGGCCGGTCAGCTCGGACAGCAGCACGTCCAGCGAGGTGCGGGCCACGGCCTCGGAGGACAGCAGCGAGCCCGCCGGCTCCTGGCCGAACGCCTTGGTGCGCATCGGGGTGGCGGTGCGCTCCGGGTTGATGCAGTTGACGCGGATGCCGTCGCCGGCCCACTCGTCGGACAGGGCCTGGGTGAGGTTCACCATGGCGGCCTTGGTCGAGGAGTAGAGGCTGTACTCGGCGCGGCCTCGGGTGTAGCTGCTGGAGGTGTACAGCAGCAACTGGCCCTTGGTCTCGGCGAGGTACTTGTACGCGGAACGGGCGATCTGCACCGGCGCCAGGTAGTTGACCTTCAGCGCCTCCTCGATGGTGGCGTTGTCGGTCTCGGCCAGCTTGCCGATGCGCAGCACGCCGGCGGTGTTGACGACGTAGTCGATGCGCCCGGTCTCGGCGTACGCCTTGGACAGCGCGTCGTCGACCTCCTCCGGGTTCTCGACGTGCGTGCCGGTGGTGGAGCGGCCCAGCGCGTAGACGTTCGCGCCGTAGGACCCGGCGAGTTCGCAGATGTCCTTGCCGATGCCGTACGAACCGCCGAAGACGACCACGGTCTTGCCGGTGAGCAGCTCGCGGTAGGCCTCCTCGCCGTTCTGCTCCGGCGCGGCCGTGGAGGCGAGCTGGAACAGCTTGTCGGCGATGAAGACGTCGACGGGCTGGGTGACCTTCATGTTGTACTCGTCGCCCGCGACGACGTGGATCGGCACGTCCGGCAGGTACTTGAGCACGACCGTGCAGTCGTCCGTGGCCTGGAAGTTGGGGTCGCCGGCCGCGACCTCGTAGGCCCGCTTGATCGTGGACAGCTTGAAGGCCTGCGGGGTCTGGCCGCGGCGCAGCCGGGAGCGGTCCGGGATCTCGGTGATGAACTCGCCGTCCTCGCCGTGCGTGCGGGTCACGATGATGGTGTCGGCGGACGGGATGGCGACGTCGACCGCCTGGTAGCGCTCGAGTGCGGCCACGCAGTCGTCGATGACGCGCTGCGACAGCAGCGGGCGGACGGCGTCGTGGAAGAGGACGTTGAGGTCCTCGCCCTCGGCCAGGCCCTCACCGAGAGCGGAGATGGCGCGCTCGGTCGTCTCGTTCCGCGTCGAGCCGCCCTCGATGATCCTGGAGACCTTCGTGAACCCGGCCTTGGCGACGATCTTCTCCACGTCGGGCACATAACCCGGCGCCATCAGCACGATGATGTCGTCGATCGAGTCGGCCTTCTCGAAGGTGGTCAGCGTGTGCTCGATGACTGCCTTGCCGGCGATCTTCAGCAGCTGCTTCGGGATCGACAGACCCACGCGCTGACCGGTACCGCCGGCCAGGATCACTGCGGTGGTACGGGGCTTGGCTATGTGCTGTGACACAGGTGACCTACCTTGGGGCGACTGGGAACTTGCAAATGGTCCCACTCCGGGTAACCGCGATGCAAGGTGAGCGATGACTACCGCATATGTGCGCGCAACCTGTCATTCACCTTGCAGGCCTGGTGAAGCGGAGAGACCTTCCGTGGACGCCCGGGAATTGCTGTGAGTAACTCCACAGGGAGTTGGCGATCACCGAGAGCGACCTGGTGACGGCTCAGCGGTGACCGAGGACCTTCACCAGTTCCTTGGAAGACGTCTGGTGAACGGTACGCGACGTGACGGGTGCCGTGTGCCGCACGGGTGCCGCGACCTTCGGGTGCAGATCTTCACGTCCTGCGGCGACGGGCTGCACGTGTTCTTCATGTGCGTCACAGCGCCATTGCGTATCAGCCGCGAATACAGCCCGTCCGGCAGCTCATTGGCGCGGAATTCCCGGTCAAGATTCCGCAGCATTTCGGTCTCGGCGAGGGTAAGGGAAACGCCCTGGGACTCCGGTGAGGCCCAGGGCGTATCCCGTACGGGGCGTCAGACCAGCCGCACTCCGGGCCGGCCCGCCTCGACCCGCAGCCGGGCCAGCGTGCTCGGTGTCGCCTTCGGCTGCCGTACCGTGTCGACGACCCGGACCCGTGCGTCGATGCCGTCGCGGCGGATGTCGAAGAGGTGGTAGCCGCGGTGGGCATCGAGCAGCTTCCAGTGCGGGTTGTCCGGCATGCGCGGGTCCCACTCCTTGCGGAAGGCGGCCTGGTCCTGGTCGCCGTTGCTGGAGATGGAGGTGCCGACGAACTCGGCGCCGACGACGGCGGAGCGCGGGTCGGCGAAGTCCTCCTTCAGGTCGCTGATCATCGTCAGGTGCCGGTCACCGGTCAGCACGACCGGGTTGCGCACGCTCCTGAACTCCTTGAGGAACTGGTTGCGTTCGGCCTGGTAGCCGTCCCAGGCGTCGTAGAACCACTGCTTGCCCTCGCCGACCAGCAGATCGGTCTCGGCCATCATGATCTGCGAGGCGATCAGGTTCCAGCGGGCGGGCGAGTCGTGCAGGTTGTTCAGCAGCCACTGCTTCTGGTCCGCGCCGAGCATGGTGAGCGACGGGTCCATGGCGCCGGCCTGGCTGGTCGCCTGGTCGCTGCGGTACTGCCGGGTGTCCAGCACGTTGAGCCGGGCCAGGCGGCCGAACTCCAGGTGGCGGTACATCCGGATGTGGGGGCCGTTCGGGATGGCGCTCGCCCGGACCGGCATGTGCTCGTAGTACGCCTGGTAGGCCGCGGTCAGCCGGGCCACGAACGCGTCGTGCGGCTGCTTGTCGGGGTCCTGCGGGATGTCGCCGGCGAAGTCGTTGTCGACCTCGTGGTCGTCGAAGGTGACCACGAACGGGGCACCGGCGTGCATCGCCTTGAGGTCCGGGTCGGTGCGGTACTGGGCGTACCGGTTGCGGTACTGGGTGAGGCTGTACGGCTCACCGGTCCCCTCGTGCCGGCGCAGGGCCGTCGCCGACGGTACGGACTCGTAGATGTAGTCGCCGACGAACACCACGACGTCCGGATCCTGGGCCAGCATGTCGGCGTACGGCGTGAAGTAGCCGTGCTGCCAGTTCTGGCAGGAGGCGAGCGCGACGCGCAGGGTGCCGCCGGAGCTCTGCCGGCTCGGTGCGGTGCGGGTGCGGCCGGTGGGCGAGAGCTGACCGCCGGTGCGGAAGCGGTACCAGTGGTCACGCCCCGGACGCAGCCCCCGTACATCCACATGAACGCTGTGCCCGTACTCGGGCCGCGCCTGGGCGACTCCGCGCCGCACGCCCCTGCTGAACCGCGCGTCCTCGGCGATCTCCCACTCCACCGACACCGTGCGCTCGGGCATGCCGCCGCCGTTCAGCGGGTCGGGGGCGAGCCGGGTCCACAGCACGATGCCGTCGGGCAGCGGATCGCCGGAGGCCACACCGAGGCTGAACACCCCGTCGGGCAGCGGGGTTTCGGCCGCTCTGGCGGCGGACGGCAGCCACAGCTGGGCGGAGGCGGCGGCGCCGAGCACGGCGGCTGATGCGGTCAGAAAGCGGCGTCGGTCGGGCGATACGGCACCGGTCATCGGCGAACTCCCTTGCCTCGCTGGCCTCTTGGACAAGGGGAAGCTCACGCGCCCGGGCGGTCCGCCCGCTGAACTCAGGGATGCGGGTGCATGACAAACAGGGGGACGCGAGAAGACCCGTTGCGGGCACGGAAACGCGTGCTTGCCGCAACGGGTCTGTCGGGTGTTCAGCGGGGTCCTTGCGACGAACCCCGGCCGTTCACCTGAGAACGGCTAGAACGGCTCGAAGTCGTCGAACTCCCGCTGTACCTCGTCCCGTTCCGCCTCCCGGTCCCGGCGCCGCTGCACCGCGGGCCGCTGCGCCTCCAGGCGGTGGTCCTCGCCACGCCGGCCCAGCATCTCGGCGCCGGCCATGACGGTCGGCTCCCAGTCGAAGACGACGGCGTTCTCCTCGGGCCCGATGGCCACGCCGTCCCCGGCGCGGGCGCCGGCCTTGACCAGCTCCTCCTCGACACCGAGCCGGTTGAGCCGGTCGGCGAGATAGCCGACGGCCTCGTCGTTGTTGAAGTCGGTCTGCCGCACCCAGCGCTCCGGCTTCTCACCGCGCACCCGGAACAGGCCGTCGTCCTCGCGTACGACGGTGAAGCCCGCGTCGTCCACGGCCTTCGGACGGATGACGATCCGCGTCGCCTCCTCCTTCGGCCGGGCCGCGCGCGCCTTGGCGACCAGCTCGGCGATCGCGTACGACAGCTCCTTGAGTCCCGTGTGCGCCACCGCCGACACCTCGAAGACGCGGTAGCCACGCGCCTCCAGGTCCGGCCGCACCATCTCGGCGAGGTCCTTGCCGTCCGGGACGTCGATCTTGTTCAGCACGACCATCCGCGGCCGGTTGCCGAGCCCGCCGTACTCGCGCAGCTCGGCCTCGATGACGTCGAGGTCGGAGACGGGGTCGCGGTCGGCCTCCAGCGTCGCCGTGTCCAGCACGTGCACGAGCACGCTGCACCGTTCCACGTGCCGCAGGAACTCCAGGCCGAGCCCCTTGCCCTGGCTGGCGCCAGGGATGAGCCCCGGCACGTCGGCGATGGTGTACACCGTCGAACCGGCGGTCACGACACCGAGGTTGGGCACCAGCGTGGTGAACGGGTAGTCCGCGATCTTCGGCTTGGCGGCGCTCAGCACGGAGATCAGCGACGACTTGCCGGCGCTCGGATAGCCGACGAGCGCCACATCGGCGACCGTCTTCAGCTCCAGGACGACGTCCTGCACATCCCCCGGCTCACCGAGCAGCGCGAACCCGGGCGCCTTGCGCCGCGCCGAGGCCAGCGCCGCGTTGCCGAGCCCGCCCCGGCCGCCCTGCGCGGCGACGTACGACGTCCCCTGCCCGACCAGGTCGGCGAGGACATTGCCCGCCTTGTCGAGCACGACGGTTCCGTCCGGCACCGGCAGGATCAGGTCCTGGCCATCCTTGCCGGAGCGGTTGCCGCCCTCACCGGGCTTGCCGTTGGTGGCCTTGCGGTGCGGGGAGTGGTGGTAGTCGAGCAGGGTGGTGACCGACTGCTCGACGGTGAGGATGACGTCGCCGCCACGCCCGCCGTTGCCACCGTCGGGCCCGCCCAGCGGCTTGAACTTCTCACGGTGGACGGAGGCACAGCCGTGGCCTCCGTTACCCGCGGCGACATGCAGTTCGACGCGGTCCACGAAGGTGGTCATGGGATGTGCCTCCTGGGGGTCCCCCCGGCCGAAGGCTGGGGGAGTACGAAAAAGTCTTACCGAATGAAACACGCGAAAGGCGGACCCTCTTCCCCGGAGGGAAGTGAGGTCCGCCTCGCGAAAGTTTCCGATCAGGCGACCGGAACGATGTTCACGACCTTGCGGCCACGGCTGGTGCCGAACTCCACCGCACCGGCCTGCAGCGCGAACAGCGTGTCGTCGCCGCCACGGCCGACGCCCGCACCGGGGTGGAAGTGGGTACCGCGCTGGCGGACCAGGATCTCGCCCGCGCTCACGACCTGACCGCCGAAGCGCTTCACGCCGAGGCGCTGAGCGTTGGAGTCACGACCGTTACGGGTGGACGATGCGCCCTTCTTGTGTGCCATCTCTCCTCAGTCCCTTACTTCGCAGCCGCGGGGATCTCAGTGACCTTGATCGCCGTGTACTGCTGGCGGTGGCCCTGACGACGGCGGTAGCCGGTCTTGTTCTTGTAGCGCAGAATGTCGATCTTCTGCCCCTTGTGGTGGTCCACGACCTCGGCCTGGACCTTGATGCCGGCCAGCACCCACGGGTCGCTGGTCACAGCGTCGCCGTCGACAACGAGCAGGGTCGAGAGCTCGACCGTGTCGCCAACCTTGGCAGTGGAAATCTTGTCAACCTCAACGATGTCGCCGACAGCAACCTTGTGCTGGCGACCACCGCTGCGCACGATGGCGTACACGCGGATCTCACTCTCTCGCTCGGGAACGGCACCCCCGCAGTCCAGCCGCCCGGCAGGCGAGCGGCCTCTCCCGGTCACGCCGTGCCCGGGAGGAAGAGGTTTACGGGGATGTGGCGCGTCTGTGGACACGCCGACGGTCAAGGTTACGGGGCCGTGGCCGAAGGGGTCAAACCGGGCCGGGCCCGTGCGGTGTGCGGCCGGTCACCCGGCAGCACACCGCACACGGACGTCAGTCCTCGTCGGTGGAGGCCGTGACGGAGGACAGCGTCTGCTGCGCCGCCGCGGTCTTCTTCGACGCCGACTTCGCGGCCGTCTTGGCGGTGGTCTTCGCCGCCTTCTTGGCCGTCGCCTTCTTCGCGGCCGTCTTCTTGGCCGCGGTCTTCTTGGTGGCGGCCTTCTTCGCGGTCGCCTTCTTGGCCGTCTTACGAGCCGTCTTCTTGGCCGGGGCCGTCTCCTCGCCCTCGGCCTCGACGGCTTCCTCCGCCGCCGGTGCCGCGGGGACGACCACGACGGCCGCCTCCTCGGACGCGGTCGGCGCGGTGGCCTTGCGCACCGCACGGCGCCGCGGACGGGCCGGGGCGGCGGGCTCGGCGGGCGCCTCGGCCTGCGCCGGCTCGGTCTGCGCCGGCTCCGGCGTCACCGGGGCTTGAAGCACCTCCGGCGCCGTCTCGGGGACCGTCACCACAGCCGACTCCGCCGACGCCGACGCGGGCGAGCCGGCCGGCGCGGACACCTTGCGGGTGGCCCGACGACGGGTACGGCCCTTGGGCGCGGCCTCCTCGGCGGCCGGCGGCGCCTCGACGACCGGGTCCTCGACGGCCACGGGCTCGGCGTGCGCCTCGGTGGCCGGCTCCACCTGCACCGGACGCGCGATCTCCTCAGCGGCCGTCACGTCCTGAGCCGTCGGGGCCTGGGCAGGGCCACCGTCCACCTCACTCCTCGGCGCACCCGCCGGAGCCGACACCCGCCGGCTCGCCCGGCGTCGCGAACGACCGCGGGTGGCCGCGGCCTCCGCCTCGGCGACGCTGCTGTACAGCTCCTCGTCCGGCGCGAACTCAGGAGCGGGCAGGGCGACCGGCTCGGCGGCCTCGGCCGCGACCTCGGCCTCGGTCTCCGCCTCCTGCTCGGCGGTCTCGCCGACCTCGACCATCCCGCCGACGATGACCTCGTGCGGCTGCTCCGGCTGCTCGGCACCGGCCCGCGCACGCTTCTTGCGCTTGCCGCCGCCACCGGTGGTGGCCGCGTGGTCCAGGTGCACGATGACACCGCGGCCGTTGCAGTGGACGCAGGTCTCGGAGAACGACTCCAGCAGCCCCTGCCCGACCCGCTTACGGGTCATCTGCACCAGCCCCAGCGAGGTCACCTCGGCCACCTGGTGCTTGGTCCGGTCCCGGCCCAGGCACTCCAGCAGGCGGCGCAGCACCAGATCGCGGTTGGACTCCAGCACCATGTCGATGAAGTCGATGACGATGATGCCGCCGAGGTCGCGCAGCCGCAGCTGGCGGACGATCTCCTCGGCCGCCTCCAGGTTGTTCCTGGTGACGGTCTCCTCGAGGTTGCCGCCCTGGCCGGTGAACTTGCCGGTGTTGACGTCGATGACGACCATCGCCTCGGTCCGGTCGATCACCAGCGAACCGCCGCTGGGCAGCCAGACCTTGCGGTCCAGCGCCTTGGCGAGCTGCTCGTCGATCCGGTACGTGGCGAACACGTCGACCTCACTGGTCCACTTCTGCAGCCGCTCGGCCAGATCCGGCGCGACGTGCGAGACATAGCCGTGGACGGTCTGCCAGGCGTCGCCTCCGCTGACGATGACCTTGGAGAAGTCCTCGTTGAAGATGTCGCGCACGACGCGGACGGTCATGTCCGGCTCGCCGTACAGCAGAGTCGGCGCGTTGCCGTTCTTCGCCTTCTTCTGGATCTCCTCCCACTGCGCCTGCAGCCGCTCGACGTCCCGGCGCAGCTCGTCCTCGCTCGCGCCCTCGGCGGCGGTGCGCACGATGACGCCCGCGTCCTCGGGGACGATCTTCTTGAGGATGGTCTTCAGCCGGGCTCGCTCGGTGTCGGGCAGCTTGCGGCTGATACCGGTCATCGAGCCCTCGGGCACGTACACGAGGTAGCGGCCCGGGAGGGAGACCTGGCTGGTGAGGCGGGCGCCCTTGTGGCCGATCGGGTCCTTCGTCACCTGGACGAGGACCGACTGGCCCGACTTCAGGGCGGATTCGATGCGCCGCGGCCCGTTGGCCATGCCCAGCGCCTCGAAGTTCACCTCGCCCGCGTAGAGAACCGCGTTGCGGCCCTTGCCGATGTCGATGAAGGCGGCCTCCATCGACGGCAGGACGTTCTGCACCTTGCCGAGGTAGACGTTGCCGACGTACGAGGTCGACTGCTCCTTGTTGACGTAGTGCTCGACGAGCACGCCGTCCTCCAGGACGCCGATCTGCGTACGGTCGCCGTTCTGCCGGACGACCATGACGCGCTCGACGGCCTCGCGGCGGGCCAGGAACTCGGCCTCGGTGATGATCGGAACGCGGCGGCGGCCCTGCTCACGCCCCTCACGGCGGCGCTGCTTCTTGGCCTCCAGACGCGTCGAGCCCTTGATGGACTGCACCTCGTCGGACGGCTCGGCCTTCGGGCGGGGCTCGCGGACCTTGACGACGGTGCGCTCGGGGTCGTCGGAGGACAGCTCGGTGTCGGGGGTGGAGTCACCGGCGCGACGACGCCGGCGACGGCGACGCCGGCTGCTGGTGGACGAACCACCGGCCTCCGCGGCCCGGTCGTCCTCCTCGGCGTCCTCCTCGACCTGCTCGGCGGTGTCCTCGGCGTCCTGCGCGGCCTGCTCGGCGGCGAGCTCCTCGGCCTCGTCGCCCTCACCGGCCTCGCCCTCGGCGGACTCGCCCCGGCGACGGCGCCGGCCACCGCGACGACGTCGGCGACGCGCTGCGGTCTCCTCGCCCTCGTCACCCTCGGCGGCCTCCTCGGCCTCCTCGGCCTCCTCGGCCTCCTCCTCGACGGCGGTCTCGGCGGCCTGCGCCTCGGGCTCTTCGGCACCCCGACGACGGCGGCGACGCCGCGGCCCGGGCTGCTCCTCGGGGAGTTCCTCGGTGAGTTCCTCGGCCTCGGGGGCCTCCTCCGCCGCCTCGGCGGCGGCCTCGGCGGCGGCCCGCTGGGGCGTCTGGAACTGCGGCTCGGTGAACACGGGCGCCTGGAACACGGCGACCGCGGGCCGCGCGGGCCGACGCGGCGACTCGGCCTCGCCCTCGGCGACGTCCTGCTGCGCGGGGGCGGCGAACCCGGTGGCGGCCTTGCGTACGACCCGACGCCGGGCACGGCGCGACGTACCGCCCTCGCCGCCCTGGTCAGCGACGGCTTCGGGGGCGGCGACGGCGGGGGCCGCGGTCACCGGCACCTCGACGGCGGCAGGCGTCTCGGGCCCGGCGGGAACCTCGGCAGCGGCGGGTGCCTCGGCTTCCTCGGCACCGGACGGCGTCCGCTCGCTCGTGGGCTCCCCGGCCGGTGCGGCGGCCCTGCGGGTGGTACGCCGACGGGTGCGGCGCGGAGCCGCCTCCTCGGCGGCCTCCGGTGCGGGTGCGGCGGCCTCGGTCTGCGGTACGGCAGCGGGCTCCTCGACGGTTTCTGCCGCAGCAGGGGACGCGACGGGCGCGGACACGCGACGGGTCGCACGCCGACGGGTACGGCCGGCCGGCGCAGCCTCCTCAGCGGGCTCGGCCTCGGCGGCAGGCGCCTCGACGGCCTCGCTCACCGGTGTGGCGGACGGAGCGGTCGCGGGCACCACCGTCTCGGTGGCCTCGGCGCCCTCCGGGGACACCACCGGCGCCGACACACGACGTGTGGCCCGGCGCCGGGCCCGCGGCGGAGCGGGCTCCTCGGTGACTTCGGTGACTTCGGCAGCCGCGCTCTCCTCGGGAGCCTCGGCAGGGGCCGGAGCCGCGGCCGTCACCGGCACCACGGTCTCGGCGGCCTCCGCGGCTGCGGGGGACGCGGCAGGCGCGGAGACCCGGCGAGTCGCACGCCGACGCGTACGACCGGCAGGCGCGGCGGCCTCATCAACGGCGGCAGCCTCAGGGGTCTCGACAGTCTCAGCGGCGGCCTCGGTCTCCTGGGCCTCGATGACCTCGACCGCCTCCTCGGCCTCCGCCGAAGCAATCTCGGTGGACTCCGCAGCCGGTATGGCCGGCGTGACGGTCTCGGCCGGGGTGTCGGCGGTGGCGGCCGGCGGTCCCGCCGGGCGGGAAGCGGCACGGCGCCGACGACGCGGCGGCAGGGTGTCGCTGGGGGTGTTCAGTTCGGGGCCCGTGGTGGGCTCAGTGGGTTCGATCGGCTCGAGCATGCGGGCGTTTCTCCCGTCAGGCTCCCGGGCGCCGCACCTGGTCCGGCGGGTATGCCGGTGACGTCCGCGGCTCGCGCGATGCGCGACTGCCGCCGTCCGGGGCGCGGGCGCCGCACGGGAGCTCTCTGTAGTCCTGTCTCGCCGGTTCCGTATGCCGTGTTGCGTACGGCCTGGCGAAAGTCTTGTGGTCGGTGCGCTGCCCGACCCAGGTGGCTCCCGAGTACGAGGGCGGCGCTACGACGTGCGTCCCTGCGCGGAACCTTCCTTACGCCGACGCCTTCGCGGCGGCAGGATCGGCGGCTCCCGGAGTGGTGGCCGGGGCGGCCGTGACTGCCTCGCGGTCGGGCGCGAGCGGGTCGGTCACCGTGCCGGTCTCTTCATCGAACAGCCCCTGCGCCAGCCTGGTCACCGCTGCGGGGACCGGCGGCGCCAGGTCGGCCACGGCGCGGAGACCGGACAGGACGTCGTCGGGTCGTACGGCAGGCGTCACGTGCCGAACAACCAGCCGCAGTATCGCACAGGGCTGGTCGGTCGGCCTATCAGCAGGCGAACTGTGCATTTCAGAGCTTGCCGCGCTGTCCAGGCTCGCGACGGCCGGGCGGGCGTCGAAGGTGCGGACGCCGTTCTTGGTCAGCCGCTGCACCTCGACGGTCTCGGCCGCGTTGAAGGCGGCCACCGCGCGGGCGGCGTCGGCCGGGTCCACGCCGTCCAGCCGCAGCTCCCAGACGGAGGCCGTCAGCCGGTCGGCGAGCCCCGAGGTGCGGGCCTCGACCGCCTCGACGATGTCGAGCCCGTCGGGCAGCGACTCGTCGAGGAGCGCGCGCAGGGTCTGCGGATCACGCGGTTCGGTGAGGGCGATCTCCAGGTACTCCGCCTCACTGCCCGTGCCGGTGGGTGCGGCATTGGCGTACGACACCTTCGGGTGCGGGGTGAACCCCGCCGAGTACGCCATGGGCACCTCGGCGCGGCGCAGCGCACGCTCGAAGGCGCGCTGGAAGTCACGGTGGCTGGTGAACCGGAGGCGGCCGCGCTTGGTGTAGCGCAGTCGGACGCGCTGCACCGCGGGTGCCGGCGGCGGGCCTTCGGGCTGTCGCTTGCCCAGTGTCGTTCAGTCCTTAGTGAGTGCGGTCGTACTGCTACCAAGAGTACGTGTGCCGGCGGCCGCAGGTTCCCGTCGGGCCACCGCCTCCCGCTGCCGGGGCTCGCCGAACAGCATGCGCCGGACGTCGGCCCGCGCCTGCCGTACGGATGCCCGGGCCGAGGCCAGCGCCTGCCGCGTCGTCCGCCCCACGGCACGCGCGGCCTCGGCGGCGGGCCGTAGAACCGTGTCCCGTACGACGTGCCCGAGGGGCGTCAGCACGCTGCGGTACACCCAGCGCACCGGCTCCACGAAAATCCACCGGAAGAGAGTCCCGAGGAACCGCCCGACGGCGAGCGAGATGTGCCCGGCGACCCGCCAGGCGTGCCCGAGCGCCGCCCCGACCTCCCGCCCGATGACGGCGAGCACCCGCCCGACCGGCACCAGTACCCAGCGCCACAACGCGAGCGCGGGCAGGACGAGGAGAATCCGGGCCGTCCAGTACAGGGCCACACCGATCCCGGTGACGATCACGCCCAGAAGCCGCACGAGCCCCTTCGCACACCAGGCGACCGCCCGCCCGACGGGCGCGAGGACCCACTCGTACAGCCACCGCGCGGGAACGACGACGAGGTGGCGCACGAGCCACGCCACGGCGGTGTACACACCGATCCCGAGGGCGGCGAACACGGCTCCGATGCCCTTGAGCAGCCACATGATCCCGTGCCCGACAGGTGTCAGCACGCGCGCGTACACCCATGCCAGCCCGGCCCCGATCCCCCGTGCCACCCACGCGATCCCCTGTCCGACCGGCGTCAGGACGTACCGGTACAGCCAGCCGCACGGCACCACGACGAGCACGTTCCCCAGCCGGGCGAGCGCCCTGCCGACCGGCACGACGACGTACCGCCACAGGGCGACGAACGGCCAGACGAACACCGCCCGCCCGAGCCACAGCAGCGCCCGCCCCAGCGGCCTGAACACCGTGTCGTCGAGGAACCGCCCCGCGACGGCCAGCGCGTCCCAGACCATCCGTACCGGGAGGACGAGCACGAGCACGACGATCCGCACCGGAATGCGGATCGCGACGGCGAGACACCCCTCGGGCGGCTGCTGAACCGGCGGCTTTTCCAGATCCATACCGTCGTAGACGCCACAGCCACCGATCCGGATGCCCTCGCGCCGATCCGGATCCACTCGAAAACTCTGCCGCCCGAGAAGATACAGACGCATGTTTCGGGAGACACGGGTTACTTGAAGACGTTTGGTGGCGATATGCCCGAGAAGGTGAATGATCACGAACGACAGTGAGCAGCCAGAGCGGGTGTCGGCCGCCGAAGCGATGCGGCAGGCCACCGAGCAGCTCACCGAGCTGCTGGGGCGGCCCCCGGAGTCCGTTTCGGCGCTGAAGCCGACGGATCAGGGCTGGGAGGCCGAGATCGAGGTCGTGGAGCTGGAGCGCATCCCGGAGACCACGAGTGTGCTGGCCAGCTACGAGGTCGTCATGGACCCGGCCGGCCAGCTGTTGGCATACGAACGCGGGCGCCGCTACACACGCGCCCAGATCGACCGGGGCGACCACTGACGTGGCCGGCCCTCCCCCGAAGGGAGAACACCGTGACCATCACACCGGGCGGCGGCGCTGTACCCGCCCCCACCCAGGGCTCCGGAAACCTGTACGACGTACTGGAGTTGGTCCTGGACCGCGGGCTGGTGATCGACGCCTTCGTGCGGGTGTCCCTCGTCGGCATCGAGATCGCCAAGGTGGACGCGCGCGTCGTCGTGGCCAGCGTCGACACGTATCTGCGCTTCGCCGAGGCGTGCAACCGGCTGGACCTCGAAGCGGGCCGCAAGGCCCCCGCACAGTTGCCTGACGTGATGGAGCGCGTCACCGAGGGCGGCGCCAAGGGCAAGAGCAAGGGCGCTCTGAGCGGAGCCGTCGAAGCATTCACGGAGTCCCTTCAGAAGGGCCGCCACGACGAGATCGAAAGCGGGGAACGACCTCGGCGAGGCAAGGAGGAGCGGCGAGAGCGCGAGCCCGTCGAGCGCGGCTCGGAACGCCGTTCCTCGAGGGAGCGCGAGGAGTGAGCGATGTCGCTGTACGTGTACGCCATCACCAAGCCGTCCCATCCCCTGCGGCTCGACGACCTCAAGGGCGTCGGCGAGTCGCCCTCCGAGCTGCGCGTGGTGCACGGCGACTCGCTGTGCGCCGTCGTCAGTGAGGCCCCGGACGACCTGTCGATCGCACGCCGGGACCTCGAGGCGCACAGCGCGGTGCAGGAGCGGCTGTGGTCCGAGGGCACCTCGCTGCCGCTGAGCTTCGGATTCGTCGCCCAGGACGAGGACGCCGTACGCGCCGTTCTGGAACAGGGCGCCGAGCAATACTCCCAGCGACTGGCGGAGCTCACCGACCGTGTGGAGTTCAACGTCAAGGGCGTACAGGACGAGGACGCGTTGCTGCAGCAGATCGTCGAAGAGTCCCCGCGGGTACGCGAGTTGAACGAGGCGACCCGCGAGGGCCGCGGCAGCTACGAGCAGCGGCTGGAACTCGGCCAGCTCGTGGCCCAGGAGGTGCAGAGCCGCCATGAGGCGCTCGCCGCGCAGATCGTCGCCGCTCTGCGACCGCTCGTGTACGCGGAGAACCTGTCGCCGCCCTCCGAGCAGTACTTCGTCAACGCCTCGTTCCTCGTGGACCGCGAGAAGTCCGAGGCCTTCACGGAGGCCTCCCGGGAGCTGGGCGAGCAGCTGCCCGAGGGAGTCGAGCTCCGGCTCAACGGCCCGCTGCCGCCCTACAGCTTCGCGTGACGGCAGCCGGCGGGCACAGGACCGAACGACACAAGGAGGCACACCGTGGGACTGGTCTTGGAGATCCTGACCCTCCCCCTCGCTCCCGTACGGGGCGTGACCTGGGTGCTGGACAAGGTCGTGCTCGCGGCCGAGCAGGAAGCCTACGACCCTGCACCTGTGCAGGCGGAGCTCGCCGACCTGGAGCGGGCGCGGACCGAGGGCCGTATCGACGAGGAGAAGTTCGCACAGCGCGAGCAGGAGCTGCTGCAGCGGCTGGAGGAGATCAGGGTGTATCAGCTCCGGCAAGCGCAGCCATGACGGGGGAAGGCGGTCACCGGGCGAGGAGAACGGCATCATGAACAACGCCAAGATCGGAACTGCCCTCATCGGCGGCTATGTGCTGGGCCGTAGGAGGAAGGCCGGGGCCGCCCTGGGACTCGCCCTGGCGATGGCCGCCAGGCGGGCCAAGGGCGGCGACCTCGCCAAGGCCTTCAGCCCCGTGCTCGGCAACCTCAACCGACAGGTCCGCACCGAGTTGACGAGCGCGAGCAAGGCCGCGGCGAGCTCAGTGCTGAGCGCCCAGGCCGACCATCTCGCCGACGCCCTGCACGAACGCACGCTCGGTCTCCAGGGAAAGCAGGACAGGGAGGAACCGCGCGAGGAGCGCGAGGACGTCGAGCGGGACGAGAAGGAACCGCGCGAGGAGGAACCACGCGAGGAGGAACCGCGCGAGAAGAAACCGCGCAGGGACCGCGAAGACGACGAGCGGGACGAGGAAGAGGGCAGGAAGTCCTCTGCGAAGTCGCGCGGCAGCGCGCGAGCGAGGAGGTCGGACAATGGCTGACGGCGGCAAGGCCGAACGCGGCTCGTCGGCCGGTACCGGAACCCTGAAGACCCCGGGCGCGAACCGGTTGGTGGAGGAGCTGGGGTCCTACGCCGAGGCCCGCCTGGAACACATGCTGACCGGCGTGGGACACAAGATGGGCGAAGCGGCGAGCCGGCTCGGCTCCGCCCACATAGGTCCCGGCGATCTCGTCCACGCGGTCGGCAAGGGCGGCAAGAAGCTCGGCGGGCAACTCGGCGCGCAGGTCGCGTCCCAGACCAAGGAGACCGCGGCGCACGCCAAGGACGCGGTGGCGGAGAAGGTCAAGGACGTCGCCGGAGCCGGCAAGAGGCACGGGCCGCCGTCCGGCGGCGGCCCCAAGAGCCTCACCATCATCGAGGACATCGACATCGGCGTCCCGGTGCGCGAGGCATACGACCAGTGGACGCAGTTCACGGAGTTCGGCCGGTTCACCAAGGGTGTGGTCGACGTCGAGCAGCAGGACGACACCACGACCCAGTGGCAGGTCAAGATCGCCAAGGCGAGCCGTACGTGGACCGGGACGATCACGGAGCAGGTGCCCGACGAGCGGATCGCCTGGACGTCCGAGGGGGCCAAGGCAACCACCAGGGGCGTGGTCACCTTCCATCCGCTGGCCGAGAACCTCACCAAGGTGCTGCTGGTCCTCGAGTACTTCCCCAAGGGCGTCGTCGAGAGGACCGGGAGCCTGCTGCGGGCCCAGGGCCGCCGTACCCGGCTCGATCTGAAGCTCTTCCGCAAGTTCGTGATGATGCGCGGCGAGGCCACGGGCGCCTGGCGCGGCGAGATCCGCGAGGGCGAGGTGGTCCGCGGCCCGGAGGAGGAGGCCGAGGAGGAGCACCGTGAGGCCCGTGGGGAGGAGAAAGAGCGGCCCCGCGACAAGGAGGAGGCCGAGCGGGACGAGGAGGAGGAGCAGCCCGAGGACCGCTACGACGAGCGGGACAAGGACGAGGAGGAGGAAGACGAGGAGCAGCCCGAGGACCGCTACGACGAGCGGGACAAGGACGAGGAGGAGGAAGACGAGGAGCAGCCCGAGGACCGCTACGACGAGCGGGACAAGGACGAGGAGGAGGAAGACGAGGAGCAGCCCGAGGACCGCTACGACGAGCGGGACAAGGACGAGGAGGAGGAAGACGAGGAGGAGAACGAAGAGCCCGAAGACCGCTACGACGACGAAGAAGCACCCGCCGATGAGAGCCCTCGGCGCCGCAGGTAGCCGAAGGCACCGAGCACTCTCAGGAACGAGGTCGAAGACGCCGTGACCGAGCCCCACTCCGCCGGCCCTTCCCCCGCGCGCACGCTCCAGCCGTACGGCCAGGCGCAGGGCGCGAACCTTGCCGACATACTCGAGCGCGTGCTCGACAAGGGCATCGTCATCGTCGGCGACATCAAGATCGACCTGCTCGACATCGAACTGCTCACCATCCGGCTCCGCCTGCTGGTCGCCTCCGTGGACAAGGCCAAGGAGATCGGCATCGACTGGTGGGAGCGCGACCCTGCCCTGTCGTCACGAGCCGACGGCGCGCGCGACCTCGAGGAACAGAACGCCCGGCTGCGCGACGAGATCAAGCAGCTGCGCAAACAGGTGGCCGAGTCGCAGGCGGAGCTGCCCGAAGGCGCCTCGAGCAGCCGCCGCCGTCCTCACGACCGCGACCGGGAGCGGGAGCGGGAGCGTGAACAGGAGCGGGAGCGGGAGACCACGGCGGAGCCGCGGCGCAAGAGCCGCAGAACCGCAGAGGACGACGACCGCCGGAGTTGACGCCATGGACGACCAGCTCAGCTACGCGTACGCCGTCGTACGGCCCGTCGCTGCCCTGGAGCGGGACGCACTCCCCGGCGTGCGCGGGGTCGCGGACGCGCCCGTCACACTGGTTCACCACGGCGATGTGGCGGCAGCGGTCAGCCCGGTCCCACCGGCCGACTTCTCCGAGGCCGCCCTCAAGGCCCACCTGGAGGACCTGGACTGGCTGGAGAGCGTGGCCCGGGCCCACCACCACATCATCGAAACCCTGGGCGCTCACACCACGGTGCTCCCGCTCCGCCTGGCGACGGTGTACCTCGACGACGCCCGGGTCCGCGACATGCTCGGCGAACAGGAGAAGACCTTCACCGCGCTGCTGGACCGGCTCGCCGACCATGTCGAGTGGGGTGTGAAGGTCTACGCCGACACCTCCCCTGCAGCCGCTCGGCCGCAGGCGGCCACCCCGGCCGACGAACCCGACCCCGGCCGCGCCTACCTGCGGCAACGCCGACACCAGCAGCACGCACGCGACGACGCCTGGTCGTCCGCCGCCCAGGCCGTCCGCCGTATCGAGGACCAGGTCTGGAACCTCGCCGTGGCACACGCCCGGCACCGGCCCCAGCAGGGCAGGCTGGCCGGCGAAACCGGGGAGAACGTCGCCAACGACGCCTATCTCGTCCCTCGCCGCCTCGCCGAGGAGTTCCGCGACCGGGTCCTGCACGCCGTCGAGGAATTCCCGGGCGTACGGGTGGAGGTCACCGGCCCGTGGGTGCCGTACTCGTTCGCCCAGGCGCCGGAACCCAAGGCCCCGGAAGGAGCGCAACAGCAGTGACCGCGTACGAGGACCCGCCGCTCGCCCGGCGCCAGGTGGCCCTGATCGACCTGCTCGACCGGCTGCTGAGCGGCGGCGCGGTGCTCACCGGCGACATCGTCCTGTCCATCGCGGACATCGACCTGGTCAGGGTCTCGCTGCGCGCGGTGATCGTCGCCGTGAACGAGCAGCAGTGGGGAGCCTTCGTTCCAGAAGCGCCCCTGCCCGGAGCGACCCTCGTAGAAGGCGACGACCGGCATGACGAACCCCGCTGACCGCCCGCACGCCGACCGCCTGGAGGAAGTCGCCGACGCCGCACAGCGCGCCTTCGCACTCCTCCCCGCCCGACCGGACGAGGTGCCGCCCCTCGGCAACCAGGACCACCGTTCGTCGGTCGCCCGCCGCCTCCGCACCGATCCGGAGACGGTGGAACGCGACCTGGTCAAGCTCGTCCTCACCATTGTCGAACTGCTCCGCCAGCTCATGGAACGCCAGGCCCTGCACCGCGTCGACCAGGGCAACCTCACCGAGGAGCAGGAGGAACGACTGGGCCTGACCCTGATGATCCTCCACGACCGCATGACGGAACTCTGCCGCCGCTACGACCTCACGATGGACGACCTCAACCTCGACCTGGGCCCACTCGGCCCGCTCCTGCCGCCGCCCTGACCTACCGCCCTGACATGGTCGGCCCGTTGACCACACTCAACGGCAGCAGCTTCTTGCCCGTCGGGCCGATTTGTATGGCCGTATCCATCTGCGGACACACCCCACAGTCGAAGCAGGGCGTCCACCGGCAGTCCTCGACCTCTGTCTCGTCGAGGGCGTCCTGCCAGTCCTCCCACAGCCAGTCCTTGTCCAGCCCCGAGTCCAGGTGGTCCCAGGGCAGGACCTCCTCGTAGGTGCGCTCGCGCGTGGTGTACCAGTCGACGTCGACGCCGAAGGGGGCCAGCGCCTTCTCCGCGCAGTTCATCCAGCGGTCGTAGGAGAAGTGCTCGCGCCAGCCGTCGAAGCGGCCGCCGTCGTCGTAGACGGCGCGGATGATCGCGCCCACCCGCCGGTCGCCCCGCGACAGCAGGCCCTCGATGATGCCGGGCTTGCCGTCGTGGTAGCGGAATCCGATGGAGCGGCCGTACTTCTTGTCGCCGCGGATCTTGTCGCGGAGCTTCTCCAGGCGGGCGTCGGTCTCCTCCGCGGACAGCTGCGGCGCCCACTGGAACGGCGTGTGCGGCTTCGGGACGAAGCCGCCGATCGACACCGTGCAGCGGATGTCGTTCGAGCGGGAGACCTCGCGGCCCTTCGCGATCACCTTCGTCGCCATGTCGGCGATCTGCAGCACGTCCTCGTCGGACTCCGTCGGCAGACCGCACATGAAGTACAGCTTCACCTGGCGCCAGCCGTTGCCGTACGCCGTGGCGACGGTCCGGATGAGGTCCTCTTCCGAGACCATCTTGTTGATGACCTTGCGGATGCGTTCCGAGCCGCCCTCCGGCGCGAAGGTCAGACCGGAGCGGCGGCCGTTGCGCGTCAGCTCGTTCGCCAGGTCGATGTTGAAGGCGTCCACGCGGGTCGACGGGAGGGACAGGCCGATCTTGTCCTCCTCGTAGCGGTCGGCGAGGCCCTTGGCGATGTCGCCGATCTCGCTGTGGTCCGCGGAGGACAGCGACAGCAGGCCGACCTCCTCGAAGCCGGTCGCCTTCAGGCCCTTGTCGACCATCTCGCCGATGCCGGTGATGGAGCGCTCGCGCACCGGGCGGGTGATCATGCCGGCCTGGCAGAAGCGGCAGCCGCGGGTGCAGCCGCGGAAGATCTCGACCGACATGCGCTCGTGGACCGTCTCGGCCAGGGGGACGAGGGGCTGCTTCGGGTACGGCCACTCGTCCAGGTCCATCACCGTGTGCTTGGACACGCGCCACGGCACACCCGACTTGTTCGGTACGACGCGGGCGATCCGGCCGTCGGGGAGGTACTCGACGTCGTAGAAGCCGGGAACGTACACCCCGCCGGTCTTCGCCAGCCGGAACAGCAGCTCCTCGCGGCCGCCGGGGCGGCCCTCGGCCTTCCAGGCGCGGACGAGCTCGGTGACCTCCAGGACGGCCTGCTCGCCGTCGCCGATGACCGCGCAGTCGATGAAGTCGGCGATCGGCTCGGGGTTGAAGGCCGCGTGGCCGCCGGCCATGACGATCGGGTCGTCGACGGTGCGGTCCTTCGCCTCCAGCGGGATGCCGGCGAGGTCCAGGGCGGTGAGCATGTTCGTGTAGCCCAGCTCCGTGGAGAAGCTGATGCCGAACACGTCGAAGGCCTTCACCGGCCGGTGGCTGTCCACGGTGAACTGCGGGACGCCGTGCTCACGCATCAGCGCCTCGAGGTCCGGCCACACGCTGTAGGTCCGCTCGGCGAGGACGCCCTCACGTTCGTTGAGGACCTCGTAAAGAATCATGACGCCCTGGTTGGGCAGGCCGACCTCGTACGCGTCCGGGTACATGAGCGCCCAGCGGACATCACAGGCGTCCCAGTCCTTGACGGTGGAGTTGAGCTCTCCACCGACGTACTGGATCGGCTTCTGCACATGCGGGAGCAGGGCTTCGAGCTGCGGGAAAACCGACTCGACAGACATCGTGGGACTTTCGTGAGCTGACAGGGGTGACCATCAAGCGTAACGCGGCCGGACCCGTCGCCCGTACGCTCAGACCCCCGCCCCGCCCTTCATCCGCTCCCACGCTCCCGGCAGCTCCTCCTCCACCGCCGTGGCCCGCTGCTCCTCCCTGCCGTACAGCACGCCGTACGTGAAGGAGCTCTCCCCGGCGGAGTGTGCCTGCTCGGCCAGTTCCTTCAGGGCCTCCCGGCTCATCACGCTGTCCTGGTGCTCCCCGAGCAGGGTCTGCAGCTCCTTCATGGACGAGACCAGCAGGGACGCCGGCTTGCCGAGTGCGGGGGCCGCCGCCTCCGCCGCGTACCGGGCCCGCTTGGTCTTCTTGCGGGCTTCGTGCAGCGCCAGGTCGCGCTCGTGTCCGGGAGGTGTGGCGAGGCCCTGCTCGACCAGCGTGGACACCGCGTCGAAGGCCTCGTGCACGGCGTCGGCGACCACTTTCGACGGCTTTCCGGCCGCCCCCTTGCGCAGCGGGGGGTCGGTGATCAGGGCGTCCAGCGAGGCCAGCAGCGCCAGATATCGCGGGCCGTCGAGGACATCGATGATCTGCCGCCGGGAGTCTCCGCTCCGGGACTGTGACCAGGTGTGCAGCCGGTTGCGCACCGGTGCGGTGATCAGGACGGGCGGCAGTTCCTCGACGATGGCGGTGAGGCGCTCGGCGAGCACCTCCTGGTCACGGCCGGCGCCCAGTTCGCCCGCGAGCCACTTCAGTTCCTCGCCGATGGGGTCGGTGACGGCACGGTCGAGAACTTTCCGGTACGTCCTGAAGGTGCTGCGCATCCGCCGGGTGGCGACCCGCATACGGTGCACCGAGTCCTCCACGTCCCGGCGTACGGCCGGATCGAGCTCGAGGACGGCGTCCCGCTGGGCCCGCAGGTACGTCAGGACATGGTCACCGGAGGTGACGGGCTCGGCGCGGTCCGCTGTCCGGCGCTTCTTCTTCCCGCCGGTCTCCTCCAGGGCCCGGGCCAGCTTCGACGCCGACCGGGAGGGCCGCACGCCGGCCTTGCGGAGCCGTTTGTCGACCTTGTCGAGGAACGCCGGGTCACCCCCGTCGGCGAGCTCGACCTCGATCTCGGTCCACTCGGCCGCGCCGCCGCGTGCGGTGAGCCGTTCGGCTCGTACGGCGTCCACGCTGACCTCGGCGAGCAGTCCTCCGTCGGCGTCCACGAGATGGCGTATGTCCCGGGCCGACCGCAACCGCACCAGCGGCTCCAGCTCTGCGTCGCGTACCCGGGAGCGGACGAGCCCGGCCAGGGCGGAGGGCACCTGGTCGGAGAGCGGCGCCTGGATCTCGTCCCGTACCCCGGCCGCGACGGGGAACTTCAGATGCCAGCCGGCGTCCGAGCCGCCGGTGCGGCGGCGCAGGGTGATCGAGGAGGCGGCCAGGCGCTGGTCGGCGGTGTCGTAGTAGGTGGCGTCGAGTTCGGCGAGGCCCTTGTCGATGACGGCCGCCACCCCGGCGACACCGGTCAGGTCGGGCAGCCCGCTGTCGTCGGACTCGTACTTGCGCTCGATCTCACGCTTCGTATCCGCCATGACCTGACTCTAGTGGCCGTCAGGGTCTGACGGCAGGGCAAGCCCTGGGTTAATACGGGAGAAACGTCACGCGGACAGCGGGCGTTGCACACGGATCGACTGCAGCAGTCCGACCGCCACCCACACCGCGAACATCGACGAACCGCCGTACGACACGAACGGCAGGGGCAGACCGGTGACCGGCATGATGCCGAGCGTCATGCCGATGTTCTCGAAGGACTGGAAGGCGAACCAGGCCACGATCCCGGCGGCGACGGTGGTGCCGTACAACTCGGTGGAGTCGAGGGCGATCCGGCATGCCCGCCACAGCACCACACCGAGCAGCAGGATGATGAGCCCGCCGCCGAGGAAGCCCAGTTCCTCGCCCGCGACCGTGAAGACGAAGTCGGTCTGCTGTTCCGGCACGAACTGTCCGGTCGTCTGCGAGCCCTGGAACAGGCCCGAGCCGGTCAGCCCGCCCGAACCGATCGCGATGCGCGCCTGGTTGGTGTTGTAGCCGACGCCCGCGGGGTCGAGGTCCGGGTTGGCGAAGGCCGCGAAGCGGTTGATCTGGTAGTCGTCGAGGATGTGCAGCTGCCAGACGGCGATCGCACCGATCGTGCCCGCGCCCAGCAGCCCGAACACCCACCGGTTGGATGCGCCGGACGCGAGCAGGACACCGAGCACGATCACGGCCATGACCATGACCGACCCGAGGTCGGGCATCAGCATCACGATCAGCATCGGCACGATGGCCAGGCCCAGTGCCTGGACGACCGTGCGGTGGTCGGGGTGTTGCCGGTCGCCCGCGTCCACCCGGACCGCCAGCAGCATCGCCATGCCGAGGATGATCGTGACCTTCACGAACTCCGACGGCTGGAGCGAGAAGCCGCCGCCGATCTGGATCCACGAGTGGGCGCCGTTGACCGTGGTGCCCAGCGGAGTGAGCACCAGCAGCACCAGGAAGACCGACGCCCCGTACAGGATCGGCACTGCGGTGCGCAGCGTGCGGTGGCCGAGCCAGACCGTGCCGATCATCAGCGCGAAGCCGATGCCGGTGTTCAGCAGGTGCCGGATCAGGAAGTAGTACGGGTCGCCTTGGTTGATCTCGGTGCGGTTGCGGGTCGCCGAGTACACCAGGACCGAGCCGATCAGCGACAGCGCGATCGCGGCCAGCAGTATCGGCCAGTCGAGCCGCCGGGCCAGCGAGTCACGGGCGAACAGGCGTGTCCAGCCGGCCCGTTCGGGCCCGTACCCGGAGACCTGGAAGCTGTTCGCGCCCGTCATGTGAGCATCCTCCGGCGTCCCCTGCGGCCCTGCCGCCTGCGCGTGTCGCGATTGCCCGTGGCCGGCGTCTGCACGGTCGCCGCTGTCTCCACCTGCCCGTCGGCGTCCTCGGGCGCCTTCTGGCTGGCCTGCTGTTCCTTCGCCGGGTCCTTGGAGATCTTCGGCGCGGTGATCGAGCCGTCGGTGCGGATCTTCGGCAGGCTCTTCTGCGGGGTGGGCAGCAGGGCGTTCTTCTTGTTGATGGTGCCGTCGTCGGAGACGCCGTACAGCGCGTCGTAGATGTTGCGCACGGCCGGGCCGGAGGCGCCGGAACCCGTACCACCCTGGGAGATGGTCATGACGATCGCGTAGTCGTCGGTGTACGTGGCGAACCACGAGGTCGTCTGCTTGCCGTAGACCTCGGCGGTACCGGTCTTGGCGTGCATCGGGATCTTGTCCTGAGGCCAGCCGACATCCGCGAACCGCCACGCGGCCGTACCGCGGGTGGCGACGCCCTCGAGGGCTTTGTCCATCTGCGCCAGTGCCTGCCGGCTGACCGGCAGCTTGCCGTGCGACTCGGGTGCGATCTCCGAGACCTGCTTGCCGTCGGCGCTGACGATGGCCTTGCCGACGGTCGGGTCGTACAGGGTGCCGCCGTTGGCGATGGCCGCGTAGATCGTGGCCATCTGAATCGGTGTCACCAGGGTGTCACCCTGGCCGATCGAGTAGTTGATCTCGTCACCGGCGCGCATCTTGTTGCCCTCGAGGCAGTTCTCGTAGGCGATCCGCTCGACGTAGTCGCCGTCCTTCTTGCCCGTCTTGCACCAGGCGTCCTTGTTGGCCTCCCAGTACTGCTGCTTCCACTGGCGGTCGGGGACCCGGCCGGTGACCTCGTTGGGCAGGTCGATGCCGGTCTCCTTGCCGAGGCCGAACTGGTGGGCGGCCTTGTAGAACCAGTCCTTCGGCTTGCCCTTGGGGTTGATGCCGCCGTCCTTCTTCCACTCGCTGTGCGCGAGCTGGTAGTAGACGGTGTCGCAGGAGACCTCGAGGGCGCGGCCGAGGTCGATCGGGCCGTGGTTCTGGGACTCGAAGTTCTTGAAGACCTGGCCACCGACCGAGTACGAGCTGGAGCAGTTGTAGCGGCCGTCGAAGGCGTAGCCGGCCTGGACGGCGGCCGCGGTGGAGACCACCTTGAAGATCGAGCCGGGTGCGGCCTGACCCTGTATGGCCCGGTTGAGCAGCGGGTAGTTGGACTTCTTCCCGGTGAGGGCCGCGTAGTCCTTGGCGGAGATGCCGCCGACCCAGGCATTGGGGTCGTACGTCGGGTTGGAGGCCATGGCGACGACCCGGCCGGTCTTCGCCTCCATCACCACGACCGCGCCGGAGTCGGCCTTGTAGCGCTCGTTGGTGTTGCGGTCCCACTCCTTGCGGGCGGCCTTCATCGCCTCGTTCAACTCGTACTCGGCGACCCGCTGCACGCGTGCGTCGATGCTGGTGACCAGGTTGGAGCCGGGCTCGGCGGCGTCGGACTCGGCCTGCCCGATGACCCGGCCGAGGTTGTCGACCTCGTAGCGGGTGACGCCGGCCTTGCCGCGCAACTCCTTGTCGTACTGCCGCTCCAGGCCGGACCGGCCGACCTGGTCGGAGCGCAGATACGGCGATTCGCTGTCCTTGGCCTGCTGGAGCTCGTCGTCGGTGACCGGGGAGAGGTAGCCGAGGACCTGGGCGGTGTTGGCCTCGCCGGGGCTCGCGTAGCGGCGTACGGCCTGCGGTTCGGCGGTGATGCCGGGGAAGTCCTCGGCGCGTTCACGGATCTGCAGGGCCTGGCGCGGGGTGGCCTCGTCGGTGATGGGGATCGGCTGGTACGGCGAGCCGTTCCAGCACGGCTGCGGCGTCTGCGCGTCGCACAGCCGCACCTTCTCCATGACCTCCTTGGGCTGCATGCCCAGCACACCGGCCAGCTTGGTGAGGACGCCCTGGCCGTCGTCCTTCATCTTCAGCAGTTCGGTACGGGAGGCGGAGACCACGAGCCGGGTCTCGTTGTCGGCGAGCGGCACGCCGCGCGCGTCCAGGATCGAGCCGCGTACGGCGGGCTGGACGACCTGCTGGACGTGGTTGCCGGACGCCTCCTTGGCGTAGGCCTCGCCTTCGCGGATCTGGAGGTACCACAGGCGGCCGCCGAGCGTGACGAGGAGAGAGAGGACGAGGACCTGGATGACGATGAGCCTGGTCTGGACCCGTGGGGTCCGGCCGGTCTCGGGGATATTGGTCACTGCGGCTGCTCCCCCTCTCCCTGTGTGTACGAGTGATATACGACGAAGCTGTGAGCCCCGGCGGTCGCCGACTCCCGTGCGTTCACAGCCGTTTGACCCCCTTGATGCGCCCGGCCCGGGCCACCCGTGACCGGGCCGCCTTCACCTTCAGCCCACCGAGTCCGCCGCGTTGGCTGCCGATACGCAGGCCGGTGCCGGAGGAGAGCCAGCCGGAGGAGATGTCGGTCGCCTTGGACGCCGAGCCGGACTCCAGCGGGTCGTTCTCGGCGCGCCGGGCCAGCGCCATGATGCCGGGGACGACGAACGGGGCGAGCAGCAGGTCGTACAGGGCGGCCGTGAACAGCAGGCCGGTCAGGCCGACATGGCGGGCGGCGGTGTCGCCGACGAGGGCGCCCACCCCGGCGTACAGCAGCGTGCTGCCGATCGCGGCGGCGACCACGACCGCCATGGGTGCGGTGGCCGACTTCACCTGGCCGCTCTCCGGCTTCACCAGGCCGGCCAGATAGCCGATGACGCACAGCACCAGCGCATAGCGGCCGGCGGCATGGTCGGCGGGCGGGGCCAGATCGGCGAGGAGCCCGGCGCCGAAGCCGATGAGGGCGCCGCCGACATGGCCGTAGACCAGGGCGAGACCCAGCACGGTGAGCAGCATCAGGTCGGGGACGGCGCCCGGCAGATGGAGGCGGGCGAGGACGCTCACCTGGAGCACCAGGGCGACGACGACCAGGGTGGAGGAGAGCAGGATCCTGTTGAAGCGCATGAGTTCAGCTCCCCCTACTGGTCTTGCTCTTGCTGGGACTGCCCGTCGGTGGGCTCCTCGGAGCCTTCCGCGCCCGGCGTCACGGTCACCGTCACGGTGGGCGTCGGCGTGGGCTTGGGCTTGGCCGGGAGCACCGTGTCGCGCGGGTCCTTCTGGGGTGCCTGGACGACAACGCCGACGACGTCGAGCTTGGTGAAGTTGACGTACGGCGTGACGTACAGGGTGCGGGTCAGGTCGCCGCCGGAGGGGTCGACGCGGGAGACGACGCCCACGGGCACCCCGGGCACGAACGGCTTGTCGGCCTGCGAGCCGAAGGTGACCAGCCGGTCACCCTTCTTGATCCGGGCCTTGCCGTTGAGGAGTTCGACGCGCAGCGGGCGGTCGCCCTGCCCGGAGGCGAAGCCGAGTTCGTCGTTGCCCTCCATCCGCGTGCCGACGGTGAAGTCGGGGTCGCTGGCGAGCAGGACGGTCGCGGTGTTCGGGCCGACGGTGGTGACCCGGCCGACCAGGCCGTCGCCGTTGAGGACGGTCATGTCGCGCTGGATGCCGTCGTTCGCGCCGACGTCGATGGTGATGGTCCAGGAAAAGCCCTGCGCGGCTCCTATGGCGATGACTTCGGCGCCCTTGATGCCGTACTGGCCGGCGCCCGCGACCTTCAGCATCTTGTCGAGCTGTTGCAGCCGGCTGCGATTGCGGTCGTCGCTGCCGAGTCTGGCCTTGAGGGCCGCGTTCTCCCGCTCCAACTCGGCGAGCCGGTCGTGCCGCTCGCCGGAGTCACGGATCGCGGCGATCGCGTTGCCCACCGGGTCGACCGCGGAGGACACCCCGTTCTCGATCGGGCCGAAGACCGTGGCCGCGGCCTGTCGGGCACCGTCGACCGGAGAGTCCTCCCCGCCGCGGATGTCCACCGTGATCAGTGCGAACGCAATGGCGATCAGCAGCACCAGGAGCAGCCGGCTCTCTCGTGTGTCCCTCACGTGCGGCGGCCGTGCCCTTCCTCATAGGAATCCGGGAAATCGGGTGAGCCCGAAGGGAATCCCCAGGGAAACCCGCGGGCTGTTTTGTGGCAGCTTATGCCTCGATATCAACGATCCGCCGTACGAGAGGGAATCACCTCGTACGGCGGAGTCGAAGAGTTACATCATCTGCGCGGCTGGGCGTCCAGGACCTGCTGGAGCGCCTCGAACTCCTCGACGCACTTGCCGGAACCGAGCGCCACGCTGTCCAGCGGGTCCTCGGCGATGTGGATCGGCATACCGGTCTCGTGGCGCAACCGCTCGTCCAGGCCGCGCAGCAGGGCGCCCCCGCCGGTCAGCACGATTCCGCGGTCCATGATGTCGCCGGACAGCTCCGGCGGACACTTGTCGAGCGTCGTCTTCACCGCGTCCACGATCGCGTTGACGGGCTCCTCGATCGCCTTGCGTACTTCGGCGGCCGAGATGACGACGGTCTTGGGCAGTCCGGAGACGAGGTCCCGGCCGCGGATTTCGGTGTGCTCGTCGGAGTCGAGTTCGTACGCCGAACCGATCGTGATCTTGATCTGCTCGGCCGTGCGCTCACCCAGCAGGAGCGAGTACTCCTTCTTGATGTGCTGGATGATCGCGTTGTCCAGCTCGTCGCCCGCGACGCGGATGGACTGGGCGGTGACGATGCCGCCGAGGGAGATGACCGCGACCTCCGTGGTGCCGCCGCCGATGTCCACCACCATGTTGCCCGTGGCCTCGTGGACCGGCAGGCCGGAGCCGATGGCGGCGGCCATGGGCTCCTCGATGATGTGCACCTGGCGGGCGCCGGCCTGGGACGACGCCTCGATGACGGCACGGCGCTCGACGCCCGTGATACCCGAGGGCACACAGACGACGACCCGCGGACGAGCCAGATACCGCCGCTTGTGGATCTTCAGGATGAAGTAGCGGAGCATCCGCTCGGTGATCTCGAAGTCGGCGATCACGCCGTCCTTCAGCGGACGTACGGCAACGATGTTGCCCGGCGTGCGCCCGATCATCTTCTTGGCTTCGGCACCGACCGCGAGGATGCCACCGGTGTTGGTGTTGATCGCGACGACGGACGGCTCGTTGAGTACGATCCCGCGACCCCTGACGTACACCAGCGTGTTGGCGGTCCCGAGGTCGACAGCCATGTCACGGCCGATGAACGACATTGAGTTCCCCATCAGGATTCGTCTGGCCTTCCCACGGAGCTTTTGAGGGCTTTTCAGGTCGGCGAAGTGGGTTGCTGTGACGTGAAGGCTTCTATCGTAGACGCGCCTTCCCGCACTGTGCGCGAGGGTCTTCGCCATTGTCGGCAGATGGCGTGTCGCCTCGCTTGTGGAGACGGGCCATCGGGGGCACTCGTTCCCCCGATCGGCACGTGTATGCCGGGGGACGACCGGGAATACACGGCCGTCCCAGGTCAGGCGTATGGGAAAGGTGACGGTCCCTCAGAAGGACCCTCGGTGAATTCGTTCCGCTTCTACGGCGACCGGTCAGGCGCGACCGGGAAAGAAGATCTTCACCTCGCGTTCGGCGGACTCCTCGGAGTCGGAGGCGTGGATGAGGTTCTCACGGACGATCACGCCGTAGTCACCGCGGATGGAACCGGGCGCCGCGGCGATCGGGTCGGTCGGACCGGCCAGCGCGCGCAGGCCCTCGATGACCCGCTCACCCTCGACGATCATCGCCACGACCGGGCCCGAGGCCATGAACTCCACCAGCGGCTCGTAGAAGGGCTTGCCCTTGTGCTCGCCGTAGTGCTGCTCCAGCGTCTCCTGGTCCAGGGTGCGCAGCTCCAGCGCGGTGATCTGCCAGCCGGCCTTGCGCTCGATACGGCTGATGATCTCGCCGGTCAGGCCGCGACGGACGGCGTCGGGCTTGAGCAGGACGAGGGTCCGCTGGGTCACGACGGGGCTCCTTCGAAGGAAAAGGTGTGCGGGGTGGGGATGAGGCTACAGGGCTGGTCCCGGCGCCTGTTACACAGCGTCAGCCGAAGAGCCGGCCTGGGCCGCGAATCGTGCTTTGGCCTCGTCGATCTTCCTGCCGTAGTGCACCGACGCCCACCACAGCGCGGCGAACATCGCACCCATGAAGAACATGGTCGGGACGACGAAACCGGAGGCGATCAGACCGATCTGCAGGGCCCAGCCGAGGGCCACGCCGCCCGGCCGGGTGACCAGACCGCACAGCAGCAGACACAGGAACATCGCGATACCGCTGACCGTCCAGACCGTCGACGTCGACAGGTCGGGGTCCTTCATCGCGACCAACCCGGCGAAGCCGATGACGAAGAACTCGCCGATCAGGGTCGAAGCACAGAGCGTACGCACGAGAGTCAGCCCCTCCCCAGGAGCAGTCGGGCCTCGCCGACGGTGATGACGGAGCCGGTCACGAGCACGCCGCCACCCGCGAACTCGCCCTCCTCCTCGGCCAGGGTGATGGCGGCCTCCAGCGCGTCCGGCAGCCGCGGCTCGACCTGGACCCGCTCCTCGCCGAACACCTCGACGGCGATCGCGGCCAGCTCGTCGGCGTCCATCGCGCGATGGCTGGAGTTCTGTGTGACGACGACCTCGGCGAAGACCGGCTCGAAGGCCTCCAGCAGCCCGCGTGCGTTCTTGTCGCCGCTCGCGCCCACGACCCCGATGAGCCGGCTGAACTGGAAGGCCTCCCCGATCGCCGTGGCGGCCGCGCGGGCCCCCGCCGGATTGTGCGCGGCGTCCAGCACGACGGTCGGCGACCGCCGTACGACCTCCAGCCGCCCCGGCGAGGCGACGGCGGCGAACGCCTTGCGCACCGTGTCTATGTCGAGGGACTCGGCCCGCTGGGCGCCCACCCCGAAGAAGGCCTCGACGGCGGCGAGCGCGACGGCGGCGTTGTGCGCCTGGTGGGCACCGTGCAACGGCAGGTACACCTCGGTGTACTCACCGCCGAGCCCGCGCAGGGTGACGAGCTGTCCGCCGACGGCGACCTGCCGGTCCACCACCCCGAACTCGAGCCCCTCCCGCGCCACGGTCGCATCGACCTCGACGGCCTTCTTCAGCAGCACCTGCGCCGCGTCCACCGGCTGCTGCGCCATGATCACGGTCGAGCCGGGCTTCACGATCCCGGCCTTCTCGGCGGCGATCTCACCGGGCGTGGTACCGAGCCGGTCGGTGTGGTCGAGGTCGATCGGCGTGACGACGGCGACGTCCCCGTCGATCACGTTGGTGGCGTCCCAGGAGCCGCCCATGCCCACTTCGACGACAGCGACATCGACGGGCGCGTCGGCAAAGGCGGCGTACGCCATGCCGGTCAGCACCTCGAAGAAGGACAGCCGGAACTCCTGCTGGGCGTCGACCATCTCGATGTACGGCTTGATGTCGTGGTACGTCTCGATGAACCGCTCGGCGGAGACCGGCGCCCCGTCGAGGCTGATCCGCTCGGTGACGGACTGCACGTGCGGCGACGTGTACCGCCCGGTACGCAGCTCGAAGGCGCCCAGCAGGGCCTCGATCATGCGGGCGGTGGAGGTCTTGCCGTTGGTGCCGGTGATGTGAATGGAGGGGTACGACCGCTGCGGCTCCCCGAGCACATCCATCAGCGCGGAGATCCGCGCGACGGAGGGCTCCAGCTTGGTCTCGCCCCAGCGCGTGGCGAGCTCCGCCTCGACCTCCCGCAGCGCCTTGTCGACCTCGGGATCCTCCGGCCGCCCCGGCACATCGGCCTGCGGCGGACCGCCCTGCGTCCGCAGGGTCCGGCTGCCGGCCTCGATCACGGCGAGATCGGGGTCACGCTCGGTCTCGGCGGCGATGATCTCGTCAAACGCCTCAACGGGATCGGGCTGCTCGCTACTGTCATCCGGGGGGAGCTCACTCACAGGGCCAGTCTACGTACGCAGCACACCACACCCAGCTGCGGGCAGCCGCGCCACACCCAGCTGCGGGCAGTCGTGCCGCTGGGGCGGCACGGGTGGGCGCAGCGGCACCCCGTCAGCGCCGGGCCGCGCAACGCCCCCCGGCCCAGCACGAGGCCCCCGGAACCAACCAGCTCCGGGGGCCTGCACCGACGTAAAACCACCGCCCTACGCCGAAGGCAACCGCTCCAGCTGCGCCTGAATCCGCGCAATATCCTCATCGGCCTTGGCCAGCCGCCCCCGGATCTTGTCCACGACATGATCCGGCGCCTTGGCCAGAAACGCCTCGTTCCCCAGCTTCGCCGTAGCCTGCGCCTTCTCCTTCTCCGCAGCGGCAAGATCCTTGGCCAACCGCTTCCGCTCCGCGGCGACGTCGATCACGCCGGACAGATCCAGCGCGACCTCGACCCCCGCCACCGGCAGCGTCGCGGTCGCCGCGAACCCCTCACCCTCCGGCTGGAGACGCAGCAACTGACGGATCGCGGCCTCGTGCGCGGCGAGGACCGAGCCGTCGAGGGCGAGACGGGCCGGAACCCGCTGACCGGGCTGCAGCCCCTGGTCCGCCCGGAACCGCCGCACCTCGGTGATGACGGCCTGCAGCGTCTCGATCTCCCGCTCGGCGTCCGCGTCCCGGAACCCGCTGTCCTTGGGCCACTCGGCGATGACCACCGACTCACCACCGGTCAGCGTCGTCCACAGCGTCTCCGTGACGAACGGAACGACCGGGTGCAGCAGCCGCAGCGTGACGTCCAGGACCTCACCCAGAACCCGCTTGCTGACCTCGGCCGCCTCACCGCCGCCGGCAAACGTCGTCTTGGACAGCTCGACGTACCAGTCGAACACCTCGTCCCACGCGAAGTGGAACAGCGCGTCGGACAGCTTCGCGAACTGGTAGTCCTCGTAGTACGCGTCGACCTCGGCGACCACCGAGTTCAGTCGCGACAGAATCCACCGGTCCGTCGACGACATCTTCGACGCGTCCGGCAGCGGACCCTCCACCGTCGCGCCGTTCATCAGCGCGAAGCGCGTGGCGTTCCAGATCTTGTTGGCGAAGTTCCGGGACCCCTGGACCCAGTCCTCACCGATCGGGACGTCGACGCCGGGGTTGGCACCACGCGCGAGGGTGAACCGGAGCGCATCGCTGCCGTACTTGTCCATCCAGTCCAGCGGGTTGACGACGTTCCCGAAGGACTTCGACATCTTCTTGCCGTTCTGGTCACGGACCATGCCGTGCAGGGCGATGGTGTGGAACGGCGGGGTGCCGTCCATCGCGTACAGCCCGAACATCATCATGCGGGCGACCCAGAAGAAGAGGATGTCGTAGCCGGTGACCAGGACGGAGTTCGGGTAGAACTTCGCGAGGCTCTCGGTCTGCTCCGGCCAGCCGAGCGTGGAGAACGGCCACAGGCCGGACGAGAACCAGGTGTCGAGGACGTCGGAGTCCTGCCGCCAGCCCTCACCGCTCGGCGGCTCCTCGTCGGGACCGACACAGACGACCTCGCCATCGGGCCCGTACCAGACCGGAATCCGGTGACCCCACCACAACTGCCGCGAGATGCACCAGTCGTGGAGGTTGTCGACCCAGTCGAAGTACCGCTTCTCCATCTCCTGCGGGTGGATGGTGACCTTGCCCTCGCGGACCGCGTCACCGGCGGCCTTGGCGAGCGGCCCGACCTTGACCCACCACTGCATGGAGAGCCTGGGCTCGATGGTGGTCTTGCAGCGCGAGCAGTGGCCGACGGAGTGGACGTACGGCCGCTTCTCGGCGACGATCCGGCCCTCGGCGCGCAGCGCGGCGACGATCGCGGAGCGGGCCTCGAGCCGGTCCAGGCCCTGGAAGGGGCCGTGGGCGGTGATGACGGCGTGCTCGTCCATGATCGTGACGGCCGGCAGGTCGTGCCGCTGGCCGATCTCGAAGTCGTTCGGGTCGTGCGCCGGGGTGACCTTGACGGCACCCGTGCCGAACTCGGGGTCGACGTGCTCGTCCGCGACGACCGGGATGGAACGGTCGGTCAGCGGCAGCTTGATGAGCTTGCCGACGAGGTGCCGGTACCGCTCGTCGTCGGGGTGGACGGCGACGGCCGTGTCGCCGAGCATCGTCTCGGCACGGGTGGTGGCGACGACGATGGTGTCGTCCCCGTCCCCGTACTTCATGGAGACCAGCTCGCCGTCGTCGTCCTGGTACTCGACCTCGATGTCGGAAATGGCGGTGAGGCACCGGGGACACCAGTTGATGATGCGCTCGGCGCGGTAGATCAGCTCGTCGTCGTAGAGCCGCTTGAAGATGGTCTGAACGGCCTTGGACAAGCCCTCGTCCATGGTGAACCGCTCACGCGACCAGGCAACGCCGTCGCCGAGGCGCCGCATCTGCCCGGAGATCTGCCCACCGGACTCGGCCTTCCACTGCCAGACCCGCTCGACGAAGGCCTCGCGTCCCAGGTCGTGCCGGGACTTGCCCTCCTTCGCAAGCTCCCGCTCGACGACGTTCTGCGTGGCGATACCGGCGTGGTCCATGCCGGGCTGCCACAGCGTCTCGTACCCCTGCATCCGCTTGCGGCGGGTGATGACGTCGATGAGGGTGTGCTCGAAGGCGTGCCCCAGGTGCAGGCTGCCCGTGACGTTCGGCGGCGGGATGACGACGGTGAACGGCGGCTTGTCGCTCTTCGCGTCCGCCTCGAAGTAACCCCGCTCTACCCAGCGCTCGTACAGCGCCCCCTCTACCTCGGCCGGCGCGTACTGGGTCGGCAGTTCGGTCGTGGGCGCTGATGGCTGCTGCTGAGCGTTGTCGGTCACGGGCTCAGTTTAGGGGTGTCGCGGGCGTGTCCCGAAACGGGATTCTTCTGTAACGGTGCGCCCCCCGATGCCGTGCGTGCGCTGCGTTTGCGCCAAGATGTCGTGAACACATAAGCATCTGGAGGGGAACCCAGAAATGAGCTACAACCAGCCGGGCCCGTACGGCGGGCAGCCCCAGCAGCCCGGACCGTACGGCCAACCGGGTCCGTACGGCCAGCAGCCGCAGGCCCCCCAGCCCGGCTACGGCTACCCCCAGCAGCCTCCGCCGCCCAGCCGGCTACGGCTACCCGCAGCAACCCCCGCAGGGCGTCCCGCCCCAGCAGCCCCCGTACGGCCAGCAGCCCCCTACGGCCAGGCCCCGTACGGCACCCCGATGCCCCCGGCCCGGGCGGCGGGAAGAAGACGGGCCTCATCATCGGCGCGGTGGCGGTCGTGGCGGCGATCGGCGTCGGAGCGTACTTCGTGATCGGCGGGGGCGGCGGCGCGGGCGGCCTGGAGGACGACGGCGCGCACAAGCTGACGACGCCGGCGACCGCGCTCACCGAGTACAAGCGGGTCGGCGAGGGCAACCAGGTCAGCGACTCCGACACCGCGAAGGACATGGAGAAGAGCGGCGTCAAGAGCGGTACGGCCGTCGTCGGGCAGTGGTCGACCGCCGACTTCAGCAACTACGACCCGCAGGACCCCTCCACCATTCCCGACCAGTCCGAGCTGCTGACCGCCAAGGGCTTCACGATGGTGGGCGGTTACGGCGAGATCGCCGACCCCCAGACCGCCCTGGACAAGTTCTTCGCCTCCATCCAGAAGGAGGTCAAGGAGTCCTCCTCAAGTGACTCGAACACCATGCAGAACGCGGAGCTGGTCGGCGAGCCCGAGGAGGTCGAGATCGACGGCGCGGTCGCCAAGTGCCAGTCGACCAAGAGCACCAACGCGCTCACCAAGAAGGAGTCGACCGACTGGTTCTGCGCCTGGGCCGACTACAGCACGGTCGCCATGGTCTCGCCCGGCGACAACACCAGCACGGGTGTCGACAAGGACACCGCGATCGACATCACCACCAAGCTGCGTGAGGAAGTCCGCGTCAAGGCCTGACACCCGCTCAACGCCGAAGGGGCCCCGGTCGGTTGACCGGGGCCCCTTCGCTTGTCTGCTCTGCTGCTGCGGCGTTACGCCGACTTCTGCTCGCCCGTCCCCCGCCCCCGCGCATCCCGCGGGATCAGGGTCGGGTTCACGTTCGAGTGGACGACATCCGCCGTGATGACGACTCGGGCGACATCCTTGCGGGACGGGACCTCGTACATCACGGACATCAGGACTTCCTCCATGATGGCGCGCAGGCCTCGTGCGCCGGTCTGGCGGAGGATGGCCTGGTCGGCGATGGCCTCCAGGGCCTCGCGTTCGAAGTCCAGTTCCACTCCGTCGAGTTCGAACAACCGCTGGTACTGCTTCACCAATGCGTTGCGCGGCTCGACCAGGATCTTGAGCAGGGCCTCGCGGTCGAGGTTGTGGACGGAGGTGATGACGGGGAGGCGGCCGATGAACTCGGGGATCATGCCGAACTTGACCAGGTCCTCCGGCATGACGTCCTCGAACTGGTCCTTGGCCTCCAGCTCCCGCTTCGAGCGGATCGTCGCGCCGAAGCCGATGCCCTTCGCGCCGGCCCGGGACTCGATGATCTTCTCCAGACCGGCGAAGGCGCCACCGACGATGAACAGGACGTTCGTCGTGTCGATCTGGATGAACTCCTGGTGGGGGTGCTTGCGGCCGCCCTGGGGCGGGACCGAGGCCGTGGTGCCCTCGAGGATCTTCAGGAGCGCCTGCTGGACTCCCTCTCCGCTGACATCCCTGGTGATCGACGGGTTTTCGCTCTTTCGGGCCACCTTGTCGATCTCGTCGATGTAGATGATGCCCGTCTCGGCCTTCTTGACGTCGTAGTCCGCCGCCTGGATCAGCTTCAGCAGGATGTTCTCGACGTCCTCGCCGACATAGCCGGCCTCCGTCAGCGCCGTGGCGTCGGCGATCGCGAACGGGACGTTCAGCATGCGGGCCAGGGTCTGGGCGAGGAGGGTCTTGCCGGAGCCCGTGGGGCCCAGCAGCAGGATGTTGGACTTCGCCAGCTCGATGGCGTCGTCGCGGCCCTGGGCGCCGCCGTTCTCACCGGCCTGGACACGCTTGTAGTGGTTGTACACCGCGACGGAGAGGGCCTTCTTGGCGGGCTCCTGGCCGACGACGTACCCCTCGAGGAACTCGTAGATCTCGCGCGGCTTGGGCAGTTCCTCCCAGCGCACCTCGCTGGTCTCCGCGAGCTCTTCCTCGATGATCTCGTTGCAGAGATCGATGCACTCGTCGCAGATGTACACACCGGGGCCTGCGATGAGCTTCTTGACCTGCTTCTGGCTCTTGCCGCAGAACGAGCACTTGAGCAGATCGCCGCCGTCACCGATGCGTGCCACGGTGTGCTTCCCCTTCGCCTGGGAGACGCCTGGACGCAATGAGTCCAGCGGCTCCTGGTGCTGCCTTATGTCCGACGGTACCTTGCCGAGCCCCCCGTTCGGGCCCCCCTTGGCACGGTTCACTTTGACGTGCACCTTGCGATGCACGGTGACACAGCGCGCCAAGGGGCGGCAGACGATACAGGATCCGCGTCAGCGGACCGACTCGTTGTTCATCTTGCGTGTGGAGATGATCTGGTCGATCAGACCGTACGCCAGCGCGTCCTCGGCAGTGAGGATCTTGTCGCGCTCGATGTCCTCACGGATCTTGTCGATCGACTGGGTGGAGTGCTTGGCCAGCATCTCCTCCAGCTGCGAGCGCATCCGCAGGATCTCGTTCGCGGCGATCTCCAGGTCGGACACCTGGCCACGGCCGGTCTCGCTGTACGGCTGGTGGATCAGCACACGTGCGTTCGGCAGCGCCATGCGCTTGCCGGGCGTGCCGGCGGCCAGCAGGACGGCGGCGGCGGAGGCCGCCTGGCCCATGCAGACCGTCTGGATGTCCGGCTTCACGAACTGCATCGTGTCGTAGATCGCCGTCAGCGCGGTGAAGGAGCCGCCGGGGCTGTTGATGTAGACCGAGATGTCCCGGTCGGGGTCCATCGACTCAAGGCACAGCAGCTGCGCCATGACGTCGTTGGCGGAGGCGTCGTCGATCTGGACGCCCAGGAAGATCACGCGCTCCTCGAAGAGCTTCGCGTACGGGTCGTACTCGCGAATGCCCTGGGAGGTGCGCTCGACAAAGCGCGGGATGACATAGCGGGACTCGGCCGCCGGGCCGGTGTACTCGGCACGCGTACGGTCGTAGAGGCCGCTGCCGGGGAAGTCGTTCACGGTGTCTCCTGAAGGGGGCTGGAGCGGTGGCTGGGGGCTGAAGGGACCGCGGGGGCCTTTGCGGGCCCGAGCGGCCCTTAGGAGCCGCCTCCGGTGCCGCCGCCGCCCGGCATGTGGGCCGCCGTTGCGATCACGTCGTCGATGAGGCCGTACTCCTTGGCCTCATGGGCGTCGAACCAGCGGTCGCGGTCCGAGTCGCGGGTGATCTGCTCGACCGACTGGCCGGTGTGCAGGGCCGTGAGCTCGGCCATGCGCTTCTTGGTGTGCAGCAGCCGCTCGGCGTGGATCTTGATGTCCGAGGCCGAGCCGGCCAGGCCGGCGGACGGCTGGTGGATCAGGATCTCGGCATTGGGCAGGGCGAAGCGCTTGCCGGGAGTGCCCGCGCTGAGCAGGAACTGCCCCATCGAGGCCGCGAGGCCCATGGCGATCGTCACCACGTCGTTCTTGATGAACTGCATCGTGTCGTAGATCGCCATACCGGCCGTGATCGATCCGCCGGGGCTGTTGATGTAGAGGTTGATGTCCTTGTCCGGGTCCGCGGCAAGGAGCAGCAGCTGTGCGGTGATCTTGTTCGCGATGTCGTCGTCGACCGGCTGGCCGAGGAAGATGATTCGCTCGTTGAGCAGCCGGTTGTAGACCTGGTCGCCGAGGCCACCACCGATGGAAGGCTCGCCGGCGGCGGAGGGCATCAGATTCGTCACGTATCCACCTGCTCGTCTTACGACGGCGCCGGGCCGTCTCACGTTTCCCTGCGGGGGGCCTCCGGCGGGTTCGCCGAGTTCCCTGCCCCCGTATTCATGGACCCTAACGCGGTGACCCTGCGGTGCAATCCCGGTTCAGCCGGTGTTCGCTGTGAGCGCATGGTTCGCCGGGCTTCCTCACCGTGGCTCCGCCGGATTGTGGGCGGCTGCGAGTCCGATGTGGCTGATCGCGCAGTTCCCCACGCCCCCTTTAAGGGCATTTCCCTCACCGTACGACGAAAGGCCCCAGGGCGCGTTGTGCGCCCCAGGGCCCCTCGTACGACGTTCAGGCGCCGTGGGCTCAGCCCTCGGTCTTCTCCTCGGCCTCGGCCATGCCCTCGGCGGCCTCGACCGTCTCGGTGGCGGTCTCGACCTCGTCCTCGTCCTCCAGGTCCACGATCTCGCCGTTGGTGTCCTTGACGGTCGCGGCCTCGACGACGACGGCCAGGGCCTTGCCGCGGGCGACCTCGCCGACCAGGAGCGGGACCTGGCCCTGCTCGACGACGGCCTGCGCGAACTGGTCGGGGGACATGCCGGAGGAGGCCGCGCGCCGCATGAGGTGCTCGGTGAGCTCCTCCTGGTTGACGTTGAGCTTCTCCTGCTTGACGAGCTCGTCGAGCACGAACTGGGTCTTGATGCCCTTGACCGCGGCCTCGCGGGTCTCGGTCTCGAACTCCTCGGCGGTCTTGCCCTGGATCTCCAGGTACTTGTCGAGGGTCAGGCCCATCTGGCCGAGCTGGTGGTGCTCGAGGTTGTGCTTACGGGTGTTGATCTCGTCCTCGAGCAGCTTCTCGGGGACGGGGACCTCGACCAGCTCGAGCAGCTTCTCCAGGACGCGCTCCTGGGCCTGCGTGGCCTGGTCGAACTGCTTCATGTTCTCCAGGCGCTTGCGGCTGTCGGCCTTCAGCTCCTCGAGGGTGTCGAACTCGGAGGCGAGCTGAGCGAAGTCGTCGTCCAGCTCGGGCAGCTCGCGCGCGGCGACCTGGGTGACCTTGACGGTGACCTCGGCCTCCTGGCCGGCCGCGGAGCCGCCCTTGAGCTCGGAGGTGAAGGTGGCCTCGCCACCGGCCTCCAGGCCCTTCACGGCGTCGTCGATACCGTCGAGCAGCTCGCCGGAGCCGATGGTGTACGAGACGCCCTCGGCCACGCCGTCCTCGAGGACCTCGCCGCCGACCTTGGCCTCCAGGTCGATCGTGACGACGTCGCCGTCCTCGGCGGCGCGCTCGACCGGGGAGGTGGACGCGAAGCGCTCACGCAGCTCCTCGACCGCCTTGTCGACGTCCTCCTCGCTGACCTCGACGGCGTCGACCTCGACCTCGATGCCGGAGTAGTCCGGGATCTCGATGGCCGGGCGGATGTCGACCTCGGCGGTGAAGTTCAGCGTCTCGCCGTCCTTCAGCTCGGTGATGTCGACCTCGGGCTGGCCCAGCACGTCGATCTCGGCCTCGTTGACCGCCTCCGTGTAGAACTTCGGAAGCGCGTCGTTGACGGCCTCCTCCAGCACGGCGCCACGGCCGAACCGCTGGTCGATGACCCGGGCCGGGATCTTGCCCTTGCGGAAACCCTTCACCGTGACCTGCTGGTTGATCTTCTTGTACGCCGCGTCGAGGCTGTCCTTGAGCTCCTCGAAGGGCACCTCGACAGTGAGCCGAACCCGGGTCGGGTTCAGGTTCTCCACGGCGCTCTTCACGGTTCGGTCTCCTTGTGGCTGACTTCTCGGGTTCTGCCGGGACCCGACGGGTCCGGCGGATGTGGCCGCCCGGAGGACTATCAGTGATGAGACACACGGGCGTGCAGCTTGCATAGTAACGGCAGCGGCTACACGACCCAAAAGGCGATCACGCAAAGTGATCGGATGGGTGGTCGGGGTGGCGGGATTTGAACCCACGGCCTTCCGCTCCCAAAGCGGACGCGCTACCAAGCTGCGCCACACCCCGTCTGGTGCGACACGTAGGGTACATGCCCGCAGGCAGCACGGCTGCCGCATTTCCCGAGCACCGGTGCGGTGTCGGCGTCCGTACGGATGGGGTGTGCGGTGAGGGGGGCCGACCCGCTAGGATGCCTGCAGTGCCGCGGTCGGCTGACCTGCGGCGCGTTGTGTGCGGGCGTAGCTCAATGGTAGAGCCCCAGTCTTCCAAACTGGCTACGCGGGTTCGATTCCCGTCGCCCGCTCTGTACGGCGAAGGGCCCGGTTCCTCGGAACCGGGCCCTTCGTGTTCCACAGGTCGCGTACGTCCGCTCTTGATCAGCGCCGAGACCGGCCGGTCAGAACTGGATCTCGTTGATGGTCTGGGCTATCGAGTCCAGGAAGCGCTGTATGTCGTCGGCCATGCCGGTCGAGGCGAGGAAGAAGCCGAAGAGGACCGCAACGATCGCGGGGCCCGCCTTGATGTTCCCTGCCCTGATCATCACCACCAGGATGATCGCCAATAGCAGCACCACTGACAGCGAAATGGCCACAACTGATCACACCCTCGGTCGGTCCGCTCTCCCGGCCTGGGATGCAGCCCGCACACCCCCGGCAGAACCATCGTGCCACCAACACGGCCCCGGTATGCGGGCCGTGACGCATCGTCCGCCACACCCGTGTCCGACAAGTCCGGATCCGTCCGGGCGTGCGCACGCCCCTGTCACAACCGGCGACACAATTCGACAGTCAACTGCGCAAGGAATTCGACTGGTTCGTTTCCGTCTTCGCACAACGCGTTCGCAGGGAATTCGATTTGTTGCACATAAAGAGAGAGGAAGCGGACATTCCGTCATCCACCGCGTTGATTCACTGTGTTGACCATCACGTCGTCCGCCATGCCAACTCTGCGGAAACACGGGTAGGCGCGACGGAAAAGCAGGAATGACGCCGAGGGTTTTACGGAAACCCGCAGACGACGCTAGGGTGCCTCAGATGTTTCGACAGCGCGACGCCTTCTTCGACAACGCCAAGTATCTGGCGATCGTCCTGGTGGCCGTGGCCCACGCATGGGAGCCGTTGAAGGGGGACAGTCGGACCCTGGAGGCCGCGTACATGGTCGTGTACGCGTTCCACATGCCGGCGTTCATCGTCATCTCGGGCTTCTTCTCCCGCAGTTTCGACATGCGCGCGGACCGGCTCCAGCGGCTCGTCACCGGTGTCGTGGTGCCGTACATCGTCTTCGAAACCGCCTATTCGCTCGGCGAGCGCTACTTCGGCGACGACCCGGAACAGAAGATCAGCCTGCTCGACCCCTGGTATCTGACCTGGTTCCTGATCGCGCTGTTCATCTGGCGGCTGACCACCCCCATCTGGAAGCTGGTGCGGTGGCCGCTCCCTCTCGCGCTCGGTATCGCCATGCTGGCGTCCGCCACCCCGGGAATCGGCGACGACCTGGATCTGCAGCGGGTGTTGCAGTTTCTGCCGTTCTTCGTGCTGGGCCTGTGTATGAAGCCCGAGCACTTCCGGATGGTGCGCCGGCGTTCGGTGCGGATCCTGTCGGTGCCGGTGTTCGCGGCCGCGGGTGTCGTCGGCTGGTGGGCGGTGCCGCGGATGAACACCGGCTGGTTCTACCACCGGGACGCCGCGCAGGAACTGGGCGCGCCCTGGTGGACCGGGCCGGTCATGGTGCTCGCGCTGTTCGGCTGCTCGCTGTTGCTGACGGCCTGCTTCTTCGCCTGGGTGCCGGGCCGGCAGATGTGGTTCACGGCGCTCGGCGCGGGCACGCTGTACGGCTATCTGCTGCACGGCTTCCTGGTCAAGGCCGGTGGGTACGGCGGCTGGTACGAGCACGCCTGGCTGCACCGGCCGTACGGCGAGATCCTCGTGAGCGTCCTCGCGGCCGTCACCGTCACGCTGCTGTGCACCAAGCCCGTCCAGCGGGTCTTCCGGTTCGCGATGGAGCCGAAGATGGAGTGGGCGTTCAGGCGGGACGCCGCGGACCTGGCGCGCGAGCGCGAGCGGGCGCGGGAGAAGCAGCTGCAGAAGGCGGACGCCTAGTCGTCCGGCAGGCCGAGGAGTGTGCGCATGCGGGCGTACTTCTCGGTCAGTCGGGTGCGGGTGGGCTCGTCGAGGCGTGCGAGGCGGGCCGGGTCCGCGTTGTGGGCCAGGTCCGCCTCCTTGACGAGGAGTGCGCCCGGCGTGGCGAGGATGCGGGCGGCGTACGCCTCCGGTGACTCCCCCGCCCGTTTGGTGACCGCGCGCACCACGTCCTTCGTACGGCGGCTCAGCGCGGCCTCGTGCAGCCACTGCTCGGACAGGGCCTCGTCCTCGACCGCGTCGTGCAGCCAGGCCGCCGCGATCTGCTCCTCGTCACCGCCACGGGCACGGACGCCGTCGGCGACGGCGGCGAGGTGTTCGGCGTAGGGGCGGCCGGCCTTGTCCGTCTGCCCCTGGTGGGCGGCGCGGGCGACGGCCTCCACTTCGGCCAGGGTGAGGTGCGGGTTCTCGGTCACTCGTCGAGTGTCTCAGCGGGCCGCCGCCGCCAGGGCCGTCGGGCCCTCACGGCAGATCAGCAGGAGGGCTCGGTCGTCGTTGACGTCCTTCGCCACCGCCTCGATGAGGTGCCAGGCGGCGCCGTGGAAGCCGCCGGCGACATAGCGGTCGGCCTCGCCGGTGAGGCGGTCGAGGCCCTCGACGATGTCCCGGTCGGACGTTTCCACCAGACCGTCCGTGAACAGCATCAGCACGTCGCCGGGCCGCAGCGAGCCCTTCACCGAGTCGAACTGGGCGCCTTCGTACACACCCAGCAGCGGCCCCTCCGCCGCCTTCTCCTCCCAGCGGCCGCTGCCCGCGTTGAGCTGGAGGCCCGGCGGATGGCCCGCGGAGTACAGCTCGTAGTCGCCGGAGTCCAGCTCGAGGACCAGGTGGATCGAGGTCGCGAAGCCCTCGTCCCAGTCCTGGCGGAGGAGGTAGCCGTTCGCCGCCGGGAGGAAGGCGTGCGGCGGCAGCGAGCCGAGCAGACCGCCGAAAGCGCCCGACAGCAGCAGGGCGCGCGAGCCGGCGTCCATGCCCTTGCCGGAGACGTCCGTGAGGACGACCTCCAGGGTGCGGCCGCCGTTCGTGCGGGCCGCGACCACGAAGTCGCCCGAGAAGGACTGGCCGCCCGCCGGCCGCAGCGCCATCTCCCGGTGCCAGCCCTGCGGCAGCTTCGGCAGCTTGCTCTGCACCCGGATCCGCTCGCGCAGGTCGAACAGCATGGTGCCGCCGCGCCGCCAGGGCACGCCGACCCGGCTGCGGAACTGCGCGATCAGCAGCCCGAAGAAACCGCACGCGGCCACCACCAGGACCACGCCCGGGGTGACGCGTGAAGGCCCCTCCGTGTACGGGCCCAGCTGTATCGACTCCACGATCAGCGCCGTGGCCGCCGCCGCGTACAGGCCGAGCAGGCTCGCCGGACGCAGCAGCAGACCGCCCGCGACGATCGGCAGGACCAGCGCGGCCGGGGAGCACCACACCGAGTTGGCGAGCGTGATCATCGTGATCAGCGGGACGGTGAGCAGCAGTCCGGCCAGCGCGATCCAGTCCGAACCGTCGCCGCGGAAGTAGTCGACGGCGCTTCTGCGCACGCCGACGCGGGCCCGGTGCCACCTCATCCTCAACCGGGCCGGGAACGTATCGGCCGCCGCGCGCCGCTCTCGTCCTGCTGCCATTAGTTCGGGACCCTATCCATCGGACCAGCTGCTTGGCACGGGAGGTCCCACTTGTCCCCCGTCCGAGGCTCGACTCCACAGTGAACTCCACGGAAAGCCGCCGCGCCGCCGTCCGGGAGAAATTCCCTCGCTCGTCCCGCAGCGCCCTGGTAGGCATGGGCTCATGGCGACAAACTTCGCGGCAGGCCCGGGGGCAGAGCTACGGGTGCTGCGGCAGGACGAATGGGGCCGGTGGTACGACACCCTGATCCGCGCCTTCGGTGGCATGCCGGAGTCGGCCGAGGAGCGGGAGCTGTGGGACGCGCTCACCGAGTACGACCGGTCCCTCGGCGCCTGGGAGGGCGACGCCTGCGTGGGGACGGCCGGGGCGTTCACGTTCCGGCTGAGCGTGCCCGGCGGGGCGCCGGTGCCGGCGGCGGGCATCACGATGGTCAGTGTCGCCGCCACGCACCGGCGGCGCGGGGTGCTGACGTCCATGATGCGGCGGCAGTTGGACGACATCCGCTCCTGGGGCGAGCCGCTGGCGGTGCTCACCGCCTCCGAGCCGGCGATCTACGGCCGGTTCGGGTACGCCGCCGCGACGTTCGGGCTCAGCGCCGAGATCGACACGAGTCGGGTTCAGCTGTCGGTGCCGGCCGGCACCGATGACGTACGACTGCGGTACGCGGCGCCCGCGGACGTGCTCGACGCGTGCGAGGCGGTCTACGCGCGGCTGGTGCCCCGGCGTCCCGGGATGCTCGCGCGGCAGCCGAGCTGGGAGCGGGTGGGGCTGCTCGACCCGGAGAGCGAGCGGGACGGAGCGTCGCCACTGCAGTGCGTCGTCGCCGAACGGGACGGGGAGGTCACCGGGTACGCGCGCTTCCGAATCAGGCTGGGATGGGGCGTGACCGGGCACAACGGCACGGTGGCGCTGGCGGATTCGGCCGCCCTCGACCCGGTGACGGAGGCGGCGCTGTGGCGGTTCCTGTTCGGGATCGACCTGACGACGACGCTGACCGTGCGCGGGCGGCCGGTCGACGACGCGTGGCAGCACCTGGTGTCCGACATCCGGCGGTGCCAGCCACGGCTGCGGGACTCGCTCTACGTACGGCTGGTGGACGTCGGGGCCGCGCTGGAGGCGCGTACCTATCAGACGCCGGTGGACGTGGTGTTCGAGGTGGCGGACGACTTCTGCCCCTGGAACGCCGGGCGTTGGCGGCTGACGGGAGACGCGAAGGGAGCGTCGTGTGTGCGTACGTCGGATGCGGCTGACCTCGCCTTGTCCGTACGGGAGTTGGGGGCGGCGTATCTCGGCGGGGTGAGCCTCGGGTCGCTGGCGGCGGCCGGGCGGGTGCGGGAGCTGCGGGCGGGGCGCTGGCGGAGGCGTCGGTGGGGTTCGCGTCCACGGTGGCGCCCTGGCTGCCGCACGGGTTCTGACGCGGGGTCAGCCGCGTTACGGCGTCTGGCACTCCGGGCACCAGAAGAGGTTGCGGGCGGCGAGATCGGCGGTGCGGATCTCGCCGCCACAGATGTGGCAGGGCAGATTGGCCCTGCGGTAGACGTAGACCTCGCCGCCGTGGTCGTCGACGCGCGGCGGGCGGCCCATCGCCTCCGGGGTGTGCTCGGGGCGGACGGTGTCGATGCGGTTGTTGCGGACACCCTCGCGCATGAGCTCGACGAGGTCCGCCCAGATGGCGTCCCACTGCGCGGGGGTGATGTCCTTGCCCGCGCGGTACGGGTCGATGCGGTGCCGGAAGAGAACCTCGGCACGGTAGACATTGCCGACGCCCGCGATGACCTTCTGGTCCATGAGCAGGGCGGCGATGGTCGTACGGCTGCGGGAGATCCGCCGGTAGGCGAGGTGCGGGTCGGCGTCCTCACGCAGGGGGTCGGGGCCGAGGCGGTCGTGTATCGCACGCTTGTCGCCGTCCGTGATCAACGCACAGGTCGTGGGGCCGCGGAGATCGACGTACGACGCGCTGTTCGCGAGGCGGAGGCGGACGGTGTTCGTGGGCGGGGTGGGGGCGCCACCGAAGGTGACCTTGCCGAAGAGGCCGAGGTGGATGTGGATCCAGTCGGTGTTTTCGGGGGCGGGGTCCCGGAAGCCGAGGAAGAGATGTTTGCCGTGGGCGTCGGCGGTGTGGAGGGTTGAGCCGTCGAGGAGGGCTGCGGCGTCGGAGAACTTGCCCTGAGGGCTGGTGATGTGGACGGGGCCGCGGTTCTTGAAGCGGGCGGCGTAGTCCTGGGCCAGGCGGTGGATGGTGTGGCCCTCCGGCACGGGGCGGCTCCTTTCTTACGCGGTTGCCTCCGGTTTCTTACGCGGTTGCCTCCGGGTGGGTGAGGGATGGGGCGTTGCGCTTCCGCGGGGCTCGCCCACTCACCCGCCCGACTCGGTCCGTTCAGGGTGAACGCCCCTGGGGCTCCGCCCCAGACCCCGCCTCGCCCACCCACCCGACTCGGTCGGGAGAGAAGTGCCCCTCGGCCTGGGGCTCCGCCCCAGACCCCGGCGGGGACTGCGTCCCCTGCACCCCTCGCGGGGCTTCGCCCCTGCACCCCTGCGGGGGGTGTCCCTGCATCCCTCGTCCCTGCACCCCTGCCGCACTGCGTCCCTGCGGGGGTGCGTCTCCGCACCCCTGGGGGACTGCGTCTCCGCACGCCCCTCGCGGGTGTCCGGCACTCCGTCGCCGGGCTCCGCCCTGGCCGGGCAGTTACTGCTGAGGGTGGTGCGGCGGGATCGGCGGGAGTTCGCCGGTTGCCTCGTAGCTCTTCAGCATCTCGATGCGGCGTTCGTGGCGTTCGTCGCCCGAGAAGGGGGTGTTCAGGAATGTCTCCACGAACTTCGTCGCCTCGTCGAGGGTGTGCATGCGCGCGCCCACCGCGACCACGTTGGCGTTGTTGTGCTGGCGGCCCAGCGACGCCGTCTCCTCGCTCCAGGCGAGCGCCGCGCGCACGCCCTTCACCTTGTTCGCGGCGATCTGCTCGCCGTTGCCGGAGCCGCCGATCACGATGCCGAGGGCTTCGGGGTCTGCGGCCGTGCGCTCGGCGGCGCGGAGGCAGAAGGGCGGGTAGTCGTCCTGGGCGTCGTAGATGTGGGGGCCGCAGTCGACGGGGTCGTGGCCGGCCGCCTTGAGCCACTCGACGAGGTGGTTCTTGAGTTCAAAACCGGCATGGTCGGAGCCGAGGTACACGCGCATGGAAACGAGTGTGTCATGCCGGTTTCGAGGCGGGCGCGCCGGGTCAGCGAGGCGGAAAGTGTGAGTAACGCTACAGAATCTCAAGAAAACCTCAAGTAACGATCCGGAATCAAAGGTTCCCGAATTCGTTCACCTCCGATTCACTGGACCGATTCGTACACCCCCCGCACACCGCTCGGGCGGGTTCGTACGGGGAAACTGCTCGACCGGCGCAAAGGAAACCCGTCCCATGACTTCGCAGCCGACCCTGACGAAGGCCGGAACCGGCCCCGGAGGCACTGGCGACCCCGGCCACGGCCTCCAGGCCGGGCTCAAGAACCGTCATCTGTCGATGATCGCCATTGGTGGTGTCATCGGCGCAGGCCTGTTCGTCGGATCCAGCTCCGGTATCGCCACCGCCGGCCCCGGCATCCTCCTGTCGTACGCCCTCGTCGGCACGCTGGTCGTGCTCGTGATGCGGATGCTCGGTGAGATGTCCGCGGCGAATCCGACGTCCGGCTCGTTCTCGGCGCACGCCGACCGCGCGCTCGGGCCCTGGGCCGGGTTCTCCATCGGCTGGCTGTACTGGTTCTTCTGGGTCGTCGTGCTGGCGGTGGAGGCGACCGCCGGGGCCGCGATTCTGGAGGGGTGGATTCCCGCCGTGCCCCAGTGGGGGTGGGCGCTGATCGTGATGGTGGTGCTGACCGCCACCAACCTCGTCTCCGTCGGCTCCTACGGCGAGTTCGAGTTCTGGTTCGCCGGGATCAAGGTCGTCGCGATCGGAGCGTTCATCGTCATCGGCGGGCTCGCCATCTTCGGTGTGCTGCCCGGGGCCGACAGTGAGCAGGCCGGGCTCTCCAACCTCACGGAGCACGGCGGCTTCCTGCCCAACGGGCCCGGCGCCATCCTCACCGGTGTGCTGCTCGTCGTCTTCTCCTTCATGGGCAGCGAGATCGCGACCCTCGCGGCCGGCGAGTCCGAGGACCCGCAGCGGGCCGTGACCAAGTCGACCAACAGCATCATCTGGCGTATCGCCGTGTTCTATCTGGGGTCGATCTTCGTCGTCGTCGCCCTGCTGCCCTGGGACTCCCCCGCCATCGCCGAGAAGGGCTCCTACGTCGCCGCCCTGGACTCTCTCGGCATCGCGCACGCCGGTCAGATCATGAACTTCATCGTGCTGACGTCGGTGCTGTCCTGCCTCAACTCCGGTCTCTACACCGCTTCCCGGATGGCGTTCTCGCTGGGCGAGCGCGGGGATGCGCCGAAGGCCTTCGCACGGACGACGGGTCGCGGTGTGCCGCGGACGGCGATTCTCGTCTCCGTCGTGTTCGGGTTCGTGGCCGTGTTCTTCAACTACAAGTTCCCGGACTCCGTCTTCCTGTTCCTCGTCAACTCCTCCGGGGCCGTGGCGCTGTTCGTCTGGCTCGTCATCTGCTTCTCGCAGCTGCGGATGCGGAAGATCATCCAGCGGGAGGCACCGGAGAAGCTGGTCGTGCGGATGTGGCTGTACCCGTACCTGACCTGGGCGACGGCCGCGCTGATCGTGTTCGTGCTCGGCTACATGCTGACCGACACCGAGCACGACGGACGCAAGACCGTGCTGCTGTCGCTGCTGGTCGCGGCCGTGGTGCTGGCGATCGCCGTGGTCCGGCAGAAGCGCCGGGGTGCCGTCGGTGCTCCCGACAAGGTGTCGGTGGGCGACTGACGCGCCGCCTCCTCAGTGGTGGTCGAGGGCCCCGTGGCGTCGCGCCGCGGGGCCCTCGGCTGTGTGGGGCGTCCGATGTGCCTCACAGCAGGGTGAAGCTCTTCTTCACGTCCTCGTAGATCGCGAGGGCTTTTTCCTCTCCGGTCGGCTGGTACCAGGTGTTGATCTGGTACGACTTCCCCTTCGCGTCGAAGCCCAGCAGGCGGGCGTGCCAGGGGACGCCCTCCAGCCTGAAGGTGTACTCCCACACCACCGCCGGGTGGCCGCGGAACGTCGTCTCCTCCAGGCGGATCTTCCGGTAGTCCTGGCCCTGGTGGGCGCCTCGTTCCGAGGTTCGCCAGGAGTCCATGAGGTCGCCGCGGGCGAGGGAGGACTTCGCCACGAGTTCCTGGGTGCCGTCCGGGGAGGTGTAGTGCACCTCCGCTCCCGTCTTCACGTCCCGGCGCCAGCCCTCGGGTGTCGTCCACGCGAACCCTCCGGCCTCCTCCCGCGCGCCCGGCGGCAGGGTCGGCGGCCTGGAGGTGCCCTCGACGGTGGGCGACGAGGAGTACGCGGAGGAGGCGGGGGGCTTGGTGTCCGTCCGGGTGTCGTCCGGTGACTCCGCGGTCGCCGCGAGGACGATCCCGGCCACCGCGGCGGCCGTGAGCACGCCGGTGGCGGCCACCAGCGTGGTGCGGCGCCGGGTTCGCCGGGGTGGCGCGGACGGGACGGCGGGGCCGGGCAGTTCACTGCCCGGCGGTATCGCGGCCGGTCGCCGTTCCGTCACCGCCTCGGCCCGCAGGAGTGAAACGCCCGCCGGGCGGGGCCCCTCGGGGGGTGGGCGCAGGTGCGGCGGCTGTACGAGGAGCGGTGTCGGCTGCTCCTGGGCCGGCTCCGGCGGCTCCGGCACGGGGTTCGCCACCGGTTGCGGCGCCGGATGCGCCACCGGTTCCGGTACCGGATGCGCCACGGGTGCCGGCTCCGGTACCGGGTTCGCCGCAGGTTGCGGCTCCGGCAAGGGCACCCGCTCCTGCACTGCCCCGGTTCCCGGCGGCGTCGGCTCCGGCAAGGGCACCGGCCCCGGCACCGCCCCCGGTCCCATCACCGTCGGCGTCGGCTCCGGGAATGCCACCGGCCGCAACGCCGTCTCCAGTTCCTCCAGCGCCGGTCGGGCGGACGGCTCCTTCTGCAGGAGAGCGGCCAGGATGTCCCGCAACGTACCTGCCGCGGCGGGGAGTTCGGGTTCCTCGTAGAGGACGGCGTGCAGGGTGGCCAGGGTGGTGTCGCGGGAGAAGGGAGAGCGGCCGGCCAACGCCGCGCAGAGGGTGGCGCCCAGGGACCAGACGTCCGAGGGCGGTCCCTGCGGGCGGCCGGAGACCCGTTCGGGGGCCATGTAGTCGGGCGAGCCGACCAGCATGCCCACCATGGTGAGCGCCTTGGCGTCCTGGATCGCGGCGATGCCGAAGTCGGTGAGCACGATCCGCCGGGCGTCGTGCTCGACCAGGACGTTGCCTGGCTTGATGTCACGGTGCAGCACTCCGCGCGCATGCACCTGGCGCAGCGCCTCCACCAGGCCGAGTCCGGTCCGTGCCGTCTCGCGCGGTCCGAGCGGCCCGTCCTCGGCCATGATCCGTTCCAGGGAGCGGCCGTCGACCAACTCCATGACGATCCACAGGCGTTCGCCCTCGTCCACGACGTCATACACGCGCACCACGTTGGGATGGTCGATGCGGGCGGTGGCCCGGGCCTCGCGCAACGTGCGTTCACGGCGGGTCCGGGCGTCCTCCGCATCCAGGCCGTCGATACGCATTTCCTTGACGGCGACCGGCCGGTCGAGCATGTCGTCGGCGGCCCGCCACACCCGCCCCATTCCCCCCTGGCCGATGCTCTCGACCAACCGATAACGCCCGGTCACCAATAACCCTGGAACACCGCCACTTCGCGTATTCCCCGGCAATTCGCTGCACCCCCTCGACAACCCCATGACTGAAACACAATGACCACACTTCAGGCCGTACCAGCATAGTGCGGAGAAATCTTGTGGTACCTCTTCAAGTACTGCGAATTCAGGCGCAGCCAAGGGGGACGAACATGAGTGCTCGCCGTACGACGACAATCGCGGGATCGCTGGTCGCGGCATCTTTCTCGGCGGTGATGATCCTTTCCTTCACCGCCGGTGCGGACGATCAGGGACCCGGAAGCAGTAAGGGGGGAAAGGCCGTCGACGAGGCACCGGCAGGGGTGGAACTGAGCACACTGCTGCCCGAGAAGATCTCGGTCGACAACGGTTCGGAGGAAACGGAGATCACCGCCACGGTGAAGAATGAGGGGACTGCTGACAGCGGGCCGATCAGGCTCTGGGTCGTCGGTTTCGACGGGCTGACGGTCAGGAATGTCCCAGGCTGCTCCCCGATCGCCGAAAAAGATCTGCCCGAGGGTTCGAACAGCGGATTCAGCTGTTCGCTCGACAGTCTCGCCGCCGGTGCGTCGAAGTCGTACGACGTCGACGCGACCTACGACCTGGGCAGGACCGGGAAGATCTGCCTGCCCGTCCAGAACGGTGACGGAAGCAAGACGTTCTGGCAGCAGGGCCCGGTTCCGTTCGGTACGGCGAACCCGTCGCCGAACGCCCCGGCCACGCCGCTGCTGCTCGGCACCGACAACAAGCCCGTCGCGCCGGGCGGCGACGAGCTGCCCAGGACCGGCGTCGGACGGGACGTCCTGCCGCTGGCCGCGGCCGGCGGGGCGCTGGTCGCGGCCGGAGCGGCGGGCCTGTGGTGGTCGCAGCGGCGGCCGAGGCGGCAGCAGGAGGGATGAGCACCAAAAAACACCGACCGGGGCGCGGTTTCCCGCGCCCCGGTCGGTGTCCGGCGAGACTCGGTCAGCGCTTGTCGACGAGCTTCCAGGCGGTGGGCAGCACGCCCATCGCCAGGGCGGCCTTCAGGGCGTCGCCGATCAGGAACGGGGTGAGGCCGGCCGCGATCGCGGCGGAGGCGGACATGCCGGTGGCGAGGGCCAGGTAGGGGACGCCGACGGCGTAGACGATCGCCTCGCCGAGCAGCATCGCGCCGGCCATGCGCCACGGGGAGCGGTCGGCGCCGCGGCGGGCCAGGGCACCGACGGCGGTGGCGGCGAGCAGCAGGCCGATGACGTAGCCGAAGGACGGGGCGGCCGCACCGGAGCCGCCCTCCGCGAACCACGGCACACCGGCGATACCGGCCAGCGCGTACAGCGCGAGCGAGAGGAAACCGCGACCGGCGCCGAGGGCCGTGCCGACGAGCAGCGCGGCGAAGGTCTGGCCGGTCACCGGCACCGGGGAGCCCGGTACGGGCACGGCGAGCTGGGCCGCGAGGCCGGTGAGCACGGCACCGCCGGCCACCAGGGCGACGTCCCGGACACGGGAGGAGGGGAGCAGGTCGGCGAGGACCCGTCCCTGGAGGGCGGGGGTGGCGGCAGCGGTGCTCATGGGGACTCCGCGAGTGAGGGCGGTTCGGGACACCGTGACGCTAACCCAGTGCGCCTGAGCCCGACACCGTCACCGCTCGACAAAGGCGGGAGCCGCTATGTGGTGGGCTCTGCACAAAGAGTGGTGGTTACACGTGAGTGGGCGTGACACTGGTCACTGAGGTGAGGATGTGTGCGTCACGAGGGGCGAACGAGTGGCGGACTGTAGGGTTCCACCAATCCGCACCCCCATCCACATGCGCTCGAGCCGCCCGTGAGCGTAGCCGTACACTCCGTGTCTCCGGTGTCCGGATAGTGAACACCGCGCCCCCGCGAGCGGGAACGCCGCCCAGACTGTGGGCGTTTTACCCCTCTCCCGTACGACGTAATGGACGAGCCGCGCCCATGCCCAGCACCTCTGTCGAGACGCCACCAAAGCCGGACGCGTCTCTTTCCCATGGCCGAACGCGTCACTGTCGATGATCCCCTCGTGGGTAATCGGCGCCGCGTTCGTCGGCTCCGGCGCCGGTATCGCCGCCGCCGGGCCCTCGATCGTCGTCGCCTACATCCTCTCCGGCCTCCTGGTGATGCTGGTGATGCGGATGCTGGGCGAGATGTCCGCCGCGCATCCCTCCTCGGGGTCCTTCTCCGCGCATGCCGAGCGGGCGATCGGGCCGTGGGCCGGGTTCACCGCGGGCTGGTCGTTCTGGGTGCTGCTGTGCACGGCCGTCGGCCTGGAGGGCATCGGCGCCGCGAAGATCGTCACCGGCTGGCTGCCGGGCACGCCGGAGTGGGCGTGGGTGGCGCTGTTCATGGTGGTGTTCTGCGGGGCCAATCTGGCCGCCGTGAAGAACTTCGGCGAGTTCGAGTTCTGGTTCGCGGCGCTGAAGGTCGGCGCGATCTCGCTGTTCCTGGTGCTCGGCGTGCTGGCGATCGCGGACGTCCTGCCCGGCACCGACTCCCCCGGTGCGAGCAATCTGACCGACTTCCTGCCGGGCGGCGGTGAGGGGCTGGTCATCGGCCTGCTCGCCTCGGTGTTCGCGTACGGCGGCCTGGAGACGGTCACCATCGCGGCGGCCGAGTCGGAGGACCCGGTCAAGGGCGTGGCGAGCGCGGTCCGTACGGCGATGTGGCGCATCGCGCTGTTCTACATCGGCTCGATGGCGGTCGTCGTCACCCTCGTCCCGTGGGACTCCGCAGCCGTCGTCGAGAAGGGCCCGTACGTGGCCGCCCTCGAGCACCTCGGCATCCCGGGCGCCGGACAGTTGATGAACGTGGTCGTGCTGGTCGCGCTGCTGAGCGCGATGAACGCCAACATCTACGGCTCCTCGCGCATCGCCTACTCGCTGGTGCAGCGCGGGCAGGGCCCCAAGGCGCTGGGCAAGGTCTCCGGCGGCGTACCGCGCCTCGCCGTGCTCGCCTCCTGCGTCTTCGGCTTCGTCTGCGTGGTCCTCAGCTACTGGCGTCCGGACGACGTCTTCCCCTGGCTGCTGAACATGATCGGCGCGGTCATCCTGGTCGTCTGGATCTTCATCGCGGTCTCGCAGCTGCGGCTGCGGCGCCGGCTGGAGCGGGAGGCGCCGCAGAAGCTGGTCGTGCGGATGTGGGCGTTCCCGGTGCTGACCTGGATCGCGCTGGCCGGCATGGCCGCGATCTTCGTCCTCATGGCGCGGGAGCCGGACACGCGGGTGCAGCTGTACTCGACGGGCGGCATGACGCTGGTCCTGGCGCTGATCGGGTACGCCTGGCAGAAGGCACGCGCCCGGAACTGACGCGTTTCCACCCTGCCCACAGGCCCTCACGTTGCCCACGTGAGGGCCTTTTTGTTGCTAGCGTGTAGTTGCAAGCTACTTGCAACAAGGGCTTCGGAGGGGGCCGCCATGCCCGTCCACACACTGCCTGAACCTGCCGTACGAAGACTCGACACCCACCCCAGGGTGAGCGCCGAGTCCATCAAGCTGCAGCAGCAGGTCTACGACCACCAGGGCAACGTCGGCCAGGGCGTGACGCCGATCCTCGTCTTCGACGCCTGGGAGCACGCCTTCTACCTGCGGTACCGGAACCAGAAGGTGGACTTCTTCGAGGCCATGTGACAGGTCGTCAACCGGCAGGACGTGGCCCGGCGCTACGAGGCCGCGAAGTCCCGGGCGGATGTACTGCTGTCGGCGCCATAACGGCCCGTCGAGTCGTCCTGCCTCGTGATCGTCTTCTCACCTTTCACGCGGCAGGCGGAGAAAAGGGGCGGCCCCGCGAGGACGTGACTCGCGGGGCCGCCTCCGTCATGGAGCTCACAGGTTGCTGAAGTCCGGGCCCTTGGTGCGGGTGCGCTTGATCTCGTAGAAGCCGGGGACCGATGCCACCGCGAGGGTGCCGTCCCACAGGCGGGCGGCCTCCTCACCCTTGGGGGCGGGCGTGACGACCGGGCCGAAGAAGGCGATCTGCTCGCCGTCAGGGCCCGGGACGGCGATGACCGGGGTGCCGACCTCCTGACCGACCTTGTCGATGCCCTCCTTGTGGGAGGCGCGAAGCTCGGCGTCGAACTCGAAGTCCTCCTGGTCGAAGTATTCGACCAGGTCCGCGGGCAGGTTCACCTCGGCCAGGGCGGCGGCGACGGCCTCCCGGGTCGGGCCCTCGCCGCGGTTGTGGAAGCGGGTGCCCAGAGCGGTGTAGAGCGGGCCCAGGACCTCGGCACCGTGCTTCTGCCAGGCCGCGGTCACCACCCGGGCCGGCTGCCAGGCCGTCTTCGCGAGCATCTCCCGGTACTCCTCGGGCAGCTCGTCCAGCTTGTCCTCGTTCAGCACCGCCAGGCTCATGATGTGCCAGTGCACCTCGATGTCACGGACCTTCTCCACCTCCAGCACCCAGCGGGAGGTCATCCACGCCCACGGGCACAGGGGGTCGAACCAGAAGTCGACTCGGGTCTTCTCGGCGGAGGTCGTCGCGGTCTCGGACATGGCTCTCCTCGGTAAGCGGTCTTTGAACGCGGCAACATCGTCGGCCCGCCGCTCATTCCCTGCTGCCCGGCGTCAGGGGCACATGGCAGGATCGGTCCTGATCAGCCGTAACCGACCAGCCTGAGGGAGTGCCGCCCGTGCCCGGTGAGAATCTGTCCCGCGACGAGGCCCGGGAGCGGGCCGCCCTGCTGTCCGTCGACGGGTACGAGGTGTCCCTCGACGTGCGCTCCGCGGTGGGCACCGACGCCGGGGACGGCGGGCCGCGGACCTTCCGGTCCGTGACCACGATCCGGTTCCGCTGCGCCGAGCCGGGCGCGGCGAGCTTCGCGGACCTGGTCGCGCCGAGCGTCACCGCGGTCTCGCTCAACGGCAGGGACCTCGACCCCAGCGAGGTCTTCGACGGCACCCGCATCCTGCTGGAGGACCTCGCCGCCGACAACGAACTGATCGTCGACGCCCAGTGCGCCTACTCGCGCACCGGTGAGGGCCTGCACCGCTTCGTCGACCCCGAGGACGGCGAGGTGTACCTGTACACGCAGTACGAGCCCGCCGACTCCCGCCGGGTCTTCGCCACCTTCGAGCAGCCGGATCTGAAGGCGCCCTTCCGTTTCGAGGTGCAGGCGCCGGAGGACTGGACGGTGTGGAGCAACGGCGTCGGCCAACTCGCCGACGGGGTATGGCGGTTCGCGGAGACCAAGCCGATCTCCACGTACATCACCTGCGTGGTGGCGGGTCCGTACCACTACGTGACGGACACGTACTCCCGTACCTTCGACGACGGTACGACGCTGGAGGTCCCCCTCGGCGCCATGTGCCGCAAGGGCCTCGCGCCCTACTTCGACTCCGACGACGTCTTCCTGGTCACCAAGCAGGGCCTGGACTTCTTCCACGACCACTTCGACTACCCGTACCCGTTCGGCAAGTACGACCAGGCGTTCGTGCCCGAGTACAACCTCGGCGCGATGGAGAACCCGGGCCTGGTGACCTTCAAGGAGGAGTTCATCTTCCGCGGGAAGGTCACGCAGACGTCCTACGAGAACCGGGCCAACGTCATCCTGCACGAGATGGCCCACATGTGGTTCGGCGACCTGGTCACCATGGAGTGGTGGGACGACCTGTGGCTCAAGGAGTCCTTCGCCGACTTCATGGGCGCCTTCTCACTGGTCGGCGCGACCCGCTTCAAGGACGGATGGATCACCTTCGCCAACCGCCGCAAGGCCTGGGCCTACCGCGCCGACCAGCTGCCCTCCACCCACCCGATCACCGCCGACATCCGCGACCTGCAGGACGCCAAGCTCAACTTCGACGGCATCACGTACGCCAAGGGCGCGTCGGTGCTCAAGCAGCTGGTGGCGTACGTCGGTCAGGACGCGTTCCTGGAGGGCGCACGGCGCTACTTCAAGCGGCACGCGTACGGCAACACGCGCCTCGGTGACCTGCTGTCGGTGCTGGAGGAGACCAGCGGGCGGGACATGGGGGCGTGGGCGCGGGCCTGGCTGCAGACGGCCGGGGTCAACTCGCTGACGCCGCAGGTGCTGTTGGACGCGCAGGGCCGGGTCGGCGAGCTGACCGTGGTGCAGGAGGCGGCCGAGTCGCACCCGGAACTGCGGCCGCACCGGGTGGCGGTGGGGCTGTACCGACGCGCCGCATCCGGTGCACTGGAGCGGTACGCGCGGGCCGAGGTGGACGTCGACGGTCCGCGTACGGTCGTCGCGGAGCTGGCCGGGGCGGAGGCGCCCGAGCTGGTACTGGTCAACGACGACGACCTCACGTACTGCAAGATCCGCTTCGACACGGCCTCGCTGGAGACGCTGAAGGACGGGCTGGGTGACCTCACCGATCCGCTCGCCCGCGCCCTGTGCTGGTCGGCGCTGTGGAACATGACGCGGGACGCGCTGCTGCCGGCGCGGGACTTCATCGACCTGGTGCTGCGGTACGGGGGCCGCGAGTCCGACATCGGCGTGCTCCAGATGCTGCACGCCTGGGCGAACTCGGCGCTCGTCCACTACGCGGCGCCCGACTGGCGGGAGACCGGCGAGCGGCTCCTCGCCGGCGGTGCGTTGCGCGAGCTGAGGCGCGCCGAGCCGGGCAGTGAGCACCAGCTGGCGTGGGCGCGGTTCGTCGCGTCCACGGCGGCTGCCGAGGCCGACCTCCAGCTGCTGCTCGGGCTGCTGGAGGGCACGGAGAAGATCGACGGGCTGGACGTGGACCAGGAGCTGCGCTGGGCGTTCCTGGAGCCGCTGGCCGCGCACGGGGTCGCCGACGAGAAGCGGCTGGCGGCGGAGCTGGCGCGCGACGACACGGCGTCCGGCAAGCGCCACCAGGTCCGCTGCCTGGCCGCGCGGCCCTCGGCGGCGGTCAAGGCGCAGGCGTGGGCGCAGGTCGTCGAGTCGGACGTGCTGTCCAACGCGCTGGTCGAGGCGACGATCGCGGGGTTCGGACAGCCGTCGCAGCGGGAGTTGCTGGCGCCGTACGCCGAGAAGTACTTCGCGGTGATCGAGCGGGTGTGGGCGGAGCGGTCGATTCAGATCGGGATGGATGTGGTGCGGGGGTTGTTCCCGGGGTTGCAGGACTCCGAGGGGACGTTGGCGGCGACGGACGCGTGGCTGACGGCGCATGAGGGGGCTGCGCCGGCGTTGCGGCGGCTGGTGCTTGAGGCGCGGGACGATCTGGCTCGGGCGTTGCGGGGGCAGGCGTGTGATGGGGCGGCGGCCGCCGGCTAGCGGCTCGCTGTCGCTGGGGCGGGTAGCCGGGGCGCCCGGCGCTGCAGGCTGTGCCCACCCTCCCCACTCTCGGCTTCGCTCGAGCGGGGGGACCCCCATCGCCCTGGGGGTCCCCCAGGCCCTTAAGGCACTGGGGGAGGAACGACTGCCCACAGCGGTTGCGGCAGCGGTCGCGGTTGCGGGGCGAGGGTCACAGCGGTCGTCGGCTGGGGCGGTCGTAAGTCGTTACTGAATCCGGGTAATCGGAACCGTAACCCTTCTGGCCCACCCGAACGGACCAGGGGGTTTCGGCATCCGAACATCCGTCCTTTAGGGCGAGCTTGTCCGGAATTGTCGACGGGCGTGTAACAGCGGTTAGAGGGCCGTTCGGGTACGGGAACTTCGGGGTCATGAACCACAACACCCCGCTCTCCCCCCGCCCCCTGCGTCACCTCTCCGAGGTGCACCGCCGTGTCATGACGGCCGCTCAGCTCCGCTCGCACGGTGTCCCCGCCGCGGAGATGAACGAGCAGTGCCGCTCCGGCGGCCCCTGGCAGCAGATCCTGCCGGGCGTGTTCCTCCTCCACCCCGGCCCGCCGACCAGCGAGGAGCGGCTGCACGCGGTGCTGATGTACGCGGCCCGCGAGTCGTCGCCGGGCGTGCCCTCCCAACCGGGCGCGGACGACCCGCACCGTCCCGTGTACGCCGAGGCGATGATCACCGGTCTCGCGGCACTGAACCTGCACGGTTTCTCGGCCGCTCCCCCGCTGCTCTCCCTGGACCGTGTCGACGTCCTGGTCCCCCGGCTGCGCCGGCTCCGCTCGACGGGCTGTGTGCGCATCGTCCGCACCTCGGCCCTGCCCACCCCCCGGCAGATCACTGGCGTACCGGTGGCTCCGGTGCCGCGCGCGCTGGCCGACGCCGTGGCGGATCTGGCGGACGCGGGTGCCGTGCGCCGGCTGCTGACCGAGGCGGTGCGCGGACGGTACTGCGAACCGGCGGTGGTGGTACGGGAGTTGACCAACGCGAAGCTGCTGAGCCGGCCGCATGTGGTGGACGCTGTGGACTCGCTGCTGGCCGAGGGCCGGGCGATCGCGGAGGACCGGCTGTACCGGATGGTGCGGGAGTACGGTCTGCCGGACCCGGTCTGGAACGTCGATCTGCGGCTGCCGGGCGGCCCCCACCTCGGCGGTCTGGACGCCTACTGGCCGGAGCAGGCGGTCGCCCTCGAGCTGGACACCCGGGCACCGCGTCAGAGCCATCGGCAGGACGACGACGGGCTGTGGTCGGAGTACGCCCGCAAGCGTGAGCACCTGGAGCGGCTGGGCATCACGGTCGTCCACGTCACGCCGAAGAAGCTGCGGGACTCGATGGAGCAGCAGGCGACCGTCGTCCGTACGGCGCTGATGGCGTCGGCGGACCGGGACCCGGCGGCGTATGTCGTGGTGCTGCCCCGGTAGTGACGGACCGGGACAGTCGCCAGGAGGGGAGAGGAGGGGCCGCCGAACCCGGCGGCCCCTCCTCGTGCATGACCCGGCCGCGCCCTGCTCGGGCGGGTTTCAGCCCTTCTTCAGCAGCAGCTCGGTGTTGCGGTCGCGTGAGGTGCCGGCCAGGTCGGTGCGGGCGCCGGGGGCGTTGAAGGAGAGTTCGCGGTAGAGGGCGGCGAGGCCGGTCTGGGAGAGGTCGGTGAAGTCCGTACGGTGCGGGGCCGCCGACTCCACCAGCGTGGTGAAGACCGACAGGGTGCCGTCCTTGTTGTCGACCAGCTCGATGACCCGGGCGAGCTGCGGGAAGTCGACGTGCGAGGCGGTGGAGATCTCCCAGAAGGAGTGCCCGGCGGAGCCGGTGTGCGGGGTGATGTCGTTGCGGTGGATATGGCCGTTCACCCAGGCGAGGACGGTGCGGTGGCGACCGAGCACGGCGAGGACGTCGTCGCCGTTGTGCCGGCGCTCGTTCGGACGGGCCGGGTCGGGGCGCGGGTTGTCCATCGTCTTGCTGGTGTGATGGCTGAAGACGATCGCGTACGAGTCCCTGTTCTCGCGCAGCGTGCGGTCCAGCCAGCGCAGCTGCGCCGAGCCGATGGAGCCCTCGTAGTGGCCGCCGGGGTCGGTGGTGTCGAGGCTGATGCCGATGACGTCGTCGGCGATGCGGAAGCTGTAGTACTGGGTGCCCGCCTCCACGTTGGCCGTGGAGTAGCCGTGGCCGACCGGACCCGGGCCGGTGTACGCGGGGTCGAGGTGGGCCTTGACGTACTCGGCCGGGGTGTAGGGGGCGCGGCGCTCGTCCGGGGTGATGGGGCGCAGGTCGCGGGTGTGGGCCTTGAGCAGGTCGCGGAACTGGGTGCCGATCGGGTCAGTGGCCTGCTTGATGGTGTCCTGGAGCTTCTTCGCCTCGGCCGGAGCGAGGCTCATCAGCTTCCTGCCGCCGACGGCGAAGTCGGCGAGGTAGGAGTCGCCGTGACCGTAGCAGCCGAGCGGGAGGGAGTCGTGGTTGCCGACGGTGGAGTACCAGGGCAGGTTGAGACCGGGACTCTGCAGTTCGCGGACGGCGGCGGCGAGGAAGCCGTCGAGGTGCGGGAAGCCGCGTTCCTTGTCGGCGTCGCGGACGCTGGAGTCGGGCTGCCAGAACTGCCTCAGGCCGCTGTTCTGGACGCCCTCGTAGCGGCGCAGGTCACCGGAGTCGGGGGTGATGCGGCCGCCGCTCATGACGGTCAGGAACCACTCCAGTTCGGTGCGGGCGTTGTTGTCGGTGTTGTCGCCGGTCGTCATGGCGAAGTGCAGCGGGGCGCCGGTGACGGGAGCGCCCCGCAGCGCGTTGACCCGCTCGACGAGCGAGACCGCACCCTGCACGGTCAGCAGCTCCTGCGGCCGCCAGGCGTGCACGTCGGTGGAGCGCAGGAACTCCAGGCGCAGCGGGTGCTGGGCGTCGATGATGTGCAGGTCGGTCAGCTGCACGAACGCGGCGAGTGCGGTACGGCGTTCGCCGCGGCCGGACTTGGGGGCGGCGAGTTCGTTGCGTACGACACGTCGCCAGCCGGGGCCGTCGCCGAGCCGGCGGTAACCGGAGCTGGTGCGGGGCGCGGCGACGGTGGCGAGGGTGGTTCCGCGGGCGTACGGGGCGAGCGGCCCGACGGGCGCCTTGCGGGAGGACGCGATCGGCGCCTCGCCCTCAGGGGCTGCAGCAGCGGGCGCAGCCTCGCTGTCGGTGGGGCGCAGGGCGTAGCCGACGCCGGCGGACAGGGACACCGCTCCGGCGGCGGCGAGGACCGTACGGCGGTTGACCGCCAGTGCGGAGGCGGCGGAGCTGGCGACAGAGCGTATGCGCGACATGGCGCTTCTCTCCCCGAGTGCGAACGCGTCGGCAGTGGTCGCGGACGGCCGCGTCGCGAACCCCCCGCTCGCTCTGGATCGTTGGCACCGGGAATGACCTGCGCGTTAATGAGACGCCAACGGGCAGCGCCGATCACCGTACGTCGATCTTGGACTACCCTGCGCGCCCACGGCCGCTTGTCGAACGGCCCGTGAGCGGTCACTCGGCGTTCATCTGACGGGGTAACACACCTGTCCCTAGGCCGGGTCGACCCGCCCCGCGGCCGGGCGCTCGCGCCACAGTTTCAGGCCCAGGTCGACCAGCCCGATGCGGCGCAGGGCGGCCACCGCGTCCAGTTCGTGCCAGGCGGCCATGTCGGTGGAACCGCCGATCTCGTGCCGCAGTTCGCCGCCGACGACCGTCCCCTCGTACACGAGGCGTACGCCGTGGTGGTCGGTCGCCTGACGGAAGCGGCGGCCGGGAAAGGTGCGGTGGAGGGAGTGGACGCCGAGGATGCCGGTGACCTCGATGCGGTAGCCGGTCTCCTCGCGCACCTCACGGCGGACGGTGTCGTACGGGTCCTCCCCGTGCTCCATGCCGCCGCCGGGCAGCACCCACTCGGGAGTGCCGTCGGGTGCCGGGGAGCGGGCGAGCAGGACCTGGCCGTCGCGGACGCATATGGCGTAGGCCGCCACCCTCAGCTTCTTACGCACGCAGGGACGTTAACCCGTGGAACCGGGAATGCCGACCGACACCCGAAAAGTTCCGCTCGCTCCATATGCCCCTGCATGCGCATCGCGGGTTTTCCCCATGCATCCATTGCGATTCGGTCAACCCTCCCCAAACATGCGCCCCTTGCGTAAGGCTGAGCGGTCGTCCGGGACCAAATTCCGGACTGTCTCGTTCCTTTACCAACAAGGATGCCGATGACCCCCTCCTCCCAGAGCGATCCGATATCGGGCGCGAGACGCGTGGCCCGTATCGCCGTGGCCGCCGGTCTGGTGGCCGCACTCTCCGCGGCCGGGCCGATACCCGTGGCCCTCGCCGCGGACCAGACCCCGGCGGCAGCCGACCCGGGCGTCAAGTCCGCCCACGAAAAGCTCGGTTCCGACGACGCCGATCTGCTCGCCGAGGCCAAGGCCGACGGCGCCAAGAGCGTCACGATGATGGTCGCGACCGCCCCCGGCCGGACCGAGCAGGTCGCCGAGCAGCTCGACTCGGTCGACGGCGGCCTGGTCGGCCGTACCCACGACAAGCTCGGCTACGTCCGTGCCACCGTCCCGACCGGCAAGGCGGACGCGGCCATTGCCGCCGCCGTGAAGCTGTCCTCCGTGCACGGCATCGACCTGCGCGAGGAAATCCCGCTGGACGACCCGGCGCCGAACGGCTCACCAGAGGCCGGTGCCACGGGGACGTATCCCGCCCCCGGCAAGAAGACCCCCGCCGAGAACCCGTACAACCCCTCCTTCGAGACGGGCGCCGTCGAGTTCGTCGAGGACCACCCGAAGGCGGACGGCCGCGGCATCACCATCGGCATCCTCGACTCGGGCGTGGACCTCGGGCACCCGGCGCTGCAGAAGACCACGACCGGTGAGCGCAAGATCGTCGACTGGGTGACCGCCACCGACCCGGTCACCGACGCGGACGGCACCTGGCGGCAGATGACCACCTCGGTCTCCGGCCCGACGTTCTCGATCACCACCGAGTCACTGGGCACCGAGACGTTCAAGGCGCCCGAGGGCACCTACAAGTTCAACTACTTCTCCGAGTCCGCCACCACCGGCGGCGACATGGCCGGCGACCTCAACCGCGACGGCGACAAGACGGACGTCTGGGGCGTGCTGTACGACGCCGCCTCGGGCACGGCCCGCGTCGACCTCGACGACGACCTCGACTTCACCGACGACCAGGCCATGAAGCCGTACAAGGACGGCTTCCAGGTCGGCTACTTCGGCACCGACGACCCGGCCACCGACGTCGTCGAGCGCATCCCGTTCGTCGTCGAGATCCGCAGGGACGTCGTCCACAACGCCGCGGGCGCGAAGGCCGACTACGTCAGCATCGGCGTCATCGAGGGCTCGCACGGCACCCACGTCGCCGGCATCACCGCCGCGAACGGCCTGTTCGGCGGCGAGATGAACGGCGCCGCGCCCGGCGCGAAGCTGGTCTCCTCCCGCGCCTGCACCTGGTCCGGCGGCTGCACCAACGTCGCGCTCACCGAGGGCATGATCGACCTCGTGGTCAACCGGGGCGTCGACATCGTCAACATGTCGATCGGCGGTCTTCCGGCGCTGAACGACGGCAACAACGCGCGCGCCGAGCTCTACACCCGCCTGATCGACGAGTACGGCGTCCAGCTGGTGATCTCCGCGGGCAACTCCGGCCCCGGCGCCAACACCATCGGCGACCCGTCCCTCGCCGACAAGGTGATCTCGGTCGGCGCGACCATCTCCAGGGAGACGTGGGCGGCCAACTACGGCTCGAAGGTGGAGAAGCGGTACGCGATGATGCCGTTCTCCTCGCGCGGCCCGCGTGAGGACGGCGGCTTCACTCCGACGCTGTCCGCGCCCGGCGCAGCGATCAACACCACCCAGACCTGGTCGCCCGGCGGCCCGGTCGCCGAGGCGGGGTACCAGCTCCCGGCCGGCTACTCGATGCTCCAGGGCACCTCGATGGCCTCCCCGCAGGCAGCCGGCGCCTCCGCGCTGCTGCTGTCCGCCGCCAAGCAGAAGGGCATCGACCTCACCCCGGCGACCCTGCGCACGGCGCTCACCTCGACCGCCGACCACATCAGCGGTGTCCAGGCCTACGAGGAGGGCGCGGGCCTGATCGACATCGTGGACGCCTGGGACGCCATCCGCGACGGCGCCACCGCCCACACGTACACGGTCAAGGCGCCGGTCGACACCGCGATCGACTGGGCGCTGAAGACGCCGGGTTACGGCACGGGCCTCTACGACCGTGAGGGCGGTCTGAAGGCCGGTCAGAAGAAGACGTACGAGATCACCCTCACCCGTACGTCCGGCGCCGACCGTGCCATCCGGCACGAGCTGGACTTCGACAACAACGCCGGCGGCACGTTCCGGATCGTCGGCTCCGACGAGGTGCGGCTGCCGCTGAACCAGCCGGTGACCGTCAAGGTGCAGGCCGCGCCGAAGTCCGCCGGCCTCAAGAGCGCGATCCTCGAGGTCGACGACCCGCGCACCGAGGGCGTCGACAAGCAGGTCCTCAACACGGTCGTGGTCTCGGCGCCGCTGAAGTACACCTACTCCGCGTCGGGTTCGGTGCAGCGCAACAGCACCAAGTCGTACTTCGTGACCGTGCCCGAGGGCGCCAAGTCGCTGGAGGTGGCGATCGGCGGGCTGAAGGACAAGAGCCAGACCCGGTTCATCGCGATCCACCCGTTCGGCGTTCCGGTCGACAACACCGGCACCCCCTTCTGCTACAACAACTACCTCGACGGCAACGGCTGCAAGCCCGGCGTGCGTTCGTACGCCGACCCGCAGCCGGGCGTCTGGGAGATCGAGGTCGAGTCGCGCCGTACGTCGCCGCTGCTCGACAACCCCTACAAGCTGGACGTCACCGTCCTCGGCGCGGCCTTCGACCCGGAGACCGTGACCGTGCCCGAGGCCAAGGTCGGCACCCCGGCCGCCGCCTCCTGGAAGGTGACCAACGGCTACGCCGCGATCGACGGCAAGCTGGCCGGCGGCCCGCTCGGCTCGTCGAAGACCACCCGCCCGACCATCGCGCAGGGCGCCACGCAGACCACCACGGTCGAGGTTCCGCAGGGCGCCACCTCGCTCGACGTGGCCATCGGCAACGTCTCGGACGCGTCCGCCGACCTCGACCTGTACGTGTACGACGCGTCCGGCGAGGAAGTCGGCTCCGCCGCCGACGGCGACTCGGAAGAGGCGGTCTCGATCGCCACCCCGGCCGCCGGTACGTACACCGTCCAGGTCGTCGGCTACTCGGTGCCGGCCGGCTCCACCGCGTACGACTACCAGGACGTGTTCTTCTCCGCCGCCCTGGGCTCCGTCACCGTCGACGAGTCGCCGGTGAAGCTCGGCACCGGCGACTCCACGACGGTCTCCGGCAGCGTCACCGCCCTGGCGGCCGCGCCCGAGGGACGTGAGTTCTTCGGGCAGGTCCAGCTGGTCAACGCGCGCGGCACGGTCGCGGGCGTGGGCAATGTGAAGATCGAGAAGGTCACGCCGTAGTCGACTGCGGCTGAACCGAGGGGCGGGCGTCCGGGGACGCCCGCCCTTCTCCTTGTGCTATTCGCAGGCCGTGGTCCGCGACTCGGGCAGCGTCCGGGTGAGGGCCTGGCGTTGGGGAGCGATGTCGCGCTCGCCGACGACCCAGAAGTCGGGGGACGCGGACCCGCGCGGGATGGCGACCAGGAGGTGGTCGCCCTCGTCGAGACCCGCGCTCGTCCGGATCACGAAGGTGACCTCGTCCTCGCCCTTCGCGGGCTTGTAGGAGCGGGTCACGTCCAGGGTGATGCGTTCCTGACGTTCGCCGGGGACCGGCTGGACGTCCGTCACGTCGCCCTCGGCGACCAGGCGGGCGCAGGCGAGGTAGGCCGGGGAGCCCAGAGGGCCGGCGTCCTTGGAGTCCGACTGTGCGCTGTCGGCGGTGGTTGCGCCGGCGTCGTCCCCACTGCCGCCCCCGGCCTGCACGAGCAGCCAGCCCATGCCCACGACCATCGCACCGGCCGCCGCCACTCCGACGGCACCGAGGGCGAGGGCGAAGGGACGGCGCCGGCGCGGACGTACGGGGACGGGTTCGGGGGCCTTCGGCTTCGCGGGCTCGGTCAGTACCCGTCCGATGACCTCCAGCTGTTCCCGCAGCAGCGCCACGTCGGCAGTCGCCGAGCGGTGCTCGGCCATGAAGGCGGCGTCGGCGCGGGCCTCGTCAGGGAGCGGCTCGTCCGTGATCGCGGCCAGCAGTGCGTCCAGTCCGCCGGTTCCGTCGTGCGTGTTGTGCTCGGCGGTCACGTCACACCACCTCGTCCTCGTGCAGGCGGGCGCGCAGAGCCCGTACCGCCGTGTGCAGCCTGCTCTTGACCGTGCCCTCCGGGATGCCGAGCTCCTCGGCGATCCCGCGCACCGGCAGATCGGCGAAGAAACGCAGCACGAGGACCTGCCGCTGGGCGTCGGGCAGCTCGTCCAGGCCCTGGGCGACGGCGACCGAGAGCACGCTGGTGTCCTCGCCGGAGGGGTGCGCGGGCTGGCGCAGGGCGGCCAGCCGCTCGCCGAGCCGCTCCTGGCGGCGTTTGGCCCGGTGCCAGTCCATGGCGAGGTTGGAGGCGACGACCGCTGCCCACGCGGACACGTCCCGCGGCGCCTCCCGGCCGCTCGCCGCCCGCTCCAGCAGCCGCAGGCGTACCTGCTGTACCCCGTCCAGCAGGTCCGCCTGCGGCACCCCGCCCAGCGCGAGCACCGCTCGCACCCGGCGCTCCTGCGCCGCGTCCAGTGGGTCGTCCTGGGCGTCGCCCCCCTGGTCGCGGCGGGTCTTTCTGCGCAGCACAGCCACCCCTCCCCTCGCCGCGTTTCCTCTATGACGCGGATGCGGGCCGGAACGTTCGACTCCATTTGTGGCGTACGTCACACCTGTCCGGAAACTGAGAGGAGGTTCACGCAGGAAAGCCGACGCCGACGGGGTGGGTGTCCCATTCCTCGGGCACAAGGGCAAAGAATTGGACACAGGGGCCCAGGTGCCCCGCATGATGGAAAGGCCCCCGGTCAGGGACGGGGCGCCCCGCAAGCCAGGTAAAGGAGTCGCCGTGAGGGTCGGAATCGTCGGAGCCACCGGTCAGGTCGGCACGGTCATGCGCAGGATCCTCGCCGAGCGGGCTGCATCGAATTCTCTTGGCCCGGTCACCGAGCTGCGCCTGTTCGCCTCGGCCCGTTCGGCGGGGACGGTCCTCGACGGTGTGACGGTGGAGGACGCGTCGACGGCCGACTACACCGGCCTGGACATCGTGCTGTTCTCCGCGGGCGGCGCCACCTCCAAGGCGCTGGCCGAGAAGGTCGCCTCGCAGGGTGCGGTCGTGATCGACAACTCCTCCGCCTGGCGCCGGGACCCCGAGGTGCCGCTCGTGGTGTCCGAGGTGAACCCGCACGCGATCGCGAGCCGCCCCAAGGGCATCATCGCCAACCCGAACTGCACGACGATGGCCGCGATGCCGGTCCTGAAGCCGCTGCACGAGGAGGCGGGGCTCCAGGCCCTGGTCGTCGCCACCTACCAGGCGGTGTCCGGCTCCGGCCTGGCCGGCGTCGACGAGCTGTTCGAGCAGGTCAAGAAGGTCGGCGAGGACGCACCCAAGCTCACCCACGACGGCTCGGCGGCCGAGTTCCCGGCGCCGGACAAGTACGTGGCGCCGATCGCGTACAACGTCCTCCCGCTCGCCGGCTCGATCGTGGACGACGGCCTCAACGAGACCGACGAGGAGCAGAAGCTCCGCAACGAGTCCCGCAAGATCCTGGAGATCCCCGAGCTGAAGGTCTCCGGCACCTGTGTCCGCGTCCCGGTCTTCACCGGCCACTCGCTCCAGGTCAACGCCCGTTTCGCCCGTCCGATCAGCGTCGAGCGGGCCAAGGAGCTGCTGGCCGGCGCCCCCGGCGTCGCCCTCACCGAGGTCCCGACCCCGCTCCAGGCCGCCGGCCAGGACCCGTCCTACGTCGGCCGCATCCGCCGCGACGAGACGGTGGACAACGGCCTCGCCCTGTTCGTCTCCAACGACAACCTCCGCAAGGGTGCTGCGCTGAACGCGGTGCAGATCGCGGAGCTGGTGGCGGCAGAGCTGAGCGCGTAGGCGCCGCCGACACGCCAGAGGGGCGCCCACCGCTCGATCGGTGGGCGCCCCTCTGTCCGCTCCGCCCACCGGCGGTAAACGAACATCGCGTTCCGTGCAGGTCCCGTGGAAGGATGGCACAACCGACACATAACGAGGAGATGACCGCGTGCCTGGCACAAACCTGACTCGCGAAGAGGCGCAGCAGCGGGCGAAGCTGCTCACCGTTGACTCGTACGAGATCGATCTCGACCTCTCCGGCGCGCAGGAGGGCGGCACCTACCGGTCCGTGACGACGGTGCGCTTCGACGTCGCGGAGAACGGCGCCGACTCCTTCATCGACCTGGAGGCCCCGACCGTCCACGAGGTGACCCTCAACGGCGACCCGCTCGACGCTGCCGCGGTCTTCAAGGACTCCCGGATCGCCCTGCCGGGCCTGCTGGAGGGCCGCAACGTCCTCCGTGTCGTCGCCGACTGCGCGTACACCAACACGGGCGAGGGCCTGCACCGCTTCGTCGACCCGGTCGACAACCAGGCCTACCTCTACACCCAGTTCGAGGTCCCCGACGCCCGCCGCGTCTTCGCGTCCTTCGAGCAGCCGGACCTGAAGGCGACCTTCCAGTTCACCGTGCGCGCGCCGGAGGGCTGGACCGTCATCTCCAACTCGCCCACCCCCGAGCCCAAGGACAACGTCTGGGCCTTCGAGCCGACGCCGCGGATCTCGACGTACATCACCGCCCTGATCGTCGGCCCGTACCACTCCGTGCACAGCGTGTACGAGAAGAACGGCCAGAGCGTGCCGTTGGGCATCTACTGCCGGCCCTCCCTCGCCGAGTACCTCGACTCGGACGCGATCTTCGAGGTCACCCGGCAGGGCTTCGCCTGGTTCCAGGAGAAGTTCGACTACGCGTACCCGTTCAAGAAGTACGACCAGCTGTTCGTGCCGGAGTTCAACGCGGGCGCGATGGAGAACGCGGGCGCGGTGACCATCCGCGACCAGTACGTCTTCCGGTCGAAGGTGACGGACGCGGCGTACGAGATGCGCGCCGAGACCATCCTGCACGAGCTGGCCCACATGTGGTTCGGCGACCTGGTCACCATGGAGTGGTGGAACGACCTGTGGCTGAACGAGTCGTTCGCCACGTACACCTCGATCGCCTGCCAGGCGGCCGCTCCCGAGTCGCGCTGGCCGCACGCGTGGACGACGTTCGCCAACTCCATGAAGACCTGGGCGTACCGGCAGGACCAGCTGCCGTCCACGCACCCGATCATGGCCGAGATCCGCGACCTGGACGACGTGCTGGTCAACTTCGACGGCATCACGTACGCCAAGGGCGCGAGCGTGCTGAAGCAGCTCGTCGCCTACGTCGGTGAGGACGCGTTCTTCCGCGGCGTGCAGGCCTACTTCAAGCGGCACGAGTACGGCAACACCCGCCTGTCCGATCTGCTGGGCGCCCTGGAGGAGACCTCCGGACGCGACCTGAAGACCTGGTCGAAGAAGTGGCTGGAGACCGCCGGCATCAACATCCTGCGCCCGGAGATCGAGACGGACGCCGACGGTGTCATCACGTCCTTCGCGATCCGCCAGGAGGCCCCCGCCCTGCCCGCCGGCGCCAAGGGCGAGCCGGTCCTGCGCCCGCACCGCATCGCGGTCGGCCTGTACGACCTCGACGAGGACAGCGGCAAGCTGATCCGGGACGACGACGGCGGACGGATCGAGCTGGACATCGACGGTGAGCTGACCGCCGTACCGCACCTGACCGGCCGGCGCCGCCCCGCGGTGATCCTGCTCAACGACGACGACCTGTCGTACGCCAAGGTCCGCTTGGACGAGCAGTCGCTGGCGTTCGTGACCGAGCACCTGGGCGACTTCTCGGCGTCGCTGCCACGGGCGCTGTGCTGGGCGTCGGCGTGGGACATGACGCGCGACGCCGAGCTCGCCACGCGCGACTACCTCTCCCTGGTCCTGTCGGGCATCGCCAAGGAGTCCGACATCGGTGTCGTGCAGTCGCTGCAGCGGCAGGTGAAGCTGGCCATCGACCTGTACGCCGCACCGTCCGCCCGCGAGGCGCTGCTCACCCGCTGGACCGACGCCACGCTGGCGCACCTGCGGGCCGCCGAGCCGGGCAGCGACCACCAGCTGGCGTGGGCGAGGGCGTTCGCGGCGACCGCGCGCACGCCGGAGCAGCTGGACCTGCTGGAGGCGCTGCTGGACGGTTCGCAGACGATCGAGGGCCTGGTCGTGGACACGGAGCTGCGCTGGGCGTTCGTCCAGCGCCTGGCCGCGGTGGGCCGCTTCGACGAGGCGGAGATCGCGGGCGAGTACGAGCGGGACAGGACGGCAGCGGGTGAGCGGCACGCGGCGACCGCGCGGGCCGCGCGTCCGACGCCGGAGGCCAAGGCGGAGGCCTGGGCCTCGGTCGTGGACTCCGACAAGCTCCCGAACGCCGTGCAGGAGGCGGTCATCAGCGGTTTCGTCCAGACCGACCAGCGTGAGCTGCTCGCCCCGTACACCGACAAGTACTTCGAGTCGGTCAAGGACGTGTGGGAGTCCCGCTCGCACGAGATCGCCCAGCAGATCGCGGTCGGCCTGTACCCGGCGGTCCAGGTCTCGGAGGAGACCCTGCGCAAGACGGATGCCTGGCTGTCCTCCGCCGAGCCGAACGCGGCCCTGCGCCGGCTCGTCTCGGAGTCGCGCGCGGGCATCGAGCGTGCGCTGAAGGCCCAGGCGGCGGACGCGGCGGCCGCGTAGCCGGTGCGAGGGGGCGGGTGACCGGGCCGGTCACCCGCCCCCTTCGCACACCCGGCGGGCGAGGTCGACCATGGTGCGCACATGCAGTCCGGTCTGCGCGGCCACGGGCACCCACTGGAGGTCGTACGACTTGTCGAGCTCCTGGCACCACTCGCGCACCAGGTCGCCGAGGGCGTCGGCGGTCTCGGGGGCCGTGCGGGCGAGGGAGCGGCGCATCATGGCCGCCGCGCGCAGCGGGAGGCGGCGGGCGGCGATGCCAAGGGTCGCGAAGTGGCCCCGGGAGCCGCTGAGTTCCTCCGTGGCCCAGGTCTCGACGACCGAGGGCGCCACGCCGATGAGTTCGAGGGCCGCGTCACGCAGGGGCGCCAGGTCGTCGGGGACGGCCGTGTCCCGCCCGTCGAGTACGGCCGTGAGCTCGCGGGTGCGGCCGAGCAGCACCTCACCCAGCCGTACGAGCTCCCGCTCCGGGGCGTCGGCCGGGCGCGGGTCGCTCACGGCGGGGACGCTCCAGGCGGGCGCCTCGACGAGGGCGGTCAGGGTGCCGTACCGCCGCGGGTACAGCCATGTGCTCTCGGCGACGAAGCCGCTCGGGTCACGTTCGCTTCCGGTGCGGTCACCCGGCAGCACCAGGACTCCCGGCGGCTCCGGGTGCCAGTCGGGGCCGTCGCAGGGGTGGTCGTCGAGGGGGATACGGAGCCGCGCCGCCGTCTCCCGGAAGGCGCGCGCGGCGCCGGAGACCTGGCGCGTCTGCATGGTGAAGGCGCCGCCGAACTCGATGCCGTGCAAGGTGAACTGAGCCACGGGACGCAGTTCGTCGAGCAGCCGCACGAGGGCCGCCGACTCGGGCAGGGGCTGCCGGTCCTCGCCGTGCGCGGGCAGCGACTCCGGCTGACGGGCGAACACGGGCCGGTAGAAGTGCCGGTGGCACTCCTCCAGGGACGGCGTCGGCTCCTGAGGGATCCAGCCGTGCGCGAGCTGCGCCCCGTCCGGGTCGAGGGTGAGCAGGAAGTGCCAGGTGCAGCCGAGCCGTTCGAGCTCCTCCGGCCGGCGTGCGAGCACCCGCGCGAGACGGAGCGCCGAGGCCCCGCCCACCGGTTCGTTGGCGTGCGCCCCGGCCACGGTGAGGATCTGCCGCTCCCCGTGCCCGGCGGACAGCAGCCACAGCGGGCGCCCGGCGCGGCTCTCGCCCACGGCACTCAGGCGCACCACCCCGGGCGCCCCGGCGGCCAGCGCGCGGGCCTGCCGTTCCAGGTCGGCAACAGCCGGATACAACGATGTCCGCACGCCGGCTCTCCGATCAGGCGCCCTGGGAGTTGCTGTCCCCGGTGGTCTCCTTCTTGTCCAACGGACGGATCACGATCTTCGTAGTCACGTCAACTCCTTTGGTCAGCAGGGTTGTTGAGCGTTACACCGCACTCGGGGCACGGCCTTGTCAACCCTCGACTCGACGGTCCAGAGTGTCAAGGACGTAAACGGACAAGTGGTCGAGGCGAAGGGACACGTGTGACGGTCGTGGTGGAAGCGTTGAGCCGGCCCCGGATCAAGCCCGAGCACCGGCCGTACCGCACCGTCGACGGCAACGTCCGCGTCGGCAGCGTCGTCCACGGCATAGGCGCGGAGATCGCGGACCCGCAGGGCTGGGTCTGGACCCTGGTCCGGGCGATGGACGGGACGCGAGGTCTGTCCGAGGTGGTGGACCGGGTGCTCGGCGTACATCCCGGACCGAGCGGCGGCGAGCGTCCCGAGGCGGGCAACGGTGAGCAGTCCGGGCTGACGGCCGAGGACGTGCGGCAGGCTGTGGCCGATCTGTTCGCCGCCGGGTTCGTCGAGGACGCGGGCGCGTCCGTGCCCCTGCCCGAGCGGGAGCGCGAGCGCTACAGCCGGGGCGTACCGCTGCTGCGCTGGATGGATCTCGGGCCGCGGGCGAGCCCGTGGGAGGCACAACTCCGGCTGCGCGAGGCCCGCGTCCTGCTCGTGGGCGTCGGTGGCACCGGCGGATACGCGGCCCAGAGCCTGGTTGCCTCCGGCGTCGGCCATGTGCACTGCGTGGACCCCGACGTCGTGGAGCTCTCCAACCTCAACCGCCAGCCCCTGTTCCGTGAACCGGACATCGGCCGCCCCAAGGTGGACGCGGCAGTGGAGGCATTGCGGGCGCTGAACTCCGACGTACAGGTCACCGGGGAGAGGAGGGAGGTGTGCGGGTCGGCGGACCTGGCGGAGTTGCTCGGGAGAGGAGTGAGCACTGAAGACGGCCAAGGGCGCCAACGGGAGTCGCGTCCGTACGACCTCCTCGTCCTCGCCGCCGACCGTCCCGCCGAGATCCGTCGCTCAGCCAACCGTGTGTGCCTGGCCGCGGGGCTCCCGTGGGTGGACGCCGGCTACCGCGGCCCCCTGGTGACGACCGGTGTGTACGTCCCCGGACGGGGCGCCTGCTGGGAGTGCCTTCGGGCCGGGGAGGCCGAGCGGCGCGAGCTGCGGCTGGCGCCCGGCCAGGACGAGGAGGTGGCCTCGCCCCGAATGCCGTGGAACCCGGCGACCGCGGTCACCGCCGGCCTCTCCGGAACCCTGCTCGCCCACGCGGCCCTGTCCCTGCTCAGTGGTGTGCCCGCACTGGAGCCCGGCTTCCGGTTCGGCGTGAACCTGATGATGCCGGGCGACCCGATCGTGCAGCGTTTTCCGCGGCGACTGGACTGCCCCGCGTGCGGCGAGGCACCGTGAGGGGGCGGTGGCGGGACAGGGGGCGGCCGTGACCGCAGGGGCCGCCGGCCGCGTACGCCTGCACGAGCTCGACTCCCGCCCCGACGGGGAGGAGTGGATCGTCGGGCGGATGGCCACCGGCCGGTTCGTCGCGCTGCCCGGCATCGGCAAGCGCGCCCTCGACCTGCTCGGGCAGGGACTCACCACCGACGAGGTCACCGAGCGGCTGCGGGCCGAGACGGGCGACGACATCGACGTACGGGAGTTCGTCGAGGCACTCGTCGACCTGGGGTTCGTGGCGGAGGTGGACGGCCGGGAGGTTGCGTCGCCCGCTGTGCCGAGGCCCAGCCTCGCCCGGATCCGTCCCCGCCACGTCCGCTGGACGCTCAGCCCCGCTGTGCCCGTCCTGCTCGGCGTCCTCTTCGCGACGACCCTGCTCGCCCGCCCGGACGTGTCCCTGAACTACCGCACGCTGCTGTGGAGTTCGCACGGGAGTGCCGTCATCGCGTTCGGGGCCGCCGCGGGCTGGTCGCTGCTCCTGCTGCACGAGTGCGCGCACCTGCTGACGGCCCGTGCGACCGGCGTCCCCGGACGGATACGGCTGGGCACCCGGCTGCAGTTCCTGGTCATGCAGACCGACATCAGCGGGATCGAACTCGCGCCCCGCCGCCACCGCCTGACCGCCTACCTTGCCGGGATCGCCACCAACCTGGCCGTCGCCGCGCTCGCGGCCCTGGCCGCGGGCGCCGTGGACGGCACGGCCCAGCGCGTCCTCGCCGCCCTCACCCTACTGGCCCTGCTCCCGCTCCCCTTCCAGCTGATGGTCTTCATGCGCACCGACCTGTACTTCGTCCTGCAGGATCTGACCCGCTGCCGGGATCTGTACGGGGACGGGGTGGCGTACGCGAAGTACGCGGCCCGCCGGGTGTTCCGCACCCGTACGAAGGGCGAGGACCCCAGCCGTGCGCTGCCCGCCCATGAACGGCGGGCCGTCCGCGTGTACAGCGTGGTGCTCGTCGTCGGCACCACGTTGTGCCTGGCGTTCCTGGCGACGGTGACCCTGCCTGCGGACGTGACGCTGTTCGCCCGTGCGGTGGCGGCCGGTCTGGGCCCCGGCCACTCCGTGTGGGAACGCCTGGACGCGGTGGCCGTCGTCGTCACACTCGGCGGGGTCCATGTGCTGTGGGCGCGCACATGGTGGCGCAACCGCGCCCGGCACCGCGTCCCCTAGGGCTCCTGGCGTTTTCGGCCTGTCGGACCTGTGCGGGCCGCGTCCCGCACAGGTCCGACAGGCCGAGAGTGGGTGGCAGAGCGCTCAGCGTCCGAGTGTGGCGGTCAGGGCCGTCTCCACGGCCGTGGCGTCCGCGTTGTCCGCCGCCCAGGCCACGTAGCCGTCGGGGCGGACCAGGACGGTCGTACGCCGGTCGCCTGCCCAGCTCTCCACGTTCAGGCGGTTCGCGCGGTCTCCGGACTCCTCGTAGGACCCGGCGGGGGTGATGAGGACGAAGCGGCCGCCGCGGAGGGCCTCGTAGAGGCGGCCGCTCTTGAGGGCGACGTCCGGGATGCGGGTGCCGGTCAGGCTGTGGGAGCCGCGGGGAGCCGTGTACTTGTAGCCGAGGCCGGAGATCTGGGCCAGGGCCTTGCGCTGGGCGGGGCGGGCCAGGTTGACGAAGGCCGAGACGAGGGTGCGTGCGGCGCGCAGTACGGGACTCTGTGCGCGGGCCAGCCGGACCAGCCCGCCGCTGCTGCGCAGCACCGCCTTGCCGACCGGGTGGCGCTCGGCCTCGTACGTGTCCAGGAGGCTCTCCGGCGCCCAGCCCTGGACGGCCGCGACGAGCTTCCAGCCGAGGTTGGCCGCGTCCTGCAGTCCGGTGTTCATGCCCTGACCGCCGGCCGGGGAGTGGATGTGCGCGGCGTCGCCGGCGAGGAAGACCCGGCCGACCCGGTACTTCGGCGCCTGGCGCTCGTCGCTGTGGAAGCGGGACAGCCAGCGGGCGTCGTGCATGCCGTAGTCGGTGCCCAGGGCGCGGCGGGTGATCTCCTTGACCTCGTCGAGGTCGAGCGGGGCGTCGTCGGACACCTCGTGGCGACGGTTCCAGCCCATGACGCGGTACCAGCCGTCGCCGAAGGAGGCGATCATCGCGAAGGCGTCGCCCTCGCCGTTGACGGTGAGCACGCCCTCGGGCTGCTGCGCGAGCCGGACGTCCGCCAGGATCAGAGACCTGATGACGGAGACGCCGGGGAACGGCAGGCCGATCGCCTCCCGTACGGCGCTGCGGTGACCGTCCGCGCCGACGACGTACGCCGCGCGGTGGGTCACGACCGTCCCGTCCGAACCGCGTACGTCGAGGTCGACGCCGGTGTCGTCCTGTCGCAGCCCCACGACCTCGCTCTCGTGGGCGAATTCGACCCCGAGCTCGCGCGCCCGCCGCTCCAGCAGCCGCTCGACCTCGTACTGCGGGGTGATGAGCAGGAACGGGAAGCGGGACGGCAGCGTGCCCAGGTCGAGGGCCAGGCGGCGGAAGAGACGCAGTTCGGTGATGGTGGCGCCGGTGTCGATCAGCGGGTCGGCGAGGCCGCGGGCATCGAGCTGCTCCAGGGTGCGGGCGTGCACGCCGAAGGCGCGGGAGAGGTTGCTGATCTTGTGGGGGCGCCTTTCGAGGAGGGTGACGGGAACGCCGCCGGCGGCGAGATCACCGGCCAGGAGCAGGCCGGTGGGGCCGGCGCCGACGACGATGACGGAGCGGGGGGTGCTGGTTCCGAGATTGCCGTTCATCTTGACCTCCGGAATGCCAACGCTCGTTGGTCAACGTTTGTTGGTCAACACTTGTTGGCAACCGTAGGGCGCTACACCTAGCAGTGTCAACACTTGTTGGCCTACGAATGTTGGCCTACGCTTGTTGGCATGAACGACAGCGACTCCAAGCCCGCCTCCCGCCGCTCCGACGCAACCCGCACCGCCATCCTCGACGCCGCCCGCGAGCGCTTCGCCGCCGACGGATACGAGCGGGCCACCATCCGGGCCATCGCCAGGGACGCGAACATCGACCCGTCGATGGTGATGCGCTACTACGGCAACAAGGAAGGCCTCTTCGCTGCGGCCGTCGCCATCGATCTCCAGATGCCCGACCTCGGCGCGTTCCCCCGCCACGACGTCGGCCGCGCTCTCGTGACGCACTTCCTCGACATGTGGGAGGAGAACGAGGTGCTGACGGCCCTGCTCCGGGTCGGGGTGACCAACCAGGCCGGGGCCGAGCGGATGCAGGGCATCTTCCGGGACCAGTTGCTGCCGACCGCGCGCCATGTCTGCCCCGACCCGGAACAAGTACCGACCCGGGCCGCACTCTGCGCGACGCAGGTGCTCGGGCTGGCGCTCACCCGCTACGTCCTGCGGCTTCCGCCGGTCGTGGCGCTGGTCCGCGAGGAGATCGTGGCCTGGCTGGCGCCGACGCTCCAGCGCTACCTCACCGCACCGAGCCCGTGAGCCCCTGAGTCACGTCCACGGAAACATGCCGAGGGCGCCGTTCCCGTCGGCGTACAGCGCTGTGCGCGTGCGTACGACGACGGGGACGGCGCCCTCGGGAGGTGCGCGGCGGGCTCGTGCGGAGCCCTGCGTCAGGCCTTCGAGCCGGCCTTGGTCGTGATGTTGGTGCTGGTCGTGTCCTTCTGCTTGTGCGACTTGTCCAGGACCATCACCAGCCCGGCGATGACCGCGAACAGCGCGAGCGGGGCAATGACGAACAGCCCCAGCGTCTCGATGACGCTCAGGCCCGTGCCGGGGTCGTCACCGTCGTCCGGGGTGAGCGCGAGCGCGGGGGACGTCATGAGCAGCATCATCAGCGTCGTACCGGCAGCCAGGGCGCCGGCGCGCAGGGCGTTCTTCTTGTCCACGGTGCCAACGTATCCAACGCCGGTTTGATACGCGCGTCCGGGGTGCCCTATGAGACCGGCGCCGGCTGATCAACACCGCCCGGCGTTCCCCCGCAGCACCTCGACCAACGCATGCAGCCGCGCCGACCCCGCCAGCTCCTCCAACGTCACCGGCCTCCCCTCCGCGTCCGCCACGGGCAGCCGCCAGTTCGGGTACTCGTCCCACGTCCCGGGAAGGTTCTGCGGGCGCCGGTCACCGACCCCGTCCGGCAGCCATACGCCGATCATCCGGGCGGGGGTGCGCAGCAGGAAACGGTGGACGGCCTGGACCTCGGCCTCCTCCTCCGACGTACCGAGACCGCCACCCGTACCCTGCAGCAGGCCGAGCCGGGTGAGGAGGGCCAGCCATTCGCCGGTGTCGGCGGCGGCTTCGGCGCGCTCCACGTCGAGGGGGCGGGTGAGCAGGCCGAGACGATCGCGGAGTTCGACGTGTTCCCCGCTGAGACGGGCCGCGGTCGGCGGCAGGTCGTGCGTGGTCGCGGTGGCGAGGCAGTCGGCACGCCAGGACTCCGGCGGCAGGGGACGCCCGTCCCCGTCCCAGTCCCGCTCGAACCACAGCACCGAGGTGCCGAGCACGCCCCGCGAGCGCAGCGTCTGCCGCACACCCGGCTCCACCGTTCCGAGGTCCTCCCCGATCACCACCGCTCCGGCGCGGGAGGCCTCCAGCACCAGGATCGCAAGCATGGCCTCGGCGTCGTAACGGACGTACGTCCCCTCCGTCGGCGGCTGCCCCTGCGGCACCCACCACAGCCGGAACAGCCCCATGACGTGGTCGATCCGCAGCGCACCCGCGTACCGGAACAACGCCCGCAGCAGACGGCGGTACGGCGTGTACCCCGACTCGGCCAGCCGGTCCGGTCGCCAGGGTGGCAGCCCCCAGTCCTGGCCCCGGGCGTTGAAGGCGTCCGGCGGCGCCCCCACCGACATCCCGGCCGCGAAGTACTCCTGCTGCGCCCAGGCGTCCGCGCCCCCGGGATGCACCCCGACCGCGAGGTCGTGCACGATCCCGACGGGCATCCCCGCCTCCCGCGCGACCCGCTGGGCGGCAGTCAGCTGGGCGTCGGTGAGCCACGCGAGACGGCAGTGGAAATCGACCCGGTCCATCAACTCCCCCCGCGCACGGGCGGTTTCGGACGACCGTGGATCCCGCAGCCCCTCCGGCCATCGCTGCCAGTCCGGGCCGTGCACCTCGGCCAGGGCGCACCAGGTGGCGTGGTCCTCCAGTGCCTGGCCCTGCTCGGCGAGGTAGTCGCAGTAGGCGGCGTGCCTGCCGGGGCCGAGGGGCACCTCGTGGAGGAGCTCCAGCGCCTCCCGCTTCGCCTCCCACACCGCGTCCCGGTCGATCAACGCCCCCTTCTCCAGCACCGCTTCACGCAGCCGCCCGGCCCGCTCCAGCAGCGCCCGCACGCGCTCGCGGTCCTCGACGTACGCGAACTCGGGGACGCCCTCGACCCGCAGGTGCACGGGGTCGGGAAAGCGGCGGAGAGGGCGGTAGGGAGGGGTCGGCCGGGGGTCCGGGTACGGCCGCGTGCAGCGGGTTGACCTGCACGAATCCGGCGCCGAGCGCCCGGCCGGCCCAGGCGGCGAGTTCGGCGAGGTCACCGAGGTCGCCCATGCCCCAGGAACGGCGGGAGAGGAGGGAGTAGAGCTGAACCAGGAGGCCGTACGAGCGTCCGGAGGGTGCGGGCAGACAGGCCGGGGCGACGACCAGGTGGCTGTGCGCCGTACGACCGTCGGGAGCCGTGGCGGTCAACCGGTGGACCCCGGGCGGGAGTCGGTCGGCGGCGGCGCGGGTCTCGCCCTGTTCGGTCTCGATGTGCAGCCGGGTGCCGGACGGCAGCGCGGCCAGCGCCTCGGGCGCGTCCCCGCTCCAGCACACCACCGTCGGCGGCAGCAGCCGCTCGCGCAGCTCCCGCTCACGCGCGGCGAGCGCGGCACCGACGGCCCCGGGCGTGCTCGCGTCGACGCCGAGGGCGGCCAGGGCGCGGGTGAGTGCGGTGGCGGAGGCCGTGACCGTACGGTCCGCGGACGGCTGGTAGGAGGTGGCGACGCCGTGCAACTCGGCGAGCCGGGACAGATCCTCGGCGGGGAGTTCGGCCGACCGCTGCGCTGTCATCTACGGCCTCGGGGAGCCCAGGTCCGGAATGTCCAGACCAAAGGCCGCTTCGCCGGCATCGAAGGCCGCCTCGCTCTTCAGGGGCGCCGCATCGGCGAGCGGCGGTTCGCTGGTGAGGGGCTGCTCGGCGTCCGGCAACGGCGGCTCGCTGGTGAGCGGGGTCTCGGCGCAGGCGCCTTCGGCGCTGAAGACACAGGCGTGCGCCTCGTATTCACCGGACGCCTCGGGTTTGGAGAGGGCCGAGAGCAGAAGGTGTGCCGATGCTGCGGCCACGGGGGCCTCCTTGTCGGTGCGCCGTCGAGTACGACGACTTACGGCTTGCGGCCTGCCCTGCGGTTCTCGCCGGCCAGGCCCTGGCGGGTTATCGCAGCCCTACCCGGCAGGCGCGACGCCAGACGTACAGAAAGGAACAACGTGCCTCTCGTCACATTCTGTTTCCGCCGAGAGGCCTTCTCATCGATCACTATTCACTCAGTACATGTACTCAGTGCATAATGATCCGCATGAGCACCCGCCACATCCTGTTGGGGCTGCTCGCCGCAGGGCCGAGCCACGGCTACGACCTCAAGCGACGCCACGACGAACGTTTCCCGCAGGCCCGTCCGCTGGCCTACGGGCAGGTCTACACGACCTTGCAGCGCCTGGTCCGCGACGGCCTGGCCGAGATCGAGGGCACCGACTCGGACGGCGGCCCGGAGCGGACGACGTACCGCTCGACGGAGGACGGAGCGCGTGAACTGGCCCAGTGGGCCGGGGAGATCGCGCCGCCCGCGCCGTTCGTGACGAACGAGATCTTCGCCAAGGTCGTCGTCTCGATCCTGTCCGGCGGTGACCCGGAGGCCTATCTGCGCGCCCAGCGCGCCGCCCACATGGAACGGATGCGGGAACTCACGGCGGTCAAGACCGCGCACGGCGCCGACCTCGCGACGGTGCTCTCGGCGGACTACGCCCTCAACCACCTCGACGCCGACCTCCGTTGGATGACGACCACGGCGGCCCGGCTCACCACCCTGACCGCGGAGGTCGACACAGCATGAGCAACAAGGGGGGAACCGCGGTGCCGCTGCTCGCGGCCCGCGACCTCGTCAAGGCGCACGGCAGAACGCAGGCCCTGCGCGGCGCCTCCGTCGAGCTGCACGCCGGGGAGATCCTCGCCGTCACCGGCGCGAGCGGCAGCGGAAAGTCCACGCTGCTGCACTGTCTGACCGGCATCGTCCGCCCGGACGCCGGCTCGGTGAGCTACGGCGGGGAGCGGCTCGACCAGTTGCCCGAGAAGCGGCTGAGCGAGCTGCGGCGCACGGAGTTCGGCGTGGTCTTCCAGTTCGGGCAGCTGATCCCCGAGCTGACGGCCCTGGACAATGTGGCGCTGCCGCTGTTGCTCGCGGGCGTCCGCCGCCAGGAGGCCCAGGCGACGGCCGGGGAGTGGCTGGAGCGGTTCGGGGTGCGCGGTCAGGAGGAGCTGCGGCCCGGCGAGATGAGCGGCGGCCAAGCCCAGCGAGTGGCGCTGGCCAGGGCCCTGATTACCGGCCCGAAGGTCGTCTTCGCCGACGAACCGACGGGGGCGCTGGACTCGCTGGCGAGCGAGCAGGTGATGACGGCCCTGGTGCACACGGCCCGCGAGTCGGGCACGGCGGTGCTGCTGATCACGCACGACGCGCAGGTGGCGGCGTACGCGGACCGCGAGGTGCGGCTGAGCGACGGCGCCCTGGCGCCGGTGGGGGTGACGGCGTGAGCAGCGCTGCGGGGATTTCCGTCGACGTACGGCTCGCCTGGCGGCTCACCCGGGGTTCCGACCGGCGTGAGTGGTGGCGGGTCGGGCTCACCGTGGCCGGCGCGGCGCTCGCGACCGGGTTCGCGCAGGCCGCCGTGGTGCTGGCCTCGCTGGACGGCCACTACGCGATCGGGGTGGCGCACGGTCTGCTGGACAACCCCGGGGAGCGCCACGGCGTGGTCTTCAGCCTGCTGCTTCTCCTCGTCCCCGTCCTCGGCTTCCTCGGCCAGACCGCGCGCATCGGCGCCGTGCACCGAGACCGGCGACTGGCCGGGCTGCGGCTGGCCGGGGCCACGCCGTGGCAGGTGCGCCGGATCGCCGCGCTGGAGACAGGACTGGCCTGCTTGCTGGGCTCGATGCTCGCCGCCGCGGTCGCGGTGCCGATCCTGCTGTCCTACTGGGCCGGCCCGTCCGCCCTCGCCTGGGCGGGGATGGTCGCGGTCGCTCTGGGGGTACCGATGCTGGGTACGGCGGTGGGCGCGCTGGCGCTGCGCCGGGTGGTGGCCTCGCCGCTCGGCTGGGTGCGCCGGGTACGACCCGCACAGCGCCCGGGGCGGGTGTTGCTGGTGGCGACGCTGCTGTTCACGGCGCTGGCGCTGGTCACCTTGCTGACGCCGTTCACCGCCAACCCACTCTTCGGGTTCGCGCTCGTCCCGCTGACCGTGTTCGCCCTGGTCCTGCTGGTCGGCTCCGCCGCGGTGTGGCTGTCGGGCTGGTCTTCGAGCCTGCTGGGACGCGTCCTCGCCGACCGGGCGCATAGCGCGGCGGGGCTGATCGCGGCGGAACGGCTGCGGGACGATCCGTGGTCGGCGGCCCGTACGCATGCGGCCGTGCTGCTGGTGACGGTCGTGGGCACCGGCTTCGTGGGGGTACGGCAGGTGATGCTGGCCGATCTGAGGGGGATGCGTAGTGTCGGCCAGCTCGGCATGGACATGGAGTTCTACACGACGGGCCTGGACCTGACGGCGGCGGCGATCACCGTCGGCCTCGTGATCGTGCTGTCCGCTCTCGCCGTCGGCACCGCCGAGTCCCTGGCCAGTCGCCGCCAGGGCCTGGCCGCACAGGCCGCTGCCGGGGTGCCGCGCGCGGTGCTGGGTCGGGCGCTGCTGCTGGAGAGCGCGCTGCCACTGGCGCCCGCGGTCCTCGTGGCGGGCACGGGCGGCATGGCAATCGGCGTCTGGTACGCGTCGATCACCACGGAGTACACGACGCATAACGTGCCGTATGCGGCGCTGCTGGTGCCGCTCGCGGTGTACATGTGCTGCCTGCTCGCGGCGGCCACTTCCCTGCCGTTGCTGCGGCGGTCGGTGCGGCCGGCGGAGCTGCGGTACGTGTGAGAGCAGCCGTCCGGCTGGGACCAGCCGTCCGGTCCCGGGGGCACTGGGGACCCCCGGGGCCGGCATCACGGCGCACGCACGCACACGTACGCCAGGTATGCGAAGGCCCGGATCGTCAGGCGGAAATGCCGTCGATCCGGGCCAAGGCGTCATCCGCGCCGTACGGCTGCAAGTACGGCAGCCAGCGCGGGTCCCTATGGCCGGTGCCGATGATGCGCCAGGCCAGACCGGTGGGCGGAGCGGGTTTGTGGCGCAGCCGCCAGCCGATCTCGAACAGGTGTCGGTCGGCCTTCACGTGGTTACAACGGCGACACGAGGCCACCACGTTGTCCCAGACGTGCTTGCCCCCGCGGCTGCGCGGAATGACATGGTCGACGCTGGTTGCGACGCCACCGCAGTACATGCACCGGCCCCCGTCGCGCGCGAACAGCGCCCGACGGGTCAACGGAACGGGTCCCCGATAGGGAACCCGGACGAATCGTTTGAGCCGGACCACGCTGGGTGCGGGGACTGTGACGGTTGCGCTGTGCATAAAGGCGCCGGACTCCTCGAGGCATACGGCCTTGTTCTCGAGGACGAGGACGAGCGCGCGGCGGAGCGGTACGACGCCGAGCGGCTCGTACGACGCATTGAGGACCAGGACGTGCGGCACGGATGCCTCCTTGTACGCCGGCGGCGCGTGGCTCGCGCCGGGACGATCTGCAGTCAGTCTCCCCTCATGCCTGGTGAAAGCGCCACCATGTCCCGGTAACGGGCTGGGAGTGTTTTCGACCACATCCGATTCCTCCCCCGGATCACGACCACTTCATTCCCCCTCCTGGTGTCACTGCTCGTCCCACCTGGTGTTCGTCTGGTCTGTTCATCCCCACGGGGACGCCGTCTCTCCCTCGAACATCGCAACGATCCCCACACGATGCCCCGATAGTGTGGTGAATCCGCCCGCCCGGTGACCTTTCCGTGACCTCGACCACGTTCACGGCCTTGAACTCTGACCGCCGTACCGGGGGCGGACCGTTGCACCTGGAGGTACCTGCTGTGTCGCCCTTCTCGGACCTGCTCGCCGCCGGTTCGTCGCCGTCGCCGTCCCCGTCGGAGACGGCCCCGTCCGTTCCCTCTCTCCAGGACGCCCAGGAGAGCGCCACGAACGCCGCCGGCTGGGTCGAGGAGAACTGGTCGACCTGGCTCGCGATCGGCCTCAGGGTGCTGCTGATCGCGGTGATCGCGACGGTGCTGCGGGTGGCGGTACGGCGGGCGATCACCAAGCTGATAGACCGCATGAACCGCACCGCGCAGGCGGTCGACGGTACGGCGATCGGCGGTCTGCTGGTGAACGTGGAGCGCCGCCGGCAGCGTTCCCAGGCGATCGGCTCGGTGCTGCGCTCGGTGGCGAGTTTCCTGATCCTCGGCACCGCGGGCCTGATGATCCTCGCCACCTTCGAGATCAACCTGGCGCCGCTGCTGGCGTCCGCGGGTGTCGCAGGCGTCGCGATCGGTTTCGGCGCGCGCAACCTCGTCACGGACTTCCTGTCCGGCGTGTTCATGATCCTGGAGGACCAGTACGGCGTCGGCGACTCCATCGACGTGGGCGTCGCCTCGGGCGAGGTCGTCGAGGTCGGCCTGCGCGTGACCAAGCTGCGCGGCGACAACGGGGAGATCTGGTACGTCCGCAACGGCGAGGTCAAGCGCGTCGGCAACCTCTCCCAGGGCTGGGCCACGGCCGGCGTCGACGTCACGGTCCGCCCCTCGGAGGACCTCGACCACGTCAAGGCCGTGCTCACCGAGGTCGGCGAGGCGATGAGCAAGGAGGACCCCTGGAACGAGATGCTGTGGGGCCCGGTCGAGATCCTGGGCCTGGACAGCGTCCTGCTCGACTCGATGGTCGTCCGCGTCTCCGCCAGGACCATGCCGGGCAAGTCCCTCACCGTCGAACGCGAGCTGCGCTGGCGTATCAAGCGCCGTTTCGACAGCGAGGGCATCCGCATCGTCGGCGGTCTGCCGTTGCAGCAGGAGACGGAAGCGGACAGCGACCCGACGGCGGGCATGGCGGCTCCGTCGGCCTACGCCAACACGACGTCCCCGCAGGCCCAGGCGGCCACGCCGCTGACGCCGCCGAGCGTGACGAAGTAACGGAACGGTTCAGCACACTCGTTCGAGTGAACGGTCGGGCATCCGGCGCTGGGTGGGCGTCGGATGCCCGACCGTTCTGTCGGGGCACCCAGCGCGGGCGTAGCCTGGCAACAGCGTGGCAAGGAGAACCGATGAGCGCCGAACCGATCATGGAGCCGGTGATGACGCAGGTGGACCCCATCGACCTGTTGATTGCGCTCGAAGAGGCATCGCCGATGCCGATTCGACCGGAGTATGTCGAGGGGACGGTCATCGTGCCGCCGCAAGCCAACGACAGCCACAACCATGGCGCTTACGAACTGAGCTACCAGCTCCGTGCGGCCGGATTCCGCCTCGTGGGCATGGGCAACGGATATCGCGCCGCCCACAAGGACGGCAGCACCATGGCCCTGCTCATCCCCGACTTCTACGTCCGCCGCCGCAGGGCGTCCGAACTCGACGAGTCGTACCGCAAGGCCCACAAGGGCTGGTACCCCGTCGACATGATCTCCCTGGTTGCCGAGGTCACGTCGTCCAATCACTGGGCGGACACCGGCCCCAAACTCCGCACCTACGCTGCCGCGGGCGTTCCCGTCTACGTACTGATCAACCGCAACACCAAGACGGCTCACTGCTACACCGACCCCATTCTCCCCGGCGACGACCCCGCCAAGGCCTACTACGACAACGAGTCCGATGTCGACCTCGGCGACCCGCTCCCCCTCCCCGCCCCGTAC
>NZ_QZWF01000017.1 GCF_004187715.1 Streptomyces sp. F001 | reverse complement strand
TGCCTTCGGCGGTGTCGACGGCAGCCTCGGCGGTCGCCGTGGCCTTGCGGGTGCGCTTGGGCTTGGCGTCGGCGTCGTCCGTGGTGGTGGTCGCCTTGCGGGTGCGCTTCGGCTTGGCCTCCGTGCCTTCGGCGGTGTCGACGGCAGCCTCGGCGGTCGCCGTGGCCTTGCGGGTGCGCTTGGGCTTGGCGTCGGCGTCGTCCGTGGTGGTGGTCGCCTTGCGGGTGCGCTTCGGCTTGGCCTCCGTGCCTTCGGCGGTGTCGACGGCAGCCTCGGCGGTCGCCGTGGCCTTGCGGGTGCGCTTGGGCTTGGCGTCGGCGTCGTCCGTGGTGGTGGTCGCCTTGCGGGTGCGCTTCGGCTTGGCCTCCGTGCCTTCGGCGGTGTCGACGGCAGCCTCGGCGGTCGCCGTGGCCTTGCGGGTGCGGCGCGGCTTGGACTCCGCCTCCGGTGCCGGTGCGGTCTCGGCGGTCTGAGCGGGCTCGGCCGTCTTGCGCGTACGGCGGCGGGGCTTGGCCTCTGTGCCTTCGGCGGTGTCGACCGCTGCCTCGGCGGTTGCCGTGGCCTTGCGGGTGCGGCGGCGCGGCTGGGGCTCCTGCGTCTCCGGGGCGGTCGCGGGGGTCGCCTCGGCCGTGTCGGCCGCTGCCTCGGCGGGAGCGGCCTCGACCGACTTGCGGGTGCGGCGGCGGCGCGGCTTCTCCAGCGTCTCGGGGGCGCCCATGGTGGCCGGGCCCTCGGCCGTCGCCACGGCGGTCTCCGCGGCTTCGGGTGCCGTGGGCTCGGCCGCTGCTATGGCCGTCGCCTCTGCCGGGGCGCCGCTACGGGTGCGGCGCCGACGGCGCAGGGTGCGCGGCGCGGCGGCCTCCTCGGCGGGGGTGTCCGTCTCCGGCGTGACCCCGGTGGTCTCGGTGGCGTCCATCGGGGTCCCGCCGCGCGTACGGCGGCGGCGGCGCGGCGTACGGGAGGGACGCTCGCGGTCGGCGGAACGGGACTCGTCCCGGCCACCCCGGCCACCGCGACCGCGCGGACCGCGGCCGCCCGGCTCGCCCAGGTCCTCCAGCTCCTCCGCGTCGAGCCCGGCGCGCGTACGCTCCGAGCGCGGCAGGACACCCTTGGTGCCCTCGGGAATGCTGAGCTCGGCGAACAGGTGCGGGGACGTCGAGTACGTCTCCGGCGGGTCGTTGAAGTCCAGCTCCAGCGCCTTGTTGATCAGCTGCCAGCGCGGGATGTCGTCCCAGTCGACCAGCGTGATCGCCGTACCGGACGCGCCCGCGCGGCCCGTACGGCCGATGCGGTGCAGGTACGTCTTCTCGTCCTCGGGGGACTGGTAGTTGATGACGTGCGTCACGCCCTCGACGTCGATGCCGCGGGCGGCGACGTCGGTGCAGACGAGGACGTCGACCTTGCCGTTGCGGAAGGCGCGCAGCGCCTGCTCGCGGGCACCCTGGCCGAGGTCGCCGTGGACCGCGCCGGAGGCGAAGCCGCGCTGCTTGAGCTGGTCGGCGAGGTCGGCCGCGGTGCGCTTGGTGCGGCAGAAGACCATGGCCAGTCCGCGGCCGTCGGCCTGGAGTATGCGGGCGACCATCTCGGGCTTGTCCATGTTGTGCGCGCGGTAGACGTGCTGCGAGATGTTCGCGACCGTCACACCCTCGTCGTCCGGCGCGGTGGCGCGGATGTGCGTGGGCTGCGACATGTAGCGACGGGCCAGGCCGATCACCGCGCCGGGCATCGTCGCCGAGAACAGCATCGTCTGGCGGCGCGCCGGAAGCATGTTGATGATCTTCTCGACGTCGGGCAGGAAGCCCAGGTCGAGCATCTCGTCGGCCTCGTCGAGGACCAGGCACTTGACGTGGTTCAGGTTGAGCTTCTTCTGGCCGGCCAGGTCCAGCAGTCGGCCCGGGGTGCCGACGACCACGTCGACGCCCTTCTTCAGGGCCTCGACCTGCGGTTCGTACGCCCGGCCGCCGTAGATCGCGGTGACGCGCACATTGCGCACCTTGCCCGCGGTCAGCAGGTCGTTGGTGACCTGCGTGCACAGCTCGCGCGTGGGGACGACGACCAGGGCCTGGGGGGCGTCGGTGAGCGCCTCGGGCTTGGCCCGGCCGGCCTCGACGTCGACAGGAACGGTGACGCGCTCGAGGAGCGGAAGGCCGAAGCCCAGCGTCTTTCCGGTGCCGGTCTTGGCCTGGCCGATGACATCCGTGCCGGAGAGGGCGACGGGGAGGGTCATCTCCTGGATGGGGAACGGGGTGACGATGCCGACGGCTTCCAGGGCCTCGGCGGTCTCGGGGAGGATCCCGAGCTCTCGGAACGTCGTAGTCAGGGTGCTGCCTCTTCTGTGTGTGCGGTGCGAGGCGAGCGCGGGGGTCGTGTCTGACCGTGCCGGGGACGTCGGCTGCCGCGGGGGGCGAGCCGTAGGACACGGGACCTCTGCCAACGCTCAAGAGCCTGCGTACCGCTGAGGGCCCCTCCGATCGTCGTACGCACACTTGCGTACGGTCAGGGAGGGCTGTCGGGTCGGAGCCGATCGGGCCACCGACCGGGCATCCTCATACGTGCGGCCTGTCGAGGTACGACAAATTGGGCGTCGTACCAGCAGGCGCATTACCACCATACCCCGGATTCGCGCACATGCGATGGCCGATTCGGTCACGTAGCCGTCGTCACACCCGTGGACGCAGTCCTTCGCGTCGTCGTGGTCACACTGATTGACCAGGGACTTCCGCCGCGCGGCAAGCGAGCTATTGTGCGCTTCATGACGACCTCTGACAAGCCTGACAACGCCGCCGAGACCCCCGAAGCCGCCGAACACACCGGGGTCGCCGCCCAGGACTGGGCGACCGCCTCCGCCGATCCGCAGTACCGGGCCGCGGTCGTGGACCTGCTCGGTGCGCTCGCCTACGGGGAACTCGCGGCGTTCGAGCGGCTCGCGGAGGACGCCAAGCTGGCGCCGACGCTGGAGGACAAGGCGGAGCTGGCGAAGATGGCGTCGGCCGAGTTCCACCACTTCGAGCGGCTGCGCGACCGGCTCACGGAGATCGGCGAGGAGCCGACGGCGGCCATGGAGCCGTTCGTCGCCGCGCTGGACGGCTTCCACAGGCAGACCGCGCCCTCGGACTGGCTGGAGGGGCTTGTCAAGGCCTACGTCGGCGACTCGATCGCCAGCGACTTCTACCGCGAGGTCGCCGTACGGCTGGACTCCGACACCCGCTCCCTGGTGCTGGCCGTGCTCGACGACACCGGGCACGCCGGCTTCGCCGTCGACCGGGTGCGCGCGGCCATCGACGCCGACCCGCGGGTGGGCGGGCGGCTCGCGCTGTGGGCGCGCCGGCTCATGGGCGAGGCCCTGTCGCAGTCCCAGCGGGTGGTCGCGGAGCGGGACGCGCTGTCCACGATGCTCGTGGGCGGTGTCGCCGACGGCTTCGACCTCGCCGAGGTCGGCAGGATGTTCTCCCGCATCACCGAGGCACACACCAAGCGGATGGCGGCCTTGGGCCTGGCTGCCTAGGGCCTGTTGCGAGGTCACCCGCGACCGCGGCCTCGGCGGCGGCTCAGGCCGTCGCCGAGCGTCGGCGGAGTCTTCCCGCCGGGCGCAGCAGCAGCGACAGGGAGGCGACGGAGAGGACCGCCGCGCCGACCAGGATCGGCAGGAAACCGCCGGTCTCCAGTGCGCTGTGGGTGACGAAGGCGCCGAAGAGGGCTCCGGCGACGCCGGTCGACAGGACGAGCGGGCGGGCGGGAAGGCGATGCGGCAGGCGCACGGCGTAGACCCATGCGAGGGCCAGGCCGAGGATCGCGGAGCTGAGCGCTTCCAGGAGCATGTCAGGGTCCTCCCACACGGCCGGCCTGCCCGAAACGGTCGTAGCCCGTCTTACCCCTGACCTGCGGAATCCAATCCACCCCTGTGAGCGAGATGTGCTCCGTTTGTGGAGGCGAACGGAGAGCGGAAACGACCGGGCCCGGCGGCTTCTGCAAGCCGCCGGGCCCGGTCGTTCGCGTCTGTCCGCAGCGTCCGCCTACAGGGCGCCGAAGCCCACCTTGCGCGGGGCCGGCTCGCCGAGCTCGACGTAGGCGAGACGGTCGGCCGGGACCAGGACCTTGCGGCCGTGCTCGTCCACGAGGCTGAGCAGCTGTGACTTCCCGGCCAGCGCCTCGGCCACCACGCGCTCGACCTCCTCGGAACTCTGACCGCTCTCCAGAACGATCTCGCGCGGCGCGTGCTGAACGCCGATCTTGACCTCCACGGCTATGTCCCTCCGAACGGTCAGTGAAGTGCGCGGGCGTCCGCGCCGTACCAGCACACATTAGCCCGGCGAGGGGACGCGCACCCTCCGCGCAAAGAACGCCAGGAGCGAACAGCGCACGGGAACAAAACGTCCCGCCCTCCGGCCGGCCTCAGTGCTGCTGCTCGTTGCCGTGCAGCGGGAAGCCCGCGATACCACGCCAGGCCAGCGAGGCCAGCAGCTGGACCGCCTGGTCGCGCGGGACGCTGCGGTCGCTGTGCAGCCAGGAACGGGCCACCACCTGGGCGAGGCCGCCGAGGCCGGAGGCGAGCAGCATCGACTCGGCGCGCGACAGCCCGGTGTCCTCGGCGATCACGTCGCAGATGGCCTCGGCGCACTCGTTCGTGACCTTGTCGACACGCTCGCGCACGGCGGGCTCGTTCGTCAGGTCCGACTCGAAGACGAGGCGGAAGGCGCCGCCGTCGTCCTCGACGTACGCGAAGTACGCGTCCATCGTGGCTCGTACGCGCTGCTTGTTGTCGGTCGTCGACGCGAGCGCGCTCCGTACGGACTTGATCAGAGACTCGCAGTGCTGGTCCAGCAGGGCCAGGTAGAGGTCGAGCTTGCCCGGGAAGTGCTGGTAGAGCACCGGCTTGCTGACGCCCGCGCGCTCGGCGATGTCGTCCATCGCGGCCGCGTGGTAGCCCTGGGCCACGAAGACTTCCTGGGCGGCGCCCAGAAGTTGGTTCCGACGGGCACGGCGCGGCAGGCGCGTACCTCGCGGGCGTGCCGCCTCTGTCTGCTCGATGGCTGTCACGCCGCCTCCCAAAATCGTCCACATGCGGTGTGCGCCGCGCGGCCATCGTACTTTTCGGTAACCGTGACGTGCGCGCTGAGAGCGCAGAATTTCACGGACCGGACGGCTACGAAAGCCGCATAGAAGGTTTCGAACGGGTGCAGAGCGGGCAAAAGTGCGCCTCGTTCCTCCTCAACTACTGGGTGTCCGCACGGGTCACCGGTAGTCGTCCTCGTCGAGGGAGACGACCCGGGCCTGCTCCACGAGGTCGGCCTCGTTGGCCCGGGCGGGATCGACGCCGGTCAGCGGGTCGTCACGGTCCGGGGTGACGTCCGCATGCTGCTCGGCCGCGTCGACATCGGGGGCCTCGACGTCGTACTCCAGGACTTCCTCGGTGTCCTCGTTCTCGAAGGTCTCGGGATCGGTCGGGTCAATGGCCATGGTGGGCTCCCTTTCTACGAACGTCCCTGGAAGAAGCAGGGGCCACACGCGGGTGCCCTCCCTACGAGCCTAGGAGACACCCGATCCGGACGCTATGCGATCCGCGTCCGGAACGTCACGCGCTGCGCATCCGCCGGTCTGTGCAGATACGGTGCCGTCCTGCGTGTCTGTGACGGCGAACACATGAACCACGACGTGATCACCTCGTAACATTGCCGCATGTCTTCGACCGAGCTGCCGTATGTGCCCAGCGCCAACGTGCTCCCGAAGGTGGCGCCCGTCAGGGTCGCGGAGGGCGAGCGGCTGCGGTCGGTCCAACTGCCCGGCATCACGCTCACGGTGCGTTCGCGGCCTCCCGCGCGCGAGGGGCTGCCTCCCGCGCTCTACGTGCACGGCCTCGGCGGTTCCTCGCAGAACTGGTCGGCGATGATGGAACTGCTCGACGCGGACGTCGACTGCGAGGCCGTCGACCTGCCGGGCTTCGGCGACTCACCACCACCGGACAACGGCGACTACTCGGTCACCGGGCACGCGCGCGCGGTCATCCGTTACCTGGACGCCTCCGGTCGTGGTCCGGTCCACCTCTTCGGCAACTCACTCGGCGGCGCGGTCGCCACCCGCGTCGCCGCTGTGCGGCCCGATCTCGTCCGGACGCTCACGCTGGTGTCGCCCGCGCTGCCGGAGATCCGGATCCAGCGCAAGGCCGTACCGACCGCGCTGCTGGGGGTGCCGGGCGTGGTCCCGCTCCTTGCCCGGTTGACCACCGGCTGGACGGCGGAACAGCAGGTCCGCGGCGTGGTGACGCTCTGCTACGGCGACCCCGGGCGAGTGTCGAACGAGGGCTTTCGCAACGCCGTGGAGGAGATGGAGCGGCGCCTGCAACTGCCGTACTTCTGGGACGCGATGGCGCGCTCCGCGCGCGGGATCGTCAACGCGTACACCCTGGGCGGCCAGCACGGGCTGTGGCGCCAGGCCGAACGCGTCCTCGCCCCCACACTCCTCGTCTACGGCGGCCGGGACCAGCTCGTCCGCTTCCGTGTGGCCCAGAAGGCCGCCCGCACCTTCCGCGACTCCCGGCTTCTGACCCTCCCGGACGCCGGGCACGTGGCGATGATGGAGTACCCGGAGACGGTGGCGAAGGCGTTCCGTGAGCTCCTCGTGGAGGTGGGATCCGACGGCGCGCCCCCAGGGGCGTCCCGGGCGTCCGCCGATGGGGCCGAGTCCGCGAGTACGGGGAGCTGAGGCGCGAGGTGGGACGCCACAGTCGCCGCGGCCCGGCACCCAAGGGTGCGGCCGCGGACAAAGGGGCTCGCCGGCCGGCACCGGGGCCCTCGGGGGGACGGCAGACGCCGATGCCCGACGGCACGCCCGCGCGTGCGGTTCCGCGGCTGCCCGACGGTACGCCGGCGGGTGGGGTTCCGCGGATGGCGGACGGCTCGGCGGGGTATGCGGTGCCGCGTTATGCCGAGGGCACGTTGGCGCATGGTGTGCCTCGTCTGCCGGACGGTACGCCGGTGCTTGGTGTGCCTCGGTTGCCGGACGGTACGCCGGTGCATGGGTTTCCCCGCCTGCCGGACGGTACGCCGGTGCATGGTGTGCCTCGGTTGCCCGACGGTACGCCGGCGCATGGGTTTCCCTGTCTGCCGGACGGCACCCCCGCCCACGGCACGCCCCGTTTCCCCGACGGCACGCCCGCTCACGGCATCCCCAGGTCCGTGGCGGCCACCCCGAGCAGCGTGAAGGGGGCGGTGGCTGGGGTGAGTTGAGGGGTGGGCCCGGTGGCGGGCAGGGAGTCGCCGTCGGACCGGGCGTTCCGCGGCAGCGGGACCTGCCCCCGGGCCCGCGTCAGGAGTACGTCGACGTCTTCGACGAGGACGACGACGTCTTCACGCGCCGTACGCCCGCCTCCTCCGCACCCGCCGAGGACCCGTACGCGTCCGTCACCAGTTGGGACACCGACACCCGGACCGGCACCGGCATCGAGGACGACGCGCCGCCGACCGGCGAGCCCGTCCCGGCCAAGGGCGCCAAGGGCCGCACGTTCACCGGGATCGCGGCCGCCGCCGTGACCACCGTGCTGGCCGTGATCGTCGCCGGTCAGGTCACGGACGCGGGCGACGACACCGGCGTACAGTCGCAGTCCGCCGCCGACCAGGGCCGGGACGCCCGGGACTCCGCGTCGCGCGGGGACGGGCGGCCGACGCCCTCCGATTCGCCGAGCGCGGTGCCGCTGACGTACGAACAGAAGATGGGCAGGACGTACGAGCTGAGCGCGACGCTCGACGGCTCGGGGGAGTTCGACGCGATCGCCGGGATCGACAAGGCGCCGGGCGCGGGGCAGAAGTACACGTACCGCGTGGACGTGGAGCAGGGCCTCGGTCTCGACGGCGAACTCTTCGCGCAAGCCGTGCAGAAGACGCTCAACGACGACCGCAGCTGGGCCCACAACGGCGGCCGTACCTTCGAACGGATCCACTCCGGCAAACCCGACTTCGTGATCACCCTCGCCAGCCCCGGCACCACCGCCGACTGGTGCGCCAGGTCAGGCCTGGACACCACGGTCGACAACGTCTCCTGCGACTCGGCCGCCACCGAGCGCGTGATGATCAACGCCTATCGCTGGGCGCAGGGTTCGGAGACGTACGGCGACGAGATCCACGCCTACCGGCAGATGCTGATCAACCACGAGATCGGCCACCGTCTCGGCTACCGCCACGTCACCTGTGACAAGGACGGCGACCTTGCCCCTGTCATGCAGCAGCAGACGAAATTCCTTGATCATGAGGGGATCAGTTGCAAGGCCAATCCGTGGCCGTACCCAGGCAGTTGAGCACACCTCGCGGAACGTGGCCCTCCGTGCCCGCGTGATCTCCTAGCGCGACGAAACGCGCCCTGTGCGGGAAAGTTACGACCGTTCACCCCTTTTGGTGGCGCGATGGACAACCGTCCGTCGCGCCACCGGCTTGTCCGCATACGTTCGTCCCGCTGCGAGTCGCCGGACAACGGTGGCTCCCCATACGGGAGATCGGGGGTGCACATGCGCATCGGACTGCTTACGGAGGGTGGCTATCCGTATGTGGGCGGTGACGCCAGGCTCTGGTGCGACCGGCTCGTGCGCGGGCTCGTACAGCACGAGTTCGACGTCTACGCGCTCAGCCGCAGCGAGCGGCAGGAGGACGAGGGCTGGATCCCGCTGCCGTCGCAGGTCGTCCGGGTGCGAACGGCACCGCTGTGGACTGCCGAGGAGGACCGGGCGGTGGTGGGCGACGGGCGGGCGTACGGACGCCGCGCTCGTCGGCGGTTCGCCGAGTGCTACGGGGAGCTGGCGGGCGTCCTGTGCGCGGGGGCCTCGGGGGAGGCGTCGGCGGATGCGCCCGCCGCTGAGGCGGACCGTTTCGCCAACGCCCTGTACGGGCTTGCCGAACTCGCCCGCGAGGAGGGCGGCCTGGTGGGGGCGCTGCGCTCCGAAGCGGCCGTACGCGTCCTGGAACGCGCCTGTCGCGCGCCGGGAGCGCCGCGCACGGCGCACGAGGCGCGGGTGCCCGATCTGCTCGCCGTCGCCGCGCACCTGGAACGCGCCCTGCGCCCCCTCTCGCTCGACTGGTACGAGGACGACGGGCTCGGCTCCGTCGACCTGTGCCACGCGGCGTCCGGCGGCGCGGCGGCCCTGACCGGGCTGCTGGCCCGTCACTTCTTCGGTGTACCTCTGCTGGTGACCGAGTACGGGGTGCAGTTGCGCTCGCACTATCTGGCCGCCGCCACGGAGTCCTCGCCCGCCGTACGGTCCCTGCTCGCCGCCTTCCATGGGCGGCTCGCCGCCGAGATCTACCGGCAGGCCGACTGCATCACGCCCGGCAACGCACACGCCCGCCGCTGGCAGGAACGCTGCGGCGCCGACCGTACGAAGCTGCGCACCGTGTACCCCGGCATGGACGCCGGGCCCTTCGCGGAGGTGGGGGAGTCGCCGGAGCTCGCGGAGCCGGACACGCTGGTCTGGGTCGGCCGCGTGGAACCGACCAAGGACCTGGTCTCCCTGCTGCACGCCTTCGCGGAGGTCCGGGAGCTCCGCAAGGGTGAGCCGGGCACGCCCCGGACCCGGCTGCGGATCGTCGGCGCGCCTGCCGGCGCCGAGGGCGCGGACTACCTGACCCACTGCAGGGTCCTCGCCGCACAGCTCTTTCCCGACGAGGCGGAGGGCCCGCACGCCGTCGGCGACAACCCCGTCTCCTTCGAGGAGATCGGCGGCCCGGAAGCCCCGACCCTCGCCGACGCCTACGCCTCCGGCGCGGTGATCGTCCTGTCCAGTGTCGTGGAGGGCTTCCCGATCGGCCTCGTCGAGGCCATGCTCTGCGGCCGGGCGACGGTGTCGACGGATGTCGGTGCGGTGGTCGAGGTCATCGGCGGGACGGGGCTCGTGGTCCCCCCGCGCAACCCACGGGCGCTCGCCGAGGCGTGCGTGGCGCTGCTGCGCGACCCCGAGCGCCGTGAGCGCCTGGGCGCCGCCGCGCGCGCCCGAGCGCTCGAACTGTTCACCGTCGAGCAGAACGTCGCGGCGTTCCACGGTATCTACCTGGAGATCGTCTCGCGCTGCCCCGTCCCCCGCGTCGTCCTCGACGACTCCGGCGAGCCCCAGCCCTTCGCCGTCCCCGCAGAGGCCCGCGTCCCCGGCCGCTGGACCGACGCCGCAACGCGCGTCGTGGCACGCGGTGGTCCCAGCTGGGCGGCCGGCCCCCCGGTACGCCCCCCACTCTCCGTGCCCGCCACGGGAGCAGCCCGATGAACGACCTGGAGAACCTCGACCGCCCCCGCACCCCGGCCGGCGACGGAATCGAGGCGCGGCAGAAGGCTCGCGTCGGTGAGGCGCACGGTGGCGCAGCCGGGGGTGAGGCTGCCGCCGCCCCCGGGCGGGACGCCGTCGGCACTTTCGGCGCCCACCGTGGCGCCGCCGATCCCGTGAAGGTCCTGATGCGCCGTCACCGTGAGCTCTGCGAACGGGCCGTGGACCCCCTGGAGATCGCGGCCGGCCTGGAGGCGCACGGTCTCACCGACCGCACCGCCGCACGCTTCCGCCACCGGGACGTCTTCTCCCTGGCAGAGGAGATGTACGCCCGTGTCCCGCGCGACGGAGACCCATCTCGGCGCCCCACACCGACCGCAGATACCCGGCCGCGCGCGGACTGGATCGTCCGCACCCTGCTGCCCGGCACGCTCTGCGCCGCGACCCTGGCAGGCCTGCACCTCACCCACGGCCGGGCACGCCTCGTGCTGGCCGCCGTCGGCACCCTGGCCGTGGCCCTGGCCCTGCGCGCGGCTTTGTCCCGCGGCCCCCTGGGCACGAACCGCGCTCGGCCGGGCCCACACCCGGCACCCGGCGCCCGGCCATGGATCTGCTGGCTCGTCGCCTACGCCGTCCTCGGCGACGGACTTCTGCAGGACGCCGCCTCGGGAGGCCCCGACGGCCTTCCGACCGGCGCCGCGGACAGCTCCTGGCCCCTCACGATCACCCCTCTCCTGGCCCTCACCCTGGCCTGCGCCCCCGCGGCCTGGAGCGCCCATCTCTTTGCCGCACGGGCGCGCCACAAACTGACGGCCAGCCGCGGACTCGAGGAGTTCGCCGCCTCCGTACGCCCTCTGCTGCTCGGCACGTTCACCCTGTTCCTGGCCGCCCTGACCGGCCTCCTCGCCCTCAGCGCCGCCACCGTGGACGACCCCGCAGCCCCCTCCCAGACCCTCACCCTCGGCGCCCTCCTCTTCCTCGCCCGGCTCCTCACCATCCACGGTTTCACCCACGCCCCGGCCGTGCTCCTCACCGCGGCGGCCACGGCAGAGGCCACCGCCCTGGCCACGCTCTTCGCCGGCCGCCTCCCGCACTGCGACGTCCTTGGCATCCCGACGCAGACCCTCCTGGACACCTGGGGCCCCGGCAGCATCCCGACCCTCGCCTGTGGAGCAGCGGCCCTCGCCCTTCTGTTGCACGCCTTCCGCAGACTGACCCGCGCTTCGGCGCACGGACGAACGGACGGCCCGTGGTGACCCCGGCAGGCGCCGCAGCCGCGCCCACCGCAGGCGGCCTCCCGCCGATGCCGCACGACAGACCCGCTTCACCCCTCGCCGCAGGCGCCCGGCCCGGACGTCGGAGGCAACCGCACCACCCCTTCGAAGGAGAACACCGCATGAGTACCTCCCGATCCGCCAACCTGGCCCCGGGAGCCGTCCGATGAGAGTTCTGCTGATCGGAGCCAATGGCTACCTGGGCCGCTTCGTCGCCGACCGTCTGCTCGCCGACCCGGCCGTCCAACTCACCGCACTCGGTCGCGGCGACGACGCCGACGTCCGATTCGACCTCGCGTCCGGCAGCCCCGGCGCACTCACCCGCTTCCTCGACGCCGTCCACCCCGGCGTCGTCGTCAACTGCGCCGGCGCGACCAGAGGCGGTGCCCGCGAACTCACCCGCCACAACACCGTCGCCGTCGCCACCGTCTGCGAGGCCCTGCGCCGCAGCGGCTGTGGCGCCCGCCTCGTCCAGATCGGCTGCGCAGCCGAGTACGGGCCCAGCCAGCACGGTTCCTCCACGGCGGAGGATGCGGTACCGCGGCCCGGTGGACCCTACGGAGTCAGCAAACTCGCCGCCACCGAGCTGGTCCTCGGCTCCGGCCTGGACGCGGTCGTCCTCCGCGTGTTCTCCCCGACAGGCCCCGGTACTCCCGCCGGTTCCCCGCTCGGCCGCCTCGCCGAGGCCATGCGGCGCGCCATGCAGACCGGCGACGGCGAGCTCAAGCTCGGCGGCCTCGGCGCCCAGCGCGACTTCGTCGACGTCCGCGATGTGGCTCGCGCCGTCCACGCGGCCTCCCTCTCCGCCGCGCAGGGCGTCATCAACATCGGCTCCGGCCGCGCGGTCCGGCTGCGCGACGCCGCCGCGATCCTCGCCCGGGTGGCCGGCTACGGCGGCGCCCTGCACGAACTCGACGGCCCACCCGGCCCGCTGAGGCCGTCCATCGGCCACCCCAGAGAACCGCTCGGCCACCCCCGCCACGAACCCCTGGGCCACCGCAGCGACTCCGACCACACGGCTCACTCGGCCCCCGTCGCGTACCCCTATCCGGACGGCTGCGGCAGCTGGCAGCAGGCCGACGTACGCACCGCCCGCGACCGGCTCGGGTGGCGCCCCCGGATCAACCTCGAGGAGTCCCTCGCCGACATCTGGATGGAGGCGGCATGCCGTATCTGACCAGTACCAAAGCGGCCACGGCGGGCACTGATGTCCGCACCGGCTTAGGCATCCCCGGCTATGCGCACCCCCTTCTCGCCCCCACCGAGTGGGGCGAACTCACGCGCCCCGGCCCTTGCACTGGGTCGTCCTCAACGTCGCCGACGGCCCCGGCGCCCGTCCCGACCCCCACTGCCTGGAGGCGGCCGGCCGCCTCCGCAATGCGGGGGTCCGCGTGCTGGGTCACCTCGACACGATGTACGGCGCCCGCGGCTTCGCCGAGGCGATCTCGGACGCCCGCCGGTATCTGGACTGGTACCAGGTCGACGGCTTCCTCCTGGGCCGCTGCCCGGCCGAACGCGTCGGCCTCCCCGAGATCCGCCGCACGGTCACCACCCTGCGCGCGCTGCGTGACGATGCACACATCGTCCTCGGCCACGGCACCCACCCGTATCCCGGCTACGCCGAGAACGCCGACCAGCTCGTCACGTTCTCGGGTCCCTGGAGCGGCTACCGCTGGTCGCAGGCGGCTGAGTGGACCGCCGACTATCCGCCCGAGCGGTTCTGCCACTTCGTGCATGGAGTACCCCGCGGCCACCTCGACGAGGCGCTGCGCATCGCACGCTGGCAGGGCGCCGCGACGATCTACTTCACCGACCGCACGGACCGCGGCGGCCGCATGGACCCCTGGGAGGGCATGCCCGGCTACTGGGACGAAATCGTCTCGCGGATCGGAACGGGTGTCTCGGAATGAAAAAGGCCGTGGCAGTGTTACGGGGAGAACAATTGTAGTGATTGACCGACCAACGGAGTCCCCGTGTCGCTGCCACCCCTGGTCGAGCCGGCTTCCGAGCTCACCGTAGACGAGGTTCGCAGGTACTCCCGCCACCTGATCATCCCCGACGTCGGGATGGACGGGCAGAAGCGGCTGAAGAACGCCAAGGTGCTGTGTGTGGGCGCCGGCGGCCTGGGCTCGCCGGCCCTCATGTACCTGGCCGCGGCGGGCGTCGGCACCCTCGGCATCGTGGAGTTCGACGAGGTCGACGAGTCGAACCTGCAGCGCCAGATCATCCACAGCCAGGCGGACATCGGCCGCTCCAAGGCGGAGTCGGCCCGCGACAGCGTGCTCGGCATCAACCCGTACGTGAACGTGATCCTTCACGAGGAGCGGCTCGAGGCCGACAACGTGATGGACATCTTCAGCCAGTACGACCTGATCGTCGACGGCACCGACAACTTCGCGACCCGCTACCTCGTCAATGACGCGTGCGTGCTGCTGAACAAGCCGTACGTGTGGGGTTCGATCTACCGCTTCGACGGCCAGGCCTCGGTGTTCTGGTCCGAGCACGGCCCCTGCTACCGCTGCCTCTACCCGGAGCCCCCGCCCCCCGGCATGGTTCCCTCCTGCGCCGAGGGCGGCGTCCTGGGCGTGCTGTGCGCGTCGATCGGTTCCATCCAGGTCACCGAGGCCATCAAGGTCCTCACCGGCACGGGTGAGCCGCTGGTCGGCCGCCTGATGATCTACGACGCCCTGGAGATGCAGTACCGCCAGGTCAAGGTCCGCAAGGACCCGAACTGCGCGGTCTGCGGCGAGAACCCGACCGTCACCGAGCTCATCGACTACGAGGCCTTCTGCGGCGTCGTTTCCGAGGAGGCCCAGGCGGCGGCCGCCGACTCGACGATCACTCCCAAGCAGCTCAAGGAGTGGATCGACGACGGCGAGAACATCGACATCATCGACGTCCGTGAGATCAACGAGTACGAGATCGTCTCGATCCCGGGCGCCAGGCTCATCCCGAAGAACGAGTTCCTCATGGGCACCGCCCTGGAGAGCCTCCCGCAGGACAAGAAGATCGTCCTGCATTGCAAGACGGGTGTCCGCAGTGCGGAAGTCCTCGCGGTCCTGAAGTCCGCGGGCTTCTCCGACGCCGTCCACGTCGGCGGCGGCGTCATCGGCTGGGTCAACCAGATCGAGCCGCACAAGCCGGTCTACTGACCCGGCCCTGCTTCCCGTCCGGCGGGGGCTTCGCGCACCACGGGTGCCCGGAGCCCCCGCCGACGTCATGAGCAGACCTTGCCGTCCTTCGGTGCCGTTCCGTTCAGCACGTAGGCGTTCACCGTGGAGTCGACGCAGTCGCTCCCGCTCCCGTAGGCACCGTGCCCCTCGCCCTTCCAGGTGAGCACCACGCCGACCCCCTTGCCCAGCTCGTCCGCCATCCTGCGGGCGCCCTCGTAGGGAGTCGCCGGGTCGCCGGTGTTGCCCACCACGAGGATCGGCGCCGCACCCGGCGCGCTCACCTCCGGGCTGTCGAACTGCCCAGCCACCGGCCAGTCGTGGCACCAGCCCGCCGTGTCCCAGCCCAGGAACGTCCCGAACACCGGCGAGATCTTCTCGAACTCCGCGAGCAGCCCCTCCGCCTCGTCGGGCGTCGGCCGCTGCTTGTCGTCCAAGCACGATATGACCCGTTGTGAGTGGGTCGTCGTGGTGTAGCGGCCCGACGCGTCCCGCTCGTTGTAGGCGTCGGCGAGTGCGAGCAGCTCGGATCCGTTGCCCTGCTCGGCCGCCTCCAGGGCGCTGGTCAGAGCGGGCCAGCTGGACTTGCTGTACAGCGGGAGGATGATGCCGGTGAGCGCGAGTGCCTGGGTCAGCTTCCGATCGGTCGATGTCGGCAGCGGCTCCGCGTCGATCCGCTCCAGCAAGTCGGCGATCTTCTGCGAGCCCTGCTGTGGGTCCTGGCCCGTCGACTCGAGGTAGTCGTCGAGCGCGCGCTGGAATCCCAGGGTCTGGTTCCTGGCGTGGCCCACCGCGTCGGCGCTGGGGTCGACGACCGCGTCCAGGACCAGTCGTCCCACGTTCTTCGGGAACAGGTGGGCGTAGACGCCGCCGAGTTCGGTGCCGTACGAGATACCGAAGTAGTGCATCTTCCGGTCGCCGAGGACTTGCCGCATCAGGTCCATGTCGCGGGCGGTGTCGGTGGTGGACACATGCGACATCAGCTTCCCGGCGGACTCTTCGCAGCCCTTGCCGAAGTCAGCGGCGTCCTGGAAGTACGCCGTCTTCTCGGCCGGGGTGTCCGGGGTGGGGTCCACCGCCTCGGCGGCTTGGATCTCCTTGTCGCCGCGACAGCGGATGCCCTCGCTGCCGCCCACGCCGCGCGGGTCCCAGCTCACCAGGTCGTACCGCTCGTGGAGCACCGAGACGGTGGAGGAGTACGCCGGCAACGTCGATACGCCCGAGCCGCCGGGGCCGCCGAAGTTGAACAGGAGGGAGCCGATGCGGTCGTCACCGGTCGCCTCGGCACGGATCAGCGCCAGATCGATCGTCGTGCCCTCCGGCTTCGACCAGTCCAGGGGCACTTCGAGCGTCGCGCACTGCCAGTCGTCGCCCGGCGGAGGGGCGTCGGCGGTGGCCTTGCAGTCGCCCCAGTCGAGTTCCTGCGCGGTGAGGGACGAGGGCAGCCCGGACGTGGATTCGCCCGACGAACCGGTGGGTGAGGCGGCCGTCCCCTTTCCGTCGTCGGACGAGCCGCTGCTGCAGCCCGCCGCGAGCAGCGCGGCGGCGGCCGTCAGAGCCGTCCACCGTACGAAGCGTGCCATGAACACATCCCCCCTCCAGGGCCGCCCGCACTTCGGTCGCGAACGGCAGTCCCGCCATGGTAGGCCGACCGCGCCGCGCCCGCCGCGGCCTGTGGATAACCTTTTGACCTGCGGCTTTCCCGGGATCCGGGGCCAGGTTCAGGAGCAGACGGTCCCGGCTGCCGGCACCTTCCCGTCCAGCAGATAGGCGTTCACGGCGCCCTGCACGCATTTGTTCTTGCTGTCGTACGCACCGTGTCCCTGCCCCCGGTACGTCAGCTCCACGCCGACGCCGTTGCCCAGCGCCTGGACCATCTTCCGCGCCCCCTCGTAGGGAGTGGCCGGGTCACCGGTGTTGCCCACGACGAGGATCGGCGCCGCCCCGGACGCACTGACGTCGGGATGGTCGGCGGCGCCCTGCACCGCCCAGTCGGTGCAGCTGAGCATGCTCCAGGCCAGGAAGTCGCCGAACAGGGCGGAGGCGGCCCGGAACTCGGGCAGTTTCCGTTCCACGTACTCGGTGGTGTACCGCGGCTTGTCGTCGGCGCAGTTGATGGCGGCGTTGGCCGCGGTGAGATTGCTGTACTCGCCGTTCTGGCTGCGCCCGTTCAAGGAGTCCGACAGCCGAAGCAGGATCTGGCCGTCCCCGTCGTACGCCTGCTCGAGGCCCTCGGTGAGGTACTCCCAGAAGTCCTGCGAGTACAGCGCCTGGGCGATGCCGCTGGTCGCGGCGGTCTGGGTCAGCTCGCGGGGGAAGATGCCCGGGATCGGCTTGCTGTCCAGGTCCTTGAGCAGCTTCGCGATGCGGGCTTTGACGTCCTGGGCGCTGTTCCCGACCGGGCAGTCCTCGACCTGTGACACGCAGTGCTCGGCGAAGTTGTCGAGCGCGAGCTGGAAGCCCTCGGCCTGCCCGAGGGAGCCCTGTTCGGGGGTCTCGGTCGGATCGACGACCGCGTCGAAGACGGCCCGGCCCACGTTCTCCGGGAACAGGTGGGCGTAGACGCCGCCGAGTTCGGTGCCGTAGGAGATGCCGAAGTAGTGCAGCTTGTCGTCGCCGAGGACCTGGCGCAAGAGGTCCATGTCGCGGGCCGCGTCCGTGGTGCGCACGTGCGGCAGTATCCGCTCGGAGTTCTTCTCGCAGGCAGCGTTGAACTCCTTGACGTTGTCGACGTATTCGGTGCGCTCCGTGGCGTCGTCGGGGGTCGCGTCCTGCTGGAAGTAGACGTCGAGCTGCTGGTCGTCCTGGCACCACACCGGGGCGCTGCGGCCGACCCCGCGCGGGTCGAAGCTCACCAGGTCGTAGCGGGTGCGCAACGTCGCATAGTCCGCGCCGAACGCGGGCAGCGTGGTGACGCCCGAGCCGCCGGGGCCGCCGAAGTTGAAGATCAGTGAGCCGATGCGCCGGCTCTCCGCGCCGCTGGTCTGCGCCCGGATCAGCGCGATGTCGATGGTGTCGCCTTCTGGGTCGTCCCAGTCGAGGGGCGCCTTCATGGTCGCGCACTGCCAGTCGCCGCCGTCCGGCAGAGGCGAGGGGGCCTCGCCTCCGCCCTGGGCCTGGGCGGGCGCCGGGCAGGCCTTCCAGCTCAGCTCCTGGGCGGTGAGGTCCTCGTCCTGGGAGCCGTCGTCGCTGCATCCCGCCAGCCCCGAGGACAGCAGCACGGCGGTGGCAGTCAGAGCGGCGGCGCGCAGACGGGAAAGGTTCGGCATGCATCCATCGTGCGGTCGCGCGGGGCCGGGCGCTCGGGACGTGGGCCGAACGAGGTACGCGCGCGTGCGGATGCGTTGTGGTTCAGGTGCGTCGTTGCGGTGAGGGACGTATGCGGGTACGTCCAGTGCGATGAGGGGACCGTGCTGAGTGGGCGTTGTGGCGTACGTGCGCGTGCAGGGTCCTGCCGCGCGGACCCGCGATCTGACCTACAGCGCGCCTTTGCGTGTCAGGTGGTTGAAGGCCAGCCAGCCCGGCAGCACCGGCAGCCACAGGGTCAGCAGGCGGAACAGCAGCACGGCCGGGGCGGCGACCTCGCTGGGCAGGCCGACGGCGATCAGACCGACGGTCAGGGTCGCCTCGACGGCGCCCACACCGCCGGGTGTCGGGGCCGCGGAGCCGAGCGCGTTGCCGGCGAGGAAGACCACGGCGACGCTGGCGATGCTGAGGGACGTGGTCTCGTCGCCGAAGGCGCGGATCGACGCGTCCAGGCACATCACGAAGCACGCGGTGAGCAGCAGCATGCCGCCGATGCCGGTGACCAGCTTCTGCGGCCGCTGGAGCACGTCCAGCATGCGCGGCACGACACCGGCGAAAAGCGACCGCACGCGCGTGACGACGAATTTCCGCATGAACGGCACCGACGTCGCCACGAGCACCAGCACCGCGACCGTCAGCAGACCCGCGATGACCGTCCGGGACGGCGACAGGGACGGTGTCTTCTCGGTACCGGTCAGATAACCGAAGGCCAACAGCATGAGGATGTGACAGCCCAGCCCGAACAGCTGCGACGCGCCGACGCTGGCCACCGCCAGACCGGGCCGCACCCCCGCGCGCTGGAGGAAGCGCGTGTTGAGCGCGACACCGCCCACCGCGGCCGGCGCCACGATCTTCACGAACGACCCGGCGACCTGGGCCGCCACGGTCCGTGGGAACGGCACCCGTTCGGGCACGAACCCCAGCAGGCTCATCGCGGCGGCGACGTAGCTGAGTGCCGAGAACAACACGGCCGCGATGACCCAGCCCCACTCGGCGTTGGCCACGAGCGGCCCGAACTCGATGTGCGTGAGCTGCGTCAGCAGGAAGTACGCACCGATGGCTCCGGCGATGAAACTGATCAGCGTGCGCGGTCGCACCCGCTCCAGCCGGGCCGGCTCGACCGGTGCCTGCGGCCTGATCCGCAGCACCTCGTGCCGGATCTGGGTGAGCAGATCGTCCTCGCGCGCCTCCTCCACGGCCTCGTCCATGGCCCGCTTCTCTGCCCTGGTCTGCGCGCGTACGGCCTTCTTGTCGGGCTTTGCCGGTACGACCGCGCTGTCCTCCGCGGCCGCCCCCGCACGGGCCTGCTTGGACTGCCGCGACGCCTCCAGCACCGCCTCCCGCTCGCGCTCGGCGCGCTCCCGGGCCAGTCGCCGCAGGGTCGCGCGTGTGGAGCGGGTGAGCGCGATGGGCTGGAGCATCGGCAGGCAGTCGGCCACGGCGTCGGGGCCGAGCACCGCGACGGCGGAGGCCACTGCCCGCTCGGCGCCGACCTGCAGGGCGAGCGTCGTCATCAGTTGTGCGACGTCCATGCGCAGCAGCAGGTCCCCGGCCGCGATCTCGCCACCGCGCAGATCGGTGAGGATGACCGTGCCGGAACGATCCACCAGGATGGCGTCACCCGCGAGCCTGCGGTGTGCGATGCGCCGGGACTGCAGCGCCCGCACCTGGTGCCAGGTGCTGCGCAGCAGCTCGTCGGAGATCTCCTCCTCAGCCAGCGAGTCGAGGGTGTGGCCGCCGGTGTGCTCGTAGACGAGCATCACGGCGTCGGGGCCCAGTTCGGAGGTGGCGATCAGCTTGGGCGCGTTGGCGCCCGCCGCGATGGCCGCGTACGCCAGCAGTGCCTCCTGCTCCAGCGCCTGCCGCAGCGACTGGAGGCTGCGGCGGGTGGCGAAACCGCGCAGCGTCAGGTTGCGCCACACCCGGTAGAAGAAGCCCTGTGCCTGTTGCTCCCGGTCGACCACTGTGACGTCCAGTGGTGGCCCGGTTTCCAGGGTGACGAAATAGCGCCGGCCGCGGTCGCCGTTGTCCGCGGCATCCGGGGTCTCCTCGCGCGATGCGCTCACCGGGTGGAAGCCGACCGTCCGCAGGCCCGCCATCAGGGTCCGACCGGTGGGCCGGACGTTGGGCGAGCCGACCGCGTACAGCGTGCCGTACGCGACGGTCCAGCCGATCAACACCGTCAGGATGATCGAGAACGGTGTGGTGTAGCCGGTGACGAGCATGGAGAAGGCGTCGAGGAGCAGCACGATCCACAGCACGGCCCGCCAGCGCGGTCTGCGGGACATGCCGACGGCCGTCATGTATGCGATGACCGGGGCGAGATAGCCGTGCACCGGGTCGGTCAGGGCGTTGATGTCCCCGGGGGAGGGCTGGGTGAGCGCATCCTGGATCGAGTCGGGGGCGGCCCGGGCGACCCACAGGTCGGTGGCGAGCGTCACCCCGTGTGCGAGGACTGCCGCGAGCACGCCGTCGGCGATACGCAGTCCGTCCCGCTTGATCAGCCGTTCGATGGCGAACGCGACCGGAACCAGGAGGATCGCGATGCTGGACGCCAGTCCCGCGATCTTGATGAGCAGGTCGGGTGCCTGACCGGTGCCCTTGTTGATGTCCTGTTCGAGGCCCGAGGTGGTGCCGTGCGCGAACGCGGCGATGGCGATCAGCACAACGATGGCGAGCACGCCGACCAGGAGTCGCATCAGGTCGGAGGGGCGGTGCACGCGCGCGGGGAGCAGCGGTTCGTCGCCCTCGACCTCGTCGATCGGGGCCTCGTCGGCGCGGGCCGCGCCCTTCCCGCTCGGTGGATCGGCCTTCGTCACCGGCTTCTCGTTCGCGTCGGCGGTGTCCGGGCGCGATGACGCATCAGAGGTGCTCTCCGCGTCCTCGGGCCGCACACCCTGCTGCTTCATCGTCTCTTCTTGATCTCGTATCACCAGTCACCGCCCGCACGATGGTGGCATGCCCCACCGACACACGGGGGCATCAGGGTGCAAATGCGGGAGCGCACAGTCTGCCCGACGGGCCGCTCCACGGCGAGGGTCACGCACAGTGGCGAGCAGGTCACCTTGTCGGTGCCGTGGGGCAGGATGGGGCGAATGAGCGAGGAGAGTCTTCCTGGGGACGCCCGCCCGGAGTACACCGACGCCCTGCCGGAGTACGCCGAGCGGGTCCTCGAGGTCGCCGAACTGATCCCGGCCGGGCACGTCATGACGTACGGCGACGTTGCGGAGTGGCTGGAGCATGAGGGGGGTGAGCGCGAAGCGCTCTCCGGCAAGGGTGGTGGTGGGAGACGGGTGGGAGGCCCTCGTCAGGTCGGCCGCGTCATGGCTCTCTACGGGGGAGCTGTTCCGTGGTGGCGCGTCGTCCGCGCGGACGGCGTCCTGCTTCCCGGGCACGAGCTGGAGGCGCTCGGCCACTACCGCGCGGAGGGCACACCGCTGAAGGAGGCGAGCCGGGCCGCGGAGGGTCACCTGCCGCGCCTCGACATGAGACGCGCGCGATGGGACGGCGGCGAACGCGCGGAGGGTCACACCTGACAGCTTCCGCCATCGGACGCGTCCGCGTGTGACCCGTGATCCGTATGAGCGAAACAGGGCACATCCGTGGCATGACGTACGTTCGAGAGAGATGAGACAGGCGGGCCACGTGAGTCCCGAGGGAAGAAGCGGAAGTCCTGCTTCCGTCCCTTTCGTCGGCGTAGCGTCGGCTGCGCGTGTCTCCCTCATCCCGCGGTCACCGCCTGCCTCGCGCGGCGGACGGCCCACCCGTCACCCGACCGCCACCCCCGACGACGGCGCTCCGCGCCGACACCGAGACTGCACACCCACCAGGACCGGCGAACCACGTGAGCTCCTCTTCCTCCATCCAGCGCCCGTCGCACCCACAGGTGCGACAGGGGAGCCGTGGCGCTTACCGACTGGTGCGTACCCCGCCGGTCCGAACGGGTCCCCCTCGTCTGGACGCGGCACAGCGCGCGGTGGTTGACCATGAGGCGGGACCTCTGCTCGTCCTCGCAGGCCCGGGAACCGGCAAGACCACCACGCTCGTGGAGTCCGTCGCGGCCCGCATCGCGCGCGGAGGGGACCCCGAGCGGATCCTGGTGCTGACGTTCAGCCGCAAGGCCGCCGTGGAACTACGCGACCGCATGGCGCTGCGGATAGGAGCGGCCCGCGCGCCCCAGGCGACCACCTTCCACTCGTTCTGCTACGCCCTCGTGCGCGCCCACCAGGACAGCGACCTGTTCGTCGAGCCGCTGCGGCTGCTGTCCGGGCCCGAGCAGGACGTGACCGTCCGCGAGCTGCTCGCCGGCCAGCCGGACCTTGAGCGGCTCGGTCTCGCGCACGTGCGCTGGCCGGACGAGCTGCGCGCCTGCCTGACCACCCGCGGCTTCGCCGACGAGGTCCGTGCGGTGCTCGCCCGCAGCCGTGAGCTGGGCCTGGGACCGGACGCCCTGGACGCTTTCGCGCGGCACATCGGCCGCCCCGACTGGCGCGCCGCGGCAGCCTTCCTTGCCGAGTACCTCGATGTGCTCGACCTGCAGGGCGTGCTCGACTACGCCGAACTGGTCCACCGCGCGGTGCTCCTCGCCCGCCGCCCCGAGGTCGCCCAGCGGCTCACCGCGCAGTACGACGCCGTGTTCGTGGACGAGTACCAGGACACCGACCCCGCCCAGGTCCGTCTCCTGCACGCCCTGGCCGGCGAGGGGCGCACCCTGGTCGCCTTCGGCGATCCCGACCAGTCGATCTACGCCTTCCGGGGCGCGGACGTGAACGGCATCCTGGACTTTCCGCGCGCCTTTCCACGCGCGGACGGCCGCCCGGCCCCCGTCGAGGTGCTGCGGACCTCCCGCCGCTGCGCTGCCACCCTGCTCGCCGCGACCCGGCTGCTGACCCAACGCATGCCGCTGACCCGCCTCCCCGCGGACAAGGTGCGCGCCCACCGCGAGCCGGCTCCGGTGCGCGACGGCGGCCGCGTCGAGGTCTACATGTACCCGACGCCCGGCACCGAGCTGGACAACATCGCCGACATCCTCCGCAGGGCCCATCTCGAGGACGGCGTCCCCTGGAGCGACATGGCCGTCCTGGTGCGCGCCGGATCGCGCACCATCCCCACGGTCCGCCGCGCCCTCACAGCCGCCGGCGTGCCCCTCGACATCGACGGCGACGACATGCCGCTGCGCCACGAGCCGGCGGTGGCCCCGCTGCTGACGGCGCTCCGGGCGGTCGCCACGGCGGAGTCTGGCCGGGCAGGCAACGACCTGCGCGCCCCGGAGCGGGCGGAAACCGCGGAGCCGGCGGATCCCGAAGAACCCGAACAGCACACTCCCTGGCTCGATACCGAAACCGCCCTCACTCTCCTCACCTCCCCCCTCGCCGGCATGGACGCCGCCGATCTGCGCCGCCTCGGCCGTGCCCTGCGTGAGGAGGAGCGGGCCGCGGGCAATCCGGTGCCGCCGCCGTCGAACGAACTGCTCGCGCGAGCGCTCGCCGAACCCGAACGGCTGGTGGCACACGACCCGGCGTACGCGCGCGGTGCCCAGCGCCTCGGCGCGCTGCTGCGCACGGCGCGCGAGCGCCTCGCGGGCGGCGGTACGGCCGAGGAGGCGCTGTGGGACCTGTGGCAGGGCACGCCCTGGCCCACGCGCCTGGAGCGGGCCGCCCGGCGCGGCGGTGCCGCCGGACGCAACGCGGACCGCGACCTGGACGCCGTGTGTGCGCTGTTCGCGACCGCCGCCCGCGCCGAGGAACGCTCCGGCGGCCGCGGCGCCCTCAACTTCCTGGAGGAGCTGGAGGCCGAGGACATCGCCGCCGATACCCTCACGCGGCGTGCCGTACGCCCCGACGCCGTGCGGCTGATGACCGCGCACCGCTCCAAGGGGCTCCAGTGGCGTCTGGTCGTCGTCGCGGGCGTCCAGGAGGGCCTGTGGCCGGATCTGCGCCGCCGCGGTTCCCTCCTGGAGGCCGACCGCATCGGACGCGACGGACTTGCCGAACCACTCACCCCGGGTGCACTGCTCGCCGAGGAGCGCCGCCTGTTCTACGTCGCCGCCACACGCGCGCGTGAACGCCTCGTCGTCACCGCGGTGAAGGCCCCCGCCGACGACGGCGACCAACCCTCCCGCTTCCTGACCGAACTCGGTGTCGAACCCAAGGACGTCACGGGCCGCCCGCGTCGCCCGCTGTCCGTGGCCGCGCTCGTCGCCGAACTGCGCGCCACGACGGTCGACCCGCGAGTCTCCGACGCCCTGAGGGAGGCCGCCGCACGCCGACTGGCCCGGCTCGCCGCGCTCACCGACGAGGACGGCCGCCCACTCGTCCCATCCGCACATCCCCACCGCTGGTGGGGCCTGTTCGAGCCGACCGAGTCCAAGGTGCCGCTACGCAACCGCGACCAGCCCGTCGTACTCTCCGGAAGCGCCCTGAACCAGCTGGCCAACACCTGCGCCCTGCAGTGGTTCCTCGGCCGCGAGGTAAAAGCCGACGCGCCCGCCACCGCCGCCCAGGGCTTCGGTAACGTGGTGCACGTCCTCGCCGACGAGGTGGCCTCCGGGCGCACCCCGGCCGACCTCGCCGTCCTCATGGAACGCCTGGACTCGGTGTGGAACGCGCTCGCCTTCGACGCGCCGTGGAAGTCGGCGCAGGAGAAGGAGCACGCGCGCGTGGCGCTCGAAAGATTCCTGAAGTGGCACGTCATGGACCGCACCGGACGTACGCCGGTGGCGAGCGAGCACGACTTCGACGTCACCCTCGAAGCGGGCGACTACGAGGTACGCATCCGCGGCTCCATGGACCGCGTCGAGGCGGACGGCGAGGGCCGCGCCTACGTCGTCGACTTCAAGACCGGCAAGCAGGCGCCCAGCGCGGCCGACGTGGCCCGTCACCCCCAGCTCGCGGTCTACCAGCTGGCCGTCCGTGAAGGCGCTGTCGACGAGGCCTTCGACGGAGTGCGCCCCGAACCGGGCGGCGCCGAACTCGTCCAGCTGCGCCAGGGCGCCGCCAAGCGGGACGGCGGCGAGACACTGCCCAAGGTGCAGGCGCAGGACGCCCTTGAGGGGGAGTGGGTCGGCGAGCTCCTGGCCACCGCGGCAGGCAAGGTGCTCGACGAACGGTTCACCCCGACCACCGGCCAGCACTGCACGCACTGCACGTTCCGAGCGTCGTGCAGCGCGCGTCCCGAGGGCCGCCACGTGATCGAGTGACGTACAACACCACATGCGCTGACCTACGCTTCTCCGCTCCCGGGAGCCGATGACGGCATCTGCTGTCAGTGCCCGCCGTTAGCCTCTTGGACGTGCCCGCCCGTATCACCGATCCCGAGCAGCTCAAGGAGCTCCTCGGGATTCCGTTCACCCCGGAGCAGACGGCCTGCATCACCGCGCCGCCCGCCCCGCAGGTGATCGTGGCCGGAGCCGGATCCGGCAAGACCACAGTGATGGCGGCCCGCGTGGTGTGGCTGGTCGGTACCGGCCAGGTCGCCCCCGAACAGGTGCTCGGCCTCACCTTCACCAACAAGGCCGCAGGCGAACTCGCCGAGCGCGTCCGCAAGGCCCTCGTCGAGGCCGGTGTGACCGACCCGGACGTCATCGACCCGGACAACCCGCCCGGCGAACCGGTCATCTCCACCTACCACGCGTTCGCGGGCCGTCTGCTGACCGACCACGGCCTACGCATCGGGCTCGAACCGACCTCCCGCCTCCTCGCCGACGCCACCCGCTACCAGCTCGCCGCGCGCGTGCTGCGCGAAGCCCCGGGCCCGTACCCGGCGCTGACCCGCTCCTTCGCGGACCTCGTCAGCGACCTGCTCACCCTGGACTCCGAACTCGCCGAACACCTCGTACGCCCCGAGGACCTGCGCACCTGGGACGCCGAACTGCTGCACACCCTGCAGCGCGTCAAACTCACCAACGCCGACCTGCGCAAGGTCCCCGAGACGGCCGCCGCCCGCCGCGAACTCACCGCACTGGTCCTGCGCTACCGGGCCGCGAAACGCGAGCGCGACCTGCTCGACTTCGGCGACCAGATCGCCCTCGCCGCGCGCCTCGCCCAACTCCCCGACGTCGGCCGTATCCTGCGCGACGAGTTCCGCGTCGTCCTCCTCGACGAGTACCAGGACACATCCGTCGCCCAACGCGTCCTCCTGGCAGGCCTGTTCGGCGGCGGCACCGGCCACCCCGTGACCGCCGTCGGCGACCCCTGCCAGGCCATCTACGGCTGGCGCGGCGCCTCCGTCGCCAACCTGGACGACTTCCCCGACCACTTCGCCCACACCGACGGCCGCCCCGCCACCCGCCAGGCGCTCAGCGAGAACCGCCGCAGCGGCGGCCGCCTCCTGAACCTCGCCAACGGCCTCGCCGAGCCGCTGCGCGCCATGCACGCGGGCGTGGAGGCCCTCCGCCCCGCTCCTGGCGCCGAACACGACGGCATCGTCCGCTGCGCCCTGCTGCCCACCCACGCCGAGGAGATCGACTGGATCGCCGACTCCCTCGCCCACCTCGTCCGCACCGGCAAGGAACCCGGCGAGATCGCCGTCCTGTGCCGTACGGCCACCGACTTCGCCGAAATCCAGAGCGCGCTCGTCGCCCGCGACATCCCCGTGGAGGTCGTCGGCCTCTCCGGACTGCTGCACCTGCCTGAGGTGGCCGACCTGGTCGCCGTCTGCGAGGTGCTCCAGGACCCGGGCGCCAACGCCTCCCTGGTCCGCCTGCTGACCGGCCCCCGCTGGCGCATCGGCCCGCGCGACCTCGCCCTCCTGGGCAGGCGCGCCCGGCTACTCGTGTCCCACGCGCGCGTGGACACGGACGACGCCCCCGACCGCCGGCTCGCAGAAGCAGTCGAAGGTGTCGACCCGGCCGAGGTGATTTCCCTCGCCGACGCCCTCGACACGTTCCTGGAGACCCCACTGGAAGGCGGCGGGGACGACGACGGGCTGCCCTTCTCGCCGGACGCGCGCGTACGGTTCGCGCGCCTCGCCGCCGAACTGCGCGACCTGCGCCGCTCCCTGTCCGACCCACTCATGGACGTACTCCACCGCGTCCTCGCCGTCACCGGCCTGGAGGTCGAACTCTCGGCGTCCCCGCACGCCCTGGCCGCCCGCCGCCGCGAAACCCTCTCCAATTTCCTGGACATCGCCGCCTCCTTCGCCGCGAACGAGAACGAGGCGAGCCTGCTCGCCTTCCTGGGCTTCCTGCGCACCGCCGCCCAGTACGAAAAGGGCCTCGACAACGCCCTCCCCGGCGGCGAGAACACCGTCAAGGTGCTCACCGCGCACAAGTCCAAGGGCCTGGAATGGGACGTCGTCGCCGTGCCCGGCCTGGTCACCGGCACCTTCCCCAGCAGCCAGGGCCGCGAGAAATGGACAGCCCAGGCCAAGGTGCTGCCCCACGAACTGCGCGGCGACGTCGACACACTGCCCGACATCCAGACCTGGGACTCACGCGGCATGAAGGCCTTCCACGAGGCCATGAAGGACCACCAGCACATCGAGGAACTCCGTCTCGGTTACGTCACCTTCACCCGCCCCCGCTCCCTGCTGCTCGGCTCCGGCCACTGGTGGGGCCCCACGCAGAAGAAGCCCCGCGGACCGTCCGACTTCCTCCTAGCCCTCCACGACCACTGCGCCGCCGGTCACGGCGAGATCGAGGCATGGGCGGAGGAACCCGCCGAGGACGAGGAGAACCCGGCCCTGCACCAGGCCACCGCCGAGCAGCGCTGGCCACTGCCCCTGGACGACACGGCACTGGCCCGACGCCGCGCGGCCGCCGCGACGGTCCTCGCCCACCTCGACGACCTCGCCTCCCACGACAGTGGCCACCCCGCCGCCGTACAAGACCCCGGCACCCACGACGACCCGGACTGGCCCCCGCCATCGGACGACGAGATCCCCCATGGACACGAGATCCCCTATGAGGACGAGATCCCATACGCGGATGAAACCGAGGAGGACCCGGCCGACTGGGACTCCTGGGCCACGCAGCGCCCGACGGAGCAGCACCGTCCGACCGTCCCGCACCAGGCGACGTCCCCGGACCTCCACACCACGCACGGCGCACGCCCACACCCCCCGGAGCCCGAGCCGAGCCCGCTCACCCCCGAAGAGGCCCGCACCATCGCCTCCTGGGACCGCGACCTCGACGCCCTCACCGGGGAACTCCTCCGCGCGCGCGAGTCCGTCACCGAGGTCCCCCTGCCGGCATCGCTGACCACCACCCAACTGCTGCGCCTCGCCGCCGACCCGGACGGCTTCGCCCAGGAGCTGGCCCGCCCCATGCCACATCCACCCCAGCCCGCCGCCCGCCGCGGCACCCGCTTCCACGCCTGGGTCGAGGCACGCTTCGAAGAACTGACCCTGCCCATGCTGGAGCCGGAAGAGCTGCCCGGCACCGAAGCCGAGATCGCCGACGAACGCGATCTGGAGGACCTCAAGGAAGCCTTCGAACGCACCGAGTACGCCCACCGCACGCCCTCCCGCGTCGAAGCCCCCTTCCAGCTCGCCATCGCCGGCCGCGTCGTACGGGGCCGTATCGACGCCGTCTACCAGAACGGCGACGGCGAGCAGGCGACGTACGAGATCGTCGACTGGAAGACCGGCCGCACCCCGACCGCCGACCCCCTCCAGCTCGCCGTGTACCGACTCGCCTGGGCCGAGCAGCAGGGGGTGCCCCTGGAATCGGTCACCGCCTCCTTCGTGCACGTACGCACCGGCGAGGTCGTACGCCCCGACGACCTCCCGGACCGCGCCGCACTGGAACAGCTGCTGTTGGACGAGCCGCCCGGTGACGAACCGCACGACCGGACTGTCACTGTGGGCCGATAGGCTCGTGACCATGAGCCAGACCCCGGACAGCGCCGTCCGCACGTACATCGACCAGCACGCTGGCGCCTTCCTCGACGACCTCGCCGAGTGGCTGCGCATCCCGTCGGTGTCCGCCCAACCCCACCACGCGCCCGACGTACGGCGCAGCGCCGACTGGCTCGCCGGCAAGCTCAAGGAGACCGGCTTCCCGACCGCCGAGATCTGGCAGACGCAGGGCGCACCCGCCGTCTACGCCGAGTGGCCCTCCGACGACCCCACCGCACCCACCGTCCTCGTCTACGGCCACCACGACGTGCAGCCCGCCGCCCGCGAGGACGGCTGGGACAGCGAGCCCTTCCACCCCGTCGTCCGGGAAAACCGCCTCTACGCGCGCGGGGCCGCCGACGACAAGGGCCAGGTGTTCTTCCACACACTCGGCATCCGCGCCCACCTCGCCGCCACCGGCCGCACCACCCCGGCCGTCAACCTCAAACTGCTGATCGAAGGCGAGGAGGAGTCCGGCTCCCCGCACTTCCGGGCCCTCGTCCAGGAGCACGCCCACCGGCTCACCACCGACGCGGTGATCGTCTCCGACACCGGCATGTGGTCCGAGGACACCCCCACCGTGTGCACCGGCATGCGCGGCCTCGCCGAGTGCGAGCTCCGGCTGCACGGCCCCGACCAGGACATCCACTCCGGCTCCTTCGGCGGCGCCGTCCCCAACCCGGCGACCGCCGTCGCCCGCCTCGTCGCCGCCCTGCACGACGAGCACGCGCGCGTGGCGATCCCCGGCTTCTACGACGGCGTCGTCGACCTCACCGACCGGGAGCGCGCACTCCTCGCCGAACTGCCCTTCGACGAGCAGCAGTGGCTCCGCACCGCCAAGTCGTACGCCACCCAGGGCGAGGCCGGATACACCACCCTGGAGCGCATATGGGCCCGCCCCACGGCCGAGGTCAACGGCATCGGCAGCGGCTACCAGGGCCCCGGCAGCAAGACGATCATCCCGTCCACGGCCATGGTGAAGCTGTCCTTCCGCCTGGTCGCGGGCCAGGACCCCGACCACATCGAGAAAGCCTTCCGCGCCTGGGCGGCCGACCAGATCCCCGCCGGCATCCGACACGACATCACCTTCTCCGCGGCCACACGCCCCTGCCTGACGCCACTGGACCACCCGGCCCTGCAGTCCGTCGCCCGCGCCATGAACCGAGCCTTCGAAAAACCAGTCCGCTACACCCGCGAAGGTGGCTCCGGACCCGCCGCCGACCTCCAGGAAATCCTCCGCGCACCCGTCCTCTTCCTGGGCATCTCCGTCCCCTCCGACGGCTGGCACGCCCCCAACGAGAAAGTCGAGCTCGACCTGCTCCTCAAGGGCGTCGAGACCACCGCATACCTGTGGGGCGACCTCGCAGAACACTGGCGTCATGAGCCCTGACCGATCCACGCCGCACGGAGCCCCACCCCGCACGGGGCACACTGGAAGAGCCGCGCCGCACCACGGAGCCCCGCCGCACCCGGTCGCCTCCTGCCGTACGTCCCGCTGAACCGCCGCCGCATCAACCGTTCCACCGGGGGAGTTGGAAGCACCTGTGACCACCTGGACCGACCACACCGCCGACCGACCCATCTCGCTCACCGCCCCCAGCGGAATCGACCGTGCCGCACACCACCGCCTCGACGAGGCCTGGCTCGCGGCGGCGTGGAGCCACCCCACAACCCGCTGCTTCGTGGTCTCCGGCGGTCAGGTCCTCATCGACGAGACAGCCGACGGCCGCACCGAACTCGTCATGAGCCCGTCCTTCGAAGCCCCGCTCACCGAGGCCCACCGCTACTTCCTCGGCATAGACGAAGACGGCGTCTCCTACTTCGCCCTCCAGAAGGACGCCCTGCCCGGCCGCATGGACCAGTCCGCGCGCCCCGCCGGCCTGCGCGAGGCGGGCCTGCTGCTCTCCCCCCGCGACGCCGGCCTCATGGTGCACGCGGTCGGCCTGGAGAACTGGCAGCGCACACACCGCTTCTGCTCCCGCTGCGGCGAACGCACCGTCATCGCAGCGGCCGGCCACATCCGCCGCTGCCCTGCCTGCGGCGCCGAGCACTACCCCCGCACCGACCCCGCCGTGATCATGGCCGTCACCGACGAGGACGACCGCATCCTGCTCGGCCGCCAGGTCCACTGGCCCGAAGGCCGCTTCTCCACGCTCGCCGGCTTCGTCGAGCCCGGCGAGTCCATCGAGCAGTCCGTACGCCGTGAGGTCCACGAAGAGGCCGGCATCACCGTCGGCCAGGTCGAGTACGTCGCCAGCCAGCCCTGGCCCTTCCCATCCAGCCTCATGCTCGGCTTCATGGCCCGCGCCACCTCCACCGACATCACCGTCGACGGCGACGAGATCCACGAGGCCCGCTGGTTCTCCCGCGACGAACTGCGCGCCGCCTTCGACTCCGGAGAAGTGCTGCCGCCCTACGGCATCTCCATCGCGGCCCGCCTGATCGAACTCTGGTACGGCAAGCCACTGCCGACCCGCACCGCCTTCTGACCACACAACGAAGGGGTGGCCGCCCCCGATGAGGGACGGCCACCCCTCCGAGTGAGCCGGTTACGCGCCGATCTTCTGCTTGACCTGTGCCAGCGACGGGTTCGTCAACGTCGACCCGTCTGGGAACAACATGGTCGGCACCGTCTGGTTACCACCGTTCGCCTTCTCCACGAACGCCGCGGACTCCGGGTCCTGCTCGATGTTGATCTCGGTGTACGCGATGCCCTCGCGGTCCAGCTGGCTCTTCAGCCGACGGCAGTAGCCGCACCATGTGGTGCTGTACATCGTCACAGTGCCCGGCATGTCTCTCGCGCTCCTCGGCGGGTCGGGGACGGATGGTCGCAGAGGGGGAACGTACGCGAACGGTCCGCCATTCCCGCCGGGGGTATACGGCAGGACGTGACGCCTGCCGCATTAGTACGACTGCAGGGAGCCGCCTGTGGACAACCGGCTCACCCGCCTCCGGCGACCTGGCAGCATGGCCGTGTGACAGCAGCAACGCACTCCACCCTCTTCCCGCAGCACCCCAGCAGTGCTCAGTACTCGGCTCCGCCGAGCGGAGCCGACGCGGTGCTCGAAGGGCTCGACCCCGAGCAGCGCGAAGTCGCCACCGCGCTGCACGGCCCGGTGTGCGTGCTTGCAGGCGCAGGCACCGGCAAGACCCGGGCCATCACCCACCGCATCGCCTACGGCGTACGCGCCGGCATCCTGCAGCCCTCCAGCGTGCTCGCCGTCACCTTCACCAACCGCGCCGCCGGCGAGATGCGCGGCCGCCTTCGCCAACTCGGCGCCACCGGCGTCCAAGCCCGCACGTTCCACTCGGCCGCACTGCGCCAGCTCCAGTACTTCTGGCCGAAAGCAGTCGGCGGCTCCATGCCCCGGCTCGTCGACCGCAAGTTCCAACTCGTCGCCGACGCGGCCGCCGCCTGCCGTATCCGCCTCGACCGAGGCGAGCTGCGGGACATCACTGCCGAGATCGAGTGGTCCAAGGTCACCCAGACGGTCCCCGCCGACTACCCGCTCGCAGCCGCGAAGGTCGGCCGTGAGGCTCCACGCGACCCGGCCGAGATCGTCCAGCTCTATTCCACCTACGAAGACCTCAAACGCGACCGCGGCGTCATCGACTTCGAGGACGTCCTGCTGCTGACCGTCGCCATCCTTCAGGACCGGCACGACATCGCCGAACAGGTCCGCGCCCAGTACCAGCACTTCGTCGTCGACGAATACCAGGACGTCAGCCCCCTCCAGCAGCGCCTGCTGGAACTCTGGCTCGGCGACCGGGACAACCTGTGCGTCGTCGGCGACGCCAGCCAGACGATCTACTCGTTCACCGGAGCAACCCCCGACCACCTGCTTGACTTCCGCACCCGCCATCCCGGCGCCACCGTCGTCAAACTGGTCCGCGACTACCGCTCCACACCCCAGGTCGTCCATCTCGCCAACGGACTGCTTGCCCAGGCCCGCGGCCGCGCCGCCGACCACCGGCTGGAACTCGTCTCCCAGCGCCCCCCGGGCCCTGAGCCTGTCTACACCGAACACACCGACGAGCCCGCCGAGGCCGAGGGCGCCGCCCGCCGTATCCGCGAGCTCCTCGACGCCGGCGTCCCGGCCGGTGAGATCGCCATCCTGTTCCGCACCAACGCCCAGTCCGAGACCTACGAGCAGGCCCTCGCCGACGCGGGGATCCCCTACCAGCTGCGCGGCGCCGAACGGTTCTTCGACCGCCCCGAAGTGCGCAAGGCAGGCATCGCCCTGCGCGGAGCGGCCCGCTTCGGCGGTAACGACTCGCTCCTCGACGAGGCCGTCGACCTGCCCTCCCAGGTCCGGGCAGTGCTGTCCGGCGAGGGCTGGACGACCACGCCCCCCGCCGGATCCGGCGCCGTCAGAGAGCGCTGGGAGTCCCTCGCCGCGCTCGTGAACCTCGCGCAGGACTTCGCGGCAGCCCGGCCCGGCGCCACTCTGAGCGACCTCGTCGCAGAGCTCGACGAACGTGCGAACGCCCAGCACGCACCCACCGTGCAGGGCGTCACCCTCGCCTCCCTGCACTCCGCCAAGGGCCTGGAATGGGAGGTCGTCTTCCTCGTCGGAGTCGCCGAGGGCATGATGCCGATCACCTACGCGAAGACCGACGAACAGATCGAGGAGGAGCGCCGCCTCCTCTACGTCGGCGTCACCCGCGCACGCTCCCATCTCCACGTCTCCTGGTCTCTCGCCCGCTCACCCGGCGGCCGCCCCAATCGGCGCCCCAGCCGCTTCCTCGACGGACTGCGTCCGGGATCGGCCGCGACCGGGGGCCGCAGCGGGGCCGGGGCCTCTGGTGGCATCGAGCGCGGTCACGGCGGCAGCGGCACAGGTCCCGCCGCGCCGAGACGGACCCAGCGCACCCCGGCCCGCTGCCGGGTCTGCGGACGCACCCTCACCGACGCCGGCGAGATGAAGCTGATGCGCTGTGAGGAGTGCCCCTCCGACATGGACGAGGGGCTCTACGAGCGGCTGCGGCAGTGGCGCGAGGTCCAGGCACGGCGCAGCGGCCAGCCGGCGTTCTGCGTCTTCACCGACAAGACGCTGATGGCGATCGCCGAGGCCGCCCCTGACGACGAGGGCGAACTGGCTCGAATCCCAGGGGTCGGAGTGCGCAAGCTCAACCGCTACGGGACCGACGTCCTGGCCATCTGCGCAGGCCACGAGCCAGAGGGAGAGGAAGACGGGGACTGATACCAACTCGTCGAAAAAATAGTTTGCGCATGCCCCAGCAATCCCCATAGGTTCTTAGCCACGGGAACAGCGGCCTTCTCGGAGGCCCTGATTCCGTGTTGTACTTGCATATCCGTCGGACTGGCTCACCCCAGTCCCCCGAGACGCCGAGAGGAGGCGAGTCCAGTGATCAGCATCAAGAACAGCACCACCAGCATCGTCAAAATGACCGATCGCTCGGTCGCCTCCGTGTGCATGCTCGGCGTCTCCAACCTGGGCACCGGTCTGTCCGGCATTCGTGCCGTCCGTCCGGCGTCCTCCCTGTCTCTCGCGGGACTTCCCGTCCGCGAGCGTAATGAGCGACCGACCAAGGCACTGGAAGCGGCAGTAGTGGCACAGGCCAAGGCCTATGCCTTTACGGCGACCGGTGCCGGATTCCGGAAGCAGACGACGCAGCACCACCTGATGTGGGCCTTCCGTGGGCCAGAACCCTGGAGTGATCCAGCCTGATCGGCGATCAGGCTGGCGCCTTCAGGGCCGCGGAACCCCACTCGGGATCCGCGGCCCTTCTGTTTGTCCCGAACGGGATGACAGAGCGAAGGGGCCTCGGGACAAGAAAAGAACCCGGTACCAGCCGCTACCCGGTCCAACAGGACCGGAACGACCAGACGAGGAAGACGACACCGTGCAACTCGAAGCGCACGCCCCGTCCGTACCGCCTTCCGAAACGATCCCCCCGCCCGGCCTCACGGAGGACTCCACCTTGACCCCGCTCACCGCGCTCACCGCGCTCGACGACGCCATCGAGAACCTCGGCGTCCCCGTCCCCTGCCGCTCCTACGACCCGGAGGTCTTCTTCGCCGAGTCGCCGGCGGACGTGGAGTACGCCAAGTCCCTCTGCCGTACCTGCCCGCTGATCGAGGCCTGCCTCGCCGGCGCCAAGGAACGGCGTGAGCCCTGGGGCGTCTGGGGTGGCGAGCTGTTCGTCCAGGGTGTCGTCGTCGCCCGGAAGCGGCCGCGTGGCCGCCCGCGCAAGAACCCGGTCACGGCATGAACACCGCAGGAACGATCGACCGCCCCCTCACGCACGACCCTCAGAAGCAGGCCCCGATGAAGCCGTCCACCAACGAGCCCACCGGCTCCGCGACACCAGACGTCACCACCACCGGCGCGAACGACTCGCGCCAGAACAGGACCCGCGAGATGCAACTCATCCCAGAAGCCCTGGCTCGTGCGCATATGCACGACCGGCTGCACGAGGCGCACCAGGAGCGCCGGGCCCTGCGCCTGGTGGCTGCTCGCCGGATGCAGCGCCGGGCCGAGCGGGCCTCGAGGCGCGCCCGCCGCGCGCTCGCCATGGCCGTCATGCAGTAACCCGGAACACCTGAAGCGGTGGCCTCCCGACCTGAGGAGGCAAGAGCTCCCCGCGGGGGCCGGTCCGTCCGAGCGGACCGGCCCCCGCGGTGCGTTGTGTCCGGCGAACCGTCGGGTACGGCGATATCGTCGCCGGGTGACGAGTCTTCCCGGAGGCAGTGACGACGGCGGCTCCGCCCCGGAGCCCCGACCCATCGTCTGCGCCCGCTGCGGTGCCCAGGCCCGCGGCCCGCAGCCCACCTGGACGTGCTCTGTGGAGCACGGCACTCGCCGCTATTTCTGCGACTTCTGCTCGCGGGAGAACCTCAGGGCGATTGAGGGGCGGTTGGATTCGGCGTGGTGGTAGGGGAGACTCTGGGCCCTCTCTGGGGGCCCTCCCCCTCCCCCCACCCACCCTTCAAGAAGCCGAAAACGGCAGCCCAACAGCCCGGCTCACGCCTCCGCCGCAGCCTCCTCCTCGCCCATGCCGTCCTCCTCGTCCACGCCTTCCTCCGCCAAGAACCCCGGCAGCCACTCCTCCAGTTCCTTGCGCAGCCTTACCGTCGCGCCGAGTTGGCACAGCACCCCGATGGTGCTGAGGGTCACCCGGTGTATCAGGAGGTACGCGGGCGGCAGGTTGAGCTGCTTGCCGAGCTGGTAGGCGGGGGAGCGGGGGTCGGCGACGCGGGCTGCCTGGCTGCGCATCCAGCCGCGGGTGAAGGTGAACTCCTCGACCTGGGCGGGCTCGATGATGGGCAGCAGGTAGTCGAGGACCGCGTCGGGGTCCAGCTCGATGGACTGTTTGACGAAGCCCTCCTCACAGAGCAGGTCGTAGACGGCCTGTGCGTCGCCGTCGAGGGTCATCCGCAGGGAGTGGCCTATGGGCGTGGGCAGGCCGCCCGGGAGGCGGTCGACCGTGCCGAAGTCCAGGACTCCGAGGTGCCAGTCGTCGTCCCCGCCCGGACCGCCGGGCAGGAGGCGGAAGTTGCCGGGGTGCGGGTCGGCGTGCAGGAGGCCGGTGCGGGCCGGGCCGGAGAAGAGGAAACGGGCGAGGAGCTGACCGGCCCGGTCGCGCTGTTCCTGGGTGCCGTCCCTGATGATCTCTGACATCGGAATGCCGTCGATCCACTCGGTGATCAGGACCTCGTCGCACTGGTGGACCACGGCCGGCACCAGGACGTCCGGGTCGTCGGCGAACTCCTCTGCGTGGGTTTGCTGGGCCTGAGCTTCCAGGCCGTAGTCCAGCTCCTCGGAGACGCGGTCCCTCAGCTCCGCGATCAGCGGTTTGATGTCCATGCCGGGAATGAGGGGACCCAACAGGCGGGAGAAACGGCTCAGTTGGTTCAGGTCGGACAGCAGGGCCTCGCCTGCTCCCGGGTACTGCACTTTGACCGCGACCTCACGTCCGTCGTGCCACACGCCCCGGTGCACCTGGCCGATCGAGGCCGCCGCGGACGGCTTGTCCTCGAACTCCAGGAACAGCTCCCGCCAGTCCTCGCCGAGCCGCTCGCCGAGGACGGTGTGCACGGTGCGCGTCGGCATCGGGGGCGCCGCTTCCTGGAGCTTGGTGAGGGCCACCCGGTAGGGGCCGGCGATCTCCTCGGGCAGGGCCGACTCGAAGACGGACAGGGCCTGCCCGAACTTCATCGCGCCGCCCTTGAGCTCTCCGAGTACTTTGAAGAGCTGTTCGGCCGTCCGCTGCTGCAGTTCGCGGCCGACTATCTCCGCGGATTCGCCGACGATCCGCTTGCCCAGGCCCCAGGTGGCCCGCCCGGCGAAGCCGAGCGGGAGCGCGGCGAGCTTGGCGGTACGGGTGACCGCCTTGCGGGGAAGATCAGACATGCGCCCTCCAGGTCCCAGCCGGTCGCGCCGCGCCCGCCGTACGGCGTAACTCCCTCGGCGACCGTTCCACCGCCATTGTCTCGTGTGCCTCCGCATCCTCCGAGGCGTGTTCCCCCTTTCCTCTCTCCGCAGCCCCGCACGGGCATGCGGGATGGGCCCAGACCGGCCGTGTATGCCACTGAAGACCCGGCAGCGAGACCTCCCAGCGTGCGCCCGTGCTGGAGGGCACCTGGCCGTCCAGGAAGGTGAGTGTGTGCGCGGCCGCCAGCCCGGCGACGGTGGTGGCCAGGGCCAGGTCGCAGGGGCGGACATGGGACTGTCTGCCCGAGCGCCACTGGGCGACCAGGCGGGGCCAGGTCGGGTCCCGGTCGGTGCGGTCCTCGTGCAGACAGCGGGCGCAGCCCGTCTCGCCGGGCAGGACGAGCGGGCCGACCACGCCGGTTCCCTCGACGACTCCGGCATACAGGTGGGGCGTACCCGAAGTGATGAGTGGTTCTGCGGTGTCCGGGGCGGGGGCGTGCACGACGACATCGTCGCGTGGGGCGAGGATCACCAGTGAGTAGCCGGGGTCGGCCGCCTCGATCCGTGGTCTGGGGCCGCGGCGGGGTGGGCGGTCCGGTGCGGCGCGGCGCACGGCACGGCGGGCGGCTTCGTCGCGGCGCTCGCCGACGGACTCGGCGGGCAGCCCGCCCGGCGCGATGTCCCACGGTTCGACCTGGCCGCAGTCGCGCACGTCCACCTCGCCGACTCCGGCGCCCGACAGCAGGGAGGCCAGGACGGTGCCCACCCGGCCGGCTCCGCGCACCTGTACGCGGAGGGAGCGACGGGCGGCCAGGCGGCTGATCGCGTCGCCGGGTCGGGAGGTGGTCAGGGACAGCGAGGCCAGGTCGGGGCGGAGCCGGTCGAGGACCTCTTTCTTCGTGCGTAGTGCGTCGGCGGCCGGGCTGCCTCCCTTGGCGTCGTCGAGCAGTCCGGACCGGGCCAGCCGCTCGACCAGCGCGTCGACATGACCGTCCGGCAGGTCCATGCGCCGTCCCTCTTCGCGCAGGAGCGGCAGGCCGCGAGTGCCGTTGAGCAGTTCGAGGAAGTGTCCCGTGGCCGAATCCATCGGACCCAGCGTCATCGCGTGCGCCGGTGTCATGCCGAACTGCACGGTGTTGAGGTCGCGCCAGCCGCGCCTGAGCGCGGGCTTCACTTTCGGATGCATGTCAGGCCCCCGTAGCCCCTGGAAGGTCGCGGTCAGGTCCCGGTCCTGGTCCCTGTCCTGCCTCTTCTTGTCCCGTTTGTTGCTCTTTAGTGCGGTTCGTCGATGGAGGTGGTCTGTGCTCCGCCGACGAGTGCCAGCATGCCTGGCGCGGCCGTTCGGTGCCGAAAGTTGTCCACAGGCGGTGCATGTTTGTCGTACAAATCAAACGCTCGGTGGGGGATCGGAATCGAACCGTCCCGGAGTCGGGACTTCCCCTGTGTGCAGCGGGTAACGTCGGGGCGTGTCCGCCGACCCACTGCACCGCGCCGGAAAGCCACAGCGCAGCACGACGAGTCCGCCGTCGAGCGGCTCGGGGGCGAGCCCGATCGAGGTGCGCCGGAGTGCCCGTCGACGCAGGACGGTCTCCGCGTACCGCGAGGGCGATCGCACCGTCGTGCTCATCCCAGCCCGGATGTCCGAGGCTGAGGAGCAGCGCTGGGTGACCGTCATGCTCGACAAACTGGCCGCCCAGGAGAGCAAGCGGGTGCTCGGCGACGCCGAACTGGCCGAGCGTGCCGAGCGACTGTCCGCCCAGTACTTCGACGGCCGTGCCCGGCCCGCCTCGGTGCGCTGGGTCACCAACCAGAACACGCGCTGGGGCTCGTGCACCCCGTCCGAGGGCAGCATCCGGCTGTCGCACCGTCTGCAGGGCATGCCCGAATACGTCCTCGACTACGTCCTCCTCCACGAGTTGGCGCATCTGCTGGTGCCCGGACACGGGCCCCGCTTCTGGCGGCTGCTGGAGGCGTATCCGCGCACCGAGCGGGCGCGGGGCTACCTGGAAGGCGTGGTCGCCGCCGAGCGGTTGCCGCATCTGCCCGGCGCGCGCGGTGAGTGACCCCCGCCCTGCAACGGGCTGACCTGCCCTCAGCCACCGCTGAGCAGTGGTTCTGTACCGGGTCTGTACCGACTTCGTCCGGTGTCTGCGTTTGCCGTTAGCCTGGCGCGACGCACTCGCATTCCGGATGGGGGACGGTCGTTACGCATGGCCAGGGAATTCCAACGCGGCCACAAGGCCAGGATCAGTGACCTCACCGCGGGCACGGATCTGTACGTAGGCGTGCAGATCTCGGGTCCCGGACTGAGCTTCGACATCAGTTGCTTCGGTCTGGACGCCGACGAACGGCTGTCGGACGACCGGTACTTCGTCTTCTTCAACCAGCCGAAGTCTCCCGAGGAGGCCCTTCAGCTGCTCGGTGCCCAGGCGGGCGACACGGAGTCCTTCCGGGTCACGCTCGACCGGATCCCGCCGCAGATCCAGAAGCTGTCGTTCACGGCGACGATCGACGGCGCCGGGCAGATGTCGCAGATCAACCCCGGATACATCCGCATCGTCGCGGGCGGTGAGGAGGTGGCCCGGTACTCGTTCAACGGCTCGGAGTTCTCCACCGAACGGGCCGTCATGCTGGGCGACTTCTACCTGAAGGACGTGTGGCGGTTCGCGGCCGTCGGACAGGGCTTCGACGGCGGGCTGGACGCGCTGCTGAAGAACTTCGGTGGTGAGGTCGCCGAGGAGGAGGCGCCGGCCGAGCCTCAGCCGCCCGCCGGTGCCGCTCCTGGCTTCGCCCCGCCCGCCCAGGCCGCCGTGCCGCCCGCGTTCGGAGCCCCGGCCGCACCCGCCTCCACCCCGGCACCCGCCCCGGCTCCCACGCCGCAGCCCGCAGCGCAGGATTCGCGCCCCCGCGGGAGCCACCCCGCCCCCGGCGTCCGCACCTCAGGTACACACTGCGCCGACCGTCGTCGCGCCCATGACCCGCCCGGCGGCGCCGTACCACCGCCCGCCCGGCGCCCGCGCCGCCCTACGGCCAGCCCCCAGCAGCAACCCGCGTACGGCCAGCCGGGCCAGCAGCCGCCCCAGGCCTCGTACGGCCAGAGCGCCCCGCTGCCCCCCGGCTACGCACAGCCGCAGGCCCCGCAGGCCCCCACGCCGCCCCCGGTTACGGACAGCCGACCCCGCCCCCGGGCTACGGGCAGCAGCCCCCGCCGGGCAGGTCCCCGGTCAGCCGACGGCCCCCTACGGCGCCCCCCAGGGAGGCGCCCCGCAGGCGCCCGGTGTGGCCGGCGCACTCCAGCAGTTCAAGGAGACGCCCACCGGGCAGCGCTGGACGCAGCAGAACAGGAAGCTCGTCCGCGTCGACCTCGGCATCGGCGGCCAGCCCGTGCTTGCCCGGCAGGGCAGCATGGTGCTCTACCAGGGCAAGGTCGACTTCAGCTACAAGGGCGCCGGATTCGCCGGCCGGATCGTGGGCAACGCGACCGGCCAGGAGATGCAGCTGATGCGCTGTACCGGCCAGGGCCAGGTGTTCCTCGCCGAGAACTCCACGATGCTGCACCCCATCGAGCTCCAGGGCGACGGGATCTGCGTCTCCGCCGAGAACGTCCTCGCCTTCGACGAGAGCCTGCAGTACGAGGTCCGCCGCATCGAGGGGCACGGCATCCCGGGCGGCGCGCTGTTCACGATGCAGTTCACCGGCACCGGCACGATCGTCGTCAAGACGCACGGCACGCCCGTCGTGCTGCCGGTCACGCCGACCACGTTCGCCGACTGCAACGCCGTGGTCGCCTGGTCGGCCGCCGCCCAGGTGGTCGTCTCCAGCCAGGTCCGGATGCGCCGCAACTCCTACCCCGGCGACACCGGAGAGAGCGTCAACCTCCAGTTCCGGGGCGCGCCCGGAAACTTCATCGTCGTCCAGCCGTACGAGATCTAAAGGGAGAGCCCGTCATGAACCAGCCGCTCGCGGGCTACGCCCCCGCACCCGTCACCGCCCGCATGGAGAACCACGGCAACCACATGCTGAAAGTCGCCATGCAGACCGGAAACGACCTCCTCGCGCGCGTGGGGTCGATGGTCGCCTACGAAGGCTTCGTCCAGTACGAGCCCAACCCGCCGGCCGTCCGGCAGATCGCGAAGGACTGGCTCACCGGTGAGGGCGCGCCCCTGATGAAGTGCTCCGGGGACGGCCTGCTCTACCTCGCCGACTACGGCGCCAACGTCGTCGTGATCAACCTCAACGGCGACGGGATCTCCGTCAACGCCACCAACCTGCTCGCCTTCGACGCGCACCTCACGTGGGGCGTGGAGCGGGTCAAGGGGCTGGCGAAGTTCGCCGGACAGGGCCTGTGGAACACCAGGATCTCCGGGCAGGGCTGGGTCGCGCTGACCTCCCGGGGCAAGCCGATCGTCGTCGACTGCGGCGGCGGCGAGGACGAGACCTACGTCGACCCGGACGCGCTCGTCGCCTGGTCGCCGAACCTCAAGGTGAAGGGCAAGCGCAGCTTCAGGGCGCAGTCGCTCATCGGCCGCGGCAGCGGTGAGGCCTACCAGATGGCCTTCTCCGGCCAGGGCATCGTCGTTGTCCAGCCCAGCGAGGACAGCACCGACCGTCTCCGGGTCCGGGGCTGAGGGGGAGCACCACACCATGCAGAGTCCGCTTTTCGCCCACAACGACCAGCAGACCCAGGAACGCTGGAGCCTGCAGAACAAGCAGATGCTGCGCGTCGCCCTGGAGGGCCACGACGACATCCTGGCCCGCAAGGGCACCATGGTCGCCTATCAGGGGCTCGTCGAGTTCGACGCCGAGTACCAGGGCAACAGCCGGTCACGCGCGCGTGCGCACACCGGCGAGGGCTTGGACCTGATGCGCTGCCACGGGCAGGGCACGGTCTACTTCGCCAACCTCGCCCAGCACATCCATGTGATGGAGGTGGACCAGGAGGGCCTCACCGTCGACAGCAGCTACGTGCTGGCCATGGACTCCTCGCTGCACCACGAGGTCATCGCCGTCGACAGCCTGTACGGCATCTCCGGGTCCGGGAAGTACCAGCTCAACATCACCGGCCGCGGCCAGGTCGCCCTCATGACCTCGGGCGCGCCGCTGCTGATGCAGGTCACCCCGGACAAGTACGTCAACTGCGACGCCGACGCGATCGTCGCCTGGTCCACCGGGCTGCGCGTGCAGATGCAGGCACAGACGCACTCCTCCGGCGTGTGGCGGCGCCGCGGCAACACCGGAGAGGGCTGGGAGCTCAGCTTCATGGGCACCGGCTACGCGCTGATCCAGCCCAGCGAACTGCTGCCGCCGCAGAACGCCCAGATCGGGCAGGGTGCGGCCGCGCAGTTCGGCATGGGGCAGCACGGGGCGCGCGGGCAGAACCAGGGGAACGTCTGGAGCTGAGCCGACGTGACGATCGGTAAGGGGTGACTGCAAGAGCAGTCACCCCTTACGCGTTCGCAGCCTGGCGCGGGTCGCCTCCAGCAGTCGTACGACGGACTCGTCGGCGACCTCAGGCACCTCGTCGTAGGCGAACCAGCGCACGTCGAGGGACTCGTCACTGACCTCGTGCACCGCGTCCGGCGGGGCCAGGACCGCGTACTGGACGTCGAAGTGGCAGTGGCACGGGGGCGGGATCGGATGCCGGTCGAGCCGCACAGGGCCGCCCGGCAGCAGCGTCAGCCCGCCGACGCCGGACTCTTCCGTGGCCTCGCGCAGGGCCGCAGCCGCCAGGGTGGCGTCACCCGGCTCGCAGTGGCCGCCCATCTGCAGCCACATCCGCAATTTCTTGTGCAGGGTCAGCAGCACACGCCCGCGTGAGGGGTCGATCACCAGGGCGCTCGCTGTGATGTGCCCGTCCTGGCACGCCTTCCACATGCCGTCCGGGTGCTCCGCGAGGTGGTCCAGGTAGGCCTGGCGCAACTCTTCCTGGTCCTCGTACTCCTTCAGTGCGAGGACCGCGTTGTCGTACAGGCTCACTCGGTGTCGTCGCCCTTGGAGTCGTCGTCCTTCTTCAGGTTCGGCTTCCCGGCGGAGCCATCCGCCGCCTCGCCGAGCATCTTGTCCAGCTCGGAGAAGTCGATCTGCTCCCGGTGCACGAAGCCGTCCGGGTCGTCCAGGTCGGAGGCCGTCGGCAGCATGTCCGGGTGGGCCCACAGGGCGTCCCGGCCGTCGACACCGCGCGCGTCCGTGAGGGACGCCCACAGACGGGAGGCGTCGCGCAGCCGGCGCGGGCGCAGCTCCAGGCCGATCAGCGTGGCGAAGGTCTGCTCGGCCGGGCCACCCGAGGCGCGCCGGCGACGCAGCGTCTCACGCAGGGCGTCGGCGGACGACAGACGCGGCTTCGCCGCCGCGTGGACCACCGCGTCCACCCAGCCCTCCACGAGCGCCAGAGCGGTCTCCAGACGGGCCAGGGCGGCCTTCTGCTCCGGGGTGTCCTCCGGCTGGAACATGCCCTGCTGGAGGGCGTCCTGCAGCTGCTCGGGGTTCTGCGGATCGAACTGGCCGACCACGTCCTCCAGCTTGGCCGTGTCGACCTTGATCCCGCGCGCGTACCCGTCGACCGCGCCGAACAGGTGCGAGCGCAGCCACGGCACATGCGCGAACAGGCGCTGGTGGGCGGCCTCACGCAGGGCGAGATACAGCCGCACCTCCTCCTTCGGTACGCCCAGGTCCTTGCCGAACGCCTCGATGTTGACCGGCAGCAGCGCGGCCTTGCCGGACGGGCCGAGCGGCAGGCCGATGTCGGTCGAGCCGATCACCTCGCCCGCGAGCACGCCCACGGCCTGCCCGATCTGCGTACCGAACATCGCGCCGCCCATCGAGCGCATCATGCCGATCAGCGGGCCCGCCATGGCCTGCATCTCCTCCGGCAGGACATCGCCCATGGCCGCGCCGACGCGCTCGGCGACCGGGTCGACGAGCTCCTGCCACGCGGGCAGGGTCGCCTCGACCCACTCCGCGCGGCTCCAGGCCACCGCGGAGGCGGCGCCCGACGGCAGGGACGTGGCATCGTCCAGCCACAGGTCGGCCAGGCGGACGGCCTCCTGGACCGCGGTGCGCTCGGCGGGGCCGACGCTCGCGTCCTTCGAGCCGTCCGACGTGCCCTGGGAGACCGTCTGGCGGGCGATCTGCTTGGCCATGTCCCAGTTCACCGGGCCGCCCTCATAGGAGAGCATCTGGCCCAGCTGCTGGAACGCGGCGCCCAGATCGGTGGGGTTCAGCGAACCGAACATGGCAGCGAGCGGATTGTCCGCACCGGAGCCGCCAAAGCCTCCGGCGCCGGGCAGCCCGAAACCGAACGGGTTGGCCGGTCCCTGCCCACCACCGCTCTGCTGGTCGTCCTTCTTCTTGCCCTCGTCGCCGTTCTCCGGCTCCTCCGGCGGAAGGCCGAATCCGAATGGGGTGTCACTCACGGGAATCCTCGGCTGGTAAGGCCGCCGGTTCTTTCCGACGGCACGACTGCCCGACAACACCACCCAGCGTAGACACCCGGGGCGGTTCGGGCCTCGGTGCTCCGCCGACTCACGGCCTGCGGCAGGATGGATGCCACCTGGTACGTACGCGTCACTCGCGCTCGTATGTGAAGACAACCGCTGGAGACACCCGGTGAGTTCCCCAGATCCGCAGGTTCGCGCAGCGCGAAACCACTCAACCCCGTCGGCCCCGCGCGGGCCCGTCGTCGCGGTCACCGGCGCCGCGTCCGGCGTCGGCGCGCTGCTCACCGCGCGGCTGGCTGCGTCGGAGGAGATCAAGCAGGTCATCGCCATCGACGAGCGGCGCGGCGAGTGTGCGGCGGCGCAGTGGCACATCCTCGACGTGCGGGACCCGGCGATCGCGGAGAAGCTGCGGGGCGCGGACGTGGTGGTGCACCTGGCGCTCGACCTCGACCTGGAGACCGACGCGGCCGCCCGGACGGCGTACAACGTGCGCGGCACGCAGACCGTGCTGACCGCTGCCGCCGCGGCCGGGGTCCACCGGGCCGTGCTCTGCACATCGGCGATGGTCTACGGAGCGCTGCCGGACAACGAGCTGCCGCTGTCCGAGGACGCCGAACTGCGCGCCACCGCGGAGGCCACGGGGGTGGGGGACCTGCTGGAGATCGAGCGGCTCGCGCGGCGCGCTCCGCGGGCACATCCGGGACTCAATGTGACCGTGGTACGGCCCGCCGTGCTGGTCGGCGGCACCGATACCGCGCTGACCAGGTACTTCGAGTCCCCTCGGCTGCTGGTCGCCGCCGGTTCGCGGCCCGCCTGGCAGTTCTGCCATGTCGAGGACCTGTGCAGTGCTCTGGAGTACACCGTCCTGGAGAAGGCCGACGGGGAACTGGCCGTCGGCTGTGACGGGTGGCTGGAGCAGGAGGAGGTCGAGGAGCTGAGCGGGATCCGGCGCATGGAACTGCCCTCGGCGGTCGCGCTCGGGGCGGCGGCCCGGCTGCACCGGATCGGGCTCACACCGTCTCCGGCGGGGGATCTGGCGTACACGATGTACCCGTGGGTGGTGAGCGGGAGCCGGCTGCATGACGCCGGGTGGCGGCCGCAGTGGACCAATGAGGAGGTGCTTGCGGAACTGCTGGAGGAGGTTTCCGGGCGGCACACCGTGGTCGGACGGCGGCTGGGGCGCAAGGACGCCACTGCGGCTGGGGCTGCGGGCGCGACGGTGGCGCTGCTGGGTGCGGCGGCCGTGGTGCGGCGGGCTCGGAAGGCTCGGCGGCGGATCTGAGGCGTGGGGTGGGCGGGTGGGCTGCGCAGCCCGGCGCTGGCCGGGTGCCGCTGCGCCCACCCTCCCCCACTCTCGGCTTCGCTCGAGCGGGGGACCCCCATGAGCGGGGATCCCATCGCCCCAGCGGCACGACTGCCCGCAGCTACGTGACCGTAGGAGACTCCGATCAGCACACGCGCGTGCCGGGTGCAATCCCCGTTTCCCGGTGTCCGACGCGTGAGGCACGATGGAGCCATGGTCTGCCATGAACGATCATTCCGGTGAGCAGGGCGCGCAGGATCCCATCAAGCTGATCGGTATCCGTGAGACACCGCTCTCCCTCGACGAGGTCTTCCGAGCCGTCGGGGACGACGCCGCCGGCGGGACCGCGCTGTTCGTGGGGACCGTGCGGAACCACGACGGGGGAGCCGACGTGGACGAGCTCGGATACTCCTGCCACCCGACGGCCGAGGCCGAGATGCGGCGGATCGCCGAGAAGGTCGTCGCCGAGTTCCCGGTGCGGGCGCTGGCGGCCGTGCACCGTGTGGGGATCTGAAGGTCGGGGACCTCGCCGTCGTCGTCGGCGTGTCGTGTCCGCACCGCGGGAGGCCTTCGAGGCCTGCCGCAAGCTCATCGACGACCTCAAGCACGAGGTGCCGATCTGGAAGCACCAGAAGTTCTCGGACGGGACCGAAGAATGGGTCGGCGCGTAGCGCCGTCGTTGAGGGTGGTGGCCGGGCGACGGGTGGGCGGGTGGGCGCCTGCTGAAATCTGTGGGGCTCCGTTAACCCTTCCGGTTGCGTAACCGCACCCCTGACGTGAGCGTTGTCGGTGCAGACGGTTAATCTGCTGATCGGTCAGTCGCAGACGCTCATCGGGTTGGGAGGTCGGCATGGCGGCGCTCGCCTGGTTGCTGATTCCGCTTGTGGCTGCGATCGCCGCAGGCTTGTGGGGCAGTTGGGCCAACCGGACCCGCAGGGCGCGAAGCGACGGCCCCGAGCTGGACGGGTACGCGCGCTTCCGTGAGGCCATGGAGAAGTCCCGCACCAGCCCGTGACCGCCGGGCTGCCCTGACGGTGCGCTGACAGAAACGTCCCGTACTGTCGTTCCATGCCACGCCGCACCGCGACGATGCTCGCCTCCACCCTGATGCTGATCGCGCTCCTGTGCGCGGGAGTACTCATCCCCGTGCCGTACTCGGAGATGTCCCCGGGGCCCACGGTGAACACCCTCGGGGACCACGACGGCGAGCCGGTGCTGCAGATCTCCGGTCGCAAGACCTATCCGACGAGCGGCAACCTCAACATGACCACCGTCCGCGTCACCAGCGCCGACTACCGTATGAACCTCGTCGAGGCCGTCTACGGCTGGCTCGCGCACGACAACAAGGTCGTCCCGCACGACACGCTCTACCCGGACGGCAAGACCGAGGAGCAGTCCACCCAGGAGAACGCCGAGGAGTTCAGCCAGTCCCAGGAGAGCGCCAAGGTCGCCGCCCTGAAGGAACTGGACGTACCGGTGAAGTCATGGGTGATCGTCTCCACCGTGGTCAAGGACTCCCCGGCCGAGGGCAGACTGCACGCCGGTGACGTGATCAAGGCCGTCGACAGTACGACGGTGAAGGCGCCCGCCGACGTCGCCGAACTGGTGACCAGGCACAAGCCCGGCGAGGACGTCGTCTTCACGATCGTGCCCGCCAAGGAGCAGGCCGCCGCCGAGAAGGAGAACCGGACGGCGACGAAGACCGAGAAGGTCACGATCACCACCACGACCTCCGACGACACCGGCGAGAAGCGCGCCATCGTCGGCATCTCCGCGGGCACGGACCACACGTTCCCGTTCACCATCGACATCAAGCTCGCCGACGTCGGCGGCCCCAGCGCCGGCCTGATGTTCGCGCTCGGCATCTACGACAAGCTCACCCCGGGCAACCTCACCGGCGGCTCGTTCGTCGCCGGCACCGGCACCATCGACGACGAAGGCGAGGTGGGCCCCATCGGCGGCATCGAGATGAAGACCGTCGGCGCACGCAGCAAGGGCGCCCAGTACTTCCTGACGCCCGCCGACAACTGCGCGTCCGCCGCCAAGGACACCCCCAGCGGTCTCACGCTCGTCAAGGTGAACACCATCGACGACGCGCTCGACGCCCTCGAGGACATCCGCAGCGGCGACACCGCCGACCTGCCGAAGTGCACCACCAAGGGCTGAGCAACAGGGATCACGCGCGGCCAGGGGCGCCCGCACGGTCAAGGGCGCCCCAGTGCCGTACCGGTAGACCTCAGTCCTCGAACGTCGCCGCCAGCGCCTGCGCCAGACCCGGCACCAGCTCCGAGCCGGTGAGGACCTCCGTCGGCGAGTCCTTCTCCCGCAGCCGCAGCGCCGACTCCCGCGCGCCGTCCCGCAGGACGGCGACCGTCATCCGGACCTCCTGGCGCTCCGGGTGCCGCGCCACCCACTTCGTGAGCGCGGCCTCGTCCAGGTCCTCCGGAACCTGCGCCTCCGCTGACGGCGGCAGCATCAGCCGCTCCACCGTCAGCGCACAGCCGGCCACCGCATCGGGCCAGGCGATCGTGCCGAGGAACTCATCCAGCGGCTTGTCCGTTGGAACCTCGTCCTGCTCGATCGGGGTGAGACCGGCGGCCTCCTGCTCGTCCCCCAGGCCGAGCTGCGCCGCCAGCGCGGGTTCCTGGGCCCGCAGCTGCGCGGTGTCTACGAGGGCGAAGAGGCGGGCGGGCTGGTCCCAGCCGAGACCGGAGGCGTACTCGTCGATCTCGAGTACGGCCCGGGTGAGCGGGCTCGCCGCCATGGGTGTGTTGGACATGGTCACAATCCTGCCTCGTTCCCGCCCGGAATCGGGAACCGAGTAAAGCGTGAGTAAGTTGCATAGGTGAGGGCCTACGATCACGGGGCTCACGGACGGCCCGCGACAACGGGGGCCTGACAGACAAACAGCGATTTTTCGAGGTGCCACCTTGGCTTTCCAGATGCCGGACCGCGGCGGAGGCCCGACGGGGCCACGGATCAGAGTGGGCCGCCCGTCCCGGCGAGTCCGGACCCTGCTCATGACACTGGGCGTCCTTGCCGTACTCGGCATGGCGTTCACCATGTTCGCGGGCTTCTGGACTGACTGGCTCTGGTACCGGTCGGTGAACTACTCGTCCGTCTTCACCACCACCTTGTGGACCAAGATCGGACTCTTCTTCGTCTTCGGCCTGCTCATGGCCGTCGCCGTCGGATTCAACATCTGGCTGGCCCACCGGCTGCGCCCGCCGCTGAGCGCGATGTCGATGGAGCAGCAGAGCCTCGACCGCTACCGGATGGGCATCGCGCCCTACAAGAAGTGGCTGCTGTTCGGGATCACCGCCCTGGTGGGCCTGATCGCGGGCGCGTCCGCATCCAGCCAGTGGCGCACCTGGCTGATGTGGGTCAACGGCGTGCCCTTCGGGCAGAAGGACCCCCAGTTCCAGCTGGACGTCGCCTTCTACGCCTTCGACCTGCCCTGGTACCGGTTCCTGCTCGGCTTCGGCTTCGCCGCCGCGATCCTCTCCGTGATCGCCGCCGCACTCACCCACTACCTGTACGGCGGGCTGCGCATCACCAGCCCCGGGGCGCGCGCCACGGCTGCCGCGACCGGACACCTGTCGGTGCTCATCGGTATCTTCGTCGCCCTGAAGGCGGTCGCGTACTGGCTCGACCGGTACGGCCTCGCGGTCAAGTCCAGCGACTTCAAGGCGACGGACAACTGGACGGGCCTGCGGTACGTCGACGCCAACGCCTATCTGCCGGCCAAGACGATCCTGTTCTGCATCGCCGTCATCTGCGCTCTGCTGTTCTTCGCCACCATCTGGCGGCGCACCTGGCAGCTGCCCCTCATCGGCTTCGGCCTGTTGGTGCTCTCCGCGATCCTCATCGGCGGGCTGTACCCGGCGATCGTGCAGAAGTTCCAGGTCCAGCCGAACGAGCAGGCCAAGGAAGCCCCGTACGTCGCGAAGAACCTCAAGGCGACGCGTGACGCGTACGGCATCGAGGGCACCCAGGTCACCGAGTACTCGGGCACGAGCAACACCGAGGACGCGGCCAAGCTGCGCAACGACGTCGACTCGACGGCCAGCATCCGCATCATGGACCCGAACATCGTCTCGCCGACGTTCCAGCAGCTCCAACAGATGCGGAAGTACTACGCGTTCCCGACCAATCTGGACGTCGACCGCTACAGTGCGGAAGGCAAGGACCAGGACACGGTCATCGGTCTGCGCGAGCTGAACTACGCGGGCATCGACAAGCAGAACTGGATCAACAACCACTTCCGCTACACCCACGGATACGGTGTGGTCGCCGCCAAGGGCACCACCGCCGACTCCGAGGGCCGCCCGGTCTTCACCGAGTCCGACCTGCCGTCCAAGGGTCAGCTGGGCAAGTACGAGCAGCGGATCTACTACGGCGAGAAGACCAACACCTACTCGATCGTCGGCGGTCCCCAGAAGGAGATCGACTACTCCGACGACAGCGGTGAGAAGACCTACAGCTACGAGGGCAAGGGCGGGATCAACCTCGCCAACCCGATAAACCGGGCCGCGTACGCGGTGGCGCTCAACGAGCCGCAGATCCTGTACTCCGGCGCGATCGGCGAGGGTTCGCGGATCCTGTACAACCGCACCCCCAAGGAGCGCGTCGAGGCGGTCGCGCCGTGGCTGACCATCGACGGCGACGCCTACCCGGCGGTGGTGGACGGCAAGATCCAGTGGATCGTCGACGCGTACACGACGACGAACGGATACCCGTACGCCTCCCGTACGACCCTCGGTACCACCACGGCGGACTCGCTGACCGCGACCAACGACCAGCGCGCGGTGGTGGCCCAGCAGAACCAGGTCAACTACATCCGCAACTCGGTGAAGGCGACCGTCGACGCGTACACCGGCGAGGTCAAGCTCTACCAGTGGGACACCCAGGACCCGGTCCTGAAGACCTGGATGAAGGCGTTCCCCGACACGGTGGAGCCACGGAGCGAGATCGGCAACTCGCTGATGGCCCATCTCCGCTACCCGCAGGACCTGTTCAAGGTCCAGCGCGAGCTGCTCACCCGCTACCACGTCAAGGACGCTGACACGTTCCTGAGCGGCAGCGAGGTGTGGCAGGTGCCGGACGACCCGACCAACAAGTCGGGCGACGCGGTGCCGCCGTACTACCTGAGCATGAAGATGCCCGACCAGAAGGAACAGGCGTTCTCGCTGACGACGACGTTCACGCCCAACGGCCGTGACAACCTCAGCGCGTTCATGTCGGTCGACGCCGAGGCGGGCACCAGCGGCTACGGCAAGATCAGAATCCTGAAACTGCCCACCAGTACGACGGTCAACGGACCCAAACAGGTCCAGAGCCAGTTCAACTCCGAACAGGACATCGCCGAGTCCATCCGGCTGCTGAGAGGCGGCGACTCGGAAGTGGAGTACGGCAACCTGCTGACGGTGCCACTGAACGGCGGACTGCTGTACGTGGAGCCGGTCTACGTACGCGGTGGCGGACTGAAGTACCCGCTGCTGCGCAAGGTGTTGGTCTCCTACGGCGGCAACACCGCCTTCGAGGACACTCTCGACCAGGCCCTCAACAAGGTCTTCGGGGCGGAGGCGGCGCCCCCGACACCACCGGACGAGGGCGAGGACACGACACCGCCGCCGACATCGGACAACCCCACGGTCCAGGAAGCGCTCAGCGACGCCCAGAAGGCCTTCGAGGCCGGCCAGGAAGCCCTGAAGAACAACGACTGGGAGGCCTATGGCAGGGCCCAGGAGGACCTGGAGGAGGCGCTGAAGCGGGCCGAGGAGGCGCAGTCGCAGGCCGGTAACACGGGCGGTGGCGGTGGCAACAGCAGCCCCAAGCCCACCAAGAGTCCCAGCCCCTCTGGCAGTCCCAGCCCCACCAGCAGTCCGAACAGCAGCTGATCGAAAAGCTCTCCCCGCGTCGTGATACTGTTGCAGAACAACGACGCGGGGTGGAGCAGCTCGGTAGCTCGCTGGGCTCATAACCCAGAGGTCGCAGGTTCAAATCCTGTCCCCGCTACTGAAGTCGAAGGCCCGGATCCTCCAAGGATCCGGGCCTTCGTGGTGTGCGAACGCATGTGCCGACGTGTCGTATCGCCGTGCCGCCGTGGGGAGTTGGCAGAACTGTGTTTGACTTATCTCTCTGTGGGCATGTCGACAAAACGCTGAAGTGACCTCACTGGCTGCGGTATACCAGGTGTACCCAGGTTGCAGGTGGTGCGACGATGGACGTTATGGGGGACAAGGCAACTCTGTTCGAGACAGGGCGATTTGTGCAGCCTTCCGGCCAGGAGGAGACCCGGGACGAAACCGGCGAAGCGGTCGAGGAGGCGCGTCAGCGGCTCGCCGCCGAGGCCGGTGACGTCGAGGCGATGAGTGTCCTCGGCGCCATGCTGCTGCGCCGCGGCGATCTCGACGGAGCCGAACCCCATCTGCGCGCCGCGACCGCCGAGGGCGACCGCGCCGCCGCCAACAACCTGGGCGTCCTGCTGCACCAGCGTGGGTACGCCGACGAAGCCGCCGGGTGGTGGCGGATCGCCGCCGTCGCCGGCAGCGCGGCCGCCGCGCACGCCCTCGGGCGGCACCACCGCGAACGCGGTGACGAACCCGCCGCCGAGTACTGGCTGCGCCAGTCCGCCGAACAGGGACACGTCCTGGGCGCCTACGTCCTCGCCGACCTGCTGGAGCACCGCGCCGACGCCGACGCCGAGCAGTGGATGCGGGTCGCCGCCGAGCGGGGGCACCGGGAAGCGGCGTACCGGCTGGCGCGCACGCTTGATCGCCGGGCGGCGCAGGAGGGCGGGGCCGGGCCTGACAACGGTGTCGAGCCGCCTGCGGAGGCGGAGGCCGAACAGTGGTACCGGCAGGCCGCCGCACGCGGCCACCGCCGGGCCGCGCTGCACCTCGGGGCGATCCTCGAGAGGCGCGGCGAGCTGAAGGAGGCCGGGCGCTGGTATCTGACGTCCGCCAAGGACGGCGAGGCGCGCGCCGCCTGCGCGCTCGGGTTCCTGCTCCGGGACGCCGGGGACGAGGAGAGCGCCGCCGTCTGGTGGCTGCGCGCCGCGCAGGAGGGCGACGGCAACGCGGCCAACGCACTGGGCGCGCTGCACGCCGAGCGCGGGCAGACCCAGACCGCCGAGCGCTGGTACCGGGCCGCGATGGACGCCGGGGACGTCAACGGGGCCTACAACCTCGGGCTGCTCTGCGCCGAGCAGGGGCGGACCACACAGGCCGAGCAGTGGTACCGGCGCGCGGCGTACGCCGGGCATCGGGAGGCGGCGAACGCGCTGGCGATCCTGCTGCTCCAGGGCGGGGACCAGACCGGGGCCGAGCCGTGGTTCTCCAAGGCGGCGGAGGCGGGGAGCGTGGACGCCGCGTTCAACCTGGGGATTCTGTATGCCGGGCGGGGCGAGGCCGCGGCCGCGCTGCGGTGGTACGAGCGGGCCGCTGCCGCCGGGCACATCGAAGCCGCGCTGCAGGTCGGGATCGCGCGACTGCGGGACGGGGACGAGCTGGACGCCGAGCGGCATCTTCGGCGCGCGGCCGGTGGAGGGAGTGCGGAAGCCGCCTACCGGCTGGCGGCCCTGCTCGACGCTCGGCGGCCGCCGGCTCCTCAGCACGAGCTGGGGGAGTCGGTGCATGAGAAGTCCGAGTGCGAGGAGTGGTACGAGCGGGCGGCTCATCAAGGGCATCGCAGAGCGCAGGTGCGGGTCGGGATGCTGGCCGCGGCGCGCGGTGATGTGGTCGAGGCGGCTCGGTGGTACCGGGAGGCGGCCGAGGCCGGATCGCGGAACGGAGCGTTCAATCTCGGGCTGCTGCTGGCTCGGGAGGGGAGCGAGCCGGAGGCTGCCGTGTGGTGGACACGGGCTGCTGACGCGGGGCACGGGCGGGCGGCGCTGCGGCTGGCCCTCGTCTACGCGCGTCGGGGGAGCTGGCGGAGGGCAGCGGTGGGCCGACCGTGCCGTGAACCTGGGGCGCGGAGGTTGCGGAGCGGGCGGCACGGTTGCGGGATGCCTTGCGGGAGGAGCTGTCGGCGTGACGCCGGCCCGTGCTGGAGCTGGTCGGGTGCGTGCCCGGCGTTGTGGCTGAGGCCGGGTGGGAGCGCAGCCCGGCGTGACGGGTGCCTCCCCCAAAGGGGGGACCCCAGCGCCCGCCCGTGCCGCCCCACGTCGGTGTGGGTAACTGATTTGCTTCCTTCCTCGTCCTTGACGTAACGTTGCGTTCATCGACGCGGGGTGGAGCAGCTCGGTAGCTCGCTGGGCTCATAACCCAGAGGTCGCAGGTTCAAATCCTGTCCCCGCTACTGAAGACTGAAGGGCTCGGATCATTCGATCCGAGCCCTTCAGTGCGTTTGAGTGTCCGTACGCAGCAGAAAACCCCGGCACCGTATCGATGCCGGGGCTGGCTGGAAGGCTGTCTTTACGCGCTCGCGCAGTTCGGGCAGACGCCGCGGTACGTCACCTCGACGTCCGAGACCGTGAAGCCGAAGCGCTCCGAGTCCGGGAGATCGGCCAGCGGGTTGCCGTTCGGGTGGACGTCGCGGATCGCGCCGCACTGGGCGCACACCAGGTGGTGGTGGGGCCGGTGGGCGTTCGGGTCGTACCGCTTGGCGCGCTTGTCGGTGGCGACCTCGAGCACCTCACCGAGGGACACCAGCTCGCCCAGCGTGTTGTAGACGGTCGCCCGGGAGATCTCGGGCAGCTTGGCGACAGCCCGCGCGTGGACCTCGTCGGCCGTCAGGTGGACGTGTTCGCCGTCGAGGACCTCGGCCACGACGCGCCGCTGCGCGGTCATCCGCCATCCACGTCCGCGCAGTCGTTCCAGAAGGTCACTCATAAAGCTCAGCTTAGCAGCTGGTAACCAGTTTACGAATAGGTGTGGCTTTGGAGCTCTACTTGACTTAGACAATGTCCATTGTAGGATCGAGCCAGGCTTTGGCCGAGGGACAGGAACGGTCAGGAATGACGCAGGAGGAGCACGTGACGCAGGGACCGCTTACGACGGAGGCCGGTGCTCCGGTCGCCGACAACCAGAACAGCGAGACCGCGGGCGTCGGCGGCCCGGTGCTCGTCCAGGACCAGCTCCTGCTCGAGAAGCTCGCCCACTTCAACCGTGAGCGCATCCCGGAGCGGGTCGTGCACGCCCGTGGCGCCGGTGCCTACGGCACCTTCACGGTGACCGCCGATGTGACCAAGTACACCCGGGCCGGGTTCCTCTCCGAGATCGGCAAGCAGACCGAGGTCTTCCTGCGCTTCTCGACCGTGGCCGGCAACCTGGGTGCGGCGGACGCCGTCCGTGACCCGCGTGGCTTCGCGCTGAAGTTCTACACCGAGGAGGGCAACTACGACCTCGTCGGCAACAACACCCCGGTGTTCTTCATCAAGGACGCCATCAAGTTCCCCGACTTCATCCACACCCAGAAGCGCGACCCGTACACCGGCTCGCAGGAAGCCGACAACGTGTGGGACTTCTGGGGGCTCAGCCCGGAGAGCACCCACCAGGTGACCTGGCTGTTCGGGGACCGCGGCATCCCCGCCTCGTACCGCCACCTGAACGGCTACGGCTCGCACACATTCCAGTGGAACAACGAGGCCGGCGAGGCCTTCTGGGTCAAGTACCACTTCAAGACCGACCAGGGCATCAAGAACCTGACCGCCGAGGAGGCGGAGATCCTGGCGGGCAAGGACCCCGACTCGCACCAGCGTGACCTGCGCGAGGCCATCGAGCGCGGCGAGTTCCCGAGCTGGACCGTCCAGGTGCAGATCATGCCGGCGGCGGACGCGGCGACGTACCGCTTCAACCCGTTCGACCTCACCAAGGTGTGGCCGCACGAGGACTACCCGCCGATCGAGATCGGGAAGCTGGAGCTCAACCGCAACCCGGAGAACGTCTTCGCCGAGGTCGAGCAGTCGATCTTCTCCCCGGCGCACTTCGTGCCCGGCATCGGCCCGTCCCCGGACAAGATGCTCCAGGGCCGCCTCTTCGCATACGGCGACGCCCACCGCTACCGCGTCGGCATCAACGCCGACCACCTGCCGGTGAACCGCCCGCACGCCACCGAGGCGCGCACCAACTCCCGTGACGGTTATCTGTACGACGGCCGCCACAAGGGCGCGAAGAACTACGAGCCGAACAGCTTCGGCGGTCCGTTCCAGACGGACCGGCCGCTGTGGGCCTCCACCTCGGACTTCACGGCCGGTACGGGCAACCACCCGGCGCCGGTGCACGCCGAGGACGACGACTTCGTCCAGGCGGGCAACCTCTATCGCCTGATGTCCGAGGACGAGAAGGAGCGCCTGATCAACAACCTGGCGGGCAGCATCGCCGGGGTGTCGCGCGACGACATCGCCGAGCGGGCGATCAACAACTTCCGCCAGGCGGACGGTGACTTCGGCAAGCGGCTGGAAGCCGCAGTCCAGGCCCTGCGCGGCTGACACCGACCAGCACTGGATCGCTTGCCGTGGCGGCGGGCCGGGTTCCTCGGGGAGCCCGGCCCGTTCCGTGTCTGCGGGGACTGTCCGGAGGGTCAGGCCGGTACCTGCTGCCGGACCGGTACCCAGCAGCGGATGATGTCGCGGACCGAGACGATGCCGATGGGTTCGCCGCGGTCGAGGACGATGAGATGGCGGAAACCGCCGTGCGTCATGGCACGGGCCGCCTCCTGAAGGGTCCAGGCCGGGGCGGCGAAGACGACGTCGGTGGTCGTGTGGGCATGGGACAGCTCCGTGTCCGGGTCCTGGCCCAGGCCCACGGAGTTGAGGATGTCCCGCTCGGTGAGGATGCCGATGCCGCCGGCGTCGGGGTCGAGGACCACGGCCGCGCCGACCTTGCGGGCGGACATCAGGGCGGCTGCCTGGCGAAGCGTGTGGGTGGGGCCGATGGTGAGGACCACCGTGCTCATGGCGTCGCGGACGAGCATGGGATGGAGCCACCTCCTGAGGAAGCCCCGGCTTCGGTCATCGCACTTTGTTCACCGTTTCACAAGTTCACAAGGCCGGGGATTCTCAGAGTGACAGGCAAAGAGAGGGTCAACAAGGGGGCGTTCAGTAGCGCTGGTTGAGGTAGCCGAGCAACTCGTCGTGGAGCAGGCCGTTCGACGCGGCCGCGTTGCCGCTGTGGGGGCCCGGACGGCCGTCGAGACCCGTGAAGGTGCCGCCGGCCTCCGTCACGATGATCGCGTTCGCGGCCATGTCCCAGAGCGAGAGCTCGGGCTCGGCGCACATGTCGACCGAGCCCTCGGCGACCATCATGTACGGCCAGAAATCGCCGTACGCGCGTGTGCGCCAGACCTCGCGGGTGAGATCCAGGAAGCCGTTCAGACGGTCCTGCTCCTCCCAGCCGGACAGGGAGGAGTACGCGAACGAGGCGTCCGACAGCTTGGAGACACGGGAGACGTGCAGCCGGGTGGCGGAGGACAGGCTGCGCCCGGTGAAGGCGCCGTGGCCCTTCGCGGCCCACCAGCGGCGGTTCAGGGCGGGGGCGGAGACGACGCCCACGACGGGCTGGTAGCCGCCCTCCGCCGCCTCCATCAGCGAGATGAGGGTGGCCCAGACGGGGACGCCGCGTACGTAGTTCTTGGTGCCGTCGATCGGGTCGATGACCCAGCGGCGCGGGCCGGTGCCCTCGATGCCGTACTCCTCGCCGAGGATCGCGTCGCGGGGGCGGGCGCGTTGCAGCTGGCCGCGGATGAGCTCCTCGGCCGCCCGGTCGGCCTCGGACACCGGCGTCATGTCGGGCTTCGTCTCGACCTTGAGGTCGAGGGCCTTGAAGCGGTCCGTCGTCGCGGCGTCGGCGGCGTCCGCGAGGACGTGGGCGAGACGCAGGTCGTCGAGATAGTCGGGCATGGGCGAACGGTATCTGGATCTGTCGGTACGGGGCTATGGGGGGCGGCGTGGGAGGGGTGCCCTGGTGCGCTCCCTCCGCGCCTGTACGAACCCTTGACAGTGCCCCCGGGCGCGTCAAATCTGGGCAGGAATTCGTTGTCCCGGGAGGCGATGATGCCTGCAGCGCGGGAGTCCCTGCTGGATGCCGCTTACACGGCGCTCGCCCGTCGGCCGTGGGCCGCGGTGCGGATGGTGGACGTGGCCGCGGCGGCCGGGGTGTCCCGGCAGACGCTGTACAACGAGTTCGGCAGCAAGGAGGGGCTGGCCCGGGCGCTGGTACGCAGGGAGGCCGACGGGTATCTCGCCGGCGTCGAACGCGCGCTGGCCACCCACAGCGACGCCCGTGAGCGGCTCACCGCCACCGCGGAGTGGACCACGTCGGCCGCCCGGCAGAACGCGCTGGTACGGGCCATGCTCACCGGCTGCTGGAACGAACGGCTGCCCGCACCGAGGCTGTCGGCGGTGCCGTCCTCCTCCGCCGTACCCGCGCAGCGGCGCGCCGACGGGCCGCTGCCCTCGCCCGGCGACTTCGTGGCGCTCGTCCGCGACCGCGCGGTGGGGGTGCTGGCCGGTCCCGGCGCGCAGCAGACGGACACCGCCGATCTGGCCCGCTCCTGCGAACTGGTCGTCCGCCTCGCGCTGTCCTGCGTGGCCGCACCGCCTGTCGAGGGCGGGGTCGCCGCCCTGGTGCGCCGGGCCCTGTACCGGCAGCCGGTGTGAGCCCTCGGGTCAGTGGGCCGAGCCGGACAGCTGGAGGCCGATGATGCCGATGATCACCAGGCTGATCGAGACGATCTTCAACGTGGACACGATGTCGCCGAGGAAGATCATGCCGTAGATGGCGGTGCCGGCCGCGCCGATGCCGGTCCACACCGCGTAGGCGGGGCCCACGTCGAGCTTTTTCAGGGACAGCGTCAGCAGGCCGAAGCTGCCCAGTGCGAAGATGCAGAAGGCGACGGTCGGCCACAGCCGCGTGAAGCCGTGGGACAGCTTCAGGCAGACGGCGAAGCCGGTTTCGAGCAACCCGGCCACGATGACCAGCAGCCACGCCATGTACTGTCCTCCCCGTACGTCCACGTCCTGTGACCGCTTGTCAGGCTCTGCTCACCCTTGGGATCCGGCCTGGGGCCTGTCCGGCGGATCAGGTCGCAGACGCGGGGTCTGATGCGCCCAGCTGCGGCGTTGTCGTCGGTTGTCGACGCTCCGCGTCGCCGCCCTCCTCCGCCTTGCAGCTGGACGCATCAGACCCCGCTCACCAGCGCTGACAGGGCGCTGCCGATTTCCTGCGACCTGATCCGCCGGACAGGTCCTAGCGATTATGCCCTTACCGGACCCGCCGGGAGGCAAACCCCGCGTGAAGAGAAACAACGCGCGGGTCAGTCGCCTTCCTTGCGCTCCCGCGTGGCCAGCAGCCGGCGCAGCGAGTACAGGCGGGCGGGGTCGGCATGGTCCTCGGCCACCCAGGCGTCCAGCGCACAGTCCGGCTCGTCGTGACTGCACGCGCGCGGGCAGCCCTCCGTGCCCGGTTCCAGGTCGGGGAAGGCGTGGATCACCCGGGACGGGTCGACGTGGGCGAGGCCGAAGGACCGTACGCCCGGGGTGTCGATCACCCAGCCGTCCGTGCCGGACAGCGGGAGCGCCAGGGCCGACGTCGTGGTGTGCCGGCCGCGGCCCGTCACCACGTTCACATGCCCGGTCAGGCGGCGGCGCTCCTTGGGCACCAGCGCGTTGACCAGAGTCGTCTTGCCGACGCCGGAGTGGCCGACGAAGGCCGTGATCTTGCCGTCCAGCTGGTCCCGCACACGGTCCGCCGCCTCGCCGCTGTCCAGTTCCTCGCGGCTGGTGACGACGTACGGGATGTCCAGGTGGCCGTAGAGCTCCAGGAGCTTGTCGGGCGGGGCGAGGTCCGACTTGGTCATGACCAGGAGGGGCTCGAGTCCGCCGTCGTACGCCGCCACCAGACAGCGGTCGATCAGACGCGGGCGCGGCTCCGGGTCGGCGAGGGCGGTGACGATGGCCAGCTGGTCGGCGTTGGCGACGACCACCCGCTCGTACGGGTCGTCGTCGTCCGCGGTGCGGCGCAGCACCGACGTACGCTCCTCGATGCGCACGATCCGGGCGAGCGTGTCCTTCTTGCCGGACAGATCGCCGACGAGGGCCACCCGGTCGCCGACCACCGCCGCCTTGCGCCCCAGTTCGCGGGCCTTCATCGCCAGCACGATCCGGTCCTCGACGAGGCAGGTGAGCCGGCCGCGGTCGACGGTGAGGACCATGCCCTCGGCAGCGTCCTCGTGCTTGGGCCGGATGTTCGTCCGCGGCCGGTTGCCCTTGCGGTTGGGGCGGGAGCGGATGTCGTCCTCGTCGGTGTGCTTGCCGTAGCGGCGCATGATCCTGGTCCGCCCGTCAGTCCCCGAGCATCCCGGTCCACAGGTCGGGGAAGTCCGGCAGGGTCTTCGCCGTCGTCGCCACGTTCTCGATCTGCACGCCCTCCACTGCGAGGCCGATGATCGCGCCGGCGGTGGCCATCCGGTGGTCCTCGTACGTGTGGAAGATCCCGCCGTGCAGGGGGCGCGGGCGGATGTGCAGGCCGTCGGCCGTCTCCGTCACGTCACCGCCGAGTTCGTTGATCTCCTTGGTGAGGGCGGCCAGCCGGTCCGTCTCGTGCAGGCGCAGATGGGCCACCCCGCGCAGGGTGGACGGGGAGTCGGCGAGGGCGGCGACCGCCGCGATGCCAGGGGTCAGCTCGCCCACGTCCCCGAGGTCCACGTCGATGCCGTGGACCGAGCCCGAGCCGGTGAACTCCAGGCCGTAGTCGGTCAGTTCGCAGGAACCGCCCATCTCGGTGAAGATCTCGCGCAGCCGGTCGCCGGGCTGGGTGGTGCGCGACGGCCAGTCCGGGATCAGCACCTTGCCGCCGGTCACCAGCGCCGCCGCCAGGAACGGCTGCGCGTTGGACAGATCCGGCTCGATGGTCAGGTCACGACCGAGCAGGGCGCCCGGCGTGACCCGCCAGACGTTCGGCTCGCCGCCCGACTCCGGGGTGTCGACCTGGGCGCCGACCGCGCGCAGCATGTCGACGGTCATGCGGATGTGCGGCATCGAGGGGAGCGTCGAGCCGGTGTGGCGGACCTCGACGCCCTGGTTGAAACGCGGGCCGGACAGCAGCAGGGCCGACACGAACTGGGACGAGGAGGAGGCGTCGATCTCGACCGGGCCGCCGTCCAGGGCGCCCCCGCCGTGCACCGTCAGCGGCAGCGCGCCGCGAGAGTCGTCGTCGATCCGGGCGCCGAGGACGCGCAGGGCGTCGATCACGCCGTTCAGCGGGCGCTCGTACGACCTCGGGTCCCCGTCGAAGCGGATGGGGCCGTCGGCGAGCGCGGCGACCGGCGGCAGGAACCGCATCACCGTGCCGGCGTTTCCGACGTCGACCGTGGCCGGGCCGCGCAGACCGGCCGGGAGCACCCGCCAGGCCTCGCCGGTGCCGTCCGGACCCACGCCCTCCTCGATGGCGACGCCCATCGCACGCAGGGCACCCGCCATCAGGAGCGTGTCACGGGAACGCAGCGGACGGCGCAGCCAGCCGGGCTCGGAGGCGAGGGCGGCGAGCACCAGGGCGCGGTTGGTGACCGACTTGGACCCGGGCACGTGGACCGTGGCATCGACGGCTCCGCTCGCGTGCGGGGCGGGCCAGAGGGTGGTGTGTGCGGGGGTTCGGGCCATAGGGCCCACTCTATAAGGAGGGTCGACTTCGGTGCGGCGCCGTCGTGGCTGGTCGCGCAGTTCCCCGCGCCCCTATGACGCGCCCCTTCGGGGCGGCGTCATACCCCCAGCAGCCAACGACCTCCGCCTATCAGCGAGCACAGCGACACCGCGTGGAACAGAAACAGCCACAGGCCCGCCGGCGCGTGTGTCAGGCGGGACAGCTGGTCCGCGTCCGAGTCTCCCGCGCCTCCGCGTGAGCGCTTCGCCTGGAGTTCGAACGCCGGGCGTACGCCTCCCAGCAGCAGGAACCACACCACCGCGTACGCGAACGCCGCCTGCACCTGTGGCCCGGTCAGCCAGGACACCATCAGGAACAGGCCGCCGGTCAGGATCACGGTGAGTGCCCCGTACGCGTTGCGGATCATCACCAGCATGGCCACCAGCAGTGCCGTGGCCAGCCACAGCAGCAGTGTGATGCGGCCCGTGGCGAGCAGCGCGGCGCCGCCGAGGCCGAGCAGCGGGGGAGCGGTGTAGCCGGCGGCGGCCGTGAGGATCATGCCGAGGCCGTACGGCTTGCCGCGGCTGACGGTGAGGCCGCTGGTGTCGGAGTGCAGCCGTATACCGGTCAGGGTCCGGCCGGTCAGCAGGGCGACCAGGCCGTGGCCGCCCTCGTGGGCGATGGTGATGGCGTTGCGGAAGACGCGCCACAGGCCGTGCGGGACGATCACCGCGAGGGCGGCGACCAGGGTGGCGATCACCACCCACACGTCGGGGTCGGGCTGGGTGCCGATGAGCTCGTCCCACAGAGAGGTGGCTGTAGTGCTGTCCATGTTTGTGGGGCGCTCCCTCTGGTCGGCGGAGTCTGGCAGTGTGGCACGTATGTGCGGACGGTATGCATCGAGTCGTGGGCCCGAGGATCTCGCAGGAATCTTTGAGATCGAGAAGTGGGAGTCAGAGGAGACCCTGGAGCCCGACTACAACGTGGCGCCGACCAAAGAGGTCCACGCGGTCCTCGACCGTCCTCTGAAGGACGTCGACGACCGGCGCCCGGTTCGCCAGCTGCGCAAGCTGAAGTGGGGACTGGTCCCGTCCTGGGCCAAGACGCCCGAGGGCGGCGCCCGGATGATCAACGCGCGCGCGGAGACGGTCCACGAGAAGCCGGCCTACCGCCGCGCCTTCACCACCCGGCGCTGCATCCTGCCCGCCGACGGCTACTACGAGTGGGTCACCGGCAAGCAGGAGCGGGACCTGGAGGTCGAGGGCAAGAAGAAGCGGCCGCGCAAGCAGCCGTACTTCGTGCTCCCCGCCGACGGGTCGGTGTTCGCGATGGCCGGGCTGTACGAGTTCTGGCGGGACCGGACGCTGCCCGACGATCACCCGCAGGCCTGGTGGGTCACCTGCTCCGTCATCACCACGGAGGCCGAGAAGAGCCCGCTGGCGGTGGCCCCCGCCGACGGCCCGTACACCCTCGCCGACATCCACCCCCGGATGCCGCTGATGCTCACCCCGGACCGCTGGGACGCCTGGCTCGACCCCTCCCGCACCGGCCCCGACGACCTGCGGGAGCTGCTCGCCCCGCCCCCGCCCGGCCTGATGCGCGCCTACCCGGTGACCACGGCCGTCAGCAGCGTCCGCAACAACGGCCCGGAGTTGCTCAAGGAGCTCGAAGGCCCCGAAGAGGGCACACTCTTCTGATGTGAGCGAGATCATCGAGACGGACGCCGGTACCGCCCGCATCACCTGGCACAAGGCGCGGGGGGCCAGGCTCGTTCTGGCCCTCGGCCACGGCGCCGGCGGTGGCATCGAGGCACGCGACCTCGAGGCGGTCGCGGACGTGCTGCCCGGGCACGGGGTGAGCGTCGCCCGCGTCGAGCAGCCCTGGCGGGTCGCCGGGAAGAAGATGGCCCCCGCGCCGAAGACGCTGGACGCGGGCTGGCGCGGGATCTGGCCGGCCCTGGCCAAGCCCGGACTGCCGGTCGTCGCGGGCGGGCGCAGCGCGGGCGCCCGGGTCGCCTGCCGTACGGCGACGGAGCTCGGGGCGGCGGCGGTCCTCGCCCTCGCCTTCCCGCTCCACCCGCCGGGCAAGCCGGAGAAGTCCCGCGCCGAGGAGCTGCTCGGGGCCGGGGTGCCGACCCTCGTCGTCCAGGGCGGGAACGACCCGTGGGGCAAGCCCGCGGAGTTCCCCGAGGGTTCCCACGAGCTGGTCGAGGTGCCGTACGGCGATCATGGCTTCGCCGTGCCGAAGCGGGCGGAGATCACGCAGGAGCAGGCTCTGGGGGTCCTCACGGACGCGGTGGTGCAGTGGACCGGGTCACTCGGGTAAAGCTTCGGGAATGTCGGGGCCCCGACCACTGTTGAGGCGGACAGAAGTGCTGATGACCAGCACCGACGTCGTAGGAGAGGAAGTCCGCCGCATGGGTTCGATCTACTGCCCGAGCCGCAGCAGCCGCACTGACCTGGACTGGACGGTGCTGCACGCGGCCAAGGCCGCTCCTTTTCGAGCGGCGGCGGGTGCGGATCGTCGTCTATCCTCCGATTCTGGTGGGACCGCATTCGGTCTCGCCCGGAATCTTGAGGAGGTGGGTCCGGTCACCGGTACCGACGCAGGGGCCGACAACGGTCAGGCGGAGCTGCCCGAGGGCCAGGGCATCAGCGCGGACTCGAGCACGGAGTCGACCGCTCAGCGCAGTGCGCGCTTCGAGCGGGACGCGCTCGAATTCCTCGACCAGATGTACTCGGCCGCGCTGCGTATGACGCGCAACCCGGCCGACGCCGAGGACCTGGTGCAGGAGACGTACGCCAAGGCGTACGCGTCCTTCCACCAGTTCCGCGAGGGCACCAACCTGAAGGCGTGGCTGTACCGGATCCTGACCAACACCTTCATCAACTCGTACCGCAAGAAGCAGCGCGAACCCCAGCGCAGCGCGGCCGAGGAGATCGAGGACTGGCAGCTCGCCCGTGCCGAGTCGCACATGTCGACGGGCTTGCGCTCCGCGGAGTCGCAGGCGCTCGACCACCTGCCCGACTCGGACGTGAAGGAAGCGTTGCAGGCGATCCCCGAGGAATTCCGCATCGCCGTCTATCTCGCGGACGTAGAGGGCTTTGCGTACAAGGAGATCGCGGACATCATGGGGACACCCATCGGTACGGTGATGTCCCGGCTGCACCGGGGCCGCCGTCAACTGCGCGGCATGCTCGAGGACTACGCCCGTGAGCGGGGGCTGGTCCCGGCGGGCGCCGGAGAGTCGAACGAAGCGAAAGGCTCGGGCTCATGAGCTGCGGAGAGCCGCACGAGACGGACTGCAGTGAAGTCCTGGACCATCTGTACGAGTTCCTCGACAGTGAGATGCCGGACATCGATCGCGAGAAGATCCAGCACCACTTCGAGGAATGCTCGCCGTGCCTGGAGAAGTACGGCCTGGAGCAGGCCGTGAAGAAGCTGGTCAAGCGGTGCTGCGGGCATGACGACGTGCCCACCGACCTGCGGGCCAAGGTCATGGGGCGGATCGATCTGATCCGCTCCGGGCAGACCGTGCCCGAGCACGACGTGACGGCCACGCCCCAGGCGACCCCGCAGGAATCCTGAAACTCAGGGACGGGATTCCACTACGGGATCCCGCTATGGGGTCCCGTCACCCGAACGTGCTAATCGGCCGTCCGTCGGCCGCGCCCTCCCCCTCACCGCCCTAAGCTCCGGAGCCTGGACAGGCACGGTCGGGGGACCGGGGGAGGGGCGTCGTCATGGAGACGGTTCCGGCGCGCGCACGTGTGTACGTCGCCTGCGTCGCCCTGGGTGCCCTGGTCTGCCTGCTGCCGCTGCCGACGGTACGTGCGTCGTGGTGGGCGACGACCCTGCTGGCCGTTCTGTACGCCGGTGGTGAGCGGCTCGCCCGCAGACGCATCGCCGGCGCCTTCCACCCCGTCCTGCTCGCCGGGGCGTTTCTGCTGCCGCCGGCCGCCGCCGCGCTCGTCGCCCTGCCGGGGGCGCTGCTGTCGCCGGTGGAGCGGCGTCCTGCGGGGCTGCGGCGGATCTGGCGGGCCGCCCAGCTCGCCCTCGCGGTGTGGACCGCCGCCCGTGTCCATGGTGCGCTCGGCGGGCGGGACGCCGTGGTGGCGCCCGACTTCCCCTACGCCCTGGTGCCGGCAGGGGCCGCCGTGCTGGCGTTCTGCCTGGTGCTGACCGTGCTGGACGGGGGGATTCTCGCGCTCGCCGAGCATGTGCCCGTGCGGGCCGCCTGGCGGGGGCTCTTCCTCCGGTCACTGGCGCCGCTCGCGGTGCACGGCCTCGCCGGACTGATGATGGCCGTGCTGTGGCGCAGCCCGTACGGGCCGCCCGCCTCCCTGCTCGTCCTGCTGCCCATGTGCGTGTCCTGGTGGGCGTTCGCGCAGTACCACCGGGAGCGGGGGGCCCACCAGGCGACGATCCGTGCGCTGGTGCAGGCCGTCGACATCAAGGACGAGTACACGCGCGGGCACAGCGAGCGTGTCGGGCAGGCCTCGATGATGATCGCGCGCGAACTGGGCATGGACGACGAGCGGGTGGAGGTCCTGAGGTTCGCCGGGATTCTGCACGACGTGGGGAAGCTGGGGGTTTCCACGCGGCTGCTGCGCAAGGACGGGCCGTTGACGCCCGAGGAGCGGCAGGTGATCGAGCTGCATCCCGAGTACGGGCACGAGATAGTGCGGGGGATCTCGTTTCTGGGAGAGGCCCGGGCGGCCGTACTGCACCATCACGAGCGGTTGGACGGGAGCGGGTATCCGTACGGGCTCACGGGGAGCCAGATTCCTGAGTCCGCTCGGGTGGTTGCCGTGGCGGATGCGTTTGATGCGATGACGTCCACGCGGTCCTATCGGCGGGGGCGGCCTGTTGCGGCCGCGCTGGAGGAACTCGAGCGGTGTGCGGGAACGCAGTTCGATCCTCGGATGGTTGCGGCGTTGGTGCGAGGGATCGAGCGGTGTGGGTGGCACCCGGCGGTAACGGCTGACGGCGTGCAGTCCCGTCGCGTTCACCCATCCGCTCCGCCTGTTTCCAGTCGGACAGGGGCGCACCGTTGACCTCTCCCCGTCCGCGCTTCCTCCTCACCCTCATCCACGCCTCCGCAGCCCTCCTCGCCTGCGCCTGCCTTCTTCTCACCCTCTGGACCGGCCTCGAAGAGCGCGGTGTCGCCCTTGCCTTCGGGGTGCTCGTCACCGTCGGGGAGCTGGCCCGATGGACGGGGCCGCAGGTCAGGGAGGCGGCGCCACTCGGGGCCGCGGGAGCGCTGTCGTACGCCCTGCTCGGCGAGGACGCCGGGAACCCCACCGCACACGGCGTCGCCCAGGTCGTCAGTGTCGTGCTCGCCGCCTCACTGGCCGGATGCGTGCCGCACATCGCGCGCGGGCGGGGGCCCGTGGTCGATCATCTGGCCCGGCGGGTACTCACCGTGGGGTTCGCCGCCCTGTGTTTCCAACCCCTGTACCAGCAGGGGCTGTTCGGGGACTGGAGCGGGCCCGCCTACGCGCTGCTGCTGATCGCCCTGCTCACGGTGAGCGTGCTGTGCGACGCCATGCTCGCCGCGGCACTGGCGCACTCCCGGACCGGGTGGCCGTTCGGGCCGCTGCTGCGGGACGAGCTGCGGGCCATGCCCGGCATCGGGTCGGCCGTGTGCGCGACCGGGGCGGTGATGGCGCTCGCGGTCGCCGTCGTCGGGCTGTGGGCGCTGCCCGTGTTCTGTCTGCCGCTGCTGCTTGCGCAAGTGTCCCTGCGGCGGTACGCGGCCGTGCGGACCACCTACCGGCAGACCATCGCCTCCCTCGCCCGGGCCACCGAGATAGCGGGGTACACGCCGGCCGGGCATGCTCGCAGGGTGGCCGCGCTCAGCCGGGCCGTCGGGCGGGACCTGGGGCTGAGCGAGCCCGAGCTCACCGTGCTCGAGTACGCGGCCCTCATGCACGACATCGGGCAGCTCAGCCTGGTCGATCCGGTGCCGGCCGGGGCCACGGCCGCGCTGCCCGCTGCCGAGCAGCGGCGGATCGCGCTGCTGGGCGGGGCCGTGGTACGGCAGACCGGGGTCGACCCCTCGGTCGCGGTCGTCGTGGAGCGGCAGGCCGATCCCTACCCGGAGCAGCCGGTCGCCGCCCGGATCGTACGGGCCGTGAACGCGTACGAGGAGAAGGTGCGCGACGCCGGGCCCGGCGGACCCCTGACGGCGCTGGAGGAGCTGCGGCTGGGGACCGCCGGGGACTACGCTCCCGACGTCGTCGAGGCGCTGGCCCGGGTGCTGTGGAACCAAAGGGGCGGCGCGATGGAGGTCCCCCCGGGTGTTTAGCCCCGGGGGAGCCTCAGGCAGGGTGGTGGCGGGCGACGGGCGGGATGGTCTGACCCTCCCTGTGGCTGGGTAACCCATGGGTAATGAGCGTCCTTCCAGCCGCACGTGGTTGGATGCGAAGGGAAGGGTGTCCGGGGGCACAGGCCAGCCCACCGAACGGAACTGGCAGGCGGGAATCGTGAGGATCTTCGGCAAGGGACGGCACCGGCCCTCCGCCTCCTGGCGGCAGGCCACCGACCGCGCGTTCACGCTGATCGGGGACGGCCGGTACGAGGACGCGGGCGCGCTGCTGACCCGGGCCGCCGACCTGGAGCCCTGGCTGTCGGAGTCCTGGTTCAACCTCGCCCTGCTGCACAAGTTCCGGCACGACTGGGAGCAGGCCAGGGCGGCGGGCCTCAGGGCCGTGGCCCTGCTCGACCGGGAGACCGGCGCACCCGACTGGTGGAACGTCGGCATCGCCGCCACCGCCTTGCAGGACTGGCCGCTGGCCCGGCGCGCCTGGCAGGCCTACGGGCTGCATGTGCCCGGCGGTGCCACGGCGTCCGGCGAGCCCGTCGGCATGGACCTCGGCAGCGCGGCCGTACGGCTGTCGCCGGAGGGCGAGGCCGAGGTGGTGTGGGGGAAGCGGCTGGATCCCGCGCGGATCGAGGTGCAGTCCATTCCACTGCCGTCCTCCGGGCGGCGCTGGGGCGAGGTCGTACTGCACGACGGCGTGCCGCACGGAGAGCGGACGACAGCCGCGGGGCACTCCTATCCGGTCTTCGACGAGATCGAGCTGTGGGCGCCCTCGCCGGTGCCGACCTGGGTGGTCCTCCTGGAGGCCGACACCGAGGCCGACCGGGACGCCCTGGAGCAGCTGGCGGCCGACGCCGGGTTCGCCGCGGAGGACTGGTCGTCGTCCGTGCGGCTGCTGTGCCGGCTGTGCTCGGAGTCGCGGATGCCGGCGGACGAGGGGGACGGGGAGCACCTGGATCCGCACGATCACAGCGAGCCCGGTCATCCGGGGCCGCTCGGCCATCGCACGGACGGGCAGCTGTGGGTGCCCGAGCGCGAGTGCGGGGTGGCTGCGCCGGCTTCGCTGGTACGGGGGTTGCTGGACGGGTGGGTTGCTGACTCGCCTGACTCTCGGGACTGGCGGGATCTGGAAGAGGTCTGCTGAGGACTGAGTCCCGCTGCGGTCCGTTGTGGCTGGTCGCTCCCCCACTCTCGGCTTCTCCCCCACGCTCGGCTTCGCTCGCGCGGGGGGACCCCCATGAGCGGGGGGGACCCCCATCGCGGCGGAGCCGCATATTGACACTGCCCGCGCCCCTGACGGGGCGCTCCCCGTACCCTGTATCAGCATCACACCCCAGTTTTTGCAGGAAGGCGTACGTCGGTCATGGCGCAGCAGGACACCGATCAGCAGCACGCGGGCGTGCTCCCCGTGGACGACGAGGGCTTCGTCATCGACACGGAGGACTGCGAGGAGCGCGAGCAGGCATACCGCGCGCGCGGCACCTCGCGCCCCATCACGGTCGTGGGCAACCCGGTCCTGCACAAGGAGTGCAAGGACGTCACCACCTTCGACGACGAACTGCTGAAGCTGGTCGACGACATGTTCGCCAGCCAGCGCACCGCCGAGGGCGTGGGCCTCGCCGCCAACCAGATCGGCGTCGATCTGAAGGTCTTCGTCTACGACTGCCAGGACGACGCGGGCGTCCGGCACGTCGGCGTCGTGTGCAACCCCGAGCTGGTGGAGCTGCCCGCCGAAAAGCGCCGGCTGGACGACAGCAACGAGGGCTGTCTGTCGGTGCCCACCGCTTACGCGCCGCTCGCGCGGCCGGACTACGCCGAGGTGACCGGGCAGGACGAGCGGGGCAACCCGATCAAGGTACGCGGCACCGGCTACTTCGCTCGGTGTCTGCAGCACGAGACGGACCACCTGTACGGATACCTCTACATCGACCGGCTCTCCAAGCGTGAACGCAAGGACGCGCTGCGGCAGATGGCCGAGAACGAGCCTCGCTATCCCGTGGTCGCGAACGGCTGACCGACCTCACGACTCTCCTGCGCACGGCGTCTGATCAGGGTTCCCTCCCCGATCAGGCGCCGTTCGTCTGTCCGTCGCACGTTCGAGCGCATACGGTCTGCCGGTGATCCAGAATCAGTCAGGAGAGAGGAGGATCTCGGCACTGTGGGGTAGTGAATGAAGCAAATCCGTTCCCAGAACGGTCAGTTGTAGTGCTGAATGGAAGTGCGGGGATATGCAACGGCGCACGCCCGGCACAGCGGGAGGGGCGTGCCCAACTGGCGGCTGAGAGGGGTTTGTTCGTGCCTGCTTTCTCACACAGCACCACATCGACCGCAACAGCGATCGCCATCCCACCGTCGCTGTCTCTCCCGATGATCGAGGCAGCGTTTCCCAGGCAATTGCACCCGTATTGGCCCAGGCTCCAAGAGAAGACCCGCACCTGGCTCCTGGAAAAACGGCTCATGCCGGCGGACAAGGTTGAGGAATATGCCGACGGCCTGTGCTACACCGATCTCATGGCGGGGTACTACCTGGGTGCCCCGGACGAGGTGCTCCAGGCGATAGCGGACTACAGCGCGTGGTTCTTCGTCTGGGACGACCGCCACGACCGTGACATCGTCCACCGCCGGCCGGCGGCCTGGCGCCGGCTGCGCGGCCGCTTGCACGAGGCGCTCGATTCTCCCCGGAACCATCTGCACCACGAGGATCCCGTGGTCGCGGGGCTCGCGGACAGTGTGCTGCGGCTGTACTCGTTCCTGCCCCGCACCTGGAACGAGCGGTTCGCCCGGCACTTCCACGAGGTGATCGAGGCGTACGACCGGGAATTCCGCAACCGCACCGAGGGAATCGTGCCCACGGTCGAGGAATATCTCGCGCTGCGCCGGCTCACGTTCGCGCACTGGATCTGGACCGACCTGCTGGAGCCGAGCGCCGGACAGGAACTCCCGGACGGCGTGCGGAAACATCCGGCATTTCGGAGGGCGGCGCTGCTGAGTCAGGAATTCGCCGCCTGGTACAACGACCTCTGTTCGCTGCCCAAGGAAATCGCGGGCGATGAGGTCCACAATCTCGGAATCAGCCTCGTCACTCATGAGGGGCTGACACTGGAAGAGGCAGTGGTGGAAGTGCGGCGGCGGGTCGAGGAATGCATCACCGAATTCCTCACCGCCGAACGGGAGGCCATGTGGTTCGCCGACGGCCTCGACGACGGAACGCTGCACGGCAAGGAACTGAGCATTGCCGTGCGCGCCTGCCTCACGAATATGCGGAACTGGTTCAGTTCCGTCTACTGGTTCCACCACGAATCCGGCCGTTACATGGTCGACAGCTGGGACGACCGGTCCACGCCCCCGTACGTCAACAACGAAGCGGCAGGTGAGAAATGACCGTCGAGTCTGTGAAGCCCGACGCCCCGGCCCACGCGTCGGAACTGCGCGAACCGCCCCTCGCGGGCGGCGGTGTCCCGCTCCTCGGCCACGGCTGGAAGCTGGTCCGCGACCCGCTGGCCTTCATGTCCCGGCTGCGCGACGACGGCGACGTCGTCCGGCTGAAGCTCGGCCCGAAGACGGTGTACGCCGTCACCACCCCGGCCCTCACCGGGGCCCTGGCGCTGAGCCCCGACTACAAGATCGACGGCCCGCTGTGGGAGTCCCTGGAAGGCCTGCTCGGCAAGGAGGGCGTGGCCACCGCCAACGGGCCCACCCACCGGCGCCAGCGGCGCACCATCCAGCCCGCCTTCCGGCTCGACGCCATCCCGGCGTACGGGCCGATCATGGAGGAGGAGGCGCATGCGCTGACCGAGCGCTGGAAGCCCGGCGAGACCATCGACTGCACCTCCGAGTCCTTCCGGGTCGCCGTGCGCATCGCGGCCCGGTGCCTGCTGCGCGGCGAGTACATGGACGAGCGGGCCGAGCGGCTGTGCGTCGCGCTCGCCACCGTGTTCCGCGGTATGTACCAGCGCATGGTCATGCCGCTCGGACCGCTGTACAAACTGCCGCTCCCTGCCAACCGGGAATTCAACCGGGCGCTGGCCGATTTGCATCTCCTGGTCGACGAGATCGTGGCCGAGCGCCGGGCATCCGGTCAAAAGCCGGACGATTTGCTGACGGCGTTGCTGGAGGCGAAGGATGACAATGGCGACCCCATCGGGGAACAGGAGATCCACGACCAGGTCGTCGCGATACTCACCCCCGGAAGCGAAACGGTGGCATCCACGATCATGTGGCTGCTCCAGGTGCTCGCCGAGCATCCGGAACACGCGGACAAGGTCCGGGACGAAGTTGAATCCGTGACCGGCGGGCGGCCCGTCGCATTCGAGGACGTCCGGCGGCTCACGCACACGAACAATGTCGTCGTCGAGGCGATGCGTTTGCGTCCGGCCGTATGGATACTGACGCGGCGCGCCGTCACCGACACGGAACTCGGCGGCTATCGCATTCCGGCCGGTGCGGACATCATCTACAGCCCGTATGCGATCCAGCGCGATCCGCGTTCGTATGCGGACAACCTGAAGTTCGACCCCGACCGGTGGCTTCCGGAACGCGTCAAGGACGTGCCGAAATACGCCATGAGCCCGTTCAGCGTGGGCAACCGCAAGTGCCCGAGCGACCACTTCTCGATGGCCCAGCTGTCGCTGATCACGGCGGCGGTGGCGACCAGGTACCGCTTCGAGCAGGTGGCCGGGTCCAACGACACGACCCGGGTGGGCATCACGCTGCGCCCGCACCAGTTGCTGCTCAGGCCGGTACCGAGGTGACGGCCGGGCGCGCGTTCAGGCGGCCTCAGGCCCCCTGAACGTGCGCCGGTAGGCGTTCGGGGTCGTTCCCAGCGCCCGTACGAACTGATGGCGCAGCGCGGCCGCGGTCCCGAACCCCGTGCGGCCCGCGATCGCGTCCACCGTCTCGTCCGTCGCCTCCAGCAACCGCTGGGCCAGCAGCACCCGTTGGCGCAGGATCCAGCGGTACGGAGTCGTCCCCGTCTCCTGCTGGAAGCGGCGGGCGAAGGTGCGCGGGGACATCAGGGCGCGGGCGGCGAGCTGCTCGACGGTCACCTCCTGGTCGAGGTTGCGCTCCATCCACACCAGCACCTCGGCGACCGTGTCGCACTCGGAGGCGGGCAGCGGCCGCTCGATGTACTGGGCCTGGCCCCCGTCGCGGTGCGGCGGCACGACCATCCGCCGGGCGATCCGGTTGGCGACCTCCGGCCCCTGCTCCTTGCGCACGATGTGCAGACAGGCGTCGATGCCGGCGGCGGTGCCGGCCGAGGTGATCACCGGGTCCTCGTCGACGTAGAGCACGTCCGGTTCGACGATCGCCCGCGGATACTGCCGGGACAGCTCGGCCGCGTGCCGCCAGTGCACGGCACAGCGCCGCCCGTCCAGCAGCCCCGCGGCGCCCAGTACGAAGACGCCGGAGCACACGCTCAGCACCCGCGCACCCCGGTCCACGGCCCGGCTCAGGGCGTCGAGCAGCTCGGGAGGGAAGCTCCTGGACTCGTAGCACGCACCGGCCGGTACGGCGATCAGGTCGGCCGTCTCCAGACGCTCCGGCCCGTGCTCGACCTGCATCGAGAAGCCGGCGTTGGAGCGCAGCACCGGCCCCTCGGCCGAGGCGACCGCGAAGTCGTACACGGGCAGTCCGTCGTCGCTGCGGTCGATGCCGAAGACCTCGCAGATGACGCCGAGTTCGAAGGGGTTCACGCCGTCGACGAGGACGGCGGCCACGTTCTGCAGCATGCCTCCCAGTGTGCCTCAGGGGTGGCAGTAATTCGAGGGTCTACGGCAGACCTGCCACTGTTGGTAAGGAGTATCCGGCGTGACAGTGGTGTTCATGAACACGAACCAGATCGAAGCCCTGATCGGAATGCTGGCCGTTCTCGCGCTCTTCGCGATCATGGTCCTCCCCGCGCTGATCGGCATCGCGCACGACCGGCGCGTCGACCGAGAGCTCAGGGAGGCCCAGGACCACCACAGGGAGAAGGAGGATCAGAAGTCCTCGTCCAGGTCCACGGTGCCCTCCACCGCCACCTGGTACGCCGAGGGACGCCGCTCGAAGAAGTTGGTGAGCTCCTGAACCCCCTGGAGCTCCATGAAGGAGAAGGGGTTCTCGGAGCCGTACACCGGGGCGAAGCCGAGGCGCGTGAGGCGCTGGTCGGCGACGCACTCCAGGTACTGCCGCATCGAGTCGGTGTTCATGCCCGGGAGGCCGTCACCGCACAGGTCGCGCGCGAACTGCAGCTCGGCCTCGACGGCCTCCAGCAGCATGTCGGTGACCTGCTGCTGGAGTGCGTCGTCGAACAGCTCCGGCTCCTCCTTGCGGACGGTGTCCACGACGTCGAAGGCGAAGCTCATGTGCATCGTCTCGTCACGGAACACCCAGTTGGTGCCGGTGGCCAGGCCGTGCAGCAGGCCCCGGCTGCGGAACCAGTAGACGTAGGCGAAGGCGCCGTAGAAGAACAGGCCCTCGATGCATGCGGCGAAGCAGATGAGGTTGAGCAGGAAGCGGCGGCGGTCGGCCTGTGTCTCCAGGCGGTCGATCGACTCCACCGAGTCCATCCACTTGAAGCAGAACTCGGCCTTCTCGCGGATGGAGGGGATGTTCTCGACCGCAGCGAAGGCCGCCGCGCGGTCCTCCGGGTCGGGGAGGTAGGTGTCCAGCAGCGTCAGGTAGAACTGGACGTGGACGGCCTCCTCGAAGAGCTGACGGCTCAGGTACAGCCGGGCCTCGGGGGAGTTGATGTGCTTGTAGAGCGTCAGCACCAGGTTGTTGGCCACGATCGAGTCGCCCGTCGCGAAGAAGGCGACCAGACGGCCGATCAGGTGCTGCTCACCCTGTGACAGTTCGGCGAGATCCGACACATCCGAATGGAGGTCGACCTCCTCCACGGTCCAGGTGTTCTTGATGGCGTCCCGGTAGCGCTCGTAGAAGTCCGGGTAGCGCATGGGGCGCAGGGTCAGCTCGAAGCCCGGGTCGAGGAGGTTCTGATTACGGATCATTGCTGTCGGCGCGAAGCGCCGTCCTCCTGGGGTGGTGGTCGGGTGGCGGGTGGGCATCACTGACAGGCCTCGCAGGACTCGGGGTTTTCCAGGGAGCAGGCGACCGCCTCGTCGGGGGCCGGCTGCTGTACAGGGGCGGTGGCCCCCGCTGCGCGGGCGATGCGGGTCGCCGGGCGGGAGCGGAGGTAGTACGTCGTCTTCAGGCCCTGCTTCCAGGCGTACGCGTACATCGAGGAGAGTTTGCCGATGGTCGGCGTCTCCATGAACAGGTTCAGCGACTGGGACTGGTCCAGGAACGGCGTGCGGGCGGCCGCCATGTCGATCAGGCCGCGCTGCGGGATCTCCCACGCCGTGCGGTAGAGCCGCCGTACGTCCTCGGGGATCCAGGCGAAGTCCTGTACCGAGCCGTTCGCCTCGCGCAGCGCCTCACGGGTGCGGGCGTCCCAGACGCCGAGGTCCTTGAGGTCCTGCACCAGATACGAGTTGACCTGGAGGAACTCGCCGGACAGCGTCTCGCGCTTGAAGAGGTTCGACACCTGCGGCTCGATGCATTCGTACACACCGGCGATCGAGGCGATCGTGGCGGTGGGCGCGATGGCCAGGAGCAGGGAGTTGCGCAGGCCCGTTTCGGCGATACGCGCCCGCAGCGCCGCCCAGCGCTCCGGCCAGGCCGGCTCGACGCCGTAGTGGTCGGGGTGCAGAACACCCTTCGCGGTACGGGTCTTCTGCCAGGCCGGCAGCGGGCCGCCCTGCTCGGCCAGGTCGGCGGAGGCCTCGTACGCGGCGAGCATGATGCGCTCGGCGATGCGGGTGGAGAGGGCCTTGGCCTCGGGTGAGTCGAAGGGCAGGCGCAGCTTGAAGAAGACGTCCTGCAGGCCCATCGCGCCGAGGCCGACCGGACGCCACTTGGCGTTGGACCGGCCCGCCTGCTCGGTCGGGTAGAAGTTGATGTCCACGACGCGGTCGAGGAAGGTGACGGCGGTACGGACGGTGGCGTCCAGCCGCTCCCAGTCGATGCCGCCGGTCGCCGGGTCGGCGAAGGCGCCCAGGTTGACCGAACCCAGGTTGCAGACCGCCGTCTCCCCGTCGTCGGTGACCTCCAGGATCTCCGTGCAGAGGTTGGAGGAGTGGACCACGTGACCCGGCTCGGCGGTCTGGTTGGCGGTGCGGTTGGCGGCGTCCTTGAAGGTCATCCAGCCGTTGCCGGTCTGCGCGAGGGTGCGCATCATCCGGCCGTAGAGGTCACGGGCCGGGATGGTCTTCTTGGCGAGTCCTGCTGCCTCCGCCCTGCGGTACGCCGCGTCGAACTCCTCGCCCCACAGGTCGACCAGCTCGGGCACGTCGGACGGCGAGAACAGCGACCACTGCTCGTCGGCGTCGACCCGGCGCATGAACTCGTCCGGGATCCAGTGCGCGAGGTTGAGGTTGTGGGTGCGCCGGGCGTCCTCGCCGGTGTTGTCACGCAGCTCCAGGAACTCCTCGATGTCGGAGTGCCAGGTCTCCAGGTAGACCGCCGCCGCGCCCTTGCGCCGCCCGCCCTGGTTCACCGCGGCGACCGAGGCGTCGAGGGTCTTCAGGAACGGGACGATGCCGTTGGAGTGGCCGTTCGTGCCGCGGATCAGGGAGCCGCGGGAGCGGATGCGGGAGTACGCGATGCCGATGCCGCCGGCGTGCTTGGAGAGGCGGGCGACCTGGTGGTAGCGGTCGTAGATGGAGTCCAGCTCGTCATTGGGGGAGTCGAGGAGGTAGCAGGACGACATCTGGGGGTGTCGCGTACCGGAGTTGAAGAGCGTGGGGGAGGACGGGAGGTAGTCGAGGCGGCTCATGAGCCGGTAGAGCGCGGCGACTTCGTCCACGGAGCGGATCGTGTCGTCCTCGGCGAGGCCGGCGGCGACGCGCAGCAGGAAGTGCTGGGGCGTCTCGACGACCTTGCGCGTGTGGGGATGCCGGAGGAGATAGCGGCTGTGCAGGGTGCGCAGGCCGAAGTAGCCGAAGCGGTCGTCGGCTTCGGGGTCGACGAGGGCGTCGAGGCGGTCGGCGTGGATGCGCACGAACTCGGCGGTGCGGTCGGCGATCAGGCCCTCGCGGTGTCCTACGGCGACGGACTCGGTGAAGGACGTGACGCCCTGGGAGGCGGCCTCGGCGGCGATGCTGATCGTCAGCAGGCGGGCGGCCAGCCGGGAGTAGGCGGGGTCCTCGGAGATGAGGCCGGCGGCCGCCTCGGTGGCCAGCTCGCGCAGCTCCGTGTCGTCCGCCCGGGAGGACCGGCCGCGCAGCGCGGCGGCGGCGACCCGTCCGGGGTCGGCGTCGGGGAGGTCGGCGGTCAGCTCGGTCAGGGTCCGCAGCAGTGCGGCTCCGGGACCGTCGGTCTCCGCCGGAGTCGCTGAGGCCGGTTCGGCTGGCGCGATGGTCACGTGGGGCTCTCCCTCGCTCGGCACAGGGCCTTGCGGAGGGCAGGGGGCAGCTCACGAGCGCACACGGCGTCGCGTCCACCGGCCCATTCCACGAGGCCCGGACGTCATGGCACCCGGGCCGGATGGCCGGGCGCACTGTCGGCAGGTCCTCGGACTGACTCTCGTACGACGGCATGCGGGCATACGTGTACGAGTACACCGTTGCGGGACAGTTCCGGATTCGCACCGGATTCCCCTGCGGCGACAGCGAGCATGAGCATACATCTTGTGCCGGGTTCGCGGAGCACCACCAGATGTTGTGTCCCGCTGGTTTCAGAGCGTCAACTGGTAGGTGAGGAGAGTGATGTCGTCGAGGTGCGGGACCGGATTCCAGTCCCGCTCTGGTGTACGGACGAAGCCCAGGCGTTCGTAGATCCGGTGGGCGGTGTGCATGGTGCGCTGGGTCGACAGGACGATGCGGGTGCAGCCGTCGGTGGCCCGTGCACGGGCTGTGCAGGTGCGGACGAGGGCCTCGCCGGCGCCGCGGCCTCGCGCCTCCTGGGCCACGGCCAGCATGCGTATCTCGGCTTCGCCGGGGCCCGCGATGTCGGCCATGGGACCGCCGGACGGTACGAAGGTCACGCCGCCCAGGACGTGCCCGTCCGCCACGGCGACCAGGACGTCTGCGGCGGCTCGCTTGGCCACGTCTTTCAGTTCGACGAGGTACTCGTCGCTCTCGCCGAAGTCGAGGAGGCCGTCCTGGAGGTAGGCCTGGGCGGTGATCTCGCCGATGAGCTCGTACTCGTCGGGCACTGCCTGCCGGATCGTGATGTCCATGAAGGCGAGTGTGCCGGAGGGGTAGACAGCGGGCCGCCGAGTTTCTTGCTCTCGGCGGCCCGCTGGGGGTTTCGTGTGGTCAGTGAGCGGAGCCGGCAGTTGCCGGCGGCAGCTCCACCTTCACCCCCGGGTCGCCCGCCTCACCCGTGTAGTCCTCCGGGCTGGTCTCGTCCACGCCCTCGGGGGCCTTCGCCGCCTTCAGGGCGAAGGTGAGGACCACCGTCACGACCAGGTTCAGGACGAACGCCGTCAGGCCGATGTACCCGATCTCCCCGATCCCCGGGATCTCCGCAGACGAGCCGCCGAAGTGCTTCTGCGTCGGCGAGGCCACACCGTACGCGGCGACCGTGCCGTAGATCATGCCGACCGCCCAGCCGGCGAGCAGCGCCCAGCGGTGGAACCAGCGGGTGAACAGACCGCCGACCAGGGCCGGGAAGGTCTGCAGGATCCAGATGCCGCCCAGGAGCTGGAAGTTGATCGCGACCGTCTTGTCCATGCCGAGGACGAAGATCAGCGCGCCCACCTTTACCAGCAGGGACACCAGCTTGGAGACCTTGGTCTCCTGTGCGGGCGTGGCGTCCGGCTTCAGGAAGTCCTTGTAGATGTTCCGGGTGAAGAGGTTGGCCGCCGCGATCGACATGATCGCCGCCGGCACCAGCGCGCCGATGCCGATCGCCGCGAAGGCGACACCCGTGAACCAGTCCGGGAACATGTTCTCGAAGAGCTGGGGGATCGCCAGCTGGCCGTTCTCCACCTTGATGCCGGCCGCGATCGCCATGAAACCGAGCAGGCCGAGCAGGCCGAGCATCAGCGAGTACAGCGGCAGGATCGTGGAGTTGCGGCGGATGACGTCCCGGCTGCGGCTGGACAGCACGGCCGTCACGCTGTGCGGGTACATGAACAGCGCGAGCGCCGAGCCCAGCGCCAGGGTGGCGTACGTCCACTGCGAGCCGCCGGCCGGGACGAGCCCGCCCGCGCCCGCTTCCGTGTACTTGTCGCTCGCCGCGGCGAAGATGTCGTCGAAGCCGCCCAGCTTGATCGGGATGTAGATGATCGCGACGGCGATGACGAGGTAGATCAGCGTGTCCTTCACGAACGCGATCAGGGCCGGCGCGCGCAGACCCGACGAGTACGTGTAGGCGGCCAGCACACCGAAGGCGATCAGCAGCGGCAGGTCCTTGATGAACCAGTGCGTGTTCTCGCCGCCGCCGACGCCCAGGACGTCCAGCACGGCCTGGATGCCGACCAGCTGGAGCGCGATGTACGGCATCGTGGCGAGGATGCCGGTCACCGCCACCGCCAGCGACAGGCTCTTGGAGCCGAAGCGGCCGCGGACGAAGTCCGAGGTGGTGACGTACCCGTGCTTGTGCGAGACCGACCACAGCCGCGGCAGGAAGACGAACATCATCGGGTAGATGAGGATCGTGTAGGGCACGGCGAAGAAGCCGGCCGCGCCCGCCGCGTAGATCGCCGCCGGGACCGCCACGAACGTATAGGCGGTGTAGAGGTCACCGCCGAGCAGGAACCAGGTGATCCAGGTGCCGAACGACCGGCCGCCCAGACCCCATTCGTCGAGGCTGTGCTCGTTCTCCGCCCTGCGCCAGCGCGAGGCCAGGAAGCCCATGACCGTCACGGCGACGAAGAAGAGGATGAAGACGGCGAGTGCGACGCCGTTCACGCCGTCCTTCATGACCCGGCACCCCTCTCGGACTTGCGGGCGCGCTGGTCACGCTGCCACAGCTGGTACGCGATCATCGTCAGAACCGTGGAGATGATCACCCAGGCCATCTGGTACCAGTAGAAGAACGGGATGCCGATGAAGGCCGGGTCGGTCTTGGCGTACGAACCGACCCACAGCATCGCCACAAAGGGCGCTATGAGGCAGAGGGCGATGACGACGCGCACCGGCGTCACCACCGCCGCTCTGTTCACTTCTGGGGCTTGCGACATCTGGTGGACTCCGTCCCCTCACTGATCACCTGGGTAATGCGCAGGCAATCTAGGTCACGGTGTCGCACATCCGGAACCCCCCGTTCACATATCGGTACTCAGCAGCATCGGAAGCCTTGCCGTGGGTCCTTTTCCTGCTGGTCTGTCCGCATTCGCTCGAACTCCCGTCGGGACGGTACCTCCGCCCCCGGACGGTCCTTGCGGATGTGCGCGACATAGCGGTCGTAGGCCGACTCGTCAGTCAGCTCCCGCACGTACCAGTGCACCCCGCTAATCACGCGGCGCAGCAGTGCCGAGGGCCGCATGGCGCTCCTCCTCCTTCTCCTCCCGGGTGGGGAACAGCCCGGCCGGCGCGACGATCTTCGACTCCACGTACGGCGCCTCGCTGAGCGTGGACAGCGCGGGGCGCCGGATGTGCCGGACGCAGACCCGGGTCGCGTCCACGATCACGACGACGATCAGGAGGGCGAGTACGGCGGACAGGACGCCGTCCACCGTGGAGTTGGTGACGACGGTGTGCATGTCGTCCATGGTCTTGGCCGGCGGCAGGATCTCCCCGCGGTCGATGGCGTCCTGGAACACCTGGCGCTGCTTGAAGAAGCCGACCTTGGGGTCACTGGAGAACACCTTCTGCCAGCTGGCGGTCAAGGTGACCGTCGCGTCCCAGGCGAGCGGAATGCCGGTGATCCAGGCCCACTTGAGGCGGCCGGACTTCACCAGCAGGGTGGTGCAGACGGCGAGGGCGACCGCCGCCAGCAGCTGGTTGGAGATGCCGAAGATCGGGAACAGCTGGTTGATGCCGCCGAGCGGTTCGTGGACGCCCACCCAGAGGAAGTAGCCCCACAGACCGCAGACGATCGCGCTGGTGATGACCAGGCCCGGTTTCCAGCTGACGTTCTTGAACGGGCGGTAGATGTTGCCGAGGGTGTCCTGCAGCATGAAGCGGCCCACGCGGGTGCCGGCGTCCAGCGCGGTCAGGATGAACAGCGCCTCGAACATGATCGCGAAGTGATACCAGAACGCCTTGAGGCCTGAGCCCGTCACCTCGGAGAAGATCTGCGAGACACCGACGGCGAGGGTGGGCGCACCGCCGGTGCGGGACAGCAGCGTCGACTCCTCGACGCTCTCCGCGGCTGCGGCGAGGTCGGCCGGGGAGATCTGGTAGCCCCAACTGCCCACCACCTGCGAGGCGTTCTCGACCGTCGTGCCGATGACCCCGGAGGGCGCGTTCATCGCGAAGTACAGGCCGGGGTCGATGATGCTGGCCGCGACCAGCGCCATCACGGCGACCGACGACTCCATCAGCATGGAGCCGTAGCCGATCATCCGGACCTGCGTCTCCTTCTGGATCATCTTCGGCGTCGTACCGGAGGAGATCAGCGAGTGGAAGCCGGAGAGCGCACCGCAGGCGATGGTGATGAAGACGAACGGGAAGAGCGAGCCCGCGAAGACCGGGCCGTCGCCGCGCGAGGCGAAGTCGGTGACCGCGTCCATCTTCAGCGTCGGCAGCGCCATGACGACACCGAGGGCGAGCAGCACGATCGTGCCGATCTTCATGAAGGTGGACAGATAGTCGCGGGGTGCGAGCAGCATCCACACCGGCAGGATCGAGGCGATGAAGCCGTACGCCACCAGCCAGATCACCAGCGTGGAAGGGGCGAGGGTGAAGGTGTCGGCCCAGGAGGACTCGGCGACCCAGCGGCCCGCGACCAGTGCGAGCAGCAGCAGCGCGACGCCGATGAGGGAGACCTCGGCGACTCGGCCCGGCCTGAGGACCCGCAGGTAGAAGCCCATCAGCAGCGCGATCGGGATGGTCATCGCGATGGAGAAGGTGCCCCACGGGGAGGCCGCGAGGGCGTTGACGACGACCAGCGCCAGCACCCCGAGCAGGATGATCATGATGGCGAACGCGGCGAGCAGTGCGGCCGCGCCGCCGAACGGCCCGATTTCCTCGCGTGCCATCTGGCCCAGCGACCGTCCGTCGCGCCGGGTGGAGAAGAACAGCACCACCATGTCCTGCACCGCGCCCGCGAAGATGACGCCGACGATGATCCAGATCGTGCCGGGGAGATATCCCATCTGCGCGGCGAGCACGGGGCCGACGAGCGGGCCGGCGCCGGCGATCGCCGCGAAGTGGTGGCCGAGCAGGACACGGCGGTCGGTGGGGTGGAAGTCGATGCCGTTGTCGAGGCGTTCGGCCGGGGTGGCGCGGGTCTTGTCGACCTTGAGGACCTTGTACGCGATGAACTTGGCGTAGAAGCGGTAGGCGATCGCGTACGTGCCGAGGGCGGCGGCGACCATCCACGCCGCCGAGACCTCCTCCCCGCGCGAGAGCGCGAGCACGGTCCAGCCGGAGGCGCCGACCAGTGCAACGAGGGTCCAGATGACGATGGTTCGGGCATTCGCTGTGCGCACGGGCGGTCCTCCCGACGTATGCGATGACGGGAGGACCGTAGGGCAGGAATGTGATCTGCGCTACACCCTGAGCGCTACTCCTGTGGACGCTTCAACCTCGCCACGAACTTGTAGCGGTCGCCGCGATACACCGACCGCACCCACTCCACCGGCTTCCCGTCCCGGTCCAGCGAGTGCCGGGACAGCATCAGCATGGGCAGCCCCACGTCGGTGCCGAGCAGTCCCGCCTCCCGCGGAGTCGCCAGCGACGTCTCGATGGTCTCCTCGGCCTCCGCGAGATGGACGTCGTACACCTCGGCGAGGGCGGTGTAGAGGGACGTGTACTTGACGAGGCTGCGGCGCAGCGCCGGAAAGCGCTTCGCGCTCAGGTGGGTCGTCTCGATGGCCATCGGCTCGCCGTTGGCCATGCGCAGCCGCTCGATGCGCAGCACGCGTCCGCCGGGGGAGATGTCGAGGAGGCCGGCGAGGGTGTCGTCCGCGGTGATGTAGCCGATGTCCAGCAGCTGTGAGGTCGGCTCCAGGCCCTGCGCGCGCATGTCCTCGGTGTACGAGGTGAGTTGCAGCGCCTGGGACACCTTCGGCTTGGCGACGAACGTGCCCTTGCCCTGGATGCGCTCCAGCCGGCCCTCGACCACCAGCTCCTGCAGCGCCTGCCGCACTGTGGTGCGGGAGGTGTCGAACTCCGCGGCCAGGGTGCGCTCGGGCGGGACCGGCGTGCCGGGCGGCAGTGTCTCCGTCATGTCGAGCAGGTGCTTCTTCAGGCGGTAGTACTTGGGCACGCGCGCCGTACGGACGGGCGCCCCGTTCTCGTTCTCCGCACTGCTGACGTCAGTGCTCATGCTCCGCCTTCCCGGCTCCTGTACGACACGACGGACGTCCGTCGGTCACGGCTCACATCGTGGCACGGCTGCACGCGCGAGGTTCCCCGCACGTTCCGTGATCCCCTTGTATACCGTCGACGCCTCCGTTGGTCTAGTCCACCATGTCCAAGTGGTCTACCCGAAGTGTGCCGCGTGGAGTCGCTGTTTTCGACGGGTTCTTACTTAAAGGTTCCTGCATATGTAGGTCCCATAACGGCTGGTCGGGCCCTACACGAGACCCTTGACACGCCCTATGGTCTGGGCCAAGCTCCCCGTACTGGTCTACACCATTGGTCCAGGTCCCGGCCCCAGGGCGGTACGTCAGTCACCGCGGGGACGAGGGGGGTTTGTGGCATCCCTGAGGAGGGTGGCGTGAAGCGCAAGCTGATATCCGCGATCGGTGTCGCGGCAATGATGGTCTCCATTGCGGCGTGCGGGGGCGACAACGGCGACGAGGGCAAGACCGGAGCGGACGGCTACGCGGGCCAGACGCTCACCGTGTGGGTGATGGACGGCTCCTCGCCCGACCAGTGGCAGAAGGAGGTCGCCGCGGCCTTCGAGAAGAAGACCAAGGCGAAGGTCAAGTTCGAGGTCCAGCAGTGGAACGGTATCCAGCAGAAGCTGACCACCGCCCTGTCCGAGGAGAACCCGCCGGACGTCTTCGAGATCGGCAACACCCAGACCCCGGCCTACGCCAAGACCGGCGGCCTCGCCGACCTCGCCGACCTCAAGTCGGAGATCGGCGCCGACTGGACCGAGGCCCTGAACAACTCCTCGGTCTACGAGGGCAAGCAGTACGCGGCGCCGTGGTACTTCGCCAACCGCGTCGTCATGTACAACAAGAAGGTCTGGGCCGACGCCGGCATCAAGGACACGCCCAAGACCCGCGACGAGTTCTACGACGCCCTGAAGACCATCGGCGACAAGACCGACGCCGAGCCGATCTACCTGCCCGGCCAGAACTGGTACCACTTCGTCGGCCTCGTCGTCGGCGAGGGCGGTGAACTGGTCAAGAAGGAAGGCGACAAGTACGTCTCCAACCTCGACGACCCGAAGGTCGCCGCCGCCATGGAGACGTACAAGAAGTTCCAGGCCCTCTCCAAGGCGCCCAAGGACAAGGACGAGGCCACCCCGCAGCAGGGCGAGGTCTTCGCCAAGGGCAACGTCGGCGCCGTCATCGCGATGGGCTGGGAGGCCGGCATCGCGGTCGAGGCCAACCCCAAGATCGAGAAGGAGATCGGCTACTTCACCATCCCCGGTGACACGGCCGACAAGCCCGAGGGCGTCTTCCTCGGGGGCTCCAACCTCGCGGTCGCCGCGGGCAGCGAGAAGCAGGAGCTCGCCCAGGAGTTCCTGAAGATCGCCCTGTCGGACAAGTACGAGGGCCAGCTGGCCAAGCTCAACGGCGTCATCCCGAACAAGGAGTCGCTCCAGTCCAACCTGGCGGGCAACGCCCCCGCCGAGGCAGCTGCGCCGGCCGCCGCGGGCGGTGGCACCACGCCGCTGATCCCGGAGTGGGCCGCCGTCGAGAACGCGCCCAACCCGATCAAGACCTACATGACCGCCGTCCTCAACGGTAAGTCCCCGGCGGAGGCCGCGGCGCAGGTCGAGGACGAGTTCAACAAGCGGCTGTCGCAGGAGAGCTGAGCGCCGGTGCTCATGCCGGGGCGGGGGCCGCGCGTGCGCCGTACGGCCCCCGTTCCCGCTCCTGCTCCCGCTGACGGGACACCGTAGGTCGAGAAGAGAGATCGCGAGCATGACCGTGCAGACCGAACGGCCGCCCTCCGGTCCGGTCGATGTCCACAAGCCGGACGACCGGGAACCCCGCAGGCCTCCGCAGCGCGGCGGCGCCCTCGCCCCGTATCTGTTGCTGCTGCCGGCCTGCGTGGCCACCGTGCTGCTGCTGGGCTGGCCGCTGCTGAAGGACGTACTGCTGTCGTTCCAGAACCTCAACATGGCGCAGCTGATCCAGCACGTCACCGAGTGGAACGGAATCGACAACTACAAGGAGACCCTCACCGGAGGGGACTTCTGGCGGGTCACCCTGCGCTCGATCCTGTTCACGGCGGTGAACGTCGTCCTGATCATGATCTTCGGCGCCCTGATCGGCCTGTTGCTCGCCCGCCTGGGCAAGCGGATGCGGGTCACGCTGATGATCGGGCTGGTGCTGGCCTGGGCGATGCCCGTGGTCGCCGCGACCACCGTCTACCAGTGGCTGTTCGCCCAGCGCTTCGGCGTCGTCAACTGGGTGCTCGACAAGCTCGGCTGGCATTCCATGGCCGACTACAGCTGGACCAGCAGCCAGATGTCGACGTTCTTCGTCGTCACCGTGCTGATCGTCTGGATGTCGATCCCCTTCGTCGCGCTCAACCTCTACGCCGCGACCACCACCATCCCGGACGAGCTCTACGAGGCCGCCGCCCTCGACGGGGCCGGTGCCTGGCGGAGCTTCACCACCGTCACGTTCCCGTTCCTGCGTCCGTTCCTCTACGCCACCACGTTCCTGGAGATCATCTGGGTCTTCAAGGCGTTCGTGCAGGTCTATGCCTTCAACGGTGGCGGCCCCGACCGGCTGACGGAGATCCTGCCCGTCTACGCCTACATCGAGGGCGTTGGCAACCAGCACTACGGCAGGGGCGCGGCGATCGCCGTCCTGACCATCCTGATCCTGCTCGCTCTGACCGCGTACTACCTGCGGATCGTGCTCAAGCAAGAGGAGGACGAGCTGTGAAGCGCTCGCTCTTCGGCCGCCTGTGGCCCAACGTCACGGCCGTCGTCCTGTTCATCGGTTTCGTCTTCCCCGTGTACTGGATGTTCGCGACGGCGTTCAAGCCGACCGGCGACATCATCTCGGAGGACCCGGTCTGGTTCCCGACCGATGCCACCTTCGAGCACTTCAAGACCGCGACCGACGCCGACAACTTCTGGACGTTCGTCACCAACTCGCTGGTCGTCACGGTACTCGCGGTCGTCTTCTCGCTGCTCATCGCGCTCGCCGGGGCCTTCGCCCTGGCCCGTATGCGGTTCAAGGGGCGGCGCGGCTTCATCGTCGGCTTCATGATGGCGCAGATGGCGCCGTGGGAAGTCATGGTCATCGCGATCTACATGATCGTGCGGGACGCGTCGATGCTGAACAGCCTGGTTCCGCTGACGCTCTTCTACACGATGATGATCCTGCCCTTCACCATCCTGACGCTGCGCGGCTTCGTCGCCGCAGTGCCCCGGGAGCTGGAGGAGTCGGCGATGGTCGACGGCTGCACCCGCGGCCAGGCCTTCCGCAAGGTCATCTTCCCGCTGCTCGCGCCCGGCCTGATGGCCACCTCGATGTTCGGCTTCATCACCGCCTGGAACGAGCTCCCGCTCGTCCTGGTCGTCAACAAGGAGGCCGAGGCGCAGACGCTGCCGCTGTGGCTCACCAGCTTCCAGAGCGTCTTCGGCAACGACTGGGGCGCAACCATGGCCGCCTCGTCCCTCTTCGCCATCCCGATCCTGATCCTCTTCGTCTTCCTGCAGCGCAAGGCCGTCAGTGGTCTGACCGCCGGCGCCGTGAAGGGATAACGCCCTCCATGACGACATTCGCCAGCGATACCGACACGCTCACCCGTGACGCGCTGACGGTCCTCCAGCCCGGCTTCACCGGCACCGCGGCCCCCGACTGGCTGCTGCGCCGCATCGGCGAGGGCCTCGCCTCCGTCGGTCTGTTCGGCCGCAACATCGCATCGCCCGAGCAACTCGTCGCCCTGACCGCCCAGTTGCGCGCCGAACGCGACGACGTCCTGGTCGCCATCGACGAGGAGGGCGGCGACGTCACCCGCCTGGAGGTCCGTACCGGCTCCTCCTTCCCCGGCAACCACGCCCTCGGAGCGGTGGACGACGTGGACCTGACGACGGAGGTGGCAGCCGAGCTCGGCCGCCGACTGGCAGCCTGCGGGGTCAACTTCAACTGGGCCCCGTCGGCGGACGTCAACTCCAACCCCGGCAACCCGGTCATCGGCGTCCGCTCCTTCGGCGCCGACCCCGCCCTGGTCGCCCGGCACACCGCCGCCTACGTCACCGGCCTGCAGTCCGCCGGCGTCGCCGCCTGCACCAAGCACTTCCCCGGCCACGGCGACACGGCCGTCGACTCCCACCACGCCCTGCCCCGCATCGACGCGGACGCCACCGTGCTCGGCGACCGCGAACTGGCCCCGTTCCGCGCCGCCATAGCCGCCGGTACGAAGGCGGTGATGAGCGCCCACATCCTGGTCCCGGCCCTGGACCCGGACCGCCCGGCAACCCTGTCGGGCACGGTCCTGACGGACCTGCTGCGCCGCGACCTCGGCTACGACGGCCTGATCGTCACCGACGGCATGGAAATGCGGGCCATCTCGGGCACGTACGGCATCGAACGCGGCAGCGTCCTCGCCGTCGCGGCCGGCGCCGACGCGATCTGCGTGGGCGGCGGCCTGGCCGACGACGAGACGGTACGGCGGTTGCGCGACGCCCTGGTGGCGGGGGTACGCGCCGGTGAACTCCCCGAGGAGCGGCTCGCGGACGCGGCGGAACGAGTGCGCAAACTGGCGCGGTGGACGGCGACGTCGGCCGCGAAGGCGGACGGTGCCGACAGCGAGGTGGGCCTGCGTGCGGCCCGCCGCGCGCTGAAGGTGACCGGCGCGGGCCCCTTCACCCCGCTCACCGCGCCCCCCTATGTCGCCGCCCTCACTCCCGTCGCCAACATCGCTGTCGGCGACGAGACCCCCTGGGGCGTGACCGCGGAGCTGGCGGCTCTGCTGCCCGGCACCGAGGCCGGCACCTTCGCGGGGGAGGAGGCGGGACCCGCGGCCCTCAAGGCAGCCGGCCCCCGCCGCATCGTGGCCGTCGTCCGCGACGAACACCGCCACCCGTGGATGGCAGCTGCCCTCGACACCCTCCTCACGGCACGCCCCGACACGATCGTGGTCGAGATGGGCGTCCCCCAGGCGGCTCCCCGAGGCGCCCTCCACATAGCCACCCACGGCGCATCCCGCGCCAGCGGCCGAGCAGCGGCGGAGGTCATCGCGGGCGCGTAGCCCATACGACGCGACAGGCGCCGGTTCCTCGGAAGGGAACCGGCGCCTGTAACGCCTTTAGGGGCGCGGGGCTGTGAAAATATGCGGCTCCGCCGCGTGGGCGCGACCAGCCCACCACGGTCCGCAGTCCGCGCCTCACCGAACCCGGCAGACGAAACCGGCTCTAAATTCCCTGCCACTCCGGCTTGTTGGCATACGTATGCCGAAAATAGTCGGCAAGCTTCAGCTTGGACGCAGCCCCCTCGTCGACGACAACCGTCGCATGCGGATGAAGCTGAAGCGCAGAGGCCGGGCACACCGCGGCCACCGGCCCCTCGACCGTCGCGGCGACCGCGTCCGCCTTGCCCTCGCCGGTCGCGAGCAGCACCAGGTGCCGCGCCTCCAGAATCGTCCCGATGCCCTGCGTGATGACGTGATGCGGCACCTGGTCGATGTCGCCGTCGAAGAAGCGGGCGTTGTCGATCCGGGTCTGCTCGGTCAGCGTCTTGATCCGGGTGCGCGAGGCGAGCGACGAGCAGGGCTCGTTGAACCCGATGTGCCCGTCGGTGCCGATCCCGAGCAGTTGGAGGTCCACCCCGCCGGCCTCGCCCAGCGCCCTGTCGTACGCCGCACAGGCCCCCGGCACGTCCTCGGCCGTACCGTCCGGTCCCATGAACGCGCCCATCCCGATGCCGAGCGGCTCCAGCACCTCGCGTCGCAGCACCGAGCGGTACGACTCCGGATGCTCGGCCGGCAGCCCCACGTACTCGTCGAGCTGCGCGATCCACGCCCGCGAGACGTCGGCGGCGCCGGAGCGCACCTTGGCCGCCAGCGCCTGGTAGACGGGCAGCGGGGTCGAGCCGGTGGCCACGCCGAGCAGGGCGTCGGGCTTGCGCCTGAGCAGCTGCGCCATGGCCTCGGCGATCAGCTCGCCGCCCGCCTCGGCGTCGGGAACGATGACAACTTCCACGCTGGGCCTGCCGATCTGGAGAGGACGCGAAGGGCACCCGAAAGGGTAGGTGGTTTAGACCAATCTAGCAGGGCTCGGCCTCCCGTCCCAGGTGTGTATGAGCCCACCGGCCGACCCGGCACGACAACTGCCCCACAGGCGCGTATCGCCCCGCCGCAGGGCCGACCCGGCGGACCTGAGCAGGCGCCGCCCGGCGCCGGGGAGTGGAATGGGAACGTCAGCAGAGAGCCGTCAGGACAGAGCGGCCAGGACAACGGCAGGGCGAAACGCGGAGGACCCCATGACCGCCACGACCCCGTACCCTCACGACCCACGCCCCCCCACCCGACGTCCCCGGCCGGATCATGGCCGCGAGATGGCCCAACAGCCCGCCGTACTCAGGCGGATCCTGGACGAGGGCACCCCGGCCATTCACCAGGTGGCCCGGGAGATCGCCGCCCGCACACCCCGTTTCGTACTGCTCTCCGCCCGTGGCACCTCCGACAACGCCGCGCTGTACGCCAAGTACCTCCTCGAAATCCGCCTGGGCCTGCCCTGCGGTCTCAGTTCGATGTCCACCACGACGGCCTACGGCGCCCGCCCCGACCTCACCGACGTCCTCCTCATCACCGTCAGCCAGTCCGGCGGTTCCCCGGACCTCGTGGCCTCCACCCGGGCCGCCCGCGAGGCGGGCGCGATCACCCTCGCGGTGACCAACAACCCGGACTCCGCGCTGGCCGGCGTCTCCGAGTATCACATCGACATCCTGGCCGGACCCGAGAGAGCCCTCCCCGCCACCAAGACCTACACCGCCTCCCTCCTCGCGCTCTACCTCTTCGTCGAGGGCCTGCGCGGCGGCGAGGGCGCCCCCGCGAAGGCGCTGCCGGGCCTCGCCGAACAGCTGCTCGCCCGGCAGGACGAGGTACGCGCCCTCGCCGCCCGCTACCGCTTCGCCGAGCGCATGGTGATCACCTCGCGCGGCTACGGCTACCCCACGGCCAAGGAGGCCGCCCTCAAGCTGATGGAGACCAGCTACATCCCCGCGCTCTCCTATTCCGGCGCCGACCTGCTGCACGGCCCCCTCGCCATGGTCGACAACGTCTCCCCGGTCATCGCGGTCGTGACCGACGGCAAGGGAGGGGAGGCTCTCCAGCCCGTCCTCGACCGATTGCGCGGCCGGGGCGCCGATCTGTGCGTCATCGGCCCCCGAAGCCAGGTCGAGCGCGCCGCCGTGGGCTTCGTCCTGCCCACCGACGGTGTGGCCGAGGAGGTCCAGCCCGTCCTGGAGATCATCCCCCTCCAACTCCTGGCCTACGAGATCACCATCGCCCGCGGCCAGGACCCGGACGCCCCGCGCGCCCTGGCGAAGGTGACGGAGACCCGGTGAGGGCGGCCCGCTGAACGACTCGCCCGCCACACGGGCGCGAGGATCCAGGGCATGTCACAACAGGCGCGCAACGGCGCGAGCCGGGCGGAACCGGAAGCGCTCGCGGAAATTGCCATGGCCATCTGGCCCCGCAGCTGAGCCAAGCGGGTTAGGCTTCGAAGCGCCAACACCACACAGCCTTCAACAACAACTGCCCCGCTCCATGGACACGCACAGTGGTCTAGTCCACAATGGGCAGGGGTCCACCATGCGCTGGAGGACCAGAAAAAGCCTCCGTCTTCCCCGCACAGGAAGGCGGATCGAGGGACCGGAGCTCTCTGCCCTGACTGCCCCGGCTCCTCATCTTCGGCCGACCGGGACCGCACACCCCGCGGCCGATGTTGCTCCGGGCTGCGGTGCCGGGAGGGTTGAGGGTCCCTCTCAGGCGCCGCGGCCCGCGGGTGTTTCACAGCCTCTTGCGGACGCCGGGCGCTTTTAGGACCTGCACAAACCCCCAGGTACGCTCGCAACGTGCCCTCCATGAACGAACTGGTCCGCCAGCACACCGCCCTCGACGACTCCGACCTCGAGTGGCTCCATCTGCTGGTCTCGGAGTGGCAGCTGCTCTCCGACCTCTCCTTCGCCGACCTCGTCCTGTGGGTCCCCACCCGCGACGGCACCCGCTATGTCTCCGTCGCCCAGATGCGGCCCAACACCGGCCCCACCTCCTACCAGGACGACATGGTCGGCCATCTCGTCCCGCGCGGCCGCCGCCCCATGCTGGACGCCGCGCTCGACGAGGGCCGCATCGTGCGCGAGGGCGACCCGGAGTGGCGCGAGGAGGTCCCGGTCCGGGTCGAGTCGATTCCGGTACGCCGGGACGGGCGCGTCCTCGGCGTCATCGCCCGCAACACCAACCTCCTCACCGTCCGCACCCCGAGCCGCCTGGAGCTGACCTACCTGCAGAGCGCCTCGGACCTCGCCCAGATGATCGCGGCCGGCGCTTTTCCCTTCGCGAACCAGCAGGTCGACATGGACGCCTCGCCCCGTGTGGGCGACGGACTGATCCGGCTCGACGCGGACGGCATCGTCCAGTACGCCTCCCCGAACGCCCTCTCCGCCTACCACCGTATGGGCCTCGCCGCCGACCTCGTCGGCCATCACCTGGGCCGGACGACCGCCGAACTCGCCCCCTCCCGCGGGCCGGTGGACGAGGCGCTCGCCAAGGTGGCCAGCGGATGGGCGCCGCGCGAGTTCGAGATCGAGGCCAATGACGGCGTGATCCAGTTCCGCGCGATCCCGCTCAAGCCCAAGGGCACCCGCATCGGTTCGCTGGTCCTGCTCCGGGACGTCACCGAACTTCGGCGCCGAGAGCGGGAGTTGATCACCAAGGACGCGACCATCCGGGAGATCCACCACCGGGTGAAGAACAACCTCCAGACGGTGGCCGCCCTGCTGCGCCTCCAAGCCCGGCGTATCGAGTCCGAGCGGGGCCGCGCGGCCCTCGAAGAGGCGGTCCGGCGGGTCGGCTCGATCGCGATCGTGCACGAGACGCTCTCCCAGAACCTGGACGAGCGCGTGGAGTTCGACGAGATCGCCGACCGGGTGCTGGCGATGGTCGCCGAGATCTCACCGGGCAAGGTCGCCGGCCGGCGCACCGGCCGCTTCGGCATCCTCGACGCCGAGGTCGCGACCCCGCTGTCGATGGTGCTGACCGAGGTGCTGCAGAACGCCCTCGAGCACGGCTTCCGCGAGGGCGACACCGGCACGGTCGAGGTCTCGGCCGTCCGCGGCGGTACGACGAAGGAGTCCCGCCTCCTGGTCACCGTCCAGGACGACGGGGTCGGCCTGCCCGAGGGCTTCGACCCGCACACCTCCGGCAACCTCGGCCTGCAGATCGTACGGACGCTGGTGGAGGGCGAGTTGGGCGGGACCTTCGACATGGTCCCGGCTCCGGAGCGCGGCACGCAGGTGATCCTGGACATCCCGGTGCGGGCGCAGAAGTGATCACCGCAGCGACGTGATGAACACGGCCGGGCGATGAACACAGGGAAGTGATCAACGCAGCAAAAAGCCCCGGACCTTGTGGTCCGAGGCCAGTGCTCGTTGCTGCTGCTAAGCGCATCGGGGGTACTGCGCGCTGCGGCTCGGGGGCGGGAGTTACGTACTCGCTGTACGCGCCGCCAAGCTCAGGCTGTCAGCGGGGTGGGTGTGTCAGGCGGAGGCCTGACGGGCCCGGTTGCGGGCGGCGCGGCGCTTCATGGCGCGGCGCTCGTCCTCGCTGAGACCACCCCAGACGCCGGAGTCCTGACCGGACTCGAGCGCCCACTGCAGGCACTGCTCGATAACCGGGCAGCGACGGCAGACGGCCTTGGCTTCCTCGATCTGCAGCAGCGCAGGACCGGTGTTGCCGATGGGGAAGAAGAGCTCGGGGTCTTCCTCGCGGCAAACGGCGTTGTGACGCCAGTCCATGGCTGCTACCTCTCCTTGAATTACGTGCAGGTTGCTTGTGAATGTGAACGCTTTCACGAATCCCTCAACAAGTGAAGGGCCGACCGCCAGGTTCCCTGGCGTGGTCCTGTGGTTTGAAGAGGGGTTCCGGTGATCTGTGGAGGCCGGTGTTGCGGGCCGTCCCGATCGCCATGTAGAGACTCGCAAACCTCGGCGGCGGATACAACCCCTTCCGGAAAGTTTTTTTTGATTCCTCGGTGTCGACTAGGTCACAGCCGTACTTCCATGGGGTGGATCCTGGCCTAAACGTTCGAGTGAAAGGACTTTAGCCCCTTCTGCTCACACAATCACACGCAGTGCACGGCGTACGCCTGTGAACGTCACGCTCGTACGCAGTCCCAGGTGGTCGCCGTCCATCTGAAGGGGCAGCGGCGCCTTCGAATGCAAGGTGAACTCACTCAGGTCGTGCAGGGACACGGCGTGCTTGCCATGGGGTCCGCGCTCGGGGGACGAAGTGAGCAACTGGGTGCCATACCGGGCAACCGAGGCTGTGGACATACGGCTGAGGCCGAACACGTCGAGCCCGGTGTCGAACGAGGCCTTAGGTGACGCGTACATCGGGCGATTGCCGAGAAACGTCCAAGGGGTCGTGTTCGACGCTATGCACACGAGCAGATCCGTCACCGGATCCTCACCGGCCCGCTCCAGTGTGATCGTGCCCCTCCGTCGGCTGGGCTCGCCCAGCAGCTGGCGCATCACCTGGCGGACGTAGAGCGCGTGGGTCGACTTCTTGCCGCGCTCGCGCTGCTGCTCGACCCGCCCGACCACGCCCGCGTCGAAGCCGAGCCCCGCGTTGAAGGTGAACCAGCGGGACGGCACCGCCTCGTCCTCGGTGCCGGGCGGACCCGAGGCCAGCCCCAGTCCGACGGTCCGCTCGCTGCCCTGGCGCAGAGCGTCCAGCAGGGCGCCGGTGGCCTCGACGGCGTCGTTGGGCAGGCCCAGGGCGCGGGCGAAGACGTTGGTGGAACCGCCGGGGACCACGGCGAGGCCCGGGAGGTGGTCCGGGGCGGGGCCGGCGTGCAGGAGGCCGTTGACGACCTCGTTGACCGTGCCGTCGCCGCCGAGGGCCACGACGAGGTCGATGTCGTCGCTCTCCGCCGCCTGCCGGCCCAGGTCGCGCGCATGCCCGCGGTACTCGGTGGTGACGGCCTCCAGCTTCATCTCGCTGGCGAGTGCGTGGATCAGGACATCGCGCGTACGTGCGCTTGTGGTGGTTGCCGCCGGATTGACCACGAGAAGTGCACGCATGACTGGCAGGGTACCTACTGGGGGGTACCGGGCCCAGACCGGAGGGGGGATCCAGCGGGAGATCGAGGCGTGAGCCTGGCCACGGCGGCTTCCTGCCGCGGCCGTGACTCCGCCTCGTGCGGTCACGCCGGCGCGGCCGGCACGCCGCGGCCCTCGGCCTCCGCCCCCTTCCTCGTCGCCTCCGAGCCTCCACGCGGGGCCCTCCGTGGCGAGGGCTACCCTTCAGGGGTGAGCTCTCCGCAGAACCCCGCGTCCGAAGCCGCCGAAGAGGCGGGTCCCCGTCCCGTCCGGCTGACCGCAGCCGCGGCGCTGACCGCGCTGGAGGGGCTGGCGCTGGTGGTCGGCGGTGCCTGGGTCGCCGTACTCGGGCTCACCGGGCACCCGGACGACCGGCAGCAGGCCGTGACCGGAGGCGTCACCTTGATCGTGCTCGCGCTGCTGCCGCTGCTCGCCGCCCGTGGTCTGCTGGGCCGGCGCAGCTGGAGCCGCGGCCCGGCACTGATCACACAGATCATCGCGCTGCCCGTGGCCTACAACCTGCTCCAGGCCGACAGCATGGCCATCCCGGCGGGCATCGCGCTGGCGGTCGTCGCCGTAGCGGCGCTCGTTCTGCTGATCAACGCCGAGACGACCCGGGCCCTCGGGATCCGGGGGCCCGGCAACGCGCAGGACCAGAAGTAGCCGCTACTCCTCCACGAGCAGCTTCTCCCGCAGCTGCGCCAGCGTCCGCGCCAGCAGTCGCGACACGTGCATCTGCGAGATGCCGACCTCCTGCGCGATCTGCGACTGGGTCATGTTGCCGAAGAAGCGGAGCAGCAGGATTCGCTTCTCGCGGGGCGGAAGGTCCTCCAGAAGCGGCTTGAGCGACTCCCGGTACTCGACGCCCTCCAGCGCCTCGTCCTCCGCGCCGAGCGTGTCGGCGACGGCCGGAGACTCGTCGTCCGTGTCGGGGACGTCCAGGGACAGCGTGGAGTACGCGTTGGCGGACTCCAGGCCCTCCAGGACCTCCTCCTCCGAGATGGACAGCTTCTCGGCGAGCTCGTGGACCGTGGGGGAGCGGCCGTGCAGCTGCGAGAGCTCGGCCGTCGCGGTGGTCAGCGACAGTCGCAGCTCCTGCAGCCGGCGCGGGACGCGCACGGCCCAGCCCTTGTCGCGGAAGTGCCGCTTGATCTCGCCGACGACCGTCGGGGTCGCATACGTGGAGAACTCGACGCCGCGGTCCGGGTCGAAGCGGTCGACCGACTTGATCAGGCCGATGGTGGCGACCTGGGTGAGGTCGTCCAGCGGCTCGCCCCGGTTGCGGAAGCGGCGCGCGAGGTGCTCGACGAGCGGCAGGTGCATACGGACCAGCTGGTTGCGCAGTTCCGCGTACTCCGGGCTGCCCTCCTTCAGCTTGCGCAGCTCGACGAACATGGCGCGCGCCCCGCTGCGGTCCTGAGGGTCGTGCTGCGTGGCCTGAGTGGCCTGCGCGCCCTGCGTGGCCGGCGCATCATGCTCGGAGTATCGCTCGTGCTCGCTCATCGTCCCGCCCGTCGCCCTTCCCCGAGCCCTCGCCTCCTCCCCCACTCTCGACTTCCCTCGAGTGGGGGGACCCCCATGGGCAGGGGGCACCCCGATCCGCCGTTCCAGAGGCACGCTCTGCACAGCACCTTCCTGAGCCCGCTGCTCCTTGTCCGGGAAGCCGGCCTCCGCCGTGTCGTCGGAGTCGTCCTCCGGGTGCGGCCGGGCCTGCTCAGGGATGCCGTCGATGCCGTCCATGCGTCGGGAACCGCCCGGACCGCTGTCCTCGGCCGGCAGCTCCCGTGTGCTGCGCTCTTCGTCCCGCACCGGCCCGTCCCCGTCCCTCACGTCGGCCCGGGTCCCGCGCCGCGCTGTTTGTAGAGGCTGATCGAAACGGTCTTGTCGTCGTCCACGGCGGAGGAGACCTTGCCCGCCAGGGCGGACAGGACGGTCCAGGCGAAGGTGTCCCGCGAAGGGGCGTGACCGTCCGTGGTCGGCGCCGAGACGGTGACCTCGAGCGAGTCGTCGACGAGCCGGAAGACACAGCTGAGCACCGAGCCGGGCACGGCCTGCTGGAGCAGGATCGCGCAGGCCTCGTCGACCGCGATGCGCAGGTCCTCGATCTCGTCGAGGGTGAAGTCCAAACGGGCCGCGAGGCCGGCCGTGGCCGTCCGCAGCACCGACAGGTAGGCACCCGCAGCCGGCAGCCGGACTTCCACGAAGTCCTGGGTCGCGGGCTCGCCTGCGATCTGGGACACCCTCACCTCCAAGGTGGTACAAGCTTTACGGGGCCGAGGGTCGCCCCTCGGGGTAACGCGATGTGTGGTTCAGCGGTGACGCTACCGCGCTCCCTAGTGTCCTGTCCCCGGGACCCCGCCCCTTGCTGTCACTCATAGTAAACACATGAACACGCACAGTGGCTAGAGGGTGGGCGGCCCCAATTGGGAAGAGCGCGCGCCGGATTGACGTACCCAGACGTCAGACGGTCGAACCGTCCGGTTCCGGATCGTCGGCGCACCTCATGCGAGGACGTGGTCGACGAAGCACCACCGCCAGCTCTCACCGGGTTCGAAGGTCCGCATCACCGGGTGACCGGACGTGTTGTGGTGCTCCGTCGCGTGCCGACCCGGCGAGGAGTCGCAGCAGCCGACGTGACCGCAGGTGAGGCACAGCCGCAGCTGTACCGGGTGCGTGCCGTCCGCCAGGCACTCCGGGCAGGTCTCGGTCACGGGACCGGGCTCCGGGTGCGGCAGTGCGTCGACATGCGTGCACTGTTTCATGATTGCCAGGTTACGACGGCTGTGCGGAAGACCGCGCGGAGAATGAGGGCGGGCGAATTTCATGGACGTGATGCCACTGTTGCTGCTGGTGGCGGGCAGCGCCGCGATCGCGGCGGCCGGACGGCGGACCCCCGTACCGGCGCCGCTGTTGCTGGTGGCGGTCGGGCTGGCGGTCTCGTATGTCCCAGGGGTCCCGGAATACACCCTGGACCCGCATGTCGTCCTGCCCCTCATCCTGCCGCCCCTGCTGCACACCGCGGCCACCGACAGCTCCTACCTCGACCTGCGGGCGCAGCTGCGGCCCGTCGCGCTGCTGTCGGTGGGCTATGTGCTCTTCGCGACCTTCGCCGTCGGCTGGGCCGCCTATCTGATCGTGCCGGGCCTGCCGCTGACCGCGGCCCTGGTGCTGGGCGCGGTGGTGGCGCCGCCGGACGCCGTCGCGGCCACGGCGATCGCGCGCCGGGTGGGACTGCCCTCCCGGATCACGACGATCCTGCAGGGCGAGTCCCTGGTGAACGACGCCACCGCGATCACCGCCTACCGCGTGGCTCTCGCGGCCGCCATCGGCGAGGGTGCCACCTGGGCCGGTGGAATCGGCGAGTTCCTGATCGCGGCGATCGGCGGCATCGGCGTCGGACTGGTGCTGATGGTGCCGATCCACTGGCTGCGCACCCACCTGAAGGAGCCGCTGCTCCAGAACACCCTCTCCCTGCTGATCCCGTTCGTCGCGTACGCCGTTGCCGAGCAGGTGCATGCCTCCGGCGTCCTTGCGGTCGTCGTGGTCGCCCTCTACCTCGGACACCGCGCGTGGGAGGTCGATTTCGCCACCCGGCTCCAGGAGACGGCGGTGTGGAAGATGGTTGCCTTTGTTCTGGAATCAACGGTTTTCGCGCTCATCGGACTGCAGCTGCCGGTGGTCCTCAGGGGGCTCGGCGAGTACGAGGGTCTGGACGCCGCCTGGTATGCGGTCGCCATCTTCCTGGTCGTCGTCGTGACCCGGTTCGTGTGGGTGTATCCGGCGACCTTCCTGCCCGGCATGCTGTCGGCGCGCATCCGGGAACGGGAGGGGAGTCCGAGCGGGAAGAGCGCGTTCATCATCTCCTGGGCCGGTATGCGGGGCGTGGTCTCGCTCGCCATCGCCTTCTCGATCCCCGTGACCGTGCACGGCGGGGAGCCCTTCCCCGGCCGCAACCTGATCCTCTTCCTCACCTTCACGACAGTGATCGGCACGCTTGTCGTCCAGGGCCTCACCCTGCCCCCGCTCATCCGGCTCCTCAAGCTGCCCGGCCGCGACCTCCAGGCCGAGACGCTCGCCGAGGCCAATGCCCAGGCGCAGGCCTCCCGGGCCGCCGAGCGCCGCCTGGACGAGCTCCTCTCCGACGAACGCAACGCGCTGCCCGGGCCGCTCGCCGACCGCCTGCGCGCGGTTCTGGAACGCCGCCGCAACGCCGTCTGGGAGCGCCTCGGCCAGCCCAACCCCGTCACCGGCGAGACCGCCGACGACACCTACCGCCGTCTCGCCGGTGAAATGATCAGCGCCGAGCGCGAGGTCTTCGTGAAACTCCGCAACGGCCGCTACATCGACGACGAGATGCTCCGCACCCTGCTGCGCAGACTCGACCTCGAGGAGGCGGCTGCCTATCGGGAGGCAACCTAGCCGGGGCCGTTCACGGGAACGGCCGGCCGGTGATCACCGCCGCCAGCGTCGTCCCGCGCGGGAACGCGCCCTCCTGTACCAGGGCGATGAGCCCGTACAGCATCTTGGCGACATAGAGACGTTCGACGGGCAGTCCGTGGCGGCTTTCGAAGTCGTCGGCGAAGGAGTGGAGTTCGGGGGTGGTGCGGGCGTAGCCGTCGAAGTGGAAGCGGTCGTCCAGCTGCCAGTCGCCGCGCGGGCCGCCGAAGGCCGCTTCCTGGAGGGAGCGTATGTCGGAGTCGAGGAAGCCGCCCTTGAGGACCGGGAAGCCCAGTGCACGCTGACCGGGGGCCAGTCCCGCCGCGAGGCCGGCCAGGGTGCCGCCGGTTCCGCAGGCAAGGGCGACGACGTCGGCCCGGCCGTGCAGTTCCCCGCCGAGGGCCCGGCAGCCGCGTACGGCGAGGGGGCTGCTGCCGCCCTCGGGGACGACGTACGCGTCCTCGGCGCCGGCGGCGCGCAGGACGGCGGTGAGGGTCTCCGGGTCGGTCTTGTGGCGATACGTCGACCTGTCGACGAAGTGCAGACGCATGCCGTCGGCCGCGCACCGGGCCAGGGAGGGGTTGAGGGGGCGGTCGGACAGTTCCTGGCCGCGGACCACGCCGATGGTGGTCAGGCCGAGGAGACGGCCCGCGGCGGCGGTGGCGCGCAGATGGTTGGAGTAGGCGCCGCCGAAGGTGAGGATCGGGCGGCCCGCCGCCGCAGTGAGGTGGGGCGCGAGTTTGCGCCACTTGTTGCCGATGAGGTCGGGGTGGATCAGGTCGTCGCGCTTGACGAGGAGGCGGACGCCCCGCCGGGTGAGGCGGTCGTCGTTCACTTCCTGCACGGGGGAGGGGAGCCGCGGGTGCAGGACGGCGAGGTCGGGGACGTCGGGGCCGGTCACCCGGCCATTGTCGCCCGGTGTCCTATTTCAGCCGGTCGCGGATGCGCTCCCGCATCGAGGCCATCGTGAATCCGCGCGGATCCACCTTCCCCGGCTGCCACTCGAGGTGGCCGATGACCGACCGCTCGTTCCAGCCGTGCTGCCGGCACACCGCGGCGGCCGCCCGCTCGACGGCCTCCAGCTGCACCGCGGGCCAGGGATCCTCGCCGTCGCCGAGGTTCTCGCACTCGAAGCCGTAGAAGTGGCGGTTGCCGTCGGTGTTCGCCTCGTTGTCCGGCGGGAGCGCCCGCTCCGCGATCACCGCGCGCAGGACGTCGTCGTCGCCCAGGCCGGCGTGGTTGGCGCGCCCGTAGCCGACCAGATGGACGGTGCCGTCCTTGGTGATGACGCCGTGGCACAGCGGCCCCGGCAGGCCCGCGTAGCCGTCCCGGCAGAGCTGCACGGTCCGCTCGCTGCCCCGGGTCACCGTGTGATGGATCATCACGCCGTGGACGGGGCCCCAGGGGCCCTTGTGATTGCGGTTGTGATGTCTCCAGTCACCCACTTCGACGACCGTGACGCCTTCCGCGCGCAGGCACTGCAGAAACCTGTCCGCGGACATCGGTGAGGACATGGGCGCCTCCTTCGGTACGGTGCGACGACCGCCCGTCGCGGCCGCCTCGTACCGCTGCTTGTACCGAAGCGACGACAAGCGGAACCATTCGTTCGCACAGCGTGCGAGCGGATTCGGTCAGCGCCGCGGGCACTGCGCGCCACTCGGCAGGATCCCCATATGTGCCCGTCCGGCAATGATCCATTCCCGCTCTTTCGGGTAATGGCACGAACACGGTGCGTGATGGAAGTGTTGCTCGCGAGATCGGTGCCCGGCGCACACCGCTGCCAGGGCATGACCGGGAGGGCAATTCCTTATGTCGGTAGGCGAAGAGGTCCGCACCGAGCAGACCAGGCCGCAGCAGAGCCTCGGTACGGCGGCCGCGCGGAACCTGGCCACCACGACCAAGTCCGTACCCCAGATGCAGGAGATCAGCTCACGCTGGCTGCTGCGCATGCTGCCGTGGGTGGACGTGCAGGGCGGCACGTACCGCGTGAACCGGCGGTTGAGTTACGCGGTGGGCGACGGACGCATCACCTTCGTGCAGACCGGCGACCGCGTCGAGGTGATCCCCGCGGAGCTGGGCGAGTTGCCGGCGCTGCGGTCGTACGAGGACGAGGAGGTCCTGACGGATCTGGCCCGGCGCTGTGTGCAGCGCGAGATCGCCGCGGGGGAGGTGATCGCCGGCTTCGGCAACCAGACCGACGAGGTGTACCTGCTGGCGCACGGCAGGGTGGAGAAGATCGGCACGGGCCCGTACGGCGAGGACGAGAGCCTCGGCGTCCTCGCCGACGGGGCGTACCTCGGCGACCAGGTGCTGCTCGACCCGGACGCCATCTGGGAGTACACGGCCCGCGCGATCACGGCCTGCACGGTGCTCGTCCTGTCCCGGCGGGACGTCGAGCAGGTCGCGGAGCGCGCCGACTCGCTGCGCGAGCACCTTCGGCAGCGGCGGACGATCCCACCGCAGCGCACCAACAAGTACGGCGAGAAGGAGATCGACCTGGCCGCCGGCCACTCCGGCGAGCCGGACATCCCGCACACCTTCGTCGACTACGAGGCCCGGCCCCGCGAGTACGAACTGAGCGTTGCCCAGACCGTGCTGCGCATCCACACGCGCGTGGCCGACCTCTACAACCAGCCGATGAACCAGACCGAGCAGCAACTGAGGCTCACTGTAGAGGCGTTGAAAGAACGCCAGGAGCACGAGCTGATCAACAACCGTGAGTTCGGTCTGCTGCACAACTGCGAGTACGACCAGCGGATCCAGCCGCACGACGGCGTGCCCGGCCCCGACGACATGGACGAGCTGCTCAGCCGGCGCCGCAGCACCAAGATGTTCCTCGCCCACCCGCGCGCGATCGCCGCGTTCGGCCGTGAACTGAGCAGGCGGGGACTGGTGCCGGAGACGATCGACGTCGGCGGCAACCGCATCCCCACCTGGCGCGGTGTCCCCATCTACCCCTGCAACAAGATCCCGGTCACCGAGGCCCGGACGAGCTCCATCATCGCCATGCGCCTCGGCGAGGCCGATCAGGGCGTCATCGGTCTGCGGCAGTCCGGCCTGCCGGACGAGATCGAGCCGAGTCTGTCGGTGCGGTTCATGGGCATCAACGAACAGGCGATCATCAAGTACCTGGTGACGGCCTACTACTCGGCGGCGGTCCTCGTCCCGGACGCGCTCGGCGTACTGGAGAACGTCGAGATCGGCCGCTGGCGGTGACCCTGCCCGCAGACCCGTCGTGTCCCCGCCCGTCAGGGCGGGTACACCTCCGGGTATGCGTCCGACCGGAACGGAAGCGCCACCGTCCGTGGACTCTCCGAGGGGGGATCCCGGTTCCATGCCCGAGTCCATGACCGAGTCCACGACCGCGTCCTTGGCGGAGGCCGATCAGCGGCCCGCCGGGGCGCTCGAGAGAGGGAGTTCCATCGCGACCGACACGGACAGCCGGCCGGGGCCGTTCGACGGCCACGAGGCCGTGGCGATCCTGGAGCGTGCGCGGGCGTCGGTCGATCCCGAACTGCGCGCGGCGATCGAGTCGCTGCCCGGCTCGATGCGCCGGATCGCGCGCTACCACTTCGGCTGGGAGCATGCCGACGGCACACCCGCGGCGGGCAACGCGGGCAAGGCGATCCGCCCGGCGCTGGTTCTGACGACGGCCGCCGCGCTCGGCGGACCCGGGGCACGGGCGGCGGCCGTACGGGCGGCCGCGGCGGTGGAACTGGTCCACAACTTCACGCTGCTGCACGACGACGTGATGGACCGGGACACCACACGCAGGCACCGGCCCACCGCATGGACGGTGTTCGGCGACACCGACGCGATCCTCGCCGGGGACGCCCTTCAGGCGCTGGCCCTGCGGCTGCTCGCGGAGGATCCGCACCCGGCGTCCGCGTCCGCCGCCGCCCGGCTCGCGGCCTGCGTCGTGGAGCTGTGCGAGGGCCAGCAGGCCGACACGGCGATGGAGGGCCGCGGCCCCGCGGAGGTCACTCTCGGCGAGGTGCTCGCCATGGCCGAGGCCAAGACGGGGGCGCTGCTGGGCTGTGCCTGCGCCCTGGGCGCGCTGTACGCCGGGGCGTCGGCGGCCGATGCCGAGGCCGTGGATGCGTTCGGCCGTGAGGCCGGGCTCGCCTTCCAGCTCATCGACGACGTCATCGGCATATGGGGCGACCCGAGCCGCACCGGCAAGCCGGCCGGTGCGGACCTCGCCGCCCGCAAGAAGTCACTGCCGGTGGTCGCCGCGCTGACCTCCGGCACACCGGCCGCCGTCGAACTCGCCGAGCTGTACGAAGTCCCGTACGACGGCGGGGACCTGGAGCCGACGGTGCTGGCCGTGGAGCGGGCCGGCGGACGCGACTGGGCGCAGGGTCAGGCGTCCGACCGGATGGCGCGGGCGATGCAGGAACTGTCCCGCGCGATCCCGGACCCGGAGGCGGCGGGCGGCCTGCTCGCCCTCGCGGAGTTCGTGACGCGGCGGACCAGCTGAGCGCCCGAACCGAACCCCGGAGCCACCGGGGCGTGCGGCTCCTGACCCCGCACGCCCCGGTCGGCTCCGGCCCCGGCGGGTCCCGCACATCTCCACGGTGCGCGGGGCCCGTCCTCTGTCAGTGCCGGCCGACAAGCTCCAACTGCCCATGTGACGCGAGCCGCTGAGCCGTCAGTCCTCCGGCACCACCACCCGTACGATCCGCTCCACCAACCCTTCCGGCACCCCCACCCCCGGCAGTACGCCCTTCAGTACTCCCGGCAGGGTCAGGTGCTCGATGATCAGGCCGAGCATCGCGAGACAGAGCACGGCGACGGTCTCGTCACCGCCGGGCAGCCCGGCCTCGCGGTGGAACCGCATGCCGTCCTCCAGGTCCCCGCGTACCGACCTGGTGTACGACGCACGCAGGCCGGGGCGCCGGGTGGCTTCGAGGCGCAGCTCCAGGAGGGCCAGGCAGCCGGTGCGGTCGCGGGTCACGCGGTTGATCAGGTCGTGCATGAGGGCGACGACCAGGGCGCGGTCCTTCGGCGCCTTCATCAGCTCGTCGAGCACGTCGGGGTCGGGGGCGAGGCGCAGGTGCAGCCGGTCGTCGATCTGGCGCAGCAGGTCGTCCCGGGCGGTGAAGTAGTGGGAGGCGGTGCCCACGGGCACCCCCCGCCTCGGCGTCCACCGCCCGGAACGTCAGCCCGCGTGCCCCCTCCCGCGCCAGTACCTCGATCCCGGCGTCGACCAGGGCCGCCCGGCGCTCCGGATTGCCGGCCATACGGAATCCCCTCTCCCACTTGAGCCATGCCTCGGAAACACCCTTGCAACCAGTACATCCGAAGTACTACAACTGCAGTGGTTAAGGGAACGAACGCAGCCTACGAAAAGAGACCAGCTTGCGAAAGCTCGTGTACTACATCGCCTGCTCGATCGACGGCTTCATCGGCGACCCGAGCGGCGACGCCTCCGCCATGCTGTCCTTCCTCGACCCGGAGTTCCTCGAGTACCTCACGACGGAATACCCGGACACCCTGCCGACCCACGGCCGCCGCTCCCTCGGCATCGACGACCTGCCGAACCAGCGGTTCGACACCATCGTCCAGGGCCGCAGCAGCTACGACCTGGCGCTGAAGGAGGGCATCACCAGTCCGTACGCCCATCTGCGCGAGTACGTCGCCTCGCGCACCCTGAAGGAGTCACCCGACCCCAACGTCGAGATCATCACCGAGGACCTGGTCGGCAAGGTCCGCGAACTGAAGGCTGAGGACAGCCAGTTCGACATCTACCTGTGCGGCGGCTCGCAGCTCGCGGGCGAGCTGATCGACGAGATCGACGAACTGGTCGTCAAGACGTACCCGATCGTGCTGGGCAGCGGCATGCCGATGTTCGGCTCCGGCACCGCTGTCCACGAGTTCGCGCTGGAGTCGACACGCACGTTCGGCAACGGAGCCCTGGTAAGGACGTACAGCAGGAAGCGCTGAGCCGCCGTCCGCCCTACCCTGAGGACATGGACAGTGAAAAAGCCTGTCCCGTCTGCGGACAGCCAGTCGAAACGGTCGTCCGGCGCCACAAGACGCTGGGCGCGTGGGTGCCGACGTGGGTTGCCGGCCCGTGCCGGAACCCCAAGTGCGAGGCATACTCCGGAGGCGACGCCGAGCCCGTCACCGAGCGGCGGCCCGGCCCGCCCGAGGCGAAGGAACCCCATCCCCTGAGTCAAGCCAAGAAGCCCTGAACCGGACTGCCGAAAAATTCCGGAAGCCGTGTCGAGAATCCGCGGTCGGCTCCGACGTCCCGTACGAGAGCCGCCCATGGAGGGTGGCCGAGCCGAAGGAGCGGACTCATGAAGTACCTGGTCATGGTGCAGGGCACACAGGTGGACTACGAGGCGATGCGGGGCAAGGCCTCCGCGCAGTCCCCGGCCTGGAGCGAGGAGGAGCTCCAGGCCATGTACGCCTACATGAACGCGATCAACAACGACCTCTCCGAGTCCGGCGAGCTCGTCGACGGCCAAGGTCTCGCCGAGCCTGCCCGGACCCGGCTGGTCACGCTGGGTGAGAACGGAAAGGCCGTGATCACGGACGGACCGTACAGCGAGACCAAGGAGCTGCTGGCCGGTTACTGGGTCCTGGAGTGCGCGAGCCTGGAGCGGGTCACGGAGATCGCCGAGCGGGTGACCCGGTGCCCCCAACCGGCCGGTGCCCCCAACTATCCGGTGGTGATCCGGCCCATCATGGACGGCGCCGGGGACATCTGAGCCCTCGGACCATGGCCGTCTGAGCCCTCGGACCATGGCCGTCTGAGCCTTCGATGAACCGCACCCACGAGATCGAGGGCCTGCTGCGCCGGCACGCGCCGCAGGTCCTCGGCGCCGTCGTACGACGGTACGGGCACTTCGACGCCGCCGAGGACGCCGTACAGGAGGCACTCCTCGCGGCTGCCGACCGCTGGCCGTCGGACGGTGTCCCGGACAATCCGCGCGGCTGGCTCATCAGGGTCGCCTCACGCCGGCTGACCGACACGCTGCGCAGCGAGGAGGCGCGGTGCCGGCGCGAAGAGCGGGCGGCGGCGCTCACCCCGTCCGACACCTTCATCGCCTCGCCGCCGGGCGCGGACCGCGCCCCGCGCGAGGACGACACCCTCACCCTGCTCTTCCTGTGCTGCCATCCGGACCTGACCCCGCCCGCCCAGTTGGCGCTCACCCTGCGGGCGGTCGGTGGTCTGACGACGGCGGAGATCGCCCGTGCCTGCCTGGTCCCGGAGGCGACCATGGCGATGGGGGTCCCCCCGGTTCGAGCGAAGCCGAGAACTGGGGGAGGATCAGCCGGGCCAAGCAGAAGGTGCGGGGCGTGCGCTTCGGGCGGCCGGACAACTGGGCGGAGTGCCTGCCCGCCGTCCTGCACACCCTCTACCTCGTCTTCAACGAGGGCTACACGGCGACCTCCGGCGCGGCGCTCCAGCGGCGCGAACTGGCCGGCGAGGCGATCCGGCTCACCCGCACGGTCCACCGCCTGCTCCCCGACGACGGCGAGGTGGCGGGCCTGCTGGCCCTGATGCTGCTCACCGACGCCCGCCGGGACGCGCGTACCGGCCCGCACGGCGAGCTCGTCCCGCTCGACGAACAGGACCGCGACCGCTGGGACAAGGCAGCGATCGAGGAGGGCGTCGCCCTGGTCACCCGGGCGCTGGCCGGGGGACGCCCGGGTCCGTACCAACTGCGCGCCGCGATCGCGGCGGTGCACGACGAGGCCCCGTCCGCCGAGGCGACCGACTGGCGGGAGATCCTCAGCCTGTACGACGTCCTGGTACGGCTGGTGCCCGGCCCCGTCGAGCGCCTCAACCGTGCCGTCGCCGTCGCCATGGCCGACGGACCGCGCGCCGGGCTCGCCGAACTCGACGCGCTGGAACTCGACTTGAGCGCGAGTCACCGCCTGGACGCGGTGCGCGCCCATCTCCTGGAGCGGACCGGGGAGTACGAGGCCGCCCGCGCCGCCTACGAGTCGGCTGCCGCCAGGACGCTGAGCCTGCCGGAGCAGCGGTACCTGCAGGGGCGGGCGGCGCGACTGAGGCCGTAGCGTTGCCCCAAGTGCTAATGATCCAGGAGGTGTGCGTGACGGAGTCCGGGGGCAGGCGTCGTACGGCATGGCGGTGGGGCATGGCGGTGTGGGTGGTGACGGTGGCCTTCGGGGGCGGACTCACCCTGTGGCTGCAGGACTCGGCCGAGCCGCCGGAGCCGTACGGCCGGCAGGAGTCGAGCCCGGCGCCGACACCACTGTCCGAGGAGGAATGGAACACCGCGTGCCTGAGGCCCACGCCCCCACCCGATGAAAACACCGTGTACGACTACGCCTGCGTGATCAAGGCCGGCTAGGCAGCCCGCCCGTCTCCGGGTCCCGCCCCGTCAGGCAGTACGTGCCGCCCGCCGGGTCGCGCATCACCGTCCAGTGGGCGCCGCGGGACACCAGCCGTGCGCCGAGCCGCTCGTGCTCGGCGCGGGTCGCCTCGATGTCGGCGCAGGCGAGGTCGAGATGGGCGGAGACCGGCCGTTCGGTGCCCAGCCGCTGCAACAGCATCCGCACCGGCAGTCCGGGCGGCGGCTTGACCACATGGAACTCCGGCAGGGTGCCCGGCAGGGACTCCCAACCGTCCAGCAGCCTGCTCCAGAAGGCGACTTCGGTGTCGTACGACGAAGACGGGACGTCGAGGCACACCTGATCGAGCCGACTGCCACGCACCACGGGCGGCCGCACCGACTCCCCGTGCCGCGGCACGGCACAGAACAACTGCCCCGCAGGCGACCGCAGTACGGCCCACCCCTCGTGCTCGACGACTTCCTCCGCCCCGAGCCGCAGCGCCGACGCGACGAACTCCCGTACGTCGTCGACGGCGAAGTCGAGATGCGCGCCGCCGGCGCCGGACTCGACACCCTGCGTCTTCACGCACGCGTCCGCGGTCCCCCGAACCGGCAGAAGAGTCGCGAACTCCTCCTTCTCACCCCGGGGTTCGGACAACCGGGTGTCGGTGACGGCAGTCCAGAAGTCATGGGCCTGGTCGAGGAGATCGGCGGGGCGGTCGATGAAGGCGTAGGTCCAGCGGATGGTCATGGCCGCGATCGTAGAGGGCCGTCAGGACTCGGTGGCCAGGCGCACCCCCAGCCCGACGAGGACCGTCCCGCAGACCTGTTCCATACGGCGCCGAACGGACTGTCGCTGAAGTACTCCTCCCACCCGCCCGGCCAGCCAGACCAGCGGTAGATACCAGATCAGGTCGACGAGGGCCCAGATCACCGAGAAGGCGAGCAGTGTCGGAAGTACAGGGGCTTCGTGCGGAACGAACTGCGGCAGGAAGGAGACGGCGAACACGCCGGCCTTGGGATTGGCGAAGTTGGTGACCAGGCCCTGCCAGTACGCCCTCCGAAGCGACACCGCGGCTGATTCCGCCGGTCCCTCAGCCGGCCCCGCGGCCCGCCGCGCCTGCCACAAGGCACGCGCTCCCATCCACACCAGCACCGCGGCGCCGACGATCCGGATGACGTCGTAGGCGACCTCCGAGGCCAGCAGCAGGGCCGAGAGACCGAAGGCTGCGGCAAGGCCCCACAGCAGCACCCCGCACTCGTTGCCCAGGACCGTGGCCGTGCCGGTCCTGCGGCCGTTCACCACCGCCCGACGCAGGATCACGACCGTGCTCGGCCCCGGCACCATGGCGATCAGGAAGGCCGCACCGACGAACGCAACGACGGAAGTCATCATCGGGGCAGCATCGCCAAGCTTGTTGATGCCCCACAAGGCCTTTCTCGGAAGGGCGCCGAATTGGATGGACACGGCTCGGCACGGTGACCGATGATCTTCTCCATGATCCGGGCCGCCACTGTGAACGACGTCGCGGAGATCCGCGCGATGATCCGCGAACTAGCCGAGTACGAACGGGCTGTTGAGCAGGCCCGTGCGACCGAGGAACAGCTCCGCGAGGCGCTGTTCGGCGAGCATCCCGCCGCCTTCGCACTGATCGCCGAGGATGACGGGACGGGCGAGACCGTGGGCTATGCCCTGTGGTTCCCGCGCTTTTCGACCTGGACCGGCACGCGCGGCGTGCACCTGGAGGACCTCTACGTACGGCCGCACGCCCGGGGTGGAGGACACGGCAAGGCTCTGCTCGCCTCCCTGGCCGCGATCTGCGAGCGACACGGCTACGAGCGCTTCGAATGGTGGGTCCTGGCCTGGAACGAGCCGACGATCGACTTCTACAAGTCGCTCGGCGTGGAGTTTCTGGACGAGTGGACGGTATGCCGGCTGAGCGGTGAACCCCTCAGGGAACTCGCTGACCAGGCCCCAGCTGTCCTCAACCAGACCTCCGCCCTGTAGGACGGAGCGGTATGCGACCTCCGTCGCGGACGCCATCGGGCGTGGCGGGGCCGAGAACGCTGCCTGTCTACGCCCGTCGGCGGCCGGGCGAACAAGACCGCACCCGGACCGTCATGGACGCCGTGTTCGGCGGCCTGCGGGCCGGGTGCGGAAAGGGAGACCAGGCGACCAAGGAAATCGCAGGTCAAGCGGCATGATCGAAGATCAGGCCTTCTTGGTCTCCCAGAAGATCTTGTCGATCTGGGCGATGTAGTCCAGGGCCTTCTGGCCGGTGGCCGGGTCGGTGGACGCCTTGGCGGCCGAGAGGGCCTTCAGGGTGTCGTTGACCAGCTGGTGCAGCTCGGGGTACTTCTCGAAGTGCGGGGGCTTGAAGTAGTCGCTCCAGAGCACCGAGACGTGGTGCTTGGCGAGTTCGGCGCGCTGCTCCTTGATGACGGTGGCGCGAGCCTGGAAGTGCGGGTCGTCGTTGGCGGCCATCTTCTCCTGTACGGCCTTCACCGACTCCGCCTCGATGCGGGCCTGGGCAGGGTCGTACACACCGCAGGGCAGGTCGCAGTGTGCGCTGACCTTGACCTTGGGGGCAAACAGGCGGGAAAGCATGGAGCATTCCTTCCTCGTGATCGTCTTCTCAGGTGGGACATTACTCCCTGAGGGACGGGATTTCGCGAGTGCCCCCATGGGCTTAGGACAAAAGTCCGGGGTGAGACTGAGACTGGTGGAGCGTCGAGCAGGGGAGGTGCCGGGGATGCCGGAACTGTCGGAGGAGAGCGAGCGCAGGGGGGCGCTGCTGCCCTTCGGGGCGGCCGAGGTGACCGGTCCCTCCATGGTGCCGACGCTGTTCCACGGGGACCGGCTCGTGGTGCGCTACGGCGCTCGGATCCGGCCTGGTGACGTCGTCGTTTTGCGTCATCCGTTCCAGCAGGACCTGCTGGTGGTCAAGCGGGCCGCGGAGCGCCGCGAGGGCGGCTGGTGGGTGCTCGGGGACAACGCGTACGCCGGTGGCGACAGTACGGATTACGGCACCGTGCCGGAGGAGCTGGTCCTTGGGCGGGTGCGGTTCCGGTACCGGCCGCGGCGGGCCGATCAGCGTTCGCTGCTCGCGGTGCTGCGCTGGGCGCTGTCGGCGGCCCGGCCCGTCTTCTCCGACCGGTCGGCCTCCAGGCGTTTGCGGGCGCGGTAGGCGGCCACGTTGGCGCGGGTGGCGCAGCGATCGGAGCAGTAGCGCCGGGAGCGGTTGGTGGAGGTGTCGAGGTAGGCGTTGCGGCACGGGGCCGCCTCGCACAGGCCCAGGCGGTCCACGCCGTACTCCGTGAGGTGGAAGGCCAGGCCCATCGCCGCGATCGCCGCGTAGCCCGCGGTCGCGTTCGACGGGTGGTCCGCCAGGTGCATGTGCCACAGGGGGCGGCCGTCGTCGTCGCGGAAGTCGTGCCCGGAGATCTGCGGGCTCACCGGGAACTCCAGGAGCAGGGAGTTCAGCAGGTCCACCGCGAGCGTCTCGTCACCGCTGTCGGCCGCCTCGAAGACCGCACGCAGCCGGGCCCGGACCGAGCGGAACCGCGTCACGTCCGCGTCGGTGGCGCGGCGGGCCGCCGACTGGTTGCCGCCGAACAGGTCGCGGACGGCCTCGACCGAGGTCAGTGAGTCCTTGCCCCGGGCCGGTTCCTCGCTGTTGACGAGACGTACGGCGTAATCCGAGTAATAGGCCAGTTCCACTTGTAGTCCTTACGGAGGGGCTCTATGGTCGTGCTGCGGTCGCGTAACAGACGGTTCTGCTTCCAGGGTATTACGCGTCGTATCGGGCGACGAGCTGACGGAGGGCGCCAATGACGGACATGGAGACCACTGCCACCGGTACCGACTGGCAGGCCTGGCAGCGCAGCTGGGACCGGCAGCAGGAGTGGTACATGCCCGACCGGGAAGAACGCTTCCGGGTCATGCTGGACATGGTGGAGGCCTTCACCGGCGACGAGCCGCGCGTCCTCGACCTCGCCTGCGGCACGGGCAGCATCACCGCCCGCCTGTTCGAGCGGTTTCCCAAGGCCACCAGCACCGGCATCGACCTCGACCCCGCGCTGCTCGCCATCGCCCGCGGCACCTTCGACGGCGACGACCGTGTCACCTTCGTCGAGGCGGACCTCAAGGACCCCGACTGGCCCGCCCGGCTGCCGTACGACACGTACGACGCCGTCCTCACCGCCACCGCGCTGCACTGGTTCCACGCCGGACCCCTCGAGGCGCTCTACGGCCGGATCGCCGGGCTCGTCCGGCACGGCGGCGTCTTCATGAACGCCGACCACATGATCGACGACACCACGCCCCGCATCAACGCGGCCGAGCGCACCCTGCGGCACGCCCGCATGGACCAGGCGCAGAAGGCCGGCGCCCTCGACTGGGCCGAGTGGTGGCAGCTCGCCGCCAAGGACCCGGTCCTCGCCGCGCCCACCGCCCGCCGCTTCGAGATCTACGGCGACCACGCCGACGGTGACATGCCGTCCGCCGCCTGGCACGCGCGCGTACTGCGCGACAAGGGCTTCGCAGAGGCGCGTCCGGTGTGGTGCTCGCCGTCGGACACGCTGTTGCTGGCGCTCAAGTAAGGCCGGACAGGAGAAGGGGCGGTACGGAAGTCCTCCGTACCGCCCCTTCTGCTGCGTACCGTCAGAGCACCTTCGACAGGAACGCCTTCGTACGCTCGTGCTGCGGGTCGGTCAGGACGTCGCGCGGGTTGCCGGACTCGACGACCACACCGCCGTCCATGAAGACCAGGCTGTCGCCGACCTCGCGGGCGAAGCCCATCTCGTGGGTGACGACGACCATCGTCATGCCGGACTCGGCCAGGTCGCGCATGACGTCGAGGACGTCACCGACCAGCTCCGGGTCCAACGCCGAGGTCGGCTCGTCGAACAGCATCAGCTTCGGGTCCATCGCGAGGGCCCGGGCGATCGCCACGCGCTGCTGCTGGCCGCCGGAGAGCTGCGACGGGTAGTTCCCCGCCTTGTCGGCCAGGCCCACCCGGTCCAGGAGCTGTGCCGCCCGCTCCCTGGCCTGGGCCTTGCTGGTGCCCTTCACCTGGATCGGGGCCTCCATGACGTTCTCCAGCGCCGTCATGTGCGGGAACAGGTTGAAGCGCTGGAAGACCATGCCGATGTCCCGGCGCTTCAGTGCGACCTCGCTGTCCTTGAGCTCGTACAGCTTGTCGCCCTTCTGGCGGTAACCGACGAGTTCCCCGTCGACGTACAGGCGACCGGAGTTGATCTTCTCCAGGTGGTTGATGCACCTGAGGAACGTCGACTTGCCGGAGCCGGAGGGGCCGATGAGGCAGAACACCTCGCCGGTCTTCACCTCCAGGTCGATGCCCTTGAGGACCTCGACGTGGCCGAAGGACTTGTGGACGCCCTCGGCCTTGACCATCGGGACGACGGAGTGCTCCGCGGAGGTGTCCGTCTTGCTCACGTTCTCGGTCATGCCGTGACTCCCTTCCGGCTCGACAGGGAGAGCACGTTCTTCTTGATCTTCTGCCACGGCGTGGGCGGCAGCTGCCGGCTGGAGCCCCGGGCGTAGTACCTCTCAAGGTAGTACTGGCCGACGCTGAACACCGAGGTCAGCAGGAGGTACCAGGCCGCAGCGAGGAACAGCATCTCGGCCGGGGCGCCGGAGGTCTGGCCGATGTCCTGGGCCACGCGGAGCAGTTCGGAGTACTGGACGACCGAGACCAGCGAGGTCGTCTTCAGCATGTTGATGACCTCGTTGCCCGTCGGCGGCACGATCACGCGCATCGCCTGCGGGATGACGATCCTGCGCAGCGTCTTGGCGTGGCTCATGCCCAGCGCGTGCGCCGCCTCGGTCTGGCCCTCGTCGACCGCGAGCAGACCGGCGCGGCAGATCTCGGCCATGTACGCGGCCTCGTTGAGACCCAGGCCGAGCAGCGCGGTCAGGAACGGGGTCATGAAGTCCGACCACTCGTCCCGGTAGACCGGACCGAGGTTGATGTACTCGAAGACCAGGCCCAGGTTGAACCAGACGATGAGCTGGACCAGGACCGGGGTGCCGCGGAAGAACCAGATGTAGAACCACGCGATGGCGGAGGTCACGGGGTTCTTCGACAGCCGCATCACGGCGAGCAGGATGCCGCCGACGATGCCGATCGCCATGGACAGGGCGGTCAGCAGCAGCGTCTTGCCCACACCGCTGAGGACGCGGTCGTCGAAGAAGTAGTCCGGGATCGCCCCCCAGTTGATCTTGCCCTGGGAGAACGCGTACACGACCGCACCGAGTAGTGCGATCGCGACGACGGCGGAGACGTACCGCCCGTAGTGCCGGACCGGGATGGCCTTGATGGCCTCCGGTCCGGCCGGAGGCGTGTCGGCCGGCCCCGTCGTCTTGTCGATGTCAACAGTCACGGGTGTTGCCTTTCAGTGGTCGCTGGTCGCCGACCGAGCGATCACTTGCCGCCGTTGATGGCGGCCTTGTCGACGGCGCCGTCCTCGACGCCCCACTTCTTTATGATCTTGTCGTACTCGCCGTTCGCGATGATCGCATCCAGGGCCGCCTGCAGGGCGTCCCGCAGCTGGGTGTTGTTCTTGGCGACCGCGATGCCGTACGGGGCGGCCTCGACCTGCTCGCCGACGAGCTGGAAGTCCTTGCCGCCGCCGGAGGTCTGCACCGCGTACGCGGCGACCGGGAAGTCGGAGGAGCCGGCGTCGGCGCCGCCCGCGCGCAGGCGGGTCTGGGCCTGCTGGTCGTTGTCGAAGGCCTCGATGGAGAGCTTCTTGCCCTTCGGGCAGTTCTTCGCCTCGGCCTTGGCGAGGTCCTCGGAGACCGTGCCGCGCTGCACCACGATCTTCTTGCCGCACAGGTCGGACCAGGTCTTGATGCCCTGGTCGTCGCCCTTCTTGGTGTAGATCGAGACACCGGCGGTGAAGTAGTCCACGAAGTCGACGCCCTCACCGACCTTCTTGCCGGTGTCGGAGTCGATGCCCTCCTGGCGGTCCTTGGTGTCGGTCATCGCGGACATGGCGATGTCGTAGCGCTTGGAGCGCAGACCGGTGATGAGGGTGTCGAACGTGCCGTTCTCGAACTGGAACGTCACGCCGAGCTGCTTGCCCATGGCGGCGGCGATGTCCGGGTCGATACCGACCGTCTTGCCGGAGCTGTCCTTGAACTCGACCGGCGCGTACGCGATGTCCGAACCGACCTTGATGACGCCCTTGTCGCGGATCTCCTTGGGCAGCTTGTCGGCCAGCGGGGCGGCCGCGGTCGTCGCGTCCGTGCTGTCCGAGCCGCCGCCGTTCTCCGTCTGGTCACCGCAGCCGGTGAGCAGCAGGGCACCTGCGACCGCGATCGCACCGACCGCGGCTAGCCGGGAACGCGCGGCGGTCGTACGACGGGTGGAGCTGGCGGTCATTGTGGGTTCCTCCGGCGGATGGGTGGAGTTGCCGATGGGTCGACGAGAACACACAGCTTCGGGTGTCGCGACCTCGTGTGATTACCGCATCTTGCCATTCGGACTGGACCATTCAGGTGACCCGCGATGTCAAAATCGGATAACGAGTGCCCCTCGAACCGGACCACTCCGGGACATCCCGACCGGATCTTCTGTGGGAATCCCCGGTTCCGGCAGGAAGATCTTCGGTGTGTCTCAGGATGTGGCTGTTCGATAGCCGGTGTCCTGTGTCCGTTGAGTGGTTGTCGGCGGTTTGTCGAGGCCTTGTCCCCATATTCAGGCATGAGTCATGTCACTGGCATGTGAGCTTCGCGCTATCGACTCGTCGACGACACCCTCCGTCAGGTAAGAAGGTTCTTTACACCCCTCATCCGGGGCTCAGGGCGCGTGTGCGGCGCGCCCGTCGCGTAGGCCCGTACGCATCACTCACCAGGGCCGTACGCGGTGCCCGCCCACCCCTCACCAGGAGTGGTCAACCCTCAAACCATGAAGACTTAAGGGGTAAAACAAAGTGGCAGCGGAGATCGTCAATCCTCGCAGCGACAGCAGTACGGAGCAGGAGGGCGGGGCAGAGCCCCTCGATTCCTTCGATCCGGCGTTCGCGCTGCACCGCGGCGGCAAGATGGCTGTGCAGGCCACCGTGCCGGTCCGGGACAAGGACGACCTGTCCCTGGCGTACACGCCCGGCGTCGCGAAGGTGTGCACCGCGATCGCCGAGCAGCCGGACCTCGTCCACGACTACACGTGGAAGTCGTCCGTCGTCGCCGTCGTGACCGACGGCACGGCCGTGCTCGGGCTCGGTGACATCGGGCCCGAGGCCTCCCTCCCGGTGATGGAGGGCAAGGCGATTCTGTTCAAGCAGTTCGGCGGCGTGGACGCCGTGCCGATCGCGTTGGCGTGCACCGACGTGGACGAGATCATCGAGACCGTGGTCCGGCTCGCTCCCTCCTTCGGCGGTGTGAACCTCGAGGACATCTCGGCACCGCGGTGCTTCGAGATCGAGCGCAGGCTCCAGGAGCGGCTGGACATCCCGGTCTTCCACGACGACCAGCACGGTACGGCGGTCGTGACGCTGGCCGCGCTGCGGAACGCGGCGCGGCTGAGCGAGAAGGAGCTCGGGGGGCTCAGGGCCGTCATCTCGGGCGCCGGCGCGGCGGGGGTCGCCATCGCGAAGATGCTGATCGAGGCCGGCATCGGCGATGTCGCGGTCGCGGACCGCAAGGGTGTCGTGTCGGCCGATCGGGACGACCTGACGCCGGTCAAGCGGGAGCTGGCCTCCTTCACGAACAAGGCGGGGCTCTCCGGGTCGCTGGAGGCGGCCCTGGCGGGCGCGGACGTCTTCATCGGGGTCTCCGGCGGTACGGTGCCGGAGGAGGCGGTCGCCTCCATGGCCGAGGGCGCGTTCGTGTTCGCGATGGCCAACCCGAATCCCGAGGTGCACCCCGATGTGGCGCACAAGTACGCGGCGGTCGTGGCGACCGGGCGGTCGGACTTCCCCAACCAGATCAACAACGTGCTGGCGTTCCCGGGAATCTTCGCGGGTGCGCTGCAGGTGCGGGCGTCGCGGATTACCGAGGGGATGAAGATCGCGGCGGCCGAGGCGTTGGCGGGGGTGGTGGGGGACGACCTCGCTGCGGACTACGTCATTCCGTCGCCGTTCGACGAGCGGGTCGCTCCGCGGTGACTGCGGCGGTTGCGGCGGCGGCGCGGGCGGAGGGTGTGGCTCGGCGCTGAGGGTTTTTATGGCCCCGTCCGGTTGGGCGGGGCCATTTTTCTTTTCTTTTCCCACCCTGCCCACCCGTTCGGATCATTGAGGAGTGGACGTCGCTTGTGGGGGCTGGGCGCCGTCGGCGGGTGCGGTGCGGGTGCCGGTGTGGCGGGGGCGCCGTGGGCGGTTTCTGGCAAGTGGGTGTGTGTCACAGGGGCGTACGGTTCCGTTGGGGGGAGTGGGAACCTATCGTCGGGCTCATGTTCGCTGTCTACGCCGCCCGAATCGATCGTGACCAGCCGCTCGCAGGCCTGGAGTTGGGGGAGCGCCCGGCCCCCGAGGCCCGGCCCGGCTGGAGTGTCGTCGATGTCAGGGCCGCTTCCCTCAACCACCACGACCTCTGGTCCCTGCGCGGCGTGGGCCTCCCGGAGGACCGGCTGCCGATGATCCTCGGCTGCGACGCCGCCGGTGTCGACGAGGACGGCAACGAGGTCGTCCTGCACTCCGTCATCGGCCAGACCGGCCATGGCGTCGGCCCGAAGGAACCCCGGTCCATCCTGACCGAGCGCTACCAGGGCACGTTCGCCGAGCGGGTCGCCGTACCGACGTGGAACGTTCTGCCCAAGCCCAAGGAGCTGTCCTTCGAGGAGGCCGCCTGTCTGCCCACGGCCTGGCTGACGGCGTATCGGATGCTGTTCACCAACGCCGGGGTACGGCCCGGTGACTCGGTGCTGGTGCAGGGCGCCGGCGGTGGTGTCGCCACGGCCGCGATCGTGCTCGGCAAGGCCGCGGGGCTGCGGGTCTTCGCGACCAGCCGGGACGAGGCCAAGCGCAAGCGTGCCCTGGAGCTGGGGGCCGTGGAGGCGGTGGAGCCGGGGGCGCGGCTGCCGCAGCGGGTGGACGCCGTGATCGAGACGGTGGGGGCGGCCACCTGGTCGCACTCGGTGAAGTCCCTGCGTCCCGGCGGCACGCTGGTCATTTCCGGCGCCACGAGCGGTGACCGGCCCTCCCATGCCGAACTGACCCGGATCTTCTTCCTGGAGCTGAAGGTCGTCGGCTCGACCATGGGTACCAAGGAGGAACTGGAGGACCTGCTGTCCTTCTGTGCCGCCACCGGGGTGCGGCCCGTCATCGACGAGGTGCTGCCGATGGACCGGGCCCGCGAGGGCTTCGAACGGATGGAGTCGGGCGAGCAGTTCGGGAAGATCGTGCTCACCAACAGCTGACGGTTTGCGGGTACTGCAACGGCCGGTCCGGGTCTCGGGCCGGCCGTTTGTGTTGTCAATCGGGGTTGACAAGCGAGGTGTGTCAACGTAAGTTGACATCATGACCGAAGCTACGGAACTCGCCGAGCGTGCCGGTGACCGTGATCCGCGGGTCGGACTGCGGGCCGTCGCCGCGCTGCGCAGGCTGCTGGAGCAGTTGGAGGCCGTCCAGGTGCGCAGCGCGCGCAATCAGGGCTGGTCGTGGCAGGAGATCGCCGCGGAACTCGGTGTGAGCAGGCAGGCCGTGCACAAGAAGTACGGGAGGCGATGATGTTCGAACGGTTTACGGAGGATGCCCGTTCGGTGGTCAAGGGGGCCGTCGAGCAGTGCGAGAGGTCGGGGGCGCAGACCGTCGATGCCGAGCACCTGCTGCTCGCGCTGATGGACCGAGGGGCCGGCAAGGGTGCGTTCGCGCTGGCCGCTCTGGGGCTCGCCGAGCGTGCGGAGTCGGTGGCGGGGCGCTGGGGGAGGCCCGGCGTCGCGCGGACTGTCGCAGGCCGAGACCGATGCGCTGGCCGGGCTGGGGATCGATGTCTCGGAGATCGTTTCGCGGGTGGAGGAGGCGCATGGCGTGGGTGCCATGTCCGGGGACCGGAAGGACGGGGGGTGGTGGGCGGGCGCCGTTCCTTCGGCCGGGCGCCAAGGACGTGCTCGTGAAGTCCCTGCGTGTCGCCGTCGCCCGCCGGGACCGGCGCATCGGCGACGAGCACATCCTGCTCGCGCTCACATCCCGCCCGGGCGTCGCAGCGGAGGTCCTCGCCGACCACGGGGTCACGTATGAGTCGGTGACGCGGGTGCTCTACGGCGGGGAGAGGCCCGGACGGGCTGAACCGGGGGCGGTTGCCCTCGGGTGGGTGCGAGGCTCGCAGCCCGGCGTTGCGGTGCCTCCCCCAGAGGGGGCCCCCAGCGCCCACCCTCCCCCACTCTCGGCTTCGCTCGAGCGGGGGGACCCCCATCGCCCTGGGGGTCCCCCCCAGGGCGATCAGGCACTGGGGGAGGCACGGCTGCCTGCAGCTACGCAGGCGGGGTGCCGCTGACCATCTTCCGGCGTGTGGTGGTGCCTACCGCTTCGGTGTCCTCAGCAGCGCCCCGATGTGTGCCGCCGCCGTCGACAGATGGCGGCGGGCCTCACGGAGTTGGTCCGCGGTGACGCCGTGGTCGCGGGCCGTGTCGCGGATGTCGTCCCGGAAGCGGTCGAGGAGACGGTCCAGGTCGCGGGCCGTGTCGCCGGTGGAGGTTGTGTCGTGGGCCCAGGCCGGCTCGTAGTCGGCCGGGAAGTCCTCCGGTGTCGTCGAGTGCTCCGGACCCGCGGTCGACTTGGCGGCGTTGCCGCGGCCGAAGCCGAGGTCCTTGCCGAACTCCATGCCGAAGTCCTTGCCGAACTCGCCGAACTCCTTGGCCAGTTCCGTCAGGCCCTCGCGCACCCCCGTCGGCCAGTCGCCCCGGGCGAAGTGGTCCTGCACCTGCTCCTGGACCCGCTGGGCGATGCGCTGCACCTCCTCCTGCGCCTGCGCCCGGGCCCGGTCCTGCGCCTCCTTGGCCTGGCGGCGGGCCCGCTGGGCCTCCTCGCGCGCCCTGCGGCTCTCGTCCTTGGCGCGCCGGGCCTGTTCCTTCCACTCCTGCTTGACCCGGCGCATCTCCTCCTTGGCGAGGCGCCAGGCTTCCTTCTCGCCGTAGTCACCGTAGTCGCCGAAGTCCCCGGCGGCGCCGCGGCCCTGGGCGCCCTTGCGGGCCTCGGTCGCCGCCGCCCGCATCTCGCGCCGCAGGTCGCCCGCCGCGCCGCGTACATCGGCCTGGATCTCGGCGGCCAGTTCCGCCACCGACTCGCGGATCTCCAGCTCCAGGTCGGCCAGTTCGCCGCTGCGGTCGGCCAGTTCGGCACGGCCCGCGTCCGTGATGGCGTACACCTTGCGGCCGCCCTCGGTGGTGTGCGTGACCAGGCCCTCGGCCTCCAGCTTGGCCAGGCGCGGGTACACCGTGCCCGCCGACGGTGCGTACAGCCCCTGGAAGCGTTCTTCGAGGAGGCGGATCACTTCGTAGCCGTGGCGCGGGGCCTCGTCGAGCAGCTTCAGCAGGTAGAGGCGGAGGCGGCCATGAGCGAAGACGGGGGGCATGTCAGAGCACCTTCTTGTCGGTCGAACCGTCGGCCGGGGCGCTGGACGGGGTCGTGTCCTCGCTCCGGCCGGACGCCGAATTGTCCCCCGAGTCGTCCTGTGGACCGCCTGCCGGCCCGTCCCACGGCCCGTCCTCCACCGGCGGGCGGCGCAGCAGGGCGATGGAGCCGGAGACGGTCGTGGCCTTCAGCCGGCCGTTGCCCGTGCCGAGGCGGCCGGTGATGCGCTTGGCGCCCCACTGGCCGGTGACCCGGAGGTCCTCGAAGGCGTTGGAGACCGCTCCGCTCGCGGTGTTGGCCTCCACCTCCGCGTCCGCCGGATGCGGCAGCCGAATGGCGATCTCGCCGGAGACGCTGGTCAGGCTGACGTCGGTGGGGCTGCCCGCCGGGTCGAGGTCGACGATCATCGATCCGCTCACCGAGTCCGCCTTGACGGAGGAGCCGGCGCCCTCGACGACGGTGAGGTCACCGGAGACGGAGTTGAAGCGCAGGTCGCCGGAGAGGGCCTGGGCCTCCACGTTCCCCGAGACGGTGTCCGCGCGGACCGGCCCCGCCAGCCCCACGAGTGTCGTGTCCCCGGAGACGCCCTTCACCTCCGCGCGCCCCTCGACGCCGGAGACCACGGCGGCGGCGCTGACCACGCCCACCTCGACGCGCGTGCTCACCGGCACCGCCAGTGAGACGACGGCGCTGCGGCGCCAGCCCTTGCGGTCGAGCCACTTCAGGAAGCCCTTCCACGGCAGGTCCTCGTACGCCACGGTGAGCGTGCCGCCCTGCTGGGTGACCACCAGGGGCGGTCCCTCGATCTCGCTGACCTCCAGGCGGGCGGAACCTTCGTCCGTCCCCACCACGTTCACCGTTCCGTCGACGATGCGTACGTGAAGTTCGCGCACGGGGTCGTCGAAGGTGAGCTTGCTCGGCTCGGCGACGGACCACTCGGACATGGTGCTGACCTCCTCGACCTGCCGGGCCGCACGCGGGACCGGACGGACCTCGACACGCCATATCGCGTCTTCCGTAAAACACGATATATCGTGGGGGCGGGAAGTCAAGGCACTCGTTCTGGTGACCGCCCGTCTCCGAACCGGGACAAATGCCCTAGCGTGTGAGCATGTCGACGGAAGAGTTCCGGGCCGACGCCCGGGCCGATCCCGTGGCCCCCGGCGCCCTGCTGCTCTGCCGGGCCCCCGCCCATGCCGTGGCCCCCGCCGCCCGTCTGCTGCGGGCCCGGATGGTGCTCACCCGGGCCGGCGAGAACTGGAGCGTCCTCGTCCCGGAGGGCGGGCCCTGGCTGGACGGCACCGAGCCCGTCGACCGGGTGCTCACCGGCTGGGCCACGGCTCTCGCCGTCGGCGCCCCCTGGCCCGTACTCGCCCTGTGGTGGGACGCGGACCGCGCCGGTTACACACTCGCGTCCGGCTTCCGGCGCCCGGTCGGCTACGTCTGGCTCTCGGGCGGCACCCCGGTCGGCGAGGGCGAGGCCATGCACACCTTCGCCGCGTGCCTCGGCCTGGACCCGGCCCTCGACGTGCGGTCCCTGGACCGCCTGACGAAATCCGACCCCTCGGCCGACGCCCCGGCCCGCCTGCGCGGTCTGCTCGCCGTGCTCACGCGCGCGGGAGTCCGTCTGCCGGCAGGCCTCAGCCCCGGCGAATCCGCCGACCGCCTCCGCGCGGCCGCCCGCGCCCAGCCGGACGCCCGCACGGTCGAGGGGACGGCCCGGCCCGCGGCGTCCCGCACGGGACCCGACGCCGGGGGCGGCCGCCTCGGCCCGTACCTTCCCTGGTCCGGCGACCCCAGGGCCCGCGCGCTCGCCCTCGCTCAGGTCGCCGCGGGCCTCCCCCTCACCGTCTGGGGCCTACGCCGTCACAGCGGCGGCTGGACCACAGCGGGGGCGCTCCTCCTGGCCCACGGCACCCTGGGCCTGGCGTACGAACTGGGCCGACCGCACGACTGACGGCCGAGTGGGCGCACACAAACGAGGCGCCCGCACAAGCAAACCCCGGCCGGACCTACTCCTCGTCCTCGTCGTCCAGCCGCGCCAGCCATGTCGCCAGCCGCTCCACCGGTACCTCGAAGTCGGGGTTCAGGTCGACGAAGGTCCGCAGTTGCTCGGCGAGCCACTCGAACGTGACCTCTTCCTCGCCGCGCCGCTTCTCCAGTTCTTCGATGCCTCGGTCGGTGAAGTACATGTCCTCAGAATATGCGCCACTCGGCCGGTCGGGGGACTCGCACCGGAACCGTCGGTACGGCTAGCCTCGTCGCAGCTCAAGTGTGGTCCGGCTGCGGCCGGTTGGACGGGACGCAAGCTCGACGGGGGAGCGGCATGAGTCACATCCAGGACATCGAACTGCCCGACGGCACGGTCATCACCGCCCGGATCGGCAGCGCGGACGCCTACGGGGAGCAGGAGGACGTCGGCTTCACCGACGCCGCCCTCGCCAAGGTCGAACAGCTCCAGGACCTGATCAAGGCCGTAGGCGGCACCGTGCTCGACGCCGCCCGTGCGTCCCGGCCCGACCAGGCCGCCATCACCTTCGGGGTGGAGCTGACCGCCAAGGAGGGGATCGCGGTCGCCGTGCTCGCCAGGGGAGAGGCCAAGGCCTCGCTGCAGGTCACGTTGACGTGGCAGTTCGACCGGCAGCCCACCGAGGCCCCCGCCGCGCCGGACCCGGCCGCGCATGACTGAGCGCACCGAACGCCTGCACGCCCTGGCCAAGGCCGCCACCGTCCACCTGCTGTCCGCCGAGGGCGACGACAAGCCGCTGTGGGGCAGCGGATTCCTCGTCGCCCCGGGCTGGGTGCTGACCGCCGCCCATGTGGTGCGCCCGCACCTCGCCGCCCGTCGCGACCTGACCTTCCGGGTGTGCGGCGAGGGTGTCGACGCCGAGGCCCGGCTCGAGGCCTGGCTGCTCACGCATCCGGAGCGGCCCGTCGTACCGCTGGAGGAGGACCTGGCCCTGGTGCGGCTCGCGGGCGATGCCGACGAGCACCAGCACGAGTGCGTGTGGCTCGCCGACCGGGACGTACGGCACTCCGGCGCCGTCAAGGTCTACGGCTACTACCCCGAGCCGCCGCACACCCACGCCCGTGCGGTGGACGCCGAGATCAACGGCCACGAGGACGGCTACGGGCTGATCATCAAGCCCGACATCGACTTCCCGGCCGGAGTCTCCGGCGGTCCGCTGCTCGACCCGGACACCGGAGCCGTGGTCGGACTGGTCAAGTCCCGTCGCCGGCAGCAGGACGGCGGGAAGGCGGTCGCCATATCGGCGCTGCGCCGCTTCGGACAGATGTACCGCACCGTCATCGCCGCCCACGACCGGTGGCACGGCACCGAGCCGCTCTCCGAGAGCGGGGACAACTGGATCGACCTGCAGTCCGCTCCCGCCGCCGACGGCGGTGAGCGGTGGACGCCGGACGACCGGCGCACCGCGCTGCGTCTGCTCGCCGCGCTGCCCGCTCCGCCCGACGCGCCCACCGTGGAGGTCCTCGCGAGCCGCGCCCGCAGTGGCCGGCGGTGGCCGGGGCGGGCCCCCGAACTGCAGACCTGGCGCGACGGTTACGGCCTGCTCTACGAGGGCCCGCATCCGCTCGACTCGCTCACCTTCCTGCGCTATCTGAAGTTCGTCGAGGCGTACATACGCTGCCGGGGCGGGGACTGTTCGCAGCTCGCCGACTGGATCGACCGGCGGCTGCGCCGGGACCCACGCCGGGACATGCACGACTTCGTCCGGGACGCAACGCTCCCCGAAGCGGTCCGGCCCACCGCGGCGGACGGACCGGAGCGCATCGTGATCCCCTATCCCGGCCCGGGCGAGGGCCCCACGGTCGCCGTGCTGCTCGACCCGGTGATCGGCTCGCAGCCCACCCGCTTCTTCTGGCAGATCTGGTTCGACGACGGTGACGGGTCCGACGAACCGGAGCTGTGGCAGACGGACGACTCCGTCCACGGCCACCTCCCCGGCGAACTCGTCCAGGCTCTGCGCGGCCCGCTGAGCGAACTGCTGCGCGCCAAGGACCGCGCCGACCTGCCCGTGCCGCTCGAAGTCGCCCTGCCCGCCGAGTACTTCGACACCGCCGTGCACCGCTGGCGGTTCGACGACATCGCCCAGCTCGACGACGCCGCACACCTCGGCGCACGCCGCCGGGTGGTGCTGCGCTCCCTCGCACGCCGGGGAGAACCGGACAAGCTGTGGGCCGAACGCTGGCAGGCCATGATTGCCCAGCAGCGCTTCACCGGCTGGCGCACCCCGCAACGCGGCGTCGCGGCCAGCGCCGGCAGCTATCGCGACGCGGCCTTCGACCACATCCCCGTGATGTGCCGCCCCGCCGGGCGCGGACCGGGCCGGACCGCGATGAAGCTCGCCCTGGACAACGGGCACGGCGTGGCCCTCTGGCACATCGACGGCCACGCCACCCGCACCTGCGCCGAGGCGTGCGACACCCTCCACGCCAAGGCGGAGGAACTCCTCGGCACCCTCGGCTCGCTGGCCGAACTCCCCGACCGGCTGCGCCACCTCCGGCAGGACATCAGCGAGCACTGCGCGGACCGCGCCTGGGCCGAGCCGCTCGCACTCCTGTACGACGACCCGCGGCGTCCACTGCCCGCGGAGGAGACCGAGACCCTGGACGCACCCCTGTGAGCGCCCCGGAGGACATCCGCGGCGGATGGCCGAAAACATCCGTGTGGCAGGCCTGTCCTGGGTACATTTCCAGGGGCCCGTTGTGGGTGCACAACGCCCCCGTCGGCCAGGACGTGGACCACCACCGACCGTCGACGAGGAGCGCACCATGAGCGAGTGGTTCGTCTACCAGGGCAACGGCCGCCCGGATCCGGCCAGGATCAACCGGCTCCCGGCGCCGCCCCCGTGGCGCAACTTCGACGCCCCGGTCGTGCCGTACGACGTCCCGGGTCTCGACTCCTCCACCCGCCGCAGGCTCGGCGCCGGCGCCGTACCCCTGCCCGTCCAGGGCGACAGGACTCTCGAACTCGTCAACGCCGCTCTCTACCTGAGGCGCCCCCTGCTCGTCACCGGCGAGCCCGGCGTGGGCAAGTCGACGCTGGCGCACTCCGTCGCGTACGAACTCGGACTCGGCCGGGTCCTGGAGTGGCCCATCGTGAGCCGCAGCGAACTGCGCGACGGGCTCTACACGTACGACGCCATCGGCCGCCTCCAGGACGCCCAGCTCCGGCGTGCCGCCCAGGCCGGGGCCACGGGGTCCGGACCGGAGTCCGAGGACATCGGCCGGTACATCAAACTCGGTCCGCTCGGCACCGCGCTGCTCGCCGCCGACCGGCCCCGCGTCCTGCTCATCGACGAGCTGGACAAGAGCGACATCGACCTGCCGAACGACCTGCTGAACGTGCTGGAGGAAGGCAGGTTCGCCATCCCCGAGCTGGAGCGGATCGCCGACCGGACACCGGTGGTGGAGGTGCTCACCGACGACGGACGCAAGGTCGCCGTGACGGACGGTCAGGTGCGCTGCCGGGCCTTTCCGTTCGTCGTGCTGACCAGCAACCGGGAGCGCGAGTTCCCGGCGCCCCTGCTGCGCCGCTGCATCCCGCTCGATCTCCAGGCCCCGCGCAACGAGGGCCTCGCCGCGCTCGTCCAGGCGCACTTCGGTGAGAACGCGCACGAAATCCACCGCGACATCCTCGACCAGTTCGTCGAGGCCGAGGCGGACGGCGCGCTGCGCCCCACCGACCAGCTCCTCAACGCCATCTTCCTCGCCGTGCACGCCGCCCGGGACGCGGTCCGGCGCGAGGAGATCTCGGCGCTGCTGATGCAGCCCCTGGACCGCGGGCCCAGGTAGCCGATGTCCGCACCGGCTCCGGGCACCCCGGCCGACGCCGTGAGCGAGGTGCTCACGGCGCTGGTCGCGCGCCTGCGCGACGCGGGCCTCGCCCCGGACGTCGAGGAGCTGGCGGACGCACTGTGGCTGGCCCGCCGGCTGCCGGCACCGGCGCGGCAGGAGCCGGACCGCACGACACCCGCCGCACCCGGCACACCCCACGGGCC
>NZ_QZWF01000016.1 GCF_004187715.1 Streptomyces sp. F001 | reverse complement strand
AGATGTGTATAAGAGACAGGCCCTGCCGCCGCCCCCCTTCCCGTACCTGTCCGGCTCGAGGGAGACCGACGATGTCCTACCCGTACAAAAGCGCCTTCATCACCGGTGCGTCGAGCGGCATCGGCGCCGAGTTCGCCGAGCAACTGGCCCGCCGCGGCGCCGATCTGACGCTCGTCGCCCGGCGTGAGACCAGGCTCAAGCAGCTCGCCTCCAGACTCTCCGAGCAGTACGGGGTGTCGGCCGAGGTGCTCGCGCTCGATCTGGGCGACGAGAGCGACCTGGAGATCGCGGCCGGGCGGGTGAGCGAACCGGGCCGGGCGGTCGACCTGCTGGTCAACTGCGCCGGCTACGGATCCACCGGCTACTTCCGGGATCTGCCGCGGGAGCGCGAGACCCACCAGATCCGGGTCAACCTGCTGGCACCGGTGGTCCTCACCCACGCGGCCCTGGGGCGGATGAGCGAGCGCCGGCACGGCGGAATCCTCAACGTCTCCTCCATCGTCGCGGCGCTGCCGATGCCGAAGTCCGCGGTCTATGGGGCGTCCAAGGCGTTCCTCGGCTCCTTCAGCGAGAGCCTGCACCTGGAGGCGCGCAGCAGCGGCGTGCACATCACCACCGTACGGACGGGTCTGGTGCGCACGGAGTTCCACGAGGCGGCAGGCATCGACACCGCCGGGCTGCCCAAGCTGGCCTGGATGACTCCCGAGCAGATCGTGGAGCCGTCGCTGCGGGCCGTCGCCAAGGGCAAGGCCTTCGTCACGCCGGGCGCGATGAACCGTCCGCAGCCGTTCTTCCTCGGCGCCCTGCCGCGCCCTGTGCTGCAGGCGATGGTGCGCCGTATGTACCGGGTGTGAACCGGTGCTCCACACGACCGGGCCCCGGCCGCGTTCACGCGGCCGGGGCCCGGTCGTGTGGAGCCTCAGGCGCGTCGGGGAGCCGGCGCCACGGGCTCCTCCTCCCCGCCGTTCAGGACGGTGTCGTTCATGTCCACGAGACCCAGCTCATGGGCGAAGACAACCAGGCAGAGCCGGCTGCGCAGGCCGAGTTTGCGCATCAGGCGCTGGACGTGGGAGCGCACGGTGTTGCTGCTCACCCACAGCCGCGCCGCGATCTCGGCGTTGTTGCGGCCGGTGCCCACCAGGGCGAGGACCTCGCGCTCCCGGCGGGACAGGCCGTCGAGCGCGGACTGGGCGTCGTTGTTCAGTGTCCATTCGAAGGCCAGTCGGCCCTCGCTCAGCCGCTCGTCCTCGATGATCTCCTCGGACACGACGGTGTACCGGTTCGAGACCAGCACGGCGGCGTCGGCCAGTTCGCGGTCCGACGCGGAGCTGAGAATCAGCCCGTAGGCACCGAACCACATCACGCCGGCCAGTTCCTCGAACGGTTCCTCCACCACGAGCAGCGTCGGTGCGAAGACTCCCGCGAGGTTGGACGCGACGCGGCGGGTCAGATTCAGACTCTCCCGGTCTGCCGCCAGCACGGCCACGTCGGCGGCTTGGAACTCCCCTCGGCCATGAGGCAGGACGCTGAACCCGTCGAGGGCCGCGAAACGACGCTCCAGAGCGGTTCTCCGGGACGTGTCCTGACTCATGACTATGACCGCTACCAATGGACTCCCCCTGTCCAGTCGTGAAAACGCCGCGGTGGCCAGACACGCGCACACGCAGGCGTACGGTACGACCTCGCACGATGTCATACGAAGGGCTACCGCAAGGTGATGATGCGACGACGCGCTCAACCGCCGACCGGTCGGCGGACGCCCGCCTTCTCCAGCCGCGGGATGACCTCGGAGGCGAAGAACTCCAGTTCGCCCAGGTAGTCGACGAAGGACAGCGCGAGGCCGCCGAGGCCGGCGCGGGCGAACGAGACGATCGTTGCGGCGATGTCGTCGGGGGTGCCCACCAACGGCAGTCCGCCGTGGCCGGCGGCGAAGCGGGGCCGGAACATCCGGATCTGCGCCTCGCTGAACGACTGCGGGTTGATGCCCTGACCGCTCATCACCGTGTCGACGCCCTGCCAGTCGGCGTTCTCCTCGGCGTAGTACCGGAGGAACTCTTCCGCCTCGCTCCGGGTGGGCCGGCACACCACATACGCGTTGGACATGACCGTCACCCGGCGCCCGCCGTGCTGCGCGGCCGCCCGCTCGACGCCGTCGACCAGGGCGGAGCCCCGCTGCGGGTCGAAGGCCGCCGTCAGCAGGAAGTCGGCGTTACGGGTGGCGAAACCGCGCCCGGCCTCCGACACCGCGGCGTTGATGACCGGCAGCCTGCCGGCCACCGGCCCGGGACTTGTGCGCAGGCCGGTCAGGCCGGGGAAGAACTCGCCGTCGTGGTCGAACGGTTCCGCGCTGCTCCACAGCGTGCGCACCACGTCCCACCACTCCTGGGCGTGGGCGTAGCGCTGCGCCGGGGAGCCGGGCAGGTCGAGGCCGAACGCCTCGTACTCCGCCTGGTACCAACCGGCCACGATGTTGAGTCCCGCACGCCCGTCGCCGATCCGGTCGACGGTGGCCAACTGCTTGGCCGCGACGACGGGCGGCAGCAGCGCGCTGTGGACCGTGGCGAACACCGAGATGCGCTCGGTCACCGCCAGCATCCCGCCGGCCCAGGTGATCGTCTCCAGGACGCTGTCGTGGAAGGTGGTGCCGGGCCAGCCGATCCAGCGGCCCACCGGAAGCAGGAAGTCGATCCCCAGCTGGTCGGCGAGGACCGCGAGAGCGCGGTTGTCCGCCCAGTTTCCCGACCAGCGTTCGGGGATCGTGGTGATGGCCAGGCCGGATGACGCGTTGGGTGCGAACAAGCCCAGCTTGAAGCCGTTGTCGGCGAACATGCCGTTCTCCATGGAACAACCCTCCCGTTCGTACGGACCGGTCCCCTCGGGGGCCGGCGCGAACGGGCTGGGGCCGTACCGGCGGCGGGGCAGGGTCCGGCCGTGGCACCGTTGCTCCGGACTCCTCCGCTGCGTTCGCGTGACCCGTGAGGTCACGAGTACGGTGGCACATCGCAATTAAGCCGCCATAACACCGCGGCACCGATGCCGCCGGAGCAGGCACGAAGGGCAGGCCGACCCACTCAGCCGGTCCACGAGTCCCGCGCCTGGTACGCGGGCAACCAGAGGGTTTTCAGGGCCATGCGCATCGGCATCGGCATGAAGGAGTTGATCCTCCGGACGTTCCCGGGTGTGGCCTCGTCCAGCAGCCAGGGGAAGAATTCGGCCGCTCCGGTGAGCCCGAGGCTCTCGCGCTGGTCGGCGGTGAAGGCCTTCCACTCCTTCTCCGAGAGCGCCTCCTGGACGTACGGGAGACCCTCCTGCTCCTCATGCTCCAGATGCGAGACCAGGCAGTCGCCGAACTCACCGACCGCCTGCTCGAGCGTGGCGGAGTCCGCCCCCGGATCCGCGAACGCGGCGTCCACCCGGGCGATCAGCGGATCGATCCGCTGGTGCTCGGCCTCCAGCTCCGCCAGCGTGGCGAGGGTGTCCGGGCGGTGGGCGAGGCCCTTGGCCATCCGGGGCCACAGGTCCCGGTCCTCGCCCTCGTGGTGGATGTGCAGCTGGGTCTTGAAGATCTCCCAGCCCGTCTCGACGCGCCCCCGGTCGAGCGGCCCGGACTGTGCCCGGCCGGCCGCGGCCTTCTCCAGCCGCCGGATGTCACGGCGGAAGGCGTCATGGCTGACCAGCATGATCGTGAGGTCGACGTAGCTCTTGGAGGTCTTGGCGTTCTGGGCGTTCTGGGCGTTCTTGGCGTTCGTGGCCATGTCCTGTGTGCACTCCGTTTCCTCATCGGCTGCTCATGGGCGACGGCGGCCGGCCGGATGATCCGGCCGGCCGCCGCCGGGACTTCGGTCGAGGTCAGGCGCGCTTGCGGCCGACCACGGCCGTCGCGTGCGCGGGGAGCCTGAAGACGGACTCGACGTCGAGGCCGGCCTCCTCCATCCAGCTGCGGCACTCGGCCGCCGTGTACTCGTTGCCGGCCGGGGACTGGAGCATCATGGTCAGGCTCATCAGAAGGGTGTCGGCGTCCGTGCGGGCGTCGTCGATCATCGGGTCGTAGACGATGACCGCGCCGCCCGCGGGGACCCGCTCGGCGGCCTGGGCGATCAGGCTCTTGCGGGCCTCGACCGGGCAGTCGTGCAGTACGTTGCCGAAGACCACCACGTCGGCGGACGGGATGTCGTTGACGTAGAAGTCGCCTCCGTGGAAGCCGACCCGGTCCGGCACACCGCGCTCCTGCGCCAGTTCCTCGAGGAACGGCTTCATGACAGGGCGGTCGAACACCCCGCCGGTGAGGTGCGGGTGGGCCAGCAGCAGGGTGCACGCCAGGTTGCCGCGGGCGCCGCCGACGTCCACGAAGGACTTGTGCTGCGACCAGTCGTACTGCCGGGCGAGTTCCGGGCCGATCGCGCCGTTGAGGCTGTCCATGGCCGACAGGAACTGCCGCAGCCGCTGCGGGTCACGGAAGATCTGGGCGAACGGCACCTTGTTGGCGTCCTGCCCGTGGGCGTCGCCCGAGCGCAGCATGTCCGCCAGGCTCTCCCAGCCCGCGCCCATGAAGTCCGTGGTCATCTTCAGGAAGCCGCCTACGTAACCCTGCTGACCGGGGATCAGGTGACGGCCCGCGGCGGGGCTGTTGCGGTAGACGCCCGCCTCATCACGGGCCAGCACCCCCAGGGCGACCAGGGCGTCGAGGAAGTCGGGCACTCCGCGCTGGTGCAGGCCCAGCCGGCCGGTTATCTGTTCGGCGGTACCGGACTCCTTGCTGAGCGCTTCGAACAGGCCCAGCTCCATCGCGGTCAGCAGGAGCTTGCTGCGCATGAACGACCAGCCGACGAGCATGATGTCGAAGGCGTCGTCGAGGGGCTCGTCGACTCCCCCGGCCGTCGCGCCCGGCTGGTTCGGGGTGCTCGTGTGCGTGCTCATCTCGTTGTCCTTTCGGTTCGCGATTCAGGCGGTCCACATACCGGCGTGCTCCAGCGCCGCCCGGTCCGAGTCCAGAACGATCTGGTGAACCAGACGGAGTTCGTCGCCCGGCTCGATGCCGAGCTCGTCCACGAGACGTCGTCTCATGGTTCGGTAGACCTGCAATGCCTCTCCGCTACGACCCGACAGGAAGAGCGCGATCATGAGCAGCCCGTGCAGGCGTTCGTTGTAGGGATTCCTGGCGATCAGTTCACGCAGCCGGGCGATGGCCTCGCCGCGGCGCCTGCCCAGGCGCACCTCCAGGGTGATGCGTCCCTCCTCGACCGCCATCCAGGACTCCTCGAGCCGGGACGCGGCGCTCTGCAGGAGCATTCCCTCGCGCAGGCCGGCGAGCGGCGCGCTGCGCCAGAGGTTCGCGGCCGCCGCGAAATGGCGTAATGCGGCCTCCTCGTCGTGCGCTTCCAGAGCTGTTGTGGCGAGTTCGTGATGCCGGTCGAATTCGACGACATCAAGCATTCCCTCATCAATGGAGAGACAGTAGCCGGGCGGTTCGCCGATCAGGCAGATTCGGCCGTTCGCGCTGCTTTCGTGCAGCATCTTCCGAAGCTGCGAAATGTAGACCCGCAGTGCCTGCAGTGCGGTCCGAGGAGGGCCCTGCGGCCACAGCTCATCGATGAGGGACTCGATCGAGAGAACTTGGCGGTGATTCACCAGAAGCGTGGCCAGTAGTACGCGCAGTTTATGTGCTCGAGGCGTCAGAATGCGGTCCCCGTCGTGCACCTGCAATTGCCCCAACAGCTTGAATCGCATGATTCAATTACCCCCGTGTTCGGCTGATCACTGGTACGTATTTATTTTGTGCATTGCGCCGGCGAAGAAGGCCAGCGGCTTGCCTTCGCGGCGCAGTAGTCCGATGTCGATCACGCGGCCGATCACGATCACGTGGTCACCGCCTGGAACCTCCTGCTCCACTTCGCAGGTCGCATAGGCCAGCGAGTTGGTGAGCACCGGGCTCCCGCCCCGGCCGGGCACCGAGTTGACCTTGAGGAACCGGTCGACACCGGAGGCGAAGAGAGCGGCGATGTCCCGCTGCTCCTCGGACAGGATGTTCACGGTGAACGAGGATCCGACGCCGAGCGCGGCACGGAACGAGGACCTGCTGTGCAGGCAGAAGAGGGCGAGTGGGGGATCGAGGGAGAGCGACGTGAAGGAGTTCACGGTCACTCCGAAGAGCTCCCCGGAGTAGTTTGCGGTGATGACCGTCACGCCGGTCGCGAAGCGCCCGAATATGGCACGCAGCTCACGCTGATCGATGATGATGTTGGCGACGTCTTTGTCGCCGTCGGTTGCCTGGCCTACCATCACGCTGTTCCTCCTGTGTTACATCAAGAGGGAAATTTGCACCGGAGTGCCGGACGGAGTCCGGTCCCCGTGCTGGTAGATTTATGCTCGAGGTGTGGTGATTAGGTCTGCGCTTTTCCGTGAGACCGAAACTAGCACGATCACGTCGAGGGCATATCCAACCGCGGGATGAATAAGCTGCGGAATGCCAGGGCGGCGAGGGTGGACATGGCTGCGGCTCAAGGCATATGCCTTGAGCCGCAGCATGCGTCGGAGCCGGCTGGGCGCCGGGCCCGCCGGTCAGAGCATCGCGGTGCCCCCGTCCACCAGGAGATAGCTGCCGGCGAGGTACGAGGAGCGCTCGGAGGCGAGGAAGAGGATCGACTCCGCGACGTCGGACGGCACACCGTTCCGCTTGACGGCCGTCCGCTCGGCGTTGGCCGTCCGCACGGCCTCCGGCACGCTCGACGACAGGGCGCTGATGATCAGGCCGGGCGCCACCATGTTGACCCGCACTCCGGCCGGCCCCACCTCACGGGCGAGCGTCCGGACCGCGGCCTCCAGTGCCGACTTGGACGTGGAGAGCGCTCCGAACCCCTCCGGGGAGCGTCGGGACAATGACGCTCCCACGGCGACCACCGCGCCGCCGTTGCCGCGGTCGACCATGCCCGGCACCAGTGCGTGCACGGGGTTGAGGAAGGCCTTCAGTTGCGCGTCCACCACGTGCAGGGTGTGCTCCGGCGGGGTCTTGAGCATCGGCCCGGGCCGAGCGGTCCGCCCGCCGACCCCGGCCGCGTTGGCGATCAGGATGTCGATCGGCCCCACCTCCTCCGCCGCCCGCGCGACCATGCGGTCCACCTCCTCGGCGACGGTGACGTCGGCCTGCAGCGCCACCGCCGTGCCGCCCTGGGCCCTGATCTCGTCGACCACGGCGCGGGCCGCCTCCTCGTCGGCGCGGTAGTTCACCACCACACCGGCGCCGTGCCGGGCGAGCAACAGCGCGGTGGCGGAGCCGATCCCGCTGCTGCCTCCGGTGACCAGTGCGGCCTTGCCGGTGAAGTCCTCATGTCGAGCTGCGTCCATCGGGCGTTCGGTCCCTTCGTGTGTACGGCTGGGTCAGTTCCTGGAACCCGCCTGCAGTCGGCGGAGCGGGAGGAGAAAGACGAGCAGGAAGACCAGGGCGTAGACCACCACCTCGTAGCGAAGGCTGGTCTTCATGGAGCCCGCGAAGTGCCGCTGTGCGGTCTCGGTGAGTGTGGTGTTCACCAGGCGGCCCACGGCCGGGTTCCCGGTCCGGCGTGCCTGGTCGGTCAGCGTGGTGCAGCTGGGCGGAGCCTCGGTCCGGTCCCCGGCCTCGGCCCGTGCCGTGAAGCAGTCGGCCAGGGAGCGCTCCAGGCTCCGCGCGGTCTGCACCGGTACGGACAGCTGCCTCAACTCGGCCCGGAAGTGGGGCAGTCCGTCATGGACGGCGGCGGAGGCGTTGCCGCTCAGCAGACCGAAGAAGATCGCGCCCAGCACGGCGACCCCGAGCGCGTTGCCGGACTGGCCCACCATGGCCTTCACCCCGGCCGCGGATCCGGCGCTGGGGCCGACCGCCTCGGCCAGCACGACGTCGTTCACCGTGGTCACGATCACACCGAGGCCCAGCCCCACCACGAGCCCGGCGGGTACCAGCCGCCAGAAGGACAGGTCGGTGGGGTAGGCGCTGAGCGTGGCCATCAGGGCGATCATCCCGAGGATCATCACGGCGGCCCCGAGCTGTACCACCCGCTTGCCCAGCCTGGGCATGAGCGGGATGGCGATCCCGGAGGCGAGACCCGTGCCGAACGCGATGGGCAGGAAGGCCAGTCCGGTCCGGAGCGCTGACCACTGGTACCCCGCCTGCAGTTCCACGGCCAGCACCAGGAAGAAGGCCGAGATTCCCGCGAAGCTCATGAACTGCACGACCAGGCCGGTGCCGAAGGACCCGCCGCGGAACAGCCCCAGGTCGATCACCGGCCATCCGCCGCGCCGTTCGAGCCGGCGCTGGTGCAGCAGGAACAGCAGGACGGCGGGTGCGGAGAGGGCGAGCAGACCCCAGATCCACCACGCCCAGTCGGCGTCCCGCCCCTGGATCAGCGGGAAGACGACCAGGGTCACCGCGAGGGTGCCCAGGACGGTGCCCCACAGGTCCAGCCGGGGGCGCTGCGCGGACCGCCATTCGGTCACCAGCAGGCTCGCCCCGATCGCGGCGAGTACCCCGATGGGCACGTTGATCAGGAAGATCATCCGCCAGCCGGTGCCGAACAGGTCCAGTTCGATCAGCGCCCCGCCGATCAGTGGCCCGGCGATGCCGGCGAGTCCGGTCACGCCGCCCAGCGCACCGAACGCGGCGGCGCGGTACCGGCCGGTGAAGGTGACGTGGATGAGCGCCTGGACCTGCGGGAACATCAGGGCCGCGGCGAGCCCCTGGAGCAGTCTGAACAGCACGATCTGCGGGCCGCTGGAGGCGATGCCGCACAGCAATGACGCGCCGGTGAACGCCAGCACGCCATAGACGAAGACGCGTCGGCACCCGTAGATGTCGCCGAGTCGTCCGCCGGCCACCAGGCCCGCGGCGAAGGTCAGTTGATAGCCCGCCAGGATCCACTGCACCTGGGCGTAGCTGGTGTGGAAGGAGCCCTGGATCTCCGGCGAGGCCACCGTGACCACGGTGACGTCCAGCAGTTCCATGAAGGCGGCCAGGAGGATGACGGCGAGGCCGAGCCATGCGCGTCGCGACGGTGGTTCGGTCCCGGCCGGGGCTGAGGGGGCAGCGGCTTCGGAACGTAACTCGCTCACGTTGGCTCCTGCTGGTTGCCGGTCCACAAAATAGTTAGTACCCTAACGAACTAATTGATTCATGGTCAACCTGCTTTTGCTCGCCGGAAGGACGGCGGGGGATACTCACGGTGAGCAAGGGACGAGCGGAGGCGCGGGTGCCGCGGCACGACACGACAGGGGCGGACGCCGGTCCGATGTGGCTGCGTAGCAGCATCGCCCCCAAACTACGACTGGCTGCGAAGGAGTCGCGCGCGTTCTTCGAGGCGGAGCTCGGCAGATCCGGCATCACCTTCGCCACCTGGACCGTGCTGGCCACCTTGAAGCTCGAGGGGCCGATGATCCAGCGCAGACTCGCCGAGTACCTGAGCATCGAGGGGCCGACGCTCACCCGCCATCTGGAGACGATGGAGCGCCGGGGAATCGTGCTGCGGACGCGGAGCGGTGCCGACCGCAGGGCGGTCACGGTCGAGCTCACCCCGGAGGGCGACGCGATGTACTCGAAGATCGAGTCCATCGCCCTGCGCAGCCATGAGCGGATGCTGGAGGGAATCAGCGACAGCGAGATCGCGCAGCTGAGCCGGCTGCTGGAGAAGATCCTCGCCAACGTCACGACGGAATGAGCCGTAGGGGCCGAGTGGGCCGGTGCTGCTGTCATGCGTTCGCCTCACTCCGCCGGGTCCGCTCACCGCTGTCCCCACCCATCTCAGGGGAGTCGGATGAAGCGGCCGTCAAGCAGACGAAAAAGGGCCGGCTGCCTCCCTCGACGGGAAGGCGGCCGGCCGCTCGGCGGGGCCCTACTCGGTGACGAAGTCACCCATCATGGCCATGTCCTCGTGCTCCAGGTTGTGGCAGTGGAGCATGAAGGGGCCCGCGTAGTCCGTGAAGCGGACGACTACTTCGACGGCCTCGGCCGGACGCAGGTCCACGGTGTCCTTCCAGCCGTGGTCGAACGCTCCGGGATCCCGGTTGTTGCGCGAGACCACCTGGAAGTGGTCCAGGTGGAGATGGATCGGGTGGTGGAAGTTCGTGGTGAACCGCCACACCTCGGTCTGTCCCAGCCTGGGCCGGGCCAGCGCCCGACCGGGCTGGTACTCCAGGTCGTTGATGGTCCAGCCCGCGGCCGAGCCGCGGAAGTGGAAGTCCCGGGTGACCGAGGCCCGGCCCGGATCCAGCGGGACCACCTCGCTCAGCTTCTCGGGCACCGTCGTGTCGTCAGCGGGCGACCCCGACCCCACGTCGAAGCGCATGACCTCGGCGGTCGTGCCGTCTCCGAAGCGGTTCAGCAGGCGCACCTTGGTGCCCGGCCGGTACCGGGAGAAGTCGACGACGACGTCGAAGCGCTCGGCGGGGGCGATCTCCAGGGAGTCGTGACGGCGGGGGCCGGCCAGCAGCCCGCCGTCGCTGCCGATCTGGACGAAGGCGTCACCGCCCTCCGGCTGCGGGTCCAACTCCAGTTTGTACAGACGGGCGTTGGACGCGTTGAGGAACCGCAGTCGATAGCGGAGCCGCTCCACCTCGTGCACCGGCCAGGGCGCACCGTTGACCAGCACCACGTCACCCAGCACGCCGTTCATATAGGCATCGGTGACGCCCGGAGCGTGGAACTGAGGATCCACCAAGGGATAACGGAACGATCCGTCCTCCGCAAAGGACCGGTCCGTGATCATCAGTGGAATGTCACGCTCGCCGCCCGGCAGCGGCAGCCGCTCCTCCTCCTCGTCGTGGACGAGATGGAACCCGGCCAGACCCATCCACACGCTCGCCCCGGTGTACCCCATGCGGTGATCGTGGTACCAGAGCGTCGCGGCGCGCTGCTCGAGCGGATAGGTGTAGCTCCGCACGCCCTCGGCCAGGTCCATCGTCCCGTGGTCCATGGACATGCCGTGCTTGCCGCCGGCCATGTCCTGGGCCGCACGGTGGGCGTCGTAGGAGCCGTTCGCGGGGAGGATCAGCGAGGTCGGATAGCCGTCACTCGCCGCCGGGGTGTGTCCGCCGTGCAGGTGCACGACGACCGGCTGGTCCAGCTCGTTGCGGTGCCGGACCACGGTGCGCCGCCCGGAGCGGGAGACGATGGTCGGCCCCGGGAACGTACCGCCGTACGTCCAGGCCTTCGTCCGCAGACCCGGCAGGATCTCCAACTCGGCCACGCGCTGGGTGATGTCGTACGAGTCCGTGGTGCCGCTCGTGGAGGCGGGCTCCAGCACGGGCGGTACGGGCAGGGGGACCTGGTAGGGCTCGGGCAGTTTCGCCGTGCTGCTCAGCAGTTCGCCGGGCTTGCCCTCGCTGAAGTAGGAGCGCAGCAGCGGCCAGCCCGCCAGCGTCACGGCTCCCACGCCGAGAACGGCGCCGCCTGTGCCCAGGAAGGTGCGGCGCCTCACGAGACCAGCTCCGACTCACGCTTCGGCGTGCCGGAGGAGTTTCCGGGCGGCAGTGGTGTGGTCATCACGCGCTGGGAGAGGACGGCGACGGCGGCGACGATGAGCACGCCGAGCAGCACATGTGCGGCCACACTGCGGTTCAGGCCGAGCGCCATCTGGCCGATGAGCGCGAGCAGCAGCACGACCGAAGTGCCGAGGATCGACGACGGCCCGCCCGCCCGGCGCACCAGGAAGGCGGCCACGGCCATCAGCAGGGCCACCACCACGATCCCGCGGCCGAGTACGCCATGCATCTGCAGCATGTCGAAATGCCCGCCGAGGAAGCCGCCGGCCAGGGCGACTTGGGCGATGAGGAGTACGGACTGGAGCAATGCGGCTATGCGTAGGCTGAGCAGGGAACGACGTAAGGACATACGAATACCCCCGAGTATGTTGTGGATTACGGTACTTGTGGCATGCGGAAGTGCGCACAGTCGTAGGACTTGGTAATCAAACCGTCTGGATACCGCGGGGCGCAAGCCCGTCCTGTCGAGTGTGCGGTGAAGAAGAGATTAAGCGCGCTGTCAGTTCTGGTTTAAGCGGTCGATTCCCTTGTTTCCCCCACTTGTTGTGCTGCCTACGCTCGTGCCCGGCACTGCATCCGATGAAAGAGGCGGCTGCCGCCTCATGTGCTGGAGGGCGCCTGCGATGCTGACGCACACAGAAACACCCTGGATACGGCGGCTGGTCGCGGCCCCGGACAGCTCGGTCCGCGTGGTGTGCTTTCCGCACGCCGGTGGGTCCGCCAGTTACTTCCGCCCCCTGGCGATCGAGCTCGCCCCGCATGCCGAGACCCTCGCGGTTCAGTATCCGGGACGTCAAGAGCGGCGCGCGGAACCGCCGTTGGAAAGCATCGCGGAGCTCGCCGATGCGGCGTTCGAGGCGCTGCGACCTGCGGTGGAGGGGCCCTTCGTGTTCTTCGGGCACAGTCTCGGTGCCCTCGTCGCCTTTGAGGTGGCCCTGCGTCTCCAGCAGGTTTCCGCTCCTGGCCCCAGGCGTTTGTTTGCATCAGCAGTTTCCGCGCCGTCGGTTTTCAGACAGCCGACGGCGCATTTCGGTGATGACGATGCACTTGTCGCCGAACTGTGCAGACTCGGCGGCACTGATCCCGCCCGCCTGTCCGCGGCACAGATCCGTGCGATGTCACTGCCCGCCGTGCGGGCCGACTACCGGGCGGTGGAGAAGTACCGGCCGGCTCCGGACGCGCGGGTGACCTGCCCGATAACCGCGCTGGTCGGCACGCACGATCCGATCGTCTCGCTCCGGGACTCCGCGGCATGGCGGGCCCACACCACGGCCAAGGGTGAGCTGCGCGTCTTCGAGGGCGGTCACTTCTATCTCGACCACACGGTGCGGGACGTGGCCGCGACCGTCCTGAACGCGTGGTGAAAACCATGTGAAACCGGCTGGTCGCCCGGCGATTCACGGCAGGCCGTCACCGTGCTTTCGCGGTGCTTTATCGGCCGTCCGTACCGTCGAAGCGTCATCGGTCCCGTGATCTTGCGTGGACGGTGACGTCCGGCAGATCCCGCCCGTCCGGCGGGTGAATTCACGACTCATCACTGGGAGCCGATCGATGACTACCGGAACGGGCCAGGTCAAGCCGGCCGACGTATGGCGTGCGGCTGACGACGCGAAGAAGTTCCTCGACCAGGCCGCGATCGTGCTGGCGTCCGTCAAGACGGAACTCGACGACATGCTGCGCGTGACCACCGGCAGCCATGTCCTGGACGTCGGCTGCGGCACCGGCGCCGATGTGCGGGCGATCGCGCAGCGGGTCGGCCCCGGCGGCAGGGTCGTGGGGATCGACTCCAGCGAGCAGTTGATCGCGCAGGCGACGCCGGCCGGCCCCGGGGCCGCCGAGGTGGAGTTCCTGCACGGCGAGGCGGGTTCGCTGCCGTTCGCCGCCGACACCTTCGACGCCGCTCGCGCGGAGCGCGTCATCGAGCACGTGCCCGACCCCGCGGCGGCCGTCGCCGAGATGCTCCGGGTGGTCAAGCCCGGCGGGCAGGTGCTGATCACCGACCCCGACCACGGGCTGTGGGCACCGGACCTGACGGACCGTGACCTGACCCGGCGGATCATGACCTGGTGGGGCGAGCATGTGCCCAACGCCTGGGTGGCGCGCCAGCTGCGCAGGCTGCTCATCGAGGCGGGCGCCGTCGACGTCACTGTCAAGCTTCTGCCCGTGGCGCTGACCAGCCTGGCCGCCGCCGACGCCCTGACCTGGGTGAGCAAGGCCGCCGCGGCCGCCGCCGCACAGGGCATCGCCGAGGAGACCCGGGCCCTGGGCTGGGGCGAGGAGATCCAGCGCCGTGACACCCAGGGCACCTTCCTCATGCTCGGCACCTTCGTCGTCGTCTCCGGGACCAAGAAGTGACCGGCGCCACCGCGGCACCGGAGCACGCGCGGCTCGCCGAGTTCTGGTTCGCCAAGGGCTGGGCCGAGGGCGATGCGAGCGTCGCTGGGGAGGTCTTCGCGGACGACTTCGTACTGAACGGCAGGAAGGTCGGCCCGGACGGGCCCCGCCGGAGCGTGCGTGCGGTGCACAGCGCGTTCTCCGACATCGGCGTCACCTTGGATCTGGTCCTGACGGACGGCAGCCATGTCGTGACGCACTACACCACGACCGCCCGGCACACCGGTGTGTACCGGGGGGTTCCCGCCTCGGGACGGTGGATCAAGGTCTCCGGGATCGTCATCTGGGAGATCCGCGACGGCAAGGTCGTGCGGGACTGGAATGTCTTCGACACCGGCGAAGTCGTTGCGCAGATCACCGCCCCAGCCGCTGACGGCACGTGAGGAAGAGGAGACCGACATGACGCGATCCGGCGCGGTCGAGTACGACTACGACGTCATCATCCTGGGCGCGGGCAGCGCCGGCACGGTCCTCGGCGCCATTCTGGCGCGCCAGGACGTCCGGGTGCTGCTCATCGACGCCGCGGTGCATCCGAAGTTCGCCGTGGGGGAGTCCACGACCCTGTACACCCTGAAGGGGTACCGGCAGCTCGCCGAGCGCTACGGCATTCCGGAGCTGGAGTACCTGACGTCGTACGAAGGGGGCCTGCACAACATCGGCCCGACGTCCGGGGTCAAGAAGCACTTCGGCTTCATGCTGCACAAGGAAGGTGAGGAGCCCGACCCCCTGGAGGTCAACCAGTTCAGCCCGCCCTCCAAGGCGCTGCAGACCGGGCACCTGTTCCGGCAGGACACCGACGCCTTCCTCTTCCACACCGCGATCAAGTACGGCTGTGCCGTACGACAGGGCTTCCGGGTCGCCGACCTGGAGCTGGGCGAGGACCAGGTCGCCGTGGCCGACGCGGCGGGGGAGCGCTTCACCGCCCGCTACCTCGTGGACGGCAGCGGCTTCCGCTCGCCGGTGGCCGACAAGCTCGGGCTGCGGGAGGGACCGGACGCCCTCAAGCACCACTCGCGGTCCCTGTTCACGCACATGATCGGGGTGAAGCCGACCGACGACGTCCTGCGGATGGAGCCGGAGGACCTGCCGCCGATCCCCTGGGTGCAGGGCACCATGCACCACATGTTCGAGCGGGGCTGGATCTGGTCCATCCCGTTCAACAACGAGCCCAGGTCGAAGAACCCGCTGGTGAGCGTCGGCCTGACCTACGACGAGCGGCTTTATCCGAAGCAGGAGGGGGTGACCCCGGAGGACGAGTTCCGCACCTTCGTCAAGCGGTTCCCCGCGGTCGAGCGGATCTTCGCCGACGCGGTGACGGTCCGCCCCTGGGTCTCGACCGGCCGGCTGCAGTACACCTCGAAGGAAACCGTCGGCCACCGCTGGTGCCTCATGTCGCACGCCGCGGGCTTCCTCGACCCGCTCTACTCGCGCGGCCTGACCAACACCACGGAGATCATCAACTCCTTCGCCTGGCGTCTGCTGGACGCCCTGCGCGAGGACGACTTCGACGTGGAGCGGTTCCGCTATGTCGACACCCTGCAGAAGGGTCTCATCCGCTACAACGACCAGCTGGTCAACGCCTCGTTCATCGCGTTCTCCGACTACGAGCTGTGGAACGCGGTCTACCGCGTGTGGGCGGCCGCCGAGGTGCCGATCAACCTCCGCTTCGACCGGTTCATCGAGCGCTACCGCAAGACGCGGGACGACCGTGTCTTCCGGGAGATGGAGGACGTGCCCTATCCGGGCCTGCTGCTTCCCGACCAGCCCGAGTACAAGGCGGTCTTCGATCAGATGGTCACCCTGTGCGACGCGGTCGACCGGGGGGAACTCCCCGCCGCCGTCGCCGGCCGACGGCTCATGGCGGTCATCGAGAACTCGCCCGGCATCCTGCGTGGCATCGGCATCGAGGACAAGAACCGCCGGTTCATGTTCCCGGGTATTCCGGAGCTGAAGGCCATGTCCGCATGGCTGCTCGACGAGGCTCCCGAGGAGATGCGCTATCTCGCCCCCGCGGAGTCGACGGCCGGCGCGAGCGGCGGGTCCGCCCCGCGCGAAGTGATCATCCCGGAATAGGCGGGGAGCGGGCGCGTCATGCCGGACAGAGAGCGCGAAGCGGACGGGGAGAGCCCGTCCGGCGGTCCCGCCGAGGACAAAGGGGAGAGCCAGGGGTACTTCGCAGCCCTGTCCCGAGGAGTTGTCGTCTGCGGGACGTGGTTTCTGACCACCGTGTACGAGGGGCTCAAGGCCGCGGGTCTGATGTGGGTGCACCCGCCGCCGCCCGAAATCCCCGCCGCGCAGCCGGAGTCGCCGGCACCACTGCTCGACGCCCCGCCCGACGGGCATCCGGAGCGGCTGAGCAGCCATGTGCCGCTGTCCCCCGACGAGATCGACATCTGGGCGCGTTTCTACACCGACCCCTGATCAGCGCCCCGGCGGCCCGTGCCGCCGGGGCGACCACCCTTCCCTCGCCCCCTCACCCCTCGCAACGGAGCACACGATGGCCAAGCGGCTGTTCACCTCGGAGTCGGTGACCGAAGGTCACCCGGACAAGATCGCCGACCAGATCAGTGACGGGATCCTCGACGCGCTGCTCAGCCGGGACCCGACCGCGCGTGTCGCGGTGGAGACGCTGATCACTACGGGTCAGGTCCATGTCGCCGGTGAGGTCACCACCTCGGCGTACGCGGACATCGCCGCGCTGGTGCGGCAGACCGTGCTGGAGATCGGCTACGACTCGTCGGCCAAGGGGTTCGACGGCGCGTCCTGCGGGGTCTCGGTGTCGATCGGAGGCCAGTCGCCGGACATCGCGCAGGGGGTGGACACGGCCTACGAGGCACGCGTGCAGGACCCCGGCGCGGGCGACGACGAGGCATTCGACCGGCAGGGCGCCGGCGACCAGGGCCTGATGTTCGGCTACGCCAGCGACGAGACGCCGAGCCTGATGCCCGTGCCGATCGAGCTGGCGCACCGGCTGTCCCGCCGGCTGACCCAGGTGCGCAAGGACGGCACCGTCCCGTATCTCAGGCCCGACGGCAAGACGCAGGTCACCATCGAGTACGACGGCGACCGCGCCGTACGTCTGGACACCGTCGTCGTCTCCACGCAGCACGCCGCGGACATCGACCTGGACACGCTGCTGACGCCCGATGTCCGTCAGCATGTCGTCGAGCCGGTGCTGTCCCAACTGGCCGATCAGGGGATCAAGTTGGAGACCGATTCCTACCGTCTCCTGGTCAACCCGACCGGACGGTTCGAGATCGGCGGCCCGATGGGCGACGCCGGCCTGACCGGCAGGAAGATCATCATCGACACGTACGGCGGCATGGCCCGCCACGGCGGCGGCGCCTTCTCGGGCAAGGACCCGTCGAAGGTGGACCGCAGCGCGGCGTACGCGATGCGCTGGGTCGCCAAGAACGTGGTCGCCGCCGGACTCGCGCGACGCTGCGAGGTGCAGGTCGCGTACGCCATCGGCAAGGCCAGGCCCGTCGGTCTGTTCGTCGAGACCTTCGGTACCGAGACGGTCCCGGGGGAGCGCATCCAGCAGGCGGTCACGGAGGTCTTCGACCTGCGCCCGGCCGCCATCGTCCGGGACCTCGACCTGCTGCGTCCGATCTACGCGCAGACGGCCGCCTACGGTCACTTCGGCCGTGAGCTGCCCGACTTCACCTGGGAGCGGACCGACCGCGCCGCCGCCCTGCGCGAGGCGGCGACGAGGTAGCGAGGCCGGCCCGTTCGCAGCCGCACGATCTTCAGGAGGAGTGATGAACGAGGAGCAGGAGGAACAACTGCTGGACCGTGAAGAGGTGTGGGAAGAGCTGTTGATGCCCGTGCTCGGGCTCGCCGGCGTGGAGGAGGAGCCGATCGAGCCCCATATCGTCCGCGGCATCGACTGAGTCCAACCGGCCACATCTCGCCCCCACCATGCCCAGCGCAGTCCCGCGGCCCGGCCGCGCGACTGCGCTGGGCGCGTTGGCGGGATATGCGGTTTGCCCGGGATTGATGGGGACTTTGCCGCCTGCTGGGACCGTCGACGGGTCGACCCGAGACTTCAGTGAGGCGAAAATGACCAAGCCCGGCAACGAAGAACTGCAGCCACCGCCACTGCGGAACGTCCGTTCCCTCACCGGTCTGCGGTTTCTGATGTCGATGACCGTGTTCATCTCTCATCTGGCGGTGCTGATGCCCGTCCCGCACGTCAACGACGTGCTCGGGCTCGCAGGTTCCGGCGGCACCTTCTTCCTGGTGCTGTCCGGGTTCGCGCTGACCTGGAGCTTCCGGGGCAATGACCGGCTGGGGTGGTTCCTCGGCCGCCGTATGGCGCGGATCTGGCCCACGCTGGTCATCGCGCTCGCGCTGCCCCTCGGCTTCGCGCTCGCCGACCCCGCCACCGACGCCGCGCACATGATCGGCGCCGCCGTGGCCGCGCTGTTCTTCGTGCAGGCGTGGATACCGCCGGTCGTGCTCGAGTCGACCAACCCCGTGACGTGGATGCTGTCGTGCGTCGTGTTCTTCTACGCGATCTTCCTGTGGGTGGGCCGGTTCGCGCTGCGGCGCACCCCCCGGCAGCTGCTGTGGCTGGCCGGCCTGACGCTGGCCTACGGCTGGGTGATCAGGATCGCCCTGTGGGCCGCCTACCCGCCCGGCGAGCCGCTCGCGCTGGAGGACGCGAGCGGTCTGACCTTCGGCATCTACTCCCCGCTGGGCCGCATCCACGAGTTCCTGTGCGGTGTCTGGATGGCGGCGGCGATGCGGCGGGGCCTGAAGTTCCGCTTCTCGGTCGGCCAGGTGTACGCGGCCATGGCGGTCGTGCTCGGCGTGATGCTGGCGATGAGCGGCACCTCGGTGCGCAGCGAGGTGCCGCACGACCCGCTGGACCTCGTCATGGCACCGATGTACGCCCTACTGCTGGCCGCCTACACACAGCGCGAAGTGGACGGCCACGGCTCGCTGTTCAGCAGGCCCGCCCTGGTGGCGCTCGGCAGGACGTCCATGGGCGTCTACCTGTTCCACTTCACGGTGCTCTTCACGGTCGCGGCGATGGTCTACCCCGACAAGGAGATGGTGGACTTCTTCCTCGACCCCGTCACACCGGTCAACGCCCATTGGCTGTGGGGCGCCGTCAGCCTCGCGGTCTCGCTCCTGGTGGGCTGGCTCGTGCACCGCTTCTACGAGGATCCGATCGAGCGCAGGCTACGGGCCTGGCTCGGGACCCGCGCCGAGAAGCGCAGGTCCGCCGAGGTACCCGCGGAGAAGGGCGAGCTGGTGAGCTGAGCCGTCGACGCAGCACGCCTCCGGCCGCTGCCCCGGCACTCGCGGGCAGCGGCCGGAGGCGTGCTGCGCGGCCGGCGCGTGGAGCGGCGTCGTCAGTCCGCGCCCGGGGTGATCAGGCCGGACTCGTAGGCCACGATCACCAGTTGGGCCCGGTCACGCGCGCCGAGCTTGCCCATGATGCGACTGACCTGGGTCTTCGTGGTCAGCGGGCTCACGCCCAGGGCATCGGCGATCTCCTTGTTGTTGAGGCCGCGTGCCACCAGGGTCAGCACCTGGCGCTCCCGGGCGGTCAGCATCGTCAGACCGGCGACGGGGGCGGAGCGCGGTGCCGCGTCGGGGGCGCGCAGCACCTGGGCGATGAGACGGGCGGTCGGGCCCGGGGAGAGCAGGGCGTCTCCGGCGGCCACCGTCCGGATGGCCTCCAGCAGTTCGGCGGGCTTGGTGTCCTTGACGAGGAACCCGGAGGCGCCGGCGCGCAGTGCCTCGATGATGTGGTGGTCGGTGTCGAACGTCGTCAGCGTCAGCACCTTCACGCCGGCCAGGTCCTCGTCGGCGGCCAGCAGCCGGGTCGCCTCGATCCCGTCGAGGTCCGGCATGCGGATGTCCATGACGACGAGGTCGGCCCGGGTGGAGCGTGCCAGTTCCACGGCCTCGTGGCCGGTGCCGGCCTGCCCGACGACCTCCATGTCCGGGGCCGAGTCGACCAGCATGGCGAAGGCGGCCCGTACGAGCGTCTGGTCGTCGGCGAGCAGGACACGGATGGGAGCGGTCTCGGTCACTGGGCACCGCCACCGGACGGATCGAGGCGAAAGGGTCTGCCGAACGTGGCCGTCACGGACGGGCGTGCGGAGGCCGCCGCCGGGGCCTGAGCCGGGGCCGGCTCGGCGGACGCGGCGGACAGCGGAGAGGTGGTGAAGGGCAGCACGGCCCGCACCTCGAAACCGTCGTCCCGGCGCGGCTCGACCTCCAGCATGCCGCCCACGCTGCGGGCCTGTTCCCGCATGCCCACGAGGCCGAAGCCGGGCGGATGCACCGAGGGCACGGCGGGTGCGGTGCCGCGGTTGGTGACCGACACGTGCAGGGACCCGGCCTGTTCGCGCACGGTGAGGCGGATCGCAGGGTTCGGGCCGCCGTGCCGTACCGCGTTGGTCAGGGCCTCCTGCACGATGCGGTAGGCGGCCGCGCCGACGGCGGCCGGCGGTTGGGTCTCGGCGACGTCCAGGCGCACCGTGGCTCCCGCGGCGCGGGCCGTGGCGACCAGGTCCGACAGGGCGTCGAGGCCGGGCAGCGGGCCGCGCGTGTCGTCCGGTCCCGACCTGAGGACCTGCAGGGTGGCGCGGAGTTCGACCCGCGCGGCACGGCACGCCTCGGCGATGTCCTCGAGCGTCTTGGCGACGGCCGCACGGTCCAGGCGATCGGGATCCTGCTCCAGCACGTGCGCGGTGACGGAGGTGCGCACACCGACGAGCGTGATGCTGTGCGCCAGCAGATCGTGCAGGTCGCGGGCGATCCGCAGCCGCTCCTCGATGACCCGGCGGCGGACCTCCTCCTCGCGGCTGCGCTCGGCGCGTTCGGCCCGTTCGAGGACGGCGGCGACGTGTTGGCGGTGGTAGCGGATGCAGATGCCGAGGACGAGGAAGGCGATGATCCACCCGGAGACGCGCAGCGCGGCGGTGCCCTCGTTGAGGCCCTGCGCGAACTTCACCGTGAGCATCAGTCCGACCACCCCGGCTCCGGCGAGCGCGGAGCGCAGGACGGGCCCCGTGGAGGCGATGGTGTACAGGGCGGCCATCGAGGCGGCCATCAGCGCCCCGTGGTCGTAGTCGAGGGCGTGGTACGGCACCAGAAAGGCCGTCAGGGCAAGGAACGAGCGGATCGGCGCCGTACGCCGCCACACCATCGGGATGTGCGCCGCGAGCAGCAGCAGCCAGCCGAAGGCGTCGGGTGCACGGCCGCTGGTCCCGCCGACCTGCGTGACGACCACGGCGCTTGCGGCCATCGCCGCCGCGAGCAGGCTGTCGTCGACCATGACCCGGCGGTTGCCGGGCACAGCCCTGCCCAACCGCCGTAACGTGTCACTCACATTCACACCGCCATCCTCTGTCGAAGGGGCGTCCCTCTGAAAGAGGGACGCCCCGGTCGGCGAACCGTCACGCGGTGGGGGACAGTTCCCGCTCGACGGAACGCGCCGCCGGCCGCCGGGACAGCGGACCCGGCCACCAGACCTTCCGGCCGAGCGCGAGGCTCGCCGAGGTCACGAGATACGTACGCACCAGGAAGGTGTCCAGCAGCACACCGACCATGATCGTGAAACCGAGCTCGACGAGCTGCACCATCGGCATGTTGGTGAGCACCGCGAAGGTCGCCGCGAGCACCAGGCCCGCCGAGGCGATCACGGATCCGGTCGTCCGCAGCGCGGTCAGCGCGGCGACTGAGGGTTCGGCCCCGTCCAGGCACTCCTCGCGCATGCGGTGCATCAGGAAGATGCCGTAGTCCACCCCGAGGGCGACGAGGAACACGAAGGACAGCAGCCCCAGTCCGGGGTCGGTGCCCTCGAAGCCGAACAGCGGCTCGAAGACCAGACCCGCGATGCCCAGCGAGGCACCCCACACCGCGACGACCGCCGCGAGCAGGATCAGCGGTGCGACCAGGCTGCGCAGCAGGGCGATCAGGATGAGCAGTACGGCGGCCAGGACGATGGGCACGACGACGACACGGTCGTGGTTGTTGGTCTCCTTCAGGTCGAGCTGCTCGGCGCTGGGACCGCCCACGTAGGCGCCCTCGCCGTGCAGTTCGCTCCGCAGCTTCTTGATCGTCTCGGACTCGGCGGGGGTCTGCGGAACCGACTCGGTGATCACGGCGATCTCGGTCCAGCCGCCGCCGGACCGCCCGAGCTCCGCGTTCTCGACGCCCGACGTGCCCCGCACCGTGCCGAGGATCGCGTCCGCCTTGTCGGTCGGCGCGGTGACGACGACGGGTTCCGTGCCGCGTTCGGGGAACGCCTCGGCGAGCGTCTTCATGGCCACCACCGAGTCCGGCGTCTCGGTGAAGGAGTCCTCCTGCTTGAGACTGCCGGGGAGGTTCAGCGTGCCCAGGGTCAGCGCACCCAGCACGACGACACCGCCGAGCAGGACCGTCATCGGCCGGCGGCCCGCGGAGCTGCCCATGGAGGCGAACAGCGAACGGCGCTCCTTGGGCTGCGAACCGTAGGCCGGCACCACCGGCCAGAACACCCGGCGGCCCAGCAGCACGAGCAGGGCGGGCAGCAGCGTCATCATCGCGACCAGCGCACACAGCACGCCGACGGCACCGAGCGGCCCCATGCCACGGCTGCTGCCGAGGTCGGCCGCGAGCAGGCACAGCAGACCGGCGGCGACGGTGCCGGACGAGGCGAGGACGGCGGGGCCGCAGCCGCGCAGCGCGGCCCGCATCGCGTCGTACGGGTGCACGACGCGCCGCAGTTCCTCGCGGTAGCGGGCGACGATGAGCAACGCGTAGTCGGTGCCCGCGCCGAACGCCAGGATCGTCATCACGCTGGAGCTCTGGCTGCTGATGGTGGTTCCGAACAGCTCGTGGAGGCCGTACGCGACGCCCATCGACATGAAGTCGCCGATACCGGCGACGATGAGCGGCACCAGCCACAGGAACGGGCTGCGGTAGATGAGGACGAGCAGGATCGCGACGATGGCGGCGGTGGTGTAGAGCAGCGGACCGCCCAGGGAGCCGTACACCTCGCGCGCGTCGGTGGAGATGGCGTCGGGGCCGCCGACCTTCACGTCGAGTCCGTCACCGCCACGGGTGATGTCCCGCACACCGGCGACGAACTCGTCACGGGCCTCGTCGTCCTGGCCGGGCGCGGTGGTGCTGACGGGGTACATCACCGTGGTGCCGTCCTGGGACGTCACGGCCTGCGGCCCGGCGCTGAGGTCGAAGTCGCCCTCGACCTGCGCGATCTGGTCGGCCGCGGTGGTGCGGTCCGCTTCGGTGAGGCCGCCGTCGCGGTGGTAGACGACGACGATCGATGTGGCCTCACCGCCCGGCAGACTGTCCTGGATCCTGGCCACCTGCGTGGAATCCGCGCTGGTCGGCAGATAGTCGACCGCGCGGTTCACCTGTACGTCCGAGAGCTTGCCCGAGAACGGGGCGATCAGGACCAGTAACCCGACCCACAGGCCGAGCACCGCCCAGGGCAGCGCCCGTCGTCGTGTGCCGCTCCCGCTCTGCTGCGCCGCGCTACCCATGGGGCCGGCCTCCTTCTGGATGTCCGCTGTTCAATCAAAAGTTGTGAGCGCATCCAGGCTTCCGCAGCGAAAGGCACGCTGCGTCGCGCAGAAGGGGGAAAGGGGCGGTACTCCCCGGGGCGTTCCGGGGGTGGCAATACACCCACGGGAGTACGCCGACGAGAGTACCGGCGAAGAAATGCAACGCACAGAAATGGCAGGGAGATCCGAGTGGACGAGCCGAAGAATACCGATCGATTCGCATTCCCGGCACGGCACCGAATTTCATGGGTACGTCGACGGGCGGCCCGGCGGTAATACGTCGGAATCGTCGGTCAAGGTATCGGCGCCAGGACGCGTCGGGTTCGGCGGGCCGGCCGGCGCAGCAGGCCGACGGCGGCTCCCACGGCCAGTCCGGTTCCGGCGAGTGCGAGCGCCTTGGCGGTACGGCCCGGAGGGGCGGGGCGTGTGCCGTACCCTCCGTCCGGGGCGCCCGGCAGCGCGGAGGCCAACAGCTCCGCCAGGTGGACCGCCTCGTGGCCGCCGCTGTCGAACTCGTGGATCTGCGTACGGCAGCTGAAGCCGTCGGCCAGGACGGCCGTCTCCGCATCCGTCGCGCGCAGCCTCGGCAGCAGTACGCGTTCCGCGCACGCCCGGCTGACCTGCAGATGACCCCGCTCGAAGCCGAAGTTCCCGGCCAGCCCGCAGCACCCGGACTCCAGCCGCTCCACATCGGCCCCGGCGCGCCGCAGCAGCTCCCGGTCGGCGTCCCAGCCCAGCACCGCGTGCTGGTGACAGTGCACCTGCGCCAGCGCCCGCGAGCCCGGCACCGGAGGCGGCGCGTAGCCGGGGCTGTGCTCGGTGAGCAGCTCGGCCAGGGGCACCGTCTGGCTGCGCAGCGTCTCTGATCAGCTAAGTGATCCTGTGTGATCCGCAGGTTGTGGGATCGGTTGGATCGTTTTCCACCGTGGTGGGGTGGCGTGGGCGTGCAGGTGGAATCCTGCGCCCAGTGCCGCCCCTTGGGGCCTGTGCCGGCGGGTGGTGGGTGTGCTGATCGTCGTCACGCCCTGGTGCCGGTGGGCTGCGCGGGGCAGCCGCGTCCGGCCCGGTGGTGCGTGTCCCTCCGGACGCTTGCCTGCCGGGCCCGAGGGGCCGGTGGGGGAGGGTGCCCTGCGTCGCCTGGGCGCGGGGCGTGGGGTGCGGCGCCGGGTGGGCCCGGTCTTGGACCGGTCTCGGCGAGTGTGTGGGGTGGCCGGTTCGACCACCGCGGTGGCTTCGAGTGCGTCGACCACGCTGCGGATGGCCATGGCGCCGCTGGCGCGGTCGGTGGCGGTCTTGGTCTGGTGGGTCAGGCCGCGGGCGGCGATGCTCCCCCAGAGGGGGCACCCCCAGCCAGGCGCCCATGTCGCGGTCGCCCTGCCAGCCGCACTCGGGGTTCGGGCACAGGGCCCATTTCCAGCCGGGTGTGGTGGGCCGGTCGGGGGCTTTTCGGTGGCGCAGCGGGACGAGGCAGCGGGGGCAGCGCCGGGAAGTATTGCGGGGCGGGACGGTGACCACGGCGATGCCGCCTCGGCGGCCAGGTGCCGCATCCGGTCCACGATCTGCCCGCGGACCTGCTGGGACAGGCGGGTGTTGAGGCTGCGGCCCATGCCCCGGGCCTCCAGCGAGCGCAGGTCCTCGACGTAGATGACGCTCGCACCGGCGGTGATGGCCTGGTCGACCGTCCACCGTGCGGCGGACCAGGCCAGGGCGTCGTTGAGGTGGGAGCGCCGGTCCGACACGTGCCGGATCTCCTCGGCCAGCACGGCGTGCCTGCCGGTCAGGGAATGGCTGTCGGTGTCGTTGATGAGCCGCTGGTAGTGGGCGGCTTTGGCGTGCAGGTACTCGCACACGCGGCGCAGCCGGTGCTGCTTGGCCAGCACACCGGCCGGGCGGAACTGGGCACCGGCCCCGACAGCGGTGATCTTCCCGTCGTCGTGCAGCCGGACGGCGCCCGCGCTGAGCAGGGTGTTCAGGCCCCAGTCCACGCCGAGTGCGATGGTGTGCCCGGTGCGCCGGGCCTTCGGCACGGCGTGGGTGAAGGCGAGGTCGGCGTGGACCCGGCCGGAGCGGGTGCGCAGGGTGGGCAGGTGCAGTACCGCGCCGGGCGGGACGGTCGGCGGGAGTGTGATCGGGCAGGCCACCCACGTCCAGTCCCGGTAGGAGCGCGGGTCGGGGCGGGTGGGCAGCTGCAACCGCAGCAGCGCCCGGCCCGGATCGTCGGCGCGGACGATGGTCGCCTGCTGCCCGTCACAGGCCGACAGCAACAGCATCCGCGCCGCGTCGGGTGCGGCCTCCAGCTCGAACACGTCAGCCGGCATGCGGCCGCGCCTGTGCTGGAAGGCGGCGATCTGCCGGGTCCGGCACCTGATGATGCTGGAGGGCAGGTGCCGGCCGTCGGGGACGGCCTCACGGACGGCATCCCACTCGCCCGGGGTGCGCCTGCCTGGATCGGCGGGCCACGTCGCGAGGACTCCCGTGGTCAGGTCGGCCCGCCACTTCGCCGACCGCAGCAGGCGCCCGGCCTGCTCCTGGGCCATGCGCATCATCCGGTCATTGACACGGATGCCCTCCGGCGGGCTGATCGTCCAGCCCAGGCGCCGCAGTGCCATCCACGCGTTCGTCGGCAGCGCCCTGCCCCCGGCATCCACACCAGCGGCCAGCGCGTCCACGTCGGCGGCGTTCCAGCACGCGGCCAGCAGCCCGGCGGCCATGTGGGACACCAGATCGGCCGCCCACCCGACCCTCCCCCAGCTCTCGGCTTCGCTCGAGCCGGGGGGACCCCCATCGCCAGGGCCGCGGCCGACAGCACCTCGCCCGTCTTCTCCACCACGCCCGTCCGCAGCAGACCACGGGCACAGGCGGGGCGGACCGTCTCGCCCTCACCGAGCGGCAGCCTCCGGCTCACCGGCCCCCCTTCCCTTACCCGTGGTGCTGTCATCCGATCAACGACACGCCCACGGAAAGGTCACGCATTCGATCCACGCACTCACATACGACACCGGTATCAGTGCCTGCCCCATGACACACCACTACGGATCACCACGGATCCCAAAGGAAACACGGGAGCCTGCGCACGTCGTGGTCCCTGGGGAAGAGCTCTCCGGCGTCGGCCCGGAAGACGGCCGTGCAGCTCGGTTCCAGGCCGGCCATCAGCCCGGAGATGCCCGGCGAGGCGCCGCACTGTGCGGGCCAGGATGCGCTCGGCGGTGCCCAGTTGGCCTGTGGGGATCCAGGTCGGCTCGCAGCACAGCGGCTCGTCGGGGACGGCGACCTGCCGGCCCGCGTGCTCCAGCAGCCGTACCGCCCCGCTCACCTGTGCCGATGAGGTGCCGTTCCTTGAAGCCGGCCTGATCCGCCGGGCAGGCCCTACTCGCCCCTCGCCTCGCCAGTGAGCCCCGGCAGCAGGCCGGACAACGCCTCCTGTTCGGCCTGTCCGACGCAGGTGGCCAGGGCCTCGGTGACCGTCTCCGCCAGGGCCCCGGACGCCTCCTCCAGCAGACGCCGGGCCTGGTCCGTGACGGTGACCTCGATGCCCCGCCGGTCTCCGCAGGCCGACCGGCGGGTGACGAGACCGGCGCGCTGGAGGCAGGCGATCTGGTAGGTGAGCCGGGTCTTGGGACGGCCCAGCAGTTCCGCGATCCGTGTCATGCGCAGGCCGCCCTCGGGCTGCTCGGCGAGCAGGCACAGCACCAGGAACTCGTCGTGGGACACGTCGAGCCGTTCCTTCACCACCGACCGCAGTCGCTGCTCCACGGCCCCCATCGTGGCCCGCATCAGCATCCAGGCGCGCAGCTCCGGCGGCAGCAGGCCGCCGCCCTGTGCGGACGGGCATGCGGGCAGGTCAGCGGGGTGCTTGGCGGGGTCGGCCATGGTTTCGAGTGTACCTGTCGTCCAATTTTGGACGAGGAAGTTGTTCAGATTTGGACAGTCGGCTAGCGTGAGGTCATCCAAATTTGGAGTACTCATGCGGAGTACCCGGCCGACAGGAGAACGATCATGAGCGTCGCCGTGGAAACCGGCCTGTGGCAGCTCGACACCACCGCCTCCACCGTCGCCGTGCGGCACAAGACGTTCTGGGGCCTGGTCACCGTCAAGGGCGCCTTCGGGACCGTCAGCGGCCGGGGTGAGGTCCGCCCCGACGGCACCGCCACCGGCACCCTCACCCTGGATGTGGCCTCCCTCGACACCAAGAACGCCAAGCGCGACACGCACCTGCGGTCCGCCGACTTCTTCGACGCCGACAGCCACCCGGAGATCACCTTCGTCGCCCGCGAGGCCCAGCTGCGCGACGGTGACAAGGTGCACGTCAACGGTCAGCTCACCGTGCTCGGCGTCAGCAGGCCGCTGACCTTCGTCGGCCGCCTCCTCGGGGCCGACGCCGAACAGGTCACGCTGGATGCGGAGTTCACCGTGGACCGGGACGAGTTCGGCATGACCTGGAACCAGCTGCGCATGATGGGCGGCCTGACCACGGTCGCGACCACGCTCCGCTTCACCCGCGCCGCCGCCTGAAGGAACTAAGCCGCAACTCCGGAGGAAAGGGCCGCAAAATCGTCGCAGACCGTGTCGCTGTTCGGCCGAACGGGTGACTTGCCGTAAGAATTGCCTGGTGCAGGCGACGAGTGCGAGTCAGATCGGGGGGAGCCGGTGAACAGCCACGACGTCACCGATGAACAGTGGGAAGGACTCGCCCAGGTCGTTCCGTTGCGCGGCCGCGATGCCTGGCCGTCCGCCGTGGACCACCGGGCGCTGCCGGAGGCGGAGACCGAGACGCGCCGTCGTTTCGTCGTGCTCCGGGTCAATGTGTTCGGGGACGCCCGCGAGGTCGCCGAGACGCTGATGGCAGGCATCCCGGTGCTGCTGGACCTGACCGGCGCCGAGACGGAGGTCGCCAAGCGGGTCCTGGACTTCAGCACGGGCGTCGTCTTCGGCCGGGGCAGCGGAATGCACCGCGTGGACCGCAACGTGTTCCTGCTGACGCCGCCCGGTACCGAGGTGCAGGGTCTGATGGAGGGCGCGGGTGTGTCCGGCCCGTGAGGGTCGGCGCACACCGGGCGGGCACCCCCTGGGGGTGACATCGCTCCCGTACGGTCGCCCGATCGTAGGAAGGTCCCGGAGGCGGAACGGTTCGTCCGATCATGGAGTCCTACGGTCCGGATATGTCCGTGTCATCCATGACGTCCGCGTCCGGCATCTCCACCCCGCCCCGCCCCGGGTCGCCGGACCGGCCGCACGTCACCGAGCTGCGACTCTCCGCCTTCGCCGGACACCGCGGTGCCGTACTCCCGCTCGGCCCGCTCACCCTGCTCGCGGGGCTCAGCGGCTCCGGCAAGACGAGTGCGCTGCGGGCGTACGACGCACTGGCCCGGCTCGGTGGTGGCGCCGAACTCGGCGAGGCGTTCCCCGCCCCGGCCGCCTGCGTGCCCGAACGCGCCCGGCCCGACGCCCAGCGCCGCCGCGGGTTCCGCATCGGCTGCACGGCCGACGGCCCCGAGGGCCCGGTCCGGCTCGACGTCGCCGTCCAGGCCGAACCCGACCTGCGTGTCGTGGGGGAGCGGCTGTCGGCCGACGGCGTGGTCCTGCTGGAGACCGCCCTGCGCGACCCGGGCCGGCGCGCCGTACAGGCCGCCTGGCACACGGCCGGCTCGGCGCCGGTGACCCGCGCCCCGCTGCCCGACGACCGGCTCGGCACCGCGCTGCTGCCGCTACGGGTGGCCGGCAAGACCGACGGACAGCGGCGCGTCCTCGCCGCCGCCGAACAGATGGTCGTCGCCCTGCGCTCCGTCTTTTCCTGCGACCCGCGGCCGGAACGCATGCGCCTCCCCGTGCCGATGGGCTCCGGCCGGCTGCTCGGCGGCTGCGACAACCTGGCCGACGTCCTGTGGCGCACCCGCGCGGAGTGCGCCCGGCGGCATGCGCAGCTCGTCGCCGCGGTGCGCGCGGGATGCGCCGGAACCGTCGCGGAGGTCCTCGCCGAACCGCTCGGCGCCGGCACGGTCCGCGCGGTGCTGGACCGGGGCGACGGCATCCGGACCGCCCTCGAACGGCTCGGGGACGGTGAGCTGCGATACCTCGCCCTGACCTTGGTGCTGCTCACCGGCCCGGGCGTCCTGGAGGTCGACCCGGCCGGCGAGGTGCCGGCGGCCATGCAGACGCTCACCGTCCTCGCCGACGGCTTCGACCGCGCACTCGACCCACGGCAGTGCGGCGAACTGCTGCGGCTGGCGGCGCGGATGTGCGAGCGCGGGCACATCCGCCTGGTCGGCGCGGTGAGCGACGCGTCCTGGGCGCAGGGGACGGACGGAGTCACGGTGGTACACCTTGACGCGTGACTGAAGCCCTGGACGTGGCGAAGCTTCAGCGCAGGCTGGCCGAGTTCGCCGCCGCGCGCGACTGGCAGCGCTACCACACGCCCAAGAACCTCGTGGCCGCGCTCAGTGTGGAGGCCTCCGAACTGGTCGAGATCTTCCAGTGGCTGACGCCGGAGGAGTCGGCCCGCGTCATGTCCGACCCCGACACCGCGCACCGCGTCACGGACGAGGTGGCCGACGTCCTTGCGTATCTGCTCCAGCTGTGCGAGGTGCTCGGCATCGACCCGCTGGCCGCGCTCGACGCGAAGATCGACCGCAACGAGCGGCGGTTCCCGGCACCGGACGGCCCCTGACCCCGCTCCGGTTCCGGGCGGAAGATCTCAGGCTCCCGGCCCGGGCGAGGAGCCGAAGGCTCCACTTTCACTCTCCGCAGTTGAAATCTGAACAGCATTCGAATTGTTGTCCACAGATTTCCGTCTTCCTCTGGCTTTTCGTCTCACGCTCCCTCACTCTGGGTAGTGGACAAGGGAGTTCGGGCGACGTGCTGAGAGCGCGGCGGGACAGACGGGGGCAGCGCATGGATGCGGTGCGGCTCATCCTGACGAGCAGGCGTGCCCTGGCGGCAAGCGGCGATGTGGCTCAGATCATGACGGAGGTGTGGCAGGCGCAGGCCCTGGCCCAGGCGATCGGCAGCCGGCTCGCGGTCTCCGGACCGCCCGAACTGCGCGGTGAGGCACTGGGGTTGACCGAGCTGGCGGGCAGAGGCTGCGGCGTGCTCGACACGCCGGAGCTCGACACGGGTGAGCTGCGCGCGGCCCAGCTCACCGAGCTGGGTGACGCCCGGCAGGCTCTGCTGCACCTCGGCGGCCTGCTCGGCGAGGTCGGCATCGCCCTCGTCGGCATCGTCTGCTCCGCGCCCGACGAGGGCACGTACTGGCAGTGCATGGAGGCCATCGACGCGGCGGACGAGTCACGGGACCGGGTGCTGGAGATGCTGCGCAAGCTGGCAGACCGGCAGGAGGTGGTGCCGGAGCGGGAGGCGGGCTAGGGGCCTGTCCGGCGGATCAGGTCGCAGGAAAGCGACAGTGACTGATCGGCGCAGGTGAGCGGGGCGTGGTGCGTCCAGCTGCAAGGCGGGGGAGGGAGTCGACGCGATGGGGGTCCCCCCGCTCGAGCGAAGCCGAGAGTGGGGGAGGGCGTGCCGGACCCCGCGTCTGCGGCATGAGCCGCCGGACAGGCTCTAGGCAGGTCGGACATGGCGGCCTCCTCGGCGGTGGGTCCAATGACGCCGTGCGGAGGGCAAGGGGCAGGATGGAAATATGGATCTTCGAATCTTCACCGAGCCCCAGCAGGGGGCGAGCTACGACACCCTGCTCACCGTGGCGAAGGCCACCGAGGACCTTGGCTTCGATGCCTTCTTCCGTTCCGATCACTATATGAGGATGGGCTCCGGGGACGGCCTCCCCGGCCCCACGGACGCCTGGATCACCCTCGCCGGCCTCGCCCGCGAGACGAAGCGCATCCGGCTCGGCACGCTGATGACCGCCGGCACCTTCCGGCTGCCCGGCGTCCTTGCCATTCAGGTCGCCCAGGTCGACCAGATGTCCGGCGGCCGTGTCGAATTCGGCCTGGGTGCCGGCTGGTTCGCCGAGGAGCACGCCGCGTACGGCATCCCCTTCCCGAAGGAGAGGTTCGGCCGTCTCGAGGAGCAGCTGGAGATCGTCACCGGGCTGTGGGCGACGGAGGTCGGCCGGACCTTCGACTTCCACGGGAAGTACTACGAGCTCAAGGAGTCGCCGGCGCTGCCCAAGCCCGCCCAGCCGAAGATCCCCGTACTCGTCGGCGGCCACGGCGCCACCCGCACCCCGCGGCTGGCTGCGAAGTACGCCGACGAGTTCAACATGCCGTTCGCCTCCGTCGAGGACAGCGAGCGCCAGTTCGCCCGGGTCCGCGCCGCCGCGGAGGAGGCCGGCCGCAAGGGCGACGACCTTGTGTACTCCAACCTCCTGGTGGTCTGCGTCGGCAACAACGACCAGGAGGTGGCCCGCCGCGCCGCCGCGATCGGCCGCGAGGTCGAGGAGCTGAAGACCAACGGCCTGGCGGGCACACCGGCTGAGGTGGTCGACAAGATCGGCCGCTACACCGAGATCGGCGCCCGGCGGATCTACCTCCAGGTACTCGACCTGCACGACCTGGACCACCTGGAGCTGATCTCCGCTCAGGTCCAGTCGCAGCTGTCGTAACGTTCGTACGACCGATCGACAGACCGACGGATCGGCAACCCGGCGGATCGGGCCGTGCAGTGCGATCCGCCGGGCCGGCGGTCATGGCTTGCGTGCAACTCCTGCGTACAGCGGGATTTCTTCACCGCCGTGCCGGTCACCGAGCTCGGGATGCCACTGAGCCGCGAGCACGACACCGGGGTCCACCCATTCGAGTCCCGTGAAGAATCCGGAGAATTCACCGCGCGAGCGCACCTGCGCCGACGTGCCGCCCTTGCGGTACACCTCGACGACGCGCTCCCAGGTCTCCGGGTCGTAGTCCCCCGTCGCATGGGAAAGCGTCAAGTAGCTTCCGGGCGCGAGTGGTTCGAGCAACTCACGCACGATCCGGCCGGGCTCGTCCTCGTCCGCCACCAGATGCAGGAGAGCCACGAGGGACAGCGCGATCGGCTCCGCGAAGTCGAGGGTTTCCCGCGCCGCCGCGAGGATCTTTCCCGATTCCCGCACATCGCCCTGGACGTAGGCGGTCTTTCCCTCCGGTGTGCTGTGCAGCAGGGCTTCGGCGTGCCTGAGGACGATCGGATCGTTGTCCGCGTACACCACACGAGCGTCCGGGACGATGCCCTGCACGATCTGGTGGAGGTTCGGCTCGGTCGGTATTCCGGTTCCGATGTCGAGGAACTGGCGGACACCTCGCTCGGCCAGCAGCCGGGAGGCACGGTGCATGAACCAGCGGTTGGTCCGCGCCATGTCCCGGACGGCGGGGAAGAGGGATATGACCTGCTCGGCCGCTGCCGAGTCGACCGGATAGTTGTCCTTCCCGCCGAGGAAGTAGTCGTACATACGGGCAGAGTGGGGCTTGCTGGTGTCGATACGGTCCGCGCCTGGCCCGGCCTCTGTCACGTGAGCCCTCCGCTTCTGTGGGTGCGTGGGCGCCCATGCCGTCTGTCCCTCGAACGCCCGGTCGACCGGGAGGCTAGCGAAAATTCCCGAGTGCTGCCGATGCCCGCTCTGTACGGTGTGCGTATCCGCAGTTCAGACCACTACTCCGAGGCCAGTCCACCGTGTTCCTGACGATCAGCACCACCGGCACCCCGGAGCGCCCCGCCACCGACCTCGGCTTCCTGCTGCACAAGCACCCCGAGAAAGCGCAGGCGTTCTCCACCTCCTACGGCACCGCGCACGTCCTCTACCCCGAGGCGGACGCCGAGCGCTGCACGGCGGCGCTGCTGCTGGAGGTCGACGCGGTGGCGCTGGTCCGGCGCGGGAAGGGCAAGGGCCGGGGCGGGGCGCCCGACGCGGCGCTCGCGCAGTACGTCAACGACCGCCCCTACGCCGCCTCTTCGCTGCTGGCCGTGGCGCTGAGCGCCGTCTTCTCCAGCGCGATGCGAGGCGTGTGCAATGCCCGGCCCGAGCGGGCCGTACAGTCGCTGCCGCTGCGTATCGAGGTGCCGGCACTTCCGGCCCGGGGCGGCCCGGATCTCGTACGACGGCTCTTCGAGCCGCTCGGCTGGGCGGTGGACGTCGAGCCTGTGCCGCTGGACGTGCAGTTCCCGGAGTGGGGCGACTCGCGCTACGTACGGCTCCTGCTGGAGTCGGAGACGCTGACCCTCGCCGAGGCACTGCGCCACCTGTACGTCCTCCTCCCCGTCCTCGACGACGCCAAGCACTACTGGGTCTCCTCCGACGAGGTCGACAAGCTGCTGCGGGCCGGTGAGGGCTGGCTGCCCGACCACCCGGAGCAGAAGCTGATCACCAGCCGGTATCTGTCGCGCCGCTGGTCGCTGACCCGGCAGGCGATGGAGCGGCTGGAGCTGGTGCGGCTCGCGGAGGCCGACGACAGTGAGGTCGAGGAGATCGACAACGCCGTGGAGGCCGAGGGCGAGGCCGAGGAGAAGCCGACGCCGCTCGCCGTGCAGCGACGGGACGCGATCGTCGCGGCTCTGCACGCGTCCGGTGCCGCGCGGGTCCTCGACCTCGGCTGTGGTCAGGGCCAGCTGGTGCAGGCGCTGCTGAAGGACCCGCGGTTCACCGAGATCGTCGGCGTGGACGTGTCGATGCGGGCGCTCACCATCGCGTCCCGGCGGCTGAAGCTGGACCGGATGGGGGAGCGGCAGGCCTCGCGCGTGAAGCTCTTCCAGGGCTCCCTCGCCTACACCGACAACCGGCTCAAGGGATACGACGCCGCCGTGCTCAGCGAGGTGATCGAGCACCTCGACCTGCCCCGGCTGCCCGCGCTGGAGTACGCGGTGTTCGGCGCCGCCCGCCCTCGGACGGTCCTCGTGACCACGCCGAACGTCGAGTACAACGTCCGCTGGGAATCCCTCCCGGCCGGTCACGTCCGGCACGGCGACCACCGCTTCGAGTGGACACGGGACGAGTTCCGGCAGTGGGCCGGACAAGTCGCCGAACGGCACGGCTACGAGGTGGAGTTCGCGCCCGTCGGACCCGACGACCCCGAGGTGGGGCCGCCCACCCAGATGGCTGTGTTCACGATCAGGACCACGAAGGAGGAGAAGGCCGCATGACCGTCGACACCAAGGGGCGCACCCTGCCCGTCACCGACCTCTCCCTCGTGGTGCTGATCGGCGCCTCCGGCTCGGGCAAGTCCACCTTCGCCCGTCGGCACTTCAAGCCGACCGAGGTGATCTCGTCCGACTTCTGCCGGGGGCTCGTCTCCGACGACGAGAACGACCAGGGCGCCACCCGGGACGCCTTCGACGTCCTGCACTACATCGCGGGCAAGCGCCTGGCCGCCGGCCGCCGCACGGTCGTCGACGCCACCAGCGTGCAGCCGGACGCCCGACGGCAGCTGATCGAGCTGGCCAGGCAGTACGACGTGCTGCCCATCGCCATCGTGCTCGACGTGCCGGAGCAGGTGTGCGCCGAGCGCAACGCGGCCCGTGTCGACCGGGCCGACATGCCGCGCCGGGTCATCCAGCGGCACACCCGCGAACTCCGCCGTTCCCTGCGCCACCTGGAGCGCGAGGGCTTCCGCAAGGTGCACATCCTGCGCGGAGTGGAGGACGTCGAGAACGCCACGATCGTCACCGAGAAGCGCTTCAACGACCTCACCCACCTCACCGGCCCCTTCGACATCATCGGCGACATCCACGGCTGCTCCGCCGAACTGGAGTCGCTGCTGGGCAAGTTGGGGTACGTCGACGGAGTGCACCCCGACGGCCGTACCGCCGTCTTCGTCGGTGACCTCGTCGACCGCGGGCCGGACAGCCCCGGTGTGCTGCGCCGTGTGATGTCGATGGTGACGTCGGGCAACGCCCTGTGCGTGCCCGGAAATCACGAGAACAAGTACGGGCGGTACCTCAAGGGCCGCAAGGTCCAGCACACGCACGGGCTCGCCGAGACCATCGAGCAGATGGAGGGGGAGAGCGAGGAGTTCCGGCAGCAGGTACGGGAGTTCATCGACGGGCTCGTCAGCCACTACGTCCTCGACGGCGGCAGGCTGGTGGTCTGCCACGCCGGTCTGCCGGAGAAGTACCACGGCCGGACGTCCGGCCGGGTCCGCTCGCACGCGCTGTACGGCGACACCACGGGGGAGACCGACGAGTTCGGGCTGCCGGTGCGCTACCCGTGGGCGGAGGACTACCGGGGCCGGGCGGCGGTGGTCTACGGCCACACTCCCGTCCCGGAGGCCACCTGGCTGAACAACACCATCTGCCTGGACACCGGTGCCGTCTTCGGCGGCAAGCTCACTGCGCTGCGCTGGCCGGAGCGGGAACTGGTCGACGTACCGGCGGAGCGCGTCTGGTACGAGCCGGCCAAGCCGCTGCGCTCGGAGGCGCCGGGCGGGCAGGACGGGCGGCCGCTGGACCTGGCCGACGTACAGGGACGGCGGGTCGTGGAGACCCGGCACGCCGGGCGGATCTCCGTCCGCGAGGAGAACGCGGCGGCGGCCCTGGAGGTCATGAGCCGTTTCGCCGTCGACCCGCGGCTGCTGCCGTTCCTCCCGCCGACGATGGCGCCGACGGCCACCTCTCACGTGGAGGGCTATCTGGAGCACCCGGCCGAGGCCTTCGCGCAGTACAAGGACGACGGTGTCGCCCGAGTCGTGTGCGAGGAGAAGCACATGGGCTCGCGGGCGATGGCGCTGGTCTGCCGGGACGCGGAGGCGGCGCGGAAGCGGTTCGGGGATGGGGGCACCTCCCGCTCGAGCGGAGCCGAGAGTGGGGGAGGGCCGACCGGGTCCCTCTACACCCGGACCGGCCGTCCGTTCTTCGACGACGAGGCGGTCACGGAGGAGATCCTCGGCCGGCTGCGGACGGCCGTCGGCGAGGCGGGCCTCTGGGACGAGCTGGAGACCGACTGGCTGCTGCTGGATGCCGAGCTGATGCCGTGGTCGCTGAAGGCGTCCGGGTTGCTGCGCAGCCAGTACGCGGCGGTCGGCGCCGCCTCCGGGGCGGTGTTCCCGGGCGCGCTGACCGCGTTGGAAGGTGCGGCGGCCCGCGGCGTCGACGTGGCCGGCCTCCTGTCCCGCCAGCGTGAACGGGCAGCGGACGCCGCCGCGTTCACCGAGGCGTACCGCCGCTACTGCTGGACCACGGACGGCCTGAACGGCGTCCGCCTGGCCCCGTTCCAGATACTCGCGGTTCAGGGCCGCAGCCTCGCCGGACTGCCGCACGACGAACAGCTCGCCCTGCTCGACCGGCTCGTCGAGCACGACGGCAGCGGACTGCTCCAGACCACCCGGCGCCTGTACGTCGACACGGGTGACCCGGAGTCGATCCAGGCCGGCGTCGACTGGTGGCTGGAGATGACCGGCCGCGGCGGCGAGGGCATGGTCGTCAAGCCGCTCGGCGCGCTGGTCCGCAGTGACCAGGGCCGCCTGGTGCAGCCCGGCATCAAGTGCCGGGGCCGCGAGTACCTGCGGATCATCTACGGTCCCGAGTACACCCGACCGGAGAACCTCGCCCGCCTCCGCTCCCGCTTCCTCAACCACAAGCGCTCGCTCGCGATCCGCGAGTACGCGCTCGGCCTGGAGGCACTGGACCGGCTGGCGGAGGGCGAGCCGCTGTGGCGGGTGCACGAGGCGGTGTTCGGAGTGCTGGCGCTGGAGTCGGAGCCGGTGGATCCGCGGCTGTGAGGCGTTGGTGCGGTCGGCTCAGCGCGACGTATGTGCGCGGATGAGTCGGCTGCACTGGCGTGCGCGGTCTGCGCACGGATGGTCCAGGGCCGCGAGTTCGGCCAGATAGAGGAGCAGATCGGTGATGGCGTCCTGGTCGGGGGCGTCCGCCAGGAACGCCTCGGTGACCTCCGTGACGTCGGTCTCCGGTTCGAGGAGCAGGACGCGGAAGAGGGCGAAGAACCTGGTGGCGTCGGTCTTCGGCGGGTTCACCGGAGTGGCTAGTAACTCCGTCCAGGCGTGCGTGCATGCCTCGAGCCCCCGGGTCATCGTGTCCAGCATGAGCTGCTCGAACGCATAGCCGGCGTCGTCAGGTCTGGCCGTGACAGCGCCGACGAGGTCCTCCCGTGCCGACGCGAACTGCCCCGCGGCACGACGGGCCACGCCCCGTTGGCAGAGGGCCCACGTGCCGTCGGCGTTGAGGTCGAGGCAGGCGCTGAAGTCGGCCACGGCCTCCTCAATGCGGCCCGCCTGGCGGTGGGCTTCTCCGCGTTGGGAGAGTGCCCAGGGGTAGTCGGGTTCAAGGTCGAGTGCGGCGGTGAGGTCTGTGACGGCCTGGTCGTAGCGGCCGGCCATGCGGTGGGCGCATCCCCGGCGGGCGAGTGCCCAGGCGTAGTCGGGATCGAAGTCGAGTGCGGCGGTCAGGTCCGCGACTGCCTGGTCGTAACGGTTCGCTCCGTGGTGGGCTGCTCCACGTTGGGCGAGCGCCCAGGGGTAGTCGGGTTTGAGGTCGAGTGCGGCGGTGAGGTCGGCGACGGCCTGGTCGTAGCGCCCCGCCATGCGGTGCGTCTGACCGCGAGCACCGAGCGCCCAGGCCTGGTCGGGATTGAGGTCGAGGGAGGCGCTGAAGTCGGCCACGGCCTCGTCGTAACGGTCCGCTCCGTAGTGGGCTGCTCCGCGTTGGGCGAGCGACCAGGCATCGTCGGGGTCAAGGGCGAGTGCTGCGGTGAGGTCGGCGATGGCCTCCTCGTAGCGGTCGGCCATGCGGTGGGTCTGACCACGGGAACCCAGCACCCATGCGACGGTGGGGTCGATGTCGAGTGCCGCGGTGAAGTCCGTGACAGCCTCGTCGTAGCGACCCGCCTGGTAGTGGGTCTGACCGCGGGAGCCAAGTGCCCAGACATCATCGGGGTCGAGGTTCAGCGCGGCGGTCAGGTCTGCGACGGCCTGATCGAGGCGGCCGGCACTGCGGTGGGCGTCTCCCCGACGGGCAAGCGCCCAGGCGTAGTCCGGGTCGAGGTCGAGCGCGGCCGTCAGGTCGTTGATCGCCTGGTCGTCGTTGCCGCGCCAGCGGTGCACGTTGCCGCGGAAGGCCCAAGCGCGGGCGTTGCCGGAATCGACGGCGACGGCACGGTCCAGTTCGGCGATGGCTTCCTCATCGCGGTCGGCGAGAGACAGGCGCTGCCCCCGATAGGCGTGCGCCCATGCCCGAGCCGTGCTGCCCAGTTGGCCGTGCGCCAGCAGCGCCGTGAGGGCCGCCAGAGCGGGTTCGTCGTCGGCCACGGCGTTCTGCAGACGGTCCGCCCAGGACTGCAGAGTCGGCTCGGCGGTGTCGCGTGCCGCCTGCCCCAGGGTGTCGGTCCACTGCCGCAGGATCGCCGTCTCCTGGCCCGCGGCCTGGACGGCCTGCTCCAGTGCGGCCGCCAAGTGGGCCGCGGGGTTGGCACACAGCCGGTGGTACGTCTCGTCCAGGCGGTGCCGGCGCCACAGCGGATCCGCCCACCGTTTCGACTCGGCCAGCCCCTGCTCGGCGTCGGTGCGCCACGCGGCATGGGTGTCGGCGAGGCGGAGGTGCGCCGCGGTCCAGCGCTGCGGGGAGCGGGTGCGCTGCTGGCGGACCATGCTCGCCCGTACCACCGCGTGGTACTGCTTGAAGTCGCCGTGGCCGCTGACGAACGGCTGCCCGCACAGCCACCCCCACAGCCCGCGTGCGTCCTCCGGCGCGGCGGCGGCGAACACGTCCTCGTTGAGCTGCGGTGCCAGCGCGCACGCGAGGACCGTCTCCCGCTGCCCCGGGTCCGCGATCCACTGCACGAACCGCTCGACGGCCCGGTCCACCACGTCCCCGTCGGCGTCCACGTCCTCGGCGGCCCCTGGCCGGGCCAGCGCCAGCAGCTCCACCAGCAGCGGCAGTCCCATCGACAGATGCAGGACCGCCTCCACCACCCCCGGCTCCGTCACCCCCCGGGCCGCCAGCAGCTCTCGTGTCTCCGCCTCGGTGAACACCTCCAGCGGCACCTCCGTCACCTCCGCGCGCAGCTGCGCCCAGTCACGCTCCGCGAGGTCGTCCCGCCCGGCCAGAACGACCATCACGTTGACCGGCAGCGGCCCGAAGGCGTCGTCCACCAGATCGCGCAGCCAGCCGTCCAGATAGCGGCCGGTCTGCTCCCAGGTGTCGAGGAACAGCACCACCCATGGGTACGCACGGCACAACCGCCCCAGCTCGGCGACGAAGGCCCGGCTGACCTCGGTTGCATCGCCCCCGCGGCCCTGGCGTCCCCGGGCCCGGATCCCGGCCCGCAGCCGGTCCAGACCCTGGGCTGCGGTGTCCGGGTTCGCCATCGCGGTCACCACACCGGCCCCCGGCAGCAGCGCCGCCGCGCCCAGCGCCGCCTGCGCCACCACCCGGCTCGACACGGACGCCTCGCCCTCCGCGGCCCCGGCACCGTCCGCCGGTATCGGCTCGGCAGCCGCCTCCTGCTCCCGGCGGTACTGCTCGGCAGCCCGGTCGAACTCCTTGAGCGGACCGGCCTTCTCGGCGAGCTGCCGGGCCAGCTCGGCCAACGTCTCGGGGACGCCGTGGACGTCGTTCTCGTCCACCACCGCCGTCACCGCACCGGCCTGCCGGGCGGCCTCCCGCCACTGCCGCAGCAGCGTGGACTTGCCCACCCCGCCCACTCCGCGCACATGGAACAGGAAGTGCGCCGGGTCGTTCTCCGACTCCGGGTCCTTCGCCAAGTTCTGTACGAACAGGGCGCGTTGGGATCGCCGTCCGACGAACTGCGCCTGCGCGCGCTGCCGTATGAGCTCACCTCGCGACCGCCCCCGGCGCCTTGCCCCCGGCATGGCTTCACCCCCTGCCCGGCTGTCCCGTCGGCGTCGGCCCGCCCGTAGTATGCCCGTCAGCCCACCAGTCGGAGCCGCTCCCGGCACACTCCGACCCGCACCGACTGACCCCACGTCAGCTCCACGGCGTCGGACTCCATCCCGTCCCCGAAGGCGATCAGCCGCTCGGACTCGACGGTGAGACTCAGCCGCGAGGAAGCCGACAGTTCCCCGGCCACCAGTGACGTACCGGTGGCCGGGGAGGGCCATGCCTCTCGTACGAACCACAGCAGGCGGTCGTCGGTGGGGCGGGGGAGCCGAAGGCCGCTGGAGCGCTCCTGCCACACCGACCGGAGCCATCCGGTGGCCCCGGTCCCGGTGCCGATGAGCACACCGGAGGAGGCCTGGGCCTCGACGACACCGCCGTCGTCCTCGAGGCCCAGGCGGTATCGGGCCGTCTGGTGTCCGGCTGCTCCCAGATAGATCTCGTTGAGTGCGACAAGCCGTTGGGTGTCGTCGGCGACCGCTTCGACCATGGTGAGTTCGTCCGTGGCCGCCGTGGTCGCGGACGGCAGCAGCTTCGCCGCGTCTGCGGGGCGGTGCCGGACCAGGACACCCGGATTGCGGTCGGGGTCCGGATCGAACCCCAACACCGGCTGTCCCGCCAGGTACTTGGCGACGTTCGCCACCAGTCCGTCCTGACCGACCACGACCACCACGTCCTCCGGCGCGAACAGGAAACGGTCCAAGTCGGCCCGTTCGACCTGCGCCTGACGCCAGGTCAGAGGAATCGCGGACGTGACCTCGGCCAGCGTGCGGCGGGTGCGGTGGTGCCGGTCCGCGAGCTCCTCGATGTCCCGGCCGCGGGAGCGGAGGAAGAAGGCGGCCTGGCCGTGCGTACCGTGCCGGGCCACCAACTCCTCGTACTCCGTGGTGCGACGGACGAGGACGGCCCGCGGGGCGAGACTCACGCCCGCGTCCCGTCGCCGAGCCGGGCGAGCAGCCCCGTGACGACATCGGGCGAGATGGTGACGCTGTCGATGTGCGGCAGGTTCTCCGCCAGCCTGCTGCCGGTCAGAGCATGCAGTATCGATACATCGACACCCGCGTGCACCTGCAGCCACGCCGCCTGCGCCGTGGCCCGCGCCGCACCGACCTCACGGGCACCCTCGGCCTCCGCGCGGGCCAGCCGTACGGAACGGGCCGCCTCCGCCTCCGCCAGCTTTACCGTCCGTGCCGCTTCCGCCTCCGCCAGGGTCACCGTCCGCGCCGCCTCGGCCTCGGCCCGTACCGCGTCCGCCGCCGCATGCTCCTCGGCCTCACGGCGTGCGTTCGTGCCCCGCTGGTCGACCAACTGCTCCTCGCGGCGGGCGAGTTCGATCCGGCTGGCCAGCTCGTTCTCGGCGATGGCCCGCTCCCGCTCGACGGCCACGGCCCTCCGCTCGTACGTCGCCCGGTCGGCCTCCTGCTGGATCTGCTCCCGGGCGGGCGTGCGCAGGGCCCGCTCCACCTCCGGCTCCGGGCGCAGGGCGACGACGCGTACGGCGACCACCTCGAGGCCCGTGGCCGGCGGCCGGGGTTCCGCCGCCAGCCCCGCCGCTACGCGTTCGCGCACTGCCGTCACCCCGTCCACCAGCGCCGACGACAGCGACGTACGGGCGAGGACGTCCAGCGCATGCTGCTGGGCCGTCTCCGTCAGCAGCGTGCCCAGCTGCTCCAGGGGAGCGCCCCGCCAGACTCCGGTGTCCGGGTCGACGGAGAAGTCGAGGCGGGCGGCCGCGAGGGCCGGGTCGGCGATCCGGTAGGTGACCGTCGCCTGCACCGTGACGTCCTGGAAGTCGGACGTGCGAGCGTGGAAGGTCATCGCCAGTTCGCGGTCGTCGACCGGCACCTCGGAGAGTGCGGCGGTCAGGGAGCGGAACCAGAAGCTCAGTCCCGGGCCGTCGTGCACCAGCTTGCCGGAGCGATGGTGGCGGATGTGTGCCGTCGGAGCGCCGCGCAGATGGCGCCACCCAAGGCGCCGGGTGATGTCGGCCATGAGACCCCCTCGCTTTTCGTCAAATGGACGATAACTGCTCCGATTGATTGTCGTCAAGGGGACGAAAACGGAAACGGTCGAGCAGGGGGTGAAGGCGGTCCTCGATGGCCAGGATGGAGTCATGGGATTCCATGTCGACTCCGAGGCCGGGCGGCTGCGCCGCGTCATCCTGCACCGGCCCGATCTCGAGCTCAAAAGGCTCACGCCCAGCAACAAGGACGCCCTGCTCTTCGACGACGTCCTGTGGGTCCGCCGGGCGCGGGCCGAGCACGACGGGTTCGCCGACGTGCTGCGCGACCGGGGCGTCACCGTCCACCTGTTCGGCGATCTGCTCACCGAGGCCCTGGAGATCCCGGCGGCCAGGAAGCTCGTCCTGGACCGGGTCTTCGACGAGAAGGAGTACGGGGTGCTCGCCACCGACCACCTCCGTGCCGCCTTCGAGGGTCTGCCCTCGCGCGAGCTGGCCGAGGCCCTCGTCGGCGGCATGACCAAGCGGGAGTTCCTGGAGGCGCACCCCGAACCGACCTCCGTGCGCTTTCATGTCATGGAGCTCGACGACTTCCTCCTCGCCCCCCTGCCCAATCACCTCTTCACCCGTGACACCTCCGCCTGGATCTACGACGGGGTCTCCGTCAACGCCATGCGCTGGCCGGCCCGCCAGCGCGAGACGGTGCACTTCGAGGCGATCTACCGGCACCACCCGCTCTTCCGCGACACGGGCTTCCACGTCTGGTCCGAGGGGCAGGCCGACTACCCGTCCACCATCGAGGGCGGGGACGTCCTGGTGATCGGGAGCGGCGCCGTCCTCATAGGTATGAGCGAGCGGACGACGCCACAGGCCGTCGAGATGCTCGCGCACAAGCTGTTCGCCGCGGGCTCCGCGCAGACCATCGTGGCCCTCGACATGCCCAAGCGGCGCGCCCTGATGCACCTCGACACCGTGATGACGATGGTCGACGGTGATGTTTTCACCCAGTACGCGGGGCTCGGCATGCTCCGCTCGTACACCATCGAGCCGGGCGTCGGCGAGAAGGAGCTCAAGGTCACCGACCACCCTCCGGAGCACATGCACCGGGCGATCGCCGCCGCGCTGGGCCTGAGCGAGATCCGGGTCCTGACCGCGACCCAGGACGTGCACGCGGCCGAGCGCGAGCAGTGGGACGACGGCTGCAACGTCCTCGCCGTCGAGCCGGGCGTCGTCGTCGCCTACGAGCGGAACTCCACCACCAACACGCATCTGCGCAAGCAGGGCATCGAGGTGATCGAGATCCCGGGCAGCGAGCTGGGCCGGGGCAGGGGTGGGCCGCGGTGCATGAGCTGTCCGGTCGAACGGGATGCCGTACAGGAATCCTCGTAGGAATCCCCGTAGGAATCCTGGTGCATAGAAATGTCGACAGTCGTATAGACTTCCAGGAGTCCGTGTACCCGTCACTCTGGAGCGCCCGATGGCGACAGCCCCGACCTCACTCGCCGGCCGCCACTTCCTCAAGGAGCTGGACTTCACCGAGGACGAGTTCCGCGGCCTGATCGAGCTGGCCGCGGAGCTGAAGGCCGCCAAGAAGGCCGGGGCCGAGACCCAGTACCTGCGGGGAAAGAACATCGCGCTGATCTTCGAGAAGACCTCGACGCGCACCCGCTGTGCCTTCGAGGTCGCGGCCGCCGACCAGGGCGCCTCGACCACGTACCTCGATCCCTCAGGTTCGCAGATCGGGCACAAGGAGTCCGTGAAGGACACCGCCCGCGTCCTCGGCCGGATGTTCGACGCCATCGAGTACCGGGGGGACAGCCAGGCCAATGTCGAGGAGCTGGCGGCGTACGCGGGCGTGCCCGTCTACAACGGACTCACCGACGACTGGCACCCCACCCAGATGCTCGCCGACGTGCTCACCATGACCGAGCACAGCGCCCAACCGGTCAAGGAGATCGCCTTCGCCTACCTCGGCGACGCCCGCTTCAACATGGGCAACTCCTACCTGGTCACCGGCGCCCTGCTCGGCATGGACGTCCGTATCGTCGCCCCGAAGTCCTACTGGCCCGCCCAGGAGATCGTCGACCGGGCCCGCGCGCTCGCCGAGACCAGCGGCGCCCGCATCACGCTCACCGAGTCCCTGGAAGAGGGCGTCCGGGGCGCCGACTTCGTCGCCACGGACGTCTGGGTCTCCATGGGGGAGCCCAAGGAGGTCTGGGACGAGCGGATCGCCGCCCTCGGGCCGTACGCCGTGACCATGGACGTCCTGCGCGCCACCGGCAACCCGGACGTGAAGTTCCTGCACTGCCTGCCCGCCTTCCACGACCTGGGCACCAAGGTCGGCCGCGAGATCCACCAGCGGCATGGCCTCGAGTACCTGGAGGTCTCGGACGAGGTCTTCGAGTCCGCCCACTCGGTCGTCTTCGACGAGGCGGAGAACCGGCTGCACACCATCAAGGCCGTGCTGGTGGCCACGCTGGCCTGACCAGCGCCTTATGCTGTCCGGCGGCCCGGAGCCACCCCTTCCGCGGCCGCCGCGCGACCTGACCCGGTCGCACCCGCACCACCAGAAACGAGCACCACCCGTATGCCCCGCATCAAGTCCCCCGCCCTGCTGGTGGCCGATTCCGGCGCCGACCGCGAAGGTCACGGCCTGAAGCGCACCATGGGCCTGTTCCAGCTCATCTGCTTCGGCGTCGGCGCCATCGTCGGCACCGGCATCTTCGTCGGTCTGTCCGACTCGGTGGCCCAGGCCGGCCCCGCCGTCGTCATCTCCTTCGTGCTCGCCGCGATCACCTGTGTGTTCACCGCGTTCGCCTTCGCCGAGCTGGGCGGCGCGATCCCCGTCTCCGGCTCCTCGTACTCCTTCGCCTACGCGGGCTTCGGCGAGACCACGGCCTTCCTGGTCGGCTGGTGCCTGCTTCTGGAGTACGGCGTGTCGGTGTCCGCCGTCGCGGTCGGCTGGAGCCAGTACGTCAACGAACTCCTCGACAGCCTCATCGGCCTGCAGCTGCCCGCCGCGCTCTCCGCGAGCCCCGGCGACGGCGGAGTCGTCAACCTGCCCGCGGTCCTGGTCATCGCCATGGCCGCCGTCCTGCTGGTGCGCGGTGTGCGCGAGAGCGCCCGGGCGACCGCCGCCATGGCGGCGCTCAAGCTCGCCATCCTCGTCGCGTTCTGCGCGATCGGCTTCAGCGCCTTCCAGGACGGCAACCTCGTGCCGTTCGCCCCGGCCGGACTGGCCGGCATCGGCGCGGGCACCACGGCCGCCTTCTTCTCGTACATCGGCTTCGATGCGATCACCACCGCCGGTGAGGAGGCGAAGAACCCGCGCCGGGACATCCCGGTCGCGATCCTCGTCTGCATCGGCCTGGTCACCCTGCTGTACTGCGCGGTCGCCCTGGCCGCGATCGGCGCCGTCGGCGGCGACGAGGTCGGCGGCCGGCCCGCCGCGCTGTCGTACGTCGTCGACCAGGTCACCGGCTCCGGCGTCGGCGGCACAGTGATCGCCTTCGGCGCGGTCGTGGCCATCGCCTCGGTGGTGCTGGCGGTGATGTACGGCCAGAGCCGCATCCTGATGTCGATGTCCCGGGACGGGCTCGTCCCGCGCGTCTTCGAGAAGGTGTCGCCGAGGACCGCCACGCCGGTCGCCGGCACCCTGATCATCGCCGTGGTCTTCGCCGTCCCGGCGGCCTTCGCGTCGCTGGACTCCGTGGTCAACCTGTGCACCATCGGCACGCTCGCCGTCATGGCCGTGGTCAATGTCGCGGTGATCGCCCTGCGCCGCCGCGAGCCGGACCTGCCGCGCACCTTCCGGGTGCCGCTGTACCCCGTGCTGCCGCTGCTCGGCGTCGCCTTCTGCCTGTACCTGATGTACGAGACCGGCCGGGCGACCTGGATCCAGTTCGCGGTGTTCCTCGCGGCGGGGCTCCTGGTGTACGTCGGCTACGGGCGCCGCAACTCGCGGCTGACCGAGGTTACGCCGGACGAGGACGCCACTGACGAGGTACTGCAGGGAGTCTGAACCACACCGCCTTGCCGGACTCGGTGGGGCGGTGACCGCAGGAGGCGCTGAGGGTGCGGATCAGCAGCAGACCGCGCCCGTGCTCCTGCCACGGGTCGGGCGGGCCGTCGTCGGGCCGGGTGAGGTCGCCCGGCGGCGCCGGGTCCGGGTCGTGCACCTCCACCTGGCAGGCGGTCGGCAGCAGCTCCAGCACCAGCTCTATCGGCGCGTCCCCGGCGGTGTGCTCCACGGCGTTGGCGACCAGCTCCGCCGTGAGCAGCTCCGCGGTGTCACTGTCGGCGCCGTGCTCCAGCTCGGCCAGCGCGGAGCGGACCAGCGCGCGCGCCACGGGCACGGCCGCGGCGGAGTGCGGCAGTGCGACACGCCAGGAGGCGGAGGGGCGTTCGTGCAAGGCGAGTCCGTTCATGGAGCAGGCTCCTGGGGCCGACATTCAGGCTGTCCTGCTTTCAACTTCAGGAATGGTACGACGCCCTCGAAACGGTCTCACGACGGGCATCGCCCGGGACCTTCGGCCCCGTATGACCGGCTTACCCGGGTGAACGGGCGGTCTCGCACAGCTGCTCCCGCTGTTACCACGTTATTGACCTCCGGTGACGTATGTGACGGGAGCGCACCCTGGGATCAGACGCGCGACCAGCTCTTATCGCGCCATCGTGACGATAGTCACAGATTGGTGATAGCGTCTTGGGCAAGAGGTCTTGAGGCAGTGCCCGCCCGAGGAGGCCGCACCCCATGAGTCCCTTCACCGGCTCCGCCGCCACCACCTCACGCTGGCGCCATCTGCGCGTCGACCGCACCGACGGCATCGCCACCGTCACCCTCGCCCGGCCGGAGAAACTCAACGCCCTCACCTTCGGCGCCTACGCCGACCTGCGCGACCTGCTCGCCGAGCTGGCCCGGGAGCGGTCCGTGCGCGCCCTGGTGCTGGCCGGCGAGGGACGCGGCTTCTGCTCGGGCGGGGACGTCGACGAGATCATCGGCGCGACCCTCTCGATGGACACCGCCCAGCTCCTCGACTTCAACCGGATGACCGGCCAGGTGGTGCGGGCCCTGAGGGAGTGCCCGTTCCCGGTGATCGCCGCGGTGCACGGCGTGGCGGCCGGCGCGGGGGCCGTCCTCGCCCTGGCCGCGGACTTCCGGGTCGCCGACCCCACCGCCCGCTTCGCCTTCCTCTTCACCCGGGTCGGCCTGTCCGGCGGCGACATGGGCGCCGCGTACCTGCTGCCGCGGGTCGTCGGGCTGGGCCACGCCACCCGCCTCCTCATGCTCGGCGAGCCGGTGCGGGCACCGGAGGCCGAGCGGATCGGCCTGATCAGCGAGGTCACCGACGAGGGCAGCGCCGACGAGGCCGCGCAAGCGCTCGCGCGCCGCCTCGCCGAGGGCCCGGCCCTGGCGTACGCCCAGACGAAGGCGCTGCTGACAGCGGAACTGGACATGCCGCTGGCGGCGGCGGTCGAACTGGACGCCTCGACGCAGGCCCTGCTGATGAACGGCGAGGACTACGCAGAGTTCCATACGGCGTTCAAGGAAAAGCGACCTCCAAAGTGGAGGGGACGGTGAGTGTGCCACCCTCAGGGGCGCGGGGAACTGCGCGACCAGCCACGACGCAGCCGCACCCGCAACACGGGACCAGCCACCCCCTACGAGTCGCAATCATCGGCGGCGGCCCCGGCGGCCTCTACGCAGCCGCCCTGCTGAAGTGTCTCCACCCGTCCCGCGACATCACCGTCTGGGAACGCAACGCCCCCGACGACACCTTCGGCTTCGGAGTCGTCCTCTCCGACGAAACCCTGGGCGGCATCGAACACGCCGACCCGGTGGTCTACGAGGCCCTGCAGCAGCACTTCGTCCGGTGGGACGACATCGACATCGTGCACGGAGGCACCCAGCACACCTCCGGAGGACACGGCTTCGCCGCCCTCGGCCGCAAACGCCTCCTCGAGATCCTGCACGACCGCTGCCGCACCCTCGGCGTAGAGCTCCGCTTCCGCACCGAGGCCCCGCGCCCGACCAGCCTGGCGGACACACACGACCTGGTCATCGCCGCCGACGGCGTGCACAGCAGCACCCGCGAGGCCTACGCCCACATCTTCCGTCCCCAGGCGGCAGCCCACCGCTGCCGCTACATCTGGCTCGCCACCGACTTCCCCTTCGACGCCTTCCGCTTCGAGATCGCCGAGACCGAGCACGGCGTGATGCAGTTGCACGGCTATCCGTACGCCCGCCCGTCACCCGACCACCACCCCTCAACGAGGCCCTCCGGGCCGCCGAATCAATTCGGCGCCTCCACCGTGATCGTCGAGATGCGTGAGGAGGTGTGGCGGGCGGCCGGGTTCGACGAACTCGACGAACAGGAGTCGATCAACCGCTGCGCCAAGATCTTCGCGGACGCGCTCCGCGGCCGACCTCTGCGCTCCAACAACTCGACGTGGACCACCTTCCGCACGGTCGTCAACGAGCGCTGGTCGCACAACAACGTCGTCCTGCTCGGCGACGCCGCCCACACCGCCCACTTCTCCATCGGCTCCGGCACGAAGCTCGCCGTCGAGGACGCGCTGGCGCTCGCGGCCTGCCTGGAGGAACAGCCTTCGCTGCAGCGGGCGTTGGCGGCGTACGAGGAGGAACGCAAACCGGTCGTCGCCTCCACACAGCGCGCGGCCCGCGCCAGCCTGGAGTGGTTCGAGAACCTGGAGCTGTACCTCGGCCGGCCGTCCCGCCAGTTCGCCTTCAACCTGCTCACCCGCAGCCGCCGGGTCACCCACGACAACCTCCGGCTGCGCGATGCGCACTTCACCGAGGCCGTCGAGCGCGAGTTCGGCTGCCCGCCCGGCACACCCCCGATGTTCACCCCGTTCCGGATGCGCGGCCTGATCCTGCGCAACCGGGTCGTCGTCTCGCCCATGGACATGTACTCCGCCACCGACGGCGTCCCCGGCGACTTCCACCTCGTCCACCTCGGCGCCCGTGCGCTCGGCGGCGCCGGACTGGTGATGACCGAGATGGTGTGCATCAGCCCCGAGGGGCGGATCACGCCCGGCTGCACCGGCCTCTACACCGGCAAGCAGGCCGAGGCGTGGAAGCGGATCACCGAGTTCGTGCACACGCAGGCGCCGGGCACCGCGATCGGCGTGCAACTCGGCCACTGCGGGCGCAAGGGCTCGACCAGGCTGATGTGGGAGGGCATCGACGAACCGCTGCCCGACGGCAACTGGCCGCTCGTGGCCGCCTCACCCCTCCCGTACAAGCCGGGCAGCCAGACCCCGCGACAGCTCTCCCGCGCCCAGCTCACCGATCTGCGCGAGCAGTTCACCGCCGCGGCCTGGCGGGCCGCCCGCGCGGGCTTCGACCTGCTCGAACTGCACTGCGCCCACGGCTATCTGCTCTCCGGCTTCCTCTCCCCGCTGACCAACCAGCGCACCGACAGCTACGGCGGCTCCCTCGCGAAACGGCTCCGCTTCCCGCTGGAGGTCTTCGACGCCGTACGGGGCGTGTGGCCGGAGGAGAAGCCGATGACCGTCCGCATCTCCGCCACCGACTGGGCCGCGGGCGGAACCACGGCCGAGGAGGCCGTCGAGATCGCCCGGGCCTTCGCCGCCCACGGCGCCGACGCGATCGATGTGTCGACCGGGCAGGTGGTGGCCGACGAGCGGCCGGAGTTCGGGCGGTCGTACCAGACGCCGTACGCGGACCGCATCCGTCACGAGGCGGGCATCCCGGTGATCGCGGTCGGCGCGATCTCCTCCTGGGACGACGTCAACTCCCTGATCCTGGCCGGGCGCACGGACCTGTGCGCGCTCGGCCGCCCGCACCTCTACGACCCGCACTGGACCCTGCACGCCGCCGCCGAGCAGGGCTACGAGGGGCCGGGCGTCGCCTGGCCGGCGCCGTACCGGGCGGGCAGCCGCCGCCCCCGGACCGGACGCACGGACGCCCCCAAGCCCCGCCTCACGCTGGGGGGTTGAGCTCCGCCTGCCCGCGTCACACGCCGACGAAGGCCGCGCCGGCGTCCCTCAGGCGTTCGTGCAGGCCACGGAAGACCGCGGCCGAGCGGACGCCGGGCCAGTTCGCGGGTAGCAGACGCGCAGGCAGGCCGGGGTCCGCGTAGGGCAGATGGCGCCAGGAGTCCAGGGCGAGGAGGTAGTCACGGTAGGCCTCCTCGGGCGGGGTGTCCGTGCGCCGCTGCCAGTCCTGCAGCACGCGCGCGTGCCGGTCGAGGAACGCCTCGTGCTGCTTGGCGATCGCCGCCAGGTCCCACCAGCGGGCGACCGCCTCCACGGTCGGCGCGAAGCCGAGGTGCTCGCCGCGGAAGAGGTCGACGTACGCGTCGAGGCGCAGCCGCTGGAGGGTGTGCCGGGTCTCCTCGTACAGCCGGGCCGGGGCGATCCACACACCGGGCGCCGCCGTACCGAAGCCGAGGCCGGCCAGCCGGGAGCGCAGCACATGCCGCTTCTGCCGCTCCGACTCCGGAACCGAGAACACCGCGAGCACCCAGCCCTCGTCCTCGGGCGGCGCGGTCGCGTAGATGCGCCGGTCGCCGTCGTCGAGCAACTGGCGGGCGTCCGGGGAGAGTTCGTAGCCGGCCGCGCCCTGCTCCGTGCGGGCCGGCACGAGCAGACCGCGCCGTTTCAGCCGGGACACCGACGAACGCACCGAGGGCGCGTCCACCCCGACCGCGGCCAGCAGCCGGATCAGCTCGGCGACGGGCACCGGACCGGGCATGGAGCGGCCGTACGCGCCGTAGAGCGTGACGATGAGAGACCGGGGAGCGTGCTGGTCGGACACGTTGATCATCTTAGGTCGTGCGGATCACTGCTGGTCACCCTCGGTACGTAGGCGGAACCTCTGGAGTTTTCCGGTCGCCGTCCGTGGCAGGGCGTCCAGGAAGACGATCCCCCGCGGGCATTTGTACGGCGCCAGTTCCGACTTGACGAAGCCGCGCAGTGCCTCGGCGTCCCGCTCGGCACCCTCCTTGAGGACGACGAACGCCACCACGGCCATGCCGCGTGCCTCGTCGGGCCGCCCGACGACCGCCGCCTCCACCACGTCCGGATGACGCAGCAAGGCGTCCTCGACCTCCGGTCCGGCGATGTTGTACCCGGCGGAGATGATCATGTCGTCCGCGCGGGCGACGTAGCGGAAGTAGCCGTCGCTCTCGCGGACGTAGGTGTCGCCGGTGATGTTCCAGCCGCCCCGTACGTACTCGCGCTGCCGTGGATCGGCGAGATACCGGCAGCCGACCGGTCCGCGCACGGCCAGCAGCCCCGGCTCCCCGTCGGGCAGTTCGCGCCCGTCGCCGTCCACCACGCGCGCGTGCCAGCCGGGGACGGGCAGCCCCGTCGTGCCGGGCCGGATGTGCTCGTCGGCCGCCGAGATGAAGATGTGCAGCAGCTCGGTGGCGCCGATGCCGTTGATGATGCGCAGGCCGGTGCGTTCGTGCCAGGAGTGCCAGGTGGCCGCGGGCAGGTTCTCGCCCGCCGAGACACAGCGACGCAGACAGGTCACGTCGTGTCCGTCGAGTTCGCCGAGCATGGCGCGGTACGCCGTCGGCGCGGTGAACAGCACCGACACCCGGTGCTCGGTGACCGCGGGCAACAGCTGTTTTGGTCCCGCCTGTTCGAGCAGCAGCGCGGTGGCGCCGGCCCGCAGCGGGAAGACGACGAGACCGCCGAGACCGAAGGTGAAGCCGAGCGGGGGACTGCCCGCGAACACGTCGTCCGCGCGCGGGCGCAGTACGTGCCGGGAGAACGTGTCGGCGATCGCCAGGACGTCCCGGTGGAAGTGCATGCACCCCTTCGGGCGGCCGGTGGTGCCCGAGGTGAAGGCGATCAGCGCCACGTCGTCGGCCGCGGTGTCCACGGTGCGGTACGGGGTGTCCGGGGCGGGGCGGTGCAGCAGGTCGTCCGGGGCGTCACCGCCGTACGTCGTGATGTGCAGCCCCGGGATCTCGGCCTTGGCGAGGTCGTCGACGGCCCGGATGTCGCACAGGGCGTGCCGCACCCGCGCCATCTCGCAGATCGTGCTCAGTTCGTGCGGGCGCTGCTGGGCCAGCACGGTGACGGCGACCGCGCCCGCCTTCAGCACCGCCAGCCAACAGGCGGCCAGCCAGGGCGTGGTCGGGCCGCGCAGCAGGACCCGGTTGCCGGGGGCGATCCCGAGGCCGGTGGTGAGGAGGTGCGCGAGCCGGTCGACACGGGTGCGTAGCGCGCCGTACGTCCACGGCTCGCCGTTCTGGGTGCGGAACGCCGTGCGGTCGTCCGGGGGGCCGTGGAGGAGTTCGGCGGCGCAGTTCAGTCGTTCGGGGTAGCGCAGCTCCGGCAGGTCGAAGCGGAGCGCGGGCCACTGGTCGGGCGGCGGGAGATGGTCGCGCGCGAAGGTGTCGACGTGGGCGGAGCGGGTCAGTCCGGCCATGGCGGTTCGCCCCTTGCCTGGTGGGCGTCGGGTGGGCTCGCACAAGGAGCGTAGCGCGTTGGTGACGGCAGTCAATGTCACGCGATACCGTCTGGGTGTCACGCCCCGGAGGGAGGACCGGCAGTGCCCGCATTCTCGCTCGAACCGGACCAGAGCGCCTGGTGTGCCGAGCTGCGCACCCTCGCCGCCGAACGACTGCGCCCGCTCGCCGAGAAGGGGGAACCCGGGCACGTCAACCAGCCGCTCCTCGCCGAACTCGGCCGGCTCGGGCTGCTGGAGCGGCTGTTCACCGCGGGCGCGCTCGATCTCTGCCTGATGCGCGAATCCCTGGCGTACGCCTGCACGGAGGCCGAGACCGCGCTCGCCCTCCAGGGCCTGGGCGCCCACCCGGTGCACGCCCACGGCACCCCGGCCCAGCGTGACCGCCTGCTGCCGGGGGTGATCGAGGGCACCACGGTCGCGGCCTTCGCACTGAGCGAACCGGGGGCCGGGTCGGACGCGGCGGCGCTGTCCCTCGCCGCCGAGCCCGACGGCCCGTCCCGCTGGCGGCTCACCGGGGAGAAGTGCTGGATCTCCAACGCCCCCGAGGCCGACTTCTACACCGTCTTCGCGCGGACGACACCGGGCGCGGGCGCACGCGGGGTGACCGCCTTCCTCGTGCCGGGCGACCGGCCCGGCCTCACCGGCACCGGCCTCGACATGCTCTCGCCGCATCCCATCGGGGCCCTGGACTTCGACGCCGTGCCGGTGACGGCGGACGACGTGCTCGGCGAGGTCGACCGCGGCTTCCGCGTCGCCATGGGCACCCTCAACCTCTTCCGGCCCAGCGTCGGCGCCTTCGCGGTCGGGATGGCGCAGTCGGCGCTGGACGCGAGCCTTGCGCACACCGCCCGCCGGGAGGCCTTCGGCGGCCCGCTGAGGGACCTTCAGACCGTGGCCCACCGGGTCGCCGAGATGGCGGTACGGACGGAGGCGGCCCGCCTGATGGTGTACGCGGCGGCGACGGCGTACGACGAAGGCGCCGACGACGTCCCGCAACGCGCCGCCATGGCGAAACTGCTCGCCACGGAGACCGCCCAGTACGTCGTCGACGCGGCCGTCCAGCTGCACGGCGCACAGGCGCTGCGCCGCGGGCATCTGCTCGAACACCTCTATCGCGAGGTGCGCGCACCGCGCATCTACGAGGGAGCCAGCGAGGTCCAACGCGGCATCATCGCCAAGGAGTTGTACGCGAGCCTGGAGGCGACCCCGTGACCGCCGAGCGCATCGACCCGCCCGGCCTCTCCCCGGCCACCGGCTTCTCGCACGCCGTCGTCGTCACCGGCTCCCGACTGGTGTTCCTGGCGGGCCAGACCGCCCTCGACGCCGACGGCAAGGTCACCGGGACCACCCTTCCCGAGCAGTTCGGGAAGGCGCTGACGAACCTGCTGACCGCGCTGCGAGCGGCGGGCGGCACCCCGTCCGACCTCGCCCGTGTCACCGTCTACGCCACGGACGTCGCCGCCTACCGCGCCCACGCTGCCGAACTGGGCGGCATCTGGCGGCAGCTGGCGGGCCGGGACTACCCCGCGATGGCGGTCGTCGAGGTCGTACGGCTGTGGGACGAGGAGGCGATGGTGGAACTCGACGGATTCGCGGTGCTGCCGTAGGGCCTGCCCGGCAGTTGGGACGGCCGGCGGAACAATCGCCTCCGAAGAGGTGACGATCATGCTCGTGGGGATGCGCGGTCCCGATCCCTGTGGAAGTACCTCACGGCAACCCCCTGCCATCTGGAGGTCGTTCCATGTCCCTGCCCCTGCCCCTGCGCACCGGGCTCGGCGCCGCCGCCATCGCCGCGCTCGTCCTGCTCGCCACCGCCCCCGCCCAGACCGCGACGGCCGAACCGTTCGAGATGGTCACGGTCGACCGGACCGGCCGCGTTGCGGCCGACGGCACCGTCACCCTTTCCGGCACCTACCGCTGCGGCGGCGCCACCGGACCGGTGTACGTCAGCTCGGCGGTGGAGCAGACCTCGAACTCGTCGTCGGCCCGCCACAGCTTCGGCGGGACCCGTGCCGAGTGCGACGGCGAGACGCACCGCTGGGAGAACACGCAGCAGCTGTCACCGGGCGCGGTGGAGCCGGGCGAGGCCCGGGTGGAGGCCACGATCGTGGAACTGAACTCCGAGAGCGGCCTGCCGGTAGCCGTCTTCCACGCGTCGCAGCAGGAGGACGTCACGCTGGTCGCCGGCTGACCCCTCCGACGGACCGCGCCCGCCGCCACCTCACACGGTGGCGGGCGCGGCGGCCGAGGTCGGCCAGGCGAGCGGCGAGGATGCCGGCCTGCTCGCGGGTGACGGAGGTGAGGCTCAGGAGACCGGACGGGGTGCGCTGGTAAAAGGTGGCGCGGACCTTGCCCCCTCGCTCCAGTCGGCCGAGTACAAGGGCTTCGGCGCCGTGCGCGGCCGCCCGTTCGTTCGCAGTTTCTCGGTCACCGTCAGCGGCATGGTGTGCAGGGCGGGGCGCGAGCGCAGGAAGTCTCCGGGCCGAGCGCGATCCGTTCGTTCAGGGGGTGACCAGCAGGCCCCGGCTGCGCAGCACCCGCCGCTCCAGCGGGCTGAAGATCAGCAGATCGATGGCGATGCCGACGAGCAGGATCAGGAAGATGGCCAGGAACACCTGCGACATGCTGGCGTTGTTCCGCCCGTTCTCCAGCAACTGGCCGAGACCGACGCCCAGATCGGGCGAGGAGGCGATGATCTCGGCGGCCATCAGCGACCGCCAGGAGAACGCCCAGCCCTGCTTCAGCCCCGCCAGATAGCCGGGGAGCGCCCCCGGCATCATGATGTGCCAGGCGCCGCGCAGTCCGGTCGCGCCCAGTGTCCGCCCGGCGCGCAGGAACAGCGGCGGGATGTGGTCGATGCCCGCGACGAGGCCGTTGGCGATGGACGGGACGGCGCCGAGCAGGATCACGGCGTACATCATCGAGTTGTTCAGGCCCAGCCAGAGCACGGCGGGCGGCACCCAGGCCACCGATGGCAGCGACTGCAGACCGGACAGGATGGGGCCGATGGCCGCCCGGACGAATTTCACCCGGGCGACCAGCAGGCCGAGCGGCGTACCGATGGCGAGCGCCATCAGGAAGCCGAGCAGACCGCGCGAGACGCTGGTCCAGATGTAGTCGAGAAGGGTGCCCTGGAGCCAGGCGGCGGTCACCTCGTCCCACACCGCGGACGGCGCGGGCAGCTTGTAGTCGGGTGCGGCCCCGGCCCACACCAGCAGCTGCCAGACCACCAGCACCAGTGCGACGGCGGTGAGGGGCGGCAGCACCTTGCGGATCAGGGTCTCGCGCAGTGGTGTACGGCCGGCCTGCACCGTGTCCAGCGCGTCGAGCCCGGCCTCCAGTCCCGCCAGATCGTGCGGGTCCCGGCGCTCCCCGGCTGCCGGGGAGCCGTCCTTCTTGGTGTCGACGCCGGTGTCAGTGCTGGCCATGGCGGCGGATCTCCCTGCGCAGTTCTTCGGTGATCTCGGCGGACAGCTCGGCGACCGCGCTGTCCTCGATGCGGCGCGGCTGCGGGATGTCGACCGTCCATTCCCGGGCGATCCGGCCCGGCCGCGAGGACAGCAGCACCACCCGCTGCGCCAGCCGCACCGCCTCCCGCACGTTGTGCGTGACGAACAGCACCGACAGTCCCGTCTCGTGCCAGATGCGGGTCAGCTCGTCGTGCAGGACGTCGCGGGTGATGGCGTCCAGTGCGGCGAACGGTTCGTCCATCAGCAGCAGCCGACTGTCCTGGGCCAGCGCGCGGGCCAGTGCGACGCGCTGGCGCATACCACCCGACAGTTCGTGCACCCGCTTGCGGTGCGCGCCCTGCAGCCGTACGAGTTCCAGCAGCCGTTCGGCCTCCTGACGGCGCTCCGGCCCCGCGACCCCGCGCAGCTTCAGTGCGAGTTCGATGTTCTTGCCCGCGGTCAGCCACGGGAAGAGCGCGTGCTCCTGGAACATCAGGGCGGGCCGGCCTTCCGTGGCGATCGAGCCGGCGGAGGGCAGGTCCAGTGCCGCGACCAGGTTGAGCAGGGTGGACTTGCCGCAGCCGGACGCCCCCAGGAGGGTGACGAACTCGCCCGGTGCGACATCGAGCGTGATGTCGTCCAGCACGAGTTGCTGTCCGCCGGGTGTGCCCGGCGCGGGGAAGGACTTCGAGACATGCCCGAGACGGGCGGCGTGCTTCACCGCCGTGGCGCCTTCGGCAGCCTCGGCGACCGTGGTGGCCATGGTCGTCACCTCCTGGGAACTCGTCGGATCCGGTTGTCGTTACTCGGCGCCGAGACCGGCGTCGTCGACCTCGTCCTTGCCCTCGGCCTCGAGGACCTTGTTGAGCGGGGCGAGGTCGTAGATGCCCTTCAGATCGGGCTCCTCCAGCAGACCGGCCTTCACCGCGTGCTCCGCCTGGGTGTCGAGAGTGGCCGCCAGCGGGTCGTCGAGGAAAGTGACGGACTCCCAGGCCGGGTCGATGACCTCGGCGGGCAACTCCTTGCCCGACAGTTCCTTCAGCGCCGCGTTGGCGGACGCCTTGGCCTTGTCCGGGTTGGCGTTGATCCACTCGTTGGTCTTCACCGAGCCGCGCAGCACGGCCTCGACGACGTCAGGGTGTTCCTTGAGGAACTTCTGCGACACGATGATGTTCGTGATCACGAACTTCTTGTCGGGCCAGAGGTCGGCCTCGTCGAGCAGTACCTTCGCGCCCTCGGTGACCAGCTTGGACGCGGTCGGCTCCGGTACCCAGGCGCCGTCGATGGAGCCGGACTTGTAGGCGTCTGGGGTGATCTTGTTGTCCGTGCGGACGACGGAGACGTCGCCCTTGCCGCTCTCGGCGTCGACCTTCCAGCCCTTTTCCGCGATCCAGTTGAGGAAGGCGACGTCCTGGGTGTTGCCGAGCTGCGGCGTGGCGATCTTCTTGCCCCTGAGGTCGTCCAGGGACTTGATCTTGTCCGGGTTGACGACGAGCTTCACGCCGCCTGAGGCGGAACCGCTGATGATGCGCAGGTTCTTGCCGCCCGACTTGGTGTAGCCGTTGATGGCGGGGGAGGGGCCGATCCAGCCGATGTCGATGGAGCCGGCGTTCAGCGCCTCGATCTCGGAGGGGCCGGCGTTGAAGGTGGACGCCTTGATCTTGGTGCCGCCGAGCTCCTTCTGGAGCAGACCCTCCTGGTCGCCCACCAGAGCGGTGGCGTGCGTGAGGTTGGGGAAGTAGCCGATCTTCACCTCGTCGGCGGAGAGCTTCTTGGCGTCCGCAGCGACCTCGGTCTGCTTGTCGTCGTCAGTGGACTCGGATCCGTAGCCGCAGGCGGTGAGCAGGAGGGGGAGCGCTGCTATGACGGCGATGGTGCGCAGGGCGGTGAGCGGTCTTGCGGCAGACACGGAGGTGTCCTTTCAGGGAAAGAGCTGATCAGGGAGGCGTGGAAAGCGTGAGGCGCATGTCCATGGGCATGCGCCGGCACTCCGCTCGCAGGCCCTCGGCGGCGGGAACGCTGTCGCGGGTCCGGGAGCGGAGGTGTGCGGGGATGGGGAGGCGCGGATGGCGCTGCCGGCCGAAGGGTGTTCTGCGGACGGTCTCAGGCGGGCCGACAGATGGCGCTGGACGTACGGCCGAGGTCGATGTGGCGACGCGAGGTCAGCAGGGGGAGTGACCGGTCTGCGCGATTGAGCGTTCGCATGGCCACCCCCAGATCCCTAGTTTTCCTACCGGGCTGATAGGGATCGTGGCAGAAGGTGGTGTCCACCCCAAGAGGGCGTTCATATGGTGGACGTCGCTATCTCGCTTTTTGGGATACTCGGTTGATGGCCCAGCGCGTCAGGGATTTACCCAGGCTTTCGGGGCGTCGGTCAGTGCGGCTACGTCGCTGGGTAGTTGGGCCGATGCGACATCGGCGAGCGACACGCCCTCCAGGATCTCGCGCACGTTGGACCGCAGCGCGATCCACAGGGGGAGCAGTGACTCGGCGGGGCCGGTGTAGGACAGGTCCGGCGGGCGAACCCCGCGCACCGAGACCAGAGGTCCGTCCACGATGCGGATGACGTCGGCGATGCTGATGGACTCGGCGGGCCTGGCCAGCCGGTAGCCGCCGTTGCCGCCGCGCTGGCTGAGCACGAGACCGCCCCGGCGCATGTCATTCAGGATGCTTTCGAGGAATTTGTGCGGAATGTCCTGGGCGTCGGCGATGGCCTCGGCCTTCAGTGGCCCTTCGTCCCGTGACGCGGCAAGCTGCAGCGCGGCACGTACCGCGTAGTCCGCCCTGGCTGAGATCCGCATGTGCACATTATTCCGTATGGCTTCGGTATCGGCGTCCGCTGCGGATGGGCCGCCGGGCAGACGCGGGTGTGCCCCGCCCGGCGGCCGTGGGGCTCAGGCCGCGGTGGGCGTGTAGTGGGAGGCGTCGTCGCCCTCGACGACGTGGCTGAGGGTGCCGTCGATCCCGGCGGGGACGTCACCCGCGACGGTTACCCGGTGCAGCAGGCGCGGCAGGTCGCCGTAGTCGTCCGGGGCGTAGTGCTGGGTGATGCGGTTGTCGAACAGGACGAGGTCGCCCGGCGTCCAGGCCACGCGCACGATGTTCTCCGGGCGGGTGACGTACGACTGGAAGATGCGCAGCAGATCCCGGGAGTCGGAGGGGCCGAGGCCGACGATGCTCGTGGCGAAGCCGCCGATGAACAGCCCGCGCTCCCCGGTCTCGGGGTGGACGCGGACGACCGGGTGCGCGGTGCGGTACTTCCGGGAGACGAACCGCCTGCGGTGCTCGGCCGCCTTCTCGGTCTTCGGGGCGGCGTAGTCGTAGTCGTTGGTGTGCACCGCCCACAGCTTGTCGGCCAGCTCGCGCAGCGGCTCGGGCAGGTCCCGGTACGCGGCGGCCGAGTTGGCGATGAGGGTGTTGCCGCCGTAGGGAGGGATCACGATGCTGCGCAGCGTGGACGCCTTCGGAGGCGTACGGACGAAGGTGACGTCGGTGTGCCACTGGTTGGCGCGGATACCTTCGTCGCCGTCGACGGGCAGGATGTTGGGCCGGCCGTCGACGGAGGGGACGGTGGGGTGCGCCGTGGTGAGTTCGCCGAAGAGGGAGGCGAAGCGGAGCTGGCCGGCGTCGTCGAGGTTCTGGTTGCGGAAGACGAGTGCCTTGTGTTCCAGGAGCGCGGAGTTGATCTCGGTGATGACGGCGGGGTCGAGGTTGGTCGAGAGATCCACGCCGAGGATCTCGGCGCCGATACGGCCGCCGATCCTGCGGATGTCGAAGGCGGTGCTGGTGGTCATGCCGCGGGTGTCCTTTCGGGAGGTGACCGGTCATGGGTGATCGGTCGCGGGGTGGTCAGGAGGTGATGGGCAGGGAGGGTCCCTTGGCCCCTGGCGGTCCGAGGGGAGGGCCTGCGGCCCGCTGCGCGCCGGGTGTGCGGCCTCGCCCCCAGCCGATGTGCCGGCGGTAGCTGCCGAGCAGGCGGGTATCAGGAAGGCGTGGAGATGCAGCTGACGGGGGCTGGTCGCGGTCATGAGGTTCCTCGGATCGGGGCAGCGAGACGATCGGGGGACAGGTGAACGAGTCGGGGCCGGGTCAGCCGTCGGCGGGTACGCGCCAGGAGCTGAGCCGCCGCTCCACGGCCACCAGGAACTGGTTGAAGGCCACGCCGATCGCGGAGATCGTGATGATGCCCGCGTACATCTGCGGGATCGCGAAGTTGTACTGCGAGGCGTTGATCAGATAGCCGAGGCCCGCCTTGGCGCCGATCATCTCGGCGGCGACGAGCACCAGAATGGACACCGCTCCGGCCAGCCGGATGCCGGTGAACATCACCGGCACCGACGCCGGAAGGATGACCTTCTGGAACAGCCGGGGCGCGGACAGGTCCATCGACTTCGCCAGCTTCAGCAGGGCCGGGTCGACGTTGCGGACCGCGCTGATGGTGTTGAGCAGGATGGGCCAGGTGCACGCGTACACCACGATGGAGATCTTCGAAGTCTCGCCGATGCCCAGCAGCAGCACGAACACCGGCAGCAGGGCCAGAGCGGCGGTGTTGCGGAACACTTCCAGCAGCGGGCCGAGGAGGTCGGCGACCGGCCGGTACCAGCCGATCAGCAGGCCCAGCGGCACGGCGACGGCCACGGCGAGACCGAATCCGCTGAAGGAACGCACCAGGCTGGCACGTGCGTTGTCGGCGAACTGACCGTCCGCCGCCAGCTGCCACCAGGCGCGGGCGACCTCGCTGAAGGGCGGCAGGAAGGTCCGGTCGACCAGGCCGAGTCGTGGTGCGCTCTCCCAGAGCAGCAGCAGAGCGACGATGGCGGCGGACTTGGTCGCCGCGTTCAGCAGCAGGTACGGAAGTTGGCGGATCCGGGCTGGAAAGGATGGGGCTCGGCGCACGTCCGGCTTTGCTGCTCCACGTGTCGCGGACCCGGCGGATGGAGCAGGGGAGAGGGCCGGCACGGGCTCGGCGGCGCTCTTTGAGCCCGGCACCGTGCTCTTGTCGGTGGCCGTGCCGGTTGTGGGGCTCATACGGAAGCCTCCTCCTTCTCCAACTGCTGGGCCCTGGCCACCTCGTCGTGCAGCAGCGACCAGATCTGGTGCCGGTGTCGAGCGAACTCGGGACTGGAGCGGAGGTCGTCCGTCGTCGTACGGGAGTTGAAGGCGACCGGCACGATCTGCTTGATGCGGCCCGGCCTGGACGTCATGACGGCGACGCGCTGTCCGAGGTAGACGGCCTCGTCGATGCCGTGCGTGATGAAGACGACGGTCTTGCCGGTGCGCTGCCAGATGCGCAGCAGTTCGTCCTGCAGAGATTCCCGGGTCTGGGCGTCCAGCGCGGCGAACGGCTCGTCCATCAGGAGCACGTCGGGGTCGTAGGCGAGGCTGCGGGCGATTGCCACTCGCTGCCGCATCCCGCCCGACAGCTCATGCGGATGGCGGTCCTCGAACCCGGTCAGGCCGACCAGGTCGAGGAACTCACGGGCGCGTGCGGCCCGTTGACGTCGTGTGACGCCGGTGGCCTCCAGGCCGAACTCGACATTGCCCTGCGCCGTGCGCCACGGAAGCAGCGCGTACTGCTGGAACACGATGCCCCGGTCCAGGCCTGGGCCGGTGACGGGTTCGCCGTCCAGCAGGATCCGTCCGCCGGTGGGTCGGGCGAGGCCGCCGAGCAGATCCAGGAGCGTCGACTTTCCGCAGCCGCTGGGACCGACCAGGACGACGAACTCGCCGGCCGCTATCTCCAGATCGATGCCGTCGAGGGCGGTGAAACGGGTGGTCTGCCGAGTGTCCGTGCGGTCTTTGACGGTGAATTCCTTCCGTACGTCCTCGAAGAGGATCTTGGGTGTGGTGGATTCCGGCATGGGATCAGCCCCCGCTCGTCGAAGAGGAGGAGGTCGCTGAGGGAGTCGATGCGCCGCTTTCGCCCGCGGCGTTGAATTCATTGGTGTAGAGGTCCGACAGCGTGACCTGGCCCTTCTGGATGTCGCCGCGGTCGGCCAACCAGTCGATCCACAGCTGGAGTTCCTTGCCGGTGATCCGGCCTGCCGTCCCGGCGACGCCGTAGGACCGCCAGTACTTCAGCGGTGCGGCGTCCTCGTTGCGACCGCGCTTCTTCACGATGTCCGTCATCCGGGCGATGACTTCTTCATGCGGCGTGGAACGGGACCACTCGATGGCTCTTCCGACGGCGGTGACGAAGATCCGGGCCGTGTCGGGGTTCTGCTTCAGGAAGCGGTCCGTCATCACGTAGGTGCCGGCGCTGAATGAGCCCAGCAGTTGGTGATCCGTGAACAGCGGGCGGATGCCCCCGGCTGCCAGGGCTTTGTCACGCAGAACGCCGCCGAGCACGGCCACGTCGATCTGCTTCTGACGCAGCGTCTGCTCGGTGTTGACCGGAGGCACCACGAGGGGCTCGACCTTGTCGATGTCCGCCGGGGACAGACCGCCTCGCTGCAGATAGATGTCGAGCATGGCCTCGGAGTGGGCTCCGAGGGTGTTCATTCCGACCTTCTTGCCGATCAGGTCCCTGGCCGAGCGGATCGGGCTGTCCTCGAGGACGTAGAAGCCGTTGTAGGCGTACTTGTCGGCGCCGTAGTAGCTGATGACCGCCTTGATGGGGGCCTTGTTCGCGGCCAGTTTGACGACCGCGCCGTTGAACGCGCCGCCGAAGTCGATCTGGCCCGTGGCCGCGGACTGTATGTCCTGCGGGCCGCTGATCGTGTTGCCGACCCACCTCAGCTTCACGTCCTCCAGATAGCCGAGGTCCTCGGCCAGCTCCGGCAGGGTGACCTGGCCCGCCCAGCCCTGGTACCGGAGCGTCCTGGTCCGGCCCTTGCCGGACGTGGCTCCGGTCGCGGCCGTGCCGCAGCTCACGGCCACCGTCGAGAGACCGAGCAGAGTGAGGAACTGACGTCGGGTCGATGCCTTCGTGGCCATGGAAGGGTCCTGTTCAGGAAACTGGTCAAGGAAATGGCAGACGTCGAACGGCGGAAAAGAGACCTCAGCGAAAATGGCTACAAGGAGCTCGACGTCCGCGAAAACAGCGGCTTGACGCATAAGCCGACTGTGAAATGGAGCGAAGGGACGCGGTGCCTGTCAGCGGGTGCGGCGACCGACGGCACAGATGGCGCTGGCCTGCCGTCGCAGATCGACGTGCAGGCGCGCGGCGAGGGTCTCGGACTTGCTCACAGCCAAGAGAGTTGCAGCGAAATCCAGCCAGGTCAATGTCGCTTGCGTATGCGTCTCATATTCTCAACGGTCCGACATGCGAGTGAAGTGCGGCGTTCACAATTCTCTGGAGGGGCGGTGGCGTGGTGACTGCCGTTTGTGCCGGCCCCGGCCTCAGCGCAGTTCAGGTTTCTCGGCGTAGGCCGCGTGGTGAGTGTGCGGCAGGCGGGACAGGGCGCACCCGAGTGGAGCCAGACGTGAAGCCCCTGGTAGGGCAGGGTCAGGCGGGCAGGACGAACGGAGGGTGGGCGCCGTTGAGGAAGTAGTCCCCGACGTCGCGGAGCCGGTGGGCGGCGGGCTCGTACAGGGTGTGGGTTCGGGCATTGCGCCAGAAGCGGTCGAGGCCCAGCCGCGAGGAGGTGGAGCGGGCGCCGATGATGTCGAGGGCGCGGGTGGTGGACTCCTGCGCAGCTCTGGAGGCGGCGGCTTCGGCCATGGTCACGAGGGCGGAGATGTCCGCGTATTCGTCATAGGTGAGGTCCTCGCCGAGTGCCAGCGCGCCCTGCACGGATTCCATCGCTTGATCGGCGAGTGCGGACGCGGAGCGGGTGAGGACGGTGAGTTCTCCGTAGGCGGTCAGCACCTGTGGGTCGTGGGGAGTGCCGACCGGCCAGGCGGGGTGCCAGGGTGCGTGGCCCGTCCTGCTGTACTCGCGGGCTTCGGCGAGCACTCCCTCGGCCATGCCAAGAAGGAGCTGGACGGAGACGAGGTGCCCGACCGGCGACGCCAGGGCGGCCCGGGGCGACAGGAAGTCCTCGTCCGCGGACAGGGAGCCGAGTACGTCGTCGGCGGCGACCGGTACGTCGTCGAACTCCACGCTGCCGCCGGCGGCGAGCCGCTGGCCGAAGGTGTCGGCGTCGGCGTCGATCCGAACGCCGCGACGGGTGGGATCCACCACGACGGCGAGTGGTTCACCCGTGTCCCGCCGTACGGCGCGCACGGCGAGGCGATCGGCGACCAGGACCCCGGTGGTGTAGCTCTGCCGACCATCGAGCACCAGGCCACGGGAGGCCCTGGCCAGCATCAGAGGAGGCTCCTGACGGGCGAAACCGCCACCCCAACACCACTCCTCAGCCGCGGACTGCTCCTCTATCTGCGTGGCGAGAGCGGGCTCGGCGAAGAACCGGGCGCTCCACGACAGGAAGTAGTGACAGCCGAGCAGTTGCCCGATCGCGCCGTCGGCCGCGGCGATCTCCCGGACGACGGCGTAGGCCGTGGGCCAGTCCGCGCCGCCTCCTCCGGACTCGGCCGGCGGCAGGAGCGACAGCAGTCCCGCCTCGCGCAGCCGGGACACCTCGTCGATCGGGGCCTTGCCCGCCTGCTCCCTGGCCACCGCGTCCGTGGCCAGGTCGTCCGCCGCCTCGCGGGCCACGCGCAGCCAGTGCGCATCGCCGGGCCCGGTCCGGTCGGACGGCGAGGCGGGGCGGAACGGCGCGGAGGCAAGGCCCATGGAAGTGGTCTCCTCAAGGTCGGGCGCAGAGCGCGGCGTTGGGGCTCTCCTGCTGGTCGGACACGTACTTGTAGCCCACGCGCCGAACGGTGACGATCCGGTGCCGGTGGGCCTCACCCAGCTTGCGGCGCAGGCGGGCGATGTGGACATCCACGGTGCGGCCGTCGCCGATGTGGTCGTAGCCCCAGACGGCGGCCACCAGCCGATCGCGCGAATGTACTTGGTGGGGATGCAGAACGAGATGCGCCAGCAGCTCGAACTCCAGGTAGGTGAGGTCGAGTTCGTGTCCGTCCACCTCGGCGACATGCCGCGCGGGATCGATGCGGACGACGTCGTCGCCCGCTTGCCGGGCATGGGCCGATTCCGTGGAGACGACGGGTCGGATCTCAGGCCGCGGCCTGTCCTTGACGAAGAGTTCGGCGGGATCGGTGCCCTCGGGGACGAGCACGAGATAGCCGACGAGCGGCGCGGACGTGTGTCCCTCGGCACCGCTCTGCGCGGTATCGCCCACCAGGCGAAGACGGCGCAGGTCGGGGAGCGGCGGATCGTGCGGAGTGGCCTGGGCCGGAAGTGCGGTGGTCATGGGGATGTCCCTCAGAAGTGTGTCGGGCCATCAGGCGCAGTAGGTGAATTCGCCTGATCGCCTGGGAGAGAAGGGCGGGGCAGCACGGGCGAATAGGTGAGCCGCGTGCCCTACACGCGACAGCAGGCGGCACTGACGACGTGACCAAAGTCGACATGCCGACGACGAACGAGTCGTTGCTGCGTACGGGACATGTGCATCATCCTGCGCATCCTCGCTGAACACCGTCAAGACTTTCCTAGTAATTCGATAGGAAAAGTGGGGAAGGGCTCACGCCCTGAGGGGTTTGCCGTCCTCCGGAGGCGTCGCCGTCTCGGCACGGGCGGCGCTCAGGGCGCGCAGAAGCGTGTGGGCCACCGCGTCGTTCTGGCGGAAGGCGGGGGCGTTGGTGCGGGGCGGGCGAAGGCGACGGCGGCCCGGCTGCTGGTGGGGCGCCGAGGAGCGTGCCGCTCACCGGTCACAGTCGATCGCCGGGCGGGCGTCGGCGGCCGTCGCCGCGCTCAACCGGGTGCGCAGGACGCCCAGGCGACCGCGCAGCCGCTGCAGTGGAGTAGGCGGTAGCGCACGGGAGTTGCCCCTCGCGTAGTACCGCTCGATGTAGTACTGGCCCGCGCTGAGCACGCTGGTGACCGCGATGTACCAGAGGGTGGCGACCATCAGCAGGGGGATGACCTGGTAGGTCTGGTTGTAGATCAGCTGAACCGAGTACAGCAGGTCGTGCACGGCCAGCACGCTGACGATGCTCGTGCCCTTGAGGGTGCCGATCAGCATGTTCCCGGCGGTCGGCACGATGGAGCGCATCGCCTGGGGAATGACGATCCGGCGCAGGGTGCGGCGCCTGCTCAGCCCGAGCGCCTGGGCGGCCTCGGTCTGTCCGGAGTCCACCGAGAGGATGCCGCCGCGTACCACTTCGGCGGCGTAGGCGGTCTCGTGCAGGGTCAGGCCGATGACGGCGGTGAGGGTGGGGCCCAGCAGGTTGACCGTCTTGACGGTGACGAACTGCGGGCCGAACGGGATGCCGAGGCCGAGCGTCGGGTACAGGGCGCCGATGTTGAACCAGAACAGCAGCTGCACCAGCAGCGGCGTGGACCGGAAGATCCACACGTAACCCCAACTCAGCGTGCGCAGCACCGGGTTGGCGGACAGCCGCATCACCGCCAGTACGGTGCCGAGCAGGAACCCGAGCGCCATCACCACACCGGTCAGCCACAGGGTCAGCAGCAGTCCGTCGAGCACGGCGGCGGTGGTGAAGTACCGGCCCACCACGTTCCATTGGAAGGCGTTGTTGCGGACGACGGAGTTGAGCACCATCGCGAAGACGAGCAGCGCGGCGGCAGCGGTCGCCCAGCGGCCGATGTGCCGGCGTGGCACGATCCGCGGCAGGTCGGGGCCGGGGGCGCCCGCCCGCTCCGGGGGCTTCGTAGCAGGGGCAGATGTGGCATCGGGAGGCGTGACGTCGGAAGGCGTGACCATCGGGAGACTCTCCGGGGGAGGGAATCGCAGGCGTGGGTACCCACCCGGTGGCACTCGTAGGGGAGCGCAGCGGCTCAGGCGCTGCGCGGGTACGGTGCGGCCGGGGCTCGGAGTCGTCACATTCGCCGCGTCCCTCAACGCGGCCGGAGAGGCTGCCACGCAGGGCGGAGCCGATCCGCCATCGATCGTATGTGCCCGCAGCGCGGATGTGTCAACAACGAGCGGCAGAGGTTGGCCGAGGCGGTCCGGCATCCGGGCGCTGCTTGACGAACAGCAGGATGTACTGCTCAATTGACCGCATGAATGCCCAGCAGCGCTTGGTCTCGCGCGATCACATCGACTTCGGTCGGGTGTGGTCCGCCGCGTGTTGCGCCTGACTCGGCAGCGGGCCGTCTGACCGGCCCTTCCCTCCCTCGGTGACCCCGTTGCGGGCCGAGTCCTCTCTTCGCGCGCGCTGCCACAGCTCTGCTTCTCCCGACGCTCGACGTCGTCACGTCTGCATCGACCCGTCTTCCTGACGGGCTGTCACTCATGCCTCCACGCAAGGCCATTCCGCCATGCCTGCGTGCGGTCGCTCCCGAAAGGCCACTGCCATGCCCGTGGAATTCCTCGGCATCGCCGCTACCAACGACGGCTCCGAAACCACCCCGCGTTCCGGCGTCGCGTTCGACAAGGAGTACACGCTCCGGCTCGCCCGTGCGCACGAGGACCACGGCTGGGACCGGGTGCTGTTCGCCTACGGCTCGGGATCGCCGGATCCCGCACCGGCCGCCGCCTACATCGCGAGCAGGCTGGACCGCCTCCAGATCCTGCTCGCTCACCGGCCCAACGTCTCGTACCCCACCTTCGCCGCCAAGACCTTCGCCACCCTCGACCAGATCAGCGAGGGCCGGCTGACCGTGCACTTCATCACCGGCGGCAACGACCACGAACAGGGCCGCGAGGGCGACATCCTCACCAAGGGCGAGCGCTACGCCCGCACCCGCGAGTACATCCGGATCGTCAAGAAGATCTGGACCACCCACGAGCCCTTCGACCACGAGGGCGAGCACTACCGCTTCCACGACTTCGTCAGCGACGTCTTTCCTGTCCAGCAGCCGCGCCCCGGCGTCTCGTTCGGCGGTTCGTCGCCCGCCGCATACGCCGCGGGAGGCGCCGAGGCCGACATCTACTGCCTGTGGGGCGAGCCCCTCGCCAAGACCGCCGAGCAGATCGAGAACGTGAAGGCCGCCGCGAAGGCCGCGGGCCGCACCGACGTTCCCCGCATCCAGGTCGCCTTCCGCCCGATCATCGCCCCCACCGAGGAACTGGCCTGGGAGAAGGCCCACCGCACGGTCGGCGCGATCAAGGCCCGCAAGGAGAAGGGCGAGGTGATCACCAAGCGCCACAACGGGCACGCTCAGCCCCAGAACGCAGGCTCGCAGCGGCTGATCGCGATCGCCGAGGCGGGGGAGCGCTACGACCGCGCGCTGTGGACCCCGACCGCTGCCGCCACCGGGGGCGCGGGCAACTCCAACGCCCTGGTCGGCACCCCGGAGACGGTCGCCCAGGCGCTGCTCGACTACTACGACCTCGGCGTCGACATCCTCTCCGCACGCGGCTACGACCTGCTCGGCGACGCCATCGACTTCGGCCGGTACGTCATCCCGATCGTCCGCGAGGAGGTCGCCAAGCGCGACGCCGAGCGGACGGCACGCGGCACACAAACCCTCGCGGCGGTGAACGGATGACCTCCGCAACGGAGTTGACGGTCGTCCAGGTGCCCGTCTCCGACCCGCGCGTGAGACCCCTGCTGCGTGAACTCGGCCACGAGTACTCGACGCGCTACGGCAAGGACGCGCACGCCGAGATCTCCCGCTACCCCGACGAGGAGTTCACCGAACCGTACGGCGGCCTGCTTCTCCTGTTGCTGGAGCGTGGTGAGCCCGTCGCGGGCGGCGCCTTCCGCCGGTACGACGCGACCACGGCCGAACTGAAGCGGATCTGGACCCATTCCGCCCACCGCAGACGCGGCCTTGCCCGGCACGTCATCGCCGAGCTGGAACGCGAGGCGGGCGCACGCGGCTACCGGCGCATCTACCTGACCACCGGACCACGCCAGCCCGAGGCCCGCGGCCTGTACCTGGCCACCGGCTACACACCGCTGTTCGACACCGAGGCCGACCCGGAAACCATCGGCCCGCTGCCCTTCGAGAAGCACCTCAACGTCCAGTCGCACATATGAAAGGCCCCCGACCTGTGAACCTCCCCGGGATCAGAGCCCGCCTGCGCCTCGCCGCCGCCCTCACGCTGCTGCCGCTCCTGGCACTGACCGCCTGCGGCTCCGGCGACACCGACGGCACAGCAGTGGCGGGCGCTCAGGCCTCCCCCGCGCCGACCGACGACCCGGTCACCGCCGTACGCAAGGTCGACTCGGCCGCTGCCCTGCTGCCAGCCGCAGTGCGCAAGGCGGGCACGCTCCGCGTCGGCAGCTCGATCGGATTCCCGCCCGGGGCGTACTACCCGAACGGCACGGACAAGGCCCCCGCGGGTCAGGACATCGACCTCGCTGACGCCGTGGCCAAGGTGCTCGGCGTGAAGCTGGAGCGGCAGGACGCCTCCTTCGAGACGATCCTGCCCGCCCTGGGCAGCGGCAAGTACGACTTCGGCACCGGCAACTTCGGGGTCACGGGCGATCGCTTGAAGACCATCGACTTCGTCACCTACATCAATGACGGCCAGGGCTTCGCGGTGAAGAAGGGCAACACCGAGCTCACGTCGAAGGTCACCGACCTCACCCGGCTGTGCGGGCTGACCATCGGCACCGGCGCCGGCACCACCTTCGAGGCGACCCTCACCGCGCAGAAGGGCGTGTGCGCGAAGGCCGGCAAGAAGCCGTACGACGTGAAGGTCTACTCGGAGAACGCGGCGACCCTCGCCGCACTCCAGCAGGGCCGTATCGACGTGATCATGTCGACCATCAACGGCCTGCGCTATCAGGCGGCCCAGCCCGCCTCGCAGACCACCTTCCTCGGCGAGTTCCACCGCCTCGACGTCGGCTTCGCCTTCAAGAAGGGCTCCCCACTCACCAAGGCCTTCCAGGCCGCCGTCAACGAGCTGATCAAGGACGGCACGTACGGCCGGATCCTCAAGAAGTGGGGCACGTCCGCCTCCGCGATCGACACGTCGCGGATCAACCCGCCCGAGCACGCATAAGAGTTGAGCAGGAACACGACGATGGCATCCACCACCGACACTGCGCCGCCCGGTGCGGCCACTCCGGGCACCGGCCCCGAAGCCCCGCCCGCCCCGGGCGATCCGGCATCCCTCAAGGTCGTACCCGCCCGCCACTACGCCCGCTGGGCGGCGGCCGTCGCCGTGATCGTGCTGGTCGCCCAGTTCGCCCACGGCCTGGCCACCAATCCCGTCTGGGAGTGGGGCGTCTTCCGCGACTACGTCCTGTCCGAGACGATCGTGCAGGCGGTGTGGGTGACCCTTCAGCTGACCGCGTACGCCACCGTGCTGGGCTTCCTCCTGGGCACCGTCCTGGCCTTCATGCGACTGTCGCACAGCCCGGTGCTGCAGACGGTTGCCTGGACCTACATCTGGATCTTCCGGTCGATCCCGATGATCGTCCAGCTGGTGTTCTGGTTCAACCTGAGCGCGCTGTACGACAGGCTGGGCGTCGGCATCCCCTTCGGACCGGTGTTCTGGTCCGTCGACAGCAACAGCCTCATCGGCACCATCGGCGCGGCCATCATCGGCCTCACGCTCCACCAGGCCGCGTACGCCGCCGAGATCGTGCGCGGCGGCGTCATCTCCGTCGACCACGGACAACTGGAGGCCGCCGCGGCACTGGGCATTCCCCGGCTGCGGCAGATCCGCAGGATCGTGCTGCCGCAGGCCATGCGCGCCATCCTGCCCACCGCCGGAAACGAGATCATCGGCCTGCTCAAGGGCACCTCGGTGGTCTACGTGATGTCCATTGGCGAGCTCTTCTACCAGGTGCAGGTCATCTACGGCCGCAACGGCCGCGTCATCCCGCTGCTGCTGGTCGCCACCGCCTGGTACGTGGTCCTGACCTCCCTGCTGTCGATCGCCCAGTACTACGTGGAGCGCCGCTACGCCCGCGGCGCCAACCGCACCCCGCCGCCCACCCCCATCCAGCGCGCCCGCCGTTTTTTGCGCAACCTCAGGGTCGCGGCGGCTCAGCGGAACCAGCCCCTCGTACCCCTCAAGCCTCTGGGAGACAACCGATGAGTGAAGTGATGGTGGACGTCCACGGTGTCCACAAGAGCTTCGGCCCCCTGGAGGTACTGCGCGGCGTCGACCTCCAGGTCCGGGCCGGTGAGGTCACCGTGATTCTCGGCCCGTCCGGCTCCGGCAAGTCCACGCTGCTGCGCACCATCAACCACCTGGAGAAGGTCAATCGCGGCTGGATCAGCATCGACGGCGAGCTCATCGGCTACCGCCGCTCCGGGAGCAAGCTGCACGAGCTGAAGGAGAAGGACGTTCTGAAGCAGCGCACCCACATCGGGTTCGTCTTCCAGAACTTCAACCTCTTCCCCCATCTGACCGTGCTGGAGAACCTGATCGAGGCCCCCGCCTCCGCACTGCGCCGCCCGCGCAAGGAGGCCGAGGACGCCGCCCGCAGGCTCCTGGAGCGGGTCGGCCTCGCCGACAAGGCCGGCGCCTTCCCGCGGCAACTCTCCGGCGGCCAGCAGCAGCGCGTGGCCATCGCCCGCGCACTCGCCCTCGAACCGAAGGTGCTGCTCTTCGACGAGCCCACCTCGGCACTGGACCCGGAACTCGTCGGCGAAGTCCTCGACGTCATCAAGGACTTGGCCCGCACCGGAACCACCATGATCGTCGTGACCCACGAGATCGGCTTCGCCCGCGAGGTCGCCGACACCGTGGTGTTCATGGACGACGGAGTCGTCGTGGAGCAGGGGCCGCCCGCGGCCGTCCTGGACACCCCGCAGCACGAGCGCACCCGCGCATTCCTCTCCAAGGTCCTCTGACCAAGCCTCACCTCACGCCAACGCAAGGAGAACGACCGTGTCCACCAGCCTCGCCCGCCGCCGCGCCGCCGCAGCCGCGCTCGGACTCGCCGCCGCCCTCGTCCTGGCCGCCTGCAGCAACCCCTCCGACGGCGGCACGACCGAGGTCGCGGGCAAGTCGGGCAAGACGACGAAGATCAATATCAGTCCCGATCAGGACCGCATCACCACGGACAAGGTCGACTCCATAGCCGCCGAGGTCCCGGAGGAGATCCGCAAGAGAGGCACCCTGGAGATCGTCGACTCGTCCGGCTCCGCCGCGCCGCTCACCTTCTACGCCACCGACAACAAGACCGTCATCGGCGTCGAGTCCGACATCGCCTCTCTGGTCGCCGACGTGCTCGGCCTCGAGCTGCACATCAACACGGTCTCCTGGGAGAACATCTTCGTCGGCCTCGACAGCGCCAAGTACGACGTCGGCTTCAGCAACATCACCGTCACCGAGGAGCGCAAGGAGAAGTACGACTTCGCCACCTACCGCGAGGACAACCTGGGCTTCGAGGCGAAGAAGGGCAGCGGCCTGAAGGTCACCGGACCCGAGGACGTGGCGGGCAAGAAGGTCGCCGTGGGCAGCGGCACCAACCAGGAGAAGCTGCTCATCGAGTGGAGCAAGGAGAACGAGAAGGCCGGCCGCAAGCCGGCGGACATCAAGTACTACCAGAACGACAGCGACACCTACCTCGCCCTCCAGTCCGGCCGCATCGACCTCTACCTCGGCCCCAACCCGACCGCCGCCTACCACGCGGCCACCACCGGCAAGACCGAGGTCGTCGGCACCTACTCCGGCGCCGGCGCCACCCTCCAGGGCCTCATCGCGGCCACCACCAAGAAGGACAGCGGCCTGGTCAAGCCGCTCGCCGATGCCCTCAACCACGTCATCGAGAACGGCATCTACGCGAAGGTACTTGAGCGCTGGGGCCTGTCCGACGAAGCCGTGACCAAGTCCGAGATCAACCCGCCCGGCCTGCCCAAGACCAACAAGTAGCCGACCCGGGGTGCGCAGGCCGCACGACGCCTGCGCACCCCTGCCTTCGCACACGAGCACAGGACACGAGGTCATGCCCCGCGAACTCCACCCCTTCCTCGCCCTCGACGGGGCCGGCCACCGCCCCGCCGAGTCCCTCATCACCGCCCACCGGACGGACCTGATCGGCCTCGCCGAGCAAGGCGCCCTGGACTTCGTCACCGTCGGCGACTCCCTCGCGCCACCGCCCGACGACAGCGCAGGCCGGCTCGACGCGGTGACCGTCCTCGCCCGCGTCGCGCCCCTGACCAGCAGGATCGGCCTGGTTCCGACGGTGACCACCACCCACACCGAGGCCGAGGCCCGTGCCGTGGGCCGCCGCGAGGTCCCGCCCGCGGCCGAGCTGTGGGCCGAGGCGGCCGACGCCGCCGAGGTCGCCGCCCGGCTGTGGGACAGCTGGGAGGACGACGCGGAGATCCGGCAAGTGGGTGCTGCCTCTCGTGCGCGAACTGGAGGCTGCCGAACCCGCCGTCGACAGGCCCGTCCTCACCAGCCCCACTCCCTGACCCCAGTCCGACATCTCTGAAAGGTCCCCTCATGGCGACCGTTCTCTCCGTTTCCGGAAGCCCTTCCCCCACCTCCCGCACCGCCCGCCTCCTGCGCGACCTCGACGCCCGGCTCACGGCCCAGGGACATGAGGTGGTCCCGCTCGACGTGCGGACGCTCCCGCCCCAGGCCCTGCTGCACGCCGACTTCCGTCATCCGGCGATCGTCGAAGCCACCGCCCTGTTCGAGCAGGCTGACGGGGTCGTGATCGGTACCCCCGTCTACAAGGCCGCCTACTCCGGCCTGTTGAAGTCCCTGCTCGACCTGCTCCCGCAGTACGCGCTGGCGGGCAAGACCGTCCTCCCGCTGGCCACCGGCGGCACCACCGCCCACGTCCTGGCCATCGACTACGCCCTGCGCCCGGTCCTCGCCTCCATGGGCCCCGCCCACATCACCCCCGGCTGGTTCACGCTCGACAAGGACATCACCGTGGGCGACGACGGCACGCTGACCGTCGCGCCGGGCTCGGCCGAGGCCCTGGCCCAGGTCACGGACCAGTTCTCGCTCGCGCTGGGCGGTCGTACGACGTTGCTGGCGGCCACCGGATGAGCGCCCCGACCGTGATCGTCGACGACGCCGAGGCCCTCGCCGTCGCCGTAGAGCGGGACGCGCGGCGCCGGCTGCCGCACGCGGAGCTGGAGCGGCTGTCCGCCTCCGGGCTGCTCGCGGTGACGGTGCCAGCCGAGTGCGGACGCAGCCCGCGCCGACCTGACCGACGACTCGGTCGCCGAGGCTTCGATCGCGGTGGCCGCGGCCAAGGTGACGGCGGCCGAGACGGCCGTGGAGGTCGGCAGCTCCCTCTTCGAGGTGTCCGGCACCCGCTCGGCGCTCGACTCCCTGGACCTGCACCGTCACTGGCGCGACGCCCGCACCCGGCCCGCTGGAAGGTCCAGCACATCGGCCGTTACGTGCTGAACGGCACCCAGCCGCCCGCCACGGCCTGCTGTAAACGGACACCCCCTGAACGGAGAACCCCCGTGTCCCTCACCTTCCACTGGTTCCTGCCCACCAACGGTGACAGCCGCCACGTCGTCGGCGGCGGCCACGGCACCCCCGCCACCGCCTCCGGCCGCGACCGGCCGCCGACGGTCGCCTACCTCAGCCAGATCGCCCGCGCAGCCGAGGACCTCGGTTTCGTCGGCGCACTCACTCCCACCGGCGCATGGTGCGAGGACGCCTGGCTGACCACCGCCATGGTCAGCCAGAACACCGAGCGACTTAAGTTCCTGGTCGCCTTCCGCCCCGGCTTCGTCTCGCCCACGCTCGCCGCGCAGATGGCGTCCACCTTTCAGCGGCAGACCGGCGGACGACTGCTGCTCAACGTCGTCACGGGCGGTGAGAGTCACGAGCAGCGCGCCTACGGCGACTTCCTCGACAAGGACGACCGGTACCGCCGTACCGGTGAATTCCTGGAGATCGTACGGGGGTTGTGGGAGGGCAAGTCTGTCGACCTGCGCGGTGAGCACCTCCAGGTCGAGAACGCGAAGCTCGCCCGGGTGCCCGCCCCGGTTCCCGAGGTGTACTTCGGCGGATCCTCGCCGATGGCCGGGGAGGTCGCCGTCCGGCACGTCGACGTCTATCTCACCTGGGGCGAGCCGCCCGCGCAGGTCGCCGAGAAGATCTCGTGGATCCGGGGGCTGGCCGCGAAACAGGGGCGCACCCTGCGCTTCGGCATCCGCCTGCACGTCATCACTCGCGACACCGCCGAGCAGGCCTGGGCCGAGGCCAACCGGCTCGTGGACGGCTTCGACCCGGAGAGCGTCAGGGCCATCCAGGCCGGGCTGGCTCGCAGCGAGTCCGAGGGGCAGCAGCGCATGCTCGCCCTGCACGGCGGCGGGAGCCGCGAGCGCCTGGAGATCCACCCCAACCTGTGGGCCGGCATCGGCCTGGTGCGCGGCGGCGCGGGCACCGCGCTGGTCGGCAGTCACAACGAGGTCGCTGAGCGGATCAAGGAGTACGCGGCCCTGGGCATCGAAGAGTTCATCCTCTCCGGCTATCCGCATCTGGAGGAGGCCTACTGGTTCGGCGAGGGCGTCCTGCCGAAGCTTCAGGCACAGGGCCTGTGGCAGCACCCCTCCTGACGTGCGCGTCAAAGGCAAGGCGGCTGCCGCTTGTCGTGCTCGACGCCGATGCGGCAGCGGCGTCGGCGTCGCACCTCGGCGCGCTCCGGTACATGAAGGTTGCCGTACGGCCCGCACGACGATCGCTCACGCCGCCGCCCTCTGCGGCCGACGTTCGCTGAGGGCCGTGGAGAACTGGTCGACGACCTGGTCCAGTGCCTCCCTCGTGCCCGGCTCGACGACGATGTTGCTGTCCTGCCGTATCTCGATGTGCTTGTCCAGGACGAACCAGCCGGGGGTGATGTGGGCGGGGCCCATGGAGGCGAGGACCGGGCGCAGGGCGTAGTCGATGGCCAGGACGTGGGCGGTGGTGCCGCCGGTGGCCAGCGGGAGGACGGTCTTGCCCGCCAGCGCGTACTGCGGGAGCAGGTCGAGCAGGGACTTCAACAGGCCGGAGTAGGCGGCCTTGTAGACGGGGGTACCGATCACGACCCCGTCAGCCTGCTCGAACAGGGCGGTGGCTTCGACGATCGCCGGATGACGGAAGTCGGCGTGCAGCAGGGCCTGGGGCGGGAGCGTCCGCACGTCGAGCGGGACCACCTCATGTCCCTGGGCCGTGAGCCGGGCGTCGAGGTCGCGCAGGAGGCGGGCGGTGCGGGAGGTGGGGGAAGGGCTTCCGGAAACGGAGAGAACGGTCGCCATGAGGGATCTCCTTCAGAGGGCCTTGCCTGGGTTGAGGATGTGGTGGGGGTCGAAGGCCGCCTTGATGCGTTGCTGCAACGCGTGCTGTTCCGGGCCGAGTTCGTCCGCGAGCCATCGCCGCTTGAGGGTGCCCACGCCGTGCTCCCCGGTGAGGGTGCCGCCCAGGCGCAGGGCGGCGGCGAAGATGTCGCCGGCTGCCTGCCAGGCCGCGTCCGGGATGCCGACGGTGTCGGGGTCGAGGACGAGGATGGGGTGGAGGTTGCCGTCTGCTGCGTGGGCGAAGGTGAAGATCCGTACATCGTGGCGCTCGGCGATGGCCTTGATCTCCCGTACCGCGGCGGCCAGTTGGGTCCTGGGCACCGCGATGTCCTCGATCAGCACCCGGCCCAGCCGCTCCAGGGCGGGCAGCGCGAGCCTGCGGGCCGTGAGCAGCCGGTCCGCCTCCGCCGGGTCGGAGGTGGTCTCGACCGATGTCACGCGCCCGCGCAGCAGCCGTACCGCCAGTTCCGCCTCGGTCGCCGCCGCGCGTCCGTCGCACTGCAGCAGGAGCAACGCTCCACCACGGGATCGCAGGTCCGTGCCCTGCGTGTCGTCCACGGCGCCGAGCACCGGCCCGTCCAGCAGCTCCGCCATGGAAGGCTCCAGGCGGGCGGCGGTCAGCGCCGAGACGGCCTCGGCGCCCTCGGCGAAGGTGCCGAAGAACGCGGCGACGGTGGCCGTCGACTCCGGCAGCGGACGCAGCCGCAGCGTCGCGGCGGTGATCACGCCCAGGGTGCCTTCGGAGCCGGTGAACAGGGCCGTCAGGTCGTAGCCCGTGACCCCTTTGACGGTGCGCCGGCCGGTCCGTATCGGAGTGCCGTCCGCGAGCACCACGTCGAGGCCCAGCACGGCGTCCCGGGTCACCCCGTACTTGGCGCAGCGCAGCCCGCCCGCGTTGGTGGCGATGTTGCCGCCCACGGTGGAGATCGCCGCGCTCGCCGGGTCCGGCGCATAGCGCAGTCCGAACTCGCCTGCCGTGCGGTCCAGGTCGGCGGTGACGACGCCCGGTTCGACGACGGCGATCTGGTCGTGCGGCTCCAGGTCGAGGATCCGGTTCATCCGCGACAGGTCCAGCACGACCGTGCCCGGGCCGGCGTTCGCGCCGCCGGACAGTCCGGTCCCGGCCCCGCGCGGCACGACCGGCACCCGCAGCGCGTGCGCATGCCGCAGCGTCGTCCGCACGTGCTCGGCGTTCGCCGCGTGGACGACGGCCAGGGGGCCGCCGTCCGGACGACTGCCGGAGCGGTCGGCGGCGTACGGGGCGGTGGCCTCGGGGCCGGTGGTGAGCGCGTCCCCCGGCAGGTCGCGGCTCAGGGCGGTTAGCAGGGCCTCGACGGTGCCGAGTCGGGTGACGGTCATCCGGCGGCCTCCAGCGCACGGCTGCCGACGGCGAGCAGCGCGATGTCCTCCTGCGGGGCGTGCACCGCGGCCTCCCGCTTCCAGCCCGTCGCGCCGACGCGCAGGGTGACCGAGGATGCTTGTCCGTTGTCCTCCGCTCCTGCCGATCCTCCGCAGCCGGTCAGTGCCGTCCCTGTCAGGGGCACGGCAGCGAGCACCCGTCCGACCCGCCTCACGCGGCTGCTCCCGAGGCGGCGCGGTGCGCCAGCTCCTGACGGACCAGCGGAAGGACGTAACGGGCGTAGTCGATCGCGTCGTTGAGCGGGTCGTAGCCGCGGATGGACAGCAGCTCGCAGCCGATGTCGACGTAGTCGAGCAGTGCCTTGGCGACCGTCTCCGGCGAACCGACCAGCGCCGTGGAGGCGCCGGCGGCGTTGGTGGCCGCGGCGGGCGCGGTCCACAGGCAGCGGTCGTGGACCTCACCGCGCTCGGCGATGGCCAGCAACCGCTGGGAGCCGACGTTGGCGGGGGTGCCCTGGCCGACCGGCGGATAGTGACGGTGCTCGGCCCGCTCGGCATGGCCGGCCTTGACCGCGCCCAGGATGCGGTGCGCCTTCTCCCAGGCGAGCTCATCGGTGGGGGCGATGATCGGGCGGAAGGAGACCCAGATGCGCGGGCGGGGCCGGCCGGCGGCGTCGGCGTACTTGTTGACCGCGGCGATCTGCTCGGCGGTCTCCTTCAACGGCTCGCCCCACAGCCCGAAGATGTCGCCCTGCTGCCCGCCCACCGGTAGGCGTCCTGCGAGGAGCCGCCCACCGAGATGGGAATGGTGCCGTGGTACGGGGTGACGTCGGAGCGGAAGCCCTCGAAGCGGTAGTACGGGCCCTCGTGGGAGACCGGCCCGTCGGCCGCCCACACCTCACGCAGGATCCGGATGTATTCGTCGGACCGCGCGTACCGCTCGCTCTTGCTCAGGTAGTCGCCCTCGCGACGCTGCTCCTCGTCGCTGCCGCCGGAGATGATGTGCAATACCAGGCGCCCCTTGCTGATCCGGTCCAGGGTGGCCAGGGCGCGGGCCGCGTGGGTCGGGAAGATCACGCCGGGGCGGTGGGCGAGGACGGGCTTGATGCGCTCGGTGTGGGTCGCCACGAACTGCGCCAGCTGCAGCGCGTCGGGGGAGGCCGAGTGGTAGGTGACGAGGGTGTAGTCGAAGCCGCCGTCGTCCAGTGCGCGGGCGTAGCGGCGGGCGTAGTCGACGTCGATGCCGTTGCCCGCGGTGGGGTCACCCTCGGTGGCGGGGTTGGGATGGACGGCGCTGATGAACTCGACCGGCATGGCGGGGCTCACTCCTTGATCAGGCTGGTGTCGACGTGGTCGGCGACGGTCGGGTTCGGGGTGAGGACGCCGATGCCGTGCATGGTGTCGCCTACCCTCTGCACGGCCTCGACCACCTGCGAATTCACCGGCAGCAGCTCGCTGTTGGACTGGCTGACCAGCGTCTTGGCGATCTCGGCGGAGGCGCCGTTGTTCTGCTGGATGGCCTTGGCGTAGTCGTCCGGGTTTTTCTGCGACCAGGCAAGGGCCTCGTCCAGGCGGCGCAGGTAGTCCGCGATCGCGGCCTTCTTGCCCCGGTCGGCGAGTGCCTTCTCGGAAGCGCCGATGAAGCCGTAGCCGCTCACGCGCCCGTCGGCGCCGTTGACGAGGAGGCGGCCGCCCTGCTGTTCGGCGACGGCCTTGTAGACCCCGAAGGTGGCCCAGACCTCGATCTTGCCGGAGGTGAACGCGGCCTGGGCGTCGGTCGGCAGCAGGTACTGCACCCTGACGTCGTCGTAGCTCAGCCCCGCCTGCTCCAGCACATGCGCGAGCAGGTATTCGGCGATGGACCCCTTGGCCGAGGAGACCACGACCTTCTTGCCCTTGAGGTCCTTGACGCTCCTCACCGACGAGTCCCCGCGGACCACGATCCCGGTGTGCGTGCCGTCGTTGTGCAGAGCGCCCACCGCCTTGACCGGCACACCGCCGGAGAGGGCCTGGAGCGTGGGGAGATCGGCGGCGTACGAGGTGTCCGCGGCGCCCGCCTGCACGGCCTGGAAGAGCGGTGCGGCGCCTTCGAACTCGGCCCATTTCACCTTGTACGACGTCCCCTTGAGGGCGCCGGAGGCGTTGAACAGGGTCTGCAGGTTCTTGGCCTGGTCGCCGATGGTGAGTGTGACCGATGAGCCGCTCCCGTCGGATGCGGCCTCGCTGCTGCCACCGCAGGCGGTGGTGGCGAGCAGAGCGGCGAGGGAGAGTGCGGCGCCGAGGGCGCGCACCGTGCGGGGGGTCGTGCGGGTCATGAGGTGTGTGCCGTTCCTGTCGTTCATGTCGTGGCCTCTTTGCGAGGTGCCGAGGCGTCGTGGACGCCGAGCCGGTGAAGCAGTTCGCCGCGCAGCCGTACGAAGTCGGGGGAGCCGAGGTCGCGGGGCCGCTCCAGGCCGGCCTCGGCCTCGTACGCGATCCGCCCGCCGTCCATCACGAGCACCCGGTCGGCGAGCAGCAGCGCCTCCTCCACGTCGTGGGTGACCAGCAGTACCGAGCAGCCGTGCCGCTGCCACAGGTCGGCCACCAGCCGCTGCGCCCGGCCGCGGGTGAGGGCGTCCAGTGCGCCGAACGGCTCGTCCAGCAGGAGGAGTTCGGGCTCGCGGACGAGCGCGCGGGCCAGCGAGACGCGCTGGGCCTGGCCACCGGAGAGCGTCTTGGGCCAGCTGCCCGCGTACTCCTCGATGCCGACCTCGGCCAGATAACGCTCGGCGAGCGCCCGGTCCGGGGAGCCGGGCAGGCCGAGCACCACGTTGCGCCACACCCGCAGCCAGGGCATCAGCCGCGGCGACTGGAAGGCCACCGAGCGGCGCTCGGGTACGGTCACCTCGCCCTCGGTCTCGCTGTCCAGGCCGGCGAGAATCTTCAGCAGCGTCGACTTCCCGCAGCCGCTGTGACCGAGCAGGGCGACGAACTCGCCTTGGCGGATGGTGAGATCGAGCCTGTCGATGACGGTCTTGTCGTCGAAGGCGCGGCTCAGGCCGCGGACCTCGACATGCGTGCGCACAGTTGTGCTCATCAGCTCTCTCACGCCCCTTCGCCGTCGAACGAGGCCCGCCAGGCCAGTAGCCGCCGCGACAGCAGCCGTACGGCGAAGTCGCACAGCAGCCCGAGGACCGCGTAGACGGCGAGGCACAGGACGATGACGTCGGTCTGGAAGTACTGCTGGGCGTTGCTCATCAGGTAGCCGATGCCGGCGTCCGCGTTGACCTGCTCGGCGAAGACCAGGGCCAGCCAGGCGGTGGACAGCGCGTAGCGCAGGCCGACCAGGGCGCCGGGCAGCGCGGACGGCAGGATCACATACCGGATCAGGCCGATGCGGCCGAGTCCCACCATCCGTCCGGCCTCGATGAGTTGGGCGTCGGCGGAGCGGATGCCGCCGTAGATGTTGAAGTACAGCGGGTAGGTGACGCCGAGTGCGACCAGCGCGACCTTCGGGGTCTCGTCGATGCCGAACCAGACGATGAACAGCGGGATCAGGCCCACCCACGGGATGGCCCGGAACATGCCCATCGACGCGTCGATCACGTCCTCACCCAGCCGGAACAGCCCTGCGGTGAGCGACAGCGCGAGCGCGGCCGCCGCGCCGATGAGGAATCCGATCGCCGCGCGGCGACCGGACGCGGCGATGGCCTGCGGCAGTTCACCGGTGCCGGTCAGGTCGACCGCGCGCCGGACGACGTCCACGGGGGAGGCCAGTACGGACTCGGGGAGCACGCCCGTGGTGCTTGCCAGGAACCAGACCAGCAGCAACCCGACGGGCCCTGAGGCCCGTCGCACGCCACGCGGCACATGGAAGCGGGATCGGGGCCGCTTGCGCGGTGCGCCGGGGTGGGCGTTCTTCGTGACGCTGGGGCGAAGAGGCTTCGCCGAGGGGGCGGCTGGTTCGGTGGGTGCCGTGGCCTTTTGCACGGTGCGGGTCGTCGGCGGTGCGGACCCATGGGCGGGCGGTGAGGTTCCGGACACGGCGGAGTGCGGGGAGGGCATGACGCGGCCTCTCGGTCGGGACGGGGGAGGAGGGGCAGGGGTCAGCCCGGCTCTTCTCCCTGTGCTGCGGGGCGTGCGGGGTCGGCGGACCAGGCGGACCAGGAGCCGGCGTAGAGCGCGGCCGGGATGCCGGCGTGGGCCAGGGCCGCGATGGTGTGGGTGGCCGTGACGCCGGAGCCGCAGTAGACACCGACCTCGGTCGCGTCGTCGGCGCCCAGCGCGGTGAAGCGCAGCGCGAGGTCCTCGGCGGGGCGGAAGGTGCCGTCCGCCGCCAGATTCTCGCCGGTCGGGGCGGACAGAGCGCCGGGGATGTGTCCGGCGCGCGGGTCGACCGGCTCGTCCTCGCCCCGGTACCGCTCGGCGACCCGTGCGTCCAGCAGTACGCCGGTACGGGCGACTTCGGCCGCGGCGTCGGCGTTCAGGACGGGCAGCTGCCCGGGGGCGAGCACAATGTCGCCGGGCGCGGGCGCCTCCGGCTCGCCTGTCTCCGTCGGCAGCCCGGCGGCACGCCAGGCGTCCAATGCCCCGTCCAGCAGCCTGACGTGCTCGACTCCGGCCCAGCGCAGCAGCCACCAGGCGCGGGCGGCGGCGGTGTTGCCGTTGTCGTCGTAGACCACCACCGCGCGGCCTGACGAGAGTCCCCAGCGGCGCGTCGCCGCCTGCAGCGACGCCGGGTCCGGCAGCGGATGACGGCCGCCTCCCGGTGTCGCGGGAGCGGCGAGCTCGGTGTCGAGGTCGACGTACAGCGCGCCGGGAAGGTGCTCCTTGAGGTACTGCTCGCGGCCGTACGGATCGCCGAGCCGCCACCGGACGTCGAGGACGACAGGGGCCGGATTGCCGGTGCGCAGCAGGGAGTCCAGTTCGGCGGCGGTGATCAGGACGGGGACGGTCTCGAACGCGGTCATGCGATGTCCTCGGTGACGGCGATGGGCGGCAGGTCGGGGGAGAGTCGCAGCCGCTCCAGGAAGAGCACGACGGTCGCGGCGGCAGCGCGGTGGGTGACGTCGTTGAGGACGTCGTGCCGGGTCCCGGCCAGGCTCACCAGCTCCGCTCCCGGGAGCGCGCTGTAGACGCGACGGGCCTCTTCGAGAGGGCTGATGCTGTCGTCGGTGCCGTGCAGACCGAGCACCGGGAGGGAGATCCGGTCCAGCGCGGGCAGTTCGTGTGCCGGAGCGCTTTCCAGGGCACCGCGCCGGAAGGCGGTGTCGGCGGTCAGTCGGCCCCGGTGCGTGGGGCAGGCGGTGCGCTGCTCCAGCTCGCCCTCCCAGTCCGAGACCGTGGTGTCGGTGTCGGTACCGGCGGAGTGGGAACCGGTCGGCAGGCCGGCGAGGATCAGTGCGTCCAGGCCGGGGGTGTTGCGGGAGGCCAGCGTCGCCGCGTACGACGCGCCGGTGTCGGAGCCGGCCAGCACGCGCGGGCCGGGCAGCGTTTCGTCGCGCAGCAGCTTGGCCGCGGCGTCGGTGACGGAGGCCGGGTCCAGGGAGGCGTCCCCCAAGGCCCGTACGCGGTACCCGTCGGCGGCGATGCGACGGCCGAACCGCTCGTACACACCGCCGTGTTCACCCCGACCGGGGAGGAGGACGAGGGTGCCGCGCGGGGCGATTCCTTCTGGTTCGTCCCAGGCGTGGACAGGTTGAGAAGAGCTCATGGCGACTCGATTCATCGACAGCGGCGATGCGCCCGCACGGGGGCGGGCGTGCCGGTGCGGTGGGCAGGAGTGGAGGAGGGGCGCAGGGCGGTTCCGAAACCCGCGCGGCGTCCGCGGCATCGCGCGGATTGGCGAAATGGGGTGCGCTCGAAGAGTGCGCGAAAGGGGCGAAGGGGTCAGCGACAGCGCATGGCGCCGCTGCGGCCGAAGTCGACCACGCGCCGCTGCGTCAGCCAGGTGCCCGCGCCGCAGCGCGCCGCCGACCCGGTGGCCGACGGCCAGGGTCCGATGCGGTGGGCGCGCGGCCGACGGGCCGTCACGATGGCTGTACGCAGCATGGGCTCAGCATGCCCGAGGCAGGAGACCGGCGTCCAACGACGATTCGCCATCAAAATCGATCATGATTCGTCATCAATGGATGCTAGCCTGCGGCCATGCGGCCGGTCCTGGACATCGTGGCACTGCGCAGCCTCATCGCCGTCGCCGACTACGGCGGCTTCCACCGGGCTGCCGGGGAGCTCACCCTCAGCCAGTCCGCGGTCAGTCAGCACGTACGACGCCTGGAGAAGGCCCTCGGGCTCCCCGTCGTCGAACGCGACGGCCGCAAGACCCGGTTCACCGCCCACGGCGCCCAGCTGCTGGAAGAAGCGCGGCTGATCGTCGGTGCGCACGACGCCGCTGTCCGACGCCTCCTGGGCGAGGAAGGGGCAACAGCCGCAACCGTCGTCGTCGGTGCCACCGAGCACGGCGCCGACCAGATCCTCCCGGCGCTCACCGAGGCCGTCCGTGAGGTCCGGCCGGACGCCGAGGTGCGGGTGCGGATCGACCGCTCGGCGCGGCTGACCGAGGCGGTCGAACGCGGTGAGCTCGACCTCGCCGTCTACGTCACCGAGGCGACCGCCACCGAGGGCGCTCCTGCGGGCGACCTTCCGCTGCGCTGGTACGCCGCCCCCGGCTGGAAGCCGCCCGCCGCCGGCCCGCTGCCGCTGGTCGCCGTCAACGCGCCGTGTGTCATCCGCCGTCGCGCCCTCACCGAACTGGCCGCCCGCCGTACCCCGGCCACCGTGGTCGCCGAGGCCGGATACCTCGCCGGCGTCCTGGACGCGGCCCGGGCCGGACTCGGCGCCGCGCTGCTCGCCGTCCCCGGCGGGCAGGACCCCGACGGGCTCACCCAGTGCCGGGACTTCCCCCCGGTTCCGCCGGTCCGGCTCAGCGCCCTCGCACGACGGGGCTCCGACCCCTCCCTGACCGGTGCCGCCGTCGAGGCCGTGCGCACCCTGCTCGCCTCCTGCGGGACGGACCGGGTGGCGTAGCGTCCTCCCATCATGTGAGACGGCGGGCGAGAGACGGGAAGGCCCTCTTGACGTGGCACGAAGGCCGCCTGACACTCCAGAGCAGAGATCCCTAGTGAATCGGTAGGAAATTATGGAGCGTCTGGAGTCGCTCGCCGACCGAGCCCTGCGCGCGGGCCGGTCGCCGCTCCTCCTGACCTCCCGCCGCCACATCGATCTCCTGCGTGTCTGCAGCGCGGCGAGCCCTCGGCGCTGAACCGCGGTGCCCACCGGCACCGCATCCCCGCCGCGTACGGGTACGCGCCGACGCCGCCGCGCGCCCATCACCCCACGTGCGCCGCCCGCCACACCTCTGAGAACCAGAAGCCGGACCCGGACCCAGGGAGACACATGCCCGCCGCACCCCTGACCACCGTCCCGTCCCTCCCCTCCCCGCCGTCGTTCCGGGGCAGAATCGGCTGCGACGCGAACAGCGGCTACTACGCCGTGTCGCGCCGTTACCGCCTCCACCTCTCGCTGTCCTGCCCCCACTGTCTGCGGATCGCCATCACCCACAGCCTGCTCGGTCTGGAAGAAGCCCTCCCGGTCGTGCTGCTGCCGACCGTGCCCGACAGGCCCAACGGCGGACACTCCGCTCTGCGCCCCTTGTACGAGGCCAGTTCGCACCGGCATCCCGGACCGGCCGCCGCACCGGTGCTGAGCGACGACTGGACAGGGCGGATCGTCAGCACGCACACGCCGGACATCCTCCGGGACCTGGCCCGGCACTTCGGTGGTGACGGCTCCGACCGGCCCGCCCTCTACCCGCACGGCGCGGAGGAGGAGATCGAGGCCGTCGAACGCCTCTGCGAGTACCGCATCAACGAAGCCGCACAGCACGCCGGGCAGGCCGACGCCGACGCCACCGTGCGTCGGACCGCCCTCAGCTCCCTTCTCCGCGTCCTCGGCTCACTGGAGTGTCGGCTCGCCACCCAGGACTTCCTCCTCGGCGACGAAATCACCGCCGCCGACGTGCAGTTGTGGGTGACCCTGGTGCAACTCGACACCGTGCACCGTCTGCACCTGGACGCCGCCGCGGTCCACCGCATCGCCGACCATCCGCACCTGTGGGCCTACGCCCGGCGACTGGCCGCCCACCCCGGCTTCGGCTCCCACCTCGACCTGGACGGCATCGCCCGCAGGCACCATGCCCACTGCCAAGGACTGGAAGCCGCAGGGGCGGCGGTGCAGATCCTGGACTGGGCGGTGCACATCGCGGACGGGTCAGCTCAGCAGCCCCAGGAGGATCTGGACGGTTTCATGGAACCGCAACACGCTCTCCACCTTCGTCCGTCCAGCTCCGCCTAACCTGCGACGACATGGGGCCTGCCATGCCGGAACACGGCAGGCCCCATTCCGAGCAGGACAAGCGGCCGGAAGAGCGGAGGCGACGGTGTTGTCCCCCGTTTCCCGCGTGCTCGTCCCGGCTGTCGGGGCTCTCGTCGCGCGCGGCTGCGTCCGCCTGTACTCCCGGCCCCACATCGATCTGCAACGGGTGGCAGGCGCCCTCTGTCGTTCCTGACCTGTTCCCCGCCATCGAGCCCTCTGCAGGGGGCCGGTGATCACGTACGGTCTACCAGGAAGGCACCCTTTTCGTGTCCGCACCTCCCCCTCTTCACCTTGCCGTGGTGCTGGACGGCACCGGCTGGCACCCGGCTGCATGGCGTGAGCCGGGCGCCCGGCCCCACGACCTGTTCACTGCCGGTTACTGGGCCGACCTCGTGACCGAGGCCGAACGCGGCCTGCTCGACTTCGTGACCTTCGAGGACACGCTCGGGCTGCAGTCCTCGCACCTCACGGAGCCGGACGGGCGCACCGACCAGGTGCGGGGCCGACTGGACGCCGTGCTGGTCGCCGCCCGGGTCGCGCCGCTGACCCGGCACATCGGGCTGGTGCCGACCGTGGTCGTCACCCACACCGAGCCGTTCCACATCTCCAAGGCGATCGCCACCCTGGACTACGTCAGCACCGGTCGCGCGGGCCTGCGCGTCCAGGTGACGGCACGGCAGAACGAGGCCGCGCACTTCGGCCGCCGTACCTTCCCGCCCCTCCGCGTCGAGGACTGGGACACCCCGGCCGGCCGGGACCTGATCACCGAACTCTTCGCGGAAGCCGCGGACTACGTCGAGGCGGTGCGCCGCCTGTGGGACAGCTGGGAGGACGACGCGGAGATCCGCGACCCGGGAGCGGCGTCGTGAAGTTCCTGGCCATCACCCTCATCGTGCACGCCCCGGATCCGGTGACCGGCATCCAGAAGCCCACCAACGAGCGCTTCCGCGAGGTGATCGACAATGCGCTGCTGGCCGAGGAGCTCGGATTCGACGGCTTCGGCGTCGGCGAACGCCACGAGCGGCCGTTCATCTCCTCCTCGCCACCGGTCGTACTGAGCCATATCGCCGCCCTGACCTCCCGGATCCGGCTGTTCACCGCCGTCACCACCCTCAGCCTGCTCGACCCGGTGCGCGCGTACGAGGACTACGCGACCCTGGACCATCTGTCCGCGGGCCGACTCGACCTGATCATCGGCAAGGGCAACGGCACCGCCCAGCGTGAGCTGTTCCACGTCACGCCCGAGGACCAGTGGGACCGCAACGCCGAGAGCTACGAGCTGTTCCGCCGGATCTGGCGACAGGACAAGGTGAGCGCCTCCCCGCGCTTCCGCCCCGAGCTGACCGACGCCGAGGTGTGGCCGAGGCCGCTCCAGCAGCCCATCCGAGTCTGGCACGGCAGCGCGACCAGCCGGGAGTCGGTCGACCTCGCCGCCCGCTACGGAGATCCGCTCTTCTCCGCCAACGTCACCCACCCGATCGAGCCGTACGCCGAACTGATCCGCCACTACCGGGAGCGGTGGGAGCACTACGGCCACGACCCGGCGCGGGCCGTCGTCGGCGCGGGAACGGCCGGCTACTACACGGCCCGCACCTCGCAGGAAGCCATCGCCGCGTACCGGCCGGTGTTCGAGGGCCATCTCGCGTTCCAGAAACGGCTGGGCGTCGAGCCGGTGTTCGCCACGCTGGAGGACTTCGTCGAACGCAGCTCGGCCCTGATCGGCAGCCCTCAGCAGGTGATCGACAAGGTGCACCGCTACCACGAGCAGTTCGGACACAGCGTGCTCCACCTGCACGCCGACGCAGGCGGTCTCACCCACGCCCAGCACCGTGCCTCGCTCGAACTCTTCCAGTCCGACATCGCCCCCGTTCTGCGGCGCGAGATCCCCGACCCGCCGTTCCCCTGGGCTCCGGTCCTCGCCGAGCCCGAGCCCGAACCTGAGCCCGAGTCCGCATCCGCGCCCGCATCGGCACCCGCGTCCACCGACCGCTGAGGAGCAACACCCGACCATGTCCGGCATCCCACTCGGAGTCCTCGACCTCGTTCCGATCTCGTCCGGCTCCACCGCCGCAGAGGCGCTGCGCAACACCATCGATCTCGCCCAGCAGACCGAACGTTTCGGCTACACCCGCTACTGGTTCGCCGAGCATCACCTCAACCCGGGCGTGGCCGGGACCTCACCCGCCGTCGTGCTGGCCCTGACCGCCTCCGCGACCTCCACGATCAGGATCGGCTCCGGGGCCGTACAGCTCGGTCACCGCACCGCCCTGTCCGCCGTGGAGGAGTTCGGGCTGATCGACGCCCTGCACCCCGGCCGACTCGACCTGGGCCTCGGCCGCTCGGGCGGACGTCCTCCCGGACAGACGGCAGGGCCCCGGCCGACCACGACCCCCGTCGTCGACGGGCGCGCCCCCAACGGGCTGAAGATCCCGCCACGGTTCTCCCCCGAGCACCTGATCGGTTCGCCCCGTTTCCTGCTCCAGCAGCAGCTCCTGCACCAGCCCGGCGCCGGCCCTCAGGACTACGGTGAGCAGGTCGACGACATACTCGCGCTCCTGCGCGGCGACTACCGCTCCGCGGACGGGACCGAAGCGCACGCCATCCCCGGCGAGGGCGCCGAGGTGCAGGTATGGATCCTCGGCAGCAGCGGCGGACAGAGCGCCGACGTCGCGGGTCGCAACGGTCTGCGTTTCGCCGCCAATTACCACGTCAGCCCGGCCACCGTACTGGAGGCGGCCGAGGGCTACCGCGCCGCGTTCCAGCCGTCCTGCCACCTCGACAAGCCCTACGTCAGCGTCTCCGCCGACGTCGTCGTCGCCGAGGACGACGAAACCGCCCGCGAACTGGCCACCGGCTACGGCCTGTGGGTCCGCAGCATCCGCACCGCCGAGGGCGCCATCCCCTTCCCGACCCCGAAGCAGGCCCGCGCCCACGCCTGGACCGACGCGGACCGGGCACTGGTCGCCGACCGCGTCGACACCCAGTTCGTCGGTTCCCCGGGGCGCGTCGCCGACCAGCTCGAACAACTACAGGAGGCCACCGGCGCCGACGAGCTGATCATCACCACCATCACCCACAACCACGCCGACCGCGTGCGGTCCTACCAACTCCTCGCAGAGGAATGGCAACGCCGATGAACCGGTCGCGGCCGCGAGGACATCGCCCGTGCGTCCGTCGAGGCTGTCGTCACCGGCGGCCGCGCATGAGCAGATGGAGGAAGTACGGGGTGCCGATCACGGCGGTCATCAGGCCGGCGCCCAGCTGAGCCGGCGCGATCACGGTTCGGCCTGTCAGGTCCGCGGTGCAGACGAGCACCGCGCCCAGGAGTACCGCGACCGGGACCACCCGGGCGTGCTGCCGGCCCACCAGGGCCCGGGCCGCATGCGGTGCCACGAGCCCCACGAAGCCGATCGTGCCCGCGGCGGCCACGGCGGTGGCGCTGAGCAGGACGCTCAGCACGAGGAAGCCCAGGCGGCCACGTGACAGGTTGAGCCCCAGGAGTTTGGGGGTGTCCTCGTCGAGCGATATGAGGTCGAGTTCGGTGCGCCGCAGCACCGCGACGAGCACGCCTGCGGTGAGCACGGCCGCGAGCGGTGCCACGTCCGGCAGGGTTCGGCCGTAGGTGGAGCCCGACAGCCAGGTCAGAGCCTTCGTCGCGTTGAACGGGTCGGTGAGGACGATGAGCAGGCTGATGAGTGCGGCGGTCCCGGTGGCGATGCCGAACCCGACGAGGACGAGCCGGTTCTGCTGGAACCCGCCGCGCGCGGCGAGCCCGAAGACGATGACGGAGCTGATCGCGGCGCCCGCGAACGCGGCACCGGCCAGGCTCCATGATCCGGCCACGGGCGCCGTCGTCACAAGGAGCACGGCGCCGAGCGCGGCCCCGCCGGAGACGCCCAGGATGCCGGGTTCCGCGAGCGGGTTGCGGGTGACGGCCTGGACGAGCGTGCCGGCCAGAGCGAGGGCCGCGCCGGCGAGGAGTGCCGCGAGGACCCGGGGCACCCGGGTGTCCAGGACGAAGCCGACGGTCCGTCCTGCCCTGCCCTGGGCCCAGTTGACCACGTCGCCCAGCAACAGCTTGCTGTCACCGAGCAGTACGGCGGCGATCGTCACGCCGACGAGGACGGCCACCAGGACGGCCGTGGTGGTCAGGAAGACGGCCCGGCTCCTGATGCGCAGCCGTTCGGACGCGGCGGCTCCCGCGGTGTCCCGGACCCGTGTGGCCATCACGATCAGGAACACCGCGCCGACGAGGCTGGTGGCGACGCCCGTCGGTACGGCGACCGCGAGGTCCGCCGGTACGACGGCGCGCAGAAGTACGTCCGAGCCGAGCACCAGCGCGGCACCGGTCAGGCCCGCGAGGGGAAGGCTCGCGCGCGCCCGGGTGAACGCACGGAATCTGCGGGCGAGGGGGCGTACGAGGGCGGGGGCGCACAGGCCGACGAAGCCGATCGGTCCGGCGAGGGTGACGGCCGCCGCGGAGAGCAGCGCCGCGAGCACGACCGCGGTGATCCGGGTGGGGCGGACCGGGACGCCAAGTCCGCGGGCGGCGTCGTCACCGAGGGCCAGGGCGTCGACCCGGCGGGCGACGAGGAGCAGCCCGACGAGACCGGCGACTGCGAGCGGCGCCATCTGCAGCACGCCGTCGAAGCCGTTCTGGGAGATGCTGCCCTGGTTCCACTGGTAGAGGCCCTCGGTCTGCTGGGGGAACAGCAGGAGGAGCCCTTCGGTGATGGCGGTGAGGCCGAGGGTGAGGGCGCTGCCGGCGAGTACGAGCCGGACGGTGCCCGCGCCCAGGCCGGACAGGCCGAGCACGACGGCCGCCGCCGCGAGGCCGCCGACGAACGCGACGCCGGAGGAGGCGAACAGCGGAAGCGAGACACCGGTGACCGCTGCCAGGCCGAGGGCCAGGTAGGAGCCGGCGTTCACCGCGAGGGTGTCGGGTGAGGCGAGTACGTTGCGGCTGACCGCCTGCAGGGCGGCGCCCGCCATTCCGAGGACGGCCCCGACGAGCAGCCCCGCGGTCGCCCTCGGCAGCCGGGAGGCGATGACGACGGAGGCGTCGGCGGGGTCGGCCCGGCCGGTGAGCGCCTTGAGCACCTCACCGGCGCCGACGGCGGCCGTGCCCTGCGTGATGTCCACGACCGCGAGGGCCGCGACCAGCAGGGCCAGGGCGGCCGTCACCGCGGCCGCGCCCGTCCGGGACGTGGCCGCCGACGGACGGGTGGCGGGGGTCGTTGCGGTGACGGCCATCGGTTACTTCGTCAGCGCGGCGACGACGGAGTCGATGTACTGGTCCATCGACTCGGGACCGCCGAACATCCAGATGCCGTCGGGCAGTCGGTGCACGTTGCCCTTCTTCACGAACGGCAGCGACGTCCACACCTTGTCCTTGACCAGGGCGTCGGTGAACGGGGTGCTGCTCTTGTCGCCGTCGTTGCCGATGTAGGCGAACTGGACGTCGTCGCTCAGCTTGGTGAGTCCCTCGACGTCGGTGGTGCCGAGCCCGTAGTCCTTGTCGCCTTCGACCGTCCAGTCGTTCTTCAGGCCGAGCTGTTCGTTGACCGCGCCGATGAGCGAGCCGCTGGTGAACGGCCGGATCGAGACCTGGTTGGAGATGTCGTAGCCGTCGGCGAAGGCGTACTTGGCGCCGTCGAGACCGGCGTCCGCGAGGGCCTTCTTGCCCTCGGCGATCTTGGCGTCGAAGTCCTTCTTGAGCTTCTCGGCCTGCTCGGTGGTGCCGGTGGCCTGCGCGAGGAGGTCGAGGTTCTTGTTCATCTGCCCGATGGGGTCGGCGGCGTTGGCGGACTGCACCTCCACGACCGGGGCGACCTTGCGCAACTGCTTCACGGCGGCCGGCGGCAGGTCGGTGCTGGCGACGATGAGGTCCGGCGACAGGGCGGCGATGGTGTCCATGCTGGGCTCGCCGCGGGTGCCGATGTCCTTGGGCTCGTTCTTCAGCGGGACCGCCTGGTCCCAGGTCTGGTAGCCCTTGACGTCGGCGACGCCGACCGGGTCGACACCCAGCGATATCAGGAGCTCGACTTCGTGCCACTCGGTGCCGACGACCTTCTTGGCCGGCCCGTCGAGTTCCACCTTCGCGCCGGAGGCATCGGTGAGGGTGATGCCCTCACCGGCCTTCTTCGCGTCGTTGCTGTCGGCGGCGGGCTCGGTCGTGCCGCACGCGGTCAGGGCAAGGGCCGCGGCGGTGGCGGCCGCCGCGGTCATCATCAGGCGTCTCATGAGGGTGTGGTGAGCCTTTCGCTTCGCGTGTGGTGTCGGCCGATCGCGCGGGTGCGCAGCCGGCCCGTGACGGGGTCGGTGTCGACCTCGACGCGGGTGCCGTACGTGTCGGTCAGCCGCTCCGGTGTCAGTACGTCCTGGGGGAGGCCGTCGGCGACGACCCGTCCCTTGTGCAGCAGCACGATCCGGTCGGCGACGGCCGCAGCCTGGTCGAGGTCGTGCAGGACGGCACCGACGGCGATCCCGTGCTCGTCCGCCAGATCGCGGACGAGGTCCAACAGCTCGATCTGGTACCGCAGATCGAGATAGGTCGTCGGCTCGTCGAGCAGCAGCACACCGGTCTCCTGCGCCAGGCAGCCGGCCAGCCAGACGCGCTGGAGCTGCCCTCCGGACAGGTGCTCGACGCCGCGCTCGGCGAGCTCCGTGACGCCCGTCATGGCGAGCGCGCGGTCCACCGCCGCCCGGCCGTCCGGATCCGCCCTGCCCCAGCGGCCCCGGTAGGGGTAGCGGCCGAACTCGACGACGTCCCGTACGGTCAGCCCGCTGGGGGTGGGGCGCCCTTGGGTCAACAGGGCGACATGGCGCGAGAACTCACGAGATGTCAGGGCCAGGCCGTCGATGTCGGCGTCGATGACGAGCGTGGCGGTCCGGGGCCGCTGCAGCCGTGCGAGCGTACGCAGCAGCGTCGACTTCCCGCTGCCGTTCGGACCCACCAGGACGGTCACCTCGCCGGGCCGCAGCGCCAACGACGCGTCGTGCACGACGTCCACGCCCTCGTACGCCACGGTGACACCCGTGGCCGACAGTTCATGGCCGCGGGGACGCATGGCCGCAGAGATCTCATCACCGGCTTTCACGGCAGGTAGGTTAGCCTACCCTTAGGGGCTGCTGTGAAGGGGGAGAGGTGGCCGGGCGCAAGACGAAATTGCGCCAGGCTCAGAAATGCCCGGGATCGGGCAAGTCGCACGGCCCAGTGGGTGTCACTGTCGATCCACTTGCGGGGACGCTCCCGGCCCAAAGTCCCATACGGGTGAATGGCGTTTGGCCTGTGCCCTCCGGGACCGTGGGCTGCCGGGTCCTACGGGCCAGGACCCCGGCGCCATCCGCGGAGGTGGGCGGCCATGCCCGGGCGGTGTCAGATCCAGGTGGGCACGTGACCCTCGGCGTAGCGGGCGCCGAAGCCGCCGTGGGGCAGGATCTCGTCGATCGCGGCGAGGTCGGCCTCGGTCAGGGTGACGTCGGCGGCGCCGGCGTTCTCCTCGATGTGCTTGGGGCTGCGGGTGCCGGGGATGGATACGATGTGTTCGCCCCGGGTGAGCAGCCAGGCCAGGGCCAGTTGGGAGACGGTGATGCCCTTGGCGGCGGCCAGGTCGGCGAGGCGGTCGGCGGCCTCAACGTTCTTCTCGAAGTTGCCGGGCTGCCAACGTGGGTCGTGGTTGCGCATGTCGGTGGCGTCGTACTGGCCGGCGGGCTTGGCGGTGCCGGTGATGAAGCCGCGGCCCAGCGGCGAGTAGAGGACCTGGCGGCCTTCCTTCACCACCGGCTGCTGGCCGAGCAGTGGCCCGTTCTGCGTCGCTTGGTCAGCCCCTGCATCCGCGAGGTCTGGGAGGACGCCTTCCCCAACTGCCCCGCACCGCTCCGGCCGGCACGACCGCCGCGTGAAGCTCACTGCGCTCCACGAGCGTCTCCTCGCCGACATCCTCGACCTCGGCTCCCTCTACCCTCTGGTCCTCACCGGCGGATACGCTGTGCAGGCCCACGGCCTGTCGAACGCTTCAGCCGCGACCTCGACGTCGCCACCGAGAACCCCGCCCCCGATGCAGGAGATCGTCGCCTCACTCACAGCGGGCCTCAGCGCGCGGATGGCGAACCACACACGTCCAGACCGACCCGCTCAGCGGCCGGTTCCTCGTCACCGACCCGGACACCGGCGAGGAGTGCGAGGTCGACGTCCTCAAGGAGGCGTTCTGGGCCCGCCTGCCCAGACCCCCTACGGCCCCGTCCTCTCCCTCGACGATGTGATCGGCACCAAGGTCCGTGCCCTCGCCGACCGCGGCACCGTCCGCGACCTCATCGACGTTCAGGCTGCCTCTCGCCACCGCTCCACCGCCGACCTCGAATTCCTGGGCCGCCGTCGGGCCCACGACGAGTTCAGCCTCGAGGACCTCCACGACCGGCTCACCGGCGCGGACTGCTACGAGGACGAGGACTACGCCGCGTACGGGCTCACCTCCCGGCAGATCGAAGAGCTCAAGACGTGGGCGCTGGAGTGGGCGGAGGGCCTGGGGGCGCAGATCCACGACGAGAACGCCTGACAGGAGGCCGTACCTCTCTCCCATTGGCATGATCACGCGCTGGTCGTGGTGTCGAGGAGCTCGGCCCGGACGGTCTTGCCGCCGGACGGGTAGGGGACGCAGTCCCAGTGGTCGGCGAGGGTGGCGACGAGCGACAGGCCGCGCCCGTCGGCGCGGAGCGCATCGGACTCGGCGCCCGCCGGAAGGATCTGCGGGTAAAAGTCCCCGCGGGCGTCGGTGACTTCCGCGCGCAGGCGCCCGGCCGACGGTTCGAAGACGAGCGTGAGCCGGAAGCCGCGGCCCGGCACGCGGCCGTGAAGGACGGCATTGGCAGCAAGCTCTGCGACGACGATTTCAGCATGCTCCGTAAGGCCCTGCGGAGCGCCACAGGAGCGCAGCTCGGTCACGGTGAGGAGCCGGGCGAGCCGGGCGGCGCGCCGCGTGGACGACAGCAGTTGCGTGAAGATGCGAGCGGGGGCGTCGAGTTGGGGAACGGCGTGGTTCATGACGCCAGCGTGGCGGCCGGGGGCGGGTGGGTACGAGCGTGACGCCCCGTACGCGGAGTCAATGTACGGACACGCGGAGTGGACGGTACGCCGGGAGTGCCATCACGCTGTGAGTGGGGGGCGGTAAGGAGCTCGTCGCGGTGCGGTACGGAGAGAGAGGGGCGGCGGATGGGCATCGTCGAAGGGGACGCGGCCGGGGCCGAGCACGCAACCGGAGGCGCCGGCGCACGGGCGGTTCCGGCGGGGGAGTGGGAGAGGGAGCCTCACCCGTCCGACAGCTTGCGCACGTTCGGCGCGGTCGTCCAGGCACTGCGCGAGCACGCGGGGCTCAGCCGGGTCGACCTCAGTGGCCGGGTCCAGTACTCCAAACACGCTGTGGAATCAGTGGAGTTGGGTCGCCGGATGCCGGACCAGGCGTTCGTGGAGCGCGCGGAGGAGGCACTCGGCAACACCGGTGCGCTGCGGAAGGCCGCCCGTCATCTGACCCGGGGCGAGGCGGGTCTCGCGACGTGGTTCCGCCGGTGGGCGCGGCTGGAGCGGGAGGCGGTGAGCCTGTGCACGTACGAGTGCCGGTTGGTGCCGGGGTTGTTGCAGTCGGAGGCGTATGCGCGGACGGTGACGGCTTGATCTTGCACACCGCGCGTCTCTTCACCGACGGCCCGATGAGAAGGGTCCTGGAGCTCGCCGCCGCGGTGCGGGATTCCGGGGGATCGCTGTCCCTCGACACTGAGCTGCGGCGTTTCATCCGGACTACGCGCGCGACCGTCGCCACGGACTGGGTGTGCCCGCTCGCCACCGTGACTGCGCTGCTCGACCATGTCGCCGGTCTCTGCGCCGACGGTACAGAAGCCCCGCCCCGGGAATTCCGGCAGCTCCTGGAGCGAGCCGGCGCCGGAGCGGACGCCGCCGCGTACCTGCACTCCCTGGCGGAGAAGCTCCGCGCCCTGGAACAGGACCCGCAGGACGACTACGACGAGCTCCCTTTGTCCCGCTGGGAGATCGACGTCAGATTCCCCCAGCTTTCCGGATTCGGGGTCAACTGGGTGTACGAGGGGGAATTCGCGACTCTTAAGGAGTCCCTGGAGGCCGCGATCGATTCCGAGCATCCCTACTGCGGTGAGTTCCTGGCTCCGCTCGCCGCGGAGGCCCAGTCCGCGCTGGTGCTCTTCCCGGGGGAGCGGGCCATGCAGGACGGCTTGTCCCCCGTCGTCGGCTGGGCGACCCCCCAGGCGCTGCGTGACCTGCTCCAGGCCGTCGACGACCACATGCAGCAGGAACACGTCGCACTGCCCTGACCCCACATCCACCAGAGGTCCCGTCTGCCATGCCGTCCGTGAACCGGTCCGCCACCTATTCCGACCGTGAAACCGCCCTGTGGGCCACGCAGCAGGTCATCACCGCCAACGAGCAGCTCATCCACCGCTGGCTCGCCCAGGGCACTCGCCCGCGCCTGACCATCGAGGCGTCCTGGCCGTCGCGGCCGGAACCGGTCGGCCGGGTGCTGTTGCAGGCGATGATGCTGGCGGGACGGGAGCCCGTCGATGTGCGTGCCGCGCGGGTCGTGCTCAGGCGGGACCCGTCCGCCCCGCACGGTTTCGTCGTCCACGCCACGTTCCCCGTCTACCTGTAGCCAGTCCACCACCGATCATCCGTAAAGGCCGATCCCCGTGCCCTTGAGCCCTCTCGAACACGACCGCCGCTACGGCGAACTGGACCAGGTGGTCCGTGCCTACGTCGGGCAGCCGGCGGACGACACCCCGGACGCGCCCGGCGAAGCCTTGACGGCCTACCTCCGGTATACCTGGCACACCCGGCCCTGGGCACTGGCTGTTGCCGAACGACAGGTGCGGGAGTATGCCGAGAACCCGCCCGGACGGCTCCGGCTGCGACTGGGCGAGTTCTACGCCATTCCCGACGTGGGTCTGCCCGAAGGCGAGGTCCAGGGGTGGCTGTTCACCCTCGCCGACCACCTCAAGCGCAGCATCGAGCAGGGCGAGGTGCCGCCGCCCGCCACGCCCGCCACCCACTGGGAGTGGCATGCTCGCTTCCCGGAGCTGGGCCAGTTCCTCGGCGGATGGTTCTCGCAGGACATGCCGGACGAGTTCGCGGACCACGACGCGGCCGTCGCCGACTACCGGGCCGCCACGGCCCCGTGGCTTGTCGCCCGCCTCGTCGGTGAGCTGCACGAACTGCTCGCCCTCGACCTCGATGAGTCCGACTACGCACTGGCTGTCGGTGAGCTGGGCATGGAGGTTGACCCGCCCGCCCCGTACACCCCGAGTGGCTGGCTGGCCCACGTAGCCGACCGGCTCGCGCAGCCGATCGCCGAGTACGGGCCGTCGCCGCGGGCCGGGCAGGAGTAGCCCGGACTCTGCCGACACCAGGTCGACGACAAGGTGTTGTCGCAGTCCAGAGGTACCGGATCACACCGACCGTCGTCAGGCGAACAGCGCGATGCCCCGCGACTCTCCGAGAAGAGTGACGGGGCCTCGGCCGAACGAGAACGCGTGGCATTTTCGCCGATCTGTTCTGCTCGCTAGATGTCCCGGAAGATCTCGATCTGCGCCCCGATCGAGTTCAGCCGCTCGGCCAGATCCTCGTAACCCCGGTTGATGACATACACGTTGCGCAGTACGGACGTGCCCTCCGCCGCCATCATCGCCAGCAGGACGACCACGGCCGGACGCAGGGCCGGCGGGCACATCATCTCGGCGGCGCGCCAGCGGGTCGGGCCCTCGACCAGGACGCGGTGCGGGTCCAGCAACTGGAGGCGGCCGCCGAGGCGGTTGAGGTCGGTCAGATAGATCGCGCGGTTGTCGTAGACCCAGTCGTGGATGAGGGTCTTGCCCTGTGCGGAGGCCGCGATCGCCGCGAAGAACGGCACGTTGTCGATGTTCAGGCCGGGGAACGGCATCGGGTGGATCTTGTCGATCGGCGCCTCCAGCTTGGAGGGCTTGACGGTGAGGTCCACCAGTCGCGTACGGCCGTTGTCGGCGACGTACTCGGGCGTGCGGTCGTGGTCGAGGCCCATCTCCTCCAGGACCGCGAGCTCGATCTCGAGGAACTCGATCGGTACCCGACGCACCGTCAGTTCCGACTCCGTGACGACTGCGGCGGCGACCAGGCTCATCGCCTCGACCGGGTCCTCGGAGGGGGAGTAGTCGACGTCGACGTCGATGTTCGGCATGCCGTGCACGGTGAGCGTGGTGGTGCCGATGCCCTCGACCTTGACACCGAGCGCCTCCAGGAAGAAACACAGGTCCTGGACCATGTAGTTGGAGGAGGCGTTGCGGATCGTCGTCACGCCGTCGTGGCGGGCGGCGGCCAGCAGCGCGTTCTCGGTGACCGTGTCCCCGCGCTCCGTCAGCACGATCGGGCGGTCGGGGCGGACGGAGCGGTCGACCACCGCGTGGTACTGGCCCTCCGTCGCCGCGATGTCCAGGCCGAACCGGCGCAGCGCGATCATGTGCGGCTCGACGGTCCGGGTGCCGAGGTCGCAGCCGCCGGCGTAGGGCAGCATGAAGCGGTCCATGCGGTGCAGCAGCGGGCCGAGGAACATGATGATGGACCGGGTGCGGCGGGCCGCCTCCGCGTCGATGGAGTCGAGGTCGAGGTCGGCCGGCGGCACGATCTCCAGGTCGATGCCGTCGTTGATCCAGCGGGTGCGCACGCCGATGGAGCCGAGTACCTCCAGCAGGCGGTACACCTCCTCGATGCGGGCGACCCGACGCAGTACCGTGCGGCCCTTGTTGAGCAGTGAGGCGCACAGCAGTGCCACGCACGCGTTCTTGCTCGTCTTCACATCGATGGCCCCGGACAGCCGGCGACCGCCGACCACCCTGAGATGCATCGGGCCCGAGTAGCCCAGGGAGACGATTTCGCTGTCCAGGGCTTCACCGATACGGGCGATCATCTCAAGGCTGATGTTCTGGTTGCCGCGCTCGATGCGATTGACGGCGCTCTGGCTGGTTCCGAGCGCCTCGGCAAGCTGCGACTGTGTCCAGCCCCGGTGTTGCCGGGCGTCACGGATGAGCTTGCCGATGCGTACGAGGTAGTCGTCTGCCATGGGGCTGAGGTTATCTCAGATATGAGATGGCGCCTGTCGGGGGGTCCATTCGGGTGATGGGCCGTCAACGCCGCCGCGCTGAACGGGTTCGACGCCATCCGAAAGGTCCGGGCAAATCCACCGATGTCGTACGACGTCCTGTGCTGCTGTGGGTGCGACGCGGCCCGTGCTTGCCGCCCGTAGTGATGGACCAGGAGTGCCGGTTGATGTTCAGGCGCACTCCGGGCAGGATTCGGAAGCTCTTGCGGAACGTGAGTGGCATATGTGCCTCCCTTCGGTGTTCGCCGGGCGGCCCCGGCTCCCATCGGTTACCCCGCCTCGGCGTACTGATGGGCGTATTCCACCGACTCTTCGAAGGTGTCGTCCGGCCGCAACTCCAGCAGGCTCCCGCTCCGCCCGTCCGCCTCGAACCCGGCCTCCGGGGCCTCCATCACTTCGTGGTGAGTGGGCGCCGGGCCGCCGTTTCCGCGCGGCGCGACGTTTCGGGCGGGGCCGGGCATGACCATCCCGGCCCCATGTACTAGAGTTATCTCGACATCGAGATATCTGCCGAGGCGCACCGCGGCTGCACGCCCTCACCGGTCCGACAGTAAGGGTTGCCTAACTTAGCCTTACCTTAGCGGATCGGCCAAGACGGCGTGGCGGCAGGATGCGGTGGTACGCGCACATGAATGAAGGAGACTGTCGTGTCGGCGAACAGCTTCGACGCCCGCAGCACGCTGCAGGTGGGCGACGAGTCGTACGAGATCTTCCGCCTGGACAAGGTGGAGGGCTCGGCCCGGCTCCCCTACAGCCTTAAGGTCCTGCTGGAGAACCTGCTCCGCACCGAGGACGGCGCGAACATCACCGCCGACCACATTCGCGCCCTCGGCGGCTGGGACTCGCAGGCCCAGCCCTCGCAGGAGATCCAGTTCACGCCGGCCCGCGTCATCATGCAGGACTTCACCGGCGTTCCCTGTGTCGTCGACCTCGCCACCATGCGCGAGGCCGTCAAGGAGCTCGGCGGCGACCCGGCGAAGATCAACCCGCTGGCCCCGGCCGAGCTGGTCATCGACCACTCCGTCATCGCCGACAAGTTCGGCACCAACGACGCCTTCCAGCAGAACGTCGAGCTGGAGTACGGCCGCAACAAGGAGCGCTACCAGTTCCTGCGCTGGGGCCAGACCGCCTTCGACGAGTTCAAGGTCGTCCCGCCCGGCACCGGCATCGTCCACCAGGTCAACATCGAGCACCTGGCCCGTGTCGTCATGGTCCGCGACGGCAAGGCCTACCCCGACACCCTGGTCGGCACCGACTCGCACACCACGATGGTCAACGGCCTCGGCGTCCTCGGCTGGGGCGTCGGCGGCATCGAGGCCGAGGCCGCGATGCTCGGTCAGCCGGTCTCGATGCTCATCCCGCGCGTCGTCGGCTTCAAGCTGACCGGCGAGCTGAAGCCCGGCACCACCGCCACCGACCTGGTGCTGACCATCACCGAGATGCTCCGCAAGCACGGCGTGGTCGGCAAGTTCGTCGAGTTCTACGGCGAGGGTGTGGCCGCCACGAGCCTCGCCAACCGCGCCACCATCGGCAACATGTCGCCGGAGTTCGGCTCCACCGCCGCGATCTTCCCGATCGACGACGAGACCCTGAACTACCTGCGCCTGACCGGCCGCTCCGAGCAGCAGGTCGCGCTCGTCGAGGCGTACGCCAAGACGCAGGGCATCTGGCTGGACCCGGCCGCCGAGCCGGACTTCTCCGAGAAGCTGGAGCTCGACCTCTCCACGGTCGTCCCGTCCATCGCCGGCCCGAAGCGCCCGCAGGACCGCATCGTCCTTGCCAACGCGGCCGAGCAGTTCAAGCAGGACGTCCGCAACTACGTCAGCGACGAGTACGAGGCCAGCAAGGAGTCCTTCCCCAGCTCCGACGCGCCCTCCTCGATCCCGAACGGCGCGCCGTCCAACCCGGTCACCGTGACCGCCCCCGACGGCTCGGCCTACACGCTGGACCACGGCGCCGTGACTGTCGCCGCCATCACCTCCTGCACCAACACCTCCAACCCGTATGTCATGGTCGCCGCCGCCCTGGTGGCCAAGAAGGCGGTCGAGAAGGGCCTGACCCGCAAGCCCTGGGTCAAGACCACCCTCGCCCCGGGTTCGAAGGTCGTCACCGACTACTTCGACAAGGCGGGTCTGACCCCGTACCTCGACAAGGTCGGCTTCAACCTCGTCGGCTACGGCTGCACCACCTGCATCGGCAACTCCGGCCCGCTGCCGGAGGAGGTCTCCAAGGCCGTCAACGACCACGACCTCGCCGTCACCTCGGTCCTCTCCGGCAACCGCAACTTCGAGGGCCGCATCAACCCCGACGTCAAGATGAACTACCTGGCGTCCCCGCCGCTGGTCGTCGCCTACGCGATCGCCGGCTCCATGAAGGTGGACATCACCAAGGATGCCCTGGGCACGGACCAGGACGGCAAGCCGGTCTACCTGTCCGACATCTGGCCGACCGAGGCCGAGGTCAACGACGTCGTGGCGAACGCCATCGGCGAGGACATGTTCAACAAGTCCTACTCCGATGTCTTCGCCGGCGACGCCCAGTGGCAGGCGCTGCCGATCCCGACCGGTAACACCTTCGAGTGGGACCCGGAGTCGACGTACGTCCGCAAGCCCCCGTACTTCGAGGGCATGACGATGGAGACCACCCCGGTCTCCGACATCTCGGGCGCACGCGTCCTCGCCAAGCTGGGCGACTCGGTCACCACCGACCACATCTCCCCGGCCGGTGCCATCAAGGCCGACACCCCGGCCGGCACGTACCTCACCGAGCACGGCGTCCAGCGTCGTGACTTCAACAGCTACGGCTCCCGCCGCGGCAACCACGAGGTCATGATCCGCGGTACGTTCGCCAACATCCGCCTGCGCAACCAGATCGCGCCGGGCACGGAAGGCGGCTACACCCGCGACTTCACCCAGGACGGCGGCCCGGTCTCCTTCATCTACGACGCCTCGCAGAACTACCAGGCCGCCGGCATCCCGCTGGTCGTCCTGGCCGGCAAGGAGTACGGCTCCGGTTCGTCCCGCGACTGGGCGGCCAAGGGCACCGCACTCCTGGGCGTCAAGGCCGTCATCGCCGAGTCGTACGAGCGCATCCACCGCTCCAACCTCATCGGCATGGGCGTCCTGCCGCTGCAGTTCCCGGAGGGCCAGACCGCCGAGTCCCTCGGCCTGACCGGCGAGGAGACCTTCTCCATCTCCGGCGTCACCGAGCTCAACGAGGGCACCACGCCGCGCACGGTCAAGGTCACCACCGACACGGGCGTCGAGTTCGACGCGGTCGTCCGCATCGACACCCCCGGTGAGGCCGACTACTACCGCAACGGCGGCATCATGCAGTACGTGCTGCGCAGCCTGATCCGCAAGTAAGGGACGCATACGGCGGTTGGGCCGCATCCCCGGGCAGCGGGGGTGCGGCCCTCGTCGTATCCGGGGAACCGAGGCGGGTCGCACGCCGTACCCGGCCGCTACGAGGACCGGCCGGGGCTCTCCCGCGCTACGGGTAGCCGGTGAGCCGGTGAGCCGACTGCTCGTACGCCTTCAGCTTCTCGGGCGTCAGGACCCAGTAGAGCCCGTCGATACCGTCCGGCCCCACGGTGAGGCTCACCAGAGCGACCATGACCCCGTCCTCGGCCAGCAGCACGCTGGGCCTGCCGTTGGCCTGGACCACGCTGTACTCCGCCCGGGGGTAGTTCTTCTTGGCGGAGGCGCAGATCATGGCCACCCGCTCGGCCCCCACAACCTTGACCCGGGCCACGCCGCGCATGCCGTTGCCGTCGGCGTAGGCGACGGCGTCGGCCGAGAGCAGGTTCTCCAGCCCGGCGACGTCACCGTTGCGCGCGGCGGCGACGAAGGCGTCCAGCAGGCGCCGGTACTGCGCCGTGTCGACGGGTTTCCTGCGCTCGGCGGACAGGCGCTTGCGGGACCGGCTGACGATCTGCCGCGTGTTGGCCTGGCTCAGCTGCAGCATGTTCGCGATCTCGTCGTAGGCGTAGTCGAACGCCTCACGCAACACGTAGGCCGCCCGTTCCACGGGGTTCAGCTTCTCCAGGACCAGCAGCATGGCCTGCTCCAGCGCCTCACCGCGCTCCGCGCCGACCTGCGGATCCACACTGGTGTCGACCAGCTCCGGCAGCCACGGCCCCACGTAGGCCTCACGGCGGACCCGCGCCGACTGTGCCACGTTGATCGCCAGCCGTGGTGATCTTCGCCAGGAACGCGGCGGGCTCCAGCACCGCGCTCCGGTCGGCGTCCTGCCAGCGCATCCACACGTCCTGCACCACGTCCTCGGCCTCGGACGCGCTGCCCAGGATGCGGTAGGCGATGCCGAACAGCCGGGGACGCAACTGCTCGAACGCTTCCGCCGCCTTCAGCGAGTCATCGCCGGGGGGCTGTTCCTGGTCCATGGTGCCGTTGCCTCCGCTGTTCGACCGTCGCGCACGTCGGCAGGCGTACCTCCTGCACGAGGACGGGCCGTTCAGCGTGATCCTACGGCGGCCAGGCGGGAGAGGCGCAAAGCGGGTGTGGCGCCTCCCGCGAAGAAGCGTGCGGGAGGCGCCACACCGGATCCCGGTGTCCTTACCGGCCGAGCAGTTCGACCTCCGAGAGCGTCGCCCCCGCACCGGTGAGGACCAGGCGGTACCTCACATAGTCACCGGCCCGGGTCACGGAGAACGCCCGCGTCTGCCGGTCCCACCGGAAGGATTCGCCCGCGCGCTCGTCCAGCGTCCGCCACGTCTTGCCGTCCGCCGAGCCCTGGAGCGTCCACCCGGTCGGGGCCTGCGCATGGTCGGCGGACGTCAGCGTGTACTGAACGGCCTTCACCCGCCCGGACACCGGCAGGTCCACGGACGTCACGCTCGCGTTGGTCGCCGAGGTGTTGTCGAAGAGGGCGCCCTCGCCCGTGGTCAGGTCCGTGCGAGGCGCCGGCACCTTGTCGTCCTGGGTGATGGAGACCGGTGCCGCGTTCTTGCCCGTGCCCCACTTGGACGGCTTCGGCCCCATGTCGAACTCCAGCACCCCACCCTTCGCGAGCAACGAGTGCGGAAGCGACGTCGACGTCCAACTGCGGCCGTTGACCTTCAGCCCCTGGACGTAGACGTTCTTCGCGCTGTTCTTCGGCGCCCGTACCACCAGGTCCCGGCCGTTCTCCAGATGGACGGTGGCCTTGGTGAACAGCGGGGAGCCGACCGCGTATTCACCGCTGCCCATCACCAGGGGGTAGAAACCGAGGGCCGAGAAGAGGAACCAGGCCGACTGCTCACCGTTGTCCTCGTCGCCGTGGTACCCCTGGCCGATCTCGCTGCCGGTGTAGAGCCGGGACAGCACCTCGCGGACGTGTCTCTGCGCCTTCCAGGGCTGTCCGGCCGCGTCGTACATGTAGATGGCGTGGTGGGCGACCTGGTTGGAGTGCCCGTACATGCCCATCCGGACGTCCCGCGCCTCCGTCATCTCATGGATCACGCCGCCGTACGAGCCGACGAACTCCGGCGACGCCGTCTCGGGCGTGCTGAAGTACTCGTCCAGCTTCTCCGCGAGCCCGGACCGGCCGCCGTACAGGTTGGCCAGGCCCCGGCTGTCCTGCGGGGCGGTGAAGGCGTAGCCCCAGCCGTTGGTCTCGGTGTAGTCGTAGCCCCACACGCGCGGGTCGTACCTCGAGGACTCCACACGCCAGTTGCCCTGAGCATCCCTGCCCTGGAAGAAACCGGCCTCGGAGTCGAAGAGGTGCACGTACTCCTGGGCGCGGTCGAGGAAGTACGCGGACTCCTCCTTGTAGCGCTTCTCGCCGGTCTCCCGGTACAGGGCCCGGCCCATCTGCGCGATGCCGTAGTCGTTGAGGTAGCCCTCCAGCGCCCACGACAGGCCCTCGTGCGTGTCGGTGCCGGTGTAGCCGAGGAAGGGTGAGGTCGCCATGCCCTTGCGGCCCACGCCCGACGACGGCGGCACCACCGTCGCGTTCTTCACCGCCGCGTCGTACGCCGCCTTCGCGTCGAAGTCGACGCCCTTGACGTACGCGTCCGCGAAGGCCACGTCCGAGGACGTGCCGGTCATCAGGTCGGCGTACCCCGGCGAGGACCAGCGCGAGGTCCAGCCACCGTCCTTGTACTGCTGCACGAACCCGTCGACCATCTCGCCCGCCTGAGAGGGTGTCAGCAGCGAGTACGCCGGCCAGGTCGTCCGGTAGGTGTCCCAGAAACCGTTGTTGACGTACACCTTGCCGTCCACGATCTTCGCGCCGGTGTGCGTTGGCGTGTCCGGGCCGGGCATGGGCGAGAACGGGGAGGCGTACTGATACTTCGAACCGACCTTCTCGAAGCCGGAGTTGGGGTACAGGTACAGCCGGTACAGGCTGGAGTACAGCGTCGTCAGCTGGTCCGGCGTCGCGCCCTCGACCTCGACCTTGCCGAGCAGCCGGTCCCACTGCCGCTGGGCGCGGTCCTTGACCTCCTCGAAGGACGTGCCGTCCGGGATCTCCTGGCGCAGGTTGTCCCTGGCCTGGTCGACGCTGATGAGGGAGGTCGCGAGCCGCAGCGTGACGGTCCGGTCGTCGGCCTTGAACCGCAGGTACCCCTTGACCCCGCTCGACGTCCCGTCCGTCACCGGCTTGTCGAACTTGCCGTAGACGAAGAGGCGGGTCGCTCCCGTCGACAGCCCGGACTTCACGTCGGAGTAGCCGGTGACGATCCCGTTCTCCTTGTCGAGCGTGAGGCCCGCCTGGTCCGTCACGTTGTCGAAGAGAACGCTCGCGTCGTCGCCGGGGTAGGTGAAGCGGAGCACCGCCGCGTGGTCGGTCGGCGCCATCTCGGCCTTCAGCCCGTTCTCGAACCGCACGCCGTAGTAGTACGGCCGCGCGGTCTCGTTCTCGTGCCGGAAGGCCAGCTCCCGTGCCTCACGGCCGTGGTCCGGGGTTCCGGTGGCGGCGGACGGCATCACCTGGAAGGTCTGCCGGTCACCCATCCAGGGGCTGGGCTCATGGCTGGCGCTGAACGCCTGGATCGTCGGCAGGTTGTCCGCGTTGTTCGCACGTGCATAGTCGTACAGCCAGCTCAGCGAGCCCGCGTTGGTCACCGGTGTCCAGAAGTTGAAGCCGTGCGGCACGGCGGTCGCCGGGAAGTTGTTGCCGCGCGAGAAACCGCCGCTGGAGTGGGTGCCGCGGGTGGTGACGGCATAGTCCGACAGATGTGCCTTCGGCTTCTCGGGGGCCCTGACCTTCAGGGACACGTCGTCGACCCAGCCCCGGAACTTCGCCGGGCCCGCGGGGGAGTCGTACGCCACCAGGATCCGGTCGACGGTCTTGCCCGCCGCGACCGAACCGATCCGCGAGACGACGTTGTTCCACTGGTTGACGTACAGCACCTTGGCGGTGCCCTGCCCTCGCGGGGACAGCGCGAAGCCGTGCTGGTCGGTGGCGCTCAGGTCGCTCAGGTGGGTGCCGTCGGTGAACGCCAGGTCCACCGAGACGTTGGTGGCGTCGTAGTCGCGGTCGCCGTCCGCCATCGACGGGAAGATGCGGTACGCGAGTTCGGTGTCGCGGCCGACGGCCACGTCGACGTCGAAGACCTTGTTGTACGAGTACGCCCGCCCGTCCGCGGTGTGCCGGCCGGCGTAGCGCAGTGCCCGCTTGCCGGTGAAGCCCGCGCCCGCCTTCGCGGTGGGCGAACCGCTCGGGCCGCGGTCGACCAGGGAGAGCATGTCCTGCGGTACGGGGCCGTCATCGCCGCCCGTCGAGAACTGCACGTCCGCGAGCTGGAGGATGTCGCCGCCGTGGTTCTTGCTGACATCGAGCCGGTAGTGCCGGTACTCGGCGGCGGCGGTCTCGGCGATGTCGTACGTCCTGGTCTGGAAGCGTTCCGGGAAGGACTCGCCGGTGCGGGTGTCGAGGGTTTTCCAGTCCTTGCCGTCGGTGGAGCCCTGCAGGGTCCAGTCCGCGGGGTCGCGTTCGTCGTGGTCGTTGGCCGAAGTGAGGGCATATCTGGTGATTTTGGCCGACTTGTCCAGGTCGAACTCGACCCAGCCGGTGGGCTCGAACGTCAGCCACTTGGTGCTCGGCTCCGTGTCGACGAGGTTCTCCTTCACCTCGCCGGCGCCGGAGTTCTCGCCGCTCGCCCGTACGTCGGTGACATGGTCGGTCACATTGCCCGGAATGCCGCTGCTGTACCCGCCGTCGACGCCGGCGGCGCGCTTGCTGCCGTCCGGTGCGGTGTCGACGGTGTTGAGCCAGTCCGGGGCCGGCTCCCCGGCCTCGAACGAGGATGTGAACTCCCGGTCGGCGGTGGGTGCTTCCGGCAGTGCGACTGCCACACCCTGTGAGCCCACGGCCAAAGCGAAGGCGGTCGCCGTCACGACCGCCGGACCCCATCTGTGCCGAACTCTGTGCTGCATGAGCGAGCACCCTCCCTGTGCGCTGGACAACGTTGTCAACTTCCGTGCGCAAGGTCCAGTAGTGGCTCAAGTTGTCAGTGCTGTCAAGGGTGTTGGCTGTGGCATTCGGGCTCAATGTCGCGGATTTTTCCGGCAAGGCGCACACAGGCAGCTCATATTTCCGCGAGGTCTCAACTCGGAAAAGCCGACGGCCAACCTTGCATTCGATCTTGCCCCGTTGGCGGGAAGTGGACTATACCTGTCGGCGATTCAAGGGATCCGCACTTCCTGCACGAACCTGTTTGACCCCACCGCGGTGCCGGGGAGGATCCGGTTCACCGCCTGAGTCCTGGAGAAGGCGAGGACTTGAGCATGGGATCCACTTCCGCCGAGAACACCGAGAACGCCCGGAACGCCCAGAACGCCGAGAACAGCGGTTCTGAAGGGGTCGGCCGCCGCGCACTGATCAAGCGGTCCGCCGCGCTCGGCCTGGTCTCCGTCCCCGCGATGAGCTTCCTGTCCGCGTGTGCCAGCGGCGGTGGGGGCGAGGACACGGGCGAGGACACCAAGGGCAAGACGTCCAAGGACAATCCCTTCGGAGTGAAGAAGGGCAGCAAGCTCGACGTCGTCATCTTCAAGGGCGGTTACGGCGACGACTACGCCAAGGCCTGGGAGGCCGCCTTCCAGAAGAAGTGGGGGGTCACCTCCACCCACACCGGCACCCAGGAGATCACCGGCAAGCTCCAGCCCCGCTTCAACGCGGGCAACCCGCCGGACATCGTGGACAACTCGGGCGCTCAGAAGATCAAGATCGACGTCCTCCACAAGAACGGCCAGCTCCTGGACCTCGCCGAGGTCCTCGACGCCCCGTCGGTCGATGACCCGAGCAAGAAGGTCCGCGACACCGTCATCCCCGGCACGCTCGACCCGGGCCTTCAGGAGGGCAAGGTCGTCGCCCTCAACTACATCTACACGGTGTGGGGCCTGTGGTACTCCGGCAAGCTCTTCCAGGACAAGGGCTGGGAGGAGCCCCAGACCTGGGACGACTTCCTCGCCATCTGCAAGGACGCCAAGTCCCAGGGCATCGGCGGCCTCGCCCACCAGGGCAAGTACCCGTACTACATCAACGTCGCCATCATGGACCTGATCGCCAAGAAGGGCGGTCTGGACGCCATGAAGGCGATCGACAACCTCGACCCCAAGGCGTTCGTCGGCTCGGACGCGGCACAGGCCGCCGTCGAGGCGGTCTACGAGGTCGTCGAGAAGGGCTACTTGATGCCCGGCACCAACGGCCTGACCCACACCGAGTCGCAGACCCGGTGGAACCAGTACAAGGCCGCGTTCATCACCAGCGGTTCCTGGCTGGAGAACGAGCAGCTGAAGCAGACGCCGTCGGACTTCGACATGAAGTTCCTGCCGATGCCGCTGCTGCCGGACAGCGTGATGCCGTTCGAGGCGATCCGGGCCGGCTCCGGTGAGCCGTTCATCATCCCGTCCAAGGCGAAGAACCTGCCGGCGGCCAAGGAGTTCATGCGGCTGATGCTCTCCCGGGAGTGGTCGACGCTGTTCGCCAAGGAGGCGAACTCGCTGACGATCCTCCAGGACGGCGTCGACCCCAGTGTCCAGTTGCGGCCGGGAACGCAGTCCACCGTCGAGGCGTCCAAGGCGGCCGGGGACAACACCTTCCGGTTCCTGTACACCGAGTGGTACAGCGAGATGGACACGGCGATTCAGAACGCGTCCAACGAACTGATGGCGAAGCGGATTCAGCCGAAGGAGTGGCTGAAGCGGGCGCAGGCGGCTGTGAACAAGGCGGCTGAGGATCCGGCGTCGAAGAAGAACCGTCGGGAGTAGGTGCGCGGTCGTGCCGTTGGGGGGTGCGGTGGTATTGCGTGTGCGGGCCGTGGGTGGCTGGTCGCGCAGTTCCCCGCGCCCCTGGAGCGGCGTTGAGCGAACCGTCGGGAACATCTTCAGGGGCAGGAACGCCTTATGCGCAAAGGGCAGTACCGGTTCGTCGCGGGGTTTCTTCTCGTTCCCGTGGCGCTATATCTGATCTTCGTGATCTGGCCGTACATCCAGACGTTCGGGTATTCGCTGACCGACTGGAAGGGGCAGTCGCAGACCTTCAGCTTTGTCGGACTGGACAACTACACGGCGCTGTTCCAGGACGACGTCTTCATGGACGCCATCTGGCACAACATCCTGTTCCTGGTGTTCATCCCGGTGATCACCATTCTGCTCGCGCTGTTCTTCGCCTTCATGCTGAACGCGGGCGGGCGCAGCCGGGCCGGTGGGGTCACGGGGGTTGCCGGGTCCAAGTTCTACAAAATCATCTACTTCTTCCCGCAGGTGCTGTCGCTGGCGATCATGGCCGTGCTCTTCGGCGCGGTCTACCGCAGCGACAGCGGCGGCATGCTCAACGGTTTCCTCGTCAAACTGGGGCTGGTCGACGCGAACGACCCCGTCGAGTGGCTCAACGAGCCGAACATGGTGCTCTGGGCGCTGATCCTGGTCGTCGTATGGCACGGCGTCGGTTTCTATCTGGTGCTGTTCTCCGCCGCCATGCAGTCGATCCCGAAGGACATCTACGAGGCCGCCCTCATCGACGGCGCCGGCCGAGCCCAGTCCTTCTTCCGCATCACCCTGCCGCTGCTGTGGGACTCCGTGCAGACGGCGTGGGTCTACCTGGGCATCGTCGCGATGGACATGTTCATCCTGGTGTCCACCATGACCACGCCCGGCGGTGAGTTCGGCGGCGGCCCAGACCACGCCAGCGAGGTCATGTCGACCGTGATGATGCGTAACTTCCTGATCTACGGGAAGAGCGGCTACGCCTGCGCCATGGGCGTGGTCATGCTCCTTCTCACCCTGATCCTGTCCGTGGTCATGCTGCGCGCCACCCGCCGCGAGCGCGTCGAGTTCTGAGCGGGAGAGACGACGATGAGCGCACCCATCAAGGAGACCGCGGCCATTCCTGACCAGCGGTCCGTGGACAAGCGTCCGGCGCGGGCCGGCGAGCGGCGCGGCGAGGGCGTCGTCCTGAACGCCTTCTCGCACGGCTTCCTCGCCGTGTGGGCCCTGTTGATCGTCCTGCCGCTGCTGTGGCTGGTGCTCAGCTCCTTCAAGACCGACGCCCAGATCGCGGGCTCGGCCTTCGGCTGGCCGGGGAACTGGTCCTTCGACGTGTTCACGCGCGCGTGGGAGAAGGGCATCGGGGATTACTTCCTCAACACGGTCATCGTGCTCGCCTTCTCGGTGCCGCTGACCATGTTGTTCGGCTCCATGGCCGCGTACGTGCTGGCACGCTACGAGTTCTGGGGCAACCGCCTGTTGTACTACTTCTTCGTCGCGGGCGCCATGTTCCCCGTGTTCCTGGCCCTCGTCCCGCTGTTCTTCATGGTGAAGCGGCTGGACATGCTGAACACCTACCAGGGCCTGATCCTGGTGTACGTCGCCTACTCGATGCCGTTCACGGTGTTCTTCATGCACGCCTTCTTCCGGACCCTGCCCACGGCGGTGTTCGAGGCGTCGATCCTCGACGGGGCCTCGCACACCCGGACCTTCTTCCAGGTCATGCTGCCGATGGCCAAGCCCGGTCTGATCAGCGTGGGGATCTTCAACACGCTCGGTCAGTGGAACCAGTTCATCCTGCCGACGGTTCTCATGCAGCCGCAGAGCGGCGACGATCCCGAGCGCTATGTCCTCACCCAGGGGCTGATCCAGCTCCAGCAGCAGCAGGGATACGCCACCGACCTGCCCGTGCTGTTCGCAGGCGTGACGATTGCGATGATCCCGATGCTGGTGGTCTATCTGTCCTTCCAGCGTCAGGTGCAGGCGGGTCTGACCTCGGCGACCCTGAAGTAGCGTTCCGTAACCGATTGCGCGCACACCGCTTCCGCGCCGGGGAGCGGTGTGCGCGCTGTGTGCGCGACCCCGGAAATTGTTCAACCTCTTGACGGGACGCGCCCTGTACGGCTCAGCTTAGAGTTCACTAGTTGGACATAGACGGGGCCTCGTCGAGGCGGTCCCGTGCGCAGGAGGTCGTCGTGGAGACTCCGGGGTCGCAGTCGTCGCTGCACCGAGCCAACCTGGAGCGGGTCGTACGAGCCGTGCGGCTGGCGGGATCCCTCACCCAGGCGGAGATCGCCAGGACGACCGGACTGTCCGCGGCGACGGTCTCCAACATCGTCCGGGAGCTCAAGGACGGCGGAACGGTCGAGGTCACGCCCACCTCGGCAGGTGGCCGGCGAGCCCGCAGCGTCTCGCTCAGCGGTGACGCCGGGATTGTCATCGGGGTGGACTTCGGGCACACGCATTTGCGCGTCGCGGTCGGGAACCTCGCCCATCAGGTGCTGGCCGAGGAGTCCGAGCCGCTGGACGTGGACGCCTCCGCGGCGCAGGGCTTCGACCGGGCGGAAGTGCTGGTCGACCGGCTGATCGCGGCGACCGGAGTGGACCGGGCCAAGATCGCCGGGGTGGGCCTCGGCGTCCCCGGCCCGATCGACGTGGAGTCCGGGACGCTGGGCTCGACCGCCATCCTGCCCGGCTGGACCGGCGCCAAGCCCGCCGAGGAGCTGCGGGGGCGGCTCGGCGTGCCGGTGCACGTGGACAACGACGCCAACCTGGGCGCCCTGGGCGAGCTGGTCTGGGGCAGCGGCAAGGGCGTGCGGGACCTGGCGTACATCAAGGTCTCCAGCGGTGTCGGCGCCGGCCTGGTGATCGACGGGAAGATCTACCGGGGTCCTGGCGGCACCGCAGGTGAGATCGGGCATATCACCCTCGATGAATCCGGGCCCGTCTGCCGTTGCGGAAACCGCGGCTGCCTGGAGACCTTCGCGGCCGCGCGCTATGTGCTCCCGCTCCTCCAGCCCAGTCACGGCACCGACTTGACCATGGAAGGGGTCGTACGGCTGGCGCGGGACGGCGACCCGGGCTGCCGTCGGGTGATCGCCGACGTCGGCCGTCACGTCGGCATGGGAGTCGCCAATCTCTGCAACCTGCTGAACCCGAGCCGCGTGGTGCTGGGCGGTGATCTCGCGGAGGCCGGTGAGCTGGTGCTCGGGTCGATCAGGGAGTCCGTCGGCCGCTACGCCATCCCGAGCGCCGCGCGTCAACTCTCCATTCTTCCTGGGGCACTTGGGGGCCGGGCGGAGGTGCTCGGAGCGCTCGCCCTCGCACTCAGTGAGATGGGTGATTCGACCCTTTTGGACGGAAGCGCGGCCGGTGTGCTGAGGGCTGCGGCACCCGCCTTCACTTAGAGAACGGATGGCACCGTTGCCAACCCGTTAAGGATTTACTTCTTGACGTCGCACGTGCGGCCGAGTTGACTTCCAGCCACCTCGGCCGCAACGTCGCGGCCTCGTCAGGGAGGTTATGAAGTGAACACGCGTATGCGTCGTGCCGCAGTTGCCATTGCCGCGGGTGCGATGGCCGTTTCTCTCGCCGCCTGTGGCAGCGCTGAGGAAGCGGGCGGCGGTGACAACGACTCCACCGGCTCCGCCGCCAAGGGCGACGACATCAAGGTCGGCCTCCTCCTTCCGGAGAACCAGACCGCGCGCTACGAGAAGTTCGACCGGCCTCTGATCGAGCAGAAGATCAAGGAGCTGACGAACAACAAGGCGGAGATCCAGTACAACAACGCCAAGCAGGACGCCAACCTGCAGGCGCAGCAGGTCGACACCATGATCACCAACAAGGTGGACGTGCTGATCCTGGACGCGGTGGACGCCAAGGCCATCAAGAACTCCGTGCAGAAGGCCGTCGACGCCGGCATCGAGGTCGTCGCCTACGACCGCCTGGCCGAGGGCCCGATCAGCGCCTACACCTCGTTCGACAACGTCCAGGTCGGCAAGACCCAGGGCGAGGCCCTCCTGGAGGCGCTCGGCGACAAGGCCAAGGACGGCCAGATCGTCATGATGAACGGCTCCGTCACCGACCCGAACGCCAAGCAGTTCCGGGACGGCGCCCACTCCGTCCTCGACGGCAAGGTGAAGATCGGCAAGGAGTACGACACCAAGGAGTGGAAGCCGGAGAACGCCAACTCCAACATGGAGGCGGCCATCTCCGCGCTCGGCAAGAACAAGATCGTCGGCGTCTACTCCGCCAACGACGGCATGGCGGGCGGCATCATCACCGCCCTGAAGTCGGCCGGCATCGAGGTTCCGGTCACCGGCCAGGACGCCGAACTCGCCGGCGTCCAGCGCATCGTCACCGGTGAGCAGTACATGAGCGTCTACAAGCCGTACGCCCCCGAGGCCGAGGCCGCCGCCGAGATGGCCGTTGCGCTCGCCAAGGGCGAGTCCCTGGACTCCATCGCCAAGGACAAGGTCTCCAGCGGCAGCGCCAAGGATGTTCCTTCGGTTCTGGTCCCGGTCACCTCGCTGACCCAGGACAACATCAACGACACCGTCATCAAGGACGGCGTCTACACGGTCGACGAGATCTGCACCGGCAAGTACAAGTCGGCCTGCGCCAAGATCGGCCTGAAGTAAGCAGCCGCAAGTCCCTTTGAAGTACGGGAATCACCCAGGAACTCGTCCTTGGATTCCCGTACGGGACTGCAGTTCTCCAGGCTCCTCCGGCGCCCCGCGTACATACAGCCCCGCAAGCTCGTGCGGGGCGCCGGACGGAACATCCCCCCAGTCTTCTGCACAACCTCCCGCCGGGTCAGGCGGCGAAGGAGATGGTTCACGTGTCCGCTACGCCCGTGCTGGCGTTGCGCGGGGTCTCCAAGCGGTTCGGTGCCGTTCAGGCGCTCACCGACGTAGAGCTTGAGGTCCACGCCGGGGAAGTGGTCGCCCTGGTCGGCGACAACGGCGCCGGAAAGTCCACGCTGGTCAAGACGATCGCCGGCGTGCACCCCATCGATGAGGGCGTCATCGAGTGGGAAGGCAAGTCCGTTTCGATCAACAGGCCGCACGACGCCCAGGCCCTGGGCATCGCGACGGTCTACCAGGACCTCGCGCTGTGCGACAACATCGACGTCGTCGGCAACCTGTTCCTCGGCCGTGAGCTGCGGAAGTGGGGCGTCCTCGACGAGGTCGAGATGGAGCGCCGCGCCCAGGAGCTGCTCAAGACGCTGTCGATCCGCATCCCCAGCGTCCGCATCCCGATCGCCTCGCTCTCCGGCGGTCAGCGCCAGACCGTGGCCATCGCCCGCTCCATGCTCGGCGAGCCCAAGCTGGTCATCCTCGACGAGCCCACCGCCGCCCTCGGCGTCGAGCAGACCGCCCAGGTCCTCGACCTGGTCGAGCGGCTGCGCGAGCGCGGCCACGCCGTGATCCTGATCAGCCACAACATGGCCGATGTGAAGGCCGTCGCCGACAAGGTGGCGGTGCTGCGCCTGGGCCGCAACAACGGCGTCTTCGAGGTCAAGACGACCTCGCAGGAAGAGATCATCTCCGCCATCACCGGCGCCACCGACAATGCCGTGACCCGCCGTGCGGCGCGCACGACCGGGGAGGTTTCCCAGTGAGCATCGACAAGACCTCCACGTCCCCGCAGGACGAGACCGTCGTCGAGAACCCCGAAGCCGCCGCGGCCGCGGTGACCGCGGTCGACCCGCGGCTCCTGGTGCGCGAGCAGGGCCTCGCCGGCTACCTCGGTGAGTTCAAGCGCAAGATGAAGGCGGGCGAGCTGGGCTCCCTGCCCGTCATCGTCGGCCTGGTCGTCATCTGCATCGTCTTCCAGTCCCTCAACTCGGCGTTCCTGTCCGCGCAGAACATCAGCGACATCACCGTCACGATGGTCGGCACGGGCATGATCTCCGTCGGTATCGTCTTCGTGCTGCTGCTCGGCGAGATCGACCTGTCCGTCGGCTCGATCAGCGGCGCGTCCAGCGCCATCGCGGCCGTGATGGCGGTCAACCAGGGCTGGCCCGAGTGGCTGGCGGTGCTGTTCGCCGTCGGCGCGGGCGTCGTCATCGGCGCGGCGCACGGCTTCTTCTTCGCGGTCCTCGGCGCTCCGGCGTTCGCGGTCACCCTGGCCGGTCTGCTCTTCTGGCTGGGCTTCATGCTCCAGACGCTGGGCGAGAACGGCACGATCAACCTCGACAGCGAGGGCCTCATCGGCCGGCTGACGACGTACTTCTTCACGGACATCGCCGCCGCGTACGGCCTGGCGGCCGTGGTGACCGCGGTCTTCTTCATCACCTCGTTCCTCGGCAACCGGCGCCGTGAGGCGGCGGGTGTCCCGTCGCGGCCGCTGAGCGACACGCTGCTGCGGACGGGGCTGCTGGCGGTGGTCTCCTTCGCTGCGGCGTTCATGTACAACCAGTACAAGGGCCTGCCGCTGGCCACGGTGATCTTCCTGGTGTTCCTCGTCGGCACGGACTTCGTGCTGCGCAGGACGGCGTACGGGCGCAAGGTGTTCGCGCTCGGTGGCAGCGTCGAGGCGTCGCGTCGTGCGGGTATCAACGTCACTGCGGTGCGGATCTCCGTCTTCGCGATCTCCGGTGGGTTCGCGGCGATCGGTGGTCTGTTCCTGGCGTCGAAGATCGCGTCGGCCAACCAGAGCGCGGGCACGGGTGACCTGCTGATGAACGCGATCGCGGCGGCGGTCATCGGCGGCACGAGCCTCTTCGGCGGCCGGGGCCGCACCTGGAACGCTCTTCTCGGTGTGCTGGTGATTGTTTCGATCCAGTACGGGCTTCAGCTGGAGTCCATCGCCGAGCCGGTGAAGTACATGATCACGGCGGGCGTGCTGCTGACGACGGTGGTTATTGACTCCATCACTCGTCGTACGCAGAAGACTGCCGGTCGAGCGTAGGAGTAGGCGGCGTGACTGTGCCCGGTACCAATGGGGTACCGGGCACAGTCACGCCGTAAGAAAGCCATGAGCTGGGTAGAGCCGAACGCGTGATGTATGACGCACCGCCCCGGCGTCGGTCGCCTGGGCGGAACATTAGACTCGTCAGGCCCGGCAACAGCTCGAACAGCTCTACTGCAAGGAGGCACGGGTGCCGCTGCTGACCCGCATCAGGGGACCGCGCGATCTGGACCGGCTCAGCCTGGAGCAGCTGGACCAGCTGGCAGAGGAGATCCGGACCTTCCTCGTCGAGGCGGTTTCCAAGACCGGCGGCCACCTCGGCCCCAACCTCGGTGTGGTCGAGCTGACCATCGCCCTGCACCGGGTCTTCGACTCGCCGAAGGACAAGGTGCTCTGGGACACCGGCCACCAGTCCTACGTCCACAAGCTGCTCACCGGCCGTCAGGACTTCAGCAGGCTGAAGATGAAGGGCGGCCTGTCCGGCTACCCCTCGCAGGCCGAGTCCGAGCACGACGTCATCGAGAACTCGCACGCCTCGACCGTCCTCGGCTGGGCCGACGGCCTCGCGAAAGCCAACCAGCTGCGCAAACGCGACGACCATGTCGTGGCCGTCATCGGTGACGGCGCGCTCACCGGCGGTATGGCCTGGGAGGCGCTGAACAACATCGCCGAGGCCAAGGACCGCCCTCTCGTCATCGTCGTCAACGACAACGAGCGGTCGTACGCGCCCACCATCGGCGGCCTCGCGAACCACCTGGCGACGCTGCGCACGACCGACGGGTACGAGCGCTTCCTCACCCGCACCAAGGAGATCCTCGACCGCACCCCGGTCGTCGGCAAGCCCCTCTACGAGACCCTGCACGGGGCCAAGAAGGGCCTCAAGGACTTCATCGCGCCGCAGGGCATGTTCGAGGACCTCGGGCTGAAGTACGTCGGGCCGATCGACGGGCACGACATCGTGGCCCTGGAGTCGGCGCTCGCGCGTGCCAAGCGGTTCGGCGGGCCGGTCATCGTGCACTGCCTCACCGAGAAGGGCCGCGGTTACCAGCCCGCCCTCCAGGACGAGGCCGACCGCTTCCACGCCGTCGGCAAGATCCACCCCGACACCGGCCTGCCGATCGCCACGAGCGGTGCCGACTGGACCTCCGTCTTCGGCGACGAGATGGTCAAGCTGGGCGAGGAGCGTGAGGACATCGTCGCCATCACCGCCGCCATGCTCCAGCCGGTGGGTCTCGACAAGTTCGCCAAGCGCTTCCCCGAGCGGGTCTACGACGTCGGCATCGCCGAGCAGCACGGCGCCGTGTCGGCCGCGGGCCTCGCCCACGGCGGGGTGCACCCCGTCTTCGCCGTCTACGCCACCTTCCTCAACCGCGCCTTCGACCAGGTCCTCATGGACGTGGCCCTGCACAAGTGCGGCGTCACCTTCGTGCTCGACCGCGCCGGCGTCACCGGCACCGACGGCGCCTCCCACAACGGCATGTGGGACATGTCGATCCTCCAGGTCGTCCCCGGGCTGCGGCTGGCCGCACCGCGGGACGCCGAGCAGGTCCGCGCCCAGCTCCGTGAGGCCGTCGAGGTCAAGGACGCCCCGACCGTCGTCCGCTTCTCCAAGGGCGCCGTCGGCCCCGCCGTACCCGCCGTCGGCCGCGTCGGCGGCATGGACGTGCTGCGCGAGCCCGGCACCACCACCCCCGACGTGCTGCTGGTCTCCGTGGGCGCCCTCGCGCCGATGTGCCTGGAGATCGCCACGCTCCTCGACAAGCAGGGCATCTCCACCACCGTCGTCGACCCGCGCTGGGTCAAGCCGGTCGACGAGGCCATGGCCCCGCTCGCCGAGCGGCACCGCGTGGTCGTCACCGTCGAGGACAACTCCCGTGTCGGCGGCGTCGGATCGGCCGTCGCGCAGACCCTGCGGGACGCGGGCGTCGACGTCCCGCTGCGGGACTTCGGCATCCCGCCGCGCTTCCTCGACCACGCCTCCCGCGCCGAGGTCATGGCGGAGATCGGGCTCACCGCCCCGGACATCGCCCGCCAGGTCACCGGGCTGGTCGCCAGGCTCGACGGACGGTACGGGCAGTCCGCGGCCGACGAGATCGAAGCCGCACGCGACTGAAACTCCCTGAATGGGCCGGTTGCACCACGGTGAAGTGGTGCAACCGGCCCATCAGCGTGAAACTGCTCACGCCGGGGCATACGCGCACTACGCCCCCTCTCGATCATGTCGAGGCCGACAAGCGTGGGAGGTATGCCGTGAGCAGCACCCTCTTCCGGACGAAGAAGGTCGAGCAGTCGATCCTCGATACCGAGGAACCCGAGCACGCGCTCAAGAAATCCCTGTCCGCCCTGGACCTGACGGTCTTCGGCGTCGGCGTCATCATCGGCACCGGCATCTTCGTCCTCACCGGCGCGGCCGCGAAGACCCACGCCGGACCGGCCGTGGCGCTGGCCTTCGTGGTGGCCGGCGTCGTCTGCGCCCTGGCCGCGCTGTGCTATGCGGAGTTCGCCTCCACCGTCCCGGTGGCCGGCTCCGCGTACACCTTCTCGTACGCCTCCCTGGGCGAACTGCCCGCCTGGATCATCGGCTGGGACCTCGTCCTGGAGTTCGCGCTGGGCACGGCGGTGGTGGCCGTCGGCTGGTCCGGCTACGTCGCCTCGCTGATGGACAACGTGGGCTGGCACATGCCCGAGGCGCTCGGCACCCGGGAGGGCGCCGAGGGCTTCGGCTTCGACATCCTCGCCGCCGCCCTGGTGCTCGTCCTCACCGTGATCCTGGTGCTCGGCATGAAGCTGTCCGCGCGCGTCACCTCGCTCGTCGTCGCCATCAAGGTGACCGTCGTCCTGGTCGTGATCATCGCGGGTGCCTTCTTCATCACGGCCGACAACTACAAACCGTTCATTCCCGAGGCGAAGCCCCAGGAGGCGGGGAGGAGCCTGGAGTCGCCGCTCATCCAGCTGATGTTCGGCTGGGCGCCGTCCGACTTCGGCGTGATGGGCATCTTCACCGCCGCCTCGGTCGTCTTCTTCGCGTTCATCGGCTTCGACGTCGTGGCCACCGCCGCCGAGGAGACCAGGAACCCGCAGCGTGACATGCCCCGCGGCATCCTCGGCTCCCTGTTCATCTGCACCGCGCTCTACGTCCTGGTGTCGATCGTCGTCACCGGTATGCAGCACTACAGCCGGCTGTCGGTGGACGCCCCGCTCGCCGACGCGTTCAAGGCCACCGGGCACCCCTGGTACGCGGGCTTCATCAGCTTCGGCGCCGCCGTCGGCCTGACCACCGTCTGCATGATCCTGCTGCTCGGCCAGACCCGGGTGTTCTTCGCGATGAGCCGGGACGGCCTGCTGCCCCGCTTCTTCTCCCGCGTCCACCCGCGGTTCAGGACCCCGCACCGGCCGACCATCCTGCTCGGCGTCCTCATCGCGATCCTCGCGGGCTTCACGCCCCTGCAGGAACTCGCCGCGCTGGTGAACATCGGCACCCTGTTCGCCTTCGTGGTCGTCGCTCTGGGCGTGATCATCCTCCGCAGGACCCGCCCCGACCTGCACCGCGCCTTCCGCACCCCCTGGGTGCCCGTGCTCCCGATCGTGTCCGTGCTGGCTTCGCTGTGGCTGATGCTGAACCTGTCCGCCGAGACCTGGGTGCGGTTCGCCATCTGGATGGCGATCGGCTTCGTCGTCTACTTCATCTACGGCCGCTCCCACAGCCGTCTCGGACGCCATGAGGAGACCACCCTCGCCGAGGTGATGAAACCGGCCCGCGGCGACGAGGAGTGACCGTCGCAGTTTGAGGCCCCATCCCCGTATGTCCTGTTTCAGTGGGGCATACGGAGCCGGATAGCGTACGGCGTATGCGCGCCGAGCCCCTCGCCCCGACACGCTCCGTGTCCGCACCGGGGGAGAAGCGCGGCTACTGGCCCCGGCTGCTGCCTCTGCTGGCCGGGCTGGCCTGTCTCACCCGGGCCCCCTCCTTCGTCCGGCCGCTGTGGAATCCCGACGAGGGCTATCTCGCCGTACAGGCGCGGATGCTGGCGCACGGGGGAGAGCTGTACGAGACGGTCGTGGACCGCAAGCCGCCGCTCGTGCCGTGGCTGTACGAGGGGATGTTCGCGGTCGCCGGATCCGAGTCGCTCACACCGGTCAGGGTGCTGGCGGTGCTGGCCCACCTGCTCACCGCCGTCCTGCTCGCCTCGCACGCCCGGCGCCGCTGGGGCGACCGCGCCGGCCGCACCGCCGGCTTGCTGTACCTGCCGGCCTCCGTGGGGCTCAACCCCGAGGACGCGCAGGCCGCCGGCTTCGAGGTGTTCATACTGCCCTGCACGGCCGCCGCGATGTGGTGCGCGGACCGCCGCCACTGGGGAGCCGCGGGGGTGGCCGTCGCCTGTGCCTTCCTCACCAAGCAGACCGGGGCGGCCGTACTGCTGCCGGTGATGTGGCTGTGCATCCGGGCGGGCGGGGCTCGCGGGGAGGGCTGTTGCGGCTGGGTGCGGGGGCCGTGCTGCCGGTACTGGGCGCGGCCCTGGTCACCGACCCGGCCGGTTTCCTCTTCTGGACGGTCACCGGATCGGGGGCGTACGCCTCCTTCACGGGCTCCGAACTCCACGTACTGGGCCGGGCCCTGGCCAACACCGCGATCCTGGCCGTGGGGTGCGCGGGCCTGATCCCGCCGGTCGTGCGGGTGCTGCGCATCGCCCGCACCGGCGCTGCCGACCTGTGGCTGTGGTGCGCCGCGTCGGCTGGGGCGGTGCTGGCCGGCTTCCATTTCTTCGGCCACTACTACCTGCAACTCCTGCCGCCGCTGGTCCTGTTGGCGACGGCCGCGCTGCACATCCTGCCCCGCGAGCGCCTGACCGCCGCCGTCCTCACCTCGGCCTGCTGCTGCACCCTCTTCCTGGCCTGGGGCCTGCTGGCCCCCCGCACCGAACTCGCCCACGCCCAGCGCCTCGCAGACGCCACCGCACGCCGCACCGACCCCGGCGACCGCGTCCTGATCTGGGGCATGCACCCGGAGACGTACTGGCTCGCCGACCGCGCCCCCGCCAGCCGCTACCTCACCGCCGGCCTGCTCACCAACTACAGCGGCGGCCGCAACGGCCCCCAGGTCGGCGAGAAACACGCCGTAGCGGGAGCCTGGCCGGTCCTCCGCGCGGAGTTGACGGCACATCCCCCTGCCCTGATCATCGACGACTCCCGAGGAAAGTCGTACGCACCGGAACGCCTGCCGAGCCTACGACGCTTGCTGTCGGCGGGATATGAGGAGGTGGGTGAGGTGGACGGGGCGGTGCTGTACGCCCGAGTGGATTAGCTGCGGGCAGCCGTGCCGCACGCAGCTGCGGGCAGTCGTGCCTCCCCCGGTGCCTTAAGGGCCTGGGGGGACCCCAGGGCGGCACGGGTGGGCGCAGCGGCACCCGCAGCGCCGGGCTGCGCGACCCTTGCGCCCACACCAACCCCGCTCACCTCACAGCCCGCGGCCCCACAACCTCCGCCCCAACTCCCCCACCCGCCCCCGCAGTTCCCGATCAGCCGTGACGACCAGACAGCGCCGCTCGCCGACCTCGGCAACAAGCTCGACAATACGGTCGTCCCCACTGCCGGGCGCCGCCTCCACCCGTACCCCGGCACCGACTCCACACCACGCGCCGCGCCCTCCACCACAAGGACGATGTCCACAGGCTCCGCCGCCCCGGCACCCCGTCCGCCGCCAGCCGATCCCGCAACCGCTCCGCGCCCCGTGCCGGTCCCGCCACCAGCCATCAGGCACCGAACCGACCACGTTGGCGGCGTCGACGATGACCAGGAGTGGCGCACTCATGCCACCCAGGGTCGCACGAGCCGCCGAGAGGGAACCCGGCAGACCCGATTAAAGTAGGGGCGTGTCAATGGTCCGTGCAGTGAACGGCGACTGGCTCATACGCGGCCGTGACGGGCGGCTCAGCGCCTACGCCCCGAGTGACGAGGCCGTGTGGTGCTGGGCCGAGCGCCATCCGGGCGGCTCCTGGCTGCCCTCCCGCAAGGTGGGCGGAGACCAGCGTCTGCACCCCGGGCTCGCCGTGGGTCAGGGCGCCGACGGATACGCGCACCTCGTGGCCTGGCGGCCCACCGCGGGCGGCGAGGCGGGGTTGGTTCACTCCACACACTTCCGCCCCCACCTCGCCGCCCTCGACTGGATACCGATCGGTCACCCCAACAAGAAGGGCCAGCGGACGGGGATGCCCGCCGTGGCCGTCGACGCCGAAGGACGCGCCTACGTCTTCGTCCGCAACCGCGGCAGGGGCGTCCACACCATCAACCAGAAGGAGCGCGGCGGCTGGAACGGCTGGCACGACCTCAGGGGTTCCAAGGTGGACGAGGAACTCGTCGCCGTCACGGGGGAGTCGGGACGGGTCGAGGTGTACGCCACCAGCCCCGTGGGCGTCCTGCGCTGGTTGCAGCAGGAGCCGGGCGCGCGTCCGGTCGCGGCCGACCCGCTGCCCGTACGGATCGAGCCGGGCACGCTGAGCGCGCTGCCCACCTCGAAGGAGTACACGACGCTGTTCTACACGGACCCCGAGGGCATGGTGTACGCCTGGCGTCCCGGCGGTGAGCCGATCGCGCTGGTCGCCGCCGCGGGGCCAGGGCCCGTGGCGGTCCTGCGCTGCGTCCTCGAGGGCCATGACTGCACCCTGCTGGCCCAGCGTTCGTCCTCCGGGAGGGTGACCTTCGCGGCGTATCCCACCGAGCAGGAGGCGGCGGGCCTGTGGTGGACCGAGTCCGGACCCCAGCTGCCGGCGGGCGCGCGGGTCGCGCTGGCGGAGGACGCCGAGGGGCGCGTGGTGGCCGCGACGACGACACCGGACGGTGTCCTGCGCCTTGCCCGCCAGAAGGACGAGCCGGGGCTTGCACTGGCGGCTTGGCGGGAGAACATCTAGCCATTCGTTCCGGTCCCCCCGCTGGGGCAACCGGAACGCCGGTGCCCTGCACACCAGTCGGCATGCAGGGCACCTGTGTACACAGCGAAGCGCTTACACCGGAACCGATGCCACACCCGGGGCCAGGAACCGCTTCCCGTTCACCCGCTCGGAGACACCCTCACGGTCCAGGTACGGCGTGATGCCGCCCAGGTGGAAGGGCCAGCCGGCGCCCGTGATCAGGCAGAGGTCGATGTCCTGGGCCTCGGCGACGACGCCCTCGTCGAGCATGAGCCCGATCTCCTGCGCCACCGCGTCCAGCACCCGGGCCCGCACCTGCTCCTCGGTGAGGACGGTGTCGCCCTGCTTCAGCAGCGCGGCGACCTCCGGGTCCAGCTCGGGCTTGCCGCTGTCGTAGACGTAGAAGCCGCGCTTGCCCGCCTCGACGACCGCCTTGAGGTTCGGGGAGACCGTGAAGCGGCCCGGGAACGCCTTGTTGAGTGTCTCGGAGACATGCAGGCCGATCGCCGGACCGACCAGCTCGAGCAGGACCAGCGGCGACATCGGCAGGCCCAGCGGCTCGACCGCCTTCTCGGCGACCTCGACCGGCGTGCCCTCGTCGATGACGTTCTGGATCTCGCCCATGAAGCGGGTGAGGATGCGGTTCACGACGAACGCCGGGGCGTCCTTCACCAGAACCGCCGTCTTCTTCAGCTTCTTGGCGACACCGAAGGCGGTGGCCAGCGAGGCGTCGTCGGTCTGCTCGCCGCGGACGATCTCGAGCAGCGGCAGGACCGCGACCGGGTTGAAGAAGTGGAAGCCGACGACCCGCTCGGGGTGCTGCAGCTTCGACGCCATCTCCGACACCGACAGGGAGGAGGTGTTGGTGGCAAGGATCGCGTGCGCCGGGGCGACCGCCTCGACCTCCGCGAACACCTGCTGCTTGACGCCCATCTCCTCGAACACGGCCTCGATGATGAAGTCCGCGTCCGCGAAGCCCTCGGCCTTGTCCAGGACACCGGAGACCAGCGCCTTGAGGCGGTTGGCCTTGTCCTGGTTGATACGCCCCTTGCCGAGCAGCTTGTCGATCTCGGCGTGGACATAACCCACACCCTTGTCGACGCGCTCCTGGTCGATGTCCGTCAGGACGACGGGCACCTCGAGGCGGCGCAGGAAGAGCAGGGCGAGCTGCGAGGCCATGAGGCCCGCGCCCACGACGCCGACCTTGGTGACCGGACGGGCCAGCGACTTGTCCGGAGCACCCGCCGGACGCTTGCCGCGCTTCTGCACCAGGTTGAACGCGTAGATACCGGCGCGCAGTTCACCGCCCATGATCAGGTCGGCGAGGGCCTTGTCCTCGGCGTCGTAGCCCTGCTGGAGGTCGCCGTTCTTGGCGGCGGCGATGATGTCGAGTGCGCGGTAGGCGGCCGGGGCGGCCCCGTGCACCTTGCCGTCGGCGATGAAGCGGCCCTTGGCGACGGCCTGGTCCCAGGCCTCGGTGCGGTCGATGACCGGGCGCTCGACCTCGATGTCGCCCTTGAGGACGGAAGCCGTCCACAGCAGCGACTGCTCCAGGAAGTCGGCGCCCTCGAAGATCGCGTCGGCGATCCCGAGGTCGAAGACCTGCTGGCCCTTGAGCTGCTTGTTCTGGTTGAGCGAGTTCTCGATGATGACGCTGACCGCGCGGTCCGCGCCGATCAGGTTCGGCAGCAGTGTGCAACCGCCCCAGCCCGGGACCAGGCCCAGGAACACCTCGGGGAGCGAGAACGCCGGGACGGCCTTCGAGACGGTCCGGTACGTGCAGTGCAGACCGACCTCGACGCCGCCACCCATGGCCGCGCCGTTGTAGTACGCGAAGGTCGGCACGGCGAGGCCGGCGAGGCGCTTGAAGACCTCGTGGCCGCCCTTGCCGATGGCGAGCGCGTGGTCGTACTCCTTCAGCAGCTCGACGCCCTTGAGGTCGGCGCCGACCGCGAAGATGAACGGCTTGCCGGTGATGCCGACGCCGACGATGTCGCCGTCCGCGGCCTCCTTCTCGACCTGGTCGATGGCGGTGTTGAGGTTCGCCAGCGAGGCCGGGCCGAAGGTGGTCGGCTTGGTGTGGTCGTGCCCGTTGTCCAGGGTGATCAGGGCGAACCGCCCGGTCTGGAACGGCAGATCGAAGTGGCGTACGTGCGCGCTCGTGACGACCTCGTCCGGGAACAGCTCGGCCGCACCCTTCAACAGCTCAGCGGTGGTGCTCACTTGTCCCCCTCGAAGTGCGGGTTCTCCCAGATGACCGTCGCGCCCATGCCGAAGCCGACGCACATGGTGGTCAGGCCGTAGCGGACGTGCGGCTGCTCCTCGAACTGGCGGGCCAGCTGCGTCATCAGACGGACGCCGGAGGAGGCCAGCGGGTGGCCGAAGGCGATGGCGCCGCCGTACTGGTTGACGCGCTCGTCGTCGTCGGCGATGCCGTAGTGGTCCAGGAAGGCCAGGACCTGGACGGCGAAGGCCTCGTTGATCTCGAAGAGGTTGATGTCCTCGATCGACAGACCGGCCTTGGCGAGGGCCTTCTCCGTGGCCGGGATCGGGCCGTAGCCCATGACCTCCGGCTCGACGCCCGCGAAGGCGTAGGAGACCAGGCGCATCTTGACCGGCAGGTTGTTCTCGCGGGCGAAGTCCTCGCTCGCGATGATCGACGCGGTGGCGCCGTCGTTCAGACCGGCCGCGTTACCGGCGGTGACCCGGCCGTGGACGCGGAACGGGGTCTTGAGGCCCGCCAGGTTCTCCAGGGTGGTGCCCGGCCGCATCGGCTCGTCGGCGGTGACCAGGCCCCAGCCCGTCTCGCCGGCCTCGGCGTTCGTGCGGCGCACCGAGATCGGCACCAGGTCCTGCTGGATCTTGCCGTTGGCGTACGCCTTGGCGGCCTTCTCCTGCGAGCGCACCGCGTACTCGTCGGCGCGCTGCTTGGTGATGTGCGGGTAGCGGTCGTGCAGGTTCTCCGCGGTCATGCCCATGAACAGGGCCGACTCGTCGACCAGCTTCTCGCTGACGAACCGCGGGTTCGGGTCCACGCCCTCGCCCATGGGGTGGCGGCCCATGTGCTCGACACCACCGGCGATGACGGCGTCGTAGGCGCCGAAGGCGATGGAACCGGCGGTGGTCGTCACCGCGGTCAGGGCGCCGGCACACATGCGGTCGATGGAGTAGCCGGGGACGGACTGCGGGAGGCCCGCGAGGATGCCGGCGGTGCGGCCGAGGGTCAGGCCCTGGTCGCCGATCTGGGTGGTCGCAGCGATGGCGACCTCGTCGATCTTCTTCGGGTCGAGACCCGGGTTGCGGCGCAGCAGCTCCCGGATCGCCTTCACGACGAGGTCGTCGGCGCGGGTCTCGTGGTAGATGCCCTTCGGGCCCGCCTTGCCGAACGGGGTGCGGACGCCGTCGACGAAGACGACGTCCCTGACGGTACGAGGCACGATGGCTCTCCTCCAGAGGTGCGGGGGCGCTGAGCGCGCGCTTACAACCATGCTACTAATGAGTAACGTAGCTGCACAGTCCTGCTGGGTCGAGCGGTGAAGGTCACACCAGGGGGCGTCGCTCTGTCAGGCGCCTACCAGCTTCATGAAAGAAGCGACCAGGTGAGGCTCTTAAGGGGCGCGGGGAACTGCGCGACCAGCCACCACGGGCCCGCAGCCGCCCACGACGGAATCCCTTTACGGTGCTTTGGCGGACAACGCAGCCACCAGAACCGGCGTCACCAGCGCCACCTGCCATGCCCGAGCCCCATGTCCGACCAGCGCGGCAGCAACGGCCTCCCCGTCGGCAGACTTCGGCGGCTCCCAGCACAGGCGCCGCACGGTGTCCGGCGCGATCAGGTTCTCCTGAGGCAGGTTGAGCTGCTCGGCCAGTGCGGACACCCCGGTGCGCGCCGCGGACAGCCGAGCCGCGGCCGCCGGATCCTTGTCCGCCCACGCCCGTGGCGGGGGCGGCCCGGCCACCGGCTGCCCCGGCTGCGGCAGCCGGTCCTCCGGCAGCGCCTTCGCGCGGTCCACCGCGGCCTGCCACTGCTCCAGCTGCCGCCGCCCCACCCGGTGCCCGAACCCGTTCAGGGCCGACAGAGCGTGCACATTCGCCGGCATGGAAAGCGCGGCCTCGACAATGGCCGCGTCGCTGAGAACCTTGCCCGGAGACACGTCTCTGCGCTGGGCGATCCGGTCCCGCATCTGCCACAGCTCCCGCACCACGGCCAGCTGCCGACGGCGCCGTACCTTGTGCATCCCCGACGTACGACGCCACGGATCCTTACGGGGCTCGGGCGGCGGAGCCGACGCGATCGCGGCGAACTCCTGCCGGGCCCACTCCAGCTTGTCCTGCCGGTCCAGCTCCTTCTCCAGGGCGTCGCGCAGGTCGACGAGCAGCTCGACGTCGAGGGCTGCGTACCGAAGCCAGGGCTCGGGGAGCGGGCGGGTGGACCAGTCGACCGCGGAGTGTCCCTTCTCCAGGACGAAGCCGAGCACGTTCTCGACCATGGCCCCCAGGCCGACCCGCGGAAACCCGCAGAGCCGCCCGGCCAGCTCGGTGTCGAACAGCCGCGTGGGGATCATGCCTATCTCCCGCAGGCACGGCAGGTCCTGGGTGGCCGCGTGCAGCACCCACTCCACGCCGGACAGCGCCTCGCCCAGCCCCGACAGGTCGGGGCAGGCGGCGGGGTCGATCAGCGCGGTGCCCGCGCCCTCCCGGCGCAGCTGCACGAGGTAGGCGCGCTGTCCGTAGCGGTAACCGGAGGCGCGCTCGGCGTCCACGGCTACCGGGCCGGAGCCGGCGGCGAAGGCGGCGATGACCTCCGCGAGGGCGGCCTCGTCCGCGATCACGGGCGGAATGCCCTCGCGCGGGTCCAGCAAAGGGATCGGTGACAGGTCGGGCGCCCCTGCTGCAGAAGTTCCGCCGTCGTCCGGAGGGGCGCCCCCGGTGGTTCGCAGTGAAGTGTCTGCTGCGGTGTCTTGGGCGTCGGTCACCTGTCAAGGGTATCCGTGGATGGACAGCGCCCGCCGACGGAACGTTCCGTCGACGGGCGCCTGACCTGCTTATTTCAGCCAGCGACCTGACTGACCTGCGGAAACGCCTTCGGTGAATCCGGCCTCCGTCATAGTTCCCCTCATGTGCTCGCGGGGGTCCAGCCGGGCGAGGGGTACTGGATTTCGACCAACTTGCAGTGCTCATGCCAGTTGGTCTGTTGGTTGAATGGAATTCACCATCCCCCGGCTGTTGAGCATGGCTTCACCAGGCGCACACACGGTGATCTTGGCTGGTGTTCCGAGAGGGGCTGGGGGTGGTTCGTGGGAGTCGCAGGGGCAGGAGGAGTGGCAGACGGCTAGGGGGCGCTTTGGTTCTTGCGGCAGCAATTCTGTTGCCAGCGGGAGCACTCCCCACTCCCGCTGCGTCGGCCCAGTCGACGCTCTCCGGGCGCGCGGCGTCGGCAGCAGAGCGCTCCCCGGCCTCAAGCGGTGGGAGCGGAGCCCCTGTTGCGGGCTCTGAGGATGAGGCCCTGGCTGAAGCGAAACGTTCTGGCGTAATGGTCGAAGTTGCCTCATTGCGCAGTGAGACCAGCGAGGTATTCGCTACCCCCGAGGGAGAGCTGGAGGCGCGGGAGTATCTGCGCCCCGTG
>NZ_QZWF01000015.1 GCF_004187715.1 Streptomyces sp. F001 | reverse complement strand
GCCTTGTGCCGGTGGGTGGGTCGGGGTCGGGGCGGTTGTGCAGCGCCCCGAAGGGGCGCGGGGAACTGCGCGACCAGCCGCGATGGTGCCGCAGACGATCGGCGGCACCATCGCGGCACTTCCAGCGGAGCGCTCAGGCGCGGGAGGACAGGACGCCTGAGGCGAAGGCGGTGTCGCAGACGGGGCGGGCGTACGACTGGGCTCGGGTCGGGCCGTAGATGCGGACCGCGGCGCGGCCCAGGGCGCGGGCGATGGACGCGCAGTGCCCGGCGAGCGAGGGGCGCTCGTCGACGGCCTGCTGGAGGTGGGTGAGCGCGACGCCGGGGTTCTGCTCCTGCAGCTCGGTCAGGAGCTGGTCGCGCAGCACCTCGTGCGGGGCGCGGGTGGCGGTGCGCGACGTGGCGCCGGAGGCCGAGACGTCCGAGGCGGTGAGCACCGAGCTCTCGGGGTTCCCCGACCAGTTGACCCGCGTGACCGCGAGGGTCCCGGAGAGCACCAGGACGACGGGCAGAACGAGGGCGAGGGTGCGGCCGATCCGGCGGGCGGGGCCCTGGCCGCGTCGCGTGGGTTGGGTGGTGGAGTGCTTCACGCGAGTGAGGGTAGCGCCCGGTAATGATTTGGCGACATTTGGTCACCGGTTCGAGGGAAGAAGTGGGGTCTTTTTTTGGTGCGGGGTTGACGCACACTGCTCGAAATGAGCCGGTGTGCCGGGGTATTTATCGACAAGAAAAAGGGCCCCGCCGCAGGCAGCGGGGCCCTTTTCGTCAACCTGGGTGAATTACCCGGGATGGGTGTTTGGTGCGCGTCAGTCGGAGAGCCGCTCGCCCGTCGAGGTCGAGAAGACGTGGGTCTCGCCCGGCCGCGGCACGACGTGCAGCGTGGCGCCCTTCTCCGGGACCGCGCGGCCGCTGACGCGGACGACCAGGTCCTTGAGGTCGTCGCCGACCTTGGCGCTGCCGTAGACGTAGCCGTCGGCGCCGAGCTCCTCGACGACGTTCACGGAGACGGCGAGACCGGCCGGGGCGTCCTCGGTGTCCTTGGACAGGGCGGAGGCAGCGGCGCCGTTGTGCTCGACCACGTCGAAGTGCTCGGGACGGACACCGACGGTGACGGTGCGGTCACCCTTGTCGGAGGCGGCCTTCAGCGCCTCGCGGTTGACCGGCACCACGCTGTTGCCGAACTTCACGCCGCCGTCGGTGATCGGGACCTCGACGAGGTTCATCGCCGGGGAGCCGATGAAGCCGGCCACGAAGAGGTTGGCCGGGCGGTCGTACATGTTGCGCGGCGAGTCGACCTGCTGGAGCAGACCGTCCTTCAGCACGGCCACCCGGTCGCCCATCGTCATGGCCTCGACCTGGTCGTGGGTGACGTAGACGGTGGTGATGCCGAGGCGGCGCTGCAGCGAGGCGATCTGCGTACGGGTGGAGACGCGGAGCTTGGCGTCCAGGTTGGACAGCGGCTCGTCCATGAGGAACACCTGCGGCTCACGCACGATGGCGCGGCCCATGGCGACACGCTGGCGCTGACCACCGGAGAGCGCCTTCGGCTTGCGGTCCAGGTACTCGGTGAGGTCGAGGATCTTCGCGGCCTCCTCGACCTTCTGCCGGATCTCCGTCTTGTTGACGCCGGCGATCTTGAGCGCGAAGCCCATGTTGTCGGCCACCGTCATGTGCGGGTAGAGGGCGTAGTTCTGGAACACCATGGCGATGTCCCGGTCCTTGGGCGGCAGGTGCGTGACGTCGCGCTCACCGATGCGGATGACGCCGGAGTTGACGTCCTCCAGGCCCGCGAGCATCCGCAGGGAGGTGGACTTGCCGCAACCGGACGGACCGACCAGGACGAGGAACTCCCCGTCCTCGATCTCGATGTCGAGTGCGTCGACGGCGGGCTTGGTGGAACCCGGGTAGATCCGGGTCGCCTTGTCGAACGAGACAGTGGCCATGGTGAATGGGCCCCCTTCTACCGGCAGGAACGTGCCGGACGATCCGTTGTAGGAAGGTGGTGGTGTAGTCCACGAGAGTGAACTGGGTCAGGACGGTACCTGCCGTTCACCTGTTCTGTCAGTAGTCCGAGGGCTGTGAACTTCGCGGAAATTTTCGACAGGGCTCGGCCGGGACCTGGGTACACTGCACAGGCACGCACGTCACGCGCGCGTGCAGGCCTCCTTAGCTCAGCTGGTCAGAGCGCCGCTCTTGTAAAGCGAAGGTCGTCGGTTCGAATCCGACAGGGGGCTCCGAACAGTGCGGGTCCCGGGCCGACCGTGCCGGTGACCCGCGCTTTCCCCTGCACTGCCCCGCTCCACGGCCGTACTCTGGTCGGCACCATCAGGGAACCGCGCCGGCTGTCTGGAGGTAACGGGGTGAACGGGCGCAGTCCGGAACGGGTCCGCAACGAGCTGGTCGTCTCCATCGTGGATGCGCTGCAGGGCTCGGCCACGGTGAACCAGGCGAGCAGCCGTGAGATCTGGCGGGAGATGCTCGCGGCCGAGCTGGCCTCGTCCGTGGAGCCGTTCGGCGGGGACCGGCTGCGGCCCTGGCTGCTGCAGATCGTCAAGGCATGCACCGAGGTCGGTGACGGGCTGGCCTGTCTGGTGCGGTCACTGGAGTACGTGGAGCAGCAGTCGGCGACGGTCGCCACTCTGTGGCCGCTGGTGGACGAGTGGGAGGCCGTCGACTTCTTCAACAACGCCGATCTGCGTTCGTTACGGCCCGTTCTGCTGTCGATGAACTCCCCGGACCTGGCGACCATGGCGCGCCGCGCGAGCCGCTCCCGGGTGCAGGAACTGCCCCCCTGGTGCCGGACCGGATGGCAGGTCTTCCTGCGGCTGGCGGGGGAGAACTCCCCGAACGGTGAACTCCCGCCCAGCGTGGCCTTCCTCGCGCTGTGTGCCGACCGGCTGGTGGCGGAGAGCCGGGCCGACGCCGCCGAGGTGCTGCGCCGTTTCACCCGCAGCCAGGCCCATGCCCTGCGGTTGGACGGTGCACTGGCGGACTGGCAGCACTCGGAGTTCCCGCAGGCCGCGCCCTCGCTCGTCCCCGCGTATCTGATGATCCAGTTCGAGCCGGACCGGGTCGAGGCGGACCGCTTCTATCTGTCGCACTGGCGCCAGTCCGACCCGGAGGGCTGGCACCCCGTGCGCGGTGAGACCGTCCATCTGCGCCGGGAGGAGCTGCCCGGCGCGGTGGAGAGGCTGATAGAGGAGGTCGAGGAGAGGTGGGCCGACCTGCGGCAGCCCGTCCTCCTGGAGTTCATCCTGCCGTGGGAGCTGCTGAACGAGCCTGTCGAGTGGTGGCCGAAGGAGTCCGAGTCCGACTCGCCCACCCCGCTGGCGCTGGACTACCCGGTGGTGGTGCGCAGCCTCGAGCGCTTGCAGCGGGCCGCGTGGCACCGGCCCTGGCACAACAAGTGGCGCCAGCTTCGGGAGCGCCCGGCGGACAGTCATCCGCACTGGAGCCGTCCGGAGCAGGACGAGACGTACTTCTTCCATCTGGAGCGTGAGCTGAAGGAGGACCGGTACGCGGTCTGTCTGGTGCTCAGCGAGCCGCCCGGCGACGACTCGGGCACCGGCCGGCGGGAGGTCCTGGCCGGGTTGCGGGCCGGCGTACCCGCGATGGTCTGGCATCGCAGCGACTGCTCGGATCCGTCGTTCCAGGACGCCATCGGCGAAATACTGCAGGACCGAGGGCTCGGAAGTCTCGCGGAACGCATCGGAAAGTGGCGCAAAGAGGCCCTGGCGCTCGGACCCGACGGCTGGGACCAGCACGTGGGCCGCCACCTGGCCATTCTGCTCGACGATCCCGACCGCAAGCCGGGGCCGCCCGGGCCGGGGTACGGGCCATGAGTCTGCGGACCGAGGAACAGGCCGGGCCCATCGTGCGGCGATTACCTACGGGGGAACGGATTGCGACGGTCTTGCGCGGGGGGTTGACGGGGTGTCACGCTGGTGGTCGAGACGGCCCCAGCGGACGTCCTGCGTACTCCACACCACCGGGGGCGCGTTCCCGACAGTCGACTTGTGATCCCTCCCGTCATCCCCCCGGTGGACTCCCGTCTTGCACCGCAAGCAGACCACTGCCAGGCTTGGCAACGTGGATGTCACGCATGCCCGCGGACTGCGGGACTCCTCCTCCGCCCTCCCCTCGTGCCCGGGCAGCACTGGACTCTCCGAGGGCGCTTATGCAGCGTGACGACGGCCCACGACCCCTATCCGTACCGGCTTCTGACGACACGTCATTCGAGGGCGTGCTGCATGCCCTGAGCGGACTGGAGCCGTCGGACCCGGCCGACCGCCCGGCCGTCCTGCTCGTCGTCGATGACCACGTGAGCATGAGCGTCTGGGCGGCGACGATCGCCCGGCTGGCCGACGGGCTGGCCCGTCAGGAGCGGCTCGGCCCGATCAGCACCGTGCGGCTGCTGAGTTCGGACGACACCGAGCCGACCCGGATCCGGCTGGATCATCTGCCCCCCAGCACCACCCGGTACCGGGTGGTGCTGGTACTGACCGATGGCCTCGCCGCGGGCTGGCGGGCGGGCGCGGTGCTGCCGTTGCTGCGGGAACTCGGCCGGTCCGAGCCGCTCGCCGTGCTGCATCTGCTGCCGCAGCGGCTGTGGTTCCGCACCGGCCTGGACGTGCACCGTATGCGCCTGAGCGCCGCACACCCCTGGGCGCCGAACGACTCCCTGCGGTGGGAGCTGCGCACCTCCCCCCTGGAACCCGTCGACGACGCGGCCGCCCGGGCCGGTGTGGTGCCGGTCCCCGTCCTGGAACCGACCGAACGCTCCCTGTCCTGCTGGGTCGGCCTGGTGGCCGGGCGTGCGTCCGGGTGGACGGAGATGTCCGGAGTCCGGGCCCGTGACTGGAAGCGGCGGGCGGACGCCGCGCGGGCGGTGCCCTGGGTCCACGACGTCCCCGACCCCGACAGCGCCGTCCCCGCCCGGGAGCGCGTCTCGGAGTTCCGCGCCGCCGCCTCGCCCACCGCCTTCGCGCTCGCCACCCGGCTGGCGGCGGCCCCGCTGACGCTGCCGGTGATGACGGCGCTCACGGCGTCGGTGCCGGGCGCCGGGCCCGCCCACCTCACCGAGCTGCTGATGAGCGGACTGGTGCGGCCGGCGAGCGGCGATGCCGAGCGCGCCGCCGGCGTGGCCTTCACCTTCGGTGCCGACAACCGCCAGGAGTTATTGGCGCTGTCCCGCCGCCGTGACACCGTCCGGGTGCTGCACGACGTACGGGCGCTGCTCGCCCCACAGGGCACCGAGCCGGCCGGCGATCCGCTCGAGGCGGCCCGTGTCCCGCCGGTGACCCGGCACAACGTGGCGTTCCTGAGGGTCGAACTGGCCGCGCTGCGTGCTCTGTCCGGACGCTTCCTGCCACAAGCCGAGCGACTCGCCCGCGCACTGCGCGATTACGACCGCAAGAACACCGTTAGCCTGCGCAAAGGCGCGGGCCCACGCCCCGGGCACTCAGACCCTCGCGCGCACGAGACAACTGCAGAAGGAGCCACGGCCATGTCCACCACGCAGCAGGAGCCCGCGGTGGAGAGCGGGCGTTCGACGCAGCCGCGCATCTGGGGCAACATCCCCCCACGCAACCCGAACTTCACCGGTCGCGTGGATCTGCTCGAACTGCTGAGCGAGCGTCTGCGGGAGGGCACGACGACGACCGTGCTGCCGGAGGCCATCCACGGCATGGGCGGTGTCGGCAAGACCCAGCTGGCCATCGAGTACGCCTACCGGCACCAGTCCGAGTACGACATCGTCTGGTGGATCCCCGCAGAGCGCCCCGGCCAGATCGGCCAGTCCCTGGTGGAACTCGCCCAGCGGCTCGGCCTCGTCACCACGTCAGAGGCCAACATCGCGGGACCCGCGGTGCGCGAGGCGCTGCGCGAGGGGCGGCCGTACTCCCGCTGGCTGCTGATCTTCGACAACGCCGACAGTCCCGAGCGGGTCCGCGACTACTTCCCCACCGGGGGCAGCGGCACCATCCTCGTCACCTCCCGCAACCGCCGCTGGAGCGTGGTGGGCCCCTCGCTGGAGGTCGACGTGTTCACCCGCGAGGAGAGCAAGGAGCTGCTGCGCCGCTCCGGCCCCGACGACCTCGACGACGCCGAGGCGGACCGCCTCGCCGACGCCCTGGGTGACCTCCCGCTCGCCCTGGAACAGGCCGCGGCCTGGCGGGCGGAGACCGGGATGCCGGTGTCGGAGTACCTGCGGCTGTTCGAGCACAAGCGCAGCGAGCTCCTCGAGGTGTCCCCGCCGCCGGACTACCAGCTCCCGGTCGCCGCCGCGTGGAACGTCTCCCTCGACCACCTCGAGACCCGCAGCCTCACCGCCCTGCGCCTGCTCCAGCTCTGCTCCTACTTCGCGCCGGACCCCATCTCACGCTCCATCTTCTCCGGCCTCGGCGGCAGCACCATCGACCCGGAACTCGACCGAGCGCTGAACGATCCGATGCGCCTCGCGCGGGCCATAAGGGAGATCAACCGGTACTCCCTCGCCCGCATAGACCATCGGACCAACTCGATCGAGATGCACCGCCTGGTGCAGGCAGTGCTCATCAACCGGATGACCGCCGAGGAACAGAAACGCATGCGAAACGGCGCTCACACACTCCTGGCCGCCGCCGACCCGAAGGCGCCCAACCAGGCCGCCAACTGGCCGCGCTACGCCGAGCTCTACGGCCATGTCATCGCCTCCGGCGCGGTCGAGTCCGACCAGCCGTGGGTCCGCCAGCTCGTGCGGAACATCGCCCGGTACCTCTGGTACTGGGGGGACCACAAGGTCGCCCGCGAGTTCACCGAGCAGGCCTGGGAGACCTGGCAGCGACTGTTCGGCGAGGAGGACCAGCAGACCCTCCTGATGGGGTGGTGGCTCGGCTTCCTCTACCTGAAGGTGGGCCGGCACGACGACGCGGCCCGGATCGCCGCCCAGCTCAAGGACGTCTACGACCGCACGGCGCCCCCGGACCGCGAGGACACCCGGGAGGACGCGCTGGAGACGATGAACCTGGAGGCGGCGGTACGCCGTGTCGAGGGAGACTTCGCCGCCGGCGCCGAACTGGACGAAACGGCCTACGACCGGGCCCGCCGCGCCTTCGGCGAGGACGATCCCGCCACCCTGGCCACCGCCCACAACCTCGGGGTGAGCCTCCGGCTCGTCGGCGAGTTCCAGCGCGCGCTGGAACTGGACCGGCACACGCACGCGATGAAGACACGGCTGTACGGCCGTGAACACCGGCAGTCGCTGATGACCGAGGCGAGCATTGCCATCGACGTCCGGGAGACCGGTGACTACATCGGCGCACGGTCCCTGCAGCAGGCGGTCGTCGACGGCTATCGGAGCATCTTCGGGCCGGGCAACCCCACGACCCTCCAGACTCTCCGGCAACTGAGCGAGTCCTGCCGGAAGGAGGGCGACCACGCCACCGCGCTGGAACTGGCGCGCGACGCGTTCAACCAGTTCACCCGCCGCTACGGCGACACCCACCCGGAGTCCCTGACGGCCGCGCTCGCCCTGGCGGTGGCGTTGCGGCACAACGGCGAGCTGGAGGCGGCCCGCGACCGCGGCGAGCGGGCGTGCGAGCGGTTCCGCCGGCTGTTCAGCAGCGACCATCCGCACGTCCTGGCGGCCGACATCGACCTGGCGGTGACCTACCGTCTGCTGGGCCGGGTCGAGGAGGCCAGGCAGCGCGACGAGGAGGCGCTCCGGTCGCTGACCGAACGCCTGGGCGAGAGCCATCCGATCGCGCTGGCCTGTGCCATCAACCTGGCGAGCGATCTGAGCGCGCTGGGGCGGGCGGACGAGGCCCGCGAACTCGGTGAGAAGGCAAGGGCGTTGTGCCTGGCGCGCCTGGGCGAGGACCACCCCACCACGCTGGTGGGCGGCGCCAACCTCGCCCTGGACCTCATCGCCGTCGGCCGGGAGACGGAGGGTGAGGCGCTGCACGCGGATGTCCTGGCCCGCCTGGAGCGCGTCCTGGACGAACCCCGGCTGCGCTCCGCCGACTCCGGTCCTCACCCGGCGACGCTCCAGGCACGGGCCCGGGAGCGGGCCAACTGCGACATCGACCCGATGCCGCTGTGAGGTGACGGGCGTACGGTCCGAGGTGCCGCTCTTCCCGGGGGAAGGGCGGCACCGCCGTGTCCGGTCAGTGCGCTTCGGACGGGGGTGAGCCGAGCCACGTGGCCAGGTGGACGGGGTCCGGTGGGGTGCCGGTGACGCGGAGCAGGGCCTCGTGCACCGCGCGGGCCCGTTCGGGGTGGTGGCTCAGCAGTTGGGCCGCGATCGGGTGTGTGTCCGACGCGGCGAGCGCCCGGCCGAGGCCCGCCCAGGTGCCGGCCCGTCCGGGTTCCACGGCCAGGTGGGCCATGTATGCCTGACGGGCCGCGACGGCGTCGCCGGCGGCCAGCAGGGCGTCGCCGGCCAGTGCTCCGGTGACCCGTGCGGCGGCCTTCTCGGCCTCCTCGGAGTGGCGGTCGCCGTCCGCGCCGGTGAGGCGGTGGCGGACGAGCATCGCCAGACAGTCCAGCCACCGTGCGGAGGGATCGGGCACCACCTCGGGCTCGGCCGCCAGGGCGCCGGGCGGTCCGTTCTCGCCGGCCAGCCAGGCCCGTACCGCCTCGTCCACGGCTGCCGGGGCGGGCCGCAGATGGTGGGCCCGCCAGCGCGCCACATGGTCGGCGACGCAGAGCCGGGCCGCCGCCAGCTGGTCCTCCGGTACGGGCTCGGCCAGCCACTTGGCGCAGTGGTCACGCAGCGTGTCCAGCAGGGTGATGCCGAGCGGGGTGAGGCGTGGATGACGGTGGACCTGTTCCATCGCCGTGGTCACATGGGCTCGCCACAGCGCGAACTCGAAGTGCGCCGTCGCGGTCCGCGCACCGGCGGCCCGGCGGTGGGCACGCCAGAAACGGGTGATGCCCACGAAGGCGTAGATGCCCTGAAGGAGCCCTTCGAGTGGGCGGGGGTCGTCCCGCCAGGGCGCGTACCACAGCTCCGTACCGGTGTCGGCGCCCCGGGTCACGAGCGGGGTCAGATGCAGCAGCCCGCCCAGCTTGGTGTGCTGGAACTCGTGCACGAGCGTGACGGCCAGCTGGACGGCGTCGTCCGGCTCCGAGGCCTCGATGCCGCCGAACGCGTCACCTGACGACACACTGCGCGGCCGAAACCTTTCCCTTGCCGGGGTGGGACTCAGGGAGAACACGCCCCGCCGCATCGCGGCGGCCGTCTCGGGCTGGTCCCGCAGCAGCACCCCCCAGGCCCGCTCCAGCATCTGCCGCCACTGCGCCGCGGCCTCCTCGGACAGCGGCCGCGGCTCGGTCGGCTGCGGATACGTCCGGTACGGGTCCAGGTCGTCCAGGGCGACTTCCAGCCGGCGTTCGGGCGGGCCGACCGCGAGCCGGCGCACCGGATGCCACCCCGGCCCCGCCGAGCCCGGCGGCAGCGGTACGGCGACCCTGTGCCCCGGCGTCTCGACCACGGCACGTCCGGCTTCGGCCCGCACGGTGGCCGTCGTCCACGGCTCGGCCGAGGGCAGCTCCGCGCAGCCCAGGGTGGGCAGGGGTACCCGGCCGTGCCGGACGGGTACCTCGACGGTGAAGTCGAGCTCCGCGCGTAGCGCAGCCGCGGCGGCCAGTGCGCGGACATGGCCGAGTACCACCGGCAGCGGCGGCTCGTCCTTCTCCGCGGTGCTCGCGCGCAGCCGGCGCAGTGCGGTGGCCAGCCACATCCCGGTCTGCGGATACATGAGCAGCTCGTCGACGACGGCGGGGGCGCGGCGCTGGGCGGTGCTGAGCAGATCCCACGCCGGACCCAGGTCCGTGGCGTCGTCGAGCATCCGTAAGAGCAGCAGCCGACGGCTGCGTTCGGCCGCGGCCAGCAGGTCCACGGTCGCCGGTCCGCCCTCGCCGCGGGTCAGTTCGGCGAGGCTGCCGGGCGGGACACGATGATGCGGCAGGGACGGCTCAGCACGCATGGGCGGCCCCGTCGTCAGTCGAACGCCTCCACGCCGTCTTTGTCTCCGAAGTCGCTGACACTGGCCAGCGGGTGGTCGATCCCGTGCTGCAGCTCCTCGAGGGACGCGGCGAGAAATCGACTGTCAATGGAGCGCAGTGTTTCAAGAGACACCCCCGCGAGATCGACAAGGCTGGACTCGACGGCGGCCACAGACGGCTCCATGACGGCCAAACCCCTTCCCCCCGGCTGCAATTGCGGATGCGGGCTGCTCACATCCCCCTGATAATGGCCCGCCGTGGCCTGGATGAAACACCACATCCGCGCGGTGCTGCGATATCAGGTCAGCGGTCGTCATCACCGCCGCGGTGGCGCCGGGACAGCTCCACCGCCTCCGTGTTCATACGGGCCACTCCGGCGGAGTCGCCCTCCATCAACCGTATCGCTTCGATGAGTTGGTCCAAGGTGCCGCGATAGCGCAGGCAGGTGCGCAGGATCCCGAACACGTCCGGACGCAGCGCCGGTGAGCGGGGGCTCATGGCCGCGATCACCGGATCGATGCTGCCCAGCACCAGCGCCAGGGTGGTGCGGTCGCTCACCGTGGGCAGTGCGGTCAACGCGCTCACCAGTGCGTCGAGTTCCCGCAGCGGCAGGTCGTCCGGCAGGTGCGCCAGGCTGCCGGGGCCCGCGGTGCCGGGTGTGAGGGCGGCCGGCTCGGGTGGTGACGTGGGCAGTCCGGCGTGCCGGTGCAGCAGGGTGAGGTCGGCTCTCGGCAGCAGCTCGTACCAGCGGTCCACGCGGACGGCGGCAAGGCGGCCCAGACCGTCCGAGCGGTGGTGGGCGCTGACCAGCCCGATCAGCGTGCCGTCGTGCCAGACCGCCGCACCGGACATGCCCGCCCAGGGGGAGCGGTCGGGTTCGGGGTCCGACTCCGGTGGAGTGACCGCGAGTTCGAGGGTGCCTTCGCGGCGGTTGGACAGCACCGAGATCATCCCGGTGGCGTGGCAGGAGTCGCGGTACTGGGAAGGGGAGCCGTCGTCGAGCCGGCGCATCCGGTCCTCGCGCAGCTTGAACCGCGGGAAGCCCAGCGCGCTGCACGGCAGCAGCTCGTCCGTGTCGGGCACGGCACCGTACGCGGGCGGCTCGGTCCCGGCCGCGTGGACACCGGGCGGCACGGGCCCGGTGAGCTCCAGGAGCGCCACGTCGGCCTTCTCGGAGGCCAGCACCACGCGCGCGGGTGCGGTCCACTCGTCGGGGCGGTCGGCTTCGAAACGTACGTGCACCTGGGGCCGCTCCCCCTCGGCGGTACGGACGACATGCGCGGCGGTGAGGACGTACGACGGGCCGACGCGGTAGCCGGAACCCCGGCGTCCGGCGCCGCGGCCCTCGGGCCGGCGTACCAACACCTCCGCCACCCGGGCCGGCTCCAGTCCGCGACGCGCCCGAGTCACCCCGCTCAGCGCTCGCCCTCGGCCTGGTCGTCGCCCACCCACGGCGCACGTCCGCCGCCGCTGCGGGTGCGCGGATCGAGCGTCAGCTTCACCCGGTGGGTGACGCTGTCCGCCATCCGGCCGTCCGCGCCGGTCTCCACCACCCAGAAGCGGATCTTCCCGCCCGCCGTCGCGGACCGCTCCACGACGACGGCCGCCTCCAGCTCCACCGGGCCCACCTCGAAGTACAGGTCCTCCCCCTGTGCGGCGGTACGTGCCGCGGTCAGCTCGCGGCGCAACTCCTCTATCAGCTCGGCGAGTTCAATCACGTCCGGTCCCTACCCGGACCGCCTTTCCTTCACTCGATCCGGGTGCATTCCGCATTCCTGGATCTGTGTGACGCCGCGGATGCATTAGGGTCATCCAGCAGCCTGGAAAGTGTCGAAACCGTACGGTAGCGGCATATATCGGGCATTGTTCGCATCATTCACTTCCACTGTCATGGGGACGGCGTCATGGAGAAGTCCGGAGTCGAGTCGGAGCTGATCGATCTCAGCGGCGTCCCGTTGGACCTCTGGCCGGCCCTGGACCTGCCGCCCGCCGAGGGCTCCATGCGGCGCCTGCTCAGCCGTATCGACGACCCGGCCGGCAGCCTCGGCGGCTACAACCCACAGCGCGACGAATAGGCACCCTCCATGCACCAGACGGCCCGGCCCCACGTCCTGTCACCGCAGTCGTTCGACGAACTGCTGGGCGGCGGGGGAGGCCCCGAGACGGTGGACGCCCTGCGCGCGAGCGAGCGCAGCTGGCGGCTGCTCGTCGTACGGGCGCTGCTGGACGCGGCGGCGACGGCACCGACCGGTCCGCTGCCTCCGCTCGCCGAGGGCTGGCGGCTGTTGTCGCGGGCCTGGACCGTGGCCGCGCCGGAGGTGGAGCGGCTGCTGTCCTATCCGGCCGTCGGCATGTGGGCAGCGCACACACTGCGCCGGCTGCGCGGCACCGTCGACCACCATGCGCCTCTGTGGGCGGAGACAGGGCACCTGCACGCACTCGCGGCGAGCGCTGCGGTCCGCGCCGGCCTGGAGTTCCGTACCCACATCCCGGTCCGGCACGGCTGGGCCGTGCTCCCCGCGCTCGGGGCCATGCGGGTGCCCGGCAGTCCGGACTGGACCGTCGCCGAGGTCTCCGCCCGCGACGGGGACGTACGGGTCGCGGGCCGTCGGCTGGGCGGACCGGACTGGCACGCCCCGGCCGGACTGCGCGCCGACGGACGCACGCTGCTCCTGGACGACATCGACCCGTATCGCGCCCTGCGCACGCCCGGCGTTCCCGAGCCGCTCGACTCCGCCGTCGAGTGGCAGGAGCTGTTCGGCTCGGCCTGGGACATCCTGCACGCCACCGACCGCGACGAGGCCCGGGCGCTGGCCGACGGACTGGTGTCCGTCGTGCCCCGCCCGCGCTCCGAGCGGTTCCGGCCGCACAGCGCCTCCTCCGGCGACGCCTTCGGCACGGCGGTGGCGTCGGTCCCCGACGACGGCGAGCAGTTCGCCTCGACGCTGGTGCACGAGTTCCAGCACAACAAACTCAGCGCGTTCATGCACCTGTTCACCCTGTACGAGGACCAGGACGCCCGGCTGTACTACGCCCCCTGGCGGGACGACCCCCGGCCGTTGGGCGGGCTGCTCCAAGGGGTGTACGCGTTCTTCGGAGTCACCGCCTTCTGGCGGCGGCGCGACCATCCGCTCGGGCGGTTCGAATACGCGCTGTGGCGCGCCCAGACGGCGCACGCACTGGGCACCGTCGGCCGGTCGGACGGGCTCACCGACCTGGGGCGGCGCCTGGTGGCCGAGCTCGCCGGGCGGCTGGAGCCGTGGCTCGTGGAGCCGGTGGACGGGCGGGCCCGCGCCGCGGCCGACCTCGCGATCGCGGACCACCGCGCGACCTGGCGGGCGTATCACCTGCGACCCGACCGCGGCACCGTCCGGTCCCTTGCGGCGGCCTGGCCCCACGAGGCCCCGCCCGTCGCGCCGGGTCACGGGCCGACGCTCGTCCCGGGGCGGCCGGTGCGCGGCTTCGACACACGGGCGGTGCTGACGAGGTGGCTGCTGGCGGACCCGGACGGGTTCGAGCGGCTGCGGGACGACCCCGGTGCCACGGTGAGCGGGGCGCGGCCCGAGGACATCGACCTCGTCACGGGCCGTACGGCCGAGGCGCTGCGCGCCTGCCACGCGCGCATCGTCCGTGGCGAGGGCGACCCCGAGACCTGGGTGGGGCTGGGACTCGCCGCCCGGGCCGAAGGGGACCCCGCCGGCGAGGGACTGCTCGCCCACCCGGAGCTGGCCGCGGCCCTGCACACCGAACTCGACGGACGTGCCGACCCGCTGGAGCTGGGCCGGATGCTCGCGCCGGAGACGCCCTAACCGCGCAGCCGGCGTGCGATCTCCAGCTGGTCCTCCTCCAGCGGCCGGCCGTCCTCGATCTCCCACAGGCAGTTCTGCAGCACCCGTCCCAGCGTCCAGGCCCGGGCCCGCGCCCGGTCCAGCCCCATGACGTCGGTCATCGCGTCGAAACGCCAGACGATGTCGGCGGCGTCGAAGCGGTTGTCGATGGCGGGCAGCAGGTCGAACCCGGGGTCGCCGGCGAGGGGCTTGGGGTCGATGGCGAGCCAGGGGGCGCGGTCGGAGGCCAGGACGTTCTCGTAGTGCAGGTCCCAGTGCAGAAGCCGGTCGCCGGGCTCGTCGACGACCTCCCGTACGGCGGCCGCGCAGTCGGCGAGCAGCCCGCGGGCCTGCGGGTCCGGGATCCGCTCCAGCGCCCGCGGCGTCTGCTCCAGCATCGCCCGCGCGATGTCACCGAGCCGCCGCATGCCGTCCGGTGCCGGTACGGAGGTCAGGTGGGCCAGCATGCGGGCGATGACCAGGACGGCCTCGCGGGTGTCGGGGACGTGGGCCAGCATGCGGGCGGGGTCGAGGCGTTCGAGGAGCATCGTGCCGGTGTCCGGGTCGTGGTCGAGGAGCCGTACCACCCCGTCGCCGTCCCACACCCGCAGCGCGACCGGCTCGCCCTCGCTCTCCTCGTCCAGGAGTTGCAGCTTCAGCACGGCCGGGCTGCCGTCGGCGCGGAGCACCGGCAGGACCAGGGCGGCCACACCGTGCATCGGGCGGCCGTCGAGCCCCAGTTCCCAGCGGTCCAGGAAGGCGGCCGCCAGCTCCGGCAGCCGGGCGATGAAGTCCTGGCCCGCCTCGCCGTTGAACTTCGCCTGCGCCGCCGCCAGTCCGTCCGGAATCTCGATCACCGTCCGACCCTAACGCTGCTGCCGGGCGGTCGGCTCAGGCGACCGACTCCGGTACCGGGGGCTGGGCCGCCGCACGGCTTTTCGGAGACTTCGCCGTGATCATCAGGACTGCCACCAGACCGGCCAGGAGCATGATGCCGACGGCGCACCGGATGGCGACGGTGTAGCCGTGGACGATGCCCTCGCGGGTCACCTCGGCGCGTCGGGCGGCGCCGGTGAGGTGCGCGGCGATGTAGGTCGTGCTGCTGGTGGTGGCGATGGTGTTGAACAGGGCCGTCCCGATGGAACCGCCCACCTGCTGTGCGGTGTTGACGCCGGCCGAGGTGACGCCCGAGTCGTGCGGGGCGACGCCGGCGGTTGCCGTGGAGAAGACCGGCGTGAAGGTCAGGCCCATGCCGAGGCCCATCGGGATCAGTGCGGGGAGGATGTCGGTGGCGTACGCGGAGTGCACGGTGATCTGGGTGAGGAACAGCATGCCGGAGGCGGCCAGGAGCATGCCGGGGGCCAGGAGCAGACGGGGCGGCACGTGCTGGAGCAGGCGGGCCGCGATCTGGGTGGAGCCGATGAGGATCGACGCCGTGAGCGGGAGGAACGCCAGACCCGTCTGCACGGGGGTGTAGTCGAGGACAGTCTGCAGGTAGTAGGTCAGGAACAGGAACATGCCGAACATGCCCATGACGGCCAGCATCATGGTCAGGTAGCAGCCCGCGCGGTCGCGGTCCTTGATGATGTGCAAGGGCAGCAGCGGCACGGACGCCCTGGTCTGCCACCACACGAAGACGGCCACGAGGACCACGCCGCCCGCGAACAGGCCGAGGACCATCGGGTCCGACCAGCCTCGGGACTCCGCCTCGCCGAAGCCGTGCACGATCGCCACCAGGCCGCCGCAGCCCAGCAGGACACCGGGCACGTCCAGGCGGGCGCCCGCGTGGCGGGGGCTGTCCTGGAGCAGGGCGAAGGCGCCGGCGACCGCGAGGACCGCGATGGGCACGTTGACGTAGAGGCACCAACGCCAGTTCATGTACTCGGTGAGCAGCCCGCCGACCATGAAGCCGATCGCGGAGCCGCTGGCGGCCAGGGTGCCGTAGATGCTGAAGGCCCGTCCGCGTTCCCGGGGGTCGGTGAACGTCGTGGTGAGCAGGCTCAGCGCGGAGGGGGCGAGGACCGCGGCGAAGACGCCCTGGAGGGCGCGGGCGCCGAACAGCATGCCGGCGTTCGCGGCGGCGCCGCCGAACGCGGAGGCGGTGGCGAAGCCGACGAGCCCGATGACGAAGGTGCGTTTGCGGCCGATCAGGTCGGCGACGCGGCCACCGAGCAGGAGCAGACCGCCGAACGCCAGGGTGTAGGACGTGATGACCCACTGGCGGTTGCCGTCGGACATGTCCAGGTCGCGCTGTGCGGAGGGGAGCGCGATGTTCACGATGGTGGCGTCGAGGACGACCATCAGCTGTGCGAGGGCGATCACCATCAACCCCCACCAGCGGCGGGGGTCGGGGTCCACGGATGCGCCGGCTTCAGCCGTCCGGGAGGCACTCATCCGGCCAGAAGACCATGAACCGGGGTGTTTTGCGGTGTATTGCACCGAGGTCCGATGGTGCCGTGTCATGGCTCCAGGACGACTTTGCCGGTCGTTCCGCGGGCCTCCAGGGCCCGGTGCGCGGCCGCCGCCTCGGCGAGCGGGAAGCGGTGCACGGCCGGGACGAGACGGCCCTCGGCGGCCTCGGTGAGGGCCCGGAGTTCGAGGGTGCGCAGGGGGTTGGGGCCGCCCGCCTTCTCCAGCATCACCGGGCCGAGGACCTGCTCCGTGACGCCCTCGACGACCAGCGGCTCGCCGCCCTGGATGCCCTCGGCCGACCAGCCGAACACGATGTGCCGGCCGCCGGGGGCGAGCATGCCGACGGCCGTACGGGCGGTGTCGCCGCCGACGCCGTCGTACACGACGGTGACCTTGCCGTCGTAGGCCTGGACCTTCTCGGGCCAGGCCGGGTCCTTGTAGTCGACGGCCAGGTCGGCGCCGTTCGCGGCGACCCGGGATGTCTTCTCCGGGCCGCCGGCGAGGCCGACGACGGTGGCGCCGGCGTTCCTGGCGTACTGCACGAGCAGGGTGCCGATGCCGCCGGCGGCGGCCGGGATCACGACCACGTCGTCCGGGCCCGGCTCGGCGAACTGCACGATCCCCATCGTCGTACGGCCCGTGCCGATCATGGCGACGGCCTGCGCGAAGTCGAGGTTCGCCGGGATCTCGTGCAGCCGGTCGGCGTCGGTGACGGCGAGTTCCGCATAGCCGCCGGGAACGAAGCCGAGGTGGGCGACGACCCGTTTGCCGAGCCAGGTCTCGTCCGTGCCCTCGCCGAGGGACTCGACGACGCCGGCCACCTCACGGCCGGGCACGGTCGGCAGCGTGGGGGCGGGGCCGGGGCCCTGGTGGCCCGCCCGGATCGCCGTGTCCAGCAGGTGCACGCCGGCCGCGGCGACGGCGACACGGACCTGGCCGGGGCCCGGCACCGGGTCCTCGACCTCTTCGAGGGTCAGGTTCTCGGCCGGGCCGAAGGCGTGGAGGCGGATGGCGCGCATATGAGGTCCCTTCCGTGGTGCTTCTTCCGTGGTGCTTCTTCTGTGGTGGCGCCCCCACCCTTCACCCTCAAGCTTGCTTGAGGTCAAGCGGCTGCCGGCCGCGCTGCCCCAGCGCCAGGGACACGGCGGTCAGGGCGCTGTTGAAGGACACCTCCGACAGCACACCCGGCGCCGCGACCTGATCGCCCGCCAGGTACACGCCGTCGCCGCGGTCCACGGCGGGCCGGTCCCGCCAGGTGGTGCCGGGCAGGTCGACGGCTCCGGTACGGCCGTTCGCGACCGCCTCCCGCCGCCAGGTGACGCGCTCGCGCCAGCCGGTGAAGCCGAGGTCGAGAAGCTGCTCGGCGCGGGCGATGCCGTCGGCGCGGGACTCGTGCGGGGCGATCGGGATCTGACCCTGGATCAGCTGCTCGCCCGCCGGGGCGAGGGTGCGGTCCTGCGCCGTGAAGCGTTCGAGCCAGCCGGGCGCGTCCAGGTCGGACACCACGAAGGCGTCGCCGCGCCGGGTACGCACGGCGAGGTCGATGAGTGCCGTACGGCCGCTCGGCCAGGTCAGGGAGGCGTCGCCGAGAAGGCGGCGGGCGGCGTCCAGGGAGGTGGCCACGACGACCGGCGTGTCGGTGGGCAGGGTGTCGACGCGGGACAGGGTCTCCATCCGGACACCCAGATTCCAGGCGTGGCCGGCCATCCGGTCGATCACGTTCGCCCAGCCGCCGCGCGGATAGTGCGCCTCGGGCGGCAGCTTGGTGGCGCGGCGCAGCCGCTCCTGGACGAACGCCGCGGACAGCGCGCCGGGGTCGTGGTGGAACAGGGCGACGGCGGCGTAGTGGGCGGCGGCCCGCGCGCCCTCCTCGCCCGCCTGTTCGGTGGCCCAGGTCAGGAAGTCGACGTCGACGGGGGCGTGCCGGGCGCCGCGGCGCAGCAGCTTGAGCATGGCGAACGGCGGGGTACGGCGCAGGGTGCCCCGGTGGCGCAGCCGCAGCCTGGCGGCCTCCAGGGGCGGGACGGTCGCCACGGGGCCGATGAGGTCCCGCTGCTCGAGCCACGCCCAGTGCGGGCCGCCGTTGTAGAGGGCGTGCGGGCCCTCGTTCGTGCGGTACGTGCCCTCGGCGGTCCGGGCCCGCCCGCCCAGGGTGTGGTGGGCTTCGTACACGGTGACCTTGGCGCCCGCCTCGGCGGCGGTGATGGCTGCGGTGAGGCCGGCGAAACCGCCGCCGATGACGGTGATGCGGTGCATGTGTGGGGTCTCCCTCTGCTCGGGTCGCCTCTTTCACGAGTACGACGGATCGAGGGGCCGCGAATGTGACATCGGGAGGCCGGCGGGCTCGGCGGGCGGCGCTCCCTGGTGAGGTTTTCCCAGCTCACGCTGATTGTCAGTGGCGGGGTGCAGCATGGGGCCATGGCGAGGACAGGGACAGGCAGGGCCGGTGGGAGCGGTGGGTCCGGTGTGCGGGCGGCGCGGCGGCCGGAGGTGCGGCTGCCGGAGCCGGCGCCGTACGACGGGGGCGGGTTGGAGCCGGACGGGGACTACGACGGGCTGGAGTTCCGGGACGCGGACTTCGCCGGGCAGGACGGCGGCGGCGCCCGCTTCATGGACTGTGCGCTCACGGCGTGCGCCCTGGACGAGACGCGGCTGTATCGCGCCCGCATCCTGGACTCCGTCCTCACCGCCCCACGCGGCGTCGGCACCGACCTGGCGGAGTCCACCCTGCGCGATGTCGAACTGACAGACGCCCGCCTGGGCGGCGTACAGCTGCACGGCGCCGCCCTCGAACGCGTCCTGATCCGCGGCGGCAAGATCGACTACCTGAATCTGCGCCGGGCCCAGCTCAAGGATGTCGTCTTCGACGGCTGCGTCCTGGTGGAACCCGACTTCGGGGGCGCGGAACTGACCCGCGTCGAGTTCGTGGACTGCGCGCTGAGAGCCGCCGACCTCAGCGCGGCGACGCTGAGAGACGTGGACCTGCGTGGGGCGGCTCCGCTGGAGATCGCCCGGGGAGTCGACCGGCTGTCGGGGGCGGTGATCAGCACGGGGCAACTGCTGGACCTGGCACCGGTGTTGGCGGCGGAGGCGGGGATCCGCGTCGAACAAGGGTGACCACAGAACTCACCGCACCCGCGGAAACCGCGCCTGCAACGACCAGATCGCGGGATTGTCCGCGAGGGACTCGTGCAGATCGCACAGGTCGGCGATCAGATCGTGCAGAAAGTCCCGCGCCTCCCGCCGCAGCTCGGCATGGGAGAAGGTGAGCGGCGGCTCCTCGGCCGGCATCCAGTCGGACTCGATGTCCACCCACCCGAAGCGGCGCTCGAACAGCATCCGGTCGGTGGACTCGGTGAAGTCCAGCTCCGCCCGCTGCGGCCGGGCGGCGCGGGAGCCCGCCGGATCGCGGTCGAGCTGCTCGACGATGTCGCACAGCGCCCACGCGAAGTCGAGCACCGGTACCCATCCCCAGGCTGTGGACAGCTCCCGGTCCGTCTTGGTGTCGGCGAGATAGACGTCACCGCAGAACAGATCGTGGCGCAGGGCGGGTACGTCCGCGCGACGGTAGTCGGTCTGGGGAGGGTCCGGGAACCGGTTGGAGAGGGCGTAGCCGATGTCGAGCACGTAGCGATGGTGTCACGCTGCTCATAGGATCTGGGACGTGTCCCGTTTCGCCCGCCTTGTCCCGGCCGTCCTCATCCTCGCCCTGACCGTGCCCGCATGCGGAACCGGCGGCGCCCAGGGCACCCCGGGCGGCTCCGGCGTCCGCGACCCGTACTTCCCGAAGGCCGGCAACGGCGGCTACGACGTCACCCACTACGACCTGACCCTGGCGTACACCCCCGCCTCCCGCCACCTCACCGGGCGCACGGTGATCACCGCCCGTGCCACCCAGGACCTCTCCGCCTTCAACCTCGACCTCAAGGGCCTGGACGTCGAGCAGGTCACCGTCGACGGCAGCACCGCCCGCTGGAACCGCACCGGCCAGGAACTGACGATCCGCCCCCGCGCCGACCTCGCCGAGGGAGGCACGTTCCGTGTGGCGGTCCGCTACTCGGGCACCCCCGTGACGATCACCGACCCGGACGGCTCCGAGGAGGGCTGGCTGCCCACCGCGGACGGCGCGCTCGCCCTCGGCCAGCCGACCGGTTCGATGGCCTGGTTCCCCGGCAACCACCACCCCTCCGACAAGGCGACGTACGACCTCGCCGTCACCGTCCCGAAGGGCCTGCGGGCCGTCTCCAACGGGGAGCTGACGAGCGAGACGACCACCGGCGGCCGTACGACCTCCACGTGGCGCACCACCGCCCCCATGGCGAGCTACCTCGCCACCGTCGCCGTCGGCCGCTACGACATCACCCGCTCCACCACCGGCGACGGCCTCCCCGTGTACACCGCCGTCGACCCGACGGAGACGTCGGCGAGCCGCGCGGTCCTGGCCCGCTTCCCCGACGTGCTCGCCTGGGTCGAGGACCGCTTCGGCCCGTACCCCTTCTCCTCCGCCGGCGCGATCGTCGAGCGCGCCGGCGACGCCGACTACGCCCTGGAGACCCAGAGCCGCCCGGTCTTCGCCGGCGCCCCCGGCATCCGGCTCCTCGTCCATGAACTCGCCCACCAGTGGTACGGCGACTCCGTCTCCCCGAGGACCTGGCAGGACATGTGGCTCAACGAGGGCTTCGCCACCTACGCCGAATGGCTCTGGGGGGAGGACCACGGCGGGGAGACCGCCCAGCAGATCTTCGACGCACTCCACGACCACGGTGAGGACACCTACGACGACCTCTGGGCGTTCCCACCCGCAAAACCGGCGAGCGCCGCGCACATCTCCGACAGCCCCGTATACCAGCGTGGTGCGATGGTCCTCCACAAGATCCGGCAGGCGGTCGGCGACGACACCTTCCACGACATCGTCCGCGGCTGGGCCGCCGCCCACCGCCACGGCAACGCGGACACCGAGGACTTCACGGCGTATGTCGAGAAGCAAGCCCCGGCCCAGGACTTCGACGGGATCTGGGACGACTGGCTGTACGGCGACGGGAAGCCGAGCCGGACCTGAGGAGTTGAGGATGCCGCCCTCGGCGTGGACGGCGTCGAGGTGAGGGCCGGTCGGTCAGGCCCTGGCCGTCACGTCCTCCGGCAGCCCTTCACGCCGTGACCATGTGATGCCGGTCTCATCAAAATTTTTTGATTATTCCTTCATGGTCCGCCATGATCATCGCGATCAAGATCGGTCGACGTCGATCACCTGTCAATCCTGTCTGAACGAAAGCGAGTTGATGGTGAACATCAAGCGCGGTATCAAGCTTGCGGCTGTGACCGGTGCCCTCGTCGTCGCCGGTGCCGCCCCGGCCATGGCGACCGTGGTGAGCGCGGGCGGCGGCACGTGGGACTACGGCGCCGGCACCGCCATCGTGTGGTCGGACTACTACCACGGCACCAAGTGCCACGGCTCGACCGCCGTCGGCGAGTACATCGACAGCGACGAGGCCGCCAAGGGCTCCTGGTCCTTCGCTCAGGCCGACGTCGCTCTGAGCGGCAACAAGTCTTACTGGAACACCAGCTGCTGACCGGGGGCCGAGCCTGATCGCTCGGCCCCGGCAGCGAGTGGTCCGCCCTGGTGGTGATCTCCAGTCCCCCTCCGGGCGGGCCACTCGTCCAGTGAACCACCCCTGACCTAGGCCAATCGATGCTGCACAGAGGTATCAAGTTCGTTCACGCCGTTGCACTGGCGTACTCCGCGATTCTGGCGTTCCTTCTCCTGCGCAGCCTCGACGAGGACTGGGCGCTGGGGCACTCCGCCGTGGTCTGGGTGACGGACACCGACGGGTCCACCAGCGGCTCCCAAGTCACCCGTGACATCGCGGAGTTCGCAAAGGCGGAGCGGGTGACGATCGCCCGCGAGGTCCCCGACCTCACCCACCCCTACAGCCGCCGCCACCTCTACCTGGCACCCGGCGGTCCGCACGCCGACTGGCTGAGCGACGGCTATCCCGCGTTCAACCGCGGCTACCGCACCGACGTGCACCCGGTCGCCGAGCTCGGCCGGCGCGACCCTCGGGGCTTCTACTACGTCTTCGGCTCCGACCGGGCCGCCGCTTCGCTGGCTCAGAGGTTCACCGACCTCGGGATGACGTCCGCGGTCCACCATCCGCAGTCGGTCGCCGAGCTGACCACGACCTACTCCGGCACCGCCCTCCACCGCTCCTTCATCGTCGTCGCGCTCGCCGTCATCACGATGACCGGCGCCGGCGTGATGCTCAACGCCAAGGCCTACGGCGTACAGCGCCTGCAGGGCGGGTCGTTCGGCGGGATCCTGCTGCGGGACCTGCGGCAGGTGGCGGTCTTCTACGCCATCGCCTGTGCCGCGGTGGCCGCCCTGGTGGTGCTGCTGCTCGGCCTCTACAACGGGCTGGCCTGGATCGGCCAGTTCACTCTGCTCACCCTGGGCTGTGCCGCCGCCCTCGGTCTGATCGCCCTCGCCACGCAGGCCGGCGTGCTGTACCTGATGTTCCAGACCGGCATCCTGCGCGCCCTGAAGGGCGAACTGCCCGCACGGGCCGCGATGATCAGCGCGTACGCCATGCGGATCCCCGCGCTGTTGCTCGCTCTCAGCATCGCCACCGCCCTGGTCCTGGCCGCCCAGGACGTCCTGAACCGCGAGGAGAGCCGCAAGGCCTACGCGAAGATCGGCGCCACCACGTCGATCGCCCTCAACGGCAGCCTGGGAAGCGACGCTGCGCTGCGCGACCTGGAGGCCAAGGTGGGCGGCTGGCTCCGGCAGGCCGACAAGGAGGGGCAGGTCGTCGTCGCGGGACACCGCGACCTCCAGCAGTCGGCACCGCGGGCGGGCCTGCCGCAGGGCGATGTGCTGATCGTCAACGAGTCCTTCCTCACCGAACAGCCCGTCCTCGACCCGGCAGGGCGCCCCCACCGCCCGGCCGCCGCCGACCCCGCCCAGGTCCGGCTGATGATCCCGGCCGGCCTCGCCGCGTACACCGACCAACTCCGCGAACTGGTCCCGGGACTGCTCAGCCCGAGCGACCCCGACAAGGTCCGCCCGGCGAACATCACGACGCTGCAGACCAAGGCCGACCAGCGGGTCTTCACCTACAACCCCAAGGGCAAGTCGCACACCGACCCCAACCCCGGCGCGGACGACTCCTTCGTCACCGACCCCGTCATCATCGCCTTCGCCGACGGATCGCCGTACCTGAGCGACAAGGGCTACACCGCCTACGCCAGCAAGAGCAGTGTCCTCTTCCACGACCCCGACGACGTCACCGCCGCCATCGAGCAGCGCCACCTGGAGACGTATGTGACGGCCATGACGCCCGTCGGCCAGAACGCCGCGGTCAAACTCCGCGACCTCGTCGGCGAGTTCCGGCTGCAGGTGTTCAACCTGGGCGTGGCCCTGGCGGTCCTGCTCATCACCGGCGTCGGCGTCTGCATCGTGCACTCCCGCAAGAACGCTCAGGCGATCTTCGCCCGGCACATCAGTGGCTGGCGGTTCACCGCCGTCCACCGCACGGTCCTGTCGCTGGAGGGACTGCTCGCCGTACTGCTCGCCGTGTGGGTCCCCTTCCAGGTGTGGCAGCAGAACAAGGACCTCGAACGGTACGACGCGCTCGGCATCCCGCCGCCCCGCGCACCCGTCGAGATCACCGGCCTCGACCTCGGCGTCACCGGCACCCTCGTCGCCGTGGAGGCCATCGCGGTGCTCGTGGCCCTCGTCGTCTTCCACCGCTTGATCGTCAAGGAAGGAGCGACCGAGTCGTGACCCCCCACCGCCCCGCTGGAGCCCGCCCGTGATCGAGATCGAAAACCTGTCGAAGTCCTACGGCCCGCGCACCCTCTGGTCCGGTCTCACCTTCACCGTGGAGCGCAGCCGGATGCTCGCCCTGGTCGGCCCGAGCGGCTCCGGCAAGTCGACCCTGCTCAACTGCCTGGGCCTGCTCGACGCCCCGACCTCCGGCGCGATCCGCCACGAAGGGCGGGACATCACCGGCTTCGGCCCGCGCGCCACCCGGCGCTTCCGGCGCGACGTCCTCGGCTACCTCTTTCAGAACTACGCCCTGATCGAGAACGCGACCGTCGCCGCCAACCTTGAGGTCGCCATGAAGCCGCGGCGCGCCCGGAAGGGCACCCCGACTGTCGCCGAGGCCCTCGACCGGGTGGGCCTGGCCGGCCGGGAGAAGGAGCAGGTCCACCGGCTCAGCGGCGGCGAGCAGCAGCGTGTCGCGCTGGCCCGGCTCATCGTCAAGCAGCCCGCTCTGGTCCTGGCCGACGAACCCACCGGCGCCCTCGACCACGACAACACCACCATGGTCGTCGACGTCCTCCGCGCGATGAGCGAGGACGGCTGCGCGGTCGTCATCGCCACCCACGACGACACGGTCCGCGATCGCTGCGACAGCGTCCTGACGGCCGGAAGCGACACGCATCCGGTGCCCGTCACGGCGCCTCCCCCCACATCCCCCCAAGAAAGGCAGTACGCATGAACTCGCGCCTCACCTGGAGCCTGGCCGCAGGCCTCGTCCTCATCGCCGCCCTGGTGGTCTTCTCGATCTACGGCACGCACGCCGGCACGATCCTGGGCCGGCTCGGACTCTCGATCTTCTGAACGGCCTTCCGAGGACCGGACCTCGGACAGACGGAGCCCCCGCCCGCAAAAAGGCGCGGCGGGGGCTCCGTCGAGGTCCGGGCGTCAATCAGACGTTCACGCCGAAGTCCTGGGCGATGCCCACCAGGCCCGAGGCGTAGCCCTGGCCGACGGCGCGGAACTTCCACTCGGCGCCGTTGCGGTAGAGCTCGCCGAAGACCATGGCGGTCTCGGTGGCCGCGTCCTCGGAGAGGTCGTAGCGGGCGATCTCGGTGCCGCCGGCCTGGTTGACGATGCGGATGTAGGCGTTGCGGACCTGGCCGAAGTTCTGCGAGCGGGTCTCGGCGTCGTAGATGGAGACCGGGAAGACGATCTTGTCGATGTCGGCCGGGAGGCCGGCCAGGTTGACGTTGATCTGCTCGTCGTCGCCGGCGCCCTCACCAGTGAGGTTGTCGCCCGTGTGGACGATCGTCTGGTCCGGCGTCTGCTTGTTGTTGAAGAAGACGAAGTGCTGGTCGGAGTACACCTTGCCCTGCGTGTTGACCGCGATCGCGGACGCGTCGAGGTCGAAGTCGGTGCCGGTGGTGGTGCGGACGTCCCAGCCGAGGCCCACGGTGACGGCGGTCAGGCCCGGAGCCTCCTTGGTGAGCGAGACGTTGCCACCCTTGGACAGGCTTACAGCCATGGTCGGGAGTTCCTTCCCTCGATGCGTGCGCTATGCGTGTGCGGTACTGAAGCTACAGCTACCTCTATGAACGCGGAGGGAGGTGCCCCGGGTTCCCGGCTCTTTACTTTCTTTACCTCCGGCGATATTCGCGTGACTCGCGCCCACTCCAGGCGGGAACATGTCACCCATGTCCGGTCCCTACCTCATCCGAGGCTCCGTCTCGCTGCCCGAGGCCGAGCTCCAGTGGCGTTTCTCGCGCTCCTCGGGGCCGGGCGGGCAGCACGTCAACACGAGTGACTCCCAGGTCGAACTGCGTTTCGACCTCGCCGCGACCGAGGCGCTGCCCGAGGTGTGGAAGCGACGCGCACTGGAGCGGCTGGCCGGACGCCTGGTCGACGGCGTCATCGCGGTCCGTGCCTCCGAGCACCGGTCCCAGTGGCGCAACCGCGAGACCGCCGCCGTACGCCTCGCAGCACTCCTCGCCGAGGCGACCGCGCCCCCGCCCAAGCCCCGCAAGCCGACCCGCATACCGCGCGGCATCAACGAACGCCGGCTGCGGGAGAAGAAGCAGCGCTCGGAGACCAAGCGGGGGCGGTCGGGCCGCGACTGGGGATAGGACGCTGTCACATGTGCCCTGCCGGATCCGTCAGGGCAGTGGAATGCCACTGACGGTGGTCCGCTACGAGGGCTGGGGACACAGGACACATGGGCGACGACGACTTCCTTGCCGAGCGCTTCGAGGCACACCGCACGCATCTGCGTGCCGTGGCCTACCGCATGCTCGGCTCGCTCGCCGAGGCCGACGACGCGGTGCAGGAGGCCTGGTTCCGGCTGAGCCGCAGCGACACCCGGGAGGTCGGCAACCTCGGCGGCTGGCTGACGACCGTGGTGGGCCGGGTGTGCCTGGACATGCTGCGCTCCCGCAAGTCCCGCGCGGAGGAGTCGCTGGACGCGGGCGCGCCGGTCCCCGCCGCCGGAGCCGACCCCGAGCAGGACGCGCTGCTCGCCGACTCGGTGGGCGTCGCCCTGCTCGTCGTCCTGGAGACGCTGACCCCGGCCGAGCGGCTGGCCTTCGTGCTGCACGACCTGTTCGCCGTGCCGTACGAGGAGGTCGCCGCCATCGTGGGCCGTACGCCGACGGCGGCCCGGCAGCTGGCCAGCCGGGCCCGGCGCCGGGTGCAGGGCGCTCCGGCGCCCGATGCCGATCTCGTACGGCAGCGGCAGGTCGTCGACGCCTTCCTCGCCGCGGCGCGGGGCGGGGACTTCGACGGGCTGCTGGAGGTGCTCGACCCGGATGTGGTGGCCCGCTCCGAGGCCGGTGTGAACACCGGGGCGGCGGCGGTCGCCTCGGGCGCCATCAGCTACGCCCGCCTCGGCCGGAGCGGGCGGCCCGCTCTGGTCGACGGGGCCACCGGACTTGTGGTGCTCTCCGCCGACGGACGCGTCGAGCGGGCGACGATCTTCAGGTTCGTACGGGACCGGATCGCCGTCATCGAGGGTGTCACCGACCCGGCAGAGCTGTCCCGGCTGGACATCACCCTGGGGTGGTCCGCCGGCAGCTGAGCTACCCCAGCTGCCGGTACCGCCCCTTGAAGTACGTCAGCGGCCCGCCGTCCGCGCTCGGGAGGCGGGCCGTCAGGACGCGGCCCACCACCAGCGTGTGGTCGCCGGCCGTGACGCGCTGTTCGGTGCGGCACTCCAGGGTCGCCAGGGCGCCGCCGACCAGGGGTGCCCCGCTGGCCTCGCCGCGGACGTAGGGGATGTCCTCGAAGAGCAGGCGGTCGCTGATGCGGCCCTTCATGGCGAAGCGGCCGGCGATGTGGCGCTGGCTCTCGGAGAGCACCGAGACCGCCCACAGGGGCTGCTCGGCGAGCAGGTCGTCCATGCGGGAGCCCTCGCGCAGGCTGACCAGGACCAGGGGTGGGTCCAGGGACACCGACATGAAGGCCGTCGCCGTCATGCCGACGTCCTCACCACTCGGCGCCTGCGGGTCGTCCGGGTCGAGCGGCGGCTCCTTCGCGGTCACCAGGACCACACCGGCCGCCAGCCGGGACATGGCCGCCCTGAACTCGTCGTTGCTCACCCCCACAGCATGCCCGGCGGCATCGGCCGCGGGGGCGGGTTGGGCGGGCAGTCGGGCGGGCGGAGCGGGGCGGCGGGTGTTCAGCACACCGAAACGCTAGTCTCCGGTGCGTGCCCCCGCATCGGACCTCAGCCCGAGCACGGTCGTAGGACCAGCGAAGGACACCGCTACAAAGCTTGCGTTCGGTAAACGCACGGGAAAAACACAGAAACCCCACTCAATTGTTCACGTTCTACTGTGACTTGAGTCACAAGGGACATTAATTGTTGACCCTGTGTACCGAGTGGGCAGCGCGCTGTGATTCAGTGGCGGGAAGCTGAAGGGCGATATGCCGAAGAGAACCCTTGATTCGCTGCGAGGTCTCGGGGGGAGGGCGAGCATGGAGACCGAGTCGGAGCCGTATGTCCGTCTTGCGTCCCTGCGGCAGCTGCACCAGGTCATGGCGGACATGAACACCGCACGCAGCCTGGCCGACACGCTGCAGACCGTCGCGGACGGCGTCGTCACCGCCCTGGGCTACGAGCTGGCCTGCGTCAACCTCGTCCGCCCGGACGGCGATCTCGTCGTCGCCGCCTTCTCCGGCAACCCCGCCGCCGAGGCCCTGATCACCGGCCGGGTCGGCTCCCGCGAGTCGTGGGAGCGCCGACTGGGCATGGGCGAGACCTGGGGCGACCTGATCTTCATCCCGCACACCGAGGGCTGGATCCTCGACGACGACGACGTCCCGCAGTGGTACACCGAGGGCCCCGCCCCCCGCTTCGAGGACGAGTGGCACCCCTCCGACCGGCTGTTCGCCCCGATGTACGCGCCGGGCGCCCAGGGTGGCCCGTCCTCCGGCGAACTGATCGGCGTCCTGTCCGTGGACCGGCCGCGCAACGGCCGCCGCCCCGGCGCGTGGGGGCGCGAGGCGCTCCAGATGTACGCCTTCCAGGCCGCCATCGCCATCAGCAACGCTCGTCTACGCGCGAATATGCAGCGCGCCCTGGTCCGCCTGGAACGCGAACAGCAGGCCCTGCGGGCCAGCGAGGAGAGCTTCCGGCAGGCCTTCGAGTACGCCCCCTCCGGCATGGCCATCGCCGAGATGGGCGGCGACCAGCACGGCCGGATCCTGCGCACCAACGACGCCCTGTGCCGCCTGCTGGGCCGCCCCGCCTCCGCGATGCGCCGCTACTCCTTCTCCGACCTCGTCCACCCCGAGGACATAGGCACGCTGCTGCGCACCTCCGCCGAGGGCGGCCGCGCCGAGTTGCGCCTGGGCCGCCGCGACGGCACCTACGTCTGGGTGTCCCTGCGCAACTCCGTGGTCGCCGACGCCGCCGACGGCCCCCGCTTCCTGCTCACCCACGTCGAGGACATCGAGGAGCGCAAGCGCCGCGAGCTCCAGCTCGCCCACCGCGCCTCCCACGACTCCCTCACCGGCCTGCCGAACTCCGCCGAGCTGCGCTCCCGCCTCTCCGCCCGCCTCTGCCAGCGCCCGCAGTCCGGCCTGCCCGCCGTCCACGACTCCCAGGACGCGGCCTACGGCCACCCCGCCTACGACGCCGGCTTCGACTTCCCGGCGCGCCGGGACGTCTTCGACGTCTACGACCACCACGTCCACACCATCGCCCCCGAGGGTGAACACGACGACGGCACCAAGGGGCTCGCGGTCCTCTTCTGCGACCTCGACGGCTTCAAGTCGATCAACGACCGGTTCGGGCACAACGCGGGCGACGCGGTGCTCATCGAGGTCGCGCGCCGCCTCAGCAACGGCGTCCGCGACGGCGACACCGTCGCCCGGCTCGGCGGCGACGAGTTCGTGATCCTCGCCGACGGCCTCGGCCGGGCCGACGCCCAGGACCTCGCCGTACGGCTGCGGAACGAGATCATCCAGCCGATCCGGGCCGAGGGACGGGCCGTCCGGGTCGGGGCGAGTTTCGGTATCGGATGGGCGCACTGCGGTATGACGGCGGACGAAGTGTTGAAATCCGCTGACGAACGGATGTACGTCGAGAAACGGTCTCGTCCCAAACAGCATCGACGTGCGGGATGAACCGCACGTCTGCGGAATGATGCGATCCTGGTCACCCGTTTGGGCCACGGCGAGCGGGTAGGCTCGCCATTCTCACCACACGTACCGCATCCGTTCCGCACCTGTTGAGGAGTACCTAGGGATGACGCCCGGCAACAACGGCGCGAGCACGCCCGAGGACGAGGACCCGTTCGGCTATCTGTACGCCGACGGTCAGGCCAACGGCGCCCAGCCGCCGTCCGGCGGCTACGGCTACCCGAACTCGGTCAGCAGGGTGCGGACGGTCGGCGAGCGGCCCTACGGCCAGCAGACCGTGCCGCCGCAGCAGCAGGGCGCATACGGCCAGCCGAACCCGCACTACGCCGCGCCCGAGTCGTTCCCCGGCGGCGCCCCCACCGTCCAGACGCAGCCCGCCCCCGGCGGTGGCGGCCGGGGCCGCGGCCCCAACACCAAGGGCCTGCTGATCGGCGCGATCGCGGTGGTCGCCGCCGTCGTGATCGGCATCGGCGTCGCGATGCTCGGCGGCGACGACGACACCGCGGCGGACGGCGACCAGCCCACCACCCCGTCGGTCTCCCAGAGCGCGGAGTCGAGCCCTTCGAGTGAGAGCAGCGCGGGCAGCGAGAAGGAGCTGCCCGCCGTCGACGCCAAGGCCCTGCAGCTCGGCGGCGGCGCCACCACCGCCTCCGACATCAAGGGCGCCAAGGCGGACGGCGGTGTCTACGTGACCGGCTTCAACGCCGTCGGCGCCTCGGTCACCTGGACCGTCAACGGCATCCCCGAGTCCGGCAAGTACACCCTGTACGTCGGCTACGGCGTGCCCGGCAAGGACGCCAACGGGACCCTCACGGTCAACGGCACGGCCGCCAGCACGCCGGTCGACATGAAGAACTACGCGAACGCCCCCGAAGGCGACTACGAGAAGGGCTGGACGCGGACCTACAACTACGTCCAGCTCAACAAGGGCACGAACACCATCAAGATCTCGTGCGAGCAGGGCAACCAGTGCGACGCCAACCTCGACCAGGTGTGGCTGGTCAAGGGCTGGGTCGAGTAGTCCAACGGCTGACCCTCACGCCGCGCTGACCTCCCCGATCACCGCCACCCGCCCCAGCAGCTCCTCGTAGGAGCCCCGGTCGAACTCGCCCGCCACCGCCGCGCGGACCGTCGCCGCGGCGAGGGCGGTGGCGCGGGCCAGGCGGTCCGGCCACGGGAGCTGCTCGACCAGGCCCGACAGCAGGCCCGCGGCTGCGGAGTCGCCGGCGCCGGTCGGGTTGCCGTGTATGCGGGTCGGTGGGGTGGCGCGCCAGCGGCCCTCGGGGGTCAGGGCGAGCAGGCCCTCCGGGCCGAGGGAGGCGACCACCGCGTGGGCGCCGCGTCGGCGGGCGTCCTGGGTGGCGCGCAACGGCTCGTGGGAACCGGTGAGTTCGGCCAGTTCGTCGGCGTTGGGCTTGATGACGTCCGGGCGGGCGGCCACCCCGCGGCGCAGCGGCTCCCCGCTGGTGTCCAGCAGCACGGGCACGCCCGCCGCACGCGCGGTGCGTATCAGGCCCGCATACGCGCCCACCGGCACGCCCGGCGGCAGGCTGCCGCACAGGGCCACCGCGCTCGCCGGCGCCAGCAGGTCCTCGTAGGCCTCCAGGAACGCGGACCACTCGGCCGGTGCGATGGCCGGGCCGGGCTCGTTGAGCTGGGTCGTGTCGCCGGTCCGCTCGTCCACGACGGCGATGGTGCGCCGGGTCGTGCCGCCGATCGGGACGAGCGCGTCGACCACACCCGGCGTGGCGGTGAGCGCGTCCTGCACGATCCGTCCGGTGCTGCCGCCGGCGAAGCCGGTGACCGTCACCTCGTGACCGAGCGCGGCCAGGACGCGGGCTACGTTGACGCCCTTGCCGCCGGGGCGTTCGGTCACCTCGGAGACCCGGTGGGTGGTGTGCGGCCGCAGGGACCGTACGCGATAGGTGAGGTCGAGAGCGGTGTTCAGCGTGACCGTGAGGATCACCTGGGCCGACCTCCCCCGAGTGAATGTGCTTGTCGTTCTCCGGGGGTCGATCATGCCAAAGAGACGGCGGTCGGCACAGTCGTCCGGTCGGCCACCGTCTCTTCGGTGCGCTCTCTACTGGCGGATGTATCAGGGCAGTTGGGGCTCAACCACCCATTCTCCCTGCCGCATCACGCCCTTGAGTTCGAAGGCGGCGTCCAGCAGCACCAGGTCGGCGTCCTTGCCGGGTTCGAGGGAGCCGATCCGGTCGTCCAGGCCCAGCAGCCGCGCCGGGCCCGCCGACAGGGCCGCCACCACGTGCTCCACCGGCAGCCGGTCGATGGTCACCGCCCGCTTGAAGGCGCGGTCCAGGGTGAGCGTGGAGCCGGCGATCGAGCCGCCTTCCACCAGGCGGGCCACGCCGTCGCTGACCTCGACCTCCAGCGGGCCGAGCAGATAGCGGCCGTCGCCGAAGCCGGCCGCGTCCATCGCGTCCGTGACGAACGCGACCCGTTCCGGGCCCGCATGATGGAACGCCAGCTCCAGGGCGGCCGGGTGCAGGTGCGTGCCGTCGTTGATGAGCTCGACGGTCACCCGCTCGTCCTCCAGCAGGGCGGCGATCGGGCCGGGGGCGCGATGGCCGAGCGCGGGCATGGCGTTGAACAGGTGCGTGGCGACCGTCGCGCCCGCGTCGATCGCCTCGACCGTCTGCTCGTACGTCGCGTCCGTGTGGCCGACCGCCGCGATCACCCCGTGCTCGGCGAGCAGCCGCACGGAGTCGATGCCGCCCGGCAGTTCGGTGGCGAGCGTGAGCATCTTCGCCCTGCCGCGCGCCGCGTCGATCAGCTTGCGGACCTCGGAAGGCTCCGGGTCGCGCAGCAACTCTTCGGAGTGTGCACCCTTGCGGCACGGGGAGATGAACGGCCCCTCGAAGTGGATCCCGGCGATCTCGCCCTGCTCGGCCAGCTCGGAGAGCAGGCCCGCCCGACGCGTGAGGAAGTCCATGTCGCCGGTGACCGTGGAGGCGACCAGGGTGGTCGTGCCGTGCAGCCGGTGGGTGTGGATGCCCTTGAGGACCTCGTCGACGGTGCCGGAGGTGAAGGAGGCTCCGCCGCCGCCGTGGTTGTGGAGGTCTACGAAGCCGGGTACCAGCCAGTGGCCTCGCAGATCCATCTCGGGCACGTCGGCTGGGGCGTTGGCGGCGATTCGCTTGCCGTCGACGATCACTTGGCCGTCTTTGACGGTTCCCGTGGGCATGACCACGTTGGCGCCGGAGAGGATCAGGGGTGTTCCGTCCGTCGCGGGCTGCGGGTTGTGTGTGGCTGTTCGCGCAGTTCCCCGCGCCCCTGGGGGGGTTGCCATCAGGGCGATTCCTCCTTGCGGTCGGTGTGGTCGAGGAGATCCCAGGCCAGGAGCCCGGCGCCCAGGCATCCCGCCGTATCGCCCAGGGCCGCCGGGACGATCTTCGGCAGTTTCTGGAAGGTGACGCGTCGCCGGACGGCGTCCCGCAGTGGTGTGAACAACGTTTCTCCTGCTTCGGCCAGCCCGCCACCGATGATGAGCGTGCGGGGGTCCAGCAGGGTGAGCGCGGTGACCAGGCCGTCGGCGAGTGCGTCCACGGCCTCCTGCCACACTCGTACGGCGTTCGGATCACCGGACGCGACGGCTTTCGCGCAGTCCGCCGCGTCCGCCTCCGGGTCCCCGCAGGCGGCGGCCCACGCCTCGCTCACCGCCGCCGCGGACGCGAACCGCTCCAGGCAGCCGCGCTGTCCGCACGGACAGGGCGTCCCGCCGGGCCGTACGACGACATGGCCGATCTCGCCCGCGAAGCCGTGCGCACCCGCCTCCACCCGGCCGTCGATGCCGATGGCACCCGCGATACCGGTGCCCAGCGGCACGAACAGGAACCGGTCCGCGCCTCGCCCGGCACCGATCCGGCCCTCGGCGAGCCCACCGGTGCGCACATCGTGGCCGAGGGCGACCGGGATGCCGCCGAGCCGGCCGGCGAGGAGTTCGCGCAGGGGGACGTCACGCCAGCCGAGGTTGGCCGCGTAGGCGGCGATGCCGTGCTGCTCGTCGACGATGCCGGGGACGGCGACGCCGGCGGCGGCCGCGGGGGTGCCGAGGCGCTGTTCGCCGTACGTGTGGAGCTCGGCGGCGAAGTCGAGGATGCCGTCGACGACCGCGCCGGGCCCGCGTTCCCGCCCGGTCGGCCGGCGCGCCTGGTGGATCAGGGCGCCGTCCGCCCCGACCAGGGCGGCCTTCATCCCGGTGCCGCCCACATCGAGGGCGATGACGTGTCTCACGGGGGACAGTGTGGCCCGAGGACCCGGAAGAGGTCTAGTCCACTTACGTGGTGTAGACCTTGATTCCGGTTTTAAAAGTCAGATGTATCTTTCGGCAAGGATGGGCGAGAGCACGTGCAGCGGCGCAGGACAGGAATGATCGCGGTGGTGTCCGCACTGGGCATGACGGCGGTCCTCGGCGGCTGTGGCCTCGGTGGAGACACGACCGACGTGACGCTGCGGCTGGTCGCCGCCGACTACGGCGACAGCGCGGCCAACAGCTCGAAGAAGTACTGGGCGAAGCTGGTCGAGGAGTACGAGGCCGACCACCCGGATGTGAACGTCGAGGTCAGCGTCTACTCCTGGAACGACATCGACGCCAAGGTGAAGGAGATGGTCGAGGCCGGGAAGGCGCCCGACATGGCCCAGATCGGCGCGTACGCCGACTACGCGGCCGACGGCCTGCTCTACACCGCCGACGACCTGCTCTCCATACCGGTACAGGCCGGTTTCTCCTCCGCGCTCGCCAGCGCGGGGCAGGTCAACGGGGTGCAGTACGGCCTGCCGTTCGCCGCCTCCACGCGCCTGCTCTTCTACAACAAGGCCCACTTCGAGGAGGCCGGCCTCACCCCGCCCACCACATGGGCGGAACTGGCCGCCGACGCCGCGGCCCTGAAAGCCGAGGGCGTGAAGTACCCCTACGCCCTGCCGCTCGGCTCCGAGGAGGCACAGGCCGAGACCATGCAGTGGCTGCTCAGCGGGGGCGGCGGCTACACCGACACCGTCGGCACCTACGGCATCGACTCCACGGAGAACGTCGAGACCTTCACCTGGCTGCGCGACGAGCTGGTCGGCGAGGACCTCACCGGGCCGGTCGCCCCCGGCAAGCTCAACCGCGCCGACGCGTTCGCCGCCTTCGCCCGGGGCGAGGTCGGCATGCTGAACGGCCATCCGTCCCTGATGAAGATGGCCGAGAAGAAGGGCGTGAAGTTCGGCATGGTGCCGATGCCCGGCGTGAACGGTGAGAGCAAGGCCACGATGGGCGTCGCCGACTGGATGCTGGCGTTCAAGCAGAACGGCCACAAGGAGCAGGTCGGCGACTTCCTCGACTTCGTCTACAGCGAGGAGAACGTCCTCGCCTTCTCCCGCGAGTACGACCTGCTGCCGGTCACCAACGCCGCGTCCGAGGCCATGAGCGGCGCGGCCGAGGACCGGGACCTCAAGCCGTTCCTGGACGAACTGCCGCTCGCCGAGCTCTACCCCGTCGGCAAGACGTCCTGGGCGGCGGTCAGCGCGGAGGTCAAGAAGCGGATCGGCTCCACCGTGGAGCCCGGTGGCAGCCCGTCGGCGATCCTCGGTCAGCTGCAGTCGACGGCGACCACGGCGGAGAGCTCGGCGGCGGGATAGGTCGCGCTGTCGGTGCCGGAGGTTACGGTTTCGGGCATGGAGCAGGAGCGGCTCGGACGGCAGGAACAGGACATCCTCGCGCTGGAACGCCGGGGGTTCGCCGGGCCCGGTGCGAAGGAGCGGGCGATACGGGAGGAGCTGGGGCTGGCCCCGGTGCGCTACTACCAGCTGCTCAACGCCCTGCTCGACGATCCGCGGGCGTTGGCGCACGATCCGGTGACGGTGAATCGCCTTCGCAGGCTGCGGGAACGGCGGCGGGCGGGGCGGTGACCGGCGTTTTCTGGTCACCCGGCGTGGGTGTGGGCCCCCGCCGGGGGCTGCCGCCCCCAGGCCCCCGCTTCGGCCTGAAGGGCCTCGTCCTCAATCTCCCCCAGAGGGGGCACCCCAGACGGGCTGGATGATGCCGGCCGGTGTGCAAAGGCTCGCCCCGTACAGGCCCGGCCGCGGATAGGGTCGCCCTATGGGCAGCCACGAGACCGAACCCCACACGACTCTCCCGACGCCCTCGACCCCTGCCGGGCGTGACGGGCTCGACGCGATTCTCGCCCGGCCCGGCAAGGCGGTGATCGCCCTCGACTTCGACGGGACGCTCGCCCCGATCGTGCCCGACCCCGAGCAGGCGCGGGCCCACCCCGACGCGGTGCCCGCGCTCGCCGCCCTCGCCCCGAAGGTCGCCTCCGTCGCCGTGATCACCGGCCGCCCGGCGGACGTGGCCGTGCGGTACGGCGGCTTCGCGGGCGTACCCGGCCTCGAGCACCTCGTCGTCCTCGGCCACTACGGCGCCGAACGCTGGGACGCCGTGAGCGGCGAGGTCAGCGCCCCCGCCCCGCACCCCGGTGTCGCCGCCGTCCGCGAGGAACTGCCGGGGCTGCTCGAACGGGTGGGCGCCGGGCAGGGCACCTGGGTGGAGGACAAGGGCCACGCGGTCGCCGTCCACACCCGCCGCGCCGCCGACCCCCAGGCCGCGTTCGAGGCCCTGCGCGAACCCCTCTCCGACCTCGCCACCCGGCACGGCCTGATCGTCGAACCCGGCCGCATGGTCCTGGAACTCCGCCCACCCGGCATGGACAAGGGCGTCGCCCTCCTCGAACACGCCCGCGAGCTCTCCGCCGCCTCCGTCCTCTACGCCGGCGACGACCTCGGCGACCTCCCCGCCTACGCCACCATCGAAAAACTCCGCTCCACCGGCACCCCCGGCCTGCTGGTCTGCAGCGGCAGCGACGAGGTCACCGAGCTGAGCAAACGAGCCGACCTGGTGGTGAACGGCCCGGAGGGCGTCGTGGGACTGCTGGCCGGGCTGGCGGCACGTATCGGCTGACGGCTTGGCTGCGGGCAGTCGTGCCGCAGCCACCCGTCAAGCCGCGGACAGTCGTGCCGCAGCCACCCCGTCCAGCCGCGGGCATGCGTGCCGCCCAGGGCGGCACGGGTGGGCGCTGGGGGTCCCCCCCTCTGGGGGAGGCACCCCGCACCGCCGGGCTGCGTACTACCTGCTGTCCCGGGCGGACCGCTCACAGTGAGGGTCCGCCCGGTCGGGGACTCAGCCCTTCGCGGGTGAGGCCTTCCCCGACGTCTGCTCCGCGGCGCCCTTGCCGGAGGCCTCCCCCGCCCCGTCGGGGGCCTCGTCGAAGTCGACCCGGCCCATGTGGCGGTTCATGGACTTCATCAGGCCCCACACGGCCAGGGCCATCACCGCGAAGACGATGAAGCCGAGGACGCCGGGGGTCACCTTGTCCTCGTCGACCTCCTTGGCGAGGGTGACGAGATGGGTCATTGCCAGGCTCGCGCTTGCGCTCATGTCAGGCATTGTCGCGGATGCCTGCAAAGAGGTCGTCCTCGGGGAGGGAGGTATCCACGAGGGACTTCGCGAGCTCGTACTCCTCGGTCGGCCAGACCTCCTTCTGAAGCTCCATCGGCACCCGGAACCAGCCCCCCTCGGGGTCGATCTGCGTGGCGTGCGCGATCAGCGCCTTGTCACGGATCTCGAAGAAGTCCGCGCACGGGACGTGCGTGGTCAGCGTGCGGTCCTTGTGCCCCGAGTCGTCCCAGCGCTTGAGCCATTCCCCGTACGGGGACTCCAGGCCCCGGTCGAGCATCGCCTGGTGCAGCGCCTCGGTGCGCGGGCGGTTGAAGCCCTGGTTGTAGTACACCTTCAGCGGCTGGTACGCCGGGCCGAACTCGGACTCCGGGTACTTCTCGGTGTCCGCCGCGCCCTCGAACGCCACCATCGTGATCTTGTGGGTCATGATGTGGTCGGGGTGCGGGTAACCACCGTTCTCGTCATAGGTGGTGATCACCTGGGGGCGGAAGGAGCGGATGCTGCGCACCAGCTCGCCGGCCGCCTTGTCGACGTCCTCGAGGGCGAAGCAGCCCTCCGGCAGCGGCGGCAGCGGGTCGCCCTCGGGCAGGCCGGAGTCGACGAAACCGAGCCACTCCTGCTTGACGCCGAGGATCTCGCGGGCCTCGTCCATCTCCTTCTTGCGTACCTCGTGGATGTGCTCCTCGATGTACTTGTCGCCCTGCAGCTTCGGATTGAGGATGGAGCCGCGCTCCCCGCCCGTGCAGGTCACCACCAGCACGTCCACCCCCTCGGACACGTACTTGGCCATGGTGGCCGCGCCTTTGCTCGACTCGTCGTCGGGGTGCGCGTGGACGGCCATCAGTCGCAACTGGTCAGTCAAGACTCAATCCTCGTTTGGTCGGCGCCCGGCGTGACCGGGTGCGAACGGCGGCTTCTATAGTGACCGAATCGGGGGGCGAAAAATTCCGGGGCCCCGGTCCCGGGAGCCCCGTCCGGGACCTCGGTCCCGCCCCGGCCGAGAGGACGATCATGAGTACGGCGAGCACGCGACTGCCCGAGGGCCGTTACGGCCGCTCCTCGGACGAGCGCGCGGACCGCACACTGAAGGTCGTCGGCGCCGCCCTCGGGGCGCTGCTCCTCGCCGTGATGGCCTTTTTTGCCTTTCACTACATCGGCCAGAACAAGATCAGCGCCGAAGTGATCAGTTTCGATCTCTCGGACGATTCGGTGAAGGTGAAGCTGGCGGTCGAGAAGGACGCGGGCGCCTCCGGCTACTGCACGGTACGCTCCCAGGCGGAGAGCGGCGCCGAGGTGGGCCGGGCCGACTTCCGCTTCGCCGGGGACGCCACCCGCATCACCGAGGTCGTCACGCTCCGTACGACGGCACCGGCCACGACGGCCGAGCTCCTGGGCTGCCACGCCGACTGACGTCACCCGCGTCACGTAGCCGCTGACCTGCATTGACGCGATTTTGTTGGCTTATGTCCTCCCCCTTCCGCCGTTGAATTGTTAGGCTCGTGGTTTCGCCCACTCGTGAAGGAACATTCTTCTGGGTAGGGCGATGCTTTGTATTCCCAGTACCGACGAGGAGCACCTGTGACCCAGACCAGCGAGAACGTCACCTGGCTGACCCAGGAGGCGTACAACAAGCTCAAGGACGAGCTTGAGTACCTTACTGGTCCTGCGCGCACGGAGATCGCCGCCAAGATCGCGGCCGCGCGCGAGGAGGGCGACCTGCGGGAGAACGGCGGGTACCACGCGGCCAAGGAGGAGCAGGGCAAGCAGGAGCTCCGTGTGCGCCAGCTGACCCAGCTCCTGGAGAACGCCAAGGTCGGCGAGGCGCCGACCTCGACGGATGGTGCCGTGGCGCCCGGCATGGTCGTGACGATCGCCTTCGACGGTGACGAGGACGACACACTGACGTTCCTGCTCGCCTCGCGCGAGTACGCCAGCGCCGACATCGAGACGTACTCCCCGCAGTCCCCGCTGGGGGCCGGCGTGATCGGCCACAAGGTCGGCGAGGACGCGGAGTACGAGCTGCCGAACGGCAAGACGGCCTCGGTGAAGATCCTGAAGGCCGAGCCGTACAGCAGCTGACTCCGGTCAGTGCCCTGCGCCTGACCGACTCGCCCTTGACGACCCCCGGCGTCCGCGCGACGCCGGGGGTTTCGTCATGTCCAGGCCAGTCTCGTCGAGCCGGTCTCGTCGCGGGCTCTGAGGCCGTCGCGGGTTCTCAGGCCGTCGCCGAGCGGTACTTCCGTACCGCCAGAGTCCGGAATATGACGATGATCAGGGCCGAGTAGATCAGTGAGGCCCAGACCGGGTGCTCCATCGGCCAGGCGCCCGACGTGGAGACACCCGGGTTGCCGAAGAGCTCTCGGCAGGCCTGGACCGTGGCGCTGAACGGGTTCCACTCGGCGATGTGCCGCAGCCAGGGCGTCATCTGGTCCGAGTCCACGAACGCGTTCGAGACGAAGGTGACCGGGAAGAGCCAGATCAGCCCGCCGGACGTGGCCGCCTCGGGTGTCCGCACGGACAAGCCGATCAGCGCGCCGATCCACGTGAACGCGTAGCCCATCAGCAGCAGCAGCCCGAAGGCGCCGAGCACCTCGCCGACGTTGGTGTGCGTACGCCAGCCGACCAGGAGGGCCACGATCGCGAGCACCAGCAGGGTGAGCGCCGTCTGCACCAGGTCGGCAAGGGTGCGGCCGGTCAGCACCGCGCCGCGCGCCATGGGCAGCGAGCGGAACCGGTCGATCAGCCCCTTGTGCATGTCCTCGGCGATGCCGGCACCGGCGCCCGCGGTGGCGAAGGTGACGGTCTGGGCGAAGATGCCCGCCATCAGGAACTCGCGGTAGACACCGGAGTCCGTGGTGCCGCCGATGGTCATGGATCCACCGAACACATAGCTGAACAGCACCACAAACATGATCGGCTGGATCAGCCCAAAAATGATCATTTCGGGGATCCGTGACATACGGATCAGATTGCGCTTGGCGACGACCAGCGAGTCCCGGACGGACTGGCCGATCGGGTTCGGGCGGGCGGGCCGCGGTACGGCGTCGGTCACGGCACTCACTTGACGGTCTCCTTCTTGCGCTTGCGGCCCCTGGAGTCGGCGGGCGTACCGCTCGCGCCGTCGGCGCCGTCCTCTTCGTCGCCGGCCTCCGCCACATGGCCCGTCAGTGACAGGAACACATCGTCGAGGGTCGGGCGGCGCAGGCCGATGTCGTCGATCTCGATGCCGCGGGTGTCCAGCTCGCGGATCACCTCGGCGAGGAGCTTGGCGCCGCCGGTGACGGGCACCGTGAGCTTGCGGGTGTGCTCCTCGACGGTGGTGTCGCCCTTGCCGAAGCCGCGCAGCACCTCGGCGGCGGTCGCCATGTGCTCGCGCTCGTGCACCACGACCTCGACGCGCTCGCCGCCGGTGCGGGCCTTGAGCTGGTCGGAGGTGCCGCGGGCGATGACGCGGCCGTGGTCGACCACCGCTATGTCGTGCGCGAGATGGTCGGCCTCTTCCAGGTACTGCGTCGTCAGCAGCAGGGTCGTACCGCCGGAGACCAGCTGTTTGATGACCTCCCACAGCTGCTGGCGATTGCGCGGGTCGAGGCCGGTCGTCGGCTCGTCCATGAACATCACGGGCGGGGAGACGACCAGAGCCGCGGCAAGGTCGAGCCGGCGGCGCATGCCTCCGGAGTAGGTCTTGGCGGGCCGGTCGGCGGCGTCCGCGAGGTTGAACTGGTCGAGCAACTCACCGGCGCGGGCCTTGGCGGCCTTCGCCGTCATCTGGTAGAGCTGGCCGACCATCTGGAGGTTCTCCCGGCCGGTCAGGTACTCGTCGACCGCGGCGAACTGGCCGGACAGACCGATGGAGCGCCGGACCTGGTCGGGGTGGGCGAGCACGTCGATGCCCGCGACGACGGCCCGGCCCCTGTCGGGGCGCAGCAGGGTCGTCAGACAGCGGACGGCCGTCGTCTTGCCCGCACCGTTGGGCCCGAGCAGGCCGAGGACCGTGCCCTCGGGGACATCGAGGTCGACGCCGTCCAGAGCCCTTACGTCACCGAAGGTTTTGACCAGGCCTTCGGCATAGATGGCGCCTGGCATATGAGTCTCCACGTCGTCGGGTCGCTTCGAGAAGCGTGGGTTGGTGGGTTCGGTTCTGCTTGAGGAGTGGCACGAGACACACCATAACGCGATGTATCGCGTCTCACAACGGGCTTACCCGATCGAGTGACAAAGAGCCCGTGACCTTGGCCTGACCTCGGCCTTGTCGGTCCTGCGACCCCGGCGCCTCAGTCGATGACGAGGTACCCCGCCTGTCGCAGAGCCTCGCCGACCTCGGTGCAGTGGGCCGGGCCTTTCGTCTCCAGGTGCAGCTCGACCTCCGCCTCCGTGAGCCCGAGCCGTGGGTCGGTCCGCACGTGGCTCACATCGAGGACGTTAGCGTCGACCACTGACAACACCCCGAGAAGCGTCGCGAGGGCGCCCGGCCGGTCCGTCAGCCGCAGCCGAACGGCCAGGTAGCGGCCCTGCGCCGCCATGCCGTGCCGCAGAACGCGCTGCATCAGCACCGGGTCGACGTTGCCGCCGGACAGCACCGCAACGACCGGCCCCTCGAACGCGCCCGGATCGCTCAGCAGCGCCGCGACCGGGCTGGCACCGGCCGGCTCGACGACCAGCTTGGCCCGCTCCAGACACAGCAGCAGCGCGGCGGACAGCTCGTCCTCGCTGACCGTGCGCACCTCGTCCACCAGATCACCGACGATCGCGAACGGTACGTCACCGGGCCGGCCGACCTTGATGCCGTCGGCCATCGTCGCCGGGTTCTCGACCGACACCGGACGCCCCGCCGCCAGAGAGGGCGGATACGCCGCCGAACCCGCCGCCTGCACACCGACGATCCGCACATCGGGCCGCAGGGCCTTAACCGCGACCGCGATCCCCGCCGCGAGACCGCCGCCACCGATACCGACGACGATCGTGCGCACCTCCGGGCACTGCTCCAGAATTTCCAGCCCGACCGTGCCCTGGCCCGCGATGACGTCCGGATGGTCAAAGGGATGGATGAACACCGCGCCCGTCTCGGCGGCGTACTCCTGCGCGGCGGCCAGGGTCTCGTCGACCACGTCTCCGTGCAGACGCACCTCGGCGCCGTAGTCACGCGTCGCACTTATCTTCGGCAGCGGCGCGCCCTTCGGCATGAACACCGTCGAGTGCACGCCGAGCAGCGAGGACGCGAGGGCGACGCCCTGTGCGTGGTTGCCCGCGCTCGCGGCGACCACACCGGCGGCCCGTTCCTCGGGCAGCAGACCGGCGATCCGGACGTAGGCGCCGCGCAGCTTGAACGAACCGGTCCGCTGGAGGTTCTCGCACTTGAGGTGCACGGGAGCGCCGACCAGCTGGGTCAGGTACCTGCTGCCCTCCATCGCGGTGACACGTGCGACGCCGCTGAGCATCTTCTGCGCGCCGCGTACGTCGTCGAGGGTGACCGGGGGCAAGGGGGCGGCCTTGCGGTAGTTCATGGCTCAAGTCTCGCAGTTCACCTGCCGCAACAGCCGTAGTGACCAACGTCCGAGACTGGTTTGCGCAGCGCCGGTACGGCCCGCCTCCCATCCGCGTACCCTGTCCCCCAACCCAGCACCCAGTATGAAGTGAGCCCCCGGCCATGCCCACAACACCTGAAATGTCGATGGACATGACGACCGTCGGTGACACCGGCCTCCTCGACGCGCTGCAGCACGAGGTGGCGGTGTTCGCCCGGCGTGCCGAACAGACCCGGCTCGGCGGGGTCGGACAGGTGCGCAACTCCATGGACCGCGCCGCGTACCTGCTGCTCAACCGGCTCGACAAGGAAGGGCCGATGGGCGTCAAGGCGCTCGCCGCGAGCATGGGCATCGACTCGTCGACGGTCACCCGGCAGGTGGCTCCCCTCGTCGACACGGGCCTGGTCAAGCGGACCTCGCACCCCGAGGACGGGCGTGCCGTGGTGCTCCAGCTGTCCCCGCGCGGGCTGTCCCGGCTGGAGGAAGTGCGCTCGTCCCGGCGTCAGCTGATGGCCGAGCTCACACACGACTGGGCACCCGAGGAGCGCGAGGCGTTCTGCACGCTCCTCACCCGCTTCAACCTGGCGCTCTCCACACGGATGGCGGCGCAGGGCGTGCCGGGGACGGAGCCGCAGTCGGCTTCCTGAGCCGCGGGTAAGACACGTGCACGCGCGCGTGCGGCGGGAGTTACGAGACGCCGCGTGCCGCTCCGGGCCGGGGGCGGACACGCGCGCGTGGTGCCGGGACTCCACCGCCCCTCACCAGCCCCTCCCCCACGCCCGCCGCGTGGAGCGCGATCTTCCACGGCGACCGAGGCAAGCCGCACGGTGCGCGGGCTCTTGACCGAAAGCCCACCACTGGCCTCATATGAGACCGGGTCCTCGTGGTCGTACGCGGGTTCACCTCCGGTGGGCCGGGTACGCCACCGGGATCCGTATCCTCAGGTCGGCCTCAGGCGGGAGGCGCGGTGCGAGAACGGCAAGCGTCCCAAGGTGCCCGCCGGGCCCGGGAGTTCGAGGCGTTCGTCGCCGGCGCGGCGGGGCGGCTGCTGCACACCGCCACGCTGCTCACGGCCGAGGTCCCGGACGACAACCCGCGCGCGCGGCGCCTGCTGACCCTGGCCCTCGCCCACACCTACGCCTGCTGGGACCGACTGCGCGGCGAGGACCCGTACGACCGCACCCGCCGGTACCTCGCCACCCGCTTCGCACACGGCGCCTGGCACCAGTACGGCGCCTTCGGCCGGGCCCGCCCGCACCCCACCGGCGCACTCGCCCACCTCACCCCGCAGGAGCGCCTGATCCTGGTCCTCAGGCTGTACGAAGGGGTCGCCGAGGAACAGACGGCCGCGCTGCTCGGGCTGCCCACGGAACGCGTCCGCGCCCTGTGCGACCGGGCGACGGCGACGGTCCTCCACCCGCCCCGGGGGCCTGCACCGGCGGTGACGGGGGCGAAGGCGGCGGCGTCGTGATCGGGGGTCTGCGGTGAACCGGTTGGAACGGGAGGCTGCCGCGCGGCGGATCATGGAGCGGACGCCGCCGCGGGTGCCGCCGGACCTCTGCGCCGACGCCGTGCGCCGCGGCAACCGTCTGCTGCGACGCAGGACCCTCGCCCTGCGCCTGGGCTGGCTGCTGCTGTTCGCCGTGACCGTGGCGTTCACCGTGTGGGCGCTGACGGCCCGCCCCTGGGTGGAGCCGCCGTCGGAGACGACCCCACCACTGACGGGCTGGTGAGCGGCGCGCCGGGCTAGCCGAGCGCCTGCTGGAGGTCCTCCAGGAGGTCGTCGACGTTCTCGATGCCCACGGAGAGGCGTACGAGGTCGGCGGGTACCTCCAGGGCAGAACCGGCCGCGGAGGCGTGCGTCATGCGCCCCGGGTGCTCGATCAGCGACTCGACGCCGCCGAGGGACTCACCCAGGGTGAACACCTTGGCGCGGTTGCAGACCTCGACGGCCGCCTCCTCGCCGCCCTCGACCTGGAAGGAGACCATGCCGCCGAAGGACCGCATCTGCTTGGCGGCGATCTCGTGACCGGGGTGATCCGGCAGCCCCGGGTACAGCACCCGCGTCACGCGCGCGTGCCGGGTGAGCATGTCGGCGACCCTGGCCGCGTTCTCACTGTGCCGGTCCATGCGCACGGAGAGGGTCTTGGTGCCGCGCAGCACCAGCCAGGAGTCGAAGGGCCCGGCGACCGCGCCCATCGCGTTCTGGTGGAAGGCCAGTTCCTCGCCCAGCCCCTCGTCGCCCACGATCAGCGCGCCGCCCACGACGTCCGAGTGGCCGCCCATGTACTTGGTCAGGGAGTGCACCACGACGTCCGCGCCGAGTGAGAGCGGCTGCTGGAGGTAGGGCGTGGCGAACGTGTTGTCGACGACGAGCCGGGCGCCCGCGTCCCGGGCGATCTGGGCGACGGCGGCGATGTCGGTGATGCCGAGCAGCGGGTTGGAAGGAGTCTCCACCCACACGGCCTTGGTCTTGGGGGTGATGGCGGCCCGTACGGCTGCGGGATCGCTCGTGTCGGCGACCGACCATTCCACGCCCCACCGGGCGACGACCTTCGCGAACAGGCGGAACGTGCCGCCGTACGCGTCATTGGGGATGACCACGTGGTCGCCGGGGCTGAGCAGCGTACGCAACAGGCAGTCCTCGGCCGCCAGTCCGGACGCGAACGCGAGTCCACGGCGCCCGCCCTCCAGGGCGGCGAGGTTCTCCTCCAGGGCGGTCCTGGTCGGGTTGGCGCTGCGGCTGTACTCGTAGCCGCCGCGCAGACCGCCCACCCCGTCCTGCTTGTAGGTGGACACCTGGTAGATCGGCGGGACGACCGCACCGGTGAGGGGGTCGGCCGTGTTGCCCGCGTGGATGGCGAGCGTCTCGAAGTGCTGACTGATGTGCCTGTCGCTCATGAGAACCGAGCGTAGTGCGCTCGTCCTCCCCATGCCGCCGCCACGGCGCGGCGCAGGCGCCCGCCTGCCGTCGGACGCGGTTTTCCACAGGTGGAGGGAGGGGGTTGGCCAATTGTCGTCGGCGTCTGGTTCGCTTGATGCATGGAAATTCTCTGGGTCCTGATGGGTCTGCTCCTGATCGGTTTCGTGCTGGGTCCGTTCGTGATGCGCAGGCGCAGGGGGATAGAGCTGGTCACGCCGGGCCACCCGGACGCCGCGGACCCCGCGAACTACGGATTCGTACGGCAGGAGGAGCTGGACGTCCGCATGCCCGGCCCCGACCAGGACCTGGTGGATGTGCTGGACCTGGTGCAGCGCACCCAGGACCACCGGGCCGCCGCCCAGCTCCTGGCCGGTACGGAGGCGGAGAGCGAGCTGCGCTGGCAGCGTGTGCAGGCCTTCGCGGGCGCGGCGTCGCTGGAGCTCCAGCAGCGGCCGGGCGGCGTCAGTGAGACGCCGGGCGGGCAGTGGCTGCGGGTGTGGCGGGCCGAGGCGCCCAAGGACGCGGGCGGCGCGGCGGTGCACGCCGAGTTCCTGGTGCAGCAGGCGTGGCGGACGGCGACGCCCGGCACGGACGAGTTCCGGATCATCATGGAGGAGGCGAAGGCGGCCTGCGGCGACGCGGCGCTGCTCGCCCCCGGTGACCCGATCCCGTACATCATCGAGCTGTCGGTGGCCCGGGGCCTGGCCTATCCGCGCGCGGAGTTCGAGCAGCTCTGGCTGAAGATCCTGGACCGCGCGCCGAACCACATGGGAGCGCATCTCGCCGCGCTGCACTACTGGTGCGAGAAGTGGCACGGCTCGCGCGAGCTGGCGTCCCAGTTCGCTCAGGCCGCGGCGGCCCGCGCCCCGCAGGGCTCGCTGCTGGCGGCGATGCCGCTGTTCGCGGTCTTCGAGCACCTGCCCGAGGTCAATCTGGTCGCCAGTTTCTACCAGAGCGAGGTCGTGACCAAGGCGATCCACGGTGCCCTGCACGCGGTGCACTCGGCCCGCCCCGACGACCCGATGCTGGCGCATGTCCGTCATCTGCTGGTGTTCTTCCTGGTCCGCTCCGAGCGCTGGTCGGAGGCCATGAGCCAGCTGATACACATCGACGGCCATGTGGGCGCCCTGCCCTGGACGCTGTCGCCCGACCCGGCCGCGGAGTTCGCGGTCTACCGGGCGCTGGCCGTGGCGGGCTACGAGGCGAACGGCGGCAGCCCGGCGACGCTGCTGCACTGAACCTGCCGTACGCCCTGATGGCAGTCCGTGGCGGCATGCGGGCCGAGTACCGGATGCGGTACGGCCCGCATGCGTTCATCACGTGCCGCCCCCTCCAGGGCGTACCGCCGGCACCCTTCGTCCACGGCGGGGCACCGCCAGCCCCGCAGGCGCAAGCACGGCCCGGCCGCGGAGCCTCGGCCCAGTCAGCCTCCGCCCTCCGCCGGGCCGCCTCGCGCGGTCAGCCCTCCGCGCGGGCGGGCAGCCGCCATCCCGGGCGCGGGAAGTGGCAGGTGTAGCCGTCCGGGTAACGCTCCAGGTAGTCCTGGTGCTCGGGCTCGGCCTCCCAGAAGGGGCCGACCGGCTCGACCTCGGTGACGACCTTGCCGGGCCACAGTCCGGAGGCGTCCACATCCGCGATCGTGTCCTCGGCGATCCGCTTCTGCTCGTCATCCACGTAGTAGATCGCCGAGCGGTAGCTGAGGCCGATGTCGTTGCCCTGGCGGTTCTTGGTGCTCGGGTCGTGGATCTGGAAGAAGAACTCCAGGATCGCGCGGAAGTCGGTCTTCTCGGGGTCGAAAAGGATCTCAATGGCCTCCGCGTGCGTGCCATGGTTACGGTACGTCGCGTTCGGCACGTCACCCCCGGTGTATCCGACGCGGGTCGCCGTCACGCCCGGGAGCCGGCGGATCAGGTCCTGCATCCCCCAGAAGCATCCGCCCGCCAGCACGGCCCTCTGCGTCTGCGAAGCCATTGCGGCCCCTCCAATATCTGTCAGCTCGGTCACTCGGGCTGCTCGGCTCGCACACCACCGGCATCCCCTATGCACTCGCCTCAACGCGCGAGGGTGCCGAGCGATTCCGTGCCCGTCCAACCGGCCCTGCGGCCGCCGGTCGCCGGCCGCCGCGAGCGCACCGACCTGTTGCCTCCCTCACGCCGGTGGCCTCACTGGTCGAAGGCGTAGACCCGTGAGCCGCTCACCTCTCAGCAGTCGGCTGCTCAAAGGATCGGTAGATCCCCTCGGGATCATCGTGGGCCCATGCCGCGTACTCCTCGAAGCCCAGGTTGCCGATACTCAGGTTCGCGTAGACCTCGTGGACACCTGCGGCGACGGTGCGGAACTCGCGGCCGAACTCGGTCAGCTGCTCGTAGTCCTCATCGTCCTCGCACTCCTCGCGCGTCAGCGTGGTGACCGCCAGCAGCGCGTGGTATTCGGCCTGCATGGTTGTCCGGTCGGCAAGAAAGACAACGGCCAGGTCCTCGGCGGCGCTGACCGCAGTCAGCACCTCGTCAACGGTCGCCCCTGCCCAGGCCGGATCGTTCATGAAGTGGACGTGCGCCTCGTACTGCTTGTTGTCTCCCCAAGGCTCCATCAGCGCCGCCGCCACGTCCTGCCATGCCTGGTCGTCGTCGTAGTCGGTCCTGACGACCAGGGCATCGAACTCATCATGGCCGGTGACGGCGGGCAGCGCTCTCATAGTTCCTTCTCCGCGGTGACGATCGGTGAGCCGTGCCGTGACTGTCCCATGGGTCATCTGTCACGCCCCGCGGGGTCGGTCCTGGGTGGCCTGGTAGCGGTAGGACTCGGTCCCGGTGTCGTCGGGCGCGCGGTGCCACGGCCGGGTCGTCCCGCGGAAGCAGTCGCATCGAAAATCAATGTCCGACAGGGATCCGTCGGCCTCACCCTGTGCTCCGTGGAAGAACCGCAACGCAGGATCCGCGCGCTCCACACGGCATCCACGATCGCCGTCTACCAGGCATACTCCCCCGAGATCGGCATGCCCGCGGTTCGCCAGGGCCGTTTCCCCGCCGCATGGAAGCGGGACCGCATGACGTGGGTCATCAAGCCGCGTTCACAACCCCATCCATGATCCTGGCAGGATGCGGACCTCAAGCGGATCTACTCTCCGACCCCGCGGGCGACCTCACCGATCAGGTCGGCCAGTAGCGCCGGGTGGGACAGAAACGGATGGTGGCCGGTCGGCAGGTCGATCACACCGGACGCCCGCCGGGCGAACTCCCGCTGCTTCGCCGGCGGCGTGGCCCGGTCCCCGGTACAGACGACGTACGTCGAGGGAGTCTTGTGCCAGGCGATGCCGCGCGGAGCCTGAGCGAAGACCGCCTGTGACTGCGGTCCCAACCGCCGGAAGGCGCCCGCCTCGGCCTCCTCGTCGCAGTCGTGCAGGAAGGCGCCCCGCAGGTCGACCGCCGTATTCGGGACGACCGTGCCGTCATCCCGCGGGACGACCCAGGGGGCGGGTTCAGGTCCGGTCAGGGAGGCGAGGGATTCGCCGCGGTCCGGCACGACTGCGGTGATGTAGAGGAGGTGGCTGACATCGTCCCTGCCCGCGGCGGCGTCGGTGATCACCATCCCGCCGTAGGAGTGCCCGCACAGCAAGGCGGGGTGCCCAGGCTCCTGGTCCAGCACGGACCGCACCGTGTCAGCATCGGCGTACAAATCCGCCCCGTACGCGGCGCCCGCCCGCTCGCCGCAGCTGGGCAGTTCCACACTGCGGCTCTCCAGCCCCAGGGCGGCGAGTGGCTCCACCATCCGGTTCCACCACCAGTCGGCATCCTGCGCGCACGCGCCATGGACGAATACGACCCGCATCCAGGCCTCCCTCAGCTTCCCAGCCGCCCCGTGACGACCGCATGCCCAGGCCATCATGTCCAGCCCGAAGGTCAACCGCTTTCCTCTGCGCGCGAATTTGCTCATGCCATCGGCTGGCCCTCGCCGCGAGCACCTCAAGCTAAGTGACCCGTTTGGGACGCACTGGGGGGTGTCGTGCGCGGTGTCAGCAGGTCGCTCGGGCGGCGTCCTCGATGAGGCGGGCGGTGATGTCCGGGTGGCTGATCATGGCAACGTGGGACGAGGCCGGCACTTCGACGACCTTGCGGAAGTTCGCACGGCTGTACATCCAGCGTTCGGCCGCGGGCGGGATTGCCCTGTCCTTGCCGGCGACCAGCCCGTACGACGGGATCGTCCGCCACGCGGCGGCCTGGGTCGGATAGGTGAAGGAGTCGGCATCGAAGGGCCGCTGAGTGGACTGCAGGAGCCGGAACGTGGCTGTGGACACGTCGGCGGCGAAGGCAGCCTTGCCGTCCTTGCTCAGGTACAGGTCGGTTCCGGTGGTGCCATCGGGCTTGGTGTAGGGGACCGGCACGCTCACAGGCAGGACCTCGCTGCCTGGGAACTTGTTGATGAGCTCCCCCTGGGTCTCGCCCACATCGGGCACGAACGCTGCGATGTAGACCAGCGCCTTGACGTTGCTCTTTCCGGCAGCGGCATTCGTGATGACAGTTCCGCCCATGGAATGTGCGACCAGCACGATCGGCCCGCTGATGGAATCCAGCAAACTCGCGATGTACGGAGCGTCGGTGGGGATACCCCTCAGCGGGTTCGACCCGGCGATTGTGGTGTAACCCTTACTGTGCAACGCCTGAATGACGCCGTTCCAGCAAGATGAATCGGCGTAGCCGCCGTGGACCAGCACGATGGTCGGCTTGGCCTTGGGGGTGTGGCGTTCGGCTGCGGACGCGGTCCGGGTCAGCGGGCCTGTCAGCGCTGCTGTGCCTGCGACAGCGGCACCAGCGGCGAGCACGGTGCGGCGGGTGGGCTTGGAGTTCACGGGGACTCCTCGGGTGGTGAGTAGCAAGCCTGGGTGGTAGACGACGGTCAGGCATCGCCCCATGGGTCTGGTCCCGGCCGTCGGGTGACGCGGTGCGGCGGTGCCCGCCGCGCGTCACTGCCCATTGAGTCCCTGAGCCGCCTGGGCAATAACGGCCGCAACGACGGCCGGGCGGGATACGTAGACGGCGTGGCTGCCCGGCGTTTCGGAGACGGTCGCCCCGGCTCGTTGGGCCATGGAGCGCTGGGCAGCCGGGGGGATCATGTGGTCGTCCGTGGCGACCAGGTACCAGGACGGCTTGGCCTGCCAGGCGGGCTGGGTGACCGCGCCTTCGAGCGCGTCGACGCCCCAGGGGACCTGGGAGTCGGCCATGAACGCCGCCTCCTTCTCGGGCACGTCGGCCGCGAAGGAGGCGGCGAACTTCTCGCGGTCGAGGAACAGGTGCCCGTCCCGGGGCGGGAGGATCGGCGGGACCGGCGCGCCCGGCGGCGGGTCGGCAATCAGAGTGCTGACCGACTCGCCCTTGTCCGGGGCGAACGCCGCGATGTAGGCGAGCGCCGCGACGTTCGGGTGGTTGCCGGCCTCCGTGATGACGACCCCGCCGTAGGAGTGACCGACCAGGACGGCCGGGCCGTCGAGGGCATCGAGGATCTGCCGGGTGGCGGCGACGTCGCCGGCCAGCGACAGGGTGGGGTTCTGCACGACGGCCACCTGGTAGCCGTCGGCGCTGAGGTGGTCGTAGACCCTCTGCCAGCCTGATCCGTCCACGAAACCGCCGTGCACGAGCACGACGTTCTTGATTGCCGTCATGGCCTCTCCTGACCGGATGGACAGGCGCTGCACCTGTCCGGTGCGCCCATCCAAGTCATCCGGAGCCTGGATGAACACGCAGAACAGCAGGCAGGATTGGGGTGCTCCCATGGCTCGGACACCGACAGGCGCGCAGCCCCGGCTCCACCGCCCACTGGGCCAGCAAGTTCTCCCTGGGCCCAGGGAGCAGCCGCGGCGATCCATTGACCCGCAGCCTCAACGGGGCGGCGCGCGCGGACGTACACTCGCGCCATGCCGGTCGTTCTGAGTTTCGACGGGGTTGTCGCCGGTGACCGGGCCGAGTTCTGGCGCGATGCCTGCACGCGGACTTTCGTAGGCGTCGAGCCTTCGGGACGGCCAGGTGAGGCAATCGGGGGCAGGGTCCGGGCCTATGAGGTCGACGGGCTGGCAGTGGGAGACATCGCCGCGACCGCACAGTCGATGTCGCGCACGCAGCGGCTCGTGGACGATGCCGATTCCCACTACGTTCTGCTCGGAATGCAGGTGCAAGGGATGGGCGGGATCACGCAGGGCGACCGCCAGATCCGGCTCGATCCGGGTGACTGCGTGGTGCTCGACTCGCGCCGCCGATTCGAGTTGGATTTCGCCGAGTCCTTCAACCTGTGGGTGTTCGCATTTCCGCAGCATCTGGTGCGGCTTGGTGAGCAAGACCAGCGGCGGCTGGCCGCGCAGCGGGTGAGCGCTCGCACCGGGCTGGCCGCGGTCTCCCGCCGTGCGCTGCTGGATCTGGCCAGGAACGCCGACGAGCTGAGCCGGTCGCAGAGCCCGGGTGCACTCGCGCTGGCGAACGATCTTCTGGTCGCGCTGCTCAGCGAGCCACTGGCCGAGAGCCGGCAGCTGGCCGGCTCCCTGCAGCGGACCCTGCCTTTGCGGATCAAGGACCACATCGACCGGAACCTGGCCGACCCAGGACTCGATCCGGTCCAGGTGGCGGACGCTTTCGGCATCTCCACCCGGTATCTGCACAAGCTCTTCCGGTCTGAGCGGGAGACGGTGGCGCACTACATACGCGATAGGCGGCTCGAACGGGTCAGGCTGCGACTGCTGGACTCGCGCTTCGCCGACCGACCGGTCTCGGCGCTCGCATTCGACGCGGGATTCGGCGACCTCAGCGGTTTCAACCGGGCATTCAAGGCCAAATACGGGGTCAGTCCTCGGGAGCTGCGGCAGGGCAAGTAGCCGCCGCAGTGCGCTCTGGTCCTGGCCGGGGTTCGCTGCTGTCCGTGTCTGCGCGGGTGGGGACTTCCATCATGAGACTTCGTTCTCACCCATGTGCGCGGCAGGAGTGACCCATCACGACACAGAACGGCTTCGCTGAAGTGCTCCGCGGTCATCGGCGTGCGGCGCGTCTGACGCTCGAGCAGTTGGCTGAGGCGTCTGGGGTCAGCGTCCGCACGCTGTCGGACGTGGAGCGCGGCCGGAGCAAAGGGCCACAGCACCGAACCGTCACCGCACTGGCCGACGCCCTGGCGCTCGACGGCGATGCCCGTATCCAGTTCCTGGAACTGGCCCGCGACGGAAGGCTCGCGGACCACTGGAACCGTCCGGCGGGCAGACTGCACGAGCTGCCCCGGGGGGTGGAGGACTTCACCGGACGCTCCAAGGAGCTGATCTGGGTGAGCGATCTGGTCTACACCGAGAGTGCACCTGGCGTCGGCGTCGTCGGGCTGATCACCGGATCCGCGGGCTTGGGCAAAACCGCCTTCGCCGTCCGCGCAGCCCATGCCTTACTGCCGAGCTTCCCCGACGGGGCCGTCTTCCTCGACCTGTTCGGCATCTCGCAGCGGCCGCTGCCCGTCCCCGACGCCCTGCGAGCGTTGCTGCAAACCCTCGGTGTGCCCGACCAGCGGATCCCACCTGACGCCCATAAGCGGGCCTCGCTCTACCGGTCGCTGATTCGGGACCGTCGCATGTTGGTCATCCTCGACAATGCCGGGTCCGAGGAACAGGTGCGCCCGCTGCTGCCGGGAGGAGGCGCGAGCCGAGCCCTGGTCACCACCCGCCGGCTGCTGGCCGGCCTGGAAGGCGTTCGGAGGCTGGCCCTTGGGCCCCTCGGGCTGACGGAGTCCACGCACATGCTGGCCGGGATCCTGAATGGACGGGTCGTTGACGACGCGGCCCTCACCCGACTCGCCGAAAGCTGCGGGGGCCTGCCCCTCGCACTGCGGATCATCGGGAACCGGCTGCTCAGCCGACCCGACTGGGATGCTGCCGAACTCTCGACCCGACTCGCCGCCGAAGAACACCGCCTTGACCAGTTCAGGGCGGGGGATCTGCGGATCGCCAGCGCTTTCATGATGTCCTACGAACAGCTGGTCCCTTCAGCACAGCAACTCTTCCGAAGACTGGCGGTGCTACCAGGGCGGGACTTCGATACCGCACTGGCCTCGGTCGCCGGCGGGCTCCCGCTCGAGGACACCTGGCAAGCGCTGGACGATCTCGTGGACCTCGGCCTGCTCCAGGACGGCACGGCGGGAAGGTACCAGTTCCACGACCTCGTCCGGCTCTTCGCCCGCGACCGGCTCCAGGTGGAGGAGAGCGACGGTGCCGCGGCCGTACTGGAACGGGTGACTTCGTGGCTACTGGGGATGGCAACAGCCGCCGGGCGCTGGTTCGAGCCCGGATACGGCCGACCCGACCAGGACTTCCCCGCCCTCGGCAGTGTGGAGGAAGCCGAGCAGTGGCTCCGGGTGAACGTGGAGCACTGGCTGGGAGCGCTGCGGTCCGGGACGATCGCCGGACAGTACCTCATGGTCCTGGACTGCGCCGAGGCGATGCACTGGTTCTCCGACCGCTGGGCTCACGCCCCCCACTGGCGTGAAGTTTTCAGCCTCGGCGCGGACGCCGCCGTCGCCCTCGCCGACCCGGCGCAACAGGCGACGCAGCTCAACTACCTCGCCTGGGTCCACTGGGTACCGCCCAGCGACCCGGAAGCCATGCTCCGCTGCACCGCACAGGCCCTGGAGCTGGCCGAACTGAGCGGCGCCACGGCGCAGGTCGCCGCAGCACACGACTACACCTCCCGTGCCCTGCTCGCGCTCGAACGGCCCGACGAGGCCGCGGCCGCCGCGGCTGTGGCCGCGGGGATGTTCCAGGCAGCCGGCGACATCGACGCCTACGTGCAAGCCCTGTCACTGATCGGCCACTCCCGCCGGATGCAGGGACGCCTCTCTGAAGCCCTTCAGCAGTACCGCAGGACACTCGAACTGGTCGACGACGAGGACTCGGGGATGACGCGCACCATCGCCGCCCTGTGCCGTCCGTACGCGCTGATGCGCATCGGGCAATGCCTGGCAGGCCTCGACCGCCGCGCGGAGGCAGTCGCCGCACTCATCGAGGCGGTGGAACTGATGGATGCGCTCCAGCCGAACTTCCGGCGGGCCGAAGCCCTGGAGACGCTTGGGGCCCTCCTGGACGACGACGGCCACCACTATTACGAGCGAGCGGCGCAGGCCTACCGGGAGATCGGGGATGAGGCGGCGAGCTTGCGCTGCGAAGCCTCGACCTGTCAATCTCCCCGCTGACGGTGGCAAGTTCGACGCCTTGGCGGTCAGCCAGATCGATGACGTCTTCCAGCTCGCGCGGCGATCGTGTCAGCCTGTCTACGTGCCACACTGCGATCGCGTCGATCTCACCCCGCTGGATGCCTGGATGTCCGCCAGCAGCTCCTGCCACTTGGGCCGTGGCGCTCCCGAGTACGGGCTGACGTCGTTGTCCGGACAGACGGCTACAACGTCCCACCCCGCGCGGGCGCACAGTGCCCGGCAGTCCTCTTCCTGGCGCGCGACACCCAGTCCGGCATCGCCCCGGTCCTGGCTGATCCGGCAGTAGATCGCTGCTCGCCTCGTGCCCTTGCCCGTGGAGTTCGCCATGGGTCACATTGCTACACCCTCGTAGGGCTCTCCTGCCCCATCGGCATCGCGCCGGCGCCAGAAGCCACGGACAAGTAGACCGTGCCGGCCGCCGAGCAGCCGCCGCGTCGCTGAGGGCAAGCGGTCGTCAGTAGGCGTTGCGGCGGCGCAGTCCGAGGGGGCGGCCGTCCGGGTCGACGAGGAGGCGGTGCAGGGGGGTGCAGAGCGTCGTGGCCGTACGGGAAAGGTTCGGTGGGCGGTAGGTGCGCAGGCGGCCGGGGGGTCTGGGGCCGCGGTGGCCGCCTGCGTGCCAGGAGTCCAGTGCGGCGGCACTCGCCGCGAAGGCGTCGAAGGCGGTTGTGGGATCGCAGAGCGGGTCGGGTGCGTGCGGAGTCCGGGGGGCTTGCGTGTCCAGGTGCTCGTGGGAGAGTTCCAGGCGCAGGTTTCTGGCGTAGCTGCGCGCGCCGTCCCCGAGGCCGCCGGGGTCGCGCGGTTCGCGTGGGTCTGCGCTCTCGTCCAGGACGGCGCAGCTGAGTTCGGAGTCGTGGGTCCACGAGCGGAGGTTGATGTTGTCGGATCCGACCGAGGCCCACACGTCGTCGATCACGCAGGCCTTGGCGTGCACGTACACCGGTGTCCCGGCGTGGTTCTCCAGCCCGTAGACCGCGACGCGCCCCCCGCCGGCGCGGCGCAGCCTGTCCAGGGCCGCGATCCGGCCGATCAGGTTCATCGGCAGGGTGAGCGGGCCGTCCTGCTCGGGGAGGGACGGGATGACCGCGATCAGGCGCAGGCCGGTGTGGGCGGTCAGTGCCTCGGCGAAGAATTGCACCACGTGCGGAGACCACAGGTACTGGTCCTCCAGGTAGATCAGGGCCCGGGCCCGCCGCAGCGCTTTGCGGTAGCCGCGCGCGATGCTGCGCTCGCCGTCGGGGGCGAACTCGTAGCCGCGCAGCAGTCGGTTGGGGTAGGTGCGCAAGAGCTGGACGGTGTGGGTACCGCAGGGCCGGGGGTCGGGCGCCTGGGGTGGCAGGGGGTCCGCGCGGGTGTCCTCGCGGTGTGCGAGCTCTCGCAGGCGGACGAGCGGGCTGCGGGTGAGCGGCGCCGGATCCTCCCAGCGTTCCCGGAAGACGGCCTCGATGTCGCCGACGGCCGGTCCGCGTATCGCGAGCTGGATGTCGTGCCACGGTGGGTGCTGTCCGTACGCGGCGGCGATGGGCTGTGACTGCGGGTCGCCGCGGTGCGTCGCATCGTCATGGCGGTTGTGGCACAGGTCGATGCCGCCGGCGAACGCGATGTCGAGCTCGGGGCGGTCGGCATGCCGGAGCACGACGAACTTCTGGTGGTGCGAGCCGCCGGGGCGCACCCGCATGTCGAGCAGGTACTCGCCGCCCCCCGCTTCGACCTTCTCGCCGAGGTGGCGGTTCTCGGCCTCGCTGAACTGGAACCGGTCCAGGTGGGACCGCCAGACCAGCCCTTTGACGATCACACCCCGCTGGGCCGCCTCGCACAGGACGGTGCCGATTTCGCTGCCGGGACCGGCGAGGCGCTCGTCGGGGTCGCCCCGCCAGTCGGTGAACAGGAGCAGGTCTCCGGCGCGCTGCGCGCGGATCGCGTCGAGGAGTTCCCGGAAGTACGTGGCGCCGTGGATCAGGGGCCGCACCAGGTTTCCACGCGACCAGGCCGCTCGGTCCGGTCGGCGGGTGTCCAGACGTGTCGCGCTGTTTCCGCGTTCGCTCGAGGTCAGCAGCCAGTCAGTGAGTTCCACAGCCCAGGTCCTCCAGCTCCGCCCGGTGGCCGGCGGCTCCGCCACGGGCCGGCGGCAGCTCAGCCCCCGCTCCCGTACGGCCGTGTGATGATCTCCAGGTTGTGGCCGTTCGGGTCGTCGAAGTAGGTGCCTCGGCCGCCGTCGTTGTGGTTGATCTCGCCGGGGCGGGAGTGTGCCGGGTCCGCCCAGTACGTCAGGCCTGCGCGTCGGATGCGGGCGAAGATCGTGTCGAAGTCGGACTCCGAGACCAGGAAGGCGTAGTGCTGGGGGGTTATGTCGCCGGGGGTGTCCATGTAGTCGAGGGTCACGCCGTTCGGCATCTCGACGGGGGCGAAGGGGCCGAACGGCGGGCTCACCTCGAGGCCGAGCATGTCGGCGAGGAAGCGGGCCGACGCCTCCTTGTCGTGGGCGGCGACGATGGTGTGGTTCAGCTGGATCGTCATGGGGCGCCTCCTCCTGCGTCCAGGCGCAAAAGCGGTCACTTCCACGCTAGGGCCTGTCCGCTCGGACACCCAGTGGGTGTTTCCCTCGGTGGTCGGCGGCCCGTGTCTGCTGTGGCTGCTGGGCCGCCGACCGACGAGGTGAACGATCAGATCGTCGCGGTGTCGATCACGAACCGGTACCGGACGTCGCTCGCCTGCACCCGCTCGTACGCCTCGTTGACCTGGTCGGCGCGGATCAGTTCGATCTCGGCGCCGAAGCCGTGCTCGGCGCAGAAGTCGAGCATCTCCTGGGTCTCCGCGATGCCGCCGATCATGGAACCGGCGAGGGTCTTGCCGCCGCCGATCACCGAGAAGAGGTTGAGGGAGATCGGCTCCTCGGGGGCGCCCACGTTCACCAGAGCACCCTCGGACTTCAGCAGCGTCAGGTAGGCGTTGAAGTCCAGCGGGGCCGAGACCGTCGAGACGATCAGGTCGAAGGTGCCCTGCAGTTCCTGGAAGGTCTTCGGGTCACTGGTGGCGTAGTAGTGGTCCGCGCCCAGCTTCAGACCGTCCTCCTGCTTACGCAGGGACTGCGACAGCACCGTCACCTCGGCACCCAGCGCGTGCGCGATCTTCACGCCCATGTGGCCGAGGCCGCCCATGCCGAGGATCGCGACCTTCTTGCCGGGGCCCGCGTTCCAGCGCTTCAGCGGGGAGTAGAGCGTGATGCCGGCGCACAGCAGGGGCGCGGCGACATCGAGGGACAGGCCGTCGGGGATGCGGACGACGAAGTTCTCGTCGACGACAACCTTCTGCGAGTAGCCGCCGTAGGTGGGCTCGCCGTCCTTGCCGATGCCGTTGTACGTCGGGATGTTGCCCTTGACGCAGTACTGCTCCTGGCCGGCCTTGCAGTTGTCGCACTCGCGGCAGGAGTCGACCATGCAGCCGACGCCCACGCGGTCGCCGACCTTGTACTTGGTCACGCCGGAGCCGACCTCGGCGACGACGCCGGCGATCTCGTGGCCGGGGACCATCGGGAAGATCGCCTCGCCCCAGCCCTCCTGGGCCTGGTGAATGTCGGAGTGACAGATACCGGCGAACTTGATGTCGATCAGGACGTCGAACTCGCCGACCGGTCGACGCTCGATGGTGGTGCGCTCCAGCGGAGCCTTGGCGGCGGGTGCGGCGTACGCAGCAACAGTGGTCATGCCGGGGTTCTCCTAAGGGGGGTCCGTGCCCGGCTGCCTTCCGACCGGGCACGGGATCCAGCGTGCCGCCGTTTTCCGCATTCACCCAGGCCACGGCTTTGCGTACGTTTGCTGTTCCTACCACTGGCGGGGTCAGGCTCCTGTGCGTACGACGGGGAATACTGGACGCATGGACGAACAGCGCAACCCCGCACACGAGCCCGGCAGGGGCCTGGACCGGCGCGCCGAGCTCAGCGAGTTCCTGCGCACCCGGCGTGCCCGGCTGAAGCCGGAGGACGTGGGGCTGCCCGACTTCGGGCGGCACCGCCGGGTGCCGGGACTGCGCCGCGAGGAGCTGGCACAGCTCGCCGGGGTGTCCGTGGCGTACTACACACGCCTGGAGCAGGGCAACGGGCAGAACGTCTCGGCGGAGGTGCTCGACTCCATCGCCCGCGCCCTGCGCCTGACCGGCGCCGAGCATGCGCACCTCACCCACCTGGCGAAGCCGAAGCAGCACAAGAAGAAGCCCGCCGCGCGGGCCCAGCAGGTGCGGGTCGCGCTGCGGCAGCTGCTGGACTCGATCGACGGTGTCCCGGCGTACATCGTCGGGCGCCGCTCGGACATCCTGGCCTGGAACCGGATGGCCGCGGCGGTCTTCGGCGACTGGGCGGAGCTGCCGCCGCAGGAGCGGAACTGGGCACGGCTGGTGTTCCTGAACCCCGCGTACCGCGAGCTGTTCATGGAGTGGGAGCAGAAGCAGGCCGACATGGTCAGCTTTCTGCGCATGGACGCCGGCTGCCATCCGGACGACCCGCGGCTGTCCGCCCTGGTCGGCGAACTCTCCCTCAAGAGCGAGGAGTTCCGGCGGCTGTGGGCCAGGCATGACGTCAAGGAGAAGAGCCACGGCGTCAAGCGCCTGAGGCATCCGCTGGTCGGTGACCTGACGCTGTCCTTCGAGTCGTTCCGTCTGGTCGACGACGTCGAGCAGTCGCTGATCACCTATCACGCGGAGCCGGGCTCGCCCTCGGCGGAGGCGCTGCGCCTGCTGGCGAGTTGGGGTGCGGATGCGACTCGGGCGGGCGGGGCGGCTGCTGCGCCGTCGGCAGGTTAGGCAGCGGGTGGCCTGAACAGCCTCGTTCTCGACGGAGACACGGAAAGCCCGCCGGAAGCTGTGCTTCCGGCGGGCTTTCGCTAACGGCTCACTTGCCGTAGTACGCGTTGTAGATCGAGATCGTCGACTTGTTGTTCTGCTTGTCGGTGATCTTGGCGTGGAAGGAGATCGCCTTGCCCTTCTCCGGGTTCTTGAAGGTGATCTTGCCGTTCTTCACGGTGACCTTCTTCCAGGTCTGCCCGTAGTCGTACGACACCCATACGCCCAGCGCCTTGAGGTTGCTGCCCTTGGCGGAGCCCTCGACGGTGACCGGGACGGTGGCCGTGCGGCCGGCCGTGACCTTGCTGGCCAGGTCGGTCGTGGCGTTGAAGCGGACGGTGGACGCGGGGAGCTTGGCCATGTCGGTGGCCGGCTTCTTGGAGCGGAACGTCCAGCTCGCGTCGATCCGGGTGGACGCGGCGGCGACCTTGGTCGTCCGCTTGACCGAGGTGGTCAGCTTGTACTCGGCGTCGCCGGACGGGACCCTGAACGCCTTCTCGCCGAACAGCGGGTCGTCGTGCGTGCCGACCTTGGTGCCGTTGCGGTACAGGGTCGTGTTCACCGAGGTGAACAGCGACGAGCCCGGGTGCTGGGAGCCGTCGGCGAACAGCGGAACGTAGCCGTAGATGTCGTTGCCCTCGCGGAACAGACCGAACTCACTGTTCAGGTGCGGACCGAAGACCGCCTTGTTGAAGGTCTGCGAGTACGACTTGCCCGCCGTGAACTTCTTCAGGTCGCTCAGCGTGTAGAACGCCTCGGAGATCGGGTAGCCGTTCGCATCCTTGCCGCCGAGCTGCTCGAAGTCGAACGACCACTCGATGCCGTCGACCGTCGACAGGTACACCGTGCGCGAGCTCGGCAGCTTCTGCTCCACCGGGGTGCCCACCACGAACTCCTCGGGGAAGAGGCCCCAGGGGGTGAGCGCGCCGGTCTTGCCGGAGGTGGCGGCGCCGAGGTTGTTCTTCACGGTGGCCAGCTCGCTCGCCTTGAAGTGGCGGACCTTGTCGCCCTGGATCTTCTTGACCGGGGCGGTGGTCGCCACGTCGTACTCGGCGGTGGTGCCCTTGGTCCACTGGCCGTGCCAGGTCTGGGTGAGACCGCTCGCGATCTCGCCACCCAGGTGGCCCATGCGCAGGTCGGCGAAGGAGGTGGCGCCGACGCCGAAGCCGCCCGCGGCGTCGTAGGCGTAGCTGATCATCGCGGAGTGGGGCTTGGCTGCGGCGTCCGGCACCGTGATGTCGGCCGTCTTGGTCTTGCGCGCGTCGATCGTCACCGAGGTGTTCTTGGTGACGGTCAGCCGGGGCTGGACCAGCCAGTCGAGGCCGCCCTCCAGGTTCACGAAGTCCTTGGCGACCCAGGCGTCCAGCAGGTACGTGCCCTTGGGGATGCGCAAGGTCGTCGTGCCGGACGCGGCGACCGGAACCTGGTAGCCGCGGCCGTTGCCGAGGCCCGAGTAACCCATCAGCGCGGTGTTGTAGTCGTCGGTCGGCTGCCCGTCCCGGCCGATGTGCTTGACCGTGACGTCGTACGACTCGATCTCACGCTGCACGGCGGCGGCCGTACGGACGCTCTGCCCGCCGCCCGTCGCGGTGACGTACGCGGAGTAGGCGCCGTCGAGGGTGCCGCCCAGCTTGGTGTTCACGGTCAGGTCGACGGAGGCCTTGCCACCCGCCGGGACGGTCACCTTGGTCGCGCCGAGCTTGAAGAAACCGGCCGGGGCGGCCTCACCCTTGGGGTTGGTGGCGGTCGCCTTCAGGTCCAGCGTGACGTCGGCCGTGCCGAGGTTGCGGTACGTCAGCTGCTCGGTGGCCGGGGTGTCGTCGGTGTGCGGCCACTGCTGGACGCCGAAGCTCACCGAGACCGGGTCGGCGATCACCGTCTGCTTGACGGCCTTGTCGACCTGGATCCGGCCCGAGCCCTGCTCGAACGGCGTGTAGGCGCCGCCCTTGGTGGAACCGGTCAGCGCGCCCTTGATCTCGGCGTACGTCCAGTCAGGGTGCTGCTGCTTGAGGATCGCGGCGGCGCCCGCGACATGCGGGGTCGCCATCGACGTACCCGAAATGGTCAGGTACCCGGCCGGGTTCTCCCCGACCTCCTGCTCGATGACGCTGCCCTTGGCGGAGGCCGCGGTGATGTCCACGCCGGGCGCGGTGACGTCCGGCTTGATGGCGCCGTCGCCGACGCGCGGGCCGGTGCTGGAGAAGTCGGCCAGCTTGTCCTGGTCGTCCACGGCACCGACGGTGAGCGCGGCGTCCGCCGAGCCCGGCGAACCGACGCTCTCCGGGCCGGAGTTGCCGGCCGCGATGGCGAAGAGGATGCCCTTCTCGGCGGAGAGCCGGTTGACGGCCGCCTCCAGCGGGTCGACATCCGGGGTGTCCATGCCGCCGAGGCTGAGGTTGACGACGTCGGCGCCCTGCTCGGCCGCCCACTCCATGCCGGCGAGGATGCCGGAGTCGTCGCCGAAGCCGCTGTCGTCGAGGACCTTGCCGTTGAGGATCTCGGCTCCGGGGGCGACGCCCTTGAACTTGCCGCCCGCCTTGTCACCGGTGCCGGCCGCGATGGACGCGACATGCGTGCCGTGGCCGTACTTGTCGCTCGCGTCGGCGGCGGTGGTGAAGTTCTTGGACGCGGTGACCTGTGACTTCAGGTCCGGGTGGGTGGCGTCCACGCCGGTGTCCAGCACGGCGATCTTCACGCCCTTGCCGTCGTAGCCGGCGGCCCATGCCTTGGGGGCGCCGATCTGCGGCACGGACGTGTCGAGGGTGACCTTGCGGACGCCGTCGAGCCAGATGTGCGCGATGCCGGAGACGGCCTTGTCGCCGTTGGTGACGGCGTCCCACAGCTCGGGCGCGTCCTTGTGCGCGGTCTGTACGGCGTCCGCGTTGAGGGACTCGAGGCTCTGCCGGAGGGTGCCGGCGTCACGGACGTCGGCCTTCGCGGCGGTGGCGGCGCCCTTGTAGCCGACGATGACCTTCAGGCCGTTCTTCTGGGCCTTGCGGGTCGTGGACTTGTTCAACTCGGTGATGTCGAACAGCCGCTGGTCCAGCTTGCCGGTGGCGACCAGACGGGCCGCGTCCGCGGGTATGACGAGGGTGTGTCCCTCGGTCTTGCGGATCTGTACGGGTATGTGCTCACGCCCTTCGGCCCGTTCCAGGCCTACGACCCGCCCCTTGGCGTCCACGCTGACCCGGTCACCGGTGATCAGGGTGATGCGGTGGTGGGACGTGAGCTTCGCAGCGCCGGTCGGGCGCTGCTCCGGCTTCGCCGACGCCGGGCTGGTCAGTCCCGCGGCGAGGGCGACGGCGGCCGCGGTGGCGACCGCGGCGGCACCGGCTCTCTTCACTTGTCTGCGCAAAACTCCCCCTGGAGTTGAGGAACCGGGCGAATTCCCCGTTCACCCGGCCGGGGGGCGTTCCGCACACCTGCGCGTGCACCCCCCGGAGACACGCAGTATGCCGGGGGGTGATCAGACACCTCAATAGAATGTTCCGTCACGAGTTCGCCATAGACGCGGAAGCGGTCAGGAGTTGGCGTTCTCCTTTACGCTGATCCGTCCCTTGCGGATCGTCGCCAGCCGCGGGGCCTTCTTCGCGATCGAGGAGTCGTGGGTGACCATGATGAACGTCAGCCCGAGCTCCTTCCACATGCGCTCCAGGACGTCCATGATCTCGTCGCGCATCGACTCGTCGAGGTTTCCCGTGGGTTCGTCGGCGAGCAGCACCTTCGGCTGCTTCACCAGCGCACGGGCGATCGCGACGCGCTGCTGCTGACCGCCGGACATCTCACCGGGCAGATGCCCGAGCCGCTCGCCGAGTCCGACCGACTTCAGCGCTTCGGCGGCCCGTTCGCGCCGCTCCTTCCCCTTCACTCCGAGGGGTACGAGGGCGGTCTCGACGTTCTCCTGAGCGGTGAGCGTCGGGATGAGGTTGAAGCTCTGGAAGACGAACCCGATGTTCTCGCTGCGCACGGTGGTGAGCCTGGCCTCGGACAGCCGCGCCAGATCGGTCCCGTCGAGCACCACCTCACCGGAACTGGGCCGGTCCAGCCCACCCAGCATCTGCAGCAACGTGGACTTCCCACCACCGGTGGGGCCCTGGATGACCAGCCGGTCGCCGTCGGCGATGGTGAGATCGACGCCGTCGAGAGCGTGGACGGTCTCCTTGCCGCGGGTGTAGCGCTTGGTGACGGCTCTTAGTTCGTACATGGGGGCAACTCCTGGGATAGGTAACGAGGATGGTCTGACGTAGCTGCGGGCAGTCGTGCCTCCCCCAGTGCCTTAAGAGCCTGGGGGGGACCCCCAGGGCGGCACGGGTGGGCGAGGGGGGTCCCCCCCCGCTCGAGCGAAGCCGAGTGTGGGGGAGGCACCCCGTGGCGCCGGGCTGCGCGACCCACCCCCAGCCACAGTTGGCGTCGGCTACTCAACCCGCCGCAACGCATCCGCCGGCCGCAACCGCGACGCCCGCCACCCCCGAACGCGCCGGCAATGAGCCCACCGGTGACGGCAAGCCCCACCGCAAGGGCAATCGTCGTGACACTGACAGGTGCCGTCAGGGCGACATCGAGCGTCCGGGACGCAGCCTCACGCGCAGGCCCGCCACCGAATCCCCCAGGACCACCGCCAGTCATGCCCCCACCCGCGGCACCAAGCTCCGCCTGCAACGTAGGACTGACCGCGGTGACGGCATACGCCCCGGCCAGCCCGACCGCGATACCGAGCGCACCGCCCACCAGACCGCTGACGACGGCCTCCCCGACCACCTGCCGGGTCACCCGCCCCGACCGCCAGCCCAGCGCCTTCAGCGTGCCGAACTCCCGCACCCGCCGGGACACCGCCGATGACGTCAGCAGCCCGGCCACCAGGAACGCCGCCGCGAGCACCACGACCGACAGCCATTTGCCCACGCTCGTCGCGAGATCGGACGCGGTGGACAGCGAGCCGGACACGGTCTCCGCAAGGTCCGCGGAGGTCGTCACGGTCGTACCGGAGATGTTCTTCTGGATCGCCGACTTGACGGCGTCGATCCGCTGCGAGTCGGTCGCCTTGACGTAGATCGTGGTGACCTTGTCCGCCGAGTCGCTGAGCGTCTGCGCCTGCTTCAGCGGGATGTAGAGGTTGGCCGCCGCGTCCCCGCTCTCCGGCGTGGCGATGCCGATGACCTCGTACTTGACGCCCTTGACGGTGACGGTGTCGCCGAGGGCGAGCTTCTTCTCCTTGGCGTAGGAGGCGTCGGCGACGACCACCTCGGCGTTGGTCTCGGACGCCTTGAAGATACGGCCACTGGTGATCTTCGAGGAGGTCAGCGGGCCGAGCTCGGGCTTGGTGACGTCGGTGCCGTAGACGGAGTAGCTGTTGACGTCGAAGTCGGCGCCGCCGCCCTGGACGCGGCCCTCGGGCTGCCCGGTGCCGCCGCCGGGGGCGCCGCCCGGCTGCTCGCCGCCGTCCTGCTGGAACTGACCGCGCGTGAACTGGCCGCTGACCTTGATGACCTGCAGGCTCAGTCCGCCGACGGCGTCCGACACACCGTCCTGCGCGCCGACCTTGCTCACGGTCGAGCTCGACAGCGTCTCGAAACCCTGGACCATCACCCGGTCGCTGCTCTGCTCCTCGTCGGAGTCGCCGTCCTGCGCGTCGAACCGGAAGCGTGGCCGCTGCGCCTGGCCCTCCTCCTGGGCGGCGGCCGCCTTGGTGACGGTCATGTCGGTACCGAGCCCGTACAGGGACTGCAGGACCTTGTCCTGGGCCTTGCCCATGCCGGAGGAGACGGAGCTGACCACGATGACCAGCGCGATACCGAGCGCCAGTCCGGAGGCGACGACGAGGGCCGCCTTTCTGCGGCGGCGCAGTTCGCGCCTCAGATAGGTGAAGAACATGCGCCGCAAGTTAGGGACGCACCGTGATGGCGGCATAAGGCCGGCATAAGAGAAGGATGAGAAGGCTGTGTCCGGTCCTTGGAACCGGCCCGTAAGCCCTAGGAACGGGCCTCTGAAGCCTGTGAAAACACGAATGCCGCCTCCAAGGGGCGGCATTCGCGGCGTATCAGAGGGCGCGTCAGATGGCGGAGCCCGCCTTCCACTGCGCCCAGTCCATGTTCCAGCCGTTCAGACCGTTGTCCGGCGCGATCGTCTTGTCGCCGGTGTTCTGGACGACCACGACGTCACCGACGATCGAGTTGTTGTAGAACCAGGCGCCTTCGGTCTTCGGGTCGTTGGCACCCTTGGTGTCGTTCAGACCGACACACCCGTGGCTGGTGTTGACGCTGCCGAAGACGGAGTCGGCGCCCCAGTAGTTGCCGTGGATGAAGGTGCCGGACGTGGACAGGCGCATGGCGTGCGGGACGTCCTTGATGTCGTACTCGCCCTTGCCGTCGTCGTCGGTGAAGCCGACCGTCGCGCCGTTCATCCGGGTCTCCTTGAACTTCTCGGAGATCACCATCTGGCCCTCGTACGTCTTGTTCTCGGGCGAGCCGGCGGAGATCGGGATGGTCTTGACGACCTTGCCGTCCTGCGTGACCTTCATCTGCTTGGTGTTCGCGTCGACGTAGGAGACCTGGTTGCGGCCGATGGTGAAGGTGACCGTCTTCTGCTGGACGCCGTAGACACCCTCGGCGCCCTCGACGCCGTCGAGCGCCAGCTTCAGCGTGACGGTGGAGCCTTCCTTCCAGTAGTCCTCGGGCCGGAAGTCGAGCCGGTTGGCGTTGAACCAGTGGCCGACGACCTCCTGGCCGCTGCTGGTGGAGACGGTGATGCCCTTCTGGACGTCCACCTTGTTGGTGATCGCCTTGTCGAAGTTGATCGACACGGGCATGCCCACACCGACGGTGGCGCCGTCGTCCGGCGTGAAGTTGCCTATGAAGCTGTTGTCCGGCGAGACCGTGGTGAAGGAGGCGTTCTCGTGGGCCTCCCGGCCCTCGGAGTCCTGCGCGGTCGCCGCGACCTTGTACGTGGTGGAGCGCTCCAGCTGGACGGTGGGCTTCCAGCTCTTCTTGTCGGCGGATATCTCGCCCTCGACGGCGGTGCCGTCGGACGTGGTCATCGTCACCTCGGTGAGCGTGCCTTTGCTCACGGTGACGGCGGCGGAGTTGTTGATGGAGGCGTTGGCCGAGCCGTCCTTCGGCGTGATCTCGATCTGGGCCTGGGAGCTCTTCTGGGCTGCTGCCTCGTCGACCTGGGCCTGCGAGGTGTCGTTGCCGCTGTCGCTTCCGGAGGCCTCGTTGCCGCCGGAACACGCCGAGAGCACCAGCACACTGCCGAGCAGTGCGGACGCGGCCCTCAGGCCCTTGCGCCGCTTACTGTCCGTTATCACACGCTTCTCCATCGTTGCCGATTCCCCGAAAACCCCGAGAGTCCCCGTTAAGAACTTTCAACGCTACGACCGGTTCGTCCCGTTCCACATGCCTTGCTTGTGTGGGGCACACCACGTTTTCGATGAGCGGGTGGTGCAGGTGTCGGTCTGTGCGCCCCTTGAGACGAGAAAACCCCAGGCGGCGGTTGCCGCCCGGGGTCACGATTTCCCCAAGTCGCGTCAGCCGACCCGCTCTCCGTCTTCCTGGTCGTCGACATCATCCTCGGCAAGGTCCCATTCCGGCGAGTCCGGGTCGTAGTCGACCTGCTCACTGCTCCAGGAGGCCTGCTGGAGCTCAATCCCCGGCACCTCCCTGACCAGGTCGAACGGGTCCACAAGGTAGGCGAGGGCCTCCGCAGTGTCTTGCGTCACAGCGCTCTGCGCGTGCGCCCGTTCCTCGGCCGGCATGTCCGCGTCGCCGGAAATCCGCCGCAGCGCCGCCTGCGTCACGGCGTCGTTGTCGTCGACCTCAAGGACGAGTTCCACGCGAACCCGTACAAAACGTGATGCCTCTGGAGTGCTCATACCTCGGAGAGTACGACCCGTGGCCCCCGTGACTTTCCCGTGACCCGCGCCTTTCACTAACATCGCCCCACACGGCCAATTCGCCAGCATCACAAGGGGATCGATATTCCGTGTCATCCGCTCGTCGTCCGTTGCTGACCGCCACCGCCGCGGGCACCCTGCTCGGCGCCCTGTGGTTCGTTCCCTCCGCGAACGCGACCGCGGACGGCCCTGCGCAGGAGCAGCCCACGGTGACGCAGACGACGCAGGCCAGAGCGGCGGCAACGACCACCGACACGACCGGCGTTCAGACCGACGGCACCCGGCTCGCCGACACCGGCAGCTTCGACAGCACCCCGTACGTCGTCGGCGGCACGCTCTGTCTGACACTGGGCGCCGGGTTTGTGGTGTATTCGGTGCGCCGGGAACGACTTGGGTTCTGAAAGGTTCGGAAAATCCGGCTTGACGTGTCCTTGACCTGAGCCTCATAGTCCGCCCATGAAGAGATCATCGAGGGCGCGCACAGGCGCCACGGTCGCCGTGAGCGTGCTGTCGCTCGCCCTCATCACCGGATGTGGCGGGGGGTCGGACAGTTCCGACGACTCCAAGGACACGGAGTCCTCCTCCTCGCCGACTCAGGCCGCCAAGGCGCTCAGCGCGGCCGAGCTGGAGAAACTGCTGCTCGCTCAGGACGAGGTCAAGGGCTACAAGGTCGCCTCCGGCGACGACACCCTCCCGAAGTCCAAGACCGCGGTGAAGACCGACAAGGCCGAGTGCGACCCGCTCTCCTGGGCCACGGCCGGTCTCGCCCCGGGTGACACGGACGCGAACGCCAGCAACACCGTCGCGGAGGACAAGGCGTCGGCCGCCACCGCGCAGCCGGAGGACATCGCGGACGCCTTCAACGTCGCCATGACGTTCGTGGGCCTGTCCTCGTACGAGGGCGACGGTGCCGAGAAGGCCATGAAGGCCGTTTCCGACGGCGTGTCGGCCTGTGCCGGCGGCTACAGCCTCACGGCCGACGCCGAGAAGACGAAGGTCACCAAGGTCGCCGCGGCGCAGGGCTCCGGAGGCGGTGACGAGTCGGTGGCGTTCGCCCAGGACGTCGACATGGACGGCGAGGGCACGGCCACCTTCCACACCGAGGTGGTGCGCAAGGGCAACACCATCGCCACGTTCTACACGGTGAACCTCGCCGCGCTCGGCACCGGCGAGGCGGCCGAGATCCCGGCGGCCGTGGTCGAGGCGCAGGTCGCCAAGCTCAAGTGATCTCCGGGGCCCTGCCGGTCGTACGGCAGGGCCCCTCAACCGTCCTACTGGAGCGGTCCGGTGACCGTCTCCACCGCCGCCAGCAGCCGCCCGTCCCGCACGAACGCGTCCGCCGCCGCGAGGTCGGGCGCCAGGAACCGGTCGGGACCGGGACCTTCGACCCCCGCCGCCCGTACGGCGTCGATGACGGCCTGGGACGCGGGCGCCGGGGTCAGGCCCTCGCGCAGTTCGATCGCGCGCGTGGCGGCGTACAGCTCGATGGCGACGACCCGCGTGAGGTTGTCGACGGCCGTACGCAGCTTGCGCGCCGCCGACCAGCCCATGGAGACATGGTCCTCCTGCATCGCGGAGGACGGTATCGAGTCCGCGGACGCCGGTACGGCGAGCCGCTTCATCTCGCTCACCAGCGCGGCCTGCGTGTACTGGGCGATCATGAGCCCGCTGTCCACCCCGGCGTCGTCGGCGAGGAACGGCGGCAGACCGTGGCTGCGGTTCTTGTCCAGCAGCCGGTCGGTGCGCCGCTCGGCGATGGAGGCGAGGTCGGCGGCGGCGATGGCGAGGAAGTCGAGGACGTAGGCGACCGGGGCGCCGTGGAAGTTGCCGTTGGATTCAACGCGCCCGTCGGGGAGTACGACGGGATTGTCGACGGCCGAGGCCAGTTCGCGCTCGGCGACCAGGCGGGCGTGCGCGATCGTGTCCCGTCCGGCGCCGGCCACCTGCGGAGCACAGCGCACGGAGTAGGCGTCCTGGACGCGGGGAGCGTCGCCCTGGTGATGGCCGGTCAGGCCCGAACCCTTCAGTACGGCCAGCATGTTGGCGGCGCTGGCGGCCTGGCCGGGGTGCGGGCGGATGGCGTGCAGCTCGGGAGCGAGGACCCGGTCGGTGCCGAGCAGGGCCTCCAGCGACAGGGCCGCGGTGACGTCGGCGGACGTGTAGAGGGTGTCCAGGTCGGCGAGGGCCATCAGCAGCATGCCGAGCATGCCGTCGGTGCCGTTGAGGAGGGCGAGGCCTTCCTTCTCGCGCAGCTCGACGGGCTCGATGCCGTGCGCGGCGAGGAGTTCACCGGCGGGGCGTACGGTCCCGTCGGGTCCTTCGGCCTCCCCCTCCCCCATCAGCGTCAGGGCGCAGTGGGACAGCGGGGCGAGGTCGCCGGAGCAGCCGAGGGAGCCGTACTCGTGCACGACCGGGGTGATACCGGCGTTGAGGACGTCGGCCATGGTCTGCGCCACCTCGGGCCGTACGCCGGTGTGTCCCGAGCAGACGGTCTTCAGCCGCAGGAACATCAGGGCCCGTACGACCTCCCGCTCCACCCGCGGCCCCATGCCGGCGGCGTGCGAGCGGACGATGTTGCGCTGGAGCTGGGTGCGCAGTTCCTGGCCGATGTGCCGGGTCGCGAGGGCGCCGAAGCCGGTGGAGACGCCGTAGACCGGCTCGGGCTTGGCCGCCAGCGCGTCCACGATCCCGCGGGCCGCGGTGAGCGCGGCCACCGCCTCGCCGGAGAGCTCGACCCGGGCGCCGGCGCGCGCCACGGCGAGGACGTCGGACGCGGTGACGCCGGATGTCCCCACCACCACAGTGTGCATATCCATATTCAGGAGCGTACGCAGTGAATTCGAAGATGTCACGGGTGGGTGCACGATGCGGCCCTTACCGCTGTTGCCGCCGAGGTACGGCGTTGCTCACCGGCGGCCACGGAAGCGGCGCCGCTCCGGGGTGTGCTCGTCGGTCGGTGCGTCGGCGAGGCGCACCACCGGGTCCTCGGGCCCCTCGCGCCCGGCGACGACCGCCCGGACGGCGCGCACCCCCTTGGCCTGGTACTGGGCGGCGTCGGCGAGCCGGAACAGCCGACGGGCGGAGCGCACCGGCCCGACCGGATCCTGGGTGGAGGCGACCCCGCAGGCGACACCGTCGCCCAGCTCCAACTCGGCGGCCCGGCGGCACAGTTCGTCGGCCACCTTCACCACGTCGTCGGCGGGCGGCCCGACCGCGAGCAGACAGAACTCGTCGCCCCCGAGCCGGGCCGCGAGCGCGCCGGGAAGCATGGCCCCGCACAGCGACAGCACGGAGCCGAACCGTTCCAGGAGCCGGTCGCCGACCGCGTGCCCCCGGGTGTCATTGACCCGCTTGAGCCCGTTGACGTCGCAGACGACCAGGCTGACGACGACGCCCTCCCGGCGGTGCCGTTCGATCGCCTCGTCCAGGCGCATGTCGACGGCACGACGGTTGGCGAGCCCGGTCAGAGAGTCGGTGAAGGCCAGCCGCCTGACCTCCTCCAGCCGCTCGGTCTGTGCGATCCCGGCGGCCACCACGGCGGCCAGGACGGTGGCGAAATCGGCGTCGCCCCGGTCGAAGACGGGGGCACCGACCGGTCGCGCGACATACAGCTCGCCCCACGCCCGGCCGTGCAGGACGACCGGCGCGACGACGCAGCTGCTGCGGCCGCGGCGACGCAGGGCAGCGACCCGCTGGTGACAGTAACCGGCGCGGCCCGCCGTCGACCCCTCCGCGGTCTCGACCCAGGCGTCGGGCTCGCCGCCCCCGGCCCACCGCTCGTGCAGGAACTCCGTGATCTCGGCGAACTGGTGCACCGGGTAGGCCTCGTCCTCCGGGAACTCCTCCTCGTCCGGCGCCCGCTCCCCCACGTTGACCAGGACCCGAAGACACCCGAGGTCCCGCTCCCACACCGACAGCGCGGCAAAGCTCGCGTCCAGCGCCCGGCACGCACCGAGCGCGGCGGCCCGCCACGACTCGCGCGGGGTGTGCGCCGCGGCCATCCCCTGCGCCAGCGCCACGACGGCCGCGAGGCGATTGTCCTCACCCATCACTCCAGGCTAGGGAGGTTTATGGGGAAGCGGGAGGTTTGCGGGGCGGTGGGGTGACCGGTTTCCCACGTCAGCCCGCGGGCAGTCGTGCGTCCCGACGTGGCCCGCGGGCAGTCGTGCCTCCCTCAGTGCCTTGAGGGCCTGGGGGGACCCCCAGGGACGGCACGGGTGGGCGCTGGGTCCCCCCTCTGGGGGAGGCACCCCGTCAGCGCCGGGCTGCGCAACCCACCCCGCTCCCACCGCAACGCCGGTCACCGGCCAACGCCGGACTCACTCCCCCGGCCACTGCGGCTTCCGCTCTCGTTGAACGCCGCCACCCCCTCCGCCCGATCCCCGGAAAACGCCACCGACCGCCACGCCGCGTCCTCGACCTCCAGCCCGGCCCGCAGATCCAGCCCATGCCCCACCCGCAACGCCGCTTCGCAGCCCGCCCGACCGGCGAGTTCCCGGCGATCCGGGACGCCAGCGCCAGCGCCTCCTCCCGGTCCCGCCCCTCGTCCACCAGAACGTCCACCAGCCCCAGCTCCCGCGCCTCGGCCGCCTCGACGCGCCGCGCGGTGAAGATCAGCTCGGCCGCCCGCGCGGCCCCCACCCGCCGGGGCAGCAACTGCGTGCCGCCGCCACCCGGAATCACGCCCACGGACACCTCCGGCAGCCCGACGACGGCCGTGCGGTCGGCCACGATCACGTCGCACGACAGCGCCAGCTCGAAGCCGCCGCCGAGCGCGAAGCCGTGCACCGCCGCGACCGTCGGCACCGGCAGCTCGAGCACTCCGGTGTACGCACCACGCGCAACCGGACGCTGCCGCACCAGCTCGGCGTCGCTCAGGGAGTTGCGCTCCTTGAGGTCGGCGCCTACGCAGAACGCCCGCTCATGCGTCGACGTCAGAACGACGACGCGTACGTCCCGGTCGTCGCCCAGCGCCGCGCACGCCGCGGCGACGGACCGCGCCATCTCGGTCGAGACGGCGTTCATGGCCTTGGGCCGGTCGAGGGCCAGCTCCGCGACATGCCCCTGTTCGTGCCGGCGCACCAGCACGAACTCCCCGAACCGTTCCTCGCTCACGACACCCTCCCGGTTAACGACGGTTAACAGCGCTCGCCCCGATCATCGCAGCCGCGCCCCTCCGGGGAAAGAGCGGGCGGCCACGGCCCGACACCCGTTCGAGTGACATCCGGGCGACTCCCGCCCCAGCCCCTGCGGGAGCGCATAGCGTGCCCACCGCCGGGCTCATCGGGGGCGCATCGGGGGCGCAACGGCACCGGGGAGGAACCGCCATGACGACCGACACGACGACGCACACCTCGGCGAGCAACAACCCGGTCGGCGCCGACCCGCACGGCGAGGACCCGGACGTCCGGCAGCAGAGCGCGGGCGGGCGGGGCCGGCACCGGCGTCCGCGCCCCCGTAAGGTCCTGTTCGCCGTCGGCGGGCTTGCGCTGGCCGCCGGTGCGCTGAGCCTCGTACGGATGACGTCGGAGTCCGGCGGCGACGGCCTCGGCACCGCACAGGCGGCTCCCGGCCGGGAGCCGGTGACCGGCTCGGACCGGGCGACGACCGCGGCCGCCACCGTCTCGGCCGCCCCGGACACCGGCCCCTCGACCGGCGTTCCCCTCGGCGGGGCCGATGCGACGCCGAGCACCGGCACGGGACCGGCTCCGCTCCTGTCCGCCACCGCCTCGCCGCCGCCCCCGGCCACCCCGCCCGTGGCTGAGGCCACGTCACCTCGTCCCCGCCCGGCAGCACGGAACCGTCCGGCCATCGCCGCCGAGCTCCGCCCGCAGCCCGCCCGACACACCACACCCCGCCCAGCAGCCCGTCCCGGCACCGCAGCCGGACCAGCCCGGACTGTGCGTACCGATCATCGGCCTGTGCGTGGATGCGCTGAACGACTGAGCAGGGACCTACGACGCCCCGTCCCGCCGGGTGAGCAGCCATGGCTCGACCACGCCGAGGCCACGCACCGGACGCTGCCACATCGGCTGGAGCGCGAAGCGGTACGTCGGCGGCTCCTCACCCTCCTTCTCCGCGGCGGCCACGGCCTCGGCGGCCTCCGCCTCGGAAGCGGGAGCCTCACCGGTGCGGATCAGTTCCTCCGCGAACGCGCTGTCGACCAGGACGGCGTCACGCGGAGCTATCGACGTCAGCCGGGAGGCCAGGTTCACCGTCGTACCGAAGACATCGCCCATCCGGGTGGTCACCGTGCCGAACGCTATGCCGACGCGCAGCTCCGGCATCGTCTCGTCGTTCGCCAGGGTCTCGATGAGCCGCAGCGCGATCTCGGCGGCGACGCCCGCGTCGTCGGCGGCGTAGAGCACCTCGTCGCCGAGGGTCTTGATGAGCCGCCCGCCGCGCGCGGCGACCAGGTCGGCGGACGTGGTCTCGAAGGCCTCGACGAGTTCGCCGAGTTCCTCCTCCTCCATACGGCGGGTCAGTCGCGTGAACCCGACGAGGTCCGCGAAGCCGACGGCAAGGCGGCGGTCGACCATCTCCTCGTCGTCCCCGGTCTGGATGACGCGGCCGGCCGAGGCGGCGAGCTGGCGCCGCCAGACGTAGACGAGGAACTCCTCCAGCTCGGGCAGGAGCAGCTCGATGATCGGGTACGTCACCTCGGTGCGGGTCATGCCGGGCTCGGGCGGCTCGGTCAGGCCCTCGAGGAAGGAGTCCATCTGCCACTCCGCCAGCCGGGCGGTGGTCTGTCCGGTGGAGCGGGCCACCTGCACGGCCATCGCCTCGCTCAGCAGCCCGGCCTCGACGAGACCGGCCAGCCGGCGCAGCGCGAGGACGTCCGCCTCGGTGAGCGCCTTGGCCTGCCCGATGTCGGCGAAGCCCATCGCCCGCCAGAAGCGGGACGCCAGTTCCATGGAGACGCCGGCGCTGCGAGCCGCCTGGAAAGGGGTGTAGCGCCGCTCGGCGCCGAGGATGAGCTGTTCCAGGCGCAGGGCGAGCGGATCCTCGCCGGAGTCGCCGGCATGGAGGTCCCCCCGCTCGAGCGAAGCCGAGAGTGGGGGCTGATCCCCTCGGCCGTGCGCGCCCGTGCCGGAGCCCGTGTCGTCGACGGTCACGCCTGCTGCCCTTCCGATCTGCCGCGGTCAGGTATCGACCGGCCCCAACTTTACGTCAGCTGTGGGCCAGCTCACTCTTCGCGGGCTTGCGCGGCCTCTCCGTACTCCCCGGGCCGCACACCGGCGAACTCACGCCCGCCTCAAGTGGACGATGTCCCCGGCCCCCACCGGCTCCCGCACTCCCTCCTCCGTCGCCAGCACCAGCCGCCCGTCGCCGTCCACCGCAACCGCCTCTCCGGTGATCGACCGATCCCCCGGCAGTTCGGCACGCACCGCCCTTCCCAGCGTCGCGCACCCGGCCGCGTACGTCTCCTGCAGACCACAGGCCGCCGCATCGCCCCCGGCGGCCCGCCACCGTCCGTACCAGTCCTCCAGCGACCGCAGTACGGCCCTGAGCAGCGGATCCCGGTCCGTGCTCACCGCCCCGGCCAGCGCCAGCGAGCCCGCGGTCGGTACCGGCAGCTCCGCCTCGCGCAGGGTCACGTTGATGCCGACGCCGATGACCACGCCGTCGTCGCCCGCCCGTTCCGCGAGGATGCCGCCGGCTTTGCGCTCCTCGCCGCCGACGGTCACCAGGAGGTCGTTGGGCCACTTGAGTGCCGTGTCGACGCCTGCCGACCGGGACAGCCCCGTCGCCACGGCGACGCCGGTGAGCAGCGGCAGCCAGCCCCAGCGGGCCACCGGGATCCCGGCCGGGCGCAGCAGCACGGAGAAGAACAGGCCGGAGCGGGCCGGCGCCGTCCACTGGCGGTCCAGCCGGCCCCGCGCGGCGGTCTGCTCCTCGGCGACCAGCACCGCCCCCTCCCCGGCCGTGCCCTCGACGGCACGGGCGACCAGGTCGGTGTTGGTGGAGCCGGTGCGCTGCACCACGTCCACCTCCGACCACAGGCCGCCCTCCCGCACCAGGGCGCGGCGCAGGGCCGCAGCGTTGAGGGGTGGCCGCTCCAGGTCGGACCACCGGCTGTTGTTCGGCTCTGCAGCATCGTGCGGCTTCATACAAGCCACCCTAGGTGTGGTAAACGCCGCACTGCCGATCTGTGGGCCCCGCACTACGCTACGGATGAGTAACCGTCCCCCCTTTTGAGCAGGCAGGGAGCCGCATCCCGATGTCCGAGCCGGAAGAGATCGACATTCACACCACCGCCGGGAAGCTCGCGGATCTCCAGCGCCGCATCCACGAGGCGACCCACGCCGGTTCGGAACGAGCCGTCGAAAAGCAGCACGCCAAGGGCAAGCTGACGGCCCGTGAGCGGATCGAGCTGCTGCTCGACGAGGAGTCCTTCGTCGAGCTGGACGAGTTCGCCCGCCACCGCTCCACCAACTTCGGGCTGGAGAAGAACCGCCCGTACGGGGACGGTGTCGTCACCGGGTACGGGACCGTCGACGGGCGCCCGGTCGCCGTGTTCTCGCAGGACTTCACCGTGTTCGGCGGTGCGCTGGGCGAGGTCTACGGGCAGAAGATCGTCAAGGTGATGGACTTCGCGCTGAAGACCGGCTGCCCGGTCATCGGCATCAACGACTCCGGCGGCGCCCGCATCCAGGAGGGCGTCGCCTCGCTGGGCGCGTACGGCGAGATCTTCCGCCGCAACACCCATGCCTCCGGCGTCATCCCGCAGATCAGCCTGGTCGTCGGCCCGTGTGCAGGCGGCGCGGTCTACTCCCCGGCGATCACCGATTTCACCGTCATGGTCGACCAGACCTCGCACATGTTCATCACCGGCCCGGACGTCATCAAGACCGTGACCGGCGAGGACGTCGGCTTCGAGGAGCTGGGCGGCGCCCGCACCCACAACTCCGCCTCCGGCGTGGCCCACCACATGGCCGGGGACGAGAAGGACGCCATCGAGTACGTCAAGCAGCTGCTGAGCTACCTGCCGTCCAACAACCTCACCGAACCGCCCGCGTTCCCGGAGGAGGCGGACCTCACCGTCACGGACGAGGACCGCGAGCTGGATGTGCTCGTCCCGGACAGCGCGAACCAGCCGTACGACATGCACACGGTGCTCGAACACGTCCTGGACGACGCCGAGTTCTTCGAGACGCAGCCGCTGTTCGCGCCGAACATCGTCACCGGCTTCGGCCGTGTCGAGGGCCGCCCGGTCGGCATCGTCGCCAACCAGCCGATGCAGTTCGCCGGCTGCCTGGACATCAAGGCCAGCGAGAAGGCGGCCCGCTTCGTGCGCACCTGTGACGCCTTCAACGTGCCGGTGATCACCTTCGTCGACGTCCCCGGCTTCCTGCCCGGCGTCGACCAGGAGCACGACGGCATCATCCGCCGCGGCGCCAAGCTGATCTACGCCTACGCCGAGGCGACCGTCCCGCTCATCACGGTCATCACCCGCAAGGCCTTCGGCGGCGCCTACGACGTCATGGGCTCCAAGCACCTGGGCGCCGACCTCAACCTCGCCTGGCCGACCGCCCAGATCGCCGTGATGGGCGCCCAGGGCGCGGTCAACATCCTGCACCGCCGCACCATCGCCGAGGCGGAGGACTCAGGAGAAGGGGAGGCCACCCGGGCGCGGCTCATGCAGGAGTACGAGGACACCCTCCTCAACCCCTACATCGCCGCCGAGCGGGGCTACATCGACGCGGTGATCATGCCGTCCGACACCCGGAGCCACATCGTGCGCGGCCTGCGTCAGCTGCGCACCAAGCGGGAATCCCTGCCTCCGAAGAAGCACGGCAACATCCCCCTCTAGGCCCTGGGAGCAGAGATGACGATCAAGGTCGTACGGGGCAATCCGACCCCTGAGGAGCTTGCCGCCGCCCTGGCGGTGGTCCGAGCCCGCGCCGCGGCGGCATCCACCGTGCCGCCCGGCGCGCCCGGCCCGAGGGACTCCTGGTCGGACCCGGCAAGGATCGCAGCACACCACCTGCCGCAGCCCGGGCCCACGGCATGGACCCGCACTTACTGGCCGGGCTGACCGCAGCCGGCCTGAGGGGCGCGGAGCCGCATCACTGTGCGGCTCCGCCGCGTGGGCGCGCGGTACGGCAACCCCGGGCGCCAACTTGAGTACGCGTACTCAGGCGCCCGGCCCGGCCCGGCCACACGCTGGTGACATGCTGTGGTCCGATCCGGAGAACGAGCCGCCCGAGGAACTGCGTGAGACGCAGGAGATGGTGCGGCGGCTGGGCGTTCTCGTGGCGCTGGCCATGGTGCTCGTGATGATCGTGATCGGGCTGGGATGAGCCGCCGTGGCGACGCCGTTACGCTGACCGCATGACTGATCAGCCGCGCCGCCGACTCGTCCTCGCCTCCCAGTCCCCCGCCCGGCTCGGACTGCTGCGCCAGGCCGGACTCGACCCCGAGGTCATCGTGAGCGGCGTCGACGAGGACGCGGTCACCGCGCCGACCCCCGCCGAGCTGGCGCTCGCCCTCGCCGAGGCGAAGTCCTCCGTGGTGGCCGCCAAGCCCGAGGTCAAGGGCGCCCTCGTGATCGGCTGCGACTCGGTGCTCGAGCTGGACGGGCAGGCCCTGGGCAAGCCCGCGGACGCCGAGGAGGCCACCGCACGCTGGAAGGCGATGCGCGGCCGGGCCGGGACGCTCCAGACCGGCCACTGCATCTACGACACGCTCAGCGGGCGGTACGTCTCCGCCATCGCCTCCACCGTCGTCCACTTCGGCGACCCCACCGACGAGGAGATCGCCGCGTACGTCGCCTCCGGCGAGCCCCTCTACGTCGCCGGGGCCTTCACCCTCGACGGCCGCTCGGCCCCGTTCATCGACGGCATCGACGGCGACCACGGCAACGTGATCGGCATCAGCTTGCCGCTGGTCCGCCGGCTGCTGGCCGAACTGGGCGTCGGGATCACGGAGTTGTGGGCGCAGGCGGAGGGGTGACCGGGGAGCCGTCGTCCCCCTTGCCACCCTCGGGCGCGGCGTCGGCCGGCTCCGCCCGGGCGTCGTACGTCATGAGCAGCAGCACGACGAGCCCGAGCACGACCATCATGAACAGGAACGCCGTCGGGCCCACCAGCCCCCATGTGAACGCGCCCAGCAGACCGTGCACCACGGCGGCGCTGATCAGCAGGACCCGGCCGAGCCCGGCGGGGGCGCGGTCGCGCCGGGCGACCAGGAGCGCGACCAGGCCGCACAGGGCGAAGTAGAGACCGAAGACGATCCCGCCGATCTTCGAGGACACGGACATCATGTCCGGGTCGAGTCCCGCCAGGGACATGTCCTGCCGGTCGACCACGACCCCCAGGAACCAGTTCAGTGCCGCTACGCCGAGCGCCTCCACGAAGAGCACGACCGCCACGATCCACGCCACCGGCCTGCGCACCACCGGTCCCCACCCACTTCCCGAGCCGTCGAGCTGTCGAGCGTCATCCGATCAGTACTGCTGTTACCCCAAGTACGTTCGAGCCGTCATGAACGCTACTAACGGGTAAACCCCGGGACAAGGGTTCTGCGGAGAGCAAAGATGCGTTGGGCCATTCGTAGGGACTCGACAAAGAAACGGAGTGGGGCGCAGCACGCTCTCACAGAGACCTTGACCACATTGGAGGGCTAGGGTTTTCCGGAGGAATCCTGGGTACCGCCGTGCCACAAGGGATTTCGCGGGTCGAGCGAGCCTCGAATCACGCTCCGTGTGGGCAAGCTCACCATTGGGGACGGGTCGAAGTGCCGTGTCGGCAGTCCCTAAACTCGGCTTGTTTCAAGGAGGGAGCCTCATCGTGCGCAAGGTGCTCATCGCCAACCGTGGCGAAATCGCTGTCCGCGTTGCCCGGGCCTGCCGGGACGCCGGTATCGCGAGCGTGGCCGTCTACGCCGACCCGGACCGGGACGCTCTGCATGTCCGTGCCGCGGATGAGGCGTTCGCCCTGGGCGGTGACACCCCGGGCACCAGTTACCTCGACATCGAGAAGGTCCTCAAGGCCGCTCGGGAGTCCGGTGCGGACGCCATCCACCCGGGCTACGGCTTTCTCTCCGAGAACGCCGAGTTCGCGCAGGCGGTCCTGGACGCGGGCCTGATCTGGATCGGCCCGCCGCCGCAGGCGATCCGGGACCTGGGCGACAAGGTCGCCGCCCGGCACATCGCCCAGCGCGCCGGGGCCCCGCTGGTCGCCGGCACGCCGGACCCGGTGTCCGGCGCCGACGAGGTCGTCGCGTTCGCCGAGGAGAACGGCCTGCCGATCGCGATCAAGGCCGCCTTCGGTGGCGGTGGCCGCGGTCTGAAGGTCGCGCGGACCCTCGAAGAGGTGCCCGAACTGTACGACTCCGCCGTGCGTGAGGCGGTGGCCGCGTTCGGGCGCGGGGAGTGCTTCGTCGAGCGCTACCTGGACAAGCCCCGGCACGTGGAGACGCAGTGCCTGGCCGACCAGCACGGCAACGTGGTCGTGGTGTCGACCCGTGACTGCTCGCTGCAGCGGCGGCACCAGAAGCTGGTCGAGGAGGCCCCGGCGCCGTTCCTGTCGGACCAGCAGGTCGCCGAGCTGTACCGGGCGTCGAAGGCCATCCTCAAGGAGGCCGGGTACGTCGGCGCGGGCACCGTGGAGTTCCTCGTCGGCAATGACGGCACGATCTCCTTCCTGGAGGTCAACACCCGTCTCCAGGTCGAGCACCCGGTCACCGAGGAGGTCACCGGCATCGACCTCGTCCGCGAGATGTTCCGCATCGCCGACGGCGAGGAGCTCGGCTACGACGACCCCGTCATCCGCGGCCACTCCTTCGAGTTCCGCATCAACGGCGAGGACCCCGGCCGAGGCTTCCTGCCCGCCCCCGGCACGGTGACCACGTTCGCCCCGCCGTCGGGCCCCGGCGTGCGGCTGGACGCCGGTGTGGAGTCCGGCAGCGTGATCGGCCCGGCCTGGGACTCTCTGCTCGCCAAGCTGATCGTCACCGGTGCCACCCGTCGGCAGGCCCTGCAGCGGGCCGCCCGTGCGCTGGAGGAGTTCCAGGTGGAGGGCATGGCCACGGCCATCCCGTTCCACCGCGCGGTGGTCACGGACCCGGCGTTCGGCCCCGAACTCACCGGCTCCACCGAGCCGTTCACGATCCACACCCGGTGGATCGAGACCGAGTTCGTCAACGAGATCAAGCCCTTCACGGCCCCCGCCGTCGGGGAGGCGGAGGAGGAGCCGGGCCGCGAGACGGTCGTCGTCGAGGTCGGCGGCAAGCGGCTGGAGGTCTCCCTGCCGTCCTCTCTCGGCATGTCCCTGGCCCGCACCGGCCTCGCCGCCGGCGCCAAGCCCAAGCGCCGCGCCGCGAAGAAGTCCGGCCCCGTGGCCTCCGGCGACACCCTCGCCTCGCCCATGCAGGGCACCATCGTCAAGATCGCCGTCGAGGAGGGCCAGGAGGTCAAGGAAGGCGACCTGGTCGTCGTCCTGGAGGCGATGAAGATGGAGCAGCCCCTCAACGCCCACAAGTCCGGCACCATCAAGGGCCTGAGCGCGGAGGTCGGCGCGTCGGTCACGTCCGGCGCGGCGATCTGCGAGATCAAGGACTGACCCGGCTGACACCGGATCGGCGCGTCGACCAGGTGCGGCGCGTCGATCCGCGGACCGACACCGCTGACACCGGATCGGCGCGTCGATCTCGTCCGGCGCGGCGAACCGCGGATCTGAGGACACAGCCGCCGGCGGGCCTTCCCGCCGGCGGTTCAGCGTCGCCGTAGGTCCGCCACCCGCGCCCGGTCCGTCCCCGGTGTCTGGTCGCCCAGGACCGCGGCCGTGCGAAGGGTGGGGCCGCCCGGGACCTGGCCGCGGCGCGGGCCCGGGAGAGGTACGTCCCGGCGCTGCTGACGCGCCGGGGCGGCATCACCCCCCGCGCTTCCGTTTCCCGACGCGCCCGTCCCCGCCACGGCGATCTGGACGCCCTGGTCGGCCAGGGCCTGCAGCTCGGTGGCCGCGCGGTCGTCGTGCGGCGGGGGCTCGTCCGTCACCAGGCGGGTGATCACGTCGGTCGGGACCGTCTGGAACATCGTGTCCGTGCCGAGCTTGGTGTGGTCCGCGAGGACCACGACCTCCGCGGCGGCCTGGACGAGCGCGCGGTCGACGGACGCCGAGAGCATGTTGGACGTGGACAGACCGCGTTCGGCGGTCAGACCGCTCCCGGAGAGGAAGGCCCTCGACACCCGCAGCCCCTGGAGGGACTGCTCGGCGCCGGAGCCGACGAGGGCGTAGTTGGAACCGCGGAGTGTCCCACCCGTCATCACGACCTCCACCCGGTTGGCGTGGGCCAATGCCTGGGCCACCAGGAGGGAGTTGGTGACGACGGTCAGGCCGGGCACCCGCGCGAGCCGGCGGGCCAGCTCCTGCGTGGTCGTACCCGCCCCGACGACGATGGCCTCGCCCTCTTCGACCAGGCCCGCGGCGAGGTCGGCGATGGCCGTCTTCTCGGCGGTCGCGAGATGTGACTTCTGCGGAAAGCCGGACTCCCGCGTGAATCCGCCCGGCAGTACCGCACCGCCGTGCCGGCGGTCGAGGAGTCCTTCTGCCTCCAGTGCGCGCACGTCCCGCCGTACGGTCACTTCGGAGGTCTGGACGACGCGGGCGAGCTCACGGAGCGACACGGCTCCGTTGGCACGCACCATTTCGAGGATCAACTGGCGACGTTCTGCAGCGAACACGAAACTGACAGTAACCCCAACGACCGTCTGGTTTCAGCAGTTTGCGCCGAATAACAGAAGTTGTTCGCACACAGCAGCGGGAAGTGGTATAGGGGCGTACTCCCGTTGCCTATGCCGTCCGCATGGTCGGCAACTCCCCGTGACCAGCGGGGAGTCGGTTTCGGCCGTCAGCTCTCGGCGGTCGCCTTGCGGGTGTGGAGCTGTCGGGCCACCTCGGCGATCGACCCCGAAAGGGAGGGGTACACGGTGAACGCGTTCGCGATCTGTTCGACCGTCAGGTTGTTGTCGACGGCGATCGAGATGGGGTGGATCAGTTCCGAGGCGCGCGGCGACACGACCACACCGCCGACCACGATCCCGGTCCCCGGCCGGCAGAAGATCTTGACGAAGCCGTCCCGGATGCCCTGCATCTTGGCGCGCGGGTTGCGCAGCAGCGGCAGCTTCACGACCCGGGCGTCGATGATGCCGCCGTCCACGTCCGCCTGACTGTAGCCGACGGTGGCGATCTCGGGGTCGGTGAAGACGTTGGCGGAGACCGTCTTGAGGTTGAGCGGGGCCACCGTTTCGCCGAGGAAGTGGTACATGGCGATCCGGCCCTGCATGGCGGCGACGGATGCGAGGGCGAAGACGCCGGTCACGTCGCCGGCCGCGTACACGCCCGGAGCGGTCGTGCGGGAGACCTTGTCGGTCCAGATGTGCCCGGATTCGCGCAGCTTGACGCCCGCCTCCTCCAGGCCCATGCCCGCGGAGTTGGGGACGGCGCCGACGGCCATCAGACAGTGCGAGCCGGTGATGACCCGCCCGTCGGCGAGGGTGACCTCGACCCGGTCGCCGACCCGCTTGGCGGCGGCGGCGCGGGAGCGGGACATGACGTTCATGCCACGGCGCCGGAAGACGTCCTCCAGCACGACGGCCGCGTCCGGGTCCTCGCCGGGCAGCACGCGGTCGCGGGAGGAGACGAGGGTGACCTTGGAGCCGAGGGCCTGGTAGGCGCCGGCGAACTCGGCGCCGGTGACACCGGAGCCGACCACGATGAGCTCCTCGGGGAGCTCGTCGAGGTCGTACACCTGGGTCCAGTTCAGGATGCGCTCGCCGTCCGGCTGGGCGTCGGGCAGCTCGCGCGGGTGACCGCCGGTGGCGATGAGGACGGCGTCGGCGGTGAGGGTCTCCTCGGTGCCGTCGGCGGCACGTACGACGACCTTGCGTGAGCCGTCGAGGGCCTGCATGCCCTCCAGCCGGCCACGGCCGCGCAGCACCCGGGCACCGGCCCGGGTGACGGAGGCGGTGATGTCGTGGGACTGGGCGAGCGCGAGCCGCTTGACCCGTCGGTTGACCTTGCCCAGGTCGACGCCGATGATGCGGGCGGCCACCTCCTCTGGCGGGGTGTCGTCCGCGACGATGATCCCCAGTTCCTCGTAGGAGGAGTCGAAGGTGGTCATCACCTCGGCCGTGGCGATGAGGGTCTTGGACGGCACGCAGTCGGTCAGTACCGACGCCCCGCCCAGACCGTCGCAGTCGACGACGGTCACCTCCGCACCGAGTTGTGCGGCGACCAGCGCCGCTTCGTATCCGCCGGGTCCGCCACCGATGATCACGATCCGAGTCACGTACTCCATTGTCCCGCACCCTTCAACGTGCGACCGCCCCGGGGCCCACTCCGGCTACCACAGGTACCTGCGGGACGGAAGTGACACACGAGCCGACTGCCGTACGCTCGACCCATGTCCCTCCACGCCGCGTACGCCGCCCATCTCGACGCGCGGCTGATGTCGCGCCGCGCCCCGCACTCACCGATGCGGGCCACGGGGTGGCTGAACGGCTGGCGGCTGACGTTCGGCGGCGAGCACATGGGGTGGGAGGGCGCGCTGGCGACCGTCGTCGAGTCGCCCGGCTCCCAGGTCTTCGTGGCGCTGTACGACATCGCACCGATGGACGAGGAGTCACTCGACCGGTGGGTCGGCGTCGGCCTCGAGGTCTACCGCCGGATGCGGATCCGCGTGCACACCCTCGACGGCGAGGAGACGGCCTGGGTGTACGTCCTGAACGCCTACGAGGGCGGCCTGCCGTCGGCCCGCTACCTGGGCGAGATCGCGGATGCGGCCGAATCGGCGGGGGCTCCGCACGATTACGTGATGGAGCTGCGCAAGAGGCCCTGCTGAGGGCTCGCCGCCCCTCCGCGCGGCAGCTCTCGTCGGAAACGACAAGACAACGATCGCCATCCCGTGACCTCCGTCATCTACGCGCGTAGGCCGAGACCGGCTACCCTCGTGCGCGTGAACGCATCTCTTCTTCCGGACGACATCCAGGGCGACCCGTACGCCGCCGCCGACGCCGCCGCCGCGCGCCTGCGCGAACTCACCGGCGCCGAGTCCCACGACGTCGTCCTCGTGATGGGCTCCGGCTGGGCTCCGGCCGTGGACGCGCTCGGCGCTCCCGACGCCGAGTTCCAGGTCACCGAGCTGCCCGGATTCCCGCCGCCGGCCGTCGCGGGCCACGGCGGCAAGGTCCGCACGTACCGGATCGGCGACAAGCGTGCCCTGGTCTTCCTCGGCCGCACCCACTACTACGAGGGCCGCGGTGTCGCCGCCGTGGCGCACGGCGTGCGCACCGCCGTCGCCGCCGGCTGCAAGACCGTCGTGCTCACCAACGGCTGCGGCGGCCTGCGCGAGGGCATGCGGCCCGGCCAGCCGGTCCTGATCAGCGACCACATCAACCTCACCGCCACCTCCCCGATCGTCGGCGCGAACTTCGTCGACCTCACCGACCTGTACTCCCCGCGGCTGCGCACCCTGTGCAAGGAGATCGACCCCACCCTGGAGGAGGGCGTCTACGCGCAGTTCCCCGGCCCGCACTACGAGACGCCGGCCGAGATCCGCATGGCCCGCGTCATCGGCGCGGACCTGGTGGGCATGTCGACGGTCCTCGAGGCCATCGCCGCGCGCGAGGCGGGCGCCGAGGTGCTGGGCATCTCCCTGGTGACCAACCTCGCGGCGGGCATGACCGGCGAGCCGCTGAACCACGAGGAGGTTCTGCAGGCGGGCCGGGACTCGGCGGCGCGGATGGGCGCCCTGCTGGGTCAGGTGCTCGACCGGCTGTAGGTCACCGTCGGTGGATCACCCGCCGGTGGATGACCGCAGCGCCCACACCGTACGAACACAACGAGAGGTTGACCCGACGTGCACGACGATCTCCTCGCACGGGCCCAGGCGTGGCTGGCCGAGGATCCCGACGCGGACACCCGTGCGGAACTCGCCGCGCTGATCGACGCCAAGGACGTCACCGAGCTGGCCGAGCGGTTCGGCGGCACGCTGCAGTTCGGCACGGCGGGTCTGCGGGGCGAGCTCGGTGCCGGGCCGATGCGGATGAACCGGTCCGTGGTCATCCGCGCCGCCGCCGGTCTCGCCGCCTACCTGAAGAAGCAAGGCCACACCACCGGCCTCGTCGTCATCGGCTACGACGCCCGGCACAAGTCGGAGGACTTCGCCCGGGACACCGCCGCGGTGATGACCGGCGCCGGTCTGCGCGCCGCCGTACTGCCGCGGCCGCTGCCCACGCCCGTGCTGGCGTTCGCCATAAGGCACCTGGGCGCGGTCGCCGGGGTCGAGGTCACCGCCAGCCACAACCCGCCCCGCGACAACGGCTACAAGGTGTACCTCGGTGACGGTTCCCAGATCGTGCCGCCCGCCGACGCCGAGATCGCCGCGGAGATCGACGCCGTACGGTCCCTGAACGACGTCCCCCGCCCCACCGCCGGCTGGGAGACCCTCGACGACGGTGTCCTGGACGCCTACCTGGCCCGCACGGACGCCGCCCTGGCCCCCGGCTCCCCCCGCACCGCCCGGACCGTCTACACGGCGATGCACGGCGTCGGCAAGGACACCCTCCTCGCCGCCTTCGCCCGCGCCGGCTTCCCGGAGCCCGTTCTCGTCGCCGAACAGGCCGACCCGGACCCGGACTTCCCCACCGTCGCCTTCCCCAACCCGGAAGAGCCCGGCGCGATGGATCTGGCCTTCGCGAAGGCCCGCGAGACGGAACCGGACCTGATCATCGCCAACGACCCGGACGCCGACCGCTGCGCAGCCGCGGTGAAGGACGGCGCCGACTGGCGCATGCTCCGCGGCGACGAGGTCGGCGCGCTGCTCGCCGCGCACCTCGTGAGCCGCGGCGTACAGGGCACCTTCGCCGAGTCGATCGTCTCGTCCTCCCTCCTCGGCCGGATCGCCGAGAAGGCGGGGCTCCCCTACGAGGAGACCCTCACCGGCTTCAAGTGGATCGCCCGCGTCGAGGGCCTGCGTTACGGCTACGAGGAGGCCCTCGGCTACTGCGTCGACCCCGACGGCGTACGCGACAAGGACGGCATCACCGCGGCCCTCCTCATCACGGAACTCGCCTCTCGGCTCAAGGCCGGGAACCGCACCCTCCTGGACCTCCTCGACGACCTCGCCGTGGAGCACGGCCTGCACGCCACCGATCAGCTCTCGGTCCGCGTGGAGGACCTGTCGGTCATCGCGAACGCCATGCGCCGCCTGCGCGAGCAGCCGCCCACCCGTCTGGCGGGCCTGGCGATCACCAAGGCCGAGGACCTCACCCAGGGCACCGAGAAGCTCCCGCCCACGGACGGCCTGCGCTACACGCTCGACGGCGCCCGCGTGATCGTCCGTCCGAGCGGTACGGAGCCGAAGCTGAAGTGCTACCTGGAGGTCGTGGTCCCGGTCGCCACCCACGCCGGCCTCCCGGCCGCCCGGGCGAAGGCGGCGCAGCTGCTGGCGGCGATCAAGCGGGACCTGTCGGCAGCGGCCGGTATCTGAGGCGCCAGGCGCCTGCCCTCCCGCCGAGTGCACCTGTGAACAACAGGCGTCGGGCAGCCAACGCGGCGGCCCGGCGCCAGACAGGACGGTAAAGGCCGGACAGGACGGTGAAGGACGACTTGTTGCCGTGCGGGTCCGGTGACAGCCCTTCGCGCGGCCCGATGACGGCCCTAGGTGTATTGACCCGTGAGGTTGGGGACGCGGCTGGCGGGTGGTTGGCCTTTCAGCGCGGTGTGTCCGCGGTGGTGATTGTAGGTGTGCAGCCACTCGGGGAAGGCGTCGCGTCGTTCCTGCTCTGAGCGGTAGGGGCGGGCGTAGGCGGCCGGTCTCGGTCAGGGGTGCATTACGGTGGGGCACGAGGGCCTTTCTGTTGGTGTAGACGTCGCAATCCACACCGAACCGAAAGGCCCTCACCCGTTCAAGATCCCCCAGCCGAGACCTGCATCACCCGTCCACAACCTCCCGGGACAGAACACCTAGGCCCCGACTCGCCGTACCGCCCCCGCTCACCCCACAGCCAGCAGAATCCCCAGCAACACCGCCCCGGCGACGGCCGGCCCGGCGATCTCGTAAGCCCAGCGCACTGTCACCTCGCCCTGCGCGGTCTTCGCCTTCTCCCGGGCCTCGAGTATCTGACGCAGGTCATGGATGATCTGGTCGCTCTCGGCACGGACCGGCCCGTCCGGCACCGCACTCCCGCCCCCAGGCCCGAGACCGCCACCGCCCGAGGCCCTGGACGCCACCCGACGGCCGCCCGCCCGCTCTGCTCCGCCTCCCGCCGGGCCTCCTTCCGCGCCGCCCGCTTTCGGCCGCGCAGCGAGACGGGAATGGCCCACAGCTGGTATTTCGCGCCGGACTTGGCGACGACCTCGTTGGTGTATCCCGACCGCAGCGAGGCGACCTCGCCCCAGGGCAGCACGATGACGCGGAACGGGTTGCGCACCCGCAGCCGGTCCTCACCCGCGAACACGGCGGGCCGGATGGTGAAGGCGACGACCAGCGGCACCACGAGGAGCAGCGCGGCGAGCGCCCGCCAGGGTGTCCGGCCCTCGCCCGCCACGATCGCGTCGATGCCGAGCCAGGCGGCGAGGGCGAGCAGCAGGACGCCGCCGACGAGCGCCATGGGCGACCGGTAGATACGGTCCCTGCTCTTGGGGCCGGGCGGCTGCGGCGCTGGTGACTGGTGGTCCGGGGTCATCATGCCCCGATTCTGCACGATACCGTCGGCATCGCTCATGCGCGGTGGGTTCCTGCAGGAGGGGTGGGCAGGAGGGGTGTACAGCCGCTACGCGCGTAGATATGCTCGTCTGGTGACCATGCCCACCTCTGCACACACCCTCACGGACGTGGCGGCCTCCGACAGCACGCTGCGCCGCTTCCTGCACGGGCTGCCCGGCGTCGACGCGGTCGGCCTGGAGGCGCGCGCCGCCTCGCTCGGCACCCGTTCCATCAAGACGACCGCCAAGGCGTACGCCATCGACCTCGCCATCTCGATGGTCGACCTGACGACGCTGGAAGGCGCGGACACCCCGGGCAAGGTCCGGGCGCTCGGCGCCAAGGCGGTCCACCCGGACCCGACGGACCGTACGACCCCGGCGACCGCGGCCGTCTGCGTCTACCCCGACATGGTGCCCCACGCCAAGGAGGCCGTCGCCGGCTCCACCGTCAAGGTCGCCTCGGTCGCCACCGCGTTCCCGGCCGGCCGCGCCCCGCTCGCCGTGAAGCTGGCGGACGTGCGCGATGCCGTGGCCGCGGGCGCCGACGAGATCGACATGGTCATCGACCGGGGGGCGTTCCTCTCCGGCCGGTACATGAAGGTGTACGACGAGATCGTCGCCGTGAAGGAGGCCTGCGGTGCGAGCGCCCGCCTGAAGGTCATCTTCGAGACGGGTGAGCTGTCGACGTACGACAACATCCGCCGGGCCAGCTGGCTCGGCATGCTGGCGGGCGCCGACTTCATCAAGACGTCGACCGGCAAGGTGGCGGTGAACGCGACCCCGGCGAACACCCTGCTCATGCTGGAGGCCGTACGGGACTTCCGTGCGCAGACCGGCGTCCAGGTCGGTGTGAAGCCCGCCGGTGGCATCCGCACCAGCAAGGACGCCATCAAGTTCCTGGTCCTGGTCAACGAGACCGTCGGCGAGGACTGGCTGGACAACCACTGGTTCCGCTTCGGCGCCTCCTCGCTCCTGAACGACCTGCTGATGCAGCGTCAGAAGCTGGCCACCGGCCGCTACTCCGGCCCCGACTACGTGACGGTGGACTGATCACCATGGCATCCGCATTCGAGTACGCACCCGCGCCCGAGTCCCGCGCCATCGTCGACATCGCGCCCTCCTACGGCCTGTTCATCGACGGTGAGTTCACCGAGGCGGCGGACGGCAAGGTCTTCAAGACGATCAGCCCGTCGACCGAGGAAGTCCTCTCCGAGGTCGCCCAGGCGGGCGAGGCGGACGTCGACCGGGCGGTGAAGGCTGCCCGGAAGGCCTTCGAGAAGTGGTCGGCGCTGCCCGGCTCCGAGCGCGCCAAGTACCTGTTCCGCATCGCCCGGATCATCCAGGAGCGCAGCCGTGAGCTGGCCGTCCTGGAGACGCTGGACAACGGCAAGCCGATCAAGGAGACCCGCGACGCGGACCTCCCCCTGGTGGCCGCGCACTTCTTCTACTACGCGGGCTGGGCCGACAAGCTGGAGCACGCCGGCTTCGGACCGTCGCCGAGGCCGCTGGGCGTGGCGGGCCAGGTCATCCCCTGGAACTTCCCCCTGCTGATGCTGGCGTGGAAGATCGCCCCGGCGCTGGCGACCGGCAACACGGTCGTCCTCAAGCCGGCCGAGACGACTCCGCTCTCCGCGCTGTTCTTCGCGGACATCTGCCGCCAGGCGGGTCTGCCGAAGGGCGTCGTCAACATCCTCCCCGGCTACGGCGACACGGGCGCCGCGGTCGTCGCGCACCCGGACGTCAACAAGGTCGCCTTCACCGGCTCCACAGCGGTCGGCAAGGAGATCGCCCGTACGGTTGCGGGCACGAACAAGAAGCTCACGCTCGAACTGGGCGGCAAGGGCGCGAACATCGTCTTCGACGACGCCCCGATCGACCAGGCCGTCGAGGGCATCGTGAACGGCATCTTCTTCAACCAGGGACAGGTCTGCTGCGCAGGCAGCCGTCTCCTGGTGCAGGAGTCGATCCAGGACGAGCTGCTCGAGTCGCTGAAGCGCCGCCTGTCGACGCTCCGCCTGGGCGACCCCCTGGACAAGAACACGGACATCGGCGCGATCAACTCCGCCGAGCAGCTGGCCCGTATCACCGCACTCGCCGAGCAGGGCGAGGCCGAAGGTGCTGAGCGCTGGTCCCCGGCCTGTGAACTGCCGGAGAGCGGCTACTGGTTCGCCCCGACGCTGTTCACGAACGTCACCCAGGCGCACACGGTCGCCCGGGACGAGATCTTCGGCCCGGTGCTGTCGGTGCTGACGTTCCGCACGCCGGACGAGGCGGTCGCCAAGGCCAACAACACCCCGTACGGACTGTCGGCGGGCATCTGGACGGAGAAGGGCTCGCGCATCCTGGCGGTCGCGAACAAGCTCCGCGCGGGTGTCGTCTGGTCCAACACGTTCAACAAGTTCGACCCGACCTCGCCGTTCGGCGGCTACAAGGAGTCGGGCTTCGGCCGCGAGGGCGGCCGCCACGGCCTGGAGGCGTACCTCGATGTCTGACGCGACCCGACTCTCCGTCTTCAAGACCTACAAGCTGTACGTCGGGGGCAAGTTCCCCCGCTCCGAAAGCGGCCGGGTGTACGAGGTGACCGACTCCAAGGGCAAGTGGCTCGCCAACACTCCGCTGTCCTCCCGCAAGGACGCCCGTGACGCGGTGGTCGCCGCCCGCAAGGCGTTCGGCGCGTGGGCCGGGGCGACGGCCTACAACCGCGGCCAGATCCTCTACCGCATCGCCGAGATGCTGGAGGGCCGGCGCGAGCAGTTCGTGCGCGAGGTCGCCGATGCCGAGGGACTGTCGAAGTCCAAGGCGGCGGCAGTGGTCGACGCGACGATCGACCGCTGGGTCTGGTACGCGGGCTGGACGGACAAGATCGCCCAGGTGGTGGGTGGCGGCAACCCGGTCGCCGGGCCCTACTTCAACCTCTCCTCCCCGGAACCGACGGGCGTGGTCGCGGTCCTGGCCCCCCAGAAGTCCTCCTTCCTGGGCCTGGTCTCGGTGGTGGCCCCGGTGATCGCGACCGGCAACACCGCGATCGTGATCGCCTCCGAGAAGTCCCCCCTCCCGGCACTCTCCCTCGGCGAGGTCCTGGCCACCTCGGACCTTCCCGGCGGCGTCGTGAACGTCCTCTCCGGCCGTACGGCGGAGATCGCGGCCCCCCTGGCCGCCCACCAGGACGTCAACGCGATCGATCTCGCGGGCGCGGACGACGAACTGGCGAAGGAACTGGAGATCGCGGCGGCGGACAACCTGAAGCGCGCCCTTCGTCCACAGCCTGTGGATTACACGGAGACCCCGGGCATCGACCGCATGACGGCCTTCCTGGAAACGAAGACGGTCTGGCACCCGACGGGTTCCCTGGGCGCCTCCGGCTCGTCGTACTGAGAAAAACCAGAGACCGGAGAGCCGCGCCTTCCCTCCGTCCGGGGGAGGCGCGGCTCTCTGCTCGCGGGTCAGCGCTGTGCCGCCAGTCCCGTCGCCTGTCCCACCACCGGCACGCTCCCGACCGACGGCGCCTGCGCCACCGGGCCGGTGGCGTGGCGGAGGCCTGGAAGCCCGCCCGGGCGTCGGTCCTGCCAAGGGAGACGGGGTGGTCGGCCGGGCGGTCGGCTTCTGGGGAATGTGGTGCCGGGCCATCTCTGCTGCCACCTGCATTGGGTAATCAGGTCGACGCAGAGAGTCGTTGAGGTGTGACGCACGCATCAAAGGCGACCCGCAGGGTCGTCCGGGAGTCGATCGATGCCTCACACTGGTGTCCCGTGAGTCCCCATCCACCCATACCCACCCGGGTCGTGCTGCTCTGCGGCCCGTCCGGCTCCGGCAAGTCCCTCCTCTCCGCCCGCTCCGGCCTGCCGGTGCTGCGGCTCGACGACTTCTACAAGGAGGGCACCGACCCGACGCTGCCGCTGGTGACGGGGAGCTCCGACATCGACTGGGACCACCCCGAGTCGTGGGACGCGGGCGCGGCCGTCGCCGCGATCGAGGAACTGTGCCGCACGGGCCGTACGAACGTCCCGGTGTACGACATCTCGCTCAGCGCCCGCACCGGCGAGGACACCGTCGACATCGGCCGGACCCCGCTGTTCATCGCAGAGGGCGTCTTCGCCGCCGAGATCGTGACGCACTGCCGGGAACTCGGGATCCTCGCCGACGCACTGTGCCTGAGCCGTGGCCCGGTGCGGACCTTCCGCCGGCGCTTCCTGCGCGACCTGAAGGAGGGACGCAAGTCGGTCCCCTTCCTCCTGCGGCGCGGCTGGCGGCTGATGCGCGCCGAGCGGTCCATCGTGGCCCGGCAGACCGCGCTGGGGGCGTACGCCTGTGACGGGGACGAGGCGATGGGGCGACTGGCGGACGCGGCGGCCGGGCGGTGCGCAACGGCTCGGACGGCGGCCTGAGGCTTACGGCACCTCAGCGACGCACACACGAGAGAGCGGGACTGGATGGACCCCCCGGCCCTCCAGTCCGCTCCTTCACCACTCCCCCGTGGTCCCCCCCGGACCCCGTACTCCCCCGTGTTCCCCCCGACCTTCAGGCGACAAGCTCCCCGAAGGCGTCCTCCTCGTCACGGCCGAAGCTGAGGACCTCGTCCTCGCGCAGCCGGCGGAGCGACCGCCAGATGCTGGACTTCACCGTGCCGACACTGATGTCGAGGATCTCCGCGATCTCCGGGTCCGTGCGGCCCTCGTAGTAGCGCAGGACCAGCATGGTGCGCTGGAGCTCGGGGAGCCGGGCGAGCGCCTGCCACAGGACCGCGCGCAGTTCCGTGCCGCGCATCGCGTCCGTGTCGCCGGCGGTCTCCGGCAGTTCCTCGGTCGGGTACTCGTTCAGCTTGCGGCGGCGCCACGCGCTGATGTGCAGGTTGGTCATGGTGCGGCGGAGGTATCCGCCGACCGCCGCCTTGTCACTGATCCGGTCCCACGCCTTGTACGTCGAGAAGAGGGCGCTCTGCAGCAGGTCCTCGGCCTCGAAGCGGTCGCCGGTCAGGTGGTAGGCGGTTGCGTACAGGGAGGCGCGGCGTTCCTGGACGTAGGCGGTGAACTCCGCCTCGGTCAGCGAGCGCCTCTCCCCCGATTCCTCCCCGTACGCGGCTCCCCCGTGCGTTTCCCCCGTGAAACCGTCAACCACCGTCATGTACGCGGTGTGCTGACGCCCGGTGCCGCGAGCGCACCCCCGCCCGCTCACGGCACCGGACTTCTCGGAACCCCGGTGCGTGCTCACGTCGTGCAGACGCGTGACCACTGCGCTGGTGCTGGTGCCGTGCAGCGTGTTCATCTCGCGCCCCCCGTCGTGGACTTGCCGGTGTTCGGCCCTGCTCCGTCTTGCTTCCGTGCTGTGTCCAAAAGCTTGCCCGGGGACCTTCATGGCCGTGTCCGCCGACTGTCACAGAGCTGTCACAGGGCCCGCTCGTATGTCGGTCGTACGAGACACACAGCGCGGCGTACGAGACCCACAGCACGGTCACTCAGAAGAGCCGTACGGCTACGCATCCGCCCGAGTGTCGAAACGCCACCCCACCATGGGCCAGAATGAGCCCGTGCCTTCCCTGTTGCTGATCGAGGACGACGACGCCATCCGTACGGCCCTGGAGCTCTCACTGACGCGCCAGGGACACCGCGTGGCGACCGCTGCCAGCGGTGAGGACGGTCTGAAGCTGCTGCGTGAGCAGCGACCGGATCTGATCGTGCTGGATGTGATGCTGCCCGGCATCGACGGGTTCGAGGTGTGCCGGCGCATCCGGCGCACGGACCAGTTGCCGATCATTCTGCTGACCGCGCGCAGCGATGACATCGATGTGGTGGTCGGGCTGGAGTCCGGGGCCGACGACTATGTCGTCAAGCCCGTGCAGGGGCGGGTGCTCGACGCGCGGATCCGGGCGGTGCTGCGGCGCGGCGAGCGGGAGTCGAACGACGCGGCGACGTTCGGCGGCCTCGTCATCGACCGTGCGGCGATGACCGTGACGAAGAACGGCGAGGACCTCCAGCTGACCCCGACCGAGCTGCGGCTGCTGCTCGAACTGAGCCGGCGGCCGGGGCAGGCGCTGTCGCGGCAGCAGCTGCTGCGCCTCGTCTGGGAGCACGACTATCTCGGCGACTCGCGGCTGGTGGACGCCTGTGTCCAGCGGCTGCGTGCCAAGGTCGAGGACGTGCCGTCGTCCCCGACGCTGATCCGAACCGTGCGTGGTGTCGGCTACCGGCTGGATCCACCTCAGTGACGGACCGGCAAGGGGGAACGCGCGGCTGGGCCGCGGCACGCAGGGGAGTTCTGTCGACGCTGCGTTTCACCAGTCTGCGGCTCAGGCTGATCGTGGTGTTCGGGCTGGTGGCGCTGACCGCCGCGGTGTCCGCGTCCGGGATCGCGTACTGGCTCAACCGCGAGGCCGTGCTCACCCGTACCCAGGACGCGGTGCTGCGGGACTTCGAGCAGGAGATGGAGAACCGCGCGGGCGCGCTGCCCGAGCATCCCGGCCAGGACGAACTCCAGCGCACCGCCGGTCAGATGGCGAGCAGCAGCCAGCGTTTCAGCGTGCTGCTCGTCGCCGAGGACGCGAGCGGCAGGACGGTGTACGGCAGTTCCGGCGGCCTCAACGACGGCTTCGCACTGGAGGACGTACCGAAGTCGCTGCGCAAGGCCGTCAACAAGCAGCAGCCGCTGACCTCGAACAACAAGTCGCCGTACCACCTGTACTGGCAGCGGGTCGTCGATGACGGCACGCCGTATCTCGTCGCGGGTACGCGGGTGATCGGGGGCGGGCCGACCGGGTACATGCTCAAGTCGCTGGAGCCGGAGGCGAAGGACCTCAACTCGCTGGCCTGGTCGCTGGGGATCGCCACCGGTCTCGCACTGATCGGCTCGGCGCTGCTCGCGCAGGCCGCCGCGACGACGGTACTGAAGCCGGTGCACCGGCTGGGTGTCGCCGCGCGCCGGCTCGGTGAGGGCATGCTGGACACGCGGCTCAGGGTGTCCGGGACCGATGAACTGGCCGATCTGTCCCGGACGTTCAACCGGGCCGCCGAGGCGCTGGAGAAGCGGGTCGCGGACATGGCCGCGCGGGACGAGGCGTCGCGGCGGTTCGTGGCGGACATGAGCCATGAGCTGCGTACGCCGCTCACCGCGATCACCGCCGTGACCGAGGTGCTGGAGGAGGAGCTGGACTCCGAGGGCGGCGGCATCGACCCGATGATCGAGCCCGCGGTGCGGCTGGTGGTGAGCGAGACACGGCGGCTGAACGACCTGGTCGAGAACCTGATGGAGGTCACCCGCTTCGACGCGGGCACCGCCCGGCTGGTCGCGGACGACGTCGACGTCGCCGACCAGATCACCGCCTGCATCGACGCGCGGGCCTGGCTCGACGCGGTGGAGCTGGACGCCGAACGCGGCATCCACGCCCGGCTCGACCCGCGCCGACTGGACGTGATCATGGCCAACCTGATCGGCAACGCGCTCAAGCACGGCGGTTCGCCGGTGCGGGTGTCCGTGCGGGAGGCGGACGAGGAGGTCGTGATCCAGGTGCGGGACCACGGGCCCGGCATCCCCGAGGACGTCCTGCCGCACGTCTTCGACCGGTTCTACAAGGCGAGCGCCTCCCGGCCGCGTTCCGAGGGCAGCGGGCTCGGCCTGTCCATCGCCCTGGAGAACGCGCACATCCACGGCGGCGAGATCACCGCCGCCAACTCCCCCGAGGGCGGCGCGGTGTTCACGCTGCGGCTGCCGCGGGACGCCTCGGCGCTCGCGCAGGCGGCCGAGGAGGAGCGCTCGGAGAAGGGGGACGCCTGATGAAGTCAGCTGGACGTCTGCTGGCGCTTCCCCTGCTCGCGGGGCTGCTCGCCGGGTGCGGGATCCGGGCCACGGAGGTGCCGACGGACTTCGGGCCCGCGCCGTCGCGCGCGCACTGCTCCCTCACCGGGGCGGACATCACCACCCAGTCCTCGCGCGGGATGCCGGTGCAGGTGTTCCTGCTGTGCGGCTCGTCGCTGGTGCCCGTCGACCGGGCCGTGCGTGTCCCCGAGGGCGCGGCGGACTCCAAGCGGCGGGTGCTCGTGGCGCAGGGGCTGCTTGACGAGCTCGCCAAGGCGCCGTCGGCCCGGGAGAAGGAGGCCGGGTACTCCACGGACGTACGCGGCGGTATCACCGTGAGCGGTCCGGGCCCCAGGGACCCCGAGGACACGCTGCGCCTCACCACCGCCCCCGAGGCGCTCACCTCGTACGCCCTCGCCCAGATCGTCTGTACGTTCTCCGACTCGGCGGCGGCCGAGGGCGACGGTTCGGTGATCCTCGGCGGCCCGAGCACCGAGGAGCCCCGCCGCTACGAGTGCACGGACGAGGTGCGCTCCCGGCCGGGCTCGGTGGAGCCGCCGTCGACGGAGGTCACGGGCGACTGAACCCGGGTGTGGCGCAGGCCTCATCCGGGTAGGGGGTGACAACCCGGAACCGATGGTGCCGAAGGCCGCGTCTTGGGGGGCGTGCAGCGTCAAGGCTCCGTGGGCGGCAACGCCGCGATCCGCATGCGTGTGACAGGGGGTGTCCTCCTGGTCGCGCATCTCGCGTTCGTCGCCTGGTTCACGCTGCGTCCGCTGGATGTGCCCTGGGTGATGCCCGCCAATCTGCGTCCGCTCGCCGGTATCCGGGCCGATCTGGCGCTCGGCTGGCCCGAGGCGGCGCGGAGCATCGGTGCGGGGCTCGCCCTGCTGGCACCGCTGGGCGTCCTGCTTCCGCTGGCCGGCGGACGGCTGGCCGTGTCGCCGCTGGGCTCGCTGGTCCGTACGGTGGCCGCCGGGGCGCTGATCTCGCTGGGCATCGAACTGCTGCAGACCGGGGTGCCGGGGCAGGACGTGGACGTCGACTCGATACTGCTGAACACCGTGGGCGTGGCCCTCGCCCACATCCTCGTCGTACCGGCCGGTCGCCACTGGCTGCGCCGCAGGCCGGAATCCCCACGCGGGGCCTCCCGCAGGGGCCGGCCGGCGGACCCGGCCGGAGTCGCGGGGGCCGGCGCCCCCGCCCCCAGCGGCGCTGTCGTCGGTCGCCGACTGGCGTCGCCGTCCTCCTCCGGCTTACGGCTGGATACTCCCCGGCGCTCCAACTAGCCGGGGGCGGCCTCTCCCTGAGAAGGAGCCGGCTCAGGGTTCGGACCCCGACGATTCCCAGGGTCGGCATCGCCCCGTAGAGCGACGCTTTGCCCGGTTCGTCTGCGTAGCGTTGCAGGCAGATGAGGCAGCCACGAGGGGAAGCCTCACACCGACGCTCACCAAGGAGCCGCCATGTCCCGCCTTGCCCGCCCCACCAGCGGCCGGATGATCGGCGGAGTGTGCGCAGCGCTGGCACGGCGCTTCGGCACCTCCGCGACCACGATGCGCGTGATCTTCCTGCTGTCCTGCCTGCTGCCCGGCCCGCAGTTCCTGCTCTACATCGCGCTGTGGATCCTGCTGCCGTCGGAGAGCAAGACGCAGACGGCCTGGTGAAAGCCCCTCCCTCAGGGGAAAAGTCGATGGGGCGCACCCCTGCCAGGGTGCGCCCCATCGGCACGTACGGGGACGGCGCTCAGCCCAGCGGGAGGCCGTTCAGCGGCGTGGCGGACTGCACGGGCAAACTCTTCGTCGGCAGTCCGCCGAGCAGCCCGCCGACCGGCGCGGTCGCGCCCTCGGAGAGCCCCTTCGTGGGGTCCGGCTTGGCGGAGTTCAGGCCCTTGCCGAGAGCGGGCTGCCCCTTCGTCAGCGTCTTGCCGGCACCAGGCAGCGACTGAGAGACGTTCTCCGCCGGCAGCGTCCGGGTGACGGTGTTCAGGGCCTGGGTCGCATCGGGGGCGGCCGGAGCGGCGTCGGCGGCACCCGCACCGGCCGCGGCGAAGGCGGCACCGAGGGCGGCGACACCGAGGGACTTGGCAGCAGACTGCTTCATGGTGAATTGCGTCCTTGACTGACTTGAAATGGGATGACGGTGTTTGGGAAGCGGTCCATGAACGTAAACACGCGACGGCAGGCGCCGCAAACATCGAAATGCGGACGGCTTGTGAATGCCCGCCCACATCTACCGCCCCCGGTCAGCCCTTCCGGGGTGCAGAACCGCTGGTGGAGGCGGTCTGCTGGAACAGCCATTCGGACTTCAGTTCTGCATATCCGGGCTTGATCACGTCATTGATCATTGCCAGTCGTTCATCGAAAGGAATGAATGCTGACTTCATAGCATTGACCGAGAACCACTGCAGATCGTCGAGCGTGTAACCGAATGCATCGACAAGGTGCTCGAATTCCCGGCTCATGCTGGTGTGGGACATCAACCGGTTGTCGGTGTTCACGGTCGCGCGGAAGTGCAGACGGCGCAGCAGGCCGATGGGGTGCTCGGCGTAGGAATTGGCCGCGCCGGTCTGGAGGTTGGAGCTGGGGCACAGCTCCAGCGGGATGCGCTTGTCGCGGACGTACGAGGCGAGCCGGCCGAGCTTGACGGAGCCGTCCTCGGCGACCTCGATGTCGTCGATGATCCGCACCCCGTGCCCGAGCCGGTCGGCACCGCACCACTGGAGGGCCTGCCAGATGGACGGCAGGCCGAAGGCCTCGCCGGCGTGAATGGTGAAGTGGTTGTTCTCGCGCTTGAGGTACTCGAAGGCGTCGAGGTGCCGGGTGGGCGGGTAGCCGGCCTCGGCGCCCGCGATGTCGAAGCCGACAACCCCCGAGTCCCGGTAGCGGTTGGCGAGTTCGGCGATCTCCAGGGCGCGGGCGGCATGCCGCATGGCGGTGAGCAGGGCGCCGACGCGGATGCGGTGGCCGCCTGCGCGGGCGATCCGTTCGCCCTCCCGGAAGCCCTCGTTGACGGCCTCGACGACCTCCTCGAGGGTGAGCCCGCCCTCCAGGTGCTGCTCGGGGGCGTACCGCACCTCGGCATAGACGACGCCGTCCTCGGCGAGGTCCTCGGCGCACTCGGCGGCGACCCGGACGAGGGCCTCGCGGGTCTGCATGACGCCGACGGTGTGGGAGAAGGTCTCCAGGTACCGCTCCAGGGATCCGGAGTCGGCGGCCTCGCGGAACCAGAGGCCGAGCTTGTCGGGGTCGGACTCGGGGAGTTCCTGATAGCCCGACTTCTGGGCGAGTTCGACGACGGTGCCGGGGCGCAGCCCGCCGTCGAGGTGGTCGTGCAGGAGAACCTTGGGCGCCCGGCGGATCTGGTCCGGGCTCGGGGTGTGCCTCATCCGGTCAGTCTGGCTCGTCATTTCCGCACTCTAACTCCTACGCGCGTAGATCGCCGGTTGTGCGAAACCGTCGATACGTAACGGTGACCGTGCGGACGGGTGGTGTACACCGGCGCTTCTGACACTGTTCTGTCATGGCACAGGAAGTGACGCCGGTCCGCGCGCCCCGGCTGGGGCGGGCGCTCGGTCCGGAACCGACGGCGGTGAACGGAGTGGTGCTGCTGCTCCCGGGCGGCGACGAGGTCTCCGCCCGCCGGCCGTCCCCCCTGCTCGCGGCCGCGTCCGTACGGGGGCTGGGGCGCCGCCTGGTGCGCGCCGGCCACGACGAGGGTCTGGTCGCGCACGTCGTGCACTACCGCTACCGCGGCTGGAACGGCAACGAGGCCCATCTCGCCCGCGACGCCTCCTGGGCGGCCGACGAAGCGGTACGGCGCTACGGAGACGTCCCGGTCTGCCTGGCCGGCATCGACATGGGCGGGCGGGCCGCGCTGCACGCGGGTGGCCACGAGGCCGTCAGCTCCGTGCTGGCGCTCGCCCCTTGGCTGCCGGAGGACGATGTCGCGGCGCCACCCGAACCGGTGAAACAGCTCGTCGGCCGGCAGGTGCTGATCGTGCACGGCACCAACGACGAGCGCACCGACCCCGAACTGTCCTTCCGGTACGCGGCCCGCGCGAAGAAGGTGAACCGGGACGTCTGCCGCTTCGAAGTCCACTCCGACCGGCACGGGTTGCACCAGCACCGCGACGAAGTACTGGCCCTTGCCGAGGACTTCACCATGGGAGCGCTGTTCGGGCACCCCCTCTCCCGTCCGGTCCAGGACGCGCTCGCCGCACCGCCGCCGCTGGGGCTGCGGATGCCGCTGGCCGCGGGGTTCGGCCGGTCGCTGCGGCGGTAGGGCCTGTCCGCCTGCTTCGCCTGCTTCGCCTGCTTCGCCTGCTTCGCCTGCTTCGCCTGAGGGTGACAGGACGGCTCAGTCGGGCAGCAGATGCCCGCGTCGTGACAGCAGGAACTTCTTGAACGCCGCCACCGGGGGTGTGTCCGGGCGGCCGTCCAGCCAGGCGACGCCGATCTCGCGCGCCGCGCGCGGGGCGGTGACCGTCAGCTCGACGACACCTGGACGCGGCACCGCCGGCGGCGGCAGCAGCGCGACCCCGAGACCTGCGGCGACGAGCCCTCTCAGCGTCTCCGCCTCCTCGCCCTCGAAGGCGATCCGCGGCTTGAAACCGGCCTCCTGGCACAGGTCGTCGGTGATCCGGCGCATGCCGTAGCCGGGTTCCAGAGTCACGAACATCTCCTCGGCGGCCTCGGCCAGCCGGATCCGCCGACGGCCGGCCAGACGGTGGTCGGCCGGGACGACGAGGCGCAGTTTCTGTTCGTCGAGGCGGCGGGCGACCAGGCCGGGGGCGTCCGGGACGGGCGAGGTCAGACACAGGTCCAGCTCCCCCGCGCGCAGCCGCTCCAGCATCGCCTCGCCGTAGTTCTGGACGAGGCTGAACCGGACCCCCGGGTGGTCGGCCCGGAAGGCGTGCAGCAGGCCGGGCACGGTCTCGGCGCCCATGGTGTGCAGAAAACCGAACGCAACCTTCCCGGTGGCCGGGTCGGCGTCGGCGCGCACCTCCTCGGCCGCCCGCTCGATCTCGGCGAGGGCGCGTTCGACGGACGCGAGGAAGGTCCGGCCGGCGGTCGTCAGCGACACGGTCCGGCCGCGCCGGGCGAACAGGTCGACGCCCAGGTCCTGTTCGAGGCGCACCATGGCGCGCGAGAGGGTCGACTGAGGGACGTTCATCTCCTGCGCGGCGCGGGTGACGTGCTCGGTGCGGGCGACTCCCGCGAAGTGAGCCAGGCGCGGCGCGAGCAGCGCGACGATGTCTTCTGTGTCACTGCTTGGTGACAGTCGAGCCTGTGACCTCTGCTGATGCTTCATGGGAACGATTATGGCAATTCCATGCATTGGACGGATGAATGGTGGGGTCCTTAGGTTCGAGGTATGAACCCCGCCGATACCGGGGCGTCCACGATCGTGGGCGCCGCTGCCTCTGTTCCTGCCGTTTCTGCCGCCGATTCCCGTATGGCCCCCGGCGGGCCCGGCTACCGGCGGATGAGCCTCGCTCTCTTCCTCGCGGGTGTCGCGACCTTCGCGCTTCTCTACTCCACGCAGGCTCTGCTCCCCCTGATGTCGGGGGACTTCGGTGTGACGGCGAGCGAGGCCAGCTGGACGGTGGCAGCCTCGACCGGCGCTCTGGCGCTGTTCGTCCTCCCGATGAGCGCCCTGTCGGAGCGCTTCGGGCGGCGTACGGTCATGACCGCGTCGCTGGCGGTCGCGGTGACGGTCGCCCTGCTGGTCCCCTTCGCTCCCTCGATGGGCGCGCTGGTGGCACTGCGGGCGGTGCAGGGCGCGGCGCTGGCCGGGCTGCCGGCGTCGGCGACCGCGTATCTCGCGGAGGAGGTCCGGCCCAGGGCGCTGGTCACCGCGATCGGCCTGTTCGTCGCGGGCAACAGCGTCGGCGGGATGAGCGGCCGGGTCATCACCGGCTGGGTGGCGCAGGAGTGGGGCTGGCGGGTCGCGCTCGGCGCCCTCGGAGTGGTGGCCGTGGCCTGCGCGATCGCCTTCCGCCTCCTGCTCCCGGCGCCGAAGCACTTCACGCCGGGCTCGCTGCGCCCGCGTGTCCTGGCCGGCACGGTCCGCGCCCACCTCGCCGACCCGCTGCTGCGCCGTCTGTACGCGATCGGTGCCCTGTTCATGACGGTGTTCGGCGGCGTCTACACGGTGATCGGCTACCGCCTGACCGAGGACCCGTTCTCGCTCCCCCAGGGCATCGTCGGCTCGATCTTCCTGGTCTACCTGGTCGGTACGGTGTCGGCGTCGGCCGCGGGCCGGCTGGTCGGCCGGCTCGGCCGCCGGGGTGCGCTCTACCTGGCGGGCGGCACCACGGCGACGGGTCTGCTGCTGTCCCTGGCGGGGTCGCTGCCGCTGGTCCTGCTGGGTCTGGTCCTGATCACCGGCGGCTTCTTCGCGGGGCACGCGGTCGCGTCGTCCGCGGTCAGCAAGACGGCCACGCAGGGGCGCGCCCAGGCGGCGGCGCTGTACCAGTCGGCGTACTACGTGGGGTCCAGCGCGGGCAGCACGGTGGGGGCGATCGCCTTCCACGCGGGCGGCTGGGCCGGGACGGTCGGAGTCGGGCTGCTGGCGGTGCTGGGGGTTGTGGGGATCACCGTGCTGGGCTCGCGGGCGGCTCGGGTGGCTGCGCGGGTGGCGTAGGCGGGGGTGCCTGCGGCGGCCTGCTCAGGTGGCGTAGGCGGGGGTGCCTGCAGCGGCCTGCTCAGGTGGGTGCTTGGTTGCTGTCGCGCCTTCCGGCTGTGGGTAGGTCGGGGCCGCGCCGGGGGTGTCCGTCCTCGGTCTGCCGGGCTGGTTCCTGGCGGGGTGCCGGGCGTTTGCGGCAGCCGCTGCGGGCGGACACCCCCCGACACGTCCCCTTCCCGCCGTGCGCGACTGCGGGACCGGTCGATCTGCCGCGGGCAGTGCATTAAGGGCCTGAGGGCCCCAGGGCGGCACGGGTGGGCGCGGCGGCACCCTTCCAGCGCCGGGCTGCGCGACCCACCCCCTGGCCCGGCGCAACGCCGCACATCTCCCCACTCACCCCATCTGACCTGCCCCTTTTCCCACTCCGGGGGCCATTGTCAGTGGGCTGCGGTAGCTTCCGAAGTGCTGGGCGCAAAGGCGCACCGCAGGACGGCCACAGGGGTGGGTGGACGATGAGCAACGGCACGGCGACGACAACGGACCTCGACGCCACACTGGAAAAGCACCGAGTCGAGCTGACCGGCTACTGCTACCGCATGCTCGGCTCCTCCTTCGAGGCCGAGGACGCGGTGCAGGACACCCTGGTCCGTGCCTGGCGCAGCTTCGACAAGTTCGAGGGGCGCTCCAGCATCCGCTCCTGGCTCTACCGGATCGCGACGAACGTCTGCCTGGACATGCTGAACGCGGGCAACAAGCGGGCCAGGCCGATGGATCTCTCCGAGTCGACGCCGCTTGCCCAGGCGGCCCTGTCCCCCCGCCCGGACAACACCTGGCTGGAGCCGGTGCCGGACAGCCGCGTGCTGCCCACGACCGACGACCCGGCCGAGGCGGCGGTCGCCAAGGAGTCGGTGCGCCTTGCCTTCATGGCGGCCCTGCAGCAGCTGCCGCCCAAGCAGCGGGCGGTGCTGATCCTGCGCGAGGTGCTGGCCTGGAAGGCGAGCGAGGTCGCCGAGCTCCTCGGCACGTCGGTCGCGTCGGTCAACAGCGCCCTGCAGCGGGCCCGCGCGACCCTCGCGGAGCGGGAGGACAAGGGCGCCGAGGCGGCGCTCTCCGATCCCTTGGACGAGGAGCAGCAGAAGCTTCTGGAGCGGTATGTCGCGGCCTTCGAGGGCTACGACATGACGGCGCTCACGGCCCTGCTGCACGAGGACGCCGTCATGACGATGCCGCCCTTCGACCTGTGGCTGACCGGTGTCAAGGACATCACGGGCTTCATGACGACGCTCGGCGCCCCCTGCGCGGGCTCGCGTCTGGTGCCGGTCCAGGTCAACGGGTTGCCAGGCTTCGCCCAGTACAAGCCGGACCCCGAGGCGGGCGGCTTCACTCCCTGGGCCGTGCAGGTACTGGAGATCTCAGACGGCCGGATCACCGGGTTCCACTGTTTCCTCGACACCAAGCGCTGGTTCCCGCTGTTCGGGCTGCCCCTCCATCTCGAAGCGGAGGCCGACCAGGTCGAGGAGGGCGTGTAGGGCAGGATCGGGATCCCGCAGCCGGATCCTCCCCCCGGCCCGCTTGGCCGCCAACTCCAGCCGCGCCAGCAGATCCACGGCGGCCAGCCCCGGCGGCCCGAGCCCTCCGACGTCACACACCACGACCGCCGCCCCAGTGGCCTGCAACAACGCCCGCACGTCATCGCAGAGCCCGGTCACCTCATCCCGGGTGACAGGGCCGGCGAGCACGATTTCGGCGGGTGGCATGGCATTCACATGCGGTAGACCGGGCGGGCAGGTGGAATTCATCGGGGCCGAGGTCGTGGGCTGCCGCAGACCGCCGGGTGTCCGCAGTTCAGGATCACATTGACCCGCCGCCCTCCTGCCCCGGAGGGTTGGCTGTATGCCCCATGGATCGCCACCGCGCATGCTGCCCGACGCTTTCCGGCCCGCCACGGAGGCGCGATGCAGGGGGTGTTGAGCGGGTTCGCGGTCATCGCCGTCGTCATCGGTGTGGGCTACGCGATCGGCCGTGGCGGCCACCTCGGTGATCAGGGCCGCGAGGTGCTCACCAAGCTCGCCTTCCACGTGGCGTCACCGGCCCTGCTCTTCACCACGCTCGCGCGGACCGATCTGTCGGTGATCTTCTCCAGCCGCCTACTGATCACGGCGTTGAGCACGGCAGCGGTGGCGGCGGTCTTCGTGGCGGTGGGGGTCGTACGCCGCTGGGGTGTGGGGCGTACGACGATCGGCGCGCTGTGCTCGAGCTACGTCAACTCCGGCAATCTGGGCATCCCTATCGCCGTGTACGTGCTGGGCGATGCGTCGCTGGTGGCGCCGGTACTGCTGTTCCAGCTCGTCGGGGTCACACCCGTCGCGTTGACGATCCTGGATCTGACCGGCGGAGGTGGGCAGGGGCCGCTGTGGAAACGCCTGCTGACTCCGCTGCGCAATCCGATTGCGGTGGGTTCGCTGGCCGGGGTGGCGGTGTCGGCGGCGGGCGTGGAGCTTCCGGGCCCGATCATGGATCCGCTGACTTTGATCGGGAACATGTCGGTCCCCGCCGTACTCCTCGCCTTCGGCATCTCCCTGCGCGGCAGCACGCTTCCGCTGCGCGGCGCGGAACGGGGCGCGGTGCTTCTCGCCGTGGGCCTCAAGTCGGTCGTCCAGCCGCTCGCCGCCTGGGCATTGGCGGCGGGCGTCTTCGGCCTGCGCGGTGCGGCCCTGCTCGACGTGGTGGTGACGTCGGCACTGCCGGCCGCCCAGAACCTCTTCACGTACGCGAGCCGCTACCGGGTGGGCGAGACGCTGGCGCGGGAGGCGATCCTGTTGTCGACGCTGCTGGCCGTGCCGGTGCTCGTGGTGGTCGCGACGTTGCTGGGCTGAGCAAGCAGAGTGCTCAGCCCAGAGGGAAGACGCTCGTATCAATGTCCAGCTCGAAGGGCGTGGGCAACGTCAGCTTCTCGCCGTACTCCACCGAGGCGAGGACGCGGTACGTTCCGTCCTGAGGCACCCCGTAAAGCGTCGCTGTGGGACGGTCGCTGTGCCAGGGGTCCAGCAGGAGGTAGAGCGGCACCCCGGCTCGGGCGTAGCCATGCACCTTCTTGATGCGGTCGTGGTTGGCATTTCTCTTCGATGTGATCTCCACGACCAGCTCGGCCTCATCCGCAGGAACCCGGTTCCCCTTGCCCAACACCGACGACACAGGCAGCACCGCGAGATCGGGGACGAACAGGTCCGAGATGCCCGGCACTTCCAGTCCCAGCGTCTGATAGATCTCCCAGGACTCAGGGATCTTCGTGTACAAGCGCCGCTGCAACAGGGCTGCCGTGGTGTTGTGGTCCTTGGACGGCGGAGGCGGCACGGTGACGACCCCTTCAATGATCTCCACCTTGCTGCCCTCGGGAGCGTCCGTCTCCTCCCAGACACGGACGATCTCGTCCCAGCCCGTGTCCCCAGGGGCACCGGACTCGGCGGCGAGTGCGCTCATGGCGGTCTCCAATCGGTCATCACCGGTCCCAGCATGCCGAACGGGACCGGCGCAGGTCCACCGATCCCGTTCACCCGAAAGGGAAACCACCTGGTCAGGCAATACGTTCCAGCACAACGGGCGAAGCCGTGAAGTCCGTGCCCGGCGCCCCGATGTCGTACGAACCTTCCACCGCCTCCAGCGCATACGCGAACCGCTCCGGCGTGTCCGTGTGGAGCGTCAGCAGCGGCTGGCCCTCCCTCACCTTGTCGCCCGGCTTGGCGTGCAGCTCGACGCCCGCGGCGGCCTGCACCGGGTCCTCCTTGCGGGCGCGGCCGGCGCCCAGGCGCCACGCGGCGATGCCGATGTCGTAGGCGTCGAGGCGGGTCAGGACACCCGACGTCGCCGCCTTCACCACGTGCTGTTCCTTCGACGTGGGCAGCGGGGCGTCCGGGTCGCCGCCCTGGGCCGCGATCATGCGGCGCCAGACGTCCATCGCGGAGCCGTCGGCCAGTGCCTTCGCCGGGTCGGCATCGCGGACGCCCGCCGCGTCGAGCATCTCGCGGGCCAGGGCCAGCGTCAGCTCCACCACGTCGGAAGGCCCGCCGCCCGCCAGGACCTCGACCGACTCGCGGACCTCCAGCGCGTTGCCCGCCGTCAGGCCGAGCGGCGTCGACATGTCCGTCAGGAGCGCGACCGTCCTGACCCCATGGTCCGTGCCCAGGCCCACCATCGTGGACGCCAGCTCGCGCGCGTCCTCGATCGTCTTCATGAAGGCGCCCGTGCCGACCTTCACGTCCAGGACCAGCGAGCCCGTGCCCTCAGCGATCTTCTTGGACATGATCGACGAGGCGATCAGCGGGATCGCCTCCACCGTGCCGGTCACGTCGCGCAGTGCGTACAGCTTCTTGTCCGCCGGGGCCAGGCCGTCGCCCGCCGCGCAGATCACGGCGCCGACGCCGTCCAGGACCGACAGCATCTCCTCGTTGGAGAGCAGGGCCCGCCAGCCGGGGATCGACTCCAGCTTGTCCAGTGTGCCGCCCGTGTGGCCGAGGCCCCGGCCCGACAGCTGCGGGACGGCCGCACCGCAGGCCGCCACCAGCGGGGCCAGCGGGAGGGTGATCTTGTCGCCCACCCCGCCCGTCGAGTGCTTGTCCGCCGTCGGACGGGACAGCGACGAGAAGTCCATGCGCTCGCCGGAAGCGATCATCGCGGCGGTCCAGCGGGCGATCTCACGGCGGTTCATGCCGTTGAGCAGGATGGCCATCGCGAGGGCCGACATCTGCTCGTCGGCGACCTCGCCGCGCGTGTACGCGTCGATGACCCAGTCGATCTGCTCGTCGCTGAGCTCACCGCGGTCCCGCTTGGTGCGGATGACGGAGATGGCGTCCATGGCCATGGCTGGCTTTCCTTCCGGGGATTGCGAAGAGTACGGCCCCTGCGAGTCGAGTCCCAGGGGCCGTACGGGAGTTACGAGCGGAGGTGCCCCGGCCCGAAGGCCTGCGGCAGCATCTCCGACAGCGGCAGGATGCCCGCCGGTGTCTCCAGCAGCAGGTCGGGGCCGCCGAACTCGTACAACAGCTGTCGGCAGCGGCCGCACGGGACGAGGATCTCGCCCCTGCCGTCCACGCAGGTGAAGTGCGTGAGGCGGCCGCCTCCGGTGCGCTGCAGTTCCGAGACCAGCCCGCACTCGGCACACAGGCCGAGGCCGTACGAGGCGTTCTCGACGTTGCAGCCGGTGACCGTGCGGCCGTCGTCGACGAGGGCCGCGACGCCGACCGGGTACCCCGAGTAGGGGGCGTAGGCGTGGCTCATGGCCTCGCGCGCCATCTCCCGCAGGGCGTCCCAGTCGACCGCGGGCGTCACTTGCCTTGTCCCTTCCGGTACGGCAGACCGTCCGCCTTCGGCATCCGCAGCCGCTGCGCCGACAGGGCGAGGACGACCAGCGTGATGACGTACGGCGTGGCGGAGACGACCTGGTTGGGGACCTCGTTGGTGCCGGCGTACCAGGCGAACACCAGAGCGCCGACGACCAGCGTGATCACGGCCTGGACGTACTTCTTCCGGACCGCCAGCCAGATCGCGCCGATGATCAGCAGCAGCGCGCCGAGCAGCAGCAGTGCGTGGACGTTCTCGGAGCCGCCACGCAGGTTGAGGCTGTCGGTGTAGCCGAACAGGCCCGCGCCGATGGCGAGTCCGCCCGGCATCCAGTTGCCGAAGATCATCGCGGCGAGACCGATGTAACCACGGCCGCTGACCTGGCCCTCCAGGTAGAAGGGGTTGGCCACGATGGAGAGGAACACGCCACCCAGGCCGGCCAGGCCGCCGGAGATGATCACGGCCAGGTACTTGTACTTGTAGACATTCACGCCGAGGGACTCGGCCGCGACCGGGTTCTCACCGCAGGAGCGCAGCCGCAGGCCGAAGGCCGTACGCCACAGGATCCACCAGGTCGCCGGGACGAGCGCGACGGCGATCAGGGTCAGCCAGGAGACGTTGGTGACCAGGCCGCCGAGCAGGCCCGCGATGTCGGAGATCAGGAACCAGCCCTGGTTGTTCAGATCCCGCAGGCCGTCGGAGAGTCCCGGCACGGTGAAGTGGCCGAGGGATTCCACCGCCGGGGACTGCTTGGCGGAGCCGCCCGCGTGGCCCTCGAAGGCGAGGGGCGCGAGGTAGCGGGTGGCGCCGAGGGCGAGGATGTTGATCGCCACACCGGAGACGATGTGGTTGACGTTGAAGGTGATGGTCACGAAGGCGTGCAGCAGGCCGCCGATCGCGCCGCCGAGAATGCCGACCAGGACACCGGTCCACGGGCCCCACTGGAATCCGGCCCAGGCACCGAACCAGGTGCCGAGGATCATCATGCCCTCGAGGCCGATGTTGACGACGCCCGCGCGCTCGGCCCAGAGGCCGCCGAGACCGGCGAGGCCGATCGGCACGGCGAGCTGGAGCGCGGTGGACATCTGGCTGACGTTGGTGATGCCGTCGGCGCCGGTGATGATGCGGACGATCGAGATCAGCGCCAGGGCTCCGGCGATGACCAGGAGCAGCACCGGCCAGGACATCCGGCGGCCGGTCGGCGCCGCGGGCTGCAGCGTGGGCTGGTTGACGTCGGTCGCGGTGGTCATCGGCCAGCCACCTCCTTCGTGGTGTTGTGGGCGCCGAGGACGTGACCGGCGGCCAGTTCGGCGCCGACCCGGCGCTGCTGGCGGCGCAGACCCCATTCGCGGACGGCCTCGTAGGAGACGACGACCGACAGCACGATCAGGCCCTGCATGATGACCGCGATCTCCTTGTCGTAGCCGTGGAAGTCCAGCTCGGGCGAGGCCTTGTCGAGCCACGCCCACAGCAGGGCGGCGAAGGCGATACCGACGGGGCTGTTACGGCCGAGCAGGGCGATGCCGATGCCGAGGAAGCCGATGCCGGTGGGGAAGTTGAGGCTGTAGGTGTGGGTGTCGCCGAGCAGGATCGGCAGGCCCGCGAGTCCGGCGATGGCGCCGGAGATCAGCATCGCGGTGAGGACCATGCGCTTGGGGTCCACGCCGGAGGCCGCGGCGGCCGTCTCGGAGGCGCCGGAGGCGCGCAGGTCGAAGCCGAAGCGGGTGCGGTTGAGGACGACCCAGTAGCCGATGCCGAGGAGTACGGCGAGGACGACCAGACCGTAGATCTCGCCGGCGGCACCCATGTCGATGCCGGGCACCCAGCCCGACTCGTGCATCTCGCCGGTGGTGTTGTTGTTGCCGACCTTGACGCCGAAGACGGTCGGCAGCCACAGGTAGCCGATGACGGAGGTCGCGATCGCGTTGAGCATGATGGTCGCGACGACCTCGCTGACGCCCCGGGTGACCTTGAGGACACCGGCGATGCCGGCCCAGAAGGCACCGGTGCAGATGGCGGTCAGGAGCAGCAGCGGGATCTGGATCGCGGCCGGCAGGTTCATGTGGGCGCCGACGATCGCGGCCAGCATGGCGCCGAGCTGGTACTGGCCGTCGACGCCGATGTTGAACAGGTTCATCCGGAAGCCGATGGCGACCGCGAGCGCCGCGATGTAGTACATCGAGGCCTGGTTGAGGATCAGGACCTGGATGTCGGAGAAACCGGCCTGCTCGAACATCAAGGCGAACGGCTCGACCGGGTTCTTGCCCGAGGCGATCAGCACGATCGCGATCAGCACGAAGGCCACGGCGAGCGCGATGACCGGTCCGGCCACGGCGAGGAGCACACGCTCCTTGTCGAACTTCTTCATCAGCGGGCCTCGTCTTTGCCGGACTCGGGGGTCTCTTCGTGTTCGAGGTGTCCGGTCGCGGCACCGGTCATGGCCGAACCGAGCTCCTCGGGAGTGATCGTGGCCGGGTCGGCGTCGGCGACCAGCTTGCCGTTGTAGATCACCCGGAGTGTGTCGGACAGGCCGATCAGCTCGTCCAGGTCGGCGGAGATCAACAGCACGGCCAGGCCCTCGTGGCGGGCCTCACGGATGTGGTCCCAGATCGCGGCCTGCGCGCCGACGTCCACACCGCGGGTGGGGTGCGCGGCGATCAGGAAGCGCGGCTTGTGGCTCATCTCGCGGCCGACGATCAGCTTCTGCTGGTTGCCGCCGGACAGGGAGGCGGCGGTGACGTCGATGCCGGGGGTGCGGACGTCGTACGCCTCGACGATGCGGCGCGTGTCCGCCTGCGCGGCCTTCGGGTCGAGCCAGACGCCCTTGGCGTTGGGCTTCTCGGTGACGTGGCCGAGTATGCGGTTCTCCCAGAGGGGGGCTTCCAGGAGCAGGCCGTGGCGGTGGCGGTCCTCGGGGATGTAGCCGACGCCCTGCTCGCGGCGCTTGCGGGTGGCCCAGCCGGTGATCTCCTCGTCGCCGAGCCGGATGGTGCCGGAGTCGGCGTGCTTGAGACCGATCAGCGCGTCGACCAGCTCGGTCTGGCCGTTGCCCTCGACACCGGCGATGCCCAGGACCTCGCCGGCGTGGATGGTGAAGGTGATGTCGTCCAGGAGGGCCTTGCCGCCGGCCGCCTCCAGGCGCAGCTTCTCGACCGTGATGACGGGACGGTCGGTGACCGTCGACTCCGCGGTCTCCGGCGTGGGCAGTTCACTGCCCACCATCATCTCGGCGAGCTGGCGCGGGGTGGTCTCGGCGGGGACGGCCGTACCTACGGTCGTACCGCGCCGGATGACGGTGATCTCGTCCGCGACGGACAGCACCTCGCCCAGCTTGTGGGAGATGAAGATGACCGACAGGCCCTCCGCCTTGAGCTCGCGCAGGTTGTCGAAGAGCGCGTCCACCTCCTGCGGCACCAGGACGGCCGTCGGCTCGTCCAGGATCAGCGTGGTGGCACCCCGATACAGAACCTTGAGGATCTCCACCCGCTGACGGGCGGCGACGCCGAGCTCCTCGACCAGAACATCGGGGCGCACCCCGAGGCCGTACCGCTCGGAGATCTCCTTGATCTTGCGACGGGCCTTGGCGCCGATGCCGTACAGCTTCTCGCTGCCCAGCACCACGTTCTCGAGCACGGTGAGGTTGTCGGCCAGCATGAAGTGCTGGTGCACCATGCCGATGCCGCGGGCGATGGCGTCGGCGGGGCTGTGCAGGCTGACCTGCTCGCCGTCGATCGTGATCGTGCCCTCGTCCGGCTTCTGCATGCCGTAGAGGATCTTCATCAGCGTCGACTTGCCGGCGCCGTTCTCGCCGACGAGGGCGTGGACGGTGCCCTTGCGGACGCTGAGGTGGATGTCGTGGTTGGCCACGACGCCCGGGAAACGCTTGGTGATCCCGGCGAGTTCGACGGCGGTCGCCTGACCGTTGACCGCCGCTCCGGCCGGAGGGCTGCTGGACGCGTTGATGGCGCACTCTCCTGGGGACGGGGGTCGTCTACGCGCGTAGCGCCCCTACGGCATACAAAGGGGTGACGCGCCGAGACAACGGGGTACAGGGAGACAGCCTCCCCGTACCCCGTTGAGCGCACATAACCCCGCGGTTACTGACTGCTCGAAGTCGTACCCTGTCAGCTGCTCTTGACCTTGATCTCGCCGCTGACGATCTTCTCCTTGGCCGTCTCGATGGCTTCCTGGAGCTCGGCGTCGTCGGCGAACTTCGGGTTGGAGTCCGCGAGTCCGACCTCGCCGGTCTTCAGATCGCCCCTGACGATACCGGTCTCGGGCTTGCCCTCCTCGACCGACTGCGCCAGGTTGAACACCGCCTTGGCGACGTCCTTCGTCGCCGAGGTGAGGATGGAGTCCTTGTACTTGGCGAGGGCTTCCTGCTTGTACTGGTCGGAGTCGACACCGATCGCCCACACCTTGTTGGCGGCGGCGGCCTCGATCACACCCTGCCCGGACAGACCGGCCGCCGCGTACACGACGTCGGCCTTCTTCTCGATCTGCCCCTCGGCGGCGGTCTTGCCCTTGTCGGGGCTGGAGAAGCCACCCTCCTCCGCGGTCTGCGTCAGATACTGCGAGACGACCTTGACCTTGCCACCACTCGCGTCCTCGACGCCCTGCTTGTAGCCGGCCTCGAACTTGTGGATCAGCGGAATGTCCACACCACCGACGAAGCCCACGACGTTCGACTTGGTGCTCTTGGCAGCGGCGACCCCCGCGAGATACGAGGCCTGCTCCTCGGAGAAGACCAGGTCGGCCACGTTGTCCGCCTGGACCTGGGAGTCGTCGACAATGCCGAAGGTGGTGTCGGGGTACTTCTCCGCGACCTCCTTGACGGCCGGCGCGTACGCGTAGCCGACACCGATCACCGGGTTGTAGCCCTGCTTCGCCAGCGACGACAGACGCTGCGCCTTGTCGGCGTCCGTCTCCCCCTCGGTGGGCTCGATGTCGGCCGTCTCGTAGCCGAACTCCTTCTCCGCCTGCTCCAGGCCCGCGTAAGCGGCGTCGTTGAAGGACTGGTCGCCCTTGCCGCCGACGTCGTAGGCGATGGCGAGGCCCTTGTCGCCCTTCGAGTCGGAGGACGAGCTCTCGGTCGAGGTGCCGCCGCAGGCGGACAGAGCGAGGGCGAGGGATGCGGTCGCTGCGCCCGCGACCGCGATGCGGGAAACCCGGCGCATGTGTGGTGCTCCTGTCGTACAAGCGCCGGACGGTTCAGCTTCGGCGCTGGCTTCGCCGCAGATTAACGCGCGTAGACCTACCTGAAAACCCCTTCTGTCCACCTTGTTATCCGCCCGTGGCCAATACCACTCAGACCCAGGTCACGGCCTTGCCGCCTGCAAACAGGAGATGGCAGCCGGTGACGACAGCCCGCAGTCGCGTACGGCGGGAAGGGGACGTGCCGGGGGGTGTCCGCCCGCAGCGGCTGCCGTGAACGCCGGCGCACCCACCAAGAAACACAACGGCAGACCGAGGACGGACACCCCCCGGCGCGGCCCCGACCCACCCACGCCAGTAGGCGCGACAGCAACCACGCACCCACCCGGACAGGCCGCCGCAGGCATACCAGGAAGCGGGCGGACGCTCCTGCGCCCACCCGCTTCTCACCGATCCGACCGCGTCTGCTACTCGGTCCTGACCTTGATGGAGCCGTCGATGATGCCTTCCTTGGCCTTGTTCACGGCATCCTGAAGCCCGGCGATCTTCGCGAACTCCGGGTTGCTCTCGGACAGTCCGACGCCGTCCACCTTCAGATCAAAGGTCTGGGTGCCGGTCAGCGGCTTGTCGTTCTCGACGGACTCGGCCAGCGCGTACACCGCACCACCGACGTCCTTGAGCGCGGAGGTGAGGATGAAGTCCTTGTACGCCGACAGCGCTTCCTGCTGGTACTGATCCGAGTCGACGCCGATCGCCCACACCTTGGCCTTGGCCGCGGCCTCGATGACACCCTGCCCGGACAGACCCGCCGCCTGGTAGACGACGTCGGCCTTCTTCTCGATCTGGCCCTCGGCGGCAGCCTTGCCCTTGTCGGGGCTGGAGAAGCCACCCTCCTCCGCGGTCTGCGTCAGATACTGCGAGACGACCTTCACCTTGCCACCGCTGGTCTCCTCGACGCCCTGCTTGTAGCCGGCCTCGAACTTGTGGATCAGCGGAATGTCCACACCGCCGACGAAGCCCACGGTGTTGGTCTTGGTGGCCTTGGCAGCGGCGACACCGGCGAGGTAGGACGCCTGCTCCTCGGCGAACACGAGGGAGGCCACATTGTCGCCCTCGACGACCGAGTCGACGATGCCGAACGTGGTGTCCGGGTACTTCTCGGCCACGGCCTGCATGGCGGGCCCGTAGGCGAAGCCGACGCCGATGACAGGGTTGTAGCCCTGCTTGGCGAGGGAGGCCAGGCGCTGCTCCTTGTCGGCGTCGGTCTCACCCTCGGTGGGCTCGATGTCGGCGGTCTTGTAGCCGAACTCCTTCGCGGCCTTCTGCAGACCGGCGTACGCGGCGTCGTTGAAGGACTGGTCGCCCTTGCCGCCGATGTCGTACGCGATGGCGAGGCCCAGGTTCTCCTTGGACTCGTCGCCGCTGTCACCACTGGTGCCACCGCAGGCCGTGGCAGCGAGTGCGAGCGACGCGACCCCCACCGCGACGCGGGTCAGTTTGGATATCCGACGCATCTGAAGTTCCCCATTCTCCAAAGCCCCGCAGTGGGTGCTCGGTTCGGCGCACATTAACGCGCGTAGACACTCCTGGGAACGGGCTTCTGCGTGGCCGTTATCCATTCGTGCCGGTGGCCGGTTACTTCCTTGTGAACCACCGGCTCGAATGGTGTGCACCTGGGGCGATCCCGGCGCGGTGAAGGGCATCTCTGATCATTACGCGCACCAGGCTGCCCCCACTCCTGACAGGCCGCAACCGGAGGGGAACGACGTTGAACGACCGCCTACCGCCCGCCGTGGACCAGCGCCGCCGCAGTGAACAGCTCCACGCCGACGGTGATGGCGGACTCGTCGACATCGAAGTCGCCCTGGTGCAGATCGCGCACCGTGCGCTCGCCGGGGGTGCGCACGCCGAGCCGGGCCATGGCGCCGGGCACCTGCTCCAGGTACCAGGAGAAGTCCTCGCCGCCGAGGCTCTGGTCGGTCCCCTCGACGGAGTCGGCCCCGCGCCGCGCGGTCATGGCCTCGCGCAGCAGCTCGGTCGTCTCGGCCTCGTTGACCACGGGCGGAACGCCGCGCACGTAGTTGATCTCCGACTTGGCGCGGTGCAGATTGGCCACCTCGTCGATCGCCGCGTGCACGATGTCGGGCGCCTGCCGCCAGGCGTCGAGGTCCAGGCAGCGCACGGTTCCGGAGAGCTCGGCGTGCTGCGGGATGACGTTCGGGGCGTGCCCCGACTCGATCCGCCCCCAGGTCACGGCGAGCCCGCTGCGGGTGTCGACACGCCGGGCGACCAGCGCGGGCACGTCGGTCACCACCCGGGCGACGGCGGTGACGAGGTCGGTCGTCAGATGGGGCCGGGCGGTGTGCCCGCCGGGCCCGTCCAGGGCGATTTCCAGCCGGTCGCAGGCGGAGGTGATGGGGCCCTGCCGCAGTCCGATCAGCCCGGCGTCGACCCGGGGGTCGCAGTGCACCGCGATCATCCGCTCCACCCCCTCGAGCACCCCGCAGTCGATGGCGTCGGCGGCACCTCCGGGCAGCACCTCCTCGGCCGGCTGGAAGACCAGCCGCACGGGCCGCGGCAGCAGTCCCTGCTTGTGCAGCTCGGCCAGGACGAGGCCGGCGCCGAGGACCACGGTCGTGTGGACGTCGTGCCCGCAGGCGTGCGCCCGGTCGGGCACGGTGGACCGGTAGGGGCACTCGGTCTTGGCGTCCGGGATGGGCAGGGCATCGATGTCGGCCCGGAAGCCGAGCATGGAGGGACCGCCGCGCCACTGACCGCCGTCGGCCCCGACGTCACATACGAGCCCGGTCCCGACGGGCAGCACCCGCGGCTTCAGGCCGGCCTTCTCCAGGCGTGCCTTGATCGCGGCGGTCGTACGGAACTCCTGGTTGCCGAGTTCCGGGTGCATGTGCAGGTCGCGCCGGAAGGCGACCAGTTCGGCACGCAGTGCCTCGGGCAGCGTGCCGGGAAGCGCGGCCCCGGGGAGGTCGGCGTCGGACTCCAGTGACATCTGTTGCTTCACCCTCTGAAGGGTAGGACGCCCGGACGGCCGACTGACCCGAGATCAACAAAAGTTCAACCCGTTAGGGGAAGAAAATCTGGCCGTCGGACGCATAGGCATCAACTTGGGTGGGTAAACTCGCCGGTTTTTACCGGTTGAGCCGATCACGGGCACCGCGTTCCTCCACGCATACCACGCCCAGCCCCACCCGCGCGCTCCCGTTCATCTGTCGGACGCCCACGGCACGCGCTCCCCCGGTAGCCTGCGCGACCGTGACCGATCTGGACGCGGCCTTCCTGGAGGCCACCCGCAGCTCTTACGACGCGATGGCCGACGACTACGCGGCCCACTTCCCCGACGGCCCCGGCCTGCCCCTGGACCGGGCCGTGGTCGGCGCCTTCGCCGATCTGACCCGCACACACGCCCCCGCCCCTGTGGCCGACCTGGGTTCGGGCCCGGGCGGGGTCACGGCGATGCTGGACGGCCTCGGTGTCCCGGTGTTCGGTGTGGACGTCTCCCCGCGGATGGTGGAGCTGGCCCGCCGGGCGCACCCCGGTCTGCGCTTCCACGTGGGTTCGATGACGAGCCTGGACCTGCCGGACGGGACACTGGCCGGCGTGCTGGCGCTGTACTCGATCATCCACGTCCCGGACGAGCACCTGCCTGCGGCGTTCGCCGAGTTCCACCGCGTTCTGCTCCCCGGCGGACACGTCCTGGTGGGCTTTCAGTACGGCGACACGGAGGACCGTCTCCACCTCACGGAACGCTTCGGCCACGAGATCGCCCTCGACTACCACTGGCGTACGCCCGAAAAGGTGGCCGATCTCCTGACGGAGGCCGGCCTCGACGTCCACGCCCGTGTGGTGCGCGAGCCCCAGGAGGAGGAGAAGCGCCCGCGGGCGTTCCTGCTGGCCCGCAAATCCCTAGTCGTCTGAGCCGGAGCGACTGCGTGAACTTCCGGAGCGGCTCAGCAGCTCGCCGGCCGTCCGGGTGACGGCGGCCACGACGCGTACCCAGCGCGGGCCGCCCCGTTCCGCCCACACGACGCAGACGCACCCCCCGACGACGAGCGCCAGAACGCCGGACAACACGAGTATCTCCATGCCTCTCCCCCTGCTTGCGAGTGCTGCGGTCCGCGCATCCTCTCATTCGCGGATCGCTACACCGCCCGCACCGCCGACAGCCGATGCACATCCCGTGCCGTCCCCGTCACCCCGTCCAGGAAGCCCTGGGCGCGCGGTGAGGCGGTCCGGGTGAGCCATTCGGGGTTGATGTCGCAGACGGCGACGCGGACGTCCGTGCCGACGAGGGCCAGCGGGAGGGTGTGGACGACCGTGGACGGGAAGCTGAGGATCGTGCGGCCGACCGGGCCGCGGCGGGCGATGAGTTCCAGGGGCAGGTCGGGGCGGACGATCTCCAGGCCCGTCTCCACCGCGAGCCGGTGGAGTTTGTCGGTGCTCTCACGGCGGTGGGCGAAGTAGCGGCGGGCCCCGTGCGCCTTGGCGAGGGACCGTACGGCGTCGATGTACCGCTCGCCGTCCACGACGCCCGTCTCGACCAGCGAGGTGCCGACCATGTCGGCGCTCTTGGTGATGCGGGGCGGGCCGAAGCGGGTGCGGGTCCAGGAGAAGTCGTTCGCGGTGACGGTGACGCCGCCCGGTGCCTCGTCGATCGGCATCGAGGAGAAGATCTCGACCCGGCGGCGCTCGCCGGGCGTCAGGCGGCGCCGGGCGGAGGACGACACCGGGGCGAAGAGCAGATCGCGCGGGCCGGGACGGCTGCCCCGCCGGTGCCAGCGCTCCAGGCGTTCACCGCGGGCGAGTTGGGCGACGAACTCCATCGTCGCCGTCCCGTCGTCCACGACCACCAGGTCACGGGCCCGCGTGATGGTCAGCAGAAGTTGTACGTACCGCGAGAACGGATCGCCCATGACGATCCGTTCCGCGCGGCGCAGCGGCCCCATGAGCCCGCCGATCGTCTGGAAGGGTGCCGACGCGCCGCCGCGCGCCTCCTCCCAGCGGACCTCGTAGCCCTCCTCACGCGCCAGTTCCGCCATCCGCCGCAGCTGACCGCGGGTCATCGGGTCGACGGGCGAGAGGACCACGAGCGTGAGCCCCGCGCCGGGTGCGTGGACATGCGCCCACTCCAGCACGTTCAGGAGCTGTACCGGACTCTCGACGAAGGCGAGAGTGTGAGGGCCGGCATTCCCGGCGCGGGGGCTCATCGGCGTACGACCGTCCCGTCGTAGGGCGTTGTGGGGTTGTGAGGGGCTGACGGTGCCGTCAGACCTGGAGCGGCTCGCCCGCCGCCGCGGCGATCTCCGCCTCGGCGACGACGCCCTGGACGCGGCGCAGCTTCTTCATCGGGCCGAGCTCCGACTCGTAGACCTTCTTGACGCCGTCACCGAGGGACTCCTCGATGGTGCGGATGTCGCGGACGAGGCGGGTCAGGCCCTGCGGCTCGACCGAGGCGGCCTGGTCCGAACCCCACATGGCGCGGTCCAGGGTGATGTGACGCTCGACGAAGGTCGCCCCGAGCGCGACCGCGGCGAGGGTGGTCTGCAGGCCCGTCTCGTGGCCGGAGTAGCCGATCGGGACGTTCGGGTACTCCTTCTCCAGCGTGTTGATCACGCGGAGGTTCAGCTCCTCGGCCTTCGCCGGGTAGGTGGAGGTGGCGTGGCACATGAGGATGTTGTCCGAACCGAGGACCTCGACCGCGTGGCGGATCTGCTTCGGCGACGACATGCCGGTGGAGAGGATGACGGCGCGGCCGGTGGCGCGCAGCGCCTTCAGCAGCTCGTCGTCCGTCAGGGACGCGGAGGCGACCTTGTGGGCGGGGACGTCGAACTTCTCCAGGAACGCGACGGCCTCGGTGTCCCACGGGGAGGCGAACCAGTCGATCCCCTTCTCCTTGCAGTACTCGTCGATCTGGCGGTACTCGGCCTCACCGAACTCCACGCGGTGGCGGTAGTCGATGTAGGTCATCCGGCCCCAGGGGGTGTCGCGCTCGATGTCCCACTGGTCGCGCGGGGTGCAGATCTCCGGGGTGCGCTTCTGGAACTTGACCGCGTCGCAGCCCGCCTCGGCGGCCACGTCGATGAGCTTGAAGGCGTTCTCCAGCTCGCCGTTGTGGTTGATGCCGATCTCGCCGCAGATGTAGACGGGCTTGCCGGGGCCGACCTCGCGGGAACCGAACGTACGCAGGCGGGAGTTGGTGCTCATGGCAGGAACTTTCCTTACTTGGTGGAGGGGTCGAGAGAGTCGAGAGAGGGTCCGAGGATCCAGCCGGCGATCTCTCGGATCGCGCCGACGCCACCGGGGACGGTGGTGACCGCGCGTGCGGCGCCGCGTACCACGTCGTGGGCGCTCGCGACCGCTACCGGCCAGCCGACGAGGGCGAAGCACGGCAGGTCGTTGACGTCGTTGCCGACGTAGAGCACGCGCTCCGGCGCGATGCCCTGCTCCTCGCACCACTGCTTCAGCGCGAGGTCTTTCCGGTCGATGCCGTGCAGCACCGGAATCTTGAGCTTCCGGGCCCGGGCGGCGACGACCGGGTTCTGCTCCGTGGACAGGATCAGCATGGTCAGGCCGCTGCGTCGCAGGGCTGCGATGCCGAGGCCGTCTCCGCGGTGCACGGAGACGAACTCCCGTCCCTCGGCATCGATCAGCACCCGGTCGTCCGTCTGGGTGCCGTCGAAGTCGAGTACGACCGCGTCGATGTCGGCGGCGGTCGGAAGTGCGCCGGGGCGGTCCGCGTCGAACAGCGGCGCGAGGGCCCGGGCGCGGGCGAGGTCGTGCGGGTCGTCGATCTCCAGCACGCGCGCGGGGTCGGTGCGCACCAGCTCGGTGCGGCCGAAGAAGCGGTGCTGGTGCTCGCGGAAGCCGGCCGCGTTCATCGCGTAGGCGGCGCCGGTCTCCAGCAGGTCCTGGGGGCGGTCCTGGCGGCGCGGGCGGAAGGACTTGTCGTGGTTGACGCCGTAGCCGCCGCCCGTGCTGAGGGAGTCGGCGGCGGTGACGACGCTGTCGGCCGCGGCCTCGGCGTCGGCGTCGCGCCAGATGAAGCCGTGGAAGGGTGCGACGGTGACGGCCGTGTCGGCGCCGTTCTCGACGACCGCGCCGGCCACGCCGTCGATGTCCTCGCGGATGAGGAACGGGCTGGTGCACTGGACGAGCAGGACGGCGTCGACCGGGGAGCCGTGCAGCGCCTCGTGGGCGTCCATGGCGTGCAGCACGGCGGCCTCGGAGGTGGCGGTGTCACCGGCGATGGCGGCGGGGCGCAGCACGACCTCGGCGCCGGCCGAGCGGGCGGCGGCGGCGATGGCCTGGTCGTCGGTGGAGACGACGACGTCGGTCACCAGGCGGCTGGCGATGCACTCGCGCACCGCGCGGGCCACCAGCGGAACGCCGCCGACCGGGGCGAGGTTCTTCGCGGGCACGCCCTTGGAGCCGCCGCGCGCGGGGATCACCGCGAGCACCCGGCGCACCGCAGCGCCTCGGCCCGCTTCCGGGTTGGACATTGGCTCTACTCCTTGACGTGCGTGAGGTGAGGTCCCGTGGCTCACAGCTCCCCCATCCGCCGGATGACGGGCGCGACCCGCTGGACGCCGTGCCGGTAGGCGCCGCGAGCGGCGCGGCGGACTATCTGGCGGACCGGGCCGGGCTCCTTGTCGTGGGCGGGGGCGCCGGGCAGCGGGGTGCCGTCGGGGCCGAGGTGGTGGCGGGCGAGGATGCCGGGCAGGTAGCCGGGGGCGGTCGCGGGTGTGTAGTACGGCGTCAGGGGCGGCAGTCCGCCGGGCCGGCCGAGCAGCTTGGTGATCCGCTCGCGGGCCGCGTCGAAGGCCGTGTCGTACGAACCGTCCGCTGCGACGCCCTGCCGGGCCACCCAGTCGGCGTCCGGAGTGGGCCGGTGCCCGGCGTCGAGCTGGTCCCAGGAGGCGAGGCAGCCGGAGCCGACGAAGTGGTGGTTGCCGAGTACCTCACGCACGCCGAGGTCGGTGAGGACGACGGTGGGGATCCGGCGGTGGAGGGACTCCAGCGCGGCCGTCGAGCTGACCGTGACGAGCAGGTCCGTGCGGTCCAGGACCTCGCCCATGTTGCCGTAGACGAGCTTGAAGTTGGGGGGCAGCTCGCCGAGCCGCTGCGCCAGCTTCTGGTACGGCAGTTCCTCGATGTGGGTGGTGTGCTCGCCCGGCTTGGAGCGCAGCTTGAGCAGCACCTCGCGTCCGGGGTGCAGCCGCGCGTGCTGGACCAGGCGGTCCAGCAGGTACGTCCGGTCCTTGCGGCTCTCCGGAACGGACGGCTGGGCGGCGAAGACGACCGTGTAGGGGTCGTGCTCGCCGGTGTACTTCGCGCCGCCCAGGAACGGCAGTGCCACCTCGGTGACCGCGGAGGAGTCGGCGCCGACCCCGTCGTAGACCGCGCGGAAACGCTCCGCGTCCTGGCGGGAGTTGGCGAGGACGAGGTCCGCGCCGTGCCGCAGCAGAAGGCCGTCGGCGAGCTTCTCGTAGACGACGCCGACATAGCCGGTGACGACGACGGGCCGCGTCTCGCGGTCCTGCCAGACACGCCCGAGGCCGTGCAGCATCGCCTGGACGCCGCCGCCGACCAGGGAGAGGACCAGGACGTCGTACGACTCCTGCGCCATGATCCGCAGGAACTCGACGGCCGTGACCTCCCGGAGGGAGTCGGCGCGGACGCCCACTTCGGCCAGTTGGCGGGGGGTGGGGGTCGCCCGGCCGCGCAGCAGAAATCCGTCCAGGGCAGGGGCAACTTGCGCCTCGCCTTGCGGTCCGGCTTCCATGGACGGGCCCGGAGCGATACGGCTCGCGGTCAGGGCACCCCATTTCCATCGGGTGTCGGAGTCCGCGAGTACTGCGATCCGCGTGGGCTTCGTTGTACTTGGTGGCACGTCCCAGACGCTAGGAAGCAATTTCTAGTTGCTGGCCAACCTCGCCTCAACGAAAAGTTAACAGCAACCCACCGAGAGCCGAACTGCCCCGCCGAACTCCAGGAAGTACACGGGATGCACCGTTCCGACACATTGAGTTCACCCTCAGTACCCTCACCGGAAAGTTCCACAGCGGGGCCGCCTCCTAGGCTTTCGCAGGTGCCAAAGCTTTCCGTGATCGTGCCGTTCTACAACGTGCAGCAATACGCCCCCGACAACCTGAGAAGCCTTCGCGCCAACGCCAGGCCGGACTTCGAGTTCATCCTGGTCGATGACAAATCGAAGGACGAAACGCCGGCCATTCTCGAACGCGCGGCCGACGAACTCTCCGCGGTCGCTCAGGTGCGCTATATCCGCAGAGAGGAAAACGGAGGGCTGGCCACCGCTCGCAATACCGGCCTCGATGCCGCGACCGGCGAGTACATCACCTTCCTGGACGGTGACGACTGGCTGGCCCCGGGCTACTACACCGAGCTGGTGGCGGCCATCGAGGAGCTGGGCTGCGACTTCGTGCGCACCGACCATGTGCAGGCCACCGCCCGCGCCCGCAGCGTGACCCGTGCGCCCGTCGGGCGGCGGTACGAGGTGATGAACCCCCGCGACCACATCCTGCCCGCCCACCGCACGACCTCCGTGGACTACGCCTACGCCTGGGCGGGCGCCTTCCACCGCCGCCTGCTGGACAAGGGCGTCCTGCACTTCACCGACGGGCTGCGCACGGCCGAGGACCGGCCGTGGATCTGGAAGCTGCACCGCGAGGCGGAGTCCTTCGCCGTGCTGAACCTGCTCGGCGTGTTCTACCGGCGCGGCGTCACCGGTTCCCTCACGCAGATCGGTGACGTCCGCCAGCTCGACTTCATCCGCGCCTTCGACCAGGTCGTCGAGGAGACGGCGGCGGACCGTGACGCCGACGTGCTGCTGCCCAAGGCGGTGCGCACCTACTGCGCGATCATCGCCCACCACCTGTCGGAGATCGACAAGTTCGAACCGGCCGTGGCCAAGCAGCTGCGGATCATGAGCGCGGCGGCGATAAAGCGCATGCCGCAGGACGCGCTCGGCGACGTACTCGACACCATGGACCTGCGCCGCGCCTCCAAGCTGCGGCGGCTGCGGCGCCGGGTCACCACAGCGAAGGCGGCTGCCTGATGTCCCGTACCACCCAGATCTTCTGCGTCTCGACGCTGTACGGCGCCGCGACCCTGGCCGCCGCCATCGACTCGGACTGCTTCGCCGAGGCGGACCGCCGGGTGCTGCTGGTGTTCAACAACTCGGCGACGCCGGAGACCACCCCGGCCGTCGACGAGATGCCGGGCTTCGACACGCTGCGCGACCACTTCGACGACGTCCTGTCGTACAACGAGGCGATCCGGCCCTTCCACCCCGGTGCCTGGGCGCCGCGCCCCGACGACCTGCCGCTGTTCGAGCGCTATCTGCGGCTGCTGTGGGGGCTGGGCGACGACCGGGTGGAGCTGGTCATGGAGTCCATCCAGGTCAACCCGGCGCTCGGGCTGGCCCAGATCTTCACCGGCGCCCCCCTCGTCGTCTACGCCGACGGGCTGATGAGCTACGGCCCCACCCGCAACAAGATCGACCCGCTGGTCGGCACCCGGGTGCGGCGACTGCTGCACCTGGACCTGGTGCCGGGGCTCACGCCGCTGCTGCTCACCGAGTTCGACGTGCCGGCGCAGATGGTGCCGACGGACGCCTTCCTGAAGGTGATGAGCGGCCTCACGGACACCGCCGGGGAGCTGCCCCTGCTGCCGGACAGCGCGGCGCTGCTGCTCGGCCAGTACCTGTCCGCGCTGAACATCCTCTCCCCGGCCGAGGAGGAGGACCTGCATGTGCGGATGATGCGGGGGGCGGTGGCCCGCGGGCACCGCTCCATCGTGTTCAAGCCGCACCCCACCGCGCCGGCCCGCTACAGCCGCGCCCTGGAGAGCGAGGCCGAGAAGCTCGGCGTCGACCTCACCGTGCTGGACACGCCGGTGCTCGCGGAGGTGCTGTTCGCCAAGGCGCGGCCCGCGCTGGTCGTCGGCTGCTTCTCGACCGCGCTGTTCACCGCGTCCGCGTTCTACGACCTGCCGGTCGCCCGCATCGGCACCACGCCGCTGCTGGACCGGCTCACCCCCTACCAGAACAGCAACCGCCTCCCGGTCACCCTGGCCGACGCGCTGCTGCCGGACCTGGAGAACGGCAAGGGCGAGGAGACGGTCGCGGACGAGCTGCTGACCGGTCTGGTCGAGGCGGTCGGCTTCACCATGCAGCCGCAGATCAAGGCGGACCTGAGGCCCGCAGCGGAACGCTTCCTCTCCCAGCACCTCGGGCCGCGCACCCAGCGCTACTTCAAGAAGCGCCGGCTCACCTCGCAGGGGCTGCCGGGCGGTATCCCGGAGCGGCTGTCGTTCCTGCCCCGCAACTCCGCGGCACGCCGGGTGGTACGGCAGGCCCGGGCGCTGAAGAAGGCTGTACGCCGCTGAGGTCCGGGCGCGGCGGGTGGCCCACCCGCCGCGCCCAGACGGTCACCAGGTTTCCCTTGTTCCCCGCGCTTCGGCGAAGAGCAGATGAACAGCCGGGAACAATCGAACAGGTCGGTCGTGAAGGTGCCTACGATCACGCAATCGCGCACCAGGTTTTCAGAACAACCTCAACCGATCCGTGAGGCCCCCTATGACGAACCTCGGCCGACTCTACTCTCTCTTCGACGATGTCCAGCTCCCGGACAACCTGCCCTACACACAGGTGAGTACGTGGGAGCTGAAGTTCCTCTACCTGCTGGGCCGACATCACCTCACGGGCGAGGACCGACTGGTCGAGCTGGGTTCCGGCGGCGGCGGCTCGACGTACGCGCTGGCCATGGGGCTGCACGAGAGCCCGGTGTTCGACGAGAAGACGGGACGGCTGCACGCCTACGACTTCTTCCGGGTCGGCAAGGGGACCTTCGCCACGGAGAAGTTCTTCGACGCGGGCAAGGCACCCGAGGGCGACAACTCCTTCCTGAACGAGTTCCGCCAGCGGCTGGAGCCGTTCCTGCCCTTCCTGGAGATCCACGCCGGTGACCTCTGGCAGACCTCCGACCCGGACGACCGCACGCCCGTCGAGTTCCTGCACATCGACATAGCCAAGACGGCCCGCGTGTTCAAGTGTGTGTCCGAGCGGTTCCTGACCCGGCTGCGGCCCGGATCGGTCGTCCTGCACCAGGACTTCGCGGGACCGCGCCTGCCCTGGCTGCACTACAGCACGGGCGCCCTGCTGCCGTACATCGAGATCGCCGGCCCGCCGATCCGCTCCACCCTCGCCTTCGAGGTCGTCAAGCCTATTCCCGAGGACGTGCTGACCGCCATCAGCGAGGACAGCTTCAGCTACGACAAGAAGCTGGAACTGATCTCCGCGGTGCAGGAGCGCATCGACCGCGACCACACCGGCGGCATCCCGTTCAAGTCCGTGCTGGAGCTGGCCAAGGCGTACGTCGCCCACTACGACGGCAAGCACAAGCAGGCCTGGGCCATCGCCAGGCCGCTCACCTCGGACGAGTACCTCAGCCGCACCCGCGCCGACCACTTCGAGCAGCTGAAGAAGGCCTACGAGCAGGACCGCGGCCAGGCCGCCGGGCGCTCCCCGATGACCCGCATCAAGCGGCTGGTCCGCAGGGCGGTGCGCAGCTGAGCGAGGGGCCCGCTCGCATTGAAAAGGGCCGCCCGGCCGGGATGCATGTCCCGGCCGGGCGGCCCTTGTCGTGTGTCAGCCGCCCAGGATGGTGCGCAGCTCCGCTGCGTTCGCCTGGGTGATCTTCCACAGTTCCTGCTGCCGGCCGTGCACGTCGGCGACGGTCCGGTCATGGTCGGCGAGCAGGTCGCGGGAGCGCTCCACCAGCACGTCGGCGAGGTTGCGGTCGTGCACGGACACACCCCACTCGGGGCGCTCGATGTCCCGCAGGAAGTACGCCATCTTCGGGTGCGAGATCAGGCTGATGATGGGCGTGCCGCAGCCGAACGGGATCATGCCCGCGTGGCCGCGCATACCGATGACCAGCCTGGTCCTGGCGTACAGGTCGCGGATCTCGTCGTTCTCGAAGTCGTACATCGGGATGACCGGCATCGAGACGCCGTGCTCGCGGCGCAGGTCGAAGGCGAGCTTCTCGTCGTCGAGCGAGTGCGCCACGCACTGCACGTCGCCGAGGTTGCCGAGCTCCCTGACCGCCTTGGCCATCTGGGCCAGGAAGTAGCCGTAGTCGTGGCCGAAGCGCAGGCCCGCGCGGTCGTAGGCGGCGTTGATGAGGATGGTGTCGTCGCGCCTCGCCGGGTCCTGCCAGTTCGCGACGAGCTGGCGGGTGACCGTGGTCGGGCAGGGCTGGAAGCGCACCTTGTCGTGCAGATGGGCCGGGAGCATGGCCCGTACCTTCTCGATCGAGCCGTGGTTGCGCAGCCCGAAGAAGGCCGACTTCTCGACGAGCAGCCGCAGCGACTCCCGGAACCGCTGGGCGCGGTAGGACTGCCCGTCGAAGGCGTTGAAGCCGACGGCGTACACCGCGATCGGCACGTCGATGCGCTTCAGCAGCTCGTCCGGGACGTTCCACTGCCAGGCGCTGTTGCCGTTGGGCATGGTGTCCGGGATGAACAGGCCGCCGCCGCCGATGACCAGTCCGCGGCGGGCGTTGACGCGCTCCAGGGCCGCCTCGTCGAACAGGCGGTGGGCGTGCACCGAGTGCCAGCGGCGGCCGGTGGTGTCGGGGTCGAAGCCGAGGCGCACGCTCTCCGGGAGCAGCTTGTCGCCCGCGTTGCCCTGCCGGTCCATGTAGAAGGCGACGTGCGCGAGCTGCTCGGCGGGGCTGCCGGACTGCTGGGCGGGGACGCCGAGGGTGCGCTGCTGCCAGATGCGGCTGGCCCGGTGCGTGGGGTCGACGGTGAGGCCCTGGACGGCGTACTTCTGCGCGGTGGCGTCGTCGCCGTGCACCCAGGAGATCTGGGCGAGACGGGCGAAAGCGGTCGCGGCGCGGTTGGGTGCGGCGCTGGCCAGCAGCAGCTGGGCCCTGGCCTCCTCGTAGCGGGAGACGCTCATCAGGGCGTGGCCGTAGACCTCGTGCGGCCAGGCCTCGTCGATGGGGAGGTGGACGCGCTCCATGATGTCGACGGCGGCCTGGTAGTCACCCTTGGCGATGTGCGCGTGGGCGACGCGGCGGGCGGTGTCGACATGGCCGGTGCGCTCGACGTGCGGGGTGCCGAAGTGCACCAGCAGGTCGTGGTGCATGGTGCCGCCGCCGGTGAGGTAGGCGGCCTGCAGCTCGGCGTCGCTCATGTCGAACTCGGCCCAGCGTTCCTGGGCCTGCTCGTAGCCGGCCTCGCCGCCCTGCCAGGGCTTGTGGCGGCCGGTGAAGTGCAGGATGGCGGTGTCGTCGGGGACGGGGAGGTCGCCGGACAGCCGCCGCTTCACAAAGTTGTACTTCGCGTCGAGGCGGACGAACTCGCCGTCGAGGACGGCGTTGAGGATGCCCTGGTCGTGTTTGTCGAGCTCGTAGGAGCCGCTGCGGCCGACCTGGTCGATCTTCGCGTAGAACTCGTCGCTCAGGTACTCCTTCTGAATGACGAGCAGGCCGCTGTTGAGCTTGTGCTGGCCGTAGAAGAACTGCGGTACGGCGGCGAGTCCCTCGCGCAGCGACAGGAGTTCGGCGAGCGAACCGAGGACGACCATGTCGGTGTCCAGGGTGATCACGGTGTCGTAGTCGCGGATCTTGAAGACGTCGAGGATGAAGTACGCCTTGCGGACCAGGTAGTTGTCCTGGTCGCCCTTGGCGTAGGAGTCGTAGTGGTCGGCGTCGACACGACGGAAGCTCACGCGCGGGTGCAGGGCGCGGATGCGGGCTACGGAGGACGGCTTGAGGTCGTCGTGCAGGACGATGAAGTCCTCGCACACGCCCGGGTTGGACAGGGCGAGGGAGCGCAGCAGGGCGAGGAAACCGGGCAGGTAGTTCTCGTCCACGAAGCTGGCGAAGGCGATACGGCGCTTGCCGGTCAGCGCGCGGGCATCGGTGGCCGGGGCCGCGGTGCGAGGCTCGGCGGCGGATATGTGGGTCGCGGTCATCGCAGGGAAATCCTCATGCCGGAGACGCTCTGGGCCCGTTCCATGACCCACGCCTTCTCGCTGGTGTATTCGTGAACGGAGGTGATGGGCATCTTCATCGCTGCGTCGATGCGGTAGGCACCGCTCTCGTAGAAGTCGAAGCCGATCAGGTCGAGGGTCGGGCTGACGTCGAGGAAGTCGAGCAGCCAGAGCATGTTGAAGCCGGAGGTCGGGATGGCGGGCCACACGTCGGCGCCCAGCTTGCCGATGTTGCGCACGGGCCAGCGCAGCGACTCGTCGCCCAGGTACGTCTGTGCGCCCGGCACCAGGCGATTGCGCAGGGACCACTTCCAGTCGCCGGAGACGCCGCCGAAGATCAGGCGGGTGTCGACCGGCTGGTCCCAGTTGAAGCCGTGCTTGTGGATGGAGACGTGGATGTCGGTCCGCTTGCCGGTGTGCACCGCGTCGATCTTGTACGAGTTGAAGCGTACGACCAGGTCGTAGGCGTCGATCTCGGCGCCCATCGAGCTCTCGCCGACCTTGCCGGAGTTGGCGATGAGGCAGATGGACTTGCCGGCGATCCTGTTGCGGAACTCGCCGAGACTGATCCACTGCAGGCCGCCGAACAGCGGGTCGGACAGCGGGCCGCGCATACGGTTGCGGCGCTGCTCGGCGAACAGGGCGATCGCCTCGGTGAGTTCGGGGGTGGGCCGCTGGTGGATGCCGGTGCACAGGTCCAGGTAGTGGCTGAGCGCCTCCTGGAACTCCTGCTCGGGGGCCTGAGCGCGGTCCATGGCCAGCAGCGCTCCCACGAGGCGGGCCTGGGCGGCGTCCCAGTCGCCGGCGGAGTGCGCCTCGAGCCCCTCGGCCCACACGTCGGTCGCCGGGCCTGCGGCGAAGGAGGCGGCGTCCGGGACGGTCCGCTCGAGCAGGGCGAGCAGCTCGCCGCGCCGCTCCTGCGCGATGCGCAGGCCGGCGACCTTGGCGCGGACGCCGAAGCCGTCCTCCTGAGTGAGGCTCAGGTAGCGGTCGAAGGCCTCGACGGCGGCGGCCGGGCGGCCCATCTCCTCGAGCAGTCGGCCGCGCAGCCGCCAGCCGGCGCGGGAGTTCTTGCGCTGGGTCAGCACGGTGTCGTTGATGAGCAGGGCGAGGTTCAGCTCGTCGTCGTAGCCGCAGTCCAGGGCCTTGTTGCCGACGGCGAGGAGTGCGTCGAGGAGTTCGTTGCTCAGCCCGCCGCCGCTGACGGCCTTGGCGCCGCGCCGGATCAGGCTGCCGGCACCACCCGTCGCGGCCGGCTGGGGCTGCTCCTGTGCGGCCCACAGGGCGAGCAGTTCGCGCAGCTTCTCGGCCAGCGCTGTGCGGTGCCGGTCGAGGCTGCCCACGAGCTTGCCGCTGTGGACGGCACAGGCACGCAGGCAGTCCTCCAGCTCGGCCGGGTTCACCTGTGCGGTCGGCGGCCCGGCGTCAGTGGCCGCCGATGCCGGGTCCCCTGTCCGGGGACGGGCCCATCTGCTGCGAACCGTCATGGTGCTCCTGCTCTGGATATGACGAAGCAGGCAAGGATCTGCCTGGGTAAACGTGGTGGATTGGAGAACAGTAAGAAACCAATACGACGACAAGGTGAACCGCTCGGGACCGGTGGGCAAATCGTGTTTCCGTCGAACGGAATTCCGTCGAACGACGTTTAAGGTGGCGGGCGGCGTCAAAGGGCGTTGACAGACACCTCCGGGGGTTATGACTGATACGGGCGTCTTGGGCAAGATGGGCGCCCGAACAGGCCTGCGGACAAACGAGGTAGCCGAGGTATACGAGCGTGACCGAGACGGTCGTCAGCACAGCGAAGCCCCGACCCGCTGCTCCCGCGCCGGAGAGACCGCGTCAGGCCGCGAGCGGCCGGCCGCGGACCAGAAGCTCCGGAGGCCGGCTGCGCGCCCTGGACGGGCTGCGGCTGCTGGCCGCGCTGATGGTCGCCCTCTATCACTACGGCGGCCGGGGCGGTGAGGTCACCCATGCGTGGGGATCGTCACCGAAGGTCCAGTTCCCGACGCTGCACTCGTGGTTCGCCTACGGCTGTCTCGGCGTCCAGATCTTCTTCGTGATCAGCGGCTTCGTGATCTGCATGAGCGGCTGGGGCCGTCCGCTGCGGTCGTTCTTCGCCTCCCGGGTCGCCCGGCTGATGCCCTCCTACTGGGTGGCCGTCATCCTGGTGACGGCCGTGTTCGCGCTGCCGGGCGTGGCCTACGAGGCGGTGACGCCGAGTGACGCGCTGGTGAACCTGACGCTGCTCCAGCAGCCGCTGGGCGCGGACCGGGTGCTAGGCGTGTGCTGGACGCTGTGGGTGGAGATCCGCTTCTACGCGCTGTTCGCCGTGTGCATCGTGCTGCCGGGCGCGAACCGCCGGCGGGTGGTGCTCCTGTGTGCCGTGTGGACCCTGCTCGCCGCCATCACCAAGGCCGCCGACCAGCCGTTCCTCGACCTGGTCGTGATGCCGGAGTACGCGCCGTTCTTCATCGGCGGCATGGGCATCTATCTGGTGTACCGCAACCGGCGGGACGTCACCGCGTGGGGCATCGTGGCGGTGAGCTGGCTGATCGGGCAGCACGAGGCGGTGGACAGCCTCTGGCACAGCCCCTACCCGGACCAGTTCTCCTACCGTTCCGCCTCGGTCATCATCCTGATCGTCACCTTCGGCTTCGTCGCGGTCCTGGCCGTCGCGCTGGGCTGGCTGAGCTGGGCCGACTGGCCCTGGCTGACGGTCGCGGGGGCCCTGACGTACCCCTTCTACCTGGTCCACGAGCACCTGGGCTGGCCGGTCATCGAGGTCCTCCACCAGGACCTCGCCCTGACGTCCTGGGCGACCCTGGCCGGCACGCTGGCGATCATGCTGACCCTGGCATGGCTTTTCAACCGGTATGTGGAGAAGTGGGCGACGCCGTTGCTGCGGCGGTCACTGACACAGGTCCAGGCACCGAAGGCCTGACACTGTCCGGCGCTCCCTGTCCCCACGGTCTGCGTTCCGGCGCACGAGGTGCGGGGTGCGCCAGACGTACGACACCGGCGTCTTCCTGGTCCGCCCCGACGGCTATGCGGGCTGGGCGGGTGAGACGGGCGTCGGACTGGTGGAGTACGCGGCACGGACCGGGGTAGCCGGGTGGCCACGGGCGTCGGTTACTCGATGAACGGGCACTGTCGGCGTACGGTACGTAGGGAATTGACCCGTTATTCACCTGTCGACTGGTTTGGGCAGGTTGGTCCCCCGGGCAGGCGCTGGGGCAGTCCCTGACCGCACCATTCGCACGAGGAAGGGCGTTCTCCTTCCATGACCACTGCACATGAGGCACCCCCGCGGCCCCGACGGCTCGACGATGTTCCAGGCTGGTTCCCCGTACTCGACCAGGTCCTCTTCAACTGGCTCCTGGACCGGCAGGAGGTCGCGGGAGTCCGCGGCGACCTGCTGGAAGTCGGGGTCTACATGGGCAAGAGCGCGATCTTCCTGGGGCGCCGTCCACAGGACGGCGAGCGGTACACGGTGTGCGACCTCTTCGAGGGCGACGCGCCGGACGACGCCAACCGCGCCGAGTCGACGAAGTCGTACAGCGCACTCACCCGCCAGGCCTTCGAGACCAACTACCTCTCCTTCCATGACGAACTGCCCCGCGTCCTGCAGGGCCCCAGCTCGATCGTGCCCTCCGAGGTCGAGCCCGGCTCATGCCGGTTCGTCCATGTCGACGGCTCACATCTCTACGAGCATGTGTACGACGACATCGGCGCCGCCCGCGATGTCCTGCTGCCCGACGGGATCGTCGTCCTGGACGACTTCCGCTCCGAGCACACGCCCGGCGTGTCCGTCGCCGTGTGGGAGGCCGTGCTCACGCGCGGGCTGCGGCCCATCTGTCTGAGCACGCAGAAGCTGTACGGCACCTGGGGCGATCCCGGGCCCGTGCAGGAGGAGTTGCTGGCGATGGTGCGCGGCCGGGACGACTGCGCGCTCAGCGTGCAGCACGCGGCCGGACACCGTCTCGTCCGGCTGAAGTCCAGGGGCATGAAGGCTCCCGGCTTCCCGCTCTCCCGCCACGCGGACGAGCCCGAGCCCGAACTCACTGTGGCCGAGCGGCCGGGGAAAGCGTCCGCGCCGGAGGCGACCCGGCCGGCCCGGCACCGGCACCGGCGCAGCCGCACCCGCCGCCTCGCGGTCGATCTGCTGCCGCCCGTCCTGACCCGCGCCATCGTCAACGCCCGCGCCGCCAGACAGTCACCGCGACGCTGACGCGACGGAGGAGACCCTGCCAGGCGGGCGTCGGCCAGGCCGTCGTCCGCTCAGCGGGCCGGGCGAAGTCGACTGCGGTTCGGCAGCGCCCTGAAGGGGCGCGGGGCTGTATCAATATGCGGCACCGCAGACGACCGACGGCACCTAGCTGCACCTTCAGCGAAGCGCCTACGCGCTCGCCAGCGACAGCTTCGCCGCGAAGCCGAGGAAGAGCACGCCCGCCGCCGAGGTCGCCCCCGCCGACAGGCGCCTGCGGCGGCGGAAGGCGGCGGCCAGCTTCGTGCCGCTGAATATGAGCGCGCTGAGGTAGAGGACGCTGGCGAGCTGGGCGAAGGTGCCGAGGACCACGAAGGACAGGGCGGGGTAGGCGTATCCCGGGTCGACGAACTGCACGAAGAAGGCGACGAAGAACAGGATCGCCTTGGGGTTGAACAGGCTGACGACCAGGGCACGGCGGTAGGGCCGCTCGTCGCCGACGGCGGCCGCGCCGTCGCCGGCGGACTGCTCCCGCCGGGTCCGCCACATTCCCCACGCGGCCCGCAGCATCCCTATCGCCAGCCAGGTCAGATACCCGGCACCGGCGTACTTCACGATGCCGAACAACACGGCGTTGGCCTGCAGAAGAGACGCCACTCCGGCAGCCGAGAGTGTCATCAACACGGTGTCCCCGCACCACACGCCGGCTGCGGCGGTGTATCCGGCCCGGACTCCTCGGCGGGCGGCCACGGAGAGGACGTACAGGGAGTTGGGGCCGGGCAGCAGGACGATCAGGACGAGTCCTGCGAGGTAGGTGGGCAGATCGATGACACCGAACATGAAAAGGAGTGTCGCACGGGGGTGTGACACTCCTCTTCCCCCGGCCCGGCCGGAGCCGCCTCGCGGGCACGTGGCCTACGCCTGTCGGGCCTCTCAGAACGCATCGCTCGGCACGTAAGTCCCCCAAACCCCCCGCAGCGCGTTGCACACCTCCCCCACCGTCGCCCGAGACCGCAGCGCCTCCTTCATGGGGTACAGGACGTTGTCCTTCCCCTCGGCCGCCTTCCTCAGCGCGTCCAGGGCCGAGTCCATCGCCGCCCGGTCCCGCTCGGCCCGTAGCTTCGCGAGCCGTTCCGCCTGCTGGGCCTCGATGGCCGGGTCCACGCGGAGTGGCTCGTACGGCTCCTCCTCGTCGAGCTGAAAGCGGTTGACGCCGACCACCACCCGCTCGCCGGAGTCCGTCTCCTGCGCGATCCGATACGCGTTGCGTTCGATCTCGCCCTTCTGGAAGCCGCGCTCGATCGCGGCGACCGCGCCACCGAATTCCTCGACCTTGCCCATCAGCTCCACCGCCGCCGCCTCGACCTCGTCTGTCATCCGCTCGATGGCGTACGAGCCCGCGAAGGGGTCGACCGTCGCCGTCACGTCCGTCTCGTACGCCAGCACCTGCTGCGTCCGCAGAGCGAGCCGCGCGCTCTTGTCGGTCGGCAGGGCGATCGCCTCGTCGAAGGAGTTGGTGTGCAGGGACTGTGTGCCGCCGAGCACCGCCGCCAGGGCCTGGACGGCGACACGGACCAGGTTCACCTCCGGCTGTTGGGCCGTCAGTTGAACGCCCGCTGTCTGTGTGTGGAAGCGCAGCATCAGCGACTTGGGGTTCTTCGCGCCGAACTCGTCCCGCATCACCCGCGCCCAGATCCGGCGCGCGGCACGGAACTTGGCGACCTCCTCCAGGATCGTCGTACGCGCGACGAAGAAGAAGGACAGGCGGGGGGCGAAGTCGTCCACGTCCATGCCCGCCGCGACCGCCGTGCGGACGTACTCGATGCCGTCCGCCAGCGTGAACGCGATCTCCTGCGCGGGCGAGGCACCCGCCTCGGCCATGTGGTAGCCGGAGATCGAGATCGTGTTCCACTTGGGGATCTCGGCCTTGCAGTACTTGAAGATGTCCGCGATCAGACGCAGGGAGGGCTTCGGCGGGAAGATGTACGTCCCGCGCGCGATGTACTCCTTCAGTACGTCGTTCTGGATCGTGCCGGTCAGCTGGTCCGCGCTGACCCCCTGCTCCTCCGCGACCAACTGGTACAGCAGCAGAAGCAGCGCCGCCGGGGCGTTGATCGTCATCGACGTCGACACCTTGTCCAGCGGGATCCCGCCGAACAGCACCCGCATGTCGTCGATCGAGTCGACGGCCACCCCCACCTTGCCGACCTCGCCGTGCGCGAGGGGCGCGTCGGAGTCGTGGCCCATCTGGGTCGGCAGGTCGAAGGCGACGGACAGGCCGGTCGTGCCGTGGGCGATCAGATCCCGGTAGCGGGCGTTGGACTCCGTCGCCGTACCGAAGCCCGCGTACTGACGCATCGTCCAGGGGCGGCCCGTGTACATCGTCGGGTACACGCCACGGGTGAAGGGATACGACCCCGGTTCGCCCAGCTTCTCGGCCGGGTCCCAGTTCTCCAGGGCGTCCGGTCCGTACACCGGCTCGATGGGCAGTCCGGACTCCGACTCGCGCGCCATGGTGTGCCTCCCGCCGAGCACCGACTCACTTCTTGTTCATAACGATGCCGCGCCGTTCGCAACCCGTCATGCGCGGGGAACATCTCAGGTGACGTCGGCGTCCTGGGGTGGGGCGGCCGTGAGACGACGGGGGGCTGTCATGCGTATTGCGGGCATCGGGAGAGCGATAGCCGCGCTGGCGGCGCTGGTGACGGTGTGCGGCTGCACCGCGCAGGCGGTGGACGCGGACGGAAAGCCCCGCGGGCCGGTGCACATCGACATCACCGGCACCAGGCCGGCGACGCCCACACCGTCCTCCCGGCCCACCGAAGACAAAGGCGAGGACCAGGACGACAGATCCAGCACTCCGTCCCCGCCCGCCGCGCCGCCGAAGGTCCTCTGGTCACCCGGTGACACGGGCCGGGACGTGCGTGAGCTGCAGGCGCGGCTGCGGCAGGTCGCCTGGCTGTTCGACGGGCCGACGGGGACGTACGACGACCTGACCGAGCAGGCCGTCCGGGGTTTCCAAGGAAAGCGCGGGCTGCCGCAGACGGGTGAGACCGACACGGTCACCTGGCAGCGGCTGCTGAAGATGACGCGCGAGCCGGGCCAGTGGGACCTGTATCTGATGGGCGGCCAGCCCGCCGACGCCCCGGATCCGCGCTGTCTGACCGGCCGGGTGCTGTGCATCAGCAAGTCGAGCCGCACCCTGCGCTGGATGATCGACGGGCGGACGGTCTCGACGATGCCGGTGCGCTTCGGATCGACGTACACACCCACCCGGGAGGGCGAGTTCCGGGTCTACTGGAAGTCCCGGCACCACCACTCCACGCTGTACGACTCGCCCATGCCGTACGCCATGTTCTTCAGCGGCGGACAGGCCGTGCACTACTCGTCCGACTTCGCCGCCCGGGGATATGCCGGAGCCTCGCACGGATGCGTCAACGTGCGGGACGAGGCGGCGATCGCGGATCTCTTCGCCCAGGTACGCAACGGCGACAAGGTCGTCGTGCACTGGTGAGGCGAGGGAGGGTTTCGGGGCGCGGGCGGGACCGGGGGAACGTGTCCCGCCCGCGCCGAGGTGCACGAGCCGTGGGTACGGGGGGAACCCCGGCTCAGTGCGACGGCCGATGACCAGTCGGCTCATTCAGTACTGCGCCGCCGCGGCCGAAAATGTCACACCCTGCGTGGCGAGAAGTTCAATGCGGAACGAAACCGCAGGTCAGAAGGCCGAGTGGGACGGGCTGGCGGTCGGCAGCGGCGAGGTCGCCGGTCTCTCCGGGCGACTGGGCGCGAAAGCCGGCGGCGAGGACGACACGCCGTCCCGGTCGCCGGGGATGCCGGGGGCTATGTCGTCCTCGCCCTTGTCCTTGTCGTCGTCGTTGCCTTTGCCGTCGTCGCCTTCGCCGCCGTTGCCCTCGTCGTCCTTGTCGCCGCTCCCGGCGTCGTCATCGCCGTCGCTGCGGCCCTTGTCGACCTTGGTCTCGGCACCGCCGGTGTTCTTCAGGACGTCGTCGCAGTACTTCCCGACGCGCGACGAACCACCGGCCGCCCCTTCCAGGGTCCGCTGGCGGCCAAGGTCCAGCTCCTTGCCCTTGCGCACATCACGGCACGCCGAGGTGACCGTCTCCCACCAGCCGTCGGGCCGGCCGGCCGGGCTCTCGGCGGTGTCCCGCTCCTCGGCCGTGTTGTTGTCGGCCGGGGTGGACTCCTCGACGGCGGGGCCGCTCGTGGTGACCTCGGGCGTGGGCGAGCCGGTCTCGCCGTCCTGCGCCGACGGAGGCGAGGCGAGCGGGCGCTCCGCATCCGGTGGTTCGGCGGCCGAGACCGACGCGGCCGGGCCGGGTTCGTCGTCGAAGGGCGTGGGCAGGACTCCGGTTCCGGCCGCGACAGCCACCCCGCCGACCATGCCGACGGCCAGCGCGGCGGCCAGCCCCAGACGCACGGGGCGGGCCCAGCGCGGGCTGCGAACTGTGGGCGTACGCCGACGGGAGCGGCCGCCGAGCCGCACGAGCCCGGCGTCGGAGGGGTGGGCACGGCCGGGCGCACCGAGGTCGGCGCGCTCACTGTCCCGGTCCGCCCGCGCCTTGCGGAAAGCGGCCAGCGCAGCGGCTTCACCGGGGAGTTCGTCGCTGGTCAGCGCGGGTTTCACGGACAGCGCACCCAGTGTTTCGGCAAGCCTTGCGGCCTGGTCCCCGGCGGCGGCGTCGACAGCGTCCAGTGGCTCTCCGCTCAGCAAACGCTCCGTCGTATCGCGGTCCAGCCACCTGTACTGCTCGTCGGCCATCACATGTCCTTCTGCGTCCGCGCGCGCGTAGGCGTCACACTCGCGGACGTCACCGCGCCGTCGCGCGGTTCTCGCTGCGGCGGCAGGGCGTCGAGGACGCCGGCCGATTCCGGATCGGCTCCCGCCTCGCCGAGGAGCTCGGCGAGGCGCCTCAGACCGCGGTGCGCCGCGGTGCGTACGGCACCCGCGCGCTTGCCCAGCGTCTCGGCGGCGGTCTTCGCGTCCAGGCCCACCACCACGCGCAGGACGACGGCCTCGGCCTGGTCCTGCGGCAGCCGGGCGATGAGGGAGAGGGTCTGGTCGGTGGCCAGGGCCTCGATGGCCTCGCCCGCGGTGTCGGACTCGGCGGCCCGGCCGGTCAGTTCCGTCTCGTCGCCGCCTATCGCGGGGCGGCGTCCTCGCATGCGTATGTGATCCAGCGCGCGATTGCGGGCGATCCGGGCGGCCCACCCCCGGAACCGGTCGGCGTCCCCGCTGAACCGCTCCAGGTCCCGCGCTATCTGCAACCAGGCCTCGGACGCCACGTCCTCGGCGTCCGGGTCGCCGACCAGCGTCCGTACGTATCCGAGCAACCGTGGATGCACCGCGCGGTACACAGTCCGGAACGCGGTCTCGTCCCCGTCCTGTGCCGCAAGCACCGCGGCTGTCAGCTCCGCGTCGTCCCCCAGCACCGCACGCCCTTCTTTGCGCCTAAGCCGGCGCCGCTCTCGCGGACCTGGTTGCTCACCGTCGTGGTTCCTCAATTGATGGTTGCTGTCCAAGGCCTTTGGGCGGTCGCGGTCGTCTGCCACCTGTCGCTGGTGCGGCGCGAAAGGCACGTTACGTCCTGAAACCGCTCCCAGTCCATGTCCGTAGAGGATGCAACTAACTCGTGACACGCCAGGGTGTGACAGAAAACGCACTCATGGCGCTGTAGAGAGTACGGGCCGCCGCGCGGCCCGTGCCGCGCGACGGCCGGGGCCTCTCCTGTGGGGGGTGGCGGCCCCGGCCGTTGCCTTGGCGCAGAACTCGCGCCGCCCTGCGGGTGAAGATACCGGGGGGCGCGAGGTCAGGGCTCTTTCCCTGTGGGTCAGTTCTTCTTCCCGTTCACAGTGGCCTTGTCGGCCTGGTCGCCGCCCGCGCCACTGTTCACGTTGCCCGCGCGGCTCTCCCCGTTGTCGGCACGGTTGTCGTCGGCACCGTTCGTCGCGCCCGCCGCTCCGCCGCCCGGCGTGGCCGCCTGGCTCGGCCTGCTCGTGGCCGCCCGCGCCGGCTGCTCGGCGCAGTACGCGGCCACCTTGTCCTCGCCGCCCGCCGCCGTGACGAGCCGCTGCCAGGCCGTCGAGTCCAGCGCGTTACCGCGGTCCCTGACCTGGTCGTAGGCGCGGCACTGGGCCTCGGTGTCCTGGGCGGTGGACGGGTGGTCGGGCTTCCCGGAGGCGGCGTCGGACGCCGCGGAGGAGCGCTCGGCGACCGGCAGGTCGGAGGTGCTGGTCGACCGGGTCGGCCTGCCCTGGTCGGCGGCAGGGCCGTCCGACGAGTCGGACGAGCCGATCGTGGCGACCGCTACGCCGCCCAGCGCGAGACTCGCAATGAACAGGGAGAGCGTGGTCTTCACCGAGAGCGCCAGCCGCCGTTGCTCGCGGGGCCGCCAGTCGTCCCGACGCCGGGTGCGCGCTCGGTGTGCCCCCGCGTCCCGCGCGGCCTGGAACGCGGCCACGGCACGCTGCTCACCCTCGGCGTCCACGCGGTGCCCGCGCAGCACGGCGGCGGAGAGCAGCGCCTCCAGCTCGGCGTCGTCGAGTGCCACGGCCGGGCCGGACGCGTGACCGGACGTGTGGCCGGAGGCCGTGCCGTCAGGGTGCACATGCCGACGGCCGGGGGACCCACCGCCGTTCTGCTGTTCACCCATGTCCGCTTCCCGTCCCTGTCCGACCTGTTCAATTCATGTGGCCTGTGGACTCTTGTGACTCACACACGCCTGTGGGGCCCGTATGGCCTTTCCTGGCCCACGTGGTCTCTGTGACCATGTGCGCCCTGTGTCCTATGTGGCAGCTGTGACTCGCGGCTTCCGTAGAGCCTGCACGGCACCCACGAGAGCCTGTACGGCGCGCACGCCCGTACGACTCACGCGCCGTCCGCCGACCGGCCACCGGCGCCCTTCCGGGAGCCGCCGCACCCGACCGGCCTGCCTCGCCGATGCGCCGATGTGCCACCTTGGCCGCTGCCGTCACTCACTGTTCATTTCGATTCCCCCAGCGTCTGGGGGCCGCCATCCGTCACACCTTCGACGCCCAGCTGCTTGGCCAGGCGCTTCAGCCCCCGGTACGCGGCCGTCCGCACCGCGCCCGGGCGCTTGCCGAGGACGCGGGCCGCGGCCGGGGCGTCGAGGCCGACCACCACCCGCAGCAGCACCGCCTCAGCCTGGTCCCGCGGCAGCCCGCGGACCAGCTCCACGGCGTGCTCCGTGGAGATCGACTCCAGCGCCTGGTCGTGCGTGCTGTGCGGACCGGCCAGCTCCAGTACGTCCTGTTCCAGGACCGACGACCGGGGCCGTACCTTCTGCCGGCGCAGATGGTCCAGCGCCCGGTGCCGGGCGATGGTGGCGCTCCAGCCCCGGAACCCGGCTCCGTCGCCCTTGAACCGGCCCAGGTCCCGGGCGATCTCCAGCCAGGCCTCGGACGCCACGTCCTCCGCGTCGTCCCCGACCAGCCCGCGCAGGTACCCGAGCAGTCCTGGCTGCACCAGCCGGTACGCGACCGTGAAGGCGGCCTCGTCACCTTCCTGGGCCCGCGCGACGGCCGCGCCCAATTCCCCGTCGTGCGCGTGCACGCGGCGGGGTTCCCCTCCTCGGCCCAAGAACTGTCCTCGTCCGTACTGGTTCGTGGCGAATCCGTGCCCCGGGGTACGGCCGCCCTTTGCCCACCTTCCCCCACGGTCAACAGCGCCCGGCCTCACAGAAGTGTCACAGGGCGCTCATCAGCCCATTCCGTCCGGAAGCACGACGGTGCCCTCGTACATCCCCGCGGTCCGCTCCGTCACCTCCTGGTCGTAGCGGATCTGCCGCCCCTCGGGGGGGATCAGGAAGGTGCACTTGAAGGTGTGCGCGGTGACGCGGTACGTCGAGGCGTCGAGCACGAAGGACTCCTCGGCACCCGCCATGATGATCCGGCTCTCGGGGGCGGTGACACCGGCCGCGCGCAACTGCTCCAGGGTCGGGGTGAATTCGCGCAGCGCCTTCTGTACGACACCCTCGTCCCGTACATCGGTCAGCCGGGCGGTCGTGGTACGGACGCGCAACTCGACCCGGCCCTCGGGGCCGTCCGGCTCGGCGAGGGTGATCCCGTCGCCGTATCCCCGGAACCCGTCGAGCGCGGCGAGAGGGTCCTCCACCTTGTCCGCGAACTCCGGGTCGGAGAGCGGCCCGTGCTCCCAGGCGCCACCGCCCTCGTTGACGTACGCCGTCCCGTCGACGACGTAGATCTCCTCTGGCTTGGCCCCGTTCCTGCCGCGGATCGTGCCGGTGGAGTGCAGCGCCCACGGGTCGCCGGTGGTCCGGTGCACGGTGGCCGTGTAGGTCGCGGCGTTCTCCTGCCCTTGCAGGACCAGGCCCTCGCGCCCCTTCACCGTGAAGGTCCAGCCCTGCTCCGCGGCCATCGCCTCCTCGGCCAGGGCGAGGAACTCGGCGGGGGTCTCGGGGGCGGGTGCGGGCTCGGTCTTGGCGGGTGCGGCGGCCCGGCGGCTCGGCTCGGAGGGCGGCGCGTCATCCACCGAGCACCCCGTGAGTGCGGCGGAGACGAGAAGCGCGGTCGTCGCGGCGATGCGTCTTCTCATGCCACGGCTCTCCGTGCCCGCCCGTGCAGGGTCAGGTAGAAAATCTGCAGCGACTCCCCGGGGCCGCCGATGTCGAACCGGTTGTGGACCTTGCCGAGCGGGTTCCAGACCCGCCCGTCCGGCATCCGCACCCCCACCGGCTGGCCGAAGTAGGCGCACTGGTCGGCGTCGAAGTCCATCCACACCGCCCCCGCGCGGCGCACGAGCACCTCACCGACGTACGCCCCGAGCCCCGACAGCGCCTCCCGCACGCGCTCCCGGTCGGCACCGCCCTTGCGCAGTCCGTCGATCAGGAAGTCGACGATGCGCAGGCTGGCCACCGAGTAGTCCAGCGGCAGGCGATTACGGGCGGTGACGCGGGTGACGAAGGCCGCGGCGTAGGGGCGCATCTCACGTGCGCGCGGTGTGCGTTCGTCCACTGTGCTCATGGGGACCCCACCCCTTTGGCTTGGCCGGCGGAAGGACTCCTGCTGGTCCTTCCGCTGACCAAGCGGATGTCGCCTCACGAGCATCACGGGTAACGAGCGTGTTCATTCGCACACAGCAAGGTCACAGGACGCGTACAACCTTTTGACTTCTCGTGAGTCCGCGACGCATCTCAGGGAACGGGGGGCCCGCCCACGAAGCCGTCCCGGCCTGCCGGGGGCCGCATCACCGCGTAGTCGCCGAAGTTCCGCCGGTAGCGCAGGTGCCGGGTCTCCTGCGTGTGCCGACGCTGCCACTCCTCGACGGGCGCGGGATGGCCGTACGTACCAGACCGCGCACCGCACTCGGTCTCGTCGCCGGACACGCAACGGCCTCGTACTCGGGCTCCGCGGTGCGGTCCTGCTCGATGGTGAACGGGACGTAGCGGAACACGCGCCGGGTCACTGCGCCGCTCCCCTCTCGATTCCCTTCTCGATGACGGCCGCCAACTCCCGTGCGAGGGGCGGGGAACAGCGTCCCAGCTCGATGAGGGGCCGGGGGTTCGCGTCGGCGTAGGTGTTCGGGTCCAGCCTCAGCGACGGGAGTCCGAGTCCGGCGCGTTCGAGGGCGGACGCGAGGGCATCCCTGACCTCCTCGGCGTCTCTGATCGTGTCGGCCGCCGCCCGGTGCTCCGTCGTCATGGATCCGCCCCTTCCGCCGTTCTCCCAGTGATCACGGGACGCAGCCAGGAACCACGCCGACGGTACGCGGAGGAACTCCGGTTACTGCGCACGGCCAGGGGCGAGAGTCTGCGTGAGCTGGCCAAGGCGGTGGGCTGGGACGCGTCGCTGTTCGGGAAGCTGGAGAGCGGGGCGACGCTGGGGAGCCCCGAAGTGGCCGAGGCGCTGGATCTGCATTACGGGACGCCAGGGTTGTTGTTGGCATTGTGGGAGCTGGCGGTGGGGGATCCTACGCAGTTCAAGGAGCAGTATCGGCGGTACATGGCGCTGGAGGCCGAGGCGGTGAACTTGTGGCACTACGGGGTGAGCACGATTCACGGTCTTCTCCAGACGGAGGGGTACGCGTAGGAGGTTCTCGCGCTGGGCAGCGCCAAGGGCAAGGAGTTGGAGCAGCAGGTTGAGGCGCGCACAGGCCGGCGGAAGTTGCTGGAAGGGGAGGACGCACCACCATTCCGCGCCCTTTTCGCCGAGGCGGTGCTGCGCACCCCGCTGCGCGACGCCAGGGCGTGGCGGCAACAGTTGGAGTACCTGCTGGAGGTGTCGGAGCGCCCGAACATCACCCTCCAGGTACTGCCGCAAAGCTCAGGCCTGCACGGGCTGGTGAGCACCGACGTGATGTTCCTTCGGCTGTTGGACGGCGCTACTCAGTTGAGCGGCTGCAACGTGCGTACGATGCGATGCGCGACCTAGCTCTGAACCCGGCCGAGTCGCGGAAGTTCAGCCTGCGGATGTCGGAGGAAGTGCCGTGCGAGCCATCGACCTGACCGAGGTGACGTGGCGCAAGAGCAGCTACAGCAACCCGGACGGCGGCGCACTCGTCTTCGAGGCCCGAGCGTGGTCGTCGTTCGTCACCGCCGTCAAGGACGGCGGACTCCCCGCCTGAGCCCACCGCCAGCCCCCGAACAACCGGCCCTCGTCACCACGGCGAGGGCCGTTGACATGGTCGGACACCCCCTGCCGCATCGAACTCTTCAGCCGTGCCGTGGACCGCACCTGCAGCGATCGCATACAACCACTGCGGCTCGTCGAGAGTCAGAGAGGCTGTGACGAGCCAAGAGGAGAGTGCAGGACAGCGGCCTGCCGGCGCTGGACCGGCTGTCCGAGTACTGGCCCGGCACGGAGCGCGACATCGCCGCTGACTGAAACGGGCCGAGCGTCGGCACGAAGCCCCGGAGGGCTGGGACTTCCCGTGCACCCGCCCCGACCGGCAAGGACCTTCGCGCAGTCCCGTCACAGGAGTGGCATACGATGCGCACGCCGCCCCTCATAAAGTTCTCATAAGAGGATGTACACGTCATGGCAATCCGTACCCCATACCGTCCCCTTCGTGGCATATCTGCCGTCGTCGCCCTGCTCGCGATCGGCGCGGTGGGGTGCTCGGATGTCTCGGATGCCGTCGACAGCGCCAAGGACGGCGCGAAGAAGGTGGCCCGCCAGCGATCGGTGTTCTCGCTGGGTATCGGGGACTGCTACAACCCGAACGGCAAGGTAGAGGGCGATACGTTCGCCGTCGAGATCGTGCCCTGCGGCGAGGCGCACGCGGGTCAGGTCGTCGGCGAATTCAAGATCGACGAAGAGAAGACATACCCCGGCGACGACGCGGTCTCGGCGATCGCCGACGAGCGGTGCCCGGTCGAGGCGGGGAAGTTCGCCCAGGACACCTGGGCGCTCCCCAAGGGGGTCGACCTCTTCTACTACACCCCGACCCAGGAGAGCTGGGCGACGGGTGACCGCGCCGTGACCTGCACCTACACCAAGGAATCGGGCAAGTTCACCGGCTCGATGAAGGCCGACGCAAAGACCTTGAAGCCCGAGCAGACCGCCTACCTGAAGGGTGCGAACGCCGTCTACGACGCTCTGTGGGCGAACCAGTCCGAAGAGGATTACGTCGAGGACGACCTGGACGGCTACAAGGCGCAGGCCAAAGCCGTCGCAGCCGCCCTCGATGCGCACCTCGAGGGCCTGCAGGACATCGAGGGCACGGAGGTCGGCAAGCTCCGCGAGCAGCTGAAGAAGACCGCCGAGCACTGGAAGAAGGCCGCGAACGCCACCGACGCCGACGCGTTCTACATCGCCTACGACCCGGCCTTCACCGGCCTCGACCCGAACAAGACGGTCGCCGCCCGCAAGGAACTGGGCCTGGCCACCACCGATGCCGAGGTCTGGGCGAGCTGACGCCCCTTCGGACCGCGCGGGGCCGCGTCCGCCAAGGACCCGGCCCCGCCTCCTCATTGGCCGGCCGGTGTTCCCGTCCGGCCTGGCCTCCTTCAGCGGCTGGCGGGGCGCCAGGTTCTCGGTGTAAGTCCGATGCGGCGGCGCCTGACGGTCGCGGCGACCCGGTCTCGTCGATGACGACATGATCGCCGCCGACGCCTATCACCCGCATCATGAAGACGCTGTCGGCGCCCCAGTCACGTGCAGAGAACAGGACCACGTCACTGCGCCGGACACCCGAACCGTCGACGGGCCTCACCGTGACGTCGCTTCCCTCGGGATACGTCGGCTCCATCGCCCGGCTTTGCTGCTGCGGCGAGGCCGTCCGAACTGTCATCACTCTCCAGTAGTCCGCGCCACCAAAGCAGCAGATCCCCCACCGGTGTCTCGTCGGCGCACAGGACCGACACCTCCTGCGAGAACTCGCCGAGGCCGAAAGCCTGGCACAACTGCTTGTAGTCGGCGGGCAGTTCGGCCCCCGGATCGCTATCACTGAGCAGTCTGACGTGATCTACGTCACTAAACCCGCCGGGCTGTGACGTTTACCCGGCGCGAATCGCTGGGTGAAGCAGGCCATCCGTGTGACGGATGTGCCTCACGTGACTTCTTCTTCTCTGGCCTTGTACGGCCTTCTTTGGGGTGGATTCGTCTTGAGTCGTCGTACTCGACGTACGCGTCGTATGTCGCATGCATACAAACCGCTCAGTCTCAAGAGACGCGCGTGGCTGACGGTGGGAGCCGTCGTGCTCAGCGGTGCCGGTGTCGTGACGTACGCGATCGCGGATCCGTCCGCGCCGGCCGACGCAAAGCGGGAGAGCCGCAAGCCGTCCGTGCACACGCTGAAGCTGAAGGACGAGGGCAGGGGCCGCAAGGGCCTGGACCGACGGGACACGGACCGGTTCAGCGCGGTGGTGCTGACCTGGGACGACCCGGAGGCGGCGGCCAAGGGCAGGCCCCAGGTGCGCACTCGGGACATCGAGACCGGCAAGTGGTCGGCGTGGCAGACGGTGGAGAAGGAGCCGAGCCAGGCCGACGGCGCCGAGGCGGAGCGCGCCGCCGCACGCGGTGGCACCGAGTCGCTGTGGACCGGCGCGTCCGACGGCATCGAGGTCCGCCTGGTGAACGCCGACGGCACGGAGGCGACGGGCCAGCCGGCCGACATGGACGTCAAGCTGCTCGACCCGGGCACCGACCCGGAAGGCATCGGCACCAACGCCGCCGGCGCCGACGGGATGGAGCCCGCCGCGTTCGTCGCGGAGACCAGCGCCCCGGTCACCGAATCGCCGACGGCCACGGACACGCCCACGCCGACCGATACGCCGACCGACACCGCGACGCCGACGCCGACGGACACGCCCACGGCCACGGACACGGCCACAGACACCTCCTCCCCGACGGCGTCCCCACGCCCACCCCGACCTCCACGGTCCCCGCTCCCCGGCCCTCGACCGTCGTCAAGCCGCCGATCATCACGCAGGCCCAGTGGGGCGCGTCGACGGACTACAACGGCACGCCGAGCTACGGCACCGACATCAAGGCCGCCGTCGTCCACCACACCGGCGTGGACAACGACAACACCCTCTCCTGCGCCGAGAGCGCGGCCCGGATGCGGACGATCCAGCAGGCGCACCTGGCCCAGGAATGGTTCGACGTCGGCTACAACTTCATCGTCGACAAGTGCGGCCAGATCTTCGAGGGCCGCAGCGGCGGCATGGACCTGCCGGTGATCGGCGCGCACGACGCCGGGTTCAACACCGACACCCTCGGCATCTCGTACATCGGCAACTTCGAGACCGCCAAGCCGAGCCGGGCCGCGCTCGACGCCATGGCCCGGATCATCGCCTGGAAGTTCGGAATGTACGGCGTCGACCCGACGACCAACGTCACGCTGACCTCCCGCGCGGACAAGGGTTACAGCGGCAACAACGTGCCGCTGGGCCAGCAGATCACCCTGCCGCGCGTCTTCGGGCACAAGGACACCAACGCCACGGCCTGCCCCGGCGCCAACCTGTACCCCAAGCTGGGCCTGATCCGCGCCCTCGCCAAGACCCCGGGCATCTCGCACGCCCTGGCCACCTCGGACTACAACCGCGACGGCGTCAGCGACCTCGTCGCCGGTACGCCGAAGGCCAACCGGGTCACCGTGATCCCCGGCGGCGTCAACGGCCCGGTGACGGCGTCGAAGATCGGCCTCACCCAGAACAGCGCCGGCGTCCCCGACTCCTCCGAGGCCGGTGACTCCTTCGGCGCCTCGACCGCGTGGGGCGACTACAACGGCGACGGCCACGCCGACCTCGCGATCGGCTCCCCCGGCGAGGACGACACCAGCGGCAACACCGACCGAGGCCAGGTCACGGTGATGTACGGCCCCACGCTCACGAAGGGCTTCTCGTACACCACGTCCGGCACGGTCACAGCCGCCGGCGCCAAGCTCGGCTCCACCGTCACGGTCGGCGACTTCAACGCCGACGGCAAGGCGGACGTCTTCTCGGCGGGCACCGGCAAGGGCGGCAACTGGCACGTGCGGTTTTCCGGCGGCGCCACCGCGTCCGGCGCGCTGACCAGTGCCACGGGTTCGCTCGCCTACCTCGACTCCGCGAGCGGCGACTTCAACCGGGACGGCTACGCGGACGTCGCCCTCAACTACCGGGACACCGCGGGCATCGGGCGTGTGGTCCGGTTCGCGGGCTCGGCGACCGGCCTGACCAAGGCGGGGGTGCTCTCCGTCAAGGGCGGCCGTTCCATCGCCGCGGGCGACATCAACGCCAACGGCTATGACGACATCGTCATCGGCCAGGCGGTCGCCGCCGAGTCCGGCGCCATCTCCGGCGGCCAGGTCACCATGCTGTTCGGCACGTCGACCGGGTTCACCACGACCGGCATGAAGGTCATCCACCAGGACACCGCCGGCGTCCCGGGCGGCAACGAGTCCGGCGACGCCCTCGGCATCTCCGTCTCCATCGGCGACTACGACGCGGACGGCTACCCGGACGTCCTGGCCGGCGCCAAGAACGAGGACCTCACCCGCAGCGGGGTGAACCAGGTCAACGCGGGCAACGCGCTCCTGATCAGGGGCAGCTCGACCGGCCTCACCGGCTCCGGCTCGCTCGCGATCTCACAGGACACCACCGGCGTCCCCGGCTCGACCGAGTCCAACGACGGGTTCGGCTCAGCCGTCTCGCTCACCGACCTGTCCGGATACGGGCGCGCCGACCTGACGTTCGGCGCCTCGGGCGAGGACGGCGGCGACGGCATCCTGATGTACCTGCCGAGCAACAGCACGGGCCTCGGTTACGCCCAGACGGTCATCCTCAGCAAGACCGCCCTGGGCACCCCCACGGACGGCATGCTGGGCCAGACCCTGACGCCGTAGCCACGGATCCGACGGCCGGGGCCCGCACTGCACAGGGGCCCCGGCCGTCACCGTCCGGTCGTACCGAGCGTCGCGTCCCGGCAGAGCAGCCGCAGCGAACCGTCACCCGCGAAGCAGCGGCGGGCCTCGTCGACCGGGTCCCAGAGGCGGCCGTCGGGGGTGCGGACCCAGTGGTCGCCCCCGGTCGCCCACCACTCGGCGCCGGTCTGACGGACGATCACCTCACCCGCGTACGCGCCCAGGCCGCGCAGCACGTTCTCCACGGCGGCGTACGGCGTTTCCTCCCGGCGCAGTTCGTCGATCAGCCGGTCGACGCGCCACAGGCTCTGCGCCGAGTAGTCGAGGTGCAGCCGCGCCCCCTCGCGCAGCGTCGCCACCGCGTCCGCAGCCCAGCGCACCGGCTTCGTCGCAGCTGAGGGCCTGGTTTCCTGCTCTGTCGTCACAGTCGTCACACTCCGAAGAGCGCGGCGGCGCGAGGATTCGTCACACGGATCCGGCGGGTTCCCGCAACCGGCGCAGGACCGCCCCAACGCCACCCCAGGACGGTCACAGGATTCTTTCCGGCAACCCGGTTTACGCCTGACGCGCCCGGCGCGACACGACCGCCCGCAGCACCCGCCGCCCCTCCGTGGAGACCTCCAGCGCCCGGCGCAATCCGCCCGAGCCGTGCTCGGCGAGCAGTTCCAGGACGGTGATCTGGCGGCGCAGTTCGGCGGCGACGAGCGGCGACATGCCCTCCGTACGGCCCGCGCGGCGGGAGTCGACCGAGTCCGCGCCGTCCTCGGCGGGGTCGAGGAGGCGGTGGACCTGCAGGGAGGCGACCGAGCAGCCGTCGGCCCACACCCGCGCCTCTGCGGCCGACCGGACACCCGGGGCGGCGGCCAGCATCCGCCGGACCAGCAACGCGGCCTCGTCCTCGATGTCCTCGGCGTCCATGACGTCCGCGACGCCCAGCTGTGCGCGCGTCTTGTCCAGCAGAGCGCCCCACTCGCCCGCGTCCGCACCGTCCGCGAGGTTCGCCCACAGCGGGCGCAGCACCTCGTCGTCACCGCCCAACAAGGGCACACACCGATCCAAACAAGCCAGCCCACTGGCGACCAGTCCGCGTTCGTCGGCCTGCGCGATCAGTTCCACCAGGCTCATCCACGCCTCCTGCTCCGGGGCGCCATCCCTTACGGAGCCCGCACTTCCCCTTACTGCGCGCAGCGCCGCCGCAGTGTCACAGGGGTACCACGCCGAGCCGGTCGAGGAAGCGGAAGAACAGGTTTTCGGCCACGGGGTCCCGCGGGAGCGGGGCCGGGTCGGGGTCGGTGGTCAGGACGTCGAGCAGCGGCTCGGCGGGCACGGTGTGACCGGCCTCCGCCGCCCAGGCGACGGCCCGTTCGGCGGCGTCGCGCGGTTCGAGGAAGTAGTCCTCCAGCGTCAGCCCCTCACGGTCCGCGCCGAGGTACCCGGCCATCGCTGCCCGCGCCAGACAGGCCGTCCACGCCCCGCTCTGCGGTGCCGCCGCCTCCACGACCACGCAGGCGCTGTCCATGACGTATCCGAAGAGCGCGGGCGCCCCGGTCCCGGCGGCCAGCGCGTTCATGCTGCCGACGTCACCGTCGCCGCCGGCGTACTCCCACACCTGCCAGCCGCCTGGCGCCGACTCCCGCAGCTCACCGCCCGGCACCCCCGACAGCGCGGCCAGCTCCGCGAGCGGCCGCTCGTCGCGTCCCACGACGAAGTATCCCCAGTAGCCCATGTCCGTTCCCCCGGCGTTTCGACTCGGCCCTGTGCGCCGAATACACCACAACCCCGGGGAACTTCGCAGCCCTTCGCGCCTTCAGCCGAGCCGGTCGGCCAGTTTGCTGAACTCTGCCCAGGAAAGCTCGGGTTGATCCGGATCCCACAGTTTCTGGACCGTCGCCCGCAGCGGCATCCGGATGCCGGCGGCCACCTGGGCCTGCGTCTGGGAGTTCGCGAGGTCGCACCACACCGCGAAGGAGCCGCCGAGGATCTGGTCCTCGTACTGCGCCGGAACCGCCTGGGTACCGCGCAGCACGCGCGGCGTCCACTGCTCGTAGATCCGCTGCCCCGTCGGATAGACGAAGGTCTGCGGCTGCCCGAGGACGTAGTACAGGAACTCGTCGTTGTAGTTGATGACCTCGCGGCCCGCCCTCAGATACTCGACCGGGATGCGCGCGCCGATCTCCTTGCCCGTCCAGTACGCGACCTTGATGTCCCTGGCGGGCTGCACGGTCGTACCGGCATAGAACCCGTCGTTCCAGGCGCGCGGGGTGCGGCCGTGGGCGCGGACGGTGGCGGCGCGGTCGTTGAGCCAGCCGGTGGCGAGGTCGGCGACGGTCGCGCCGGAGCCGTACGCCTCCCGAGCGGCGGCCGCGAGCTGCGGGTACGAGGCCTGGGGGTCGGAGACCGTCAGCGCCCGGTACTCGTCACCACCGAGGTGCCACTGCCCGCCGGGAAAGAGGCCAGCGTACTCGTCGATCAGCTCGTCGACGATCTCGGCGGCGGCCGGCTTGGAGATGTCCACCGCACCGCGCGCCGCCACCCCCTGCGCGTTGCGCAACTGCAGATCGGGGTGGGCTGCGATGACCGCGCCCAGGTGCCCCGGCGAGTCGATCTCGGGCACGACCGTGATGTGCCGGCTCTCCGCGAGGTCGACGATCCTGCTGACCTCCGCCTTGGTCAGGTGCTCCTTCGACACGATCTCCGGATGCTTCTCGGACTCGATACGGAAGCCCTGGTCGTCGGAGAAGTGCAGGCCCAGCTGGTTGAACTTCAGGTCGCCCAGCTCCCGCACCCGGTCCTCGATCCAGTCGGCGGTGAAGTGCTTGCGGGCGATGTCCAGCATCAGCCCGCGCTGCGGCTTGGCCGGCTGGTCGCGCACGATGCCCTCCGGCGCCGTGCCGCCTCCGTGCACGGTCTGCTTCAGCGTGCGGGTGCCGTAGAAGACGCCCGCGTCGGCAGGCCCGCTGATCGTCACCCGCCCGCCGCGCACGGTCATGGTGTACGACTCCGGGTCCGCACCCGCCTCGCCGCCGAGCGCCAGCCGTACGTCCCCGGCGCGCACGTCATCCTTCTCACCGCCGTACGACAGCCCCAGCTCACCGGCGATCAGCCGCCCCTCGTCGGCCAGGTCCGCGTCGCTCACCACCACGCGGTACCCCCGCGCCGGGCGCCATCCGGGGCCGCGCCCCGGAGTGTGGTCGCGGACGGCGGGGATCGTGCGCGGGGCCGTGGACAGGGGGTACGAGCGGGTGGGCGACGGGGTCGGGGTCGGCGCGGCCGCGGCATCGGGATCGGAGGCCGTCGGAGCGGCGGTGTCCGCGGGCCGGGTCGCCGAACCGGCCGGACCGCCGCCGCCCTCCATGGCCCACACGCCCAGGCTCAGCCCGACCGCGATCACGCCGGCGACGGCCGCCGTGATCAGCACCCGCCTCCGCTTCACCTTCGTCGCCGGTGCCCGGCGCCTGCGCTGACTCACTCCGCCAACCTAAGGCGTCGAGCGTCCACCGCGCGCTTCCAAACTCTGCCGTTGGGGTGAAATTCGCGCATCCATCGGGCAGTCCCTGACCACTCTCGATAACGTGACGACACGCCTCTCACAAGATCCCCTGCCGACACACACGTGACGCCCACGAGGACACACGCTGCCTGCGCACCGTCTCCCAGACCTCCCCGGCCAAGCCGCTTTACCGGAACAGACCCGCGGCGCCCCTGCCCCGCTGGACCTGTTCAACACGGCCCCCGCCGAGGCGGTGCCTGTCTCTTATACACATCT
>NZ_QZWF01000014.1 GCF_004187715.1 Streptomyces sp. F001 | reverse complement strand
ACGTGACCCCTCCCCTCGGACGGTTGGGCTGGGAGTGGGTCAGCAAGTGCACCACACGGCGCGGAGTTTCCGGCCATGCTCAGCAGAGGGGATCTGACTGACGACGAGTGGGGCGGTTCTGGAGCCGCTGCATCAAGGTCGCCGCGCTAAAGGTGGATGAGGATCTGTCGTAGGGGATGCCCGAGCGCGTCCGTGACGGAGGCCAGTTCCTCGTCGGTCAGCCATGCCCGGTCCGGATACAGGACCTCGATCCTGAACTGCGCGAACCCCATCGGCCAGTCGTACACCAGCTCGTTGAGCGACGTCTCTGCATCACAGCAGGGAACCGTGATCATGAGCGTGGAAAAGCCTTCGCTGTAGCGCTCCGAGACGGCCTCCCCCCACCAGCCCGGTGCGCACTCCGCGCTGCAGTGCGGGCAGGAAATCTTCTTCAGGTTGGCGCCGCAGAAGACGACCTCCACGCTGTCATGCCACTTGACTTCCATGCCACGGCGGGCGTCGTCGTCGGGAAGCATCCCGGACAGCACGGCCGCAGCACGGTCGGCCGCATCCTGACCGGGCTGCCAGTACGGATCGGTCGGAATCACCGTCAGGTAGTTGTCACTCATCGCCCGTAGTGCCCGCCCCTACCCCTCCCCGCCCGGATCCCAGTCCAGCAGCCGCACCTTCGCCACCGTCCGGACATGCCGGCGCATGGCCGTGGCCGCCCGGCCGGGGTGCTGGGCCTCGATGGCGTCGAGGATGGCCTGGTGCTGGGCGAGGGAGCGGTGGGGGCGGCCGGGTTGGCGGAGGGATTCCGTGCGGCTCTCGGCGATCTGGTCGGCGATGGAGCGCATGAACTCCGCGAGGATGCTGCTGTGCGCAGCCGCCGTGACCGCGCCGTGGAAGAGGCGGTCGCCCTCGACGCCGTGACCGCCCTGCTCGATCTCCGCCGTCATGTGGGCGAGGGCCGACCGCATCGCGGTCAGGTCCTCCTCCGTGCGGCGCTCGGCGGCCAGTTCGGCGAGTTTGGTCTCCAGTGCCTCGCGGGCCTCCAGGACGTCGGGGAGGCGCCGACGGCGTTCGACCAGTTTCTCGACCGGTTCCACTTCGAGGCTGTCGCGGACCAGGTACGTGCCGCCGCCGTGCCGCGCCTCCACCAGGCCCTGTACTTCCAGGACCACGATCGCCTGCTTCACCGAGGCCCGGCTGACGCCCAGTCGCTGGGCCAGGTCACGCTCGGGTGGCAGCCGGTCGCCGGCCCGCAGGCCGCCCTCGGCGACGTACTGGCGCAGCCGGTCCAGCACCTGCTCGTACAGGCGCTGCTTGGTCATGGGGCGCAGGGCGTCGGTCACTGGGTCCCCCTCTCGTCGGGAGCGTAACACCGGGCAGGTGGAGTGGGTGAGTGGCTGAGCCAATTCCTGCGCGACCCCTTGACGTCCTTGACCGGTGCGCGCACGCTGACCAGCCAGCCGGTCAAGTGGCTCAGCCACTCGACCACTCGTCATTCCTCCTCTCGCCCGCTCGTCCATTCCCCTCACCGCTCCGGGACCCAAAGACGGGAGCCCGTATGTCCCCCGAACTCATCTCGATCCTCGTCCTCGCCGTGGTGTTCGTCATCGCCACCACCCGCTCGATCAACATGGGCGCGCTCGCCTTCGCCGCCGCCTTCGCCGTCGGCACCCTCGTCGCCGGCCTCGACGCGGACGGCATCTTCGCCGGCTTCCCCGGCGACCTGTTCGTCGTCCTCGTCGGGGTCACGTACCTCTTCGCGATCGCCCGCGCCAACGGCACCACCGACTGGCTGGTGCACGCCTCGATCCGGCTGGTGCGCGGCCGGGTCGCGCTGATCCCCTGGGTGATGTTCGCCCTGACCGGCGCACTCACGGCGATCGGTGCGGTCAGTCCGGCCGCCGTCGCGATCGTCGCGCCGATCGCCCTGAGCTTCGCCGTCCGCTACGGGATCAGCCCGCTGCTGATGGGCGCGATGGTGGTGCACGGCGCGCAGGCCGGCGGTTTCTCGCCGATCAGCATCTACGGTTCGATCGTCAACGGCATCGTGGAGCGGGAGAAGTTCCCGGGCAACGAGATCGCCCTCTTCCTGGCCTCCCTGGTCGCCAACCTCGTGATCGCGGGGGTGGTGTTCGTTCTCTTCGGGGGGCTCAAGCTGTGGAGGCAGGGGGCGGTGACGCCCACGGACGGGACTGCATCGACATCGACCGGGAAGCAGCCTCCCGCGGTAACCGGGAACAGCACCGGCACCCCCGCCCCCACCGCCGTCCTCACCGCGACGACGACCACGAACCCGGCACCCGCCTCACCCCCGCCCGCATCGCCACCCTCGTCTCCCTGGTCGCCCTCGTGGTCGCCGTCCTCGCCTTCGACCTGGACGCGGGGCTGACCGCGATCACCCTGGCCGTCGTCCTGAGCACCGCCTGGCCCGACGACAGCCGCGCCGCGGTCGGCCAGATCGCCTGGCCCACTGTCCTGCTGATCTGCGGCGTCCTCACCTACGTCGGTGTCCTGGACGAGATGGGCACCATCACCTGGGCCGGCGAGGGCGTCGGCGGCATCGGTGTGCCGCTGCTGGCCGCGCTGCTGCTGTGCTACATCGGCGCGATCGTGTCGGCGTTCGCCTCGTCCGTCGGCATCATGGGCGCGCTGATTCCGCTGGCGGTGCCGTTCCTCGCGCAGGGCGAGATCGGGGCGGTCGGCATGGTGGCGGCGCTGGCGGTGTCGGCGACGGTGGTGGACGTGAGCCCGTTCTCGACGAACGGCGCGCTGGTCCTGGCCGCGGCACCCGACGTCGACCGTGAGCGTTTCTTCCGGCAGCTGATGGTGTACGGAGGGATTGTGGTGGCGGCGGTGCCCGCGGTGGTGTGGCTGGTGCTGGTCGTGCCCGGTTTCGGGTAGCCCGCACGCGCGACATGGCTACAGGTGACGACGACTGACGACCAAGACGGCTAAGACGGCTAAGGAGTGCGACGCGTGTCCTCCCTCTTTCCGGCCCTGACGAACAGCCCGGGTGAGCACATCGCCCTGCGGTTCGGCGACCGGTCCCTGTCCTACGCCCGGCTCGCCGCGGCGGCCGGTGCCGTCGCCGAGCGGGTACGCGGTGAGGGCCGCGTCGCCGTGTGGGCGACGCCCGCACTGGAGACGGCCGTCGCGGTGGTGGGAACCCTGCTCGCGGGGGTCACCGCCGTCCCCCTCAACCCGAAGTCCGGAGAGAAGGAGCTCGGTCACATCCTCACCGACAGTGCGCCGCCGCTCGTACTCGCGGCGCCCGGCGATGAACTGCCGGATTCTCTGCGGGACTTGGAGCGGGTCGACGTCGACATGGCGGCGACGGGCGCGCTCCCGGAAGAGCAGACCGACGACGCCGCCCCCGCCCTCATCGTCTACACCTCCGGCACCACCGGCCCGCCCAAGGGCGCCGTCATCCCCCGTCGGGCGATCGCCTCGACCCTGGACGCGCTCGCCGACGCCTGGCAGTGGACCGGCGAGGACGTGCTGGTGCACGGGCTGCCGTTGTTCCATGTGCACGGGCTGGTGCTCGGCATCCTGGGCCCGCTCCGGCGCGGCGGTTCGGTCCGGCATCTGGGCCGGTTCAGCACCGAGGGCGTGGCACGCGAGCTCAACAGTGGCGCGACGATGCTGTTCGGGGTGCCGACGATGTACCACCGGATCGCCGAGGACCTCGCGGACAGCCCGTCGCTCGCCAAGGGGCTCACCGGCGCGCGGCTGCTGGTCTCCGGTTCCGCCGCGCTGCCCGTGCACGACCACGAGCGGATCGCGGCCGCCACCGGCCGCCGGGTCATCGAGCGGTACGGCATGACCGAGACGCTGATGAACACCAGCATCCGCGCGGACGGTGCGGCGCGGCCGGGGACGGTCGGTGTGCCGTTGCCGGGAGTCGAGCTGCGGCTCGTGGAGGACGACGGGACGCCCATCAGCTCGTACGACGGTGAGAGCGTCGGCGAGATCCAGGTGCGCGGGCCGAACCTGTTCACCGAGTACCTCAACCGGCCCGACGCCACCGCCGCCGCCTTCACCGCCGACGGCTGGTTCCGCACCGGCGACATGGCGGTCCGCGACCCCGACGGCTATGTCCGTATCGTCGGCCGCAAGGCCACCGACCTGATCAAGAGCGGCGGTTACAAGATCGGCGCCGGTGAGATCGAGAACGCCCTCCTGGAGCATCCGGGGGTGCGGGAGGCCGCCGTCACCGGGGAGCCCGACCCGGATCTCGGTGAGCGGATCGTCGCCTGGATCGTGCCCGCCGACCCGCAGACCCCGCCCGGCGTCGAGGAGTTGGCCGATCACGTGGCCCGCCGGCTCGCCCCGCACAAGCGGCCACGGGTCGTGCACCACCTGGAGTCCCTGCCCCGCAACGACATGGGGAAGATCATGAAGCGGGCGCTGGGCGGCCATGTCTGAGCGCCTCTCCGCCCGCCGGGCCATCGCCCTCGTCGCCGACGAGTTCATCGAACTCACCTGTGCCACGAGGGAGTTCGGGCCCGATGGGCCCCTCTCCTGGCAGGGCTACGACGCCTCCCGTGCCCGCGCCGCCGCACGCACGGGTGAGGACGAGTCCGTGGTCTGCGGCACCGCCCGTATCGAGGGCACGGACGCCGTGCTGATCGCCTTCGAGTTCGGCTTCCTCGGCGGCTCGCTCGGCGAGCGCACCGGCGACCGGCTGGAGGCGGCATACCTGCACGCCCGCGAGCACCGGCTGCCGGTCGTGTCGCTGATCGCGACGGGTGGCAGCCGGATGCAGGAGGGCATGGTCGCGCTCACCCAGCTCCAGCGGGTGGCCCGGCAGTCGGTGCTCACCCGGGAGGCCGGTCTGCCGCAGGTCGCCGTACTGCGGGATCCGACGACGGGTGGCGGCTGGGCCACCCTCGGCGCGGGCGCCGATGTGATCCTCGCGCTGCCCGGCGCCCAGGTCGGCTTCGCCGGCTCCCGGGTGCGGCCGGCGGACGCGGACCCGGCGGCGTACACGGCCGAGGCGCAGGTGGCGGCCGGCGCGGCCGATGCGGTCGTACCTGAGGAGGAGCTGCGGGCGACGCTGGGGCGGTGGCTAAGGCTGCTGACCGCGCCCTCGGCCGAGCCCGCGCCGCCGCCCCGCCCGCTCGGCGCGACCGACCTGCCCGCCACCGGATGGGACGCCGTCCAACGGGCCCGCTCGCCCCAACGCCCCCGTGCCCAGCGCTACTTGGATGCCTACTTCACCGACCGTGTCGCGATCGGCGGCGATCGCTGCGGCGGCACCGACGACGGCATGCTGTGCGGCTTCGGGGCGCACGAGGGGCGTACCGTCGCGTACGCCGCCCAGACCGGGACGGCGACCCGTCCCGCCGGCTACCGCACCGCCGCCCGTCTGATCCGGCTCGCGGACCGGCTCGGTATCCCCGTGCTGACCCTGGTGGACACCCCGGGCGCGGCCAATGACGCGGAGGCGGAACGGCTGGGGGCGGGCGCCGCGATCGCGGAGGTGTTCGGCGCGGTGGCCGCCGCGCGCACGCCGGTCACGACGCTGGTGATCGGCGAGGGCGGCTCGGGCGGTGCGCTCGCGCTCGCGGCGCCGGACAACACATGGGTCACCCCGGACAGCTACTTCTCGGTGATCGCCCCCGAGCTGGCGGCCGCCATACTGAAGCGGCCCTCGGAGGAGGTGGAGGCGACCGCTGGTCAACTCCACATCCGGCCGCAGGATCTGGAGGATCTGGGGATCGCCCGGACCAGGAAGTGACACACGGCGGTGCCGCCTCCCCCACCGTGAAGGGGGAGGCGGCACCGTCACATCCGACTAACGAACCCCCACCGCCCGGATGATCTCCTGCGTCACCGAGCCGCCCCGGTCGTCGCTCGCCGATGCCCGCAGGGAGACGTACTCGGCGTCGCCCGGCACGGTCAGGGTGCCGCGCCAGGAGTCCGCGTCGCCGGTGAGCCGGACCGGATGCCACGACGTGCCGTCGTCGTACGACACCTCGAGCGTTCCGCCGCCGATGCTGCCCGTGTCCGACGCGTCGGCCACGTACTCGGCGTGGATGGCGACGGGCACCTTCCGCCCGCCGGGCACATCGCCGGCGAGGTCGGTGTCGACGTCGAAGCCGAGGTTGATCAGCGGCAGATACGTCCAGCGGTCGGTGGGTGTGGCCGCCGAGCGGAACGTCCACTCGGCGTGGCCCTCGGTGGCGAGTTCCCAGCGTTCGGGGTCGAGTGTGGTGTCGGTGACGACCTTGTAGGTGCGCTCGTCGGCGGGTGCGTCCCACACGTACACGCCGGAGCTGCGGCGCCGGTCGACCAGTTCCCCGTCGAGGTACACCTCCGTGTACTGGGTCATGCCGGTCTCCTCGCTCCAGACGTCCCCGAAGCCGGTGTGGTCGGGCCCGGAGTCGCCCCAGCCGGGGGTGTTGAACTGGAGCTGGTTGCCGACGCGCTGCTGCCCCCAGCCGAGTCCGGTGCCGAGCCAGGGATGCCAGACCGGCCTGAACCAGTTCAGGTCCGGGCGTGTCCCGCCCCGGTAGCGGACCAGCCCGCCACGTTCCTCCAGTGCCCCGTCGGCCATCGTCACCGACTCGTGCCACAGCTGACCGTCGGCCGTGGAGACGTAGTCCGTGCGTTCGGCCGGGTAGTCGATCCGCTCACGGAAGCCGATCCCGATGGGGAAGGTGTCGGTGATGGAGTACCGGAACTCGCCCCCGCTGACCGGCTTCACCGCATGGAACTTCGTGTGTACCGCGGCGAGTTCGCGGCGTTCGTCCGGTGCGTAGGTCAGATCGCGGTCGGGGACGGCGCCCTCGTACCCCTTCGACAGGTCGTACACGTACGGGGTGTTGCGCGTGCCGGTCATGTCGACCGTTCCCGAGGCCCGCAGGCGCTCGGCGTCGGCCTTGTCGACCGTGGCGATCTGCAGCGGGCGGTCGGCGCCGTCGTCGGCGCCCCACCAGGCGTTGAGCCGTCCGGGGTTGTCGTCGGTCACGAACAGCGCCTTGACGCCCGCGTCCTGCGCCGCCTGGGCCAGCGCGGCCGGCTCGGTGCCGTCGGTGAGGCGGGCAAGGACCGCCTTGCCCTCGACGCCGGTGAAGGGGCCGTCCCCGGCATCCACCAGCGGCAGCCTGCTGCGGCCCTCGATCAGGGTGCCGCCCGGCTGGGCGACGGCGTTGCCGATGCCCTTGACCTCCAGCAAGGGCTTGCCGAGCCGCCAGACGGTCCGGTACTCGAAGCTGCCCTGCGTGACCTTCTTCCCGGTCGGCGCGGCGAAGACGCTGTCGTACTTCACGGGCACCTGGGCGGCCCCGAACAGGTCGGCGCCGTTCGCCTTCCGGTCGTACTCCATGATCAGTTGCCGGGTCTCGGTGCGCCGGTCGACGTCGGCCCTGATCTCCCGCAGCTCCCGTCCGTCCAGGGTGACCTCCCGGTCCCGGTCCAGGACGACCTCGGGTGCCGCGAGGAAGCCGAGGCCCAGTGAGTCGGTGCCGTGGCTGCCACGCACGTCGAGGAAGGAGGTGAGGCTGTACGTCCCCGGCTTCAGCCGCAGCTTCAGCGTCCCGGAGTCGCCGACGTACGCCGGGACGGGGTCGACGCGCTCGGCGAGGTGCTGCACCACGAGGTCGGCGGCGGTGGCGGCCCCGTCCCGGTCCTTGACGTGCACGGTGAGCGTGTACCGCTCGTCCTCCTTGACCAGCCCGAACGCGGTGTGCGCGACCGGGGTGCCGGCGACGGAGGCGACGATCCGCCCGCTGGTGTTGCCCACCGGCGCCTCGGAGCCGTCGCCGGTCACGGTGGTGGACGCCGTGCCGTGCGCCGGCACGGTGAGGGTGGTGTCGGCGAGGGTGGCGGCCTCGCCCTGCACGGCGAGGTCCAGCTCGACGTCGGCGTCCGAGGTGTTGGTGTAGGTGACGGTCCTGGTTACCGGCTGGTTGTTCGCGTACGGCCACTTGTAGAAGCCGAGGTCGACGCTGCCCGTGGCCGTGACCTCGGCCCCGATCGCGTCCGGCACGCTGACCCGCCCGGCGCCCAGTGTGTAGGCGGACGCGTCGAGTTGCTTCGACGTCGACATCAGCGCGTCCTTGAGCTGCGCGCCGGTCCAGTCGGGATGCTGCTCGGCGAGCAGGGCGGCGACGCCGGCGACATGCGGGGTCGCCATGGACGTACCGCTCATGGAGACGTAGTCGCCGCTGCCGCCGCTGAGCCGGGAGCGGGCGGCGAGGATGTTCACGCCCGGAGCCGCGAGGTCGGGCTTGAGCGCGTTGTCCCCGTACCGGGGCCCGGCGCTGGTGAAGTAGGCGGCCTGGTCGGCGGAGTCGACGGCGCCGACGGTGAGCGCGGCATCGGCGGCGCCGGGCGAGCCGATGGCGGAGGGCGCGCCGGTGTTGCCGGCGGCGATGACGAAGAGGGCGCCGGTCTCGGCGCTGAGGGTGTTGACGGCCTGCGCCATGGGATCCGTGCCGTCGCTGGGCTCGGTCGAGCCGAGGCTCATGGAGACGATGTCGGCCTTCACCTCACGTGCGGCCCACTCCATGCCGGCGATGATCTGCGACTCGCTGCCGGACCCCTCGTCGCTGAGCACCTTGCCGACGGCCAGCGTGGCTCCCGGCGCGACGCCCTTCTCGGCGCCGTCCGACGCGGCCCCGGTGCCGGCGACGGTGGACGCCACATGCGTACCGTGCCCGTCCCGGTCGGCGACCTCCTGCCCCTCGATGAAGCTCCTGCCGGCGGACACCTGCTCCGCCAGGTCGGGATGGGCCGCGTCCACGCCGGTGTCCAGGACGGCGACGGTGACACCCTTCCCGGTCAGCCCCGCCTCCCAGCCCTCGGGCGTCCCGATCTGCGCGTTGCTCTCGGCCATGTCGGCGTCGACCCGCCCGTCCAGCCAGACGCCCGCGATGCCGTCCTGCCGGGTGAACGCCCGCCAGAACGCCCGCCCCTTGTCCGCCTCCACGGCGGCCCCGCGCACACTCTGAAGCGTCCGCGTCCGCTCGGCACCGCGCGGGGTGACGGCCCGTGTGCCCTTCTCGTACGTCACGATCAGCGGCAGCTCACGGGTGTCGCTGTCGGCGAAGCCCTGACGTATCAACTCGCTCACGTCGAACAGCCGTCGGTCGAGCGTGCCGGCCCGCAGATACGGCAGTGCCTCGTCCGGTACGACGGTGATGCGGCCGTTCGCCTGCTGGGTGCGCACGGCGCCGGTGGCACCCCGCGGCCGGTCGACGGTGACCGTCTTCCGTCCGCCGCCGAGCTCGGCGACGGTCACCTTGTCGCCGGTGACGAGTGTGACGGTACGGGCCGCGGGCGCCGCACGCGTGGACACACCGGTGTCCTGCGCCGACACCGGGCTCACGGGCAGCGATGCGAGCACGAGCCCGGCCGACAGGAGGATCGCTCCGCGTCCGACTGGTCCTCTGGTCATGCACACGCCTCTCTTCGTCGGGTGGTGGGGAAGAGTGTCAGGCGCTTTGTGTTGCAGGTGAGTTGAACGGAGCTGGCGGATTGACGCAGTGGCGGTTTCCCGCCAGGTCCGGCGCCGGCAGCGCAAGCGACGCGGCGGCAAGCCGCGGAGAACCACCCGTACAGCCGCACCCCGCCCGGCCCTCCAGAGAAGGCGCCGCCCGCCCGCCCCCACACGATGCAAAGAGGCCCGCCGCCCGGCGGCCGCCACGGTCTGTGCCCCTCGGGAGGATCCGCGATGACCGCCAGCCTGGAGCAGCTACGCCGGTGCCACTTCGCCGTCGATCTGGGGGCGGCGCGGACGCGGGTCTACGTCAAGGGCGCCGGGCTTGTCGTGGACCAGCCGTCCGCCGCGGCCGTGAACACCAACACCGGCGCACTGATCGCGGTCGGCGAGCTCGCGGAGAAGATGACCGGCCGCACCCCCCAGCACATCCGTGTCGTACGGCCGGTGTCCGGTGGCACGGTCGTCGACATCGAGATGGCCCAGCGGATGCTGCGGCATCTGCTGGGCGACAAGGTCCGCCGCACGCTGCGCCGCAAGCCCGGACTCCGGGCCGCCGCCTGCACCCCCCACGACGCCGGCCCGCTCGCCCGGCGGGCGACGACCGAGACGCTCGTCGGTCTCGGTGCCCGCCGCGTCGAACTCGTCGACACCCTCATCGCCGCCGCCGTCGGCTGCGGACTGCCCGTCGAGCAGCCCGAGGCCACCATGGTCCTGGTGTGCGGCGCGGCCGCGACGCAGGTCGCCGTGCTGTCCCTCGGCTCCATCGTCACCGCCGAACGCATCCCGGTCGGCGGCGAGGCCGTCGACAACGCGATCGTGCTGCATCTGCGGCACGAGCACGAACTCGTGCTGCCGAGTCAGTCGGTACGCCCGCTGCAGCTGGCCCTGTCCGGCACCGGACTCACCCCGCACGGACCGAGGTCGACGGAGATCCACGGCCGGGATGTGGCCACCGGCCTGCCCCGTTCCGTCCGGATCGACACCGCCGCCGTACGCGAGGCCATCCAGACCCCGCTCACCGCCGTGCTCGACGGCATCGGCAAGGCGCTGCGGGAGTGCCCGCCCGACCTGGTGGCCGACCTCGCCGACCGGGGGATCATGATGGTCGGCGGCAGCGCCCTGCTTCCCGGGTTCGACCAGATGCTGCGGCAGGCCACCGGGATGCCGGTGCACATCGCCGAACGGCCCGACGTGTGCGCTGTGCGGGGCCTCGGCACCATGCTGGAGGGCAGGGTCGAGCCGGTGGAGCTGAATTCGCTGGACAGGTGAGCCCCCGCCGGCGCCGTGAGCGGCCGGGGCAGGGCGCAGTCCCCGCCCTTGGGGTGTAGCGCGCGGTGTGCCGGGAAGGCGCACTTGCAGCATCGTCGGGCCGGCGTCCGCCGCCCGGCGGTGAGACGGGGGCGCCAGACGGACCTGGAAGGCGGTGACATGAACTCAGTGGCACCACTCTCCCTCGCGGAGCGGTTACGGCCACTCGCCATCGACGGCCGCACCGACGGCACGGGCCGGTCGGTGCTCAGCGCACGAGGAGAACTCGTCCACGGGTGCGCGGACACTCTGGCCGGCGTGCTGGCCGAACTGCCCGTCCATACCTGCCGGGTAGAGCTGGACATGGCCGGGGTGCTCTTCATGGATACGGCGGGAGGGCAGTTCCTGGACGTCCTGCACGACCACGGCCGACAGCACCTGATCCCGGTCTCGGCCACGAACTGGCGGGGCCAGCCGCGCCGGGTCCTGGAACTGTTCGGCCTGGACACCACGGACCCGCTGCGCTCCACGGCACCGGACCCCGCCCCGGCACCCGGCCCCGCCCCGACCCCCTCCGCGGTGGCCCTCGAGCGCGCGGAGCAACTGCACGAACTGCGCGAGGAGATAACCCAGTTGCGCAAGGCGATCGCCTCCCGCCCGGTGATCGACCAGGCCCGCGGCATCCTCATGGCCACCCACGCCTGCACGTCCGACGAGGCCTGGCACATTCTCCGTGCGGCCTCCCAGCTCTCCAACATCAAGCTCCACAAGGTGGCCGCGGCCGTCACGGCCGGCGCCGGATCCGACGGCCCGTCACTTCCGGAGGAGCTGCGCACGGCCCTGCGCAGGGCAGTCGCCCGGTGCCGGGTCTGACGCCTGAGGAGGCCGGTCAGCAGCCGCCCGAGGAGGCCGGGGCGCCGATGCCGATCCGGAGGGTGGTGGGTGCGGCGCAGCAGCCGCCGCCCTCACCGCTCCGGGCCGCGTCGGGGTCGTCGAACAGCCCGGCGCCGCCGCACACGCCGGTCTCCGGCAGGGTCAGTTCGACGCGTTCGGCGGCCTCCCGGTCTCCGGCGATCGCGGCGGCGACCGAGCGCACCTGCTCGTAGCCGGTCATCGCGAGGAACGTCGGGGCGCGGCCGTAGGACTTCATGCCGGCCAGGTAGACGTCCTTCTCCGGGTGGGACAGCTCGCCCACGCCGTGCGGGTAGACGGTGCCGCAGGAGTGCACGTTGGGGTCGATGAGCGGGGCGAGGGCGGTCGGTGCCTGCAGGCGTTCGTCGAGGCCGAGGCGGATCTCGGAGAGGAAGGACAGGTCGGGGCGGAAGCCGGTCAGCACGATGACCTCGTCGACCGGGTCCAGGCGGCGGCCGTCCTCGGCGACGAGGACGAGCCTGTCGCCGTCGCGCTCCACCGACTCCGTACGGAATCCGGTGGCCGCGCTCGCGTGGCCGTCCTCGACCGCGGCCTTGGCGCGCAGGCCGAGGGCTCCGCGGGCGGGCAGCTGGTCGGCCTCGCCGCCGCCGTACGTGGAACCGGTGATCCCACGGCGCAGGATCCACACCGCCTGCGTGCCGGCTTCCTCCTTCGCCAGGTCGGCCAGCTGGGCGAGGGCCGTGAAGGCGGACGCCCCGGAACCCACGACCGCGGTGCGCTTACCCGCGTAACGGGCCCGCACGTCCGGGTCCTTCAGGTCCGGCACGCGGTACGAGATGTGCTCGGCGGCCGCCTTCTCGCCGAGTGCGGGCAGGCCGTCGGCTCCCATGGGGCCGGGTACGGCCCAGGTGCCGGAGGCGTCCACGACGGCACGGGCCGTGAGGCGCTCCTCGCGGCCGCCGGACGGCTCGATGTGCACGGTGAAGGGCTGCTCGTCGCGGCCGGAGTCGACGATACGGTCCCGCCCCGCCCGCGCCACGCCGGTCACCCGGGCACCGTAGCGGACCCGGTCGCCCAGGACGTCGGCGAGCGGCTGCAGGTACAGCTCGGCCCAGTCCCCGCCGGTGGGATACGCCGCCCCGTCGGGGCGGACCCAGCCGGTCGGCGCAAGCAGCTTCTCGGCGGCCGGGTCGACGAGCTCGGCCCAGGGGGAGAACAGCCGGACGTGCGACCAGTCGCGCACGGCGGTGCCCGCGGCCGGGCCGGCCTCCAGGACCAGCGGTTCGATGCCACGCTCCACGAGGTGGGCGGCGGCGGCCAGGCCGACCGGGCCGGCTCCGACGATCACGACGGGCAACTGGTCGGTGGTGTGCGTGCTCACGAGGCTCCCCTTTGCTTCGACATTCGTCGATGTCCTACAGCGGTAAGCATGGCAGCTGATTTGACGCACGTCAATATAGGCATGTATCGAATCAGCTGCTTCGACATGTGCCAACATTGATGCATGTCGAACACCAAGGTGCTGCCGCTGCTCGAACCGGAGGCGCCCGCGGCCGAAGCTCCGTGCTGCCCGCCGCTGGCCGAGCGCCCCTTCACCGCGGAGGAGGCCGAGCGGACGGCGAAGATGTTCAAGGCGCTCGGCGATCCGGTGCGCCTGCGGCTGTTCTCGCTGGTCGCCTCGCACGAGGGCGGCGAGGCGTGTGTGTGCGACATCTCCGACGTGGGCGTCTCCCAGCCGACCGTCTCCCACCACCTGAAGAAGCTCAGGGAAGCCGGCCTGCTCACCTCCGAGCGGCGCGGCACCTGGGTCTACTACAAGGTCGCGCCGTCCGTCGTGGCAGCAATGGGCCAGATGCTCGCCCTGCCGCGTGAAGGTGCGTGACCACCACCTGGGCGGTCCGCCTCATGCGTCGGAGGCAGTCCGGCCGGTCATGAAGACGACCGCCACGAGCGCCAGCCCGACCACGGCACCGACCAGCTGCATCCCGACGAACGCCGGCACGGAACCCGGCGCGATCCCCGCGAAGGTGTCACTGAAGGCGCGGCCGATCGTCACCGCCGGATTGGCGAAGGACGTGGACGAGGTGAACCAGTACGCGGCGCCGATGTACGAGGCCACGGCGACCGGTGCGAAACGCAGCCGGTCCGTGCGCGCCAGGCCGAAGATCACCAGGACCAGACCCGCGGTGGCGACCACCTCGCCCAGCAGCAGGTTCCCGGCCGAGCGGTCATGCGTGGACCACTTCACCAGCGGCTCGCCGAACATGGCGTTCGCCAGTACGGCGCCTGCGATCGCGCCGGCGATCTGAGCCGGGACGTAGACGGCCGCCTCGCGCAGAGTGACCCCCGTTCCGCCGCGCCGCGAGGTCCACCACTCGGCCAGGGTGACCGCCGGGTTGAAGTGCGCCCCGGAGACCGGGCCGAGCAGCGCGATCAGCACGCCGAGGCCGAAGACCGTGGCGAGCGAGTTGGCCAGCAGCTGCACACCCACGTCCCGGGTCAGCTCGGTGGCCTGGACGCCGGAGCCGACCACGACCGTCACCAGGGCTGCCGTACCCACCAGTTCGGCGGCCGCCCGGGCGACCAGGGGTGTACGCGGCGGTGTCGCCCCGGGCGAGGGCCGGGGCTCTGCGGCGGATGCGACGGACTCCCCGGCGGGCTCGGCAAGGGACTCCGTCGCGGTCTCAGGCGTGGCGGTCAACAAAGACTCCTCGGTGCGGTCGCCTCGAACGGCGGGGATCAGGGGCAGGACCGTTTGTTGCCGGCCGCTGTGCGGGCGGACTCGGCCAGGTCGGCGAACCGGCCGGCGAGCGAAGCGATGACGTCCGGGCGAAGCTTGTAGTACGTGTACCGGCCACACGGCTCCGTCTCCACGACCCCGGCCTCGCGCAGCACTCTCAGATGGTTGGAGAGGTTGGTCTGCCTGGCGCCCGTCTCCTCCACGAGGTGGGTGGTGCAGAGGGTTTCCCTGGCGAGCAGGGTCACGATCTGCAACCTGAGGGGGTCGGCCAGAACCCGAATCAGATCAGTATCGACTGACGTCATCATGGACTGATACTGTCACATCAGCCGGGGCTGACACCAGCCTGGACTGATCCTTGGGACCCGCACCCAACACCCTGCTGGGCCCCTGACCCGAAGAAGGGGGCATCATGAACGCCTCCACACCTCCTGTTCTGCCTGATCACCGCCTCGCGGCAGGCGTGGCACGGCTCGCGCTGCGCTACCGGGGCCACTTCTGCCCGGAGACCATCCAGCACGTCCTCACCGACTCCTACGACCGTCTCGCCGCGCACGCGCACGTCCGCACCCACCTCGTCGTCCTGGCCGAACATCTGACGACCGAGCGGCTCGACGCCCTCGCCCACATCCAGGGCGCGCCGGGCACCGGCCTGCCGCGGGTGCTGTTCGTCTGCAGCCAGAACGCCGGACGTTCCCAGCTGGCCGCCGCCCTCCTCGCCCACCGCGCGGCGGGCCGCGTGGTGGTCTCCTCCGCGGGCCCGCGTCCCGCCGCCGAGGTCGCCCCCGTCGTCACGCAGGTACTGGCCGAGGCCGGCATGGACCTCACCGAGACCGCCTTCCCCAAGCCGCTGACCGAGGAGGTGGTCCAGGCGGCCGACATCATCATCACGATGGGCTGCGGCGACGCCTGCCCGATCGTGCCCGGCCGCCGCTACCTGGACTGGCCCGTCGCCGACCCCGAGGGCGCCCCGATCGACGTCGTCCGCGGCATCCGCGACGAGATCGACACCCACGTCACCGAACTGCTCGACTCCCTGCCCGCCACCTGAACCTGCCTGTTCCCGCACCACTGTCGAACCACTTCGTGAAGGAAGAACCGATGTCCTCGACCCCGCTCGCCTCCGTGCTGTTCGTCTGCGTCCACAACGCCGGGCGCTCGCAGATGGCCGCCGGATTCCTCACCCACCTCGCGGGTGACCGGATCGAGGTCCGCTCCGCCGGCTCCGTCCCGGGCGACCAGGTCAACCCGGCCGCCGTCGAGGCCATGAAGGAGGCCGGTATCGACATCTCCGAGGCCAGGCCGAAGATCCTCACCACCGAAGCGGTCCAGGCGTCCGACTACGTCATCACCATGGGCTGCGGCGACGCCTGCCCGGTCTTCCCCGGCAAGAAGTACCTCGACTGGGCGCTGGAGGACCCCGCGGGCAAGGGCGTGGAATCCGTACGCCCGATCCGGGACGAGATCAGGACCCGCATCGAGGCCTTGATCGCCGAGATCGACGCCCGGCAGAAGGCGTGACCTCAGGCGGTTGTGGCGGTCAGCCGAAGCGGCCGGAGATGTAGTCCTCGGTGCGCTGGTTGGAGGGGTTGGAGAAGATCCGCTCGGTCTCGTCGTACTCGACGAGCCGGCCGTGGCGTTCGCCCTTGTCGTCGACGTCCGCGGTGAAGAAGGCGGTGCGGTCGGAGACACGTGCGGCCTGCTGCATGTTGTGGGTGACGACGATGATCGTGAACTCCTGGGCGAGCTGCTCCATGAGGTCCTCGATCTTCATCGTGGCGATCGGGTCCAGGGCGGAACACGGCTCGTCCATCAGGATCACCTCCGGCTTGACCGCGATGGTGCGGGCGATGCACAGCCGCTGCTGCTGACCGCCGGAGAGGGCGAGCGCGGAGGTCTTGAGCTTGTCCTTGACCTCGTCCCACAGCGCCGCGTGGGTCAGTGTCTCCTCGACCAGGTCGTCGAGGTTGCCCTTGAAGCCGCCCACCCTCGGCCCGTACGCGATGTTGTCGTAGATCGACTTCGGGAACGGGTTGGGCTTCTGGAAGACCATGCCGATCCGGCGGCGCACCTCGATGGGGTCGACGTCGCGGCCGTACAGGTCCTCGTTGTGGTAGCGGATCTTGCCGACCACGCGGGCACCGGGAATGAGGTCGTTCATCCGGTTGAAGCAGCGGATCATCGTGGACTTGCCGCATCCCGACGGGCCGATCATGGCGGTGATCTGACGCCGCCCGATCGTCATGTTGACGTCGCGGACGGCCTCGTGGGCGCCGTAGAAGACCGACAGGCTGCCGACTTCGAAGACCGGTTCGGCCAGGGACGGGGCGCCGTGGTAGGTGACCTGCGGAATCCTGGTGCCGCCGGAGGAGTCGGGCGGAGGGGTCATGGCGGTCTCCTGCGGGAGGGGCGGTGGGCAGGGACGGTGTTCCGTCACCAGCGGTGGGAGTAGTGGTTGCGGAGCCAGATCGCCAGCGAGTTCATGGCCAGCAGGATGACCAGGAGGACGACGATGGCGGCCGAGGCGAGCGCGGTGAACTCGGCGCGGGACTGGCTGATCCAGTTGAAGATCTGGATCGGCAGCACCGTGAACGGGCTCTCGACACCGGTGGGGTTGAAGGTGATGAAGGTCAGCCCGCCGAGCAGCAGCAGCGGGGCGGCCTCGCCGATCGCCCGGGACAGGGCGAGGATCGAGCCGGTCGCCATGCCGGGCACGGCCGCCGGGAGGATCTGCCGCCAGATGGTCTGCCACTGGGTGGCGCCCAGCGCGAGGGACGCCTCACGGATGGACTGCGGTACGGCGCGGATCGCCTCCCGGGAGGCGATGATCACGGTCGGCAGGACCAGCAGCGACAGGGTGAGGGAGGCGGTCAGCACGGTCTGGCCGAAGCCGAGCCCGCGGGAGATGATGCCGAGCCCGAGGATGCCGTAGACGATCGACGGTACGGCCGCCAGGTTCTGGATGTTGATCTCGATGACACGGTTCCACCAGCGGTTCGGGTCCGCGTACTCCTCGAGGTAGATGGAGGCGAGGATCCCGGTCGGCAGGCAGTACAGCGCGGTGAAGGCGATCACCCAGATCGTGCCCATGATCGCCGACTGGGCACCGGCGTTGGTCGGGTCGATGATGTCGGGGAAGTTCGACCAGATCCGCGAGTCCAGCCGCGGCCAGCCCTCGATCACCACGTACGCCAGCAGCCAGACGAGGAAGACCACCCCGACGGCCAGCGACGCCCACAGGCTGAGCTGGAAGAACCGCTCGCGCAAGGGGGTGCCGCGCCCCTTGAGCCGGGGTGCCTCCGGCATACCGGTGGCGGCACCCTTGTCCAGGACGTCGGAGCCCATTACTCGTACACCTCCCGGTACTTGCGAACCAGGCGAATGCTGACCAGGTTCATCACCAGGGTCATCACGAACAGCAGCAGTCCCACCGCGAAGATCGTCCGATAACCGATGGATCCGGTCGGCAGATCGCCGATGCCGGCCGCGGCGATGAACGCGGTCATCGTCTGCATGCCCTCCAGCGGGTTGAAGGACAGGTTCGGACGGCCACCGGCCGCGATGGCCACGATCATCGTCTCGCCGATCGCCCGGGAGATACCGAGCACGATGGCGGCGACGATGCCGGACAGCGCGGCCGGGAAGACGACCCGCGTCGCCACCTGCATCCGTGAGGAGCCGAGTGCGTAGGCGCCGTCGCGCAGGTCGTTGGGCACCGCGTTCATCGAGTCCTCGGCGAGCGAGGCGACCGTCGGGATGATCATGATGCCCATGACGAAGCCCGCCGACAGGGCGTTGAAGACCTGCGGCGGGTCCCCGACGGGCCAGATGTCCTGCAGCAGCGGCGTGATCGCGGTCAGTGCGAAGAAGCCGTAGACGACGGTGGGGATGCCCGCGAGCACCTCCAGCATCGGCTTGAAGAACGCACGGACCCTGCGGTGGGCGTACTCGCTCAGATACACCGCCGCGCCGAGCCCCAGCGGCACAGCGACCACCAGCGCGATGAGCGTGACCATCAACGTGCCCGTGACCAGCGGCAGGACGCCGAAGTGCGGCGGACTGAACAGCGGCGACCAGTCGGTGCCGGTGATGAACTCCCCGAAGCCGACCTCGCGGAAGAAGTCGACGGCCGACGGGATCAGCGCGATGACGATACCGACGGTGGTCAGCACCGACACCAGTGCGGCGGCCACCAGGAGCACCTTGATCGCCCCCTCGCCGTAGCGCGGCCGGGACCGCTTCAGGAAACCGGGGCCGGGACTCATGGGCTCTGCTGCGCCTTGAGCGCGTCAAGGTCTCTCCGCAGCTCCGCCTCCTGCTCGGAGTTGAGCGGGACGAAGAGGGAACTCTCGGCGATCTCGGCGTTGTGCTCGACGTAGAACTCGACGAAGGCCAGGACCTCCGGCTTCTGCAGCGAGGACGCCTTGGGGTAGATGAACAGCGGCCGCGACAGCGGCGTGTACGTGCCGTTCTGCACCGTCTGCCTGGTCGGCTCGACGCAGCCGCCACTGCCGTCGATCTTCAGCACCTTCAGCTCGTCCCTGTTCTCCTCGTAGTACGACAGCCCGAAGTACCCCAGGCCGCCCTTGGAGCCGGCGACGCCCTGCACGGTGACGTTGTCGTCCTCGCTGGGCGAGTAGTCGGTGCGGGAGGCGCCCTCCTCGCCGTTGACGGCCTCGGTGAAGTAGTCGAAGGTGCCCGAGTCGGTGCCCGCGCCGAAGAGTTCGAGCTTCTGGTCGGGGAACTTCGGGTCGACCTGGTTCCAGTTGTTCACCTCGGAGCCGGGCTCCCAGATCTTCCTCAACTGCTCGACGGTCAGGCATTCCGCCCAGTCGTTGTCCTTGTTGACCACGACGGACAGGCCGTCGTTGGCGACCTGGAACTCCTCGAACCTGACGCCGTTCTTCTCGCAGGCCGCCTTCTCGTCGTCGTCGATGGGGCGCGAGGCGTCGGAGATATCGGTCTCGCCGGCGCAGAACTTCTCGAAACCGCCACCGGTACCGGATGTGCCGACCGTGATCCTGACTCCGGGGTTCTCCACCTGGAAGAGCTGGGCCGCCGCCGTGGACAGCGGGGCCACCGTGCTGGATCCATCCACCCTGATGGTGCCGGACAGCCGCGCGCCGCCGCTGCCGGAGCCCGCGTCGGCACCGCCGCACGCACCGGCCGCCATCACCACGGCGGCCGCCAGAGCCGGCGGAGCCGCGGCACGGCGCAACGAACGAATGCTCACGTGACTCTCGATCCTCGTGTCCGCCTGGTTCCCCGGCCCGTGTGACGAGGCGCGCAATATGCCCCGCTTTGTACATTTGGACCAAATATCTCCTATATGCACTTCCAGCGCATGTGAGGCGACCCGACGGAGAAGCCCTCCGCCACCACTGCCTTGATCACGGCCGCAGCACCAGCCACCCTGCTGCCGTGCGCAACCGTCCCGACGCTGAGCGCGCCCCCTCATGACCAGGTACGCGCTCCCTACCCCACCTAGGATGGGCTCAAGGGCCCGGATCAGTGGTGCGCCGACGAGCGTTCCCGCAGGCGCCGCCCGAACAGCTCGGCCAGAGACAAAGGGGCCGCCATGACTGCTCCACGCCTGAGCAGTACGCCGCTGCCGGGCATCGGCGTCCGTTACGACCTCACCACCCACGAGCACCGCCACCTCTCCGTGGTCGCCCACCGCGACGGGGAGCGCATCCTGAGCGCGTACCGCAAGGACGACCCGGACGACTGCGCCCTGTCCGTGCGGCTGACCGCGGAGGAAGCAGCCACGCTCATCGATGCGCTGCTGCCCGCCCACCACACGCCGAACCTGCTGTCCACCACCGATCTGGGACTGGTGGCGGAGCGGATCGAACTGTCCGCGACCTCGCACTGGAACGGGCGGCTGCTCGGCGAGACTCGGATGCGCACCACGACCGGCGCCTCGATCGTGGCCGTCCTGCGTCGGGCCGAGGCGATCCCCTCCCCCGCGCCGGACTTCCGGCTGGCCGGCGGCGACACCCTGATCGTGATCGGTACCCGCGAGGGCGTGGAGGCGGCCGCCGCGATACTCGGGCGGGAGTGAACGGCCGTGCACTCCTCAGCGGTGTTCCTGATCGAGTTCGGGGCGATCATCCTCGCCCTGGGAGTGCTCGGCCGGTTCGCCGGGCGGCTGCGGATCTCGCCGATACCGCTGTACCTGTTGGCCGGGCTCGCCTTCGGCAAGGGCGGACTGCTCCCGCTGGGCGCCAGCGAGGAGTTCATCGCCGTCGGCGCCGAGATCGGTGTCATCCTGCTGCTGCTCATGCTCGGTCTGGAGTACACGGCCAGCGACCTGGTCTCCAACCTCAAGGCGCACTACCCCGCCGGGCTGGTCGACGCCGTCCTGAACGCCCTGCCCGGCGCCGGCCTGGCCCTGCTGCTCGGCTGGGGCCCGGTCGCCGCCGTCGTCCTGGCGGGCGTCACATGGATCTCCTCGTCCGGCGTCATCGCCAAGATCCTCGGCGACCTGGGCCGGCTCGGCAACCGCGAGACCCCGGTCGTCCTGAGCATCCTGGTCCTCGAAGACCTCTCCATGGCCGTCTACCTGCCCATCCTCACCGCCCTGCTGGCCGGCGTCGGCCTGGCGGCCGGCAGCGTCACCCTGGCCATCGCGCTCGGCGCCGCCGCCCTCGTGCTCGTCCTCGCGGTGCGCTACGGCCGCCACATCTCCCGCTTCGTCTCCAGCGACGACCCGGAGAAACTACTGCTGGTCGTCCTCGGCCTGACCCTCGTGGTCGCCGGACTCGCCCAGCAGGTGCAGGTGTCCGCAGCCGTGGGCGCCTTCCTGGTCGGCATCGCGCTGTCCGGCGAGGTCGCCGAGGGCGCGCACAGTCTGCTCGCCCCGCTGCGGGACCTGTTCGCCGCTGTCTTCTTCGTCTTCTTCGGTCTCAACACCGACCCGGCGAGCATCCCGCCCGTCCTGCTGCCCGCCCTCGCCCTGGCCGCCATCACCACGCTGACGAAGATCGCCACCGGCTACTGGGCCGCCAGGCGGGTGGGCATCGCCCGCAAGGGCCGCTGGCGGACGGGCGGCACGCTGGTCGCCCGCGGCGAGTTCTCCATCGTCATCGCCGGGCTCGCCGTCACCGCCGGCATCGAGCCCTCCCTCGGCCCGCTGGCCACCGCCTACGTCCTGCTCCTGGTCCTCCTGGGCCCGCTCACCGCCCGCTACACCGAGCCCCTCGCCAGCCGCCTCACCCACCGGCGTCACGCGCCCGCCCCGGGGGCCGTTCATCACGAGTCCCTGGACGGCCAGGACACCGTCGGCCGGGCATGACCGGCGACAGCGGGACGGGGCACCGACCAGGGCCCCGGCCCGACCATGCTGTGCACGCGTTGCGCTGGTCGACGCGTCTGCCACCGCGCCCATCAGCCCTCGTGCACGGCACGAGAGCAGACCCCGCACAGGAGTTCTCGTGCTGCAGGCTCATGGGTGGCCTTTCCCATGCCCACGAGTTGTGTGATCGTTTTCGTTTCATTCTGTACACGCTCCGAGCAGAGAGCGGCACCGCAGGAGCGGCAGATGGCCACTGCGGTGGAAACGCGCTCCAGAGCGAGGCAGTCGAAGCAGTTCATGACGCGTTCCCTTCCATCCATCTCTCCCACCGACCTTGCAGATCGGCCGGCTCGCCGAGTCCGCCACGGGCAGCGTGACCGTGCATGGCCCGGCACCGAGGCTGTCCAGAACCTGAACGCTGTTGACCACCATCGCCGCGGCCGGGCGCGGCTTCCCTCACGTCCCCCGCACACGGAGGAGTGCGCGATCGCGAGGAGTGTCACGCAACCGCCGGCCCATCTCCTTCTGGCAGTTCACCATGTACGGCCTGGTCGTCACCGCCGTCACCGTGGCCATCGCTCTCGGCTCTGTGTGACTGCGCTACTTCGCCCTCGCCTGAGCCGGACCAGGGGCCCCCTGGTCCGGCTCCGCCGGGTCACACTTCGTTGTCCGGCCAGCCCAGGAGCCGGGCGCCGATCACGGCGGTCTGCAGGGTGTAGCGGTGGACGGAGTCGGCCGGGTTGGCACCGGTGAGTTTGTGGATGCGCTCCAGGCGATAGGTGAAGGCGCGCACGCTCAGGTTCAGGCGGCGTGCCGCTTCGGCCGCGATGCAGCCGGAGTCGAAGTACGCGGTCAACGTGTCGATGAACGGCTGCGGGCCTCCGCGGGCGCTCTGCAGCGGGCCCAGAGTGTTGCGTACGAGGTCGGCCATGGCCTGCCGGTCACGGGTCAGGACGGGGTAGACGAGGAGATCGGCGGCGTGGAGCACCGGCTCGTGGAGCTGCAGCCGGTCGGCGAGGTCAAGGGAGTTGAGGGCTTCTTCGTAGGAGTGGACGACTCCACCGGCTCCCGGGTGGGGGCGTCCGATGGCGACCTGCCCCCCTTCGGTCGCCGCGTACGCCTGCTTGGCGAAGAACGCCAGCACATCGTCCTGGTCTCCGGGGGCGATGCAGATCAGCCGCCCGTCCTTGGTGGTGAGCAGGATCCGCCGCTCGCCGAATCTACTGATCAGGGCGCTCTCCACCTGCCGGGTGGCCGGATGCGTGTCCTCCACCGGCTTGCCGCCCTGGGCGACGGCAACCGCGTGAGCCCGGGAAAGGAGCAGCCCGAAGCGTTCGGCACGTTCGGCCAGGCGGCCGAGGTCACTGCGGCCGTAGAGAAGGTCGTCGATGAACTCCCGGCGCACAGCTTCCTCCTGCCGTACGGCAAGCCTCTGTGCCCGTTCGTGTCCTTCGGCGAAGGCGTCGATCGCCTGCTGGACGACGGCGAGCACGCGATCGGCTTCCGCGGAGGAGAGGGTCGCCAAGCTCTCGCGGGTCGCGGACAGGTGCCGACGGACAAGGGCCCGCAGCCCGAGGCCGGCCTCGGCGGCGCGCTCTCCCCGGGCCCGCAGGGACTCCAACTCATCCCGCGTGAGGCGGCGGCCTGTGCTGCTCGCCTCGGCCAGTATCCGGGCATAGCCCTCCAGATACTCGTCGGGTATTTCGCGCCCCGTCACCCGTCCTCCTTGTTCTTGACGCTCTGCTGGCGTTTTCCTGACGCACGATGGACAAGAGTGGCAGACCCGGGCTGGTGGTGCGCCGCGCAAGTCCACCGCCCGGTTCGCGGCGGGCGCCCTTTGCCCCAGGGCACAGCGTGCGGCCGGTGTCGCGATGGCGGGCACCGGCCCGAAACGATCCGCGGCCCCGGCCGGTCCAGGGCGACTCATCCGCAGGGCACGAACCCTGGACTCCCCCGGTCTCTTGACGCGACGATGACGCATCCTTAACAGGAACCGGCATCCGGGCCTTGGCGAACACTGCCGGGATCCGGCAGTGCGGGCGGGCCCATCGTGCAGGCAGGATGAGTGGCGGGGGAGCACTGAGGACGGTCCCGGTGCCGGACACCGGAAGGTGTGCCGCACCGGGGCCCAACGCTCCTTCAGTGGTCCACGGAATCGGGCATATCGGGGGTGAGTTGAGCATGCGGGGGTTTCTCGAAGCGGCTACCGGCTTCCCCGCCCTTCTGTTCACGGCCGCCCTCGTCGTCGTCGGGTGCTTCTGGCTGCTGGTCGCCGTGGGCGCCGCTGAGCCCGACAGTTTCGACCGGGACGCGGATCTCGACGCCTGGGGCATGGGCGGGGCGCCGGTCGCGGTCGCGTTCTCGCTGCTGACTGTGTTCGCCTGGTTGCTCGGTCTCGGCGCTGCGATCCTGTTGGACGCCTTCGCGGCCTCGGGCGTACTCGGAGGCCTGCTGAGGATCACGGCGCCCGTCTGGGCGCTGCTCGTCGCCTGGCGGCTGACCTGCGTATTCGTACGGCCGTTGCACCGCCTCTTCCCCGATGAACCCGGGCCGTCACGGCCCGCCGAGACCGAGGTCCTCGTCAGCGGCAGCACGGCTCTGCCGCGTGCCTGCCACGAGGCCGGCGAGCCCGGCCTGGCCTCGCCGTACGACGTGGCGCTCGAGCTGCGCGATCGCGCCGCCTGAATCGCACCTTCGCCGGGGGACCGAACCGCCTCGTCGTCGAGCCCCCTCCCTCACGCTTCAGTTCCCTTACGCCTGAAGGACGTATGTCATGGATGCCATCACCGTGGGCATCGGCGTGCTCGTCGCCGTCGGCCTGCTCGTCGCGCTCACTGTCGTGTTCGTCTTCTCCCGGCTGTTCCGCAAGGTGGAGCAGGGCAAGGCGCTGATCGTCTCCAAGATGCGGAAGGTCGACGTCACCTTCACCGGGCAGATCGTGCTGCCCGTGCTGCACAAGGCCGAGGTGATGGACATCTCGGTGAAGACCATCGAGATCACCCGGGCCGGCAAGGAAGGCCTGATCTGCCGGGACAACATCCGTGCCGACATCCGGATCACGTTCTTCGTGAAGGTCAACAAGACCGTCGACGACGTCATCAAGGTCGCCCAGGCCGTCGGCACCGCGCCGGCCAGCGACCGCAACACGCTCCAGGAGCTGTTCCACGCGAAGTTCTCCGAGGCGCTGAAGACCGTCGGCAAGCAGATGGACTTCACCGACCTGTACACCAAGCGCGAGGAGCTGCGGTACCGGATCATCGAGGTCATCGGCGTCGACCTCAACGGCTACCACCTGGAGGACGCGGCGATCGACTACCTGGAGCAGACGCCGCTGACCCAGCTCGACCCGGCCAACGTCCTCGATGCCCAGGGCATCCGGAAGATCACCGAGCTGACGGCCGTGGAGCACGTGCGCACCAACGAGGCCCAGCGCAGCGAGGAGAAGGAGATCACCCGGCAGAACGTCGATGCGCGCGAGGCCATCCTGGAGCTGGAGCGCCGCCAGGCCGACGCCGAGATCAAGCAGAAGCGGGAGATCGAGACCGTGCGGGCCCGCGAGGAGGCCGAGACCGCGCGGGTGGTGGAGGAGGAGCGGCTGCGTGCGCAGGGCGCCTTCCTCAAGACCGAGGAGCAGCTCGGGGTGCAGCGAGAGAACCAGGCTCGCGAGGTCGCCGTCGCCGCGAAGAACCGTGAGCGGGTCATCGCCATCGAGAACGAGCGCATCGAGAAGGACCGGCTCCTCGAAGTCATCGCGCGCGACCGGGAGACGGAGCTGACGCGGATCGCCGCCGAGAAGGAGGTCGAGGCGGAGAAGCGGGACATCGCCGAGGTCGTCCGGGAGCGCGTGGCCGTGGACCGTACGGTCGCGGAGCAGGAGGAGTCCATCAAGAGGCTGCGCGCCGTGGAGGAGGCGGAGCGGCAGCGGCAGGCCGTGATCATCGCCGCCGAGGCGGAGGCGCAGGAGCAGCTGGTCAAGGACATCAAGGCGGCCGAGGCCGCGGAGCAGGCCGCCGTGCACCGCGCTGCCGAGGAACTCTCCCTCGCCGAGGCCCGGTTGAAGTGCGCCGACCTCGACGCGCAGGCCAAGCTGCGGCTGGCCGAGGGCGTGCAGGCCGAGGCGGCGGCAGAAGGGCTCGCGGCCGTTCAGGTCCGCGACAAGGAGGCCGAGGTCATCGAGAAGGCGGGCCGTGCCGAGGCCGAGACCACCGAGGCGCGGATGCGGGCCGAGGCGGAGGGCGCCCGGGCCCAGGCGCACGCCGCGGCGCAGGCCATCGGCGAGAAGCTCAAGGCGGAGGCGGCCGGCCTGACCGAGAAGGCCGCCGCGATGGCCGCGCTCGACGAGGCGTCCCGCGCACACGAGGAGTACCGGTTGCGCCTGGAGGCGGAGAAGGACATCCGGCTCGCCGGGCTGGACGTGCAGCGGCAGGTCGCCGAGGCACAGGCCACGGTGCTGGCGACCGGGCTGGAGAACGCCGACATCAACATCGTCGGAGGCGAGTCGGTCTTCTTCGACCGGCTGGTGTCGTCGATCGCGCTCGGCAAGGGCGTGGACGGGTTCGTCCAGCACTCCGAGACGGCCCAGGCGCTGGCGAAGCCCTGGCTGGACGGCACCTCCAGCTTCACCGACGACCTCAGCCGCGTCCTCGGCTCGGTGTCGACGGCCGACGTGCAGAACCTGACCGTCTCCGCGCTGCTGATGAAGCTGATGAAGACCGGCGGGGCCAACTCCGGCCGGCTTCAGCAGCTCATGGACCGGGCGGGCGAACTGGGCCTGGCCGATCTGCCGCTGACCGAACTCAACGGCAGCGTCAGGGCCTGATCACCCACCCCGGGTACGGAGCTGCCGCGCAGGAGACGGCAGCTCCGTACCCCTCTCTCGTGAACTGCATCGAACGCGAAGGGAAGCCCGACCATGGCAACCGGCCTGGACACCGGTACGCAGCAGGCACTCGACACCGGCACGTACGAGGTGCTGCGCGACCGGCTCACCGCGCAGGCCGCCGAACTCGCCCGCCGCGCCGAGGCGCTCAACACGCGCCGCACCGAGGAGTTCGGCTCGATGCGGCTCGAACTCACCGGCACCGAGCGGCTGCGCACCGAGCACAACTGCGTGCCCCGCGACATCGTCTCCGTCGGTGACGCGCTGCTCTTCGGCCACAACGTCCTCCTCGGCCAGGGGTCCGAGACGACCGTCGGCGACGTCTTCGCGCTGCACGACCGCGACCTGAACAGGCTGCCCGAGGACGCGGTCCCCGGCCTGCTCGACGACCCTGCCTTCGTACGGGAGCTCGCGGCCCTCTACCGCTACTACCGCCAGGCCCACCTGCTCCAGCTCCGCCGCGTCGACGGAAAGCTGCTGGCCGTCTTCCGGACGGGCGAGAAGGCCGAGGACATCCGCGTCCTGCGCTGGACGCTGTCCGACGACGGTCAGGTCCGCTTCCTCGACGCGCGCGGCGAGCGCGATCACGTCTTCCCGCCGTCCCACGACTTCGAGTGGACCGAGACGACCCGCGAGGACCACGTCCTCGGTCGCCACCCGCACGTCTCCGTCGAGGGCGAGGTCTTCGTCGAGACGGTCGCCGGCACGCTGACCGTCAAGGTGGAGGACAACACCGAGACGGGCGAGGGCATCTACGCCGAGCCGGTCGACGAGCCGCTGCAGTCCCTCGCCGACGCGGACATCGCGCACGCGCGCGTGGGCGCCCTGATCCTGCTGCGTATCCGCCCCTACAAGGAGGACGCCCACCGGTATCTGGTGTTCAACACGCTCACCAGGACCGTCGTCCGCCTCGACGGCATCGGAAAGGCTTGCCGCCGCCTCCCCGACGACCAGGGCATCGTTTTTCCCGGCGGCTACTGCCTGGCCACCGGCACGCACAAGACGTACGACCTCGACACCGCCGACCTGGAGTTCGAGCGCGAGGTGCGCTCTCCCAACGGGGAGGACGTGTTGTACGCCTTCCACGCGCGTGTGGAGGGCCGCAGCCTGCTGCTGCCGTACAACATGATCCGCAAGGAGGTCGCCACCCCGCTCCCCTGCCACGGCTGGGCGCTCTTCGACGACGGCGGCCTGCTGGTGCTGCGCGCCGACGGCGATGAGCCGCAGCGTGTGCACCCGGTCCAGCTGTGGCGCTCCCCGTACGTCTCCGACACCCACGCCGCCGCTCAGCCGGTCGGCACCGGACCGCTTGCCCGCGTCGGCAACGCGGACCTCGTCCGCGGCATCTCCGACTGCCTGTCCATCACGCGTGCCGTCGCCGAGACCACCCCGACGACCGAAGTGTACGAGGCGCTGGCCGCCGCCTGCGTCCGGGCCGCCGACTCCTACCACTGGCTGGACGACAGCGAACTCGGCGACCTGCTGGGCCCGTTGGACCAGCTGCGCGCCACTGTCGAGCAGGTACTGGCCGAGTTCGAGACCGTCCAGAGGCTCACCCGGCAGGCCACCGACGCGCTCGGCGAGGCCACCGCGCGGGCCGCGGGGGTGGTACGACGCCTGCGCGGCGAAGTCCCGCGCAGCGCCGCCGCTTGGGTGGCGGGACTGACCGAACTCCGATATGCCCAGGGCCACTTGCTCACGCTCAAGGACATGCGGTACACGGACACCGCACGCATCGACGAACTCGCCACCGATGTCGAGGCCGACCTCGCCTCCTTCGGGCAGCGGGCCGTCGCCCACCTGGCCCGTGAGGACGCCTTCGCCGAGCACCACGCGGACGTCGAACGGCTCCTCGTGGACGCAGAGGCGGTCGCCACCGTCGCGGAGGCCGCGCCCGTCGCCGCCCGCCTCGACGAACTCACCGACGGGCTGCGCACGGTGACCGAGGTCGTCGCCGGGCTCGACACCGGCGACGCCACCGTCCGCACCTCCGTCCTGGAGCGGATCGCCGAAGTGCTCGGCGGCGTCAACCGCGCCCGCGCGACCCTGGACACCCGCCGCCACGAACTCCAGGGCCGCGAGGGGCGGGCCGCCTTCGCCGCCGAGTTCGCGCTGCTCGGCCAGGCGGTCACCGGCGCGCTCGCGGCCGCCGACAGCCCAGAGGCGTGCGACGAGCACCTCGCCCGCATGCTGGTGCAGGTAGAGAACCTGGAGTCCCGGTTCGCCGAGTTCGACGACTTCCTCGGCGAGCTCGCGGACAAACGCGACGAGGTCCACGAGGCGTTCTCCACGCGCAGGCAGACCCTCGCCGACGCACGTGCCCGGCGCGCCGAGCGTCTCGCCGACTCGGCGTCCCGCGTGCTGCGGACGGTCAGCCGCCGCGCGGGCACACTCGCCGACACCGATGCCGTCACCACATACTTCACCTCCGACCCGATGCCCTCCAAGGTCCGTCGCATCGCCGACGAACTGCGCGCACTCGGCGACCAGGTCCGGGCGGAGGAGCTGGACGGCCGCCTCAAGGCCGCCCGCCAGGAGGCCCTCCGCGCCCTGCGCGACCGCACCGACCTGTACGCCGACGACGGCCGCACCCTGCGCCTGGGCGCCCACCGCTTCGCCGTCAACACCCAGCCTCTCGACCTCACCCTGGTCCCGCACAGCGACGGCCTCGCCTTCGCGCTGACCGGCACCGACTACCGCTCGCCGGTGACCGACCCGGACTTCGCCGCCACCCGCCCGTACTGGAACCACCCCCTGCCGTCGGAGTCGCCCGAGGTCTACCGGGCCGAACACCTCGCCGCCCGGCTGCTGGACGAGCACGGCCCGACGGCCCTCGCGGATGCCGGCCTGCCGGACCTCGTACGGCAGGCCGCGGAGACGGCGTACGACGAGGGCTACGAGCGCGGCGTCCACGACCACGACGCCGTGCTGATCCTCCGGGCGCTCCTGCGCCTGCACGAGTCTTCGGGCCTGCTGCGGCACAAGCCGGCCGCCCGTGCCACCGCCCAACTGTTCTGGGCGCACGGCACGACGGCCGAGGCACGCACGAGCTGGACCCGACGCGCGGCGTCGCTGGCCCGCGCCCGGGACACGTTCGGCCCGGCACCAGCGATCGCCGACCTCGAGCGTGAGTTGGCGGAGGCGATCGGCGGGGACGGATCGGATGCCGCCGCCGCGTACCTCTTCGAGGAGCTGACCAGCGGCCCGGACGGCTTCGTCCTCAGCTCCGGCGTCCGCACCCTGCTCGACAAGTTCCGCCGCACGGTGGGGACATCCGCGTACGACGACGACCTTGCCGCCCTCGGCGACCTGGCCGCCCGCAGGCAGCTGGTCGAGGCATGGCTCTCGTCGTACGCCGCGTCCACCGACCCGGACATCCTGTCCGGCGACCTTGCCGAGGCGGTGGCCGCCGAGCTCTGCCCGGGCCTGACCCGCTACGAGTACGACGCGCCCCTGACCGAGACCGTCGAGGGGCTGCTCGGCACCCATCCGCGCATCACCGCCCGTACGCTCACGCTCCGCATCGACGAACTCCTCGCCCGTACCCGCGCGTTCCGCACCCACGACGTGCCCGCCCACCGCGCCTACCAGCGCCGCCGCACCGCCCTGCTGAGCACCGAGCGGTCCCGGCTCCGCCTGGAGGAGTACCGCCCCCGGGTGATGTCCACGTTCGTCCGCAACCGGCTCGTGGACGAGGTGTACCTGCCGCTGATCGGCGACAGCCTCGCCGGGCAGCTCGGCACCACGGGCGACTCCAGGCGCACCGACACCGGCGGCCTGCTGCTGCTCATCTCCCCGCCGGGCTACGGCAAGACCACGCTCATGGAGTACGTCGCCGACCGCCTCGGCATGCTCCTGGTCAAGGTCAGCGGCCCCGCGCTCGGCCACGCCGTCACCTCGCTCGACCCGGCCGAGGCCCCGAACGCCACCGCCCGACAGGAGATCGAGAAGATCAACTTCGCGCTGGAGGCGGGCAACAACGTCCTGCTGTACCTGGACGACATCCAGCACACCTCTCCGGAGCTGCTGCAGAAGTTCATCCCGCTCTGCGACACCACCCGCCGCATCGACGGAGTCCGGGACGGTGAGCCGCGCACCTACGACCTGCGTGGCAAGCGGTTCGCGGTCTGCATGGCGGGCAACCCCTACACCGAGTCCGGCAGCCGGTTCCGCGTCCCCGACATGCTCGCCAACCGCGCCGACGTGTGGAACCTCGGCGACGTCCTGACCGGCAAGGAGGACGCCTTCGCGCTCAGCTTCATCGAGAACGCCCTCACCGCCAACCCGGTCCTCGCCCCGCTCGCCGTCCGCGGCCGCGCCGACCTCGACCTGTTCGTCCGCCTCGCCGAGGGCGATCCCACAGCCCGCGCCGACCGGCTCGCCCACCCTTACCCGCCCGCCGAGCTGGAGCGCGCCCTGGCTGTGCTGCGTCATCTGCTGACGGCCCGTACGACGATCCTCGCCGTGAACGCCGCGTACATCACCTCCGCCGCGCAGACGGACGACACCCGCACCGAGCCGCCCTTCCAGCTGCAGGGCTCGTACCGCAACATGAACAAGATCACCCAGCGCATCCAGCCGGTCATGAACGACGCCGAACTCGCCGCCGTCATCGACGACCACTACTCGGCCGAGGCCCAGACCCTCACCACCGGCGCCGAGGCCAACCTGCTGAAGCTGGCGGAGCTGCGCGGCACGCTGACTGATGAACAGGCGGCGCGCTGGGCCGATGTGAAGACCGCCTACGTCCGCACCCAGGCCCTCGGTGGCCCGGAGGACGACCATCCCCCAGCCTTCGGCCGGGGGGACCCCCATCTCGCTGCGCTCGCCCGCGCGGTCGCCGCTCTGGGCCTGCTCGCCGACCGGATCGCCGCCGTCGAGTCGGCGATCAACCGCGCCGCCGACCCGCGCAACCTCGTGGCCGACCCCACGGCCCGGCACGCGGCCCGCCCGGTCTCCGGCCGCGGAGAGCCGTGAGCTGCCACGCAACCGTCCGGCGGGTGCGAAGCGGCTGCGGTCGGCCATCGCCCCCGGTAGGTGCGGGCGGCGAGAACGCGGCGCTCCACGTCGTACAGCACGTCCCCCGCCCAGCTGACGTAGGCGTCCCCGCGACCCGCCGCAGCACCCCGTACCGCAGCAGCAGCCGTACCACGGCGGCGAGGTCCAGGCGCTCGTCGCGCCGCTCGTTCAACTACCGTACGGCGGCCAGAAAGTTGAGGGATCACCCCAGCGCGCGTCCGCGCAGCAGCCGGGCTCGGTGGACTCGAAGCGGTCGGGCTCGGCGGGCTGCGACGCCATCGTCCCGGCATTTTCCCCGACGCATACTCCCTCGCGGCAACCATGGCCGTACCTTCACACTGAGCCACGGCGCGCCGTACGCCTCGGGCTGTGCAGCCCGGGTGCGCACGGGCGGGCGAGTGCCGTCGGACGAGCGCCGTCACAGCCCCAGGAGCACAGCCGGCAGCGCGGACGTCGGGGTGGGTCACTTCACGACCGTACGTCGCGTTGCTCAACCTCTTTGAGGACTGCCGCCACGGCGGCGAAGTCGTTGTCCACGTGGAGCACGGTGTGGCCGTGGTGGACCGCAGTCGCGCAGACGAGGAGATCGATGGCGCCCGCGGCTCGGTGCTGACCTCGCTGCGTGAGTTTGTACTGCGCGGTGTCGACCCAGCGCCACGCGTTCTTCGGGACCGGTGACGGCCGGCACAGGGCGTCCAGTTCCTCGGCAAGTTCGTCACGGTGGGCCGGGCTGGTGGCGGAGTAGAGGAACTCGGTGCGCGTGGGCTCACAGATGTGGAACACGCCGGCGGCGATGTGCCCCTCCCAGGGCCGCAGCGCCCCCGGCGCGCGGAAGAGGTGCCACAGAGCAGAGGTGTCGAGCAGGTAGGTGATCACTCAAAGGCCGCCCGCCGCGCGCGCTTGACGGCCTCGTGCGCAGCCGCGGCGGCCTCGAACTCGCCGCGCTCGCCCCGCGCGGCCAGCTTCTCGGCGGCTTCCAGCCGCTTTACGCGCGCCACATAGTCCCGCAGGGCCGCGTTGACGGTCTCCTTCTTCGTGGTGGAGCCCATGAGGCGCATCGCCTCGGCGAGTGCCTCGTCATCCAGATCGATCTGCGTCACCGACATCTCGGCCGGCACCTCCGAATACGCGATGTACATAGTCAGGATACAACGCCAACATACACACGCACGACGCACAGCATCCGGCAGCCTCGAGGCAAGCGGTATGGAGAGCCAGTCCGCTCAAGCCGCGCGAACGGCCATGCAGTACTCGCTCTTCCACTGGACGCTCACCCCGTGGGCGATCTACGGGATCGTGGCTCGCGCTGGCGTACGCCACCTTTCGCAAGGGCCGGGGCAATCGGCTCAGCGCCGTGTTCGTGCCGCTCATCGGGGCGCGGCGGGCGGTGTCCTGGCAGGGCAAGGTGATCGATCTGCTCGCCGTCTTCGCGACCGTCTTCGGTACGGCGACGAGCCTGGGCCTGGGCGCGCTCCGCCATCGCCTGGGGGATGAAGCGTGAGGAGGCGTTCAGCAGGAACTGGGCACGGCTCGTCGAACTGCCGACCGTCAGCCGGCCCAAGCCACTGGTGTGAACGCCAGAGCGTGTCGAGCACTGGAAGCGAACCGGCGAGAAGCCGGGCCCCGTCATGGTCTGGACGCCCGAGCAGACCGGCGCCTTCCTGGACTTCGTCCGGGACGACTGGCTCTGCCCCCTGCGGCATTCCTTCGTCTTCCTCGGTCCCCGCCGGGGCGAGATGTGCGCCCTGCCGTGGACCGAAGTCAGCCTCACCGCACCGGGATGGACCCCGAAAGCCGGGCTCCGGTTCCAGTCGCTCCTGGTGCCCCCGAGGCCGACGAGCAGGACCGAGGACTGTCTCAGGAGTCTGCTCAGGCCCCTGCAGGGCCCCTGGATCTTGATCTGAGAGGGTGAGCGAGGGCCGCCACTCACGTGTGGCAGCCCTCGTTCAGGCGTTTTCGCAGGTAGAAACGATCCTGCACACCGCTGACGCGGTGGGGCGGGTGGGACTCGAACCCACGGCCGACGGATTATGAGTCCGCTGCTCTAACCGGCTGAGCTACCGCCCCATAGCGGCGTGTCGCGTACACGTGTGCGCGCCGTCTGCCGCAGCATAGCCGCTCATACGATCTCCTGCTCCGGATGGTCGGCTTCGCATGACCTTGAGGACTCCGCCCTGACCGTGGCGGTTCCACCGGACATGAAAAAGGACCCCTGCGGGGTCCTCGTTCAGGCTGCTCCCCCGACTGGACTCGAACCAGTAACCTGCCGGTTAACAGCCGGCTGCTCTGCCAATTGAGCTACGGAGGACCGAGCTCCCCCGACTGGACTCGAACCAGTAACCTGCCGGTTAACAGCCGGCTGCTCTGCCAATTGAGCTACGGAGGAATGCCTCGTTGCATCGAACGCACCTACCTGGGTATTCGCCAGGGGGCGCGCGCTCGCTGCGACACATACATTAGCGCAAGCAGGGGGGTGCTCCGCCAATCGGTTCCCCCCGGCCCGGCGCCGTACCAGGGACCTACGCAAGGGAAGGGTGGCCGCCATGCGTTACCGGCTCACGTTCGTCGTCGGACTCGCTGTGGGTTACGTGCTGGGCACACGCGCAGGGCGTGAGCGCTACGAGCAGCTGAAGAAGTCCGCCCGTCAGATCGCGCAGAACCCCGCCGTCCGCAACACCGCGGAGACCGCAGCACAACAGGGCCGCCACTTCGCGGGCAAGGCGTACCACACGGTCAGCGAGAAGGTCGGCGACCACATGCCCGACTCCGTCGCCCAGCGCGTGCGCAGCCTCCGCCACGCCAACGGCTTCCCCGAGGACGACTGGGGCACCAGCAACACATAGCGACACCTCCTCGGTGCCGGGCGCTGCAGCCAACTCAGGGGCGCGGGGCCGTGTCGATATGCGGCTCCGCCGCGTGGGCGCGACCAGCCACAACGAACCCGCACCCGAAAAACCACAGGCACCCCACGGTGCCCATGGCTCAAGCAAGCGCTGCGCTACGGCAGAATTTGAGCCATGGGGATAGTCGCCGGGCTGGACAGTTCGCCTGATTTCACTCGTATCGTCGTCTGCGATGCGGACACGGGAGCCGTGCTGCGGCAGGGCTATGCGCCGCATCCGGTGGAGGGCCCTGAAGGCAGTGGGCGGCCCAGCGATGTGGATCCGCAGGCCTGGCTGCTCTCCCTGGGCGAGGCGGCCGGTGGTGGGCTGCTCGAAGGGGTGCAGGCCATCGGCGTCTCCGCGCAGGCGAACGCGGTCGTGCCGCTGGACACGCAGGGCGGCACCGTACGGCCGGCGATGGTCGGCGGGGACAAGCGGGCGCAGGTCGCGGCGGCCGATCTGATCGACACGCTCGGCGGGCGCGAGGCGTGGGCGCAGGCGGTGGGGTGTGTTCCGCAGGCCGCGCAGCCCGTCACCAAGCTGCGGTGGCTCGCCAAGAACGAGCCCGAGGCGGCGCTGCGCACTGCCGTGCTCATGCAGGCGCACGACTGGCTGGTGTGGCAGCTGCTGGGGCGGCCGGTGCGCCGGACCACCGACCGTGGCGGGGCTTCCGGGACGGGGTACTGGTCCGCGGCCACCGGCGCCTACCGGCCCGACCTGGTCGAGCTGGCGCTCGGTCACCAGGTCATGCTGCCCGAGGTGATCGGGCCGTCCGACGCGGCCGGTACGACGCCGGAGGGGCTGTTGATCTCCGCCGGGACCGGCGAGACCATGGCCGCCGCCTTCGGGCTGGGGCTGGGGCTGGGCGACGCGGTGGTGTCGCTGGGCGCGTCCGGGTCCGTGATGGCGGTGCATCCCGAGGCCCTGTACGACCAGACCGGGATGATCACGTCGCTGGCCGACGCCACCGGCATGCATCTGCCGGTCGTGACCACCCTGAACGCCGTACGGACCCTGCGCGGCACCGCCGAACTGCTCGGTCTTGCCGACCTGGAGAGTCTGTCCGACCTGGCGATGAAGTCGACGCCGGGCGCCCATGGGCTCGTACTCCTGCCGTATCTGGAGGGTGAGCGCACGCCGGCGCTGCCGCACACCGCGGGGACGCTGGCCGGGCTGCGGCGGGAGTCGATGAAGGCGGAGCACCTGGCGCGGGCGGCGTTCGAGGGCATGCTGTGCGGGCTCGCGGACGCGCTGGACGTGCTGCGCGGCCGGGGTGTGGAGGTGCGGCGGATCTTTCTGCTCGGGCCGGCCGCGGAGCTGCCCGCCGTGCAGGCCGCGGCGCCCTCGCTGTTCGGGGCGCAGGTCGTCGTGCCGCAGCCCGCGGACTACGCGGCGATCGGTGCCGCGCGGCAGGCGGCCTGGGCGCTGGGGGTGTCGCAGGGCACCCTCGACCCGCGCACCCCGCCGGCCTGGCAGGGCGCGGTGGCGCAGGTGCTCGAGCCCGGTGAGGAGCTGGCCGTGGGGCAGGCGGTGCGGCAGCAGTTCGTGTCGGTGCGCGAGCAGACACATCCGGGCGCCTTCCGCCCGTAGCACACGCCTGTCGGGTTAATCAGTTGAGGTAACGCGGGTGGAGTGTCCGACGATAGGGGCCAGGGGCAACCATCCGCTCCCGACCGCCGACTCCGAGAGACCAGCGTGCTCATACGACTTCTGCGGACCTGTCTCAGGCCCTACAAGAGACCGATCACCGTCCTGGTGGTGCTGCAGTTCCTGCAGACCTGCGCCACCCTCTACCTGCCCACCCTGAACGCGGACATCATCGACAACGGTGTCGTGAACGGTGACACCGGTTACATCCTGTCCTTCGGCGCCCTGATGATCGGTATCTCGCTGGCACAGGTCGTGTGCAACATCGGGGCCGTGTACTACGGCGCCCGCACCGCCTCGGCGCTCGGCCGGGACATGCGGGCCGGCATCTTCGACCGGGTGCAGTCGTTCTCCGCACGAGAGGTGGGCCACTTCGGCGCCCCCTCGCTGATCACCCGGACCACGAACGACGTCCAGCAGGTCCAGATGCTGGTGCTGATGACGTTCACGCTGATGGTGTCGGCGCCGATCATGTGTGTGGGCGGTATCGTCCTGGCGCTCGGCCTGGACGTGCCGCTGTCCGGGGTACTGGTGGCCGTCGTGCCGGTGCTGGGCATCTGCGTGATGCTGATCGTGCGGCGGCTGCGGCCGCTGTTCCGGTCCATGCAGGAGCGGCTGGACACGGTGAACCGGGTGCTGCGCGAGCAGATCACCGGCAACCGGGTGATCCGGGCCTTCGTACGGGACGAGTACGAGCAGCACCGCTTCCGGAAGGCGAACGCCGAGCTGACGGAGGTGTCGCTGGGCGCCGGCAACCTGCTGGCGCTGATGTTCCCGATCGTCATGACGGTGGTCAACGTGTCGTCGATCGCGGTGGTGTGGTTCGGGGCCCATCGGATCGACAGCGGCGGGATGCAGATCGGTGACCTGACCGCGTATCTCGCCTACCTCATGCAGATCGTGATGTCCGTGATGATGGCCACCTTCATGTTCATGATGGTGCCGCGCGCGGAGGTGTGCGCGGAGCGCATCCAGGACGTGCTCGACACGTCGTCGAGTGTGGTCCCGCCGAGCAGCCCGGTCCGGGAGCTGCGCCGCCACGGCCATCTGGAGATCCGCGGGGCCGGGTTCCGCTACCCGGGTGCCGAGGAGCCGGTGCTGAAGGCCGTCGACCTTCTCGCGTGGCCGGGTGAGACGACCGCCGTGATCGGCTCGACCGGCAGCGGCAAGTCGACGCTGCTGGGGCTGGTGCCGCGGCTGTTCGACGCGACGGACGGCGAGGTGCTCGTCGACGGGGTGGACGTACGGACCGTCGAGCCGCAGCTGCTGGCCAGGACGGTCGGGCTGGTGCCGCAGAAGCCGTATCTCTTCGCGGGGACCGTGGCGACGAACCTGCGCTACGGCAATCCGGACGCGACGGACGAGGAGTTGTGGCACGCGCTGGAGGTCGCGCAGGCGAAACCCTTCGTGGAGCGGCTGGAGGGCGGCCTTGACGCGCCCATCGCGCAGGGCGGCACCAATGTCTCCGGCGGTCAGCGGCAGCGGCTGGCGATCGCGCGGACCCTGGTGCAGCGCCCGGAGATCTACCTCTTCGACGACTCCTTCTCCGCCCTCGACTACGCCACCGACGCAGCGCTGCGCGCGGCACTCGGCCGGGAGACCGCGGAGGCGACCGTGGTGATCGTCGCCCAGCGGGTGGCGACCATCCGGGACGCCGACCGGATCGTCGTGCTCGACGAGGGCCGGGTGGTCGGCACCGGCCGGCACCACGAGCTGATGGCGGACAACGAGACCTACCGGGAGATCGTGCTCTCCCAGCTGACGGAAGCGGAGGCCGCCTGATGGCCGGGCCCATGGGGCGGATGATGGCCGGGACCGGCCCCGAGAACCGCACGATCGACTTCAAGGTGTCGGGCCGACGGCTCGTCGGCCGGTTCCGGCCCGAGCGGCTGACCATCTACGCGCTGCTGGTGTGCGTGGTCGTCAGCGTGGGTCTGTCGGTGGTCGGGCCGAAGATCCTCGGCGAGGCCACCGACCTGGTTTTCGCCGGCATCATCGGCCGGGACATGCCGACCGGGGAGACCAAGGAGCAGGTGCTGGCCGCGATGCGGGAGCGCGGCGACGGTGACATCGCCGACATGCTCCGCAGTACGGACTTCACGCCGGGCGAGGGCATCGACTTCGCCGCGGTCGGGAACGTCCTGCTGCTCGCGCTCACCGTGTTCATGGTCGCCGGTCTGCTGATGGCGGTGGCGACCCGGCTGGTGAACCGGGCGGTCAACCGGACGATGTACCGGATGCGCGAGGACGTGCAGACGAAGCTGTCGCGGCTGCCGCTGTCGTACTTCGACAAGCGTCAGCGCGGCGAGGTCCTCTCCCGGGCCACCAACGACATCGACAACATCGGCCAGACGCTCCAGCAGTCGATGGGCCAGCTCATCAACTCGCTGCTGACCATCATCGGTGTGCTGGCGGTGATGTTCTGGGTGTCGTGGATCCTGGCGCTGGTCGCGCTGGTGACCGTGCCGCTGTCCCTGTACGTCGCGACGTTCGTCGGCAAGCGGTCGCAGCCGCACTTCGTGCAGCAGTGGCGCACCACCGGCAAGCTCAACGCGCACATCGAGGAGATGTACACCGGGCACACCCTGGTGAAGGTGTTCGGGCGGCAGGAGGAGTCGGCGCAGCAGTTCGCCGAGCAGAACGAAGCGCTGTACGAGGCCGGGTTCAAGGCGCAGTTCAACAGCGGGATCATGCAGCCGCTGATGATGTTCGTGTCGAACCTGAACTACGTGCTGGTCGCGGTGGTCGGTGGGTTGAGGGTCGCCTCGGGTTCCCTGTCCATCGGTGACGTGCAGGCCTTCATCCAGTACTCGCGGCAGTTCTCGATGCCGCTGACACAGCTCGCGTCGATGGCGAACCTGGTGCAGTCCGGGGTCGCCTCCGCCGAGCGCGTCTTCGAACTCCTCGACGCCGAGGAGCAGTCGGAGGATCCGGTGCCGGGACTGCGGCCGGAGCAGCTGCGCGGGCGGGTGGCGCTGGAGGGTGTGTCCTTCCGGTACGACCCGGAGAAGCCGCTCATCGAGGACCTGTCGCTGACGGTGGAACCCGGGCACACCGTCGCCATCGTCGGGCCGACGGGAGCGGGCAAGACGACGCTGGTCAATCTGCTCATGCGGTTCTACGAGGTGTCCGGCGGGCGCATCACCCTCGACGGGATCGACATCGCGACGATGTCCCGGGACGAACTGCGGTCCGGGATCGGCATGGTGCTCCAGGACACCTGGCTGTTCGGCGGCACCATCGCCGAGAACATCGCGTACGGCGCCGCGCGGAAGGTCACCCGTGGGGAGATCGAGGAGGCGGCGCGGGCGGCCCATGCGGACCGGTTCATCCGTACGCTGCCGGAGGGGTACGACACCGTGATCGACGACGAGGGGACGGGGGTCAGTGCGGGTGAGAAGCAGCTGATCACCATTGCGCGGGCGTTTCTGTCCGATCCGGTGATTCTGGTGCTGGACGAGGCGACGTCGTCGGTCGACACCCGGACCGAGGTGCTGATCCAGAAGGCGATGGCGAAGCTGGCGCACGGGCGGACGTCGTTCGTCATCGCGCATCGGTTGTCGACGATCCGGGATGCGGACACGATCCTCGTCATGGAGAACGGGTCGATCGTGGAACAGGGCGCGCACGGCGAGTTGTTGGCGGCCGACGGGGCGTATGCGCGGCTGTACAAGGCGCAGTTCGCGGAGGCGGTGGCTGAGGTGGATTAGAGGTGTCGCCCCCTCCGCCCCTTCCCGTCCCGTACCTGGGGGCTGCCGCCCCCAGACCCCCGCTCATCGCGCTTCGCGCTCGTCCTCAAACGCCGGACGGGCTGAATCCAGCCCCTCCGGCGTTTGAGGAGCGGGGGTTTGGGGGCGGAGCCCCCAAGGTCGGGAATGGGTAGGGGCGGCGGAGGCGAAAACGCCTGCCTCAGTCCAAGTAGCCCCTGAGCTGGTCCGCGAAGGCATGGTCCCTCAGCTTGTTGAGCGTCTTCGACTCGATCTGGCGTATGCGCTCCCTCGTCACGCCGAAGATGCGGCCGATCTCCTCCAGGGTGCGCGGGCGCCCGTCCGCGAGCCCGTACCGGAGTTGGACGACCTTGCGCTCGCGCTCGCCCAGTGTCGACAGGACCGCCTCCAGGTGCTCCCTGAGGAGGAGGAACGCCGCCGACTCGACCGGGCTGGTCGCGTCGCCGTCCTCGATGAGGTCGCCGAGGGCCACGTCCTCCTCCTCGCCCACCGGGGCGTGCAGGGAGACCGGTTCCTGGGCGAGCCGCAGGACCTCGCCGACCCGCTCGGGCGGGAGGTCGAGGTGGGCGGCGACCTCTTCCGGGGTCGGCTCGTAGCCGCGTTCCTGCAGCATGCGGCGCTGGACGCGTACGACGCGGTTGATGAGCTCGACGACGTGCACCGGGACGCGGATGGTGCGGGCCTGGTCGGCGAGGGCGCGGGACATGGCCTGGCGGATCCACCAGGTGGCGTACGTGGAGAACTTGTAGCCGCGGGCGTAGTCGAACTTCTCCACCGCGCGGATGAGGCCCAGGTTTCCCTCCTGGACGAGGTCGAGCATGGTCAGGCCGCGGCCGACGTACCGCTTGGCGACCGAGACGACGAGCCGCAGGTTGGCCTCTATCAGGCGGCGCTTGGCCATGCGGCCCATGACGACCAGGCGGTCGAGGTCCAGGGCCAGCTGGGAGTCCAGGTCGGGGGCGCTGCCCAGCTTCTCCTCGGCGAACAGTCCGGCCTCGACGCGGCGGGCGAGTTCGACCTCCTCGGCCGCGGTGAGCAGCGGGATACGGCCGATCTCGCGCAGGTACTGGCGGAACAGGTCCGCGGCGGGGCCGCCGGTGTCGATGCGACCGGGGGCGGGTGGCTCGACGGGCTCGGGCTCGGAGTCGGGGACTTCGACGGCTTCGGTGGGGGGATCCGCGGGGGTGACCGTGGCCTCCGCCTCCGCCTCTGCCTCCGTCCTCTTGCCCGTTTCCGGGTGGTGCGCGACACGGCTCTGCGGCGGTACGGCCACGAGCATGTCGGCCTCCGCGTCCGGCTCCGCGCCGTCCGTGGTGATGTCGTTCTGGATGAGGGTCTGGGTCTGCACGGGGGCGACCTCCAGGGTGATCGCTGCTGAGGCGTGCGGCAGCGCTGCTCGGGGGGCGGAGTCGGCGGCCTCGCCGCTGTCCGTCCCGTACGCGATGAGGGGAACCGCGGGGGTAAGGGACCCGTGGGGGACGGATCGGCCGCGCTCCGGGGACTCAGGCACCGGAACCCAGTGTGGGGTAAGACACATCTCCGCCACGAGGGGCGTGCGGTGACTTTTTGCGTCCGGGCAGTGACCGGACGGAGACAGCACCCGCGCGGCGGGCTTCAGAGGGCGGCGGCGCCCCGCTCCCGCAACGCCTGGCCGTACTGCTGGAGCACCCACAACTCGTTCTGCACAGCGGCCAGTTGGGCCGGGTCGCCGTTCGTGCCGAGGCGGGTCAGGGCGGACTGGATGTCCTGGATGCGGCGGTCGACGGCGCGGCGGCGGACCATGACGAGCTGGTCTCCGGCGTACACCTCGTCGACCGTGCGGCGCATGATCGCCTCGACCGCGAGTTCCGTGACCATGGCGCGGACCCGGTCGTCGGGCGCCGCCTCGCGGACGCGGACCAGGTACTCCTGCGGGTCCTGGACGCCGTACTCGGCGCCGCCCGCGTCCAGGACGGCCTGGCGTACGGCGGCGTACGGCGGGGCGGTGAACTCGTCGACGCCGTATGCGTCGAAGGCCGGGGAGACCAACTCCGGGCGCTGGAGGGCGAGTTTGAGGAGTTCGCGTTCGGTGGCGTAGACCGGGTTGCGCAGATTCAGGGCCGGTCCGGCGGGCGTCGGGCGGCCCGCCGCCGCCTCGTACTGCCGGGGGGCGCTGGGCGCCGGGCCCTTGCCGCCCCGGTCGCGCGCCCAACGCGCCAGCTGGGACACGCGTTTGACCACGAACTGTGTGTCGAGGATGCCGAGCATGCCGGCGAGCTGGACGGCGACCTCGTGCTGGGCGCCGCTGTTCTTGATGCGGGCGACGACGGGGGCCGCCTCGTCGAGCGCGGCGGCCCGGCCCGCAGGGGTGTCGAGGTCGTAGCGGCCGACAATCTGGCGGAGGGCGAACTCGAAGAGCGGGGTACGGGGTTCGGCCAGGTCGGCGACCGCGTCGTCGCCCTTCGCCAGGCGCAGGTCGCAGGGGTCCATGCCGTCGGGGGCGATCGCGATGTACGTCTCGGCGGCGAACTTCTGGTCGTCCTCGAAGGCCCGCAACGCCGCCTTCTGGCCGGCCGCGTCGCCGTCGAAGGTGAAGATCACCCGGGCCGATCCGTTGTCCATCAGCAGCCGACGGAGGATCTTGATGTGGTCGCCGCCGAAGGCCGTACCGCAGGTCGCGATGGCGGTCGTGACACCGGCCAGGTGGCAGGCCATGACGTCCGTGTAGCCCTCCACCACGACCGCGCGGGACGTCTTGGCGATGTCCTTCTTCGCGAGGTCGATGCCGTAGAGGACCTGGGACTTCTTGTAGAGCGCGGTTTCGGGGGTGTTGAGGTACTTCGGCCCGTTGTCCGCCTCGTACAGCTTGCGCGCACCGAAACCGACCACCTCGCCGCCGATGTCGCGGATCGGCCACATCAGGCGACCGCGGAAGCGGTCGATGGGGCCGCGGCGGCCCTCCTGGGCCAGGCCGGAGAGGAGCAGTTCCTTGTCGGTGAAGCCCTTGCCGCGCAGATAGCGGGTGAGATGGTCCCAGCCCTGAGGGCTGTAGCCGACGCCGAAGTGGACGGCGGCGGCCTGGTCGAAGCCGCGGTCGGCGAGGAAGAGGCGGCCGGTCTCCGCCTCGGGGCTGGTGGCGAGCTGCTCCGCGTACCACTCCGCGGCGATCTTGTGGGCCTCGACCAGGCGGATGCGTTCGCCGCGCTGGTGGGCGGGGTTGTAGCCGCCCTCCTCGTAGCGCAGGGTGATGCCGGCCTGGGCGGCGAGGCGCTCGACCGCCTCCGAGAAGGAGAGGTGGTCGACCTTCATCACGAACGTGATGGTGTCGCCGCCCTCCTGGCAGCCGAAGCAGTGGAAGAGTCCCTTGCTCGGGCTGACCTGGAAGGACGGCGACTTCTCGTCGTGGAACGGGCACAGCCCCTTGAGGTTGCCGCCGCCCGCGTTGCGCAGCTGGAGGTACTCGGACACCACGGCGTCGATCGGGACCGCGTCCCGTACCGCCTTCACGTCCTCGTCGTTGATCCGTCCTGCCACGAGGTGATTCTACGGGGCGGAACTGACAAGCCCGGCATGAGCTGACCAACCCCCGGCCGGGGGTCCGGGGGGTGTCCCCGGGAATTGCAGCACGGTGGTGGACTGACAGTCCTGACGCTCCTGAGAGCTTCCGTCGGCTCCTGTCGGCTACGGGATGAGGCTGTCCAGCGCCACGTGCGGGTCTGCCAGCGCCTCCGTGTCCACCTGGGCCCTGGAGCGGATCAGCTGCTGGATCGGGTCTGTGACGTCCCACACGTTCATGTTCATCCCGGCCAGCACACGCCCCTCCTTCACCCAGAACGCGATGAACTCACGCTTCCCGGCGTCTCCCCGGATCACCACCTGGTCGTACGAGCCCGGGGGCGCCCAGCCCGAGTACTCCATGCCCATGTCGTACTGGTCGGAGAAGACATAGGGCACGCGGTCGTACGTGACGTCCTGGCCGAGCATCGCCCGCGCCGCCGCCGGCCCGCCGTTGAGGGCGTTGGCCCAGTGCTCCACACGCAGCCGGCGGCCGAAGAGGGCGTGCGGGAAGGCGGCGGCGTCACCGGCGGCGTAGATGTCGGGGTCGGAGGTGCGCAGGCGCTCGTCGACCGCGATGCCCCCGCCCTGTGCACGGTCGGCGAGTTCCAGCCCCGCCGCCTCCGCGAGCGCGACCCGCGGGGCCGCGCCGATCGCGGCGAGGACGTCGTGGGCCGGGTGCTCGTCCCCGTCGTCCGTACGGGCCGCCAGCACCATGCCGTCCTGGCCGACGATCTCCGTCAGCCGGACGCCGAACCGGAAGCGGACGCCGTGTTCGCGGTGCAGCTCGGCGAAGAGGCCGCCCAGCTCGGGGCCGAGGGCACCGTGCAGCGGGGTCTGCTCCTGTTCGACGACGGTGACCTCGGCGCCGTACTCGCGGGCCGCCGCCGCGACCTCCAGGCCGATCCAGCCGGCACCGGCGATCACGATGTGGCCGTTGTCCCGGCCGAGGGCGGCGAGGACGCCCTTGAGCCGCTCGGCGTGGGCGAGGCGGCGCAGGTGGTGGACGCCGGCGAGGTCGGTGCCGGGGATGTCCAGGCGGCGCGGCTCGGCTCCGGTGGCCAGCAGCAGTTTGTCGTAGCGGACGACGGTGCCGTCCTCGCCGAAGCGGACCGTCTTCGCCGTACGGTCGACGGCGTCGACGGTCTGGCCGAGGTGCAGCTCGATGTCGTTGCGCGCGTACCAGGCCGGTTCGTGTACGAAGACGCTGTCGCGCTCCTCCTTGCCGAGGAGATAGCCCTTGGACAGCGGCGGACGTTCGTACGGGTGGTCGCGCTCGTCGCAGATCAGTATCACGCGGCCGCTGAAGCCCTCCGCGCGGAGTGTCTCGGCCGCCTTCGCGCCGGCGAGTCCCCCGCCGACGATGACGAATGTCTGATCCGCGTCGACCACTTGATGCCTCCTCTTAAACGTGCCGCCACATGCGAGCGTCCCGCACGGAGCCAGGCGCGGGAAGAGGGGGTGACCCGATCAGGCCACGGAGGGTCACCTTCGGGTCCCTCCCGGTCCCCCCTGTCACATCAGTCTCACAGGTGGCCTGTCAGCCTTACGTGAAGCGACCGGGCCGAGGCGTCCGTCAGGGAGGCGATCTGGTCGACGATCACCCGCTTGCGGGCGCGGTCGTCGGGGGCCTGGTCGAACAGGGCGCGGAACTGGGGGTCCAGTCCGTCGGGGGCGCGGGCGGTGAGCGCCTCGGCCAGTTCGGCGACGACGACCCGCTGGTCGGCGCGGAGCCGGGTCTGCTCGGCGCGCTGCATGACGTACCGGTCGGCGACGGCCTTCAGCACGGCGCATTCCATGCGGATCTCGCGCGGGACGACCAGTTCGGCGGTGTACCGGGTGAGCCGGCCGCCGCCGTACGCCGCGCGGGTGGCAGCCTCGGCGGCCAGGCAGAAGCGACCGATCAGCTGGCTGGTGGCGTCCTTCAGACGGGCCTGGGCGACGGCCGAACCGTCGTAGCCGTGCGGCCACCACTCCTCGTCCAGGAGCCGGTCGAGGGCCGCGGCCAGTTCGGCGGGGTCGGTGTCGGCGGGGACGTACCGGCCGATGGCGACCTCGAACACCGCCTGCCGTTCCGGCTCGGCGTGCAGGAAGTTGGGGTCGAGATGGCCGGCGTGCAGGCCGTCCTCGACGTCGTGCACCGAGTACGCCACATCGTCCGACCAGTCCATGACCTGGGCCTCGAAGCAGATGCGGGTGCCGGGGGCCTCCTTGCGGGCCCAGTCGAACACCGGCCGGTCGTCCTCGTACACACCGAACTTCCGGGACGCCGGGTCGGTGGGGTGGGCGCCGCGCGGCCAGGGGTACTTGGTGGCGGCGTCCAGGGCGGCGCGGGTGAGGTTGAGGCCGACGGAGCCCTCCGGGGTGAACCGTTTGGGTTCGATGCGGGTGAGGAGCCTCAGGGACTGGGCGTTGCCCTCGAAGCCGCCGCAGTCGTGGGCGAATTCGTTGAGTGCCTCTTCGCCGTTGTGGCCGAACGGGGGATGGCCGAGGTCGTGGGAGAGACAGGCGGCCTCCACCAGGTCGGGGTCGCAGCCGAGGGCGGCGCCGAGTTCGCGGCCGACCTGGGCGCATTCGAGGGAGTGGGTGAGGCGGGTGCGGGGGCTGGGGTCCCAGGCCGAGGCGCTGTGCTCGCCTGGCGTGACGACCTGGGTCTTGCCGGCGAGCCTTCTGAGCGCGGCGGAGTGGAGGATGCGGGCGCGGTCGCGTTGGAAGGCGGTGCGGCCGGGGCGTTTGTCTTTTTCGGGGGCCCAGCGTTCGACTGACGTCGGGTCGTAGCCGGGGGGTGGGATGTGGTTCTCGTGTTGCTGGGGTGCGCCTGCCATGTCTCGACAGTAAGTGGAGGAGGGGGTGTGTGCGCCTGCTCGTCTGCCGGGATTCGTCGTCTTGCGGGTGCCGGCTCGTTGTGGTTTCTCGCGCAGTTCCCCGCGCCCCTGGGGGCGTTTCCCTGTCGGCGATTCAAGCCGACGCCAGGACGTGCTCCCTCTCTGGCGTTGTTGCCAGCGTCTGGTCGTAGCGGTGCAGGATCAGGTGGGCCATCAGTGGGTGGGCGCCCAGGGGGGCCGCGGTGATTCCCGGGACTGCGTCGGCGCACTCCTGGGCGAAGCGGCCCGGGGCCGTGAAGTAGGACGCCAGGGCCATGCGGGTGCGGCCACGGGACGTGAGGGTGCGTACGGCCTCCGGGACCGTCGGGGTGGCGGCCGAGGCGTAGGCCGGGAGGACCGGGACTCCCAGGCGGTCGGCGAGGAGGCGGGCCGTGTGGCCGGTGTCGAGGGCCGCGTCGGGGTCGCGGGAGCCCGCGGCGGCCAGGACGACGGCGCTCTCCCTGCGTTCCGCCTCGGTCATGGTCGTGGGCCAGCCCGCCTCGACCAGGCGTGTGTACAGGGTCTCCACCAGGAGGGGGTGCGGGCCCAGCGGGGCGGCCACCTGTGTGCGGGCGCGGGCCGCGGCGGCCATGTCGGGGATGTCCTGTTTGATGTGGTAGCCGCGGCTGAGGAGGAGGGGGACGAGGATCGCCTCGCTGTCGCCGAGGGCGGCCAGCGTGTCCGGCAGCAGGGGCTCGTTCAGCTCGATGTGGCCGAGGTGGACGGGCAGGCCGGGGCGCAGTTCGCGGACGCGTTCGATGAGCGTGTGCACCGTGGCGAGGGTGCGCGGGTCGCGGCTGCCGTGCGCCACGAGGACGAGCGCGGGCAGCGCGGGGCGGGGCGTGCCGTCGCGCGAGACGAGGCTGAGCCGGCTGGCGAGCCGGGTGGTGATCCGGTTCATGATCTGCGCCGTACTGTCGAGGTGGACGCCACCGGACAGCGGGCTGCCGGGGCGGTGGTCGGACTCGTCGTGAAGCGGAAGCGACGCCGTCATGAACCGATCGTGGCGCTACGACGTTGCCGTGCCGTTGCGTGAGCGTCACGGGTTTTTTCCACGGGTTCACCGTAGGGTCCCCCAGCCGTGTGAGGCGGCCCGGCCTGCGGTTTCATCGGGTTGGCGTGAGACTGGTCACGCAACCCGAGCACCCGCGGCGGCGTCTTTTCCTGTCGCAGCCGACCGAGAGGGCGTCCCGACATGCGCATCCGCCGACCGCGTCTGCCGCGCACCCGCACCGGGCAGCGCCGGCTGGTGCAGGCGCTGATGGTCCTGTGCGTGCTCGCGCTGCTGCCGTCGGCCTGGATGCACATCGCGACCGGCGACCGGCTGCGCAGCACGGCCGAGGCGCCCCGCACCGACGTGGCCGTGGTCTTCGGTGCGGGCCTGTGGAACGGCGAGCCGTCCCCGTACCTCGCCCACCGCCTGGACGCGGCGGCCGAGCTGTACCGTGCGGGCCGGATCGAGGTCGTTCTGGTGACCGGCGACAACAGCCGCGAGGACTACGACGAGCCGGACGCCATGCGTTCGTATCTGACCCGGCACGGCGTCCCGGACGCCCGGATCGTCAGCGACTACGCGGGCTTCGACACCTGGGACTCCTGTGTGCGCGCCAGGAAGATCTTCGGCGTCGAGGAGGCCGTGCTGATCAGCCAGGGCTTCCACATCCGGCGGGCGGTCGCGCTGTGCGAGGCCGCGGGGGTGACGTCGTACGGCGTCGGGGTGGACGAGCGGCACGACGGGACCTGGTACTACGGAGGCGTGCGGGAGATCGTCGCGGCGGGCAAGGCGGCCCTGGACGCCGTGTTCCGGCCGGATCCCCGGTTCCTCGGGCCGGCCGAACCGGGGGTGGAGCGGGCGCTCGCAAAGGCTCGGTGACCTGCCCCTCACGGCGCCTGCCCGGCGGCGGGGAGGTCAGCTTCGCGGCCGTGTAACAAAGGGCCGTCACGGCACGTAACACGGCCGATCCACGCTGAACGGCATGAACAGCACCTCGACGCCCACCCACTGCCCGTACTGCGCCCTGCAGTGCGGGATGAACCTGACGCCCTCGCCGGACGGGGGCGTCGAGGTGTCGGAGCGCGCCGACTTCCCGGTGAACCGGGGCGCGCTGTGCGGCAAGGGCCGTACGGCGCCGGCGGTGCTGTCATCGAGCGTCCGCCTCACTTCGCCGCTGGTGCGCGAGGGGGGCTCCCTGGTGCCTGCGACCTGGGCTCAGGCGCTGGACCGGATCGCCGACGGGCTGTCCTCGATCCGTTCCGCGCACGGGCCGGACGCGCTCGGCGTGTTCGGCGGGGGCGGGCTGACGAACGAGAAGGCGTACACGCTCGGCAAGTTCGCGCGGATCGTGCTCGGCACCTCGCAGATCGACTACAACGGGCGCTTTTGCATGTCGTCGGCCGCCGCGGCCGGCATGAAGGCGTTCGGGCTGGACCGCGGGCTGCCGTTCCCGCTGGAGGACATCCCGAAGACGGGATGCGTGATCCTCGTCGGGTCCAACCCCGCGGAGACCATGCCGCCCGCGCTGCGCTACTTCACCGAGCTGAAGGAGAACGGCGGCACGCTGATCGTCGTCGACCCGCGCCGGACGAGGACCGCCGAGCAGGCCGACCTGCACCTCGCGCCGCGGCCGGGCACGGATCTCGCACTGGCGCTGGGGCTGCTGCACTTGATCGTCGCCGAGGGCCGCACGGACGAGGAGTACATCCGGGAGCGCACGACCGGCTGGGAGGAAGCGCGGGCCGCCGCGATGGCGCACTGGCCGGAGCAGGTGGAGCGGATCACCGGCGTGTCCGTTCCCGAACTGCGGGAAGCCGTACGGCTGTTCTGCACGCCGGAGAACGCGATGGTGCTCACCGCGCGTGGGCCGGAGCAGCAGTCCAAGGGCACGGACACGGTGGGCGCGTGGATCAACCTGTGCCTGGCGACCGGCCGCGCGGGCCGGCCCCTGTCGGGCTACGGCTGTCTGACCGGGCAGGGCAACGGGCAGGGCGGGCGTGAGCACGGCCAGAAGGCCGACCAGCTGCCCGGCTACCGCAAGCTGACCGACCCGGCGGCCCGGCGGCACGTGGCCGAGGTGTGGGGCGTCGACCCGGACTCGCTTCCGGGGCCGGGGCGCAGCGCGTACGAGTTGCTGGACGCGCTGGGTACGGACATCAGGGCGCTGCTGCTGATGGGTTCCAACCCGGTGGTGTCGGCGCCGCGCGCCGCCCACGTGGAGGAGCGGATCAAGTCCCTTGACTTCCTTGCCGTGTGCGATGTCGTGCTGTCGGAGACGGCCGCCCTCGCGGATGTCGTCCTGCCGGTGACGCAGTGGGCGGAGGAGACCGGCACGACGACCAACCTCGAGGGCCGGGTGCTGCTGCGGCGCCGGGCGATCACCCCGCCGGAGGGCATCCGCAGCGACCTGGAGGTCATGCACGAACTGGCCGCCCGGCTCGGGGTGGAGAAGGGCTTCCCGACCGACCCCGAGGAGGTCTTCGAGGAGCTGCGCCGGGCCAGCGCGGGCGGGCCCGCGGACTACTCCGGGATCACCTATCGCAGGCTGGCGGAGGAGAACGGGGTGTTCTGGCCGTGTCCGGCGGTTCCCGACGGGGCGGAGGACCGCGCGGGCGCGGCGCCGGTCTCCGGCGGGGACGGCACGCCCGCGGTGGCGCCGGGCGACGGCGAGGACGCGGCGCTCGCTGTGGCTCCGGACGACGGCGAGGACGCGGCGCTGGACGTGCTGTCCGACGATCCGGCCGCACAGGACGGCACCGGCGCTGAGGTCCACCCCGGCACCCCGCGCCTCTTCCTCGACCGGTTCGCCACGGAGGACGGGCGGGCCCGGTTCGCGCCGGTCTCGCACCGGGCGGTCGCCGAGGAACCCGACGCCGAGTACCCCGTGCTGCTGACGACCGGGCGGGTCGTGGCGCAGTACCAGTCCGGCGCCCAGACCCGGCGGGTCGACGAGCTGAACGCCGCCGCGCCCGGCCCGTTCGTGGAGCTGCATCCGCGGCTGGCGGAGCGGCTGGGCGCGGCCGAGGGCGACCCGGTGGCGGTCGTGTCCCGGCGGGGCCGGGCGGTGGCGCCGGCCCGGATCACCGCGTCCATCCGGCCGGACACCGTTTTCATGCCGTTCCACTGGCCGGGCGAGGGCCGTGCCAACACCCTCACCAACCCTGCGCTGGACCCGACCTCGCGGATGCCGGAGTTCAAGGCGTGCGCGGTGCGGGTGGAGGCCGTGAAGGCGTAGCGGCGTACGCTCACCGTCTGTTCAACGGGCCCCATCGCGCACTGCGGGGCCCGTCAGTCAATCACCGGGAAAGTCCCGCCGGTTCACCGGCGCCGTGCCCGCCAGTCGCCGCCCTCGATGAGCTTGCCGCGGGCCCGTAGCCGGGCGGCGACGGCAGGTGCGGCGACGTACACCCAGGCGCGGACCGCCGCCCCGTCGGCATCCCGGACGACCTCGCGTTCGACCCGCTCGTAGAGGCTGCGCGGGTCGCCCGGCACGTACTCCTCCAACCGGTCGAGGGCGGCGAGGAGTTCGTCGTAGGCCTCGGGCCGGGCGGTGACCAGTTCGCCACTCACCGCTCCTCCCGGCTCCTCCACGGCGTACGGATAGCCCGGGCCGTCGTACAGCACCGCGCCGCTGAGGCGGCCGGCTTCCTCGGCGCTCGTACGGCCGCGCAGGAAGAGGTCGTGGTTGGGCTCGCCGGGGCGGAGCGTGCCGTAGACGAAGAACGGGAGTCTCACTCTTTTCCACCTGCACGAGAGCGCTACCGAAGCCTTGCAGGAACGATTCTCACCCCTCACACGGCCTCCTGTAATTGCTCTGGACACGCCATGTCATGACCCCTTAAATCTCGGTCAAGATCAGCGCCGCCCCCCACTCAGGCGCCTTTTCAAGGAGACCGATGAGCCGGATACGGCATGTCCGACGTTCCCGTGCTGCCACCGCCGGTGTGGCCGCAACCGCCGCCATCCTGCTCGCCGCGGCACTCTCCCCCGGCGCCGGCGCAGCCGACCGGCCGACCCGCGCGACAGCGATCGAGAACGGGGCACGGGTCCTCGCCGACCATGCGGCGAGCCTGGGTCTCACCGCCGCCCAGGACACCGAGGTCCGGGACGTCGTCATCGACCAGGACGGCACCCAGCATGTGCGCTACGACCGCACCTACCGTCAACTCCCGGTCCTCGGCGGCGACTTCGTCATCCACCTGGCACCGGACGGCACCTACCGCGGCGCCGACCGCGCGACCCGCACCCCCCTCTCCCTGACCGGCATCACCCCCCCTGTCCGCCCCGAAGGCGGCCGACCGCGCGGCGAACGCCCTGCGCGCCACGCACCTCGGCGAGACGCTGAAGCGGCTGACGGCCAAACCGGAGCTGGTCGTCGACGCCCTGCACGGCTCACCGAAGCTGGCGTGGCGCACTCAGGCGGCGGCGTTGGACGCGCAGGGCAACCCGGTCGCCCGCACGGTCCTGACGGACGCCCGCACCGGTGCGCAGATCGACGCCTGGGACACGCTGGAGTCGGCCACCGGCGACGGGCGTTCGCTGTACGGCGGGACGGTGCCGCTGTCGACGACGTCGACGGGATCGGCGTACGAACTGAAGGACCCGACGCGCGGCAACACGTACACCGGTGATGCGGCCGGCCAGGTGGACCTGTGCCTGCTCGGCACCCTCTGTCTGACCCGCGCCCCCGCCACGGTCTTCACGGACGCGGACAACCACTGGGGCGACGGCACGACGACCGACCGCGCCTCGGCCGCCGTGGACGCGCAGTACGGCACGGACGTGACCTGGGACTACTTCAAGAACGTACACGGCCGCAACGGCATCGCGGGCGACGGCAAGGGCTCGTACAACCGCGTGCACTACGGCACCCGTTACAACAACGCCTTCTGGGACGACACCTGCTTCTGCATGACGTACGGCGACGGTGACGGGACGCAGATGGGGCCGCTGGTCTCCCTGGACGTCGCCGGCCACGAGATGTCCCACGGCGTGACGTCGAAGACGGCGGCGCTGACGTACTCGGGCGAGTCGGGCGGGCTGAACGAGGCGACGTCCGACGTCTTCGGCACGCTGGTGGAGTTCCACGCCGACAACGCGAAGGACGCGGGCGACTGGCTGATCGGCGAGAAGATCGTCCGGTCCGGCTTCGGCCGGTCGGCACTGCGGTACATGGACAAGCCGTCCAAGGACGGTGTCTCCGTGGACTGCTGGAGCAGCTCGGCTGCCGACCTGGACGTCCACTACAACTCCGGCATCGGCAACCACTTCGCGTACCTCCTGGCGGAGGGCAGCGGCCCCAAGACCATCAACGGCGTCGCCCACAACTCCCCCACCTGCGACGGCTCGACGGTCACCGGGATCGGGCGCGGCGCGCTGGGGGCGATCTGGTACCGGGCGCTGACGGTCTACATGACGTCGTCGACGGACTATGCGGGGGCGCGGACGGCGACGTTGAACGCGGCGCGGGATCTTTATGGGGCGGGGAGTACGGAGTACGACGCGGTGGCGGCAGCCTGGAGTGCGGTGAACGTGGGCTGATCCTGCACTGTGTGCGTGAGCGGCCGCCCTGGTCTTCGGGCCGGGGCGGCCGCTTCATCCGGGGCATGGGGTTCACATCAAGGCAATCAGTCTGACCACGGTCACGGTCAGTACGGACTCCGAGACGTAGTAGAGGACGACGGCACCGAGCACAGTGGCCTCACGCCGGTCGCGGTCGCCGCGGACGGCTGTCGAGCCGTGCCCGTACGGGTCCCGGCCGATGGTCCGCGCCATCGCGGCCTTGAAGTCCTCGGCGTTCCGCATCTTGGCCAACGTGCCGTCGGCGGGCGGTGCGTAGGTGATGCGGTAGCTCAAGCCGCGCCCCGCCTCTCGGCCTCGTCCGCCGCGAGCCGCTCCAGCAGGGCCTCTGCCTCCGGGTCGGGCACGGCCTCGAACATCCAGTGCCGCATAACGGCGTGAATGTCGTGCACGCCGGCTTCGTTGACGGCCTGGTCGAACTCCTCGCGCCGCTCCTCCGGAAGGGCCGCACGGATGTCGGGGATGCTGTTGGGGACCTCGACCTCGACGCCGTTGACGAAGGTCTTGAGCGGTTCGGCCATGATCATCCTCCCTGGGGCGGGGGTTCGCAGGCGCCACGGTAGTCGGCGAAGGCCGTCCGCCGTACGACGTCCAGCTCGCACCACACGGACTTGCCGACGGTCAGTTTCTCGACGCCCCATCGGTCGGCCACCTCCCGCACGATGAGCAGTCCGCGCCCGAACGACTCACCAGTCCCCGCCTGGCGGGGGCTGGGCAGTAACTCGCCCTTCGGGTCGGAGACGGCGATACGTACGGCCCGCTCGGTCAGCGTGAGTTCCACCCTGGAAGAGCCGGCCGCGCAGACAGCCGTGCAGGACGGCGTTCCCGCCGAGCTCGTAGACCAACAAGGCGGCGTCCAGGGCGAGTTCGGGGTGGCCCCATTTCGTGAGCAGGCGGTGAGCCCGGCGGCGGGCGAGGGTGACGCTCTTGGGGAGCGGGGTGTAGTCGAGGCGGTCCTGGTGGAGGACCTGGGGTTCGTCGGGGTCTTTGGGGGTGGTCATGGTGCGCACCTCCGGACAGGGGTGGGCAGCGCCGTGAGCTCAACTGGCGCCGCATCGTGAGTGGTTCGTCACCGACGGTAGAGTCGTGACCTCGATCTGCTCAATCTCTTCCTGGTAAATATCCACCGATCGTGTTTGCAAGCCTCGCCCGCGCCCAGCAAACTGACCTCGCACAGCCCCGAAGGAGCAGTTACGTGACACCAGGTCAGGCACGACAGGGGAACAGCACGTCCAGTGTTCTGGGACGCCGACTGGGGGCTGAGCTCCTCAAGTTGCGCACCGCGGCCGGCTTCACCCAGCCGCAAGCCGCGAAGGTGCTCTCGTCTTCCATCGCGAAGATCGCCAAGATGGAAGGCGGCTGGGTGCCCGTGCGCGACCCGGACATCCGCGCCCTGTGCGAGTTGTACGAGGTACACGACCCCGCCACTGTCGGCAAGCTCCTGGAACTGGCCAGGATCGACCGGGAGCGTCGCAAGGCAAAAGGCTGGTGGGACGACTACACGACGCTTGGTGTCATGCAGGAGTACGTCAACCTGGAGAACGCGGCAACGGCGATCAAGGCATGGCAACCCGGTTTTGTACCCGGGCTGCTGCAAACTCCGGAATATGTAGGAGCATTGAGGGAATTCCCGGCAGGTACGACCGGGCTCGCCCGACGCAAGGACCCCGACGGGGAGTTCATCACCGCGCGACTCGCACGGCAGCAGCGGCTCACCGAGACTCCACCGCTGAGCCTGCGCACCGTGATCTACGAAGCCGTACTACGGAACTTCCCCGGCGGTCCGAAAACAGCCCGTGGACAACTCGACCACTTGGTGACGATGGCCCAACTCCCGAACATCACCCTCCAGGTCTTTCCCTTCGGCGGCGGACCGCACCAGGGCCTGAACGGCTCGTTCAACATCATCTCCTTCGCCGAGCCCGGAGCCATGGACGTCGTCTACTCGGAGTCCCCGTTCACGCAGACCTGGGTTGAAGGAGGGGAAGGAGCCGCCTCCTACGATGAGCTGTTCGAGACGATCGCCGGACGCTCACTGAGCGAGCAGGACACCCTGTCCTTCCTCCACACCCTCCGTAAGGAACTGTGACCCATGCCCGTTTTCCAGTACCGCAAGTCCACATACAGCGACAAACAGGCCGAATGCGTCGAAGTCGCCACCAACATCCCCTCGACCATCGCGATACGCGACTCCAAGACCCCCACCGGCCCCCACCTGCGCGTCGCCCCTGCCGCATGGATGGCATTTCAGGCCTCCCTCCTGAAGGAAGAGCCACCAGATGACCTCTGACCTGATCACTGGAACACGGCGTCCCCGCAAGAGACGGAACTTCGGCAGAGCTGGAGAAACCTCTGCCACACTTCAGGGGCACCCTCTTGCCGTTGGGGCGCCCCCGGCCGCCCTGTCTTTCATCGCCTGCCCGGATGTCGGGTGTTGCGACGTTCATTAGAACCCAAGTTCATTCCGGCCGGGCTTTTCGCAAACGCAAGGCACCAAACAGGCTCTGCCAGATTGCATCCGGCAGAGCCTATCTGTGACACGTTACGCCCCGAGTAGGCGAGTGAGCTTGATCTCTACAAAGCCTGCCCCTTCGAGTCCATCTTGCGGAAGCAGCCGACATTCACGCGAGTCGAGCGGTTCTTCGTGGGAAACTGCGAGCGAATCACCGTCGTAGACGACACGAATATTCCCATCTCTACAGAATTCGGGAACGCGCCATTGAGTAGGATCCCATGATTCCACCCTCCCCACGACCGGCCACTTCCCTCGAATAAGCCCAAGGTCACCGAACCGGCAGACCTTAATTGCCGAATTCGCTTCAAGTGCGCATGCTTGCGGCAGGACTTCGAGGGACTCCACACGCGGACCGAAGAAATAGCCGAGCACAATGCCATTGCCATCTGCCCTGGCGACCACGTCCAACGCGTATCCGTGATCACGAAGAGGTACCGCGAAGATATCCCCTGGAGAATACGGCAACTTTCGAGTCACACCTAACCGCCTTGCCCTGGATACCACTTGGCGAAGAATTGCCCAGCAGCATCCATGTACTTGTTGTAGTTCCGATTCCTCACGTTGACTCCCGCCGTCCTTCTCACGCCGGGCAGGGCCTGTCCCGCGAGGTCCGCATCGGCAGCAAGCGGGCCGCCGCCGTCTCCGGAAAGCCGAGCACACACGTCGCCGCCGTGGCCGGAAGTCTCCGGGCGCTCACGCTCTACACGACCAAGCCGCACGGCAACTTCACCCTCGACCTCGGTGAGAACAAGCACGAGGTGCTGCCGCATCTGAGCCTGGACGACGTCCGTTGGGCCGAGGACGTACCGGCCGAGCTGGAATTCACCGGACGGTGCACGCTCTCCGCGTATCCGGACTCCGCCCTGACCATCGCCCTCTACGACGGACAGGGCGGCACCGGGCCTGCGTTCCCCGTCCGTCACGTCTCCGGTGACGGGACCTTCACGGTACGGATTCCGGTCACCGCTCTCCCTGCCGGTCTGTGGCGTGGCGAGCTCCGTCTCGGTCGATGGGTACTGCCTCTCCCCGCGCCGGCCGAGGACATGACCCCCGCCAAGTGGCGCCGCCGCGGCCTGCCCTGGTACGCAAAGCCCTCCCCCACCGCCGACGAGCACTTCGCACTGCATGTCGCGAAGACCGACCTCATGCGAGCCGTGGCCCAGCGCGTCAAGCGCTGAGCATCAGGCCGCATACGGCCGCCCCTCCGTGCCTCCCGCCCCCACCACGGCAGAACGGCTCGGTCGAACGGCTCAGTCGACAATCCGGCGCACGGGCTGTCCCGTGGCACGAGCGATGGTGTCGAAGTCGGAATCCTGGTGCAGCACAGTCAACTTGTGGTGCTGAGCGGTCACGGCCACCAGCAGGTCGACGGGGCTCGCGCACTGGTGCCAACCGCGGTCGGCCAGGTCCTGCTGGAGCGCCGCGGTGTCCTCCCAGACGCTGTCACGCATCGGGTAATAGGGGAACGTCTCCCGAAGCAGCCCGTCCGCCTCGTAGTACGCCGGTCGGCCCCCGACCGCGCGGAGAAACTCCTGCCGCACGGGCTCACACAGTCCGACGAGACCGGAACAGACGAGTTGATCCCACTGCGGCCCGGTCTGACCGCGGTAGAAGCGGATCAACGCGCTGGTGTCGATGAGAAAGGCCTCACTCACGCCGCGTGATGCTCCGCGTCGGAGGCCGGCTCGGATCCGGCGGTGGCTGTCTCGGATCCGGAGGCGGAGGTGTCCGCGGACTTCTCGATGACCGAGAAGTCGATCTCCCCCTCGGCGACCATCCGGCGCATCCGCTCCACGGCCGCCGCGCGCCGCCTCCTATCCGCGATCTCCCTCAGCGCCGCGTTGACGGTGTCCTTCTTCGTCGTTGTGCCCAGGTGACGAGCCGCTTCGGCCAGCGCCTCGTCATCGAGGTCGATCACAGTGCGGGACATGGCGGCACCCTTCGGGGCGTATATACGATCTCAAAAAAAGATATCACGGGGGTGGGGATCGTAGACGCCACGGTTGTGGACCTCCTCGCGCCCGGGCGTCGTGGCCTTCAGGGGCTCGTCACCCATTCACACCTTCACCGGACGCCCTTCGGGTTCTTTCCGCCGCGGGCCCGTCGCACGCCCGTGACCTGCTGAAACGGCGCCCATCACCCCTCGCGGACGCCTCCGGCGACACCCATTCATCGTATTTTCTGACAGGCGCTCAGGAAGCGGACTCGCCCCGGTGCGGATTTCCTCGGAAGTGCAGGGGCCCGATGAGCTCGAAGGAGCATGCCGATGCGACGTACCGCCCGTCTGCTGACCGGTACCGCGCTCGCCGTCGCCACCGCGGGCGCGCTGTCCGCCCCGGCGTACGGCGCGGAAGGCGGCCGGCTCGAGGTGTATCCCTCCACCGTGGTGCCGGGCCATGACGTCACCGTGAACACCTCGGCCTGCGGCGACGACGGTATGGCGGAGGGGGACGCCACCGCGGTGGGCGCCGGGACCTTCGCGCTTGCCCCCGGAACCGACGAGGACGAGGGCGACGACATCGGACGCTTCCGGGTGCCGCCGAGCGCGCAGCCGGGGACGTACGAGATCGTCGTGAAGTGCACCCAGGGCGCCTCGGAGGTCCGCGCCGATCTGGTGGTCATCCTCTCCGCCGCCGGTCAGGCGTACCCCCGGGGAAGTGTGAAGACGGGGGTCGGCGGCGCCCTGGGCCCCGACCCCGTACAGACCGCGGCCGGCGTTGCGGCTCTCGCTGTCGCCGCTGCGGGCGGTACCTGGCTCCTGCATCGCCGGGCGAGAGGCGACGGGATCTGACGGACACCCTCCGCCGTCCGTCCGCCGGTACCGCAAGTCCCCGCCCCCTCCGGGTCCGATGCCCCTCGCGGCCCGGAGGGAGGCGGGTCAGGCCAGGAGGCTCGTGTGCGCATAGTCGACAACCCGGGGAACGCCGCGATAGCGGCCGTCACCACCGTCGCCCTCTTCACCGGTGTGTGGCTGCTGAGCAGCGGCGCCCGGACGAACGCCCCGCCCCAGCCGTCGGCCGCCCAGGCACACACCGGCCAGACCGTACGGCAGTCCACGGCGCCCGCGCTGCCGCCGTCGCCGCCGGACCGTATCCGCATTCCCGCGATCCGGGTGGACGCGCCCCTGACGGGTCTGGGGCTGAACAGGACCGGCAACCTCGAGGCGCCGCCCACCGCGCCCAGGAACCTCGCCGGCTGGTACGAGGCCGGCACCACGCCCGGCGAGCGGGGCACCGCCATCGTCGCCGGCCATGTCGACAACGCCGACGGCCCCGCCGTCTTCTACCGGCTCGGCGCCCTGAAACGGGGCAGCACCATCGAGGTGGACCGGCGGGACGGCAGTGTGGCGCGGTTCAGCGTGGACGCGGTCGAGGTGTACGACGCGAAGGACTTCCCCGACAAGAAGGTGTACGGGGCGGCGCCCCGGCCCGAGCTGCGGGTGATCACCTGCGGCGGAACCTACTCGCGCAGCACCGGCTACCAGGGGAACGTCGTCGTCTTCGCGCATCTGACGGGGAGCAGCTGAGCCGGCTCAGGGTATGGGCTCCGGCGTCACGGTCTTCGGCGTCACTCCGCCCAGGACGTTCGCCTTGCCCCACGCGCCGAGCGGTTCCAGCGCCGTGTTGAGGGAGACACCGCGGGGCGTCAGCGAATACTCCACCCGGGGCGGCACCTCCTCGTACTCCTCCCGGTGCACAATGCCGTCCGCCTCCAGCTCCCGCAGCTGCGCGGCCAGCACCTTCTCCGTCACCCCGGACAGCTCGCGGCGCAGCTCACCGAAGCGGTGCGACCGCACGGACAGCGCCCACAGGATGAGCACCTTCCACTTCCCGCCGATCACATCCATCGCCGCGTCGACCCCGCACTCGTACGAGCCCGGCCGTCGTCCGATCGCCATCTCCCGACACCCCGTCCTCCCGCTGCCTGCACGCTTCCCCCGGGGTAACCACCCACTCGGAAGTACGTACTTGAGCAGGCCGATCCCCTTCGACGAGTCTGAACGCCATGACCGACCACCTCTCTTCCCGCACCCCCCTCACCCTCCTCGGCACCGGCGCCATGGGCACCGCCCTGGCCCGCGCCTGGCTCGTCGCCGGGCATCCCGTGACCGTCTGGAACCGGACCCCCGCCCGCGCCGAGGCACTCGCCGCCGAGGGTGCGACCGTCGCCGGGAGCGCGGCGGAGGCGGTGTCCGCCAACCGGCTGGTGATCGCCTGCCTCCTGGACGACGTGTCGGTCGGCGAGGCCCTGTCCGACGCCGACCTGTCCGGGCGCGACCTGGTCAACCTGACCACCGGAACGCCCGCCCAGGGCCGTGCCCGCGTAGTCTGGGCAAAGGCGCGTGGCGCCCGTTTCCTGGACGCCGGGATCATGGCCGTACCGCCGATGATCGGCAGCCCGGACAGCGGGGCGTTCGTCTTCTACAGCGGCTCCACGGCCCTCTTCGAGGAGCACCGGGACGTCCTCGCGGTCCCTGCCGACCCCCGCTACGTCGGCACGGACGCCGGGTTCGCCGCGCTGCACGACGTGGCCCTGCTCAGCGCCATGTACGGGATGTTCGCCGGGGTGGCGCACGCCTTCGCGCTGATCCGCCAAGAGGACATCGCGCCCAGGGACTTCGCCCCGCTGCTCGTGTCGTGGCTCACCGCGATGGCGCCCGCCGCGCTGGAGACCGCCGACAAGCTGGAGAGCGGCGACTACACCAAGAACGTCGTCTCCAACCTCGCCATGCAGGTCGCGGGCAGCGCGACGTTCCTGCGCACGGCCGAGGAGCAGGGCGTGAGCCAGGAGCTGCTGAGGCCGTACCTCGACCTGATGGCGCGCCGCCTCGCGGACGGCCACGGCGACGAGGACACCACGGGGGTGGTCGATCTCCTCCGTCGACTTTGATCAAACGGCTTTGATCAATCGACTTTGATGAGAGTGACCTTCATGGACGGCCGGTAGGTCGTTCCGTCATCGGTGCGCTCGTGCAGGACGGTCTGGACCCGGTGGTCGTCGCTGAGCTCCACGGTGGAACGAGTGGTGTCGCCCTGGTAGGTCCATGTGTCGCCACGCGCCACCAGGCTGCTGACGGTCACGTTGCCCTGGCTGTCGAAGAAGTGTGACCGGTAGGCGCCGCTCGTCTCGTCGTAGCCGATGATCTCTGTGCCGCCGACGTCGAACTCGCCGATGCGCCCGTATGCCGAATGGACGATGAAGAACCCACCAGGAGCCCACTCGTACACATCGGAGGTGGTGATCTTCGACCCGGGGCTGCCGTCATCGTTGATCATGTGGCCTTCGTTGATCCATCTGCCCACCCAGACGTCGAGGGCATCGTGCTGGGGCCCTCGTCCGGATCCCTGACCGTCGGCGTGCTCTGTGCCTCGGTTGACTGCGACTACTCGTTGCGTCGCCTCGTCCGTCATGTCTGCTCCTCTCACGCCACCCACTGCTCGTACGCCAGGTTCGCCACCAGCGCGAACACCACCGTCAGCAGCACGATCCGGACGAAACCGCTGCCCTTCTTCAGTGCGGTGTGCGCGCCGAGCGTTCCGCCGGCGAGGTTGAACACGGCCATCAGCCCCGCCAGCTGCCACAGCACCGCACCCTGCCAGGCGAACATCGCCAGCGCACCCGCATTGGTGCAGCAGTTGACGATCTTGGCGGTGGCCGAGGCGGTGACCAGGTCGAGGTGCAGGACGGCGGTGAGGGCCAGCACCAGGAACGTACCGGTGCCGGGGCCGATGAGCCCGTCGTAGAAACCGATGCCGAGGCCTGCGAGGCCGATCGCCGCGAGGACGCGGCGGCGGCTGACCGGGCCCGGCGCCGGGGCCGTGCCGAACGCGGGCTTGAGGATCACGAAGGCGGCGACGCCGAGCAGCACCACCATGATCACCGGCTTGAGCACGTCCGTGCTCATCCCGGCCGCGAGGAACGCCCCGCCCGATGATCCCGCCAGCGCCGCGAGCCCGATGCGTACGGCCGTGCGCACATCGACGGGTGTCTTGCGGGCGTACGTCACGGCCGCGCCCGTCGTGCCGACGATGGCGACCGCCTTGTTGGTGCCGAGGGCGGACACCGCGGGCGTGCCGGCCGGGAGCCCGAGCAGCAGCACGGGGAGCAGTAGCAGGCCGCCCCCGCCGACCACGGCATCGATCCAGCCGGCCGCGAGGGCGGCGAGGCACAGGAGGACAACCATGGTCAGAGATATGTCGGGCATGATCGGGACCCTATGGACGGGGCGGTTGTAGCGTCCACGGATTTCGCGGGTACCGGCGATCTTCTGAGGGTCTTCTGAGGTTCGGGCCGCGGGCACCGACATCTTCCGGCTGGCGCCGCATCCCCCGTACACGATGGGGCCTGCACGGAAACCCGGGTTCGGCCTGCCCGCCCTCCCGGCCTCACAGCCACCCCGGGCCCTCCCCGGCAACCCTCACATCCACCCCCCCCCGCTGAGGGCAGAGTTCCCCGCGTGAAACAGACGTGATGCGGCCGGGTAACACCCGCCCCGCACGCTCATGAGCATGACCTCGAATACGCGTGTGGTGGTGATCGGCGCCGGCCTCGCGGGCGTACGGCTCGCCCGGCGGCTCGGTGAGCTCGGCACGCCCGCGCTGCTCGTCGGCGAGGAGGAGCACCGGCCGTACAACCGGGTCCTGCTCGCCGAGGTGCTGGCCGGACGGTACAGCCCGGAGGTGATCTCCCTCCCGGCGCCCGCGGAGCTGACCCGTGCCCGGGTGACCGACATCGACCGTGACGAGCGAACCGTGCGCTGTGCGGACGGCTCGGAGATCGCATACGACACGCTGGTCCTGGCCACCGGCTCCAACCCGGTCCTGCCGCCCCTGCGCGGCCTGTTCACCCCGGACCACGTCCTGCCCGAGGGCGTCCACGCCTTCCGCACCATGGACGACTGCCTGGGCCTGTCCAAGGCGGTACGGCCGGGTGTGCGGGCGGTCGTCATCGGTGGCGGTCTCCTCGGGGTCTCCGCGGCCCGCGCGCTCGCCGTACGCGGGGCGCAGGTCATGCTCGCCCAGCAGTCCGAGCGGCTCATGGAACGCCAGCTCGACCCGGCCGCGTCCAAGCTCGTCAAGCGGCACCTGACCGACCTGGGCGTCGAGGTACACACCGAGTGCCGGGTGCGGGACGTACGCGTCGTCGGCGGCGCCGTCCGCTCCGTGGAGATGGCCGACGGGTACGCCCTCGACGCCGACCTCGTGGTGCTGGCCTGCGGCGTCCGCCCCCGCGCGGGCCTCGCCAAGGCCGCCGGGCTCGCCGTGCACAAGGGCGTCCTCGTCGACGACGAACTGCGTACGTCCGATCCGCACATCCGGGCCATCGGCGACTGCGCCCAGCACGACGGCACCGTGTACGGACTGGCCACTCCCGCCCTCGAACAGGCCGACGCGCTCGCCCTGTCGCTGGCCGGCGACGCGGCCGCCCGCTACACCGGCACCCGTTCCCTCACCCGCCTCACCCTCGCCGGTCAAGCCCCCTTCGACCTCGCCGCGTTCGGCGAGACGGAACCCCTCCCCGGCGACGACGTCGTGCAGCTCGCCGACGCCACCCGCGGCACCTACCGCAAGGTCGTCGTCCGCGACGACCGCCTGGTCGGCGGGGTCCTCGTCGGCGAACTCGGCACCGTCGGCGCGCTCGCCCGCGCCTGGGAGGGAGCAGAGCCGCTCCCCGACGACGGCCCCCTGCTCCACCTGCTCACCAACGATGGAGGCTCCTGATGTCCACGACCCCCACGATCGTGCTCGTCGGCCATGGCATGGTCGGCCAGCGCTTCCTCGAAGCGCTCGCCGAGCGCGGCCTGACCGCCACGCACCGCGTGGTCGTGCTGTGCGAGGAGCCGCGTCCCGCCTATGACCGCGTCCAGCTGACCTCGTACTTCTCGGGCAAGAGCCCGGACGACCTGTCCATGACGGACATGGAGTTCATCGAGAAGCACTCGATCGAGCTGTACGTCGGCGACGCCGCCGAGACCATCGACCGCGAGGCCCGCAAGGTCACCGCCCGGTCGGGGAACGTCTTCGAGTACGACACCCTGGTCCTGGCCACCGGCTCGTACCCGTTCGTCCCGCCGGTCCCCGGCAAGGACGCCGAGGGCTGCTTCGTGTACCGCACGATCGAGGACCTCCTCGCCATCGAGGAGTACGCCAAGTCCCGGGCGACGACCGGTGCGGTGGTCGGCGGCGGGCTGCTCGGCCTGGAGGCCGCGGGCGCGCTCAAGGGGCTCGGGCTGTCCACCCACATCGTGGAGTTCGCGCCGCGCCTGATGCCGGTGCAGGTGGACGACGGCGGTGGCGCGGCCCTGCTGCGCACCATCGAGGACATGGGCCTGACCGTCCACACCGGCACGGGCACCCAGGAGATCGTCGCCGACGCCTCGGGCGCCGTGGCTGGCATGAAGCTGTCCGACGGCTCCGAACTCGCCGTCGACATGGTGGTGTTCAGCGCCGGCGTCCGCCCCCGCGACCAGCTGGCCCGCGACTGCGGCCTCACGGTCGGCGAGCGCGGCGGCATCACCGTCGACGAGCAGTGCCGCACGGTCAACGACCCGCATGTGTTCGCGATCGGCGAGTGCGCGCAGGCGGCGGACGGCCGGGTGTACGGCCTGGTCGCCCCCGGTTACGAGCAGGCCGAGACCGTGGCCGCCACGATCGCCGCGGACGAGGCCTCCTTCACCGGCGCCGACCTGTCCACCAAGCTGAAGCTGCTCGGCGTCGACGTGGCGTCCTTCGGCGACGCGCACGGCACGGCCGACGACTGCCTGGACGTCGTCTACTCCGACTCCCGCTCGGGCCTGTACAAGAAGCTGGTCATCGGCCGCGACGGCACGCTGCTCGGCGGCATCCTGGTCGGCGACGCGGAGGCGTACGGCACGCTGAAGGCCTTCACCGGCTCGGTCCCGCCGGTCTCGCCCGAGTCGCTGGTGCTGCCCGCCGGTGCCGGGGCCCCGGCGCAGCTCGGCCCGTCCGCGCTGCCGGACGAGGCGATCATCTGCTCCTGCAACAACGTCGCCAAGGGCACGATCCGCGGCGCGGTCACCGACCACCAGTGCACGACCGTGCCCGAGGTGAAGAAGTGCACCAAGGCCGGTACGACCTGCGGCAGTTGCGTCAAGGTCCTCGGCCAGCTCGTCAACGCCGAGCTGGAGGCCGGCGGCGTCGAGGTCGACAAGGGCCTGTGCGGCTGCTTCTCGCAGACCCGCGAGGAGCTGTACGAGATCGTCCTGGCCCTGCGCATCACCTCGTACCAGGACCTCCTCGACCGTCACGGCCGTGAGGGCGCCCGGGGCGGCGACGGCTGCGAGATCTGCAAGCCTGCCATCGCCTCGATCATCGCCTCCCTCGCACCGACGATCGGCGCGAACGGCTATGTCCTGGAGGGCGAGCAGGCGGCGCTCCAGGACACCAACGACCACTTTCTGGCCAACCTCCAGAAGAACGGCTCGTACTCCGTCGTCCCTCGTATCCCCGGCGGTGAGATCGCCCCGGAGAAACTGATCGTGATCGGCGAGATCGCCCGCGACTTCGGCCTCTACACGAAGATCACCGGCGGTCAGCGCATCGACATGTTCGGCGCGCGGGTCGAACAACTCCCGCTGATCTGGGCGCGGTTGGTGGACGCCGGCTTCGAGTCCGGGCACGCGTACGGCAAGTCGCTGCGCACGGTGAAGTCCTGCGTGGGCCAGACCTGGTGCCGCTACGGCGTCCAGGACTCCGTCCGTATGGCGATCGACCTGGAGCTGCGCTACCGGGGCCTGCGCTCCCCGCACAAGCTGAAGTCGGCGGTGTCGGGCTGCGCCCGTGAGTGCGCCGAGGCCCAGTCGAAGGACTTCGGCGTGATCGCCACCTCCAATGGCTGGAACCTGTACGTCGGGGGCAACGGCGGCGCCACCCCGCGCCACGCGGACCTCCTCGCCCAGGACCTGTCCGACGCCGAGCTGATCCGCCTGATCGACCGGTTCCTGATGTTCTACATCCGCACCGCCGACCGCCTGGAGCGCACGTCGACCTGGCTGGAGCGGATCCCGGGCGGCCTGGAGCACGTACGGGATGTGGTCGTCCACGACTCCCTCGGCATCTGCGACGAGCTGGAGAAGCTGATGGCGGCGCATGTCTCGCACTACCGCGACGAGTGGTCCGAGACCATCAACGACCCCGAGAAGCTGGCCCGGTTCGTCTCCTTCGTGAACGCGCCCGACGCCCCCGACCCGGTCGTCGGCTTCGTCCCCGAACGCGACCAGATGAAGCCGGACCTGCCGCTGCTGTCGATCGGCATGCGGCCCACGGAATCCAAGGAAGCCGCCCTGGAAGGAAGCGCCCAGCGATGACCCTGGCACCCGAGACGACCGACCTCAAGGTCCAGCTTCAGCTGGCCGACGGCTGGTTCACGGTCTGCGACCTGAACCGGCTGCTCCCCGGCCGCGGAGTGGCGGCCCTGCTGCCGGACGGCCGCCAGGTGGCCCTGTTCCGCGACCGCAGGGGCGAGCTCTACGCCATCGACAACCGTGACCCGTTCAGCGGCGCGGCGGTTCTCTCCCGCGGCCTCATCGGCACGCACCAGGGCCGCCCGTTCGTCGCCTCCCCACTGCTGAAGCAGCGCTTCGACCTGGTCTCCGGGCAGTGTCTGGACGACGAGTCGGTGCGGGTGGGGACGTACGAGGTGCGGGCGGCCTGACTGCGACGAGGGCTCCGCGGCGGCCGGTTTGTCACCGGCCGCCGCGGAGCCCTCGGTTGGTTCGGCCCACGTTCAGCCCAGGTTCAGCCCACGCGGTCGCTCGCTTCCGGGAGGGGGCGCGTGTCCAGGTAGAACCACTCGGCCGTGGCGCTCGGGGCGGGTGAGGACTCCGCGCCGGGATAGGCAGCGGGCAGGCTTACCACGTCGGGATAGCCCACCGGCCCGGTTGCCGTATCGGGATACCCGACCGGTTCGGTTATCACGTCCGGATACCCCGTGGGCACACCTGCCGCGCCGGGATACCCCGTGGGGACGCCTGCCGCCTCCGGATACCCCGTCGGCACACCTGCCGCACCGGGATGCCCTGTGGGGACGCCTGCCGCGTCGGGATGCCCCGTCGGCACGCCCGCCGCACCGGGATACTCCACCGCCTCGGCCTCCGCGCCCGCCGAGCCCGTCACCCTCTCCCCCGCGTCTTCGCCTCCGGCACCCGCACCCCCGTGTCCGTCAGCTCCGGCATCAGCAGCTCCACCCGAAGCCCCGCCCCCCGCTGCTGGCTCACGAACTCGTCGATCTGCGTGCGGCAGGCATGGTCCAGGTGGGTCACACCGAGCAGGTCGAGCCGGATGCGCGGCTTGCCCGAGGTCGCGGCCTGTTCCAGGGCCTCGATCAGGCGCGGCAGCCGCAGGAAGGTCGCGTTGCCGGCCATGACGACCTTGGCGGTGTCCTCCTCGATGTGCTGCCGTACGACCGCCTGGGACATCCGCAGCGCGGCCAGCACCACCCCGGCCGCGAGGCCGACGAGGACGCCCTCCAGCAGCGCGGTGGCCGTGATGACGAGGGTGGTCAGCGTCATGACGGCGAACTCCCCCCGGTCCTGGCGCCACATCTTGGGGAACTCGTCCGGCGCGAACAGCTTCCAGCCGCTGTGCACCAGCACCCCTGCGAGCACCGAGATCGGGATCAGCGCGAGGACCTGCGGCAGCAGCAGGGCGAAGGCGAGCAGCCACAGCCCGTGCAGGGTGCGGGAGATCCGGGTCTTCGCCCCGGCCTGGACGTTCGCCGAGCTGCGGGCGACGACCGCCGTGATCGGCAGCGCGCCGAGGATGCCGGCGACGGTATTCCCGGCGCCCTGGGCGATCAGCTCGGTGTTGTACTTGGTGCGCGGTCCGGTGTGCATACGGTCCACGGCCGCCGCGGTGAACAGGCTCTCCGCCGACGCGATCACCGTGAAGGTGAGGATCGCGGTGATGATCCCGGCGTCGGCGAGCCCCGCGAACTGCTCCGGCCCCGGCATGTCGACCGCGTCCGCCAGGTTGCCGACCTGGAGCGTCTTCACGTTCACGCCCGGCAGTGCGGCGATCGCGATGCCGATACCCACGGCGACGAGCGCGGCCGGGATCTTCTTCACCGGGCCCGGCACCTTCTTCCAGACGAAGCTGAGCACGATGGTGACGACGCCGAGCCCGGCCGCGATCATCGCCTGCGGATCGGCCGCGACGTCGGCGACCAGCCCGGGGACGCCGGCGATGTTCTCGAACGGCGTGCCCGGGGCCTTCGCGTCGGACATCGGATACAGCTGACTGAACATCAGCGGCAGCCCGATGCCCGCGAGCATGCCCTGGACGACGGCCAGGGAGATCGCCTGGAACATCCGGCCGAGCTTCACCAGCCCCAGCACGATCTGGAGGATGCCGGTGAACAGGACGATCACTCCGAGCATGACGACGCCGTGCTCGAGCACGGTCTCCGCGACGAGGGCGGCGAGACCGGCCGCCGGACCGCTGACCTGGAGGGTGCTTCCCCGGATCGCCCCGACCACCAGCCCGCCGATGACCCCGGAGATGATCCCCAGCTCGGCCGGCACCCCGGAGGCGACCGCGACACCGATGCACAGCGGCAGCGCCACCAGGAACACCACGAGCGAGGCGGTGATCTCGGTGCCGAGGTCGGCCTTCGCGGACGTACCGGGACCCTTGCCGGAACCGCCCTTCCGGGGCCCGGCCGCCCGCCGGTGCGCCCCGCTCATGACCCGTGCACCCGGAACCGGCCGTCCTCGTCCAGCTCATGGACCGTGCCGGTGTCGATCTCGTAGTACCAGCCGTGCAGCCGCAGCCGGCCGGCGTCGATCATCCGCCGGGCGACCGGATACCCGCGCAGGACGGCGAGTTGGTTGCGGACGTTGAGCTGCACGACCTCGCGCAGCGCCGGATCCCCCGACCGCCTTCCCTCCTCGCCGAGTACGGGTTCCAGCCCCGGCCGCGCAAGCTCGAGCCACGCGTCGACGCGCGGCAGCCCGGACAGATCGGTGCCGTGTGTGAGCGCGCTCATGGCCCCGCAGTGGGAATGGCCACACACCACGACGTCCTGAACGCCCAGCACTTCGAGCGCGTACTCGATGGTGGCGGCCTCACCGGAGGCCGCGCCCTGCTCGTCGTACGACGGCACGATATTGCCCGCATTGCGCAGCTCGAATATCTCCCCGGGCCGCGCTCCGGTGATCAACGCGGGAATCACCCGAGAGTCCGAGCAGGTAATGAACAAGGCCTCGGGAAATTGCCCGACGGCCAGTTTCCGGTATTCGTCGCCCTCGAAGTCGACTCGTCGCCTGAACGAGCGGGCGCGGTCCAGCAACGCCTTCATCGTGCCTCCCTGACACTGGTTCCGACCAGGAGCCACGAACGTAGGGGCCCGCACCCCAGAGGAAGGTTAAGCGAACCCCAAGGCAAAGAAATACAAGCGGTTTCTGAGGGCCATTTCACAAAGGTCCGGAATCGATGTCCGCGCCTGTGCATTTCCTTGTAGCGTGTCTACTCCCACAGCACGGGATTCGTGCTGTCCGGATTCATGGAGAGACAGGACGCCATGGGCGTACAAGTGCTGCTCATCGAGGACGACGAGTCGATCGCCGAACCGCTCGCCGACGGACTGCGGCACTTCGGCCTGACGGTCCACCACGTCGCCACCGGCGCGGAGGGGCTGGCGGGACCGTACGGCGATGTCGTGCTGCTCGACCTCGGCCTGCCGGACATGGACGGCATCGACGTCTGCCGCGGCATCCGCCGGTCCTCCGACGTCCCCGTCATCATCCTCAGCGCGCGGGGCGAGGAGGCCGACCGCGTGCTGGGTCTGGAGCTGGGCGCCGACGACTATCTGGCGAAGCCGTTCAGCGTACGGGAGCTGGTGGCCCGGATCCGCGCCACACACCGCCGCCACCGGCTGCCGCCCGCCACCGACCCGTACGCGCAGCAGTCGTCGTACGAGGGCGAGTCGGCCGGCCACGAAACGCCGTACACCGATCCGGCGGACGACACCCCACCCGCATCAGCCGGCCCTCTCGTGGTGGACCGGCGGACCCGGCAGGTGTGGGTCGGGGACGTGCCCGTCACGCTGACGCCGAAGGAGTTCGAACTGCTGGCGCTGCTGTCCGAGGACGCCGGAGCGGTCTACTCGCGGCAGGAGATCCTCAACCGGGTCTGGGACGACCACTACGAGGGCCCCACCAAGACCCTGGACGTGCATGTCGCCACCCTGCGCCGCAAGCTGGGCCACCCGGCGTGGATCCAGACCCTGCGGGGCGTCGGCTTCCGGCTCGCCGTGCGCAGCCCCGCACCGGACCCTCCGCACGGTCCCACCGCCTCATGACCCGCCGGCTGCTGCTGAGCCACCTCAGCCTGGCCGCGCTCGTCCTGCTCGGCCTGGAGATTCCCCTGGGGTTCGTCTACACGCGGGCCGAGCGCGAACAGATCGTCAACTCCGCGAACAGCGAGGCGGATTCGGTCGCCGCGTACGCCGAGTTGTCGCTCACCGCCCGGCGCCGCGACCAACTCGCCGAACGGGCCGAGCACTGCGCCGAGCGCATCGGCGGACAGGTGGTCGTCCTCGCCGCGGACGGCACCCTGCTGGCCGCGGCACCCCGGCTGTCCGGCGCGGAGGAACGCGACCTCGCCACCCGCCCCGAGGTCACGGCGGCGCTGCAGGGCAGGCCCTCCACGGACGTCCACGCCTCCACGATCGGCGGCGTGCACTACCTGTCGGTCGCGGCGCCGGTCGGACGTCCCACGGTACAAGGCGCCGTACGGATCACGCTCCCGACGGATGCGGTGCACTCCCGAGTACACCGGGTGTGGCTGCTGCTGGTCCTGGTGGGCCTCGCCGTCCTCACCGGCGTCGGAGCGGTGGCGTTCGCGTTCGCACGCTGGGCGGGCCGCCCCCTCCGGCGGCTGGAGGAGGCCGCGCACCGACTCGCCGACGGCGGCCCGGCCGCCCCGGTGCCGGTCACGTCGGGCCCACCGGAGGTACGCAGCCTGGCGGCCGCGTTCAACCGCACCGCGGCCCGCCTCGAACACCTCCTCGCCTCCCAGCGCGCTTTCGCCGGTGAGGCCTCCCACCAGCTGAAGACCCCCCTGGCCGCCCTCCGATTGCGCCTGGAGAACCTGGAACCGGCCGTCGCCCGGCGCGCCCGGCCCCGCCTCGCCGCCGCCATCACCGAGACCGACCGGCTGGCCCGGATGGTCGAGGGCCTGCTGGCGATGGCCCGCCTGGAGGAGGATGCGGCCACACCCGACCCGGTCGACGTGGGCGAGGTGTGCGCAGAACGGCACCGCGCCTGGCTGCCGCTGTTCGAACGCGAGGGCGTCTCCCTCGTCCTGTTCGCCGGCAGCGTGGGCCCGGTACTCGCCGTCCCCGGCGCCGTGGAACAGATCCTGGACAACCTCCTCTCCAACGCCCTGCGGGCCTCCCCGCCGACAGCACGGTCACCGTGGAGCTGCGGCTGCACACCCGGCCCGCCGCCCCCTGCGCGACAGCCCCCTGCTGGGTCGACCTGCACGTCACCGACGAGGGCCCCGGCATGACGGCGGAACAGCGCGCACGCGCCTTCGACCGCTTCTGGCGCGCGCCGGGCGCCCCGAAGGGCGGCAGCGGCCTGGGCCTGTCCCTGGTACAGCGCCTCGCCCACGCCAGCGGCGGCGAGGTGAACCTGCACCCGGCGGCCACCGGCGGCCTCGACGCGGTGGTCCGCCTCCCGTCCGCGGAGCCCCCGCAGGTACGCCCACGCCGCCCCATCCCCGTATACGCCGACGCGGCACGCCACGGCCACGACCTGTCCATCCCGCGCCCCGAGGTGACGAGGCCGTTCCGCTCGTAGCACCCTGGGTGGTGTGCAGGGGCCGGTGGGACCGGTGGGACACATGGCAACTCCCGGCCACCGACTGTCGAATTCCTGTCGAGTTCGCCACGGCGGTCGTGCTCCCCGAACTCATCGAGTTACATCGAGTTTCAACGAGTTTGAACGAGTCCCACCGACCCTTCTCACCCCACGCTTCACGGAGGCTCGAACCATGACGCGGAACGACCCCCGCCCCTCCCGGCGCACCGTACTCGGCGGTGCCGCGCTGGCCGCCTTCTCGGTGGCGGCCGGAACCGGCACGGCTGCGGCCGGCACGAAGACCACCTGGCCGACGGAGTTCCCGCTCCCCGACGGCTGGCTCCCCGAGGGCATCACCATCGGCAGCAGGCCGTATGCCTACATGGGCTCGCGCGCCAACGGCGCCGTCTACCGCACCGACCTGCGCACCGGCGAAGGCAAGGTCCTCTACCCGGGCGCGACGGGCACGGCATCGATCGGCCTGAAGCTGGACCGCGACGGCCTGCTGTACCTGGCGGGAGGCGCAGGCGGCACGGCGAAGGTGGTGGACGCCCACACCGGCGACCTGGTCAGGGCCTACCAACTCACCACCTCCACCCCCACGTTCATCAACGACGTCATCCTGACCGGCGACCGGGCCTGGTTCACCGACTCCCGCAACCCGGTGCTCCACGGCGTCCCGCGCGACGCCAAGGGAGCGGTAAGGGAACTCCCGTTGACGGGTGACTGGGACCAACTCCCCGACGTCAACAATGCGAACGGAATCGTGGCGACGCCGGACGGCCGCGGCCTGATCGTCGTGAAAAGCACCCCGGGCACGCTCTACCACGTCTCGCTGAAGACCGGCGAGGCGCGCGAAATCACCCTCTCCGGCACGGACTCGGTGGTGAACGGCGACGGCCTGGTCCGCATCGGCCACACGCTGTACGTGGTCCAGAACCGCCTCAACCTGATCAGCGTCTGGGACCTGGCCCGCGACCTCCGCACGGCCACCCTCCGCACCACGATCACGGACCCCCGCTTCGACGTCCCCACCACAGCCGCCCGCTACGGCAACCGCCTGTACCTGGTCAACGCCCGCTTCACGAGCCCGCAGACACCGGAGACGACGTTCAACGGGGTGGCGGTCCCTCTCTGACGACACGCACACCACACCGAGGCGGCACCTCCGGACAGGTGCCGCCCTACGGTGGACGCATGAAGCTCTCGCCACTCGATGCCCGGCAACGCTTCGTCGCGTCGCCGGTCGCCCGGCTGGCGACAGCCGACCCCCGAGGCGTGCCCCATGCAGTCCCCGTGACCTTCGTGGTCGAGCACGACGTCGTGTACTTCGCGGTGGACGACAAGCCCAAGAGCACCTGGGACCTGCGCCGCCTGCGCAACATCCGGGAGAACCCTTCGGTGACGGTGCTGGTCGACCACTACGACGAGGACTGGTCGAGCCTGTGGTGGGCCCGTGCGGACGGGCGCGGGGAGGTACTGGAGGACGGGCGGGAACGGCTTTCGGCGGTGGAGTTGCTGTGCGGCAAGTACGGGCAGTACCAGGACTCCCCTCCGCGGGGCCCTGTGGTCGCCGTCCGGGTGGAGCGGTGGAGCGGCTGGGCGGCTCGGTGAATCATCCCGTCAGTACGAACGCGGCGAACGACATGACGATCACGGAGACGACGCAGAACACGAGGTGTGAGCGCGGGTAGTCGTACCTGTCCCGCCTCACGCCCTCGTTGCTCTCGCCGCTCCACACCCTGAACAGCTTGCGCGTCGAGAACATCCCGATCGTCAGTCCGATGAGGGCGAACGAGTAATGGGGCCCGTCCCGGCGGCGTCATCGCCGTGGACGTCCGTGTCCGGCTGCTGCCACGGCGCGCCCACGATCCGCACCTAGGTCGGCTGCGCTGAGTGCGTCCAACTGCGGAGGCATGGTGTGTGCCGCGGGCTGCTCTTGGCTGGGCGCATCACTCGCGGTGCAGCACGACCTTGAGGGCGCCGGTGTCGGTGCCGTGGGCGAAGACCTCGTAAGCGTTCTTCATCCGGTCGAGGGTGAAGGTTTGTGTCACGAGCTGCGAGATGTGCAGGCGTCCGGATGTCACCAGGTCGAGCAGCCAGGGTATGGAGGAGGTGTCGACCTGGCCGGTGCTGATCGTCACGTTCTTGCGCCACAGAGCTTCGAGATGCAGTGTGGCCGGTTTGCCGTGCATGCCGATGTTGGCGATGTGCCCTCCTGGCCGCACGATGCGTGTGCACAGGATGAAGCTGTCCGGATCGCCTGCGGCCTCGATGGCCACGTCGGCTCCGGGGCCCTCGGACAGATCGGCGATCAGCCGCCCCGGCAGTTCGGCGGAGTCGGCGCCCAGGCGGGCGGCGGTTTCCAGCCGGGAGGGAGACAGGTCCACCGCGATGACCCTGCGAGGCGAGTAGATGCGCGCGGTGATGACCGCGGCAAGTCCTACAGGACCTGCGCCCACCACGGCGACGGTGTCTCCTGGGCCCACGTGTCCGTTGCGGACCCCGACCTCGTAGGCGGTGGGGAGGACTTCGGCGAGCAGGACCGCGTCGTCGAGGGCCAGGCCTGCACTCAGCCGGTGCGTGGAGTGGTCGGCGAAGGGCACGCGTGCGAACTCGGCCTGCGTGCCGTTGATCAGATTCCCGAGGATCCACCCGCCACCGAAGCGGCACTGTCCGTACATGCTGTCCCGGCAGAACGGACAGCGGCCGCAGGCCGAGACGGACGACACGATCACCTGGTCCCCAGGGCGGACGGAGTGGACCTCGCGGCCGATCTCCATCACCTCGCCGACGGCCTCGTGACCGAGGACCGTCCCTGGCTTCACGTCGGGGAGTTCTCCGCGCAGGATGTGCAGATCGCTGCCACAGATGCTGGTCGCGTCGACGCGCACGATCGCGTCGGTCGCCTCCTCGATCGCAGGATCGGTGACTGTGTCCCAGGAGGCCTGTCCGGGGCCGTGGTAGACGAGTGCTCGCATGGTCGCTCACTCCCTCGCTACCCCCCCTCCACCGTCGCCCTCGCGGAACGTGAGGGCAACCGGACCGTCGGGCTCTTCAAGGGACGACGGTCCACAGTCACGTGCCGCAGCTGCTCAAGCCCACCGGGGCCCTGTCTGTGGAGGCCGTCCATTCCCGCGAGGAGGCCACCAGTTGTATCGGCGCGTCTTTCGTCAGTCCGGCTCCATGTGGGGGTGGCGGAAGACCGGCATCGTCGGCTCCCCGCCGTGGTTCGGCTCAGTCATGCGGGACGACGGCGACGGGGCAGCGTGCGTGGTGGATGGCGGCTTCGGCTACGGAACCCAGGCGTGGTGCCAAGGGTCGACGGTGCTTGCGTCGGCCGACGATCAGCAGCCCGGCGCCCTCGGCGTCTCGTACGACGGCCTTGGCGGGGCTGTCGAGCCGGACAACGTCGACCACCTCCACTCCGGAGAACTTCTCGCGCCAGGGGCGCAGGGCCTGGCTCAGCTGCTTGTGCGCGTCCTGCGCGATCTCGTCGGTGACGTCGTGATCTACGCCCCAGGGAGTGTACGCATGGACCGGCAGGGCTTGGCCATGGATGACGCGAAGAGGCGTGCCGCGCATTGCGGCGGTGCCGAAGGCGAATTCGAGCAAGTTGTCGCACGGGCCGTGGAGTTTCAGTGCCACCACTACGGCGCCTGGCGTACCTGGAATGGGCGGCGGCCCTCCTTCGCGCTTCTCGGCACGCACCAGCACCACCGGCCGCTCAGCGCGTGCTACGACGGGCATGCTGATGTCGCCCAGGAAGTAGCTCTCGACGGGCGTCAGCCCCCGCGAACCGAGCACGATCATCTCGGACTCCGACGCCGCCTGCAGCAGTGCGTCCTGAGCGTCCTCGGCGACCAGATCGCCGACGACAGAAAGACCGGGGTGGCGTGCTTGGAGCTCCGCCCGCGCGTTGCGGACGATCCGCTTCGCCCAGTAGTTCTGATCGGTCTCCGAGGGGGCGTTGGTCGGTTCTGGCGCCAGCAGGGGCCACGCGTGCAGCAGGCGCAGCGTGGCCTTGCGCCGCCCGGCTTCATCAGCGGCCCAATGGGCGGCGGCGAGGCTCTCGGGTGAGCCGTCGAGCCCCACGGTGATGACTGGCTCCATGGCGGCTGCCTCCGTCTCGTAAGAAGCTGGTAGGAGGGTGAGTGAGTCCTCTTTGTCCAGACTGCGCCGACACGCCGAGCACGGCTTCTTCTCATTCGAGGAGTACCCCAAAGCACCTTTCTGCGCATGCGGACGCCGGTGCGGCGGGCCCGGCGGGCGGCCGGCCCGTGGGTCCCGGGTGGCCGCCCGCCGGGACCTTCGCCCCTTTGACCGGGGCCTGCCGCCGTTCGATCGTGGGGGAGGTGGCCAGCAATAGCTGGAGGTCATGTCATGAGCACACCGGGTTCGCCGTACGCATCCAGCCCCCACCCGCCGCATCAGAAGCACCCGTCCAAGGGCGCAAACCCGCTGAGGCGTACGTCCGACAGGATCGAATCCTGGTTCTTCCGATTCCTGATGCTCGTACTCGCCCTCGGACTACCGGCGGCCTCGGTGGGTGCGGGGTTGACGGCCTACGAGGCTTCGATGCGCGTCGTGCAGGCCCAGTCGGCGCAGCGGCAGGCGATCACCGCCCGGGTGGTTTCGGATGCCGAAGGAGCGCGGGATGGTGCGGAGGACGTCATGCAGCGGTCGCAGGTCCGCTGGACGGGTAAGGACGGCAAGGAGAGGACCGGAACGGCCACGGTGAAGGCGGGTACGCCCAAAGGCGTGACTGTACGGGTCTGGCTGGACCGGGACGGAACCATCACCAGTCCGCCGATGACCGCGGTCAACGCGACGGCCACCGCCTGGCTGGCGGGCGGCATGACAGCAGTCACGGTGGCCGCGGGGGTCCTCGCGGCAAGGGCGGGCATGCGCCGGGTGCTGGACGGCAGAAGGTACGCGCAGTGGGACGCCGAGTGGGACGTGGTGGAGCCGTCTTGGTCCGGGCGCTTCCGCCAGTGACAGAACACCTAGGGCTGCTCGGTTCCGAGGAGGTGCGGCGATGTCCGATGCGACGACCACCGATCTGTACGAGGTGACCATGGCGATGTCGTATCTGCGGGAGGGGATGACCGCCCCCGCGCCCCGGAGCCCGCAGCGAAGCACATCTGGATCGCATCGGTCCGTACCGACGTGAGGAGGAAAGCGATGCCGCACAGCGAGGAGTGGAGGGTTCACCTCTACCTCTTCGAGGACGAGGGAACCACCAAGGCACGTGTGGTGCTGGAAACCGGAGATGCGACGCTCACAGGCCACGGAGTCGCACACCGTAATCCGGCGGACACAGATGTGCCGGAGATCGGTGACGAACTGGCAGCGGGCAGGGCCATGCGCGACCTCGCCGAGCAACTGCTGGGCGCCGCCGAACGTGACATCGAAGGCATGGGCGCGGCCGCGACCGGGCCGGACCCTTACCAGGTCACTGGGTGGCCCATGTGACCAAAACCTCGCGGGTGTCCGGCTTCGGCTCGGGAACCCAACGAGCAGCATGTCCGCGCTCAAGGGCGGATGCGCTGCCGCCTCGGAGGGCAAGGAGGATGACCGATGACGCTACCTGTCCGTCGCGGTCGGGACGCTCTCCCGGCATGGGACCCGTTCCGCGAGCTTGAGGATCTGCACAGCCGGATGGACCAGCTCATCCGGTCCGCCTTCCCCGGTGCCGGTGAGCTCGGCACGGCCGAGGCGTGGTCGCCGCGGGCCGATGTCGAGGACACGAGGACGCGTACCTGGTGGAGCTTGAGCTTCCCGGCGTGAGCAAGGACCAGATCACCGTGGAGGTCACCGACGTCGAGCTCGATGTCCATGGCGAGATCAAGGAGAAGGAACGCAGTGGCGTGGTCCGGCGTCACACTCACCACATCGGGCAGTTCGACTACCGCACGAATCTGCCGCCGAACTCCGACACCGAGCACATCAGCGCGGAGCTGACCAACGGAGTCCTCACCGTGCGCGTCCCGAAAACCGAGAAGGCCAAGCCGCACCGCATCGAGATCACCGGCTGAGTCGAGTCAGAGGCGAGATCAGCCGGCCAAGGTCTGTGCGGGCTGGAGCGGGCTGGTGTTCCGGTCTCGTCCGCGCAGGGCCGGCGGTCCCGCCGTCAGCCCATGCTCCCAACCTCGGTCCGCGATCACGCGTCGGTCCGGTACGTGACGTGCTGAGCGACCGAGACCACACCGTCAACGCTCCGGCACAGCCTCTCGATGATGGGGATCAGGCTCTTGAACTCGACGGATCCGCCGAGGATGACCTGCCCCTCGTGTACTTCGACCGTCACCTCTGACGGAGCAAGGCCCATTGTCCGGTGGAGTACGTCCCGGGTGATCTCGTCGCGGATGGCGTCGTCACGGCGCAGGAAGATCCGCAGGAGGTCGCTGCGGCTGACGATGCCCTGCAGTCTGTCCGTCTCGTCCACCACGGGCAGTCGTTTGACGCCGTGGACCTCCATCAGGCGGGCGGCCTCGACCACGGTCCACTCCGGACGTGCGCAGACGGCGGGAGCCGACATCAGTTCCTCGGCCCTGGCCCCTTCGGCCTTCGCCCGCTCCCACGCCTCCAGATGCGGAATCGGTGTAAGGCCGGACGGGTCGGCCTGATCCGCGGACTTGCGCAGCAGATCGGCCTCGGACACCACACCCATCGGGCGGTCCAGCTCATCCACCACCGGTACGGCGGTGACATCGTTCTCCGCCAACAGCTTGACGATGTCTTTGAACGGCAGTTCACGCCGCGCCCGGACGACGTCTCGGGTCATGAGCTCTGCGACCGTTCGGTGGTGCATGTCGTCTCTCCCTTCCGGGCACGTGACAGCCAGTCGTGGTCACGTGTCAAGCGTGTCAGGAACCAGTCGCCCACGGGTGAGCCGCTCGGCCCGCGTTGTTGGGCCAGGGGTCCCGAGACCGGGTCTGCTCGGCCCCCGGATCAGGGTTTCTCGTCCCGTGCGGCGGCGCGTCGCGCGTGGCACGTTGGGTACAGCGACACTTTGAGGAAGTGGCGGCGATCATGCGAGCTCACCTCGGCGATCAACTCGTCATCGAAAGCCCGACGACCGGCGCTACCAGGCGCGACGGCGAGATTGTCGGACTCCACCATGCGGATGGAACACCTCCCTACGACGTGCGCTGGTCGGACACGCACGAGGTGACGCTGGTGTTCCCCGGGCCCGACGCGCATATCCGTCACCTGGAGCACGGGCCCGAGACAGCCCACGAGCCCTCCCGGACGGACATGGATGAACCGGGCGTCGTGTCAGACAGAACCCCGCCCTACGGGACACCCAACCCTGGCGACATCGGCCGACGCGTGGCCACCGAACGCGAACGACAGAGACTCACCCGGACAGAAACAGCCCGCCGCGCCAGGATGGCGCCGGACTACCTGGCGTACCTCGAAGAACAGCCGGCCGACCCGAGTCTCGCGACTCTCATCCGTCTGGCCGATGCTCTGGGCACCAGCGTCGCGGCCCTGAGAGGAGGCGGCCTCGATCTGCCGCCCGGCCAAGGCCTGGCGCTCCTCCACCCACAGCTGCGGGACCTCGGCCCCGATGAATGCCGCGCCCGGCTTTCCACGCACGGCGTGGGCCGCGTCGCGGTGTCGACGCCCGATGGTCCGGCGGTCGTCCCGGTGAACTACGAGGTCATCGACAACGCGATCGCCTTCCGGACCGCGCCCGAGTCGGTTCCTGCGGCGGCCGTGGGATCGGACGTCGCCTTTGAGGTCGATCATCTGGACGAGGCCATGAGCCAGGGCTGGAGCGTGCTCGTCGTCGGTCCCGCTCGGGTTGTTACGGAGCCCGACGCGGTGCGGCGGCTGACCGACCGTGCCCACACCGAGCCATGGGCGGGCGGCGAACGCGAGATGTGGGTGTCGATCCAGCCCCAGCGCCTCACCGGCCGTCGTATCAGTCCGGCCGATCGGTAAGCGGTCACGGACTGCCGCTGCCACCGGCGCACATTTTCCTGAGCAGGGATCCCGCGACAGGAGCAGAGCGGTCCCGCCTGGGGGCCGCCGACTCGCGAAGGGAGGCTCCGGTGATCCAACAAGCACCGTCTGATGAGCGTGTGACGGCACTGGTCCACGACGCTGCTGCCGCCCCGTCGATGCACAACGCGCAGCCGTGGCGCTTTCGCTACTTCCAGGGCAGCCGCACTTTCCACGTGCGCGCCGATCTCGACCGCGTAATGCCGCACTCCGACCCCGACACCCGTGGCCTTCACCTCGGCTGTGGCGCCGCGCTGCTGAATCTACGGGTCGCGGTGGTTGACGGGGGCTGGTACCCGGCAGTCCGGCTGCTGCCCGACCCCGCCGACCCGGCGCTGCTGGCGACCGTGCAGTTGACCGGCGCCGCGATCGGCGAGAGCGACCTCGCCGCGCTGTATTCGGCGATTCACCAGCGGCACAGCAGCCGCTTCCCGTTCGAGGAGACGGAGATCCCCCAGGCCGTGCGGACGGCCCTCGGCGACGCTGCCCGCCGTGAGGGAGCCATGCTGACCTTTCCCACCGATTGGCACTTGCAGGAGGTGCTGGAACTGGTTCAGGAAGCCGAGGCGCGCAACATCACCGACCGCGGCAGCGACCAGGACCTGGAGCAATGGACACACATCGACGCCCCGTCGGTGGGCACGGCCTCGGACGGCGTCCCGGCCTATGCCTTCGGGCCGCGCAAACGCGGGGGCAAAGCTCCCATGCGGGACTTCGCCGGGACCAGGCCGGTGGCGGGCCGTGCCGCCGCCGACTTCGAGGGGTCCCCTCAGCTGGCCCTCCTCAGCACGAGCAACGACCGTCCGGAGGACTGGCTGCGCGCCGGCCAGGCCATGGAACGCGTCCTGCTGCTGGCCACCGTTGAGGGCCTGTCCAGCTCCTTCGCCACCCAAGCCCTCGAGTGGACAGACCTGCGCTGGCCGCTGCGCGACCCGGTATCGGGACGGGGCTTCACGCAGATGGTGCTGCGCCTCGGATACGGCCCCGAGAGCCCCAGCACACCGCGCCGCCCGGTGCCGGAAGTACTCGACATCCAGCCCTGACCCACCCGAGGTACCGCCTGTCAGTGCTTACGCCTCGCCTGCGCTTCCCTGATGGCCGACGGCACCCGCCATCGGCCGGTTCCGCGTGGTGTCCTGTCACTACGCGCCTTCCGAACCGCCCGGAGCGCCGGTCCCGCCGGTCCCGCCGGTGAGATGGGACTCGACGTCCACCACGCCCTCCACCGCGCGGGCGAGGCGCGCGGCAACGGAAACGAGCGAGGTGTCGCCGATCTGTCCGCGGAGAGTGACGACTCCCTCGTGCACGTTCACGTGGATGGCGTGGCTGAACGCTGGGAAGAGGTAGGCGATCACCGTGCGGCGGACCTCCTCCTCGATCTCCTCGTCCGACCGCAAGAACACCTTCAGCAGATCGGCACGGCTGACGATGCCCTGAAGCATGTCCTCGTCATCGACCACGGGGAGCCGCTTGACGTGCTTCACGGCCATGATCCGCGCGGCTTGGGCCAGGGTGACGTCGGGGTGCACCGTGACGGCAGGAGTGCTCATCAGCTGCTCCGCGGTCACTGCTCCCGCCTTGGCGACGTCGGACAGGCGCTGCCGCTGCTCGTAGAGGCTCATGTCCCTGTCACGGAACTCCTCCTTGGGCAGCAGGTCGGCCTCGGAGACGACACCGATGACACGCCCCTCGCCCTCCAGGACAGGCAGGGCACTGACCTTCCACTGCTCCATGGTCCGGACGATCTCCTTGAAGGGCGCGTCGCGCCCGACGGCCACCACCGTCAGGGTCATCACATCGCTCACGATGTGCGGGGTCTCAGGCACTTCAGGCCTCCTCTCGCGTCGGCGTTTCAGGGATCGGGCCCGGCGCCGTAGGGCGCGTACAGGTCGAGCAGTCCCACCCGGGCAGCTCTGAGCCGGTCCGCGATAACTCCGGCGACAATCTGCTGACTCCCTCTCGCGGATGGGGCCCGCTCACGCCACTTGTCCCATTCTCAGCACCAGCCTCCCGCGAGAAGGCGCCCGGCCTCAGGGTCTTAAGGGGCACGGAGGTGGGCTGACCGGCCCTACAACCCAACCATCGCCGCCAACCGGGGCGGCGGCACCCGGGCCGGAGGTCCCCCTTCAGGATCGATCCGCCTGTCGCGGTGGATCTTGGGCGGTGCGACGGTATTCACAGGGGTGCTCGCAGCGGCCGGAAAGGAAGGCAGTGGGGAGCGAGGTCGGTCAGTCTCGCGGTGGCGGCCCGCGCCGTGTGCCCGGTCATGGTGGTCCGTGGCGGCGAGCAGAACCGGCAGGGAGCCCTCGCGCGGGTGGTGGTCGGGATCGGCGACTCGACCGAGGGCTCGGGCGCCATACGGTTCGCCTTCCGCGAGGCCGAGGCGCGCGGCTGTGCCCTGGAGAGCGAACCTGAGCTCCAGTGCGTGCGCTGCACCCCTGTTGTGAGGGGAGAACGGGCGAGGGCGGCGGATCTCGGAATGGACCTGGGAGTACGAGGGCAACACCCCCGCAGCCGAGCGGCTGCGGGAATCGCTCTGCACGCTCGGCAACGGCTACTTCGCCAACCCTGGGGCAGTGCCCGAGAGCAGGGCCGGCCTGGTGCACTGCCCCGGGACTTACGCGGCCGGGTGTTACAACCGCGTGGAGTCCACCACCGTGGTGGGACGGCAGGTGGTGAACGAGGACCTGGCGACAGCTTCGGATCGGTGTGCCCGACTCGGAGGAATCACCGATCCGGGTGGTACTGACCGACCGGGCCGTCACCATCGCACCGGGAGAGACCTGCACGCTCGAGCTGCCGATACGGTGACCCGTCCGGCGGACGGAGCGGACATGACGACCACTCAGGGATGCAGGTGTGCAGTGATTCCGTGCGGCCAGTCGCTGCTGGGCCCGAAGTGCCGACGAGTTCGCTGCGCTGACGCCCCCGCGAACTGGCCGATGACCGTCCTCGAGGAGGGGATGCAGCAGCCCGGGGACGCGGCGATTCAGCGATCTGCAGCGTTGTCTTCGGCTTAGGCTCCGAGTCGAGGATCGACTCGGGCGGCAGGAGTGGCGGCCTTCGCTGCCCAGGCTGCTCTGCGGAACAGGGCCGTGGGAGACGTGCATGAAGTGGTTGGTCTCGCTGGCAGGAGCCGGGCTGGTCATGGTCGCCCTGCGGGACCTGTTCCATACGCTCTGGCACCCCACCCGTCACGGAGGCCTGAGCCGCCTCGTCATGACGGCGCTGTGGAGACTGGCCCGGCATTTTCGTGCGCGCAGGCGTGTGGTCGGGCTTGTCGGGCCGCTGGCCATGGTGACTGTGGTCGGCATCTGGGCCATCACCATCATCGTGGGCTGGGCCATCATCTACTGGCCTCACATGCCAGGAGCGTTCAGCTTCACGCCTGGTTCCCAGGCGGCACAGCAACCGCCGCTGCTCGACGCCGTCTACCTGTCGCTCGTCACCGTCGCCACACTCGGGCTGGGGGACATCGCGCCCGCCGAAGGATGGCTTCGCCTGGTCTCGCCGCTGGAAGCCCTGGTCGGTTTCGCCCTCCTGACGGCCACGGTCTCCTGGGTGCTGGAGATCTACCCGGCGCTGACCCGCAGAAGGGTCCTTGCGATCCGGTTGGCTCTTCTCCAACGCTCGGACCCGTCCGTCCACCAGCTGGACGGCACTGTGGGCGCCACACTGCTGGAGAGTCTGGCCACCGAGGTGGCACGTGTCCGGATCGACTTCACCCAGTACGCCGAGGCCTACTACTTCCATGACGGGGAGGATCATTCGTCCCTGGCAGCCACGATCGGCTATGCCGTTGCCCTCGCCCAACGCGGGCAAGCCGCCCGGCGGCCGGATGTGCGTCTGACCGGCTATGTCCTCGCGGGCGCGCTGGAAGACCTCGCCACCATCCTCGACCAGCGTTTCCTTCACACGGGTGGTACACCGATGGAAGTCTTCACCGCCTACGCCGCCGACCACGGGCGCAGCCTCACGCAGTCCTGACCACCGTGCCCAGAGGGACGCCTGAGCACGGTTCGCTCCCATGGACGCACGGCCCTACCGCGCCCGACGTCATCTCCCTCCTCCGCTCCGCAGTGCGCGTAGGCCCGTCGATCACCGGTGGTCGGCCTTGGAGGGGCACCCTGAGAACGGGCCCCGTCCTTCGAGGCGTGGGCCACTTCGTCGAGGTCGTCTGCGCGGCTAAGTGCCCCTCGGTGATCACTCCCTCGTATACGAGCCCGCGCCTCGGACGCGCATCGGAGACCGAACCGTCAGTCGTGCGGCACCAGCACGACCGGGCAATGCACGTGATGGATCAGTGCATGGGCGACCGGTCCGGGATGGTGCAGTCCGACCGCTGCGCGGCGCCTGCGGCTGCCGACGACGAGCAGGCCGGCGCCGCCCACGGCAGGAACGAGGACGTGTGCCGGGCGTCCCTCGTGGAGGTTCTCCTTGACGACGACGGTGGGGTACTTCTCTCGCCCGGGTGAGAGCAGCCCTGCCAGCTCGCGTTCCGCCTCTGTCCTGGTCCGTGCGCGTTCCTCGGCGTCCGGGAGGCCGCGGGAGAACGGCACATGCCAGGCGTGTATCGCGCGCAGCGGCGCCCGGCGCCGCTCGGCGGCGTGGTATGCGAAGTCCAGAACGTCGTCGCACGGTTCGTCGACGTCGACGGCGACCGCGACGTCACGGCAGGGCGTGCGGACCGACGGCTTTCCGTCGCCGTCCGGCAGATGCTCGTCCTCGGCGGTGTCACAGTCCCGTACGAGGACGATCGGCCGTTCAACGCGGGCAACCGTGTCCATGGCGACTGCCCCCGATACGAACCCGCCCAGGCCGCTGGGCCCTTGGCTGCCGACGACCAGGAGTTCGGCGTTCTCCGCCTCTGCGAGCAAGGCGGGTACGGGCGGCCCGCACACCTGCTCCGCGGTGATGGACAGCTGCGGGTATCGCTCGCTCAGCTGGTCGAGCGCACTGTGCAGCACCCGGCGGGCGTGGTACTGAGGTGCCCTCAGCTCCGGCAGTGCCGCCTCGGGGGCGCCCTCCGGCAAGCCCGCCTCCCAGGCATGCACGAGCCGGAGCGGCAGTCCTCGGCGCAGGGCTTCTCTGGCCGCCCAGTCGGCCGCGGCAATGCCCTCACGCGAACCGTCAACACCGGCCACGACTGGCCTGATCATGACCGTCACCTCCCTGGTCATGTGGTGCGTGCGGGGACGGCTGGTGCGGCCCCCGCGTGTCTCATGCATGGGGCACGACGGCCACGGGGCAGCCGACGTGATGGATGGCGGTGTGCGTGACGGGTCCGGTGCGCAGGTCCACCGACTGGTCGGCCGTCCGGTGACCGACGACGATCAGACTTCCGGCGGATACGTCGGCTTCGGCAACAACGGGCTGCACCATGACGCGCACCTCCGTCAAGCTCGGTCGGCTTCCGATACCAGTGTCGTGCCGTCGCGGATGCGGGAGGAGGGGCCACCAGGCCCGATCGAGGGCCATCAGGCCCATCTCACGGGCTCTTGTCTCGGCGACGGCCCCAAACGGAACCGGAGCGCGGCGGGCACATCGAAGGCCGACAGGAGCACCACGTTCGCCTGGCCGGGACGGTCAGTCATGGGCGACGACGGCGACCGGCGCCGCGCAGTGGTGTATCACGGCGTGGGCGACGGCCCCGATGTGCGCCCCCAGCGGCGACCTGCGGATGCGTCGGCCGACCGCCACCAGTTCCGCGTCGGCGGCCGCCCGAACGAGCTGCTGAGCGGGCGCGCCGGTGGGGGACCGCTCGACGACTTCCACCGAGGGGAACTTCTGCCGCCAGGGCGCCAGGATGCCCGTGAGGCACCGTGCGACGTCCTGGCTGACCTCCCGCTCGGCTGCTGCCAGCGCGGAGGCGTCGCGTACGACCGGCGGAAGCGACCAGCCGTACACCGCCCGCAGGCGGCTGCCGCGCCGCGCGGCTTCGTCGAATGCGAAGTCCAGGAGCGGTTCGCAGGAGTGGTGGATGTCCACGCCGACGACCACATCGCCGGAGGAGTCGCCCGGAGCGGCCGTGGTCCGCCCGCCCGGCTGTCCCGGCACCCGTACGAGCACGACCGGCCGCTCGGTGGCACCGATCGTCGCCATGCCGACGGATCCGAGGAGGTAGCCCGTGACGCCGCCCAGGCCGCGGGAACCGAGCACCATCAGATCGGCCTCGGCCGCCTCGATCGACAGAGCGGCCGCAGGCCGCCCGGACAGCCGCCGTGTACTGACGTCCAGGGAGGGACAGGACTGCCGAAGCTCCTCCGCGGCAGCGGCCAGGAGCTCGTCGGACCACCGCGGCACATCGGGGCCGGCGACAGGAATGGCCGCCGAGACCGGCCATTCGTCCGCGTACACGATGCGCAGCGGCACCTCGCGCAGCATCGCCTCCTGCGCCGCCCACTCGGCGGCGGCGGCGCTCTCGAGAGACCCATCCACACCGACGGTCACATGGTGAGGCATCGGGCGGACCTCCTTCGGATCGTGTGCGTGGCACCGTGCCCGGCTCGCTGGAGCAGCGGCCACGGCGGAGGGGCCTGTGGTCTGGAGCGCCTTCGGGTCGCGCCATCGCCATCGACCCTAGACAGCTCGCCGGATTAGTGCCATTCATCCTGAAATGCCCATGCTTCACGGCGTCGGAAGCGGGCCCTTCTTCGCAACCAGGTGCAAAAGTGGGGCACCGCGGCGGTGCGCAGTCGCCGCTCAGGGCGAAGGTGTGTCTGCAAGCGCGCCTGGTGTAGGCCGTCCCTGGCGAGGGGGGTGACCATGAGAGTCGACCGTCCGGTCCAACCATCGAGGAGATGGTCGTGCACGGCATGGGCGGCGCCGGTGCCGCGCCAGACAGTGAGGACGCCGATCTCGTCGCTCCGAAAGGTACGTGTGCCGTCCTCGCGGGGCAGGTCCACCGGGGGTTGCGGGTAGACGCGGGGGCCACCGCGTGTTGTCGGCTTCCAGGGGACAGCCGTGGGCGTAGCCGACTGGCTCGTTTCGGTACGAGGCGATTGCGACAGCGCATCCGGGGCGGCCTGCGTGGCGTTCCAGTGGGGTTCACATGGGGGCCGGTTGGTAGTGCTCCAGGTCCTGGAGATCGGCGCGGGCATCGACATGCACCTTGAGGACGGGGTCGATCGCGCCGGGGGCGAGTGGGGTACGGGTGAAGTGGTCAGGCGAGCGCGAAGCGGCCATGGAGCGGATGGTCGCGGCCCGCGCTTACGCCCGCCGCGGGCCCGCTTCCGCAGAGCTGATGGCGTGGCTCGACGCGGTGGAGGCCGAGTGCGAGACGCGGTGCGGTAACACGCGGACTGCACTGCACCTGATCGGGCGCGCAGAGGACGTCCTGGCCAGGGGCGGTGAACACCGTTCTCCTGAATGGCTGGACTGGTTCTCGCCGGTCCGGCTGGCGGCGTTCAAGGGCAACACACAAATGAAGGCCGGGCATCTTCTGCAGGCGCGGGAGACACTGCTGGGCGTGCTCGACTTGCTCGGCTCCAGCGAGGAGAAACAGTCCACCGTCGTGTTGGGTGACCTGGCAGCCGTGGAGGCCGCGGCCGGCCGACCGGGGAAAGCATGTGAGTACGCTCTGCGGGCGCTCGATCAGCTGGCGCGAACCTGGTATGCGATGGGCATGGAGCGGATCCGCGAGGTGCGGCGCGCTCTCGCGCCGCACCAGCATGAGCAATGCGTAAGGGAACTGGACGACCGCCTCTACGGCTGGTCAACGACTGTCAGCGCCCTTGCCCGTTGAAATCGCGAATGAGGCGAGGGAGTTCGCGGAGGCTTTCCACTCTGAAGGTCGGGAGCTCCTTCGCTTCCTCCGTCTGCCACTGGATCGTCGCCCACGGGCCCCGGCGCACCAGCGCGGTGCGCATGCCCGCAGTGACGGCCGGGCGCAGGTCGTTGTCAACGCGATCACCGACGTAGAGGATCTCGTCGTTGGCGAAGGGGGTGACTTCTGCGACGCGCCGGAAGAACTCCGGGTCCGGTTTGCTGGCGCCCCAGTCGTCGCTCGTGCCGATGAGGTCTACATCTTCGGAGAAGAGTTCACGGAGGATCTTCCCGGCACGGACCGTCTGGTTGCCTGCGATACCGAGCCACAGTCCGTCGGCGCGCAGCTGCGTATGCGTCGGCCGGACGTCGTCATAAAGGTCCTCTTCGCCGAACGTCTCCGGTTGCCCGGCGGCTGCACGCTTCTCCCGCTCGTCATACAGGTCGAAGCCGGGTTGGAAAACGTCTCGCGATAGTCGCGGCCCTGGGCAATGACGGCGCCGAACATGGCATGGAAGGTGTGGCGAGGTACGCCCAGCCAGTCAGCCCACGTGCCGTACTCCCTCGTCTCGTCCACGAGGCATTCACCGACGTCGAAGACCACTGCGCGAATCATGGGGGTCAGGGTAACGGGCCTGCTGCGTCGCCCGATCGGTTCCACACGCCTGGGTGAGCTGATGCTCGCTACGCTCGCGCCCGGGCGAGCGTCGCCGTCGCAGGCACGCCGGGTCGGCTTGGCGGTTCACGGCCGGTGGGTGATTCAGGAGCGCGTCAGCAGGGTGGGGCACACAAGGTGGGTTCGGCGGCCAGTCCGCCGGTGGCAAGAGCACGCAGGCGCCGCGACACCCGCTGACCGGTCCCTGGGCACGGCAAAGGGGGCGGCACCCTCCGCACAGGGTGCCGCCCCCTCTTCCTGCCTGCCGGAGCCGCCGCCGGATCGGTGAGGGTCGGGGATCAGCGGCGGCTCCGGGGTCGGTGGGTCAGCGGTGGTCGCTGCCCGTCGACTGGGATGCCGCCCGGCCCGCCTCCAGGCGCGCCACCGGAATCCGGAACGGTGAGCAGGAGACGTAGTCCAGTCCCACCTCGTGGAAGAAGTGGACCGACTCGGGGTCGCCGCCGTGTTCGCCGCAGACGCCGAGCTTGAGGTCGGGGCGGGTTTCACGGCCGGCCTTCGCAGCGGCGGCGACCAGCGAACCCACGCCGTCCTTGTCGATCGTTTCGAAGGGGCTGACGCCGAAGATGCCCTTCTCCAGGTATGCGGTGAAGAAGCTGGCCTCCACGTCGTCGCGGCTGAAGCCCCAGACCGTCTGCGTCAGGTCGTTCGTGCCGAAGCTGAAGAACTCTGCCGCCTCGGCGATCTGAGCGGCCGTCAGCGCTGCGCGCGGCAGTTCGATCATCGTGCCGATCGCCAGCTTCAGTTCCGTACCGCTCGCGGCCTGGACCTCCGCGATGACCCGGTCGGCCTCCTCGCGGACGATCTCCAGTTCCTGGACCGTGCCGACGAGCGGGATCATGATCTCGGCGCGCGGGTCGCCCTTGGCGTTCTTGCGCTCGGCCGCGGCCTCGGCGATCGCCCGCACCTGCATCGTGAACAGGCCGGGGATCACCAAGCCCAGACGCACACCGCGCAGACCCAGCATCGGGTTCTGCTCGTGCAGACGGTGCACCGCCTGGAGCAGGCGCAGTTCGTTCTCGTGCGGCTCCTGACGGGACTCCGCCAGGGCGACGCGGACGGAGAGTTCCGTGATGTCGGGGAGGAACTCGTGCAGCGGGGGGTCGAGGAGACGGATCGTCACCGGGAGGCCGTCCATCGCCGAGAACAGCTCCACGAAGTCCTGCTTCTGGAGCGGGAGCAGCTCCTTCAGGGACTCCTCACGCTCGGTCTCCGTGTCGGCCAGGATGAGGCGCTCGACCAGCTCGCGGCGGTCGCCGAGGAACATGTGCTCCGTACGGCACAGACCGATGCCCTGGGCGCCGAAGCGACGGGCGCGCAGCGCGTCCTCGGCGTTGTCCGCGTTGGCGCGCACCCGCAGGCGCCGCTTGCGGTCGGCGAACGCCATGATCCGGTGCACGGCCTCGACCAGTTCGTCGGCGTCCTGGGCACCCGCGTGCATCCGGCCCTCGAAGTACTCCACGACCGGAGACGGAACCACCGGCACCTCACCGAGGTACACCTTGCCGCTGGAGCCGTCGATGGAGATGAGGTCACCCTCCTCCACCACATGCCCACCCGGCACCGTCATCCGGCGCCGCTTGGTGTCGACCTCCAGCTCCTCCGCGCCGCAGACACAGGTCTTGCCCATGCCGCGGGCCACGACGGCGGCGTGGGAGGTCTTGCCGCCGCGGGACGTCAGGATGCCTTCGGCCGCGATCATGCCGTCCAGGTCGTCGGGGTTGGTCTCACGGCGGATCAGGATGACCTTCTCGCCGGAACGCGACCACTTCACCGCGGTGTACGAGTCGAAGACCGCCTTGCCGACCGCCGCACCCGGCGACGCCGCGATGCCCCGGCCGACCTGCTCGACCTTGGCGTGCTCGTCGAAGCGCGGGAACATCAGCTGCGCGAGCTGGGCGCCGTTGACGCGCTGGAGCGCCTCCGCCTCGTCGATCAGGCCCTGGTCCACCAGCTGCGTCGCGATCCGGAAGGCGGCGCCCGCGGTGCGCTTGCCGACGCGGGTCTGGAGCATCCACAGCCGGCCGCGCTCGATGGTGAACTCGATGTCGCAGAGGTCCTTGTAGTGGTTCTCCAGCGTCTCCATGATCTGCATCAGCTGGTCGTACGACTGCTTGTCGATCTGTTCCAGCTCCGCGAGCGGGACCGTGTTGCGGATGCCGGCCACCACGTCCTCGCCCTGGGCGTTCTGGAGGTAGTCGCCGTAGACGCCCTGGTGGCCGGAGGCGGGGTCGCGGGTGAAGGCGACGCCCGTGCCGGAGTCCGGGCCCAGGTTGCCGAAGACCATGGAGCACACGTTGACCGCGGTGCCCAGGTCGTGCGGGATGCGCTCCTGGCGGCGGTAGAGCTTGGCGCGGTCGCCGTTCCAGGAGTCGAAGACCGCCTTGATGGCGAGGTCCATCTGCTCGCGCGGGTCCTGCGGGAAGTCCCGGCCGGCCTCGGTCTTGACGATCTTCTTGAAGCGGGTGACCAGCTTCTTCAGGTCCGCGGCCTCCAGCTCGGTGTCGACCGTGACCTTCTTGGCCTCCTTGGCCTTCTCCAGCGCCTCCTCGAAGAGGTCGCCGTCGACGCCGAGAACGGTCTTGCCGAACATCTGGATGAGGCGGCGGTAGGAGTCCCAGGCGAAGCGTTCGTCGCCGGCCTGCTTGGCAAGGCCCTGCACCGACTTGTCGGACAGGCCGATGTTGAGGACCGTGTCCATCATGCCGGGCATGGAGAACTTCGCGCCGGAGCGGACGGAGACGAGCAGAGGGTCGTCCGCCTGGCCCAGCTTCTTGCCCATGCGCTGCTCCAGCGCGTCGAGGTGCGCACTCACCTCGTCACGCAGTGCCGCCGGCTCCTCGCCGCTGTCGAGGTAGACCTTGCAGGCCTCGGTGGTGATGGTGAAGCCGGGCGGGACGGGGAGGCCCAGGTTGGTCATCTCGGCGAGGTTCGCGCCCTTGCCGCCGAGGAGGTCCTTGAGGTCCTTGTTGCCCTCGGTGAAGTCATAAACGAACTTCACGCCCTCAACGCTCGAACCAGCCTGAGCTGCTACGTGGGGATCTTTGTTTTCCGACACGGGTCCCAACTCCTTGAGGACGCGGTGGCTGCCCTGACGGCGAGGAACATACCCAGATCGAAGGCGCCTGGGTACGTCCACTTGCCCGTCATGCGCCTGTAACCAGGCGTCCGCCACCGGATCGAAAGTCAAAGCTTGGTAAGCGGTGGCGGGCGGATGTTTTCACTTCTTGAACGCACGCTTCCCCAGAGGCCGGGATTCTCGCTCATACGAGCGGCATTCAGCACGTCTGATTTCGATCGATGAACGATCAAGGGGTGGCACTGAGTGCCACCCCTTGGAGAAGTGCAGTCGCGCATGATCCGCTCATCTGAGCGCGACCCTTATCAAGGGTGGCGAGAATCACGCTGCCACAGGGGGCGAGATTTCACCATGCGGACGCCCGCGAGAGACCGCAACCGGAGCGTCACACGGTCACACCCCGAGCGCCCGCAGCCTCTCCTCCACCCGTTCCGGCGCGTACAGGTGCTCCACCACCAGTGCCCCCGCCCCCACCAGCCCCGCCCGCTCCCCCAGCCGCGAGGTCACCACGTCCAGCCGGGCCGTGGAGCGGGGCAGCGCCCGCTGGTACAGCAGCTCCCGTACGCCGGTGACGAAGGGAGTTCCGGCCAGGTCGCCCGCGATCATCAGCACCCCGGGGTTCAGCAGCGTCACGACCGTCGCCAGTACGTCCCCGACCCGGCGCCCGGCCTCCCGGGCCAGCCCCGTGGCCTCCGGATGCCCGGCCTCGAGCAGATCCCGCACATCCGCGCCGGAGGCGGCCGGCACTCCGGCCTCGGCCAGCCGCCGGGCCACGGCGCCCCCGCTGGCGACGGCGGCCAGACAGCCGTAGGAGCCGCAGCGGCAGAGCACATCCGCGCCCTCCGGCACCCTGATGTGGCCGATGTCCCCGGCGCCGCCGTCGATGCCCCGGTACAGCGAGCCGTCCACCACGACTCCCGCGCCGATCCCCGTCGACACCTTGACCAGCACGAACGCCGAGCAGTGCGGGTAGCCGGTGCGCTGTTCGCCGTACGCCATGAGGTTGGCGTCGTTGTCGACCAGGACCGGCACCTCACCGGCACCGGTGTGCTCGGTGAACGCCCTGGCCAGGCGGCCGCGTATGTCGTAGCCGTCCCAGCCCGGCATGATCGGGGGCTGGATCACCCGGCCGGTCTCGCAGTCGACCGGGCCCGGCACGGCGAGACCGATGCCGCAGACCTCCCGCGCACCGCGCCCGGCCTTCTCCAGCAGCTCCGCGAACCAGCGGCCCAGCTCACCGAGGACCGGCTCCGGGCCGTCCTCGATGACCAGGGTGCCGCCGTGCTCGGCGAGGATCTCACCGCTCAGCGTCAGGACGGCGGCACGCGCGTGCCGGGTGTCGAGGTCGGCGGTGAGGACGACCGCGTGGGCGTCGTCGAACTCCAGGGTGATGGAGGGCCGGCCGCCGAGCGGGGAATCGACCGGGCCGCCGGCGCCCTCACGCAGCCAGCCCGCGCGGAAGAGGCGGTCCAGGCGCTGGCCGACCGTGGCGCGGGAGAGACCGGTGACCTGTTGGAGCGCACCACGGGTGGTGGCGCGACCGCTGCGCACCAGCTCGAGCAGTTCCCCGGCGCTCGCCTGGCTCGCGCTCCGTCCAGCCATACCTGCGCACCCCCTTGTGTTTCTCAACCCTGCATTACATATTGGGTTTTGCGTGTTAAATAGACGTAACCCTACGGTAGCGATGGTCAAACCGGTCGCCTGGACGTCTTTCGGGGAGCCCCGAGTGGATCGCACTGCCCAGCTCACATTCCGTCCCGCCGCGCGGGAGGTTGTATACGATCCGGGCCTGATGCCGGATTCGCCGCATCTCAGGGCCGCGCGCGTCCTGGAGGGCAACTGGACCGGAACGTCGACGGTGCCCTCGCGCGGCCTGTACCCCCACCAGTGGTCCTGGGACTCGGGGTTCATCGCGATCGGGCTCCGGCACCTGTCGCCGTTACGGGCCCAGACGGAGCTGGAGACGCTGCTGGCCGCGCAGTGGGGCGACGGGCGGATCCCGCACATCGTCTTCAACCCCTCCGTGCCGCTGGACGCGTACTTCCCGAGCCCCGACTTCTGGCGCTCCTCGACCGCGGGACGCGCTGCGGGTGCCCCGCGCACCGTACAGACCTCCGGCATCGTGCAGCCACCGGTGCACGCGCTGGCGGCCTGGCTGGTGCACTGCGCCGACCCGGGCCTGTCGCGGGCGCGCGGCTTCCTCGCCGGGGTGTATCCGCGGCTGGCGGCCTGGCACCGCTATCTGCTGCACCGGCGTGACCTGGGCGGGGGCGGGCTCGTGTCGGTCGTGCACCCGTGGGAGCAGGGGATGGACAACAGCCCCTGCTGGGACGCCCCGCTCGCCCGTGTCACCCCCGCCCCGGCCCGCTCCTTCCGTCGCGCCGACCTCGCCCACGGCGCACCCGAGGACCGGCCGACGGACCTCGACTACGGGCGGTATGTGCGGCTGGCGACGGACTACCGGGACCGGGGTTACGCCGACGGGGACAGCGCGTTCGCCGTGGAGGACCCGGCGTTCAACGCACTGCTGATCGCCTCCGAGCACGCGCTGGCCCGCATCGCCCGCGAGCTGGGCGCGACGGGCACGGCCCGGCAGGCCCGCGCGGAGCGCCTGACGGGCGTCCTCATCGACCGGCTGTGGGATCCGGCCGAGGGGATGTTCTTCTGCAAGGACATCCGAAGCGGCCAGGACGTCCGAAACAGCCAGGGCACCCGAAGCAGCCAGGACGCCCGCAGCGGCGACCTGATCCCCGAACGCAGCGTCTCCGGCCTCGTCCCCCTCCTCCTGCCCACCCTCCCCCGCGCCGTCGTCGCCGCCCTCGTGCGCACGCTCGCCGGTCCGCACTTCGGCGCCGGTACCCGGCTCGTGCCGAGCTACGACCTGCTCGGCGAGGCCTTCGATCCGCACCGGTACTGGCGCGGCCCGGCCTGGTTCAACACGAGCTGGCTGCTGGAGCGGGGCCTGAGGGTGCACGGCGAGACGGAGCGGGCCGGCGCGCTGCGCGAGGCGATGCTCGACACCGCCGACGCGTCCGGGTTCGCGGAGTACGTGGACCCGTACACCGGCGCGGCCTGCGGGGCGACCGGCTTCGGCTGGACCGCCGCACTCACGCTCGACCTGCTGGAAGCCAAGGCGGCCGACGCAGCCAACGGAGCCAAGGGAGGGGACCGGGGATGACGAACCGGCATCATCTGCTCGTGCACGGCGGGACGTTCGCCGTCGTGGGCGACAGCGGGGACATCAGCGGGGTGCGGAGCGGCAGCTCCCCGGACGGGCTGTTCGTGCGCGACGGCCGGCACCTCAGCCGCTGGCAGCTCACGGTCGACGGCGCCGTGCCGGAGGCCCTGAGCCCCGTGACCGGCGGGGACACCACGCGCTGTGTGCTGGTCCCGCGGGGCGGCCGCCAGGAGCCGGCCGCGTACGCGCTCTTCCGTGAACAGGCCGTCGGGGACAGCTCGTTCGTCGAGTCGCTGCGCGTCACCAGCAACCGCCCGGTGCCGACCACGATCCGCCTCGCCGTCACCGCCGACGCCGACTTCACCGACCAGTTCGAACTGCGCTCGGACCACCGCACCTACACCAAGCCCGGCGCCCTGCGCTCCCGCCAGGTTCTCGACGACGGCGTGGAGTTCACCTACCAGCGCGGCGCGTGGCGTTCCTGTACGACGGTGACGGCCGAGCCCCCGCCGGACGCCGTCGAGGAGACCGGCACCGGCGCGCGCCGCCTCGTCTGGACCCTCGACCTGGAACCGCACGGCACGGCGGAGCTGACCCTGCGGGTCATGGCGCGCCCGCACGGCGAGAAGCGGGCGCTGCGCGTACCGCGCTCCCCCGCCGCCGTCACCGAGCAACTCCTCGACAAGGAGGGCAGGTTCGTCGAGGGCATCGCCTTCCCCACCGGCTGGCCGGAACTGGCGGCGGCCTGTGCGCGCGGCCTGGCCGACCTGGCCGCGTTGCAGGTACCGGCCACCGGACCGGACGGCGAGGAGCTGCGCGTCCCCGCCGCAGGAGCGCCCTGGTTCCTGACCCTGCTCGGCCGCGACGCCCTGCTCACCTCCCTGTTCGCCCTCCCGTACCGGCCCCAGCTCGCCGCCGCCACGCTCCCGGCGCTGGCCGCGACCCAGGCGACCGGGACGAACGCCGAGTCGGTCGCCCAGCCCGGCAAGATCGTGCACGAGGTGCGGGACGGCGAGCTGGCCCACTTCGGGCAGGTACCGTACGGGCGGTACTACGGCTCGGTGGACGCGACCCCGCTGTTCCTCGTCCTGCTCGGGGCGTACGTCGAGCAGACCGGGGACACCGGGCCGGCCCGCCGGCTTCAGCAGCACGCCCGCGCGGCGGTCGGCTGGATGCTGGACCACGGCGGGCTGACCTCGCGCGGCTATCTCGTCTACCGCGCCGACCAGGGCGGCCTGGCCAACCAGAACTGGAAGGACTCCCCCGGCGCGATCTGCTGCGCCGACGGCACCCGGCCGACCGGGCCGGTGATGGCGGCGGGCGCGCAGGGCTACGCGTACGACGCGCTGCGCCGCACGGCGTGGCTGGCCCGCGCGGTGTGGCGCGACGAGACGTACGCGGCGCTGCTGGAGCAGGCGGCCGGTGATCTGCGGGACCGTTTCCAGCGGGACTTCTGGATGCCGGACCGCTCCTTCCCGGCGCTCGCGCTCGACGGTGAGGGGCGTCAGGTGGACGCGCTGGCGTCGGACGCCGGGCATCTGCTCTGGTCGGGGCTGCTGGACAAGGAGTACGGCGAGCTCGTCGGCCGGCGGCTCCTCGAACCCGACTTCTTCTCCGGCTGGGGGGTGCGCACGCTGGCGGCCGGGCAGCCGGCGTACCACCCGCTGTCGTACCACCGCGGTTCGGTCTGGCCGCACGACAACGCGCTGATCACGCTGGGGCTGGCCCGCTACGGCCTGCACGACGAGGCCCGCACCGTCGCCCACGCCCTGGTCGACGCGGCGACCGCGGCCGGGCACCGGCTGCCGGAGGTGCTCGCCGGGTACGGCCGGGACACGCATGCCGAGCCGGTGCCGTACCCGCACGCGTGCGAACGGGAGTCCCGCTCGGCGGCGGCACCGCTGGCACTGCTGACGGCGGTCGGGGGCGTGTAACCGCAGGTTCGTGGCGGAAGCAGGTTCGTGGCGGAAGCAGGTTCCTGACGGAACGGGTGAACGGAGTCCGGCGTCCAGCCGTACGACACTGCGGCGGGCCCGTTCCCCCACGCCGGGTCCGCCGCTTCACAGTGCTTTCGTACGGAGGGACCCTCGGGTGGCTGTCTTCACGCGTCAACCGCAGCACACGACCGATGACGCCCCGCAGCCCTCGGATCAGACCGCGGAACCCGCCGCCCCCGAAGGCCGCCTGGCCCGCTGGCGCACCGGCCACCCCACCGCCGCCCGCGCCCTGCGCTGGACCGCGACCGCCCTCTCCGTCGCCCTGGTCCTGTTCGCGCTGCTCGTGCCGAACACCCTCGCCGCCCTCGCGTGGGGCAAGTTCGTGCGGATCCCGGTGGAGGCGATCATCGGTGCCGCGGTGCTGCTCGTGCTGCCCCGCCGTCCGCGGCTGGTGGCGGCGATCGTCGCCGGGGTCGGACTCGCCGCGCTGACCGTGCTCAACCTGCTCGACATGGGCTTCAACGAATACCTCGGCCGCGGCTTCAACCTGGTCCTCGACTGGGGGCTGCTCGACGACGCCCAGTCCTACATGAAGGACACCATGGGCGGGGCGGGCGCGACCGGGCTGGCCATCGGGGCGATCGCGCTCGCCGTGCTGCTGTTCGCGGTCATGACGCTGGCGACGGTCCGGCTGAGCAACCTGCTCGTCCGGCATCGCACCGTCGCCGTCCGCTCGACGCTCGCCGCCGCTGTCGTATGGACGCTGGCGTACGCGCTCGGCGTGCAGTTCGCCGGGCTGCCGATCGCCTCCGACCATGCGGCGGCGCTGCTGGAGATCCAGACGCGGCGGGTGCAGACCACGCTGCGCGACGAGGCCGCGTTCGAGCGGGAGGCGAAGGAGGACGTCTTCGGCAGCACGCCCGGCGACCAGCTGGTGCCGGACCTGCGCGGCAAGGACGTCCTGTTCACGTTCATCGAGAGCTACGGCCGCAGCGCGCTCGAGGACCCGCTGATCTCGCCCGGTGTGCTGAAGTCCCTGGACAGCGGCGACAAGGCGCTGACCGAGGCGGGGTACGCCGCGAAGAGCGGCTGGCTGACCTCGGCGACCTACGGGGGCAGCAGCTGGCTGGGGCACTCCACGTTCCTGTCGGGCCTGTGGATCAGCAGCCAGCAGCGCTTCCGCACCGTCACCTCCGGCGACCACCTCACCCTCACCAAGGCCTTCCAGAAGACCGGCGACTGGCGGACCGTCGGTGTGGTGCCGGGTGTGCAGAAGGGCTGGCCGGAGGCGAAGTTCTACGGGCTGGACAACGTCTACGACGCTTTCCATCTCGGCTACAAGGGGCCGAAGTTCAGCTGGTCGACGATGCCGGACCAGTACGCGCTGGAGGCGTTCCAGCGACTGGAGCACGGCAAGAAGCGCGACCAGCCGCTGATGGCGGAGATCATCCTGACGTCCAGTCACCAGCCGTGGGCGCCGATCCCGAAGATGGTCGACTGGGACGAGCTGGGCGACGGCTCGGTCTTCGACGGCATCGAGAAGGCGGGCACCGACCCCTCCGAGGTGATCGCCGACTCGAACCGGTCCAAGGAGGAGTACGGCAAGTCCATCGCGTACTCGCTCACCAGCCTGACCCAGTGGCTGGAGCGCTACGGCACCGAGGACACCGTCCTGGTCTTCCTCGGCGACCACCAGCCCATCGCCCGGGTCAGCGGCCAGCGCGCCAGCCGGGACGTACCGGTCACGATCGTCGCCAAGGACCCGAAGGTGCTCGACAAGATCTCCGGCTGGGGCTGGACGGACGGCCTCAAGCCGGACCAGGACGCGCCGGTGTGGAAGATGAGCGACTTCCGGGACCGGTTCCTGACGGCGTACGGCTCCAAGCCCAGCGGGTGATCAGCCGCCGGAGGTGTCCAGCTCCGCGTCCTCGCTGATCCCCGCGCAGTCGTACGGGTCCTTCAGCCAGCCGTCCGGGAGCACCACCCGGTTGTTGCCGGACGTACGGCCGCGCGGGCCATCGGCGCCGGTGGGCCAGGGCTGGTCGAGGTCCAGCTCGTCCAGCCCGGAGCGGAGTTCCTCCAGGGAAGAGGTGATCGCGAGCCGTTTGCGCATCTCCGAGCCGACCGCGAAGCCCTTGAGGTACCAGGCGACGTGCTTACGGAAGTCGATGACGCCACGTGACTCGTCGCCGATCCACTCACCCAGGAGAGTGGCGTGCCGGATCATGACGTCGGCGACCTCGCGCAGGGTGGGCTCACGGAAGTCGGCCCGTCCCTCGAAGGCGGCGACCAGGTCGGCGAAGAGCCACGGCCGCCCGAGGCACCCGCGCCCCACCACGACCCCGTCGCAGCCGGTCTCCCGCACCATCCGCAGCGCGTCCTCGGCCGACCAGATGTCGCCGTTGCCGAGCACGGGGATCTCCGGCACATGCTCCTTCAGCCGGGCGATGGCGTCCCAGTCGGCGGTGCCGCCGTAGTGCTGGGCGGTGGTGCGGCCGTGCAGGGCGATGGCGGTGACGCCCTCCTCGACGGCGATACGGCCGGCGTCGAGGTAGGTGATGTGGTCGTCGTCGATGCCTTTGCGCAGCTTCACCGTCACGGGCAGGTCACCGGCCCCGCTGACGGCCTCGCGCAGGATGGCGCGGAGCAGGTTGCGCTTGTAGGGCAGCGCGGAACCGCCGCCCTTGCGCGTCACCTTGGGGACCGGGCAGCCGAAGTTCAGATCGATGTGGTCGGCGCGGTCCTCCTCCACGATCATGCGGACGGCCTTGCCGACGGTCGCCGGGTCCACGCCGTACAGCTGGATCGAACGCGGCCGCTCGGTCGCGTCGAAGTGGATCAGCTGCATGGTCTTCTCGTTGCGTTCGACCAGCGCCCGGGTGGTGATCATCTCACTCACGAACAGGCCTTTGCCGCCGCTGAACTCCCGGCACAGGGTGCGGAAGGGCGCGTTGGTGATCCCGGCCATGGGGGCCAGGACGACGGGCGGCTGGACGGTGTGCGGGCCGATCTGCAGGGGCGTGGACATCCCTCCATTGTGCCGTGCAATGAGTGTGTAAAACTCATTAGTTAGTCGCACTATCGAAATCGGCGTACGATGGGGCGTATGCCCGAGCCCGAGCTCAGCCAACGCCACCGCCTGCTGGTCCTCGCGATCTGCTGTATGAGCCTGCTGATCGTGAGCCTCGACAACACGGTGCTCAATGTCGCCCTGCCCTCCATGCAGGACGACCTGCACGCCAGCACCTCGGGCCTGCAGTGGACGATAGACGCGTACACGCTCGTCCTCGCCTCGCTGCTGATGCTCGCGGGCTCCACCGCCGACCGGATCGGCCGCAAGCGGGTCTTCATCGCGGGCCTGATCGTCTTCACGATCGGCTCGGCACTGTGCTCCGTCGCGCCCAACCTGGACATACTGGTGATCTTCCGCATGGTCCAGGCGGTGGGCGGCTCCATGCTCAACCCGGTCGCCATGTCGATCATCACCAACACCTTCACCGACCCGCGCGAGCGCGCCCGCGCGATCGGGGCGTGGGGTGGGGTCGTCGGAATCTCGATGGCGGCGGGACCGCTGGTGGGCGGACTGCTGGTGGAGGCGGTGGACTGGCGGGCGATCTTCTGGATCAACCTGCCGGTGGGTCTCGCTGCGCTGCTGCTGACGTTGCGGTACGTCCCCGAATCCCGCGCCCCGAAGGCCCGGCGGCCCGATCCGGTCGGCCAGGTGCTGGTGATCGCGCTGTTCGGCTCCCTGACGTACGCGATCATCGAGGCGCCGAACGCGGGGCTCGCGACCGTACTGCCGTTCGCGGCGGTCGCGGTCATCGCACTGATCGGCCTGCTCTCGTACGAGCCACGCCGCGCGGAGCCGCTGGTCGACCTGCGCTTCTTCCGGTCGGCGCCCTTCAGCGGGGCCACAGTGATCGCCATCAGTGCGTTCGCGTCGCTGGGCGGGTTCCTGTTCCTGTCGACGCTGTATCTGCAGCATGTGCGCGGCCTGGACGCCCTGCACGCCGGACTGTGGATGCTGCCGATGGCCGCGCCGACGCTGGTGTGCGCCCCGTTGGCCGGGCGGCTGCTGGCGAGCGTGGGGCCGCGGCTGCCGTTGCTGATCGCGGGCGTCGCGATGACCGCGAGTCCGCTGCTGTTCGCGGCGTTCGAGGGCGAGACGTCGAACGTCACCCTCTTCCTCGGGTACCTGCTGTTCGGCATCGGATTCGGGTTCGTGAACGCGCCGATCACCAACACGGCGGTGTCCGGGATGCCGCGGGCGCAGGCGGGTGTTGCAGCGGCCGTTGCCTCGACCAGTCGGCAGCTCGGGCAGACCCTGGGGGTCGCTGTGGTCGGGGCGGTGTTGGTCTCGGGGATCGGGGCGTCGTCGTATCGGGATGCGTTCGTGTCGGCCGCCGGGCCGGGGTGGTGGATTCTCGTGGGGTGCGGGCTGGCCGTCCTGGTGTTCGGTGCGGTGTCCAGGGCGGTGGGCTCGGGGACGGCTGAGCGGACTGCCGAGCGGCTGGAGTCGGAGGAGGTGCGGCAGGTGGTGGGGGCGGGGATCGTTCCTAGCTGCGGGGTGGCTGTGGCCTGGTCGCGCCCACGCGGCGGAGCCGCACCATGTCACGGCCCCGCGCCCCCAGGCCGGCCACCTCGCCGGCGCCATGGCATGCGGCTCTCGGCCACAGGTTGGACAACTCGCCGTGAAGTGACCCCTGTTGATGTTGATCCTGCTGCACACTCCTTGCTGCCCGAAGAGACAGCCGGACGGGGACGCTGGAGGCGTCATGCCGCAGATCGACACGAGCAAGGTCAGCCGCTGGGATCAGCACGGACGCGAGCATGTCGTACGGGTCCAGCGCACCGGCGTGCAGCGCACGATCAGGTGCGAGACCTGCGGCTGGCGGCGGGGCGCGCAGTTTCTGCCCTGGCTGAAGGCGGAGGAGCACCTCGCCGAGGCCCACCAGGCGACGGTGGACCCGTCAGCGGCGTAGCCCCCGGATCAGCAGCTCCACGACCGCCTCGAACTCCCCCTCCACGCCTGGCAGTTCCCACTCCCTGGCGTAGTGCGGGTCGTGGAAGCGGTCCGTGGCGCGGAAGAGGGCGACGGCCGTGGTGGCCGGATCGTCGGTGGTGAAGGCGCCTGTGTCGACACCCACGCGGACGATCTCGGTCAGCTGGCCGGTGAGGTCGGCGATGTGCTCGCTGACGACCGTTTCGGCGGTCTCGGTGGTCAGCACCGAGTACGTGGCGAAGAGCTCCGGGTCGTCGAACGCCTTGCGGCGCTTGGCGGCGAAGAGTGCCGCGAGCCATTCGCGCACCCGGGTCTCCGGGTCCAGGCCGGGGGCGGCGACGATCGCCGCCAGCACCTGAGTCGTCCGGTCCAGCCACCTCTTCGTCACCGCCTCCCGCAGCGCCGCCTTCGTGCGGAAGTGCCGGTAGACGCTGCCGTGGCTGACGCCGAGCGCGCGGGCCACGTCGACCACGGTGGCCTTGGCCGGGCCGTGGCGGCGCAGCACCTCCTCGGTGGCTTCGAGGATGCGCTCGGCGGTCAGGGTCTGGGACGTCGGTGACATGCCCTAGACCGTACCCGGCACGGGATCCGCCGCCGGAATCACTACTTGCTCCCCAGATGGGCCATCTGCGGGGCCGGGTAGCGGTCACCCGCCACCGCGTCCGCCGGCACCGCCTCCTCGATCGCCGTCAGGTCGGCCTCGTCCAGCGTGACGTCCAGCGCGCCCAGCGACTCGGTGAGCCGCTCCCGGGTGCGGGCGCCGACGAGCGGCACGATGTCCTCGCCACGGGAGAGCACCCAGGCGATGGCGATCTGGGCGACGGAGACACCCTTGCGTTCGGCGATCTTCCGCAGCGCCTCGACCAGGTTCAGGTTGTGCTGGAGGTTCTCGCCCTGGAAGCGGGGCGACATCGCCCGGAAGTCGTTCGCGGCGAGCTGCCGGTCACGGGTGAAGTGGCCGGAGATCAGGCCACGGGACAGGACGCCGTACGCCGTGATGGAGATGCCCAGCTCACGGGTGGTCGGCAGGACCTCCTCCTCGATGCCGCGGGAGATCAGGGAGTACTCGATCTGCAGGTCGGCGACCGGCGCGGTGGCGGCGGCCCGGCGGATCGTCTCGGCGCCGACCTCACTGAGGCCCACATGCCGGACGTACCCCTTCTCGATCAGTTCCGAGATCGCGCCGACCGTCTCCTCGATCGGTACGCCGGGGTCGAGCCGCGCGATCCGGTAGACGTCGATGTGGTCGACGCCGAGGCGCTGGAGGGAGTAGGCGGCGAAGTTCTTCACCGCGGCCGGGCGGCCGTCGTATCCGGCCCAGCCGCCGTCCGGGCCGCGCAGCGCGCCGAACTTCACGCTGACCTGGGCCTGTTCACGCAGGCCGGCGGGCGCCGCGCGCAGGGCCTCGCCGATCAGCATCTCGTTGTGGCCCATGCCGTAGAAGTCGCCGGTGTCGAGCAGGGTCACGCCGGCCTCCAGGGCGGCGTGAACGGTGGCGATCGATTCGGCCCGGTCCGCGTCGCCGTACAGCGCGGACATGCCCATGCAGCCGAGGCCGAGGGCGGAGACCTGGGGGCCGGTGGTTCCGAGGGGGCGGGTTTGCATCGTCATGCCCTCCACCTTGCCCTAACAGGTGACAGATTTCAATATCTGTCATCCGTCATCTGTCATTCCATGCTTGACCCATATGGTCCAGACCTATTGACGAGAGGTCTGGACCACGAGCACGCTGTCATGTCTACGACACCTCACCGCACCCCCACCGGGAGGCCCGTATGCTCCGCCGAGCCCTGCGCCTGCTCGCCACCGCGCTGGCGACCGCCTGCCTCACCCAGCTCCCCGTCGCCACCACCGCCTCGGCGGCCGACACCTGCGCGGTCAAGCCGAAGCCGTCCGGCAAGGTCCTCCAGGGCTACTGGGAGAACTGGGACGGCGCCGCGGGCGGGGTCCACCCGCCCTTCGGCTGGACCCCGATCACCGACTCCCGTATCCCCGCCCACGGCTACAACGTCATCAACGCGGCGTTCCCCGTCATCCGCTCCGATGGGACGGCCCTGTGGGAGGACGGCATGGACACGGGCGTGAAGGTGGCCACCCCCGCCGAGATGTGCGCGGCGAAGGCGTCCGGCCAGACGATCCTGCTCTCGATCGGCGGTGCGACGGCCGGCATCGACCTCAACTCCACCGCCGTGGCGGACAAATTCATCGCGACGATCGTCCCGATCCTGAAGAAGTACAACTTCGACGGCATCGACATAGACATCGAGACGGGCCTGACCGGCAGCGGCAACATCGGCCAACTGTCCACGTCCCAGGCCAACCTGATCCGCATCATCGACGGGATCCTCGCCCAGATGCCGCCCAGCTTCGGCCTGACGATGGCCCCGGAGACGGCCTACGTCACCGGCGGCAGCGTCGTCTACGGCTCGATCTGGGGCGCCTACCTGCCGATCATCAAGAAGTACGCCGACAACGGCCGTCTGTGGTGGCTGAACATGCAGTACTACAACGGCAGCATGTACGGCTGCTCCGGTGACTCCTACTCCGCCGGCACCGTAGAGGGCTTCGTCGCCCAGACCGACTGCCTCAACAAGGGCCTGGTCGTGCAGGGTACGACGATCAAGGTGCCGTACGACAAGCAGGTGCCGGGCCTGCCCGCGCAGTCGGGCGCGGGCGGCGGCTACATGTCACCGTCCCTCGTCGCCCAGGCGTGGCGGCATTACGGCACCTCGCTCAAGGGCCTGATGACCTGGTCGATCAACTGGGACGGCTCGAGGAACTGGACCTTCGGCGACAACGTGAAGGCGTTGCAGGGCCGTTGATCCCCGACGGAGCCTAGCGACGAGCGTCGGCGAACAACCCGTGGACGCGGGTGCCGTCCGGCAGTTGCCAGGCACCGCCGACATGACCGGCGGCCCCCTCGGGGAGGAGCGACGCACCCTCCGGGCCGGGCCGCAGGACCCGGTGCAGCCGGAGGGTCGTGCCGTCCGGCGCGGTCAGCCGGGTGCCGTCCGAGTCGTCGGCGACAGGAGCCGTGACCTCCTTCGTCGTGCGGCCCGGCCCGGCGTAGGAGCGGGTGACCTCCTGGTCGACGGTTGCGGTGACGTTCTGCGCCTGGGCCTCGGCCCTCCCCTCGATCAGGGCCCACAACTGGGCGACCAGCACCGGGTCGTGGCAGCCGTCGTAGGCCCAGCGACGGCCGAGCACCCCGTGCTCCATGGTCCCGACGAGGGCGTGCTCCGCGCCGTCGAGAGGGGCGCCTCGATAGGTCAGCGGCACCAGATAGCTGACCGGCTCGGGACCCGCGGCATCGGTGGTCACCATGAACTCGATTCCGACCTCGCCCTCCGGGTCGTCCAGCCGGAAGCCGCCGGCCTTGGCGAGGCGGGGTTCACCGGCACCGCCGTACCACGGGCGGGAGGGCAGCCAGGAGGTGAGCAGTTCCAGCTTGGTCGGCTTGAGGGTGGTGTGGTGGATGATGGCCATGCTGCAGGCTCTCACGGACAACTGAAGCGCAACTACACCTCTTCGATCATGAGCCTGGGCCCGCTCCTGGTCCACCCGCAACGCCACCGCCGCCACAGACGTTCCAGCGGGCCGCCGGTACCGGCGGTGGCGACCACGACGAGGGTGGTCAGGAGAGAGACGACACTCATGCCGCCACCCTGCCGTGGCCGCCGTATACCCCTACAGGGCCGATCGCGGGCCCTGTTGCCGGACCCCTCAGCCCTGCCGCAGCGGTATCGCCAGGTCCACCACCTGCCGCCCCTTCGGGAAGCCGCCGGTCACCGTCGCCTTTCCGGTCAGCAGGTTGACCCGGAGGGTGCGTGAACCGGTCACCACGTAGCCGGTGGTGGTGCCGCTGTTCGGCGAGCTGTAGATGTCGAAGCCCGAGTCGGGAGGCAGGTCCGTGCCCGTCTTTCCGGTCGGGGCCAGGTTGCCGGCGTTGGCCGGGGACTGGACGGAGACCTGGTCCTGGGCCGTGTCGAGGTCGAAGAGGGTCGTGGCCGTCGTCGCGTCGAGGTCGTTGTTCGTGTACGCCGCCCCGGTCACGCCCGTCGCCGTCGCGCCCGTCGTCGCGGGCGGCACCGGCGGGTTGGTGAGGGTGCCGTCGACGGCTGTCGTGCCCGCGGCCGGGGCGCCCGCCGGGTCGTCGATGTTGTGGCGGAGGTTCTGGCCGGTGTCGCTGATGACGCGCAGCCGGTTGGCGGCCGGGTTGAAGTCGACGCCGTAGGAACGGCCCTGGAGGGCGACGCTCAGCTGCGAGACCTTGGTGGCCCTGGCGCCGATCTCACGGATCGTGTAGACGCCGCCCTGGTCGCCGACGCCGTACAGCTTGTTGTTCTGCACCCGGTAGTCGATGCCGACGAGCCTGGTGTCGCCCTTGAGGCCGCTCACCTTGCCGAGCGGGAGGACGACGCCGGGCCGGTCGACACGGAAGCGGACGAGCCGCTGGTCACCGGTCAGCCCGACGGCGACGAGCCGGTCCCCGGACGCCTGCGGCAGCCCGGCACCGACGCCGCCCTTCGCCTCGATACCGGCGACGGAGTCGCCGCCCTGTCCCCCGTCGCTCGCCGCCACATAGCCGACCGACCCGACCGCCAGCGCCAGTACGGCCGCCCCGATCACTGTTTGCTTGCGCATGATGCCCCCGTGAGAGGTTCGTCGCCGCGGCCCGCCCGATGCGGGCCGCACATGCCCTCTCCTTCGGAGCAGACCGCCTCACGGACGGCAAAAACCCCGATTCCGTTACGTCTGTTACGTCCGTAACGGAATCGGGGTATCAGTCAGCGCCCTCGGGCCTCAGCAGCCGACGAGCCGGCCGGCCAGGTAGCCCTCGATCTGGTCCAGCGACACACGCTCCTGCTTCATCGTGTCGCGCTCACGCACGGTCACCGCGTTGTCCTCCAGGGTGTCGAAGTCGACCGTCACGCAGTACGGCGTGCCGATCTCGTCCTGGCGGCGGTAGCGGCGGCCGATGGCGCCGGCGTCATCGAACTCGATGTTCCAGTTCTGGCGCAGCGCCTGGGCGAGGCCCTTGGCCTTCGGGGACAGCTCCGGGTTGCGGGACAGCGGGAGCACCGCGACCTTCACCGGGGCGAGCCGGTGGTCGAGGCGCAGCACCGTGCGCTTCTCCATCTTGCCCTTGGCGTTGGGCGCCTCGTCCTCGACGTAGGCGTCGAGCAGGAAGGCCAGCATCGCGCGGCCGACACCGGCCGCCGGCTCGATGACGAACGGCGTCCAGCGCTCGCCGGCCTCCTGGTCGAAGTAGGAGAGGTCCTGGCCGGAGGCCTTGGAGTGGGAGGAGAGGTCGTAGTCGGTGCGGTTGGCGACGCCCTCCAGCTCGCCCCACTCGCTGCCGCCGAACTGGAAGCGGTACTCGATGTCGGCGGTGCGCTTGGAGTAGTGGGAGAGCTTCTCCTTGGGGTGCTCGTACCAGCGCATGTTCTCCTCACGGAGACCCAGGCCGGTGTACCAGTTCCAGCGCTGCTCCATCCAGTACTCGTGCCACTTCTCGTCCTCGCCGGGCTTGACGAAGAACTCCATCTCCATCTGCTCGAACTCGCGGGTGCGGAAGATGAAGTTGCCCGGCGTGATCTCGTTGCGGAACGACTTGCCCATCTGGGCGATGCCGAACGGCGGCTTGCGGCGCGAGGTGGTCTGCACCTGGGCGAAGTTGGTGAAGATGCCCTGCGCGGTCTCGGGGCGCAGGTACGCGATGGAGCCGCTGTCCTGCGTCGGGCCGAGGTGGGTGGACAGCAGACCCGAGAACTGCTTGGGCTCGGTGAACTGTCCCTTGTTGCCACAGTTGGGGCAGTTGATGTCGGCGAGGCCGTTCTCCGGGGCGTGACCCTTCTTGGCCTCGTAGGCCTCCTCCAGGTGGTCCGCGCGGAACCGCTTGTGGCAGGAGGTGCACTCGGTCAGTGGATCGGTGAAGGTGGCGACGTGACCGGAGGCGACCCAGACCTCGGGGGCGAGGATCACGGACGAGTCGATACCGACGACGTCCTCGCGCGACGTCACCATGTAGCGCCACCACTGACGCTTGAGGTTCTCCTTGAGCTCGACACCCAGCGGCCCGTAGTCCCAGGCGGCGCGCTGACCGCCGTAGATCTCACTGCACGGGAAAACGAAGCCACGGCGCTTGCTCAGGCTGACGATGGTGTCGATCTTGTCGGCGGCCACGGTGCTCTCTTCATTACGACGACGGGCGACGAAGCGAGATGCTTCAGAGCGAATGCTTCAGGTTACCGGCGGGGGCTCCCCCTCAATCAAATCGGTCCGGCCTCCGGGCGCACCTCACCCCTTACCAGGGGCTTACCCGGGCCTCACCAGGCGCTTGTTGACAATCGTTTCCATATTCGGTGAAAATGACTGTCATGAACGTACGACGACCTCACATATCCGGGATCGCGATAGCGGCGGCCACCGCGCTCGGCCTCGGAACCCTCTCCGCATGCTCCGACGACAGCTCCGCGGCGGGCAACTCGGACAAGTTCGACGTCGTCGCCTCGTTCTACCCGATGCAGTTCCTCGCCGAGCAGATCGGCGGGGACCATGTGAACGTCACCACCCTCACCGAGCCCGGCCAGGAGCCCCACGACCTGGAGCTCAGCACCAAGCAGACCGCCGAGCTCGGCGAGACGGACGCGGTGCTCTATCTCAAGACCCTGCAGCCGGCCGTCGACGAGGCCGTCGACCAGTCCGGCGTCAAGACCAAGATCGACGCGGCCACGCTGACCGAGCTCGAGGACCACGGCGACGTCGAGCACAGCCACGAGGGTGAGGAAGGCCACGCCGAGGAGGAGCACTCCGAAGAGGAGGAGCACGCCCTCGACCCGCACGTCTGGCTGGACCCGGTGAAGTACGCCGAGATCGCCGAAGGCGTCGGCACGGCCTTCGAGAAGGCCGACCCGGACAACGCCGCGGACTACCGGAAGAACACCGAGGACCTGGTCAAGAAGCTGGACGCCCTCGACACCGAGTTCGCGGACGGCCTGAAGAACAGCCAGACGAAGGTCTTCTTCACCAACCACGCGGCCTTCGGCTACCTCGCCGAGCGCTACGGCCTGACCCAGGAGGCCATCTCCGGCCTCGACCCGGAGAGCGAGCCCAGCCCGGCCCGGATCAAGGAGCTCCAGGAGGAGGCCAAGGCCGACGGCGTGACCACGGTCTTCTACGAGACACTGGTCAGCGACAAGACCGCGAAGACCCTCGCCCAGGACGCGGGCCTCAGGACGGACGTCCTCGACCCGCTCGAGGGCATCACCGACAAGTCCAAGGGCGACGACTACTTCCAGGTCATGGAAGCCAACCTCCAGTCGCTGCAGAAGGCCCTGGGCACCAAGTGATCGTTACGGAGGACGCCATGGGCGCCACGGGAGAGCCCGTCATATCGATGCGCGGCATACGCGCCGACCTCGGTTCGCGCCCCGTCCTGCGCGGCATCGACCTCACCGTGCGCCACGGTGAGGTCGTCGCGCTGCTCGGCGCGAACGGCTCCGGCAAGTCGACGGCGGTACGCAGCCTCATCGGACAGGTCCCGGTCAGCGCGGGCGAGATCGAGCTGTTCGGCACCCCGCGGCGCCGGTTCCGCGACTGGGCGCGGGTGGGCTACGTCCCGCAGCGCACCACGGCCGCGGGCGGCGTGCCCGCCACGGTGACGGAGGTGGTGTCCTCCGGGCGGCTGTCCCGGGCCCGCTTCGGTGTGCTGCGCAAGGCGGACCACGCGGCCGTACACCGCGCCCTGGAGCTGGTCGGCATGGCGGACCGGGCGAAGGACTCCGTGGGCGCCCTCTCCGGCGGCCAGCACCAGCGCGTCCTGATCGCCCGCGCCCTCGCCTCCGAACCCGAGCTGCTGATCATGGACGAGCCGATGGCCGGCGTCGACCTGGACAGCCAGGAGGTGCTCGCGCGGACGCTGCGGGAGCAGGTCGCGGGCGGTACGACGGTCCTGGTGGTCATGCATGAACTCGGTCCCCTGGAGCCCCTGATCCAACGGGCGGTCGTCCTGCGCGACGGCTGCGTCCTGCACGACGGACCACCCCCGAAGGCGGTCGGCCAGCACGCGCTGCCCGGCCACGACCACGTCCACCCGCACGCGGCGCACGACGCCGAACCGATGCGCACAGGACTGCTGAGCTGAGAAGGCCCCACCATGGAATTCCTGAACTACGCCTTCATGCAGCGGGCCCTGCTCGCCGCCGTCCTCGTCGGCATCACCGCCCCCGCGATCGGCATCTACCTCGTCCAGCGCCGCCAGGCCCTGATGGGCGACGGCATCGGCCACGTCGCGATGACCGGCGTCGGCCTCGGCTTCCTGCTCTCCTGGTCGCCGGTGTGGATGGCGACCCTGGTGTCCATCCTCGGCGCCGTCCTGATGGAGCTGATCCGCTGGTACGGCAAGACCCGCGGCGACATCGCCCTCGCGATGCTCTTCTACGGCGGTATGGCCGGCGGCGTGATGTTCATCAACCTCGCGCCGACCGGCTCCAACGCCAACCTCACGTCGTACCTCTTCGGGTCCCTGTCGACGGTGAGCGAGTCGGACGTCACGGCGATCTGCATCCTCGCCGCGTTCGTCGTGCTGGTCACCCTGGGGCTGCGCCGACAGCTCTTCGCGGTCAGCCAGGACGAGGAGTTCGCCCGGGTGACGGGCCTGCCGGTGCGGGCGCTGAACCTGCTCACGGCCGTCACCGCGGCGGTGACGGTCACCGTGGCGATGCGGGTGGTCGGTCTGCTGCTCGTCTCGGCGCTGATGGTGGTCCCGGTGGCCGCCGCCCAGCAGCTCAGCCGCAGCTTCGCGGCCACGTTCGCGATCGCGGTCGCCATCGGGGTCGGCGTGACCACCGGCGGCACGATCACCTCGTACTACCAGGACGTTCCGCCCGGCGCGACCATCGTGCTGCTGACGATCGGCGCGTTCATCGTGCTGACCGCCCTGGCCACGCCGCTCGCCCGGCGCCGCGCGCGGGTGCTGGCCGCCGCGCACCCCTCCGGGGCCCCGGCGGAGTGTGCAATTCCGGCCAGCAGGGGTGCGCAGGACGAGATCGGCGTCTGACCGCGCCCAGTCCGGGCTGGCACAATGGCCCGGCAGAAGCAACGCAAGGAGGCAACCAGTGACGACCGCTGGACCGCCCGTGAAGGGCCGCGCCACTCGGCAGCGCGCCGCCGTGGCGGCAGCCTTGGAAGAGGTCGAGGAGTTCCGCAGCGCGCAGGAACTGCACGACATGCTCAAGCACAAGGGCGACGCCGTCGGCCTGACCACGGTCTACCGCACCCTGCAGTCCCTCGCCGAGGCCGGCGAGGTCGACGTCCTGCGCACCTCCGACGGCGAGTCCGTCTACCGCCGCTGCTCCACCGGCGACCACCACCACCACCTCGTCTGCCGCACCTGCGGCAAGGCCGTCGAGGTCGAGGGCCCGGCGGTCGAGACATGGGCCGAGGCCATCGCCGCGGAACACGGCTACGTCAACGTGGCGCACACGGTGGAGATTTTCGGCACGTGCGCGGAGTGCGCGGCGGCCTGCGGCGGCTGAGGCCGCGGCGACGGCAGGTTCAGGGCAGCATGTCGCCGCGGTTCACGCAGGAGTAGGAGCCGTCGTCGTTCCGGCCGTCATACGCGGGAGAGGTGACGGTCGAGCAGGGCCCGCAGGCGCTGCACGTCCTCCTCGGTGCGCAGACCGCGTTTGGGCGCGACCTCCAGGATCAGGATGTTCGGGTCGCGGCTGAGCAGCACCAGATGATCACGAGTCTCGCGGTAACCACGGAACAGCGACCAGCGCTGCGTCAGCGTGGTGTGCTCGGTCTCGACCGTGATCCCGGCATCGGACACCGTGGCCCGATACTCGCCCTGCCACGAGACGGTCCGGAACACATGGTTGGCCTGAATGCGGGGCGTGCCCCAGATCAGGACCGCGGTCAGCAGCGAAAGCGCGACCCCCGGCGCCGCATCCGCCCCACCGAAGGCGAGAAACACGCCGAATGCAGCGAACAGCACCGCGACCGCCCACCGCACCGGCGCCAGCCGCCGAATGCGGTCACGGACCTGTATGCCTCGGAGAATGTCGGCCCGTGTCGGCCGGAAGGCCAGCTCGACGGTGTCAGTGCCACTGTCCTGAATGATGTCCCGCCCCTGGTGAACCATGGGCGGAACTCTATCTACCAGCGGCCGGACTCAGCCGCGCGGCTGCTTGCCCTCCATCGCCAGCAGCTCCTCGTTAGGAATCGCCCCACCGAAGCGGCGGTCGCGGGAGGCGTACTCCACACACGCCCGCCACAGGTCGCGGCGGTCGAAGTCCGGCCACAGGACGTCCTGGAAGACCATCTCGGCGTAGGCGCTCTGCCAGAGCAGGTAGTTGGAGGTGCGCTGCTCGCCGCTGGGGCGCAGGAACAGGTCGACGTCCGGCATGTCGGGGTAGTAGAGGTACCTCGCGAAGGTCTTCTCGGTGACCTTGGACGGGTCGAGCCGCCCGGCCCGTACGTCCTCGGCCAGGGCCTGAGCGGCATCCGCGATCTCGGCCCGCCCGCCGTAGTTCATGCAGAAGTACAACGTCAGCCGGTCGTTCCCCTTGGTCTGCTCCTGAGCGATCTGCAGCTCCTTGGCGACCGACTTCCACAGCTTGGGCATCCGCCCCACCCACCGCACCCGAACCCCGAGTTCGTCGAGCTGGTCACGGGTCTTGCGGATGAAGTCCCGGTTGAAGTTCATCAGGAAGCGCACCTCGTCCGGCGACCGCTTCCAGTTCTCGGTGGAGAAGGCGTACAGCGAGATCGCCCCGACGCCCATCTCGATCGCGCCCTGCAGCACGTCCAGCACGCGCTCGGCGCCCACCTTGTGGCCCTCGGTGCGCGGCAGCCCGCGCTGCTTCGCCCAACGCCCGTTCCCGTCCATGACGATCGCCACATGGCCGGGGATCAGCTCACCGGGGAGCTTCGGCGCGCGGGCGCCGGACGGATGCGGCTCCGGCGTCTTGTACTCGCGGCGCTGGCGGCCCAGAAACCCGCGTACGGCCATGTGGTCTCGTCTCCTCTTGCCCGACATGCGTGTTGTCGCTTACTTCTCTACGTGCTTACTTCTCTACATACCGCAGGGACCGCAGCCCTCGCTCCAGATGCCAGTGCAGGTACGCGGACACCAGCCCGCTCCCCTCGCGCACGTACCGCGGTTCGCAGGCGTCCGCGGTCTCCCAGTCTCCCGTAAGCAGCGCGCCGAGCAGTTCCAGGGTCTGCGGCGAGGGTACGACGCTGCCGGGCACCCGGCAGTCGACGCAGACGGATCCGCCGGACGCCACCGAGAAGAACCGGTTCGGCCCCGGCAGACCGCAGCGCGCGCAGTCGGTGAAGCTCGGCGCGTAGCCGTTCACGGCGAGGGAGCGCAGCAGGAAGGCGTCGAGGACGAGGTGCGGTGCGTGCTCCCCCCGGGCCAGCGTGCGCAGGGCGCCGACGAGCAGCAGGTACTGCTGGACGGCCGGCTCGCCCTCGTGATCGGTGAACCGCTCGGCGGTCTCCAGCATCGCCGTCCCGGCGGTGTACCGGGCGTAGTCGGTGACGATGCCGCCGCCGTACGGAGCGATGGTCTCGCTCTGCGTGCACAGCGGCAGCCCGCGCCCGATCAGCTCGCTGCCCCGCGCGAAGAACTGCACGTCCACGTGCGAGAAGGGCTCGAGCCGCGCCCCGAACTTGGACTTGGTCCGCCGCACCCCCCGCGCTACGGCGCGTACCCGCCCGTGACTGCGGGTGAGCAGCGTGATGATCCGGTCCGCCTCACCCAGCTTCTGGGTGCGCAGCACGATGCCGTCGTCGCGGAACAGGCTCATGCGCCCATTCTTCCCTACGCGGGTGGCCCCTCCTTCGCCTCCTTCAAGGAACCTCACCCCGGCTGCGGGCGTTCGCGTACGCGGTGGCCGCGCTGAGCCGCTCGGCCGCGGTGGCGTGGCGCAGGACGCCGGGATCGGCGTCCCACTCCCGCCCGCCGCCGTACGGTCTCACCTGCACGTACGGCCCCTCATGCCCCATGACGACGCCCAGGCGCCCGGTCCGGGTGTCCACGACATACGACCCGACCGGGGGCTTCACCGGATCACCGCCGCGAGCCGACGCGCGGTCTCCATCGAACACCGGCCCAGTTCCACCAGCGGACAGGGCGCCTCCCGGGCAAGGCTCGCCGGATCGAGTCGCAGTGACGGCAGGGTAATTCCGGCCTTTTCGAGTGCCGTCCGCAATTCATTCAAGGTGTCCTCCGCCTCTTCGACGCACAGCGCCGAGTGTCGTGCTTCCACCTGGTTCCCCTTCGCCATCGAGTTTCACGCTTTCCGACTCCAGAATGACCTGGTCGCCCTACACTCGGCAGGAGCTTGTGCGCTACAAAGCGGGGGCAGGGCAAGGGGGTTGGCCATGGCCAACGGTTCACGTCAGGCGGCGTGGGAGTTCTTCGGGGCGGAGTTGAAGCGGCGGAGAGAGGACGCCGGGATCACTCAGGTGGAGTTAGGAACCCGGGTATTTGTCTCCGGCGGATATATCGGGCAGTTCGAACAGGCGATTCGGAAGCCTCAGCTTGATGTGGCGCAGCGGATTGATGAGGCCCTGCAAACCGACGGTATTTTCGAACGGCTTTGGCGAAAGCTCATCAAGGACCATCGGTACGCGGATTACTTCGCGAAGGCGGCGGAGCTGGAGCGGCTGGCGACGAAGATCTGCGAGTTCGCGCCCGCGCTGGTGCCGGGCCTCTTGCAGACCGCGGAGTACGCGCGTGCGGTGACGCTGGCGATGAACCGGTTCGCGACGGACGAGTACATCGAGGACAAGGTGTCCGGCCGACTGGAGCGCCAGCACATCCTCAAGGACGCTACAAGGCCCGTGTATTGGGTCGTTCTGCACGAGAACATGCTGCGCATCCCGGTCGGCAGCCCCGCCGTCATGGCGGAGCAGCTGGAACGCGTGGCGGCGCTGGCGCGGGAGCGAACGGTGCTGGTGCAGGTGCTGCCGTATGCGGCGGGGGCGTACGCCCTCATGAACGGCATGCTGGAGTTGATGGAGTTCGACGACGCTCCACCAACCGCCTATACAGAAGCCGTGTATTCGGGGAATCTGCTGGACGATCCGGCTGTGGTGAAGCGAGCGTACGCGGCATACGATCTGATCAGGGCCGCCGCGCTGTCGCCGGAGGCGTCCCTGGCCCTGATCGAGTTGGCGGCGGAGGACTTCAGACGATGGGCGAGTACGGCCTGAGCAACGCGAGCTGGCGCAAGAGCACCTACAGCGACGGCAACGGCGGCAGCTGCGTCGAGGTCGCCGACGGAGTCCCCGGCGTTGTCCCCGTCCGGGACAGCAAGGTGCCGCACGGTCCAGTGGTCGTGATCGGGTCGGCAGCCTGGACGGAGTTCGTCGGCACCGTCGGGGCCGCCCGCTTCTCTGCCAGTGTCGTGCTTCCACGAGCCGAGTAAAGGGCGCTGCGCGTCGCCTGACGGCGATCGGCCTGCGGCCGACCCTTGACTCGGCTCGCTCCAGCACGGGTGAGAAGCGAGCGAGCGGCCCGGAAAGGCGGGTGCCCCAGGTCGGCCGACCATGCGGGTCGGCTGGGGCGTTGGCCGGGGTTGGGGCGCGTCAGCGCCTCGCACGCACGCCGGGTGGGCTCAGCGGCTGACGGATGGTGGGGGCTGGGGCGCGCCAGCAGGGAAGGCACGCCGCGGTCGGCTCAGCGGCGTCGGTGTGGGTGGTGACGGCCGCGTCGCGGTGGGGGCACGCTGGGTGGGCTCAGCGGCACCCGGCCGGTGGGAGGCGGGCGGGTGGCAGCGTCCGGGGTCTGTGACTGGCAAGGCGTCCCTCGGGTTCCGATGCCAGACGCTGGCGCTGACGCTGGACCAGGAATTGGCCGATTTGGGCCACCCAGGGGGAGAGAAAGCCCAGGTGGGACTGCCTGCCCGTGGCCCAAATCGGCCAATTACCTGCCGGGGTGCGGTCCGTGAGGCTGGTGTGACATCCGTGACTTGCCGGGGCCCGGCAAGTCCGTGCTCGCCCCCTCCGCCACCTCTGCCTCCCGCCGGGGGAAAGCCGCTATGCCGACCCGTCTTACCCCATCCGCCTGGCGCGCCCCAGCCACCCACCGCCCGCAGGGCCGCTTAACCGAGCCGGCGTGCCCCCACCCCGCTGCCGCGCCCGCCAACCCCGGCCCGCTCCGCAGCCGACGGAGGCGACCGCCTGCCTCGGCCACCCGCCTTTCCGGGCCGCTCGCTCGCTTCTCACCCGTGCTGGAGCGAGGCGAGTCAAGGGTGGCCCGCAGGGCCATCGCCGAAGGCGACGCGGAACGCAGCGCAGCGGAGTGGAGCGCCCTTTACTCGCCTCGCGGAAGCACGACACTGACAAAGAAGCGGGCGGCCCCGACGGTGCCGATGAACGCCGTCCGCGCGGCCGACCCCTGGACGGTCAGGTCACCTCCAGAGCCCGTTCACCTCCGTCGGCTGCTACGCTCACGGCGCCTCCCGCGGGGGAAGTCCGGTGAGAGTCCGGCGCTGACCCGCAACGGTGTGTACGAGGACCCAACAGTCCACGTGCGAGCCCGATTACCCGTGGGCGGTGTGCCATCCGTTGATCGCTCGCCGTGGACTGCGAGCCGAGGCGAAGGACCGCCGCCGTGCGCCGACATCCAGGCCGGATACCCGTTCCCCTGTTGGTTGTCGTGCTGGGGTTACTCCTGCTCGGGTCGCTCGTGTGCGGGGTGGGGCTGGGCGCCGCCGGGGTCGGCTGGGAAGACGTCTTCCGGTTCCTCGGGGCCGGTTTCACCGGCGGGACCATCGGTGCCGGGGACGTGGCGGCGTACACCATCGTCTGGGAGATCCGGCTGTCGCGCGTCGTGCTCGCGGCTGTCGTCGGGGCGGGGCTCGCCACCGTCGGGGTCGCCGTGCAGGCGATGGTGCGGAACGCGCTCGCCGATCCGTTCGTGTTGGGGATCTCGTCCGGGGCGGCTGTCGGTGCCAACGCCGTGATCCTGCTCGGGGCGTTCGCCGGACTCGGGGTGTGGGCGCTGTCCGTGTCCGCGTTCGGGTCCGCGCTCGCTGCCATGGCGATCGTGTACGCCGTCGCCCGGTCGGCGCACGGGCTGACGCCGCTGCGGCTGATTCTGACGGGGACGGCGATGGCGTACGGGTTCGAGGCGCTCACCACGGTGATGGTGTTCGGCGCTGCCCGGGGCGAGGCCGCCCGGTCGGCGATGATGTGGCTGCTGGGCAGCCTGGGCGGGGCCACCTGGGCGCGGGTGCCGATCGTCGCGGTGACCGTGGCGGCCGGGTGGGCGTGGCTGCGGCTGCGCGCCGAGGCGCTGAACGCGCTGGCGATGGGGGACGAGACGTCTGCGGCCCTGGGAGTCCCGGCCGCGCGGCTGCGGCGGGAGTTGTTCCTGGTGACGGCGGCCGTGACGGGGACCGTCGTCGCGGTGAGCGGGGCGGTCGGCTTCGTCGGGCTGATGGTGCCGCATGTCGTACGGATGCTGGTCGGCGCCGATCACCGGCGGGTGCTGGCCGTTGCTCCGCTCGCCGGGGCGGTGCTGCTGGTGTGGGCGGACGTGCTGTCGCGGCTGCTGTTCGCGCCGGTCGAGCTGCCGGTCGGGGTGATCACGGCGGTGGTCGGGGTGCCCGCCTTTCTGCTGCTGATGCGGCGCGGTGGCTATGCGTTCGGGGGGCGTTGATGCGGCTCGATGTGGAGGGCGTGTCGGTCGAGGCCGCCGGGGTGCGGCTGGTGGACGACGTCCGGCTCGCGGCCGACAGCGGGGCCTTCGTGGGGCTCGTCGGGCCCAACGGGAGCGGGAAGTCGACCTTGCTGCGGTGCGTGTACCGGGCGTTGCGGCCCTCGGGCGGCGTGGTGCGGCTGGACGGGGACGACGTGTACACGATGGATCCGCGGGCCGCCGCCCGACGGCTGGCCGCGTTGCCGCAGGAGTCGTCGGCCGAGTTCGACTTCACAGTGGCCGAGGTGGTGCGGATGGGGCGGCTGCCGCACCGGGGACGCACCGCCGTCGAGGACGCCGCGATCTGCGCCGAGGCCATGGAGCGGACGGGCGTCGGGCATCTCGCCGAGCGTGGGTTCCTCGCCCTGTCCGGGGGTGAGAAGCAGCGGGTGCTGATCGCGCGGGCGCTGGCGCAGCAACCCCGGGTGCTGGTGCTCGACGAACCCACCAACCACCTCGACATCGCCCACCAGTTGGACGTCCTTTCGCTCGTCCGCGCCAGCGGGCTGACCGTGCTGGCCGCGCTGCACGACCTCAACCTCGCCGCCGCGCACTGCGATCTGCTGTATGTCGTGGAGGGGGGCCGGGTCGTGGCCTCCGGGCCGCCGCACGACGTGCTCCGACCGGAGCTGCTCGCCGAGGTGTTCGGGGTGCGGGCCCATCCCGTACGGCATCCGGAGACCGGTGCCGTGCAGCTGCTGTTCGACCTGCTTTGAGCCGACTCGCTAAGGAAACCCTTGTATGTGCAAGCCAGTTGCTGCCTTTCTTTCCCTCGCCGCTCTCGTCACCGCCGGCTGCGGCGCGCAGGTCGACACGTCGTCCGACGCGAAGGCCACGACGTCCGTCACCCTCACCAACTGCGGCCAGAAGGTCACCTACGACAAGGTCCCGAGCCGCGTGGTCACCAACGACGTCGGGATCACCGAGCTGATGTTCGCGCTCGGCCTGGAGGACCGGATGGCCGGGTTCGTGATGCCCGACGACAAGGGCGACCTGGGCGGGGTGCCGTGGAAGGACGGCTACGACAAGGTGCCGTGGCTGTCGAAGGACCAGGTGACGAAGGAGGACGTCCTGGACGCCCGCGCGGACATGGTCTTCGCCGGGTGGAACTACGGGTTCCGTGAGGACGCGGGCTTCACCCCGGACACGTTGCGCAAGCTCGGCGTCTCCTCCTACGTCCTGACCGAGTCCTGCCGCAACGGTCGCACGGACACCTCCCGCGGCATCATGCCGCCGCTGCAGGCGCTGTACGAGGACCTCACCAACCTGGGCAAGCTGTTCGGCGTGGAGAAGCGGGCCGCCGAGCTGATCGCCGGCTTCCAGAAGCAGGTGGCCGACGTCGAGGCGAAGGCCCCCAAGGGCGCCGACCGTCCCAAGGTGTTCCTCTACGACAGCGGCGAGGACCAGCCCTTCACCTCCGGCCGATACGCTGCGCCCGACCAGATCATCGGCAAGGCGGGCGGCGTCAACGTCATGCACGACCTGGAGGACTCGTGGACGACGGTCGGCTGGGAAACGGTCGTCGAACGCAACCCCGACGTGATCGTGATCTGCGACTACGGGGACGTCAGCGCCGAGCAGAAGAAGCGGTTCCTGCTGTCGTACGCCCCGTTGCGGAACGTGTCGGCCGTCAAGCACCAGCGGATCTTCACGCTGGACTACGTCGACCTGGTGGAGAGCCCGCGGAACCCGTCGGCGATCGAACGCCTGGGGACGTACCTGAGGGATGGCCGGAGGTGAACCCCGGCAAGAACTGGGAAGTTGCCCGTTAGGACAAGGAACTCTGGCTGTCTCATGTGCCGACTGAGGCGACACCGGGAGAGCGAGGAGACCGTTGGGTTCCCTGACCTCTTGTTGTCTCAGAGGGAGTTGGGGTGGATCACTTCTTTGACCGTACAGACCCGCTCGGCGCGATCATCGCGCCGAGCGGCCGGCCGACGTTTCGTCGCCGTCCTGTGCTCTATGACCAGGGCAGGACCAGGGCACCCCAGGCGACGACGGGACCGAGGGCGACGATGCCGCCGGTGTAGCTGATGACCTGGCGGTAGAAGCGGCGGGCGTCGACGCCACGGGCGTTGGCCAGGACCAGGGCACCATTCGTGGAGAAGGGGGAGGTGTCGACGATCGTGGTGGACACCGCCAGGGCGGCGATCAGCCCGGCTGCGTTGAGGTGGCTGGAGAGCAGCAGTGGCACGGCGATGGGGATGATCGCCGTGAGGATCGCGGTGGACGAGGCGAACGCCGAGGTGATGGCCACGGTGAAGCACAGCAGCAGGGCTACGACGATCGGGGCGCCCAGGCCCGCGGCGTGCTCGGAGATCTCCTCGATGATGCCGGCCTTCTCGAGCATCGCGATGTACGTCATCATGCCGGCGACCAGCAGCAGCGTGGACCAGCTGATGCCGTCGACCGCCTTCTCCTGTCGCTTCATGTCCACCAGGGCCAGTAGGGCTCCCGCGACCAGGGCCAGGAAGCCGATCTCCAGCTGGAAGCCGAGCGCCCCGACGACGAGGGCGAGCAGGCAGCCCAGAGTCAGCCACTGCCGCCAGTCGGGCCTGCCGGAGACGGCGAGATCCTCGTCGTCTCCGGTCGCGTCGTCGCTTTCGGCCAGTGGAACAGGACGCTTGGCCAGCAGCGCGTAGGTGAGCAGTGACAGCACCAGGTTGATCACGAAGCTGGCGGTGAACAGCGCGACGGGAGACACGTGCAGTTCAGTCTTGTCGACCAGGCCGAGGACCAGCGCACCGGAGACGGCGAGCGGGGAGAACGCGCCCGCGTGGCCGCCGCTGATCACCATCATGCCGACCACCAGCGGGTTCAGCTTGTAGCGGTGGGCGAAGTTCATACCGATCGGCACGAGGATCGCGACGGCGGCCGGGGTGAACGTGCCGAACGCCGTCAGCAGGGCGGCAACCAGGAACAGCACCCAGGGGATGAGCGCGACCTTCCCGCGCACCAGCCGCACGCCGACCGCGACGAGCAGGTCGATGGTGCCGTTGCGGCGGGCGACGGAGAACAGATACGTGACCCCCACGATCGTCACGAACAGCTTCACCGGAAAGCCTTCGAAGATCTCGTCCTCGGTGAGGCCGAGCGAGGCAGTGCCGACCGCGAAGGTCGCGACGAAGGCAAGAATGCCCAGGTTGATCGGCAGTACGGTGCCGATCACGAACATCACCAGCAGCGCGCCTATGGAGATCACTTCAGGAGACATCTTTGTTCCTTGGTGCATGAGGGGACGGGAGTGCGCGCCCCGAGGGCGCGAGGCTACCCCGGTGTGGACGGCTGGGGACCGGCCGCCCGAGGTGAGATGCATCCCGGTCAGGAAGCCTTGCGTGCTCCCCGGTCCGGTACGTAGATGCGTGCGTCGGCGAGCAGCCGGGCGGCCCGCTGCACGGTGACCCGCTCCGGGACGCCGTCGCGGACGTCCGAGCAGCGGACCGCCACGACACCGGCGGGGGTGCCCAGGCGCAGCCATTCGCCGCGCTCTTCGGCGGCGGCCCGGGAGACCACGGAGTCCTCCAGCAGGGCCGCGGCCGCGACGGCGACGGCGGAGGTGAGACCGATCGCCGGGTGGGGGGCGTTCATGGTGAGCATGCGTACCGAGACGTCGTAGTCCTCGGCGGCGACGGGTTCGCCCAGGGTGGTGGTGTACGGCACCGGGGGGCCGATCAGGCCCACCTTGGGTACCGCGTCGCCGGGCTCCTGCCCCGGCTCGAGGAGTCCCATCAGCGGTGCGGCCGCGTGCCGGACCGCGCGCAGCCACGGCACGTCGGCGCGCATCTGGTCCGGGGTCTCGGCGCCGGTGCGACCGGCGCCGAGCGCGTCCACGAGAACCACGGGAGCGCCCGCGTCCACCATGCTCACCCGCTGCGGCGCCGCGGTGCCGAGCCGCAGTTCGTCGGCCGCCCGCCCGGTGGGCAGCAGCGAGCCCGTCGTGCCGCCGGCCGGGCGGAGGAAGGTGAGGCCGACCGCCACGCCGCCGGCCCGGGTGCCCGGCACGGTCTGGTCGCCGAAGTCGTGCACCACGCCGCCCGTGGTGTCCACCACGCCTTCCAGCAGCGCGCCGGTGTTGCTGTTCCGCATCACCACGCGGGTGCGGTCACCGGTGACGGGCACCAGCCCCTTCGCTACTGCGTACAGGGCGATGCCGGTGGCGCAGTTGCCGCAGTTGCTGGTCCACTCCACCGTGCCGGTGCCGATGCCGACCTGCGCGAAGAGGTAGTCGACATCCACGGCGGGCTCGGGTGAGACGCCGACGACGGCGGCCTTGGAGGTGGTCGGTGTCGCTCCGCCCACCCCGTCCAGCTCCACCGGGTCGGTGGAGCCATAGGCGGCGACCAGCAGCTTCTCCAACTCGCTGCGGTCGGTGGGGACATGGACCTGGCTGAACAACCAGCACTTGCTGGTGCCGCCACGTACCAGGGTCGCGGGAGTGTGCACGGCTTCGGGCTCTTCCTGTGTCTCATGGGGAGGGAGAGCGCCGGGCGGACGGTTACGGGCGTGTTGCGATCCGGTGAACCGCTCGGCGAATGCGACGACCTTCGCAGACGCGTGACTTGGGCACAATGGCAGATTCCTTCAGTACGGTTTAGCTAAGCTAAACTCTTCGCATGCTGAACGTGCGCCGTCTGCTGCTGCTCACCGAGGCCGCCGAGCGCGGCTCGCTCACCGCCGCCGCGGAGGCGATGGGAATGACCACCTCCGCCGCCTCCCAGCAGATGTCCCTGCTGGAACGGGAGGCCGGACAGCCCTTGATCGAACGGCTGCCGCGCGGCATCCGCACCACCCCCGCGGGCGCCGCCCTGGCCGAGCGGGGCCGGGTCATCCGCCGCGAACTGGGCGCAGCCGAGGCCGATCTGGAGTCCTTCGCCGACCTCGACCAGGGCACTCTCAGGCTCGGCTCCTTCCCCACGGCCAGCGCCTCACTGCTGCCGCTCGCCCTCACCCGGTTCAGCCACCGTCACCCCGGCGTGCGGATCGTGGTACGTGCCGGAGTCCTCGATCAGCTGCGCGAGATGCTGCACACGGGCGAGGTCGAGCAGGCGCTGCTGTGGGACTACGAGTGGAACCGCGTCGACGACGACGCCCTCGCCGTCACGCACCTCCTCGACGACCCGACCGTGCTGGTCGTGCCCGCCGACTCCCCGCTGCGCACCCGGCCGGCGCTGCGCCTCGGCGACCTCGCCGATCAGGAGTGGATCATCCGCGCCGACAACCATCCCGTCGCCGACGTTCTGCGCCGCAGCTGCCGCCGGGCCGGGTTCGAGCCGCGTATCGCCTATGCCTCGCACGACTACCAGGAGGCACAGGCCATGGTCGCGGCCGGTCTCGGCATCGCCCTCGCTCCCCGACTCGCCCTCACCAGCCGCCGCAGCGACGTCCGCCTGCTGCCCTTCGGCTCCGACGTGCCCGCTCCCACCCGTCGCATCCTGCTCGCCCGCGCCGCGACCCGCGCCGCGACCCCACCCGCCCAGACCATGGCCCGCGTACTGCGCGCGGTGGCGCAGAAGTTCACCGACGCCGGCCTCGACCGCACTCAGCTCGGCGCTGTGCGAAGAGGCGGACCCGGACGCGTCTGAGAACCACTGCGGAACAGAGGCGAAGGGACGCCGCTTGCCCTGTGCGCTGGAGGCAGCGTGCGTGCCCACGCCGTCCGACATCGCCACCCTGCGTGCTGCCCCACCGCAGGCGCCGCCTCCGCCGCCAACGGTGCGGCAGGTGACCAGCCCAACTGTTCCTGACGTCCGCCTCACCCGGTGGCGAAGCCCGGCACATACCGCCGCTGCCACCACGTCTCCACCGCCCGCCGGTCGTAGTGCGCGCGGACATACGCCACCGCCTCCTCGGCCGGTACGCCGTCCAGGACGGCCAGGCAGGCCAGGGCCGTGCCGGTGCGTCCGCGTCCGCCGCCGCAGGCGATCTCGACCCGCTCGCGGGCGGCACGTCCCCAGGCCTCGGTGAGGGCCGCACGGGCGTCGGCTCGGTCCGCCGGGAGGCGGAAGTCGGGCCAGCGGACCCAGCGGAAGTCCCAGGGGACGGCGGGGGGCCGCTTGCCGAGCAGGTAGAGGCCGTACGACGGGCTGGGCGCCCCTGGTGCGAGGGGACGCCGCAGACCGCGTCCCCGCACCAGTCGCCCCGACGGCAGCCGGAGCACGCCCGGCGTCTGCTCGTCCCACAGCTTCTGCGTCTCCACCGGATCAGTCTCCAAGGGATCACTGTTCACAGGGTCGGTCCCCAGGGGATCAGTCTGGCCGCCCGTGCACTCACCTGCGTCAACTCCCGCCATTTCATACCGCCATTGGCGTGACCTCTGGCAGATACGCCATTCGTGTGTGATCCCTTGACCGCCCCCACGGCCGCTCCTATGGTCGCGCTGACCGGACGTAGAACGTCGTATCTCCTGATTGACTGAATCATCTGAATCGCCTGAATCATCCCACCGCCTCCCCACCACTCCGGAGGACCCGTGCGCGACGTGACCAACGACGTTCCGACGCTGCACCGCCGCTCTTTCCTGAAGTACACCGGCGCCCTCGGCGCCGCCGCCGCGGTCTCCGCGTCGCTGTCCGCCTGTTCGGCCGGCCCGGAGTCCACCAACGACACCGGCGACGGGGGCGAGGGCGCGAACCGGACGCTCACGGCGGTCATCGGCTACGGGAACGACGGCAGCTGGGATCCGACGCAGACCGCGTCCGCGTTCTGCATGGCCGGCAACAACCACATCTACGAGGGGTTGCTCGACACCGACCCGATCTCGCGTGAGCCGTATCCGGCCCTGGCGATCCAGGCGCCCGCGGACCTCACCGGCACGTCCTGGAAGTTCACCCTGCGGGCGGGCGCGAAGTTCCACGACGGCAAGCCGGTCACCGCCGACGACGTGGTCTTCGTCTTCGACCGGATCCTCGACCCGGACACCCAGACCCTGGCCAAGGGGTTCTTCGAGCCCTGGCTGAAGGACGTGCGGAAGATCGACGCGCAGAACGTGGAGCTGGTCCTGAAGTTCCCCTTCCCGGAGGGCGTGTCCCGGCTCACCCTCGCGAAGATCATGCCGAAGCACGTCTTCTCCCGGCCCGGCGCCTGGGACGAGGCGATCAAGGGGCTGGCGGTGGGTTCGGGGCCGTACCGGCAGACCGCGCACCACCCGAAGTCCAACACCACCTTCGAGGCGTTCGACGGCTACAACGGTCCGCGCCCGCCCGCCTTCAAGAAGATGAACTGGCTGACGATCGTCGACGCCGCCCCGCGCGTCGCGAGGATCTCCGGCGCGAGCGCGGGCGCGCAGATCGCGGACAACATCCCGTACGCCAACATCGGCCGACTGGAGAACGGCGGACTGACGGTGGCCGGCGGGGCCGGGATGAACAACCTGTTCCTGATGTTCAACACGCGGCGCAAGCCGTTCGACGACGTACGGGTGCGGCAGGCGCTGCACTACGCCATCGACACCGAGAAGATGGTGGAGGTGGCCCTCAAGGGGCACGGGAAGCCGTCGTCGTCGTTCCTCGACGAGAGCAACCCGGCCTACCGGCGCGCGAAGACCGTCTACGACCACGACCCCGACAAGGCCAGGGCCCTGCTGAAGCAGGCCGGGGTCAGCGGGCTGAAGGTCGAGATCCTTGCGGTGAACGTCAGTTGGATCGTCGACTGTCTGCCGACCATCAAGTCGTCCTGGGACGCGATCGGCGTGCGGACCACGCTGTCGCCGCAGGAGACCACGGCCGTCTTCACCAAGATGGACCAGAAGCAGGACTACCAGGTCGTCGCCGCCGCCTCGAACCCCAACCAGTTCGGCCTCGACGCCGACCTGATCATGCACTACAACTACGGGCCCGAGAACCTGTGGATGGGTTACGCCCGCTGGTCCGACGACCCGGTCGCCAAGCAGCTGTTCAGGGACATGGACCAGGCGACCCGGGAGGCGGACCCGGACCGCAAGAAGGCGATGATCCAGGACTACATCGACGTCGTCGCCGAACAGGCCGTGCTCTACCCGGTCGTCCACAACGAACTCATGACGGCCTGGAACCCGAGCCAACTCGCGGGCATAAGGGCCCAGCCGTACCCCGGAATCAACGTCCTCCAGGCCAAGTGGGCTTAAATATCCGGGAGTTGGTCCGTGGTCGCCATCGTCAGGATTCTGGCCCGCCGTATCGCCCTGCTCGTGCCGCTGATGCTCGGCATCGTGCTGTTCGTGTTCCTGGTGATGCGGTTCTCGGACGTCGACCCGGCGTCCGCGTTCTTCCAGGGCGCCAACCCGACGCCCGAGCAGCTGCACGACTTCCGCGAGGAGCACGGCCTGCTCGACCCGCTCCCCGTGCGCTATGTCGCCTTCGTCGGCGACCTGCTGCACGGTGACATGGGCACCAGCGCGCTGACCCGCGGCGAGGTGATCGACCAGGTCATGACCGCGCTGCCGCTGACCATGCAGCTGACCTTCCTCGGCCTGGGCATCGCGGTGGTGCTGTCGCTGATCGGCGGGGTGACCGCGGCGATCTACCGGGACCGGCTGCCCGACCAGATCATCCGGGTCGTGTCCCTGACCGGCGTGGCCGCGCCCGGCTTCTGGCTGGCGCTGCTGATGATCCAGTACCTGGCGGTCGACCTGGGCTGGTTCCCGACCGGCGGCTACATCAATCCGGCGGACTCCTTCACCGGCTGGCTGAAGACCATGACATTGCCCGCCCTCGCCCTGTCGCTGCCCGTCGCCGCGCAGCTGACCCGGATCGTGCGGACGGCCGTCGTGGAGGAGCTGGACAAGGACTACGTACGCACCGCGATCGGCAGCGGACTGCCGCCGCGGGTCGTGGTCGGGCGGAACGTGCTCAGAAACGCGCTGATCAATCCGCTGACCGTGCTCGGGCTGCGGGTCGGCTATCTGCTCGGCGGCGCGGTCGTCATCGAGACGATCTTCTCGCTGCCCGGCATGGGCAAGCTGATGATCGACGCCGTGAAGAACGGCGACCCGGCCGTCGTGCAGGGCGTCGTGCTGACGACGGCGACCGGCTTCGTGGTCGTCAACCTCGTCATCGACATCCTCTATCTGCTGGTCAACCCGCGACTGAGGGAAGCGGCCTGATGTTCACGCGCAAGAGCCTCACCCAGGCGCTGACCCGCCCCGGCGTCCGGCTGCGCGGCTGGCGCCGGCTGCCGCTGCTGTCGAAGGTCGCCGTCTGCTTCCTGGCGCTGGTGGTGCTGGTCGCGGTGTTCGCGCCGCTGCTCGCGCCGTACGACCCGCTGGAGCAGCTGCCGCCGGTCGACGGCACCGGGCATCCGTCCGCCGAGCACTGGATGGGCCAGGACAGCCTCGGCCGGGACATCCTCAGCCGGCTGATGTACGGCGCCCGCTGGTCGCTGGCGATCGGGCTCGGCGCCACCGCGCTGGCCCTGGTCGCTGGTTCGCTGATCGGTGCGGTGGCGGCCACCTCCCGCAAGGCGGTGGACGAGACGCTGATGCGCTGTCTGGACGTCGTGATGGCGTTCCCGGGGATTGCGCTCGCCGCCGTCCTGGTCGCCGTGTTCGGCGGTGGGATCACGGTGCTGATCTGCGCGATCGCGTTCCTGTTCACGCCGCCGGTCGCCCGGGTCGTACGGGCGAACGTGCTGGATCAGTACGGCGAGGACTATGTGACGGCCGAACGGGTCATCGGCGCCCGCACCCCGCACATCGTCCTCAAGCACGTCGCCGTCAACTGCGCGGCGCCGGTGCTGGTGTTCTGCACCGTGCAGGTCGCCGAGGCGATCGTCTTCGAGGCGTCGCTGTCCTTCATCGGGGCGGGCGTGAGGCCGCCGGACCCGTCGTGGGGCAGCGTCATCGCGGACGGCAAGAACATGGTGCTGACCGGCGGCTGGTGGGCGACCGTCTTCCCCGGGCTGCTGATGCTGGTCACCGTGCTGTCGCTGAACATCCTCTCGGAGGGCGTGTCGGACGCGTGGGCGGCTCCGGCGGCGCGGGATGTGGAGGTACGCAAGGAGACCGACCACGTGGAGGCCCCCGAGCCCGGCAGCGGCAAGGTCGTCCAGCTCCCCGGTCTGGCCGAGGCCGCCCGCCGGCTCCGCTCCCGCGCCCGCCCGCTCCCCGACGGGCAGCCGGTGCTCGCGGTCGAGAACCTCGCGATCGGCTTCGACCGCCGGCACCACGGGGTGGACATCGTCGACGGCATCAGTTTCGAGGTGCACGCCGGTGAAGTGCTCGGTCTGGTCGGCGAGTCGGGCTGCGGCAAGTCGCTGACGGCGCTGACCGTGATGGGCCTGCAGCCGGGGGGCGCCCGGGTGCGCGGCCAGGTCCGCTTCAACCAGCGCGACCTGCTCGCCGAGCCGATGCGGGTACGCCGCAGGCTCCTCGGCCACGAGATGGCGATGATCTACCAGGACGCCCTGTCCTCCCTGAACCCCGCGATGACCATCCGCGCCCAGCTCAAGCAGGTCGTACGACGCGGCGGGCACCGCACCCCCGCCGACCTGCTCACCATGGTCGGCCTCGACCCCGACCGCACCCTGCGCAGCTACCCGCACGAACTCTCCGGCGGCCAGCGCCAGCGTGTCCTGATCGCCATGGCCCTGTCCCGCGACCCGAAGCTGATCGTCGCCGACGAGCCGACGACCGCGCTGGACGTGACCGTGCAGGCGCAGATCATGGAACTGCTGCTCAGGCTGCGCGAGGAGCTGGGCTTCGCGCTGATCCTGGTCTCGCACGACCTCGCCCTGGTCGCGGACATCACCGACCGGGTGGTGGTGATGTACGGCGGGCAGATCGTGGAGACGGGTGTGACCGCGGACCTGGTGGAGGCGCCGGCCCACCACTACACGCGCGGACTGCTCGGCAGCGTGCTGTCGCTGGAGTCGTCCCAGGAGCGGATGACACAGATCAAGGGCGTCGTCCCCTCCCCCGCGGACTTCCCGGCGGGCTGCCGGTTCGCGGACCGCTGCCCGATGGCGAGCGAGACCTGCCGGACGACGGCCCCGGACCTGCTGGGCACCCGCACCCACACGGCGGCCTGCCACCATCCGGCGATCCTGCTGGTGACCGAGGGCGAGGCGGAGAGCGAGGTCGTCACATGAGCGCAGTGCTGGAACTCGCCGACGTGCATGTCGTGCACAAGGCCCGCACGGGGGGTGTCTTCCAGCGGGACAAGGTGTACGCCCTCACCGGCGCCGACCTCGCCATCGCGCCCGGCGAGACGGTCGGCGTGGTCGGCGAGTCCGGCTGCGGCAAGTCGACGCTGGCGAAGGTGCTGGTGGGCGTGCAGCGGCCGACGTCCGGGACGGTGTCCTTCCGCGGCCGTGACCTGTGGACCATGTCGGCCGACGAGCGCCGGGCGGCGATCGGCAGCCACACCGGCATGATCTTCCAGGACCCGTCGACCGCCCTGAACCGCCGGCTGACCGTCCGGCAGATCCTGCGCGACCCGCTGGACGTGCACAAGCGCGGTACGGCAGCCCAACGGGAGGAGCGGGTACGGGAGCTGATGGCGCTGGTGGGACTGCCGCGGGCGCTCGCCGACGGGCTGCCCGGCCAGCTCTCCGGCGGTCAGCGGCAACGCGTCGCCATCGCCCGCGCCCTGGCCCTCGACCCCGACCTGGTGGTGGCGGACGAGCCGACCAGCGCCCTGGACGTGTCGGTGCGCGCGCAGATCCTCAACCTGCTGCTGGACCTCAAGGAGCGGCTGGGCCTGGCGCTGGTGTTCGTCTCGCACGACATCCAGACGGTACGGCGGATGAGCGACCGGGTGATCACCATGTACCTCGGCCGGATCGTGGAGGAGGCCCCGGCCGACCGGGTGACGGACCGGTCCAGGCACCCGTACACCCGCGCCCTGTTCTCCGCGACCCCCGGCCTCCTCGACCCCATCGACCCGATCCCGCTCGTCGGACCGGTGCCGTCGGCGACCCGCCCGCCGAGCGGATGCCCGTTCCGTACCCGATGCTGGAAGGCGGACGAGGAGTGCGCCGAGTCGATGCCCGGGATTTCCGTCTCGTCCACCGTCGGGCATCGCTTCCGCTGCCACCATCCGGTGGCGGAGGACCAGCCGACCCGTGAACTCGTCGGCCAGGCGCACCTGTCGAAGGAGCCCAGATGACCCTTCCCACCCCGCTCATCGGTGTCGTACCGCCCGTCTGCACGCCCCTGACACCGGACCGCGAGGTGGATGTGCCCTCGCTGCTCAGGCTGGTCGACCATCTGATGGCCGGCGGGGTGCACGGGCTGTTCGTGCTGGGTTCGACCTCGGAGGCGGCGTATCTGACGGACGGGCAGCGCGAGCGGGTCGTGCGGGCGGTGGTGGACCATGTGGGCGGGCAGCTGCCGGTCCTGGCGGGCGCGATCGACATGACCACGCCGCGCGTACTGGACCACGTGGGCCGGGTCACGGCGGCGGGCGCGGACGCGGTCGTCGCGACCGCCCCCTTCTACACCGCACCCACCCCGCGGAGATCGCCCGCCACTACCGGATGCTCGCCACCGCCTCCCCGGTCCCCGTCCTCGCCTACGACATCCCGTCCGCCGTGCACACCAAGCTCGCCCCCGAGCTGGTGCTGGAGCTGGCCGCGGACGGTGTGCTGGCCGGGCTGAAGGACTCCAGCGGCGACCTCGGCGGCTTCCGCAGGGTCGTCACCGCCGCCCGCACGCACCCCGGCCTCACCGGGTTCACCGCGCTGACCGGCTCCGAGGTCGTCGTCGACGCCGCGCTCGCGCTGGGTGCCGACGGGGCGGTGCCCGGCCTCGCCAACGTCGACCCGCACGGCTACGTCCGCCTCTACCGGCTGTGCCGGGCCGGCGACTGGGAGCGCGCCCGGGCCGAACAGGAGCGGCTGTGCGCCCTGTTCGGCCTGGCCGGTGTCGGAGACCCGGCGCGGATGGGCGGGAGTTCGTCGGCGCTGGGGGCGTTCAAGGCGGCCCTGCATCTGCGGGGGGTCATCGCCTGTCCCGCGACGGCGGAGCCGCAGATCCCGTTGTCGGCGGACGAGGTGGAGCGGGTGGGGAAGTTCCTGGCGGCTGCGGGACTCCTGTGAAGTGAACGTCGGGTGGACTGCGTACAACCATTCGTTTGCGCCGCGGGTCTTGCGGGTGTGCACGAGCCGACCTGACGGCTCGTCACTTCGAAGCACACCCTGAGCAGGAGGCCTTGTGCGCAAACGCACTCTTCGTATGACGGTGGCCACCGCCGTCGCCATGGCGGCGACCGCCGCGATGGCACCCGGGGCACAGGCCGCCCCGGCCGCCGGAACCGCCATCGGCCCGGCGAAGGTCGATTTCAACGGCGACGGTGTCACCGACACGGCCGTGACCGCGTACACCGCGACGGTGGCCGGCAAGGAGGCGGCCGGCTACGTGGCCGTGACGTACGGCGTCCGGTCGACGGGGGTGAAGGCGGCGCACCGGAAGGTCTACCACCAGAACTCACCCGGGGTACCGGGCGGCGTCGATCAGGGCGACCTGTTCGGCACGGCCCTGACGACCGGGGACCTCGACGGCGACGGCTACACCGACCTCGTCGTCGGCTCGTCGTACGAGGACAACGGGTCCCTGTCGGGGGCCGGCCGTCTGACAGTGCTGTGGGGCGGCGCGAGCGGCCTGTCCGGCGGCACCGTCATCAAGGGCACGCGGGCCGACCAGAATCTCGGCGAAGCGCTCACCGCGGGCGACTTCGACGGGGACGGCCACGTGGACCTGGCCACCGGGACCACGGTCGCGTACGGCCCGGTGGACCGGGCGGCCGGGCCGGCCCGCACCGAGGCGATGAACGTCGAGGTCGGCGGCCCGGCGGAGGAGTTGTGGGGCCGCCCCGCCCTCGCCGCGGGCGATGTGAACGGTGACGGCATCGACGACGTGGTGGCCGTCGTCTCGCACGGCTCCGGGGAACTGCCGTACCACGGCCCCCGGCTCGTGCAGTATTTCGCGGGCAGCCGGGCCGGACTGACGCCCGCCCGGACACTGAAGGACGCGAACACCGGCAAGACCCTGGACGGCGGCAGGGCCGTCGCGGTGGGTGACCTCGACAGTGACGGGTACGTCGACATCGTCCTCGGCCGCACCAGCGAGTACGACATGGACGGCACCGAGGACGTCAACGCGCTGGGCGGCGCGGTCGAGATCGTCCGTGGCGGCACCGCTGGTCCGGACACCGCGAGCCCGCGCACGCTGCTCCATCAGGACAGCCCCGGAATCCCGGGCACCGCGGAGGACGAGGACCACTTCGGCGCGAGCCTGTCCCTCGGGGATGTGAACGGCGACGGCCGCCTCGACCTCGCGGTCGGCGTCAGCCGCGAGGGCGTGGGCACCCGGGACGAGGCGGGTTCGGTGACCGTCCTGCGGGGTACCGCGACGGGGCTCACCGGGCAGGCAGCGAAGACCTTCACCCAGAACACGCCGTCGGTGCCGGGCAGCGCCGAGGCGGGGGACGTCTTCGGCACCGCCGTACGGCTGGCCGACACCAACGGCGACGGCCGCGCGGATCTGTACGTGGGGGCTCCGGGGAGAACGCGGGCGCGGGCGGGGTCTGGGTGCTCCCTGGTGGAGCCACGCAGGTGACCGGCACCGGCTCGGTCTCATTCGGCGCCGGGTCGCTGGGCACCGCCGCGGGGGAGGCCCAGCTCGGCAGGCGTTTCAACGGCTGACGGGCACCCGGGCGGGGAACCGGCTGCCGGTCGGTCAGGTCAGCGAGCCGACCGGCAGCCGGCGGAACTCGATCGTCTCGTAGGTGCCCGTCACCCCCGTCTCGTACAGGATGCCGACCGTGTTCCGGCCGAGGCGTACGAGGTCGGAGTAGGCGGCCCGCTGCTGGGACAGGGTGAGCGCCTTGGTGAAGGTCGTGCCGCCGTCCGTGCTGCGCCAGATGGCCATCGCCTGACGGGCGGTGGGCACGGACGGACCGGAGAACAGCAGCCCGGCGCCCGGGTGGTGCAGGACGCTGCCCTGCACGATCGGCACGTCGTCGAGGGTGGGCTGGACGGTGTACGGCCGTTCCAGGGAGACCGCCCCGTCTCCGGAGTGACTGTCGAGACGGTTGCCGGCGCTGGTGCCGTGCTGGTCGCGGGCGGAGAAGTAGATCCTGCCGTCGGGGAGTTGGGCGGCCGCGGACTCGTTGGCGTTGTTGTGGCCGTCGTAGGAGTCGTCGACGAAGCCCAGCCGCCAGGTGCGGCCGCCGTTGTCGCTGTAAAGGGCGTGGGCGCCGTAGTACCGGGGTTCCTCGCCGGTGTCGGGGGAGCCGGCGGGCGGGGCGGCGGAGTGGTTGGCGGGGACCACCAGCCGGCCCTTGTGCGGGCCCCGGGTGAGGGCGATCGCATGGCCGGGGCCGGTGGCGTACCAGCGCCAGTCCGGCCGTTTCACCGCCGCCGTGATCTCCTGCGGGCGGGTGAAGTGGCGCCCGTCGTCCAGGCTGCGCTGCACGAACACGCGTCGGCTCTGAGCGGGCGTCACCTCGCCGCGCATGATCTGCGCCTCCGTCACAGCACCGCTGTTGTAGGACGTCAGCAGCACGACCGCGCCGGTGCCCGGGTCGACGACCGGCGCCGGGTTGCCCCGCGTGTCGCCGTCCCCGGCGGCGACGACCGTCAGCGGGCCCCAGGTGCAGCCGCCGTCGGTGGAGCGGCGGACGACCACGTCGATGTCGCCGGAGTCACCGGCACCGCCGCGCCGGCCCTCCGCGAAGGCGAGGACGGTGCCGCGCGGGGTGCTGACGGCGGCGGGGATGCGGTACGTGTCGTAGCCGCCCTCCCCGGAGACGTACGGGACGGAGGACGTGCACCGGCCGGCGGCGGAGGCCGGCGTGGGCGCGGTGAGCGAGCTGAAGGCGACGGGGGTGAGGAGTGCTGCGGCGGTCAGGAAGGCGCGTCTCGGACGTGGCATCTCAGGGACCCCCCAAGGACGGTGACCGGTTGTCGGTCACATCGTCCCAGGAGTCACCTGCCCCGACTCGTAGGCCACGATGCCCAGTTGGGCCCTGCGCCTCGCGTTCGCACTCAGGACGGCGTCCGCGCTGCCGCCAGCAGACGGCTCACCTCGTCCGACGTGATGGTGAGGGCGGCGCCCACGGTGGTGAGGACCTCGCGTTCGGCGGGGGTGTAGGGGCCGTCGGCCAGGGCGATGCGGGCGCCCTGGAGAAGGATCGACTCGCGGCCGGCCGGGGCGAGGTGCGGGGCGAGCGGGTCGAGGGCCTCGTGCAGCTCTATGGCCAGCCCCGGTCCGCAGGGCGCCCCGAAGACCCGTCCGGTGTCCGCGGCCAGCGCGTCGACGAGGGCGCCCAGCTGTTCCTCGGTGCAGTCCTCGAAACCGGCCGCACGCACCGTGCCGGCGGCCGTGGTGAGCGACGTACGGGTGCGGGTGCCGCCTGCGGCGAGCACCGCGAGGGCGACGGTGTGCACGGCGTCGCGGAGCATTGCCGAGAAACGGCTGGTGGTCGGATGGTCGAGGACGTCGGCACCGAAGTGGCGCCGGCAGGCCGCGCACTCCACGACCGGCCCGGTGTTGCCGCGCGGCAGCACCGGCAGGCCGAGCAGGATGAAGCGGCGGCGGCCGGTCAGCCGCTGGTAGTTGCGGTCGCCTCCGCAGCCGGGGCAGAAGAACTCGCCGTCGCCGACGGCCGTCCATGCGGTACGGGTGCCCAGCATGCGCGAACGCCTGGTGGCACGGCCGTTTCGTCCCCGTCCTGGCAGCACGTCGCACCTCCGTAACCCCACGGCAACGTCGCCGCGCTTGCGTGATGTTAGCCACACCACGGACGCGGAGTCAGTACCCCGGACGAGACCTTTCCGTGACCTGCACAGGTCAATGGCCGAAAACCGACGGGCTCCGCCCACCGGTACCGGCGGGCGGAGCCTCTGAACCCCGGTTGGGGCAGCGCCCTGAAAGGGGCGCGGGGCTGTGTCTGTATGCGGCTCCGCGGCGTGGGCGCGACCAGCCACAGGAGCGCCGCAGAAGACCGACAACCGATCGCGGCACCCCCATCGCGGCCCAACCCAGCGGAGCGACCCCTCAGCGAGCCGTCCGGTTGACGGCCGAGACGACCGCCTTCAGCGAGGCGCGCGTCGTGTTCGCATCGATGCCGACGCCCCACAGAACCTTGCCGTCGATGGCGCATTCGATGTAGGAGGCGGCCTGCGCGGAGGCGCCCTCGCTCATCGTGTGCTCCTGGTAGTCCAGCAGCCGGACGTCGACGCCGATGCCCTGCAGTGCGTGGAAGAACGCGGAGATCGGGCCGTTGCCGGTGCCGACCAGCGTCGTCTCGACGCCGTCGACCTCGGCCTCCACGGTCAGCGTGTCCACGCCGCCCCGGTCGGTCGTGGACTGGCCGTTCTTGACCTGGATACGACCCCAGGGGTTCTCCGCGTTCGGCAGGTACTCGTCCTGGAAGGTCGCCCAGATGTCCTTCGGCGTGACCTCGCCGCCCTCGGCGTCCGTCTTCGCCTGGATGATCTTCGAGAACTCGATCTGCATCCGGCGCGGCAGGTCCAGCTTGTGGTCGTTCTTCAGGACGTACGCGATGCCGCCCTTGCCGGACTGCGAGTTGACGCGGATGACGGCCTCGTAGGAGCGGCCGACGTCCTTGGGGTCGATGGGCAGGTACGGCACCGCCCACTCGATGTCGTCGACCGTGACGCCCTTGGCCTTCGCGTCGGCCTCCATGGCGTCGAAGCCCTTCTTGATGGCGTCCTGGTGGGAGCCGGAGAAGGACGTGTAGACCAGGTCGCCCACGTACGGGTGGCGCGGGTGGACCTCCATCTGGTTGCAGTACTCCCACGTACGACGGATCTCGTCGATGTCGGAGAAGTCGATCTGCGGGTCGACGCCCTGCGAGAACAGGTTCATGCCCAGGGTGACCAGGTCGACGTTGCCGGTGCGCTCGCCCTGCCCGAACAGGCAGCCCTCGACACGGTCGGCGCCGGCCATCAGCGCCAGCTCGGCCGCCGCGACGGCGGTACCGCGGTCGTTGTGCGGGTGGATCGACAGGCAGACGTACTCGCGGCGGGAGAGGTTGCGGCCCATCCACTCGAAGCGGTCCGCGTGCGTGGAGGGCGTGGAGCGCTCGACGGTGGCGGGCAGGTTGAGGATGATCTCGCGGCCCGGGCCGGGCTGGTAGACGTCCATGACCGCCTCGCAGACCTCCAGCGCGAAGTCCAGCTCGGTGTCGGTGAAGATCTCCGGCGAGTACTGGTAGCCGAACTCGGTCTCGGGGCCCAGCAGCTTCTCGGCGTACTCCATGACCAGCCGGGTGCCGTCGACGGCGATCTGCTTGATGTCGTCCCTGGAGCCACGGAAGACGACCCGGCGGAACACCGGGGCGGTGGCGTTGTACAGGTGGACGGTGGCGCGGCGTGCGCCCTTCAGGGACTCGACGGTCCGCTCGATCAGGTCCTCGCGGGCCTGGGTGAGTACGGAGATCGTGACGTCCTCGGGGATGGCGCCGGGATCCTCGATGATCGACCGTACGAAATCGAAGTCGGTCTGGCCCGAGGCCGGGAAGCCGACCTCGATCTCCTTGTAGCCCATCTTGACCAGCAGGTCGAACATCGCGCGCTTGCGCACCGGCGACATGGGGTCGATCAGGGCCTGGTTGCCGTCGCGCAGGTCGGTGGAGAGCCAGCGGGGGGCGGCGGTGATCCGGTTCTCGGGCCAGGTTCGGTCGGGGATGTCGACCTGTTCGTAGCGGCCGTACTTGTGGATCGGCATGGAACTGGGCTGCTGGCGGTTCGCCATGATGCGTGGGCTCCTCAAGGTGTCCGGAAGGACGGCCGACGACGCAACGCCAAGCTCCGCGGGGAGGGAGTCGGCCTCGACTACAGGCCCTCGCCGCGGCAGCTAAGAAGAAGCAGCCCGAAACGCATGATGCGCAGCATGCTAGCCGAGCTCTTCCGGATGCGGGGGTCCGTATCAGTATGCGGGACCAGAAGAACAAACGGGACAAAAAGTGCGCTATACCACTTGGGGCCGGTCGGCGGGGCACCTTGTCGGCACATTTCACCAATCATGGTTGCACGTAGTGACAGTTGCATAACTCAGTGCAAGGGTGCCGGGCATGACGACCAACGGGGGCTTCACGCCCGTCTTCTGCACCATCGTTCCACCGCACGTCCTCGACCAGCTCGCCCAGGCCGAGGACCCCGCGCTCTCCGGCCCCGCCCGCCAGACCCTGCAGCGCGACGCCTACGAGCGCACCCGCCGCCGGCTGACCACGGTCCTCGGCGCGCCCGCCGCCGCCCCGCCCGCCGAGGCCGCGGCCGACAAGCCGCACCGCACCATCTACGACGCCCGGCACAAGACGGACCTGCCTGGAAAGAAGGTCCGCGGCGAGGGCGACGAGCCCGGCAAGGACGCCACGGTCAACCGTGCCTACGCCGGCCTCGGCGCCACCTTCGAGCTGTTCCTGAAGGCCTTCGAACGCAACTCGATCGACGGCAACGGCCTGCCGCTCGACGCAACCGTCCACTACGACGAGCAGTACAACAACGCCTTCTGGAACGGCGAGCAGATGGTCTTCGGCGACGGGGACGGCGAGATCTTCCTGGACTTCACCATCCCCATCGACGTCATCGGCCACGAACTCGCCCACGGCGTCACCCAGTACACGGCCAACCTCACCTACTTCGGCCAGCCCGGCGCCCTCAACGAGTCCGTGTCGGACGTCTTCGGCTCCCTCATCAAGCAGTACACGCTCGGCCAGACCGCCGCCGAGGCCGACTGGCTGATCGGCGCCGGACTGCTCGCCCCGCGCGTGTCGGGCGTGGCCCTGCGCTCGATGAAGGCGCCGGGCACGGCGTACGACGACGATGTCCTCGGCAAGGACCCGCAGCCCGGCACGATGGACGACTACGTCAGCACCGGCCGCGACAACGGCGGCGTCCACATCAACTCCGGCATCCCCAACCACGCCTTCTACCTCGCCGCCACCGCACTCGGCGGGCACGCCTGGGAGCGGGCGGGACAGATCTGGTACGACGTGCTGACCGGGGGCGAGCTGAAAGAGAAGGCGAACTTCACGGAGTTCGCCACGCTGACCGTCGCTGCCGCGAAGGCACGGTACGGCGACGGCGGCGAGGAGTTCCAGGCGGTGCTCAAGGCCTGGGAACAGGTGGGGGTGCGCACCCTGTAGTTCCGTACTAGACAGGTCCCCATGCGTATTCAGGTGAGGCGCACGGGCGGATTCGCGGGCATCGAGCGGCACGCCGAGGTGGACACCTCGGGGCGGCCCGACGCCCAGGAGTGGCACGCCCTGGCCGAGCGCGCGGTCGCTTCCGGCCGGGGCGCGCCCCCCGTCGGGGTGCCCGACGGCTTCAGTTACCAGATCACCGTGGACGGGAACACCGTGTACTGCGCGGATCCACGGCTGACGGAGGAGCAGCGCAGGCTGATCAGCCGGGTGCTGAAGGAAGGTGCGTAACTCGTTGTTCCCCCCTGCCCGTTGACTTCCGTTACCGGCGGTACGGATGATCCGGCGCATGGCGATCGATGAGCGCGGTGCGACGAACCCGATACCTGAGTTCCCGGCGTTCCCCGACACCTTCCTGTGGGGCGTGTCCACCTCGGCGCACCAGATCGAGGGGGCGGCGGACGAGCGCGAGCCGTCCGTGTGGGACGTCTTCACGGCCGAGCCGGGACGGGTGAAGGACGGCTCCACCGCGGCGGTGGCCTGCGACCACTACCACCGCTACCGCGAGGACGTCGCCCTCCTGGCCGGCCTGGGCGTGGACGCGTACCGCTTCTCGGTCTCCTGGCCGAGGACGGTCTTCGCGGGCGGGCGGGGCCTCGACTTCTACGACCGTCTGGTGGACGAGCTGTGCGCGGCGGGCGTACGTCCGGTTCCGACCCTCTTCCACTGGGACCTGCCGGTCACGCTCGACTGGCTGGACCGGGACACGGCGACACGGTTCGCGGAGTACGTGTCGGTGGTCGCGGAGCGGCTCGGTGACCGGGTGACGAAGTGGATCACCCTCAACGAACCTGCCGAGCACACCCTGTTGGGCCACGCCCTGGGCGCCCACGCCCCCGGCAGGCAACTCCTCTTCGACGCCCTCCCGGTCGCCCACCACCAGCTCCTGGCGCACGGTCTGGCAGTGCGCGCCCTGCGCGCGGCCGGCGCCTCGGACATCGGGATCGCCAACTCGCACGGACCGACCTGGCCGGCCTCGCAGGACAGCGCCGACGTGGCGGCGGCGGACTTCTACGACGTACTCCTCAACCGGCTGTTCGCGGACCCGGTCCTGCTCGGTGAATACCCGGCGGGCATCGGCGAGTTGATGCCCGGGGACGTCGAGGCCGACCTGAAGGTGATCGCCGAGCCGGTCGACTGGTACGGCATCAACTACTACGCGCCGACCAGGGTGGGCGCACCCCAGGGCGCGGAGATCGAGTTCGGCGGACTGACGATGCCGGCCGACCTCCCCTTCTCCGTACGGCAGATCGAGGGCGTCCCGGTGACGGACTTCGGCTGGCCGGTCGTCCCGGAGGCCCTGACCGAGCTGCTCACCGGCTTTCGTGAGCGCTACGGCGACCGGCTCCCGCCCCTCGTGATCACCGAGAACGGCTGCTCGTACGAGGGGATCGACGACCAGGACCGGATCGCCTACCTGGACGGGCATGTGCGGGCACTGCACCGGGCGCTGGCGGCGGGCGTGGACGTGCGCGGCTACTTCGTGTGGTCGCTGCTGGACAACTTCGAGTGGGCGGAGGGTTACGCCCGCCGCTTCGGCCTGGTCCATGTCGACCGGGAGACGCTGGAGCGGACTCCGAAGGCGTCGTACGCCTGGTTCCGGGACCTGCTGCGGGCGCAGAGGTGACGGTCAGAAGCCCAGTTTGCGCAGCTGCTTCGGGTCCCGCTGCCAGTCCTTGGCGACCTTGACGTGGAGGTCCAGGAACACCGGCGTCCCCAGCAGGGCCTCGATCTGCTTGCGGGACTTGATGCCGACCTCCTTCAGACGCTTGCCCTTGGGGCCGATGATGATGCCCTTCTGGCTGGGGCGTTCGATGTAGACATTGGCGTGGATGTCCAGCAGGGGCTTGTCGGCGGGACGGTCCTCCCGGGGGAGCATCTCCTCGACCACGACCGCGATGGAGTGCGGCAGCTCGTCGCGGACGCCCTCCAGCGCGGCCTCGCGGATCAGCTCCGCGATCATGACCTGCTCGGGCTCGTCGGTCAGATCACCCTCGGGGTAGAGGGCCGGGCCCTCGGGCAGCAGCGGAACAATCAGGTCGGCGAGCAGGCTCACCTGCTTGTCCCCGACCGCCGACACCGGCACGATCTCCGCCCACTCGAACCCGAGCTCCTTTCCGAGCTGGTCGATCGCGATGAGCTGCTCGGCGAGCGTCTTGCTGTCGACCAGGTCGGTCTTCGTGACGACCGCGATCTTCGGCGTCTTCCTGATCGACGCCAGCTCCTTCGCGATGTACCGGTCACCGGGACCGATCTTCTCGTTCGCGGGCAGACAGAAGCCGATCACGTCCACCTCGGCCCACGTCGTGCGGACGACGTCGTTGAGCCGCTCGCCGAGCAGCGTGCGCGGCTTGTGCAGACCCGGGGTGTCCACCAGGACCAGCTGGGCGTCGGGCCGGTGCACGATGCCGCGCACGGTGTGCCGGGTGGTCTGCGGCTGGTTCGCCGTGATCGCCACCTTCTGCCCGACCAGAGCGTTCGTGAGGGTGGACTTGCCCGCGTTGGGGCGGCCCACGAAGCAGGCGAAGCCGGCCCGATGGACAGTGTCGGCCGGCTGCTCGGATGACGGGGTGCGAACGCTCATGCCGCCCATTCTCCCTGATCGTCGACGCCCCGCCGCACACCTGCCCGTACGACCTCACGGGCGCGGCCCCGACGCCTGCCGGGCGAGGGGGCCGCGCAGCGCACTGTTCCGGTCTCAGCCGATCGTTCCCAGCCGATCTTTCTCAGTCGATCGTTCTCAGTCGAACACGAACGGGCCCGGGGACTGCGGTCCGGTCGCCGTGCAGGTGATGGTGATGCCGAAGACGTCATCGAGCGACCGCCGAGGCTCCAGGTGTCGGGAGGTGCGCACGGCGAGGTGACGCTGGTGCGGCAGCCGCGGTTCTCGGTGCCGGTGAAGGCGGTCGTGCCGCCGCTGCCCTTCACCAGGGTGAGCGTGGACGCGATCGAGTCCTCGCCGAGCGCGATCGGCGCGGTGATCGCGGAGGACGTGAGGGTCATCGTGGCGGCGGTGCCGTTCTGGGTGGCCGTGAGCGTGGCCTCGCCGCCGCCGAAGGTGCCGCAGTCGGCGGTGATCGTCGCCGACTCCGGGGCGACGGCCACGGCGGCGGGCGCGAGGACGACGCCGGTGACCGCGAGGGCCCCGACCGCCAGTGCCGCACCTGTTGCTGTGCGCTTGCCTCTCATGGGGATCCGGCTCCCTTCCCGTGTCTGGGAATGCCATGTGGGGATGGACGGGAGATACGCCGACGGACCACCCGGCAGCGGGGTGCGGGCACGCTGCGCGAGCATGAATCTGACGGTCCGTCGGAACTTACGAGTCCATTGATACGCGAGAGGCGTGGGACGGCAAGGTTGAATTCCGGCCTACCTTCCGGAGACCTCAGCCTGCGGAAACGGTCAGCCGCACAACCCCATCAGGCCCGGCCACCAGCACGGGCGTCTCCGAGCCCCCGAGGTCCCGTACGGCCGCCCGGTCCTCCGCGGACGCGGACTCCGCCTCGGTGACGACCGCCGCCGCCTCCAGCGACTTCGCCCCCGACGCCACCGCCATCGCCACCGCCGTCTGCAGGGCACTGAGCTTCAGCGAGTCCAGGGCGACGGTCCCGGCGACATACGTACGCCCCGTCTCGTCCCGTACGGCAGCCCCCTCGGGGACGCCGTTGCGGGCCCGGGCCGAGCGGGCCAGGGTGACGATCTTGCGGTCCTCGGGGTCAAGCGCGTTGGTGTCGGTCATGCCCTGAGCATACGAAGCCGTACGGACCGCCCGGCTCAGGGGCGGTCGAGGCGGAGCCGCTCGGCGCGCGGCAGACCGGCCACGACCAGGTCGTAGGAGTCCTCGATGAGCTCCCGGACCAGACGGTCCGGGAGTTCGCCGTCGACGGTGACGGTGTTCCAGTGGCGCTTGTTCATGTGGTAGCCGGGGATGATCAGCCCCGGGTGATCGCTACGCAGCCGGACCGCGTCCTCGGGGTCGCACTTGAGGTTGACCGTCAGGGGGCGGTTGTCCATCCAGCTCAGGGCGAACATCTTGCCCAGCACCTTGAAGACCGAGATCTCCGGGCTGAACGGGAAGTCCTCGACGGAGGCGTTGAAGGACAGACAGAACGCGCGCAGCTCCTGGGGCGTCACTCCGGCCTCGTCTCCTCCGGCGCATCCGCCGGGATCACCGGCTCCACCAGCACGGTCACGATCTTGTTCCGGCGCCCGGCCGCGGCCTCCGCGGTCAGCCGCAGCTCCCGGCTGTCGGGCAGTTCGACGACGGAGGAGGCCCCGGCGATGGGCACCCGGCCGAGGGCCTTGGCGAGCAGCCCGCCGACGGTCTCCACGTCCTCGTCGTCGTACGCCTCCAGCCCGTACAGCTCGCCGAGGTCGCCGATGTCGAGGCGGGCGGTGACCCGGTAGCGGTCCTCGCCGAGGGGTTCCACGGGCGGGAGTTCACGGTCGTACTCGTCGGTGATCTCGCCGACGATCTCCTCGAGGATGTCCTCGATGGTGACGATGCCGGCCGTGCCGCCGTACTCGTCGATGACGACGGCGACGTGGTTGCGCTCCTTCTGCATCTCGCGCAGCAGGTCGCCGGCGTTCTTGGTGTCCGGCACGAAGGCGGCGGGCCGCATGGCCGTCGAGACCAGCTCGGACTCGGCGTCCCGGCTGATGTGCGTCTTGCGGACCAGGTCCTTCAGATACACGATCCCGACGATGTCGTCCTCGCTCTCGCCGGTGACCGGGATGCGCGAGAAGCCGGACCTGAGCGCCAGGGTGAGGGCCTGGCGGATGGTCTTGTAGCGCTCGATGACGATCAGGTCGGTGCGCGGCACCATGACCTCGCGGACCAGGGTGTCGCCCAGTTCGAAGACCGAGTGCACCATACGGCGCTCCTCGTCCTCGATCAGGGACTCCGCCTCGGCGAGGTCGACCAGGGCGCGCAGCTCCGCCTCGGAGGCGAAGGGCCCGCGCCGGAAGCCCTTGCCGGGGGTGAGCGCGTTGCCGATGAGGATGAGCAGGGACGGGATCGGGCCCATGATCCTGGCCAGCGGCACCAGGACGTACGCCGCCGCGGTCGCCGTGTTCTGCGGGTGCTGGCGGCCGATGGTGCGCGGGGAGACACCGACGGCGACGTACGACACCAGGACCATGACCCCGATCGCGACGACCAGGGCCTCCCACGTCGCGTCGAACTCCGTCAGACAGGCGTACGTGACCAGCGCACCGGCGGCCATCTCGCAGGCGACGCGGACCAGCAGCGCCACGTTGAGGTAGCGGGTCGGGTCGGCGGCGACCTGGGCGAGCTTGGCACTGCCGCGCCGCCCGGACCGTACGGCCTCCTCGGCGCGGAAGCTGGAGACACGCGCGAGGCCTGCCTCCGCGCAGGCGGCGAGCCAGGCGACGACGACCAGGGCGACGGCGCCGGTGACGAGCGGGAGGCTCATGACACGGTCGGGGCCGGGGACGGGCCGGTCAGGCCCTTCTCCCCGCGCCAGCCGTCCACAATGGCCGCCTGGAGGCCGAACATCTCGGCCTTCTCGTCGGGTTCCTCATGGTCGTAGCCGAGCAGGTGCAGCACACCGTGGACGGTGAGCAGCTGGAGCTCCTCGTCCATGGTGTGCTGCGTCGGTGCCTCGGCGCCCTGCTTCGCGGCGACCTCGGGGCAGAGCACGATGTCGCCGAGGAGGCCCTGCGGGGGCTCTTCGTCGTCCTTGGACGGCGGGCGCAGCTCGTCCATCGGGAAGGACATGACGTCGGTGGGCCCCGGCAGGTCCATCCACTGGATGTGCAGCTGCTCCATGGCGTCGGCGTCCACGACGATCACCGAGAGCTCGGAGAGCGGGTGGATGCGCATCCGTGCGAGCGCGTAGCGGGCGATGTCGAGGATCGCCTGCTCGTCGACCTCGGTTCCGGATTCGTTGTTGACGTCGATCGACATGGTCGTGCTGGTCTACTTCCCCTTGGAGCCCTTGGCGCCGGTCTTGCCACGGCCCTTGTGCGTGCCGTTCTCCGTGCCGTACTTGTCGTCGTACTTCTCGTACGCGTCGACGATACGGCCCACCAGCTTGTGCCGGACGACATCGTGGGACGACAGGATCGAGAAGTGGACGTCCTCGACGCCCTCCAGGATCTCCCGCACCTGCCGCAGACCCGACTTCGTGCCGTTCGGCAGGTCGACCTGCGTCACATCACCCGTGATCACGATCTTCGAGTCGAAGCCGAGGCGGGTGAGGAACATCTTCATCTGCTCGGGGCTCGTGTTCTGGGCCTCGTCCAGGATGATGAAGGCGTCGTTGAGCGTACGGCCGCGCATGTAGGCGAGCGGCGCGACCTCGATCGTCCCGGCGGCCATCAGGCGGGGGATGGAGTCCGGGTCGATCATGTCGTGCAGCGCGTCGTAGAGCGGGCGCAGATAGGGGTCGATCTTCTCGTACAGGGTGCCGGGCAGGAAGCCGAGGCGCTCGCCCGCCTCGACCGCCGGGCGGGTCAGGATGATGCGGTTGACCTGCTTGGACTGCAGGGCCTGCACCGCCTTGGCCATCGCGAGGTAGGTCTTGCCGGTGCCGGCGGGGCCGATGCCGAAGACGATCGTGTGCTTGTCGATCGCGTCGACGTACCGCTTCTGGTTGAGGGTCTTGGGGCGGATCGTGCGGCCGCGCGAGGACAGGATGTTCTGGGTGAGCACCTGGGCCGGGGTCTCCTCCGGGCCCTCCCCGTTCTCACTGGCCCTGAGCATGGCGATCGAGCGTTCCACTGCGTCCTCCGTCATCGGCTGCCCGGTGCGGAGCACCAGCATCATCTCGTCGAACAGGCGCTGGATGAGGGCGACTTCCGCCGCGGGTCCGACCGCGCTGATCTCATTGCCCCGGACGTGGATGTCGGCCGCCGGGAAGGCCTTCTCGATCACGCGCAGTAGGGAGTCGCCGGACCCCAGCACCGTCACCATGGGGTGCTGGGCGGGGACGGTGAACTGTGCTCTCGCCTGCCCCTGCGCGGGGGTGTGAGCTGTGGGTGTCTGAGTCATGGGCCGGCGCTTAAGGCCTGCACGTCCTCCTCGATACGACTCGCCTGCCACAAGGGCGGCCTGGCGATTTCCAGGGTACGCCGAGGGACTGACATCGCCGTAGGCCTTTTCGCTGCGCTGTACGGCACACCGGGGCCGGGACGCCGGTGCCGGACCGACCGGCTTCGAGACCGGCCGGCGTCAGACCGACCGGCCGAAGCCGATCGTCGGGACCGCGCGACGCAGCGGCCACGGTCGGGCGGTGGCGGGGATCAGGGTCTCCAGGAACGCGTACCGGCGCAGCGCCGCCGGGTCCTGGTCGTCGAACGACTGCACCCGGCGCCACCAGGCGCCGATCTCGGACCAGCCCGGGGCGGACAGGGAGCCTCCGAACTCCTGCACGGAGAGGGCTGCCGTGAGGCCGGCGAAGGCGAGGCGCTCGGCCAGCGGCCAGCCGGCGAGGGTGCCGGTGACGAAACCGGCCACGAAGACGTCACCCGCGCCGGTGGGGTCCAGCGCCTCCACGTCGATCGCCGGAACCTCGGCGCTTTCCCCGGTGCGCCGGTCCACCGCGTACGCCCCCTCGGCGCCGAGGGTGACCACGGCGACCGGTACGTGCTCGGTGAGGGCCTGCGCGGCGGCGCGCGGGCAGGCGGTGCGGGTGTAGCGCATCGCCTCCTCGGCGTTCGGCAGGAACGCCTCGCAGTGTTCGAGGTCGGCGAGGCCGGCCAGGTCCCAGGCGCCGGTGTCGTCCCAGCCGACGTCGGCGAAGATGCGGCTGCCCCTGCTCGCGGCCTGCGCGATCCAGGGGGCGCGCTTGCCGGGGGTGAGCGAGGCGACGGCGGCACGCGCGCGTGGGGGGCACGGAGGCAGGTCTGCGCCCGGAGGGCGTCGTTTGAGGGCAGTGGCGGGCGATGGGTGGGACGGCTCCTCGGGGGGCGGTTCGTGGCCGTGGGAGACCATCGTGCGTTCGCCCTCGTACGCCATCGATACGGTGACCGGGGAGTGCCAGCCGCGCACCGTGCGTGACGGAGTGAGGTCGATGCCCTCGCCCTGGGCCAGGGCATCCCAGCAGTAGTCGCCGTAGTGGTCGTCGCCGAAGGCCGCCGCGAGGGACGTCCGCAGGCCGAGCCGGGCCAGCGCGGTCGCCATGTTGGCGACGCCGCCGGGACTCGACCCCATCCCCCGCGCCCAGGTCTCGGTCCCGCGCACCGGGGCGGAGTCGAGCCCGGTGAAGACGATGTCGAGGAAGACCGTGCCCGTGAGATAGACGTCCCAGGGCGGGTCGTCCGGCGTGCGCACGGCGGCCAGGGGGTCGACATGGGCGTGGCAGTTCGATCCGAGTGCGACGGGCGTCGGCCCCTCTCCGGTGGACGCGGTCACGGTGCGCTCCCTGACGTGGTGCTGATCTGGCCAGTGTGCACCACACCACTGACAAGGGGCCCATGGTCCGGTGGAGGGGCGCGTCAGGTCGTCACGGGCGTCTACCAGCGAGGGACGGACGGCGTACGCCACTGCGGGTCGGCGACCCGCATCGCCGCCGCGTCGTCGCGGTCCCGCAGCGTGCCGTCGTCGTCGAGCCACCGCCGGTGCAGGAGGGCCAGTCGCTCGCGGTCGAGTTCGACGCCGAGGCCGGGGGCGTCGGAGACGGTGACCCTGCCGCCGTCGAAGACCAGCCGCTCGGTGAGCACGTCCTCCGACTGCCAGGGGTAGTGGGAGTCGCAGGCGTGGTGGAGGCCGGGGACGGTGGACGCCACCTGGGTCATCGCGGCGAGGCTGATCCCGAGGTGGGTGTTGGAGTGCATCGACACCCCCACCCCGAAGGTGCGGCAGACAGCGGCGAGTTGCTGCGTGTTGCGCAGGCCGCCCCAGTAGTGGTGGTCGGAGAGGACGACCTGGACGGCGTCCTTCGCGAACGCCTCCTTGATCTCGGCGAACGTCGTCACGCACATGTTGGTGGCGAGCGGCACGGTGGTCCCGGCGGCGACCTCGGCCATCGCGGGCGTGCCCAGCGCAGGGTCCTCCAGGTATTCGAGGACATCCGCCAGCTCCTTCGCCACCTTCAGCGAGGTCGCAACGGACCAGGCACCGTTGGGATCCAGCCGCAGCGGATGCCCGGGGAAGGCCTCGGCGAGCGCGCGTACGGCGGCGATCTCCTCGTCCGGCGGGAAGACACCCCCCTTGAGCTTGAACGACGTGAAGCCGTACCGCTCCTTGAACTTCCGCGCCTGCTCGACGACTCCGGCCGGATCGAGGGCGGCACCCCAGTCGTCCTTCTCGGCGGGGACGCCCTCGGGATGGTCGGCCCACTTGTAGAAGAGGTACGCGCTGTACTCGACGGCGTCCCGTACCTTGCCGCCCAGCAGCGCGTGCACGGGCAGGCCGAGCGCCTTGCCCAGCGCGTCCAGACACGCCACCTCGAACGCCGAGACGACGGACAGCCGCAGCTTGTCGGCGGTCTGGACACCGCGCAGCCCGCCGACGTCGACCTGGCCGGAGACCACGGACTGATCGACGGCCACCTCGTCCGCGATGGTGAACAGTGCGTTCACATCCGTGACTTGGTGGCCGAGCAGTTTGTCGGCGAAGAGCCGGGCGAGTCCAAGGTACTTGGTGTCGCCGTACGTCTCGCCGAGTCCGGTGGCCCCTTCGGCCGTCACGACCTCCACGATCAGCCGGGGCGTGTACGGCTGGTGGACGCCCTGGGTGTTGAGCAGGGGCGGGTCGGCGACCAGGATCGGGGTCAGCCGTACGTCCGTAACGGCGAGGTTCACAGGATGGCTCCCCCATGCAGACGTAATACACGTATGGGAATGGAGATTAGGTAGGCGAACAGCAGGCGTCAATGGCGGCAGCGGGTCGTGAACCGGCATGAGCCGGTGGGAGCACGCACGTCTACCCGCCTTACTCCACCCCAAACAGAACGTGCCCCAGATCACACCCCCGCCCTCCCTCGTCCCACCCCCCGCTTGATACAAATTGCCCGCGCGTTCCTGTCCGTCGACGGTCGTCGCCCCTCCTCCCTTTTTGTGCCGCCCCTTTCGCATGCCCTGGGAACGCCCGTGCTCGCCCCGCACCACCACGCCCTGCCCCTCGTCGCCCTTTTCACGGCCGGGTACCTCGCCCCGTATCTGCTGCCGACGGTCGTCGGCCGACTGGACTCCGGTCTGTCCGTATCCGCCACCCAGGCGGGCGCGATCGGCAGTGCCCTGCTGCTGAGTTCGGCGTCGGCGGGCTTCCTGCTGGCATCCCGGGTCGACCGGCTCGGCCCCCGCACCCTCGCCCGCGCCGGCCTCGCTCTCGCCGTCCTCGGCTACGGCGGCGCCGCCCTCACCACCACCGTCTGGGCCGTCGTCACTGGCGCGGTGATCGGCGGATTCGGCTCGGGTACGGCCACCGCGGTCGCCGCCACCGGCATCGCCGGCCGACGCGAACCGCACCGCACCACCACGCTCGGACTGCTCAGCGTCTCCGCGCTGGCGGGCGCGGTCTATCTGACGGTCCCCCACCTCGGCCCCGGGCACGGCCTGCCCCTGGCCGCGATCGCCCTGACGGCGCTGGCGGTGTGGCCACTCACCGGCCGCCTCGCAGTCCGTGGGACGCCGCCCCGCAGCACGGCAGCGGCCACGACCGGCCCCGCCTCCCCCACCTTCGCTCGGGTCTCGTGCTGGCCGCCGCGATGCCCTGCTGGTCGATGGCCCAGAACTCCCTCTGGGGTGTCAGCGGGCGGATCGGTCTGACCCAGGCGCATCTGACGGAGGCAACCGTCGGCGTCGTCTTCGCGGTCGGGCTGGGCGCCGGGCTGCTGGGCGTGACCGGCGCCGGGGCGCTGGGGCCGCGGCTCGGACACGCGCTGCCCATCGGCGCGGGGACCGGCCTCATCGCGGGCTGCATCGCCGTCAGCGCCTCGGCGACCGGCCTGACGACGTTCGCGGCGGGCGAGATCGCCTGGAACGCCCTCTACCCGATCGTCCTCTCCTACGTCATCGGCCTCGCCGCCTCGCTCGACCCGCGCGGCCGCTGGGCGGTACTCGTCGGCTCGGCGTCATCACTCGGCACGGCGGCGGGCCCGCTGACCGGCAGCGTCCTCTCGGCACAGGCGGGGTTCCCGGCGATGGGCCTGGTCCTGGCCGCCGGGCTGCTGGTGATCGCCGTCCCGATGACGGCCGTGGCGCTGCGCGCGACGCGCCCCGCACCGGTCATGGACGTCCTGGAGATCCCGGTGGACGCCGCGTCCCTCCCCGCCGACCGCTCGGCCTACGGCACGGCAGGCCCCCGGCAGGCATTCGCCGCACCGGGGTCCGCGACCGATTAGGGATCAGCCGAACTTGTAGGCCTCGACCTCCGCGAGATACCGCGCCCGCCGCTCCTCGTCGTGCTCCAGGAAGGAGGCGGTGAAGGAGTTGCGGGCCAGCTCGCGCAGCTGTTCCTCGTCCAGCCCGAGGGCCTGGCGCACCGCGTCGAAGTTGTCGCCGGCGTAGCCGCCGAAGTAGGCGGGGTCGTCGGAGTTGACCGTGCACAGCAGGCCGGCGTCGAGCATGGCGGGCAGCGGGTGCTGTTCCAGGACGTCCACGGCACGCAGCCGCACGTTGGACAGCGGGCACAGCGTCAGCGGGACGCGGTCGCGCACGAGCCGTTCGACCAGGGCCGGGTCCTCCAGGCAGCGCAGGCCGTGGTCGATCCGCTCGACGCCGAGCACGTCCAGGGCCTCGGTGATGTACTCCGGCGGCCCCTCCTCACCGGCGTGCGCCACCCGCCGCAGCCCGAGGGCGGCGGCCGCCTCGTACACCTCGCGGAACTTCACCGGCGGATGCCCGACCTCGGCGGAGTCCAGCCCCACACCGGTGATCCGGTCCAGGTAGGGCTTGGCAGCGTCCAGCGTCTCCATCGCCGACTCGGCGGACTCGTCCCGCAGGAAGCACATGATCAGCTGGGTGGAGATCCCGTGCGTCTCCTGGCTGCGGCCGAGTGCCCGCCAGAGCCCCTCGACCACGGTCCCCATCGCCACCCCGCGCCCGATGTGCGCCTGCGGGTCGAAGAAGATCTCCGCGTGCCGCACACCCTGCGCGGCGGCGCGGGCGAGATAGGCGTTCGCGAGGTCCTCGAAGTCCCGCTCGGTGCGCAGAACGGCCATGAGCTCGTAGTACAGGTTCAGAAAGGACTGGAGGTCCGCGAACCGGTACGCCTCGCGGAGCTCTTCGGTGTCCGCGTACGGCAGGGTCACACCGTTGCGTGCGGCGAGCTCGAAAGCGAGCTCGGGCTCCAGGGTGCCTTCGATATGGAGGTGCAGTTCGGCTTTCGGGAGGGGCATCAAAGCATCGTACGGGCGTTTCACCGACGCTTCAGAACCGGCACTCTCTGTAGGTCGTGCGCCACGCTCAGCTCCCCCTCGAACCCGGCCGCCCGCGCCTGCCGCTCGAACTCGTCAGGTTCCGAGTAGCGCTGGCTGAAGTGGGTGAGGACGAGGTGCCGTACGCCGCACTCCTTGGCCACCCGCGCTGCCTGACCTACCGCCAGGTGCCCGTGTTCCGCGGCGAGTTCGATGTCCTCGTCGAGGAACGTCGCCTCGATGACGAGCATGTCGCAGCCCTCGGCGAGCGCGTACACCCCGTCGCACAGCCGGGTGTCCATGACGAACGCGAACCGCTGTCCGCGGCGCACCTCGCTCACGTCTTCCAGACGGACGTCCGCGAGCACTCCCTCCCGCTGGAGCCGTCCCACGTCGGGCCCCTTGATGCCGTACGCGGCGAGCCGGTCGGGCAGCATGCGGCGGCCGTCGGGCTCGATCAGCCGGTAGCCGTAGGACTCGACGGGGTGGGAGAGTTTGCGGGCCTGGAGTGTGTACGACGACGTCACCGCGAGATCGCCGTCCTGGTGCACCGGCGCCTCGATGAGGTCGACCGTCTCCCGGTAGGCGGTGGCGTACCGGAGCCGGGTGAAGAAGCGCTGTCCGGAGCGGGGGTAGTGCGCGGTGACGGGGTGCGGCACCTGGTCGAGGTTGATGCGCTGGATCACTCCGGCGAGGCCGAGGGAGTGGTCGCCGTGGAAGTGCGTGACGCAGATCCGGTCGATGTCGTGTGCCGCAACCCCGGCGCGGAGCATCTGGCGCTGGGTGCCCTCGCCGGGGTCGAACAGGATGCCCTCGCCGTCCCAGCGCAACAGGTAGCCGTTGTGGTTGCGATGCCTGGTCGGGACCTGACTGGCGGTGCCGAGGACCACCAGTTCTCGTACGGACAACGTGCTTACCCCGGGGGCCACTCGAGGCCGCGGCCGCCCAGGACGTGGGCGTGGGCGTGCCAGACGGTCTGGCCGGCGCCGGAGCCGGTGTTGAACACGACGCGGTAGGCCTCCAGCTTGTCCTCGTCCGCGACCGCCTGCGTCTCGCGCAGAACGTCCGCGGCGAGCTCCGGCGCGGCGGCGGCGAGCGTGGCGGCGTCCCGGTAGTGCGCCTTGGGGATCACCAGGACGTGCGTGGGCGCCTGGGGGTTGATGTCCCGGAACGCAACGGTGGTCTCCGTCTCACGGACGATCGTCGCCGGGATGTGCCCCTCGACGATCTTGCAGAACAGACAGTCGTCCTGCGCTTCCCCTGCCATGTTCCCTCCGGGGGTTGGGCGGTTTACGGGGGGCATCGTATCGTCGTCGGCTGCGGGTGAGTCGTGGTTGATCGCGCAGTTCCCCGCGCCCCTAGGGCGTTGCAGCAGGCCGCGATCGTATCTGCCACCGCTGCGGGCAGTCGTGCCGCAGGGCGGCACGGGTGGGCGATGGGGGTCCCCCCGCTCGAGCGAAGCCGAGAGTGGGGGAGGCACCCCGCTCGCGCCGGGCTGCGCTACCCCCCGGCCCAGCCTCAGCGCACGGTCACGGCAGGCTCGGCGGTACCTTCGCGGGCGTCTCCTCCAACGCCGCCAGCGCTGTCCGCACCGCCTCGTCCAGCTGCGCGTCGCGCCCCGCCGCATAGTCCTGCGGTCGCTGCACGACCTCCACGTCCGGGTCCACGCCGTGGTTCTCCACGCCCCACTCGTAACCCTCCAGCCAGAACGCGTACTTCGGCTGTGTGATCAGCGTGTCGTCGACGAGCCGGTAGCGGCTGTCGATGCCGATGACACCGCCCCAGGTGCGGGTGCCGACCACCGGCCCCAGCCCGAGCGCCTTGATCGCCGCGTTCACGATGTCGCCGTCGGAACCGGAGAACTCGTTGGCGACGGCGACCACCGGGCCGCGCGGCGCGTCCTGCGGATAGCTGTACGGCCGCATCCCACGCGGCACGGCCCAGCCGACGATCCGCCGGGCCAGCTTCTCGACGACGAGTTGGGAGGTGTGGCCGCCCCGGTTCTCCCGTACGTCCACCACGAGCCCTTCCCGGGCCACCTCCACCCGCAGGTCCCGGTGGATCTGCGCCCAGCCCGGCGCCTGCATGTCGGGGACGTGGAGGTAGCCGAGCCGGCCGCCGGAGCGCTCGTGGACGTAGGCCCGCCGGTCGGCGACCCAGTCGTGGTAGCGCAGCGGTTCCTCGTCCGCGACCGGCACGACCACCGCGTGCCGCACCTCGCCGCCGCCGGACGGCGAGACGGTCAGTTCGACGGGCTTCCCGGCCGTACCGACGAGCAGCGGCGCCGGCCCGGTCACCGGATCCACCGCCCGCCCGGCCACGGCCACGATGGCGTCCCCGGCGCGCACCGCGACGCCGGGCGCGGCGAGCGGGGAGCGGGCGTCGGGGTCGGAGGTCTCCGAGGGGAGGATCCGGTCGATACGCCAACTGCCGTCGGCGTGCCGGGAGATGTCCGCGCCGAGCAGTCCCTGGCGGGGCCCGTGGCCGTAGCCGCCGTTCGGCATGACGTAGGCGTGGGAGGTGCCGAGCTCGCCCTGTACCTCCCACAGCAGGTCCACGAGGTCGTCGTGGGTGGCGATCCGATCGAGGACCGGCCGGTAGCGGTCGAGGACACCGTCCCAGTCGACGCCGTTCATGTCGGGCCGCCAGAAGTGGTCCCGCATGATGCGGCCGGTCTCCTCGTACATCTGCCGCCACTCGGCCGCCGGGTCGATGATCTGCCGTACCCGGCCGAGGTCGACGGTGACGTTGGTGTCGCTGTCGTCGTCGTTCGAGGCGCGCCGGTCGCTGGGGACGACCTTCAGCCGGCCGTCGGTCCACAGCAGCACGCGTTTCCCGTCGCCGCTGACCTCGAAGTGGTCGGCATCGACGGCGAGGTGCTCCAGACGGTGCTGGGCGAGGTCGTAGCGCTCCAGCTCGGTCTTGGGGTCGGGGTCGTCCGGGGTGGCCCGGGAGGAACCGAGGACGCCCTGCACGGGGTGCCGCAGCCACAGCACCCCGTCCTTCGCGGCGCGCAGGTTGGAGTAGCGGCCGGCCTCGACCGGGAACGGCACGATCCGGTCGGCGAGCCCCTCGAGGTCGATCCGGGTCGTCGGGGTGCCCTCGCTGTCGGGCGTCTCGTCCTTGTCCGGCGTCTCGAAGGGGCGGCCGTGCCGCTGCGGGCCGAACGGCGAGGGCGTGGTCGCGGCGAGAGTGATCAGGTGGGGGCGGTCGCCGACGACGAACGCCAGGTCGAAGACGTGCTCGTCGTAGACGGGGTCGAAGGAGCGGTTGGAGAGGAAGGCGAGGTGCTTGCCGTCGGCGGTGAAGGCGGGCGCGTAGTCCTGGAAACGCAGCGGGGTCGCCTCGGTGACCGACAGATCGGTGGTGTTGGCGAGCCTCAGCTGGCAGAGCGGGCGGGGGCCGGGGTGGGACCAGGCGAGCCACGCCGAGTCCGGCGAGAAGACCAGCCCGCAGACGTCTCCGTTGTCGCTGCGATCGACCTCCCGCACCTCGCCGGTCTCCCGTTCGACGAGCAGCAGCCGCCCGTCGTGCGCGGCGACGGCGGCCCGGCTGCCGTCGGGTGCCATGGCGAGCTCCAGGACCCGGCCGAGCTGCCCGGCGGCGAGCCGGCGCGGAACGGAGCCCGGGGTCAGTCCGGTGGCGGGCGCGAACTCCAGGGCGTCCTCGCCCTCGGCGTCCGTCACCCACACCACCCACTCCTCGCCCTCCGCGCGGAAGGTGCGCGGCAGCCGGGCCCGTACGCCGGGTTCGGCGGCCAGCGCACGGGCGGGGCCGGAGCGATGCGTCACCCAGTGCACCCCGCCGCGCACGGAGACCGCGCTGCCGCGCGCGGTGTGGTCGGGGGAGGCGGACCCGAACCAGCGGGAGGCGTTCACCGGGTACGGCTGCCGGTCGGTGTGCTGCCCGCCGAGCCGCAGCTCGAGCCGGCGGGGCTCGGCGGCGTCGAGGTCGTCGAGCAGCCAGAGTTCACCGGCGCAGGAGTAGACGACACGGGTGCCGTCGCTCGCGGCATGCCGGGCGTAGAAGCCGTCGAGTGGGGTGTGCCGGCGCAGGTCGGAGCCGTCGGCGAGGGAGGAGTAGAGCGCGCCGGTGCCCTCGTGGTCGGACAGGAAGGCGATCCGGTCCCCCACCCACACCGGGTACTCGATGTTCCCGTCCAGCTCCTCATGCAGCCGTACGAACTCCCCTTCCCCCTCCCGGTCGATCCACAACTTGCCCGCCGTACCGCCCCGGTACCGCTTCCACTTGGCGGCCTCGCGTCCCATCGGCGCGGACAGCAGCGCGGTGTGCGGCCCGTACGCGACCTCGCCGACCGGCCCGTACGGCAGCCGGGTCGCCGGTCCGCCGTCCAGCGGGACGGCGTGCGCCCAGGTGCGGCGCAGGCTGGCCTGGCCGTGCGTGGTGAGGGCGAGGACCTGGCCGTCCGGGGTCCAGCCGCGGACCTCGGTCTTCACGCTGCCCCAGTGGGTGAGCCGCCTCGCCGGGCCGCCGTCGACGGGGGCGATGTGCACCTCGGGGGCGCCGTCGCGGGTCGAGGTCCAGGCGACGGTGGTGCCGTCGGGCGAGAGGCGCGGCATGGTCACCGGGACGTTGTCGGCGCTCACCCGCCAGGCCCGGCCGCCGTCGAGGGGGGCGATCCAGACGTCGTCCTCGGCGGTGAAGGCGACCACATCGCGGTGCAGGTGCGGAAACCGGAGATACGCCGACGGGGCGGGCGCTGCGGACTCTGTCACCCGATCACCCTATGCAGGGGCGGGCCCCGCGCACAGGGGTTTGGATCACTTGCCGTGCTCCCCTCACTTGCCCTCCGGCCAGCAGTTCGGATCGCCGTGGCACCAGACGGTCTTGGTGACGGTCACGGTGGTGGTGGGCCCGCCGCCGGGCCGGTTGCCGGCCGGCGGGGCGCTGGTGGCGTTGCAGTCGCCGAGTCCGGTGACGTGGAACCACTCCTTGCCGTCCACCTCGGCGGTGAGGTCACCGCGTACACAGGCGCCGTCGACCGCGCGGGTCACCTTGCCGGTGACGGTGATGTCCTTGCCGTCGGTGGTCCGGCCCTGGCAGTCGACGTCCGCGACGGTGTCGACGCTCGCGGACGGGGTCGACCCGGTCCGGTTGCCGAAGTCGGCGGTGCAGCTGAGCCATTGGACGTCGGCCTTCTGCCGCTGCAGTTCCCGCGTCACCAGTTCGTCGGTCGTGTAGGCCACCGTCGCCGAGCTCATGGCACCCGGTTCACAGGCCACGATCCCGCCCACGCCGACCACCACGGCTCCCGCCACAGCCATCACCCGCGTCCCGCGCGGCCGACCCCGAATCCACCGCAGTGCCCCCATGGACGGCAGCCTGCCACTGCCCCGGCCGTCGCGGTAGGGCACATACGGCCACTCGGTGCTCTCGGTGGTCAGCCGCGCAGCAGCAGCCACTCCTGCAGTTCCACCAGGTTCCCCTCCGGGTCCTTGAGGTGGGCGGCCCGCATGCGGTCCGTCATGGACGCCGGGCCGTGCAGGAGGGTCGCGCCGCGTGCGGTGATGCGCTCGCAGTAGCCGTCCAGGTCGTCGACGCGCAGCACGACCAGCGAGCGGTGCCCGGTCGCCGTGTCGCCCAGCTCCCCCAGGACGCCGGCCATCATCGCCCGGTCCTGGAGAGCGATGCCCGCCGATCCGGTGGCGGGACTGAACTTCTCGTACGGCCCCTCGGTCGCGCCCGACTGCGGTTTGAGGCCGAGGACGTCGGCGTAGAAGCGGTAGCAGGCGGCGAAGTCGCCGACCAGCAGCCTTACTTGGGCGAGTTCCATGACGTCCTCCCTCAGCTGGGTCAGGACCAGCGTCCGGTGCGGCCGAGGAGCAGCGCGGCCGCGGCCGTACCGGCGGTCGAGGTGCGCAGCACGGTCGGCCCGAGGCGGTAGGCCTTCGCGCCCGCCTCCTCGAAGAGCGCCAACTCCTCGTCGGAGACGCCGCCTTCGGGTCCGACGACCAGCACGATCGCGCCGTCGGCGGGCAGTTCGGCGGCGGCGAGCGGTTCGTCGCCGCTCTCGTGCAGTACGGCGGCGAAGTCGGCGCCGGCCAGCAGCGCGGCGACCTGCTTGCTCGTCGCCGCCTCCCCGACCTCCGGAAAGCGCACCCTGCGGGACTGCTTGCCGGCCTCGCGAGCCGTGGCCCGCCACTTCGACAGCGCCTTGGCTCCGCGCTCGCCCTTCCACTGGGTGATGCAGCGGGCGGCCGTCCACGGCACGATCGCGTCGACGCCGACCTCGGTCATCGTCTCCACGGCCAGCTCGCCGCGGTCGCCCTTGGGGAGGGCCTGGACGACAGTGATACGGGGGGACTCCTCCGGTTCCTCGCGCACCCCGTGCAGCTGCACGACCAGCCGGTCCTTGCCCTCGGCGGCCTTGACGACCCCTTCCGCCCAGCGGCCGCGTCCGTCGGTGAGGACGACGTCCTCACCGGGCCGCAGTCTCTTGACGGAGACGGCGTGCCGCCCCTCGGGGCCGTCGAGCACGAACTCCGGCCCGTTGTCGTCGAGGCGCTCCACCACGAAGACGGGCGCGGTCATCCGGCACCGCCCCTGGAGGACAACGCTGTCCTGGCGGCCTCGAGCTCGGCGGCCAGCACCTCGACCAGCTGCCCGGCCGGCAGCTCGCGTGCCATCCGGTGGCCCTGCCCCGCCCACAGCGCCATGCCCTGCGCGTCGCCCGCCTTGGCGGCCGCCTTGCGCAAGGGGGAGGTGAGGTGGTGGATCTCCGGGTAGGCGGCGGGGGCGTACGGCCCGTGTTCCCGCATGAAGCGGTTGACGAGCCCGCGGGCGGGCCGCCCGGAGAAGGCGCGGGTGAGTGCCGTACGGACGAAGAGGGGGTTGGTCAGCGCCTGCTTGTGCACGGCGTTGGCGCCGGACTCGGGTGTGGCGAGGAAGGCGGTGCCCAGCTGGGCGGCGCTCGCGCCCGCGGCGAGGGCGGCGGCGATCTGGCTGCCGCGCATGATGCCGCCGGCGGCGACGAGGGGAAGTCCGACGGCCTCGCGGACCTGGGCGATCAGGGAGAGCAGCCCGAGGGCGGAGCCGTCGTTCTCGGGGATGTCCCGGTGGGTGCCCTGGTGGCCGCCGGCCTCGACGCCCTGGACGATCACGGCGTCGGCGCCGGCCCGCTCGACGGCGCGGGCCTCGTCGGGCGTCGTGGCGGTGACCAGGGTGAGGGTTCCGGCGCGGCGCAGGGCGTCCAGGACCTCGCGGCGGGGGCAGCCGAAGTGGAAGGAGACCACCGGCACCGGGCTGTCGAGCAGCACCGCGAGCTTGACGTCGTAACCGTCGTCCCGCCCGCAGTCCGGATCGCCCAGCTCGGCCTCGTACCAGGCGGCCTCGCCGGCCAGCTGGTGGGCGTAGACGTCCACGGCGGCGGCGGAAGGGGGCGCGGCGCCAGCCGCTCCAGTGGAGCCGGTGCTTGCACCGGGGTACTCGGGCTGCGGCATGAACAGGTTCACGCCGAAGGGACGGCCGGTGAGTCCCCGCAGCTGCTTGATCTCCTGGTACATGCCGTCGGCCGTCTTGTACCCGGCGGCCAGAAACCCGAGCCCGCCCGCCTCGGACACGGCAGCCGCAAGCTGCGGCACGGAGACGCCGCCCGCCATGGGGGCCTGCACGATCGGAAGCGGGAAGAGATCGGTCAGTGCGGAGGACATGACGGCATGTTGTCACGTCCTCCGAACAAGTCCGAATCCGGCCGTCCGTCTGGCATAGACCAGGGGCAACCGGTGAAGGGCGGTCGGCAAGAACAGCCCGTCCGGCGTTTGAGGACGAGGCCGTTCAGGCCGAAACGGGGGTCTGGGGCGGCAGCCCCCAGCGAGGCCGGCACCAGGAAGCGGTGCCTCACCAACGCCGGGAGTCAACACCCTCAGCGCCCGTTGAACGCATCCTTCAGCCGCGAGAACAGCCCTTGCTGCCCCGGCTGGAACTGCCCCTGAGGCCGTTCCTCGCCGCGTAGCTTGGCCAGCTCCCGCAGGAGGCGCTCCTGCTCGGGGTCGAGCTTCGTCGGGGTCTGGACCTCGACGTGGACGACCAGGTCGCCGCGCCCGCCGCCGCGCAGGTGCGTGATGCCCCGCCCGTGCAGAGGGATCGACTGGCCGGACTGGGTGCCGGGGCGGATGTCGACCTCCTCCATGCCGTCGAGGGTCTCCAGCGGCACCTTCGTGCCGAGGGCCGCCGCCGTCATCGGGATCGTGACCGTGCAGTGCAGGTCGTCGCCGCGGCGCTGGAAGGTCGGGTGCGGCAGCTCGTGGATCTCGACGTACAGGTCACCGGCCGGACCGCCACCGGGGCCGACCTCGCCCTCGCCGGCGAGCTGGATCCGCGTGCCGTTGTCGACACCGGCCGGGATCTTCACCGTCAGCGTCCGACGCGACCGCACCCGGCCGTCGCCCGCGCACTCCGGGCACGGGTTGGGCACCACGGTGCCGAAGCCCTGGCACTGCGGACACGGCCGGGAGGTCATGACCTGCCCCAGGAACGACCGCGTGACCTGCGACACCTCACCGCGACCGCGGCACATGTCACACGTCTGGGCGGAGGTCCCCGGCGCCGCGCCCTCACCACTGCAGGTGGCGCACACGATGGCCGTGTCGACCTGGATGTCCTTCGTCGTACCGAAGGCCGCCTCGTCCAGCTCGACCTCGATACGGATCATCGCGTCCTGGCCCCGGCGCGTACGCGAGCGCGGCCCGCGCTGCGACGCCGTACCGAAGAACGCGTCCATGATGTCCGAGAAGTTCCCGAAGCCGCCCGCGCCGAAGCCGCCGGCGCCCGCGCCACCCGCCTGGGACAGCGGGTCGCCGCCGAGGTCGTAGACCTGCTTCTTCTGCGGGTCCGACAGCACCTCGTAAGCGGCGTTGATCTCCTTGAACCGCTCCTGGGTCTTCGGATCCGGATTGACGTCCGGGTGCAGCTCGCGAGCGAGCCGCCGGAAGGCCTTCTTGATCTCTTCCTGCGACGCGTCGCGGCGCACGCCGAGAACGGCGTAGTAATCCGTGGCCACTTACGACTCCGCCAGGATCTGTCCGACGTACCGTGCCACTGCGCGTACCGCTCCCATCGTTCCCGGGTAATCCATGCGGGTCGGTCCGACCACGCCGAGCTTGGCGACTGCCTCGCCGCCCGAACCGTAGCCGACCGACACCACCGACGTGGAGTTGAGTCCCTCATGGGCGATCTCGTGCCCGATGCGCACGGTCATGCCCGAATCCTTCGCCTCACCAAGCAACTTGAGGAGCACGACCTGCTCCTCCAGCGCCTCCAGCACCGGCCGGATGGTGAGGGGGAAGTCATGTCCGAAGCGGGTCAGATTGGCGGTGCCGCCGATCATCAGCCGCTCCTCGGTCTGTTCGACGAGCGTCTCCAGGAGGGTGGAGAGTACCGTCTGGACCGTGCCGCGGTCCTCGGCTTCGAAGGCCTCCGGCAGATCCTGCACCAACTGCGGCACATCCGTGAAACGCCGGCCCGCGACCCTGCTGTTGAGCCGTGCCCGCAGATCCGCCAGGGACGACTCGCCGAACGGTGCCGGGCAGTCGACCATACGCTGCTCCACCCGGCCCGTGTCCGTGATCAGGACCAGCATCACGCGCGCGGGAGCCAGCGACAGCAGCTCCACGTGCCGCACCGTGGACCGGGTCAGCGACGGATACTGCACCACCGCGACCTGCCGCGTGAGCTGCGCGAGCAGCCGCACGGTCCGGGCCACCACATCGTCGAGATCGACGGCACCGTCGAGGAAGTTCTGGATCGCGCGCCGCTCCGGCGCGGTCAGCGGCTTGACCTCGGCCAGCTTGTCGACGAAGAGCCGGTAGCCCTTGTCCGTCGGGATGCGCCCGGCGCTGGTGTGCGGCTGGGCGATGTACCCCTCGTCCTCCAGGGCCGCCATGTCGTTGCGGACGGTCGCCGGGGAGACACCGAGGCTGTGCCGCTCGGTGAGGGCCTTGGAGCCGACCGGCTCCTCGGTACCGACGTAGTCCTGGACGATGGCGCGCAGCACCTGCAGCCGTCGCTCACTGAGCATGGCGCACACCTCCGTCACGTCGTCCCTTGGCGCTCCCCCTGGCACTCGGCGCATGCGAGTGCCAGCCTTACCCGGCCCAGTGTACGGCCGTCGGGTACGGCCCGGGCAAGGCCGGTCCTGCGAGGTCGTGGCATGTGGGCGCCTACAGCTAGCGTCGCCGTATGACGGTGACTTGGGAAGAGCTCGGATGGGAGCGGCTGGCGGCCAGTGTCGGCCGGTGCCGTCTGCCTGGCTGGGACTGCACGGTGGGGCTGGTGGTCGGCCGGGGCGCGGCGCTGCTGATCGACGCCGGGTCGAGCCTTGCGGAGGGGGCCCGGCTGCGGGCGGAGGCGGAGGAGCTCGCCGGGCACCGTGTGACCCATCTCGCGCTCACCCATCCCCACTTCGACCATGTCTTCGGGGCGGCCGCGTTCGCGGGTGCGGAGGTGTTCGGCGCGGTCGGTGTGGACGCCGTGCTCGGCGGGCGGCGCGGCCGCGAGGAACTGCGCGCGGACGCCGTCCGGGGCGGCCTCGACGCGGATACGGCGCAGGAGGCGGCCGACACCCTGGTGCCGCCGCGGCATCGTGTCAGCGGCGAGTGGACGCTCGACCTGGGCCCCGACCGCCAGGTCCTGCTGGCCAACGTGGGCCCCGCCCACACCGCCCACGACCTCGCCGTGCTGGTCCCCGGCGACCCCGAGGTGGTGTTCTGCGGCGACCTGGTCGAGGAGTCCGGCGAACCGCAGGCGGGCCCCGACGCCGTACCGTCCCACTGGCCCGCCGCCCTGGACCACCTGCTCGATCTCGGCGGCACGGACGCGCTGTACGTGCCCGGACACGGAGCGGTGGTGGACGCGGCGTTCGTACGACGGCAGCGCGACGTCCTGGCGACGCGTTTCGGCGTGTCATAGGCACCACCGGCCGGCTTCTCCTATCGTCATCCGAATGCGCCAGTACTCTCCGGACCTGACCCCGCCGTGGAAGAAGCCCCAGCTCGCCCCGGAGGTCCCGGCCGAACCCGGCCTGGTGGTCGAGGAGCCCGGCACCGGTTTCTGCGGCGCGGTGATCCGCTGCGAGGCGGGCACGGTCACCCTGGAGGACCGCTTCGGCAAACACCGGGTGTTTCCGCTGGAGCCACGCGGGTTCCTGCTGGAGGGCCGGGTGGTGACGTTGGTGAGACCTGCTTCCGGTCCGGTACGTCCCACCCGTACGGCATCCGGTTCGGTCGCCGTCCCCGGCGCACGCGCGCGCGTGGCCCGCGCCGGCCGCATCTACGTCGAGGGCCGGCACGACGCCGAGCTGGTCGAGAAGGTCTGGGGCGACGACCTGCGCATCGAGGGCGTCGTCGTGGAGTACCTGGAGGGCGTCGACGACCTGCCGTCGATCGTCGACGCCTTCGCCCCTGGCCCCGACGCCCGGCTCGGCGTCCTGGTGGACCACCTGATGCCGGGCACGAAGGAGTGGCGCATCGCGGAGGCGGTGACCAGCGATCACGCCCTCGTCGTCGGCCACCCGTACATCGACATCTGGCAGGCGGTGAAGCCGTCGTCGCTGGGGATCGAGGCGTGGCCGCGCGTGCCGCACGGGCAGGACTGGAAGACGGGAGTGTGCCGGGCGCTGGGATGGCCGGAAAACACCGGGTCGGCTTGGCAGGGGATTTTGAGCCGGGTGCGGTCTTACAGGGACCTGGAGCCGGAGCTGTTGGGGCGGGTAGAGGAGCTGATCGACTTCGTCACGGGTACCGGTGGGGCCTGACGTTGGGGAACACGCCGAACTCACTTGTGTCCAGTTCGAGCCCCAGGATCTCCAACGGCAGTGGATCACTGAACTTGGTGATCTCCTGGGTCCGGTAGTCGGCGTCCTCGCCTTGCCCTGCGGGCTTCGTCAGCAGGACGCAGTGCGCCATGATCGGGTCGACGATGAGGTAGGCAGGTACCTTTCCTGCAGCGTAAATCGACCGTTTGATCACGTAGTCCTGATGGACACTGGACTTGGAGACGACCTCGACAACCATCGTGATCAGCTGACACGGCAACAAGCGCCCCGAGGCGGGCATGACGTCACGCTCCAGGACCACCAAGTCCGGTACCGGCTCGCTGGCCTCGTCGACGATGTCGACATCCTGAGTCTGGAGGCGACCCCAGTGCTGCCGTGGGATCTGGTCCTGCACATCGGCGACGATCATGTTGTGCACGATGTCAGGGCTGGCCATCATCACGATTACCCCCCGGAGAAGCTCCATCTTGACGCCCTCGGGAGGCTCGAGCTCCTCGAAGTACTTGGTCATCCCGCGCTCGTCCACAGCGGTCATCTCCGTGGCCCTCCACATCCGCCGCGTACTTTTAGCGGCAGCCTACGAACCAGGTTAGGGACCGAACCGGCGTTCCGTACCGATTCACTCGCCCGAGTGATCAGTCCACCAGGTCCCGCACCACCGCATCCGCCAGCAACCGCCCCCGCAACGTCAGCACGGCACGCCCCTGCGCGTACGACCCCTCCTGAAGCAACCCTTCCCCCAGCGCCCGCCGCGCAGCCGCCAGCCCCTCCTCCCGCAGCAGTTCCAGCGGCACCCCCTCCCGAAGCCGCAGCTCCAGCAGGATCCGCTCGACCCTCCTGTCCTCCTCCGACAGGAGCTCGCGCCCCGCCCCGGCGACCGCCCCGCTGCCAGCGCCGCCGCGTACGCCCCCGGGTGCTTGACGTTCCACCAGCGCACCCCGCCCACGTGACTGTGAGCGCCAGGACCGGCTCCCCACCAGTCCGCGCCCCGCCAGTACAGCTCGTTGTGCAGGCAGCGGGCGGCCTCCGACGTCGCCCAGTTCGAGACCTCGTACCAGTCGAAACCGGCCGCCGTGAGTGTCTCCTCGGCGATCAGGTACCGGTCCGCGTGGACGTCGTCATCCGTCATCGGGATCTCGCCCCGGCGGATACGGCGGGCCAGCTGCGTGCCCTCCTCGACGATCAGCGCGTACGCCGAGATGTGGTCGGGCCCGGCGCCCAGCGCAGCCTCCAGGGACGCCCGCCAGTCGTCGTCCGACTCGCCCGGCGTGCCGTAGATCAGGTCGAGGTTGACGTGCTCGAAGCCCGCCGCCCGTGCCTCCGCGACGCACGCCTCCGGGCGGCCCGGCGTGTGCGTACGGTCCAGCACGCGCAGCACATGCTGCTTCGCGCTCTGCATGCCGAAGGAAATGCGGTTGAAGCCGCCGTCCCGGAGCGTGGCCAGATAGGCCGGGTCCACCGACTCCGGGTTCGCCTCCGTCGTGACCTCCGCGTCCGCCGCCAGCCCGAACTCGTCCCGGATCGCCCCCAGCATCCGTACGAGATCGTCCGCGGCCAGCAGCGTGGGCGTACCACCGCCCACGAAGACCGTGCGGACCTCGCGCGGGTCGTCGCCGAGGACCTTGCGGGCCAGACGGATCTCGTCGATCAGGGTGTCGGCGTAGTTGTCGCGGGAGGCCAGGACACCGCCCGTGCCGCGTAGCTCGGTCGCCGTGTAGGTGTTGAAGTCGCAGTAGCCGCAGCGGGTCGCGCAGTACGGGACGTGCAGGTAGAACCCGAGGGGGCGGTCCGCGGCCCCGGCGAGCGCGGGCGCGGGCAGCGCGCCGTCGTCGGGGACGGGCTCGCCGTCGGGAAGTGCGGAAGGCATGTCCTCCATT
>NZ_QZWF01000013.1:155678-190309 GCF_004187715.1 Streptomyces sp. F001 | reverse complement strand
GGGTGGGGTCGTCCGCGGGCGCGTCGTGCTGCGCACGCGCGGTGTCCGTTGTGGCGTCCACCGGGTCTCCCGGTAGGGCCGGTACGGCGGCTGAGGGCCGCGGCCCGGCCGCCGGAGCGGGGTCGGTCGCCGTGTGGGCTCCCGCGCGGTCGTGCGCGGGCGGGTCGGTCGCCGTCCGGGCTCCCGCGCGGTCGTTCGCCGTCCCGCCGGGTGCCGCTACGCCGTCCCCCGCTGTCCCGCCGGAGGCCGCCATGCCGTCCCCCGCCGTACCGCCGGAGGCCAGCGCGCTCATCGTGAGCAGCAGCGACGACGGGATCGTTACCTCGGCCGTCACACCGCCCCCGGGCGTACGGGACAGGGTCACGCCGATCTCCCAGCGGCGGGCCAGGTTGCCCACCACGAACAGGCCGAGCACCTTCGTCGGCACCAGGTCGAGCCGCTCGCGCCGGATCAGCCGGGCGTTCTCCTCGGCCAGCCGCTCGGCGCTCATGCCCAGGCCGTGGTCGGCGACGGTGATCGTCGCACCGGAGTCGCCGCTGCGCACGGTCACCTCGACGGGGCTGCCGGCCGGGGAGAACGACACGGCGTTCTCCAGGAGCTCGGCCACCATCAGCATCAGGTCGCCGACGATGTCCGGCTCCACCATGATCTCGGTACCGGCGTGCAGTTCGACCCGCTGGTAGCCCTCGATCTGGCCGAGCGCGGCCCGTACGACGTTGGTGAGCGCGGTCGGCCCGGAGTCCAGGACGGTCTCGCGGATACCGGCGAGCAGCATCAGGCTGTCCGCGTTGCGACGCAGGCGGACCGCGATGTGGTCGATGCGGTAGAGGCGTTCGAGGAGAGCGGGGTCGGTCTCGCCCCGCTCGACGGCGTCGATGAGGGCGAGCTGCCGGGTCGTGAGGTTGCTGACCCGCCGGCCGACGTTGCCGAACATCTCGGCGACGTTGCGCCGGCTGAGCACCTGGCGCTCCAGCAGGGCGGCCGCGGTGGTCTGCACATGGTTGAAGGCCTCGGCGAGATCGCCGATCTCGTCCTTCGCACCGACCGGGATCTCGCGCAGCCGGGGCGGTGTGTCGTCCTCGGCGTCGTCGTCGGCCACCCGGGCGAGCTCACGTCCGGCGACGTCGGCGACCTGCCTGGCGGCCCCCGTGAGGGCCTGAACCGGCCGGACCACCGAGCGGCGCACCGCCACCGAGAAGGCGCCCCAGAGGAGGAAGCCGGCCAGCGCGAGGGCGAACAGCCAGGCGGCGTTCCACCAGGCGTCGCTGGAGGAGTCGTCGGCGCGGTCGGCGATCTGGCCGATGAGCGAGCCGGTGATCTTCAGGCGGCTCTCCGACTGCTTCCGGTACTCGGGGTAGGAGGCGAGGGCCGCGGTGAACTTCTCGCGGATCTGCGCCGGCGACCCGGCCTGCAGCGAGCTGGGGTCGATCTGCAACTCGGCGTACTGCCGCAGGATGGTCGCCTGGGCGCTGCTGTGCTCGATGCCGCGGAGCTCGGTCGCCTGCTCCTCGGTGGCGAACCGGCTGAAGCGCTCGGCCTGGTGGGTGTACAGCTCGTAGGCGCCGACCGCGCCGATGAACTCGATCAGCGCGTTGGAGTCGCCGGTCGACGCCGAGAACACACTGGTCTCGAAGGAGCTGTGGGCGGCATCCGCGCGCAGCAGCGAGTCCAGCAGATTACCAGTGAAGGTGGCCGCGAGGGCCGTGTTGCGGTCCAGGCCGAGGCCGTCGATCAGACCCTTGGCGGCGTTGGTGTAGGCCGGGTCGATGTTGTCGGCGGGCAGATAGCCCTGCTCGATGGTCCGCCGCAGGCTGCCGAGTCCGCTGATCTCCCGCAGCGCCTGTGCCTCGGTGGCCGGCAGCCGGTCGCCGAAGGTGGCACGCACCTTCTCGACCTGGGCGTCCACCGCGTCCTGCGCCTCGCGGTACGCGGACAGCCCGGGCTTCGCGCCGGTGCCCTGGGCCTCGTGGCGCACCGACAGCAGGATGGCCTGCTGGTGCTCGGTCTCCACCCGGTCGACCAGCTCCGCGACCTGCGCGCTGTCCCGGACGAGCGTGGCGGCCTCCGCCGCGCTGCGCGCCTGCATCACCTGGTCGCTGATCAGGTAGGTGAGCAGCAGGGCGAGGCCGGCGAGCGGCACTCCGACCAGCACGTTGAGCTTGCGGCGGAACGGCCAGCGGTCGGCGAAGCCCCGTATGCCACCCCTCGCTGCGGCTTCGCTCCGCTCGTTCGTGGACACCAGGCCTCCTTCATGGGGTGTCGCACGGCGCGCGAAAAACGCGCGTGTCCGTTCGCGTGTCGTTTTGATCGGTTCCGGCTGGTGTACGACGACACCGGTGCGGTCTGTGTCGCCGCTGTGACCGGAGAGCAACTCCGGTGAGACTATCGCCTCTTGGGTGGTGTGATCGTGCCACTCCAAGTCAAGAATCCGTTACAACCCGCTCCGCTTGAGGAGACGTTCGTTCGCGGTTCCTTCACAACAGGTCACTCATCGAAGCCAATTGGTGACCTGGCTGCTCTTGACTGACTGAGAACTCGCTGGATTGGATCAGCGGGTGCGGTGTGTCCGCACCCGTACGCCGCACGCACCCGCACGTCCCGCCAACGCCAAGCTTCCCCCACCACATCCTCAGCCCGGAACGGGAATTGTGACTTCTACCGTGAAGAGCAGCTGGTCCAGAACACGTCACCGCGGCGCGGCCGCCGTCGCCCTCGCCGTCGCGACGGCGCTGGTCGCGGGCTGCGGCTCGTCCTCCGACGACGAGTCCGACAACCCGCTCTCAGAGGGCAAGGCGGACGGCGGCACCGTCGTCGTCGGCTCCAACAACTTCGCCGAGAGCATCCTCCTCGCCGACATCTACGGCGAAGCCCTGAAGGCCAAGGGCATCAAGGTCGAGTACAAGCCGAACATCGGCAGCCGCGAGACCACCTACGGCCTGCTCAAGAACGGTTCCATCGCCGTTCTGCCCGAGTACAACGGCTCGCTCCTGGCCTACCTCGACCCCGACGCGGAACAGAAGTCGGCCGAGTCCGTGAACGCCGCGGTCAAGTCCAAGCTGGACTCCAAGCTGACCCTGCTGGAGTCGGCGCCGGCCGAGGACAAGGACTCGGTGTCCATCAACGCGGAGACCGCGAAGAAGTACGATCTCACCGCGCAGTCCACCCTCGCGGACCTGAAGGACATCGCCCCGGAACTGGTCATCGGCGGCTCGCCCGAGTTCCAGACCCGGCACCAGGGCCTGGTCGGGCTGGAGAAGGAATACGGCCTGAAGTTCAAGTCCTTCAAGGCCCTCGACGCCGGCGGCCCGCTCACCCAGGCCGCGCTGACCAAGAACACCGTGCAGGCCGCGGACATCTTCACCACCGACCCGACCATCACCAAGGAGAAGTTCGTCGTCCTGCAGGACCCGAAGAACCTCTTCGGGTTCGCCAACGTGACCCCGCTGGTCTACAAGAGCGGGCTCTCGCAGGAGGGCGTCGACGCGCTCAACGCGGTCTCCGCCAAGCTCGACACCAAGACGCTGCTCGACCTGGACTCCCAGGTGCAGCTGGAGAACAAGGACCCGCTGGACGTGGCCAAGGCCTGGCTGAAGTCGGTCGGCCTGAACTGACCATCGCCGGGCTGCTCCGCCTCGCCGTGCCCCGCGCCGCCCTCAGGCCCGCGGGGCACGCCTGGTGCACGGCCGACCGGCCCTCACTGCACGGTGGTTCACCGCCGCCGTAGCCGCAGGGCCAGAGCCGCGCCGCCGACAAGGGCCAGTACAGCGGCGGCGCCACCTGCCGGCAGGAGTGCCGAGGGGCCGGAGCCGGTGCCCTCGGCGGACGCCACCGGGGTACCGGCGGATGCCGTCGCTGTAGGCCGGGCAGCGGCCCGGGCCTCGGGCGTCCTGGAGGGAGCGGCGGTCGGGCCGTCTTTGGGGCGGCCCGCTGCGGACGGCGTGCCGCCCGCTGTGAACACCACGTCCGAGCACGAGTAGTACGTATCGGCCGTACTGCTGTTCTGCCATACCGTGTACAGCACATGACGTCCCGTCCGGTCGGACGGGAGTGTTGCCCCGATGCGGTAGGCGCCGTCCGTCAGGGTGGGGTCCTCGACTTCCGCGAACGGCCGCTCCGGCAGGTCGGACCAGGTCAGCGGCTTCGCCGGATCGTAACCGGGCTCGGTCAGATAGAGCCGGAACGTGCCGGTGTGCGGGATGGTCGAGACGTACCTCATGGTCAGCGCCCCGCCCGGTGACAGGCGGGTGGCCGGCCAGTCGCGGCGGGGGAGGTCGAGACCCCGGTAGGCGGGCAGCCCCCCGCTGCACAACCGCCCGTCGGGGATCGTCTGCCGGTCCCTGCCGTTCACGTTCGCGACCCGGAGATTGTCCCAGGCCGCGAACGACGCGCCGTTCGCGGCGACGGCGGCCCGGCACGCCGCGGACCGGGCCCGCTCGCCGCCCTCGGGGGAGCAGGCCACCACCCTGCTGACCGGATCCGTCGGCGCGCCGTGCGCCTGCGCCGGACCCGCCGCCCAGAGACCCAGCAGCAACGGGCCTACGGCGGCGGCCGCCAGGGCGGTGCGACATACGGTGGTCCGGGGCATGCGAACCCCTCCTCCTCGGCCGGTGCGCGAACGGTCTGCCGAGTGCAGTACGGGAAACCGGCCCGGCGCGTTCACGCGTCGACATGCGGCATCAAAGGGAACATTCGCGGTCAACCAGCTTATGGAAAGGGTGGGTTTCCGGTCGGATCAAGGGTTTCCCCTGTATCCGAGGCACCGTCACGTTGCCTATCGTTCGAGCACAGACGACCCACAGGTAACCCCTGCTACGGGTCGCCCCTCGCGCCTGGCCGGCCATCGCGCTCCGCTTTTCGGTTCACCCCCCTCCGCTTCGACGACGAAGCGCATCGACCGCCGCTCCGCGTTGCCCGGAGACCGGCCACGAAAGGCAAGCCTTTGCGAACCTCCCCTGCCATCAGACGCAAGCTGATATCCGTCGCCGCCCTTTCCGCGACGCTGCTCACGGCCGCCACCGCCTCGGTCGCCGTGGCCCAGGAACCCGCACCTCAGGAAGCCGCCGTCCCGGCCGTGCAGACCGAGGCCGCGCCGGGCACCCCAGCCGAACGCCTCATCGTCGGCTACAAGTCCGGCGCCGCGGAGGCGAAGTCGAACAAGGCCGCCGACGCCGACGCCGCGACCAAGGGCAAGGAGGCCGGCGAGAAGCTCGACTTCCAGCGCCGCCTCGGCACCGGCGCCGCCCTGGTCGACCTGGGCGAGAACCTCACGAAGCGCGATGTCGCCGACGTCGTCGCCGAGTACCGGGCCGACCCGCAGGTCGCCTATGTCGTACCGGACCGCCTCAACACCCCGCAGGCCGACCCGAACGACACCGACTACGCCAAGCAGTGGGACCTGTTCGAGGCTACCGCCGGCATGAACGTGCCGGCCGCCTGGCCGACCTCCACCGGCAGCGGTGTGACGGTCGCCGTCATCGACACCGGCTATGTCGCCCACTCCGACCTCGCCGCGAACATCGTCGGCGGCTACGACTTCATCGCCGACACCGCCGTCTCCGTGGACGGCGACGGCCGCGACAGCAACCCGGCCGACCCGGGCGACTGGTACAACGCGGGCGAGTGCGGCTCCGGCATCCCGGCCAGCAACTCCTCCTGGCACGGCACGCACGTGGCCGGCACCATCGCCGCCGTCACCAACAACAGCAAGGGCATGGCGGGCATCGCGTACGGCGCGAAGATCTCCCCGGTGCGCGTGCTCGGCAAGTGCGGCGGCTACGACTCCGACATCATCGACGCCATCACCTGGGCGTCCGGCGGCACCGTCTCGGGCGTACCCGCCAACTCCAACGTCGCCAAGGTCATCAACATGAGCCTCGGCGGCGACGGTGCCTGCACCTCGGCGACCCAGAGCGCCATCAACGCGGCCGTGAACCGGGGTACGACGATCGCCGTGGCCGCGGGCAACGACAACGACAACGTCGCGAACCACTCGCCGGGCAACTGCAACAACGTCATCTCGGTCGCCGCGACCAACCGCACCGGTGCGAAGGCCTCGTACTCCAACTACGGCTCCCTGGTGGACATCTCGGCCCCGGGCGGCCAGACCAGCACCGGCACCGCCAACGGCATCTACTCCACGCTGAACTCCGGCACCAGGACGCCGTCCACCGAGTCGTACGCCTACTACCAGGGCACCAGCATGGCCACCCCGCACATCGCGGGCCTCGTCGCGCTGATGAAGTCGGCCAAGTCCTCGCTGACCCCGGCTCAGATCGAGTCGGCGATCAAGTCCAACGCCCGTGCGCTGCCCGGCTCCTGCTCCGGCGGCTGCGGTGCGGGTCTGGCGGACGCCGCCAAGACGGTCCAGGCCGTGGCCGGTGGTACGTCCACCGGTACGACGTTCTCCAGCAGCTCCGCCGTCTCGATCCCGGACGCCGGCTCGGCCGTCGAGTCGCCGATCACCGTCAGCGGCCGTAGCGGCAACGCGCCCTCGGCCCTCCAGGTCGCGGTCGACATCACCCACACCTACCGCGGTGACCTGGTCATCGACCTGGTCGCGCCGGACGGTTCGACGTACCGCCTGAAGTCCTCCAGCTCCTCGGACTCCGCGGACAACGTGAACACCACCTACTCGGTGAACGCCTCCGGCGAGACCGCCAACGGCACCTGGAAGCTGCGCGTCCAGGACACGGCGGCCCAGGACACGGGCCGGCTGAACAGCTGGAGCCTGACGTTCTGAACGGGCTCACGGTGAGCTGAGGCTGCGCGCCTCGTGAGCGGGAGGGCCGGCCGGCGCGGAGGGGCGCCGGTCGGCCCTCCCGGTCGTCATGTGCGGAACGCCGTGAGGTGGTCTTGCGCCCAGTCCTGGTAGGTGCGGGCGGGACGGCCGAGGAGTGCTGCGACCGTCGGGTCCACGTGCCCCTTCGTCCCGTCCCGACCGCGCCTCGCACTCTCCAGCAGGGCGTGGGCCACGGGAGCGGGGTAGCGGGCCAGGAGTCCGCTCAGCGCCTGGTCCTCCGTCAACTCCACGAATGCCAACTGCCGTTCCAGCAACTTGGCGAGGATCGCCGTCTGTTCCACGGGACTCACCGCCGCCGGCCCGGTGAGCGCGTACGCCCGACCCGCGTGGTTCTCCGGAGCCGTCAGTGCCCGTACCGCCACCTCCGCGATGTCCCCGGGGTCGACCGCGGCGACCGCCGTCGTGCCGTTCAGGGCGCGCACCACGCCCTCCTCCCGCACCGAACGTGCCCAGCCCAGCGTGTTGGACATGAAGGCACGCGGCCGCAACAGGGTCCACGACAGGCCCGAGTCGAGCAGCAGCCGCTCGTTCTCCCGCTGCCACCGCGTGACCAGATCCGTGGCGTCGGACTCTGTCACCGACAAGGTCGTCAGCTTCACCACATGGCGAACTTCCGCCGCGCGCGCGGCCGTCAGGAAGTTCTCGTCGTGGGCGTGTGTCAGCGGATCGGCCGTGACGAGCAGCGCGGCCCGCACGCCGGTCAGTGCCCGTAGCAGGCCGTCCCGGTCGGCGAGGTCGCCGGCCACCACCTCGACCCGCGGACCGGTCAGGCCGGCCGCGCGGCTCGGGTCACGGGTCAGCAGACGCAGCGGTACGGAGCTGGCCAGACGCCGGGCCACCAGAGAGCCGACGGTGCCGGTGGCCCCGGTCAGCAGGATCACGAGACCGCCTTGTCGAGGGCGTCGAGCGAGTCCAGCACCCGGACGCCCCGGTCGGCCCCGCTGTCGAGGCCGAGCAGCAATCCGGGCACCGCGATGCTCGGCAGCATGTGGGACCACAGCACGGACAGCCGTCGGCTCAGATCGGACCGGCCCGTCAGCGCACGCGCCATCAACTGGATGCCGGTGAACGAGCCCACCAGCAGCTCCACCGTGTTCCGCGGCTCCACTGTCGGCAGCAACTCCCCTTGCTTGCTCGCCTGTTCCATCAGTGGTGTCAGATGGTCGACCCACTGCCGGAACGGTCCGGTGTGATCGACCCCGGGTGGCGCGCACTGGTCCACCGCCAGCCGCACACTGCCCCGGAGCAGGGCGTTGCTCAGCAGCCGCTGGCCGACGACAAAGGTGATGTCGATGACCTCCTGCAACTTGCAGGGCTGCGAGGGGATCGCGCCGAACGGCACCTGCTCGTCAAGGACCGCCTGGGCGAGGGACTCCTTGGAAGGAAAGTGGAAGTACAGCGCGCCCTTGGTGACTTCGGCCCGCTCCAACACCATGGCGATGGTGGTGGAGGTGTAGCCGTGTTCGTCGAAGACCGCGCCGGCGGCTTCCAGGATCGCCCTGCGTGTTCTGATGGCGCGCTCCTGTTTCGCCATGAGAGACCCTCCCCGGCGCCCTGTTGGCCGGTTCTCGCCATGGGCGCCACGATCGTGCCGGAACTGCCCCGATCATAGAGTGCTACGGAGTGATCTCATTGAAAACAAACCGGTCGCCTCGTATTCTGGCGCTCACTCGCAGCGGATGGTTCACCGTCCGCCTGGCCTTCGGGGGACCGTAGGAGTGACATGCCTCAACCGCTTGCCGAGACCCCGTCCCTGATGGCGACCGTTCCCCGGCAGTTCGTCCACCGTGCGGCCGTCGCCGAGACCTTCCTCACCGACTGGAGCCGGAAGGGAGCCGACCGTTTCTCGGTGTCCGCCCAGTGGCCCCGCGCCCATGGGTTACACGTGTCGTCCGACCGTTCCGCGTACGAACCGCTGCTCGTCGTGGAGACGATCCGCCAGGCCGGAACCCTGATCGCGCACACCGAGTACGACGTGCCTCTGGGGTACCACTTCGTGCTCCAGCAGTTCGAAGTGGACACGTTTCCCGAGCACTTGACGGTCGGCCCGATACCGGCCGAGCCGCTCGTCGAGCTCGACTTCTTCGAGGTGCGGCACCGCGGCGGCCGCCCGGCCGGCGCCCGCTACACCGCCGAGGTGCTGGTCGACGGCACCCGCGTGGCCTCCGCACGCGTCGCGTTCACCTGCGTCGGCGACTCGGTCTACCGCCGGCTGCGCGGCGGCCGCACCCCGGACACCGTGTCCGCGCCGCCCGTACCGCCCGGACTCCCGGCGGACGCCGTGGGGCGCGCCCTGTCCACGGACGTCGTACTGGCGCCGAGCGAACGCGACGATCGCTGGCAGCTGCGAATCGATACCGCACATCCCGTTTTCTTCGACCACCCCCTCGACCACGCACCAGGCATGCTCCTGCTGGAGGCGGCCCGGCAGGCGGCCTGGGCGCGAGCGACGAGGGCCGGCTCGCCCGCCTCCTTCCACGCTGTCTTCCATCACTACGCCGAACTGGACGAACCGGTCTGGATCGAGACCGTAGAAGAGCGGGACACCGGGATACGGATCGTTGCGACACAGGGGGAGTCGACGGTCTTCGAGTGCCTCGTGGGAGCCGCCGCCGGGTGAGCTATCGTGTGAACAGGGAGAAACAAACGGCATAACCCGTTTTTATTTCAGGGGAGTCCAGCCGATGGCGAGGCAGTTGCGAGCCGAACAGACCCGCGCGACGATCATCACGGCCGCCGCCGACCTGTTCGACCGTCACGGCTACGAGGCGACCAGCCTGAGCGACATCGTCGAGCACGCCCAAGTCACCAAGGGCGCCCTGTACTTCCACTTCGCGGCGAAGGAAGACCTGGCTCACGCCATCATGGAAATCCAGTCGCAGGCCTCGCGGCAGCTCGCCCGCGAGGCGGACGGCCGGGACTGCTCGTCGCTCGAAGCCCTGATGCGCATCACCTTCGGCCTCACCCGGCTCACCGTCGAGGGTCCGGTCGCCCGAGCAGGCCTCCGGCTCGCCACCGGCTCAGTGGGGGTGCGGCCACCGATGCCGCATCCCTTCACCGAGTGGCTGGAGATCGTCTCGCGCAAACTGCTCGGCGCCGTCAAGGAATCCGACCTCCATCCCGATGTGGACATCGACGTCGTCGCCCACTCCGTCGTCAGCTTCTTCGTCGGCATACGTGTCACCGGCCGCACCCTGGAATCCCTGTTCCGCCTGCCCCGCCGGGTGACCGAGATGTGGTACGTCCTCATCCGCGGCCTCGTGCCCGTGACCAGACGCCCGCGCTATTTCGGCCTCGCCGTACAACTGGAGCGGGAGATCAGAACGGCATGAGCGGCGCGGTACGGTGAGCCGCATGCCCGCCTCCGCGCCCCTGATCCTCGGTGACGAACCCGGCTCCTTCCCGCACAGCGTGCTGGCCGAACGCCATCCCGCGATCATCCGGCAGGTGCGGGAGGCCTTCCCGTACGGCCCCGACCGCCGGCGCGCGCTCGACGCGCTGCTCACGAGCTGCACCAAGGGCGTGATCGAACCGCTCCCCGCCGACGCGCACGACCGGGACCGCTGGGCCGCCTGGGGGCTCGACACCTACGCCGGGCGTTCCTGGTTCGACGTGCCCTGGCTGTGGTCCGAGAGCTACTTCTACCGCCAACTCCTCGAATCCGTCGGATACTTCGCCCCCGGCCCCTGGCAGGGCATCGACCCCTTCCGCCCCGACAAGCTCGCCGAGCTCGACGCACCGCAGACGGACGAGGAACTCGCAGCGCTCGACGCCCTGGAGGACCGCCCGGCCGACGAACGGGACCGGGCCCTGTTGCACGGCTCGCTCTGGGGCAACCGCGCAGACCTGGGCTTCCGGCTGTCCGCCGGCGGAGCCGACATCTCGGCCGCCGTCCCCGGCCTGGTCGCCGACGACAGCGAGACCCTGTGGTCGCTGCTCCCGCCCTCCGGCGCGGGCACCCTGTGCCTGATCGCCGACAACTCCGGCCGCGAGCTCATCCCCGACCTGCTCCTCATCGCGCATCTGCTCGCCGGTGGCCGCGTCGAGCGGGCGGTCCTGCACGTCAAGCCGCACCCGTACTACGTCTCCGACGCGACCCCGGCCGATGTGCTCGACGCGCTGCGCCGGCTGACGGCGGCGCCGGGCGCGGCCCGCGGCTACGGGCGGCGGCTGTGGGCGGCGCTGACCGACGGCCGCCTCACGGTGCGGGCCCACCCCTTCTCCTGCGGCCCGCTGCCGTACGCCGAGATGCCCGACGACCTGCGCGCCGAGTTCGCCGCCGCCACGGTGACGATCGTGAAGGGCGACCTCAACTACCGCCGCCTCGTGGGCGACCGGCTGTGGCCCCCGACGACGCCGTTCCCCGACGTCACCGGCTACTTCCCCGGCCCGGTCGCTGCTCTGCGCACCCTGAAGTCCGACGTGATCTGCGGCCTCGATGCCGACACCGAGGCTGCGCTGGACGCCGCGGAAGGCCGGCGCTGGCGGACCGGCGGCACCCATGCCCTGATCCAGGTCAGAAGCTGCGCCTGAGCCCTGCATGACAAAACTCGCAGGGGTGCATCCGGGGTCCGCTTCCTCAGAGATCGATCGGCGTCGTGTCGGTACACACGCGTCAGCAGTCGCACCGCAAAGGCGGTGGGGCACAGCCGTTCGTCACGGTGGCTGCACGCGGCGGGCCAGCTTTCGGCCCCATGCCTGGGACGGCGCTTCGATGCAACGGTGGGTCAGGACGCATAGCGGCAGCAGCACGGCGAAGAATGTCGCTTCGAGTACGAGATGGTCCTGCCGCCACCGGCCGATCGTGTCGTCGATCACCGCCAGTAGAACCGGATGCACCAGGTAGACCGAGTAGCTGATCGTTCCCAGTGCGATCAGTGGGCGGGGTATCCGCCGACGGCGTGACGCCAGTCCGGCACCAAAGGTGAGCACGGCCAGCAGGAATGCCACGATCCAGCCCCGCCGCGTGAAGTGGGAGCCGTCGCCGTGCCAGTACGCGCTTCCTACGGCGCAGATGACCACTACGGCAGCTGTGCCCGCCGCATGCCACCAGGTGCTCTGATCGTGTTCGGCCCGGTAGACGGCGGTGCCGAGGAACATGACGGCGAGGATCACCAGGCCCTCCCACAGGGGGACCGTGCCGTTGAGAGGGACCAGGACGAGCGCCAGCACCCCGCCCAACATGCCCCCGAACACCCGGAGTACGGGTGATCTGCTGCTCGCGCAGCAGATGGCGACCACCATGGCGATCGAGGCGAGCGCGATCAGCGGGCCGGTGCCGACCATGCCGGAGAGGGCGGACGCCGGCAGCACGATCCCTGCCGTCGCGCTCACGGCGGCGAGCACGGCCAGGGTGACGGCGACCGCTGCCGACCGCTGGTGCCGGCGGACCGTGAAGAGTGCGACGACCAACAGGTAGAAGGCCATTTCGTACGAGAGTGTCCACAGGATGAGCAGGAGATTGGGCGTCCCCAGCAACTCCTGGAGCATGGTGACGTGGGCGACAGCCACCGTGGCAGCGCTCTGCTGACCGAAGTCACGCATCTCCGCAATGCCCAAGAAGTCGACGGCAACGACCATCATGACGACAGCCGCCCACAGCGGGTACACACGGAAGGTCCGTCCGATCCAGAACGTCCGGACGCAGCCCCGGCGCTCCAGCGACGCGGGGATGATGTAGCCGCTCACCAGGAAGAACACCATGATGCCGTACCGGCTGGTGTTGAACTGCGGCATCAGCTCCCGCCGGAACTCCGCCATGAAGGTGTACGAGGAGTGGTCGAACACCACGACGAGTGCCGCGAGGCCGCGCAACGCGTCCAGCCAGCCCAACCGCGACGGACCGGCTGCCGAAACGGCTTTGGGTAATGGTGAAATTACTGAGAGTGGCTGGCTTGGTGGGTCGGGGACGAGGGGTGGGGGTTCCATGTGTAGACGGCGTCCTCTTCGGTGAGGGGTTCGTTGGGCTTGTCGTGGGGCGGCTGCCGGAGCGGTCCGCACGGGCAGGGGAGATCGCCAAGCCTTTGATCCGGCCGTCGAAAATGCCTCCGCAGGCTGGCGGAAGACAGGACGCGCCTGATGAGGTGGTTTATACCGTGATCACCCCTGTGATGTTCATGGCTGCGCCTGGTCCAAGGGGGCGAACATGCCCATCACCCGGGCTGCAGGCTGACCGTGCATCATGGGCCGGTCCCCTCGCCTGCCGGTTGCCTGGCGGCCCGCGGAAGTCCGGTTCCCCGGGTGTGGACGAGCTTCGGTGAATCCGTCGGCTAGGGCCTGTCCAGCAGGGCGACCTTCATCGGAACACAGGGTTCGGCCTCGCTTTTGGCCTCGTAGAACTCGACCGCGCGCGGCCGGGAACTGCCCCGGGTGTTCTCGAAGGCCAGCACGTTGCCCCGGCGCAGGGCGATGTCCCAGCTGGACTGAATGGGGATGATCGGTACACGATTGCCGTGTTCATCAATCGCGGCGCCCGGGAAGGTGACTTTGCTTCGCTCGCAGACGTAGCCGGGAGCGAGCACGTCAACGGTCACCTGAATGCCCCACGGGCGTACTTCCCTCGCGAGTTCGTACTGGGCGTCGACACTGATGCTCTGCTCCTTGACGGTGAGTGTCACACTGCCGTCACCGTGGCGTTCCACCGCGTACGCCGTCGAGTCGGCCGGCGAACCGGGCACAACCACCGCGGCGAGCCACGCCGCAGCACAGGCCGCCGCAACGACAGCGATCCGTCGTGGAGTGAGCGAAGTGAACAGACGGTGCACGGAAGCCTTCGCCTTGCCCTCGCCCGTTGCGGCCTCAGCCGCCCCCGTCCCGCTCGCCCCGGACTCGCGCAGTTGGATCTCCCCCTTCAGCTCATCCAGCAGCCGGTCCTCGAACGTCGTCCTCCTGCTCATGCTTCTCCCCTCGCGACGTGCAGCAGCGATGCGTCCGGCGCCACCGCGGTCTTGGGGTCCGCTTCCTCCTGCAGCGCCTTGCGCGCCCGGTGCAGGCGGACCCGGGCAGTGACCTGGCGGATGCCCAGCGCGGCCGCCGCCTCCGTGACCGTGAGCTGGTCCACCGCGATCAGCTCCATGACGGCCCGCTCGCCCTCGGGAAGCCTCGCGAGCGCGGCCAGGGCCCGGCGACCCGGGCTCTCCGCGTCGAGCTTGTCCTCGAGGCGGACGATGTCGTCGGCCTCCAGCAATCGCCGTCCGGAGAAGCGCAGATCGCGTTCGGCCTCTCGGGCGACCCGGCGGCGCTCCGACGACACGACGTTGCGCGCGATGCCGTACAGCCAGGCCGTCTCGCTGCCGAGACCCGGGCGGTAGGAGTGGGCCGAGTCGAGGACGGCGAGGAAGATCTCGGCCGTCAGGTCGGCCGCCGTGTGCGGGTCGTCGACACGCCGGGCCACGAAACGCATCACCGCGTCCACGTGACGCCGATAGAACTCCTCGAAGAGCTGCGGGTTCCGTACCGCCGCGGCGGGCCCACCCCGTAACCGTTCCGCGCCATCCACAGGCGACTCCTTCTCGTCCAGGCTCCCCCGGTCCTCCTTCTCGGAGGTTCATCGGAGTTCTTCAAAGGCACTTCACTTGTTCTTGGAACGAGGCGTGAAAAGCGTTACAGAGTGAACCCGAGGACCCCCGCACACGGCAGGCCCTTGGCCGGGCCGAAGCGTCCGTCATCTTGGAGGGAGGCGGGTGAGGCGGCGGGTCATCAGCGTGATCACCGCCCACCTGCGGGGCAGGCGGAGTCAGCCCGGACGACGGTGATCTCAGGGTGCATCAGCCTTCTGCCGCCGGCTCATGGCTGCCGCTCCCTTGTGGAGGTCGGGTGAAGTGGTGGCAACCTAGCTGATTTCGCGGGTAATTCACCAGATCAGAGGTGGCTGTGGGAGGTAGCCGAGGTCCTCGCGGATCGTCTCGAACAGCATGTCAGGGGGCTCAGCCCAGCGCGGCCTCCACAGCGCCCACGCCCGACGCTCCGACGGCCCCGATTCACGCGATGAGGTGATCATGTCCGGGCCCGCGGATGCCCCCGGCGGGCCACGGGTAGGGCCCGGCCATGACGCAGCAGCCCTTCGAACTCCCGCACTTCTACATGCCGTATCCCGCGCGGCTGAACCCCCATGTCGACGAGGCCCGGGCCCACTCGACCGGGTGGGCGCGCGAGATGGGCATGCTGGAGGGTTCCGGGATCTGGGAGCAGGCCGACCTCGACGCGCACGACTACGGCCTGCTCTGCGCCTACACCCACCCCGACTGCGACGCCGAGGCCCTCTCGCTCATCACCGACTGGTACGTGTGGGTCTTCTTCTTCGACGACCACTTCCTGGAAACCTTCAAACGCAGCCGGGACCGCGCCGGCGGCAAGGCATACCTGGACCGGCTTCCGCTGTTCATGCCGCTCGACCTGTCGACACCCGTGCCCGAGCCGCAGAACCCGGTCGAGGCGGGCCTCGCCGACCTGTGGGCGCGCACGGTGCCCGCCATGTCCGTCGACTGGCGGCGGCGGTTCGCCGTGGCCACCGAGCACCTGCTGAACGAATCCTTGTGGGAGCTGTCCAACATCAACGAGGGCCGGATCGCCAACCCCGTCGAATACGTCGAGATGCGCCGCAAGGTCGGCGGCGCGCCCTGGTCGTCGGGGCTGGTGGAGTACGCGACGGCCGAAGTGCCCGCGTCCGTCGCCGGGTCGAGGCCGCTCAGGGTGCTGATGGAGACGTTCTCCGACGCGGTGCACCTGCGCAACGACCTGTTCTCCTACCAGCGCGAGGTGGAGGACGAGGGGGAACTCAGCAACGGCGTGCTCGTCCTGGAGACCTTCTTCGGCTGCACCACCCAGGAGGCCGCCGACACCGTCAACGACATCCTCACCTCCCGGCTGCACCAGTTCGAGCACACCGCCCTCACCGAAGTGCCCGCACTGGCCCTGGAGAAGGGCCTCACCCCCAAGGAGGTCGCCGCGGTCGCCGCGTACACCAAGGGGTTGCAGGACTGGCAGTCCGGTGGCCACGAATGGCATATGCGCTCCAGCCGGTATATGAACGAACGCGCCCGTGCCACTTCGCCCTGGCAGGGTCCGACCGGCCCCGGCACGTCCGCCGCCGACGTCGGCGCACTGCTCGCCGCGGCCGGCGCCATGGGGGCACCTCCCACGCCCTTTAGGCAGTGGGGGAGGCTTCGCGCCTATACGCACGTGCCGTTCCAGAAGGTCGGCCCGTCCCTGCTGCCCGACTTCCACATGCCCTTCCAGGTGGAGCTCAGCCCGCATCTGGACGACGCCCGCCACCGCCTCACCGGCTGGGCGCAGCGCATGGGCATCCTCCAGGAGGGCGTCTGGGACCTGGACAAGCTCCGCGCCTACGACCTCGCTCTGTGCTCGGCGGGCATCGATCCGGACGCGGCCCCGGAGGCCCTCGGCCTCAGCGCGCAGTGGCTCGCCTGGGGCACGTACGGCGACGACTACTACCCGCTGGTCTACGGCCACCGCCGCGACCTGGCCGCCGCCCGTCTCACCACGGCACGCCTGTCCGCCTGCATGCCCGTCGACGGCGAGGAGGCCCCGGTCCCGGCCAACGCCATGGAGCGCGGACTGATCGACCTGTGGGCCCGGACGACGGCGGGAATGACCTCCGAGCAACGGTGCACCCTGAAGTCCGCGGTGGACGTCATGACCCGGAGCTGGGTGTGGGAGCTGTCCAACCAGCTCCAGAACCGCATCCCCGACCCGGTCGACTACCTGGAGATGCGCCGCGAGACCTTCGGCGCCGACCTCACCATGAGCCTGTGCCGGATGGGCCACGGCCCCGCCGTACCGCTGGAGGTCTACCGCAGCGGCTCCGTCCGCTCCCTGGAGAACGCCGCCGTCGACTACGCCTGCCTGCTCAACGACGTCTTCTCCTACCAGAAGGAGATCGAGTACGAAGGTGAGATCCACAACGCGATCCTTGTCGTCCAGAACTTCTTCGGCTGCGACTACCCGGCCGCGCTGGGCGTCGTCCACGACCTGATGACCCAGCGCATGCAGCAGTTCCAGCACGTGGCTGCGCAGGAACTGCCCGTCGTGTATGACGACTTCGACCTCTCGGACGAGGCGCGCGCGATCATGCAGGGCTATGTGGCCGATCTGCAGAACTGGATGGCGGGCATCCTGAACTGGCACCGGGAGGTCGACCGCTACAAGGCCGACTGGCTGGCCCGGCGCGCCCACGGCTTCCTCCCGGACCGGCCGCCCGCCCTGCCGGTCAGCTGACCTCCCGTACCCGCTCCGCGGTCTGTTCGGCGAGCTCCCGGGCGCCGTTCGCGGCGTTCTCCGAGAGCTCGCCGAGTATCGCGTCGGCGGCGGTGAGGACCGTACGAGCGTCCGCGGGGAGGCCTGCGTCGGCCAGGGCGCGGGTGAGGGCGTAGTGCTCCTCGGCGATGAAGCGGCCGAGGTTCACGCCGCGCCAGTGCCGGAAGGAGTCGTCACCCGGGTCCGCCAGGATGTCCCGCAGGGATCCCAACATGCTGACAGCGTAAGGAAGTTGCCCGGAATCGCGTTCCAGGCGGGCCTCGGCCTGGTCGACGGCCTCGCCGCCCCCAGCGATCCGCTGCGGCTGCCCGACGTGGCGCCGCTGACCACATACGGCGTGGGGAGGAGCCCGTGTGCGTCCTCCTTCCCGCCACGCACCCGCTGGCCCGGCGCTCCGGCCTGCGCCTGGGCGACCTCGCCGACGCCCTCCCCCACTGCCCTGAGGGCGTGGGAGGTGCCCCCAGCTCGACGCCCCCGACGCAGGGCTGCCGCTGGCCCACCTCCGGGCCGCGAACGGTGGCCATGGCTTCCGCCCCGTCCTTGCGCTACGACGGCACGGACGTCCGCACCCTCACCGCCCTGGCCGCCACGGGCCACGGCCTGACCCTGCTGCCCCGCTCGGCGGGAGAGGCGGTGGCGGGCACGGTCGCCGTCCCGGTCACCGAGCCGCGGGTCGTCCACCGCACGGAGCTGGTGCACGCGGGCTCGCCGCGGGGAGCGGCGGCAGCGGTCGTGGAGGCGTTGACCGCACGGGGGTGAGCCACTATGGCTTCCCGTTCTTGACCATGGGTCAGTCTCACTCGTTCGTGGCTCGTTGCGCGCCGGTGCGCCGGGTAGTGCACCACCGGAGGCGAACCATGGAACAGACTGCATTGCGTCCCAAGCCGATGCCCGGTCGGGAGCCGGGCGGCGGCAGCGGATCGAGCCCCGGCCGGCGGCCGCACGCCGCGCGCCGTCGCGGCCGACGGCTCACGACCCTGCTTTTCGGCCTCTTCATCGGAACGGTGCTGGTGCTGTCCGGCGTCGGACTGGGCACGGTGGGCGCCACGGTGATCGGCATGAGCAAGGTCGCCGAACTCCGGCGACAGGCGGGGCAGGCCGGGCCCGCGGCACCGGGGGCGCGTGTCGGCCCGTCCGCCTCGTCCCGCCCGGGCCCGTCCATGCCGACCACCGCGCCGAGCCCCTCACCATCGGCGCCCGCGGGGGCGACCCTGGCCGTGGAGGTCGTGGACGCCGAGAAGTCCGGCGCCATGGTCGTGGGGGTCCACGTCCCGGGGCCCGGCTTCGCGGCGGGCCTGGTGCGCGGAGACGTACTCCTCACGTTCGACGGCACTCCCGTCGAGTCCGCGTCGGACCTGGCCCGTGCGGTGGGTGCGGCACGGCCAGGGGTGGCGGTCGATGTGACGGTACGTCATGAAAGCGGTGGCTACCAGCAGTTGACGGTAGTGCCCGGTGTCATCACGTGACCACCCGGAAGTGGCTGGTGAGCCGCCCCGAGTCGTCCAGGACGTGAAAGGCCAGCCCGGCCGGCGCGTCCCGGTCGGCGACCTGCTCGCCCTCCCAGGGCAGCCGCAGCGTCCATGTCACCCCGGGACCCACGACCAGGGGCCGTCCGGCGAACGCGGTGGCCGCGGGGGTGTGCGCATGCCCCGTGACGAGCCCGGCGATCTCGGGGCGGCGCTCCATGAGGGCGGCCAGCCGGTGCGGTTCGCGGAGCTGGTAGGAGTCGGGCAGGGGGTGATGCAGTGCGACGGGCGGGTGGTGGAAGGCGAGCAGCACCGGAACGGCTGCGTCGAGCTCGTTCAGCGTCGCCTCGATCCAGTCGTACGTCTCGTCGTCCAGCGCCCCTTCGTCGCTGCCGGGGATGCTGGAGTCGCACATCAGTACGGCGGCGTCGTCGAAGACGTGCACGCCGTTGACCGGTCCCTGGGCCGCGGGCCGCCCCAGCAGCGCCTTGCGGAACGGCTCGCGGCGGTCGTGGTTGCCCGGGCAGGTCAGCACCGGGAACGGCGCGTCGCCGGTGTCCAGGCCGAGGATGCGGGCGGCCTCCTCGTACTCCGCCTCCGTGCCGTGGTCCGCGATGTCCCCCGTCACCAGCAGCGCGTCCACGTGACCCGGCAGTCCCCACAACCGGTCGCGCACCCGCTCGGCGCGCTCCGTCGCCCGTGGGCTTCCGTCCAGGTGCAGATCGCTGATGTGGGCGAGTACGAGCACGGGTGGGACCTCCCTGGAGCGCGGACTAATGGAATGGCTGCATCTAAGCATTAGATGAAATGGGTGGGCAATGTGAAAGCATCAGCGGGTGGGCCGGGCGTGGCCGGCTTCCGGCCCGAAACCCCGGCTCACCGGCTCGCGCGGCCCCCTCCGGCCGGGCAGGATGCTGCCCGTGGCACCCGCACGGCTCAAGGAGGACCGGATGACCGGCAGTACGGTTGCGCCCTTCACCGCCGACGACTACCGGGCCCGCATGGAGCGCGCCGCGCGGGCGGCCGCGGACGCCGGGCTCGCCGGGCTGCTGGTGGCGCCGGGACCGGACCTGGTGTGGCTCACCGGCTACGCACCCACCGCGACCACCGAACGGCTCACCCTCCTGGTCCTCACCGCCGGGCAGGATCCCGTCCTCGTCGTCCCCACTCTCGAGGCCCCGGACGCCGCCAAGGCCCCGGGTGCGCCCGCCCTGAGCCTGCGCGACTGGACCGACGGCAAGGACCCCTACGCCGCCACCGCCGCCCTGCTCGACGCCACAGGACACTTCGGTGTCAGCGACAACGCCTGGGCCATGCATCTGCTGGGCCTGCAGAAGGCGCTGCCCGGCAGCTCCTACGCCTCCCTCACCGAAGCCCTGCCGATGCTGCGCGCCGTCAAGGACGCGGTGGAGCTGGAGCTGCTGGCGGCCGCGGGAGCGGCCGCAGACGCCACGTACGAGGAGATCCGGAAGGTTTCCTTCGCCGGCCGCCGGGAGTCGGACGTCGCCCGCGACCTCGACGGTCTGCTGCGCCGGTTCGGGCACGCCCAGGTCGACTTCACCATCGTCGCCTCGGGTCCGAACGGCGCCAACCCGCACCACGAGGTGGGGGACCGCGTCATCGAACGCGGTGACATGGTCGTCCTCGACTTCGGCGGTCTCAAGAACGGCTACGGCTCCGACACCTCCCGCACCGTCCACGTCGGCGAACCGACCGAGGAGGAGCGCCGGGTCCACGACATCGTGCGCGAGGCCCAGGAGGCGGGCTTCCGCGCGGTGCGGCCGGGAGCCGCCTGCCAGGAGGTCGACCGGGCCGCCCGCGCGGTCATCGCCGACGCCGGGTACGGCGAGTACTTCATCCACCGCACCGGCCACGGCATCGGCGTGACGACCCACGAGCCCCCGTACATGATCGAGGGCGAGGAGCAGCCCCTCGTCCCCGGGATGTGCTTCTCCGTGGAGCCGGGCATCTACCTGCCGGGCCGCTTCGGCGTGCGCATCGAGGACATCGTGACGGTGACCGAGGACGGCGGCCGACGCCTCAACGACACCACGCGTGAGCTGGTCATAGTGGACTGACCCCAGCCCAGGAGCCCCCCGTACGAACCCGAGTGACGACGGTCCGACCATGACCCAGGCACCGACACCCACCGCGGACACCGTCCGCCGGCTGGTCCTTTCCCTGCTCAAGGAGGGCGCGGGCGCCGTCGGCCCCGAGGTCCGGCCGGTCACCGGGACCGGCGGGCACGCCACCTGGTGGGTCGGCACCCGCCATGTGCTGCGCCTCGCCCCCGACCGCGAGGCCGCCGCGCAGCAGCGCCGCGAACTGCGGCTGCGCGACCTCGTCCGCCCGCACGTCCCGGTCGCCGTGCCGGTCAGTGTGGCGCACGGCGAGTGGGCGCCGGGGCTCACCTACACGCTGGACATCAAGGTGCCCGGCGGCTCGGCCGCGGAGCACGACGTGTCCGCCGTCGGCGAGGCCGATCTGGCCGGACTGCTCACGGGGCTGCGCGAGGTGCCCGTACGGCAGGCGGAGGCGCTCGGTGTGCCGCGCGTCTCCCCGCGCTCCCTGGAGGCCCTGCGCCGGGCCGCCGGACGCGCCGCCGAGCGCCTCGCCGCGGCCGACGAGTTCGACGCCGGGCTCTTGCGTCAGCTCACCGGTCCCGCGGCGGTCCAGCTCGCGGCGCAGCCCGGCACCGCGGTCCTCGTCCACCACGGCCTCACCGGTGACCACCTCGTGGTCGGCGCCGACGGCCGGGTGCGCGGCGTCCTCGGCTGGGCCGACGCGGTCGTCGGCGACCCCGCCGAGGACATCGCCGGACTCGCCCGCGCCGTGGGCTCCCCGGCCGCCGTGCGAGGCGCCACCCTCGCCGGATACGGCGCCCGCCCCTGTCTGCGCGGTCTGTGGCTCGCCCGCTGCGACAGCGTCGTACGGCTCGCCGAGCGCCTCGCCGGCCGTGGCGACGACCCGCCGGCCCTCCTGAGAACCCATCTGCGCCACGCCTGGGAGGCGATCCTCCTGGAACGCGTGACGGAACTGCGCGAGGACGCCACGGACGACGCGCTGTAGCGCCGCCCGCGCGGGCAGGCCATGACGGGCGCCGCGCGCGCCCGTACGACGCCCTCAGCCGTCTGGCACGCCCGCGCGCCCGTACGACGCTGTCAGCCGCGTGGCACGCGCGCGTGGACCGGCGCCGCGCTCACGGCTGCGCCACCACCACGCACGACTCCCCGGGCACGCGCAGCACACCTTCCCCGTCCGGGGGCCCGACCGGTTCCCACGCGGCGAGTACCTGGGCCGGGCGGGTGCCCAGGGGGATCGCGGCCGTCTCCTTGCCCAGGTTCACGGCCACGCAGATGTCCCCGCGCCGGAAGACGAGCCGGTGCGCCTCCTCGTCGTAGGCCACCTTGATGTCGGAGAGGTCGGGATCGGTGAGGTCCGGCTGCTCGTGCCGGAGCGCGATGAGCCGTCGGTACCAGGCCAGTACGCGCGCGTGGGGCTCGTTTTCGGGTTCGGACCAGTCGAGGCAGGAGCGGTCCCGGGTCGCCGGGTCCTGCGGGTCGGGCACGTCCTCCTCGGCCCAGCCGTGCGCCGCGAACTCCCGCCGCCTGCCGCGCCGTACCGACTCCGCGAGCGCCGGATCGGTGTGGTCGGTGAAGAACTGCCAGGGTGTACCGGCCGCCCACTCCTCACCCATGAACAGCATCGGCGTGAAGGGGCCGGTCAGTGTCACCGCGGCGGCGCAGGCCAGCAACCCGGGGGACAGGGTGGCGGAAAGGCGGTCTCCCTGGGCGCGGTTGCCCACCTGGTCGTGGGTCTGGCTGTAGCCGAGCAGCCGGTGTGCGGCCACGCGTGTACGGTCCAGCGGACGCCCGTGACGCCGGCCCCGGAAGCTGGAGTACGTGCCGTCGTGGAAGTAACCGCCCGTCAGCGTCTTGGCGAGCGCCTTGAGGGGAGCGCGCGCGAAATCCGCGTAATAGCCCTGGGACTCGCCCGTCAGCGCGGTGTGCAGGGCGTGATGGAAGTCGTCGTTCCACTGCGCGTGCACCCCCAGCCCGCCCTCCTCGCGGGCCGTGATGAGCCGTGGATCGTTCAGCTCCGACTCGGCGACGAGGAACAGCGGGCGTCCTGTCTCGGCGGCGAGAGCGTCCACCGCGGTCGACAGCTCCTCCAGGAAGTGGCACGCGCGCGTGTCCGCCAGCGCGTGCACCGCGTCCAGCCGCAGTCCGTCGAGCCGGTAGTCGCGCAGCCACGCCAGCGCGCTGCCGACCAGAAACGCCCGCACCTCGTCCGACCCGGGAGCGTCCAGATTGACGGCGACGCCCCACGGAGTGTGGTGCCTGTCCGTGAAGTAGGGCCCGAACTCGGGCAGGTGGTTCCCGGACGGACCGAGGTGGTTGTGCACGACGTCCAGGACCACGCCCAGACCGAGTTCGTGCGCCCGGTCGACGAACCGTTTCAGCGCCTCGGGCCCGCCGTACGGCTCGTGCACCGCCCACAGCGACACGCCCTCGTATCCCCAGCCGTGCCGCCCGGGAAAAGGGCACAGCGGCATCAACTCGACGTGTGTGACCCCCAGTTCGGCGACATGTCCGAGCCGCTCGGCAGCCGCGTCCAGGGTGCCCTCGCGCGTGTACGTGCCCACATGCAGCTCGTACAGGACCGCACCCTGCAGCGGGCGGCCCGACCACTCGGTGCGCCATCCATGGCGCCCGTGGTCGACCACCGCGCTCAGGCCGTCCGGGCCGTCCGGCTGCCGGCGCGAACGCGGATCGGGCCGTACCGGCCCGTCGTCCAGCGCGAAGCCGTACCGCGTACCGTCGCGGGCCTCTGCCTCCCCGGTCCACCACCCCGCTCGCTCCGGATCCCGCTCCATCGCGCGCGTGGCGCCGTCGCAATGGAGCGTCACACGGCCGGCCTGTGGTGCCCACACCTCGAACTGCACGGACGGTTCCCCTTCGTCTGCTCACCGTGATGTAGCCCGACCATCGTGCTTCAAACACGATCAATCCGCTTGTGAATACCTCCTTTTGCGGCGGGTGTCGTCAGGTACGCGCGGGTGCCGACCGTTTCCTCGGTTTCTGGACACCGGGGGTTCACTGACCGACAATCACGAGCGTGACGTCGTCCTTCGAGTTCCCGACCTATCCCGCGCGGCTCTCCGACGCCGAGCGCGACAAGGCACTGAAGCGCTTGCGTGACGGCGTCGCCATGGGCCGTCTCTCGCACGACACGTTCATCCGGCGCATGGAACTGGCACTCGCCGCCCGCCGCTCCGACGAGCTCGCCGTCCTCACCGCCGACCTGCCCACCGAGGGACGCCTGTCCCGTGTGGTGTTCGGCACCGTCGAGGCGGTGTCCGGCTTCACCGAGCGGCTGCGCCGGGCCTGGCAGGCCGAGCGGCTGCCCAAGCTGCTGCTGCCGCACCCGGCGGCCGGGCGGCCGCTGCGCATAGGCAGGGACCCCGGCAGCGGACTCAGGCTGAACCACGAGACGGTCTCCCGCGTGCACGCCGAACTCAGCCGCCAGGGCGGCATGTGGGTGCTGCGCGACCTCGGCTCGACCAACGGGACGACGGTGAACGGGCGGCGGGTCATCGGCGCGGCCGTCGTCCGCGAGGGCGACCAGGTCGGCTTCGGGCAGATGGCCTTCCGGCTCGCGGTGAGCTGATCGGGCCCGTCGCCGCTGTTCAGCCACCCCCAAGCGGGCTGGCGGGGCGCGGTGTTGACGTACACCTGAACTCGTGACTGACTGTGCGTACACCACACACATCAGGTGAACCGACGGCACCACGGAGGTGTGCCCTGCCGCCACTCCTCCGCTATCCGACCGTCGACGAGCTGGGTGCACGAGCGGCCGCCCTCGTCGCCCGCCACCCCCGTACCGCCCGGCTGCGCCGCATCGGCGTCTCCCGCGCGGGTACCCCGCTGCACCTGCTGTCCCTCGGCCACGGCCGCCGTCAGGCCCTGGTCGTGGCCGGACCGCACGCCAACGAGCCCGTCGGCGGCGCCACCGCCCTGCGCCTGGCCGGGCAGGTGCTCGCCGACCGCAGCCTCACCGACGGCGCCGACGTCACCTGGAACCTGCTGCTGTGCCTCGACCCCGACGGACTGCGCCGCAACGAGAACTGGCTGGCGGGCCCGTACAGCCTCGAGAAGTACTTCCGGCACTTCTTCCGCCCCGGCTTCCTGGAACAGCCCGAATGGCTGCCCGAGGGCGCGGACGGAGCCGTCCTGCCGGAGACGCGTGCCCTGCTCGCCCTCCAGGACGAACTGAAACCTTTCTTCCAGGGCTCCCTGCACGGTGTCGACATCGGCGGCGGCTTCGTCGAGCTGACCCGCGACCTGCCCGGCCTCGCCCAACGCGTGGCCCGCGCCGCGGCCCGCTTCGGCATCCCGCGCGAACTCGGTGCCTACGACACCCTGTACTGGCCGAGCCTGGGACCCGCCGTCTACCGGATCCCCTCGCCGCGCCGGGGCGATCTGGCCGCGGCCATCACCGAGGCCGCCGTCGAGTCCACGTGGTACCACCCGCACCGGCACGGCACGGTCACGGCCGTCGTGGAGGCGCCCATGTGGGGCGTGGCGGCCGTGGAGGACGGCTCCGTGCCTGCCGACCCGGACGGGGCGCTGCGCACCGTCAGCCGCACGCTGCGCCACGACACCCTGCTGCTGCGGCGGCTCCTCGCGCGCGTGCGCCCGCATGCCGCCGCGCTCCCGGACGCCGCACGCCTGCTGGCGCCGGTCGACGACTACCTGCTCGTCTGCCCCGGACTCGCCGACGCCTGGGACCCCGACCTGGGCGACCGGGCGCGCCCGCTGCCGCCGCTCAGCAGCGCCCACCTGGCCGCCCTGCGCATCGCCGGGCGGCGCCTCGCCCTGCGGACGGCCGGACTGCTGCACCAGCTCGCCACCGCCACCGGTGACGACCCGGCCGGTGTGCTCCCGGAGCTGGACCCGCTCGTCGACGCGTGGTGCGCCGACTACCGTGACGACTGCGGGGCCCGCTGGATCCCCATGCAGCGCCAGGTCGAGTACCAGTCACAGGTGGTGCTCGACGCGTTCGAACTGGCCCTGCGGCACGCGTCCGCGACCTCCCGTTCGGGTGATCCGGGCTGGGGACCCGAGCCGGTCGTGCCGATGCATCGGGAATGACGCACATCCTCACAGCGAACGTAGTACGGGGCGTTCTGCCGGCGGCGGCCGCACTGCTCGTCGTCGGCGTGACGCCCGCACAGGGGACGGTCCAGGAGGCCCGCACCGGCGACTGGCTCTACCTCACGGTCACCCGGGGCGACGCCCGGTCCGGCGAACCACGAAGCACCCTGCTGCGGTGCGACCCGCCCCAGGGACACCGACGGGCCGCCGAGGCCTGCAACCAGCTCGATGCGGTGGACGGCGACATCGGCCGTATCCCCCTGAAGGACGGCTACTGCCCGATGGTCTACGCGCCCGTGACCGCCCACGCGCGCGGACGGTGGAAAGGACGGCCGATCGAGTACCGGGAGACGTTCGCGAACACCTGCGCACTGGTGGCCCGTACCGGTGCGGTGTTCGTGCAGGACCGTTGACGCCGGGGGGAAAACCCGGCACGCGCGCGTGGAGCGGCGTCGCGGCGCTTCGGCGGCCAGGGCCTGTTGCGAGAGAGGCGTCGCGCGGCAGGCGCCTCTCTCGCAACAGGCCCTGGGCTTCAGCCCGATCGTTCGCGCGCGTGCAGGGCTGCCGCGACGACCGTGCGGGACTGGTGCTCGACCTGATGCTCCAAGGGCACCCAGCGGGCGCGGAAACGCTCGGCGAAGGCGTCGCTCCACATCGCGACGAGCCGCTCGAGGCGTGGTGCCGCGCGGTCGTCGTTCTCCTGAAGGACCCGCAACAGCATCGCCGCGGCACGCAGCGGCAGCCGGCGGGCGAACGCGTCGACGCTGCCCACATACGCGCGCGTGTGGTCGGCGGGTGGTGTGTGCCTCCAGTCCGCGGCCAGCCCCGGCACCAGCTCCAGCGCCCACCTCGCGGCCCGTAACAGGGGCCCGTCGACACCCTCCAGACGCGGCTGCGCCTCGTCAAGCACCCGCTCCACCTCCAGGGTGTCCCGCAGCAGCCGGCTCGCGAGGCGGCGCATCGCCGCGGCCGGCGCCGGATGCGGAGCCGGGTCGTCCACCAGGTCGCTCGCCCACATCGGCACCTCCACGACCGCGGTCAGACCACCGTAGCGGTGCACGTGGTACCAGGTGCTGCGCCGTGCGTCGTCCGGCATGCTCGGGTACGCCGCGCCCGAACCGGGACCCGGCATCACATGCACCCCCGGGCCCGCCGCGGGCCAGCCGGCGGCGTCCGAAGCGCCCGTCTCCACCGGAATGTGCAGCTCCGCCGCCGACTTGGCGAACGGCTCGGCCAGGCCCGGGACGTCCTTCGTCAACTGCACCCAGCTGCCGCCCAGGTCGGTCCCGTGCAGGGTCACCTGGAGGTACGGGCGCAGCTCGTCGATGACCCCGGTCAGGGCACGCGTCTCGGGCGGCAACCGGTCCGGCGGCAGCACGGCCGGCGACCACTCCGGCTGCTCCGGGCCCGCGGGCCGGAAGAAGCCGAGGTGGTAGTCGAGCAGGCTGCGCGGCGCCGGCGTCACGTGCAGGCTCGCCCCGTCCGGGTCCGCGCACAGCAGGAAGTGCCAGGACACACCGGAGCGCAACGGGCGTTCGTGCACGACCCGTTCGGCGAGCGTGAGAAGTGTGGAGCCCCCGGTCGGCTCGTTCGCGTGGGCGCCCGCGACGACCAGGACGGCGCGCGGGGCGCGGCCGACGGACAGCAGACGCAGGGGGCGGCCGCCGCGGGAGACGCCGACCTGCCGGAGGACACACAAGCGGGGGTGCTGAGCGGCCAACGCCCGGGCGGACGACACGATTTCGGTCACGGTGGGGTAGCGCAGCTCCGGCAGGAGACTCACCCCCGTCATGTTTCCGCCCGGCTTCGCACCCGCAGTACCGCACGGTCTCCGTGCGGTGTCAAGGACGCCGCGGGGAGGCGCCAGGGGGCTCCCGGAGGCACACCGGCCGTGCCAACGGCTCCGGCGCCGGACCCACGGCTCCCCGCGCCCTTCAGCCCACCCTCTCCAGCAGGGCGACCGGCAGTGGCGCGAAAAGGTCGTCCACGCGCGCGTGCCCGGTGAACTCCCGCTCCGGAGCCAGTACGTCGGCCCAGCGACCCGGCGGCAGCGTCAGCCGCGTGTCACGCCAGCCGCCCGCCTCCGCCAGCCGCAGCGACAGCCGCGTGACGGCGGTGACGACCTCCCCGGAGCGCACGTACGCCGCACAGTGGGACGCCGCGGGCCCCTCGGCGGGCAGTGGCGCGTACGTGGCCGCGTCCCCGAACACCTCCGGCCGCCGCCTGCGCAGCCGCAGCGCCGCCCCGGTCACCGCCCCCTTGTCGCCAAGGTCCCCGGGCGGGAACCCGGCGGGCCGGCGATTGTCCGGATCGACCAGCGCGCGGTACTCGCCCTCCGTGCCCTGGTACAGGTCCGGCACCCCCGGCATCGTCAGGTGGACCAGCGCGGTGCCGAGCATGTTCGCCCGGATGTGCGGCTCCAGCGTGCCGCGGAGGGCGTGCACCCGTTCGCCCGGGGCCCCGCACGGCCCCGCCGCGACGAACGCCGCCACCGCCTCCTCGTACGGGGGCTCCTGTTCCGTCCAGCTCGTGTACAGCCCGGCTTCCCGGATGTGCTTGAGCAGCGCCCGCTGCACCCGGTCCGGATCCGCCGGGCCGAGTCCGAACACCGTCTGCCAGGCCGCCCACGCGAGCTGGGCGTCCGGTACGCCCTCGCCCGTGCGGGTCACCTCGGCCAGCGTGTCCGCCCAGAGCTGCGGACACTCGGTGAGCACGGCCAGCGCCGCCCGCAGGTCCGCGCTGCGCTTGGTGTCGTGTGTGGACACCACGGTCCCGGTGCCGGGCCAGTCGCGCTGCACGCGCGCGCAGTAGGCGTGAAAGTCCTCCGGAGGCATGGCGGGGCTCCCCGGATTCCCGCCCACCTCGGTCGCCGACAACAGCGGCACATAGCGGTAGAACGCAGTGTCCTCCACGGACTTCGCGCGCAGCGCCGATGCCGTCTGCGCGAACCGGGCGCGGAACTCCAGATGGTCCGGACCGTCACCGTGGCGCCCGAGCACCAGGCCGCGCACCACGTCGACCGCACCGGCCTCCTCGGGCACGACGAAGGCCGCCCGGGCCTGCGCGGCGGCCTCCTCGGTGACGACGGAAGCGGCGTCGCCGGACTCGTACGGCCGGTAGACCTGTATCCGCACGAGCAGTTCCCGCAGGGCGGTGTGCAGCGCCCAGGGCGCGCGGTCGCGCAGCGCGGGATCCGGCGACGTGACGCAGAGCCGGCTCGCCACCCGGGTCAGCCGGTCCACCTCGGCGGCCAGCTCGTGCTCGAGCACCCGGTACGCGGCGCGGCGCACCGTCGCCTCCCAGTTCCCGCCCCGGTCCGTCTGGGGGGCGGCGAACCGCCGGTACTGGCCGAGGAGTTCCCCGGCGCCCGCGGGATCCGTGAACAGGCCGTCGACGTGCCGCAGGGCGTCGTAGCCCGTGGTGCCCGCGACAGGCCAGGAGGCCGGCAGGTGCTCCCCGTCGGAGAGGATCTTCTCCACGACCGTCCAGCGGCCGCCGGTCGCCTCGTGCAGGCGCTGCAGGTAGGCGTCGGGATCGGCGAGCCCGTCGGGGTGGTCGATACGCAGCCCGTCCACCACACCGTCGTGCAGGAGCTGCAGGATCTTGGCGTGTGTGGCCTCGAAGACCTCCGGTACCTCCACCCGCAGCCCGATGAGCTCCGAAATGCTGAAGAAACGCCGGTAGTTGAGCTCGGTACGGGCCAGCCGCCACCACACCGGGCGGTACCACTGTGCATCCAGGAGCTGCGGCACCGGCAGCTCCTCGGTGCCCTCACGCAGCGGGAAGGCATGGTCGTGGTAGCGCAGGACGTCGCCGTCGACCTCCAGACGGTCGATCTCGGCGCCGAGCGGCTGCCCGAGCACCGGCAGCAGCACCTGACCGCCCTGCGCCTCCCAGTCGATGTCGAACCACCGCGCATACGGCGACTTGGGTCCCTCCCGCAGCACCTCCCACAGGGCGCGGTTGTGCCGCGGGGCCATGGCCATGTGGTTCGGCACGATGTCCAGCACCAGCCCCAGGCCGTGCTCCTTCGCGGTGCGGGCGAGCGCGCGCAGTGCGTCCTCGCCGCCCAGCTCGGCGCGCACGCGCGCGTGGTCCACGACGTCGTATCCGTGCAGTGAGCCCGGTACGGCCTCCAGGACAGGGGAGAGGTGCAGATGCGAGACGCCGAGCGAGGCCAGGTACGGCACGGCCGCCGCCGCGGCCCCGAACGGGAACTCGGGCTGCAGCTGCAGCCGGTAGGTGGCCGTGGGCACCACCGGGTCAGGACGCTCAGGTGTCATGGAAAGCTACGTACCCGCCCCGCCGGGTTTCCTGTCATCGTCCCCTGCGCGTGAGTGACGAGCGCGGCAGCGGGGCTCTCTCGAGTCCACACCTAGGCGGGCCGCTGCAACACCGTGAGACTGCGGTCCGGCAGTGTCAGACGGTCGCCGGCAGCCACCTTCGCGTCCGTGCCGGGCGGCACCGCGTCGGGTCGGGCGGTGTCGACGACGACGTGCCACTGGTGTCCGTGATCGACCGGCACGACGAAGTCCAGCGCCTTGGGTGAGGCGTTGAACATCAGCAGGAAGGAGTCGTCGGTGATGCGTTCCCCGCGCGCACCGGGCTCGGAGATCGCGTTGCCGTTGAGGAACACCGTCAGCGCGGACGCCTGGGCGGACTCCCAGTCCCGTTGGGTCATCTCCCGGCCCTCCGGCGTGAACCACGCGATGTCGGACAGGTCGTCGTGGGTGCCCTCCACGGGCCGCCCGTGGAAGAAGCGCCGCCTGCGGAAGACGGGGTGGTCCTTGCGCAGCCACACCATCGCGCGCGTGAAGTCGAACAGGTCGCTGCCGTCCTCGGGCCACACCACCCAGGACAGCTCGCTGTCCTGGCAGTATGCGTTGTTGTTGCCGCGCTGGGTGCGGGCGAACTCGTCGCCGTGGCTGATCATCGGCACACCCTGGGACAGCATCAGCGTGGCGATGAAGTTCCGCATCTGCCGGGCCCGCAGCTCCAGCACGGCCGGGTCGTCGGTCTCGCCCTCCGCGCCGCAGTTCCAGGACCGGTTGTGGCTCTCGCCGTCGCGGTTGTCCTCGCCGTTGGCCTCGTTGTGCTTGTGGTCGTAGGAGACCAGGTCGTGCAGGGTGAAGCCGTCGTGGCAGGTCACGAAGTTGATGGAGGCGAGGGGGCGGCGGCCGTCGTCCTGGTAGAGGTCCGAGGAGCCGGTGAGCCGGGAGGCGAACTCCGCGAGCGTGCGCTGCTCGCCCCGCCACAGGTCCCGTACGGTGTCGCGGTACTTGCCGTTCCACTCCGTCCACAGGGGCGGAAAGTTGCCCACCTGGTAGCCGCCCTCGCCCACGTCCCACGGCTCGGCGATCAGTTTCACCTGCGACACGACCGGGTCCTGCTGCACCAGGTCGAAGAACGACGACAGCCGGTCCACCTCGTGGAACTGGCGGGCCAGTGTGGCGGCGAGGTCGAAGCGGAAGCCGTCGACGTGCATCTCGGTGACCCAGTACCGCAGCGAGTCCATGATCAGCTGCAGAACGTGCGGGGACCGCATGAGCAGGGAGTTCCCGGTCCCGGTGGTGTCCATGTAGTAGCGGGGGTCGTCCGCGAGACGGTAGTACGACGGGTTGTCCAGGCCCCGGAAGGACAGCGTGGGACCGAGGTGGTTGCCCTCGGCGGTGTGGTTGTAGACGACGTCCAGGATGACCTCGATCCCGGCCTCGTGCAGCGCGCGCACCGCCGACTTGAACTCCAGGACCTGCTGCCCGCGGTCGCCCCAGGAGGCGTACGCGTTGTGCGGGGCGAAGAAGCCGATGGTGTTGTAGCCCCAGTAGTTGTTCAGGCCCATGTCCACCAGACGGTGGTCATTGACGAACTGGTGTACGGGCATGAGCTCCAGGGCGGTCACGCCCAGCCCGGTCAGGTGCTCGATGACCGCCGGATGGGCGAGTGCCGCATAGGTGCCGCGCAGTTCCTCCGGCAGCCCGGGGTGCCGCATCGTCAGGCCCTTCACATGGGCCTCGTAGATCACCGTGTGGTGGTACTCGGTGCGCGGCCGCCGGTCGTCGCCCCAGTCGAAGTACGGGTTCACCACGACCGACGACATGGTGTGCGGGGCGGAGTCCAGGTCGTTGCGCCGGTCGGGTGCGCCGAACGGGTAGCCGTAGACCTCCTCGCCCCACTCGATCGAGCCGCTGATCGCGCGCGCGTACGGGTCGAGCAGCAGCTTCGCGGAGTTGCAGCGCAGACCCCGCTCCGGGGCGTACGGGCCGTGCACGCGGTAGCCGTACCGCTGCCCCGGCATGACGCCGGGCAGGTACGTGTGCCGCACGAACGCGTCGCTCTCCCGCAGTTCCACCGCCGTCTCGGAGCCGTCGTCGTGCAGCAGACACAGCTCTACTCGGTCCGCGGCCTCCGTGAAGACCGCGAAATTGGTGCCGGCGCCGTCGTAGGTGGCGCCGAGCGGATATGCCTCTCCAGGCCAGACCTGCATGGACACGACTCTTCCAGGTGTGCCGCCCCGGTGGGGCCGCCTTGACACCGAGTCTCCCCGAAAGTGATGGAACCCCCTCCGGCTTACTGCCCTCTTACCGATCGACCAGTGCATACCCAGGTATGCCGAACCAGTGGGGCAAACACGTACTCCCGAGGAGTCAGGGGGAGTAGGGGGAAAATGTGCGCAAGATAGTGCACCGCCATCTGGGCAAGGTGGTGGCCGGTGCGGCCATTGCGGTGGCGGGTACCGCCGTGATGGTCGGCGTCACGCTGCCCGGTACGGCGGGAGCGGACGACACGTCCGGGGGGACGGCCGGCGGGCAGAGCGCCCAGCAGGCGGCCCAGGGGCCCGGCGAGCAGGGCCAGGCAGCGGTTCCGCCCGGTGTGGTGGAGGAAGCCCCGGTCGAGGGCGAGAAGGGCACGGGCCGGGACCCGCTCACCGACGACGAGATCGAGCAGGTCGAGCGGATCGCCCTCAGCCGGCAGCTGCGGACCTCCGGTGAGGACGTCGACGGGGGCCGTGGGCCGCAGCGACTGGGTGTCGACCTCGCGGACCCGGAGGCCGGCGAGCTGGACGACCCGGACGCGCCCCGGCGCGCCGAGGCCACGTTCTACGACTACCGTCACGACACGCTCGTCACCAGGACCGTCAATCTCGAGACGGGGAAGGTCGAGCGGACCGGCACCCAGCAGGGCGTCCAGCCGCCGCTGACCCGCGCCGAGGCCACCGAGGCCGCCCGGCTGCTGATCGCCGATCCACTGGGCGCGGGCCTGAAGGCGGACTACAAGGACGCCACCGGCAGGGAACTCACCTCGCCCGACCAACTGCTGCTCAACAGCATGGTCTACCGGGCGTCGCCCGGCGCCCAGCCCGCCGCACTCGACCAGTGCGGCGAGCACCGCTGTGTGCGGCTGTTCCCCAAGGTGAAGAACGGGTCGTGGATCGACGCCCGTTCCCTGGTGATCGATCTGAGCGCCCGCAAGGTGGCCGAGCTCGACCGCTGAGCCGCCGCGCTCGCGCCGAAAGCCAGTCCACTTTTCCAACTTGCTCCATGGAGCAAGCCTTCCGCAGGGGAGTCACTTCGTCATGCCCGTGATCAGAAACAGCCGTGCCCGCAGGCGGACGGCCCTGGCCCTCGCCGTGGCCGGGCTGGCCGCCGGCACCACGACCGGGGCGGGTCCGGCCGCGGCCCAGCCCAAGGCCGCCCCGGCCCCGGCGGCCGAGTGCAGCGCCGCGTACCGCATCGAGCAGAAGCTCTCGACCGGCACCACCTGGCGCATGTGCTGGCGCTACCACAAGGAGGCCGGCCTCGTCCTGGAGCACATCTCGTACCAGCCGCCGGGCGAGTCCCGGCCCATCAAGGTGCTGGCCACCGCCAAGCTCGGGCAGATCCACGTGCCGTACGACGACGGCAAGAACGAGTACAGCGACCTCACCCAGGCCGGTTTCGGTCAGGGCCTGATGGACCTGGCGCCCGGCGAGTGCCCCGGCGGCACGATCAAGACCGTTCGGGTCCCCGAGGCCTGGGACCCCTCCCGCGAGAACGTCAAGGGGCTGTGCACCACGACCCGTTCGCGTGGCCACGCCTACCGCATGCAGGGCGACGCGGCGAACAAGGTGTTCCAGAAGCAGGGCAAGGACCTGCTCGTCTACACCGTCAACCAGGTCGGCTGGTACGAGTACATCACCGAGTGGCGCTTCCAGGACGACGGCACGATCAACATGAACGTCGGCGCCACCGGCACCCTCGCCCCCGAGGACTACGACGCCGGCGACGGTCGCGGCTGGCCGATCGGCAAGGGCGCCAAGGACTACGCCACCAGCCACAGCCACAACGTCTTCTGGCGGCTCAACTTCAACCTCGACGGCTCATCCAAGGGGAAGATCGAGCAGTACGACTCCAAGGTCAGCGCGCCCGCGGCGGGCCGCCCGGCACCGAGCAACAAGACGACCCGCACCCCGGTCACCAAGGAACTCGCGGGCGACGCCAGGAACATGCGCTGGTGGCGGGTCGTCAGCGCGACCGGCAAGAACAAGGACGGTCACGACCGCTCGTACGAGATCGTCCCCGGCCCCAGCGCCACGTACCCCGGGCGCGGCTACACCAAGCACGACGTGTACTTCACCGAGTACAACAAGTGCGAGCAGTTCGCCAGCGACAACCTGCCCAACTGCGGCGCCGGCCATGGAAAGTCCGTCGACAGGTGGGTGAACGGACAGGCCCTCAAACACCCCGTGGTCTGGGTGAACATCGGCTTCCACCACATAGCGCGCGACGAGGACCAGCAGCCCATGCCGGTCCACTGGCAGGGCCTGTCCATCGCCCCGCGTGACGTGACCGCTATGAATCCGCTCACGCCGAGGGAGCTGGCCGATCAGAACGGGCACGTGGAATAAGGAAGTTGGGAAACGAGCCTGTCCATCCGGCTGCACCGCCGACCGCTCCC
>NZ_QZWF01000013.1:0-155626 GCF_004187715.1 Streptomyces sp. F001 | reverse complement strand
CTCGGGAGGGCTGGAGCTGCCCCCTGGTGACGAGGGTCACGAGGGGAACTCCGCAGACGTCCCGCCCGGCACGGTGTCCCTGGCCCGGCCGATGGAGACCCACTCCATCGGCCCCGAACTGGACTGGGACGCCGACGCCTGGCGCGAGGTGCGTACGCGCGCTCAGCGGGCCGGCCGCGCCTACATCTGGCTGAACCTCGTCGAACAGCGGCTGCGCGCGGTCGTGGCCGCGGTGCTGCGCCCCATCTACGAACCCGTCCACGGCGACGACTGGGTGGTCGCCGCGGCCGGGCCGGCCGGGCAGGAGTGGGTGCAGCGCGCGGTCGCCGTGCGCGAAGTCAGTCGCCGCAAGGGCTACTTGCTCGACCCGGCCGACGACAACGTCCTCAGCTTCCTCACGCTGCCGCAGCTGCGCGAGCTGATGGTGCAGCACTGGCCGTGCTTCGAGCCGTACATCGACGAGCGCCGGGACGTCGAGCTGGCCATGGACGAGCTGGAGGTCACCCGGAACGTCGTCTCGCGCAACCGCGCCCTGTCCGAGGCGGTGCTGAACCAGGCCGAGCGGGCCTCGGCGCGCCTCCTCGAGATCCTCGGCACGGGCGGCGACGTGCCGTCGGCGCGCAGGCTGCCGGTCGACGCGGTCGAGGACCTGGTCGGCGACCGGTACGCGGACGTGGTCGCCGTGCACTCCGACCGGGTGCGGCTGCTGCGCCGGTTCCCGGCCGAGGACATCTTCGGCGGGGCGCGCCGGCTCGACGCCATCGGGATCGGCCTCAACCTGCTCGTGCAGAACTTCTCCGGCCGGCGGCTCATGCGCCTCGCGGAGGCCGGATGCCGGGTGCGGCTGCTGTTCCTCAACCCGGCCTCCAGCGCGGTGAAGCGGCGCGAGCGTGAACTCGGCATCAAGCGGGGTGAGCTGAGCCGCGCGATCGAGATGAACATCCTGCACATGCGCCGGGTGCGGTCCCGGCTGCGTGACCCGGGTGCCTTCGAGATCCAGGTCTTCGACGAGACGCCCCGCTTCACGGCGTACCTCGTGGACGGCGACGGTTCCGACGGCATCGCGGTCGTGCAGTCCTATCTGCGGCGGACGCGGGGGCTGGAGGCGCCGGTCCTGGTGCTGCGCAACGGCAGCAGGGTGGTCAAGTCGGACGAGATCGACGAAGGTGGGCTTTTCCCGACGTACCGCGAGGAGTTCGAACTCATGTGGGCGGATTCGCGGCCCGTGTCCTGACCCGTCCCACTGCGGAAGCGGAATGCAGTCCTCTGATTGTCAGTGGCGCATGGGAAGGTGGAGACCACTGGGGGAACGCACCACCAAGAAGGGGGGCCGCCCATGGGCTGGCACCGGGAGCTGCTGATCGGCTTCGACCTGGAGACGACCGGGACGGATCCGCGCGAGGCGCGCATCGTCACGGGGGCCGTGATCGAGGTCAGGGACGGGCAGCCCACAGGGCACAAGGAATGGCTGGCGGATCCCGGCGTGGAGATCCCGGCGGACGCGGTGGCGGTCCACGGGATCAGCAACGAGCGCGCGGCCGCCGATGGCCGCCCCGCCGACCAGGTGGCGGACGCCATCGCGGACGTCCTCGTGGCGTACTGGAAGACGGGCGTGCCGGTCGTCGCCTACAACGCGGCCTTCGACCTGAGCCTGCTCTCCGCCGAGCTGCGGCGGTACGCGCTGCCGTCCCTGCGCGAGCGCCTGGGCGGCCTGGACCCCGCTCCGGTCATCGACCCGTACACCATCGACCGCTGGGTCGACCGCTACCGCCGCGGCAAGCGCAACCTCGAAGCGGTCTGCCGGGAGTACGGCATCACACTCGACTCCGCGCACGACGCCTGTGCCGACGCCCTCGCCGCGGCCCGGCTGGCCTGCGCGATAGCCACCCGCCACCCCAAGATCGCGGCCCTCGGCCCGGCGGAACTGCACCGCCGCCAGATCGAGTGGTACGCCGAGTGGGCGGCGGACTTCCAGAGCTTCCTGCGCCGCAAGGGCGACGCGACCGCGGTGATCGACGGGACATGGCCACTGAGGGAGCCGGCGGGGGAGCCGGTGACGGGCGAGACGGTCTGAGCCCCGGAGCGAGATCCTGCCGTCACACCGGGGCAGGCGCCGCGATGCGCTCGATGCGGGGCGTGCCTTGGTCGCCCACCGCCTCGACCATGCCCCGCCATGGCCGGACACGGTGGCCACGACGACGCTGCTGCGCGAGCCGCTGGACGTGGCCATGCCCTCCGACCACCCTCTGGCCGCCAAGCGCCGCGTCACTCCGCGCGACGTGGCCGACGAGCCGTGGGTCACCGTGCAGACAGCGACACACAAACCTCGGCCCATTCGGCGTCCGTGCAATCACACTGCAGAAGAACCGAGGGGGACTCCGAGCAGACGCAGGTACATCGCGGTGAGATGCGCAACCGCCTCGGCCCGGGTACTCGGTTCCTTCGCAACGCCCGGGGCGAAGACCGCGACCATGCCTCCGGCCGCGGTGGCCACGGCCTCCGGCGGTGCCACCGGGTCCGCCATGCCCCGCTGCGCCAAGTGCGCGATGTAGCGCGCACCGCGCCCTCGCGGGCGGGTATGGATCTCCTCCCGGAGGGCGTACATCGCCGGATCGGTGATCGCCTGGTGCTCGAGGACGGTGAGGAAGGCGAGGTTCTCGACGTACGCGTCGAGGTAGGCCGCGATCGTCGCCTCGGCTACGGCGTAGGGATCCTCGGCATCGAGACCGTCCAGCTCCTGCGCCGCGAGGAACCGGTCCCGCACCTCGCCGGCCAGCACGCCGAAGACGGCCTCCTTCGACGCGAAGTAGACGTAGAACGTGGCACGGCTGACCTCGGCCGCGGCCGTGATGTCGGCGATCGCGGTGCGTGCGTAGCCGCGCTGCTCGAAGACCGATCGCGCCGCCCGCAGCAGCTGGGCGCGGGTGGCGCTGTCCTCGCGGTCGAGCTTCTCCCGGGTGTTCCACGCCTTCTTCGCAGTCGCCATGCGTCCACCCTATTGACGTTGACGTCAATGTCAACACATACTCGCTGCGCGCGGACCGCCCCGAGAAGGGATGAATTCCTTGAGCAGTGTTCTGATCGCCAATCGGGGTGAGATCGCCGTCCGGATCCACCGGGCCGCCGCCACACTCGGCCTGCGGACCGTCGCCGTCTTCTCCCGCGAGGACCGTGACGCGCTGCACGCCCGCCTGGCGGACGAGGCCCATCTGCTGGCCGGGGAAGGTGTTGCGGCGTACCTCGACGCGGGCCGGATCGTGGAGATCGCCCGGCGCGCGGGGTGCGAGCTGGTCCATCCCGGTTACGGATTCCTGAGCGAGAACGCGGAGTTCGCCCAGGTCTGCGCCGAGGCCGGCCTGACCTTCGTGGGCCCCTCCCCCGAACTGCTCGGTCTGTTCGGCGACAAGGCGCGCTCGCGTGAACTCGCTGCCCAGCACGCCGTACCGGTGCTCGCGGCGACCCCTGGCGGAGCGAGCCTCGAAGAGGCAAAGGCCTTCACTACGGGCCTCGGCCCCGGTGCCGGTGTCATGGTCAAGGCGCTCGCGGGCGGCGGCGGACGCGGAATGCGCGCGGTGTTCGACGCGGACGAGCTGCCCTGGGCCTACGAGCGCTGCCGGTCCGAGGCGGAGCGAGCCTTCGGCAACGGCGAGGTGTACGTCGAGCAGCTGCTGCCCCGCGCGAAGCACATCGAGATCCAGGTCATCGGGGACGGCACGGGAGCGGTGACCCATCTGTGGGAGCGGGAGTGCACCGTCCAGCGGCGTCACCAGAAGCTGATCGAGATCGCCCCCAGTCCCTGGCTGCCCGCCGGGACGCGGGATGCGCTGATCAAGTCGGCGGTCACGATGGCCTCGGCGACGCGCTACCGCGGGCTCGGCACCTTCGAGTTCCTGGTCGACGCCGACTCACCGGAGACCTACTACTTCATCGAGACCAACCCCCGGCTCCAGGTCGAGCACACCATCACCGAAGAGCTCACCGGCGTCGACCTCGTGGTCGCACAGCTGCAGGTGGCTGTGGGCAGGACCCTGGCGGACCAGGGACTGCTGCAGGACGACATCCAGGCTCCCCGCGGCTTCGCCATCCAGAGCCGGGTCAACCTGGAGGAGATCGCCCGGGACGGTTCGGCGCGAGCCTCCGCAGGCACCCTGGCCGTCTTCGAACCGCCCGGCGGACCCGGCGTCCGCGTCGACACCCACGGCCGCACCGGCCTCAGGGTGAGCGGGGCGTTCGACTCGCTGCTCGCCAAGGTGGTCACCCGTACGGTCCGCGGGGACTTCGCCGACGCTGCTGCGCGAGCGGACAACGCCCTGCTGGAGTTCGCTGTCACCGGTGCGGCGACCAATGTCCCGCTGCTCCGGTCCGTGCTCCAGCACCCGGTCTTCCGCGACGCGGCGATGACGACCACGTTCGTCGATGACCACCTCGACGAGCTCGTCCCGGCGGACGCCGGGGAAGCCGGTGCTGCCCCCGATGCCACCGGGGACGGCGCCGTCCTTGCCGCCTCGTTCCCCGGCAGCGTCGTGGCCGTCGAGGTCCGAGCCGGTGACGAGGTGCGTGCCGGTGCTCCGCTCCTCGTCCTCGAGGCGATGAAGATGGAGCACGTCCTGACCGCCCCTTCGAGCGGCCGGGTCCGCGACGTCCGGGTCGCCGTCGGCGACGTCGTCTCCGCGGGGCTTGAGCTGGTGGTGCTCACGCCGGCCGATGTCGCGGACGAGGTCGGCGAAGAGGCCGCCGAGGTGGACCTGGAGGAGATCCGGCCGGACCTCTCAGAGGTGATCGAACGTCACCGGATCGGCCTCGACGAGGCCCGGCCGCAGGCCGTGGAGCGACGTCGGCGCACCGGGCACCGCACCGCACGCGAGAACCTCGCCGATCTCTGCGGCCCGGACGGCTTCACCGAATACGGCGCCCTTGTGATTGCCGCTCAGCGGCAGCGCCGGTCGCTGGACGACCTGATCGCCCACACGCCGGCCGACGGTCTGGTCGCGGGCATCGGCCGGGTCAACGGCGAGCAGTTCGGCGCCGACCGCAGCCAGTGCGTGGTGATGTCCTACGACTACACCGTTCTCGCCGGCACACAGGGGAAGTTGAACCACAAGAAGACCGACCGGATGCTCGAACTCGCCGAGAAGCGCCGGTTGCCGGTCGTGCTCTTCGCCGAAGGCGGCGGTGGCCGCCCCGGAGACACCGACACCACCTCCGCGTCCGGGCTGGACGTCCTGACGTTCTCCACCATGGGGCGTCTGAGCGGGCTGGTACCGACGGTCGGCATCGCATCCGGACGTTGTTTCGCCGGCAACGCGGCGCTGCTCGGATGCTGCGACGTCATCATCGCCACCAGCGACACGACGCTCGGCATGGGCGGTCCGGCGATGATCGAGGGCGGCGGCCTCGGGCAGTTCCTCCCCGAGGAGGTCGGCCCGATGTCGGTTCAGGTGCCCAACGGTGTCGTCGACATCCTCGTCGAGGACGAGCAGGAGGCCGTGGCGGTCGCCAAGAAGTACCTCTCGTACTTCCAGGGCGTCGTGGACGCGTGGGACTGCGCGGACCAGCGCAGGTTGCGCCACGTGATCCCGGAGAACCGGGTACGGGTGTACGACGTGCGCGAGGCGATCGATCTGCTCGCCGACACCGGCTCTGTGCTGGAGCTGCGCACCGAGTTCGGCATCGGCGTCATCACCGCCCTGGTCCGCATCGAGGGCCGGCCGATGGGCCTGGTGGCCAACAACCCCGGACACCTCGGCGGCGCCATCGACAGCCCGGCGGCCGACAAGATGGCCCGCTTCCTCCAGCTGTGCGACGCACATGGCCTGCCCGTCGTGTCGTTGTGCGACACGCCCGGCTTCATGGTGGGGCCCGATGCGGAGACGACGGCGACCGTCCGCCACTTCAGTCGGCTCTTCGTCGCCGGGGCCAACCTGAGCGTCCCCGTGTTCTCGGTGGTGCTGCGCAAGGGCTACGGCCTGGGCGCCCAGGCGATGGCCGGGGGCAGCTTCCGCAACCCGGTGGCCATGGTCGCCTGGCCCACCGGCGAGATCGGGGGCATGGGCCTGGAGGGTGCGGTCCGGCTCGGCTACCGGCGCGAGCTCGACGCCATCGGCGACTCGGAAGCCCGGCAGCAGGCCTTCGACGAACTGCTCGCGGAGCAGTACGCCAAGGGAAAGGCGGTCAACGCCGCGACCGTCTTCGAGCTCGACGATGTCATCGACCCGGCTGAGACCCGCCGCTGGATCACCAACGCCTTCACACCGTACGCCGCCCGACCGTTCGACGGCCGCCGGAGGTCGTTCGTCGACACCTGGTGACGGTCCGCCGACCGACTGCTCGATGTTCTCGCTCAAGGAGGAGCAGGCATGAAAATCGAGGAACACCTGGAAGATCTGCGAGCCCGTCAGGTCAGGGTCCGCCCGCACGGCACGCCGTCCGAGGTCGTCTACCCGCTCGGCGAGATCTCCCTGCCCGAGCATGTCGCGCACTGGGCAGTGCGCTGTCCGGACCGCCCGGCGATCGTCTTCGAGGAGCGCACCGTCACCTACCGCGAACTCGACGACCTGATTCGGCGGGTCGCCGGGTGGCTCGACTCGGTGGGCGTGACGGCCGGCGATCGCGTCGCCGTCCACCTGTCCAACAGCCCGCAGTTCATCGTCGTCATGCTCGCCATCTTGCGCCTCGGCGCGGTGCACGTGCCGGTGAACCCGATGTTCCGGAGCACCGAGCTCGCCTACGAGCTGGACGACAGCGGCGCCGAGGTCGTGGTCACCTTCGACACGCTACTGCCGCTGCTCGAATCGGTCCGCCGGCAGACCGCGGTTCGGGAGGTCCTCGTCACCTCGCCCACCGAGATGTCCGGCGCACCCGGGCAGTCCCGACCCGCGGTCCCCGAGGGGGCTTCGGTGCACCGCTGGGCGCAGGCCGTGGCACACGACCCCGTCGACGGACCGCCGACCGACCTCGACGCCCTGGCCGCGCTCAACTACACCGGCGGTACGACCGGGCTGCCGAAGGGCTGCATGCACACCCAGCGGCACATGATCTACACCGCCGCCAGCAGCGCGGGGGCCACCCGGAGGAATGCCGACAGCGGATACGTCGGGCTCTGCTACATCCCGGTCTTCTGGATCGCCGGCGAGAACCTCGGGATTCTCAACCCCCTGGTCCTCGGCGGCACTTCGGTGCTCATGGCACGCTGGGACCCGGCGAAGGTGCTCCGCGCCATCCACACCCACCGGGTGTCGACGATGGTCGGCACGGTGGAGAACTACCTGGAACTCCTCGACCAGCCCGATCTCTCGTCCTTCGACCTGAGCTCGCTCACCGACCCGATGGCCATGTCCTTCATCCGCAAGCTCACTCCCGAGATCCGGCACCGGTGGGCGCAGACCGTGGGTGCCGACTCGCTGCTGCGGGAGGCCGCCTACGGGATGACCGAGACGCACACATTCGACGCGACGCCCTACGGCATGGTCGAGGACGACCGGGACCTGAAGGCGGAGCCGGTCTTCTGCGGCGTGCCCGTACCCGGAACGGATATCGCGGTGGTGTCCTTCGAAACCGGTGAGCCGGTGGAGATCGGCGAGGCCGGAGAGATCGTCGTCCGCAGTCCCTCGGTGATGACCGGCTACTGGAACAAGCCCGAGGCGACCGCGAAGCAGTTGCGCGACGGCTGGTTGCACACCGGCGACAACGGCCGGATCGACGAGGACGGCTGCCTGCACTACCTCGGCCGCGACAAGGACATGATCAAGGTCAAGGGCATGAGCGTGTTCCCGGCCGAGGTCGAGATGCTCCTGGGCCGCCACCCGGACGTGCACACGGCCGCCGTGGTCCCGGCCGATGACACCGCCAGGGGCCAGGTCCCGGTCGCGTTCGTCCGGCTTCGCCCGGGCACCGCCACGGATGCATCGGCCCTGCGCGCCTGGGCGAGCGAGAACATGGCGCCCTACAAGGTGCCACTGGTGGAGGTCGTGCACGAGTTCCCGATGACGGCGACCGGAAAGATCAGGAAGACCGAGCTGACCGACCGGGCCCAGCAACTCGCCAACCCCAGCTGAGCCGACCGCTCAGAACGAATACCACCGCACCGTCTCGTCCCCCTCCCGCAACGAAGCCACCCGCCGCCGAAACTCGACCAACGCCTTCGGATTGCTGGGCGCATGCTGAGCCACCCACGCACAACTGGCCGTCTCTCGTGCGCCACGCAGCACCGAACACCCCTCCCACTCCCGCACATCCCAGCCATATGCCTCGACAAACGAGTCATAAGCCGCCGCAGGCACCCCGTACCGGTCACGGGAAAGCACCATGACCACCAGATCGTGCTCACGCAGATCGGCGGAGAAGGTCTCCAGGTCGACCAGGGCAGGACCGTCGGGTCCGACATGGACGTTCCGGGGGAGCGCGTCCCCGTGAATGGGCCCCGGCGGCAGATGAGGCGGCAGCCCACCCGCGGCCGCCGCGAACCCGTCCCGCCGCTCACGCAGATACGCCGCGTCCGCCGGATCGATCGCGTCGCCCGCCAGCCGCAGCCAGCGCTCCACACCGCCCAGCAGCTCGCGGGGCGGCAGCTCGAAGGAGGGCGTGGGCAGGGCGTGCACGACCCGTAGCAGTTCGGCCAGGTCCTGTGGCTCGGCGGGCCGTACCGGATCGGGCAGCCGGTGCCACACGGTCACCGGGTGCCCCTCCACCAGCAGCGCCTCGGGTTCGGCCGCCCGCACCGCCGGTACGCCCGCCTCGGCCAGCCACACCGCGATGTCCAGTTCGCGCCGCGCCCGGTCGAAAAGCTCCGCGGCACGGCCCACCTTGACGACCAGGTCACCGGCGGCGAACACCGCGTTCTCGCCCAGGGCGAGCAGCCGCACGTCCGGCGCCGGACCGGGCAGTACCCCCGCCGCGACCAGTACGTCCCGCGCCCGTGCCTCGTCCATCGTCCGCCTCCGTGTCCCCGGCTGTCCTGATCCCCACCGCCCGCCAGTGTCGCATTCCCACAGGTCGGACGGCGTGGGGGCCGTCCCGCGGAAAATCCGTTGCCCGCCCCATCCCGGCCCGCCTAGCGTGCCGTACGTGGGACCCCATGCGATCTTCATCTCCGGTCACGGCCGGGGCTGCACGTACTCCATCCGGATGCGCCGCGGCTCCGGTGCCCTGACCGGCCCGGGGAGCAACACGCGCTGACGCCCGCGCGTTGGCGACTCCTCCATTTCTTCGTCTTCCGGTCGGGGCCTTCGTCTGCCCGTTTCCCGTCACGGAAGACAAGGACCGCAGGCCATGGGCCGCCCCACCCGCGTTTCCCGCGCGCTCTCGCAGAACTTCCTCACCGACCGCGCCGCCGCCGCGCGCCTCGCCCAACTCGCCGTCCCGCGCCGCAAAGAGAGCCCTCTGCTGCTCGAAGTCGGCGCGGGAAAAGGCGCGTTGACCGAGCTGCTCGCGCCGCGCTGCCGCGAACTGCACGCGTACGAGATCGACCCACGACTCGTCCCCGCCCTGCGAGCCCGCTTCTCGGACACATCCCACGTCCGCATCATCGGCGACGACTTCCTCACCGCACGTCCCCCGCGCACTCCCTTCTCCGTCGCAGGCAACGTCCCCTTCTCCCGCACCGCCGCCATCGTCGACTGGTGCCTGCGGGCACCCGCTCTCACCGACGCCACGCTCCTCACCCAGCTCGAGTACGCCCGCAAACGCACCGGCGACTACGGAAGCTGGACCCGGCTGACGATCCTGACCTGGCCGTGGCACGAGTGGCGGCTGGTCGGCCGGGTCGGGCGGCACAGTTTCCGGCCCGTGCCACGCGTGGACGCCGGGATCGTACGGATCGAGCGGCGCCGCACCCCACTGCTCGACGCCGGCACCCACGACAGCTGGCGGCGCCTGGTCGAGCTGGGCTTCTCCGGAGTCGGCGGCTCGCTGCACGCGTCGCTGCGCCGGGCCCACCCGGGGCGGCGGGTCGACGCGGCGTACCGCGTGGCGCGCCTTGACCCAGGGGTCCTCGTCGGCGAGGTGCCGCCGGGGGCGTGGCTGAGGCTGCACGAGGTGCTGGCCCCGTGAAACCAGGTTGCACGAGACGTATCGTCTCGCCTATGGTCCTGACCATGACCCATATCGCCATGTTCTCCATCGCCGCCCACGGCCACGTGAACCCGAGCCTCGAGGTGATCCGCGAGCTCGTCGCGCGCGGGCATCGGGTGACGTATGCGATCCCCCCGGTGTTCGCGGAGAAGGTCGCCGAGACCGGTGCCGAGGTGAAGCTCTGGAACTCGACGCTGCCCTCGCCCGACGACGACCCGGAGGCGTGGGGCACCACGCTGCTGGACAACGTCGAGCCCTTCCTCGACGACGCCATCCAGGCACTGCCGCAGCTGATCGAGGCGTACGAGGGCGACGAGCCGGACCTCGTCCTGCACGACATCGCCTCCTACCCGGCCCGGGTCCTCGCCCACCGCTGGGGCGTGCCCGCGATCTCCCTTTCACCGAACCTGGTCGCCTGGGACGGCTACGAGGAGGAGGTCGCCGAGCCGATGTGGGAGGAGCCGAAGAAGACCGAGCGCGGCCGGGCCTACTACGCCCGTTTCCAGAGCTGGCTGGAGGAGAACGGGATCACCCAGCATCCCGATCCGTTCGCCGGCCGCCCGGCCCGTTCCCTCGTCCTGATCCCCAAGACGCTGCAGCCCAACGCCGACCGGGTCGACGAGTCCGTGCACACCTTCGTCGGCGCCTGCCAGGGCGACCGCAGCGCGGAGGGCGACTGGCAGCGGCCCGCCGACGCCGAGAAGGTCGTGCTCGTCTCGCTCGGGTCGGCCTTCACCAAGCAGCCCGACTTCTACCGGGAGTGCATCAAGGCGTTCGGTGAGCTGCCGGGCTGGCACCTGGTGCTCCAGATCGGCAAGCACGTGGACCCGGCCGAGCTGGGGGACGTACCCGAGAATGTCGACGTACGCTCCTGGGTCCCGCAGCTGGCGATCCTCAAGGAGGCCGACCTGTTCGTCACGCACGCCGGTGCGGGCGGCAGCCAGGAGGGCATGGCCACGGCCACTCCGATGATCGCCGTACCGCAGGCCGTCGACCAGTTCGGCAACGCGGACATGCTGCAGGCGCTCGGTGTCGCCCGCCACGTCCCGGCGGAGCAGGCCACCGCGGAAACCCTGCGCGAGGCGGCCCTTGCGCTCGTCGACGACCCGGAGGTGGCCCGCCGGCTGACGGACCTCCAGGCGGAGATGGCGAAGGAGGGCGGTACGCAGCGGGCCGCCGACCTCATCGAGGCCGAACTCCGGAAATAACAGGCACAACTGAGGGCCCGTTGGTTCCCCAGGGGAACCAACGGGCCCTCAGTGCAAGGGGGCAGGGTCAGACCCCCATCCGCTCCCCCTCCACCGCCGGCGGCTGCGGTTGCGCCACCGCCTCGGTGGACTCGTCGTGCGTGAGGTCCGGCAGCCGGTGCAGCCACTTCGGCAGGTACCAGTTGCGCTCACCGAGCAGCGCCATCACCGCCGGCAGCAGCACACCGCGGATGATCGTCGCGTCGATCAGCACCGCGGCCGCCAGGCCCACGCCCATCTGCTTCATGGACTGCATGGACAGCGTCCCGAAGATCGCGAACACGGCGACCATGATGACCGCGGCGCTGGTGACGACCCCGGCCGTGGTGACCACTCCGTGCTGGATCGCGTCCTTCGTGCTGCGGCCGCGCAGCCGCGCCTCGCGGATCCGCGAGACCACGAACACGTGGTAGTCCATCGACAGGCCGAACAGGATCACGAACAGGAACAGCGGCAGCCAGCTGACGATGGCGCCGACGCCCTCCGCGCCCACCAGCGAGGCACCCCAGCCGTGCTGGAAGACGGCGACCAGGATGCCGTACGCCGCACCCACCGACAGCAGGTTCAGCACGATCGAGGTGATCGCGACGGTGAGCGAGCGGAACGACAGCAGCATCAGCACGAAGGCGAAGACCACGACGAACGCGAAGACCGGGACGACGGCTCCGCCCAGTTGGTCGTTGAAGTCCTGCGAGCCGGCGACCTGGCCGGTGATCGGCGCCTCGACGCCGTCGACCTTGCCGAGCGTGGCCGGCCGTACCTCGTCGCGCAGCTTCTCCAGGCTCGCGCCCGCCTTGTCGAGGTCGGAGCCGCCGACCAGCGGGACGTATACGAAGGCGACGTTCATGTCGTCGTGCAGCTTGATCTCCACCGGTCCGCGCGAGGCACCCGAACTGACCGCCCGCTCACGGAAGTCGGCGAGTGCGGACGTCACCTCGTCAGCGTTGATGTCGTCGGCCTTGACGACCACCTCGGCCGGCTCGGCACCGCCCGGGAAAGCCTCGTTGACGCGGTTGTACGTCGCCACGATGGGCAGGGAGTCGCCGAACTCCTGGTCCAGCGTGAGGTTCTGCGTCTTCATGCCGACCGCGGGAGCCGCGACGGCGAGCAGTGCGCCGGTCGCGACGACGACCGAGAGGACGGGCCGGGCGAGCACACCCTTGAGCACGGCCGTCCAGAACCGGCTCTCACGGTTGCCGCGCCCCCGCTTGCGACGGAGCCGGCTCTCCGGGTGCAGGAAGGGGACCTTGCCCTTCTCGACCCGCCCGCCCAGCAGCGAAAGGAGGGCGGGCAGGACGGTGACGGACCCGACCATGGCGACCGCCACGACCATCAGCGACGCCAGGCCCATCGCCTCGAACTCGGCGAGCCCGGTGAACAGCATGCCGGCCATCGCCACGCACACCGTGACACCGGAGACGATGATCGCCCGGCCACTGGTGGCGGCGGCGACCCTGAGGGCGGTCTGCGCGTCCTGGCCGGCCTCCCGCTCCTCGCGCTCCCGGCGCAGGTAGAACAGGCAGTAGTCGACACCGACGGCCAGACCGACCAGCAGCATCACGGAGTTCGCGGTCTCGCTCATGGGCATCACATGGCTGACGACGCCCATCAGGCCCATCGTCGCCATGATCGCGGTGATCGCCAGCAGCACCGGCAGCAGCGCCGCCACAAGCGCGCCGAAGGCGATGAGCAGAATGCCGAGGGCCACCGGCACCGCGGAGTACTCGGCCTTCTGGAAGTCGTCCCCGAACGCGTCGTCGAACGTCTTCATCATGCTCGCGCCGCCGATCTCCTCGATCCGCAGCGACTCGTGGTCCTTCTGGACGTCCTCGACAGCCTTCAGCACGGGCTCCACGCGCTCGCCCGCGGTGTCCGCCTCGCCGCGCATGTCGAACTGCACCAGCGCGCTGCGGCCGTCCTTCGAGATCGTCTGTGTGTCGTACGGCGACGTCACGTCCGTGACCTTGCCGGTGCCCTCGACTGCCTGGACGACCGCGGTGACGGCGGCCCGGAACTCGCTGTCCGTGGCCGTGAGCGAGCCGTCCTTCGCCTGGATCAGGACCGTCTCACTGGCCGGCTCGTCGATCCCGGCGTCCTCGACGATCTTGGCGGCGGTGTGTGTTTCGCCTTTCAGCTGGTCGCTGTCCTTGACGTCGACCCGGCCCGCCGCCGAACCGAGCCCCATCGCCAGGACGACGAACAGCACCCAGATTCCGACGGCCGCCCATCGGTGCCGGGCGCTCCAGCCGCCTGCCCGGGCGGCGAGTCCCCGCACCCGTGTTTCTCCGTTCCCCATGACGGGCTGCCCCCTCGTGAGCGGCGGCGGCCCCCTGCCGCCACCTTTCGCTTCGAAGGTATGGGCCGGATAAAGCCATCTCGTCGTGCTGCCCGGTGAAGTGCCGGACGCCCGGGTCCTCCCGACGGCCTCCCTCCTCTCAGCACTGGGGAGGACAGCGGCCCCCTACATCCATCGGGAGATGTCGGGGTCGGCGATCAGGGATCCCCTTCGCACCGTTTGTGATTACGAAACCTTGTTGAACAAGTCACAGGTGCGTGTAGGTGTTGATCCGGGCCCGCCCATCGGCCAGAGTTTCGCGCAGCCCGCACCACAGGGACGCGGCCGTCGTGCCCGCCCCCACGGGGCACGACGGCCGCTTAGGGCCTGTCCGGCGGATCGGGCCGGCTCCAACGACCGACGACAACGCCGCAGATGGGCGTGCCAGGCCCCGCGATTCCGGCCTGATCCGCCGGACAGGCCCTAGGGTGGTGCGGGTGACGACGACGTATGCGGCGCTGCTGCGGGGAATCAACGTGGGCGGCGCCAAGAAGGTCCCGATGGCCGATCTGCGCACCCTGATGGAAAGCCTCGGTCACGACAGCGTGCGCACGTATCTGCAGAGCGGTCAGGCCGTGTTCACGAGCGAGCACGGCGACGCGGAGTCCCTGGCCGCCGAGCTCACCCGGGCCGTCGAGCGGAAGTTCGGCTTCGCGGTCGAGGTGATCGTGCGGGACCACGCCTACCTGAAGGCGACAGCCGAGGCCTGTCCCTTCCCGGCCGCCGATCTGGAAGCCAAGCAGCTCCACGTCACGTACTTCTCCGCGCCCGTCGACGCCGAACGCTTCGCGGAGATCGACCAGGAGGCCTTCCTCCCCGAGGAGTTCCGGCTCGGCGACCGCGCCCTGTACCTGTACGCACCGAACGGCCTCGGCCGGTCCAAGCTCGGCGAGTACCTGGCGAGACCGCGGCTGAACAAGGGCGTGATCGCCACGACCCGGAACTGGAACACGGTCGTCAAGCTGGTGGAACTCACCGAGCCGACGGCAGGGTGACCGTCCGCAGGCCGGGTGGGTCGAGTGCCGCGCCCTGAAGGGGCGCGGGGCTGTGCCGATATGCGGCTCCGCCGCGTGCGCGCGACCAGCCACGACGGCGCCGCAGATGACAGACGACATGGCGCGGCACTCAAGCGGAGCGCCTACGCGCCGACCGCCGCCCGCAGCGGCGTCCGCGCCCCGTCGTACCGTTCCAGCAGCACCCGTGCCACCTCCGGCGCCGGGCCGAGGACATCGGCGAGTACGTCCGCCTCGGCCGCGCCCCGCGCGATGCGGTCCGGCAGGAAACCGGGGGCCAGGACGTACGGGGCGACGGCGATGCGCCGGCAGCCGAGCGCGCGCAGTTCCCGTACCGCGTCCTCGGTGCGGGGGAACCCCGCGGGAGAACCAGCGGAGGCGAACGCAGGTCGCACGGCGCACCAACCGGTGTGCCGCCACTCCCGCGCGATTTCTGCGATCACTGCGATCGCCTCCGGGTCGGTGGAGCCCGCCGAGGCCAGCACGACCCCGGTCGAGGGCTTGTCGGCCGGCGTCAGGCCCGCCTCGTACAGCCGCCGTTCGAGCGCCGACAGCAGCAGCGGGGAGGGACCCAGCACCTCCGCCTGGCGGATCCGGAGCTGCCGCGGCGCGTCCCGCAGGACCGCCGGGATGTCGGCCTTCGCATGGAACGCCCGGGTCAGCAGGAGCGGAAGGGCCACGACATCGCGGACACCCTCCGCTGCGAGAGACTCCAGCACGCGCTGCACGGACGGGACGTTGAAGTCCAGGAAACCGGTCTCCACGCGCAGCCCCGGCCGCAGCGTCCGTACCCGCCGCACGAGGGCGTGCACGGTCGCGGCGTGCCGCGGGTCGCGGCTGCCGTGGGCGATGACGAGGAGGACCGGGTTGCGCACGGGGATCAGCTCTTCACCAACAGGCCGCGGCTGCGCAGCACCCGCCGCTCCAGCGGGCTGAAGATCAGCAGGTCGATCGCGATGCCGACGACCAGGATCAGCAGGATGGCGAGGAACACCATGGACATGGAGCTGGTGTTGCGGCCGTTCTCCAGCAACTGGCCGAGCCCCACACCGAGTTCCGGCGAGGACGCGATGATCTCGGCGGCCATCAGCGACCGCCAGGAGAACGCCCAGCCCTGCTTCAGGCCGGCCAGATAGCCGGGCAGCGCGGCCGGCATCACGATGTGCCAGGTGCCCCTCAGGCCCGTCGCGCCCATCGTGCGGCCCGCCCGCAGGAACAGCGGCGGCACCTGGTCGACGCCGGAGACAAGGCCGTTGGCGATGGACGGGACGGCGCCGAGCAGGATCACCGCGTACATCATCGAGTTGTTCAGGCCGAGCCAGATCACGGCCGGAGGCACCCACGCCACGGACGGCAGCGACTGCAGACCCGACAGGATCGGCCCGATCGCGGCCCGTACGAACCTCACCCGGGCCACCAGCAGGCCCAGCGGCGTGCCGATCGCCAGCGCCATCAGGAAGCCCAGCAGACCGCGCGAGACGCTGGTCCAGATGTAGTCCAGGAGCGTGCCCTGCAGCCAGGCGTCCTCGACCTCGCCCCACACGTCCCCGGGGGAGGGCAGCTTGCTCGGGTCGTCGACGATGTTGAACGAGACCAGCGCCTGCCACACCAGCAGCACCAGCACGACGGCGGTGACCGGCGGCACGATCTTCTGCGTGAAGGTCGTACGGAACGGCGTACGGCTCGTCTGGACCGTCTCCAGGGCGTCCAGGCCCGCCTCGAGCCCGGCCAGGTCGTTGCCGTCCTTGACGGCGGGCGTGTCAGTGCTGGCCATGGCGGCGGATCTCCCCACGCAGTTCTTCGGTGATCTCCCGGGACAACTCCGCCACGGCGGCGTCCTCGATACGGCGCGGCTGCGGGATGTCCACCCGCCACTCCCGGGCCACGCGACCGGGACGGGAGGAGAGCAGGACGACACGCTCGGCGAGCCGGACCGCCTCGCGCACGTTGTGCGTCACGAACAGCACCGACAGCCCCGTCTCGCGCCAGATCCGGGTCAGTTCGTCGTGCAGCACGTCACGGGTGATCGCGTCCAGCGCCGCGAACGGCTCGTCCATCAGCAGCAGCCTGCTGTCCTGGGCGAGCGCACGGGCCAGCGCCACACGCTGGCGCATACCGCCGGACAGTTCGTGCACCCGCTTGCCGTACGCCCCCTGCAGCCGGACCAGCGCCAGCAGCTCCTCGGCGCGGCCACGGCGCTCCGCCTTGGGCGTGCCGCGCAGCTTCAGGGCGAGCTCGATGTTCTTGCCCGCGGTCAGCCACGGGAACAGGGCGTGCTCCTGGAACATCAGGGCAGGCCGGCCGTCGGTCGTGATGTCACCGGCGGTCGGCCGGTCCAGGCCCGCCACCAGGTTGAGCAGCGTCGACTTGCCGCAGCCCGAGGCGCCCAGGAGGGTGACGAACTCACCCGGCGCGACATCGAGCGTGATGTCGTCGAGGACGAGCTGCTGCCCGGCGGGGCCGGCGAAGGACTTCGAGACATGCTCGATGCGTGCGGAGTACTCGACCGACGTACCGGCGTCGGCGGCCTTGGCGAGGGCGGTTGCCATGGTCGTCACCTCCTGGGAACTCAACGGGGCTTGGGGTTACTGGGCGCCGAGACCGGCGTCGTCGACGGTCGGCTTGCCCTCGGCGGCGAGGACCTTGTTGAGCGGGGCGAGGTCGTAGATGCCGTTCAGGTCGGGCTGGTCCAGCAGTCCGGCCTTGACTGCGTGCTCGGCCTCGGTGTCGAGGGTGGCGGCGAGGGGGTCGTCGGTGATGTGGATGGACTCCCACGCCGGGTCGAGCACCTCGGCCGGCAGCTCCTTGCCCGAGTCCACCTTGAGCTGGGCGTTCGCGGAGGCCTTGGCCTGGTCCGGGTTGGCGTTGATCCACGCGTTGGTCTTCACGGACGCGCGCAGCACCGCCTCGACGGCCTTCGGGTGATCCTTCAGGAACGACTGCGACACGATGATGTTCGTGATCACGAACTTCTTGTCGGGCCACAGGTCGGCCTCGTCGAGCAGCACCTTCGCGCCCTCGGCGACCAGCTTGGACGCGGTCGGCTCCGGCACCCACGCGCCGTCGACGGAGCCCGACGTGTAGGCGTCCGGCGTGATCTTGTTGTCGGTGCGGACGACCGAGACGTCGCCCTGGCCGCTCTCCGCGTCGACCTTCCAGCCCCGCTCGGCGATCCAGTTGAGGAACGCCACGTCCTGCGTGTTGCCGAGCTGCGGGGTCGCGATCTTCTTGCCCTTGACGTCGTCCAGGGTCCTGATCTTCTCGGGGTTGACCACCAGCTTCACGCCGCCCGACGCCGAACCGCCGATGATCCGCAGGTTCTTGCCGCCCGACTTGAGGTATCCGTTGATCGCCGGGGACGGGCCGATCCAGCCGATGTCGATGGACCCCGAGTTGAGCGCCTCGATCTCGGAGGGACCGGCGTTGAAGGTCGCGTACTCCGCCTTCGTTCCGCCCAGTTCCTTCTGGAACAGCCCCTCGTTCTGGCCCACCAGCGCGGTCGCGTGGGTGAGATTGCCGAAGTAGCCGATCTTCACGCTGTCGAGACCGTCGATCTTCTTCGCCCCGGCGACGACCTGCTGCTTGGTGTCGTCCTGCGCCTGGGAGCCGTAGCCGCAGCCGGCGAGCGCGAGGAGAGGGAGTGCGGTTATTGCCGCGAGAGTGCGGCGGAGGGCGGTGGTGGCAGGCACGGGAGGTGGTCCTCTCGTCGGCCCGGCGGGTCACGGTCTGTCAGGTCGTGGCCGGGAGGTCGGCAGGTTTTCGGCGGCGCGTCCGGGGCGCGTGCGGCATCGCGCACATCACGCACATCGCGCCACCCCGCCCTGCCCGCTGCCGAGGGCGCCACTGCCGACGCGCCCGCCCTCCTTCGCGAACGTGGAGAAGTAGTCCGTGGAGTTCATGATCAGAAGTCCCACCCGTCGTCCTCGCTCTCGTCCCGGACCGGCTCCGGGGAGGCGAAGGACTCGCCGACCATGCCCGCGGTCAGCGTGGTGCCGTCCGCCGGGTCGATCAGGATGAACGAGCCCGTGCGCCGCGAGTCGGCGTAGGAGTCGACCGGCAGCGGCTCGGCGGTGCGGATCTTCACCCGGCCGATGTCGTTGGCGACGAGCTGCCCCGGGTGCGGGTGCAGGGACAGGTCGTCGAGCGTGAGCCGGGACGGGATGTCCTTGACGATCGCCTTGACCGTGCGGGTGCCGTGCTTGAGCAGGACCCGGTGGCCGACGGTGAGCGGGGCGTCGGCGACATGGCAGACGGTCGCCTCGATGTCCTGCGTGGTCGGCGGCGCGTCCTTGCTGGGCACGATCAGGTCGCCGCGGGAGATGTCGATGTCGTCCTCCAGCAGGAGGGTCACCGACTGCGTGGTCCAGGCGACGTCGACGGGCTTGCCCAGCAGGTCGATGCCGGAGATCTTCGTCGAGCGGCCGGAGGGCAGGACCGTGATCTGCTCGCCGACGTGGAACGCACCGGCCGCGATCTGGCCCGCGTAGCCACGGTAGTCCGGGTGCTCGGCGGTCTGCGGCCGGATCACGTACTGCACGGGCAGACGGGCGTGGCAGTGCGCCAGGTCGTGCGCGACCGGGACGGTCTCCAGGTGCTCCAGGACGGTGGGGCCGCCGTACCAGTCCATGCTCGCGGACGGCTCCACGACGTTGTCGCCGTTCAGCGCCGAGATCGGGATCGCGGTCACCTCGGGGACGCCCAGTTCCGTGGCGTACGCCGTGAACTCCTCGGCGATCGCCGCGAACACCTTTTCCTCGTAGCCGACGAGGTCCATCTTGTTGACGGCGAGGACGACATGCGGGACGCGCAGCAGGGCGGCGATGGCGGCGTGCCGGCGGGTCTGCTCGACGACGCCGTTGCGGGCGTCGACGAGGATCACGGTCAGTTCGGCGGTCGAGGCGCCGGTGACCATGTTGCGGGTGTACTGCACATGGCCGGGGGTGTCGGCGAGGATGAACCGGCGGCGCGGGGTGGCGAAGTAGCGGTAGGCCACGTCGATGGTGATGCCCTGCTCGCGCTCGGCGCGCAGACCGTCCGTGAGCAGCGCGAGGTCCGGGCCCTCCTGGCCGCGGCTCGCCGAGGCGCGCTCCACGGCCTCCAGCTGGTCGGCGAGGACCGACTTGGAGTCGTGCAGCAGCCGGCCGACGAGGGTGGACTTGCCGTCGTCGACGGAGCCCGCGGTGGCGAACCGCAGCAGGGTGGTGGCCGAGAGTTCCTCGGTCGTGATCGTGCTCATGCTTAGAAGTACCCCTCGCGCTTGCGGTCTTCCATCGCGGCCTCGGACAGCTTGTCGTCGGCCCGGGTGGCGCCCCGCTCGGTCAGGCGGGAGGCGGCGATCTCGGCGATCACCTTCTCGATGGTGTCGGCGTCGGAGTCGACGGCGCCGGTGCAGGACATGTCGCCGACCGTGCGGTAGCGGACCTGCCGCTTCTCGACGGTCTCGCCCTCCTTGGGGCCGCCCCACTCGCCGGCGGTCAGCCACATGCCGCTCCGCTGGAAGACCTCACGCTCGTGCGCGAAGTAGATCTCCGGCAGCTCGATCTCCTCGCGGGCGATGTACTGCCAGACGTCCAGCTCGGTCCAGTTGGACAGCGGGAAGACGCGGACGTGCTCGCCGGGGGCGTGCCGGCCGTTGTACAGGTTCCACAGCTCGGGGCGCTGGCGGCGCGGGTCCCACTGGGAGAACTCGTCCCGCAGCGAGAACACCCGCTCCTTGGCCCGGGCCTTCTCCTCGTCCCGGCGCCCGCCGCCGAACACCGCGTCGAACTTCTCGCTCTGGATCTTCTCCGTCAGGGGAAGGGTCTGCAGCGGGTTACGGGTGCCGTCCGGGCGCTCCTTGAGCACCCCGCGGTCGATGTAGTCCTGTACAGAGGCCACATGGAGGCGCAGCCCATGTGCGGCCACCACACGGTCGCGGTAGTCGAGGACCTCGGGGAAGTTGTGCCCGGTGTCGACGTGCAGCAGCGAGAAGGGCACCGGCGCGGGCGCGAACGCCTTCAGCGCCAGATGCAGCATGACGATGGAGTCCTTGCCGCCGGAGAACAGGATCACCGGCCGCTCGAACTCGCCCGCCACCTCCCGGAAGATGTGCACCGCCTCGGACTCCAGGGCGTCCAGATGCGAGAGGGCGTACGGGGTGTCCGTGCCCTCCTCGATCGTGGCGACGGTCGTCATGCCAGTCCCCTTTCGCTGAGCAGGGCGTACACCGACGCCGCGGACTCCTGCACGGTCTGGTTCTGCGACTCGATCCGCAGGTCGGGCGACTCGGGCTCCTCGTACGGGTCGTCGACGCCGGTGAGTCCCTTGAGCTCGCCCGCGGCCTGCTTGGCGTACAGGCCCTTCACGTCGCGCTCGCTGCACACCTCGACCGGAGTCGCCACGTGCACCTCGACATACGCCGTGCCGTTCGTCTGGTGCCGCTTGCGCACCGCGTCACGGCTGTCGGTGTACGGCGCGATCACCGGGACGAGCGCCTTGACGCCGTTGCGGGCGAGCAGCTCGGCGACGAAGCCGATGCGCTGCACGTTGGTGTGCCGGTCCTCGCGGCTGAAGCCGAGGCCCGCCGAGATGAACTCGCGGATCTCGTCTCCGTCGAGCACCTCGACGAGGTGGCCCTCTTCGCGCAGCCGGCCGGCCAGCTCGTACGCGATCGTGGTCTTGCCGGCACTCGGCAGACCCGTGAGCCAGACGGTGGCTCCGGTCGTCACGTGGTTCTCCTGGGGGTCAGTGGTCGTCATCCGTGCAGCCCGCACTCGGTCTTGGCCCGCCCGGCCCAGCGGCCTGCCCGCGCGTCCTCGCCCTCGAGGACCCGGCGGGTGCAGGGGGCGCAGCCGATGGAGGCGTATCCGTCCATCAGCAGAGGGTTGGTGAGGACGCCGTGTTCGGCGACGTAGGCGTCCACGTCGTCCTGGGTCCAGCGGGCGATGGGGGAGATCTTCACCTTCTGGCGCTTCTCGTCCCACGCGACGACCGGGGTGTTCGCCCGGGTCGGGGACTCGTCGCGGCGCAGTCCGGTCGCCCAGGCGTCGTAGCCGCGCAGGCCCTGCTCCAGCGGCTGGACCTTGCGCAGGAAGCAGCACCGGTCGGGGTCCCGGTCGTGCAGCTTCGGGCCGTACTCGGCGTCCTGCTCGGCGACCGTCTGGCGTGGGGTGAGGGTGATGACGTTGACGTCCATCACGGCCTCGACCGCGTCCCGGGTGCCGATGGTCTCCTCGAAGTGATAGCCGGTGTCGAGGAAGACGACGTCGACTCCGGGCATCGCGCGGGAGGCGAGGTGGGCGACCACCGCGTCCTCCATCGAGGAGGTCACGCAGAACCGCTTGCCGAAAGTGTCGGCGGCCCACTGGAGGATCTCCAGTGCGGAGGCGTCCTCCAGTTCGCGGCCGGCCTGCTCGGCGAGATCCTTCAACTCCTGGGTCGCTCGGTCTTCCTGAGCCGTCGTCATGTCGGGTCCCCTCCCGTTGGGTCGTGCTGGAGCCCGCGGGCCAGCAGCCCGAGGAACTTCAGCTGGAAGGCGCGGTTGCACGCCGCGCATTCCCAGGCGCCGTGGCCCTGTTCGCTGGGACGCAGGTCCTCGTCGCCGCAGTAGGGGCAGTAGAAGGGCGCGGCACGCTCACTCATGAGAGGGCCTCCTCGGAGGCGCGGGCCGCCCAGGTCGCGAACCGCTCGCCTTCCTCGCGCTCCGCCTGGAAGCGCTTCAGGACGCGCTCGACGTAGTCGGGCAGCTCCTGCGCGGTGACCTTCAGACCGCGCACCTTGCGGCCGAAACCGGCCTCCAGGCCGAGGGCGCCGCCCAGGTGCACCTGGTAGCCCTCGACCTGCTCGCCCTGGTCGTTCATGACCAGCTGCCCCTTGAGACCGATGTCCGCCACCTGGATACGGGCGCAGGCGTTCGGGCAGCCGTTGATGTTGATGGTGATCGGCTCGTCGAAGTCCGGGATCCGGCGCTCCAGTTCGTCGATCAGGGAGGCACCGCGCGCCTTGGTCTCGACGATGGCGAGCTTGCAGTACTCGATGCCGGTGCAGGCCATGGTGCCGCGCCGGAACGGCGAGGGCTGCACCGTGAGGTCCAGCGCCTCCAGGCCCTCGGTCAGGGAGTCGACCTGCGACTCGTCCACGTCGAGCACGATCATCTTCTGCTCGACCGTGGTGCGGACCCGGCCCGAGCCGTGTGCCTCCGCCAAGTCGGCGATCTTCGTCAGGGTGGTGCCGTCGACCCGGCCGACGCGCGGGGCGAAACCGACGTAGTAGCGGCCGTCCTTCTGCCGGTGCACGCCGACGTGGTCGCGCCAGCGCTCCACGGGCTGGGCGGGCGCGGGCCCGTCGACCAGCTTGCGCTTGAGGTACTCGTCCTCCAGCACCTGCCGGAACTTCTCCGCGCCCCAGTCGGCGACGAGGAACTTCAGGCGGGCGCGCGTACGCAGGCGCCGGTAGCCGTAGTCGCGGAAGATCGAGATGACGCCCTCGTAGACGTCCGGGACCTCGTCCAGCGGCACCCAGGCGCCGAGCCGGACGCCGATCTTCGGGTTGGTGGACAGGCCGCCGCCGACCCACAGGTCGAAGCCGGGGCCGTGCTCGGGGTGGTCGACGCCGACGAACGCGATGTCGTTGATCTCGTGCGCCACGTCGAGGAGCGGCGAGCCGGAGATCGCGGACTTGAACTTGCGGGGCAGGTTCGAGAAGGCCTTGTTGCCGATGATCCGGCGCTGGATCTCCTCGATGGCCGGGGAGCCGTCGATGATCTCGTCGGCGGCGATACCGGCGACCGGCGAGCCGAGGACGACGCGGGGCGTGTCACCGCAGGCCTCGGTGGTGGACAGGCCGACCGCCTCCAGGCGGTTCCAGATCTCGGGCACGTCCTCGATCCGGATCCAGTGGTACTGGACGTTCTGCCGGTCGGTGATGTCGGCCGTGCCGCGCGCGAACTCCTGCGAGATCTCCCCGATCACCCGCAGCTGCTGGGTGGTGAGCCGCCCGCCGTCGATGCGCACCCGCAGCATGAAGTACTCGTCGTCCAGCTCCTCCGGCTCCAGGATCGCGGTCTTGCCGCCGTCGATCCCGGGCTTGCGCTGGGTGTACAGACCCCACCAGCGCATCCGGCCGCGCAGGTCGTTGGGGTCGATGGAGTCGAAGCCGCGCTTGGAGTAGATCGTCTCAATGCGTGTCCGCACATTGAGACCGTCGTCGTCCTTCTTGAACTGCTCGTTGCCGTTGAGCGGGGTGAAGTGCCCCGCGGCCCACTGCCCCTCGCCGCGGTGACGGCTCACCTTGCGGCGGGAAGTCGCGGCGGCAGGATCTTGCGGGGTGGCGGCCATGGTTATAGGTCCTTCGGGGCAGGCTGGGAAGCGGCTCTGACCTGCGCGTACGGGCGCATGGGGGCATACGGGCGCATCGTTGCGCAGGGGCAGACAAAGGGGGGAGAACGGCGTTGCTGGAGAGGTCTCAGCTCGCCGGACAGATGGCGCTGGACATGCGGCCGAGGTCGACGTGCCGCCGACTCACCAAGGCAATTCCAGTTCCAGACATGACGGAAGCGTGTCATGGCGATCTGGACAGAGTCCAGCTTCGTCCATCATACGGACACCCTTGTCTCGGATTCCGGAACAAGGGTGTCGTCGCTCACATGGCGCGAACGCCGTCTTGTCGGGCCAGGTCAGACAGGGTATGCGCCGGGCCAGGGGCCGGGCGTGGCCACGTCCGGCTCCTCCTCGACCTTGGTGTCGAAGAGCTGGAAGCCGCGGCGCAGGTAGTTGTCCATCGCGTGCTCGCCGTCCTTGCTGCAGGTGTGCAGCCACACCCGCTTCGTCGACGCCAGGCCCGGCCAGCGGTCCGCCAGGTCCCAGGCGCGCGCGGTGCCGTACGACAGCAGGTGTCCGCCGATGCGGCGCCCGCGGAAGGCGGGAACCAGCCCGAAGTAGACGATCTCCACCACCCCGTCGTCCTGCGGCTCCAGTTCGACGTACCCGGCGGGCGTGCCCCGGTCGTAGGCCACCCAGGTCTCCACCCCGGGCCGGTCCAGGTACTCCCGCCACTGCGCGTAGGTCCAGCCGAGCCGGTCGGTCCAGCGGATGTCGCCGCCGACGGACGCGTACAGGAAACGGCTGAACTCGGGCGAGGGCACCTCGGCGCGGACGATGCGTATGTCGCCCTCCGGAGCGGCGGCCGGGAGCAGGTCGGTGGGTGTGCTCTGCTCCAGGGACCAGGTGGTCACGGGGATGTTCGTCATGCCGGACAGGGAATCATCCGGTCCGGTGCCCTGTCGATCGGCCCAGCTAGTCCATCGCCCTGTCGATCGTGTGCAAGGGCAGCGAGAACAGTACCCGCCCCGACTGCGACCAGACCTCGCCGGTCTCCTCCCAGTGGGACAGCGACTGCGCGGGGCCGCTCCAGCACTGATACGTCTCGTCGGTTCCGCACCGCGCCGCCTGCGCGCCGCCCGGGTCCTGCCGCCACAGCGTCCCGTGCCCGTCGTGCTCACCGGCCGCGCGGGCCAGGTACCACCGGTCGCGGTAGGAGAGCACGCCCCGGACGCCGGTCGCCTTCGTCTCGTAGGCCTCGTAGGGGCCGGTGGTCAGGAGTCCGGCGCCCGACGGGTCGTCGCTGAGGGAGTAGCGCCACAGCCGGGTCGGCCGGTCGTCGCCCGCCGGTACCGACTCACTCGCGACCAGGCTGTCCGGCGTGGTGCTGCGGTCCAGGGAGAGGCCGCCCATACGGGTCCCGCCCGGCAGGCGGTACGAGCCGACGGCGGGCAGCACGTATCCGATGCCGCGTGCCGCCGGGCCGCCGGGTGTCCGGTCGGTCGTGGCGTCGTCGGTGTCGGTGGTGGTGCGCTGGATGCGGTCCAGGTCGTACACGTACAGGGCGCGCCCCTCGTCGCCGGTGACCAGCAGCTTGTCCTGGTACCAGACCATGCCGGACAGCGGCGACAGGAGTGGGCGGTTGTCGCGGCCGTCGGCGGCGGGGACGGCGAGCAGCGCCCAGGTGTAGGAGAGCCGGCCGGGGTCGTTCGCATCGACGAAGGCAACCCGGGCGGCGCCCCTGTGGTCGCTCCAGCCGGAGAGGATCACCCGGTTCGCGCCCCAGCGGCCGTCGTCGTCGGCGTCCCCGGAGGTGGTGACCGCGCCCGGCCGCCACCCCTCGGTGTCGTCCCCGGCCCAGCAGTGGGCGCGGGTGGCGGCGGGCGAGACGGGCAGCGCACGGCGCTCGGCGCCGGTGCAGTCGGCTGCGGGGCGCAGGGCGTGGTCGGCGTCCGCGAGGACGGTGCCGACCCCGACGGTGCCGCCCGCTGCCGAGGCCGGCGACGGGAGCGGTTCCTCGTGGAGGCGCAGTGCCTCGAGCGAGACGTCGGAAGGGAGCGGTTTCAGGGCGCCCGGATCGGCGCTGACCGTGGCCTGGGAGGTGCTGATCAGGGTGGCGGCGCCGGTGAGCGCGAGGGCGGTCCCGGCCAGGAACGCCCGCAGTGCCCGGCCCTGCTTGCGTCGGCGGTGTCTGCCGCGATGCTTCATCCGTCCTCCCGAGGCGGGCCAACTGCACCTGGTGATCCGTGCGTTGGTCCAGGAGCAGGTGGGGTGACCCGTAGGGGATGCTACGGCAGGTCACCGGCGTCGTGGACGAAGACCCCGTAATTCCGCGGAAGATACCGCCTTGTGACCGTACCGACGCACCCTCGGGTCGGAGCATGGTCGCCGCAGGTCAGGGCACGGTTGCCGACGCCCGGGCCCGGACCACCGCCGGTGCGGTCGAGTGCGGCAGCAGCTCGCGCGGGTCGGACGGCAGGATCACCTCGATCTCCACACCCTCACGGAAACGGTACGGCCGGTGTTCCAGAAAACTCCCGAGGTACCGCCGGACCCGCGACAACTCGGCACGCACCGTCACCGTGCGGGCCGGATCGCCGCACATGTCCTGCGCGAGCTGCGCGGCGCTGCGGCCGGCCGGGTGCTGGGCCAGCAGGAACAGCAACTCGCTGTGCCGCGGACTCAGTTCGTGCGTCCAGGAACCCGCGCTGCCGGACACCGTCACCGACCAGCGGCGCGGCTGTCCCAGGTCCAGCACGATCCGGGTGGCCCCGGGCGGCACCGGCTCGTCGGCCGCCCGCACCAGCCAGCCCTCGGCGAGCGGCTCCACCGTGCACAGCCCGAGCGCCGGCAGCCATCGGCGGCCCGCCGACAGCGACTTGGGCAACCCGATCCGGCTGGTGTACGGCATCCCGGTGACCGTCGCGGTCCAGCCGTCCCGGTCCACCACCAGCGCACGGCCGGCCAGCCGGGCGAGCACCGGCGCGCCCACCGCGCGCAGCCGCTCCAGCGCACTCAGATGCAGTTCCCGCAGCCGCGCCTCGGCGAGCTTGGCCACCGAATCGACCCAGGCGAGGGTGGCCGGATGCATCGTCTCCAGCGGGCCGCTGACGTCCACCACGCCGATCAGCCGGCCGTCCCGCGGATCCGTGATGGGAGCGCCGGCGCAGGTCCAGGAGGCGTGCGAGCGCACGAAGTGCTCCGCGGCGAACACCTGCACGGGCTGCCGTACCACCACCGGGGTGCCCACCCCGTTGGTGCCGACGACGTTCTCCCGCCAGTCGGCGCCGAGCAGGAACCCCAGCCCGTCCGCCTTGCGCAGCACCGCCGAACTGCCCTCGCGCCACAGCACCCGGCCCTCCGCGTCGGCGACCACCATGATGTGGTGAGCGGTGTCCGCGACCGACACCAGCCCCTCCCTGAGCACCGGCAGTACATGGCGCAGCGGGGACTCCTCGCGGCGCCGCCGGATCTCCTCCGGCGACAGCAGCCCGGATCTGAAGTCGTGCTCCGGGTCCACCCCGCTGCGCTGCATTCGCCCCCAGGACTCCCCGATGACCGGCCGGGGAGCGAGGTGGGTGCGCTCTCCGGAGAGGGCGGCCTCGCGCATCTCGCTGAGCACCCGTGCCGCCCGCGTCGCGTCGACGGTGGCGAGCTGCGTCACGTTGATCGGCGACCGCGTCACTGAGTTCTCCCGGGATCGACCTCTGGTGTGCGACCGGTGTCGACCCCTGCGGGCCGCGGTTTCCGGTCGCGCCCTGATGGTCCGTCCCATACTGCCGCCCATTGGTGACGGAGGGGCACACTCCGGTCACCGAGATCGGAAAGTTGCAACCCCTTGCAACCCTGGTGAACAGCAGTACGGTGATTGAAACTTGAGCGACGTCGCCCGTGCGGCGCTCATGGCCTCGAGCAGGCCAGGTGGGCAGGGGTGGTGCCGTGTCGGCGCAGCACCACCCCTGCTGACGTGCTCGCACGTCTGAGTTCACGAAAGCGGTTGCGCCCGGGCCACCACCGACCTCAGGTCCAGGGTGTGCGGCAGCGTCCCGAACGCGCTGCCCCAGTCGCCGCCCAGCCGCGAGGCGCAGAACGCGTCGGCGACCTCCGGAGGCGCGTACCGCACGAGCAGTGAGCCCTGCAGCACCACCGCGAGCCGCTCGACGATCCGTCGCGCCCGTGCCTCGATGCCCTCCAGGTCGGCGAGTTCCGTCAGCAGGTTCTTGATCGCGCCGTCCAGCCGGTGGTCCGCGCCGCGCGCCTTGCCGACCTCGGTCAGCCAGGCGTTCAGCGCGGCGGGCTCGCGCTGCAACGCCCGCAGCACATCCAGCGCCTGGACATTGCCCGCGCCCTCCCAGATCGAGTTCAGCGGCGACTCACGCACCAGCCGGGGCAGCCCCGAATCCTCCACGTACCCGTTGCCACCCAGGCACTCGGCCGCCTCCACCGCCACCGGCGTACAGCGCTTGGTCACCCAGTACTTGGCGGCCGGCACCGCCAGCCGCAGAAACGCGCGCTCCTGCTCGCCTCCGTCGTCGTAGGCGGCCGCGAGCCGCAGCGCGAGCGTCGTCGCCGCCTCCGACTCGAGCGCAAGATCGGCCAGAACGTTGCGCATCAGCGGTGCGTCGATCAGCTTTCCGCCGAAGGCCTCGCGGTACGTGCAGTGGTGGATCGCCTGCGCGACCGCCTGCCGCATCAGACCCGCCGAGCCGAGCACACAGTCGAGCCGGGTCGCCGCCACCATCCCGATGATGGTCCGCACCCCGCGCCCCTCGTCGCCGACCCGGCGCGCCCAGGTCCCGTCGAACTCGACCTCGCTCGACGCGTTGGACCGATTGCCCAGTTTGTCCTTCAGCCGCTGCAGGAGGAACACGTTGCGGGTGCCGTCGGGGAGCACCCGCGGCACCAGGAAGCAGGTCAGCCCGCCCGGCGCCTGGGCCAGCACCAGGAACCCGTCCGACATCGGCGCCGAGCAGAACCACTTGTGCCCGGTCAGCTCGTACGTCCCGTCCTGAGCAAGGGGCCGGGCGACGGTCGTGTTGGCGCGGACGTCACTGCCGCCCTGCTTCTCCGTCATGCCCATCCCGAACAGCACCCCGGCCTTCTGGCCGGCGGGCCGCAGCTCACGGTCGTAGACCATCGACGTCAGCCGCGGCTCCCACTCGGCGGCCAGCTCGGGATCCGCGCGCAGGGCGGGCACCGCGGCGTGCGTCATCGACAGCGGGCAGCCGTTGCCCGCGTCGACCTGCGACCAGACCAGGAACCCGGCCGCCCGCCGCACATGCCCGCCGGGCCGCGCCCAGGCCGCGGTCAGGCCCGCCGCGACGCCCTTGCCGAGCAGCCGGTGCCAGGCCGGATGGAAGTCGACCTCGTCGATCCGGTGGCCGTAGCGGTCATGGGTGCGCAGCCTCGGCGGGTGCTCGTTGGCCAGCACCCCCCACTCCTGCACCTGCGCCGACCCGGCGGTCCGCCCGAGCGCCGCCAGCTCGCCGAGGACCTCGTCGAGCAGGGTCGGGTCGAGGTGCCGTTCGACGGCGGCCACCAGGGCACGGTCGGCGGTGAAGACGTCGTAGCCGACGAGCGGTGGGGGCTGGTTGGTCACGGTGTGGGTGCTGCGTGCCATGTGTGCGAACCTACCGCGCGGTACGGGCGGGGTCACCCCGCGGACACGGCAGCCCTCGGCCCACCGTCCCACCAGGGTGAACCGGGCCCCGCACGGCGGATACCTTTGGTTTGTGCAGCCAGCAAGTGAATCCCCCGCGCCGTCCGGCCGTCTCCACCGGGCGCGTGCCCTCTACCGGAACGTCTCCAAGCGCAGGACCGCCTGGCTGCTGCTCAAGGACACCGTCAACTCCTGCATCGAGTACCGCATTCTCGGTCTGGCCGCCGAGGCCGCGTTCTTCACCCTGCTGTCCGTGCCGCCGCTGCTGCTCAGCCTGATCGGCCTGCTCGGCTACGTCGACGACTGGACCGGCACCGACACGATCTCCAGCCTGGAGGCCAACCTCCTGGAGGCCTCGCGCACCGTCCTGTCCGACAAGGGCGTGACCCAGATCGCGCAGCCGATCCTGGACGACGTGATGAAGGGCGGCCGCCCCGACGTCATCTCCATAGGTTTCCTGTTCGCCCTGTGGTCCGGCTCGCGCGCGGTGAACGTCTTCATCGACACCATCACCGTGATGTACGGCCTCGACGGGGTCCGCGGGATCGTCAGGACCCGCCTGGTGGCGTTCCTGCTGTTCCTGGCGGCCCTGCTGATCGGCTCGGTCGCGCTGCCGCTGATGGTGGCCGGCCCCGACGCGGTGGTGCGGATCCTGCCGTGGTCGACGACGGTCGTGCAGGTCCTGTACTGGCCCGTGGTGATCGTGCTGTCCATCGCCTTCCTGACCACGCTCTACCACGTGTCGGTGCCGGTGCGCTCGCCCTGGGTGGAGGACGTCCCCGGCGCCCTGGTCGCCCTCGCCATGTGGGTGCTGGGCAGCTTCCTGCTGCGGATCTACCTGACGAACACCATCGAGGGCGCGACGATCTACGGCTCCCTCGCCGCCGCCGTCGCCGTGCTGCTGTGGATCGGCGTGTCCGCCTTCGCCGTCCTCGTCGGTGCCGCCGTCAACGCGGCCATCGACCGGGTCTGGCCCGCCGCCGCCACGGCCGCCGCCCGCGCCGCCAACGAGCGGATGCGCGAGGCGCAGGTCGCCGAGTACGTCGCCCGCGCGGCCGCGGCCCGCGAGCACGACCCGGACCCGGACGACCCCGACATGCCGTCCGAGTTCCCGGAGCGCTGGTCCCGCTTCCTCCCGCCGGAGGACGTGACCTCCCGCCTGCGCACACAGGTCAAGAGCACGCACAAGGGGGGCGGGGAGACGCCGCCGCAGGAGTAGGGCCGCTGGGCGCTCAGGCCCTCCACGTCCCCGCCGCCGCGGCCTCGGCGGCGAACTCCGCGAAGTCGCGCGGCTCGCGCCCCAGCACCCGCTGGACGCCGTCCGACAGATGCGAGTTCCGCCCGTCGAGCAGCGTCTCGAACACCTCCACGAGCAGCTCGACCTCCTCGTCCGGCACACCGAGTCCGGCCAGGTGCTCGCCGTACGCACGCGGCGGGACGGGCCTGTACGTCAGCTCGCGCCCGGTCGCCTTCGCGATCTCCGCGACCGCCTCCCCGAACGTCAGCAGCCGCGGCCCGGACACGTCGACCGCCTTCCCCACGTACCGGTCACCCGCCAGCAGCACCGCCACCACCACGTCGGCGATGTCCCGCACATCGATGAACGGCTCGCGCACCTCACCACCGGGGAACACCAGCTCCCCGCCCAGCCGCAACCCCTCCACCAGCGGCCCTTCGCTGAAGTTCTGCATGAACCACGCCGCCTGTACGACCGTCCAGTCCGCGGCCGACTCCCGCAGCGCCTCCTCGGTCGGCCGCGCCTGCTCCTCGCCGCGCGCCGACAGCAGCACCAGCCGCCGTACGCCGAGCGAGACCGCTTCGTGCGCGAGCAGCCCGACCGCCCGCGTGGCCGCCGCCGAACCGACGTCCCCGGGGTGGACGAGATACGCCGCGTCGGCGCCCCGCAGCGTCTGCGCCCACGTCGACCGGTCCGCCCAGTCGAAGCCCTGGGCGCGCGTGGCGGGCCGCACCGTCAGCCCGGCGGCCTGCACGGCCCGGGCGACCCGGCTGCCCGTACGACCGGACGCACCGGTCACTACCACCGTCATGTCCGTTTTCCGTGTCATGAGTCCAGTGAACTGCCGCAGTGCGGTACGGGCCCATCGCTGAACGGCTCATTCCCATACGTGCACATCTACGCTGGCCGCATGGATGCACTCGCAGGTCTCCTGGAGGGTCCCCGCGCGCGGGGCGCCTTCATGATCCGGGCGTGCTTCGATCCGCCGTGGGCCGTCCGGGTGGAGGACCAGGCGCCGCTGACGGTGATGCTGATGGTGCGCGGCGACGCCTGGGTCGTCCCGGACACGGGGGAGCGGGTGCGGCTGCGGGCCGGCGACCTCGCCATCGCCCGCGGCCCCGCCCCCTACACCTGCGCCGACGACCCCGGCACGCCGCCGCAGGCGCTGATCCTGCCGGGCGCCGAGTGCCGCTACCCCGACGGCCGCTCCCTGCGCGGCTCCATGGACCTGGGCGTCCGCACCTGGGGCGACCGCCTCGACGGCTCGGCCGTCATGCTGATCGGCACCTACCTCTGGCGGGGCGAGATCAGCGGCCGGCTGCTGGACGCCCTGCCCCCGCTGCTGTCCCTGCCCTCCGACGTGTGGCGCTGCCCGCTCACGCCGCTGCTCATGGAGGAGATCGTGCGCGACGAACCGGGCCAGGAGGTCGTCCTGGACCGGCTGCTGGACCTGCTGGTCATCGCCGCGCTGCGGGCCTGGTTCTCCCGGCCCGAGGCCGAGGCCCCCGCCTGGTACCGGGCGTTGGCGGACCCGGCCGTGGGCCGGGTGCTGCGCCTCGTCCAGGACGACCCCGCCCACCCGTGGACCGTGGCGTCGCTCGCCGTCAAGGCCGGGGTGTCGCGGGCCGCGCTGGCCCGCCGCTTCACCGACCTGGTCGGCGAACCCCCCATGGCCTACCTCACCGGCTGGCGCCTCGCCCTCGCCGCCGACCGGCTGCGCGACTCCGACGACACCCTGGAGGCGATCGCCCGCCAGGTCGGCTACGGCAGCGCCTTCGCCCTGTCCAACGCCTTCAAACGGGTGTACGGGGTGAGCCCGCAGGAACACCGGACGCGGGGAGCGCAGATCGTCGGGGTCGCCGGACAGGCCCCGGGGGCGTCGTAGTCTGGCGTACGTGTACGCGGAGCGGGCGTCCAGGGTGAGCGGGGCGGTGGTGTGGACGAACACGCCGACCGGGTCCGGTGCGGGGCGGGTCCTGCCCGACGGCTGCATGGACCTGCTCTGGAACGACGGCAGGCTGCTCGTCGCCGGCCCGGACACACACGCGTACGTCACCGAGGGCACGGCTGGGCCCTGGGCGGGTGTCCGCTTCTACCCGGGCACCGCGCCCACCCTCCTGGGGATGCCCGCGTACGAGGTCCGCGACCGGCGCGTCGAGCTTGCCGACCTGTGGCCGGCCGCGCGCGCACGGCAGCTCACCGCACGCGTGAACGCGGCCGCCGATCCGGCCGGCGGGCTGGAGGACGTGGCCCTGCGTCTCGCGGCCGACGCCGAGCCGCCCGACCCCCTGCTGCGGCAGGTCGTCGCGGCCCTGGACGCGGGCCGCCCGGTCGCCGCCACGGCCGACGAACTCGGCGTCGGCGCACGCCGGTTGCACCGCCGCTCACTGGCCGCGTTCGGCTACGGCCCGAAGACGCTGGCCCGCGTACTGCGGCTGCAACGGGCGCTGACGCTGGCACGGCAGGGCGTGCCCTTCGCGGACACGGCGACCCGGGCCGGATTCGCGGACCAGGCCCACCTGGCCCGGGACGTACGGGAGTTGGCGGGAACCACGCTGGGCGAGCTACTCGCCGGCTGACGGCAGCGGCGCGAACAGGTCGACCCCGCCTCCGTCCGGGTCGTTCAGGACGGCGTAGCGCTGACCCCAGAAGGCGTCCCACGGCTTGAGCTCGCCCCGGTAGCCGGCACCCACCATCTCCTCGTACACCGCGTCGACCTCACCGGGCCCGTCGCACAGCAGCGCGAGCGAGGCCCGGCCGCCCCCGACGGGCGGCTGCCACCCGGGATGGAAGGACCGCACGCTCTCCTCGCTGTCCAGCAACAGCCGCAGCCCGCCGGGCAGTTCGGCCTCGGCGTGCGGCTGCTCCTCGGCACCCTCGGGGAACGCGAACCCAAGACGACGGTAGAAGGCAACAGAGGCGGCCATGTCGGAGACGACCAGGCCGATGGCATCGAATCGTGGACTCATGGGGCCACCGTAGGAGGCACCGGGAGGCGGGGTCTTGAAGGAATCGGACACGGCGGGACGGGGCTGAGTGCCTGATGGCGATGACGCGGAAAGGGCGGCGTACACCGACGCGGTGTCGGAGTACGCCGCCCTGGGGCGGGACGAGGTGCGGGAGGCGGCCCGCGCTGTCATGGCAGTTACTTCGGGCCGCGGTTGAACAACGCCATCGACCAGCGGTAGCCGAGCGCGGACAGGCCGACGCACCAGGCGATCGCGATCCACCAGTTGTTGCCGATCTCGGTGCCGAGCAGCAGGCCGCGCAGGGTCTCGATGGCCGGCGTGAACGGCTGGTACTCGGCGATCGGCTGGAACCAGCCCGGCATCGTGTCGGCCGGGATGAAGGCGCTCGAGATGAGCGGCAGGAGGATCAGCGGCATGGCCATGTTGCTGGCCGCCTCGGCGTTCGGGCTGGCCATGCCCATCCCGACCGCGATCCAGGTGAGCGCCAGCGCGAAGAGCGCGAGCAGCCCGAACGCCGCCAGCCACTCCACGGCCGTGGCGCCGGTGGACCGGAAGCCGATGGCCACGGCGACGGCACCGACGAGGACCAGGCTGGCGAGCACCTGCAGCACGCTGCCGACGACGTGCCCGATGATCACGGAGCCGCGGTGGATCGCCATCGTGCGGAAGCGGGCGATGAGGCCCTCGGCCATATCGGTGGAGACGGACACCGCGGCCCCGATCACGGTGCTGCCGATGGTCATCATCAGGATGCCCGGGACGATATAGGCGATGTACTCGGAGCGATCGGCGCCGCCGCCACCGATGCCCGCGCTCATCACGTCGCCGAAGATGTAGACGAAGAGCAGCAGCAGCATGACCGGCGTCAGCAGCAGGTTCAGGGTCAGCGACGGGTAGCGCCGCGCGTGCAGGAGGTTACGGCGCAGCATCGTGGACCAGTCGCGTGCGGCGAGGGAGAGGGAGCTCATCGGACAGCCTCCTTGGGCTCGTTGGGCTGGCTCGGCACGGTGGAGCCGGTCAGGGCGAAGAACACGTCGTCGAGGTCGGGGGTGTGCACGGTCAGCTCGTCCGCCTCGATGCCGGCCGAGTCCAGCCGGTCGAGGATGGAGCGCAGCTCGCGCTGGGTGCCGTCGCTGGGGATCTGCAGCGCCAGCGCCTCGTCGTCCCTGGTGACCTCGCGCAGCGCGGAGGCGGCGGACTGGTAGGCGGCCGGATCGGCGAAGCGGAGCCGCACGTGCCCACCCGGGATGAGCCGCTTGAGCTTCTCGGCGGTGCCCTCGGCGGCGATCTTGCCGTTGTTGAGCACGGCGATACGGTCGGCGAGTTCGTCGGCCTCCTCCAGGTACTGGGTGGTGAGGAAGACGGTGACGCCGTCGGCGACCAGTTCGCGGATGATCTGCCACATGTTGTGGCGGCTGCGGGGGTCGAGGCCGGTGGTCGGCTCGTCGAGGAAGATGATCCGCGGACCGCCGACCAGGGTCATGGCGATGTCCAGGCGGCGCTTCATGCCGCCGGAGTAGGTGGAGGCGGGCTTCTGGGCGGCGTCGACGAGGTCGAAGCGCTCCAGCAGTTCGGCGGCGGTGCGCTGCCCCTCGTGCTTGGGCAGGTGGTGCAGGTCCGCCATGAGGAGCATGTTCTCCTCGCCGGTGATCAGGCCGTCGACGGCGGAGAACTGCCCGGTGACGCCGATCGCGGCACGCACCGCCTGCGGGTCGGCGGCCAGGTCGTGGCCGCCGACGTGCAGGTCGCCGGCGTCGGCGGTGATGAGGGTGGAGAGGATCTTGACGGCGGTGGTCTTTCCGGCGCCGTTCGGGCCGAGCAGGGAGAAGATCGTTCCTTCCGGGACGGTCAGGTCGATACCGTCGAGCACGGTCTTGTCGCCGTAGGACTTGCGCAGCCCGTGTGCCGCGATGGCCAGGTTGGTCATGAGGGGAGCTCCTTGAGGCTCAGAGGCTGCGGGCGGTGATGTCGCCGTAGGCGGTGGTCGCGTGGATGTCGAGTTCGGCGGTGCCATCGTTCTTGAGGGCGTTGCTGACGCGGCCGTAGTCGGTGCCGGCGTCCAGGACGGCCGAGACGCCGGCGGCGGCGCCGACCGAAATGTCGCCGGACTGGGTGCGGAGCACGACCGTGCCGCGCACGGCCTCGGTGATGCGGATGTCGCCCCTTGTGGTGCTGATCTCCGCGGGGCCGCCCAGCCGGCCGACCTCGACGTCGCCGTCGAGCGCGGTGAGGCGGACGCTCGCGGCCTCGTCGATCTTGATCTGGCGGTATGCGCCGTCGAAGACGATGTCGCCGAGGCGTCCGACGCCGCGGAGTTCGGCGCCGGCGGTCTTGGCCTCGATGCGGGAGCCGGCGGGCAGCTGGATGGTCACCTCGATGGCTCCGGAGGGGCCGAAGGCCTGGTTCTTGGCCGGTGCGGCCTCGAGCCGCAGGACGCCGTCGGCATAGGCGACGGTGGTCTGCTCCGCGGTCTTGGTGTCGCGGCTCTTGGAGGGGGTGGCGGGCAGGACCTCGACGGTGGTGTCGGCGCGGTCTGCGGCGATGAACCGGATGCGTCCAGCGGGGATGTCCAGGACGGCGGAGATCGGGGCGGGGGTGTCGAACTTCTGCATCGCGGGCTCCTGCGACTCGTTGTTTCGAATTATGGAAAAGCTACGTTGCGTTCAGTGTTCTGACAACAAGCGTGTTGCGCGAAATCCCTATCGGTGCAGGTGAAAGCCGAGAAAGTATTGCAATGGCTTCAAGGGTAATGCAACGGCCTTCAATCTGTGCGTTGCAATAAACTGAGGCTGAACGCTATGGTGGAGGCACGCAAGGAGTACGAAGGAGACCGCGATGCCCGGAGGCAGACTCACCCAGCAGGAACGCCAGCAGATCGTGCTGGGACTGGCCGACGGCCTCGCCTACGCCGAGATCGCCCGACGCCTGGACCGTCCGACCTCGACCGTCACCCGCGAGGTGATGCGCAACGGCGGCCCCACCGCCTACCGCGCCGACCTGGCCCACCGCGCCACCGAACGCCGCACCCGCCGACGCAGGCAGACCGTGCCCCGCGGGGTGGAGGCGCCCGCGCAGGCGCACGGACGCGACGCCGAGGCGGTGCGCGAGTACGAGGAGGTGTTCACCACCGTCGTCATGCAATCGGGCATGCCCAAGATGATGTCCCGGGTGCTGGCCTGCATCACCCTCACCGACACGGGCAGCCTCACCGCGTCCGAACTCGCCCAGCGCCTCCAGGTCAGCCCGGCGTCCGTCTCCAAAGCGGTCGCGTTCCTCGAGAGCCAGGGCCTCGTCCGCCGGGAGCGTGACGAGCGCCGCCGCGAGCGCTACGTCGTCGACGACGACGTCTGGTACCAGTCGATGATGGCCAGCGCCCGGTCCATCGCCCAGATCGTCGAGACCGCCCGGCAGGGCGTCGGTGTCCTCGGCCCCGACACCCCGGCCGGTGCCCGCTTCGAGAACATCGCCCGCTTCCTCGACTTCGTCGGCGAGAGCACCGCCCGCGCCGCGGAGCAGGCCCGCGACATCCTCCACACGAAACCCGAAACGCCCTCAGACGGCACTGCCGAGCCACGTTCAGATCGCGGCTAGATCCGTACTTCGCGGGTAGCTCGTTCAGGTCTCTGGCCAGCGGGGATGTGTGGGTTCCAGGCCAAGGAGGTCGAGGAGATGAAGCTGGACTCCTCGGCTGATGACGATGGTGGGCGGGTCGGTGGCATGGCCGACCCGCAGCCGCAGGCCGGAGAGGTGGTAGAGGATCATCCGTCCCGTGGGACGGACTCTCTGGTTTCCCGGATACAGGCCCTGCATCTTCTGATCGCCCCCCAGGGCCCGGCGGACCTGGCGCTCGATCAGGCAGAACACCAGCAGGGCCAGGCAGATCACGGTGACCAGTGCGGCGAGGCGCTTGTTGTCCTGGACGAAGATCGGGGTGACGGCCAGGGGGCCTTTGAAGTTTCCGTAGCGGCGCTCGACGGCACCCTGGCCTTTGTGGCGCCGCAGGACCTCGGCGGCATCGGCCTGTTCGGGGGTGAGGGTGGTCAGCAACGCGTACCAGCCGTCGACTGCCGCCTCGGCATCGAGCACGGCCTGGTCGAAGTGCCAGTGCAGGGCGGGTCGGCCGGCGGTGTCGGTGGTGACGGTCGTGCGCAGGCAGTCGGTCACCCGCCGGGTCTTGGCGATCACGCCGATGCGTGCGGTGACCTTCTCCGCTGTGTTGTAGTAGCGCCCGCCGGCGCCTCGTTGGAGTTTTTCGAGGTCTTCGCGTGCTTTGGCCAGGCGTTTCTCGCGGGCCCGCTGCTGGCCTTTGGCATTGCCGGTGGAGTGCACCAGGATCCGGCGGACTTCTGCCTTGGGGTCACGCTTGCGTGGTCCCGTCAGGACGTGGGTGTCCTCCAGCACGCGGTAGGTCTCCCGCCGGTCGTCCGGGGTGTTCTCGTCCCGGGCCGGGACGTAGTCCACGACGGTGGCCGCATCGAGGTCGAGGGCCGCATAGACCGCGTCGTCGACCATGGAGGCCGGGGCCGGGGCGATGAACGCCGTTCTGGCCGCGATCAGCGCGGTGACGTTGTGGTAGGAGACGAGTTTGGAGTCGGCGATCAGCAAGAACTCCTTGGGCCCTGCTATCGCCCGCAGGCTGTTCATGGTGGAGGTGATCTGGGAGATCTCCGCGGCTCCGCCGTCGATGACGCGCGACAGCAGCGGGATACCGCCGTCGCCGGTCACCGCCAGGCCGGTCTGGATCTGCTTGAGGTCGTACCTGCGGTCCTTGGGATGCCCGTGCCTGACCTGGGGATAGTCCTCGTCCTGGTCATCGGCCGGGTAGGCGCCGTGCAGGGACATGGACGTCATGTCCCAGTGGAACGTGGACACATCGATGCCGAACTCGCCGATCGCGCGGGCGCCGACGCTGTCGGTGATCTCCTGAAGGTGCGGGGCGACGGCGTCCAGCGCCCGGCCCAGGCGGTCGTCGTTGAGCAGCTCCGGCTCGATGCCGAAGACGTCCTCCACCGCCCACTCGCGGGCCCAGTCGTCCACCCGCCACAGCGGGGCGGGCGCGGTCAGCCGGTTGGCCACCAGCGTCTCGATGACCGCGCCATGCGTCACATGAGCGATGTCGCGGCCCGGGCACAACCGGTCGACGGTCCCGGCCAGGTCCAGCCGGCGCAGAAACTCGGCAGCGACAGGCAGAGCGCCCAGACGCTTCTCCACCACGGCGCTGACCACGCAGTTCATGCGTGGCCGCACCGTCCGTGGCCGCGGGGACCGGGAAGACTTCGTCACACCCCACCCAACGCCACACCACCGGCCCAGGACACCCCCGGACCGGTCACACCATACGAATCACCGACCCGCGAAGTACGGAGCTAGAGCGTCAACCGCCGCGCCGGTCCCCGACCCTGCTGAGTGCCGGTAATCCACTTGCCCGCCCCCGCCTGCCTCTCTACCGTCGCCGCATGGTTGACGCGATCTTCGGGCACCCGCGACTGGCCGCGATCTACGACGTGCTCGACTCCGACCGCAGCGACCTCGACGCCTACCTCGGCATCACCGGGGAGTTCGCCGCACGCCGGGTGCTGGACATCGGCTGCGGAACGGGCGTTTTCGCGCTGCTGCTGGCCGACCGCGGCATCGAGGCCGTCGGCGTCGATCCCGCGCAAGCCTCCCTGGACGTCGCCCGCGCGAAACCGGGCGGCGACCGCGTCCGCTGGATCCATGGCGACGCGACGGCGCTTCCACCGCTCCAGGCGGACCTCGCGACGATGACCGGCAACGTCGCCCAGGCCATCGTCGACCCGCAGATGTGGCGGGCGACCCTGCGGGCATCCCACGCCGCCCTGCAACCGGGCGGACACCTGGTCTTCGAGACCCGCGATCCGGCCCGCCGCGCCTGGGAGGAGTGGAACCGGGACGCCACCCACCGCGTCACGGACGTCCCCGGCGTCGGTGCGGTCGAGAACTGGGTCGAAGTGACCGACGCCGACGGGCCGTTGGTGACCTTCCGCTGGACCTTCGTGTTCACGACGGACGGCGCACGCCTGACCTCGGACTCCACCCTGCGGTTCCGCTCACGCGAGGAGGTGGAGGCGGATCTTCTCGACGCGGGATTCACGGTGGACGACATCCGGGACGCTCCCGACAGACCCGGGCGGGAGTTCGTGTTCGTGGCGCGCAAGCCGGGTGGCGCGCAGCGGATACGACAGTGAGTGTTTCGGTCGGGAGCAGGAGGTTGAAGCGCGGCGGCGGTCCGGCGTACCGCCGCGCATGCCCGCCGCCGCGGCGGGTACGACCCCTCCCGTACAGGGGCGTTGCGGAAGCGGCCGAAGAGCGAGGGGTGTCGGAAGTGATTCGAAAGCTGCAGGCGGTCGCGCTGGACTGCGCCGATCCGGTACGGCTCGCGGAGTTCTACGCGGATCTGCTCGGCGGGCGGGTGGTCGCGGATCCGGAGGATCCCGACTGGGTCGAGGTGCAGGGGTTCGAGGGGACGCCGCTGGCCTGCCAGCGGGTGGACGGCTACCGAGCGCCCGAATGGCCCGGCCAGGAGCGCCCGCAGCAGCTCCACCTGGACTTCGACGTGGACGACCTCGAGGGCGAGGAGAAGCGGGCGCTCGCCCTCGGCGCGACCGTGCTGGAGCGGACGACCTCCGCCCGGAGGCCAACTGGCGGATTTACGCGACCCGGCGGCATCCGTTCTGCTCTGCTCCACTGAGTCCACCGGACCCATCGCAGTCACTGAGGCGCCGCATCAGGATCGGCCGTCGGGCGGGGACTTCGGCCCCGGGTTCGATCAGCCAGGCGCAGCCCAGCGACACGGCCGGCACCAGCGCGTCGACGCGGGTGTGGGGTTTGTGCAATGTGTTCGAGAAGTCGATTGGTCCCGGTGCGCGATCTACCTCGCTGGCGCCCTCATCTGCTACCGCCTCTACACAACTGAGGCGATCTTTTATTGGTTTGCCGTCGGCTGCCCGGTCGGATAGGAAGCTTGCATGCTAATGGGCAGCAAGGTCGGGCTCAGGGGTCGTTTTAGTCGAACCGCACCGGCCCCCGCGGTGTGTCCACCGTGAAGGTCAGGCCCACCGGGCCCTCTGCGAGGGTGAGTTCCGTGTCCAGGGCGGTCAGGAGGGGGCGGAGCTCGGCCGGGTCGGGGGTGGTGGCCGAGAGGGCCCAGGGGAGTGGTGGGCAGGTCCGACCGTGGGGTGGGGTGAGGCGCCCCAGTCGATGAGGAAGGGGACCAGGCCGGAGGGGTGGGCGGCCACGCCGTCGGTCAGGCGCCACTGCAGGAGCGTGCCGTCAGGAGTGCGGCGGCTCATCGGGAGTGGCGGGCCGGGGTCGTAGCCCCGGGCACGGGCGGCCGCGATCGCCGCGTCGAGGTCGGGAGGGCTGATCGCCCAGGTGAGCGTGCGCGGTCCCGGCAACTCGTCGACGCCGAAGGGGCGCGGCCCGTCGGGCGTGGACTGTTCCGGGCCCGGACCGATGATCTCCAGGTAAGCGGTTCCGCCCAGACCGACCAGATAGTTGCGGGTCCCGAGACCGACGTGCGTGCCGCCGACCGCCGGTGCCACACCGGTGCGCCGGGTGAAGTCGGCAACCGTCGCCGCCAGATCGGGCGTTGCGAGGACGAGATGGTCCAGGTGTGCCGGAATCGTGTTCATCGTCACCGAGGCTACGCAACCCCTACCCAACTGTGGAACACCTGTGCGGCAGGATGGACGCATGATGCGTCCCGTACGTGCGCTGCCCCTGGCCGCCCTGCTGATTCCGGTACTCCTCACCGGCTGCGGCACCGAGAAGGAGCCCGCCGATCCGGCGGAAATCGCCTCCCGCGCCTCGGCGTTGGGCATCGCACCGGAACACGTCTACGTCACCGAGGCGGACGGCTTCACCCTCGCCCAGCAGTCCGTCGGCGTGTACGGCGGCGACGGCTTCTCCTCCGTGTACGTGTCACAGCAGGCCGGCGCGCAGATCCAGCTCACCGTCGACCGGGGCACCGTCACCTCCGCCAACTGTCCCGACTGCGCGCGCGACGGCGATGCCTGGTACCGCAGCGCCGGAGAGCAGCGTGAGTACGCCGTGCCGAAGGACGGGCACGTGCTGCGGCTCAGCGGCGGTCCCGGCGTCTCCCGTGACGTGTTGCGGGAGGCCGCCCTCGACGCCCACCACCCGTCTGCCGACGAACTCGACACCCTCCTGCCGACCGCCTCCGATGCCACGGAGCCGGTGGAACGCGGTGATCTGCCGCCGGTCGGTGACGGGGCGCCCAACAACGACGTGGGGGCGGGCGGCTGACTGAAGCAACTCAACAACCGGCGTTGTTGGCAAGCTTCAGGAAGGCGGTCCAGGTGGCGGGGGTGACGTGAGGTGGGGGTGTGGGGGCTTGGAGTCGCGGATGTGGATGGTGGTGGGCTGGAGGGCGACTTCGATGCATGCGCCGCCCTCGTCGCCGCTGTAGCTGGACTTGAACCATTCAAGTGCGGTGCCGCTCATTGCTCTCCCAGAAGACGGTCCAACAAGTCCCTCGTGTCCTCGGTGTTGAGGGCCTGCGTCCGCAGCATCGCATACTTCTGGGTGAGGATCCCCACGCCGTCAGGATCGGCGATCAACTGGCTGCCGCGCTGGGTCTCGCTGTACGCCAGCCGCTGGTACTCGGGAGTTTCCAGCAGGATGAACGGGCCATTGAGCCCGGCGTGGGAGGTGCGACCGAGCGGCAAGATCTGGAGTGCGAGACCGGGTAGATCGGCGTACTCGCGTAGGTGCCGCACCTGTTCGAAGTACACCTCGTCCCCACCCAGGCGGTCGCGCAGCGCCGCCTCCCAGATCACGAAGCTCGTCGTCGGCGGCACTTTGCGGTGCAAAACCTCCCGCCGCTCGATGCGCTTCGCCACCAACTGCTCGATCTCGTCTTCGTCGTAGACCGGCACGCGGCTACCGAAGATCGCTCGTGCGTATGCCTCGGTCTGGAGCAGACCCGGGACCAGCAGGCTCTCGTACCACGAGATGGTGATCGCCTCCCGCTCCCGATCCAAGTACTCCTCGGCCCACATCGGGACGAGATCCACCTCCGGCATCCAGCTCAACGCAGTCGTCAACGCTCCCTTGGTCTGCAGGAATTCGTCGAACTGCTCGGCGAGATCCGGCTTCAGCGGCCGTCGGCCCTGCTCGATCGAGGCGATCTGCTGCTCGCCGACGACGAACCGCTCACCCAGCGTCTTCTGCGTGTATCCGGCGGCCTCGCGATAGAGGGCGAGCAGCGCGCCCACCATCTTCATCGCCGAGGCGTTCCTCCGTGACCGTCGAGTCGTGCTCATGCGGTCCAACTCCCCACCTGCCCACGTACGTTCACCGTCGCGCACCCGTACAAACCGGCTGTACGAGCGCACGCACTGTTTCATGATGGCTACAGCCTGTGACTCTCGTCACGTGAACGCAGAGATTCCTCACCCGTCCCCGCGGGAACGCCTCTTCCGCCGCGAACGTCAGTCCGTCCCCGCCGCCCGCGCGTTCACGCGCGAGGCGCTCGTCGACTGGGGTGTGCGGGAGCGGGCGTACGACGTCGTGCTGTGTGTCAGCGAACTCGCCACCAACGCCCTCGTGCACGGCGTACCGCCCGGCCGCGGCTTCCTGCTCCGGCTGTCGTACGACGACGGGGTGTGCGTCGAGGTCCACGACAGCGGGGACGGCGTGCCGAACGCGCGGGAGCCCGGCGAGGGCGCGGGCGGGCGCGGGCTGCTGCTGGTGTCGGAGCTGGCGGACAAGTGGGGCGTGGGGGAGCGGGATCCGGGGAAGATCGTGTGGTGCGAGTTCGCCGACGGGTGAGGGGCGTTCAGGCGCGGACCAGTTCCAGCGCCTTCCGCAGGTTGTACTCGGCGATGCCCGCCATGGACGCCCGGTTGGGGAAGTCTCCGTCGAGCAGCCGCAGTGGGCCCGCCGTCAGCGAGAGCCGCTGTGCCAGCGTGTAGAACGCGAGCCGGTCCTCGTCCAGTCCGTCCACGCCCAGGGGCTGGTAGGCGTCGTGCAGGCGGATCCGCAGAAAGACGTGCTCCCACTCGACGTCGAAGTACATCGAGCCCTCGATGTCGATCAACACCGGGTGCCCGTCCGTGCCCACCAGCACATGGTCGGGCCCCAGTTCGCCGTGTACGACCGCGTACTCCGTGCGCGGTCGTACCGCCGCCGCCAGGCCCAGCAGTCGCTCCTCCAGCCGGTCGCGGGCTCCCGCGATCCGCGGATCACGCGCCCCTGCCTCGGCGAGGTCCCGCAGCGCACGCTCCAGGACGACCCCCTCGCACGACGTCCCGCGCGACGTTCCTCCTGCGTCGACCACGGCCACCTTGCCGTATGTGGAGGCCCGATGACGCCGCATCGCCTCCAGCGCCTCCCCGAGCCGGGCCATGACGGGGGCAGCCGCGCGTGGGTCGCGAGCAAGCACCTCCTCCAGGTTCTCGCCGGGGAGGTCCTCGACGATCGCGAGGTCGGCCGGGTAGTGGGCGCCATCACGGTCGACGAGACGGATCGCCGGGACGCGGACGCCGAGCGCATCCAGTCGCGCGTGCGCGGCCTCGAACAGGTCGAGCCCGAGACCGGGCGAGAACGGATCGGTGAGGTCGTCGTCACCCTCGGCCGCCGGCCAGTAGTTCTCGGCATCGGCCCACAGGTAGGCGATCACGGTCGTCGCGTCGTCCATCACCAGGCGGTACACGCCCTTCTTACTGCCACCCGCGACCCGCTCAACCGCCTCCAGCCGCCGTCCGCCCCCCAACGCGGCCCGCGCCGCACCCGCCAACTGCTCCCGCGCCACTGCCCTGGCTGCCACGCTCCGAACCACCTCTCCACCACGACAACCCGCGCACCCTACGGGAGCATCGACTCGGGGGCGATTGGGTTCTTCCGCATCTGAGGACGCGCCGACCCGGTTCACGGTGAGTGTTCGCGCGCCCAGACGGTCGTCTGCACGGAAGCCGACGGCCGTGTCCACGCAGCTGGTGTACCGGCTGCAGGTGTTACGTATTCGGGAGATGTGTAACACCTGCGGCTTTACCTCCCCTTGAGCAGCCGCCGTACACCACGTCCGTGGACGTGACCAAGCCGGCCGCAGAAAGCGAGACGATCGCTGGCTCGCCGGAGCAGGTAACGCTCTCGGACCGGCGGACGCAACGCAGTTGGTCCGTCGAGCTTGCGCCGTACCAGCTGGCGACGTTCCAGATCACCAGGCCTGTACGCACAGATCACCGGCCGGCGGCGGGCACCGCCCGCGGGACCAGTTGCCCGTCGAGGGGATCTCTTGGAGAGACGTGGTCCACTTCTGCAATGCCCTGGCGCAATGCGACGGGATCCCCGGTTTCCGGTGGGGCCAGGAGAGGCTGAAGGAGAGGTCGTCACCGATCTCGGCGCCGATGTCCTCGATGACCAATGCGCGGACGAGACAACCCTGCCGTGGCCAGGAGCCTGCCCCTGTGGACTCGCCGGACGCCGACAACTGGTCTCCGCGTTTCGCCGCGTTGCAAGGACATCAAGGGTTTCTCCATTTCCCATCCAGGAGGCACCCCGCAGCAACCCGACCACTGGGCAGTTGCTGCCTCTCACCGGGCGTCACCTAATGGATCACGCCTGTTACTTGGTGTGGGAGCGGTCGCGTCTCCCCTCCGAGGAGGTTGAATCGGCCATCGAGGCCGAAGAGAGAATGGTGCGTGATGAAACTGGTTGTGCAGGAGTTCCTGACGCTCGACGGTGTCTCCCAGGGGCCGGGGTCCCCGGACGAGGACACCAGCGACGGGTTCACGCGGGGCGGCTGGTTCGTGCCGAACTTGGACGAGGAGTTCGACCGACTGGCCGGTAGCTGGCTCCGCGAGGCGGACGCGTTCCTGTTCGGCCGCCGTACCTACCAGAACTTCGCGCGGGACTGGCCGAAGATGACCGACCACCCCAACGCCCGCATCCTCAACGGCCTGCCGAAGTACGTGGCCTCCCACAGCCTGACCAAGGCCGAGTGGAACCCGACCACGATCCTGTCCGGCGACATCCCCGCCCAGGTCGCCGAACTGAAGCGGCAGCCCGGCCGGGAACTGCAGATCCACGGCAGCGCCCAGTTGGCCCAGTCCCTGCTCGCCGCCGGGCTGATCGACACGTTGCGGCTTGTGATCGCCCCGGTCGTGGTGGGCCAGGGCCGTCGCCTGTTCCCGGACGGCGGCGCACCGGCCGGCCTGCGGCTCGTCAGCCATCGGACGACGCCGGGCGGCCTCTCGGTGCACATCTTCGAATCGACGGGGCTTCCGGAGTACGGGACCTACGGGGCCGACTCGTAGGCCCGTGGTGCCGGACCGGGGCCGACGGAAGTGATCGCCGGTCGGACCAGGTCCGGCAGCGCGATGAGCGGGTGTGTGCGCCGGGATCCAAAACTTTCGGACCTTCCATGGGCAGGGGGACCGCCGTCCCGGTCCGTCTACGCTCGGCAGCATGCTTCCCCGACTCCTCGTCCACACCCGCACCACCGCCTACCGCCACGACTCCATCCCGGCCGCCGTCGCCGCCCTCCGTGCGCTCGGGGACTTCGACGTGCACCACACCGAGGAGCCCGCGGACCTGGAGATCCCGCTGGACGGATACGCCGCCGTCGTCTTCCTCTCCACCAGCGGCGAGGTCCTGACGGAGGCCGGACGGGAACAGCTCGCCGCGTACGTCGAGTCGGGCGGCGGATTCGTCGGCGTACACGCGGCCGCCTGCACCGAGTACGAGTGGCCGTACTACGGCGAACTGCTCGGCGCCCGATTCGACCGGCACCCCGAGTACCAGCCCGGAAAGGCCCTCGTCGAGGACCGCGATCACCCCGCCACCCGCCACCTGCCGGCCGTCTGGGACTTCACCGACGAGTGGTACGACTTCCGCACCAACCCACGGGGTTCGGTGCGGGTGCTCGTGTCCGCCGACGAGTCGTCGTACCAGGGCGGGCGGATGGGCGACGACCATCCACTGGTGTGGTGCCGGGAGCAGAGGGCCGGGCGCGTCTTCTACACCGCGCTCGGACACGCCTCCGAGGCGTACGCCGACCCGGACTTCCGTGCCCATCTGAGGGGCGGGATCATCTGGGCGGCCCGGCTCGGAGAGTAGGCCGGCCAGGTTCGAGCGGTGCCGTGGTTGCGGCGTACGTTCGGATGAGCGGAGTCGGTTCCTTTTCCGCCTGTTCCGGCATGTCAGCGCTCTATCCTTCCGGCCTGGAGAAGGTAGCCCTAGTCGATGTGGACGCCCCGGACCGGGGGATCGAGCGGCCGGTCGGTACCGACGGCGGTCAGGACACCGCACTGCCCGCGGACCCCGATGCCGGGACGGCGGGGGACGTCACGGTTCCGGATGTGCTGGGCAGCTCGCTCGACGAGGCGACCGGGCGGCTCGAGGAGGAGGGGTTCCTGGTCGAGCCGGTCGAGGTGCCGGCCGACGGTGCCACGACCGGCACAGTGGTCGGTCAGGAACCGGAGGGCGGGGGGACGGCGGCCGCGGGGGCGACCGTGACCCTGCACGTGGCCGCCGAGGACTCCACGCAGCCGCCGGAGGACGGTGTCCTGGTCCCGGACCTGGCCGGCCGACCGGTCCCGGAGGCGTTCGCGGAGCTCGAGGCGTTGGGACTCGTTCCCGCGTACGGCCCGGACTCCGCGCAGTCCGCCACCGCCCTTGTCCAGCAGACCGATCCGGCGGCCGGGACCACCGTCGCCCCGGGAGCCACGGTCACCGTGACGGCCGCGGAGGAGGCGCCCGGCGACCCGACCGACGAGCCGGGAGCCGGGGACGGAAACCAGGAACCGGACGGCACGGCGGACGCCGGGTAGCCCTCGTTCCGACCGCCTGCTCGCTGCGCGACAGCCACGTGCGAGTCGCACGAGAGACCGGCCCCGGCGCCGCCCTACGGGGAAGCGGCGCCGGGGCCCTCGCACGAGGATGATCCGCCGGACAGTCCCTACCCGCGCAGCCGAGCCGTGCTCGACCTTTCCACCAGGCGGGTCGACAGTTCGGTGCGGGTGCTCTCCGGGCGGTCGCCGGCCATCATGCGGACGAGCAGGCGCAGGGCCGTGGCCGCCATTTCCGAGATGGGCTGACGGACCGTGGTCAGGGGAGGGGAGGCCCAGCGGGCCTCGGGCAGGTCGTCGAAACCGACCACGCTGATGTCGTCCGGGATCCTCAACCCCCGCTCGGCCACGGCGTCGTACACCCCCCGGGCCATACGGTCGGAGCAGACGACCACAGCCGTCGGCGGCTCCGGCAGGTCGAGGAGTTCGCGCATGCGTCCGCGGGCGACGGCCTCGTCGAACCCGGCGTGCCGCACATACTCCGGGCGGTGCCGCAGCCCGGCCGAGGCGAGAGCCGAACGGTAGCCCGCGATCCTGGCGCTGCTGCACATCGTGCGGCGGTGGCCGGCGACGACGGCGATGCGTTCGTGGCCGAGCCCCAGCAGGTGCTGGGCCGCCGTCACCCCGCCCTGCCAGTTCGCCGCGCCCACCGACACCACGCCGGGCGGGGGTTCGTGCGCCGGGTCGATCATCACGAAGGGGATGCGGTGCTGTGCGAGCCACGCGTACTGGGGCTCCGTCAGTTCGGCCAGGTTGAACAGCACGCCCGCCGATCCGCGCGCGGTGAGCTTGTCCAGCCAGCCGCGCTCCGGGCGGCCGGAGCGGCTGCGGGCGAGGCCTGCCGAGACGACCACGTCCAGGCCGGCGTCGTGCGCCGCCTGCTCCACGCCGTGCAGCACCGCACCGGACCAGGAGCTGTCCAGCGAGTGCACGACGAGGTCGACGAGGCGGGGTGCCTTTGCCGCGTCGAAGCGCGGTCTGCGCACATAACCGAGCCGGTCCAGCGCCTCCGTGACCCGGCGGCGCGTCTCGGGCGCCACGTCCTCGCGGCCGTTGACCACCTTGGACGCGGTCGGCACCGACACCCCCGCCTCACGGGCCACCACCGCCAGCGTCGGCCCGGCCGGAGCGCTCGCACTTGCCGTACGGCCCATCGGAAACCGCCCCTCCGGCCCGCCCGAGGGCCATCGAAAGTCGCGACCAGCACTGCTTTCGTGGGTCGGCACACCGACCTCGGGATAGAAAGCGCTTCCTACAGTAAGTGTGCGGCACGGAGACGTGAAGACACCGGAATCGCAGGACTGTGAAGACCTCCGCCTGCTACGGCGTGCACGTCAGGGCGAAGCCACGGATGACGGGTTGTGCAGCAGGGTCACTTCAGCGCCCCCAGCGTGACGCCCGTCCGCCAGTAGCGGCGCATCGCGACCATCATGATCGCCATCGGGATGATGGACATCAGCGCACCGGTCAGGACGAGGCTGGTGAGGTCGACGCCGGATTCGAGGCGTTTGCCGGACCAGTTGTACAGGCCCAGGTTGAGGGTCCAGTTCTCCTCGCCACGCAGGACGGTGAGGGGGAGGAAGAAGGCGTTCCAGGTGTTGACGAAGGCGAGCAGGAAGACGGTGGCGCCGCCGGTCGTCATCATGCGCAGCACGATGCTGAAGAAGATACGCAGCTCGCCGGCGCCGTCGATGCGGGCCGCCTCCAGCAGCTCGAACGGGATGGCCGACTCCGTGTAGACCTTGGCCAGGTACACGCTGAACGGATTGATCAGGCAGGGGATCAGCATCGCCCACGGGGTGTCGACCAGGCCGATCTCCGAGAACATCAGGTAGAGGGGGAGCGTCAGCAGCGCGATCGGGATCAGGAACGAGCCCACCACGCAGGCGAAGACCAGCCGGCGGCCGGGGAAGTCGAAGCGGGCGAGGCCGTAGCCGGTGGCGAGGGCGATGAGGGTGCCGCCCAGGGAGCCGACGCCCGCGTACAGCAGCGAGTTGGCCGTCCAGCGCAGGAAGATGCCGTCGTCGTAGGTGAAGAGCTGCTGCAGGTTGTCCCACAGGTGCATGCCGGAGAACCACAGGCCGTTGCTCTGGTACAGCCCGGTGCGGTCCTTGGTGGCGGCGACGATCAGCCACCACACCGGGAAGAGGCTGTAGACGCTTGCCAGGAGCAGGCCGATGAGGAGGAAGCGCTGCCCGCCCCGTGAACGGGCAGCGCGGTCAGGGCGGCCCAGGCGGCGCACCGTGCGCGTGGGCGGCTTCTTCGTACGGTCCTCGGTGAGCACCATCAGTCGGCCTCCCTCGAAGTCAGCCGGTAGAAGAGGAAGGAGGCGACGCCGAGGATGAGCGCGAGCAGTACCGACAGGGCCGCGGCGTAGTGGTAGTCGCCGGCGTTGAACGCCTGGTTGTAGATGATCATGATCGGGGTGAAGCTGTCGTCCACCGTCTGCGGTGTGACGTTGCGGAAGAGGGCCGGCTCGTTGAAGATCTGCAGCATCTGGATGATCGAGAGCATGCCCGTCAGGACGAGTGCGCCACGCACGTGCGGGATCTTGATGCTGAGCGCGATCCGGCGCTCGGAGGCGCCGTCGAGGCGTGCGGCCTCGAAGAGTTCGCGGGGCACCGCCTGCAGGGCGGCGTAGATGATCACCATGTTGTAGCCGATGCCGTGCCAGGTGAGCAGGTTGCCGATGGACGGCCAGACCATGGACGGGGCGAAGAAGTTCCAGTCGAAGCCGAAGGCCTCGCCCAGCGGGGTCAGCGGGCCGACCTCGGGGCTGTAGAGGTTGATCCAGACGATCGCGGCGACCACACCCGGGATCATGTACGGGACCAGCAGCAGGATCCGGAAGCGGCCGGCCGCGCGTGCGGTGAGCGCGTCCAGGAACAGCGCCAGGATCAGGCTGATCAGCAGCATCACCGGGATCTGCACACAGGCGAACAGCACCACACGCAGGACGGAGCCCATGAACGCGGAGTCGGTCAGGCCCTGTCGGTAGTTCTCGAGCCCGGAGAACGTCTCCGTGGAGCCGCCGAGGCCGAGGCCCGAGCTCTGTTCGGTGAACAGGGACTGGTGGACGGCGTACCCGATCGGGAGCAGGTAGAGGAAGACGAAGCCGAGCTGGAAGGGCACCGTGAAGGCGGCGCCCTTCCAGCGCAGGGAGCGAATCATCGGAAGCTGCCTCAGCCCTTGACGCTGATACCGCGGGACTTCAGGTCGCTGACCGTCCACTCCTGCATGTGCGCCAGGAGGTCGGTGACCTTCTGTTCCTTGTTGACGACCTTGGCCCAGCCGGCCTGCATCTCCGTGAACATCGCGGTCCAGTTCGGGCCGAAGGTCCAGTCGGTGGTGACGGTGCCGAGGCTGTCGGTCACGATCTTCTGCGCGGGCTCGTAGTTCTTGCCGAGCAGCTTCTCGGAGATCGACTCGCTGACGTACGCCTCGCTGTCGGCGAGGGCCGGCATCACGCCGTTGCCGGTCTCCGGGCTCGCCATCGTCCTGACCGCGCCCGCGTCGGTCGACATCCACAGCGCCGCCTCGGCGGCCTGCTCCTGGTGCTCGCACTGCTCGGTCACCAGGGTCACGCTGCCGGTGAGGTTGGTGCCGGCAGGCGTCTTGGGCGCCTCGCCGGTGAACGTCGGCCAGGGGGAGAGCGCCCAGTCGCCGAAGGACTCGGTGAAGTTCTGCACCATGCCGGCCATCTGCCAGGTGGAGATCTGCCGGGTCGCGGTGCCGCCCTTGTCGTAGTTGCGCTGCACGGCGGCGTAGTCGGCGAAGGACAGCTTGGAGTTGAGGTCGTTGTCGATGATCTCCTGGATCACCTCGGCGGCCTTGAGGGTGCCCTCGTCCTGGAAGTTCACCTTCCAGGAGTTGCCGTCGACGGCGTACCAGTGCGCGCCGGCCTGCATGGCGAGCACCTCCAGGGTGCTGGGGTCCTCACCGGCATAGTTGGTGATCTTGATGTTGTGCTTCTTCAGCTCCTTGCCCGCGGCGATGAAGTCGTCCCAGGTGGCGGGGGGTTCGATGCCGTACTTCTCGAAGATGTCGGCCCGGTAGATCGTGAAGTTCGGCGAGGAGCTGGTCGGGACGCCGTAGAGCTTGCCCTGCACCTGGGCGCCGGCCCAGGAGCCGGCGTTGAACTTGTCCTTCTCGCCCTCGACGTACCGGGTGATGTCGGCGAGCGCACCCTCCGCGACCCAACTGGTCACGTACTCGGCGGTGTTCTGCACCAGGCAGGGCGCGTTGCCCGCCTTGACCGCGTTGGTCAGCTGCTTCTGCATGGTCAGCTGGTCGGTGACCTTCGTGTACTTGAGCTTGACGTCCTCGTGACTGGCGTTGAAGGCCTTGACGACCGCCTCCTGGCCGTTCGCCCAGCCCCAGAAGGGGAGGGTCACCGGGCCGGAACCCGAGGAGTCTCCGGAGTCGGAATCGGAGCCGCCGCAGGCGGCGAGCAGACCGGTGAGCGCGAGACCCGCGACTGCGGCGCGGGCGAACCTTCTCCGGGGGCTGGTGAAGTTCATCTGACCGTGTTCCTTCGGAAAGTAGGCGTCTCGCAACGGGAGGACGCGGCGGCTCGGTACTGGCCGGCGAGGGCGGTCTGAGAACCGTCGGCTCGGCGGACGGGGCGGCCAGGCAGAAGTGATAGAAACCGGTTGCTGGGAAGGTAGGCCGTAGTCCTGGGCTCTAGCAAGAGGTCTGCGGCAATTTGTTTGGGTGGAATGGTGGAAAACGTTTACGGAAACAGGATCGGGCCGTTGGGCGGCTAACCGCGCCGCCGGGGCGGCCGTACCGAGTGGCGTACGACGACATGGGTGCCCAGCACGAGATGCTCCCCGTCGGTCCCCTTGCGCCGCCCTGCCCCGCCCTCGCGCCGGTCGGCCACCGCGCGCAGGGCGACCCGGCCCATCTCCTCGTACGGCACGTGCACGGTGGTCAGTTGGGGGGTGAGCTGGGACGCCAGCGGGATGTCGTCGTAGCCCACGATCGACACGTCCTCCGGCACGCGCAGTCCGGCCGCCCGCAGGGCCTGCATGGCGCCCGCGGCGACCACGTCGGTGCCGGCGAGCACGGCGGTGAAGTCGAGCTTCTCGCGCAGGGCCGTCCCGGCGGCCTCGTAGCCGTGCTCGTAGTCGTACGGGCCGTGCCGCACCATGCCCGGCTCGAACGGCACCCCGTACGCCTCGAAGGCGCGCCGGGCGCCCTGCAACCGGCCCTGTGCGGTGGTCAGTTCGGCGGGACCCGGCAGCACGAGGATGTCCCGGTGGCCGGCGGACAGCAGGTGGCTGGCCATCGCGTAGGCGCCGGACTCGTTGTCGTAGTCGACGGTCGTCGCCGGGACGTCGCCCTCCAGCGGTGGCCGGCCGACCAGGACGAGGTGGGAGCCGGCCGCGTCCAGGGAGCGGGCGAAGCGGGCCATGCGTAGCTGGTACTCGTCGTAGTCGTAGGCGCCGCCGAGCAGCACGACGGCGGCCACGCCCTGCTGGCGCATGAGGTTCACCAGGGCCAGCTCGCGCTCCGGGTCGTCGCCCGTCGTGCCGACCAGCGAGAGCCAGCCGCGCAGTGTGGCCGCGCCCTCGACGCCCTTGGCCACATGGGCGAAGGCGGCGCCGGTGATGTTGTTGATGAGGATCGCGACCGTCGGGGTCCCGCCACCGGCCAGGGAGCGGGCATGGGCGTTGGTCACGTAGTCCAGGTCCCGGACGACCTTCATCACCCTGCGGCGCAGGTCGTCGGAGACCGGATAGTTGCCGGACAGCACGCGCGACACGCTCGCCACGGAGACGCCCGCGCGTTCCGCCACGTCCCGGATGGTCGCCCGGCCGGCGTCGCCCGGTGCCTTGCGCTGACTCACCGTTGCGGCTCCTTCACCGTCGTGACCCGAACACCGGGGCGGGCGCGCTCGCTTCCGGTGCGGAAACCGTATCCCATCGTTCCTCCAGGTAGGACGCCTGTGGACAACCCTCGCGCGGTGGGCGTCAGGCGACCCGGGGCAGGTCCGCCTGGCGCACCTCGTGGGCGAGGGGCAGGCCCGCGGCCAGGCGCTCCAGCTCCTCCACGACGATGCGGCCGAGGCGCTCGAGTTCGTTGCCGAGCGAGCCCGCGATGTGCGGGGTGAGGAAGACGTTGGGGAGCCGGTAGAGGGGCGACTCGGCGGGCAGCGGCTCGGGTTCGGTGACGTCGAGAACCGCGCTGAGGCGGCCGGAGAGCAGCTCGTCGGTGAGGGCGTCGTGGTCGACGAGGGCACCCCGGGAGGTGTTGATGAGGACGCCGCCGTCGTGGATGAGCGCGAGGCGTTCGCGGTCCAGCATGTGCTGGGTCTCGGGAATGTCCGGTGCGTGCAGGCTGACGATGTCGCTGCTGCTCAGCAGGTCCTCCAGGGACACGGACCGGGTGCCGAGCGCGGCGGCCTCGGCGGCGTTCACGTAGGGGTCGTGGAGCAGGACCTCGAAGTCGTACGGACGCAGCAGCTCGAGGAGTCTGCGGCCCACGCGCGAGGCGCCGATGACGCCGACGCGGCGGCCGAGGTTGCCGGTGGCGGCGGTCTCGGCGGGGGTCGGGTGGGCGTGCGTGGCGCGGAAGCGCTCGCGGTGGGTGAAGGCGTCCTTGCCGGCCAGCAGGATCATCGCGAGCGTGTACTCCGCGACCGGCAGGGCGTTGCCGGTGACCGCGCTGGAGACGGTGACGCCGCGCTTCCACAGGGCCTCACCGACCAGCGAGCGGACGGAGCCGGCGGCGTGCAGGACCGCGCGCAGGCCGGGTGCCGCGGTGAGGGTGTCCTCGTCGAGGTGCGGGCAGCCCCAGCCGGTGATCAGCACGTCGGCGCGGGCCAGCTGCGCTGCGGCGCCGGGGGCGGTGAAGTCCCGTACGACGAACGTGGGGTCGATCTCGGCCGTCTGCTGCAGCCGTGCCATCAGGGGTTCGGGGAAGAGCAGCGGGAGATGTACCGGATCCATGGCGAACACGGCCCGGGGCAGCGGGGCGCTGGGCATGAGTCTCCTGAAGAGCGAGGGGTGGGCGGAAACATTTTCTGAAAGCGTCTTCTACCGTAGATCCGCAGTCGACGGAGGGTCAATCGGCGGAACGCGGCGGAAGATCCGCAAGTTTTCGGGTCGTCGGCCACGGAAGCCGACGTCACGACGGAGGACGGGTGCCGAGCGCGTCCGCCCTGCGAGATGTGGGCAACCGGTTGTCGAAGTGGCCGCCCGGTTTCGCGCCCGTGCGGCGATCCTGGGTCCGCGCTGGTCAGCGGTCAGTTGAGGCTCGCCGTCGGGCCTCTTGGGGCGGGTCATCGGCGTTTCGTGGACCTTTCGAAATTCCGCGAGGACTCTTGACGCGCCCTCCGGACGGGCCGAAGCTCTGGCCACTCGGTCATAGCAACCGGTTGCTACTTGTTACTGCGGCCAGATCCGCGATCCGGCCGTGCCGTGCTCCCCGAACCAGAAGGTGAGGCCCCCATGCCTTCCCACGCCGGTGCTCCCCCCAGCCGCCGCCGGTTTCTCGCCCTGTCGGCCGGCGGCGCCGTGGCCGGTGCGGCGGCGCTGAGCGGTTGTGCGATGCAGGTGTCCTCCGGAGTCAGCGGCTCGGGGGAGACCGTCACACTGATGATCAACCCCGACGACCTCACCCCGGAGCTGATCAAGCAGGCCCAGAAGGACCTCGGCGTCAAGATCAGAACGGTGAAGTACGACATCACCAAACTGATCGCGATGCTGACCAACGGCAACCCGCCGGATCTGGTGCGCGGCATCGGCGCCGTGGACGCGGCGTACTTCGCGGCGCGGGACGTGGCCGAGGAGCTCGACCCGTACTTCGCCAGGAGCAGCATCCTCAGGCTCGACGACCTCGATCCCGTCAACGACCTGTGGCGCTACGACGGCAGGACGCAGGGCAAGGGTCCGCGCTACGGCATGGCGAAGGACTTCTCCCAGGACTCCATGTACTGGTACAACACCGCGCTCTTCGACAAGACAGGCGTCGACTACCCGTCGGAGACCGAACCGGTCACCTACGAGGAGTGGCTGGACAACGCCGAGCGGCTGGTGCAGCGCAAGAACGGGCAGACAACCGTGTTCGGCGGCAGTTACAACGGTCTCGGCAAGGCCATCCTGCTGACGAGCCTGACGGCGGCCGCCGGCGGCAACCTGTTCACCGACGACTTCTCCCAGGTCGACTTCTCCAGCCCCGAGGCCCGCAAGGCCCTGGGCTGGTACATCGACTACTGCCGGGTCAGGGTCGGGCCGAGCATCATCGATCCCGACCCCAACACCTGGGACGGGCCCACCTACCAGGCCAACCGCATGGCGATGTCGAACTGCGGCTACTGGCTCGGCGGCCTGATCAACACCGCCCCGAAACTGGCCGAGGTGTCCCGTCTCGCCCCCGCCCCGGTGTTCGAGGGCGGTCCGCGGATCAGCACCTGCCAGGGCGGCACCGGCCTGTGGATGCCCCGCAAGGCGCGGAACAAGGACGCCGCGTGGCGGGTCTTCGAGTGGTTCTTCGGCGAGGCACCGGCCAAGGCACGCGCCTCGGGCGGCTGGGGTATCCCCACCCTGAAGTCCCTGCGCTCCCTGATGCCGGCTCAGGAGGAGCACCAGAAACAGGTGCTCAAGGTGCAGGAGGCCGAACTGAAGCACTTCTCCGTGGCCTCCTTCACCCCCTACGCCAAGTGGGAAGGCCTGGAGTCCATCTTCAACCAGATCGCCCCTGCGGCGATGAGGGGCGACATGTCCGTGGACACCCTCGCCCGGCGGCTGAACTCGGCCATGAACGAGCAGCTCAAGCGCGGTAAGGAGCAGGTGGGATGACCGTCGGGCAGATATCCTCCGCGCAGGGCGGCACCGATACGGCCAAGGCGGCCGACCGGCCCGCGGCGGCGAACCGGCCGCGGATCTCCATGAACGCGCGCCGGCAACGCGCCTTCTACATGTTCACCTCGCCGTGGATCATCGGCTTCCTGCTGCTGACCATCGCCCCCATGGCGTACGCGCTGTGGCTGAGCTTCACCACGTTCGACGGCATCTCGCCGCACTGGCGCTACGTCGGGCTCGACAACTACCGCGAGCTGCTGTCCGACTCGGTGACCTGGGACGCCCTGGGGCGTACGGGCCTGTTCGCCATCACCTCGGTGCCGCTGTCGATCATCGGGGGGCTCGGGCTCGCCGTCCTGGTCAACCGGCCGTTGAAGGCGCGCGGCTTGTTCCGCACCCTGCTCTATCTGCCGGCCGTGGTGCCGCCGGTGGGCGCGGGTATCGCCTTCAAGCAGCTCTTCGACACGAACTCCGGTGCCACCAACGGTGCCCTGAACATCTTCGGCTTCGACGCCCTCGGCTGGCTCGCCGACCCCTACGCGCGCTACGTCCTGCTGATGGTGGTGCTCTGGGGCGCCGGAAACATCATGATCATCTCGTTGGCGGGGCTCCAGGACGTCCCCCGCGAGCTGCACGAGGCGGCCCGCATCGACGGGGCGAGCGCATGGCGGACCTTCCGCAGCATCACCGTGCCCCTGCTGTCGCCCGTGCTGCTCTTCCAGACCGTGACCGGGGTGATCGCCTCGGTCCAGACCATCATGCCGCTGCTGCTGTCCGCCGACGCCACCACCGCCGGCGTCACCGCGATTCCGCAGTCCAACTACCAGTACATGATGCACGTGTTCGCGCAGTACTTCGCGGTCGGCCGCTACGGCTACGCCTCCGCGCTGCTGTGGGTGCTCTTCGTCCTGATCCTCGTCGCGACCGGACTCATCTTCAGGTTCTCGTCCGGCGTGGTGTTCTACAACGTCGACCCGGAGGCGAAGAAGTGACCGTCACCAGCCTGCCGCCGAAGTCCGCTGCCCGGGTGCGGGTACGCGTCAACCGCCTCGTCCTCTACACGGTCCTCGTCGCCGTCACCGGTCTCTTCCTCGGCCCCTTCGGCTGGCTGGTCCTCGCCGGACTGAAGTCACCGGAGGAACTGGCCGCGTCCCCCGTGCACTGGCTGCCCGACACGATCCAGTGGCACAACTTCGCCGACGCCTTCCACCTCATCGACTTCCTCGGCTACGCCCGCAACTCCCTCGTCATCGCCCTCATCTACGCCACGCTGGTCACCCTCAGCTCCGCCTGGGTCGGCTTCGGCTTCGCCCGCCTGAACGCCCCCGGCAAGAAGATCCTGTTCGGCATCCTGCTCGGCTCGATGATGCTGCCCCAGCTCATCACGCTCTTCCCGACCTATCTGATCTTCGCGAAGCTCGGCATGGTCGACACCTACTGGCCGTGGGTGCTGTGGGGCCTGTCCGCCGCGCCGTACCTGGTCTTCCTCTTCCGGCAGTTCTTCGCCGGCCTGCCCCGCGAACTGGAGGAGGCCGCGATCATCGACGGCGCCGGCTATATCCAGATCTTCTGGCGGATCTTCCTGCCGCAGTCCTGGCCGGTGCTCTCCGCGAGCTTCATCATCGCCTTCACCTGGACCTGGGGCGACTACATCGCCCCGCAGCTGCTGCTGTCCACCGACCACTCCACGCTCGCCGTCGCCGTCATGACCACCTACGTCAACGGGGCCGGCGCGCCCGTCGCCAACCTCCAGGCCGCGGCCTCCGTGATGTACGTCGTCCCGATCCTGCTGATCTTCCTCGTCGCCCAGCGCGGCTTCGTCGCCGGAATGTCCACCTCCGGTCTCAAGTAGCCAACTTCCCTTTTTCTTAAGGAACTTCACCATGAACGAAACCCAGAGCACCGGCCTGACCCGGCGCACCGTCATCCAGGCCGCGGGAGCCGCCGCAGCGGCCTACTCCCTGATCGGAGCGGCAGCAGGCACCGCGGCAGCGGATGAGGACAGACCGGAGGCCGGCGACCGGCTGGTGATCCACCCCGTGCCGGGCGCGATGCCGATCAACACGAGCTTCGTCGTCAAGGCCCGCACCCCCGGTGGCCAGTGGAAGCCGGTGCCGGTCCTGCGCGTCGGCACGAAGACCATCAACGAGAAGACCGGCGCCGGCATCATCCGGCACACCTCGGTCGCCGGCCTCGACTTCACCGGCACCGTCGAGGTCCAGGTCACCTCGTCCAAGGGCGCCATCGGCTCCGCACGGATCCGCCCGCTGTCGTACGCCATCCCGCACGAGGTCAGCGGCGACACCATCACCTTCAGTCTCACCGAGCCGCGCAACCTCTCGATCGAGATCGACGGTGACATCTACGGCAACCTGCAACTGCACGCCAACCCGATCGAGAAGAGGCGGCCCGAGGAGGACGACGAGGACGTCATCTACTTCGGCCCGGGTATCCACACCGTCCCGGACAACGTGCTGCAGGTGCCCAGCGGGAAGACGGTCTACCTGGCCGGCGGCGCCGTGCTGAAGGCCCAGGTGTCGTTCAACAACGTGGAGAACGCCCGGCTGATTGGCCGTGGCATCATCGCCGAGACGGACGGCGGCACCACGGTGGCGTTCTCGAAGAACATCGAGATCGACGGCGTCCTCGTCATGAACCTCAAGACCGGCTACTCGTGCACCATCGGCCAGTCCAAGCAGGTCACCGTCCGCAACCTGCACTCCTACAGCTCCGGCCAGTGGGGCGACGGCATCGACGTGTTCAGCAGCGAGGACGTCCTGATCGAGGGCGTCTGGATGCGCAACAGCGACGACTGCATCGCCATCTACGCCCACCGCTGGGACTACTACGGCGACTGCCGCAACGTCACCGTCCGCAACTCCACCCTGTGGGCGGACGTCGCGCACCCCGTGAACATGGGCACACACGGCAACCCGGAGAAGCCCGAGGTCATCGAGAACATCGTCTTCAGCAACATCGACGTCCTCCAGCACCGCGAACCGCAGGTCCTCTACCAGGGCTGCTTCGCCCTGAACCCCGGCGACAGCAACCTCATCCGGAACGTGCGCATCCAGGACGTCCGGGTGGAGGACTTCACCTGGGGCCAGCTGTTCAACATGCGGGTCATGGCCAACCGGTACAACGCCACGCCCGGCCGGGGCATCCAGGACGTCTACGTCCGGAACCTGTCGTACGACGGCAGGAACGCCATCATGCCGATCGTCGTCGGCTATGACGCGGACCGCGCCATCAAGAACCTCACCTTCCAGAACCTGCAGATCAACGGCACGGTCATCCACGACAAGATGCGCAAGCCCGGCTGGTATCTGATCCCGGACATGGTCCCGATGTTCGTCAACGAGCACGTGAAGGACCTCCGCTTCCTGGACGCCGCCACGCCGGCCGCCACCGTGGCCCCCGAGATCACCAGCGCGGGCGAGGTGACGACCACCAAGAAGCGCATCTTCAACCACCTCGTCACTGCGACCGCGCTGCCGACGTCGTTCGGTGCCGAGGGGCTGCCGGAGGGCCTGAGGATCGACGAGAAGACCGGACTGATCTCCGGGACCCCGCAGAAACGCGGCACCCACACGGTCACTGTCTCGGCCACCAACAGCGCGGGCACGGCCACCAAGGCCCTCGTACTGACCGTGCAGAACCCGTAATCCAGGAGTGACCCGTGCCTTCCTTCAGCCGACGGACGCTCCTCGGCACGGCGGGACTCGCGGCCGTGGCCGGCGGCGGACTGCTGTCCGCCGCCGCCACGCCCGCGTGGGCCCAGGCCGCCGAAGCGGCGTTCGCCTTCGCGCACCCCGGTCTGCTGCACTCCCGGGCGGACCTGGCCCGGATGAAGTCCGCGGTGGCGCAGGGACGCGCCCCGATCACCTCCGGCTTCGCCGCGCTGGCCGCCGACTTCCGTTCCCAGCACACCTACGCCGTCCGCAACACCGGACAGATCACCACCTGGGGCCGCGGCCCCACCGACAACACCAGCCAGACCGTCACCGACGCGGCCGCCACCTACCAGAACGCCCTGATGTGGGCGGTCACCGGCGACGTACGCCACGCCGACAAGGCCCGCGACATCCTCGACGTCTGGGCCGCCTCCCTCACCGGCATCACCGGCGCCGACGGGCAACTAGGTGCCGGGATCCAGGGCTTCAAGTTCGTCAACGCCGCCGAGATCCTGCGGCACAGCGGCTACGACGGCTGGCCCCGGGAGTCCGTGCTGCGCTGCGAGCGCTCCTTCACCGATGTCTGGTATCCGGCCCTGTCCGGCTACTGCCTGTACGCCAACGGCAACTGGGACATCGCCGCGCTGCGCACCATCCTCGCCATCGCCGTGTTCTGCGACAACCGGGTGATGTTCGAGGACGCCCTGCGGTTCGCGGCCGCCGGGTCCGGCAACGGCTCGGTGCTGCACCGCATCGTCACCGCCGCGGGCCAGGGCCAGGAGTCCGGCCGCGACCAGGCCCACGAACAGCTCGCGGTCGGCCTGCTGGCGGACGCGGCCGAGGTCGCCTGGCAGCAGGGCGTGGACCTGTACGGCTTCGCCGACGACCGGATCCTCGCCAACTTCGAGTACTTCGCCCGCTACAACCTCGGCGACAACTCCGTACCGTTCACCCCCGACCTCGACCGCACCGGCAAGTACATCAAGCTGACCGTCTCCGACCGGCAGCGCGGCGTGTTCCGGCCCCTGTGGGAGATGGCGTACGCGCACTACGCGGGGCGCCTCGGCAGACCCGCCCCCCACACCGAGAAGGCCATCTTCCGGGGCACGGACGGAGCACGTGTGATGGAGGGCTACCAGGAGGACCACCCGGGCTGGGGCACGCTCACCTACGCCGGGACAGAGCCCGCCTCACCCGCCGCGCCGACGGCACCCGCCGGGATCACAGCGGTCGGCGACGACCACGCCGTGACTGTGTCCTGGCTGCCGTCGGCGTGGGCGACCGGCTACACGGTCCGGCGGGCCACCAGCCCGGAGGGACCGTACAAGCGGCTCGCGTCCGGGGTCGAGGCGCCGAGGTTCACGGACCACGACGTCCGCCCGGGACGGACGTACCACTACACGGTCACCGCCACCAACTCCCTGGGCACGAGCGCGGCTTCCGCCTGGACCGCGGTGACTGCCGGTCTCCCCGCGCCCTGGTCGACCCGGGACCTGGGGAACGTGAGGATTCCGGGCTCCGCATCCTTCGACGGCGAGCGCTTCGTGCTGACGGCGAGCGGCACCGCGGACACCTACCGGCTCGCCCACCTGCCGCTGTACGGCGACGGCGTCGTCACCGCGCGGATCGTGTTCCCGCTCAGCTCCCAGTACTCCAAGATCGGCGTCACCGTCCGCGACTTGCTCGACCCGGACGCCGCGCACGCCTCGATGCTGATCCAGGGGCTGCCGCTGCACACCTGGAGCGGCGTGTGGTCCGTCCGCCCGTCGGCCGGGGCGTCCGTCTCCAGCACCGGCAGCACGCCCGTGCCGCCCTCCCAGCAGCAGGCGATCACCAACGCCGCGGCGTTCCCGATCTCCGACCTCGGCGCGCTGCCGGAGTCGGCGACCCCCCTCCAGGCGCCGTACGTCGAGGGCGCCGGCGACGGCTACCGGCTGCGGATGCCGTACTGGGTGCGCGTGGAGCGCAAGGGCCGACGCTGCACCGGCTCCCTCTCCCCGGACGGCATCCGGTGGACCGAAGTCGGCTCCACCGAGGTCGAGTTGGGGCGTGAGACATACGCGGGGCTCGTCCTCACCTCCTGCCTGGGCGTCGACGAGGCGTACGCCGAGACCGGCACCGGCGCCTTCGACAACGTCAGCGTGACATCGTCGGCCACCGGCGAGGTCTGGCACACGCCACGCCCCACGCGCACCGCCACCGACCTGCGGGCGGCCACCGGTGCCGACGCCGTCGAGCTCGGCTGGAGCGACCCGGACCTCTCGGCCACGTACACGGTGCTGCGTGCCAAGGACGCGGCAGGTCCGTACACGACGCTCGCGAACGGTGTCGGCCCGGTCGGCTTCGGCACCCGCATCCGGTACGCGGACGCCACCGGCAGACCCGGCACGACGTACCACTACGCCGTCGTCAAGACCAACTCCGACGGACGCGGCCCGCGTTCGGCTCCGGCGCACGCCGAGATGCCGACCCCCGCCAAGCCGGAGTTCGTCTCCCAGGACACCGCGTTCGCGAACCGGGGCGACGAGTTCCGTCATCTGCTGCGGGCCGCGCACGAACCCGTACGGTTCACCGCGCGCGGCCTGCCCGACGGCCTGCGCCTCGACCCGCGCACCGGCCTGATCTCCGGAACACCCACCGAGAAGGGAGAGTTCAGGGTCACGACCACCGCGGCCAACGCGGCGGGCACCGCCACCTCCACCCTCACGCTCACCGTCGGCACCCCGCCGTCCGCACCCTGGTCGTACGGCGACCTCGGCGACGTCGTACTCGACGAACACGAACTCGGCGCCTACGGCGTGGTGTACGTTCGCACCCCCGGCAGCACCGCATACGAAGACGGGACCTTCGTGGTGCGCGGTGCCGGAACCGATCTGACCCTCAACAACCAGGGAATGACGGGCCAGTTCGTACGCCGGCCGGTCACCGGCGACTGCGAGATCACCGCCCGGCTGGTCTCCCGCACGGGCGCGAGTGCCGACCGGGTGGGTCTGCTGATGGCCAAGTCCCTGTCGCCGTTCGACCAGGCCGCCGGGGCGATCGTCTCCGGCGGGACGACCGCGCAGCTCATGCTGCGCACCACCGTGGCCGGCCGGTCGACGTTCACCGGCAACGGCACGGCCCAACTCCCCAGCCTGCTGCGGCTGAAGCGCACCGGGACCGCCTTCACCGCAGCCCTGTCCACCGATGACGGCGTCAGCTGGACCCCCCTCGCCGAGGGAGAGATCCCCGGCTTCGGCGACGCCCCCTACTACGTGGGCCTCGTGGTCTGCTCCCGCAGCCCCCTGGCCCGCTGCACCACCGAGTTCGACGAGGTGAGCATCACCGCCATGTAGATCCTCCAAGGAATGGAGATGCACGAATGAGCCGCACTTCCCCCCACAGGCACCTCCACACACCAGAGTTGAGCCGCCGCGGTCTGCTGAAGACCGCCGGCGGCCTCACCGCCGCCCTCGCAGTCGGCGGGTCCGCGGCCGTGCTGGCGGGCAGCACGGCCGACGCGGCCCCCGCGACCTTCACCCACCCCGGCATGCTGCACAACTGGGGCGACATCAACCGGGCCAAGGTCAGGGTGGCCGCGGGCAACGACCCCTGGCTGTCCGGCTGGAACCGGCTGACCGCCAACTCCCACTCACAGTCCACCTGGACGCCCCGCCCCACGGCCACGATCATCCGCGGCGGCGACGGCCAGAACTACCCCCAGCTCTACAACGACATCCACGCCGCCTACCAGAACGCGCTGCGCTGGCACGTGGGTGGCACCGCCGCGAACGGCGACTGCGCCGTGCGCATCCTCAACGCGTGGTCGTCCACGCTCACCACCATCACCGGAAACGCCGACCGGTACCTGGCCGCCGGCCTCTACGGCTGGCAGTTCGCGAACGTCGCCGAGCTCATGCGCGGCTACGCCGGGTTCGACCTGGGCCGGTTCAAGACGATGATGCTCAACGTCTTCTACCCGCTCAACGACCGGTTCCTCCGCGAGCACAACGACGCCTGCATCACCAACTACTGGGCGAACTGGGACCTGTGCAACATGGCCTCGATCATGGCCATCGGGATTCTCTGCGACGACGGCGCCAAGTACGACCAGGCCGTCAACTACTTCAAGGGCGGCGGCGGCAACGGCCAGATCCAGCGGGCGGTGCCGTTCCTGTACCCGAACGTCGAGGGCTACGACCTCGGCCAGTGGCAGGAGTCCGGCCGCGACCAGGGCCACACCGTCATGGGCATGGGCCAGATGGGCGCCCTGTGCGAGATGGCCTGGAACCAGGGCGACGACCTGTACTCCTACGACGGCCGCCGCTTCATGAAGGCCGCCCAGTACGTTGCCAAGTACAACCTGGGCATGAACGTGCCCTACACCACCTACACCTGGGGCAGCGGCCAGAACTGCGCCCAGCAGTCACAGACGGTCATCGGCTCCGGGTCCCGCGGCCAGGTCCGCCCGGTGTGGGCCATGCTCCACTACCACTACAACCGGCGCCTGTACCTCGACGACAGGTACATCTCTCAGATGTGCTTCTCGGTCGCCCCCGAGGGCGGAGGAGGTGACTACGGCTCCACCAGCGGCGGCTTCGACCAGCTCGGCTTCGGCACGCTGATGTACGCCAAATAGGCGCTGAACCGGCTCGTGCACCGGAATACCTCACAGCGATGTGATGCTCTGATGTGAACGGTGCACGAGCACGGCGAAGGGCTGGTGGGCGGATGACCGCAGCAGACCTGACGGGCCCCGTGGTGAGCACGCAGTACGGGGCGGTACGCGGCCGGTACGAGCGTTCCATTGCGGTGTTCCGGGGCATCCCGTACGCCGCACCCCCCTTCGGGCCGCGCCGCTTCCGGCCCCCGGTGCCACCCGAGCCCTGGGACGGTGTGCGGGACGCGGGCGCCTTCGGGCCGACGCCGCCGAAACCGCCGTACTCGGAGGCGTTCGCCCAGTATCTTTCGGACCCGGTCGTGCCAGGGGACGACTGCCTCAACCTGAACGTGTGGACCCCCGAGCCGGGCCCCGGCGCCCGGCTCCCGGTCCTGGTGTGGCTGCACGGCGGGGCCCTGACCAGGGGTTCGTCGTGTGTGCCCGTGTACGACGGACGCACCTTCGCCCGCGACGGGATCGTCCTCGTCTCCCTCAACTACCGGCTCGGAGTGGAGGGTTACGGACTGTTCCCGGACGCCCCCGCCAACCCCGGCCTGCGCGACCAGCTCGCCGCCCTGCGCTGGGTGCACGAGTCGATCGGGGCCTTCGGCGGTGACCCCGACCGGGTGACCCTCTGCGGACAGTCGGCCGGCGCGATCAGCATCGGTGCCCTGATCGTCGCCCCGCAGGCCCAGGGCCTGTTCCGGCGCGCGATCCTGCAGAGCGGGCCGCCCGAGGCGGCCGAGCGGGACAAGGTACGGCGGATGGTGCGCCGGATGGCGACCCGGCTGAAGGTGCCCGCGACCGCCGAGGCCTTCGCCGCCGTCGACCGCGACCTGCTGCTGCACACCCAGGCCGAGGCGAGCCGGCTCAGCAGCCCCGTCCTGGGCGGGCCGGCCTTCGGGATCGTCGTCGACGACGACATCGTCCCCCGCGATCCCCTTCAGGCCCTGGTCGAGGGCCGGGTCGCCGAGGGCGTGGACCTGCTCATGGGCTGGACCCGCGACGAGTACCGGCTGTGGCTCGTGCCCGGCGGGCTGCTGGAGCGTATCGACCGGCTCGGCCCGGTCGCCCTGGCCGGAGCCATGGCCCGCTGCCACTGCGGGCACGAGGTCCCGCGCGGCTACCGTGCCCTGCACCCCGAGGCCGGCACCGCGGAGACCGTCGGCCAGCTGGTCACCGACCACCTGCTGCGCATTCCGCTGCACCGCCTGGCCGACGCCCGCCCCGGATCGTCGTACGTCTACGAGTTCGCCTGGCCCTCCCTGCTGCCCGGCCTCGGCGCCTGCCACGCCCTGGAACTCGGGTTCGTCTTCGACACCGGCGAGGTGCCCGAGGCGGCCAAGCTGGCGGGCTGGGGGGCGCCGACCGAGCTGGCCGACGCGATGCACACGGCGTGGGTGCGCTTCGCGGCCGACGGCGACCCGGGCTGGGAGGCGTGGGACGCCACCCATCCGGTGCGGATCTTCGGTGAAGCCGGGCCGGCGGGAGAGGCCGGTGATCGGGGGGCGTCGGGCGAGCAGAGGGCGCTGAGAGAGCCGTACACCGTGTACGGCCCGCGCGACCGCGAGCTGGCCCTGTGGACGGCCGACGCCACGGTTCGGGAATCCGCGCCCCCGGCCGTTCCTGCCGACGGTGCGGCCGCGCACCGTGCGGAACTGCGGTCGGTCGCCCGTCTGCTCCGTCGCTCGAGCGGTGTCCGTCGGCAGTGACCGAGGCCGGACTACGGAGGTAGGAGGCTTCAGCTCACCGCCCGCACCGAGTCCCGCACCACGACATGCGTGCCCAGCAGCAGGTGCTCGGCCGGGGCGTCCGCGGTGTGGCCGAGGGCGGTGCGGACCGCCAGGCGGCCCAGTTCCTGGTAGGGGACGTGCACCGTCGTCAGGGCGGGGTGCAGGTCGCGGGCGAAGGGAATGTCGTCGTAACCGGCCAGCGAAACATCGCCGGGGACGTCGAGGCCCGCCTCGTGCAGGGCGGTGAGCGCGCCCGCCGCGACCATGTCGGTGGCGGCGACCACCGCGGTGAACTCCAGCCCCTCCGCGAGGGCTCGGCGCATCAGCTGGTGTCCGGAGTCGCGGGTGAAGTCGCCGTGCAGGAGCAGGGCCGGATCGGGGTCGACGCCGCGGGCGCGGTGGGCGGCGAGGTAGCCGCGTTCGCGGCCCAGCGCGGTGCTGTGGTCGGGCTTGCCGCCGAGGAAGAGGATCCGCCGGTGGCCCTGGGCCAGAACGTGCGCGACCAGGGCGTAGGCGCCGCCCTCGTTGTCGTACTCGATGACCGTGACCGGCGCCCCCGGGCCCAGTGGCGGGCGGCCGCACAGGACGAGCCGGGAACCCGCCGAGGCCAGTGAGTCGGCCATCCGGCGGGTGCGCTCGCGGTACTCCGGGGTGTCGGCGCCGCCGCCCACCAGGATCACCGCGGCGGCCCGCTGGGCGCGCATCATCTCCACGAAGTCCAGCTCGTGCTGGACGTCGCCCTCCGTGCTGCACACCAGGCACAGATGGCCGAGCCGGGTCGCCTCGCGCTCCACGCCGTGCGCCATGTGCGCGAACGACGGACCGGTGATGTCCTCCAGGACGAACGCCAGCGTGGGCGTCCCGACGCCCGCGACCGCCTTGGCGCGCGCGTCGGCGACATAGTCCAGCTCGCCCACGGCCCGCATCACACGCGTCCGGGTCGCCGAACTCACCGGGTACGCCCCGCCGAGCACGCGCGACACGGTCGACGCGGACACCCCCGCCCGCAACGCCACGTCCCGGATCGTGCTCCGGCTCGCGCTCCCACTCTTGCGCGTCATACCCCACCCCGCCCCTCGCCCCGATCCCTGCTCCCCTCCGGGAACTGCGGCAACAACGATGGAAACCGGTTCCCGGTGCGGTGAGGCTAGCAGCGCGGGGGCAGGACGAGGTGAGCGGCGGAGGAGGGGAAAGGCCAGGACGCCGACAGCCGACGAGCCGTCGGTCAGGCCGTCAGCGTGCGCGCGATGGACATGATCGCCTCCGGTCCCACCCGGCAGCACCCGCCGATCAGCCGGGCCCCGGCGGAGCGCCAGCCCTCGACCTGTTCCGGGGTGAAGGTGGAGCGGCCGCTCCAGGCGCGGGCCTCCGCGTCCCAGGTCTCGCCGCTGTTGGGGTAGACGACCACCGGCTTGCCGGTCACCCGCGCCGCCGTCTCCACCGCGGCGTCCACGTCCTCGGGGGCGCAGCAGTTCACGCCCACCGCGATCACCTCGTCCACGTCGGCGGCCAGGGCGAAGGCCTCCTGAAGCGGCTGCCCGGCGCGGGTGCGGTCGCCGGTCACGGTGTACGACAGCCAGGCCGGCACCCCGAGTCCGTGCACCGCCCGCAGCAGCGCCGTTGCCTCGTCGGCGTCGGGGACCGTTTCCAGCGCCAGGACGTCCGGCGCGGCGGCGGCCAGCACCTCCATGCGGGGCCGGTGGAAGCGCTCCAGTTCGTCGACCGTGAGCCCGTAACGGCCCCGGTACTCGGAGCCGTCCGCGAGCATCGCCCCGTACGGGCCGACGGACGCCGCCACCCACAGCGGGCGCGCGGCGCGTGCCCGGCGCGCCGCCTCGCGCGCCAACCCCACGCTCAGGCCGATGAGTTCGGCCGCCCGCTCGCGGCCGATCCCGCGCTTGCCGAAACCCTCGAAGGTGGCCTGGTAACTGGCGGTGATCGCCACGTCCGCGCCCGCCTCGAAGTAGGCGAGGTGCGCCTCGGCGATCGCCTCGGGCCGCTCGGCGAGCAGCCGCGCCGACCACAGCTCGTCGCTCAGGTCGTGCCCGGCCGACTCGAGCTGGTTGGACATGCCGCCGTCGAGCACGACCGTGCCGGCGGCGAGGGCGTCTGCGAGACCGAGCGGGGTGTCGGGGGTGTTGCTGGTCATGTCACGACGCTAAGCGCTCCGCTGGGAATGCGGTACATCACCTGCGGGTGCGTCGTGGCTGGTCGCTCCCCCACTCTCGGCTCCTCCCCCACTCTCGGCTTCGCTCGAGCGGGGGGACCCCCATGAGCGGGGGGACCCCCATCGCGGCGGAGCCGCATGTCGGTACAGCCCCGCGCCCCTTCGGGGCGCTGCGGCAGCACGTCAGGCGCCGGCCGGCCGGTGATGCCCCCTGCACACCACCGACCGGCCGACGCGGACCAGGAGTCACCCGTGGGCGGCGTGCCGTCCGCCGCGCCGTCGCCCGCGGCGGGTGCGTCGCGTCGCCGGGATCAGGAGCCCGCCCAGCAGCCCGGCGGCGAGGACGTACGGCCACCAGCCCAGCCCGGAGTCGTCGGCGGTGCTCGCGCTGCGCGTGCCCGGCGTCGGCGCGCCGGATGCCGGTGCGTGGGCCGGGGACGCCGACGGGCTCTCGGCGGCGGCGGTGAGGACGACGTCGTTGCCGTCGCCGCCCCGGTAGGTGATGCGATAGGCGGTGTCGGCGAGCTTCACCTCGGTGCCCTCGCGCAGGCCCTCGAAGGCGCCCTTCGTCGTCCCCCGGCCCTTGTTGTCGAGGACGGTGATCTCGCGGTCCGGGTCGTTCCCGGCGGCGGACAGGTCGAGGTCGCCGGCCAGTCGTACCGATCCGCCGGTCACCTTCAACGGCGTGCCACCCAGGACCAGTTGACCGTCCGAGTGCTGCGTGTAGCCCCCGGTCACCGTGAGCCCGCCCGCGACCACGCCCTCGTTGGTCACCGCCCCCTTCACGGTGCCCTTGCCGGTGAGTGTGGTCGTCACCCGCAGCCCTGAGGCACCGACGTCCAGCCGCGCGCCCGCCGACGTCAGCCGGATCGCCCTGCTGCGGGTGAGCGTGGCCCCCGAGCGCAGCGCCAGCGTGCCCTTCCTGACCGTCGTCGTGCCGGTGTACGTCACCCCGTTCCCGGCCAGCGTCGTGGTCGCCGCGCCCGACTGCACGAACGCCCCGGAGCCGCTGACCCGGGACAGCGAGACCGGCGTCGACGCGTTCCGCACCACGAGCGTGCCGTCGTTCACCACCCGGCACAGGTCGCCGTCCGTCCACAGCGAGCCGTCACCCTGCGCCGACCCCAGCCGCAGCACCGCGCCCTTCTCGACGGTGGTCGAGCCGTCGTAGTACTGCTTCGCCGCGAAGGTCACGTCGTTCCCGCGCGTTCCCGCGATGACGACGTCCCCGGCGCCGGGCGCGGCCAGGGTGTCGTGGAACCGGCCGCCGCCGATGGGGGCGCCCAGCGTCACCGGCCCGTTGTAGTCGAAGGTGAGCAGGGAACGCGACCGAGCGGCCAGCAGGTTGATGTAGACCGTCTCGGCGGTCCCCGGCATGAAGATCTTGTTCGTCGTGCCGTCGCCCCACTGGACGTTCGCGCCCTTGATGTTGGTGCCGCGCTTGTTGACGTTCTTGCGCGCGGGCGTCCAGTTCAGCGCGGGGTCGCTGAGCGAGGGGTTCGTGTCGCCGCCCTGGTCGGACCAGCTGTACCGGCCGGTGAGCACGACCTTGCTGCCGGGCCGCGACTGGACGTTGATGTCGCTGCCGTACTCGCGCTGGTAGAAGTCCATCCCCATGGTGACGGTCCGGCCGAGTGGGGTGTCCACGGTGTACGTGCCCTGGTTGAGGATCTTGCGTACGCTCGGCAGCGACGTCGCGAACTCCGGCCGTCCGGCGTTGACCTGCGTACCGTTGTCGATCACCCCGGAGAAAGGGTGGGTGCCCGACAGGTCCCAGGTGCCCCAGAGGAACCTCGGCTGGGTGATCAGCCCCGAGCCGCTGATGGTGCCCAGGTTATAGGCGCTCTTCAGGGACAGGCGCAGGGTGCCGTCGACCCGGATGTTGTCCTGGTTGAGCCGGAACGCGGGCGTGTTGTACGGGAAGTGGCCGATCAGGCCGGTCGTCCCGCCGTTGCCGTACTGGAGCGTGGCGCCGCGCTCGACGGTGATCGCCGGTGGGTCGGGGTCGGTCGTGGTGACGTACGGGTGGTTGCCGCCCTGCGTGGTCACCTTCTGCCGCTGCCGGGACTTCGGCAGGGTGAAGTCGCTGTCCTTGGTCAGAACCAGCGTCCCGCTGCCGCGCACGGTGAGCGTGCCCTCGCCGCGGAAGACGCCGTCGTATGTCGTCGTCCCGGACGGGACGGTGACGACCGTGTCGCCGGTGAGCGTCACGTCCCGGTCCGCGAGCACGTCAGGGGTGACGTCCCGGGGGCCGGCGGCCGTCGCCGGGGGAGCGGTGACCATGAGGGCGACCGTCGCGAGGGCGCCGGCGGCCGCTGCTGTCCTGTGAGTAAGGCTGCGCACGTGACCGGGGACGGGCGGAGGCTGCCGCCGATAACAGAAATTCGCGTTCCTCTTTGTCTCGCCGGACCCGTTGACCTCCTCGTAACACACCCTTACCTTTTCGGCGTTCGGAATAACAGATGTCGTACGAAATCTCGAACTAGAGAGTCGACAGGCCACCGAGACCGAGAGGCAGTCCGCATGAGCCGCGCCGACGACCTGCCCCCCACCCCCGACCGCCGACTGGTGCTGAGGCGCCGCCCTCGCCGCGGGTGCCTGGCCGCCGCACCCGCAACGGCCCTGGCAGCCACCCCACCGCGAAGCCGAAGGCAGCAGGCCCCTACGTGAACCCCCTCGTCCCCCACCGCGCCGACCCGCACATCACCCGCCACACCGACGGCTTCTACTACTTCACCGCCACCGCCCCCGAGTACGACCGCATCATCCTGCGCCGCTCCCGCACCCTGAACGGCCTCACGACCGCCGCCGAGTCCGTCATCTGGCGGGCGCACCCGACCGGCGACATGGGCGCCCACATCTGGGCGCCGGAGATGCACCGGATCGGCGGCAAGTGGTACATCTACTTCGCCGCCGCGCCCGCCGAGGACGTGTGGCAGATCCGCATCTGGGTCCTGGAGAACTCCCACCCCAACCCCTTCCGCGGCACCTGGGTCGAGAAGGGCCGGATCAAGACGGCGTGGGAGACCTTCTCCCTGGACGCGACCACCTTCACCCACCGCGGCACCCGCTACCTCGCCTGGGCCCAGCACGAGCCCGGCATGGACAACAACACCGCCCTGTGGCTGAGCAGGATGGCGAACCCCTGGACCCTGACGGGCCCCCAGGTCCGGCTCTCGACCCCCGAGTACGACTGGGAGTGCATCGGCTACAAGGTCAACGAGGGCGCGTACGTCCTCCAGCGGGGCGGCCGCGTCTTCATGACCTACTCCGCGAGCGCCACCGACCACAACTACTGCATGGGCCTGCTCACCGCCCCCGCCGACAGCGACCTCATGAACCCGGCCAACTGGTCGAAGTCCCCGACCCCGGTCTTCACCAGCAACGACACCACCAAGCAGTACGGCCCGGGCCACAACTGCTTCACGGTCGCCGAGGACGGCCGCACCGACGTCCTCGTGTACCACGCCCGCCAGTACAAGGAGATCAACGGCGATCCGCTCAACGACCCCAACCGCCACACCCGCGTCCAGACCCTCGGCTGGAAGCCGGACGGCACGCCCGACTTCGGCGTCCCCGTCGCCGACACCGCTGCGGCAGGGGGCGTGAGATGAGACGCGCGTACGCGATCCTCCTGGCGCTGTGCTGTGCGCTCGCCGGTGCCCTGGTCACCGCCGCCCCGGCGAGCGCCGCACCCCAGACCATCGCCAACGGCACCCAGTTCACGGACATGTCCGGCAACCCCGTGCACGCCCACGGCGGCGGGGTCATCAAGGTCGGCTCGTACTACTACTGGTTCGGCGAGCACCGCAACGCCGACAACACGTTCCGTTACGTGGACGCCTACCGCTCCACCGACCTGAAGAACTGGGAGTTCAGGAACCACGTCCTGGCCCAGTCCACCCACTCGGAGCTGGCCGTCGCCAACATCGAGCGGCCGAAGGTCATGTACAACGCGTCCACCGGCAAGTTCGTGATGTGGATGCACAAGGAAAACGGTTCCGACTACAGCGAGGCCCGTGCCGCCGTCGCCGTCTCGGACACGGTCGACGGCAACTACACCTGGCAGGGCAGCTTCCGCCCGCTCGGCCAGCACATGTCCCGGGACATCACGGTCTTCGTCGACACCGACGGAACCGGTTACATGGTCTCTGCCGCCCGTGAGAACTACGACCTGCACATCTACCGCCTGACCAGCGACTACACCGGCATCGCCGCCCTGGTCGCCGACCCCTGGCACGGCGGACACCGCGAGGCCCCGGCGCTGTTCAAGCGCAACGGGGTGTACTTCATGCTGACGTCGGGCGCCACCGGCTGGAGCCCCAACCAGCAGCAGTACGCGACGGCCACGAACCTCGCGGGCCCCTGGTCGGCGATGACGAACGTCGGCGACTCGACGGCGTACGGCTCCCAGACCACGTACGTCCTTCCGGTGCAGGGCAGTTCGGGCACCTCGTACCTGTACCTGGGCGACCGCTGGGGCAACTCCTTCGGCGGGACCGTCAACGACTCCCGCTACGTCTGGCTGCCGCTGACCTTCCCCACCTCGACCTCGCTGTCGATGTCCTGGTCCCCGGAGGTCACCGTCGACGCGGCGGCCGGGACGATCAGCGGGACGAGTGCCACGTACCACACGCTGATCGCCCGGCACAGCTCCAGGTGCGCCGACGTCACCGGCCAGTCGCTGTGGCAGGGCGCCCAGCTCAAGCAGTACGACTGCAACGGCGGCAACAACCAGAAGTACTGGTTCAAGTCCGTCGGAAGCGGTTACTACCAGCTGATGGTGCGCAACAGCTCCCTGTGCGTGCAGGAGAACGCGAGCACGGTCACCCAGGAGAACTGCAACGCGTCGGCCACCAGTCAGCAGTGGTCGCTCACCACCACGGGCAGCTACGTGCACGTCAGATCCCGCGCGACCGGCGAGTGCCTGGACGTGTCCGGCGCGTCCACCGCCAACTCCGCCGCGATCATCACGTACACCTGCAACGGAGGAACCAATCAGCAGTGGACGCGCGAGACATGATCCGCCTCGGGATCAGGCCGGCGGATCGATCGCGTCGATCGACGTGCCCGCGCTGAGACAGCCGGTCGCCCACGAACCGCTCACCGCAAGGGTTGGAAAGCGCTTGCTGTGAGCGGTACCGTCCAGCAGCCAGGCTTTGTCGACCTGTCGGAGGAGTCGCGCATGAGACGTTTCCACCTCGCCGTCCTGGCGGCGGTCACCCTGAGTGCCGGCCTGACGGCCGTACCGGCCCACGCAGCCCCCGAGTCGTCCTCGGGACCGGTCTCGTCACCGGTGAACTGCACCGCCACCGCCTGCCACTTCGACGTCCCGCCCGGCACGTACGACGTCCAGGTGCTCCTCGGCGGCGAGACGGCGTCCAGCACCAGCATCGGCGGCGAGACCCGGCGCGCCCTGCTCCCCGAGACGGCCGTCGCGGCCGGTGAGCGTGCCGCCCGCAGCTTCATGGTGAACGTCCGCACACCCGAGGGCGAGCCGACGGGAGCCGACGGCGTCGCCGGCCTCGACCTGGTGCTCGGCGGCACGGCCCCCGCACTCGCCGACATCCGCGTCACCCCCGCCCGGCACGTCCGGCAGATCTTCCTCGTCGGCGACTCCACCGTCTGCGACCAGCCCGGCGACCCCTACTACGGATGGGGCCAGCAGCTGCCGCAGTACCTGCGCAAGGGCACGTCCGTCGCGAACTACGCCGACTCCGGCGAAAGCACGGTCACGTATCTGGAGAACCCGAAGCTCTGGGCCACCGTCCAGCCGCAGATCCGCCGTGGCGACCTCGTGCTCGTCCAACTCGCCCACAACGACAAGACGACCGACGAGGCCACCTACCGGGCCAACCTCGAGGCCCTCGTGGACGGCGTCCGCGCGCAGGGCGGCCGCCCGGTCCTCGTCACCCCCGTCGTGCGACGCTGGTTCAACGCCGACGGCACCCTGAACAACGGCACCGCCCTCCTCGTCAACGGCCTCGGCGTCGACCACCCGGCCGTCATCCGCTCGGTCGCCGCCGACCGCGAGGCCCCACTGATCGACCTCACGGCAAAGACGAAAGCACTGGTGGAATCCCTGGGCGTCGAGGCCTCCAAGGCGCTGTACCTCTACAACGAGAAACGGGACAACACCCACACCTCGGTGCGCGGCGCCACCGCCTACGCCGAGCTGGTCCGTGATGAACTCGTCGCCCAGCGTCTGGTGCCCGCGGGCAGGGTGAGGGTGGGATGAGCCCCTGGGCCGCCCTGACCGGAACCGGGGCGGCCCAGGCCCAGCTGGAAGGAAACCGTTTCCGATGGATCTGCCCCGGGACGACCGCGCCCTCAGCCCGCACACCGGGTACACCCGCCGCCACTGGGAGGCGGCGGCCGACGCCCTGCTCGCCGCCGTGGCGCCGTACGCCACCGAGGACCATGCCCTCTACCACTTCCCCGGTGATCGTGAGAGCTGGTCGGGCCGCCTCTCCGACGGACTGGAGGGGTACGCCCGTACGCTGCTCCTCGCGGCCTTCCGCAGGGACGAGACCGCGCTCGAGCGGTACGCCGACGGCCTCGCCTCCGGAGTGGACGGCGTCTGGCCCCGCATCGAGGACCGCAGCCAGCCGCTCGTCGAGGCGGCCTCCGTCGCCCTCGCGCTACGGCTGACCAGGCCGCTGCTGTGGGACCGCCTGGACGACGGCGTACGACAGCGGGCGGCGGCCTGGCTCGGCGACGCGCTGACCGCCGAGGCCTGGCCCTGCAACTGGGAGCTGTTCCCGGTCACGGTCGCCGGTTTCCTCCAGGAGATCGGCCACGAGCCGGAGGCGTCCGGGAAGGCGATCGAGCGGGGGCTGGAGCGGATCGAGCAGTGGTACGTCGGAGACGGCTGGTACACCGACGGCGACGGCCGCAAGTTCGACTACTACAACGGCTGGGCGATGCACCTGTATCCGGTGCTGCACGCATGGCTGGCGGATGACACCCGACTGCTGGACCTGTACGGCGGCCGGCTCTCCCGCCACCTCGACGACTACGCCCGCCTGTTCGGAGGCGACGGTGCCCCGATGCACCAGGGCCGTTCTCTGACGTACCGCTTCGCGACCACGGCCCCGCTGTGGCTGGGCGCGCTGACGGGCCACACGCCGCTGGCACCGGGGGAGACGCGGCGGCTGGCTTCCGGGGCGCTGCGGTACTTCCTGGAGCGGGGCGCGGTGGACGGACGGGGCCTGCTGACGCTGGGCTGGCACGGCCCCAACTCCACCGTACTGCAAGGCTATTCGGGCCCCGCGTCCCCGTACTGGGCCAGCAAGGGCTTCCTCGGCCTGCTGCTGCCGCCCGACCACGAGGTGTGGACGGCGGCCGAGGAACCGGCCCCGGCGGAGCGCGCGGACGCGGTCACTCCGATCGCCGCCCCCAACTGGCTGCTCCAGTCCACACGTTCGGACGGCGTCGTCCGCCTCCACAACCACGGCAGCGAGGACGTCCGCTACGACCCGTACTACACGCGACTCGCGTACTCGACGGTGACGGAGCCCTCGGCGTCGTACGAGGGGGCGTACGACAACAGCGTGATCGTCGGCGACGATCCGAGCCGGACGGACATCGTGCCGTTGGGGGTCGGGGAGGCTGGGCGGCGTCCCGGCACACAGTCGGGGACGGGGTACGGGTGACCAGCGTGGTGCTCGCGCACGGGGCCGCCGAGGTGCGGGCGCATCTGGTGACGGGCGCCGATCCCGGCACGACGGTGCGGGTCACCGGGTGGGCGACGGGGGACGGTGTGCGCGCCGAACTGCTGCCTGTCCTGGGGCTGACCGGCTCCCTCGCGGGCGTCACCGGTGACGATGGCGGCACCCTCTTCGTCGCCCTGGCACGGCTCACCGGTGAACCGGATCCCGTGCCGCTGGAGGAGACGGTGACTGTGCACAGGACGGGGGCGGGGGAGCTGAGGGTGCGGTGGAGCGGCGAATCCGAGGTGCGGGTTCGGCTGGACGGCTCCGGGGTGGAAGTGGTCCCGGGGCCAGGGACCGGAACAGCGTGATCGCCGAGGCGTTCGCCGGCTCCACCGGCAGGGGCCCCTCACGGAGTGAGTCGGGCGATCCTCAGCTTCGTCGAGGACGGGGACGCGCCCGTGAGCGCGGTCGCGTACGACGGTGTGACCGGGGCGTACGCCCACGTCAGCGTCCCGTCCTTCTGGACCGCGATATCGCCCGTGATCCGCGCGTTCACCACCTTGTCCGCGCTCTGGAACTTTCCGTTCCAGTCGATGAGCCTGAGGTGCGTGCCCGTGAAGGTGCTCGTGCAGGTGCCGCTCGTGCACTTGGCGTTCTTCAAGGACTCCCAGGACAGCAGGAGACGGTCCTTGCCGTACGGGGCGATGCGCACGTTGACGTGTTCGGTGCCCTTCGCGCTGGTGAGGTACATCGCCTTGCCGGGGCCGGAGTTACGGTTCTTCAGGAAGGCCACGGCTACCTGGTGGGTGCTCGTCCTCGGCTTGGCCGTCCAGCCGCGACCGCTCGCGTCGTCCGGGTTCTTCTTGGCGGACGCGGCGCCGCGGGAGGCGAAGGCGGTCGCGTAGCGGCCGGTGGAGGACTTGACGAGATCGCCGGTACGGCCGGCGAACGTCCCGCCGCAGTACCCCGCCCAGCACTGCTCACGCTGCACGACCGGCGCGGTGTCGGGCGCGCCGATCCCCGTCGACACGAACAGACCCGAACGCCAGTCGTCGAAACAGAGGGAGGTGAACGCGCCGGAGGACTCGGCGTGCAGGGCGATGCCCTCGTTGTGACTGCACCCCCAGCTCCAGCCGCCGCTGAGCTTCGCGCCCATGGCGCTGACGTAGGCCAACTTGTCGCCGTAGTGTCCGTCGGCGAAGCCTCCGGCGCCGTGCACGACGAAGTACGCGCCGTACTTCTTGCCGTTCCAGGTGAGCTGACCGTCGAGCAGCGGGGCCGTGTCGTTGGTGGAGGTGCCGGTGAGCTTGGTGGTCCAGGTCTTCTTCCCGCCCGTGTAGCGGACGATCGCGGCCGCCGTCTCCTTCCACTTGTTGCTGTCGGAGACCCGGGTGAGCAGCGCGAAGCCGTCGTTGTGCGCGACCAGCCCGCCGACCTCCTTGGCCCCCTTGACGACCGTGTCCGCGCCCGAGCGCTTCCCGGCGGAGGTGAGCGGGGTGACATGGATGCCGTCCGAGGCGGGCCAGGCCACGCGCAGGGTGCCGTTCGGGGCCACTGCGGTCGCCGTCCGGGTCCACTCGCGGGTGTTGTTGTAACCCGCTGACAGGTAAGGGAACTTGGCCGGCAGGCTCACGGCGGTGCTGGTCACGGCGAGACCGCCGATCAGGGGCTTGCGGGCACCCCGGATACGGCGGTGACGTGTGGTGCGTCGTGCTGAAGTCATGCCTTCCTGTCGCCGCCGGAGGAGGGAAGGTTGCCTTCCGCGTTTCCTCGTTGCCGTGATCGACGGGCGTGCACCACAATCCCCAGCATGACCTCCGCCATCCGGCACGTCACGATCGACTGCCGCGACCCTTACACCCTCGCGGGCTTCTGGTCCCAGGTCCTGGACCTCCCCCTGCACGAGGACGACAAGCCGGGCGACGAGTATGCGCTGATCGAGGGCGCCGGCCTGCTCTTCATTGCCGTTCCGGAGGCCAAGACCGTCAAGAACCGCGTGCACCTCGACATCCAGCCGCAGGACCGCACCCGTGACGAGGAGGTCGACCGCATCCTCGCCCTCGGCGCCACGCTCCTCGACGACCGCCGCAACCCCGACGGCACGGGCTGGGCCGTCCTCGCCGACCCGGAGGGCAACGAGTTCTGCGTGGAGCGCAGCGCGGCGGAACGCGGGGACTGAACCGGAGCGGCCAGGATCGGCGTCGACGACGGCCGCTGCGGCCAGGGTCACCTGCGTCCGAGGTAGACCCCCAACGCCCGCTGCAGCACCTTGCCCTGGCTGCCCACCGGTAGTTCCCACTCCCCGAGGTACTCCACGGCCCGGCCGCCGGTCCCTGTCTTGAAGCGGAGTCGGCCGAGCAGGCGGTCCTCGGTGAGAGCGGGGGTGATGGCGCGCAGATCGTACGTCTCGGCGCCCGCCGCCCGTGCGTCACACAGCATGCGCCACAACAGCGCGCTGCTGGGCCGCAGTTGGCGCCCTCGGCGGCCGGATGCGGCGTACGAGTGCCAGACTCGGGAGCCGACGTTGATCATGAGGGCCGCGGAGAGCACCTCTCCGTCGTACCGGGCGAGGTAGAGGCTGAGCCGGTCGTCGTCCTCGGCGTTCAGGGCCTTCCACATGCGCAGGAAGTAGTCCAACGGGCGGGCCTTGAAACCGTCGTGGGCGGCGGTCGCGGTGTACAGGCGGTGGAACTCGGGCAGGTCGGAGGCCGAGCCCCACGACACTCGGACGCCTGCCGTCTCGGCCGTGCGCAAGGACTGTTCCCAATGCGGTGCGAGGGCGCCGCGAAGGTCGTCCACCGAGCGCCCCGCCAACGGGATCTCGCAGCCGTAGCGCGGCTGGCCGAGGCCGAAACCGCTCCCGTCGTCCTCCTCGCACCGCCGCCAGCCGAGCCGTTGCAGCCGCTCCGCGACGTCGAACGCGTATCCGTCGATGCCGGCCGCGGGCAGATCGTGCAGATGACGTACGTCGGGGTCGGCGATGCCGGCCGCCACGGTGGCCGCGTCCCAGTGACGTACGACCAGGGGCGGCCCGATCCGCACCGAGAACGCCCCGATCCGCTTCAGGTGGGCGACGAGCGGGTCCAGCCACCGCTCCAGACGAGGGGTCCGCCAGTCGATCGCGGGTCCGTCGGGAAGGTACGCGAGGAAGCGCCGCGTCCCGGGCAGCGGCCGGTACAGGACCAGCGCCGTCGCGATCATCTCCCCGTCCTCGAACCAGCCGACGCTCTCCGGCAGCCAGTCGGGCTTCACATCGCCCCACTCGGGGATCTGGAGATGGCTCGCATCGGGATACAGCCGTAGGTGGGCCAGATGTTCCTGGCGCGGTATCTCCCGCACATACAGGCTGGTCATCAGTAGGGTGCTCCTGTTCGGGGCGGCCACCCCAAGTCCGGGATCACCGGACGGGTCAAGAGTTCACGGCAGTGAACTGCGCCCACACCTGCTTGCCGCCGTTCCTGGGCGTGACGCCCCACACGTCCGCCACAGGCGCGATCAGGAAGATGCCCCGCCCGCTCTCCGCATCCCAGTCGGGCTCGGTGTACCGGACCGGCAGTCCAGGTGAACGGTGGCCGACGGGCACTCGAACTCCGCCTTAAGGCAGACCTGATCCGCCGGACAGGCCCTGGCACGCTTCGGCCGGCGCCGAAGTGATGTGCGCCTAGCGTGCCGGTGTGACCGAAAACCCGCAGGAAACCCCCGCACAGGCCGTCACCGGCATGGTCGACCACGTCCTCTCCCTCGCCGCCACCTGGACCGACTGGGACGGCAAGCCCGCGCACGTCGACGATCGGGTCTACACCCCGCACAAGGCGATCCGCCGTGTCGCCGATCACCTCGTCGATCACCTCGCCGAACTGGAGGCGAGGCTCGTGGGCGAGCCCCCGCAGCCCGACCACTGGCACGCGTCCGCGAGCACCACCGAGGCGGACTTCGCGCCGTTCACCCAGGAGGACCTCGACGAGGCCCGCAGCCGCCTCACCCGGCTCGCCCGGATCTGGGCGAACCGGCTCGATGTCCTCACCGAGGATCAGCTCGACCACTCGCCCGGTGAGGGCTGGACCTTCCGCGAACTCGCCCTGCACCTCAAGGAATCCACGTACTACGCCGACGCGATCGGTGATCTGTCGTGACCGCGCTCGCCGACCTGCATCACGCCGACGAGCCCCTTCTGCTGCCCAATGCCTGGGACCACGCCTCGGCCGCAGCCCTGGCCGCCGCGGGGTTTCGTGCGATCGGGACGACCAGCCTGGGTGTCGCCGCGGCCGCCGGTGTGCCCGACGGCGCGTCGGCGATCCGCGACGAGACCCTCCGGCTCGCTCTCGCTCTCGGGACGGAGCCGTTTCTGCTCTCCGTCGACGCGGAGAGCGGTTTCAGTGATGACCCGGAGGAGGTGGCGGAGTTCGCACGGGAACTGGCGGCCGTCGGGGCCGTCGGTATCAACCTGGAGGACGGGCTCGGGCCAGTCACCCGTCATGCCGCGAAGATCGCCGCCGTCAAGTCGGCCGTCCCCGGCCTCTTCGTCAACGCCCGCACCGACACCTACTGGACCGGCGACGGCGACCGAAGAGAAACGCTCGCCCGCCTCGACACCTACCAGCAGGCGGGAGCCGACGGCGTGTTCGTCCCCGGCCTCACCGACCCCGCCGAGATCACCACCCTCGTACGGCACCTCGACGTCCCCCTCAACATCCTCTACTCACCCACCGGTCCCTCCGTCGCCCACCTCACGGACCTCGGCGTGCGCCGCGTCAGCCTCGGTTCCCTGCTGTACCGGCGCTCCCTGGGCGCTGCCCTGGAGATGCTCGCCGACATCCGGGTGGGCCGACCGCCGCACGGCACCGTGCCGACGTACGCCGACGTCCAGGCGTTCGGTGGCAGTAACCCGGCCGGGCAGAGTGAGACCGGCTGCACAGCCTCGTAGCGGGCGGACTGGTAGAGTTGAGGTTTTCATGGGTATCAGACCCTTTGGACTCAACTCCGGCTGCTGACCCAGGGACCGAGGAAGCTATGGCCATGGACATCCCCGGCGAGATGCGACTGGCGGCCGCCGTCGTGGTGGACAAGCGGGGGCGGGTGCTCCTGGTGCGGCGTAGTGAGACGGAGCGGTTCCTGCCGCGGGTGTGGGGCGTGCCGTGCGGGAAGCTGGAGCCGGACGAGAGTGCGGCGGACGGCGCGCTGCGCGAGCTGAAGGAGGAGACCGGGCTGCGCGGCGAGATCGTGCGCAAGGTCGGCGAGTCGTCCTTCGTCAGTGACTACCGGGGCCACGAGGTCAAGAGCTGGCAGGAGAACTTCCTGGTCCGCCCGCTGTCCCTGGACGTGACCCTGCCGAAGCCGGACCAGGCCTACGCCTGGCTCCGGCCCGCCGAACTGACGAGCGTCGCCATCGACGACTACAACCTCGACGTCGTACGACAGGCCCTCACGAGCTTCTGAGCAGCTCGGCGAGCCCGCTCAGCGCCGCCAGGTAGTCCGGTACGTCCAGCGGGACCTTGGCGACCGCCCCGGGATGCGGGCCCGCGGCCGTGAACACGTCGGTGTGCGGGCGCCGTCCGCTGCCCGTCTCCAGGAACAGCGTCACCGTCGGTACGTCCGTGTCGCACCAGGCCCGGTGCAGGGTGTGCGCCGGCAGGGCGTAGGCGCTGCCCGCCGCGTACTGGCCCGTGTGCGTCAGCCGCAGCCGAGCCGGACCCGTCGGCTCCAGCCGCCAGTCGGCCGACCGCTCCGCCAGGGACTCCTGGTAGCGCGCGGCCTCGATCCCGCCGTCGTCCCCCACTTCGTACAGCTCCATCGCGAGCCGGCCGCGGACGACGTAGGAGGCCAGCGGTGAGCGGTGGTTGTGGATGTCCTCCTTGCCGATCGCGCCCGCGCCCGGATGCCACACATGTACGCGCAGCATGTGGCGGGGGCCGCCGTCGATCAGCAGCAACTTGTCGAAACCGAGTACGTGTCGGTACGACAGCCGGGCACAGCCCTCGGGATCACCCTCCTCGGAGGCGAGTTCGTCGATCAGCTCCAGCAGGCGGTCGGGTGAGCCCAGTTCGGCGATCACGGAGCGGGCCGCCATCACCTGTTCGTGCTCGGGCAGTTCACCGTCGAGCGCCCTGGCCAGCAGTCGCCGAGCCGCGCGGACGTGGTGACCACCCATGCATCATCCCCCAACTCCCGCCCCTGCCGGACGGGTTCAGTGATCCGGTTGAACCGGCTGATACATCCATACGGCATGGGCGCGCAGTGCGCAAAGACCTTGATAGGTCATCCAGATCGGCTTGCGCAGGTCCGTGCCGTCGCCGCGCTCCCAGGTCCAGATGCCGTCGGTCTGCCCGGCCCACACCGCGGCGACCGCGCCGTCCAGCCGCTCCCGCCACTCCGCCTCCAGCCCGTCCTCCTCGGCGATCCGCCGGGCTGCCGGGGTCAGCAGGGCGCGGGCAACCCAGGAGGACGTGAAGTGCCGTACGTTCAGCACCTCGTGGCGCGCGGGTTCGTCGGTGCGCGGGCGCCGTACCTCCTCCCTGAGGTTCTCCAGGTCGAGGCAGCCGTGGTGGGGTGCGTCCGGGCAGGCCAGCAGCCAGCGGACCCCGTCCTCCCGGGCGGCGCGGGCGCCCGCGGACTCGCCGAGGACACGGGCGGTCCGGTCGAGGGCGACCACGGCCTGCGCGGTGTGCAGCGGGGACGGCGGGCCGTGCGGCGGGTCCAGCCGGTAGCCCCAGCAGCGCAGGTGCGCGCGGCCCGGGTCGCTGATGGCGCCGTCGACGATCGCCTCGCGCAGCCGGGGCAGTACGGCGGAGGCGGGCGCGGCGCGCAGCAGCCCGCGCAGCACGGTCGTCACGACATGCGTCGACTCCCGTCCGGCGCGGTCGAGTTCCGGCGTGAACGCGGCCGTGCAGCGGGCCACCTCCGTGGCCAGCCGCTCCCGGGACGCCCCGGCCCGGGCCAGCGCGCCCAGCACCAGCGCGGTGACCTCAGGGCGGGCCTCGGCCCCCTGCGACCGCGCCGACCAGCCGCCGTCCGGCAGCCGCAGCCGCCACAGCGTGTCCACCAGGTCGCCCGTGCTCAGCTGCCCGTCGGGCACGCCCAGGTCGAGCATGATGTGCAGGCCGTAAGCGGTTCCCACCGGGGTCGGCCGCGAGGGGCTCTCGCCGAGCGAGTGCGGCCAGCCGGTGAGCAGCCCGACGCCGGGGTCGTCGACGACGGTGACCTGGCCGACGAGGGTCTCGTACGCGGCGTTGAACACCCCGGGAAGCGGACCGGGCTCTTGCGGCCGGGCTCCGGCCGTCGGGGCCGGCGGCATGGCGGCCGACCGTGCCCGCGCCCGCAGCAGCGCCGCCGCCAGCCAGGCGGCCACGCCCGTGCCGAGCCCGCTGATGCCGGCGATGAGGTACTTGGCGGGCTCGCCGTCGAGGGAGGAGGGCAGCACCTGGAAGAGGAACTGGAACACCGCGTACCCGGCAGCCGCGCAGCCCAGGCTGCCGAGCCAGCCGACGAAACGCGCCGACGGCGAGCCGCCGTCGTCCGGACCGCCGGGCGGTGCGGGGTCCGGACGGCCGGTGGTTCTCACGGGACCGCGTCCCAGCTGTTGGCTCACAGCGCGATCCCTCCCCCGCGGCAGCATGTGACGACTGTGAAGTTTCCAGTCTATGGATTCGTCCCCGACTCCTCGTTCGTACCGCTGTTTTCGTCCTCCCACACGCCTACTGACCTGTCTCTGCGAAGTTGAGGCAGTCCCGGCCTTCGTGAGGCATCGGCCCGCACGTCTCGCTCAATCTCGGGCATCTCGTGTGACGTCTCGATCAATCCGAGGTGCTGGCCTCGTCCGCCCCTCTACGGTCGTCCCACCTACGGGTGCGTGTCCGTGATCGCGATGACCTCGTCGAGGCGGTCCAGGGCGGCCTGCAGGTCGTCGACCTTGGCCTGGATGCGGTCGCGCTCGGCGCGCAGCATGGCTCGTTGCTCGGCGTCGGTGTGTCCGGAGTCCCAGCACGGAAGGAGTTCCGCGATCCTTCGGCTGGTCAGGCCGGCGGCGAACATCTGCTGGAAGAAGCGCACCAGGGTGACGGCGTCCTGCCGGTAGAGGCGCTGGCCGGATGGGCTGCGCTCCGCGATGAGCAGCCCCTGCTGCTCGTAGTAGCGCACGGCGCGCACCGAGACACCGGCGCCCCGCGCCACCTCGCCGATGCGGACGAGCCGATCGGCCGCGGCCTCCGTGACGGTCATGGTGATTCCTCTCACCCCGGTCCTGACGACCAGCACTTGCCTCTGACGTCAACGTCAGGTTTTAGCGTACTGGACATGGATATCAACAACTCAGTTGCCCTTGTCACCGGAGCCAACCGCGGCCTGGGCCGTGCCTTCGCCCAGCGCCTGCTCGAACGGGGCGCCCGCAAGGTCTACGCGACGGCCCGCCGACCGGAGACCGTGGACCTGCCCGGGGTCGAGGCGCTGCCCCTCGACATCGCCGATCCCGCATCCGTGAGGGCCGCCGCCGAGGCCGCCCCGGACGTCTCGCTGCTCGTCAACAACGCGGGGATCCAGACGGGGACCGACCTGGTGACCGGTTCGCTGGACGCGGTGCGACACGAGATGGAGACCAACGTGTTCGGCCACCTGGGAATGATCCGGGAGTTCGCGCCGGCGCTCGCCAGGAACGGCGGGGGCGCGATCGTCAACGTCCTCTCCGCCATGTCGTGGTTCGGGGGCAAGGGCGCAGGCGCCTACCACCTGACCAAGGCCGCCGCCTGGGCCATGACCAACGGCGTCCGCCTGGAGCTCGCCGAGCAGGGCACGCTCGTGACGGCGGTGCACCTCGGCCTGGCCGACACCGACATGGCCGCGGGCTGGCCCGTGGACAAGATCGCGCCGTCGGACCTGGCCGACGCGGCGCTCGACGGTGTCGAGGCGGGCTCCGCCGAGGTCCTCGCCGACCAGTGGAGTCGGGACGTCAAGTCCCGGCTGCCGCTGACGCCGGAAGAGTTCAACGCCGCGATGGACCGCGCCCTGGCGGCACTAACGGCGGCCTGAGGGGCCCCTCGGGCCGCGCTGACTTCGGTCGGTTGCTTCTGAGGTCGGTCAATTAATACTCCATCCGCAGTTGTGGATCTTCATGTTGTGGCCTCGCGTCGGCGGCAGTGGCAGTCGCGGGCGCGGGCCTGGTGTCGGCGACGCCATAAGGACCAGCGCAGGCGATGGTCGCGCTGGCCGTTCGGGGATGCGGCGGGCAGGGCGAATAGTCGCTGTATTTCGTTGCAGGTGAGGGCGATGAGTCCGGTGGGGGCGGGGTGTTCGCGGTGCTCGTCGGCGCGGATGACGGCCAGGAAGGCGTGGGCGAGCATCGCGAGGGTCACCCAGCGCAGCCAGGGGGTGTGGCGGTGGACCTGGTGCTCGTCCAGGCCGGCGAGGCCCTTGCCGGCCTGCTCGCCTTCTGGTCGTTGATACACGTCCCCGACGATGCCGTGCCCACGGTCTTCAGCCACTTCTACCGGGTGCTACGCCCTGGCGGACCACTGCTGCTCGGCTTCCATGTCGGTGACGAGTCGAGGCTGAAGACGCAGGGCTACGGTGGTCACCCGATGAACGTTTACGTCCACCGCCGCCAGCCTGACCAAGTGACGACCTGGCTACACGATGCTGGCTTCACGGTCGAGGCCCACATGCTCCTCGACCTCGACGAGAGCGCTCCAGGGGCGATCCTCTTCGCACACCGTCAGCCCTAGCTCAGCCAGCAGTCCGTGTTGATACGGAACGCGACCGGCTCGCCGCCGCACCGACCACATCCGGGGCGGGGGACGACCCCGAGGGGCCGGATCGCGACCTACTGCCTTGCAGCCGCACTCCGGCCGTCCTCGTCCGTGCCGGGCACGCCCCGGATTCAGAGGTGGATCACCAGGCCATCTCACCGTGACGGTCCCGGAAGGTCCCGGTCGGCCCGTCCACCCCGATGGTGGCGAGTTCGACGATCGCGTCGGTCCCCTCGGTCACCGTCTGCGGGCCGCTGTGCCCGTTGAAGTCGGTCGCGGTGTAGCCCGGGTCGGCCGCGTTCACCTTCACCTCCGGCCAGGACTTCGCGTACTGCGTGGTCAGCATGGTCACGGCAGCCTTCGATGCCGTGTAGAGCGGCGCGAGGTTCCTCGACTCGACGCGCTCGGCGTCGTGGGTGGCCGCGAACGACCCCATGCCGCTGGAGACATTGACGATGACCGGGCTCGCGGACTTGCGCAGCAGAGGCAGGAACGCGTGCGTCACCCGGACGATCCCCACGACGTTGACCTCGAACACCGCGGACGCGTCCGCGGCCGTGATCTGGTCGGCGGGGCTGTGCGTCCCGAAGACACCGGCGTTGTTGATCAGGACGTCGATGCCGCCCTCGCGAGCCGCGATGTCGGCGGCGGCCGCAGCCACCGACGCGTCATCCGTCACATCGATCTGGACGAAACGGGCACCGAGTGCGTCGGCGGCCGCCTGACCGCGCTCTGGATCACGAGCGCCGATGAGGACGGTGTGGCCGGCCTCGATCAAGCGGCGGGCGGTCTCATACCCGAGGGACTTGTTGGCTCCGGTGATGAATGTTGTAGTCATGCGTCCACTCTCGGCCCGTGACGAGAGGACAACCAGTGCCCTCTGCGACGGTAGGACTGCCAGTACCAGGCACAACGGCTGCACGGCGGACACAATGGTCGGGTGGACGAGACCCTTGGCACGGCATTGCGCCGCGGGCACGACCGGCTTTCTCCCCTTCTTGGGGGTGCGAGGGTGGTACCGGCTTTCCTACCGTCGACGCGTCTCTGGTTCGCGTCCCACGCAGGGACGGATCCTGCGTTCCTCGACGGATCGGTTCCTGCGCCTGGGCGGTCTGAGGCCCGGCATGTCCGTCCTGGACCTCGGTTCAGGGATGGGTGATGTCTCCATGCTGGCCGCCGGGATCGTGGGGCCGCGCGGCCGGGTCCTGGGCATCGACCGCGATCCTGCGGCCACGGAGAAGGCCCGCCGCAGGGCACGGAACGAAGCCTTCGACGGAAGCCTCGACTTCGAGGTCACCGAACTCGACGACTTCGACACCACGGAGCGCTTCGATGCCGTGGTGGGCCGCTACGTCCTGCTGTACCAGAAGGACCCCGCCGACAAGCCCACGGAATCGTGACGGAAAGCCTCAGGTTGAGCGAGACCCGACGAACACCCGACGTCTCGTTCTGCCTGAGGCACCCCAGGTCAGAGCGCTGCCCTGCCTCAACTTCAGCGAGACGGGACACCTACGGCTGAGCGAGCCAGTGCTCCGGCGCCGCGTGCAGGGCGTCGACGGCCCGGTCCCGGGACACGGGGTGAGGTGCGGGCCGGCGGACGGAAATGTGTGGCGCATTTCCTTCTTGGGGTGGAATGGCGGTGCTTATATCGTCGCTTGCTGCGCCGGACGGCGTTTTCCACGAGAAAGGGGGAAAGGTGAAATCGCGAATATTGAAGTCGAATCGAATTCGAGTGATGGCCGTCGGGACGGCCGTCGCCGCGGCGACGGCACTGGCCGCTCCGAGCGCCCACGCTGGTACCAATACCCCGACTGTGAGCAGGGACGATCTCGCGCGAGCCGCGGTGAGCTGTCCCAGCGGATACGTCTGCTTCTGGACCGGGTCCAATTTCACCGGCTCCAAATGCCAATGGGACGTGGCCGACCCCGACTGGCAGGGCGGGAGCATCCGTTGTTCCTGGTCCGCGACCCACAATGTCAAGTCGGTGTTCAACGCCGGCACGTCCAGCGCGACCGGTGTGGCCTATTACAGCGGCGCCAATTATGTGAACCGTAAGGGCTGCACGCGCCAGCAGCACGGCGGAAACCTGGCGGGCACGTACAAGCTGCGTTCCCACCGGTGGATCTCCGGCTCCTGCGGCTGAGCCGTCCGGCCGGGCCGAGGCGGCTCCCCGCCGGAAGCCGCCTCGGCCCCCGCAACTACGCCTCATTGTTCTGGGGAGCTCCTGGCGTTCGAGTCGCCCGGTCTGACCAGTCCGGTCTCGTACGCCAGCACCACGGCCTGGGCGCGGTCCCGCAGGGCGAGCTTGGCGAAGATGCGGGCCACGTGGGATTTCACCGTGGCCTCGCTCAGGGTGAGCCGGTCGGCCAGTTCGGTATTGGACAGGCCGCGGCCCAGGAGGGTCAGGACCTCCAGTTCGCGGGGTGTCAGGGGCGCCAGGTCGGTGTGTGTGACCGGTGAGTGGACCGGGGGCTCCGTGGCGAAGCGTTCCACCAGACGGCGGGTGATCGAGGGGGCCAGCAGGGCGTCGCCCGTGTTCACCAGGCGTACCGCCGCCGCCAGGTGCTCCGGCGTGACGTCCTTCAGCAGGAAGCCGCTCGCGCCGATCGACAGGGCCTGGTAGACGTAGCGGTCCAGGTCGAAGGTGGTCAGCATCAACACCCGGCAGTCCGGGGCCTGTTCGAGGATACGGCTGGTGGCCTCCAGGCCGTCCATGGTGGGCATGCGGATGTCCATCAGCACGACGTCCGGAGCGAGTTCGCGTGCCAGCGCCACCGCCTCCGCCCCGTCGGCCGCCTCGCCCACCACCTCGATGCCGCGGGCGGTCAGGATCAGCCGGAAGCCGGTCCGGATCAGTGTCTGGTCGTCGACCACGAGGACACGGGGGCCTCGGTCGGCTTCCGGCGTCCTCATGGGCGGTCCAGGGGAATGCGCGCCCGGACCCGGTAGCCCCCGCCCAGGCGGCGACGGGCGTCCAGGTCGCCGCCGTAGACCGCGACCCGCTCCCGCAGGCCCAGCAGGCCGCGGCCCGTGCCCTCACGGTGGCGCTTCGGTGACGGCTGGGTGTGCGCGTCGCCGGTCAGCACGCTCGGGCCGGTGTTCAGCACCTCCACGCGCAGCGCGTGGTCCGCGTACCGCACGGTGACCTCCGCCTTGCCGCCGTCGCCGTGCCTGAGCGCGTTGGTCAGCGCCTCCTGGACGATCCGGTACGCGGTCACGTCGATCCCCTGTGGCAGCGGGCGCGGCTCCCCTGAGATCCGCACCTCGACGGGCAGCCCGGCGAACGAGATCCGGTCGACGAGCGCGCCGAGGCGGTCGAGGCCGGGCTGGGGTGAGAGATCGGGTGCGGTGCCGACACCAGAACCCTCGCCATCCTCTTCCTCCGCGTCCTCGCCGCTCTGCGACGGTGCCAACAGGCCCAGCAGATGCCGTAGATCCGTCATCGCGCCCCGGCCGGCGTCCTCCACGGCCCGCAGGGCCGTCGCCGCCTCGTCCGGCATCGTGCCCAGCACCTCACGGGCGGCGCCGGCCTGCACCACCATGAGGCTGACGTTGTGGCTGACGATGTCGTGCAACTCGCGGGCGATACGGTCGCGTTCGGCCGCGATCGCGGCCCGGGCCGCGCTCTCCCGCTCGCGTTCGAGGAGCCAGCCGCGTTCCCCGACGGCCGCCTGCCAGCGGCGCCGCATCCGCACCAGCGCCACCGTCAGCCCGGCCACCGCCGCACACACCACCCCCAGCGCCGCCCACAACCCGTTCGACTCCCACTCCCACACGCGTTCACCTTGGCAGACGACCACCGGATCCGCATCGGCCTGTGGATGCAGGGGCCTGCATCTCCAGGACGATGCGCGGCCGATGTGCCATCCGGGGAGGGATGTTCAGGCACGGGTCCGCCTCTTAGCGTCCTGTGCATGGTCATTGAGGGCAGTAGGGGAGAGGCCGCCGCCGTCGTTCGGCTCGACGGTGTGCGCAAGGAGTACGGCGAGACGACCGCGTTGGACGGGGTGTCGCTGCAGATCCGGGCCGGGGAGGCCGTCGCGGTGATGGGACCTTCGGGGTGCGGCAAGTCCACCCTGCTCAACATGATCGCCGGTCTGGACCGTCCGACGGGCGGCACGGTCGTCGTACACGGCGAGAACGTGGGCGAGTTGAGCGAGAAGGGGCTCGCCCTGTACCGGCGGCGCCGGATCGGCATGATCTTCCAGTTCTTCAACCTCATCGACGACCTGTCGGCGCTCGACAACGTCGCGCTCGCCGCGCAGCTGACCGGCACACCCGCCCGGCAGGCCCGGCGCCGCGCGCTGGAGCTCTTCGAGGAACTCGGCATCATCGACCGGCGCCACGCCTACCCGGCGGTGCTCAGCGGTGGCGAGCGGCAACGCGTCGCCGTGGCACGGGCATTGATGAACCGCCCCGCCCTGCTGCTGGCCGACGAGCCGACCGGTGCCCTGGACAGCCGGTCCGGCGAGCAGGTGATGGACCTGCTCCTCGACCTCAACCAGATCGGCCAGACGCTGATCCTCGTCACCCACGACGAGCACCTCGCCCGGCGCTGCGCCAGCCGGCTGGTCGAAGTCGCCGACGGCCGGGTGACCGGCGATCACACCCTGGAGCCGTCCGCATGAGGGCGGTATGGCATGCGGCCCGCGCCGCGGTACGGCGACGCAGGCTGCAGACCCTCGTCATCGCCCTGGTCACGCTGACGTCCACGGCCGCGATGGTGGTGGCCCTCGGCCTGCTCGACGCGGCCTCCGCCCCCTTCGACAAGGCCTTCGGAAAGCAGCGCGGCCCGCATGTCGTCGCCGCATTCGACCCCGACAAGGTGTCGGACGCGCAGTTGACGCGGGCGGTCCGGGGGCCCGGTGTCGAGGCCGCCGCCGGGCCCTTCGCCCAGGCCACGGTCGAACTGCCGGGCGACGGGGGCATGAACTTCGGCCTCGGCAGCGAGATCACGGTCGTCGGCCGCGCCGACCCCGACGGCCCCGTGGACCGGCTCGACCTGTGGGCGGGCCGCTGGGCCACCCGCTCCGGCGAGGTCGTCCTGAACCGGGATCCCGGCTGGACCCCGGACGACCTGGGCAAGAAGATCCACGTGCCGCAGGGCCCGACCCTGACCGTCGTCGGCTTCGCCTTCGACCTGAGCCGGACCTCGGACGCCTGGGTCGCGCCCGACCAGATCGCAGCCCTGCACCCGACGACCACGCAGGTGCTCTTCCGCTTCGCGGACGCGTCGTCGGAGGAACGGCTGCGCGGACAGCTGGCCACGGTGACCGGAGGGCTCCCGGCGGACGCGCTGACCGCCTCACGGTCGTATCTCGCGCTCAAGCACCAGGTGGGCGGTTCGGCCCGGGCGTACACCCCCTACCTGATGGCCTTCGGCATCCTCGGCATCGCGGTGGCCGTGCTCATCATCGGCAACGTGGTCAGCGGCGCGGTGATCTCCGGCTTCCGGCACATCGGCGTGCTCAAGGCCATCGGGTTCACGCCGGGGCAGGTGGTCGCCGTCTACCTCACGATGATCTCCGTCCCGGCGGTCCTCGGCTGCGCGCTCGGCACGGCCCTCGGCAATCTGCTGGCGCAGCCCTTCTTCGAGTTCGTGTTCATGGGGCCCGACGCCGGGGTGTTCCACGGCAGTGCGTCCATCGCGCCCTGGGTGAACGCCGTGGCCCTGCTCGGCATGCCCGCCGTGTGCCTCCTTGCCGCGCTCGCCCCCGCCGTGCGCGCACACCGCCTGTCGGCGGCGCGGGCGATCAGCGCGGGCACCGCACCGCGCGCCGGGCGGGCCCTCGGCATCCAGCGCCGGCTGGCGAGCAGCAGGCTGCCGCGCTCGGTGAGCCTGGGGATGGGTCTGCCGTTCGCCCGGCCGGGCCGCAGCGCCCTCACGCTCGCCGCCGTGGTCCTCGGCGTGACCACGGTGACGTTCGCGACGGGCCTGGCCACCACGATGACCCGGTTCGGGAACGCGGGCCAGGATGCTTTCCAGGTCACGGCGTACGCCTTCAACGTCAAGGACGGCAAGGAGATCAAGCCGGAGCACGACGACCTAGAACTTCAGTCGCTGTTGGGCTCGTTGCCCGGCGCGCTCGAGGTCACCGCCCGGGCGAACACCGACGTGCGCGTGGCGGGCTCGGCACACGAGGTCGAGCTCGAGGGCCGTCGTGGTGACCGTCTCCAGCTGGGCGGCGTACTCACCGAGGGCCGCTGGATGCGCGGCACCGGCGAGATCGTGGCCGGATCGGCCTTCCTGCGCCAGAACGGCCTGCGGGTCGACGACCGGCTCGTCCTGGAGAAGGGCGACCGGGACGAAACGGCGGTCGTCGTCGGGGAGTTCATGGAGAGCAACGCCCGGCAGATCGTCGCCGACTGGTCCACGATGACGGCCCTGTCCCCGCACGAGAAGCCCATCGCCTACCACGTGAAGCTCCGCGACGGAGCCGACCCGGCGGCCTACGTCCGCGCGGCCAGGGCCGCCGACGCCGGAATCAGCCCGACAGTCCACGGCTCCAACTCCATCACACAGACCATCGTCGGCTCGGCCTCGGTGCTCACCCTGATGCTCGCCGTGGTCGCGTCCCTCGGAGTCTTCAACAGTGTCGTCCTCAACACCCATGATCGACGAAGGGACTTGGGCATGCTGAAGTCCATCGGCATGACGCCCCGGCAGGTCACGGTGATGACGGTGACGTCGATGGCGGTGCTCGGCGCACTCGGCTCTCTGCTCGGCATCCCGCTGGGCGTGGTGGGCCACCAGGTGGTCGTCCCGCGGATGGCGGAGGCGGTGGATCTCACCCTGCCGTCGTACATGACGGACGTCTGGCAGGTCCCTGCGCTGAGCCTCCTCGCCCTCGCGGGGCTCGCGATCGCGGTGCTGGGGGCGTTCGTTCCGGCGCGGAGGGCGGGGCGGTTGACGGTTTCGGAGGCGCTGCACAGTGAGTGAGCGGTGACCTCGTCACAATCCGGTTCGCCCTGGTCGTCATGGGCCTCGACGACCAGGGCGAACCCTGCCCCGGCCGATCAGTTGATCGGCGCGTACAGCACGCCGAGCTTGTCGATCTCGTCGCCGGAGCGGCCGGTGAAGCCGACGATCTGCCAGCCGGACGGGGCCGTGAAGCTCTTGGTGGCCGTCGTCGCCGTACCGGCCGACAGGGTGCGGCCCTTGTCCGTTGTGAATGCCGCGGAGAAGAGCCGCGTACGGCCGTCCTTCTGGCCCTGCGTCAGCTTCACCGAGGTGAGGTGCTCGCCGGAGGCCAGGGTCAGGGACGTCGCCGTGCCGCCCGTACCGCCGTGGGACAGGACCCTGCCGCCGTCGTGCGTCAGCGACACCGCGTCCAGGCGGGAGCCGCCGCGCAGGGTCAGCGTGCGGGGTGACGGGGCCGCCGGCAGGTCGTCCGCGTCGTTGAAGGCCGTGCCGTGCGGGCCGCCGAAGAAGTCGCTCGCCTTCAGGGACGGGTTGACGGTGTAGGAGAAGTCGACCGTGTGCGGGAAGTGGTCGGAGAGATGCTCGCCGTCGGAGCGGAGGAAGGACGCCCACTCGTTGTGGTAGCGGGTGGCGTCGAGGGTGACGAGGTCGCTGCCGCGGTAGAGGACCTTGTCGACGACCTCGCAGTCGTTCGTCGGCGCCGCCGCGTCGCAGACCAGTGCGTCGCTGCCCTGCGCGGGCGGCGTACCGTCCTTGACCAGGTCGACCCACGGGTCCTTGAGGCCGTTCTCGCTGACGAGGGTGCGGATGTTGTCGCCCGCGCGCGTGTACCGCGTGTTGGTGTCGCCCATGACGATCACGGCGTTGCCCGCGGAGTTGGCCTGGATGAAGTCCGACAGCTGCTCGATGTTGGCGCGGCGGGCGGCGAGGGCCGCGTCGGTCACGTCGGCGTTGGTGTGGACGTTGTAGAGGTCCACGAAGACGCCCTCGGCGAGGCGGACGCGGGCGAGGGTGAAGCCCTTCGGGGTGAGGCAGTCGGCGTTGGTGCAGTCGTTCCAGTCGACGCGCTGGAAGTCCTCGAAGGTGTGGTCGGAGAGGGTGTTGAGGCCGTCGCCGATCCCGGCGCCGCCGCTGGTCGCGGTGCGGTACGGGTGGGTGTCGTTGGCGTAGAGGGAGGCGTGGTAGTTGAAGTCCTCCTGGACGTTGACGATGTCGTACCCGCCGAGCCGCTGCCCGATCAGCGGGGTGTTGGTCTCCGGGTCGCTGTCGCCGAGGCCCAGGGGCAGACCCGCGATGTTGTACGTCAGGACGTTGAAGGTGCCGGTGGTGGTGGCCGCCTGGGCGGGGGTGGTGGTGGCGGTGAGGCCGGTGAGGGCGAGCGCGCCGGCGGCGAGGGCGCCGAGGAGTCTTCTCATGGGGGGTGTCTCCGGTGGGGGAGGCGAAAGAGAGTTGAATGGTGCTCAGGTTCCAGCCCAACCAGAGTGACGTACAAGGGGAGTTGAGGAAACTGTGCATGCCGGTATGAGCCGCCGCGCCCGCGTCGCCCACCGCACACCCCGCGGTCGTTCAATGTTCATCTTCTGCCTCGATTCTCCTCACGCGGCGCAGCAGTGCCGTTGGAGGCGGCCACCGCAGAAGACAGCGGTGGAGTGAGAGAGGCGCATCATGGGGCACGGCCACAGTCACGGACCCGGGCATCACCACCACCACGACCATGACCACGAGCACGCGGCGCTCCCCGCCGCCTTCGACACCTCCGTGCCCGACGAGGCGCTGAACCCCGAGCAGCAGTCACGCCGTTCGCTGCTGCGCCGCGCCGGTCTCCTCGGCGCGGGCCTGGCCGCCGGGAGCGTTCTCGCCCCGCAGGCCGCCGCGCACGCCGCCTCCTCGGGCAGCCGCAGGAAGGGCTTCCTGTGGCTGGCCGGCGACCACCACATCCACACCCAGTACAGCAACGACGGCAAGTACCGCGTCGTCGACCAGGTCCGTCAGGGCGCCAAGCACGGCATGGACTGGCTGGTCATCACCGACCACGGCAACGCCACGCACGCCAAGATCGGTGTGGAGAAGGTCAACCCGGACATCCGGGAGGCTCGCTCCGCGTACGAGGACACCCTCGTCTTCCAGGGCCTGGAGTGGAACATCCCGGCCGCCGAGCACGGCACGGTCTTTGTGCACCCCGGCAAGAACGAGGTCTCCGTCCTCAAGCAGTTCGAAACCGATTACGACGGCAGCGTCAAGGGCGCCTCCGACTCCACGCCCGCCAACGAGGCGCTCGCCGTCGCAGGTCTGGCCTTCCTCTCCGACCAGGTGCGGCGGCGCAAGGTCAAGGACGCGCTGATGCTCGCCAACCACCCGGCGCGGCGCGGTGTCGACTCCCCGCACGAGATACGCGCCTGGCGCGACGCGACCCCCGCGAGCCACCAGATCGCCGTCGGCTTCGAGGGCGCGCCCGGCCACCAGGCCGCCGGCATCCCGGCGCCGCTCGGCATGGCCCGGGCCCGCGGCATCTACGACAACAACCCCAGCGCCAACTCCTTCCCCGGCTACCCCCTGGAGTCCTACCGCACCTGGGGCGGCTTCGACTGGATGACCTCCACCGTCGGCGGCCTGTGGGACAGCCTTCTCGCCGAGGGCAAGCCGTGGTGGATCACCGCCAACTCCGACTCCCACCAGGTCTACGCCGACACCGCGATGCGCGGCCCGAACAGCGACTACAACGCCAACGGCAAGTACGAGGACCCGGTCTACGGCGGCAAGATCGACCTCACCCAGGGCGACTACTGGCCCGGCTACTACAGCCGCACCCACGTCGGTGCGGACGGCTTCTCCTACGCCGCCGTGATGGACGGCATCCGCGCGGGCCGCATCTGGGTCGACCACGGCCAGCTGATCAGCGGCCTCGACGTCCGGGTGTCCGGCGGCAGCCGCTGGGCGACGCTGGGCGGCGCGCTGCACGTCCGCAAGGGCACGAAGGTCACGCTGACCGTGGACGTGGCCCTGGCCGGCGGCCCCAACTGGGCCGGTTTCGTCCCGCAGTTGGCCCGCGTCGACGTCATCCAGGGCGATGTCACCGGCGAGGTCGCCGACAAGGACACCTTCACCGCGCCGACGGCCAGGGTCGTCAAGTCGTACGAGGTGAACAAGTCCACCGGCACCGTCCGGCTCAGCTACGAGCTCGGCCAGGTCGACCGCCCCGTCTACGTCCGCCTGCGCGGCACGGACGGCAACCGCACCGCCGTCGGCCCGATGGGCGCGGCCGTGGACCCGGGCGGCCCGGCTCTGGACGTCGTCGGTGACGCCGACCCGTGGGCGGACCTGTGGTTCTACTCGAACCCGGTGTGGGTCCTGCCGTCGTGACGCCGTACGTCCTCACGGTGGACGCGGGGACGCAGGACCTGCGCGCGGCCGATCACCTGCTCCTGACGCTCGCGGCCGAACTCGCCCTCCCTGAGGGCACGTTCGGCTGTACGCACCTGGTGCGGGGGGACCGGCCGCGGGTGGCCCTCTCCTTCGCGGTCGAGTCGCAGGAGGTCCTGGACGCGGCCCGCGAGTGGCTGACGGCCAAGGGGTACGAGGTGACGGACGGCGCCCCCGACGAGGCCGGCCGTGCGGTCCTCTACCCCGGCTCGGAAGCCCTCACCGGCACGCTGACGATCGCGGAGCTGCTGTCCGGCTCCGCGATCGACCGCGTGACGGTCCTGGGCGCCGGTTCGGAAACCGCGGCGGAAACCTCTGTCGTCACCCGGGATCACATACGCCCGCAGTGGCAGAACGGCGAGCTGGTCCTGGCCGTCATGCCGGCGGCGGGCGGCACACTCGTCCCGTTCGAGGTCCCGGCCCCGACCCCCTGCTGCGCCGACCACTGAGGTCACTGGTGCGTCACGTCGAGGCGGACGACCGCGCCGATCTCGACGAGCTGGTCGGGCAGCGCAAGGTCGGAGACCCCCATGACGGTGCTGGTGGGCCGGTGGTCGCCGCAGTACGCGGCGTGCAGACGGGCGACCGTGTCGAAGTGCTCCCGAAGGTTCCTGACGAGGACGGTGGTCTCGACGATCTGGTCGCGGGTGGCGCCGAAGTGCTCCAGCACCCGGTCGAGGTTGTCGAGAGTCGTCCTCACCTGGAGCTCGAAGTCGCCCGCCCCGACGAAGGCCCCGGTCATGTCGTGCGACAACTGCCCGGAGATGTAGAGCGTGTCGCCGGCCTGCACGGCCTGGCTGAACCCGTAAAGAGACTCCCACGGCATACCGAAGTTGAATTCCTTGGACCGAACCGTCAAGGTTCTCTCCTTGTAGTCGACCGAACCGTCCCCGCCCGGAGGGGACGACAAGTAAGACCAGCATCGCCGCGACGGTGTGACAGGTGCTGCCGTACCACCACAAGCCCGAGAACCATTCCTTCGATCGGGCGAAGGCGGCAGCGACGGGACGGCCCGGTGGGGAAGCCGCGCACAGCGAGCCTCACGTCGCACCGGGCCGTCATGGGTGGAGGGCTGACTCAGCGGCGGACGACCTGGGGGGCGATGTCCTCGGTGAATCCGTTCGTGTCGGATCCGGAGGGGGATGCAGCCTTTGTGCCGGTGGCTCCGCAGAACGTGGCCTCCAGCGTCGCACCGAGTGTCGCGTTGACGGTTCCGTTGTTGGAGGTGTTCGCCAGGGAGGTCATGCTTCGGGTGCCGTCGGCGGTGGTGAAGGCGTAGGTGTAGTAGCCCTGCACGGTGCCGGTGTGGCCGTAGACCGTGGTGCCGCAGGACAGCTTCCTGGCGCGCAGACCCAGGCCGTAGGACTGGCTGCCGTCCGCGTTGACCGGAACCATGGTCATCATCTGCTCCAGCTGCTCGGCGGGGAGGAGCTTCCCGGAGACGAGCGAAGAGAAGAAGCGGTTCAGATCTGCTGCGTTGGAGATGACCGCACCTGCGGACTGCCCCCACGAGACGGTCTGCTCGGTGGAGTCGACCAGTGGCAGGGTGGTGTCGTCCTGACGGAGGTAACCGCGGGCATAGGAGCCGGCGATGGTTGTCTGCGGGTGGACGTAGGAGGTGTTCCTCAGCCGCAGGGGACCGAAGATGCGCTGCTGGTAGTGGGTGGCCATGGGCGTGCCGGTGATGCTCTCGATGAGCTGCCCCAGCACGACGAAGTTGGTGTTGGAGTAGCTGTAGGCCGCGCCCGGTGCGTTGTTCAGAGGGCGGGCGGTCGACAGATCGATGAGCTCCTGGTAGCTGAACACCTTGTTCCGGACCGACTCGAAGCCCGGAACGGTGTAGTAGAACATGTCGTTGGTGTAGTCGTACAGGCCGCTGCGGTGGCTGAGCAGGTGCCGCAGGGTGATGCGGTCGTCGGGCAACGACTTGGGCAGGTAGTTGTTGGCAGGGGCGTCGAGGTCCACGCGCCCTTCGGCGGCGAGCTGCATCAGCACCACGGTGGTGAAGGTCTTGCTGACGCTGCCCACCCGGAACCTGCGGCCGGTGTCCATCTTGGTGTGGGTGGCGGTGTTCGCCTCCCCGGTGACGATGTGGTAGCTCCTGAAGCCATCGTCGATCCGGGTGAGCGCTCCGGGCGCGCCCTGTGCTACGGCCGTCTTCTGAACGGAGCGCACCGCAGCGGTGTCCGGGGCGGGAGGGGCGGAGCTGTCCGCGACGGCAGGGGAGGCCGCCAGCGTGGCGATCAGGGTGGAGCCGGCGAGCATCATGCTCACGTCTTTGATTCGCATCCGAATCTTTCTGATGTGAAGAGTGGGAACGTGCCGCGCGGGCCGGACGCCCCGTCCGAAAGCCGTATCCGCACGGTCAGCCGAGCCAAAGCACGGGGGGACTCGTGCGGTTGGGCGGACGCAGAAGGGGGGTCGTGGTTCTCGGCCTGGGCGGAACCGCAGGCATAGTAGTACGGAAAAAGTGTGTTTCATAACGTGTGATGTCAGAAGACGATGTGTGCCGGGCCGGCACAAGGGATCTCGGCCAGGAGGATCGGACTCGGCGGTGCCCCCCCCACTCTCTGCCGCTTCCACCAGGGAGATATGCTGAATTTCGGTATTGATCCGGTGCTCCGCGCGGGGAGAGAGTCGACGCGTTGTCGTCATGCATCGTTCATGCGTGGGCATCCGTGGCTGGTCACAACATGTGTTCCGTCGGTCTGCTTCCACGTCCGAACGGCCTGTTGTGATGCGCCTTGCGCCGCGGTGCAGATCGACAATTCCTCACCCGCCTGGAGGGCCTTGTGGACGCCAGCGATGAGGCCGCACGCGGCCTGACCGACATTGAAGGATTCCTGTTCTGGGAAGCCCACCGCCGTACCGCTCAAAGTCGTGCGGCCACATTCGCCGCACGGGTCGCCGGGCTGAGCGAGAGACAGAAAGCCGAGATCGAGCGGTGGTACGTGGAAGAGCAGGTCCGGGTGTGCCGGATGATGACGCAGCACATCACCGAGCACATCACCGCGGTGGAAGATCACCACGCCAAGCGCTGTACACAGCTGCGCCGGAGCGCATACCTGGCGGCAACTCTCATCACCGTGATGATGCTCGGCCTGTGCAGCACGATGATCATCGCTGTCGTCGGCTGACCGAGCGGCCCAGAACCGGGCAGTGCACGATCAGTTGATCGCCCTGCACAGAGCCTGAGCGGTCATCCGCCGACGGTTCTTCACCGTCGTGGTGTGGCCTTGCCAGATGCTCCGCCAAGCACAGTGACTACTCAAGACAGTGTGATTCTTGTCATCACACTGTTTTCCGCTCGTCGGCGGACGACCCGGCGTCCAGCCGACGTCATCCGTTCACCCAAGTACCTGTCGGCCTGGTGCGGACGCACCGGGAAGCAGGTTGACTTGATTCCATGGCAGGCCGCGGGACGTCCCCCGGCCCGCGCGGGCGGCGCGGGGGCAAGCCTGTGCAGCGGATGTCCCTGGATCCGAGGCGCTGGGCGGCAGCCCAACGCCTGAGAACCGGCGAGGCAGGCAGGCTGTGGAGTCAGCTCACCGCGGTCGACTTCTTCGGCCACTCGTTCCAACTGGCCGCACTCGCCCTGCTGTGCTTCTTCCCCTTCCTCATCGTCGTCACTGCCGCGGCCGGCCGTGACGCCGCTGCAGTGGTCGCCAACTGGCTGGGACTGAACAAGCAGGCGGCCCAGGCCGTGGCGTCCCTCTTCGTGCCCGGCCATGGTCCGGCCACCCTCACGGTACCGAGCGCATTCCTGCTGGTTCTCGGGGCCGTCGCGGTCGCCGGCGTCCTGCAGAGCTGGTACCAGATGGTTTTCAGCGTCCCGGTCCGGGGATGGCGGGACATCGCAGCACGGCTCTACTGGCTCGCGACACTGCTCGCGTACGCTGCGGCGCAGGCAGCGATCGGCAGAGCCGTCGGCGGGCCGCTGCTCCAGAGCCTGTGCGGCCTGGTTGTGGCGACGTTCTTCTGGTGGTGGAGCATGCATGTGCTCCTGGCGGGAGCCGTCCGGTGGCGCACCCTTTTCCCGTCGGCCCTCGCCACCGGTGTCTGCTGGGCGGGCCTCGGGGTTTTCTCCGCCTTCTACTTCTCCGCGGCGATCGTGGCCAACGAGCAGAGGTACGGCCCCATCGGCGTCGTCATGATCATCCTGTCCTGGCTGGTGGCGGTGGGCGTGGTCATCCACCTCGGAGCGGTCCTCGGCCGTCGGTACCTCGAACACCGCTCACGACCGGCTCCCACGAGCGGCCGACCCACCCGGGGCGCCTCCCGGCGGGACGACTGAGGCAGGGACCCTCGGCCCTGTGCGGCGCGCTCGTACGGGGGAAGACTGTGATGCTGGTGGGAGAGAGCAGTCCCCCGCAGACAGGGGTGGTGAACGTCGTGGCAGTGAGCGACGAAACCCCGCACGGACCTGCCATTCCGTACGTCGATCCGCTGGGAGACCCGTTTCTGCGGACACGGTTCGCCGTGCCGGCGAGACCCGTCACGTTCCTGCGGCGCGAACGGCTGGCCGATCACCTCGATCAGGCCCTGCTGACACCCCTGACGGTGGTCAACGGTGCCGCCGGTGCGGGCAAGACCCTGCTGGTCGCCGACTGGGCCGCGGGCCTCGGGCGGCCGGTCGCCTGGCTCACCCTCGACGCGGCGGTCCAGGGCCCGGTGATGTTCTGGGCCCATCTGCTCCAGGCCCTGCGCGCCGGCGGTGTGACGGTGCCCGGCGAGACCGGCTTCCCCGTCGACGCGGGCGAGGTGAACCACACGTTCCTCACCCGGCTCGCCGCGCAGCTCAGTGGCAGCGACCGGATCGTGATCGTGGTGCTCGACGAGTACGACCGCGTGATCGCCCCGGAGATCGCGGAACAGCTGGAGTTCGTCCTGCACCACGCCGGGCCGGCACTGCGCCTGGTCCTCGTCACCCGCACCGAGCCGCTGTTGCCGCTGCACCGGTACCGGGCGGCCGGCACGATGACCGAGATAAGGAACGCCGAGCTGGCCTTCACCCCTCAGGAGGCGGTCGCGCTGCTGGAGCTCCATGGACTGCACCTCTCCGTGCCGGCGGCGCGTGCTCTGGTGGACCGCACCCGGGGCTGGGCGGCCGGCCTTCGGCTGTGCGCCCTGGCCGCGCAGGAGAGCCCGGACCCGGAGGTCTATCTGAAGGAGTTCGAGGCGGGCCACAGCACGGTCGCCGACTTCCTGCTGGCCGAGGTGCTCAAGCGGCAGACGCCGCACACCCAGGACCTCCTGCTGCGCGTCAGTGTCCTGGACCGCTTCTGCGCCGACCTGGCGAACGCGCTGACCGATCGGACCGATGCCGAGCCCGTCCTCGCCGGCCTGCACCGCGAGAACGCGTTCGTCGAGGACCTCGGACACGGCTGGTACCGCCTCCATCCACTGTTCCGGGAAATACTCCGGGCCCATCTGCGGGAGCGCTGTCCCGGCCTGGAGCCGGAACTGCACCGACGGGCCGCGCAGTGGCTGCGGCGGTCCGGGTGGCTGCCGGAGATGCTGACCCACGGCGCCGCCGCGGGAGACTGGGAGTTCACCGCCCGTGCCCTGGTCGACGACCTGGCGATCGGACAGCTGCTCACCCGCCTCTGCTCCGACGACCTGGCCGACCTGCTCGCCGGCATGGGACCTGAGGCGACGAGCCCCGCGACGGACCTGCTCCGCGCGGCTTGCGAGCTGTCCCGGCACGACCTCGAGCGCGGTCTGGCCCACCTCCACCATGCCGAGCAGCAGCTGGACGCTTCCGGGCCCGCGGCGGCCCGGCTGAGCTGCGCCCTGCTCGAGGTCCTGGCGGCCCGGCTGGCCGGATCCCCTCGCCGGGCGGAGCAGGCCGCGGCAGCGGCCCGGGAGCTGCAGCGGGAAGTCCCCGCCCATCTGCTGGACCGGCACCCGGAACTTCCCGCTCTGCTGCTGACCCATCTGGCCTCCACGCAGCTGTGGGCCGGGCGCTTCGACGAGGCGCGAGCCGCCCTCACCGCGGTGGCCGGCAGCCCCGGCGGTGCCTCCACGGCGATTGCTCGGGAAGAGTCCCTGGGGCACCTGGCGCTGATCGACTACCTCGACGGGTGGCCGAGCAGGGCGGAGCGCAACGCCTGTGCGGCGACGAGTGAGGCAGAACGGTTCAGCCTGCCCCAGCCGTGCGGCTCCGGACTCGGACGGCTGGTCCTGGCCGCGGTGGCCGTCGACCGGGACGAACTGGGCCGGGCGCAGGCACTCCTCGACCAGACGCCCGACGCGGTGACACGGGACCCGGTGACGGCTGCGGGCCGGGCCGTCGTGACGGCCCGGCTGCTCCTGGCCCGGGGCAAGGCGCGCGCCGCGCTGGCGGCCGCGGATCCGGCCGTCTCGGCCGACGTCGCCTCGCCCTGGGCGGAAGGCCACGCCGCCCTGGTCGCCTCGGCCGCCCACCTGGCCGAAGGCCGCCCGGACGCGGCCGCCGAGGTGCTGCGGCAGGTGGCCGGAGGGCAGCCGGCGTGTGCTGTGGGCGCGGCACGGGCGCATCTCGCGGCAGGCGATCGGCTGGAGGCCGTCCACGCACTCGACGGCATCGCCGCCGAGGGGCGCGTCGGCCCGGCGGTGCGCGTCCGCGCCACGCTGGTCCGGGCGCAGGCCGCGAACACGGCGGGAGACGTCGCCACCGCCCGCAGGCTGCTGGCCGAGGCGCTCCAGGAAGCCCGGCGCGAGAGGCTGCGCCGTCCCTTCCTGGAAGCCGGACCGTGGCTCGGGCCCTTTCTGGCATCGGCACCGCTGCAGCAACTGGCGGCCGGCTGGCTCACGCCGGGCCCCCCGGCACGAGGCGAGCCGCTCCGTCCCGCAGCCGAGCCGGCGCCCCTGCTGGTGGAGCGGCTGAGCGGACGTGAGCGCGAAGTGCTGCAGCGGCTCGCCCGGATGATGTCGACCGAGGACATCGCCGCCGATCTGTATGTGTCGGTGAACACGGTGAAGACCCACCTCAAGAGCGTCTACCGAAAGCTGGCGGTGAATCGGCGCCACGACGCGGTGCGGCGGGCACGGGAGCTGGGGCTGCTGTGACCCACTCGCCGATGACCGCGCGCCGGCCCTGAGCCGCGGCGGATCCATGCGGTTGCGGCGCTCTCCCCCACGGCGGGTGAGGTGCCGGGTGGGCGTTTCGGGTGCGATGGGAGCGGCGGCGGGCCTGCCCGGCGCCGCCCGGGATACCCGTGCCGTGGCCCGGGCCGACTCGGCGAGGTGGACACCGTGACACACTGGCGGGCTCTCATCGCCCTGGGTACCGCCCAGTTCTTGATGGTCCTGGACACGTCCGTCATGAACGTCTCCATCAGCCAACTGGTCGACGACTTCGACACCGAGGTCACCGCCATCCAGGCCGTCATCACGCTGTACGCGCTGGTCATGGCGGCGTTCATGATCGTGGGCGGCAGGTTCGGGGACATCCTCGGACGGCGGCGCATGTTCTTCCTGGGGCTCGTCGTCTACGCCATCGGGTCGGCCCTGACCGCCATGGCCCCCACCTTGTGGGTCCTGGCGCTGGGCTGGTCGGTCATCGAGGGGCTCGGGGCCGCGATGGTGCTGCCGGCCATGGCGGCCCTCGTCGCCGAGAACTACCGGGGGCGGGACCGGGCCGTCGCCTACGGCGTCATCGGCGGACTGGCCGGGGCGGGGATCGCGGTCGGCCCGTTGCTGGGCGGCTGGGTGACGACGTACCTCACCTGGCGGCTGGTTTTTGCCGGTGAGGTGGTGATCGTCGTGGCCGTTCTGTGCTTCCACCGTGTGATCGCGGTGTCCCCCCGGACCGGTCGGCGCCCCCGGCTGGACGGTGTCGGCGCCGCCCTCTCGGCTGCCGGTCTGGGGCTGGGCGTGCTCGGGGTGCTGCAGAGCGGCACCTGGGGCTGGGTGCGGCCCCGCAACCCGCCCTTCACCGTCCTGGGCTTCGCTCCGACGCTGTTCCTCATCGGTGCCTCAGTGGCCGTACTGGCCGGCTTCGCGCACTGGGAGCGGCGGCGGGAGGCCCACGGCACCGATCCCCTGGTGCACCTGTCCCTGCTGCGTCAACCCGTGCTGCGCTCCGGACTGTTGTCGTTGCTCAGCCAGAACCTCATCCTGCTGGGGCTGTTCTTCACCATCCCGCTGTACTTGCAGGTGGTGCAGGGCTTCGACGCCTTCCAGACCGGTCTGCGACTGCTCCCGGTGTCCGCCACCATGCTGGTCGCCTCCACAGTCGGCTCCCGGCTGGGGCGGGTGGCGGGACCGCGCCGGGTGGTCCGTCTGGCCCTGGGCACCCTGGCGGCAGCCGTTGTATGGCTGCTGGCCACCATCGACCCGGTCATCGACGACGCGCAGTTCGCCGCAGCCATGGCCCTGCTGGGCGTGGGCATGGGCCTGCTGGCCTCGCAGCTGGGCAACGTCGTCCAGTCCAGCGTGGGCGAGGAGGAGCGCAGCGAGGCGGGTGGGCTGCAGTTCACCGCCCAGAACCTGGGCTCCGCGCTGGGCACCGCACTCATCGGGTCGCTGCTCATCGGCGCCCTGGCCCACGCCTTCACCACGTACGTGGAGGGCGACCCACGGCTGTCGGAGGAAGCCCGTCGGCAGACGGGCGTGGCCCTCGAAGCCGGGATCAGCTTCGTCCCCACCGAGCAGGTGCGCTCGGCGGCCGAACGCGCCGGGCTGCCACCTGCCGAGGTCGACGCCCTCGCGGACTCCTATGCATCCGCGCAGCTGGACGGGCTGAAGGCGGCGATCCTCGCCACCGGTGGGATCACTCTCGCCAGTTTCCTGGTCACCCCGCGTCTGCCGGCCGGGCGGGGAAGCGGGACGCAGACCCCCGCCACCGGTGCCCCGACCGAGGTGCCGGGCTCGACGCGCTGAGTCCGCAGGGAGACCGCGATGCACCAGACAGAGCAGAGCACGCCCAGGGAGCGCAGAATCGAACGCCGCGCCCACGCCGACTACACCGGTGGCGTCTACGGCTCCATGCTCGCCGCCTCCGTGATCGTGGGCGCCGGTCACCTGGGCTCGTTTCCACGTGTGCAGCTGGTGCTGCTGCTGTTGCTCACCGGCGGGGTGTTCTGGGGCGCGCATGTGCACGCCCAGTTGTTCGGGGCGCGCCTGGCGCAGCAGACCCTGGACCGCCGGGCCGTGCTGCACGCGTTCCGGGATGAGTGGACCATCGTGAAGGCCGCGATCCCGCCGGCCGTCGCCGTCGCCGTGAGTCCGCTGCTCGGCCTGGACGTGCCCGGTGCCCTCTGGCTGGCGCTCGCCGTGGCCGTGGCCGGGCAGGTGGGCTGGTCGATGGCCGCGGCACGGCGTGCCGGCACGTCCTGGCGTCTGACGGCCGTCACCGCATTGGTGAACCTGCTGCTGGGTCTACTGATCATCCTGTTCAAGATCATCCTGCACTGACAACTGACAGAGGTCGTCCGCGTCGGCGGCGCCGGATCACCTGTACCGGGTGAGGGCGGGAGGCGTATCGAGGCGCACGATCGCAGTCAAGGGCGCCGTCCGGCTGCCCTTGGCGGTCCGGGGAGAGCAGCTCATGCGTTATGAGATCCGCATTGACGGAAACATGTCGGAGGTGCTGGCCAAAGTATTCCCGGAGCTGGACCACGTGGTGATGTCCGGTCAGACCATCCTGTACGGGCCTGTCGTCGACGAGGCGCACCTGTACGGGCTGCTGGCCCGCTGCCAGTCGCTGGGGTTGCGGATCGTGGAGATGCGCCAGGTGCCGGAGTGATCCCTCCGCGCGGCGGCCGCATCGGCATGTCAGAGGCGTTCCGCACTGATCCTTCCTGAGCGGGTGGCGGCGCCCAGCGCCTCGAAGTCCCGCTCGTTCTGGTCGGCGTAGCCCTGCGCGAACCCGGCGAGAGCCCGGTCGAAGCGGTCGCCGGCGCCCAGGTAGGCGGCGATGGCGACGGGGTCGCCGGAGCGGGCGTGGGCCCGCGCCAGACAGGCCCCGCACAGCCGCGCGAACAGGCACAGCAGGGCAGGGCTCATGGTGTCCGGCCGCGCGATGCCCTTCCAGTCCCGCAGCTGGCGTACGTAGAAGTCGCGTCCGCGCCCGTCGAGGCCCTCGGCGTGCGTCCAGCCCAGGAAGATGTCGCCGGCCGTCTGGATCAGCCGCTGACCGGCCACCACCCGGCGGCCCTGGTTGTCGTAGTGATCGCCGCCGGTGTGGGCGGCGAGCACCGACTCCTGCGCCTCCTTGGCCTGCAGCACAAGGGGGTCGTCGTCGTCCCTGCCGAGCAGGAGCAGGATCCAGCAGCGGGTACCGACACTGCCGACGCCCACCACTTTGCGGGCCATGTCCACCAGACGGTAGTGGTGCAACAGGTGCCGGCGCTCGGACGACAGGGTCCGGGCGTATCCCTCCAGAACGCGGTGCAGCAGCTTCTCCTGCGCTTGCTCGGACGGGTCGGTCATCATGTCCCGCAGCGGGGTGATCAGTGGAGGGTCCGGTGCGATCCGGCGGCCCTCGGCCGTGGCCCGGGTGAGTTTCGCGAAGGCCTGCAGATGGGTACGGGTGCGGGCGCGCGCCATCGCCTCGGCGGTACGGCTCCTGGCCTCCCTGGTCATCGACGCGGCCAGCAGATCCCGTAGGTGGTCGGCGTCGTCCTGCGCGTACCAGATGTCCAGGGTGCGCATGCCGGCGAACTCCCGCATCCGCCGCCGGTACGCCCGCACGCATGCCTCCACCGCTCTGTCCTGTTCCCTGACCGGGAAACCGTTGGCACGGCCCGCGATCGCGAAGCTTGCCGCCAGCCGTTTGACGTCCCATTCGAACGGCCCGGCCAGCGTCTCGTCGAAGTCGTTGATGTCGAAGACCAGACGACGCTCCGGCGAGGCCAGCAGCCGGAAGTTCAGCAGGTGGGCATCGCCGCAGAGCTGCACCGTCAGACCGGTGTCCGGGACGGGCCCCAGGTCCGTGGCCATGACCGCCGCCGCACCCCGGTAGAAGCGGAAGGGGGACTCGAGCATCCGGCCGTAGCGGATCGGAACCAATTCCGGTACCCGCGTGGCCGATTGCCGCTCCAGCACCTCGACGGGGTCGGGCCGTTCCTGTCCTGCCTCGAACCGGCCGTGGCAGGAACGCGAGGCGCGTTTGCGCGCGTTCCTGCCGTACGCCGCTCTCTCGGCCGGTGTCAGAGAGGCCGTGAACGCGCTCGGTATGGTCATGGCTCAACCTCCTGGGCCGCCGTCCTCTTGCCGGGGAGTCCTACTCCGGCGGCTCCCGGCCCTGCCGCCGCAGCCCTGCCCGTACCGCGCCCGCGAGCACCCGCACGGCGACGCCCACGAGCAGCAGACCGCCCGCCATCTGCACCATCGTCGCCACCCGCCCGGTCTGAGAGCGGGCGGTGATGTCGCCGTAGCCGACAGTGGTGAACGTGGTGAGCGTGAAGTACAGGGCGTCCGTCCTGGTCAGCGGTTCGCTGAAGGAACCCGGGAGGTAACGCTCCAGCAGGTAGTAGACGTCGGCGAACAGCACCAGATACAGCGTCAGCGTGGCGGCCAGGGCCTCGACGGCCTTCAGACGGGGGTGGGGCGAGCGCACAATGGCCCACACCTCCCACGAGAAGACCAGGGCGACCACGAGCAGGCCGCACGCGAGCACGGCCGCCGCACCGATCGTGTCGCTCCGCTCCAGGGGCAGCAGGTAGTACGCGGTGACGAGGCCCGCCGCAATGAACATGACGCGCGCGACGGCCACGGCCGCCGCCCGCCGACCGGGGCCCTGGCCGGGCCGGGTGTCCTCCGCCCGGACAGCCGGGGGATCGCTCATCTCGTGCCCTCTTCGTTCGGTCTGCCGGACACCGGTGAACGCGTCCGCTCCCACCTCATCGCCCAGGTGTCGCCGACGGATCACCCGCTGTGGGTGACCACATGGCTGACGGCGCGCGGGACGCTGACGCGATGACGTCTTCGGCTCGCGCGCCGACCCGGCTGCCCGGCCTGTTCGAGACGGCGGTCGCCCTTGCCCGGCGAGCCGCACTCGGGAGGTCGCGCACCGCGGCACCGCGCGGAACCACCGCGACTGTGTGACACCCCGCTCGGTGCGGAGTCAGGCGGCCCCGGGCCGGGCCTGGCCGGGTGGTGGCCACCCCCTCCGTCACCTGGTGGCAGTGTGCCTGCGCCTGCCGGGGCAGCAGGCACGACCAAGGAGCAGCCATGGTCCCGAACAACGCCTCCGGGCCTTCCCCCTCCGGCGGAACTCCGGAAAAGGGCCGAGTTCTGACGGCCGCCGAACACGCGGAGTACGAGCGTCTGCGCCGAGCAGCGCAGGCACGCCACCGGTGGGCGCGCCAGGTGGGTGCCTCCGTCCTCCTGCTGCTGGCCCTGCTGCTCGCCCCGCGGCCGTGGTCGCCGCCTGGGTGGACGACGAGGTCTCCGACACCGACCGGTACGTGCAGACCGTCGCGCCGCTGGCAGCGGATCCGGCGGTTCAGGAGGCCCTGATCGACCGGCTGACCGACCGCGTGGTGGACAACGTGGGCGTCGAGGCGGTGACGGACGCGCTCGCCAAGGCGCTCGCGGACGCCGGAGCGCCACCGCGCGTGGTGCAGGGAGCCGAGGCGCTCGACGGCCCGCTGCGCTCCGCGGTCAGGTCCGTGGCCGACCGCGTCATCCGCCGAGTGGTCACCAGCGACACCTTCGAGCAGGCATGGGAGGGCGCCAACCGGCGTGCCCACGCCGCGGTGGTGAACATGCTCACCGGAGAGCGTGAGGGTGTCCTGCGCGCCGAAGGCGACGCCGTCAAGCTGAACCTCGGAGCGGTCGTCGACGAGGTGCGCCAGCGCCTCGTCGACGCGGGCTTCGACAAGGCCGCCGCCATCCCGGACACCGACCGGACGGTCACGCTGTTCGAGACGGAGAAACTGGGCAAGGCCCAGGACGCGATGCGGTTGCTGGACATCGTGGGCACCTGGCTGCCCGTGCTGACCGTCCTGCTCGCCGCCCTCGCCGTGTGGACCGCTCCGGCACACCGGGTGATGCTCCTGATCGCGGCCATCGGCGTCGGCGTGATGATGGTGGTGCTGCTTGTTGCGCTGGCCGTCGTACGACGGGTCTACCTCGATGCCGTCCCACCGTCGGCCCTGCCCCCCGACGCCGCTGCGGTGATCTTCGACACGTTCGTGCGCTTCCTGCGCGACAGCACCCGCACCCTCCTCGTCGTGGCCGTCATCACGGCACTGGCCGCTTACCTTTTCGGTCCCGGACGCGCGGCCCGCGGCGTACGGACGCTCGCCCAGCGGGGCACCACGGCCACCGGGCGGGGACTGCACCGCGTCGGGGTGCACACCGGCTCGACCGGACGGTGGCTGGACGCCCACCGGTCGTGGATCACCGGAGTCGTCATCGGGGCGGGCGCCGTGGCACTCGTGCTCTGGAACCACCCCACGGTCGGCGCGGTGGTGCTCGTCCTCGGCCTGGTCCTGGTCGTGCTGGCCGTCGTGGCGGTGCTCGCGGCCGCAGCGGGACCGGAGCCGGCCGCGACCGCCGCAGGGGAGCCGGGGCGACGGGCCCCGTGAGCCATGGCCGACAGATGCCGAACGGTGATCAGGCCGCACGGTACGCCCGCCGCCGACCGTGGGCGGCGGGCACGCTCACCCGCCTCGGGTGAGGCGCATGGGCCTTGCCGTGGGCACGCTGAGAAACGGCACCCACCGCCTACCGGACGCACGCCCGGGACGGAGACGAGACCATGAGCGCGCAGACGTACCTCGCGTACGACTTTCCGCTGTTGAGCGCTTTCTGGACCCTGCTGTGGTTCTTCCTGTGGATCATGTGGTTCGTCCTGCTCTTCCGGATCGTCGTCGACATCTTCCGTGACGACTCCCTGAGTGGCTGGGCCAAGGCCGGCTGGCTGGTGTTGGTCGTCGTCCTGCCCTTCCTGGGTGTGTTCGTCTATGTGATCGCCCGCGGCAAGAACATGGGCCGCCGGGAGATCGCGCAGGCGCGCATGCAACAGGAGGCGTTCGAGAGCTACATCCGCGACACCGCCAAGGGCGGCGCAGGACGGCCCAGCAGCGTCGACGAACTCGCCAAACTGTCCGAGATCCGCGCCCGCGGCGACATCACGGATGAGGAGTTCCGCCGGGCGAAAGAACTGGTCCTGACCGGCTCGGGCCCCATGGAGCACCCGACCCGCCACACCCCACCTCCGGTCGCTGAACATCGCCGGACGACCACCAACCGGACAGCACGACATCGAAAGAGGTAACAGGATGGCTGCCACACAACCCGCACGCGCGCACACGACCCAGCAGGCGTGGGCCACCGGCCTGATGGCCTTCGCGGCCGTCATGCTCATGATCGCCGGAGTGCTCGACATCATGCGAGGCATCGCGGCGATCGTCGAGGACGACGTCTTCGTCTCGACGCAGAACTACATCTTCGAGTTCGACCTCACCGGGTGGGGCTGGATCCACCTCGCCCTGGGCGCGCTCGCTGTCATCGTCAGCCTGGGGCTGTTCCAGGGGGCGACGTGGGCACGCGTCGCCGGCGTGGCCATCGCCGGACTCGTCATCATCGCCAACTTCCTCTCCCTGCCGTACTACCCCGTCTGGTCCGTCGTGATGATCGCCATCTCGGGGTTCATCATCTGGTCCCTGTGCGTGGCGCGGGAGTCCTTCGAATCGTTCGAGCGCGCGCCGCGCGGCGTGTGACATCGGCTCGGGCGGCGAGGGCCGTGCGTCGGAACAGATCACGGACCCGGCCCCAGGGGGCCGTACCGCCCTAGCCGTTCACCCCCGCGTAGTGCTTCAGACTCCACCGCCACAGCAGCCTCGCCCCCAGGTACCCGACCAGACCCAGCAGCGGTGACGCCGCCGCCAGCCAGTGGGGGACGCTCGTGTCGTGGCCGGTGAGGACCGCCGCCGGGAAGTACGCGACGAAGGCGAGGGGGAGGCCGTACGTCAGCAGGCCGCCCACCGCCCTCGGGAGGACGTTGAGCGGGTAGCTGCCGAACGTGCCGAGGAGTTCCTCCAGCCAGCGGCCCCAGTAGTCGGCGGCCGGGAAGCGCAGCGACGCGCAGGCCACCACCGTGAACAGGGCCGCCTCCAGGAGCATGCCCCCGAGGACCGCGGCGATCAGATAGCCGATCCGGCCCGCCGTCCAGTCCAGGTCGGAGCGGGCCAGCGCGCCCCACATCAGGCCCGCCGCGACCGTCAGGTCACCGATCGCGTTGGTCGGGAAGAACTCCAGCTGGACCTGACGGTAGACCGGCATGGGACGCAGGAGGTACACGTCGATCCTCCCCTCCTGGATGTGCCGGCCCAGACCGTGCACCCGGCCCAGGAACAGCACGAACAGCCCGTGCGCCAGCATCCGCGTCGCCGGGATCAGCAGCACGTCCGAGCTGTCCCAGCCGCCCATCCCGGTGAACCGGGTGAGCAGCACGGTCGCGAACACGATCACCGAGACCTGCCAGACCGCGCCGATCGCGATCATCATCAGGAACTCGGAGCGGTACTCCAGCTGCGCGCGGAAGTTGAGGCGGGTGATCCGCCAGACGATACGCACCGCGTTCACCTTGTCAGCCTCCCTGCGAGATCACACGCCGGGCTGCCCGCCACCACACCAGCCGGGTGAACAGTGCCAGCGCCACCACCCATGCCGCCTGTACGGCGAGTTCGGCTCCCGCCTCGGACAGCGGGATCCGGCCCACATACAGCGACAGCGGCACGTTCAGCGTCGCCTGGAAGGGCAGGAAGCCGCTGAGCGTGATGAACCAGTCCGGGAAGAACCACAGCGGCGCGTACACCCCGGCCAGCAGGTTCTGCGCGAAGATCAGGATGAGCATCGCGGCGCCGTTGCGGAGCGTGAAGAAACACAGCTGGTCGATGACGAGCATGACGTAGTACAGGACCCACTGGCCGAGCAGCATGCTGATGGCGAACACGCCGGCCACTGCGGGCGATTCGGGAGGCTCCACGACACCCGCCGCCAGGCACACGGCGTATCCCGTGAGCGCCCAGGCGAGGCCGTACAACTGCTCGCCCAGCGCCCGCAGCGCGTAGTAGCGCTGCGGGGGCAGCGGGCGCAGGTACCAGTACACGATCGTGCCGAAGTGCATGTGCTGGAGCACGGTGTCCCGGCCCGCGTACTGGTCCAACTCCCGTAGACGCAGGGCGAGTACGGCCATGACGGCGTATGTCACCGCCTGGTCGCGGTCGAGTCCGGCGGTGCTGCCGGTCTGCGCGTACAGCCCGCGCCACAGGGACCAGACCAGCACCACCTGCACCGTCAGCCGGAGCAGGGCCGCGGTGATGCGCGGTGGGGCGTGCAGCTCGCCGAGTGGTGTGACGCGGGCGGCTCGCCAGGCGTGCAGGACGGCCATCAGGCGTCGCCCACTGCCTGGACGTACGCGGTCCGCATCACGTCCTCCAGATCCGCCTCGTCCATGGCGATGTCGGTCACGTCGTAACGCTCGATGATCGCCCGCAGCGCTTGGTGCACGGTCGGCGCCTCGGGCCCGTCCGGGCCGAACACCACCCGCGGGCCGTCCTGCCGCAGCAGCGCGATGCCCGGCAGTGGTACGGCATCGGTGTGCGCGTCGGCGAGCGTGGCCCGCACCTGCCAGGTGGAGCCGAACTTGCGGCGGATCTCGTCGAGCGTGCCGTCGAGCATCAGGCGGCCGTGGTTGATCAGGACCACCCGTTCGGCGAGCCGCTCGACCTCCGTCATGTCGTGCGTGGTGAGCAGGACCGTACGGCCGCGCTCCTCGACCTGGTGCCGCAGGAACTCCCGCACCTGCTCCTTGACCACCACGTCCATGCCGATGGTCGGTTCGTCGAGGAAGACGACCTGCGGGTCGTGCAGCAGGGCGGCGGCGAGGTCGCAGCGCACCCGCTGGCCGAGGGAGAGGTGACGTACGCGGGTGTCCCAGAAGGAGGACAGGTCGAGGAGGTCGTCGAACTCCTTGAGGCGTGCGGCGTGTTCGGCCTTCGGCACCTCGTAGACGTCCCGCAGGATCGCGAACGACTCGCGCACCGGCAGGTCCCACCACAGCTGGGTGCGCTGCCCGAACACGGCGCCGATGTTGCGGGCGTTGCGCTCCCGCTCCTCGTACGGCACCACGCCCGCGACCCTTGCCTCGCCCGCGGTGGGGGTGAGGATGCCGGTGAGCATCTTGATGGTGGTGGACTTGCCGGCGCCGTTCGGGCCGAGCAGGGCGAGGAGTTCACCGGGGGCGACGGAGAAGGTCACGTCGCTGACGGCGTGTTTGGCGACCTTCTGCGGGTTGACCAGCGAGCGAAGGGCGCCTGCGAAACCGGGGCGGCGGACGGTGGTGTGGAAGGTTCGGGAGAGGTCACGAACCTCGATGCTGCCACTCAATGGACATCAACTCCCTTGTGACGAACACAAATTGCGGCCGGTTGGCATGTCTGCCGACCGGCCGCTGGCGACGTCCCGACAGTGTCGGAAAGTCGATCAATCGGTCAATCGATTTACGGTCTTCTCACTCGGCGGTCGAGAACACGAACGAGAACTCCGCCGGCTCCGCCCGCAGGAAGTACTGCGGCAGCGGGCCCGGGCCGCACGACTGCGAGCCGATGCCGTGCTGGCGGTGGTCGAGGTTGACCCATGCCGTATCGCCCGGCGTGAGGTCGGTGCGGTGGCGGGCGGCGTCCAGTTGTTCGGTCGTCCAGCGTCGGGCGGTGAACCAGAACTCCGGGTCGCCCTCGATGCGCAGGCCGCCGATCTCCACCCAGCGGACGTCGGCGCGGGCGCCGTTCTCCTGCGGGCGGACGTACGGGGTCTGCAGCTCGTCGACGGTGGAGTGCCAACGACCCAGCATGGATGCGGACTTGGTGTCCGGGTACGCCTCACCCGGACCGCCGCCGAACCACCGCACAGCGTCTGCTTGCGCGAGAGCGAACCGGATGCCGAGCCGGGGCAGCGGCACCGTCCAGTCGCCCTCCGGCGCCACGGACACGGTCAGCCGCAGCCTGGTGCCGTCGGAGGTCCAGCGGTACACCGTGCTCAGGCCCACCTCCCAGGCGGCGGGCGCCACCCGGGTCCGTACCGTCAGCGCGTCGTCGCCCGACTCCACGGCATCCAGGCGGTGTTGCATACGGTGCAGACCGTACTTGCGCCACAACAGCCCGTACCGGGTGTCGGTCTGCCACTCGGCGCCGTCGTCGTTGTCGGTGGGCGCCCGCCACACATCCAGGCGCAGCGCGCTCACCTCGACGCCGCCGATGGTCTTCAGCGCGCCGGTGCGGGCGTCGAAGGCGGCCGGGCCGAGGTGGATCTGCTGCTCGCTCGCGGTGGGGCGGTCGGTCGCGGCCACCGTGGGCAACGGACGGGCGGAGACGGGGAACTGGCCCCACGCGACCTCGTGGTCCTTCGGGCCCCACGCCGTGTCCGACGCCAGCAGCGCCCGCACCGTCCACTGGGTCTCCGAGCCGCCCCGCGCGTCGGCCGGCGGCTCGGGCAGCTTCACGTCGGCCGACTCGCCGGGGGAGAGGGCCGGCACCGACAGCGCGCCCGCTTCGACCGTCTCGCCGTCCACCTGGTACGACCACTCGAAGGCCAGCGCCGACAGGTCGGCGAAGTCGTACTTGTTGGTCACGCGTACGGTGCCGTCCGCGCCGTCGCCCTCGATACGGACCGGCTCGATGACCTTCTTGTACTCGACGAGCCCGGGGGAGGGCGTACGGTCCGGGAAGATCAGCCCGTCGCAGACGAAGTTCCCGTCGTGCAGCTCCTCACCGAAGTCGCCGCCGTAGGCGTAGCCCAGCTCGGGGTGCTTGATGCCGTGGTCGATCCACTCCCAGATGAAGCCGCCCTGGAGCCGGTTGTACGCCTCGTACAGCCGCTGGTAGTCGGCGAGTCCACCGGGGCCGTTGCCCATGGCATGCCCGTACTCGCACTGGATGAAGGGGAGTTCGCGGCGCTGATGGGTGCCGCCGTCGAGCTTCCGGCCGATCTTCTCGACCTCGTCGTGGAAGGCGTACATCCGCGAGTACACGTCCGTGTCACGGCAGTTGATGTCGCCCTCGTAGTGCACGAGCCGGTCGGGGTCCCGGCCGTGGATCCACTCGGCCATCGCGGTCAGCCCGCGCCCGGTGCCGGCCTCGTTGCCGAGGGACCAGAACACGACGGACGGGTGGTTCTTGTCGCGCTCGACCATGCGGGCCGCGCGGTCCAGCAGGGCCGGGGTCCAGCGGTCGTCGTCGACGGGGTTGTCGCGCCAGGCCTGCTCGGTGAAGCCGTGCGTCTCGAGGTCGCACTCGTCGATCACCCAGAGGCCGTACTCGTCGCACAGGTCGAGGAAGGCCGGGTGCGGCGGGTAGTGCGAGGTGCGGACGGCGTTGAGGTTGTGCCGCTTCATCAGCAGCACGTCCTCGCGCATGGTCTCCAGGTCGAGGGCGCGGCCCTTCTCGGGGTGCCACTCGTGGCGGTTGACGCCCTTGAAGAGGATCGCCTTGCCGTTGACCTTGATCAGGCCGTCCTCGAGGACGACCGTGCGGAAGCCGATGCGCAGGGGTACGCGCTCGCCTCCCGTGACCAGCTCGCCGTCGTACAACCGAGGTGTCTCGGCGCTCCACGGCTCGACCGCGACCGTCACCGGCTCGCCGGTCGCGACATCGATGTCCAGGGCGGGCACGGTGACCCGGCCCTCGACGTCGGAGTCGACGCGCAGGGTGCCCTCGCCGGTGACATGGTCGTAGGAGGCGTGCACGAAGAAGTCGCGCACACTGCCCGCCGGACGGTGCAGCAGGGTGACGTCACGGAAGATGCCCGGCAGCCACCACTGGTCCTGGTCCTCCAGGTACGAGCCCGCCGACCACTGGTGGACCCGGACGGCGAGCACATTGCCGGCCGGCTTCAGCAGGTGCCCGACCGCGAACTCGTGGGGCAGGCGGGAGCCCTTGAACTGGCCGAGCTCCGTGCCGTTGAGCCAGACGCGGGCGCAGGACTCGACGCCGTCGAAGCGCAGGACGGCGTCGCCGTCGCCCGGCCAGGTGTCCGGCAGGTCGAAGACCCGCAGGTGGTCGCCGGTCGGGTTCTCGGTGGGCACGTGCGGCGGGTCGACCGGGAAGGGGTAGAGGTGGTTGGTGTAGATGGGTGAGCCGTGACCCTGGAGGACCCAGTGGCCGGGGACGGCGACCTCCGCCCAGGCGCCGGCGTCGTACCCGGGCTCGGCGAAGGAGTCGTCCTCGGCGTCGGCGGTCGGCGACAGGCGCAGGCGCCAGGTGCCGTTGAGGGACAGGGAGGCCGCGTCGGAGGACGCGTACCAGGCGCGGGGCGGCAGGGCCCCGCTGCCCGGTGCGACGTCCTCGACGTAGTCGATGGATGGGGGTGCCCCCGCTCGAGCGAAGCCGAGAGTGGGGGAGGTGGTGCGGAAGGACATCGGTCTCCTAGGTCAGCCCTTGATGCCGGTCTGTGCGACGCCCTGGACCAGCCAGCGCTGCAGGAACAGGAACACGAACACCAGGGGCAGGATGGAAATGGCGGTGGCCATGAAGATCAGATGGAAGTTCACGGTCTGGTTGGTCATGTACGAGGAGAGCGCGACCTGCACCGTCCACGCCTCCTGGTCCTGGCCGATGACCAGGGGCCACAGGAAGGCGTTCCAGCCGCTGATGAACGTGATGGTCGCGATGGCGGCGAAGAAGTTCAGCGAGTTGGGCACGACAATGCGCCAGTACGCGCCCCAGTAGCCGAGTCCGTCCACGCGTGCCGCCTCCTCCAGCTCCTTGGGGAACCCCAGGAAGTACTGCCGGAACAGGAAGCAGGTGAAACCGCTGAACAGCCCCGGAATGACCAGTCCGCGCAGTGTGGACACCCATCCGAGTGACGAGACGAGCACGAAGCTGGGGACGAAGGTGACGGCGGTCGGGACCATCAGGGTCACCAGAACGGCGTAGAAGATCTTGTTGGCGTGCTTGTACGGGATGCGGGCGAGGCCGTATCCGGCGAGCGAGCACACCAGGAGGGTGCCGATGGTGTGCAGGACGCCGACGACCGTGGAGTTCCACAGGGACTGGGCGAAGGGGACCGTCGGGTCGTCGAACAGCTCGGTGAAGTTGCCCCACTGGATGTCGGTGGGGAAGAACTTCCAGTTCTCGCCGGTGATCTCCGCGTCCGTGGACAGGGCGTTGCGGACGATCAGATAGAAGGGGACCAGGAAGAGGAAGGCTGCGATACCGGTTGCGATGTACAGGCCCGTGGAGCCGAGGACACCGCCGCGCTTGATCTTGCGCGGTTTCCTGACGGTGGGCGTGGTGGTGGTCACTTGGACTCCTCACCCCTTCCGAAGCCCATGATCCTGCCCTGGAGCAGGGTCACCATGCAGATGAGCAGGGTCAGGATCATCGCGCCCGCGCTGCCGGCGCCGTAGTCCTGGTTCTCGCCGAGAGCGGTGTAGTAGAGCTCGACCAGTGGCGGGCGGCCCCAGGTGGTCTTGGCGAGCAGGTTGAAGAACTCGTCGAAGGCCTGGTAGGCGGCGACGAGCAGCAGCAGGATCACGGCCGTCGAGGTCGCGCGCAGCTGCGGCAGGGTGACGTACCGGAAGGTCTGCCAGCCGGGCTTGGCGCCGTCGATGGCGGCGGCCTCGTACAGCTCGTTCGGGATGTTCTGCAGCGCCGCCAGGAACAGGATCATGTAGAAGCCGGCCTGGAGCCAGAGGCGTACGGTGACGATGACCAGCCAGTACCAGGGCGGGTCGGGGTTGGCCAGCCAGGCGATGTTGTCGATGCCGAACCAGCTGAGGACGGTGTTCATCAGGCCGAAGCGGACGCCGCTGAAGATGGACATCTTCCAGATCAGCGAGGCGGCGACGAAGCTGACCGCCGTCGGAAGGAAGAACACCGACCGGAAGAACGCCTTCATGAACCGGATGCGGTGCACCAGCAGCGCGAGGCCCAGCGAGAGCGCCCAGGTGATGGGTACGACGATCGCGGCGAAGACGGTGAAGGTGACGAGGGAGTCGACGAACTTGTCGTTCGTCAGCATGTACTTGTAGTTGTCGAAGCCGATGAACTCGCTGGGCGTGACCGTGAAGCGGGCCTCGAAGAAGGAGAGGTAGGCGCTCCAGCCGATCGGGATGTAGACGAAGATCACGAGCCCGATGAGGAACGGGCCGGTGAAGAGCCAGAAGTTGAGGGTGCGGCCGCGGATGCCGCGCCGCCGCGGGACCGAGGGGGTCTGCGCGGCGGCGGGGCTCTTGGCGACCCCGGGCGTGGTGGTGGTCGACATGTCGTGGTCCGTCCGCCGGCCTATCCGAACAGCTTCTTCAGCTCGCGGTTCACCGTCTTGTCGGCCTTGTCGAGCGCGGCCTCCGGGTTTCCGCCCTTACGGACGGAGTCGGCGATGACGCCTTCGAGGGCGACGATCATGGCCTGGGTCCAGGCCGGGTTGTCGAAGTGGCCGAACTCGTTGAAGAGCTTCACGCCCTCGGCGGCCAGACCCGACTTCAGCTTGTCGGCGGACTCGGCGAGCGAGGTGCGCGGCGGGATGTGGAAGCCGTAGGAGAGCGACCAGTCCTCCTGGTACTCCTTCTGGTCGATCCACAGCCACTTGACGTACTCCTTCGCCTCGTCGAGGTGCTTCGACTTGGCGTTGACGAACATCGACCAGCCGCCGTTGGTGACCGCGGGCTTGGCGCCGTCCGCCGAGGACGGGAACGGGATGATGCCGACGTCGTCGCCGAGCGCCTTCTGGATCACCGGCATCGCCCACATGCCGCACCACTGCATGGCGACCAGGCCCTGGGTGAGCGCCGACGGGTCCCACCAGTCGGCGGGGGCGTCGAGCAGCATGTGGCCGCTCTTGAACATCGTGCGGAGCTTGGCCAGGCCCTCGGCGACCGCGTCCGTGTGGTACGCGATCTGGTTCTTGTCATCGAGGGTGTCGGCGCCGGCCGACCAGATCAGCGGGTTCATCACCGGGGTGACCGAGTTGCCGAGGAAGACGCCCTTGACCTTGTCGGTGGTGAGCTTGGCCGCCGCCTCGACCAGCTCGTCCAGCGTGGCGGGGGGCTCGATGCCCGCGTCTTCCAGCATCGACTTGCGGTAGTAGAAGAACTGCGGGTCGTCGATCATACGGACGCCCCATATCTTCCCGTCGATGGTGTGCGAGGCGATGTCGGCCTGGTTGAAGTCGTCCTTGACCGGGTTGATGATGTCGCTCAGATCCGCCACCTGGCCGCTCTTGACGAGCTGGATCTGCGGGTGGAACTCGAAGACGTCCGGCGCGTTGTCGGTGAGCAGCGCGGAGAACAGCTTGCTCTCGAAGTTCGAGCCGGTGATCCACTGTGTGGTCACCCGTGCCTTGTCATAGGCCGCCGCGTACTTCTTGATGGCCTGCTCGGTCCCCGCCTCGCCGTACGCGTGGAAGTACTGCACCAGGTTCGTGCCCGAACCCGAGCCGCCCCCACGCCCGTTGTTGCTCCCGCAGGCTGCCAGCCCGCCGGCGGCGGCCAGGCCCATGGCGGCCCGGAGTACGGATCGGCGGTCCCAGTTGGTGTTGCTGAATGCCGACATGCTGACGTCCTTGTCTCGAGTACGGCTGCGGCTCGGTTGGCTCAGCGCCAGATGGCTCAAATGGACTTGCGCTGCGGGACGTTAACCTTCGGTTAAGGCTTCGGCAAGGGGTTGGACGAAGCCTGTTCGAAGCGTTGCGTAAGGTTCGGGATGCCGAACGTGAGGGAGCGGCGGGCCACCGCACCGGCGGCCCGCCGACCCTCACAAGGGATGAACTACTGCTGGAACCAGGCCTGGTTGGTGCCGCCCGTGCAGCTGTAGAGGATCACCTGGCTGCCGTCGGCCGTCGCCTGACCGCTGACGTCCAGGCACTTCCCGGACGCCTCGTTCACGATCTGCCCGTTGGAGTTCAGCAGCCAGCGCTGCGCGGCGTCACCCGTGAACTCGGCGGCGCTCGTGAGGCCCGAAGTCCCGGCCGTCAGATACCCGCCCGCGCCCTTCAGGCCACCCTTCGCGTCATACGACCACGACTGCTCGGCGCCGCCCGTGCAGGTGCCGATCGCCGCCCCGGAAGCATCCGCCGTCAGGCACTTGCCGGACTGCTCGCCCTGCCAGGCGCCGGTGACGGCCGAGCTGCCGCGGCCCTTCTGGTCGAGGACGTACGTCGTGATGGAACGGGCGGGAAGCGTTGCCGACACGGTCGAACCGCTCACCGCCGGCTTCGCGACGTTCGCCCAGTTCTCGTCCGCCGAGGTGCGCACGGCCTTGCTCGCCCGCAGCGGCGACTTGCTGTTGAAGTTCAGATCGAGGGCGGTTTCCGTGGCGTTGTGGTTGTTGACCACGACCACCCACTTGCCCTTGCTGTCATACGCGCTCACCTCGACACTGCTGGGCGCGCCGGTGACGTTGTGCGCGACCGCGCCGGGCTTCACGAACTTGCTGTACTGGCCGAGCGCGTAGTACCGCTTCGTGAAGTACAGGGTCTGGTTGCCGTTGGTGGCGTAGTCCGGGTCGTAGTAGATCAGGCCGTCGTTCCAGCCCTGGTCGTTCTTCGCGTACGGATCGGTGCCGATCATCTCCGACAGGGCGACCCACCAGTGGAACGCCGAGTCGTGGGCGACGGCGAAGTCCTTGTACATGATCCGGGAGAGGTTGAGGCCGCCGTCGATGGTCGGGTCGTACTCCTGCGCCCAACCGGTGCCGCCCTTTCCGAAGCAGCAGATCTCCGTGGACCAGGACGTCTTGCCGACCGACTTGGACGTCTCGTACACCCTCGCCCGGTTGGCGTCGGACGGGTTGTCGTAGGTGTGGTGGGCCAGTTTGTCGACGTACTGCGCCGTGCCCGGCTGCGAGATCCACTGTGGGACCTCGTCGTTGAACTTCACCGTGCTGGTCGACTCGTCGGCGATGATGCCGGTCTTCTGGTGCCGGTCCTGCTGTTCGGCGCCGAGCGCCCGCACGATGTCGTCGCGCTGCGGGACGTCGACGAGCATGCCCTCCTGGCCGCAGCTGTCGAAGCTGTTCGTCGGCTCGTTGAAGGGGCTGATGTAGTCGAACTTCGCGCCCTGCGCGGCGAAGTGGTCGGTGACGTCGGCGATGTACTCCGCGAAGTCCTGCTCGTTCTCCGCCTTCAGATAGCCGCCGCAGCTCTTGTCGTTGGTCTTCCACTCGGCGGGCGCACTGTTGACGAAGGCGATGAGGTCCTCGACACCGTAAGCGGCGGCGTACTTGAGGAACGTACGGCCGCCGTTGTCCTTGCTCCAGTCGTACGTTCCGTCGTCGTTACGGAAGTCCTCGGGGGCGCGCGACGGTGTGGTGACCGCCGTACCGCCGCCGCCGATGTTGTAGCGGTAGCTGCTCAGGTCCAGGCCCTTCGAGGAGAACAGCAGCTTCGCCACCCGGGCCTGGACCTTGGGGTCGAAGTTCTTGAGATCGTTGACCCACCAGGCGCCCGAGGCGCCGATGTTGTCGATGGTCTGGGCGGCGTGGGGGGAGACCTGGGCGGGTGCGGAGTCGGCGGCGCCTGCGGGGGGTGCGGATATCAGGGCTCCGGAGACAGCCAGTGCGGCCGCGGCTGTCGTGAGGATCGATCTGCTGGTGCGCAACGTGCATCCCTTCCGTCGTCATGAAGGTGGTGCGGTACGGCTCCTTGCGGGGGTGGTGGTACGTCGTGCACTCCTCTGCCCGACGGACTGCAGGGCGCCCTCGAGCGCGAACGTCGCCGCGCCGAGGGAGACCGGGTCGGTGGGGATCGGGGAGAGGACGATCTCGGTGGCGGCCAGCGGCCGGCGCAGCGCGTGCCGGGCGACGGCCTCGCGCACCTCGGCGAGCAGCGGTTCGCCGAGGGTGGCCGCGACCCAGCTGCTGAGCACGACCACTTCGGGGTTGAACAGATTGACCAGATCGGCGATGCCGGCAGCCAGATAACGGGCGGTGTCCCGGACGACCTTGACAGCGACCGGGTCGTTCGCGGTGACGGCGCGGGCGAGGGCGTCGATGGTGGCGGTCTGGTCCTCGGGGTGCAGCAGGGTGCTGCCGGGGCTCAACTCCCGCAGGTGCTGCATGATTCCGGGCGCGCCGACATAGGTCTCCACGCAGCCGTGGTTGCCGCAGTGACACAGCCGGCCGTCCAGCACGAGGGTGGTGTGGCCCCATTCGCCGGCACTGTTGCTGACACCCCGGTGCAGCCCGCCGCCCAGCACGAGCCCGGCGCCGACCCCGGTCCCGAGGTTGACCACGACGGCGTCGCCGCGGCCCCGCGCGGCCCCGAACCACAGCTCGGCCACCGCGCAGGCGCGCAGCGGATTGTCCAGGTAGAGGGGGTAGGCGATGTGCTCGGCGAGCAGGTCGAGCAGGGGCACGTCGTGCCAGTCCCAGTTGGGCGCGTACTCGGAGACACCGGTGTCGCGGTCCACCTGCCCCGGCACGCTCACCCCGACGCCGAGCACCCGGGCGCCCTCGATCCCGGCCTGCGCGACCACCGAGCCGACGGCGGCGGCGACATGGCTGACCACCTGCTCCGGGCGGCTCTCGCCGGGCCGCATGTCCTCGTCGGCGCGGGCCAGCACGGTCAGCGCGAGGTCGAACAGCTCGACATGGACGTATGTCTCCGCGATGTCGACGCCGATCAGTGCGCCGCCCGACCCGTTGACGGCCACGAGGCCGCGCGGCCGGCCGCCCGCCGAGTCCTCGAACCCGACCTCGGTGATCATCCCGAGGTCGAGCAGTTCCCCGACGAGCGTGGCGACCGTGGCGAGGCTCAGGCCGGTCGCGGCGGCGAGCTCCTGCCGTGAGGTGGGGGAGGTGGCGATGATCTGGCGCAGCACCTCGTAGCGGTTCGCGGTGCGGATGTCGCGTGACGTGCTGCGCTTCATCGAACTCCCCTCACTGACAAGCACCGGTCGCTGAACTTCGGCCGGAGATCCGGGGGTTGTCCCCCGGGAAAGCACAGCTCCGGAGTCTTCACCGCAGGTGCCCCCATCCCTTCCAGACCAGGCCGGGACGACGTCGGCACCGGCGCGGCGCAAGGCTATGGGCTGGTGCGCCTTTCGACAAGGGGTTAGGAAAGGGGGTGGAGAAAGTCGGGGAGTCAGTCGCGCAGGATGGCTTGGACGAAGGCGTTGGTGAACTTCCCCGCCGGATCGAGCTCCTTCGCCAGCGTCCGGAAGTCCCCCAGCCGCGGATACAGTTCCCGCAACTGCGCCCCCGGCACCGCGAACACCTTCCCCCAGTGCGGCCGGGCCTCGAATGCCTCCAGCACCTCCTCCACCCGCCGCACCACCGGCAGCACGGCCGCCACGTCCTCGACCCAGGTGAAGTGCACGGCCACGGTGTCCCGTCCGTACGCCGGGCTCAGCCACTGATCGTCGGCGGCGACCGTCCGCACCTCGCAGGTCTGCACGACCGGCGCCATGACCGTACGGATCGCGTCGAGCGCGTGCAGCGCGTCGACGGCGTACGCGCGCGGCATCAGGTACTCCGACTGCAACTCGGCGCCGCTGCTCGGCGTGAACTCCGCCCTGAAGTGCGGCAGTCGCTCGTGCCACGGCCCGGGCACGCCGAACTGCTCGGTGCAGTTGACGGCGGGCATCCCCGGCACGGGGTGCAGCGCCTCGGTCGCGGGCGCCGCCCAGGGGAAGCCGGGCAGCGGCTGGTCCGTGCGCCGCTTGACCCACACCTGCCGGAAGCCCGGCTCGCGCCAGTCGGTGAACAGGCTCACGCTGTACGCCGCCGCCATCACCGTCTCGAAGTCCAGCCCGGCCAGCGGCAGTTCGGTGAACAGGTGCTGCTCGACCTCGAAGGCCGGCTCCAGGTCGAGGGTGAGCGCGGTGACGACGCCGAGCGCGCCGAGCGAGGTGACCGCACCGCCGAACCGCTCCTCGCCCCGGCCGATGGTCACCGTCGTACCGTCGCCGGTGACCAGGTCCACCTCCCGTACGGCAGCCGCGAGCGGTGCGTTGCCGACCCCCGAACCATGGGTGCCGGTGGCCACCGAGCCGGCCACCGAGATGTGCGGCAGGGACGCCATGTTGGGCAGGGCGAGACCGTGGTCGTGCACCCGGCGGGCCAGTTCGGCGTACCGGACGCCACCGGAGACCCGTACCGTACGGGCCGTCGTGTCGACGTCGACCCCGGGCGGCAGCGCGGTCAGGGACACCAGCGCGCCCTCGGTGCCGGGGTCGGCGATCGCGTTGAAGGAGTGCCCGCTGCCCAGCACCCGCACCCGCGCACTGTCCGCGACGAGCGAGCGCAACGCGTCCAGCGTGGGCGGGCGGTGCAGCTCCTTGGCGGTGTACGTGATGTTGCCGGCCCAGTTGGTCACGGTCCCGGTCATACGGCGGCCCCTCTCCGAGGTGTCGAGAACGTCGGGGCCATCACATCACTGCGGTGACCGGCGCCGATGCGGTGGGCGCCGGTCAGAGGCAGCCAGATACCCGAAATGCCGGACACATCCATGCCGTGCCGGACCCGGCTGCGCACCTGAGGAGGCAGGGGGCATACCGTGAGATGTCGAACGTCGCACCAGGGAATCGCCACAAGGAGGAGACACGTGATGGGCAGCCGCACCGCGCTCGTCGAGGATCTGATGGAGCGCTTCCCGCATGTGCCGCGGGAGGCCGTCTTCAAAGAGGACCTGCTCCGCGGAGGTGTGGCCTTCGACCCGTCCGCGCTCAGCGACAACGAGGGCGGTGAGGTGAAGCCGAAGTCGTACTTCATCTTCTCCTTCGACCACGGCACCCTGCCCGAGCTGGGCGAGGCCGCGCTGCGGCGTCCGCCGGAGGAGATCATCCTCACCGGCGGCATCGCCCACCGCCACTACACCCGAACCGCCCAGCATCAGGCCCAGACCCGACACGAACGCGCGCAGATCCGCAAGCACCAGCGCCGAGCCGCACGCGCGCCCAAGGGCAGCCCTGCCAAGGCCGCCGAGTACGCCAAGGTCAAGGCCCGGGAGTCGGACCGGCGCAAGGACTGGTGCGAGAAGAACTCGCGCAAGAGCCAAGCCGAGTTCGTCTGCGTATCCTGCGGCTTCACCTGCAACGCGGACGAGAACGCGGCCAACAACGTCGCGGCAGGACAGGGCGGAATCCCCCGCCCCGGGCGCTCAGCCTGTGCCGGAGGGACGACACCGCCCACACAGCGGTCGAGCGTCCGTGAACCTCAACCCAACTGGGTTGGAATCCCCCTCTTTTAAGAGGGGGAGGATGCCAACCAAACCAAGCCCAAGATCCGGACCACACGCGGGCCAACACTCCGTGCACCGCAGGCCCAACCATCGTTTTGCCCGGTCACAGCTCCGCACAGGGCGTACCACCAGCAGACGAAGAAACTGCTGGACGGTGGATCGTCACCAAAGTCGTCAGTGAGCCCTTTCAGGGTGGCCACCGATCGGGTGACGGGCTGCGGGTGCGAAACCGACAGGGCCCCGGTGCTGTTGAGGGAGGTGTTCGAAGTCTCAACTCATCAGCGCTGGAGCCCTGTTGGTTCCCCATCCTGCCGTACTCGACCTGCCGCACGCTCTCGTCGAGTGGCTCACGATGCTCATCGTCACCCGTGAGGGTGACCGCCGCTGCAAACTCCGTCCGTCCCAGCGTGCGCTGGTCGCTCTGGTCTACCTGCGCAAGCACGAGCCCCTGGCACAGATCGCCGCGGCCTTCCAGATCTCGGTCGGCACGGCCCACGCCTACACCTCGCCGCCGTCAGCCTGCTCGCCGAGCGGGCACCGGGCCTGCTGAAGGCCCTGCGCGAGGCGGACCCGGACTACGTGCTGGTCGACGGCACGCTCGCCGAGTGCGACCGGGTCGGCGACAGCCGCAGCGACTACTCCGCCAAGCACCGCCGGCACGGAGTGAACCTGCAGCTGGTGAGCGACCCGGACGGACGACTGCTGTGGATCTCCCCGGCCCTGCCCGGACGCACCCACGACCTGACCGCCGCCCGCACCCACCGGATCATCCGGATCTGCGAGCGCCAGGGCGTTCCGATCCTGGCCGACTGCGCCTACATCGGGGCCGGTTCCTGGGTCACCACCCCACGACGGCGCCCTCCCGGAGGCGAGCTGACCCCGACCCAGCAGACCGTCAACCGAGCGCTGTCGCGGACCCGGGCAGCCGTCGAACGCGGACCGGCCCGCCTGAAGACCTGGAAGATCTTCCGCAAGGCGCGATGCAGCCCGAATCGAATGACGTCAATCGCCAAGGCCGTCCTCACCCTGGAGCGTCAACGCTGAAAGGGCTCAGTGACGCCGGTCAGGCAGACGTCTGACCAGCCTCACGCTGCAGCCGGATGAGCAGGGCCATGAAGTCCAGCTCACCCAAGCCGGTCGATATGCACGCCTGAAGCAGCTGCTGCACGACGCCGGTGACGGGCAGCGGAACCCCGCCGGCTGCCGCCGACTCAAGGGCCAGGTCCAAGTCCTTGCGCATGAGCCGCGAGCTGAACGTCGATGTGTAGTCGTCCGCCAGGAGAGGCCCGATCTTGTACTTGACCAACGGCGACGCCACCGCCGAGGCTCCGACGACCTCCAGAAGCTTGTCCCGTCGTACGTCGTGAGCCTCGGCCAAGGCGACGCACTCGGCAAGAAGCTCGGCAGTCCCGGCGACCATGAGGTTGAGAGCCAGCTTGATGATGCGGGCAGCGTCCCCCTCGCCGACGTTGAACACATGGGGACCGATGTCGCGAAGGAGACCTTCGACGGACGTGAAGACGGCCTCCTCGCCCGAGGCGAGGATCGTGAGGTTCCCGGCACGTACGACACCCGGGTTTCCGCTCACCGGAGCGCGCAGGTACCGGACGCCGCCGACGGCGGCCGCGGCGGCCACGTGACCGGAGACCTCGGCCGAGACGGTGCTCATGTCGATGAGCGTCTTCCCCCTGCCGGCTGCGGCGTGCACGAGCCCGCCGTGGGGTGCGAGCGCGACATCGGCAAAGGCGTGGGAGTCGGCGACCATCGTGATACAGACATCCGACCGGGCCCACGCCTCGGAGGGCGCGTCCAGCTCGAACGCGCCCCTGGCAACCAAGCCGTCCGCCTTGCCCTTCGACCGATTCCAGACGCTGACCTTGTGGCCCGCGCTGATGAGTCGTTCGGCAATGGCGGATCCCATCTGACCGAGACCCAGCACGGATACGTCCACGTTCATCTCCTGGGTATGAGGTGCGCGACATGCGCACAGGGTTGTTGATCGCACCCGGGCCACGATGCGAGGTGATGCGCATGGCCGGCCCGGGCGCCTCGGCGGCCTCCCGCTACATCGACGCAGCGAGCTGCCAGTCGAACGCGAGCTGCGCATGGGAATTGAGATCGCAGAGGCTGCCGAACTTCCCACCGAAGTACACAAGGGGGTCCGAGTCGGCGGAGTAGCCGCAACTGACCACCTCGCCGATGAATATCGTGTGGTCTCCCCCGGCGATCTCTTCCTTCACGTTGCAGGCGAAGTGAGCGACTGAGCCGTCAACCACGGGGAGATCGTGGTCGGTTCGCAGCCCGACGCCGGCGAACTTGTCGTCACACCGGCTCGCGAACTGAAGCGCGTGCCGTTCCTGGCCCCGGGAAAGGACGCTGACGGCGAAGACTCCGGAGCCGGAGATCGCGTCCCTGGTGGCAAGCGTGTTTCCGACGCACACCAGCAGCATGAGCGGATCCAGTGAAACGGACGCCACAGCGCTGGCCGTCATCCCTGCCGGCCCGTTCGGAGTCCTGGTGGTCACGATCGTGACGCCGGTCGTGAACCTCGCCATTGCTCCGCGATAGATAACACTCATTTCCTGCGTGGTCGATGCACCCATGATGCCCTCCGTTGCCTGTAACGAGATGGCTTGAGCGTTCCTGTCATCAGGTGCCCTGAGTGTGACTGACGACGTGTTTACCGACGCGAAATCGGTCAGGCCTATCGGCGCAACTGCATGACGAGCCGGCGGACCTCGTCGGACGGCGGCACGCCAAGGTCCCGCATCCGCGCGACGTACCGCTGGTAAAGCGCCAGCACGGCGTCATCGCTGCCGCTGGCATGCGCCAGCCTGATGGCGAGCTGCCATGCCTGCTCGCGGTACGGATCTTCGCGGAGCACGCGGTCGACCAGTTCCTTCGCCTCGCGATATCGGTTCATTCGATAGGCGAGCCTGGCTGCGTCGACTCGGGCCGCCAAGAAGGTCTCGGACAGAACGATGCGACGCTCGGCGACCCACTCACCTGAAACCGTCGCAAGGTAGGGCCCCCTCTCAGCGCTGCTGAGGGCGCGCGACAGCGTCTGGAGACGGATCTCTCCGTCCTGTCTCCCAGCCTGGGCGACGAGGTCGACCGCCTGTTGCGCCGAACCCATGGCCAACGCGGGGCCGACCAGTTGGAAGACGTCACCGTCCTGCGCCGGGTCCAAGCCGTCGGGCAGTACCTCGCGAAGCCGGTAGAGCGCCTGCCGCAGATAGCTGCGGCCGGCAGCATCATTGCGGCCACCGAAGAGCGCCCCGAGAAGCTCTTCGCGGGTAGCCCTGCGGTCGGGGGCCCAGAGCAAATAGCTGAGGAGCTCGACACTCTTCGTCAGCCGAGGCTGGGTCAGGTTTCCGTCGACCATGAGGGCCGGCTCGCCGAACTCCTCGAGGACGAGTCGGGGCGTACTCACGTGCACGCGCACGGGATGCTGGCCGGAGAGGACGGCGAGGATCTCGTGCCAGGGCGACATACGACTGGACTTGGTGTCCGCAGCTCTCGCCGCAACCGACGGGACGTCGGCAAGGGCCGTCAGCAGCAGGTGCTGTGTTCCATGTGCCGAGGCGGAGACCATCGCGAGGTCGGCCGTGGCGTCGGACTCGTCCTCGAGTCCGAGGCGCCACTGCGCCTCGGCAAGGTACACGGCGGCCGTCGGGAGATCGAGATGGCGGTCTCCCTTCTGCATGCTGCGGAGGCATTCCGCGAGGTAGTCGTGCGCCTCGGCATCCCTGTTCTGCAGAAGCATCGACAGACCCGACCACATCTGCCACGTCTCCCGTGTGAGGGTGTACGCCGAGGATCCGTTGGCGGCCGCCTCCGCCAGCACGCCGTCGGCACGTTGTGTGTCACCCTCGAGGCGCAGCCACAGCTTGGCCTCGACGAGCAGGCTCATGTTCTTGTACACCTGCGAGCCGGTTGCCGAGATGAGCTCTCTGCCTCGCTGGATGGAGGCGCAGGCCTCGTCTCCCCGGCCGAGGTCGAGCATGAGATCGACAGCGTCGACGGCATGCAGCCAGACCGGCTGCGATGAACCACGGCGAGGCTCGAACATCGCCATCGCGGCGTCGAGTCGCCCGGTGGCGCGCAGTGCGGCGACGGCCCAAGGGCCGCCGAGTATCGTGCGCCACGGATCGAACGATCCCGGGTCGTCGAGTCCCTCAAGGCGACCGCGCAGGAAGGCGAGCCGCATCAGCAGACCGTCGAGCGGGCCGGACGGCGTAGTCGAGTACTCGGGGAAGGGCGGTGGCTCCTCGCCGGTGGCCATTGCGATCAGCGTGAACGCGATGTGCCGGTTCCGGCCCGGGGGCAGCTGATCGGCGATGGATCGCGCCTCCTCGATCCGCCCATGGTGCCAAAGACACCAACAGGCCAGGACGTGGGCCTCCTCGAAGTCGGGGGTCTCCGGCTTGGGAAGCCAGTCGTATCCATGGCGATCGACGAGTTCCACTCCGCGGTCACATTGCTCGAGTGCGAACGCGACGCGCAGGATGACCGATCCGATCTCCGGGGGCGGAGTCCCAGCCAACGCCCCCAGTGCATCGAGCCAGCGTGCCGCCGGCGCGAAGTCCATCCGGGCGACAAGGCTGGGGAGGGCTACGGCAGCCAGCCGCCCGGCCGCCTCCAGGTCGCCGAGCAGGAGCAACTCGTCGATGGCTTCCTCGTGCTCGCCGCGCGCGATCAGGAGCTCGGCGTGCCTGCGACGCACGGCGCTGATCGTCTTGGCGTCCTCCCGGCCCAGAGCCTCGAGCAGGAAGTCGCGGAACACCGGGTGCGGCGCCATACGCGAACCGTCCGAGGACCACGTCACGGGGAGGTGCCGGGCGCGGAGGTCCGCCATGACCTGCGCCGCGTTCTCCTGGCCCAGGGCCCGGGCGCCGCCCACCGACACCTCTTCCAGCAGACTGGTGTGCAGGAGGAACGTTCTCTCCGTCGGGGAAAGCGAGTTGAAGACGTTCGCTGCGACATAGGACCGCAGCAAATCGGGATCCATCGTGTGAGAGCTTGTATGGCACCAGCCCTCGAACAGGACGCCCGTGACCCAGCCCCCCGTCGCCGCAACCGCCTGAACCGGGCTCACGTCTACGCGGCCGACGGTTCGCAGGGCTGCGGCGGCTTCCTGGGCGTCGAAAGAGAGATCGCTCTCGACCAGCTCACCCACCCGGTCGCGCTCGCTCGTCGAGCCCGTGTCGAGACTGACGTCGACGCGCGAAATCAGTACGAGGTTGACGCCGGGCGGCAGGTAGCGGGCGAAAAACGACAGCACGGCGATGCAGGTCTCGTCGGGAGCGATTCGTTCCACGTTGTCGCACACGAGAATGAGCCGACTCCCCTGAAGGGTTTCCGCCAGCAGTCCGGCTGCCTCGCCGATGTGGAGACTGCTGCTCAGGGCGTCGGACGCCACATCGGCTGCGCAGGGGACGGCGCCTTCGACGGCCGCCTCGAGGTACACGAGCAGGCGGCCCGCCGCCTGCTCCGTACCGTCGAGTGACAGCCAGGCAACGGGCCTGTCGAGGTCGCGGACGGCCAGAGCCACTGCCGTGGTCTTGCCGGCCCCGGCCGTCGCGAAGACGTTCACCACGGTGTGGCGGTCGAGCAACCCTCTCAGCCGTTGACTGAGCCTTTCGCGAACGACGATGTCCTTCGCCGGCTCCGGCATGGCCAGTTTTCGCCTGATGATTGCGCGATGCTGTCGACCCGGCCCCTTTGAGCCGCTTGGCCGATCGGGAGCGGAGTCACCCATCGATCGTCGCGCCTCCGTGATCCTCAGTGCTCTTCCGGGAGCTTACGCCAGTCGTCCGGGAAGAAGAACCCATCCGACGTGGGAGGAATCGGCGACTGAACTTCGATCCAACGGGCCGGTTCGTCATGTTCGTTGACGAACCCATGTGTGCCGTTGGTACCCGCCCACACCAGATCGCCTGTTTCGACGACCTCGTCGTTGCCGTCGAGGGTCCCTCGCATGCCGCCGGAGGTGAAGTAGTAGATCTCCTCGAACGGGTGGTAGTGGACCTTGGCCGCCTGGCCCGGGCCGGACTTCGGCGCGATCTCGCACACGAAGACGGTGTGATGCTGTGCCCCCAGGAGCTGGTCGACCATCATCCTGAGGCTGATGTTCTTGACGTTGGGACCGTGGTAGCCGGGCATCGACAGCTGCGCGTACGGGGCCATGTCCGAGTCCTCGAAGTGCCCGACGAAGCGATGCCGGGGGTCCGTCTCCGACGGGCGACCGAGATTCTCACCCGGAGTGGGCTTGGCGGCGATGCTGCTACGGGCTCCGTCGAACGTCGGCGGCTTCGGTGCGCGTACTCCGAGCCACGTAAGCCCCTCGTCACCGGCGGTCAGCACATGGGCGACGCCGACAGGCGCCACACCGTAGTCGCCGGAGCCGAGTTCGTAGCGCAGCCCGGCAAAGGCGGCTTCGCCGGTTCCGCCCGTGATGAACCACGACTCCTCGAACGGGCAGCGGGTCCAGCCCGTCGTCGCCCCGGGAGCCAGCTTGTACAGGCTCACCTCCAGGTGCGAAGCACCCTGCTCATGCCCGACCAGGAGCGCCTGCCGAAGACCCGGCACGCCCTCGACATCGAAGAACTTCCGATCCGCCGCACGTGCAATGTAGTAAGCCATGTCAACCCCTCCGTCCAACGCGAAGATGCCCTGGCTGGCATTCCTCGCCCAGTTGCTGCTGATCCTCATCGGGCCTTTGCCCGAGAGAACGCTGAGGTCGGCGGTCCGCGGCCGGCCACGGCCGCGGACCGCCCTGCACCGTCGTCGGCTCAGCGGACCCGTGAGCCCTCAGCCCGCACGCCGTCAAGGCGTCGGGCATACTCGGCCTGCTCGGTGTAAGCCGTCACCTCGGGGGCCTCAGGCTCCGGAAGGCCGCAGACCTTCCGGGCAAGCTGTGCCATCGGTCCGGAGGGCGACAGCTCCGAGCGCTTCATCGTGAGCATCCGAGTGGGGAGCAACGGGGTCCCGTTGAACTGCTCGAAGGTGCTCACCCGGTCGCCGAAGTCGGAGAGGAAGAGGTCACGGATGACACGCGAGATGCGCATGCGGTCGTAGGGCTCGCCGACCGCACCCGCCTGCAGCGGCGCGAGCCAGTCGTGGAGCTCGGGATTGTTCCACTGCTCCTCGGTGGGGAACAGCAGCGAGGCACGACCGGCGAGGTCGACCACCTCGTTCCTCATTTCCGCGTAATGGTCCAGGTAGTACGACCGGCCGAAGTCGAAGAGCAGGACGTTCGGCTTGTAGAGCCCCGCCGGCGAGATGAACCCTTCCGTCTCGGACGCGATCACGTGGGCTCGTATCGTCTGGTAGAACTCGACGAGACGCGCCACGCGTGCCTGGACCGGCGGAAGCTGGTAGGTGCCGAGGTGCTCGGTCATCAGCATCGCGAGGCCGGCCATGAGCTCGGCCCGGACCATCGTCCGGATGAGCGCCTCGTAGTGCACCCAGTCGAAAATGCGCTGCGGGTACAGAGAAGCGTGCTCGGTGCTGCCGATGTGGAAAACGTGCTCCCACGGAATGAACACGTTGTCGAAGATGACGGTGCATTCGAGCTCGTCACCGGCCGAAGAAATCGGGTGGTTCTCGGGGTCGTCACGAACCGTCGCCTCGCGGGAAACCATCGCGACGCCCGGCGCGTTCGCCGGACACACGCCGTAGATGACCTGTTCGCTCTCGATTCCCGGGCGGTAGAAGACGCCGATGTGAATGTAGTCGGCGAACGGCGTACCGGTACTCACGGCTTTGACACCGTTGACCACGATGCCGTCGTCGCGAGTCTCCACGATGCGCAGCGCGCTCTTGGCCGCGTGTGTCTTGGACCGGTCGATCTGAGGGTCGATGAAGGCGAAGGCGCAGTTCCAGTCCTCCTCCTTCAACTGATCCAGGAACTTTCGGATGCCGACGGTCAGGTCACGCCCGCCGGTGCCCACGGACTGGTCGCTCCACGGCTGCGGGTCCTCTTCGTAGGTGATCAGGCCGTAGTTGTTCGCGCACGGAGTCCGCCCCGTCGAGCCGCCGTCGAGCTCCCGGACCACGGTCTCCAGATACACACGCTTGCGCCGCAGCCCCGCGGCGTCCGTGTGCGTGAACCACATCATCGAACGACGCACTCCGTCGTCATCGACGAAGGTCATGACGTCCTGCATCTCGGGCTCGTGATGCAGGTCGTAGAACTTCGCCATGCGCTGGGCCTGCGCCCTGGTCAGCGGGTGGGTCGTGACGTCGTCGACCCGCTCACCTCCGACCCAGACAACGCGCCCGTCCCTGAGAGACTCCAGATACTGCTCGCCAGTTCGCATCAAGTGCCACCTCTCCACTTCACCCAAGTACCGTCGTGCATGGACTGTTGTTGCCGGCCGTCGGTCACGTTCCACTCGACAGAACGTCACTGGGAAACTGCCGCGAACCCGTTTGTGAACTTAGCCTCAAGGCGTTAGGAGCCAGGAAATCGGCGCTGTTATCGACTGAGCACTCGAACTGCTCGATCAGAATCGACGAAAGCGCATCTTTCCCAGAAGTGGGGACTCGCTCGGCCGTTGATTCCCTTGAGCTTAGCCGCAGGATGTTAGTGGGGTGTTAACCGCTACGAAACAGCGCCGTCAATTCTGTTAGGGAGCCCGGTAACAGGGCATTGGGAGCTCGACCGGCGCATGAATGGCCGGCCTGTTTCACGGCCGCGACGGGTAACAGGTGGACGGGGTCACGCACGAGTGCTGCCGAGAGGCTTCAGGCCTTCCTCGTCCGGCACAGCGTGAGGCCGGCCGGACTTCCGTCCGACCGGCCTCCTTGGCCTGACGTTTCAGAGCTGGGCTTCCACCGGTGCGGGCGGCGCCGGCATGTCCAGCTCGAAGGCCATGACACGATGGAAGCGTGACAAGGCGTTCCACATGCTGATGCACATGACCAGCTCGACCAACTGTGCCGCGTCGAACACCCGGTGCACTTCGTCGCGCAGACCCGCCGGGACACCGGTGAGGCCGTCGTCCGCGGGGACCGTCGGAAGGGAGACCGTCATCTCCTCAGCCAGCTGAAGTGCCAACTGCTCCTGCCTGGCGAAACCTTCGAGCTTGCCGGTCGCAACGGCCGCGAGCTCGTCGACCTCCACCCCCTTGGCCAACGCCGACGTGCAGCGGTGACTCGCGGTATAGCGGCAGTGGTTGAGCACGGCGATGCGTACGGCGACCAGGTCCTTCAAGCGCCCGTCCAACGCCCCCGGGCCGTTGAGCTGCCCGAGGAAGGGGAGGTACTTGGCGAGCAGGCCGGGACTGTTCCCGATGGCGCCCCAAGTGTTCAGCACTTCACCGTAAGCCTTCACCCCCTGGGCGAGGGCGGGTTGGTCGGCCGATGAGAACTGATCGGATGTGAGGATCGGCACCAGCGACATGGGAATCACCTTTCGACAGGCCCTGCCGGTGAGCGGCTGGGCTCGGGTTGAGGTCTGGGCGGCACGCCTAGGGAGTGGCCGTGTCTGCGGGCGAGGTCCGGCGGCGCGGTGAAGCGCCGGGTTTCCGCAGGCCGATCGCGATCCCCATCGTCGCGTTGAGCCACGGCACCAGGAAGGTCAGGGCGACACGCGAGGCGAGCACCCAGGTGAACGGGCCGTCCCGGACCTGCGAGTACAGGTTGACCATGAACAGAACCGAGCCGACCGCCAGGGCGGCCACGATCGTCTGCGTCAGTGACCTGCCCCGTACGGCACTGCGCAGCGCCACGCTCCAGGCGACAGGGGGAGTCTCCGTTCGCGGGTCTTGCTCAGGCCGGCTCATGGTGTCCCTCAACGCTCCGGCCTCACGCCACCATCGTTCGTGCCACGTCTCCCGCGGGGTGCCTCGAGGCAGCAGACCTCCATCACCCACCCCTCCTTCACCCTCGGAACAGGCTGAACGCAGGCCAGTGTGCGCCTCCCACCGTTAACCCTCGGGAAGGTGCGAGGTGGCCCGACTGCCCACGTGTGAACCCTCCGTTAGCCGCGCTTGCAGCGGCCTCAGCTCGTCGGATCCACTCTCCGCAGCAAGGAATGGACCGCTGACTGGAGGGGCCGAACATGGCTGCAGGTTGGAACTTGGAAGGCCGCACGGCTTTTGTGACCGGTGGTAGTCGAGGACTGGGCTTCGCCATCGCACAGGCGTTGCTCGAGCGTGGTGCCAAGGTGGCGATCGCAGCGAGGGACGAGGCGGCTGTCAAGGCTGCGGCCGGTCGCCTCATCACTGGATCCGACGCGGAGGGCGTGCTCCCCGTCGTCGCGGACGTCACCGACGCGGATTCCGTCAACAGCGCGCTGGCAGAGGCGCACGCGTGGCAGGGCGGCCTCGACATCCTCGTGAACAACGCAGGTCCGCAGCTCGCCCCGACCCCCCTGGACAAGGTCGACGAGAAGATCGTCGCGTCGGTCTTCGACACGAAGCTGATCGGGTTCATTCGCGTCGCGCAGGCCGCTCTCCCGTTCTTGAGCCGGACTGGCAGCGGCAGCATCGTCAATGTTGTCGGCGCGACCGCACACATGCTGATTCCCAATGCCGGTGCTGCGGCCATCGTGAATTCGGGTGTGGTCGCGCTCACGAGCTACCTGGCGGCCGAGGCGGCTCCCAGCAACATCCGGGTCAACGGGATCTCCCCCGGAATGACGAAGACCGAGGGCTGGCTCACCAAGACCGAGGCCATGGGCCAGCAGCAGGGCAAGAGCCCCGAAGAGGTTCGGGCCGGCATGGCTCAGGGGCTTGGCATTCGCCTCAACCGCTGGGCCGAGCCCGCCGAAATCGGCGCCGCGGCGGCGTTCCTGGCGTCCGACGACGCCTCCTACGTGACCGGTCAGGTGCTGCGCGTCGACGGCGGGATGACGAAGCCCGTCGCCTGATCGCAGGCCCACAGGCAAGCGCCATCCAAGGCCCGCACTCGCCTTGGATGGCGCTCCTGGTTTGCGCACGTGGGTATCCGCCGAGTGCTGTGCAACATCGACACCCTGGAGTGTTGGGAATGCTGATCGGAATCGTGAGCGAAGCCCACCGTGGCGAGACGCGCGTTGCCGCGACTCCCGCCACCGTGGTCCAGCTGGTGAAACTGGGATACGACGTCGTCGTGGAGGCGGGCGCCGGTGCGCTGTCGAGCTTCCCGGACGACGCGTATATCGAGGCCGGTGCGAGGGTTGGTGACCCGCTCGCGGCAGACATCGTGTTCGGGGTGGACGCTCTCACGCCGGAGCAGTTGGACGGGTTGAAGCCGGGTGCGACGGTCATGGGCATCATGAGCCCGGCGTGGAACCCCGCGCTGGTGGAGGACCTGGCGAAGCGGCCGATCACGGCGTTGGCGATGGATGCGGTGCCTCGCATCTCGCGGGCGCAGTCGTTGGACGTGTTGTCGTCGATGGCGAACATCGCGGGCTACCGGGCGGTGGTGGAGGCCGCGCACGTCTTCGGCCGGTTCTTCACCGGTCAGGTGACAGCTGCGGGCAAGGTGCCCCCCGCCAAGGTGCTGGTCTGTGGGGCGGGGGTGGCGGGTCTGGCCGCGATCGGAGCGGCAGGCAGCCTGGGCGCCGTCGTCCACGCCACCGATCCGCGGCCGGAGGTCGCCGACCAGGTGAGGTCGCTGGGGGGCGAGTACCTCTCGGTCGAGGCGGCTGACACCGGCGAGGTGGAGGTGTCCGCGACGGGTTACGCCAAGGAGATGTCGGAGGACTACAACACCCGTGCGGCCCAGCTGTACAGAGAGCGGATCACGGAGACGGACATCGTGATCACGACAGCGCAGATCCCCGGCCGGCAGGCGCCCACGCTGATCACCGCGGAGATGGTCGCGTCGATGAAGCCGGGCAGCGTGATCGTGGACATGGCCGCCGCGAACGGCGGCAACGTCGAGGGCGTGGTCCGGGACGAAGCGGTGGTCACGGCCAACGGCGTGACGATCATCGGCTACACCGACCTGCCGGGCCGGCTGCCGGCGCAGGCGTCCCAGCTGTACGGCACCAACCTGGTCAACCTGATGAAGCTGATGACCCCGGGCAAGGACGGCCGGCTGGTGCTGGACTTCGACGACGTGGTGCAACGGTCCATGACCGTGGTGCGCGACGGCGAATTGACCTGGCCGCCGCCACCGGTCCAGGTCTCCGCCGCGCCGGCGGCCGCTCCCGCATCGGCTCGCACCGAGGTGAAGCCGACCCCTTCCGGAACCGAGTCACCGATGTCGGGCCGGCGCCGGTTCACCGTGGCCGGGGTCGGCGCCGCGGTGCTGTTCCTGTGCGCGGCTCTGTCCCCGGCGGCGCTGCTGGGGCACCTGACGGTGTTCGCCCTGGCGATCGTGATCGGCTACTACGTGATCGGGCAGGTGCACCACGCCCTGCACACGCCGTTGATGAGCGTGACCAACGCGATCTCGGGAATCATCGTGGTCGGCGCCCTGCTGCAGATCGGGCACGAGGGGACCCCGAACGGCACGCTGGTCACGGTGCTGTCGACGATCGCGATCCTGCTGGCCGCGGTCAACGTCTTCGGTGGCTTCGCGGTGACCCGTCGGATGCTCTCCATGTTCTCGAGAAGCTGAGGGGGCCTGTCATGTCTGATCTGACGACTGTCGAGACAGCGGCGGCGGCTGCCTACATCGTCGCGGCCCTGCTCTTCATCCTGGCGCTGGCCGGCCTGTCCCGTCACGAGACCGCCAAGGCCGGCAAGTCCTTCGGCGTTGGCGGCATGGCGGTGGCCTTGGCCGCGACGATCGCGCTGGCGATCCACCATCACATCTCCGGAGTCGGTCTGGCACTGATGATCGGCGCCATGGCGGTCGGGGCCGCGATCGGGCTGTGGCGGGCCCGGGTGGTGGAGATGACCGGGATGCCCGAACTGATCGCCTTGCTGCACTCGTTCGTGGGTCTGGCTGCGGTGCTGGTGGGCTGGAACGGCTACCTGCACGTCGAGGCCACCCTTGACGGCCCTGTCAGCGCCGAGGTCAAGGTGCTGGTGGCTCAGGAACTCCTCGGGATCCATTCCGCCGAGGTGTTCATCGGCGTCTTCATCGGCGCCGTCACCTTCACCGGCTCGATCGTGGCGTTCCTCAAGCTCTCGGCACGTATCAAGTCGTCCCCGCTGATGCTGCCCGGCAAGAACTACCTCAACCTCGGTGCCCTGGCCGCGTTCGCGGTGCTGACCACGTGGTTCGTCATCGACCCGGCGCTGTGGCTGCTGATCGCCGTCACGGCCGTCGCGCTGGCCCTGGGCTGGCACCTGGTCGCCTCGATCGGCGGCGGCGACATGCCGGTGGTCGTCTCGATGCTGAACTCCTACTCCGGCTGGGCAGCCGCGGCGTCGGGATTCCTGCTGGAGAACGACCTGCTGATCATCACCGGCGCCCTGGTCGGCTCCTCGGGTGCCTACCTGTCCTCCGTCATGTGCAAGGCGATGAATCGTTCCTTCGTCTCCGTGATCGCCGGCGGCTTCGGCATCGAGGCCGGCCCGGCCGACGACAAGGACTACGGCGAGCACCGCGAGATCACCGCCGAGGGCGTCGCCGAGCTCCTCGGGACGGCCGACTCGGTGATCATCACCCCCGGCTACGGCATGGCCGTGGCCCAGGCCCAGTACGGCATCGCCGAGCTGACCCGCAAACTCAGGGACCGAGATGTCAACGTCCGCTTCGGCATCCACCCGGTCGCAGGCCGGCTGCCGGGCCACATGAACGTCCTGCTCGCCGAGGCCAAAGTCCCCTACGACATCGTTCTGGAGATGGACGAGATCAACGACGACTTCGACGACACCGCCGTCGTCCTCGTCATCGGCGCCAACGACACCGTCAACCCGGCCGCCGCCGAGGATCCCGCCTCACCCATCGCCGGCATGCCCGTCCTGCAGGTCTGGAACGCCGAGAACGTCATCGTCTTCAAACGCTCCATGGCCTCCGGATACGCCGGCGTCCAGAACCCGCTCTTCTACCGCGAGAACTCCGCCATGCTCTTCGGCGACGCCAAGGACCGCGTCGACGACATCCTCCGGGTCCTCTAATACAAGTCTTGCTGCAGGCGTCAGCAACTGACCAGGCACAGCAACGAGATTGGCGCGCAATCCGGGCTCCGGGAGTTCGACGCCGGTCCACGCGCTCGTGACGGTCGAGGGGCCACGAGTGACGGCAGCACTGGCAGGCGAGAGCCACCCGCGGCTCGGAGACGCCGAGCTGGTCACCTCTTCCAAGCGCGTCGAGGACGCTGAGGTCGCCGAGCATTCCGGCACCGTGACGCAGCGCCCTGGGCGGGGACGCAGTAGGACGCATCGCGACGCAGTGAGTCCGACATGCCAGGAATCGAGCGCGCCGTTTTCGACAGACGGACCGCACCTCGTCAACAAAGTGAGAGGACTCGGATTATGAACAGCGTGGACAACGTCTGGAGCGGCGGCGTAGAGCAAGAAACGGTCGGTGCTACCGCCATCTTGACCATTCACAATGGCGAGCGGAACCTGCTGAACCCAGGCATCCTCACCGACATCCGCACCCGCCTGCAGGAGTGTGACGACAACCCGGACATCCGCGCCGTCCTGCTCACCGGTGCAGGTGACACCTTCTGCGGCGGTCTCGACATCGCTGCCATCAAAGCTGGTGCAGATCCAGCTCTGTTCGGCGAGGCGTTGCTGGACGCCCTCCGGATCTTCCCTCATCTGGGTTTGTCTGTCGCGGCTGCCGTCAACGGCGACGCGCTCGCCAGCGGCGCTTCGTTCGTAGCGGCCTGCGACTTCGCCGTCGCAGTGGACAGTGCGCGAATCGGCACGGTGGAGGTCAGCGCCGGGATGTGGCCGATGATCGCGCAGGTGCCCATCATTCATCGGCTTGGGCCGCGCCTGGCGATCGAGAACATCGGTTCCGGCAAGCCGTTCACCGCCGAGAGAGCCCGCGAGGTCGGTCTCGTGCAGGCCGTGGTTGAGGCCGGCCGAGCAGCTGTGGTTGCCCAGGAGTGGCTCGACAACGCACTGAGGGCGGCTGGCGCAGGTGCCCCTGGCCGTCGCTCGGTCTACGAATTCGCATCGATGTCATACGACGACGCGCTCGACGCTTCGCTGCCACGTTTCATCGAGGTGTTCGATTACTGATCTTGCTGCCAAGCCGCTGCTGTGACGGGTGGTGCTGGTTCATAGCACCGCCCGTCACGGAGCAGCCGGCCCGCGACCGGGTGGATGCCGAAGCGCACGTCCTGCGGGTCCTCCGATACGCGTCTCGCCGAAGGCGCCGCCCATCGGCGACGAACATCCATCGTCTTGTACATCCCTGACACAGGAGCCCCCCATGCACGTGTCGACAGACCACCGCACTCACTCCGACTTCCCGACCGAATTCCGCGGCGCGGTGCTGCGGCCCGGCGACGACCAGTACGACGCGGCACGTGCGGTGTACCAAGGCCGTGCCGCCGACGAGGGTCCCGCGCTGATCGCGCAGTGCGCCGACGAGGAGGACGTCGCCACCGTCCTGCGCTACGCCACCGCACACACCATCCCGGTGGCCGTACGCAGTGGCGGGCACGGTTCCGACGGCTATGCGATGCCGGGTGGCGCGTTGGTCATCGACCTCTCGGCGATGCGGGACGTCATCGTCGACCCGGAGACCCGGGTGGTACGGGCCCAACCTGGCGTCAGGCTCGGCGAGATGGACGCCGCCGCACAGCAGCACGGCCTGGCCGTACCCGCCGGGACGGTCAGCAACACCGGCGTCGCCGGGCTGACCCTGGGCGGCGGCATCGGCTTCCTGATGCGCCGCTACGGCGCCACCGTCGACAATCTGCTGGCCTGCGACGTGATCACTGTGGACGGCCGCAAGGTCCGCGCCGACGAGACCGAGAATTCCGAGCTGTTCTGGGCGCTGCGCGGCGGGGGCGGCAACTTCGGAGTCGTCACCTCGCTCGAGTACCGCGCGCACCCGGTCGGCCCCGACGTCGTCGCAGGACAGCTGATATTCCCGTTCGACCAGGCAGCCGATGTCCTCGGCAAGCTTTCGGCGCACCTGGCCACAGCCCCGCGGGAGCTGGGCCTGCTGGTCGCGATCGCTGATGCTCCCCCGCTTCCGATGCTGCCCGATGAAGTGCACGGGAAGCCGGCGCTGATTCTCGTCGTGGTCCACACCGGGGAGCCCGCCACGGCCGACGAGGTCGTCGAGTCGCTCGCCGCGCTCGGCCAACCGCTGGCCAACCTGGTCACGAAGACCACGTGGGTTCAGGCGAACAGCATGCTCGACGCCGTCGCCCCCTACGGCATGCGCATGAACCTGCGTGGTGGGTACCTGCCGACACTGTCCGGCGACGCCGTCGACGTGCTGCTGGAGCACGTTGCCACCGTGCCGGCCGGACCCGGCGACATCTACTCGATCAACATCTCGTTCATGGGCGGTGCGATCTCCGAGGACATGGACGAGGACGCCGTGGCCTTCTCCCGTGCGGGAGCCGGCTGGCTGTGGGAAGCCATCTGCAAGTGGGACGAACCCGAGTCCGACGCGCAGTACGACGAGTGGGCGACGACCCTCACCGAGGCGATGCGGCCGCACACGCTGACGAACGGCTACGCCAACCTCACCGACGACCTGGGCGAAGAGTGGCGCCGCGGAGTGCACGGCAGCGAGGCCAAACACCAGCGGCTGCGTTCGATCAAGGCCGCCTGGGACCCTCAGAACCTGCTCCGCTTCAACAAGAACATCGCACCTGAGACCACCGACTGACCGCACACGGGCGGGGCGTCACACGAGCGGCTCGCCGTGTGGCGCTCTTCCTTTCGCCCCGTACCGGCGGGGCGAACTCCGGGATCTCCGCGGCAACCGGACCGCGGCCGTACCTGGCGGCGGCGCCACCGAACTTCCCCGCGTCGCCACAGCCCTGCTCCACCGTCACGACGCTCTCGCCCTGCGCCTGAAGCGCATGACGACGTCGTAGTCGTCACCTTGCGCTTTCCCGGTCCGGTGCGTGGAGCGTACGTCCGTGCGACGTCCCGTGAGTTCTCGCCGGGACGTCGCACAGAGGGCTCTGCTTCTTCCTCTTGGCCTCGGATCTACGCGATCTGCCGGCCCCGGGTCTCCGGGAGCGCCAGCACGCCGACGATCACCAGGACGTACCCCAGTGCTCCGATGCCCATGGCCGCCTTCAGTCCGAGGATCGATGAGAGCACGCCGACGAGGGCGGGGAAGAAGGCGGCGACGCCCCGCCCGAAGTTGTGGGCGATGCCGACGCCGGCGCCGCGTACCCGGCTGGGGAACAACTCGCTGAAGAACACGCCCGAGCCGGCCAGCAATCCGCACGCCGCCATCCCCAGCGGCACGCCCAGCACCAGCAGCAGGCTGTTGGCCCCCTCGGGGATCCAGGTGTAGGCGACCACGCACACCACGCCGCTGAACGCGAAGAGGATGTACGTCTTCCGGCGGCCGATCCAGTCGTGCAGGTACCCGCCGGTCGTGTAGCCGAGGAAGCAGCCGACGATGATGACCGAGAGGTAGCCGCTGGTCCCGACGACCGTCAGACCGCGCTCCTTGTGCAGGTAGGACGGCAGCCAGGTGAAGATGGCGAAGTACCCGCCCTGCGCTCCGATCCCGACCAGCAGGGTCAGCAGCGTGGTGCGCCGTAGGTCGCGGCGGAACAGTTCGGCGAATCCGCTCCACACCGTTGTGGCGGACGCCTCCTTGACCCGGCGGCGATTCTCCTTCGAGGCGTCCGAGTCCTTGACGTTGCGCCGTATGAAGATCAGCGCGAAGGCGGGGATGATGCCGAGGATGAACAGATAGCGCCAGGCGTCAGGGCCGGCGTGGCTGAAGATGACGGAATAGGCCAGGACGGCCAGGGCCCAGCCGACCGCGTAGGAGCTGGCGACGAATCCCATGATCCGGCCGCGATGCCGGGCGGGGGCGATCTCGGCGATCAGGACCGCGCCGGCTGCGAACTCGCCACCGAATCCAAGACCTTGGAGCCCCTTGAACAGCAGCATCTGACCGTAGTTCTGGGACAAGCCGGACAGTGCGGTGAAGACCGCGAAGGTCGCGATAGTGATCATCAGGACCCGCACCCGTCCCACCCGGTCCGCCAGCATGCCCGCGAGGGCACCGCCCACCGCCGAGGCCAGCACGGTCACGGTCACGATCATGCCCGACTCGGTGGAAGTCAGCGCGAATGCCGCGGCGATGGACCCGAGGGCCAGCGGCAGGGTCATGAAGTCGAAGGCGTCCAGGCCCCATCCGGCGGACCCGGCCCAGAACGCGGGCCGGTGCTCGCGTGGGATGGAGTGGTACCAGCGGGGAAAGGGTGCTTCCGGGGACGCGGCGGCCGTCGGCGCGGCCGAGGGCGGTGCTTCGGTCATAGGGTTCTCCTGAGCTCGTTCTCGAAGGGGTGGGGATTCCCTGGGAGTTGTGTTGCGACCGGACGGCGGGCCGGGGCGTTGCGGGAGGGGCCCGGTCGCGCCGGCCGCGGCCGACACCGCCTCTCGGGGCATGAACACGTCAATCCGGGATCGGGATGCTTCGGGGAGACCGCGAGTCAACCTCGCGGTGCGGCACATCGCCCGGCGCTGTCAGCAGGACCGGGTGCGAGGAGCCACGGGCGGTGCCCGCGCCCATCGCGCCCGGTCCGAGGAAACCGAAGGTCCGCGTCAGCTCTTCCAGATCGACTTGAGGTTGCAGAACTCCCGGATGCCCTCCGCTGCGAGCTCGCGGCCGATGCCGGAGTCCTTGACGCCGCCGAAGGGCAGCTCGGGGTAGGAGACGCTCATGCCGTTGACGAAGACGGCACCGGCCGCGAGGCGGTTGATCAGGAACCGCTCCTCGTCCGGGTCAGTGGTCCACACCGACGAACTGAGACCGAAAGTAGTGTCGTTGGCGAGCTCCGCCGCCTGCTCGATGTCGTCGACCCGGTGGACCACTGCCAACGGGCCGAACGTCTCCTCCCGGTACACCCGCATCTCGCCGGTGACCTCCTCCAGCACCGCCGGCTCGAAGAACCACCCCTCGGTACCGACCGCCGACCCACCGCACCGCAGGACGGCACCCTTCGCGACGGCGTCGTCGACGAGTTCGACGAGCTCGCGCCGGCCGGACTCCGTGGCGATCGGCCCGATCTGGGTTTCCTCGTCGAGCGGGTCGCCGATGGTCAGCGCCTTTGTGCCCGCGACGAAGGCCTCGACGAACTCCTCGTACACCTCCGTGTGGACGATGAACCGCTTGGCCGCGATGCAGGTCTGGCCGTTGTTGATCGTACGAGCCGTCACGGCGGTGCGGGCGGCGGCGCGGACATCGGCGGAAGGCATCACGATGAACGGGTCGGACCCACCCAGCTCCAGCACGACCTTCTTCACCTCGGAGCCGGCGACAGCGGCGACCGACCGCCCGGCCGGCTCGGAACCCGTCAGCGTCGCGGCGGCGACGCGCCGGTCGCGCAGGACCGCCTCGACGTCGGCTGCTCCGATGAGGAGCGTCTGGAACGAGCCGGCGGGGAAGCCCGCCCGTTCGAAGAGCTTGTCGAGGTACATCGCGGACTGCGGCACGTTCGACGCGTGCTTGAGCAGGCCGACGTTGCCGGCCATCAGCGCAGGCGCGGCAAAGCGGATCACCTGCCACATCGGATAGTTCCACGGCATCACGGCCAGAACGACGCCGAGAGGCTGGTAGGAGGTGTAGGCAACCGATGCCTTGACTGTGCTCGGGTCGGCGAGCGGCTGGTCGGCCAGCAGGCTTTCGGCGTTGTCGGCGTAGAAGCGCATTGCGTGCGCGCACTTGAGGACCTCGGCGCGGGCCTGCGCGATCGGCTTGCCCATTTCGATCGTGAGCCTTCGCGCCGTGTGGGCCGCCTCGGCCTCGACCAGGTCAGCAGCGGCCCGCATCCACTGGGCGCGAGTGCCGAAGTCGGTTGCCCGGAGCATCGCGGCCGCAGCCTCTGCTTGCGTCAGTCGCTGGTCGACCTGCTCCTTCGTGAGTGGGGTGAACTCTTCGATGAGCTCCCCGGTAGCGGGGTTGACGGTGGCGATGGGCACGGCGCTCTCCTCGTGGCGTGGGCACCAATGATTCTCGATTGGATCCATCGTAGGCTTCGCATTCACCGTGGACTAGTACTCTTGCGGCGCAAACACCATGCGCTCGCACCAAGTTGGATACATTCCAGTCGGCCGGCCGACAGAGACCGATCAACGGCGCATGGTGGGAGCCGGCCTCGCCGCATGTGCCGAAGGCGCACGACGGGGACCGTCGTCGCGGTATCGGGTGCCGGACCGGCTGCCCGGTCGACTCGTCGTCCAGCAGGTCCGCCGACGGCTCGACCGGTCGGACCGTTTCAACCGCCCCGGCGGAATCCTGCTCGTCCGCTCAGGAGACCGCGGGCCTCCCGCTCGCGTCGTCGCTGTCGACGAAAAGCTCGGGATGGGCCGTGAGTTCGACCCTGGTCCGGCGGATGTGCCCCGTGAGGTACCGCTCGCAGTCCTCAGGATCGCGGCGCCGCACGGCGTCGAGGATCAGCCGGTGTTCGGCGTTGACGATCGTCGCCCGGTCGGGGTCGGCGAGGACCATGAACGCACGGCGGTAGTGCTGGGTGGAGTTCCAGAGCCGCTCTGTCATGGCCAGCAGGTGGCCGCTGGGGCAAGCCGAATAGCTGGTCATGTGGAAGTCACGGTCGAGCAGCAGGAACCGGTTGATGTCGCTCTGGTTCTCGATCTCGTCCTGGATGCGCTCGAGGCGGGCGAGATGCTGGTCGGTGAGACGGGAGAGGCTCTCCGTCAGAGTCAGCGGCTCGAGTCGCTCACGCATCCGGTAGTACGTGTTCACGTCCTCGAGGCTGAGCACGGGAACCCGCGCACCCCGGTTGGGGAACGACTCGGTGAGGCCCTCCGACTCCAGGATCCGCAGCGCTTCGCGGACCGGGATACGGCTCGCGCCGAGGCGCGCGGCGAGTTCGTCCTGGCGCAACCACGTGCCGGGTGTCAGATCGCCGGCGAGGATCTCGTCACGGAGGATGCCCGCGATGCGCTGGCTCCTGACACTGTCCGACCCGCGCGGATCACGAGCGTGCGCAGGACTCAAGTGCGGTCACCTCTGAAATGCTGACGGGTCGTGGTCGTAGGCCTTGCCGTCAGGATAGGACACCAGCTCAAAGTACATCCCCCACGGTGAGAGGAAGTAGACCCACCGCTGCCCCTTGGACGGTCCGGCACTCACGGTCGGGTCTCCCAGTACGGGAACGCCCCTCGCCCTCAGCCACGACACCGCCTCGTCCAGGTCCTCGACGTAGAGCGCGACATGGTGACCGCCGACGTCGCTGTTGCGCGGGACAGCCGTCCGCTGCTCAGCCGTCCGATACTCGAAGACCTCGAACACGGCCTGCTCTCCGCACCGGTAGAAGCGCAGTTGACGCAGCACCGTGCGCGCGTCCACGTCGAGATGCTCCGACATCCAGTCGTCCGCCGAGCTCAACGGGCCGATCGCATACAGATACTCACAGCCCAGGACGTCCACGAGCCAGGCGTGCGCCTGCTCCAGGTCCGGCACCGTGAAGCCGATGTGGTCAAGGCGGGTGAGACCGGGTAGAGCCATGATCTTCCTCCTTTGGATCCAAAGTGGGCTCCATAGTGACCCTGTCGACGCCAGAAGTCGAGGGAAGTCTTGTTATTGGATCCAATCCTGTGGCAGGGTCGGTGCACTCCGGTCGACTGAAGGAGGCTCCCGATGCCTGCCGAACACCAACTCCAAGCAAAGGCCGCATGGTCGGAGTCCGTCGCCACCCAGGACGACTGGGACGCCGCGGACCCCGACCTCCTGACAGGCATGTTCAGCCAGTTGGTGCTGATCCGGACCTTTGAGGAGTACGTCCTGGAGCTCGCCGCGGACGGGCTCATCCACGGCCCCGCGCATTCCAGCATCGGCCAGGAGGGCGGCGCGGTCGGTGCGTGCTTCGCCCTTTCGTCGCAGGACACCGTGAACGGCTCGCACCGCGGCCATCACCAGTTCCTCGCCAAGGTGCTGGCCCACCTCCATCCCAAGGGCATCGACCCGACGAAGCCGTTCCCGGAGGATGTGCGGGCCGTGCTCCTGCGCAGCCTGCGCGAAATCTGCGGACTCGACCGGGGTTTCAGCCACGGTCGCGGCGGCAGCATGCACCTGCAGTGGCACGAGGCCGGCGCCATCGGAACCAACGCGATCGTCGGTGGCGGGGTACCGCTCGCGGCCGGATCCGCCTGGGCCCACAAGAAGGCCGGCACCGACGCGGTGACCTTCACCTTCTTCGGCGACGGAGCGATCAACATCGGATCCACGCTGGAGAGCCTCAATCTCGCGGCGGCGTGGTCGCTGCCCTTGTGCTTCTTCGTCGAGAACAACCTGTACGCCGTCTCCACCCACGTGTCCGAAGTCACCGCCGAACCACGGCTGTCCGGCCGCGGCCCGGGCTTCGGCATCCGGAGCTGGAAGGTCGACGGCATGGATCCGCTGGCCGTGTACCTCGTGACGCAGCAGGCCCTCGCGCACATGCGCAACGGCAACGGTCCGACGATGATCGAAGCCGATGTGTACCGCTACTTCCACCAGAACGGACCCTTCCCCGGCTCGGCGTTCCGCTACCGCACCAAGGAAGAGGAAGCGCAGTGGCGTGCCCGCGACCCGATCGACACCATGGCGGGACACCTGGTACGCCGCAGAATCCTCACCAAGAAGGCGATCGCGGAGACGATCAAGCGCGCCAGGACCCTGATGTCCGAGCTCGGCGACGTCCTCCTGGAACCGCGACCGGGCGGCAAGCCGGGCGAGCGACGCATCGTGCCTTCGGAGTGGCCTGACCCGGCGTTCGTCGACGAAGGCGTCCGGGGCGACCTCTCGGAGCTGGCCGGGATCGAGTTCACCGACACCGAGGACTTCGCCGGCGACCTGACCGATGTCAAGTTCCTGGGCGCCGTCGCCGGCGTGATGGGACGCCGCCTGGACAGCGATCCTCGCGTCGTGGTGATGGGCGAGGACGTGCACAAGCTCAACGGCGGAACCAACGGCGCCACCCGGGGCCTGAGCGAGGCGTTCCCCGACCGGGTGATCGGGACCCCGATTTCGGAGAACGCGTTCGCCGGCCTCGGTGGCGGACTGGCTCTGGACGGCCGGTTCCGCCCCATCGTCGAGTTCATGTACGCCGACTTCATGTGGGTGGCGGCAGACCAGTTGTTCAACCAGATCGGAAAGGCCCGCCACATGTTCGGAGGTGAGGGCAAGGTGCCGTTCGTCCTGCGCAGCAAGGTGGCCATGGGTACCGGCTACGGATCACAACACTCGATGGACCCGGCCGGCATCCTCGCGACCGCACCCGGCTGGCGCATAGTCGCACCGTCGACGCCGTTCGACTACGTCGGCCTGATGAACACGGCCTTGGCCTGCGACGACCCGGTCGTGGTTCTCGAGCACGTGGACCTGTACAACTCGACCGGTCCGGGCCTGCCGGAGAACTACGATCACTACCTTCCCGTCGGCAAGGCCGCCGTACGCCGCGAGGGAGCGGCCCTGACCGTCCTCACCTATCTGGCGATGACGCCGGCCGTTCTGGCGGCCGTCGACCAGACGGGCGTGGACGCCGAGGTCATCGACCTGCGCTGGCTGGACCGGGCCAGTCTGGACTGGGACACGATCACCCGATCGGTGATGAAGACCAACAACGTGCTCATCGCCGAGCAGGGCGCCATCGGCACCTCCTACGGCGGCTGGCTCGCGGACGAGATCCAGCGGCGGCTGTTCGACTGGCTCGACGCCCCGATCGAGCGGGTGACCGGTGGCGAGGCGTCGCCGAGTATCAGCAAAGTGCTGGAGCGTGCCGCGTTCGCCTCGACGGAGGAAGTCGTCGCCAAGCTCCGCGAGATCTCTGGGGAGCGGAACGATGGCTGAGGTCCTGCGCATGCCCGAGGTCGCCGCCAACACCGAAGAGGCAATCCTGCAATCCTGGAACGTCGGCTTGAACGCCCGTTACACGGCGGGGGATCCGATCGTCACGGTGGAGACCGAGAAAGCCGTGGTCGAGGTGGAGGCCGAGGGCGACGGCGTACTCCTGCGCCTCCTGGTGGATGCGGGTTCGACCGTGGCGGTGGGTACACCGATCGCGATCTGGGGGGCGCCGGGCGAGTCGGCGTCCGCGGTGGACGCCCTGGTGGCTTCACTGGGAACGGAAGCGGTGCCCATGGCGGCTTCCTCCGCCTCGGTGTCGGCGCCTCAAGAGCGCGCGACGCCGACAGCCATGACCGCTCAGGCGCCCACGGAGGCGGCACAGGACAAGGGTGAACGCCTCTTCGCGAGCCCACTGGCGCGCCGTCTGGCGCGCCAGCTCGAAGTCGATCTGAACGGCGTGGTCGGGAGCGGTCCGCACGGACGGATCCGGCGGTCCGACGTCGAAGCGGCCGCCGCCAGGTCGGCGGAGCCGCAGGAGGAGGTGCCGGCCCACACGCGCGAAGACTTCCGGACGACGGCGACTTCGGCAGTCGATCCACGGTTCGTGGACGTGCCCGTCACGCGGATGCGTCGGGCCATCGCCCGTCGGCTGACGGAGAGCAAGCAGACCACACCGCACTTCTATCTACGCGCCGGCGCACGCGTCGACGCGTTGCTCGAGCTGCGGCGGCGGATCAACGCCGGCCAGGGTGTGAAGGTGTCGATCAACGACCTGCTCGTCAAGGCGATCGCGTCCACGCACGGGATCGTTCCCGCGATGAACGTGCAGTGGAACGACACCTCGATCCGGCAGTTCTCGGGCGTCGACATCGCCGTGGCCGTCGCCACCGACGGCGGTTTGGTCACCCCGGTGGTCCGCGACGTGGGCTCCCTGTCGATGAGCGGCGTTGCCACGGCGACGAAGGACCTCATCGCCCGTGCGAAGGAGCGCCGACTGCGACAGGAAGAACTGGAGGGCGGCACGATCACGATCACCAACCTCGGCATGTACGGCACCGACGACTTCGCAGCGATCATCAACCCGCCACAGGCCGCGATCCTGGCTGTCGGCGCGGTGCAGCAGGCGGCGGTCGTCGAGGAAGGTGCGGTCACCGTCGCGTCCGTTCTGCGACTGACGCTCGCCGTCGACCACCGGTCGGTGGACGGCGCCACCGCGGCCGAGTGGATGAAGGCGTTCGTGGACGTTCTTGAACACCCGCTACAGATCCTGCTGTGACCACGCCGACGTTTCTGCAGTCGGCGGCTCCGTCCTTCTCCGAGAGAAGAACCGAGCCCCGAGCCCTCGGCAAGTGCGGTTAACGCAGGACTCACACGAGAGCGCCGGGCCGCCTCACGCTTTCCCGACTGCTAACGGCGCGAGGCTCATACTGGCTTGCGCTCAGCCTGCCCCCTAGGACGAAGGAGGGATGGGTGATGGAGGTTTTCAGCCTCGAGACACCCCAGGGAAGACGGGGCCTCCGTGGTCACAGCCTCGCTGGTGGAGCCCGCTCGCGCACCAAGGTCGCGATAGGGACCTTCGACGGCGTTCACCTCGGTCACCGTCAGGTCCTTCAGGGGTGCGACACCGTGCTCACCTTCGACCCTCACCCGATGCAGGTACTCGAACCGCACCGTGTTCCGGGCCTGTTGAGCGATCGCCGGCAGAAGCTGCACAAGCTCGGCTCACTGGGGATCCGACAGGTGGTGATCGTCCCGTTCGACCATGCCTGGTCGCGAGTCTCGGCTGAGGACTTCGTCGAAAGCGTCGTGCTCGACCGGCTCGGTGCGCAGTTCGTCAGCGTCGGCCAGGGTTTCCGGTTCGGCGCCTGGGGCGCCGGGACGGCAGCCACCTTCGATCGGTATCCCGAGCTGAGCACCCAGGTCGTCCCTCTCGTCACGCGGGGCCCGGCCGGTGAGCCGGTCTCCTCCACGCGCATCCGTCGGCTCGTCTCCGACGGCGACCTCGAATCGGCCGCTGACCTGCTGGGAGCCTCCCTCACCCTTCCGGCAGTCGTTGCCGACGAAGGCCGGTTGCTCATCTCGTCCAGGTTCGCGCGTCCCGCACCCGGGCTCTATCTCGGATGCCTGGACGGTCACCCTTGCACGCTTGAAGTGTGCCGGGATCACACGGTGGCCGCCATGGGCGCAGCGCCCACCGGCACCACTGTGGAGGTGACGTTCGTGAAGCAAGCAAGCGTTCAGTGACGCTGCACATAAACCTGCCCATCCCTGAAGCTCTGCAGGAAGGCGGCTCGCGACAACCGCGGCCCAGCGGAAGTTGACGTCACCCACCCCTGCCTGTTTCAGCACCACCTGACAACGTGCGCCCATGCCGAGTGCACACGGCGCGCGTGCCACCCCTCCATCCCCGTAACTACACGCCGGCAAAGGACTTGTGATGGCGATTCCGACGTTTGGACCGAACACGGTCGACTGGGAGACCCGGGTCGACATGAACAGGCTCCGCGACGAGCGACTGGCCCGTCTCCGCAAGTCGTTGGAGCAGTCCGACCTCGGCGCGGTCCTGGCCTTCGACTTCGCCAACATCCGCTATATGACCTCGACCCACATCGGGACCTGGGCGATCGACAAGATGATCCGGTTCTCCCTGCTGGTCAGGGGAGGTGAGCCGATCGTCTGGGACTTCGGTTCAGCCGCCAAGCACCACCAGCTGTACAACCCCTGGCTGGACTATTCGAACGCCCACGTGGACGGTGATCCGCACGGAGCCCACCACGGAGCCGATGCCCGCAACCCCAGCGGCGCTCGCGCCGGCATCTCGACGTTGCGCGGCGCCATCAACCCCCTGGTCGGGATGGCCGACTCCGTCGCCGAGAAGATCAAGCATGAACTCGAGCTCTACGGACTCCTGGGGGAGCCGCTCGGCGTCGACGTCGTCGAGCTCCCGGTCCTGATGGCCCTGCAGAACGCGGGCATCACCGTGGTCGACGGCCAGCAGGTTTTCCTGGAGGCCCGACGCATCAAGACACGTGACGAGATCCACCTGCTCACCCATGCATGCTCGATGGTCGACGCCGCCTACGAGAACCTCTACGAGTTCCTCCGGCCGGGTGTGCGTGAGAACGAGTGCGTGGGTGTGGTGGCCAAGACTCTCTACGACCTCGGCTCGGAGTTCGTCGAGGGCGTCAACGCGATCTCCGGGGAACGGTGTGCACCACACCCCCACGTCTTCTCGGACCGCATCGTGCGGCCCGGGGATCCGGCGTTCTTCGACATCCTCCACAGCTACAACGGCTATCGCACCTGCTACTACCGCACCTTCGCCGTCGGCAGCGCCTCTTCCGCTCAACGCGACGCCTACACGCGGTGCCGTGAGTACATGGACGAAGCGATCAGCCTGGTCCGCCCCGGAGCCACGACGGCCGACATCGTGTCGGTGTGGCCGACGGCGCAGGAGTTCGGGTTCCCCGATGAGGAGGCGGCCTTCGCGCTTCAGTACGGCCATGGAGTCGGGCTGTCGATCTGGGAGAAGCCTGTGTTCTCCAGACTGGTGTCCTTCGAGCACCCCGAGGTGCTCGAAGAGGGCATGGTGTTCGCGCTGGAGACCTACTGGCCGTCAAAGGACGGCTGGGGCGCGGCCCGGATCGAGGAGGAGCTCGTGGTGACCGCGGAAGGGTGTGAGGTGATCACAAAGTTCCCGGCGGAGGAGCTGCTGGTCGCCGGTCGGCGTTACTTCACCGTCTCGGGACCGTTGTCGGCCGAGCGCGACTCGCAGTCGCACCTGAACACGGTGGCCGGGAGCCGGTCCAGCCACCGGGACGACTCTGCCGGCCTCTGACCGGAAGGTCGCCCCGGCCCAAGCCCGCGGGTCCGCGCGAGCGCGGTCGACGTCATGCCTGATGAGCGCAGCTCGCACAGCTCTCTTCACGGCATCGTCGAGGCCGTCGCGGGGACCCCGGAAGCGCCTTCACCGACGCGATGATCCGTCTGCTGGTCGGCATTCCTCTGCGCTCTGACGGCCGGCTGACGATCAAGTCCCTCGCCCAGGAGGCGGGGCTCAAGCGCAACAAGCTCACCCACCAGCACACCGGCCTGAACGACCTGTTCTACGCCCTGGTGCGGATGCAGGACAGGCGGCCGAAGGTTGTCGACGACCTGGGGCGGGTTCCCTCACCCTCGGAAGCCACCGGTCGGGCCTGGATGGTCCGATGCCCACGACGATCGCTCTGGTCGTCGTGGGGCGGTGCCGTCCTCCCCCAGTGCCTTAAGAGCCTGGGAGGTACCCCCAGCCGGATCGGGTGTCCCAGGGCGCGTCTGCCGATCGCCACGGCGGCCGCCTCGTGGCGGGTGGTCTTCCTGGTCTTGGTGGTGAGGGGCTTCTGCCAGTGCTGGGCGCCCCACTTGCTGGTGTAGGCCGGGTCGACGGCGACGATGGGGATGCCGAGTTCGGCCGCCATGCTGGCGAGCCGGGCCCGCAGCTTGCTCACGGGCATGCCGGAGATGAGGTTGCGGAAGCGTTTGCGGCGGCCGTGCTTCTCGCGGGTCGTCTCGGCGGTGCAGTCGAGGTCCTCGACGGCGATGGCGAGGCCGTGGCGCCTGGCCCAGTACAGCAGGCGGATCAGGGCGTGGCGGACCTGGGCGTCGCGGTGGTCGGCGGTGCCGGTGAGATCGTAGCCGAAGCGCAGTGGTACGCCGACGGGGTTGCCGTGCGCGTCGAGGCGCCAGGCGGCGAGGTGGTCGGCGTTGGTGTCGACGCCGACCATGCCCCTCGCGCGGGCCGTGGCCAGGGGCACGGTCTGGACCGGTGGGATGGTGAAGGAGGCGGTCAGGTACCAGCGGCCCCGGGCGGTGTCCTCGTGGAGGCGGTAGGCGACGGCCCGGTTGGCGGTGATGCGGTCGCGCCACTGCTCGCCCCGGTGCTTGAACCGCACGCGGCCGGTGAGCACGTACCGGCCGTGCGGGGCGTTCGCCAGGTGCGCCAGCGGCGCGGGGAGCTTGATCGAGACCTCGCCGTCGGGGGTGACGCGGATGGTCTCGTTGCCGAACCTTTTGCCGGACTCCCCGTCCGCGGCGAGGAACCGGCGCTCGGCCTGCCACCGCTGCCGCCAGGCAGTCTCGGTCATCCCGGCGGCGTCGAGGTCGTGGCGGGTGTGCAGCAGCCGCTTCCCGCCGCGTACAACATGCACGCACCCGGCCGCGCGGTCCGCCTGTTCCCGCTCCAGCCGGTCGCTGAGGACGTGCAGGCGGCGGGACTTGGCGAACCACTCATGCCTGCTGCGGTAGCCGCCCGGTGCGTTCTTGGTGCCTTTCTCTCCGATCGGCCGGGACAGCCGGTGCGTGATCGTGTGCACGCCCGTTTCCAGGGACTGGATGTGCGCGAGGTGACCGCGGTGGGCCAGTGCCCACTGGTCGTGACCGGCCTTCGTGATCGACCCGGCCCAGCGGGAGGACGCCTCGTCCGTAAGGGTGCGCTTGGCCCACTGCTCGCTGTCGTGGTCCAGCGCGGCCGCGCAGCGGGCTCTGAGGTCAAAGGAGTCCCCATCGTCGCTGCCGAACCATCCGACACCGTTATCCACGCCGAAGCATGACCAACGGGGCTGCCTTCGGTTCGATGCCGTCGGGACAGTTGATGCAGCCGGGCGACCCGCGTTCGGCAGGCAGTGTCGATCCGATGCGGGGGTGATGCTCCTTGAGTGGAAGGATCGGTGCCATGGGCACCGAGAAGGGCTGGGTGTACCGGGTCGACGAGCCGCACGGCTCGCAGGGCTGGCGCCCTTACAGCGGCCATCCCGAGCGGTGGCGAGGGACCATCATCACCGATGATCCCAAAGAAACCGCCGAGTACGTCGCCGCCCTCGTCGTCACCGACCTGGTGACCGAGTGGGAGGTGCGCGGCACCGGACAGAGGCACGTGCGCGTGATCGTCTGGAAGAGCGAGGAAGGCGACGGCCCCGAGGACGCGGCCTTCACCGTGGAGATCCAGCCCGACATCGATGCAGTGTGACCGATCCGGCCGCACGGGACAGGCTTGGGCGTGGTAAAGCCTTCGCACGTGGCCAGGCCCGCGCGAAGACTCCGAGGGCAAAACAGTCCCCGGTAGTGCTGCGCGTGTCCTGAAGCTTCAGTCGTCACTGTTGCCTCGGTGTCGCGCCGGCTTGCCGGGGGCCTGAACCACATCCTGTCCAAGTCACTCCGCCGACTAGACCCGTACTTCGCGGGTCGTTGATTCGTATGGTGTGACCGGTCCGGGGGTG
>NZ_QZWF01000012.1:25096-194925 GCF_004187715.1 Streptomyces sp. F001 | reverse complement strand
GGGCGGGCGTGTTCGCCGCCGTTGGGGCGTACGAGGGTGTGGTGGGTGACGATGACACGGTCGTCGTTCGGATCTCCGAACGCGAGGACGCCGTGGTGGCCGTTGCCGCTCAGGAAGGCGTCCTCCCAGCGGGCGGCCGGGCGCGGTTCCCAGGTGCCGTGGACGGGGCCGGACCGGGTCATGGCTTCAGCACCGCCACTCCGTAGCGGTCCAGGCGGACCTCGCCGGTGACCGACGTGTCGGTGAGCAGGTCGTGCAGGGTGCCCGGGACGGGGACGGTGACCGGCTCGCGCCCGTGGTTGAGCACGAAGAGCAGCTCACCGCGGCGTACCGCCTCGACGCCGGCGGGGAGGCCGTCGACGACCGGTCGGGCGCCGGCCTCGGCGGCGGCGCGGGTGAGCAGGCCCTTCAGGGCGTCCGGCTCCGGGAGCGTGGAGACGTACCAGGCGCTGCCCCTGCGCAAGACGGCGGGCAGTCCGTCGAGTTCGCCGCCCTTGTAGGGGATCGTCTCGTCGGCGTCCGTCGCGGCTTCGATCTCCTCCGACCAGAGCGTGCCGCGGAAGCCGTCGCACTCGACGGTCTCCCCCGCGTCCAGCGGCCACCACTCGTGCAGGGTGCGGATGCCGAACAGCTCGCGCAGCCGGCCGTCCATACCGCCCGGCCGCACCCGGTCGTCCTCGTCGGCGACGCCGGTCAGGAAACCGCAGACGAGGGTGCCGCCCCCGCGGACGTACGTCAGGAGGTTCTCGATCGCCCGGTCGGTGAGGAGGTAGAGCTGCGGGACGACGACGAGGCGGTAGCCGGACAGGTCGTGCTCGGAATGGGCGAAGTCGGTGGTGAGGTGCGCCTCCCAGAGGGCGCGGTGCCAGGTGCCCAGGACCGCTGGGTGGTCGACCTCGGTGGACAGGCGGCCCTCCTGGGCGCCGGCCCACCAGGAGTGCCAGTCGTGCAGGATCGCGACGTCGGCTGTGATGTGCGTACCGGTGACCTCGCCGAGCTGTGCGAGCTCGGCGCCGAGCTGCTTGACCTCCTGGAAGGTACGGCCCTGCTCCCCCGCATGACTGACCATCCCGGAGTGGAACTTCTCCGCGCCCTGCCGGGACTGCCGCCACTGGAAGTAGCAGACGGCGTCCGCACCGCGCGCCACGGCCTGGAGGGACCACAGCCGGTTGAGGCCACGCGGCTTGGGATGGTTCACACCACGCCAGTTGACCGGACCGGCCGCCTGCTCCATCAGCATCCAGGGGCCGCGCGCCTGGGAGCGGGTCATGTCCTGGACCAGCGCACCCTGTTGTGCGCCGAGGGGGTCCCGCGGGTCGGGGTAGAGGTCGACGGAGACGACGTCCTCCTCCTCGGCCCAGCGCCAGGCGTCCTGGCCGATCCACAGCGGCATGAAATTGCTGGTGACCGGGATGTGCGGGGAGTGCCGGCGGACGATGTCCCGCTCGGCGACGTAGCACTCCAGGAGCATGTCGGAGGTGAAGCGCCGGAAGTCGAGCACCTGGGTGGGGTTCTTCATGTAGTGGGCGTGGCGCGGGGGCAGGATGCCGGACCAGGTGTCGTAGCCCTGGCTCCAGAAGGCGGTGCCCCAGGCGGTGTTGAGGGCGTCGAGGGTGCCGTATCTGTCCTGGAGCCAGCGGCGGAAGCGTTCGGCGGCCTCGTCGCCGTAGTCGGCGGTGCAGTACTCGTTGTTGATGTGCCACATCGTGAGGGCGGGGTGGCCGCCGTAGCGGGCGGCTAGGTCCTCGGTGATGGCGGCGGCGTGGCGACGGTAGGTGGCGCTGGAGTGGGAGAAGTGCTGACGGCCGCCCCAGTGCTCGACGCGGCCGTCGGCGTCGCGGGGCAGGGTGTCCGGGTGGAGGCGGCCCAGCCAGGGAGGCGGTGAGGCGGTGGGGGTGGCGAGGACGACGCCGATGCCGGCGGCGTGCATCAGATCCATGAGCCGGTCCAGCCAGCCGAATTCCCGTACTCCCGGGCGGGGTTCGAGCTTCGCCCAGGAGAAGACGCCGAGGGTGACGGAGTTGACGCCGGCGTCCTTCATCAGGCGGACGTCCTCGTGCCAGGTCTCCTCGGGCCACTGCTCGGGGTTGTAGTCGCCGCCGAAGAGGATGCGGCCGCGGGTGGCGTCGCAGAGCGCGGGGCTTTTGCGGGTGGGCATCAGACGGGCTCCCCGTACTGGATTCCGCGCCCGTTGGTGGCGAGGTAGACGCGGCCGTGGATGCGCGGGTCGCCGGTGATGGCCTCGCCGGTCCAGCCCCACTGGTGGGCGTCGTCGTTGATCCGCACCCAGGTCTTCGCTTCGTCGTCGGAGCGGTAGACCGCGGTGATGGCCTCGGTGGAGCCCACCTGGTAGATCGCGGGGTAGTCGGCGCCGTCGGCGGCCATGCCGAAGCCGAGGGTGTGCGAGGCCCAGCAGCTGGCGACCTTGGCGAAGGTGACGCCCCCGTCGGTGGAGCGGTACAGACCGTTCGACTTGGTGGAGAGCCATAGATCGCCGCTGCGCCCGGGAGCAACAGCGATCTTGAACTGGCTGTCCCCGGAGGGCAGTCCGGTCGCACGGGCGGTGAAGGAACGGCCACTGTCAGTGCTGGCGTATAGCGTTCCAGTGTCGGTGTCGTACGCATAGAAGAGCGTCGGGTCGGCCGGGTCGGCGACCGGCGTGGCGCCCTTCGGGAAGGAGGAGACCTCGGACCAGGTCGCGCCGTTGTCGGCGGATCGGTGGGCTGCGTACTTCGTGCCGTCCCAGTGCACGAAGGACCACAGCAGCACGCTGCCGTCGGCGTTGGTGGCGATCGGCCCCGGTGCGCTCTTGGCGATGTCGGGCTGGGCCGCGAAGGGCGCCCAGGTCTGCCCGCCGTCGTTCGAGTAGGCGCCGTTGCCGTGATCGCCCCACCCGGTGCGCACGACGTACACCGGCCTGCCCGCGGCCTGCGCGAGTCCCGTCGCCGACCCGAACACGGGGTTCGTCGCCATGCCGCGGGAGGGGGACGCCGTGAGCCGCTCGTGGTACATCACCCCGATGTCCCCGAGCCCGCTGATCAGGTGCGCCTCTCCGACCGGGGGCGAGATCAGCTGGCGCACGGACGTCTCCTCCAGGCCGCGGATCTGCGGGGCCCAGTTCTTCAGGTCACGGGTGCCGTAGAGGGTGGCGCCGGTGCCGTAGACGATGTGCTTCGAGTCGTACGGGTCGACAGCGAGCGCCTGGATCCACCAGCCGAACTTCGGCTCGTCAGCACCCCACTTGAGGTAAGGAGTCTCGGAGACGTCGAACACAGCGGAGTCCTTGAGGGACGTCCAGGTGCGACCGCCGTCCGTGGAACGGTAGAGCGTGTCGACGGCGGCCCAGCGGTTGTTGGTCGACACGACGACGGTGCCGGGGCGACGGGCGTCGACGGCGACGCCGCCGTAGCCGAAGGTGTCGGTGGCGCCGTCGGGGGCGGGGCCGCCCGGCTTCACCGGCGTGACGTCGGCCCACTTGCCGGTCACGGTGGCCAGCTTGTGCACACTGCCGTCGGACTGGCCGTTGGGGCCGGGGGCGTCGGCGTACGTCACGTACAGCGCGCGGGTGTGGCGGTCGTAGGCGGCGCGGATCGGGACCTTGGCAGACGTACCGGTGGGCTGTCCGGGCACGGGGTGCCAGGTGGTGCCGTCGGTGGTCCGGTACAGGTGGGGAGACGTCCCGTCCCCGTCACCCCAGCCGACGTAGACGGCCCGCCCGGCCGCGACGAGCAGGGTGATGCCCTGCCCGGAGGCGCTCGGTGTCGCCGGGAAGCCGGTCGCGGCTGCCCAGGTGGCGCCCCGGTCGGTCGACTTGAGCAGACCGTCGTGCCGGGTGCCCAGCCACAGGGTGTCGCTGTCCCGCGGATCGACGAGCAGCCGCTCGCCGGCTCCCCGTCCGTCCTCGTTGGCGCCGAGTTTCACGGTGAGGTCGGTGCGCTTCCAGGTGGCGCCGCGGTCCTCGGAGCGCAGGATCGCGCCGTTGCCGGCCCAGGGCTGGGCGTAGGTGCCGAGGGCCAGGTAGAGCCGGTCGGGGTGGGCGGGGTCGACCGCCATCGCCTCCACGCCGAGCAGGTTCCAGTCGTCCCAGCCGAGGTGGTCGGTCAACGGGGTCCAGCGGGCCGCCCGGTCGTCCCAGCGGTAGGCGCCACCGATGTCCGTACGGGCGTAGGCGAGACCGCGCACGGAGGGGTGGAACAGCACGCCGGTGATGAATCCGGTGCCGCCGATGACGACGGTGCGCCAGCGGTAGGTGGGGGCGGCCGAGGCTTGGGCTGCCTGTGCCGGGCTTCCGAGGACGGGAACGACGGTGAGCGCGACGGCAGTCCCGGCAAGGACGGCGCGTCTGCTGGGTCGGGACGTGCGCATGACATACCTCGACTTGGAAGATGGGGGGACGTAGAGAAACCTCAAAGGGGCGCGGGGCTGTATCGATATGCGGCTCCGCCGCGTGGGCGCGATCAGCCACAACCAACCCGCGGCCAAAACACAACCGCAGCTCCCCAAACCCCACCCGCTCGGGCTTCAGCCCTTGACCGCTCCGGTGAGCATGCCTTTCTTGAAGTGCTTCTGGACGAAGGGCGACAGCACAGCCACGGGCAGCAGAGCCATCACCATGACCGCCATCTGAATGGCCAGCCCCGACAGCTGACCTGTCCTGATGGCCTGGCTCAGACCGACCGGCGCTTCCTGCTTCTGCACGAGCTGGATCATGACGTTCTGCAACGGCATCATGTCCTGCTCGTTCAGGTAGAGCGACGCGTTGAACCAGGCGCTCCAGTACCCGACGGCGTAGAACAGCGTGATCACCGCAAGAACCGCCCGCGACAGCGGCATGACGATCCGCCAGAGGATCCGGAAGTCCCCGGCGCCGTCGATGCGCGCGCTGTCGATGAGTTCCTGCGAGATCCCCATGAAGAAGCCGCGCAGCACCAGGATGTTGAAGACGCTGATCGCGCTCGGCAGGATCAGCGCGAGATAGCTGTCCGTCAGGCCGAGGGACTGCACCAGCAGGTAGGTGGGGATGAGGCCGGCGCTGAAGAACATGGTCGCCAGCAGCGTCATCAGGATCCAGCGGTGGCCGAGGGACCCGCTACGGGACAGGCCGTAGGCACACAGGACGGACACCGCCATCGAGAACAGCGTGCCGACCAGGGTGACCAGGATGCTGATGATCGCGGCGCGGGTGACCTGGCCGCCGCTGAGCAACTCCTTGTAGGCGATGAAGGTGATGCCCTTGGGCACCATGACCAGGCCACCCGCCTCATCGATCGTCTTGCGCGACGAGAGACTGGTGACGACGACGATCCACAGCGGAAAGAGAACCGCGAGGCAGGCAAACGTCAGGGCAACCCCCTTGCCCGCGACCCCGGCCCTGGAAGGCGGCTCCTCCCACGCCGGCCGAGGCGGCGCCTCCCACCAGCGGGGCTTGCCGGCCGGCTTGTCGATGACGGCGGTCATTTCTTGTACACCCCCTGCTCGCCCATGAGATGGGCCACTTTGTTCGCGGCGAGGACCAGGCCGATGCTGACCACGCCCTTGATCAGGCCGGCGGCGGCCGCGTAGCCGAAGTCCTGGTTGCGCACACCGTTCCACCACACGAAGGTGTCGAGGACCTCTCCCGCGCCCGGTCCGACGCCGTCGCGTTGCAGCAGGATCTGTTCGAACCCGACGGTCAGGGCGTCGCCGACGCGCAGCACGAGGAGGAGGGCGATCACCGGGCGCAGGGCGGGAAGCGTGACGTGCCACATGCGGCGCCAGCGTCCGGCGCCGTCCATCGCGGCGGCCTCGTAGTGGTCCTGAGGAACCGAGGCCAGCGCGGCGAGGAAGACGATGATCCCCCACCCGGCGTCCTTCCACACGCTCTGCGCGGTGAGCAGGAAGGGGAAGGTGTCCGGGTTGGTCATGATGTTGAGGCCGTCGTACCCGTTCTGCCTGAGCAGCTGGGAGAGCATCCCCGCGCCGCCGAACATCTGCTGGAAGACGGCGATGACCAGCACCCACGAGAAGAAGTGCGGCAGGTAGAGAACCGCCTGCGCGACGGCCCGCACCCGGGGCCGGACCACGCTGTTGATGAGCAGCGCGAGCAGGATCGGGATCGGGAAGAACAGCACGAGCTGGACGAAGAACAGCACCAGCGTGTTCTCGACGGCGTTCCAGAAGGCCGAGTCCTCGAAGATCCGCTGGAAGTTCTCCATGCCCACGAAGGGGCTGTTCAGGATGGAGACGATGCCGTTGTCGCTGATGTAGGGGTCGTAGTCCTGGAAGGCGACGACGTTGCCGAGGATGGGCAGGTAGTTGAAGACCAGGACCAGCACGATGGCCGGCAGCGTCATGAGGATCAGGGCGCGGTCGCGTCTGAACCTGTGCCTGAGGCTCAGCTTGCCTGAGCCTCGTTCCTTCTGGGTCCCGGTGGCGTCAGCGGACGCCACCGGAGTCTTCACCGGCGTGCTGGCCTCGGCGCTGCTCCGAGGCACCGTGCTGTGGGACACGGCCGTTCTCCTTGCCTCAGAGCCTGGTCAGTTCGCCGCCGAGCCGTTCTCGTCGAGAAGCTTCTTGTACCAGTCGCGCAGCTTGTCGCCGCCCTTGCTCTTCCAGTCGGAAACGGCCTGCTGCATGTCGCTGATCTTCTTGTGGCCGCGGACGATGTCGTCCTCGAGCTGCTCGAAGTTGTTGGCGAGGTTGGTGTAGCGGGAGGGCTCGGCGATCTGCAGGCCCCAGAAGGACGACTTCTTGGTGAAGGCGCCCATCCGCTGCTCCCACTCGACCATGCCCTTGGTGACGTCCGGGAAGTCGGGGTGGGCGGTGGTCGCGGCGGGGCTCGCCACCATGACGTAGGCGTTGATGACCTCGTTGTTGCCCCTGTCGTTCTTGACAGGGATGCCGTTCTCGATCGTGTAGTGCGTGCCCTCGACGCCGTAATTGGTCATCATCCACTCCTTGGTGCCGTACGGCGCCGCGGTGACGTTGGCGACCGCCAGGGCGTCGCGGATGACGGACTCGGAGGCCTTCTTGTTGACGAAGGCGAAGATGCCGGCCGGGTTCTGGGCGTACAGCGTCGGGTCACCGCCGTCGTGGTTCCAGATGTCCATGCCCCAGACCTTGAAGTCAGGGTTTTGAGCGGCCTGTTGGGCCTGCACCCCCCACCAGTTGACGATGTTGTTGTTCCAGATCAGGAACTCGCCGGCGGCGAACTTGGGGGCGGGGTCGGTCGCCTGGCTCTTGCCCAGCTCGAAGTCGGGGTGGACGACTCCGGCGGCGAACAGCTTGCGCGTCCACTCCAGGGCTTCCAGGTACTCCGGGGTCTCGATGCGGTTGATCAGCTTGCCGTCGACCAGGTTCCACCAGAGCGGCTTCTCCCCGCCCCCGAGCACGCCGAAGGTGTTCATCGCGGTCCACTTCATGTCACCGCAGGCCCAGCGCTTGGCTCTGGCGTTGGTGATCTCCTTGCACAGGGCCAGGAACTCATCGGCGGACCGCGGGACTTCGTAGCCCTCCTTGTCGAAGATGTCCTGCCGGTAGAGGGGCACGATGGTCTGGACGGACGGGGAGGGCTGCGGCAGGCCCATCAGCTTGCCGCCGAAGATGGAGCGCTGCCAGGCGTCGCTGGGGATCGCCGCGAGGTTGGGGTACTCCTTGACCTTGTCCCCGGACAGGTACGGACCGAGGTCGGCGAACTTGCTGATGATGGCGCTGGGTATCTTGCCCATCATGTTCCAGCCGGGGACGACCACCACGTCCGGGACGTCGCTGGAGGCGAGGACCGCGCCAAGCTTCTGGTCGTAGGTGTTGCCGTCCTGGTTCCGCCACTGGACGTCGACGCCGATCAGGTCGTTCATCGACGTGTAGTAGGGGTTGTTCCCCTTCGGCGGCGAGCCCCAGAACGGCGACATGATGGTGACCTTGCCGCCCTTGCCGAGCTTCTTCGGGACCGAGGTCTTGAGGGTGGCGACGTCGAGCTTCGCGGTGAAGCCCATCGACGAACCGTTCTTGGACGGGATGTCCGGCGTCACCACGTTGCTGGCCACGTACGCCGGCAGCAGCTTCTTGGCGTCCTTGCCCGACGTGGTTCCCTCACGCGATCCGCCGCCCGAACCGCCACAGGCGGCCAGCAGCGGCATTCCCCCGCCCACCGCGACGGCGGCGACCGCCGTGGAGGCGAGGAAGTTTCTCCGGCTCGGCGCGGAGGAGGCGGAAGCGGCGTTCGGCGTCATTGCGTCAACCCTTCGTGGCGCACCAGGACACCCGGCGGTGGCCGTCGGCTGCGGTGTCTCGAGTGGAACTGGCTGAGCTGAAGCGGTGCTCCGACGAATGCCGAGGAATGCCGAGGAATGCGCACCTCCCGGCGGCAGAGCCCTCGTCGTCGAAGCGCTTCGATGTTGCTGCGAGGTTAAGTGAACACCCGGGGGTGCACAAGGGTCGCTCCCAACATTCCTCCTAGGTTTGGGGTATCGAACCGACCTCATATGCGCCATGCAATGTCGACGGGGAGCCGGAGTTGTTGCCCCGAGGTGTCTTGACACCCGCCCGCATGCCGAATGAGCATCGAAGCGCTTCGAAAGCGCCTCGCCGCTCCATCGCAAGGGGAACCCCACGTGACCGCACAAACGCCGCCTACGCCGCCTTTCCGTGATCCGCACCTGCCGTTCGCGAAGCGCATCGACGATCTGCTGTCGCGGCTCACCCTCGACGAAAAGGTCTTCTTCCTGCACCAGTTCGCGCCCGCCGTCGAACGGCTCGGCATCGCAGCCTTCCGCACCGGGCAGGAGGCGCTGCACGGAGTTGCCTGGATGGGCCCGGCGACGGTGTTCCCGCAGGCGGTGGGCCTGGGCGCGACCTGGAATCCGGACCTCGTACGCCGGGTCGGCGACGCGGTGTCCAAGGAGGTGCGCGCGATGCGTGCCCGGGACGAGCGGGTCGGCCTCAACGTCTGGTCGCCGACGGTGAATCTGCTGCGCCACCCGCTGTGGGGCCGTAACGAGGAGGGCTACTCCGAGGACCCCAAGCTGACCTCGGCGATCGCCACCGCCTACACCCTCGGCCTGCGCGGCGACCACCCCACGTACTGGCGCACCGCGCCCGTCCTCAAGCACTGGCTCGCGCACAACAACGAGACGGACCGGGCCACTTCGTCGTCGTCCGTCCGCCCGCGCGTGCTGCACGAGTACGACCTGCGGGCCTTCCGCGAGACCGTCGAAGCGGGCGCGGTGGCCGGGGTGATGCCGGCGTACAACCTGGTCAACGGCCGCCCGAACCACGTCTCGCCCTATCTGCGCGAGCACCTGCGCACCTGGACCGACGAGGACCTGCTGGTCTGCTCGGACGCGGGCGCGCCCTCCAACCTGGTCGACTTCGAGCACTACTACGACACGCACGAGGAGGCGACCGCTGCCGCGCTGCTCGCCGGCGTGGACAGCTTCACCGACCACGGCACGGACAGCACGAAGATCATCGTGCGGGTCCAAGGCGCCCTGGCTCAGGGCCTGTTGACCGAGGTCGACATCGATTCCGCGGTCCGCCGCCAACTCGCGGTCCGCTTCCGGCTCGGCGAGTTCGACGGATACGACGAAACCGGCGCCTTCGACACCCCGGAGCACCGTGCGCTCGCCCAGGAGGCCGCCGAGCAGGCGATCGTCCTGCTCCGGAACGACGGTCTGCTCCCGCTGGCCCCCGACACCCGCATCGCGGTCGTCGGTCTGCTCGCCGACGAGTGCAAGCTCGACTGGTACAGCGGCACCCTCCTGCACCGGTCCACACCTCTGGAGGGCCTGTACGAGCGGTTCGGCGCCGAGCGTGTGCAGTTCGCTGAGGGCGTGGACTGGGTGCTGCTCAGGACGGGCGACGGCACCTTCCTCCATGTGCCGCCCGCCGAGGAGGCCGACGACCAGGTCCGCGGCGCCGAGGGCGCCCTCGACCCGGCGCTGCTCGCCGGCCGCACCGACCTCCCGCCGCTGACCACCGACGCCACCGGCACGGAGTTCGCCCTCGTCGACTGGGGCGAGGACATCCTCACCCTGCGCGCGCCGGACGGCCGCTACCTCTCCGTCGCGGACGACGGCTACCTGCGCGCTTCCGCCGACCAGCCCGGCGGCTGGATCATCCAGGAGACATTCCGCCTGGAACCCCACGAGAACGGTCACCTCCTCAGGCACCTGGGCACGGGCCACCCCGTCTCTGTCGCCGCCGACGGCGTGAAGGTTGCCGAGGAGAACCCGGAGATCTTCGAACTGGTCGTCGTCGAGCGCGGCGAGGAGGCGGTGGCGCGGGCCGCCGCGGAGGCGGACGTGGTCCTGGTGATCGCGGGCAACGACCCCCACATCAACGGCCGCGAGACGGAAGACCGCACGACGCTGCGACTGCCCGCCCACCAGGAACGCCTGCTGCGCGCCGCCCGCACGGCCAACCCGCGCACGGTGCTGACGCTGGTCTCCGCCTACCCGTACGCGATCGCCCCGGGCCGCCTCTCGGCCGTGCTCTGGACAGCGCACGGCGGCCAGGCCGCCGGCACCGCCCTCGCCCGCGTCCTGGCCGGCGACGTCTCCCCCGCCGGACGCCTGCCGCAGACCTGGTACGCCGACGACGCCGACCTGCCCGACCTCCTCGACTACGACGTGATCGGCGGCCGGCAGACGTACCTCTACTTCGAGGGCACACCACTGTTCCCCTTCGGCCACGGCCTGTCCTACGCGTCCTTCTCGTACGCGGACGTACAGGCCCACGTCGAGGGCGACACCGCCCACATCTCGTTCACCGTCACCAACACCGGCGACGTGACCGCCGACGAGGTCACCCAGCTGTACGCGCGTGCCGCCGACCCGTCGGTGGTCCGGCCGCGCCGCGAGCTGCTCGGGCACCGGCGGATCACCCTGGCCCCCGGTGCGACGACGCACCTGACCTTCGAACTACCGCTGACCGCCTTCGAGTTCTGGGACGTCGCCCACGGCCGGTGGCGCCTGGAGCCCGGCCCGTACGACATCCTGGTCGGCGCCTCCAGCGAGGACATCCGTCTTCGCACGACCGTGACGCTCACCGGCGAGCCCGCCGCACCACGCCGGGTCACCGAACTCGGTTTGGACGCGGCCGACTTCGACGAGCAGAGCGGCACCGAGATCGTCGACCGGACGAAGACATCCGGCGACGCGGTGACTCCAGTGGCGGGCGGGACCGGCGAACTGATCTATCACGCCTGCGACTTCGGGCCCGGTGTGACGGAGGTGACCGTCCGGGTGGCGGGCGAGGGCACGATCGAGCTGTCCCTGGACGGCGGACCGACCCTGGCGACTTTGCAGACACCCCCCTCGGGCCCGTACGACTACACCGCCGTGGACGCCGGCATCGTCGCCGAGGGCGTACACGACGTCCACCTCAGACTGCGCGGCCCCCTACGGCTCGCGCACGTCGGCTTCTCCGGTTGAGGATCCGGACGAGGCCGACACAGAGAAGGGGCCCGGCACCGGAAGGCATCGGTGCCGGGCCCCTTCGGGGACGGCGAGCTCGCGTCGCCAGAACCCCACCGTACATGAAAATGGTTCCCATTAGACAGAGGACCCCGGAGAAAAGAGGCTGCCGGTAACTGCCACGGCTGGGTATGGTGCCGGACGTGCGTTGATCTTCAGGGCGGCGGCGCAATGGCTGCCGCAGACGGAGCGGCCCTTCTGCTGTCGGCGTGACGGCGAGGGCGGCAAGGCATGCCCACCGTCAAACCGACTGGAGATCACCACGTGCAGCCGCTGACCTATGAAGCGTTTGTCGCCCGAGCCGTCGCCGATCCGGACGTCGTCGGGCTTGTTCTCAAGGGCTCCCAGGCCCATGACGGCATGGCCACCAAGCAGTCCGATCACGATGTCTACGTCATCCTCGCCGACGACGCGAACACCGACCTCGCAGGTCTCGATGGTCATCGTTCCCCTGAGCTCGATCTCATGGTCACGACGGTGGAGAGCTTCCGTAGGATCGGTGGCTGGGAGCGGTATGCCCTCGCTCGGGGCCGTGTCCTGCTCGACAGACTTGACGGCGAGATCGCAAAGATCATCGCCGGCAAAGGACGACTCGACATCGGTGAGGCGTCGCGAGCGGCAGCTGGTTGGCTGGACGCCTATGCCAACTCCCTCTATCGGTCGGTGAAGAACGCCCGCGACGGCCACCTGCTCGCCGCACGCCTCGACGCGGCCGACAGCATCGGCTTCCTGCTGGAGCTGCTGTTCGCCCTCGATCGTCGTCCGCGCCCCTACAACAAGTACCTGGAGTGGGAGCTGGAAAGGTTCCCTCTGCCGGAATGGAACACGGGCGTGTTGCTGGCCACGATCGGACAGATCGCGGGCACGGGTGACGTGGACGTGCAGCGACGGCTTTTCGCACAGGTTGAGGCAGTGGCCCGGGACGCCGGCCATGGGTCCACGCTGGACGCCTGGGGCGAGGATCTGCGGTTGATGCGCCCCCGCCCGGGCCATCCCGCCGACGGCACCTGACTGTTTCCGCACGTCGGAATGGGCGTGTACGACAACGGCCGAAGCCCCCGCACAGCAGGCTCCGGCCGTCGGACCGTGGATGTCGTCAGAGTGCCAGACCGGTGAGGACCAGCACCCGCTCGTACGTGTAGTCGTCCATCGCGAACTTCACACCCTCGCGGCCCACGCCGGACTGCTTGGCGCCGCCGTAGGGCATCTGGTCGGCGCGGTAGGAGGGCACGTCGCCGATGACCACGCCGCCGACCTCGAGGGCGCGGTGGGCGCGGAAGGCGGCCTGGAGGTCGTGGGTGAACACGCCTGCCTGGAGGCCGTACTTGGAGTCGTTGGCGGCGGCGAACGCCTCGGTCTCGCCGTTCACCTTCTGCACGGTGAGGACGGGGCCGAAGACCTCTTCGCAGGCGATCGTGACGTCGGCCGGTACGTCGGTGAGGACGGTCGGCGCGTAGGAGGCGCCGTCGCGCTTGCCGCCGGTGAGCAGCTTCGCGCCGGCCTGGACCGCCTCGTCGACCCAGGACTCCACGCGCTTCGCGGCGTCCTCGCTGACCAGCGGGCCGACGTCCGTCGTGTCGTCGGAGGGGTCGCCGGTGACCAGGGCCTCGACCGCGGCGACGATGCGCGGCAGCAGACGGTCGTGGACGGACGCGTCGGCGATCACGCGCTGCACCGAGATGCAGGACTGGCCGCCCTGGCCGTTGGAGAAGGTGGCGATGCGGTTGGCGGCCCAGTCGAGGTCCTCGTCGGAGGCGTAGTCGGCGAGGACGACGGCCGCGCCGTTGCCGCCCAGCTCCAGGGTGCAGTGCTTGCGCGGCACCGAGTCCATGATCGCGTAGCCGACCTTCTCGGAACCGGTGAAGGAGATGACCGGGAGGCGCTCGTCCTGGACCAGGGCGGGCATGGCCTCGTTGGGGACCGTGAGGATGCTCCAGGAGCCGGCCGGAAGGTCGGTCTCGGCGAGCAGCTCACCGATGATCAGGCCGGACAGCGGAGTGGCCGGCGCCGGCTTGAGGATGATCGGCGCGCCGGCGGCGATGGCCGGGGCGACCTTGTGGGCGCACAGGTTGAGCGGGAAGTTGAACGGCGCGATGCCGAGCACGACACCCTTCGGGAAGCGCCGGGTGAGGGCGAGCCGGCCCTGGCCGCCGGCGTCGGTGTCGAGGCGCTGCGCCTCGCCGCCGTTGAAGCGGCGGGCCTCCTCGGCCGCGAACCGGAAGACCGACACGGCGCGGCCGACCTCGCCGCGGGCCCACTTCATCGGCTTGCCGTTCTCGGCGGAGATCAGCCGGGCGATCTCCTCGGTGCGCTCGACCAGCCGCTTGCTGACGTGGTCGAGGGCGGCGGCACGGACGTGAGCCGGGGTGGCGGCGAAGGAGTCCCGGACGGCGTACGCGGCGGCCACGGCCTCCTCGACCTGGTCCGCGGTCGGCACGCTGACCTTGCCGACGATGCGGCCGTCCCACGGGGAGGTGACGTCGAAGCTGTCCTCGCCGGTGGCCTGACGGTCGGCGAGCCAGAAGGCGTGGGTGGAGGTCATGATGTGGCCCGTGCCCTTCCGCGTTGATGGTGGCTGGTGGTGCTCTTGTATGTCGTCGTCCACGGTAGGGCGGCACGGGCGCGGGGGCGCTTGTCCGATTCGTAGCAGTGGTGGAGGCGGGTACGCCGGTTTGGCCGATCCGGGGCTAGGAGGATTCGGGTGACGTCGCCTTCAGCGCCAGCCACAGCTCCATCCGTACGTCCGGATCGTCCAGGGACCGGCCGAGGATCTCCTCCACGCGCCGCATCCGGTAGCGCAGGGTGTGCCGGTGGACGCCCAGGTCGGCGGCGGCCGCGTCCCACTGGCCGTGCCGGGAGAGCCAGGCCCGCAGAGAGGCGACCAGATCGCCGCGGCCGGTGGCGTCGTGCTCGTGCAGGGCACGGAGCAGACCGTCGGCGAAGGCGCGCACCGCGTCGTCGGCGAGCAGCGGCAGGACCGAGCCCGCCGCGAGCTGCTCGTGCTCGACGAGGACCCGGCCCCGGCGCCGGGCGACCGACAGGGCCTGCTCGGCCTGCTTGTACGCGGCCGCCGCGGCGATCGGCCCGGCCGGCGCCGACAGGCCGACGACCAGGTCGTCCTCCTCCCCCACCGCCTGTTCCTGCCCCGCCGCGCCGCTCCCGACCGGTCGCGTACTCCCCGCAGGCCTCGACCGCCGCGCCCCCGTCCGCGGCCAGCACCACCAGCCGCTCCCGCTCGCTTTCGGGAACGACCAGCACCGCCTCCCCCGATCGGGCAGCGGCCGCCTCCACGGCCTCGGCGATCCCGGCGAGGCCCGCCTGCCCGGACGGGCACTCGGCCACGACGATCCGGAACGGGGCGTCGAGGAGGCCGCCGTACAGGTCACCGGCGACGCCACGGGCGTGGTCCGGCTGCCCGGCGAGCAGCATGCGCAGCACGGCCGCGCCGATCCGCTGCTCGGCGGCCTGCAGGGAACGGGAGCGCTCGGTGGTCAGGGTGAGCAGGGCGATGGCCGAGTGGAGGGCGTAGCGCTCGGCGGTGCCGAGGGCCGCGGCCGTGCCGACGGCGAGGGCGGCGCGGGGGCGGCGGCCGGTGCCGATGGTGTGCAGCTCGACGCGGTCCTCGTGCTCGGGTCCGCCGACCACAGCACTCGCCGGCGCGGGGCGCTCGCGCAGTCGTTCCACGTCGGCGGTGAGGCGGGCGGCCCGGCGGGCGGCCCACTCCGGCGCGGCGGCGACGACGGCACCCGAGGCGTCGAACAGCGCCGCCCACCCGTCGACCTGGGCGGCGAGCCCGGCGAGCAGCCCCTCCGGACCGTCGGTGAGCGCCTGCCGGGTGAGCTCCCGCTGGGCGGCGAAGCCCGCGGTGACCGCCCGGTACTGGTCGGCGGCGATGGCGGCCGACACCGCCTTGGTGATGGCGAGGAAGGGTGTGCGGCGGGGGACTTCGAGGAGCGGCAGCCCCTCCTCCTGCGCCGCGTCGACGAGGGCCTTGGGCGTCTCCTCGTAGTTGACCCCGACGGCGAAGCCCAGCCCGACGACCCCCGCTCCGACCAGCCGCTTCACATAGCGGCGCATCGTCTCCGGGTCCTCCGCGTCCAGCTTCAGCGCGGTGATCAGCAGCAGTTCCCCGCCCTCCATGTACGGGACGGGGTCGGCAAGCTCGCTGGAGTGCGCCCAGCGGACGGGCACGTCGAGGCGGTCCTCGCCCGCCCGCACGGTGAGTTTGAGCGCGGAGTGGTGGACGAGGGAGGCGAGCGTCGGGGGCATGGGGCCTTCAGGTCGGTCTGCGGTTGTGGTCAGGAGATCGGATGATCATTGTGATCTTTTGGCCGCCACGTATGAACGACCTGTGTCGATTCTGCCTCACCGTACGGTCCCGCTGCCCGTGAAAAACCTCAGTCGCGCAGATCCACCAGCAGAGGCGGCGCGTGCTCCCCCTTCACGTTCGTCAGCGACAGCACCGCATGCCCCGGCGGCACCCCGTGTGCGAGCTCGGACGCCGACCACCGCTCCCGCTCGACCTGGCGGACGGTGACCGCCCGCGCGGTCGGCGCCTTTCCGGTGATGACCCGGCGCAGCATGTGCACGGCCTTGCCCGCCGGCGTCTCGGCGATGATCTGCCGGTCGGTGACGTCCCGCGTCTCCGTCCACTCCTTGCCCCACACCTCGGCGAAGTCCTGCCCGTCCCAGGGGGTGAGGCCGGACAGCGCCACCCGGCATCCGGTGGCGCCGAGCAGGGGGCCGCGCAGCGGGCGCGGTACGTCGTCGAGGGTGCGCAGGGTCAGCACGGCGCCCGCGCCCGCCGACCGCAGCCGCTGGATGCCCCGTACAGCCTCCGGCGTGACCACGCCCGTCGCGTCGTCCAGAATCAGGCAGGCGAACAGCGAACGGTCCTCCCGTGCGGGCACGCTCGCCGTGAACTGCGCCAGCACCAGCCGCGCCAGCATCCGCGAGGCGTCCGCATGGCCCCGCTCGGGCAGGTCGATGCGCACCCGCACCGGGTGGTCGAGGGCCTTCAGCGAGAACGGCCGCGACTGCCCGGACGTGTCGAAGAAACCCGCGAAAGCGGGCCGGTCGAGCAGCGCCACCCGGTCGGCCAGCACCCCGCCCACATCACCGGGGTGGCCCATCTGCCGCTCCCGCGCGTCGAGTTCCCGCAGCAGCGACTCCTGCCCGGCGTCCTGGAGGGCGGTACGCAGTGCGGCGAGCGGTCCGGGCGCGCCGTCGAGCAGCTGCCGCAGCTCGGGTACGGAGGGGAAGCGGTCGTGGACCGCGCGGAACGGTCCGAGGAGCTGCGCCAGGACCGTCGTGGAGCGGCGGCTGTCGCTGCCCGGGTGCGGGTCGGCGAGGTCCCCGACCAGCGCCTCGGCCAGCACGGCCGCGGCCTCGTCGGGGTCGGTGGTGCCGCCGTACAGGTCGAGGTCGTACACGGACTCCGGGTTCCCGATCCGTACGACGACGTCGTACGCCTCGGCCGGACCGAGCCCCGCGCCCGCCGCGCCGACCACGACGACGGCGGCCCGGCCGGCGAGCGCCTGCAGGCACAGCGACTCGGCGAGCGGGCGCACGACGGTGCCGGTCTTGCCGGAGCCGGCCGGGCCGACGGCAAGGAGTGAGGTGCCGAGCAGGTCGGGGCCGAGGGCGAGGCCGGTGCCGCGGTAGGCGTACGGGTTGCGCGCATCGTCGGCGGTCGTGCCGAGCCGGACCTGGCCGGTGAGCAGGTCGTGGCGGACGAGCCGGGTCGGCAGGTCGCGTTCGCCGGAGGGGTGCAGGCAGGCGGCGGCGCCGTCCTTGAGGACCGCGCCGGTGAAGGTGGCGAGACTGTGCCGGCCGCTGCGTACGCCCTGCCAGGCGCGGGCGATCCGGGCGTGGTCGACGTCCCGCATCAGCCCGGTGCGGGCGTCGGCGGCGAGCCGCTCGGCGGCGTCGACGGCACCGGCGGCGCGCAGCGCGGGCCACTCGGCGGGGTCCTGTTCGGGGGGGGCGGCCGCTGACTCGCCGGGTCGGGGTGCGGCGCCAGGCGGGCGGGCCGTAGCGCCGCCAGATCTCGCTCCACCGGCCGAGCCGGCCCACGCCGATCATGATGATCAGCGCGATGATCACGTAGTAGGCGTAGACGGCCACGACGGCGCCGAAGCTGTGCGGCTGCGCCCAGGAGTCGGGGATCATCGCGTACAGGGGCAGCAGCCACCAGCCGCCGAGGTAGCCGTTCCACAGCAGCGACCAGATCAGCCACCCGACCAGAAACGCGATCAACGCCCCGCTCAGCAACTGCCGAGCCGGAATCTGCTCGGGCTCCTCCTCCGGCCGGGGTTGATGCCCGAACCGCCAGACTCCGGGCGCCGCCTCCGGCCGCGCGGTGCGCAGCCACGCAAGGAAGGCCGACCCGTCCGGCTGCGCCGGCGCGCGTGTCGGCCGCGGTGGTACCGCGGGCGGATCCGGCGGCATCGCCGGCCGGGGCACAGGATTCGCATGCGTACCCCGCGTGTCCCGCGTCCCGTCGCTGTCCATCGCTCCTGCCCCCTGACCAGCCGCTCCGTCCACCATCAGCGAGTCAATCTAACGCCCTCCCAAGGGGAGTTCACCGCTTACGCGGCCGGGCCTGCGGTGATGTGTTCGCGGCGCGCCATGTCCACCACGGACAACCCGTTCCGGCGACAACGCCCACATGGAGCATGCCCAGGTCCGATCCACGGCTCTAGCCTGCGAAGAAAGAAGGCAAGCGTCCGAAAATCCCCACCCGGAACTTCCGGTTCACCCGGAATGCCCGGTACGCAAGATCATCAGGGAGCCCTCATGACCGCAATCCCGCAGGAGCGCCGCGTCGTCACCGCCATCCCCGGCCCGAAGTCGCAGGAACTGCAGGCCCGCCGTACCGCCGCGGTCGCCCAGGGTGTGGGCTCCGTGCTGCCGGTGTTCACCGCGCGCGCGGGCGGCGGCATCATCGAGGACGTCGACGGCAACCGGCTGATCGACTTCGGTTCCGGCATCGCCGTGACCTCCGTGGGCGCGTCCGCCGAGGCCGTCGTACGCCGGGCGAGCGCGCAGCTGGCCGACTTCACCCACACCTGTTTCATGGTCACGCCGTACGAGGGGTACGTCGAGGTCGCCGAGGCCCTCGCCGAGCTGACGCCCGGTGACCACGCCAAGAAGTCCGCGCTGTTCAACTCCGGCGCCGAGGCCGTCGAGAACGCCGTCAAGATCGCGCGCGCCTACACCAAGCGCCAGGCCGTCGTCGTCTTCGACCACGGCTACCACGGCCGTACGAACCTCACCATGGCGCTGACCGCGAAGAACATGCCGTACAAGCACGGCTTCGGCCCGTTCGCGCCCGAGGTCTACCGGGTGCCGGTGGCGTACGGCTACCGCTGGCCGACCGGCCCTCAGAACGCCGGCCCGGAGGCCGCCGCGCAGGCCATCGACCAGATGTCCAAGCAGGTCGGCGCGGACAACATCGCCGCGATCATCATCGAGCCGGTGCTCGGCGAGGGCGGCTTCATCGAGCCGGCCAAGGGCTTCCTCCCCGCGATCCGCCAGTTCGCCGCCGACAACGGCATCGTCTTCGTCGCCGACGAGATCCAGTCCGGCTTCTGCCGTACCGGTCAGTGGTTCGCCTGCGAGGACGAGGGCATCGTCCCGGACCTGATCACCACCGCCAAGGGCATCGCGGGCGGTCTGCCGCTGGCCGCCGTCACCGGTCGCGCCGAGATCATGGACGCCGCGCACGCGGGCGGCCTGGGCGGTACGTACGGTGGCAACCCGGTCGCCTGCGCCGGCGCACTCGGCTCGATCGAGACGATGAAGGAGCTCGACCTCAACGCCAGGGCGAAGCACATCGAGGCGGTCATGAAGGCCCGCCTCACCGCCATGGCCGAGAAGTTCGACATCATCGGCGACGTCCGCGGCCGCGGCGCGATGATCGCCATCGAGCTGGTCAAGGACCGTACGACCAAGGAGCCCGACCCGGAGGCCACCGCCGCACTCGCCAAGGCCTGCCACGCCGAGGGACTGCTGGTCCTGACCTGTGGCACCTACGGCAACGTGCTGCGCTTCCTGCCTCCGCTGGTGATCGGCGAGGACCTGCTGAACGAGGGCCTCGACATCATCGAGCAGGCCTTCGCCCGCATCTGAGCCCTCCGCCCCGGCGCGATTCCGGCGCCGGGGTCCAGGGACGATCCGAAAGACAGGCCTCACGGCAGAGCGTGTGAAGAACGTGTGCGAGGTGGATGGCGGGACGGGATTCCGTCTGTCGCACCCGCACCCCCTGTCGTAGGTTCTACCCAGATGAGAGATACACCCCCGCCCACAGGGGACTGTGGGTGACATCAGGCCGGGGCGTCCCCAGCTTCGACCTGGTCGTGCCCTCGCGCACACAACCGGTGCCTGAAGGCTCCGGGTCTCCTCACCGATCGGACAGTCGCCCGCCCCAGACCCCCCGGGGCGCGCGACGTTCCGGTCCGGACGGCCGCCTGGGAGCGGTACGCCCCTGAAGGGCCGACGCACACCCCCCCTTTGCGTCGGCCCTTCAGCGTGTCCGGGGTGGAGAGCGGCTGACGCCAGTGGTCTGGACAGCTGGCGCCTCCTATTGGGCGGGCGGCAGTTCCTGAATCCGATCGGCCCCCTGCGAAGCTGTTCCCCGTGCTCCCTGTTCTTCTGCTGCTCGCCCTGCCCGTCGTGCTCTTCGCGCTGATCACCTGGCAGGTCGTCGCCGACGGGCCGTTGGTGGGGCTGGACGAGCGGCTCAGTCGGGTGCTCGTCCAGCCCGACCGGTGCTCCGAACTCCTCGCCGATCTGGGCAATGTGCAGGTTGCCGTGCCCGTTCTCGCGATCGCCGGGGTGTACGCCGCCTGGCGGGCGCGGGGGGCGGGGATGGAGCGCTGGTGGTTGCCGGGCGTCGCAGCCGCCGTCCTCATGGCGCTCGTCCCGGCGCTCGTCGTCCCGCTCAAGGAGCTGACCGACCGCCCGGGCACCCCGGTCGTCCCGCCCGGCACCGGCTACTACCCCTCCGGTCACACCGCGACCGCAGTCGTCGCGTACGGCTGTGCGGCCCTGCTCCTCCTCCCCCGGCTGCACGGCCCGTACGTCAGACGTGCGCTCGTACTCTGCTGCCTCGCCGTCAATCTCGGCGTCGGCTACGGGCTGGTCCGGCGCGGTTACCACTGGCCACTGGACGTCGTGGCCAGTTGGTGCCTCGGTGCGCTGCTGATCGGCGGGTTCGTGACGTTCGTCGGCCGAGGCAGCCGTCGAACGTCCGGTCCTCAGCCGGAGTGAACCGGAGCACAGGTCAGCTGTCGAAGCCCAGGCCCAGCCGGTCCATCGTCCGCAGCCACAGGTTGCGCCGGCCGCCGTGGGCGTCCGCCCTGGCCAGCGACCACTTGGTGAGAGCGATACCGGTCCATGCGAAGGGCTCCGGCGGGAAGGGGAGGGGCTTCCTGCGCACCATTTCCAGCTCGGTGCGCTCCGTGCGCTCCCCCGCCAGCAGGTCCAGCATCACATCGGCACCGAAGCGGGTGGCGCCCACACCGAGGCCCGTGTAGCCCGCCGCGTACGCGACCTTCCCGCCGTGCGCGGTGCCGAAGAACGCCGAGAAGCGCGAGCAGGTGTCGATCGCGCCGCCCCAGGCGTGGGTGAAGCGGACGCCCTCCAGCTGCGGGAAGCAGGTGAAGAAGTGCCCGGCGAGCTTGGCGTACGTCTCCGGGCGGTCGTCGTACTCGGCGCGCACCCGGCCGCCGTACGGGTAGATGGCGTCGTAGCCGCCCCAGAGGATGCGGTTGTCGGCGGAGAGGCGGAAGTAGTGGAACTGGTTCGCCGAATCGCCGAGGCCCTGCCGGTTCTTCCAGCCGATCGACGCGAGGTGTCCGGCGGTGAGCGGCTCGGTCATCAGCGCGTAGTCGTAGACGGGGACGGTGTACGACCGCACCCGTCTGACCAGGCTGGGGAAGATGTTCGTGCCGAGAGCGACCCTGCGGGCGCGGACCTCGCCGTAGGGGGTGCGTACGGCCATGCCGGCGCCGTACGACTTCAGGGTGAGGGCGGGAGTGTGCTCGTAGATGCGTACGCCGAGGTCACGGCAGGCCCGCTTCAGGCCCCAGGCGAGCTTGGCGGGGTGGAGCATGGCCACGCCGCGGCGGTCCCACAGGCCCGCCTGGAAGGTCGGTGAGTCGACTTGTTCCCTCACCGCTTCGGCGTCCAGGAACTCCACGTCCTCGGCGAGGCCCCTGCGCTCCATCTCCTCGTACCAGTCGCGCAGTTCCCACGCCTGGTACGTCTCGGTCGCCACGTCGATCTCGCCGGTGCGCTCGAAGTCGCAGTCGATTCCGTGCCGGGCGAGGGCCGCCTCGATCTCGTCGAGGTTGCGGGCGCCCAGCTCCTGAAGCTTGTGGATCTCGTCGGGCCAGCGGGTGAGGCCGTTGGGCAGGCCGTGAGTGAGGGAGGCGGCGCAGAAGCCGCCGTTGCGGCCGGAGGCGGCCCAGCCCACCTCGCGGCCTTCCAGCAGGATCACGTCCCGCTGTGGGTCGCGCTCCTTGGCGCCCAGAGCGGTCCACAGTCCGCTGTATCCACCGCCGACGACCAGCAGGTCGCAGGTCTCGGCGCCGGTGAGCGCGGGCTCGGGATGGGGCCTGCCGGGGTCGTCCAGCCAGTACGGGACCGGCTGGGCTTCGGAAAGGGACTTCGTCCAGTTGTCTCTGGGGCTCATGGCGCTTGGGGCCATGATTTCAACTCCCTACAGGGTTTACGCCTTTTGCCTGGTGCGCCGGCTGCTGATGACCATGGAGGCCAGTACGAGCAGTACGGCGACGAGGAACATGGCCGTACCGATGACATTGATCTGAACGGGCGTTCCGCGCTGCGCGGAGCCCCATACGAACATGGGGAAGGTGACGGTCGAGCCCGCGTTGAAATTGGTGATGATGAAATCGTCGAAGGAGAGCGCGAAGGCGAGCAGTGCGCCCGCGGCGATTCCGGGTGCCGCGATCGGCAGGGTGATCCGGAGGAAGGTCTGGAGGGGGCCTGCGTACAGATCCCGGGCGGCCTCCTCCAGCCTCGGGTCCATCGACATCACCCGTGCCTTGACGGCCGTCACGACGAAGCTGAGGCAGAACATGATGTGGGCGATCAGGATCGTCCAGAATCCCAACTGAACACCCATGTTGAGGAAGAGGGTGAGCAGCGAGGCCGCCATGACGACCTCGGGCATCGCCATGGGCAGGAAGATCAGCGAGTTGACGGCCCCGCGCGCGCGGAAGCGGTACCGCACCAGTGCGAAGGCGATCATCGCGCCCAGGATTGTCGCGCCCAGCGTCGCCCAGAGCGCGATCTGGAGGCTGAGCGACAGCGAGCCGCACAGGTCGGCGACGCCGCACGGATCGGTCCAGGCGTCCGTGGAGAATTCCTGCCACTCGTAGTTGAAACGGCCCTTCGGGTTGTTGAAGGAGAACACCGTGACGACGACGTTCGGGAGCAGGAGATATCCGAGCGTGAACAGTCCCGCGATGACGACGAGATGGCGCTTGAGCCAGTTGACGAAGGCCATTTAAACCAGATCCTCCGTCCCCGACTTGCGGATGTAGAGCGTGACCATGATGAGGATCGCGAACATCAGGATGAAGGAGAGGGCCGCCGCCGTCGGATAGTCCAGAATCCGCAGGAACTGCGACTGGATGACGTTTCCGATCATGCGGGTGTCGGTGGAGCCGAGCAGATCGGCGTTCACGTAGTCACCGGTGGCCGGAATGAACGTCAGCAGGGTGCCGGAGACGACGCCCGGCATCGACAGCGGGAAGGTGACCTTGCGGAAGGTCGTGAAGGGGCGCGCGTACAGATCGCCGGCGGCCTCGTGCAGCCGGCCGTCGATGCGCTCCAGGGAGGTGTAGAGCGGCAGGATCATGAACGGCAGGAAGTTGTACGTCAGACCGCACACCACCGCCAGCGGGGTGGCCAGTACCCGGTCGCCTGCGGTGATACCGAGCCAGCTGGTGACGTCCAGGACGTGCAGGGAGTTCAGGGCGCCGACGACCGGGCCGCCGTCCGCGAGGATCGTCTTCCAGGCGAGCGTACGGATCAGGAAGCTGGTGAAGAACGGCGCGATCACCAGGATCATGATCAGGTTCCGCCAGCGGCCCGCGCGGAACGCGATCAGGTACGCCAGCGGGTAGCCCAGCAGCAGGCACAGGACCGTGGCGGTGCCGGCGTAGAGGACCGAGCGCAGGAACTGCGGCCAGTACTCGGACAGCGCGTTCCAGTAGGTGGCGAAGTGCCAGGTGACCTCGTAGCCCTCCTCCAGGGAGCCCGTCTGCACGGACGTGGAAGCCTGGTAGACCATCGGCAGCGCGAAGAAGACCAGCAGCCAGAGGATGCCGGGCAGCAGGAGCAGGTACGGCGTCCAGCGGCCCCTCTTGCGTGGCGGCTTCTTCGCCGGAACGGGCGCCAGAGGTGGCGCTTCGGTGACAGCGGCCATCAGGAGGTCTCCTCCTCGACCTTCTCGACGCCCGCCTCGATGTCCTGGGACGCGTCCAGGCCGAAGGTGTGCGCCGGGCTCCAGTGCAGGACGACCTCGGCGCCGGGGGCGAGGCGTGTGTCGCGGTCGACGTTCTGGACGTAGACGGCGAGTTCGGCGCCGGCGGGGCTGTCGATGACGTACTGCGTGGAGACGCCTGTGAAGCTGGCGTCGGCGATCCTGCCGGTGACGCGGTTGCGGCCGTCCGGGATCTCGCCGGCGTCGTCGGCGTGCGTGAGGGAGATCTTCTCGGGGCGTACGCCGACCAGCACCTTGCCGCCGGTCGTGGTGGGCGCCGAACAGCGCTCCGACGGCAGGGTGAGCTTGCCGCCGCCCGCCTTGAGGACGATCTCCGCACCGCTCCTGGTGTCGACCTCGGCCTCGATCAGGTTGGAGGTGCCGAGGAAGTTGGCGACGAACGTCGTCCGCGGGTTCTCGTACAGGTCGGCGGGGGCGCCGAGTTGCTCGACGCGGCCCGCGTTCATCACGGCGACCGTGTCGGCCATCGTCATGGCCTCCTCCTGGTCGTGCGTGACATGGACGAAGGTGATGCCGACCTCGGTCTGGATGCGCTTGAGCTCCAGCTGCATCTGACGGCGCAGCTTCAGGTCGAGGGCGCCGAGGGGCTCGTCGAGGAGCAGCACCTCGGGATGGTTGATCAGCGCACGGGCTACGGCCACGCGCTGCTGCTGGCCACCGGAGAGCTGGTGCGGCTTCTTGCGGGCCTGCTCGCCCAGCTGGACCAGGTCGAGCATCTCCTCGACCTGCTTCTTCACCGACTTGATGCCGCGCCGGCGCAGGCCGAAGGCGACGTTCTCGAAGATGTCGAGGTGCGGGAAGAGGGCGTAGGACTGGAAGACCGTGTTCACCGGCCGCTTGTACGGCGGCAGACGGGTCACGTCCTGGTCGCCGAGCGAGACGGTGCCCGACGTCGGCTCCTCCAGGCCCGCGATCATGCGCAGGGTGGTGGTCTTGCCGCAGCCGGACGCGCCGAGCAGGGCGAAGAAGGAGCCCTGCGGCACGGTCAGGTCCAGTGGGTGTACGGCGGTGAAGGAGCCGTAGGTCTTGCTGATTCCGGAGAGGCGGACGTCGCCGCTGCTGTTGGTCGTCGTCATCGTCGTCACGCCCCTGTGAGCTTCGCGAACTTCTCTTCGTAGGCCGTCTCTTCCTTCGAGCTGAGGGAGCGGAAGGCGCGAGACTTGGCGGCCATCTCCTTGTCGGGGAGGATCAGCGGGTTGTTGGCCGCGTCCTCGTCGATCTTGGCGAGTTCCGCCTTCACCCCGTCGACCGGGCACACGTAGTTGATGTACGCGGCGAGCTGCGCGGCCGGCTTCGGCTCGTAGTAGTAGTCGATGAGACGTTCGGCGTTGGTCTTGTGCCGGGCCTTGTTGGGCACCAGCAGGTTGTCCGTCGACGTCATGTATCCGCTGTCCGGGATGAGGAAGTCGACGTCGGGGCTGTCGGCCTTGAGCTGGACGACGTCACCGGCCCAGGCGAGACAGGCCGCGAAGTCGCCCTTGGTGAGGTCCGAGGTGTAGTCGTTACCGGTGAAGCGGCGGATCTGGCCCTGGTCGACGGCCTTCTGGAGGCGGGCTATCGCCGCGTCGAAGTCGTCGTCGGTGAACTTGCCCGGGTCCTTGCCCATGTCGAGCAGCGTCATGCCGACGCTGTCGCGCATCTCGGACAGGAAGCCGACGCGGCCCTTGAGCTTGGGGTTGTCGAGCAGGTCGGAGACCGACTTCACCTCGACGCCGTCCAGCGCCTTCTTGTTGTAGGCGATGACCGTGGAGATGCCGGTCCAGGGGTAGGAGTACGCCCGTCCCGGGTCCCAGTCGGGGCTGCGGAACTGCTGGGACAGGTTGGCGTACGCGGTGGGCAGGTTGGACGGGTCCAGTTTCTGGACCCACCCGAAGCGGATGAGGCGCGCGGCGAGCCAGTCGGTCACGCAGATCAGGTCGCGGCCGGTGTCCTGGCCGGCCGCGAGCTGCGGCTTGATCTTGCCGAAGAACTCGACGTTGTCGTTGATGTCCTCGGTGTACTTGACCGTGATACCGGTGCGCCGCTTGAACTCGTCGAGCGTCGGGTGGTGCTTCTCGCTCTCGTCGACGTCCATGTACTCGGTCCAGTTGGAGAAGTTGACGGTCTTCTCCTTCGCCGAGTGGTCCTCGGACGACACGCCCGACGTCTTCGCCGCCGGGGGGATGCCGCAGGCGCTCAGCGCCCCGAGGCCGCCGACCGCGAGCGCGCCACCGGCGGAGGCGCGCAGCAGGGAACGGCGGGTGAGGGAGGCCCTGCCGCTGCGCAGGCTGCGCCGCATGGCGGCCGCTTGGGCCGCGGACAGGCGGTCGGGCTCGTACTGCTCCATGCGCGTGGTGCCCTTTCGGGAGGGTCGGCGGCCGCGGGTCAGGCGGCCTGTTGTGGCTGTCGGTCCCCGAAGATCGTGCGGTGCCAGTCCTTGCGGGCCACCGCAGTGTTGTCGAACATGACGTGCTTGATCTGGGTGTACTCCTCGAACGAGTACGCGGACATGTCCTTGCCGAAGCCGGACTGCTTGTACCCGCCGTGCGGCATCTCGCTGATGATCGGGATGTGATCGTTGACCCACACGCAGCCCGCCTTGATCTCGCGGGTGGCGCGGCCCGCGCGGTAGACGTCCCGGCTCCAGGCGGACGCGGCCAGCCCGTACGGGGTGTCGTTGGCGAGCCGGATACCTTCGTCGTCGGCGTCGAACGGCAGGACGACGAGGACCGGTCCGAAGATCTCGGACTGGACGATCTCGCTGTCCTGGGACGCGTCCGCGACGAGGGTGGGGCGGTAGTACGCGCCGCTCTCGAGATTCCCCTGTGGTGCCTCGCCGCCCGTCACCACGCGCGCGTAGTCACGTGCCCGGTCGACGAACCCGGCGACGCGGTCGCGTTGGGCGTGGGAGACGAGGGGGCCCAGGTCGGTGCCCGGGGCGAAGGGGTCGCCCAGGCGGACGGTTTCCATCAGTTCGGCGGTTTTCTCGACGAACGCCTCGTAGAGCGGCCTCTGCACGTACGCGCGCGTGGCGGCCGTGCAGTCCTGCCCGGTGTTGATGAGGGCGCCCGCGACCGCGCCGTGGACGGCCGCCTCCAGGTCGGCGTCGTCGAAGACCACGAAGGGTGCCTTGCCGCCCAGCTCCAGGTGGAGCCGTTTGACGGTGGCGGTGGCGATCTCGGCGACCCGCTTGCCGACGGCGGTGGAGCCGGTGAAGGAGGTCATGGCCACGTCGGGGTGGCCGACCAGGTGCTCGCCGGCCTCCTTGCCGGTGCCGGTGACGATGTTGATGACACCGTCGGGGATTCCGGCGTCGGTGGCGGCCTGGGCGAAGAGGAGGGAGGTCAGCGGGGTGAGCTCGGCGGGCTTCAGCACGATCGTGTTGCCCGCGGCGATCGCCGGGAGGATCTTCCAGGCGGCCATCTGGAGGGGGTAGTTCCAGGGCGCGATGGAGCCGACGACACCGATGGGCTCGCGGCGGACGTACGAGGTGTGGTCGCCGGAGTACTCGCCGGCGGACTGCCCCTGGAGGTGCCGGGCGGCACCCGCGAAGAAGGCGGTGTTGTCGATCGTGCCCGGCACGTCGAACTCGCGGGTCAGCTTCAGCGGCTTGCCGCACTGCAGGGACTCGGCGCGGGCCAAGTCCTCCGCGCGGTCGGCGAGTACCGCCGCGAAGCGGTGCAGCGCGTCGGAACGCTCGCCAGGGGTCGCGCCGGACCAGCCGGGGAAGGCGTCGCGCGCCGCGGCGACGGCCGCGTCCACATCGTCCGGGCCGGCCAGCTCGTAGGTGTACACGTCCTCACCTGTGGCCGGGTCGACGACGGTGTGCGTACGACCGGACGTGCCCTTCGTCAGGCGGCCGGCGATGTACTGCGCGCCGTCCGCGAAACGGTCCTGGGCGGGGAATCGTTCCGGGGTGGTCCTGCCCGGCTTGTGCATGTCGCTCTCCTCCGCCGTCGCCCCGCTGCTCACGGGGTGGGTGGCGTAGCTCCAGCTCGATTTGAGTGCCGATCCTGACAGAGCCAATGGCGTCCAACAAGTGATTCCGTTGTTGCCTTTTGGTTACGCGACGGAATCTGTCGACCAGGTGTCGAGTCGACATGGAAAAGGAGGGACGGACTGTCAGTGGTGCCTGCCAGACTCGCATGCATGGAGAGGATCACGGGGAAGATCGATTCCGTGGACGCCCTGGTCAGGGAGGTCCGCGCGGGGGCGCACATCAAGTATCTGCACTTCTGGGGGCACCGGCCACGGTCGGGCGGGTGGGTCCGAGCTGTCTGAGCCAGTGGTGGCCGTCGCCGTTCACGGTGGACGAGGTGGAGTACGCGACGGCGGAGCACTGGATGATGGCCGCCAAGGCGCGACTGTTCGAGGACGCGGAGGCGGAGCGCCGGGTGCTGGCGGCTGCGCATCCCGCGCAGGCGAAGAAGGCGGGGCGGCTCGTGCGCGGCTTCGACGAGTCGATATGGGAGCGCGAGCGCTTCGGGATCGTGGTCGAGGGCAGCGTCCACAAGTTCGGCGCGCATGCGGATCTGCGGGAGTACCTGTTCGACACCGGGGCGCGGGTGCTGGTGGAGGCGAGCCCCGTGGACCGGGTGTGGGGCATCGGGCTCGCCGCGGACGACGAGGCCGCGTCGGATCCGGAGCGGTGGCGGGGGCCGAATCTCCTGGGGTTCGCGTTGATGGAGGCGCGGGAGAGGCTGCGGAGCGCTGAGCCAAACGCCGGGTCGTAGCCCTACGGGTTCATGAGCACCAGGATGCCGAAGCCGGCGCCGAGGAGGATGCCCACGATGCCGCAGATGATCCCGGCGAGGGCCTGGCCGGGGTTGGTGGCCTCGCCGCGGTTCGCCCTGCTGCGGCCGACCGCGCCGAAGATCACGCCCAGGATGCCCAGGATGATCGCCACCGGCCACAGACAGAAGCCGGCGGCGGCCACGATGCCGACCACGAGCCCGGCCGTGCCGAGCCCGTTGCTGGGCATCGCCTGTGCACCGGGCCAGCCGTAGTAACCCTGGGCGCCGTGCGTGTGCGGGCTGCCGTAGCCGGGCCCGCCCGGGTAGCCGTGACCGCCGGGATAGCCGTACGGGACCTGGCCGGGGCCGTCGGGGGCTATGGGCGGAGGCGGGACGGCGCCGTCCTGGGGGTGCAGGACACCTGCGGTGGGCGCGGCGAACGGGTTGCCGGCGGTGGGGGCCGACGGCGGGAACGCATCGTACGGGCCGCCTGAGCTGGGCGGCACGGTCGGGGCGGCCCACGCCTGCTGGGGTGCGCCCGTCGACGGGGCGGTCGGTGCTGCCCATCCCTGCGGGGCCTGGGCTGCCGGGGGGCTGTCCGCGGCGGGCAGGGACGTGATCGTCTGCTGGTCGTGGACGGAGGGGCCGGCCGGGTTGACGGGTCCGCTCGACACGATCGTGTCGCCGGGGCCGCCCATGACGTCGTTCGCCGGCGGTGCCCAGGGGTTCGGCTCAGGGCTGGGAGCTGCGGCGGGGTGCTTGTCGAGGGGGACCTGCGGCGGCGTGCCCTGCCGGGCCGCGTCCGCATCGTACGGGGTCCGGGGCGATGGCGAGGCCTCCCCGTCCGGCGGCACGAGGGGCACCGTCTCGCCGACCTGCGATATGCCGAACGCCGTGTCGCGGTCCTGCTGGACCTCCGGAATCGCGCCGCTGTCCAACACGACCTCGGGCGTCCCGTCATACGCCGACCGCTGCGGCGGCGCCCACGGGTCGCGGGGTACCGCATCACTGGGCACTGCACCGCCGGGCGCCGCACCGCTCGCCGCCCCACCGCTCGCCGCCCCACCGCTCGGGGCCCCACCGCCGGACGCCGCGCCACTGGCAGCCGCACTGCCGGGCACTGCACCGCTCGGGGCCCGACCGCTCGCCGCCGCACCGGATACGCCGTCGTCCCGGCCCGCCGACGCGGGCGCGGCGCTGGCCTCCGGCGCTGCCGGCGGCTGCCTGTCGTCGGACATGCGCGGGGATCCCCTCTGTCGTGCGTGCCGCGAAGCATGCTACGGCCCTGGCATCTGCCGTGTGGGCCCGGCATACGATGATCCCCGAGTCACCGATCAGCCGATCACCCGCGTCCCGCCGCCACCGCGGCCGGGGACGCCGTTCCCGGGGAGGAACCTTGACCGACCACGCCGCCGTATCCGCCGTACCCGGCGTCCGCGACCCGCACGCCTTCATCGCCGGACTGCCCAAGGCCGAACTGCACGTGCACCACGTCGGCTCCGCCTCTCCCCGGATCGTCGCAGAACTGGCCGCCCGCCACCCCGACTCCAAGGTGCCCACCGACCCCGAGGCCCTGGCCGACTACTTCACGTTCACGGACTTCGCGCACTTCATCGAGGTGTACCTGTCCGTCGTCGACCTGATCCGCACCCCGGAGGACGTCCGGCTGCTGACGTACGAGGTGGCCCGGGACCTGGCCCGGCAGCAGGTGCGGTACGCCGAGCTGACCATCACTCCCTTCTCCTCCACCCGGCGCGGCATCGAGGAGCAGGCCTTCATGGAGGCGATCGAGGACGCCCGCAAGGCGGCCGAGGCGGACTTCGGGACCGTACTGCGCTGGTGCTTCGACATCCCCGGCGAGGCAGGTCTCGAGGCCGCCGAGGAGACCACGCGGCTCGCCACCGACGACAAGGTGCGCCCCGAGGGACTGGTGTCGTTCGGACTCGGCGGACCCGAGATCGGCGTACCCCGGCCGCAGTTCGAGCCGTACTTCGACCGGGCCATCGCCGCCGGGCTGCGCTCGGTGCCGCACGCCGGCGAGACGACCGGCCCGCAGACGGTCTGGGACGCCCTCACTCACCTGCGCGCCGAGCGCATCGGGCACGGCACCAGTTCCGCACAGGACCCGAAGCTGCTGGCGCACCTCGCCGAGCACCGGATCCCGCTGGAGGTGTGCCCGACCTCCAACATCGCCACGCGCGCGGTCCGCACCCTCGACGAGCACCCGATCAAGGAGTTCACCCGCGCCGGCGTCCTCGTCACGATCAACTCGGACGATCCGCCGATGTTCGGCACCGACCTCAACAGCGAGTACGCCGTGGCCGCCCGGCTCCTCGACCTCGACGAGCGGGGTCTCGCCGACCTCGCGAAGAACGCGGTCGAGGCGTCCTTCCTGGACGAGGCCGGCAAGACGAGCCTGGCGGCCGAGATCGACACCTACACCTCGGCCTGGCTCGCGTCCTGACCACCACCGGAATTGACCTCATGCCGAACGTGACTGCCGTGGCCCACCGCGGCGCCCCCTACCACCATCCCGAGAACACGGTCGACTCGCTGCGTACCGCGCTCGAACTGGGCGCGGACGCCGTCGAGATCGACGTACGGCTCACTCGGGACGGCGTGCCCGTGCTGCTGCACGACGAGACGCTGAAGCGGCTGTGGGAGCACGACCGGCCGCTGCTGTCGCTGTCGGCGGACGAGGTGCACGGGCTCACCGACGGCGCGGTGCCGACGCTCGCCCAGGCGCTCACGGCGACCGACGGCAGCCGGGTGATGCTCGACCTGCCGGGCACGCCCGATGTGCGGGCGGCGCGCCGGGTCGTGGACGTCGTGCGCGACTGCGGGGCCCAGGACCGCGTGTACTACTGCGCGGGCCCCTCCGCCATGCTCGCCGTGCGCGCCGCCGACCCGGCCGCCGAGATCGCCCTGACCTGGACGACGCTGGCCCCGCCGCGCCCCGCACTGCTGGACGCGGTACGCCCGCGCTGGCTCAACTACCGCTTCCCACTGGTCGGTCGTGACCTCGCAGCCCGCGTCCACCGCGACGGCTACCTGCTCTCCGTCTGGACCCCCGACACCCGACGCGCCATGCGCCGGCTCCTCGGCATGGGCGTCGACTCGATCACCACGAACCGCATCGACGCCCTGTGCGCGCTGCGCACGTTCCGTTGACCCGCGCTACACGCGGGACCGTTGAGGAACCGTCGCCGGGTCGGCCGGGGTGGTGCGGGTGACGTACTGCGGTACGGGGGTGTCGTCCTTGCCCGTGTCGCGGACGAGGCCGTAGCGCTTCGCGCCTTCGGAGGGCCCGGAGTTGATGTCCTCGTGCACGGCGTTCCAGCTCGACGGGAAGACGGTCAGGCCGTAGGAGGCGCCGCGCTCGTTCTGGTGGAGGGTGACGGTGCCGTCGACGTAGAAGTACTCGTTCTGCCACATCTGCTGGGTGCCGTCGGGCAGGACGGTGTAGCCGGTGTCCGGGCCGCCCATGCCGGTGACGGGGCCGCCGTCGGCGGCCTCCCCGGTGACGTCGTCCATGCGGCGGCCGCCACCGGAGGCAACGTGGAAGATCTTGCCCTTCAGACCGGTCCAGGTCGGCATGGTCAGCCCGCCTGGCCGGTCGTGCGGCGCGATCTGCCAGCGCACCAGGACATAGCCCTGCCCGCTGAGCGTCACGCTCTCGCCGCGGTGCTGCATGACGGCCCGCGCACCCCAGGTGCTGGTGATGCCGGACTCGGGGCGGTGCGGCAGGGCCGCGGGGCGGGCGTTCGGGTCCGGGGCCCGGTCGACGGCGTCGACGACCGTGCCGTACAGCTCGACCTTCCGCTGCGTCACCGACGGCGACGGTGAAGGCGTGGCCGACGGGGTCACGGAAGGGACCGGGGACGACGGCGGTCGGGCCGTGCTCGACGCCGTCGGGGCGACCGCCCGCGGCGGGGCGTCGGGGGTCTGGGTGACGACGTACGCGCCGCCCGCGACGATCGTCGCGCCGGCCGTCACCGCAACGGCGGGCTGGGTGATCGCGGCCATCACCTTCGCGGACCAGCCGACGGAGGTCGCCGTGGCCGTGGCCGCGACCGCCGTCTTGCCGCCGAGGGCCAGCGACAGCGTGAAGCCGACCGGGATCGGGACGAGCGCGATGCCGACGAGGAGCCGCTCCGCCGGTACGACGGACTCGCGGGTGTCACCGCAGTAGCCGCAGCCCCTGATGTGCCGGGCCAGCCGCTTGCGCCAGATCGAGTCGGGACGGCCGTTCCAGCGGGCGGTCAGCTCACGCAGGTCGGGGCAGGCGCCGTCGAGCGCCCGTACGATGCCGCGCGCGGTCTCCAGCCGCTCCTTCACCCGCTGGACGCGCACCGCGGCGTGCTGCCGGCTGATCCCGGCCGCCGCGGCCAGTTCGCGCCGGGTCAGCTCGCCCGCGACCTCCAGCCACCAGAGCGACAGCAGTTGCCGGTCCTCGTCGTCCAGCCAGCGCACCGCCTCCGCGACCTCACGCCGCTGCCCCTCCAACTGCAGCCGCAGCACGGTGAGTTCGGCGAAGTCGGTGGCCTCGCGCGCGGCCGACTCGTCGAGGTGGGCGGGCTGCTTACGGCGGGCCCGGTCCCGTATCTGCCGCATGGCGATGGCGACGAGCCAGGAGCGGAAGCTGTCCGGGTCCCGCAGCGAGCCGAGGTTGTCGACGGCGCGCAGCATGGTCTCCTGGACGACGTCGTCGACGTCGGCGTGGCCGTTCAGGGCGCGCCCGACCACGTTGTAGACCAGCGGCAGCCAGCCCTCGACCAGCTCGTCCAGCGCATGCCGGTCACCGGCCTGCGCCGCCGCGATGGTGGAGCGCCACTGCCTGCCGGCTCCCTCGTCCACGTACGTCCTCTCCCGGCTCACTTGCTGCCCGTACGCACCTTCTCAGCCTGACCAGCACTTTTGGCTATGTCGGAGGTCACATTCCACTTCGGGTACGGGCGGGACATGGGGGCGGCTCCCGGGTGCGGGGGGATGAGGGACGCGAGTGGAGACGCGGTGAAGCGGGGGCGGATAACACTTTTTCGGCGACGGGCGGCTTTCGGTGACGGACGGCGGGGAGCGTCGCCGACCGGGACCCGTAGGGGCGACCCCTTACAACGTCCGGTTTTTGTACGGCAGTTGCTCCGGGCTTCCCCAGGGTCGCAGGCCCTCCTCACCGACGATCCGGCCGGGGCCGTACGGCCCGACGATGATCACGGACATTCCACCGGACGTCTCACCGACTTCAGGAGCAGCAGATGCCCGTACGCCCCCTCCCGGCCCTCCTCACCTCCGCGCTCGCCCTGACCCTGACCGCACTGCCGCTGGCCGGTACGGCCTCCGCGCGGCCCGCGTCGTCGTGCAGCGCGCAGGCGATCGAGACCGCCGATCCGGCCGGTCCCGACATCAAGGCGCTGTGCGCCGCGCTCGCCGGACTGCCTGACAAGGACGCGACGGCCGCGCTGATCCGCGTGGGCGGCAAGGGGAGCTGGCACGGAGCGGCCGGGGTGCGTGACGCGAAAACCGGGGCTCCGGCGCTCGAGAAAGCGCGCTTCCGGGCCGGTTCGACGACGAAGATCGTGACAGCGGCGATCGTGCTGCAACTCGCCGCCGAGGGGCGGATCTCCCTCGACGGCACGGTGCAGCAGTATCTGCCGGGGCTGCTGACGGAGGACTTCGAGCCCGTCACCGTACGGCAGTTGCTGAACTTCACGAGCGGGCTGCAGCCGGGGGCGTCCCTCGGTGAGAACGTCGACGACGGCTACGAGCACCGCTTCGAGACGCTGACTCCCGAGGAGGTGGTGGCCGCGTCGGTTGCCAAGGGCCCCGACCCCGACCACGCGCCCGGCGAGCACCAGCGGTACGGCAACATCCACTACACCGTGCTCGGCATGCTGATCGAGAAGGTGACCGGCGACTCGTACGCCCACCAGGCGGCCGTACGAATCTTCCGCCCGCTCGGCATGCGGCACACGTCCTTCCCCGACGGCCCGGACCCCCGCGTCCACGGCCCGCACAACCGCGGGTACGACTGGATCGACGGAGAGTTGGTGGACGTGACGGACTGGAACATGTCCGACCGTTGGGCGGTCGGCGACATGATCTCGACTACGGCGGACCTGGAAAGGCTGCTGGTGGGCCTGTTCCACGGCCGTGTCGTGCCCGAGCCGCAGCTGACGCAGATGTTCACGGTCCCGGACCTGCCGGGGGCGACGATGGGCATGGGCCTGGAGCGCTTCGAGCTGAACGGGCGGGAGATCTGGGGCAAGACGGGATCCCGCCCCGGCTATCACACGGTCGTGGCGGCCACCCGTGACCTGTCCCGGACTCTGGTCTACTCCGTCAACTCGACCGACGCGAAGGGCGACGGCCTGGCCATCGTCCAGCGCTTCGGTTTCCCGGCGTTCAACCGCTGACGACGGCGGCGGCTGGAGGCGCCCAAGGCGCGGTCAGCGCCTCCAGCCGCTTGATCTTCTTCCGTACGACGTACAGCGGGATCACCCCGAAGACGCCGAACGACATGTCGATCACCGACCACCAGAAGGGGATGTCGCGGATCGGCCCGCAGATGAGGGCGAGCGGGATGATGCCGGCGCAGGCGATCATCCCGAACTCGACGACCCAGATGTTGCGGACCGGGTCGCGGTAGGGGCCGTAGAAGGCGACCGCGATGACGAGATGCGCGAAGGCGAGCCAGTCCGTGCCGTACAGGAGGAAGGGGTACTCGGCGTCGGCCGTGTCGACCCCGCGTCGTACTCGCTCGATCCAGTCCATCAGCCCCGGCAGGTGCTCCTGCGCCGACAGGGACCGCAGCAGGTCCTCGGTCCAGCGAAGTTCGTGGACGAGGGGGAAGGCCGTGGCGCCGCTGAGCACCAGGCAGACGATGAAGAAGACCAGCCAGGCACGGATGCCCTTCAGCAGGGCGGCTCTGTCGCTCATGGCGGGAGCGTACGCCTGAAATTGAACATGTTCAAAACGCTTCCGGGCCCTGCCCGCAGAATCAATCGGGCTTCCCACGGACCTGCCACGTCAGCAGGTCCACCGCCGCGTTGACGATGGTGTGGGGATCCGGGCCCGCGTCCAGCGAGGCCCCTCGCTCGTCCGGGCCGAGCGGTTCGAGCGCGGCAAGCTGTGAGTCGAGCAGCGATATCGGCATGAAGTGGCCGCTGCGCCGGCTGATCCGGTCTGCCAGCAGCTCGCGGCCGGCTGTCAGGTGCAGGAAAAAGACATCTGGACAGGCCGCTCGCAGTGTGTCCCGGTAGCGTCGCTTCAGCGCGGAGCAGGTCACCACGCCGCCGCTGGCCGCTGCGTCGCGCTCGTGCAACCAGCGCCCGATGGACTCCAGCCAAGGTTGCCGGTCCGCGTCATCGAGCGGAGTGCCGGCCGACATTTTGGCGATCCCGGCCGGTGAGTGGAAATCGTCACCCTCCGCAAAGGGGACGCTCAGCCGCTCCGCGAGCAGGCGCGCCACCGTGCTCTTGCCGATCCCGGCAACACCTGTGACCACGATGCACGGGGATCGACGCTCAGCGCCGAGGCACATCACAGTGCTCTCAGGGCGCATCGCCCGGCGGCGCCGCTTCAGCATGCAGCAGCTCACCGCGCCGCTGCTGCCCGCTTCCGTAGGGCCGGGGAGCCGGCCCGTCGGAACCCGCCGGGTACTCCTCGAGCGGAACGAGATCCTTCTGCCATGCGCTCAGTACGGGTGTCAGGACCCGCCAGGCCTCTTCGGCCTCGTCACCGCGGATGGACATGGCGGGGTCCCCGTTGAGGACGTCCAGCAGGAGCCGGCCGTAGGCGGGGAGGTGGGGTGGTTCCAACTGCGCGGTCAGCGACAGCGGGGCGAGGGTGTTGGGGTGGGAGCCGATGCCTGTCAGGTCGAAGGTCAGGCCTTCCGGTTCGAGCCCGAAGCGGAGCACGTTGGGGCGGGGTTCTCCGCTGTGACCGAAGGGCAGATGAGGCACGGAGCGGAAGCGCACCGCGACCTCTTTGCGGTCCGCACGCAGTGCTTTGCCGCTGCGCAGCCGGAAGGTTGTTCCCGACCAGCGCCAACTGTCCAGTTCCAGCTCCACCTCGGCGTAAGTCTCGATGCGGCGCCGCGGGTTGACGCCTTCCTCGTCGGCATAGGCGGGAATGTCGTGGTCTCCGATCCGGCCGGCCAGATAGCGCGCACGGCGTGTGCGGCGTACGACGTCGTCTTCGGTGAGGAGTCGCACGGACCGCAGCACATCGACCTTCCGGTCGCGCAGGTCGCGCTCGCCGAGGGTGATGGGCGGTTCCATGGCCACCAGGCAGAGCAACTGCAGCAGATGGTTCTGCACCATGTCCTTGAGCGCCCCGACGGTGTCGTAGTAGCCGGCCCTGCCTTCCAGTGCGAGGGTCTCGTCCCAGACGATGTCCACCTCGGCGATGTGGGTGCTGTTCCAGATGGGCTCCAGCACGCGGTTGGCGAGTCTGCTGCCGAGCACGTTCTGGACGGTCGTCATGGCCAGGAAGTGGTCGACCCGGAACACGGCCTGCTCGGGGACGAGGTCGGCCAGCAGCTGGTTCAGCTCCTGTGCGCCGGCCAGATCCTCGCCGAAGGGCTTCTCCAGCACGATCCGGCTGCCCTCCGGCAGGCCTGCCCGGTGCAGCGCGGAGACCACCACGGGGAAGAGGCCCGGAGGGAGGGCGAGGTAGACGGCGACGGGGCCCTCACCGGCGACGACCGAGGCGATGTCGGCGGGGTTGGTGACATCGGCCCGCTGATAGCGGGTCGCAGCCGCGATCGCTGCCTTGGCGTCGGCTGGACAGTGCCCACCGTGGCGGTCGATCTGCGCGGTCACCCATTCCCGGTACCGTTCGTCGTCCCAGTCCTCCCGGCTCGCGCCGGTCAACCGGAAGTGGTCGCCGAGGTCTCCTGTCGCCCTCAGCGCGACCAGGGCCGGCAGCAGGTAGCGTGCGCTGAGGTCACCTGTCGCACCCAAGATCGCGAGCCGGTTGATCATGCGTTGACGCCTGCCTTCGCTCGGGCGAGGTTCACACCGCTGGCGGTGATCCCGATGTGGCTGAATGCCTGGGGGAAGTTACCCATGAACTCTCCGGTGGACGGGTCGATCTGCTCCGACAGCAGCCCCAGCGGGCTCGCTCGAGCGCACAACGAGGCGTACAGCTCCTCGGCCTCTTCGATCCGGCCCTGGCCGATGAGGTTGTCGACGAGCCAGAAGCTGCACAGCACGAAGGCACCCTCGTCGCCGGCCAGGCCGTCGGGTGACTCCTTGTGCAGATAGCGGTAGAGCAGGCCCCCGCCGGCCGACAGGCGTTCGGCGACGGCCGTGGCGGTGGCCACCATCCGCGGGTGATCCGCGGGGACGACCTGGCGCAGCGGAAGCGCGAGCAGGCTGGCGTCGACAGCGCCGCCGCCGTCGAGATGCACGCTCAGGCTCTGCGCCTCCTCGTCCCAGGACCCCTCGAGGATGAGCCGGCGCAGCTCTTCGGCCGAGGCCCGCCACATGGCGACGTTCCCGGGCAAGCCGAGCCGCTCACCGATCGTCGCAGCCCGGTCCAGGGCCACCTGGCACATCCCCGCCGAATACGTGAACACCCGGCCCTCGTTGCGTACCTCCCAGATCCCCTGATCCGGCTGTCGCCACGCCTGTCCTGCGGCGTCGGCCAGCCCGGCCAGGCTGGCCCACAGCGGGGGCTGGATGTCCCGGCCGGAACGCAGCCACTGGTCGGCGCAGTCCAGGATCTCGCCGTAGACGTCGTGCTGGCGCTGGTCGGCTGCGCCGTTGCCCCATCGCACCGGGGCGGAGCGCTGATAGCCCTCCAGCTCGGCATCCTCCACCTCGTCGGGCACCGGGCTGCCGTCGAGGGCGTACATGATCCGAGGCCGCCGGCTGTACTCGAAAGCGTCGAGGACCCATCCGAGGAAGGCGTCGGCCTCACCCTCGAAGCCGATGCGGCGCAGCGCGAACACGGCGAAGGCCGCATCCCTGATCCAGGCGTAGCGGTAATCCCAGTTGCGGATCCCGCCGATCGGTGCGGGCAGGGAGGAGGTGGGGGCCGCCACGAGCGAGCCGTTGGCCCAGTCGTCGCACAGTTTCAGTGTGATGGCCGCCCGTCGGACCAGCGGTTCTTCCGGGCCGTGGTACTGGAAATGCCGCATCCAGCGGCGCCACGCGTCGGCGGTGCCCCGCAGCATCGCGTCGGTGTCGAACCGATGGTGGCGATGGAAGCGGCCCCAGGACAGCACGAGATCGAGACGTTCGCCCTGCCGGAGGTCATGAGTGCTGTGCAGGCCGGTCAGGGGACGGTTGGAGCGCAGGTGCAGCCGCAGGTCAGGGCGCCGGGACGGCCGTACCTCCAGCCCGCTGAACAACGCCTGGGCCTGCCCGCCGCCCCGGGGCTCCAGGTCCATCCGCAGGCGTACGTTCCCGTGCAGGACCACAGCCGAACGGACAAGCTCGGCCCGGTCAGCGGGGGCGTCGTCGGTGAGGTCGGCCCCAGAGCGCAGGACCAGCGCATCGGTGACGCGGACCAGGCCGTCGGCGCCGCGCAACTCCGTTGTCAGTACGCCGGTGTCGGGCTCGTAACGCTGCCGCGCCTCGACCAGGTTCTCCGGTGCCAGGGTGAAGTGCCCTCCTCGTGCCTGGTCCAGCAGGCCGCAGAACAGCGGTTCGGCATCGAAGCGGGGCAGGCACATCCACGGAATGGAACCGTCCAGCCCGACCAGCGCAGCCGTCGCACCGTCACCGATGAGGCCGAGATCCTCCAGCGGCAGATAGCCGTGCCGCCTGCGAACCGGGCGGAAGGGGGGGTCGGGATCGTGCATGCCGTCTCTCTTTTCGCAGCGCCGTCAGCCGGCGACCCGATAAGCCCGGCTAGAATGTGATCATTACTTTCACGACGTCGTCGAGCTTCTTGTCGGAGACCTCGAAAGCCCGCTCCATGTCGTCGAAGCGAAACTCATGGGTCGTCATGTGCGAGGGGTCGACAAGCTGTCTCTCCAGCACCCGCAGCAGTCGCTCCATGCGGAGCCTGCCGCCAGGGCACAGTCCCGTGGCGATCGTCTTGTCGGCCATGCCGACGCCCCACTCGACCCGGGGGATGCGCACGAATTCCCCGTCTCCGAAATAGCCGATGTTGGAGACCGTGCCCCCGGGCTTGGTGACCTTCACTGCGGTCTGGAACGTCGCATCCGCGCCGAGCGCCTCGATGGCGGTGTCGACTCCCTCGCCCCGTGTCAGTTCAAGGATCCGCTCGACGACATCCTCGCTGGTGAAGTCCACGATCTCGCCCGCACCGTACGTACGCGCGAGTTTCTGCCGGTCGGGAACCGACTCGACTCCGATGACCAGGCCGGCACCGCGGAGCCTGGCCCCTGCAGTCGCCATCAGACCCACCGGGCCCTGGGCGAGAACGGCCACTGTTCCGCCGATCGGGATGTTCCCCTTCTCCGCCCCCATGAAGCCGGTCGAGAGCATGTCGGCGCAGTAGACCGCCATTTCATCACTGATGGCGTCGGGGATGTTCGCGAGATTGGCGTCGGCCTCGTTCACGTGGAAATAGTCGGCAAAGACCCCGTCCTTGGAATTAGCGAACTTGAAGCCTCCGAGCGGTGCTCCGGACTGCGACGGATATCCGTTCTGAGAGGCCAGGTCACCCCAGTCGGGGGTGATGGCACCCACCAGCACACGGTCGCCGGGCCGGAAGTCCTTCACCTCGCTGCCCACGGCATGCACGATGCCTACCGCTTCGTGGCCCAGCGTCAGGTTCTCCCGCGGACCGATGCCACCTTGGACGGTGTGGGAATCGGACGTGCAGATGAGGGCCCTCGTCGTCTGGACGACAGCGTCGCCCGGACCCGGCTGCGGAACGGGCTTCTCCATGAAGCCCACCCGCCCGATCTCCTTCATCACGAACGCCTTCACCTGACTGTCCTTCCTGCAGGCGTACCACCGCCGCACCGGCGGCTTGCCGGTGCGAACCGGCCCCTGACATCCGGCGGCCCGCAACAGCCACTCACTACTGCCACTGTGCCAAGGGCTGAGTCGGCTCGCGACCCGGCCGCACCGACGGCAGGACCACGCTGAATCGGACCGCCCGCGGACGCCTACGGCCACTCTGCTGAACACGCCCACACGCCGCATCGCCTGCTGCAGCAGTGAAGAAACCCCCTGCTAGCGTCGGGCTTCGCGCGCGAGGAAGGGTGGAGGACGCGGTGGGTGACAAGGGCACAGGGCAAGCCTTCATCGGGTCGTTCACCTCAGCCGGCGGGCGCGGAATCATGGTGGCCGCCGTGGATCCGGTGACCGGGGCGCTGACCGAAACCGGCGTTGTCGATGCCGTGGCCGACCCGTCGTATCTCGCCGTCGGGCACACCGAGGCGGGCCCCGTCCTCTACGCCGTCTCCGAGACGGCACAGGGGGCGGTCGCCGCCTATGACATCGCCGGTCCGGTGCCCCGCCCCATCTGCGCACCCGTGGCCGTGCGCGGGGAGGCACCCACGCATCTCGCGGTCGCTCACGGTCACCTGCTGACCGCCAACTACGACTCCGGCAGCGTCACCGTGCTGCCGCTCGCCTCCGACGGCACCCCGCAGGCCCCCAGCAACGTGTTGCGCCACGAGGGCGGAGGGCCGCACCCCACCCGCCAGTTGGGCCCGCACGCGCACCAGGTGCTTCCCGATCCCTCCGGACGCTGGGTGCTCAGTGTCGACCTCGGCACCGACTCGGTGCGGATCTGTTCCCTGGACGCAGAAGCGGGCAGGCTGACGCTGCACGGGGAGACCTCACTACCGCCCGGCACCGGACCGCGTCACCTCGCCTTCCACCCGGCCGGAGGCCATGCGTACGTCCTCGGCGAACTCGAGCCCACCCTCACCGCATGCCGCTGGGACGCCACTGCCGGGGTGCTCGAGCCGGTGCGGGCGACTTCGCTGTTCCCGGACGGTACCGACGCTGCCGTGTCTCCGTCGGCGCCGGTCGTCTCACACGACGGACGCCACTTGTGGGCGGCAGTCCGTGGCCCCGACACCATCGCCGTTCTCGCCCTCGACGCGGTCGGCGAGCGGGCGGACCTGGTTGCATCGGTGCCGTGCGGGGGGCGGTGGCCGCGCGATCTGGTCCTGCACCCGTCGGGCACGCGTCTGTACGCGGCGAACGAGCGCTCAGGCGACGTCACATGGTTGGACGTCGACTCCACGACGGGCATCCCTCACCGCGCAGGTTCCTTGTCGGTCCCGGCGGCATCCAACGTCGTCTTCGTCTGATGACGGCCGACGCACAGGCGGCGTGCCGTCACCTGTTCGACGCGCCCAAGAGGCGGTGGCGGGGCGAACAGTCAAGCTGGTGACGGATTGCCTCAACTCATCACCCCGGAGCTCGCCTTGTCCCAGACCGCACCCATGCACACCGCGCGTACTCCGACACCCTGGACCAGGCGAACCTTCTTCGCTGCCGTCATGCTGTTGGTGATCGGCGCGTTCAATCTGATCGAGGGCCTGGCCGCGCTCTTCAGAGACGTCGTCTTCGCCGACACCGGATCGGGCGTCCTGGTCTTCGATCTCAGCTCCTGGGGCTGGATCCACCTCATCATCGGAGTGCTGCAGATTCTCACCGGCATCGGACTGATGACGGGTCAGGCATGGGCGAGACCGGTGGCGATCACCCTGGTCGTTCTCAACCTCATCGCGCAGATGCTGTTCTTCACGGTCTATCCGCTGTGGGCCATGCTCATCGTCGCCCTGGACGTCTTCGTGCTGTGGACCCTGATGGTGCACAGCCTTGAGGATGCCCGCAAGGCGTCGTGACAACCCGGGACGGCTTACCCACGTCGTGCCTTGCCGCGGACGACGGTGACGGGACAGTGTGCGTGGTGGAGCAACGCCTGGCTCACCGAACCCATGAGCAACCCGGCAAAACCTCCGCGCCCCCTGGCTCCGACGACCATGAGCTGGGCGGTCTTGCTCGCCTCGATCAGCACCTCGCGGGTCTCACCGCTCGCCACTTCGTGTCTGACCGTGACGTCCGGATATCTCTCCGTGCGACCGGCGAGCGCCTGGGCCAGCAGACGCTCCCCGCTCTCGGCGCCCGTACCAGCCGGCGCATAGTCCGGCATCCACGCGTGCACGGCGACGATCTCAGTCCCGCGCAGCGCCGCCTCGGCGAAGGCGAAATCGACCGCCTTCTCGCCCTCAGGGGATCCGTCCACACCCAGCACGATCGGCCCGGCGCCCTCCGGCTCCCCGCGCACCACCATCACCGGACACTGGCTGTGGGCGGCCAGGGACACCGCCGTCGACCCCAGCAGCATCCCGATGAAGCCCCCCATACCCCGGGGGCCGACGACCACCAGATCCGCGGCTCGCGACTCGGCCTCCAGCACCGCCACCGCGTCGCCGGTCACCACCGCTTCCCCGACCTCCACGTCAGGTGTCACGCTCCGGGCACGCTGCGCCGCCTCCGTCACCACGCGATTGAGCGGCGACGGGTCCAGCGGCGCGTACATGGGCCTCACCGGCCAGCTGAAGGCGTGCACCACCCGCAGCTCCGCACGGCGCCGCTGCGCTTCCCGGGCGGCCGCCTCCACCGCGGCAAGACTCGACGCCGAGCCGTCCACTCCTACGACGACCAGGTTGCCCACCGCGCCTCCCTTGCTCGCTTCAGCTCCAAGCTTCACCCCGGCGATGCGTTGCTGCCATCCGGCCAGGCGGTCGGCCGTGCAGCGCGCGATCAGGGAACGGCGGGAGAGCGCGGACGTCTTGAGCAGGGCCGTTGCGGCAGCATGCCGCCGACGCGGTGGCATGACAGTGGACGCTGCGGCGAGCCGACCCGCACAGCCCGGACACCTTGCCGATCACCCGGACACACCGCGGCCCCGGACGGTCCGTCCTCCGTCCGGGGCCACGTTCAACCGGCGACTTACACGTCCAGCGACGTCATCACGTGCTTGATCCGCGTGTAGTCGTCGAAGCCGTACGCCGAGAGGTCCTTGCCGTAGCCGGACTTCTTGAAGCCGCCGTGCGGCATCTCGGCGACCAGCGGGATGTGGGTGTTGATCCACACACAGCCGAAGTCGAGCTTCTTGGACATGCGCATCGCGCGGCCGTGGTCCTTGGTCCAGACGGAGGAAGCGAGGGCGTACTCGACGCCGTTCGCCCACTCGGTGGCCTGGTCCTCGTCGGTGAAGGACTGGACGGTGATGACCGGGCCGAAGACCTCGTTCTGGATGATCTCGTCGTCCTGCTTGAGGCCCGAGACGACGGTCGGGGCGTAGAAGTAGCCCTTGTCGCCGACCTGGTGACCACCGGCCTCGACCTTGGCGTGGGCGGGCAGCCGCTCGATGAAGCCGGCGACCTGCTTGAGCTGGTTGGGGTTGTTCAGCGGGCCGTACAGCACGTCCTCGTCGTCCGGCTGTCCGGTCTTGGTGTCGGCGGCGGCCTTGGCGAGGGCCTGCACGAACTCGTCGTGGATCGCCTCGTGGACGAGGACGCGGGTGGCGGCCGTACAGTCCTGCCCGGCGTTGAAGAAGCCCGCCACGGAGATGTCCTCGACGGCCTTGGCGATGTCGGTGTCCTCGAAGACGACGACCGGCGCCTTGCCGCCCAGCTCCAGGTGGACTCGCTTGACGTCCTTGGCGGCCGACTCGGCGACGGACATGCCCGCGCGCACGGAACCGGTGATGGAGGCCATCGCCGGGGTCGGGTGCTCGACCATCATGCGGCCGGTGTCGCGGTCGCCGCAGATGACGTTGAAGACGCCCTTGGGCAGGATCGAGCCGAGGATCTCCGCGATCAGGACCGTCGAGGCGGGGGTGGTGTCCGAGGGCTTCAGCACCACCGTGTTGCCCGCGGCGATCGCCGGGGCGAACTTCCACACGGCCATCATCATCGGGTAGTTCCACGGCGCGACCTGCGCGCAGACGCCGACCGGCTCACGGCGGATGATCGAGGTCATCCCGTCCATGTACTCACCGGCCGAGCGGCCCTCCAGCATCCGGGCCGCGCCCGCGAAGAAGCGGATCTGGTCGACCATCGGCGGGATCTCCTCGGAGCGGGTCAGCCCGACGGGCTTGCCCGTGTTCTCCACCTCGGCCGCGATCAGTTCCTCGGCACGCTCCTCGAACGCGTCCGCGATCTTCAGGAGGGCCTTCTGCCGCTCGGCGGGCGTGGTGTCCCGCCACCCCGGGAACGCGGCGGCGGCGGCCGTCATCGCGGCGTCGACGTCGGCCTGCCCGGACAGCGGCGCGGTGGCGTACGCCTCGCCGGTCGCGGGGTTCACCACCTCGGTGGTCCGTCCGTCGGCGGCGTCCCGGAACTCTCCGTCGATGTAGTTGCGCAGACGACGCAGCTCGGTGCTCACTGCCGGCCCTCCAAGTTCGGGTGTCCAATCACTGAGACACCCACCCTAATCCGTAAGCCCACGGTTTCAACACCCCCCGACGCGCCAGATCTGCGAAATCCGCAAGTCTCGAACTCGTAAACAACGAATTTCATCGATCCAGCCTTGCGAAACCGACGAGACCTCGTGCAGAGTGAGCTCGTGGCCAGTCGAAGCGCAGACCAGAGGACCTCCCGGGACATCCGCGAGTCCTCTCGCGACCCCCGGAACGGCAATCCGCAGCTGGATGCCGTCTCCCTCGCCATCATCGAACAGCTCCAAGAGGACGGCCGCCGGCCGTACGCCGCCATCGGCAAGGCCGTGGGCCTCTCCGAAGCGGCCGTGCGCCAGCGCGTGCAGAAGCTGCTCGACCAGGGCGTGATGCAGATCGTCGCCGTCACGGACCCGCTCACCGTGGGCTTCCGCCGACAGGCGATGGTCGGCATTCACGTGGAAGGTGATGTGGAGTCCGTCGCCGACGCACTGACCTCCATGTCCGAATGCGAGTACGTGGTGATGACCGCAGGCTCCTTCGACCTGATGGTGGAGATCGTCTGCGAGGACGACGACCACCTGCTGGACGTCATCAACAAACGCATCCGGGCCATCCCCGGAGTGCGCTCCACCGAGAGCTTCGTCTACCTCAAGCTCAAGAAGCAGACCTATATGTGGGGAACCCGATAACCGTGAGTACCAAGGACCTCAGCCGCTCCGCGTACGACCACCTGTGGATGCACTTCACCCGCATGTCCTCGTACGAGAACTCCCCCGTTCCCACCATCGTCCGGGGCGAGGGCACCTACATCTACGACGACAAGGGCAAGCGCTACCTCGACGGTCTCGCGGGTCTGTTCGTGGTCCAGGCCGGTCACGGCCGGGTCGAGCTCGCCGAGACCGCCTTCAAGCAGGCGCAGGAGCTGGCGTTCTTCCCGGTGTGGTCCTACGCCCACCCCAAGGCCGTGGAGCTGGCCGAGCGCCTGGCCCACCACGCGCCGGGCGACCTCAACAAGGTCTTCTTCACCACCGGCGGCGGCGAGGCGGTCGAGACCGCCTGGAAGCTCGCCAAGCAGTACTTCAAGCTCACCGGCAAGCCCACCAAGCACAAGGTGATATCCCGCGCGGTCGCCTACCACGGCACCCCGCAGGGCGCCCTGTCCATCACCGGCCTGCCGGCCCTGAAGGCCCCCTTCGAGCCGCTCGTCCCGGGCGCGCACAAGGTCCCGAACACCAACATCTACCGCGCCCCGATCTTCGGCGACGACCCCGAGGCCTTCGGTCGCTGGGCCGCCGACCAGATCGAGCAGCAGATCCTCTTCGAGGGCCCGGACACGGTCGCGGCCGTCTTCCTGGAGCCGGTGCAGAACGCCGGCGGCTGCTTCCCGCCGCCGCCCGGCTACTTCCAGCGGGTCCGCGAGATCTGCGACAAGTACGACGTGCTGCTGGTGTCGGACGAGGTCATCTGCGCCTTCGGCCGCCTGGGCACGATGTTCGCCTGCGACAAGTTCGACTACGTCCCGGACATGATCACCTGTGCCAAGGGCATGACCTCGGGCTACTCCCCGATCGGCGCCTGCATCATCTCCGACCGCCTGGCCGAGCCGTTCTACAAGGGCGACAACACCTTCCTGCACGGCTACACCTTCGGCGGCCACCCGGTCTCCGCGGCCGTGGGCCTCGCCAACCTCGACCTGTTCGAGCGCGAGAACCTCACCCAGCACGTGCTCGACAACGAGGGCGCGTTCCGCACCACCCTGGAGAAGCTGCACGACCTGCCGATCGTCGGCGACGTCCGCGGCAACGGCTTCTTCTACGGCATCGAGCTGGTCAAGGACAAGGCGACCAAGGAGTCCTTCAACGAGGAGGAGACCGAGCGCGTCCTGTACGGCTTCCTCTCCAAGGCCCTCTTCGACAACGGCCTGTACTGCCGTGCCGATGACCGCGGTGACCCGGTCGTCCAGCTCGCCCCGCCGCTGATCTCCGACCAGGAGACGTTCGACGAGATCGAGCAGATCCTGCGCGCGACGCTGACGGAGGCGTGGACAAAGCTCTGATCAACTGACGCTGTGATCAACTACGGCCCCGGTGCCGTCCGTTCGAGTGAGAAACGGCGGCCCGGGGCTGTGTGCTGTCCGGCCCGGCTCCTTTGAGTACCTAGCGTGCCAGTGACCGATCGGCCCAGCCTTCGTTCCCCCGCTTGGGGGACTTGGCACAGGAAAGCGGATCAACTGAGGAGTACGCCCATGGTGGCCCCGCCGGACAACGACGTGCTCTGGGCACGCGCCCTGCATTTCCAGCACCACGACGGCTCCCCTGCGCTGCAAGGCGTCTCGCTCGGCGTCCAGGAGGGCGAGATCCTCGCCGTCAGCGGCCCGCGCGGCAGCGGCAAGAGCACGCTTCTGGGCTGTCTGTCCGGACTGCTGCGGGCCGGGAGCGGCGAGGTGTGGTTCAACAGCATCCCTGTGCACAGGATGGGCCCCCTCGCCCGGGAACGGATGCGCCGCGACCGCTTCGGCTGGATCGACCCGGCCCCCGTCCTGGTCCCCGAGCTGAACGTCTGGGAGAACGCCGCGCTCCCCCTGATGCTGCGCGGCACCAGCCGCCGACGGGCCAAGAAGATCGCCCTGGAGTGGCTGGAGCGTCTCGATGTCGGCGACAGCGCCCGCAGGCGCCTGCACCAACTGCGTCAGGCCGAGCGGCAGCGGGTCTGCATCGCCCGTGCGCTGGCCCCCTCCCCGACGGTCCTGTTCGCCGACGAGCCCACCGCCCCGCTGCACCGCGCCGACCGCGGGCACGTGCTGCGTACGCTCACCACGGCGGCCCGCTCGCACGGCATCACCGTGGTCCTGGCCACCCATGACCCGGAGACCGCGGCGCTCGCCGACCGCACGGTCTCCCTGCTCGACGGGCGGCGCGTGAACACCGTGCACCTGCCGCCGGTCCCCGAGGCGGAAGGCCGGGCGGCGTGCTCGCTCTCCGTCTGACCCGCCGCGCCCACCCGGCCGTCCAGCTGCGCCGTCTCCTGGTGGCTGCGGCATCGGCCGGGACCGGTTTCCTCCTGCTGTGCACCCTCGGCCACGCGATGAGCCACCCGGACACGCCGGCCGCATCCGTCCTCCGTCTGGCCTGGTGTGCCGTGCCGGCGGCCGCCACGGTCCACTTCGCGGTGGCCGTCGCCCGCACCGATCCCTGCACCCGGCCGCGCGACGGCCTCTCGGCGATCGGCCTCGGCCCGGCCCGCCAGATGGCCTTCTCGGCCACGACGACGGCCCTGTCCACGGCCCTCGGCTCGATGCTGGCCCTGCTGTTCTTCCTCCACCTGCGCGGCGACCTCACGGGCATGCCCTTCGACGGAGCGGCGACCGAGTTCCTCGCCGCGGGCACCCCACTCCCCCTCCCCGCAACCCTGACCCTCCTCACCCTGGTCCCGGCAGCCGCGTCCCTGTCGGTCGCCCTGGTCCTACGCCCCAGAGAGCCGCGTCGCCCGTCCCGCCCACCCCGCCCAGCCCGCGCCACCGCGGGCAGTCGCGCCGATGGGGCGATGGGGTCCCCCCGCTCATGGGGTCCCCGCTCGAGCGAAGCCGAGAATGGGGGAGAAGCCGAGAGTGGGGAGGGTGGGCGCTGGGGTCCCCCCTCTGGAGGAGGCATCCCGCAAGCGCCGGCAGCGCGACCGACCCCTCAGCCGCACACTGGGCGCCTGATACCCCCGCCCCGACCGCACCCACCCCCACCCGCACCCCACCCCACCCCACCGCCACCCTCCCCTGGGGAATCGCCACCCTCGCCGCAGGCCTGGCCGCAGAGGCCTACGCCGCCCACACCAGCACCACCGGTCTCTCCATGCCCGGCAGCCCACCCAGCGGTCCCCTGGGCCTGCTCCTCGGCTGGGCCCTGGCCGCCCTGGGCCTGACCCTGGCCGGCCCAGGCCTCACCCACCTCTGCGGCCACCTCCTCCAGGCAGCCCGCCCCGGCGCCGTGCGCCTCCTCGCCGGCCGCGTCCTCATGGAGGAAGCCACCCGCCTCGGCCGTCCCGTCGGCGTCGTCTGCGCGGCCGGGTCCGCCGCGTACGCCGTGGCCACCCTGCAGGACCCGGACGGCCCGGCCTTCGGCCCGCTGACGACCCTCGGCGTCCTCCTCGTCGCGGGCTGCACGCTCGCCACCCTGCTCACCACCGCCGTCGAGGCCAAGCACGCCCGCGCCGACACCACCGCCGCCCTGCTGCGCCTCGGCGCCCCGGCCACGATGCTGCGCGGCGCCGCCGCCCTCCGCGCCGGCGCCCTCCTCGCGGTGTTCGGCCCGCTGGCCGTGTTCGTCGCCGAGCTAGCGGCCCGGCCACTGGCCCGCTGAAGCTCGTACGGAAAAAAATTCTCCGACCGCCGATGAGTTTCCGACGGCCCTCGGGTCTACCCCACCGAACGGCACAAGCCCGATGGGAGAGACCACACATGTACCAGCAGATGATCTTCGTGAACCTGCCCGTGAACGACCTCGACGCCTCGAAGAAGTTCTTCACGGAGCTCGGCTACACGCTCAACCCGCAGTTCAGCGACGAGAACGCGGCATCCGTCGTGATCAGCGACACGATCGTCGCGATGCTGCTCACCAAACCGTTCTACGCGACGTTCACGAAGAAGGAGATCGCGGACGCCACGAGGACCAGCGAGGTGCTGATCTGTCTGAGCGCCGAAAGCCGCGAGAAGGTCGACGAGTTGGTCGAGAAGGCGGTGGCGGCGGGCGGCACGGCGTCGGACCAGGTCCAGGACCACGGCTTCATGTACGGCCGCGCCTTCGACGACCTGGACGGCCACACCTGGGAGGTCATGTGGATGGACCCGGCGGCCGTCGAGGGCTGAGCCGCAGGCATGCCTAGCATGGGCGGGTGCAGCCGACACCACCCGCCCACGCGCCCCACACCGCCTCCCACGACCGCGAGATCGAGTCCCTCGCCGAGTTCGACGAGGTCGTCGCACAGGGGACCCTCGCCCACTTCCGGATCCAGGCCGTCGACCTGACGGACCGTACGGACACACTGCTGTCCGTCGATACCAAGGGCGCCGTCTTCCTCGGCTGTCCGATGGACGAGTCGGCGGCCACCCGGGTGCGCGCCGCCGGCGCCCTGGTCTTCCCGCCCGTCCCGGACCTCCCCTTCGACCCGTACCGCAGCTTCGTCTACACCCCCGACGAACTGTTCGACTCGCTCGACCAGGGCTACGAGGCCACGCCGGACGCCCTGTCGTACGCCTGGCTCCAGGAGACGAAGGCAGACGGCGACGTCTTCGCGTCCATGCTGCGCGCGGTCCACGACGACGCCGTCTCCGACGCGCTGGACGAACTCCTCGTCGGCGCCCGCGTGGTGGGCGTCATGGGCGGTCACGCGATGGCTCGCGGCACGGAGGCCTACGCGGGCGCGGCCCGCCTCGGGCGGGAGCTGGCCCGCGCGGGCTTCACCGTCGCGACCGGCGGCGGCCCCGGCGCGATGGAGGCGGCGAACCTCGGCGCGTACGCCGCTCCGTACGGCGACGAGATGCTCGTGGACGCCCTCCAACTCCTCGCCAAGGCACCGAAGTTCACCCCGTCGATCACCGACTGGGCACGCGCCGCCTTCGAGGTGCGCGGCCGCTGGCCGGACGGCGGCCCCTCCGTCGGCATCCCCACCTGGTTCTACGGCCACGAGCCGCCGAACCCGTTCGCCGCGCACATCGCCAAGTACTTCGCCAACGCGACCCGCGAGGACGGCCTGCTGGCCCGCTGCACCGCGGGCGTGGTCTTCCTGCCGGGCGCCGCCGGCACCGTGCAGGAGATATTCGACAACGCCACCCCCAACTACTACGAGTCCCGCGGCGAACCCACCCCCATGGTCCTGGTGAACCGCGCCCACTGGACGGAGAAGCTGCCGACATGGCCGCTGCTCCGGGCGCTCGCGCGGGAGCGTTCGATGGAGGCCCGGATCGCCCTGGTCGACGGAATCGAGGAGGCTCCGGCGGCGTTGAAACGTCTCGGCGGTTAATAAGCGGGCAAAGCCAATCGTCATGATGTGCAGACGGATTGACACTCCTTATGGAGCGCTTATAAACCTGTGAGTCTCCTGGGGGTGGTGAGCATCGGCAAACGCTGTCGCCTCATCTCCCCCTCAAACCCCCCGCATTACGCGCATCCCATGAAGGACAAACGTGTCCATAACTCGCCGTAACGCACGCCGTTCCGTGCGCATCCTCGGAGTCGTCTCCGCCTCTGCCGCGCTCGCGCTCGGCGCCGCGGGCAACGCGCTCGCCTGCCACATCAGTGAGTTCTCGGCCGCGGCCGAGTGCGACGGCACCAAGGGCGTCATCACGGTCACCGACAAGGACCCGGCCGGCACCCCGGCGACCGTCTCCGTCTACCTCGAGAACAACGGGGCCGACGAGCGGCTCGTCGGCAAGCAGGTGGTCAAGGGCTCCCGCGAAGGTGTCACGATCACCTTCGCCGAGGACTGGAAGCCGGGCGCGACGTACCGCATCCACGTCAAGGCCGGCAACCAGGTCGACGAGGACATCAAGCCGAACCTGGTCACGCCGGCCACCGCCTGCACGACCGAGGAGACCCCGAGCCCCACCCCGACCCCGTCCGAGGCGCCGTCGGAGTCGGCGACCCCGTCGGCCCCGGCCGAGTCCGACACCCCGACCCCGTCGGCCTCGGAGGACGGCAGCAGCGCGCCCGCGGACACCGCGAGCAACGCTCCGTCGCCCGCGGCCGGTGCCGGCGACTCCAACCTCGCCGAGACCGGCGCCGGCTCCAACACCGGTCTGATCGCCGGCATCGCGGCCGCCCTGGTCGCCGTCGGCGGCGGCGCGGTGTTCTTCGGCATGCGCCGCCGCGGGGCGAGCAGCGACCGCTGATCCTCCGCCCGGCCCGACCGGCTGTGGCCCGTCCCGTTCCCGGGGCGGGCCACAGCCGTCTCAGCCGAACGTCGCCCGCTCCAGCCAGAACTCCAGCAACTCCCGCTGCCCCAGGACCTCCACCTCGGGGCTGTCCAGCGGCAGCCGGCGGTAGAAGGCGAGCAGTACGGAGGTGAGCGGGCCGCGCAGCGCGACCGTCGCCTTCTCGTGTCCGCGCCGCCAGCCGAGCCCGTCCTCGGTGAGCTCGATCAACCACTCGGCGTTCAGCCGAGGCTCGGTGTCCGTAGCGTGCAGATGGATGCTCCGACCCGGGCCACGCAACTCCCGTGCCGAGTCGTGCGGAGCCGTCCGCTGGACGAACTCGACGATCTGCAGCCACTCGTCGATCGCGTCCACGGCCACGTCGGGCGCGACGTCGTACGGCAGTTTCGCGGCGAGTGTGGCGTCGGCACGGTGGACGGTGACCTCGTGGGTCATCCGACGGGCCCAGAAGCCGGCGTCGAGGATCCCGGCCCAACCCCACACCTCGGCGTCCGGCCCGGCCTCCCGCAGGGTGCCGACGAGCATGTCGCCGCTCTCGGCCAGCCAGGCGTCCAGCGCGGCCGCGTCCCCCTCGGTCTTCGGCCCTTCGCCACCCGGTACCTGATCCTCCGGGATGTCCTCCGCGGACCGGGTGCGCACCAGCAGCTCCACCCAGCGCAGGGAGCGGCCCACATGCCGTACGAGCTGCTCCAGGGACCAGTCGGGGCAGGTCGGCACGGTGGCGGACAGATCGGCTCCGGAGGTCACCACGGACCTCAGCAACCATATCTGGTGGGCGATTTCGTCGCAGTACCGGTCGTGTGCGAGGTGCGTCATGGGCGGCACCCTACGGTGCGGTCGATCACGGGAGCACGACGATTTCGGCCACGTCGAACTCGACCCCGACCGCGTCCCCCACCTCCGGCGCCTCCCGCAGCGCACACGCCGCCTCAAGCCGCGGGGCGCCCTCGGGCTGCAGATGTACGGCGACATGGGTGCCCTTGAACGTGCGCGCGGCCACCGTGCAGCGCAGCCCGGCATCGGCCGGCACGAGGCGCACACCGGCGGGCCGTACGAGGACCGTGCCCGCCCCCTGCGCCGCCTCCTCGGGCACCGGCAGCTTGCCCCACGGCGTGTCCGCGGCCTGTCCGCTCACCGTCGCCGCGACCACGTTGTCGAAGCCCAGGAAGCGGGCCACGAACTCGTCCGCCGGCCGCTGCCACACCTCGAGCGGCGTACCGGACTGCGCGATCCGCCCCTCCCGCATCACGACCACCCGGTCGGCGAGCGCGAAGGCCTCACCCTGGTCGTGCGTCACCGCGAGCACGGTCGTCCCCAACCGGCCGAACAGTTCCCGCAGTTCGACCACCAACCGTTCCCGCAGCGACCGGTCCAGCTGGCCGAGCGGCTCGTCCAGCATGAGCAGCCGTGGCCGCGGCGCCAGCGCCCGGGCCAACGCAACCCGCTGCTGCTCACCCCCGGACAGCGCGGCGACGGCCCGGCGCGCGGCACCCGGCAGCCCGACGAGCTCCAGCAACTCCCGTACGTGCTCGTCCTGTTGCCGCTTCGACGCCCCGTGCATCCGCAGCCCGAACGCCACGTTGCCGCCCACATCCCGTTGCGGGAACAGCTGATGGTCCTGGAACATCAGCCCCACGCCCCGTTTGTGAGCGGGCACGCCCGCCTGGTTCCGTCCGTCGAGCACCACCCGTCCGGCATGCAGCGGCTGCAGCCCGGCGACCGCCCGCAGCAGCGTCGACTTGCCACTGCCACTCGGCCCGAGCACGCACACCACCTCGTGCTCGGCGACGCCCAGGTCGACGCGGTCGAGCGCAGCCCGCCCGCCGAACCGTACGGTCGCACCCTCGAGGCTCAGCAGCATCAGAACTCCCCCGTCCGGTCGGTCCGCAACCGCTCCAGCACCAGCAGCGCCACCGCGCACACCACCATGAGAATCGTCGAAAGGGCCATCGCCTGCCCGTAGTTGAGCTCGCCGGGCCGCCCCAGCAGCCGTGCCACCGCGACCGGCAGCGTCGGGTTGTCCGGCCGCGCGATGAAGACCGTCGCGCCGAACTCCCCGAGCGACACCGCGAAGGCGAACCCGGCCGCGACCAGCAGCGCCCGCCGCACCATCGGCAGATCGACCTCGCGCCATGCCCGCCACGGCGACGCCCCGAGCACCGCCGCCGCCTCCCGCAGCCGCGCGTCCACGGCCCGCAGCACGGGCAGCATGGTCCGTACGACGAAGGGGACCCCGACCAGTGCCTGCGCGAGCGGCACCAGGATCCATGAACTGCGCAGATCCAGCGGCGGTTCGTCGAGGGCGATGAGGAACCCGAAGCCCACGGTCACGGCGGACACGCCCAGCGGCAGCATCAGCAGCGCGTCGAACCCGCGCACGAACCGCCCGGCATCCCTCCGGGTCAGCGCCACGGCCGCGAGGCCGCCGATCAGCACGGCGATGGCGGTGGCGACGACGGCGTAGGTGAGCGAATTGCCGATCGCATCGATCGGCGGGACGAGGAAGGTCCCGCCGTCCTCACTGGTCAGCGCCCGGTAGTAGGCGAAGTCGGGCGCGTCCAGCGACCGCTGCACCAGCACGGCCAGCGGCAGCAGAAGCAGCCCGGCGACACAGGCGAGGACACCGGCAAGGAGCGCCCACTGGCCCACCCCCTGCGGCCTGCGCGCGGTCACGGACGCGTCCACGAGGCGCAGGGCGGTCTCCCGTCGCCGTACGGTCCAGGCGTGCACGGCGAGGATGGCGCCCACCGCCAGGAACTGGATGATCGTGAGGACGGCGGCCGTCGACAGATCGAAGATCTCCGAGGTCTGCCGGTAGATCTCCACTTCCAGGGTCGAGAAGGTCGGCCCGCCCAGGATCTGCACCACACCGAAGGAGGTGAAGGTGAACAGGAAGACCATCAGCGCGGCGGCGGCCACGGCGGGCGCGAGGGCGGGCAGGGTCACGGTGCGCCAGGCGGAGAGCCGCGAGGCACCGAGCATCCGGGCGGCCTCCTCCTGCCGGGGGTCCAGTTGCGCCCAGAGCCCGCCGACCGTCCGTACGACGACGGCGTAGTTGAAGAAGACGTGCGCCAGCAGGATCGCCCACACGGTGGTGTCCAGCCGCACGCCCCACAGCTCGTCGAGCAGCCCGCCACGCCCGACCAGCGCGAGGAACGCCGACCCGACGACCACCGTGGGCAGCACGAACGGCACGGTCACCACTGCCCGCAGGAGGTGCTTGCCGGGGAAGTCGAAGCGGGCGAAGACATACGCACCGGGCAGCGCGACCAGCAGCGTCAGCGCGGTCGAAGCGAGCGCCTGCCAGGTGGTGAACCACAGCACATGGCGGATGTCCGACTGTGTGAGGACGTCCGCGATCCTGCCGAGCTGCCAGCCCCCGTCGGTCTTCAGCCCGCGGGCGACGATCGCAGCCACCGGGTAGGCGAAGAAGGCGGCGAAGAACGCGACGGGCAGTGCGATGAGCCCGAGGCGTGCCGCGCCGCCCTTCGTGACGCGCTTCCTGAGGGCTACTTCAGTACGAGCGAGGTCCACGACTTGACCCACTGGTCGCGGTTGGCGGCGATCTCGGCCGGGTCCATGGTCTGCGGATCCTCGGCCTGCGGCCCGTACTTCGTGAACTCCGGCGGCACCTGGGCCGCCTCGCGCACCGGGTAGACGAACATGTTGAGCGGCATGTCGTCCTGGAACTCCTTGGTGAGCAGGAAGTCGAGCAGCGCCTTGCCGCCCTCGGTGTTCCGCGCGTTGCTCAGCAGCCCCGCGTACTCGATCTGCCGGAAGCAGGTGCCGGTCGCGACCCCGGTCGGCGCGGTCTTCGGCTTCGGGTCGGCGAAGACGACCTCGGCGGGCGGGGAGGAGGCGTACGACACGACGAGCGGCCGGTCGCCGCCGGCCTTCCGGCCGCTCGAGGAACCCGAGAACTCCTCGTAGTACGCCTGCTCCCAGCCGTCGACGACCTTCACACCGTTGGCCTTGAGCTTCTTCCAGTAGTCCTGCCAGCCGGCGTCGCCGTACTTCGCGGCGGTACCGAGCAGGAAGCCGAGGCCGGGCGAGGAGGTGGCGGCGTTCTCGGTGACCAGGAGGTTCTTGTACGCGGGCTTGGTCAGGTCGTCGAAGGACTGCGGCGGGTCCAGCTTGTGTTCGGTGAAGTAGGCCTTGTCGTAGTTGACGCAGATGTCTCCGGTATCGACGGGCGTGACCCGGTGCTTGTCCTGGTCGACCCGGTACTCGGGCAGGACGAAGCCGGCGTCCTTCGCCTCGTACGGCTGGAAGAGGCCGTTGTCGAGGGCGCGGGACAGCAGCGTGTTGTCGACGCCGAAGAAGACGTCGCCCTGCGGGTTGTCCTTGGTCAGGATCGCCTTGTTGACGGCCTGCCCGGCGTCGCCGTCCTTGAGGACCTTCACCGTGTAGCCGGACTGCTTCTCGAAGTCCGCCAGCACGCTCTTGGACACGGCCCACGAGTCGTGGCTGACGAGGGTGACCGTCTTGGACTCCCCGGAGCCCCCGCTGCCGGACTCGGAGGACCCGCACGCGGACAGCGTGACGAGGCCCAGCCCGACGACCACGGCTGTGAACTTCCTGGTGTTGCTCACCGATTTCCTCCTGGCTGACCAGGAAGAGACGCGGCCCTGCCCGGGGACCTTCGGACGGCTCCCGGGCAGGGCGCAACAGCTTGAGTGACGACCGATCTCCCTACCCAGAATGACCTGGGCGAGGTTCAGAGGGTCTGCGGACTGTCCCGCACTCTCAGCGCTGTGGCGCTCCCCTGTCGGAATATGAAGATGTGTACGGCGTCAGACTACCGCTCGGTGGCCGCCAGCTGACCACAGGCCCCGTCGATCTCCTGACCTCGGGTGTCCCGGACGGTCACCGGCACGCCGTGCGCGGCGATGGCCTCGACGAACGCCTTCTCGTCCTCCGGCCGTGAGGCCGTCCACTTCGAGCCCGGCGTCGGGTTCAGCGGGATCAGATTCACGTGCACGGGCCTGCCCTTGAGCAGCCGGCCGAGCCGGTCACCGCGCCAGGCCTGGTCGTTGATGTCCCGGATCAGCGCGTACTCGATGGACAGCCGGCGCCCCGACTTGGCCGCGTACTCCCACCCGGCGTCGAGGACTTCCCGCACCTTCCATCGCGTGTTGACAGGGACGAGGGTGTCACGCAGCTCGTCGTCGGGCGCGTGCAGCGAGATGGCCAGCCGGCACTTGAAGCCCTCGTCGGCGAAGCGGTGGATCGCCGGCACCAGTCCGACGGTCGACACGGTGATCCCGCGCTGCGACAGCCCGAGCCCGTCCGGCTCGGGGTCGGTGAGGGCGCGGATCGCGCCGACGACGCGCTTGTAGTTGGCGAGAGGCTCGCCCATGCCCATGAAGACGATGTTCGACAGCCGCGCGGGACCGCCGGGAATCTCGCCGTCCCGCAGCGCCCGCATGCCGTCCACGATCTGGTGCACGATCTCGGCGGTGGACAGATTCCGGTCCAGCCCCGCCTGCCCGGTCGCACAGAACGGGCAGTTCATCCCGCAGCCGGCCTGCGAGCTGATGCACATGGTCACCCGGTCCGGGTACCGCATCAGCACCGACTCGACGAGCGTCCCGTCGAACAGCCGCCACAGCGTCTTGCGGGTGGTGTCGGCATCGGTCGACAGATGCCGTACGACCGTCATCAGCTCGGGCAGCAACGCCTCCCGCAGCTTCGTGCGGGACCCGGCCGGGATGTCGGTCCACTGCTCCGGGTCGTGCGCGTACCGCGCGAAGTAGTGCTGCGAGAGCTGCTTGGCGCGAAACGGCTTCTCGCCGATCTCGGTCACGGCTTCCCTGCGCTCGGCAGGCGTGAGATCGGCAAGGTGCCGCGGCGGCTTCTTGGCTCCGCGCGGGGCGACGAAAGTGAGTTCTCCGGGCTTAGGCATGGCTGTACCAGTGTCGCAGATCAATTGGGGAGGGCGATTTTCCCCAGACGCAGGGCGGCCTACAGGCTGTCGAAGAAGCGCGCGGCCGCCTCACGAGCGCGGAACCTGCGGCGGTGTGCCTTGCTGCAGTACCGCCGTCTGTGCCACCGGCGGCGCGGCTGCGGGACCGGCGTACCGCACCAACGGCACGGCCGCGTCCCGGACTCGGTGCTGTCACTCATGTCGGCAAGCTATGGACACCGCACACCCTCCCCGCGCGCCGGCGACCGCCCGCCATCAGGCGGGCCCCGCTGCAAGCAGCAGCCAGGTGGACGCGGTCGCCGGTCAGTGCCCCGAGCTTGTCAGCACCCGGGCGCGAGGAGCGTACCCGGGCGCCCGCGCGCGGGGCACCGGGTTTTGAACGGAAACGGCCCGCCACCCCAAGGGCAGCGGGCCTCCGCATGAGGGGACGACGGTCAGCCGGACCCCACGAACAGCACCAGCAACAGCCACACCACCGGAGCCGTCGGCAACAGCGAGTCCAGTCGGTCCATGATGCCGCCGTGGCCCGGCAGCAGCGTGCCCATGTCCTTGATGCCGAGGTCCCGCTTGATCATCGACTCGCCGAGGTCGCCCAGCGTGGCACTCGCCGCGACCGCGAGGCCGAGCAGCAGACCCTGCCACCACATGCCGTCGTCGATCAGGAACTGCATGCACAACGCACCCGCCACCATGGCGAAGCTGACCGCGCCGAGCAGCCCCTCACGGGTCTTGCCGGGGCTGATGCGCGGGGCGAGCTTGTGCCGGCCGAAGCGCCAGCCGACGGCGTACGCACCCGTGTCGCTGACGACCGTCAGCAGCAGGAACATGAAGACCCGGCGCGGACCGTCCTCGGCCGTCAGCATCATCGCGACGAACGTCGCGAGGAACGGCACGTAGAAGGCCGCGAAGACCCCCGCCGTGACGTCCTTGAGATACCCCTCCGGCGGTTCCGTCATCCGCCAGACCAGCACCGCGAGCGCGGTGAGCGCCATCGCCACCCAGGCGCCCTCGGCCCCGCGCACATACCCGGCGACGACCATCGCCGCGCCACCCACTGCGAGCGGCACGATCGGCGCCTTGATGCCCTTGCGCTCGTCGAGCCGTTTGGTCAGCTCCCACAGGCCCACCACGACGGCGACCGCGACGACCCCGACGAACACCGCCTTGACGATGAACAGAGACGCGACGATCACCGCGCCGAGTCCGACTCCGACCCCTATCGCGGCGCCCAGGTCGCGGCCCGCGCTCTTCTTCTGCGGTGCGGGCGCCGGCTGTGGGGCGTCGTGCATGGGCTCCGGATTCTGCGGCACCGCCGGATGGGGCTGCGCCGTCGGGCTCTCGTCGCGGAACAAGGGGCCACCCAGCCGAGCGGCCCCCCGGTCGTCGTCCTGGTCTCCGCCGTGGGCGGACACGTCGGGCACGATGGGCATGGGGCGAGTCTGCTGCGCGTTGTGCGCATCGTACGTGGGACCCGCCGGGGCGGCCCCCGGGACCGGCCCCCCGTCGGACGGCGCCCAGTACCCGGCGTGCGACGGCGCTCCCCAGGAAGAGTCGTTCATCAGACCTCGAGCAGCTCAGCTTCCTTGTGCTTGAGGAGCTCGTCCACCTGAGCGACGTACTTGTGCGTGGTGTCGTCGAGCTCCTTCTCCGCACGGCGGCCCTCGTCCTCGCCGATCTCGCCGTCCTTGATCAGCTTGTCGATGGCGTCCTTGGCCTTGCGGCGGACGGAGCGGATGGACACCTTGGCGTCCTCGCCCTTGCCCTTGGCGACCTTGATGTACTCGCGGCGGCGCTCCTCGGTGAGCTCGGGGAACACCACCCGGATGATGTTGCCGTCGTTGCTCGGGTTGACGCCGAGGTCGGAGTCGCGGATCGCCTGCTCGATATTGCGCAGCGCGCTCTTGTCGAACGGGGTCACGACCGCCATGCGCGGCTCCGGCACGGAGAACGAAGCCAGCTGGTTGATCGGCGTCGGCGCGCCGTAGTAGTCGGCCACGATCTTGTTGAACATCGCCGGGTGCGCACGGCCGGTGCGGATCGCGGCGAAGTCCTCCTTGGCGACCACGACGGCCTTCTCCATCTTCTCCTCGGCCTCGAGGAGGGTCTCTTCGATCACCACTTGCTCCTGCGTGTCTTGAGTAGGCCCGGCTGCGGTTCCTCGTCGGGGCCGGCGGCCGGCTGCGTCGCGTCTTCTTCCTGCACGGTTCCCGACCGGCAGGTCATTGTCCATCCCCTGGCCAGGGTCCGTTCCCTCCGTCCCTCGGACAGGTGTCCTCCCGCGGACGGAGGCACCGGTCAGTCCCGGCCGGCTTGGTCACCCACCAGCGTGCCGATCTTCTCACCCTTGACGGCGCGGGCGATATTGCCCTCCTTCAGAAGCTCGAAGACCACGATCGGAAGCTTGTTGTCGCGGCACAGCGTGATGGCGGTGGCATCGGCGACCTTCAGGTCCCGCGTGATGACCTCGCCGTAGCCGAGGGAGTCGAACTTGACGGCGTCCGGATTGGCCTTCGGGTCGGAGTCGTAGACCCCGTCCACACCGTTCTTGCCCATCAGCAGGGCCTCGGCGTCGATCTCCAGGGCACGCTGGGCGGCGGTGGTGTCGGTGGAGAAGTACGGCATGCCCATACCGGCGCCGAAGATGACCACACGGCCCTTCTCCAGATGCCGTACGGCACGCAGCGGGATGTACGGCTCGGCGACCTGCCCCATGGTGATGGCGGTCTGCACCCGGCACTGGATGCCCTCCTTCTCCAGGAAGTCCTGGAGGGCGAGGCAGTTCATCACGGTGCCGAGCATGCCCATGTAGTCGGAGCGGGCCCGGTCCATGCCGCGCTGCTGGAGTTCGGCGCCGCGGAAGAAGTTGCCGCCGCCGATGACGACCGCGATCTGCGCGCCGTCGCGTACGACGGCCGCGATCTCGCGGGCGATGGCGTGCACCACGTCCGGGTCGACGCCCAGGCCCCCGCCGCCTGAGAAGGCCTCTCCGGACAGCTTCAGCAGAAACCGGCCGCGTACTTTGCCGTCGTCGCTCTTCTCGACGCTGGTGGTCATGGGGATCTCCTCGTGGTGCACATACGAAGAAGGCCATTGCCGGTGGTGGGTTTGCATCCCATACGCGGCAATGGCCTCCTCGTCAGATCTGCTGTCGTCCGCCACGCGCGCGGGCGGGGCTGCCTGCGCGAGCGACACGGACGACTGCACCCGACCCTATCGGGATCGGGTACCCGTCGCTGTACGGACTCAGATGCCGACCTTGATGCGCGTGAAGCGCTTCAGGGTGACACCGGCCTCGTCCAGGACCTTCTGGACCGACTTCTTGTTGTCGAGCGCGTACGGCTGGCCGAGCAGCGTGGCGTCCTTGAAGAAGCCGTTCAGGCGACCCTCGACGATCTTGCCGATCGCGGCCTCGGGCTTGCCCTCGGCGCGGGTGGTCTCCTCGGCGATACGGCGCTCGGTCTCGACGACCTCGGCCGGGACGTCCTCCTTGGAGAGGTACTTCGGCGCGAAGGCGGCGATGTGCTGGGCGATGCCCTTGGCGACCTCGGCGTTCGGCTTGTCGAACTCGACGAGGACACCGATCTGCGGCGGCAGGTCGGGCATCGTGCGGTGCATGTACACGGTCACGAAGCCGTCGGAGAACTGCGCGAAGCGGTCCAGGACGATCTTCTCACCGAGGTTGGCGTTGGCCTCGTCCACGAACGCCTGGACAGTCTTGCCGGGCTCGATCTCAGAGGCGAGCAGGGCCTCCAGGTCGGCCGGGGAGGTCTTGGCGACGTGCTCGGCGATGGCCTGGGCCACGGCCTGGAACTTCTCGCCCTTGGCGACGAAGTCCGTCTCGCACTTCAGCTCGACGAGAACGCCGGAGGAGTTGTCGTCGGCGATGATGGAGACCACGGCGCCGTTCTCGGCGGAGCGGCCCTCGCGCTTGGCGACGCCCTTCTGGCCCTTGATGCGCAGCGCCTCGACGGCCTTCTCGACGTTGCCCTCGGCCTCGTCCAGCGCCTTCTTGCAGTCCATCATGCCGGCGCCGGTGAGCTCACGGAGCTTCTTGACGTCGGCGGCGGTGTAGTTCGCCATGAGTCTGTGAATCTTTCTCGAAGTCTGGAAGATCGAAGATCTGCGGGGTTCTGCGATCCGCATGCATCTGCAGATCTACGACACTCCGCTGACCTACGGGTGAACGGCGGGAGCGGTCTTCATGCACCGCTCCCGCCGTCAACGCTGACGGGACGGTCAGGCCTGCTCGCCCTCGGCGGCCGGCGCCTCGGCAGCCGGCGCCTCCGTGGCGGGAGCCTCCGTGGCGGGAGCCTCGGCGGCAGCCTCCGCGGCCGGAGCCTCCTCGGCCTTCTTCTCACCCTCGAGCAGGTCGCGCTCCCACTCGGCGAGCGGCTCGCCCGCGGCCTTCTCGCCCTTGCCCTCCGTCGCCACGCCGGAGCGGGCGATGAGGCCCTCGGCGACGGCGTCGGCGATCACACGGGTGAGCAGGGTGACGGAGCGGATCGCGTCGTCGTTGCCCGGGATCTTGTAGTCGACCTCGTCGGGGTCACAGTTGGTGTCGAGGATGGCGACGACCGGGATGTTGAGCTTCCGGGCCTCGCCGACCGCGATGTGCTCCTTCTTGGTGTCCACGATCCAGACGGCGCTGGGCACCTTCTGCATCTCGCGGATACCGCCGAGGGTCTTCTCCAGCTTGGCCTTCTCGCGCGAGAGCACGAGAAGCTCCTTCTTGGTCAGACCAGAAGCGGCGACGTCCTCGAAGTCGATCTGCTCAAGCTCCTTGAGGCGCTGCAGACGCTTGTAGACGGTGGAGAAGTTGGTGAGCATGCCGCCCAGCCAGCGCTGGTTGACGTAGGGCATGCCGACGCGGGTGGCCTGCTCGGCGATGGCCTCCTGCGCCTGCTTCTTCGTGCCGACGAACATGACCGTGCCGCCGTGGGCGACGGTCTCCTTGACGAACTCGTAGGCGCGGTCGATGTACGACAGCGACTGGAGCAGGTCGATGATGTAGATGCCGTTGCGCTCGGTGAAGATGAAGCGCTTCATCTTCGGGTTCCAGCGACGGGTCTGGTGACCGAAGTGGACGCCGCTTTCCAGCAGCTCCCGCATCGTGACGACGGCCATGGCCGTTCTCCTTGTGTTTCTCGGTTGTGCCGCGGATGCCGGACGGCTCCCGCGCCTGACGCCCACATGCGCCTTGCCACAAAGGGACCGAGGGGCGCTGATCCGGACCGTTGCCGGCCCTGGTATCGGGGCGTGCGAAGTCGACCCGGTGGCCCGGGTCGCCATCAGAAGTGTACGGGACCCAGGAGGTCCCGGGTGACGCCGCTGTCCACAACCCGGGAGTAATCCACAGGTTTCGGCCGTGATCGGCGGGGGTCCGGCACGGTTCTCGCATGCGAGCGATGCGATGTGCACGAGGTGTACGAGCGACGTGGGCGATGCTGCTGGGGCTGACGCTGACCGTCCTGGCCACCGCGGCCCGGGCGGACGCCCCGCCACCGACCGCGCCGCCGAGGGCGGACGCGCCGGTACCGGTGATCGGCCGTACGTGGCCGGTGGGGTTACGCCCCTCCGTGCTGCGCGGCTGGGACCCCCCTGCCACGCCGTACGGCCGGGGCCACCGGGGCGTGGACCTGGCGGCCCCGCCCGGAACACCGGTACGGGCAGTGGCGGCGGGCCGGGTGTCGTTCGCGGGGCGGGTGGCCGGAAAGGGGGTTGTGTCGGTGGAACTGACCGGTACCGGCGCCCCGCCCTTGCGGACGACCTATGAACCCGTACGCGCGTCGGTCCGCCAGGGGGCCGAGGTACAGGCGGGCGAGGTGCTCGGCACGATCGAACCGACGGGCTCCCACTGCACGGTCACGTGCATGCACTGGGGCTTGCTGAAGGAGGCCACGTACCTTGACCCACTGTCGTTGCTACCACCCTCGCTCCTGCACCGTGGACCGTCCCGCCTCCTCCCGGTACTCGGGGTACCGCCACCACCGGCGTAGACGTAGCTGCGCCCAGTCGTGCCGCTGGGGCGGCACGACTGGGCGCAGCGGCACCCGGCCAACGCCGGCGAGTGCCCGCACCGACCCGCACCGACCCACGGTCAGCCGCGAACGCCTCTCAGCACCATCCCCACCGCAGCCTCCGCAATCACCCCCGGCTCCTCCGCCGCCCCCAGCTCGATCCGCCGCACAGCCGCGTCCACAACCCCCTGCAGCAGCATTGCCGCCAACCGCGGCTCCGCATGCCCCATCTCCCCCAGCGCCTCGACGATCATCGAGACCAGCCCCCCGTGCGCCGCCCGGATCTTCTCCCGCGCCCCGGCATCCAGCTCACTGGCCGAAATCGCCACCACAGCCCGATGCCGCCGGTCCCCGACGAGCTCCAGCTGCTTGCGCACATACGCCTCGACCTTGGCCTCCGGCCCGTGCGCCCGCTCCATCGCCGCCGACACTTCCGCCGCCCAGACCGGGAAGTCGACCTCACACAGCTCCTCGACCACGGCAGCCCGTGACCGGAAGTACTCGTACACGGACGACCGCGCAAGACCCGTCCGCTCGGCCAGGGCCGGGAAGGTCAGCGCCTCCGTCCCGCCCTCGGACAGCAGGGAACGAGCCGCATCCAGCAGGGCGGCTCGCTGCATCGACCGGTGCTCGGCCACAGAGGCCGCTCGAATCCTTGGCACGTCCACCACTTTACGGACGCGGCACCCGGGGCGGGAGTGAATCGCGTCGCCCCGTCGGCGTTCGACCAGGTCAACGCCCGAAGCCTGCCAGTTTCGCACGCAGCTGGAGCACGGACTTGGTGTGGATCTGACTGACCCGGCTCTCGGTCACCCCGAGCACATTGCCGATCTCGGCGAGCGTGAGCCCCTCGTAGTAGTACAGCGTGACCACGGTCTTCTCCCGCTCGGGCAGCGTGTTGATCGCCCGCGCCAGGAACCGCCGCAGCTCCCGGTCCTCGGCCACCTCCACCGGATTGTCCGCGGCGGTGTCCTCCAGCGTGTCCATGACGCTCAGCCCGTCCCCGCCGTCACCCCCGACGTGCAGCAGCTCCTCCAACGCCACCACGTTGGCCAGTGACAACTGACTGAATACCGCGTGCAGTTCGTCGACCGCCATGCCCAGCTCGGCGGCCACCTCGCTCTCCGTCGGCGTCCGCCGCAGCCGTGCCTCCAGCGTCGCGTAGGCCCGCTCCACATTGCGCGCCTTCTGCCGCACGGACCGCGGGATCCAGTCCAGCGCCCGCAGCTCGTCGATCATCGCGCCGCGGATCCGCGTGATCGCGTACGTCTCGAACTTGATCTCCCGGTCGATGTCGAACTTCTCGATCGCGTCGATCAGCCCGAACACCCCGGACGACACGAAGTCCGCCTGCTCGACGTTGGGCGGCAGCCCCACGCTCACCCGTCCGGCCACGTACTTCACGAGCGGCGAGTAGTGCAGGATCAGCTGCTCCCGCAACCGCTCGTCCCCCGTCGCCTTGTACGACCGCCACAACTCGTCGAGCGTCGAGGGAGCGGGCGGCCGCACGCTGCCACCGTCGCGGGCGGCTGGGGGGATCGCCGCCCGGTCGGACCCGGAGGTGTGCTGGGGCATTCGTCGCCTTGTGCCGTTCTGCCGTTAAGGGTGGTGCCTGGGGGAGCTGTCGGTCTGATGTCGAGTTGCCGGACTGTGTCTGGATCCTTGTGAGCGTAGCGTGACTGAAGAGTCGCGGTGTGCGAAGGACGGGGCCGGACCCATGCGCAGATACGTTCCGCCGGGTGCCCCGTAGGGCCATGGCGGTCGCTCTCCGTGACCGCCAGGACCCGTCAACTGCGGGATTTCCCAAGGGCGTCGAGTTTTCCCTCGGACGGCCGAACACGCACGGTCAGCACGGGCTCCGACCGCCTTGAACGGAGATCATGGCCTGGCGTGTCAACTTCCAGCCGTCGCCGTGTCGTTCGACGTAACCAAGTGCTCTGAGTTCGTACAGTCTCGCGATCGCGTCATCCTCCGTCGTCGGCGTGCCGCGTGCGATCTCCTCGGCCGTGGCGGCTCCGCGGGCGGGCAGGGCGGCCAGGACGCGCCGGGCGCCTGGCGCCAGCAGATCCCGCGGCAGCACCGGCCCTCGGCGGTCCGGGGCCAGCTCCCCCATGTCTCCGACGAGTTCCACCACCTCCGCCGCGTCGGTGACCAGCGTCGCGTCTCCGCGCAGCAGTTCGTGCACGCCTGCCGACAATCCGCTGGTGGTCGGCCCGGGCACCCCCATCGTGTGCCGCCCCAGCCGTTGCGCCGCCCGCGCCGTGACGAGTGAGCCACTGCGGTAGGCGGCCTCGACGACGACGGTTCCCCGGGTGAGTGCGGCGATCACTCTGTTCCTGACGATGAACCGGCTCGGCGTCGGATGATCACCGGGCGGCAACTCGCCGACCACCAGACCCTGTTCCGCGATCCTGGTGATCAACTGGGTGTGGCCGCGCGGATAGGGCCGGTCGACCCCGCAGGCGAGGACGGCGACGGTGGCACCACCGGCGCCGAGGGCAGCGCGGTGAGCGGCGCCGTCCACGCCGTAGGCCCCGCCGGACACCACCACCCAACCGCGCTCCGCGAGGCCGGCCGCGAGGGTGACGGCCATGTGCGCGCCGTACTCGGTGCAGGCCCGGGCACCCACGACGGCGACGGATCTCAGCGCCCACATCCGCAGACTGGGCCGGCCCCTGACCCACAGCCCGAGCGGCCTCGCCTCCCCCAGGTCGTCCAGCTGCCCCGGCCACTCCGCGTCCCCCGGGCACACAAACCGCACGCCGGCGTCCCGCGCGACGCCGAGATCGCGCTCCGGCTGGGCCTGCCTGGCCCGCGCCAGCAGCCCGGCCCACCGCTTCTCACTCACCCCTGGCAAGGGCCTTCCGCCCTCCCGCAAACGCCGTACCACCTGCCCCACCCCGAACTCCCGCACCCACCGCCCGGCAACCTCGTCACCGGGCTCGATGACGCGGGTGAGGAAGACACGGGAGAGCAGCTCGTCGTCCGGATCGCCGCCGCTCATGTCAGCGCCCCGATGGCCATCGGCACACCGCGCGGCACTCCCGTACGCAGTTGCAGCGCCAGGGCGACGTCCGTCGCGCCGGGCCGGTCGTGTCCCACGAGGTCGGCGACGCTCCAGGCGACCCGCAGCACCCGGTCGATACCGCGTGCCGTCAGCGCGCCCCGCTCCAGATTGCGTTCCGCCTCGTCCATCGCGCCGGTCGCGGCGTGCCAGCGGCTGCGCAGCTCCCGGCCGGGCACCTCGCTGTTCGTCCGCCAGGGCGTACCGGCGAAGCGTGCTGCGGCCCGCTCCCGCGCCGCCCGGACACGGTCGGCGACCGTCGCCGTGGACTCGCCCCGCACACCGCGGTCGGCGAGCTGGGCGCGGGTGACGCGGTTCACCTCCACTCTGAGGTCGACCCGGTCGAGGAGTGGTCCCGAGAGCCGGGCCTGGTAGCGGCGGATCGCCGAGGGCGGGCACTCGCACAGACTGTCGGTCTGCGAGAAGCGGCCGCAGGGGCACGGGTTCGCGGCGAGCACCATCAGGAACCTCGCCGGGAACCGCACCACCCCCGCACTGCGGGCGATCACGACATGCCCCGACTCCAGGGGTTGTCGCAGGGCGTCGAGTGCATGGCTGCTGAACTCCGGCGCCTCGTCGAGAAAGAGCACCCCTCGATGGGACAGCGACACCGCGCCTGGGCGGGCCATCCCCGGGCCGCCGCCGACCAGCGCCTGCATGGTGGCCGAGTGGTGCGGGGCGCAGTAGGGAGCGGTGTCGATCATGGGTTTGCCCGGGGGCAGCAGGCCCGCCACGGAGTGCACCGCCGTCACCTCCAGCGCCTCCTCGCGGCCGAGCCTGGGCAGGACGGCCGGCAGCCGCTCCGCGAGCATCGTCTTCCCGGCACCGGGCGGTCCCGACAGGAGGAGATGATGTCCGCCGGCCGCGGCGACCTCCACGGCGGTCCGGGCCGAGGTCTGTCCGACGACGTCGGCGAGGTCGTGGTCCTGGTCGTGCTGCGCGGCGCCGGAGCTGTGCATGCCCGTTGCCGCGCCGGTGCCGGGAACCCGCAGGCCGGCGAGCAGTGGGTCGGGACGTCCCGGTTCAGCCGGTTCCTCGTCGGGGACGGGCTCGTCCGCCAGTACGGCGATCAGCTGGCGCAGACTGCGCACGCCCAGCACAGACACGCCGGGCACCAGGGAGGCCTCGGCTGCCGCGCACTCCGGCACGACCACCTGCTCATAGCCCGCGTCCGCCGCAGCGAGCACGGCCGGCAGGGTGCCCCGCACCGGCCGCACCCGTCCGTCCAGGCCCAGCTCGCCGATCATCACGATGTCGGCGAGCACCCGCGGATCGATCCGCTCGCAGGCGCCCAGCACCGCGCAGGCGACGGCCAGGTCGAAACCACTGCCCGCCTTCGGGACCGACGCCGGACTGAGCCCGACTGTGAGCTTCTTCTGCGGCCACTCGCCCCCGGAGTTGACGACCGCCGCCCGCACCCGGTCCCGGCTCTCCGTCAGGCTCTTGTCCGGCAATCCCACCAGCGTGAACGCGGCGACACCCGGTTCGAGGTCGGCCTGGACCTCGACGACCACGCCCTCGACCCCGACGAGGGCGACGGAGCACGTACGTGCGAAGCCCATCTCAGGCCACCCCCCGGGCGTGCTCGACCACGGCCGCGCCCCGGTCGGGCAGGACAACGCCGACGAGGTCGATGCGGACGCCGCCGGGCGGCGCTCCCCCGTGTTCCTGCAGCCAGCGTTCCGCCAGGCCCCGCAGGCGCGCCGTCTTGGCCGGCGTGATCGCCGCCATCGGATGCTGGAAAGGACCCGCCCTGCGGGTCTTCACCTCGCAGACGACCAGGACATCACCGTCCCGCGCCACGATGTCGATCTCTCCGGTCCTGCCGCAGCGCCAGTTGCGCTCCAGGACCGTCATACCGGCCGTGGCCAGCCTCCGAGCGGCCAGCTCCTCTCCGTACCTGCCCAGTGCGCTGCGTGCCAGATGCGTGTTCATGTCGGCACCACCTCCGGCGCCAACCGTCACGCATCCTCCGCCAAGAAGTGGATCTTGGTGGGTTACTCAGCAGTTGTGGACAACGTCGTCACCCACGCGAGTGACAGCGACCACCGATCACCCGCTCGGGAGCTCCAGATCGCTCTTGTTCAGCTCCTCGATGTTCACATCCTTGAATGTGAGGACCCGGACCTGCTTCACGAACCGGGCCGGCCGATACATGTCCCACACCCAGGCGTCCGCCATCGACACCTCGAAGAACACTTCGCCCTGGACCGAATGCACCTGCATCTCGTAGTCGTTGGTCAGGTAGAAACGCCGCTCGGTCTCGATCACGTATTTGAACAGACCGACGACATCGCGGTACTCCCGGTAGAGCTTGAGCTCCATCTCGGTCTCGTACTTCTCGAGGTCCTCGGCGCTCATGGCATGTTCCCCTTCAGCCGTGCGATCCCACCATTGTGCGCCAGTCCCGTGAGCCCCTAGACGATTTCCGTGTCGAGGATCTCGGGCCTGGCAGGGGGACCTTCGTCGAGCAGTCTGCGCAGCAGCTCGGCGAGTCTGGTCGGATACACCGTCTCATGCGCACGGGTCAGTTCCTGCAACGTCCACCACCGCGCACCCACGACACTGCGTCGCTCCAGCTCGGTGAGGCCCAGGGCCTCGGTCGCCGTCTGGTTCGTCCGGGCCAGGTAGTACCACTCGTCCTGGTCCCAGCGTCGGCCCGCGAACGGGAACGAGCACATCCGCCGCCACAGCACCGGGCCCAGCTCGACCGCCGTGATTCCGGTCTCCTCCGCGAGTTCCCGCACAGCGGCCTCCTCGCGGGTCTCGTCGCCCTCCAGGCCGCCGCCAGGCGTGAACCACCAGTCGTCGGCGGGATCGTCCGGCTCGTGGCCGTGCAGCAGCAGGATGCGGTCCTGGGGGTCGAGCAGCACGACCCGGGCCACCTTGCGCACCTCGTTTTCACACGCGGCGCGCCCCTTCGGCTCGCTCGCGGTGCCGCCCAGACCCTCGGAGGAACCTGCTCCGGCGTCCGTCGCCTCAGCGGGCACCGGCAGGCTCCGTCCGCGGGCGGCTACGGCCCGCCACGCGCTTGGCGAGCGGACCGTACGCGGCGCCCCCGAGCACCAGCACGGCTCCGACGACGATCATGGCGCCCATCGTACGGAGCGGGCCGGGCGTGGACAGGTCGCCGAGCGCCTCGAAACCGGTGGGGCGTTCGAGCATGCCGTCCATGGGCCAGACGACGGCGTCCACCCGCGCGGACACGGCGTCGCGCGACACGGTGCCGCCGGCGGCGTCCGTGAGGTGGGCGGTGGAGTCCAGGGAGCCGTGCCGCTCGTCACCGAGCAGGAACAGTCGCCCCTCGGGCACGGTCACGGTCGGGAAGTTCGCGACTTCGGCGGCCTGCCCCTCGGGCAGATACGGTTCCTCGATCTCCTTGCCGTCGACGGTCAGCTTCCCGTCCCGGCAACAGGAGACGGTGTCCCCGCCGACCGCGACCACGCGCTTGACCATCGGCGCGTTGCCCCAGGTGACGTCCTTGAAGACAACGACGTCACCGCGGCGCACGTCCGCGCTGTCGACCCGCTCGGCCAGCACGCGGTCGCCCACTCCGATCGTCGGTGCCATGGAGCTGGTGGGCACGGTGTACGGGCGGTAGACCACCGCTCCCCAGCCGAATCCGCCGAGGAACAGCACAAGGCCCAGCGCGACTGCCAGCCCGGACAACCGCTGTCCGATCCGGCCGCCCGCCGGGCCACTGCTCGCCCCGCCGCGCTGCGGGGCCGTACGTGTCGCGCTCTCGCCACCCATGGACCCGCACCCTACCCGGCGGTACCGGACCGGGGCAGCCCTTCGGTTCTCCGACCGAGGTCAGAGTTCCGGAGGGCTCACCAGGGCCGGTCAGCGCGTCTGTGCGACGGTGAGCCGGCGGCGGCGCCACAGGACCACCGGCACGACCCCGGCGAACGCCAGGGCGTTCGGGGCGGCGGTCAGGGCCGCGGACGCGGAGGACTGGTCGCCCAGACTGGGCTGGTCGAAGGTGTCCGGGACCGGGAGCGTACCCCAGCGGTTGATCGGCCACGCCTTGACGATGGCACGTCCGACGACCTTGTCGACCGGGACCATGCCCTTGTTGGCGTCGCCCTGGTTGTAGCGCGAGTCCCGGGAGTTCTGCCGGTGGTCGCCCATGACCCAGATGAAGCCCTCGGGCACCTTCACCTTGAACTGCCCGCCCTGGTCGTCATTGCTGCACGGCGTGTTGCCGGGGTACACGTACGACGCCTCGTTCAGCGCCTTGCCGTTGACCTTGAGCGGGCCGGTCCCCTGGCACTCCACCGTGTCGCCGCCGACTCCGACGACCCGCTTGATGAGGTCCTTCTCCTCCGCGGACGGCATCAGGCCGATCCAGCTGAGCACCGTCTGCAGGGCGTTCGGATTCGCCGTCGGCTCGCCGGCCAGCCAGTTGTCCGGGTCGTGGAAGACGACGACCTCGCCGCGCTCCGGCTCGGATCCGAACCAGGGGGTGAGCTTGTCGACGAGAACGCGGTCCCCCTGCTGGAGGGTGTTCTGCATCGAGTCGGAGGGGATCGAGAACGCCTGCACCAGGAACGTCTTGATCAGCAGCGCCAGCACCAGCGCGATACCGATCAGGATCGGCAGCTCCTTCCAGAAGGAGCGCTGCTTCTTCGGCTGCTTGAGGGCCGGGCCGACCGGCCCCCCGTCCCCGGCCCGGTCCTGCTCGTCCGTCACCCTGCCGTCCTCAGCCGCTGTTGTGTCACTCCCTGCAGGAGGGACGTTGCCCGGGGCCGTGGGGGCTGCCTCCACGGGCTGTCCGCGGTGCTCCTCGCCGTCGTGCCCGGACCGTGCGCCAACCGCCACATCCCCCACGCCAACTCCTTACTCTGTGCCGCCGCCTGCCCCATGCACGGCGCAGGCCCACCACTCCCATAACGAGCGGGAGTTCCGCAGGGCTCGGGAGCTGGATCGTTCCGTTCGGATCGTCGGAGGCAACCCTATGCGACGGTTGGGGAGCAGCGGTCGACCCGGAGGCCGAGTCGGACACGGAAGCGTAGGTTTTCGGTTCCTCCAGGGTGGTCCAGTGGCCGAGCGGCCAGGCGATGACGACGGCGCGTCCCACCACCTCGTCCTCGGAGACGGTACCGCCGTAGTCAGTGTCCTGGTGGGAACGGGAGTCCGCGGAGTTGGACCGGTGGTCGCCCATCACCCACAGCCGGCCTTCCGGCACGGTGATGTCGAACGGGGTCGCGGACGGTTCGTTGCCGGGAAAGAGATAGTCCTCGACCAGGGGGACGCCGTTGACCGTGACCCGCCCTTGCGCGTCACAGCACTTGACGCGGTCGCCGCCGACTCCGACGACCCGCTTGATGAGGTCCTTCTCGTTGTCGGAGGGCAGCAGGCCGATGAAGGTGAGGCCTTCCTTCACCTGCTTGACGACGACCGGGTCTTCCTTCTTCTGGGTGGGCTGCTCGTCCTGGAGCCAGCCACCGGGGTCCTTGAAGACGACGACGTCACCGCGCTGCGGTTGGGAGCCGAACCAGGGGGTGAGCTTGTCGACCAGGACGCGGTCACCGATCTGGATCGTCTGCTCCATGGAGCCGGACGGGATCACGAAGGCCTGCACGAGGAAGGTCTTCAGCACGAGGGCTATGAGGACGGCCACCCCGACCAGGAGCGGGACCTCTTTTATCGCGGAGCGGCGCCGACGACGCTTGACCTTGCGCTGGAGCTTGCGCCGCTCGGCGCGGGTGCGGCCGCCGGACGATCCGGCGGCCCGCCGGGTGCCGGTGGGCAGCAGGTTGTCGGCGGCGCTGCTGGGGACGCCGCGCGGTTTGCCGCGGTTACCCATGGGCACCGTCCGCCGCGGGCACGCGCGCGTAGGCGCCCGATCGGTGCAGGCGGGTGAGGTGGCCGACGGGCCAGACGATCCAGTCGGCCCGGCCGATCACGTCACCGACGGGCACCATGCCGCCGCCCGGTGAGCCCAGATGGTCGCGGGAGTCGCTGGAGGCGCTGCGGTGGTCGCCGAGGACGAACAGGGTGCCGTCGGGCACGACGACGTCGAAGGCCACCGTGGACGCGCTGTCGCCGGGGTACAGGAACGTCGACTCGTCGACGGACCGGCCGTTCACCTGGAGCCTCCCCTCCTTGTCACAGCAGACCACGCGGTCTCCCCCTACACCCACGACGCGTTTGATGTAGTCGGCGTTCCCGAAGTGTCCGGTGCCGTCGAACACGACCACGTCACCGCGCCGCGGTTCGGCACCGAAACGGTACGCCAACTTATTTACGAGAACGCGGTCGCCGATCCTCAATCCGCGTTCCATGGATCCGCTGGGGATCTGGAACGGCTGCATCACAAAGGTGCTGAGCAGCAGCAGAAACAACAGGCAGATCAGCAAGGTCAGGGTGATCCGCCCGCCGGGGAGCCAGTCGGCGATCCGCGACACCAACGCGAAACGCGACCGTTCCTCCGGCCCCTCTGTGTCCGAGATCTCCTGGGATCCGGAAGGGCGGGAGGAGCGGTCGCGCTCCGTCGGCTGGGCTTCGGTGTTCATCGGGGCCAGATGCTATCCGGCCCCGCTTCGAACGCCGGGAAGCGCTCAGTTCTCGCGCTTCTCCTTGATCTTCGCCGCCTTGCCGCGCAGGTCACGCAGGTAGTACAGCTTGGCGCGGCGGACGTCACCCTTGGTGACGAGCTCGATCTTCTCCACGATCGGGGTGTGCACCGGGAAGGTGCGCTCGACGCCGACGGAGAAGGAGACCTTGCGGACCGTGAAGGTCTCGCGCACGCCGGAACCCTGGCGACGGATCACCACGCCCTTGAACTGCTGCACACGGGAGCGGTTGCCCTCGATGACGCGGACGTGGACGTTGACCGTGTCGCCCGGGCGGAAGGCCGGGACGTCGCTGCGCAGCGACGCGGCGTCGACGGAGTCGAGCAGGTGAGACATTTCGTCTGCTTTCTTCGCTGATGCCACAGGTCATCAACGGAAACTAGGTTTTCCGGGTGAGCGTCATGCTGGTCGGAGCGCGCGTCGTGTCCCCCTGTGGCAGGGGCGCACGCCGGACGGCGCACAACAGCGGTCTATTCTTCCACGCCGTCTGCCCGGCGCCAAAATCGGCCGTACGGCTCACCCTCGGGGTCCGGTTCCCAGCCCAGGATGGAGAGCATCTCGCGGTCCTTCTTGTCGAAGGCCTTGGGGTCGCAGCGCTCGATCAGGTCGGGCCGGTTGACCGTCGTCCGCTTCAGCGCCTCGTCACGACGCCAGCGGGCGATCCTGCCGTGATGGCCGCTGAGCAGCACATCCGGGATCTCCCGGCCGCGCCACTGGGGCGGCTTGGTGTAGACGGGGCCTTCCAGGAGGTTGGCCATGGCGCCGGGCGCGAAGGAGTCGTCGCGATGGGACTCGGCGTTCCCGAGGACGCCGGGCAGCAGCCTCGCCACGGCTTCCGTGATGACCAGTACGGCCGCCTCGCCGCCGGCGAGGACGTAGTCGCCGATGGACACCTCGTGGACGGGCATCCGGGTCGCGTACTCGTCGATGACGCGCCGGTCGATGCCCTCGTAGCGCGCGGGCGTGAAGATCAGCCAGGGGCGCTCGGAGAGCGCGACGGCGAGCTCCTGGGTGAAGGGGCGGCCGCTGGGCGTGGGGACGACGAGGGTGGGCGCGTGGGAGCCCGTTTCGTAGCCGTCGGCGAGAACGGAGTCCAGGGCGTCGCCCCAGGGTTCGGTCTTCATGACCATGCCGGGACCGCCGCCGTAGGGCGTGTCGTCGACCGTGTGGTGCCGGTCGTGGGTCCAGGTCCGCAGATCATGCACGTGCACGTTCAGCTGTCCACGCGCGCGTGCCTTGCCGACCAGGGAGACGTTCAGCGGATCGAGGTACTCGGGGAAGATCGTGACGACGTCGAGCCGCATCAGGACTCATCCCCGGAGGAGTCGATCACGGCCCGGTCGTCGATCAGGCCGGGCGGCGGGTCGATGACGGCCCGCTGCTCCTCGAGGTCGATCTCGGTGACGATCTCCTCGACGAACGGGATCATGACCTCGGTCCCGTCAGGACGCTCCACGATGAACAGGTCCTGCGAGGGCAGATGCGAGATCTCGGTGATCCGGCCGACCTCCACACCGTCCGCGGTGACGACGTCGAGGTCGATCAGCTGGTGGTCGTAGTACTCGTCCTCACCCTCGGGCAGTTCGTCCGGGTCGATCTCGGCGATCAGGAGGGTGTTGCGCAGTGCCTCGGCGCCGGTGCGGTCGCTCACGCCCGCGAAGCGCAGCAGCAGGCGTCCGCTGTGCACACGGCCCGTCTCGATGGTCAGCGGTCCGGCGGAGGCCGGGTCGGTGGCCAGGACGGCACCGGGGGCGAGCCGGAGTTCCGGCTCGTCGGTACGTACCTCGACGGTGACTTCGCCCTTGATGCCGTGGGCGCGGCCGATGCGGGCGACTACGAGCTGCACTTTTCGAAGATCTCCTGTCGTACGTACGACCACGGGCCGGGGACGGCCGAGTGGCCCTCCCCGGCCCGAGCCGGTGCTGCGTTGCGTCAGCGGACGTGGTCCACGTCGACGAGGTCGACACGGACTCCACGGCCACCGATGGCGCCCACGACGGTGCGCAGGGCGCGTGCGGTGCGGCCGTTGCGGCCGATCACCTTGCCGAGGTCGTCGGGGTGGACCCGGACCTCCAGCACACGCCCGCGACGCAGGTTGCGCGAGGCGACCTGCACATCGTCAGGGTTGTCGACGATGCCCTTCACGAGGTGCTCGAGAGCCTCCTCGAGCATGCTCAGGCCTCGGCCGACTCGGACTCGGCGGCAGCCTCGTCCTTCTTCTCCGACTTCTTCTTCTGGGTGATCGCCTCACCCTTGCCCTCGTCGTCGCCGCCAAGGGCCTCGAACGACGGGCGCGCCTTCTTCGGCTCGGCCACGAGCAGCGGCGCCGGGGCGGGCTCGCCCTTGAACTTCTGCCAGTCGCCGGTCTTCTTCAGGATGGCGAGCACGGGCTCGGTCGGCTGGGCGCCGACACCGAGCCAGTACGCCACGCGCTCGGCGTCGACCTCGATCACCGACGGGTTGTACGTCGGGTGGTACTTGCCGATCTCCTCGATGGCCCGGCCGTCACGGCGGGTACGGGAGTCGGCGACGACGATGCGGTAGTGAGGCGAACGGATCTTGCCCAGACGCTTCAGCTTGATCTTGACTGCCACGGGAGTGGGTTCTCCTGGATTTGACGTGGTTGGGCACGGCGAGATGGCCGCGTGGGGTTGCGGTACCCGAGTGCCCGATGGACGCGTCAGCCGGAGGAGAGAGGGGTCCTGTGCGGCTGTCGAGTACAGCCAGCCATTCTGCCACACCCTGCGGGCGCTTCCGACCGGGGGACAGCTGGGCATGACTCAGGAGCACCCGGCGTCCATGTGACCGTACGTCGGGTGCGCAACCCGGCACCGGCGGCACGCATGCCCGCGGATGGACGGGTCCGGCTGCCACGAGCAGCCGGACCGTCAGCTTGCCGCGCCCGCGCCCACGACCTCCGGGATGCGGAACGGTTTTCCGCAGCCGCCGCACACGATCGGGGCCTGGGCCAGGACCGAGGGAACGACCCGTACGTTGCGGCCGCAGTCGCACACCGCCTTGACCCGGACCCCGCCGCCGGAGGAGCCGTGGCGGGCCGCCGGGCCGCGGAAGGTGCGGGAGGTGTCGGCGGAGGTGGCGGCGGTGTGGGCGGTCAGGGCGCGCTGCAGGCGCTCGATCGTGGTGCGGTAGCGCCGCTTCGCCTCAGGGTTGAGCGTGACCAGCGAGAAACCGCTGCTGGGGTGCGGTTCCTCGGGGTGGTCCAGGCCCAGCTCCTCGGCGATCGCGAGGAATCTGCGGTTGTGGTATCGGCCGGCGCGGGAGGTGTCGCGGATTCCGCGGGCGGCAGCGATGCCGTGGACTGCCTCATGGAGCAGCCGCTCGAAGGAGAGCTCGTGTCCGCAGGCGGACGACGACTCCCCGATCAGGGATTCGGGCGCGGCAAGGTCTGGCAGCTCGGGGTGGTACCGCTGAATGTCGGCCCACGCCTGCGCCAGCTCTGCGGCGAGAACAGGTGGTGTCGTGCTCACGTAATGACAACGAGCCTGGGTCCCGCTGTGTTCCGATTCCGGGGCATCCCAAATATTTTGCACGTACCCGTCAGTTGCCACTGATGCGTCCTGACGAGGGCGGGTGCGCTGATCTGCGGAGAAGCCGCACAGCTCGTACCAAGCCGGTACGTACGCTGACGTACGCCCACCCGTCTCCCACCACCACTCTCAACGGAGGCCCTCCGGGCCACCCCTTTGGTCCGGCGCGTAGCCATGTCCGCGCGCCGGGGATATGTGTGGTCCGCGGATACGCAAGTGGCGTTTCGGTCGCCTCTCGCCGCTTCAGTATGCGCGCGCGACGATCGCGACGTTACCGGGTGCGTCGTCGGCGTCCGGCACCGACCCGTCCTCGGCGACCAGACACCGTACGGTCACCGCGTGCTCGGCCAGCTTGGCCTCGCCTTCTTCGCCGAGGGTCGCCCAGGGGATGCGCGCCCAGCCGCCGGCGCCGGCGGCCTCGACGGCGGCCTCGACCGTGGAGACCTCGGACGTGCGGGACTCACGGCGCTCGCGGGACTGCTTCAGCAGCAGCGCCTGGTCCTCTTCGAGGATCGACGGCAGCAGCTCCGCCAGCCCGTCCAGGGACACCGGCTCCTTGCCGCCCGCGATGCGGCGCGCCAGCATCGCGGTGCCGTTCGCCAGGTCACGTGGGCCCACCTCGACGCGGACGGGCACGCCCTTCAGCTCCCAGTCGACGGCGCGGCGACCGAAGGGCGTGTCGGTGCGGTCGTCGACCTGGACGCGGATCCCGGCCGCCGTCAGCCGGTCGCCGATCTCGCGGACCTTGGCCAGAACCGCATCGTCACCCTTGATCGCAAGGACGACGACCTGGACGGGCGCAAGGCGCGGCGGGACACGGAGTCCGTTGTCGTCGCCGTGCATCATCACCAGGGCGCCGATCATGCGGGTCGTCGAGCCCCAGGAGGTCTGCCAGACCAGCTCCTGCTTGCCTTCCTTCGACAGATACTGGGTGTTGAACGCCTTGGCGAAGTTCTGCCCCAGCTCGTGGCTGGTGCCCATCTGCAACGCCTTGCCGTCGCCCATCATCGCCTCGAGGGTGAGGGTGTTGATGGCGCCCGCGAACCGCTCCTTGCCGGTCTTGCGGCCGGGGACGACGTCCATCGCGAGGACGTTCACCATGAAGTCCTCGTAGACCTTGCGGTGGATGTGCGAAGCGAAGTCCCGCGCCTCCTCGTACGTGGCGTGCGCGGTGTGGCCCTCCTGCCACAGGAACTCGGTCGTGCGCAGAAAGAGCCGGGGCCTGAGTTCCCAACGGACCACGTTGGCCCACTGGTTGATCAGCAGGGGCAGATCGCGGTAACTCTGCACCCACTTCGCGAAGTACTCGTTGATGATCATCTCGGAGGTCGGCCGGACGACCGCGGGCTCCTCCAGCTCCTTGCCGCCGCCGTGCGTGACCACCGCCAGCTCGGGGGCGAAACCCTCGACGTGGTCGGCCTCCCTGGCCAGATAGGACTGGGGGATCAGCAGCGGGAAGTAGGCGTTCTGGGTGCCGGTCTCCTTGATGCGGGCGTCCATCTCCGCCTGCATCCGCTCCCACAGCCCGTACCCGTACGGTCGGATCACCATGGTGCCGCGCACCGGACCGTTGTCGGCCAGCTCGGCCTTGTTGATCAGATCCTGGTACCAGCGGGGGAAGTCGTCCGCCCGCGAGGTGAGAACGGGTGCCTTTGCCATGGCGAGATGGTACGGGCCCACGTTGCCGGAATGTGAATTCTCGCCACTTGCGCGGACACCCCACAAGCCGGGCTCCGCAACCCCTGGACGCGGTCGCGCGCCCGGAGTTTCCTGGCATACGGGGGAGGGCGGGCGTACGTCACGGGGGCTACGGAAACGGGTACAGCAGCAACTCTCGGCGGATTGGGGCGCTTTCGATGACACCTACGCTCGTGCGGCAGCGACTACCTCATGCGGGACCTGCGCCCCGCGTGGACCTGGCTGCACGCGCGCGTGACTGGTCGGAAATCCAGGAGCGGATGCTCGTACCGCTCTACGAGGCGGTCTACGAGCGACTGGACGTGGGCCCCGGCACCCGGCTGCTGGGGCTCGGCTGCGGTTCCGGGCTGGCGCTGCTGATGGCGGCCTCCCGGGGCGCCGCGATCTCCGGTGTCGAGTCCTCCTCCCCCGAGAGAAGGGCCCTCGCGCGCGAGCGCCTGCTGCCGGAAGGACCCGGCACACGCGCGCGTGCGGACGTCCGGCTCCTCGACGATGCTCCCGGGGCGCCCGAGGACGGGGCACGCGCGTACACCCTGGTGACCGCCTTCGAGCCCATCGGATGTCTGGCAGGCGACTCGGAGGGGCTCGGCGAGTTGCTCGCCGCGGCGGTGCCGCTTGCGGAGCGGGGGGCGCCCGTGGTGCTGGCCGGCTGGGGGCCGCCGGAGCGTTGCGCCACGTCGTCCGTGCTGCGGGTGGCGGGCAAGCTGGCGGATCCGCTGCGCAGCGCGGGCAGTTGGCGTCCGGCCCTGCGCGACGACCTGGAGGAGGTCGCCCAGCGGGCGGGGCTCCGGCCGGACGGTTCGGGGCGGGTGGCGTGCCCCTTCGGATATGCCGACCTGGACTGCGCGGTGCGCGGGCTGCTGTCGACGGGGCTGTTCGACGCGGCGATCGCGGCGACGGATCAGGAGCAGGTCGACAAGGAGCTGACCGAGGCCCTGCACCCGTACCGGCGGCCGGACGGCACGGTGTGGATGCCGAACGTGTTCCGCTACCTGATCGCCCGAACCCCCTGACAGGGCTCGGGAGATGCCGGCATGCGGAAGGGCGGGGCCCCTACCCCTCCTGGTCACCCTTCGTCAGCCGCGAGATCCCGGCGATCCGGTACGCGTCCGCCTCCTCCAGCGTCTCGCGTTCCAGCAATGCCCCCGCCAGGGCGTCGAGTTGCTGCCGGTGGTCGCGTAGTTTGCGGCACGCCTCCTCGTAGCACTCGTCGACGATCCGCCGCATCTCGCCGTCGATCACGTCCAGTGTCTGCGGTGCCGCGGCCAGGCCGTACGTCTGCTGGGCGTCGTTGGGGAGGGCGGACAGCCGGCCGACCTGTCTGCTCATGCCCCAGCGGGCGACCATTCCGCGGGCGATGTTGGTGACCTGTTCGAGGTCGCTCTCCGAGCCGGTGGTGATGACCCCGTAGACGACATGTTCCGCGGCCATGCCGCCGAGTGCGCCGATGATGCGGCCGCGCAGGTAGTCCTCGGTGTACGCGTACTTGTCCGACTCGGGCGTCGACAGCGTCACGCCGAGTGCCCTTCCGCGCGGCACGATGGTGATCTTGCGGACCGGGTCGGCGCCGGGCTGCAGCATGCCCAGCAGGGCGTGACCGCTCTCGTGGTAGGCGGTGCGTTGGCGCTCTTCCTGGGGCATCACCAGCGCGCGTTCGGCGCCGAGCTGGACCTTCTCCAGCGCTTCCGAGAGGTCGGTCTGCGTCACCTGCTCCTGCCCTCGTTTGACCGCGAGCAGAGCGGCCTCGTTGGCGAGGTTGGCCAGTTCGGCTCCGGTCATTCCCGGGGTCGTACGGGCGACCCGGGTGAGGTCGACGTCCGGGGCGAGCGGAATCTCCCGGGTGTGGATCTTGAGGATGGCCTCGCGGCCGCCCCGGTCCGGGGGCGCGACCTGGACCACCCGGTCGAAGCGGCCGGGGCGGGTCAGGGCCGGGTCCAGGACGTCCGCGCGGTTGGTCGCGGCGATCACGATCACGCCCTCGGAGCCGGAGAAGCCGTCCATCTCGGTCAGGATCTGGTTCAGGGTCTGCTCGCGCTCGTCATGGCCGCCCATGGCGGCACCGCCGCCGCGGGCCCGGCCGATGGTGTCGATCTCGTCGATGAAGATGATCGACGGAGCGACCTTGCGGGACTCCGCGAACAGTTCCCGTACGCGGGAGGCGCCCACGCCCACGATCATCTCGATGAACTCGGAGGCCGACGCGGAGAAGAACGGCACGCCCGCCTCCCCGGCCACCGCCCGCGCGAGCAGCGTCTTCCCGGTGCCGGGCGGCCCCGCCAGCAGCACGCCGCGCGGCATCTTGGCGCCCATTCTGCGGTAGGCGTCGGGGTTCTTCAGGAAGTCGACGACGTCGTTGAGCTCGCCCGCGACCTCGTCGATGCCCGCCACGTCCGCGAACGTCGTGCGCTTCTCCCCCGACTCCAGCGCGACGGGCTTGGGCGGCTCTCTGCGCCCGAACATGCCGCCCGCCCCGCCCATACCCGTCCGCATCCGCCGTGCGATGAAGATCCACAGCACGACGAGCAGGAGGATCGGCGCCAGCGAGATCAGCAGGTTGGCCACAAGACTGCGCTGCTGGACGACCGGCTCCGCCGTGACGGTGACGTTGTTCCTGGTCAGATCCGTCCAGAGCCGGTCGTCCGCGAACTCGGGCCGCTGGGTCCGGAACTTCGTGTACGTCCCGTCGCCCTCGGGATTGTCCTGGGCCCTCTTCAGCTGGCCCTGGATCGCGTCGCCCTTGGAGTAGATCTTGCTGACGTTGCCGTCGTCGACCTGCCTGCTGAACTCCGTGTACGAGATCGTCGGCTCGTCCCCGTCGCCGAAGAACGACAGCGCGAGGTTGACGAGCACGAACAGGACTAGCGCCGTGAGGGCGAGGCTCCACCAGCCGCCGGGTATCCGCCGCCCACCGGGCGGCGGCTTCGGCGGCTCCTCGGGCGTGCCCTCGGTACGCCAGGGCTGCTCGGGCGACTTGCGCGGTGGCGCAGGGTTGGTCATATCGGGACGTTACGACATACAGGCCTCGCAAGCATGTGCGCATACGACGCCGGGGGCGCCCCCACCATCAGGGGCGCCCCCGGCGTCGTATGCCAGGAACGACTAGCCCATGAACTTCTTGAACTCGTCCGGCAGCTCGAAGTCCTGTCCGCCCTGCTGCGGCACTCCGAAGGCGTTGCCGCTCTGAGCGGCGGCCGCGCGGCGGGCGGCGGCCTCCTGCTCCTGCTGCTTGCGCTTCATCGGGTTGCCGGAGCGCTGCTTGCCCTTGGCCTTCTTCGGCTGCTTCTTCGACCGGCCGGGCCCGCCGCCCATGCCCGGCATCCCCGGCATGCCGGGCATACCGCCGCCCTGGGCCATGCGGGACATCATCTTGCGGGCCTCGAAGAACCGCTCGACGAGGTTCTTCACCGCGCTGACGTCGACACCGGAACCCTTGGCGATACGGGCGCGGCGCGAGCCGTTGATGATCGTCGGCTCTTGGCGCTCGGCGGGGGTCATCGACTTGATGATGGCGGCCGTGCGGTCGACGTCACGCTCGTCGAGGTTGTTGATCTGGTCCTTGATCTGGCCCATGCCGGGCAGCATGCCGAGCAGCTTGGAGATGCTGCCCATCTTCCTGACCTGCTCCATCTGGGCCAGGAAGTCGTCCAGGGTGAAGTCCTGGCCCTTCTTGGACGCCAGCTTGGAGGCCATCTTCTCGGCCTCTTCCTGGCTGAACGTCTTCTCCGCCTGCTCGATCAGGGTGAGCAGGTCACCCATGTCGAGGATGCGGGAGGCCATCCGGTCCGGGTGGAAGGCGTCGAAGTCGTCGAGCTTCTCGCCGTTCGACGCGAACATGATCGGCTTGCCGGTGATCTGGCGGATCGACAGGGCCGCACCACCGCGGGCGTCACCGTCGAGCTTGGAGAGCACCACGCCGTCGAAGCCGACGCCGTCGCGGAAGGCCTCGGCGGTGTTGACCGCGTCCTGACCGATCATCGCGTCGACGACGAAGAGGATCTCGTCCGGCGAGACCGCGTCCCGGATGTCCGCGGCCTGCTGCATCATGTCGGCGTCGATGCCGAGGCGGCCGGCGGTGTCCACGATCACGATGTCGTGGACCCTGGACTTCGCGAAGTCGATGGAGTCCTTGGCGACCTTGATCGGATCGCCGACGCCGTTGCCCGGCTCGGGCGCGAAGACCGCGACCCCGGCCCGCTCGGCGACGACACTCAGCTGGTTGACGGCGTTCGGACGCTGGAGGTCGGCGGCGACCAGCAGCGGCGAGTGGCCCTGCTCCTTCAGCCAGCGGCCGAGCTTGCCCGCGAGGGTGGTCTTACCGGCACCCTGCAGACCCGCCAGCATGATCACGGTCGGCGGCTGCTTGGCGAACCGCAGCCGCCGGGTCTCGCCGCCGAGGATCGTGACGAGCTCGTCGTTCACGATCTTCAGGACCTGCTGGGCCGGATTCAGCGCCCTGGAGACCTCGGCGCCGAGGGCACGCTCCTTGACGTTCTTGATGAAGCTCCGGACCACCGGCAGCGCCACGTCCGCCTCGAGGAGCGCGATGCGGATCTCGCGCGCGGTGGCGTCGATGTCCGCCTCGCTCAAACGCCCCTTGCCGCGCAGATTCTTGAAGGTCGCTGAGAGGCGATCGGAAAGAGTATCGAACACGGCGGCGTCGGTCCTCGGAGTCGGGGGCAGTGCGAGCGTCTTCCAGGGTATCCGGCCGCGCAGGAAAGTCGTCCCCACCCGCTACGCCCTGCTGAACGCCCGGACGCTGCGGGGTCACCCCCGCAGAGCCTCCTCCAGCTTCTGCGCCACCCCCGTCGCCTCCGTGCCCGGCAGGGGCGCGCCCTCCGGGTCTGTGACATAGAACGCGTCCACCGCGTTGGCGCCCAGCGTGCTCACATGCGCGCTGCGCACCCGTACGCCGGCGTCCTCCAGCGCCCGCCCGATCCGGAACAGCAGTCCCGGCGCGTCCTGGGCGCGCACCTCGATCACCGTGGCGAGGCGGGAGGCGGCCGAGGCGACCGTCACCCGCGGCGGCGGCGCGACCACGCCCCGGCGGCGCGGATAGGCGGCGTCGCGCTCGGTAAGGCGGGCGGCGATGTCCAGGGAGCCGTCGAGGGCGCGCACCAGGTCGGCGCGCAGCCGGGCGGCCTGGGGCAGGGAGCCGTACTCGGCGGCGACCCGCCAGTCCAGCAGCAGCACCGAGCCCTCGACGCCCTCCGGCAGCTCCAGCGCCCGCAGCTCCGCCGTGCGGACGGTCAGGCGGTGCATGGCGAGGACGCCGGCCACCGCGGGCAGCACGCCCGGCTGGTCCGGTACGGCGATGAGCAGCTCCACGCCGAGCGGCTCCGGATCGCCGGACGGCTGCTCCTGCGCCGGCGGCTCGGTCTGCGCGCGCAGCGCCAGCACGGGGCTGCCCGTCGCGATCGCCTCGAGGGCGAGCCGCTCCTGCTCGGCGGTGGGCGCGGCGGCCTCGGGCTCGTCGAGGGGGTCCCCGGCGAGAACGCCCGCGACCCGCTTGACCAGGTCGGCGACGAGCGAGCCGCGCCAGGACGACCAGGCGGCCGGTCCGGTGGCCAGCGCGTCGGCCTCGGTCAGTGCGTGCAGCAGTTCCAGCGTGCTCTGCGTGCCGACCGCCTCGGCGACCGAGCGGACAGTGGCCGGATCCTCCAGGTCGCGCCGGGTCGCGGTCTCGATGAGCAGCAGGTGATGGCGTACGAGGGTGGCGAGGACGGCCACGTCCGCGCGGTCGAAGCCGATACGGGCGGCCACATCGCGCGCGATGATCTCGCCGGCCACCGAGTGGTCCCCGGGCCAGCCCTTGCCGATGTCGTGCAGCAGCGCGGCGACCAGGAGCAGGTCGGGGCGGCTGACCCGGCGAGTGAACTCGGAGGCGCGGACGGCGGTCTCGATGAGATGCCGGTCGACGGTCCAGATGTGCACGGCGTTGCGCTGCGGCCGGCAGCGCACCCGCTCCCAGTCCGGCAGCAGCCGGGTGATCAGGCCCTCGGCCTCCAGGGCCTCCCAGACCTCGATCGTGGGGCGGCCGGAGCCGAGCAGGGTCACGAGCTGTTCGCGCGCCTCGGCGGGCCAGGGCGTGGGCAGCGGGCGCACTCCGGCCGCCATGCGCCGTACGGCGTGCAGGGAGAGCGGCAGACCGGCCTGAGCGGCGGCGGCCGCGGCGCGCAACGGCAGCACGGGGTCGCGGTCGGGGCGCGCGGCCCGGGCGAGCACCACCTCGCCGTCCTGCTCCACCACCCCTTCGGCCAGCGGAGAGCGCTCGGCGACCTGCTTTCCACCGCCCAGCATGGAGCGCAGGCGTGGCCGCACGGCGCGCGACCGCAGCACGCGCCCCACTTCACGCCAGGTGACATCACTGGCGTACGAGATGACCCGCGCCGCCTCGTACACCTGCCGCAGCAGCGTGTCGGCGTCGAGGAGGCCGAGCTCGGCGGCGACCTGGTCCTGCTCCTGGAGCGCGAGCCGGTCGGTCGCGCGCCCGGTGGCCAGGTGCAGGGCGTCGCGGACGTCGAGCAGTCGGCGCCGGGCGTCGTCGAGGCCCTCGCGCGGGGCGTCGGCCAGCCAGGAGGCGGCGACGGCACGCAGGGCGGTGGCGTCGCGCAGCCCACCGCGAGCCTCTTTCAGATCCGGCTCCAGGAGGTACTGCAGCTCGCCCTGGCGCTCGGCGCGTTCGGCGCACAGTTCCTGCAGTTCGGGCAGGCGTTTGGGGGCCTGATTGCGCCAGTCGGCGAGGACGGCGGTCCTGAGTCCGGCCGTGACGCCGAGGTCGCCGGCGATGTGCCGGGCGTCCAGCAGGCCGAGCTGGACCTTGAGGTCCTCGCCGGCCGTCTTGCGGGCCTCGGCCGGCGTACGGACGGAGTGGTCGAGGGCCAGGCCGAGATCCCAGACCGGGTACCAGATGCGGTCGGCGAGGGCGGCGATCGCGGCGGGGTCGCCGCCGTCGTGCAGCAGGAGCAGGTCGAGGTCGCTGCGCGGGGACAGCTCACCACGGCCGTAGCCGCCGACCGCGACGAGGGACACCCCGCGCAGTTCTTCGGCTCCGGCGTCGAAGAGCCCGGCCAGCCAGTCGTCCGTCAGCTCGGCCAGGGCGGCACGGCGCGGCGGCCCGGACTGCGCCCCCTTTGTGAGGAGGCGCAGCCGGGCCGCCGCGTAGCCGCTGGGTCCCGAGTCCTCTGCTTCCGTCCGTACGCCCGTGCTCGTCACCCAGCGACTCCTGTTCCTCTGTGTCAGAGCGCGTCCGGTCCGCGCTCGCCGGTCCGGACCCGTACGGCCGTCTCGACCGGGAGGGACCAGACCTTGCCGTCACCGATCTTGCCGGTGCGGGCCGCCTTCACGATGACGTCGATCAGCTGCTCGGCGTCGTCGTCCTCGGCCAGCACCTCGATGCGGATCTTGGGGACCAGGTCGACGGTGTACTCGGCGCCCCGGTAGACCTCGGTGTGCCCCCTCTGACGACCGTAGCCGCTCGCCTCGGTGACCGTCAGACCGTGTACTCCGAAGGCCTGGAGGGCCTCCTTGATCTCGTCGAGCCGGTGGGGCTTGACGACGGCGGTGATGAGCTTCATGCGTCCACCTTCTTGCTCGCAGCTTCGGCGACCGGCGCGGGGGCGGAGGCGGTGCGGGAGGCGCCACCACCGGCACCGCTGAAGTCGTATGCGGTCTCGGCGTGCTCGGCCTGGTCGATGCCGGCCACCTCATCGTCCTCGGAGACCCGCATGCCGATCGTCTTGTCGATCAGGAAGGCAAGGATCGCAGAGGCGACCAAGGAGTAGGCGAGGACCGCGAAGACACCGGCGCACTGCTTCCAGAACTGCTCCAGGCCGCCGCCGTAGAAGAGGCCCTCGACCTCGGACTGGCCCTTGCCGCTGGCGAAGAAGCCGATGAGCAGGGAGCCGAGGACACCGCCGACCAGGTGGACGCCGACCACGTCGAGCGAGTCGTCGTAGCCGAACTTGTACTTCAGGCCGACGGCCATGGCGCACAGCAGACCGGCGATGGCGCCGACCGCGATCGCGCCGAGCGGGTCGACCGCGCCACCGGCCGGGGTGATGGCGACCAGACCGGCGACGGCACCGGAGGCGGCGCCCAGCGTGGTGAACGCGCCGTGGCGGAGCTTCTCGTAGATGAGCCAGGCCAGCATGGCTGCGGCGGTGGCGATCTGGGTGTTGACGAACATCAGTGCGCCGACGCCGTCGTCGTTGCCGAGCCAGGAGCCGGCGTTGAAGCCGAACCAGCCGAACCACAGCAGACCGGCACCGAGCATGACCAGCGGCAGGCTGTGCGGGCGCATCGGGTCCTTCTTGAAGCCGACCCGCTTGCCGATGACGAGGATCACGCCGAGCGCCGCGGCACCGGCGTTGATGTGGACCGCCGTACCGCCGGCGAAGTCGATCACACCCAGCTCGAAGGCCCAGCCGCCGGTGCCCCAGACCCAGTGCGCGACCGGGAAGTAGACGACCGTGGCCCACAGGGCGACGAACAGCGCCCACGCCGTGAACTTCACACGGTCCGCGAGGGCGCCGCTGATCAGAGCGGGCGTGATGATCGCGAACATCAGCTGGAAGACGGCGAAGACGTAGACCGGGATGGTGTAGCCGCTCCAGAGGTCTGCGGTGCCGATCCCGGTGAAGCCGACGTAGTCCGAGCTCCAGCCGATGATGCTGCCGGAGTCCGTGCCGAAGGCGAGGGAGAAGCCGTACAGCACCCACAGGATGGTGACGATCCCGAGGCTGATGAAGCTCATCATCAGCATGTTCAGGGTGCTCTTGACGCGGACCATGCCTCCGTAGAAGAAGGCCAGGCCCGGAGTCATGAGCATCACCAGGGCGGAGCAGATGAGCATGAAGCCTGTGTTGGCGGCAGAGAGCTCCGTCTCTGCGGCAAGCGTGATGGCTGGTGCCATCGGCGTCTCCTCGTCGTTGGATACGGCCCCGTGCGGGCGAAGCCTTGAGCGGTCATGAGGGGTGGGCCGGTTATGGGCCACGAGATTGGCGCAGCGCCGTTTCGGTGGAAGCCCCTCGCTGTTTCGCGGCGGTGACGAAGGCGCCCTGTGTGTTACGCGTTGATGAACTGCCGGATGGCGGCCCAGCCGATCGTTATCGTGGCGCAACCTTCGGTGGAAGCCTGCGCGGGAACAGCAAACCGGCCGCGGCCGGCCTTCCGATGACCTGGCATGGGGGAGCCGAGTCGGGCAGTTCGGGAGGGCCGGCCGCGGCCGGAGTTCAGGGGTTGGGCGGGGTGCTCAGACCGCCTCGGCGGTCTCCGGAAGCTCGACGGCGAGCTTGTCGGTGAGGTCCACGACCTCGGCAAGATCACCGAAGTCTCGGGCGGCGGTGTCGACGGTCTTTCGGATACGAGTGTTGACCCGCTCGGAGCGGACCTTCTTGGCGACCGTCATGGCCCGGTCGGCGAACTCGGCGCTCCGCTCGGGCTCGCGCTGGAGCAGGTGCACGGTGGCCATGCCGATGAGGTTGAGCGCATACGACCGCTGGTGCTCGCCGTCCTGCGCGAACAGCTCCACGGCCCGCTGCATCAGCGGCTCGGCGAGGGAGGCGTAGCTGGGGCTGCGGCCGGCGACATAGGCGAGGTCGCGGAAGGAGTGGGAGTTCTCCGCGTACAGCTCGGCCTCGGAGAAGAAGCGGATCCAGTCGGGGTCCGGCTCGTCCCAGTCGTCGGCATCGGTGAAGGTGTCCTCGGCCATCCGCACGGCCCGCTTGCACTTGCCGGGCTGCCCCATGTTGGCGTAGGCGCGGGCCTCCATCGCATACAGCATCGCCTGGGTGCGCGGGCTCGCGCAGTCCCGGCTGCCGTACTGCGCGAGGTGGATCAGCTCCAGGGCGTCGTCGGGCCGCCCGAGGTGGATCATCTGGCGGCTCATGCTGGAGAGGATGTACGAGCCGAGCGGCTTGTCACCGGCCTCCTTGGCGGCGTGCAGGGCGAGCACGAAGTACTTCTGCGCGGTGGGCTGGAGCCCCACGTCGTACGACATCCAGCCGGCCAGCTCGGCCAGCTCGGCGGCGACCTTGAACAGCCTGCGGGTGGTGGCCTCCGGCTGGGGCTCCTGGAGCAGGTCCGTCACCTCGTGCAACTGGCCGACGACCGCCTTGCGGCGCAGACCGCCGCCGCACTGGGCGTCCCACTGGCGGAACATCACCGTGGTGGTCTCCAGCAGGTCCAGCTCGGGCCTGGACAGCCGCCCGCGCGCGGGAGTGGCGGGCACCGACGCGGGCTCCGGCTGCGGGGCGGAGGGGGTGGGGACCAGCCAGCGCTGCATCGGCTCGATCAGGGCCGGGCCCGCCGACAGGGCCAGCGAGGTCCCGAGGAAGCCGCGCCGCGCCAGCATCAGGTCGCTGCGCGAGAACTCGCCGAGCAGGGCCACCGTCTGCGGGCCCGTCCAGGGCAGGTCGACACCCGACGTGGAGGGTGCCTGGCGGGCGGTGCGCAGGCCGAGGTCCTCGATGGAGACGACGCAGCCGAACCGCTCGGAGAACAGCTCCGAGAGGATCCTGGGGATCGGCTCGCGGGGATTCTCCCCGTCCAGCCAGCGGCGCACCCGCGAGGTGTCCGTGGAGATGTGGTTGGCCCCCAACTGGCGTGCCCTGCGGTTCACTTGCCGCGCGAGCTCGCCCTTGGACCAGCCGCTGCGCACGAACCACGAGCCCAACAGCTCATTCGGGCGCTTCTCAGCGTTCATCCCGCTTCCGCCGTTGCCGCCCACTGGAACGCCCCCATCCCTCAGACCGCTTGTCACCAAGTGCGCCAAGCCCTATCAGAATGCCCGTCGATGCGGCCGTCGTCCGGCGGTTCTCACTCTTCGAACGAGCAACCTGCTTGCCCCGGGCATACCCACCGGCGCATGTGCCCCGGGTGGCGTGCACTCAAAGTAATCCTACGATCACCGCTTCAGCCACGGCGATCCCGGAATCGCCACCATTCGCCACCCCTTCGAATGAACTCCCGGTCGCCTCCAGACGATTCACTTGACATAGGACGGACGGGAGTGAGCGCAGCGTCGCACACAGGGGCGCGCGCCGTCGGACGCACCACCCGGGGTCCTTCCGGGCGCCGACTGGATTCGCGCGGCACCGGGAAGGCGGAGACGCAGAGTCACATTCCGATTCCGTCTCGTAACCACCGGTGCGCCGGACCCGTTGGAGGGGGCATGGGCTTCACGATCGGCAGCAGTCGAGGGATCCGCGACATCCGGTCCGGCTCGCGCCGCCGCGGCCGCTCGTCGGAGTGCACCGCCGTGGCCGAGTACACCGGGCTGTGGGGCTGGGACGTCGCCCCGGGCGCCCGGGCCGCCGCGGGCGTCTGCTCCTGCGGCCGCCCCGAGTGCCGGGCGCCGGGTGCACATCCGCTGGACTTCGCGTCCGAGGTGCCGGCCGGAGCGACGCTGGACGCGGTGACCGAGGCCTGGGCCGAGGTGCCGGGCGCCGCGGTGATGCTGCCGGTCGGGCGCGCGTTCGATGTGATCGAGGTCGCCGAGCCGGTCGGGCGGCGCTCGCTGGCCCGGCTGGAGCGCATGGGCCTCCCCCTCGGCCCCGTCACCGCCACCCCGGACGGCCGCGCCCATTTCCTGGTGGCCCCCGGCTCCGCGTCCGAGCTTCCCGCGCTGCTCTACCGCATGGGCTGGGACGACCCGAGCCTCGACCTGCGCGGCCTGGGCCCCGGAACGTACATCACGGCCCCGCCCTCCGACCGCGCCGGCCTCGGCCCGGTCCGCTGGCTGCGCCCGCCCGACCTGGACTCGGCCACGAAGCCACCGGCGGCGAGGCTGCTGCTGGGGACGCTGGCTTACGTGGCGCACCGGTCACGCGCGTAGCCGTACACGACAAAGCGCCCGTCCCCAGCTTCGCCTGGAGACGGGCGCTTCTTCGAGCACATACCGGTTTTGGTAGGTGGTCACTCTCCGATAAGGGCGTCAACGAACGCCTCCGGCTCGAACGGCGCCAGATCGTCCGCGCCCTCGCCCAGCCCGACCAGCTTGACCGGGACGCCGAGCTCGCGCTGTACGGCGACGACGATGCCGCCCTTGGCGGTGCCGTCCAGCTTGGTGAGGACGATGCCGGTGATGTCGACGACCTCGGCGAAGACGCGGGCCTGCACAAGGCCGTTCTGGCCGGTGGTCGCGTCCAGCACGAGCAGCACCTCGTCCAGCGGCGCGTGCTTCTCGACGACGCGCTTGACCTTGCCGAGCTCGTCCATGAGGCCGGTCTTGGTGTGCAGGCGGCCGGCGGTGTCGATGAGCACGACGTCCATGCCCATCTCCTTGCCCTCCTTGACCGCGTCGAAGGCGACGGAGGCGGGGTCGCCGGCCTCCGGCCCGCGCACGGTGTGGGCGCCGACCCGCTCGCCCCAGGTCTGGAGCTGGTCGGCGGCAGCGGCCCGGAAGGTGTCGGCGGCGCCCAGGACGACGCTGCGGCCGTCGGCGACCAGGACGCGGGCGAGCTTGCCGGTGGTGGTGGTCTTGCCGGTGCCGTTGACACCGACGATCATCACGATGCCGGGCTTGCTGGTCTCCGGCTCGGTCTTCACTACGCGGTCGAGGTCGGGGCCGATCAGGGTGAGCAGCTCCTCGCGCAGCAGGCCGCGCAGCTCCTCGGGGGTGCGGGTGCCGAGCACCTTCACACGCTCGCGCAGCCGTTCGACCAGCTCCTGGGTGGGCTGCACGCCGACGTCGGCGGTGAGCAGGGTGTCCTCGATCTCCTCCCAGGTCTCCTCGTCGAGGTGCTCGCGCGACAGCAGCGTGAGCAGCCCCTTGCCGAGGGCGTTCTGGGACCGGGAGAGCCGGGCGCGCAGGCGGACGAGCCGTCCGGCGGTGGGCTCGGGGACCTCGATCGGGGGACGAGGGGGACTTCGAGTTCGGGAAGGGGCGGTTCCTCGACGGTGACCGGGGCCGAGCCGTCCGGGAGGTCCACCTCCTCGATCGTGCGACGCGGTTCGTCGCGCGGCGTCTCGGCCTCGTCGCCGACATGCGGCTCGGCCGGAGGGGCGGTGATGTCGGGCGTGGTGGGCGGCGGGGGCAGCGACTTGCGGCGCCGGCTGCCGACGATGAGCCCGCCGAGCGCGCCGAGCACGACCACGGCGATGACTACAGCAAGGATGACGATTTCCATAACGCGTCCAGTATTAGCCATGAGGGTCCGCCGGGCCCATCTTGTGCATTCCTCCAAGAGGCGTCGTCATGTCAGGCGCACATCAGCATGACCCTGGCTGTCTGACACTCCGTCAGCTACTGTCCCCCTCCACACCCGCCCGGTGGAGGGAGACCTTCCCATGCCCGTCACGGTCGTCCGTTTCAACCTCGTCGAGCCCGGCGCCACCCCCGCCTCCCTCCACGCCCGCTACCGGGCCGCCCTGGAGATGGCCGCGTACGCCGACGACCGGGGGATCACCACCGTGCAGACGGAGGAGCACCACGGCGTCGCGAACAACTGGCTGCCCTCGCCGTTCGCCTTCGCCGGAGCGGTCCTCGGCGCCACCCGGCACCTCGCGGTCACCGTGTCGGCGGTCATCGGCCCGCTGCACGACCCGCTGCGACTGGCCGAGGACATCGCCGTACTGGATCTGCTCGGCGGCGGACGGCTCGTGACCGTCGCGGGGATCGGGTACCGGCCGGAGGAGTACGCCCAGTTCGATGTGGAGTGGAAGCGGCGCGGGCGGCTGCAGGACGAGCTGCTGGAGACGGTGCTGAAGGCCTGGACCGGCGAGGAGTTCGAGTACCGGGGCCGTACGGTACGGGTCACCCCGCGCCCGTACTCCGATCCGCACCCGCTGCTGCTGGTCGGCGGCTCCTCGAAGGCCGCCGCCCGCCGGGCCGCCCGCCTCGGCCTGCCCTTCTTCCCCAGCGCACACCTGCCCGAGCTGGAGGCCTACTACAAGGAGCGGCTGGTCGAGTACGGCACCGAGGGCTGGACCATGATGCCCGCCGCCGAGACTCCTCTCCTGCACCTCGCCGAGGACCCCGACCGGACCTGGGCGACGTACGGCGGGCATTTCCTGCACGAGGCGCGGACGTACGCCTCCTGGCAGTCGGCCGGCATCCGCTCGGCGGTGCGTTCGACGGCGACAACGGTGGACGAGCTGCGCGCCGAGGGCGTCTACCGGGTCCTCACACCGGACGAGTGCGTGGCACAGGGGCTCGACAACCTCGTCCTGCATCCGCTCGTGGGCGGGATGCCGCTGGAGGAGGGCTGGCGCAGCCTGCACCTGTTCTGTGACGACGTGCTGCCCCGGCTCACATGATCTGCGAGCCGGGGCAGCACGTCTCTTACGAGTACGAGGAGAGGGGCAGCGGGGACTTGGCCCTTCTCCCCGAGATCAGGGGGCGGGTCAGCCCATCTCCTCCAGCGTCTTGCCCTTGGTCTCGGGCACGAACTTGAGGATGAACGGGATGGAGAGGAAGGCGAACACCGCGTACATCACGTAGGTGAGCGACAGGTTCCACTCCGCCAGGTCCGGGAAGGTGATCGTGATCGCCCAGTTGGCGAGCCACTGGGCCGAGGCGGCCACACCGAGCGCGGCGGCACGGATCTTGTTCGGGAAGACCTCACCGAGCATGACCCAGACGACCACACCCCAGGACAGGGCGAAGAACAGCACGAACGCGTTGGCGGCGATCAGCGCGACCACACCCTGGGCGGTCGGCAGCGGGTCGTTGCCGTTCTGGTACGAGAAGGACCAGGCGGCCAGCGCGAGCGAGACGCCCATACCGATCGAGCCGATCAGCGCGAGCGGCTTGCGGCCGATGCGGTCGACGAAGATCATCGCGATCACGGTGCCGATGATGTTGATGATCGAGGTCTCGAACGAGTAGAAGAACGAGCTCGACGGGTCGACACCGACGGACTGCCACAGCAGGTTCGAGTAGTAGAAGATGACGTTGATGCCGACCAGCTGCTGGAAGACGGAGAGGCCGATACCGATCCAGACGATCGGCAGCAGGCCGAACCTGCCGCCCAGCAGGTCCCGGAACGTCGACTTGTGGTCGCTGCGCATGGCCTCGTCGATCTCGGCGACGCGGGCGTCCAGGTTGATGTCGCCCTCGACGTCGGCGAGCACCTTCTTGGCGTCGTCGACCCGGCCCACGCTGATCAGGAAGCGCGGCGACTCGGGGATGGCGAAGGACAGCAGGCCGTAGATCACGGCCGGCACGATCATCACGCCCAGCATCCACTGCCAGGCCTCGATGCCCGCGATCTCCCCGCGCTCCTCGCCGTCGGCCATGTTGAGGATGGCCCAGTTGACGAGCTGCGAGACGGCGATGCCGATGACGATCGCTGCCTGCTGGAAGGAGGCGAGCCTGCCTCGGTACGCCGGCGGGGCGACCTCGGCGATGTAGGCGGGGCCGATGACCGAGGCCATACCGATGGCTATACCGCCGAGGACACGCCAGGCGGCGAGGTCCCACGCGGCGAACGGAAGGCCGGAGCCGACGGCGCTCACGGCGAACAGCACCGCCGCGATCTGCATCACACGGATACGGCCGATGCGGTCCGCGATCCGGCCGGCGAGGGCGGCACCGACGGCACTGCCCAGCAGGGCGCAGGCGGCGACGGTACCGGTAGCACCGGAGCTGAGCTCGAAGCGAGCCTGGATGCCGCCGTTGGCACCGTTGATGACGGAGCTGTCATAGCCGAAGAGGAAGCCACCCATGGCGGCTGCGGCGGTGATGAAGACGACGTGCCCCAGATGTTCGGGGGGTGCCGCCTTGGCTCCTTGCTGAGGTGCCTGCGCTGTGCTGGTCACGTGGTAACTCCTCGGGCCACCGGCGTCACTGCCGGGGTGATGGTGAGCCCTTCAACCTGAAGGTAAAAGCAACGTTGCAGAGACTATGTCTTCAAGTTTCGAAGTCAATAGGTTCTTTACTGTGATTTTTTCGCGCAGGCGTGTCGTACTTGCGTTCACAGGTTGAACTCATTTGGAGGCGCAGGCCGCAACAGGTGCAGACCGCACGCAGTCACCGGAGCCGCTGGCTGATGACCTTCGACACACCGTCGCCCTGCATGGAGACGCCGTACAGCGCATCGGCGACCTCCATCGTCCGCTTCTGGTGCGTGATGACGATGAGCTGCGAGGCCTCCTGCAGCTCCTGCATGATCCGGATCAGCCGCTGCAGGTTCGTGTCGTCGAGCGCCGCCTCGACCTCGTCCATCACATAGAACGGACTGGGCCGGGCCTTGAAGATCGACACCAGCAGCGCCACGGCCGTCAGCGACCGCTCTCCGCCGGAGAGCAGGCTGAGCCGCTTGACCTTCTTGCCCGGCGGCCGCGCCTCGACGTCCACGCCCGTGGTGAGCATGTTGTCCGGGTCCGTCAGCACGAGCCGGCCCTCGCCGCCCGGGAACAGCCGGCTGAAGACGCCCTCGAACTCCCGGGCCGTGTCCCGGTAGGCCTCGGTGAACACCTGCTCGACGCGCTCGTCCACCTCCTTCACCACCTGGAGGAGGTCGGCACGCGTCTTCTTCAGGTCTTCCAGCTGTTCGCTGAGGAACTTGTGCCGTTCCTCCAGCGCCGCGAACTCCTCCAGGGCCAGCGGGTTCACCTTGCCGAGCTGTTGGTACGCCCGCTCGGCCGACTTCAGCCGCTTCTCCTGCTCCGCCCGGACGAACGGCTTCGGCTGGTTGCGCGAGTGCTCGGGATCCTCCGGCAGCTCCTCACCCTCGGCGGGCGGCGAGGGCGGTACGAGCTGATGCGGGCCGTACTCGGAGACCAGCCCCGCCGGCTCCACGCCCAGTTCCTCCAGCGCCTTGGTCTCCAACTGCTCGATCCGCAGCCGCTTCTCGGCGCCGAGCACCTCACCGCGGTGCACGGAGTCCGTGAGCTTGTCGAGCTCGGCCTTGAGGTCGCGGCCCTCGGTGCGGGCGGCGGCCAGCTCCTGCTCGCGCTGTGCCTTGGCCGCCTCGGCAACGGTGCGCTCCTCGTCCGCGCGGGCGAGGGAGACCTCGACGTGCGCGAGGAGCTGGCGCGCGCCGGAGGCGACGGCCTCCGCGACGGACGCCTCGTGCCTGAGGCGCGCCCGCCGCTGCTCGGCACGCGCGCGTGCCTCGCGTTCCGCGCGGGCGGCCCGGTCCAGTGAGTCGGCCCGCCCGGCGAGCCCCTTGACCCGTTCCTCGTGCGTACGGACCTGAAGGCGGGCCTCCATCTCGGTCTGCCGTGCGTTGGCACCGTCGGCGGCGAGCCGGTCCCGTACGAAGGTGTCGGGCTCCTCCTCGACCGGCATCTCCTCGGCTACGGCGAGCCGTTCGGCGAGCTCCTCGACCTCCTGAAGCGCCTTGTCGAGCGCATCCTGGGCACGTGCCGCGGCGGCGACACTCCGCTCGGCCTCCCCCGCGGCCGCCCGGGCCTGCCCGGCGAGCCGGCCGAGCTGCTGGGCCACCGCCGACTTCTCGCGGTCGGCGGCCCTACGCCGTTCACCCAGGTCCTCGACGAGCGCGGCGGCCTCCTTGCGCCGCTCGCCGGCCGCGGTCTGCACCTCGGCCAGCTCCTCGCACCGCACGGCCAGCTCGTCCAGCTCGGCGGCCGCCTCGTCCACCGACGCCTGCACCTCGAGCAGACTGGGCGCCCCGGCGGACCCCCCGTGAGCGAAGTGCGCCCCGAGCAGGTCCCCTTCGGCGGTGACGGCGGTGAGATCGGGCCGCGTGTACACGAGCTCCTCGGCGTCCTCCAGCGTCCCGACGACGACGATCCCCCGCAGCAGCCGCCGCACAGCGGGCATGAGCTCGGAGGGTCCCCGCACGAGATCAGCGGCATACGACGGACCATCGGGGCGCGCTTTCCCGGATACGGCGGGAGGAGCACCGGCGCCCGGTGGCAAAGCGTCACCGGCCCGGGGACCGGCGTCTGCGGTCGTCGCCCCGCCTGAAGCATCCGCGCCACGCTCCCCGGACGTCGCACCGCCCGAAACACCCGCACCACCCTCCGCGGGCACCACCCCGCCCGATGCCCCACGTCGGCGCTCCGGTCGCCACCCCGGCCTCCCCCGTTCGTGTCCTCCGGTGCTCCCGCCAGCAACAGGGCCGCGCGGCCCGCGTCCTGTTTGCGCAGGAGGCGGATGGCGTCCGCTGCCGATGCCGGGGTCGTCACGGCGATGGCATCGGCTGCCGCGCCGAAGGCGGCGGCCAGGGCGACCTCGTGGCCCGGCGTCACCGTCAGCAGCTCTGCGGCCGGGCCCAGCAGGCCGGTGAGACGATCCTTCGCGCCGAGCAGGGCGCCGGTGCCGTCCTTGCGGCGCAGTCCCATGGCGAGGGCCTCATGGCGGGCCTGCGTCGCGGCCCGGCTGCGTTCCGCCGCCGTGGTCGCCTCACGGGCGGCGGCGAGTGCGGCCTCCGCCTGCGCGAGCTGCTGCTTCGCCGCCTCGTGCCGCTCGGCCAGTTCCGCGTCACCGGCGTCGAGGCCGTCGACCTCGGCCTTGAGCGCCTCGTACTCCTCCTGCGCGGCGAACGCCCGCTCCTGCGCCTCGTCGCGGGCGTCGGCGAGGCGGTCGATCTCGGCCTGGGCGGAGGCCGCGCGAGAACGGGCCGCGCCGACCTGGCCGTTCAGCCGGGCCAGTCCCTCACGGCGGTCGGCGATGGCCCGGGCCGCGTCCTTCAGCCGGCGTTCCTCGAGGGCGAGTTCGCGCTCCAGTTCGGCTCGATGGGCGACCGTGTCGTCCAGTGCCCGCTGCGCCGCTTCCAGGGCCGCCTCGAGCTCGGCCTCCTGCTCGCGGATGCGGTGGGCCTCGCGTTCCATGTCCTCGGGGTCGCGGCCGCGCCGCTCCTCGGGCGGGGCGGAGGTCGCGCTCTTCACGCGCGCGTCGGCCAGGGAGATGGTGCCGCGCACCCGTTCGGCGAGCTGGGAGAGCTCGTACCAGGTCTGCTGGGCACGCTGGAGGCGGGGCGCGAGCTGCCGTACCTCGTCCTCCAGGAGCGCCTCGCGCTGGAGCGCCTTCCTCAGTTCCTGCTCGGCGGCCTCCTTGCGCTGTTTGAGCGCGGCCTCGTCGGCGACCTCGGCCTTGAGCGCCTCTCGCAGCCGTACGAGATCGTCGGCGAGGAGGCGGAGGCGGGCGTCCCTGAGGTCGGCCTGGATCACGGCGGCCCTGCGGGCGACCGCGGCCTGCCGGCCGAGCGGCTTGAGCTGACGGCGCAGCTCGTCCGTCAGGTCCTGCACCCGCGCGAGGTTGGCCTGCATCGCGTCCAGCTTCCGCAGCGCCTTCTCCTTGCGCTTGCGGTGCTTCAGGACGCCCGCGGCCTCTTCGATGAAGGCACGCCGGCCCATGGGGTCGGCGTGCAGCACGGAGTCGAGCTGGCCCTGGCCGACGATGACGTGCATCTCGCGGCCGATGCCGGAGTCGGAGAGCAGCTCCTGGATGTCGAGCAGCCGGCAGGTGTCGCCGTTGATCTGGTACTCGCTGCCGCCGTTGCGGAACATGATCCGCGTGATGGTGACCTCGGCGTACTCGATGGGCAGGGCCCCGTCGGAGTTGTCGATGGTCAGCGACACCTCGGCGCGGCCGAGCGGCGGGCGCCCGGTGGTGCCGGCGAAGATGACGTCCTCCATCTTGCCGCCGCGCAGCGACTTGGCGCCCTGCTCTCCCATGACCCAGCTGAGCGCGTCCACGACGTTGGACTTGCCCGAGCCGTTCGGTCCGACGACACACGTGATGCCCGGCTCGAACCGGAGCGTCGTGGCCGAGGCGAACGATTTGAACCCACGGAGGGTCAGGGCCTTGAGGTGCACGCCGCTGGACTCTACCTCCCGGGGTTGTCTCACTCCACGAACACTCGTCACCCTGCGGTTTCACCCTTGAACGTGCAGGGCACACCAGACGTTAAAGAAGGTGAAAGGATGCGCGGGGCAAAGAAAGAAGGGACGCCGGAGCGTCCCTTGCCACTTCTGACAACTTAGCGGTTGTTACGGGCTCCCAACCACTGCTGTCGTTGTGCGATGCAGCGATCAGGTGAGCGCAGGCTCCGCCTGGTGTGCGTCGACGCTCTCCATGATCCTGTCGTGGTGAGAAGCGGCAGCCGCCAGCGCGTCGTTCTCCGCCTGGATCCGTACGAGCTCGGATTCGAGGTCCTGGACGCGCTGCTGGAGCCGTCGCATCTCGGCGAGGAGTCGAGGGTCGGAGCCGCCGACGTAACCGAGAAGCGCCTTTGCCATGATGGATGGTCCTCCACACTGAGTGACCGACCGATGCGGTGTGGGTCGTGAGGGATTTCGCACCCGCGGCCGCTTGGCACTGTGGAGTTGTGCTGCCGTTCATCCATGCCAAACAGCTGAGGTGCGCGGGGCTTTCAGCGTCTCACCAAAAAGTTTGACGGTCAACACGATCACGCCCCGTATCGGCGAGCAACCCGGGGTGCACGGCCGGGAAACGGCGGCGCGACGACTCCTGCGGGGCCCTCAAGGCGTGGCGATCATCCTTGCGTGTGGAGCCTGCCACGGCAAGCCCTTCTTGGCAACCACCTGGTCGTTTCCACTCGGGGCAGCTGCCGGTGACATACCCCGGCGGTGCCGCACCACCCTTTCGGCCCTGCCGGGTCAGCGCACGGCGAAGCCGTCGTAACCGCCGCGGGGTGTGTCCCAGATCTCGGTCACTCCCTCCACACGCCCGGGCGTGTCGTCGCCCTGGAGCCAGTCGAGCAGACCCTGACAGCCCTCAGGGGTACCCTCTGCGACCACCTGGACCCGACCGTCGTCCAAATTGAGAGCAAAACCACTCAGGCCGCCGATCTCGAGCGCCTTGGCGCGCGTGAACCAGCGAAAACCCACACCTTGGACGCGTCCTCGCACCCAGGCGACCAGCCGTACATCCTCGCTCATGGGTGCAACCTAACCGGCCAATGTCTCTGGGGACACTTCCTCCCCCAGCACCATGCGGTACCGTCCAGCCCCAATGAATCTCATATGAAACTCACTCGATCGAGTGGGTTTGCTTGACCGCACGGACGAACCGCACACGAACAAATCGCGCAGACGCACCGTGCGGACGAACGGACGGACGAGTCGACCGCGAGGACGAGGAAGGCCAGGACATGGGACGCCACCGACGCTCCGCCGCCGGCCGCGCCGCCACGGGCCGCGCCACGGGAGGCAACGAGACGCACGGCTCAGCCGTGGGGGGCCACAACCCGCAGCACTCGTACGGGGGCGGCCAGGCCGCGCCCGGTATCGCGCCGTACCTGAACCCGGAGGCGTACGCCGAGGCGGTGACGAAGAGCGAGGCCTATCTCTTCGCCCCCGAGGACCACGAGCGCGCCGCCGACACGGCGGTCTTCTCGAGCGACGGGTACCTGTCCGGCGACGGGCCCCGGGACGGGGGCTCGCACCGCCGCCGTAAGAAGAAGGGCGTGACGCCGGTCCGCACCGGCCTGCTGGGCGTCTCCGCGGCGGTCGCGATCGGCACGGTCGCGGTCGCCACGGGTGTACTGCCCGGCGGTGACAGCTACACGCTCGGCGGAGGCAGCGGCGACAAGGTGCAGACCACCGACATCCCGACCAACACCGAGACGCAGCAGGGCGGCACGTCCGGCAGCGCCGAGGAGAGCCGCGACACCACTGCGCCGGCGAGCCGGGACACCGAGCGTTCCAGCTCCCCCTCCCCGTCTCCCTCGGCCCCGACGTCGAAGCCGTCGACCCCGCCGGCCGGCAAGGCTCCCGCCGAGGAACCGACACAGACCACGCCGTCGAAGAAGCCGAAGACGACGCCCTCCCGGAACGAAGCGGCCACGAAGGCGCCCGAGAAGACCGACGCCCCGTCCTCGCCGGTCTCCGCGGAGTCCGCCGCCGAGGCCGAGGTGCTCAAGCTCGTCAACGAGGAGCGCGCAAAGGCCGGCTGCAGCCCGCTGGCCGCGAACAGCGCGCTGGCCGAGCTCGCCGGCGACTTCAGCGACGCCATGGCCGCGCAGGGCTTCTTCGACCACACCGACCCGAGCGGCGCCACTCCGTGGGACCGGGCGGAGGCGGCCGGGATAACCAGCCTCGGCGGCGAGAACATAGCCCGGGGCCAGGCCGACGCCCAGGCCGTGATGGACGCCTGGATGAACAGCCCCGGCCACCGCGCCAACATCCTGAACTGCGACTTCAAGACGCTGGGTGTGGGAGTGCACTACGGCTCCGGCGGCCCGTGGTGGACCCAGAACTTCGGGTACTAGGAGCGACCCAGGGGCACTAACCAATGGTTAGCGCAATCTATGGGTCAGCGCTGCGTTCGAGTACGCTTGAGGAATGACGACCACGCAGGAGCGCACGGCGGAGCAGAACCTTCCGTACGACGTGTTCTCCAAGGCCTGCCCGTCGCGCGGCACGCTGGAGCATGTCACGGGACGCTGGGGCGCGCTCACGCTCGGCGCCCTGCACGAGGGGTCCTTCCGCTTCAACGAGCTGCGCCGCCGGGTCGACGGCGTGAGCGAGAAGATGCTGTCCCAGACCCTGCATGCGCTGGAGCGCGACGGCCTGGTGCACCGCGAGGCCCAGCCGACCAATCCGCCCCGCGTGGACTACGAACTCACCCCGCTGGGCCGCGAGGTCGCCGAGCGTCTGCTGGCCCTCATCCACTACGTGGAGGGCCGCATGGACGATGTCCTCGCGGCGCGCGGGCGCTACGACGAGGAACGCGCGCCCCGGTAGCGGTTACGGCGCCACCCGCGGCGGGCGCTGGCACTTGGGGCAGTAGTAGCTGGACCGGTTCATCCACGGGCGCCGGCGCATCGGCGTGCCACAGCGCTTGCACGGCAGCCCTTCCCGCCCGTACGCGTCCAACGACCGGTCGAAGTAGCCCGACTCGCCATTGATGTTGACGTACAGGCTGTCGAAACTGGTGCCGCCCGCCGCGAGGGCAGCGTTCATCACGTCCCTGATGTGGCCGAGGAGTTGGTGCGTGCGCGGGCGGGTGAAGGTCGCCGTCGGGCGGTCGTAGTGCAGGCGGGTACGCCAGAGGGCCTCGTCCGCGTAGATGTTGCCGACGCCGCTGATCAACGACTGGTCCAGCAGGGCCCGTTTGATGGTGGTGCGCTTGCGGCGCAGGGCCTGGTGGAAGGCCTCGTCGTCGAACAGCGGGTCGAGCGGATCACGGGCGATGTGCGCGATGACGTCGGGCAGGCCGTCCGGGGTGGTGTCGTGCAACGACAGTCCGCCGAACGTGCGTTGGTCGACGAACCGCAGCTCGGTATCGCGGGCGTCGGCGAAGCGGATGCGGATGCGCAGATGCTTCTCGTCGGGTGCGGTGTGCGGCTGGACCAGCAGCTGGCCGCTCATGCCGAGGTGGGCCAGGATCGACTGGTCGGTGTCCTCCAGAGGAAGCCACAGGTACTTGCCGCGCCGGCTCGGTGTGCCGACCCGGTGGCCCTTGAGACGGTGGACGAAGTCGTCGGCGCCTGCGAGGTGGCGGCGCACGGCACGGGGGTGCAGCACCTCGGCGTCGGCGACGGTCCGGTGGGCGACCCACCGCTCAAGACCGCGCCGTACGACCTCGACCTCGGGCAACTCGGGCATGGCATCCCCCGTGACAACCGGTGTATGAGCCGAGCGCCCGCCCCCGGGTGCGGGGCGGGCGCTCGGGTTGCGCTGTGCTGGATGACGGCGATCAGTCGTCGGCTTCGACTGCCGTGGCCGCCGGAGCGGTCCCGGTCGCTGCCGCCGCCTGAGCGGCCTCGGCGGACGCGGCCTGCGCGGCTTTCGCCGCCTTGGCGCGCTCGTCAGCCGCGGCGCGGATGGCCCGCCAGGCGGACTCCGCGGCCTGCTGCTCCGCCTCCTTCTTGCTGCGGCCGGTGCCGGTGCCGTACGAGACGCCTCCGACGCGGGCGGCAGCAGTGAAGGTCTTCTCGTGGTCGGGGCCGGTCTCCGTGACCAGGTACTCGGGAACACCGAGGCCTTCGGTCGCGGTGAGCTCCTGGAGACTGGTCTTCCAGTCCAGGCCGGCTCCGAGGTTGGAGGACTTCTCGATCAGCGGGTCGAACAGGCGGTGCACCAGCTCCGCCGCCGAGTCCAGGCCCTGGTCGAGATAGACCGCGCCGATCACCGCTTCGAGGGTGTCGGCGAGGATGGATGCCTTGTCCCGGCCTCCCGTGCCTTCTTCACCGCGGCCGAGCCGGATGAAGGAGCCGAGCTCGAGCGTTCGCCCCACATCCGCCAGCGCACGCGAGTTCACCACCGCGGCCCGCAGCTTGGCCAGCTGGCCTTCGGGCAGGTCGGGGTGGGTGCGGTACAGCGTGTCGGTGACGACGAGACCGAGGACGGAGTCGCCGAGGAACTCCAGCCGCTCGTTCGTCGGCAGACCGCCGTTCTCGTACGCGTAGGAACGGTGGGTCAGCGCTCGCACCAGAAGGGCGGACTCGACCTTGTAGCCGAGCCGCCCTTCCAGAAGCGTGTGGGACGAGGCCTGGTTGTCCGCCGGTGCACTCCCGCTCACACGGGAAGCCTGCTTCTTTGGCGTGGACACAGTGCCTCTCACCAGCCGCTCAGACCTCGAGGACCTGGCGCTTGTTGTAAGTGCCGCACGACGGGCACGCGATGTGCTGCTGCTTGGGCTCGTGGCAGCGCTCGCACGCAACCAGGGTGGGGACCGCAGCCTTCCACTGCGACCGGCGGTGGCGCGTGTTGCTGCGCGACATCTTCCGCTTCGGAACAGCCACGGCTACTTCTCCTGCTTCTCGTCGACGCCCGGTTCGGCGCCGCTCATCTCGTCCTTATCGCCGTCTTCGAGTGAACCGGCGAGTCCCTGCAATGCCGCCCAACGGATGTCGACGGCGTCGTGGTGGTGGTCCGGGTCGTCCGCCAGCCGCGCTCCGCACTCGGAGCACAGGCCGGGGCAGTCTTCCCGGCACACCGGCTGCATCGGCAGTGCGAGCACCACCGCATCACGCAGCACGGGTTCGAGGTCGAACAGGCCGTCCTCGAGAAAGAGCCTGTCCTCGTCTTCCTCGGCGTCGTCGGCCGGCTCCGCTTTGACGCGGCCCCGGTCATCGGCGTCAGGGTACGAGAACATCTCCTGGAAGTCCGCTTCGAGCTCGAGCTCGACCGGCTCCAGACACCTTACGCACTCCCCCTCGGCCTGCGCACGGGCGGTGCCTGTGACGAGCACACCCTCCATGACCGACTCGAGCCGGAGTTCGAGCTCCACCGGTGCGCCTTCCGGCACTCCGATGACGTCCTTGAGACCGAGGTCCTTCGGAGCGTCGATCGTGCGGGTCAGGCGCTGCAGCGCACCAGGCCGCCGACCCAGCTCGTGTGTGTCGAACACAAGGGGGTTGCGGTGGTCGAGGCGGGCGTTCAGAGCCATTCCTGCTTTCGATCCTGTGAGCTTCAGGTACGCCGCCCTTCGGTGTTCCCGGGCAGCGTTGATCGCGGGCGTCTACGAAGTCAGCACAGCGCACACGCGACCGAAGAGCCAGGATACTGGACCTTTCGCTGACGGCCCAATCGGCTGCGTCAGCCGTTGCCGCGGCCCTGTTCGTACGCCCGCAGCTGCTCCGCGCTGATCATGCTGGTGTCGAAGAGGCTGGTCTCGTCGAGCGCCTGGGACTGGGACTGGGGCTGGGGCTGGGGCTGGGGCTGCTGGTAACCGGGTGGCCTGGTTCGGGTCGTACGCGGGCTGCTGCGGGTAGGCGGCGTACGGATCGGCCTGCTGATAGCGTACGGGTCCTGCTGGGCGTACTGCTGCTGGTAGCCGTACGGATCGTTCTGCTGCGGGACTGCTGGTACGCGTAGGCGTCCTGCTGGGCGTACGACGGCTGGGCCGGTACCGCTGCCGGCGGCTGTTCGGCGGGGTGTCGGCGATGGCCGCCAGGTCGGCGAGGTAGTCGGCATCGCTGCTGTGCTGGACGGTCGTGGTGTCCAGGGCGCCGAGGTCGTCGGTGGCGATCCGGCCGTGCAGTTTCTGCCGGCCGCGGCCGACGGCCTCCAGGGTCTTGGCGAGGACCGCCTCGAAGGCCCGAGCTTGACGTCCACGTACTCGTCGGCGGTGCGGCGCAGAGTCTCCGGGTCATGGCTGCGCTCGGGGGCGTCCTCGTCCTCGTAGCCCTGGTCGTCGAGGCCGGGGCCGGTGCCGAGGAGCTTCTCGCGGCCGGGCCGACGGAGCGAGGGTCTTGGTGAGGACGACCTCGAAGTTGGCGAGCTTGGAGTCGACGTAGTCGTCGGCCTCGGCGGGATCTCCTCGGCCTCCTTGCGGGCCTCGGCGAGGATCCGGTCGGCCTCGGCCTGGGCGGCGGGCGACCTCGGTGTCGGAGATCAGCGAGCCGCGCTCGGCGTGCGCGCCTGGATGATCCGCTCGGCCTCCTGACGGGCCTGCTCGACCATCTGTTCCCGGCCGCCGATCAGCTCCTGGGCCTGGGCGAGGGAGTCGGGCAGCACCGCGCGCACCTCTTCCAGCATGGCGAGCAGGTCGGGCGGTTGACCACGCACGAGGCCGACATGGGCATGGCCCGGGCACTGGAGACCGCCGCGACGATCTCGTCGAGCTTCTTCTGCACGTCCACGGTTGCTCGCCACTCTTACAGCTGTGTTGGAGACGGACGGGACGACTGTACGGCCATGGGGTGCCCGCCGGACACCGGATGACGGGCCATCAGGGCTCGCGGCGGGCGTCCCGGGCGTGCGTCGGGCGCCCTCAGTCCTGCTCGAGACGCTCGGTCAGGGCGGCCAGGACCGGCGGGGGGACCAGGTGGGAGACGTCGCCGCCCAGGCCGCGACCTCCTTGACCAGGGACGACGACAGGAAGCTGTAGGTGGGGTTGGTGGGCACGAAGAGGGTCTCGACGCCCGTCAGGCCGTTGTTCATCTGGGCCATCTGCAGTTCGTAGTCGAAGTCGCTGACCGCGCGCAGGCCCTTGACGATGGCCGGGATGTCGCGCTGCTTGCAGAAGTCGACGAGGAGGCCGTGGAAGGCCTCGACCGCACGTTGCCGTATCGGCGTAACCTCGCGGATCAGGTCGATCCGCTCGTCGATCTCGAAGAGGCCCTTCTTGGACTTGTTGATCATCACCGCGACATAGACCTCGTCGTACAGGCGGGAGGCGGGGCAATGATGTCGAGGTGTCCGTTGGTGATCGGGTCGAACGACCCGGGACAGACGGCACGGCGCACTTGAGATCCCTCGCTCTCCGGTCCGGTCATGGTGCGTCTTCGCACGTAGAGGCGGCGCGACCGTACCAAAACGTTCCTCACCGTACCGGCGGGTACGGAGTGCTTCGAAGCCCTCCGGCCACCCGAACTCACCGCTTCTGGTGCTGCGCTCCACGGTGACGAGGGCTTCGTCCGCGAGCCACCCTCCGTGCGGAGTGTGAGCAGAATCTCGCGAAGATCGTGATCCGAGACACTGTACGGCGGGTCGAGGAAGACGATGTCGTACGGCTCCGCGGGGCGGTGTGCGGATGATCTGTTCCGCTTTGCCTGCCCTGACCTCGGCGCCGGGCAGGCCGAGGTTTCTGACGTTCTCCCGGACCGTGCGGACCGCTCGGGCATCGGCTTCGACGAGGAGGGTGTGGCCGGCGCCCCGGGAGAGGGCTTCCAGGCCGACGGCGCCGGAACCGGCGTACAGGTCAAGGACCGCTCGCCGTCCAGGGGGCCGCCGAGCAGGGACTGCCAGGTGGAGAAGAGGCCCTCGCGAGCGGTCGGAGTGGGCGGGTGCGGGTTCCCTGCGGGACGGCTAGGCGGCGTCCGCGGCTGCGCCGGCGATCACGCGGGTCATCTCGGGTCCTTGTTCGTGGGTCCTTTGCGTTCAGTTTGGCAGGCCACGGTGGGGGTGCGCATTCGCCCTGGCCGGCTGCGGGTTCGTGGTGGCTGGTCACGCCCGCGCGGCGGAGCCGCATATCGACACAGCCGCCCCCTGAAGGGTGTCCCGCTCACCCCTTTTCCAAGTACTGCTCCCTCTCCTGTCCAGAAGGGCGTCCAGGGCCGTCCTCAGACCGGAAGGCGGTCAGCTCCGGGTCGGCCGCGACCACGCCGCTGCCTCCTCCGCCGCGGCGATGATCTCCTCGTCCTCGATGACGGCGAGCACGCGCAGGCTGGTGCGGGCGCCGGACTGGGCCTGGCCGAGGACGTCGCCCTCGCGGCGCTGTTCGAGGTCGATACGGGAGAGTTCGAAGCCGTCGAGGGTGGCCGCCACAGCGTTGAGCCGCTGGCGGGCCGCGCTCGCCTCGGGCATCTCGGTGACAGCAGGCACAGGCCGGGCGCCGAGCCCGGCCGACGCGGCCGCGCAGCTGGTGGAGCTGGGAGACGCCGAAGCGGTCGGCGTCCATGATCACCATCACGGTCGCGTTCGGCACGTTCACGCCGACCTCGATGACCGTCGTGGCGACCAGGACGTCGGTCTCACGGCGGCGAAGCGGCGCATGCGGCGTCCTTGTCGTCCGGGTGCATACGACCGTGCAGCACCGCGACCTTGAGGCCGTTCAGCGGCCCTGGCTCAGCTGGTCGGCCACGTCCAGGACGGCGAGCGGCGGGCGCTTCTCGGCCTCGTCCTCCGGGGACTTCTTCTTTTTCGGGTCGTCCTCCTCGTCACCGATACGGGGGCAGACGACGTATGCCTGATGGCCGTTCGCGACCTCCTCGCGCACCCGCTCCCATGCCCGGGCCAGGAAGTGGGGCTTGTCGGCGGCGGGGACGACATGGCTGCCGATGGGCGAGCGTCCGGCCGGGAGCTGGTCGAGGACGGAGGTCTCAGATCCCCGAAGACGGTCATGGCGACGGTCCGCGGGATGGGCGTGGCGGTCATGACCAGCAGGTGCGGAGGCTGCTTGCCCTTGCCGCGCAGGGCGTCGCGCTGCTCGACCCCGAACCGGTGCTGTTCGTCCACCACGACCAGCCCCAGGTCATGGAACTGCACCTTGTCTCGATCAACGCGTGCGTGCCGATCACGATCCTGCTCCCCGGTGACCAGATCGAGCAACGACTGCCGCCGGCGGCCGCGCCCATGGACCCGGTCAGCAGGACCACCTTCGTGGCCTGCTCGGCCCCGCCCAGCATCCGCCCTCGGCCAGCTCGCCCATCATCTCCACGACCGACCGGTGATGCTGCTGGCGAGCACTTCGGTGGGCGCGAGCATCGCGGCCTGCCCACCGGCGTCGACGACGGCGAGCATGGCGCGCAGGGCCACCAGGGTCTTGCCGCTGCCGACCTCCCCTGCAGAGCCGATGCATCGGATGCTCCGTCGCAGGTCGTCGAAGATCTCCCTGGAGACCTTCTGCTGGCCTCGGTGAGGGTGAAGGGGAGGCGGTCGTCGAAGGCCGTGAGGAGGCCGTCGGGCTTGGGTTTGCGGGCGACCGCCGGGAGTTGGGCGTCGGCGTGACGGCGGGGGCCAGGGCGACCTGGAGGACGAAGGCCTCGTCCCACTTGAGGCGGTCGGGGCGCCGGCGATGTCCGCCTTGGTGTGCGGGCGTGGATCTTGAGGAGGGCCTGGGGAGGGAGACCAGACCGCGGCCCTCGCGCAGGGGTCCGGCAGGGATCGACGGCCTCCTGGGCGCTGGGCAGGACCGTCTGGATCGCCTTGCCGATCTTCCAGGACTCCAGCTTGGCGGTGGCCGGGTAGAGCGGAATCAGGGCGCCGCCCAGGTGTCGACGGCGTCCTCGGCGTCCCCCTTCAGCAACTCGTAGGCGGGATGAGCGAGTTGCAGACGGCGGTTGAAGACGGAGACCTTGCCCGCGAACATCGCCGGGTGCCCGGCAGGAGTTCCTTGTGGGGTTTGTGCACGCCGTTGCCGAAGAAGACCAGTTGGAGGCGGCCGCTGCCGTCGGTGATGGTCACCTCGAGGCGCTGGCCCTTGCCGCGGGGCGCCTTGGCGGAGGCGAAGGTGTGCAGGCGGGCGTCGGCGACCTGGGCGACCACGGTGACGTGCTCGTCCATGGGAAGGTCGGCGAGGTGGGTCAGCTGGCCCCGCTCCTCGTATCTGCGCGGGTAGTGGTGCAGGAGGTCACCACGTTCAGGCCGAGGTGCTCGGCATACACCTTCGCGGTGGCTGGGCCGAGCACCTTCTCAGTGGTTCTTCCAGTGCGGGCACGAGATCCATTGCACACACACACCACTGACAATGCCGTAGAGGTCCCGGGCGCGCAGCCGTATACGTCTCGGGAAACCCTGGTCAGACGGCTCGCTGGGGCTTTAGGATGGCGCGCCCCGGCCATCCTTTCGCGGTCACGGCCTCACCCGGACCGCCCGACCCCGCGCCGACGTCGTCCCCCACCGGCGCTGTGACGATGGACTCCCAGACCTCACAGTCATCACAGGCATCCCAGTCAGCCCCTTCACCTCATACGTTCCAGGTCGACCTGCGCGGTCTGGTGGATCTGCTCTCCCATCACCTCTACTCCAGCCGAAGGTCTATCTGCGCGAACTGCTGCAGAACGCCGTCGACGCCATCACCGCCCGCCGGGCCGAACAGCCCGACGCCCCGGCGCGGGTGCGGCTGTACGCCGGGAGCGGCGCCCTGCGGGTGGAGGACTCCGGCGTCGGGCTCACCGAGGCCGATGTGCACAGCCTGCTGGCGACCATCGGCCGCAGTTCCAAGCGCGCCAAGGGGATCCAGGAGGTGCGCTCCGACTTTCTCGGGCAGTTCGGCATCGGATTGCTGGCCTGTTTCGTCGTCGCCGAGCGGATCCGGGTCGTCAGCCGCAGCGCCCGCACGCCCGATGCCCGGCCCGTGGAGTGGACGGCGACCGACGACGGCTCGTACACGGTGCGGACGCTGCCGGACGAGGCCCGTCCCGAACCGGGGACACTGTGCACCTGGTGGCGCGGGCCGGGGCCGGGGAGTGGCTGGCCGAGGAACGGGTGCTGGCGCTGGCGCGGGACTTCGGCTCGCTGCTGCCGTACGACGTGCGGGGGCGACGAGGCGGTCACCGACCTTCCGGCGCCCTGGGACCGGCCGTACCCCTCCCCCGCCACCCGGAGGGTGGCCCTGGCGCGGCACTGTCACGAGCTGTTCGGGTTCACGCCGCTGGACTCGATCGACCTCAACGTACCGCTCGCGGGCATCCGCGGTGTGTGCGTACGTCCTGCCCTCCGCGGTCAGCCCGGCGCAGCGCGCCCGGCACCGGGTCCATCTCAAGGGCATGCTGCTGACCGAGCGCGCCGAACAGCTGCTGCCCGACTGGGCGTTCTTCGTTCGCTGTGTGCTCGACACCGACAGCCTGCGGCCCACGGCGTCACGCGAGTCGCTCTACGAGGACGAGACGCTGGCCGCCGTGCGGAAGCGCTGGGCGAGCGGATCCGGTCCTGGCTGACGGGTCTTGCCGCCGGTGATCCGGAGCGGCTGGCGGCGTTCCTGTCCGTGCACCATCTGGGCGTGAAGTCCCTTGCCCGACGACAGGGGGATGCTGCGCACGATGCTGCCGTGGCTGCCCTTCGAGACGACCGACGGGCAGCTGTCCCTGGAGGAGTTCGCCCTGCGGCACCCGGTGGTGCACTTCACGCGCACCGTCGAGGAGTACCGGCAGGTCGCCCCGATCGCGTCCGCGCAGGGCATCGGCGTCGTCAACGGCGGTTACACGTACGACAGCGAACTGGTCGAGGCGCTGCCCTCGGTCCGCCCCGGCACCGTGGTGGCCGAGCTCGACGCCGACACGGTGACCGCCCACCTGGATGCCGTCGACCCGGCCGAGGAGCTGGCCTTTCGGGCTTTCTGGCGGCCGCGCGGGCCACCCTGGACCCGCTGGGCTGTGACGTGGTCCTGCGGGCCTTCCACCCCCTGTCCGTGCCGCGCTGCATCTGGACGACCGGGCGGCCCGGCACGAGCAGGCCCGCGCCGAGGCGGAGGAGCAGGCCGACGACCTGTGGGCCGGGCCATCCTGGGCCGCTGCCGGCAGCACCCACGCGCGCTCTGGTCTCAACCACCTCACCCGCTGATCCGCCGGATCAGTTCACTGAACGAACCGGAGCTCGTGGGCACCGCCCGGAGTCCCTGTACGGCCAGGCCCTGCTCATGGCGCAGCGCCGCTGCGGCCGGCCGACTCCGCGCTGCTGAACCGCGCGTTCATCGGCCTCCTCGAATGGGCCACCCACAGCGACTCCGACTCCCCTGGGGACGGTCACCGATGAGTGAGATCACCGACTTCGACGCGCTGCGCCGGCGATGGCTCAGAACTCCGAGCAGCCGGAGGCCCGCCCGCAACGCGCGCGCGGAACAGCTGCTCGCCGAGGCCAGAAGCTGGGCATCCCGCTCCCGTGATCGAGGTGCTCGGACACCAGCTGAAGGTCTACAACTACAGCTCCGAGAAGGACAAATGTTCGTCCCTTCGCGCGTCTGCTGCGCATGGGACGAGCGCCCGAGGACTTCGACGAGTACGAGACCCACTCCCTGCACTGGTCTTCAATGGATGTCGGCCGCATGCTCGACCAGCCGCACATCCCGCTGGCCTCCATCGAGAAGTGGCTCGGCGAGATGGAGCACCGCTACCCCTCGCCGGTCACTCCGAACGGGCCGTGCGCAGCGCCGAGTTCAGCGTGGCCGCGCATGTCGAGACGTGCAGCGGGCGGACGGGCGTACGCCCGTGGCTGGCCGCAGACCGGACAGGATGCCGACTGCCACGCATGCGAGCTGCAGGGTCAGGGCTGTGGCAGTGGAACGGGCGCGGACGCCGAGGCGCTGAAGCTGTGGGTCCGGTGCTGGACGGCGAGTTCACCGCCCACGAGCCGCACACCACGCTGGCTCCTCCCTCGTGCCCCTGCTGCGGCTGGGCCGCCTGGACGAGCACGCGCCCACCATCTGCGCGCTTCCGGCTCGTACGGCCATGGAGAGCATGCGGGGCGCGTACGCCGACCATGTCGAGTTCTGCACGCTGACCGGCAACGAGGCACGCGGTCTGAGCTGCTGGCGACGGCCGCGTACTTCACCGACACCGGACATCCGCGCAGCCGAATGGAGTTCATGAGCGTGGTGAGCCTGCTCATGGACCTCACCGAACTGGGCCTGGGCGATCAGCAGGTCCCGGGACCGGCCGGCCGGACATGGAACGCACGCGAACTGGCCGCCCACGCGCGCGCGGAGGCCCTCGCCCTGCGGCGCGTTTCGACCAGCCAACCACGTCGCACGTCAGTGAGCGGCACGCGCGCGGATGGGCAGCAGCCGCTGTGAGCGCTCGCCCTGGGCGTGCGCGCGGAACGGCTGTCTCCGGCGTACGGTCGTCCCGGCGTCCGTGGCCCCCGCCCCAGTCGCGTCCTCGCCCACCGCGGGCGCGGACGAGCCGGACCTGGCCGCGCTGCTGGCCGAGGCGCGCCGCCTGTCGGATGCCCTGCAGCCGAACGCCGTCGAGCCTGGGCGGCCGTCGCCCGGGCCGCGGAGGGCGTCGGCATGGACGCCCGTGACCGCCGGAGATCGCCGATCACCGGCGATGGACCTCGGGCCCGAGGCGCCGAGCTCTTCGAACGCGCCGCCGAGCTGTACGCCGAGCGGGCACCCCGTGAGGCGCTGGCGCACGCGCGCGTGCGGCGTACGTACGCGCCCTCGGGGCGGGTCCCGAGGCGTCGAGCCGTCGCCGAGCCCTACGACCAGTCCTCCCTGTATGCCGAGAGTGCCACGGCTCCGGCGACCGCGTCCGTGCTGATGGGGCGGGCGCGGATCCTGATGCGGAGGGTGCAGGAGGCGGACGAGGCCGCCGGGCGCCGGAGGCGCGTTGCCGCAGAGGCCGACGCCCGTACCGTCCCCCGGCTCCTCGCAGGAGGCCGTCCTCGCCGCGGCCGAGGCGGCGGCGCGGAGGTGCTCGCGCTCGTGGAGGGCAGGCCGGGGACGACGTCCGGCTCGCCGCACGGGCCGCCGAGGCGCGGGCCATGCTCGCCGAACTCGCGGTGCACCACGGGATCTGGAGGCCGCCGCCGAACTGTTTCGCGCAGGCCTCGCGGCGTCGTCGACGCGGGCTGCCGTGTTCGCGGTGGAGTACGAGGCCCGGCTGGCCGGGCTCGCCCACCACCTCGGCACACTGGCGGAGGCCGAGCGGGCGCTGAAGGCGGCCCTGGAGCACGGGGACCGCACCTGGAGGCGACCGGCGGGCCCAGCTGCACCTGCAGCTCGCCGAGGTCCTCGCGGCAGCGACGAGTCCGCAGGCCGCCGAGCACGCTCTGGAGGCAGCACACTGGCCGACGAGGCCGGCGAGGCCCGACGTTCGGCGCCTGGGCCCGGCACTGCTCGGCCGGGTTCCTGCTGCGGCAGGGCGGTGCGCCGAGGCCGCCGAGTGCTGGAGTCGGCGTTGCTCGACCTGACCGCCGAGACGCACGGCGACGCGCGATCGTCCAGACCCAGTGGTGGCTCGGCGACTGCCTCAGCGAGCTCGGGAGCACCGCGCCTCCGCCGAGCCCGACTGCAGGCGGCGAGATCGCCGGCACTGGCCGAGCAGCAGGACCACGCGACCCTCGCCCACCTCGCCGCCGAGTCCCTCGGACAGGCGGGGCTGCCCACCGAGGCGGACCGGGCGTACGCGCGCGGGCGACCTGTGCGTTCCCTCGGCAACGTCCACGGTCTGGTCCGCTCGCTGCGCGCCCGCGCGTGGCTCGCCTGCGCACGGAGGACGGCACGGACACGCACGGGAGCTGATGACGCTCGCCCTCGGTGAGTGCGAGCGGGGCGCTGGATGCCACGGCCGACGAGGACGCGCAGCAGCGGCTGACCGCCGAACTGGGCGACACGCACGCCAGTCGGCGACCTGCTGGCCCGCTCGTCCGCCGAGGACGCCGGGGACGCTCGATCCAGGCCGCATTCGCGGAGGCCCTGGCCCAAGGCCCAGGCCGTCGCGGTGTTCGCCTCGCTCGGGACGCCGCCGTGCACAGCCGTACCGGTGCCGAACTCGCCCGGGCTGCTGGCGCCGACCTGGGCCGCAGCGCGGAGGCGGCTGCACGCGCGCGTGCCGTACTGCCGCGTACGCGGATGCCGTCGACGAGACCGACCTCGCTCGGGCGCGGCGGGCAGAGGCCGAGCAGCTGCTGCGGGTGTGGAGGAACAGGAGGATCGTTGAACGAAACCCCACGGAGGCGGGGAGCAATGGACCCTCCGCCGAGGGGCCCGACTCCACCGATGGGCCCTACTCCACCCCTATGAGCAGCAGCGCCCCCTGCCGTCCACCCCGTACACCACCGTGTCGACGCGAGATACGCCTCCCTCACCCGGGCCTCCAAGACGCTCGCCACGGACTCGGGAACCTCGTCACCGAGGACGAGGGTCACCAGTTCCCCGCCGGCCGCGAGCATCCGGTCGAGGACGGACTCGGCGGTGGCGGTGACGTCCGACCCGATCACCGCGACGTCCCCGTCGATGAGCCGAGGACGTCACCGGCCTGGCAGATGCGCCATGTCCAGGACTGGCGTTCCGCGACGACGACTCGCCGTAGCGGGTCGAGCCCGCCGCCGACGTCATCGACACGACGTCCTCGTCGAAGCGGCGCTCCGGCTCGTGCACCGCGAGCGCCGCGATGCCCGGACCGCGGAGCGCGTGGGAATGAGGGCCACCCGGATGCCCTCCGCACGGGCCTGCTCGGCCGCCGCGGCCGCGGTGTGCGCAGCTCGGCGTCGTTGGGCAGCAGGACGACCTCGCGCGCGTGCGCCCGCCGTACGGCCTCGACAAGCTCCCGCTCACGGGCGGCTCCCCGGGCGCGCGCGAGCACGGTCGCGCGCCGCCTCGGCGTACAGCCCGGCCAGGCCCTCGCCGGGTACGACGGCCACCACGGCTCGCTCGGCCCGCTCCCGGCCGGCCGCTCCCCGCGAGAGGTGTGCACGTCGTCGGCCGCGAAGTGCGTGATCCGGATCCGGTACGGCCGCCCGGCCTCGACACCCGCCTCCACGGCGGCGCCGGCGTCGTCCACGTGCACATGGACGTTCCACAGCCCGTCCCCGCCGACGACCACGAGCGAGTCCCCGAGCGCGTCGAGCCGCTGCCGCAGCCGCGCCACGGATGCGTCGTCGGCCTCCAGGAGGTAGATCACCTCGTACGCGGGACCGCCCTCCGTCACCCCGTCCGCGCACTCCGCCGCATCGTCGGCGCCCGGTCCGCCCCGAGAGGCCTGCCCGGTGTCGGACCCCACGCGCGCGTGCCGCACGGAAGCCGACACCGCCACCGTGCCCGGCACCTCCCCCGTGAACGTCTCCACCAGCGCCGCCAGCACCGCCACCAGCCCGCGTCCCCCGGCGTCGACCACCCGGCCCGCTCGAGGACGGCCAGCTGTCCCGGGGTCGCGGCGAGAGCGGCCCGCGCCCCTCGTAGGCGGCCCGTGCGACCGTCCCGCAGTCGCCCTCGGCTCCACCGGCCGCGTCGGCAGCGGCCGAGGCGACCGACAGGACCGTGCCCTCCACGGTGGGCCACGGCCTGGCGGGCGGAGTCGGCGGCGCACCGCAGCGCGAGCCGCAGGCTCTGGGCGTCGGTCTGAGCGTCCGCACCGTCGACGAGCACCTGCGCCATGCCGCGCAGCAGCTGCGCGAGGATCGTCCCGGAATTGCCCCGCGCCCCGATGAGCGCCCCGTGCGCCATCGCGCGCGTGACCTCGGCCAGCGACGGCCCCCCTGGATTCCGGAGCCGACTCGTGCGCGGCGAAGACCGCCTCCACCGCGGCAACCGCCGACTCGACGGTCAGGTACAGATTGGTGCCGGTGTCCCCGTCCGCCACGGGATACACGTTGATCGCGTCGATCTCCTCACGCGCGCGTCCCAGCGCCTCCAGCGCGAGACCGCACCAGGTACGCACCGCCAGAGCATCGAAGAATGTCTGCGGCACCTGCGCCACCTGCGCCTCCTTGAGCTGGACGTCGGACGCAGCGTAGCCCTGGGGCCGGTGCCCGGCGGAAGAGGGCGGGGCGGACGCCTGAGCCGCCGTGGTAGTTTCGTTGTACGGGCGCAGCCGTTGTATGCTGCTCCGGTTGCCCGATCCCGATCGGGCTATTCCCCTGGCAACGCCACTCAGATCTCAGATCGCTCGCAAGAGCCTAAGATCTCGATCCCGGCATGCCGGGATCAACCGTAAGTGCATCTGAAGTCTTTGGAGTGACCCGTGGCTGCCAACTGCGACGTCTGCGGCAAGGGGCCGGGCTTCGGCAACAACATCTCGCACTCGCACCGCCGTACGTCCCGCCGCTGGAACCCGAACATCCAGCGTGTGCGTACCGTGGTCGGCGGGACGCCGAAGCGCGTGAACGCCTGCACCTCGTGCATCAAGGCCGGCAAGGTCTCGCGCTGACGCACAGCTGCTAAGCGCGCGGCCACTGCTGGTTCGCTGCAGAGAGCCGGTCCACCTCGTGTGGACCGGCTCTCTGCTGTGCCCGAAGCGGATCCGCGGCCACGGGCATCGAGCCGAGGGCAAGCGTTTACGCGCCGCCGCCCGCCCGGAAGCGCCACCCATGGTCCACAGGCCCGATCCCCCACCGAGCGCGAACCCGGCCGCGATCGCCCCGGTGACGTACTCCTTGGCCGCCGCCACCGCCTCGGGCACGGACTGCCCCTTCGCCAGCTGCGACGCGATCGCCGATGCGAGGGTGCAGCCCGTCCCGTGCGTGTGCCGGTTGTCGTGCCGGGGCGCGCGCAGCCAGTGCTCCTCGGAGCCGTCGGTGAGCAGATCCACGGCGTCGCCGGGCAGATGCCCACCCTTGATCACGACCCAGGTCGGTCCGTACGCCAGCACGGCCGCCGCGGCCCGGCGCAGGTCGGCCTCCGACTCGACCCGTACCCCGTCAGTTGGGCGACCTCGTCGAGATCGGCGTCACCACGGTCGCCGCCGGCAGCAGCTTCGTCCGTACGGAATCCAGCGCGGAGGCCGCCAGCAGCGGGTCCCCGTGCTTGGAGACGCCCACCGGGTCGACGACCGTGGGCGCGTCCGTCTCGCCGATCAACTCGGCCACCACCTCGACCAGTTCGGCCGAGGCCAGCATCCCGGTCTTCACGGCCTGGACGCCGATGTCGTCGACGACGCTGCGGTACTGGGCCCGCACCGCCGCCACCGGCAGTTCCCAGGCACCCTGCACCCCGAGGAGTTCTGCGCGGTGACCGCGGTGAGCACGCTCATGCCGTGCACGCCGAGTGCGAGCATCGTCTTCAGGTCGGCCTGGATGCCCGCACCCCCGCCGGAGTCCGAGCCGGCCACGGTCAGCACTCTGGGCGGCGCGCTCATGACTCGATGTCCCCGAAGTGGTCCCAGCCGCCCTTGGCCCACGCCGCCCCCGACCGTCACCTGCGGCAGTGCCGAGGGGTTGAGCACCTCACCGATGACCTTCCAGCGGGCGGGCAGCTTCACGTCCGGCGGGAAGGTCGCCACGATCGCGTGGTCCTCTCCCCCGGTGAGCACCCACTGCAGGGGGTCCACCCCGACCGCCTGTCCGATGTCGTTCATCTGCGAGGGGACGTCGATCGCACCGGAGCGGATGTCGATGCGGACCTTGCTGGCCTCCGCGATGTGCCCGAGGTCGGCGATCAGCCCGTCGCTGACGTCGCACATCGCCGTCGCGCCCAACGCGGCCGCCGCCGGACCGGCGTGATACGGCGGCTCGGGGCGCCGGTGCGCCTCGACGAAGGCGCGCGGCGAGCGGAACCCGCGCGACAGCACTGCGTAGCCGGCGGCGGACCAGCCGAGCCAGCCGGTCACCGCGACGAGGTCACCGGGCTGGGCGCCGGCCCGGGTCACGGGTTCCTGGTTGCGCAGATCGCCGAGCGCGGTGATCGACACCATGATCGTGTCACCCCGTACGACATCACCGCCCACCACGGCGGCACCCGCGACCTGGCACTCGTCGCGCAGGCCGTCCATCAGCTCCGTCGGCCAGGTCACCGGGAGTTCGCCGGGACGACCAGACCGGAGCAGCAGCGCGGTCGGGACGGCGCCCATCGCCGCGATGTCCGCGAGGTTCTGCGCGGCCGCCTTGCGGCCCACGTCGTACGCCGTGGACCAGTCCCGGCGGAAGTGCCGCCCCTCCAGGAGGAGGTCGGTACTGGCCACCACCCGGCGGTCGGGCGCGGCGACCACCGCGGCGTCGTCACCCGGCCCGACCCGCACCGCCGGGGTGGTGGTGAGACGGGAGGTGAGCTCCCTGATGAGCCCGAACTCACCGAGCTCACCAACAGTGCCCTTCATTGCCCTTACGCCCCTTCTGTCCCTGTGCGTTCCCGGTCGCGGGTCATCAGTGTCCTCGATACGGTCGAAGTGACCGCCGATCCGCCCCACCCGACCGTCAACATCCGTCGTGCCTGCACCGCGGCGCGTGTGCCGTGGTCACCGCAGGTCCCCGCGGCGAGCGGCAACGCGATACCGTGGCGTTCCTTTTCCCCACATGATCCTCGTGGCCGCCCTGGAGGTTCCGTGGTACAGGCGTACATCCTGATCCAGACGGAGGTCGGCAAGGCGTCGACCGTCGCCGAGACGATCAGCAAGATCCCTGGGGTGATCCAGGCCGAGGACGTGACGGGACCGTACGACGTCATCGTGCGCGCCCAGGCCGACACCGTCGACGACCTCGGCCGCATGGTGGTCGCCAAGGTCCAGCAAGTGGACGGGATCACCCGCACCCTGACCTGCCCGGTCGTCCATCTGTAGCCCCCGTCTACCCTTGGCCGGTGAAGTTTTCCCGTCACCGGCTCATCGGTCTGCCCGCGTCCGTCCTGTTGATCACCGTCGCGGGCTGCTCCTCAGCAGACGACAGCGCGGGCACCGCGGTTCCCAGCCCGGACACAGAGGTCACCAAGCTGTGTCAGAACCTGGACGGTGCGCTGCCGCGTGAGGTCGCCGGTCTGGAGCGCCGGGACCCCGAGCCCCGGTCCGTCCTCACGGCGGGCTGGGAAACCCCGCGATCATACTGCGCTGCGGTGTCGCACGGCCGCCGAAGATGATCGACCCGAAGGTGGCGGAGGGGCGGGATCCCGACGCGGTGGCCGGGGGCGTGAACGGCGTCGACTGGCTGATGGAGAACGCGGGCGACGGGGCGTATCGCTTCACAACCGCCAATCGTCTTGCGTACGTCGAGGTTGCCGTGCCGGCGGGGCGCGACTCGTCCGCCGTGCTCATCGACCTGGCTTCGGCCGTCAAGAAGGCGATCCCGAAGGGATCGCCGACTGACGGCTGCGCCCACCAGGCTCGCCCCCGGCGGCCTCAGCGCAGTCCCGTTGAGCGGCGAAGTGCCGCCTGGATCAGGCGGTCCACCAGCTCCGCGTACGCCACCCCGCTCGCCTGCCACATCTGCGGGTACATCGAGATGGGCGTGAAGCCGGGCATCGTGTTGATCTCGTTGATCACGAACTCACCGTCCTCGGTGAGGAAGAAGTCCGCCCGGACGAGCCCTTCGCAGGACGCCGCCTCGAACGCCTCGACGGCGAGCCTGCGCACCTCGGCGGTCTGCTCGTCGGTGAGCGGGCCGACGATCCCCGGCGTGGAGTCGATGTACTTCGCCTCGAAGTCGTAGTACGCGTGCGCGTCCGGCGGCGGGATCTCGGCGGGGACGGAGGCGCGCGGGCCGTCCTCGAACTCCAGCACACCGCACTCGATCTCACGGCCACGCAGCGCGGCCTCGACGATGATCTTCGGGTCGTGGCGCTGGGCCTCGGCGATCGCCTCGTCGAGGCCTTCGAAGGACTCGACCTTGGTGATGCCGATCGACGACCCCGCGCGCGCGGGCTTCACGAACAGCGGCCAGCCGTGCTCCCCCGCGAACTCGGCGATCCGGCGCCGCGCGCCGGTCTCGTCGAGCTGCCACTCGCGCGGCCTGATCACCACGTACGGGCCCACCTTCAGCCCGAACGAGACGAACACCCGCTTCATGTACTCCTTGTCCTGGCCCGGCCGAGGCGAGCACCCCGGAACCCACGTACGGCACGCCGGACAGCTCCAGGAGGCCCTGGAGCGTGCCGTCCTCGCCGTACGGACCGTGCAGCACCGGAAGACCACGTCGACCTCGCCGAGCGCCTTGGTACCGATCCGGGCTCGCTGTAGACGACTTCGCGGCTCGCGGGGTCGACGGGAGCAGCACGCCGCCCTCGGTCGACTCGGCGAGCTCCTCGACGTCGGGCGTGCGGCGGTCGGCGATCGCCATGCGCTCCGGTTCGTCGGCGGTGAGCACCCAGCGGCCTTCCTGGTGATGCCGATCGGCAGGACGTCGTACTTCGTCCGGTCGATGGCCCGCAGTACGGCGCCGGCGGTGACCATGGAGATCCCGTGTTCGGAGCTGCGCCCGCCGAACACGACGGCCACGCGCGGCTTGCGAGACGGCTGCTCAGGGCTCTGGGGGAGGTTCTCGGTGCTCATATCGCGATGAGAGTACCCGTTGGTAGGGCCCCGACCTAGCGCCTCCCCGGGCGGGGCGAAGTCGGCGGCGGTTCGGCAGCGCCCTGAAGGGGCGGGGGACTGTATCGACATGCGGCTCCTCCCCCACGCTCGGCTTCTCCCCCGCTCGGCTTCGCTCGCGTGGGGGACGCCCATGAGCGGGGGACCCCCACCGTGGGCGCGACGAGCCACGACGGCGCCGCGGACGCTCGACGGCACCCCGCGGCACTTCCCCTTCGCGGCACCACCTGCGGAGCGCTCAGCGTCGTTCCGGCTTCGCGCTGGCGACATCAGCTCCTTGAGGGCGACCACGGGAGGCTTGCCCTCGTGCACGATCCCGACGACCGTCTCGGTGATCGGCATGTCGACACCGTGCCGGCGGGCCAGATCCAGCACCGACTCACAGGACTTGACACCCTCGGCGGTCTGCTTGGTGACCGCGATGGTCTCCTCGAGGGTCATGCCCTTGCCGAGGTTGGTGCCGAAGGTGTGGTTGCGGGACAGCGGCGAGGAGCAGGTGGCCACCAGGTCGCCCAGGCCCGCGAGTCCGGAGAAGGTCAGCGGGTCGGCGCCCATGGCGACCCGAGCCGGGTGGTCTCGGCGAGCCCGCGCGTGATGAGCGACCCCTTGGCGTTGTCGCCGAGCCCCATGCCGTCCGCGATGCCGACGGCGAGCCGATGACGTTCTTGACCGCACCGCCGAGTTCACAGCGACGACGTCGGTGTTGGTGTACGGGCGAAGTACGGCGTGTGGCAGGCGGCCTGGAGCCGCCGGGCGACCGCCTCGTCGGTGCAGGCGACCACGGCCGCCGCCGGCATGCGCGCGGCGATCTCGCGGGCGAGGTTGGGTCCGGTGACCACGGCGACCTGCTCCGGGCCGACCTTGGCGACATCCTCGATGACCTCGCTCATCCGCATGGCGGAGCCGAGTTCGACGCCCTTCATCAGCGAGACCAGAACGGTGCCGGGGCCAGCAGCGGCACCCAGGCGGCGAGGTTGTCGCGCAGTGTCTGCGAGGGGACGGACAGCACCGTGAAGTCGGCGCCGGCGGCGGCCTCGGCGGGTCCGTGGTGGCGCGCAGGTTCTCGGGGAGTTCGAAGCCGGGAAGTAGTCGGGGTTGGTCCGGCTGGAGTTGATCGCTTCCGCGACCTCCGCGCGGCGCGCCACAGGGTGACCTCGCACCCCGCGTCGGCGAGCACGATGCCGAACGCCGTGCCCCACGAACCCGCGCTGAAGACCGCCGCCTTGACCGGCTTGCTCACTGCCCCTGCCCCTCTTCCCGGCCGAACTGCCCGGCCACTTCCCGACCGGCCGGCCGCCCGCCCTGTGCGCCCCTGCCTCTGCCTGCGCGGGCACCTCTGCCTGTGCTCGCGTCTGCGTCTGCGCCTCGGTCCGGCGCCGCTGCTCGATGCGTTCCCGCTTCGGGTCGTACGGCGTCTCGGGCGCCCGCTCGCCTCGGATCTCCTCCAGCTGGCGGGTGATCGCGGCCATGATGACCTCGGTGGCCTCCTTGAGGACGTCCGCGGTCATGTCCTTGCCGTAGAAGGGCGAGAGGTCCACCGGCGGGCCGGCGAGCACATGGTGGGTCTTGCGCGGGAAGAGGTGCGGCTTCTTGGCGTACGGCGGCAGCAGTTCGTTGGCGCCCCACTGGGCGACCGGGATGACGGGCACTTGGTCTTCAGCGCGACGCGGGCGGCACCGGTCTTGCCGGTCATGGCCAGCCGTTCGGGTCGCGGGTGATGGTGCCCTCGGGTAGAACGCGACGCACTCGCCGCGCTCCACGGCGTCGATCGCGGCCCGGAAGGCGCTCAGTGCGTCCGTGCTCTCGCGGTAGACGGGGATCTGTCCGGTGCCGCGCATCACGGCGCCCACGAATCCCTTCCTGAAAAGCCCGCTCTTCGCCAGGAATCGCGGAACCCGTCCGGTGTTGTACTGAAAGTGCGCGTACGCGAAGGGGTCGGCATGGGAATTATGGTTGACCACGGTGATAAAACCGCCCGCGGCCGGAATGTGCTCCATTCCACGCCAGTCCCGCTTGAGCAGAACGACCAGCGGCGGTTTGCAGATCACCGCGGCGAAGCGGTACCAGAAGCCGATTCTGCGGCGGGGCACACGGACACCTTCCTTCCAGGGCATGGGGGCCGCACAAGTGTCGCCCCAGGCCGCCTGTCTGTCGAGAACACCGTACGCCCGAGTCTCCGCCCGCCCCCATGGCCGGGTGACAATGGCCGCGACAAGAGAGGGACGAACGCTCGTGCACTGGACCTTGGTGATACCCGTGAAGTCTCTGGCGCGGGCCAAGAGCAGGCTCTCCGACGCCGCCGGCGACGGGCTGCGCCCGGGCCTCGCCCTCGCTTTCGCGCAGGACACGGTGGCCGCCGCGCTGATCTGCCCGGCGGTGCGGGATGTGGCAGTTGTCACGGACGACGCCCTGGCGGGCCGGGAGCTGGCCGCGCTGGGCGCCCGGATCGTCACGGACGAGCCGAGCGGCGGCCTGAACGCCGCTCTGGCACACGGAGCGGCAACCGTCCGGAGCGAACGCCCCGAAATCCCCGTCGCCGCCTGAACGCCGATCTTCCCGCCCTGCGCCCACGGAATTGGCCCGGGTGCTGGAGGCGGCCGGGGAATTCCCGCGCGCTTTTCTCCCCGATGCGGCCGCAATCGGTACGACACTGCTGGCGGCCGCTCCGGGCCGGGAATTGCTCCCGGCATTCGGCACGGATTCCCGGGCCCGCCATCGCGCATCCGGCGCGGTGGAACTCAGCGTCGGGGGCGTGGATTCGGTACGCCAGGACGTGGACACCGGCGACGATCTGCGTGCAGCGCTCGCCCTCGGAGTGGGACCCCGTACGGCAGCGGCCACAGCGCGGTTGCTGATCCCGGGGCAGTAGGCTGCCGTCATGCAGGCCACCGCATACACCTACGACGCCGAGACGCGCAGCGGGCAGGTGCTGCTCGACGACGGCACTCCGGTGCCCTTCGACGCCGCCGCCTTCGATGCGGGCGGGCTCAGACTGCTGCGGCCCGGGCAGCGGGTGCGCATCGAGCTGGAGGGGCCCGAGGACAGCCCCCGGATCACCCTGGTGACACTCCAGACGCTCTGAAACCCCCCTGCTCAACCGCCCCGGAACACACCGCGGGCCGGGCTCCGACGGGAGTCCGGCCCGGCGCGTGAGCAATTCCGCGCCGCTACCTCTTGCGGGCGGTGGTCTTCTTGGCGGCGCTCTTGCGCGCCGTCGACTTCTTGGCGGGGGCCTTCTTGGCCGTCGCCTTCTTCGCCGGGGCCTTCTTGGCGGTGGTCTTCTTCGCTGCGGTGGTCTTGGCGGCCGCCGTGGTCTTCTTGGCGGGGGCCTTCTTCGCCGCGGCCTTCTTCGCAGCCACCGTGGCCTTCTTGGCAGGCGCCTTCTTCGCCGCGGCCTTCTTCGCAGCGGCCTTGGTGGTCTTCTTGGCGGCGGCCTTCTTGACCGTGGCCGCGGCACCGCCCGGTGCTGCCTTGGCGCCTTCTTGACGGCGACCTCGCCCCGCGCGGGAGCTTCTTCGAGCCGCTCACCAATCCTTGAAACCCTGGCCCGCACGGAACCGCGTACCGAGGTCTTCTTGACCCGAACCCGCTCGCCGTCTGAGGGTTGCGGGCGTACCGGGCCGGCCGGTCGACCTTCTCGAACGAACCGAAGCCGGTGACCGAGACCCGCTCACCTGCAACGACCGCTCGGACGATGGCGTCCAGTACATGATCGACAGCGTCGGCAGCCTGCTGGCGGCCGCCATCTTGTCGGCAATCGCTTCTACGAGCTGCGCCTTGTTCACGTCTTCCCCTTCGGAGACATCGCCAGAACGAAAGTGTTCAAGCTTTTCGCACGTTAGGCAGATATATACCGCAAATCAAACACGAAACGGGCTAATCACCCTTGTGCCGCAGCCGACTCGACGGTTCCGGACTGTTCAGGCTTCCTCTTCGGGGAATCGACCCTCGTCGAGGTCGGCGTGAACCGCTCCAGGCGCCTTGTCGCATCGGCAAGATCGTGCTTGGCCGCGGCCGTGATGACCAGCAGCTTCCGGGTCAGCGCCATCCGTACGCCCTCCGGGACTTGCAGTGCGCGCACCCTTGCGTGCGCTTCCTTGAGTTGGTCCGCGACCGCCGCATAGAGCTCGAGTTGGCCGTCGTGTTCCATGCACAGATTGTGCCATCTGGGGCGAGTTGTCGCCTGCCCGGGGTGGCAACTGCTGCCTCAAACGGCCGTCCGGGCCCCTGTCGACGCCGCGTTGTCAAGGCTCGCGTACCCCAACAACAACCGCCCTAACGTGGGCAGTTGAAGGAACGGACGGTGTCGCGCGCGGCACCGTCCGGGCGTAAAAACGGCTGTACCCCCGATCGGTCCGATCGGGGTACAGCCAGGGTTTGGGGTGGCCGAAACTCGACCGCCGCGGGGTCCGAAGGTTCAGACCTTCAGCGTGCGCGGCTTGTACGCAGGCCGCCCCGCCTCGTACGTGGCGATGTCGCCCTCGTTCTGCAGCGTGATGGAGATGTCGTCCAGCCCGTTCAGCAGCCGCCAGCGGGAGTTCTCGTCCAGCTCGAAGGAGGCGGTGATGCCCTCCGCGCGCACCTCGCGGCGCTCCAGGTCGACGGTGATCTCGGCCTGCGGGTCCTGTTCCGTGAGCTCCCACAGCGCGTCGACGATCTTCTGCTCCAGAACCACCGTGAGCAGCCCGTTCTTCAGCGAGTTGCCGCGGAAGATGTCGGCGAAGCGGGAGGAGATCACGGTCTTGAAGCCGTAGTTCTGCAGCGCCCAGACGGCGTGCTCACGCGAGGAACCGGTGCCGAAGTCGGGGCCGGCCACCAGCACGGTCGCACCCTGCCGCTCGGGCTGGTTGAGGATGAAGGACGCGTCCTTGCGCCAGGCCTCGAACAGCCCGTCCTCGAACCCGTCCCGGGTCACCTTCTTGAGCCAGTGGGCGGGGATGATCTGGTCGGTGTCGACGTTGCTGCGTCGCAGCGGGACGGCCCGGCCGGTGTGGGTGGTGAATGCTTCCATGACTGATCAGACTCCAGCGGGCGTACGGGCGGGCTCTTCGGTCAGGTCGGCCGGGGAGGCCAGGTGGCCGAGCACGGCGGTCGCGGCGGCGACCTGCGGCGACACCAGGTGCGTACGGCCGCCCTTGCCCTGCCTGCCCTCGAAGTTGCGGTTGGAGTGGACGCGGAGCGCTCACCGGGGGCCAGCTGGTCGGGGTTCATGCCGAGGCACATCGAGCAGCCCGCGTGCCGCCATTCGGCGCCGGCCTCCTTGAAGACGACGTCCAGCCCCTCGGAGACGGCCTGCAGACCGACCCGCGCGGAGCCCGGGACGACCAGCATCCGTACGCCGTCGGCGACTTTGCGGCCCTCCAGGAGCTCGGCGGCGGCGCGCAGGTCCTCGATGCGGCCGTTGGTGCAGGAGCCTACGAAGACGGTGTCCACCTTGATGGAACGCAGCGGCTGCCCGGCCTCCAACCCATGTATTCCAGGGCCTTTTCTGCGGCCAGGCGCTCCGAAGCGTCTTCGTACGAAGCAGGGTCGGGGACGGCGGCCGAAAGGGCGCGCCCTGGCCGGGGTTGGTGCCCCAGGTGACGAACGGCGACAGTTCGCCGGCGTTGATGACGACCTCGGCGTCGAACTCGGCGTCGTCGTCGGTGCGCAGCGTCTTCCAGTACTCCACCGCCGCGTCCCAGTCGGCGCCCTCGGGGCGTGCGGGCGGCCCTTGAGGTAGGCGAACGTGGTCTCGTCGGGGGCGATCATGCCCGCGCGGGCGCCGCTCGATCGACATGTTGCAGATGGTCATCCGGGCCTCCATCGAGAGCTTCTCGATGGCGGAGCCGCGGTACTCCAGGATGTAGCCCTGGCCGCCGCCGGTGCCGATCCTGGCGATGATCGCCAGGATCAGGTCCTTGGCGGTGACGCCGTCGGGCAGTTCGCCGTCGACGTGATCGCCATGGTCTTCGGGCGGGCCAGGGGCAGCGTCTGGGTGGCCAGCACATGCTCGACCTGCGAGGTGCCGATGCCGAACGCCAGCGCGCCGAAGGCGCCGTGCGTGGAGGTGGGGAGTCGCCGCAGACGACGGTGGTGCCGGGCTGGGTCAGTCCCAGCTGCGGGCCGACGACGTGCACGACGCCCTGCTCGACGTCACCGAGCGGGTGCAGCCGCACGCCGAACTCGGCGCAGTTCTTGCGCAGCGTCTCCAGCTGGGCCCGGGAGACCGGGTCCGCGATGGGCTTGTCGATGTCGAGGGTGGGGGTGTTGTGGTCCTCGGTCGCGATGGTGAGGTCGAGGCGCCGCACCTTCCGGCCGCTCTTGCGGAGGCCGTCGAAGGCCTGCGGGCTGGTCACCTCGTGCAGCAGGTGCAGATCGATGTAGAGGAGGTCGGGCTCGCCCTCGGCGCGCCGGACGACATGGTCGTCCCAGACCTTCTCCGCGAGTGTCCTACCCATCGCTTTCCCTCCGGTCGGCAAAGGTGCGCCGACCCAACTAGAGATCTTGAGGAGGCGGCGCCCGCGCCCCCGGTGTGCCGGACGCCCGCCACCAGGCCCGTCGGTCCGCGGGCCACTGTGCCTTCGTGACATCCAGGGTGGCGCGTTCCACCGAAAATTGAACTTGCGTTTCACAGAGTGAGACGCAAGTATCGTTGCATGGACAACAGTAGCGCGTCGGCGTTCTGGACAAGGCGGCCCTCGTCCTGAGCGCTCTGGAGTCCGGTCCGGCCACCCTCGCGGGTCTGGTCGCGGCCACCGGACTGGCACGACCCACGGCTCACCGCCTGGCCGTGGCTTTGGAACACCACCGTATGGTGGCGCGCGACATGCAGGCCGTTTCATTCTCGGCCCGCGGCTGGCAGAACTGGCCGCGGCCGCCGGCGAGGACCGCCTCCTCGCCACGGCGGGCCCGGTGCTCACCCACCTCCGTGACGTCACGGGCGAGAGCGCACAGCTCTACCGGCGTCAGGGCGACATGCGCATCTGCGTCGCCGCGGCGGAGCGCCTGTCCGGCCTGCGGGACACGGTCCCGGTCCGGCTCGACACTCACGATGAAGCCGGTTCCTCGGCGCAGATCCTCATGCCTGGGAGAGCCGGAGCGCCTGCACCGGGGCCTGCAGGGCGCCCGCTTCACGCCACCGCGCCTCTCGGGTACGACGCCGGGGCTGGGCGCAGTCGATCGGCGAGCGCGACCGGGCGTCGCGTCCGTCTCCGCACCGGTACGCGGCCCCTCCAACCGCGTCGTGGCCGCCGTCTCCGTCTCCGCCCATCGAGCGCCTCACGCGCCACCCGGGCCGTATGCACGCGCAGGCGGTCATCGACGCCGCCGCCCGCCTCTCCGAGGCCCTGCGCCGCTCGAGCTGACCGGCGGCCGGTGACCGGGAGGAGGGCCCGCCTCAACGCCGCGGCAGGCCCGTCCCCGATGTCCGCCCCGCTCACTTCACCTTGAGCCGGTCGGCCGCACGGTCGCCGCGCCGGGCGACCGGCACCACCCGGTGGCCCGGCCGAGGCCGAACTCGGGCATGTTCACGTAGACCGACTCGTAGGACCCGGCGGGCACGACGTACGTCTCGTGCCAGAAGCCGACCTTCCCCCCCGCCCGCAGCCGCCGGTTGAAGGCAGCCCAGGCCGGGCGGTGCTGCCGGCCGGCGCCGAGGCGTACGCAAGGAGCTTCTCCTTCGAGTCCCAGTACTGCACGACGTACAGCACCCGCGGGAAGCCCAGCAGGAACTGGTACCCCAGCAGTCCGCTGCCCTTCTCGCGCGAGAGCTCCGCCAGCATGGGCGGCATGGCCTTGGCGACCGGCCACCAACTCCGCAGTGCCGCAAAGCTGTTGACGCGCATCCCGATGAGGAAGACGACGATCTCGCCCTCACCCGCGGCGGACATGCGCCCTTCGATCGGCTTGCTCATGATGTCCCCATCCCGTCATTGGATAGCGGCACTATCCATGCTTGGATAGTGACACTCCCAACAGGGAGCGCAAGCGGAAACTCGAACACGGGACGGACATGCGACTGGCGGAGCTGAGTGAGCGCAGCGGGGTCTCCACGGCCACGATCAAGTACTACCTGCGCGAGGGCCTGCTCCCGCCGGGCCGCCGGGTCACCGCCACCCAGGCCGAGTACGGCGAGGAGCACTGCGCCGGCTGCGCCTGGTGCGGGCGCTGATCCAGGTCGGCGGGGTCTCCGTGGCCTCCACACGAGACGTGCTCACCGCACTGGACGACGGCTCCCTGGACCACAACGCGCGCCTGGGCACCGCCGTGTGGGCCCTCCCCACGGCAGGTCCGCCGACGCGGAGGACCCGGCGACCGAGACGGCCCGGCAGCGCGCGGACCGCCTGTTGGAGCTGCTCGGCTGGGGCTACGGCCCCACGACCGATGTGACGCCCCCCGCGCTCGGGATGCTCGTCACCGCGATCGCGGCCCTGGAGCGGCTCGGATACCCCTGCGCCATCGAGGACTTGGAGCCGTACGCCCGCGCGCTGGGGCAGCTCGCCGTCCACGATCTGGATCTGGTGGAGCGGTACGGCGGCACACCGGACGAACAGGTGGAGGCGGCCGTGGCGCTGACCGTGCTGTACGAGCCGGTCCTGCTCGCCCTGCGCCGGCTGGCGGAGGCGGAGGAGTCACGCCGCCGGTTCGGCAGGGCGTGAGGCAGGGAAATCGGGCCGGACACGCCGATGGGCCCCCACCGAAGTGGAAGCCCATCGATCTGCGTACCCCCGACCGGATTCGAACCGGCGCTACCGCCTTGAGAGGGCGGCGTGCTAGGCCGCTACACAACGGGGGCGAGGATCTTGCGTTTCCGCAGATCCGAGCTGGTCTACCTGGACTCGAACCAAGACTAACTGAACCAGAATCAGTCGTGCTGCCAATTACACCATAGACCAATGTGGTTTAGACCAGTCCGTACCCCCGACCGGATTCGAACCGGCGCTACCGCCTTGAGAGGGCGGCGTGCTAGGCCGCTACACAACGGGGGCCTTGATCCCGAAGGATCCGTACCCCCGACCGGATTCGAACCGGCGCTACTGCCTTGAGAGGGCAGCGTGCTAGGCCGCTACACAACGGGGGCTTTGCAGATGAGCTCTGCGAGCTGGCCTACCTGGACTCGAACCAAGACTAACTGAACCAGAATCAGTCGTGCTGCCAATTACACCATAGGCCACTGGAACGCAAGCCCCTGAGGGGATCTTGTTCTAGCTTTGCGCTGTCGGTTTCCGGCCTCTCGGCCCGCTCCCCGGCGGCGCAGGAAGAACATTACCTGAAGGTGGACGGGGCTCCAAAACGGCTTTCCGAGCCGAGGATCGCGGGGAGTTCGGTGAGCGAGGCGATCCGGTGCGGTCCGGTGGAGGCGTCACCGCTGGTGTACGCGCCGCCACGGTCGATCCAGACCGACAGCAGTCCGGCGTCGGCGGCGCCCCGCCCGTCGATCTCCGGGTGGTCTCCGACGTACGCGACGAGATGCGGCGGCAGGGTCAGCGCCTCGCACACCGCGAGGAAGGCGCCGGCCTCGGGCTTGGAGACGCCGAGCTCGGCGGCGCACAGCACGGCCTCGAAGCGGTCGCGCACGCCCAGAACGCGCAGCTTGCGGTCCTGGACGTGCAGGCTGGAGTTGGAGAGCACCGCGTGCCGGTGGCTGGCGCGAGGGCGTCCAGGGCGGGCAGTACGTCCGGGAAGAGGGCCCAGGCGGCCTCGTAGTGCCCGAGTACCGCTCGAACCAGGCTCGGCCTCGGCGCCGCTGAGATCCTCGCCGAGAAACACCCGTACGCGGTCCCGCCGCTGCTCCTCGAAGGACACCTCACCGGCGGCGAACCGCGCCCACTGCCGGTCCGTGACCTGCCGCCAGTGCGCGAGGGCCTGCTCGACGCTGTCGTACCCGTCGAGCAGGCCCTCGGCCGCCAGGTGCGCGCCATTCCGGCGCGGTCCGCGGTCGTGTAGTCGAAAAGCGTGTCGTCGACGTCCCAGACCACGGCCTGAATGCTCATGGTCCGACGGTAACCCGGCGACCGCGGGTTCCGGGCGGGTACGGCGAAGGGGCGGCACCCGTTCCGGATGCCGCCCCTCGTGTGCGCTACGCCGTCAGCTTCGCCAGCGCCGCGTCGATACGGGCCAGCGTCTTCTCCTTGCCCAGACCTCCAGGGACTCGAAGAGCGGCAGCCGACCGTGCGGCCGGTGACGGGACCCGGACCGGGGCCTGGGCCTTGCCGAGCTTGAGGCCGTGCGCCTCACCGGCGGCCAGGACGGCCTCCTTCAGGGACTCGGCGGAGTTCCAGTCGGCCGCGTCGAGCTTCTCGCGGGCGGTGCGCAGCAGGGCGTCGGAGCCCTCCTTCATCGCCTTGTTCCAGCTCGCCTCGTCGAAGACCGGCTCCGGCAGGAACAGGAAGTCGACGTTGTCGGTGATCTCGGAGAGGACCTTCAGACGGGTCTGTGCGTGCGGGGCGATGGCCTGCCACTTCACCTCGTCGAAGGCCTCCGGGGCCCATGGGGCGAACGGGGCCTGGAGCCACGGGCGGCAGCGCTCTGTGAAGTCCTTCACATCGAGCAGGCGGATGTGGTCGCCGTTGATCGCCTCGCACTTCTTGAGGTCGAAGCGGGCCGGGTTGGGGTTCACGTCCGCGATGTCGAAGGCCGCGACCATCTCGTCCATGGTGAAGATGTCCTGGTCGGCCGAGAGCGACCAGCCGAGGAGCGAGAGGTAGTTGAGGAGGCCCTCGGGGAGGAAACCGCGCTCCCGGTAGAGGTTGAGCGACGACTGCGGGTCGCGCTTGGAGAGCTTTTGTTGCCCTCACCCATCACGTACGGCAGGTGCCCGAACTCCGGGACACCCTTGGCGATGCCCAGCTCGATCAGCGCCTTGTACAGGGCGATCTGGCGCGGGGTGGAGGAGAGCAGGTCCTCGCCGCGCAGGATGTGCGTGATCTCCATCAGGGCGTCGTCGACCGGGTTCACGAGCGTGTAGAGGGGAGCGCCGTTCGCTCGGACGATCCCGTAGTCCGGGACGTTCTCCGGCGTGAACGTCAGCTCGCCGCGGACCAGGTCCGTGAAGGTGATCGTCTCGTCCGGCATGCGGAAGCGGACGATCGGGGTGCGGCCCTGCGCCTGGTACTCGGCGACCTGCTCGGCGGTGAGCTCGCGGCAGTGGCCGTCGTAGCCGGACGGCTTACCGGCCGCGCGGGCGGCCTCGCGGCGGGTGTCCAGCTCCTCCTGGGAGCAGTAGCAGTGGTAGGCGTGGCCGGCGTCCAGGAGCTTCTGGGCCACGTCCTTGTAGATGTCCATGCGCTGCGACTGGCGGTACGGGGCGTGCGGGCCGCCGATCTCCGGGCCCTCGTCCAGTCGAAGCCGAGCCAGCGCATCGCGTCGAGCAGCTGCTCGTAGGACTCCTCGGAGTCGCGGGCCGCGTCGGTGTCCTCGATACGGAAGACCAGGGTGCCGCCGTGGTGCCGCGCGAACGCCCAGTTGAACAGGGCGGTGCGGACCAGGCCCACGTGGGGGTTACCGGTGGGCGACGGACAGAAACGTACGCGAACGGGGGAGCCGGGTGCGCTAGCCACGCTTGACAACCTTGTTGGTGAGAGTGCCGATGCCTTCGATGCTGACGGAGACCTCGTCGCCGACAGCGAGGGGGCCGACCCCCGCGGGGGTGCCCGTGAGGATCACGTCGCCGGGAGCAGCGTCATGGCCTCGGAGATGTTGACGATCAGATCCTCGATCGGGTGGATCATCTCGCTGGTGCGGCCGAGCTGGCGTTGCTGTCCGTTGACGGTGAGCTGGATGGTGAGGTCCGACGGGTCGACGTCCGTCTCCACCCAGGGGCCGAGCGGGCAGGAGGTGTCGAAGCCCTTGGCCCTGGCCCACTGCTTCTCGCGCCTCTGCACGTCACGGGCGGTGATGTCGTTGGCGCAGGTGTAGCCCAGGATCACGTCCTTGACGCGCTCGCGCGGGACCTCGCGGCACAGGCGGCCGATCACGACGGCCAGCTCGGCCTCGTGGTGGAGTTCCTCGGAGAAGGAGGGGTACTGGATCTCGTCGCCGGGGCCGATCACCGAGGTGGACGGTTTGAAGAAGGCGAACGGGGCGTCCGGGACCTCGTTGCCCAGCTCACGCGCGCTGCTGCTCGGCGTAGTTGCGGCCGAAGGCCACGACCTTGTTGGGGAGCACCGGCGGCAGCAGCCGGACCTTGCTCAGCGGGACCTTCGTACCGGAGAGCTCGAAGTCCGCGAACGGGATGCCCTTGATGATGTCGAGGACGAGCTCGTCCGGCTGGTCGCCCTCGACCGCGCCGAAGGCGACGTTCCCGTCGATGGAGAACCTGGCGATGCGCACGGGATGCTTGGCCCCTTGACTGAGCTGGCTGAAGTCTGACGCTCCAGGCTATCTCGGCGGGGCCTGTCCGGTGGATCAGGCTGGAGGGGAAGGAACGGCAGCGTCTCGGCTTCACAGGCCCCTCGCGCGTCACTGCGCAAGGGGGCCTGTGGAGTGCTTGCCTAGCCTGCTCCGCCGCGGCAGCCCCGGCCGGGACGTCCATCAGGACCGTGCGGCGGGGGTTGGCGGTCTGGGTCGGGAGGTCGACGGAGTGCTCCGGGTGATCCGGGGTCTGCAGTTCGTCGGCGTCGTCGAGGTGCGCCAGCGTCGTGCGCCGCGGTTGGCTATCGTGCGGAACATCATCGTCGTCTTCACGGTTGTACTGAAACCCTGTCGTGTACGGGGCGCCGGAAGCGCCGGTTGGCAGAAGGTCTCCTCTTGTAAAGCGTCAGGCTAAACATCCGATTCCCAGCGGATGGCACGCAGCGCCCTGCGGCCGCGTGTGAGTTTGCTCACGATCTCGAGCTCAAACCGGTCAATTCAGGCTGGCAACTCATACCAATGAAACGGACATTGACCCCCTGAAGCCGACATTCCGCTCCTGATCATCGCGACTGGGACACCCCGCCCGCCTCGACGACTCGCTCAGAAATGTCCGCTATAAGGCGGAGGTCGCTCTACGTGTCGTGACGCACCCCTCACGCGGTGTCACGGATGTCACAGCCTGACCAACTGGCCTTGTTGGAGATCCGGCACTGTGCTGGAATTCCACGGACCGCCGCAGGATCGAGCCGGTGCGCAGGGGCGCGAAACAGCGCCGAGTGGCGGCAAGAAGGGGGAGTCCAGCGCCGGTCACTCACGACCATCCGGGTGCGCATTCAGGGCGCTCCCGATCGACGCCGACACCGTCCTTCCGTTCGCGGAGGGGCGCCTGGTCCAGAGGTTGCGACGCTAGTGCAGGGACGTTTCAAGAGGGATGGCAGCGCTTCGGCGGAGCCGGAGCCGCACGGCGGACCGACCGCGGTTCCTCGCCCCAGCACGCCCAGGGCCCGGGCCCGTCCGGTGACGGCGGTGCGCGCCCCGGCGCATCGGCGCCTTCGGGCACTCCGGCGGCCGCTCCGGCGGTGAAGCCTCCGCAGGGATCGAGCGGCCCGGGCCGCGCATAGCCCTGCGCAACTGGCGCATCTCCACCCGTCTGGTGTCGCTGCTCGCGCTGCCGGTGGTCGCGGCCACCTCGCTCGGCGCACTGCGTATCAACACAGTCCATGGACGACATCCAGCAGCTCGACAACATGAAGCTGCTGACGGAAATGACCAAGCAGGCGACCGAACTGGCCGCCGCGCTCCAGGAGGAGCGCGACCAGTCCGCCCCCGCTGGCGCACGGCTCGACGGCCAGCACGACCACGGTCAAGGGCCTCCAGACCAAGACGGACCGGGCGCTGGAGAACTTCCTCGCCGCCTCCGAGGAGGTCGACTCCGCCAGCAAGGACGGCAACCTCCAGGGCGTCCGCGACAGCCTGGTCGGCCTCGCCCGCGATCTCAACGGCCTCAACGAGATCCGCAGCAACGCCTACGAGGCCGAGGACAACTCCACGCAGACGGTGGAGGCCTACCACCGCCTCATCACGCACCTGCTCGACCTCGCAGGACATGGCGGAGGCGACAGCAACCCCGACATGATCCAGCGCACCCGCGCCTGTCGGCGTTCTCCTCCGCCAAGGAGTACGCGTCGATCCAGCGCGCGGTCCTGGCGGCGGCGCTGCCCGCGAACACCAAGACGGCCGCGACCTGTCCGAGAACGACCGGCTGTACGCAGAATCGGCGCTGGAAAGCCAGATATCCGAACTGCGCAGCTTCACCAGCATCTTCGGTGAAGGGGCCGAGGAGCTCCTCAAGCCCATCGACCGGGGCAACTCCGTCATCGAGGCCACCGACACCTACGCCGGCCGCGCGCTGCGGGAGAACGGCCTCGCCGGGTTGGAGAGGCGCTCCTACCGGGACTGGCTGGACGACAGCTCCACCAAGATCCAGCAGATGAAGAACATCGAGCGCAAGCTGCTCGAGGACATGGAGCAGCAGGCCCGCGAGCTGCGCAGCGAGTCGGAGCGCGAGGCGATCATCTCCGGTGCGCTGATCCTGCTCGTGCTCGGCGTCTCGCTGGTCGGCGCCTTCGTGGTGGCCCGGTCCATGATCCGCTCGCTGCGCCGCTGGAGGACACCGCGACGAAGGTCGCCCAGGACCGGCTGCCCGAGCTGGTCAAGCAGCTGTCCGAGTCCGACCCGCAGGACGTGGACACGTCCGTGGAGTCGGTCGTGTGCACTCCCGCGACGAGATCGGCCGAGTGGCCGCGGTGTTCGACGACGTGCACCGCGAGGCGGTCCGCCTCGCCGCCGAGCAGGCCCTGCTGCGGGGCAACGTCAACGCGATGTTCACCAACCTCTCGCGTCGCTCCCAGGGCCTGATCCAGCGCCAGCTGTCGCTGATCTCCGAACTGGAGTCCCGGGAAGCGGACCCGGACCAGCTGGCCTCGCTGTTCAAGCTGGACCACCTCGCCACCCGTATGCGCCGTAACGGCGAGAACCTCCTCGTCCTCGCGGGTGAGGAGCCCGGCCGACGCTGGACCGCCCGTCCGCTGGTCGACGTGCTCCGCGCCGCCGCGTCCGAGGTGGAGCAGTACGAGCGCATCGAGCTGGCCGCGGTGCCGACCACCCAGGTCGCCGGCCGCGTGGTCAACGACCTCGTGCACCTGCTCGCCGAGCTGCTGGAGAACGCCACGTCGTTCTCCTCGCCGCAGACCAAGGTCAAGGTCACCGGTCACGCCTGCCCGACGGCCGGGTGCTGATCGAGATCCACGACACCGGCATCGGCCTCTCGCCGAGGACCTCGCCCAGATCAACGAGCGGCTCGCCTCGCCGCCCACCGTGGACGTCTCCGTCTCCCGGCGCATGGGTCTGTTCGTGGTCGGCCGGCTGTCGCAGCGGCACGGCATCCGGATCCAGCTGCGCCCGTCCGACTCCGGTGGTACGACCGCGCTGGTCATGCTGCCCGTCGACGTCGCCCAGGGCGGCAAGAAGCCGCAGGGCAAGCCCGGTCAGGGTGGCGCCGGTGGCCCGGCCGCGGCGCAGGCCGCCGCCGGTGTGGCCGCGGCCCGCCGTGACAACGGCGGTTCGCTGGGCGCCGGTGCGCCCGCGCGGGTGCCCTCGGGCCGGTGCGTCCGGTGGCGGTGGCCGGCTCGGTGCCGGCCAGGGGCCGCGGGCCGAGCTGCCGGGCCGGGACTCGGGCGGCCGTCCGGGGCTCCGGGCGGTGCACGCGGACCGCAGATGCCCCAGGGCCGGCCCACCCCGGCGGGCATGGGCTCCCAGGCCTCCGGTGGCCCGCAGGGCCAGGACGGCCGCGGCAACGTGCCGCCGCAGCGCGGCGACGCGGGCGCGGGTACCGAGCGCAGCCGGCGTGGACGTCAGCCGCAGCTGCCGCCGCGCGGTGGCGCACGGGCCGAGCTGCCGGGCAGCAACCAGCAGTCCCGGCCGAGCTGGAGCGACGAGAACGCGCAGCCGCCGGTGCCGCGCGCCGCGCTGGACACCCCGCGCGGCCACGAGGAGCCGGACGTCTCGCAGACGGCCCGGATGCCCGCGTGAACGACCGCCAGGGCCCCGGCGCCACCGCCGAGATGCCGGCGGTTCCGCGGATCGACGACCGCCAGGGCTCCGGCGCCCGAACGGCCAGCAGAAAGCGGCCAGTTCGTCCGCCCGGACGTCTTCGGCACGCAGAACGGGCCGAACAACTCGTCCACGACGGGGCAGTTCGCCGCACCTCAGGCGCACGACAACGGCTCCACCGGCCAGTACGCCGCTCCGCCGCAGTACGACAACGGCTCCACCGGCCAGTTCCCGGCGCCCAGGCGTACGGCAACGGCTCCACGGGACAGTTCCCGGTTCCTCAGGCTTACGACAACGGGCTACCGGCCAGTTCTCCACGCCGGGCACGACGGCTCCTCGACCGGGCAGCACACGCTGCCCGGCGGCCACCAGAACCCCTCGGGTCCGGGCCAGTACGAGCGGCCGCAAGGCGACTTCGGTGCCCAGCGGCCCCCGGCCCCGCAGCGTCCGCAGAGGCCCGCCCGCCCGGAGCCGGAGGCGCTGCCGCCGGCCTCGGGCCCCGGTGACGGGCGTACGCCGCTGTACGACACGCTGGAGACCAACTGGTTCCACGGCCAGCAGGGTCAGCAGCCCGAGCCACAGCGCCGGCCCGACCGGCCGCAGGGCAACGGCTCCGCACCGGCCCCGCGCCAGCCGCAGGCTCCGCGGCCCCTCAGCGCCCCGCCGCCGCCTGGCGCAGCTCGCCGAACGACGATCTCGTCCGGCAGGCGGAACGCGTCCGGCAGCCGGCCGCGGGCGGTGTCACCACCTCCGGTCTGCCGCGCCGGGTGCCCGGGCGAACCTCGTCCCGGGCACTGCTCAGCAGCAACCGCACCAGAGCGGTCCGCAGGTCTCGCGTGCGCCCCAGGACGTGCGCGGTCGGCTGACCAACCTCCGTCGGGGTATCGCACAGGGCCGTCAGGCCGGGTCCGGCCAGACGGGCAGCTTCGAGCCCCACTCACCAGCAGGAGCGTTAGTTGAGTCCGATGAGCCAGGCGGCACAGAACCTGAACTGGTTGATCACCAACTTCGTGGACAACACCCCCGGGGTGTCCCAACCGTCGTCGTGTCCGCCGACGGTCTCCTCCTGGCGCTGTCGGAGGGCTTTCCGCGCGACCGGGCCGACCAGTTGGCGGCGGTCGCGTCGGGGCTCACCTCGCTGACGGCCGGGGCCTCCCGGATCTTCGAGGGGGGCGACGTGGCGCAGACCGTCGTGGAGATGGAGCGAGGTTTCCTTTTCCTCATGTCCATCTCGGACGGCTCGTCCCTGGCCGTTCTCGCGCACCCCGACTGCGACATCGGTCTCGTCGGCTACGAGATGGCGCTGCTGGTCGACCGCGCGGGCGCGGTGCTCACGCCCGACCTGCGCGCCGAACTGCAAGGAAGTCTGCTCCACTAGCGATCCCGGATCACCGTCTCACCAAATCACCGTCCGGCCGCCACAATCCCCCACCGGCCCCCGTCAGACGGCACGACTGACCAACTTGCTGTCCCGCCCGGAGGATTCATGACCCGCCCACCGCCTCTCATGATCCGTACACAGATCCGTACGGGGACGAGGGCGACCAGCCGCTGGTACGTCCGTACGCGATGACCGGCGGCCGGACCCGGCCGCGCTACCAGCTCGCCCTCGAGGCACTGATCAGCACAACGGCCGACCCGGCAGCGCTCATGGGGCTGCTCCCGGAGCACCAGCGCATCTGCCATCTGTGCCGCGAGGTGAAGTCGGTCGCCGAGGTGTCGGCACTGCTCGCCATGCCGCTCGGGGTGGCCCGGATCCTCGTGGCGGACCTCGCCGAGGCCGGACTCGTGGCCGTCCACCAGCCGGGCGGCGACGAGAACAACGGCGGTGCTCCGGACGTGACACTGCTCGAAAGGGTGCTCAGTGGACTTCGCAAGCTCTGAACCGAGAGGCGCCACCACATCGGCGAAGATCGTGGTGGCGGGCGGCTTCGGCGTGGGCAAGACCACGTTCGTCGGCGCCGTCTCGGAGATCAACCCGCTGCGCACCGAGGCGGTCATGACGTCCGCGAGCGCGGGCATCGACGACCTCACGCACACCGGGGGCAAGACCACCACGACGGTGGCGATGGACTTCGGCCGTATCACCCTGGACCAGGACCTGATCCTGTACCTGTTCGGTACGCCGGGCCAGGACCGCTTCTGGTTCATGTGGGACGACCTGGTGCGCGGCGCCATCGGCGCGGTGGTGCTGGTGGACACGCGCCGGCTGGCGGACTGCTTCCCGGCCGTGGACTACTTCGAGAACAGCGGTCTGCCGTTCGTCGTCGCCCTCAACGGCTTCGACGGCCAGCAGCCGTACCAGCCCGACGAGGTCCGCGAGGCACTCCAGATCGGCCCGGACACCCGATCATCACCACTGACGCCCGGCACCGCGCGGACGCCAAGTCCGCGCTGATCACGCTGGTCGAGCACGCTTTGATGGCCCGGCTGAAGTAGCACTCAAATAGGCAGCGCCGTACGGCAGTTGCCGTAGACATATGAGTACGGATGCTGAAGCCGGCTGTGGCCTTTGACACGGTCGGCTTCGGTGTTCATAACGTTTCGGCAGAGGAATCGGGTGGCACGGCCACGCGTCGCGGTCGACTGGTGTCGCTGCGCGCACAAAAGCCCCGTCTTTTGACGGGGCTCGCTCTTTATGACCGTTTTATCTGGGGCCTTGATCGCTCGGAATCCCCGTCATCCCATGTTTGGAAGAGCGCAGGTCGACGTGCTGGAATGCCTGAACTGCCCAAAGGTCAAAGACGTACTTGATGGTCGTTGGCGAAGTGGGCTCTGAGACACAGCGGCACGACGTAGGTGCCGACGCCGCCGAGAGGTTGTTGGTCGAGTGAGGCGAAGCAACAAAGGTCCCGCCGCCCGCCCGGGGCAACTTCACCCCGCCGTCGCGCGGAGCGGCGCCCGCCCCCGTTGTGCCCGGTCCGGAGCCGACGGCCGCGCCCGCCCCGAGCGGGGCCGTTTCTCCCGCGCAACTGGCGGGTGGCCACCCGACTGAACGCGATCCTGCTGATTCCGTACTGGTCGGCCTGGTCATGGGCGGCTTCCAGGTGAGCAGCTCGATCGACACCTGGCAGGAGGCCGAGGACGCGGAGAACACCGCGCGTCTGGTCCGGGCCGCCCTGAGCTACGGCGACGCGCTCTACAACGAGCGTGACGTCACCGCCTCCCCGCTCCTGACGGGCAAGGGCCAGGACGACCCCGCGGTCGTCCAGGCCCGCAAGAAGACGGACGAGGCCGCCGACGCCTTCGACGAGGCTGCGCAGAACATGCCGGAGAAGGCCGGTCTGGAGCGCCGTCTGGGCCTGTTCCGCGAGGAGGAGCCCAAGCTTCAGAACCTGCGCGCGGCCGCGTACACGAGCAAGCTCGACGGTGTGAAGACCGAGGAGGGCTACGTCGCCGTCGCCCACCCGCTGATGGAGATGGCCAACGAGCTCGGTCTGGGCACCGGAAACATCACCAGCTACGGCCGTACGGTCTACGCGATCTCGCTGACCAAGGCGGCGCTGTCGCTGGAGCGCTCCATCGGTACGCACCTGCTGATCAAGCCCGGCCCGAAGCCCACCGACCTGGCCAGGCAGCGCGTCGCCCTGTCCTCCTACGCCTACCTCGAGGGCATCGCCGTCCAGGAGTACATCGGCGGTGGCACCGAGGCAGACGCGCAGAAGCTCGAGGACGCCGAGACGCAGATCCGGGCGGACGGCCAGGAAATGGCCAAGCAACAGCTGGCCAAGAACCCGGATTACAAGGCGCCGCCGGCCAAACCGGAGGACATGGTCGCGGCGATCTCGGGCCTGCAGTCCGCCGACGACCTCGACGCGCTCGCCCAGCAGGGCATCACCGACGAACTGGTGGGCGGTCAACACGCTCAAGTACGACGCCTACCGCCAGATCGAGTCGGACCTGGCCGACACCGCGGTGAGCGAGGCCGCGAGCATCGCCGACGACGCCAAGCGGACGCCTTCATCGTGGGTGCCGCCGTCGTGGTCGCCCTGCTCGCCGCGTTCATCCTGGCCGGCATGGTGGCCCGCCAGATGAGCGCTCGATGCGCCAGCTGCGCAACGCCGCCTTCGGCATCGCCGAGCAGCGTCTGCCGATGCTGGTCGACCAGCTCTCGCGGACCGACCCCGGTCGCGTCGACACCCGTGTGTCGCCCATCCGATCACCTCCACGGACGAGATCGGCGAGGTCGCCCGGGCCTTCGACCAGGTCCACCGCGAGGCCGTCCGGCTCGCCGCCGAACAGGCGCTGCTGCGGGGCAACATCAACGCGATCTTCACCAACCTGTCGCGGCGCAACCAGTCGCTGATCGAGGGCCAGCTGACCTGATCACCGACCTGGAGAACAACGAGGCCGACCGGACAGCTGAGAACCTCTTCCGCCTGGACCACTGGCCACCCGTATGCGCCGCAACGGCGAGAACCTCCTGGTCCTCGCCGGCGAGGAGCCCGGCCGCCGCTGGGACCAGCCGGTCCCGCTGGTCGACGTGCTGCGCGCCGCCTCCTCCGAGGTGGAGCAGTACGAGCGCATCGAGATATCCGGTGTCCCGGAGGCCGAGATCCACGGCCGCGCCGTGACCGACCTCGTGCACCTGCTGGCCGAGCTGCTGGAGAACGCGACGGACGTTCTCCTCGCCGCAGACCAGTTCGGGTGACCGCAACCCGCTTGCCGACGGCGGGTCATGATCGAGATCCACGACAAGGGCATCGGCCTGACCGCCGAGGACTTCGCGGACATCAACCACAAGCTGGCCAACCGCCGACCGTGGACGCCGCGATCTCCCAGCGCATGGGCCTCTTCGTGGTCGGCCGGCTGTCCGACCGGCACGGCATCCGCGTCCAGCTGCGCCCCTCCGGCGAGCAGGCCGGCACCACGTCGCTGGTCATGCTCCCCGACGCCATCACGCACGGCGGTGGCGGCGAACAGGCGCCGGACCGCGAGGAGTTCACGGTCTCGCAGATCATCCCGGAGCAGCAGCTCCAGGGTGAGAGCTTCAACCACCCGCCGATGCGCACGGCCGCCGAACTCGGCTTCGACGACAGCCGCTACGTCGAGGTCCCCGACGACATCCGCGAGCTGGACCCGGTGGGCCGCTCCTGATGCGCGAGGAGCGCCGCGCGGCCCTGGAGGCCCAGACGCACGGCCCGCAGGGCACCGAGGCGCCCACGTACGGCGACGGCTTCGACGGCCAGCAGGCCTACGACAACGGCCGGCAGGCGTACGACAACGGCCAGAACGGCTACCCGGACCAGTCCGCGGCCTACGGGCAGCAGACCGGTTACGAGGAGCAGACGGCGTACGAGGAGCAGCAGCAGCCGTCGTACGACGAGCCGTACTAGCGCCGAACGGCATGCCGCAGGGCGACGGTTTCGCGACCAACGGCGGCTACCCGGAGCCCGCATATGCGGAGCCGGCCCAGGAGGAGCCCGCCGCCGCCCGACGCGTTCCGCGGAGAGCTTCTCGGCCTTCGACGAGCAGTCCTACCAGGGCGACTGGCAGCAGCGGGACGGCTACCGGAACGACTACCCGGACCAGTACGCTCCCGAAGCGGAATCTCCGCAGGCCGCTGACGCAAGTGAGCGGGACCGCGTAGGCTTCGACCGTCCGGGCACGGGCCAGTCCGCCGGCCACCACCTGACCGACGCCGGGCTCCCCGTCGCGGGTCCAACGGCGGCGGGCAGGGCACGGGCCGGCCGCGAACCGGGAACCGGCAGCCCCCTCGGCTCAGAGCAACGGCGACGACGGCTGGCGCTCGGCGAACGACGAGCGGTGGCAGCAGGCCTCCCAGCTCCGTAAGCCCAAGGCGGGTGGAGTCACCTCTCTCCGGCCTGCCGCGCGGTGCCCAAGGCCAATCTGGTCGAGGGCGCGGCGGAGACGACCCCGCAGGGCGGCCCCCAGGTCTCCCGCGCTCCCGAGGACGTCCGGGGCAGGCTGAGCAACCTGCGCCGGGGTGTCCAGCGGGGACGCACCGCAGGAAGTGAAACGAACGGCCAGGGCTTCGGTCCTGACAGCACCTACAACCAGGAGCGTTAGTGTGAGCCCGATGAGCCAGGCGGCACAGAACCTGAACTGGTTGATCACCAACTTCGTGGACAACACCCCCGGGGTGTCCCACACCGTGGTGGTCTCCGCCGACGGACTCCTTCTGGCGATGTCCGAAGGCTTCCCCCGCGACCGCGCCGACCAGCTCGCGGCCGTCGCCTCCGGTCTGACCTCACTGACCGCCGGCGCCTCGCGCATCTTCGAGGGCGGCAGCGTGAACCAGACGGTTGTGGAGATGGAGCGAGGATTCCTCTTCATCATGTCCATTTCCGACGGGTCGTCGCTCGCCGTTCTGGCCCACCCGGAAGCGGACATCGGCCTCATTGGGTACGAGATGGCTCTTCTGGTGGACCGTGCCGGTACGGTCCTGACCCCGGATCTCCGTGCGGAGCTCCAGGGAAGCCTTCTCAACTAACAGACAGACGGTGCGTTTTCGCGTCCCGTGGCCGTAAGGTTTCGGGACGCGGCTCCACAGCGATGGGTGCCGGCACAGGGGAGGAGAAAGTGGCAACACCCCCAAGCGGTTCGTCTTCGGGCAACTGGTCGTACGGCCCTGGCCAGGGTCAGAACGACGGTTCCCAGAACCGGTACAACTTCCCCTCCACGCCGAGCCACCGGCAGCCGTACGCGCCACAGGGCCCCGGGCCCTCGCCGTACGACCAGCCGGCCGCGCCGCGCATCCAGCCCGTGCAGCCGCAGCGCCGCACCCCTGAGCCGGCGCCGCGGGGCGTCGAACAGCACAACCCCCTGGTGCGCCCGTACGCGATGACGGGCGGCCGCACCAGGCCGCGGTACCAGCTCGCCATCGAGGCGCTGGTGCACACCACCGCGGCTCCGCACCAGATGCAGGGTCAGCTGCCCGAGCATCAGCGGATCTGCAACCTCTGCCGGGAGATCAAGTCGGTGGCCGAGATCTCGGCTCTGCTCACGATCCCCCTCGGCGTGGCCAGGATCCTCGTCGCCGACTTGGCGGAGGCGGGCCTGGTCGCCATCCATCAGCCCGGCGGCGACGAGAACGCCGGCGGCCAGCCAGACGTGACACTGCTCGAAAGGGTGCTCAGTGGACTTCGCAAGCTCTAGCGGCGGTCCTTCCCGCTCCACCACCTCCGCGAAGATCGTGGTGGCGGGCGGCTTCGGCGTGGGCAAGACCACGTTTCGTCGGCGCCGTCTCGGAGATCAACCCGCTGCGCACGGAGGCCGTCATGACGTCTGCTTCGGCAGGCATCGACGACCTCACCCACACCGGGGACAAGACGACCACCACGGTCGCCATGGACTTCGGCCGTATCACCCTGGACCAGGACCTGATCCTGTACCTGTTCGGTACGCCGGGCCAGGACCGTTTCTGGTTCATGTGGGACGACCTGGTGCGCGGCGCCATCGGCGCGATCTCCTGGTCGACACGCGCAGGCTCGCCGACTGCTTCCCGGCCCGTCGACTACTTCGAGAACAGCGGCCTGCCGTTCGTCATCGCCCTCAACGGCTTCGACGGCCAGCAGCCGTACCAGCCCGACGAGGTCCGCGAGGCACTCCAGATCGGCCCGGACACCCCGATCATCACCACCGACGCCCGGCACCGCGCGGACGCCAAGTCCGCGCTGATCACGCTGGTCGAGCACGCCCTGATGGCGCGCCTGCGGTAGCGCTGCCGCGCGATGCACGTAAGGGGCGCCCTCTCCGTTCGGAGAGGGCGCCCCTTTTGCGTGTGCGCGGCCACCGGGTTGCCTCGAAAGGTGGTTCGCCGTCTGCGGGTCGTGCGTGGTTACTCGCGCGGTTCTACCGCCAGCTGTGCGGGGCCCGGAAGCCGGGCTCGCGCTCCAGGCGGCGCCAGCCGGCCTTGGCGCGGCCGCGGTGTGCCGGGGTCGTCGTGGACGTGCGTGCCGCCGCCCGGGCCAGGAGGATCGCCGTGATGGCGGCGACTTCCTCGGGCTCGGCGTGGCCCTTCTCGACGCGGATGTCAGGGTTGTTCATGGGATCAGTCTCCGTGGATGAGGTTTCCGCGGGGGTACCGCAGAGGTTCCGCCGGGTTACTGCGGGGGGTTGCCGTGCTTGCGCGAGGGCAGGTCGGCGTGCTTGCTGTGCAGCATCGCCAGGGACCTGATCAGTACCTCGCGGGTTTCCGCGGGGTCGATGACGTCGTCCACCAGACCGCGCTCGGCGGCGTAATACGGGTGCATCAGCTCGGACTTGTACTCCTTGACCATGCGTGCCCGCATGGCCTCGGGGTCCTCGGCCTCGGCGATCTGGCGGCGGAAGATGACGTTGGCGGCACCCTCCGCGCCCATCACTGCGATCTCGTTCGTCGGCCAGGCGTACGTGAGGTCCGCACCGATGGACTGGCTGTCCATCACGATGTAGGCACCTCCGTAGGCCTTACGCAGGATCAGGCTGATCCGTGGCACCGTCGCGTTGCAGTACGCGTACAGCAGCTTGGCGCCGTGCCGGATGATCCCGCCGTGCTCCTGGTCGACACCCGGAAGGAACCCGGGGACGTCCAGGAAAGTGACGATCGGAATGTTAAAAGCGTCACACATCTGCACAAAGCGCGCAGCTTTTTCGGATGCCTCGATGTCCAACACGCCTGCCAGCACCTGCGGCTGATTGGCGATGATGCCGACGACCTGTCCGTCGAGGCGGGCCAGCGCGCAGATGATGTTCCGCGCCCAGCGCTCGTGGACCTCCAGGTACTCGCCGTCGTCGACGATCTCCTCGATGACCTTCGCCATGTCGTACGGCCGGTTGCCGTCCGCCGGGACCAGGTCGAGCAGGAGGTCGGAGCGGCGGTCGGGGGCGTCCGTGGACTCCACCCGCGGCGGGTTCTCCCGGTTGTTCTGCGGGAGCAGCGACAGGAGGTAGCGCACCTCGGCGAGGCAGGTCTCCTCGTCGTCGTACGCGAAGTGGCAGACACCGCTCGTCTCGGCGTGCACGTCGGCGCCGCCCAGGCCGTTCTGGGTGATCTCCTCGCCGGTCACCGCCTTGACCACGTCCGGGCCGGTGATGAACATCTGCGAGGTCTCACGGACCATGAACACGAAGTCGGTCAGCGCGGGACTGTAGGCCGCACCGCCGGCGCACGGGCCGAGCATCACGCTGATCTGCGGGATGACACCGGACGCCTTGGTGTTGCGCTGGAAGATGCCGCCGTAGCCGGCCAGCGCGCTGACGCCCTCCTGGATGCGGGCGCCGGCACCGTCGTTGAGGGAGACCAGCGGGGCCCCGGCCGCGATGGCCATGTCCATGATCTTGTGGATCTTCGTGGCGTGGGCCTCGCCCAGGGCACCGCCGAAGATGCGGAAGTCATGGGCGTAGACGAAGACCGTACGGCCCTCCACCGTGCCCCATCCGGTGATCACACCGTCGGTGTACGGCTTCTTGGCCTCCAGGCCGAACCCGGTCGCCCGGTGCCGGCGCAGCTGCTCGACCTCACGGAAGGTGCCCGGGTCCAGCAGCAGCTCGATCCGCTCCCGGGCGGTCAGCTTGCCCTTGGCGTGCTGCGCCTCGGTCGCCCTCTCGCTCGGGCCGGCCACCGCCTGCGTGCGGATCTGGTGCAGCTCGGCCACTCGCCCGCGCGCGTCCGTCGGCTCGCCCGTCGGCTCGCTCGTCGACTCACCGGTCGCCTCATCCAAAACGGTCATGTAGCGACCTTACGAAGGACAACCGGGAAAGCGGGCCGTCGACTCCGTACAGTCTCCGGGGTGTTTTCCTGGTACCCCTTAACAGAACCAGGGGGGCATGCAGGCGTTCCGACTGCTCAGAGGGCTTCGGGTTTGTAGGGGTCGTACAAACTCGTCGGCTGGGAGTCACGTCACATTCAGGTCGGGCGCATGCCATCCCTCGGGTGACACGTGAGGATACCGGGCCTCAGCCGAAGCGGTTCAGCAGCCGGCGGTACACCGCGGGCGCGAGGCCGCGCACCCGGCCCGGCAGGGTCAGCCAGCCGGGGACATAGACGTCGTCCCGGCCACGCCGGACCGCGTCCCAGACCGTGGCGGCGACCCGGCCGGGCGGCGTGGGGCGTGGGCGGGTGCGCTGGTAGGGAGTGCCGCGGCGGGCGAAGAAGGCGGTGTCCACCGGGCCCGGCACAACGAGCGTCACGCCCACTCCGGTGCCGCGCAGTTCCTGCCGCAGGGCCTCGGCGAACGCGGCGATGCCGGCCTTGGCGGCGGAGTAGACGGCCTCCTCCCGCACCCCCACACAGCCCGCGACCGAGCCGACGAGCACCACCCGTCCGCGGCCGGCGCTCACCATGGCGGGCAGGACCTCCCGGACCAGCAGCAGCGTGGCGTTGAGGTCGACGGTCAGCACCCGGTCGATGGCGGTGGCCGGCATCGTCACGAAGGGGCCGGCCCAGCCGATGCCCGCTCCGGCGACCAGGACGTCGATCCGGCCCGTGGCGCGCAGCGCGGACTCGGCCAGCAGGCGGGGACCGTCGGGGGCGGCGAGGTCGGCGGGCAGGACGAGGGCCGATGTCCCGGCGGCCGTCTCCTCCAGCCGGATCCGGTCCCGTCCGCTGACGATCAGTTGCCAGCCGCCGGTGGCGAAGCGCCGGGCGGTGGCGGCGCCGATGCCCGAAGAAGCACCGGTGACGAGTGCCACGGGCCGGTCGGTGCGGTGCGGCGGCCGGTGTTCGCGCACCGCGGCCGGAGTGGGGGCGGGACGTGCCTTCGGGTCGTAGGTGGAACCGGAGCCGGTGTGGGTCACTAGTCGGTCTCCCTGCGCTGTGGGTCCGGTTTTCCGGGACACGTAGTCCAGGACACCGCCTGTGCGGTCCCCGGCGCCAGTTCTGGGGCGGTCCGTCCGCGGCGAGCTCACCCGAATCGCCGCCCGCCGCCCGGTCGTCCCTTCGGTGAGTCGGGGCCGCACCGGTCACGTACCGGCGCGGCAGGACCACTCCTGCGGGCCGCGGGGTACACCCAGGCGGCGGTACGGGCGGGACGGGCGCGGGTTTACCGGGATACGAAGGGGAGACCCCGGAAGCTCCCCCAACTCCGGTTCCGGCCGGTTCACGTGGCGAGGTCACCATGCGATTGCTGCTCGTCCACCCCAGCGCCCTGATGTATTCCGAGATCTTCCTGCGGCTCGAACCTCTGGGCCTGGAACGGGTGGCGGGCGCCGCTCGGGACGCCGGGCACGAGGTGCGGGTCGTGGATCTGCAGGTGACCGGCCGGAGGCAACTGCGCGACGAGGTCCGGTCCTTCCGCCCTCAGGCTCTCGGGGTCTCGCTGAACTACCTCGCGAACATCCCGGAGGCGATCGAGCTGGCCGCCGAGGTGAAGCGGGCGGTACCGGGCTGCTTCGTGTTCTTCGGCGGGCACAGTGTGTCCTTCGTCGCCGAGGAGGTGCTGGAGCAGGCCGAGGGGGCGGTGGACGCGGTGGTCCGCGGCGAGGGCGAGCCGGCCGTCGCGCCGCTGCTGGCGGCGGTCCGCGACGGCGGGGTGCCGGGGGTGCCCGGGATCGTCACGGCCGAGGGGCGTGGTCCGGCGCCGCTGATGGTGCACAGCATCGACTCCCCCGTCCCGGCGCGCGACCTGATGCGCAACCGGCGCCGTTACTTCATCGGCGAACTGGACCCGTGCGCCTCCGTCGAGTTCACCCGCGGCTGCCCCTGGGACTGCTCGTTCTGCTCGGCGTGGACGTTCTACGGCCGCAGTTACCGCAAGGCCTCCCCCGAGGCGGCGGCGGCCGACCTGGCGGGCATCCGGGAGCCCAACGTGTTCATCGTCGACGACGTCGCCTTCATCCGGCCCGAACACGGGGACGCCATCGCCGCGGAGGTGGAGCGCCGCCGCATCCGCAAGCGCTACTACCTGGAGACGCGCAGCGACGTACTGCTGCGCCACCCCGAGGTGTTCGAGCGGTGGGCGCGGCTGGGGCTGCGTTACATGTTCCTCGGCATGGAGGCGATCGACGCGGAGGGACTGGAGCTGTACCGCAAGCGGGTCAGCCCCGACGAGAACCTCCGTGCCCTTCGGACGGCCCGCCGGCTCGGCATCAAGGTCGCCATCAACCTGATCGTCGACCCGGCCTGGGACGAGGAACGCTTCCGGGTGGTGCGGGAGTTCGCGCTGGCCGTGCCGGAGATCGTGCACTTCACCGTGATGACGCCGTATCCGGGGACGGAGATCTGGCACACCGAGTCGCGCCGGCTCACCACCCGCGACTACCGCCTCTTCGACATCCAGCACGCCGTGGTGCCCACGGCCCTGCCGTTGGAACGGTTCTACGAGGAGCTGGTGCGCACCCAGGCCGTGATCAACCGCAAGCATCTGGGACTGCGCACGGCCTTCGGCGCGGCCCGCGTGCTCGGCCGCAACCTGCTGCACGGGCAGACGAACTTCGCCCGCATGCTGTGGAAGTTCAACCAGGTCTACAACCCGCGCCGCCAGATCGCCGATCACACCAGGCCCGTCCACTACGAACTGCCCCTGCCGCAGCACCTCGACGTCACCGACCGGCGTCAGCTGTACGTCCACACCCGGGGGGCGACGCAGGGCGCACCGGGCCACCGGGCCACCGAGTAACCGGACGGGCGCGGGCGTATGCCGATCGCCGTCCTCGCCTCGCTCGCCGCCGCTGTCTGCTTCGCCGTCGCGGGCGTCCTCCAGCAGTGGGCGGCGGGCGGGCGGCCGGACGAAGAGGCGCTGTCCCCGCGCCTGTTGGGCCATCTGGTGCGGGAGCCGCTGTGGCTGTGCGGGATCGGACTGGCCGTGGTGGCGTACGGATTCCAGTCGCTGGCCCTGGCGTTCGGGCCGCTCAGCCTCGTCCAGCCGCTGATCGTCGCCGAGTTGGTGTGTGCCGTGCCACTGTCCGCGTGGCTGCACCGCATGCGGCTCGGTGGCCGGGAGTGGTTCGGCACGCTCGCCGTGGCCGTCGGCCTCGCCCTCGCCCTGCTCTCCGCCCGCCCGCACGGCGGCCGTCCGGAGTCGGCGGGTGCGCTGTCCTGGCTGCTGATCCTGGGCGCGACCGCCGCGCTGGTCGCCGCTGCGCTGACGGCCGCCCGGCTGCTGACCGGGCCCTGGCGGGCGTCGGCGACGGCCCTGGCGGCCGGGGCGGTCATGGGCACCCAGTCCGTCCTGCTGGCCGCCACCGTGGAACGCCTGAGGCACGGGCTCGGCTCCGCACTGTCCGCCTGGCAGACCTACGCCCTGGTGGCGGCCAGTGTGGTGGGCCTGCTGCTCATCCAGAGCGCCTTTCAGCAGGGCCCGTTGGCCGCGAGCATGACGGTGATCGACGCGACGGAGCCGGTGGTCGCCGTGACCGTGGGCACGACGGTCTTCGGGGAGGCCACCCGCACGGGCTGGCCGGTCAGCGCGGTCACGGTGACGGGGCTTGCGCTGGTGGCGGCCGGGATCGTGAGCCTGGACTCGTCACCGGTGATCGCGGCGCTGCGAGGGCGGCGGGCGGGTGGTACGGCGTGCGCCGGCCGGCTCACGCCGTACCACCCGCCCGCCGCCCTCGCAGCGCCGCGATCACCGGTGACGAGTCCAGGCTCACGATCCCGGCCGCCACCAGCGCAAGCCCCGTCACCGTGACCGCGCTGACCGGCCAGCCCGTGCGGGTGGCCTCCCCGAAGACCGTCGTGCCCACGGTCACGGCGACCACCGGCTCCGTCGCGTCGATCACCGTCATGCTCGCGGCCAACGGGCCCTGCTGAAAGGCGCTCTGGATGAGCAGCAGGCCCACCACACTGGCCGCCACCAGGGCGTAGGTCTGCCAGGCGGACAGTGCGGAGCCGAGCCCGTGCCTCAGGCGTTCCACGGTGGCGGCCAGCAGGACGGACTGGGTGCCCATGACCGCCCCGGCCGCCAGGGCCGTCGCCGACGCCCGCCAGGGCCCGGTCAGCAGCCGGGCGGCCGTCAGCGCAGCGGCGACCAGCGCGGCGGTCGCGCCCAGGATCAGCAGCCAGGACAGCGCACCCGCCGACTCCGGACGGCCGCCGTGCGGGCGGGCGGAGAGCAGGGCGAGGGCGAGGCCGACGGCCACGGCGAGCGTGCCGAACCACTCCCGGCCACCGAGCCGCATGCGGTGCAGCCACGCGGACAGTGGCACGGCACACACCAACTCGGCGACGATCAGCGGCTGGACGAGGCTGAGCGGCCCGAACGCCAGGGCCAGCGACTGGAATCCGTACGCCACCACGGCCAGTCCGATCCCGCACAGCCACAGCGGCTCCCGCACCAGATGGCCCAACAGGCGCGGGGACAGCGCCTCTTCGTCCGGCCGCCCGCCCGCCGCCCACTGCTGGAGGACGCCCGCGACGGCGAAGCAGACAGCGGCGGCGAGCGAGGCGAGGACGGCGATCGGCATACGCCCGCGCCCGTCCGGTTACTCGGTGGCCCGGTGGCCCGGTGCGCCCTGCGTCGCCCCCCGGGTGTGGACGTACAGCTGACGCCGGTCGGTGACGTCGAGGTGCTGCGGCAGGGGCAGTTCGTAGTGGACGGGCCTGGTGTGATCGGCGATCTGGCGGCGCGGGTTGTAGACCTGGTTGAACTTCCACAGCATGCGGGCGAAGTTCGTCTGCCCGTGCAGCAGGTTGCGGCCGAGCACGCGGGCCGCGCCGAAGGCCGTGCGCAGTCCCAGATGCTTGCGGTTGATCACGGCCTGGGTGCGCACCAGCTCCTCGTAGAACCGTTCCAACGGCAGGGCCGTGGGCACCACGGCGTGCTGGATGTCGAAGAGGCGGTAGTCGCGGGTGGTGAGCCGGCGCGACTCGGTGTGCCAGATCTCCGTCCCCGGATACGGCGTCATCACGGTGAAGTGCACGATCTCCGGCACGGCCAGCGCGAACTCCCGCACCACCCGGAAGCGTTCCTCGTCCCAGGCCGGGTCGACGATCAGGTTGATGGCGACCTTGATGCCGAGCCGGCGGGCCGTCCGAAGGGCACGGAGGTTCTCGTCGGGGCTGACCCGCTTGCGGTACAGCTCCAGTCCCTCCGCGTCGATCGCCTCCATGCCGAGGAACATGTAACGCAGCCCCAGCCGCGCCCACCGCTCGAACACCTCGGGGTGGCGCAGCAGTACGTCGCTGCGCGTCTCCAGGTAGTAGCGCTTGCGGATGCGGCGGCGCTCCACCTCCGCGGCGATGGCGTCCCCGTGTTCGGGCCGGATGAAGGCGACGTCGTCGACGATGAACACGTTGGGCTCCCGGATGCCCGCCAGGTCGGCCGCCGCCGCCTCGGGGGAGGCCTTGCGGTAACTGCGGCCGTAGAACGTCCACGCCGAGCAGAACGAGCAGTCCCAGGGGCAGCCGCGGGTGAACTCGACGGAGGCGCACGGGTCCAGTTCGCCGATGAAGTAACGGCGCCGGTTGCGCATCAGGTCGCGCGCCGGGACGGGGGAGTCGATGCTGTGCACCATCAGCGGCGCCGGACCACGCCCCTCGGCCGTGACGATCCCGGGCACCCCCGGCACCCCGCCGTCGCGGACCGCCGCCAGCAGCGGCGCGACGGCCGGCTCGCCCTCGCCGCGGACCACCGCGTCCACCGCCCCCTCGGCCTGCTCCAGCACCTCCTCGGCGACGAAGGACACACTGTGCCCGCCGAAGAACACGAAGCAGCCCGGTACCGCCCGCTTCACCTCGGCGGCCAGCTCGATCGCCTCCGGGATGTTCGCGAGGTAGTTCAGCGAGACCCCGAGAGCCTGAGGGCGGAAGGACCGGACCTCGTCGCGCAGTTGCCTCCGGCCGGTCACCTGCAGATCCACGACCCGCACCTCGTGCCCGGCGTCCCGAGCGGCGCCCGCCACCCGTTCCAGGCCCAGAGGTTCGAGCCGCAGGAAGATCTCGGAATACATCAGGGCGCTGGGGTGGACGAGCAGCAATCGCATGGTGACCTCGCCACGTGAACCGGCCGGAACCGGAGTTGGGGGAGCTTCCGGGGTCTCCCCTTCGTATCCCGGTAAACCCGCGCCCGTCCCGCCCGTACCGCCGCCTGGGTGTACCCCGCGGCCCGCAGGAGTGGTCCTGCCGCGCCGGTACGTGACCGGTGCGGCCCCGACTCACCGAAGGGACGACCGGGCGGCGGGCGGCGATTCGGGTGAGCTCGCCGCGGACGGACCGCCCCAGAACTGGCGCCGGGGACCGCACAGGCGGTGTCCTGGACTACGTGTCCCGGAAAACCGGACCCACAGCGCAGGGAGACCGACTAGTGACCCACACCGGCTCCGGTTCCACCTACGACCCGAAGGCACGTCCCGCCCCCACTCCGGCCGCGGTGCGCGAACACCGGCCGCCGCACCGCACCGACCGGCCCGTGGCACTCGTCACCGGTGCTTCTTCGGGCATCGGCGCCGCCACCGCCCGGCGCTTCGCCACCGGCGGCTGGCAACTGATCGTCAGCGGACGGGACCGGATCCGGCTGGAGGAGACGGCCGCCGGGACATCGGCCCTCGTCCTGCCCGCCGACCTCGCCGCCCCCGACGGTCCCCGCCTGCTGGCCGAGTCCGCGCTGCGCGCCACGGGCCGGATCGACGTCCTGGTCGCCGGAGCGGGCATCGGCTGGGCCGGCCCCTTCGTGACGATGCCGGCCACCGCCATCGACCGGGTGCTGACCGTCGACCTCAACGCCACGCTGCTGCTGGTCCGGGAGGTCCTGCCCGCCATGGTGAGCGCCGGCCGCGGACGGGTGGTGCTCGTCGGCTCGGTCGCGGGCTGTGTGGGGGTGCGGGAGGAGGCCGTCTACTCCGCCGCCAAGGCCGGCATCGCCGCGTTCGCCGAGGCCCTGCGGCAGGAACTGCGCGGCACCGGAGTGGGCGTGACGCTCGTTGTGCCGGGCCCGGTGGACACCGCCTTCTTCGCCCGCCGCGGCACTCCCTACCAGCGCACCCGCCCACGCCCCACGCCGCCCGGCCGGGTCGCCGCCACGGTCTGGGACGCGGTCCGGCGTGGCCGGGACGACGTCTATGTCCCCGGCTGGCTGACCCTGCCGGGCCGGGTGCGCGGCCTCGCGCCCGCGGTGTACCGCCGGCTGCTGAACCGCTTCGGCTGAGGCCCGGTATCCTCACGTGTCACCCGAGGGATGGCATGCGCCCGACCTGAATGTGACGTGACTCCCAGCCGACGAGTTTGTACGACCCCTACAAACCCGAAGCCCTCTGAGCAGTCGGAACGCCTGCATGCCCCCCTGGTTCTGTTAAGGGGTACCAGGAAAACACCCCGGAGACTGTACGGAGTCGACGGCCCGCTTTCCCGGTTGTCCTTCGTAAGGTCGCTACATGACCGTTTTGGATGAGGCGACCGGTGAGTCGACGAGCGAGCCGACGGGCGAGCCGACGGACGCGCGCGGGCGAGTGGCCGAGCTGCACCAGATCCGCACGCAGGCGGTGGCCGGCCCGAGCGAGAGGGCGACCGAGGCGCAGCACGCCAAGGGCAAGCTGACCGCCCGGGAGCGGATCGAGCTGCTGCTGGACCCGGGCACCTTCCGTGAGGTCGAGCAGCTGCGCCGGCACCGGGCGACCGGGTTCGGCCTGGAGGCCAAGAAGCCGTACACCGACGGTGTGATCACCGGATGGGGCACGGTGGAGGGCCGTACGGTCTTCGTCTACGCCCATGACTTCCGCATCTTCGGCGGTGCCCTGGGCGAGGCCCACGCCACGAAGATCCACAAGATCATGGACATGGCCATCGCGGCCGGGGCCCCGCTGGTCTCCCTCAACGACGGTGCCGGCGCCCGCATCCAGGAGGGCGTCAGCGCGCTGGCCGGCTACGGCGGCATCTTCCAGCGCAACACCAAGGCGTCCGGTGTCATCCCGCAGATCAGCGTGATGCTCGGCCCGTGCGCCGGCGGTGCGGCCTACAGTCCCGCGCTGACCGACTTCGTGTTCATGGTCCGTGAGACCTCGCAGATGTTCATCACCGGCCCGGACGTGGTCAAGGCGGTGACCGGCGAGGAGATCACCCAGAACGGCCTGGGCGGCGCCGACGTGCACGCCGAGACGAGCGGTGTCTGCCACTTCGCGTACGACGACGAGGAGACCTGCCTCGCCGAGGTGCGCTACCTCCTGTCGCTGCTCCCGCAGAACAACCGGGAGAACCCGCCGCGGGTGGAGTCCACGGACGCCCCCGACCGCCGCTCCGACCTCCTGCTCGACCTGGTCCCGGCGGACGGCAACCGGCCGTACGACATGGCGAAGGTCATCGAGGAGATCGTCGACGACGGCGAGTACCTGGAGGTCCACGAGCGCTGGGCGCGGAACATCATCTGCGCGCTGGCCCGCCTCGACGGACAGGTCGTCGGCATCATCGCCAATCAGCCGCAGGTGCTGGCAGGCGTGTTGGACATCGAGGCATCCGAAAAAGCTGCGCGCTTTGTGCAGATGTGTGACGCTTTTAACATTCCGATCGTCACTTTCCTGGACGTCCCCGGGTTCCTTCCGGGTGTCGACCAGGAGCACGGCGGGATCATCCGGCACGGCGCCAAGCTGCTGTACGCGTACTGCAACGCGACGGTGCCACGGATCAGCCTGATCCTGCGTAAGGCCTACGGAGGTGCCTACATCGTGATGGACAGCCAGTCCATCGGTGCGGACCTCACGTACGCCTGGCCGACGAACGAGATCGCAGTGATGGGCGCGGAGGGTGCCGCCAACGTCATCTTCCGCCGCCAGATCGCCGAGGCCGAGGACCCCGAGGCCATGCGGGCACGCATGGTCAAGGAGTACAAGTCCGAGCTGATGCACCCGTATTACGCCGCCGAGCGCGGTCTGGTGGACGACGTCATCGACCCCGCGGAAACCCGCGAGGTACTGATCAGGTCCCTGGCGATGCTGCACAGCAAGCACGCCGACCTGCCCTCGCGCAAGCACGGCAACCCCCCGCAGTAACCCGGCGGAACCTCTGCGGTACCCCCGCGGAAACCTCATCCACGGAGACTGATCCCATGAACAACCCTGACATCCGCGTCGAGAAGGGCCACGCCGAGCCCGAGGAAGTCGCCGCCATCACGGCGATCCTCCTGGCCCGGGCGGCGGCACGCACGTCCACGACGACCCCGGCACACCGCGGCCGCGCCAAGGCCGGCTGGCGCCGCCTGGAGCGCGAGCCCGGCTTCCGGGCCCCGCACAGCTGGCGGTAGAACCGCGCGAGTAACCACGCACGACCCGCAGACGGCGAACCACCTTTCGAGGCAACCCGGTGGCCGCGCACACGCAAAAGGGGCGCCCTCTCCGAACGGAGAGGGCGCCCCTTACGTGCATCGCGCGGCAGCGCTACCGCAGGCGCGCCATCAGGGCGTGCTCGACCAGCGTGATCAGCGCGGACTTGGCGTCCGCGCGGTGCCGGGCGTCGGTGGTGATGATCGGGGTGTCCGGGCCGATCTGGAGTGCCTCGCGGACCTCGTCGGGCTGGTACGGCTGCTGGCCGTCGAAGCCGTTGAGGGCGATGACGAACGGCAGGCCGCTGTTCTCGAAGTAGTCGACGGCCGGGAAGCAGTCGGCGAGCCTGCGCGTGTCGACCAGGACGATCGCGCCGATGGCGCCGCGCACCAGGTCGTCCCACATGAACCAGAAACGGTCCTGGCCCGGCGTACCGAACAGGTACAGGATCAGGTCCTGGTCCAGGGTGATACGGCCGAAGTCCATGGCGACCGTGGTGGTCGTCTTGTCCCCGGTGTGGGTGAGGTCGTCGATGCCTGCCGAAGCAGACGTCATGACGGCCTCCGTGCGCAGCGGGTTGATCTCCGAGACGGCGCCGACGAACGTGGTCTTGCCCACGCCGAAGCCGCCCGCCACCACGATCTTCGCGGAGGTGGTGGAGCGGGAAGGACCGCCGCTAGAGCTTGCGAAGTCCACTGAGCACCCTTTCGAGCAGTGTCACGTCTGGCTGGCCGCCGGCGTTCTCGTCGCCGCCGGGCTGATGGATGGCGACCAGGCCCGCCTCCGCCAAGTCGGCGACGAGGATCCTGGCCACGCCGAGGGGGATCGTGAGCAGAGCCGAGATCTCGGCCACCGACTTGATCTCCCGGCAGAGGTTGCAGATCCGCTGATGCTCGGGCAGCTGACCCTGCATCTGGTGCGGAGCCGCGGTGGTGTGCACCAGCGCCTCGATGGCGAGCTGGTACCGCGGCCTGGTGCGGCCGCCCGTCATCGCGTACGGGCGCACCAGGGGGTTGTGGCTGTTCGACGCCCCGCCGGGCGCCGGCTCAGGGGTGCGGCGCTGCGGCTGCACGGGCTGGATGCGCGGCGCGGCCGGCTGGTCGTACGGCGAGGGCCCGGGGCCCTGTGGCGCGTACGGCTGCCGGTGGCTCGGCGTGGAGGGGAAGTTGTACCGGTTCTGGGAACCGTCGTTCTGACCCTGGCCAGGGCCGTACGACCAGTTGCCCGAAGACGAACCGCTTGGGGGTGTTGCCACTTTCTCCTCCTCCGACTGTGCCGGGCACCCATCGCTGTGGAGCCGCGTCCCGAAACCTTACGGCCACGGGACGCGAAAACGCACCGTCTGTCTGTTAGTTGAGAAGGCTTCCCTGGAGCTCCGCACGGAGATCCGGGGTCAGGACCGTACCGGCACGGTCCACCAGAAGAGCCATCTCGTACCCAATGAGGCCGATGTCCGCTTCCGGGTGGGCCAGAACGGCGAGCGACGACCCGTCGGAAATGGACATGATGAAGAGGAATCCTCGCTCCATCTCCACAACCGTCTGGTTCACGCTGCCGCCCTCGAAGATGCGCGAGGCGCCGGCGGTCAGTGAGGTCAGACCGGAGGCGACGGCCGCGAGCTGGTCGGCGCGGTCGCGGGGGAAGCCTTCGGACATCGCCAGAAGGAGTCCGTCGGCGGAGACCACCACGGTGTGGGACACCCCGGGGGTGTTGTCCACGAAGTTGGTGATCAACCAGTTCAGGTTCTGTGCCGCCTGGCTCATCGGGCTCACACTAACGCTCCTGGTTGTAGGTGCTGTCAGGACCGAAGCCCTGGCCGTTCGTTTCACTTCCTGCGGTGCGTCCCCGCTGGACACCCCGGCGCAGGTTGCTCAGCCTGCCCCGGACGTCCTCGGGAGCGCGGGAGACCTGGGGGCCGCCCTGCGGGGTCGTCTCCGCCGCGCCCTCGACCAGATTGGCCTTGGGCACCCGCCGCGGCAGGCCGGAGGAGGTGACTCCACCCGCCTTGGGCTTACGGAGCTGGGAGGCCTGCTGCCACCGCTCGTCGTTCGCCGAGCGCCAGCCGTCGTCGCCGTTGCTCTGAGCCGAGGGGGCTGCCGGTTCCCGGTTCGCGGGCCGGCCCGTGCCCTGCCCGCCGCCGTTGGACCCGCGACGGGGGAGCCCGGCGTCGGTCAGGTGGTGGCCGGCGGACTGGCCCGTGCCCGGACGGTCGAAGCCTACGCGGTCCCGCTCACTTGCGTCAGCGGCCTGCGGAGATTCCGCTTCGGGAGCGTACTGGTCCGGGTAGTCGTTCCGGTAGCCGTCCCGCTGCTGCCAGTCGCCCTGGTAGGACTGCTCGTCGAAGGCCGAGAAGCTCTCCGCGGAACGCGTCGGGGCGGCGGCGGGCTCCTCCTGGGCCGGCTCCGCATATGCGGGCTCCGGGTAGCCGCCGTTGGTCGCGAAACCGTCGCCCTGCGGCATGCCGTTCGGCGCGTAGTACGGCTCGTCGTACGACGGCTGCTGCTGCTCCTCGTACGCCGTCTGCTCCTCGTAACCGGTCTGCTGCCCGTAGGCCGCGGACTGGTCCGGGTAGCCGTTCTGGCCGTTGTCGTACGCCTGCCGGCCGTTGTCGTAGGCCTGCTGGCCGTCGAAGCCGTCGCCGTACGTGGGCGCCTCGGTGCCCTGCGGGCCGTGCGTCTGGGCCTCCAGGGCCGCGCGGCGCTCCTCGCGCATCAGGGAGCGGCCCACCGGGTCCAGCTCGCGGATGTCGTCGGGGACCTCGACGTAGCGGCTGTCGTCGAAGCCGAGTTCGGCGGCCGTGCGCATCGGCGGGTGGTTGAAGCTCTCACCCTGGAGCTGCTGCTCCGGGATGATCTGCGAGACCGTGAACTCCTCGCGGTCCGGCGCCTGTTCGCCGCCACCGCCGTGCGTGATGGCGTCGGGGAGCATGACCAGCGACGTGGTGCCGGCCTGCTCGCCGGAGGGGCGCAGCTGGACGCGGATGCCGTGCCGGTCGGACAGCCGGCCGACCACGAAGAGGCCCATGCGCTGGGAGATCGCGGCGTCCACGGTCGGCGGGTTGGCCAGCTTGTGGTTGATGTCCGCGAAGTCCTCGGCGGTCAGGCCGATGCCCTTGTCGTGGATCTCGATCATGACCCGACCGTCGGGCAGCCGGGTTGCGGTCACCCGAACCTTGGTCTGCGGCGAGGAGAACGTCGTCGCGTTCTCCAGCAGCTCGGCCAGCAGGTGCACGAGGTCGGTCACGGCGCGGCCGTGGATCTCGGCCTCCGGGACACCGGATATCTCGATGCGCTCGTACTGCTCCACCTCGGAGGAGGCGGCGCGCAGCACGTCGACCAGCGGGACCGGCTGGTCCCAGCGGCGGCCGGGCTCCTCGCCGGCGAGGACCAGGAGGTTCTCGCCGTTGCGGCGCATACGGGTGGCCAGGTGGTCCAGGCGGAAGAGGTTCTCCAGCTGGTCCGGGTCGGCCTCGTTGTTCTCCAGGTCGGTGATCAGGGTCAGCTGGCCCTCGATCAGCGACTGGTTGCGCCGCGACAGGTTGGTGAAGATCGCGTTGATGTTGCCCCGCAGCAGCGCCTGTTCGGCGGCGAGCCGGACGGCCTCGCGGTGGACCTGGTCGAAGGCCCGGGCGACCTCGCCGATCTCGTCCGTGGAGGTGATCGGGATGGGCGACACACGGGTGTCGACGCGACCGGGGTCGGTCCGCGAGAGCTGGTCGACCAGCATCGGCAGACGCTGCTCGGCGATGCCGAAGGCGGCGTTGCGCAGCTGGCGCATCGAGCGGCTCATCTGGCGGGCCACCATGCCGGCCAGGATGAACGCGGCGAGCAGGGCGACCACGACGGCGGCACCCACGATGAAGGCGTCCCGCTTGGCGTCGTCGGCGATGCTCGCGGCCTCGCTCACCGCGGTGTCGGCCAGGTCCGACTCGATCTGGCGGTAGGCGTCGTACTTGAGCGTGTTGACCGCCCACCAGTTCGTCGCGGTGATGCCCTGCTGGGCGAGCGCGTCGAGGTCGTCGGCGGACTGCAGGCCCGAGATCGCCGCGACCATGTCCTCCGGTTTGGCCGGCGGCGCCTTGTAATCCGGGTTCTTGGCCAGCTGTTGCTTGGCCATTTCCTGGCCGTCCGCCCGGATCTGCGTCTCGGCGTCCTCGAGCTTCTGCGCGTCTGCCTCGGTGCCACCGCCGATGTACTCCTGGACGGCGATGCCCTCGAGGTAGGCGTAGGAGGACAGGGCGACGCGCTGCCTGGCCAGGTCGGTGGGCTTCGGGCCGGGCTTGATCAGCAGGTGCGTACCGATGGAGCGCTCCAGCGACAGCGCCGCCTTGGTCAGCGAGATCGCGTAGACCGTACGGCCGTAGCTGGTGATGTTTCCGGTGCCCAGACCGAGCTCGTTGGCCATCTCCATCAGCGGGTGGGCGACGGCGACGTAGCCCTCCTCGGTCTTCACACCGTCGAGCTTGCTCGTGTACGCGGCCGCGCGCAGGTTCTGAAGCTTGGGCTCCTCCTCGCGGAACAGGCCCAGACGGCGCTCCAGACCGGCCTTCTCCGGCATGTTCTGCGCAGCCTCGTCGAAGGCGTCGGCGGCCTCGTCCGTCTTCTTGCGGGCCTGGACGACCGCGGGGTCGTCCTGGCCCTTGCCCGTCAGGAGCGGGGAGGCGGTGACGTCACGCTCGTTGTAGAGCGCGTCGCCGTAGCTCAGGGCGGCCCGGACCAGACGCGCGGTGTTCTCCGCGTCCTCGGCCTCCTGCCAGGTGTCGATCGAGCTGCTCACCTGGAAGCCGCCCATGACCAGGCCGACCAGTACGGGAATCAGCAGGATCGCGTTCAGTCGGGTGGCCACCCGCCAGTTGCGCGGGGAGAAACGGCCGCCGCTCGGGGCGGGCGCGGCCGTCGGCTCCGGACCGGGCACAACGGGGGCGGGCGCCGCTCCGCGCGACGGCGGGGTGAAGTTGCCCCGGGCGGGCGGCTCGGGACCTTTGTTGCTTCGCCTCACTCGACCAACAACCTCTCGGCGGCGTCGGCACCTACGTCGTGCCGCTGTGTCTCAGAGCCCACTTCGCCAACGACCATCAAGTACGTCTTTGACCTTTGGGCAGTTCAGGCATTCCAGCACGTCGACCTGCGCTCTTCCAAACATGGGATGACGGGGATTCCGAGCGATCAAGGCCCCAGATAAAACGGTCATAAAGAGCGAGCCCCGTCAAAAGACGGGGCTTTTGTGCGCGCAGCGACACCAGTCGACCGCGACGCGTGGCCGTGCCACCCGATTCCTCTGCCGAAACGTTATGAACACCGAAGCCGACCGTGTCAAAGGCCACAGCCGGCTTCAGCATCCGTACTCATATGTCTACGGCAACTGCCGTACGGCGCTGCCTATTTGAGTGCTACTTCAGCCGGGCCATCAAAGCGTGCTCGACCAGCGTGATCAGCGCGGACTTGGCGTCCGCGCGGTGCCGGGCGTCAGTGGTGATGATCGGGGTGTCCGGGCCGATCTGGAGTGCCTCGCGGACCTCGTCGGGCTGGTACGGCTGCTGGCCGTCGAAGCCGTTGAGGGCGACGACGAACGGCAGACCGCTGTTCTCGAAGTAGTCCACGGCCGGGAAGCAGTCCGCCAGCCGGCGCGTGTCCACCAGCACCACCGCGCCGATGGCGCCGCGCACCAGGTCGTCCCACATGAACCAGAAGCGGTCCTGGCCCGGCGTACCGAACAGGTACAGGATCAGGTCCTGGTCCAGGGTGATACGGCCGAAGTCCATGGCGACCGTGGTGGTCGTCTTGTCCCCGGTGTGGGTGAGGTCGTCGATGCCTGCCGAAGCAGACGTCATGACGGCCTCCGTGCGCAGCGGGTTGATCTCCGAGACGGCGCCGACGAACGTGGTCTTGCCCACGCCGAAGCCGCCCGCCACCACGATCTTCGCCGATGTGGTGGCGCCTCTCGGTTCAGAGCTTGCGAAGTCCACTGAGCACCCTTTCGAGCAGTGTCACGTCCGGAGCACCGCCGTTGTTCTCGTCGCCGCCCGGCTGGTGGACGGCCACGAGTCCGGCCTCGGCGAGGTCCGCCACGAGGATCCGGGCCACCCCGAGCGGCATGGCGAGCAGTGCCGACACCTCGGCGACCGACTTCACCTCGCGGCACAGATGGCAGATGCGCTGGTGCTCCGGGAGCAGCCCCATGAGCGCTGCCGGGTCGGCCGTTGTGCTGATCAGTGCCTCGAGGGCGAGCTGGTAGCGCGGCCGGGTCCGGCCGCCGGTCATCGCGTACGGACGTACCAGCGGCTGGTCGCCCTCGTCCCCGTACGGATCTGTGTACGGATCATGAGAGGCGGTGGGCGGGGTCATGAATCCTCCGGGCGGGACAGCAAGTTGGTCAGTCGTGCCGTCTGACGGGGGCCGGTGGGGGGATTGTGGCGGCCGGACGGTGATTTGGTGAGACGGGTGGATCCGGGATCGCTAGTGGAGCAGACTTCCTTGCAGTTCGGCGCGCAGGTCGGGCGTGAGCACCGCGCCCGCGCGGTCGACCAGCAGCGCCATCTCGTAGCCGACGAGACCGATGTCGCAGTCGGGGTGCGCGAGAACGGCCAGGGACGAGCCGTCCGAGATGGACATGAGGAAAAGGAAACCTCGCTCCATCTCCACGACGGTCTGCGCCACGTCGCCCCCCTCGAAGATCCGGGAGGCCCCGGCCGTCAGCGAGGTGAGCCCCGACGCGACCGCCGCCAACTGGTCGGCCCGGTCGCGCGGAAAGCCCTCCGACAGCGCCAGGAGGAGACCGTCGGCGGACACGACGACGGTGTGGGACACCCCGGGGGTGTTGTCCACGAAGTTGGTGATCAACCAGTTCAGGTTCTGTGCCGCCTGGCTCATCGGACTCAACTAACGCTCCTGCTGGTGAGTGGGGCTCGGGAAGCTGCCCGTCTGGCCGGACCCGGCCTGACGGCCCTGTGCGATACCCCGACGGAGGTTGGTCAGCCGACCGCGCACGTCCTGGGGCGCACGCGAGACCTGCGGACCGCTCTGGTGCGGTTGCTGCTGAGCAGTGCCCGGGACGAGGTTCGCCCGGGGCACCCGGCGCGGCAGACCGGAGGTGGTGACACCGCCCGCGGCCGGCTGCCGGACGCGTTCCGCCTGCCGGACGAGATCGTCGTTCGGCGAGCTGCGCCAGGCGGCGGCGGGGCGCTGAGGGGCCGCGGAGGCCTGCGGCTGGCGCGGGGCCGGTGCGGAGCCGTTGCCCTGCGGCCGGTCGGGCCGGCGCTGTGGCTCGGGCTGCTGACCCTGCTGGCCGTGGAACCAGTTGGTCTCCAGCGTGTCGTACAGCGGCGTACGCCCGTCACCGGGGCCCGAGGCCGGCGGCAGCGCCTCCGGCTCCGGGCGGGCGGGCCTCTGCGGACGCTGCGGGGCCGGGGGCCGCTGGGCACCGAAGTCGCCTTGCGGCCGCTCGTACTGGCCCGGACCCGAGGGGTTCTGGTGGCCGCCGGGCAGCGTGTGCTGCCCGGTCGAGGAGCCGTCGTGGCCCGGCGTGGAGAACTGGCCGGTAGCCCCGTTGTCGTAAGCCTGAGGAACCGGGAACTGTCCCGTGGAGCCGTTGCCGTACGCCTGGGGCGCCGGGAACTGGCCGGTGGAGCCGTTGTCGTACTGCGGCGGAGCGGCGTACTGGCCGGTGGAGCCGTTGTCGTGCGCCTGAGGTGCGGCGAACTGCCCCGTCGTGGACGAGTTGTTCGGCCCGTTCTGCGTGCCGAAGACGTCCGGGCGGACGAACTGGCCGCTGTTCTGCTGGCCGTTCGGGGCGCCGGAGCCCTGGCGGTCGTCGATCCGCGGAACCGCCGGCATCTCGGCGGTGGCGCCGGGGCCCTGGCGGTCGTTCACGCGGGGCATCCGGGCCGTCTGCGAGACGTCCGGCTCCTCGTGGCCGCGCGGGGTGTCCAGCGCGGCGCGCGGCACCGGCGGCTGCGCGTTCTCGTCGCTCCAGCTCGGCCGGGACTGCTGGTTGCTGCCCGGCAGCTCGGCCCGTGCGCCACCGCGCGGCGGCAGCTGCGGCTGACGTCCACGCCGGCTGCGCTCGGTACCCGCGCCCGCGTCGCCGCGCTGCGGCGGCACGTTGCCGCGGCCGTCCTGGCCCTGCGGGCCACCGGAGGCCTGGGAGCCCATGCCCGCCGGGGTGGGCCGGCCCTGGGGCATCTGCGGTCCGCGTGCACCGCCCGGAGCCCCCGGACGGCCGCCCGAGTCCCGGCCCGGCAGCTCGGCCCGCGGCCCCTGGCCGGCACCGAGCCGGCCACCGCCACCGGACGCACCGGCCCCGAGGGCACCCGCGGCGGGCGCACCGGCGCCCAGCGAACCGCCGTTGTCACGGCGGGCCGCGGCCACACCGGCGGCGGCCTGCGCCGCGGCCGGGCCACCGGCGCCACCCTGACCGGGCTTGCCCTGCGGCTTCTTGCCGCCCTGGGCGACGTCGACGGGCAGCATGACCAGCGCGGTCGTACCACCGGAGTCGGACGGGCGCAGCTGGATCCGGATGCCGTGCCGCTGCGACAGCCGGCCGACCACGAACAGACCCATGCGCCGGGAGACGGAGACGTCCACGGTGGGCGGCGAGGCGAGCCGCTCGTTGATCTGGGCGAGGTCCTCGGGCGAGAGGCCGATGCCGGTGTCGTGGATCTCGATCAGCACCCGGCCGTCGGGCAGGGCGTGACCGGTGACCTTGACCTTGGTCTGCGGCGAGGAGAACGACGTGGCGTTCTCCAGCAGCTCGGCGAGCAGGTGCACGAGGTCGTTGACCACGCGGCCGGCGACCTGGGTGGTCGGCACCGCGGCCAGCTCGATGCGCTCGTACTGCTCCACCTCGGACGCGGCGGCGCGGAGCACGTCGACCAGCGGGACCGGGCGGGTCCAGCGTCGGCCGGGCTCCTCACCCGCGAGGACGAGGAGGTTCTCGCCGTTACGGCGCATACGGGTGGCGAGGTGGTCCAGCTTGAACAGCGAGGCCAGCTGGTCCGGGTCCGCTTCCCGGGACTCCAGTTCGGAGATCAGCGACAGCTGGCGCTGGATCAGGCCCTGGGAGCGACGCGAGAGGTTGGTGAACATCGCGTTGACGTTGCCCCGCAGCAGGGCCTGCTCGGCGGCGAGGCGGACCGCCTCGCGGTGCACGTCGTCGAACGCCGCGGCCACTCGGCCGATCTCGTCGCGGGAGTGCACACCGACCGACTCCACGGACGTGTCCACGTCCTGCGGGTCGGACTCGGACAGCTGCTTGACCAGCTCGGGCAGCCGGTCCTGGGCGACCTTCGTCGCGGTGTCCTCCAGGCGGCGCAGCGAGCGGATCATGGACCGGGCCACCACGAAGGCGCCGACCAGCGAGACGCCGAGCACGAGCAGGATCAGCGCACCGGAGATGATCGCCTCGCGCTCCGACTCGCTGCGCAGCTCGCGGGCCTGCTGCTCCATGTCCTCGAGCAGCTTGCGCTCGATGTTCTTCATCTGCTGGATCTTGGTGGAGCTGTCGTCCAGCCAGTCCCGGTAGGAGCGCCTCTCCAACCCGGCGAGGCCGTTCTCCCGCAGCGCGCGGCCGGCGTAGGTGTCGGTGGCCTCGATGACGGAGTTGCCCCGGTCGATGGGCTTGAGGAGCTCCTCGGCCCCTTCACCGAAGATGCTGGTGAAGCTGCGCAGTTCGGATATCTGGCTTTCCAGCGCCGATTCTGCGTACAGCCGGTCGTTCTCGGACAGGTCGGCGGCCGTCTTGGTGTTCGCGGGCAGCGCCGCCGCCAGGACCGCGCGCTGGATCGACGCGTACTCCTTGGCGGAGGAGAACGCCGACAGGGCGCGGGTGCGCTGGATCATGTCGGGGTTGCTGGTCGCCTCCGCCATGTCCTGCGAGAGGTCGAGCAGGTGCGTGATGAGGCGGTGGTAGGCCTCCACCGTCTGCGTGGAGTTGTCCTCGGCCTCGTAGGCGTTGCTGCGGATCTCGTTGAGGCCGTTGAGATCGCGGGCGAGGCCGACCAGGCTGTCGCGGACGCCCTGGAGGTTGCCGTCCTTGCTGGCGGAGTCGACCTCCTCGGAGGCGGCGAGGAAGTTCTCCAGCGCCCGGTCCGTCTTGGTCTGGAGGCCCTTGACCGTGGTCGTGCTGGCCGTCGAGCCGTGCGCCAGCGGGCCGGCGGACTGGTCGCGCTCCTCCTGGAGCGCGGCGGCCAGTTCGGTCGCCTGCTTGGTCATTTCCGTCAGCAGCTTCATGTTGTCGAGCTGCTGGATGTCGTCCATGGACTGGTTGATACGCAGTGCGCCGAGCGAGGTGGCCGCGACCACCGGCAGCGCGAGCAGCGACACCAGACGGGTGGAGATGCGCCAGTTGCGCAGGGCTATGCGCGGCCCGGGGCCGCTCGATCCCTGCGGAGGCTTCACCGCCGGAGCGGCCGCCGGAGTGCCCGAAGGCGCCGATGCGCCGGGGCGCGCACCGCCGTCACCGGACGGGCCCGGGCCCTGGGCGTGCTGGGGCGAGGAACCGCGGTCGGTCCCGCCGTGCGGCTCCGGCTCCGCCGAAGCGCTGCCATCCCTCTTGAAACGTCCCTGCACTAGCGTCGCAACCTCTGGACCAGGCGCCCCTCCGCGAACGGAAGGACGGTGTCGGCGTCGATCGGGAGCGCCCTGAATGCGCACCCGGATGGTCGTGAGTGACCGGCGCTGGACTCCCCCTTCTTGCCGCCACTCGGCGCTGTTTCGCGCCCCCTGCGCACCGGCTCGATCCTGCGGCGGTCCGTGGAATTCCAGCACAGTGCCGGATCTCCAACAAGGCCAGTTGGTCAGGCTGTGACATCCGTGACACCGCGTGAGGGGTGCGTCACGACACGTAGAGCGACCTCCGCCTTATAGCGGACATTTCTGAGCGAGTCGTCGAGGCGGGCGGGGTGTCCCAGTCGCGATGATCAGGAGCGGAATGTCGGCTTCAGGGGGTCAATGTCCGTTTCATTGGTATGAGTTGCCAGCCTGAATTGACCGGTTTGAGCTCGAGATCGTGAGCAAACTCACACGCGGCCGCAGGGCGCTGCGTGCCATCCGCTGGGAATCGGATGTTTAGCCTGACGCTTTACAAGAGGAGACCTTCTGCCAACCGGCGCTTCCGGCGCCCCGTACACGACAGGGTTCAGTACAACCGTGAAGACGACGATGATGTTCCGCACGATAGCCAACCCGCGGCGCACGACGCTGGCGCACCTCGACGACGCCGACGAACTGCAGACCCCGGATCACCCGGAGCACTCCGTCGACCTCCCGACCCAGACCGCCAACCCCCGCCGCACGGTCCTGATGGACGTCCCGGCCGGGGCTGCCGCGGCGGAGCAGGGCTAGGCAAGCACTCCACAGGCCCCCTTGCGCAGTGACGCGCGAGGGGCCTGTGAAGCCGAGACGCTGCCGTTCCTTCCCCTCCAGCCTGATCCACCGGACAGGCCCCGCCGAGATAGCCTGGAGCGTCAGACTTCAGCCAGCTCAGTCAAGGGGCCAAGCATCCCGTGCGCATCGCCAGGTTCTCCATCGACGGGAACGTCGCCTTCGGCGCGGTCGAGGGCGACCAGCCGGACGAGCTCGTCCTCGACATCATCAAGGGCATCCCGTTCGCGGACTTCGAGCTCTCCGGTACGAAGGTCCCGCTGAGCAAGGTCCGGCTGCTGCCGCCGGTGCTCCCCAACAAGGTCGTGGCCTTCGGCCGCAACTACGCCGAGCACGCGCGTGAGCTGGGCAACGAGGTCCCGGACGCCCCGTTCGCCTTCTTCAAACCGTCCACCTCGGTGATCGGCCCCGGCGACGAGATCCAGTACCCCTCCTTCTCCGAGGAACTCCACCACGAGGCCGAGCTGGCCGTCGTGATCGGCCGCCTGTGCCGCGAGGTCCCGCGCGAGCGCGTCAAGGACGTGATCCTGGGCTACACCTGCGCCAACGACATCACCGCCCGTGACGTGCAGAGGCGCGAGAAGCAGTGGGCCAGGGCCAAGGGCTTCGACACCTCCTGCCCGCTCGGCCCCTGGGTGGAGACGGACGTCGACCCGTCGGACCTCACCATCCAGCTCACCGTCAACGGACAGCAACGCCAGCTCGGCCGCACCAGCGAGATGATCCACCCGATCGAGGATCTGATCGTCAACATCTCCGAGGCCATGACGCTGCTCCCCGGCGACGTGATCCTCACGGGCACCCCCGCGGGGGTCGGCCCCCTCGCTGTCGGCGACGAGGTCTCCGTCAGCATCGAAGGCATCGGCACTCTCACCAACAAGGTTGTCAAGCGTGGCTAGCGCACCCGGCTCCCCCGTTCGCGTACGTTTCTGTCCGTCGCCCACCGGTAACCCCCACGTGGGCCTGGTCCGCACCGCCCTGTTCAACTGGGCGTTCGCGCGGCACCACGGCGGCACCCTGGTCTTCCGTATCGAGGACACCGACGCGGCCCGCGACTCCGAGGAGTCCTACGAGCAGCTGCTCGACGCGATGCGCTGGCTCGGCTTCGACTGGGACGAGGGCCCGGAGATCGGCGGCCCGCACGCCCCGTACCGCCAGTCGCAGCGCATGGACATCTACAAGGACGTGGCCCAGAAGCTCCTGGACGCCGGCCACGCCTACCACTGCTACTGCTCCCAGGAGGAGCTGGACACCCGCCGCGAGGCCGCCCGCGCGGCCGGTAAGCCGTCCGGCTACGACGGCCACTGCCGCGAGCTCACCGCCGAGCAGGTCGCCGAGTACCAGGCGCAGGGCCGCACCCCGATCGTCCGCTTCCGCATGCCGGACGAGACGATCACCTTCACGGACCTGGTCCGCGGCGAGCTGACGTTCACGCCGGAGAACGTCCCGGACTACGGGATCGTCCGAGCGAACGGCGCTCCCCTCTACACGCTCGTGAACCCGGTCGACGACGCCCTGATGGAGATCACGCACATCCTGCGCGGCGAGGACCTGCTCTCCTCCACCCCGCGCCAGATCGCCCTGTACAAGGCGCTGATCGAGCTGGGCATCGCCAAGGGTGTCCCGGAGTTCGGGCACCTGCCGTACGTGATGGGTGAGGGCAACAAGAAGCTCTCCAAGCGCGACCCGCAGTCGTCGCTCAACCTCTACCGGGAGCGCGGTTTCCTCCCCGAGGGCCTCCTCAACTACCTCTCGCTCCTCGGCTGGTCGCTCTCGGCCGACCAGGACATCTTCACCATGGACGAGATGGTCGCGGCCTTCGACATCGCGGACGTGAACCCCAACCCGGCCCGCTTCGACCTCAAGAAGTGCGAGGCGATCAACGGCGACCACATCCGCCTGCTCGATGTGAAGGACTTCACAGAGCGCTGCCGCCCGTGGCTCCAGGCCCCGTTCGCCCCATGGGCCCCGGAGGCCTTCGACGAGGTGAAGTGGCAGGCCATCGCCCCGCACGCACAGACCCGTCTGAAGGTCCTCTCCGAGATCACCGACAACGTCGACTTCCTGTTCCTGCCGGAGCCGGTCTTCGACGAGGCGAGCTGGAACAAGGCGATGAAGGAGGGCTCCGACGCCCTGCTGCGCACCGCCCGCGAGAAGCTCGACGCGGCCGACTGGAACTCCGCCGAGTCCCTGAAGGAGGCCGTCCTGGCCGCCGGTGAGGCGCACGGCCTCAAGCTCGGCAAGGCCCAGGCCCCGGTCCGGGTCGCCGTCACCGGCCGCACGGTCGGCCTGCCGCTCTTCGAGTCCCTGGAGGTCCTGGGCAAGGAGAAGACGCTGGCCCGTATCGACGCGGCGCTGGCGAAGCTGACGGCGTAGCGCACACGAGGGGCGGCATCCGGAACGGGTGCCGCCCCTTCGCCGTACCCGCCCGGAACCCGCGGTCGCCGGGTTACCGTCGGACCATGAGCATTCAGGCCGTGGTCTGGGACGTCGACGACACGCTTTTCGACTACACGACCGCGGACCGCGCCGGAATGGGCGCGCACCTGGCGGCCGAGGGCCTGCTCGACGGGTACGACAGCGTCGAGCAGGCCCTCGCGCACTGGCGGCAGGTCACGGACCGGCAGTGGGCGCGGTTCGCCGCCGGTGAGGTGTCCTTCGAGGAGCAGCGGCGGGACCGCGTACGGGTGTTTCTCGGCGAGGATCTCAGCGGCGCCGAGGCCGAGGCCTGGTTCGAGCGGTACCTCGGGCACTACGAGGCCGCCTGGGCCCTCTTCCCGGACGTACTGCCCGCCCTGGACGCCCTCGCCGCCAGCCACCGGCACGCGGTGCTCTCCAACTCCAGCCTGCACGTCCAGGACCGCAAGCTGCGCGTTCTGGGCGTGCGCGACCGCTTCGAGGCCGTGCTGTGCGCCGCCGAGCTCGGCGTCTCCAAGCCCGAGGCCGGCGCCTTCCTCGCGGTGTGCGAGGCGCTGACCCTGCCGCCGCATCTCGTCGCGTACGTCGGAGACCACCCGGAGATCGACGGGCGGGGCGCCGCCGACGCCGGACTGCTGTCGGTCTGGATCGACCGTGGCGGCGCGTACACCAGCGGTGACGCCTCCACCGGACCGCACCGGATCGCCTCGCTCACCGAACTCCCCGCGATCCTCGGCTCGGAAAGCCGTTTTGGAGCCCCGTCCACCTTCAGGTAATGTTCTTCCTGCGCCGCCGGGGAGCGGGCCGAGAGGCCGGAAACCGACAGCGCAAAGCTAGAACAAGATCCCCTCAGGGGCTTGCGTTCCAGTGGCCTATGGTGTAATTGGCAGCACGACTGATTCTGGTTCAGTTAGTCTTGGTTCGAGTCCAGGTAG
>NZ_QZWF01000012.1:0-24903 GCF_004187715.1 Streptomyces sp. F001 | reverse complement strand
TAGCACGCCGCCCTCTCAAGGCGGTAGCGCCGGTTCGAATCCGGTCGGGGGTACGGACTGGTCTAAACCACATTGGTCTATGGTGTAATTGGCAGCACGACTGATTCTGGTTCAGTTAGTCTTGGTTCGAGTCCAGGTAGACCAGCTCGGATCTGCGGAAACGCAAGATCCTCGCCCCCGTTGTGTAGCGGCCTAGCACGCCGCCCTCTCAAGGCGGTAGCGCCGGTTCGAATCCGGTCGGGGGTACGCAGATCGATGGGCTTCCACTTCGGTGGGGGCCCATCGGCGTGTCCGGCCCGATTTCCCTGCCTCACGCCCTGCCGAACCGGCGGCGTGACTCCTCCGCCTCCGCCAGCCGGCGCAGGGCGAGCAGGACCGGCTCGTACAGCACGGTCAGCGCCACGGCCGCCTCCACCTGTTCGTCCGGTGTGCCGCCGTACCGCTCCACCAGATCCAGATCGTGGACGGCGAGCTGCCCCAGCGCGCGGGCGTACGGCTCCAAGTCCTCGATGGCGCAGGGGTATCCGAGCCGCTCCAGGGCCGCGATCGCGGTGACGAGCATCCCGAGCGCGGGGGGCGTCACATCGGTCGTGGGGCCGTAGCCCCAGCCGAGCAGCTCCAACAGGCGGTCCGCGCGCTGCCGGGCCGTCTCGGTCGCCGGGTCCTCCGCGTCGGCGGACCTGCCGTGGGGGAGGGCCCACACGGCGGTGCCCAGGCGCGCGTTGTGGTCCAGGGAGCCGTCGTCCAGTGCGGTGAGCACGTCTCGTGTGGAGGCCACGGAGACCCCGCCGACCTGGATCAGCGCCCGCACCAGGCGCAGCCGGCGCAGGTGCTCCTCGCCGTACTCGGCCTGGGTGGCGGTGACCCGGCGGCCCGGCGGGAGCAGGCCCTCGCGCAGGTAGTACTTGATCGTGGCCGTGGAGACCCCGCTGCGCTCACTCAGCTCCGCCAGTCGCATGTCCGTCCCGTGTTCGAGTTTCCGCTTGCGCTCCCTGTTGGGGAGTGTCACTATCCAAGCATGGATAGTGCCGCTATCCAATGACGGGATGGGGGACATCATGAGCAAGCCGATCGAAGGGCGCATGTCCGCCGCGGGTGAGGGCGAGATCGTCGTCTTCCTCATCGGGATGCGCGTCAACAGCTTTGCGGCACTGCGGAGTTGGTGGCCGGTCGCCAAGGCCATGCCGCCCATGCTGGCGGAGCTCTCGCGCGAGAAGGGCAGCGGACTGCTGGGGTACCAGTTCCTGCTGGGCTTCCCGCGGGTGCTGTACGTCGTGCAGTACTGGGACTCGAAGGAGAAGCTCCTTGCGTACGCCTCGGCGCCGGACCGGCAGCACCGCCCGGCCTGGGCTGCCTTCAACCGGCGGCTGCGGGCGGGGAAGGGGAAGGTCGGCTTCTGGCACGAGACGTACGTCGTGCCCGCCGGGTCCTACGAGTCGGTCTACGTGAACATGCCCGAGTTCGGCCTCGGCCGGGCCACCGGGGTGGTGCCGGTCGCCCGGCGCGGCGACCGTGCGGCCGACCGGCTCAAGGTGAAGTGAGCGGGGCGGACATCGGGGGACGGGCCTGCCGCGGCGTTGAGGCGGGCCCTCCTCCCGGTCACCGGCCGCCGGTCAGCTCGAGCGGCGCAGGGCCTCGGAGAGGCGGGCGGCGGCGTCGATGACCGCCTGCGCGTGCATACGGCCCGGGTGGCGCGTGAGGCGCTCGATGGGGCCGGAGACGGAGACGGCGGCCACGACGCGGTTGGAGGGGCCGCGTACCGGTGCGGAGACGGACGCGACGCCCGGCTCGCGCTCGCCGATCGACTGCGCCCAGCCCCGGCGTCGTACGCCCGAGAGCGCGGTGGCCGTGAAGCGGGCGCCCTGCAGGCCCCGGTGCAGGCGCTCCGGCTCCTCCCAGGCCATGAGGATCTGCGCCGAGGAACCGGCCTTCATCGTGAGTGTCGAGCCGACCGGGACCGTGTCCCGCAGGCCGGACAGGCGCTCCGCCGCGGCGACGCAGATGCGCATGTCGCCCTGACGCCGGTAGAGCTGTGCGCTCTCGCCCGTGACGTCACGGAGGTGGGTGAGCACCGGGCCCGCCGTGGCGAGGAGGCGGTCCTCGCCGGCGGCCGCGGCCAGTTCTGCCAGCCGCGGGCCGAGAATGAAACGGCCCTGCATGTCGCGCGCCACCATACGGTGGTGTTCCAAAGCCACGGCCAGGCGGTGAGCCGTGGGTCGTGCCAGTCCGGTGGCCGCGACCAGACCCGCGAGGGTGGCCGGACCGGACTCCAGAGCGCTCAGGACGAGGGCCGCCTTGTCCAGAACGCCGACGCCGCTACTGTTGTCCATGCAACGATACTTGCGTCTCACTCTGTGAAACGCAAGTTCAATTTTCGGTGGAACGCGCCACCCTGGATGTCACGAAGGCACAGTGGCCCGCGGACCGACGGGCCTGGTGGCGGGCGTCCGGCACACCGGGGGCGCGGGCGCCGCCTCCTCAAGATCTCTAGTTGGGTCGGCGCACCTTTGCCGACCGGAGGGAAAGCGATGGGTAGGACACTCGCGGAGAAGGTCTGGGACGACCATGTCGTCCGGCGCGCCGAGGGCGAGCCCGACCTCCTCTACATCGATCTGCACCTGCTGCACGAGGTGACCAGCCCGCAGGCCTTCGACGGCCTCCGCAAGAGCGGCCGGAAGGTGCGGCGCCTCGACCTCACCATCGCGACCGAGGACCACAACACCCCCACCCTCGACATCGACAAGCCCATCGCGGACCCGGTCTCCCGGGCCCAGCTGGAGACGCTGCGCAAGAACTGCGCCGAGTTCGGCGTGCGGCTGCACCCGCTCGGTGACGTCGAGCAGGGCGTCGTGCACGTCGTCGGCCCGCAGCTGGGACTGACCCAGCCCGGCACCACCGTCGTCTGCGGCGACTCCCACACCTCCACGCACGGCGCCTTCGGCGCGCTGGCGTTCGGCATCGGCACCTCGCAGGTCGAGCATGTGCTGGCCACCCAGACGCTGCCCCTGGCCCGCCCGAAGACCATGGCGATCACGGTCGACGGCGAACTGCCCGACGGCGTCACCGCCAAGGACCTGATCCTGGCGATCATCGCCAGGATCGGCACCGGCGGCGGCCAGGGCTACATCCTGGAGTACCGCGGCTCCGCCATCGAGAAGCTCTCGATGGAGGCCCGGATGACCATCTGCAACATGTCGATCGAGGCCGGCGCCCGCGCGGGCATGATCGCCCCCGACGAGACCACGTTCGCCTACCTCAAGGGCCGCCCGCACGCCCCCGAGGGCGCCGACTGGGACGCGGCGGTGGAGTACTGGAAGACGCTGCGCACCGACGACGACGCCGAGTTCGACGCCGAGGTCGTCATCAACGCCGGCGAACTGTCGCCGTTCGTCACCTGGGGCACCAACCCCGGCCAGGGCGCGCCCCTTTCGGCCGCCGTCCCCGACCCTGCTTCGTACGAAGACGCTTCGGAGCGCCTGGCCGCAGAAAAGGCCCTGGAATACATGGGGTTGGAGGCCGGGCAGCCGCTGCGTTCCATCAAGGTGGACACCGTCTTCGTAGGCTCCTGCACCAACGGCCGCATCGAGGACCTGCGCGCCGCCGCCGAGCTCCTGGAGGGCCGCAAAGTCGCCGACGGCGTACGGATGCTGGTCGTCCCGGGCTCCGCGCGGGTCGGTCTGCAGGCCGTCTCCGAGGGGCTGGACGTCGTCTTCAAGGAGGCCGGCGCCGAATGGCGGCACGCGGGCTGCTCGATGTGCCTCGGCATGAACCCCGACCAGCTGGCCCCCGGTGAGCGCTCCGCGTCCACCTCCAACCGCAACTTCGAGGGCAGGCAGGGCAAGGGCGGCCGTACGCACCTGGTGTCGCCGCAGGTCGCCGCCGCGACCGCCGTGCTCGGCCACCTGGCCTCCCCGGCCGACCTGACCGAAGAGCCCGCCCGTACGCCCGCTGGAGTCTGATCAGTCATGGAAGCATTCACCACCCACACCGGCCGGGCCGTCCCGCTGCGACGCAGCAACGTCGACACCGACCAGATCATCCCCGCCCACTGGCTCAAGAAGGTGACCCGGGACGGGTTCGAGGACGGGCTGTTCGAGGCCTGGCGCAAGGACGCGTCCTTCATCCTCAACCAGCCCGAGCGGCAGGGTGCGACCGTGCTGGTGGCCGGCCCCGACTTCGGCACCGGTTCCTCGCGTGAGCACGCCGTCTGGGCGCTGCAGAACTACGGCTTCAAGACCGTGATCTCCTCCCGCTTCGCCGACATCTTCCGCGGCAACTCGCTGAAGAACGGGCTGCTCACGGTGGTTCTGGAGCAGAAGATCGTCGACGCGCTGTGGGAGCTCACGGAACAGGACCCGCAGGCCGAGATCACCGTCGACCTGGAGCGCCGCGAGGTGCGCGCGGAGGGCATCACCGCCTCCTTCGAGCTGGACGAGAACTCCCGCTGGCGGCTGCTGAACGGGCTGGACGACATCTCCATCACGCTGCAGAACGAGGGCGACATCGCCACGTACGAGGCGGGGCGGCCTGCGTACAAGCCGCGCACGCTGAAGGTCTGAACCTTCGGACCCCGCGGCGGTCGAGTTTCGGCCACCCCAAACCCTGGCTGTACCCCCGATCGGACCGATCGGGGGTACAGCCGTTTTTACGCCCGGACGGTGCCGCGCGCGACACCGTCCGTTCCTTCAACTGCCCACGTTAGGGCGGTTGTTGTTGGGGTACGCGAGCCTTGACAACGCGGCGTCGACAGGGGCCCGGACGGCCGTTTGAGGCAGCAGTTGCCACCCCGGGCAGGCGACAACTCGCCCCAGATGGCACAATCTGTGCATGGAACACGACGGCCAACTCGAGCTCTATGCGGCGGTCGCGGACCAACTCAAGGAAGCGCACGCAAGGGTGCGCGCACTGCAAGTCCCGGAGGGCGTACGGATGGCGCTGACCCGGAAGCTGCTGGTCATCACGGCCGCGGCCAAGCACGATCTTGCCGATGCGACAAGGCGCCTGGAGCGGTTCACGGCCGACCTCGACGAGGGTCGATTCCCCGAAGAGGAAGCCTGAACAGTCCGGAACCGTCGAGTCGGCTGCGGCACAAGGGTGATTAGCCCGTTTCGTGTTTGATTTGCGGTATATATCTGCCTAACGTGCGAAAAGCTTGAACACTTTCGTTCTGGCGATGTCTCCGAAGGGGAAGACGTGAACAAGGCGCAGCTCGTAGAAGCGATTGCCGACAAGATGGGCGGCCGCCAGCAGGCTGCCGACGCTGTCGATCATGTACTGGACGCCATCGTCCGAGCGGTCGTTGCAGGTGAGCGGGTCTCGGTCACCGGCTTCGGTTCGTTCGAGAAGGTCGACCGGCCGGCCCGGTACGCCCGCAACCCTCAGACGGGCGAGCGGGTTCGGGTCAAGAAGACCTCGGTACCGCGGTTCCGTGCGGGCCAGGGTTTCAAGGATCTGGTGAGCGGCTCGAAGAAGCTCCCGCGCGGGGGCGAGGTCGCCGTCAAGAAGGCGCCCAAGGGCAGCCTGACCGGCGGTGCCGCGGCCACGGTCAAGAAGGCCGCCGCCAAGAAGACCACCAAGGCCGCTGCGAAGAAGGCCGCGGCGAAGAAGGCGCCTGCCAAGAAGGCCACGGTGGCTGCGAAGAAGGCCGCGGCGAAGAAGGCCCCCGCCAAGAAGACCACGGCGGCCGCCAAGACCACCGCAGCGAAGAAGACCACCGCCAAGAAGGCCCCGGCGAAGAAGGCGACGGCCAAGAAGGCCCCCGCCAAGAAGTCGACGGCGCGCAAGAGCGCCGCCAAGAAGACCACCGCCCGCAAGAGGTAGCGGCGCGGAATTGCTCACGCGCCGGGCCGGACTCCCGTCGGGAGCCCGGCCCGCGGTGTGTTCCGGGGCGGTTGAGCAGGGGGGTTTCAGAGCGTCTGGAGTGTCACCAGGGTGATCCGGGGGCTGTCCTCGGGCCCCTCCAGCTCGATGCGCACCCGCTGCCCGGGCCGCAGCAGTCTGAGCCCGCCCGCATCGAAGGCGGCGGCGTCGAAGGGCACCGGAGTGCCGTCGTCGAGCAGCACCTGCCCGCTGCGCGTCTCGGCGTCGTAGGTGTATGCGGTGGCCTGCATGACGGCAGCCTACTGCCCCGGGATCAGCAACCGCGCTGTGGCCGCTGCCGTACGGGGTCCCACTCCGAGGGCGAGCGCTGCACGCAGATCGTCGCCGGTGTCCACGTCCTGGCGTACCGAATCCACGCCCCCGACGCTGAGTTCCACCGCGCCGGATGCGCGATGGCGGGCCCGGGAATCCGTGCCGAATGCCGGGAGCAATTCCCGGCCCGGAGCGGCCGCCAGCAGTGTCGTACCGATTGCGGCCGCATCGGGGAGAAAAGCGCGCGGGAATTCCCCGGCCGCCTCCAGCACCCGGGCCAATTCCGGTGGGCGCAGGGCGGGAAGATCGGCGTTCAGGGCGGCGACGGGGATTTCGGGGCGTTCGCTCCGGACGGTTGCCGCTCCGTGTGCCAGAGCGGCGTTCAGGCCGCCGCTCGGCTCGTCCGTGACGATCCGGGCGCCCAGCGCGGCCAGCTCCCGGCCCGCCAGGGCGTCGTCCGTGACAACTGCCACATCCCGCACCGCCGGGCAGATCAGCGCGGCGGCCACCGTGTCCTGCGCGAAAGCGAGGGCGAGGCCCGGGCGCAGCCCGTCGCCGGCGGCGTCGGAGAGCCTGCTCTTGGCCCGCGCCAGAGACTTCACGGGTATCACCAAGGTCCAGTGCACGAGCGTTCGTCCCTCTCTTGTCGCGGCCATTGTCACCCGGGCCATGGGGGCGGGCGGAGACTCGGGCGTACGGTGTTCTCGACAGACAGGCGGCCTGGGGCGACACTTGTGCGGCCCCCATGCCCTGGAAGGAAGGTGTCCGTGTGCCCCGCCGCAGAATCGGCTTCTGGTACCGCTTCGCCGCGGTGATCTGCAAACCGCCGCTGGTCGTTCTGCTCAAGCGGGACTGGCGTGGAATGGAGCACATTCCGGCCGCGGGCGGTTTTATCACCGTGGTCAACCATAATTCCCATGCCGACCCCTTCGCGTACGCGCACTTTCAGTACAACACCGGACGGGTTCCGCGATTCCTGGCGAAGAGCGGGCTTTTCAGGAAGGGATTCGTGGGCGCCGTGATGCGCGGCACCGGACAGATCCCCGTCTACCGCGAGAGCACGGACGCACTGAGCGCCTTCCGGGCCGCGATCGACGCCGTGGAGCGCGGCGAGTGCGTCGCGTTCTACCCCGAGGGCACCATCACCCGCGACCCGAACGGCTGGCCCATGACCGGCAAGACCGGTGCCGCCCGCGTCGCGCTGAAGACCAAGTGCCCCGTCATCCCGGTCGCCCAGTGGGGCGCCAACGAACTGCTGCCGCCGTACGCCAAGAAGCCGCACCTCTTCCCGCGCAAGACCCACCATGTGCTCGCCGGCCCGCCGGTGGACCTCTCGCCCTTCTACGGCAAGGACATGACCGCGGACGTCCTCAAGGAGGCCACCGAGGTCATCATGGCCGCGATCACCCGCCAGCTGGAGGAGATCCGAGGCGAGCGGGCGCCCGAGACGCCGTACGACCCGAAGCGGGAACGCATCGAGCAGCGGCGCCGGACCGAGGCGCAGACGCAGACGCGAGCACAGGCAGAGGTGCCCGCGCAGGCAGAGGCAGGGGCGCAGGGCAGGGCGGCCGGTCCGGCCGGTCGGGAAGTGGCCGGGCAGTTCGGCCGGGAAGAGGGGCAGGGGCAGTGAGCAAGCCGGTCAAGGCGGCGGTCTTCAGCGCGGGTTCGTGGGGCACGGCGTTCGGCATCGTGCTCGCCGACGCGGGGTGCGAGGTCACCCTGTGGGCGCGCCGCGCGGAGGTCGCGGAAGCGATCAACTCCAGCCGGACCAACCCCGACTACTTCCCGGGCTTCGAACTCCCCGAGAACCTGCGCGCCACCACGGACCCCGCCGAGGCCGCCGCCGGCGCCGACTTCACGGTGCTGTCCGTCCCCTCGCAGACACTGCGCGACAACCTCGCCGCCTGGGTGCCGCTGCTGGCCCCCGGCACCGTTCTGGTCTCGCTGATGAAGGGCGTCGAACTCGGCTCCGCCATGCGGATGAGCGAGGTCATCGAGGATGTCGCCAAGGTCGGCCCGGAGCAGGTCGCCGTGGTCACCGGACCCAACCTCGCCCGCGAGATCGCCGCGCGCATGCCGGCGGCGGCCGTGGTCGCCTGCACCGACGAGGCGGTCGCCCGGCGGCTCCAGGCCGCCTGCCACACGCCGTACTTCCGCCCGTACACCAACACCGACGTCGTCGGCTGTGAACTCGGCGGTGCGGTCAAGAACGTCATCGGGCTCGCCGTCGGCATCGCGGACGGCATGGGGCTCGGCGACAACGCCAAGGGGTCGCTCATCACGCGCGGGCTCGCCGAGACCACCCGGCTCGGGCTCGCCATGGGCGCCGACCCGCTGACCTTCTCCGGACTCGCGGGCCTGGGCGACCTGGTGGCCACCTGCTCCTCGCCGCTGTCCCGCAACCACACCTTCGGCACCAACCTCGGCAAGGGCATGACCCTCGAGGAGACCATCGCGGTCACCAAGCAGACCGCCGAGGGTGTCAAGTCCTGTGAGTCGGTGCTGGATCTGGCCCGCCGGCACGGTGTCGACATGCCGATCACCGAGACGGTCGTCGGGATCGTGCACGAGGGCAAGCCTCCCGTGGTCGCCCTCAAGGAGCTGATGTCGCGCAGCGCGAAGCCGGAACGACGCTGAGCGCTCCGCAGGTGGTGCCGCGAAGGGGAAGTGCCGCGGGGTGCCGTCGAGCGTCCGCGGCGCCGTCGTGGCTCGTCGCGCCCACGGTGGGGGTCCCCCCGCTCATGGGCGTCCCCCACGCGAGCGAAGCCGAGCGGGGGGAGAAGCCGAGCGTGGGGGAGGAGCCGCATGTCGATACAGTCCCCCGCCCCTTCAGGGCGCTGCCGAACCGCCGCCGACTTCGCCCCGCCCGGGGAGGCGCTAGGTCGGGGCCCTACCAACGGGTACTCTCATCGCGATATGAGCACCGAGAACCTCCCCCAGAGCCCTGAGCAGCCGTCTCGCAAGCCGCGCGTGGCCGTCGTGTTCGGCGGGCGCAGCTCCGAACACGGGATCTCCATGGTCACCGCCGGCGCCGTACTGCGGGCCATCGACCGGACGAAGTACGACGTCCTGCCGATCGGCATCACCCAGGAAGGCCGCTGGGTGCTCACCGCCGACGAACCGGAGCGCATGGCGATCGCCGACCGCCGCACGCCCGACGTCGAGGAGCTCGCCGAGTCGACCGAGGGCGGCGTGCTGCTCCCCGTCGACCCCGCGAGCCGCGAAGTCGTCTACAGCGAGCCCGGATCGGTACCCAAGGCGCTCGGCGAGGTCGACGTGGTCTTCCCGGTGCTGCACGGTCCGTACGGCGAGGACGGCACGCTCCAGGGCCTCCTGGAGCTGTCCGGCGTGCCGTACGTGGGTTCCGGGGTGCTCGCCTCGGCCGTGGGCCAGGACAAGGAGTACATGAAGCGGGTGTTCGTCTCGTTCGGGCTGAAGGTGGGCCCGTACGTGGTGATCAGGCCGCGCGAGTGGCAGCTCGACGAGACCGGCGCGCGGCGCCGGATCGCCGAGTTCGCGGGGGAGCACGGCTGGCCGCTGTTCGTGAAGCCCGCGCGCGCGGGGTCGTCGATCGGCATCACCAAGGTCGAGTCCTTCGAAGGCCTCGACGAGGCGATCGCCGAGGCCCAGCGCCACGACCCGAAGATCATCGTCGAGGCCGCGCTGCGTGGCCGTGAGATCGAGTGCGGTGTGCTGGAGTTCGAGGACGGCCCGCGCGCCTCCGTCCCCGCCGAGATCCCGCCGCCGGACGCGCACGCGTACTACGACTTCGAGGCGAAGTACATCGACTCCACGCCGGGGATCGTGCCGGCCCCGCTCACCGACGAGCAGACCGCCGAGGTGCGCAGGCTCGCCGTCGAGGCGTTCGAGGCGGCGTCCTGCGAAGGGCTCGTCCGGGCGGACTTCTTCCTCACCGAGGACGGTGAGTTCGTGATCAACGAGATCAACACGATGCCCGGCTTCACGCCCATCTCGATGTACCCGCAGATGTGGCAGGCGAGCGGGGTGGCGTACGCGGAGCTGGTGGACCGCCTGATCCAGGCGGCACTTCGCCGCTCAACGGGACTGCGCTGAAGGCCGCCGGGGGCGAGCTGGTGGGCGCAGCGGTCAGTCGGCGATCCCCTTCGGGATCGCCTTCTTGACGGCCGAAGCCAGGTCGATGAGCACGGCGGACGAGTCGCGCCCCGCCGGCACGGCAACCTCGACGTACGCAAGACGATTGGCGGTTGTGAAGCGATACGCCCCGTCGCCCGCGTTCTCCATCAGCCAGTCGACGCCGTTCACGCCCCCGGCCACCGCGTCGGGATCCCGCCCCTCCGCCACCTTCGGGTCGATCATCTTCGGCGGCCGTGCGACACCGCAGCGCAGTATGATCGCGGGGTTTCCCCAGCCCGCCGTGAGGACGGACCGGGGCTCGGGGTCCCGGCGCTCCAGACCGGCGACCTCACGCGGCAGCGCACCGTCCAGGTTCTGACACAGCTTGGTGACCTCTGTGTCCGGGCTGGGAACCGCGGTGCCCGCGCTGTCGTCTGCTGAGGAGCAGCCCGCGACGGTGATCAACAGGACGGACGCGGGCAGACCGATGAGCCGGTGACGGGAAAACTTCACCGGCCAAGGGTAGACGGGGGCTACAGATGGACGACCGGGCAGGTCAGGGTGCGGGTGATCCCGTCCACTTGCTGGACCTTGGCGACCACCATGCGGCCGAGGTCGTCGACGGTGTCGGCCTGGGCGCGCACGATGACGTCGTACGGTCCCGTCACGTCCTCGGCCTGGATCACCCCAGGGATCTTGCTGATCGTCTCGGCGACGGTCGACGCCTTGCCGACCTCCGTCTGGATCAGGATGTACGCCTGTACCACGGAACCTCCAGGGCGGCCACGAGGATCATGTGGGGAAAAGGAACGCCACGGTATCGCGTTGCCGCTCGCCGCGGGGAGACCTGCGGTGACCACGGCACACGCGCCGCGGTGCAGGCACGACGGATGTTGACGGTCGGGTGGGGCGGATCGGCGGTCACTTCGACCGTATCGAGGACACTGATGACCCGCGACCGGGAACGCACAGGGACAGAAGGGGCGTAAGGGCAATGAAGGGCACTGTTGGTGAGCTCGGTGAGTTCGGGCTCATCAGGGAGCTCACCTCCCGTCTCACCACCACCCCGGCGGTGCGGGTCGGGCCGGGTGACGACGCCGCGGTGGTCGCCGCGCCCGACCGCCGGGTGGTGGCCAGTACCGACCTCCTCCTGGAGGGGCGGCACTTCCGCCGGGACTGGTCCACGGCGTACGACGTGGGCCGCAAGGCGGCCGCGCAGAACCTCGCGGACATCGCGGCGATGGGCGCCGTCCCGACCGCGCTGCTGCTCGGTCTGGTCGTCCCGGCCGAACTCCCGGTGACCTGGCCGACGGAGCTGATGGACGGCCTGCGCGACGAGTGCCAGGTCGCGGGTGCCGCCGTGGTGGGCGGTGATGTCGTACGGGGTGACACGATCATGGTGTCGATCACCGCGCTCGGCGATCTGCGCAACCAGGAACCCGTGACCCGGGCCGGCGCCCAGCCCGGTGACCTCGTCGCGGTGACCGGCTGGCTCGGCTGGTCCGCCGCCGGCTACGCAGTGCTGTCGCGCGGGTTCCGCTCGCCGCGCGCCTTCGTCGAGGCGCACCGGCGCCCCGAGCCGCCGTATCACGCCGGTCCGGCGGCGGCCGCGTTGGGCGCGACGGCGATGTGCGACGTCAGCGACGGGCTGATCGCCGACCTCGGGCACATCGCGGAGGCCAGCAAGGTCCGCATCGACATCCGCTCCGGTGCGATCGACGTCCCCTCGCAGATGAACGACATCGGACAGGCGGTCGGGGTGGACCCCCTGCAGTGGGTGCTCACCGGGGGAGAGGACCACGCGATCGTGGCGACCTTCCCGCCGGACGTGAAGCTGCCCGCCCGCTGGAAGGTCATCGGTGAGGTGCTCAACCCCTCGGCACTGCCGCAGGTGACGGTCGACGGGGCGGCGTGGGCCAAGGGCGGCTGGGACCACTTCGGGGACATCGAGTCATGAGCGCGCCGCCCAGAGTGCTGACCGTGGCCGGCTCGGACTCCGGCGGGGGTGCGGGCATCCAGGCCGACCTGAAGACGATGCTCGCACTCGGCGTGCACGGCATGAGCGTGCTCACCGCGGTCACCGCGCAGAACTCCCTCGGGGTGCAGGGTGCCTGGGAACTGCCGGTGGCGGCGGTGCGGGCCCAGTACCGCAGCGTCGTCGACGACATCGGCGTCCAGGCCGTGAAGACCGGGATGCTGGCCTCGGCCGAACTGGTCGAGGTGGTGGCCGAGTTGATCGGCGAGACGGACGCGCCCACGGTCGTCGACCCGGTGGGCGTCTCCAAGCACGGGGACCCGCTGCTGGCGGCCTCCGCGCTGGATTCCGTACGGACGAAGCTGCTGCCGGCGGCGACCGTGGTGACGCCGAATCTCGACGAGGTCGCCCAACTGACGGGGGTACGGGTCGAGTCGGAGGCCGACCTGCGCCGGGCCGCGGCGGCCGTGCTGGCGTACGGACCGACCTGGGTCGTGATCAAGGGTGGGCATCTGCCCGGCGACGCCGTGGATCTGCTCACCGACGGCTCCGAGGAGCACTGGCTGCGCGCGCCCCGGCACGACAACCGGCACACGCACGGGACGGGCTGCACCCTCGCATCGGCGATCGCGTCGCAGCTGGCGAAGGGGCAGTCCGTGCCCGAGGCGGTGGCGGCGGCCAAGGAGTACGTCACCGGGGCGATCGCGGCCGGGTTCGCGCTCGGTGGGGGGATCGGGCCTGTGGACCATGGGTGGCGCTTCCGGGCGGGCGGCGGCGCGTAAACGCTTGCCCTCGGCTCGATGCCCGTGGCCGCGGATCCGCTTCGGGCACAGCAGAGAGCCGGTCCACACGAGGTGGACCGGCTCTCTGCAGCGAACCAGCAGTGGCCGCGCGCTTAGCAGCTGTGCGTCAGCGCGAGACCTTGCCGGCCTTGATGCACGAGGTGCAGGCGTTCACGCGCTTCGGCGTCCCGCCGACCACGGTACGCACACGCTGGATGTTCGGGTTCCAGCGGCGGGACGTACGGCGGTGCGAGTGCGAGATGTTGTTGCCGAAGCCCGGCCCCTTGCCGCAGACGTCGCAGTTGGCAGCCACGGGTCACTCCAAAGACTTCAGATGCACTTACGGTTGATCCCGGCATGCCGGGATCGAGATCTTAGGCTCTTGCGAGCGATCTGAGATCTGAGTGGCGTTGCCAGGGGAATAGCCCGATCGGGATCGGGCAACCGGAGCAGCATACAACGGCTGCGCCCGTACAACGAAACTACCACGGCGGCTCAGGCGTCCGCCCCCGCCCTCTTCCGCCGGGCACCGGCCCCAGGGCTACGCTGCGTCCGACGTCCAGCTCAAGGAGGCGCAGGTGGCGCAGGTGCCGCAGACATTCTTCGATGCTCTGGCGGTGCGTACCTGGTGCGGTCTCGCGCTGGAGGCGCTGGGACGCGCGCGTGAGGAGATCGACGCGATCAACGTGTATCCCGTGGCGGACGGGGACACCGGCACCAATCTGTACCTGACCGTCGAGTCGGCGGTTGCCGCGGTGGAGGCGGTCTTCGCCGCGCACGAGGTCGGCTCCCGGAATCCAGGGGGGCCGTCGCTGGCCGAGGTCACGCGCGCGATGGCGCACGGGGCGCTCATCGGGGCGCGGGGCAATTCCGGGACGATCCTCGCGCAGCTGCTGCGCGGCATGGCGCAGGTGCTCGTCGACGGTGCGGACGCTCAGACCGACGCCCAGAGCCTGCGGCTCGCGCTGCGGTGCGCCGCCGACTCCGCCCGCCAGGCCGTGGCCCACCCCGTGGAGGGCACGGTCCTGTCGGTCGCCTCGGCCGCTGCCGACGCGGCCGGTGGAGCCGAGGGCGACTGCGGGACGGTCGCACGGGCCGCCTACGAGGGGGCGCGGGCCGCTCTCGCCGCGACCCCGGGACAGCTGGCCGTCCTCGAGCGGGCCGGGGTGGTCGACGCCGGGGGACGCGGGCTGGTGGCGGTGCTGGCGGCGCTGGTGGAGACGTTCACGGGGGAGGTGCCGGGCACGGTGGCGGTGTCGGCTTCCGTGCGGCACGCGCGCGTGGGGTCCGACACCGGGCAGGCCTCTCGGGGCGGACCGGGCGCCGACGATGCGGCGGAGTGCGCGGACGGGGTGACGGAGGGCGGTCCCGCGTACGAGGTGATCTACCTCCTGGAGGCCGACGACGCATCCGTGGCGCGGCTGCGGCAGCGGCTCGACGCGCTCGGGGACTCGCTCGTGGTCGTCGGCGGGGACGGGCTGTGGAACGTCCATGTGCACGTGGACGACGCCGGCGCCGCCGTGGAGGCGGGTGTCGAGGCCGGGCGGCCGTACCGGATCCGGATCACGCACTTCGCGGCCGACGACGTGCACACCTCTCGCGGGGAGCGGCCGGCCCGGGAGCGGGCCGAGCGAGCCGTGGTGGCCGTCGTACCCGGCGAGGGCCTGGCCGGGCTGTACGCCGAGGCGGGCGCGACGACCGTGCTCGCGCGCCCCGGGGAGCCGCCCGTGAGCGGGGAGCTTGTCGAGGCCGTACGGCGGGCGCACGCGCGCGAGGTCGTCCTGCTGCCCAACGACGCCGAGCTGCGCCACACCGCGGCCGCGGCGGCCGAGCAGGCCCGTGCGGAGGGCATCCGGGTGGCCCTCATTCCCACGCGCTCCGCGGTCCAGGGCATCGCGGCGCTCGCGGTGCACGAGCCGGAGCGCCGCTTCGACGAGGACGTCGTGTCGATGACGTCGGCGGCGGGCTCGACCCGCTACGGCGAGGTCGTCGTCGCGGAACGCCAGTCCTGGACCATGGCCGGCATCTGCCAGGCCGGTGACGTCCTCGGCCTCATCGACGGGGACGTCGCGGTGATCGGGTCGGACGTCACCGCCACCGCCGAGTCCGTCCTCGACCGGATGCTCGCGGCCGGCGGGGAACTGGTGACCCTCGTCCTCGGTGACGAGGTTCCCGAGTCCGTGGCCGAGCGTCTGGAGGCCCGGGTGAGGGAGGCGTATCTCGCCGTCGACACGGTGGTGTACCGGGGTGGACGGCAGGGGGCGCTGCTGCTCATAGGGGTGGAGTAGGGCCCATCGGTGGAGTCGGGCCCCTCGGCGGAGGGTCCATTGCTCCCCGCCTCCGTGGGGTTTCGTTCAACGATCCTCCTGTTCCTCCACCACCCGCAGCAGCTGCTCGGCCTCTGCCCGCCGCGCCCGAGCGAGGTCGGTCTCGTCGACGGCATCCGCGTACGCGGCCAGTACGGCACGCGCGCGTGCAGCCGCCTCCGCGCTGCGGCCCAGGTCGGCCGCCAGCCAGCCCGCGGCGAGTTCGGCACCGGTACGGCTGTGCACGGCGGCGTCCCCGAGCGAGGCGAACACCGCGACGGCCTGGGCCACTTGGGCCAGGGCCTCCGCGAATGCGGCCTGGATCGAGCCGTCCCCGGCGTCCTCGGCGGACGAGCGGGCCAGCAGGTCGCCGAACTGGCGGTGCGTGTCGCCCAGTTCGGCGGTCAGCCGCTGCTGCGCGTCCTCGTCGGCCGTGGCATCCAGCGCCCGCTCGCACTCACCGAGGGCGAGCGTCATCAGCTCCCGTGCGGTGTCCGTGCCGTCCTCCGTGCGCAGGGCGAGCCACGCGCGGGCGCGCAGCGAGCGGACCAGACCGTGGACGTTGCCGAGGGAACGCCACAGGTCGCCCGCGCGCGCGTACGCCCGGTCCGCCTCGGTGGGCAGCCCCGCCTGTCCGAGGGACTCGGCGGCGAGGTGGGCGAGGGTCGCGTGGTCCTGCTGCTCGGGCCAGTGCCGGGCGATCTCGGCCGCCTGCAGTCGGCGCTCGGCGGAGGCGCGGTGCTCCCCGAGCTCGCTGAGGCAGTCGCCGAGCCACCACTGGGTCTGGACGATCGCGCCGTCGCCGTGCGTCTCGGCGGTCAGGTCGAGCAACGCCGACTCCAGCACCTCGGCGGCCTCGGCGCACCGCCCCTGCCGCAGCAGGAACCCGCCGAGCAGGTGCCGGGCCCAGGCGCCGAACGTCGGGCCCTCGCCGGCCTCGTCGGCCCAGTGTGCTGCCTCCAGAGCGTGCTCGGCGGCCTCCGCGGACTCGTCGCTGCCGCCGAGGACCTCGGCGAGCTGCAGGTGCAGCTGGGCCCGGCCGGTCGCCTCCAGGTGCGGTCCGCCGTGCTCCAGGGCCGCCTTCAGCGCCCGCTCGGCCTCCGCCATGTCGCCGAGGTGGTGGGCGAGCCCGGCCAGCCGGGCCTCGTACTCCACCGCGAACCACGGCAGCCCCGCGTCGACGTACGCCGCCGAGGCCTGCGCGAACAGTTCGGCGGCGGCCTCCAGATCCCCGTGGTGCACCGCGAGTTCGGCGAGCATGGCCCGCGCCTCGGCGGCCCGTGCGGCGAGCCGGACGTCGTCCCCGGCCTGCCCCTCCACGAGCGCGAGCACCTCCCGCGCCGCCGCCTCGGCCGCGGCGAGGACGGCCTCCTGCGAGGAGCCGGGGGACGGTACGGCGTCGGCCTCTGCGGCAACGCCAGCCTCCGGCGCCCCGGCGGCCTCGTCCGCCTCCTGCACCCTCCGCATCAGGATCCGCGCCCGCCCCATCAGCACGGACGCGGTCTGCCGGACGCCCGTGGCACTCTCGGCATACAGGGCGAGGACCTGGTCGTAGGGCTCGGCGACGGCCTCGACCGCCTCGGCGACCCGCCCCCCGAGGGCGCGTACGTACGCCGCACGCGCGCGTGCCGCCAGCGCCTCACCGGGGTCGCCCGCCTCGGCGTACAGCTCGGCGGCGCGTTCGAAGAGCTCGGCGCCCTCGGGCCCGAGGTCCATCGCCCGGTGATCGGCGATCTCCGCGCGGTCACGGGCGTCCATGCCGACGCCCTCCGCGGCCCGGGCGACGGCCGCCCAGGCCTCGACGGCGTTCGGCTGCAGGGCATCCGACAGGCGGCGCGCCTCGGCCAGCAGCGCGGCCAGGTCCGGCTCGTCCGCGCCCGCGGTGGGCGAGGACGCGACTGGGGCGGGGGCCACGGACGCCGGGACCGACCGTACGCCCGGAGACAGCCGTTCCGCGCGCACGCCCAGGGCGAGCCGCTCCACCAGCGGCTGCTGCCCCATCCGCGCGCGTGCCCGCTCACTGACGTGCGACGTGCCGTTGCGCTGGTCGAAACGCGCCGCCAGGGCGAGGGCCTCCGCGCGCGCGTGGGCGGCCAGTTCGCGTGCGTTCCATGTCCGGCCGGCCGGTCCCGGGACCTGCTGATCGCCCAGGCCCAGTTCGGTGAGACGGTCCATGAGCAGGCTCACCACGCTCATGAACTCCATTCGGCTGCGCGGATGTCCGGTGTCGGTGAAGTACGCCGGCCGCTCGGCCAGCAGCTCCAGACCGCGTGCCTCGTTGCCGGTCAGCGTGCAGAACTCGACATGGTCGGCGTACGCGCCCCGCATGCTCTCCATGGCCCGTACGAGCCGGAAGCCGCGCAGATGGTGGGCGCGTGCCTCGTCCAGGCGGCCCAGCCGCAGCAGGGGCACGAGGGAGGACGCCAGCGTGGTGTGCGGCTCGTGGGCGCAGGTGAACTCGCCGTCCAGCACCGGACCCCACAGCTTCAGCGCCTCGGCGTCCGCGCCCCGTTCCACCTGCCACCAGCCCTGACCCTGCAGCTCGCATGCGTGGCAGTCGGCCATCCTGTCCCGGTCTGCGGCCAGCCACGCGGCGTACGCCCGCTCCGCCCGCTGCACGTCTCCGACATGCGCGGCCACGCTGAACTCGGCGCTGCGCACGGCCCGTTCGGAGTGACCGGCGAGGCGGTAGCGGTGCTCCATCTCGCCGAGCCACTTCTCGATGGAGGCCAGCGGGATGTGCGGCTGGTCGAGCATGCCGGCCGACATCCACTTGAAGACCCAGTGCAGGGAGTGGGTCTCGTACTCGTCGAAGTCCTCGGGCCGCTCGTCCCACATGCGCAGCAGACGCGCGAAGGGGACGAACATCTTGTCCTTCTCGGAGCTGTAGTTGTAGACCTTCAGCTGGTGTCCGAGCACCTCGATCACGGCGAGCGGGATGCCCAGCTTCTCGGCCTCGGCGAGCAGCTGTTCCGCGCGCGCGTTGCGGGCGGGGCCCTCCGGCTGCTCGGAGTTCTGAGCCATCGCCCGGCGCAGCGCGTCGAAGTCGGTGATCTCACTCATCGGTGACCGTCCCCAGGGGAGTCGGAGTCGCTGTGGGTGGCCCATTCGAGGAGGCCGATGAACGCGCGGTTCAGCAGCGCGGAGTCGGCCGGCCGCAGCGGGCGCTGCGCCATGAGCAGGGCCTGGCCGTACAGGGACTCCGTGGCGGTGCCCACGAGCTCCGGTTCGTTCAGTGAACTGATCCGGCGGATCAGCGGGTTGAGGTGGTTGAGCACCAGACGCGCGCGTGGGGTGCTGCCGCGCAGCGAGCCCAGGATGCCCGCCCACAGGTCGTCGGCCTGCTCCTCCGCCTCGGCGCGGGCCTGCTCGTGCCGGGCCGCCCGGTCGTCCAGATGCAGCGCCGGCACGGACAGGGGGTGGAAGGCCCGCAGGACCACGTCACAGCCCAGCGGGTCCAGGGTGGCCCGCGCGGCCGCCAGAAAGCCCGAAAGGGCCAGCTCCTCGGCCGGGTCGACGGCATCCAGGTGGGCGGTCACCGTGTCGGCGTCGAGCTCGGCCACCACGGTGCCGGGGCGGACCGAGGGCAGCGCCTCGACCAGTTCGCTGTCGTACGTGTAACCGCCGTTGACGACGCCGATGCCCTGCGCGGACGCGATCGGGGCGACCTGCCGGTACTCCTCGACGGTGCGCGTGAAGTGCACCACCGGGTGCCGCAGGGCGAACTCCTCCAGGGACAGCTGCCCGTCGGTCGTCTCGAAGGGCAGCCACGGCAGCATCGTGCGCAGCATCCCCCTGTCGTGCCGGGCAAGGGACTTCACGCCCAGATGGTGCACGGACAGGAACGCCGCCAGCCGCTCCGGATCACCGGCGGCAAGACCCGTCAGCCAGGACCGGATCCGCTCGCCCAGCGCTTCCCGCACGGCGGCCAGCGTCTCGTCCTCGTAGAGCGACTCGCGTGACGCCGTGGGCCGCAGGCTGTCGGTGTCGAGCACACAGCGAACGAAGAACGCCCAGTCGGGCAGCAGCTGTTCGGCGCGCTCGGTCAGCAGCATGCCCTTGAGATGGACCCGGTGCCGGGCGCGCTGCGCCGGGCTGACCGCGGAGGGCAGGACGTACGCCACACCGCGGATGCCCGCGAGCGGTACGTTGAGGTCGATCGAGTCCAGCGGCGTGAACCCGAACAGCTCGTGACAGTGCCGCGCCAGGGCCACCCTCCGGGTGGCGGGGGAGGGGTACGGCCGGTCCCAGGGCGCCGGAAGGTCGGTGACCGCCTCGTCGCCCACCCGCACGTCGTACGGCAGCAGCGAGCCGAAGTCCCGCGCCAGCGCCAGCACCCGTTCCTCGGCCAGCCACTCCCCGGCCCCGGCCCGCGCCACCAGGTGCACAGTGGTCCCCGGTTCGGGACGGGCCTCGTCCGGCAGCGTCCGCACCGTGTACGAGCCGTCGTCGGTCGCCGTCCACTCCACGGGCCGGGCATCGGGCGTGCGGGCGCTGCGGCTGACGACCCGGATCCGCTCGGCGACGACGAAACAGGCCAGCAATCCGATGCCGAACTGCCCGAGAAAGTCGGAGCGCACCTCCTGGATCCCCTTGGCGCGCTTGGAACTGCGGCCGATGGTCGCCAGCAGGCTGTGCACATCGGCCTCGGTGAGCCCGACGCCGGAGTCCTCCACCCGCAGGGCGCCGCTCCCGGCGTACAGCCGCACCCGCGCCGGGGCGTCGGGCTGTTCGGCCCGGCGGGCGGTGATGGCGTCGACGGCGTTCTGCAGCAGTTCGCGCAGATAGACCTTCGGGCTGGAGTAGAGGTGATGGGAGAGCAGATCCACCAGACCGCGCAGGTCGACCTGGAACGTATGAGGTGAAGGGGCTGACTGGGATGCCTGTGATGACTGTGAGGTCTGGGAGTCCATCGTCACAGCGCCGGTGGGGGGACGACGTCGGCGCGGGGTCGGGCGGTCCGGGTGAGGCCGTGACCGCGAAAGGATGGCCGGGGCGCGCCATCCTAAAGCCCCAGCGAGCCGTCTGACCAGGGGTTTCCCGAGACGTATACGGCTGCGCGCCCGGGACCTCTACGGCATTGTCAGTGGTGTGGTGTGCAATGGATCTCGTGCCCGCACTGGAAGAACCACTGAAGAAGGTGCTCGGCCCAGCCACCGCGAAGGTGATGGCCGAGCACCTCGGCCTGCACACCGTCGGTGACCTCCTGCACCACTACCCGCGCAGATACGAGGAGCGGGGCCAGCTGACCCACCTCGCCGACCTTCCCATGGACGAGCACGTCACCGTGGTCGCCCAGGTCGCCGACGCCCGCCTGCACACCTTCGCCTCCGCCAAGGCGCCCCGCGGCAAGGGCCAGCGCCTCGAGGTGACCATCACCGACGGCAGCGGCCGCCTCCAACTGGTCTTCTTCGGCAACGGCGTGCACAAACCCCACAAGGAACTCCTGCCGGGCACCCGGGCGATGTTCGCGGGCAAGGTCTCCGTCTTCAACCGCCGTCTGCAACTCGCTCATCCCGCCTACGAGTTGCTGAAGGGGGACGCCGAGGACGCCGTCGACACCTGGGCGGGCGCCCTGATTCCGCTCTACCCGGCCACCGCCAAGCTGGAGTCCTGGAAGATCGGCAAGGCGATCCAGACGGTCCTGCCCAGCGCCCAGGAGGCCGTCGATCCCCTGCCGGACGCCCTGCGCGAGGGCCGCGGTCTGGTCTCCCTCCCCGAGGCCCTCCTCAAGATCCACCGCCCGCACACCAAGGCGGACATCGCCGGCGCCCGCGACCGCCTCAAGTGGGACGAGGCCTTCGTCCTCCAGGTCGCCCTGGCCCGCCGCCGTCACGCCGACGCCCAACTCCCGGCGGTCGCCCGCAAACCCAAGCCCGACGGCCTCCTCACGGCCTTCGACGACCGCCTCCCCTTCACCCTCACCGAGGGCCAGCAGAAGGTCTCCAGGGAGATCTTCGACGACCTGGCGACGGAGCATCCGATGCATCGGCTGCTGCAGGGGGAGGTCGGCAGCGGCAAGACCCTGGTGGCCCTGCGCGCCATGCTCGCCGTCGTCGACGCCGGTGGGCAGGCCGCGATGCTCGCGCCCACCGAAGTGCTCGCCCAGCAGCATCACCGGTCGGTCGTGGAGATGATGGGCGAGCTGGCCGAGGGCGGGATGCTGGGCGGGGCCGAGCAGGCCACGAAGGTGGTCCTGCTGACCGGGTCCATGGGCGCGGCCGCCCGGCGGCAGTCGTTGCTCGATCTGGTCACCGGGGAGGCAGGGATCGTGATCGGCACGCACGCGTTGATCGAGGACAAGGTGCAGTTCCATGACCTGGGGCTGGTCGTGGTGGACGAACAGCACCGGTTCGGGGTCGAGCAGCGCGACGCCCTGCGCGGCAAGGGCAAGCAGCCTCCGCACCTGCTGGTCATGACCGCCACGCCCATCCCGCGGACCGTCGCCATGACCGTCTTCGGGGATCTTGAGACCTCCGTCCTCGACCAGCTCCCGGCCGGACGCTCGCCCATCGGCAGCCATGTCGTCCCCGCCGCCGACAAGCCCCACTTCCTGGCCCGGGCATGGGAGCGGGTGCGCGAGGAGGTCGCGAACGGCCATCAGGCATACGTCGTCTGCCCCCGTATCGGTGACGAGGAGGACGACCCGAAAAAGAAGAAGTCCCCGGAGGACGAGGCCGAGAAGCGCCCGCCGCTCGCCGTCCTGGACGTGGCCGACCAGCTGAGCCAGGGGCCGCTGAACGGCCTCAAGGTCGCGGTGCTGCACGGTCGTATGCACCCGGACGACAAGGACGCCGTCATGCGCCGCTTCGCCGCCGGTGAGACCGACGTCCTGGTCGCCACGACGGTCATCGAGGTCGGCGTGAACGTGCCGAACGCGACCGTGATGGTGATCATGGACGCCGACCGCTTCGGCGTCTCCCAGCTCCACCAGCTGCGCGGCCGCGTCGGCCGGGGCTCGGCGCCCGGCCTGTGCCTGCTGGTCACCGAGATGCCCGAGGCGAGCGCGGCCCGCCAGCGGCTCAACGCTGTGGCGGCCACCCTCGACGGCTTCGAACTCTCCCGTATCGACCTCGAACAGCGCCGCGAGGGCGACGTCCTCGGCCAGGCCCAGTCCGGCGCCCGCACCAGCCTGCGCGTGCTCGCCGTCATCGAGGACGAGGAGATCATCGCCGAGGCGAGGGAGGAGGCAGCGGCGGTGGTCGCGGCCGACCCGGAGCTGACCCGCCTTCCGGGTCTGAGGACGGCCCTGGACGCCCTTCTGGACGAGGAGAGGGAGCAGTACTTGGAAAAGGGGTGAGCGGGAGCACCCCTTCAGGGGCGCGGGGCTGTGTCGATATGCGGCTCCGCCGCGCGGGCGTGACCAGCCACCACGAACCCGCAGCCGGCCAGGGCGAATGCGCACCCCCACCGTGGCCTGCCAAACTGAACGCAAAGGACCCACGAACAAGGACCCGAGATGACCCGCGTGATCGCCGGCGCAGCCGGCGGACGCCGCCTAGCCGTCCCGCAGGGAACCCGCACCCGCCCCACCTCCGACCGCGCTCGCGAGGGCCTCTTCTCCACCTGGCAGTCCCTGCTCGGCGGCCCCCTGGACGGCGAGCGGGTCCTTGACCTGTACGCCGGTTCCGGCGCCGTCGGCCTGGAAGCCCTCTCCCGGGGCGCCGGCCACACCCTCCTCGTCGAAGCCGATGCCCGAGCGGTCCGCACGGTCCGGGAGAACGTCAGAAACCTCGGCCTGCCCGGCGCCGAGGTCAGGGCAGGCAAAGCGGAACAGATCATCCGCACACCGCCCCCGGCGGAGCCGTACGACATCGTCTTCCTCGACCCGCCGTACAGTGTCTCGGATCACGATCTTCGCGAGATTCTGCTCACACTCCGCACGGAGGGGTGGCTCGCGGACGAAGCCCTCGTCACCGTGGAGCGCAGCACCAGAAGCGGTGAGTTCGGGTGGCCGGAGGGCTTCGAAGCACTCCGTACCCGCCGGTACGGTGAGGGAACGTTTTGGTACGGTCGCGCCGCCTCTACGTGCGAAGACGCACCATGACCGGACCGGAGAGCGAGGGATCTCAAGTGCGCCGTGCCGTCTGTCCCGGGTCGTTCGACCCGATCACCAACGGACACCTCGACATCATTGCCCGCGCCTCCCGCCTGTACGACGAGGTCTATGTCGCGGTGATGATCAACAAGTCCAAGAAGGGCCTCTTCGAGATCGACGAGCGGATCGACCTGATCCGCGAGGTTACCGCCGAGTACGGCAACGTGCGGGTCGAGGCCTTCCACGGCCTCCTCGTCGACTTCTGCAAGCAGCGCGACATCCCGGCCATCGTCAAGGGCCTGCGCGCGGTCAGCGACTTCGACTACGAACTGCAGATGGCCCAGATGAACAACGGCCTGACGGGCGTCGAGACCCTCTTCGTGCCCACCAACCCCACCTACAGCTTCCTGTCGTCGTCCCTGGTCAAGGAGGTCGCGGCCTGGGGCGGCGACGTCTCCCACCTGGTCCCCCCGCCGGTCCTGGCCGCCCTGACCGAGCGTCTCGAGCAGGACTGAGGGCGCCCGACGCACGCCCGGGACGCCCGCCGCGAGCCCTGATGGCCCGTCATCCGGTGTCCGGCGGGCACCCCATGGCCGTACAGTCGTCCCGTCCGTCTCCAACACAGCTGTAGAGAGTGGCGAGCAACCGGTGGACGTGCAGAAGAAGCTCGACGAGATCGTCGCGGCGGTCTCCAGTGCCCGGGCCATGCCCATGTCGGCCTCGTGCGTGGTCAACCGCGCCGACCTGCTCGCCATGCTGGAAGAGGTGCGCGCGGTGCTGCCCGACTCCCTCGCCCAGGCCCAGGAGCTGATCGGCGGCCGGGAACAGATGGTCGAGCAGGCCCGTCAGGAGGCCGAGCGGATCATCCAGGGCGCGCACGCCGAGCGCGGCTCGCTGATCTCCGACACCGAGGTCGCCCGCCGCTCCCAGGCCGAGGCCGACCGGATCCTCGCCGAGGCCCGCAAGGAGGCCGAGGAGATCCGCGCCGAGGCCGACGACTACGTCGACTCCAAGCTCGCCAACTTCGAGGTCGTCCTCACCAAGACCCTCGGCTCCGTCGGCCGCGGCCGCGAGAAGCTCCTCGGCACCGGCCCCGGCCTCGACGACCAGGGCTACGAGGACGAGGACGCCCCCGAGCGCAGCCATGACCCGGAGACTCTGCGCCGCACCGCCGACGAGTACGTGGACGTCAAGCTCGGGGCCTTCGAGGCGGTCCTCGCCAAGACCCTGGAGGCCGTCGGCCGCGGCCGGCAGAAACTGCACGGCCGGATCGCCACCGACGACCTCGGCGCCCTGGACACCACGACCGTCCAGCACAGCAGCGATGCCGACTACCTCGCCGACCTGGCGGCCATCGCCGACACCCCGGCCGAACAGCCGCCGGCAGCGGTACCGGCCCAGCCGTCGTACGCCCAGCAGGACGCCTACGCGTACCAGCAGTCGCCGCAGCAGAACGATCCGTACGGCTACCAGCAGCAGTACGCCCAGCAGGACCCGTACGGCTATCAGCAGGCCGATCCGTACGCCGCCTACCCGCAGCAGCCCGCGTACGACCCCTGTCTCTTATACACATCT
>NZ_QZWF01000011.1 GCF_004187715.1 Streptomyces sp. F001 | reverse complement strand
GGGCGTGTGCTCCGGGTGGACCGCGGTCAGTGCGACGTGATCACCGCCGACGGCGTCCTGCGGGCCGACACCGCTTTCGTCACCCCGCACGACCCCCTGCGCGTCGTGTGCACCGGCGACTGGGTCGCCGTCGAACCCGCGGGCAACCCCCGCTACGTACGGACGTGTCTGCCACGCCGTACCGCCTTCGTGCGCTCCACCTCCTCCAAGCGGTCCGAGGGGCAGATCCTCGCGGCCAACGTCGACCACGCGATCGTCGCCGTGTCGCTCGCCGTCGACCTCGACCTCGGCCGTATCGAACGCTTCCTCGCGCTCGCCTGGGAATCCGGGGCGCAGCCGGTCGTCGTCCTGACCAAGGCCGACTTGGTGCCGGACGCGGCGACGCTCGCGCATCTCGTCCAGGACGTGGAGACGACGGCGCCGGGCGTGCCGGTGCTCGCGGTCAGCGCGGTCGACGGGGACGGGCTCGAGGTCCTCGCGGCGGTCGTCTCCGGTGGTACGTCCGTACTGCTCGGGCAGTCCGGCGCGGGCAAGTCGACGCTCGCGAACGCGCTGCTCGGCGAGGACGCGATGGACGTGCAGGCCACGCGGGACGTGGACGGCAAGGGCCGGCACACCACCACCACGCGCAATCTGCTTCTGCTCCCGGCCGGCGGTGTGCTGATCGACACCCCGGGGCTCAGGGGTGTGGGCCTCTGGGACGCCGAGACCGGGGTCGGGCAGGTGTTCTCCGAGATCGAGGAGCTCGCCGAACGCTGCCGCTTCCACGACTGCGCCCACGAGTCCGAGCCCGGCTGCGCGGTGCTGGCCGCCATCGACTCCGGGGAACTGCCCGTGCGACGGCTGGAGAGCTACCGCAAGCTCCTGCGGGAGAACCAGCGGATCGTGGCCAAGACCGACGCGCGGTTGCGTGCGGAGATCCGCAAGGACTGGAAACGGAAGGGGGCGCAGGGCCGCGCGGCGATGGAGGCGAAGCGGGGGCGCTGGATGTAGACCGATGTCACGTCCGATTTCCGCCAGCAGCTGCGCTCCCCACGGCGGAGACTGGACAGCGTGATGGACGAAGACAGCAGGTACGAGGCCGTGCGCAGCAGGGACGGGCGATTCGACGGGGCGTTCTTCTTCGCCGTCGAGACGACCGGCATCTACTGCCGGCCGAGCTGTCCCGCCGTGACGCCCAAACGGCACAACGTGCGGTTCTTCGCGACGGCCGCCGCCGCGCAGGGCTCGGGATTCCGGGCCTGCCGGCGGTGCCGGCCGGACGCGGTGCCGGGCTCGGCCGACTGGAACGCGCGGGCCGACGTCGTGGGGCGGGCCATGCGGCTGATCGGCGACGGCGTCGTCGACCGGGAAGGCGTCGCCGGCCTCGCCGCGCGGCTCGGCTACAGCGCCCGGCAGGTGCAGCGCCAGCTCACCGCCGAGCTCGGCGCCGGCCCCGTCGCACTGGCCCGGGCCCAGCGGGCGCACACCGCCCGGGTGCTGCTCCAGACCACCGGCCTGCCCATCACCCGGATCGCGTTCGCGGCCGGGTTCGCCAGCGTGCGCCAGTTCAACGACACGATCCGGGCCGTGTACGCGTCGACCCCGAGCGAACTGCGCGCCGCTGCGCCCAGGCGCCGTCCGGCCCGGCGGGCGGACACCCCGAGCGCCGGGATTCCGCTACGGCTCGCCCACCGGGGCCCGTACCACGCCGGTGCCGTCTTCGACCTGCTGGCCCGCGAGGCGGTGCCCGGCATCGAGGAGGTGAGCGGGGCGCCCGGCGGCCGCACCTACCGCCGTACGCTCCGCCTGCCCTACGGCACGGGAATCGCCGCGGTCGACGAGCGGCCGGTCAGCTCCGGCTCGGCCCGCCACCGGGGCGGCTGGCTCGACGCGCGGCTGCACCTCACCGACCTGCGCGACCTCACCACCGCCGTGCAGCGGCTGCGGCGGCTGTTCGACCTCGACGCCGATCCGTACGCCGTCGACGAGCGGCTCGGCGCCGACCCACGGCTCGCCCCGCTGGTCGCCGCGCGGCCCGGACTGCGTTCGCCGGGCGCCGCCGACCCGGCGGAGCTGGCGATCCGCGCGCTGGTGGGACCGGCGGCGGAGCAGCTCGTACGGCGGTACGGCAAGACCCTCGACGCCCCGTGCGGCACCCTCACCCATGTCTTCCCCGAACCGGCCGTCCTCGCGGAGGCCGAGCCCGGCGGCACCCTGGGCGCGCTCACCGCCGCCCTCGCCGACGGCGCCGTCCGGCTCGACCCGGGCGCCGACCGGGACGACGCACAGGCGGCACTGCTCGCCGTGCCCGGCCTGGACGGCGCCACCGTCGCCGCCATCCGCACCCGCGCCCTGGGCGACCCCGACGTGGCGCCGCCCGACACGGACGTTCCCGACAACTGCCGCCCCTGGCGCTCGTACGCCGTACAACACCTGTGCACAGCAGGGGAGTTGGAGTACCGATGACCACCCCGACCCACTGGACCACCGTCGCCGGCCCGCTCGGCGAGCTGCTCCTCACCGCCGACCCGAGCGGCACACTGACGTCCCTGTCCGTGCCCGGCCAGAAGGGCGGCCGCACCGTTCAGGACGGCTGGCTGCACGACCCCGGGCTGTTTCGCGAGGCCGAGGAACAGCTCGCCGCGTACTTCGCCGGCGAGCTCAAGGAGTTCCGCCTGCCGTCGCGTACCGAGGGCACGGCGTTCCGGCAGCGGGTGTGGGCCGCCCTGGACTCACTGCCGTACGGCGCCACCACCACGTACGGCGAGATCGCGGCCCGGATCGGCGCCCCCAGGGCCGCCGTACGGGCCGTCGGCGGCGCGATCGGCGCCAACCCGTTGCTGATCCTCCGCCCCTGCCACCGAGTGATCGGCGCCGACGGCGCACTGACCGGCTACGCGGGCGGCCTCGACCGGAAGGTGCAGCTGCTCACGCTGGAGGGCGTGCTCTGACCCAGGGACCCGGTGGGGGCCGGTCAGGCCCAGATCACCACGCCCAGCCATGCGCCCATGATCAGCAGGCAGGTGAACAGCTCCGCCAGCACACTGGAGCCGCCCGAGCGCATCGCCGTGCGCAGGGCCGCGCGCGCCTCGCCGTGCCGGCCCAGGCGGAGCCGTTCGCAGACGTAGATGCCGGCCATGAAGCCGGGGATCGCCCCGACCACGGGGACGAGGAAGAAACCGAGAAACGCCCCGACTCCGGCGTACACAGCCATCCGTGGGGTGGCGCCGCTCGCCCGCAGCCGACGGGGCGGCAGCACCCAGCGCACCACCTGCGACAGCAGCAGCGCGACGGTGGCGCCGACGAGCATGAACCAGGCGACCGGCCGCGGATCCAGCAACGCCCACCACATGACCGCGGCCCACACCAGCCACGACCCGGGCACGCCGGGCACCAGCACTCCGCACAGGCCGAGCAGCATGACCAGTCCGGCCAGCAGGAGCTCCCACACTCCCATCTGCCCAGCGTGCCGGAGCCCGCCCGAACTCGCAGGTCCCCGGACAGGACCTTTACCGGTCCCGCGCCACCCAGCCCCGCTCGTACGCATGCCAGCCCAGCTGCAGCCGGGTCGTCACCCCGGTCAGCTCCATCAGCCGCTTCACCCGGCGCTGCACGGTCCGCAGGCCCAGGTCGAGCTGCTTCGCGACGCTCGCGTCGGTCAGCCCGGCGAGCAGCAGCGACAGGATCTCCAGATCGGTGCCGTCGGGACCGTCCGGGCCCTCCACGGTGACGCCGGAGTCGCCCATCCGCAGCGGCAGCGCGTCCCGCCACACCGACTCGAACAGCCCGGACAGCAGCTCCAGCAGCCCGCTGGCGTGCACCACCAGCGCGGCCGGTTCCACGACCGGCGAGGTGAGCGGCACCAGCGCGAGCGCCCGGTCGGCGACCACCAGCTTCGTCGGCACCTGGTCCACCACCCGCACCTGCTCGTCCCGGCCGAGCGCCGCGCCCAACTCGGTGAGTCCGTGCGGCTGGTCGAGTACCGAGCGCTCGACCACGACCCGGTAGCGCACCCCCCGGCCGGCCGCCTGCTCCTCGGCGTGGTTCTCCATCCCGGTCACGGCCACCGGGTTGCCGGTGACCAGCGCGCACACCTCGTCACTCGCACCGAGCTGCAACTGCAGGAACCGCTGCGTGACCGCGGCCGCGCCGATCACCACCTCGACCAGGTCGTGCACGGCCGGCTCGGCCGCCGCCGCCCGGTACTCCTCGGCGAGCAGGGCGGCGGCCAGTTCCGCCTTCTCCAGTTCGTGCCGCTGCTGGGCGAGCAGCGCCCCGAGCGCCACCCCCGGCGGGGCCGCCACCCAGCGTCCGGGCCGCCCGGAGGACTGAGCCGCCAGCCCGTGCCGCTCCAGCCGGCGCAGCGCCCGCTCGGTGTCGTACTCGCCGAGCGTCAGCCGCCGGGCGAGATCGGGTACGTCGGCGGCGCCCACGGCCACCAGTGCCCGGTACGCCCCCTCGTGCGTCTCGTCCAGCCCTATCGCCGCCAGCATCAGCCGTCGTCCCTCCCCGGACACCAGACCCCGCGGTGCGGGCCGTGGCGGAAACCGGCCACGGCGCAAAACCGCCTGGGCACATCATCGCCGTACCTCCCGCAACTCTGCCAAGGTGGGGCCACCGGCGCAGGCGGGGGGCCGGGTCTCCCGACGTCGCCGGGCGGCTCTCCTGTGGGGGGTGGAGCCGCCCGGCGACGTCTCTCGCGTGTCCGTTCGACAGCTCACCCGACACGTGGTTCGGTGCGGAGTGTCGCGCCGCATTTTCCGGATGCCCCGTTTTCATACGGCCCGTGCGGTGGACAATTGGGGGCATGAGCCAGCAGGGGGGAAGGCCCACCGGTCACTCCGACGACTGGTGGGGGCAGCTGTACGACGACTCCACCGAGGACACGGGCCCCACACGCACACCGGACTCGCTGGACGACCGCTTCGCCTCCGCGGCCGGAGCGGTGGGCGACACCGACGGCAACCGCACCCACCACCCGGACACCCGCGTCCCGGAACCGAGGGACGGCTCGGGCGTACGCCGTGCCCCCTCGCAGCCGCCGACCGCCGCACCGCCGGGTCCGGACACCTTCCCGTCCCCGCCCCAGGGCCCCACCGCCGCGGCGACCGGGAGCGGTACCTCGGCAGACCCCCGTCCACGACCACCGCCGCACCCGCACCCCGCGAACCCTCCGGCACGCCCCCGGACAGCCCCCGCAGCCGACCGCCCCGCCCGGCACGTCACCCCGGCCCTGCATCACGTCGGCTCCGGCCCACCCACCTACGAGGCCGAGCCCACCGCCCTCCCTCCCGCCGATCCCGACGACCTCGGCGACCTGGTGGCCGACACCGTGCTGGACGGCGCCCGGTACGGGGCCTGCACCCTGCGCGCGGCCTCGGTGCGGGGGGACTCCGCGCGCTACCGGGGCGAACCACGCCGCGACTCGCTGCTCACCGCGCGCTTCGGCAGCGGCGACGAGGCGCTGGTGCTGGTGGCGATGGCGACCGGCGCGCGGGCCACGGCCGGGGCACACCGCGCGGCCGCCGAGCTGTGCCGGTGGATCGGCCGGGCGGTCGGCCGCAGCCACCCGCGGCTCACCGAGGACATCCGGGCCGGCCGGCGCGGCGACCTGAAGTCCGGACTGCACCGGCTGACCGACCGCAGCCTCGGCAGACTCCGGGCCGGTGCCGCCGAACAGGGCCTGAAGCCCGACGAGTACGCCGCCACCCTGCGCTGTCTGCTCCTGCCCGCCGACCCCGAGTGCCGTACCCGCGTCTTCTTCGGCGTCGGCGCGGGCGGACTGTTCCGGCTGCGTGACGGTGCCTGGCAGGACATGGAACCCAAGGTCACCGAGGTGACCGGCGAGCCCGTCGTGGGCTTCGGATCGCTGCCGTCCGAGACACCGGAGGGCGACCGGCTCACCATGGACCTCGGCATCCCGACACCGCCGACCCGTACGACCCGCCCCCGAGCCACCCCGCGAACCCTTCCGCTTCCGCGCCTCCGTCGCCCGGCCGGGCGACACGCTCCTGATGTGCACCGGCGGCCTCGCCGACCCGCTGCGCGGCGAGCCGGAGCTGCCCGCCCATCTCACCCAGCGGTGGTCCCACCCGGAGCCGCCGGGCCTCGCCGCCTTCCTCGCCGACACCCAGGTGAGAGTCAAGGGCTACGCCGACGACCGTACGGCGGCGGCCGTCTGGGAGGCGCCTTAGGGCCGCTTCAGGAGGCTGTCCGGCGGCGTCACGGCGTACGAAATCGGCCAGTCTCCCCGAACACCCGGTCGTTGACGATTGCGCATGACTGGCCCGTTGTCGACGGGGCATGGATCTCCGTGAACGTGTTCGAGCAGGAGGGGAACCGACATCGGCACGCGGGCGGGGGACATGGAGAGGCAGGCACGAGGGGGCGCCGCCAAGGAGCGGGCACAGGCGCCCCAACTGAGGCGCAGACTCGGCCGGGCGGACCTGCGGGCGGTCCCACAGGCCCGCAGGGAACTGCGTGAGCTGTTGCGACACTGGGGAGGGCCCGGCAGGTCCGAGACGGCGGAGCTGCTCACCAGCGAGCTCGTCACCAACGCGATCGTCCACACCGACCACGACGCGGTCCTGACGGCCACCGTCGGACCCGGTGGACTGCGGGTGGAGGTACGGGACTTCGTGGCCCGCCGGCCCCGGCTGTGCGCACCGAAGGCCGACGAGGGGACGCACGGAAGGGGCCTGGTGCTGGTGCAGTCCCTCGCGGACGCGTGGGGCGTACGGCCGCACGCGGTGGGCAAGTCGGTGTGGTTCGAGCTCGACGCGGAGGCCGCATGACGAACGGGACGGGGGCGCGGCCACATCGCGTGCGCCGCGCCCCCGTCCCGACGCCCCGGGGCGCGTTCTAGCCGAACTGCTGCTCGAGGTCCTTGAGCTTGCGCTCCAGGGAGTCCAGGCGTGGCAGGGCCATGGTGTCGTCCTCCGCGGTGAGGTCCACGGTGACTGGCTCAGAACCGCTGCGCACGGGCTGGAGCGAGGGCCGTGCGCGCACGGGCAGTTGCTCCGGCGCCGATATGGCAGGCTCCGCGGAGAGCCGCTCGGCGCCCTGCTCCACGGCGGGCAGTTCCACCTGCCGGCCACCGCCGCGGCCGACGAAACCCCGGCCGTGGCCCCGGCTGATCGCCTTGAGCCGGGCCCGCTCCAGCCGCTGCTGCTCGCGCCGCCGCAGCCGGGCCTCCTCCTTCTGCCGCCTGTCCTCGCGCACCTCGTCGACCGCCTCGTCGAGGGTGCGCACGCCTTCCAGAAGCATCAGCGACCAGGCCCTGTACGTCTCGCGGGGCGCCCGCAGCCAGCGGACCACCCGGATCTGCGGCAGCGGACGCGGGACCAGTCCCTGTTCGCGCAGGGCGGCCCGGCGGGTCTGCTTCAGCGCCCGGTCGAAGAGCACGGCGGCCGACAGGGACATGCCGGCGAAGAAGTGCGGGGCACCCGCGTGGCCGGCGCCCCGGGGCGCGTGCACCCAGTTGAACCAGGCCGCGGCGCCCGCGAACGTCCATACGAGTATCCGGGAGCCGAGCGCCGCGTCACCGTGGCTGGCCTCGCGCACCGCGAGCACGGAGCAGAACATCGCCGCGCCGTCCAGGCCGAACGGCACCAGATACTCCCAGCCGCCGGTCAGGCCGAGGTTCTGCTGGCCGAAGCCGACGAGGCCGTGGAAGGACAGGGCCGCAGCGACCGCGGCGCAGCAGAACAGCAGCACATAGGAGGCCGTGCCGTAGATGGCCTCCTTGCGCCTGCGGCGCTCTTCGGCACGCTCCCACGAGTCGTCCGCGCTCGTGTCCTTCCCCGCGGCCGTCCTGCCGCGCCGGAGCACCGCCACCGCCGCCAGCATGCCCAGGAGCAGCACGGCGCCCGGGAGCAGCCAGTTCAGCGATATGTCGGTCAATCTCATCTGGGGGTCCCTTGCATTGGGATAGGGCGTAACGCCCGCCATGGTGGCCCAGACCCGCCGGTCCTCAGGGGGTTTCGGGGCAAGCGGCCGCCAACGAAGTGCAAGGGGATGCCTGCGGCGGCGTTCAGCTCGAACTGCCGCTTGAGATATGGGAGTTGAGTTCGATTAGAGAGTTGTGGGCGCGGCGTCAGCCGGCCGCGGCCGCCGCCAGTCTGACGACCCGTTCCGCGTCGCAGGTGCGCGGGCAGGTGGTGCACGTGTCCTCGGGGCGGAGGGTGTAGAACATGCAGCAGCTCGCCCGGTCCCGGGTGGGCAGCGACTCGCCGTTCGGCCCGGTCAGCTCGCGGAACGCCGCCGAACCGACGTACGGCTTGGTGGCGCCCGGCAGCAGCAGCTCCAGCTCGCGCTTCGCCCGCTCCCGCTCGCCGAGGAGATCGGCGACGTACCAGAGCCCCTCCACGATCTCGTCGGTCGCGGTGGCCCACAGCGCGCGTCCGCGTCGCCGCATGCGCGGGCCGAAGGCGGCGAGGACCGGTCCGAAGTGCTCGGCGACCGCCGCCCGCAGCTCGGCTCGCAGCGCCTCCTCGTCGGCGACCACGGTGGCGCCGGGCAGGGCGGCGGCCGGGTCGCCGGGCAGACAGGCGAAGCCGTCCGGGCGGACCGCCAGGCGGCCCATGGAGAGGCCGGGGACGGTCCGGTTGTACGAGACATGCGTCACGGGAAAGCGGGGGACGCGTCGGTGCAGGAACCATGGCACGGTGATCAGCAGGCAGACCGGCCAGGCGTACCGGTGCAGGCCGAAACTTGCGACCACATCCGGGCGGGCCTGCTGTCCGTAGTCCCTCCGTACCTGTGCGTCGTCCCAGGCCAGAAAGGTGTCGAGGCCGGTCCCGCCTGCTGCGAGCGAGGCGGCGGTGATCCATCCGGCACCGCTCGGGAGGGGATCACCGGTGGCCGGCTCCGTGATGGCGAGCCCGGGGAGGACCTCGGTCAGACGGGCGTACGCGTCCGCGATGGCCGAACGGGACACAGGCATACGGGATCACCGATTCCCAGTGGGTTGAAGGTAAGCCTTACCTTACCGAACCCCAGTCCGGGTTTGAACCGGTGGCTTCTGCGCCTAAGGTGCTTGACGGACGAGTAACAAGCCGCCGTAATGACCCAAGTACCCGAAACAAGTACGGAAACGTCCGGAGGAGGACCCGTGAAGCAGGACACGCAGGGCTTCGCCGAGACGGGCGTTCCGGAGTTTCCGGCCCCGGCGGTGCGAGTGCCGTCGCAGCCCCGGGCTGCGGACGTCGACCGGGAACGGGCCGACTCGGCCGGTGCGGTGCGCGGTGAACACACGCACAGTGAGCAGCCCGTCCCGCGGCCCTTCGCCGAGCGGGCCCGGCCCGTGGTCCAGCGGGCCTCCGTGCGCGGGCAGATCCTCGACGCCCTGCGGACCGCGCTGGTGACGGCGGAGCTGCGGCCCGGCGAGGTGTACTCGGCGCCGGCGCTCGGCGAACGGTTCGGGGTGTCCGCGACACCCGTCCGGGAGGCGATGCAGCAGCTCGCCCTGGAGGGCGCCGTCGAGGTCGTGCCCAACCGCGGCTTCCGGGTGGTCCAGCGGGACGCCCGGGAACTGGCCGAACTGGCCGAGGTCCGGGGGCTGATCGAGGTTCCCGTCATCCTGCGGCTGGCGCGTACGGTTCCCGCGGAACGCTGGGCGGAGCTCAGGCCGTCGGCCGAGGCGACGGTCCGCGCGGCGTCGTCCGGCTGCCGGGCGACGTACGCGGAGGCCGACCGGGCCTTTCACCGGGCCGTGCTGTCGCTCGCGGGGAACGAGCAGTTGGTGCGCATCGCCGACGACCTGCACCGCCGGACGCAGTGGCCGCCGGCGGGAGCCGCGGCCTCCTCCGGCCGTTCGGACCTGATCGCCGATGCGGCCGAGCACGCGGCCGTGCTGGACGCCCTGATCGCACGGGACCTGGATGCCGTACGGGCACTGGTGCGGGTGCACTTCGCCGGTACGCGGTGAGAGCGCGGCGGCACCGGACCGCGCGGCCCACCCACGTCCGGCGCCCCGCCTCCGTCTACGCCGTCGCCGCCGGCGGCGCCAACCGGGGCTCCAGCCACGTCGGTACGCCGCCGAGCAGCCGGAACAGCCGACGGGCCTCCTCCCGCAGCCGGGACGCCTCCGGCTCCGTCTCCGCGTCGGCCAGGGACACCAGCGCCGGTGCCGTACCGACCAGGTAGCCCAACTCCTCCCGGATCCGCAGGGACTCGGCGAAGCCGTTCCGGGCCTCGGCCAACTCCCCGTCCCGCAGGGCGAGTCCGGCAAGGTGCCGCCAGGTGAAGGAGAGCAGCAACGTGTCGGCATGCGCCGCCGCCCCCGCATGCGCCCGCCGGTACGCCGCCCGCGCGGCCTGCGGCGCGTGCGCCAGGTTCTCGGCGAGCAGCCCGCGCCGGAAGTCCAGCAGCGCCCGCCCCGCGGCCCCCGGAGGGATCAGCGCCGCCGCCCGCCCCAGCGCGGCCCGCGCCTCGTCGGCCCGGTCCCGCACCCCGTGCAGCGTGGCCGCGTAGGCAAGTTGCCCGCGTTCACAAGCGGCCGCCCCCCGCTCCTCGTCGGTGTGGGCCAGCGCCTCCGCCGTCCGCAGCGCGTCCTCGGCGTCCTCCCAGCCCTGCTCGGTGTACAGGCATCGTTCGACCAGCAGCGCGGCCCGCTGGAGCGCTGCGGCCGGGGTGGTCGGCGGCAGCAGGGCCGCCGCGTCGGCCCAGCACGCCCGCGAGCGCAACCGCCATACCGCGGTCTGGAGGGGATCGTCGTCTGAGGTCGTTCCGGTACCAGACATGGCGGTATGCGCCACGTTGCCCTCCCCGAGCACGCCATTGAGCTGTTGAGTGGTGGCCGCATTTCAGCACCAATTCAGCTGCCCGGCCAAGGGGGCGGGTGAAGGATTTCACAAACTCGTGGGCTCTTCGGGCCCTTCGGGTTTCAGCTCATCCGCAACGCCAGGAAGAAATCCAGCTTGTCCTCCAGGCGGGACAGGTCGCGGCTCGTCAACTGCTCGATTCGTCCGACCCGGTAGCGCAGTGTGTTGACGTGCAGGTGCAGGCGGGACGCGCAGCGCGTCCAGGAGCCGTCGCACTCCAGGAACGCCTCCAAGGTCGGGATCAGTTCGGCGCGGTGCCGGCGGTCGTAGTCACGCAGCGGGTCCAGGAGACGGGCGGTGAAGGCGCGGCGTACGTCGTCGGGGACGAAGGGGAGCAGCAGGACGTGCGAGGCCAGCTCGTGGTGGCCGGCCGCGCAGACCCGGCCGGGGCGGGCCGCCGCCACCCGGCGGGCGTGCCGGGCTTCTTCCAGTGCCCCGTGCAGGCCCTCGGCCGAGTGGACCGCCGCGCTGACGCCGAGCGTGACCCGGCCGTCGTCGTCCAGGCCCGCCGACAGGGGGTCACGTACGGAGGCCAGGAGCGCGTCCGCCAGGATGCCGGTCTCGGAGCCGTCGTGCTCCGTCGACACCGCCGGGAGGGGGACGAGTGCGATCGCCTCGTCGCCCGTGTGCGCCACGGCTATGCGGTCGGACGGCTCGGGGCCGGTGGCGAGCGGGTCGACCAGGATCTCCTCCAGGAGGGACTGAGCCACCGGACCGGCCTCGATCCCGCCCACCCGTCGCCCGCCACCATCCTCAGCCGAGGGTCCTGCGGGCCCGCTGCCTGCTTCGTCCCACTCGACCCGTGCGACGACCACCTGCCAGTGCGGGGCGGTGCCGAGGCCGGGCAGCAGGACCGGGGCGGCGACGCGCAGACGGGCGGCGATCTCGGCGGGTGCGGCGCCCGTCTGGACCAGTTCCAGCACCTCCTGGGCCAGCCGTCGCCGTACCGTGCGGGCCGCGTCCCGGCGGTCCCGTTCGACCGCGATCAGCTGGGTGACGCCGTGCAGCAGGTCGAGCCGCTCCTCCGCCCAGTCACCGGCGTCCGCCTCCACGGCGAGCAGCCAGTCGGAGAGCACCGTCTCGCGCACGTCCCGGGAGTCCTGCGGGGAACGGCCGCTGCTGCGGATGGGGAAGAGGGAGTACGTCGTACTGCCGAGGATCATCCGGTGCGGGCCGCGGCGGCCGGTGCGGGCGGCCGCCAGGTGCTCGGCCGCCAGCTTCGCGCACGCCTCCGCGGGCAGCCCGGGCCCTCCGGCCTTCGGGCCGGCGATCAGCCGTCCCGTCGGCGACAGCACCCAGGCACGCAGGTCCAGGTCCGAGCCGAGCAGGTCCAGGACCACGTCCGGGCCGCCACCCGCCGGGCCCGAGGTCATCATCCGCCGGTGCCGGTCCACCACGGCCGCCAGGTCCCCGGCACGCTCGCCGGAGACCTGCCGTACGACGTGCTCGGTGATCGTCGCGAAGGCCACCGACTCGTGCACGGCGAAGAGGGGGAGCCGGTGCCGGGCGCAGGCCTGGACGAGGTCCTCGGGCACATCGCCCAGCTCGGCCTCACCGGCCGCGAGGGCGGCCACGCCGGCCTGCACCAGGATCCGTACGAAAGGCTCCGAGTCGGTGGCCCCCCGGCGCCAGGCCAGACCCGTCAGCACCAGCTCACCACCGGAGAGGTAACGGCTGGGGTCCCGCAGGTCGGTGGTCATCACGCCCCGCACGGTGCGGTCCAGCTCGTCCTCGCCGCCGAGCAGCTTGAGGCCCAGCGCGTCGGTGTCCAGCAGTGCGCGCAGCCGCATTTCTCGTCGCCGCCGTTCTTTGTCTCGAAAACTACGATGGATCTTGACGGGTCCGCCGGTGAGAGGCCCGTTCGGTGGGCGGTTGAGCGGTGCTCGCCGTCTCCCGTGCTGTGTCCCTGGTCACGTGACTGTTCCTGCACGTTTCCACAGGAAAACCAGGAGGTTACTGATGACCTCCATTCATACGAATCTACAAGATGACCGCCTTGGCCAGCCAACTCCTTCATGGTTTCGGTGACTGACCCTGCCGGAGCACGGCGCTGTGTACTGACGTCGATCCGCGTTAAGAGCACATGAACGAGCCGGGCCCGCCGCACACGGATTGGCTCAATCTGTACGACTCACGAGACGAAGAAGAGAGCCGGTCATGGACTTCCTTCGCCCCGCCAGCTGGGAGGAGGCGCTCGCCGCGAAGGCCGAGCACCCCACCGCTGTGCCGATTGCGGGCGGCACCGATGTGATGGTCGAGATCAACTTCGACCATCGCCGGCCCGAGTACCTCATGGACCTCAACCGCATCGGCGACCTCTCCGAGTGGGAGGTCGGCGAGGACTCCGTGCGCCTGGGTGCCTCCGTCCCGTACTCCCAGATCATGGAGAGCCTGCGCGCCGAGCTGCCGGGCCTCGCCCTCGCCTCGCACACGGTCGCCTCCCCGCAGATCCGCAACCGCGGTGGCGTCGGCGGCAACCTCGGCACCGCCTCCCCGGCCGGCGACGCCCACCCCGCCCTCCTCGCGGCCGGCGCCGAGGTCGAGGCCGAGTCGGTGCGCGGCACCCGCCTGATCCCCATCGACGAGTTCTACCAGGGCGTCAAGCGGAACGCCCTGGCGCCCGACGAGCTGATCCGCGCCGTGCACATCAAGAAGGCCGACGGGCCGCAGCAGTTCTCGAAGGTGGGCACGCGCAACGCGATGGTCATCGCCGTGTGCGCCTTCGGGCTCGCGCTGCATCCGCAGACACGGACCGTCCGTACGGGGATCGGATCGGCCGCCCCGACGCCCATCCGGGCCAGGGCCGCCGAGGAGTTCCTGAACGCGGCGCTCGAAGAGGGCGGCTTCTGGGACAACGGAAAGATCATCACCCCGTCGGTCGCCAGGCAGTTCGCGGACCTGTGTTCCGCCGCCTGCAACCCGATCGACGACGTCCGGGGCACCGCGAGCTACCGCCGGCACGCGGTGGGCGTGATGGCCCGCCGGACGCTCACCTGGACCTGGGAGTCGTACCGCGGCACCGCCGCACGCACAGAGGGAGTCGCGTGATGCGCGTCAGTTTCACGGTCAACGGCCGCCCGCAGGAAGCCGACGACGTGTGGGAGGGCGAGTCCCTGCTGTACGTGCTGCGTGAGCGGCTCGGACTGCCGGGTTCGAAGAACGCCTGCGAGCAGGGCGAGTGCGGGTCGTGCACGGTCCGGCTGGACGGCGTGCCGGTGTGTTCGTGTCTGGTCGCCGCCGGTCAGGTGGAGGGCCGGGAGGTCGTCACCGTCGAGGGGCTCGCGGACTACGCCAAGCAGCGGTCCTGCGGCGACTCCTGTGGGACCTCGCTCGACGAGGCCAAGGGATGGCAGGCCGAGGGCACCGACTCGCAGACCGGCGAGGGCACCGAACTCTCCCCGATCCAGCAGGCGTTCATCGACGCCGGCGCCGTCCAGTGCGGCTTCTGCACCCCGGGCCTGCTGGTCGCCGCCGACGAGATGCTGGAGCGCAACCCGAACCCGACCGACGCGGACATCCGCGAGGCGCTCTCGGGCAACCTGTGCCGCTGCACCGGCTACGAGAAGATCATGGACGCGGTCCGCCTGGCGGCCGCCCGGCAGGGAGAGGCGGTCTGACGATGCCGACCAACGGCGCACCCACAAAGATCACCCAGGGCTCCCGGACCAAGGGCGGCATCGGCGAGTCCACGCTCCGCCCGGACGGCACCCTCAAGGTCACCGGCGAGTTCGCGTACTCGTCCGACATGTGGCACGAGGACATGCTCTGGGGCCAGATCCTGCGCTCCACCGTCGCCCACGCCGAGATCGTCTCCATCGACACGAGCGAGGCCCTCGCGACGCCGGGCGTCTACGCCGTCATGACGTACGACGACCTGCCGACCGAGGTGAAGAACTACGGCCTGGAGATCCAGGACACCCCGGTGCTCGCCCACGGCAAGGTACGGCACCACGGCGAGCCGGTCGCGATCGTCGCCGCCGACCACCCGGAGACCGCCCGCCGCGCCGCCGCCAAGATCAAGGTCGACTACCGCGAACTGCCCGTCATCACCGACGAGGCCTCCGCGACCGCGCCGGACGCGATCCTCGTCCACGAGAACCGCGACGACCACCACATCGGCCACGTCCCGCACCCGAACATCGTGCACCGCCAGCCGATCGTCCGAGGGGACGTCGGGGCGGCCCGGGAGCGCGCCGACGTCATCGTCGAGGGCGAGTACACCTTCGGCATGCAGGACCAGGCCTTCCTCGGCCCCGAGTCCGGCCTCGCGGTCCCCGACGAGGACGGCGGCGTCCACCTCTACATCGCCACCCAGTGGCTGCACTCCGACCTGCGCCAGATCGCGCCCGTGCTCGGCCTGCCCGAGAGCAAGGTGCGTATGACGCTGGCCGGCGTCGGCGGTGCGTTCGGCGGACGCGAGGACCTGTCGATGCAGATCCACGCCTGTCTGCTCGCCCTGCGCACCGGCAAGCCCGTCAAGATCGTCTACAACCGCTTCGAGTCCTTCTTCGGGCACGTCCACCGCCACCCGGCGAAGCTCCACTACGAGCACGGGGCGACGAAGGACGGCAAGCTCACCCATGTGAAGTGCCGCATCGTGCTCGACGGCGGTGCGTACGCCTCCGCCTCCCCGGCGGTCGTCGGCAACGCCGCCTCCCTCGGCATCGGGCCGTACGTCGTCGACGACGTCGAGATCGAGGCCCTCGCCCTCTACACCAACAACCCGCCGTGCGGGGCGATGCGCGGCTTCGGCGCGGTCCAGGCGTGCTTCGCCTACGAGGCGCAGATGGACAAGGTGGCCGGGCAACTCGGCCTGGACCCGGTGGAGTTCCGGCGGCTCAACGCCATGGAGCAGGGCACGATCATGCCGACCGGGCAGCCGGTCGACTCCCCGGCCCCCGTCGCCGAACTCCTGCGCCGCGTCAAGGCGATGCCGATGCCGCCGGAGCGCGAGTGGGAGAGCTCCGAGGGCGTGGACGTACGGCAGCTGCCCGGCGGTCTGTCCAACACCACGCACGGTGAAGGCGTCGTACGCGGCGTCGGCTACGCGGTCGGCATCAAGAACGTCGGCTTCTCCGAGGGCTTCGACGACTACTCCACCGCCAGGGTGCGCATGGAGGTGGTGGGCGGAGAGCCCGTCGCCACCGTGCACACGGCGATGGCGGAGGTCGGCCAGGGCGGCGTCACCGTCCACGCGCAGATCGCCCGCACCGAGCTGGGCGTCACCCAGGTGACCATCCACCCGGCGGACACGCAGGTGGGCAGCGCCGGTTCGACGTCGGCCTCGCGGCAGACGTACGTCACGGGTGGCGCGGTGAAGAACGCCTGCGAGCTCGTCCGCGAGAAGGTCCTGGACCTCGGCCGCCGCAAGTTCGGTCCGTACCACCCGGCCTGGGCGACGGCGGAGCTGTTGCTCGAGGGCGGCAAGGTCGTCACCGACGGCGGCGAGGTACTGGCCGGCCTGGTGGACGTCCTCGAGGACGAGGCCGTGGAGGTCGAGGAGGAGTGGCGGCACCGGCCGACCGAGGCCTTCGACCTGCGCACCGGCCAGGGCAACGGCCACGTCCAGTACTCCTTCGCCGCGCACCGCGCCGTCGTCGAGGTCGACACCGAGCTCGGCCTGGTCAAGGTGATCGAGCTGGCCTGCGCCCAGGACGTCGGCAAGGCACTCAACCCGCTGTCCGTCATCGGCCAGATCCAGGGCGGTACGACCCAGGGCCTGGGCGTGGCGGTGATGGAGGAGATCGTCGTCGACCCGAAGACCGCGAAGGTGAAGAACCCCTCCTTCACGGACTACCTGATCCCCACCATCCTCGACACCCCGACCATCCCGGTCGACGTCCTCGAACTCGCCGACGACCACGCCCCGTACGGTCTGCGAGGCGTCGGCGAGGCCCCCACCTTGTCCTCGACTCCGGCGGTCCTCGCGGCGATCCGCAAGGCGACCGGCCTGGAGCTGAACAGGACGCCGGTACGCCCGGAGCACCTGACGGGAACGTGACCCCTCCGGGGGTTCAGCAGGTGAATTCTTCTGGGGGACTCCGTCCCCCAGACCCCCATGTTCGTCTCGGGCCGTCCCCCGGGTCGTGAATATCCCAACCCCCTTTGAAACTTGGGAGACGGCACCATGGCCCAGCAGTCACTCGAGCCCAGGACCACCGCCGAAGATGCGGGCGAAGGAACCCGCACCGCGGCCGGCAGGTCCTGGCTCGACCGGTACTTTCACATATCCCACCGAGGATCCACGCTCGCGCGCGAAGTCCGCGGCGGCATCACCACCTTCATGGCGATGGCGTACATCCTCCTCCTCAACCCCCTGATCCTGTCCGGCAAGGACGCCGCCGGGGACACGCTCGCCCAGCAGGCCCTGATCACCGCGACCGCGTTCGCGGCGGCCCTCACCACGCTGCTGATGGGCCTCTTCGGCAAGGTCCCTCTCGCACTCGCCGCCGGCCTCTCCGTCTCCGGTGTCCTCGCCTCCCAGGTCGCCCCCCAGATGACCTGGCCGCAGGCGATGGGCATGTGCGTGATGTACGGCGTGGTCATCATGCTGCTGGTCGTCACCGGCCTACGCGAGATGATCATGAATGCGATCCCGCTGCCGCTGAAGCACGCGATCACCATGGGCATCGGTCTCTTCGTCGCCCTGATCGGCTTCTACAAGGCCGGTTTCGTGCACCAGGGCGAGGCGACCCCGGTCACCCTCGGCCCGGCCGGTGAACTTGCCGGCTGGCCGGTCCTGCTCTTCGCCGTGACCCTGCTCGCGATCTTCATGCTCCAGGCGCGCGGCATCCCCGGCGCGATCCTGATCGGCATCGTCGGCGGCACCCTGCTCGCCGTACTCCTCAACACACTGGACGTCATCGATCCCGGGCAGTGGGCGAGCGGTGCCCCCGAACTGCACGGCAGCGCGGTCTCGATGCCGGACTTCTCGATCTTCGGCAACGTCGAGTTCGGCGGCTGGGGCGAGGTCGGCGCGATGACCGTCGGCATGATCGTGTTCACGCTCGTGCTGGCCGGTTTCTTCGACGCCATGGCGACGATCATCGGCGTCGGCACCGAGGCCAGGCTGGCGGACGCGCAGGGCCGGATGCCGGGTCTGTCGAAGGCGCTGTTCATCGACGGTGCGGGCGGCGCGATCGGCGGTGTCTCGGGCGCCTCGGGTCAGACGGTGTTCGTGGAGTCGGCGACCGGTGTCGGCGAGGGCGCCCGTACGGGCCTGTCGTCCGTGGTGACCGGTCTGTTCTTCGCGGCCTGCCTGTTCTTCACCCCGCTGACGGCGATCGTGCCGGGTGAGGTCGCGGCCGCCGCCCTGGTGGTGATCGGCGCCATGATGATGATGAACGCCCGGCATGTGGACTGGTCCGACCGCGCCACCGCGGTCCCGGTCTTCCTGACCGTCGTGATCATGCCGTTCACGTACTCGATCACCGCGGGTGTCGCCGCCGGTGTCATCTCGTACGTCGCCATCAAGGTCGCCCAGGGCAAGGCGCGCGAGATCGGCGCCTTCATGTGGGCGCTGACCGTGATCTTCGTCGTCTACTTCGCCCTCAACCCGATCGAGAGCTGGCTGGGCGTCCACTAGCCGCTCATCCAAGTGCCCTCCACACACCCGCCGTTAAGGAGACCGAGAGATGCTGGACATCGCCGAAGAGCTGCACCGGTGGGTCGAGCAGGGACGCGACTTCGCGGTGGCCACCGTGGTGGCCGTCGCCGGCAGCGCCCCGCGCCAGCCAGGCGCCGCCCTCGCGGTGGACGCCGACGGCACGGCGATCGGTTCGGTCTCCGGCGGGTGTGTGGAGGGCGCGGTCTACGAGCTGTGCGGGCAGGCGCTGCAGGACGGTGAGCCGGTCCTGGAGCGCTTCGGCTACAGCGACGAGGACGCCTTCGCCGTCGGGCTGACCTGCGGCGGCATCATCGACATCCTGGTCACACCGGTACGGGCGGACGATCCCGTCCGGTCGGTGTTCGCCTCCGCACTGTCCGCCGCCGCGCGAGGGGAGGCGGCGGCGGTGGCGCGGATCGTGGCCGGCCCGGCGGAGCTGACGGGCCGTGCGCTGCTGGTCCGCCCCGACGGCTCGTACGACGGCGGCTTCGGCGCCCACCCGGAACTGGACCGCACGGTCGCGGCCGAGGCGGGCGCCTTCCTGGAGGCCGGCCGCACCGGCACCCTGGAGATCGGAGAGCGGGGCTCTCGCTGTGGAGCACCGCTCACGGTTCTGGTCGAGTCGTCGGTCCCCGCCCCCCGGATGATCGTCTTCGGGGCGATCGACTTCGCGTCGGCACTGGTCCGCGTCGGCAAGTTCCTCGGCTACCACGTCACGGTGTGTGACGCCCGCCCCGTCTTCGCGACCCGCACCCGCTTCCCCGAGGCCGACGAGATCGTCGTCGAGTGGCCCCACACGTACCTGGAGCGCACCGACGTGGACGCCCGCACGGTCCTGTGCGTCCTCACCCACGACGCCAAGTTCGACGTACCCCTGCTCAAGCTCGCACTGCGCCTGCCGGTCGCGTACATCGGCGCGATGGGCTCCCGCCGCACCCATCTGGACCGCACCGCACGCCTGCGCGAAGTCGGCGTCACCGAGCCGGAGTTGGCGCGTCTGCGCTCACCCATCGGCCTCGACCTGGGCGCCCGTACACCGGAGGAGACGGCCCTGTCCATCGCGTCGGAGATCGTCGCCGACCGGCGCGGCGGCAGCGGGATGTCACTGACCGGCGCGCACACCCCGATCCACCACGAGATGCCGGCGGCGTCGGCGGGGCGGATCGAGTCGGTGGCCTGAGCGGCCGTCCGGCCGACGCCCTGACCGGCCGTCGGACACCGTCACGGCCGCCGCAGCAGCCGGTTCACCGCCCGGCCGAACACCGCACGTGCCGCCCGCTCCAGGACCGGGTCGAACATGCCGGGCAGGAGGCGGAGCCGGAGTTCCTCCCGCCAGAGCACGCGCGTACGGCCGCCGGGGCCCGGACGGACCTCGATCTCCGCCCAGCCCCGCACGACCCGGCCGCGTTTCTCCAGACGGCACAGGCCGGGGGTGTCGTCGGCCGGCGGCTGCCAGACGGTGACCTCCATCCGGTCGGCGAAGGCGAACGGGCCGATGCCGGAGCGGGCGACGAGGACCGTGCCCTCGTGTGTCGGTGGGGGCGTCGTCACGGTGACGCGGGTCATCGGGACCACCTCGCCGTGGCGGGGCCAGTCGGTGAGCCGGTGCCACGCTTCGGGCAGGGGGAGAGGTGCTGTGCGTTCGAGGAGGAAGGTGGCCACGGGAAGATCCTAGGCAGACCGACCCGGGAACCTTTCCGACGCTTCGGCGCAGGTGATTGACGAGCTGTGGCTCACGAACGGGCCGTCGGCGGTGAAGGCGAGCTCCGCGAACCGTTCGCCCATGCGGAGATGGGTGGCGGCGTCCGGGTGGAGTTCGTCCGGCAGGGGGAGTTCGGCGTGGTCGGCCTCGCCGTAGAGTGCGCGCCCGTCGAGGTGGTGCAGGTTCGGGTCGTCGGCCGCTCGCTGCTCCACGATCCGGGCCAGCTCGTCCCGGATGACACCCAGCGTGAGTTTCCCGCTCGCGCGCTCCGCCGGGTCGCCCGCGGCCCGGAACCGCAGTCGCCCGGCGCTGAGGGCGGTGAAGTCCGGGACACTGGGGCCGGGCGTGTCCTCGTGGATGGGGCACAGGATGGGCGAGACGACCAGCAGCGGCGTGCTGGGGTGGCCTTCGCGGACGGTGTCGAGGAAGCCGTGGACGGCCGGGGTGAAGGCACGCAGGCGCATCAGGTCGGTGTTGACCAGGTTGATGCCGATCTTGATGCTGATCAGGTCGGCGGGGGTGTCCCGCAGGGTGCGCGCGGTGAACGGGTCGAGCAGGGCGCTGCCGCCGAGACCGAGGTTGATCAGCTCCACGCCGGCGAGTGCGGCGGCGCGGGCCGGCCAGGTGGCGGTGGGGCTTGCAGCGTCGGAGCCGTGGCTGATCGAACTGCCGTGGTGCAGCCACACCTTGCGGCCACGGGCCGGTACCGGCTCGACGGGTGCGTCGGTGCGCAGGGCGACGAGTTCGGTGGTCTCGTTGTGCGGCAGCCAGATCTCGACGTCCTTCATCCCGTCGGGCAGGCCGGTGAAGCGGAGGGTGCCGGGCGGGCCGGGCCGGCTCCTGGTGGTTGCCGGTGGTCATGTCGATGGTCAGGGTGTTGCCGCCGGTCACGCTGCCCTGGCCGGCCAGACGGCCGTCGACGAGCAGGTCGTAGATGCCGTCCGGGCGTGGCGGGGCGCCCGCGTAGACCCGTTTGGTGGGCAGTGTGTCCAGTTCGACGGCGGTGGCCTCGGTGCGCAGGGCCAGCCGTACGCCGGAGGGCTGGGACTCCGCCATGGCGAGCTGTCCGTCGGCGCACTGGGCGCGGGCCCGGGCGGGCAGCCGGTGCGGCAGCACACCGTGCGCGGTGTGTTCCAGTTCGAGGGCACCGCGCAGGAGGTCCGCGGTGATGGGCGTGGTGATCCAGGTGGGGTGGGGGTGCATGGCCTCGGCCTGTTGATGGAGAGGGGCGCTCGGATCGAGGGTCTTCTGCTCGGATCGAGGTTTTCGGGAGGTTCCGGGTCAGGGCGTGGGCGGCCAGTTGCGCAGAAGGGCGTCGAGGGCGTCCAGGATTCGTGTCCAGGACTCCTGCGCGTCGGGGGCGCTGTGACTGAATCCGCCTGCCGTCTCCAGGCTGACGTAGCCGTGGAAGACGCTGCCCAGCAGCCGGACCGCATGGGTCTGGTCCGGCTCCGCCAGGTCGTAGCCGCGCAGGATCGCCCGCGTCATCTGTGCGTGTCTGACGCCGGCGCCGGCCGCGGCCGTCTCGGGGTCGAGCCTGAGTTGCGCCGCGGCATAGCGCCCGGGGTGCTCCCGGGCGTAGTCGCGGTAGACGTCGGCGAAGGCGATCAGTGCGTCCTTGCCGGCCCGCCCGGCGAGGGCGTCGGCGGCCCGGTCGGCGAGTTCCTCCAGGGCGAGCAGGGCGATCCTGGTCCTGAGGTCCTGGGAGTTCTTCAGATGCGAGTACAGACTCGCGACCTTGACATCGAACCGTCGGGCCAGCGCCGAGACGGTCACCTGGTCGAAGCCGACCTCGTCGGCCAGTTCCGCCCCGGCCAGGGCCAGGCGTTCCGGGGTCAGTCCTACACGTGCCATAGCCTTCCCATCATTCGACAGGCTTGATTATGCAACTGCCTAATACTTTTAGGCAAGCTGCTCTGCCGGTTCGCGGCAGGGCGCCACATCCGGTCCGTAACTCTGGGTAATGCTTTAGGTGACGTACAGTTGAGCCCTGGACGGGGCGACCGGAGGGGGGATGACGTGCCGTTGGAGTCGGTGCGGTTCGCGATCCTGGGGCCGGTCCGCGTCTGGCGTGCGGGGCAGGAGCTGAGCCTCGGGCGCCCTCAGGAACGGGCTCTGCTGGCCCTGCTGCTGGTTCGGGCAGGTCAGCCCGCCGCCATCCACGACATCGTCACCGCACTGTGGGGTCCGAACCCACCGCGCAGCGCGGTCAATGTGGTCCGCCGCCATGTCGGAACGCTGCGCCGCCTGCTGGAGCCGGGGCTACCGACCCGCTCGGAGGGCCGCTGGCTGCACCGGGACGCCGGCGGCTACCGACTCGTCACCGACAGCGACTCACTGGACCTCCTCCACTTCCGCAGGCTGCGCGAAGAGGCCCGGCAGGCCGCCGCGGACGGGGCGTACCCAGGGGCCGTGGAGCTCCTGACGGAGGCACTGGCCCTCTGGCAGGGACCGGTCGCCTCCGGAATCCCCCCGGAGACCCGTGCGCACCTGGCGCTCGACGCACTGGAACACGAGTACCTCACGGCCGTGCGGGAGGCCGCCGACGCCGCCCTGCACGCCGGTGTGCCGGACGCGGTCCTGCCCGTACTGCGCAGTGCCGCGGCCGGCCACCCGCTGGACGAACCCCTGCTGGCCAGGCTGATCCTCGTCCTGGCCGGCACCGGTCTGCGGCCGGAGGCACTGAGCACCTACCAGACCGTCAGGGCACGGCTCGCGGACGAGCTGGGGATCGACCCCGGTCCGGAACTGAGCGACGCCCACCGGGCGGTCCTGGCCGGCCCACCCGCCCCGGCCGCCGGGGCCGGGCCTCGCCCCGCCACACGGACGGCCGCCCATCCCGTCCCCGTACAACTGCCGCACGAACTGCCGGTCTTCACCGGTCGGCGGGCCGAGCTGGATCAGGCGCTCGCGCTGTTCGCCGACGATGCGCGGACGGCCGGGACGGTGGTGATCGGTGCGATCGGCGGGATGGCGGGCGTCGGCAAGACCACGCTCGCCGTGCATCTCGCCCACCGGATCGCCGACCGGTTTCCCGACGGTCAGCTCTACGTCAACCTGCGGGGCTTCGACCCCTCCGGGGCGATCATGGAACCGAGCGAGGCGGTACGCGGCTTCCTGGACGCCCTGGGCGTGCCGCCCGAACGCATTCCCCGCCACGTGGACGCACAGAGCGCGCTCTACCGCAGCGTGCTGGCCGGACGCCGGGTCCTCGTCCTGCTGGACAACGCGCGCGACACCGACCAGGTACGGCCGCTGCTGCCCGGCACCCCCGGCTGTCTCACCATCGTCACCAGCCGCAACGAACTGTCCGGCCTGGTGGCCGCGCACGCGGCCCATCGGCTGACCCTGCGTCCGTTCGACGCCGACCAGGCACGGGCCTTCCTCGTCCGCCGGCTGGGATCCGAACGCGTCACGGCCGAGCCCGGGGCGGTGGACGAGATCACCCGGCTGTGCGCCGGACTGCCGCTCGCGCTGGCCTGCGTCGCCGCGCGCGCCGCCGCCCACCCGCACTTCCCGCTGTCCGCCGTCGCCGCCGAACTGCGCGAGGCCCACGGCAGCCTCGACGCCTTCGCCAGAACCGACACCTCCGCGGACGTCGGCACGGTGTTCTCCTGGTCCTCCCGTGTCCTGACGCCGGAAGCCGCCCGGCTCTTCCGGCTGCTCGCCCTGCACCCCGGCCCGGACTTCACGGCACCGGCCGCGGCCGCCCTGGCCGGCCTTCCGGTACGGCGGGCACGGCTGCTGCTGGCCGAGCTCTCCGGTGCCCACCTCATCAGCGAGCACGCCCCCGGCCGCCACACCTTCCACGACCTGCTGCGCGCCCACGCCGCCGAACTCGTGCACGCCGAGCACCCGGAGGCCGAGCGCCGCACGGCCGCGCACCGCCTCTACCAGCACTACGCGCACACCGCCCACGCCGCCGGTGCGCTGCTCGCGCCGAACGGGGATCCCGTGCCCCGGCCGACCCCGGCAGACGTGCAGGACGTACCCCCCGAGCCGCTCGCCGACGACCATCACGCCCTGGCCTGGCTCACCGCCGAACACCCCGTGCTGCTCGCCGTCCTCGACGCGGCCGCCGGCTCCGGTCACGACCGGCTCGCCTGCCTGCTGGCCTGGTCGCTCGAGCCGTACTTCGACCGGCGCGGCCACTGGCACGACGGGCTGGCCGCGCAGCGCACCGCGCTCGACGCCGCCCTCCGGCCGGCCGACCGTGCCCTGGAGACCCGGGGGATGCGCGGACTGGCCCGGGCCGAGGGCCGACTGGGCCTGCACGAGCTGTGCCGCCCCCGCCTCGACCGTGCCCTGGCCATGGCCACCGAACTGGGCGACGCCGTCGGCCGCGCGCACACCCACCGCAGCCTGGGCTGGGAGAGCGAGCAGCAGGGCGATCTCGCCGGTGCCCTCCGGCACAACCAGCTGGCCCTGGACCTCTTCCGGGCCACCGGCCACCAGGCCGCGGAAGCCGGTGTCCTCAACTCCGTCGGCTGGTACCACTCCCAGCTCGGAGAGCACCGTGAGGCGCTGCGCCACTGCTTCCGGGCCCTGACCCTCCTGCAGGAACTGGGCGACCGCTACGGACAGGCCGCCACCTGGGACAGCATCGCCTACGCCTACCACCACCTGGGCCGCCACCCGCAGGCCCTCCTCGGCTACCGCAACGCGCTCGCGCTCTACCGGGAACTCGGGGTGCCGTACATGGAGGCCGAGACGCTCAGTCACATGGGCGACACCCATCTCGCGACCGGCAACCTCCCGGGCGCCCGCGCCTGCTGGCAGCAGGCCCGCGACCTCTTCACCGCCCTCGGACACTCCGGCGCCGACCGGGTCGCTGCCCGGCTGGCCGGGCAGCAGGGCCACGAGCAGGAGGAACATGTCGGCCCTGCGTGACGGCGGGCGCTTCTACGCTGTGCGGGGGCGCGGCCGGTCCGGCGTCCGACGGTGCGCGGCGGCAAGACGGAGCTCAGAACGATGATGCGGTTCGAGGTGCTGGGGCCCCTACGGGTGTGGCAGGGGGAGCGGGAGCTGGATCTCGGGTATCCCCAACAGCGCGCTCTGCTCGGTCTGTTGCTGGTGCAGGTCGGCCGTCCGGTGCAGTTGAGCGAGATCGTCGACGCGCTGTGGGCGGGCAGGCCGCCGGCCACCGCGCGGAACGTGGTGCGCCGTTACGCCGGTTCGCTGCGGCGGCTGCTCGAACCGGGACTGCCGCCGCGGGCGCCCGGACGACGCCTGCTGCGCCGCACCGGCGGCTATGTGCTGGAGGCGGAGACCGAGGAGGTCGATCTGCTGCGGTTCCGCGACCTCACCAGGCGGGGCAAGCGGGCCGCCGTCACCGGACGGCCCGAGGTGGCGGTGCGGCACTTCGCCGACGCGCTGAGCCTGTGGCAGGGGCGGGTGGCGATGGGCGTGCCCGCGGCCACGCGCGAGCACGCGCCGTTCGCCGACGTGGAGCGCGAGCTGGCGCACACCACGCAGATGGCGGCCGACGCGGCACTGCTGTGCGGCCGCACGGAGCGCGTTCTGGCCAGCCTCCGCCAGGCCGTCGAACTCGACCCGCTCAACGAGTCGTTGCACGCCAGGCTGGTCCTGTCGCTGGCGGCATGCGGACTGCAGGCGGAGGCACTGGCGGCGTACGACGACGTCCGCCGCCGGCTGGACAAGGAACTCGGCGTCTCTCCCGGTCCCGAGCTCGGCGCGGCCCACACCCGGGTGCTCCGTCAGCAGGTACGGCCGCTCGACCGGCCGACGCGGACGGCAGGCCCAGTGCCCGGCACGGCGCGGCCGGACCCCGTCGAGCCGTACGCCCGGCCCGCTCAATTGCCGCCCGACCTCACCGTGTTCGCCGGCCGACGAGCCGAACTCGCCGCCCTCACCGACGTTGCGGCGACCTCCGCCGGAGCACCCGCGACAATCCTGATCACCGGAATGGCAGGCATCGGCAAGACCACGCTGGCGGTGCACTGGGCCCACCAGATCGCCGAGCGGTTCCCGGACGGCCAACTCCACATCGAGCTGCGCGGCTTCGACCCCGCCCGGCCGGCGCTGCACCCCCCGCAGGCGCTGCGCATGATGCTCGGAGCGCTGGGCGTGCCCCCGGACCGCGTCCCGGAGGAGGACTGCGTGGACGCGCTCGGCGGCCTGTACCGCAGTGTGCTGGCGGACCGGCGGATCCTCATCGTCCTCGACGACGCCGCCGACGCCGAACAGATACGCCCGCTGCTGCCCGCCTCGCCGGGCTGCCTGGCCGTGGTCACCAGCCGTAACGCACTCGCCGGCCTGATCGCCTCCGGCGCCCACCCCCTGCGCCTGGAACCGCCGTCCCCGGCGGACGCCCGCTGCACGCTGGGCCTGCGGATCGGACCCGCCCGCCTGGCCGCCGAGCCCGAGGCGGCCGACGAGATCGTCGCCCGGTGCGGCCGCCTGCCCCTGGCGCTGGCCGTGGTCGCCGCACGCGCCGCCGGCCGCCCGGACTTCCCGCTGTCCGCCATCGCCGCCGAACTCCGTGCCTCCCACGGCAGCCTCGACGCCTTCTCCGCCGTCGACGGCGCCACCGACCTCAGGGCCGCCTTCCTGTGCTCCTACCGGCTGCTGCCGCCCGAGAGCGCCCAGCTGTTCCGGCTGCTGTCGCTGCACCCCGGCCCCGACATCGCCCCGGCCGCCGCCGCCACCCTGGCCGGCCTTCCCGCCCGCCGGGCCCGGCTGGTCCTCGGCGAACTCGCCGACGCCCACCTCGTCACCGAGCATCTGCCCGGCCGCTACGCCCTGCACGACCTGGTGCGCGACTTCGCCGCCGAACTCACCGAGGCGTACGACGACGCCGGTCGCGCGCCGAACCCGGGGCAAGTCCGGAAGAGTCCGCCGAAAGAGGCCGTGTCACTTCCTTGTCACTTCTTTTGCACACCGGCCGACCTACGCTCCGAACCGAGCGGATGACGGCCTGACCAGGGGCGCCGGGCAACCCGGCCCGCGACGCCGTCACTGCTTCACGCACAGACGGTTTCGGCTGGCCTCGGAGGCGACGGCGGATGATGTCCCATACCAGCACCATCGAGGCTCGGGACGAGGAGACGGGCGCGCCACGGCGGACGCCGCTGCGGCAGGACAGGCAGGCCAGGCAGGACATGATGTGCCGGATGCCCGGGGGCCTCGACATCGTCGTCACCGACGCGTCGGCCACGGACCTGCCCAGGGAGAAGCGACCGCACCCGTCGCCCGGCCCGGCAGGCGACGATCCCCGCCCGGCCCGGCGGCCGCTCCGGCTGACCGCCCGGGCCGGCGGCGAGTATCTCTTCGTGGGCATTCGCGGCGGCCACGGCACACCCACCCCGCAGGAACCTGTGGACGTCTCCCTCAGCCCGGGAGACATCTGCTTCTACGACCTCCACCACCCGACGACGCTGGACTTCCCGGAGCGGTTCCGCACCAAGGTGTTCCTCGTGTCGCGCGAATCGCTCGGGCTGGAGGAGTCCGACGTACACCGGCTCACGAGCACGCCGGTGGCCCGCACCTCCCGCCTGGGCGCCCTGCTGTCGCCGTTCCTGTCCGACCTCGCCGACACCGCCGCCGCGTCCCGCCCTCCGGTCGGCGAGATGCTCGCCCGGAACGCCGTGAACCTCCTGGCCGTCCTCGCCGTGGAGCAGCTGGGCGGGGACGGGCCGGGCACACCCGACGCCCCGTCACCGCTGATGACGCGGATCCGGGAGTACGTGGAGCTGCATCTGGCGGACCCCGATCTGGCACCGGAGACGATCGCCGGCGCCCACTACATATCCGTCCGGTACCTGCACAAGCTGTTCAAGGACGAGGGCACGACGGTCGGCCGGTGGATCCAGCGCCGCCGACTCGAGGAGTGCCGACGTGAACTCATGCTGCACACCCGGGGACACCGGACCATCGCGGCGATCGCCAACCGCTGGGGCTTCCTGAGCGCCGCGCACTTCAGCAGGGTCTTCCGCGCCGCCTACGGCATGTCTCCCAGCGAGTGGCGGGACACAGCAGGCCGGGCCGCGCGGGCCGACCGGCGCTGATCCGCCGGGCCGGGTACGACGGAGCCGTCACGGCCGAGCGGATCGACCGTGACGGACGGGACATCGCGGACCGGTGCGCCCCGCAACCGGCGGCGCCCGCGCCTCAGGACGGAGGCCGGGTCCAGGCGGGACCGGAGGCCGAGAGGCGGTAGGCGATCACCGAGGTGACCGCGATCAGCAGCAGCGTCAGACCCAGCGCGAGGACCAGATGGTCGTGCACCACGAGCAGGCCGCCGACCAGCGCCCCGAGGAACATGGCCAGCACGGACACGATCCGGCGCCCGGGCCGGGGTGCCGCGCCGCCGGCCGGGTGGGAGTCCGCGGCCAGCCCCGTCAGGGTCAGCGTCAGGACGGTGGTGGTGAGGTCCGGGACGCCCAGGCGCCGGGCGACCGCGTTCTGCAGGCCCATGGCGATGCCCAGAAACACGATCAGGGTGTACTGGACGCCGGTACCGACCCTGCCGTCCGTCACCGCGGCGACGACCAGGGTCACGGCGACCAGCACCGTCTGGAGGGCCGTGGCCGCCCCCAGCAGGTGGCCGCGGTGGGCGGCGAACCGCGTGCCCAGCCGTCCGCCCGCGAGCGCGCCGAGCAGGAACGCCACGAGCGAGACGACGGAGGCGGGTGCGGACAGACCGTCGGCGCCCGCCAGAGCGAAGCCCAGGAAGACCACATTGCCGGTCATGTTGGCCACGAAGACGTGCCCGAGGGCCAGGTAGCTCACCGCGTCGACCACGCCGGTCACCACGGTCAGGGCCAGCATCAGCGGAGGCAGCGGTCCGTGCCGGTCGCCCGCGCGCGGCACGATCGTGCGGAAGGCGTCAGTCAGCAGCGCGCGCATACCGGTTCCCTTCCAGTGCGGCGGCCGGACGGTGCAGCACCGCGCGGGTGAGCAGGCCGCTCAGCGGTCCTACCAGGATCGCGGCCACCGCGAGCCACACCGGCCAGGGCATCAGGCCGAGCGCGTCGTCCATGGACCAGCGGCCCGGCCCGGTCAGGGCCAGAGCGGCGCAGACGACGACGAGGACCAGGGGGTACTCGTAACCGTCGTTCTGCACCCACAGCCCCTTGGGCCACTTGACGGTGCCGGCGACCGTCATCACGCCCATCGCGGCCATCGCCGCCAGGGGTGTCAGCAGCCCGGCCGTCAGAAACAGGCCGGCGCCGATCTGACTGCCGCCCGCGGCGATCGCGGTCAGCAGGCCGCCGCGGAATCCGTCGCGGCGGAACTCCTCGGTCCCGCCCGCCAGTCCGTTGCCTCCAAGGAGGTGACTCACCTTCTGCACGCCGTGACCGGCGATGAGCAGCCCCACCACCAGCCGGAGGACCAGCAGTCCAGCATCCATCGTGTTCCTGCCTGTTCCTGACGTTCCGTCGTGTGCCGTGCGTCAGCCGGCGGCGTGGGCGCCGATGACGGCCTGGGCGTAGACGATGCCGAGGCCGTACGCCCCGCCGTGCTCCTTCACCACGTCGGTGACGGGCCCGTAAGTCTCCGTACGGGCCCAGTCCCGCTGGAGCTCCAGCAGCACCTGCACCCACGTCACCGGTATCGCACCGCCCTGGATCATGCGCTGCACGGCGTGCTCGTGGGCCTGCGGGCTGACACCGCCGGACGCGTCGGTGACCACGTACACCTCGTAGCCCTGGGCGATCGCGGACAGCGTGGGCAGGACGACGCAGACCTCGGTCCACAGGCCGGCGATGACGAGCTTCTTGCGCCCGGTCGCCTTGACGGCCTCGACGAAGGCGACGTCCTCCCAGGCGTTCATGGTGGAACGGTCGATGATCTTCTGGTCGGGGAAGACCGCGGCCAGCTGGGGCATGATCGGGCCGGAGAAGGACTCGGCGGCCACGGTGCTCAGCACGACCGGGACGTCGAACGTCCTGGCGGCCTTGGCCAGGCCCACGGTGGAGTTGATGATCGCGGAGCGGTCGCCGCTGCCGGTGCCGAAGAACATCTGCGGCTGGTGGTCCACGAACAGCACCGCGCAGTTGTCGGGGGTCAGCAGGTCGGGGCTGGGAGCCGCGGTGACCTCGGCGATGTCGACCATGAGAAGTGAGCCTTTCGGTGTGAGTGCCGGTGCGGACGGCTGCCCGCGCCGCGTTGAAGAACCGTCCGGTGGACGGAGCTCGGGGTGGTGTCCCGGCCGGGGCGGCCCAAGTGCCCGGCCCCTGCCGGGAGTTCGCAGGAGTCAGAGAACGAAGCAGGGATCCGTCGGCGGGACGGCGGTCTCGGGGGTGAGGCCGCGCCGGGCGCGCCACTGACGGTGCCGCTCCGACTCGGCGATCGCCTCGCCGAGCAGTTCGGCCTGGCGGGCGCCGGTCGTCCCCGTCCCGGGGGTGGCCTGGTAGCCGCCGAAGTGGGCCACGGGGCTCCACTCGGGGCTGACGGGAGGCAGTTCCTCGTCGAGGCCCTCGTACTCGGCGGCGGCGTACACGATCCGCCCGCCGGTGACCGTCAGCAGGGACTCGATGTGCGCGATGTCCGGCTCCGCGACCGTGAAGTAGTCGTCCGACAGGACCGCCAGGTCGGCGTAGCAGCCGGGGCGCAGGACGCCCTTGACGTCCTCCTCGCCGGTCAGCGCGGCGCCCGCGCGGGTGAACATCGCCAGTGCGGTCTGCCGGTCGACGCGGTTCTCCGGCGGACGCAGGGCGAGATCGCCGGCGGTGCGGCCGCTGACCAGCCAGTGCAGGGCCACCCACGGGTTGTACGTGGAGACCCGGGTGGCGTCCGTGCCGCCGCCGACGGTCAGTCCGCGCTCCAGCATGGCCCGGATCGGCGGGGCGTCCGCGGCGGCGCCGGGTCCGTAGCGGCGCAGGAACGCCTCGCCCTGGAAGGACAGCCGGTTCTGCACGGACATCGCCCCGCCGAGCGCGGCGATACGGTCGAGGCTGTCCGCGGACACGGTTTCCGCGTGGTCGAAGAGCCAGCGGTTTCCGGCCGGGAAAAGCCCTTCCGCGGCGAGCTTCTCGAAGACCGCGAGATCGCGGCGAATGGTCTCGTCATACGTGGCGTGCAGCCGGAATCCCCAGCCGTTCTCCATGAGGAGGCGTACCGCCTTCTCGAACTCCGCCTCGTAGTCGGGGGTGAGTTCCGGACGGGGCTGCGTGAAGTTCTCGAAATCCGCTGCCGCCCAGGTGAGGTTCTCGCCCGCGCCGTTGAGGCGCAGCCATGCGTCCCCGTCCTCGGGGCGGGCCATTTCGATCCAGCGGGCGAGGTCGTCGATCTCCTGGCCGGGCGTCTGCGGGAAAAGGTGATAGGCGATACGCAGCGACAACTCGCCGGCCTCGGCCAGTTCGATGACGGTGCTGTAGTTGTCGGGGAAGTTCTGGAATCCGCCGGCGGCGTCGATGGCCGAGGTCAGTCCGAACCGGTTGAGTTCGCGCAGGAAATGCCGGGTCGAGGTCTTCCGGTGCTCGCCGTCCAGCACCGGCGCCTTGGCCAGCGTCGAGTACAGGATGAGCGCGCTGGGCGCGGCCAGCAGCATGCCCGTCGGCTCCCCGTCCCGGCCGCGCACGATCTGGCCGCCCTTGGGATCGGGGGTGTCCTTCGTGAATCCGGCCGCCTTGAGCGCCGCCCGGTTGAGCACGGCCGACTGGTACAGGTGCAGGACGAACACGGGCGTGTCCGGGGCTGCGGCGTTCAGTTCGGCGACGGTCGGCAGCCGCCGTTCGGTGAACTGCTCGGCCGACCAGCCGCCCACCACCCGCACCCACTGGCCCTTCGGGGTCCGGGCCGCCTGCTCACGCAGCATCGCCAGGCCCTGCCGCAGCGTGGGAACGCCGTCCCAGCGCAGTTCCAGTACGTAGTTCAGGCCGCCCCGGATCACATGCAGGTGGGCGTCGTTGAGGCCGGGCACCATCCGGCGGCCGAGTGCGTCGACCACCTTCGTGGCCGGGCCGATGTGCGGGGCCATGTCCTTGTCGTCCCCGACGACCGTGATGACGCCGGCGCGCACGGCGAGCGCCTCGGCCTGCGGGCGGTGCGGGTCACCGGTGTGGATCTTCGCGTTGCGGACCACGAGTTCCGCGGCATCGTCGACGGCTCGGGGAACCAGCCCGCCGACGGGTATGGGTGACACCTTTCGCAACTCCCTTGGGAATGTAAGAACTTGGGGACGTAGGAATTCGGTTTCCCACCGGCACTCAGCCTGCCCCGGAAAAAGGGACTTCTGTGTCCTGTCCGTGCACTCGATTCGTCCTCAGAGCGCACAGGCCGTCCCCCTCAAGTCCCCCTCACCGCCGTTACCCGGACCGGCGGAAGGATTTCCGTGCGTTGTGGGACCAGCCGTGGTGCGCTGGCGGACAATTCCCCACCGCCCGGCGGATTTAGCGTGGCGAGCGGCGGCACCGGGGTGCTCTGCGCACGGCCCGGGGTCGTTTCCCGCCGGAAAGCCCGGCGTAGCGCACGAGACACCAGGAGACACACACATGTCCGATGCCGTCGAGCCGGTCCAGCCGGTACTGGAACCCGCGGCAGCCGCCTTCGCGGAGGCCACAGCCAACCCCCCGTACCTGTTCGACCTGCCCCCGGCGGAGGGGCGCAAGGCCGTCGACGAGGTGCAGTCCGGCCCGATCGAGAAGCCGGAGACCGACGAGGAGTGGATCACCGTCGAGGGCGGTCCGACGGGCAGCGTCCGGGCCCGCATCGTCAAGCCCGCCGGCGCCGCGGACACCCTGCCGGTGATCCTCTACATCCACGGCGCGGGCTGGGTGTTCGGCAACGCCCACACCCATGACCGCCTGGTCCGGGAACTCGCCGTCGGCGCCGACGCCGCCGTGGTCTTCCCCGAATACGACCTCTCTCCCGAGGCCCGCTACCCCGTCGCCATCGAGCAGAACTACGCCGTCGCCCAGTGGGTCGTCCGGCAGGGTGCGAGCAAGGGGCTCGACGGCTCCCGGCTGGCCGTCGCCGGCGACTCCGTGGGCGGCAACATGACCGCCGCGCTGACCCTGATGGCCAAGGAGCGCGGTGACGTCCCGCTGGTGCAGCAGGTGCTGTTCTACCCGGTCACGGACGCCGCCTTCGACACCGGTTCGTACCACCAGTTCGCAGAAGGCTACTTCCTGCGCCGCGACGGCATGCAGTGGTTCTGGGACCAGTACACGACCGACGAGAGCGAGCGCGCCCAGATCACCGCGTCGCCGCTGCGCGCCACCACCGACCAGCTCACGGGCCTGCCCCCGGCCCTGGTCATCACCGGCGAGGCGGACGTGCTGCGGGACGAGGGCGAGGCGTACGCGAACAAGCTGCGCGAGGCCGGCGTCCCGGTCACCGCGGTGCGCTTCCAGGGCATCATCCACGACTTCGTGATGCTCAACGCCCTGCGCGGGACCCACGCCGCCGAAGCCGCCATCACCATGGCCGTCACCACCCTGCGCGCCGCGCTGCACACGGCCTGAAGCCGGCCGTTCCGAGCATCCGAGGAGACACAGACATGAGCACGTCCACACCCACGGTGGTCCTCGTCCACGGCGCGTTCGCCGACGCGGCGAGCTGGACCGGGGTCATCGAGGAACTGCAGAAGGAGGGCGTTCCCGTGGTGGCTCCGCCCAACCCGCTGCGGGGCCTGGCGTCCGACGCCGCCTATATCGCCTCCGTCGCCGCCCAGATCGACGGGCCCGTCGTCCTGGTCGGCCACTCCTACGGCGGTGCGCTGATCACCGTGGCCGGTGTCACGGAGAACGTCGTCGGGCTGGTCTACGTCGCGGCCTACGTCCTGGAGGAGGACGAGAGCCTCGGCGAGCTGCAGGGCCGGTTCCCCGACTCACCGCTGGTCAGCAACCTCAAGCAGGCCACGTACCCCGTCGAGGGCGCGGACCCGGCCGTCGAGGTCACCATCACCCCCGAGGCGTTCCCCGGCATCTTCGCGGCCGACGTCCCCGAGGCGGTCACCAAGGTGCTCGCGGTGGCGCAGCGTCCGCTCGCCGCCTCGGCCTTCACCGAGACGGCGGCTGCGGCGGCGTGGAAGACCAAGCCGTCCTGGGCGGTCGTGGCCGGTGCCGACCAGGCCATCGACGCCGAGGTCCAGCGCTTCGGCGCGAAGCGGGCCGGGGCCACCGTCGTCGAGATCGAGGGCGCCTCGCACGCCGTCGCGGTCTCCCAGCCGAAGAAGACCGCCGACGTGATCCTCGACGCGGTGCGCGCGACGAGCTGACCGCGCGCCACCCCTGGCCGTGCGGACGCGATCGCCGATCACGTCCGCACGGCCACCGACGTACGACGAATCCCCGAACCGCAGGAGGCGGACCCATGACCACCAGCTCCCCGCACGTGAGCAGCCAGCCGTGGCTGCATCAGAAGGGCGAGATCATCCAGGAGTTCGGAACCGTCAAGCAGTTCCCGCTCGGCCTGTCCTACGAGACACGCATGTACTCCTGCCAGCGGCTGAACAAGGTCCTGGCGGACACGCAGATCCTCTACGGCCTGTACAAGAAGCACCACTGGCTGATGCGCGGGGCGACCTTCTACCAACTGCACCTGGTGCTGGACAAGCACGCGGGGGAACAGCTCGCCCTCGTCGACGCCCTCGCCGAGCGGGTCCAGACCCTCGGCGGTGTCGCGGTGGGAGATCCCCGGCACGTCGCGGAGATCACGTCGATTCCGCGCCCGCCGGACGGCGTGGAGGAGGTGCCCGCCATGCTGTCCCGGCTGCTGGAGGCCCACGAGACGATCCTCGCGGACGTCCATGACGCGGCGTCCCGCACCGGCGAGCTGGGCGACGACGGCACCAACGACCTGCTGGTCTCCCAGGTGATCCGGACCGGCGAACTGCAGGCGTGGTTCCTGGCCGAGCACCTGGTCGACACACCCCTGGTCCGTGCCTGACCGGCCGCCCCTCCTCCCTTGAGGAGCCCCTAGGAACGGAGCTCCGGGGGCTCCTTGTCGGTGCCGAGGTCTGCTTCGATGTCGTAGCCCACGGGGCCGTGCCCCGCCGTGGGCAGCGCGATGTCGGCGCCGAGATCGAAAGCGGCGCTCCCGGCGGCCTCGGCGAGGGCCTCCTCCTCGCGGCGCCTTACGGCCTGCTCGTGGTGCTCGGTGATCCGCTCGACGATGCCGCGGGCGCCGTGATGGTGGTGGGGCTGCTCGGATTCGCTCATGGCGCCATTCTTCGACTTAGTCAGTACATGTCACAACAAAGGTCGTATGAACGGAGGATGACGGCAGGTCCCCCGGAGAGGGCATCCATGTGCCGCACGACCGCGCATGGAGTGCGATGTTGTGATCGACTCGATGTGACGTCCCCGTGCCCGAGCGAGTGACGTGACGTCGAGGAGGCAGAGATGACGGTGAGCCGGCTCGGCCTGGTCGTGCACGGTGGGCGTGCGGAGGCCGTGGAGGCGGCCCGGGCGGTCCGGGCGTGGTGCGAGGAGCACGCCGTACGGTGCACGGACATCGATGTCTGGGACGAGGGACGGCGGCGCAGTGCCCAGGAGGAGGTCGAAGCCGCGGGCGATCCCGACCTCATCGTCACCCTGGGCGGCGACGGCACTTTTCTGCGCGGCGCCCGGCTGGCCGCCGAGCACGACGCCCTGGTCCTCGGGGTCGACCTGGGCAGGGTCGGTTTCCTGACGGAGGTCTCCGCCGCCACGGTGCGCTCGGCGCTGGACGCGGTGCGGGAAGACCGGTTCCAGATCGACAGCCGTATGCTGCTCACCCTGCGCGCCTCCTGCCGTCTGCAAGTGCCGGCGAGCATGGAGGCCCTGATGCAGTACGGCCGCGGGCCGCTCCTGCCGTCTCCGCAGGTGCTCCCCGACTGCCAGGTCGACGCCGAGTGGGGCATCCCCCTGAACGTCACCGCGCTCAACGACGTCGTACTGGAGAAGCTCTCCAGGGACCGCCAGGTGTCGGTCGGTGTCTACGTCTCCGGTCGGCTCCTGGCGTCCTACTCCGCCGACGCCCTGCTGGTCGCCACGCCCACGGGCTCGACCGCCTACAGCTTCGCCGCCGGCGGACCCGTCGTCTCGCCCCGGGCGGACGCCCTGGTCTTCACACCGGTCGCCCCGCACATGGCGTTCAACCGCTCGGTCGTCACGGCCCCCGACGAGCCGATCGGCCTGCGCGTGCTCGAACGGTCGGGACAGGCCGCGGTCAGCATCGACGGTCAGGTGCGGGGGGTACTCAACCCTGGGGACTGGATCGGCGTGTACGCCGCCCCGCACCGACTGCGGGCCGTCCGGCTGGGGCGGATGGACTTCTACGGCCGGCTGCGCGAGCGGATGAGGCTGACCGACGCCCCTGCCGCGGTCGCCGACGGAACCCCCGCCCCGCTGTGGTCGGTGACGACGCCTCCACCGGGAGATCTGGCCCATCTGACGCTGCTCACGGCCCCGGGGGAACAGCCCCCCACGGGCTGACGTACGCGTTCTCCGTAAGAACGCCATGACCGGTGTGTGTCACGGGTGTTGACGCCACGCCCGGAGTGAAGCCATCCTCGCCGAGGCGAAATCCCGCATGGCGTTCGCTATTTCGAACGTCGGCGGCGTCGCGTATCACCATGGCGCCACACAGCAAGGAGAGTGACGGCGGCCTCGTTGTCGAACCGGTTCGAAAGAGGGCGGCAGCGAGCGGCGTCGAACCGGTTCGACAGACCACGTATCGACTCACAGGAGCTGCAACCGATGGTGCAATCGAGAGCAAGACGGGCGCGCCCGGGCCCACGCGCGCTGGTCGTCACCGCACTGGGCGCCGGCCTGCTGGCCACGGGCCTGACGGTGCCGGCCGCGACCGCCGCCGAACTGCCGGCGCCGAAGCTGCACTACACCTTCGACGCCGACGACCTGAGCTCGGGGAAGGTCACCGACAGCTCCGGCAACGGGCTCGACGGCTCTCTCGTCAACGGCTCCACCGCCGCCCTGGTCGGCGGCGCGGACGGCGGCTCGGCGCTGGACCTGCCCGGCGGGGCGCCCACCTCCGACGGCGCGTACGTCCGTCTGCCCCGCGAAGCGGTCGGCTCCGCAACCGACCTGACGGTCTCCGCGCGCGTGAAGTGGAGCGGCGACAAGTCGTCCTGGCAGCGGATCTTCGACCTGGGCACCGACACCACCAAGTACCTCTTCACCACCCCCTACAGCGGAAACGGGGTGCTGCGCACCGCCGCGACCACCGGCGGAGGGAACGCGGAGGCACAGGTCAACGGCTACGCGATGCTTCCCGCGAACGAGTGGCGGACCGTCACCGTCACCCTCGACAGCTCCGCCCGCCGGCTCACCACCTACCTCGACGGCGTGCCGGTCTCCTCCGCCGAGACCGGCATCAAGGCCCGGGATCTGCTGGCCAGTTCGGCCACGGCCGCCGGCTACATCGGCAAGTCGTTCTGGCCGGATCCGCTGCTCAAGGGCGCGGTCGACGACTTCACCGTGTGGCATTCGGCGCTCAGCTCAGAACAGGTGGCCGACATGGCCGGGAACGTTCCCACCCTCCAGCAGCTCTCGCGGACGTCCTTCGAGGCCCGCACCACGACCGGAACCGCCCCGTCCCTCCCCGCCGCCGTCCGCTCCTCCTTCTCCGACGGCTACGACCGCGACACTCCGATCACCTGGGACGCCGTACCGCCCGAGAAATATGCCCGGACGGGCACGTTCACCGTGGCGGGAACAGCGGCCGGGCGTGCCGTGCAGGCGACGGTCACCGTGGTCCGCGAGGGGCAGCTCAACGTCGACCTCGGCTCGGACACCGGCAAGTTCCACGGCGGCGCCTCCGGCACCCTGTACGGCGTGTACGGGCCGGACGTCCCCACCAACAACCTCATCGAGGGCATGGGCCTGCGCACGGTCTCCACCAAGGCGCAGGACGGCCCGCAGCACCCCGGTGCCGACGCGCTGGAGGTGGTCAAGCCGCTGGCCGACTCCACCAACGGTGACGTGTACATCTACATGACGGACATCCACCGCGGCTTCCCGTACCAGTGGCCGGGCGACACTCCCGAGGAGAAGCTCAAGCTCTACCGGGAGAAGATCGACAAGCAGGTCGACCAGGTCCTGAAGCTGCCGAAGGAGTACCAGGACAACATCGTCTTCGTGCCGTTCAACGAGCCCGAGGGCAACATGTTCGGCACCGGCGAGTGGAGCTACAACAAGGTCAGCTGGCTCAACGACCCGGACGACTACTTCGCCGCCTGGGACGACTTCTACCAGCTCATCAAGAGCAAGATGCCCGAGGCCCGCATCGCCGGCCCCAACACCAGCATCCTCTACGACCAGGTCAAGGGCTTCCTCATCCACACCCTGGCCGCCGGCACCCTCCCGGACGTCATCACCTGGCACGAGCTGAGCCACCCGGAGGCGGTGCGCGAGAGCGTCGCCACGTACCGGGCGTGGGAGAAGGACCTGTTCAAGGGCACCGACCGTGAGGGCACCCAACTCCCCGTCAATATCAACGAGTACGCCTTCAACTACCACACCTCGGTCCCCGGCCAGATGATCCAGTGGGTGTCCGCGATCGAGGAGTCCAAGGTGGACGCCGACATCGCGTACTGGAACATCGACGGCAACCTCTCCGACTCCGCGGTGCAGTCGGGCCGCGGCAACGGCCAGTGGTGGCTGCTGAATTCGTACGCCTCGATGAGCGGGCACACGGTGAAGGTGACCCCGCCGTTCCCCGGCGAGAACTACACCATGCAGGGCGTCGCCACGCTCGACGAGAAGAAGAAGCAGTCACGGCTGATCTTCGGCGGCTCCACCGGCAAGGGTCACATCACCTTCGACAACGTCCCGAAGAACCTTTTCGGGGACCGCGTGCACGCCTGGATGAGGGAGATCGAGTGGAGCGGGCAGGTCGGCGACAACTCCGGCCCGAAGCTGCTCTCGGAGCAGAACCTGAAGGTCGGTGACGACGGCAAGGTCGTCGTCGACTTCGGTGACGGCGCGCTGCCGAAGCTGAAGGAGTCCTCGGCGTACGAGATCGTCCTCAGCCCGGCCGGAAAGGCGGCGGGCACGCAGTCCCCGCCCGTGCGGTGGCAGGGCTCGTACGAGGCGGAGGATGCCGCCCACACCGGGGCCGGCTACTCGAAGAACGGTCCGGAGGGCTCGCCCCGCGACGTGTCGAAGTTCTACACCTCCGGCGGCTACGACGTGGGCGGCCTGCGCACCGGCTCGGACGTCGAGCTCGACTTCACCGTGGACGTGCCCGAGGACGGCACGTACGACCTGAGCGTCTTCGCCAACTCCCTCAACACCTTCGACAAGGTGAAGGAGCAGGGCCCGGCCAACGTCTTCCTGAGTGTGGACGGCAAGGCGGACAGCGAGCAGGAGTTGTACCTGCCGCTCGGCTACAAGTGGGTGGTGTGGGACCACACCGACACCAAGGTGAAGCTCACCAAGGGCAAGCACACCCTCACGCTCGCCGCGAAGAGCCTCGACGGCAAGCGTGCCACCAAGGGTGACGCCATCGTCGACCGCCTGACCCTCTCCCTGCCGGAGGCGTCGGCCGGCACCCAGGTGTACGAAGGTGAACTGGCCTGGCTGGGCGGCGGGGCGCGCCCCGTCTACGACCTGCCGAAGCCGGCGACCACCGGATCGGGCGCGGCTCGGCTCGCGAAGGGCCAGACCGCCACGTTCTGGGTCTACTCGCCCGCCGACCGCGAGGCCACCCTCAAGGTCGACGCCCTCGCCGGCTCGGGCGCCCGGCTCTCCGTCAACGGCCACGACGTCCTGCGCCTGGCCAAGGGCAGGAGCAGCGCGGCGGTCTCCCTCTCGGGCGGCGTCAACAAGGTGACCATGACCGGAGGTTCGTCCACCACCCTCGTCGACCGCCTCACGGTCACACCGACCGAGGGCGCGCTGCCGGAGCGCACGTACGAAGCTCAGGACGCCGAGCTCGCAGGCTCGGCCAAGCTCAGCCCGCTCTCCCTGGCCACCGACGGCACGGCCGTCACCGGCATCGGCGGCGCCCCCGGCAACGGCAACACCGCGACGTTCCACGTCACGGCCGACCGGGCCGGCCTGTACGCGCTGCGCATCCGCTACTCCAACCCGGAGCAGTCGGAGGCCACGCACTACAACCCCGACCCCCTCGTCCGGCACGCGGACATCACGGTGGGCGGTGGCAAGCCGCAGCGTGTGACGTTCCCGCACTCGTTCCACGAGAACAACTTCTGGGAACTCACCGTCCCCGTCCGCCTGGAGAAGGGTGACAACGCCATCACCTTCAGGTCCGAGGAACTGCCCAACTTCGACGGCGAGACGTACGCGTCGGACACGTTCCCGGGCGTCCTGCTGCGCTCGAAGTACGCGCCCCTGATCGACAGGATCACGGTCGCCAGGTTCTCGGCCCCACGGCCGTGAGGTTGAACGGCCCCACGGCCGTGAGGTGAACGCCCTCACGGCCGTGAAGTGAAAGGACAAGGGAGTCAGAGTGGTCACGATCGGCGACATCGCGCGCGCCGCCGGGGTTTCCCGCAGCACCGCCTCGTACGCACTGTCGGGCAAGCGGTCCATCTCCGCGGAAGTGCGGCAGCGGGTGGCGGACGCGGCGCGGGAGCTGGGCTACACCCCCAACGCCGGCGCCCGCGCCCTCGCCACCGCGGAGACGATGGTCCTCGGCCTGCTCGCCCAGTTCCACGAGGACGAGTTCGCCCCGGCCATGCTCCAGTACATGCTGGGCGTCTCCGACACCGCGCGCGAGCTGGGGTACGACACCCTGCTCGTCACGGAGACCGACGGCGCCCGCGCGTTGCGCCGGATCACCAGCTCCCGGATGGTCGACGGCGTCGTCCTGCTGAACGTCGCGCAGGACGACGCCCGGCTCCCGCTCCTCAGGTCGGCGCCCCAGCCAGGGGCGCTGGTCGGGCTGCCGGGGGACTGCTCCGGCGTGGACGTCTTCGACCTCGACTTCGAGGCGGCCGGCCGGCTGATGGTCGACCACATGCACCAGCTGCGGCACCGCGAGCTGATCCTGGTCTCCCAGCCCGAGCACGTCGTCGAGCGCGGCGGCGCCTATGTGTGGCGGCTGCAGAACGCGGTGGTGCAGCAGGCGCGGGCCCGCGGCATCGAACTCCACGCGGTCTTCGGCGAGTCGCGGCAGCCGGAGGTCGGACGGACGCTGCACGCGCTGCTGGACGCCCACCCGGCCGCGACCGGCCTGCTGCTCAACAACGAGGCGGCCGCCGCGGCGCTGCCGTCCGTCCTGCACGCCCGCGGTCTTCAGACACCACGGGACCTGTCGGTCATCGGCCGCTACTCCGACGAGTTCGCCCGCACCTTCTCGCTGCCCTTCACCTCCATCGAGAGCGCACCCGACCTCCTCGGGGAGATGGCCGTACGACAGCTCGTGCGCCGGATCGTCACCCCGCAGGCCAGGGACGAGCCGCACGTTCTGCGGCTCCTCACGCCCGAGTTCGTCGACCGCGGGAGCACCGGCGTGCCCTGCGCACCACCCAGCACCTCATGAGTTCAAGGAGAAAGACAGTGAGAGACCTCCCGAAGCCCTTCCGTGCCGCGGGCGTGCTCGGCGCCGCCCTCGTCCTCATGACCGGCGCGGTCGCCTGCTCGTCGAACACCGGCAGCGGCGGCGGCGACCAGGCCGACGACACCTACACCTGGTGGGACCCGTACCCGCAGCACAACAAGTCGTCCGACTGGGCCAAGCGGGTCACGAAGTGCGGTGACGAGGCGGGCGTCACCATCAAGCGCACCGCCTACGACACCACGGCGCTGACCAACCAGGCCCTGCTCGCCGCCCAGGAGGGCACGTCGCCCGACATCATCCTGCTGGACAACCCCGCCGTCTCGACGCTCGCCGACACCGGCATGCTGACCACGATGGAGGAGTTCGGTCTCGACACCTCCGAGATCGACGAGAACCTGCTCGCGGCCGGTGTGGCGGACGGCAAGGAGTACGGCATCCCCATCGGCGCCAACACGCTTGCCATCTACTACAACAAGACCGTCCTGGACGACGCCGGCGTCGACCCCGGCTCGGTCAAGGACTGGGCGTCGCTCACCGCCGCCCTGAAGAAGGTGAAGGACGCCGGGCACAAGGGCATCACGTTCGCCGGCATCGGCACCGAGGAGGGCTCCTTCCAGTTCCTGCCGTGGTTCTGGGGCGCCGGGGCGGACCTGCGCGACCTCGACTCGGCCGAGGCCGCCGAGGCCCTCGACCTGTGGACCGGCTGGCTGAAGAACGGCTACGCACCCAACTCCGTGATCAACAACTCCCAGAACACGACCTGGGAGGAGTTCCTGACCGGCGACTTCGCCTTCGGTGTGAACGGCACCTGGCAGGTCAACAGCGCCGCGGAGGCCGACTTCCCGACCGGCGTGATCCAGATACCCGGCAAGGACGGCGGGGTGGCACCGACCCCGACCGGCGGCGAGTTCCTCACGACTCCCGTGCAGGACGACACGGGCCGGTACGAGGCCACCAAGAAGATCGTGGAGTGCATGACCACGCCGGAGGGCATGGTGGAGACGGCCACGACCTTCGCGTACTACATCCCGCCGACGAAGGCCGGACAGGACAAGCTCCTCGCCGACCAGGCCGAACTCGAGCCGTGGGTCGAGGCCGTACGCACCGCCAAGGGACGCACCAGCGACGACCTCGGGACCGACTACCCGAAGATCTCCGAGCCCCTGTGGACCGCCGTGCAGCAGGCCCTCAGCGGAAGCAAGAGCACCAAGGACGCGCTCGGCGAAGCACAGGCGACCGCCGAGGACGAGGTCGGCTGACCGCCGCCCGAGGAGCCGTTTCATGAACATGTCCACGAAGTCCGCCCCGCAGGCCCGGGAGGCCGGCGGGGCGGCCGGCGAGCCACCCTCCGCCCCGCGCCCGCGGATCCGCGTGCGCGGACGCTCCACCCAGTGGGCCGCGTTCGCGTTCCTGGCCCCGCTCGTCGCCTACCTGCTGGCCTTCTACGCCTACCCGCTCTACCGGAACATCGACCTCAGCCTGCACGACTACACCGTCAGGTCGTTCGTGCAGGGCGGCGCCGAGTTCACCGGTCTGGCCAACTACCGCGACATCATGGGATCCGAGGCGTTCGGCCCCGCGCTGCGGAACACCCTTGTCTTCACGCTCGTCTCGATCGTCGCGCAGTACGCCATCGGCCTCGCGCTCGCCGTGTTCTTCCGCGACAACTTCCGCCTGTCCGGGGTGCTGCGCGGTATGTTCCTCGTCCCCTGGCTGCTGCCGCTGATCGTCTCCGGCTCCACCTGGTCGTGGATGATGAACAGCGACAACGGGATCGTCAACGCGGCCCTCGAGGCGTTCGGCATCGGTCAGATCAACTGGCTCACCGACCCGGGCTGGGCGCTGACCTCCGTGATCATCGCGAACATCTGGCTCGGTATCCCGTTCAACCTCGTCATCCTCTACTCGGGCCTGCAGAACATCCCGCGCGAGCTGTACGAGGCGGCGGCGCTGGACGGGGCGAACGCCTGGCAGCAGTTCTGGCGGGTGACCTTCCCGCTGCTCCGCCCCGTCTCGGCGATCACCCTGCTGCTCGGTCTGGTCTACACGCTCAAGGTCGTCGACGTGATCTGGATCATGACCACCGGCGGGCCGGGCAGCACCTCCACCACGCTGGCCGTGTGGTCCTACCGGGAGGCCTTCGGCACCGGGCTGCCCGACTTCTCGCCCGCGGCCACGATCGGCAACCTGCTCATCCTCATCGCCCTGGCCTTCGGCTTCCTCTACCTCCACCTCCAGCGTCGACAGGAGCGGTCATGACAGCGCCGACGCCCTCGGTCACGCCCCGGCACCCCCGGCGCAGGCCCTGGTGGAAGACGGCCCTGGGGGTCTTCCTCACCGCGGTCATGCTCTTCCCGGTCTACTGGATCTTCAACGTGTCCCTGACCAGGACCGAGGACATGCGGTCCGACCCGCCGCACTGGTTCCCGTGGGACCCGACGCTCGAGGGCTACGCGAACGTCGTACGCGACCAGTTGCCGGCCCTGACCACCAGCCTCGGCATCGGCCTCGGCTGTGTGCTGCTCACCCTGGCGATCTCCGCGCCCGCCGCGTTCTCGCTGGCCAAGCTGCGCCCACGGGGCGCGGGCACGGTCAACTTCCTGCTGCTGGTCGCGCAGATGGTCCCCAGCGTGGTCATGGCGGTGGGCTTCTACGCCATCTATGTGCGGCTCGGCTGGCTCAACTCGGTCTGGGGCCTGATCATCGCCGACTCCACGATCGCCGTGCCCTTCGGCGTCATGGTGCTGACGGCGTTCATGTCCGGCATCCCCGGCGAGCTGATGCAGGCCGCGAAGATCGACGGGGCGAACACCTGGCGGATCTTCCGTTCCGTGATCCTGCCGCTCAGCCGCAACGCCGTGCTGACGGTGTCGCTGTTCGCGTTCCTGTGGGCGTGGTCGGACTTCATCTTCGCCTCCACGCTCGACCGCAACGGCGACGCGATCCCGATCACCCTCGGGATCTACGCCTACATCGGCAACAACACCACCGAGTGGAACTCGATCATGGCGACCGCCGCTGTCGCCTCCGTCCCCGCGGCCGTCCTGCTGGTCGTCGCCCAGCGCTTCGTCGCCGGCGGCGTCACCGCGGGCGCCGTCAAGGACTGACCGTGGGGAAACCGACTGTGAGGAACAAGAGTTCATGGTGAGCTTCCGACCGTCCCCGACCGCCCTCGAGGTACGGCACCGCCACGAGGTCCTGACCATCGAGGCCTGGGGCGCCGACAGTGTCCGCGTCCGCGCGGCGCAGCACCGGATCCCGGCCGAGAGCCACGGCGCCCTGGACAACCAGCCCCCGCCGTGCGACCTCCCGCAGATCACCGCCGAGAAGGACCGGGCCACGTTCGTCCACGGCGACCTCACCGTGCAGGTGGACTTCGACCGGCGAGCCGCCTACCCCGAGCCGCTGCTGACCTTCACGCGCACGAGCACGGGAGACGAGCTGCTGGCCGAGAGCCGCGAGCACTTCTGGCTGCCGGGGGCCCGGGTCTTCACCGGAAACCAGTGGGGCACCCACGAGGTGCACCAGCAGTTCGCCGCGTACGACGGCGAGCGGTTGTACGGCATGGGGCAGCGCACCCACGGCCGGCTCGACCTCAAAGGGCTCGCCCTGGACCTCGTCCAGCGCAATGGCGAGGTGAGCATTCCGTTCGTGCTGTCGAACCGGGGCTACGGGCTGCTGTGGAACCTCCCGGCCGTCGGCCGCGCCGAGTTCGCGCAGAACGCCACGCGCTGGCAGGCCGGCCAGGCACGCGAGATCGACTACTGGTTCACCGCCGCCCCGACACCCGCCGCCATCCTCGCCCGCTACGCCGACGCGACCGGGCACACACCCGAACTACCCGAGTGGGCCAGCGGTTTCTGGCAGTCCAAGCTGCGCTACCGCGACCAGGACGAGCTCCTCGCCGTCGCCCGCGAGCACCGGCGCCGAGGCCTGCCGCTGTCCGTCATCGTCGCCGACTACTTCCACTGGCCGGCCATGGGCGACCACCGCTTCGACCAGAGCGAGTGGCCCGACCCCAAGGCGATGGTCGACGAGCTGGCCGACCTGGGCGTCGAGCTCATGGTGTCGATCTGGCCGACGGTCTCGCCGCTGTCGGAGCACTTCGCGGACTACCGCGACGGCGGTCTCCTGGTCGGCACCCACCAGGGCGTCGAGTTCCACCAGACCATCCAGGACAAAGGCATGGCCACGCCGATGCCGGTGGCGTTCTACGACCCCACCAACCCCCGGACCCGGCAGTTCGTATGGGACCTGGTCCGCCGCAACTACCGCGACCTGGGCGTCCGCGTGTTCTGGCTGGACGCCTGCGAACCCGAGCTGAACCCGGCGCACCCCGGACACCTGTCCCTGTACGCCGGGCCCGGCGCCGAGGTCGCCGGCATCTACCCGCGGGACAACGCCCGTCTGTTCGCCGAGGGCATGGCGGCGGACGGGGAGCCGACGGTGCTGCTGTGCCGCTCGGTCTGGGCGGGCGCGCAGAAGTACGGGGCGGCGCTCTGGTCGGGCGACATCCCCGCCACCTGGCAGTCCCTGCGGCAGCAGATACGGGCCGGGCTGAGCACCGCCGTGTCCGGCATCCCGTGGTGGACCACCGACATCGGCGGCTTCCACGGCGGCGACGCGCGCGATGCGGCCTACCGGGAACTGATGATCCGCTGGTTCCAGTTCGGCGTGTTCTGCCCGCTGTTCCGGCTGCACGGCGACCGCGAGCCGCGCAACCCCACCTCCTTCGCGCAGACCGGCGGCCCCAACGAGGTGTGGTCGTACGGAGAAGAGGCGTACGACATCATCTCGGCCCTGCTGCATCTGCGGGAGCGGCTGCGCCCGTACATCCACGAGCAGATGCGCACGGCCGCGCGTACCGGACTGCCGCCGATGCGGCCGCTGTTCGTGGACCATCCGGAGGATCCGCACGCCTGGGCGGTGGACGACGCGTTCCTGTTCGGCCCGGACCTCCTCGTCGCGCCGGTGACACAGCCCGGGCAACGGTCGCGGGAGGTGTACCTCCCGGCCGGCACCCGTTGGGTCTGTGCCGGGAGCGGCGAGGTCCACGAGGGCGGCCGCACCGTGACGGCGCCCGCGCCCATCGACCACATCCCCGTCTTCACCCGCGAGGGTGCGGACCTCCCACTGACCGCATGAGGAGAACCACCAACGTGACCGTGCAGGAGAGCACGACCGGCGCCGATCCGAAGGGCGGCCGCCCGGTACTCCCCTCCCGGGGCCGGCAGCGACCGCTCGGCATGGGCGAGACGACGCTCACCGGCGGATTCTGGGCGACGCTGCAGCAGACCAACGCCACGGCGAGCCTCGAGCACTGCGAGCAGTGGATGGAACGCCTGGGCTGGCTCGCCAACTTCGACCGGGTCGCCGACGGCACGACAGGACCCGACCGGGCCGGCTGGTCCTTCGCCGACTCCGAGGTCTACAAGCTCATCGAGGCCCTGGCGTGGGAGTACGGCCGTTCCGGCGATCAGGTCCACGACGACGCCGTGCGCCGGCTCACCGCACGCATCGCCCGCGCCCAGGACGCCGACGGCTACCTCAACACCTGCTTCGGGCACGCCGGCCGGCAGCCCCGCTACAGCGATCTGGAGTTCGGCCACGAGCTGTACTGCACGGGGCACCTGCTGCAGGCCGCCGTCGCCCGGCTCCGCACGACCGGCGCCGACGAACTCGTGGCCGTCGCCCGCCGGGCCGCCGACCACGTCTGCGACACCTTCGGCCCCGACGGGCTGCAGGGCATCTGCGGCCATCCCGAGATCGAGGTCGGACTGGCCGAGCTGGGGCGCGCGCTGGGCGAGAGCCGCTACGTCGAGCAGGCACGGCTGTTCCTGGACCGCCGCGGGCACGGCGCCCTGAAGGACATCCCGCTCGGCCGCGCCTACTTCCAGGACGACGTGCCGATCCGCGAGGCCGACACCTGGCGCGGCCACGCCGTGCGCGCGCTGTACCTGTCGGCCGCGGCCGTCGACGTCGCCGTGGAGCAGGACGACCAGGAGCTCCTCGCCGCCATCGAGCGCCAGTGGGCGAACGCGGTGGCGCGGCGGACCCATCTGACCGGCGGCATGGGATCCCGGCACCAGGACGAGGGGTTCGGCGAGGACTGGGAGCTGCCCCCGGACCGCGCCTACTGCGAGACCTGCGCCGGCGTGGCCTCGGTCATGGTGTCGTGGCGGCTGTACCTCGCCACCGGAGACGTCCGGTACGCCGACCTCGTCGAGCGCACCTTCTTCAACATCATCGCCACCTCGCCGCGTTCGGACGGGCGGGCGTTCTTCTACGCCAACCCGCTCCAACAGCGGGTGGCCGGCGAGACCTCCGACGACGACGCCGTGAGCCCCCGCGCCGAGGGCGGTTCCCGCGCCGCCTGGTTCGACGTGTCGTGCTGCCCCACCAACGTCGCCCGCACGCTGGCCACCTGGCACACCTACCTCGCCACGGCGGGGCGGCACGAACTGACGCTGCTGCAGTACGCCGGCGCCCGGATCGAGGCCGAGCTGGGGGACGGGCGGACCGCGTCGCTCGAGGTCGAGACGGACTACCCGCGGGACGGCCTCGTGACCGTGCGGGTGGTGCGGGCGCCCGAGGGGCCGGTGACCCTCCGGCTGCGCGTGCCCGCCTGGGCCCGGGGGGCCGAACTCGACGAGGGCGGGCGCCGGCGCTCCGTCTCCACGGGCCTGGCCGTCGTGGACCGGGAACTCACCACCGGGGAGGAGATCCGCCTCCACCTCCCGATGACCCCGCGCTTCACCTGGCCGGACCACCGCATCGACGCCCTCCGCGGCTGCGTCGCCGTCGAACGCGGCCCGCTCGTGTACTGCGCGGAATCCGTCGACCTCCCGGCCGGCACCGAGCGCGACGATCTGACAGTGGACACCGGCGCAGCGCCCCTGTACCACGAGGGCCGCGTCACGGTCAGGGCCGCCACGAACCACCGGAACGATCCCGAGCCGGCCTGGCCGTACGGGACACCGGCCGACGTAGGCGGAACGGGCAGTACCGCATCCATGGACCTCGCCCTCGTCCCGTACCACCGGTGGGCCGAGCGGGGACCGACGGGCATGCGCATCTGGCTGCCCGTCGCCCGCCCGTCCTGAACCACCGGCATTCCGGCCGGCAGGCGGCGCGCCGCAACGGCCCCACCTGCCGGTCCGGTCGTCAGTGGTGGGCGTGGGCGTGGACGACGGCGTGGCCCTTGCCGCGGCCGATCATCCACTTGTTGACCGGCGTGGTGATCACGAAGGCGACCGCGAACCCGCCCAGCAGGGCCGACCAGAACAGTCCGTCGGACAGGTGGGCGTCCATCGCGCCCGGGGTGAGGGCGATGATGGCGTTGTCGACGAACTCCATCACGGCGATCGAGACGGTGTCGGCGGCCAGCGCGATCTTGATCGCGCTCCGGAGGTTCAGGCCGGCCCGGAGTACCGCGAACAGCGTGAACGAGTAACCGAAGAGGAACGCCAGCGCGATCGCCAGGACCATGGTGGGCACGTTGCCCCACAGCAGCGCCGTGCCGATGACCATGCCGAGGATCTCACCGATGGCGCAGCCGGTCAGGCAGTGCAGCGTCGCCTTCACCGCCATGCTCCAGGACGCTCCCGCGTGCCCTGCGTGGTGCGAGCTGTGGTCCATGACCCTCATCCCGTTCCCGTCCAGCGTGAACCGTCTCCTGAGCTCCACACCTCCTCAACGTATACCCCCCAGGGGTATTCCTTCAAGCGGCTACGTGTGCGGGGCCCGGGGGTTGCGACTACGTTGGTGGCTGCTTGACCAGGTCAAGGAGGGGTGGTCATGCCCCTGGGGCCGCATGCCTACGAGTTCTGCGGTGCCGTCCTCTTCGCGGGCCGGCGACACCGTGCCTTCACCCGCCTCGCCGAGCTCAGCGGAGCCGAGGCCGGAGACCGCGTTCTGGACGTGGGGTGCGGCACCGGCTGCCTCACGCGGCACATGGCCGCCCGGGTCGGGCCCGAAGGTGCGGTGACCGGGGTGGATCCGGCACCGCCCGTACTCGCCTACGCCCGACGCAAGAGCCACAACGGCCGGGATCGCCGTAGTGCCCCCTGCGTCTATCAGGAGGGCATCGCCGAGGCCCTCGATCTGCCCGACGCGTCCTTCGACACCGTCGTCACCAGCCTGATGCTGCACCACCTGCCGGGGGAGCTTCGGCCGGTGGCGCTGCGCGAGATGCTGCGGGTGCTGCGGCCGGGCGGTCGGCTGCTGGTCGTCGAGTTCCGGCCGCCGAAAGGCCGCCTCGGCTGCCGTCCGGTGCACCCCACGGGTGGGCACGCCATGGCGGACCTCCGCGTCGACCTGCTGGCCGGACTCGTCGCCGACACGGGCTTCGAGGTGCGGGGGAGCGGTGAGGTCCGGCCCTGGCTCGGTTATGTGCAGGCTGTGCGGCCCGGGGGTGGGGAGTCCGGCCATTGAGGGTAGGTGGGGGGAGGACGCGTACACCCACTCGGTGAGGACGGGTGCCATGAGTGGAATTCCGCGCTGGGTCGTGCAGGCCGTCGGTGTGCTCGCGGCCCTGGCCATCCTGTTCTGGCTGGGGACCGAGGTGGTCAGGAACTTCTGAGCGAAGGCCGGCCTGTGGTCGCTCAGGGGCGGCTGGTCAGGTAGCCGCCCATGGAGGTGAAGTACTCCGTCGCGCCCAGCTCCCGGCCGTCCTCGGTCCGTACGCGCGTGATGGCCAGGCCGTGGTTGCGGCCGGTGCGCGCGTCGGCCCCGGCGACGATCACCACGCCGTCGCCCTCGCGATAGAAGATCCGGCCGGGCGTACCGCCGTAGCGGCCCTGGGACACCACGGCGGCCAGGATCTCGAGTCGCTTGCCCTTGTGGAAGGTGAAGGCGCTGGGGTACGGCTCGGACTGGGCGCGGACGAGGCGCTCGAGGTCCTCCGCCGGCCAGGTCCAGTCGATGCGGATGTCCTCGGCGGACCGCTTGTGGAAGAAGCTCGCCCGGGACCGGTCCTGCTTGGTGAACTCCGTCTGCCCGGCGGCGATGAGGTCGAGCGCGCCGATCGTGACCGGGGCGATCAGGTCGACGGTCTTGTGGAAGAGGTCCGTGGCGGTGTCCGTCGGTCCGACCGGCACCGCCTCCTGCCGGACGATGTCGCCGGCGTCGAGTTCGTCGTTCATCATGTGCGCCGTGACGCCCACTTCGGGCTCGCCGTTGATCAGTGCCCAGATCAGCGGGGAGAAGCCGGCGTACTTCGGCAGCAGCGAGTCGTGCACGTTCAGCGTGCCGTGGCGCGGCAGGTCGAAGATGCGCGGGGGGATCCATGTCCGCCAGTTGTTCGCCACGATGATGTCCGGGTCGGCCTCCTTGAGACGCTCGAACAGCTCGTCGTCGTCAGGGCGGTTGCGGATCAGCACCGGGACGCCGTGCTCCTCGGCGAGGTCGGCGACGGAGTCGCTCCAGATCTTCTCGTACGCGTGCTCGCTCTTGGGGTGCGTCACGACCAGTACCACGTCGTGTTCGGAGTCCAGGAGGGCTTGCAGGGTGCGGTGCCCCCAGGTCTGGTAACCGAACATGACGACCCGCATGGGTTCCTCCTCAGGACAGGGGCTGACCGGGGACAAGTGAAGCAAGGCTTACCTTAGTTTGCAACGGCTGTGTATAAAGCCCCAGTTGACGGGTGTCGATGTTCCGGCTGTCCGGTTTGCCCTATCGACAGCTTCACAGGATTAGCTTAGGCTCACCTAAGTTCGCGGGCCGCTCCGTCGGCGTGCCCACCTTTCGACTTCCCCACGCTCGACAGGCGACTGCCCCGCACGATGGGAGTGACATGTCACAGGTTCTTCCTGCTGACGCACCACTGGTCCACGACCTCATTGGCATCGGCTTCGGGCCGTCCAATGTGGCCATGGCGATCGCACTCAGCGAGCACAACGCACGCGTCGGCCGGCACGAGGCGATCACCGCTCACTTCTTCGAGCAGCAGCCGCGCTTCGGCTGGCACCGCGGCATGCTGATCGACGACGCGACCATGCAGGTGTCCTTTCTCAAGGACCTGGTGACGCTCCGGAACCCGGCCTCCCAGTTCAGCTTCCTCTGCTACCTGAAGAGCAGGGGACGGCTGATCGACTTCATCAACCACAAGAACCTCTTCCCGCTGCGGGTGGAGTTCCACGACTACTTCGAGTGGGCCGCGGCCCAGGTCGACGACATGGTCTCCTACGGTCACGAGGTCGTCGGCGTTGCGCCCGTCGTCCGTGACGGGGCCGTGGAGTACCTGGAAGTGACGGTCCGTTCGGGGGAGGGACTCGTGGTCCACCGGGCCCGCAACCTCGTCATCGGCACCGGGCTGCGTCCCCTCATGCCGGAGGGCGTGGAGCGCGGCGAGCGCGTCTGGCACAACTCCGAACTGCTGGCGAAGGTCGATGCGTTGGAGGACACCTCGCCCTCCCGGTTCATCGTCGTGGGCGCCGGGCAGAGCGCCGCCGAGAACGTCGCCTATCTGCACCGCCGCTTCCCCCGGGCCGAGGTCTGCGCGGTCTTCTCCCGCTACGGCTACAGCCCCGCCGACGACAGCAGCTTCGCCAACCGGATCTTCGACCCCGCGGCGGTCGACGAGTACTTCGCCGCACCCGAGAACGTCAAGCGCCGCCTGATGGACTACCACGGCAACACCAACTACTCCGTGGTGGACATCGATCTGATCGACGACCTGTACCGGCAGATGTACCAGGAGAAGGTCCTCGGCACCGAGCGGCTGCGCTTCCTCAACGTCTCCCGGCTCACCGACGTCAAGGAGACGCAGGGCCTGGTCCGTGCCACCGTGAAGTCCCTCGTCACCGGCGAGGAGACGCTCCTCGACGCGGACGTCGTGGTCTTCGCCACCGGCTACAGCCCGGCCGACCCCCTCGGCCTCCTCGGCGAGGTCGCGGACCGCTGCCTCCGTGACGACGAGGGCCGGGTCCGCGTCGAGCGTGACTACCGCATCGCGACGGACCCCGGCCTGCGCTGCGGCATCTATCTGCAGGGCGGCACGGAGCACACGCACGGCATCACGTCGTCCCTGTTGTCCAACACCGCGATCAGGGTCGGTGAGATCCTGGACTCGCTCCTCGACCGGGGTCTCAAGTCCGCCTCGGACGAGGCCCGGGCGGTTGCCGACGGAACCGGCGGCACGGCCCGTTAGTCCGCCCACAGGTTCGCCCCCACACCGCCACGCCCCGCCGGGTGGCATCGCACCCGGCAGGCGCGGCAGCCCTGTGCAACCCCGTGAAACCAAAGGGATAACGTACGTCGACATGGGCACGACTGCAGTGGAGCGCCCCGCGTCCAAGGCCACAACAGAGGCCCGTCGGCGGCGGGTTGTGGGTTTGGGCACGCTGGTGGTGATCCTCGTGGTCGCGGGGGCGGTGTCGTTGGCCGTCGGTGCGCGCGCGTTGAGTCCTGCCGAGGTGTGGCACGGGTTGTTCGCGGCGCCGGACCCCGACCAGCGGCTCACCGAGATCAGGCTCATCGTGCAGACCGTGCGGGTCCCCCGGACGGTGCTCGCGATCGTGGCGGGCATCGCCCTCGGGGTCGGCGGGGCGTTGATCCAGGGGTACACGCGCAACCCGATCGCCGACACCGGCCTGCTCGGGGTGAACTCCGGTGCCTCGTTCGCCGTGGTCTCGGTGATCGCCGTGTTCGGGTTCGACAACCCGTTCCAGTACGTCTGGTTCGCCTTCCTGGGGGCGGCAGTTGCCGGTGTCGTCGTGTTCGGGCTTGCGAGCATCGGCCGGGGCGCCGGCAATCCGTTGACGCTCGCACTGGCCGGGCAAGGGGTCACGGTGTTTCTCGCGGCGATGACCACGGCGGTCGCGCTGTCGGACAAGGAGTCGCTGAACGCGCTGCGGTTCTGGAACGCGGGCTCCGTGGCCGGTGTCGGATTCGACGTCATCTGGCCGGTGACCGCGTTCATCGCGGTCGGCCTGGTGCTGGCCCTGACCACGCTGCCCGCCATCAACCTGCTCAACCTGGGCGACGACGTGGCACGGGGGCTGGGCGTGAACATCACGCTGAGCCGGACCATCGGCATCGCCGCCATCACCCTCCTTGCGGGCGCGGCGACGGCGGCGTGCGGCCCCATCGCGTTCCTCGGACTCATGGTGGCCCACGTGGCCCGGTATCTCACCGGGCCGGACTATCGCTGGCTGGTGCCGTACGCGGGTCTGCTCGGCGCCGTCGTCCTGCTGGTCTGCGACATCGTGGGCCGCCTGGTGGTGCGGCCGGGCGAGTTGGACGCGGGTGTCCTCGTCGCTCTCCTCGGCGCCCCGTTCTTCGCGGGTCTGGTGTGGCGCGGAAAGTTCAAGAACGCATGAACGGGACAGAGTTGAAGCCATCGGTGGCGCCGGGCGTGCGGCTCGGTCACGTGTCGTTCGTCTGGCGGCCCTGGATCGTCCTCGTCACGCTGCTGCTGGCGGGGGCGAGTTTCCTGGTGTTCTGCCTGTCCATCGGCATCGGGGACTTCCCCATCAGTCTGCCCCGGGTGATCGCCACGATCACCGGCGGGGGCGAACAGGTCGACGAGTTCGTGATTATGGACCTGCGGATGCCGCGTGCCCTGGCCGGGCTCGTCGTGGGGATCGCGCTGGGCGTGTCCGGGGCGATCACCCAGTCCGTCGCGCGTAACCCGCTGGCCAGCCCGGACATCCTGGGGATCACCAGCGGCGCCGGCGCGGTCGCGGTGTTCGGGGTGACGGTGTCGGGCGGGGCCGCCGCGGCGGTCGTCGACTCCGTGGGCCTGTCCGCGGCGGCGCTCGCCGGCGGTCTGGGCACGGGGCTGCTGGTGTACTTCCTGGCGTGGCGGCGCGGGATCGACGGCTTCCGGCTCATCCTCATCGGCATCTCGGTGAGTGCCGTGATGCAGGCGATCACCACCTGGCTGCTGGTGACGGCCGACATCAGGGACGTGGCCCGGGCCCAGGCGTGGCTGGTCGGCTCGCTGGACGACCGGTCGTGGGGCGAGGTCCGGATCGCGCTCTGGTGCACACTCGTCCTCCTGATCGTCGTGGCGTGTGTCGCGTTCCAGTTCAAGCCGCTGCACTTCGGCGACGAGGTCGCCGCGGGCCTGGGCGTCCGCTACTCGATGGTGCGGGCGATCCTGCTGCTGTGCGCGGTCCTGCTGGCCGGTGTGGCGGTGAGCGCGGCGGGCCCGGTCCCGTTCGTCGCGCTGGTGGCGCCGCAGGTGGCGATGCGTCTGGCGAGGTGCCCCACACCGCCGATGGTGGCCTCCGGCATGGTCGGAGCGCTGCTGCTGATCGGCTCGGACCTGGTCGCGCGCACGGCACTGCCGATCACTCTCCCGGTCGGCGTGGTCACCGCCGCGATCGGCGGCCCCTTCCTCGTCTATCTGCTCGTACGGGCGAACCGCAGATAGCTGATACAAAGTTAGGCAAGCCTGAATAAGGGGGCCTTGTGGTCGCTCAGTCCATCACCAAGACCGAGTCCGGGGTCGAGGACGCCGCACGGCTGGCAGCCAGGGGTGTCACGGTCGGGTACGGCGCCCGGACCGTCATCGACGAACTCGACGTGGCGATCCCGCCAGGGGTGATCACCACGATCATCGGCCCCAACGGCTGCGGCAAGTCGACCCTGTTGCGGACCCTGTCGCGGCTGCTCAAGCCGGCCAAGGGGACGGTCGTGCTGGACGGCGATGACATCGGCAGGCTCAGGACCAGGGACGTGGCGAAGAAGCTCGGCCTGCTGCCCCAGGCACCGGTCGCGCCCGAGGGGCTGACGGTGTCCGACCTGGTCGCCAGGGGCCGCCATCCGCACCAGAGCTGGCTGCGGCAGTGGTCGTCGGACGACGCCGCCGTCGTGGAGCGCGCGCTGGCCATGACCGGGGTGTCCGACCTGGCCGACCGCCCGGTCGACTCACTGTCCGGCGGGCAGCGCCAGCGCGTCTGGATCTCGATGACCCTGGCCCAGGGCACCGACCTGCTCCTGCTGGACGAGCCGACCACCTACCTGGACCTGGCGCACGCGATCGACGTGCTCGACCTGGTGGACGACCTGCACGAGTCGGGGTGCACCGTGGTCATGGTGCTGCACGACCTCAATCTGGCCACCCGCTACAGCGACAACCTCATCGTGATGAGGGAGGGGTCGATCCTGGCGCAGGGGCACCCCCGTGACGTGATCACCGCCGAGTTGCTGCACGAGGCGTTCGGACTGCGCGCCAAGGTGATCGACGACCCGGTGGGCGACCGGCCGCTGATCGTGCCGATCGGCCGTACCCACGTCCAACTCGACTGAAGCGCTCCGAAGTTACATAAGTTAGGCTAGGCTAACCTCACTCGCTCACGGTACGGTTTGCCTGCCCTCAGGCGGGGCGTAGTGGACAGCGCGACAGCAAGGGGATTCCGGATGCTCCTCACAAGAACGACGCGTACGAAGCCGTTGCGGCGGTTGGCGGCCGTACTGTCCGCCGCGACTCTCGGCGTCGGCCTTCTCGCGGGATGCGGTTCCGACTCGTCCGACTCGGCGGACAACGCCGGCGACAACACCTCGACCGCCGCCGGCGCATTCCCGGTCACCGTGGAGCACGCGTTCGGATCCACGAAGGTCGCCAAGGCTCCCGAGCGGGTGGTCACCGTCGGTTACACGGACGACCAGAGCGTCCTGGCATTCGGCATCAAGCCGGTCGGCATGACCGACCAGTACCCGAACCCGGCGGGCCAGAGCCCCGACATCAACACCCAGTGGCCCTGGGTGAAGGACAAGTGGGGCGACACCAAGCCCGAGGTCATCATGAAGAACGGTGACTCCGGCCCCAACTACGAGAAGATCGCCGCCCTGCGCCCGGACCTGATCATCGCGGTCTACTCCGAGATCGACCAGGCCGCCTACGACAAGCTCTCCAAGATCGCCCCGACGGTGGGTCGTACCAAGGCCGAGAAGGAGCCCTTCAGCGCGCCCTGGCAGGACAACGCGCTCCACATCGCCAAGGCACTCGGCAAGGCCGAGGAGGGCGAGAAGATGGTCGCGGACATCCAGGGGCAGCTCGACGAGGCCAAGAAGGCGCACCCCGAGTTCGCGGACCAGACCGCCGTCGCGCTGTCCTGGTACGAGGACTCGGTGGCGCCGTTCACCTCCACCGACGTGCGCGGCCGGCTGGTGTCGGGCATCGGCTTCAAATACCAGACCGAGATCGACAAGGTCGCGGACGGCAGCTTCTACACCAAGCTCTCACCCGAGCGCATCGACCTGGTCGACGTCGACCGCATCTTCGTCATCAACGACAAGGCGGACACGGACGCGCTGAAGAAGTTCGAGCTGTTCGCCAACCTCGACGCGGTGAAGAACGGCAAGGTGTCGTACCTGCTGGACAGTGAGGGCCCGGCGGTCGGCGCGGCCATCTCCCAGGGCACCATGCTCTCCATGCCGTACGCGATCGACGAACTCGTCAAGTCGGTCGAGTAGGTGTGAGCACCACCGTCACACGCGTCGCCCCGGCGACCCTGCGCACGGCGACCGGACGCGAGGCCACCCGATGGGCCGCGGCACACTGCCGCGAAGTGCCCTGGCTGACGGTCGCCACCGTGCTCACCACGGTGGCCGGGGCGGCGCTCCAGGTGCTCCCGGTGCTCCTGCTCGGCCGAGTGGTCGACGGGGTGGTCGAGGGCGCATCGCAGTCGGTCCTGGTCACGATCGGGGCCCTGATGGCGGCCGCCGCGCTGCTCGGCGCGGCGGCCACCGCGGTGTCGACGTACCTGATCGGGCGGCTGGGCGCGGATCTGCTCGCGCGGCTGCGTGAAGGCGCCGTCCGGGCGGTGCTGGGGATGCCGAGCGCACGGATCGAGCAGGTCGGCCGCGGAGACGTGCTCTCCCGGGTCGGTGACGATGTGGCCGTCATCTCCAAGGGCATCCGCACGGCCGTTCCCACGGTGTTCTCGGCGGGAGTGCTGGTTGCCATCGCCACGGTCGGCATGTTCGGACTGGACTGGCGGCTCGGCCTGGCGGGCGCCGCCGCGCTGCCCGCGTACGCGCTGGCCCTGCGCTGGTATCTCCCCCGGTCCGCCCCGCTCTACCGGAAGCAGCGGCTGGCCCAGGCCGACCGTGCGCAGGCGTTGATCAGCGGTCTGGACGGGATCGACACGGTCCGGGCGTACCGCCTCGAGGAGGCCTTCCGCGAGAAGGTCACGGCTGAGTCGTGGCGGGTGCGCAACCTCGGTATCGAGGTGTTCCGGTTCTTCGGCCGGTTCGTCGGCAGGGAGAACCGCGCCGAGTTCATCGGGCTGGTCCTCATCCTCGTGGTGGGGTACGCCCTGTTGGAGGCCGATGCCGCCAGCCTGGGCGAGGTGTCGGCGGCCCCGCTGCTGTTCCACCGGCTGTTCACCCCGCTGGGCCTCATCATGTTCACCTTCGACGAGGCGCAGAAGTCGGGCGCGAGCCTGACCCGGCTGGTCGGGGTCCTGGGGGAGGACGCGGAGGACCGGCTGGTGGGCGACGCGTCCGTCGCGTCGGCGCACGCAGGGCCGTTCCCGGTGACGGTGGAGGGGCTGACGTTCCGTTACCCCGGCACCGACGAGCCGGTCCTGAAGGACGTCGACCTGACGATCCCGGCCGGTGGTTCGCTCGCCCTGGTGGGGGCGACGGGCGCGGGCAAGACGACCCTGGCCGCGCTGATCGCGGGCATCGGAACCCCGCAGGCCGGATCGGTGCGTGTCGGGTCGACCGACCTCGCCGGTCTGGACGAGGCCGGGGCGCGGGCCTTGGTGAGCATCCTGACGCAGGAGACGCATGTGTTCTCCGGTCCGCTCGCCGACGACCTGCGGCTGGCCGCGCCGGAAGCGACCGACGCCGAGCTGATGGGTGCGCTGCGCACGGTCGGCGCCGACGAGTGGGTCGACGCGCTGCCCGAGGGGCTGAACACCCTGGTCGGCGAGGGCGGTGAGCGCCTGGACGTCACCAAGGTCGCCCAGATCGCCCTGGCCAGGCTGGTGTTGGGTCGTTCGCCGGTGGTGGTGCTCGACGAGTCGACGGCGGAGGCGGGCAGCGAGGGCGCCGCCGAGCTGGAGCGGGCCGTGCTGGCCGCGTGCCAGGGCCGGACCACGTTGTTCGTGGCGCACCGGCTGACCCAGGCGATGGCGGCGGACCGGATCGCCGTGCTGGACGCGGGGCGCGTCGTGGAGCAGGGAACGCACGAGGAGTTGGTGGCTCTGGGCGGCCGGTATGCGCGACTGTGGCGGGCCTGGCGAGAAGGCAGTTAGGTAACCCTAATTCAGGTGAGAGCTTACTTTCATTCCTTGGAAGGGATGCTGAGGCTTCGATGATGGAACCGAGCACTCGTCTCGTACGGCTTACTCCCGCGCGCCTGGCCGACGTACGCCGGCGGACCGGCGACTTCTCCGACCGGACCATCACCGAAGCATGCGCCGTCGGGCTGTCGTACTGGGCGACGGGCCGGAGTCCCGACGGCATCGACCTCACCCCCGGCACGCTGTTCGCCGACGTCCTCGCGTGGGTCGACAACGGCGGTGCCGGGCTCGGCGGTTGGGAGGTCGGCGCTAACGGCCGGAGCATCACCGTCCCGGAAGGTGTGGTGGCTGCCGAGGCGCAGCTCGCGCTGGACGACCTTTCCGACTTCCCGGACCGGCCCATCGGCACCATCGGCCCGTCCGGGGTGGCGGCGAGGCTCGAGGCCCTGGCCGAGTGGAACGACACCCGGGCCGACCGGGTCCGCCCGACCATTGTGGAGATGTTCCGCGAGCAGGCGCGGACCAGGCCGGACGCCGTCGCCGTCGTCGACGAGCACCGGACACTGACCTATCGTCAGGCGGCCGAACTCTCCAGCCAGTTGGCCCACCATCTGCTCGAACGCGGGCTCACCGCCGAACAGGTCGTCGGTATCTCACTGAGCCGCTCCGCCGACATGGTGATCGGGCTGCTCGCCGTGCTCCAGGCGGGGTGCGCGTTCGTGCCGCTCGATCCGCAGTGGCCCGCCGCGCGCCGAGCCGTCGTCATCGAGGACGCCCGGGTCGTGGTGCAGCTCAACGCCTCGGGCGAGCACGACCCGGCTGAACCGGAAGCCGTGGCCGTCGACCTGGGCGACTGGCGGTTCGGCTCCTACCCGACCGAGGGGACCGAGGCCACCGTCCTCGGCGACGCCCTGGCCTACGTGATCTTCACATCCGGTTCGACCGGGCGGCCCAAGGGCGCGATGATCCGGCACGAGGCGATCAGCGAGCGCCTGCTGTGGCAGGTGGGCGAGATCCTGGGCTTCGGTCACCACGACGCGTCGCTGTTCAAGGCGCCGCTGTCCTTCGACATCTCCATCAACGAGATCTTCCTGCCGCTGGTGTCCGGCGCCCGGCTGGTGGTCCTGCGGCCCGGCGGCGAACGCGACCCGCACCACCTGCTCAGCGTGATCGCCGAACAGCGCGTCACCTTCACGTACCTGGTGTCGTCCATGCTGGACGTGCTGCTGGAGATCGCGGGCGACTCCGGACGGCTGGGCAGCCTGCGGCACGTGTGGTGCGGCGGCGAGGTGCTGACCCCCGAGCTGTACGAGCGGTTCCGCACCAAGCTCGACATCCCCATGTACCACGGCTACGGCCCGGCCGAGACGACGATCGGCGTCTCGCACGTCATCTACCGGGGGGCGGCGGAACGCCTGTCGACATCGATCGGCAAGGCCAATCCCAACACCCAGCTGTACGTGCTCGACGACGAGCTGCGCCCGGTCCCCGTCGGGGTCGGCGGCGAGCTGTACGTGGGCGGCTTCCTCCTGGGGCGGGGGTACGTGGGTGCGCCCGGCCTGACGGCGTCCCGCTTCGTCGCGAACCCCTTCGCGAACGACGGTTCCCGGCTGTACCGGACCGGTGACCTCGCCCGGTTCGATCCGGACGGGTCGCTGGACTTCCTCGGCCGGGCCGACAACCAGATCAAGATCCGCGGTATGCGGCTGGAGATCGAGGACGTCGAGGTCGGTCTCGCGGAGCACCCCGGGGTACGCCACACCTGCGTCGTCGCGAAGAAGAACGCGGCCGGGGGCACCTACCTCGTGGGATACGTGATCCCGGCCGCAGGCAGCGAGGACCTGCGGGCGGACGAGGTCAGGACGTGGGCCGCCGAGCACATGGTCGAGTACATGGTGCCCGCCCACATCGTCGTGATGACGGAGTTCCCGCTCACCGCGAACGGCAAGCTCGACCGGAACGCGCTGCCCGAGCCTGCCGTCGGGACGGGCTCGCTCGTCCGGCCCACCACCGAGAACGAGCGCGCGGTGTGCGCGGCGGTCGCGTCCGTGCTGCGGCTCGAAGAGGTCGGCGTCGACCAGGACTTCTTCCAGCTCGGCGGAGACAGCATTCTGGCGATCTCGCTGCTGAGCGCGCTGCGCGACGCCGGCCTCTACGTCACGGCACGGCAGGTCTTCGCCCACAGCACCGTGGGGGCGCTGGCGGCGGTGGCGAGCCGTGAGGACGTCTCCACCGTGGACCACGGCGATGTTGCGACCGGTTCCGTCGTGGGCTCGCCCATCGTGCAGTGGCTCGGCGAGACCACGGACGCGATCGACGGCTTCGTGCAGTCGGTGGTGCTGAACACCCCGGCGGACCTGACCACCGACGCGCTCGACGCGATTCTCGCCGCCGTGGTCCGGCGGCACGACATGCTGCGCGCCACGCTGGTGCGCGGTGACCACTGGAGCTTCGACATCCCGGAGGCGGACCAGGCCGTCGCGGGGTGGCAGGAGAGCGACGGCCCGGTCGAGGAGTGCGTCGCGCTCGCCACCGAAGGGCTGGACCCGGCGGGCGGCGTGATGCTGCGGGCCGTATGGCGCCGTGAGGCACGGCAGCTGGTCCTGGCCGCCCATCACGTGGTGATCGACGGTGTGTCCTGGCGGGTCCTGATGGAGGACCTGGCCACGGCATGGCGGCAGTTCGCCTCAGGCGCGCCGATCGAGCTGCCCCTGGTGGGCACGTCGTTCCGGCGCTGGACGCAGCTGCTGGAACGTGCGGCGTTCGACGCGGACAGCGCCTACTACTGGCGTCCCCTGCCGGGAGCGGACGGGCCGGTGGGCAGGCGCGCGCTGTCCGAAGCCGACACCGTCGCGCGGGAGCGGCTGCGGACCGTCTCGGTCGGTCCCGAGGTCACGGCCGCGCTGCTGGGTGAGATCCCCGCGAAGTTCCACGCGGGCGTCAACGACGTCCTGCTCACCGCGCTCGCCGTCACCCTCGCCCGATGGCGCCGTGACCTCGGGCAGGACCAGACGTTCGCGCACATCGAACTCGAGGGCCACGGCCGCGAAGGACGGTTCGTGGCGGGCACCGCCGGCTTCGAGCCGGAACTGTCGCGGACCGTGGGCTGGTTCACCACCTTGTTCCCGGTGACCGTGGACCCCGGCGCAGCGGCCGACTTCACGGCTCCCGAGTATCTGGCCGCCGCGCTCAAGGCGGTCAAGGAGGACCTCGCCCGAGTTCCGGACAACGGCGTCTCCTACGGTGCCCTGCGGTACCTGACCCACACCGAGTTCGACGCGCCCGCACCGCAGGTGCTGTTCAACTACCTCGGCCGCTTCGATGCGGGCGCCTCCGGGGACTGGCAACTTGCGGGTACCACAGGTCAGTTGGGCGAGAAGCGCGACCCGAGGATGCGCCTGCCGCGTCCCCTGGAGTTCAACGCGATCGCCGAACCCGCGGCGAGTGGCGAGTACGAGCTGGTCACCACCATCTCCTGGCCCGACGGGATGTTCACCGACGAGGACATCGCGACCCTCGGCGAGTACTTCCGGGTGGCTCTGGCCGGGCTTGCCGCGCTCGACCAAGGCGGCCACTCTCCCAGCGACTTCGGCCTGGTGCCGCTCACTCAGGCCGATGTCGACGCCCTGGACGGCCCCCGGCTTCGGGACATCCTGCCGCTGACCCCGCTGCAGGAGGGCCTGTACTTCCACTCCGTCTTCGACGACGACTCGGCGGGCGCCTACGTCGAGCAGCAACTGCTGACGCTGGACGGAGAGGTGGACCCCGACCGGCTCGCGGCGGCGGCCACCCGGTTGCTCACGCTGTACCCGAACCTGGCCGCGCGGTTCGTGGCCCTCGCCGACGGCCGTGTGGTCTCCGTACTGGAGAACGGTGTGGAGGCGCCGTTCACCACGCTGGACCGCCCCGGCATCACCGACGACGAGATACGCGACTACGCCGAGCGGGACCGCCGCGCCGGGTTCGACCTGGCCACCGGCCCGCTGATGCGGTACACGCTCCTTCGCGCAGGCTCCGGCCGGAACGTCCTGGTGCAGACCGTGCACCACATCATCGCCGACGGCTGGTCGGTGCCACCGATGCTCCACGCGCTGCTGGCCGAGTACCACGCGCCGGGGAGCATCTACCCCGTCGGCGGCTTCCCCGACTACGTACGCTGGCTGGCCGGCCGCGACGAGGACGAGAGCGCCCGGGTGTGGCGCGAGCAACTCGCTGACCTGCCGGGCCCTTCGCTGGTCGCCGAGGGACACACCCCGTCCGACCGGTTCGCCGACACCGCCGTGGAGCCGGCGGACGACATCGACGCGGCCGCCCGGTCGGCCGGCGTGCCGCTGAGCGTGGCCGTGCACAGCGCCTGGGCGGTGACGCTGGGCGGCATCCTGCACAGCAGGGACGTGGTGTTCGGCTCCACGGTGTCCGGGCGCGACGCGGAGGTGCCCGGTATCGAGGACATGGTGGGTCTGTTCATCAACACGATCCCCGTACGAGCTCGTTGGACCGGTACGACCACTTCCAGTGACCTGCTTGCCTCGGTACGGGAGCACCAGAGCGCGGTACTGTCGCACCAGCATGTCTCGCTGGCCAGGATCGGCCGCCAGGCCGGCGCCGGTGGCCCCCTGTTCGACACCCTGGTGGTGTTTGACGTCGCGACCGATGTGGACGGTCTGCGGGGGTCCGGCGATGAGCTGGTCATCACCGACATCGTGAACGAGGGCGCTCCGCACTACCCGTTGACGCTGGTGGTGGAGCGGGCGGTCGACGGTCGTCCGCGCTTCAACCTGATCTACGACGGTGAGCTGTTGGGGGAGACAAGCGTCCGGGAGATCCTGCGTACGTTCACCTCGACCCTCACCGGCCTGCTCACCCGGCCGGACGTCCAGGTCGACGACCTGGGGCCCGGGAACGCCGGGCGACCCGCGCGGATCCTCCCGACGACCTTGGGCGGACTGTTCGACGCCGCCGCGCACCGCGACCCGGCCGCCACCGCCGTCACACAGTGCGGTCTCGACGGCGGGACCCGGTCCCTGACCTACGGCGAACTGGCAGACGCGAAGAAGGAGTTGGCCTCGGCCCTGCGCGCGGCCGGTGTCGGGCCCGGCAAGCGGGTCGCCGTCGCCGTCCCGCGCTCCGTCGAGCAGGTGGTCGCCCTGGTCGCGATCGTCAGCGCGGGCGGCGCGTACGTGCCGCTGGACCTGGCCTACCCGGACGAACGGCTGGAGTACATCCTCGCCGACGCCGCTCCGCAGGTCGTTCTGGTGGAGCGTGAGCAGCGGGACCGCTTCACGGAACTGCTGGCCCGGGCGGGCGTGTCGGCCCGCGTGCTCGTGCAGGGAGACGAACTGCCGGTGGGGGACACCACCGAGCCCGAGGTCAGCTGGCACGACCCCGCGTACGTGATCTACACGTCCGGATCGACCGGCCGGCCCAAGGGTGTCGTCGTCCCGCACTCCAGCGTGGTGACGCTGCTCGCGAACACCCGGTCCGACATGGACTTCGGCCCGCACGACGTGTGGGTCCAGTTCCACTCCTTCTCCTTCGACTTCGCGGTCTGGGAGCTGTGGGGCGCGCTGGCGTACGGCGGTGAGCTGCTGGTGCCGGAGTACGGGCTGACCCGTTCCCCGGTCGACTTCCACCGGCTGGTCCGCGAGCGCTCAGTGACCGTGCTCAACCAGACCCCGTCGGCGTTCTACCAGTTCATCGAGGCCGACCGGCATGCCGGTGAGCCGGTCACCGCACTGCGCCGGATCATCTTCGGCGGCGAGGCGCTGGATCTGGGGCGGCTGCGCGGCTGGGTCGAGCGGTACGGCACCGGTTCGCCCGAGCTGGTCAACATGTACGGCATCACCGAGACCACCGTCCATGTCACCCACCGGGTGCTGACCGACGAGGACTTCGCCTCCGGCGACGACGTCAGCCCGATCGGCGGTCCGATACCCGGCCTGGTCACCTACCTGCTCGACGACCGGCTCCGGCCGGTGCCGCCGGGCCGGGTGGGCGCCATCTACGTCGCCGGCGACCAGGTGTCGCTCGGCTACCTGGGCAGGCCCGGGCTCACCGCGGGACGGTTCGTGGCGAACCCGTTCGCGGGCGACGGCTCCCGCATGTACCACACGGGCGACCTCGCCCGCCGCACGCTCGACGGCGAGCTGGAGTTCGTCGGCCGTGCCGACGACCAGGTGCAGCTCAAGGGATTCCGCATCGAGCTCGGCGAGGTGGAGTCCGCGATCAGGGAACTCGACGGCGTGGTCGATGTGGCCGTCACCGTGGCGGACAGCGGCGACCACCTGGTCGCGCACGTCGTGGGCCGGGTGCCCCGTGACGTCACCGAGCAGCTGTCCACGAAGCTGCCCGTGCACATGGTGCCGGGCCGGGTGCTGCCGGTCGACGCGCTGCCGCTGACGGTCAACGGCAAGCTGGACCGGAAGGCCCTGGCCGAGCGCGCAGCCGCGCCCCAAAGGGGCGCGGGGCTGTATCGATATGCGGCTCCGCCGGGGGACGCGACAAGCCACGACGCACCCGCAGGCGAAGACGCTGCTGTCGTGGCACTTCCTTCCGCGCTCGCCACACTCGTCGACATCTTCGGCGAAACGTTGCCCGGCAACGATGTGGCCCCCGACACCGACTTCTTCCGCGCCGGAGGCGACAGCATCCTCGCCATCACCGTGATCAACCGGGCCAGGGCGCTCGGCCTGCCGATCGCGCCCCGGGACGTGTTCCTGCTCAGGACGCCGCGTGCGCTCGCCGAGCACCTGGGGACCCTCGGGACGAGCACACCGCCCGCGGCCCCTGCCCGCCGCGAGGACGGCCCGCTGACGCCGACGCCGATCATCCTGCGCCAGCGCGAACTGGGCGGATCACTCGCCCGGTTCGCCCAGGCCAGGACGCTGGTGGCGCCCGAGGGCGCCGGGCTCGCCGACGCCGAGCGTGCCGCGAACGCCGTCGTGGCCGCACACCCGGCCCTCCGGCTGCGGCTGCGCGTCGAGCACGGGGTGTGGGCACTGCGCACCGAACCCGCCCGCCAGGTCACCGTCGTACGACCGGACACGACCGATGCCACCACGGCGGCGAACGAAGCCGCCGGACGGCTCGACCCCGAGTCCGGGGACGTCATCGCGTTCTCATGGCTGGAGGCGAGCCGGACCCTGGTCGTCACGGTGCACCACCTCGCCGTCGACTCGGTGTCCTGGCTGATCCTGCTGGACGACCTGGCCACTGCCCTGCGCGGAGAGACCCTGGCGCCGCCGACCACGTCGTACGCCGAGTACGCCGAAGCACTGACGCTCCGGTCCGCCCACGCCGTCGACGACCTCGGGCACTGGGTCACCACGCTCCAGGCACCCACGCTGCTGCCCACGGTCGAGCGGCTGCGGGAGACCACGGTCGTGCTCGCGCCCGAAGTGAGCCACCGCGTGACGCGTACCGCGCCCGCCGCACTCGGCGTCGGTCTCACCGAGTTGCTGTGCGGTGCGCTGCGCACCGCGCTGACCCACATCCAGCCGTCGCCCACCGATCTCGCGATCGAGCTGGAGCGGCACGGCCGGGTCCCGGTCCTCGAACACCACGACTACACCCGCACGGTCGGCTGGTTCACCTCCATCGCGCCCGTACGGCTCACCGCGCACACCGACCCCGTCGCCGCGGCGCGCGAGGTCACCGAACGCCAGCCGGACGAGCGCGCGCACGTCGCCTACGGCCGGCTCAGGTACCTCAACCCACAGACGGCCCCCCTGCTGAACGCCCGCCCGCAGGTGCTGTTCAACTACCTCGGCCGGGGCAGCGAGTCCCAGGCCCTGCACATCACCGGCGGCGACCAGGGCAGCCCGTACGCCGTCGAGGTCAACGCGTGGCTCGACGAGGCCACCGGCAGCCTGCACGCGGCCTTCACCCTCGCCGAGGGCATCCCCGACGAGCTCACCGAACACTGGCGGAGCGCACTGGAACGCATCGCGGACGCCTCCGCGACAGCCGAGCGCACCGCACCGGTCACCCCGCTCCAACGCGGCCTGTACTTCCAGGCCCAGATGGCCGGCACGGCCGGACCCTACGTCGCACAGAGCTGGTTCACCTTCGACCGGCGCCTGGACACCGACGCGCTGGCCGAGGCGATGGCGTACGTGATCGCGCGGCACCCGGTCGTGGGCGCCGGCTTCACGACCGACGACGACGGAAATCCGGTCCAGATCCTCAGCGCGGGGCGGCAAGTCGCCGCCCGTACCGTCGAGTTGGCGACGGACGCGGAAGTCGAAGCCCTGCGCGTCCGGGACCGCGACACGGGATTCGACCCCGGTGAGCCGCCGCTGATCCGGCTGACCGTGGTGCGGCTGCCCGACGACCGCGACGGTCTGCTGCTGAGCTACCACCTGCTGCTGTGGGACGGCTGGTCCCGCGAGATCGTGCTGCGGGACCTGTTCGACGCCTATCAGGCCGTCGTAGCGGGCGAGCCGTGGGACACGACCCCGGCCACGCCGGGCTTCGAGGACCACGCCCGGGCGCTCGACGCCAAGGACCCCGCCGTAGCGGAACGCTTCTGGGCGGATCACCTGGCCGGCCTCCCCGGCCCGACGCTGCTCGCCGGACCGGCGCCGTCCCTCTCGGACGACCTGCCGCGCGCACTCGTGCACACGCTGTCCGCCGAACAGTCGGACCTGCTGCGGGAAGCGGCCAGGGCGCACGGCGTCACGCTGAACTCGGTGCTGACCGGCGCGTTCGGCCTCCTCCTCGGCGCCCGCACGGGCCGCAGTGACGCCGTGTTCGGCGTGACCGTCTCGGGCCGGGAGGGCGAAGGCCTGGACGGCATCGTCGGTGTGCTGCTCAACACCGTGCCGATGTGGACGCGGGCCCGGCCGGACGACACGGTCCGCGCGTACCTGTCGGCCGTGCAGGCGGCCAGGGTCGAGGCGATGGAGCACGAGCACCTCGGCCTCGGCGAGATCCAGCGGGCCAGTGGGCACGACACCCTGTTCGACAACCTGTTCGTGCTCCAGAACTTCCTGGACATGGACGCGTTCGCCGAGATGAACGCCCGGCACGGCATCACCTCGGTGAAGGCCGATGACTCCACGCACTACCCGTTCACGTGGGTCGTCACGCCCGGCGACCGGCTCACGGTCAAGCTGGAGTACCGCGACGAGGACACCGAGAACGCCCGTCGTCTCCTCGACGACTATCTGCGCGTCCTCGAGGACCTGGCCCGGTCGACCGGACCGGTCGGCGCGCTGCCGGGTCTGGGGCCGGAGCCTGAACCCGCCGAACGCACGGACGTCGGCACGGACACCGTCGTTGACCGGTTCGACCAGGCGGCGGACCGTGATCCGGAGCGGGTGGCGCTCGTCGCGCACGGCTCGACCATGACCTTCGCCCAACTCCGGGACCGCAGCCGCGCGGTGGCGGGTGTGCTCGCCGGGCGCGGTATCGGCCCCGAGAGGACCGTGGGTCTCGCGATCCCGCGTTCCCTCGACTCGATCGTGGCGCTGTTCGCCGTGCTGCGCGTCGGCGCCGCGTACGTACCGCTGGAGCTGGACCACCCGGACGAGCGGATCGCCGCGATCGTCGCGGACGCCCGCCCGGACGTGATCCTCACCGTGAGCGCCGTGTCGCCCCGGCTGACCCCGCTGACCGGCGACCTGATCGAGCTGGACCGCCCCCTGCCCGCCGCCGAGCCGTATCTGACGTTCGCGCCGGACGACCCGGGCCGACTGCGGCACCCCGCGTACACGATCTACACCTCCGGCTCGACCGGGAAGCCCAAGGGCGTGGTGACCGAGTACGCCGGGCTCACCAACATGCTGATCAACCACCAGCGCCGGATATTCGAGCCGGTGCTGGCGGAGCACGGCCACCGGGTCTTCCGGATCGCGCACACTGTGTCGTTCGCGTTCGACATGTCGTGGGAGGAGTTGCTGTGGCTCGCCGACGGTCATGAAGTGCACATCTGTGACGAGGAGTTGCGCCGTGACGCGCCCCGGTTGGTCGAGTACTGCCTCGAGCACGGCATCGACGTCATCAACGTGACCCCGACCTACGCGCAGCAGCTGGTGGCCGAGGGGCTGCTCGACAATCCGGCACGACGGCCGGCGCTGGTGCTGCTGGGCGGCGAGGCCGTCACCCCGACGCTGTGGCAGCGGCTCGCGGAGACCGAGGGGACGGTCGGCTACAACCTGTACGGACCCACCGAGTACACCATCAACACCCTCGGCGTCGGCACCTTCGAGTGCCAGGACCCGGTGGTGGGAGTCGCGATCGACAACACGGACGTGTACGTGCTGGACCCATGGCTGCGGCCGCTGCCGGACGGCGTTCCCGGCGAGCTGTACGTGTCCGGCATCGGCATCGCGCGCGGCTATCTCGGGCAGCCCGCCCAGACCGCGCACCGCTTCGTCGCCTGCCCGTTCGGCGAACCCGGCGAGCGCATGTACCGCACCGGGGACCTGGTGGTCCGCCGGTCCGACGGGAACCTGATGTACCTGGGCCGCACCGACCAGCAGGTCAAGATCCGGGGGCACCGGGTCGAACTCGGCGAGGTCGAGGCCGTGTTCGCGGCGCACCCCGCGGTGCGGTTCGTCGCCGCGGTCGCCCAGCCCGACCCGCAGGTCGACGGCGCGTACCGGCTGGCCGCCTATCTCGTCCTCGACGGCTCCGACCTGGCGGCGATCGCCGCCGAGGTGGGCGCCGGGCTGCCGGACTTCCTGCGCCCGACGCACTACGCCCAGGTCGACAGCATCCCGCTGACGGTGAACGGGAAGGCTGACACCAAGGCGCTGCCGGAGGCCAAGCCGCTCGGCGCGCTGACCACGGCGGGGGAGCGCGGCCCGGAAACCGAGACCGAGACCACGGTCTGCGAGTTCTTCGCCGAGGCACTGGACCTGGACGACGACGAGGTGAGCGCGGTGAGCGACTTCGTGTCCCTCGGAGGTCACTCCATGCTGGCGGTGCGGCTGATCGGGCTGCTCCGCCGGGAGTACGGTCCTGTGATCACGATCCGCGATCTGTTCACCCTGCGCACCCCGGAAGCGATTGCCCGCCACCTCGATGACCACTCCTGACACGCAGCGGCCCCGCCCGGGGTCCGACATCCTCCGGACCGCACTGCGCCGCAACATCGGCGCCATGGCCTGGGGCACCCTCCTCATGGGCCTGTACCAGGCGGGGGAGACCGCCTTCCCCATCGCACTCGGCCTGATCGTCGAGCACACGATGCGGGACCGGAGCCTCGGCGCGCTCGGCCTGTCGATCGGCGCGCTGGCCGTGATCATCACGACGGTGTCGCTGTCGTGGCGGTTCGGGATGCGCATCCTGCAGAAGGCCAACACGACCGAGGCGCACCGCTGGCGGGTGAAGGTCGCGGCCTGCGGCCTTCAACCGGTGGCCAGGGACGTCGACCTGAAGTCCGGCGAGGTGCTGACCATCGCCACCGAGGACGCCGACCAGACCGCCGACATCATCGAGGTGGTGCCGCTGCTGATCAGCTCGCTGGTCGCGGTGCTGGTCGCGGCGGTCGCGCTGGGCCTGGCCGACATCCGGCTCGGTCTGCTGGTGATCGTGGGAACCGTCGCGATCCTGTCGATCCTGAGCGTGCTGTCCCAGCGGATCGGCTCCAGTACCCAGGAACAGCAGGCCCGGGTGGCGCGGGCGGGCGCGAAGGTCGCCGACCTGATCACCGGCCTGCGCCCGCTGCACGGCTTCGGCGGCAACCACGCGGCGTTCCGGTCCTACCGGAAGGTCAGTACGGAGGCGAAGCTCCAGGCGATCACCGTCGCCAAGGTGAACGGCGCGTACGCGGGCACCGCGCTGGCCCTCAACGCGGTCCTCGCCGCCGCCGTGACCCTGACGGCCGGCTGGCTGGCGTTCAACGGCCGGATCAACATCGGGGAACTCGTCATGGCCGTGGGGCTGGCGCAGTTCATCATGGAACCGCTCAAGCTGTTCTCCGAGATGCCCAAGTACGTGATGATCGCGCGCGCTTCCGCCGAGCGGATGGCGCTGGTGCTGACCGCGCCGCCGGTCACGACCCCAGGGCCTCAGCGCCCGGCCACGGGCGGAGACCTCGAGATCGACTGCGTCCGCTACGGGACCCTGCGGAATCTGAAGTTCCAGGTGACCGCCGGCGAGTTCGTGGCGATCGCCCCCTACCAGCCGCGCGCGGCGGCCGACCTCGCGTCCGTCCTGGCTGTGAACGTCCCGCCCGACGCGTACGAGGGAGTGGTGCGGGTCAGCGGGCAGGAGCTCGCGGACCTGTCGATCGAGGCGGTCCGCGCACACATGCTGGTGAACCCCTACGACGGGGAGATCTTCGCGGGCACCCTCCGCACGAACATCGACCCCTCGGGCACCAGCCGAACGGTCCCCGAGGCCGTCGAGGCGTCCATGCTGACCGACGTCGTCGCCCTGCACCGCGAAGGGCTCGACTACGCCGTCCGCGACCGCGGCGCGAACCTCTCCGGGGGACAGCGCCAACGGCTGTCCCTGGCCCGCGCTTTGGCCGCCGACACCGAGGTCCTCGTCCTCCACGACCCGACGACAGCCGTCGACGCGGTCACCGAACAGCTCATCGCGCGCAACGTCGCAAAGCTGCGCCGCGGCCGCACCACCATCGTGATCACCAGCAGCCCGGCCCTCCTGGACGCCGCGGACCGGGTCCTCGTCCTGGACGACGGCGTCATCACGGCAGAGGACACGCATAGGAACCTCCTCGCCAAGGACGAGGCCTACTGCCTGGCGGTGGCGCGGTGACGCGCCCCGAAAGGGGCGCGGGGCTGTATCAATATGCGGCTCCGCCGCGATGGGGGTCCCCCCCGCTCGAGCGAAGCCGAGAGTGGGGGAGCGACCAGCCCCCACCGGCCTGCAGGTCTATTCACCGCCCTGCCCGCGGAGCGCCCAGCGCCCATGCGACATCCCTGAGCAGCGCGTGCCGCCAGCCCGCACGGTCGTGGTCCGATGCCGACCGCGAGACCCGAACAGTCGCACCGGCCTGCTCGGCCAGGGTCTCCACCAGCTCGCAGTGCGGCAGCATCCCCCTCTCGTGTTCCCCCACGTCGAACGCGATCCGCAGCCCGGACAGGTCGGGGCGCTCCCGCAGCCGCGCGGCGATGGCGCCGCCGACCGGGCCACCCAAGGGATCCGCCAGATCCATGGAATCAGGTGTCCACCAGAACGAGCCGGACTGGCAGGCGACGCGAGACACCAACTCCGGGTACTCCAGCGCCGCGTACATCGCGCTCAGCCCGCCGAGGCTCTGCCCGGCGACCACCAGCCGGTCCCGGTCGGCGGGTACGCCGCTCTCCGCCACCAACGGCAGCAGTTCGTCCCGGACCGCCTCCCACAGCTCGGGCCTGCACGCGAACTCGGCCGCCCTGTCCTTGGCCGGAAGGAAGACGAGGGTGACCGGGGGCAGCTCGCCACTGGCGACGGCCGAGTCGAACGCGGTCATGGCCGGGTGCAGGTACAGCCAGTCGTCCCCGTCGAGCAGCAGGACCACCGGTCCACCGCCGCCCGCCGGATGGACGCGGACGGTACGCCGCCCGCCGAGCCGTTCGCTGCTCCAGCGGAGCCGGGTACGCGGCAGGGGAAGGACGTCGGCCGCGCCGACGACGGGCCAGTGCGGCTGGGCCGGGGCGTCCGGGGTCGCGGCGATGGACCGGTCACCGCCCGCACCGACCGGGTTGAACGGGTCGGCGTACGCCTCGTCGCCCACGAGGAACTGGTAGGTCACCCACAGCCGCGCAGGCATGCGCACCTCGGCGTACCAGCAGTCCGTGTCGCCCCATCGGCGCAGGGGGGCCGGCTCCGACCAGCTCTCGAAGCCGATGCTCGCCGCTTTGGACCCGCGCCGCAGGAACAGGGTCACCCAACCGTCGCCGTCGGGTATCGACGCCGGTGTCCTCGCAGTCGCCCAGAACTCGTCGGTGCCGGGTGCGCCGGACAGTCCGAACGCGACGAAGGCGTCTTCCCCCACCAACCTCATGAACGTCTCCTTGTGGAGCGGAAACCGAGAAGGCTAAGCTCATTTTTGATTAGGCGAGCCTAACCTAATTCTCCAGGAGGCCACCGCACATGAGCACCAACCCCTTCGACGACGCCGACGGCCGTTTCCTCGTCCTCGTGAACGACGAGGGCCAGCACTCGCTCTGGCCGTCCTTCGCGGACGTACCCGGGGGGTGGACGATCGCCTTCGAGGAGAACACCCGGGACGCCTGCCTGGAGTTCGTCGAGGCCAACTGGACGGACCTGCGCCCCCGTTCGCTCGCTGAGTCCATGGACGCCTGACGCCCGATGCTCAGCACCAGATTGACGAACGCCCGCTTCCTCACCATGGACCCCGGCCACCCTGTCGCCCACGACCTGGGCATCTGGCGGGGCCGGATCGTCGGCCTGGACGAGGCCGTGACCTCCCTGCCCGCCCGCGAGGTGGTCGACCTGCAGGGCGCCACCGTGCTGCCCGGGTTCATCGACGCCCATGTCCACCTGGCCTGGACCGGGTTCAAGCAGAACACCCCGAGCATCGCGGGGTGCACGCGGATCGACGACGTGCTCGCCGTCGTGGAGGAGGCCGTCATCCGGAAGGGCTCGCCCGGCACCTGGGTGAGCATCGCCGGCTACGACCAGCGGGCCCTGGGCCGTCATCTGACCGCCGCCGAACTGGACAAGGTCAGCCACGGGCACAAGGTGTTCATGCTGCACGACTCCGGGCACGGCTGCGTCGTCAACTCCGCCGTACTCGACCTGCTCCCCGCCGGCATCCCGCACGAGAACGGCTTCCTCGCCGAGGGTGCCATGGGCGCCGCCCGCGCACTGCGCCTGCCCCACTCCCAGGAGGAACTGGCCGAGGCGATCGGGCGCGCCGCCCGGACCTGCCTGGCCGAGGGCGTCACGGCCTGCGCCGAGGCCGGAATCGGCGGCACCCTCCTGGGCCACAGCCCGGTCGAGCTGGGCGCCTACCAACTCGCCTGCGAGAAGAGCTTGTTGCCGCTGCGTGTGCAGCTCATGGTGTCTGCCGACCGGCTGCACCCGGTCGCCGCCCACGAAGCCGACGGGATTCCCCGGGCCCTCGACCTCGGCCTGCGCACCGGCTTCGGCAACGACCGGCTCTCCGTGGGCGCGCTGAAGATCTTCACCGACGGCGGCATGATGGCCCGGACCGCCGCGCTCAGCAGCCCGTACGAAGGGCTGGACCACACGGGCCAGTTGCAGGACGACCCGGACGTGCTCGCGGACACGATCGTGGACGGCCACCTCGCCGGGTGGCAGCTCGCCGTCCACGCGATCGGCGACCACGCGGCCGACGTCGCCCTGGACGCCCTGGAGCGGGCCCAGCGCCTCCGGCCGCGCCCCGGCGCCCGGCACCGCATCGAGCACGCCGGCCTGATCCGCCCCGACCAGCTCCCGCGCTTCGCGCAGCTCGGCATCAGTGCGGTCGTCCAGCCCAACTTTCTGCGCTACTTCGGCGACGACTACGCGGCGATCATGGGCGAGGAGCGGGCCCCGTGGCTCTATCGCGGCAGGGCGTTCCTGGACCACGGCATCACGCTGGTGGGCAGCTCCGACCGCCCCGTCACGGACGGATCCCCGCTGCGGGCCATCCAGTTCATGGTCGAGCGCGCCTCCGAGTCCGGCCAGGTGATCGGCCCGGACGAGGGCATCACCGTCGACGAGGCCCTGCGCGCCTACACGGTCGCCGGCGCCTTCGCCTGCCACTGGGAGGACAACCTCGGAAGCCTCACCCCGGGCAAGTTCGCCGACCTGGTCGTACTCGGCGACGACCCCCGGCGCGTCGACACGTCCCGCATCGGAGACATCGAGGTGGTGGCGACGTACGTCGACGGCCGTGAAACCGACAGGTCGGTGTCATGAGCAGGAAGGCGGCGGTTGTGGAGAGCTACGCGCACCTCTGGGAGGAACAGGGGTTACGGCGTCGCTGGGTCGTCTGGAACACGGCCGGCGAGACCCTGGTCTTCGACCGGGAGACCAACTGCCCCGTGGACATCGGCGACGAGTCGGTCCTGCACGAGGTTCTGCGCAGGATGCGCGCAGCGGGCGTACCCGAGACCGACGACTATCCGGGCCGCCCGTGCGCGGAGGGGTGACCGGGCCGCATACGCTCCTCGCGCCGACGTTCTCCGTGCGCGTCGCCCGTGCGGAGGACGCTGCCGCACTCGCCGACCTGTCCCGGCCCTTCGTTCGCTCGGGGGCGCTGCGGGAGCGGCCCGTATCGCTCTACGCCACCCATGCGGCCGACTTCCTCGTGACGGAGACCCCCGCAGGCACCCTCGAAGGCTGCGTGGGCCTGCGCGTGCACCCGGCCGGCCCGGGGGAGGGCCGCAGGGCCGCGGGCGTCGTGTACAACTTCTGCGTAGCCGGGCAGAGGCAGGGAAGCGGAGTGGGGGCCGGGCTCCTGCACGCCGTGCTGGCCAGGGCGCGCGCCCTGTCGCTCGGTGGCCTGTTCACGGCGACGACCGGCAGTGGCGGCCTGTTCCTCCGGTGCGGCTTCACGCCCACGACTGCGCGCCTGGCGCCTCAGTCCTGGGCAGAGTCCCTGGACCCACGGCGCAATGCGCGGATCCTCAGAAGGATCCTGTGACCGGGCTGCTGTCGGGAACTACGGTGGTGCCGGGCCCGTCCTCGTCGAGGACGCCTCGCAGTACCGCGTGCGGCACGCGGCCGTCGAGTACGTGCGCCCTGCGCACGCCGCCGCGGACGGCCCGCAGGCAGCCCTCCATCTTCGGCCACGAGCGGTGCCTGGACCTTCTCACCGGCTATGGCGGTCAGGTCGAACTCCTTGAACTTGTCCACGTCGGCGCCGGAGCAGTTGCCGATGTCGACCACGGTGGTGGCCATGTCCGCCGTCGGGACCGAGATGACGCACTCACCGGTTTCGACGAGGGCCTGGTAGCTGTGGTCCCAGGGGCCGATGGTGCACGCAATCAGCGGTGGGGCGTGGCGCACCATCATGTTGAACCCGTTGGTCATCACGTTGGGGATGCCGCGGTGCTGGGTGGTGACCAGGATGACGGGGCCGGGTTCGATCAGACGGTGAACCTGGTCCAGGGGGTGGGGCTGAAGGTCCTTCACGGTGATCATGTCTGCTCCTGGCGCCGTGCGATCTGCGCGCCGGCATCCCGGCCGGCGCATTGCTTGTCGCATCGAGTGTCGGCAGATGGGCGCACCGCGATGAAGGCTGCGTTGTTCCTAGGTGCGGCAGGACCGGCCTCCACCAGGGCTCACGTGCTCATTCGTCGACGGCGACGTCGGCCACGGGCACGGCCGTCCGGGCGTCCTTCGGCTGGGTGGCCATGGCCCTCAGCGTCTCGAAGGCGGCTGCCGTCGGGCTGGCCGGCTCGGCTTGATAGACCACCAGTTGCTGGTGCGGAGCCCCGTTGACGGTGAACGCCGCGAAATTGATGTGCAGGTCTCCGACCTGTGGGTGCTTGAGATGCTTGCCCTCTTGGGACTTGCTCTTGACGTCGTGCAGCTGCCAGATTTCGGCGAACTCCTCGCTCTGGGCGGACAGTTCCGCTACGACTTCGGCGATGCGGGCCGATTCGGGGTCGTGTCCGTAGGCGGCCCTGATTTCGGCGACGCAGGAATGCGCGGCTCGCTCCCATTCCTGGTAGAACTCACGCCCGGCGGGGTCGACGAACACCATGCGGGCGAGGTTGTCGAACTTCTCGAACCCGCTGTGGAGGGTCGTGGCGAGGGAGTTGGCCGCCATGATGTCGAGGGCCGGGCCGACGACGAAGGCCGGAGTGTGCTCCCATCCGTCCATCAGCTGCAACAACTGCTGGCTCACGTCCGTCTCGCCCCAGTCGCGCGGGCGTTGTGACGCGGTGAGGCAGAGGCGGTTGAGATGGTCGGTGGCCTCCGCGTCCAGTTTCAGCGCCTGCGCCACGGCGTCGAGGACCTGTGGCGAGGGGCTGTTCTCGCGCCCCTGTTCCAGCCTGATGTAGTAGTCGGAACTGACTCCGGCGAGCAGCGCCACTTCCTCTCTGCGTAGCCCGGGAACCCTGCGTCGCCCGTGTTCGGGCAGACCGACGTCGTGTGGCTTCAGGGCTTCTCGGCGGGCTCGGAGGAAATCACCCAAAGGTGTCCCATTGCTCATGCGGCAAGAGTAGATGCATTTCAGCCGATGAGAACTATCGGCCGCACACCATGGCACCACGTAGTACGGCATTCACGAAGGGTAGTCATCCGCCTTGTTTGACGGGCTTCTCCGGTCCCTGGGGTCGCTGCGGAGACTGGGCTGTCGGCAAGAGGGCATCTGAGGGGCGCCGACGACTCGAACATCACGCTCGCGAGGCGCCCATCATGATGTGCCACGGCTCGTCACGTGCTTTCCCTCGGGGGACCCGCATTCCTGGGTGTAATGCACCCACCGTCGGCAGAACCGTGCCCGGCGTTTTCCGCCTACCTTGGCAGCATGGACAACGACACGCACCCTGACCCGGTTGGAGGGCTGGGCCAGTTCCTCCGCTCCCGCAGGGAACGCCTCGGACCTGCCGCGGCAGGACTGTCCGCCGCGAGTCGGCGAAAGGTGCCCGGCCTGCGGCGCGACGAGGTCGCGACACTCTCAGGTGTCAGCCTCAGCTACTACAGCCGACTCGAACAAGGCCGTGAACTCAGCCCCTCACCCCGGGTGCTGGAGGCCCTTGCCCGGGCGCTGCAACTCGGGGACGAGGACAAGGGGGAGCTCTTCCGGCTGGCCCGGCCGACAGCCCGCCGCACGAAGTCCCCCTCCCGGGTCGAGCGGGTCCGCCCGCACCTGCGGCAACTGATCGAGAGCTGGACCAGGACGCCGGCCTTCATCATCGGGCACGCCCAGGACCTCCTGGCCACCAACGCGTTGGCCGACGCTCTCTACCGTGACTTCGCGCAGCACGACAACGTGCTGCGCATGCTCTTCCTGGACCCCGCGGCGAAGTCTTTCCACCGGAATCCGGAGCGAGCCCGGCATCGTGCGGTCGCCGACCTTCAGCAGACCGCAGCCAGTACCCCGGAGGATCCCCGCATCCTGGAGCTCGTCGGCGAACTGTCGGTGCGCAGCGGCGAGTTCCGCTCCCTGTGGGCACGTGAGTACACCCAAGTCCCGCCCTACGACGTCAAGCAGGTGTACCACTCCGTCGTCGGAGACCTGGAACTGCGGCACGAGGCCCTCAACATCCGCAGCGTCCCAGGGCAGCAGCTCATCATCCTGCAGGCCGAGCCGGGCTCCCCCTCCGCCGACGGACTGGCCCTGCTGGGCTCCCTGAGCGCACCCGAAGTACCTCACCAGTAAAATCCCGCACACGGCGCCTGAACCAGGAGACCGCCAGGAAATTGTCTCCGCCGGGACGCGCATGTGCCCGGCGGGGCTGGCGTGTTTCACACCCTTGGGGTGTTTTGCGTATTCCTATCGGTGACATCGGGAATTCCGACAGGGAAATCAATGGAAAGACACACCTCGCTCGATGCCGACGGATCGAAAACCAGCCGTCCCGCGTTTTCCGCGTGCTTGGATGCGGCAGCCTCGATCGCTTCCCGGCCCTTCCGTGAACGCGCTGGTGCGAGGGCATCAGCGGCACGCGCATCGCGTGCGATGATCCCCGGTTTCTCCCTGCGGTTGATCGAGAGGGGCAGTCGGCTGCGCTCCGCGGGCCTCTGCTTTCAGGGACGCCTTTGCCGCAGCAGGCTGCCTGCGGACTCCAGTCAAGGCTCCTGGCAGGCGCACCCCATGGCCGAAGGGGCCGGTGGTGCCGCGACCGAGGACCCTGGGCTCGTTGGAGCCGCTGCTCAGCCTTCGGTGCTTCGCCCGGACGTACGCCTCGTCTTCCTGGGTGTGGAACTCCCAGGAAAAGCGCAGCCTTCATAGCCCCGTAGCCGACGGGCACACTCGAACACGTCAACAGGAAATCCCCGAAAAGGGGAAGCGACGAAAGAGGTTTTCCCCATGGCTACGTGGTTCGTCACCGGCGCCTCCCGCGGAATAGGTGCGGAAATCGCCCGCGCCGCTCTGGCAGGCGGAAACAATGTCGTGGTCGCCGTACGGAACCCGGAGCGTGTGCCGGACGATCTGAAGAACTCGGACAAGGTCTTCGCGGTCGCCCTGGACGTCACGGACAACGACAGCATCCCGAAGGCGGTCGAGGCCGCCGTGGAGCGGTTCGGCGGCATCGACGTGCTGGTGAACAACGCCGGCCGCGGCCTGCTCGGCGCGCTGGAGGAGATCACCGACGCGGAGGCCCGGTCGCTGTTCGACCTCAACGTGTTCGGCCTGATCAATGTGACCCGCGCCGTGCTGCCCGTCATGCGCAAACAGGGCTCGGGCCGGCTGGTGCACATCGGTTCCCGCTCCGGTTTCGAGGGCGAGCCCGGTGTCAGCCTGTACTGCGCGTCGAAGTTCGCCGTCGCGGGCATCAGCGAGGCGCTCTCCGTCGAGATGGCCCCGTTCGGGATCCAGTCGATGGTCGTCGAGCCGGGTGTGTTCCGCACCGACTTCCTCGACGGCAGCTCCCTGTCGGTCGCCGTGGACCGCATCGCCGACTACGACGACACCCCCGCGCACGTGACGCTGGACTGGATCGACCGGGCCAACCACGCCCAGCTCGGCGACCCCGTCAAGGGCGCTGCGCTCATCGTCGAGGTCGCCTCCACCGAGAAGCTGCCCACCCACCTCTACCTCGGGCGCGACACCCTGGAGCGGTTGGACGTCAAGTACCGGCAGGTGCAGGACGACCTCGCCCCGTGGCGCGAGAAGTCCGCCGCCACCGCCCACGACGACGCCGCCTGACACACCGCCGGGCCCTCGCCTTCGGTGCCCGCGGCCCTCTCCAGCAGCCCGGCCGGGCAGAACGATCTGGCCGGCCGGGCGCCTCACCACCCCGGCTCTCCCCACCTCCGGGCCTTCCGATCAAAGAGATTGAGGTTTTGTGATGTCTGCTGCTCTGCTCACCGGCACTCCCCTGGACGGCCGTGTCGCCGTCGTCTCCGGCGCCTCCAGCGGCATGGGCGCCGTCACCGCTCAGCGCCTCGCCGAACTCGGCGCCACCGTGGTCGTACTGGCCCGGCGCAAGGAGCGCCTCGACAGCCTGGTCAAGGACATCGAGGCCGCCGGCGGCACCGCGCTCGCCCTGGCCGTCGACGTCACCGACCGCGACGCCGTCCAGAGCGCCGCCGACCAGGTCGCCGCCCGCTTCGGCAAGGCCGACCTCGTGTTCAACAACGCGGGCGTCCAGCTCATCTCCGGCATCGAGGAACTCAAGGTCGACGACTGGCAGCGCCAGATCGACCTCAACATCAGCGGCCTGATGAACGTCATCGCCGCGTTCCTCCCCCACCTGACGGACTCCGCCGCCCAGGGCAGGCCCGCCGACCTGATCAACACCTCCTCCATCGCGGCCACCCGCATCCTGGCGAAGTTCTCCATCTACTCCGGCACCAAGGCATACATCAGTCACCTCACCCGGCTGCTCCGTGTCGAACTCGGCCCGAAGATGGTCCGCGTGGCCACCATCGAGCCCGGCATGGTCGACACCGAACTCCCCGACCACGTCACCGACCCCGACGCCTCGAAGCTGATGGCCGACCTCATCCACGACATCGACGTCCTTCAGAGCGCGGACATCGCGGAAACCGTCGCCTTCATGGCCGCCGTCCCGCGCCACGTCAACCTCACCGAAATCACCATCCTGCCCACCGCCCAGGTCGTCTGAAGTCCGTCCCGTCATGGCGGGGGAGGAACAGCGTCACGCTGTTCCTCCCCCGCCATGACGCGTTGGCTCAAGACGGGAGACTGGACAGCTGCCGGTACTCTCCGAGGCTCAGCGGTCCGGCACAGGTGTGGTCACGGCTGTCTGCCAGGCGCGCGCGAGGGCCGGGCAGAGACGGGGAAGGGTGTCCGAGAAGCATGCCGGCCAGCCCAGGGATCGAGACGCTGTCGCGCCTCCTCACGTCGTCCTGCCCGATACCTGGCAGGCGGGCCCTGCCGGATTCTCCAGCCGGAAAGCAACCCGTGCGGGCGCAAGGGGCCACGCCGGGTCCGTGTGCCGGGAAGGGACGGGGTGCACGGGGTGCGAGCAGGGGTTATGCGGCGCGGTGGTGGCGTAGCGCGGGCAGGGCCAGCAGGACGCCCAGGACGAGCGCGGCGGCGACGACACGGAGGATGCCGCCGAAGCCCAGGCCGGTCAGGGCGCCGGTGAGCTGCGGGCCCAGGCTGGCGCCGATGAACATGCTGCATCCGTAGAGGGCGACGGCCGCACCGCGAGCGTGCGGGGCGGCGGCGTTGATGGTCTCGACGACGGCGGGCGCCGCTGCGGCGACGGCTGCCACGAACAGCAGGAGGACGATGGCCAGTGGCACGGCGTGAGGGCCGAGGGAGGAGCCGCCCGCGACGGTGAGGGCGGCCAGTGCGAAGGCGAGGACCGTGCGCAGGGGTGCGGCCAGGCGCTGGAGCACGGGGGCGAGCACGGGGACGGCGACCAGAGCGGGCAGCGCGCCGGCCCGGAGCGCGAGGATCGCGGAGGAGTTCCCGGCGATGCCGGCCGGTCCGGCGATGGCCACCGCCGTATAGACGGCGACGAAGGCGGACATCAGGGCCACGGTCGACAGGTACAGGGCGACCAGGCGCGGCCGGCGCAGCAGCCGTGGCATCGCCGCGAACGCCTGCCCCAGCCCGCCCCCGGTGCCCTGGCGCAGGGTGGGCCGCAGCACACGGCGCACCGGTATCAGGCTGAGGGCCATCAGGGCGGCACTGATCCAGAAGACCGCGCGCCAGCCGAGCCCGGCCTCGACGGCCTGGGCGCCGATCTGCAGGAGCACGGCGGCGGCGAACATGCCGCTGGTGATGCAGGTCAGGGCGGTACCGCGGCGCTGTGGCGCGATGTGGCGGACGGCGTAGGAGAGCGCGGCGGGCGCGAAGCTCGCGGTGGCGAGTCCCTGCACGCTGCGCAGGGCGATGGCGGTGGGAAGGTCGGGAGCGGCGCTGACCGCCAGGGTGGCTGCCGTGGCGGCCACGAGCCCGGCGGTGATCACGGCACGCGATCCGTAGCGGTCGGAGAGGGGACCGGCGAGGAGGAATCCGGCGGCGTAGGCGAAGCCGAACGCCGTCGCGGTCCAGGTGACCTGCTCCGGTGTGGTGCCGAGGGCGGTGGCCATGGGGTGCAGCAGGGCCAGGACGGTGTACATCTGGCCGACCATCAGGACGCCGAGTGCGGTGAGCAGGGCGATGGCCGGCGCGGCGGGGGCCCAGGAAGCCGGCTGGCCCTCAGTGCTGGGCGCGGTCGCTGTGAGCCGGGGGGAAGTGGCGAGCGGGGCGGGACATGGGAACTCCAGAAGGGGGGCGTCTGGTTGCCGCCCCGTGTATGTGCGCGCGGCCCGATCGGCCGAGGGGCGCCACCGGGATGCGGTGGGTGCCCCCGGCCGTGGAGGGACGGCCGGGGGACGAGGGTGGGAACCGGTCAGGCGACCGGGGTGTTCAGCACGTACGCGCGCGAGGCGTGCACCTCGCTGCGCAGGGCGGCCAAGTCGACGTCGAGAACCTGTCCGTCCCACTTGCGGGGTTCGCCGTTGATGAGGACGGCGCTGATGTTGCGGGCGTCGGAGCCCAGCACGATCGTGCCGATCGGGTCGTTGAGCGGCATGTTGTTGAGGTCCTCGGCCTGGATGACCAGCAGGTCGGCCTTCTTGCCCGGGGTGAGTGAGCCGGTGACGCCGGCCAGGCCGTTGGTGCGGGCGCCCTGGAGGGTGGCGAAGTCGAGGACGTCGTGGGTGGTGATGCGGGACGGCTGCTGGTCGGTTCCGTGGACGGCGTTGACCGCGCGCATTCGCTGGATGGCGTGCAGGGCCCGCATCTGCGTGAACATGTCGCTGGCCAGGGCGACTTCGACGTCGATGCTCAGTCCGGGGCGGATGCCGACGGCGAGCGCCTCGTCGACGGCGGGGATCGCGCTCTCCAGGCCGATCTGCGCGTCGGAGGTGGGGGCGAGGGCCACGGTGGTGCCGGTCTCTCCCATCGCCTTCCACGCGTCGGAGGTCAGTCCGGTGGAGTGGATGAGGGTGACGTCGGGGCTGAGGATGCCGTCCTTGGCCCAGCGAAGGACCGCCTCGGAGCCGGACGTGCCGAACACGGCGTCCACACTCACTCCGATGCCCAAGTCTGCGGCGACGCGGGCGAGTTCGGGGCCGTAGGCGAGCGCGGGTCCGGCGATCTCGTCGGTGGCCAGGGTCGCCAGGCGCAGGGTCAGCAGTTGGTCGTCGCTGCTGAAGTACTGGCTCTTGATACGGGTCAGGTCGCCGGGCCACTGCCGGTCCCACTCGCCGAAGTGCGGGCCCATGGAAGCGTGCACGCCACGGATGCCGGTGTCGACGAGGGCCTTGATCGCGGCGTCGGAGTGCTCGCGGGTGCGGGAGTTGTGGGAGAAGTCGAGCATGGTCGTGATGCCGCTGTCGATCGCGGTCAGCGCGGCCAGTCTGGTGCCGGTGTACATGTCCTCGGGCCGGTAGACCGTGGCGTAGCCGGCCAGGGTGGCCATGACATAGCCGCCGAGGTCGTCGACATCCGGCATGATCCGGCGCAGCTGGGCCTCCCAGGCGTGCCGGTGGGTGTCGACGAAGCCGGGGGTGAGGACCGTGCCGGTGGCGTCGACGACCACGGCGTCGCCCGCGTCCAGCTCACGGCCGACCGCGCTGATCGTGTCGCCCTCGACGAGGACGTCGCCGCGCTCGATGATCCCGAGGCCGGGGTCCATGGTGACGACGGTCGCGCCGGTGAAGAGGATGCGCCGCCGGCCGGCGGCAAGACGCCGGAGCTGTTCGAGCACGGCGGGGCTGGTGGTGTCGTTGACGTTCATGAGAGGTCTTCTTTCCGTACGCCGGAGAGGGAGGTGGTGGGCTGCCGGGGGGCCGAGGCTGCTCGAACACCAGCCTCGGCCGCGGCCGCTACGGCAACCAGGTCGCCGTTTCCCCAGGTGTGGCACACCCAGGGTCGGGACAGCCGTCGTGCTGGTCGGTGTGTGGGTCAGCCGAGCTTCATGACGTAGCCGGCGTGGTGGAGTTCGTCGCCGGTGAATGCGCCGTAGGCCCAGAAGCCGAGGTCGTCGAGGTAGTCGATGCGGTCGCCGTCGATCCAGTAGCGGCCTTGGTAGGCGTGGGGGCGTCCGCCGCGGGTCTCGTCGTAGCGGCCGTCGGCGGTGAGCTCCTGGTGGAGGAAGTTCTTGACGTCGATCCAGACGCCGACGCGGGGGCTGCCGGTGAGGTCGGGGGAGGCGGGTATGCCGGCCTGGGGGGCGGTGGCCCGGCCGGGGGCGTCGGCGCCGGCCCACAGTACGGGGCGGCCGGCCGCGATCAGGGCGCGGATCTGCTGGGGCCGGGAGAAGAGGGTGGCCAGGGCGGCGGGCACGTCGGTGGCGTCCTCGTCGGGGACGACGAGGAAGTCGGTGCTGTTGCCGGGGGTGAGGGTGGCGACGTATTCGGAGCGGTGTCCGCGGCCGCCGGTCAGTGCGGCGGTGTCGACGACGGCGGGGGCGATGGTCATGCCGGTGCAGTCGACGACGATGGCGTTGTCGTCGCCGGCCGCGGTGATGATGGCGGGGCCGACCCCTACGACCAGGGAGCCGACGAACAGGAGGTCGGCGCCGGTCATGGTCCCGATCAGCGGGTCCATCGTCAGGATGCGGGCGTTGGTGAACAGGACGGGACGTCCCTCGCCGTTCGAGAGGATCTCGTCGAGGGCCTCGGGGTTCCAGCTCACGGTGCCGGTGTCGGTGATGCTCATTGCATGCTCCTCAGTGGAGTCGCCTCATCGGTGTCCCTACTTGAGCGTCGTGAGTGCCGGTGCGGGTCCGAGGCGAGAGTTCGGCAGCTACAGCGGCTGCCTGACCACCAGGTTCGTCGCGCGGTGGAATCGGAACCAGGCCGCCGTTGTCCCAGGTGTCCGGCACCCACGATCCGTCCCGCCGCGTACGACGAAGGAGCCATGGGAAGGTCCCGGACGGCCCGCGCCGCCGGCGCACCGCACGAAGGGCTTCGTCGCTCGCGATGCTGGGTGCACGGCACCCAGGAAGCCCTCACCTGGGGAGACGGCGGCCTGGTCACCACCGGCCGCCGGGACGATCGTAGAGCCATGACCAGCAACGACACGCCCCGCGACCCGCACCCCTACGTTGGCATGTGGGTGACCGCGGACGGCTTCATCCGCCAGGAACTGCTGCCCGACGGCCGCTACGACGAGGCCCGCGGCAACCGCCGCAGCGCCTACACCGGCAGCTACACCGTCACCGGCGACCACATCGACTACGTCGACGACACCGGCTTCACCGCCACCGGCGACGTCCGCGACGGCGTTCTCTTCCACGAGCACCTGACGGCATCTACGGCATCGGCGGCGGCTCTCTCCTCGGCCCTGTCCTCGTCGGGCGCGGCCTGCCCGTCGCGCGCGTCGCCCCGGCCGCGCTCGCCGCCACGTTCACCACCTACCTCGTCGGCGCTGCTGCCTACGCGCTGCTCTCCCTCGTGAGCACCGGAGACGTCGCCCCCGACTGGTGGCCCGGGCCCGCCTGCGGCACCGGCGGACTGATCGGCGGCTACCTCGGCGCACGCCTCCGACCCCGCCTGCCCGAACGAGCCCTACGACTCCTGATCGGGGCCCTCGCCGCAGCCCTCGGTGCCCCGTACGCCGTCCAGATCCTGAACTGAAAGACCGTCAAGGGCAAGAGCGAGAAGCCTTGCCGGCACCGGGGACCCAAGCTGATGAGGCGTGTTGGAAATCCGCCCTGCGCTGAGGCTGTTTCCCCCGACCTGTTTTTGTTGCCCACCCCGCACCGAATCGCCCTGCGACTCTCAAGGCGCTGCACGGCGGCCGTGTTCGGACCGCTTCATGGACAACGGACAGAACCAAGCCCCTGTCGATGACGTGATGTCGTCTGCCACCCTCAGAAGTCCACTGCCCTCCGTGCTGACCACCGCTCCCAGCCGGCGCCGCAGCGGCGACGCCCTCGCAGGTCAACGCCCACGATCGCCGCAGTCCGCCCGGATCGGTGCGCGGCTCATTCTCCCCAGATTCTCCCCAGCGGTCTCCAGCGGCCTCAATCGCGCCGTCGGCACCTCCGATCGCGGCCGCACCGCCCCGCCGCAACGCCTCTCACCCCGAATACTCAGAGCCAGTCCTTCCGCTTGAAGATGATGTACAAACTGGTGCAAACCCCCGCCATAAGCAACACTGCGAACGGGTACCCGAACACCCAGTGCAACTCCGGCATGTGGTCGAAGTTCATGCCGTAAATAGTTCCGACCAGCGTCGGAGCGAACAGAATCGCCGCCCACGCTGAAATCTTCTTGATCTCCTCGTTCTGCTCGAACCCCGCCTCCGCCAACGCCCGCATCTCCGCGTTCTGTTGCTGGTTCACCAGGGTCGCGTTCACCGTGAGGATGTCCGCCAGGGCCTGGCGGAAGCCGTCGACCCGCTCGCTGGTGTGGGTGACGTGGTCGGCGACGTCGCGCAGATAGCGCTGAAGTTCCTCTTCCGTGCCGTACTTGGCGAAGCCGGCCATCAGGCCGTGCAGCATGCCGACGAGGGGACGGGTGGCGCGCTGGAACTCGACTATTTCGCGGGAGAGTTCGTAGATGCGACGGGAGACCTCGGGGTCGCCGAGGAAGACCTCGGTCTCGATCTCGTCGATGTCGTTCTGGACGCCGGCGACGACCGGCACGTAGCCGTCGACCACCGCGTCCAGTATCGCGTACAGCACCGCCTCCGGCCCCAGCTTCAGCAGCTCGGGCGTCTCCTCCATGCGGTGGCGCACCGCCGACAGGTCGGGGGCCGCACCGTGGCGGACGGTGATCACGAAGTCGGAGCCCACGAAGACATGCAGTTCGTCGAACTCGACCTCCTCCGGCGCGTCGAGATACCGGGCCGCCCGCAGCACGACGAACAGTGTGTCGCCGTAACGTTCCAGCTTCGGGCGCTGATGGGCCTCCATCGCGTCCTCCACGGCCAGCGGGTGCAGATCGAACTCGTCGGCGAGGGAGAGCAGTTCTCCCTCGGTGGGGCGGGCCAGGCCGATCCACGCCATGCCCGACGGCTGCTCGCGCAGTTCGCGGTAGGTGTCGGCGAGGCCGGCGGGGGAGGAGACGCGGACGCCGTCCTGGTAGACGACGGCCTGGACCACGCTGGGGATCTCCGTGGGCAGCGGCTCCGGGGCCTCGGGGGCGGGGTCCGGGGTCTTCGGCGGCTGGTCGGGGGGAGGGTGCGGCGCCAGCCGGACCTTCTGGAGTTCTTCGCGGCGGGTCGGGCGCGTCGCTCGGACATCGCGCTGCCTCCCGGGTCTGGCCTGCGGCTGTGTGGTCGTTCAGCAGAATCGTTCAGCAGGATATACGGGGCAAACGGTATCGGCGGGGCGGTCGGCCGGGGGTCCGGTGAGAGTTGCGGACAGAAGCTGTCCGCAGGTCGCGTTAGCGTGCGCTGCATGACCAGGACGAAGCCCGTCGTGACCGCCCCCGTGCTCGGGACCCGCGCCCTGAACCGCGCGACCCTCGACCGGCAGCTGCTGCTGCGCCGCTCCCCGCTGTCCGCGGCGGCGGCCGTGGAGCACCTCGTCGGCCTCCAGGCCCAGGAGGTCAAACCCCCGTACCACGCGCTCGCCGCCCGCCTCGACGGCTTCACCCCCGAGGAGCTGTCCGGGCTGCTGGCCCGCCGCGAGGCCGTCCGTATCGTCACCCTGCGCTCGACCATCCACCTGCACACCGCCGACGACTGCCTCACCCTGCGGCCGCTGGTGCAGCCCGCCCGCACCCGGGAGCTCAACCTCTTCCGCAAGGGTCTCGTCGGCGTCGACCTGGACCGGCTCGCCGCGCTCGCCCGTGACCTGGTCGAGGCCGAGCCGCGCACGATGCGGCAGCTGCGCGAGGCCCTGCTCGTCGAGTGGCCGGACGCCGATCCGCAGGCCCTGGCCGTGGCCGCCCGCTGCACCCTCCCCCTCGTCCAGGTCACCCCGCGGGGGCTGTGGGGCCGCAGCGCCCAGGTCGCCCTCACCACCGCCGAGCACTGGCTGGGCCGCCCCGCCGAGCCCGCCGCCGGACCCGACACCGCCGTGCTGCGCTACCTCGCCGCCTTCGGACCCGCCTCCGTGAAGGACATGCAGACCTGGTCCGGCCTGACCCGGATGCACCCCGTCTTCGAACGGCTCCGCCCCCGGCTGGTCACGTTCCGCGACGAGCACGGCGTCGAGCTCTTCGACCTCCCCGACGCGCCCCGCCCCGACCCGGACACCCCGGCCCCGCCGCGCTTCCTGCCCGAGTTCGACAACCTGCTGCTGTCCCACGCCGACCGCACCCGGGTGGTGCCGCCCGCGAACCGGGGCCGCACCTGGCAGGCGAACACCGTCTACTGTCCGCTCCTCGTCGACGGCTTCCTGGCCGGTGTGTGGCGGCTGCTCGGCGACACCCTCGTCATCGAGCCCTTCGGCAGGCTCACCGAGGCCCAGCGCGCCGAGGTGACCGAGGAGGGCGCGCGCATGCTCCGGGTGCTGCACAAGGAGACGTCGTACGACATCCGCTTCGGGACCGTCATCCCCTGAACGGCATGGAACCTGTACGGCATGGAAAGGGGGCGTTGCGGGCCGCTCGTGGAGGCCCGCAACGCCCCCTGGTCACTCACCTGAGGGGTACTCAGGAGTCCTTGTTCTGCCTAGGAGTTGACCTGCGCGGTCACCAGGCTCGAGAAGGTGGTGAGGCGGGTGTATATGCCCGGGTAACCGGCCGCCGCGCAGCCCTCGCCCCAGGAAGTGATTCCTGCCAGGCGGCCCCCGATGAGCAGCGGACCGCCGCTGTCGCCCTGGCAGGTGTCCACGCCGCCGGAGGTGTATCCGGCGCACACCATGTCGCTCGCGACGAAGTCCGAGCCGTACGAGCCGGCGCAGCTGGAGTCGGAGACCGTCGGGACCGTCGCGGTGCGCAGCTGGTTGGAGGAGCTGCCCCCCGAGGAGGTGGTGCCCCAGCCGAGGATGCGGGCGGTGGTGCCGGCCGCGTAGACGGAGGTCTGCGAGGAGGAGACGTACGGCGCCGTCGTGTACGGCATGGACGTCGACAGGGTCAGGACGGCCACGTCGTCGCCGTTGGTGACGTCCGTGTAGCTCGGGTGGATCCAGATCTTGCTGACCCGGCTCACCGTGCCGTTCGTGCCGTTCAGGTAGGTGCGGCCGCCGACCACACGGACGCTGCTGGTGGTCTCGCCGACCATGCAGTGGGCGGCGGTGACGACCTTGGTGGGGGAGACCAGCGTGCCGCCGCAGAACTGGTCCTGCGAGGCGTCCGTGATCTGCATCATGAACGGGTACGCGGTCGTGGTGGTCGTCGTGCCGCCGACGATGGGCTGCGGGGCGGCGACCGCGGCGGGAGCGGTCAGCAGCGCGGTCGCGGCGGCGGCAGCGGCCGCCGTGAGGACGGCGGCGGTCTTTCTGAGACGGGTGAGCCCGAGCATGAGTCTCCTCAAGGGGTTGCCGGTGGGGGGGGTCGCGCGGGTGTGGGGGTTGAGCACGAGGGTCTCGGGACCGACCCCCGTGTGCCCGGCGAGCGGCACGCCCTTACGCTAGAACCCGGAACGCTTCTCTCCCAATGAGGGAACCCCCTAAGGGAGTTGGGAAGGGAAATCCCTCGGTTCCCCGCAACAGACCCCGTGCGGGCCTCACTTGGTGTACGACTTCACTTCGCGTACGGCCCTCACCTGGCGTGGCGCCCCGCCGCCAGTCTGACGATGTCCACCCGCGATCGGATCCCCAGCTTGCGGTAGACCCGCGTGAGCGTGGCCTCGACCGTCTTGACGCTGATGAACAGACGCCCGGCTATCTCCCGGTTGGTAGCGCCCTCCATGACGAGCGCGGCGACCTGACGCTCCATCGAGGCCAGCCCCTCCAGCGCGTCGAGCGCGGCGGGCGCGGCCGCCGGGACGGACGGGCCCGCGGCGGCCGCCGCGTCCACCTGGCACAGCCAGGGCAGCGCCCGGCACCGTCTGAACAGCCGCGCCGCCTCGTCGTACGACGTCGGGCCCGGCATGGGGATCCCCCCGCCCGAGCGAAGTCGAGAGTGGGAGAGGGTGCGCAGCCGCGCCGACTCGAAGGCGGCCCGCGCCTCCTCGAGCCCGTAGCCCAGCTTGGCCAGCCGGTCCTGAACGGACGTCAACCGGGCCAGTGCCGCCTCGTGTTCGCCGTGCGCCGCCCGCACCAGCGCCTCGGCCCGGTCGAGGACGGCCAGCACGCTCTCCCGGCCGAGCCGCATCGCCTGCTCCCGTGTCACGTCGATGACGTCCTGCGCCTCGGCCGGCTCACCGATGCGCACCAGCGCCTCCGCGAGGTCACCGTGCCAGCGCCCGCGCGCCGGAGCCCCTGCTCCAGCTCCCGCACCCGGCGCAGCGACACGACCGTGCTCTGGGCGTCCCCGGCGACCAACTGGACGTAGCCGAGGGCGGCCAGGGCCCGGGACATGTAGATCTGGTCGCCGTCCTCCTCGGCGTGCTGCACCGCCTCCCGCGCCAGCGCCAGCGCCCGGTCCACATCCCCGCCCGAGGCCTCCGCGATGGAGGTGAGCACGGCGGAGGCGACCTCGCCGATGCCGGAGTCGCGGGCCAGGCGCAGGCTCTCGCGGGCCAGGTCGAGAGCCCGGCCGCAGTGGCCCGAGCGCAGTTCGGTCTCGGCGAGCAGGCGCAGGAAGTGCACCTCGCTCTCGACCATCCCGCGCCGCTGCACCTCGCGCAGCAGCGCGGTCACCGTGCTACGGGCCTCGGGCAACTGGTCGCTCATCAGCAGCCAGCGCAGGCGCGTCGAACCCGCGCCGTTGTGATGACACGCCACCTGCGGGTCCTGCGGTTCCTTCAGGGCCCGCTTGATGGTCGCGGGTGCGCCCGGGTGGCCCATCAAGGTCTCGGCCTGCGCCTGGAAGGCGAGCGCCAGCAACTCGGTTCGCCGGTCGCCGGCCCGGGCGGCCAGGTCCGCCGCGTGCGCGGCCTCCTCCCGGCCCTCCGCGAAGTCGCCCTCGACCACCAGGGCCCGCCACGCCAGCTGGTAGTGCACCAGGGCCAGCAGCCGCGGATCGTCGCCGGCGTCGGCCAGTACCTGCGGGAAGACGGCGTCGACCTCCCCGAGGGCCTGCCCGGCCGCCTCGATCACCACCATCCAGGCCCGCACCCGCTCCGCGGGCACGGTGGCCCGGGTCAGCACCTCGCGGGCGATGTCCCGGGCGAGGTCCACCTCACCGGCGGTGATGGCGTCCTCGGCGGCCTGCAAGCGCCGGTCGTCGGGGCCGGGCACGCTGTCGGCCGGGGTGTGCCGGGCGGCCAGCAGCCCGAGGGACGCGGCGACCGACGGTGCCCCGCGGTCCCGGGCGAGCGCGGCGGCCTGAGCGAGCCGCGCCGCCACCTCCGGGTCCGTGCCGGTGGTCGCCAGGGCCAGATGACGGGCCCGCTCGATCGGATCGGAGGCCGCCGTGGACAGCGCCGCGTGCGCGGCCCGCCGCTCCTGCGCGGATGCCTCCGCGTACAGCGCGGCCGAGATCAGCGGATGCGCGAAGCGTACGGCGGGCCCCTCCGGCTCGGTGGCCAGCAGTCCGAGTTCGGCTGCCCGGGCGGTCTCCGCCTCGGCGCTCTCCCGGCCGGCCGCGTGCAGCAGGGCAAGCGTGGGGCGGGCGCCCGCGCTGGCCACGAGGAGGGTGTGCCGGGCCTCGCAGGACAGCATCCCCAGCCGGTTGAGGACGAGGGCCCGCAGCGAGGTCGGCACCGGCAGCGGCTCGCCGGGCCGCGGCGGGGTCGGGTTCTCGGCGAGGGCGCGGCCGAGTTCCAGTGCGAAGAGCGGGTTGCCGCCGCTGGTGCGGTGGATGTCCCGGACGGTGGAGCGCGGCAGGCCGGTGTAGCCGCGGTCGTCGAGCAGCGCGGAGACCTGGGCGCGGGAGAGCGGGCCCAGACGGACGGGGAGGGTGTCCGGAGGAGAGGCGAGCAGATGGCGGTCGTACTCCTGGCCCTCGGTCCGTACCGCGTACAGCACCTGGACCGGCGTGTCGCCGAGACGGCGGGCGGCGAAGCCGAGGAGTTCGGCGCTGGCCGAGTCCAGCCACTGCACGTCGTCGGCGACGACCAGGACGGGTCCCTCGGCGGCGAGCGCGCGCAGCGCGGACAACACCGCCAGGCGCAGCGCGAGGCCGTCGCGCTGCAGGGTGGACTCGCCGCGGCCGGTGAGCGCCGACTCCAGGGCGGTGCGCTGGGCGACGGGCAGCTTCTCGGACACCTCGTCGAGGACCAGACCGAGGAGGTCGGCCAGGGCCAGGAAGGGCAGATGGGATTCGGACTCCGTGGCGGAGCAGCGCAACACGGTCCGGGCCGCTCGGGCGTAATCCGCGGCCAAAGACCGCAGGACGGTCGACTTTCCTATTCCTGCGGGCCCGTGGAGCAGCACACTGCCCCCTCGGCCGAGCTGCTCACGCGCCGCCGTGAACGGTTCCTCCCGGCCGATGACCAGGTCGGGGCGGCTTCGGGCAGGCTCCTTGAAGTCCCGTCGCACGGTCACCGCTCCCTCCGTGTGTCGTGTTCGGGCCAAATTCTAGGCAACGAGTCGTTGAAATTCGGAGAGGCGACGTGGTGAGGGAACTAACAACCGGGATGTATAGGCAAATTCAGGTGAGCGTTGAATGACTGGGAGGGCTCCTACGCTGCAGCAGTGCCCCTGCTCCCGTTCGGGGTAGTGAGACCTGCGTCATGGATGACACGTCGGCAGCGAGCCGCCCGGCAATGGTCCGGTAACGAGGAGGACAGATGACGACGGCGACACAGCAGTTCCGCACGGCGCGGGACTTCCTGCTGGAACACCGCGAGGATTACGCCACCGCCTACCAGGGCTTCGCCTGGCCTCGCCCCGAGTACTTCAACTGGGCGCTCGACTGGTTCGACGTGGTCGCGGACGGGAACGACCGCACCGCGCTGCACATCGTCGAGGAGGACGGCCGTGAGACCCGCCTGTCCTTCGCGGAGCTGGCCGAGCGCTCCGACCGGACGGCCAACTGGCTGCGCGAACGCGGCGTCCGCGCCGAGGACCGGATCCTGGTCATGCTCGGCAACCAGGCGGAGCTGTGGGAGACCGCGCTCGCCGCGATGAAGGTGCGCGCGGTCGTCATCCCGGCCACCCCGCTGCTCGGCCCCGCCGACCTGCGTGACCGCGTCGACCGGGGCCGCGTCCGGCACGTCGTCGTCCGCTCCGAGGACACCGGCAAGTTCGCCGAGGTGCCCGGCGACTACACGCGCATCGCGGTCGGCGGGGCGCCGGCGGGCTGGCAGTCGTACGAGGACGCGTACGCCGCCCCCGCGGGCTTCACGCCCGACGGCCCCACCCGGGCCGACGACCCGCTGATGCTGTACTTCACCTCGGGGACGACCGCCCGCCCCAAGCTGGTCGAGCACACCCACACCTCGTACCCGATCGGGCACCTGGCGACCATGTACTGGATCGGCCTGAAGCCCGGCGACGTGCACCTGAACATCTCCTCGCCGGGCTGGGCCAAGCACGCCTGGTCCAATCTCTTCGCCCCCTGGAACGCGGAGGCGACCGTGTTCATCCACAACTACGGCCGGTTCGACGCGGCCCGGCTGATGGCCGAGATGGACCGGGCGGGGGTGACGACCTTCTGCGCCCCGCCCACCGTCTGGCGCATGCTCATCCAGGCCGACCTCACCCAGCTGCGCACCCCGCCGCGCGAGGCGGTGGCCGCCGGAGAGCCGCTCAACCCCGAGGTCATCGAACAGGTCCGCAGGGCCTGGGGCGTGACCATCCGCGACGGTTTCGGACAGACGGAGACCGCCGTGCAGGTCTCCAACAGCCCAGGCCAGCCGCTGAAGACCGGGTCCATGGGCCGCCCCAGCCCCGGCTACCGCGTCGAACTCCTCGACCCGGTGACGGGCGAACGGGGCGCGGCCGAGGGCGAGATCGCGCTCGACCTGTCCGTGCGGCCGGTCGGCCTGATGACCGGCTACCACGGCGACGCGGACCGTACGGCGGAGGCGATGGCCGGCGGCTACTACCGGACCGGCGACATCGGCGCCCGGGACGAGGACGGGCACATCACGTACGTCGGACGGGCGGACGACGTCTTCAAGGCCTCCGACTACAAGATCTCCCCCTTCGAGCTGGAGAGCGCCCTGCTGGAACACGAGGCGGTGGCAGAGGCGGCCGTCGTACCGGCCCCCGACGAGCTGCGCCTCGCCGTGCCGAAGGCGTACGTTGTCCTCGCCGACGGGTGGGAACCCGGCCCCGACACGGCGAAGGTGCTGTTCGAGCACTCGCGCACCGTCCTCGCCCCCTACAAGCGCATCCGGCGCCTGGAGTTCGGCGAACTGCCCAAGACCGTCTCCGGCAAGATCCGCCGCATCGAGCTGCGCGAGGCCACGGCCGCGGGCTCGCAGAACGAGTACCGCGAGGAGGACTTCCGGTGACGTCGGAGTTGCCGTAGATCCACAGGACCGGTGAAATCCCGTTCGTAAAGGCGGCGTTGCCATCTGGGCGATCAACCGCCCCGAGTGGATGCTCGTCCAGGTACGCCACCATCTGCGTCGACGGGATCATGGTGAACATCGACCAGGCCCACCGCGCGCATGACCGGCGCGTTTTTCCTCCCTGTCCAACTGCCCGGCGCACACCGATCGTTGCGCGCCGGTGTCGTAGGCCGTGCTGGCGTCGCGCGCGGCTTGTGCGCTCGTCTGTTCGGGGGAATTGCTGTCGCGCATCTGGCGTGGCGGAGCCGGTCGGGCGCGTACTTGTGAGACCGACCGGGGCCGCCCATCTCACTGTCGGGGGATGGCGGTCTGTGGTGCCCAACATCGATCACCGGCGGTAGCAGCCCCCAGCAGTGCGGCGACAAGAGGCGGCCTCGACCAGCCTCGATCACTGGAGGGCCGTATTCATGCCTGGCACTGTAACCCTGGTCACCACCTCGCCGAATCCAGCGGTCTTCGGTCAGCCGGTGACGCTGACCGCGACCATCATCCCGCTCGGGGCGGGGACTCCCACGGGGACGGTCACCTTCACCGTGACGGGCGGGCCGACCGTGACGGCGCCCGTCGTGGGCGGCACCGCGACAGCGACGGTCACCAACCTGCCCGTCGGAAGCCTCCCGGTCACCGCCACCTACAGCGGTGACGCCAACTTCACCTCGTCGACGGGGGCCACTGTCCAGGCGGTCATCAAGGCGTCCACCCAGACGACGGTGACCTCCTCGCCGGACCCGTCGGTCTTCGGCCAGCCGGTGACGATCACGGCGACGGTGGCACCGGTCGCGCCGGGGGCGGGCACGCCGACGGGCACCGTCACCTTCCACATCAGCGCGGGGCCGACGCTGACGGCGCCGCTGGTGGGGGGAACGGCGACGGTCACCACCAACACGCTGAGCGTCGGCCCGCACACGATCACCGCGGTCTACGGCGGGGATGCCAACTTCCTGCCGTCGACAGGCTCGGACACGCACACGGTCCAGGGCAAGGCGGCCACCACGACGACCGTGACCTCTTCGCCGGATCCGTCGGTGGTGGGGCAGCCGGTGAGCTTCACCGCCACCGTGGCGCCGGTACCCACCGGGCTGGGGACGCCCACAGGCACGGTGACCTTCACCTTCGGCGACGGGTCGCCGCCGGCGACGGTTCCCCTGGTGGGAGGTACGGCCACGGTCAACCACACCTACACCAGCGCCACCGGCAGCCCGTACACGGTCACCGCGACCTACAGCGGGAACGCCAACCTCGACCCCTCCACGGGCACCGACACCCAGACCGTGCTGCCGGCCACGACGACCACGACGGTGGCCTCTTCGCCGGATCCGTCGGTGGTGGGGCAGCCGGTGAGCTTCACCGCGACGGTGGCGCCGGTGGCGCCCGGTGCGGGGACGCCGACAGGGACGGTCACCTTCACCTTCGGGGACGGGTCGCCGCCGGTGACCGTGCCGCTGGCCGGTGGCACGGCCACGACCACGCACGCCTACACCAGCACCACGGGCAGCCCGTTCGCGGTGACGGCCACCTACAGCGGCAGCGGGAGCTTCACCCCGTCGTCGGGCACGGACACCCACCTCGTGGGTGCCTCGGACACCACCACGACCGTGACCTCTTCGCCGGATCCGTCGGTGGTGGGCCAGCCGGTGAGCTTCACCGCGACGGTGGCGCCGGTTGCGCCGGGCGCCGGCACGCCGACGGGCACGGTCACCTTCGACTTCGGTGACGGCAGCCCGGCCGGGACGGGAACCCTGGTGGGCGGCACGGTGACGGTGTCCCACACCTACACCTCCACGAGCGGCAGCCCGTTCACGGTGACGGCCACCTACAGCGGCGACGCCAACTTCACCGGCTCGACGGACACGGACACCCACGCCGTCATCCCCTCGGCCACGACCACGACGGTCACGTCCACGCCGGATCCGTCGACGGTCGGCGAGGAGGTGACCATCACCACGACCGTGGCACCAGCGGCACCGGGGACGGGCACGCCCACGGGTGCCGTCACCATCAACTTCGGTGACGGCAGCCCGGCCGAGACGGTCACCCTGGTGGGCGGCACGGTGACGGTGTCCCACACCTACACCTCCACGAGCGGCAGTCCGTTCACCATCACCGCCTCCTACGGCGGGGACGCCAACTTCACGGGCTCGGCCGGTACCGACACGCAGACGGTGACCGCGGCGGAGACGGAGGTCACCGTGGTCTCGGATCCGGATCCGTCGGCGGTGGGGCAGCAGGTGTCGTTCACTGCGACGGTTGTTCCCGTCGCGCCGGGTGCGGGGTCTCCGACGGGGACGGTCACGTTCGACTTCGGTGACGGCAGCGCACCGGTGACGGTGCCGGTCGCCGGCGGTACCGCGACGGTGACGCACACCTACACCACCACAACCGGCAGCCCGTTCACCGTCACCGCGGACTACAGCGGCGACGCCGACTTCCAGTCCGCCACCGGTACCGACACGCACACGGTGACCGCGGCCGGGACGGAGGTCACCGTGGTCTCGGATCCGGATCCGTCGGTGGTGGGGGAGCAGGTGTCGTTCACTGCGACGGTTGTTCCCGTCGCGCCGGGTGCGGGGTCTCCGACGGGGACGGTCACGTTCGACTTCGGTGACGGCAGCCCCACTGAGACGGTGGCGGTGGCCGGTGGTACGGCGACGGTGACGCACACCTACCAGTACGTCGGCAGTCCGTACGCGGTGTCGGCGGTCTACAGCGGTGACGGCAACTTCACCGGCTCGACGGGTACCGACACGCACACGGTGACCGCGGCCGGGACGGAGGTCACCGTGGTCTCGGATCCGGATCCGTCGGTGGTGGGGGAGCAGGTGTCGTTCACTGCGACGGTCGCTGCCGTCGCGCCGGGTGCGGGGTCTCCGACGGGGACGGTCACGTTCGACTTCGGTGACGGCAGCCCCACTGAGACGGTGGCGGTGGCCGGTGGTACGGCGACGGTGACGCACACCTACACCAGTACGTCCGGCAGTCCGTACGCGGTGTCGGCGGTCTACAGCGGTGACGGCAACTTCACCGGCTCGACGGGTACCGACACGCACACGGTGACCGCGGCCGGGACGGAGGTCACCGTGGTCTCGGATCCGGATCCGTCGGTGGTGGGGGAGCAGGTGTCGTTCACTGCGACGGTCGCTGCCGTCGCGCCGGGTGCGGGGTCTCCGACGGGGACGGTCACGTTCGACTTCGGTGACGGCAGCCCCACTCAGACGGTGCCGCTCGTCGGTGCTACGGCCACCTCCACCCACACCTACACCAGCACCTCCGGCAGCCCCTACTCCGTCACCGTCACCTACAGCGGCGACGCCAACTTCAGCACCTCCACCGGCACCGACACCCAGACCGTCGAAGCGGCGGCAACCTCCACCGAGGTCACCACCAGCCCCGATCCCTCGGTGGTCGGACAACCGGTCGACATCACCGTGGTGGTGTCCACCGAGGCACCCGGCACCGGAACACCGACCGGTAACGTGACCGTCAGCTTCGGCGACGGCTCACCCACCGAGACCGTGACACTCGTGGGCGGGACGGCGACGGTCACCCACACCTACACCAGCGCCGTGGGCAGCCCGTACACCGTCACCGCCACCTATGCCGGGAACGCCGACTTCGGCACCTCCACCGGCACCGACACCCAGACCGTCGGCGTCGCCGGGACGACCACCACCGTCACGTCGACTCCCGATCCGTCGGTCTTCGGCGAGCAGGTGACGATCACCGCCACGGTGACACCCACCCCGCCCGGAGCCGGTACGCCCGGCGGGACGGTGTTCTTCGTCATCAGCGGCGGACCGGTGCTCAGCGCTCCCGTCACGGGCGGCACCGCCACCGTCACCACTGCCGCCATGACGACAGGCCCCCACACCATCACCGCCATCTACACCGGCAACAGCAACTTCGGCCCGTCGGTGGGCACTGACACCCACACGGTGAACCAGTCGCCCACGACGACCGCGGTGACGTCGGCGCCCGACCCGTCCTCGGTCGGTGAGCAGGTGACGGCCACGGCGACGGTGACTGCGGACGCCCCGGGTGCGGGGACGCCGACGGGCACGGTCACCTTCGACTTCGGCGACGGCTCCACGCCGGTCATCGGAGTCGTCGTGGGCGGGACGGCCACGGCCACCCACAGCTACACCACGGCGACCGGCAGCCCGTTCACCATCACGGCCACCTACAGCGGAGACACCAGCTTCGCAGGCTCCTCGGACACCGACGCCCACACCGTCGGCGCGGCGGACACCACGACCACAGTGGTCTCCGCGCCGGATCCGTCGGTGGTCGGCGAGGAGGTGACGGTGACGGCGACGGTGACCGCGGATGCTCCGGGTGCGGGGACGCCGACGGGGACGGTCACCTTCGACTTCGGTGACGGCAGCCCTGCCGGGACGGGAACCCTGGTGGGCGGCGTGGCCACGGTCACGCACCCGTACGCCACCACGTCGGGCAGCCCGTACACCATCACCGCCACCTATGCCGGGACCGGCGACTTCAACTCGTCCACCGGAACCGACACCCAGACGGTGAACCAGGCTGCGACCACGGCGTCGGTGACGTCGGCGCCGGATCCGTCGGTGGTCGGCGAGGAGGTGACGGTGACGGCGACGGTGACCGCGGATGCTCCGGGTGCGGGGACGCCGACGGGGACGGTCACCTTCGACTTCGGTGACGGCAGCCCTGCCGGGACGGGAACCCTGGTGGGCGGCGTGGCCACGGTCACGCACCCGTACGCCACCACGTCGGGCAGCCCGTACACCATCACCGCGACCTACGGTGGGGATGCGAACTTCGCCGGGACCACCGCGACGGACACCCAGACGGTGAACCAGGCCGCGACCACGGCGTCGGTGACGTCGGCGCCGGATCCGTCGGTGGTCGGCGAGGAGGTGACGGTGACGGCGACGGTGACCGCGGATGCTCCGGGTGCGGGGACGCCGACAGGCACGGTCACCGTCGACTTCGGCGACGGGTCGCCGGCCGTCACCGAAACCCTCGCAGGAGGAACCGTGACGACCACGCACGTCTACACGGACCTGTCTGGGAGCCCGTACACCATCAGCGTCTCGTACGGCGGGGACGCGAACTTCGCCGGGACCACCGCGACGGACACCCACACGGTGAACCAGGCCGCGACCACGGCGTCGGTGACGTCCGCACCGGATCCGTCGGTGGTCGGCGAGTCCGTGACGGTGACGGCGATGGTGGCTGTGGACGCTCCGGGTGCGGGGACGCCGACGGGGACGGTCATCTTCGACTTCGGCGACGGGACGGGGACGACCTCCGCGACGGTGGCAGGCGGGGTGGCCACGGCCACGCACATCTACACGGAGGCCTCGGGCAGCCCGTACACCATCACGGCGACCTACGGCGGGGATGCGAACTTCGCCGGGGACACCGCGACGGACACTCAGACGGTGAACCAGGCCGCGACCACGGCGTCGGTGACGTCGGCGCCGGATCCGTCGGTGGTCGGCGAGGAGGTCACTGTGATGGCGACGGTGACCGCGGATGCTCCGGGTGCGGGGACGCCGACGGGGACGGTCATCTTCGACTTCGGCGACGGGACGGGGACGACCTCCGCGACGCTGACAGGCGGGGTGGCCACGGCCACGCACATCTACACGGATTCGGCGGGGAGCCCGTACACCATCACGGCGACCTACGGCGGGGATGCGAACTTCGCCGGGGACACCGCGACGGACACCCAGGTGGTCGACGCCGCCTAGCAACCCACGCCGGGCCGACGTCGCCGTGGGCGGTCAGCCGCCCGCGGCGGCGTTCAGCTCGTCGGCGACGGCGTTGACCGGCCGTGGGGTGCCCGTCAGGTCGAGGACGAACAGTGCGATCCCGAGGGCGTCCGCGCGTGCGCGGGCGTCCTCGGCGTATCCGCAGACGGAGAAGTACACACAGTCCGCCGACTCCGTCATGGCCGTGAGCCACAGGCACTCCACGTCGCGGAGGGTGGCCGGGCGCGCCGACGGATCGACCTGGGCCAGCAGGCCGGGGGCGGCGAGCCCGATGCCGGACGGGGGTCGCTGGTCGGCGCGGCGGAGGTCCCGGTGGCCGAGCCGGCGGAGGTGGAGGGCGGCGGCGGTGACGGCGTCGAGGGCGGTACGGATGGTCACCGAGCCCTCGGCGGGGCGTGGGGCGGTGCCCGCCCTCGCGACCGGGATCCGCAGCACCGTCCCGCAGGGGCAGCCCAGTTCCGGGCGCGGCCACTGACCGGCGCGGTCACAGGCGGGACAGCGTACGGTGACCCACTCGTCGTCCCAGGAGCGGTGGGTGACGGGCGTCGGGGTGCCGTCCCGGTCGAGCGGAGCCGTCACGGACGCACCGCACGGGCACGGATAGGACGGCGCCGAGTAGAGATGCGCACTCCGACAGGCCGGACAGCGCACCGACACGCTCACGGACATGAACCCATCGTCCTTCAGCACACCCTTGCCTGTCCGCCGCTTCGTCCGTCTCTTGACGGGCCGCGGCCACCGACCTACATTACTTCCAGATAGTAGAAGTTTAATTCCGAGATACGGAAAAATCTGGAAGTGCTCACCGCGGGGCGCGACGGGAGTGCGAATCCGACAGCCGAAGCTGGAGTACGAGATGGCTCGAATGACCGCTGCCCGCGCGGCAGTTGAGATCCTCAAACGTGAGGGCGTCGCCGACGCGTTCGGTGTCCCCGGTGCGGCGATCAACCCCTTCTACGCCGCGCTCAAGGCCTCCGGCGGCATCACCCACACCCTCGCCCGGCATGTCGAGGGCGCCTCGCACATGGCCGAGGGCTACACCCGCACCCACCCCGGCAACATCGGCGTCTGCATCGGCACGTCCGGCCCTGCCGGCACCGACATGATCACCGGCCTGTACTCCGCGACCGGCGACTCCATCCCGATCCTGTGCATCACCGGTCAGGCCCCCACTGCCGTGATCCACAAGGAGGACTTCCAGGCCGTCGACATCGCCTCCATCGCGGGGCCGGTGACCAAGATGGCGGTCACCGTGCTGGAGGCCGCGCAGGTTCCCGGCGTCTTCCAGCAGGCCTTCCATCTGATGCGCTCCGGCCGCCCCGGCCCGGTCCTGATCGACCTGCCGATCGACGTCCAGCTCACCGAGATCGAGTTCGACCCGGAGACGTACGAACCGCTCCCGGTCTACAAGCCCGCCGCGACCCGCGCCCAGATCGAGAAAGCGATCGGGATGCTGAACGCCGCCGAGCGGCCGCTGATCGTCGCCGGCGGCGGCATCATCAACGCCGACGCCGCCGAACTCCTCGTGGAGTTGGCCGAACTGACGGGCACTCCGGTGATCCCGACCCTGATGGGCTGGGGCGTCATCCCCGACGACCATGAGCTGAACGCCGGCATGGTCGGCCTGCAGACCTCGCACCGCTACGGCAACGCGACCTTCCTGGAGTCCGACTTCGTCCTCGGCATCGGCAACCGCTGGGCCAACCGCCACACCGGCAAGCTGGACGTCTACACGGCCGGGCGGAAGTTCGTCCACGTGGACATCGAGCCGACCCAGATCGGCAGGATCTTCGCCCCCGACTACGGCATCGCCTCCGACGCGAAGGCCGCACTGCGCCTCTTCGTCGAGGTGGCACGGGAGTTGAAGGCGGCGGGCGCGCTGCCCGACCGCTCCGGCTGGGCCGCCGCCGCGCAGGAGAAGAAGGCGAAGCTCCAGCGCCGTACGCACTTCGACAACATCCCGATCAAACCGCAGCGCGTCTACGAGGAGATGAACAAGGCCTTCGGCCCGGAGACCCGGTACGTCACCACCATCGGACTCTCGCAGATCGCCGGCGCCCAGATGCTGCACGTCTACCGGCCGCGGCACTGGATCAACTGCGGACAGGCCGGCCCGCTCGGCTGGACCGTCCCGGCCGCACTCGGCGTCGCCAAGGCCGACCCGGAGGCGTCCGTCGTTGCGCTGTCCGGGGACTACGACTTCCAGTTCATGCTCGAGGAGCTGGCGGTCGGGGCGCAGCACAAGATCCCGTATGTTCATGTCCTCGTCAACAACTCCTACCTCGGCCTGATCCGCCAGGCGCAGCGGGCGTTCGAGATCGACTTCCAGGTCAACCTGGAGTTCGAGAACGTCAACTCGCCCGAGCTGGGCGGCTACGGCGTCGACCACGTCAAGGTGGCCGAGGGCCTGGGCTGCAAGGCGATCCGGGTGACCGACCCGAACGAGCTGGGCGCGGCCTTCGAACAGGCCAAGAAGCTCGCCGCCGAGTTCCAGGTCCCGGTCGTCGTGGAGGCGATTCTGGAGCGGGTCACCAACATCTCGATGTCCACGACCAACGACATCGGCAACGTCGTGGAGTTCGAGGAGATCGCGACCGAGCCGGGGCACGCCCCGACGGCGATCAGGACGCTGAAGGCCTGACACGGCACGTCAGCCAGAGGGGGCGGCCCGTCGGGGGAGGGGCCGCCCCCTCTCGCGCGGTCAGTCCGAGCCGCCGCCCCCGCTGCCGCAGTAGTGGTGTCCGACGCCGCCCGTGCCGCCGCCCCGGGGGGATCCGTGGAACCCCTTGTCCGCCACCTTCGCCCGGGCGAGCAGGCCCGCCCGCAGGGCGAAGCGCGGGACGAGCGCCCGCAGGGCCGCCTCGCCGTGCAGCGCGACGAGGAGCAGTATGTCGTCGTCCGTCAGGCCGCGCCTGCCCGTGGGCAGGGCGTGCCGCTCCCGCAGGGCCCGCACATGGCGGCGGGCGGCGCGGGTCGGGCCGAGCAGGGGGTAGCGCAGCAGACCGGCCTCGGCCAGGGGGACGCGCATCAGGGCCACCGCCAGGCGCACGTCCGACCGTTTCACCAGCTTCCGCAGCCCGCAGGGTTCGTGGAGGGACGCGCGCACCGCGCTCTCCAGCGGTGGGAGCGGGGACGGCGGCTGCCCCGGGACCGCGTCGGCGATGACCGCCTCCCGCGCCCGTATCGTCCCCGGCCGGCCGGCCTCCGCCGCACCCCGCAGATGAAGGCCCACCACGGCCACCGTGACGGCGGCGCGAGGGCCGCCCCGCAGCAGTGCGACCTCGTGCGGCTGGAGCCGGATCGTCGTGTCCGCGTTCATGTCACACCCCCGATCCACGGGGCCCGCCACCCCCGTGCCGGCGGGTCCCGTGTGAGGGGTATCTGCCCGCGTCGGTGCGGGGGTGAAGCATTCCGGGGCGGGTTCAGAGGTTGATTTGAGGGTGCCGTAGCCGGTGTACGTCCCCTGACGTACACGCGTCATTCGGTGCCGGGCTGCTCGTGATGCTCCGACAGTCCGGGCCAGTCGTCCGGGCCGCCGCCCTGCCATTCGACGAGGTCGCTCTCCTCGACCTCGATCGTGTCCAGATCGGCCAGACGCAGGATCTCGACGACGTCGTCCAGGTGGGTGGCGATGCCGAGGGTCTCGTCGCCCGAGGTGACCCGGCGAGAGCCGTCGAGGGCAGGGGGGTGCACGACGACGTGCGGGGGCTGTGTGGGGTGTGCCATGCCTCCAGGTTGCTGCGGGCGGGGGGAATCCGCACGTCAGCCGGAGGGCGCCGGGGTGTGAGGTTGTGGCCGTCCGGCGGCGCGAGGCTGGGCGCGACAGGACATTCGCGCCGCCGGACGGGGTCGGTGGGGCTGGGACCGCGGCGGTGCGACGGAACCGGGGCTCCTTCCCTCAGGTCGAGAAGGGAACCTCGGGACCTTCACCACCGCACTGGCTCGCACGCCGCCGCGGTCCTCGCCTTGCCCGCCTCGTCCGAGCGGCCACCCCTCATTCGGGTCGCTCGGCCTGGGCGGGCTGTGCGTCCGCTCCTGACTTACTGTCAGGTGCTGGACGCTGTCCAGAGATCCGGGCGGCGCCGTCGCCTGGGCGCGACAGGACAGGTGTCGGCGGCGGCGCCGCCCGGAGGTCTCAAATCTGGGCCCCGGAGAGGCGCTCGACGGCGCGCAGCAGCGCGGAGTGGTCCAGGCCGCCGTCGCCCTGCGTGCGCAGGGAGGCCACCAGCTGGGCGACCACCGCACCGACCGGCAGGGCCGCGCCGACGGTGCGGGCCGCGTCCGTGACGATCCCCATGTCCTTGTGGTGCAGGTCGATACGGAAGCCCGGCTTGAAGTCCCGGTTGAGGAAGTTGTCCTTCTTGCGGGTCAGTACGGTCGAGCCCGCGAGGCCGCCGTTCAGGACGTCCAGTGCCGCCTTCAGGTCCACGCCCGACTTCTCCAGGAAGACCACGGCCTCCGCGCACGCCTGGATGTTCACGGCGACGATCAGCTGGTTGGCGGCCTTCACGGTCTGGCCGGAGCCGTGCGGACCGCACAGCACGATGGTCCTGCCGAGCGCCTCGAAGATCGGCTTCGCCTGGTCGAAGTCGGCCTGCTCGCCGCCGACCATGATGGACAGCACGGCCTCGATGGCGCCGGCCTCACCGCCGGACACGGGGGCGTCCAGGACGCGGATGCCCTTGTCCTTCGCCGCGGTGGCCAGGTCGACCGACGTCCGGGGCGTGATCGAGGACATGTCGATCAGCAGGGCGCCGGACCGTGCGTTCTCGAGGATGCCGTCCGGGCCGTAAGCGATGGCCTCGACCTGCGGGGACGCGGGCACCATCGTGATGATCACGTCGACGTCCCGGACCGCCTCGGCAATGGAGGCGGCGGCGGTACCGCCGGCGGCGGCCAGCCGGTCCAGCTTCTCCTGCTCCAGGGTGTAGCCGGTGACGTCGTAGCCCGCCTTGATCAGGTTCTCGGACATGGGGGAGCCCATGATGCCGAGGCCGATCCAGGCAATCGCCGGGCGGGTCGGTGGGAAGAATCTGCAAGTGTGCTGCTCATAAGTAGGTGCCTCTCAGTACGGGGTCAGCGGGACAGCCAGTCGAAGGCCTCGGCGCTCGGACGGTCGCCCGGCTTGTACTCGAGGCCGACCCAGCCGTCGTAACCCGCCTTCGTCAGCTGGCCGAGGAGGTCATCGAGGGGCAGCGAGCCCGTGCCGGGCGCTCCGCGTCCCGGGTTGTCCGCGATCTGGACGTGGCCGGTCTTCGCCGCGTACTCCTCGATCACCGACGGCAGGTCCTCGCCGTTCATGGACAGGTGGTAGAGGTCCATGAGGAAGCGGGCGTTGCCCAGCCCCGTCGCGTCGTTGACCTTGTCGACGATCCCGACGGCGGCCGACGCCGACACCAGCGGATACAGCGGCGACTCGGGCTTGTTCAGGGCCTCGATCAGCAGGATCGCGCCGGTCCGGTCGGCGGCGCGGGCCGCGAGGACCAGGTTCTCCAACGCGAGGGCGTCCTGCTCGGCGGGGTCGACGCCCTCGACCCGGTTGCCGTAGAGCGCGTTGAGCGCCCTGCAGTCCAGGGAGGCGGCGAAGCCGGCGGCCACGTCGATGTTCGCGCGGAACCTCTCCGACTCCTCGCCGGGCAGGGACAGGGCGCCGCGGTCCGGGCCGGGGAGCTGTCCGGCGTAGAAGTTCAGGCCGGTGAGCTGGACGCCCGCGTCCTCGATCGCCTTCTTCAGGGCGTCGAGCTCGGACTGCTCGGGGGTGGGGGAGTCGACCCAGGGCCACCACAGCTCGACCGCGGTGAAACCGGCCGCGGCGGCCGCCGCCGGGCGCTCCAGGAGCGGGAGTTCCGTGAAGAGGATCGACAGGTTGACGGTGAAGCGCTGCTCTGTGAATCCCATGGGGTCGGCGCTCCCTTTCCTGTTATTTCGCATTGCGGAAGTTTGTTTCTGCTTAATGGAAAGCCTGCCCGGGATGGCTGAGGGCTGTCAAGAGCGACCAGCCAAAAAAGGCGCCCCCGCGCGGAGGGCGCGGGGGCGTTGCGGAGGCGGTGGCTCAGAGGGCGTCGACGGCGCTCACCTTCCACCCCTCGGACGTGCGGGTCATCGTCATCCGCACCCGGTTCAGGTCCACCCGGGAACCGGTCACCTGGGTGCTTCTGGTCACCTGGTTGACGAAGAGCAGGACCACCGCCTCGTCCGCCGAGGCCGACACCACGGAGGCCGCCGCGGCGCCGCCGGCCGGCTCCGCGACCGTTGCCTTCACCACCCCGTCGTACTTCTTCGCCGTCGGCCCGACCACCGTCCGCGTCGTCTTCCCGTACTCGTCGCGGAACTTGCCGGTGAGGTGGGCGCGCGCCGCGGCGAAGTCACGGTCCAGATGCCGGTGGTCGTACGAGAGCACGACGGGTGCCGCCTTCCGCGCGGCCGAGAGCGCCTGCGCGCGTGCCTGCTCGGCCTGCACGCCCTCCCGGTAGTGCACGCCGAGTACGGCGACGGCGACCAGTCCCGCCACCAGCAGCACGCACAGGATCGCGGTGAGCAGCCCCCGCCGGGAGCCGCGCACGGCCGCCGTCTCCTCCGGGGCGTCCTCGTCGAAGTCCTCCGGTGACGGCTCCGGCGGATCGTCCCAGCCGTCCGGGGGGTCGATGACGACGGTGCGTCCGGCGAGCGGCCTCAGCTCTGCGACGGCGGTCGCCGGGCCCCCCTCCGCACGTTCCGCGCGCTTGGCTGCGGCGCGGGCCGCGGCCGTCATCGTGTGCCGGGTCGGGGAACCGGAGCCGCGGCCTCGGGTGGTGGTTTTCGCCACGGTCTTACTCCTCACTGGGTGATACGGGGAGGGGGTCAGCCCACGAAATCGACGTCGGAGGTCAGCCAGCGGCCGCCCTCGTGGACGAGGTCGAGCTGCAGCCGGTAGGTGCGCGCCTCCCCCTTGGGCACGGCCGTGTTGGTCACCTTGCTGTCGGCGACCACGAGCACCCGGGCCGAGCGCTCGTCGGAGCGGACGATGCCCGCGTCGAGGACCTGGCCCTCGGACACGGACTTGTTCTGCGCGACGAGTTCGGTCAGCTCCTCGGTCTGCGCGGCGAACTCCTTCCTGAAGTCGCCGGTGGCCCCCTTGAGCACATTGGCGCTGTCCCGGTCGTAGCGCCGGTAGTCGAGCGAGGTGAAGTTCAGCGCCGACTGCCGGGCCGCCGCCAGGATGTCCTGCCGGCGCTGCTCCGCCGCGCGCTGGTCGTGGAGCCGGCTGCTCAGCCAGAGCGCCGACGCCGTGCAGAAGACGGTCGCCACGACGAGCCCCACGGACAGGGCCCTGGAGCGTCCGGCTCGGGTGAAAAAGCTCCGGGTCGCCTGGATCACGAGCCCCCTCATGCCATCGGTCCGACGAGCAGCCATTGCCACGACTCCTTTCCGAAGACGGTCTGCTGGCCGCCCGTCGAGCCGATCTCGACGGGCGTTCCGTCCGGGCCGGTGAACGTTCCGGTCTCCGGGTCGTACGGCGTGACGTACGCCGCCTGGTCGGTGGCCCCGCCCGGGGACGAGGCGCCCGGGGCGTTCTGCGCGCCGCGCACCGAGGTGGCGCTGCCGCGCGGGGCCGTGCAGCGCGCGTCGGTGTTCGCCTCACGTGTGCTGGTGTCCGCCGGGTCGCGCCGGGTGGTGCCGTATCCCTGGGTGCAGGGCGGCGGGTCGTCGGCGTTCACCACCAGGCCGAAGTGGGTGGTGCCGTCGCCGGGGATGACGGTGTAGCTGCCCGCGACGACCACCGGGAAGGTGACCAGGGCCTGCTCCACGCCGGGCAGCCGGGCGAGCGTGACCTGCCCGCCGCTGATCAGGTTGGCCAGCAGGACCGACAGCCGCGGCTCGATCGACTTCAGCAGCGAGTTGAGCTCGACCGCCGCGGGTTGCGCGTTGCCGATGAGTTTGCGCAGGTCCCCGTCGCTCGACTTCAACTCCTCGGTGAGCAACGCCAGATCGCGTGAGAACGCCTTGATGGACGAGCCCTGGTCGGCCTGCGTCTTCAGCACCTTCCGGGAGTCCTCGATCAGCGAGATCGTCTCGGGCAGCGATTCCGACGCGGACTCGACGAGCGCGTTGCCGGAATCGACCAGCCTGCGCAGGTGCGGTCCGGTGCCGGAGAAGGCCTTGCCCAGCTCGTCGACGGTGACCCGCAGATCGTCCTTGCCGACCGAGTTGACCAGCCGGTCGAGGCTGAGCACGAGGTCCGTCGTGGGCAGCGGCACGCGCGTGCGGCCGCGGGGGATCGTGCTGCCCTGAAGCAGATACGGCCCGCCGGAGGTACGCGGCTGGAGGTCGACGTACTGCTCGCCCACCGCCGAGCGGTTCGCGACCACGGCGAGGGTGTCCGCCGGGATGCGCGGCGCCCCGTCCTCGATGTCGAGCGAGACCGAGACCCCGCGGGCGCCGGTCAGCCGCAGCGCGCCGACCCGCCCCACCGGGACGCCGCGGTAGGTGACCTCGGCGCCGGTGAAGATGCCCCCGGAGTCGGCGAAGTCGGCCTGCACGGTGTAGCCGCGGCCGAGGACGCTGTCCACCAGGCCCGTGTACTCGGCGCCGACATAGGACACGCCGACGGCGGTGACCGTGGCGAAGGCGAGCAGTTGGGCCTTGACCGTACGTGTGATCACGGCTGTATCCCCTTCAGCATCAGCTCCGCGAGCTCGAGGTCGATCCCCGGGGGCAGACCCTGGTGGGTGCCGTATCCGGCGGTGCACACCGGCGGGCACAGCAGGTCACCGCCGGACGGTGCGGAGGGGGTGGCGGGCGCGTCGGGCAGGCCGGGTGAGGGCGTGGGCAGGCTCGGCAGGTCGGGGAGATCGGGGACGTCGGGAAGGTCCGGAGTATCTGGAAGGTCCGGTGCGCTGGGGGTGTCGCCCTTGTCATCCGGCTCCTCCGTGAGGTTGCCGTAGAGGCCCGCCAGATCGAGGTCCGCGGTGATGCTGAGGTTGACGTAGTCGCCCTTGATGGCGTCGACCGCGTTGCGCGGGAAGGGGTAAGTGGTGAGCAGTTCGAGGGAGTTGGGCAGGTCGTCACCCGCCTTGTTCAGCTGTTGCAGGATCGGCCGCAGCTGCTTCAGGTTGGCGACCGTGTCGTCCCGGGATGCGTTGACCACCTTCGTGCCCGTCTTGCCCAGCTTCGACAGAGCGGTAAGCATCCTGGTCAGGTCGCGCCGCTGGTCCGCGAGCACCTTGAGCGCGGGCGGCATCGTCTCGACGGCCTTGGCGATCGTCTTCTTCTCCTTCCCGAGCCGCTTGGCGAGCCGGTCGACGGCCTTGAGCGCGCGGACGATGTCCCCCCGTTGGTCGTCCAGGCCGCCGAGGAACGTGTCCAGCTCCTTGAGCAGGGACCTGACCCGGTTCTCGCGGCCCTCCAGGGCCTTGTTCAGCTCCACGGTGATCGTCTTGAGCTGGGCCACCCCGCCGCCGTTGAGCAGTGCGGACAGGGCCGACAGCACCTCCTCGATCTCCGGGTTGCGGCCGCTGCGGCTGAGCGGGATGCGGTCGCCGTCGCGGAGCCGGCCCACGGGGGCGGTGCCGGGCGGGGCCGACAGCGCCACGTACTTCTCGCCGAGCATGCTGGTCTGCCTCAGCTCGGCGACCGCGTTGCCGGGCAGTTTCACCGAGTCGGCGACCCGCAGCCGTACGCGCGCATGCCAGCCCTCCAGCTCCACCTTCTCGACGGCGCCGACGGTCACGTTGTCGACTTTGACGGCCGACTGCGGCACCAGGTCGAGGACGTCGCGGAACTCGACGGTGACGCGGTACGCGCGTCCGTCCGAGGCCGCCCCGCCGGGCAGCTCGACGTCGTACCAGCCGTTGAACTCACAGCCGGACAGCAGCAGCGAACCGACCGCCACCCACGCACATCTGCGCAGCCCGCTCATGCCTCGCCCTCCAGGATTCCGCCGAGGGTCCGGTCGACCGTGCCCGACACCGCGGGCTCGCTCGGCACCTCGGGCAGCGAGTCGAAGAGCTTCTGCAGCTCCGCGCAGTCGGGGTTCGCGCCGCCCTCGTCGCCGGTCGTCCGCAGCACGGAGCACAGCAGGGCGGCCGGATCCTGCGGGTGCTGGGCGTTGTTGCGGGTGTCGAGGGTGCCGGAGGAGGCGTTGTAGGCGTTCTGCAGGTTCGACAGACCCGTCGGGGCGACCTCCAACAGCTCCTCCAGCGCGGCGCGTTGGGTGACGAGCACCTTCGTCACCTTGCTGAGGCCCTTTACGTTCGAGGTCAGCGATTTCTTGTTCTTCTTCACGAACGCGGACACGTCGCCGAGTGCCGTGCCGAGGTTGCGCAGCGCCGCCGCGAGGTCCTTGCGCTCCCCGGCGAGCTGTTCCGCCACCTTGGCGAGGCTGGTGTTGAACGACCGCACGCTCTTGTCGTCGGCCGCCAGCGCCGCCGTGAACACCTGCAGGTTCCGCACGGTGCCGAACAGGTCCCCGCGCCCGTCGGACAGCGTGGTGACCGCCTCCGAGAGGTCCTTCACCGTCTGGTGGATGTTCCCGCCCTGGCCCTGAAGGTTGTCCGCGCTCACCCCGAGCAGCCGCGACAGGGAGCCCTCCTTGTTGGCGCCGTCGGGACCGAGCGCCTCGGCCGTGGTGTGCAGGCTGTCGAAGATCCGGTCCAGCTCGACCGGTACGGCCGTACGCGACTCGGGGATGACGGCGCCGTCCCGCAGCACCGGACCACTCCGGTACACGGGCAGCAGTTGCACGTAACGGTCGCTGACCACCGAGGAGTTGATGATCGCGGCCTGCGCGTCGGCCGGCACCCTGCGCCCCTCGTCGTACTCCAGCTCCACCCGCACCCGGCCGCCCTCCGGCGTGATCTTCCGGACCTCGCCGATCCGGACCCCGAGGACGCGGACGTCCGAGCCGGGGTAGATACCGACGGTGCGCGGGAAGTAGGCGGTGACCTGCACCTTCTCGGAGCGGGGCCACAGCACGAAGGCGAGCCCGGCGACCAGGGCCAGGGTGAGCAGCAGCGCCAGACGTTTCCTCATCGCGAGCCTCCCGTGCGCGGCACCACCGGGGCGGCGACCAGGTTCTGGACGTAGGAGTCGAACCAGCGGCCGTTGCCGAGGGTGTTGGTGAAGACCCGGACGTAGGGCGCGAGCAGCTGGACGCTGCGGTCCAGGCTCGACTGGTTGCGTTCGAGCATCTCGACCACCCGGTTCAGGCCCTTGAGCGCGGGCCCGATCTCCTTGTCGTTGTCCTCGACCAGGCCGGAGAGCTCGACGCCGAGCGCGGCGGAGGACTTCAGCAGCTTGCTGATGGCCTTGCGCCGCTTGCTGATCTCCTTGAACAGCTTGTCGCCGTCGTCGACCAGGGCGGTGAAGTCATCGGAGCGTTCGGCCAGTACGCCGGTGACCCCGTTGGCGTGGTCGAGGAGCTCGCGCAGCGCCTTGTCGCGCGAGGCGACCGTCCGGGAGATCTTCGACAGGCCCTTGATGGACGCCCGCACTTCGGCGGGCGAGTCCTGGAACGTGGTGGAGATGGTGTCCAGGGCCGTCGCCAGCCGGTCGGTGTCGACCTCCTCGGTCGTGGTGGTCAGATCGCTGAACGCCTGCACCACGTCGTACGCCGGGACGGTCCGCGTCAGCGGGATCTCACTGCCGGGCTCCAGCTGACCCGGCCCCTTGGGGTGCAGCGCGAGGTACTTGGCGCCGAGGATGGTCTGCACCCGGATCGAGGCCCCGGTCGCGGTGCCGAAGTCCGGGTCGCCCTTGACCTTGAAGGTGACCTTGACATGGTCGCCGTCCAGGTCGACCTCCTCGACCTTGCCGACCTTGACGCCGGCGATCCGTACCTCGTCGCCGGGCTTGAGACCGCCCGCCTCCGCGAACGCCGCGCTGTATGTCTCGCCGCCGCCGATCACCGGAAGGGAGTCGGCGTTGAACGCCGCCACGGTGAGCAGCGCGAGAGTGGTCAGACCGACGGCGCCGATCGTCACGGGGTTGCGCTCTCGGAAGGGAGGCAGGTGCGGAAGCCGGATGCGCGGCAGCCGCGGCGGGTCGATGCGCACCTTGACCAGCGGCTGGGGCCTTTGTTTCCTGCGCAGGAGGACGGTCATCCGGCGCACCTCGCCCTCGCCACATGCAGCTCCGGAGTGAGCACCTCACGTGTCTTCGGCAGCACGATCCGGCCGTCGAAGTCGCAGAGGTAGAAGTTGAACCACGAGCCGTAGGACGCCGTCCCGGTCAGCTCGCCCAGCTTGTTCGGCAGCCGCTTCAGCACGCCCTCCACGGTCTTCTCGTTCCTGTTCAGCGTTCCGGTGAGCTCGGTCAGCTCGGCGATGTCGTCCTTGAGCGGCGGGCGGGCGTCCGCGAGGAGCCCCGACGTCGCCTCCGTCAGGTCGCCGATGCTCACCAGCGACTTCCCGATGGGCTTGCGGTCGGCGGACAGCCCCGAGATCACCCGGCGCAACTGTTTGAGCAGCCCGGAGAAGCGGGCGCCGCGCTTGTCGAGCGTCTCCAGCACGGTGTTGAGGTTGTCGATCACGGAACCGATCAGCTGGTCGCGGCCGGCGAGTGTGGTGGTGAGCGACGCCGTGTGCGCGAGCAGGCTGTTGACCGTGCCGCCCTCGCCCTGCAGCGTTTTGATGATCTCGGTGGCGAGCTGGTTGACGTCCTGGGGGCTGAGCGCGGCGAACAGCGGCTTGAAGCCGTTCAGCAGCGCGTTCAGATCCAGCGCGGGCTGCGTCCGCGACAGCGGGATCGTGGCGCCGGGCCGCAGCCGGGTGCCGTCGCCCGCACCCTCCGTCAGCGCGACGTACCGCTGCCCGACGAGGTTCCGGTAGCGGATGACCGCGCCGGTGCCGGTCAGCAGCGGGCGCTTCTCGGTCACCGTGAAGGTGACCTCCGCCCGGGTCCGGTCCTTGATCCGGATGCCCTCGACCTCACCGACCCGCACCCCGGCCACCCGGATGTCGTCGCCCTCCTCCAGGCCGGTGACGTCGCTGAACACCGCGCGGTACGTGTCCTTGGGCGTGAAGGAGAGGTTGCCGATGGTGGCGGCCAGCAGGGCCGTCGCCAGGATCGTCACCAGCGCGAAGAGGCTGAACCTGATCAGCGGTCCGGCGGTCCGGCGCGCCTTCGTCGTGCTGCTGCTCATGCGACGCTCACCGCCGTCCCGCGTGCCATCGGCCCGAACAGCAGCGTCGCGACCGGCGGCACCTCGTCGGCGGGCACGCCGAGCACGGGTGCCACGAGCGAGCCGACGGCGCGCTGCTCGGCCCGGGTACCGGACACCCCGGACGAACTCGCCGCGGCCGTACCGTCGTTGAGGTGGGGCTTGGGCCCGGGCACCGGAGGGTGGGGCATGTCGCGGCAGTTGGGCCCCGACCGTTCGCCGTAGCGGGGCTCCTCACCGGGTTCGTACGCCCCTTGCTGCCGCACCACTTCGAGCGTGATGCGCATCTTCCCGCCTCGGAACGCCTCCTCGGAGGCCTCCTCCTGCCGGACCAGGCCGTCCAGGAGGCAGGGGTACTCGGGTGAGTAGCGGGCGAACAGCTCCAGCGTGGGCCGGGAGACCCGGCCCAGGGTGATCAGCCGGTCGCCGTTCGTGGCGAGGAAGTCGTCCGCCGTGCGGGCGGTGGTCGTGGTCGAGGTGAGCGCTGCGGCCAACTGTTCCTTCTTCTCCACCAGAGTGCGGCTGGTCGTGACCGTGTTGCGGAGGATCTTCATCAGGTCGGGCGCCGCGTCGCCGTACACCTCGGCGACGTCCGCGAACCGCGCGATGTCCTCCTTCAGGGACGGCAGATGCGGATTGAGCTTGCGCAGATAGGCCTCCACGCGCGTGAGGTTGTCGCCGATCCGGTCGCCGCGCCCTTCGAGGGCCGTGGCGAACGCGGAGAGTGTGGCGTTGAGTTCGCCCGGCTTCACGGTCCGCAGCAGCGGCAGCAGGTCGTTCATCAGCTGCTGGAGCTCGATGCCGACGCGGGTGCGGTCCTGAGTGATGACGTCCCCGGCGCGGATCGCCCGGGCGGACGAGCCGGCGGGCACGACCAGGTCGACGTACTTCTCGCCGAACAGCGTCTTGGGCAGCAGCCGGGCGTGCACATCGGCGGGGATGTACGCGACGTGCTCCGGCTTGAGCGCGATGTCGAGGGTCGCCTTCGTCCCGTCCGCGCGCACCTCACGCACCTCGCCGACCAGCAGCCCGCGCAGCTTGACGTCGGCACGCCGGTCGAGCTGGTTGCCCAGGCTGTCCGCCTCCAGCGTGATCCGCACGACCGGCGTGAACGCCTGCCGGTAGACGGCGACGGACAGGGACAGCAGCAGGGCCAGCACGGCGAGGAACACCAGCCCGTACACCCGCAGTCTCATCACTCTCACTCGGCTCACCGCGCTCACCCCGCTATCCGTACGGTCGTGTTGGCGCCCCAGATCGCGAGGCTCAGGAAGAAGTCCAGGACGTTGATCGCCACGATCGAGGTCCGCACGGCCTGTCCGACCGCGACGCCGACGCCCGCCGGGCCGCCGCTCGCGTAGTAGCCGTAGAAGCAGTGCACAAGGATGATCACGACGGCGAACACCAGTACCTTGCCGAAGGACCAGAGCACGTCGACCGGGGGCAGGTACTGCTGGAAGTAGTGGTCGTAGGTGCCCGCCGACTGCCCGTAGTAGCCGGTGGTGATGGTGCGGGCGGCGAGGTACGAGGACAGCAGCCCGACCACGTACAGCGGGATCACGGCGACGAACCCGGCGATCATCCGGGTGGTCACCAGGAACGGCAGCGACGGCACGCCCATGACCTCCAGGGCGTCGGTCTCCTCGCTGATCCGCATCGCGCCGAGCTGCGCGGTGAACCCGGCGCCGACCGTCGCGGACAGCGCGAGCCCGGCCACCAGCGGGGCGATCTCCCGGGTGTTGAAGTACGCCGACAGGAACGCCACGAAGTTGGAGGTGCCGAGCTGGTTGAGCGCGGCGTACCCCTGCAGTCCCACCTCGGTGCCGGTGAAGAACGACAGGAAGGCGATCACGCCGACCGTGCCGCCCACCACGGCGAGCGCGCCCCGGCCGAAGCTGACCTCGGCGAGCAGCCGCAGGATCTCCTTCTTGTAGCGGCGCAGGGTCCGGCCCGTCCAGGCGAGCGAGCGGCCGTAGAAGGAGAGTTGAGCGCCCAGGTCCTCGAGGGACTTCAGGGGGCGGTCGAGAAGTCTCATCGGCTAGCCCCTCTGCGGAACGACCTGGAAGTACACCGCGGTCATCACGAAGTTCGTCACGAACAGCAACATGAAGGTGATCACCACCGACTGGTTCACCGCGTCGCCCACGCCCTTCGGGCCGCCCTTCGCGGTGAGTCCCTTGTACGAGGCGACGATCGCCGCGATCGCGCCGAAGACGAGTGCCTTGATCTCGGCCGCCCACAGGTCGGACAGCTGGGCGAGGGTGGTGAAGGAGGCCAGATACGCGCCCGGAGTGCCGTCCTGCAGGACGACGTTGAAGAAGTAGCCGCCCGCCACCCCGACCACCGACACCAGGCCGTTGAGCAGCACCGCCACCAGCATCGAGGCCAGCACCCGCGGCACGACCAGCCGGTGGATGGGGTCGATGCCCAGCACCTGCATCGCGTCGATCTCCTCGCGGATCTTCCGCGCCCCGAGGTCCGCGCAGATCGCCGTCCCGCCGGCGCCCGCGATCAGCAGCGCCGTGACGATCGGCGAGGCCTCGCGCAGCACCGCGAGGACGGAGGCCGCACCCGAGAACGACTGCGCGCCCAACTGCCGGGTCAGGCTGCCGATCTGCAGGGCGATGACCGCACCGAAGGGGATGGAGACCAGGGCGGTCGGCAGGATCGTGACGCTGGCGATGAACCAGGCCTGCTGGATGAACTCCCGCACCTGGAACGGCCGCTTGGGGACGGTCCGCACGACGTCCAGGGCCATCGCGAAGAGGCTGCCGGAGTGGCGCAGCGCGCCGACGGGGTTGAGGCTCATGCGCGTGCCACCTTCTCCTCCCGCTTGGCGATGGCCTGCCAGCGGGGTGGCCGGGAGATGCCGGGGCTGGGCAGCAGTCGGGGAGTGAGGTGCTCGGGGTCGGTGGTCTCGCCGATCTGGGCCAGTTCCTGCTCGACCTGGGCGGCGTCCTTCTCCTCCGCCATACCGATGGGCCCCTGCATCCGGCCGTTCAGGAACTGCCGTACGACGGGTTCGTCGCTGGTCAGCAGTTGGTCGCGGGGTCCGAACATCACCAGCTCGCGGCGGAACAGCAGCCCGATGTTGTCCGGGACCTGGCGGGCCGAGGCGATGTCATGGGTGACGATCAGGAAGGTTGCGTCGATCTGGGCGTTGAGGTCGACGATCAGCTGGTTGAGATACGCGACGCGCACCGGATCGAGCCCCGAGTCCGGCTCGTCGAACAGGATGATCTCCGGGTCGAGGACCAGCGCCCGCGCCAGCCCGGCACGTTTGCGCATACCGCCGGAGATCTCTCCGGGCAGCTTCTCCTCGGCCCCGATCAGACCGACCATGTCCATCTTCTCGAGGACGATCCGCCGGATCTCGCTCTCCGGCTTGCGGGTGTGCTCGCGCAGCGGAAAGGCGATGTTGTCGTACAGGTTCATCGAGCCGAACAGCGCGCCGTCCTGGAACAGCACGCCGAACAGCTTCCGCACCTCGTACAGCTCGTGCTCACGGAGCTTGGTGATGTCCCGGCCGGCCACCAGGACCGAGCCGCGGTCCGGCCTGAGCAGTCCGACGAGCGTCTTGAGGAACACCGACTTGCCCGTGCCCGACGGGCCGAGCATGACCGAGACCTCCCCGGCGGGCAGGGTCAGCGAGACGTCCTGCCAGATGACCTGGTGACCGAAGGACTTGGTCAGCCCTTCCACACAGATCTCGACACCCATCCGGTCCACCCTTCGCCCGTGAAGTCACCCGTGGAGCAGCTCCGACATCTGCTCTACGGGGAGGGGCGGGGCGTCCGTCGCGGCGGAGGCGATTTTTTTTGCGGACGGGTTTGAGAGGGGGTTACGGCAGGGGGCTCACGGGTGCTTCGAGCGTGTCGGAAGCCGCGGGGTGGTCCGGCACCTCTGGAAGATCCGGCACGTCCGGGGCCGCCGAGATGCCTGGCAGCTCGGGTACGTCGGGCACTGCGGGCACCTCAGGCACCGCGGGCACCTCAGGCACCGCGGGCACGTCGGGAGCCGGCAGTGCCGGCCCCGAGGAGAGGGGGACCTCCGGCAGGGACGGCACGGACAGCGGCAGCAGCGGCCGGTCGCCGGGGGTCCGCCTTGCCTCAGGGGCGCCGGTCCTTGATGCGGTCGGCACTTCACGCGCGTCCGGGGACGTCTCCCCGCCCTCGCTGTCCGCCCGCTGCCACGCCTCCGGGACCGGGGAGACGGAGGGCCGCGGCGCCGTGCCCTGCCCGTCCCAGTCGTGGGCGTACGGCAGGACGAACCCCGCCACCGCCAGTGTCGCCGCCGTCCCGGCCACGGCCACGGCCTGCGCGTGCGAGGCCCCGCGCGGTCTGCCCCGGCCCCACAGGAACAGGGCGAGACCGAGCGTGCCGGCCAGCGAGTTGCGCAGTGTCCGGCGGGCCCGGGCCAGCAGCGACTCGACCGTCCGGTAGCTCAGGCCCATCCGTACGGCGACCTGGCCGACATCCAGGTCCTCGGACTTCAGCCGGAGTGCCTCCGCCTGGCGCGTGGGCAGCTCACTGCTGCGCACGGCCAGCCACCTGGCCTCGGCCCGGTCGCACACCGCCTCCTCGACCGGCACCGGGCCGGGGGCGATCAGCATCGGGCTGGTGCGCACCTCGGCCTCGCGGTTGACCTGCCGGTACCGGTCCACGCACAGCCGGATCGTCACCGTCGTCAGCCAGCCGGCCAGCCGCTCGTCGTCCAGGTCGGGGCGCTCGGCCGCGCGCAGCATCGCCTCGTGCACGGCGTCCTCGGCGTCCTCCAGGGACATCGACCTGCGGCGGGCCACCTTGAGCAGGTGCTCGCGGTGGCTCCACATACGTTCCCACCGGTCGTGGGCCGCCTGTATCTCCGCGGGCATGTCCGTCGTCGCCATCAGGGCCCCTTTGCGCTCACCCGCCGGTCATGTGCGCCCGGCGAGGGGCGACATTACCGCCCGGTAGTCGCGGTTGTGGAGGGGGCGGCGACCATGGGGTTCTTCTCGTTGCCGGGGAGCGGAGCCGTGCTGGGCAGCATGTCCTCGGCGGCGGGGCGAGTTCGGGGTCGGGGAGCGGTACCAAGGGAGCCGCCGACGGTTCGGCGGACGGGTACTGTGCGTCGGCCGTGGCTCGGACGGGGTCGGGGAGGGGGACGGCGTACCGGAACCATCGCCCGCCGGGCGGGCACTCGGCGTCGGCGACGGCTCGCGCCGCACCGGCCGGTCGGCCTCGGGCTCCGGGCGCGCGCCGCCCGCCGCCACCGCGTCCGGCACCACCCGGTGTCCCTCCAGGAAGTACGCGAACCACGCCCGCACCGTCCGCAGATAGGCCCTGGAGTGGTTGTAGCCGAGGATCGCCGCGTCCAGGTCGCCCGGCACGGACAGGTCGCGTCCGCCGGCGCACAGGTAGCGCCCGGCGGCGAGCGCCGCGTCGAAGACGTTGTGCGGGTCGGCCCGGCCGTCCCCGTTGCCGTCGACGCCCCAGACCGCCCAGGTCGACGGGATGAACTGCATCGGGCCGACCGCGCGGTCGTACACCGTGTCCCCGTCGTACGCCCCGCCGTCGCTGTCCCGGATGAGGGCGAAGCCGACGCCGTCCAGCCGGGGGCCGCGAATCGGCGTCAGGGTCGTACCCTCCGCGTCCACCCGTCCGCCGCCCGCCTGCCCGGACTCCACCTGCCCGATGGCGGCCAGCAGCTGCCATCGCAGCCGGCAGCCTGGCGCAGAGTGCGCGAGCCGTGTCTCGGCCCGCCGGTAGGCGGCGAACATGCTCGCCGGGAGCGTGCCACCCGCCGGTGACGTCTTCGCCTTCCGCTCCCGCGCCGTTCGCAGCGGCGGCAGCTCGGTGCGGTACGGGGTGTCCCCGGACACGCTCGGCCCGCGCCCGGCGGCCGGTTCCGCAGGCGCCGCCGCCCGCGCCGATGTCGTCCCAGGCGCCTGGGACGCGGTCAGCGCCGCCATGGCCGCCGCCGCGAGTGCCGTACCCCTGATACCTCTGACCCTGTGCCCTGCCACGTCGCGGTCCCCTCCCTGCGGTTTCTTCTCGTCTGTTCTACGGGGCAGGAAGCAGGGTCCGTCGCGGAGATCCGGCGCCAGCGAGGGCTGCCCGAAAATCCGTGCAGGGCGTTAGGTCGAGCGCGTGCGAGGAGGCGAGTTCTGCGTGGTCTGTGCGGTCGGCGGAGCCGGGGTCCGACTCGGGGCACCTCAGGGAAACCGACGGCTGCTTCTTGGCGTCTTGCTTCCTGGGACGGAGGCCTTATGACGCAGGAGCCGAGTAACAGCAATGATCGTATGTCGAAGAATCTGGACGACGCGTTAGCCACACTCATGAGCGAACTCGTTCGAGCGGATGCCAAGGCCAACACCGTTCTCGCGCTGACCAGCTTAGGCCTGGTCTTCCTCGCCACACGTGGTGGCTACGACGCCCAACCGCCCGCCGTCTTGGCAGTGGGCGCTGCTGGGACCGCCTGCCTGTTGATCGCCACCGTGCTTCTGCTGATGACTGTCCGTCCCGTGCAGATCGACAACCCTGACCTGGAGGACTGGACGCGCTGGGCCACGTTGGAACCGGATGCGCTGGGTGAGCACATGCGGGCGGATCTGCGGGCCAAGAGAGTCGCAGCTCTGGCTCGCCTGGTGAGGGACAAGTTCCGGCGACTGCAGCATGGGGTCAACTTCATTCAGGCCGGAGTCGGCTTGCTGTTTACGGCCGCAGTCCTGTCCCTGCTCCTGTAGGAGCGCAGCCCCACATGGTCCGTTCACGGAGCCACTGATGGGAGCTGAACCCGGCGCCATACACCCGTCCGGCAACACCACTGCCTCCCGCTCGACGGCCTGCGCGCCTTTCGCCATCACGTGCCCGACCCCCGCGACCGCCGTCGCATGCGTCCTCGGCGCCCTCGGCTTCGTCCTTCCGCTGGTCGGCCCGCGCATAGCCGAGACCACCCGCGCCGTCCGGCACGCTCCCCCACTGCCCTAAGGGGCTGGTCACGTGTAGGGCGGAGGGAGGCCATGGTCGGTTAGGGTCGCCTCGTGGCGGACGAAGCGGCTCCGTCCCGGTGAAATTGATTGGCCTGGGGTGCGTCGCGGCTGTGAAGGAGTCGACTGATGCATCCTCCTTGTGCCCTGATGTGCCCTCACGGTGGGTGATCTGGGTAAAAGTGCAGGTCAGAGGTATTTTCTGGGGGCACAGTGCGACTGAGAGTGGAATTCACGACCGAGCCCTTCGACCTCGACGAGGCACCCGCGCACGCGCTGGTGGCCCGTGAGGTGGTGGAGGCGGCGGAGCTGGACGCGGTGGACGTCGGTCCGTTCGGCAACACCGCGGAGGGCGGGGCCGACGCCGTGCTCACCGCCGTGGACGCGCTGCTGCGCAAGACTCTGGAGGCGGGCGCCACCCGGGTCTCGCTCCAGGTCAACGTGATCGCGGAGGACGAGAAGTGAGCGGGGACGAGCCCTTCATCACGGCCGTGAAACCGCTGGTCGACGCGATGGGCGGCGAGATGCTCCCGCCGGACGAGGCCGGCCCCGACGACGTCGTGCTCTCCTGGGAGGGTGCCGATGTCGTCGCCGTACGCCTCCCGCAGCTCGCCGACTCCCTCGATCACATCCTTGCCGCCATGGAGCGCAAGAAGGGCAAGCCGCTGGCCGAGCTGGACCGCAAGTCCAAGCAGGAGGTCGTACGGATACTGGAGGCGCGGGGCGCCTTCTCCGTGCGGCACGGTGTGGAGACCGTGGCGAGCGCGCTCGGGGTGAGCCGCTTCACGGTCTACAACTACCTGAACCGCGAGAAGAACGTCTGAGGCAGCCTGCGCGGGTTCCGTTACCGCGAATTTTCAACAAACCGTTGACGTCTCGTCGTCGCAGGGCGTTAGCTGTCGGCACGCCCGTTCAGTACGAAGGCCCTGCGCGGCCACGGAGGCTCCCGTGACGTCGAATTCCACGCCCCCGGGCCTGGCCCGGTTCAATGCCCTGGAGGAGCACGCGGCCTACGCCGTTCTCCACGAGGCGTGCGCCTCCACCACATGGGCCAAGCGGCTGCTCGCCGCCCGCCCCTACGCCACCTCCGACGACCTCTACGCCGCCAGCGACGCCGCGATGGCCGAGCTGACCGCCGTGGACCTGGAAGAGGCGATGGCCGGGCACCCGCCGATCGGCCGCCCCAAGCCGGGCGACCCGACCTCGGCCCGGGAGCAGCGCGGCATGGCCGGCGCCTCCGACGAGCTCAAGGCGGAGATGCTCGAACTGAACCTGGCCTACCAGGAGAAGTTCGGCCATGTCTTCCTGATCTGCGCGACCGGCCGGACCGGTGAGCAGATGCGGGACGCGGTCAAGGAGCGGACCGGCAACTCGCCGGAGCAGGAGCGGGAGATCGTCCGCACCGAGCTGGGGAAGATCAACCGCATCCGACTGGCCGACCTCGTAGAGGAAGATCAGACATGAGCACGAGCACCACCGCCTCCGTGTCCACCCACATCCTGGACACCAGCATCGGCCGCCCCGCCGAGGGCGTCGCCGTCCACCTCTCCGCCCGCGGCGGGCGCGATGCGGACTGGCAGGCGCTCGGCGGCTCGGCGACCGACGCGGACGGGCGGTGCAAGGACCTGCCGGCGCTGCCGGAAGGGACGACCCATGTACGGCTCGACTTCTTTGTGGAGCCGTACTTCGAGAAGAAGCAAGCCGATGCGCAGCAGGACGCCCCCGCGAATCGGGACAGCGGTGCCGTTTTCTTTCCGGAGGTGGCCATCACCTTCGCCGTGAAGGCCGGTGAGCACTACCACGTACCGCTGCTGCTCAACCCGTTCGGCTACTCCGTATACCGAGGGAGCTAGCAGACACCATGCCCACGATCCTGGGACAGAACCAGTACGGCAAGGCCGAGAACCGAGTCGTCAAGATCACGCGGGACGGCGCCACCCACCACATCAAGGACCTGAACGTATCCGTGTCGCTCTCCGGCGACATGGACGAGGTCCACTACTCCGGCTCGAACGCCAACGTCCTGCCGACCGACACCACCAAGAACACGGTGTACGCGTTCGCCAAGGAGCACGGCATCGAGTCCGCCGAGCAGTTCGGCATCCACCTGGCCCGGCACTTCGTGACCTCGCAGGAGCCGATCAGGACGGCCCGTATCCGCATCGAGGAGTACTCCTGGGAGCGGATCGAGACCTCAGGCGAGGCCGGGCACTCCTTCGTACGCAAGGGCCAGGAGACCCGCCTCGCCCAGATCACCTTCGACGGCGAGCGGTGGGAGGTCGTCTCCGGCCTCAAGGACCTCGTCGTGATGAACTCGACCGACTCCGAGTTCTGGGGCTACGTCAAGGACAAGTACACGACGCTCCAGGAAGCCCACGACCGCATCCTGGCCACCCAGGTCTCCGGCCGCTGGCGGTTCAACTGGACCGACGACGAGCAGGAGATGCCCCACTGGGACGAGTCCTACGAGCAGACCAAGAAGCACATGCTCCAGGCCTTCGCCGAGACGTACTCGCTGTCGCTCCAGCAGACCCTGTACCAGATGGGCGCGCGCATCATCGACAACCGCAGCGAGATCGACGAGGTCCGCTTCTCCCTTCCGAACAAGCACCACTTCCTCGTCGACCTGGAGCCGTTCGGGCTGAAGAACGACAACGAGGTGTACTTCGCCGCCGACCGTCCGTACGGCCTGATCGAGGGCACGATCCTGCGGGACGGCTGTGAGGCGAGGATCCCGGTGGACCTCACCAACCTCTGATCAACTCCATATTTCGGCACCCGCGGCCGGGGACACGGATTTCAGAAGGCTCCCGGCCGCGGCACTCAAAACTCCCGGGGTCCTGCCGTGCCCTCTCCACATCAGCGCAAAGGACGAACCATGGCAGCAGACCGGCGCATCGTCATCGAGAACTGTGCGATCGCGACCGTCGACGCGAACGACACCGAGTACGCGAACGGTTACGTCGTCGTCGCCGGCAACCGCATCGAGGCGGTCGGCGCGGGCAAGGCCCCCGAGGGCCTGGAGAACGTCGTACGCCGTATCGACGCCACCGGGCACCTGGTCACCCCCGGCCTGGTCAACACCCACCACCACTTCTACCAGTGGATCACCCGGGGCCTGGCCACGGACCACAACCTCTTCAACTGGCTCGTCGCCCTCTACCCGACCTGGGCACGCATCGACGAGCAGATGGTGTACGCGGCGGCCCAGGGCTCGCTCGCGATGATGGCCCGCGGCGGCGTCACCACCGCCATGGACCACCACTACGTCTACCCGCACGACTCCGGCGACCTGTCCGGCGCGATCATCCGCGCCGCCCGCGAGACGGGCGTCCGCTTCACCCTGGCCCGCGGCTCCATGGACCGCAGCGAGAAGGACGGCGGGCTGCCGCCGGACTTCGCCGTCGAGACCCTCGAGGGCGCGCTGGCCGCGACCGAGGAGACCGTCGACAAGCACCACGACGCCTCCTTCGACGCCATGACCCAGGTGGCCGTCGCGCCCTGCTCACCGTTCTCCGTCTCCACCGAACTCCTCCGGGAGGGCGCCGAGCTGGCCCGCCGTCTCGGCGTACGGCTGCACACCCACGGTTCGGAGACGGTCGAGGAGGAGAAGTTCTGCCACGAGCTGTTCGGCATGGGGCCGACCGAGTACTTCGAGTCCACCGGCTGGCTCGGCGAGGACGTGTGGATGGCGCACTGCGTCCATATGAACGACTCCGACATCGCCGCCTTCGCCCGCACGAAGACGGGTGTCGCTCACTGCCCGTCGTCCAACGCACGCCTCGCGGCCGGCATCGCCCGCGTCCCCGACATGCTCGCGGCCGGCGTCCCGGTGGGCCTCGGCGTCGACGGTACGGCGTCCAACGAGTCCGGCGAGCTGCACACCGAGCTGCGCAACGCCCTGCTCATCAACCGCCTCGGCGCCCATCGCGAGGCCGCCCTGAACGCACGGCAGGCGCTGCGGCTCGGGACGTACGGCGGCGCCCAAGTCCTGGGCCGTGCCGCGGAGATCGGCTCGCTGGAGCCGGGCAAGCTGGCCGACCTGGTGCTGTGGAAGCTGGACACGCTGGCCCACGCCTCGATCGCCGACCCGGTGACGGCGCTGGTCTTCGGTGCTGCCGCCCCGGTCACGGCCTCCTTCGTCAACGGCCGTCAGATCGTCGAGGACAACCGCCTGTTGCACGTCGACGAGGACGCGATCGCGCGCTCGACGCGGGCGGAAGCGCAGCGCCTGGCGCGGATCTCGGCGCAGGCCTGATCGCCGTACTGAATCTCCTTACTGCATACGGCACTTGATCTCCGGCCGGGAGGGACGGCTCCCGGTCGGCAGCCGTGGACCCGAGCGGGGTCCATGGCGGCCGTCTCCGGGGCGCGCGTCGGACGCGTGCGCCCCGGAACGGTCACCGTTCCCCTCCCTGAGAACGGGTCCGTCCCGGTCCCGCACGACCACACGCATCACCTCCATGAAACCCACGTCAACGCCGACGTGTCAGCCGCTCGGAGGAGCCGCCGTGTCCGATCAGCCAGTCGACGCGACCCACCCCGTCGACGAGAAACTCCCCGCCCTGAAAATGGCGACCACCGGCCTGCAGCACGTGGCCGCCATGTACGCGGGCGTCGTCGCCCCACCCCTGATCGTCGGCGCGGCCATAGGCCTGACCGCCACCGACCTGACCTTCCTCACCGGCGCCTGCCTGTTCACCGCGGGCCTGGCCACCTTCCTCCAAACCCTGGGCATCTGGAACATCGGCGCCCGGCTGCCGTTCGTCAACGGCGTCACCTTCGCGGGTGTCGCCCCCATGACCGCGATCGTCGCCTCCACCGAGGACAAGTCGGATGCGTTGCCGATCATCTTCGGCGCGGTGATCGTGGCGGGTCTCCTCGGTTTCCTGGCCGCTCCCTTTTTCAGCAAGGCGGTCCGCTTCTTCCCACCGGTGGTGACGGGTACGGTCATCACCCTGATCGGCATCTCCCTTCTCCCGGTCGCCTTCGGCTGGGCGCAGGGTCCCAACCCGGCGGCGGACGACTACGGTTCGGCGACGAACCTGGGCCTGGCGGCCGGGACCCTGCTGATCGTGCTGCTCCTGCGCCGCTTCACCCGGGGCTTCGTCAAACAGATCGCCGTGCTGCTCGGCCTGGTCGCCGGCACGCTGGTCGCGATCCCGTTCGGCGTCACGGACTTCGGCCCGGTGGCGGACGCGGACGTCATCGGCTTCCCGACCCCGTTCCACTTCGGAGCCCCGCAGTTCCAGCTCGCCGCGATCATCTCGCTGTGCGTGGTGATGGTGGTGTCGATGACCGAATCGACCGCCGACATGCTGGCGCTGGGTGAGATCGTCCAGCGCCCGGCCGACGAGAAGACCATCGCGGCGGGCCTGCGCGCCGACACACTCGGATCGGCGATCAGCCCCCTCTTCAACGGCTTCATGTGCAGCGCCTTCGCCCAGAACATCGGCCTGGTCGCGATGACGAAGATCCGCAGCAGGTACGTCGTCGCCACGGGCGGCGCCTTCCTGGTGCTGATGGGCCTGTGCCCGATGGCCGCGTCGCTCATCGCGGTCGTACCGCGCCCGGTGCTCGGCGGCGCGGGCGTGGTCCTGTTCGGCTCGGTCGCGGCCAGCGGCATCCAGACCTTGGTCCGGGCCGGCCTGGAGAAGGACAACAACGTCCTGATCGTCGCCGTGTCACTGGCCGTCGGCATCATCCCGATCGCGGCGCCGGAGTTCTACCACGCCTTCCCGGAGACGGCGAGGATCGTCCTGGACTCGGGCATCTCGACGGGGTGTGTGGTGGCGGTCCTGCTGAACCTGGTCTTCAACCACCTCGGCAAAGGCCGGGACGCGCAGGACGTGACCCATCCGATGGAGGCGGGGGAGGAGATCACCAGGGCGGCGACGACCCGGGCCCCGGCCACTTCATGAGGTTGGCGAACAGCTCGGCCTGCTCGACGGCGTCGTCCAGTGCATGGTGGGTGTGGCGACGCCTCGACAGCAGCTCGCGCGGCATCGTGCCCTTGGCGACAGCCCGCAGCGGCAGCCCTGCCTTCGTCGCGTACAGCGTCTTCATGTCGATGCAGCCGGAGTGGCCGAAGGGGCTCGAACCGGTGAAGCGGATCAGGTACCAGTACAGGAACGTCCAGTCGTACGAAGCCGGATAGCCGCACATCACCGGCTGGGCCCCCGCGCTCACCTCGCGGACCCAGTCGGTGAACTCGGCGAGTGCGAGGGCCGGTTCGCTGCCCTCCCGCTCCAGACGCTCCCGATCCAGGCCGCTCACGGCCAGGGCCTCCGGCACGAACTCCCCGCTGATCGGCCGCAGTTCGCGGTAGAAGGTGTGCTCCTCCGGGTCGGCCGCGGTGAATCCGTCGGCGTCCTGGATCCCGGCGACCGCCGCGCCGAAGCTCAGCATGGAGTACGGCCCTGGGATCGGGCCGTCGGCCTCGATGTCGACGGAGATGTAGAGGCTGGGTTTGATGCGTCGTGCGGCCATGGAGGGGGAGCATCCCAGGTGGCCGGGGCTTCCCGCATCCGAATTCCGCTCCGGCCGGGTCTACCTGTCGCACACATAGATCAGAGGCTCCGATAGAGGAGGGCCCCGCGATGCGCGAACCGTTACCCTGACCCACGGTCACCCTCGTTGATCACTGGCCCCAGAAGGGAACCCCATGCACTTCCGCCGTCGCGTCCTGGTCTTGCTCACCACCTTGGCCACTCTCATAGGCGCCAACCTGCTCGCTTCCACCCCCGCACAGGCCGCCACCTCCTGCTCCGGAACCGTTACCCACCGTCAGCCCATCCGGATTCCCGGCCGCGACACCATCATCGGCGAGCTGACCATCTACTACAACAGCAGCAACGGCGGTACCAACAGCGCCTGCTTCTACCACCGCGGCCCCTCCTACGGTGTCGCCGCCCATACCGAGGTCATGATCATGCGATGCGCGCAGAAATCGGGCGAGGGACAGGGATGTACCAGCACCACCGCTCCCGATAGTGACAGCGGCAACTTCGCCTACCACGCTGGTCCCGTTGGTGTGACCGGCACGGCGAACTACTGCGTCGCGGCGATAGGCTGGATCACTTGGGAGCACCCCAACCCCGATGTGGGGAAGATGAACATGGGGGTGTTTGAGCCCATCACGCAGGGCTGCTGAGCACCACGCTCACGGTAGCCAGCACGGATGTTACGGCCGGGAGTCGGTTCGGTCGGGGACCGGCATCATGGCCCAGGCCTTCTGGCGTGCGCCCAGGCAGGCCCACGAGCGGCTGTCCTGAGCAGATGCGATGCACGAAATTGTGACAGCCGCCGACAACGGAGGAGCGCACAACTACCGACGCATTGAGACCAGTTAATAGACGGCCAAGGCGATCAGCGCCCTGCTGCGCCTAGGACTGAGCCCCTGACAATCCGGCAGGGGCTCAGTGCTGCTTGGTCCCAGGTCATTCGGGCGCCTTGTTGTACTTGGCGATGGTGGCCTTGCTGGTGTCGGCGTCCATGAACCGTAGCTCCCACGGACCCGTGTTCACGTCGAACTCCTTGCCGAACCCGACCCACTTGCCCGCCATGCGGCGGCCGGTCGGCTCCACCAGCATCTGGATGGCACCGAAGTACCGCGCACCCCGGTAGTAGCCCTCGCTCGCGGTCTGCTCGGTCCATGTGCCGGTGATGATGCCGCCGTCCACCTGGAGGTCCAGCGTCAGCGGGCTGTCCGGGTTCAGTGAGCCCTGGGGCAGGCTGCGGCCCGTCAGCCGGTTGCCGTGCTGGAGCAGCACCACGTAGTGCTTGCCCGTGAAGGTCGAGTCCCGGCCGCTGGAGAAGTACTCATAGGTGCTCAGCCAGATGCCGGAGTAGTTACCCCGGGGTGCGGCTTGGGCCGTGGACTGGCCGCCGGCAGCCGGGATGCCCACCGGGGAGTCCTGTAGGTCGTGCCCGCCGTGGCCGTCGTCGGTCACGCGGACCTGCGGCACCGGGGCCGCGAAGCCCAGGGACTCGATCGGCAGGCCAGTCACCATCTCCAGCGCCCGGGCGTACACCGGCCGGGGCGCCGCCGTCTCACCGCTCTCCCAGCGCTGCACCAGCCGCTTCGTAGCTTCGTTCGGCTGGCCCGAGCGCTGTCCGGCGTCACGTACCGCCCTGGCGAACTCGTCCTGGCTCATCAGTAAACCGAGCCGTACGGCCCGGAGCGTTGCGTTCGGTGTGCTCATACGGATCACGCTACCCACCAAGGCTGGCTGACGACACCGAAATGACGCCCCCTCTGCCGCCGGAATGACGCCACCCTCGCCGCCGCGCACCGGGTCCGGTGAGCCCGATGGTAAGTCACATGCCAACTACAGACAGTGAGTCCACACATCCCGGTCTGACCATCGAGGTGTACCGCATCAACCCGGAAACCCTGGAGCGGACGCCCGTACGGTCCGTCAGGTTCGCCCCTTCCGATGCGCCGGTGTACTCCCTGGAGTTTCCCCCATGCGAGTGCCCGCGCTGCGGGACCCGCCCCTGGGGAACCCGGTGAGCCCGCCGTGCTGGGACATGGTCAGTCCGCGAGCCTCCGGCCACTGTGCCCACTGCGGTCGCTGGACGGATGACGGCGTCGCCCACTGGATCCCCCGAGCGTCGGCGGCCGACGTGCGCATCGTCGTCTGCGCCGACCCCGCCGCCTGCGCTCCGCCAAGGGGAGGAACACGCCGCCGGCTCGCCCAGCGGAACTGACACCCACAGACGAGCCCCTGGTCCTCCCGCCCGGGGCTCTTCGTTGCGCGGGACGGGCCGGATCGTCCTCGCCGGCGGTTTGGCTCAATCGTCGGCCCGCCCAGCTCAAGTTGGGTTCTGTACGGGCTCGCACACCACCGCCCCGGAGGCAGACCGATGAAGATCGAGCAGGAGATCCGCACCTGCACGGTGCTCAAGGTCCTCCACGGCAAGGCGCACGACGTGCAGGAGACGTACACCGTCGAGCCGGCCGTACCCTGCCGGACCGGGACACCCAGGCACTCAAGGCGGTGACCGCTCTCGTGCTGGGGGCGGTGGTGTGGTCCACGGTGGCCATTGGCGGACTGCTGGCCATGCCCTCGCCGTCACGGAGGTTGGTTGACGCGGCCGTACCGGGAAAGGACCGAGGACCACGTAACGGCGTTCGCGTGGACGGGCGTACGGCGGCGGGGAGCGGATCCCGCCGCCGTACGCCCCCATCGAGATCATCTAGGACCTGTCCTTGCGAGTATGCAGGTCTCTTGACGCCAGGGTGAGCCCTTCGCTCCCCGCTGGCTGCCGTTGAATCGCGGAAGCCCGAGAGCCGGTCCGGGCCCGTTCAGTCGGCGTGGGGTTCCTGCTCCGCCGCGGTGTCGTAGGCGGCCCGGGCCTCGGCGATGGCGGACCGGTGACGCTCGGCCCAGCCCACCAGCCCGGTCAGCGAGGCGTGGAGTTCTCGGGCCATAGGCGTGAGGCTGTACTCGACCTTGGGCGGCACGGTCGGATACACCGTGCGAACGAGCAGTCCGTCCCGCTCCAGCCTGCGCAGGTTGAGGGTGAGCATTCGTCGGCTGATGCCGTTGATGGAGCGTTCGAGTTCGGTGAAGCGGACCGGGCCATGGGCGGCGGCGATCAGGATCCCGATGCTCCATTTGCCCGCCACGCGGTCGAGCACCTCGGTGACCGGGCAGGCTTCCTCCCTGAGCGCTTCGGTAACACGGGTGTGACTGCGTGACATGAAAGTGCCTCCTTCCGATGAGCAGCAACGTTATTGATGATTACTGCTGTTACAAGTCGTGAACCAAGGGGGAAGACATGCCTGTTCGGGCTCTCGTCGTCGATCCGTCCGCACCCGCCGCCGTCCGTCTCGCCGAGGTGCCTGACCCCGTGCCCGGGCCGAACCAGGTCCTGGTGGACGTCTCCCACGCCTCGTTGAACTACGGCGACCTCAACGACGCCCGCTCCGGTCGGGTCCCCGTGGGCGCGGTGCTCGGTTCGGACGCTGCCGGGGTGGTGGTTCAAGCCGCCGCCGACGGAACCGGCCCGGTGGTGGGCACCCGGGTGGTGGCCCTGACCTCGGGGGCGTTCGCCGAGCGCGTCGCGATCGACGTGGGTGCGCTTGCGAAGGTGCCGAAGGGATTGGACTTGGCGCAGGCGGTGGCCCTGCCGGTCGCCGGAGTGGCCGCACTGCGCTCGCTGCGGGCCGCCGGGATCGGACCCGACAAGAGGGTGTTGGTCACCGGTGCCTCCGGGGGAGTCGGCCGGTTCGCCGTCCAGTTGGCGGCGCGGGCCGGTGCCCACGTGATCGCGTCCGTGGGCTCGACAGCCCGTGGAGAGGGGCTGGCCGAGACCGGCGCCGACGAGGTGCTGATCGGACTGGAGGGACTCCAGCGACCGGTCGACGTGGTCATCGACAGCGTCGGCGGCCCCCAGCTGGTCGCGGCCTGGGACCTGCTCGCTCCCGGGGGCAGCGTGCAGAGCGTCGGCTGGACATCCGGGGAACCGGCGGTCTTTCCGCCGTATGCGACCGTCGGCCCGGCCAAGTCGCTGACCTCTTTCGTCATCGAGGGCGACACCGGCGCTGACCTGGCCATTCTTGCCGAGTTGGCCGCTGAGGGGGCCCTCACCGTCGAGATCGGCTGGCAAGGATCCTGGGACCGCTTCGACGAGGCGGCCGAGGCGCTTCGCGGACGTCGGATCTCCGGAAAAGCGGTCCTGGAGACGGCATCCGGTGAGCTGCACGCCCCGGGACCTTCTCCGCAGGACTAACCCGGCCAACCGATCAACGCCCTCAAGAACTTCCGGGCAGTGGCGACGTGGTTCGACAAACGCGCCTACATCTTACACGGCACCGTCACCGTGGCCTCGATCCGACTCTGGCTCCGGTCTCGAGATGCCGGACAGAGCTAAGTGGTGTTCCGTATTTACGCGTAGTCAATCTTGAGGTTGTGGAGCACAGCGACGGCGCGGGCGGTGTCGTTGATGGTGTCGCCGCGCCTGCGGTGCTGCCGTAGGACCTTGAAGTCCTTGAGGCGGGCGATGGCGTGTTCGGCCCGTGCACGCCGCTTGGCGAACGGCTTGCTCTTGGCCTTGCTGGTGATGACCTCCGGCGCGGCGCGGTATGCGCCGTCATCGATCAGCAGCCGGTGTCCGGCGACCTGATCGGCCATGGTGGCGCGGAAGACGACGATGTCGTTGCGGTTGCCGGGCCAGGAGTCGCCCACGGCGATCACGCGCCGGTTCTTGGCGCGGATGGTGATCTGGATGTTCACCGAGCGCCGGTAGTTCTTGGAACAGGCCGTCACCTTGTGCTCCTCCACGGGGATCAAGGTCCCGTCCACCACCCATAGATCGGCCCGGCTTTTTTCGGTTGGTCCGAGGAGCCGGGCGATTACGGGGGTGAGGCGGTCGATGACGCGATGGACGGTGGCGACGCCGACGCCGAAGAAGTCGGCAAGCTGGCGGTGGGTCAGGTTCGTGCGCCATGCGATGGCGGCCAGCAGAACGCGGTTGCCCAGCAGGAGCGTTCACGGGCGCTCGCGCCCCGGCCCCGGCAGGAGGGCGGCGACGCGGGCGACCAGCACGAGGAACGCCTTGACGGGCAGTCCGGTCCAGCGCAGCAGGGAGCGAAGCCGCAGGCTGGCGACGTTGATCTTTGACACGAACGGACAGAACGGCACATTAGGTCAATTACTTCCCGAATATGGGATAGGTGGCTTACCGCTTCCCTGGCTTGGGGTGGGCCTGCCTCCAGGCGTCCAGCCGGTCTACCGGCCACAAGGGGGTGCGGCCGACGTAGATGGGGGCCGGGAAGTCGGTGCGGCTGCTGTTGAGGTTGTAGACGTGCTGCGCGGTGACGTCGAGTCGTTCCGCTGCCTGCCGAGCGTCTGCATATCCGGGAATCTGAGCGCTCATAAACACTATTCTATCTCGATTGTCATAGGTGAACTACTCATGCAATATGTAGTAAGTCAACTAATTTCGAAGGGAGGTGACGGTCATACAGCATGTCCAGCCCGCAAAGGAAGTTCCGGGGGAAGAACAAGGCCCCGAAGTGGACCAAGCCCGACGAGGGGACGGTGTCGGTGATGGTGCTGCCGCTGGCCGTCACCGACCCCGCCGACCTGGCCCGGCTGGAGAAGCTGTTCGGCGCGATGTGGTCGATCAAGCGGGCCGTCCAGCGCGATGCCCGCGCCAAGGTCGACGCGTACTGGGCCGCGAAGCACGAGCGGGACCGCGATGGGGCGAAGGCCGTACGACAGCGCCTCGACCTGAGCCGTGAGGCCCTGGAGCGCTGCGCGTACAAGCACTTGGAGGACGCCGGGCACCTCAAGCACCACGCCACCAAGGCCCTCGCCATGCACATCGCGGACGAGGCGTGGAACGGCGTCTCCCGACACCTGTTCGCCGACTCAACTGGCAAGCGCCACGGTCGCCCCCGCGTCGGCCGGCGGCACGACTTCACCCGGATTCCGGGCCGCGCCCGCTCCCACACGACCGAGAACAAGTGGGAGACCTTCCGCCTCGTCGGCACCCTCCACGGCCATGTCATGCCCTTCACCGACGGCGGCCAGCACACCCTGATGCAGCCGCACCGGATGCCGAAGCCGCAGATGCCCACGGGCAAGGTGGCCACTGGCAAGGTCGCCGCCTCGGGCAAGCCCTCGATGCGGAAGGCGAACTGGTGGGACTACACCGGGCCGCTCGCCGTGGTGTTCACCGGAGGCCCGGACAGCAAACGCGGTGACCTCGTGCTCCCCGTCCGCATCCCGCAGGGGCCGGGGCAGGAGGAGCGTGTTCGGCACTTCCTTGCCGACCCGCGCCGCTGGCACAAGGTGGACCTCGTACGCCGCCGTAAGGCATCCGCCCCTGGAGGCTGGGTGTATGAGGCGCACCTGCTGATCCTCGGCTCCGGCTACGCCTCCCCAGCCATCCGGCAGATGCGTCAGCAGGCCGCCACGCTGGAGCGGATCGGCGGGGTGGACGGCAACGTCTCCAACCTGTCGATCGTGTCCTTCCCCGCCTCCCTGGACCCCGCCGACAGTACCCCGGCGTCTTCGGAGATCGTGTTGACCGAGGAGGAGAAGGCACGGCTGGAGAAGGAGGCGAAGAAGAAGCGGGGCCGCGCCCGCGCCCTTGAGCGCTCCCGCCGGGCCACCAACACCGCCCAGTACGGGATGTCCAAGAGGCAGCGTGAGCGGGCCGAGCGCCGAGCCGCCAACGGCCTCAAGGCCAAGACCGTGACCGTGCCGGGCGGTGCCCGCGACGCACGATCCGATGGGGTGCCGAAGCAGGCATACCGGCGCGATCGGCTGTCCGCCAACTACCGCAAGATGCGCGCCCGTCAGGCCGAAGCCGCCGCGTCCGCAGCCGAGTACCGGCGCCACCGCGCCCGCGCCGTGGCCCGCGACATCATCGCCACCCACGGACCCCACCTCACGGTGGAGGACTGCGACATCCGCACCTGGTACCGACTGTGGGGCAAACGCCTGTCGCAGACGACGCCCGGCATGCTGATCTCCGCCCTGGAGATCGAGTGCAAGGCCGCCGGGGGCAGGCTCGTGCGGGCCTCCACCTGGTCCACGGCTCTATCACAGCACTGCCTGTGCGGTGAGCGCGTACACAAGACGCTGCGGGACCGGGAGCACAAGTGCATCGCGTGCGGACTCGTCGGCAAGCGGGATCTCGTATCCGCCGCCCTGGCCGCCTTCGTGAACCTGACCGATCCCGACGACCCGAAGACCGCGGCCCTGGACTCCACCCGGTCGCGGCACGCACAAATCATCTTCGATCAAGGGCTGGAAGAAGCCCTGGGTGAGTCAACCACACCGTGCCAGAACACCCCTCGGGGTGCTGGTCGCGTGGCAGTCCCGCGACAGCACGGGGCCTCTGCTCACCGAACCGCCGGACGGCGGGACCGAGCAACCCCGGATGAGCCGCGCCTCGTGCGTGACCACGCCGGAAAGCCCGGACCCCGCCCCGCGTGCAGTCCACAGCTCACCCTTTGGTGAATTGCGGATCAAGTCTTAGTAGTACCCCTTCGCCCCGTCGAGCAGCTCCCGCACGATGTCCGCGTGTCCGGCATGCCGTCCGGTCTCCTCGATGAGGTGGATGAGCATCCATCGGAGGTTGGCCTTGCCGGAGCGGTAGCCATGGTGGCGACCGACGTCGTCCAGAGAGGCTGCGGCCACGATCTCGTTGCTTCGGGCGCACTGGGTCTCGTAATCCTCGAGCAGCTGCTTCAGCGTGACGCCGTCGGTGCGCCAGTCGGCGTCCTCGTCCGTCTCGTCGAAGGACGGGCTCTGCGTTTCGTCTCCACCAAGGAACAGCACCTCCAGCCAGGTGTGCTCGACCCACCGCATATGGCTGATGAGCCCGGCCATCGTCATCGCCGGCGAGGTCGGGATGACGGAGCGGTGCGCATCCGCCTCGCTGAGGCCCTCGCACTTCCATCGCAGGATCTGCCGCTGAAGGTCCAGCCAGCCAATGAGCGCGGTGCGCTCGTCGGCCTGAAACGGGGGACGTTCAAGTGAAGGAGACATGCCTGCGGACGCTACTGTGTCGGGTCTCCGGCTGTCGCCAGGTTTTCGGCGACGTACGGCCTGAGCTCCTCGCCCTGAACCAAGCACCGGCCTCGTATCAGTCACAAGCTCCGCCGGACAGGCCCCAGGCGCGCCGCACAGCGACACGCGCTCGCCCTGGCAGAACTCCGCGAGTCCTGCCAGGGCGAGCCGTACCCCTGTGCCGGGTCAGCGGGTGAAGGTCACCCGGTGCTCCTTCAGGGCGCCGCAGTTGGAGCCCGTCACCTGCACGTACACGTTCTTGATGTGACCGCCCCAGTCGACGCAGTGGGCCTTGCCGTAGACGTAGGTCGGTCCGGCGTACGAGGTGAACAAACCGTTGTCCTCGTGGTACTCGTCGGTGTCCGGGACGTAGATCCACGCGGACATCCCCAGGGCGGTGCCCGGGTTGTTGCGGATGGTCGCCACGCAGTTCTCGCCGTTGGTGGCGTTGTACGTCAGGTAGACGGTGCCCAGCGAGCCGACGGGTGCCGAGTTCACGGTCTTGTAGCCGCTTCCGCAGACCTTCTGCGGGGTGGTGTTGGGTGCGGCGGAGGCGGGCGCCGTCAGGGCGGCCGTGGTGCCCACCGTCAGGGCCGCCAACGCGGCAGCGGACAGGACAGAACGCGCGTATCGCATATTTCCCCCTGGTCTCCATTGGAGGTGGTTGCTCCTGCATGGTCTGACCCACGGGGTATGCGAATGGTTGTGCTCAGTTCTGCCGCTTCCGCAGCACCGCGGCCGCCAGCACCAGCGCCCCCGCCGCCATCAACGTCCCTACTTGGAAGGCCAGTTGGTAACCCTCCGCCGTGGCCGTCACCGGATCGGCGCCCCCGGCGAGCAGGTCGTCGGTGTGACTCGCCGCCAGGACCGAGAGCACCGCGAGCCCCAGCGAACCGCCCACCACCTGCGTGGTGTTGAAGAGTCCCGACGCCAGCCCGGCGTCCTCCTCGCGGGCCCCCGACATCGCGAGCCCGGTCAGCGCGGGCATCGCGGCGGCGAAGCCGGTGGCGAGCAGGAGCAGGGGTGGAAGTACGTCCGTCACGTACGAGCCGTTCACCGGGGCTCGGCTCAGCAAGGCCATGCCCGCGACGATGAGCATCAGCCCGGCCAGCAGCACCCGGTACGCCCCGAACCGGCCGACGGCACGGGCCGACAGGCCCAGCATCAGCACCCCGATCGCGACCGGCGCCGGCAGGAAGGCCGTGCCGGTGAGCAACTCGCCGTATCCCAGGACGCGTTGGATGTACAGGGCGCCGATGAACTGGAAGCCGTACATCGTCGCGATCATCAGCATCTGAACGGCGTTCGCACCGCTCAGCAGCCAGGATCCGAACAACCTGAGCCGCAGCAGCGGACGCGTGGCCCGCGCCTGGCGGAGCGTGAACGCCACGAACAGGGCGAGGGCGAGGGCCGCCAGCAGCAGGGTGGCCGTGAGGCCGCGGTCGCCGGCGCCGACGATGACGTACACCGTGAGCATCAGGGCGCTGGTCACGAACGCCGCGCCCGGGTAGTCGGCGCCCTTGCCCAGCCCCGCGCCGCGGTCCGGCTCCAGCACCCGCACGGCCGCGAGCCACGCCACGACCCCGATGGGCAGGTTGATCAGGAAGATCCAGTGCCAGTTCAGGGCCTCCGTCAGCGCTCCGCCGAGGAACGTACCGAGCGCTCCGCCCGCCGCACCGACCGCGCTGAACACCGCGAGGGCGCGGGCCTGTTCCCGCGGCTCGGGGAACAACGCGACCAGCATGCCGAGCACCACGGCCGAGGTCATCGCCCCGCCCACGCCCTGCAGGGCACGCGCCGCGATCAGCACGCCCTGGTCGATCGCCACCCCGCACAGTACCGAGGTCGCGGTGAACACGGCGAGCCCCGCCGTGAACATCCGCTTGCGGCCGATCAGATCGCCGAGTCGGCCCACCAGCAACAGCAACCCGCCGAACGGGATCAGGTAGGCGTTGACGACCCAGGCGAGGCCCGGTGCCGAGAAGCCGAGGTCGCTCTGGATGGCGGGCATGGCGACCGTGACGATGTTGCCGTCCAGGATCGTCATCAGCGTTCCCGCGCACAGGACGACGAGGGACGCCCAGCGGGAGTACGTTCGCTGCGTTCGGTGCGGTGTCCGTGTCGGGGACTCGACGATGGCCGTCATGGCGGCGCTGCCTCCGGATTCTCCATAGGTGCACGACTTGTAACGGGAAACATCGTGGGTGACCATGGAGAGCGGCGTAAGGAGGCAGTTCAATGTCCCAGAGGAACACCGGTGTTACCTCGCAGATCGTGAACGCGCACGCGTGCCCCGTCCGCGAAGTTCTTGACAGGGTCTCCGGAAAATGGAGCGTCCAGATTCTCGTCGCGGCCGCCCACGGACCCATCCGCTTCACCGAGCTGGAGCGCAGCATCGAGGGCATCAGCCGCCGCATGCTGACCCTCACCCTGCGCAATCTGGAGCGCGACGGCCTCGTCACGCGTACGGTCCATCCGACGGTGCCGCCGAAGGTGGAGTACGAACTCACGCCGGTGGCCCGGGAGTTGCACGAGACCCTGCAGCGCCTGACCGACTGGGCCGAGCAGAACAGGGTCTACATCGCCGAGTCGCGCGCGGCCTATGACGAGGATCACGCGCCGGAGTTGGTGTGACCTACAGGCCGAACAGGGCGGGGTCGGAGGCGAGTTCCTTGAAGTATTCCCGCGGATTGGCGACCAGCCTGCGCTCCTTGAGGTCCAGCAGCCCGCCGACGGCGGTGACCTCGGCCGCCACCGTGCCGTCCGTCTTGCGGATCGTCTGCTCGATGCGGAACGTCTTGCCGCTGCCCCAGTCGAAGGCGCACGTCACCTCGACCTCGTCGCCCGCGAGCAGCTCACGCTTGTAGCGGATCGTCGTCTCCAGGGCCACCGGGCCCACGCCCTTGCCGATGAGACCGGCCTGGCTGATACCGGCGGCCTGCAGCAGCGACCAGCGGGCGTGCTCCGCGTAGTTGAGGTACACGGCCTGGTTGAGGTGCCCCTGCACATCCGTTTCGTACCCACGGACGGTCACCGGAACGGAAAACGGCTCGGTCACGACTTCCCCTTTTCCTGCCGCAGTTGGTGGTTCAACCGATCCTGACATGTGCCCCTTACATCCGTCGCGGAGAAGCCAGGAGATAGCGCGCCCTCGTCCGTGGCTCCGTGTACTCGCCGACCTGCCAGCCCGCTTTCTCCAGCGTGGCCGCGCAGGCCCGCAGCCCCTCGGGATCCGGTTCGCGGACGGCCACCGCCTCCGGCTGCGGGGTCGCCCGAACCCGGTGGCCCGCGGCATCCGGCTCCGGCCCGGCCGGGAGGTGCCCGGCTGCCTCCAGGGCGAGCGCGGCGGCCTGCACCAGATGCTTACGCTCCCACCCGCACGGCCGGTCCATGGCACCGTCCGGATTGGTCATCCGGCGCAGCTCCAGCAGCCCCTGCCAGGCGCTGTGCACCTCACGGACGCGCGCCGGACCCATCTCCGGGGCGCCCTCCTCACCGCCGATACGGGCGGCGAACACACCGGAGGCGGCGGGAGCCTCCGCTGCAGGCTCGGGGGCTTCGGGCGCCGCCTCCCGTATTCGATGCCCCGCCGGCGTCAGAAAGTGATCGTGCGGCGGCCGCGGATGCCGGAAAGCGAGCCCCCGCTTCACCAGCGCCGCGAGCTGTGCCTCCGTACCGCGCAGCCGCCCGGTGACGGGATCGGCGGCGTCGATGACACGCCGCTGGGCGGCGGTCGGCGGTCGCGTCATGACGTACTCCTCCCCGGCGCTGGTCACTGTCCCCATCGCTTCGAAGGTTACGACGAGGGTCTGACATTCCACCCGGCGATCACCGGCCGCCCGTGCTCCGTGCTCAGCCGGCACAGCGTGCCCGTCGCCAGCTGGAACAGCGCGCCGGCCGCCGGCGACAGCCCGAGCCGCCGCGCCGTCAGCACCCGCAGGAAGTGCCCGTGCGACACCAGCACCACACACCCCTCGGTGTTGGCGAGCGCGGCGTCCACCTTGGCCAGCATCCGGTCGGCGCGCTCCCCGACCTGCTCCACGCTCTCCCCGGGATGCTCCGGCGGCCCGGGCGGCACCCCGTCCGCGAACAGGAACCAGCCGGGCCGCTCACGCTGGATCTCGACGGTGGTGATCCCCTCGTAGCCGCCGTAGTCCCACTCCGCGAGATCCGCGTCGACCCGTGGGCCGTGCAGCCCGATCAGCTCCGCCGTCTCCCGCGCCCGCTGCAGCGGGCTGACGAACGCGGCCCCGATCCGGTGCGAGCGGATCAGCGGCACCAGCGCGCGTGCCTCGTCCCGCCCGTGTTCGGTCAGCGGCACATCGGTCCGCCCGGTATGCCGCCCGGACCGCGACCACTCGGTCTCCCCGTGCCGGACGAGAAAGAGATCACCCATGCGGCAAGGCTAGGAGCCTGCTACTGCCGATACCCGCTCAGGAACCGCCCGATCCGCCCGATCGCCGCCTCCAGATCATCCGCGTGCGGCAACGTCAGGATCCGGAAGTGATCAGGCGTCGGCCAGTTGAAGCCAGTGCCCTGGACGACCTGGATCTTCTCCCGCAGCAGCAGGTCCAGGACGAACTTCTCGTCGTCGTGGATCTTGTGCACCTTGGGATCGATGCGCGGGAACGCGTACAGCGCACCCTTGGGTTTCACGCACGACACGCCGGGGATCTCGTTGAGCTTCTCCCAGGCCACGTCGCGTTGTTCGCGCAGCCGTCCGCCCGGCGCGGTCAGCTCGTGGATGGACTGGCGGCCGCCGAGCGCGGCCTGGATGGCGTACTGGGCGGGCGCGTTGGCGCACAGACGCATGGAGGCCAGCATCGTGAGGCCCTCCAGGTAGTCCTTCGCGTGCTGCTTCGGGCCGGTGACGACCAGCCAGCCGGAGCGGAAGCCCGCCACCCGGTACGTCTTCGACAGCCCGCAGAAGGTCAGGACCACCAGGTCGGGCGCGAGCGCGGCGGTCGAGTGGTGCACGGCGTCGTCGTAGAGGATCTGGTCGTAGATCTCGTCGGCGAACACCATCAGTCCGTGCCGGCGGGCGAGGTCGAGGATGCCCTGGATGATCTCCTTCGGGTAGACCGCGCCGGTGGGGTTGTTGGGGTTGATGATGACCACGGCCTTGGTGCGGTCCGTGATCTTTGACGCCATGTCGTCCAGGTCGGGGTACCAGTCGGCCTGCTCGTCGCACAGGTAGTGGACCGCCTTGCCGCCCGCGAGGGTCGTCACCGCCGTCCACAGCGGGAAGTCGGGGGCCGGGATGAGGACTTCGTCGCCGTCCTCCACCAGCGCCTGTACGGCCATGGAGACCAGCTCGGAGACGCCGTTGCCGAGGAAGACGTCGTCGACGCCGACGTCCAGGCCCAGGGTCTGGTAGCGCTGGGCGACGGCGCGGCGGGCGGAGAGGATGCCGCGCGAGTCGGTGTAGCCGTGCGCCTGCGGGAGCATCCGGATCATGTCCTGGAGGATCTCCTCCGGCGCCTCGAAGCCGAAGACGGCGGGGTTGCCGGTGTTGAGGCGCAGCACGCTGTGCCCCGCCTCCTCCAGCGCGTCGGCCTGCTCGATCACCGGGCCGCGGATCTCGTAACAGACCTCGCTGAGCTTGCTCGACTGCCGGAACTCCATGCGCCCCTCCGGTATCTGGTGTTGCTTGGTTTTACCAAGTTTCAGCTTGGAAAGTCCAACGACATGTCTAGACTGCGTCGTATGTCACCTCGCCGAAGCTACGACCAGTACTGTTCCGCAGCCCGCGCGCTCGACGTCGTGGGCGACCGCTGGACCCTGCTGATCGTCCGCGAACTCCTCGCCGGCCCCCGCCGCTACACGGACCTGCACGCGGATCTGCCGGGCGTCAGCACGGACGTACTCGCCTCGCGGCTGAAGGACATGGAACGGGACGGGCTGTCGACGCGCCGCCGGCTGTCGCCGCCCGGTGCGGCCTACGTGTACGAACTCACCGCACGTGGGCGTGAGTTGCTGCCGGTGCTGCAGGCGCTGGGCGGGTGGGGTCAGGCCGAGTTGGGGGAGCGGCGGCCGACGGACGCGGTGCGGGCGCACTGGTTCGCGCTGCCCCTGCTGCGGGCTCTGGAGGGTGAGGGGCTCGTCGAGGTGCGGCTGGAGGAGGGGGACTTCCACGTGTACGCCGGTGCCGTGGACGGTCCCGTCTACGGTGACGGGCCCGCCCCCGCCGAGCCCGACGTGCGGCTGGTGCTGGACACCGGCACCTGTACGGCCCTGGCGCGGGGGGAGTTGAGCGTGGCCGACGCGGTGCGGGACGGGCGTATCACCGTGACCGGCGACGGGACGCTCGCCAAGGCATTGCGCGACGTGTAGCGAAAGGCCCGCTGCACCGAGGTGGGTGCAGCGGGCCTCGACGTCATGGGTCAGACCCTCGGGGGCCGCCCCGACCCGCGCGTCAGCGCATACCCGCCGACACCCGCGAGCGCGGCCAGCGCACCGCCCACCGCCGTCCACACCCACCGGTCGGACCACCAGCCCGACGCCCAGCCGTCCTCCGGCTCGATGCTCGACAGAACGGCCGACGCCGACGCATCCTCCTCGGGCTGGGCGGCGGCCCCGGGCACCAGCGGCTCGGCCAGCGAACCGTCCACCGCCGCCGACCCGCCTATGTCCTTGGCGTCCACCCGCACCTCGGCGCTCACGGGCAGACCCAGGTCGGACGTCGGCAGGCCCACCGCGGTCAGGCGGAGGTAGTACGTGCCCGGCAGCGGGTCGTTGGCCCACGGCTCGGACCAGGCGCGGATCGTGCGCAGCGTGCACGCCAGATCGACGGAGGCCGCGCCCGATGCGGCGGTGCGCGTCTGTGGGCCGTACTGGCAGGCCTGGCGGCGGCGCAGCCCGTCGTACACGTCGATCTGCCAGGTCTCGGCGGCGTGCGTGTCCGGCAGCTTCACCGTGGCCTTGACGGTCGGGCGCTGTCCGGCGTCCGCCGGGAACGACCAGTACAGGTAGTCGCCCGCCGAGGCGTTCGCCGTGGCCGTCTGACCCTGGTCGACCTCGGTCGCGGTACGGAACGACGTGCCCGCCTCGGTCGGGGCCGAGCTGTCGCCCGAAGGGGACGGTGTGGAGTCGGCCACCGCGGGAGCCGCGGCCAGTCCGAGCGTCAGCAGGGCTGCGCCCAGCATCCTCGTAGTACGCATCAGTTGGTCCTCCAGACCGCGACCCGCCAGCGCGACAGCCAGCCCCACAGCAGACCCCCGACGAAGCCGGTCAGCACCAGGATGCCGAGCAGCCACCAGCCGCGCCCGAGGCCGAAGGCGGCCACGTCGCTCGACGGCGACGGTCCGTCCACCACGTCGATCGTCAGCTCCAGCGGCAGACCCGGCGTGGTCTTGACGCCGGCGGCCGCCGAGAAGGAGTGGGTGAGCTGGAGGCACACGGTCTCGGCGGCGGGCTTGTCGGCGTCATCGTCGTCGCCCTCCCGCTTCGGGTAGCGAAGTCCTGTCGAGATCACATCCGTACGGCCGTTGCCCGCCGCCTCGCCGCGCACGATCTCCCGGCCGTGCACCGTGACCGCACGCAACAGCACCCCGTAGCCGGGATTCACGTCCCGGTCCGCCGACGCGCTCACCGAGGCGCGCAGCTCCCGGCCCGGCAGTACGTCCACCCGGTACCAGCGCTGCTGCCCGAACTCCGCGCGGTCGGTGTACAGGCCGGACTCCAGCGTCGGCGCCTTCGCGCATTCCGGGGCGCCCTCCGTCGCCACCGGCGTCACCACCGGATCGGCGGCGCGGTCCACCAACTGGTTGACCCGGTCGGTGAGTTCGTCGGTGTGCTCCACCGAGGTGTACGTGCCGCCGGTCGCCTCGGCGATGCAGCTGAGCTGCTGCCGCATCTTGGTGTTGGGCACCAGGCCCAGGGTGTCGATGGTGAGACCGATGCCCTTGGCCGCGATCTCGCGGGCCACCTCGCACGGGTCGAGCGGGGCGCAGGTGTCCTCGCCGTCGCTGATCAGCACGATGCGCTTGGAGCCGGTGCCGCCGTCGAGGTCGTCGGCCGCCTTCAGCAGCGCCGGCCCGATCGGGGTCCAGCCGGTCGGCGCCAGGGTGGCCACGGCCGCCTTGGCCTCGGTGCGGTCCAGCGGGCCGACCGGGTAGAGCTGCGCGGTGTCCTTGCAGCCCGTCTTCTGGTCGTCGCCCGGATAATTGGCGCCGAGGGTGCGGATGCCGAGCTGTACGTCCTCGGGCGTGGCGTCCAGCACCTCGTTGAACGCCTGCTTCGCCGCGGCCATCCGCGACTGCCCGTCGATGTCCCGCTCCCGCATCGAACCGCTGACGTCCAGTACCAGGTTGACCTTCGGCGCGGCGGCCGTGGTCTCGTCGGCGAGCGCCGCGGACGGGAGAGCGATCCCGGCCGTCAGCGCGGCGAGCAGGACGCAGACTCCTGCCGCCCGCCGTTGTCTTGTGATCATCGGCGGATCTTATGGAGCAGTGGTGTCCCGCACCAAAACGGAAGGTCACAGAAGGGGATTGGGCAGCTCCGCCCACTGGTCCCCGGGCCGGCCCGGCGACAGCCGCATCAGCGTCAACGCCTTCGCCGGCAGGGGTTCCTCGCACAGTGCGACGAGATCCGGGGTGCGCGGCAGATCCCGTACGGCGGTCTCCAGCGCGGCCCGCAGGGCCGGCCCGGACCCCGCCGTCCCGGCCAGTGCGCCCGCCACCAGCGACCCGAACAGTTTGCGGCGCAGGGCCGGCACGTCGTCCGTGAGGATGCGGGCGGGCAGCTCCGGGACCGGGATGCCGTGCCGGGCCAGCCGGGCCGGGCTGACCCGGATGTCGGCGAGGTCGCGGTACACCAGCCGCAGCGGGGCGCCCGTCGCGGACAGCACGACCAGGAGGTTCTGGCCGTGCGCCTCCAGGGCCACGCCCAGCTCCAGCAGCCGCAGCCCGACCGTGACGGCCAGTCGGGTGAACTCGCCGAGCCAGGCGGCGGATTCCGGCAGCTCGGTGGTCGCCAGGGCGGCCACCGGCAGCACCTGCTCGCCCGGCCCGGCATACTCCTGCGGCGACTCGCGCAGGACGGCCGCGAGATCGGTTGACCCGTCCGTGACCGCGCCGAGCGTGCGGGTGACGTGCAGCAGGCCGTCCGCGTGCGCCGCCATGTCCTTGGCGAACGCGGACAGCGTCATGGAGGCGGCGATCGACCCGACCGAGATGTCCCGCACCGAGGACGTCAGGCGGGCGCTCAGCGCGGTCTTGACGTGCGGTCCGCCGTCCAGGGCGAGCGTGCGCAGCGACATCAGCGGGTGTCCGGTGAGCCGTGCCTCGCACGGCCGCTTCAGCACATGTGCCGCCTGCCACGGGTGCACCGGGACCAGCACCCGTCGCCCCTCCCGCAGGGCGTGCGGCCACTCACCGGTGACCAGGCACGCCTGAGCCGGGACCGGCACCAGACCCAGCCCCACGTGCGGCCCGTGCTCGGGCGCGTAGGCGAGCTGCTCGGCCACCGAGAAACCCGGCCGGGAACGGCAGTTGGGGTGGAACGGATGACCGTCCACCACCCGCTGCTCCCACTCCCAGTCACTCGCGGGCCACTCTTTAGGGTGCGACGGCCGCCCGGCCCGCGACAGCGCCAACGACGCGACACTGTGGTCGAGTTCGGCCACGAGGTCGGCTCCGTGCGGTACCGCGAGGTCCGTCATCAGCCGTGCCGGACGCTCGTACGTCACGTCGTCCAGCCGTACGGCGGTGACGTACGCGGCGGTCGCGTACGGATCCGGGGCCGGTCCGTGCAGCCGGCGGCCGTCCCGGAGGCGCAGGGTGAGGCCGTCCCGGTCGGGGGTGCGGTCCTCGACCCAGGTCAGCGGCTCATGGGTGAGCGCCCGCCACAGCCGGGTCAGCACGGCCGCCCGGGCGCCGGGCAGCTCGGCCGCGTACCGCGCGGCGAGGTCCGGGCGCAGGACGGACAGCTCGTCGGCGACCTCGGCCTCGGCGGTGGGGGAACGGTGCACGGGCGGGCTCCTCGAAACGGGTCGGGCGCGGACAGGGCGGTCACGGCGGGCTGTGACGACAGCGATACTGATCGTCTCCGCACATATGAACCGTAGGGAACGAGTGGAACGCGTGGACCCCATCCTCCCGCCCGTCGGCGCAGCCGCCCCAGCACGTGACGACGTCGCCGACCGGGCCGACGCGTATGCGGCGGCGCCGCTGCTCAACTGCCTGCTGCGCGAGGTGGCGCTGCCGCTTCCGGGCCGGCCGGGGGTCCACCGGCTGCCCGGCGTGGACCGGCTGCTGCGAGTGCGTGGCGGGCGGCGGCCCGTGGAACCGGAGCTGTACGCGGCCGGCCGCTGGCATCGCCTCGACCACACGGAACTCGTCAAGCTCGTGGCCGAGGAACTGCGCCGCCACACGGGTCTGCCCAACCACGAGCTGCCCGCGGAAATGCTCGACAGCCGCAACGCCCTCGCCGCCCTGCTCGCCGCCCGCGCCCGCGCCCCCCGCCCGACGACCCCTACCTGCGCTCCGAACAGTCCCTCGTCACCGGCCACCCCCACCACCCCGCCCCCAAGGCCCGCGGCGGCGGCCGGTGGCCGGCTGGCTGCCGTACGCGCCCGAGGCCCACGCCTGTTTTCCGCTGGTCCTGCTCGGGCTGCGCGAGGACACCGTCGTCGAGGAGGGCGACACCTCGGCGCTCGACGCACTCGGGCAGGCCCGCCCGGCTACCGGCTGCTGCCCGCCCACCCCTGGCAGCTCGACCTGACCGCCCGCGACCTCGCCCCGGCCTTCGCCGACGGCCGTCTGATCCGCCTCGGCACCACCGAGTGGCCCGCCTGGCCGACGGCCGCGATCCGCACGGTGTACGCCCCCGAGCGCGACCTGTTCCTGAAGTTCAGCCTCGATGTGCGGATCACCAACGACGTACGGCGGCTGTGGCGGCACGACCTGCTGAAGCTGCGCCGCATCGACACCGCGGTGACCAGGGCCTTCGCGGGCGGCCCGGCGGCCTGGCTGACCGACCGCGGCTACCGCACCGCCGGCTTCGCCTTCGAGGAACTCGCGGTCCTCGTCCGTGACGGAGTGCGCGGCCATGTCCTGCCCGGTGCGACCCCGTTCCTGGCCGCCGGGCTCGTGGAGGGCTTCGCGGGCAGCCCGCTGGACGGTCCGGTCGACCCGGCGGGCTGGTGGGAGGCGTATCTGCGCCAGGTCGTGCCCCCGGTCCTGTCGGCCTTCGCCGACCATGGCGTCGTACTGGAGGCGCACCTGCAGAACTCGCTGGTCGCCTGCGCCGCCGACGGCACCCCGGTGCAGGCGCTGTTCCGGGACGCCGAGGGCGTGAAGCTGCTGCCGGACGTGTCACGGGCAGCCGGCTGGGAGCGGCTGGTGTACTGCCTGGTCGTCAACCATCTGGTGGAGCTCGCCGAGGCCCTCGCCGAGCGTCACGCCGGCCTCGACCCGTGGCCGGCCGCCCGCCGCGAACTGTCCCGGCACGAGCTCCCGGAGGTCAGCAGCCTGCTCACCTCGCCCACGCTCCCCGCCAAGACCAACCTCCTGCTGCGCTGGACCGGCGCGGACGGCGCCGCCGCCCGCTACCGGCCGCTGCCCAACCCGCTGGTCAGCGCGTAATCACCGATCGGCACGGAAGTCACCTGCCGTACGCTGGCCGGTGTGCTGCGCGACGTGACTGCCGTTCGATACGTGACCCCGCTGAGGTCCGGCGGCTCCGTGCCCGGAGTCGTCGAGGCCGACGACCTGGGGACGTACGTCGTGAAGTTCACCGGCTCCGCACAGGGCCGCAAGGCGCTGGTCGCCGAGGTGATCGTCGGTGAACTGGCCCGCGCCCTCGGCCTGCGCTTCCCCGAACTGGTCCTGGTGCACTTCGACCCGGCCATCGCCGATCACGAGCCGCACCAGGAGGTGCGCAACCTGCACTCGGCCAGCGCCGGCGTCAACCTGGGCATGGACTACCTGCCGGGCGCGAAGGACTTCACGCCGGAGCTCGCCGGGACCTTCCCGGTCGACCCGCTGGAGGCCGGCCGGATCGTCTGGCTCGACGCGCTCACCGTGAACGTCGACCGCACGGTGCACAGCTCCAACCTGATGGTCTGGCCCACGCTCGGCATCGCACCCCCACGTCTGTGGCTGATCGACCACGGCGCCGCCCTCGTCTTCCACCACCGCTGGGACACCTCCGCGCCCGACAAGGCGTACGACTTCCGCCATCACGCCCTCGGCCACTACGGGCCCGACGTACGGGCCGCCGATGCCGAACTGGCGCCCCGGGTGACCGAGGAGCTGCTGCGCGAGGTGCTGGCGGAGGTGCCGGACGCCTGGCTGGCGGAGGAGCCCGGCTTCGCGACGCCCGACGAGGCGCGGCGCGCGTACGTCGACTACCTGCACGCGCGCGTGGCGGCGTCCGAGGCCTGGCTGCCCACGGACTTCCCCACCCGGGAGGAACTCGCCGCCGAGCAGGCGCTGCGCGCGGCGAGGACACAGCAGGGCCGCCCGAAGTGGCTCAAGCGGGTTCCCGACCTGCACGGCAAACCGGCGGCGGAACAGGATTGGTCGGTGCACCTGGGATGACCCACCGAGTCCAGATCGAGTACTGCACCCAGTGCCGGTGGCTGCCCCGCGCCGCCTGGCTGGCGCAGGAGCTGCTGACGACGTTCGAGGCCGAGCTGACCGAGCTGTCGCTGAAGCCGGGCACCGGCGGGGTCTTCGTCGTGCGGGTGAACGACGAGGTGGTGTGGGACCGCCGTGAGCAGGGCTTCCCCGAGCCGACGGCGGTCAAGCGGCTCGTACGCGACCGAGTGGCCCCGGAGAAGTCCCTGGGCCACTCGGACAAAACGGCGTGACGCGTGAGGCTCAGCCCTTGAGCTGCTCGTACGCGGGCAGCGTCAGGAAGTCCGCGTAGTCCTCGTCGAGGGAGACAGTCAGCAGCAGGTCGTGGGCCTGCTGCCAGGTGCCGGCCGCGAAGGCTTCCTCGCCGATCTCCGCGCGGATTTTCGCGAGTTCCTCGGCGGCGATCTTGCGGGCGAGGCCGGCGGTGACCTGCTCGCCGTTGTCGAGGACGACGCCCGCGTTGATCCACTGCCAGATCTGCGAGCGGGAGATCTCCGCGGTGGCCGCGTCCTCCATGAGGTTGAAGATCGCGACCGCGCCGAGGCCGCGCAGCCAGGCCTCGATGTAGCGGATGCCGACCTGCACGGCGTTGACCAGTCCCGCGTAGCTGGGCTTGGCGTCGAGGGAGTCGATGGCGATGAGGTCTTCCGCCTTGATGTCGACGTCCTCGCGCAGGCGGTCCTTCTGGTGGGGCTTGTCGCCCAGTACCCGGTCGAAGGACTCCATGGCGAGGGGGACCAGGTCGGGGTGGGCGACCCAGGAGCCGTCGAAGCCGTCGCCCGCCTCGCGGTCCTTGTCGGCGCGGACCTTCTCGAAGGCGACCTTGTTGACCTCGGGGTCCCGGCGGGACGGGATGAACGCCGCCATGCCGCCGATCGCGTGCGCACCGCGCTTGTGGCAGGTGCGGACGAGGAGTTCGGTGTACGCGCGCATGAAGGGGGCGGTCATCGTCACCGCGTTGCGGTCCGGCAGGACGAACCTGGGGCCGCCGTCCCGGAAGTTCTTGACGATGGAGAACAGGTAGTCCCAGCGGCCGGCGTTCAACCCGGAGGCGTGGTCGCGGAGTTCGTAGAGGATCTCCTCCATCTCGTACGCCGCTGTGATCGTCTCGATCAGGACGGTCGCGCGGACGGTGCCCTGGGGGATGCCGACGTAGTCCTGCGCGAAGACGAAGACGTCGTTCCAGAGGCGGGCCTCCAGGTGCGACTCCGTCTTCGGGAGGTAGAAGTACGGGCCCTTGCCGAGGTCGAGCAGGCGCTGGGCGTTGTGGAAGAAGTACAGGCCGAAGTCGACGAGGGCGCCGGGGACGGGACGGCCGTCCGGGTCGGTGAGGTGCCGCTCGTTCAGGTGCCAGCCGCGGGGCCGCATGACGACGGTCGCCAGCTCCTCATCGGCCTTGAGTGCATACGACTTGCCCGAGGCGGGGTCCGTGAAGTCGATGCTGCGGGTGTAGGCGTCGATCAGGTTGAGCTGGCCGAGGACGACGTTCTCCCAGGTCGGGGCGGATGCGTCCTCGAAGTCCGCGAGCCAGACCCTGGCGCCCGAGTTCAGGGCGTTGATGGTCATCTTGCGGTCGGTGGGGCCGGTGATCTCGACCCGGCGGTCGTTCAGCGCGGCCGGGGCGGGCGCGACGCGCCAGGTGGGGTCCTCGCGGATCTGTGCGGTCTCCGGGAGGAAGTCGAGCGTGGAGGTGCGGGCGATCTCGGCGCGGCGTTCCGCGCGGCGGGCGAGGAGTTCGTCACGCCGGGGCGTGAACCGGCGGTGCAGCTCGGCCACGAAGGCGAGCGCCGCGTCGGTGAGGACCTCCTCCTGCCGGGGCAGGGGCTCGGCGTCGACGATGGCCAGCGGAGACGGCGCTGGTGCGGACATGAGCTGTCACTTCCTTCAGCGGGCTACTTCAGCGAACCAGGTGCATCACCGCCGTGCCGTGGCACCGGGTGTCAGGGGCACGAAGGGGGGCGGTGGACGCCCGTAGAACGGGTCGGGCGCTTCTGGTCAGTGGATACTAGTTTCCTCATGGTGGAAGTTCAATGGTTTGTTGATGTCGAGATTCTCCGGATCGAGGCAAGGTGGCGCTCGGTGCCACCCCGCTCACTCAAGGTGGACCAGGTCGGCCTCGGTGTCGATGTCGAAGGCACGGGCCACGTCCCCGCACTCGACGAGCGTGATCTCCTGCTCATGGGCCTCCAGATAGGCGCGTGCCCCCCGGTCGCCGGTCGCAGTCGCGGCGATGCCCGCCCAGTGGGCGGCGCCCAGGAGGACGGGGTGACCGCGCACCCCGTCGTATGCGGCCGACACCAGCGACGACTCGCCCCGGTGGGCGGCGAGCACCCGGGCCACCGCTTCCGGGCCGATGCCGGGCTGGTCGACCAGCGAGACCAGCGCGGCCCGCGCCGTCGTCCCGGCGAGCGAGTCCAGCCCGGCGCACAGTGAGGTGCCCATGCCCTGCTCCCAGCGCGGGTTGTCCACGAGCACACAGCCGGGCAGCTCCGCCCGCTCCCGTACGGCGTCCGCGCCGGCCCCCAGGACCACATGAACGCGGGTGCACCCGGCCGCGCGCAGCACCGCCACCGCGTGTTCGACCAGCGGCCGGCCCCGGTGTTCGAGCAGTGCCTTGGGCCGTCCGCCGAGCCGGCGTCCGCCGCCCGCGGCGAGGAGCAGTCCCGCGACAGGCTGTTCGTTGCGATCCGTCATGGGTCCTGCATACCTGACCCCAGGTGGACTCGGCGGTCTCCACGGACTGAATTTCGGTCCCCGCGGTGGCGCATCCGTACCGGGTGGCGTTTACTGGCCCGCGTCCCCCGGCGCCCGACCAACGCCACGGGGCCGCACGGCGGGATCGGACATCACTGCGCACAACGGCGTGCCAGGGGGAGAGCTGTGTTGCGGAGCTTGGGGCAGAGGTCAGTGACCGGCAGCGACGAGGATCCGAGGGTGGCGGAACTGCGGACCGCCGTGTCCCGGCTGCGTCGCGAACTCGCCGCGCACCCTGCCGAGTTCCCCGACCGGGCCGTTGCCGAGGACGAGCTTGCGGCGCTCGCCGCGATGACCTCCGACGGCACCCCCGAGATCCCCCGGTTGCGCCGCTCCCTGCTGCTGATCGCCGGCGCGATCGGCTCCGTGAGCGCGCTGTCGCGAGGGCTGTCGGACGTACGCAGCGCGGTGGAGCTGTTCGGCCCGCCGCCGCGCCGCTGATCCTCACTGGGTGCCGGAACTCGCCAACGCCTGGGACAGTTCCGTCGCCACCTGCTGGAGCACCGGCACGATCCGGTCCGTGGCCGCCTCCGTCACCCGTCCCGCCGGGCCCGAGATCGAGATCGCGGCGGCGGTGGGGGAGTCGGGCACCGACACCGCCAGGCAGCGCACACCGATCTCCTGCTCGTTGTCGTCGACGGCATAACCGAGGCGGCGCACATCGTCGAGGGCGGCGAGGAAACCGTCCGGCGTGATGATCGTCTTCTCCGTCGCGGCGGGCATCCCGGTGCGCGAGAGCAGGGAGCGCACCTCGTCGTCCGGGAAGCCGGCGAGCAGCGCCTTGCCGACGCCCGTGGAGTGCGGCAGGACGCGCCGGCCGACCTCGGTGAACATGCGCATCGAGTGCTTGGACGGCACCTGGGCCACGTAGACGATCTCGTCGCCGTCGAGCAGTGCCATGTTGGCCGTCTCGCCGGTCTCCTCGACCAGTCGGGCGAGGTAGGGGCGGGCCCAGGTGCCGAGCAGCCGGGAGGCGGACTCGCCGAGGCGGATCAGCCGTGGGCCGAGCGCGTAGCGGCGGTTGGGCTGCTGGCGGACGTAACCGCACGCCACCAGGGTGCGCATCAGGCGGTGGATGGTGGGCAGCGGCAGCCCGCTGCTCGCGGAGAGCTCGCTCAGGCCGACCTCACCGCCCGCGTCCGCCATCCGCTCCAGCAGATCGAAGGCGCGCTCGAGGGACTGGACACCGCCGCCGCCTGCGGGCTTGGCGGAGTCGGTGGTGCTGGCGCTGGACGTCGGCACGGCGCGTTCCTTTCGGCACAGGCAGAACGGGCGGGAAAGGCAGCAGCCTACCCGGCAGTCGGTTGACTCCCCGCTTGTGCGTAGCTACGTTCTGCGTGTTGGAATACTAATTCCGCTTTGTGGAAACGTCCAGAGAGTGGGCGTCGGGTGCACCGTGGAGAAGTGGGCCCTTGACGGTGCGGGAACGGAGGTGAAGACTCCTTCAACAGAAAGTTGAATTCCGTTGCGCGGAAGTCAACGGCGGCAGAGAGGGGTCCGGGTGTCCGACGCTGAACTGGTGCTGCGCTCGACGCGCGTCATCACACCCGAGGGAACGCGCGCCGCGTCGGTCGCGGTCGCCGGGGGCAGGATCGCAGCCGTACTGCCGTACGACGCTCCCGTCGGGGGCGTCCGCGTGGAGGACGTCGGCGACCACGTCCTGCTGCCCGGCCTGGTCGACACCCACGTGCACGTCAACGACCCCGGCCGCACCGAGTGGGAGGGCTTCTGGACCGCCACGCGCGCAGCGGCGGCCGGCGGCATCACCACCCTCGTCGACATGCCGCTCAACTCCCTCCCGCCGACGACCACGGTCGAGAACCTCCGTACGAAACAGAAGGCCGCCGCCGACAAGGCCCACATAGACGTCGGCTTCTGGGGCGGCGCCCTGCCCGGCAACGTCAAGGACCTCCGCCCGCTGCACGACGCCGGCGTCTTCGGCTTCAAGGCCTTCCTGTCGCCGTCCGGTGTGGACGAGTTCCCCCACCTCGACCATGAGCAACTCGCCCGGTCCCTGGCCGAGATCGCCGCCTTCGACGGCCTGCTGATCGTGCACGCCGAGGACCCGCACCATCTCGCCGCCGCCCCGCAGCAGGGCGGACCGAAGTACGCCCACTTCCTCGCCTCGCGGCCCCGCGACGCCGAGGACACCGCGATCGCCCACCTCATCGCGCAGGCGGGGCGCCTCCACGCGCGCGTGCACGTGCTGCACCTCTCCTCCAGTGACGCCCTGCCGCTGATCGCCGAGGCCCGCGCCGAGGGCGTCCGGCTCACCGTCGAGACGTGTCCCCACTACCTGACCCTGACGGCCGAGGAAGTCCCGGACGGGGCCAGCGAGTTCAAGTGCTGTCCGCCCATCCGCGAGGCCGCCAACCAGGACCTGCTCTGGCAGGCGCTGGCCGACGGCACCATCGACTGCGTGGTCACCGACCACTCGCCGTCGACCGCCGACCTCAAGACCGACGACTTCGCCACCGCCTGGGGCGGCATCTCCGGCCTCCAGCTCAGCCTGGCGGCGGTGTGGACCGAGGCCCGCACACGCGGGCACACCCTGGAGGACGTCGTCCGCTGGATGTCCACGCGGACGGCGGAACTGGTCGGACTGGGGCACAAGGGCGCCATCGAGGCCGGCCGGGACGCCGACTTCGCCGTCCTCGCACCCGACGAGACCTTCACCGTGGACCCCGCGGCCCTCCAGCACCGCAACCGCGTCACGGCGTACGCCGGCAAGACCCTCAGCGGCGTCGTGAAGTCCACCTGGCTGCGCGGCGAACGCATCGTGGCGGACGGCGAGTTCACCGCACCGAAGGGGCGCCTGCTCACCCGCACCCCCTGAATCCCGACTCCCGAAAGGAAGCCCTGATCCCCGTGACGGCGCAGCATCAATTCCCTTTGGCGACCTTCACCGGCGACGCCAACCCCTACGCAGGCGGCGACCCCTACGCGGACTACCGCACCGCCGACTTCCCCTTCACCCAGTACGCCAACCTCGCCGACCGCCGACTCGGTGCCGGAGTCATCGCCGCCAACGACGAGTTCTTCGCCCAGCGCGAGAACCTGCTGGTGCCCGAGCGCGCCGAGTTCGACCCCGAGCACTTCGGGCACAAGGGCAAGATCATGGACGGCTGGGAGACCCGACGCCGCCGCGGCGTCTCCGCCGAGCACCCCTGGCCCGCGCCCGACGACCACGACTGGGCGCTGGTCCGGCTCGGCGCGCCAGGCATCGTCCGGGGCATCGTGGTCGACACGGCCCACTTCCGCGGCAACTACCCCCAGGCGGTCTCGATCGAGGGCGCCTCGGTGCCCGGCTCCCCGTCCCCGCAGGAACTGCTGGCCGACGATGTGAAGTGGACGACGCTTCTCCCGCGCACCCCGGTCGGCGGCCACGCGGCGAACGGTTTCCCCGTGTCGGTGGAGCAGCGCTTCACCCACCTGCGCGTCAATCAGCACCCCGACGGCGGAATCGCCCGCCTGCGGGTGTACGGCGAGGTGGTCCCGGACCCCGAGTGGCTGTCGGTGCTGGGCACCTTCGACGTGGTGGCCCTGGAGAACGGCGGCCAGGCCGAGGACGCCTCCAACCTGTTCTACTCGCCGGCCACCAACACCATCCAGCCGGGCCGCTCCCGCAAGATGGACGACGGCTGGGAGACGCGCCGCCGCCGCGACCGGGGCAACGACTGGATCCGCTACCGGCTCGTCGACCGGTCCCGGATCCGTGCGATCGAGATCGACACCGCGTACCTGAAGGGCAACAGCGCGGGCTGGGCGTCGGTGTCGGTACGGGACGGCGAGGACGGCGAGTGGACGCAGATCCTGCCGCGCACCCGGCTCCAGCCCGACACCAACCACCGCTTCGTCCTGCCCACGCCCGCCGTCGGCACGCACGCGCGCGTGGACATCTTCCCGGACGGAGGCATTTCCCGCCTGCGCCTGTTCGGCTCCCTGACGCAGGAGGGCGCGACGCGGCTCGCGGCCCGGTACCAGGAACTGGGCGGCTGACCTCACCCGACCCGCGGAGCGCACCGGGCCGCACCGGTGCGCCCGCGTGGCTCACGCCGCGTGCCCGCCGTCGACGCGGAACTCGGCCCCGGTGACGTACGACGCCCCCGCCAGGTGGGCGACCGTCGACGCCACCTCCTCGGCCGTCCCGAAGCGTCCCAACGCGGTCATCGCCGCCTGGCCGGCCGCGTACGGGCCGTCGGCCGGGTTCATGTCGGTGTCGATCGGTCCGGGATGGACGATGTTCGCGGTGATCCCGCGTCCGCCCAGCTCCCTCGCCAGGGCCTTCGTCAGACCGATCAGCGCCGACTTGCTGGTCGCGTAGAGCGTCCCGCCGGGTCCCGGCACCCGCTGGGTCATGCAGGTGCCGATGGTGATGATCCGTCCGCCGTCCGTCATGCGCGCCGCGGCCGCCTGGGAGGCCAGGAACACGCCGCGTACGTTCACGGACAGCACTCGGTCCACATCGGCGAGCGCGATGCTGTCCAGTGGCCCGAGCAGCCCGACGCCCACGTTGTTCACCAGTACGTCGAGGCCGCCGAGCGCCTCCGCCGTCCGCTGCACCGCTCCCGCCGCCTCGTCCGCGTCGGCGGAGTCCGCCCGCAGAGCCACGGCCCGGCGCCCCAGCGCCTCGACGGCCCGTACGACGTCGTCCGCCGCCTCCTTGCCGTTCACGTAGGTGATCGCCACATCGGCGCCCTCCCGCGCCAGCCGCACCGCCGTCGCCGCTCCGATACCGCGGCTGCCCCCGGTCACCAGGGCCACCTTGCCGTTGAGCATTCCTCGAGAAGTCATGCGTCCATTCCAGCGACGGCCCCACGAGCGTGCTGGCGGCGAACGGACACCGAGGTCGCACGGCCGGAACTTCCCACTCACCGATGAGTTGCGGGCGCCGGTGGGGTCCGACCTGATGACAGCAGGGTCCGCCCACGCAGACCCAGGAAGAAGGCACCCGTCATGGGCAAGCTCGTCCTCACCTCCTTCGTCACCCTCGACGGCGTCCACCAGGCCCCCGGCGGCCCCCAGGAAGACACCCGCGACGGCTTCGAGCAGGGCGGCTGGACCGTTCCGTACGCCGACGAGGACTTCGGCCGGTTCGTCAACGAGGTCTTCGAACGCGTCGGCGCGTTCCTCCTCGGCCGCCGTACCTACGACATCTTCGCCGCGTACTGGCCGAAGGTGACCGACCCCGACGACCCGATCGCCGCCCCGCTGAACGCCCTGCCGAAGTACGTCGCCTCCAGCACCCTCACCGACCCCGACTGGGCCGGCACGACCGTGATCGGCGGTGACCTCGCCAAGGAGGTCGCCGACCTCAAGGAGCGCACCGACGGCGAGCTTCAGGTGCACGGCAGCGGAGCGCTGGCCCGGTCGCTGCTCGCGCTCGGCCTGATCGACACGGTCCACCTGCTGACCTTCCCGGTCGTGCTCGGCGCCGGCCGCCGCCTGTTCGCGGAGGGAACCGTCCCGACCGCCTTCCGGCACACCGGCGGCCGGATCACCGCGGCAGGCGTGTCCATCCAGACGTACGACCTGGCGGGTCGCCCGGAGTACGGCTCGTACGAACTCCCGGAAAACGCCTAGTCGGACGGCAGACGCGCCGGTGCGGCGATCAACCCCGTGCGAGCCACCGCCGGACTCCACGCCCGCCCGCGGCGATCATCCGCGCCGAGCCGGACCCCGACGGCTCATTCCGCGGGTTCTTCGTGGAGGGCGGCCAGCGCGGTGGCGAGCTTGCCCCGGCTGGTGATGCCCAGGCGTGGATAGATCCGGTACAGATGGGCCCCGACGGTGCGGTGCGAGATGAACAGGCGCTGGCCGATCTCCCGGTTGCTCAGCCCCTGCGACGCCAGCACGGCTATCTGCATCTCCTGAGCCGACAACTGCTCGCTCTCGTACGGGTGACGCCGACCGCTCGACTCACCGGCGGCGCGCAGCTGCTCGAGGGCCATCTCCGCCCAGGGCTTCGCGCCGGCCCGTTCGAACTCGTCGCGGGCCAGTCGCAGCGGGTGCCGGGCGTCCACGTTGCGGCGTTGCCGGCGCAGTCGGCGGCCGTGGTGCAGATGCAGCCGGGCACGCGCCGGCGTCCAGTCCGCCGGCAGCGCGGTGAGCGCCGCGGCGTATCGCTCCTCAGCTGTGTCGTCGGGTGCCAGCACCGCGTCGGTGTAGGCCCGCGCGACCACCATCATTTCCGAGGGCAACCGGTCGGCCAGCTCCGGAAGTTCGGTGAGCAGGCCCCGGGCCTGCTCGACGGTGCCCGCGGCCACCGCTGCGTCCGCCAGGTCCGGCGCGAGCAGCCAGCGGCTCACGGAGTGGTAGTGCGGGTCGGCCGGATCGAAGGCGCGCGCGAGAATGTCGTACGCCTCGGTGGCGCGACTGTCGAAAAGAGCGAGCAGACCGTCGATCTGCTGCGCTACCACCGTGACGAACGGCATCCCGGGGAACAGGCTGTGAGTGCGCAGTTCGCGGACCATCCGCGCCGCGGCCTCGGTCTCCCCGCGCAGCACTGCCACCAGGCCGGCTGTCGCCTTCACCCCCAGCCAGACGATCTGTTCGCCGGTCTCCTCCGCCAGGGCGATCCCCTCGCCGGACTCCTCTCGAGCCCGGTCCAGCTGACCGAGGTACACCCGCGACCAGCTGCCGGCCAGAGAGCGGGCGAGCAGCCCGAGCCTGCCCTGCGACCGCCATGATGCAGCCGCCAGCGACAGGTACCGGGCGGCGTGGCTCATCTCGCCCACGACCATTGCGCCGCTGCCGAGGAAGTGCAGGATCCGGCCGTCCTGGCGGTTCGGCTCGATGCTGCGGAGCCGCGCGATCACGTCGGCCCCGTGTCGGTACGGTTCGGTGTATGCCCGCACCACCAGCACGTGGGGGGCGTTCGGATCGGGGTTCCAGCGATCGAGTTCGGCTGCGGTCTGAGCGCGCACCTGTGCGTCGCCGTCCTGGAAGAAGCATCGTGCGGCGGCCCGCCACAGCAGGTTCTCGGCGATGCCCGCGGCTCCCGCATCCATCGCTCCGCCCGCTGCGGTGACCATGTCGTGGATCCGTCGGTGCGGCTCGTCCGGTTCGAATGCGGCCCGGTCGGACACCACCATGAGGCGGGCCTGCTCCACCGGGCCGAGCACGCTCAGGTCGGCACGGTCCAGCAGCATCTGGGCGTTGAAGCGGTCGTTGATCTCGGCGGACAGCTCGGCTGCCCGGACCAGGATGCCGGTGCGGCGGCGCGCGTCCTGGACGAGCTCGGCCGCCTGGCGCAGGGCGGGGACGGCCGCCGCCACCTTGCCCCGGGCCTGCGACGCGTCGGCGAACTGCTCGAGCCGGACGGCCAGTTCCTCGTCCGGGCCGAGCGTGGCAGCTGCCTCGTGGGCGAGTTGGAGCCCGGGCGTGTCCGCCAACGCCGCTGCGAGGGCGCGGTGGGTGGCCAGCCGGTCGGCGACCGTGGCGCGGGTGTAGATCGCCGAGCGCATCAGCGGATGCCGGAACTCGGCGGTACGGCCGACCAGGGTGACCAGGCCCGCGTCGACCGCCTCCTGCAGCGAGTCCACGGAAACGGTGGAGCCGCAGAGACGACTCGACACCTCCAGCAGTCGGCTCAGCGGTGCGGTCGGCTCGGCAGCCAGGGCCAGGAGGAAGGTGCGGCACTCCAGGCTCGCAGAGTCGGTACGCGCGGCGAACGTGGCCTCCAGTCGCTGGGTCAGCGGCAGGTCGTCCCACTGCGCGGACATGCCCTGCACCGCCTTGGGCAGCTCGATCAGGGCCAGCGGATTACCTGCGGCACGCTCCAGGACGAGCGCTCGCAGCGGCGCGGCCAGGCCGGGCGCGCCGGCATCGAGCAGCTCGGCGGCCGCCGTCCGGCTGAGCGGTTCCAGATGGAGGTCCGGGTGCATGCCCGGGCTGAACTCGTCGATGGAGGGGATCCGGACGGCAGCGATGAACAGGATGGGAAGGTCGCCGGTGCGCCGGGAGACAAACCTCAGCACGTCCCGGCTGGACGAATCGAACCACTGCAGATCGTCGAGCAGCAGCAGGAGTGGCTGCTGGTCGGCTGCGTCGGCGAGCAGTTCGAGTACGGCCAGTCCGGCCCGGAATGTCTGGGGCTCGGTCTCCGTGGCGCTGAACGCGTCGGTCAGCGTCTCCCGCTGTGGGTCCGGCAGGTTCTCGATACCGTCGGCGACCGGTTGCAGCAGCAGCTGCAGTGCGGCGAACGGCAGCCACTGCTCGGTCTCCACCCCGGATGTGCGCAGCACCCTGAAACCGCTGTCGGCCGCCTCGGTGCCGACCGTGCGCAACAGAGCCGACTTTCCGACACCGGCGGTGCCGTGGACCAACAGCGCGCCGCCCTGTCCGGCCGCCGCGTCCGTCAGCAGCCTGCGCAGGCTGCGCAGCTCCTCGTCACGGCCGATCATCGTGCGCGTGCGGGTATCGCCGGGTGTCCGGTCGTCGGCACGACGGGCAGTGGGCTGAGCATGTGGAGATTCCTCCGCAACGGCTTACGCGCCACATGCTACCCGTCCGGCGACTTCTCGCCGCAGAGGGGTGTTCACCCTCGGTTTGAGTGGTGCACGACGACTCGTCGCATGGTGAGTGATCGTGCACGACACGAAGTCACGCAGATGGTCTCGTCATATTTCGTCCAGCAGCTGACTGACGGGGCTGTCGATACCCAAGTGACGTTCTTCTTCACCCAGAGGTACAACTTTCAGAGTGCGCTCGAGGAATACGTCGATCATCTTTGCCGGCGCGGCCGCAACTTCCATTTCTGCACCCGAGCGCAACGAGATGAAAACCACGCCGAAACCGTAGATTTCGGAAGGCCAGATCTGGACGTCGCCGGCACCGCTGAGCCCCTTCTGGCCGGACAGCAGGAGCTCGCGTCCAAATGTCCACTCGACGGTCATGTCGGTGTGCGCATTGAATATCACGCACACTGAATACGGATCGGTACCGTCGTAGTGGAATTCTGTTACGACCGGCAGATACTCCTGCCCTCTGAGGAGATGCACGATCGTCCGGCACGTCACAGGCTCGGGTTGATTGTCCACCCACCCCGCCCGGACAGCCTGTGGGTATCTGTGCTCCATGTGAGCAAACCCACGCTCGTCATCGGTGTCGGAGGCCTTGCCGGTCATCGATTTACCCCTTTCCACTTCCTGCCCCGAGGATTACTGATCGGTATCCGACCGGTACACCGGGTCGCTATAAGTCTGGGGGCCTGTTGAGACCTGAAGCATCAGTCAAGTGACTATGGGCGCCAGCGCGTAGCCGGAGTGCTGCCCGTGTCCGATGATCGGGGGATGCACCACCCCGAGTACTGCCACGCACTCGGCCACTTCTTCCGGGCCTACGGCGGGGAGGTGCCGCCCTGGCCGGTCCGCAGGGCCGCCATGCTGACCAGATGCGAGGTGCTGCGGCAGTTCTGCGACCGGTGGGAGCCGAACGGTCCGGGTGTGCGGCAGTGGCAGAAGCGCGCTACTGCGACAGCGGACTGGCAGGCGTAGCCCTGCATGGGTGTGAAGGTCGTGTGACCACAGCTCGTGATCAGACGCCGGGCACTGTGGTGTGGCGGGAACGCGAGTCGATGAACGCAGCGATCTTGCTCGGGTTGAACACCCACATCACCTGGTGAATGCCTTCCTGCGAGGCCGCTGTCGTCATGAAGGCCGCGGGCCTGCTGTCCCGGTAGAGCAGCACGCCGCTGCGTCCGTTGGCCTCCACGGGGCGGATGTCCACGGCCCAGAACCGCCGAGTGGCCGTCGCCAGGTTCGCCACACGTGCGCGGCCCAGAACGGGGACGCGAGCGGCGCCCCGGATGCCGTTGCCGTCGGACAGGCTGACGGCATCCGGAGTGAGGAGGGCCTCCAGTGAGGCGACATTCCCCGTCTGCGCTGCCGAGACGAAGGCTTCGAGAAGCTGTCGGTGCACCGCCGTGTCCACGGTCTCCCGCTGGTCGGCCGCGAGATGCTTGCGGGCCCGGCTCACGATCTTCCGGACGTTGACGAGACTGAGCTGGAGCATTTCCGCGATCTCGGCATAGGTGTAGTCGAACGCCTCTCGTAGAACGTATGCGGCCCGTTCCGCGGGAGTCAGCTTCTCCAGGACGAGGAGCAGAGCAAAATCCAGGGCTTCGGCCCGCTGGGCGCCCAGCTCGGGATCGGTGGTCGTGTCCACAGGTTCGGGAAGCCACGGGCCGACATAGATTTCGCGGCGCAGACGGGCCGACTGAGCCACGTTGATGGCCAGCCTGGTGGTTGTACTCGACAGAAAGGCCGCGGGGCTGACCACCACCGAGCGGTCGGTTTTCTGCCAGCGCAGCCAGACTTCCTGAACCACGTCTTCAGCCTCAACCGCACTTCCCAGCACACGGTATGCGATGCCGAAGAGCCGTGGACGGAGCTCCACGAAGACAGCAACGGCATCGTCCAGGGTGCTTCCCGCGGGGGATGGCTCGAGATCCATGATCCTGCTGTCTCCGTTCCTCCGAGTAACAGCTGTTCCGATCGCGTCCGCTTCATTGACCGGGTGGATCCCCGCTCTGTGACAGGTTTGCCGTACTGGATTGCCGCCCCGCGTCCGGTCGGCCCGTTCATGGCGGAAGCGCCGCTGCCGGTGGCCTCAGTCCTCGGGTTGCCCAGGCAAGTTGTTGTGCGGCCTCGGCGGGTCGGGAGGAGCGCTGGATTGGTTCCAGGTGCGGAGTTTGTCGGGGTTGAGGATGATCCAGACTCGGACGATGTGGAGGCCCGCGATGTCGAGGCTGATGATGGCGACGACTTGGTGGTCGTACCGTACGAGGAGGCCGGTGCGCCCGTTGACGGAGTGGGTGTCGAGGGCGGTGCGGGGATGGCAGGTGAGGAGGGTGAGCAGGCTGCGGGCGACGTGGACGTTGCCGTGGACGGGCTTGACCAGGGCCCTGACCTTGCCGCCGCCGTCGAAGAAGGCCGTGGCGTCGGGGGCGAGCAGTGAGGCCAGAAGGGCTTCGTCCTGGGTGGTGCAGGCCTGGCGGAGGGCGCGGGCCAGGGCGTCGTGCTGCTGGGGTGGGGTGGGCAGTGCGCGGCGGGCGCGCAGACTGTGGCGGGCGCGGTCGGCCGGTTCGGCACCTTCCGGTTCGCTCTGGCGCACGATGTCGGTGACCGCGCCCGGGGCCATGCCGAAGACGTCGTTGAGGACGAACGCCGCCCGTTCGGCGGGGGGCAGGGCATCCAGCGCGTCCAGCAATACCCCGCTGATCTGCTGCTCCAGCGTCCCGGGGGTTTCGGCGGCCGGCGGTGCGGCGTGGGTTGTGTGGTCCTGGCCGGTGCGGCTTGTGGTGCGGTCGGGCAGGGCCAGGCGGGCCAGGCAGATACTGCCGGCGACTTTCGCCAGCCAGGAACGCGGCGTCGTGATCCGGGCGCGTACCGGGTCGGACAGGGCGTACCAGTGCCGGTAGGTTGCGTCTATGACACTCTCGGCCTCCACCCTGTTTCCCAGCATCCAGTAGGCGACATCGAGCAGGTGCCGCCGCTCATCGAGCAGCTCGGCGAGTGGTACTGCGTCATCGCCACGGTCCATACGGCATCCTCCCTCTCCCACACCACCCACGACACAACCACCAGGGCGATCGGCCTCATCGAAGCTCGAGAGGGGCCTCAGCAGACCTGGTGCCGCGGCTCTCCTTTATTCGTCCGCTCGACAACACAGACCGGACAGACATGGATCGTGTGACATCAGACCGACCAGGACCGCGGCAGCGGCCTGCTGGGCCACGACCCCGCGCGGCACGGCCGCACCTCGCCATGGAAGTCGCGTACCCGGCGGATGCGGCAGGCGTCACGCAGTCGACACACCGTGTGCAGCTTCAGCTCGGCCACAGGTGGCCATGCAACGCAGCGTGTCACATCTTCACGATCGGCTGGTCATAAGAGGGACGGCAGTTCCCGACCCCTGTCCAGGCGTACAGCCGAATCACAACCCGGGCGCCGGCGCGTACCAGCGGCAGGGCCATGTGCTGCCGACGCGAGGTCACTTCGGCAGCACATGGCCCTGAAGTGGGGGCTAGGAAGCCAACATGATGGTTGTCGGCGTTCCCTGCCCGGCCATCTTGGCGTAGGGGCACAGTGATTCGGCCTTCTTCAGGAGGGGAGCGGCGATCTCCGAAGTGACGCCCGGCCACCTGACCACCAGGTCGACGTGCAGCAGATAGCCGCCGTCTTCCGGATCCCGCCCGAACGCCACGGTCGCCTCCACGGAGATTGCGGCAGGATCAAGTGCCTCCCGCCGCGCCACCAGACTCAGGGCCCCGTGGTAGCAGGCCGCGAAGCCGGCGGCGAACAACTGCTCGGGGTTGTTTCCCTGACCGTCCCCGCCGAGCTCGGCGGGCATGCGCAGGTCGAGGTCCAGAGCCCCGTCGGCCGACCGGGCTCTCCCTGTGGCTCGCCCGTGCGCGGTAGTGCCGCCGCTGACGGTCACGGTCGTGGAGTAGATGGGGGAGAAGGACTCCCCGTCGAAGTCCTTGTCGGTGGACAGATCGGGCAACTTGATCTGGTCGTTCACAGCATGACTCCGATGTCGTCGCGGTGCCCGCCCGGGCAGGACCTCCCCGGCCCGCACAGAGCGGGCAAGGCGGTGGAAGGGGAGGAGTCGGCCTCTGCGGGAGTTCTTGCCTGGCGCGGGGGGCAGCACACCCGTCCGCGGGCAAGGGCCACCCTGCCGCTCATGACCATCGTCATGTCGTGTGTCCTTCGAGTCTGGGAGAACCCTGGGTTCCGGGTAACCGGTAGACCGACAAGTCACCCCTCTTGTGACACGGCCAGGACCCACTCCACCGACTGCTGCGGGGGGTCTCAGGCGCTCAGGGACGCCACGTAGGGCAGCAGCTTGGCCGGATTCATCACCCACATGATCCGGTCGATCCCCTCAGCGGACGCGTCGACGGACAGCAGGGCCACGGCGTTCCCGTCGGCGGAGACAAGGACGGCCGGCCGTCCATTGGCCTCGACCCACCGAATGTCCGCCTGGGGCCAGAACCGGGGCGCGAACGCCGCGAGGTACTTGGAGACGTGCGGACGTCCGACGACCGGGATCTTCGACGCGCCGCGCATCCCGCCGCCGTCGGCCCAGCTGACGACGTCCGCGGCGAGGACGTCCTCGAGCACCGCCAGATTGCCCGTCTGCGCGGCGGTGAGGAACACCTCCAGCAGCCGTTTGTGATCAGCCGGGCTGACGCGTTCCTTGCGCTCGGAGGCCAGGCGCTTGCGTGCACGGCTCACCAGCTGGCGGGTGTTGGCCTCACTCGTTTCCAGCATGTCCGCGACCTGCTTGTAGGGGTAGTCGAAGGCCTCTCGCAGGACATAGGCCGCCCGTTCCACCGGGTTCAGCTTCTCGAGGAGGAAGAGAACCGCCAGCTCGAGCGCCTCGGCCCGTTCCGCCCCCAGCTGAGGGTCCTCAGTGGTGTCGACCGGCTCGGGAAGCCACGGCCCGATGTACGACTCCCGCCGCACCCGGGCGGACTGGGCGAAGTTGATGGCCAGCCGTGCGGTGACGGTGGTCAGGAAGGCCGCCGGCTCGAGGACGTCCGTGCGGTCCGTGTTCTGCCACCGCAGCCATGCCTCCTGGACGATGTCCTCGGCTTCCACCGCGCTGCCGAGGATGCGGTACGCGATGCCGAAGAGCTGCGGGCGCGCCGCCAGGAATTCCCTCGTCGCCTGCTCAAGGGAGTCAGCGTCATCGCCAGCGTGCACGGTCGTCCCTTCCGGCTTACTGGTCACCATGCTACAAGCCGCCGCAGCAGCGTGTGCATGCGCAGCAGCGTGTGCATGCGGCCGTGGCAGGACACACAACGATGTCAGTATTTGTGGAATTTCAGTGTTACTCATTGTGTTCCTGCGGACTGTCCGGGCACCCGTGGCTCCCGCGTCACCCATCCGGTGCCTCTCCTGTCCGACGGACGATGCCCTGGTTGCGGGCGCTGCGTGAAGGGGTGGTCACCACTGGGTGAGGGTCATCGCGAGCAGGGCCGGTTCGTCCCGTCCGGGCAGCGGAACGAACCCGTGCTCTGCCAGGTCGCCGGCGATCTCGGCGCGAGAGGCCGGCCACATCCAGAATGTCTCGGTGTACTCCTGCAGCACACCTTCCGCCCCGCGCACCCAGTAGTCGAAACGTGTGTGGATCCGGCCACCGTCGGCCGACAGCGCCATGCGTCCTCCGTACTCGTGCTGCCCGACGCGCTGACCTGGCAGGGCACGCACGGTTTCCTCATCCGGAAGGTGAGCGGGCGGGAGCTGAAGGAGCAGTGAACCGCCGGGAACGAGCGCCTGTGCGAGGGCCGGCCAAAGGGCACGCCGTGCGGCGGGTGCCAGACAGGCGATCGTGTTGTGGCAGACGGCCACGTCCGCGACCCCCTGCAGTCCCGCCTCGTCAAGCGTATGAGGGTGAACAGTGACCCGCTCCCTCAGCCTGGCGGGGAGGGAGGCGAGGCGCGTCATCAGCGGTGTGCGCATGGCGCGTGCAGGCTCGACGGCGTGCACGCCGACCCGGGATGCCAGCAGACTCATCAACGTGACACGCCCGGTGCCGGCACCGACATCCAGCACTCCGAGACGGGCGTTCGCGACATCGCGGCTGTAGAGGCGATGGACCTCTATGGCGTCCTGCCGGCCCTGCAGGATGTCGTAGAACTCGGCGCTGACCGCATAGTCGTCCCGCAGCCTGCGCACGGTAGATTCTCTGGATATAACAAGCTGCATATCAGCAAGACAGGCCATGCGGTGTATTTGTGACATCTCGCGCGGAGCCGGTTCGTGGATGCCGGTGGTCGGTGGCCGGTGCGGTACACAGTGATACGTGCGGTGACGAGTGCGGTGAAGGCGCGCATCACGCGGGGTGGGTCACCGGCGGGCGAGCCACTGGGCGAACGTTTCGTGCCCCGAGTGGGCGTCCGGCGCGGGAAGCAGTGCCCGTTCCCCGATCTCCGCACCGAAGAAGGGGGCATGCACATCTGCGACGACATCACGCATGTCACCCCGCGCGGCCAGCAGCTTCGCGGCGAGGTCGTCGAGACGGTGTTCCTCCGGGCCGGCGACCTGGAGAATGCCGGCCGGCGGCACTCCCACGGCGACATGAGCAACCGCAGCGGCGACATCGTTCGCCGACACGGGACGCAGTAGGACGGGCGCGACGTGCACACCGTCCGTATACGTGTTCATCAGCGCCGTGGTCTCGACGGATTCGAAGAACGGCGTGGCGCGCACGATCGAGGAGAAGGGAACCGGCGAACGCCGCACCTGGTCCTCCTGCAGCAGCTTCGCTCGGAAGTACCCCGACTTCAGCTGCTCGGCGCCCACGACGGACAGAACCACGTGATGCTCGACACCTGCCACCGCCGCGGCCTTTGCAAGGGTGGCCGTGGCGGTGCCGAAGAAGTCCATGCTCGCCTTCTCCGTACGTGCGGGTGCGTCGGTGACGTCCACCACGACCTCGGCGCCCCGCAGGGCCTCGGCGAGACCTTCTCCGGTGGTGATGTCGACGCCCTCCCCGCGCGATACGGACACCACCTCCATGCCGTGGTCCCGGAGCCTGGCAACAGTCCTGGAACCGATCAGCCCGGTGCCTCCCGCAACAACGACTCTCATTCGGGTCTCTTTCCGTCGGGGCCGGTGACCCCACCGGTGCCTTCATGGTGACGGGGACGGTGAAGTCAGCCGTTCACCACACTAGGACAGGAATCACACTGTTGTTGTGACACTGCTCGATGTAATCGGCCACCGTGTCACAGATCCACAGCGCACTCGGTCATCATCGGAAACCGTTATGGGGCCAAGACACGCGATCACACCGAGAGCCGAGGCCGCTGACGTGTGGGCGCCGCCACTCCCGAGCATTTCGAGGACACCCGTGAACGACAGACCCGCCCGCCGGCCGAGCAGCTCACAGGTGACCGGCAGCACGCAACGGCGACGGCAGCAAGGCCGCCTGTTCTTGGGCGTGTTGGGGGGCTCAGCCGTACTCGCCGTGGCGGCCGCCGGCCTGGCCGTCCGCCATGATGCGGAACCGGACCAGAGCGACCGCGTAGGCGTCGGTCACACCTGCCGCTCCACGCTCGGGCAGGATCTGGAGCTCTCCTGTGGAACGTACGGATTCGGAGATTTGCGCCATGTCTGCCCCACCGCAGCGGCCGGAGGCGGCCGGTGCGTGCCGACGAAGGCCGTGACGGTACGCAACACCGGTCCCTCCATGGCGTACGTGACGGTCATCAACGGGCCCAGGCAGGGCATCCGCGTCCAGGGCGGGGAACGGGAGATCACTCCCGGGCACTCGGCCACCCTGCGTCCCCGTGAAGGACAGCTGTTGTTCGACATCACCCTGCGCGGCGCAGGCGGGGACCCGAAGAGCCTGGCCGTGACCCGCGTGCAGTGAGGCCGCCGAGCCACGTTCCGACGGCGGGTCGTCGACGATCCCCTTCCCGCCCAGCAGGTGTACGGCGACGGCCTCGGCGAGAGGTGCCGGATCCGCGTTGCGGGTCACGGAGCCGGCGGCCGTCCCCGGCTCAGCCGGCCGCAGCGCCTACCGCATTGCCCAGCGGGAGAAGGCAGGACGCGCCTTGCCCCGCGTCCACAGACGAGGTGGGGGGTACGCGGGGCAAGGGGTTCTGCGGTCAGGGGCCCGGCCCTTCCGTGGCGGGTTGCACCGTTCCTCGGACTGAGTCGTGGGGGACTCAGCAGTCGTAGTCGATCAGGTCGAACGAGGCGTAGTGGTCCGCCGTGTAGTAGTCCTCCTGGTACTCCTCACCGGTGACGATGCGGCGCGCACCGCGCGTGGAGGAGCCCGGCGTGATCACGGTGTACTCGTGGTAGTAGCCGGAGGACTGACTGGGCAGGATGCCTTCCCGGTTCTGGAAGACGGTGCCGTCCTGTTCGTAGGGGAAGGGGCCGCCGGCCTCGATCAGCTCGAGGGTGTCGTACGCCTGCGAGGGCAGGTCGCTGTGGCAGATGCTGCCGACCGCGGCGGCCGCCGGCGTGGCGGTGACGGTGCCGCCCACCAACAGGGCGGACAGGAGAGCGGCTGCGGCGCCGATCCGAGTGGCGCGTGGGGGGAATCTCATGTCCCCATGGTGACGCGCGTAGAGCATGGCATGTCAATGACAACCCCGAGATTTTTCCGTCAAGTCCGATGAGTTTTCGGGAAGTTAACCTCGCGCGCCGAGGCGCTGCCCGGCCCTCAGCCGGACTTCCGGCTCTCCGCGGCGGCGAACAGGGCGAACGCCAGCACCACCAGGGCGACGCTCGCGTAGATCTCGTAACCCTCGAGGAAACCGAGCCGCTGCACGAGACCGATGTGCCAGTCGGTGAACTCGTGCAGCAGACCCATGACGCCCTGCACCAGAGCGAGGAAACCGAGGAGTTCCAGCAGCTGTTTCATGGCCACGACCCTCGCCCCGCGGACCCCCCGCGCACATCGGCCGCGGGGCGAGCCTCTCGGTCCGGAAGTCGGTGATCTCGCCCGTCCACCGCGCCGAAAGTCGTCGGTGCCGCGACTTTGGTCGACGATCCGGCCTGCGGGGAGGTGCCGCGGTCCGTCCCTGCGTAGATTTGTCGACCGTGAAAGACGACGGGATCCTGCAGCCTCCGTCGGCGTTCGAGGGACGCCGGTGGTTGTTCCCGTCCGCCCTGGTCCACGCCCTCGATCCGGACGCCGGACGGCCCGGACGCCGGCCCCGGCGCACGCTGCGTGACTGGCTCGTCGACTTCAGCCTCTTCCTGGTGGCCGTCGTCTTCGGTCTGGCGGCAGCGGACTCCATGACCCCCGAGAACACCCCGCAGACCCTTCTCGTAGTCGACCAGTGGGTCGGGGCCCTGGCCTGCGCCGCGGTGTGGCTGCGCCGTCGTTGGCCGGTCGGGCTCGCCCTCGCGATGATCCCCGTCGGCTTCCTCTCGAACACCGCGGGCGGCGCCGGCCTGGTCGCCTTCTTCACCCTCGCCGTGCACCGGCCCTTCCGGTACGTGGGCTGGATCGGCGGCATCTCCATGGCGCTGGTCCCGCTCTTCTTCTGGCTGCGCCCGGAACCGACCCTGCCGTACGTCGCGGCAGTCGCGTTCACCGTCCTGCTCGGCGCCAACGTCATCGGCTGGGGCATGCTCGTCCGGTCCAAACGCCAGCTCATGCTCAGCCTGCGCGACCGCGCCCAGCGGGCCGAGACGGAGGCGCGGCTGCGTGCCGAGCAGGCCCAGCAGCTCGCCCGCGAGGCGATCGCCCGGGAGATGCACGATGTGCTCGCCCACCGGCTGACCCTGCTCAGCGTGCACGCCGGAGCGCTGGAGTTCCGGCCCGACGCACCCCGCGAAGAGGTGGCGCGGGCGGCCGGTGTCATCCGGGAGAGCGCGCACGAGGCCCTGCAGGACCTGCGGGAGATCATCGGCGTCCTGCGGGCGGGCGAGCCCGACGAGGCGGGTCGCCCCCAGCCGACGCTCGCCGCCCTCGACGCGCTGGTCGCCGAGTCCCGCGAGGCCGGCACGAAGGTCACCCTCCTCATGCGGGTCACGGAGCCGGCGGCCGTCCCTGCATCCGTCGGCCGCACCGCCTACCGCATCGCCCAGGAGGGCCTGACCAACGCCCGCAAGCACGCCCCCGGCACCGAGGTCACCGTGTCCGTGACGGGCGCGCCGGGCGAGGGCCTCACCGTCTGCGTACGCAACCCGGCCCCCGAGGGGGAGGTCCCGCCCGTCCCCGGCTCCGGACAGGGCCTGATCGGCCTGACCGAACGCGCCACGCTGGCCGGTGGCCGCCTGGAGCACGGGCCGCGCGAGGACGGCGGCTTCGGGGTGCGGGCGTGGCTGCCCTGGGGGTGAGCCGAGCTCTGCCCATGTCTCTTCGGTGCGCAGCAAGTTGACTTGTGTGACGCGATGGGCTGACGTATGTCCAGCCGTCAGCAGCACACGCACCGGAAGGAAAACAGCACAGTGAGTTTCGGGGGACCCAACCCGTACCAGCCGCAGTGGCCACCGAACGGCGGACCGTATCCGCCGCCCCCGAACCAGGGACCCTACGTCCCGCCCCCGAACCCGGGACCGTATCCGCCGCCGTACGTCCCGCCGCAGCCCGGTCAGCCGCCGTACAATCCCTACGCTCCGCACCCGCCGGGCTTCCCGCCGCACCCGCAGCCGTACGTCCCGCCGCGCCGCAACGACTCCCTCTGGTCGCTGCTGGTCGGTCTGCGGGGCGCCGAATGGCCGCCCCTGCGTGAGTTGTTGCGGGCCGGGCGGACTCGGATCCACGGCTGTGTGTGGGCGCTTCTGGTGTTCCCGTGCAGCTGGTTCGCGATCGTGCCCCTCATGGTGGGCTACTCCTTCGCCCGCTCGGCCCGCATCCGGGCGCACCGGCTCTTCCCGGTGCGCGGTCACCGGCACTTCGACGATCCCCATGTGTGGCGCATCCAGAAGGCGCGGGCCTGGACCGCGGCCGTCATGTCCCTTCTGCTGCTTGCCGTGTACGGAAAACCGGAGGACATCAGTGAGGCCCAGCAGCAGTACATGATGCGGCTGGCCGTCACCCCGCCGCTGCTGCTGGTGAGCGCCCCCGTGGTCATCGCCCTGCTGTTCCGCATGGCGTCGGCGGCGGCGCGGGCCCAGATGCGACCGCGGCTGCGCGCGGCGGGGCGGTCGGCGCTGTGGTACGTCGGCGCTGTGACAGGGGTGCCGCTGTGCCTGGTGGGGATCTCTCTGACCGCGAACGAGTCGGACATCCCCGGCGGTGCCTGGTACGGCTCGCCCTGGGTCGTACTGGCGGTCTTCCTGCCGTTCGTCTGGCTGCTGTTCTTCCTCGGCTTCGCCACCGGCCCCGCGATCCGCAGCGGGTTCAACGCCGCCGCGGTGCACCCCGCCCTGCCCGCCCTGCTCACCGGCACCCTGGTGTGGGAGTTCGCCGCGATCAGCATGCTCGCGGGCGGACTGCCCCCCGGCCCGCCCGTGATCCAGATCCTCGCCCTGTTCGGCGGCCCGGCCTCGGTCACCGCCGTGGCCTGGTGGGAGATCCGGCGACTGCGCGCCCTGCACGGCGTGACCCTGAGGCGCTGAGACCTGCACCGCTGCGCGGTACCCCTTGCGCGACCGTGATTACGTATGGCCCATGACTGCGATCAGACTGCTCCTCGTCGACGACGATCCACTGGTGCGGGCGGGACTGTCCTTCATGATGGGGGGTGCGGACGACATCGAGATCGTCGGCGAGGCTGCCGACGGCGGCGAGGTCGAGGCGCTCGTCGACCGCACCCGCCCAGATGTCGTCCTGATGGACATCCGGATGCCGACGGTGGACGGCCTCACCGCCACCGAGCGGTTGCACGGACGCGAGGACGCCCCGCAGGTCGTGGTCCTGACCACCTTTCACGCCGACGACCAGGTGCTGCGGGCGCTGCGCGCGGGCGCGGCCGGATTCGTCCTCAAGGACACCCTGCCCGCCGAGATACTCGACGCCGTGCGCAGGGTCGCCGCCGGGGACCCCGTCCTGTCGCCCACCGTCACCCGTCAGTTGATGGAGCACGCGGTCGGCACCGCCGCCGACAACCGCCGCACCCGCGCGCGGGAGCGCATCGCGGCCCTCAACGAGCGCGAGCGGGAGGTCGCCGTCGCGGTCGGCCGGGGTCTGGCCAATGCCGGGATCGCCGCGGAACTCTTCATGAGCGTCGCCACGGTCAAGACCCACGTCTCCCGCATCCTCGCCAAGCTCGACCTGAACAACCGGGTGCAGATCGCCCTGCTGGCATACGACGCGGGACTCGTCGGGGACGGCGATCAGGACGGGCGGTAGGCGTGCCGGCCTGATGCCCCCACCCCGCGTCCGTTCACCTCAGCACCGGCTCGGCCCCGCCCGGGATCTCCGCGAGCCGGACGGGTCTGTGCTCCCGGCGCGACAGTTCGCAGGCCTCGGCGATCCTGAGCGCCTGCAACGCCTCGCGCCCGTCGCAGGGGTTGGCCCGCTCGCCCCGCACCACCTCCACGAACGCGCACAGTTCGGCCTCGTAGGCGGGGCCGAACCGCTCCAGGAAGGTGGTCCACGGCTTGCTGGCGGCCGGTGGCCCGGTCGGCTCGGTCGACGCGATCGGCGTACGGTCGTCCAGCCCGACCACGACCTGGTCCAGCTCCCCGGCGAGCTCCATGCGCACGTCGTAGCCCGCGCCGTTCAGCCGTGTCGCGGTGGCCGTGGTCAGCGTGCCGTCGTCGAGGGTGAGGAGCACGGCCGCCGTGTCGACGTCGCCCGCCTCGCGGAACACCGGGGGACCGGCGTCGGACCCGGCGGCGTACACGTCGACGACCTCGTGCCCGGTCACCCAGCGCACCATGTCGAAGTCATGGATCAACGTGTCCCGGAAGAGCCCCCCGGACAGCGGCAGATACGCGACCGGCGGCGGCTCCTGGTCGGAGGTCAGCGCCCGTACGGTGTGCAGCCGCCCGAGCCGGCCCGAGCGGACCGCCTCGCGCGCGCCCGTGTAGCCCGCGTCGAAGCGGCGCTGGAAGCCCATCTGGAGGATCGTTCCGGCGGCCTCGACCTCGGCGATCGCATGCAGGGAGCCGGGCAGGTCGAGCGCGATCGGCTTCTCGCAGAACACCGGCAGCCCCGAGCGTGCCGCCCGGCCGATCAGATCGGCGTGGGCCGATGTCGCCGTCGTGATCACCACGGCGTCCACACCCCACCGGAAGATCTCGTCCACGCCCGGCGCGGCCGTCTCCCCGAGCCGGTGCGCCAGCTCCTGCGCCCGCGCGGGGTCCACGTCCGTGAGGATCAAGGAGCCCACGTCCCGGTGGCGGCTGAGCGTGTTCGCATGAATGGTGCCGATGCGGCCCGTCCCGATGACCCCGATGCGCATGGAAACAAAGTGGGGTCGCACCCACCGCACTGTCAATGCTTATGTCCGGACAATCGGACTACACAACTTCCCGTCATCCCGTCACGGAGCTACGCTCGGCCCGTGCCGAAACCAGATGTGGACCCGACCGTACAGCTCGACCTCAGCGTGGACCGGAGTTCCCCGGTGCCGCTGTACTTCCAGCTGTCCCAGCAGCTCGAGGCCGCGATCGAGCGGGGAACGCTCACCCCCGGCAGCCTGCTGGGCAACGAGATCGAGCTCGCCGCCCGGCTCGGCCTGTCCCGCCCCACCGTCCGCCAGGCCATCCAGTCCCTGGTCGACAAGGGCCTGCTCGTGCGCCGCCGCGGTGTCGGCACCCAGGTCGTGCACAGCCAGGTCAAGCGGCCGCTGGAGCTCAGCAGCCTCTACGACGACCTGGAGGCGGCCGGGCAGCGCCCGGCGACCAGGGTCCTGGTCAACACCGTCGTCCCGGCGTCGGCCGAGGTGGCGGCAGCGCTCGGGGTCGGTGAGGACAGCGAGGTGCACCGGGTGGAACGGCTGCGGCTGGCGCACGGGGAGCCGATGGCGTACCTGTGCAACTTCCTGCCGCCCGGCCTGATCGAACTGGACACCGCACAACTGGAGGCCACCGGCCTGTACCGGCTGATGCGTGCCGCCGGGATCACCCTGCACAGCGCCCGGCAGTCCATCGGCGCCCGCGCCGCCACCGCCGCCGAGGCCGAACGGCTCGGCGAGAGCGAGGGTGCCCCGCTGCTGACCATGCAGCGCACGACCTTCGACGACACCGGCCGGGCCGTCGAGTACGGCACGCACACCTACCGTCCGACCCGCTACTCCTTCGAGTTCCAGCTGCTCGTACGGCCCTGACGACCCCGCGCGGAGCCGGCCCCGTTCGTCGCAATGTCCGGACAAGGCGACCGACTCGCGCTCCCCGGTCACGAGACACACGATCCCCGTGTTCATACTGGGGCGTTTGGGGTCGGCGGGATGACCGGCCCCTTGCGTACCTGAAACACAGCAAGAAGGGCACGGCCTCGTGGCACGGTTTCGGACCTGGGTAGGCATCGCGGTGGCAGGGGTGCTGTGCGCCTCCCTCGCGGGTTGCAGCAGCACCGGCGGCAAACGCGCCGAGGACGCCCGCAAGGCCGCGGCCGCCCAGGGCAAGGCAGCGGTGAACACGCCCCGCTGGACCTTCGCCATGATCACTCACTCGGGCGACGGCGACACCTTCTGGGACATCGTCCAGAGCGGCGCCGAGCAGGCCGCCGTCAAGGACAACATCAACTTCCTGTACTCCCACGACGACGAGGCCCAGCAGCAGGCGCAGCTCGTGGACGCGGCCGTCGACAAGGGCGTCGACGGCATCATCGTCACCCTCGCCAAGCCCGATGCGATGAAGGCCGCCGTCGCCCGCGCCGTCAAGGCCGGCATCCCGGTGATCACCGTGAACTCCGGCTCCGCGGAGTCCAAGGAGTTCGGCGCCCTCACCCACATCGGCCAGGACGAGACGATCGCGGGCCAGGCCGTCGGCGAGGAGCTGAACGAGCGCGGGAAGAAGAAGGCGGTCTGCGTCCTGCACGAGCAGGGCAACGTCGGCCACGAGCAGCGCTGCGCCGGCGTGCAGGAGACCTTCGACGGCACCGTGCAGAACCTCTACGTCACCGGTACCAACATGCCCGACGCGCAGTCCGCCCTCGAGGCCAAGCTGCAGTCCGACACCGCGGTCGACGCCGTCGTCACTCTCGGCGCCCCGTACGCCGACACCGCCGTCAAGGCAAGGGAGAGCGCCGGCAGCGACGCCGAGATCGACACCTTCGACCTCAACGCCAAGGTGGCCGCCGCACTGAAGGGCGGCACCCTCGGCTTCGCGGTCGACCAGCAGCCCTACCTGCAGGGCTATCAGGCGGTCGACCTGCTGTGGCTGTACAAGTACAACGCCGACGTCCTCGGCGGCGGCAAGCCCGTGCTCACCGGCCCGCAGATCATCACCAAGGACCAGGCGGGCGCGCTCGCGGAGTACACCGAGCGGGGCACCCGATGAGCGCGATCACTGACGAAAGGATTCTGCACGCCTCACCGCTGCGTAAGCTGCTCGGCCGCCCGGAACTGGGCTCGGTCGTCGGCGCGATCGCGGTCTTCCTCTTCTTCGCGGTCGCCGCCGACAGCTTTCTGAAGGCATCCAGCCTGAGCACCGTCCTCTACGCGTCCTCCACGATCGGCATCATGGCCGTCCCGGTCGCCCTGCTGATGATCGGCGGCGAGTTCGACCTGTCCGCGGGCGTCCTCGTGACGTCCTCGGCGCTGGTCTCGTCGATGTTCAGCTACCAGATGACGGCGAACGTCTGGGCCGGCGTCGGCGTCTCCCTGCTGGTCACGCTCGCGATCGGCGCCTTCAACGGCTTCATGCTCACCCGTACCAAGCTGCCGAGCTTCATCATCACGCTCGGCACCTTCCTGATGCTGACCGGCATGAACCTCGGCTTCACCAAGCTGATCTCCGACACCGTCTCCACCAAGACGATCGCCGACATGGAGGGCTTCCCCACCGCCCACGACGTCTTCGCCTCGACCCTGACCGTCGGCGGCGTCGACTTCAAGATCACCATCCTGTGGTGGTTCGCCCTGATCGCCCTCGCCAGCTGGATCCTGCTGCGTACCCGCGCCGGCAACTGGATCTTCGCGGTCGGCGGCAACCAGGACGCGGCCCGCGCGGTCGGCGTCCCGGTCGCCAGGACCAAGATCGGCCTCTACATGGGTGTCGCCTTCGGCGCCTGGATCTCCGGCCAGCACCTGCTCTTCTCCTACGACGTCGTCCAGTCCGGCGAGGGCGTGGGCAACGAGCTGATCTACATCATCGCCGCCGTCATCGGCGGCTGCCTGATCACCGGCGGCTACGGCAGCGCGGTCGGCTCGGCGGTCGGCGCGTTCATCTTCGGCATGACCAGCAAGGGCATCGTCTTCGCCGAGTGGAACCCCGACTGGTTCAAGTTCTTCCTCGGAGCGATGCTGCTCCTCGCGACCCTGCTCAACGCCTGGGTCCGCAAGCGCGCGGAGGCCACCAAGTGACTAAAACCCCTCGGCGTACGGCGCTCGTGGAGCTGTCCGACGTCAGCAAGCACTACGGCAACGTCCGCGCCCTCGAAGGTGTCTCCCTGGAGGTCCATGCCGGGGAGATCACCTGCGTCCTCGGCGACAACGGGGCGGGCAAGTCGACCCTGATCAAGATCATCGCCGGTCTGCACCAGCACGACGGCGGCACCTTGCGCATCGACGGCGAGGAGACTCGCCTCGCCTCCCCCCGGGAGGCCCTGGACCGCGGTATCGCCACGGTCTACCAGGACCTGGCCGTCGTCCCTTTGATGCCGGTCTGGCGGAACTTCTTCCTGGGCTCCGAACCCCGCAAGGGCACCGGCCCCTTCAAGCGCATGGACGTCGACCTCATGCGCCGCACCACCCACTCCGAACTCCTGCGCATGGGCATCGACCTGCGCGATGTGGACCAGCCGATCGGCACCCTCTCGGGCGGCGAGCGCCAATGCGTGGCCATCGCCCGGGCGGTGCACTTCGGCGCCAAGGTCCTCGTCCTGGACGAGCCGACGGCGGCACTGGGCGTGAAGCAGTCAGGGGTGGTTCTGAAGTATGTGGCGGCGGCCAGGGACCAGGGGCTGGGTGTTGTGTTGATCACCCACAACCCGCATCACGCCTATCTGGTCGGCGACCGTTTCGTGCTGCTGAAGCGCGGCAGCATGGTGGCGAACCACACACGTGACTCGGTGACATTGGACGAGCTGACACGCCAGATGGCAGGCGGAAACGACCTGGACGATCTACGCCATGAACTGCAGCGCACCTGAGGGGCGCGGGGAACTGCGCGACCAGCCACAATGACCCGCAGACGGCGTACGTCATGAACCACCCCATGCCGCCCCTGTTCGGCACCCGGCGTGAGCGTGCGGCAGAATCGGCGGCGATGAGCACCTACCGTGACCTCCCGATCTCCCGGGCGCTGAGTTCCGCCCGCGCAGGCGGCGCCCCCATCGGCTCCCGCCGCGCCCCAGTGCTGCGCACGGTCGGTACCCGGGAACGCCGCTCCCACCTGACGGCACCCCGGGTGCCGACGGTGGGCATCGACATCGGCGGCACAAAGGTGATGGCCGGAGTCGTCGACGCCGACGGCAACATCCTGGAGAAGCTCCGCACGGAGACCCCGGACAAGTCCAAGAGCCCGAAGGTCGTCGAGGACACCATCGTCGAACTGGTCCTGGACCTGTCCGACCGCCACGACGTGCACGCGGTCGGCATCGGCGCGGCCGGCTGGGTCGACGCCGACCGCAACCGCGTCCTGTTCGCCCCCCACCTGTCCTGGCGCAACGAACCCCTGCGGGACCGCCTCGCCGGCCGGCTGTCCGTCCCGGTCCTGGTGGACAACGACGCCAACACCGCCGCCTGGGCCGAGTGGCGCTTCGGCGCCGGCCGCGGCGAGGACCACCTGGTGATGATCACGCTGGGTACCGGCATCGGCGGCGCGATCCTGGAGGACGGCCAGGTCAAGCGGGGCAAGTTCGGTGTCGCGGGCGAGTTCGGGCACATGCAGGTGGTGCCCGGCGGCCACCGCTGCCCGTGCGGCAACCGCGGCTGCTGGGAGCAGTACAGCTCCGGGAACGCGCTGGTCCGGGAGGCCAGGGAACTGGCCGCCGCCGACTCGCCGGTGGCGTACGGAATCATCGAGCACGTCAAGGGCAACGTCGCGGACATCACCGGCCCGATGATCACCGAGCTGGCCCGCGAGGGCGACGCGATGTGCATCGAGCTGCTTCAGGACATAGGGCAGTGGCTCGGCGTCGGCATCGCCAACCTGGCGGCCGCCCTGGATCCGTCCTGCTTCGTGATCGGGGGCGGCGTCAGCGCGGCCGACGACCTGCTGATCGGCCCCGCCCGGGACGCCTTCCGACGTCATCTCACCGGCCGCGGCTACCGCCCCGAGGCCCGTATCACCCGCGCCCAGCTCGGCCCCGAGGCCGGCATGGTCGGCGCCGCCGACCTCGCCCGGCTGGTCGCCCGCCGCTTCCGCCGCGCCAAGCGCCGCCGGGTGGAGCGGTACGAGCGCTACGAGCGGTACGCGGAGGCCCGCCGTACCGGGGAGTGGACGTGACCGGTTCGCTGCCCCAGCAGGGCGGTCCCGCGGACGAGCCGGATGTCCGGGCCGAGGACCGTGCTCACGTGATCCGCCGGAGAGCGTTCACCCTGCTCATCATCGTGCTGCTCATCGGCATCCCGGCCGGCTACCTGGTGATCTCCGCCAACCAGAGCCGCAGCAGCGGCAAGGAGAAGGAGGAGAAGTACTCGGCCCGGGGCCTGACCGAGGGCTGGCCGTCCAAGGTGCAGCGCCGCCTCTACCAGGTGCCGATACCGCATCCGGCCAACCAGGTGGCGTGGTACGAGACGAACAACTGGCGGACCAGCCGCCTCTACGTGCAGTTCCAGACCACGCATGCCGGACTGGACGCCTTCCTGAAGGAGATCGGTGTCAGCCGTGGGCAGCTGAACAAGGGCAGCATCACCATCGGTGCCCGCGACCGGAACGCCACCGGCTGGAAGTTCGCCGGCCCCGGCGCCCGGCCCGGCACCTACTGGGGCCTGGTCCACGAGCAGAAGGACCCCAGGCCGACGCAGCAAGTGGTCGTGAACACGGGCAACCCGACCTACCCGATGGTGTACGTCGTCTCCCGCGTGGTTCCCTGACCGCGCCCGGCTGCGCGCCGCCGGCCGCCGGGGCCGATTGTCAGATCCCGCCCGTAGAGTCGAAGACGTCTGATCCGGCGAGCGGGCGGGAGGTGACCATGCGTACGGGCGAGCAGACCGGGGCGGACCGGCGGGCGGACGGTTCTGCCGTGCCTGTGGGACCAGCAGCCGTCTTCCTCCCGGCACCACTTCCGCGCGCGGGCCGGGTCGCCTTCTGGGATCCGCAGGACGGTTCGCCGGCCTTCCCTGCTCCCGCAGCGGCACCCTCATGGGGTGCCGAGCGCATGGACCTGACCGTCGTACGACCCCATGGTGCCGGCGTGCGCCGCAGGCAGACGCCGGCACTGACCCTGCCGGTCGGCGAGGCCCTGCCGCTGCTCGTGCGCGCGCGGCACGACCCCGCCGCCCACCCCGCCACGGCCTGCTGGGGCGCGGCCGCCCTGCACGCGCTGCGGCTCGCCGCCCGCGGCCGCCTGCTGCCCGGCCTGACGCCCACCGGCCACGACGCCTGGCGGGCCGGCCCCCTCGACCCCGATGACATCGCCCACCTGCGCGCGGTGGCCGCCGCCCTGCCGTACGAGGGCCATGCGGTGCCCCTGCCCGGCCCGGGCCCGCTTCTGCTGCCCGAGCCGGAAGCCCTGATGCGCTCCTTCCTGGACGCGGTCGCCGACACCCTGCCCCGCACCCCGGCCGCCGCGCACGCCTGCGGCAGGCCCTTCGCGGCGCAGAAACCGCAGCACCTGCCCGCCGCGCACGACTGGGCCGCCGAGGTCGCCGCCGGGATGGACGCGGGTGTGCGGATCTCGCTCCGCCTGGACCTGTCGGCGCACGACCTGTTCGACGTGGGGGAGAGCGACGACCGGGTGCGCCGGGCGGGGGCCGCGATCGTGCAGGTGCACAGCCTCGCCGACCCCACACTCGTCGTCGACGCGGCCGCGCTGTGGGCGGGCGACACGGACGCCGAGTTCGGTCCCCGCGCGCGGGTGGACGCCGCGCTCGCCATCCGCCGGGCGGCCCGCGTCTGGCCCCCGCTGGACCGGCTCGCCGAGCAGGACGTGCCCGACGTGCTCGCCCTGTCCGAGCCGGAGCTCGGCGACCTGCTGGGCGCGGCGGCCGGCCGGCTCGCGGCGGCCGGGGTCGCCGTGCACTGGCCCCGCGACCTGGCCAGGGACCTCACAGCGGCCGCGGTGGTACGGCCCGCGCCGGGCTCGGCGACCGACGGCACCGGCTTCTTCGAGAGCGAGGAACTGCTCCAGTTCCGCTGGCAGATGGCGCTCGGCGGCGAGCCGCTCACCGAGTCCGAGATGGACGCGCTGGCCGAGGCCCACCGTCCCGTCGTACGGCTGCGGGACCAGTGGGTGCTCGTCGACCCGGCCCTGGTCCGCAAGGCCCGCAAGCGCGAACTGGGCCTGCTCGACCCGGTCGACGCGCTGTCCGTCGCCCTCACCGGCACCGCGGAGGTCGACGGCGAGCAGGTCGAGGCGGTGCCGGTCGGCGCACTCGCGGCGCTGCGGGAGCGGCTGACCGCCGGCGTACGGCCCGCCGAACCACCCGTCGGCCTCCGGGCGACCCTGCGTGACTACCAACTCCGGGGCCTGGCCTGGCTCGACCTCATGACCTCCCTCGGCCTCGGCGGCTGCCTCGCCGACGACATGGGACTGGGCAAGACGGTCACCGTCATCGCCCTCCACCTCAAGCGGGCCCGCACCGAACCGACCCTCGTGGTCTGCCCGGCCTCCCTGCTCGGCAACTGGCAGCGGGAGATCCACCGGTTCGCCCCCGGAGTTCCCGTCCGCCGCCACCACGGCGCCGAGCGCACCCTGGACGACCTCGACGGCGGATTCGTCCTCACCACGTACGCCACGATGCGATCGGCCGCCCCGACACTGGCACAGCAGAAGTGGGGCATGGTCGTCGCGGACGAGGCACAGCATGTCAAGAACCCCTACTCGGCGACGGCGAAGGCCCTGCGCACCATCCCGACGCCCGCGCGCGTGGCCCTGACCGGCACACCGGTGGAGAACAACCTCTCCGAGCTGTGGGCGCTGCTGGACTGGACGACCCCAGGCCTCCTCGGCCCCCTGAAGTCCTTCCGCGCCCGGCACGCGCGCGCCGTCGAGAACGGCGAGGACGAGGAGGCGGTGACCAGACTGGCCCGCCTCGTCCGGCCCTTCCTGCTGCGCCGCAAGAAGTCCGACCCCGGCATCGTCCCCGAGCTGCCGCCCAAGACGGAGACCGACCACCCCGTCCCGCTCACCCGCGAACAGGCCGCGCTGTACGAGGCGGTGGTGCGGGAGTCCCTGCTGGCCATCGAGACGGCTCAGGGCATGGCGCGCCGCGGGCTGGTGCTGAAGCTGCTGACCTCGCTGAAGCAGATCTGCAACCACCCGGCGCTGTATCTGAAGGAGGAGCACGGGCCGGGCGGCGGCGACCGGCTCGCCGCCCGCTCCGGCAAACTCGCCCTGCTGGACGAACTGTTGGACACACTCCTCGCCGAGGACGGCTCGGCGCTCGTCTTCACGCAGTACGTCGGCATGGCCCGACTGATCAGCACCCACCTGGCCGCCCGCGCCGTCCCGGTGGACCTCCTGCACGGCGGCACGCCGGTCCCGGAACGCGAACGCATGGTGGACCGCTTCCAGAGCGGCGCCACACCGGTCCTGGTGCTGTCCCTGAAGGCCGCCGGCACGGGCCTGAACCTGACCCGCGCGGGCCACGTCGTCCACTTCGACCGCTGGTGGAACCCGGCAGTCGAGGAACAGGCCACCGACCGCGCCTACCGCATCGGCCAGACCCAGCCCGTCCAGGTCCACCGTCTCATCACCGAGGGCACGGTCGAGGACCGCATCGCCCAGATGCTGGAGTCCAAGCGGGCCCTTGCCGACGCGATCCTCGGCTCCGGCGAGTCCGCCCTCACCGAACTGACGGACCGTGAGCTGTCCGACCTGGTGTCGTTGCGGAGGGCATCGTGACGGGCGCGAGCGAAGAACACCCGACGGTCCCGAACGGTCCCGCCGCGCCGGACGCCGCCATCCCGACCGACCGCACGCCACAGCCACGCCCCGCCGACGCGGCCCGCCGGGCCCTGCGGGCCGCGCGGGAACAGGGGAGCCGGGATCCCGAGGAGGCCGCCGACCGGTCCACGGACGAGCCACCGGCCCCGCCGCCGGACCGGCCTCCCGCGGCAAAGGACTCCGCGGCTCGAACGCCCAGGCCCGGCGACGCAGCCCGCGCGGCACTACGCCGGGCGGCATCGACGCGACGCGGTGAGGGCGAAGCCGAGGGCGCGGCGGAGGACGTCGAGCCGGCCGACCGGACGAACGCCCGCCCCGCAGACGCCGCGCGTGACGCACTCCGTGCAGCCCTGCGCGAGCGCGCGGCGGCCTCGGAGACGGAGCCGGGCACGGACCCCGCCGGTGGTTCGGGGTTGGGTGCTCGTCCTGACGTGTCTGCTGCTGGTTCGGGGTTGGATGCCCGGTTCGGCGTGGCTACCGCTGGTCCAGGGCTGGGTGCCCGTTTCGGCATGCCTGCCGCCGGCCCGGAGCCGGGCGCCCACCCTGACGGGTCCGCCACCGGCCGGCCGGGAACTCACCTTGGCGGGTCCGCCGCCGGCCCGGAGCCGGGCGCCCATCCCGGCGTCCCCGCCGCAACCCCCCGCGCCCCCGCTCCATGGGCTCGCCGCACCGCGACGGTGAGCTGCGTCGCACCTTCCCCGCCTTCCCGGCCCGGCCGTCCGACGACGCGCCCTTCGCCGCGACCTGGTGGGGCAACGCCTGGATCACCGCGCTGGAGGAGGGCGCGCTGGACGTCAAGCGGCTGGCGCGTGGGCGTGGTTACGCCGACCGCGGTCACGTGGACGCCATCACGGTCACGCCCGGACTCGTCCTCGCCTACGTGCGCGGCAGCCGCCCCCGGCCGTACCGCGTGCAGGTCCGGCTGCGCACCCTGGACGACGCCGACTGGGAGCGGTTTCTGGACGCCGCCGCCGACCGGCCCGCGCACATCGCCGCGCTCCTCGACAAGGAGATGCCCGAGGCACTGGCCGAGGGGGACGTACCGCTGCTGCCCGGCCCCCGTGACCTCGACCCGCACTGCAGCTGCCCCGACCGCGGCCACCCCTGCAAGCACGCCGCCGCCCTCTGCTACCAGACCGCACGCCTGCTCGACGCCGACCCCTTCGTCCTGCTCCTGCTGCGCGGCCGGGGCGAACGCGAGCTGCTCGACGCGCTCTCCCGGCTGAGCGCCGCCCGCGCGGCCCGTGCCGCCCAGGACCGGGAACCGTCCCCGCTGCCCGGCAGGCGGGCCACCGACGCCCTCCGTCGCGAACTCCCGCCCCTTCCACCCCCGTTGCCTCTTCCTCCGCACCCGAACAGCCCCCGGCATACCCGGCCGCCCGGGCGGCCCGGACCCTTCGCGCTGGACCAGCTGGCCACCGACGCCGCCGCCCGCGCCCACGCCCTGCTCGCCACCGGCAGGGACCCGGTGGCCGAGCTGACCCTGTGGCAGGACGCGGTACGGCTCGCCGCGGCCCGCCCCGGCTCCGGTCTCACCGCCGGTACCCGCGCCCTGTACTCCTCGCTCGCTTCCGCCGCCGACCGCACCCCGGCCGAGCTGGCCCGGGCGGTCGCCGCCTGGCGGCAGGGCGGCTTCGACGGCCTCAGCGTCCTGGAGGAACCCTGGGACCCGCCGGCCGGCCGCTTCGACCGGGCCCGCCCGCTCCTCCTCGCCGCCGATCTTCCCGCCTTCCGCCCCTGGCGCAACCGCCTCACCCACCCGCACGGCCATGTCCAGCTCCGCCTCGGCCGCGACAACCTGTGGTACGCCTACGAGTCGGAACCGGGCCACGACGACTGGTGGCCCCGCGGCACCCCGGACCCCGACCCGGTCGGCGCCCTCACGGGCCTCGGCGCCACCGAGGAAACCTGACCGCACCTCACGGGGACGGCTCCCGCATCCGCCGACGAGGCGACCGCCGCGGCGACGGCGACCCGTGCGTACGTGTTCGCCGGGCTCCGCCTGCTGACCGGCTTCGTCTTCCTGTAGGCGTTCCTCGACAAGACCTTCGGCTTCGGCTACGCCACGCAGTCCGGCAAGGGCTGGATCGACGGCGGGTCGCGACACAGGGCTTCCTCAGCGGCGTGGCGGTCGGCCCGATGGAGTCCACCTTCCACGACTGGGCCGGCGAGGCGTGGGCGGAGTGGCTGTTCATGCTCGGTCTGCTGCGGCGCCGCGCTGATGAACCTGCGCGTCGCGGCCGTGCACGGCGGGTGGCATCCGGGGACTCGGCGCGTTGCCCGCGGCACGGCTGCCCGCCCTGCGCTTCGAACGCCATGCTCAGGTGGCCCTGCTGTGGACGTCCCACGACGGACGGGACGACTGGCTGCGAGCGGGGCAGGCTCTGGAGCGCGTGCTGCTGACGGCGACCGTGCACGGCGTGCGGACCTCGATGCTGCACCAGGCGATGGAGTGGCCGGACCTGCGGGAGGCGATGGCCGGATCGAGGCAGCGCTGCAGCCCACAGCTGCTGATCCGTTTCGGGTACGGTCCGGACGGCGCGCGTACGCCCCGCGCCTCCGCAAACGTGGAGTCGGGGGACCAAGGGGTTATCGGGCGGGCGGAGTGACTCCGCGCCCTCGGCCCCGGCCCCTGTCTGCGCCGGAGGTGTCAAGACTCCGCGGTGACCGGGGCGGAGCCTCACTGCGTGCCGAGCGCTCCCTTGAGTTCGCGTCCGGTGACCATCTCGGACTCGATCCGTACGAACACCGGGTCCCGCAGGGGCATCCAGGAACTCGGGCCGGTCTGCGTGAGCCGCTCGTGCTCGGCGGGATCGGTCACCACGGTGGCCCGTCCGGTGACGACCACGCTCCAGCCGGACCGGGTCGCCGCGTCGAACTCGTCCGTCTCGAAGGCGACCACGACGCCGTCGATGGCATGGACGAGATCCGAGGCCGGCGAGGTGCACAGCAGGACGGAGGCGTCCGTGCCCAGGGAGAAGTTGATGGGGAGGACCGCGGGCAGTGCCTGTCGGGTGTACACCACACGACCGACCGGCACCTTGGCCAGCAGGCGCAAGCACTCCTGTCGGTCGAGTGCGCGAAAGCCGTCTGTCTGGAACATCCGTCCATCGTCCTCCGTCGGCGATGGGTGGGGTAGGGCCGACCGGCCCTACCCCCTCCGTGACAGCGTCTGCATGCGGCGGTCTCGGGTACACGCGGCCGTGGGAGGGACGGACGGGTCCGCACCCGGGGGCCTGTCCAGCCCCCGGCAGGGACTGATGGACCATGCCGCCGACGAGTCCCGGTGCGGACAGTGGTCACGGGACGCCGTCGGGCAGGCAAGGGGCCTGCCGTGCGTATGCGATCCCGGTGGCGCGGTCCACCATGCGGAGGAGGGGACGGACAACATGGTCCAGCCGTTGAAGTCGAAGGGTGGCAGCTCACCGTCAGGTGCTCCGGTGACCGGCCAGGCATGGCTGATGCTGGCCCTGACCACGATCGGTTTCGCCGTCAACTTCTGGGCGTGGGCACTGCTCAGCCCGCTCGGACCCCGCTTCAAGGACAGCCTCGACCTGACCTCCTTCGAGCAGTCGCTGCTGGTCGCGGTGCCGGTGGTGGTCGGCTCGCTGGGCCGGATCCCAGCCGGCGCCCTGACCGACCGGTACGGCGGCCGGGTCATGTTCCCGATCGTGTCGGCGGCCACCATCGTGCCGGTGCTCTACCTCGGTCTGGCCGGACACTCCTCCCTCACCGCCCTCCTGATCGGCGGCTTCTTCCTCGGCATCGGCGGCACCGCGTTCGCCGTCGGTGTGCCGCTCGTCAGCGCCTGGTTCCCGCCCGAGCGGCGCGGACTTGCCATCGGCGTCTTCGGCGCGGGCATGGGCGGCACCGCGATCAGCGCGCTGACCACGGTGAAGCTGGTGGACGCGAACACCATGGCGACCCCGTTCCTGATCACCGCCGCGGTACTGGCCGTGTACGCCGTGGTGGCCGCGCCGGCTGCCTGACCGCTCCCTCACGGCCCACCGCCGGACAGACCCGGCGGTGGGCCGCCCGTGCGCCGTACATCGGCCGACCGGACTGCCCCATTGGTCGGCTTCGACTCCGAAGACGCCGGCCCCAGCGCCCTGACTGCCCCACCATGGGGCTCAGGCTTCGTCCTGTGCGGGGAGGGGCACCGTCCATTCCACGATGGTGCCGGTGGGCTCGTTCGGCGTGAGGGTGAAGCTGCCGCCCAGGTCGGTGGCGCGCAGGCGGAGGTTGTCCAGGCCGCTGCGGCGGGTGACGGCCGGATCGATGCCCCTGCCGTTGTCGGCGACGCGCAGGTGGAGCCGACTGCCGTCCGTCTCGGCGGTGACCTCGACGGAGGTGGCGTGTGCGTGCCGGGCGGCGTTCGATAGCGTCTCGCGCACCACCGCCAGCAGGTGCTCGGCGTGGCCGGCGGGGACGTCGGTGTCCAGCAGGCCGGTCATGCGCAGGGCGGGAGTGAAGCCGAGTACGGCGGCCGCCTGGTCGGTCTCGGCCAGCAGTTTCCCGCGCAGACCGCCGCGGCCGTCGGCACGGTCGCGCTCGCGCAGTGCGTAGATCGTGCCGCGCACGGTCTTGATGGTGTCGTCGAGGTCGTCGACGACCCGCTGCACACGCTCGGCCACCTGGGGTCGATCGGCGATGCGGCCCAGTACCGAGTTCAGCGTCAGCCCGGAGGCGAACAGCCGCTGGATGGCCAGATCGTGCAGGTCGCGGGCGATGCGGTCGCGATCGGACAGGACCATGAGGTGCTCGGCCTCGCGCCGGTGCTCGGCGATCTCCAGCGCGAGTGCGGCCTGGTCGGCGAACCCGCTGATCATGCTCATGGTGGCCTCGGAGAACTCCGTGCCGCCGGCCAGGTTGGCGACCTGCAGAACCCCGCGCACGTCCTCGCCACCGCCCAGCGGGAGCAGGAATCCCGGCCCCAGGTCGATCTTGGCCGCGGAGCCGCCCCCGGCCTGTGGCTCCTCTGACAGGGCAGTGCTCGTGATCCGCTCGTTGGACTGGTAGACCTTCGCGGCCAGCGTGGCCGTCGGCAGGACCAGCCCGCGCACCAGCTCGGCGCCTTCACCCTCGGCAGCCTCGATCACCAGTTCGTCGCCGCCGTCGAGCGGTACCGCCAGTGTCACCAGATCGGCGCCCGACAGTGCCCTGACGGTGGCGGCGATCTGGTGCAGGACCCGGTCCGGGTCGGTGCCCGACAGCAGGCTGCGGGTCAGTTCGCTGCTCGCCGCCAGCCACTGCTCGCGGCGCCGGGAGTCCTCGTACAGGCGGGCGTTGTCGATCGCGACGCCGGCCGCCGCCGCGAGCGTGCGCAGCACCGCCTCGTCATCGTCGTCGAACTCCGCCCCGCCCCGCTTGTCGGTCAGGTAAAGGTTGCCGAAGACCTGGTCGCGCACGCGCACCGGCGCCCCGAGGAACGTGGTCATCGGCGGATGCCCCTCGGGGAAGCCCACCGAGTCGGGATGACGGCCCAGGGCGGACAGGCGCAGCGGCTCCGGTTCGCGGATCAGCAGCCCGAGGATGCCCTTGCCCTCGGGATAGTGACCGATCGCCTCGATGGTGCTCTCATCCACGCCGACCGTGATGAACTGCCGGATCTTCCCCTCTTCGCCGAGCACTCCCAGGGCCCCGTACCGGGCGTCCACCAGGGTGACGGCGGACTCGGTGATCCGGCGCAGCACCACGTCGAGATCCAGCTCGGTGCCTATGGAGAGGACCGCGTCCAGCAGCGTGTGTACGCGGTCCCGGGTCGCGCGGACCTGCTCCACCTGGGCCTGCAGGCCCTCCAGCAGCTCGTCCAGCCGCAGCTGGGGTGCCGCCGGGACGCCCTTCCGCCCCTGTGCCGGACTCTCCGCCATCCCCACTCCCTCCGGAAAAGGTGCCATCCCATCATGCCCGAATGACCCCGTCATCGCCCGAACGTATGTGTGACATGCGGCCGTCGCGGCAGCCAAGATCCTACGGTCCCCCTGACGCCCGTGCTGAAGCCGACGACCACCAGGAGGCACGGTCACGAGTACAGGCCGGAGAACACGTACCTGGATTCTCGGGGCTTCCGGCAATGCCGGGCCTGTCGCGGCGAGAGGGACAAGAGCCGCTAGGTTCGACCCGGCGATGTGAGATTTCGTGAGAGATGAGAGGGTCGGACGGGTGAGCGAGACATCACCGAACACCCTGCAATACCGCTTTGACGGGCCAGAAGACGCACCTGTCCTGATCTTGGGTCCCTCACTGGGTACCACATGGCACAGGTCGTAACGACCGTCCAGGGGCGTCCAGCTGATCCAGGGCAGGCGCGTAATGCCAGGTCAGGGCCCCACAGTCCGGGTGAGTCCGCACAGTTGGTGAGACCTGTGTGATAGCTGGTGATACGGCGAATCCCCGTCGGGAACCATCCCTACGGGGATTCCGCACGGAGCGGGCTCCGACGGAGTGCGGCGTCCGCCATGGGCACCACTGTCCTCGGACTCTTCGCGCTCGAGCGTCCGGAGCCAAGTTGCGGGGCGCAATCAGGCCCAGCCCGAACCTACGGTTCGTTCGCTCCAGCTCGCAAAACTGCTTTGCCTGAGCAACGAACTGGACGAGTCGCTCGACAGAATCCGCACAGTGATCGCCTGTGCGACGGCCTTCTCGGCGTCGATATGAGCCCGCACAGTGACACCCTCTGTTGCGTCGTGGCTCAGGCCCGGTTGGAGGACGTGTACGCCATCGGGACCGTGGGACTCACAGCCGGTACGAGAAGCGCAGCGCGCCGCCTTCCTCCCGGTAGCGTCCGCGTTTTCCCAACTCGAAGCGCCCGCCCTCGCTCTGGGTCGCCTTTACTTCGAACATGTAGGGCGCCGGCCGGAGCCGATCCGGAAGTCGTAGCCGAAGCCGTCGTCGCCGGATGAGCCGGGGAAAGCCTTGCGGCGATTCGTCGACACCCAGCTGGTCTCGTCCATGCTGTCGGGGTAATGCGCGCACAGCCAGTGGTAGGCGTACCACTCTCCTAGGTATCCGATGGCCTCCCGTTGAGCCGTGTCAGTCCGCTGTCCGCGCTGCCGCCACTGGACGACCCTCAACGAGCCCTCCTGCTCGGCCTGGATCGGCCACCTGGAAGGCAAGATGGCCCCCGGCCGGACCGACCTGACCGCCGCCGTACGCGCCTCTTACCACCTGCTCCTCGGACACGGCCTCGCCACGCAGGCGGTCCGCGCCGCCCCCGGCGCCGAGGTCGGCATCGTCAACAACCTCTCCACGGTGTTCGCCGCCACGGACCGCCCCCAGGACCGGGCGGCGGCTCACCGCCACGACGGGCACGTCAACCGCTGGTGGCTCGACCCGGTGCACGGCCGTGGCTTCCCCGCCGACATGGTCGAGACCTACGGCGTCGAACTCCCTGTTGTCCAGGGTGACCTGGAGACGATCGCCGCGCCGCTGGACTGGCTGGGCCTGAACTATTACTTCCCGGCGTACGTCGCCGACGACCCCGCCGGCCCGGCCCCGCGCGTCCGCTCCGTGCGCCGCGAGGGCGTCCCGCGCACCGGCATGGACTGAGAGATCGACGCGAGCGGCATCGAGACGCTGCTGCTCCGGCTCACCGAGAAGTACGGCGCCCGGAAGAGCTACGTCACAGAGAACGGCTCCGCCTTCCCGGACGTGATCCGCCCCGACGGCAGTATCGACGACCCCGAGCGCCAGGACTACCTGGAGGCGCGCCTCGCCGCCTGCGCCTCGGCCACCCGCAAGGGCCCCCTGGCCGGCTACTTCGCCTGGCCCCTCCTGGACAACTTCGAGTGGGCGTACGGCTACGACAAGCGCTTCGGCCTCGTCCACGTCGACTACCGCACCCAGGCACGCACGATCAAGGGCAGCGGACACCGATACGCGGAAATCGTCCGCGTCCACCGGGGGCAGACACGGCGAGCGGCGTGACCCGCCACCGCCGGGCCGCCCGAGCCCAATGTCTCCGGGCCGCCTGAGCCGGGCCCAGCCGGCCGGTGGACGCAGGGTGGGGGAGCCCGCGTCCACCGGCCGGCAGGACGTTGTGGACTCCACGCGTCCGTCTGTCGGGGCGACCATGTGGTTTAGCTGTTAACGACGTCAACGATATGCTTCGTTGAGGATCGGATACGCTGCTGTGTACGGTGGCGGCCATGGCAGACAAACCCGCGGCACCGGTCGGTTCTCTGGTCACCGGTTCCGAAATCGCCCGGATAGCAGGCGTCACTCGTGCCGCGGTCTCCAACTGGAGGCGGCGGTACGACGATTTTCCTGTGCCCGCCGGCGGTGGGGTGCACAGCCCGCTCTACGACCTGGCCGAGGTGCAGGCCTGGCTGGACAAGCAGCGCAAGGGCCAGGAAGTCTCGCTGGAGGTCCAGCTGTGGCAGACGCTGCGCGGAGCCTATGGTGACGACATGCTCGGCGGCATCGCCGATGTGGCGCAGCTACTCGCGAACGCCACAGGAGATGCGCCCGCCGCGTTGCCTGCGGATGCAGTGCGGTTGGCGCGATCCCTGGCTGAGAGTGAATCCGAGGGCGAGGTGGTGAACGCCCTCGCGGAGCGCTTCACCGACTCCGTGCGCCGGGCCGGATCGGATCAGGTCACCTCCCCGCGCATCGTCCGGGCCGTGCGGCACTTCGCCGGTGAGGTGGCGCCCGACGCCACCATCTTCGACCCGGCGTGCGGCATCGGCACCTTGCTGCTCGCCATCGGACCAGGGCAGGGCCCAAGGCGATGCGGCCAGGAGTCCGACGAACGCAGCGCGCGAATCGCCCAATTGCGGGCCGACCTCACGCATCGCGCAGATGCGCACGTCGTCGCCGGAGACTCCCTGCGGTGCGACCAGTGGGCAGAACTGAGGGCCGATCTCGTCGTCAGCGATCCCCCAGTCGGTGTCACCGACTGGGGGCGTGAGGACCTGCTTCTCGACTCGCGATGGGAGCTCGGGACACCCTCACGCGCCGAAAGTGAGCTCGCCTGGCTGCAACACGCCTATGCGCATACAGCGCCCGGCGGCCGGGTGATCATGGTCATGCCCGCCTCAGTCGCCTACCGTAAGGCAGGCCGCCGCATCCGCGCCGAACTCGTACGGCGAGGGATCCTGACGCAGATCATCGCTCTTCCGCCGGGCGTCGCCGCATCGCACGCGCTCCCTGTGCACCTTTGGCAGCTGCGACGCCCGCCCGCTCTCGGCGACGCGGCCACCAGCGTCCGTATGGTCGATCTGACAGCGAACGACCCGGACGGCTCACTGGAAGCACAGCCCGACCAGGTGGCGGAGGTCTCGCTGATCGAATTGCTCGACGATGCCGTGGACCTCACCCCAGGGCGCCGTGTCGCCGAGTCGCACCGCGACTACGCGGCGGAGTACCAATCGTTGAAACAGGAGCTGACGGCGCGGGTGCGGCTATTGACTGAGCTGCTACCCGCGCTGACCGCGGGAGCGAGCGCGAGTGTGCTGGACGGGCCGTCCGTCAGTGTCGCCGACCTTGCACGCGCCGGACTGGTCCAGTACGGCGATCCTGACCCGGTCTCGGTCAGCGACCAGCTCGACACCGACTTTCTCCAGGGGTTTCTGCGTAGTTCGGCGAATACACGCAGGTCCACGAGTGACAGCGGAACGTTTCGCCTTGACGGCAAGGGTGCCCGGATCCCGCAGATGGACATCACCGAACAGCGCCGGTACGGAGCGGCTTTTCGAGCACTCCAGGAGTTCGAGGAACTGGCCCGGCGCGTTGCCGAGCTGAGCAAGCAGGCATCCCATGTGGCGCGGGACGGCCTGGGCAACGGAGCACTGGCCCCCAGCGAGTGAGGGGTGCCACGCCACTGCGCTCACCGAATCAGTTCTCCTGCGGCACGAATGGACTGACCGCCCCGCTCCAGGACACCGCCAGTGCCTCCCGCGCACGCGTGCACGCCACGAACAGCAGACAGCGTTCGCGCAGCAGGTCCGACTCGTGCTGAAGCGCGTCCACAGTGGTCGGCGTGACCTCGCGCGCGAACGGCACCGCACTCGCCGTTACCCCGAGGACAACCACGCAGCGGAATTCCAATCCCTTCATGGCGTGCATGGTGGCCAGCCGTACCCCCTCCACGTCCGGCCCCGGATGATCCTTGACCCTGGCCACCGGGACGCCGGCAGCGACCAGCTTGTCGTGGGCCTTGTCCAGAAGCACATTGAAACGGGCGCAGACACCGATCTCGGCCGGCCGTACGCCCTGGGCGATCCACTCCTGGACGCGTTCGACGAGCGACGCCACTTCTGCCTGCTCCGAACCGTGTCCGTCAACATGCGGTCTGCGCCCGTGCAGAAGCGAGCGGTAGCCCGCCAGGGTGTCATTACCCTCACCGCCGAGATCCTCCACGGAGACGGGGGTGAGTATGCGAGTCGACCAGGCCAGGATCTCCTCTGTACTGCGGTAGTTGACCCTCAGCCGGTGGGTCCGGCCGGTCACCGGTATGCCCAGGGAACCGAGCGAGACCTTCGAGTCATAGATCCGCTGGTGCGGGTCGCCCGTGATGAACAGATCGTCGCTGCCGGGCGCCACCGCGCGACGCAGCACCCTCCACTGAGCGGGGTGCAGGTCCTGTGCCTCGTCGACCACGATGTGGTCGTGTGTCGGCGACGAGGCTGCGAGGAGGTCGGCGGCACGCGCGCAGACTCTGAGATGTGTGGTGGCCTTCCGCTCAAGCAGCAGGGACTCGAACAGCTCGACGGACGACCAGAGTTCCTCTCGCCTGGCGGGCGACAGCGCGCTGCCGCGGCCACGCCGGGACGCGGCGCGATAGGAGTCCAGGGTGCGCAGGTCCTGGGCGAGGATCACGTGCCGGTACTCCTGCGCCAGGAACTGGTCGGTCCAGGGCAGCCGGAGCTGCTTCGCCACCTTCTGCCACAGCTGCCGTTCGTCACGGTCGTTGACGGGGGAGAGAACCTTGCCGTCGTGGCGGGCGACGACGGCGTGCGCGTAGGCGTTGACCGTCGTCACATCGACTCGGTCCAGCAGTGACGGGTCACCGTCCAGCAGCACGGACAGGTTCTCGCGCAGTGAGGCAGCAAGGGCATTGGTGTACGTGGTCAGCAGCACCCGGGCGTCGGCCGAGCGCGCGAGGAGATGCTTGACGCGATGCAGAGCCGCGACCGTCTTCCCCGTGCCCGGCCCACCGGTCACCTGGACCGGGCCGCCGTACGACACGCGGTAGGCGACCCGGCGCTGCGAGGGATGCAGGAAGATCCGCCAGGCCGCGAACGGCTTCTCCAGGACGTCCGCGAGCTCCTCCGGGCCGGTGACCAGCGTGATACGGCTTGCCGTGTTGGCGATGGCGACGGCCAGGCTCTCCTCGGGTCCGGGTCCCGCGTCGAGGGGGCGGCGCACGGCGACCACGTCCCGGTACACGTCCTCGGGCTTGAATCCCTCGGCGAGGTACTGGAGAACCTCGCACTGGTCCTCGGGCAGGAGCGTCTCGAAGGCCTGCAACTGCGGCTTGTCGACGATGGTGCGCACCGCTCGGAGCACCTGGTCGTCGATGCCCAGTTCGCGCAGCACGGTGTCCGAGTACTCGGCGAACAGCAGCGAGTCGGCCGTCGCGGCCGCCTTCTCCAGAGCCGGCGTCAGCTGCTCGATGGCGACGACGTTGCGCACCTCGAGGCCTCGGGTGGCGGAGTTGGTGGTATACAGCCGCTTGGCCGCCCAGGTGTAGGCGTCATCGTGCGGCACGACATTGACCAGCAGGAAGACACCGCTGCCGTCGTCGGGAGCCAGCACGACACCCCGCCAGAAGGCGTTGATGCGGATGGTGCGCATCCGCGGATCGCGCGCCTTGTCGACGGACTCCAGGTGCAGCCCCTTGTCCGCGTACAAATCGGCTACGGTCAGCCGCTGGAACTTCTCCATGGCCTTGCGCACGCCTGCTTTGACGTGCTTGTCCAGGACGTCGTAGCTCTCCCAGAAACTGCTGGCGAACGCGAGCTGTGGCACGTGACGCTCTCCCACCCCAGAAAGGACCCCTCCGCGCCGATCATACGCGCAGGTCGGGAACCATATGCCGGGCCACTGCGGCGATGTCCGCGAGCAGCCCGGCGGGCTGCTGGTCCAGGTCGAGTGCGTGCTGGTGGATGAGGATGCCGGCGTGCCGCACGCGGTGCGCGTCGTAAGAGGCGTTGCCCTTTGCATACACCAGGTGGCCCTCCGGCAGCCCGAGCGCCGTGCAATAGGCCAGCATCTGGTAAAGGTCGGCCTCGGGGAAGCCGCCGCGCTTCTCCGCCTTGTACTTGGCGTCCACCACGGCGGCCGGAGCGCCGTCCGCTCCGTACAGGACGAAGTCGGGACGCATACGGACCGCGGCGGCCTCGTCGAGGTAGTGCGCATCCTGAAGACGCGCGGCCCGCCCTGAGCCGGTCAGGGTTTCCCGCAGCGCGACCGTCACGAAGTCCTCGAAGAGCTTGTTCATGTCGAAGAGGAACCCGTCGATGCGGAGCCCGCCGCAGGCATGTTCCGCGGACGCGTTCTCCAGCACGACACGCGCGAGACTCAGGGCCGTGTGATAGCGGGCGTTGAGACGCGTGAGCCGCCAGTCGGGCAGAGGCTGTCCGCGCACGACGACGGCCACGTCGGCCAGCCGTGCCCGCTGGTGCAGCAGCCTGCGGCGCACGTCGCGCGGTACGCCGGGCAACCGCAGCAGACGCTCGACAGCCGCCCGCAGAAGACGGTTCTCCGCGATGTCGGTGGTGAACTCGTCGTACGTCACCTCCACCGGCAATGTGGCACCGAAGCGACGGCGGATCTGCTCGGCCTCACGGACCCGGCCTCGGACAACGAGGGCGGACTCCTCCGTGGCCCGGTACCCCTGCAACAGACCTCGGCGCAGAGCCTGGTCCACCTGCCGTTCCACGGCGTGGGCGAGCGCGGGCAGCAGATCGCGGTGCTCGGCCACTTCGACTTCGCCGTCTCGCCAAGGACCCTTCGGGTCGAGGCTGTAGCCGAGGAGGAAGAAGAGCCGGGTGATGGGAGTCTTGGGGATGATTCGCACGGTGAACGTCTCGTCCGCACCTGGCACGCCGACGGCCACCGCGCCCACCTTGCTTCCGGCCCGCAACGACCAGCGTCCCGGAGCGTATGGATCGGGCGCCGCCTCAAGGACGCCTGCGGCGGCCAGCGCGCGGCCGACCGCGTCCGGCAGGGCTACGCCGACCGCCGGCGCGTGCTCGACGATCTCGATGACTGACGTCACCCGAGCGACTCCCGCAGTGCGGCCAGCCCGTACCGCTTCTCGACGTCCACGCCCTCGCCGTAGTGATGCTCCTCCAGGAGCGGCAGGATCTTGGTCCGCCAGGTGCGCTCGAGGCCCCCCTCCCGATAGACCCCCTTCTTCATCAGGTACGAGGGCCCGATGTGGAAGTCGGGGTCGTCGATACGTGAGTTGAGCGCGTCGAGCAGATCAGCGGGCTCGGTGTCCCTGCCCTCCCTCACCAGCCAGCGGCGCAGCAACCCGCTCGTCGGCTCCGTGCGGGGCGACAGCTCGACGAACGCGAAACGACGGCGCATGGCCGCGTCGACGAGCGCGATGGACCGGTCGGCGGTGTTCATGGTGCCGATCACGAACAGGTTCGGCGGCAGCGCGAAGTCGTCACTGGAGTAGGTCAGGCGCACCGACTTGTTCCGGTACTCCAGCAGGAAGTACAGCTCGCCGAAGACCTTCGCCAGGTTGGCGCGGTTGATCTCGTCGATGATCAGGAAGTGCGGGATGTGCCGGTTGCCCTCGCGGGAGGCGAGGTCGGCGAGTTCGCGCAGCGGCCCGGCGGTGAGCCGGAAGGCGACCTCCCGGGTCTCCGGGTCCTCCTGCGGCCGGAAGCCCTCGAAGAAGTCCTCGTAGGAGTAAGAGGGATGGAACTGCACGAGCTTGACCTGCTCGGGGCCGCCGCCCAGGAACTCCGCGAGCTTCAACGCGAGGTACGTCTTTCCGGTGCCCGGCGGCCCGTACAGCACCAGCTGCCGGTCGTCCCACAACAGATCCCGGATCTCGCCCAGCCATCCCACGTCGTGCACGAGGAGTTCGGCGGCCAGCTCTTCCGTCGGCTCGGGCAGTTCGAGCTCGCGACGGGCGGTGAGCGCGGCGATCTCGATACTCGGATCGCGTTCTACGGCCTCGGCTTCCTCGGCCAGCTCCTGATCGCTCAGGCCCAGCCCTTCGACGAGGGCCTGGACGGACGAAAGGTCGACGACGTCGTGCTGGACGGACAGCCTCTGCTGCAGTTCCTCGGGCAGTTCGTCGTACGGGTGGCCTTCGGGCTGCCACTCCACGGGACGCCGCAGATTGGACCGCCGGTCCTCGGACTCCGTCTGCTCCGCCTCACCGGTGATCTCGCCGATATACAGCCGGCCACCGGAGATGGCGCAGACCGTGTCGCCGGGCTTCATGCGTGACAGAAACGCGTGGAACTCCTCCACCAGCTGCTGCTTCTGGCTGTAGGTGGCCGTGGACTCGTAATCCTCCTGGACCAGTGCGCGCAGCTGGTCCTTGCTGATGCCCTGCTCGACACCCTGCCGCAGCCGCGACGCGGCAAGGGTGACCCGCCCCTCGGGCAGCCACAGCCGCTGGACGAGGTCCAGCCCGCTCACGTTGGAGCCGCGCACGAGCCACGGGCGGTTCGGGCCGGGCCACGTACCGGGCATGAAGTCGGCGAGGGGCCGGCCGTCCTCGGCCTTCCAGTCGACCCAGCCGTTCGGATTGCGGCCCGTCAGCACCGCTGCGGCCCTCGACGGGGAACCGAATGTGATCGTTTCCGTCGTCTCCAGCCAACCGGGCCACTTCTCCGACGGCCCTATCCGCCCCTGCCGAATCAGCTCCTCGCGCTGCCGATGGGCGGCCGCCGCGCGGGCGGCGAACGACGGCACGACGTCAGGCCGCACGGGCTGGCCGGCGTCTACGACGAAACTGCGGCTCCCGTTGTCGCCCACCTCATGGGTAGGGCGCCCCTGGGCGACCGGCCCGCCGTTCGGCAGCCGCAGATAGAACTCCGGGTACGGCAGGCCGTCGTCGGCCATGGTCACCACTCCCCCCACACCGCGCAGAAGATCCACCGAGAACGATAGGGCCCTCCTCTGACAATGAGGCTTCAAGGGAGGCAGACCCGGAAGCTCTGCGGAGGGCATCCACGACCTGCACCGGCTGAGCTGCGTTATGCAGGCAATGCAGCTAAAATGCCTGCATGACCGCTTTGACGATCCGCGATGTCCCGGACGACACGCTCGCCATACTGAAGGCCCGCGCTGCACAGATGGGCAAGTCTCTCCAGGCCTACGCGCTGGATCTGCTGGTCGGTGAGGCAGCCAGGCCCACGCTGGCCGAGGCCGCCGCCCGTGCCGAAGCCGAGGCAGCTGCGGACCTGAGCTCCTCGGACGTACTCGGAGCGATCGACGACGCGAGGTCAGGCCGTTGATCGTCGCTGACTGCTCCGCACTGGTCTTCTTCCTGACCGACGCGGGGCCGACCGGGCGTCGGGTCCGTGAGCGGATCGCGAAGGAGGACCGGATCGCCGCGCCCCACCTGATCGACTACGAGATCATGTCCGCCCTGCTCGGCCTGGCGCGCGGTAGGCGCGGTGGCGAACCGAAGCTGAACGAGACCCAACTCCGCAAGGCCCTGGCCACGTACCGCGACCTGATGATCGACCGGCACGAAACGCTGATTTTGTGGGAGCGCGTCAAGAGCCTCTCGAGCAATGTGTCCGCCTATGACGCACAGTACGTCGCCCTGGCCGAAGCCCTAGGGGTGCCGCTGCTCACTTGTGACGCAAGGATCCGCAGGAGTGGTGCGGCCCGCTGCGAGATCGAGACCGTCGAGGCGGGCGCCTGACCGTCGCATGGAGGTCGGGGGGCCACGGGCACGGGTGCCGACGATCACCGTGCCCACCACGCCATGGGCCGCCTTTACTGCCGGGGCGCGCACAGGTTGATCGGCGTTCGGGTGCGCAACCCGTCGGTGCGCAGTGGATCGAGGCGTACCGTCACTGGGCCGGTTCAGGCCGGGTATGTCGCACCCACACGGAACCCGTTGTGTGAAAGGACTGAACGTGGCTGACGCCGAACAAGGCACGCATCAGGAAGGCGGCGAACGTTCGCTGACCGACCTCATCGAGCGCAGTGCCGAGTTGAAAGGGCAGCTGGTCGCCTTCGGGCAGAGCTCCCGCTTCGACCGGTGGTTGACGCCCCTCCTGCTGGAGGCCGCAGGGCCCGAGCGGCAGCTGGACGAGGGCGAGGCGATCCGGATCGTCGACCACTTCCTCCTGCGGTACCGCCTGCCGGACGGTTCGACGGTGGTGGACCGGTTCGTCGGCGGACGGAAGGACTTGACCGCGGTCGACCGGGAGATGCTGCTCGGCTGGCGTGACCCGGTCGAGGGCATCTTCGAGATCCAGCGCAAGGAAAAGGATGCCGTCGTTCTGCTGAACCTGGTCGACGACCTGGAGTACCGCACGTACTCGAACGTGGGGCGGGCGGCGTTCCGCGGAGTGTCCAAGGGTGGCTTCCTCCACACCTGCCTGGTACCCGTCCACTCGGCCGGCGAGGCGTGGCTGGTGTCCGGGGCGATGTCGAGTTACCCCCAGTCCAGCGCGACCGAGATCGCCCAGGCCGCTCTCCAACTGGCCACCAGCCGACCCGAACTGGTCTTCCGCAACCCCCGGAAGGTCGAGCAGGGGTGGCAGGCGATGCGGGAGGACCGGGCGGCGTTCGTCGAGTTCTGCGGCGGCGACGAACTGGCCCTTCCGCCTGCCGAAGCCGAGGACCTCCTCAACGCCTACTACCGCCACCGCCAAGAGGCCGCCGTCGCCGGACAGCCCGACCGCGCCCGAGGCAGGCGGCTACCCGGCCTGGACCTGCCCTTCTTCGAGCTACCGGGAGAACTGGCGGACTCGGACACCATCGGCGTCATCTACGACCAGGTCGACGGGCTCAACTTCTACGCGGACTACGGAAAGCTGCGAGACCTCTTCGCAGACCCGGCGCTCGCGGGCCGCAGGCAGTACCAGGACCTGCTGCGCACGTACCTGCGCGAAGAGTCGATCGGGCCGCTGCCGATCCGCCGGCTGGCTGCCGCTCACCCGGAGACAGCCGACACCGTGTTCCGAAAGCTGCTGCGGAAGCCCGGATTCACCTGGAACGAGCACGGCGAGGCGCTGCTGCGCCGACGCAAGCCCTGGTACTACGCGAACGAGCCCAGCCCTGGCGTCTCCGTCATCGGCGACCGCCTCCGTGCGCTTGCCGCCGGCCGTCGATAGTCACCGTTCACACGACGGTGAATGCCGCGCAACACCGGTCGGTGCAGAGGGTGAGGCCGGAGGCGCTGCCGGTCCTGCCGGCGCGGACCGGTCTGCGAGACGGCTGCCGGTGCGGGCTTCCGCCCGGCCCGGGGCCCCGGCTGCGATCAGCACCACCAGGTGAGCGCGCGTGATACGACGGCGTGCAGCCGCAGACGCGCCCGGCGACCCGCCTCCGGCTATCGTGATCGGCATGCCGTCCACGCACCTGCTGATCATCGGAGACCGTGCCGCCTTGAGCTGGGTGGTGACCGAGCAGCGGATGGCGTTCCCGGTGGGGCGGTCCACGGCGGCCCGTGCCCTGGAGGAGGGCGACGAGGTCTTCCTCTACACCACGCGAGGCTGCTTCAGGAACCCTACGCGCGACCTGGGACGTGTCATCGGCCGGGCTGTGGTTGCCAGTCCCGTGCGGGTCCTGGACGAGCCGGTCGTCTTCGGGGAGCGGACGTTTACCGAGGGCTGCCGCCTGGAGGTGTCCGGCCTGGCCGGCTTCCGCGAGGGACTGGTCCTGCGCGACCTGGTCCCGCGGCTGTCGGTCTTCCCCGACCCGGCCACGTGGAGCGTCCGCATGCGGCGCGCGTCGCTGACGCTTCCCGTGGCTGACGCCGGCCTGGTGCGTGCGGAGCTGGAGCCGTCGCTGCTCCCCTACGACGAGGCGGCCGAGGGCTACCGCTGGAAGGCACCTGTGTCGGGCTAGTCCGGAGCACGGGAGACCGGCCTCCCCAGGTGGGTGGAGCGCGGAGAGCCGGCCTTTCGCCTACTCCGGGGGCGTGGGAGTCTCGGGGGTGCGGTACATCGCCTGGACATCCAGCTCCAGCTGTACGGTCGGCCCGACGACCGCGATGCCGCGGGCCAGCATCGAGCGCCAGTTGAGGGTGAAGTCCTCGCGGTGCAGCTCCGCCTTCGCCAGTGCCGCGCACCGCAGTTCCTGCTCGTAGCCGCCGTTCACCGTACCGAGGTACGTCGTGTCCAGGCCCACGGAGCGGCTGATGCCATGCATGGTGAGCGTGCCGTGCAGCGTCCACTTGGAGCCGCCGCGGTAGACGAATCGGGTGCTGGTGAAGTCGATGTACGGATGACGCTCGACGGCGAGGAAGTCCGCGGAACGCAAGTGGTTGTCACGGGTCTTGTTGCCCGTGGTGATGCTGGAGGCGTCGATGCGTACCGAGACCTGGGAGTCGGCCATCTCCGGTGCGATGCGGATGCCGCCGTCAAAACGGGTGAAGCGGCCGTGAACGTGCGCCATGCCCACGTGCTTGGCGATGAACCGGATCGCGGTGTGCGGCGGGTCGAACAACCAGGTGCCGGGCGGTGGGAGCTCCAGCTGGCGGGCGGGAAGCAGCGCGATGCGTGCCGGAGCGAGGACGACTCCGGCGGCGATGTCGACGGGCTCGCGGGCGGGTGTGAGACCCTCCGCCGCGGCCATCACGCTGTAGGAGCCCGGCGGCAGGGTCACCATGAACAGGCCGTACGGGTCGGTGGTGCCGCAGGTGACGACGCGGTGGCTGTCCAGCGCCGTCACCGTGACCTCGGCACCCCCCAGAGGTTGCCCCATGGGATCGACGACCTCGCAGGCGTATGCGCCCGCGCCGGCCGGCAGGGGTACCGAGAGGCCCGGCGCGGCACCGAGAGCGGTACGGGAACGCCGACGCCGGAGCAGTCCGAGGGCCATGCTCTTCGCCTTCCTTGAGCCGTGTCACCACCGCGAGCCTCGCGAACGTGGGGACGTCCACGGTTGCCACGAGTCTTCGGAACTGGTTGCAGGCGCGATGAGATCAACTTTTCAACGATCATAGAGCAGAAGGTGCAGAGCAGTTCCTCACGGATGTCGGCGTGCGGCAACACACTCCAACGTGCCCGACCGTCGCAGACGGCCGTATTCAGCGGGCCATACCGCGACTCCTAGGCCTCGCGCTTTGCACGGCTGCTGTGGCGAATGGCACCCAAAGTTCGCCGAGCTTTTCGCGGTTCTCGCCGCTCTATCACGCGGCCCGCACATTCCCTGCACGTAGGGACGACTCAGAGGCGGGGCCGGGAACCCGTTGGGCGAGTCCGGGCGCCCGGCACTGTCCAGCCGCAGGCGCCGCATGGGCCGCACGCCGCGTGCGTCCGCGACGCCCGCGCCGACGTCAGTCGACTCCATGCATCCGCCGGGACCCCTGGGCGGTGGAGAGCTCGATTTCCGCCCAGACGGTCTTGCCGCCCGGCGGGTACGGTTCCGTGTCCCAGCGGTCGGCCAGGGCAGTGACGAGGAGGAGGCCACGGCCTGTCTCACTGTCGGGCCGTGTCCCGAAGTCCGCGACGGCTGATGGGATGTGGTCACCCCGAGCATCGGTGACCGCGATCCGCAGCAGGCCGGCCGCAGGGTCGAGCCGGAGCGCCAGGCGGAAGTCGCGGCCCTGAACCCGGCCGTGCAGCGCCGCGTTGGCCGCCAGCTCCGCCACGATCTGCTCCGCGCGTTCGCCCACGGACGGTGACACCTGCCAGGCCCGCAACTCCGCAGCCGCGAGCAACCGGGCGAGCCTTGCGCCGCGACGGGTGGAGGACAGCTGCTGCGCGAAAGTCCTGACGGCGGTGGATGCATGGGGCGTGGTCACGTTCATGAGAGCCACCGTGGGGGGCACGCGGGGGCGCACGCCAGGGGAAGGGCCCGTACGCTGCGTGAGGGTACGGGCGCATTCCCTGGACGGTACGTCGGTCAGCCGCCACTGAGCCCGGTGCGGCAACGCCAACCTTGCGGCTCGGCCAACCGGGCCGTCGGGTACGGCCGGAACAGCCACCTACCGACCATCTCGCCCACTGCGCGAGTGGTCTTCCGGCCAGGACGACGTCCCCCATGCGCGCGCCGAACTACTGCCCCGCTGCGACAGGGTGGTGGCCGGTCCGCCTGCCCAGCGGATCAATGCCGACGGCTTCCCGGCGGAGGTGACCTACGAGACCGACCCGGTGTGCGGCGCGCGCTGGCACGTGTGGGACAAGACGTCCCCGCTGCGCCGCTTGGCCCGCCCCCATGTGGAGGGCGCGGGCTGACGCGGGCTGGATCCGTACGGTGAGTCAGCGTACGGACACGTTCGGTGGACAGTACGAATTCGAGTTGGCCACGCTGAGGTGTCGATGCGGGGTTTGGCACGTGTGGACCTGGAGGTGGGCCTCGAATGACGACCGACAACGTCGAAACGGCGGCGGGAGCGGAGTGCGTACGGGAACCGGACCCGTCGGACAGCCTGCGGACGTTCGGGGCGGTCGTGCAGGCGCTGCGCGAGCACGCGGGGTTGAGCCGGGTGGAGTTCGGTGAGATCGTCCGTTTCTCCAAGCACACGGTGGAGTCGGTGGAGTTGGGGAGGCGGATGCCGGATGCGTCCTTCGTCGAGCGGGCGGAGGAGGCGCTGGGCAACACGGGGGCGTTGCGGCACTCGGCCAGGTTCCTGACTCGGGGGGAGGCGGGGCTGGCGGCTTGGTTCCGGCAGTGGGCTCGGCTGGAGCGGGTGGCGGTGAGCCTGTGTACGTATGAGTGCCGGTTGGTACCGGGGTTGTTGCAGTCGGAGGGGTACGTGCGGGCGGTGTTCGACAACAGCATTCCCCCGCTTTCCGATCAGCAGTTGGAGGCGCAGGTCGTCGCTCGACTGGAGCGGCAACGGATGCTCACTGAGCGGCCCAACGTCCCGTTCAGCTTCATCGTGGAGGAGCACGTCTTACGGCGGCGGCTTGGGGGTGCGGAGGTGATGCGAGACTTGCTGGATCATGTGCTGGCAGTCACTGCCCCCAGGAACGTGACGTTTCAGATCATGCCGTTGGACGCCGAGTATCACGCCTGCCTCGACGGTCCCGTGCGCTTGCTGGAAACCCCAGAGCGTCGACGGATTGCCTATTCGGAGGGCCAGCAGAACGGCCGTCTGATCACCGACGCGAAAGAGGTGAGCCTGCTCTGCCAGTGCTATGACACACTGCGGTCGCAGGCCCTGCACCCCAAAGACTCACGGGGTCTGCTGGAGCGACTGCGAGGAGAGCTATGAGCATGACGGAACTCGCCTGGTTCAAGTCCAGCTACAGCGGCACTCAGGGCGACGACTGCGTCGAGGTCGCCGTCACCGAACAGGTCATTCACGTAAGGGACTCCAAGGACGTGACCCGCCCCCACTTCACCATCCGCCGGGACGGCTGGTCGCGGTTCGTGGGGTTCGCGGCGGGGGCTTGAGTAGAGCGGCATGCGCGGTGGCGCTCAGAGGATCTTGCAGAGCGTCATCGCGCGCATATCGACGTCGCCCGGTGACCCGAGGACGGAGTTGCGGCCCACGTAGATGGTGTCCCACTGAGAGGTTCCTACCGGGCACGTGCCGGAGCTGATGAGCAGGCCACCGGAGAGATCGGGGCCCGTTGTGCTGGCGTCCGGTATGCCGAGGGTGGCTGGTTCAGCGGTTGCGCCGGGCTCTCCCCGGTCACCCTTGGGGCCGCGCTCACCTTGCAGCCCCTGCTCACCCTGAGGCCCTAGCGGTCCCCGTGCTCCTTCCGGTCCCGCCGGGCCCCGCGCGCCGGTCGGGCCAGTCGCGACGAAGTAGGCGCCGGCGACTGCTCCTGCCGCGCCGGACAGGGTGACGACGGCTGCGGTGGCGGCTATGCCGATGGCGACGCGACGACGGTTCGGTCTCATGTTCTTTCCTTCGGGTCATCGGCGGTGTCGGCGGCAGCGCTGTAGGCCGCGAACGCTCGGGCCTGCTCCGTCTTTCGGAGCTGGCCCAGTTCGATGGGGCGCAGGCCGTGGGGACGTCCGAGCCGCTTGAGGATGGCGTCGAAGTACGGCACAGGCGTGTGTTCTGAGGCGACCACGAGGGAGGAAAGCAACACCCCGTAGGTGGGCGGGCTGTCGACCGATACGAGGATCGCTTCCCTGGCCCGGTCGGTGAGGTCCTTCGGCTTGAGTCCGGCGGCAGCGGCGAGCGTGTGCCAGCCCACGCAGACCTGACGCCGGGCGGCGTCGATCAGTGCCCGCCGAACGGCTACGACTACGGCTGCCTTGGTGGTTCCGAGCTTGCCCCAGCGCACGCGGTCCTCCTCGGCTGGAGCGGTTGGGGTCACGGTTACGGCTTGTGCGCCCCGTGCGTAGGCACGGTCCACGGCGGCCCGCCATGCTGCCTCCACGGTCGGGGTGGCAGCGTCGGGGGTCCAGCCCAACTCCGTCAGCACGTCGCCGAAGAACGGGGCCGGACCTGGGGTCTGCCCGTCCACCTTTACCAGGGCCGACAACATCCGGCGTCCGGGAACGTAGGACCTGTCGACTGCGGCCAGCAGCCGAACGCGGTCGTCATCGGACAACGTGGACGGCAAGATGTGCTGCTTCTTGAGCAAGGTCGACCACTTGATGACGCCCTGTCCTTTCGCAACGAATTCCAGGTGCTCACACCGGGCCACGAGCCGCGCCTCGTTCAGCCCAGGGGCGCTACCGGCCCTCGCTTCCAACAGTCCGGCTGAGGGCTGTTGTCGTGCGAGTGTCGACTCGGCGAGGGCGTAGGCGGTCCTTCGCTGGCGCTCCCAAATTTCCACCACCTTCGCCTCGGACAGGTCGGATCTCCAGCCGAGGCCGGCGAGGACGTCGGCGAAGTACGGGGCGGGCGCGTCCGGGGCAAGGGCTGGGTTGACCAGTGCAGAGAGCACGGGCTTGCCGTCGGCTCTGGGGTGGTCCACCGCGATGAGCAGGCGAACGCGTTCCTCTGGTGTGATGTCGGCAGGTGTCGCTCCCGCGTGGCTAACCAGTGTCTCCCAGTTGACGATGCCCCGGGCGCGGGCGACGAGTTCGAGCTTTGAGCGGAAGACGCGGAGCGTCTCGGCCTCACCGAGGGGGAGCGTACGGGGTGTTGAGGTGGGGAGTTCGGTCGTCGTGGGGGTTGGTGGGGATGACTCGGATGGCTGAGATGCGGGGCATAGGTCCGGCCAGCGGGTGTCGGTCTGCTGGGTAGGGCGAGGCGCCGTCGGCGCGTATGAGCCATGCAGGCTCGGAGGTGGACGCTTCGGTGAGCGGCAGCAGGTGGGCTGAGGAGTAGATGACGTGCAGTTGGTGAGGGGGAGGCGCGGGTGGGCGTGCGGCAGGGTGATCCGGGCCCGGACTACGGTCGAGCCGATCGGCTGGAGGTCGGCCTCGTAGAGGCGTACGGGGGTGCCGTCCGGGTCAGGGTGTGGCGCCGGGAGTTCGGTCGCCGCGGTGAAGGCGATGGTGCCAGGAGCCAGCGGGAAGGCCACGGACCTAGAAGCGGGAACGGGTGTGCTGCTCGCGGGCGGTTCGGCGTCGAGGCGGGGCGTGATGATCCCCTCGTTAGACAGGCGGCACTCGGTGAGGGCCGACCACGCGAGGCTGTTGTCCGAGTACTGCGTGCCGACGTACACCGCGCGGGTCTCGCCCTCGGTGCGGCACGAGATGCGGATGGCATGCCCGGCGGCGTCCACCTCGTTGTGCGAGAGCCCGCAGTAGGGTCCGTACGCCCAGTGGACGTGGGTGTGCCGGTCGGCGAGGCGTTCGCGGGTCTCCTGCCAATCGCGAAGGGAGAGGCGGGCCAACTGGACCCGGATGAGCCGGGACCGGCCCTGGCCGAAGCGGACCTCGACGGCTCCACCGTGGACCAAGCCAGGGTCCAGATAGGTGCCCTCGGCGTCCTGGTGTCCCTGCCGCAGCAGCCAGCGCCGCAGCGCCTGCCCGATGTAGAGGTGGTCGGCGCTGGCCTCACCGGTCTCCGTGCGGCGGCAGTGCACGGGCGGCCGATGCGCGAAGTGGCACTTCTTCTCCGTGTACCGCTTCGGAGTCAGCTTCTTGCCGCAGCCGCCGAGCAGAACGCCGCAGTAGAAGTCGTCGCGGGTCCGGCTCCGCATGAACCGGTCGAAGTGGTCGTGGTCGTACGGCAGGAACACCGGCCAGTCCGACTCGGCCTGACCGATGACCGCGGTCTGAACCTTGCGGGTGTCCTCTTCGGAGGCGGGCGAGACCATCCTGGCTCCTGGCTCGGGCAGTGGTGGTGGTTGGGGCAGGCGGGTGGCGGGGGTCGTGGCCTTTGGGCGAGGTGCGAGCGGGGGCGAATTTTAAGCCTCCAGGCCCTCTTCGGGGCTGTCTTTGCTTTCAGCCATTATCCTGCCGCCGACAAAAGCCACACCCAAGGCGAGTGCAGCACCACCGACCATCACAACTTTCTTGAGTGCCCCGTCCAAGAAGCGTTTATTCTCGCGGTCCATCTGGGACTCCTCCTTTACCGCTTCCTGTATTTTCTCGATGAGCTCTTTCCTTTGTTCCCATGTCAAGTCGCCCTTGCCGAGTTCATTCTTGATGGTGTCTCTGAGATCCTGAAAGGCTCGATGGACGTGTTCCTGGCTTTGCTGGTTGGCCGAGAGCGTGGACTCATGCGATTTCTTTATCGCATCCACAACATTCAGGGCGAAATCCTTGAATGTGGGAAACTGTTCAACGATTTTGAGGGCCACCTCGGTACTCATGTCGGGCATCATGGCCACGAACCTGATCATCTTGTCTTTGGAGAGGTTTCTCCAGGAGTCGATTCCAAGCGCGCGCTTGATTTCATCCTCGTCTTTGTATTTCATGTCGCGGTTCCGTCCGAAGTTTTTTCCGGGTGGCGAGGGCCGTGGCCCGGGGGCGGGGTGAGGGTGGAGGTGTAGTTCTCACCGTCAACCAAGGGGATTTCGAGGCTGACGTCGGCTGCGGCCATGCGGTCGTACTCGGTGAGGATCAGTTCCTTGGTGCGGTAGGTGCCGTACTTGGCCTCGTCCTTGCGCTTGACGATGGGGAAGGTGTCGAGGATGTAGTCCGCGTCCTCTCGGGCAATGTCGTAGAGGTGGAAGAAGAGCGCGTCCAGCTCGGCACGGATGTGTCGGCGGCGGTCCGAATCCCAACGAAAGGGAGCACCGTTGTCCCCGAGATGGGCGGCAAATTCCTTCATGTCAGCGGCTGTGTAGGTGAGTTCGAGTATGCGAGGGGTTATGAATGGCACATGAACCGAGAGCTGGGCAGGGGTGGGGACGGGTAGCTGCTTCACGATGAAGAAGCTCATGGACGTTCCGCCGATACTCTGCCGTGCCGCATAGTCGAAGGCGAACGAAGACCAGACGGCACCAAGTAGTTCGGGCGCCTGAGACAGAGCCAACAGGAACTTATGCCCCACGCCCGCCCTTGGCATGAAGGAACTGATCATGCTTCGTTCGTCGGTCGCGCGGCAGATGTCCCTCCAGCCCAACAGGAAGCCGTGAGGCCAATCCTTCTCGGCGAGACGCTTGCGGATTCCGGGAGTGCGGATGTAGGCGCCCTTATCGGCGACCTTGCCCGAAAGGATGTCATCCTCCGCTACCCAGTACCGAGGCAACACGAAGGCCTCACAGTCGTCCTTCTCCTCCTGCGTTAGCGGCCGTGTGTCGCCGTCAGCGCCATAGGTCGCCCACCGGTGATCGTAGTGGTGGAGCATCTTCGCCTCATACAAGGGGAGCATCCGCTTCTCCTCCTTCGCGAAGACGTTGCCGTTGAGTGTCCAGCCGGAGGCTTCCAGTTCTTCGCCAGTGTTAAGGAGTGCCGAGTCATGGCCCATGTTGAGCAGGCCCTGCGAGAACGTCACCCCCCAGGGGTTACCACCAGGACCACCTTCTTTCCAGAGCACCGGAAGTCGCTGGTACATCCGCAGGGTAATCTCGGCATCCCTGCGGGACCTGAAGATCGGCAGCGTTCCAGTGTTGGGATTGAGAAGCTTAATTTCGTCCGGTGTGAGCGTGAACTTCTTGTCCGCTTCGTTCAGTTCCGCGGGGTCGTGCAGGAAGAAAGCAAATCGAGCCGCCGGTTCGCGCAGGGAGCGGCCGACTAGAGACAGGACACTGAATTTCATGCGAGAGTCCACAGCCGGGAAAAGATTGGCGCGGTTCTCGAAGTCGTACAGCGCAGCAATAGCCGCACTCTGTACCAGGTCCCCGGAGAAGTGCTGCGTGCGCGCGTCCGTTGCGATTCCTGTAGGGACGAGGACGCCTGCTCGCCCTTTTGGGTCAAGCAGGATGCGGGCGGTCTCGGCGAAGACTGCGTATGTGTTGAGGTTCCCTTGCCCCGTCAGTGGAACGCGCCCCGACTGCCGAAGGAAGTGGCTCTCGGCATACACCTTTCGCTTGCCTGCCTCGAACTCCTGATGCAGAGGCAGTGTGTCCGGAGAGTCCTTGAGCGCCTCGATCATGTTTTTCCGTACGACGGTACGGGACGCCTCTGCGATCTCCGGTGCGCGCTGGGCGAAGAACTCCTGCTCGCGGAAGTCCACACTGTCCCACGGCGGGTTCCCCACGACGCAGTCGAAGCCGGCCGCCCAGCCGGTCGCTGGCGACACGCCCTTGCTGTCCTCCGGAACGGAGAACACATCGGAAAACTCCAGGTGCCAGTGGAAGAACTTGTACTGTTGGGCGAGGCGGATGATCTCTTCGTTCGTGCTTACCGGGATGCCCGCGCCCGCGCTCTGGAGGTCCCTGAAGACCCCTTCTGTCACCGGCGTCGGCGCGCCCTGGACCTTGGGCCAGACGAAGGCGGCGCACCAGGCGTCGGCGATATGCAGGGCCCGGAGATAGTCCGCCGACTGCTCCAGTTCGCGGAAGCGGCTCGACTGGAGTCGGACGTCGCGCAAGGTGTCTGCGGAGGCGGCAGTGATGTCGCGCAGGCTGGCCGCGAAAGCAGCGTTCGACACCCAGATACGTTCCTCGGTGTGGAAGCTCAGCTGACCGCCGCGCTCCGCCGCGTTCCGCTTCCTGATGGCCGTCGCGACCTTCTTGTCGTCGCCCTCGATCGGCTTGAAGGCGTCGTCAGAGATGCCCTTGGCCAGCAGTGCTGGCGTAGCCCCGATTAGCGCGTTCCCGCGCTTGATGTGGGCGTCCAGGAAGCCCAGCGGCTTGCCCGGTTCCAGGGCCTCCAGCCACAGCGACACCTTGGCCAGCTCGACCGCCATCGGGTTGAGGTCCACGCCGTAGATGCAGCGCGCGACCACCTCGTGCAGCGCGTGCCGTACCGCGTCGATCGTCGGCTCCGGGTTCTGCTCCCGTACCGCGGCCACCCGCTTGGCGATGCGCCGCGCCGCGGCCACCAGGAAGTGGCCGGAGCCGCAGGCCGGGTCGCAGACCGTCAGGTTCAGCAGTTCCTCGACGATGGCCGGGCCCGGGTCCGGCTGGCCCGAGCGCGTTGCCCGGATCTCCCCCCGCTTCACCGCGTCGTCGATCACCGGGTCCAGCGTCGAGTCCAGCAGGCAGTCGATCAGCGAGGACGGGGTGTAGTACGAGCCCGTCGTCTTGCGCGCGTTGCCCGCCAGCTCGACCAGCTCGAAAGTGCGCTCGGTCGCGTTGTGCTTCGGGACCAGCTCCAGCAGCGACTCGTAGATCGAGCCCAGCTCCTCCGCGTCCAGGTGGCGGTAGTCGACCACCCGGTTGCGCTTGCTGCTGGTGTCGCGGACGATCGACAGCGCCCGGACCGCCTCCAGCAGCGGCTCGTTCGACAGGGACAGGGCGTGCAGGACCTTGTCCGCCTCCGTGTCGTCGAAGATGCCGCCGAGGCCGGGCAGGCCCAGCTCCGGGAGACCGTCGTCGTTGCCGAGGCCGGCCAGCACGAAGCGCAGCGCCTGGTACAGGTCACCGTGCGCCGTGCCCCGGCGCCGCTGCGCGTGCCGGCGCAGGCGAGCCGACGAGAAGTACGCGGCGTACCGCTCCCTCGCCGTCTCGTCCGCCGACGGGGACAGCAGCACCTCCCGGTCCTCGGCGACGAACAAGAACAGCAGCCGGTAAACCAGGCGCAGCAGCGCATAATGGAATGTCTTGACCTCCAGCGCCTCCCTCAACTCCCGGTTGTCCGGGTGCTTCAGGAAGCCTGTGCCGAGCGTCGTGATCGCCCGCTGGACGCCCTTCCTGAGCTGGTCCAGGGCACGCGTGCCCTGGGCGATCGCCTCCGTGCGCCACTTCTCCAACCAGCACGTCGACGGCGCCGCGTCCTCCGCGACCTCGAACCGCGACACGTGCAGCAGCCGGTACAGCAGCACGAACTCGCTGAACAGCTCGCCGTCGAAGATCGCCTCCATGTCGAACTCGACGTACGACGCCGTGGCCAGCGCGCTGGAGTCGCGCAGCAGACGTATCTGGCGGCCGTTGGTCAGGACGCCCCACAGGTGGGCCTCGGTCCGGTTCAGGCACTCCTGGAGCATCGACTGCGGCGGCACCGTGCCCGCGCCGCCCGGTCGCTTGTCCAGGTTGGCGTTCCATGCCACCTGGTGGATGAGCGCGTGCTGCCAGCGGTGCGAGACCTCGAACCGCTTCTCCGTGTCCGAGTCGGCCGCGACGCCGTCCGTGCCGATCGGCGTCAGGCGGCCGAAGCCCAGCTCCCGCCACAGCGGCGAAAGCCAGTCGGCAGCCGCACGGCCGGTCGGGTCACTCGCGGGCAACCCCGTGTCCCGGTCCTCGGGGAGGTGCTTGCGCACGTCGCGCCAGAGCGGCTTCAGGTACTCCCAGCTGCGCTCCGCCTCGTCCCGTACCGAACGGGACGACGGCAGGCCGTAGTCGGCAGGCTTTGAGCCCGGGACGTCCTTGCCCTCGGTGATGCGCAGCAGCATGTCGGCCGGCAGCAGACCTCCGACCGTGTGGACGGCGGTGAACACCTGGTGGCGAGTCGTAGCGGACATCAGGCGGACGCTCCAGAGACAGCAGCAGGGGCAGGGGAGGAAGCAGCGGGGTTCGCGGGCAGGTAGAGGTACGCGCCCAGGACGTCGGCCGGCTTCTGCGCCGTCACCGACAGGCCGCGGACGATCTCGCCGGAGGCTTGGCGCACCCGGCGGTGCGAGGTGTCCAGCTCGGCGGCCAGTTCCTCGCCGTACGACTCCAGGTAGCCGTATACCTCGGGGAGTTGGTCGAGGACCCGCTGCATCATGCGCTCGCCGAAGTGCGGGTCCGTGTTCGCGGACGCCGTCGCGTCCAGCAGCGCCGCCGCCCGCTCCTGCGACAGCCACACCGCGTTCTTCGGGGAGCCCTCGAAGGCCAGCAGCCGCGCGTCCTCCGCGACGAGCTGCTTCTCGCCGCTGCGCGACGGCAGGGTCAGGTGGAACCGGTAGCGGACCAGCAGCAGCGTCGTACGCGTCGATACCGCGTCCGTCGTCACCACACCGCAGCGGCGCGCCGGGCGGGCGCCGTCCGCCTGCGCGTCCAATGCCGCGTTCAGGACATGCGACGCCAGCGCGCCCACCACCGGGTCCGTACGTACCAGCGCCGCCTCGCCCCGCGCCACCGCCGGATCGCTCCGGAACGGGATCGGGCGGTCCTGCTCGATCACCTCCGCGCCTACGGCTGTGGCCAGGGCGTCCCGAAGGCCCGCCGGTGTGCCACCCACCTGTGCCGTGAAGTCCTCCGTCTGACCGGCGCCGCGCAGTACGGCACCCAGCGCGCCCAGGGACTCTCGTACGAAGGTCTCCACCTCGCCCGTACCGCCCAACGCCTCCCGAATAGCCGCGACCTCCCGGGCCACCTCCTCCGGGTGGATCGAGCGCTGCGCGAACCGTGAACGCGACGCCTTCTCCCGCTCCGCCGCCGAGTTCCAGTCGCTGTCCAGCTTTGCTGTGCTCACCTTGAACGCATCCGCGCTGAACAGGGCGTCCTCGTTCTCACGGCCGCGCATCAGCAGCCACTCCACGATCGCGTCCGTCACGCCCGTGGACAGCTCGTCCGGGACCGACACCGAGATGCCCAGGTCCTTCTTGATCTGGCGGTGCTTCTTGATGAGGACTTCGAGGACCTTGCCGTCGATGCCGTTGTCGTCGCCGTACAGGGTGATGACTCGGACCTCGTCGCGGCGCTGGCCGTAGCGGTCGACGCGGCCCTCGCGCTGGTCGTGGCGGGTGGGGTTCCACGCCAGGTCGTAGTGGACCACCGCGTCGAAGTAGTGCTGGAGGTTCACGCCCTCCGACAGGCAGTCGGTGGCGATCAGGACGCGGCGCGCGGCGGCGTCCTCGCCGGCCTCCGTCGCCAGCGCCTCGATGTTGTCGATGCGCTGCTGCGGCGACAGCTCGCCCGTGACCGCCTTGACGACCGTCTTTGCGCCCAGCGGGCCGCGCTTCTTCGTCTCCGGGTCGTTCGACAGCTGCTCGGCCAGGTACTTGGCCGTGGGGATGTAGCGGCAGAAGACGATCGGGTTGTAGCCGTCGGCGAGTAGCGACTTGAGGTGCTTGATCAGCGCCTTCAGCTTGAGGTCCTGGGCCGGACCCTCCAACTCCGATGCTCGATCTGCCAGTTCCGCCAACCGGGAGCGCGGGTCGTCCTCCGCGATCTCCGCACCCGGCGCTACGTCCATGCCCTCCATCGAGTCGCTGTCAGCCGCGTCGCTGTTCAGCGGGGCGCCCAGCTTGTCGGCCTCCTCCGCCGACGACGCGATCGCCGCCGCCGACCGCGTCCGCAGCGTCTGCGCCGCCGCGCGCGGCGAGGACACCAGCGAGCGCAGCAGCGCGATCGCCGACCACCATGCTATTCGCGCCTCGCGCCGGCCCCGGTTGTCCGCTTCCTCCACCCGCTCGCTCGCGTAGGCGATCGCGTCGTCCAGCAGGGCCCGGTACTCCGGGGACAGCTTGTACGTCTCGTCCTTGAAGTAGCGGTCCGAGGGGAAGGCCGTCCGCTCGGCGAGAGAGTCGTCGGCCAGACCGTCCTCCTTGGTGAGGTACTGGCGTACGTCCGCCCGCTTGCGGGCCACGAAGTGCTGGGCCAGCAGCTTCCTGCCCGCGTCCGACTCCAGGTTCACGTGGGCCAGTTCGGGCTTGACCAGGCCCAGCAGGTTGCGGAACGCGGACTCCTTGCCGCTGTGCGGGGTCGCCGTCACCAGGAGCAGGTGCCGCTCCGCGTCCTCGGCCACCCGCCGCAGCAGCTCGTAACGCAGCTGGTTCTGCGTGCCGGTCTTGGTGTCGTCGGCGGCCACGCATGTGTGGGCCTCGTCGACGATCACCAGGTCGGGACAGTGCCGTACGAAGTCGTCGCGGTGCCGCGTGGACTTGATGAAGTCCGTGGAGACGATGACGTTCGGGTAGCGGTCGAAGAGGGACTGGCCGAGGTCCAGGCCTCGCTCCAGGCGGGTGACCGTCGATGACAGCACCAGTTCCGCGTCGATGCCGAACTTGCTGCGCAGCTCCTGCTGCCACTGTTCCGCCAGTGCCGGGGAACACAGCACGGCCAGGCCCGACGCCTCGCCCTGCGCGAGCAGTTCGCTCGCGATCAGGCCCGCCTCCACGGTCTTGCCGATGCCGACGTCGTCGGAGATCAGCATGCGGACCGTCTTCTGGCGCAGCGCCATCAGCATCGGGACGAGCTGGTATGCGCGCGGCTCCACCGCGATGCCGGCGAGCGAGCGGAACGGGCCCGCGCCCGAGCGGAAGCCGATCCGCAGGGCCGTGCGGAGCAGGCCGGCCGCCCGCTGGTCTCCGAGGTCGCTCGCCTCCGGAGCGGCGAACCGGGCCTCCTCGACCGTCTCGAACGCCGGGAACACGGCGGCGATATCGTCGTCCGAGCCACCGAGCGGGCGCAGGACGAGCAGGTCGGCCTTGCTCTCGGGGAGTACCACCCATTCGCGGCCGCGGGCCTTCACCAGGGAACCGGTGGAGTACGTGAGTGCCATGTCTGTCTTCAAGTCCTCAAGCAGAAGGTGGTCAGTTGGCGGCCGGGATACCGAAGTAACGGGCGTTGGCTGCGGCGACGGCATCCCAGTCGCCGCCGTGCGGGAAGCGGACGACGTCCCAACTGGCGTTGAAGAGGCGGTCCTCGGCGTCCTCGTCCCGGAAGGTGTCCTGTTCCTTGTCGGGTGTGTCCACGAAGACGGCCACGTTTCCGCCGGGGAGCCGGTACACGAAGTCGGGCTGCGCGTTCGCCTCGGTGAGGAACGGCCCCGCCTCATCCGGGAGGTTCAGTCCCCGCGCCTTCGCCCAGCCCAGGAAGTCACCGCGCGCGGCCAGGTCGGCGGCGGCCGACGCCTCGACCGCCGTCGGTGCCGCCGGGACCTGGTCGAGCAGCCGCCGGTACTGCTCAGAGCGCGACTCACCCCGCGACTCGCGCTCCGCCGTTCCCGAGGCGAACCGCACCAGCAGGTGCCTTGCCGCATGGCGGTTGATCAGCGCGTGGTCGAGCTGGTTGCCGTACGTGAGCAGGCACTCGTAGCAGCCCAGGGCGCACGGGCGGTCCGGGTGCGGGCCGCCGAGATCGGTGCCGTCCTTGTCGAAGTGGCAGATCGAGAGGGCGTACTGGGCCGCCTTGGCCAGGGCGTCCGGCTCCGCCTGGAGGCGGCGCAGTACGCCCGCGCCGCCCTCGGCCGCCTCCATGAACAGGAACCTGCCCCAAGGTCCGCCGTCCGGCGGCAGCAGCTCGCTGGAGAGCTCGGCGTCCTCCAGCTCGAACGCGGCCTCGATGCCCCGCTCCAGCGCGTACATCAGGGACAGCGCCTCGGGCTCCGGCAGGGCCTCGTCGAGGGTGACGACGAGGATGTTGCGGCGGTCCTCCACGTACGGGATGACCCGCTTCTTGCGGCGCCGCTCCTTGCCGTCCTCGTCGACCACCGGCAGCTCGCTGGAGTCGCCGGAGGCCTCGGCGGCGTCTTTGTCGTTCATCCAGCGGCCGTCGGCGAGGTCGAGCCAGTAGCCCGCCGGTTCGTCCTTCTTGGCCCGTACCCGGCCCAGGTTGGTGATGCGGACGGTCGCCGAGTCGCCGTACGCCAGGTCGGCCAGAGCCGCGCCCGAGGCGTCGGCGACGGAGGCATTGAGGCGGCCCTTGCGGGCACCGTGGTCCTGGAAGCGGTACGACATCTCCAGCCGGAAGCCGGCCCGGCGGCGCTCCTCCTCGTCGGAGGAGATCCGCTCCCGGCGCGTGGTGTAGACGGTGTGGAGCTGGAGCAGGCCGTGGGTTGCCGCGCCCAGCGGTTCGTCGCACATGTGGCAGCGGTCCTGCCGCTCGGCCGGGTCGTGGTGGTAGCCGCAGTGGGCGCACCGACGGGCCTCGCTGGTCGCCAGGTCGCCGGAGGAGTCCGGCGGGAGCTGGATGCGGGTCACCTGGTAGCGGGCGCCCTCGTGGTAGATGAGCGCGCCGGGACCGAACTCGCGAATGGCGAGGAAGCGGGGGCGCTGGAGGTAGTCGCCGTCGCCCCGGCGGCGGCCGATGGTGGGGATGTAGGCGGCCAGGGGCAGGCGCGGGAAACTGTAGCCGGGCAGGAAGCCCTCGGAGGCGAGGTAGCGGTAGGGATTGAAGTCGGAGAGGACCGACTTGCTGTCGACGCTCTCGTTCATCAGCAGGTTGAGCTGCGTCTCCGCCTCCCGGCGGCGGGCGTTGGCCCGGTTGCGGTCGGTCTCGGTGAGGCTGTAGTCCAGCCGGCGCTTGTTCTGGATGTACTGGTCGTCGAGCGCGGCGCGGAACAGCTGCCGCCAGCGGTCGAAGGCCCGGTCGAAGCGCTCGGGCACCGTGCGCACCCGGTCCTGGATCCAGTCGTCGTGCCACCACGTGGTGTCGGCGAAGTCCGGCAGCAGCGGGCCGAGCACCCTGAGGGCCGCGTCCACCGTGCGGTGCTGTGCGGTCTCGTCGAGGGAGGCTTCGAGGATGTCGGGGAGCAGCTCCAGGGCGGGGTCCGGGCGGTCGCCGGTGTCCGGGTACGACACGTCCAGGACCTCGGGTATCGCGCGGCCCAGCTTCAGACCGGCCTCCGCTATCCATATGCCCTGCAGGTGCGAGAGGACGAGGTCCTCGTTGGCCAGGTCCAGGCGCGGCGGAGCCACCGCGCCGGCCACCATCCGCTCCGAGCGGCGGAAGTAGTACTGGTCGTGGCTGTTGCCCGTCGCGCAGTACGTCGTCACCAGGGCGGGCTGGCCGCTGCGGCCGGCGCGGCCGGAGCGCTGGGCGTAGTTGGCGGGCGTGGGCGGCACATTGCGCATCATCACCGCGTTGAGAGAGGAGATGTCGACGCCCAGCTCCATCGTGGGGGAGCAGTACAGCAGCTTCAGCTCCGCCTTGCGGAAGGCCTCCTCGCGCCGCTCCCGCTCCTCCGGGGCGACCTGGGCGGTGTGCTCGCGGGCGAGCAGCCCGGACAGCGCGCCCGCCGCCTCCTGGTACAGGTCCCGGAAGAAGGTGTTGACCCGAGGGCCGTCGCCGCTGGGGTAGGTACGGGTCAGCGGGTCGTGCGTGCCCGTCTCGCCCTTCCCGGCGCGCCAGATCAGCGACTGGGCCGCCACCCGGTAGCCGGTCGTGGCCGCCGTCGTCGGCCTGCGGTAGCGGCCCGCGTGCTGCGGCGCCTCCGCCACCTCCTTCACCAGGCCGTCGGCGGCCAGCACCTTCAGCAGTTCCGCGATGACGAGCTGCAGGTCGTCGGGGGAGAGTTTCTTGAAGGAGGCGTCGGCGCGCTTGAGGTACTTGCCGAACTTGGCACGCGCCGAGAGGAACAGACCGGAGCGGTCCATCCCCCGGCCCGACGGGTGCGGGTAGGCGGTGCCCACGCGCGGCCGGTCGGAGGCCGACAGCACCCACGGGTCCACCAGCCGCTCCTCGCTCGCCCGCTGCAACGCGTCGAAGTCGTCGCGGAAGTACGACACGTCGATGGCGAGCGAACGGCGCATCTCGTTGAGCAGCACCTTCATGACCTCGGCCCGCAGAGCAGGATCGGCGTCCCGCAGCGCCGCGTGTGTGTGCGTCCAACGGTCCTGCTTGTCCGCGACCCAGCGCAGGTCCGCGTAGTCGATCTCCAGCAGGCCCGTCTGCTCCAGGTTGGGCATGGTGATGCGCCAGCCGCGCTCCAGGTCGAGGTAGAGCCGGAAGGCGACCACGTCGCGCAGCGTCTTGGCCGCGGCACGGGCGAGCGACGGGGGCTGGTCGGCGTCGCCGGTGTAGTCCGCGGGGCCGATCCCGAGGGCGTTCGTCACCGCCGAGGCCAGCTCCTCATGGGTGAGGCCGTCCTCGCCCGCGTCCAGGGCCGCCCGGTACAGCGCCCCGCGCAACTGGGTGATCTGCACGAAGTCGTTGAAGTGACCGGCCTGGAGGGAGGCGTCCTGACGGTTGTCGACGAAGGTCAGGAGCTTGCGGGCCTCCTTGTCCAGCGCCTCCTCGGGCACCGACTTCAGGGACCGCACCACCGACGCCGAGATGAGGGAGGTCGCCGAGGAACGGCCCTCCTGGTCCAGCGTGGCCAGCTTGGCGAAGTCCCGGCCGCGCGTCTGCTCGTAGGCCACACCGCAGTGCAGGCAGAACAGGAACGGCGACGGGATGAACGCGGCCTGCAGCTCGCCCCGGCCCTCGTAGCCGAGCGGGTCCACGGTGATCGCCCGCGGCACCCGGTCGCGGTACGTCTTCCTGACCACCTCCTGGCCCCTGTCGTCCAACTCCAGCCAGGACTCGGGCAGCCGGCGGTCGTCCACGGCGTACTGGACGCTGGAGGGCCAGGGCCGCTCCTGGTCGATGAAGAGGTAGCCGTCGCCCTGGCGTCCGCCCGTGGCGGAGGTGTCGCGGCGGGCTTCGTAGCGGACCTCGCCGTCCTTCTCGGTGCGCCAGACGGTCAGGTACTCCTCGGCAGAACGCCAGCGGCATCAGCAGCTTGCCGCCGCTGCCCGGCTGTTCCAGCTGGTAGGAGCGGGTCAGGTGGCGGGAGAGCTTGTCCTCCAGGGTGACGTACACGGTGTCGCCCTTGGAGAGGAACTGGTGCAGCCGGAACGCGAACAGGGGACGGTCGGTCACCGGGTGTCGGGCCTGTGAGCCGGCTTCCAGGGTCGCCTCGATGGCAGTCGCGCAGTCACCCTTCGACGCCCCTGACTGCTTGGCCAGTTCGCGTGCCGCGACCTCAATCTTCGTGGGCCGGCGACGGATCAGACGGCCCGTCGCCTCGTCCGTGGCGAGGCCGAAGCGGGTCTCTATCCAGCGGGCCAGCGGGTCGCGTACCAGATCGGCGTACGCGCGCGGTGCGGCCGGTGAGGTGAGACGCTCGACGGGCACGGTGTCGGGGGCCTCGTCGGTGGCGCGTACGAGCGTCTCGCCGATGACGTGCCCGGGGCTGACGGGTGTGCCGAACAGCCTGCTCGCGACGTCGGCGACCACCTTCTTCTGGTCCTCGACCGTGCCCTCGGTCGACATGGTGGCCGAGGTGCCGATGCACTGCACTTCGGGTGCCTGGCAGGCCTCGCGGACCCGGCGGATGAGCAGGGCCACGTCGGCGCCCTGCCGGCCGCGGTAGGTGTGCAGTTCGTCGAAGACCAGGAACTCCAGGCCCTTGGCCATCTTGATGAGGCTGGCCCGGTCGGCGGGCCGGGTCAGCATCAGCTCCAGCATCACGTAGTTGGTGAGCAGGATGTCCGGCGGGTTGTCCCGGATCTCCTTGCGCTTCTCGTCGTCCTCCTGGCCCGTGTACCGGGCGAAGGTGACCGGCTCGTGGCTCTGGCCGTAGCCGTCGCGCAGGTACTTCTCCAGCTCCTTCAGCTGACTGTTCGCCAGCGCGTTCATCGGGTACACGATGACTGCGCGCACCCGCTTGACCGCCTTCGGACCCTCGGAGTCCCGCTCATGAAGGACGCGGTTCACGATCGGAACGATGTACGAGAGCGACTTGCCGGAACCGGTGCCGGTCGTCAGCACGTACGAGGCTCCGCGCGCGGCAGCGTCGATGGCCTCGCGCTGGTGGCGGTGGAGGGTGAGCGGGCGCCCGTCGGGGACCGTGCCGCCCTCCGTCTTGCCGGCCTGGAAGATGCGGGCGCACTCCGGGTGGAGGACCTTCTCCCCGACCAGTTCCGCGACGGTACCGCCGCTCTGGAAGAACGGGTTGAGCGACAGCCAGGGGTCCGGCCACTGCGACTTGTCGTCGAGGTCCTTCTCCACGAACGCCGCGATGCGGTCGTCGCGGATGACGGTGCCGCCCGCGGTGAAGTCGCGGTAGTCCTTGATGAGGGCGCGGTGCACGCCGAAGACGTCCATCGCCGTGCCGGAGGCGGTGACCGGCGCCGGCCGAGGCGCGGGCGCGGACGGGGCGGTGACGGTGCGGGCGGTGTGGGCGGCGAGGAGCCGTGTCGGATCGAGAGCGGTCCAGTGGGGGAGTTGGGGCGTGTCCCCGTCCCGTACGCCCAGTGGAGACAGGGCGTCGCGGACGTCGGCCGCGCTCGCCGGACGGTCGGCGGGGTCCTTGGCGAGCAGCCGGCCGACGAGGCGTATCAGCTCGGCGGGGATGTCACCGCGGATGACGCCGAGGGGCGTCGGATCGGCCTCGAGGTGCTTGCGGGCGAGATCGAAGGGCGACTCGCTGACGAAGGGTGGTACGCCGACGAGCATTTCGTACAGCACACAGCCCAGCGCGTACAGGTCGGCTGCCTGGGTGACCTGGCGGGCCTCGAACTGCTCGGGCGCCATGTAGCGGGCGGTGCCGACGCTCACGCCGGTGCTGGTCAGCCGCGCCTCGTCCGGGTCGTCGACGATGCGGCCCATGCCGAAGTCGAGGACCTTGACGGTTCCGCCACGGGTCAGCATGACGTTCGCGGGCTTCAGGTCGCGGTGTACCACGTCGGCCGCGTGGGCGGCGGAGAGGCCATCGGCGATCTGGGCGCCGACGGCGGCTACCCAGGAGATGGGCAGCTGGCCCTCCTCCTCGATGAGGTCGCGCAGCGTCTCGCCGTCCAGGAACTCCATGGCCAGGTACGGCATTCCGCCGTCCGCGCTGATGCCTCCTGCGACGAGCCGTGTCAGGTTCGGGTGCTCGAGGCGGCGCATGATGCGCACCTCACGGGCGAAGCGGTCCACGGCCTTGTTGTCCGCGCCGGTGTCGATGAGACCCCCCGTACGACGGCGAAGGATCGTCTTCACGGCGACCAGGCGTTCGGTGCTCCCCTCGGGAGCCTGGAGATCCTCTGCCCGGTGGACCTCCCCCATGCTGCCCTTGCCGATGACCTGTCCGACGCGGAACCTGCCATCGATCAGCTCGTGGCCCACGGCTGCTCCCCTGCCCTCTTTTTCCCCGTCCCACATCGGGACTTGCCCCTGTGCCCGACACGTCGCCACATGGCTCCCATGCGGAGAGTGCGGACGCCGTCACGGTACACGAGCCGTGTCAACTTTCCTAGATATGCGATCCGTTGACAGTGTCAACGAGGGCCCCTTACGGTCTGGCGTGTAACCGGGTGTGGGGGTGGGTGGCATGGCGGGGCATCAGGAACCCGGGTCGCGGGGCGTGCCGGTGACGAAGGCCGCGCTGGCTGAACTGATGGCGCAACTCCGTCGGGCCGCGGTGGGCGGAGTCGTGCCCGAGGAGGTGTTCTTCGCTCAGGCGCGCAAGCTCGGGTTGCGTGAGCACGAGCGGGAGCGGCTGCGGGACGAGCTGGCCAGGCTGCACGTGCCTGTCCAGAGGGGCGTGGCGCATGCACACATCGACATTCCAGATGTGCCGAAGGTTGCGCGGAAGCGTGTAGAAATTGTGTTCCCTCAACTCGATCGAGTGCTGAGCCTGCTGGAGCGGTACGCGGACGCCGAGGGACGTGTGACGTCCCGGGCCCTGGACGGGGTTGTACGGCTCTGTGGGCTCAATGCGCGCGAGGCGGCGGCCCTGCGGGATGCGGCCAATGTGCGGCCCGAGAAGACTCCGACGGAGTCGACGGCCGAGGCCGCACCCGAAGAGGACCGCGCAGACGTGGACGAGGAGCCGGCGCCGGTCGGCGACGTGAAAGTCGGCGGCGTAGGCTCCTCCGCTCAGGAACCGGCGGTCAGCGAAGGTTCCAGGATGGAGGGGCTGGAGGTCGCATCGGAGGAGGACTTCCCCTCCGGGTCATCCGAAACGGTCGTACCGACGGACGCGGACCTGGCGGCATCGGTCGCCGCGGCCGAGCGCGTCATGCGCGAGGACCGCTACCGGCGTCGGCCGGAGAAGCACCTGCTCACCGCGCGGGAGGAAGTCGGGCTCGCCATTCTCGTGCGGGGTGGCCTCGACAAGGAAGCCGATCAGGAGACGCTGAGCGCCCTGTCGTCGGACGACATCAGAATCCGCGCGCGGGACTGCTTGGTCGTACACAATCAAGGGCTCGTGCACAGCCTGGTTCCTCGCTACTTGGAACAGGGACTGGACTACGAGGACCTGTTCCAGCACGGAGCGCTGGGGCTCATGCGGGCGGCGCGGAAGTTCGACCCGACCAAGGGCTTCAAGTTCTCGACATACGCGATGTGGTGGATCCGTCAGTCCATCACACGGGGCATCGCGGACGAAGGTTCCGTCATCCGCGTACCCGTTCATATGCACGAGACAATCCGTAAGGTGGCGAACGCGGAACGCTCCTTGATCGAACGCGAGCGTCCGGCGACCGCGGCCGATGTAGCGGTGCTTTGCGACCTTAGTCTGAGCAAGGTCGAGGAGGTCCGACGACTGAGCCGGCGCACCGACTCGCTCGATCGTGTCGTGGGGGACGGAGCGACGCTCGGAGACTTCGTCGCTCAGACCCACACCCTGCCGCCATTCGAGGAACGGGTGCACAGTGCGCTGCTCATGGATGACGCCATGGCCGTGGTGAACACCTTCTCCGGCCGCGACCACCGGATTCTCGTTCGGCGCCTGGGACTCGACGGCGAGGAGGCCTCGACTCTGGACCAGTTGGGCAGCGAGTTCGGCGTGACGCGGGAACGCATCCGGCAGCTCGAAACCAAGCTGGTGCCCGCCCTCCGGTCACGGCTGCGGACGGCGCGCCTGTTCGGTGTCCGTGCTGTGGTGGCGGCTGAGGACCCGGACAGCGCGGAGAGCGTCCGTACCGCTGCCATCGCTCACCGTGCGGCGCGCACGGCCCGCGCCGTTCGTCCGGTTCCGGGCAGGAAGGTGGCGGTTGTCGCGGCGGCCCCGCCGTCCGGCGGCCCTGACGCAACGGTGGCTCCCGTGACTCCGCAGGACGCCGTACAACCCGCAGTCGTGGCGTCCGCGGATGTGCAGGACTGGGAGCGGGCACGGCGGTTGGCCAAGTCGCCGTCCGGGCAGGCGTGGCTCGCGGACTACGCGATCGCCGCCGTGGGAGGTCCAGGGCTCGCCGAGATGCTCGGGCAACCGGCGGCCGACGCTGTGCTGCGTATCGCGCGCGAGCGGGAGCCGGCCGATCACGCGGTGCTTGCAGCGCTCGAGGTGCTGCGCCGTGTGTGCGACGCCGTCGCGCAGGCCGGAATGCGGCCGGAAGGCTTCTTCGACCGTCCCTCCGAGGCGCTGTGCGGGGTGACGCCCCGGGCCTACCTGGCCCGCAAACCGCTGGTGCACGGCGAGCCTCGGCTGGCGATGCGCGACGCCCTCCGGGAGTACCTGGCGTCTACGAAGGCGCTCCCGGAGGCATCGGCAGCGGAGAGCGCGGAGGACGCACCGGCCCGTCCGGAGCCGAGGGAACAGCAGCCGTCCCGTCATGAGCCGGCCGAACCGGCGCCGACCGAAACACCGTCGGCCGAATCCGAGCCGGTGCCTGTCCCGCCGCGGTGCGAGGAGCCTGTGAACATCACCGACGATTCCGACGGGGAGGCGGTGGCCGAGTCCGGGACGAATGAGTCGACGTCGAGCGATGCAGCAGCCGCTGAGCTCCCAGCGCCGCTGCCCCAGTACACCGCCGACTGGGACCGGGCTCGGGA
>NZ_QZWF01000010.1 GCF_004187715.1 Streptomyces sp. F001 | reverse complement strand
GCCCCCCGGCGCCCGCGCCTACCCCCTGCGCACCGGGCGCGGGGAGTTCGCCGTCGTCGACACGCCCGTGGCACCCGGCGTCGAGCACAAGGGAACGGCGTTGCTGCTGCCCGGTTTCACCGGCAGCAAGGAGGACTTCCGTCTGATGCAGGGGCCGCTCGCCGAGCGCGGGTACCGGACGGTGGCCGTGGACGGACGGGGGCAGTTCGAGTCGGACGGACCGGCGGACGACGAATCGGTGTACACGCAGCCCGAGTTGGCACGGGACGTGCTCGCCCAGGCCGAGGCCTTCGGCACGCCGGTGCATCTCCTCGGGCATTCTCTGGGCGGGCAGATCGCCCGGGCCGCGGCCCTGGTCGACCACTCCCCCTTCGTCTCGCTCACCTTCATGGCCTCGGGCCCGGCGCAGATCTCCGTCTCCCAGCAGCAGCGCGTGAAGCTGTTGCGGGACGCGCTCTCCGTGATGAACATGACCGAGGTGTGGGAGGCGATCCAGGCCATGGGCCCACCGGAGGACGTGGGCGGGCCGGCCCGTGGCCTCGGCGGTCCGGAACTGCTGCGCCGCCGCTGGCTCGGCAACAAACCGGCCCAACTCATGGCGACGGGCCGCCAGTTGTGCACGGAGCCGGACCGGGTCGCCGAACTCGCCGGGGTTCCGCTGCCGTTCCACGTTCTGTCGGGTGCACGCGACGACACCTGGCCGGTGCCGCTGCTGGACGACATGGCCGCACGGCTGGGTGCGCACCGCACGGTCGTGGAGCGCGCCGAGCACTCACCGAACGCGGACCAGCCCCTGCCGACGGCCCACGCGATCGCCGACTTCTGGGATCGCGTGCCCCGTTAGCACTGCGTCCGCAGGTGGTTCCAGAACCCGTCAGTACTGCGCCTGCAGATGGTTCCAGAACCCGTCCCGCAGTGACCGGCGCAGGTCCGCCTGGCCGCGCAGCGAGTACTGAAGGATGCCCTCCGCCTCCACCAGCAGGTCCTGGTCCACGGAGCCGGGGAGATACGGATGGCCGGGCAGCAGTTCCACCAGAGCCTCCCGCCCTCGCGCGGCCAGCCACTTCGCCGCGATCTGCGCGCCGACGAAGCGGACGTCCTCCCGGCTGGGCCGGGTGGCGGCGGTGGCCTCGTAGGCGGCGGTGCGCCGGGAGACGTACGGCTTGAAGAATTCGAGGTCGAGGGTGCGCTGGCTGTCGACCTCCCAGAGGAGGGGCTCCGCCTGGTTGCGGCCCTCGGGCGCCTCGATGCCCCACAGGTGCACCCGCGCGCCGTATCCCTGCGCCGCCTCGACCGCCGACACCAGGTCCTCGTCGCCGCCGAGGAGGGCCGCGTCGCTGATGGCGCGGTGCCGGGCGAGGGACTCCAGGTCGGTCCGGATCAGTGAATCGACGCCCTTTTGCTGGTTGTTGGCGTTGAGGTTGCCCAGGCGGACCTTCACGTCGGGCAGTTCGGCGATGGACTGCTGCTCGGCGGTGTGGATACGGCGCCGGGCGCCGTCGTACCAGTAGACCCGCAGCAGCCGGCTGTCCGCGAAGACCGTGCGGGCCCGGTCGATGAGCGCATCGATCAGCCCTTCGGCGTCGAGGTCGAAGGCCCGCCGGTCCTCGGTGCCGGCGACGAGCCGTCCCGCGGCCGCATACAGATACCCGGCGTCGACAAAGATGGCGTGGGTCGAGGGTGTCTTCGCCACCTCGGCGAGCATGCGCTGCAGCAGCTCGTTCGTGCGGTCGATACGGGCGGACAAAGCCGCGAGGTCGTCGTTCATTGACTCCATTGTCCCGCTGGTCACGCTGCGAACACAACCAGTCCCGGTTAGTCTCGAACCAGCGGCTTACCAGACAGTAGTTAGCCGTTCGAAAATTTTCTTTAGCGTAGGGAATGTTTGTAACAAGCGTGCTGTTCCATATCCATGGAACCCGGGGCACATCCGCCCCATGGGCCCTCCATCAGTAGTTCTCCTCAGGAGGATGACCAGACGAAGGGAGAAGCCATGCGCTTCGAAATCATGCGACTCGACGACGTGGACGGCACGCCCGTGGACACGACCGTCGTGGACGCCGCCTCCGTCAACCGGATCGTTCAGCAAGCCGCCGCCATCGGACAGCGACTGTGGATCCGTCCGGCCGACACCTCGGCTTCATAACACGGATCACCCATCCAAGCTTCAGGGCCCCGTACGGTCACACCGTACGGGGCCCTGCTGTTGCCGCCGGGGCAGGACAACGCTAGCTGCCCTGGATCACCTGGGTGACCCCGTTGATGATCTGCTGCACGGCGATCGCGGAGAGCATCATCCCCGCGAGCCGCGTCACGAGGACGACACCGCCGTCCTTGATGATCCGGATGATCACCAGGGAGTAGCGCATCACCAGCCACAGGACGACATGGATGGCGAGGATGGCGGACCACACCGACACCTGCGTGCCGACGCTGTCCGCCTTCTGCACGGCCAGGATGACCGACACGATCGCACCGGGTCCCGCCAGCAGCGGCATGCCCAGCGGTACGAGGGCGACGTTGACGTCCTTGGTCTGCTTGGGTTCGTCCGTCTTGCCGGTGAGCAGGTCGAGCGCGATCAGCAGGAGCAGCAGCCCGCCGGCGATCATCAGCGCGGGCACGGACACGTGCAGGTAGTTGAGGATCTGATGCCCGAGCACCCCGAAGACGGTGATGACACCGCCGGCCACACAGACGGCCTGGAACGCCATCCGCTTCTGCACCTTGGCGGGCCGCCCCGCGGTCAGGGCGAGGAAGATCGGGGTGATCCCAGGGGGATCCATGATGACAAAAAGGGTCAGAAAGAGAGAGCCGAAGACGGCGACGTCGAACATGGGGAAGTACAGGCCTTGCGAGAAGCGAACGGACGTGAGCGGGGGGGTGGTGCGCCTCAGGCCCCGCCGGTCCCCGGCACCGGGAACGCCCCGGTCGCCCTCCGGGTGATCTCCCCGTACACCTCGGGGTCGGTCGCGTACTCGCCCAGCGAGACGGTCTTGCGGCTGCCGTGGTAGTCGCTGGAACCGGTGACCAGCAGCCCCAGCTCCTTGGCCAGCCCGCGCAGCCGCGCCCGGGTGTCCGGGTCGTGGTCCATGTGGTCGACCTCGATGCCGTCGAGCCCGGCGACGGCCAGCTCGACGATCGCCGATTCCGGCACCGTCCGCCCCCGCTTGGCGGCGCCGGGATGCGCGAACACCGCAACGCCACCCGCGCCCTTGATCAGCCGGATCGCCTCGAAGGGATCGGTCTCGTGCTTCTCCACGTAGGCCCGCCCGCCGTCGGCCAGCCAGTCCTGCGTGAACGCGTCGCCCACGGTCGGTACGACACCCAGCTCGACCAACGCGGAAGCAACGTGCGGCCTGCCGACCGAGCCGTCACCGGCGATCCGGGCGACCTGCTCCCAGGTGACCGGCACGCCCAGCTCGTTCAGCTTGGCGATCATGCCCTTGGCCCGCGGCACCCGGTCGTCGCGCACCAGCTCGCGCTCGGCGAGCAGCGTGGGCTCCTCGGCATCGAAGAGGTAGGCGAGCATGTGCATGCTGATGCCGTCGATACGGCAGGACAGCTCGGCGCCGGTGACAAGAGTGAGCCCCTCCGGCAGCGCGGCGATCGCCTCGGCATGCCCGCGGGTGGTGTCATGGTCGGTCAGCGCGACGACGTCCAGTCCGGCCGCGGCGGCATTGCGCACAAGCTCGGCCGGGGTGTCCGTACCGTCGGAAGCGGTGGAGTGGGTGTGCAGATCTATGCGCACGACGCGGACTCCAGGCGATGACGGGACGGCAGGGACGCCCCAAGGATAGCGGGTCGATGGGCCTGCCGTTGTCACAATCGAAACGCCGGTTCGCCCCCTACAGGCAGCCCGTCAGCGCCGCCAGGGGCGCGAGGCTGTGTCGATATGCGGCTTCTCCCCCACTCTCGGCTTCGCTCGAGCGGGGGGACCCCCATGAGCGGGGCCCCCACCGTGGGCGCGATCAACCAACGACGACCCGCACCCGGCCATCGCCCTCAACGCGCCCCGAACCTCACCCGCCCCTACGGATGAAGCAAGCGCGGCGACAACGCCCCGCACGGCACCAGATCCACCTCGGCCCCCGCGTCCCGCACATCCGTCAGCACCAGCTCGTCGTACATCAACAGCCCCGACTGCTCGGGCCAGACGACCGCCCACAGCCACAGCCCGCGCGCCTCGCCCGCGAAGACCGCCCGGTCGGCCGGACCGCCGGAGACGTGCCAGAGCGGAGTGGGGCGGCCGGCGGCCAGCACCTTGGCCTGGGGCGGCTTACCGACGTCCATGTACGGCCCCGGGTCCGGCCCGTCGATGCCCGCGTACCGCGCGCCGAGGCCGACGCCGAGTTCCTCGGCGACCAGGATCAGTTCGCCTATGCCGCCGAGCGGGCCCGGTCCGGAGCAGGCCACGGCCGTGGCGCGGCCGCCGCTTCGGTCGTCACCGGCGCAGGCCACGCCCGTGAACAGCCAGCCGACCGGTAGCGGCCACGGCATCCACACCGGCACCTGCGTGCGATGCACCACGACACTGAGGGCCTCGACGCTGGGCGGGATCACGGGCTGCAGCGGATGCACGGTGCCGTGGACATCGCACTGCCAGGAATCGGCGAAGAGTCCGGGAGCCCTGACCCGGCCACCACACTTCGGGCAACTGGGTTCGCCCCTCATAGGGCTCCACGGTCCTACCCCGGCTGCGCCACGTCAAGGACGATCACCCGTCCGGACGGAACGCCCGGGCCGGGAAAAGATGTTGGGTGAGCTTCCTCACTCAAGGATTCAGTCCAGTGGAACAGACTTGCGGACCGGGTCCCTGAGGTCCGTCCCCTGGGTCAGCCACCGCTCCTGGAGGGCCTGCGCGCCGTGCACCCGCTTCCACGCGGCCTCGTTGGGAGTCATGGGCAGCAGGGGCAGGAACCGTACGGGATCGAGGGGCTCGTCCAGCTCCAGGTCCTCGACCAGCCCGCCGGGCTCTGCCACCAGGACGGAGGTGAACGGGGCGCCGGGCCACAGCGGCTCGCCGACGTCGAGCGAGGCGCCGGGTGCCACGACCACGCCCTCGACCTGCGGAGACGCGGCGAGCACGGCGAGCGGACGGAGCACCTTGTCGGTGTCGGCGACACCGGACCGCACGGAGAGAACCAGCTCGGCGCGGGGCCCCTTGACCGGGTCGGCGAGCATCGCGGTGGGGTCGGCCATGGGCTGGGCGGACATGCCGAGCGTGGCGTAACGGACGACGTCCCCTTCCTGGAAACGCAGCACCTCGATGCGGTCCGTACCGAGGAAGGTGACCGCGGCGCGTGCGTCCGGTTCACCCAGCGCGGTGCGCAACCGGGCCTCGACCAAAGGGAGAACATCAGCCATGCAGCGAGCATAGAACTCGTCAGGACCGGGCAAACGAGCGCCTTGACACTGCAGTCGGCTGATACTCTTGGCCAGGTTCGGGGCAGCACGCAGAAGCGTCGCGGTCAAGTCCCGACGCCGACGACACTCCCTTACGAGGGACCGGCCGGAGGAGGTGGGGCTGCAATGGACCGAAGTCGACCGTGCAGTACCACCCGCTCTTCCGACCGCTGACGTAGCTCTGGCTCTGCCGGCTGCCACCTCTCGTTGCGTATCTCCACGCGGAAGAGCACTTCGTTTCGCTTTGCCTGATCTGTCTGACCTGCATCAGCAGCTGAATCAGCAACGAAGGTCACCACCGCGACGGTGCGGTGCTCCCCGCTTTGTGGACGTGCCAAACATCCCGCAAGTCAGGACGTCCCCATTCCGGGCAGTTCCACCCGTCGCAGCGGACTTTCGCTGCTCGTTGCGAAGGAGCCTGCCATGTCGATGATCCGCGACCTCCGAGCTGCGGTCCGCCCGTCGCGTCCCCTGCTGCGCAAGGACACCGGGGCGTACGACACCACGCGCGACCCCGGGACGACCTCCGCCGTCGTCGACTGCGCCATCTACCGCGACGGCGCCCGCATCCAGTCGTCGCAGCCGCTGACCCCGCACGAGGCGATGCGCCGGGTGCGGCGCGACGGGGGCTTCGTGTGGATCGGTCTGCACGAGCCGACCGAGGCCGAATTCGCCGGTATCGCCAGTGAGTTCGGGCTGCACCCGCTGGCGGTCGAGGACGCCGTCCAGGCGCACCAGCGGCCGAAGCTGGAGCGCTACGACGACTCCCTGTTCACCGTCTTCAAGACCATCCACTACGTCGAGCACGACGAACTCACCGCCAACAGCCAGGTCGTCGAGACCGGCGAGGTGATGTGCTTCACCGGCCGGGACTTCTTCATCACCGTCCGGCACGGCGGCCAGGGCTCCCTGCGGGCGCTCAGGCACCGGCTGCAGGACGACCCCGAGCTGCTCGCCAAGGGCCCCTCGGCGGTGCTGCACGCGATCGCCGACCACGTCGTGGACGGTTACATCGCGGTCGCCGACGCGGTGCAGGACGACATCGACGAGGTGGAGACGGAGGTGTTCTCGCCAGGCCGGAAGGGCGCGCCGCGGGGTACCGACGCCGGTCGGATCTACCAGCTCAAGCGTGAGGTCATGGAGTTCAGGCGGGCGGTGCAGCCGCTGATGCGGCCGCTGCAGCTGCTCAGTGAGCGGCCGATGCGGCTGATCGACCCCGACATCCAGAAGTACTTCCGGGACGTCGCCGACCACCTGGCCCGGGTGCAGGAGCAGGTGACCGGCTTCGACGAGCTGCTCAACTCCATTCTCCAGGCCAACCTCGCGCAGGCGTCCGTCGCGCAGAACGAGGACATGCGCAAGATCACGTCCTGGGCCGCGATCATCGCCGTACCGACGATGGTCTGTGGTGTGTACGGCATGAACTTCGATTACATGCCGGAACTGCGCTGGAAGTTCGGGTACCCGATGGTGCTCGGGATCACGGCGATGATCTGCTTCGGCATCCACCGGACGCTGAAGCGCAACGGATGGCTGTGAGCGGCCTCGTTACGCTTCTCCCATGACTGGTGAGCTGCTCGAGAGGGCCCTCGTCGAGGAGGCCACGAAGAAGTCCGGCCTCATCTGGGTGAAGGGGCCCGGTGCTGCGGCCCGTGCCCTGTGGCATGTGTGGCACGAGGGTGCGGCCTGTGTCGTCGGCGACGGACCGGGCGAACAGCCGCTGCCGGGGCTGGCCGACGGGGCCTCGGCCGAGGTGACCGTCCGCAGCAAGGACAAGGGGGGCCGGCTGGTCTCCTGGACGGCGAAGGTCGTGGAACTGACGTCCGGTTCCGAGGCGTGGGAGGCCGCCGTCGCCGAGTTGAAGGGCAAGCGGCTCAACGCACCTGACGGTGAGGCGATGACCGAGCGGTGGGGGCGCGAGTGCCGGGTGCTCCGCCTGGAGCCGACGGGGACGACGCAGCCCCTGCCCGACGGCTCCCTGGCCGAGCAGCCGCTGCCGACTCCGGCGACGACGCGGGAGCCGATGCCTGCGGGGCTGCCGCGGTTGCTGATGAAGAAGCGGCGGCGCAAGTAGCGGCGGCCAGGGCCGGACAGGTCCTAGGACGTCGGCAGCTGTTGGCCGTAGTCCACCGTCTCGTCCTTCGCCGGCTGCTCCAGGGCGAAGTTCTTGCCCCAGTCGGAGAAGCTGAGGGTGCCCGCGCCGCCGGCGCGGACCAGGCGCAGGGGGTACGGCTTGCCCTCCAGGGAGACGTCCAGCGTGCCGCCGGAGCCCCGGTCGCCGGTGATGCGGATGGTGCGGACGCCGGACTGTTCGTGGTGGCCGTCGGTCTGCAGGGAGCCGTGCAGGGTCAGCAGGCTCTTGAGGAGGACGTCCTTGTCGGTGAAGCCACTGAAGCGCTTGTAGGAGGGGTCGCCCTGCGGCACCTTCACATACTTGCCGTCGAGCTTGTCGGCCGCGGCCGCGTCCCCTTCGTCGCCCTCGCCCTTCCCGTTGTTCCAGAACTCCGCCTCGGCCATGAGGAACAGTTCCTCACCGACCCGCAGCAGTTTGAACGTCGCCCCCTCCGCGGTGACCGACCCGCTGCCCCCGTCCGACTTCAGGCGCATGTCGAGCTTGTACGTGCTCCCGCCGGCGACGACCGTCCCCGACAGCCGGACCGCGGCGGCGGCCTCCGCCGCCGTGCGGGTCTGGGCCTGGATCTTGTCGGCAGGGAGCTTGCCCACCCCGTTCGTGCCCGCGTTCGGATCTTCCTCGCTACACCCCGTCAGCGCCGTCCCCGTCACGACCAGTGCACACATCGCGCTCACCAGCGCGGTCCGGCGAGTACGGCCCTGGGGCATCGCAGTCACAGGTGGTGCTGCCTTTCTGACGTGGATCCTGAGCGGCGTACCGCAGCGTACCGGGGCTGTGCGCACCAGGCGGAGCCAGTCCGTCCGGACCGCTCACCAGGGCGTATCCGATCGGGACGGGCTAGCCTGAAGCCCAACCGAGCGAGCAATTCAACAAGAACAGAGCAAAAGCAACGGACGGTATGAAAAGGAGGCGCAGCCATGGTCGCGGGCGCCCCCCGGATCTTCGTCTCGCACCTGTCCGGCGTCGCCGTCTTCGATCCGAACGGCGACCAGGTGGGCCGCGTGCGCGATCTGGTCGCCATGCTGCGCGTCGGCCGCCGGCCCCCGCGGCTGCTCGGGCTGGTCGTCGAACTCGTCACCCGCCGCCGGATCTTCCTGCCCATGACCAGGGTGACCAGCATCGAGTCCGGCCAGGTCATCGCCACCGGTGTGGTCAACGTCCGCCGTTTCGAGCAGCGTCCCACGGAGCGGCTCGTGTTCGGTGAACTCCTCGACCGGCGCGTCAGGCTCGTCGAGACCGACGAGGAGGTCACCGTCCTCGATCTGTCCGTGCAGCAGTTGCCGGCCCGCCGCGACTGGGAGGTGGACCGTGTCTTCGTGCGCAAGGGCAGGAAGGGCGGCGCCTTCCGGCGCGCCAAGGGCGAGACGCTGACCGTCGAGTGGTCCGCCGTCACCGGTTTCTCCCTGGAGGAGCACGGGCAGGGCGCCGAGAGCCTGCTCGCCACCTTCGAGCAGCTGCGCCCCGCCGATCTGGCGAACGTCCTGCACCACCTCTCCCCCAAGCGGCGCGCCGAGGTCGCCGCCGCCCTCGACGACGACCGCCTGGCCGACGTCCTCGAAGAGCTCCCGGAGGACGACCAGATCGAGGTCCTCGGCAAGCTCCAGGAGGAGCGTGCCGCCGACGTCCTGGAGGCGATGGACCCGGACGACGCGGCCGACCTGCTCTCCGAGCTGCCGGAGGAGGAGAAGGAGCGGTTGCTGAGCCTGATGCAGCCCGCCGACGCGGCCGACATGCGGCGCCTGATGGCGTACGAGGAACACACCGCCGGCGGTCTGATGACCACCGAACCGATCGTGCTGCGCCCCGACGCCACCGTCGCCGACGCCCTCGCCCGGGTCCGCAACCCCGATCTCTCCCCCGCCCTCGCCGCCCAGGTGTACGTCTGCCGCCCGCCCGACGAGACGCCGACCGGCAAGTACCTGGGCACCGTCCACTTCCAGCGGCTGCTGCGCGACCCCCCGTACACCCTGGTCAGCTCGCTCGTCGACGACGACCTGCAGTCCCTCGCCCCGGGCGCGGCGCTGCCCCTGGTCGCCGGGTTCTTCGCGACGTACGACATGGTCGCGGCGCCGGTCGTCGACGAGTCCGGGTCGCTGCTGGGCGCGGTGACCGTGGACGACGTACTGGACCACATGCTGCCCGAGGACTGGCGGGAGACGGAGTTCGAACTCGACGAGGGCGAAGGGGTGGTCGCCCATGGCTCCTGAGCGAGAGACGGCGCGTGAGATGGTCCGGGAGCGCATTCCGGTGGGCGCCACGGCGACCACGCGCCCCCGCCCCCGCCTGGACCAGCCGCGCGCGCCCCGGCGCCGGATCCTGCCCGAGTGGGACCCGGAGGCCTTCGGGCGGCTCTCGGAGCGCATCGCGCGCTTCATCGGCACCGGACGGTTCCTCGTCTGGATGACCGTCGTGATCATCGTGTGGGTGCTGTGGAACGTGTCCGTGCCCAGCGGTCTGCGCTTCGACGAGTACCCGTTCATCTTCCTGACGCTCGCCCTGTCCCTGCAGGCGTCGTACGCGGCCCCGCTCATCCTGCTCGCACAGAACCGGCAGGACGACCGCGCCCGGGTCGACCTGGAACAGGACCGCAAGCAGAACGAGCGGTCGATCGCGGACACTGAGTACCTGACCCGGGAGATCGCCGCCCTGCGCATCGGCCTCGGGGAGGTGGCGACGCGGGACTGGATGCGCTCCGAACTCCAGGACCTGGTCAAGGAGCTGCAGGACGGACACCACGACGGTCATCGCGTATTCCCGGCAGAACGGTCAGGGGTACGTGACGTAGACGACCGCTGACGGGCTTTCCGAGGTCCCCGCCGGGCGCCGTACCATCGTCCTTATGGCTACGGAAGACGCGGTGCGCGAAGCACTGGCGACGGTGAACGACCCCGAGATCAACCGGCCCATCACCGAGCTCGGAATGGTCAAGTCGGTGGAGATCGGCGCGGACGGAACGGTCGCGGTCGCCGTGTACCTGACGGTCTCCGGCTGCCCCATGCGCGACACGATCACCCAGCGGGTGACCGAGGCGGTCTCCCGGGTGGAGGGCGTCACCCGCGTCGACGTGACGCTCGACGTGATGAGTGACGAGCAGCGGCGCGAGCTGGCTACCGCCCTGCGCGGCGGCCAGGCCGAGCGCGAGGTCCCCTTCGCCAAGCCGGGCTCGCTGACCCGCGTGTACGCGGTCGCCTCCGGCAAGGGCGGCGTCGGCAAGTCGTCCGTCACGGTCAACCTGGCGGCGGCGATGGCGGCGGACGGTCTGAAGGTCGGTGTCGTCGACGCCGACATCTACGGCCACTCCGTGCCGCGCATGCTGGGCGCCGACGGGCGTCCCACCCAGGTCGAGAACATGATCATGCCACCGTCCGCGAACGGCGTGAAGGTCATCTCCATCGGCATGTTCACGCCGGGCAACGCGCCCGTGGTGTGGCGCGGCCCGATGCTGCACCGGGCGTTGCAGCAGTTCCTGGCGGACGTCTACTGGGGCGACCTGGACGTCCTGCTGATGGACCTTCCGCCCGGCACCGGCGACATCGCCATCTCCGTGGCCCAGCTGGTCCCGAACGCCGAGATCCTGGTCGTGACGACCCCGCAGCAGGCCGCGGCCGAGGTCGCGGAGCGGGCCGGCTCCATCGCCGTACAGACCCACCAGAAGATCGTCGGTGTGGTCGAGAACATGTCCGGCCTGCCCTGTCCGCACTGCGGCGAGATGGTCGACGTCTTCGGCACGGGCGGCGGCCAGTCGGTGGCCGACGGCCTCACCCGCACCACGGGCACGAGCGTCCCCGTCCTCGGTAACATCCCCATCGACGTCCGCCTCCGCGAGGGCGGCGACGAGGGCAAGCCGGTGGTCCTCACCGACCCGGACTCCCCGGCGGGCGCGGCCCTGCGCTCGATCGCGGGCAAGCTGGGTGGCCGGCAGCGGGGCCTGTCGGGCATGTCGCTGGGCATCACGCCGCGCAACAAGTTCTAGAACTTTCCGGAAGTGGTACGAGGTCGGGGCGCCGTCTGTGCAGACGGCGCCCCGACCTCGTCATCCTTGTTACGCGTACTCCGCGATGTCCTTGATCACGGCGAAACCCAGACCGTACGCGCTCATACCCCTGCCGTACGCCCCCAGGTGGAGCCCCTGCTCCGTCGTTCCCGCGAGCACCCACCCGAACTCGGACTCCCGATAGTGGAAGGACGTGGGAACGCCGTCCACCGGCAGGGACAGCGTCGACCAGTCCTCGCCGGCGAGATCGTCCGCGAGGACCCACGCCGTCTCCGTCTGCTGCTCCAGCCAGTCGTCCCGCAGGGTGTGGTCCATCTGCGCGGGCCAGGTGAAGGACAGCAGCCCCACTCCGGCGAGCCAGGCCGCCGAGGAGACCGACGTGGCTTCCAGGAGCCCCGTACCGTCCGCGCTGCGCCGCACCGGGTTGGCCGCGACGGTCACCACGACCGCGAACCGTTCCCGGTCCTCCGCCGTCTCACCCCGCACCGAGGGCTCGTCACCGTGGCCGATGGAACCGTGCTCCACGGCCCCGTCGGCCGTCGTACCGACCTGCATCAGCCAGCGCGGGCCCGTGAACGCCTCGTCGAGGCCGTACCAAGGGAAGGGCGCGCGCAGGTAGCCGTCGACCGTACGCCGGTCCGAGGGGAGCTGTTGTCCGCCCTCCGCGGCCGGCGCCTGTGCGACTGCCCGACTCGTCGTCTCCATGTGCCCGGACGCCTCCTCGCTCTCGTCGGACCGGGCGGCCCGCCCCCCTTCGGACGTACTCGTCCGGTCCGCACAACAACTCGGCAGCATATCCACACCGCTGCGGGCCGCAGGGAATGCACCCGGCGCGTGGGTCGCCCGGAGGGCGCGTTCAGGCCGCTCGGGCGCGGGGATACGGGCTCGGGTGATCAGGTGGCGTCCGCGTCGAAGGGCGGGCGCTCGTCGGGCTTCTTCGTCATGTCGACGCGGGCGCCCGAGGAAGCCGGGGAAGCCGACGGGGTGGTGGGCGTCTCGGTGTCACGGCCCTGCACCGCGTCCGTGACCTCGGCCATCTCCTTCTTCAGGTCGAAGCCGTTGCGGATCTCCTTCAGCCCCAGGTCGTCGTTGTCCATCTGCTTGCGGATGAACGTCTTGGGGTTGAGGTCCTCGAACTCGAAGTCCTTGAACTCCGGGCCCAGCTCCTGCCGGATGTCCTGCTTCGCGCTCTCCGAGAACTCGCGGATCTTCCGGACCGTGCGCATCACGTCCTGGATGACCTTCGGGAGCTTGTCCGGACCGAAGACGAGCACGGCGAGGACGATGAGCGTCACCAGCTCTAGCGGTCCTATGTCATTGAACACCTGAAGCTCCTTGCGATGTCCCGGGCCGGATCCACGGTACCCGCCGATCCTGTCCGACCGGTACCGTCCCGTGACCCCCGAGTGCGTGTAAGTGAGCGGTTTTCCGGTTGTTTGCCTTGTGGGGGCGGGTTCGGGGTCCGATCCATGAGGTTTGTGTGAGTTGGCTCAGTCGCCGTCGGAGGAGCCGAGCTCCAGGGAGATCGTCCGCTCCTTGCCGTCGCGTACGACGGTCAGCTGCAGGCGGTCGCCGGGCCGGTGGGCGCGGGTCTTGACGATCAGTTCCTCGCCGGAGTGGATGCGCTGGCCGTCGACCTCGGTGATGACGTCACCCGCCTCGATGCCGGCCTTGTCACCGGGGCCGTTGCGGGTGACCGGGGGTCCGCCGTCGTTGCCCTTGGTGCCGACGCGGGCGCCGTCGCCGGTGTAGTTCATGTCGAGGGTGACGCCGATGACCGGGTGGGTCGCCTTGCCGGTGCTGATCAGCTCCTCGGCGACGCGTTTGCCCTGGTTGACGGGGATGGCGAAGCCGAGGCCGATGGAGCCGGCCTGGCCGCCGTCGAGGTCGGAGCCGCTGTCGGCGGAGCGGATCGCGGAGTTGATGCCGATGACGCGGGCCTGCGCGTCGAGCAGGGGGCCGCCGGAGTTGCCGGGGTTTATGGGGGCGTCGGTCTGCAGGGCGTCGACGTAGGAGACGTCGCTGCCGTCGCCGCTCTCGCCGCCGGCCGTGATGGGCCGCTCCTTGGCGCTGATGATTCCGGAGGTGACGGTGCCGGCCAGGTCGAAGGGCGCGCCGATGGCGACGACCGGGTCGCCGACCTGGACGTTGTCGGAGTTGCCGAGCGGCAGGGGCTCCAGCCCGCTCACCCCGCGCACCCGCACCACGGCGAGGTCGTAGCCGCCGTCCCGGCCGACGACCTCGGCCTTCGCGGTGTCGCCGCTGTGGAAGGTGACGGTGATCTCGCCGTCGTCTCCGGCGGGCTCGACGACGTGGTTGTTGGTGAGGATGTGGCCACGGTCGTCGAGTACGAAGCCGGTGCCGGTGCCACCTGCCTCGGCGCCGCTGACGTGCAGGGTGACCACGCTGGGCAGGGCCCGGGCGGCGATCCCGGCCACGCTGTCCGCGGCCCGCCCGGCGGGCTCTTTTCCGGCCTGCGGCAACTCCACCTCCCCGACGCCGCCGTTCCGCTCCAGATACGCCCCTACGGCCCCACCGACACCCCCGGACACCAGCGCGACCAGCACCACGCCGACCAGGAGCACCTTCATACCCCGCCGGTGCCGCTGCTCCTGCGTGAGCACGGCGGCACCGGTCTGCTGAAGGGGGGCGGGAGTCGGTGCGGCGCCGGGACGGGCGGCCGCCGCGGCCAGGGGTCGTAGCGGTGCCAGGGGTTGGTGGGGGTGGGCTGTCGGGGGTTCCGGCCGGGGCGGGCGGGAGGGCGCCGGGGTGGGGGCGGACGCGCCCGGCGCGGGAGCCGACGCGGGCGCCCGGGGTGGGCGTGGGCGGCCGGGCACGGGGCCGGCGTGGGCGGGCCGGGCACGCCCGCTACGGGAGCCGGTCCCGAGATGTCTGTGCCGGGTGCGGGGCGCCGTGCGAGGGTGCCGGGGCGCCGGGCACGGGGGCTGCCGGTGTCGGCGTGGACATGCCGTGCTGCGGAGCGGGCGCGGTATCGCCGTGCCGTTCGCGGGTGTGGCCGCCGGTATCCCCGTGCCGTTCGCCGGTGTGGCCGCCGGGTGCTGCACCGGCGGGGCCGGCGCCCAGGGTCCGGGCTCGCCGTACGGCGGGGTGCTGTAGGGGTCGGGGTCGTGCAGGGGCTTCTCGGCAGCGGGCGGGGCGTCCGGGGCCACGCCCGCTGCCGGGACGGAACCCGACTCTTCGGCGGACGCCGGAGCCGCAGACACCGTCCCCTCGGCCACATCCTCCGGGCGCCTCAGTTCGAAGTCGCCCTCGGAGGACGCCGCGTCGCTTCGGGCCGCTGCGGAGCGGTCCGGTTCATAACCCCCTCCGGCGTCGCCAAAGGGCGACGCAGGGCCCTGCGTGGGCTTCCCCTCGTTCATGCTCTCCCCACAGCCGGCCGCGGCACGGCTCGTCATTGGTGGCCGCAGTTCGTCGGTTCCGCGCCGGTCGCCATGACGTGGGCGCGGTTCACCCTGGATTCAACCAGGTTCACGCGCCGGGGTGCAGCGGCCGGTCAGCGGGGTGTGGCGGAGGGGGACGAGGACGGGGCGGGCTCGCGTCGGGACCGGGCGCCGCGAGCAGGCCGGGGGCCGTGATCTCCGGTGCCGTCGACCATGTGGTCAGGGAGATCGGCGGGGCCGTCGAGAGCGGACGTATCAGCGGGGACATCGCGGCAGCACCGGCCACCACGGGCGCCGCAAGCGTGTGCAGGCGCGCCTCGGCCTGCGCGGCGAGCGGCGCCGGCGCTCCGGGCAGGAGCGGCGCGGACACCTCCGTCGGGGCCACCGGGGTGTCCCCGAGGGCCCGTCCGCCCTGGCTCTGCGCGAGAAGGGGGCCGACCCCGCGGCGCCGCTGGTTGTCGGGCACCGTCGCGGCTCCCGCTCCCGGCGTACGCATCGGCGTCACCTTGCTGCCGTTCCCGGAGCCGCCGCGGGTGTCCGTGTCGCCCGGCGCACCCGTGGTCACGCCGCCCAGCGCGATCGCGGCCAGCGACACCGCACCGGCGGCGACGAACGCGAACCGCCGCCCGCGCGAGGCCGCCGCACGCTCGGCCTCACTGCGGCCGACGTCATGGATACGGAAGCCCCGCTGTGCGCCGGAGGCCGGGAGTACGGGCGCGTGGGAGGCGGCAGAGACGTAGTCGAACTCAAAGCGCTCTCCCCGCCTCAGGCCGAAGACACCGGGCGCCCCGGTGCGTCCGGGGAGTCCGCCGCCGAATCCTCCCCCCACCGGCGGTACACCGCCGTCGGCGTCACCTCCCCCGGGCAACCCCTGAAGGCGCGCCAGGAAGCTCTCGGAGGGCGGCGGCGGGGCGGCCTCCGCGAAGACGTTCTTCAGCCGGCGCTGGGCGTCGACCTCCGCCTTGCACTTCGGGCAGGTCGCCACGTGCGCCAGCACGCGCTCACGCGTGTCATGACCGAGCTCACCGTCGACCAGGGCGGCGAGTCGGTCTCCCAGATGCTGCTCTGCGAGGTGTCCCTCGGCAGGGTTCGGCCGTGATCCACTCACGCGGACGCGCCCCCTCCCCCCAGAGCGGGAACGCGGGCCACGAAGGAGCGGCGCTCGGCGCGCGCCTCCGGCGAGCGGTGCGCGAGGGCCTTGCGCAGCTGCGAACGGCCACGGTGGATCCGGGAGCGGACCGTGCCGAGCTTCACGCCGAGCGTCGCGGCGATCTCCTCGTACGACAGTCCTTCGATGTCGCACAGGACGACCGCGGCACGGAACTCGGGTGCGAGGGTGTCGAGGGCCTGCTGGACGTCCGCGTCGAAGTGCGCGTCGTTGAGGACCTGCTGCGGGGTCGGCTCACGGCTGGGCAGCCGCTCGGCCGCGTCCTCACCGAGGGCGTCGAAGCGGATGCGCTGCTTGCGGCGGACCATGTCCAGGAAGAGGTTCGTGGTGATGCGGTGCAGCCAGCCCTCGAACGTGCCCGGCGTGTACGTGGAAAGGGAGCGGAAGACGCGGACGAAGACCTCCTGGGTGAGGTCCTCGGCGTCGTGCTGGTTGCCCGTGAGGCGGTACGCCAGCCGGTAGACGCGGCCACTGTGCGTGCTGACGATCTCCTCCCACGTGGGCGGAGTCCACGCCTGCCCGTCCGCGTCGGTGGAGAACGTCGCGGTCCGGTCGTGGTCAGCGGCGTGGCTGAGGTCAGCAGCGGTGTCGTTCACGGATTTCGGCCTGCCCGCCGACCCGAGGAAGCGCCGCAGCACTCCTGCCCGGTTCAAAGGCACAGCCGCACCTCCCCTGTCAGCTCTGGTGGTGTCCAGTGGAGCCCCTACCATAGCCACCTCGTCCGTTAGCTCCGGATAAGCGGTTTTACGAGAAATTGATCTGTGCTGGTACAGCTGATGCGGTTGATGCGGCTGCGTCAGCACTTGCTCGGCGTCCCGCGAGTCGTCGTGATCCAACCGTGTCCCCCGCTCCTGTCTCCCACCCTTCTAAACGCCCGGTCCCATCTGCGGGTTCCCGGCGGCAACGGATACAGTCACGCCCAGGCAACCACGGGGACAGGAGAGGGTCATTACCGGCAACCGGCAGACGAGCTGGGCGTTCGCCGACGCCTATGTCGCCGAGGACGAAGCGCTGCGCTGGGCCCGTGACCGGGCCCGCGAAGCAGGGCTGCGCTCGGTGTCGCCCGGCACGGGCGCCGCGCTGAGGTTGCTGGCCGCTTCCGTGGACGCCAAGGCCATCGCGGAGATCGGCACCGGGACCGGTGTGTCAGGGATTCATCTGCTGTTCGGGATGCGGCCGGACGGCGTCCTGACCACCGTGGATCCCGAGCCCGAGCACCAGCAGTTCGCCCGGCAGGCCTTCCGTGCTTCGGGGTTCGCCAGCAATCGCGCCCGTTTCATCCCGGGCCGCGCCCTGGACGTCCTTCCGCGGCTCGCGGACGCCGGCTATGACCTCGTCTTCTGCGACGGCGACCGGCTGGAGGTGCTGGAGTACCTCGCTGAATCGTTGCGCCTGCTGCGTCCCGGCGGGCTGGTCGTGTTCGAGGGTGTCTTCGCGAACGGCCGCACGGTGGACTCGGGGCCCCAGCCGACGGAGGTACTGCGGCTGCGGGAGCTGCTGCGCGCAGTGCGCGAGAGCCAGGAACTGGTGCCGTCGCTGCTGCCGGTGGGCGACGGGTTGCTGTGCGCGGTGAAGCGATAACCCCGGGCGAGAGCCCTGAGCGACAACCCCTGGCCGGTCGACCTGGGCAAACAGTCGCCCCGGCACCGAATACGGTGCCGGGGCGACTGAAAGGGTATGGTCGCCTGCGGGTCAGCCCACAACCTTCTTGAGGGCGTCGCCGAGCGCGTCGGCCTCGTCCGGGGTCAGCTCGACGACGAGCCGACCGCCGCCTTCGAGCGGAACGCGCATGACGATGCCCCGCCCCTCCTTGGTCACCTCGAGCGGGCCGTCACCCGTCCGCGGCTTCATGGCCGCCATGCTCGTTCCCCTTCCTGAAAACCAGCTCATCGTCAAAGCCGACGGCCCGCTGAAGGGCACGCGCGGTCCGTGAGGGGACACGCGACACCGGCATCGAACACATTGCTTCCAAGCCATTATCCCGCATCTCACGACCCGATGACCAACATCAGTCGGCATCGCTTGGGCAACGCGCGCGAGCAAAACCACTCAATTCGGCGATGTAACTGCGATACTGCGCAGCCGCACGGACTTCCGCGGAGCGGAAGCCGGGACACATTCTTTGACGCAGGTCACATGGACGCTCGGGGCCGTTGCCGGTGATCTCCGCCATGCTGTCCTCAGACAGGACGTACTGCCCGGTACGCCCGCAGCCGCAACTCCGGAGGGGATACGCCATGGCCGACACCGTGCTCTACGAGGTGAGCGACGGGCTTGCGACGATCACGCTGAACCGCCCCGAGGCGATGAACGCGCTGAACATCGAGACCAAGGTCGCCCTCAGGGAGGCGGTCCAGTCCGCGGCGGCGGACGACGCCGTACGGGCGGTGCTGCTGACCGCGTCCGGGGACCGGGCGTTCTGCGTGGGGCAGGACCTCAAGGAGCACATCGGGCTGCTGGCCGCCGACCGGGAGGCGGGCGAGGGCGAAGGGCAGACGATGAGCACGGTGCGGGAGCACTACAACCCGATCGTGCGGGCGCTGGCGGGCATGGCGAAGCCGGTGGTCGCGGGCGTGAACGGAGTCGCGGCCGGGGCAGGCTTCGGCTTCGCGCTCGCCGCGGACTACCGGGTGGTGGCCGACACCGCCGCCTTCAACACGTCCTTCGCCGGTGTGGCGCTGACCGCCGACTCCGGGATCTCCTGGACCCTGCCGCGCGTCGTCGGGCCGGGGCGGGCCGCCGACCTGCTGCTGTTCCCGCGGAGCATCAAGGCGCAGGAGGCGTACGAGCTGGGGATCGCGAACCGGGTCGTGCCCTCGGAGTCGCTGCGCGGCGAGGCGGAGACCGTCGCGCGGGCGCTGGCCGAGGGGCCGACGGTGGCCTATGGGGCGATCAAGGAGGCGGTGGCGTACGGGCTGTCCCACTCCTTGACGGAGACGCTGGAGAAGGAGGACGAGCTGCAGACTCGGGCGGGGTCCTCGGAGGACCATGCGATTGCGGTGCAGGCCTTTGTGAACAAGGAGAAGCCGAAGTATTTGGGGCGGTGAGTCCTGCTGGCGTCGGCGCGTTGTCACCCGGCGTCGGTGTGGGCCTCGCTGGGGGCTGCCGCCCCCAGGCCCCCGCTTCGGCCTGAACGGCCTCGTCCTCAAACTCCCCCACTCTCGGCTTCTCCCCCACGCTCGGCTTCGCTCGCGCGGGGGGACCCCCATGAGCGGGGGGACCCCCACGACGGGCTGGTAATACGCGCCACGCATCCTTCCAAGTGGTCGTCGACCAACCCGCACGCCTGCATCAACGCATACGCCGTCGTCGGGCCCACGAAGCGCAGGCCCCGCTTCTTCAGGGCCTTGGACAGGGCCGTCGACTCGGGCGTGACCGCCGGGACGTCGGACAGCGTCTTCGGAATCGGGCGGGTCGCCGCGTCGGGGGCGTGGGACCAGATCAGGGCGTCCAGCTCGCCCGGGGACCAGTCGGCCAGCACGCGCGCGTTGGCGAGGGTCGCGTCGATCTTGGCGCGGTTGCGGATGATGCCGGGGTCGGCGAGCAGGCGCTCGCGGTCGGCGTCCGTGAAGGCGGCCACCTTGGCGATCTCGAAACCGGCGAAGGCGGCACGGAAGCCGGGGCGGCGGCGCAGGATGGTGATCCAGGACAGGCCGGACTGGAAGGCCTCCAGGGCCAGCCGCTCGAACAGCGCGTCGTCGCCGTGGACCGGGCGGCCCCACTCCGCGTCGTGATACGTCACGTAGTCCTCGGTGGACAGGGCCCAGGGGCAGCGCAGCGCGCCGTCCGGGCCTGCCAGTGCCGTGCCGTTGCTCACCGGTCCTCCTCCGGCCCGTGTTTCTCCAGGGAGGCGCGGGCTGCGGCCCGGGCGCCGGCCAGGGCGGACTCCAGGTCGGCGATCCGGGCGTCGCGCTCGGCGAGCTCGGCGGCGAGGCGGCCCAGGGCGTCGTCCACGTCCGCCATGCGGTAGCCGCGGGCAGCGAGCGGGAAGCGCAGGGAGTCGACGTCCGCCCGGGCGACCGGGCGGTCCGGGGGCAGCGGGTCGTGGAGCCGCTCGGGGGCCGCCTCGGGCAGCGGACCGTGCTCGCCGCCGCCCACCACGGCGAGTGTCACCGCCGCGACGACGACGGCGAGGGCCACGACCAGGAACAAGAACATCACCATCGCTGAAGGTCCCCACGCGGAGTGTGCCGGCCTTCGCCGACATCGAATGTGTCAGGGTCCGATCGTGCCATGCGAGTCTGACAGTTAGGGTCGCAGGCGGTCGGAAAGGCCGCGGGCCAGGACGTACGAGAAGAGGTCACAGGGGATGCTCAGGCTGGGCAGGCGGGAGTTCCACCCGCACGAGCCGGTGATCATGGCGATCGTGAACCGGACCCCGGACTCCTTCTACGACCGCGGGGCCACCTTCCACGACGAGCCCGCCCTCGCGCGCGTGGAGCAGGCGGTGGCGGAGGGGGCCACGATCATCGACATCGGCGGGGTCAAGGCCGGCCCGGGCGAGGAGGTGACCGCCGAGGAGGAGGCACGGCGGACGGTCGGGTTCGTGGCGGAGGTCCGGCGGCGGTTCCCGGACGTCGTGATCAGCGTGGACACCTGGCGGCACGAGGTCGGCGAGGCCGTGTGCGAGGCCGGGGCGGATCTGCTGAACGACGCATGGGGCGGGGTGGATCCGCGGCTCGCGGAGGTCGCCGCGCGGTACGGGGTGGGGCTGGTGTGCACGCATGCCGGCGGTGCGGAGCCGCGTACCCGGCCGCATCGGGTGACGTACGACGACGTCATGGCCGACATCCTGCGGGTGACCGTCGGGCTGGCCGAGCGGGCGGTGTCGCTGGGGGTACCGCGGGAGTCGGTGCTGATCGATCCCGGGCACGACTTCGGGAAGAACACCCGGCACAGTCTGGAGGCGACGCGCAGGCTCGGGGAGATGGTGGAGACCGGGTGGCCGGTGCTGGTGTCGCTGTCCAACAAGGACTTCGTGGGAGAGACGCTGGACAAGCCCGTCAAGGAGCGGGTGATCGGCACGCTGGCGACGACTGCGGTGTCCGCGTGGCTCGGGGCGCAGGTGTACCGGGTGCACGAGGTGGCGGAGACGCGGCAGGTGCTCGACATGGTGGCGTCGATCGCCGGGCATCGTCCTCCGGCGGTGGCCCGGCGGGGGCTGGCGTAGCCGTTTCTCGCCCCCGCCGCCTTCCGTCCCATCCCAGGGCTCCGCCCTTCGACCCCGCCAGGGGCTCTGCCCCTGGACCCCCGCTCCTCAATCGCCGGAGAGGCTGGTTTTCAGCGCCCCGCCTCCTTCGACACCAACGCCACCGCCTCCTCCACGTCGTCCGTGACATGGAAGAGGTGCAGGTCCTTCTCCGAGGCCTTGCCCTGGGCGACCAGGGTGCTGCGGAGCCAGTCGACGAGGCCGCCCCAGTACTGGCTGCCGAAGAGGACGATCGGGAAGCGGGTGACCTTCTGGGTCTGGACGAGGGTGAGCGCCTCGAAGAGTTCGTCCAGGGTGCCGAGGCCGCCCGGCAGGACCACGAAGCCCTGCGCGTACTTGACGAACATCATCTTCCGGACGAAGAAGTAGCGGAAGTTGAGGCCGATGTCGACGTAGGGGTTCAGGCCCTGCTCGAAGGGCAGCTCGATGCCGAGGCCGACCGAGATGCCGCCCGCCTGGCACGCGCCCTTGTTGGCGGCCTCCATCGCCCCGGGGCCGCCGCCCGTGATGACCGCGAAGCCCGCCTCGACCAGGCCTCGGCCCAGGCGGACACCGATGTCGTATTCCGAGGAGTCCACCGGCGTACGAGCAGAGCCGAACACGCTGATGGCGGGCGGGAGTTCGGCCAGCGTGCCGAATCCCTCGATGAACTCCGACTGGATGCGCAGGACTCGCCAGGGGTCCGTGTGGACCCAGTCCGACGGGCCGCCCGCGTCCAGCAGTCGCTGGTCCGTCGTGCTCGCCGTCACCTGGCTCCGCCGACGGAGGACCGGGCCGAGGCGCTGCTCCTCCGGCGGCTGCTTCTTGCCCTCAGGGTTGCCGGTGGCCATGTGCGCTCCCTCCGTTGCGGGGTCGTTCCACCTCAGCGTAGATCTACGCGGGTTAAGGACGGGGTACGTGTGCGTGTCCGCCATGAAGCGCCACAGCACCGGCCGGTCTCACGCCGTGAGCCAGGACCTCAGGCGCTCCTCGCCCGCCAGGATCTTCGCCGTTTCGACCCGTTCGTCCCGCTTGTGCGCCAAGTGCGGGTTGCCGGGACCGTAGTTGACCGCGGGGATGCCCAGCGCGCTGAACCGGGAGACGTCCGTCCAGCCGTACTTCGGCTGCGGGGTGCCCCCGACCGCCTCGATGAAGGCCGCCGCGGCCGGGTGGGACAGGCCGGGCAGGGCGGCTCCGCTGTGGTCGTCGACGACGAAGTCGCTCACCCCGCAGTCCGCGAAGACCTCGCGGACGTGGGCGATCGCCTCCTCCTCGGTGCGGTCCGGGGCGTAACGGAAGTTGACCGTCACGACACACTCGTCCGGGATGACATTTCCGGCCACACCCCCCGAAATCCCCACAGCGTTCAGGCCCTCGCGGTACTCCAGACCGTCGATCACGGGGTAGCGGGGCTCGTACGCGGCCAGGCGGGCCAGGATCGGCGCCGCCGCGTGGATCGCGTTGGAGCCCATCCAGCTGCGCGCCGAGTGGGCCCGTTCGCCCCTGGTCTTCAGCAGCACGCGCAGGGTGCCCTGGCAGCCGCCCTCGACCTGGCCGTCCGATGGCTCCAGCAGCACCGCGAAGTCGCCCCGCAGCCACTCCGGATGGGCCTCGGCGACATGCTTGAGGCCGTTGAGCTCGGCAGCGACCTCCTCGTTGTCGTAGAAGACGAACGTCAGGTCGCGGTTCGGGGCCGGGACGGTGGCCGCGATGCGCAGCTGGACCGCGACGCCCGCCTTCATGTCGCAGGTGCCGCAGCCCCACAGCACACCCTCGTCGTCCAGCCTGGACGGCACGTTGTCGGCGATCGGCACGGTGTCGATGTGACCGGCGAGGATCACACGCTCCGCCCGGCCCAGGTTCGTGCGGGCGACGACGTTGTTGCCGTAGCGGTCGACCGTCAGGTGCGGCAGGGCGCGCAGGGCACCCTCGATCGCGTCCGCGAGCGGCTTCTCGCTGCCGCTCTCGGAGGGGAAGTCGACGAGCCGGGCAGTGAGCCGTGCGGCGTCCAGGGTGAGGTCAAGCGGGGTGTCGGCCATGCCGTCGACCCTAACGCGCGCCCAACCTCGCACGAGTTCCCACACTCACACCGGGCACACCGTACTCTCCAGTACCTTGTACGGATGCCAGAGCCGTCCCCTACTCCTCAGCGTCGTGGCCGCCTCTTCCGTATCGGGGCGGCCTTCGTGGTCCTGCTCGCGGTCGCGGGCTATCTCGTGGTGCAGTACGTCACCGGAGGCCCCGGCGGTCCGCAGTGCAAGGTCGTGTCGGCCGACGCCGACGGGGCGACGTACGAGTTCACGCCCGAGCAGGCGGTGAACGCGGCGACGATCACCGCCGTCGGCACCGCACGCGGTCTGCCCGAGCGGGCCGTGACGATCGCGCTGGCGACCGCCCTCCAGGAGTCGGCGCTGCGCAACATCGACCACGGCGACCGGGACTCGCTCGGCCTGTTCCAGCAGCGGCCGTCACAGGGCTGGGGCACGGAGCAGGACATCATGGACCCGATCTACTCGGCGGGCATGTTCTACGACCACCTGGTCAAGGTGCCCGACTACACCCGGCTGCCGCTCACCGTGGCCGCGCAGCGTGTGCAGCGCAGCGGGTTTCCGGAGGCCTACGCCAAGCACGAGCCGGACGCCACCCTGCTCGCCGCCGCGCTCACCGGGCGGGCCGCGGCCACGCTGACCTGTCAGGGCCGGCCGGGCGCAGCCCCCACCGCCGGTCCGGACACGGTGCGCTCCGCGCTCGTACGGGACTTCGGGCGGGACGCGGTGGCGCAGGCCGGCGCGGAGGTGGGTGCGACGCCGACGCCCGCGCCGAGCGACCTGATCACCGAGACCAGCGGGCGCACGGTGACCGTACCGGTGACCGCGGACACCGGCGCCGACGGACGCAGCGTCCGCGAGCGCGGCTGGCAGCTCGCGCACTGGGCGGTCGCCAACGCCTCCGCACTGCACATCGAGCGCGTCTCGTACGCCGGCCGGGAGTGGACGGCCGGGAACACCGACAGCCGGTGGCGTCCGGCGTCCGGCGACGGGAAGGGCACCGACGGGGCGGAGAGCGCCGCGAGCGCCGTCCGGATCGTCGCTGCACAGTAGTGCGGGGCTTCCCCCTCAGGGGTTACGTGCGTGGACGGCCGGTGACGGTGTGATCAGGTTTTCGTGACCTCACCCTCACATCCATCAAAACCCTTGAAAACAAAGGGCGGTAAGGATTCGGCAGACTTTGCAGCCGGGCGTCCTTTGCCCGTTTTTATCCGGAGCCGATAATGCGACACATTGCCAATTCTTTACACTGGGCCGCCGCAACCTTCGGGGGCTTCGAGCGGTAGTCACTGCGTCCGAGCCCGGAGATCAACAGCCGGGCGCGGCCGGACACTTCATCGTTTCCTCCCGTCAAAGGAGCACCATGTCCCTCCCTCTGACCCGTCGGATCGCCCGTGCCGCGCTGCTCGTCGCAGCGGGAGCGGCTGCCGGGGTCGGTGCGGCCGGCTCCGCCAGCGCGGCCCCCGAGAAGCCCGCCACCCCCAACGTCGGCGGGCTGACCGCCCTGGACGGGGCGAGCGTCGGCAACACCGTCGACGGCGCGGCCAAGGACGTCACCGGTGCCGCGGGCGACACCGGCAGCAAGGCGGTCAAGCAGTCGGTGCCGACCGCCGGCAAGACCGGTGGCCAGATTGCCAAGAAGGCGACGCCGGCGGTGCAGAAGGCTGCGGGTGACGCTGCCGGGGCGGCCGGGACGTCGTGGGTGACACCGCTTCGACGGCGACGAAGGGTGGGCTGCCGACGGATGGGCTGGCCAAGGGTGGGCTGCCGACGCAGACTCTGCCGAAGAAGTCGCTGCCGGCTACGGGGCTGCCGATCGGCTGACGCCGGGTTGTACGGCGACGGGGGTCCAGGGAGTTCCCTGGGCCCCCGTCGTTTTGCGTGTGCTTGCGTGGGCAGGAGCCGGGGCCCGTTGCAGCGGTGCCCGGCGCTGCAGGCTGTGCCCACCCTCCCCCATCGCCCTGCGGAACGATTGCCCACAGCGGTCAGCGGTATCGGTGTCAGGCGAGGCGCTTCACCGCTGCTCGTACCCGCTCGTCCGTTGCCGTGAAGGCCACGCGTACGAAGTTTTCGCCCGCTGGGCCGTAGAAGTCGCCGGGGGCCACCAGGATGCCGAGGTCGGCCAGGTGGGCGACCGTGGTCCAGCAGGGTTCGTCGCGGGTGGCCCAGAGGTACAGGCTCGCCTCGCTGTGCTCGATGCGGAAGCCGTGGTTCAGCAGCGCCTCGCGCAGCGCCGTGCGGCGGGCCGCGTAGCGCTCGCGCTGGACACGGACGTGGTCGTCGTCGCCGAGGGCGGCCACCACGGCTGCCTGGGTGGGCGCCGACGTCATCATGCCGCCGTGCTTGCGGATCTCCAGGAGGGGGCCGAGGACGGCCGGGTCGCCGGCCAGGAAGGCCGCGCGGTAGCCCGCGAGGTTGGAGCGCTTGGAGAGCGAGTGAACGGCGACGATGCCCTCGTATGAGCCGCCGTTGACGTCCGGGTGGAGGACGGAGACCGGGTCGGCCTCCCAGCCCAGTTCGAGGTAGCACTCGTCGGAGAAGAGCAGCACGCCGTGCTCGCGGGCCCAGGCGACGATCCGAGTCAGTTCCTCCTTCGACAGGACCCTGCCCGTCGGGTTGGAGGGTGAGTTGAGCCAGAGGAGCTTCAGGTTCGCCGGGTCGAGCTCGGTCGGGTCGTCGTAGACCTCGTGGTCCGCACGGGCCAGGCGCGCGCCCACCTCGTAGGTCGGGTAGGCGAGGCGCGGGTAGGCGACCTTGTCGCCGGGGCCGAGGCCCAGCTGGGTGGGGAGCCAGGCGACCAGTTCCTTGGAGCCGACGATCGGCAGGACGTGATGGTGAGTGACGTTTTGGGCGCCGAGGCGGCGGCGCAGCCAGCCGGTGATCGCGTCACGCAGCTCCGGCGTGCCCCAGACCGTCGGGTAGCCCGGGGAGTCGGCCGCCGCGACGAGCGCCTTCTGGATCAGCTCGGGGACCGGGTCGACCGGGGTGCCGACGGACAGGTCGACGATGCCGTCCGGGTGGGCGGCAGCCGTCTGCTTGTACGGCGCCAATTTGTCCCAGGGGAAGGTGGGCAGGCGGTCGGAGACTGCGGACACGGTTCTGGCTCACTTTCTCGTGCGTACGAGCCGTACGGGACGGCAAACGCCTCGGTCCCGTACGGCGGTGACCGCCGCGAGGGCGATCAGGCCGTACGGGACCGAGGCGACGCTCCTCAAGCGACGGCTGGGGTTCGCCCAGCGGGCCGCTTACTGGTTCTGCGGCGGAAGCGCGGCGATGAAGGGGTGGTCACGCTCGATCAGGCCGAGCTTGCTGGCGCCGCCGGGCGAGCCGAGCTCGTCGAAGAACTCGACGTTCGCCTTGTAGTAGTCCTTCCACTCTTCGGGAGTGTCGTCCTCGTAGAAGATCGCCTCGACCGGGCAGACCGGCTCACAGGCACCACAGTCGACGCATTCGTCCGGGTGGATGTACAAGGACCGGGAGCCCTCGTAGATGCAGTCGACCGGGCACTCCTCGATGCACGCCTTGTCCTTGACGTCGACACAAGGCTGCGCGATGACGTAGGTCACGCTGTCGTTCCTCCTCGATACGGGCGCTGGCGGGCCTCCTCAGGCTCCGCCGCCTGGCGCGCGGGAGCGCGGCGTCGTCGATGCCCGCCCCTAGTATCTCCGTTCTTGGGCATGATCCGAACAGGAGGGGTGGACTGACCTGTGGAATTCTCGCCGATAGGACGCCTTGAGGTCCGTATCACCGCTGCTGACGTGGGCAAACGGGTCTCCGTACGGCGGTTGGGCCACCCTGGTGTCACGCAGGAGAAATTCACCGACACGGTGGGGGTTCTCACATCCTGGAACAACGGGGTGCTGGTGATCACACGACGGGACGGTGAAAGCGTCCGGATCGAGGAATCCTCGCTGGTCGCGGGCAAGGTGGTGCCCGCGGCACCAGCCCGGCGGCGTGGGCCGTCCGCGTCGTACCAGGAGCTCGCGCGGGTCGCGGCCCGGGCGTGGCGGCCGGTGGAGAGCGAACGGCTCGGCGAGTGGGAGCTGCGGGCCGCAGTGCAGGAGGTGTCGCGCGAAGCGCGTCCATGGGGGGTGGTGGCCGGGCGACGGGCGGGCTTCACCCGGCGGGCCAACTCCGTGCTGCCGCTCGGCGACCCCGGCATGCCGCTCGACGAGGCGCTGACCGTCGTACGGCGGTGGTACCGCGACCGCGGCCTGCCCGCGTACGTCCAGACCGCCACCGGCGCCGAGGGCACGCAGGAGCTGCTGTGCGCGGAGCTGGAGGAGCGCGGTTGGGTGCGTGAGGTGACCGCCGAGCTGTGGATCGGGGCACTCGCGCCGGTCGCCGACCGGGCCGAGGGGGCCGGGGTCGTGCTGTCCCGGGAGGCGGACGCGGCCTGGCTGGCGCGGTATCAGCGCAAGGGCGTGAGCGAGGTGGCGCTGAAGGTGCTGGGAGGGGGGTCCCCCCGCGCGAGCGGAGCCGAGCGTGGGGGAGGGCCCTCGGTGTGGTTCGCGACCGTGCCCGGTGCAGGCGCGGGGGCCCCGCCCGCCGCGATCGGGCGGTGTGTGGTCGACGGACGGTGGGCCGGGTTCGCCGCCGTCGAGGTCGATCCGGCGCTACGGCGGCGGGGACTGGCCGGCGCCGTGATGGCCGCGCTGGCCCGGCAGGCCCTCGACGAGGGCGCATCGGCGGCGTGGCTCCAGGTCGAGACGGACAATGTGGGGGCACGGGCGCTGTACACCGGGATGGGCTTCACTGCGCATCACGCGTACCACCACTACCGGGAGCCACAGGCGTCCGGCGCGCCTGGGCACTGACAGCGGGAGGTCGGCAGGTGGTCATGCAACCCCCCTTCCCCCCACCGCCGGAGCGGTCCGCCGAGCTGCGGCGGCGGTTCGCCGAGGAGGCGCGGGCCGAGCGGCCCGATCTGGCCACGCTGTGTCTGCTCGTCGGCGCGGAGGCCGACGGGGCGCTGGACGACCTCGGGATCGACGCCGCGCAGGTGGAGCTGGACGAGCTGGCCGGGCGGCTGCCCTTCCGGCCGGGCGGGCCGCGCGCCTGGGCCGAGGCGCTGCGTGAACTGCTCGGGGAGCGGTGCGGGTTCCATGGCACACCGGGCGATTACCAGCGTCTGGAGTCCTCGCTGCTGCATGCCGTGCTGCGGCGGCGGCGCGGGCTGCCGATTCTGCTGTCGGTGGTGTGGGTGGAGGTGGCGCGGCGAGCAGGGGCTCCGGTGTACGGGGTGGCGCTGCCGGGGCACTTCGTGGTCGGGTTCGGGGAGCCGGAGGAGCAGGTGCTCGCCGACCCGTTCGAGGGTGGGCGGGTGCTGACCGGGAACGACGCGGAGCTGCTGGTCGTGGGGGCCACGGGGCGCCGTTGGATTCCTCGATGCTGGTGCCGCGGCGCCGTTGGACGTCGTGCTGCGGATCCTGAACAACATCCGGGCGTGGGCGGCTGCGCGGGCCGAGCGGACGGATGTGGCGTTGTGGGCCGTCGAGCTGTCGCTGTTGCTGCCGGCGCATCCTGCGCGGTTGCGGTACGAGCGGGCGCAGTTGCTGGTGCGGCGGGGGGATTTCCTGGAAGGGGCGCAGGAGTTGGACGCGTATGCGGAGGTGGTGGGTGCGGTGGACGAGGGGCGGCCGAGCGGGTGCGGGGGGAGGCTTCGGCGGCTCGGGCGATGCTCAATTAGCGGTTTGCCGCGGGGGCATACGACGGAGGGGGTGCCCGGCGGTCGCCGGGCACCCCCTCCTCTGCGTCAGCGAGCCCCTAGTTGGGGGTGGTGTCGATGACTGCGGTGCGCTCCGCCGGCGTCTTGCCGCGCAGAGCCTTGCGCAGCGCGGAGGCGACGTCCGCCGGCTGGACGGCACGCTTCCCGCTCGCGCCCTCGATCTGCACACCGTCGAAGGTGCTGCCGTACGCCTCCTCGAGCGCCTTGAGGTCGTACGTCTCCACGAGCTTGCCGTCGACTGCCTTGAAGCCGAGGATCTTGGGCAGTGACACGGGGCCGAAGTCGATGCTGTGCGCCGCGTCGGTCTGGACCGTGGCGAGGGCGGACAACGCCGGCTCGGCGAACTCCTTCACCATCCGGTCGACCTCGGCATCGGAGACCGTCGGCTGCCGGGTGGTCGTCGGCAGCTGCACCGGCGTGGACGTGCCGGTCTCGACCTGGGTGCGGTAGGCCTCCTCGACGGCGTCGGTGGCCTGGTCGACGGCGATGCCCTTGCCGGCCTTGCCGTAGACGGCGACGGCCTTGCCGGACTCGAACCTGATCGTGCCGTCGGTCGCGGTGCCGGCGCCGCCCGCCGCGTCCTCCAGGGACGCCTTCAGCTTCTCCTCGTCGACCGGCATGACCGGTTCGACGACCCGTTCCTGGCCGAAGAGCGAGCCGATCACGGAGACCGGGTTGTAGTCGCTCTTCGCGGCGGCGCCGACCGTGGAGTCGACGTCGAACTGGAGCCCCGACTGATCCGGCCTGAGCGAGACGGTGTCGCCGTCGACGGACAGCTTCAGCGGGTTGTCGATGCGGTCGCCGAGGGCCTCGTCGAGCTTCTTGACGGCGTCGTCGCGGGTGCCGCCGCCGATGTCGACGCCGAGCACGGTGGTGCCCTTGGGCACGTCGGAGTGGTTCATCAGCAGACCGGCACCGTAGGCGACTCCGGCGACGAAGAACACGCCGCCGCCGAGCAGGACCAGCTTGTTGCGGCCCTTCTTTTTCTTGGGCGCGGCGGCGGGCACGTTCTGCTGCACCGGCTCGGGCAGTTTCGGCGGCGTGTGCGGCAGCGGCCCGTCGGTGGGCGCGCCGGGACCGAAGGGTGTGCCGCGGCCGGCGGACGGCACGACGGGGATGCCGCTGGTGAGGGTGTCCCCGGAGACGTTGCCAGGGGCGCTGAAGGAACTGCCGGGGGGCGGTTCGGGGACCTGCTTCTGGGGGGTGAGGATGGCGGTGTCGTCGCTCATACCGCCGCCGGGGCCGCGACCGGTGTGCGGGGCGGTGCCTGGGCCGCCGGAGGTGCCGGGTGCGCCCAGACCGCCGGGTGCGCCAGGACCGCCGGGACCGGTGCCCGGCCTGCCGGGGGCGCCGGGAGCGCCCAGGCCACCGGGAGCGGTGCCCGGACCGCCGGGACGGCCGGTGGGCGGCGGGACGAGCGGGCCGTCGCCGGTGACGGGGCCGCCGGTCGGGCCCGCGGGGCCCTGCGGGCTGCCCTGGCCGCCGGGGCCGCCCGGTCCGCCCAGGCCGCCGTGACCGCTCAGGCCGACGGAGCCGTTCTGACCGTTGGGGCCGCTCAGGCCGTTGGGGCCGTTCTGGCCGTTGGGCGTGGACTGATGCCCGTATCCGCCCTGGCCGTTCTCCGTGAAGTACGGCAGGTCGTCGCGGCGGGGTTCGCCGGGGCCGCCCGGCGCGGCGGGCGAGCCATTGCCCAGCGGGCCCGCCGAGAGCGCCTCGGTGACGTCGAAGGAGCCGGTACCGCCGCCGTGCCCGGGAGCCACGGGACCGCCGGTGGCGCCGGGCAGCCCGGCACCGTTCGTACCGCCTCCGCCGGAGCGGGCGGCGTCACCGGGCCGGGAGCCGCCCGGCATGTTCATGGAGCCGACCACGCCACCGGGGCGGCCACTGCCCGGACGCGCCGCAGTGGGGGCGCCGGGAGCGACGGCGCCCGCAGTGGGGGCGCCGGTGGCCGGGCCGGAACCGCTGGGCTGCCCGGCCCCGTTGGCGGAACCGCCGCCCTGACCGGCCTTGGCCGGCCCTGACTTGCGGGGCGCGAACCAGTCGCTGGTCTTCTCCTCGCCCTGCTGGGGACGCTCGGCCGGAGCCTCGACCGTGCCGGTCGTGGTGGCCGGGTTCTCCGGGGGTGCTTCGGCGGCGGTGTCGTCGGCGGCCTCGGTGTCCGCGACGGGCTTGCGCACGACGACCGGCGGGATGGGCCGTGACCCGGGGATGTTGATCCGGATCCGCGTCGTCAGCGTGGTCTCGGTCTTGCGTTCCTCCGGCTGCGCGGCCGAACGGCCCGCTCCAGCACCGTTGTCGGAAGCCGTGGGGGTGCCGTAGGGCGGCGTGCCCGAAGGGTATGCGGCTCCGCCGCGCCCGTTGGGCCCGGAGGACGGACTGTCAGTTTCACGACTCAAGGCAGGTTCTCCCGGTTGGCTCCGCCGCCCGTTACGACCTCACATGCTCGGGCAGCTCGGCGGCTGCACCACCATACTGGCCACCTCCGTCGCGTATCCCGCGACCGCTGGGGAAACCCACACGGGACTCGCACGAGCGTCTGACGGCGAAGTGGTACGTCACTTGCCAAGTCGGACGGCCCGGCCACCTGGTTGCCGCCCCGGACCGAGGGTGGCGCACATCACAGCCACACCCATGCCGCCGAGGAGGAAGAGGTACGAGCCGACTCCCGCGGCGAACAGGAAGTCCCCTTCGGGACGGCTGGTGGTGAGCAGGATGACGGCGAGCAGCCAGCCCGCGGCGGACGAAACCGCTCCGCTTCTGCCTCCGGTGCCCCACGCCCCGCCCAGGAACAGCCCGGCCCCGCCCAGCAGCGCGAGCAGCAGCCCGCCGGGGAACCAGCCGGCCTGCACCAGCGAACCGGCGGCGCCGATCACCAGGCCGAGCACGAACAGCCCCAGGTGGGCGACGATCCGCCCGGCGGAGGGGCGCTGCAGCGGCTGGGCGAGCATCGAGCCCTGGTCCTTCATGACGCCTCCTCGATCCCGGCGAACAGATCCGTCTCCCGCGCCTGGGCGCGCTCGCCGCGCACCAACTCGTAGTACTCCGTGGTGAAGACGGGCTGAGCAAGCTCGTTGGAGAGCGCGAAGTACGGTTCGGCGACGTCGATCTGCGTGGCGTGCGCGCGCATCGCGGCGGCCTTGGCGGCGGCGTACGCGGTGCCGTCGACCTCGGTGGTGATGCGCTCGTCGTCCACGACGCCCGGTACGTCGTCGAGGGTGGCGGCCCGGGGGAAGGGGATGCGGGACAGGTCCTCCTGGAGGCCGGCGAAGGCCTTCTCGGCGACCGTGCGCGGTACGCGGTTCCAGTAGACCTTGGCGATCGGCAGGCCCTCGGCGGCCGCCAGCTCGGCGGCGCGCTGGGCGACGCGGTGGGCCTGGATGTGGTCGGGGTGGCCGTAGCCGCCGTCGGGGTCGTACGTGATCAGAACCTGGGGGCGTACCTCACGGATCACCTCGACGAGGTGGGCGGCGGCCTCGTCGACGTCGGCCTGCCAGAAGCAGGCGGCATCGTCGTTGTCGGCGAGGCCCATCATCCCGGAGTCCCGGTAACGGCCCACGCCGCCGAGCAGACGGAAGTCCTCGACGCCGAGCTCACGCATCGCGGCGGTGAGCTCGCGCAGGCGGTACTCGCCCAGGGCGACGCCGGTCAGATGGGCGAGCTCCGGCGGAATGACCTCGCCGAGTTCACCGAGAGTGCAGGTGACCAGGGTCACATGCGCACCCTCGGCCGCGTACTTGGCCATGGTCGCGCCGTTGTTGATCGACTCGTCGTCCGGGTGCGCATGCACCAGCAGCAGACGCCGGGCGGGCAGTTCCGTCATGGGGCCAGCCTACGAGTGACAGCCACCGCCCAGTCACCTCCCCACCCCCGTCACCCCTCGTCGTCGAGCACATGGGCGATGGCGAGCGCGATGCGCTCGATCCAGTCGATGGCGTCGTTCACAGCGGCCTCGTCGATGGGGCGGCGCTGCTTGAGATCGCCATCGATCAGGTCGGCGTCGTGCGCGATCTTGTTGCGTCGCTGAGTGATCTCCAGGTAGCGGCTGCGCAGCGTCTTCTCGTTCAGCGAGGTGCGTCCCTGGAAGAAGGTCTTGTTGATCCACCCTGCGGACAGGTACCAGACCTTCTTGTCCGTCACGAGCTTGAGCACCTCGGAGATCTTTCCGGGATGCTGAAGGGACTGGCCCGCGAGCTTGTCGCGCAGGTGGTCGACGACAGCTTCGGGAAGGGTGACGTCCCCTCGCTGCACAGCCTCGACCCTGTGCAGCGGCAATTCATAGACCCTCAGCTGGTACGGCATCTCGGGGCTGTCCTTGGCCGCCAGCTCGGCGACCCGGCGCAGCACCTCCTCATGGAGCCAGTGATCGATGGCGGCAACTGCCTGAACCCAGGCGGCTCGGTAGAAGTCGTCGATGTCGATCGTGGGCGAATTGAAAGGGGTCAGCATCCGGCCCGCTTCGACCATGCGCCGCGCGTACGACAGGTTCGTCATGAACGCCTCGAACTGACGCGTCTGTGGTCTGGGAACGGCCATGGGTAACCCCCGGGGGAACTCTCCGTCACGATCTCTACGTGCACGATTCCCGAGACAGACGGGGTTGAGTCAAGCCGGGCGCGACCGGCTTGGAGCAAGGTGGCCGATTCCGGCCCGTCGGTTTCCGGATCATGCGCCTCCGGCCCTCCGGACTCTCAGAAGCCCAGATACGTGATCTGTACGACGTAGACGCGCTCGCTGCGCACGACGACCTGGTATCCGAACCAGCCGCCGGAGACGATGATTTCGCCGCCCTTCGGGTCGATCCCTTCATAGGCCCGACCGTGAATATGGAGGGCTTCAGCCGCTCTGACCAGTTCGCCGGCCTTGCGCTCCACGGCGGCGAGGAAGTCTGCGGGAACGGTTCGGGCTGCCTCTTCGGCGCCGAAGGCGTATTCCCACTTCCAGCTCACTCGCGCACTGCTTTCAGGGCCTCGTCGAGGACCGCACTCAGCTCGCGGAGGGCTTCCCGCGCGATGTCCGGATCTTCATGCTCCAGATCGCTCTGCGCTTGGGCGTAGCGGGTGGAGAGGTCCGGGCGGCGGGCGATCTCGATCTCCTTGGCCCAGATCAGGACCCAGCTCTGTACCGGGCTGAGCGACTGCCACTCGACGGCCTTGGCAAAGGCCTCGTCCTTCATGGCCTGCATCTCGTCAAGGCGCCCTGGAGCGACGTCGGCAAGGGCGGCCCGCAGGGCATCGGGAGTCAGCTCGGGGCGGGGGATCAGCTCGTGCCCATGGTCGGCCTGAGTGCTCATGGTGTCCTCCAGAGGGTGCCCCGGCCAGAGTATCGACCCTGAGGGCAGGGAGCGGGACGGAGCGGTCTCAGGCGGCGGCGGCAACGGGAGTACGGCAGTCATGGCAGCGTCCTGGAGTCGGGGAGCGGAAGGCGCGGTCACAGCCGTCGCAGTTCTGGAGAGGGTGTCGGACGGTGGTGGCGGGCCGGGGCGCGAACGGCGGGGGTGGCAGCTGGGCGGCGAGGCGGTGGGCCAGGAGGGCTGCCGGGCGGCACAGGGGCTCGGATGGCAGGTCAGTGGTCAGGGCGTGGCGTACGACGGTGGGGGTGACGTCGCGTTCCAGCCAGGCGGCGACTCCGGGGCGAGGTGGGCGGTGTCGCAGGTGGAGAGCAGCAGGCGGGGTCGTGACGGCGGAGGTCGGCGAGGAGGTCGGTGGCCTGCTGGAGAAGGGCGGGGCAGGGCAGGCGGGCTGGGGGACGACAGGGAGGGGTTTCTTGCGGGGAGCCCGCTTCTCCGCCGATGCCGGGTGGGCCGGCCGGGCAGGCTTGTCGTCGGTGTGGCGTCGACTGCCTGGCTGGTTGCAGGAGACCGTGCGGGTGACGATACGGCCGCCGGGGACGCGGATGCGCTCGCGGCGCAGGTAGCCGTGGGCTTCCAGTTCGCGCAGGGCGGCGGCGATGCGGGTGGCACCTTCGGGGAAGCGTGCGGTGAGGGTCTTGATGTCGACGCGGGCGCCCTTGGGCAGCGACTGGATGTGGCAGGCCAGACCGATCGCGAGGAGGGACAGCTCCGGGTGCTGGGTGAGGTGGTTGCCGATCACCGTGAAGCGGGCGGTGTGGCGGGTGTTGTCGTGACTGAGACCGCCGCCGGTGTGGGGCCGCCGGTTCGGGTGTTTGTTGGCGGCAGGGCGGGACTGGGCGTGCGGGGGCGCGCTAGGGTGCTGCGTATCCATCGGGAAGATTGCGCCTTCCTTGGTGGTCAGGCCCTCGCACTGGGATTGCCGTCCCGGCGAGGGCCGTTGCATGTCTGCGGTTGTGTTGCGCCGAGCGTAGGGCAGGCAAGGTGCCGCGAATCCAGCCGAGTTGGTGATGTTCACTCGCACGGGTGAGCGGGCGCCGCGGGCGGGAGGGGTGGGGCTTGGTGAGGTTCTTTCACCGTCGTGGTCCTTAGGAAAGACCGCCCCTGGCACCGACGCACGAGCGGTCGGGCTCCGGTGGCACACGAACTTCGCCGCTCGGAGAGGATGTATGCCATGCCGAAGACCACACAACTGCGTACGTACACCGTCCGGGACGGCCTGCTTGACGAGTGGGTGGAGCGGTGGCGGGGCGAAATCGTTCCGCTGCGGCTTGAGTTGGGATTTACGATCGGAGGAGCTTGGGTGGACCGCGAACGTAACCAGTTCGTCTGGCTGATCTCGTACGACGGCCCGGAAGCCTTCGCCGAGCGCAACGCGCTTTACTGGTCGTCGCCCGAGCGCGAGGCCATGGGCCTGAACCCGGACGACTACCTTGTCCGCACCGAAGAGCGCACGGTGGAATCGGCCTACTGATCACACGGTCACGCGGGATCGAGCGGCAACAGATGCTGCCGCCGTTCCTCGCGGGTAAGGGTACGGAAGACCCTCCCTCGGGCGGTCGCCTCCAGCCGGTCGTAGTCTGGCTCCGCCCGCCACACACGCGCCGTCCCATCGGCCGATCCCGTGAGCAGTCTCGTGCCGTCCGGGGACCAGGCCACGGAGGTCACCTTGTCCTGGTGCACACCGACGACAGCGATCTCCTCAAGGGTGGTGGCGGACCAGACCCGTACCGTACGGTCGTCGGCGCCAGTGGCGATGTGCCGGCCGTCAGGTGACCAGGCGACGGCGCGAAGCCGTCCCTCATGCCCCTTCAGCACCTCGATGCGCCGTCCGGTGGCGATGTCCCACACGGCGGCCGTCCAGTCGCCGGAAGCGGTGGCGATCCTGGTTTCGTCCGGGGACCAGGCCGCGTCCTCCACGTAGTTGTCGTGGCCGCGGAGCACTGTGAACTGCCGCCCCTCCCCAATGTCCCACAGTCGGCACGTACGGTCGTCGGAACAGCTGGCGAGCAGTCGTCCGGTCGGCGACCAGGCCACGCGCCCGACCCAGTCCTGATGTTCCGTCAGTTCCAGAAGCTCGGTCCCGTCCGGCGCGGACAGGACACGCACGGCGCCGTCGTGGCCACCCGTGGCGATCCGGCCGCCGTTCGGAGACCAGGCGCACCCCTCGACGACCGCGCCGTGTCGTTCGAACAGCGTGCCGCCGCGCCCGTCGGCGACCCGAAACAGGCCGTCGTTGGTGCTGAACGCGAGCCGTTCCCCCTGCGGATCACAGGCGACGGCCCAGACCCGGTCCTCCAACCCGATCACCGGTCCGGCCAGAACGCCGGTGACGGCGTCCCACACCCGTACAGTGCCGTCGTCCGAGGCCGTGGCGAAACGGCCGCCGTTGCCGGACCATGTGGCCTGGTTCACCGGGCCGCGGTGCCCGTCGGCCAGTACGGCCTCTGCGCCACGCGGGCGCAGGTCCCACACCATGCCGGTGCCGTCGGTGGAGCTGGTGGCGAGCATGGTCCCGCAGGGTGACCAGGTGACGCCCCACACAGTGTCGGCGTGGCCACGCAGCACAGCCAGGACCTTGGCATCCTCGGTGCCGACGATGCGCACGGTGCGGTCGGAGGAGGCGCTGGCCAGCATCCGTCCGTCCGGCGACCAGGCCAGGTTCCACACGTAGTCAGTGTGTCCTCGCAGCAGCAGCCGCAGGTCGCCGGTCCCGGCGTCCCAGATGCGGGCGGTATGGTCCCCTGAGCCGGTTGCAATGTGCCGTCCGTCCGGTGACCAGGCGATACCCTCGACGAAGTCCGAGTGCCCGGTGAGTGTGGTGGTCGCTCTCCCGGTTCTCAGGTCCCACACGATCGCGGTCTGGTCGTGTGCGGCGGAGGCGAGGCGGATGCCCTCCGGCGACCAGGCCACACCCCACACATCCTCGCTGTGCCCGTGCAGCTCGTGTACGAGCCGGCCGGTTTCGGCCTCCCAGACCCGTACGATCCGGTCCTTGGAGCTCGCCGCGACATGCCGACCGTCCGGCGACCAGGCCACCTGCCTGTTGAGGTCTCCGGCGCCGGTGAGCAGCCGGACCGGCTCCCCCAAGGCGGCATCCCAGATCCGTACGACATGGTCACGGCCAGCGGCTGCCACCCTCGCAGAGTCCGGTGACCACGCAACGGACTCGACCATGACGCCGTCGCAGGGCAGCACCAGCAGTGTGCGTCCGGACCGCGCGTCGTGAACGCGGGCCGTGCCGTCCCTGGACGCGGTGGCCAGCATGCGCCCGTCGGGGGACCAGGCGATGTGCCGGACGGCGTCAGTGTGTCCGTCGAGCCGGGCGCGGAGGTGACTCGCCGCCAGCGCCGCCATCAGCCCGCGTCTTGCCGAGGGCGTGGGCGTGCACTCGCCGAGCGCGGCGAGCGAGAGCAGCAGGGAGCGCTCCGGTTCGCTCTCCGCGCTCAGGAGGACCTGACGGCCGATACTGTCGGAGACCTGGCTCAGGAAGGTCAGGTCGCGGCGTTGCGAGGATTCGACGAGCGCGCGGGTGGGTGTGGATGCCTGCCCGGATTCCTCCAGTGCTTCGAGCCAGCGCCGGGCCGCCGTGAGGCGTTCCCCGGTGAGGAGATAGTCGTCGCTGCGTCCGGCCCGCTCCCAGTCGGCCGCCCACCGCTCCAGTTCAGCGCGCTCGCGAAGTCGCTCAGCCCGCGCCTCGACCTCCTGCCGCAGCGGGGCCCACTGGCGAAACAGGGCCTCGTGCGTCACCTGCGCATAAGGCTCGCTGCTGGTTGCGGAGTCGCCGCCCCTGACGTCGGTGCGCAGCAACCGCGCCTCAACGAAGGCATCGACGACATGGCGGTCCCGTTCGTCGAGTTCGGACAGCGGCACATGGCGGCGGGCCACCTCCTGCCCCTCGACGGTCACGAACCTGAGCAGGACGCGGAGGGCGGAGTCGATGCCCACGCCCGCACCGAGCCCGGTCACGGTGTTGTCTGCCTGGCGCGCCAGCGCGCCGGGTACTCCGCCGAGTCGCCGGTACAGCTCCTCGGTGACCGTCCCGCCAGGCCCGGAGGCGAAGTACAACTCCTGGAGGAGGTAGGCGAGCAGCGGTAGTGCGTCGTCTGTCCCGGTCTCGCTCACGATGGAGTCGACGACTCCGGGCTCGAAGCTGAGGCCGACGAGGGCCCCGGGTCGCTCCACGACTTCGGCGAGCTGTGCTCTGCCCAATGTGCCGATGGCGACGGGGTGCTGGAGGAGTTCCGCGTGCCCGGTGCCGAGGAGCCGGCCGAGCAGGTCCACCCGGAGGGTGACCAGTACGCGGACCGCCGGGTCCTGTTCCACGCAGGTACGCAGCGCTTCGAGGAACTGGGCACGTTCGCGCTCCCCCGCCAGTGTGACGGCCTCCTCGAACTGGTCGACCACGAGGAGTATCCGCCGGAACCGGCCGCCACGCAGCCGTGACAGCTCGGCTCGCAGCGCGTCTGGCCCCTGGCGCAGCCTGCGCAGTACGGCGCTCGCCGGCTCCTGCCCGTCGGCGGCGGCCGCCAGCGCACCCGCGAGGGCGCCCAGCGGGTTGGGGCCGGGGGCGAAGGCCGGTACGACGGTCCAGCGGCGTTCCCGAAGCCGGGGCATCACCCCGGCCCTGACCAGCGAGGATTTTCCGCTTCCAGACGCCCCGACCAGCAGCAGGAACCGATCTGCGGGGCGGGTCGCGGTGGTGTGCAGCCTGCGTGTCAGTTCGGCGGCCTGCGCCTCCCGGCCGAAATAGACGGGTGCCTCGTCCTCGTCGAACGCGTCGAGGCCCGGGTACGGAACCCGCTCGCGCGGCCACTCGTTCCGGGGCGGCGCGGGATTCTCCAGCCGATAGACGACGACCTGCCCAACCACCAGGGCCACGATCAGCAGCCCGATAGCTGGAACGGAAACCTGCTGAATCACCTCCAGCACCCAGGGAACCTCGTCGGTGCTGGTCGCGTAGTTGGTGGCGATGCCGAGTAAGCAGGCGACCAGTGCCAGCATGATCTGGAGCGCGACCTGCATATGGTTCCTCATCGGGCACCACTCACGACCGCGTCGCCACCCGCCAGCACCGCTCAGCCCCCGTTCCATCGGTCTCGAATGACCGGCATCGTGTCATCCGCTCATGACCATCTTCGGAGGCTCAACAGGAGCGTTCAACGGTGCGTGCGGGTTTCGGCCATGCAGGGCGGAACGGGGTCCAACGGGGCCTTCAGAGGTCCGCGGGGATGTGACACTTCAGCGTGGAGTGTCACATGTCGGCGCCCTACACATCGAGCAGCTGCGTTCCCTGCGCACCGCTCAACCTGGAAGACCCACCTTCAGCGGCGCCGGTTTCATGGATCACGTCACGCGGAGCGGCCACACCTGCTTACCGTGAAAGGTGACGACGTTGCTACGCATGGTGACTGTCCGGGGCTTTGTCCAGCGCTGTCCAGGCCGTCGGAGCGGCGTGTACGGGTAAGGCGTCGTTGCCAAGTCGTACGACGGGAGGGCGCGGGGTGAGCGTGGACACTGACACGGGACAGCTCGGCACGGGCGGGGCGGACGAGCCGGGGTGGGAGGTGGAACCGGACGACGAGTGGGGGCTCGCGGTCATCTCAACGGTGGGGCGGCAGTTGAAGCTGCGGCGCGAGGCAGTGGGAATGCGGGCCTCCGACTTCGGCAAGGCGGTCGGCTACGGCGAGGACATGATCTACAAGATCGAGTCGGGGAAGCGGATTCCCAGACCGGAGTTCCTAGACAAGGCCGACCAGGTGTTGAGGGCGGGTGGGTTGCTCTCGGCGATGAAGGAGGATGTGGAGAAGGTCCGGTATCCCAAGCAGGTGCGGGACTTGGCGCAGTTGGAGGCCAAGGCGGTGGAGTTGCTCTCGTACGGAAGCCACGCCCTGCATGGCCTGCTGCAGACGGAGGAGCACGCGTGCGCGCTGCTGAGGACGCGACGACCCTCGCTCCCGGAGGAGCGGCTGACGCAGGCAGTAGCCGCTCGTATGGCCCGAAAATCGATCTACGAGCGCTCACCTGCCCCAGAACTCAGCTTTGTCCTGGAAGAGTCGACGCTGAAACGCCCGATCGGCGACAGGATGGTGTATCGAGGACAGCTCGAGTACCTCCTGGAGGTGGCGCGGCTGCGGAACGTCAAAATTCAGGTGATGCCGGCAGAACGCTGGGACCATCCTGGTACCGGAGGGCGGATCCAAGTGCTGAAGTTCGCGGACGGCACGGCAGTTGGGCGTATGGACGACGAGTTCAACGGCCGCCCAGTCTCCGATCCGAGGCAGCTTCGGATCCTCGAACTGAGCTATGGGATCATCCGGGCCGAGGCTCTGACCGTACGGGAGTCACTGGCCTTCATCGAGCAACTACTGGGAGAAACATGATCCGCAAGGCCTCTGCCGGAGACGCTTCCGACCTGGTGTGGTTCAAGAGCAGCTACAGCGACACCAGCAACCCGAACGACTGCGTCGAGGTCGCCAACACCCCGAGCACCATCCACGTCCGCGACTCCAAGCACACGGCCGGCCCCCGCCTCCAGCTCTCGCCGGAGGCCTGGGCCGACTTCGTGACCTACGCGTCCGAGCGCTGACGGGCTACTCGACCTCGGCCTCTGGTACGTCGACTTCACCGCCCAGGGAGCGGGCGATGGCCGTGAACTCGATCAGGGCGGACTGGAGGTCGCGGACGATCTCCTCGGCGATCTCCTCGGGCGACAGGCCGCTGTCGGCGTCGTCGAGGGCGGGGTCCTTCATCCACGTGATGTCGAGGTTGACCTTGTCGCGGGCGATCAGATCCTCGTAGCTGAACTTTTTGAACGGCCCGTTCTCGTCCTCGGACTCCACGCGGGAAGTCCGGGGCTCGCCGGGCCGGTAGGCGGCCACGAAGTCGTCGAGGTGGGCACGGGTCAGCGGGCGCTGCTTGAGCGTGAAGTGCTGGCCGGTACGGAAGTCGTAGACCCAGGTCTCGGTGGTGAGGGGCTTGCCGTCGGCGCGCGGGGGCCTCTTGTCGAAGAAGAGGACGTTGGCCTTGACGCCACCGGCGTAGAAGATGCCGGTGGGCAGCCGCAGGATGGTGTGCAAGTCGAACTCGTTGAGCAGCTTGCGGCGGACTTTCTCACCTGCGCCGCCCTCGAAGAGCACGTTGTCCGGGAGGACGACGGCAGCACGTCCGTTGACCGCTGTCAACGACATGATGTGCTGAAGGAAGTTCAGCTGCTTGTTGGTGGTCGTTGCTGTGAAGTCGTCGCGGTCGTACTGGATGTCCTCCTTCTCGACTTCGCCGTCCTGGCCGATGACCGTGATCGCGGACTTGCGGCCGAAGGGAGGGTTCGCGAGGACGAGGGTGGCGTGCTTGCCGCTGGGCTTGTCGGCGAGGGCGTCACCGACGTGGATGAGGCTGGGCCCGTCGCTCTTGCCGATGCCGTGGAGGAGCATGTTCATCGCGGCGAGGCGGGCGGTGCCGGTGACGAGTTCGTTGCCCCAGATCTTGCGGCCCTCGTCGTAAGCCTTCCTCTCGTCCAGCGACATCTTCTTCATGTGGTGGTCACGGATGTAGGCGTGGGCGGCGATAAGGAAGCCGCCGGTGCCGCAGGCCGGGTCCGTGATGGTGTCGTCCGGGCCGGGCTGGGTGACGTCGATCATGGCGTCGATGAGGGCGCGGGGCGTGAAGTACTGGCCGGCGCCGGTCTTGGTGTCCGAGGCCCCCTTGGCGAGCAGGCCTTCGTAGGCGTCGCCCTTGAGGTCCGTGCCGGTCATGGTCCACTCTTCGCGGCCGATCAGTTCGACGACCAGCTTCTCCAGGAGGGCCGGCTTGGTGATCCGGTTCTGGGCGTCGGCGAAGATCGTGCCGATGGTGGTGTCTGGCTTGCTGCGGAGGTGCTGGAGGGTGGCCTGGTAGTGCTTCTCCAGGGCGGCACCGCGCTTACCGACGAGCGACTTCCAGTTGTAGTCGGCAGGCACGATGGCACTCATGTCCTGCCCGTCCCACGGGTCGCTCTCGATCTCGTCGACCATCTTCAGGAAGAGCAGGTAGGAAAGCTGCTCGACGTACTCGATGGTGGACATGCCGTTGTCACGGAGGACGTTGCAGTAGTTCCAGAGCTTCGAGACGAGAGTGTTCGTCTGCGCGACGGCCTTGGCGGGCTCGTTGGTAGGCTGCTGGTCGTCTACGGGGGCGGTCACAGGTCGAACTCCTGCTGTACGGCGAGGGCGGGGGCGGGGGTTGGCTCGGGGGCGGGGTCGGCGGGTGCGGCAGCTCGCGGTACGGCGACCTTCTTGGCCGTGGCCTTGCGGGTGGGCTTCACCTTCGGCTTGGCGGCTCGCTCAGCAGCGATGCGGGCCAGAACAGCAGACGCTGGTTCGTCTCCTGGCTGCTGCGGAACCAGGTTCCCGCTGAAGGCTCGCTCCAACAGGGCAGCCCGCAGGCCGTTGGCACGCCTCAAGCCGTTTTGGACCTCCTGATCCATGGCGGCTACGCCACTCAACAGTTCGTCGCAGCGCTGGACGAGTTTCTCCTGGACATCCAAGGGCGGAATCGGGAACTCAACCGCTTTGAGACGCTTGGCGGAGAGATGGGCGATATTTGTGGTAATCCGCACCTCGCGCATGAACCGCTTCGCATGCAAGTGTCTCCGGAACACCAGCAAGGCCCACTGAGGAAGCACTCGCTGACTGGCCTTGAAGCGAAGCAAACTGTTCGTGAACGCGACATCACGAGGAAATCCCCGGTAGAGCGCGGGGCGCCCAACGAGGTGCGGACTCTGTCCCTCGTTGAGCAACACATCTCCCGGCTCCAACCGATATTTGTCCCAGACTCCGGAGAAATCCATCTCCATGACATCCGCGGTATCGATTCGATCCTCGAAGACGTTGGCAACTCGCAAGTACGGTCGCATTTCTGGGCCGTGATGCCAGTCAGGATGACGTGCCCGCCCGAGTTCGAGAGTACCCGCCTGCTCAACCGTGGCCATTTGCCAAGATTCCGGAAGTTCATCCGGAACTGACGAGACCAAGATTCTCTTCCTGAGCCCGTCAAGCCGCTTGAGCGCCAACCTCAGCGTGCCGATACCGGAATCCAGCCGCGACAACTGCTCTTCGAGTGCCTCGACGATCCGGTGCTGCTCCGCAAGCGGCGGTACAGCGACCCTCACCTTGGCCAGGTTCTTACCCGAGATGCGTTTGCGAGTGGTACCCGTCTGGTATTCACGAATCTGCTGTCGCACCTGAGGCGAGTTGATAGCCCACATGAGCCAACGGTTGGACACGCCGGACTTGCCTGGACGGAGAATCCGGACGTCCACGACGGTCACCGCAGGGCCGTCACTACCGGGGAACAAACACGCTCTTCCCAACGGCTCGGGCATCCGCGCAATCAACAGATCGCCCGATTCCAAGTAGGTGCACCTCAGGCGGTCAGCCGTAGCGGAGGTGAGGAATCGGTTACTCCGGTCTCGGAAGGACCCCTCACCTACATCGGCCAACTGGATCAAACGAACGTCGCCATCCGGATCCTGGTCCTTGCTCTCGACCCAGTCTCCATCCGCGAAGACGCCGTCGGACGCCACCAAATCAGCCAGCGCGGCCCAAGTCCACCCCGCCGGAAGCTCGCTCTCCTCGTCCACGCTCACACTCAAGCCAGTTCCTGATTCAGCTCATCCAACAGTTCCAACGCCTTGTCCTTGTCCCCGAACGCCCGCATGAAGCCCCGGCCTCCGCCGCGCTCGGTGAACGGCGCAACTCCGAAGTCTCCCGGCTCAATGCCGATGTCGTTGGAAATGGCGTCCTTTATCCGCTCCAGCCACCACAGCTGCTCGTCCGTGAACTCCACACCCACCTGCCGCTGCCGCAGCAGCCAGCCCTCGAAGCGCTCCTCGACCACCGTACGGTACGGGCGCAGCTCGTCGTCCGCGCCGAGCTCGTAGCGAATGAGTCGCATCAGGTCACCGAGGCCCGCCTCCTTGCCGGGGCTTGCCGCCGCCTTGCCGAGCTGCTCGTAGTGGTCCCACAGGACGCCCGTCGTCCAGGCACGGTTCGTCGCGCGGATCTTGCCCGCCAGCTCCTTCAGCGCGTCCCGTGCCTCGCGCGGGCTCACCCGCGCGCCGCTGCCCAGCGCCACCCGGATCGCCGCGTTCTCGTCCCGCTGCGCTTTCTCCAGCAGTGAGTTCCACTCAGCCAGCTCCTTGCGGGCCCGCTCCGAGCGCGGTATCTCCCGAACCTCAGTGACCCGCACCTCGGTCGTCTCGTCATACGTCAGGTCCTGCTGGTGGCGGATCTCCAGGATCAGCTTGCGCAGCTCCGGGCTGCCAGTCAGAGGAGCCACTGCATCATGGACCAGCTTCTTGGCCAGCTCGGGGCCGCCCTCGTGCCGAGCACGGTCCTGGGTGTCCACATCGACCGCGTCCGTGATCCTGCGCGCAAGGTCGGCCAGGCTGACTCCCCCGGACGTCTGCGCCAGCAGGCCCTTCTCCTCTTCCCCCAGCTGACGCTCGATACGGGCCAGCCGACGCGCGAGCGTCTCCGCCTCGTCCGCCGTCAGCGACCGCGTGCCGGCTTTGTCGAGGAGTTTCGCCAGCGAGACGCTCTTCTCACCTGCCGGGATGAGCGGCCGGGCGTCCACCAGAGGGGAATCCGTGACGCCCACCGCATCGATCAGGACGAAACGGTCCTTCGTCAGGCCGGGCGCCGCCTCCGGCGTCACCGCCTTCAACTCGTCCGCGTCGATAGAGCGGGCACCGCGGCCCTTCATCTGCTCGAAGAGCACCGGGCTCTTGATCGCCCGGAGGAAGATCACGCACTCCAGCGGCTTCACGTCCGTCCCCGTGGCGATCATGTCGACCGTCACCGCCACGCGCAGCCGGGGCGAGTTACGCAGGTCGTTGATCAGCGAGTCGGGGTCGTCCCCGTTCTGCCGCGAACGGTACGTGATCTTCTTCGCGAACTCGTCGCCACGGCCGAAGACCTGCTTCACCTGCTTCAGTACCTCTTCGGCATGGTCGTCGCCGGCCGCGAAGACGAGCGTCTTCGGCAACTCCGCGCGGCCCGGGAACCACCGCTGCCAGTTGTTCCGGTACGTCGTCAACACCGCCCGGATCTCGTCCTCGGTGATCACCGTGCGGCCAAGCTGCGCGGTGGTGTACTCGAAGTCCTCGTCCAGCTCCTCGTAGCGCTGGGCACGCGTCTGACGGTCGCGGATGCGGACGGTCGTGCCCTTCTCGATCTTCGCGCCGCCGTCCTCGCGGATGGTGGTGTTGACGCGCACGATGTCGAAGTCGACGTTGACGCCGTCGGCCACGGCCTGCTCGTACGTGTACTGCGCCACCATGTTGTTATCGAAGAAGCCCTTGGTCTGGCGGGTGGGCGTGGCCGTGAGGCCGACCAGGTGGGCGTCGAAGTACTCCAGGACGCCGCGCCAGAGCCCGTAGATCGAGCGGTGGCACTCGTCGATCACGATCACGTCGAAGGACTCGATCGGGACGTCCGGGTTGTACTCGACCGTGATCGGCTCGTCCGCCGCGTAGGTCTCGTCCAGGTTCGAGGCCTTCTTGTCCTCGCCGTCCTTGCCTTCGCTGACCGCAACCTCGTTCGTCTCCGGCTCGTCCGTCTCCGGCCCTTCCGGCAACTCCTCGCCCTTGAGGAGCGCGTACATCCGCTGGATCGTCGAGATCACGACCGCCGAAGTGTCCTGAATCCCACCGCGGCCCAGCATGTCGACGTTGTAGAGGTCGGTGAGCTTCCGGTTCTCGTCCGGCGTGCGGTACTTGTCGAACTCCGCGTGCGCCTGCCGGCCGAGGTTGTTGCGGTCGACGAGGAAGAGGACCCTGCGGGCACCCGCGTGGCGGAGCAGACGGTACGTCTCCGTGACGGCCGTGAACGTCTTTCCGGCGCCCGTGGCCATCTGGATGAGGGCGCGCGGCCGGTCGGCGGCCAGAGAGCCCTCCAGGCCCGTGATGGCCTCGACCTGGGCCATACGCAGGCCGTGGGTCTCCAGCAGTGGCATGCCCGTGCGGAGGGCCGCGCGGAAGGTCGGCGTGTCCGGTTCCTCGTCGGCCCGCTTCATCCACGCGGCGATGGTCTCGGGGCGGTGGAAGGCGAAGACCTCACGGGAGCGGGCATCGGGGTCGACGCGGTTGAGGAAGTACGTTTCCGCGCCCGTGCTGACGTAGCGGAACGCAAAAGGTTCCTCCCTGCGCCACACGGCCATCGTGTGCTCCTTGAGCACACCCGCCGCGTATCGCTCGTTCTGGGCGAGGGCTCCGGCGAGCGCGGTTCCCTCGCGCTTGGCCTCGACGACGCCGACGATCTTGCCGTCGACGTAGAGGACGTAGTCGGCACGGCCCGTGGCCAGCGTGAACTCACGGATGGCGACGCCCCTGCCGCGCTTGTCCAACGGGTTGGCATCCGCCTTGTCCTGGATCACCCAGCCCGCCTTGGCCAGCATCGCGTCGATCTTCTCGCGCGCCTGCACCTCGTTGAGCGGCGCCGGGCGCTGCGCGCGCTCCACGATGGCTTCGCGGGCGGCCGAGGCGACCTTGCGGGGCTGGAGGCGCTCACGGTCGTACTGCTGCTGGTGAGCCGTGCGCAACTCGGCAACCTGCGCCCTCAGCTCCTCAACCTCGGCGGCGTACGCCGACTTCGACTGCTGGGCGCTGGCGATGAGCGCCTCGGCCTCGGCACGCGCCCGCCGCTCGGCCTCCAGGCGGTCGCTGGTCTCGGACAGTTTGACGCGCGACTCGGCCAACGCGCGGCGATGGCCCTTCAGCGCCTCCTGGAGCTCCGCGATCTCCTCGGGGTCGGCGGAGGACACGTCGGCCGGGAGCGTCGGCGGGACGAAGGCGGACACGGTCCGCGTCCCACCCATGGCCCGGTCGAAGAGGTCACCCAGCTGCCAGCACAGCCTCAGCGCTTCGAGTGCCTTCGTCGTGTCGAAGAGGTGGTTGTGCGCGGCGTCGTTGCGGCCTCGACGCAACGTGTCGAAGGCGGCGCGGCTCCAGCCGACGAGTACGCCTGCCCGTGTGAGCGCGTTGAGGCGGTCGAACTGAGTGGCGCCCTCGACCCGAGTGCCGGTCCGGGTGACGAACTCCTCGGCCAGGACCTCGCCAAACTGGCCGGCGCTCACGTACGCGGCGTTCGGGTTGGTCAGGACGGTGAGTTCCGCCTGCGAGCCGTAGATGGCCAGGAGGGGCTGGTACCCGTACAGCCGCCCGAAGTTGGGCGACGCTTTCGCCAGCTTCCGGAGTCGATCGTCAACTCTGTCTCTGTCCACGCGCCGCTGCCTCAGCCTTCGCTTGTCCTGGATCCGCCAAGCTTACGGAGCCAAGTACTCCGAAGGAGCAGAACAGGTCGGCCAGGGGCGGGCTCCGGTCGTTCGCGGTCCGGAGCCCGTGTGTCGGACCGGTCAGAACTTGATGCTGCTGATCATCCCGGCGATGTTGGTCGTCAGCTCGCTGATCGTGGGTGCGATGGTGGACGAGGCGAGGTAGAACCCCAGGAGGACGCAGACGACCGCATGGCCGGCCTTCAGTCCCGACCTCCTGATGAGCAGGAAGACGATGATCGCCAGCAGCACCACCGCCGAAATCGAGAGTGCCACGGCGGCTCACCTCCAAGAACCCGGGATCGTCGGGGAAACAGTGCGGGGGAACTTGTAAATCCATACAGCAGCCAGCAGGTTCATACCCACGCAGCGCTATTGATCATAACTATCCGTGCGTGCGCATCGATCGGCGCACGGCCGCACAAGGGGGCGCATGGCCAATATGGTCGTGGCATGACGACCGAGCCTGTCTCCTTCCCCCGACGGCACGCCCGCACCCAGCGCTTCACGCTCGGAGCGCCGCGTTCGTTCACCGTGGCTCCCGACGGTTCCCGGGTCGCGTTCCTGCGCTCGGGGTCCGGTACGGACCGGGCCAACGCGCTGTGGGTCCTCGACCTCGCGGACGGCGCGGAACGCACGGCGGCCGACCCGCGCACGCTGCTGGGCGGGGCCGCGGAAGACCTCTCGCCCGAGGAGCGGGCGCGCCGTGAACGCAGCCGTGAGGGCGGCGCCGGCATCGTCGGCTACGCCACCGACACCGCCGTGGAGTTGGCGTCTTTCGCCTTGTCAGGGCGGCTTTTCGCGGCGGAGCTGCGGGCCGGCACCGCCCGTGAACTCCCCGCCCCCGGACCGGTGATCGACCCGCGCCCGGCCCCCGACGGCCGGCACATCGCGTACGTCGCCGACGGCGCCCTGCGGGTCGTGGGTGCCGAGGGGGCGGGCGACCGGGCGCTCGCCGAGCCGGAGTCGGAGTCGGTTTCCTATGGATCGGCCGAGTTCATCGCGGCCGAGGAGATGCACCGTGACCGGGGCTTCTGGTGGGCGCCGGAGTCGGACCGGCTGCTTGTGGCGCGGGTGGACGACACGCCGGTGCAGCGGTGGTGGATCTCCGATCCGGCCCATCCGGAGCGTGACCCACAACACGTCCCCTATCCGGCGGCCGGCACCCCGAACGCTGACGTACAGCTGTTCGTGATCGGCCTCGACGGGGTGCGCACTCAGGTCGTCTGGGACCGGGCGCGCTACCCGTATCTGGCGCGAGTGCACTGGTCAGCGGCGGGTGCGCCACTGGTTCTGGTGCAGGCCCGTGACCAGCGCAGCCAGCTGTACCTGGCGGTGGATCCGGACACGGGGGCGACCCGGATGGTGCACGCCGACGAAGATCCGATTTGGCTGGATCTTTTCCCTGGAGTGCCGTGCTGGACGCCCTCCGGGCAGCTGGTGCGGATCGCCGACGAGGGCGGCGCGCGGGTGCTCGCGGTGGGTGAACGTCCGCTGACCGGGCCGCAGTTGCATGTGCGTGCGGTGCTCGATGTGTCGGACGACGACGTGCTGGTCTCGGCCTCGGCGGGCGAGGACGCGACCGCGCCGGAGATCGGCGAGGTGCATGTCTACCGCGTCAACGAACTCGGCCTGGAGCGCGTGTCGCAGGAGCCCGGCGTGCACTCGGCGGTACGCGCCGGGGAGGTGACCGTCCTCGTGTCGGCGACGCTCGACCGGCCGGGGGCCCGGGTGCAGGTGCTGCACGACGGAAAGCCGGCGGCGACCATCCCCTCGTACGCCGAGGATCCCGGTTTGTCCCCGCGCGTGACCCTCACCGAGGGGGGCGCACGGCGGATTCCGTGCGCCGTGCTTATGCCGCGGGACTACCCCGGTGACACTCCCCTGCCGGTCCTCCTGGACCCCTACGGCGGACCGCACGGCCAGCGGGTGGTCGCCGCGCACAACCCGTATCTCACCTCGCAGTGGTTCGCCGACCAGGGGTTCGCGGTCGTCGTCGCCGACGGACGGGGCACCCCGGGCCGCTCCCCCGCCTGGGAGAAGGCGGTCCGGGACGACCTGGCCGCGGTGGTCCTCCAGGACCAGGTGGACGCGCTCCAGGCCCTCGCCGCCGACTTCCCGCTCGACCTCGGCCGGGTCGCGATCCGCGGCTGGTCCTTCGGCGGCTATCTGGCCGGGCTCGCGGTGCTGCGCCGGCCGGACGTCTTCCACGCCGGGATCGTGGGCGCGCCGGTCACGGATCTGCGGCTCTACGACACCCACTACCAGGAGCGCTACCTCGGCCACCCGCACGAGCAGCCGGACGTCTACCGGCGCAACTCGCTGGTCGACGACGCCGGGCTGGTGGACGCCGTCGAGCCGGCCCGGCCGATGATGATCGTCCACGGTTTCGCCGACGACAACGTGGTGGTGGCCCACTCGCTGCGCCTGTCCACCGCCCTCCTGGCCGCCGGCCGCCCGCACGAGGTCCTGCCGCTGTCCGGCGTCACGCACATGACCCCGCAGGAGACGGTCGCGGAGAACCTGCTGTTGCTCCAGCTGGACTTCCTTCGGCGCGCTCTGCAACTGAGCTGAGCAGCGACACTCCACAGAGCACCGCAACCATCAATTGAGGAACCACGACGAAGCACCAGCCAGGTCCGCGAGAGCGGCGCCGGTTTAGGCGCAAAGAACAGCAACGGGCCGGGATGACATGGCGGCATCCCGGCCCGTTTACGGCACCCGCACGGCCGTACGCTCTACAGACTGACGCGTCCGTATATCGGAATCGGGTCAGTGGAGTTGCCTCCGTGTTACCGCGTCTCCTCCGGCGGCACCACCTGTTTCTCCTCCGCGAAGTGGCAGGCGGAGTCGTGGGCCGCAGGACCGCCCGCCGGCCTGAACTCCGCGGGCACCGCGAGCGCCGGCACCTCCAGCGTGCAGCGCTCCTGCGCCTTCCAGCAGCGGGTGCGGAAGCGGCAGCCGGAGGGGATGTTCGTCGGGGAGGGCACGTCGCCGAAGAGGATGATGCGCTCCCGGCGTTCGCGGGCCTCCGGGTCGGGCACGGGGACGGCGGAGAGCAGTGCCTGGGTGTAGGGGTGCGTGGGGTGGTCGTAGATCTCGGCGTCCCGGCCGGTCTCCACGATCCTGCCGAGGTACATGACGCCGACCCGGTCCGAGATGTGCCGGACGATCGACAGGTCGTGCGCGATGAAGATGTACGACAGCTCGAACTCGTTCTGCAGGCGCTCCATCAGGTTGATGACCTGGGCCTGGACGGACACGTCCAGCGCGGAGACCGGTTCGTCGGCGACGATGATCTCCGGGCGCAGCGCCAAACCCCGGGCGAGGCCGATGCGTTGGCGCTGCCCGCCGGAGAACTGGTGCGGATAGCGGTTGATGTACTCGGGGTTGAGGCCCACGACGTCCAGCAGCTCCTGGACGCGTCTGCGCCGGTCGGCCTTGGGGGCCACCTCGGGATGGATCTCGTACGGCTCCCCGATGATGTCGCCCACCGTCATACGGGGGTTGAGGGAGGTGTACGGGTCCTGGAACACCATCTGGATGTTGCGCCGTACGGCCTTCAGAGCCCTGCCGGACAGCTGGGTGATGTCCTCGCCCCGGTACCTGATCACTCCGGCCGTCGGCTTCTCCAGGCTGACCAGCATCCTGGCGACCGTGGACTTGCCGCAGCCGGACTCACCGACGATGCCGAGGGTTTCGCCGCGGTCGAGGGTGAAGTCGACACCGTCGACGGCCTTCACCGAGCCGACCTGCTTCTTGAAGAGGACGCCCCGCGTCAGCGGGTAGTGCTTGACGAGCCCGCTGACCTCCAGAATCGGCTCAGCCATGCAGGCACTCCCTCCAGAAGTGGCAGGCGCTCCCCCGGGCCCCGTCCGACGGGGTCACCTCGTACAGCGGGGGTACGTCGGTGCGGCACACGTCCCGGGCCATCGGGCAGCGCGGGTGGAACGCGCAGCCCGGCGGGATGTTCATGAGGTTGGGCGGCAGACCCTTGATGGCGTAGAGCTCCTGGCCCTTGTGGTGCAGACGCGGGATGGAGTCGAGCAGGCCCCTGGTGTAGGGGTGGGCCGGCGCCTTGTAGATGTCGTGCACCGGCGCCGACTCCACGATCCGGCCCGCGTACATCACCGCGATCCGGTCGGCGACGTCGGCGACCACGCCGAGGTCGTGGGTGATGAGGATCAGCCCCATGTTCAGTTCGCGCCGGAGTTCCGCCAGCAGGTCCATGACCTGGGCCTGCACGGTGACGTCGAGGGCGGTGGTGGGCTCGTCGGCGATGATCAGGGCCGGTTCGAGGGCGAGCGCCATCGCGATCATGATGCGCTGGCGCATACCGCCGGAGAACTGGTGCGGGTACTGCTTCACCCGCTCCCTGGCGCCCGGGATGCGGACGCGGTCCATCAGCTCCACGGCCCTGGCCCGCGCGTCCTTCTTCGACATGCCCCGGTGGACCACGAACATCTCGCCGAGCTGGTCCCCCACGGACAGCACGGGGTTGAGTGCCGACAGCGCGTCCTGGAAGATCATCGCCATCTCGGCGCCACGGATCTTCCGCCGCTCGTCCTCCTTGAGCTTCAGCAGGTCCCGGCCCTGGAAGAGGACCTCCCCGCCGGTGATCCGGCCCGGCGGCATGTCGAGAATGCCCATGACGGCCTGGGCGGTGACGGACTTGCCGGAACCGGACTCGCCGAGCACGGCGAGGGTCTCACCGGCGTCCACGCTGCAGGTGACGCCGTTGACGGCCTTGGCGGTCCCGTCCCGGGTCCGGAACTCCACGTGCAGATCGCGCACTTCGAGCAGCATGGCGGCACCTCACCTCAGCTTCGGGTCGAGGGCGTCGCGCACCGCGTCGCCGAGCATGATGAACGCGAGCACGGTGATCGCCAGCGCTCCGGAGGGCCACAGCAGCGCGTGCGGGGCGTTGCGGATGTACGGGGAGGCGGCCGAGATGTCGATCCCCCAGGACACGCTGGGCGGCTTCAGGCCGACACCGAGGTACGACAGGGTCGCCTCCAGCGCGATGTACGTGCCGAGCGCGATGGTCGCCACGACGATCACCGGTGCCACGGCGTTGGGTGCGATGTGCCGCAGCAGCAGCCGGGAGTTGGAGGAGCCGAGGGCGCGGGCGGCCTGGACGTAGTCGTTCTGTTTGACGGTGATGACGGAGCCGCGGGCGATCCGGGAGATCTGCGGCCAGCCGAGCAGCACCATGAACCCGATGACCGGCCAGATGGAGTTGCTGGTCACGACCGACAGCAGGACGAGGCCGCCGAGCACGACGGGGATCGCGAAGAAGATGTCGGTGATCCGCGACAGGACCGAGTCCCCCATCCCGCCGAAGAACCCGGCAAGTCCGCCGAGGACGCTCCCCAGGATCGCGACGCCGAGCGTGGCGCAGACGCCGACCACGACGGACGTACGGGCGCCGTAGACGGTGCGCGTGTAGACGTCGCAGCCCTGGCCGTCGTAGCCGAAGGGATGGCCGGGCTGGGAGCCCTCCTGGGCCTTGGCGAGGTCGCACTTGAGGGGGTTGCCGGAGGCGATCAGGGACGGCCACAGGGAGATGACGACCAGGAAGCAGATCACCAGGCCCGAGATGATGAAGACCGGGTTGCGGCGCAGGTCGTGCCAGGCGTCGGACCAGAGGGAGCGGGGTTTGCCGGACGTGCCCGCACCGTCGGGGCGGCTGGGACGGTTCTCCAGGGTCTCCGCCTCGCTCGCGGCCAGGTCCATCGCTCCTCCCATGCCGGTGCCGGCGATCGCGCCGTCGGGTTCCTTGGTTTCAGGCATAGCGGATCCTCGGGTCGAGTACGGCGTACAGAAGGTCGACGAGGAGGTTGGCGAGCAGGAAGACGAGGACGAGGACGGTCACGAAGCCGACGACGGTCTGGGTGTTCTGCCGGAGAATCCCCTGGTAGAGCTGGTAGCCGACGCCGTGGATGTTGAAGATCCGCTCGGTGACGATCGCGCCGCCCATCAGCGCGCCGACGTCGGTGCCGATGAAGGTGACCACGGGGATCAGGGAGTTGCGCAGCAGATGCCGGGTGATCACCCGGCGTCGGGGCAGGCCCTTGGCGACAGCCGTACGGACGTAGTCGGAGCGCCGGTTCTCCGCGATGGAGGTGCGGGTCAGGCGGGTGACGTAGGCGAGGGAGACGGAGGCGAGCACGAGACCGGGCACGATCAGCTCGTCGAACCGGGCCTCGGGGGACACCGACGGTTTGATCCAGCCCCACTGGACGCCGAGCAGAAGCTGGAGCAGCAGGCCGGTGACGAAGGTGGGCACGGAGATGACGACGAGGGTGATCAACAGGACCGTGGTGTCGACGGGGTGGCCCCGGCGCAGCCCCGTGACGACGCCCAGCGTGATGCCGATGACGATCTCGAAGAGGATCGCCACGATCGTCAGCCGGATGGTGACCGGGAAGGCGGACGCCATCAGCTCGATGACCGGCTGGCCGTTGAAGGCGGTGCCGAAGTCGCCGGTGAAGACGTTGCCCATGTAGGTCAGGTATTGCTGCCAGACCGGCTTGTCGAGGCCGAACTCCTTCCTGAGCCGGGCGGCCGTCGCCGGGTCGCACTCCCGCTCACCGCACAGCCCGGCGATGGGGTCGCCCATCACGTTGACCATCAGGAAGATCAGCAGGGTGGCCCCGACGAAGACCGGGATCATCTGCAGCAGGCGCCGGACGACATACCGTCCCATGGCGCCCCCTCAGCTGACCTTGATCTGGTCGTAGACGGGGACGCTGAACGGGTTGAGTTTCACGTCCGACAGGCGCTCCGAGTAGCCGGCGCTGCCGTTCTGGTACCAGAGCGGGATGGCCGCCATGTTGTCCCGGACGACCTCCTGGGCCTGCTGGAAGGTCCTGATCGCCTTGGCCGTGTCGGACTCGGCGTTGGCCCGGTCGATGAGGTCGTCGAACTTCTCGTTGGACCACTTGCCGTCGTTGGAGGAGGCGTTGGTGTAGTAGAGCGGCTGGAGGAAGTTCTGGATCAGCGGGTAGTCCATCTGCCAGCCGGCGCGGAACGGGCCGGCCATCTTGCGGTCGGTGATCTGGCCGCGGAAGTCGGCGAAGGTGCCGATCGGGTTGCCGACGCAGGCGTGGTCGTTGTCCAGGGCGTTGTTGATGGAGTTGCAGACCGCGTCGACCCACTGCTTGTGGGAGCCGGTGTCCGCGTTGTACGTGATCCTGACCTGGCCTCCGGGCAGTCCGCCGCCCTCGCGGACCAGCTTCTTCGCCTCGGCGGCGTCGTACTCGCACCACTGCCCGCACAGCCCGGGCTTGTATCCGCCGTCCTCGCCGAGGACCGGGGAGGTCCAGTCGGTGGCAGGGGTGCGGGTCTTGTGGAAGATGGTCTCGGTGATCTGCTTGCGGTCGATCGCCCGGGACAGGCCCTTGCGGACCTTGTCCATGCCGGGCCGGTTCCAGTTCCTGTCGTAGTAGGGGAAGGCGAGGGTCTGGAGGATGCCGGCGGGGGTGTTGAGGTAACGGTCGCCGAGGTCGCTGCGGACGTTCTTGAGCTGGGAGGCGGGGACGTCGTCGACGAGGTCGAGGTTGCCGGCCATCAGGTCGGTGTAGGCGGTGTTGTTGTCGGTGTAGACCTTGAGGTCGACGCCGCCGTTCTGGGCCTTGTCGGGGCCGGGGTAGGCGTCCCAGGCGCGCAGGGACATCTGGGAGCCCTTGACGTACGAGTCGACGCTGTACGGGCCGTTGCCGACGGGCCTGCTGAGCCAGGCGTCGTGGTCGTCGAAGAACGCCCGGGGCAGCGGCGCGAAGGCGGGGTAGCCGAGGGTGTCGGGGAAGGTGGAGAACTTCTGGCTGAGCCGGACGGTGAAGGTGCGGTCGCCGGTGACCTTCAGGCCGGACAGGGTGTCGGCGCTCTGGTCACCGCCGTCCTCGGGGTGGACCTGGTCGTAGCCCTCGATGTAGCTGAAGAAGTAGGCGTTGCGCTGGTTGTTCTCCAGGCTCGCGCCGTAGTTCCAGGCGTCGACGAAGGACCGGGCGGTGACCGGTTCGCCGTTGCTGAAGGTCCAGCCGTCCTTGATGGTGACGGTGAAGTTCCGTGAGTCGGTCGTCTTGATGCTCTCGGCGAGCATGTCCTCGGCGTCGCCGGTCTCGGGGTTGTACTTCTTCAGGCCCCGGAAGATCATGTCGAGGACCTTGCCGCCCTGCACCTCGTTGGTGTTGGCCGGCTCCAGCGGGTTCTGCGGGTCGCCCCAGGAGGAGCTCAGCACCGCACCGCTGTCACCGGCACTGCCGCCGCCCCCGCCGCAGGCGGTCGCCACGAGGGCTGCCGCGACCGCATACACGGCCCATGTGGCGTGCGTGGCTCTACGCATGGAGTCCCTCCTCATGCAGTGCCCTACCGCCGTCGCCGGGACGCCGGCCCCATAACGGCCAATATCCGGCCAAACGGTGCGCCATGCATAGGCGTGCGGCTTTTTGGGCTAGTGAGGGAGGGGGTGCGGGTGAAATACGGGGCGGCTGAGGGTGATGGGGCTGCGAGCCGTTGCGATGTGTTCGTTCTTCCCGCGTAAATCCCGGATTCGTGTACTGATCCGCCGTACAGCAGGCACACTGCCCGGATGGGTGATCGTTCCTACCGTGACGCCGCTCTCGTCGAACTGTATGAGGCCCTCAACCCGTGGGGAGCGGGTGACGACTTCTACCTCGATCTGGTGATGTCCGCCGGCGCCGTGCTCGACGTCGGCTGCGGAACCGGGCGGCTGCTGCGGCAGGCGCGGGAGGCGGGGCACCAAGGGCGGCTCACCGGCCTCGATCCGGCCGCCGCCATGCTCGTACGGGCCCGACGCGCCACCCGGGACGTCGAGTGGGTGCTCGGGGACCTGCCCTGCACCTGGTGGCACGAGGAGTTCGACCTGGTCGTGATGACCGGGCACGCCTTTCAGGAGCTGCTCGGCGACGAGGAGCTGCGGCGTTCGCTCGCCGCGGTCCGCCGGAGCCTCGCCCCGCACGGCGCGTTCGTGTTCGAGACGCGCAATCCGGCCGCCCGCGCCTGGGAGTCCTGGACCCCGGACCGGATCCACGAGGCCCGCGGCCCGGACGGGGACGTGGTGCGCCTGTGGCACGAGGCCGAGACGCCGGTCCACGGGGACCGGGTGTCGTTCACCGGGACCTTCGACGGTCCGCGCTGGGACGAGCCCCAGGTCAGCCGTAACACGCTGAGGTTCCTCGGCGTGGAGGCCCTGGACCGGTTCCTGGACGAGGCCGGGCTCGCCGTACGGCAGCGGTTCGGGGACTGGGGGCGGGGGCCGTTCACCCCCGCCAGCCCCGAGATCATCAACGTCGTACGGCGGGCCTAGCGTCAAGCCAGGAGCGTCAGTCCTGGTCCTCCTCCAGCGCCTTCAGCGCCGGGTCGAGGACGACGTCCTCGTCGCGGGCCTCCGTGGTCGGGTCCTCCGGGAAGTGGCAGGCCGTCAGGTGGCCGGCCCGGTTGCCGGAGAGCTGGACCAGGGGCGGTTCCTCGGTGGCGCACTTGTCCTGCGCCTTCCAGCAGCGGGTGCGGAAGCGGCAGCCGGACGGCGGGTGGATCGGCGAGGGCACGTCGCCGGCGAGGCGGATCCGCTCACGGCTCTCGCTCTCGTCGCTGATCTCGACCTCGGGGACCGCGGACAGCAGGGCGTGCGTGTACGGGTGCCGCGGCCGGTTGTAGATCGAGTCCCGGTCGCCGACCTCGACCACCTTGCCGAGGTACATGACGGCCACACGCTGCGAGAAGTGGCGGACGATGGCCAGGTCGTGGGCGATGAACACGAAGGCGATGCCCAGCTCCTGCTGCACCTTCTGCAGCAGGTTCACCACCTGCGCCTGGATCGACACGTCCAGCGCGGAGACCGGCTCGTCGGCGACGATCAGCTTCGGGTTCAGCGCGAGCGCCCGCGCCACGCCGATGCGCTGACGCTGGCCGCCGGAGAACTCGTGCGGGAAGCGGTTGTAGTGCTCGGGGTTGAGGCCGACCAGCTCCAGCAGCTCCCGGACCCGCTTCTCCCGGCCGCCCTCGGGGTTGATCCCGTTGACCTCCATCGGCGACTTGATGATCGTGCCGACGGTTTGCCGTGGGTTCAGCGAGGAGTACGGGTCCTGGAAGATCATCTGGATCTCGGACCGCACCGGCGCGAGCTGCCTGCGGGAGGCGTGCGTGATGTCCTGCCCGGCGTAGGTGATCTGTCCGGCCGTCGGCGCCAGCAGGCGCGTGATGAGCCGGCCGGTGGTCGACTTGCCGCAGCCGGACTCGCCGACCAGGCCGAGGCTCTCGCCGACGCCGACGGTCAGGTCGACGCCGTCCACGGCCTGGACCGCGCCGACCTTCCGTTTGATCGGGAAGCCGCCGTAGATCGGGAAGTGTTTCGTGAGCCCCTTGACCTCGAGGAGGGTTTCCGTCGGGGTCGGATCGGTGGAGCCCTGCTGTGCGGGGAGGGTGAGGTTCTCGCTCATGATCTCGGTTCTCCCTAGCGCAGCCGGGGCTGGATCTCGTCGATGAAGATGGTCTGCTTCTGCTCGGCCGTGAGGTGGCACGCGGAGTCACGGCCCTCGCCCAGCGGCGGCCGTACGTCCGTGCAGAGCGTGCCCGACACCTTGTCCTTGAAGGCGCAGCGCGGGTGGAAGGGGCAGCCGGACGGCGGGTTGAGCAGGGAGGGCGGGGCGCCCGGGATCGGCGTCAGCTCGGTGTGGATGTCGCCGTCCAGGCGCGGCATGGAGCTGAGCAGGCCCCAGGTGTACGGATGCTTCGGGGTGCGCAGCACCTCCTTGACGCTGCCGCGCTCCACGGCCCGGCCGGCGTACATCACCAGCAGGTCGTCGGCCATGTTGGAGATGACGCCGAGGTCGTGGGTGATGAAGATGATCGCGGAGCCGAACTCCTGCTGGAGGTCCTTGAGCAGGTCCAGGATCTGCGCCTGCACGGTCACGTCGAGCGCGGTGGTCGGCTCGTCGGCGATCAGCAGGTCGGGGTCGCACATCAGCGCCATGGCGATCATCGCGCGCTGGCGCATACCGCCGGAGAACTGGTGCGGGTAGTCGTCGAAGCGCACCTTGGGCTGCGGGATGCCGACCTTCTCCAGCATCTGGATCGCCCGGTCCTTGGCCTCCTTCTTGGAGGCACCGGTGTGCTTCCGGTACGGCTCGGACAGCTGGCGGCCCACCGTGTAGTACGGGGAGAGGGCGGTCAGCGGGTCCTGGAAGATCATCGCCATCTTGTTGCCACGGAGCTGCTCCAGCTCCTTCTCGGTGGCGGTGACGAGTTCCTTGCCGTCGAGGACGATCTCGCCGTCGATGGTGGTGGTCCGCGGGTTGTGCAGACCCAGGATCGTCAGGTTGGTGACGGACTTGCCGGAGCCGGACTCGCCGACGATGCCCAGGGTCTTGCCGCGCTCGACATCGAAGGACAGTCCGTCGACCGCCTTGACGATGCCGTCCTCGGTGGAGAACTGCACCCGCAGGTCACGGACCGAGAGGAAGCTCTCGGGCCCGGTCGGGGCCGGGGCGTCCTCGGTCTTGGTCAGTGTGGTCACGGTGGTTCGTTCTTCCTAGGAGAGCCGGACGCGCGGGTCGATCCAGGCGTACACGATGTCGACGAGGATGTTCAGGAGCAGGATGACGAAGGCTCCGACCAGCATGACGCCCATCGTCAGCGGGAGGTCCTTGTTGACCGCGCCGTCCACCGCGAGGCGGCCGATGCCCTGGAGGGAGAAGGTCAGTTCGGTGACCACACCGCCGCCGAGCAGCGAGCTGAGGTCGATGCCGAGGACGGTGACGATCGGGATGAGCGAACCGCGCCAGGCGTAGCGGAAGAAGACGTACCGCTTCGGCATGCCCTTGGCCCGGGCGGTGCGCACGTGCTCCTCGGCGAGCTGCTCGACGAGCGAGGCGCGCGCCATACGCGTGTACTGCGCGGTGAAGATGGTGGCCATCACGACCATCGGGATCCACAGCCCGGCGAGCCAGCCGAACGGATCGTCCGTGAACGGCACGTACTTGGGGTCCTCCACCCAGCCGGTGCTGTACACGAAGATCAGCAGCACGATGGGGCCGAGGAAGTAGATCTGGAACGAGCTGAGCACCATGGACGCGCCGGTGGCGACCTTGTCGATCGCGGAGCCGCGCCGGTAGGCGGCGAGCATGCCCGCGCCGATGCCGACGGTGAGGAAGACAACCATGGCGCCGACGGTCAGCGAGATGGTCAGCGGGAAGCGGTCCATGATCGTGTCCCAGACCATGTCGCCCGAGTAGAACGACTGGCCGAGGCACGGGGCGGCACAGTGGCCGTCGGGGAAGTCACGGCCGACGACGATTCCCGACATGAAGTCCCAGAACTGCTGGGCCACTGGCAGGTTGAGGCCGAGCGCCTCACGGATGTCCTCCAGTCTCGCGGGCGAGCAGTCCCTGCCACAGGCCAGAGAGGCGTAGTCGGATGGCGCCGCGACGAAGAGGAAGAAGGTTGCGGCGCCGATGAGAAACAGGGTGACGACAGCACCGACAGTGCGCCGGATGATGAACTGAAGCATGGCGGGAAGGCTGCTCTCTGCGGAGACGGTGGGAGGTTTGCGCGGAACCGCGGGGGTGCGCTCCGCCTGGTGCGCACCCCCGCGATCAGCCGTAGAGAGTTACGACTTCAGGAACAGTCGGGTGACGTCGATGTAGCTGGACTCGGTGCTGTAGCGAGCACCGCCGATGTTCGAGCCGTAGAGCTGGAGCTGCTTGGTGTACCACAGCGGAGCGGCCGGGTTGACCTCCTCCAGGATGTAGTGGTGCGCCTCGATCCAGGTCTTCGCCGCCTCGGTCGGCTCCTGGGTCAGGGCCTTCTTGATCAGCTCCTGGACCTTCGGGTCGTCGATGTGCGAGTAGTTCGGCGAACCCTCGGCGATCTGGTCACCGTCGTAGACCGGCGTGACGACCGTGGCCGGGGACGGCCAGTCCTGGCCCCAGCCGGAGATGTAGATGTCGTACGGGTTGTCGAGCTTGCCGATCTGCTCGTAGTAGCTGGCGGCGTCGACCTCCTTGGAGACGACGTCGAAGCCGACCTTGGTCAGCGCGTCCTCGATGGCGACCTTGCGCTTCTGGCCCGCCTCGCTGTTGGCGTAGGCGAAGACCAGCTTCTTCTCGGCGGCCGGGACGTCCTTCAGGAGCTCCTCGGCCTTCGCGATGTTGCCCTGCGGCGTCTTCAGACGGCCGTACGGGTCGTAGTCGGCCTCGTAGCCCGGCAGGGTCGGGGCGAACAGGTTCGGGGCCACGTCGCCGCCGTAGGCGCCGCCCTCACCGGCGATCAGCGACTTGGAGTTCACCGCGTAGGTGATGGCGTCGCGGACCTTCTTGTTCTTGACCTTGTCCAGGTTGAAGTTCAGCACCTGGACGTAGGGCTGGTAGCCCTTGATCGTGCGCTTGTTGACGACCGCGTCCCCGACGACGTCCTGGATCTGGGTGGACTCGACGCTGCCGGTGAGCTGGATGGCGTTCTTGGCGTCGCCCTGGTCGGCGATCAGGCGCTTGGTCTGGGTCGACTCGGTGACACCGAAGTCGAAGTTCCAGCCGTCCAGGTACTGGTGGCGCACGACGTCGGTCTTCGGGTCCCACTGGTCGTTCTTGACGAGCTTGAGGGACTTGCCGATCTTGTACTCGGCGATCTTGTACGGGCCGGTGGCGACCGGGGCCTTGTCGTACTTCTCCTTCGTGTCGGACTCCTCCGGCACGACGGAGTAGCCCGGCATGGCCAGCGTCTGCGGCAGGTCCGGACGCGCGGTGTCGAAGTGGAAGATGACGGTCTTGTCGTCCGGGGTCTCCAGGACCGAGTCCGGCAGGTGCTTCTTGCCGTAGCCGCCGTCCGGCAGCGCCTTGCGGTAGTCCGCGCCGCTCAGCCAGGTCTGCAGGTACGTCGGGCCGTCGAAGATGAACTCCGCGTACTGGCGCTCGACGGTGTGGCGGACGTCGGCGGAGGTGATCTCCTTGCCGTTCTGGTCCTTGATGCCGTCCTTGAGCGTGAACGTCCAGGTCTTGCCGCCGTCGGAGGACTTGCCGGAGTCGGTGGCGAGGTCGCCGACGACCGAGACGCCGCCCTTGCCGTCCTCCTGGAAGTTCGTCAGTCCGCGGAAGAGCAGGTTGGCGACCTGGCCGGCGTCCGAGACGTAGATCTGGCTCGGGTCCAGGTGGGACAGGCCCTGCTCCTGGTAGACCTGGATGGTGCCGCCGCTCTTGGCGCCGGGGACCTCCTCGGCCGGGCCGGTCGAGGCCGCGGCGTCGGCGTAGGTGACGGCCTTCGACTGGGTGGCCGCCTCCTTCTGGTCCTCCTTGGAGTCCTTGTTGGAGTTCGTGCCCTTGTTCTCCGAGCAGCCCGTGAGCGCGAGGGAGCCGGCCGCGATCGCGACCACTATGGCGCGCGCTCTGCGCGAGGTGAACGACTTCATAGCGGTGAATGCACCTACCTGTCGGTTGTTATCCATGAGTACTGCCTGACGCGGCTGGTAGGCCGTCGCGGGGGCGGCAGTCACCCCCCACCAATGGACGATTACCGCCCGGACTTGGGGTCGAAGGCATCCCGTACGGAGTCTCCGAGGAGGTTGAAGCACAGGATGAAGATCACCAGCGCCACCCCGGGGAAGAACATGAACGCCGGGTCCTGCTCGGCGTACTTGGCGCCGGCGGCGAACAGTCGTCCCCAGTCCGGGGTCGGCTCGACGAAACCGACACCGGCGAAGGAGAGGAACGCGATGGTGAGGATGGTGCTGGGCAGCTGGTACGTGAACTGGATCAGGATCGGCGAGACGATGTTCGGCAGGATCTCCTTGCGGACGATCCGCCCCGGGGAGGCGCCGGCGACCTTGGCGGCCTCGACGAACTCCCGCTCACGCAGCGACAGCACGGTGGAGCGGACGATACGCGCCATGCCCATCCAGCCCAGCAGCCACAGCACGATCAGGATCGCCAACGCGCGGAAGTACGTGGGGGTCTCCTCCCGCGGGTCCACGAAGAACGCGGTCACGACGGGCATGAAGGCGATGAAGAACAGCTGCTGCGGGAACGAGAGGAAGAAGTCGGTGACCCGGCCGAGCCAGTAGTCGGTCCGGCCGCCGAAGTAGCCGCCGACCATGCCGATGATGATGCCGGTCAGCATCAGCAGCGTGGTCACGCCCAGCGCCATGAGCAGCGAGGTGCGCATGCCGTACACCAGCATGGCGAACAGATCACGGCCGTACTGCGGCTCCACACCGAACCAGTGGTCCGCCGAGACTCCGCCGAAGTAGCCCAGCGGCAGCCCGAAGTCGTCCAGCACGGGCTGGTCCGCGTACGTGGGGTCCTGGCCGTACAGGGTGTACGGGTTGGTGCCGCTGATCGCGGTGAGCAGCGGGGCGCACAGCGCGACGACGAAGTAGAAAATCACTACGCCGGCACAGAACATCCCTGTACGGTCACGCTTGAAGCGCTGCCACATCAACTGCCCGGGGGAACGACCCTCAAGCTTCTTGGCACCCTTGGCGACTTCCGAGGTCGCCGCGAGCTCTGGGTCCAAGGCGACCGCGGACCCCGAGTCCTCGGCCTTGGTTGGACTGGTCATGTGTGTTCTTCCCCCGGGGGGTTGGAGAGTTGAGCGCAGCACAGATACCGGCAGGTTCTGTGGTTTGGGGGAACTTTCGCCAAGTGCATCAACGCGCGTCAAGGGCGGAAGACACAGGGATCTCCCTACCGCCCATTTTTTGAGCAAAAATTGCAAAGATTGACACCTGCGCGCGCTTGACAGGTGGGACGGTAAATCGGCGAATCGGACATACCAGGAGGGATTTTTGTTTACATGTCCGAAACTTGATCGCCGAGGCACCGATATGCGAACAGCCCCCCAAAGGCATCTGAAAGCCGTCTGAACGCGACGACCCGGCCCTCCCCGAGAGGGGAAGGGCCGGGCCTTCCTGACGTGCCGGTGAGGGCGTGTCAGCCGTGCTTGGCGCGGCTCGCGGCGCGGGCCCGCTCGCGGGCGTCCAGGTTCACCTTGCGGATGCGAACGGCCTCCGGGGTCACCTCGACGCACTCGTCGTCGCGGCAGAACTCCAGCGACTGCTCCAGCGACAGCTTGCGCGGCGGGACGATCGACTCGGTCACATCGGCCGTGGAAGAGCGCATGTTGGTGAGCTTCTTCTCCTTGGTGATGTTGACGTCCATGTCGTCGGAGCGAGAGTTCTCGCCGACGATCATGCCCTCGTACACCTCGGTGCCCGGCTCCACGAAGAGCACGCCGCGCTCCTGAAGGTTCGTCATCGCGAAGGCGGTGACGGCACCGGAGCGGTCGGCGACCAGCGAGCCGTTGTTACGGGTCTGCAGGGCGCCGAACCACGGCTCGAAGCCCTCGTGGATCGAGTGGGCGATGCCCGTACCGCGGGTCTGGGTGAGGAACTCCGTCCGGAAACCGATCAGGCCACGGGACGGGACCACGAACTCCATACGGACCCAGCCCGAGCCGTGGTTGGACATGTTGTCCATCCGGCCCTTGCGGACACCCATGAGCTGCGTGACGGCACCCATGTGCTCCTCGGGCACGTCGATCGTCATCCGCTCGACCGGCTCGTACGTCTTGCCGTCGACGTCCTTGGTGACGACCTGGGGCTTGCCGACGGTCAGCTCGTAGCCCTCACGGCGCATGGTCTCGACGAGGATGGCCAGCGCCAGCTCGCCGCGGCCCTGCACCTCCCAGGCGTCCGGCCGCTCGGTGTCGAGGACGCGGAGCGAGACGTTGCCGATCAGCTCGCGGTCCAGGCGGTCCTTGACCTGCCGGGCCGTCACCTTGCGGTCCTTCACGGCCGCCTTGTTGTCGGCGCCCTTGCCGGTGGCGCCGCGGCCGACCAGCGGGGAGGTGTTGGTGCCGATGACCATCGAGATCGCGGGCTCGTCGACCGTGATCAGCGGCAGCGCGACCGGGTTCTCGGTGTCGGCCAGGGTCTCGCCGATCATGATGTCCGGGATACCGGCGACGGCGCAGATGTCACCGGGGCCGGCCATCTCGGCGGGGCCGCGGGTGAGCGCCTCGGTCATCAGCAGCTCGGAGATGCGGACGTTGTGCACACTGCCGTCGCGCTTCATCCAGGCCACCGTCTGGCCCTTGCGCAGCTCGCCCTGCTGGACGCGCAGCAGCGCGATACGGCCGAGGAAGTTGTCGGCGTCGAGGTTGGTGACGTGGGCCTGGAGCGGGGCGCCCTCGTCGTAGGTCGGGGCCGGGATGTGCTCCAGGATCGTGGAGAAGAACGGCTCCAGGCTGTCGCTGTCGGCCGGGACCGTGCCGTCCTGCGGCTTGGTCAGGGAGGCGATGCCGTCGCGGCCGCAGGCGTAGACGATCGGGAACTCGATCTGGTCCTCGTCGGCGTCCAGGTCGAGGAAGAGGTCGTAGGTCTCGTTGACGACCTCGTCGATCCGCGAGTCCGGGCGGTCCGTCTTGTTGATGCAGAGGATGACGGGCAGCCGCTGCTGGAGGGCCTTGCGCAGGACGAAGCGGGTCTGCGGCAGCGGGCCCTCGGAGGCGTCCACCAGCAGGACGACGCCGTCGACCATCGACAGACCACGCTCGACCTCGCCGCCGAAGTCGGCGTGGCCGGGGGTGTCGATGATGTTGATGGTGATCGGGTCCCCGCCGTCCTTCGGGTGGTACTTCACCGCCGTGTTCTTGGCCAGGATCGTGATGCCCTTCTCACGCTCCAGGTCGTTCGAGTCCATCATGCGGTCGTCGACGGAGTCGAGCTGGTGCGCGGCGAAGGCACCGGCCTGCTTGAGCATCGCGTCGACGATGGTGGTCTTGCCGTGGTCGACGTGGGCGACGATGGCGACGTTGCGGATGTCGTGGCGCGTGGCCATGGTGTGGCGTACTCCCGGAGTGGTGAGGACGGCCTGCGCGTACATCTGTGTTACGCGGGCCCTGCCGGGCTTGACACGCCACGGCCTCACCCCATGGTACGGGGCCGCCGGGGTGGGGGCTGGACGGGTTGCGTCGGTGCAGGTCAGGTGGGCTTTGGCCGCCGACGCCGGTGCAGGGGGCGGTCGCGCGGCCCGGCGCTTACGGGGTGCCTCCCCAGAGGGGGGACCCCAGCGCCCAGTCGTGCCGCCCTGGGCGGCACGACTGCCGGCGGACTGACGGGTCGCTACGACGCCGACGGGCCGGCTGCCCGCCCCGCGCCCTTCTTCAGGAAGCCCATGTCCTCGTACACCGGCGTCGCGAAGCCGAAGGCGCCCGTGTTGGCGAGGTTCTTCCGCGCGGCGATCAGCTGGGGCCGCTGGTAGAGGGGGATGGAGCCGGCGGCTGCCCAGATGCGGGCGTCGGCCTTGCGGACCAGGTCGCGGGACTCCTCCTGGTCGAGGGTCGCGACGGCCTGGTCGAAGAGCTGGTCGACCTGGTCGGTGCCGACCCGGGTGTAGTTCTGCTCGACGGTGAGGGAGCCGTCGGCGGCCGGGACCGGCTTGGCGTAGATGGGGCGGGCGTCGGTGGCGGGGAAGGCGGACGCGGGCCAGGAGTACAGGGCGAGGTCGTACTCGCCGGAGGCGATGTGGTCCTTGAAGTAGCTCTCCTCGGGGACCTTCCTCGTCTCGATGTGGATGCCGAGCCGTTCCAGCATGCGTGAGATGCGGTCGGCGACCGTGTGCAGAGCCCGGGAGCCCGGCCCGGAGGGGAGCACGAAGCGCAGGGTGAGCGGGCGGCCGTCCTTGGCGAGGGGACCGGCCGGTGCGCCCGCGGGGGCGGCGGTGCCCTTGGGGGCGTACGCGCCGGGTGCCCCGCCGCCCTGGTGGTGCTGCTTTCCGTCCTGGGCGAGCTGCCGGCGGTACTCCTCGGCCTCCTCGAGCTCGGCGTCCGTGCGGCCCTTGTTGTCCTCGCCGACGATGTACGTACCGTCGTCCGTGGAGTTCCCCTCGGCCGGCTCCCCCTCCGGTCCCGCCGCGTTCTCCTTCTTCTGTTTCTTGACCGGGCCGCCCGGTACCCATCCGGCGTCCGCGAGCAGCGCCTGCGCCTCGTCGGTGTCCTGGCCGCCGAGCGCGCCGCTGCTGTCGGCGTAGGCGGCCTGGCCGGACAGGGCGAGGTGGGAGCCGACCGGCTCGGCGGGCAGGCCCAGCGGCTTGAGGACGGCCTTCGCCAACTCCTCCCGGTCGAGGGCGCGGGCCACGGCCCGGCGCACCCGCTCGTCGGCGAGCGGACCGTCGGCGCCGTTGAGGGCGAGCTGGGTGTAGGCCGGTTCCAGGGACTTGCGGACCTCGAAGCCGCGCAGGGCCCGCGTGGCGTCGGCGGCGGACTGGCTGCCCCCCGCACGGGCGCCGCCACTCTCCTCGTCGGCGACGCTCCCGTCGGCGACGCTCCCGTCGGCGACGCTCCCGTCGCCGGCGCTCCCGTCGCCGGCGCTCCCGTCGCCGGTGCTTCCGTCGGCGGTGCTCCCGTCGGCGGTGCTCCCGTCGGAGCCGCTCGGGTCGGCCGAGGGGCTCGGCGCCTTGGGGTCGTCGGTGTTCCGGTCGCCGCCCTGGCGGGCCGCGCCGGTGCCGCCCGGCCCGGCGGCGAGGGCGATGCGCCGGGCCACGGGGGCGTCGATTTCGGCGAGGTCGATCGTGCCGGCGGCCAGCGCGGCGGCGCGCTCCTCGCGCGGTACGGCCCGCAGCACGATCTCGGAGAGCTTGACCGGGTCGCCCCACCAGCGCGGATTGCGGGCGAGGGTGACCTCGTCGTCCTTGTGGTCGACCTCCTGCACGGTGAAGGGCCCGGCGGTGACCTTGAGCTTCTTGCGGGCCCCGTCGTTGAAGGAGTCGGGCGTGCCCATGACCTCCTTGGGGTACAGCGGCGAGAACAGCGACTGCCAGTCGGCGTAGGGCCGGGCGAAGGTGACCTTGACCTCGAGGTCGTTGGCGCCGCGCTCGATCCGCTCGATGCGGTCGTACCCGGCGTTGCGGGCGGTCCAGTAGGCGGTGTCCTTGCCGGACAGGGCGCGCCACTGGGCGGCGAAGTCGGCGGCGCCGATCTCGCGGCCGTCGCTCCAGACGGCCTGCTGGTGGAGCTTGTAGAGGACGACCTGCCGGGGCTCGGTGTCGACGACCTCGGCGGATTCGAGGTAGTCGGGGTTGATCTCCGGCCGGCCGCGCTCGTTCAGCCGGTACATCGACGGCAGGACGGCCTGGGCGATACGGCTGGTGGTCGCGTCGGCGTCGGCCTGGAAGGTGTTCAGGGTCTCCGGTACGGCGTCCACGGCCCAGCGCAGGGTGCCGCCGTCGGCGACCTGGGACCGGGCGGCGGGGGCGATGTCCTGGCCGGCCAGGGGCTTGCCGGCCGGGTCCTCGGAGCTGCACGCGGCCAGAGCGGGCGCCGCGAGCGCTCCCGCGGTGAGGAAGGCGAGCGAGCGCATGACCGCGCCGGGCCCTCGCGTCGCACGGCAGGCGGGAGATTGACGAGCGGGCCTGGGTCCGACGCCGTCGTGGGACATCTCTGGTTACCTCCGGGAGCCGCGGGGGTTACGATCACTTTTGGCGGTATATGGTGCTGATCAGATGTATTCAGCGGTATGCCGTCACTGAAGAGGAAAGGGTTCGGCAACACAGGGCGACACGGCGGCGACGGCCCGGAAGCTCACCCATGTGGCGCAATGCACCACGGGGTGCACCCACACGCCTCGGCCAATCGGTGCACATCCCTTCCCACCGGCCGGTGTGACGCGCAACACTCGCAGGCGCATGACCGTTGCCACCCACGGCCGCACAGCCGACGGAAGTGAGGTCACGTCATGTCCGTGCACGACGAACTGATGTCAGTCCAGCGGTGTCTCGACGACATGTCCCGGTCGGTGAACCGCCTGGAACAGCAGCTCGGCAGGGGCGGGCTCGACATACGGCGGGTCCGCACCGACTGCGAGCACCTGCGTGAGAGCGTCGCGCTGCTGCGCGAGGCGACGCACGCCTCGCCCTCGGCCCGGCGCCCCGAGCTCGTCACGATCTCCGACGCCCCCTACGACTACTCCCTGTGGACGGACTCGGACGACGAGGGTCTCGGCGCCCGCGACCGGCACGCACCCTGAGCCGCCTCAGCATCCCGAACCGACCGGAGTCATACGTTGGCCACTGGTACGGAACCCACAACCACAGATCCCCATCCGCCCGGCGGCGGCGTCCGCGCCGCCCCCCGCGCCGCGATCGCCGCCCCGCACCTGCGCACCGACCGCTGGTGGCTGGCGCCGGCCGCCACGGCCGCCGGGCTGCTCGCCTTCGTCGTGTACTCGACCTGGCGGGCCTTCGCGAACACCCACTACTACGCGGCCCCGTACGTCTCGCCCTTCTACTCCCCCTGCCTGGCGGAGAACTGCGAGCCGATGAAGGCGGGCCCCAACTGGGAGATCTTCGGCAGCTGGTGGGGGATCTCCCCCGCGATCATCATCCTGATCTTCCCGCTCGGCTTCCGCCTGACCTGCTACTACTACCGCAAGGCCTACTACCGGGGCTTCTGGGCGTCCCCACCGGCCTGCGCGGTGGCCGAACCGCACAAGAAGTACACGGGTGAGACCCGCTTCCCGCTGATCCTGCAGAACATCCACCGGTACTTCTTCTACGCGGCGATCCCGGTGGCCGGCATCCTGACCTACGACACCGTGCTCGCGTTCCGCGACGAGCACTACGACTGGGGCCACATGGGCCTCGGCACCGTCGTGTTCCTGGTCAACATCGTGCTGATCTGGGCGTACACCCTCTCCTGCCACTCCTGCCGGCACATCGTGGGCGGCAAGCTCAAGCACTTCTCCAAACACCCCGTGCGCTACCGGATGTGGCAGTGGGTCGGGAAGCTGAACGCCCGCCACATGCTGCTCGCCTGGACGTCGTTGGTGAGCGTGGCGCTCGCCGACTTCTACGTCTATCTCGTCGCGTCCGGTGTCTTCGACGATCCGCGCTTCTTCTAGATGGGTGGGGCCTTCTGATGTCCGTGGTGGAGCGACAGGAGTGGGACGTCGTCGTGGTCGGCGCGGGCGGCGCCGGGCTGCGGGCCGCGATCGAGGCGCGCGAGCGGGGCGCCCGTACGGCCGTGATCTGCAAGTCGCTGTTCGGCAAGGCGCACACGGTGATGGCCGAGGGCGGCATCGCCGCCGCGATGGCCAACGCGAACCCGCACGACAACTGGCAGGTGCACTTCCGTGACACCCTGCGCGGCGGCAAGTTCCTCAACCAGTGGCGGATGGCCGAGCTGCATGCGCAGGAGGCTCCCGACCGGGTGTGGGAGCTGGAGACCTGGGGCGCCCTGTTCGACCGTACGAAGGACGGCCGGATCTCGCAGCGCAACTTCGGCGGCCACGAGTACCCGCGGCTGGCCCATGTCGGCGACCGCACGGGTCTCGAGCTGATCCGGACCCTCCAGCAGAAGATCGTCGCGCTCCAGCAGGAGGACTTCAAGGAGACCGGGGACTACGAGTCCCGGCTGAAGGTGTTCCAGGAGTGCACGGTGACCAGGGTCCTCAAGGACGGCGGGAAGGTCTCGGGCGTCTTCGCCTACGAGCGTGAGTCCGGCCGTTTCTTCGTCCTGGAGGCCCCCGCGGTCGTGATCGCCACGGGCGGCATCGGCAAGTCCTTCAAGGTCACGTCGAACTCATGGGAGTACACCGGCGACGGCCACGCGCTGGCCCTGCTCGCCGGCGCTCCCCTGCTGAACATGGAGTTCGTGCAGTTCCACCCGACGGGGATGGTCTGGCCGCCCTCGGTGAAGGGCATCCTCGTCACCGAGTCGGTGCGCGGCGACGGCGGGGTGCTCAGGAACTCCGACGGCAATCGGTTCATGTTCGACTACATCCCGGACGTCTTCAAGGAGAAGTACGCCGAGACCGAGGACGAGGCCGACCGCTGGTACGAGGACCCGGACAACAACCGGCGTCCCCCGGAGCTGCTCCCCCGCGACGAGGTCGCCCGGGCCATCAACTCCGAGGTCAAGGAGGGCCGCGGCTCCCCGCACGGCGGTGTCTTCCTGGACGTGTCGACACGGATGCCCGCCGAGGTGATCAAACGCCGGCTGCCGTCGATGTACCACCAGTTCAAGGAGCTGGCCGACGTCGACATCACGGCCGAGGCGATGGAGGTCGGGCCCACCTGCCACTACGTGATGGGCGGTATCGCCGTCGACTCCGACACCGCGGCGGCACGCGGGGTGCCGGGGCTGTACGCGGCCGGTGAGGTGGCCGGCGGGATGCACGGCTCCAACCGGCTCGGCGGCAACTCGCTGTCCGACCTGCTGGTGTTCGGCCGCCGGGCGGGACTGCACGCCGCCGAGTACGCGACGGGGGCGGCGGATCGTCCGCGGGTGGACGACGTCCAGGTGGACGCCGCGGCCGCGGAGGCGCTGCGCCCGTTCTCGGCCGAGGCGGAGGCGCAGGAGCCGGCCGGCGGGCCGCCGGAGAACCCGTACACGCTCCACCAGGAACTCCAGCAGACGATGAACGACCTGGTCGGCATCATCCGCCGTGACGCGGAGATGAAGCAGGCCCTGGAGAAGCTGGCCGAGCTGCGGGTACGGGCCCGGCGGGCGGGCGTCGAGGGTCACCGCCAGTTCAACCCGGGCTGGCACCTCGCCCTGGACCTGCGGAACATGCTGCTGGTCAGCGAGTGCGTGGCGCGGGCCGCGCTGGAGCGCACGGAGTCGCGCGGCGGGCACACCCGCGAGGACCACCCGACGATGGACCGCAGATGGCGCCGTATCAACCTGCTCTGTCAGCTCACCGACCCCACGGGCGGGCTGGCGGCCACGGACCCCGTCCGCGGCCAGATCGCCCTCACCCGCGAGACCACCGAACCCATCCGTCCCGACCTGCTCGCCCTCTTCGACAAGGAGGAGCTGGTCAAGTACCTCGCCGAAGAGGAGCTCTACGAATGAGCAGCTACGAGGCGCGCTTCAAGGTGTGGCGCGGGGACGCCGACGGGGGCGGCCTGGAGGACTTCAAGGTCGAGGTGAACGACGGAGAGGTGGTCCTGGACATCATCCACCGCCTCCAGGCCACCCAGGCCCCCGACCTGGCCGTGCGCTGGAACTGCAAGGCGGGCAAGTGCGGTTCGTGCTCGGCGGAGATCAACGGACGGCCCCGGCTGCTGTGCATGACCCGGATGTCGGTGTTCGACCGCGAGGAGACGATCACCGTCACTCCGCTGCGGGCCTTCCCGGTCGTACGGGATCTCGTCACCGACGTCGGCTTCAACTACACCAAGGCGCGTGAGGTCCCGGCGTTCGTGCCGCCCGCCGGGCTCGGGCCGGGCGAGTACCGCATGATGCAGGAGGACGTGGACCGGTCACAGGAGTTCCGTAAGTGCATCGAGTGCTTCCTGTGCCAGGACACCTGCCATGTGGTCCGGGACCACGAGGAGAACAAGCAGGCGTTCGCCGGGCCGCGTTTCCTGATGCGGGTCGCCGAACTGGACATGCACCCCCTGGACGCGGCGGCGGACACGGGGCTCGACCGCAAGCGCACCGCCCAGGACGAACACGGCCTCGGCTACTGCAACATCACCAAGTGCTGTACGGAGGTCTGCCCCGAGGGCATCAAGATCACGGACAATGCGCTGATCCCGCTGAAGGAACGGGCCGTGGACCGCAAGTACGACCCGCTCGTGTGGCTCGGCGACAAGATCCGTCGCCGGTCCTAGGTGCCGCGGCAGGCGACGTTCTGCCCGTCGCGACGGGGCGAACGTCGCCTGCCGCGGCACTGGTCAGCGTGAGGCTCGCAGATACCCCGAGTGGGCCACCTGGCCGAGGAACTCCAGACGGGTGTCGGTGGTCATGTGCTTCTCGAAGGCCTCCTTGATGCCGGGCCACTTGGGGTGCCCGAAGTCGTCCAGGACGACGATGCCGCCGGGCGCGACGATCTGCTCGGCCCACTCCAGGTCCTTGGCGACGCCTTCGGCGGAGTGATCGCCGTCGACGATGATCACGCCGTAGGAGCGGTCGGAGACCAGGGCACGCACCTCGGGGTCCTCGGAGAAACCCTGCTGTATCCGGGCCCCGGCACCCGGTGCGCCCACCAGCGCCAGATTGGTGCGCACCGCGGCCTCGCGCACCGGGGTGCCCGAGGCGTCCTTGCCCATGGTGGCGCCGGGCTGGAGCTGGGTCCCGGCGAGCGGGTCGACGATCGTCAGGCGCGGGTCGCGTCCCGCGCGCTCCATCATCCGGATCAGGGCCGCGCCGAACATCCCGTAGAGGGTGCCGATTTCCAGGATGTCGTCGTTCGGCGGGTCCAGCAGCGGTACGGCGGAGAGCTTGCCGCAGATGTTCATGGTGCCGCCGGCGATCCGGCCGACCCCGAGCGCCTCCATCGCGATGAGCAGCCGGAACGCCTGGGCGACGGTCCGCTCCGCGCCGTCCGCGTCCCCGGTCACGTCGGTCAGCTCTTTGATCGTGCGGTGGAGATGGGGGGCGGACGGCAGCCGCGACGCACCCCGGCCGGTCCCGTCGAAGAACAGCTCCAGCGGGCGCTGGCGGGCGCGCAGCCGCTTCAGCTCCTGCTGCGAGGCGTCGTGGGAGGCCTGCCCGACGGCCCGGCGGACCTGCCGTTCGATGCGCTGGTCTATGAGGTCGGCGATCGGACGCAGGGCACGCCGGGCCGCCTTGCTGGTGAGTAACGCTCGCATGGATGTCTGACCCTCACAGGAATAGGAGAAGTGGACCCTAGGCCTCCCACAGGTGGTCCACAACAAACTAGGGCACCTGTAGAGGGAAAGCCCGTGTGACATCCGAACAACAAGTCGGTGACCGCATCGGACGCACCCCGGTCGCGGGCCCGTATTCCCGGCCATACGCTCCGAAACGTGACGTCATCCCGGTTCCGGGGCCGGCCGCGGCAGGCCGGGCCCCCCACAGGGGCGCGCCTGGCGCAGGCGGTGCTCGGTGGGGCGATCGCGGTGATGTGGCTGTGTCTGCTGGTGCCGGCGACGGACACCGGCGCCAGGGGCGGGCCCGGGCCGGGCGCGGTCGCGCAGGAGGGGGACGGGACGTACACCGCCGACCTGGTGCTGCCGCTGATCGCGGCGGTCACGGCGGTCGCGCTCGCCGCGTACGGGTACGTACGGCGCACCCGGCGCACCCGCACCCGGACGACCCCCGGCGGCGCCCTCCCCGGCCCGCCGCCCCAGCCGACGCTCGACCGGTTCGACCGGCAGTCCCGGGCGGCGCTGGTCGAGGCGGACGACTGCGTACGCACCAGCCGGGAGGAACTCGCCTTCGCCGGGACCCGGTGCGACGCGGCGGACGCCGAACCCTTCGGGCGGGCCCTGCGGGAGGCCGAGGCCGAGCTGTCGGCCGCCTTCCGGATGCGGCAGCGCTACGACGACGGAGTGCCGGGCGAGGAGTCGGCCCGTCGGCAGGTGCTCGCCGGGATCGTCGGGCGGTGCGCGGAGGCGGGGCGACGGCTGGACACGGAGGCCGCCGGGTTCGATGTGCTGCGCGGCCTGGAGCTGGGCATCGGTGCGGCGCTGGAGGTCGCGGAGGCGCGCTTCCGGGAGCTGGCGGGGCGTACGGGGACGACGGAGGCCATCCTCGGCGACCTCGCCGAGCGGTACCCGCCCGGCGCCACCGCCTCGGTCGTCGGGTCCGTCGAACAGGCCAAGGACCGCCTGGTGTTCGCCACGGTCCGTCTCAACCAGTCCCGCCAGCAGGCCGACCTGGGCAACGCCGACCTGGCAGCCGCCCACCTGCGCGCCGCCGAGGGCGCGATCACTCAGGCCGCTGTCTTCGTGGACGGCGTCGACCGGCTCGCGCAGGAGCTGACGAGGGCTGCGGGCCTGGTGCCAGGGGCGCTCACGGGGGCGGAGGCGGAGCTCGCGGGCGTGCGGGAGTGGCTCAGGGGGGAGCGGGGAGCGGGCGGCGGGCCGGATGTTCCCCTGGGTGAGGTGCGCGCCCGTCTCGCGCGCGCCGACATCGTCCTGGCCGCCGTACGGGAGGAGCTGACCGCCGGGCCCTACGACCCGCTCGACGCCCTGCGTCGGATCGCGCAGGCCGTCACGCCGCTCGCGGCCGGGCGGGCCGGGGTGATTCCGGCCGCCGCCCTGCTGGTCGCGCGCAGCAGCACCGGCGCCGCGGCCGACTTCGTCAGCACGCACCGGGGGGCGGTGGGCGCCGCGGCCCGGACCCGGCTGGCGACAGCCGAGGCGCTGCTCGCGGACGACGACCACCTGGCGGCCGACGCCCGCGCCGGGGAGGCCCGGCATCTCGCCGAGCAGGACGTACGCGCCCACGGCACGCCGTACGCCGGTTCAGGCGCGCACGCGATCGGCGTCGGCGGGGCGGTCCTCGGCGGGATCCTCCTGGGCGGCGACCCGGACGGCGGCCCGCCCGCGAGCTTCGGAGGCCCGCGCACCCGGGCACGCAGGCGGCCGAATCCCCCGTAGGCCCTGGCGCTCTGGCGGCCGCGGTCGCGCGCCCTGTTGTGGCCGGCGCCAAGCCTCCGGACTCGTCGCGGCCGCACCCTGGAGGGGTGCCGCTGCGCCCACCCTCCCCCACTCTCGGCTTCTCCCCCACTCTCGGCTTCGCTCGAGCGGGGGGACCCCCATGAGCGGGGGGACCCCCATCGCCCTGGGGGTCCCCCAGGCCCTTAAGGCACTGGGGGAGGCACGACTGCCCGCAGCCACGTCGGCACGATGCGGCCGTTCCGGCGCTCAGAACAGGCTCAGCAGGGCCTCCGCCGGATCCGCCACGCCGTTCTCGCCGTCCGGCAGCGGGAGTTCGAACCACACCGTCTTGCCGCGATGTGTGCGGCGGGAGCCCCACGCGGCCGAGAGCAGGCCGACGAGCTGGAGGCCGCGGCCGCCCTCGTCGGTGTCGCGGGCGCGGCGGCGACGGGGCTGGACGAGGCCGGAGTCCCAGACCTCGCAGACCAGGGTGCGGTCCAGCAGGAGTCTCAGCCGGATCTCGCCCTCGCCGTACCGCAGGGCGTTCGTCACCAGCTCGCTGACCAGCAGCTCCGTTGTGTCGACCAGCGGCTCCAGGTCCCAGCTGAGCAGCTGGCCGCGCGCGTACTCGCGGGCGCGGCCCACGCTGCGCGGCTCGCGCGGCAGCGTCCAGTCGCCGACGGACTCGGCGGGCAGGCCCTGGACGCGGGCCATGAGCAGGGCGATGTCGTCCTCGCCGTGGTGGCTGTCGAGGGTGTTGAGGACGTGGTCGCAGACGTCCTCCAGCGGGCGGGACGGGTCGGTCAGCGCGCCCACGAAGGCCTGCAGGCCCTCGTCGAGGGGGTGGTCGCGGGATTCGACCAGTCCATCCGTGTAGAGCGCCAACAGTGCACCTTCGGGGAGTTCGACCTCGACCTCCTCGAAGGGTTCCCCGCCGACACCGAGCGGCATGCCGGGCGGCACGTCCAGCATCAGGGCCGGCTCGCCGGGCTCGACCAGGACCGGCGGCAGATGGCCCGCGTTGGCGAAGGTGCAGCGCCGGGTGACGGAGTCGTAGACCGCGTACACGCAGGTCGCGAGATACACCTCGGACAGGTCCGCCTCGCGGGGGCGGCGGGCGGCGCGGGTGGCCTGCTGGATGCCTCCGGGGGTGCCGAGGCCGCGGGCGATCTCGTCCAACTGGGAGAGGACTTCGGCCGGTTCGAGATCGAGCTGGGCCAGCGTCCGTACCGCCGTGCGGAGTTCGCCCATCGCGACGGCGGCGCGCAGACCGCGGCCCATGACGTCGCCGACGACCAACGCCGTGCGGTGGCCGGGCAGTTCGATGACGTCGAACCAGTCGCCGCCGACCTCGCTGGGGCGGCCGGTGGAGGCGTTCCCGGGAAGGTAACGGCAGGCGATGTCCAGGCCGGAGGCGACCGGGTCGCCGGGCGGGAGCAGGGACCGTTGCAGTATCAACGCGCGTTCGTGCTCGCGCCGGTAGAGGCGGGCGTTGTCGATACAGACGGCGGCCCGCGCGGCCAGCTCGACCGCGAGGGCGCGGTCCCGGTCGCCGAACGGCTCGCTGCCCTTCGTACGGGAGAACTGGGCGAGCCCGACGACGGTGTCGTGGGCGACCATCGGCACCGCGAGGGTGGACTGGACGAGGCCGCCCTCCTCGGCGGGGACGGTCTGCGGGCGAGCGGTGCGCAGGGCGTCCGCGCAGGGCGAGTTGAAGGGGTAGTGGTGGACCGCGCCGACCTTGACCGGCGTGCCGGTGCCCGCGAAGGGGATGTCGGAGACGGCGCTGGCGAAGGCGACGCGGCGCAGTTCGGCGCTGCCGTCGGCGAGGCCGGGCGGAGTCTCGTCGCCGGCCAGGAGGCCCTGGTAGAGGTCGACGGTGGCCAGGTCGCAGAAGCCGGGGACGACGACGTCGAGGAGTTCGCGGGCGGTGGTCTCCAGGTCGAGGGAGTTGCCGATGCGGGCGCCGGCCTCGTTCAGAAGGGCGAGATTGCGCCGGGCGGCGGCTGCTTCGCGGGCGGCGGCGCGGCGGGCGGTGATGTCGGTTCCGAGCCAGGCGATCCCGATGGGGCGCCCGCTTCCGCTGTGCACGCGGTAGAGGTTGACCGACCAGTGACGGCGGTCCTCGGAACCGGGCACGAAGCCCGTGACGTGCATGTCCGTGATGCTGTCGCCGGTCTCCAGGACCCGGCGCAGCGTCGCGGCGACCCGCTCGGCCTCGCCACGCAGCAGATAGTCGTGGACGCCCTTGCCGCGGTGGTCGTCGGGTGTGCCGCCGAAGATCGAGGCGAACCGCTGGTTGGCGCGCCGCACCCGCAGTTCGGCGTCGATCAGCAGGAACCCGAACGGTGATTGACCGAAAATGGCCTGTGAGGCGGCGAGATCCGTCTCGATGCGCCGCAGCACCCGGACGTCGACGACTATGCAGACGGCCGCCTTCTCGCCGTCCTCGGTGCGCGTCGGCATCACATAGACCTCGGCGAGACCCTCGCCCCCGCCGCCGTCCGCCGTCTCCGGCAGCCGGAAGGGGACCACGCCGGTCCACTCCCGCCCGTCGAGAATCTCGGCCATCTTCCGGTGGCCCTGCTCCAGCAGATCGGGGTCGATGAAGGCCGCGATGGGGTCCATGCCGACGGCCCGCTCCGCCGGGATGCCGAAGAGGTGCTCGGCGCGCAGGCTCCACTGGTCGACGAGCCCGTCGGGGCCGATGGAGAAGGACGCGACCTTGATGTAGTCGTACATCGAGCCGGGCGGACTGCTCTGCCACATGGGGTCGCCGGGCCGCACCTCACCGGAGGCACCCGCGGCCTCCGTCCTCGCGCCGTCCGACGGGTCCTCGGACTCCGTGGCCTTCGCTGGTATCTCGCTCACGCGAACCGTCCCCTCCAGCTCACCGCGCCCGGCACCGGTCACCGGGGGCGGCTGCCCGCAGTATCCAGCACTACGGTGCCGCACAACACGGTGTTCACGATCACAGAACGGTCCAGTTGGTTTTCGGACCGTCCTGCGAGAACACTTCCACTCTTCTAACCAGGGGACACGCCCTCGAATCACGCCTTCCGGCAAGTCCGGTCCGGATTCAGGTCGGTACGGCGAGCTCGAACCACACCGTCTTGCCGGACTCCCCGGGCCGGGTGCCCCAGCGGCGCGAGGAGGAGGCCACCAGTTGCAGGCCGCGCCCGTGCTCGTCCTCGGGCCGGGCGGCCCGTTCGCGGGGCGGGTCGGGCAACGGGTCGGAGACCTCCACCAGCAGCACGTCGGGCAGGTCCGGGGGGCGTACCAGGCGGACGCCGATGGGGCCGGTGGCGTGCCGCAGGGCGTTGGTCACGAGTTCGCTGACCAGCAGGGCCGTGAGGTCACCGACGCTGTCGAGACCCCAGCCGTGCAACTGGCGGCGGACGTTGTGCCGTGCGGTGCGCACGGCACCCGGGTCGGCGGGAAATGTCCACTCGGCGCGGTCACCTTCGGTGTCGATCACGCCGATCACTTCCCGGGCCAGAGAACCCACCCATGCCTGGTTTCGTGGGATTAATTGGCACATACCCGATATGTGGGACCCAGTACCGCCGGGGGGCGCGCACTGTGGCACGAACGGCGTACGGGCACGGCACTGCACGCGGGGTGGCACAAACCGGCGTCAAGGAGTCAGCCACTCAGGCGGGCGGCCACCTCACGTACAGCCGGAACGTCCTGGTCCAGCCAGTCGACGTCCCAGAGTTCGCCGGGCGCGAGCCAGCGCAGTTCGTCGTGGTCCTCGAGAGGCTTGGGGTCGGGAGAGCCGGGGCACAGTCGGGCGGTCCACACGTGCAGAACATACGGCGGCTTCAGGTCCCACTCCCCCGGCACCCGCTCAACAGCCTCGGCCTCGATGCCGAGTTCCTCCCGCAGCTCACGCACCAGCGCGGCATCCGGCGCTTCGCCCGGCTCGACCTTTCCGCCGGGCAACTCGTAACGCCCGGCCAGTTCAGGGGGTGCACTGCGGCGCGCGGCGAGCAGTCGGCCACCGTCGAACAGGGCGGCCCCCACCACCACGATCCGTTCCTTCATGCGCCGGAGCCTACGTCAGGGCCCGAGGGCGGCGTCGCGGCTCAGGTGCCGTCGTCGGTGTCCTGGCTGATGCGCTCGACCCAGTAGAGCTGCTTGTGCCCGCGGTTGTCGAGGCTGTCGGCGATCTTCTGGGCCTCGGCCCGGGTCGCGTACCGGCCCACGCGGTAGCGATTGCCGCCGTCGTCCTGCCGTATGACGAGCCAGGGAAGAGTCACCGTGCTGTCGTTCATCGCGCCCCTCCTTTCCGCCTCGGCCCACGCGCCCCGCCCGCTAAGGAAACCGCAATCCGCATATGCCCGAGCCTACGCCTAACCTTCACGCAGCGAATACGGCTTTTCACAAAGAGGTACGCAACAAGCCAGGCGCGAGGGGGCGCACGGCGTCGAACGCGCCGTGCGTACGCATCCACGCATCCGGTCGGTGGCATGGCGGGCACGCCCGGGGCCACCTGCGAAAACGTCCGGAATCGAACGGCGCGCGCACCAGCTCCCGGCGCGCGCATGCCGGGAGCAACTGCCGCAGGGGCGTGCGCTGCCGGGCAGAGGTCGGAAAGATGTGCGCTATCTCACCGGGAGGTGGTACGAGACCCGGTAGCGGTCGGCCGGGATCACCACGTCGGCCGTCTCGACGGGGCGGCCGGAGGCGTAGAAGGTGCGCTGGACGACGAGGACGACATGCCCGGGGACGCCGCCCAGGGCGAGGAGTTCCTCGGCGAGGCCGGGGCGGGCGCCGACCTCCTCGGTGACGTTGTCGACGATCACGTCGATGGCCGCCATGCGCTCGACGACACCCATGCCGCCGAGGGGGCCCTCCTCGGGCAGCATCACGGGCGTGCGGCCGGTGACGGCGATCGGCTCCCAGGAGGTGGAGAGCATCAACGGCTCGCCGCTCTCCCGGAACAGGTACTTGGTACACATCACGCGGTCGCCGGGCCGGATGCCGAGCCGCTCGGCGATCGCGCCGCTCGCCGCGGTCTGCTCGCTGCTGGACTCCCAGGTGCCGTGCGCGGCGGCGTCCGCCTGCTCCTGCCGGAAGGGGGTGGCGCCGCCGTCCGGGCGGAATCCGGAGCGGGCGACGGACCGGGGCACGGGCCGCTCCCGCACGTACGTCCCGGAACCGGAGCGGCCCTCGACCAGCCCCTCGGCCATCAGGACCTTGCGCGCCTCGAGCGCGACCGTGTCCGAGACGCCGTACTCCTCGCGGATTCTGGCCTGTGACGGCAGGCGGGTGTGGGGTGGCAGCAGACCGTCGACGATCTTCTTGCGGAGATCACCCGCGACACGCAGGTACGCCGGCTGCTCACCGAATGTCACTGGCCGCTCCCATCAGGTTGTACAGACAGCAACAGCGTGGCAACCCTGGGTTCCGCCAGGCAAGCAAAGGCCAGAGAATCACTCGATGTGATGACTTACGCGTGGGGAGGGCTGTGCCCAGGCGCTTTCTCCCCGTGTTCTCCCCGCTTTCTCCCCGCTGCGGAGGCGATCACACGTCGGCGTCGGAGTCGCCCGGGTCAGTGGCGTACTCGGGCGGGCTGGTGTCCAGGCCCAGAGCCTTGCGCGCGGTGATGGTGGCCTGCCCGTCGTAGAACGCGTACCCCTCGTCGTAGTGCACGTAGAAGGTGTCCGCGTCACCGGCGGCGGCCGCCTTCGCCCACTGACCGCGCGCGGAGCCGAGCTCCTTCACCAGGTCGGCAAGGGGCTGTTCGGCCCGGGCAGGCCAGCTGTGCTCACCCAGCGTGCCGCTCTGCTCGGCGAGCACGTCGCCGACCTCGCCCGCCCAGGTGCGGTTCGCCGCCAGGTCCTCCTCGGGGTACTCCTCGGGCTCCTTCTCCATCACGGCGTCGATGGCGCGGGCCGTCTCCAGGAAGGCGAGCTGGTCCGCGTCGAGCGTGGTCGCGTCGCTGCGCAGGGAGCCGGTCAGGGTGCCCTTCTCGTCGGTGTTGCCGAAGATGCAGGTGATCTCGCGGTCGCCGAGCCTCCAGCTCTGGCGGGTCGGGGTGAGGTAGTACACGTCGACGTTGTCCGGCAGCGCCCAGGTGTCCATGGCGTAGTCGCCGCGCAGGGCATAGCACTTGTCGTCGGCGACGCTCGTGATGTGGTCGTCGCCGGGGAAACTGCCGCCCGGCAGCCGGACGGTGGCGAACACCTCGCCGTCGTGCCTGCCCGCGCAGGGCACCACGTCGACGTCGTAGGTCATGCCCTCCAGGGAGCCGCTGGGCACGTCGAAGCACTCACCCTTGTCCGGCGAGACGGTCGCACTCTCCCGCGCGCTCTCCTTGAAGCTCTCCCAGAAGTCGGACACGAAGCCCGTCGAGAGCGACAGGACCCACAGCGCGAGCCCGACGGACGACAGCACGGACCCGGCGACCGCCATGCCCTTCCCGCGCTCGCCCCTGCGCCTGATCTGACGCAGCGCGATCAGGCCCAGCACCAGCCCGACGGCGGGGAGGAAGCACAGGATGCCGAGGACGAGGGCGGCGATGGCGACGCCGTTGACCGGCGCCTGCGGCGGGTACGGGCCCCAGGCGCCGTACGGCGGCGGCGCGTAGGGGCCCTGCGGGTACGGGCCCTGCGGGTACGGGCCCTGCGGGTGGGGAGCCGGGTACTGGCCCTGGGGGCCCTGGGGTTGATGGGGCCCGGGGGGCGGAGGGATGGACACGGGTACCGGGCTCCTGGTTCGGCCGAGGATGCAGAACAGTCGTACGACTTGGCGCATGGTAAGCGCTGGGCCGGCGCCGTGGCGGGGCTCCCCTGCACGCTCGGACGCCGAGCACGGTCTGCTCGCACACCTGGCGGACGAACCTCGTCCTCGCGGCGGGCCGGGTCACCGACCCGAAGCCCTTCCGCGAGGACGAAGGTGACGGTAGGTCAGGAAGGTCAGAACTGGAGAGCCCAGGCGTCGATCCGCCCGGTGTCGATGTTCGCGTTGTCGCTGACCCTCAGCTTCCACGTGCCGTTCGCGGTCTCCGAGGAGGCGTTGACGGAGTACGTGGTGTCGATGTTGTCCGCACTGCCGCCGGTGCCGTACCCCTTGAGCGTGTACGCGGTGCCGTCGGGGGCGATCAGCTGGACCTGGAGGTCGCCGATGTACGTGTGGACGATGTGGACCTCGACGGCGAGCGCGGAGGGCGCGTTGCCGGAGACGCCGGAGACGGTCACCGGGGACTCGACCGTGGAGTTGTCGCTGATCGTGTAGTCACCGGTGTTCTCGAAGCGCGGGCCGGGCGGGGTCGGGGTGCCGCCGCCGACGTACAGGAGCCGGTTGGGTGAGCCGGTGCCGGGGCTGGTGACGACGTTGGGGGTGGCCGCGGAGGTCAGCGCGGTGGACACCTGGGCGGGCGTGGCCGTGGGGTTGCCGGCCAGGTACAGCGCCGCCGCTCCGGCGACGTGCGGGGTCGCCATCGACGTACCGGAGATGGTGTTGGTGGCCGAGTCGCTGGTGTGCCAGGACGAGGTGATGGACGAGCCCGGCGCGAACAGGTCCAGGACCGTGCCGTAGTTGGAGTAGCTCGCCTTGGCGTCGCCGGACGTGGTGGCGCCGACCGTGATGGCCTCGGTGACGCGGGCGGGGGACCGGGTGGAGGCGTTGGTGGTCTCGTTGCCGGCCGCGACGGCGAAGGTGACGCCGGAGGCGATGGCATTGCGTACGGCGGTGTCGAGGGCGGTGTCGGCGCCGCCGCCGAGGGACATGTTGGCGACGGCCGGCTTGACCGCGTTCTGGGCCACCCAGTCGATGCCGGCGACGACCTGGGCGGTGGTGCCGGAGCCGGAGTTGTTCAGCACGCGGACGCCGACGATCCTCGCCTTCTTGGCGACGCCGTAGGCGTTTCCGGCGACCGTGCCGGCGACGTGGGTGCCGTGGCCGTTGCCGTCCTGGGCGGTGTTGTCGTTGTCGACGGCGTCGTAGCCGTAGGAGGCACGGCCGCCGAAGTCGCTGTGGGTGATGCGGACGCCGGTGTCGATGACGTACGCCGTGACGCCCTGCCCGGCGGAGTCCGGGTAGGTGTACGAGCTGTTCAGCGGGAGGTTGCGCTGGTCGATGCGGTCCAGGCCCCAGGAGGGCGGGCTGGGCTGGGTCGCGGCGACGGTGAAGGTGCGGTTCTGGACCACGGAGGCGACGGCCGGGTCGGCGGCGAGACGTTTCGCCTCGGTCTCGGAGGCCTCGATCGCGTAGCCGTTCAGGGCCTTCTTGTAGGTGCGCTCGATGGTGGCGCCGTACTTCTTCGCCAGGGCGCGTCCCTCGGCGGAGCCCGAGCGGGCCCGGTCCGCCTTGAGGGTCACGATGTAGCTGTCGGCGACGGCGTTCGCCGCGCCTTCGTACTGGATACGGCCTTCGGCTGCCGGGGCCGCACCGGCGGGGAGGGCGGCGACCAGGCTCGCGGCGAGTGCCGCGGTGGTCGCGAGGGCTGTGGCCGCCAGTCTTCGCCGGGTATGACGCATCACTGCCATCTGAGGGGTCCTCCTCAATCGGTGGTGCGCTGGTGTGGGGTGACGCCCAGGTGAGCAGGAACATGTCAATTCCCGGTGGCTCACCCGTGCGTCAGCCGAAAGATTGAGGCTTCCACAGGAATTGCACAAGGGCCCTGCACGGATGTAACCGGCAGGCCATACGGCCGACATGACGAACCGTCAAGGCCCTCCTGAAGACGAAGCCGCCGCCAGGAGGGCCCGCACCGGATCACTCGTCGAACGCGGTGCTCCGAGTGCTCTTCTCCCAGGCGGTGACATCGGCCCGCACCTGCTCGAGGTGGTCGAGGACGGCGGTGACCGCGTCGTCGCCGAGCGGCAGGCGCAGCGGCGTCTTCTGCGCGTCCAGGGCGGCCAGGATGACCGCCGCCGCCTTCGCCGGGTCGCCGGCCTGGGTGCCGTCGCCGCCGGAGACGTACGCACGCGTCTGCGCCACCTTGGGGTACACGCCGCTGTCGGCGCTGAAACCGGCCCGGCCGCCCTCGAACAGCGAGGTGCGGAAGGCGCCCGGCTCGACGATCAGCACCTTGATGCCGAACTCCCGCACCTCGTCCGCGAGCGCCTCCGACATGCCCTCCAGGGCGAACTTCGTGCCGCTGTACGCCGAGAAGCCCGCGAACGACAGCTGCCCGCCCACGCTGCCCATCTGCACGATCGCGCCCGAACGCCGCTCGCGCAGATGCGGCAGCACCGCCCGCACCAGCGCCGCCGGGCCGAGGACGTGCACGTCGAACAGGGCGCGCAGCTCGGCGTCCGTCGTCTCCTCGAAGGCGCCGACATGGGTGCGGCCGGCGTTGTTGACGAGCACGTCGATCCGCCCGTGCCGGTCCACGACGTCGCGTACCGCGGCGTCGATCGCGGCGATGTCGGTGACGTCGAGCCGCAGCGGGTCCACGCGGCCGGGGTGGGCGGCCACCAGGTCGTCCAGCGCTTCGGGGCGCCGCGCCGCGCCGACGACGGTGTCGCCGGCGGCGAGCGCCGCCTCGGCGAGGGCGCGGCCGAACCCGCTGCTCGCGCCCGTGATCAGCCAGATCCTGCCCATACGGCTCCCTTTGCCCTCTTCGGTCCTGGTCGCACGGTGTCACACTCCGGTGTGCACGGCTCGGCACTCGTCCAGGAAGTCCACGATGTGTCCGAACACGTCCAGGGCCGCGTTGCGCCCGATGAACGTGTCGAGGTGGCCGTAGCCCGGGACCTCGACGTAGCGGACGTCCATGTCGGGGTAGCGGCTCGACAGGACCTCGTGGCACAGCTTGTTGGAGTCGTACCAGAAGCGGTTGTCGCTGCCGGACAACAGCATCAGAGGTGCCTCGATCTTGCCCGCGTTGTCGAGCGCGTTCTTCGGCAGCGCGTCGTAGCGGCCGTCGCCGTCGTTGAACCGCATCATCGTGTGGGCCAGTTCGATGCTCCGCAGGTGCGGCAGGATCCACATCGGCACCGTGCCGTACAGCTCGGCGAGGCGGTCGTGGGTGCGCACGTCGAGGTTGTCGTGCTCGAACAGCGAACCGCCCACGCCCCACGAGTCGTTGTGCAGGATCTGGCAGGTGGGGTCCTTGCACTCGGCACCGAGCGAGACCTCCGCGTACAGCAGCGAGTACTTCGACCACAGCCCGACCTTCTTGAAGTCGGTGGGGATGTTGACCAGCCGGGACCGCAGCAGCTCGCCGCCGAAGTGCAGCCGCACCCGGGTCTTCCAGGACATCTTCGGTGTGAGGAACACGCCCTGCGCGACGACGCCGGCCAGCCCCGGCACCAGGCCCGCCGCCATGCTCAGCGACAGGCACATGGCGCCGATGCAGTGCGCGACGACCAGCAGCGGGCGGCCGTCGATCCGCTCGCGGATCAGGGACACCGCCTCGGGGATGTCGTAGAGCGCCACGTCGTCGAAGGTGTAGCGGACCCGGCCCTCGTTGTAGGGCAGCCGGCAGCTGCCCCGCCAGTCGAGGAGCCACGGCTCGTAGCCGGCGTCGAGCAGGACGTCGACCAGGTTGCGGGTCTCCGGCAGCAGGAACATGTCCGCCGACGCGGTCAGGCCGTGCAGCACGAGCACGGCCGGGCGTTCGGAGTCGTCGCCCTTCGCCGCGACCCGGCACAGGCCGAGCTCCGTGCCGTCGGAGGCGGTGAAGGGGATCTGCTCGATCGCGGCGCCGAGATCGGTGTGCAGGGGCCTCGGCGTCATCGGATCTGCTCCCTCTGGATCATCAGCTTCCTGATCTTGCGCTGCAGTTTGTCCTTCTCCCGGTCGATCGCGTCCCGGCGCAGGTCGAGGAGTTCGGCGCCGGCCCGCAGGGACGGTTCCGCCAGCCCCATGCCCACCTGCACGAAGAACCAGGACAGCCACGCCAGCTTGGCCAGCCGCTGCTCCTGCGAGGACAGCCGGGGGTCGACCTGGATGCCGTCGATCTGGTCCGGGACATAGCTCTTGCCGGGCACGCGGACCACACCGGCGAGGGCGGCCGGCCCGCCCTCGCGACCGATGGTGATCTCCAGCGTGCGGGTCTGCTTCCAGAAGTCGCGACGCGCGCGGGCCGTCTTCCAGCCCTCCAGCCACCACCGGCCGCCGTCCCGGTCCTGCAGCAGCAGGCGGTAGCGCAGCAGCGGATGATCGCTGCCGTGCATACGCGGGACGCCCTCGTCGGGGCGGACCCAGATCTCGCCGTCCACCACCGTCAGCGGCTGCGGGTGCAGCCGCTCGCAGGTCACCTGGCCGCGGACGTCGACCTTCCGGTGCCGTACGACCTGGTACATGCTCGCGATGGACAGCGTGAACGCCATCCGGCACCGGGTGTCGGGCGCCTCGCCGACCGGGCCGACATGTCCCTTCATCCGCTCGCGGAACGACAGGTACGGCGGGTCCTCACGGCTGGGCAGCCGGGCCACGCCGTCCTCGGCCATCCGCTCGAAGGCCTTCAACTGGGCCTGCGATCCATAGCGTTCGGGCGCGGGCAGGCGATGCCGGGCCAGGAACGCCTCGGTGCGGTCCGCGCCGGCCGCGGGACCGAACATCAGCGCCTCGAAGAGTTTCACCGCGGTGGGGCTGCGCAGGATACGGACCAGGAAGTCGAGTTCGGGCACCGGGTCCGTCTCCTGGCGGCGCAGCAGGTCGTCCCGCCAGTCCCGCCAGTTCGCGATCCGGACGTTCATCCCGGCCAGCTTCATGTCCTTGACCAGCTCCGGCAGGGTCTCCGCACGGCCCGTCAGGTTTGTAGTTGTGCGGAAGGTGCGGGGGCATAGTCGGCTTCGAAGTGAACACACGCGGCAGGCGACCCGGCTGATCCAGTCCACCGGCGCCAGGTTCATGAACTTGAACGCCGGCACGGTACGGAAGCGGGAGAACGCGCCGATCAGACCCGTGCTGAGGTCACGCGGGTTGTACACGCCAGTACGGGTGTGCCCGCCGATCGCGCCGGGGCGCAGGAACGTCACCGTCAGGCCGTGCTCGCGGGCCCGTCGCAGCGCGGCCTCCGCGGCCCACTTCGACTTGTCGTAGCCCGCGAACAGACGGTCCACATGTGCGACCGGGTCGTCCTCGCCCATCTTCTCGATGCCGACCTCGTTGAACACGGCGACGGACGAGATGTGGTGCAGGGGCTTCGGGCGGCCGGTCATCGCCAGCTGCGCCAGGTGCAGCGGGCCGAGGACGTTGGTCTGGCGCAGCGAGGGGTAGCCGCGCAGGAAGTCGACCGCGGCGGCGACGTTGACGATCGAGTCGACCTCGCGGGCGAGGCTGTCCCAGCGGTCCTCGGTCAGTCCGAGCCTCGGCTGCCGGAGGTCCGCCGCGTACGCCGTGACTCTCCGGCGGACCTCCGCGGACCACGGCTGGTCGAAGCTCGCCAGCGCCTCGCCCAGCCGCCGTTCGGCTGCCTCGTCGTCGGCCGCGCGCACCAGGCACACCACATGGGCGTCGCCCTGACGCAGGAGGTCGAGGAGCAGATGGCTGCCGAGGAAGCCGGTGGCGCCGGTGAGCAGGATCCGGCGCGGCGGCACCGGGTCCGCCTGACGGCTCCAGGGCAGCCGGTCGGCCAGCGCGAGGTCGGCGAGGATCATGTCGAGGTCCTCGTGGACGACGTCGGCGGGTGCGTCCCGTACGGCCGGGGCGGCGCCGGTGGGTGCGCTCGACTGCGTCGGCAGTCCGGCGGCTGTGGCCCAGCGCTGGGCGAGGCGTCGGGGGCGGGCGTCCGCGAAGACGTCGTCCAGGCTGACGCGGACGTCCAGCTCGCGCGCCATCAGCGCGACGAGTTCCACCGCGTCCACGGAGGACAGACCGGCGTCGAAGAGGTCCGTCTCCGGGTCGGCAGAGGTGGCGGGGAGGAAGCGGGCGGCCCGGGTGGCTATGGCGGCGGCCACCTGGTCGACGGTGGGGCGGTGCCGGGAGCGGCGGCCGGGGGGTGCGGGCCGTCGGTCGCGGTGCGCCCGTCGTCCGTGACCCCGCCGGCCGGTGTCGGAGGCAGGGCCGGTGCCGGAGGTTCGGTCGGGCGGCGGAAGCGGGACAGCAGGTCGGCCGCCTGGGCCCGGCCAGGGCCGCGGCGTTCGATCACCTCCTCCTCGGGCCGACGGCTGACACTGCGGTTGCGGCTGGTGCCGCTTCCCGCCTCAGACATTGCTGACCTCCGCTGCGGTGTTCGGTCCGAGGTCCCAGGAACGGAACTCCCGGAGTTGCGCCGGCGTCATCGCCGTCTCCAGCCGCGCCGCGTCGACGTCGCCGCCGCCGAGGCGGGAGACCAGACGCCGGGCCGGAATGTTGCGTGGGGTGTGCTCGGCGACGAGGCGCACCGCCTGGCACCCGAGGGCCTCGGCGCGGTCGGCCAGCCACTGCAGCAGCCGGTCCTCCACCCCGCGGCCGAGCACCCGGCAGCTCATCATCCAGGCGACCACCTCGAGCACGTCTCCGTCCTGCCGTACGGCCAGCACGCCGATCTGCCCGTACGCGCCGAACCGGTCGCTCGCGGTCGCCGTCCACACCTCGCCGTCCTCCTGGAGGCGGGCCAGTGCGGCCGGGTCCAGGGCGAGCGGCCGCAGGTTGAACTGGTTGGTACGGCGGCTCAGTTGGACGGTGCGTTCGGCGGTCTCGGCGGAGACCGGCCGGATGTCCAGTTCCAGCCGCAGGTTCGCCAGGAAGTCGGCGAAGCTCATCTGCGCGCGGGCCTCGTCGCGTACCTGCTCCTGGCGGTAGAACTCGGCCCGCGCGGCGTCCTCGGCCGTCGCCGCCCGGGGCACCATCGGCCACAGCCGGGTGACGAAGCCGTCCAGTTCGTCGGCGCTCGGGCAGGTCACACAGAGCACCTCGGGCAACTGGGCGCGGACACCGGCGATTTCGACCGGGTTGTCGTCGAGGAACAGGAAGCTGTCCAGCCCGAGCCGCAGCTCCTCGGCGATCTTCAGGATCCGTGTCCACTTCGGCTCCCACGCGGCCGAGATCGCCGCGAAGTGCTCCCGGTGCAGCAGGCTGTCCGGCCGGTCCAGGATGCTGAGCACGGTCTCCTCGTCGTTGTTGGAGACCATCGCCAGCAGCACGCCCGCCTCACGCCAGCGCAGCAGCCGCCGGGCGAGCAGTGCCCGGGCTCCGGTCAGGTCGACGTTCTCCGGCCCGACCTCACCGGCCACGCCGCTCCACAGCGTCTCGTCGCCGTCGACGACGATGACCTTGGGTGCCCGGCGGCGGATCTTCCAGACGACGTCGGCGAGCCGTAGCGCCACGTTCGCCTGGAACTCCTCGTGGAACGGCAGGTGGGCGATCGCGTCGGTCGTCTCGTTGAACATCTCGTCCGGCGGGTAGTCGTCGCCCCACGAGTCCGAGGTGAGGACGGCGATGCCCGGCTGGTCCCGAAGCCGTGACACCACCTGCCGTTCCCACGCCCGCAGCCGCTCGTCGTCGGACCGCTCCGGCAGGAAGCCCACGACGAGCGGCTTCTTCGTGCGTTCGGCGAGGGCGCGCAGCGCGGCGGGGTATTCGTCGGCGAGTTCGGCCAGCAGGTCGCCGGTCGTCGGGCCGAAGCGGGTGAGGTCACCGGGGCGCAGCAGCACCAGGCCGGCGACGGTCGAGGGCTGGGCGAGGACGCTGCCCGGGTCGTGCAGGCCGGCGAGTACCTGGTGGTAGGGGGCTTCCACGACGTCGAAGGGCCCGCCTTCGACGTCGGCGTCCTCGAGGGCGACCCCCAGCATGGCCGGGAGGTTGCCGAGGGCGAACGTGGCGGCCAGGGCTATCTGACCCGGAGGTTCGGGGGTGGGCGCGGTGACGGGTGCCGTGTCCTCGGGTGGCGCGACCAGGGTGGCCGGGTCCTCGGCTATCTGCGCGGCCAGCGCGAGGTAGTCCCGGCCGAGGGCTGCGCAGCTCGCCTCGTCGAGGACGTCGACGTTGTACTCGAGGCCCACCTTGCCGAGCCCGGGCATGACCGTGATCATCAGGTCGAGATCGGAGTGGCCGGTGCCGGCCGGCAGGACCGTCATGCCCTGTGCTGTTCCGACCTGCGGCGGCATGTAGTTGAAGTACAGCTCGACCAGGGGCGCGTTACGGCGGTGGAGCCCTTCCTCCACAAGCGTGGACATGACGTCGAAGAACGTGACGCCGCGTTCGAGCACCCGGCTGAGGCGGCTGTCGGTGCGCCGCAGTACGTCGGCGGTGTTCTCCTCCGGCGCCACCTGGGCGGCGAACGGGATGGGCAGCCCGAAGTAGCCGATCGCGTCGAGGGCACCGACGTGCATCCGGGTGTCCACCGGCACCGCGAGCACGAACCGGTTCCGGTCGCGCAGCCGGGCGAGATGCACGGTCAGTGCGCCGAGCCAGAACGCGGCCGGGGTGATCCCGAGGCGGCCCGCCCGGTCCGCCACCCGGTCCTGCAGGTCCTGCGGCAGATCCACCAGGAGCATGGCGGAGCGGTACGACCGCTGTTCGGGCCTCGGCCGGGCCAGTTCCAGGTCGAGCCGTTCGACGCCGGTGAACTCCTCACGCCACGGCTCCGACGGGCTGCGGTCGTCCGCCGGACGCGCGGCCTGGGCGCGCAGCAGCAGCTCGATGTCGCGGTTGGACACGACGGCGGGCGGCCGGGAGCCGCCTGGGGCCTGTGCCGCCAGGCGTCGCCCGGCAGGCGCCACTTCCGGCACAGGCCCTAGCGCGGTGGCCAGTTCGTCGGCCAGCAGCATCAGCGAGGCCAGGTCGGAGACGGCGTGGTGGGCGCCGAACACCAGCACCTGGTCGCCGGACGGGTAGGCGAGCAGTTCGAACCGCCACAGCGGGGACACCGCGAGGTCGAAGGGCGGTTCCATCAGTTCCTGGAGCCGCCGGTCGACGTCGGTGCCCTCGTCCACCGCGGACCAGCGGACCAGTTCGCCGGCCGGGTGGCGCCGTACCTCCAGCTGCCGTCCGCCGTCGGCGTCCGGGACGATCGCGGTACGCAGGGCCGCGTGCCGGGCGGCCAGATCGGCGATCACCTCGGAGAGGCGGTCGCGGGTGGTCGGGGTGGTGAGCCGGACGGCGAGCCCGATGTGGTGGGTGACGCTCGGTGTGCCGTGCTGCTCCGCACGCAGCAGTCGTACGACGTCCCGCGTGGCCGGGTGCAGGACGACCTCCGGTACGTTCTCGGCCTCTGCCGTGCCGGCGCCTTCGGCTTCCGGCGCGGTGCCGGCCTGTGCGTCGTCCGCGCCGGCGATGAGATGGTCGGCGATGTTCTCGATGCTTGCGCCGTTGAACATCTGCGCGATCGGCAGGGTCCGGCCGAAGTCGGACTCGATCAGGCTGCGGGTCTGCATGGCCATCACGGAGTCCAGGCCCTGGCCGACGAGCGGCGCGGTGACGTCGAGTTCCGCCGTGTCGAAGCCCATCGTGCTCGCGAACCGGTACCGCAGCCGCTCCACCACGTCGGCCTGGGAGTCCAGTGCCACGCGCCCGGCGCCGCCGGTCTGCCGCCCGCTACGGGCCGCAAAGACCCGGCGGCGCGGCGGGAACAGTCCGGCCAGCAGCGGCGGGAGCAGGTTCGGCTCGCTGGTGCGCAGGACGGGCAGGTCGAGGGCGACCGCGACGAGCACCGCGTCGGCCGTGTCCCGGCTCAGTGCGGCGTCGAGGAGGGTCAGGCCCTGTTCGGTGCCGAGGACGGTGATGCCGCCGCGGTTGATCCGCTCGATGTCGGCCTCGGCCAGGTGCCCGGTCATGCCGGTGGTCTCCGCCCACAGGCCCCAGGCCAGCGAGAGTCCGGGGCGCCCGCCGCGGCGGCGCTGCTGCATGAGGGCGTCGAGGAAGACGTTGGCGGCGGCGTAACTGCCCTGCCCGGCTCCGCCGAGGATCCCGGAGACGGAGGAGAACACCACGAAGGCGGCGAGTTCCGTGCCGGCGGTCAGCTCGTGCAGATGCCAGGCGGCGTCGATCTTCGGCCGCAGCACGGCGTCGAGCCCCTCGGCGTCGATGGACTCGATCACGCCGTCGTGGAGCACGCCGGCCGAGTGGATGACGGCGGTCAGCGGATACTCGGCGGGTATGTCCCGCAGCGCCTGCGCCAGTTGGGCGCGGTCGGCCACGTCACAGGCGCGGATGCTGACCTGCGTCCCGGCGGCGGCGAGTTCCGCGCGCAGCGCCTCGGCCCCGTCGGCGTCCGGGCCACGGCGGGACAGCAGCAGCAGATGCCGGGCGCCGAGACCGGCGACATGCCGGGCCACCTGCGCGCCCAGCCCGCTCGTCCCGCCGGTGATCAGTACGGTGCCGGTGCCCAGCGCGGCGGCTGCGCCGTCGGTACGGTCCGTCGCCTGGCGGCGCAGTACGGGCACGTACGTCCGGCCCCGGCGGATCGCCAGTTCGGGCGTGTCACCGGTGATTCCCAGGTCGGTGACGTCCGTCAGCCCGTCCCAGGTGCCGGAGTCGACGTCGACGAGGACGATCCGGCCGGGGTTCTCCGTCCGGGCGGCCCGGACCAGGCCCCACACGGGCGCGTGCACGAGGTTGACCTCAGCGCCCTCGTCCTCGGCGCCGGTCAGCACGGCCCCGCGGGTGAGCACGACGAGGCGGGCGGAGGCGGGCCGGTCCTGGGCCAGCCACGCCTGCAGACCGTCGAGCGTCTCGTGCAGCACGGCCCGCGCCCGGGTCACGACGTCCCCGGCGTCCGGCCCCGGGTCGGCGGCCTGCAGCAGCGTCAGCTCCGGCGCGGTCCCGTCGCTCCCGGCGTCCGCGGTGCCGTCGTACGCGGACCACTCGACGGACAGCAGCGTCTCCGTGCTGCTCTCCGGGGTGGTGAGGTCGCCGGCCGTCACGGGGCGCACCAGTAGCGAGTCGACACGGGCGACCGGCGTGCCGGCCGGGTCGGCCAGTTCCACGGTGAAGGTGTCACGTCCGGCGGGTGCGACCCGGACGCGCACTTCGGTGGCGCCGGGCGTGTGCAGGGTGATGGTGCCGAAGGAGAAGGGCAGCGGCGTACGGCCGTCCAGTCCGTCCACGGCGGCCGCCTGCAGTGCCGCGTCGAGCAGGGCGGGGTGCAGCCCGAACGTCGCCGCTTCCTCCGCCTGCCGGCCGGGCAGCGTGACCCGGGCGAGGATCTCGTCGCCGAGCCGCCACACGTCGGACAGGCCCTGGAACGCCGGCCCGTATTCCAGGCCGGCGGCGGCCATCGTGTCGTAGTGCGCGGCGGCGTCCAGCCGCTCGGCGCCGGCGGGCGGCCACGCGGTGCCGTGCAGCGGCCCGGTGACCTCCGTGGGCACGCTGCCCTGCTCGGTGAGGACGGCGCTCGCGTGATGGGTCCACTCCCCGGTGCCGTCGGGCCGGCGCGGGCGGGAGTGGACGTCCACCGGCCGACTGCCGTCCTGCACGGCGCCGACCTGCACCTGCACGTCGACCTCCGCGTGCTCGGGAAGGGACAGCGGTGCGTGCACGGCGAGTTCACGCACGTACGGGCAGCCGACCTCCTCACCGGCGCGCAGGGCCATCTCGACGAAGGCGGTTCCCGGCAGCAGAACGGTGCCGAAGACGGCGTGGTCCTCCAGCCACGGGTGGGTCGCGCGGGACACGCGTCCCGTGAGGACGACGTCATCGCTGCCGGCCAGCCGGACCGCCGCGCCGAGCAGCGGGTGCCGTACGGCACCCAGCCCGGCGGCACCGACATCGACGGTCGTGGCGGCGGCGGGCCGCCAGTAGCGCCGCCGCTGGAAGGCGTACGTCGGCAGATCCACCAGCCGCCCGCCCTGCACCCACGGCGACCAGTCGACCTCGACACCGGCGACGAACACCTCGGCCGCACTCTGCAACAGCCGCGCCTGACCGCCCTCACCCCGCCGCAACGTCCCGACCGCGGTCACGCCGCTGGTCCGGGTGTGATCGGCGTTCTGGGTCACGGCACCGAGCAGGACGGGGTGCGGGCTGGCTTCGACGAAGACGCGGTGTCCGGCTTCGAGGAGGTTCTGCACGGCCGTGTCGAAGCGGACGGTCTCGCGGAGGTTGGTGAACCAGTACTCCGCATCCATCACCGCGGTGTCGATCACCTCACCCGACACCGTCGAGAACAACGGAACCTGGCCCGACTTGGGCTCGATGCCGGACAGGACGTCCGAGAGTTCCTCACGCAGGTCCTCACCTGCGGGGAGTGGGAGGCGTAGTCCACCGCGATCCGACGGACCTGAACACCGTCCGCCTCACACGAGGCCACGAACGCATCCAGCTCCCCCGGCCCGCCGGAGACCACCACCTGCTCAGGCCCGTTCACCACGGCCACCTGCAGGCCATCGGTGAGCCGGCCGGTGACCCGCTCCAGCGGAGCCAGCACCGACACCATCCCGCCCCGCCCCGCCAGCCGCACAATCGCCCGACTGCGCAACGCCACCACCCGCGCCGCATCCTCCAGCGACAGACCACCCGCAACACACGCCGCAGCAATCTCCCCCTGCGAATGCCCCACCACCGCAGACGGCCGCACCCCCACCGACCGCCACACCTCAGCCAGCGACACCATCACCGCGAACAACACCGGCTGCACCACATCCCCCGCCGGAGAACCTCCTCACCGCCCTCCCGCACCACCTCCAGCAACGACCAGCCATCCGTGTACGGCTCAAGCGCCGCCGCACACTCCCCCATCCGCTCCGCGAACACCGGCGAGAACTCCAGCAACTCCCGCGCCATGCCCACCCACTGCGAGCCCTGACCCGGAAACACCAACACCACACCACCAGAACCAGCACGCCCCGAGACCACCCCGGACGCAGGACGCCCAGCAGCCAACTCCCAGCCCGCCCTGAGCTCGGCACCCCCCCCAGCACCACGGCCCGGTGCTCCAGCACCGCCCGCCCCGCCAGCGACCAGGCGACATCCCGCGGCGCCAGCCCGGCGTCGTCCGTGACCTGCGCGAGCAGGTGCCCCGCCTGGTCCGCCAACGCCGCCGCACTGCGCGCCGACACCACCCACGGCACCACACCACCACCGGCCACCGCATCGGCCGGCTCCTCCCCAACCGGCGGCGCCTCCAGGATCACGTGCGCGTTCGTCCCGCTGTAGCCGAAGGACGACACGCCGGCCCTGCGGGGCTGCCCGTTCTCGGGCCAGGGGCGGTTCTCGGTCAGCAGGCGGACCGCGCCGGATTCCCAGTCGACGTGGTGGGACGGTTCGTCGACGTGCAGGGTGCGGGGCAGGACGCCGTTGCGGATCGCCTGCACCATCTTGATGATGCCCGCGACACCCGCGGCGGCCTGGGTGTGCCCGATGTTGGACTTGACGCTGCCGAGCCACAACGGCCGGTCCTCCGGGCGGTCCTGACCGTACGTCGCCAGCAGCGCCTGCGCCTCGATCGGGTCGCCGAGCGTCGTCCCCGTACCGTGTCCCTCGACCACGTCCACGTCGGCGGTGGTCAGCCGTGCGCTGGCCAACGCATCCTGGATCACGCGCTGTTGTGCGGGTCCGTTGGGCGCGGTCTGGCCGTTGGAGGCACCGTCCTGGTTGATCGCGGAACCGCGTACGACGGCGAGGATCCGGTGACCGAGCCGTTCGGCGTCCGAGAGGCGCTCCAGGACGAGCATGCCAACGCCCTCGCCCCAGCCGGTGCCGTCGGCGGCGGTGGCGTAGGACTTGCAACGGCCGTCGGGGGCGAGGCCGCGCTGGCGGGAGAACTCGACGAAGACGCCGGGGGTCGACAGCACGGTCACGCCGCCGGCCAGGGCGAGGGTGCACTCGCCGTTGCGCAGGGCCTGTACCGCCTGGTGCAGGGCCACCAGCGAGGACGAGCAGGCGGTGTCGACGGTGACGGCGGGGCCCTGGAGGCCCAGGGTGTAGGCGACCCGGCCGGAGACGAGGCTGCCGACGCTGCCGCCGCCGGTGTCGTAGTCGTGGTGGAAGGAACCGGCGAAGACGCCGGTGCGGGTGCCCTTGAGGGTGTGCGGGTTGATGCCCGCGCTCTCCAGAGCCTGCCAGGAGGCCTCCAGCATCAGTCGCTGCTGCGGGTCCATCACCAGCGCCTCGCGCGGGGCGATCCCGAAGAACGCCGGGTCGAAGTCCGCGGCGTCGTACAGGAATCCGCCGGAGCGGGTGTAGGTCTTGCCGGGGTTTCCGGGCTCCGGGTCGTACAGGGCGTCGACGTCCCAGCCGCGGTCGGCGGGGAACTCGCCGATGGCGTCCTCGCCCTTGACGACCATGTCCCAGAGGTGGTCGGGCGAGGTGACGCCGCCGGGCAGCCGGCAGCTCATTCCGACGATCGCCACGGGCTCGGTGCGCCGGCCTTCGAGAGTCTGCAGGCGGCCGCGGGTGGTGTGCAGTTCCTCGGATACGGCCTTGAGGTACTTCAGCAGTTCTTCTTCGGTGGGCATGAACTCACTCTCAACTCAGGTCCGTGGGCGATTCGTTGCCGGAGATGGAGATGCCGAGGCTGTTGGTGACGAAGTCCAGGACCTCGTCGGCGCTCGCGGATTCGAGGCCGCTCGGCGCGGGGTCCGCGGCCACCGCCACGGGCTCGCCGTTCGTCCACGGCTGCGCCAGACCGCGGAACGTCGCCGCCAGCGCGGCGCGCTGGGCACTGGTGAGTTCCAGTGCGGCCAGGTGGTTCCTGACCCGGGCCAGGTCGGCCATCACCTGTTCGTAGGTCGGCTCGCCGGTGTTCTGTGTCTCGGCGGGTGCCGGGGTGAGACGGTCGAGCAGATGGTCGACCAGGGCGTGCGGGCTGGGGTGGTCGAAGACCGCGGTGGCGGTCAGTTTCAGTCCGGTGCGCTGGTTGATGCGGTTGCGCAGTTCCACGGCGGTCAGTGAGTCGAAGCCCAGGTCGCGGAAGGCCTGGTCGGCGGAGAGGCTGCGCGGGTCGCCGTGTCCGAGGACCAGGGCGACGTCGGTCAGCACCAGGTCGAGCAGCAGTTCGCGGCGCTGTTCGGCGGGCAGTGCCTGCAGCCTGCTCTCCAGGGTTTCCTCGGACCTCTGAGCTGCTGCTGCCGTCCTGGCGTCGGCCGTGGTCCGCCGGTTCCGGGCGGGCACCAGGTCCCGCAGGAGCGGCGGGGCGGTGTCCGGGCGCAGGGCGGCCGTGTCGACCCGCACGGGGACGACGACCGGACAGGCGCCGGTGAGCGCCCGGTCGAAGGCCGCCAGGCCCTCCTCGGTGGAGGTCGGCAGCAGTCCCGTACGGGCGATGCGGCTGCGGTCGGCGGTGCCCAGGCCGGCGGTCATCGTGCTGGTCTGTGTCCACATCCCCCAGGCGAGGGAGACGGCCGGGAGTCCGGCGGCGTGCCGGTGGGCGGCGAAGGCGTCGAGGTAGGCGTTGGCCGCGGCGTAGTTGGCCTGGCCGGGCGAGCCGAGCACGCCGGCGGCCGAGGAGAACACCACGAAGGCCGCCAGGTCGGCGTCCGCGGTCAGCTCGTGCAGGTGGCGCACCGCGTCCGCCTTGGGCCGCAGGACGGAGTCCAGCCGCTCGGGCGTCATCGACTCCAGGACGCCGTCGTCGAGGACACCGGCCGTGTGCACCACCGCGGTCAGCGGATGCTCGGCGGGGATGCGGGCCAGCGCCCGGGCGAGCTGTTCCCGGTCCGCCACGTCGCAGGCGACGGACTCCACACGTACGCCGTCCGTGATCACGTCGGCCGGTGCCTCGGCGCCGCTGCGGCTGAGCAGCAGCACATGGCGGACGCCGTGGTCGGAGACCAGCCGCCGCAGCACGAGCTGTCCCAGGGTGCCGCTCGCGCCGGTGACGAGCACGGTGCCGTCCGGGTCGAGCGGGCGCGGGATTGCCGTGTCCGGCACGTTCAGCGTGTCCGGCGCGGAGCGGGCGAGGCGGGGTGCGAGGGCCTGCCCGGCGCGGACGGCGACCTGCGGTTCGTCCGAGGCGAGGGCCGTGTCGAGGGCGTCGGGCGACCACTCGTCCACGTCGACGAGCAGCAGCCGGCCCGGGTGTTCGGCCTGTGCCGAGCGCAGCAGGCCCCATACGGCGGCGGTGACCGGGTCGGGGTGTTCCGCCAGCGCACCCCGGGTGACCACGGCGAGTCGGGCATCGTCGTCCGCGGTCTCGGCGAGGAACCGCTGGGTGAGCTCCAGGACTTCGGCGAGCCGGGCGCGCAGATCGCCGCCCGGTTCGACATGGGCGACGGTGACCGCCGACGTGTCTACCGCACCCGGCTCGGTCGGCGTCGGCACGGGCCGCCAGCGCAGGTGCAGTCCGGTGTCCCGGTGCTGCGTGCCAGTCGCGGACAGCGGCCGCAGCATCAGCGAGTCCACGGTGATGACGGCCCGGCCGGCCGCGTCGACGGCGGTCAGCGACACCGCGCCCTCGCCGGTGCCGGTCAGCCGGACCCGGACCGCGGGCGCGCGGGAGGCCTGAAGTGTCACGCCGGCCCAGGAGAACGGCAGCAGCGGCCGGGCTGCGTCCCCGGCGTCCCCGAAGGACACGGAGGGAACGCCGAGGGTGAGGGAGTGCAGGGCGGCGTCGAGCAGGGCGGGATGGATGCCGTACGTGCCCGGCTCGACGGGCAGGTCGACCTCCGCGTACAGCTCACGGTCCGTTCGCCAGGCCGCGCGCAGCCCCTGGAACGCCGGGCCGTAGCCGTAACCGCGTTCGGCCAGGCCGTCGTAGAGGCCGTCCAGGGGCACCGGCCGGGCGTCGGCGGGCGGCCACGGCCACGGGTCGTCCGGCGTGGTGGACGCCGTGGACAGGACGCCGGTCGCATGCCGGACGGGCGGCTGCTCGTCGGCGGTGTCCGTGGGCGAGGCCGACGAGTGGACGGTGACGGATCGACGGCCGGTGTCGTCCGGCGCGCCGACGACGACCTGGAGGTAGACAGCGCTGTCGGCCGGCAGCACCAGGGGTGTCTCCAGCGTCAGTTCCTCGACGTGCGGGCAGCCGACCTCGTCGCCGGCGTGCAGCGCCAGTTCGAGGAAGGCGGTGCCGGGCAGCAGCACGTCGCCGTTCACCGCGTGGTCGGCGAGCCAGGGGTGGGAGCCCGGCAGCACACGGCCGGTGAGCACCGCCTGTCCGTCGGCCAGGAAGACGGCGGCGGCCAGCAGCGGGTGGTGGGTGGCGTTCAGACCGGCCGCCCGGATGCCGGCCGGCGACTCGGTGGCGTCCTGCCAGTAGCGCTGCCCCGCAAACGGGTAGCCCGGCAGTTCGACCCGGCGTCCGCCGGGCAGCAGCCGCTCCCAGGCCATCGTGGCGCCCGCCACGAACGGCTGGGCGAGCGACCGTGCAAGGGCGAGCGCCTCCGGCTGACCGTGCTGCAGCGCGGCCACGGCGACGACGCCGTCCTGGGAGTCCAGGGAGTCGAGCGCCGCGTGCACCATCGAGGTGAGTACGGCGTCCGGTCCGAGCTCGAGGTAGGCGGTGACGCCCTGTTCGGCCAGGCAGCGGACGCCGTCGGCGAAGCGTACGGCCCCGCGGACGTGGTCCACCCAGTACTGCGGGGTGCACAGCAGCTCGGGGTCGGCCGGACCACCGGTCACGTTGGACACGAGCGGGATCCGCGGCGGCCGGAACGACAGCCCGGCCAGCACGTCCGCGAACTCGGCGAGCATTCCGTCCATGTGGTGGGAGTGGAAGGCGTGCGAGACCGACAGCCGCCGCACCCGGTGCCCGGCCGCCCGGAAGTGGTCGGCGACGGCGACCGCGGCCGCCTCGTCGCCGGACACGACCACGGCCTGCGGCCCGTTGACGGCCGCGATCCCGACCGAGTCCGCCAGTCCCGCCCGCTCGATGTACGCCCGGACGGTCTCCTCGTCGACGGCGACCGCGACCATCGCGCCGCCCGCCGGCATGGCCTGCATCAGGCGGCCACGGGCCGCGACGAGGGCGCAGGCGTCGCCCAGCGAGAGCACGCCGGCCGCGTGCGCGGCGGTGATCTCGCCCAGCGAGTGGCCCATGACGTAGGCGGGGGTCACGCCCCAGTCCCGCAGCAGCTCCAGCAGCGCGACCTCCAGCGCGAACAGGCCGGTCTGCGTGTACATGCTCTGGTCGAGCAGCCGAGCCGTCGGCGTGTCGGCGGGCGCGAACACGACGTCCTTCAGCCGGTGTTCGGTGTAGCCGTCGAGATGCGCGTCCACGGCGGCGCACACGGTGTCGAAGGCCTGGGCGAACACCGGGTACCGCTCGTACAGCTCCCTGCCCATGCCGGCCCGCTGCGATCCCTGACCGGAGAACACCAGCGCCGGCCCGCCCGCCCCGGTGTCGCGGGCCGTCCCGACGACAGTGCTGGGCGACTCCTCGCCACGGGCAAGAGCAGCCAGCCCGCCGGCCAGTTCGTCCCGGTCGGCGCCGAGGACGACGGCCCGGTGCTCCATCAGCGCCCGGCCGGTCGCCAGCGTGAACCCGATGTCCCGCGGGTCGATGCCCTCGTCCTCGCCGACCCGCGCCAGCAGCCGGGCGGCCTGCCGCCGCACGCCCTCGGAGGTCCGCGCGGACAGCACCCAGGGGACGACCGGCGCCTGAGGCACCTCGTCGCCGGTCGCGGACTCCTCGGGCGGCGCCTCCAGGATGACGTGCGCGTTCGTCCCACTGATCCCGAACGACGACACGGCAGAGCGGCGCGGCCGGTCCAGCTCGGGCCACTCCTCCTCGGACGTCAGCAGGCGGACCTGGCCGGCGGTCCAGTCGACGTGGTGGGAGGGCACCTCGGCGTGCAGGGTGCGGGGCAGCACACCGTGCCGCATCGCCTGCACCATCTTGATGACACCGGCGACACCGGCCGCGGCCTGCGTGTGCCCGAGGTTCGACTTCACACTGCCCAGCCACAACGGCCAGTCCTCCGAGCGGTGTTGGCCGTAGGTCGCCAGCAGCGCCTGCGCCTCGATCGGGTCCCCCAGCGCGGTGCCGGTGCCGTGCGCCTCGACCACATCCACGTCCGCCGCACTCAACCGGGCACTGGCCAGCGCATCCCGGATCACCCGCTGCTGCGACGGACCGTTCGGCGCGGTCAGCCCGTTGCTGCCGCCGTCCTGGTTGACGGCGGAACCACGGACGACCGCCAGCACCGGATGACCGTGCCGCTCGGCGTCCGACAACCGCTCCACCACCAGCAGACCCACACCCTCGGCCCACCCCGCACCGTCCGCGTCATCGGAGAACGCCTTGCACCGACCGTCCGGAGACATCGCCCGCTGCCGCGAGAACTCCACGAACGTCGTCGGCGTCGACATCACCGTCACACCACCGGCCAGCGCAAGCGAGCACTCCCCGTTGCGCAACGCCTGCGCCGCCAGATGCAACGCCACCAACGACGACGAACACGCCGTGTCCACCGTCATCGCCGGACCTTCCAACCCCAGCAGATACGAGATCCGACCGGACGCGACGCTCGACGAGTTGCCGAGCATGCGGAAACCGTCCATGCCCTCGATGGGCTCGTGCAGCGGCGGCCCGTACTCCATCGCCATGAGTCCGGCGAACACGCCCGTCCTGCTGCCGCGCAGGGAGGTCGGGTCGATACCTGCCCGCTCGAAGGCCTCCCAGGACGTCTGCAGCAGCAGCCGCTGCTGCGGGTCCATCGCCGCCGCCTCACGCGGGCTGATCCCGAAGAACTCCGGCTCGAACACGGCCGCGTCGTGCAGGAATCCGCCCCGGCGCGTGTAGGTCTTGCCGGCGCGGCCGGGATCGGGGTCGTATATGCCCTCGACGTCCCAGCCGCGGTCGGTGGGGAACTCACCGACCGCGTCGACGCCGTCCAGTGTGGCCTGCCACAGCTGCTGCGGTGACTCGATGCCGCCGGGGTAGCGGCAGGCCATGCCGACGATCACGATCGGGTCGTCGTCCGTGTCCGTGGCCAGTGGCACCGGGGTCGCCGGGCCGGTGACGGTGCCGTCGATCTGCTCGGCAAGGAAGTCGACGAGTGCGGTGAGGGTGGGGTAGTCGAAGACGAGTGTGGAGGGCAGCCTGAGTCCAGTCGCGGACTGCAGACGCTGACGCAGCTCCAGGCCGGTCAGCGAGTCGAAGCCCATGTCCCGGAAGGCACGGGACGGCTCCACCGAGGCGGCATCTCCGTGGCCCAGCACCAACGAGATCTGCGTGGCCACCAGGTCCAACAGCGCGGACTCCCGGTCGGTCTCCTCCAGGGCGGCCATCCGGGCAACCCAGGACGCACCGTCCTCGGCACCGAGAGCCGCCGCCGCTCGTCGCGCGGGGGCACGGACCAGGGACGTGAAGAGGGCGGGGAGGTTGTCCTGCGCGGCGCGGTTCCGCAGAGCCGGCAGATCGAAACGGGCCGGAACGACCGTCGCCCGGTCGGCGGCCAGCGCGGCATCGAACAACGCCAGGCCCTGGGCGGGTGACATCGGCGCGAGGCCGACCCGCGACAACCGGGCCAGGTCCGTGTCGTCGAGGCGGGCGGTCAGTGCGCTGTCGCTGGTCCACAACCCCCACGCCATCGACGTGGCCGCCAGCCCCTCGGCCCGGCGCGCACCGGCCAGCGCATCCAGGAAGGCGTTGGCCGCGGCGTAGTTGCCCTGCCCGGCTGTCCCCAGGACCCCGGCCGCGGACGAGAACAACACGAACGCCGCCAGATCCGCACCCCGGGTCAACTCGTCCAACAGCCGCGCCCCGTCGACCTTCGGCCGCATCACCGTGTCGACCCGCTCCGGCGTCAACGCCGTCACCACACCGTCATCGAGCACACCCGCCGCGTGGATGACAGCCGTCAGCGGATGCTCCTCCGGTACCTGCGCCAACGCGGATACCAGCGACTCCCGGTCGGCCACATCACAAGCCGCGAACGTCACCGACGCCCCCGACGCCCGCAACTCGGCGACCAGATCCTCCGAACCGACCCCACCCCGCCGACCGACCAACAACAGATGCCGCACGCCGTACTCGACCACCAGATGCCGGGCCACCAACTGCCCCAGCGCACCGCCGGCCCCGGTGACCAGCACCGTGCCGTCCGGATTCCAGTCCCGTGGTGTCTTCGTGTCCAGGGCGACCGCGCCGAGACGGGGAGCGTGCAACTGTCCGTTGGTCCAGGCGAGTTGGGGCTCATTCGATGCCAGGGCCGAGCCAACGACCACCTTGGTGTCCTCGGAGCCGGTCATGTCGACGATCACGAAACGGCCGGGGTGCTCGGCCTGCGCGGAACGCAGCAGACCCCACACCGCCGCCGTCGCCGGATCAGGCGTCCCGGTCACGTCGCCCCGGGTGACGACCACCAGTCGGGCGTCGGCGTCGGCGGACTCGGCCAGGAAACGCTGGGTGAACTCCAGTACTTCGGCCACCCGGACACGGACGTCGCCGCCCGGCTCCACCGATTCGACCACGACATCCGCCGGGACACCCGACGAGCCGTCCGGGGCCGGTATCCCGACCCACCGCACCTCGAACAGCGGATCAGTGGCCGTCGCCCCCAACTGCTCCTGCGCCATCGGCTGCAACCGCAGCTCATCGACCGTGACGACGGGCAGCCCGGCACCATCGAACGCGGCGACCCGCACCGCACCATCGGCACGCGGCGACAACCGCACCCGCAGCACCGAGGCACCCACCGAATGCAGCCGCACACCGTTCCAGGAGAACGGCACCTTGAGATCACCCGACGGCAGCGGATGCAGCGCGGCATCCAGCAGCGCAGGATGAATCCCGAACGCATCGGCTCCATCGGGCAGTTGAACCTCGGCGAACAGTTCCTCACCGTCCTGCCACAGCCCACGCAGGCCCTGGAACGCAGGGCCATAGCCATAGCCGAGGCCGGCCAGGCGCTCGTACGCCTCGGAGACGTCCACCGGCTGCCCACCGGCAGGCGGCCACACTCCGTCCAGCCGCTCCGCGGAGGCGATCGTGCCGGCCGCCACCACACCCACGGCATGCCGGACCCACTCGGCCTCGGCATCCTGCGCCCGCGAATGCACCGCAACCGACCGACGACCGGAGGCGTCCGGCGCCCCCACCGACACCTGCACCGCCACCAGTGCGTCCTCCGACAGCAGCAGCGGCCGCTCCAGCGTCAGCTCCTCCAGCACACCGCAACCGACCTCGTCGGCCGCGCGGAGCGCCATCTCGACGAAGGCGGTTCCGGGCAGCAGGACGGTGCCGAAGACGGCGTGGTCCTCCAGCCACGGGTGGGTCGCGCGGGACACGCGTCCCGTGAGCACGACATCATCAGTGCCCGCCAGCCGGACGGCCGCGCCGAGCAGCGGGTGGTCAGCGGAGTTCAGTCCGAGCCCGGCCGCATCCACGACCGACCGCCCCGCCGGCAACCAGTGACGCCGCCGCTGGAAGGCGTACGTCGGCAGATCCACCAGCCGACCGCCCTGCAGCCACGGCGACCAGTCGACGTCGACACCGGCGACGAACACCTCGGCTGCACTCTGCAACAGCCGCGCCTGACCGCCCTCACCCCGCCGCAAGGTCCCGACCGCGGTGACGTCAGTGACCTGACTGTCCTCGGCGATCTGAGACACCGCACCGGCGAGCACCGGGTGCGGGCTGGCTTCGACGAAGACGCGGTGTCCGGCTTCGAGGAGGTTCTGCACGGCCGTGTCGAAGCGGACGGTCTCGCGGAGGTTGGTGAACCAGTACTCCGCATCCATCACCGCGGTGTCGATCACCTCACCCGACACCGTCGAGAACAACGGAACCTGGCCCGACTTGGGCTCGATGCCGGACAGGACGTCCAGCAGCTCCTCACGCAGGTCCTCCACCTGCGGGGAGTGGGAGGCGTAATCCACCGCGATCCGACGGACCTGAACACCCTCCGCCTCACACGAGACCACGAACGCATCCAGCTCCCCCGGCCCGCCGGAGACCACCACCTGCTCAGGACCGTTCACCACGGCCACCTGCAGACCGTCCGTGAGCCGGCCGGTGACCCGCTCCAGCGGAGCCAGCACCGACACCATCCCGCCCCGCCCCGCCAGCCGCACAATCGCCCGACTGCGCAACGCCACCACCCGCGCCGCATCCTCCAGCGACAGACCACCCGCAACACACGCCGCAGCAATCTCCCCTGCGAATGCCCCACCACCGCAGACGGCCGCACCCCCACCGACCGCCACACCTCAGCCAGCGACACATCACCGCGAACAACACCGGCTGCACCACATCCACCCGCCGGAGAACCTCCTCACCGCCCTCCCGCACCACCTCCAGCAACGACCAGCCATCCGTGTACGGCTCAAGCGCCGCCGCACACTCCCCCATCCGCTCCGCGAACACCGGCGAGAACTCCAGCAACTCCCGCGCCATGCCCACCCACTGCGAGCCCTGACCCGGAAACACCAACACCACACCACCAGAACCAGCACGCCCCGAGACCACCCCGGACGCAGGACGCCCAGCAGCCAACTCCTCAAGTTTCGCGGCCAGTTCCCCACCCTCAGCGCCGACCACGACGGCCCGGTGCTCCAGCACCGCCCGCCCCGCCAGCGACCAGGCGACATCCCGCGGCGCCAGCCCGGCGTCGTCCGTGACCTGCGCGAGCAGGTGCCCCGCCTGGTCCGCCAACGCCGCCGCACTGCGCGCCGACACCACCCACGGCACCACACCACCACCGGCCACCGCATCGGCCGGCTCCTCCCCAACCGGCGGCGCCTCCAGGATCACGTGCGCGTTCGTCCCGCCGATGCCGAACGAGGAGACACCGGCCCTGCGGGGACGCCCGTCCTCGACCCAGGGGCGGTTGTCGGTGAGGAGCCTGACCTGCCCCGCGGTCCAGTCGACGTGATGGGAGGGCACCTCGGCATGCAGGGTGCGCGGCAGCACACCGTGCCGCATCGCCTGCACCATCTTGATGACACCGGCGACACCGGCCGCGGCCTGCGTGTGCCCGAGGTTCGACTTCACACTGCCCAGCCACAACGGCCGGTCCTCCGGGCGGTGTTGGCCGTAGGTCGCCAGCAGCGCCTGCGCCTCGATCGGGTCCCCCAGCGCGGTGCCGGTGCCGTGCGCCTCGACCACATCCACGTCCGCCGCACTCAACCGGGCACTGGCCAGCGCATCCCGGATCACCCGCTGCTGCGACGGACCGTTCGGCGCGGTCAGCCCGTTGCTGCCGCCGTCCTGGTTGACGGCGGAACCACGGACGACCGCCAGCACCGGATGACCGTGCCGCTCGGCGTCCGACAACCGCTCCACCACCAGCAGACCCACACCCTCGGCCCACCCCGCACCGTCCGCGTCATCGGAGAACGCCTTGCACCGACCGTCCGGAGACATCGCCCGCTGCCGCGAGAACTCCACGAACGTCGTCGGCGTCGACATCACCGTCACACCACCGGCCAGCGCAAGCGAGCACTCCCCGTTGCGCAACGCCTGCGCCGCCAGATGCAACGCCACCAACGACGACGAACACGCCGTATCCACCGTCATCGCCGGACCTTCCAACCCCAGCAGATACGAGATCCGGCCCGAGGCCACACCACCGCTGTTGCCGGTGATCATCAGGCCTTCGATGCCCTCGGTGGCCTCCGGGAGCCAGGAGCCGTAGTCGTGGTACATCAGGCCGGCGAACACACCCGTCCTGCTGCCGCGCAGGGAGGTCGGGTCGATACCCGCCCGCTCCAGGGCCTCCCAGGACGTCTCCAGCAGCAGCCGCTGCTGCGGGTCCATCGCCGCCGCCTCACGCGGGCTGATCCCGAAGAAGTCGGCGTCGAAGTCACCGGCCCCGGTCAGGAAGCCGCCCCGACGGGAGTAGCTCGTGCCGAGGTGGGTCGGATCGGGGTCGTAGAGGCTCGCGAGGTCCCAGCCGCGGTCGGCCGGGAAGTCGGAGGTGGCGTCCACACCGTCGACGACCGCCTGCCACAGCTCCTGCGGTGACTCGATGCCATCGGGCATACGGCAGGCCATGCCGACGATCACGATCGGGTCGTCGTCCGTGATCGTGGCCAGCAGCACCGGGGTCGCCGGGCCGGTGGCGGTGCCGTCGATCTGCTCGGCGAGGTAGCCGACGAGTGCGGTGAGGGTGGGGTAGTCGAAGACGAGTGTGGAGGGGAGCCTGAGTCCGGTCGCGGACTGCAGACGCTGACGCAGTTCCAGGCCGGTCAGCGAGTCGAAGCCCATGTCCCGGAAGGCACGGGACGGCTCCACCGAGGCGGCATCTCCGTGGCCCAGCACCAACGAGATCTGCGTACCGACGAGGTCCAGCAGCGCGGACTCCCGGTCGGTCTCCTCCAGGGCGGCCATCCGGGCAACCCAGGACGAGGCCTCCTCGGCGCTGGGCGCCACCGCTCGTCGTGCCGGCACCCGCACCAGGGACGTGAAGACTGCCGGGAGGTTGTCCTGCGCGGCGCGGTTCCGCAGAGCCGGCAGATCGAAACGGGCCGGAACGACCGTCGCCCGGTCGGCGGCCAGCGCGGCATCGAACAACGCCAGGCCCTGAGCAGCCGACATCGGTGCCAGCCCACTGCGCGACAACCGGGCCAGGTCCGTGTCGTCCAGATGCGCCGTCATCGAACTCTCGCTGGTCCACAGCCCCCACGCCATCGACGTGGCCGCCAGCCCCTCGGCCCGGCGCGCACCGGCCAGCGCATCCAGGAAGGCGTTGGCCGCGGCGTAGTTGCCCTGCCCGGCCGTCCCCAGGACCCCGGCCGCGGACGAGAACAACACGAACGCCGCCAGATCCGCACCCCGGGTCAGCTCGTCCAACAGCCGCGCCCCGTCGACCTTCGGCCGCATCACCGTGTCGACCCGCTCCGGCGTCAACGCCGTCACCACACCGTCATCGAGCACACCCGCCGCGTGGATGACAGCCGTCAGCGGATGCTCCATCGGAACCCCCGCCAGCACCCCCGCCAGCGACTCCCGGTCGGCCACATCACAGCCGCGAACGAGTCACCGACCCCCGCCGCCCGCAACTCGGCGACCAGATCCTCCGAACCGACCCCACCCCGCCGACCGACAACAGCAGACGCCGCACGCGCGTACTCGACCACCAGATGCCGGGCCACCAACTGCCCCAGCGCACCGCCGGCCCCGGTGACCAGCACCGTGCCGTCCGGATTCCACTCCGGCAGCGTGTCCGCATCCACGGCGACCGTAGCCAGCCGCGGTACGTACAACCGCCCCTCACCCATGGCAACTTGGGGCTCACCCGACGCGACGGCGAGAGCTGCCGCTGCCTGGGCGTCGTCCCCCTCCGCCACGTCGACGATCACGAGACGCCCGGGGTGCTCGGCCTGCGCGGAACGCAGCAGACCCCACACCGCCGCCGTCGCCGGATCAGGCGTCCCGGTCACGTTGCCCCGGGTGACGACCACCAGCCGTGACTCGGCCGACTCGGCATCCCCGACAAAACCCTGCGCGAGCGCGAGCGCCTCACCGACCCGCGTACGCACGTCCCCGCCCGGCTCCACCGACGCGACGACGACGTCCGCCGGGACACCCGACGAGCCGTCCGGGGCCGGTATCTCAACCCACCGCACCTCGAACAACGGATCAGTGGCCGTCGACCCCAACTGCTCCTGCGCCATCGGCTGCAACCGCAGCTCATCGACCGTCACAACAGGCAGCCCAGCACCGTCGAACGCGGCGACCCGCACCGCACCATCGGCACGCGGCGACAACCGCACCCGCAGCACCGAGGCACCCACCGAATGCAGCCGCACACCGTTCCAGGAGAACGGCACCCGCACGTCACCGGACAGCAGCGGATGGAGCGCGGCATCCAGCAACGCGGGATGAATCCCGAACGTGTCTGCCTCAGCGGGCAGTTGGACCTCGGCGAACAGCTCCTCGCCCACCCGCCATACGGCCCCCAGGCCCTGGAACACCGGCCCGTAGCCGTACCCCAGGCCGGCCAGGCGCTCGTACGCCTCGGAGACGTCCACCGGCTGCCCACCGGCCGGCGGCCACACTCCGTCCAGCCGCTCCCCCGACGCCATCGAACCGGCCGCCACCACACCCACGGCATGCCGGACCCACTCGGCCTCGGCATCCTGCGCCCGCGAATGCACCGCAACCGACCGACGACCGGAGGCGTCCGGCGCCCCCACCGACACCTGCACCGCCACCAGTGCGTCCTCCGACAGCAGCAGCGGCCGCTCCAGCGTCAGCTCCTCCAGCACACCGCAACCGACCTCGCCACCGGCATGCAACGCCAGCTCGACGAACCCGGTGCCGGGCAGGATGACCGTGCCGAAGACGGCATGGTCGGCGAGCCATGCATGCGTGTGCAGCGACAGCTGACCGGTGAGCACCAGCCCGTCCTGGGACGCCAGCCGGACGGCCGCGCCGAGCAGCGGGTGGTCAGCGGAGTTCAGTCCGAGCCCGGCCGCATCCACGACCGACCGCCCCGCCGGCAACCAGTGACGCCGCCGCTGGAAGGCGTACGTCGGCAGATCCACCAGCCGACCGCCCTGCACCCACGGCGACCAGTCGACCTCGACACCGGCGACGAACACCTCGGCCGCGCTCTGCAACAGCCGCGCCTGACCGCCCTCACCCCGCCGCAACGTCCCGACCGCGGTCACGCCGGTCACCCCGCCGCTCTCCGCAGCCTGGGTCACCGCCCCAACCAGCACCGGATGCGGACTGGCTTCGACGAAGACCCGATGCCCGGATCCCAGCAACGCGTCCAAGGCCGTGTCGAAGCGGACGGTCTCGCGGAGGTTGGTGAACCAGTACTCCGCATCCATCACCGCGGTGTCGATCACCTCACCCGACACCGTCGAGAACAACGGAACCTGGCCCGACTTGGGCTCGATGCCGGACAGGACGTCGAGGAGTTCCTCACGCAGGTCCTCGACCTGCGGGGAGTGGGAGGCGTAGTCCACCGCGATCCGACGGACCTGAACACCGTCCGCCTCACACGAGGCCACGAACGCATCCAGCTCCCCCGGCCCGCCGGAGACCACCACCTGCTCAGGCCCGTTCACCACGGCCACCTGCAGGCCATCGGTGAGCCGGCCGGTGACCCGCTCCAGCGGAGCCAGCACCGACACCATCCCGCCCCGCCCCGCCAGCCGCACAATCGCCCGACTGCGCAACGCCACCACCCGCGCCGCATCCTCCAGCGACAGACCACCCGCAACACACGCCGCAGCAATCTCCCCCTGCGAATGCCCCACCACCGCAGACGGCCGCACCCCCACCGACCGCCACACCTCAGCCAGCGACACCATCACCGCGAACAACACCGGCTGCACCACATCCACCCGCCGGAGAACCTCCTCACCGCCCTCCCGCACCACCTCCAGCAACGACCAGCCATCCGTGTACGGCTCAAGCGCCGCCGCACACTCCCCCATCCGCTCCGCGAACACCGGCGAGAACTCCAGCAACTCCCGCGCCATGCCCACCCACTGCGAGCCCTGACCCGGAAACACCAACACCACACCACCAGAACCAGCACGCCCCGAGACCACCCCGGACGCAGGACGCCCAGCAGCCAACTCCCCCAGGCCCGCCCTGAGCTCGGCACCCTCCCCCAGCACCACGGCCCGGTGCTCCAGCACCGCCCGCCCCGCCAGCGACCAGGCGACATCCCGCGGCGCCAGCCCCGCATCACCCGTCACCCGAGCCAGCAGCCGCCCCGCCTGCTCCGCCAACGCCGCCGCACTGCGCGCCGACACCACCCACGGCACCACACCACCACCCACCGGCACTTCGGCCGGCTCCTCCCCAACCGGCGGCGCCTCCAGAATCACGTGCGCGTTCGTCCCACTGATCCCGAACGACGACACCGCCGACCGACGCGGCCGGTCCAGCTCGGGCCACTCCTCCTCGGACGTCAGCAGGCGGACCTGCCCCGCGGCCCAGTCGACGTGATGGGAGGGCACCTCGGCATGCAGGGAACGCGGCAGCACACCGTGCCGCATCGCCTGCACCATCTTGATGACACCGGCGACACCGGCCGCCGCCTGCGTATGCCCGATGTTCGACTTCACCGAGCCCAGCCACAACGGCCGGTCCGCCGCCCGGTGTTGCCCGTACGTCGCCAGCAGCGCCTGCGCCTCGATCGGGTCGCCGAGCGTCGTCCCCGTACCGTGCGCCTCCACCACGTCCACCTCGGCACCCGACAACCGGGCACTGGCCAGCGCGGCCCGGATCACCCGCTGCTGGGACGGACCGTTCGGCGCGGTCAGGCCGTTGCTGCCGCCGTCCTGGTTCACCGCCGAACCCCGCACGACCGCGAGCACCGGATGACCGTGCCGCTCGGCGTCCGACAACCGCTCCACGACGAGGATGCCGACGCCCTCGGCCCAGCCGGTCCCATCGGCTTCGTCGGAGAACGGCTTGCATCGGCCGTCGGGGGCGAGGCCGCGCTGGCGGGAGAACTCGACGAACATGCCCGGCGTGGACAGTACGGTCACGCCGCCGGCCAGCGCGAGCGAGCACTCGCCGTTGCGCAGCGCCTGGACGGCCAGATGCAACGCCACCAACGACGACGAACACGCCGTGTCCACCGTCATCGCCGGACCTTCCAACCCCAGCAGGTAGGAGATGCGGCCGGAGGCCACGCTGGTCGTGTTGCCGGTCAGGCGGAAGCCCTCGGTACCGTCGACAGGGGCGTGCAGGCGGGGGCCGTACTCCATGTTCATGGCGCCGACGAACACGCCGGTTCCGCTGCCGCGCAGACTGTCGGGGTTGATGCCGGCCCGTTCCAGGGCTTCCCAGGACGTCTCCAGCAGCAGCCGCTGCTGCGGGTCCATGGCGGCGGCCTCACGCGGGCTGATCCCGAAGAAGTCGGCGTCGAAGTCGCCGGCGCCGGGCAGGAAGCCGCCCCGGCGGGCGTATGTCGTGCCGGGGTTGTCCGGGTCGGGGTCGTAGAGGCTCGCGAGGTCCCAGCCGCGGTCGGCCGGGAAGTCGGAGGTGGCGTCGAGGCCTTCGGCGACCGCCTGCCACAGCTCCTGCGGGGAGTCGATCCCGCCGGGCAGGTGGCAGGCCATGCCGACGATCACGATCGGGTCGTCGTCCGAGACCGCCGGGGTGACGGCGGTCTCGGTCCCGGTCTCGGGTGTGTCGTCGAGGACGCCGAGGATCTGGTCGTGCAGATACGCGGCGAGTGCGTTCGGCGTGGGGTGGTCGAAGAGGACGCTGGTGGGCAGGCGCAGGCCGGTGGCCGAGACGAGCCGGCCTCGCAGCCGTACGGACAGGGCCGAGTCGAGGCCCAGGTCGCGGAAGGTGGAGCCGGGGTCGAAGCCGGTGACGCCGGTCGCCTCCGCCAGGTGCTCGGCCAGCCAGCGGGCCAGGAAACCCTCCGGCTGCGTGCGCAGGCGTTCGCGCAGGGCGAGCGTGGCGGAGCTGAGGTGCTGTTCGGGCGTGGCCGCGGCCGGGTGTTCGTCGAGCCAGTAGCGCTCGCGCTGGAAGGCGTAGGTGGGCAGGTCGACGGTCCGGGCCTCGCCGATGACCGCGGGCCAGTCCACGGGCACGCCGGCGACCCAGGCCTCGGCCAGGCCGGTGAGCAGCGCCTGCGGCTCGGGGCGGTCGCGGTGCTGGAGCGCCACGGCGAGGTCGCTGTCGGCCGGCTGGACCAGCGGGGTCAGCACGCTGTCGGGGCCGAGTTCGACGAACCGGGTCACGCCCTGCGCGCGGCACGCCTCGATCGCGTCGTGGAAGCGGACGGTGGCGCCGACGTGCTCGATCCAGTACTCCTGCGTCATGTCGGTGCCGGTCCGGCCGGTGACGGTGGAGACGACCGGGATGTCGGGTGCGGCCACGGACAGCCCGTGGATACGGCGGGCGAACTCGTCGAGCATGGGCGCGGTCAGCGGCGAGTGGGCGGCGTTCTGGACCCGCAGGCGGGTGGTGCGGCGGCCGTCGGCGCGGAAGGCGTCGGCGATCCGGGTGACCGGCTCCTCAGCGCCGGAGAGCACGATCGCCCGCGATCCGTTGATCACGCCGATCGAGACGTCGTCGACGCAGTCGAGGGCGGTGAGCGCCTCCTGTTCGGTCGCCTCGACGGCGATCATGGCGCCGCCGGGCGGGAGCGCCTCCATCAGTTCCCCGCGGGCGGCGGCGAGGGCGGCGGCGTCGGCGAGGGAGAGGGAGCCGGAGACGTGGGCGGCCACGATCTCGCCGAAGGAGTGGCCGACGAGCAGGTCCGGGACGACGCCCCACGAGGTGACCAGGCGGTACAGGGCGACCTGGAAGGCGAACAGGGCGGGCTGCATGTACCGCATGCCGTCGAGTGCCGTGGCAGCGTCGTCGCGTCGGCCGAACAGCACATCACGCAGGCCGAGTTCGGGGTCGAAGTGGTCGAGCACCTCGTCGAGGGCCGCGGCGAAGACCGGGTACGTGTCGTACAGTTCGCGTCCCATGCCGACGCGGTGGGCGCCGCCGCCGGCGAACAGGAAGGCGGTCCTGCCGGTCGGGGCGGCGACCCCGGTGACGGCCTCGTCGTGGAGGCGTTCCAGGCCTGCGACGAGCTCGGAGCGCCCGGCGCCGAGGACGACGGCGCGGTGTTCGAACGTCGTCCTGCTGACCGCCAACGACCGTGCGATGTCGGGGGCTTCGGCGTCCTGGTGCCGCTCCAGGTGGGTGAGCAGGCTGGTGGCCTGGCCGTCCAGGGCCCGGCCGGAGCGGGCGGACAACACCCAGGGCAGCGGACGCGGGGCCGCGGCGGGCGCCACGTCGGCGGCCTCGGCCGCGGGACCGTCGGGGTGTCCGGTGTACGGCCCTTCCGTCAGTACGACATGGCAGTTGGTGCCGCCGACGCCGAACGAGCTGACGCCGGCGATCAGGGGTGCCTCGGGGTCGGGCCAGGTGTCGAGTTCGGTCTGCACCCTGAGGTTCAGCTCGGTGAGCGGGATCGCCGGGTTGGGGGTGCGGAAGTGCAGGCTCGGCGGCAGCCGGCGGTGGCGCAGGGCGAGCGCCGCCTTGAGCAGGCCCGCGATGCCGGCGGCGGCCTCGAGGTGGCCGATGTTGGTCTTGACCGAGCCCACGTGCAGCGGCGTCCGCTCGGCGTCGCCCCGGCCGAGGACGGCGGACACGGCGGCGGCCTCGACGGGATCGCCCACCGGCGTGCCGGTGCCGTGCAGTTCGACGTACTGGACGGTCTCGGGGCGGATCCCGGCGTCGGCGTAGGCGCGGCGCAGGACGTCCTGCTGGCCCTGCACGTCCGGGTCGGTGAGCCGGTCGCCGCCGCCGTCGTTGTTGACGGCGCTGCCCTGGATGACGCAGTAGACGGGGTCACCGTCGGCGACGGCCTGCGCGAGCGGCTTGAGCAGGACGACGCCCCCACCCTCCCCGCGTACGAACCCGTCGGCGCTCTCGTCGAACAGGGCGCACCGCCCGCGCACGGACAGCGCACCGAGTCCGGCTGTCGTCACCATGCTGTCCGGGGAGAGGATCAGGTTGACACCGCCGGCGAAGGCGAGATCCGCCTCGCCGCGCCGGATGCTTTCGCAGGCCAGGTGGACGGCGACCAGCGAGGACGCCTGGGCCGCGTCGACGGCGAGGCTGGGGCCGTGCAGCCCCAGCGTCCAGGAGACCCGGTTGGCGATGATGGCGCGGTGCCGTCCGGTGAAGTCGTGCAACTCGCCGCCGGGGCGGTCCCCTTGCGCGGCGAGGGTGGCGTAGTCGTCGGACGAGACGCCCACGAACACGCCCGTACGGGAGCCGCGGAGCCGGTCGGCGCAGACGCCCGCGTCCTCCATCGCCTCCCAGACCAGCTCCAGGGCGAGTCGCTGCTGCGGATCCATGGCGGCCGCCTCGTCGGGCTCCACGCCGAAGAACGCGGCGTCGAACTCGTCGACCTTGTCCAGGAAACCACCACGCCAGGACCGGTGCCCGGGGCCGCGCTGCGACGGCCACGGTGAGACGGCGTCGGTCCCCTCGGACAGCAGGCGCCAGAACTCGTCCGGATTCGACGCCGAAGGCACCCGGCAGGAGGCCCCGATCACGGCGATCGCGGTGCTGTCGACGCCGTCGGCGGTGTGGTCACCAGACATGGATGGCTTCATATCTGGAGTATCTGTTTGCGCCGGGTGGCGGGACTTCGGCCAGAGGATGGGGGTCGGCGGCAGGGCTTCGGTGCAGGAACGCCCGCTGAAACCAGGACTTTCGGTCAGGGTGCGGTTACGGGTGGGGCGGGCGTACGGCCGTACGCCCGCCCCCCCCTGCCGGTCAGTGCCCTTCAGTGCCGTTCAGATCGAGGCGCCGGACGCGATGAGCTGTGCCCGGGACGCCATGTGTGCCTTCGCCAGCACGTTGGACACGTGGAACTTGATGGTCTTCTCGCTGAGGCCCAGCCTGCGGGCGATCTCCTTGTTGGCCATTCCCCGTCGCACCAGTTGGAGGACTTCGGCCTCGCGTGAGGTCAGCGGGGTGTGGGTCCGTACGGCCCGCAGCGGTCGCGGCAGCGTGGCGCGGACGAGCCTGAGCAGCGCGCCGCTGAGGCCGGCGGAAACGTAGTCGGAGTCGTCCGAGGCACGGCGGACCGCCTCGACGAGTTCCTCCTCGGGATCGTCGGCGTGGACGAGACCGCGGACGTTCGCCTGAGTGAAGCGGATCCACTCGGCGGCGGCCTCCGCGTCTCCCACGACGACCACCATGGCGGCGTCGACATGGGTCAGGTCGTCCAGGTGCTGGGTCTGTGCTTCGAGGACCACGACGTCCGGCCTCTGCGCGTCCGCCACGGAGACCAGCTCGTCGACGTTTCCCGCCTCACCGACCACGGCGAGTGCCGGATCCCGTTTCAGCGCTCCACGAATGCCCAGCCGGGCGTAAGGGTGTCGGTTGCATATAACAACGCGTGCGTGGGTACCACTATCCAACTTGTCCGCTCTCCTGTTACGTGAAATTCACATAGGGGTGAGGAACGCATTCGCCAGGAATTCGCCTCCGACGCTGGAGACGCGGCAGCGAAATGCATACCGACTCACAGTTCCTGGGCCTTTTCGGCGCACGAGGGGTCGGTCGGATCGGACTACCCGGCGGTCACGACAGAGGTCGGGGCGCCAGGCGCGTATGGATAGAGATGGCGCGTGCGGAAATCCCGCGAATTCCGCGGATCCCATGGATCCCGTAGACCCTGTGAATTCCGTGGAACCAGCCATTGTCTGCCTGTGGCAGATACCGGTCCGGACCGGCCGCCCGCCGAGAGACGCTCGGCGGGCAGCGGGCAGCCGGACACGTCGAGATACACGACGAGACGTCGTGCACCAACCCCCGTGCGCTGCATCGTCAGCCCTTTTCTCCCACGGGCTGACGCGTCATGTCGATCGCGCCCACCGGGCACAGCTGGACGGCCAGCTCGACCGACTCCTGAAGGGCTGCGGGCGGCTGCGTGATCCGCAGCGTCACCAGACCCTCCGTATCGTCCTGATCGAACACCTCGGGCGCGGTCACCACGCAGTTGCCGGAGCCGCAGCAGAGGTCCCGATCCACCGTGACCCGCGCGCTCACCAGGTCACCGGCAGCTCGCCCAGCCCGAACGTCACGGCCATGTGCCGTTTCGGGACGTCCGCCAGGGTCGTCTCGGCGCGCAGGCCGGGGAAGCGGCGGGCGAGTTCGACGAGCGCCACCCGCAGTTCGGCGCGGGCCAGCGGCTGGCCTATGCACTGGTGCAGGCCGAAGCCGAACGCCATGTGCCGGTGCGCCTCCTTGCGCTGCGGGTCGAACAGCTCGGGGTCCTTGAAGACCGAACCGTCCCGGTTGGCCAGCGACAGCATCGCCACGGCGCCCTCGCCCTCGCGGATCAGCTGGCCGCCGATCTCGGCGTCCTCCAGCGCCAGCCGGGGCAGGCCTGTGCGGACGACGGTCACGTACCGCAGGAGCTCCTCCACCAGGCCCGGCGCGAGGCTCGGGTCGGCGCGCAGCGCATCCAGGTGCTCGGGGAACTCCAGCAGGGCGAGGGCGGAGAGCCCGATCATGTTGGCGGTGGTCTCGTGACCGGCGACGAGCAGCAGCATCGCCATGCTCAGCAGCTCGTCCTCGCGGAGCTCGCCGGGTATGACGCGCTCGGCGACCAGCCGGCTCAGCAGGTCCTCGCCGGGCGAGGTGCGCTTGGCCTTGATCAGCTCGGCGAGGAAACCACCGAGGGCACCGAGAGCGGCCTCGACCTCCGCGGGTCCGGACTCCCGGTCCATGATCGCGCGGCTGTGGAGCTGGAAGAAGTCATGGTCGGCGTACGGGACGCCGAGCAGGTGACAGATCGTCATGGAGGGGACCGGCAGGGCGAACTCCGCCATCAGGTCCGCGGGCGGCCCCAGGGCGCGCATCTTCTCCAGCGCGTCGACCACCGTCTCCTCGATCAGCGGTTCGATCCGCCGAATGTTCTTGATCATGAACTCGGCGGTCAGCATCCGCCGGAAGCGGCTGTGCGCCTCGCCGTCCATGAAGATGAAGAGGCCCGAAGCGTCCTCCTGCTTCTGCGGAATCGGGTTCAGCACCGGAAAGCCGGGACGGTACTGATCGGAGCTGAAACCCGGGTGCCGCAGCAGCTGGCGTACGTCTTCGTGCCGGGTGACTAACCAGGCCCAACCTCCGAACGGAAGTCGCACCTTCCCCAGCGGCCCGTCCAGGCGCTCCAGATCGGATCCCTGGACGGGAATGAACGGATTCGAGTCGGGACCAATAAACGGAAATGCCGGAAGATCTGCGACATCTGGACTGCCCACTCAAGCCCCCGTGAAACTCGGCATTGGAAACAGGGCTTCAGACTAACCTCGATCTTGCATGAGGGTCCGTCAGCTTGCTGACGGACCCTTTCGGCTCGGTCGGGGCGGTTATTTCTGCAGGTGGGCAGGTTGGCGGCCCGGCTGTCGCGTCGGGTGGGCGCCGGGTTCCACGGCTCCGGTCGGGTGGTGCTGCTCGTAGGGGTGGGGAAGTTGCTGGTCAGCCGGGGTTCGGCAGGGCTGCGAGTCGTTGCAGGGCTTCGGTGATCAGGCCGGTCCAGGGCCAGTGCCTGGCGAGGCGGAGGATGCGGCGGCGTCCGGTGGTGACAAGCTGAGCGGCCGCGGAGAACAGCCGCAGCCGCAGGCGGCGGGGTTCCCACCGGCGGGCTTGGCCGGTGAGGGCGAGCATCGGCATCCAGGCGAGCAGGTCGAGGGCGATCTGGACGATCTCCAGCCAGATCTGGTTCTGTGCGGCGTCGTGCAGGGGGAGGTTGCGCAGGCCGGTGGCGCGGGCGGCGCGGATGCGGTCCTCGGCGCGGGCCCGCTGGCGGTGGCGCAGCTCCAGCTCGGCGATCGGGGTGTTTTTGGTGTTGGTGGCGAAGCAGGTCAGGCGCATCCCGTCGGCGTCGGTCAGGCGCAACTGGGCGCCGGGGTGCGGCCGTTCCTTGCGGATGATCAGGCGCATCCCCTTCGGCCAGCCCTTGAGGCAGTCTCCGTCGAGCTCGGCGGCCCAGGCGCCGTCGCGGACCTCTCCGTCGGGCTCGACGGCCGGCGTCCAGGCCGATGCCGGGACCTTCAAGACAGCGGCGTGGATGGCGTCGGTGATGGTCATGCCGACCGAGTACGAAAGCCACCGGCCGCGGGCGGACAGCCAGTCGACGAACTCGTGGGTGCCCCCGCCGGAGTCGGTGCGGATCAGCGTCCGCCGTCCGCGCCGGTACTTCTTGGGCAGCTGCGCCAGCGCGAGCCGGGCGGCTTCGATGTGGTCGGCGGCGGTGTTGCTGCCCGCTTTCCCGGGCCGCAGCAGGGCGGCCACCGGTTCCCCGGACCCGCCCCGGCCGTGGTCGACGAACCCCATCAGCGGGTGGTGCCCGAAGGTCTTCTTCCAGGTCGCGGCCGCATCCTGTTTCTCGGAATGCGCGATGACCAGCACCCCGTCCAGGTCCACGACCACCTGTCCGGCCGCGTCCGGAGCCGCGTCGCCGGCCAACGTCCATACATCTGCGCGGACTTGAGCGCGGGCCTGGCGCAGTGCGGTCAGCGCACGCTTCCCGCCCGCTGCCAGCGTGTCGATCAGCCGGGACACCGTCGGATCGGAGGCCACCGGCCCGAACACTGCCGGTTCGGCCCGCAGCGTGCCCACGTCTGCCAGGCAGTCTCCGCCCAGCGCGACCGCGAGCGCCACATCCAGCAGGATCTTGCCCGGATCATGCACCGCCCGCGGCTTGCGCCACGGCGCCAACGCCGCCGATATCGCCTGATCCAGGCGGGTTTTGCGGACCGTCTCCACCAGCAGCACCCCGCCGGCCTGGGAAACCACCCCGCGACCTCCGCCTTCGGTACGGACACGCGGGTAGAACCCGATACTCTTCTTCACCTGGAGAGTGCTTCTTTCCTGCGACGACCTGGACCCTAGACAAGTCCCATCATCGCAGGTCAGGAGCACTTTCCGCGTTTCTGATCACCCACCGGACGCTCCACCGCGTGAAAGCGCGAGGCTAACAAGCGGGCACCAGACAAACGTTCCACAGTGACGCAGGTCACATAACTCCTGGCAAGATCTACTCTTGGCCATTTATCTGGTATGTACACCTGGCTGGACTTGTACGGGGAGCAACTCCGAGATCTGCTCGGATACCGCGGCGAGCAAAAGCGGAATCTGATCGTTCAGATAAAAATGGCCGCCCGGATAAGTCCGCAGCTCGAAGCCGCCCTCCGTGTGCTCACCCCAGGCGCGCACCTCGTCGAGCGTCGCCCTCGGGTCGCCGGTACCCGTGTGCGCACGCACGGGCGCCGCGAGCCGGGGACCGGGGACGTAGCGGTAGGTCTCGGCCGCGCGGTAGTCGCTGCGGATGGCCGGCAGCACCATCCGCAGCAGCTCCTCGTCGTCGAACACCCGGGCGTCGGTACCGCTGAGCGCCCGCAGCTCGGCGAGCATGCCCCGGTCGTCGAGCAGATGAATGCCGCTGTCGCGGTGCCGGGAGGGCGCGCGCCGCCCGGAGACGAACACCGCGAGCGGCCCGGCCCCCAACCGCTCGAGCCGCAGGGCGAGTTCGAAGGCGACCGTCGCGCCCATGCTGTGCCCGAAGACTGCCAGCGGCCGGTCGGCCCACATCAGCACCTCGTCGGCCAACGCGTCGGCGAGGACGGGTATGGAGTCGATCAACGGCTCGTCACGGCGGTCCTGACGGCCCGGGTACTGGACGCACAGCACGTCGACGGCGGGCGAAAGGCCCTGGGAGAAGGGGAAGTAGTACGACGCGGAGCCGCCGGCGTGCGGCAGGCACAGCAGCCGCACCGGCGCGTCCGGAGCGGGGTGGTAGCGGCGGATCCAGCGGCCCGTGTCGGCCCGGTTCACCGTCACAGCGCGAACCGGACGTCGGTCAGCTGCTCCGAGAGCTCCCACAGCCGGCGGCCGGTCTCGGCGTCGGTCGCGCGGGGCGCCAGCTGGACCCGCTTCGGTGCACCGCGCAGCTCGCCCATGCCGTCCGGCCCGATCAACTCGCCGCCCGCCACCGTCGGTTCGGTGGCCGCGTACAGCTGCGGCAGCGCTCCCTGGTCCGGGGACTGGGCGAGCGGCGAGAGGAGAGTGCCGAAGAGCAGCTTCACCATGCCGGTCGGCGAGCTCGTCTGCAGGTTGGTGGAGGTGTAGCCGGGGTGGGCGAGCACACTGCGCACCGGGCTGCCGGCGGCGGTCAGCCGCTGGTGGAGGGTCCAGCCGAAGACGGCGTTGGCGAGCTTCGACTGGTTGTAGTGGCCCATGGGCGAGTACTTGCGCTCGCCGGTGAGGTCGTCGAAGAAGATCGTCGCCTGCCGGTGGTTGGTCGACGTCACCGAGACCACCCGGGGGTCGGTGCCGACGGACAGCAGATCGAGCAGCAGGCCGGTGAGCGCGAAGTGGCCGAGGTGGTTGGCGGCGAACTGCAGCTCCTGGCCCTGCCGGTTCAGGGAGCGGGGCGGCGCCATCAGGCCGGCGTTGTTGACCAGGACGTCCAGCCGCGCGTGGTCGAAGCGCACCTGGTCGGCGAAGGCCCGCACCGAGTCGAGGTCGGCCAGGTCGACGCGGCGCACTTCCAGGCTCGCGCCCGGCTGCCGGGCGGTGATCTCCTGAGCCGCCCGCTGCCCCTTCGCCTCGTCACGCACCGCGAGGATCACATGCCCGCCCCTGCGGGCGAGCGCCCGCGTGGTCGCCAGGCCGAGGCCGCTGTTGGCTCCGGTGACGACGAACACCCGCTTGGTCTGGTCCGGGATGTGATCGGCGGTCCAGCGCTGCTGCTTGGTCATGCGCCACACGTTGCCCTGCATGGCACTTGGTGTCAAGGCGCGCCTGGGTGCCATTCGCGGCATGGCGTGTAGGATGGTTGGGGTGAGCACCCGCCCCGAAGTGAGCCTGGCCCAGCGCAAACGTGAGCTGGTCTCCAACGAGCTGACCGAAGCGGCGCTGCAACTGCTGGCCCTGAAGGGGTTCGACGGGGTCACCATCGACGAGATCGCGGCCGCCGCCGGAGTGTCCAAGCGGACGTTCTTCCGGTACTTCGCGTCCAAGGAGGACGTGGTCGTCCAGTTCCTGGCCGAAATGGGCGCCGGTATCCGCACCGAGCTGGCGGGCCGCCCGGCCGGGGAGCCGCCGTCCGTGGCCCTGCGGCACTCCGTCTCGGTCTCCGTCGCGGCCTGCGCCGGCCACTCGGACCGCGCCCTGCGTGTGGTCCAGCTGATCCTGGGGACCCCCGCCCTGCACGCCCGCTTCCTGGAACGCCAGGCCCACTGGCGCGACGAACTGGCGACGGAACTGGCGCACCGCCTCGACCTCGACCGCGCCACCGACCTCTACCCCCAACTGGCCGCCGGAATGGCCCTGACCGCCTTCGACACCGTCCTGCAACGCTGGAGCGGCAGCGACGGCGCCGAGGACCCCGCGGTCCTGTCCGACCGGGCTTTCGCGATCATCGCCCCCGCGCTGGACAGAGCCGCGCAGGCATAAGGCATGCTCCGCGCTCACCGGACCGACGCGGTCGGCGGACGCTCTCGTACGGCGCCGTAGGCCAGGAAGTACGCAGGCACCCGGTTCAGCCACCGCGAGGTGGTGATCAGCTCGGTCATCCGCTGCGCCCGCCTGGGGTTGCCGAAGGGGGAGCGTCCCGCCAGCAGCGGTTCGATGACCCGGGCGTGGGCCGTCCGCTGCAGCGCCTGCGTCAGGGCCGCGGTCGGCCACCGACGGCGCTGGACGGCGCGTACGTCCCGCAGGCCCACCGCGCCCGCGCGCAGCGGCTCGACGAGATACCGGGCGGCGGCCACGGCGTCCTCGACGGCGAGGTTGATGCCGATGCCGAAGACCGGCGACATCGCGTGCGCCGCGTCGCCGATGCACAGCAGCCCGGGGCGGTGCCAGCGGTGGAGGCGGTCGAGCCGTACGTCGAGCAGCTTCACCTCGTCCCACGACCGCACCGCGTGCGTGCGGTCCCCGAGCCACGGGACGGCGGCCGTGAAATCGGCCATGAACCGGTCGAGACCGGCGGCGCGGCGGCGGGCGTCGCTTCCCTTGGGGATCAGCGTGGCGCACTGCCAGTAGTCCCCGCGGTCGATCATGGCGGTGAGGAACCGGTCGCCGACGCCTCCCACGAGCCCCTGCGGGTCGCCCTCCCGCCGCGGCAGCCGGAACCACCAGGCGTCCATCGGGCAGTCGAACCTCCGCAGTCCCAGTTCGGGCCGCGACCGGGCCAGCGAGTCCCGGCCGTCGCAGGCGACCGTGAGGGTGGCCCGCAGCTCACCGGTACCGCCGTCGGACGTGCGGTACCGCACCCCGGTGACGCGTCCGCGCTCCACCAGGAAGGAGGTCGCCTCGGTGCTCATCCGCACGGAGAAGGACGGCTCCCGCCGGGCCTCGTCCGCCAGGAGGTTGAGCAGGTCCCACTGAGGCACCATGGCGATGTAGTTGTACGTGCTGCGCAGCGCGCCGATGTCTCCGACGGTGACCAGCGAACGGTCCCGGCCGAGCGGCAGCCGGACCGTCGTCACCCGCCGCTGCGGCAGTTCGGCGAACCGCTCGGCCAGACCCAGCTCCTCCAGCAGCGCCAGGGTGGACGGATGCACGGTGTCGCCGCGGAAGTCGCGCAGGAAGTCACCGTGCTTCTCCAGGACGGTGACCGCCACGCCGGCCCGGGCCAGCAGCAGGCCGAGGACCATTCCGGCGGGGCCGCCACCCACCACACAGCACGTCGTCCGCTCCATCACGCGCCTCCCTGTCGGGTCCGTCACACGCCGCCCTGCCGGGGATTCCCGAAGCCGACCGGGCCGTTACCGAAGCCGACCAGACTGGCACATATAATCCCAAAGTGCCGTAATTTCTCCGTAGATGTCCGCGACGCTCCGGGAGGCCGCCATGAATCGGCAGCCGGTCCTTCTGCCCTACGCCGACCCGGCCTTCATGGCGGATCCCTTCCCGTTCTACCGGCAGCTGCGCGAGGACGGCCCCGTGCGGCGCGCGGTCATCGCCGGCGGCCTGGAGGCCTGGCTGGTCACGCGGTACGAAGACGGCCTCGCCGCCCTGTCCGACCCCCGGCTGAGCAGCGACGTCCACGAAGCGTCGGACCCCCGGCTGCTGCAGCAGCTGCCCGCGACGGAGCGCGAGTCCATGCTGCGCACCATGCTCCGCGCCGACCCGCCCGAGCACACCCGTCTGCGCCGCCTGGTCTCCAGGGCGTTCACCGCCCGCAAGGTGGCCGAGCTGCGCCCCCGCGTCCAGGAGATCACCGACCGGCTGCTCGACGCGATCGCTCCGGCCGGCGCCGCCGACCTCGTCGAGGACTTCGCGCTGCCGCTTCCGGTCACCGTGATCAGCGAACTGCTCGGCGTGCCCACGGCGGACCGGCACGACTTCCAGCGGTGGACCGACGACATGATCCTGCGCGGAACAGAGCCGCCGGACCCGGCCGTGGTGAACGAGGCATGGCAGCACATGCGCTCGTACCTGACCGAGCTCCTGGCAGCCAAACGAGCCCGGCCGCAGGAGGACCTGCTCAGCGCACTGATCACCGCCCGGGACGAAGAGCAGCGCCTCGACGAGGACGAGCTCATCGCGATGGCGTTCCTGCTGCTGGTGGCCGGCTACATCACCACGGTCAACCTGATCGGCGGTGGCATCGCCGCACTGCTGGCCCACCCCGACCAGCTCCGGATGCTGCGCGACGATCCGGCGCTGCTGCCGGACGCCATCGAGGAGTTCCTCCGCTACGACGGCCCCGTCAACCCCGGCATCGCCCGGTTCGCGCGCGAGGACGTCACCATCGGGGGCGTGACCGTCCCGCGGGGCGCGACCGTGCTGATCGCCTCCGCCATCGCCGACCGCGATCCGGCGCGGTTCCCCGACCCCGACCGCCTGGACATCACCCGACGGGACAACGCCCACCTCGCCTTCGGCCACGGCCTGCACTACTGCCTCGGGGCGCCGCTGGCCCGGCTGGAGGGCCAGGTCGCCATCGGCACCACCCTGCGCCGCCTGCCCGACCTCGCCCTCGCCGTACCGCCCGGCGAACTCCGCTGGCGGCCCGGCGGCCTCCGCGGCCCCGAGCACCTGCCCGTCACGTTCACTCGGGGTGCCGGACGTCCGTCCCGGCGACCCGACCGTACACATTCAGGTGAGGACAAGCCCTCCGCCTGATGTCGCTTTCCGTAAAGGGTGGGCAGATCCACCAGGAGGAGGTCGTCGCGGCGGCCGGCCAGATCGAAACTGCGCGCGCCGCTCGCTCGCCGACGGCGAGGGCGCCCTCGATGTGCCGGTCCGCTCGGCGGCGTGGGTGCGCCGCCGACGGGTTCCGTGGGAGAGCCGCGCCCCATCCCGGCACCACGCTGGAAACTCGGAACAGGCCTCATACGACTGCCCCGGTCGCCGAGTCGCCCGCCTGGCGCCAACCGCGTTGCCGCGCCCGCAGTTCGCTGCTCACAGCGGCCATGCCGTCAGCAGATCGTCGGGGCCGTAGGCGGCGTCGAGTCCCGGACAGTCGACTCCGCTGCGCGAGACCGCCACGACCGGGACGGGTTCGGCGGTGAGCGCAGCCCGGTGGCGGTGGAGGGCTGCCAGGTCGTGCCGGTCGAAGGGTGATTGCTCCAGCCACTTGATGGAACCGACGAACAGCAGCTCCTTGGCGAGGGGGGCGCGGTCCGCCCCGACGATGTCGATCTCGATGTCGTTGGTGCGCGTCCAGTAGCCGCCCATCGCGGGGGCCGCGGGCAGCCGGTCGTCGGGCAGTATCCGGGCGAGCGCCTCGCGGACGAGCGGCTCGACGGCCCGGCCGCGCCAGCTGGTCCAGTTCTCCCGGATCCGCGCCAAGGTCAGATCGCCCCGTCCCCGCTCGATCTCCTCCATGGAAGGGCCGAGAAGGTGCAGCCAAAACCGCAGGTACGGATCCGTCACCCGGTAGCGGCGATCCTTCGACGGGCGCAGGGAGACGGGCAACTCCCCGGCAACGATCCGCTTGTGCGTGAGCAGCTCCAGCGCTCGCTGCAACGGCGTGGCGCCGATTCCGCCGGCCGCGCGGGCGATGTTGGTGAAGGTGCGCTCGCCACTGCCGATCGCCGCCAGCACCGCACGGGCCTGGGCCTGCGGCGGGAACTCCGCGGCCAGCGAGCGCTCGGCGGACACCAGCAATGCCGAGACCGAATCGTTCAGCGCCTCGCCGAGGAAGTCCCACAGTCCCGCGCCGTGCGGCCACTCCGTGCAGATCAGCGGCAGCCCGCCGGTGACCAGCGCGGCGTCGAAGGCTTCGGCCGGATCCAGTCCCAGCATCCGCCCGACCTCGGCGGGGTTCAGCGGCCCGAGCACCATCTCCCGGCCACGCTGGTGGAAGGGGCGTCCGTAGCTGTTCAGCGCCTCCATCATCGACAGATCCGATCCGATGAGGACCAGCAGCACCGGCTTGGTCTCCAGCACCCGGTCCCAGGCCCGCTGCAGCATCCCCTCGAAAGCGCCGTCGGCATCCATCAGGTACGGCACCTCGTCGATGACCAGCACGCTGGCCCGGTCGGCGGGCAGCGCCGCGGCCAGTACATCGAATGCTGCATCCCAGCTCTCCGGTCGCGCGGCGGCCACCAGCTGCGCCAGCGGCAGCGTCGACGCCTGGGCGTCCCGGGCCAGCCGCGCCAGATCACCCCCCGGCGATGCACCAGTGGCCGCGTAGAACAAGAAAGGTGCCCCGGCACGCTCCACGAACCGCTCGACCAGCCGCGACTTGCCCACCCGGCGTCGCCCGCGCAGCATCACGCACCGACCGGGCCGCTCCCCGCCGACCCCTGCCGCCACCTTCTGCAGCTCTCGCTCCAGCGTCGCCAGCTCCTGCCGACGCCCCACGAAATCCACCACGCCCGCCGACCTCCACGCATCCCCAGCCATGACACTAACGACAACGTTAGTAACGACAATGTTAGCAACGTGAACACGCTACGGCCCGAGCAAGGCCCGCCACGGGAGGCTTCAGACCGCCGCACCAAGCATCACGCGCGTGGAGTTCTTGCCCTGGACCGAGCGTTCAGGGCATCCATCACGGATAAGGCCACAGAGGGAGGGACGAGAGGTGATGGCGCGTCAGGCATCCCAGCAGGAGAAGTTCCCGATTGCCTACAAAAGGAGCCGACGGACGGGTTTCAGTCGCCACCGCCGTGGCAGACCGACGAATCCCCCACTGTCGACTCAACACGTCGATCTACTCCAACGACGATCGCTACCGTGGTCTGAAGGGCCTGCGCACAGTGATCTTCATGAACGAGAACGACATGCGCGACCGCGGAATCGGGGAATTCGACCTCATCGACGTCAAGAGCTTCTCCAAGGACGGAAGCGAGCGAACCGTCCACGGCTACCGGGCCGTCCGCTACGAGATCCCGCCGGGCTGTGCGGCCGGTTACATGCCGGAGCTGAACGTCCTCTGTGGAATCGCCGATGTCAGCACGCAGAGCGGCCAGCCGGTCACCAAGCACCTGGTCGTCGAAGTGACACCGTCACGCACCGCGGACACTGCCAGGTGAGCAGTCCGGGGCGTGTCTGCTGGGGCACATGGCGGTCTGACGTCACCTCGGCCGAGCGGGTGGACTGGTATCCCGTTCTGTGAGCCTGCTTCGAGCCCGGCGATGCCGGGCGGTGAGGAAGACCACGGGGTGAGGCAACCACCCGCCCGCCGTGATGGCCGCGCTGTGGGCCGCGGACACACCGCTCACACCGGCCCAGGCCCAGGCCGAACTCGCCTCCGGCCTGGCCCGGACAACCGTCACCACGATCCTGTCCCGCCTGCATGAGAAAGGGACCCTGGAGCGGGAGCGGCAGGGCCGCAGCTATGCCTATCGCCCCAAACAGGACCCGCACGGCCTGACGGCCCTGCGCATGCACAGCGAACTCGACCGGGACAGCGACCGGGAGACAGTGCTGGCCCGATTCGTCGCTCAGCTCAGTCCGGACGACGAGCAAGTCCTGCGCCGCCTGCTGGAGGACGGCTCATGATGATCGCCCTGCTGCTGATCCCACTCCTCCTGCCCTGCCTCACACCCCCGTTGGCCCGCCGTGTCCTCGAGCGATGCCCTCCCGTGGCCGGTTTGTGGACTCTCACCGTCTCGGCGCTCCTCCTCGCGGCGGGCACCGTCGCGGCACTCGGCACGCTCGCACTGACCGGCCTGCTCAAGATGCCGGCCTTCGCCGCACTGGGCGAGCTGGTCCACCCGCTGCGGACTCCCTCCGAACGACTGGTCCTGCCCCTGGCCGCCCTGGCCGCCGGACTGCTCGCGCTCGCCCGCGCCGACTGCTGGCGCAGGTGTTCGCGGCCGCTTCACTGATCACCGCGGTGCTCAGCCTGGACGCCACGGTCGTCCTGCTGACCCCGGTGGTGTTCGCCACCGCCGTCCGGCTGAGGGCCCGGCCCAAACCCCATATCTACGCCTGCGCGCACTTGTCGAACACCGCCTCGCTGCTGCTGCCGGTCTCCAATCTGACCAACCTGCTGGCCTTCGCCGCCAGCGGGCTGAGCTTCACCCGCTTCGCCGCTCTGATGGCGCTGCCCTGGCTGGTGGCCATCAGCACCGAGTACGTGGTCTTCCGCCGGTTCTTCGCCCCGTGCCTCGACGCCGGTGCCGAGCCCGCGCCCGCCGCCGATCCCCCCGAGGTCCCGGTGTTCGTCCTGGTCACCGTGGTGTGCACACTGTGGGGCTTCGTCATCACCGACGTGCTCGGCATCAATCCCGCATGGGCGGCCCTCGCCGGCGCGGCAGTGCTCGCCGTCCGGGCTCTGGCCCGGCGCCGCACCACCCCCTCCGCCCTCGTGCGTGCCGCTGCTGTTCCGTTCCTCCTCTTCGTCCTGGCCCTGGGCATCGTGGTCCGCGCGGTGGTCGACAACGGGCTCGGCGCCGCGCTGGGCCCTGTGATCCCGGACGGCACCGGGTTGTGGGACCTTCTGGCGATCGCGGCGCTGTCCGCGCTGCTGGCCAACGCCGTCAACAATCTGCCCGCCGTGCTGGTGCTCGTGCCCCTGACCGCGACGACCGGTCCCGGGGCGGTGCTGGCAGTGCTGCTCGGAGCCAACATCGGCCCCAACCTCACCTACGCCGGCTCCCTGGCCACGCTGCTGTGGCGGCGCACCGTACGCGCGCAGCACACCGACATCGGGCTCGGCGAGTTCACGCGGCTCGGCCTCGCCACCGTGCCCGCTGCTCTGGTACTCGCGGTGGTGGCGCTGTGGGTCTCGCTCACCCTCCTCGGAGCCTGACCACCGGTCATGGCCAGGCGTCCCGCTTCCTGGGCACCGGGGGACGGCCGCCGCCACGGCGGTGCCGCGCAGCCGGGGGTACGAGGCCGGCCCGGGAAGCTGTCACCTCGTAATACCGCGCCGCCCCCGCCGCTCCTCGGCGTGTCGCTGCGCAGGGTCTTCGGCCGGGACGGCCAGCAGGTCGTAGCCCGTCACGCGGGTCATCCATTCCTGGGCAGTGGTACCCCTCGCACAGGCCGCGGTGGCGTAGGCGTCGGCCCAGGTGAGATGTCGGCCGGTGACTGTGGCCGACAGCAACCCCCGCGCCGGGACGCCCGTGTGGGGGTCGATCACGTGGTGGCCCCGTTCCGCGGTGCCCGAGGTGGCGACGGCCATGTCGCACCCGGTCACCGTGGCGAGCACCCTGCCCGGCTGACGGGGATCGGCGATGCCGATCGTCCAGGGCCGGCCGGGGGCTGATTCGCCCCGGCACTGGATGTCTCCTCCGCCGTTCACGCACGAGTTGTGGGCCCCGGCGCGGTGCAGGATCGTCGACGCGGCCTCGACGGCCCATCCCTTGACGAGCCCCGAGGGGTCGAGCCTGCCGCCTGCGCGCGTACTGAAGTACCCGCCCGTCCGTCGCTCGGCCTCCATGCACAGGTCCAGGACCTCGGTCACCATCTCGGGCACTTGGTCGAGGGTCGTCTCGTTCCTCGCCAGCCGGCTGACGGCGCTGTCGGGCCGGTAGGTGGAGAAGAGCTCGTCCACATGGTGCAGCAGGGCCACGGCGTCCCGTAGCGCGCGTTCCACGGGCGGACTCGCCGCGTGGCGGATGTCGAAGGAGAAGACGGTGCCCATGACGTGCTCGACATGGCGCAGCCCCGGCGGCGCCTCACCCATGTGCCCGGTCCAATGCGCTCTGGAGGGACTGTATGTATCCCTCGCTGGTGTAGCTGGCGCCGGAGACCGCGTCGATGTGGGCGCTCTGCGCGGCGAGGTGGGGTGGAGCTGACCGTGTCGGACAACGGCCCGGGCATCCCCGAGGCCGTCCTCCCCGAGGTCTTCCACCGCTTCACCCGCGCCGACCCCGGCCGCTCCCGGGCTGCGGGCGGTACGGGGCTGGGGCTCGCCATCGTCAAGGCGGTCGTCACCGCGCACGGCGGAGACGTCGAGGTCGCCAGCCGCCCGGGGCGCACACGCTTCCGGCTGTTCCTTCCGACGCCCGGCGATGTATGAGGGAACGTCTGCCGGTGGCCACCCGCTTGGTCCACGAGGACCACAAGGGTGGCCCTGGGCGACCCCACGGCCTTGATCACCAGTCGGCGGACCATGACCTGTGCCACCGTGGGTCAGCAATGAAGAGAAGCGGGAGTGACCCCCCGGCGGGCGTCACGCCACCGGGCCGGGCAGACGTGGGCCTGCCCGACGGGCTGACCGTACGGCTCCTCGCCCTGCTGGCCGCGGCCGCCGGCTGCCTGGACGTGCTGTGCGTGGTCCGGCTCGGTGGCGCGTTCGCCAGCGTCATCACCGGCAATCTGGTACAGCTCGGCCGCGGTGCCGCGACCCCCGACGTCCGACTCCTGATGGCTGCGACAGCGGCGGTCGGTGGTTACGCCGTGGGGGTCGCGGCCGGCACTGCCATTCTGGGCCGACGCGGAGCCGGCTGGTACCGGCGCACCAGTGTGGTCGCGGCAGTCGAGGTGGCGCTGCTGATCTGCGTGGCGGCCGCATGGTGGGCCACCGAAGGGCGCCCCGGGCCGGGCACCGCCGACGCTCTTCTCGCTTTGGCCGGCGCGGCGATGGGGGTGCAGAGCGCGATCACCCTGAGTTCCGGGGTGCGTGAAGCGTCGACGACCTGCATGACAGGCACACTGACCTCCGTCGTCCGCACCCTCACGACCGGCCCTCATCGCCTCGTCGGCATCTTTGGTGGGATCGTGCGGCTGACCGCGTTGCTGTGCGGTGCCGCGATCGGGGCCCTGGTCCTGCGGATTGCGCCGTTGTGGGCGCCGGTCCTGCCCGCGGCGCTGGTGGGCGGCGTCGCGGTTACCGCCGCGGCATACGGGGCATTGCTCCGGTCCCGTTGAAGCGGGGAGAAGCTGCTGTGCCGCTCCGGCTCGCGGGCCGCGCCGCTGCCCTGCGCCGTGGCAGCGGACTCCGGGTCGCCAAGTGACGACGTGACGATGACGAGGGCGCCCTCACCCGTCCTGGCTGTGTGGCAAGTGTGGGTACCGGCCCGACGGGACGCGGAAAGACCGTGGTTCTCGTTTGCGGAACCTCGTTTCCCCATGTCAGCGACGTAGCGGAGTTCATACATTGAAGCGGAACTCCACCACGTCCCCGTCCTGCATCACGTAGTCCTTGCCCTCCATCCGCGCCTTGCCCTTCGCGCGGGCCTCGGCGACCGAGCCCGTTTCGACCAGGTCCTGGAAGGAGATGACCTCCGCCTTGATGAAGCCCTTCTGGAAGTCGGTGTGGATGACACCGGCGGCCTCGGGGGCGGTGGCGCCCTTCTTGATGGTCCAGGCGCGGGATTCCTTCGGGCCGGCCGTGAGGTAGGTCTGCAGGCCGAGGGTGTTGAAGCCGACGCGGGCCAGGGTCGCGAGGCCGGGCTCGTGCTGGCCGACGGACTCCAGGAGCTCGAGGGCCTCGTCCTCGTCGAGCTCGGCGAGGTCCGCCTCCAGCTTGGCGTTGAGGAAGATCGCCTCGGCGGGGGCGACCAGCGCCCGCTGCTCGTCCTTGAAGGCGTCGTCCATCAGCTCGTCCTCGTCGACGTTGAAGACGTAGAGGAAGGGCTTGGTGGTGAGCAGGTGCAGGTCGTGGAGGAGCTCGTTGCGCTCGGTGCCCTGGACGATGCCGTGCGCGAAGAGGGTGTCGCCCTTTTCGAGGATCTCCTTGGCCTCCTCGACCGCCTTGACCTTCGGCGCCACGTCCTTCTTGATCCGCGACTCCTTCTGCAGGCGCGGCAGGACCTTCTCGATCGTCTGCAGGTCGGCCAGGATCAGCTCGGTGTTGATCGTCTCGATGTCGTCCTTGGGCGAGACCTTGCCATCGACGTGGACGACGTTCTCGTCCTTGAACGCACGGATGACCTGGCAGATCGCGTCGGACTCGCGGATGTTCGCCAGGAACTTGTTGCCGAGGCCCTCGCCCTCGCTGGCGCCGCGCACGATGCCCGCGATGTCGACGAAGTCGACGGTGGCGGGCAGGATCCGCTCCGACGAGAAGATCTCCGCCAGCTTGGCCAGGCGGGTGTCGGGGACGCCGACCACGCCGACGTTCGGCTCGATCGTGGCGAACGGGTAGTTGGCCGCCAGCACGTCGTTCTTGGTCAGGGCGTTGAACAGGGTCGACTTGCCGACATTCGGCAGACCGACGATTCCGATCGTGAGCGACACGTTGCGACTTCCCGTACGTGAGAGGGCCAGGGGGTGGTGGGCCGGGGCCGGGGCCAGGAGACGTCTGGCCGATCCACCAGTCTACGGGGTGCCCGGCGCCGCCCCGGCGACGTATCGAACGCTTGGCCAAGCTCTGCGCCTCGGCGTGTCTGACGGGCTATTCGGCACATAAGCCGACCTAAGTTGGTCCAGTGGAGCAATACAAGGCGCGACCCCCGCAGAACGGACCGCGACGCGCCACGCCCCCACCCCTGCCGCCGCAGGCGGTGCGCGGCGGAGCCGGCGGCGGTACTTCGGGTGTCGGCGGGGCTCGCGGTGCTGCCGGTTCGGGCGGCGCGGGCGGCGGCGCCGTACGGTCGACGCGGTCCCCGCGGCCCGAGCGGACCGGACGGGCCGAACAGGCCGGACGAGCCGAACGAGGCCAGCGGCCTGACCGGGCCAACCCCCCGGCTGACCGGCCGGTCCGCCCCCGCTCGCCGCAACCGCGCGGAGGCGCGGGCGTAGGCCGGGCCGGTGGGGTGAAGCGGCCTGTGGCCGTACGGCGGCCCGCTCCACGGGGGGGCCGGGTGGCACGCCGGATGCCCAACCCGCGGCTCACCGGGCTGGGCGTCGGACTGTTCTGCGGGGCGCTGATGCTCGCGCTCGGCTGTCTGGATCAGCTGCTGTTCGGGGCGTCGCTGGTGGTGTACGGCGTGCTGTTTCTGCCGGTGTGCGCGCTGACGGCGGTGTGGGTACGGCGGGGCGACCTGGTGACCGTGCCCATCGTGGTGCCGATCGCGTTCGCCGTGGGGCTCGTGCCGGTCGCCGAGCGCGGTGACGGGGTGAGCGGGCGGTTCGTGGGGCTCTTCACCGCGCTGGCGACTCAGGCGGGGTGGTTGTACGGCGGGACGCTCGTCGCGGGGTCCCTGGTGACCGTGCGCTGGATCCGGATGCTGCGCCGCCGGGCCGCACGCAGCCGCCCGCTCGCCTGAGGGCCTACCCCTCCTTCGCCGCCCGCATTGCCGCTCCCACGATGCCCGCGTTGTTCTGCAGCTGCGCCGGGACGATCTCGGCCTTGATGCCGTCGATGTAGCGCAGGAACTTGTCGGCCTTGCGGCTGACGCCGCCGCCGATGATGAACAGCTCGGGTGAGAAGAGCATCTCGACGTGGGCGAGGTAGCTCTGGACGCGGTCGGCCCAGCGCTCCCACGACAGGTCGTGGTCCTCCTTGACCTTGCTGGAGGCGCGCTTCTCGGCGTCGTGGCCGTGCAGCTCCAGGTGGCCCAGCTCGGTGTTGGGGACGAGGGCGCCGTCGATGAAGAGGGCGCTGCCGATGCCGGTGCCGAAGGTCAGCAGGATGACCGTGCCCCTGCGGTCGCGGCCGGCGCCGAAGGACATCTCGGCGATGCCCGCCGCGTCCGCGTCGTTCACGACCGTCACCGGGGCGCCGCCCAGGCGGTCGCCGAGCAACGCGCGCGCGTCGGTGTCGATCCAGCTCTTGGCGACGTTCGCCGCCGTGCGGATCGTGGCGCCGCCGGTGACGACGCCCGGGAACGTGACGCCGACCGGTCCCGTCCAGCCGAAGTGGTCGACGACCTCCTTGACCCCGTCGGCCACCGAATCGGGCGTGGCCGGGTGCGGGGTCAGCACCTTGAACCGCTCGTCCGCCAGGTCGCCCCTGTCGAGGTCCACAGGGGCACCCTTGATCCCTGATCCGCCGATGTCCACGCCGAAGATCTGCATGTCACCACGTTACGACGGACCACTGACGGTCACTCCCCCGCGGGGTCCTCCGCCCCCGTGCGCTCCGCGATCAGCGCGGCCGCCTCCTCGCGCAGATCACGGCGCAGCTCCTTCGGCAGGGAGAACGTGATGGACTCCTCGGCCGCCTTGACGATCTCGACGTCCTCGAAGCCACGCTGGGCGAGCCATTCGAGAACCTCCTCGACGAGGACCTCGGGAACGGAGGCACCGGAGGTGACACCGACCGTGGACACACCCTCCAGCCAGGCCTCGTCGATCTCGGCGGCGAAGTCCACGAGGTAGGACTCGCGGGCGCCGGCCAGCTTGGCGACCTCGACGAGCCGCTTGGAGTTGGAGGAGTTCCGGGAGCCGACCACGATGACCAGATCGGCCTCGGCGCCCATCTGCTTCACCGCGAGCTGGCGGTTCTGCGTGGCATAGCAGATGTCGTCGCTCGGCGGGGAGATCAGCTGCGGGAACTTCTCCTGAAGGGCGTCGACGGTCTCCATGGTCTCGTCGACGGAGAGGGTGGTCTGGGACAGCCAGACGACCTTGGAGGGGTCGCGGACCTCGACCTTCTCGACGTCGCCGGGGCCGTCGACGAGCTGGATGTGGTCGGGGGCCTCGCCGGAGGTGCCGATGACCTCCTCGTGGCCCTCGTGGCCGATCAGGAGGATGTCGTAGTCCTCGTTCGCGAAGCGGACGGCTTCCTTGTGGACCTTGGTGACCAGCGGGCAGGTCGCGTCGATGGTGGCGAGGCGGCCCTGCCTGGCCTCCTCGTGGACGGTCGGGGCGACGCCGTGCGCGGAGAACATGACGATGTTCCCCGGGGGGACCTCCTCGGTCCGCTCGACGAAGACGGCGCCCTTCTTCTCCAGGGTCTGCACGACGTACTTGTTGTGGACGATCTCGTGGCGGACATAGACCGGAGCCCCGTACTGCTCCAGGGCTTTCTCGACGGCGATCACGGCGCGGTCCACACCCGCGCAGTAGCCACGGGGGGCGGCGAGCAGGACACGGCGGCCAGGCGAAGCAGTCATGGGCACCATCGTAAGGCCGCGGTCCTGAGGCCGAAGATCGGCCGAAGAGTCGCCGGACGGGCTGGAGCGTCGGCGGACGGGCTGCAATGTCGGTGGCGGCCATTACGCTCGCCGCATGGCTGTCAACACGTCCCCCGAATCCCCGCTCCCTGTCGGTGAGGTGTCGCGGCTCATCGGTGGGTGGATCGACCGGCTCGGTGCGGTGTGGGTCGAGGGGCAGATCACGCAGTTGTCGCGGCGGCCGGGCGCGGGGGTCGTGTTCCTGACGCTGCGGGATCCCTCGTACGACGTCTCGGTGAGCGTCACCTGTTACCGGCAGGTGTTCGACGCCGTGGCCGACGTGGTGAGCGAGGGCGCCCGGGTCGTCGTCCTCGCGAAGCCGGAGTGGTACGCACCGCGGGGGCAGCTGTCGTTGCGGGCCGCCGAGATACGGCCCGTGGGGGTCGGGGAGCTGCTCGCGCGCCTCGAGCAGCTGAAGAAGACGCTGGCGGCCGAGGGGCTGTTCGCGGCGGAGCGCAAGCGGCCGTTGCCGTTTCTGCCGCAGCTCGTCGGGCTGGTCTGCGGCCGGGCCTCCGCCGCGGAGCGGGACGTGCTGGAGAACGCCCGGCGCCGCTGGCCGGCGGTCCGCTTCGAGGTGCGCAACGTCGCCGTGCAGGGCGTGCACGCGGTGCCGCAGGTCGTGCAGGCGGTGAAGGAGCTCGACGAACTCGACGACGTCGACGTGATCATCGTGGCCCGGGGCGGCGGCAGCGTGGAGGATCTGCTGCCGTTCTCCGACGAGCAGCTGATCCGGTCCGTCGCCGCCTGTCGTACGCCCGTGGTGTCGGCCATCGGCCACGAGCCCGACACCCCGCTCCTCGACTATGTCGCCGACCTGCGCGCCTCCACTCCCACCGACGCCGCGAAGAAGGTCGTACCGGACGTGGGTGAGGAGTTCGAGCGGGTACGGCTGCTCCGCGACCGTGCACGGCGGTGTGTCGAGGCGTTCGTGGAGCGGGAGGAGCGCGGGCTCGCGCACGCGCTGGCACGGCCGGCGATAGAGGATCCGCACCGGATGATCGACGAGCGGGCCGACCAGGTGACCTCGCTGGTCGACCGCGGGCGGCGGTGTCTGGGGCATCACCTCGACCGCGCGGAGTCGGAGCTGACCCATACGCACGCGCGCGTGGTGGCCCTTTCGCCGGCGGCGACGCTGAAGCGGGGCTACGCGGTGCTGCAGAAGGCCGACGGGCACGTGGTCCGCACGCCGGACGAGGTGACGGCCGAGGAGCGGCTGCGGGCCCGGGTGGCCGAGGGCGAGTTCGCCGTACGAGTCGATGTCGAGTCAGGTCCTAGGGTGGGCGGATGAGCAGCAAGGTGGATGAGGCACTCGGGTACGAGCAGGCGCGCGACGAACTGATCGAGGTCGTACGGCGGCTGGAGGCCGGCGGCACGACGCTGGAGGAGTCGCTCGCGCTGTGGGAGCGGGGCGAGGAACTGGCGAAGGTGTGCCGGCGGTGGCTGGAGGGGGCGCGGGCCCGGCTGGACGCGGCGCTGGCCGAGGAGGCGGCGCACGAGGAGAAGAACGGGGACGACGCCGGGTAACCGGGGGCTGGGTGGACCTGTGAAGCGGGTCACCGCACCCCGCTTTTGGTTGAACGTTGAACTTCAGTTCGCGTACGGTCATGCCTGTCAGCCGATCCGGCCCGCCGGATCCGACTCATGCACCCAGAAGGTTCACCATGTCTTTCGTTCTTGACCCCGCCGCCCAGGACCTGCTGTTCCGCGAGGCCCGTACCGCGAACACCTTCACCGACGAGCCCGTCACCGACGAGCAGGTGCAGGCGATCTACGACCTGGTCAAGTACGGCCCGACCGCCTTCAACCAGTCCCCGCTGCGCGTCACCCTGGTCCGCTCCCCCGAGGCCCGTGAGCGCCTGGTCCAGCACCTGGCCGAGGGCAACCAGGCCAAGACGGCTGCCGCCCCGCTGGTCGCGATCCTCTCCGCGGACAACGAGTTCCACCAGGAGCTGCCGGAGCTCTTCCCGCACTTCCCGCAGGCGAAGGACCTCTTCTTCTCGGAGCGCCCGGTGCGCGAGAACTCCGCCGCGCTGAACGCCGCCCTCCAGGCCGCGTACTTCATCATCGGCGTCCGCGCCGCCGGGCTGGCCGCCGGCCCCATGAACGGCTTCGACGCCGAGGGGCTGCGCAAGGAGTTCCTGGACGACGACCACACGCCGCTGATGGTCGTCAACATGGGCAAGCCGGGCCCGGACGCCTGGTTCCCGCGCTCGCCGCGCCTGGACTACGAGCGGGTCGTCACCACCGTCTGATACGCGTACGCCACAGCGAAGGCCCCCGGCTGCCGTGCCGGGGGCCTTCGCTGTGGTGCACAGGGGCTCAGGACGTCTTCAGCGCCCCGGCCACCTCCGCCAGCTGCCCGAACGATCCCGTGCCGGCGACCACCGTCGTCGCACCCTTGGCGTCCTCGTCCTCGGCCAGCACCAGCGCGTCGTACCGCCCGCCGGTGTACCGCACCCACGTACGGCCGCCGATCTCCTCGGTGACCTCGGTCTCCTGCGCGCCCTGACTCGCGTCCTCGATGAACGGGATGCGCTTCTCGGTCGACTGCTTCACCGCCACGTACTCCCCGTCGGGGGCGTGGAAGCCCAGGTGCCAGACGTCGTGCTCGGTGCCGTCGAAGCGGACGGACGTCGGCTTCCAGCTCTGCGACAGGCCCTCCGGCGCGGCGACCGGATACGCGGCAGCACGGCGTGCCGTGAGCAGCTCGACCCGGTAGTCGACCCGCGGGAGGTCGGGTTCCTTGTCGTCGTGCGGGATGAAGAGGTAGATGACCCATGCCGCCAGCACGATCAGGCCCAGGGAGAGCACCATGTCCCGGACCGTTTTCTGCTTACCGTTCGTACCTGCCACGCGTCCTATCGTCGCAGGTGCTCACGCTGCTCATCCGTGGGGGTATCTGCTCATTCTGCCGTCTGACGATAGAGTCATCAGCGAAACCCTCATCCGGCCGTCGTCGTATCAGAAAGGTGCGTTCCGATGACCGAGCATCATCTGCCGTCCGAACTCGATGTCCCCTCCGAGGCCCCCGACCGCAACCTCGCCCTGGAACTGGTCCGCGTGACCGAAGCCGCGGCGATGGCCGCCGGCCGCTGGGTGGGCCGCGGTGACAAGAACGGCGCCGACGGTGCCGCGGTACGCGCCATGCGCTCCCTCGTCTCCACCGTCTCCATGAACGGCGTCGTCGTCATCGGGGAGGGCGAGAAGGACGAGGCGCCGATGCTCTTCAACGGGGAACGCGTCGGGGACGGCACCGGGCCCGAGTGCGACATCGCCGTCGACCCGATCGACGGCACGACCCTGACCGCGAAGGGCATGCCGAACGCGATCGCGGTGCTGGCCGCCGCCGAGCGCGGATCGATGTTCGACCCGTCCGCCGTCTTCTACATGGACAAGCTGGTCACCGGGCCCGAGGCGGCCGACTTCGTCGACATCGACGCACCCGTGTCCGTGAACATCCGCCGGGTCGCCAAGGCGAAGGCGCGCCAGCCCGAGGACGTCACCGTCGTCATCCTCGACCGGCCGCGGCACGAGGGCATCATCAACGAGATCCGGGAGACCGGCGCACGCATCAAGCTGATCTCCGACGGCGATGTCGCCGGCTCGATCCTGGCGCTGCGCGAGGGCACGGGGGTCGACCTGCTGCTGGGGGTCGGCGGTACGCCCGAGGGCATCATCTCGGCCTGCGCCGTGAAGTGCCTGGGGGGCACCATCCAGGGCAAGCTGTGGCCGAAGGACGACGAGGAGCGGCAGCGTGCGGTTGACGCGGGGCACGATCTGGATCGCGTGCTGACCACGGAGGATCTGGTCACCGGGGAGAACGTGTTCTTCGTCGCAACCGGCATCACCGATGGTGAGCTGCTGCGGGGGGTTCGGTACCGGTCCGAGACTGCTACGACCGACTCGATCGTGATGCGGTCGCGGTCGGGTACGGTGCGGCGGATCGACTCCGAGCACCGGCTGAGCAAGCTGCGGGCTTACAGCGCGATCGACTTCGACCGGGCGAAGTAGCTCCGCCGGTAGTGCCGGGGACTGCGGGCCGTGGGCAAGTTGCGGGTTGTCCGTGGCTGGTCGCGCAGTTCCCCGCGCCCCTTTCGGCCGGGCCGCTCGCCGGTGTCTTAAAGGGCGCCCCCGGTGCGGTGGGGGCGCCCTTCTCGTACGTACGGCTAGCCGGCCGCCGCTATGTGGTTCGTCGTGCGGGCTGCCTTCTTCAGTTCCAGTTCGCGGCGGCGGCGCCTCGCCAGGACCACTCGGCGTTCGGCGGCGGTGAGGCCGCCCCAGACTCCGTACGGCTCGGGCTGGAGCAGGGCGTGTTCGCGGCATTCGACCATCACCGGGCAGCGGGCGCAGACCCGCTTCGCCGCCTCCTCGCGGGACAGCCGCGCGGCGGTGGGTTCCTTGGAGGGTGCGAAGAACAGGCCGGCCTCGTCGCGCCGGCACACGGCCTCCGTGTGCCAGGGTGCGTCTTGGTCCCTGTCTCGCGCTGGCACCCGCTGGGCCGGAACGGCAGCTACCTGCAGGGACGAATGCGGCGGTTGCAGCACGGTCTACTCCTGACGACGGCTTCGCGAGCGAGAGACGATGCAGCAAGGTCTACCCGCTGTACGCGCGCCTATGCAGGGAGTCCCCAACCGCTGGAGTTCGTGCGTTCTTGTGCGGCGCCGGGAACGCTAGAGGTGCTTGCGCACACTCTTGTCGACCTTGCGCTGCACCCGGTCGAGAATGTCCGCGACGAGCTTGCCGCGCTTGGGCCGCGCCTCGATGTTGCCCAGGACGGCCCAGCCGTCCACGAAGACCACCGGTGCCTCGGCGTCCGGCGCGTCCAGCGTGTCCACCTCGAAGTTGCCGAGGACGCCGCCGCCGGTGCCGCGCAGCGAGACGTTCTCCGGGACGCGGACCTCGACGTTCCCGAAGAGCGAGAACGCCTTGATCACGACCTGCTGGTACTCGAAGATCGCCTCGCTCAGATCGATCTCGACGCTGCCGAAGATCGAGTACGCGTGGATACGGCGGCCCGCCCGCCAGCGGCCCTTGCGGACGGCGCTGCTGAACACCGCGATCACGTTCTCGTCCGGGTCGGCGGGTATCGCACCGGCCGTGGGGCGGCCCGGGACGGCGGCGTAGGCCGGAGGTGTGCGGTGTTGATGCGCGCCCGGCAGGTCCCGTACGAGAGGCTCGAGTTCGCCCACCGTCTTGGCGCGGAAGACGTCCTCCACCCGCTCGGCGTGCTCCTCGGCGGTGAGGCGCCCCTCGGCGAGGGCGTCGCGCAGGATGTCGGCCACGCGGTCGCGGTCGGCGTCGGACGCGCGGAGCTCGGAGGGGGCGGGCGCGGAGGCGGCCGCAGGAGCGGTCTGCTTCTGAAGGTCCACGGGAGCAGCGTACCCAAACACGATAGATCGCGACACCCCTGGGGGCATCGAACTGAGCCTTACCTCACAAGCTCGCCGTCGGTGCCAGGTCCTACGCTGGTGGACGCTGCCAATGGAGGCCAGCCGCCGGCGAGTGAGCCGAAGGGGCGCGCCTGTGTCGAGACCGCGAACGCGCGGAGGCCCGAAGGGCTGAGCACGGTCGCGGTCTCGACACAGGCTTTGGCGCCCCGGAGGCGAACCGAGCCTGAAAAGACAGCCTGTCGAGTGAGGAATGGGCGCATGCCTGAGTTCGCGTACACCGATCTGCTCCCCATGGGAGAGGACACCACCCCGTACCGGCTGGTGACCTCCGAGGGTGTCTCCACCTTCGAGGCCGACGGGCGGACGTTCCTCAAGGTCGAGCCGGAGGCGCTGCGCAAGCTGGCCGAGGAGGCCATCCACGACATCCAGCACTACCTGCGCCCGGCCCACCTCGCGCAGCTGCGCCGCATCATCGACGACCCGGAGGCGAGCGCGAACGACAAGTTCGTCGCGCTGGACCTGCTGAAGAACGCGAACATCGCGGCGGCGGGCGTGCTCCCCATGTGCCAGGACACCGGCACCGCGATCGTCATGGGCAAGCGCGGCCAGAACGTCCTGACCGAGGGCGGCGACGAGGAGGCGCTGAGCCGCGGCATCTACGACGCGTACCTCAATCTGAACCTGCGCTACTCGCAGATGGCTCCGCTCACCATGTGGGAGGAGAAGAACACCGGCTCCAACCTCCCCGCGCAGATCGAGCTGTACGCCACCGACGGCGGCGCCTACAAGTTCCTGTTCATGGCCAAGGGCGGCGGCTCCGCCAACAAGTCCTTCCTCTACCAGGAGACGAAGGCCGTCCTGAACGAGGCCTCCATGATGAAGTTCCTGGAGGAGAAGATCCGTTCGCTGGGTACGGCCGCCTGCCCGCCGTACCACCTGGCGATCGTCGTCGGCGGTACGAGCGCGGAGTACGCGCTGAAGACCGCGAAGTACGCCTCCGCGCACTACCTGGACGAGATCCCCGCCGAGGGATCGCCGCTCGGCCACGGCTTCCGGGACAAGGAGCTGGAGGAGAAGGTCTTCGAGCTGACGCAGAAGATCGGTATCGGTGCGCAGTTCGGCGGCAAGTACTTCTGCCACGACGTGCGTGTGGTCCGGCTGCCGCGGCACGGCGCGTCCTGCCCGGTCGCGATCGCGGTCTCCTGCTCGGCCGACCGCCAGGCGGTCGCGAAGATCACCGCCGAGGGCGTCTTCCTGGAGCAGCTGGAGACGGACCCGGCGCGCTTCCTGCCGGAGACGACGGACGAGCACCTGGAGCAGGACGGTGACGTCGTACGCATCGACCTCAACCAGCCGATGGACGACATCCTCGCCGAGCTGACCAGGTACCCGGTCAAGACCCGCCTCTCCCTCACCGGCCCCCTGGTCGTGGCCCGCGACATCGCCCACGCCAAGATCAAGGAACGGCTGGACGCGGGCGAGGAGATGCCGCAGTACCTGAAGGACCACCCGGTGTACTACGCGGGCCCCGCGAAGACCCCCGAGGGTTACGCGTCCGGCTCCTTCGGACCCACGACCGCCGGGCGTATGGACTCCTACGTCGAGCAGTTCCAGGCGGCGGGCGGCTCCAAGGTGATGCTCGCCAAGGGCAACCGCAGCAAGCAGGTCACCGACGCATGCGCGTCGCACGGCGGCTTCTACCTCGGCTCCATCGGCGGCCCGGCCGCCCGGCTCGCCCAGGACTGCATCAAGAAGGTCGAGGTCGTCGAGTACGAGGAGCTCGGCATGGAGGCGGTCTGGAAGATCGAGGTCGAGGACTTCCCGGCGTTCATCGTCGTGGACGACAAGGGCAACGACTTCTTCCAGGATCCGGCGCCTCAGCCGACGTTCACCAGCATCCCGGTCCGGGGTCCTGGCCTCGGCTGACCCGCGAACGGTACCCGCAGCCGCAGCAGAAAGCCCCTGAAATCCGCCGCCGTCGGTCAGGGGCTCTCTGCCGTCGACTCCCCTGCTCGCGTCCGGCGGACGCCGGGAGCGCAGCGTGGGCACGTCAGGTCGGCTTGGAGCATGGTCACTTTCGTGGTGCGCTCTGTCCTGAACCATCCGGCTCAGTGCCGGTGACGGGCTGACAGGTCTGTGTGGCCGGACGGCCTTTCAGCCGCGTGTCCAGCCACGCCGCGATGTCGGGATAGGCGGCGTCGAGCAGAGTGTTGTGGTCGGCCTTGGGATAGGTGTGGTACTCCACGACGTCGCCGAGGGCGCAGAGATCTCCGTCGAGGCGATTGGTTGCCCCCGGTGTCACGTCGGTGTCCGCACCGCCCTGCAGCAGCAGGATCGGCGCGGCAGAACGTTGACGCGCCGGATGAATGTCCTTGAACCACTGGTACAGCGTGTGGTTGCGCGCCCACTCCGGATTGCCGAGGTGCTGCAGGCGCTGGGTGAGGGTTGCCAGATGGTAGACGAGCTGGGGGTAGCAGAGCCGTTCCGCGGTCGGCATCTGCGCCATGACCTCTGGCGACACCAGATCCGTGTATCGGATGCTCTTCGGTGCGTACTTCTTCGCTCCCACCGCCATGTAGGCCAAGTACCCGACCGCGCCCGCGGTGGCCGGCCCGTCGGGGGGCGGCGGCGAAGACATGTCGTCCGCGAACTCCGCCTGGTAACTGCTGGGTGCGAGCGGGACGGTGCCGAGGAACTCCAGGTCCGGCGCCCTGCGGGCGGCCAGTTCGTCCACTCCGAGAACGGCTTGCCCGCCTTCCGAGTGGCCCACCGCGAACCATTGCCGTCCCAGCTGCGGCGACACCTTTCGCGCCGCCTTGACGCTGTCGATCACTGATCGGGCCAGGGTGTACAGCTGCATGTAGTTGTGCAGCTGTCCGGGAAAGCCCAGCCCCGGGTAGTCGGTGCCGACGACCGCGTACCCATCCCGCAGAAGGCGGGCGACCATGTCCCCATATTCATCGGACGCAGACGGATAGAGATTCGGGTACCGCGAGGGAGCGCAGTCCGGCCCGACACCCGAAGTGCCGTGGCCCCATGCGACTACTGGCCACCCACCGCTGGGAGCCCTGCCCTTCGGGATCATCAGAAAACCAGTCACCGCGACAGGCTTCCCGTGGACTCCGTCTGAGCGGTACATGATCCGCATCGCCCGAGAACTCGCTTTCCGCAGCGGCTCGGTGACCTTCATCGGCTCGGTGGCAAAGACATCTCCACCCGCTGTCTCGTCCAGCTCCTGACTGCTCGGATACCGGTAGAAGTCCGACCGCCGGACATCCGCATGCGCCGCCCCACCGGCCGCCCCCGGTACCGCGGTCACGACCACGACACTGAGCCCGAGACAGGAAAGCTTTCGCCAGAACTGGCGCCCCCGTCCGGTTCCCCGCCCTCCGCGGCCGTTCGGCTTCCATGAGCCTCCTTGCGGAGGCTGCGGTATCCAGCCCGGACTGTCAGTCTTCTCGTCCTGCCGTCGTGCCATGATCTACCACCTTTTGTGAGACAGGTGCCATCACGGCATTGACCAAACAAGAAGCCGATGAAAGCCGAAAAGGCACCTCATCCCCCGTTCGGCGGCACAACACCACCCCAGCAGCCGTGTCGGAACCCTCACACGAAACTGCGGAGCACGCATGAGTGGCAATCCGGGCTGCAGGCTCGAACGGCCCACCCAACCGGCCTTCGGCAGGCGCCGGCCGACCGCACTGCCTACCGTCACCCGTGAGCGCGGCTTCCCGGCCACGATCATTCTCGGCCGACGAGATGACCAGGCACAGAAAGCCGAAGACTCGCAGGCACTGCCATCGGACAGGGGCGCCGGGCGCGCCAAAGGAGGTCGGCAATGGTGACGCGACAGCAGTGGGCTCGCCGGGCGCGAAGAAGAACCCACCGCACGGTAGGGGCCTGCGTGCTTGTCGCGGGGTGCGTCATCGCCAGCTCCGTGCCCTCGGCCGCGGCGAATCCGCGAGGGGACTCGTCTCGCTTGTGCGCGACGGAGCCCGTCCCCCGTCCGAAAGCCCCCCCCCCGATCCTGTCGGGCAGCGATGTGTGGAGTTTCGTCTCCGAGCCGGAACTTCGCCCGATGCGAGTGACTGTGACCGCGAACAAGCCGGGGGCGGCTCCTGGCGACATCTTTGTCGCTCCGTTCAGCGCTGACAGGATGGTCGGCCAGACCGGCGCACTGATCAACGACGACTCCGGCGATCCGGTCTGGTTCCGCCCCTTGCCCTCCGCGAACCTCCAGAACGCCGACTTCAGGGTTCAGACCTATTACAACGCTCGCACGCACAAAACACAGCCGGTGCTCACCTGGTGGCAGGGAACCCTCGCCCTGCCGCCGTGGTACACGAACCTGCCGGCGGGTGCGCCGGAACCAGGCGGGTGCTACTACATCTACGACACCCGCTACCGCCTGCTCACAACGGTCTTCGCCCATCACGGCTACTACCCGGACGAACACGAATTCACCCTGACCCGTAGGGGGACGGCGCTGTTCATCGCATCCAAACCGGTGCCCATGGACCTCACACCCTATGGCGGCCCGCAGAACGGATCCATCCTGAACAGCGAGATCCAGGAGGTCGACCTCGCCACGGGGAGACTCCTCTATTCGTGGAGCGCGCTGGACCACATCGACCCCGCCGATTCCGAGGAGTCGGTCTCCAGTGCGTCGTCATCCGGCGGAGTGTGGGACGCCTTTCACATCAACTCGGTCGACGAGGGACCCGACGGCCAGTTGCTGATCTCGGCCCGGAACATGTGGGCGGTCTACAACGTAGCCAAGAGATCCGGGAAGGTGCGCTGGCAACTCGGGGGGAAGAAAAGCGACTTCACCTTCGGCCCGAACGCGGACTTCTACTGGCAGCACGATGCCCGGTTCCGGCCGGGAAACCGGATCAGCATGTTCGACGACGGCTGCTGCGACCTGCCGGACGGCGCGCCCGAACAGCAGTCACACGGCCTGGTCCTCAGCCTGGACTTCCGCAACCGCAGGACGACCGCGGTCAAGACCTACTACCACGAGCCGCCGTTGTACTCGCCGACCCAGGGAAACACCCAGGCCCTCCCCAACGGCAACGAATTCATCGGATGGGGTCAGAGCCCGTACTACTCGGAGTACGGGGGAGCGGGGAACACCGAGGGCAACGGCTCGCACAACCTGCTCTACGACGCAAAGATGCCCGGCTCCAACATCTCGTACCGGGTGTATCGGAACGAATGGGTCGGCAAGCCGTACTACCCGCCGAGCGCGGCGGCACGGAGCAGCGGCGGGCACAACATCGTCCACGCCTCCTGGAACGGCTCGACGCAGACGAAAGCGTGGCAGGTGCTCGCCGGACCGAACGCCCACTCCCTGTCGGTCGTCGTCAGACACGCCAGGCGGTCCGGATTCGAGACCGCCGTCGCCACGAACGCCCCGGGACCGTACTTCCAGGTCAGGGCCCTGGACGCGACCGGGAAGGTCCTCAGGTCCTCCCGGGTCGTGAAACTCGACAGCGTCCGGTGAAACCCCCGTGTCGTAGATCACTCACACACCGCAACCAAGCCATCTCGGCCCGCCCGCCCAAGTGGCCCCGTCCCGGAACATCGCCGCCCCCCGGATCGCTATACCCGGTATGAGCGAATACCGCATCGAGCACGACTCCATGGGCGAGGTCCGGGTCCCCGTCGACGCCAAGTGGCGGGCGCAGACCCAGCGGGCCGTCGAGAACTTTCCGATCTCTGGGCAGCGGATCGAGCGGGCCCACATCGAGGCCCTGGCGCGGATCAAGGGCGCCGCCGCCAAGGTCAACGCCCAACTCGGGGTGCTCGACAAGGACATCGCCGAGGCGATCCAGGAGGCGGCCGCCGAGGTCGCCGAGGGGCGGTGGGACGAGCACTTCCCCATCGACGTGTTTCAGACAGGTTCCGGTACCTCGTCCAACATGAACACCAACGAGGTCATCGCCACCCTCGCGACCGAGCGGCTCGGCCGGGACGTCCACCCCAACGACCACGTCAACGCCTCGCAGTCGTCCAACGACGTCTTCCCCTCCTCCATCCACATCGCCGCCACCGCCGCCGTCACCCGCGACCTCGTCCCCGCCCTCGAACACCTCGCCGCCTCCCTCACCCGCAAGTCGGAGGAGTTCGCCGACGTCGTGAAGTCGGGGCGGACGCATCTGATGGACGCCACGCCGGTGACCCTCGGCCAGGAGTTCGGCGGTTACGCCGCGCAGATCCGCTACGGCATCGAGCGGCTCCACGCCTCCCTCCCCCGCCTCGCCGAACTCCCCCTCGGCGGCACCGCCGTCGGCACCGGCATCAACACACCGCCCGGTTTCTCCGCCGCCGTCATCGAGGAGGTGGCCCGCGCCACCGGGCTGCCGCTCACCGAGGCCCGCGACCACTTCGAGGCGCAGGGCGCCCGGGACGGGATCGTGGAGACCAGCGGCCAGCTGCGGACCATCGCCGTGGGACTGACGAAGATCGCCAACGATCTGCGGTGGATGTCCTCCGGGCCGCGCACCGGGCTCGCCGAGATCGCGCTGCCCGACCTCCAGCCCGGCTCGTCGATCATGCCGGGCAAGGTCAACCCGGTCGTCCCCGAGGCCGTCCTGATGGTCGCCGCCCAGGTCACCGGGAACGACGCCACCGTCGCCTGGGCGGGTGCGGCCGGCAACTTCGAGCTGAACGTCATGCTCCCGGTGATCGCGAAGAACGTCCTCGAGTCCATCCGGCTGCTGTCCACCGCCACCCGTCTGCTCGCCGACCGCACCGTCGACGGCATCACCGCCGACCGGGAGCGGGCCCGGGAGTACGCCGAATCGTCACCGTCCGTGGTCACCCCCCTCAACAAGTACATCGGGTACGAGCAGGCCGCCAAGGTCGCCAAGAAGGCGCTGGCCGAGCGGAAGACGATCCGCCAGGTCGTCCTGGAGAGCGGCTACGTGGAACGCGGCGACCTCACCGTCGAACAGCTCGACGAGGCTCTGGACGTCCTGCGGATGACGCATCCGTAACGAGGTGTTCCGGCACGTGACCGGCGCGTGAACCGTGACGCGCGCCGCAGCGTCGTATGTCAGTGACACCTAATATCTGTGCATGGCGGACGACGGAGCGGTGAGACGCGTGGAAGCGGGCGGAGCAGCGGCCTTCTGGGCGCCCGGGAGCCGGATCCTGTGGCGGTACCGGGAGAACGGCGGCGACCGCTTCCACATAGCGCGCCCCGTCACCGTCGTACAGGACGATGCCGAGCTGCTCGCCGTCTGGATGGCGCCCGGCACGGAGTGCGTCAGGCCGGTGCTCGCGGACGGTACGCCGGTGCATCAGGAGCCGCTGAAGTCGCGCTACACCAAGCCGCGGACGGTGCAGCGCGACCGGTGGTTCGGTACGGGTGTGCTGAAGCTGGCGCGGCCGGGTGAGCCCTGGTCGGTGTGGCTGTTCTGGGAGCCGGGCTGGCGGTTCAAGAACTGGTACATCAATCTCGAGGAGCCGTTGGTGCGGTGGGACGGCGGGGTGGACTCCGAGGATCACTTTCTCGACATCTCCGTGCACTCCGACGGCAGTTGGCACTGGCGGGACGAGGACGAGTTCGCGCAGGCCCAGCAGGACGGGCTGATGGACGCCCCGTCGGCCGCGCGGGTCAGGGCGGCGGGGCGGTCCGCGGTGGAGGTGATCCGCGCCTGGGGGCCGCCGTTCTCGGACGGCTGGGAGCACTGGCGCCCCGATCCGTCCTGGTCCGTCCCCCCGTTGCCGGACGACTGGGATCGTACGCCCGTGCATGTGTCCTCATGAGACCCTTGATGCGCCCCGGGGCAAGAAACGTAGGATCGTCCTCCGCAACCGCATCAAGCATGGTCGGTGCGCAGCAACGTCGTTGAGGGGTGGTGGCCGGGTGGCGGGCGGGAACGCGGCGACAACTCCTGGAGTTCGCACTGTGCTTGACCACATGTCACCGAGGGGCGGCAGGACGTGAGCGAGGGGTACCAGGGCAACACCCGTGCGGGCCACGATCGGTCCGCCGGCGGCACAGGAACAACCTCTGACCACGCGGGAAACCCGTTCCTGGGGCACGTATTCCGGGTATCGGGATTCCTGCGGGACGAACTGCACGCCCCGGACGGATGGATGCGACACGCGTGACGGAGCAGCCGACCTCCTTCGAGCGCCCCCAGCCGGGCGTCGACCCCGCGGATCCTCGCGGGGCGTTCCTGCGTTCCCAGGCGCCCGCACCGCACGCCGGTGCCACCGCCTTACCCGCGCAGGCCCGCAGCACCGGCGAGACGCCCTCGGGCACGTCGGTGACGCCGAGCGACGGCGCCGGCCCCGAGCACTCCCAGCCGGCCGCCGCCGAGACCGACACCCACCGCCCGCGCCCCACGTCGGAGGCCATCCCGGCGCAGCCCGGTCTCGAGCCGGAGCGTTCCGGCCCCGGCGGCAAGGAGCGGCGCACCGGGCAGGTGACGCCGCCCGGCCGGCCCACTCCGATGCGGCGGGACGGGGACCGGCTGCGGTTCGTGGGTGCCGCGACCCGGCGGATCGCCCGCGGTATCGACCTCGACGAGATCGTGATGGGGCTGTGCCGGGCGACCGTGCCGACCTTCTCCGACGCGATCCTCGTCTATCTGCGCGACCCGCTGCCGGTCGGCGACGAGCGGCCCACGGGCCCGGTCGTGCTGCGGCTGCGCCGCACCGACCGCATTCCGGAGGAGCGGGACACCGAGGGCGGGTTCCAGCCCGTGCTCCAGCCGGAGCCGTCGGAGCTGTCGGCGCTGACCGCCGAACTGTGCGAGGTGCTCCCCGGCGGCGCACTCTCCGAGGTGCTGCGCGGGGTGCGGCCGGTGTTCGCCGACGCGCCCGCCGCCCGTGCCGCGCTGCCCGAACTCCTCGGAGAGGACGGCGAGTCGGTGATCCCGGGCGGCCAGCGGGCCATCCTCGCCCCGCTGCGCGGCCGTCGCCGGGTCATCGGCGCCGCGGTCTTCCTGCGCCGCCCGGAGCGGATCCCGTTCGAGGCCGACGATCTGCTGGTGGCCGCCCAGCTGGCCACGCACAGCGCGCTCGGCATCGACAAGGCCGTGCTGTACGGGCGGGAGGCATACATCGCCGACGAGCTGCAGCGCACCATGCTCCCCGAGACCCTGCCGCAGCCGACCGGCGTGCGGCTGGCCTCGCGCTACCTGCCGGCCGCCGAGACCGCGCGGGTCGGCGGCGACTGGTACGACGCCATCCCGCTGCCCGGCAGCCGGGTCGCCCTCGTCGTCGGTGACGTGATGGGCCACTCCATGACGTCCGCCGCGATCATGGGCCAGCTGCGCACCACCGCGCAGACGCTGGCCGGCCTCGACCTGCCGCCGCAGGAGGTGCTGCACCACCTCGACGAGCAGGCCCAGCGGCTCGGCACCGACCGCATGGCGACCTGTCTGTACGCCGTCTACGACCCGGTCACGCACCGCATCACCATCGCCAACGCCGGCCATCCTCCGCCGGTCCTGCTGCACCTGGGCGGCCGGGCCGAGGTGCTGCGGGTGCCGGCGGGCGCCCCGATCGGTGTCGGCGGCGTCGACTTCGAGGCCGTGGAGCTGGACGCCCCGGCCGGAGCGACCCTGCTCCTCTACACCGACGGACTGGTCGAGTCCCGCCTGCGCGACGTGTGGACCGGCATAGAGCAACTGCGCGAGAAGCTCGCCGCGACCGCGCAGCTCACCGGCCCCGACCATCCGCCGCCCCTCGAGGCCCTGTGCGAAGAGGTGCTGGACATGCTCGGCCCCGGCGACCGGGACGACGACATCGCGCTGCTCGCCGCCCGCTTCGACGGGATCGCGCCGAGCGATGTGGCGTACTGGTCCCTGGAGCCGGAGGAGATGGCCCCTGGCAAGGCCCGGCGGCTGGCCCGCAGCGCACTCGCCCGTTGGGATCTGGAGGAGCTCACCGACCCGGTGGAGCTGCTGGTCAGCGAGGTCGTCACCAACGCTGTGCGCTATGCGTCACGGCCGGTCACGCTGCGGTTGCTGCGTACCGACGTGCTGCGCTGTGAGGTCGGCGACGATGTGCCGCAGCTGCCCCGGCTGCGGCAGGCGCGCCACACCGACGAGGACGGACGCGGGCTGTTCCTGGTGAACCGGCTGGCCCGGCGATGGGGGGCGACACGGCTCAGCACCGGGAAGGTGGTCTGGTTCGAGCTGAACCGAGGGTGACCCACCGAACACTCTCGGAATTACACCGGAATTAGACCCCGTCCAAATGTTGCCGACTTCCTGTCGGCGGGGTTGACTGGCCGGGTGACCGGGTCACCCGGCCCGACGTCCGGCGGGAGGATGCTCTTGAACCCTCCCTCTGACTCGGCAGAGGGATTCCTGGCTCACGCCGCTCGGTCGCTCTGCGAGTGGCCGAGGCTTACACGATCAACACCAGCCGGGTTGGAACCAGCCCGGTGTCCCCGACCTCAGCGACCGTGGCGGGGACGGGCGTCCGCCTTGGCAACGATTCACCGATCCGAGTAACCGGTCTTCCCCGGGGAGGACAAGTGACGCAGGCACCCCAGCAGGTTCCGTACACCACGAACAACCACGGCATCCCGGTCGAGAGCGACGAGCACTCGCTGACCGTGGGCTCCAACGGCCCGATTCTGCTCCAGGACCACTACCTCATCGAGAAGATGGCCCAGTTCAACCGGGAGCGGGTCCCGGAGCGGGTGGTGCACGCCAAGGGCAGTGGCGCATACGGAGTCTTCGAAGTAACCAACGATGTCAGCCAGTTCACCAAGGCCGACCTCTTCCAGCCGGGGAAGCGCACGGAGATGCTGGCGCGTTTCTCCACCGTCGCCGGTGAGCTCGGTTCCCCCGACACCTGGCGCGACCCACGTGGCTTCGCCCTGAAGTTCTACACGGAGCACGGCAACTACGACCTCGTCGGCAACAACACGCCGGTCTTCTTCGTCCGTGATCCGCAGAAGTTCCAGGACTTCATCCGCTCCCAGAAGCGCCGGCCGGACAACGGGCTGCGCGACAACAACATGCAGTGGGACTTCTGGACCCTCTCCCCCGAGTCCGCGCACATGGTGACGTGGCTGATGGGCGACCGGGGCGTTCCGAAGACGTACCGCAACATGAACGGGTACTCCTCCCACACCTACATGTGGGTCAACCGTGGCGGCGAGAAGTTCTGGGTCAAGTACCACATCAAGACCGACCAGGGCATCGACTTCCTCACCCAGGAGGACGCGGACCGCATGGCCGGCGAGGACGCCGACTGTCACCGCCGGGATCTCTTCCAGGCCATCGAGCGGGGCGACCACCCGTCCTGGACCATGCACGTACAGGTGATGCCGTTCGAGGACGCCCCGGACTACCGGTTCAACCCGTTCGACCTGACCAAGGTGTGGCCGCACGGCGACTATCCGCTGATCGAGGTCGGCCGGATGACCCTGAACCAGAATCCGGACGACTACTTCGTCCATATCGAGCAGGCCGCGTTCGAGCCGTCCAACATGGTGCCGGGCGTCGGGCCGTCGCCGGACAAGATGCTGCTCGGCCGGCTGTTCTCGTACCCGGACACGCACCGCTACCGGATCGGCCCCAACTACGCCCAGCTGCCGCCGAACCGGCCTCGCTCGCAGGTGAACTCCTACGCCAAGGACGGACCGATGCGCTACGAGCCCGCGAACACCGGTGCGCCGTACGCGCCGAACTCGTACGGCGGGCCTGCCGCGGACGTCGAGCGGTTCGGGGACATCGCCGGGTGGCAGACCGCCGGTGAGATGGTGCGTGAGGCGTACAAGCTGCATTCCGAGGACGACGACTTCGGGCAGCCCGGCACGATGGTGCGGCATGTGCTGGACGACGCGGCCCGGGACCGGCTCGTGTCCAACGTCAGCGGCCACCTGAAGAACGGTGTGACCCGGCCGGTGGTCGACCGGGCCCTGCAGTACTGGCGGAACATCGACAAGGAGATCGGGGACCGGATCGCCCACAACGTCAATGGCGCCTGATCCCCCGACAGCGAGAGGGGCGCCCGGCGAAACGCCGGGCGCCCCTCGTTCACTCCTCCTCGCCCGGCTCCACCGGATCCAGCGTGATGTCCCCGTCCGGAGGCCTCGTCGTCGGCGTCTGCGTCGGGGTCTGGGTCGGGGTCTGCGTCGGTGTCTCGGTGGGGGTCTGGGTCGGGGTCTGCGTCGGCGTCTCGGTCGGGGCTTCGGATGTCGGGGCCTGGGTCGTCGGCTCCTGCGTGGGGTCTGGGTGGGCGTCCGGCTCGGGGTGCGGGTCGGCTGGACGGCCGCGCCCTGGTCGGTGTCCAGGTCGAATCGGGTGACCTCGCCCATCGCGCCGAAGGTGTACTGCGCCCAGATCATGGCGGGGAAGTCACCGCCGTTGACGCGTTCCTCGCCGCCCGCGCCGTAGAGCGAGGACTGCGCGTACGTCTTGGCGTCCTCACCGAAGACGCCGACCGAGGTGACCAGTTCGGGCGTGTAGCCGGTGAACCAGGCCGACCTGTTCTCGTCGGACGTACCGGTCTTGCCGGCGACCTGCTGGCCGTCGCGGGCCGGGTTGTCGCGCACGGAGCGCCGGGCCGTACCGTCGTCGACCACGCCCGTGAGCACCGAGGTGACCGTGTCGGCGGCCTCGGGGCTGATGACCTGCTCGCCGATCGGGTCGGGCATCTCGACGGGGGTGTCCTTGTGCTTGGCCGAGGCCACGATCGCCGGGGTGACCTTCTTGCCGTGGTTGTCGAGGGTGGCGTAGACGCCGGCCATCTCCAGCGGGCTCGCGCCCATGGTGCCCAGGGTCTGGGCCGGCACCGACTGGAGGTCCTTGGCGTCCATGCCGAGCTTCTCGGCGACCTCCATGACCTTGTCCATGCCGACGTCGACGCCCATCTGCGCGAAGACGGAGTTGATGGACTTGTTCATCGCCGTCTGCACGGTGACGTCGTCGTAGTCGACGTCGTCCTCGTTCGGCGGCGCGAAGCCGACCTTCTTTCCGTCGTCCACGACCGGGCGCTTGCTGTCGCCGTCGTAGATCGTGTCGGCGGTGATCGGGGTGCCGTCCTGGGTCTCGGCGCCCTCGTCGACCGCCGCGGCCAGGATCAGCGGCTTGAAGGTGGAGGCGGGCTGGTAGTCGGTGCGCGTCGCGTTGTTCGTGAAGTGCTTGACGTAGTCGACGCCGCCGTACATCGCGAGGACCTTGCCGGTCTTCGGGTCGACGGAGGCGGCGCCGGCCTGGACGTCCGCGTCGACCTCCCGCTCGTCCGGGTCGAGCTTGCTGGTGAGCTGTTCCTTGGCCGCCTTCTCGAGCTGGGTCTGCTTCTTCTTGTCGATGTTGACCGTGATGGTCCAGCCGCCCCGGTCGATCTTCGTCAGGGCTTCCTCCAGGTCGGACGCCGAGCCCTGGTCGACCAGTTGCCTGGCCAGTTCCTGGTTGGCCGCCTTCACGATGTAGCCGTTCTGGCCCTCCATGCCGGGCGCGGCCTTGGGCTCCTTCGGCACCGGGAACTTCATGCCCTGGCGCTCGCCGGAGTCCAGCCAGCCCTGCTCGACCATGTTGTCCAGGACGTAGTTCCAGCGCTCCTCGACCAGCTGCTTGCCCGTCTCGGAGGCGACCGCCCAGTCGTACGAGCTCGGTGCCTGGAGCAGTGCGGCGAGGTACGCCCCCTGCGCGACGGAGAGGTCGCTCGCGTCCACCTGGTAGTAGGCCTGCGCGGCGGCCTGGATGCCGTAGGCGCCACGGCCGTAGAAGCTGGTGTTGATGTAGCCCGCGAGGATGTCGTCCTTGGACTTCTCGCGGTCCACCTTCAGGGAGATCACCAGCTCCTTGAGCTTGCGGGTGACCGTCTGTTCCTGGGTGAGGTAGTAGTTCTTGACGTACTGCTGGGTGATCGTCGAGCCGCCCTGCTTGCCCTTGCCGGAGAGGGTGTTGAGCAGGCCTCGGGCCGTTCCCCTGAGGTCGACGCCGGAGTCGTTGTAGAAGGTCTTGTTCTCGGCGGCGACGAAGGTCCGCTGGACCTCCTTGGGGACCTGGGCGAGGTCGACGACCTCGCGGTTGACCTTGCCGTCGCGGGTGAGGGTCGTGCCGTCGCCGTACTTGTAGACGTTGCTCTGCTCCTGCGCGAGCGCGTTCCCCTTGGGGATGTCGATCACCAGGTACAGCACGATGAAGCCGCCGATGCCGAGCAGGCAGAGGCCGAGGAACGTGCCGAGGACTTTCTTCCAGGTGAACAGCCGGCGTATGCCGCTCTTCCCGGTTGTGCCCGCGCTCGCCGCCCGCGACGAACGGCGGCGCGTCGGTGCCGCGCGGTGGCCACCGCGCTGTCGCGCTCGTCTCTCTTCCGCTCGTCCCATGAGTCCGTCTGCTCCGCTTCGTTGTCGGCTGTCACTGCGGTGCCCGGTGCAAGTCGGCTCAGAAAGCTAACACCGCTTTCTATGACCAAGTCCGACTGATTCGGTCTTTTACGGGCGTGACAATCAGCACCCATCCCAACGGAACCGACGTTCGAGTGGGGGTTGAGGTTGCCGTGGGAGGGTAATGTGATATCACTTAGCTAGAACTGAGCTAGACGGGAATCAGCTCCACCGAGAACGGGGGGAACCACCCATGACCACGCACGACTCCGCACCCGACGTCCCCGAGATGCCCGAACCGCGGGTCCGCGAGTTCACCGCGCACAGCATCGGCGGCGGACTCGCCCTGCTCCTGGGCCTTATAGGGCTGCTGGCCGGCATCGGTATGGCCGTGTCCGCCTCGGCGGTCTCGGGGGGCGGCGCGAAGGCCGCACTGATCATCGTCGGCGTCCTCGTCGGCATCTCCTCCTTCGTCGCCATGTGCGGGCTGAACATGGTCGCGCCGGGCGAGGCCCGGGTCGTCCAGCTCTTCGGGCGCTACCGGGGCACGATCCGGCAGGACGGCCTGCGCTGGGTGAACCCGCTCACCTCCCGCACGAAGATCTCCACCCGTGTCCGCAACCACGAGACCGCGGTCCTGAAGGTCAACGACGCCTACGGCAACCCGATCGAGCTCGCCGCGGTCGTGGTGTGGAAGGTCGAGGACACCGCGCAGGCCACCTTCGAGGTGGACGACTACATCGAGTTCGTCTCCACACAGACCGAGGCGGCGGTCCGGCACATCGCCATCGAGTACCCGTACGACGCCCATGACGAGGACGGCCTCTCGCTGCGCGGCAACGCCGAGGAGATCACCGAGAAGCTCGCCGTCGAGCTGCACGCGCGCGTGGAGGCGGCCGGCGTGCAGATCATCGAGTCCCGCTTCACCCACCTCGCCTACGCACCCGAGATCGCCTCGGCGATGCTCCAGCGGCAGCAGGCCGGGGCGGTCGTCGCGGCCCGGCGGCAGATCGTGGACGGGGCGGTCGGCATGGTCGAGGCGGCGCTCGCCCGGATCACCGAGCAGGACATCGTGGAGCTGGACTCCGAGCGGAAGGCGGCAATGGTCTCCAACCTGATGGTGGTGCTGTGCGGGGACCGCTCCGCGCAGCCGGTCCTCAACACCGGGACGCTCTACCAGTGACGGCTCCCTCCGGGGGTTCAGCCCCTCAGCGTCGGCCGCAGCAGCGCAAGCAGGTGCTGCTGCGGCTGGACCCGTCGGTGTACGAGGCGCTCGCGCGGTGGGCGTCCGACGAGCTGCGGTCGGCCAATGCGCAGATCGAGTTCCTGTTGCGGCGCGCTCTCGCGGAGGCAGGCCGGCTGCCGGGCGACACCGGTCCGATGCCTCGCCGGGGTCGTCCGCCCGGGGGCTCCGCCCCCAGACCTCCGTCGACCTGAACGGCCTCGTCCTCACGCGCCGGTCGGCTGTAGCAGAACCGTGACAACAAGCTCCGACCTGCACGGCCGTACACCCCGCCATGACCTGCACACCCGGCGTATACATGCGACGTATACACCCCGTGTAGAGTCCTTGGCATGTCCATCGGTCACACCCTCCTAGGGCTCCTGGAGTCGGGCCCCCGCCACGGCTACGACCTCAAGCGGGCCTTCGACGAGAAGTTCGGTCAGGACCGGCCGCTGCATTACGGCCAGGTCTACTCGACGATGTCCCGCCTGCTGAAGCACGGGCTCGTCGAAGTCGACGGAATCGAACCGGGCGGCGGGCCCGAGCGGAAGCGGTACGCCATCACCGACGCCGGGATCACCGACGTCGAACGGTGGCTCGCGACGCCGGAGAAGCCCGAGCCGTACCTTCAGTCGACCCTCTACACCAAGGTCGTCCTCGCGCTGCTCACCCGGCGCGACGCCGCCGAGATCCTCGACACCCAGCGCTCCGAGCACCTGCGGATGATGCGGATCCTCACCGACCGCAAGCGCAAGGGCGACCTCGCCGACCAGCTGATCTGCGACCACGCCCTGTTCCACCTCGAGGCCGACCTGCGCTGGCTGGAACTGACCGCCGCGCGCCTCGACAAGCTCGCGGAGGCGGTGGCCAAGTGACCGCTCCCTACGGTTCCCTGCTCGTGGCCGAAGGGCTGCGCAAGACGTACGGTCCCACGACCGCTCTCGACGGCGCCGAGTTCTCCATCCACCCCGGCGAGGTCGTCGCCGTGATGGGCCCCTCCGGCTCCGGCAAGTCGACGCTGCTGCACTGCCTCGCCGGGATCGTCACGCCCGACGAGGGCTCGATCCGCTACGACGGCCGGGAGATGGCCACGATGAGCGACGCCGAGCGCAGCGCGCTGCGGCGCTCGGAGTTCGGGTTCGTCTTCCAGTTCGGCCAGCTCGTGCCCGAACTCACCTGTGTCGAGAACGTGGCCCTGCCGCTGCGGCTGAACGGCACGTCCCGCAAGGCCGCCGAGCGTACGGCGCTGTCCTGGATGGAGCGCCTGGAGGTCGACGGCATAGGCAAGAAACGGCCCGGTGAGGTCTCCGGCGGTCAGGGGCAGCGGGTCGCCGTGGCGCGGGCGCTGGCCACCGGTCCGCGGGTGCTGTTCGCCGACGAGCCGACCGGCGCGCTGGACTCCCTCAACGGCGAGCGCGTGATGGAGCTGCTGACGGATGCGGCCCGCTCCACCAACGCGGCCGTCGTCCTGGTCACGCACGAGGCGCGGGTCGCCGCCTACTCCGACCGCGAGATCGTCGTACGGGACGGGAAGTCCCGGGACATGGAGCGCGTCGTATGAGGCTCCGTCAGTGGTCCAGGGATCTGGCCATGGGCGTCGGGTTCGCGTTCACCGGGCGGGGCGGCTGGGTGCGGGCGGTGCTCACGGCGGTCGGCGTCGGGCTCGGCGTGGCGCTGCTGCTGCTCACCACCGCGCTGCCGAGCGCGCTGACCGCCCGGGACCAGCGCGAACAGGCGCGCACCGACTTCACGTTCAGCGACACGACGCCGCCGAAGACGGACGCCACCCTGCTCATCGCCAACGTCGGCACGACGTACCGCGACGACGACATCCGCGGCCGCGAACTGGAGCCGGAGGGTGCGAAGGCTCCGCTGCCGCCGGGGGTGGCTCAGTTCCCGGCGGCGGGCGAGATGGTCGTGTCCCCCGCGCTGAAGGACCTGCTGACGTCGGCGGACGGGGCGCTGCTGCGCGAGCGGCTGCCCGACCGGATCGTCGGCACCATCGCCGAGCCCGGTCTGGTCGGCTCTCACGAACTCGCCTTCTACCGGGGCGGCGAGGGGCTCGCGTCGAAGCTCGACGGCGGCCGGGTCGCGCGGATCGAACGGTTCGGGGAGGAGATTCCGGGCACGTCCGAGCCCTGGGACCCCGTCCTGCTCCTGCTGATCCTGGTCGTCTTCGTGGTGCTGCTGATGCCGGTGGGTGTCTTCGTCGCCGCGGCCGTACGGTTCGGCGGGGAGGGGCGCGACCGGCGGCTCGCGGCGCTGCGGCTGGTGGGCTCCGACCGTCATATGACCCGCCGGGTCGCGGCGGGCGAGGCACTCGCCGGGTCCGTGCTGGGCCTGGTCTTCGGTACCGGTTTCTTCCTGATCGGCCGTGAGATCGCGGGCTCGGCCGAGGTGTTCGAGGTCAGCGTGTTCCCCAGCTACCTCAACCCCTCTCCCGCGCTTGCCGCACTGGTCGCTCTCGCGGTCCCGGCGGCGGCCGTCCTGGTCACCCTGTTCGCCCTGCGCGGTGTGGTGATCGAGCCGCTCGGCGTGGTCCGCACGGCGAAGCAGCGCCGCCGCCGGCTGTGGTGGCGGCTGCTGCTGCCGCTGGCCGGCCTCGCGATGCTGGCCCCGATGATCGGCCAGGGCGGCGACGGCGGCGATTTCAACCAGTACCTGGTCGTCGGCGGTGTGATGCTGCTGCTCATCGGCGTCACCGCGCTGCTGCCCTGGATCGTCGAGGCGGTCGTCGCCCGGCTCGGCGCGGGCTCGGTGTCCTGGCAACTGGCCGTCCGCAGGCTCCAGTTGAGCAGCGGTACGGCGGCCCGCACGGTCAACGGCATCGCGGTGGCCGTGGCCGGCGCGATCGCGCTGCAGATGCTGTTCGCCGGTGTGGAGGACGACTTCACCGTCGAGTCCGACCAGGACGTCTCGCGGATCCAGATGCAGGTGTCCGTACCGGAGGGCATGCCGCTCACCGAGGCCGCGGAGGAGTTCCGGCGGACCGAGGGGGTGCGCAGGGTGTACGCGTACTCGGAGGGCTATCTGGGCGAGCGGCGCTCGGATCCCGAGCTCAGCACCATGGTGACCGTGGGCGACTGCGCCTCGCTGCGGGAGGTGGCGAAGCTGCCGTCCTGCCGTGACGGTGACGTGTTCGCCGTGTCGGGCGCGGAATACGACACCGACACGGACACCATGGCCAAGCCCGGCCGGACGGTGTACTTCGACCCCACGTACGAGGACAGCCCGAAGGGCGCGGAGACCGCCTGGACCCTGCCGGCCGTGAAGCGGGCGAAGGCGGCCCTGGACATGACCGGGGGCGAGCGCGGCGGCCTCCTCGTCACCCCGAAGGCGCTGCCCGCGGCGGCCCTGGAGAGCCTGACCGGCCAGGTCTATCTCCGCCTCGACGAGTCCGTGCCGGACGTACGCGACCTGGTACGCAACACGGCGGCGGCCGTCGATCCGTTCGCCGAGCCCATGCTGTGGGTGTCCAGCCAGCGCTCCGACCGCTACGAGAGCATCCGCACCGGCCTGCTCGTCGGCGCCACCTGCGTCCTGGCCCTCATCGGCGCGAGTCTGCTGGTCTCCCAGTTGGAACAGCTCCGCGAGCGCAGGAAGCTGCTGTCCGCCCTGGTCGCCTTCGGCACCCGGCGCCGCACGCTGAGCCTGTCGGTGCTGTGGCAGACGGCGATCCCGATCGTGCTCGGCCTGACCCTGGCCTCCGTGGTGGGCCTCACCCTGGGCGCGGTACTGCTGAAGATGACGGCCACCCCGGTGAGCATCGACTGGGCGAGCGTGCTGGCCATGACCGGCATCGGCGCGGGCGTGGTCCTGCTGGTGACGCTGCTCAGCCTGCCGCCGCTGCTGCGGCTGATGCGCCCGGAGGGCCTGCGCACCGAGTGACTCAGTGGGCGCCGTCCCCCACCTGTACGGGCAGCGGCCGCAGTGCCTGACGCAGTGCGGCCGCCAAACTCTCGCATCCGCCTCGCGCGCTGCACCTGACACCCGGGGGCCCGCACCAACCGAGTCAGTCGCCCCCCTCCACCACCCGTACGGGCAGCGGCCGCAACGCCTTGCGCAGTGCGGCCGCCAGCTCCTCGTACTCACCGCCGCGCGCCGCACCGGTGCGCATGGCCAGGGCGATGCGCCGGGTCGGCGCGGGGTCGGCGAAGTAGCCGGTGAGGAGCTGGTTGCTGCGGCTCGTCTCGACCTTGACGGCGGTACGCGGCAGCAGGGTGCACCCGAGCCCACCGGCGACGAGCTGGACGAGGGTGGACAGCCCGGCGGCCGTGGTGGTGACGGGCGCATCCTCACGCCCCGCCTCCCGGCAGATGTCGAGGGCCTGGTCGCGCAGGCAGTGCCCCTCGTCGAGCAGCAGCAGATTGAGCTCTCTGAGCGCCTCGCGCGGAATCCCCTCCCGCCCGCCGAGCCAGTGGTCCAGCGGCGTGACGAGCACGAAGTCCTCGTCGAACAGGGGCAGTTCCGACACTCCCGGCACCCCGAGGGGCACGGCGAGCAGCAGCAGGTCCAGCCGGCCCGAGGTGAGTCCCTCGAGGAGATTGGCGGTCTGCTCCTCGTGCACCTGGAGGTCGAGGTCGGGATAGCGGTCGTGCACCAGCCTCAGCACGGTCGGCAGGAGATAGGGCGCGACGGTCGGAATGACGCCCAGCCGCAGGGCCCCGGTGAAGGGCGCCCGCACCGCCTCGGCCTCCTCCATCAGGGCCCCCACCTCACTCAGCACCGCCTTCGCCCGTACGGCCAGCCGCTCGCCGGCGGGCGAGAGCAGCACCTTGCGGGTCGTACGCTCGAGGAGGGTGACACCGAGGACCTCCTCCAGGGCGGAGACGGCGCCGGAGAGGGCGGGCTGGCTCATGCCGATCGCGGCGGCGGCGTCACGGAAGTGCAGATGCTCGGCCACGGCGGCGAAGGCACGCAGCTGGGCAAGACTGGGCTGTCGCCTCTTACTCACGTTACCGACAGTCACTGATAGCTCCCTCCGATCAACCCGACCGAGTGTAGCTATTTCCGTAATCAATGCGCGTTGTGCCACGATCACCAACGTCCAACCCCATGGGAAACGCCCACACAATGGGTGTTTCTTCGCTGCAAGGAGAGCTAGTGCTCACTGTCGGTGACAAGTTCCCCCAGTTCGAACTGACTGCCTGCGTCTCGCTGGAGCAGGGCCGGGAGTTCGAGAAGATCAACCACAAGACCTACGAGGGCAAGTGGAAGGTGATCTTCGCGTGGCCCAAGGACTTCACCTTCGTGTGCCCGACCGAGATCGCGGCCTTCGGCAAGCTGAACGAGGAGTTCGCCGACCGCGACGCCCAGGTCCTCGGCTTCTCCGGTGACTCCGAGTTCGTGCACCACGCCTGGCGCAAGGACCACGACGACCTGCGTGACCTGCCGTTCCCGATGATGGCCGACTCCAAGCACGAGCTGATGCGCGACCTCGGCATCGAGGACGAGGAGGGCTTCGCCAAGCGGGCCGTCTTCATCGTCGACCAGAACAACGAGATCCAGTTCTCGATGGTGACCGCCGGCTCGGTCGGCCGTAACCCCAAGGAGGTCCTGCGGGTCCTCGACGCCCTCCAGACGGACGAGCTGTGCCCGTGCAACTGGAGCAAGGGCGACGAGACCCTGGACCCGGTCAAGCTGCTGGCCGGTGAGTGACTGACATGTCCCTCGACTCCCTGAAGTCCTCGATTCCGGACTACGCCAAGGACCTGAAGCTCAACCTGGGCTCGGTCATCGGCAACTCCGAGCTGCCGGCGCAGCAGCTGTGGGGCACGGTGCTGGCGACCGCCATCGCCTCCCGCTCCCCCATCGTCCTGCGCGAGCTGGAGCCGGAGGCCAAGGCGAACCTGTCGCCCGAGGCGTACACGGCGGCGAAGGCGGCGGCCGCGGTCATGGCGATGAACAACGTCTTCTACCGCACGCGCCACCTGCTGTCCGACCACGAGTACGGCACCCTGCGCGCCGGCCTCCGGATGAACGTCATCGGCAACCCCGGTGTCGACAAGGTCGACTTCGAGCTGTGGTCCTTCGCCGTCTCCGCCATCAACGGCTGCGGCATGTGCCTCGACTCGCACGAGCAGGTCCTGCGCAAGGCCGGCATCGACCGCGAGGTCATCCAGGAGGCCTTCAAGATCGCCTCCGTCGTCCAGGCGGTCGGCGTCACGCTGGACGCCGAGGCGGTCCTGGCCGAGTAGCCGGACCAGACTCCCCGCGTGCGGGCCCCGTTCACCTTTGTGGTGGGCGGGGCCCTGTCCGTTGCCGCGGGAGCCTTGCGGAGACGGTCAGTGCGCGTCCGACGGGGGATTGGGCGGCGAGGGAGCGATGGACGTCGCCGTCGCGCCGTGCGGCTGAGGGGAGTTCCGTAGCGCCTCCTGGGAGTACGACCGCAGATAGCCGACCACCGTGTTGGTCACCGCCACCAACGGCACCGCCACCACCGCGCCGCCGATCCCGGCCACCAAGCCCCCGGCCGTGACGGACAGCACCACGGCCAGCGGATGCACCCGCACCGCCCGCCCCAGAATGAACGGCTGCAGGATGTGCCCCTCGATCTGCTGGACCGCGAGGACGACGGCCAGCGTCATCACGCCCGTGAAGACGCCCTGCGTCACCAGCGCGACCACGACCGCCAGCGCCCCGGACACCACCGCACCCACCAGCGGGACGAAGGCGCCGAGGAAGATCAACACGGCGAGCGGCACGGCCATCGGGACGTCCAGGAAGTAGATCCCCAGGCCGATGAAGATCGCGTCGATCAGCGCCACCACCACCGTGCCGCGCACATACGCCGTCAAGGTCCGCCAAGCCCGAGGTCCCGCCCCGGCGACTCCCGACCGCGCTGCCGCCGGCACCAGCTTCAGCGTCCACTGCCAGATGCGCGGCCCGTCGTAGAGGAGGAACAGCGTCGAGAAGACCGCGAGCAGGATCCCGGTCAACGCCTCGACGACGACCGTCACGCCCTCCAGCCCTGCGGACGTGATCTGTTCGGTGTTCGCCCCGACCGCCTCCCGCAGGTTCTCGGCGATGTCGTTGATCTGCTTGTCGGTGACGTGGAAGGGGCTGGCGAGCAGCCACCGGCGCAAGTCGTCGATGCCGTCCTGGATCTGGTCGGAGAGGTTGTCGATGTTCTCCATGACCTGCCAGGTCACGAACCAGCCGATGAGCCCCATGACGACGAAGCCGAGGATCGCGGTGAGCACCGTGGCCGGCCCGCGCGGCACCCCGTACCGCCGCAACCGCGCCACCGTCGGCTGCAGCAGAGCAGTGATGAACAGCGCCGCGACAAAGGCCAGCACCAGCAGCTGTACGGCACTGATGACCCGCATCAGCACCCACAGCGTGCCCGCCAGCACCAGCAGCCGCCACCCGGCCTCCGCGGCGACCCGCACACCCCACGGCACGGCCTGCGCCGGATCGGGCCGGACGACCGTCGGCGCGGCGGCGCCCTCGGCGGGTACGGACGCCTGCGCGGCGGCCGCCGGCTCGGGCTCGGGCTCGGCGTGCTTCTTCTCCGCCTCGGCCCGGCGTTCCTCCCACCGCTGGCCCATGTCTGCCAGCCGGGTTCCGAGCCGGCTCAGCCACTGTGGCACTCGCGACATGATCCGTCCCTTTTCCCCGTCTGTCCCCACCGCTCCCCCCTGGAGTCGTCCCTTCAGACCGTACATGGCCGAAGCCCCTCACCGAAGGACGGTGAGGGGCTCGGAAAAGTTGAGCGGGGGTCGGCTCAGTACCAGTTGTTGGCCTGCCAGAACGCCCAGGCGTCGCAGGGACTGCCGTAGCGCTCGTTCATGTAGTTGAGGCCCCACTTGATCTGGGTGGCCGGGTTGGTCTGCCAGTCGGAACCGACGGAGGACATCTTGGAACCGGGCAGCGCCTGGAAGAGGCCGTAGGCACCGGAAGAGGGGTTGACCGCCCGGTAGTTCCAGTCGGACTCGTGGTCCACGATGTTGCTGAAGCACTGGAACTGCCCGCTCGGCACCATCGAGGCCGCCATCGACTGGATCTCGGCGATGGTGTACGAGCTCTGGACGGCGAAGTCGGACGCGTCCCGGGCGGCGTCGCGGCTGGCCGCCTGCTCCGCCTCCTCGCGCTCCTTGGCTTCCTGGGCCGCCTTCTCTGCCTTCTCGGCGGCTTCCTTCTTCGCGATCGCGGTCTCGGCGGCCGCCTTGCGGGCCGCCTCCTCGGCGTCCTTCTTGGCGCTCGCGTCGGCGGCGATGGCCTGCACGTCGGCCTGCTGCGTCAGGGACGCGGTCTGCACCTGGGCCTGCTGGCCCGCGGGTATGTCCGCGAGGAGCGTCAGGTCGGTTGCCGCCGCCTCGGCGTCGTTGTTCTGCGCGGTGCTGCCCGAGGCAACGCCGACGACGCTTCCGACTGCGGTGACCGCGGTGGCGGAGGCCACTGCGAATCCCCGGACCGAAATCCGGCTCACACGGTTTCCTTCCAGCATCGCCCGCTTCGGTGACCCTGGCGGACGCAATCGTGCCCCTGGCACTGGCCTCCCCAACTGCGGGTCACGGGAGGCGCGGGCCCGGTGGGCAACTCCCCGCAGGGGAGCGCCGCATGGTGCTCGGGCGGCATACGACGGAGCTATGGAGTTAGCGGTGTTGCTTCTGTTGTGCCGTACCGCTGGGGGTACAGGTGTGTCGTATGCGGGGCCTGACAGGAGTGAGACTCTGCCGTAACCGGACGGCGGGTGGCAATTCTGAGTTGCGTGTGAAAGCTCACATCCCGTTTGGCCCTGGGATTTTTGAGAAACCGTGACGCACGAAGGCGCCGCCCGACTAGGCTCTCAGCCTTTGCCGGACGGCGCCAACTACCGCGTAACCGCCCCGAGATGGGGCGCGAGGGTCAGATCTGCCCGTCTTCCAGCATTTCGGTCACAAGCGCCGCGATCTGGGACCTCTCGGACCGCGTCAGCGTGACATGCGCGAAGAGCGGATGCCCCTTCAGTTTCTCGACGACGGCGACGACACCGTCGTACCGCCCCACGCGCAGATTGTCCCGCTGTGCCACGTCATGGGTCAGAACGACCCGTGAATTAGCACCGATTCGGGACAGAACGGTCAGCAGTACGTTCCGTTCCAGCGACTGCGCCTCGTCCACGATCACGAACGCGTCGTGCAGCGACCGTCCGCGGATGTGCGTGAGCGGCAGCACCTCCAGCATCCCGCGCGCCGTGACCTCTTCGATGACCTCGCGGCTGGTGACCGCGGACAGCGTGTCGAAGACCGCCTGCGCCCAGGGGCTCATCTTCTCGGCCTCGCTGCCGGGCAGATAACCGAGCTCCTGCCCGCCCACCGCGTACAGCGGGCGGAAGACCATGATCTTCTCGTGCTGACGGCGCTCCAGGACCGCCTCCAGACCCGCGCACAGTGCCAGCGCCGACTTGCCGGTGCCGGCCCGGCCGCCCATCGACACGATCCCGATGTCCGGGTCGAGCAGCAGATCCAGCGCGATGCGCTGCTCGGCACTGCGCCCCTTGATCCCGAACGCCTCCCGGTCGCCGCGCACCACCCGGACGTTGCCCTCCGGGGTCACCCGGCCGAGTGCCTTGCCGCGCTCGGACTGGATGGTCAGACCGGTGTGGACGGGCAGGTCGGCGGCCTCGGGGACGTAGACGTGGCCTTCCTCGAAGAGGATGTCCACCTGCTCGCCGGGCAGGGTCAGTTCGGACATTCCGGTCCAGCCGGAGGCGTCCGTGATGGCCAGCTCCGCGCGGTACTCCTCGGCGAGGAGGCCGACCGACGACGCCTTGATCCTGAGCGGGAGGTCCTTCGACACGACGGTGACGTCGAACCCCTCGGCCTGCAGGTTGCGGGCGACCGCGAGGATGCGGGAGTCGTTGTCCCCCAGGCGGTAGCCGGTGGGCAGCACGCTGGGGTCCGAGTGGTTGAGCTCGACACGCAGGGTGCCGCCGAGGTCCCCGATCGGGATGGGGGCGTCGAGACGGCCGTACCGCACCCGGAAGTCGTCGAGCAGGCGCAGTGCCTGCCGGGCGAAGTACCCGAGTTCGGGATGGTGCCGCTTGGCCTCCAGCTCCGTGACCACGACGACGGGGAGCACGACCTCGTGCTCGTCGAAGCGGTTCAGGGCGTTCGGGTCGGCCAGCAGGACGCTGGTGTCGAGAACATAGGTGCGCCGGTCTGGCTTGTGGCGCTTTGTGCTGGTCACCACGGAAGGACGTACCCCCTCGGATGAGGTCGGGGAGCGACGGAGACGATCTGGACCGGTCGACGGCTCCGATGCACGGGCCGAGAACCGGCCCTCACGTTGCTTCGTCCGTGCTGTGACCGCACGATCGGGCTGGTGCAAGGGGCCTCCCGGGCGGACGGCCCCGTGCCGCCCGCTGAGATCCGACACCCGTGGTTCGGGTGTCGACCTGATTGCCTTATGCCCTCGAACATGCGCTGCCATGCCACGGCATATGACGGCGTCCCGGTGAACTCCTCGTGAAGCGGGGTACGTCCGCTGCTGCGGGGGTTCGTCCGTCAGCCGCCGTAACGGCGGTGGCGGGCCGCGTAGTCACGCAGGGCGCGCAGGAAGTCGACCTTGCGGAAGGCCGGCCAGAAGACCTCACAGAAGTAGTACTCCGAGTGGGCCGTCTGCCAGAGCATGAATCCGGACAGCCGCTGCTCACCGCTGGTGCGGATCACCAGATCGGGGTCGGGCTGGGCACCCGTGTAGAGGTGCCGTCCGATCATGTCGACGTCGACGGCCTCGGCGACGTCCTCGATGGACCTGCCCTTGTCGGCGGCGTCCAGCAGCATCGAACGGACGGCGTCGGCGATCTCCTGGCGGCCGCCGTAGCCGATGGCGACGTTGACGAGTATCCCGTCGACGTGCGCCGTGGCCTCCTCGGCCTCCTTGAGCGTGGTCTGCATCTGCTGCGGCAGCAGATCGAGGGTGCCCACGTGGTGGACGCGCCAGCGGCCGTCGGCGGCGAGAGTGCGCACGACGTCCTCGATGATCCCGAGCAGCGGGACGAGCTCCTCCTGGGGGCGGTCGAAGTTGTCCGTCGACAGCAGCCAGAGGGTGACGACCTCGACGTCCGTCTCGGAGCACCAGCCGAGGAACTCCTCGATCTTCTCCGCGCCGGCCCGGTGACCGTGAACAGTGGTGGAGCCCGCGGCCTTCGCCCAGCGCCGGTTGCCGTCCATGATGACGCCGATGTGCTTGGGCACCTGAGCGTGGTCCAGGTGGCCTTCCACCCGGCGTGCGTACAGCCTGACCAGCAGGCCGCGCAGCTTGTCGCGCAGGTTCACGTGATTGTCAGCCCCTCCGTACGGTGGCGGTCCCCGCGGGCGAAGCCTACCCCTGTGGGGCTTCGGCAGGGTTTGAGGGTGCGCCGCGCTTGTGGGGCAACCCTCATGCGGAGAAAAAACGGGCCGGTCCGTGGGGGGGGGAGACGGACCGGCCCGAGGGGGGGTTTCCACCATAACCCTTCGTAAGGGATGCTGCGTGCATCGGCGCGCAATAACTACTCTCCGAAATCGCCCGGCAACGCGCCGGTAGCCGCGGAATGTGCGGCTCACAGGGGGTTCACAGCCGACTCATGGCCGAATCCCGGGCATCCCCCTGATGGGCGAACGGCCCTATGGAGGCTTGACGTACAGGGCACCGCGCAGCCCCCTCCACTGCGCGGTGCGACCCGCGCGGCTTTGCTCACGCGAATTACCTTGGTCTGAACTTACGTGAAGATGTCGGTGTGAATCCAGGGGCTGACGATAACGATGTGAAAACCCTGTGACCTGCAGGGGAGGGCCGGATCCGGCCTAGTGCCTGCCTGGCGTCCCCTGCGTGACCGTCTTGCGGGCGTCGAAGAGGTGGCGGGTGCTGTGGGCGACGAAGGGGCCCTCGGTGCGGATGCGTTCGTGCAGGGCGCGGAGCTTGTCCTCGTAGGCCTCCACGGTGAAGTCCGGGACCATCCAGATCACCTTCCGCAGGAAGTGGACGACGGCGGCGATGTCGTGGAACTCCATCCGCAGCCGCTGCGCGCGCAGATCGGCGATCTCCAGGCCGGCGGCCTCGGCGCCGGCGCGTTCGTGGTCGGGGTGGCGGGCGTTGCGGTTGGCCTCCGGCTGGGGTCCGAGGAAGTACTCGACGAGTTCGTAGCAGCTGCTCGGGCCGACGTGCTGGGCGAAGTACGTGCCGCCGGGCTCCAGGACGCGGGCGATCTCGGCCCAGTGCGGCCGTACGGGGTGGCGGCTGACGACGAGGTCGAAGGTGGCGTCCGCGAAGGGCAGCGGCGCGTCCTCGGGTGCCGCGACGACCGCGACGCCGCGGGGGCGGAGCAGGGCGGTGGCCTTGGCGACGTTCGGCGGCCAGCCCTCCGTCGCGACCGTGAGGCGGGGCTGGTGCGGGGCCACGCCGAGGGCGAAGTCGAGGACCTCGCCTCCGCCGGTCTGGAGGTCGAGAGCGGCCCTCGCACGGCCCAGGCGCCCGGTCATCGACTCCGCGTACCGCCACACGGGCCGCTCCTCCGTGGCCCGGCCCTCGAACCAGGAGAAGTCCCAGCCCTCGGTGGGGACAAAGGCCCCTTCGGCGACGAGTTCCTCGAAGGTGCGCCGGTCGGGATCCATGCACTGATCGTGGCAGAGCGTTGTCAGTGGCTGCTGCTGATTTTCCCGGCAGCAGATCCTCGCCTGCCACGCCCGTGCCCGCGCCGCGACCCTACGGGACCAGAGGCCGCACCTCCCGCGCAGTGAAGCGCAGGAAGCCCTCGGGGTCGGGTTCGTCGGCCGTCGGCTGGAGGATCACCGAGTCGGCGCCGGCCGCACCGAGGCGTCGGACAGCATCGGCAACGGTGGCCGCGTCACCGGCGACACCGAGGTCGGGCACGGAGGCGAGACCTTCGGCGGTGAGTTCGGCGCGCAGCCGGGCGGTGGCGTCGGGGCCGGTGGCGGTGAGGAGGTAGACGACGATGCGGTGCGGGTCGGTGCGGTCGGCCGACTTGCGGCCCTCGTCGACGAGTTGGCGCGCCCGGCGTACGCCCTCGGGCGGTGTGGCCGCGGTGAGGATCGTGCCGTCCGCCGCCTCGCCGGAGAGCCGTAGCGTACGCGGGCCGGTGGCGCCGGCGAGCACCTCGACCGGGGCCTCAGGCGGCCAGTCGAGGGCGACGTCGTCGAGCATGACGTACCGGCCCTCGGTGGTGAGCCGCTCCCCGCTCAACAGGGCCCGCAGCGCGAGGAGATGCTCGCGCAGCAACGTCACCGGTGACTCCACGCGTGCCCCGACCTGCCCCATCCAGTCCTGCACCCCGTGTCCGACGCCGAGGATCGCGCGGCCCGGGAACATTCGGTGCAGCGAGGCGGCCTCCATCGCGGTGATGGCGACGTTCCGCAGCGGCACGGGCAGCAGGCCGACACCCACCCGTACCCGTTCGGTCCAGGCGAGAGCGGCCGCGGCCGTGGAGATGCCGCCCTCACGGAAACAGTCCTCCCACAGCCACAGCTCGTCGAGCCCCGTCTCGTCGGCGAGACGGGCAAGGGCACGCAGCCGCTCAGGAGGGAGCTGCGGACGGAACACTGCGCCGAGTTCGGTCATGCCTTCTTCCTATCCAGCCGGCACCCGCCCCAACACCCCCACGCGCCGCGCACTGCTCACCCCACCGTTGTCCGATCCACGCCCCGAGCGCTGCATCGAAGGATGTACGACGGTTTCGTCCGGCGGCACGAAGATTGTGCAGCGACGCTCCGCGAGCCTGGTGTCATGTCGAACAGCCTGCGCGCGTCAGTGGACGCCGCCTCCCCCCGCACCTCCCCGTCGCCGGCCCGGCTGCCGCTGCTGGACGTCCTGCGCGGGGCCGCGATCCTCGGCACGCTCATGACGAATGTGTGGATCTTCGCCACCCCGGGCTCCGAGTGGGCGTTCCTGCAGGGTGCGGCCACGGCGGACCCGTTAGGCGAGCCTGCGGAGGCGCTCTTCCGGTTTCTCGCCGACGGGAAGTTCCTGGCGCTGCTGACGATCCTCTTCGGCGTGGGCCTGGCCATCCAGTACGGCTCCGCCGCCCGCCGCGGCACCCCCTGGCCGCGCGGCTACCGGCCCCGCGCCCTCTTCCTCCTCGCCGAGGGCACGCTCCACTTCGTCCTCGTCTTCGGCTTCGACGTGCTGATGGGGTACGCCGTCACGGCCCTGCTCGTCGCCCGGCTGCTGACCCGCTCCGAGCGGGTGCGGCGCGCGGTGCTGTGGACGTCGGTGAGCCTGCACGTGGCCGTGATGTCGCTGATCACCCTCGCCCTGCTGGCCTCCGACTCCGACTCAGAGGAGTCATCGGTCTCCGCCGACACCGTGGACCTCTACGCCCACGGCAGCTGGCTCGACCAGATCGCCTTCCGCCTGGAGAACGCCATCTCCCTGCGCATGGAGCCGGTCATCTCCTTCGGCCTGCTGGTCTTCCTCTTCCTGCTCGGCGTCCACCTCCACCGCGCCGGTGCCCTCACCACGACCGAGCGGGGCCGTCGGCTGCGTTCCCGGATGGCGGTCTGGGGTCTGGGCCTGGGCATCCCGTTCAACGCGGCCCTCACCCTGGGCGGCGAGGACTTCTTCTTCCTCGGCCGCTATGTGGCCGCCCCGGTGGTCGCCCTCGGCTACATCGGCCTGATCGGTGTCGTGCTGGACCGCGGCTGGCTCCCCACTCCCCTGACCAACGGCCTGTCGTCGGTCGGCCGCACCGCCCTGTCCTGCTACGTCCTGCAGAACCTGCTGTGCATGCTGGCCTGCTACGGCCTCGGCCTCGGCCTGGCCGAGCGGCTCGCGGACGAGGGGCCGTGGTGGGTGATGACCCTGTGGGCGGCCGTCTGCGCGCTCCTCGTCACCGCCTCCACCCTGTGGCTGCGCCGCTTCTCCCAGGGCCCGCTGGAGTCGGTGCAACGGTGGGCGCTGCGCCGCTGACATCGTCGATCCGCCGGTGGGGATCGTCCTCCGGCGGATACGGTCGGTCCGCACACCCGGAGTGCGGACGACGGAGGTGGCCTTGAGCATGGGACGTTGGCGGGACGGACGCGGCAAACTCATCGTGCACGGGGACGGAACACCCACCGCGGTCCCCCTGGAGATCGCGACGTCCTACCGGGCCCGCACCAAAGGGCTGTTGGGCCGCGACTCCCTGGACGGCGCGATCCTCCTCTCCCCCGCCAACAGCGTCCACACGTTCCGCATGCGCATCCCCATCGACGTCGCCTACCTCGACCGCGACCTCACCGTCATCGCCGTCCACACGATGAAACCGTGGCGCCTGGGTCTGCCGCGGCTCCGCTCCCGGCATGTGCTGGAGGCGGAGGCGGGGTGATGGCGGAGTGGGGGGTGCAGGTGGGGGCGCGGGTTTCGGTGGAGGCCGGGTAGGCGACGCGGCGTTCGTCGCGCGCCTACTCCTCCAGTTCGGTGATGGACCGGTCGGCGACCACCGCGATCATGATCATAGGGGCGTCGCCGTCGGACTGGTTGAGCGAGACCGCGACCCAGCGCGGATCGGCGTCCGGGCCGGCGGTCACCGCTCCCCACACCGCCAGATCGCCCAAGAGGTCCTTGTGGCTCAGCGTGTGAAACAGCGGTGGCATGGCCTCGCCGGCCACCTTCCGGAAGAGCGGCACCCGCATGCTCACCTTCCGATGAGGCCCCCACCTGCGGTCCAGCTGCCGTACGAGGGATGACAGATGCGCCTCTGCGGCATCCGCGGCCTCGTTCCACTCGGGCGCGTACAGCCCCGTGAAATCGCCGCTCTCCCAGAGCGGGGCGATCAGGAAACCCTCACCTCTGGTGAGAGCCCACTCGCCTGTGACCGGCTCGTCCTCGCCGACCACCGGTCCGGCCGCCGGTACGGGGCGGGCCAGGAGCGCCTCGATCGCGGACACGGCCTGCGCGGTGTCGAAGGCCTCCCCGAAGCGGGCGGTCACAGCACGGCCCTGTCCATCGGGCGGGGCAGCGGCTCCAGGGCTCCGGCCTCCTTCAACGCCTGGTACGCCGCGACCACCCCTTCGATGTCACCAGGGGCGGCAATGTCCAGCAGCACACCGGCGTCCGGGAGTTCCTTCCGGACGGCCACGAACCCGTCGGGAACCCGTGCTGCTCGCCCCGGGGACAGGAAGCCGACCCATCCCACCGACGGTGTCCCGATCTTGAAGCCGGCCTGGCTCTTCAGGGCAGCCGTCACGGCCCGGTCACCGACGTCGCCGAAGTCCGGCTGCCACGCCTCGGCGACCGCCGTGAGCAGTCCGGCGTCGGGGAGTTGGGCGTCGTCGGGAGATACGAGCGTGACCACCAGCGACTGGAGCAGGAACTCCGGGGTGCCGCCCGCCAGTCCGGCGACCTCCACCTTCCAGCCCGGGGCGCTGTCGGCGAGCAGCCGCAGAGAGGTGCCGTTCGCCGCCGACCAGTCGTCGGCCGCCTGCGCCGTACGCAGCGCCCCCACGAGGGACGCCTCGTCCGACCGGACGGCCACGGAGGGCCCGGAGGCGGGAACGGTCCGCCACGTCCGCTCCGCGCCGGCCTCGGGGAGCAGCTGGGCGAACCGGTCCAACGTCGCGCTCCAGCGTCCGGCGAGCTCCTCCACCGACTCCTGCCGGGGCCCCCAGAAGCCCCGCACCACTCGTCGCATGCCCTGCTCCTGCCTCCTCGTACGGCTGTCCCCACTGTATGGCGCCGGTACCTGTGGGCCCTGTCAGTTGAACGCCTCGGGCCTGCGGTCGCCGGCGACCGGCTCCGGCGCGGTGTGCACGACCTCGATGTCCAGGCCCGCGTCCTCGAACGCGTCCCTCGCCGCGTCGGCCACCTCCGGATTGGAGAAGTGCCACTCAATGCCCCGGCCCTGCGCCGCCTGGGACTGCCGGCGGGCCTCGGTGAGCAGCCGTTCGCGGCCGGACGGGGTGAGTTCCGTCCGATCGGCGGTCAGGAAACTGTCGTAACCGTTCTTGGCCTCCAGATACGTCCCCCGGGAGGCGTCCCAGCCGTCGAACTCGACGTCCGGGACGTCCGGGTCGGGATGCGGGACGACGTACTCGTATCCGCGCTGGGTACCGGTGACCTGCTCCTGGTAGCGCAGCCAGGACTCGTTCCGCCAGTTGGGCTCGGGGTTCCGGTCCCGACTGGCCCAGAAACCGTCGCCGCCGTCGGCGTCTCCGTAGGTACGGGTGCTCAGGTCGTCGGCCCAGTCCGGCGGGTTGTAGTTGCGCGGGTCGCTGGTGTCGCCGTGCTCGGGTTCGGGCCACTGCCGCCGGTTCTCCAGCGCCTGCTGGGCACGCCCCGGCTCCTCGGCCCGCTTGCGTTCCAGGTAGGCCTGCCGCTCCTGCTCGCGGGCCTCGCGCGCCTGCTCCCTGGCCTCCTCGTCACAGCCGCCTTCCGCACGGAAGACCGTGGGGGCGGTGGCCGGGGCGGCGGCGAGGACGGTGGTGCCGGAACCGGCGTCACCGCTGAGGCCGGGGGCCGTACCGTACGGGACGTCCCGAACCGGAGCGGAGATGGTGCAGCCCGTCCTCCGGGCCGCCTCCTCCGCCTCGTCCGCCGCCTCGTCGGCCCGCCTCGCCGCGTCCTCCAACGCGTCGAGGTCGCCCGCCCTGGCGGCCCGCCGCGCGTCCTGCGCCGCCTCGGCCGCGTTGTCGGCGAGTCGGCTCAGTTTGCCGAGGGCGCCGGCCTTCTCGGCGACCTTCGCGACGTTGTAGCCGGGAATGAACAGCGAGCCGACGTTCCACAGGACGGTGGTGACGGCGCGGGTCTCGTTACCGCTGTTCCACTGGTCGACGACGTCGTCGCCGATGAACATGTCGAACAGAACCGTGCCGCCGGTCCCCAGCGAGGCGCCGCCCCAGTCCAGGATCGCGCCGAAGTAGTCACCGTCGCCCCATTTCTCGCGGGCGTCCGCGGTGCTGTCCCACCACTCCTCGCCCAGCGAACGGCCGTAGTCCATCAGGCCGTTCCAGGTGTCGACCGGGTTGGTGACCGTGTTCCAGATCCCGGCCAGGTCGCCGCCGATACCGTCGACGAAGAGTCCCTCACCGACCTGCTGGAGCTGATCACCGGCACAGCCGAAGAAGGCGCCGAACCCGGAGAAACACCCTTCGTCGCCGTCGTCGTCCCCGTCCTCACTGCCGGTGGTGGGGTCTTCGTACGGCGGCTCGTCGATCTCGTCCTCGTCGGAGACGGGGTCTATGACGGAGGGGTCGTCGGGGCTGTTGGGGGCGGGATCCTCGGCGGAGGGGTCGTCGGTGGGCGGGGTGTCGTCCCCGCCGCCCGGGCCCTCGTTGCCGTCGTTGCTGTTGCCGTCGCCGTTGCCATTGGTGCTGCCGTCGTTGCCGTCACCGTTGCCATTGGTGCCGCCGTCGTTGCCGTCACCGGCAGTGACATCGCCACCCCCTTCCGGAGCCGGACACGCCGTACCGGTCACCCGGCACACCTGAGCCTGAATCCCGGTGAGGATCTGCGTACCGAGCCCGCTGACGACGAGCGCGGTGACAATCGCGACGACGACCGCGACCAGCCCCGCGTACTCCACTGCCGTCTGGCCCTCGTCGCGGCGCCAGCGGATCATCCGGGCAAGGGAGAACGGACGGCGTTCAGGCCGATCGGATACGGAACGGCGATACCAGTCGCGACTCTCCGACCGCGTAAGCAAGTACAGAATCAGGACAGGCAGCAGGAGTTGGGTGAACCCCCGGGCCGACCCGTCGGTGAGGTTGGACAAGGAGCCCAGAACCAGCCACGCCTGTACGGCAATCAGCCCGCCCCAGACCCACCCCCCGCCCACCCAGGTACGCCGGGCCAGCCACCACCCGAGCACCCCGGGCGTGGCCGCGTACGCGACTTGCGCCAGCAGCACCATCGACCGCGTCCACGGAGGCCGCCGTGAGGAGGAGCCCGAGGCCGCCCACGACGGTGACGGCAAACAGCACGTGAACGAGCACAAGAGCCGACGACAGCGGCCCGGGCATGTCCCGCCGCCCACCCCGCCCCGACGGCCCCGCACCCCGAACTCCGGCACTCCCCCGATCGAGGCCATGCCCCCGCCTCCTCAACTCAGGCCGGGCAGGGGCACGTTCAGGCCCCTGCCTCACCGCCAGAGGCTAGGGAGGGGGCCACCTGCGGACATGGGCCCGAGGGCCCAAATCCACGCCCAAACCATTCCTCGGTTCACGCCGCGTGCTCCTCGAACACCACTGTGTTGTGCCCACCGGATGCCACGTGCAGATCCACCGTGACGTCGAGCGCCGCCGCCAGCCTGACCAACAGGTCCGCGGTGATCGGGAGCATGCCGCCCAGCTCGATGGCCTCGACCTCTTCGTCAGTCATTCCCAGCCGCTCGCCCAACGCCGCCTGCGTCAGCCCCAGGGCCGTACGCCGGTCGTACACAAGCTGTCCCAGTTCGTACGCCAAGCGGATCTGCTCACGCTCCGCGACCACCTCCGGAGGCTCGACGCACCCCTCGGCGGCTCTCCGTTGGTGCTGGTAGGCCTTGGCGTGCAGGTGCTCTGAGAGGCGCCGTAGCCGGTGCTGCCTGGCCCGAGAGCGGATGCTCCGACTACCGGACCCATCCGAAGGTTGTGCACGATTTCCATACCGTGTGCATCACGGATGCGCGACAAAGCGGAGTAGATGATCCACCAGTTCAACACCCTCTCCACATAAAGGACTTGACCCCCCTTACGGCACGACAGAAGATCACATCAAGTCGCTCCGCGCACCGTGACCCATGCGCCCGCAGTAAGCGACGAGGGGGGTTTCTTCGGCATGGCCCCAGGGGGTGCCGTTCCGTGCGCGGAGACGTCGGCGTGACCATGAAACGCGCCGCGATGACAGCGTTTTCCTCCCCGCCTCACTTTCCGGACGACAGGAGGAAGCCCATGGCAGACGAGATGGTGCAGCGCGCCCAGAGATTCATCAACACGACCTACAACAACGGCGCCACGCTGGGCATATCCAAGCTGGACGAGAACGGCCAGACCGGCTGGCCCGTGATGTACGCGCTGACCCGTGCGCTCCAGTACGAGATGGGCATCACCGCCCTTTCCAACTCCTTCGGCCCGACCACCCTCGGGAAGCTGGGCGAGCTGTACGGCAAGCTCGACGAGACGACCATCCCGTCGGCCAACTTCTGCCGCATCATCCAGTCCGCCCTGTACTGCAAGGGCTACGACGGCGGCGAGATCGACGGCCAGTACAACGACCGGGTCAAGGCCGCGGTCGTGAAGCTCAACCAGAACATGGGCGTCTCCGGCACCTACCCGGGCAGCTCCCTGTGGCCGAAGGTGGTCAAGGGCCTGTTCAACATGGACGCCTATGTCACCGTCAACAACGGCTCGGACACCATTCGTTCCATCCAGCAGTGGCTGAACGGCAGGTACATCCTGCGCAAGGACTTCTACATCATTCCCTGCGACGGCCACCACTCCCGTGACGTCGCCAAGTCGATGCTGTTCGCGATCCAGTACGAGCTGGGCATGGCGGACGGCGTCGCCAACGGCGTGTTCGGACCGGGCACCCAGTCCGGCCTGAAGAGCCACACCGTCTCGACCGGCAGCACCGGGGTCTGGGCGCAGCTCTTCACCGCGGCCATGATCCTCAACAAGCGCAACGTCCCCTTCGGCGACTTCACCGCCACGGTGCAGTCCGGCGTGGAGACCTTCCAGTCCTTCAGCAAGCTCCCGGTCACCGGCAAGGGCGACTTCCAGACCTGGGCCTCGCTGCTCGTCTCCTACGGCGACCAGTCCCGCAAGGGCACGGCCTGCGACGGCGTCACCATGATCACGCCCGCGCGGGCGCAGGCCCTGAAGGACGCCGGCTACAAGTACATCGGCCGCTACCTGTTCAACCCCTCCTCCACGGATCTGCCGGAGAAGCAGATCCAGCCCGGCGAGCTGGCCACCATCAAGGAGTACGGGCTGAGCTGCTTCCCGATCTTCCAGACGTGGAGCCGGTCCGCCGACTACTTCAGCCCGAGCCAGGGCGCCGCCGACGCGTTCCGCGCGATCGAGTGGGCCAAGTACCACGGCTTCAAGCCCGGCACCATCATCTACTTCGCCGTCGACTACGACGCCATGGACGGCGAGGTCACGGACTACGTCATCCCGCACTTCCGGGGTGTCATGCGCACGATCGGCGAGAACTCCGGCTACGGCGTGGGCGTCTACGGCCCCCGCAACGTCTGCCAGCGCGTCGCGGACGCCGGGTACGCCGCGGCGAGCTTCGTGTCCGACATGTCCAGCGGCTTCTCCGGCAACCTCGGCTACCCGCTGCCGACCAACTGGGCGTTCGACCAGATCTCGACCATCAAGGTCGGCTCCGGCGCCGGCCTGATCGAGATCGACAACAACATCGTCTCCGGCCGCGACTACGGCCAGAGCGACTTCGACGCCGGCGCCGACCTCGGTGGACTGGACGAGCGACTGGACGAGGCCGCGTACCGCAGCCTGATGCTCCAGGACGTGAAGACCTACCTGGAGTCGATCGGCGTCCCCGAAACCGGCGGCGACGGCTGGACCGACAAGGACTGGGCCAGCCTCGGGGGCATCTCCAACACGGAGGCGTTCAACGCGGTGGTGGACGCGGACTGGCTCTTCACCTCACTGGCTCGGACGCTGCGGATGCGCAAGGCTCTCATCCAGGCTCCGGTCCTGTGGGAGCTGCGTAAGCTCAACCCTCTCGACTTCGCCTCCGACGCAGCGGTCCAGGCAGGTCAGATGGACGACTGCAGCACCGGGTGGGGACAGATCTTCGCCGCGACCGCCATCAAGGCCCGCAACTACTGCATCGGCGAGGGCATCATCAACGGCGAGGGACTGGACTACAACTCCAAGACCGACCTCCGGAACGTCTGGGACAAGCTCCACAACGACGAGGAATACAACGTCCGCACCGTCGCGTACGTGTTGCTCTGGAACTCGGAGCTGCTCGGTATCGACCGGCCGGACCTGAGCGGCGACGTCCACGTCACGGAGGCGGTCCTCGGCCAGTACAACGGCACCGGCCCGGACGCCGAGCAGTACGGACGGGAGCTGATGGGCCTTTACCACGTCCTGGAGCAGTACAACGCGTTGTCGCGCGCCTAGTGACACCGGCGAACGAAGGAAGGCTGGACTGATGACCAGACGGTGGCAGGCGGCCCTGGGTGCGAATGTCCTTCTCGGCATCCCTGGCGTGGTACCGATCTGGATCCTGTGGTTCCTCGCAGCGAGCTGGGCGAGCGGCCCCGAGCCGACGGACAACGACCCCATGGTGCTCTGGCTGCCCATCGCGGCCATCGTCGTCGTCCCTTACGCCATGCTCTGGCTGTCCGTGAACCGTTCCCTCGCCCGCCGGAGTTCGCTCACCCCTCGCACCTACTGGTGGCTCAGCGCACTGGCCACTTTCCTGCCGACCACGGCGCTGATCATCTACTCACCCTAGGAAGGGAACCAAGACGTGCACACCGACAGGCGCGGCAGCGTGAACGGGATATCGAGACGAACCCTGGTGAAGGCCGCCGGCGTGATCACGGCCGCCGCGGCGGCCGGCTCCCTCGCCCCCGTCACCGCGACGGCCGCCCCCGCGAACGCCCCCGTGAACGCACCGAAGAAGGCACCCACCTCAGCCAACGGCTGGCCCCTGGAGAAGGAGGCCAACCACGTCTCCACCGTCTGGACGCGCTCCGTCCCGGGCACCGGCCTGGAGATCGACATCCGGATCGGCGATGTGGAGGCGATCCTGCTTCATGTCGTCCGGCGCTTCCACTACGAGGTCGAGCAGCTGCCCCGCGTGGACCTCGCGGGCTGGCAGCGGATCGACGGCCTGAAGAAGGACAAGCCGGAGTCCAACCTCGCCTCGGGCACCGCGGTGCGGATCCGCCCGGGCGCGGGCGCGAGCGGCAGCCTCTTCCCGCTCCAGGTGCTGACGGTGCGCGACATCCTCGCCGACTGCGAGGGCGTGGTGCGCTGGGGCGGCGACGACGACCCGGCCGACGAGTCGCTGTTCTACATCGATCGCGGCCCGGACGACACCTCTGTCCGAAGGCTCGCCGACCGGCTGCGTCGGGCCGAGGCCACGCCCGGCGAGGGCGCCGGCGTCACGGTGGACGTGCTGGCCCCGTCCCGTCGTGACCGTGCGAAGCGGCTGGTGAAGGAGCAGCGGGCGAGCTGAGGCCCGTAGCACAGTGCCCGGGGGCGGACCGTCTGGTCCGCCCCCGAAGGACAGCGTCACCCGGTACAGCGTTGGCCAGTGAAGCCGGGCCAGGCCGGTTTCCGGGCACACGTCGAGCGTCGGCGCATCCCCGGCCTGAAGGCCGGGGCATCCTCGGAAGATCCGGTGAACGGCCGGTACCGGCGGCGATCGCCCGCGTGTACGCGAGTTCCAGCAGGGCCACGGCCGTTCCGTGCACACCCCCCGTTCCCCCATCGCCGTCGCCGGTCAGGAGGACCACTACCTCACCGACACCCGCGACGCCCTCCGCACCCTCATTCGGGACATCAAGGCCGGCAAGGCCGACCACCTGCTGTAGCAGAACCGGACATTCCTCTCACCGTGGGATGCGCAGGCGCTGCTCCTCCGGGATCCGGCGAAACTGAAGCTCTCCTCGGCCGCGGCTACTCCGCGTAGGGCTGGTCCTCGCCCTGGGCGCTGTAGCCAATGCTCCAGATGTAGCCGTCCGGGTCCGCGAACGAACCGCCGTACCCGCCCCACTCCAGGGTGGCGGCGGGCTTGAGGATGGTGGCGCCAGCGTTCTCGGCTTCCGCCATGATCTCATCGACCCGCGCCTCGCTGCGGACCACGTAGGTGAGCACCAGCCCGCTGAAGCCGCTGCCCTCCGGGCTCGTGCCCACGTTGGCGGCCAGGCCGTCGCGGCCGTAGAACCCGACGAGCGAGCCGCCGTCCGACCCGAAGAACACCGAGACGCCGTAGTCCCGCTCAACCTTCCAGCCAAGACCCTCCGTGTAGAACCGCTTCGACCGGTCCATGTCCTGGACGCCGAGGAGGATCGAGCTCGCATGCGCTTTCATGCCTTGTCTCCCTTGGTGATAGGTGGTGATGCACATGAAAGTCACGCTAGGTGCGGCACGGTGACCGGCGCTTCTCGATTCCTGATCGGTCCGCTCACCACGCTCGCCTGTTCCTGCGGCGGGCCAGCAGCAGGACGCACGCGGCGGGCGCCGAGCGCCACGGCGGCCCCGAAGGGCGTTTTCACTGCGACACGACGTGGAGGATTGCCGTACCGTCCTCCCCCGTCGCCACCTGGATCACCACGGCGTCGGGCTGGGCGCTCGGCCGGCCGGCGTCCCCCAGTCCGCCGCACGAGTTGCTGCTGCCGTTGCTGCGGAGAACGGTGATGCAGACCTGCCCCTGGCCGCTCGCCTCGTTCTTGGCCTGGCCGTTGTCGGACTTCACGGTGTACTCGACCTCGTTGGGTCCGACCTTTGTCACGGACAGCGTCGCCGTACCGGCGCCGGCCGGCCCCTCGAAGCGGAACGTCACCGGTTTGGACACGGCGATCTCGCAGTTGCCGTCCGCGCAGGCGCCGACGTCATCCCCGTCCGCCGCCGTCACCGAGGGCTTCGCCGATGGAGTGCGGTCGGCGGAGGGGCTCCCCATCGGCTGCGGGGAGTGGGACTCCGCCGCCGGCTCTCTGCGCCCACCGTCCGGCTCGTCCTCGCCCGAGCTGCCGCATCCGGCTGCGGTCAGAACAGTCAGCGCGGTCAGCGCCGCCAGAACGATGCCGGCTCCCGGTCGAGGTGTACGGCCCCTGCCTGCGGTAAGGGCCGTGGGTGCCGTGCGAGCCGAAGTCGTCGATGCCATGGTGCTCCCGTCCCGGTGTGCTGCGGTTGCGTGCGCGCGGCGGATCTCCGTGTGCCACCTCGGTGACTGTCATCCCATCATCCACGGGACTCCCGGGGACCCGTCCCGAACGTGACGTGGCTGCGTGGCGCTGGCGGCCGGGGTGCATGCGGGCCGTCACCACGGGATGTGGTGGGGGATGCGGTACCGCCACCAGTGTTCCGTCGCTTTGGCCGTGGCTGGCTCGGTGTGGGCGCGGAAGACTTGGTCCAGTTGGGTTACGGCACGCCATAGAGGTGTCACGTGGTCCTCAGGGACTTCAGGGAGGAGGTCGTGCAGGAGGTCGCGGGCCTCCAGGTCGCGGTGGTAGAGGTCCTCGCGGTAGTGGCCCGAAGGGGACCAGTCGGTTTGCAGGCGGTGGACCAGGCGTTCCCAGGTGCGCAGGGCGTAGTGGATGCGGCCTTCCACGGTTGCTGTCGGGCCCGTGGGATAGTCGGCCAGCGCGGTGTCGGAGAGGGGGGTTTCGATGGGGTCCCGGTCGAGGATTTCCGGGAGGATTTCTACCCTCGCGCGAGGAAGTCCCGGAACCGGCTCCTCTGTCACATCGACTCGATACGCCGTGTCCTGGTCGTTCTCGATGGTGTCCAGGCGGCAGCGCACAACGCGCCCGTCCGGTACCGCGATCCAGTAATCACTCGGCAATTCCAGGGCTGACGGCCACAAGACGGGCGTCTTCGTTCGCGCGGCGAGACCCTGTGCGATCCCGGCCTCCGTGAAGTCGCCGCCGACCGTCGCGTCGTCGACCGTGATGTCGAGTTCCCATGCGAGGTCACCCGGCGGCAGGCGGCGACAGGTGCAGAGCACGGGCGCATCCCATCGTCGTCCGTCCTGGTCTTCCTCTGCGTTGGCGACGTCGACCGCGTCGTTCGGCACCGTCAGCAGGTCCGCCAGTGCCGCCCTCAGGGCAGCGGGCTCCAGCTCCGCGACAGTGAAGAGATTTCCGATCACCTGTATGTCCCGTCGTACACCTGCTGGGCCAGCTCGACCTTCTCGGGATTGTTGACGAATTTGGGGTTTCGTTGCAATTGCTGTGACGCACTCGCGTCACCGTGGTGCCGGGCGATCTCCTGGAGCGCGGCGTATTCGATACGGTCCATCTCGACAAGGCCGGGGCCTCCCTTGGGGAAGACGGTTCCGTTCGCCTCGACCCCGTAAGTGCGCCCGTTGATCTCGTAGGTGTTTCCGTCCGGCAAAAGGGTGGCGCGGTTTTCGGCTATCGCCTCGATGTCGGCGCGGACGAGGCCCTCGTTTCCCCTGAGGATGACGGTGTTGTGTTCCTTGACATTGCCCCTGGCCGCCCCGCTCACGGTGTGGCGACTGTGGGGAAACCTCAGCAGCAAGCCACTGGCGGGGCCGGGTACGTCGTCTCCTGCCTGCCACTGGTTGACCGGTCGCCCGTTGCCCGACTCCCCTTGCTCCGCCTCGTCGGCGGCCCTGTCGGCCGCGTCGGCCTGCTCGCGTGCCTCCTCTGCCTGCTCCCTGGCCTCCTCGTCACAGCCGCCCCCGCCGCCTTCGGCCAGGACGACGTACGGGGAGGAGGCGTCGGCGGCCAGCACCGTGGTGCCGGTACCGGCGGAGCCGGTCAGGCCGTACGGGGTGTCGCCGCCCGCGTACGGGATGCGGCGGCTCGGGGCGGCTATCGTGCAGCCCGACTCGCGGGCCCTCTCTTCGGCCTCGTCCGCCGCCTCGTCGGCCTCCTGCGCGGCCCTCCTCGCAGCCTCCGTGTCCCCGGCCTCGGCCGCCCTCCTGGCGTCGTCCGCGGCCTCCGCCGCCTCGTCCGCTAGTCGACCCAGGCTGCCGAGATCGCCGATCTTCTCGACGACTCTGGCGGCGTTGTAGTAGGGGATGAAGTTCGATCCGACGTTCCAGAGGATGCCTGTCACGGCACGGGTCCGGTCGCCGTTGTTCCACTGTTCGGCCGCCTCGTCCCCGATGAGCATGTCGAAGGCGATGGTGCCGCCGGTGTTCAGCGTCGCGCCGCCCCAGTCCCTGAGGGCACCCCAGTAATCGCCGTTGGACCACATTTCGGAGGCGCCCTCGGCGTTCTCCTGCCAGTCGTCGATGAGTTGTCCGCCGTAGTCGACGATGCCGTTCAGGGTGTCCTGCGGGTGGCGGACCATGTTGTACATGTCCGTGACGTCGCCCCAGACGCCGTCGACGATCAGGCCTTCACCGGCGTCCGCAAGTCCGTCTCCGGCGCAGCTGAGGAAGGCCCCGATGCCGGAGAGACAGCCATCGTCCTCGCCGCCGTCGGTATCCTCGCGATCGTTCTCGTCGCTGTCTTCGGCGTTGTTTTCGGTGCCGTCTTCACCACTGCCTTCGGTGTTGTCTCCGCTGTCTGCCTCCGTGGCTGTGTTGCCGTCGTCGTCGTTGTTCTCCTGGCTGCTGTCGTCCCCGGCCGTAACGTCCCTGGCGTTCGTGCCGTCCCCGGCGGGAGCCGGGCACGCCGTGCCGGTGACCTCGCACACCGCCGCGCGGATGCCTCCGTAGATCTGGGTGCCGAGGCCGCTCACCAGCAGTGCGGTGATGAGGGCGGCGACGAGGGCGACCAGGCCGGCGTACTCGACGGAGGTCTGACCCTCGTCCCGGCGCCAGCGAAGCATCCGGGCGAGGGAGAAGGGCCGGCGTTCAGCACGTCCGACATCGGGAAGGTCGTACCACTGCCTGCTTTCCGAGCGGAGGAGGAAGAAGAGAGTGAGGGTGGGGAGCAGGAGCTGGAGGACACCGCGAGGCGACCCTGCGGCCAAGTTGAGGGCGGCGCCGATGATCAGCCAGGCCTGCACAGCGACCAGTCCGCGCCAGATCCACGTACCGCCGTCCCAAGTGCGGCGGGCCAGCCACCAGCCGAGGGTGCCGGGTGCTGCCGCGTAGGCGGCCAGGGCCAGGACGCCACCGTCGAGAACGTCGTACGACGCGGCGGTGAGCAGCAAACCGACGCCGCCTACGACCGTGAACGCGAACAGTACGTGGATAAGGACCAGCGCGGTCGACAGCGGACCGGGCATGCCGCGCCGACTGCCACTCTCCGAAGTCCAAGCTGCCATGCCTCCCCCGTTCCAACTCACAGCTGAGGAAGGCCCGTTCGGGCACCGCCCTCACCTCATAGCCCGAAGGTAGGAACCGGGCACCGACCCGAGATGGGTCCGTGGACCCAAATCGACGCCCAAAGACCGGGACGACCGAGAAGAACGGGGAAGGAAATACGGGTCAGAACTTGCCCAACCACCAGGTCGACCTGGGTAGGCACCCGCCCCCGCACGTGGCAGCACCGCCCACATCCGTGTCCCGCCGCCCGGTTCACGCGCGTCACCGAAGCCCCAGTCGCCCTCGCAGGCGCGGACCACGCAGGCCAGGACCCGCAGGGCTGCGCGGCGGCGGGTCTCGCAGGCTGCGGCAAGGCGGGGATGGGTGTGGCGGGGATGGCCGTCGTAGAGGACCACGCGCAGGGCGCCGTCCCGGTAGCGCAGCGATACGTACACCTCGGCGGCCGGCGCGAAACGGCAGGCACACGCCGCGAGTTCACCCACGACCTGCACCGCCGCGTCCGTCACGTCCGCCAGGCCGTGGGCTCGCAGGATGGCCCGGGTCGCGGTGCGCGCGATTGCAGGGCTCGCGGCGGCGGGGAGGGTGAGGCTGTAGGAGAGCGTTTCGGGGGTGGGTGTGGCGTTCTTCGACGGGGGTCAGGGGCAGGCAGGACGTCATCAGGGGCACGGCAACTCCCTTACGTGGCATGCGGATTGATCTCCACCCGGTGGCCTGTCTCCCTGACGCGGGCCCACCCCTCCCAGGGGAGGAGACGGCGGGCGGCACGCGTGATGCGCTTCCGGTTCGGCGGAGCGGCCGTAGTCAACCTGTCACTGACTGTAGGGGCGCGCGGGTCACTGTGCCCATCAAATCGGAGATAATTACCCCTATCCCTGGTGGACCTGACGGGCGCTCACCGGCAGACTGAGGTCACCACAGCGCGAGAAGGGGCGGCATGGCCACGCGGAGTACACCAACTGAGCGGCAGAAGCGGCTGGGTGCGGAGTTGCGCAAGATGCGGCTCGCGGCTGGGGCCACGACGGAGTACGCCGCCGGCCTGCTCGGCATCGACCGGACCCGGCTGTCCAACATGGAGTCGGGCATCCGCCCCTTCTCCGGCGAGCGCGTCCGCACCCTTGCCTGCAACTACGCCTGTTCCGAGGAGGGTTACGTCGAGGCACTGGTCGCCATGACCGCGACCAAGGAACGGGGGTGGTGGGAGCAGTACCGGGGCACCCTGCCCGCCGGGCTGCTGGACATCGCAGAGTTGGAGTGGCATGCCGCACGCGTGCGGACCGCGCAGGTCATGCACGTCCCCGGGCTGCTCCAGACGGAGGAGTACGCCCGCGCCGTATTCGCCGCCGTACTCCCTGCCCTCAGCCGACTCGAGGTCGAACTGCGAGTGGCCCACCGCATGGAGCGCCGACAGGTCTTCGACCGGCCCGAGCCGCTGCCGTACGTCGCCTACGTCCACGAGGCCGCGCTGCGCATGCCGTACGGCGGAGACGAAGTGACCCGGCAGCAACTGAAGCACCTGGCCGGGCAGTCCGAGCGTGACACGATCGACGTACGGGTGATCCCCACGAGCGTGGGTGGCTTCCCCGGCGCGGGCCACGCACTGCTCTACGCGGACGGGGTCGTACCCGCACTCGACACCGTGCAGCTCGATTCCGCACACGGGCCGGAATTCACCGGCGCCGAGGCCCAGCTCACCAAGTACCGTGCCCACTTGGACTGGATGGACCACGCGGCGCTGCCCTCGGCGGCCTCTCTCGACCTCATCCACAACATCGCCCGTGAACTCTGAGGAGCCCACCGTGACCGACATCAACTGGGAAGACCCATACTGCGGCGAGGGCAACAACTGCTTCCGCATAGGCACCGACGCCGAAGGCAACGCCTACATCGCCGTCGCCGGTCAGGAGGACCACTACCTCACCGACAGTCGCGACGCCCTCCGTACCCTCATCCGGGACATCAAGGCCGGCAAGGCCGACCACCTGCTGTAAACGTGACCGTCGGGGCCGCCCGCTTCTTGGCCAGTGTCGTGCTTCCACGAGCCGAGTAAAGGGCGCTGCGCGTCGGCTGCGCCGATCGGCCTGCGGCCGACCCTTGACTCGGCTCGCTCCAGCACGGGGGAGAAGCGAGCGAGCGGCCCGGAAAGGCGGTGGCCGAGGCGGGCGGCCACCGCCGTCGGCTGCGGAGCGGGCCGGGGTTGGCGGGCGCGGTCGCGCCTCGCATGCACGCCGGGTGGGCTTGGCGGCGAGCGGTGGGCTTGTGGTGGGGTCGCGGCGGCGGGGTGGGGGACGCCGGCTCGGTTCAGCGGCTTGCGGGTGGTGGTGGTTGGGTGCGCCAGCAGGAGTGGGCAGGCCGGGTCGGCTTGCGGCCTCCGCCCGGCGGGAGGCCCCGCGGGCGGGGGCAGGGACGCGGGCGGGACGCGACTCGCCGGTGGCGCCCTGCCAGGTCACTGCTGTCACACCAGCCTCACAGATCGCACCCCGGCAGGTAATTGGCCGATTTGGGCCACGGACAGGCAGCCCCACCTGGGCTTTCTCCCCTGCTGGGTGGCCGAAAGCGGCCAATTGCTGGTCCAGCGCCAGCGTCAGTGTTAGCGCCTGGCGTCGGAACCCGAGGCGGCTTACCAGTCACAGATCCCGGACGCTGCCACCCGCCCACCACCCACCGGCCCGATGCCGCTGAGCCGACCCGGCATGCCCGGACGGACTGCCGCGTCGCCCCAGCCCCCCCCACCGGGCCGCTTGCCGCCAAGCCCACCCGGCGTGCCCCCACCCCTGCCGACGCGCCCCAGCCACCCACCATCCGCAAGCCGCCAACCCCACCCGGCGTGCCTGCGAGACGCTGACGCGCCCCCACCCCGGCCAACCCCCCACCCCACCGCATGGCCGGCCGACCTGGGGCACCCGCCTTTCCGGGCCGCCCGCTCGCTTCTCCCCCGTGCTGGAGCGAGCCGAGTCAAGGGTCGGCCGCAGGCCGATCGGCGCAGCCGACGCGGAACGCAGCGCAGCGGAGTGGAGCGCCCTTTACTCGGCTCGTGGAAGCACGACACTGGCCAAGAAGCGGGCGGCCCCGACGGCAACTTGAAAGCATCGGTCCCGCCGAGGCACTCCCCGGCGGGGCCTCGCTCAGCTCTCCGTGCGTGGGAAGGAGACCTCGACCCGGCGGTTCTTCTTGCGGCCGGCCTCCGTGGAGTTGTCCGCGATCGGGTACTGCTCGCCGTAGCCGCGTACCTCGAACGTGATGTTCGGGTCGTTCAGTTCCCCGTCCAGGACGTCGTGTACGGCGTTGGCGCGCTGCCTGGACAGGACATCGCCGTGGGCCGACGAGCCGAGGTTGTCGGTGAAGCCGAAGACGCGGACCTTCGTCGCGTTCTGCGTCTTGATCTCCTCCGCGATCGCCGCGATACGGGACTTCGCCTCGCCGCTGAGCTTCGCGCTGTCCTTGCCGAACAGCACCTCCGCCTGCAGGGCGAACTTCACGTCCGCGTTGGTGTCCTCGCGGCGTTCGTCTCCGCTCTGGTCCTCGACGACCTGCTTGATGTCCAGAACTTTCGGCTCGGCGAGCGTCGCGCCCTCCGGGATCTTCAGGTCCGGGTCGTTCCCGTCCACCTCGACGGGTGCGGAGGCGGTGGCCTCTGTGCCCGGGGGGACGCTGGGGCTCTCGTCGGCGTGGGCCGTCGCGGCGCCGTAGAGGTTCGTCGCGAACATTACGGTGGCGGCGGTCAGGGCCAGGGTGAGGCGGGTGTGGGTCATGGTGGGCCTCACCCGGAGATCGTGATGGTGCCGCTGGCGAACGTCGGCAGTTGGAAGCTGACCTCGGTCGTGCTAGTCGGCGGCGACGGGAACTGCATGAAAACAGCCACGCTCTCGCCGGACTTGATCGTCGACAGGCCAGTGGTCGTCAATGGCCGACCGTCCGTGTCACGCAGCACGTAGTAGCGCTTCTTGCCCTTGGAGTCCACGAGTGTTGCGCCGCCCAGCGACCTGCCGTTCCTGATGATCTCGGTCTCGTTGCCGCTCAGTGCGGCCGGGACCGCGACGCTGTTGCCACCGTCGTTCTTCAGATTGCCGTTCACTGTGACGAAGCCGCCGGAATCACGTTCGGCGGAGGTGACTTGGAGGAGCAGTCCGTTCGAGCCCTTCAACTCGGCCAGAGGCTCTTCCTCCTGCCCCTCCTGAGCACTCGGCTGGGATCCGTTGTCCTGGGAAGCAGAAGCCGAACTGTCCGGCTTCTCGTCCTCGCCGCCACCACCGCTACAGCCGGCCACGCCGAGGGCCAGTCCGGCCGCAGCGGCCAACGCGACCATCCCCCTACGGGCCTTCGTAGTGAACCGAATGCTCATGCCTCTGCTTCCTTCATCACTCGTCGTTCGCTTGTCAGTCGGCCAGATGGACGTCGAAGAGGTCCTCGGGTCCCGGGAGTTCAATGAGATCTTCCGGGTTCAGGTCCCAGTTCCTGTCGTCCTTACAGATGAGACTCGGCAGCACATCGTCCCCCGCATCCTCGCTGGGGAGCTTGAACGAGCAGCGCGGCTCAATGACGGCAGTCGCATCTGCTGTTGCTCTCTTGTTTTCCGTGCCAGGAACGATGGTGTCCCCCACGGGCTCGTCGGTCTCGACATCGACCGTGTAGCTCAGGAGTCCCGTCGGAGCGCAACCCTCTCCTACCAGATGGGCATCGTTCTGTGCCGCCAGTTGCTCTGCACGCCAGCACGGGTCGTCAAGTCCCACGTTGCCGTCGAAGATGTCCTGCCACGAGGTCGGGTCCAGCACGTTCTCCAGCCACTGACCCGTGAGCTGGTCCCGGGCTTCCTGGGCTGCTGCAAGCGCTGCCGCGTCCGCCGCCGTCTGGGCCTCGTTCCTCGTTGCCGCGGCCTGGCCGACCGCAAGGTAAGCGAACGCGAGAAAGAGCAGGCCCGCCACCACCGTGATGTAGATGGGGAAGGCCTGCCCTGCGTCGCCGTACCTACGGGGATGCATCACCCGCCGGTGACCTCGCCGATCTTCGTGGTGATCGCGTCGAAGATGGACTGACCGATGTCCGTACCCGTGATCGCCAGCACAATCGCCACAACCACCGCAATAATCCCCAGGTACTCCACCGCCGTCTGCCCCTTGTCGTTGCGGGCGGCGCGAGCCTGGAAGTACGAGACGGTGGTGTTGATCCAGTTGCTCATGGTGTTCCCCTCCGATATCGGCTTCGGTGCCGCTTGCGATACCGGAAACGTACGGCGGAACGCCCCTCCCGCCAGAGGGCCCCAGGACCCAATCCCGGGCCCAACCGAAGGCCCATCCGCGCCTGTTCGTCCCCCCACTGGTCACCGCAGGTCACCCCAGTCCCCGCTGTGAACCGGGGGCCGTGCCCAGCCACTTGGCGGCGGCTTCGGAGCGGCTTGTGCTGTGGAGCTTGGCGAAGATGCGGTTGATGTGGTTCTTGACCGTCTTCTCGCTGATGAAGCAGGTGGCGGCGATCTGCTGGTTGTTCATGCCGGATGCGATGAGGTCCATGATCTCCGCCTCCCTCGTGCTGAGTTGGAACCTTGCCCGGTACGACGTCGACTGTGCCACATCCGGTTGCACCTGCGAAAGGTTTTCTGGAGAAATAGGCGGTGCAGGTACGTGACTGAGAGGGGAACTTCTCGTTCTCGCCGCGACGTCAGGGTTTGCAGTCGCATTCGTCGCGCCCAGGCCGTCGGGGAGTGGTGGCGGTTCGCCGGGGGCGCCTTGTCCCTGCCGGAGTTGTGCCAGGAGCGCGCCTGCCGCCGTCGGGGTGAAGTGGGCCCTGCCCTGCTTGATGTCCCGTACTGCCGCGACCAGTTGGTCTGCCGTGAACTCGCCGTGGACCAGGTAGCCGCCCGCTCCTCGGCGCAGGGCCTCCTGGACGATTTCCGACTCGCGGCTGTAGGTGAGCATGACGACCGGGGCCAGGCGTACGAGGTACGGGAGGGCCGAGATGCCGTCCACGCCGGGCATGCGGACGTCGAGGAGGACCACGTCGGGGTGGTGGGCCTGGGCCGCGTCGTAGGCCTCGCGGCCGTCGGCGGCCTCCGCCACGACCGTGATGTCCTCGCGGCCGGAGAGGAGGGCGGTCAGGCCGGCGCGGACCACCGGGTTGTCGTCGGCGACGACCACGCGGAGGGGGGCCGTTTGCGGGGGCGGTGGAAAGTCGGCGAACGGGTTCTGAGGCGAAGACGTCGGCGCAGGCGGGGCGGGGGCGGCGAGCCGGGTGGGGCAGGTGGGGCTGGGTGTCCGGCATCGTTCGGCCTCCTCTCGGGTCGTGGGGACGAGCGGTGGTCAGGCTGGGGGTGTGTTCAGGGCTGCCAGCGGGAGGTCCAGGCGGACCTCCGTGCCGCGGGGGTGGGTGCCGCGGCCGATGCGGATGCGGGCGCCCACCGAGGCGGCGCGTTCGACCATGCCGACCAGGCCGAAGTGGCCTGCGCGGCGGAGTTGTTCGAGGGTGGTGCCGGGGGGCAGGCCACGGCCGTCGTCGTAGACGGTGATGCGGAGCAGGTCGCCGTGTACGCCTGCCGTGACGTCGACCCGGGTGGGCGCCGCGTGGCGGTGGGCGTTCTCCATCGCCTCCGACGCGATCGTGAGGAGCTGGCGGGCCACGGCCGGGGGACGGGGGGTACCGCGTGTTCGCCGGTGGGGAGGTAGGCGGCCGGGAGGCCGGTGCGGGTGCTGAAGTCGCGGGTACGTGCGGCGAGTTCGACGAGTACGTCCGTGCCGTGGTCGGGGTCCGACTCGCGGCGCAGATCGGTGAGGAGTTCGCGGGATTCGGCGGCGGCTCGGCGGGCGGAGCGGGCGACCAGTTCCGCCTGTTGTTTGACCAGGCGTGGGTCCATCTTGTCGGCCGAGCCTGCCAGGCCGTCGGCCGCCAGGGCCACGCCGTGCAGGGTCTTGGCGACGGAGTCGTGGAGTTCGCGGGCCAGGCGGGCGCGTTCTGCGGCCACCGCCTCCGTGACGGCGAGGCGGGCCTGGACCGTCGTCAGGGCGTGGGTGGCCTCGCCGAAGCGGAGCATCAGGTTGCGCAGGGTCGAGCCGACCGCGCCTGCGATGACGCAGAGGCCGGGGAGGAGGAGGGTTTCGGCGGGGCCGGCGTTCGGGGTGTCCGTGAGGGTGGCGTGGACGAGGACGAGGATCAGGGACTGGAGGGAGGCGAAGACTGCGGCGCCCCGCCAGCTGTAGACGAGGCCGGCGAGGAGGGGGTGCAGACGCTGACGTAGGCGAGGGTGGTGTCGGGGCCGGCGGAGATCAGGGGGAGGGAGCCGAGGAGGGTGTCCACGGCGAGGAGGGAGGGTGGCGCAGGAGGAGGGGCCGAAGCGTTCCCAGTCTCTGAAGAGGACGTAGGACACCATGAAGGTGACCACTACGGCTGCGCCCACCAGGTACGCGCCTACGCCCGGGTTGGCGTTCAGGAGGGCGGCGGGGGCGGCCAGGGCGATCATGGCCAGGCGGAAGCCGAAGACCTGCCGGCACATTGCTTGCAGGGCGTTGATCTGGATGGGCATTGCGGGTGCGGGTGCGTTGGGGGGCACCCGGCCTTCGGCCGGGTTTGGGTTCCCACCCGCATCACCCGTGCGGCCATCGTGGTCAGGTGCGGGTGGCCCCTGTGAGGGCTGAGCGCCAGCGGCGGCTTTCCCGCCGCGCCCGGCAACCGCCGGCGGCTCCGCCGGCGTCTCCGGCGCCCTCTCGCCGTCCGCCCGCACCCACCCCACCGGCAACGCCGGCGTAACCGAAGTCACCGGGATGTCCGGCGCCCCCGACCGCACATGCGCCGGCAACACCGTCCCCGCGGGCGGCGTCGTGATCTCAGGGAGTTTGGGGCGACGGCGCAGAAGGCCCGCGCCCTCCTTCATCGTCGGCGGTGTCGTCATGGTCGTCACTCACCTGTGATCGAGCCGAAGTCCGTACCGGAGCCCAGCAACAGGCCCGCGCCGAGCAGCAGCATCGTCGCCGGCACCATGAACGTCGTGATCATCATCGTGGCCTTGGGGACGGCGCGGGCAGCCTTGCGACGGGCGTTCTGGGCGTCCGTACGCCGCATGTCCTTGGCCAACGACACCAGCGTGTCGACGATCGGCGCGCCCAGCTCCTCCCCCTGCTGCAACGCCGTGACGAACATCGCGACCTGCTCGGAGTCGTTCCTGCGCCGGAGCTCGGCGAAGGCCTGGCGGCGGCTCATGCCGAGGTCCATCTGGCGGAGGGTGATGCGGATCTCGTCGGCCCAGGGGCCCTCGTAGCGGGAGGAGACCCGGTCGAGGGCCTGGCGGAAGCCGAGGCCGGCGCTCACCACGACGGCGAGGACGTCGAGGAAGTCGGGCAGCGTTCGTTCGATCACGTCCTTGCGGAGCCGGATCGCCGACCAGATGCCGACCTCGGTCCAGAACGCGCCGAAGGCGAACAGGAGCAGCGCCATGAACACGTTGCCCTGGAGCAGGAACACCAGGCCGCCGAGGCCGCCCAGGAAGCCGTAGACCGCCCGCCTCGCCGCATAACGGTCGATCGTCAGGCCGCCGGGGTTGCCCGCCAGGTCGATCTTGCGGCGGTACTTGGCGACCTGCTTGGTGCCCATCATGCGCAGTACGGCGGGCGCGTACCGCATGCCCAGGCGGTCGACCAGCGAGTCCACCGCGCCCGTGCGGGTCGAGCCGACCTCCAGGGCGAGCGCGAGGTCGCCGGGCAGTTTCGCCTCCGCCCGGTACATCCGGATGCCGGCGAAGACGCCCCAGACGCCGAGGCCCATAAGCAGTGCGAGCAGAAGTGCCATGAGGTACCCCTCCGTCTCAGACGTCGATGCGGGACATACGGCGGATCAGGACGAAGCCGACGGCGTACAGCGCGAACGCGATGATCACGCATGCCTGGCCGACCGGGGAGGCCGTCATACGGTCCAGGGCTCCGTCCTTGACGCCGTTCATCAGGAAGAGGGAGCCGACGCCCATCACCGGGACCGCATACGACGTCATGCTCACCTGCGAGAGCTGGGTGCGGATCTCCCGTCGGGTCTCCTTGCGCTCCTCCAGCGTCTCGGTCAGGTTTCTGAGCGCGCTGACCACCTGACCGCCCGCCCGGTTGGACAGCACCAGCGTGGTGACCAGCACCACCAGCTCACGCGAGGGGAGCCGGTCAGCCAGCTCCCCCAGCGCGTCGTCCATCGACGCGCCCACCGCCAACTGGTTGGCCACCTTGGCCAGTTCCTCGCCCGCGGGAGCCTCCAGCTCCTCCGCCGCCATACCGATCGCGGTGCGCAGGGCGAGGCCGGCCTGGGTGGCGTTGGCCAGGATGCGGGCCAGTTCGGGGAGTTGGTTGATGAACTTCTCGATGCGTTTCTGACGCTGCCAGTTGAGGAACTGCAGCGCCACCCAGACGCCCAGCAGTCCGGCGATGGGGCCGAAGAAGGGGGCCAGGGTGGCCTGGCCGATCAGCCACAGACCCGCGACCGTGGCGAGCATGGCCGCGAAGAACTCGCCCGGTGTGATGTCCAGGCCCGTTGCCGCCAGCCGCAGCTCCAGCTTCCTGCCCAGCTTGGTGCGGCGCAGCCGGCGGTCCAGGGTCGGGAAGTGGCGCCGGCGGCCGGCCACCGGGATCTGGCCGGTGGACGACAGGCGGTCGACCAGTGCCTGGCGCTGGGCCTTGCCCATGGCGTAGGCGTGCAGTCCGGCCACGGCGAGGACGCAGGTCAGCAGGGTGATGCCGGTGGTGAGCGTGACGACGGTCTGGAGTTCCATGGGGACGGTTCCTGCCTACCTGGCTTCTCGGGTGGCTAGCTGGTCTGCGGACTGGGCCACGCCGAAGGCCTGGGGTATGGGCTGGCTCGCCATGTAGAGGCGGTCGGCGGTGCGGCGGGTGAGGGGGAAGTACTCGAAGGATCCGTAGATACGGCCGTCGGCGGCCATGGGCTGGGCGTTGAAGCGGGCGACGGTGGCCAGCCGGTAGGGCTCGCTGCCGTGGCTGTCGAGCAGCGCGATCTCGGTGACCCGGCGGGCGCCGTCGGCGAACCGGGTGAGCTGGACGATCACGTCGACGGCGCTGTTGATCTGGTCGTGCAGGGCGACGAAGGGGATTTCGACGTCGGACATGGAGGCGAGGGTCTGCAGGCGCATCAGCGCGTCCTCGGCGCTGTTGGCGTGGACCGTGGCCAGCGAGCCGTCGTGGCCGGTCGACATCGCCTGGAGCATGTCCAGCGACTCGCCGCCACGGACCTCACCGACGACGATCCGGTCGGGGCGCATGCGCAGCGAGTTGCGGACCAGGTCGCGGATCGTCACCTGGCCCTGGCCCTCGACGTTCGGCGGACGCGACTCGAGCCGGATGACGTGCTGCTGCTGGAGCTGGAGTTCGGCGGAGTCCTCGATGGTGATGATGCGTTCGGTCTCGGGGATGAGGCCGGAGAGGGCGTTGAGCAGGGTCGTCTTTCCGGTGCCGGTCGCCCCGGACACGATGATGTTGAACCTGGCCTGCACCAGCCCGGCCAGCAGGTACAGCATGTGCTCGTCCAGCGAGCCGAAGCTGATCAGTTCCTGGAGGGTGAAGGAACGGGGGAAGCGGCGGATGGTGAGGGTGGCGCCGGTGAGGGACAGCGGCGGGATGATGACGTTGACGCGTTCACCGGACGGGAGGCGGGCGTCGACCATCGGATTCGACTCGTCCACGCGGCGGTTGACCGTCGAGACGATCCGCTCGATGGTCTGCATCAGCTGCTCGTTGGAGGCGAACCGCAGCGGCAGCTGCTCCACCCGGCCGCCGCGCTCGACGAAGATCGCGTCCGGGCCGTTCACCATGATCTCGGTGATCGACGCGTCCTCCAGCAGGGGCTCCAGGATGCCCAGTCCCAGCGCCTCGTCGACGACCCGACGGATCAGCTGGGAGCGCTCGACCGTCGACAGCACCGGGCCCTCACGGCTGATGATGTGCCCGAGCACCCGCTCCAGCCGCGCCCTGCGCTCGGCCGCCGCGAGCGAGCTCATCTCCGCGAGGTCGATCTCCTCCAGGAGTTTGGCGCGGTACGAGGCGACCAGGTGGCCGTCCTCGCCCCTGCTGCCGTTCTCCTCGGGGGAGTTGATCCGTGCCCGCAGGCTCATCGCCGTGCTCCCTGTTTCAGTGGTCGATCGGCATCGTGGCGGTCTTGTTCGCGTCGCCGAAGTCCCAGCCGGGGACGATCGACGGGATGTCGACGGTGGCGGTGACCTCGACCTCGTCGCCCAGCTCGGCGCTCGAGCAGTCGGTGCCGTCGGCCAGCCAGCTGCTGACCGCGTTCTGGCAGTCCTGCGCGTAGGGCCCGTTCAGGGAGGCGCTGCGGGCGCCGGTGCGGGCGGCCGTGCCGGCCTGCTGGCCCGTGTAGGCGATCAGTCCGATCTGTACGGCGGCCATGGCGACGAGGATCAAGATCGGGATGAACCCGAGGTACTCGAGGGCGACTTGGCCACGATCGCGGTCTTCAGGACCGTAGAAGGAAGATCGCTCGTACGGCATCTCAGCCCACCTCCTCCTCCACGGCCCCCGCATGCCCGTCGACGCCCGGGAAGGGGAAGCCGACCGAGCCGGGGAAGAGGACCGGCACCTCGAGACTGACGTCGGCCGTGACATAGCCGCCGTTCGTGGTGCACTGCACGCTGGCGCCCCCCTCCCACGCGTCCGGCAGATGCCGGCGGCCCGCCTCCTCGCAGGCCGCCTGACGGTCGACCGCCGCTGTTCCCTCCCGTACCGCCTCGTCGGCAGCATTCCCCGCGAGCGTGAACGTGTATCCCACGAGCACGAACTGCCACAGGAGTACCAGCGTCAGAATGATCAGCGGGGTCATGCCGAGGAACTCGATGGTGACCTGGCCCCGGTCCCGTCTGTGCAGTGCACGCACGTTCATCCCCCTCCGTCCTTCCGCCTCCGGAAGCTCACCGCGCCGCGGTCGCCCCGTAGCCGGCTGCCCTTGCGGTCGGCCTCGGGGACCTTGACCAGCCCGAGTTCGCCCGCGAGGCCCCACAGGGCCTGTTTGACCGCGCTCTTGCTGTCCAGCTCGTGGAGGCGGCCCGCGTCCACGGCTCCTTGGAGTTCCTTGAAGTTGGCGGGGACGGCGGTGGCCGCCACCGGCGTGCCGGTGATCTTCTGTATGAGCGGCGGCTGGATCTCCGTGGCGCGTGAGTTGCGGTTGACGACGACGGTCGTCTCCTCGGCCTTGCGGATCTGCAGCCGGTCCCACATCCGTACCGTGCGCTTGGCGCCGCGGACCGCGACCACGTCCGGCGTCGTGACCAGCAGCGCCCGGTCGGCCATCTCCACCGCCGCCGCGCCCGCGCCGCTCATCTGGGCACCGCAGTCGATGACGACGGTCTCGTAGCGGGAGCGCAGGGCGCTGACGATCTGCCGGGTGGCCCGGTCGGTGACCTCCTCGCCGCGTTCGCCCTCGCCGGGGGCGAGCAGGAGCGCGACCCCCGTGTCGTGCCGGAACACCGCGTCGGCCAGGACGCGCGGGGATATGTCGGCGATGGCGGCGAGGTCGACGACGGAGCGACGGAACTGGACGTCCAGGTACGAAGCCACGTCCCCGGTCTGCAGGTCCATGTCGACCAGGGCGGTGCTGCGGCCCGACGCCTGGGAGGCCAGCGCCAGTTGGACGGCCGTCACCGTCGTGCCCACCCCGCCCTTCGCGCCGCTGACCGTGACGACCGTGCCGCCGACGCCGGTGAACACATCGCCGGTGTGGCCGAGGTGGCGGCGTACGCCGACCGACCACTGGGCGACAGCCTGGACGCGGTTGGCGAGTTCTTCGTAGCTCAGCGGCAGGGCGACCAGGCCCCGGGCGCCGGAGTCCATGGCGGCCTGGAAGAGGCCGGGGCCGGCGTCGGAGGTGACGAGGATGACCCCGACGGCGGGGAAGCGCAGGGCGACCTCGCGGATCAGCTCCAGTGCCGGGACGGGGCCGATCCGCTCGTGCACGACCACGACCTCGGGCAGTTCGTCGACGGATTCGGCGGCGAGCCGGGCGAGGGTGTCGATGAGCTGGGTGGAGTCGACCACCGGGGCCACCGGCTCGGCGTCCGGGAGCTGGCTGAGCAGGGTCGTGACGGAGCGGACCGCGTCCACGTCGCCGACCGCCGGGAGGATCCTCGTGGGCATACGGGCCTCACTTGTCCTTCGCGAGTTCGTAGGTGCGGTCCTCGTCCGGGACGGTGGTGTCGCTGCCGGGTGCGACCAGGGCGAGCCGGACGCGGTCGGCGAACGACTCGGCGTAGGTGAGGCGCTGGGCGTCGATGGTGGACAGCGCGAAAGTGATGGGGACGGCGTCCGTGGTCCGGCGGCTGCGGTCGTCCTCCTCGGGGGTGAGGGATGTCAACCTGCCGACGTCGATCACCCGCGCATTTGTTACGATGATCTTGGACTGAGCGGGGTCACCCTCACGCTCGCCCGCGAAGGTGGCGTACACGTTGACGGTGGAGTTCGGCGTGATCTTGCCGGCCACCCCGGTCGCCGCATCGATCATGATGGCGACCTCCTGCTGCCCGGGCTGCAGGGCGGGCTGGTCGACGATCATGTCGCTCTGCAGCAGGGAGCCCTCGCGCAGGGTCGTCACGGCGGTCTTGCCCTCGATCTGCCGGAGATCGGTGACCGCGTTGGCCGACAGCCAGCGCTCGGGCATCTCGATCTTCTCGAACTGGCCCGCGGTGAGCGTGGTGTAGGGCTCCACGTTGTCCTTGAGCCGGTACGCCGTGACCTCGGGACCGACCTTGGACTTCACGTCGCTGATGACGGACAGGACGCCCGCGAACGCGCCGAGGGCGCAGATGACGGACAGAAGCAGGAGTATCACGCCGCGGCGCTGACGGGAGTTCATGAACCGTGCAACCTCATTGGGGATCTCGGTCGAGTGGGCTGGGTTCGTGTGAGCGGTGAGGGGTCGTGTGCGGCCCCGCGGGATGCCGGGGCCCCGTGCGTGTCCTGTGATTCAGGACTCACCCGGCGGGGATTTGGTTCTCGTAGGGCTGCTCGTGCTCGGGTGCGACGGCGGAGCAGAACACGCACCGGTCGCCGATGACGTCGATGCCGCACCAGTGGCAGCGGCCCTGTCGTACCGAGCTGACCAGCTGGTAGAGCACCGACAGGTCGGGCAGGTAGGTGCAGAACTCGATGAGTTTGCCGGTCCCCCACCAGCCGGCCGACTCGGCGGGCAGCTGGGCCTCGCGCAGCCCCTGCACTTTCCAGGCCGGGGCGAGGGATGCGGTGACCCAGTCCGACTGGAGCTGGCCCTTGGCGAGAAGCATCCAGGTGCCGAACTCCGGTCCGTTCAGGGTGGCTTCGGGGGTGATCTTCACCAGCTGCGGCTCCGGGTGGGCGATCACTCCGAACTGGCTCCCCGGCATCCAGGACTTGGCGTGCGACTTGAGGCTGACGGGGACGCGGTCGAGCCGGGCGACGGAGCCGAGGAGGGCTCCGGCGTGGATGTAGTGGGTGAGCAGCCGGCCGGCCGAGGCGAGGACGCCGGGGGTGAGGTCGCAGGAGGCGAGTTGTCTCAACTGCCGGGCCAGGACCGCGAGTCCGAGTGGCGGAAGATCGGGGCGGAACAGGGCGATCCGGTCGCTTTCCAGGATCGACCGGATGGTGTGCAGCCGCCGGTCCACCGCGGCGGGGACGGCCCGTGAGCTGACGACGATCACATGGCCGTGGGTCTCGATCAGCGTCTGCATCTCCGCGAGCGCCTGTTCCAGCGGGCGCTGGTGTACATCCTGCAGGACGACGGCGGGCAAGGTGCGTTCGTCCTGCGCCGGCAGGGCCATGTCGACGCTGGTCACGGCAATGGCTGTTGGCACGCGCAGCTCCCCGTTTCCCGCCCGGTCGGCCCACCGGCGCAACTCCGGTGTACCGAGGTGACTTCATTGCGTGACTTTCTCAGCACTGTATCCACGCCTCGATGACCGGAGAACAGCGTTTCCGTAGCTGGCGTGCAACTGTCGTCGCACAAGACACGTCAAATCGGGGCAGGTTGAGCATCCCGACCGAACCCAAAAGAGTGGGCCCTGGTAACGGGACTGACGCTGGGCCTGAAGTTTGGGTCCAGGGGCCCACGCCGCCCGAGCGCCTCCGCACCTACGCTCACCGTCCGAAAAGGCGCTGTTGCCAAGGGGTTTGGAGGAGGTGCCGTATGGCGGGCGGGGGCGGCATACGGGCGTGCATACGGACGTACAGATGCGATGACCGGGGAGCCACCGGCACCGAGTACCTGGGCATGATCGTGGTGGCCGTCGCCATCGTCCTCGGCATCACCGCCACCGGAATCGGCCAGACGATCTTCGACCGGATCGCCGAGCAGATCTGCAAGGTGACGGGCGGCGGCAACTGCGGCTCGGGCACCACCACGGACGCGGGCAGACCGCTCACCGACGCCGACTTCGAACCGCCGCTCTGCCAGATCTCGTCGGTCACCGACAAGGCCGGCTCCAAGGCGAAGATCCTGTTCTGGGAGATCGGCAAGGAGTACGGCTTCCAGGAGCAGCACCTCAGGGCGAACACCGACGTCAACGGCGACGGCACGGTCGACGACAAGGACGAGCTGGTCTACCTGACCTTCACGGACGCGGCGTCCGTCGGCGTGAAGAAGGACTTCAAACCCGGAATGAAAGTGGGCAGGTTCGGCACCGACAAGGTCGAACTCGGCGCCGGGATCAAAGTCACCAACGGTGACACCTGGGTCTTCGAGAGCCCGGAGGAGGCGGCGAGGTTCCGGGACGACATCGAGAAGCTGCAGATGTACGAGATGCGGCGCACCATGCCCGGCGGCGCGGAGGCCAGTGTCGGCGACAGCATCCTCTATCTCTTCGGAACGGGACCCCTGAAGGACGAGGAGGAGACCCGTGAACGCGTGGAGAACAGCCTCGGCACCAACCGGCAGATCACCTACGGCAAGGTCGGCCTGGAGGCCTCCGCGTCCGGCGGCATGAGGATCTCGGCGGCCGACGAGCAGAAGCTGAGCGCGCAGCTCGGCGGCACCTTCAAGTACTCCCCCGACGTGACCTGGACGGACAACGCCTACAAGAACACCAGGGCGTACACGTACACCTCGTCCATCGAGTACGGCACGAAGGTCGGCTACGAGGCGGGCCTGATCAGTGGCGAGTACTCGGCGCACACCGTCCAGACCGGCACCATCACCGTCACCTACGACAAGACCACCGGAAAGCTGGTCCGCATCGACACGACCCGCACGGTCGAGGAGGGCGGCCAGAAGGACGGCGCCAAGGTGGGCGGCGACAACGGCAGGCCCGACGGCGACAAGCGGGGCGGCAACGCGGGCGCCAAGGGCACCGACAGCCCGGTCGGCATCAAGGTCGTCACCAACACCGTCACCTTCGACCCGGGGCCCGCGGGCGACCGGGACCGGGCGGTCGCCGAGCGGTGGCTGGACAGCACCAACGAGCAGGCGGTCACGCCGTTCCAGTACATGTTCGACGACCACGCGCCGACGTCCCGCCCCGGTGCGGACGACCCGTTCGGTCAGCTGATGTTCGACCAGGGCAGGTCGAGCAGGATGATCTACACGGGTGAGGTCAACGCGGCCGAGTACGGCTTCGAGCTGAACCTCGGGCTGAGCCTGGGTATGTCGATCAGCACCGAGCAGAAGTCGGAGACGCTGACGGACGCACAGTTCCTGGGTGCGCCCCGCGGCACCAACCGCTCGTACGTGCCCTACAGCTACTGTGCGAACTGAAACGAGACAGGAGCCCCGCCGATGAAGACCCGCCGCACGCTCGCGACCGCCGGCCTGCTGACCGCCGCGCTGCTGGCCCTCACGGCCTGCGGGAACGGCGACTCGGACGCGGCTTCCGTGCCCGACGGCTGGGGGACGCTGAAGACGAAGGGCGTCTCCGTGTCGTATCCACCGTCGTACGAGAAGCAGCGCCCCACCGAGCACAACGCAGCGGTGGCCGTACGGACGGAATCGGGCCGCACCGTCTCGATCATCACCGTGCAGCTGGACTTCACGCAGGCGAACTCGGCGGAGCAGGCGGCCATCGGCGCGGAGGCCGGGATCCAGATGGGCGCGGACGTACGGGGCCAGCAGGACGTGGAGCTGACCGGCACGGACGACGCCAAGCGGATCGACTTCACGTTCAAGTCCACCGGCGAGGACTCCGACCCGCCCAAGGGCACCCCGATCGAGGGCGTGATCCTGACCGGCCTGGACTCGACCGACACGACGTTCGCGATCCGCATCGACGCGGCCGAAGGCAGGCTGTCGGACGCGGACCTGGACCGCATCATCGACTCGGTGGAGGTGCACTAGCCGATGGAGGTTCCCGGCGCCGGCTATGTCGTCCTCACCCTCCTGGCCGCCTTCTTCGGCGCGCTGTCACTCAAATACGCCCGGCGACTGCTCACCGTCGCGCGCGTACTGCGACACGGGGTGCGCACGGACGGTGAATGCGTCCGCGTGGAGTGGGAGCCCCACGAGTCGGACGCCAAGCGGCACTTCTTCACGTTCGTGACGGCGGACGGCACCCGCATCGAGTTCGAGGACCTGGCGGCCTGGTCGACGGCGAAGGGCACACCGGTCACCGTCACCTACGACCCCCGCGACCCACAGGGAACGGCAACGGTCGCCAGCCGGGACAGCTGGTCCCCGATCCTGCAGTCCCTCGCGCTGACGGCGGGTTGCGGGATGGCGGCCCTCGGCTTCACGACGCTGCTGCTCCACGAGGTCTTCGGAGGCTGACCCATGGCTCTCGTCCGGTCCTGGGCCGCGGGCATCGTGGTCCTGGTCCTCACCGAGTACGTCCAGATGACCCTGATCCACGACAATTTCGTCGGCCCGTCGGGGGTCGACTCCTTCGGCGCGGCACTGGCCCTCGTCCACTTGCCGAACCTCGTCTGTGTGGTGCTGGCGACCTGGGCGGCCGCGCGGGTGCATCCGCAGCCGTGGCGGGAGATCCCGGCCCGGCATGTGGCGGCGGCGTGCGTGGTACCGGCGGCGGCACAGCTGCTGACGGTGACGCTGCGGTGGGACGTGGTGGGTGTGGCGAGCCTGGCGCTGTGGATGTCGACGGGGGTGCTGCTGGCGGGGTGTGCGGTGGGGTTGCTGCTGGACAGGTTGGTGTGGGCGTCCTGACGGTGAGTTGACTGGGCGGCCTGACGGCCGAACTGGTGTGGGTCTCCTGACGGGCGAATTGGCCTGGACCTCTTGACAGTTGAATTGGTCTGGACCAACTTGTAGGCCAACGGTGGCCACCGCCGTACCGGAAGACCGGAACACCCCACTCCCCCACCGGAGGCCCCAGTGGACCGCGCACGCAGACGGAGATGGATACGCATATGGTCGGGGGCGGTGACCGCCGCTCTCGCCCTCACCGTGCCGACGATCGGCCAGGCGTCCGCCGCCGACGTCAACAACGCCAAGAACGCCGGCTTCGAGTCGGGCCTGAGCAACTGGACCTGTTCAGCGAACAGCGGTACGACCGTCTCGTCCCCGGTGCACAGCGGCACCGCCGCACTCAAGGCGACCCCGGCCGGGCAGGACAACGCCCGCTGCACCCAGACCGTGGCGGTACAGCCCAACTCGACGTACACACTGAGCGGATGGGTCCAGGGCGGCTACACCTATCTGGGTGTCACCGGCACGGGCACGACGGACGTGTCGACATGGACACCGGACTCGACGACGTGGAAACAACTGTCGACCACGTTCTCGACGGGCTCCTCCACGCGATCGGTGACCATCTACACCCACGGCTGGTACGGCCAGGCGGCCTACCACGCCGACGACATCTCGGTCCACGGCCCCGACGGCGGCGGGGGAGGCGACCCGGCCCCGACGATCCCGGGCGCGCCGAGCGGTCTTTCGGTATCCGGTACGACGTCCTCGTCCGTGTCGCTGGCGTGGAACACGGTCTCCGGGGCGACCGGCTACAACGTCTACCGCAACGGCACGAAGGTGACCGCGGTGACCGGCACATCGGCGACGGTGACCGGCCTCGCCGCCTCGACGTCGTACTCCTTCCAGGTCACGGCGACGAACGCGGCCGGTGAGTCACCGAAGTCGGCGACCGTGACAGGCACCACGGCACCGACGGGCGATACCGGCTCCGATCTCCCCCGGCACGCGGTGACGGGCTACTGGCAGAACTTCAACAACGGCGCGACCGTGCAGCGGCTGGCGGACGTCCAGTCCCAGTACGACATCATCGCGGTGGCCTTCGCCGACGCGACGGGGACGCCGGGCGCGGTCACCTTCAACCTGGACTCGGCGGGCCTCGGCGGCTACACGGTGGACCAGTTCAAGGCCGACATCCGCGCCAAGCAGGCCGCCGGCAAGAAGGTGATCATCTCGGTGGGCGGCGAGCGCGGCACGGTCACGGTCAACGACGCGACGTCGGCGACGAACTTCGCGAACTCGGCGTACGGGCTGATGCAGACGTACGGCTTCGACGGCGTCGACATCGATCTGGAGAACGGCCTGAACGCGACGTACATGACGCAGGCACTGCGCTCGCTGTCCGCGAAGGCGGGCCCGTCGATGATCCTCACGATGGCCCCGCAGACCATCGACATGCAGTCGACGTCGAACTCGTACTTCCAGACGGCCCTGAACGTGAAGGACATCCTCACGGTCGTCAACATGCAGTACTACAACAGCGGTTCGATGCTCGGCTGCGACGGCAAGGTCTACAGCCAGGGCTCGGTGGACTTCCTGACCGCGCTGGCCTGCATTCAGCTGGAGGGTGGTCTGGCTCCGTCCCAGGTGGGGTTGGGGTTGCCGGCATCGACGCGGGGCGCGGGCAGTGGGTATGTGTCACCGTCGGTGGTGAACAACGCGCTTGACTGCCTGACTCGGGGGACCGGGTGCGGCAGCTTCAAGCCGTCGAGGACGTATCCCGACCTGCGCGGCGCGATGACGTGGTCGACAAACTGGGACGCGACGGCGGGGAACGCCTGGTCGAACGCGGTGGGGCCGCACGTGCACGCACTGCCGTGATCCTCACCCTTCCTGGCGCCGGCCGCATGTCCCGATGCGGCCGGCGCTGTCGTGGGGATCACGTTGGTGTTGTCGGAAAGCCGCGTTGCAATCCGTAATCGAGCTGTGTGATCTTTGGGCACATGTGTGCGGACGGGGGCGGCATACCAAGGCCGGAAGAGTCAAGTGTTGCGGCCGAGTTGGTCGACGCGGTGCGGCGGGCGAAGGGTGGGGAGGCGTCACCGCAGGACGTGTTCGAGGCGTTCCTCCAGGCTCGGCTGTACTGCGAACGCCCTGAGGAGCCCGGTTTCTTGACAGTCCCCGTACCGGCGGGGAGCGACGGCGCGCCACCCCGGTCCCGGCTCCTGGACCTCATCGACGGGCCGTCCGAGGAGGCTGACCCGCCGGTCCGGTTGGTGCCCGTGTTCTCGTCGCTGGAGCAATTCGCTCTGTTCGTGGGCGAGGGCGCCTGGTTCTCGACCACCGGTGCGGACGTGCTGAACCTGCTGCCGCCGGGGGTTGATGTGTGGCTGGACCCGGCCGCCGAGCACACGGTGCGGCTGGCGTCGTCCGCCACCAAGACCGAGCAGGTGCTGCACATCTCGTACCGGAATCGGGGGAGGTCGGCGTGAGCGACGGTCAGTCGTGGCTGATTCCGCTGGGGCCGACGGCGGGGACTTCGTCGACATCGGGTACTGGCGGCAGGCCGTTGGCAAAGTCCTGCGCGCCAAGGCCGCCGGCTCCACGGTCCTGGGACCCGACGGCGTCACGAAGAACGATGCCCGTCCCGAGTCAGAGACTGAGGCGCAGATCGAGGGCGTGCAACGACTCATCGGGCGGATCACTCGGTACGAGGCCCGGATGCGCGCCGACGGCGTACTGGACGAGAACCGGTATGTGACCTCCGTTGACGCCTGGGATCTCGGCCGCGCCTCAAAGATGGCCCGGTGGGGACTCGGCGCCCGGTACGGCACATTGCAGGAGGCCGAGTCCGCCGTCATCGAAGCCGGTCGGAAGGCCGCCCTCTCCTACCGTTCCTGGCCGGAATTCTCCGCCGGCGGCACGCCGGGTGGGCTTAGCGGCCTGCGGGCGGTGGGTGGTCGGGGCAGGCCGGGTCGGCATAGCGGCTTTCCCCGGCGGAAGGCGGGGTGAGGGGTGCGGGTGCGGGGTGCGGGCGGATTCGCCGGGGGCGCTCGCAAGTCACGGTCGTCACACCAGCCTCACGGACCGCACCCCAGCAGGTAATTGGCCGATTTGGGTCACGGGCAGGCAGTCCCACCTGGGCTTTCTCTCCCCCTGGGTGGCCCAAAGCGGCCAATTACTGTTCCAGCGCCAGCGCCTGGCATCGGAGCTCCAGGGACGCTCAGCAATCAGTCAGAGCTGGTTTGTGGGCTGATGTCCGTTCCCGGCTGAGGTTGAGGTAGGCCTGCTGGTTGCGGAGCTCGACCGGCCACTGCCTCACCGGTGGCCGGTCGGGTTTCTTGCTGGACGACCTGCAGCGCCGTGCGATCACCTGGCTCGCCCACCAGCGGCCGGCCTCCCCGCGCGTAGGGGAGTCGGCCGACTCGGGGAACTGCGAGCAGGGCTGCGGCGTCCGACCTGTTGTGAAGGAAGAGATCAAGGGCCTCGGCGGTTTCCTCGTCGCCGGTCTGGGTGCTGCAGCGGCGCTGCTGGCCTGGGCACCGCTGGCGCGGGTCAACGTGGAGGGTGGATTCGAGGGAATCCACCGGGACCTCAGTGTGCTCTACGTCGACCTGCCGCTGGTCGCCGCGGGAGGCGCCCTGGTGCCGCTCGCCTTCTGGATGCTCACCTTGCGCCGGTTCCATCGTCCGTGGCTCGCCGCCCTGGTCGCCGTCACCGCGGCCGCCCTGGGAATCTGGGGTCTGACCAGTTGGTGGGTTCCCTATCAGGCACCTGAGTTCGGCTACTGAGAGGCCCGGACGGCCCCAGGCGCTGCCACCGCCCACCGGCCGCAAGCCGCTAAGCCCACCCGGCGTGCCTGCGAGGCGCTGACGCGCCCCAACCCGGCGCCACCAGCCCCACCCGAAAGGTCGACCGACCTGGGCACCCGCCTTTCCGGGCCGCTCGCTCGCTTCTCACCCGTGCTGGAACGAGCCGAGTCAAGGGTCGGCCGCAGGCCGATCGGCGCAGCCGACGCGGAGTGGAGCGCAGCGGAACGCAGCGCCCTTTACTCGGGCCGTGGAAGCACGACACTGACAAAGAAGCGGGCGGCCCCGACAGTCACTTGGGAACGCCGGTCAATCGGTGGGCGTGCCGTACGTCGCCGTGCCCGCCCTCGGTAGCGTCGCCCACATCCGCGTTCCGCCGCCCGGTTCCCGGGAGTCGCCGAAGCCCCAGTCACCGTTGCAGGCCCGGCAGACGCAGGCGAGGACGCGGAGGGCTGCGCGGCGGCGGGTGTCGCAGGCCGTTGCGAGGTGGGGTTGGGTGTGGCAGGGGTGGCTGTCGTAAGCGATCAGGCGGAGGGTGTCGGCTCGGTAGCGGAGGGAGAGGTAGTAGTCCTCCGACTCCGTGAACTGGCAGGCTGTCGCCGTCAGTTCGCCTACCGCCTGTAGCGCCGGGTCCAGCATGTCCGTCAGGCCGTGCGCCTTCAGGACCTCCCTCGTCGCCGCCCTTGCCAACGCCGGGCTGGCCAGCGCTGCGGGGAGCGTGAAGCTGTAGGCCAGGGTTTCGGGAGTGGGGCGGTGGGGTCCGCCGGGTAGGTGGGGGCGAGGGGGCAGCGGGATGCCGGCATGCGGGTCTCCTTGATTCAGTGCGGGGTGGGCAGCAGTCGGTGGCTCGTCTCCCTGGCGCGGGTCGCCCCTCCCAGGGCAGGAGGTTGCGGGCAGGCTCGCGCGATGCACTGCCAACTGCTGCGAGTAGCAGGTGCGTCACTGACTGTAGGATGTCACTTGGTTACATTGCCACGCGCTTGGAGAAATTGACCCGATCGTAGGTCGTCGGCACCGGTTGGCGGCAGACTGCTGACGAGCTGTAGGGAAGGAAAGGCATGCCACCGAGGACGACACCCACCGAGCGTCAGAAGCGTCTGGGCAGCGAGTTGCGGAAGATGCGGGTGGCGGCGGGAATAACGGCCGACCAGGCTGCCGGGCTGCTCGGTCTCGACCGGGCGAAGATCTCCAACATCGAGACGGGCATCCGCACGATCAGCGAGGAGCGGCTGCGCACCCTCGCCTGCAACTGCGACTACTCGGATCAGGCGTATGTGGCAGCCCTGGTGAGCATGGCCCGACCCAACGGACATGGGTGGTGGGAGCGTTATCGGGGCTCACTCGCCGCCGGGCTGCTGGACATCGCCGAGTTCGAGGCGTTCGCGACACGGATGCGGACGGCCCATATCGCCCACATCCCCGGCCTGCTGCAGACCAGCGACCACGCTCTCGAGCTCTTCCGGGCCGTACTGCCGCCGCTTCCCGAGCACGAAGTCGCGCTGCGGCTGGCGTACCGCGTGGAGCGGCAGCAAGTGCTGGACGGCGACAACCCGACCGAGTACATCGCCGTTGTGCACGAGGCCGCTCTGCGTATGCAGTTCGGCGGGCGGAAGGTGGCTCGCGCTCAGCTCGAGCATCTGCTGGCCGTCTCGGAGCGACCTGCGGTACGGCTGCTGGTGATTCCGTTCGCCGCTGGTACGTTCCCCGGCTCGGGACAGACCTTCAACTTCCTCGAGGGTCCGGTTCCCCAGCTGGACACCGTTCAGATCGACAGCAGTCACGGGCCGGAATTCCTCAGTGGGGACATGCAGTTGGCCAAGTACCGTACGCACCTGGACTGGATGGAGCGCATCGCGCTGTCGCAGGAGGAGTCGCGCGACTTCATTCGGGACATCGCCAACAGTCTGTGAGGAGACCCCCCGATGAACGACATCGCCTGGGAAGAGCCGTTCTGCGGCGAGGGAGCCAGCTGCTTCCGCCTAGGCACCGACCCCCAAGGCAACGCCTACATAGCCGTCGCCGGTGCCGAGGACTCCTACCTCACCGACAGCCGTGAAGCCCTCCGCCGCCTCATCCTCGACATCAAGGCCGGGAAGGCCGACCACCTGCTCTGAGACTTCGAAAAACGTGAGACCGGCGTGAAACATTTCCCCGGGCCCGCCGCATCAATGAAGTGACGGCGCCTACGACGGGGGGACAACGATGCAGGTCCGCGGGGACGAGTACGCGGAGTTCGCGGCGGCGCGTGCCGGGCATCTGTACCGGTCCGCGTGTCTGCTCACCGCGGGGGACACGTATCTCGCCGAGGATCTGGTGCAGGAGACCCTCGGGCGGCTGTACGTCAGATGGGGGCGCGTTGCGCGGGTGGGGAACCCCGCCGCGTACGCGCAGACCGTGCTGACCCGTACGTTCCTCGCCCATCAGCGGCGGCGGAGCAGTACCGAGCGCGCCATGGACGTACTGCCGGACCGGCCCGACGCGGGCGCCGGTGACGCCTCCCTGCGGCTGACCCTGCTGGAGGCCCTCGCCCGGCTGCCTGCCAAGGACCGGGCGGTGGTCGTGCTGCGCTACTGGGAGGACCGCAGCATCGAGGAGACCGCCGACGTACTCAACGCCAGTTCGGCTGCCGTGCGGACGCGTTGCGTCCGTGCGCTCGCCCGGATGCGGGAGCTTCTGGGCGAGGACCTCGGCGAGTACGTGACCCCCTGAACCCGTACGCCTCAATTCATCCGCGCGTCTCTTGAGAAACGGTGATTCGCCATGCCCACTCCACACCACGACGACCCCTTCGACGACCCCTTCGAGGACCGGCTCGGTGCAGCCCTGCGGCAGACCGGGGACACCTTCGACACCGACCGCCCCGCCCTGATCGCCGCCGGTCAGGCCCGCGGGCGCAGGCTGCGGCTGCGCCGCCGGGCCGCGGTCTTCGGCGGCGTCGCGAGCATCGCCCTCGTGGGCGTGACCGGGGCGCTGGTCCTGCCCGGGAACGGCACGGACGGCAGCGGGACCTCGCAGCAGTCCGTGGGGCGGAACGGCTCCCCGGCGCCCGCCTCGTCCACGCCCGCCCCCGTCTCAGGCGACGAGCTGCTCAAGACGCTGAAGAAGTACCTTCCCGACGGGGAGTTCAGCGCCGAGTCGGCGCGCGGCACGAACGAGTTGCCTGGGCCGTACGCCCACCTCGTGTACGACGACGGCAAGGGCCCGGCGGCGATCGGTGTCAGCCTGAGCCGGGTCGAGCCGGGCAGCGATCAGGCCCGTGAGACGACGACCTGCCCGGACAAGGCGGTGGTGCCGTACGACAGTTGCCGCACGACGAGGCTGGGCGACGGCTCGCTGCTCATGATCTTCCAGGGGTACGAGTATCCGGACCGCCGCGTCGACACCAAGCACTGGCACGCGGAGCTCGTCACGCCCGAGGGGCAGCAGGTCAGCGTGAGCGAGTGGAACTCCGCCGCCGAGAAGGACAAGCCGGTCTCCAGGGACGAACCGCCGCTGTCCCCGGCTCAGTTGAAGAAGGTCGTCACGGCTCCGGAGTGGCGTGCTGTCGTCGACGCCATCCCCGAGAGCCCGAAGGGGGGCAAGCCGGCCCCGGAAGCGCCCACGCTGCCCGAGCCTCCCAAGGGCGCCGACATCGTGACGACGCTCACCGAGCTGCTCCCGGACGACGTCGAGGTGGTCGACAAGGGGTCGTCGTACTCGTACGTCGTCCTCGACGACGGCACGGGCAGGAGCCTCGTCCAGGTCGACGTGCAGCCCGGCATGTCCGACATCGAGGCCGAGCTCTTCGGCTCCGAGGCCGAGACCCTGGAAGACGGCACGAAGGTCGTCACCCGGGAGGGATCCGGCGACAAGGGCGTCGACGGGGTCGTGATGTGGACCGCCGACACCCTCAGGAAGGACGGTCTGCGCGTGGCCGTCAGCGCCTTCAACGCCGCCGACCAGCACAGCGCCGCCACCCGCGAGACGCCCGCCCTGACCATGGAGCAGCTTCGGGAGATCGCCCTCAGCCCGAAGTGGGCCGACCTCCTGTAACCGCTGGAAGAACTCCGATAACCGCTAGAAGAACTCCGACCACGGCTGGTCCCAGATCTGCTTCACGCACAGCACCAGGAACAGCAGCCCCGCGATGACGAGCATGCCGTTGCTCACCCACCCGTTGCGCCACTCGCGGGGTGCGCGGTCGGAGTTCAGGAGCCAGATCAGGGTGCCGGCGAGGAAGGGGAGGAACGCCGCGCCCAGCACGCCGTAGATGACGACCAGGCGGAACGGCTGGCCCTGGAAGAGCAGGACGATCGGCGGGAACGTCAGCCACAGCAGGTACGCGCGGAACGGCCAGGAGCGCTCCCGCTCGCCCGACGCAATCTCCTCGCCCTTGGCGGCGTCGCGGCGGCGGTAGCGCGCCACGAAGTCCGCGAACATCAGGCTCACGCCGTGCCAGACGCCGATCAGGGAGGTGAAGGAGGTGGCGAAGAAGCCGATCAGGAAGAACTTGGCCGTCGCGGTGCCGTATTCGTCCTCCAGGATGTCGCCGAGCTGGATCAGGCCCTTGTCGCCGCTCTCGATGGCGATGTTCGCGGCGTGCAGCAGCTCGGCGCCGACGAAGAGCATCGAGACGACGAAGACGCCGGTGGTGGCGTAGGCGACCCGGTTGTCCAGGCGCATGACCTTCATCCAGCCGGTGTTGGTCCAGCCCTTGGCATTGACCCAGTAGCCGTACGCAGCCAGCGTGATGGTGCCGCCGACGCCGCCGATCAGGCCGAGGGTGTTGAGGATCGAGTCCTTCTCGTCGGGCAGGACGGGGAGGAGGCCCGCGAAGGCGTCCCCGAGATTCGGGGTGACCCGGATCGCCAGGTAGACGGTGACGACGAACATGACGCCGACCAGGACCGTCATGACCTTCTCGAAGACGGCGTACTTGTTGAACCAGACGAAGACCAGGCCCACGAGACCGCAGGCGATGCCCCACCACTTGAGGTCCATGACGTCCGGGAACAGCGCCTGCAGCGGCAGCGCGCTGGACGACATCGCCGCCGCGCCGTAGACGAAGCCCCAGATCACGACGTAGACGACGAAGAAGTACGTGGTCCAGCGGCCCAGGCTCGCCCAGCCGTCGAAGAGAGTGCGGCCGGTGGACAGGTGCCAGCGGCCGGCCGCCTCCGCGAGGGAGATCTTCACCAGGCAGCCGATGACCGCGGCCCACAGCAGGGTGTAGCCGAAGTTGCTGCCCGCGATGAGCGTGGCCACCAGGTCACCGGCCCCGACGCCGGTCGCCGCGACGACGATGCCGGGGCCGATGTACTTCCAACTGGATTTACGGGGGGTGTTGTTGGGGCTCTGGGCCGATGGTGCGCCGGTGTCACTGGTGTTTCCCGTGGTGTCCGCCATAAAGGTCAAGTAAGCCCATGGGTGGCCGGGCGACAAGAGGGCGGGCGGGATCTTCACCCGATGTGCGACCGATGTGTGCGACGCGCGTGCTACGGCTGCCGCCGACCGCAGCCGTCGCACGCGCACGTGCCGAGCTCGAACCAGACGGTCGTACCCGGCCCGTCCTGGTGGTGGCCCCAGCGCCGGGCGAGCGCGTCCACCAGGAACATTCCTCGGCCGCTCTCCGAGGTGCCCGCGTCGACCACCCGCGGCGGGCGCCGGCCGCGGTCGGCCACCTCGCAGCGCAGGACGCCGTGCGCGGCGGTCAGGGTGAGCCGGAAGGGGGTCGCGGCGTGCAGCAGGGCGTTGGTGGCCAGCTCGCTGACCAGCAGTTCGGCCGTGGCCACCAGGTCGTCGTCGCCGGTACCGTCCCGCTCCGCCAGTCCCCATGCCTCCAGCTGCCGCCGGACCTCCGTGCGGGCCTCACGGACGGCGGAGGGTCGCGGGTCGTACTCGACGCTCAAGTGGCCCGCGCGCATGGGTGGTTGGGGATAGGCGCCGTACCGGGGGTCGGGGTCCGGGCGGCCTCCCCCGGAGAGTTGCAGCATGTCTCCAGGGTGTCCATACCGGGTGTACGGCACACGGGGAGGACTACCCGATTCCATACCTGTGCAGGGATGCGCATACGGATCGGGTTACGCGTACTGCAGACGTACGGCCGCGCCCGCACCCTCGTCGCGTACGTCGACGTATGCGCACACCTGCCGGCGAACCACAGCCCCTGGCCGGGGCGGGCTGCGCGTCCGGCGGGGGACGAAACCGGCGAGGGGGTCGTCGACGCGGCGCGGGGAGCGCAGTTCGCAGACGCAGGCGGGGGCGTCGCCCCACAGCAGGACGCGGGTGACGGGTCGAGCGGGGGGCGGCCTCGGTGACCGCGGCGGCGAACAGGTCGGCGTCGGCGGCGGGCAGTCCGCGGGCGGTGGCCCAGGTGTGGACGGACTGCGGTTCCGGGGCGGGCAGCGGGTGGCGTCCGGCGGGGGCGGCGGCAGCGGTACGGCGTCCAGTTCGGCGGCGATGCGCAGCGGGTCCTCGTAGACGCCGGTGCCGGGGTGGGTGCGGCGGGCGGCGGCGACGACGGCGGAGCCCGCGGTGCGGGTGTCGTAGGCGCACAGGGCGGTTGTCGCGAGCGGGGCGAAGAGGAGGTTGGCGAAGGCTTCGTAGCGGATCCACTCGCTGGTCTCGCGGGCGGAGCGGCCGGCCCGGCCGCTCCAGTCGGGTTCCATGAGGAGGTGGATACGGCCGTGGGGGCGGCGTGCGCGGCGAGGTAGCCGGCGCCCTGGGCGATCGCGTTGGCGGCGGAGCCGGTGTACCACTCGGTGTGCGGGACGAAGCGATGCGCCGGGCGTCGTCGCCGAGGGCGTCGCGCAGCAGGCCGAGTTTGGCGGGGCGGCGATGGCCACGGGCGGGGGTTCGTCCGGGGCGGCGAGGCCTTCGGCGAGGAAGGGCAGGGCGGCGGCCAGGAACTCCTCGTCGGTGTCGAAGACGGCCATGCGGTGGTCGAAGGTGCCTTGGGCAAGTGCGGGTCGGGCAGGCATGGGTTTCCTGTCGGTGGTAGGGGCGGGGTGTCAGCGCCGGGCGGTGACCCAGGCGGCGATCTGGCTGCGGTTGCTGAAGCCGAGCTTGCTGAGGATGCGTTCGACGTGGCCCTCGGCGGTGCGGCGGGCGATCACCAGACGGTCGGCGATCTGCTGGTTGGCGAGGCCCTCGGCGACGAGTTCGGCGACCTCGGTCTCCCGGCGGGTGAGGCGGACGTCGGGCTGGGGGCGTTCGCCGGTGGGCTGTTCGGGGCGGTGTTCGTCGAGGGCGTGGCCGACGACGCCCGTGAGGCCGAGTCCGGCGCCGTGCTCGTAGGAGCGCTCGTAGGCGGCAGTTCCGAGGGCCTCGCGCACCCGGGTCTCGGTGTCGCGGCGGCCGGAGTTGAGAGCGGCGGAGCCCCAGCGGTTGCGGTCGACGTCGGCCCAGATGCGGTCGGCGCCGCCGAGCAGGACGGCCGCGCGGTCGTGGGCGCCGGTCCGGCTCGCGGTGTGGGCCAGCAGGTCGAGGGTGAGGCCGATGCCGACGACGTCGTGCACGGCGAGTTTGAGGCGCAGGGCCTCGCGGGCGTGCCGTTCGGCCTGCCGGTGGTCCTGCCGCACGCTGTGGGCGAGGGCCAGCATGCGGTGGACGTACGACAGCACCCATTCCTCGCCGTGCCGTTCGCACAGCCGGCGGGTCTCCTCGCAGACCTCGATGGCCTGGTCGGCCTCGCCCAGGAAGCCGAGGGCGCAGGCGAGTTCGACGCGGTCGAGGCCGACGAGGCTGAGGTGCTGGCCGGGGACGCGGCCGCGGGCGACGGCGGCCCGGAAGTGGCCGAGGGCGGCGGGCAGATCGTCGCTGAAGAGGGTGATCACGCCGAGGACGTACTCGGCGTGCGCCGCCTCCGCCGGGTCGCCGAGCCGTCGGGCCAGGGTGCGGGCCTCTTCGGCGCGGTGGTGGCCTCGGGTGAGGTCCTCGGGGCAGAGCGCGAGCAGTCCGGAGACCCACAGACCGCGGGCGCGTTCGGAGGTCGGTTCCGGGTTGGCGTCGAGGGCGCGGTCGAGCCAGTAGCGGCCCTCGCGGGGGGCGCCGCAGGCGTGCCAGTAGAACCAGAGGGTGCCGGCCAGGCGCAGGGCGGCGAGGGCTTCGCCGGGGGTGGTGAGGCTGAAGTCGAGGGCGGCGCGCAGGTTGTCCTGGTCGGCGCGCAGCCGGGCCACGATCTCCCGCTGGCCGGGCCCGAACCAGGCGCGTTCGCAGGCGGCGGCCCGCTGCTGCATCCAGTCCCGCTGGCGGCGATGCACGGCGATCTCGTCCTCGGGTCTGTGCCGGAGTTTCTCCCACCCGTAGTGCCGGAGGGTGTCGAGGAGGCGGTAGCGCACGCCGTCGGGGCCTGCTTCACGGCACAGTACGGACTTGTCGACGAGTCCGGCGACGGCTTCCAGGACGTCGTAGGCGTGCAGCCCTTCCTCGTCCGCGCACACCGCCTCCGCCGTCTCCAGGTCGAAGCTGCCGGCGAGTACGGACAGCCGCGCCCACACCGACTGCTCCCGCTCGGTGCACAGGTCGTGGCTCCAGTCGACGGCCGCGCGCAGCGTCTGGTGGCGGGGCCGGGCGGCAGGGCTGCCTGCGGACAGCAGGCGGTAGCGGTCGTCGAGGCGGTCGAGGAGCTGTTCGACGCCGAGGACGCGCATCCGGACGGCGGCGAGCTCGATGGCGAGGGGGAGGCCGTCGAGGCGCCGGCACAGGCGGACGACCGCGGGCCGGTTGGCGGGCGTGAGCCGGAAGCCGGGGACGACGGCGGCGGCGCGGTCGGCGAAGAGGGCCACGGCCGGGTTGGCGTCGGCGGCGGAGAGGTCGCCGTCGGGGTCGGGAACCGGCAGGGGCCGTACCTCCAGGAGGTGTTCCTCGGTGAGGCCGAGGCGGTGCCGGCTGGTGGCGAGGACTCGGACGCCGGTGGTGCCGCGCAGCAGGGCGGCGGCCAGTTCCGTGCAGGCGCCCAGCAGATGTTCGCAGTTGTCGACGAAGAGGAGCAGTCGCCGGTCCCGTAAGTGCTCCACCAGCGTGTCCAGCGGCGGTTGTGCGGAGTAGTCGTGCAGGCCGAGGGCGGCAGCGGTGGCGAGCGGTACGAGTGCCGGGTCGTGCAGCCCCGACAGGTGCACGAACCGCACGCCGTCCGGGAAGGCGCGGGCGACCCGGGACGCCAGGCGTCCGGCCAGCCGGGTCTTGCCGACGCCGCCCGGGCCGGTCAGCGTGACCAGGCGGGCACGGGCCAGCAGTTCGCGGCCTTCGGTGAGTTCGGTCCGCCGGTCGACGAAGCTGGTCGTCTCGACCGGCAGGTGACCGTCCCGGTGCGGCGCTGATCCGCCCATGATCAGCCAGTCCTCTGGGTGGGGGGTTCGCCCTTGCGCGGACTGCAACTCTCTCCCGGCGCCTACATATATGCACGTTCCGCTCACACCGACGGGTGCACTTTGCCGGGGACGGCGCCGGGTGAGGACATCGTGCGTACACTGCGCGGACGCTCAATCCCCTGTCGGGCAGCCGTTTTTCGTTCGCTTTCGGCCACCGGTTCCCGGCCGACTCTTGACCTGGCCATGCCAGGCACCCACGATGAGCGCCACACCCGCACCAGAACGTCGTACGTCGCACGGAAGAACCACCCCCACGGCTCCACTCCCCCACTTCCGGAGACCCCGGAATCACTGGAGAAACAAGGAGACTTCATGCGACTTCGCATCCGCGGCTCAGGCGTCCGCAGCGGCAGACGCACCGCCGCGCTCGCCGCCCTGCTGGCCCTCGCCCTCGCGGCCCCGATCTCGGCGACGGCCACCGACGCCACCGCAGACGGGGCGGACAGGGCGTCGGCCTCGGCGGACGACATCCGCCAGTACGAGATTCATATGCACTCGACCGCCAAGGACCGTACGGCACTTCAGCGGTCGGGCGTGACCGTGGACGAGGTCCACAGTCACGGCGTCGTGATCTCCGGCCGCGCGGACCAGGTCAGGAAGCTGCGCTCACAGGGCTACGAGATCACCGCACTCGGCGCGGTCCCCGACCGGTCGGCCGGCGAGGACGACGTCCGGCTCTACGACTTCCCCTCCGGCGACTCCCGCTACCACAACTACGCGGAGATGACGAGCGAGATCAACTCGGTCGTCTCGGCGAACCCGGGCATCGCGAGCCAGCGCGTGATCGGTACGTCGTACCAGGGCCGGAACATCGTCGCCATCAAGATCAGCGACAACGTGGCGAGCGACGAGTCCGAACCGGAGGTGCTGTTCACCCACCACCAGCACGCCCGTGAACACCTCACCGTCGAGATGGCGCTGTATCTGCTGCGGGAGCTGACCTCCGACTACGGCACGGACTCACGCGTCACCAGCATGGTGAACAACCGGGAGATCTGGATCATCCCGGACCTCAACCCGGACGGTGGCGAGTACGACATCGCCACCGGCTCCTACCGGTCGTGGCGCAAGAACCGGCAGCCCAACTCCGGTTCGTCGTACGTCGGTACGGACCTGAACCGGAACTGGAACTACCGGTGGGGCTGCTGCGGCGGGTCGTCCGGCTCGCCGTCCTCGGACACCTACCGAGGGTCGGCGCCCGAATCCGCGCCCGAGGTCAAGGTGGTCGCGAACTTCGTGCGCAGCCGGGTCGTCGGCGGGACGCAGCAGATCAAGGCCGGCATCGACTTCCACACGTACAGCGAGCTGGTGTTGTGGCCGTTCGGGTACACGTACTCCGACACGACCACCGGGATGACGGCCGACGACCGGAACGCCTTCGCCGCGGTGGGGCAGAAGATGGGTGCCAGCAACGGCTACACGGCTGAGCAGTCCAGCGACCTGTACATCACCGACGGGTCGATCGACGACTATCTGTGGGGCTCGCAGAAGATCTTCGGGTACACCTTCGAGATGTATCCGTCGTCCGCGTCCGGGGGCGGGTTCTACCCGCCCGATGAGGTGATCGAGCGGGAGACCTCGCGGAACCGGGATGCGGTGCTGCAGCTTCTGGAGAACGCGGACTGTATGTACCGGTCCATCGGCAAGGAAGCCCAGTACTGCAGTTAGTCGGCGTTAGTCGGCGTCCTCTTCGAAGTAGGCGTCGAGGACGTCGTCCAGTTGTGAGTCCCACTCCTTGTGCTGGGACTTCGAACTGGCCTCGATCTCGATGGGGTACCAACGGCGGTCCGGCGTGTGCACGGTCACGGTGAACCGCTTGCCGAAACGCGGGGACTCCGTCTCGATCGCGCCGATCTCGTCCCAGCGGAACTCGCACTTCTCGTCGTCGAGGCTCAGGCGTACGCCCTTGGCGTCGGCGACGATGCGTGCGCGGCGGTCGGCGGCCTCGAAAACGGGGCCGTCGGCCGCCTCCGTCTCCTCGGCCTCCTCGGCTTCTTCCGCCCGGGCCTCCTCGGGGGCCGCGTCCTCGACGGGGGCCGCCTCCTCGGGCTCGACCGCGTCCTCGGGCTCGGCGGCCTTCTCCGGCGCCGTGAGCCCGGGGATGTGGGCCGGGTTGACGCCGGCGTCCAGGGGCTGACTGCTCGTACCTATGCGCTGCTCCACAGCGGAGCAGTATGGTCGACGATCCTGTGTCCGAGACAGTCAGCCCCTACTTTGTTATACGAAGATGCTCAATGCGGCGGCCACCACGAATCCGGCGACGGACAGCACCGACTCCAGCACGGTCCAGCTCTTGAGGGTGTCCCGCTCGCTGATGCCGAAGTACTTGGCCACGATCCAGAAGCCGCCGTCGTTGACGTGCGAGGCGAAGATCGAGCCGGCGGAGATGGCCATGATGACCAGCGCGACGAAGGCCTGCGAGTGGTCGCCCTCGGCGAGCAGAGGGGCGACGATGCCGGCCGTCGTCACGATGGCCACCGTCGCCGAGCCCTGGGCGACCCGCAGCACCACGGAGATCAGGTAGGACAGGACGATCACCGGGAGACCGACGTCGTTGAACGTGTCGGACAGGGCCTGGGCGACGCCGCTCGCCTTGAGGACGGCGCCGAAGACACCGCCCGCGCCGACCACCAGCAGGATGTTGCCGACCGGCTTCAGGGACGAGGTCGACACCGTCTCCAGGGACTTGCGGGACCAGCCGCGGCGGATGCCGAGGACGTAGTACGCCAGCAGCAGCGCGATGGTGAGGGCCACGAACGGGTGCCCGAAGAACTCGATCACCGAGCGCAGGGTGGAGGGGTCGAGGGCGATCGACGAGAACGTGGCGGCCAGGATGAGGATCAGCGGCGTACCGATGATGGCGAGGACCGTGCCGAGGGCGACCGGCTCCTCGCGGGGCTCCACGCCCGCCGCGCGCTGCTCGGCGAGGACGGCCTGCTTGGCCTCGCCCGCCGCCTCGACCATGTCCTGCGGTACGGCGACGAAGATGCGGCGGCCGATCCACGCCGAGAACGCCCAGGCGGCCAGCACTGCGGGGATGCCGCAGACGATGCCCATGAGAATGACCCAGCCGAGGTCCACCTGGAGGAGACCGGCGGCGGCCACCGGGCCCGGGTGCGGGGGCAGGAAGGCGTGGGTCATGGACAGGCCGGCCAGCAGGGGCAGGCAGTAGAGCAGGATCGACTTGCCCGAGCGCTTGGCGGCGGCGTAGACGATCGGCGCGAGGACGAAGATGCCGACGTCGAAGAAGACCGGGACACCGAAGATCAGGCCCGTGAGGCCCATCGCGATCGGGGCGCGCTTCTCGCCGAAGAGGTTGAGGAGGCGGGACGCCAACACCTCGGCGCCCCCGCTGACTTCGAGGATCGCGCCGAGCATGGTGCCGAGACCGATGATGATCGCGACATGGCCGAGGATGCCGCCCATGCCGGACTCGATGGTGGAGACGGCGTCCGAGCGCTGGACCGTGCCGAAGAGCTCGGTGACGGACAGGCCGGCCAGCAGGCCGACGGTTATGGAGACGGCGAGGAGGGCGACGAAGGGCTGGAGCCGGGTCCGGATGATCAGGAAGAGGAGGAGGGCGATGCCTATCGCGGCGACGGTCAGGAGTCCTGCCGTGCCGTCGATGAGGAGGAGCAGTCCGCCGGTGTGGGGTGGGGTCTGAGCGGGGGCGGATGCGGCGAGCGGGAGGGACAGTGGGGACATTTGTGGGTCCTCTGCGTAAGCACATACTGCTTTCGGGCAGGGTGGATCGCGGCACGGCGCCCCGGTGGGCGCCGTGCCGTTGACGAACGTGCGGGAGTGAGGGGGCGTCAGCCGAGCACGGCGAGCGCGTCGATCTCGACGAGGAGCCCGGCGGGCAGACCGACGTAGACCGTCGTGCGCGCGGCGGGCGGCTGGGTCAGGCCCTGGGCCTCGAAGTAGGCGTTGTAGATCTCGTTCATCTCGGCGAAGTGGGCGACGTCCGTGAGGTAGACGCGGATCATCATCACGTCGTCCCAGGAGGCGCCGCCCTCCTCGAGGATCGCCTTGACGTTGGCGAGGGTCTGCAGGGTCTGCTCGCGCAGGGTGGGGCCGGCCGGCGTCGGGGGCCTGCCCTCCTCGGCGGGCAGGAAGCCGACCTGGCCGGCGACCTGAAGGATGTTGCCCTTCTTCACGCCGTGGGAGAACTTCGCGGGCGGGGTGGTGTGGGTCTTGGGGGTGAGGGCGGTCTTCTCGGTCATACGACGTCCTTGGTCGGGGTCCTTCCGGAGTACTCGCCGCTGATCGCGTCCGCGGCACGGCGGACCAGCGGGAGCAGGGTGAGGAGTTCGTCGGCGGTGACGACGACGTTGGGGGCGGACACCGACATCGCGGCTACGACCCGGCCGTCGGCGCCGCGGATGGGCGCCGCGACGCAGTTGATGGACTCCTCGTGGCCACCGAGGTCGGTGGCCCAGCCCTGTTCGCGCACCTTCGTGAGTTCCTTGAGGAAGGCCCCGGCGTTGGGGGTCGAACGGGCCGTGTACAGGGGGTAGTCGAGCTTCTCCGCGACGGCCCGGCGCTCGTGCTCGGGCAGGTCGGCGAGGAGGAGCTTGGCGACGGCGGCGACCGTGATGGCGACCGGTTTGCCGATCCGGGAGTACATGCGCACCGGGTAGCGGCTCTCCACCTTGTCGATGTAGAGGACCTCGTCCTCCTCGTACACCGCGAGGTGCACGGTGTGTCCGCACTGCTCGTTCAGCCGTACGAGGTGAGAGTGGGCGATCTCGCGGATGTCGAGGTTCTCCATCGCCTCCTGGGCGAGTGCGAAGAGGCGGGCGCCGAGGCGGTAGCGCTGGTCGGACTGGCGGTAGACGAAGCCGTGCTCGTGGAGCGTGCGCAGGAGGCGCAGGGCGGTGGACTTGTGCACGCCGAGGCGGTCGGCGACCTGGCCCAGGTCGGCGGGGCCTTCGGCGAGCAGCGGCAGGATGCTGAGCGCGCGGTCGACGGTCTGGCTCATGGTGTGCGTACCTCCTCGTCGGCCCGGTTCCTGGCGGCTGTCCAACCGGGGCCGAGTCGCAGTCTCCCCCACGCCGTGTCGTCCAGGGCGGCGAGGCGGTCGGCGTGGTCGCGGGTGGGGGGCGTGGCGAGGTCGCCGGGGACGGTGAGGGCGGCGGCGGCCATCAGGTGGCCGTTGCGAAGGCGGTCGCGGACGGGGAGCTCCCGCAGGGTGGCCGACAGGAACCCGGCGGCGAAGGCGTCGCCTGCACCGACGGCGGCGACGACGTCGACACGGGGGGCGCGGACATGCGTGGCGGTGCCGTCGGCGTCCTCCAGCCCGTCGGTGCCCTTGTCGAAGGCGACGGCTCCGCCGGGGCCCTGTTTGACGACCAGGAGTTCCGGTTCGGGCAGCGCGTCCGCGATGGCGCGTGCGCCGTGCAGGCCCCAGGCGTCCCGTGCCTCGTCGGCCCCGACGAAGACGACGTCGGCCCGGCGGGCCAGGTCCAGCAGGACGTGCGGACCGTCGGTGTCGCGCCACAGCCCCGGCCGGAAGTTGACGTCGAAGGTGACGAGCGGCCGGTCCGGCCGGGGTTCGGTCAGTTCCCACATGAGGTCGAGGCAGTCCGCGGACAGCGCCGGCGTGATGCCGGAGAGGTGCAGCACCCGCCCCGCCCGCACCGCCGTGAGGTCCGTGTTGTCGACCCTCATCGCGGACGCGGCCGACCCCGCCCGGTAGTACGCCACCTCGTGCGCGTCAGTCGACCTGTCCCCGGCGGTGCGGAAGTAAACCCCCGTCGGCCGCGCCGGATCCCGCCGTACGGCCGAGACGTCGACGCCGTACGCGCCGATCGTCTCGACCAGGTGGTCGCCGAAGCCGTCGGCGCCGACCCGGCTGACCCAGCGCGCCGAGTGTCCGGCGGCGGCCAGCATGCAGGTCACGTTGGATTCGGCGCCGCCGATGGCGCGGTCGAAGGAGGGGACGTCGGCGAGGCGGCCCGGGCGGGTGGGCAGGAAGGTGACCATGGACTCGCCGAGCGCGACGACGTCCACGACGTCGGGGGCGGTGGTGGGGCCGGTGGCGGTCACGATGGTCGGGACTCCTCGTCGTCTCGCGGGGCGGCGGCTCCGTTGACCCCGCGTTGGCCGAGATGTTAGACAGCGGTAAGCGATATACGCAATGAACGTTGCAGTGCATGCAACACACCTGATGAGGGAGGCCCCATGGCCGGAGAAGCGCTCGCCCGTCTCACCGAGGAACGCGTCGACCACCGCTTCAAGGGCCTCCCGCCGGACGCCGACGGGCTGACGGTCGGCGAGCTGGCCGCCCAGCGCCGCAACCTGTTCACCGACGGCTTCACCACGCCCGTCCTGGCCCTGTCCGCCGAGCACCTGGAGCACAACCTCGCGCTCATGGCGCGGTACGCGAGCCGGCACGGCCTCGCCTTCGCCCCGCACGGCAAGACCTCCATGGCCCCGCAGCTCTTCCACCGCCAGGTCGAACGCGGCGCGTGGGGCATCACGCTCGCCGTGCCGCACCAGGTGCGGGTGGCACGGGCGTTCGGCGTCCGGCGGATCTTCCTCGCGAACGAACTGGTGGACGCCGCGGCCCTGCGCTGGATCGCCGCGGAACTGGCCGCCGACCCGGACTTCCGTTTCATCTGTTACGTCGACTCCGTGCGCGGTGTGGAGCAGATGGCCGCGGCCCTGCACGGGAGCCCCCGTCCCGTGGACGTCGTGGTCGAGCTGGCCGCCGGCGACGGCGCCCGCACCGGGGCCCGTACGGAGGCGGAGTGCGCGGCGATCGCGGAGGCGGTGGCGGCCGTACCCGCCCTGCGTCTGGTCGGCGTCGCCGGCTACGAGGGCGAGGTGCCGCAGGCGACCCCGGAGCGGGTGCACGCCTGGCTGCGCAGGCTGGTGGCGCTGGCCGCGGACTTCGACAAGGCCGGACGGTTCCAGGGCCTGGACGAGATCGTCATCAGTGCCGGCGGCAGCGCCTGGTTCGACGCGGTGGCCGACGTGTTCGCCGAGGTCCCCGAACTGACCGCCCCCGTACTGAAGTTGCTGCGCTCGGGCGCGTACGTCTCGCACGACGACGGCCATTACCGCAAGCTGACCCCCTTCACCCGCGTCCCGGAGGAGGGCGCCCTGGAGCCCGCGTTCCGCCTGTGGGCGCAGGTCGTCTCCCGCCCCTCCCCCGGGCAGGCCTTCGTCAACGCGGGCAAGCGGGACGCGGCCTACGACCTGGACCTGCCCTTCGCCCAGGTGGTGCGCCGCGACGGTGCCGAGCGTCCGGCGACCGGCATCGAGGTCACCGCCCTGTCCGACCAGCACGCCTGGCTGCGCACCGCGCCGGAGGCGGATCTGGAGGTCGGGGACTGGCTCGGCATGGGCCTGTCCCACCCGTGCACGTCGTTCGACAAGTGGCAGCTGATCCCGGTGGCCGAGGCGGACGGCACGGTCGTCGAGTACATCCGTACGTTCTTCTAGGAGGCCCGGTATGGAAGACCTCGTCATCCGTGACGCGGACGTCGTGGACGGCAGCGGCGCCCCCGCGTACCGCGCCGATGTGGTGGTGAACGACGGCCGGATCGTGTCGATCGTCCAGGAGGCAGCGGCGGCGGGCTGCCAACGCCCCGGCGCCACGAGGGAGTTGGACGCCGAGGGCCTGGTCCTCTCCCCCGGCTTCATCGACATGCACGCACACAGCGACCTGGCCCTTCTCCGCGATCCCGACCACAGTGCGAAGGCCGCGCAGGGCGTGACCCTGGAGGTCATCGGCCAGGACGGGCTCTCGTACGCCCCGGTCGACGACCGCACCCTCGCCGAGGTCCGCCGCGCCATCACCGGCTGGAACGGGCACGGCGACGACATCGACTTCGACTGGCGGTCGGTCGGCGAGTACCTGGACCGCCTGGACCGCGGCATCGCCGTGAACGCGGCGTATCTGATCCCGCAGGGGACGGTCCGCGCGCTCGCTGTCGGCTGGGAGGACAGGGATGCGACACCGCAGGAGCTCGACCGGATGCGGCAGTTGGTCACCGAGGGCCTGGAGCAGGGTGCGGTCGGCATGTCGTCCGGCCTCACCTACACGCCCGGCATGTACGCCAAGGACGCCGAACTGACCGAGCTGTGCCGGGTGGTGGCGGCCTACGGCGGTTACTACTGCCCGCATCACCGCTCGTACGGCGCGGGCGCGCTGGAGGCGTACGAGGAGATGGTGGCGCTGACCCGGGAGGCGGGCTGCCCGCTCCACCTCGCCCACGCCACCATGAACTTCGGCGTGAACAAGGGCCGCGCGCCGGAGCTGCTGTCCCTGCTGGACGACGCGCTCGCCGCCGGGGCGGACATCAGTCTGGACACCTACCCGTACACCCCCGGCTCCACCACCCTGGCGGCGCTGCTGCCGAGCTGGGCGAGCGAGGGCGGCCCTCAGGAGATCCTGCGGCGGCTGGCGGACGAGGAGACCGCCCAGCGGATCCGGTACGACCTGGAGGTGACCGGCGCGGACGGCTGCCACGGCGTGCCCGTCGAGTGGGACACGATCGAGATCTCGGGCGTGACCGACCCCGCTCTCGGCGCCTACGTCGGCCGTACGGTCGAGGACTCCGCTGCGCTGCGCGGCGAGGCCCCCTGGGTCACCGCCCGCCGTCTGCTGGTCGAGGACCGGCTGGGCCCGACGATCCTCCAGCACGTCGGCCACGAGGAGAACGTGCAGGCGATCATGCGGCACCCGGTGCACACCGGCGGCTCCGACGGCATCCTCCAGGGCGCGAAGCCGCACCCGCGCGCGTACGGCACGTTCCCGCACTACCTCGGCCGGTACGTACGGGAGCTGGGGGTGCTGTCACTGGAGGAGTGCGTGGCCCACCTCACCTCGCGCCCGGCGGCGCGGCTGCGGCTGCCGGACCGCGGGCTGGTCCGCGAGGGGTACCGGGCCGACCTGGTCCTTTTCGACCCGGCGACCGTCGCGGCGGGCTCCACCTTCGAGCAGCCCCGCACCCTGCCGACAGGCATCCCGCACGTGCTGGTCGACGGCCGGTTCGTCATCGAGGACGGCCGGCGCACGGACGTACTGGCGGGGCGGGCGGTCCGCCGCACTCCGGTGTGACCGCCCGCCCGTCACGTTCCTACGGCTTGGGCAGGGTGCAGCCGCTCGCCGAGAGGTCGAGCTTGTTGTCGATGCCGAAGCAGGCGGCGAGCTGGTAGGTCTGCTGGGCGTAGTTGATGCCCTGGCGGACGGTGACGTTGCCGTTCGCGTCGACCTCGCAGGGGTTGTTCATCGTGCAGCGCTCACCGTCCGTGTTGCCGGTGTTGTTGACGGCGACGACGCGGCCGGTGCTCCGGTCGACGACGGGCGAACCCGACGTACCGCCGATGGTGTTGCAGGCGGAGGTGTAACGGACGGAGTCCTTCCAGGTCCAGTCGGCCTCCTTCAGGCCGTACGCGAAGCCGTCTATGGAGCAGTTGTAGATCCGCTTCCAGTAGCCGGAGACGACGCTGATGGCGGTGTCCGCTGCCGGGCGCGTGTCGCTCAGCGTCAGGGGGCTGATGCCGTACGAGCTGCTGATCTGCGCGTAGGTGGTGGTGAGCTGGTAGACCGCCACGTCCGTGTCGGTCATCGTCGAGTAGGCGATCTTGTTGGCGCGCAGGGTCGCGACCCGCGCACCGGAGGAGTTCAGCAGGCCGAAGCTGCGGCTGGAGGCCTGGTCGACGACGACCTCGCCGGGGCCGGGGAAGCCGGACTCCAGGCAGTGGCCGTTGGTCATCACGAGCGCCGGGTCGTTGTCCTCGGAGTCCGGCATGCGGACGACGGAGCCGGAGCAGTTGCTGAGCGAGACGGTGCCGGCGAAGTCGGCGGCCTGGGCCGACGGTGCGGTGAGCCGCGACACGCTGGCCGTGGCGGACGTGACCACGTCGTGGACCACGGACGTGATCGTGTCCGTGTCCGCGGCCGTGCTCGAGCCCGTGGGGGTGGGCTCGGCCGCGACCGCGGGGGCCGCGCCGGCCCCGGCCATCGCCAGGGCCGAGAGCGCGACGACGAGAGGTTTTCTCATGTGTGGGGGTCCCCTCTTGCGACGAGGGCGACCGGAAATCTTCCGGCCGCCCGCAGGTTTGTCATGCGCATTGTGATGCCGCGCATGCGAGGGGACAAGGAGATGTTCCTGGCCGGGGGCCGTTTCACGCCGGACGTCGCCGGATCTCCACGATCACCGCATGAGATCACCGCACGGCGGCTACTTGGGCCCCTTGGTGCCGCCCTGCCCGTGGCCGGGGTTGTCCTTCGACCGCCCAGGGGGTGCGGTGGCCGTGACGGGAGCGGAGCTCGTGGTCACGTCGGCGGTGGGGGACCCGGTCGAGGGGTCCTTCGTCGTCCCTGCCGGGTCGGAGCCGCTCGCCGAGGGGGACGGGGCGGTGGACGACTTCCCGGCGCCCGGCAGGCTGTCGGCCCGCGCCGCGTCCGACGCCGAGGCCCGGCCCGGTTCCGTGGGCGCCGCGGACTCCTCGGACTCCCCCGTCGTGGACCCCGTGCGGTCGCCCTTGCCCTGGGTGCCGGACGGCGATCCCGAGAAGGAGAACCCGGCGATCAGCGCGGCCGCCGAGACGGCACCCACGGCTCCCGCGGCCACCGCCACGCGCCGCGAGCGCCAGGGACCGGGCTTGCGCCTGGAACGCCGACCGGAGCCGGACCGGTGCGCGTCCGCGCCGACCCGGCCGTCCCCTCGACCCTCGCCGATCGCACCGTCCTTCCCGCTCTCACTGTCGGCGACCGGAGGCAGCTCGCGCGTCTCGTCGTACGCGTTCTGCCAACCGTGGGCGGCCGCCGGATCGGCGTACTCGTCGTACTCCGGCGACGGGGCGGCCTGCGGGTGGTACACGTTCGGCGGACCCGCGGGCTCGTAAGGGCCGTTCGCCCCGTTGCCGTAGTGAGGTGGCGTGGACATGGCCGTGCATTCTAGGGACGGGAGGGGCCGGTGGGACAGCGTTCGGCGATAACCACCCAAACCGCCGTGTCTCATGTGGCGGAAAGCACGAGCCGTGCGGCGTTACCCCACCGTAAGCTCCCTGTCATGCAGGTGATCCAGTCGACGAAGCTCGCCAACGTCTGTTACGAGATCCGGGGCCCGGTACTCGAGGAGGCGATGCGGCTCGAGGCGGCCGGACACCGCATCCTCAAGCTGAACACCGGCAACCCGGCAGCCTTCGGCTTCGAGTGCCCGCCGGAGATCCTGGAGGACATCCTCCGCAATGTCTCCACGGCCCACGGCTACGGCGACGCCAAGGGCCTGCTGGCCGCACGCCGGGCGGTCGTCATGCACAACCAGACCCTCGGTATCGAGACGGACGTCGAGCACGTCTTCATCGGCAACGGCGTCTCCGAACTGATCACCATGGCGATGCAGGGCCTGCTGGACGACGGGGACGAGGTCCTCGTACCGGCCCCGGACTACCCGCTGTGGACGGCCGCCGTCTCCCTGTCCGGCGGTACGGCCGTGCACTACCGCTGCGACGAGCAGTCCGACTGGATGCCGGACCTCGCGGACGTCGAGCGCAAGGTCACCGACCGCACCAAGGCGCTCGTCATCATCAACCCGAACAACCCGACCGGCGCGGTCTACGACGAGGCGATGCTCAAGGGCCTGACGGACATCGCCCGCCGGCACAACCTGCTGGTCTGCTCGGACGAGATCTACGACAAGATCCTCTACGACGGCGCCACGCACACCCCCACCGCGGCAGTCGCCCCCGACCTGCTCACCCTCACCTTCAACGGCATGTCGAAGGCGTACCGGGTGGCCGGCTACCGGGTGGGCTGGATGTCGATCTCCGGCCCGCGCGCCCACGCCGACTCCTACATCGAGGGCCTGACGATCCTGGCGAACATGCGCCTGTGCGCGAACATGCCGGGACAGCACGGGGTCGTCGCCGCGCTGAGCGGACGCCAGTCGGTCAACGACCTCGTACTGCCGGGCGGGCGCCTGCGCGAGCAGATGGACGTGGCCTACGAGATGCTGACGCAGATCCCCGGCGTCACCTGCGTCCGCCCCAAGGGGGCGCTGTATCTCTTCCCGCGTCTCGACCCCAAGGTCTTCAAGATCAAGGACGACCGCCGGATGGTCCTGGACCTGCTGCGCCGGGAGAAGATCATGGTCGTCCACGGCACGGGCTTCAACTGGCCGGAACCGGACCACTTCCGGGTCGTGACGCTCCCGACGGTCGTTGATCTACGGGACGCGGTCGGCAGGATCGGCACGTTCCTGGACGGCTACAGCCAGCACTGACGCTCACGCTGCGTGGACAGCCTGCTCACTTTTATGGATGGGCTCAACTTTAGACGAAATCTAAGCTAGGATGGCTTCTGTCGAACACAGGAGGCCATCCCATGTACGAGCCGATCCGCACCAAGTCGGTCCACACGACGATGGCCGGCAGCACCACCGACTTCCCCCACCGCTCCCGTGAGGAAGAGCTGGACATCCAGCTCGCGGGCCATCTCGCGGCACTGCTCGCCGTCACCGACGAGCTGCGTGCGCTGGCCCCGTCCGCCGACCTGGACACCGCGGCCACCCGGCTCGCCGACCAGGTGGCCCGGCTGCGGGGAGGAGCCGCGCCGGCCCGCACGTCGGTGACCGCGACCGCCGCCGAGCCGCATCTCGCCGCACTGCACCGACGCGCCCACACCCTCGCGGGCCGCGCCCTGGTCGTCGCGGCGTCCCGCGCGGACACGGCGGCGGCGATCCTCACGGCGGAACGCATGGATGCGCACGCCGCTGCGCTGGAGCCCCGCGAGGTCGCGTCCCGCTGAGCCCTCCGGGCTCCCCCGACGGTCCCGTTCGCCGTAGGGCGGTTTGTGGGTGGGCGACTTCCGGTTGTGTGTGGTTGATCGCGCAGTTCCCCGCGCGCCCCTGAGGTCGGCGTTGCGTACCGAGACGGGTACGTCACCCCTCGGTCACCGCGGGCGACGGGGAACGTTGGGTTCCGGGAGCACGCTCCCGGCGTGAGACGTATCGCAGGTATCGTCCTCGCGGTTGTGCTGATCGGCGGAGTGGTGGCAGCCGTCGTAGCGGGCCGGGACAACGGGGACCAGGGCACGGCAACGAAGACCGTGCGGGCAGTGATCGGGTCGGAGAAGGCCGAGTTCTTCGCCGACCCGAAGGTGGTGGACGCCCTGGCCGCCGAGGGCTACACCGTGGAGACGGAGACGTCCGGCTCGTGGGCCATGGAGGGGCTGGACCTGAAGGGCTACGACCTCGCCTTTCCGTCCAGCAAGGCGCCGTCGGACGCGCTCGCCGAGAAGTACGGCGTCCAGCAGCCGCTGCCGTGGCCCTTCTACTCGCCGCTCGTCGTCGTCGCGCATCGCAACGCCGCCGAGGTGCTGGCCGCCAACCGTCTCGTCACCCTCGACAAGAACCACGGCACCCTCGACATGGGCGCCTACCTCGACGCCGCCCGTGACGACCGCACCTGGCAGCAGCTGAAGGGGGCGGAGAAGTACGGGGAGTTGACCGGCACTCTCTACATCACCAGCACCGACCCCGTGACCTCCAACTCCGGCGCCCTCTACCTCGCCGCCGCCTCCTACGTCGACAACGACGGCCGGGTCGTCGCGAGCGACGCCGACGTCGAGCGGACCGCCCCTCTGCTGCGCAAGCTGGTCACCGTCCAGGGCGCCCAGCAGTCCAGCTCGGACGGCGCGTTCCGGGACTTCATCAGCGGCGCCGGCAACCCGCTCGTCCTCGTCTACGAGTCCCAGGTCGCCGCACTGCTCACGCAGGGCCAGGGCGTGGACGACCTCACCGTCCTCTACCCGGACACCACCACGACCAGCGACCACACCGTCGTACCCCTCACCGAGGAGGGCCGCGAGGTCGGCGAACTTCTCTCCTCCGACCCGGAGTTGCGCAAGCTGGCCGTCCGGCACGGGTTCCGTCCGCAGGGCGCCACCGGCGAGTTCACGTCGGCCACCACCGGCCACACCGACTACCTCAACCAGAAGCTGACCGGCGTACGGCAGGCGCCCGTGCCCACCTCCGCGGTGCTGCACGAGATGGCGCGCCGGGCGCGCGGATAGGGGGATCAGCAGATGACCGACTACGGCAGCACCAGCCAGAACACCAGCCCCAGTCACGACGACACCTTCACCCTCATCCCGCCCGAGCCGGTCGCCCGGGTCCCGCGGGAGAAGGCCGGCGGACTCGTGCCCGTCGACGACGGTGTCCGTGACGACATGGCCCGCAAGGCCTCCGACTACGTCGCCTCACTCGCCGCCCTCGACGCCCGCTCGCCCGAGTTCGCCGGCAAGGTCGGCGAGATCACCGCGCTCGGCGCCGGTGAGATGCGCACCGCGGCCGCGCAGTCCAACCGCATGCTGGAGCGGACCGTGCGGAGTCTGCCGTCCAAGGGCGGGGACGCGCAGTCGCAGGTGGCGGGCTCGCTCGTCGAACTGCGCAGGGTCGTGGAGGATCTGGATCCGCGTGATCTGCCCGCCGCCAAGGGGCGGAAGTTCCTGTCCCGGCTGCCGGGCGGCAACAAGCTGCGCGATCACGTCGCCAAGTACGCCTCCGCGCAGGGCACCCTGAACAAGATCGTCGGCTCGCTGCGCGGCGGGCAGGACGAACTGCGCCGCGACAACGCCGCGTTGCAGACCGAGCGGGTGCGCCTGTGGGAGACCATGGGCAAGCTCCAGGAGTACGTCGTCCTCACCGAGGCCCTGGACACGGCGGTCGAGCAGCACATCGCCGGTGTCGAGACGAGCGACCCGCAGGCCGCCGACTCGCTGCGCGCGGACGTCCTCTTCCCCGTCCGGCAGAAGCACCAGGACCTGCTCACTCAGCTCGCGGTGTGCGCACAGGGCTACCTCGCCATGGACGTCGTACGCCGCAACAACGACGAGCTGGTCAAGGGCGTCGACCGGGCGGCCACGACCACCGTCTCGGCGCTGCGTATCTCCGTCATGCTCGCCTCCGCCCTGGACCACCAGAAGAAGGTCGTCGACCAGGTCAACGCCCTGCGGGGCACCACGGAGGACCTGATCCGGGGCAATGCCGAGATGCTCGCCACGCAGTCCGGCGAGATCCAGCGCATCGCCGCCGACCCGGCGGTCGGCGCGGAGACGCTGCGCTCGGCCTTCCAGCAGATCTATCGCACGCTGGACGCCATCGACACCTACAAGGTGCAGGCCACCGAAGCGATGGCCACGACCGTCGAGTCGCTGACCGTCGAACTCCAGCACGCCTCCGCCTACCTGGACCGCAGCCGCTCGCAGAGCGCCCTGGAAGGGGGCCTCTCATGAGACGCCCGCTCGCCCTCGCCGTCGCGGCGCTGGCCCTGCTGACGGCCTGCACGACGGCCCAGGACGACGGGACGGACGAGGACACCCAGGCCTACAAGGCCGGCACCCTGCGCGTCCTCGCCTCCAGCGAGCTCAGCGACATGACGGACGTCCTGGACCGGGTCCGTGAGGAGACCGGCATCACCGTCCGGCCCACCTACATGGGCACCCTCGACGCCGTCGACCTGCTCGCGCGGGGCAAGGCGGACGGGGCGTACGACGCGGTGTGGCTGTCCTCCAACGACTACCTGCGGCTGCGCCCGGAAGCGGCGAAGAAGGTCGTGTCGGAGACACCGGTCATGTCGAGCCCGGTCGCGATCGGCGTCAAGCCGGCCACCGTCAAGGCCCTCGGCTGGCAGCCGGAGGACGTCACCTGGTCCGATGTCGAGCAGGCCGTGCGCGACGGCGACCTCACCTACGGCATGACCGACCCGGCCCGCTCCAACTCCGGCTTCTCCGCCCTCGTCTCCGTCGCCTCCGCCCTCTCCGGCGCCCAGTCCGCGCTCACGGACGCGGACGTGCAGAAGGCGACTCCCCGTCTGAAGGAGTTCTTCCGGGGGCAGCAGCTGACGTCGGGTTCGTCGGGCTGGCTGGCGAGCGCGTACGAGCGGCGCGGCACTGTCGACGCGCTGCTCAACTACGAGTCGGTTCTGAAGGGCCTCCCCGGTCTGACGGTGATCCGCCCCACCGACGGTGTCGTCACCGCGGACTACCCGCTCTCGTCCCTCGCCTCCGCGGGTGCCCCGGCCCGCGAGGACGTCCGCCGGCTGACCGAGGCCCTGCGCTCCCCGGAGATCCAGCGCGCGATCACCGACGGCACGCACCGCCGCCCGGTCGTCGCCTCCGTGCAGCCCGCGACCGGCCTGGACACCACCCGTCGGCGCGAACTGCCCTTCCCGGGCAGCCGGTCCGTGGCGGACGGGCTGCTCGACTCGTACGAGAACGAGCTGCGCCGCCCGTCCCGCACGGTGTACGTGCTGGACACCTCGGGCTCGATGGAGGGCGACCGGCTGGCCGGGCTGAAGAAGGCGCTGACCGGCCTGACCGGCGACTTCCGGGAGCGGGAGGAGGTGACGCTGATGCCGTTCGGGTCGGATGTGAAGAGCGTACGGACCCATGTCGTGGACCCGGAGGATCCGAAGACCGGGCTCGACGGGATCCGGCGGGACACCGAGGCGTTGACGGCCGAGGGCGACACCGCGATCTACACCTCGCTGGAGAAGGCGTACGAGCAGCTGAGGGCGGACCGTGACACGTTCACGTCGATCGTGCTGATGACGGACGGGGAGAACACGACCGGTGCGACCGCCGGCGACTTCGAGGACTTCCACGGTGCGCTCACCGGCGGCCAGAAGGACATCCCCGTCTTCCCCATCCTGTTCGGCGACTCCGACCGTTCCGAGCTGGAGCACATCGCCGAACTGACCGGCGGCCGCCTCTTCGACGCCCAACAGGGCTCGCTGGACGGCGCCTTCGAGGAGATCCGTGGCTACCAGTAGAGCGCTGACGTACCTGGAGTCCCGCAAGAACCTCACCGGCAGTGCCTGCGGTCTGGTCGGCCTGGTGCTGACGTTCACGGGCGTGGCGGGGCCGTACTGGCCGGTGGTCGTCGCCGGTCTGTACGGGGCGGGCGCGCTGATCGCCCCGCCGGAGCGGCCTGCCCTGCCCGACTTCCCCGACCCGTCGGCCCAGCTCGACGAGGTGCGCGGCGACTTCGGCACCCTGCGCGGCTATCTCGCGGGCATCGACCTGCCGCCCGCCGCCGCGGGCAGGCTCACCGAACTGACCGACCTGCTGGCCGCGTTGCTGGAGCCCGGCTGGGTGAGCGAGATCCTCGCCCAGGACCCGGAGGGCGTGCACGCGCTGTCCCGGGCCGTACGGCAGGACGTTCCCGAGGCCGTCGACGCGTTCGTACGCACCCGCTGGTGGCATCGGATGACGCCGGGGCAGGAACCGCCCGAACGGCACCTGGAGCGACAGCTCGACCTGCTGCGGCAGGAGGCGGAGAAGCTGGCGGTGGGACTCAGGGAGACGGAGTCCCGCCGCCAGGAATCCCACACCCGCTATCTGGAGGACCGTTCCGACTGACGGAACGGGCCCCGCACGCCGTTGTGCGGGGCCCCTCCGGCTGTCACCACGGCCGGCCGTGACGATGTTGCTGGTCAGGGCACTGTCGGTAGACCGGCCGCGGAGTCTTCGTCGGGCCTCAGCCCAGGCGCTGCACCAGGGCGTGGTACTCGTCCCACAGCTCCTTGGGCGTGTGGTCGCCGAAGGTGTTGAGGTGCTCGGGGATCAGGGCGGCCTCCTCGCGCCAGACCTCCTTGTCGACGGTGAGCAGGAAGTCGAGCTCCTCGTCGGCCAGTTCGAGGCCGCCTGTGTCGAGGGCCTCCTTGGCCGGCAGGACGCCGATCGGGGTCTCGACGCCCTCCGCCCTGCCCTCCAGGCGCTCGACGATCCACTTCAGGACGCGGCTGTTCTCGCCGAAGCCGGGCCAGACGAACTTGCCCTCGTCGTTCTTGCGGAACCAGTTGACGTAGTAGATCTTCGGCAGCTTGGCCGGGTCGGCCGACTTGCCGACCTTGATCCAGTGGGCCATGTAGTCGCCCATGTTGTAGCCGCAGAACGGCAGCATCGCGAACGGGTCGCGGCGCAGCTCGCCGACCTTGCCCTCGGCGGCGGCGGTCTTCTCGCTCGCCACGTTGGCGCCGAGGAAGACGCCGTGGTTCCAGTCGAAGGACTCCGTCACCAGCGGTACGGCGGTGGCGCGCCGCCCGCCGAAGAGGATCGCGGAGATCGGCACGCCCTTGGGGTCCTCCCACTCGGGCGCGATGATCGGGCACTGCGCGGCGGGCACGGTGAAGCGGGCGTTGGGGTGGGCGGCCGGAGTCTCGGACCGCGGCGTCCAGTCGTTGCCCTTCCAGTCCGTCAGGTGGGCCGGGGTCTCCTCCGTCATGCCCTCCCACCAGATGTCGTTGTCGTCCGTCAGCGCCACGTTCGTGAAGACGGAGTTGCCCCACAGCGTCTTCATCGCGTTGGCGTTGGTGTGCTCACCGGTGCCGGGCGCGACGCCGAAGAAGCCGGCTTCGGGGTTGATGGCGTACAGCCGGCCGTCCTCGCCGAAGCGCATCCACGCGATGTCGTCGCCGATCGTCTCGACGGTCCAGCCGGAGATGGTGGGCTCCAGCATGGCGAGGTTGGTCTTGCCGCAGGCGGACGGGAAGGCGGCGGCGACGTACTTGGGCGAGCCCTGCGGCGGGGTGAGCTTGAGGATCAGCATGTGCTCGGCGAGCCAGCCCTCGTCGCGGGCCATGACGGAGGCGATACGCAGGGCGTAGCACTTCTTGCCGAGCAGGGCGTTGCCGCCGTAGCCGGAGCCGTAGGACCAGATCTCGCGGGTCTCCGGGAAGTGGGAGATGTACTTGGTCTGGTTGCAGGGCCAGGGGACGTCCTCCTGGCCGGGCTCCAGCGGGGCGCCGAGCGAGTGCACGGCTCGCACGAAGAAGCCCTCGGAGCCGAGCTCGTCCAGCACCGTCTGGCCCATGCGGGTCATCGTGCGCATGGAGACGGCGACGTACGCGGAGTCGGTGATCTCCACGCCGATCGCGGACAGGGGCGATCCGAGCGGGCCCATGCAGAACGGCACGACGTACATGGTCCGGCCCCGCATCGAGCCGCGGAACAGGCCTTTCTCGCCCTGGAAGATCTCCCGCATCTCCGCAGGGGCCTTCCAGTGGTTGGTCGGGCCGGCGTCCTGCTCCTTCTCGGAGCAGATGAAGGTGCGGTCCTCGACGCGGGCGACGTCCGTCGGGTCCGAGGCCGCGTAGTAGGAGTTCGGGCGCTTGATCGGGTCGAGTTTCCGGAAGGTGCCCTTCTGGACGAGCTCCTCGCACAGGCGCTCGTACTCGGATTCGGATCCGTCACACCAGACCACGTTGTCCGGCTGCGTCAGTTCGGCGATCTCGTTCACCCAGGAGATCAGTTCCTGGTGGTGGGTCGGGATGACGGGGGTAGCCGATATGTCGCGCGCCACGGTTGCTCCTAAATGAGGGTTTTTTGTCCTTGTGCCCCGTGGGGGCTGCGACCCGGATGCCGCGCAGTACCGATCGCAATGCGCTCATCCGGTGCCGACTGCACTCATTTGATCATCCGAGGTGAGTGCGCATTTGTCCAGAGGACCGCCCACCTGAGCGGCGTGAGCCGCCCCACGCACCTGGGCGTTCCTCTCCGTTTCTTTACGTGCACGTTGGGTTCGGATGACCGCCTCTTGGGACGGAAGAGGCCGCCCGGCCCCCCAACTTCCGTGAGATGATGGCCACTCCTGCCGCCACACTGATCCGTAACTTACGGTTCCGTAGGTACGATGCCCCGCATGACTGCGCCCGCCTCCGACGCGCCGAGGGACATGCCGGTCGCCGACCGGGTATCCAGCGCGCTCTCCCTGCCGCACCCGATCAAACCCAAGCTCCGCGGCTGGCTGCACCTCGGGATGTTCCCTGCGGTGCTCGTCGCGGGCCTGGTCCTCACCGCCCTCGCGGACTCCCCGCGCGGCCGCCTCGCCTGCGGGATCTACGCACTGACGGCATGCCTGCTGTTCGGCGTGAGCGCGCTGTACCACCGGGGCAACTGGAGCCCGCGCATGGACGGCATCCTGCGCCGCCTGGACCACTCGAACATCTTCCTGATCATCGCCGGCACCTACACGCCACTGACCCTGCTGCTCCTGCCGGGCGCGAAGGGGCAGTGGCTGCTGTGGGGAATCTGGGCCGCCGCAGCGGCCGGCATCCTCTTCCGCGTCTTCTGGGTGGGCGCCCCGCGCTGGCTCTACACGCCCTGCTACATCGCCATGGGCTGGGCGGCCGTCTTCTTCCTGCCCGACTTCATGCGCACCGGCGGTATCGCCGTCCTCGTGCTGGTGATCGTCGGCGGTGTCCTGTACAGCGCGGGCGGGGTGGTCTACGGCTTCAAGCGCCCCAACCCGTCACCGCGCTGGTTCGGCTTCCACGAGGTGTTCCACTCGTTCACACTGGCGGCGTTCGTCGTCCACTACGTGGGAATCTCCCTGGTGGCGTACCAGCACCCGTAGCACCCCACCCCTTCAGGGCCACGGCTTGCGAGCCGTGGCCTTTTTTCATGCCTGACAGCGGCACCCCATTGAGGGTTACTTGATTTTGACAGCGACTCTCAATTCACTCTTTTGCCGTCGAGCCGGATGCCCGACAATGACCACCATGACGGCCCTCCATCCCACCTCCCCCGCCGATCCGCCCCAGCTGGGACTCCGGGAGCGGAAGAAGATCAAGACGCGTGAGGCGATCCGCACCGCGACCTACGAACTGATCGAGGAGCAGGGGTACGACGCCACGACGATCGAGCAGATCGCCGACCGTGCCGAGGTGTCGCCGTCGACCGTCTTCCGTTACTTCCCCACCAAGGAGGACATCGTCCTCACGGACGAGTACGGCCCGCTGCTGGAGGAGTTCCGGGACCGGCCCGCGGACGAGCCCTGGCAGGACTCCCTGCGCCACATCACCCGCAGGGCCATCGGCCTGGGCCTCGGCGAGGAACCCGAGATCACCCGGCTGCGCTGCCGGCTGATCGCGGAGGTCCCGGCGGTGCGCTCCCGGCTGATGGAGAGCATGTCCGCCGCCGGACCCCTGCTCGCCGGGGCCATCGCGGCGCGCACCGGCCGCGACCCGGAGAGCCTGGAGGTACGCGTGTTCACCATGTCCCTCATCGGCGGCCTGATGGAGATCTTCCCGTACTGGGCACGCACCGGCTTCCGCGACGACCCGGCCGACCTCGTCGACCGCGCCCTGGCCGTCTACGACCGCGGCCCCGGCGCCGAAAACCCCTGAGGTCCGCGCCCGCTCCCATGCCATCCTGATCGGGTGAACGGACCCGAGATCCACGTCGAATTCGACCCCGAACTGGCCCTGTTCGTCCCGAACGCCCGGCGCCGCGGCACCACTCGGCTCGCCACCGACGGCGTCTCGACGCTGGGCCATGTCATCGAGTCCGTCGGCGTCCCGCTCACCGAGGTCGGCGCCCTCGTCGTCGACGGCCGCGGGGTGCCGACCGCGCACATCCCGAAGGACGGCGAGTCCGTGCACATCCGCGCCGTCGAACGTCCGCAACGGGTGCCCGGCGCTCCCCTGCGCTTCCTCCTCGACGTCCACCTCGGCACGCTCGCCCGCCGGCTGCGGCTGCTCGGCGTGGACACGGCGTACGAGTCCACGGACATCGGCGACCCGGCCCTCGCCGCCCGCTCGGCCGCCGAGCGGCGCGTCATGCTCAGCCGCGACCGTGGCCTGCTGCGCCGCCGCGAACTGTGGGCCGGCGCCTTCGTCTACAGCACCCGCCCCGACGACCAACTCCGCGACGTCCTGGACCGGTTCCGCCCCGAACTGCACCCCTGGACCCGCTGCACCGCCTGCAACGGCCTGCTGAAGGAGGCCACCAAGGAGGAGGTGGCGGACCAGCTGGAGGGCGGAACCCAGCGGACGTACGACGTCTTCGCGCAGTGCACGGAGTGCGGGCGCGCGTACTGGAAGGGCGCGCACCACGAACAGCTGGTGGCCATCGTGGAACGCGCCCGCACCGAGTTCCCGAGCGGGAGCTAACGCCTGCGCACATCACCCTTTCCGCAGGCCACGCCGTCCTTGTTCGGGTCGAGGCGGAGGGGGTCGTCCTTGCCGTTGACCTTCAGGCGGCCGTAGTCGTTGGCCTTCAGCCAGGTGCAGCGGGCGGCCGTCGTCTTCTTCACCTCGGACGGGAAGGCGGTCGGCACGCAGACGTTGGCCGAGCCGTAGTGCCGGTCGCAGCCGGCGACGGTCGTGCCGACCTTCTGCGAGGTGCGCTTCCTGCCGGGGCCCGTGACCTTGCCGGACAGGTCGTCGGCGAAGGAGTGGACGTGCGCCGAGGCGTCGGTGGCGCTGAGCGCCTGCGGGCCCTGGAGGTGCACCCACTTGGCGACCGACGGCACCCCGCCCGCATCGACCGCGAAGAGCATGTACCAGCCGGGCGGGGCCAGGTTGGGGTTGCTCGTCACGTTCAGGTCGATGGTGTTGCCGTCCACGCTCAACGGAAGATCCACGAACCGCTGGTTCGGGTCCGACGAGTGCGTCACCGCGGCCGGGCGGATCAGCTCCGCCTTCGCAATGGGCCGGTCCACCGTGATCCGCTGGGTGTCGCCGTAGGTCCACTCGGTGTCGATCACCGAGGTGATCGTCGGACGCTCGCCCTTGAGGAGATAGGGCGGGGTGTAGATCGACACGTTGTGGTTCCAGGAGCCGTTGCCCGGGTTGTCGCCGGTGGTCATCACCCGGCCGTCGGGCAGCAGGAACGCCGAGGAGTGGTAGCCGCGGGCCTCCGGGTCGGCGGCCACCGGGTCGAAGGTGTTCGTCGCCGGGTCGTAGATCGACGACTCGAAGACCGGGTTGGCCCGGTTGTGCAGGGCGCCGCCGGTCTCGAGGACCTTGCCGTCCGGCAGCAGCACCGCGGAGACGTACATCTTGCCCTGGCCCCCGGTCTGCGGGACCGGCCCGTTGCCGAGGTCGACGGTGCCCTGCGGAAGCGGCGGACCGGCGGCGTAGGACGGGTTGGGCTCCTTGAGGTCGATGACATCGGTCAGCCGGTTCGCCTCCGGGTTGGAGTCGATGTTGCCGCCGCCGATGGTGAGGACCTTCTGGTCCTGCGCCGGCGGCAGCAGCACGCTCGCCGACTGGTCGCGCTCGTCCTTGTTCTGCAGACCGGGCACCTGCGTGATCGTGTTGGCGTCGTAGTCGTAGATCGCCGAGCCGGTGCCGGGGATGTTGTTGCCGAAGACATGGCTGCCGGAGTAGAAGAGGCGGCCGTCCTGCATCAGGATCATCGACGGGTACAGACCCCAGTAGGACCAGGTCTGGTTGACCTTCCACAGCTCGAGCCACTTATGCTCGGCGTCCGACCACAGCTCGGCGGTCACCGAGCCGGTCGAGTCCTCCTTCAGCCCGCCGAAGGAGATGACGTCACCGTTGCCGAGGATCGTGGCCGACGGGTACCAGTGCCCGTCGTTCATGTCGTTCGTCCTGGTGTACGTCTCGGTCTCGGGGTCGAAGATGTACGAGTCCTTGTACCCCTGGTAGCCGATCGTGCCGTCCGCCGACGGATAGCCCTTGTTTCCGCTCATCACCAGCACCCGCCCGTCCTGGAGCTGGACGTGCCCGGCGCAGAACATGTCGTCCGGCGTGGGGATGACCTTGTACGTGCCGTTCTGCGGGTCGTAGACCGCGGAGGTGAACGTGCCCGCCTCGAACATCTCCGGGTCGTTGCCGGAGCCCGCGATCAGCAGCACCTTGCCGTTGTGCAGGACGACCGAGTGCATCGAGCGGACCGGGTTCTGCGCGGGCAGCACGTCCCACCTGCCGTTCGCGCACTCCTGAGGCGTGCCCGTGCACTCGGGCTCCGGGACCGGGTCGGCGACCTGTTCCATCGTGTAGTCGTCGGTGGTCGCGGAGCCGGTGCCGTAGACGGAGACGCCCCAGCTGACGCGGTCGGTGCCGGCCGGCACCTCCGGGGTGCGGACCGTGGCCTGGGTCCAGCTGCCCGCCATCTCCAGCGTCTTGAGGTCGGTCCAGTACTGCCAGCCGGCCGTCGTGTCGTGCCGGAACAGGGTGATGTTGGCGTCCGGTGTCGTCGTCTTGTACCAGAGGGAGAGGTCGTACTGCTTGCCGACCGTCACCACCGGCGCACAGTCCGCGGACTCCGTGATCAGCGCCTTGCGGTCGCCTTCGACACGGCGGGTCAGCTCGACCTTCATGGCCTTGCTGCCGGAGTGGGCGTCCGAGGTCGTGGTGAAGCTGAAGTCGTTGTCACCCCAGCCGGACTTCGACCAGCAGTACGGCATGTCGCCGGTGCCGGCCGTCTCGAAGCCGGGGTTCTTGATGAGGTTGGCGGCGGAGGCGGACTGGGGTGTGGTCAGGAGCAGGCCACCGGTGAGGCCTGCGACGGCCAGGAGTGCGGTTCTTCTACGGCGTTTGTTCACACGGCTCTCCTTGCTGTGCGGCTCCCGCGCTCGGGTGCGGCTTCATCTATGGGCCTCCGGCGCGGCAGATAGACCAGCGCTTCGGTACCGACGAAGCGCAGGACGAAGGTCGTCACCAGCGCGAGCGCGGTGGCGGGCAGCGCGGCCATGCCGAACGCGCCGACCAGCAGCGCGATCAGCGGGATGCGCAGCACCAGGTCGGCGTTGGCGAGCAGCGCGAACCGGCCGAGCCGGTCCCACAAGCGCCGGTGCCGGCGGCGGTCACGGAACAGCAGGCGCTCGATGAGCAGGAAGTTCCAGGCGACGCCGAGCTGGTTGGCGAGGATCTCGGCCGGGAGGTAGTGCATGCCGAGGGAGGTGAGGGCCCACAGCCCGAGCAGGTTCGGGACGAAGCCGGTCGCGCCGATCAGCCCGAACACCACCATCCGGGCCAGCGGATCGGCCGTACGCAGCCCGGCGAGGTGCCGCAGGAAACGCCGCCCCTCCGCTGCCGTGGACTTGGAATCCCCGGCGAACCGCTCCTGGAACACGAACGGCACTTCGGTGACCGTGCGCGGGCGGCTGCGGACCGCCAGCTCCAGCAGGATCTTGTAGCCGAGCGGCGTCAGCGTCTCCGCCGTGACCGCGCTGCGGCGCACCGCGAAGAAGCCGCTCATCGGGTCGCTGATGCCGTGCAGCCGGCGCGGGAAGAGGGTCTTGGTCAGCCAGGTGGCCGCTCTGGACACGGCCACGCGATAGCTGCCGGCCAACCCCGCCCGGCTGCCGCCCTTGATGTAACGGGAGGCGACGACCAGTCCGGCGTTCGTCCGCTCACCGGTCGCCACCAGCTCCGGGACCAGGGACGGCGGATGCTGGCAGTCACCGTCCATGACGACGATCCAGTCGGAGCCGGCCGCCTTCATGCCCTCGACCACCGCACCGCCGAGCCCGCCGACCGGCTCCGCGCGGTGCAGCACGGTCACCGGGAACGGGCAGTCCTGGGCGGCCTCGCGGATCACCTGCGGGGTGTCGTCGGTGGAGTCGTCCACGAAGACGACCTCGCAGGGCAGCCGGGACGGCACCGACTCGGTGATCTGGTGCAGCAGCTGACGGATGTTCGCCGACTCGTTGAACGTCGGTACGACGATGGTGACGGCGCCCGGCTCGGGAACCTCTACGGCGTACGCGGCCGGGTCACCCAGTTCGCCGGGGACGGTGGACTCGTGGCCGCTCATCGGGCGCCTCCCACGGTCTGGATCTGCCGGATCTCGATCCGGTCCTCACCGGTGCCGAAGACGGCGACCGGCGTCGAGTTCTCCATCGCTGCCCTGACGTTGGGCAGATCGACCGCGTCCCGCCGGACCGTCGGCGAGGCGACCACGTAGTCGAGGTCCCGCCAGCCGCGCGGCATCGTCTTCGTCACCGCGGGGTCGAGATCGGCCTTGTAGAACCAGATGACGCCGAGCCCCGGCCGGTACCCCTCGTGCACCAGGTCCAGCCAGAGCGCGTCGTCGACGAGTACCCGGGTGTCCTCCGGGTCCTCGACCTCCGTCGCCAGCCACGTGGAGGCGGCCCGGTAGGGGGCGTTGGCGTCGGCGGTCATGGCGGTGCGGTCGCCGTCGTACCAGCGGGGGACGACGTAGGCGCCGGCCGCGAGTGCGAGGACGGCCGCGAGCGCGTACCGACCGCCGGTGACGTACCGCTTCTCGCCGTCCCGGCGCCATCGGCGCAGCACCAGGTGGGTCACGCTGGCGGTGCCGCCGGCCAGGACGAGGGCGAGGAACGGCAGCGCCTGGATGATGTACATGGCGGGCAGGTAGCCCGGCCGCATGGCCATCCCCGCGAGGATCGCCACTGCGAGCGCGGGCCCGGCGAGCGCCCGTGCCGTGACCGACCAGCGCCAGGTGAGCAGGAGCAGCAGGGCTCCGGCGAGTCCCCCGAGGGGCAGGACACGGTCGTAGTACAGCCAGGACTGGAGCACTCCGTGGGAGCCGGTGCCGGGTTCGAGGATGAAGCCGGAGCCGGGGCGGCTCATCTGGTAGACGATGCCGTCCCAGAGCGAGACGTGCCCGTCGCCCGGCAGCAACTCACCCTTCAGCAGGGCGAAGAGGGGATACGAGATGCCGATGAGCGCGCAGGCGGTGATCGCCCCGGTGAGCGCGAACTTCCGGGTGTCGCGGTGACTGTGCCGCCACATGGTGACCATCACGGCGGGCAGGACGAGCAGCATCGTCTCCTTGGTGAGCACGGCCGCGGCGGCCGCGATGCCCGCGCCGAAATGGTGCCAGAGGTGACGGCTCGGGGAGGCCGCGAGGCAGAAGGCCAGCAGCGTCCACATCACCGCGATGTTGTCGAGGAAGATCTCGCGCTGGAGGACCACCGACAGCGGGGAGAGCCCGAAGAGCACCATGCCGAGCCCGGCCGCCCAGCGGGGCAGCGCGAGGCGGCGGCCGAGAACGTAGACGAGGACGGCGCTGACCGCGCTGATCAGCAGCATCATGACCCGCATCGAGCCGACGGTCATCGACTCGGGCGCGAGGTACGCAGGGATCCAGGTCAGGATGGCGATCTGCACCCAGCCGAAGGGCGGGTGGTCGTACCAGTACGTGTAGTGGGCGAGGCCCCGGCCCTCCTGTACGGCCCAGGCCTGGGCGAGGTAGGTGCCCTCGTCGTCGCTGAAGGTCGGGTAGTCGGCGATGTTCCAGCCCTGCACGACGAGGATCGCCACGAGGAGGACACCGCACAGGATGAGGTCGGGGCGCGAACTGCGCAGCCGGAGCGGAGGTGTCGTTCGGCCGGTCGAACCGGTTCTGGGCGCAGCTGTCCGCTGCGCGGGGACCTTGACTCCGGTCGCCGCGGGAAGTGTGGAGGTCACGCAGGAACGTCCTCTCGGTTCACGTGCGCGAGATGTGCGCCGACGTGGCTGGTCAACTCCCAGTCGTTGCGGCCGCGTTGCTCACGCCATACGGCGCGGACCGCGGCCCCGGCAAGGAGCACCTGGTAGAAGGGGCCGCCGACGATGAGCTTGAGGTAGTGCACGAGGCGAACCCGGAGCCCGTACTGCTTGCCGAAGTCGTGCAGTCCGACGAGCTCGAAGACAAAGGTGACGAGCGCGGTGACGGCCGGCAGGAAGGTGATGAAGGCGACGCCGACCGGGACGTCCAGGAAGAGCGCGATGGCCACGTTCAGCGGGATGATCACGCCGGAGATCGCCTGCAGGTACGGCGTCATGAGGGTGTAGCGGGCGAGCAGCCGCTGCCGGAAGCCCGGGAGCTGCTTCCAGTCCTTCTTCCGGTAGACCTGGAGGAAACCCTGGTTCCAGCGGGTGCGCTGCTTCAGCAGGGACATCAGGCTGCCCGGGGTCTCCTCGCGGGTGACCATGTCGGAGTCGTAGGCGACGACGACCTTCTTGCCGACGCTGGACAGGCGCACGCCCAGATCGCAGTCCTCGGCGAGGCAGTTGGGGTCCCAGCCGTCGGCCTCGCGCAGCACCTTCGTCCGCACGAAGACAGTGTTGCCGCCGAGCGGGATGAAGCCCTTCTGCGCGTGCAGGTGCAGCCGTGAGCGGAACCAGAAGAAGTACTCCAGGCAGTTGCGCAGGCTGTACCAACTGGAGTGGAAGTTGATGAGCTGCACACCGCCCTGGACGACGTCCGCGCCGGTGGACCGGAACGCGTGGTCGACATGGGCGAGCAGCTCCGGATGGACCTGGTCCTCCGCGTCGAAGACCCCGACGACATCGCCGCGGCAGTGCGGCAGCGCCGTGTTCATGGCCTTGGGCTTGTTCTTCTTCTCGTGGGTGTCGACGACGACCCGTACACGCGGGTCGCGGGCCTCCGCCCGCCGGGCCACCTCGGTGGTCTCCGGGTCGTCGTGCCCGACGATGACGATGATCTCGAAGTCGTTGTGTGTGGACTCCAGCAGCCGCTGGATGGTGTGGTCCAGCACGGCCTGTTCGTGCCGGGCCGGAAGCAGCAGCGAGAACGACAGATGCTCACCGCCGTCCGGCCGGCTGAAACGGGTGGACGCGAGCACTTCGGGCGTACGCCACGCGTGCATCTGCCACCACAGGGTGAATGCCGCCATCCAGAACAGGGCCAGTGAAACGGCAGCGATGAAGACAGACGTCAGCAACAGATCCCCCCAGATCCCCAAACCCCCCTGCCGAGACCGTGAGTCACCTCCGTCTCGGCACTGTGGAGAGAGTAGGGGGGAAGTGTGAAGCTTGGAAGCTGTTCTGATAAATGGCGTGTTTCGCACTGGTGGGCGGCTGGTGAGACGTGTCCACACACATGCCCAATTGCGCTGCCCGAATCAGCGGATCATCCACTCAGCGCCGCGCGCAGCCGCTCCGGGTCGGTCGTCGGGGCGTCACAGGTGAAGTTACGGCAGACGTACGCGCTCGGTTCACCGCCGACCAGCGGCCGGTCGGCCAGCAGCGGGAACTCCTCGCTCCCCGGCACGCCGTACGCGACCACCGTGCCCGGAGCGGTGCCCAGAAGTGCCGTACGGTGCAAGGCCTTTGTGGCCTTGTCGTCGAGGCTCGGCCCGACGATCGCGACCTCGCGGGGCCCGTCGAGGTTGGCCTCGGCGACGGCGAGCCCCCACCCGATGAACCGGGGCACGCGCGGACCCAGCGCCTTCACCATGCCCAACGCCCGCTCGGCGGCGGCCCGGTGGGGTTCGGCGCCGGTCTGGGCGGCATAGCTCAGCAGGGCACCCGCGGCGGCGGTCCAGCCGGACGGGGCGGCGTTGTCGGTCGGGTCCTGCGGGCGGCGGATCAGTTGCTCGGCATCCGCGGCGGTGTCGTACAGGGCGCCCGACTTCTCGTCGACGAAGCTGACCAGAACGTGGTCGAGCAGCAGCCCTGCGAACTCCAGCCAGACGCCCTCCCCGGTCACGGACGCCAGCGCCAGGAAGCCCTCGGCTACATCGGCGTAGTCCTCCAGCACGCCCGCATTGGCGCCGGCCCGGCCGTCCTTGCTGGTGCGGGCGAGGCGGGCATGGTCGTCGAGATGGACGCGGACGAGGAGGTCGGCGGCGGCGAGGGCGGCGTCCACCAGGTCGGGCCGGTCGAAGTAGGCGCCGGTCTCGGCGAGCGCCGCGATCGCGAGGCCGTTCCAGGCGGCGACGATCTTGTCGTCCCGTCCGGGAGCGGGCCGCTCGGCGCGGGCCGCCCGCATCCGCTGCTTCACGGACTCGACCTTCTCGGCGTCGAACACACCGTCCTGCTGCGGGAGTTGCAGGACCGAGGCACCCTCCTCGAAGGTGCCCTCCTCAGTCACGCCGAAGCAGCGGGCGGCGAGTTCGGCGTCGTCCCCCAGCACGTCACGGAGCTGCTCGGGCGTCCAGACGTAGTACGCCCCCTCGACGTGCCGACCGGTCCCGTCGTCGCTGTCGGCGTCCAGTGCGGAGGCGAACCCACCCTCGTTCGTGCGCAGTTCGCGCACCATGAAGTCGGCGGTTTCGAGGGCGACCCGGCGGGCGAGCTCCGAGCCGGTGGCCCGCCAGAGGTGGGCGTAGACGCGGCACAGCAGGGCGTTGTCGTACAGCATCTTCTCGAAGTGCGGCACGACCCAGTCCCGGTCGACGGAGTACCGGGCGAACCCGCCCCCGAGCTGGTCGTAGATCCCGCCCCGCGCCATCCGCTCACAGGTGTCCTGCGCCATCTGCAGCGCGCCCTCGGCTCCGGTCCGGGCGTGATGCCGCAGCAGGAACTCGATCACCATGGACGGCGGGAACTTCGGCGCGCCGCCGAACCCGCCGCGCTGCGGGTCGTACTCCCGGGTCAGCCCGAGCAGCGCCTGTGCCAGCTCCTGCTCCCCCGGCGCCGCGGTCCCCCCGAAGTCGATCTCCCGCCCGGCGAGATCCCGCACGATCTTCCCGGCGACGTCGGAGACCTCCTCCCGACGGTCCCGCCACGCGACACTCACGCCCTCCAGCACCTGCCGGAAGGAGGGCATCCCGTGCCGGGGCGCCGGCGGGAAGTACGTCCCGAAGTAGAACGGCTCGGCGTCCGGGGTGAGGAACACCGTCATGGGCCAGCCGCCCTGCCCGGTGGCCGCCTGCACGGCCTCCATGTAGACGGCGTCCACGTCGGGGCGCTCTTCGCGGTCGACCTTGATGTTGACGAAGTGCTCGTTCTGGAAGTCGGCCGTCTCCTGGTCCTCGAAGGACTCGTGCGCCATGACATGACACCAGTGGCAGCTCGAATATCCGACGCTGAGCAGGACGGGTTTGTCACTCCGGCGCGCCTCCTCGAACGCCTCCTCCGACCAGGGCCACCAGTCGACCGGGTTGTCGGCGTGCTGGAGCAGGTAGGGGGACGTCTCATGGGCCAGTCGGTTCGCCATACCCCCATCCTGCCCCACGGCCCCGGGCCGGTCATGAGGAAGCTCCGCCGCTCGGTCGGCCGTTTTCACCGGGTCGCAGCGGTCACCGAAGTGGACGGTGATCGTCGCGCCCCTCGCGTTCGGGGCGTCCCGCAAGGACACTCGTAGGCAAAGCAGTTGCCGCCGGAGGGGGACGTGACATGCGGGACAGTCATCGCGCGGAGGCCGAGCGGCTGTTGGTGCGCGCGGTGGAGGAGGAGGTACGGCGGTCGGGTGGCCGTATCGACGGCAAGGTGCTCATGGCCCGGGCGCGCGGGGCGCTGGACACCATGGCGCAGGCGGCGGCCGAGGAGTACGAGGCCTATACGCGTGCGCTGGACGAGACGGAGGCCGGGCGGCTGTCGTTCGGGCAGCGGTATGCGCGGGAGGGCGCCGGTACGCCGCTGCTTGTGGCGGGTGTGGCTGCTGTGACGGCGGCGGTGGCCGATCTGGCGCTCGGTACGGGGCCGGGGACCGCGGTCGGTGCGGGTGTGACCGTCGGGGTGGTGGGCGCGGCGACGACGGTGGTGAAGGTCGCCGGGTCGCATCTGCCGGCCGCGCATCACCGGGCCGGTGCCGCGGGGCAGCCGGGCGGGCCGGAACAGTTGCGGCTGCAGTGGCTGACGGCGCTGGACGTGCGGGGGATCCGGCCGTTCCTCGATCAGCAGCGGGTGCTGGCCGCGTCCACAGGGCCGCAGAAGAGCGGGCCGCAGCTGAAGGGGACCAACAAGAGCGGGGCCGCGCGCGGGCGGAGTGTGCTGGAGCAGTCGTTCGGTCAACTTCCCGAGCCCGTGGGTCCGTTCGCGGGGCGGCGGCAGGAGCTGGCGCGGATCCGGCAGTGGGTGCAGGCCGCCCGGGCGAGCACCCGGACCCGGCCGACGGTGGTCGTTCTGCACGGGGCGCCCGGCAGCGGCCGTACGACGCTGGCGGTGCGGGCCGCCCATGATCTGAAGGACCAGTTCCGCGGGGCGTGCGTGGTGGATCTGCGCGGCGACAGCCCGGAGGAACCGCCGCTGTCCACCCGCGAGGCCCTGCTGCACCTGCTGAACCGGCTGGGCGCACCGCGCGAGCAGCTGCTGTTCCGGGAGCGTTCCTCGGCCGACCAGCAGGTCAAGCGGCTGAGTGAGCTGTACCACCAGCATCTGACCGGCGTGCCCGTCGCGGTCGTCCTCGACGACGCCTCGGACCCCGAGCAGGTCCGCACCCTGGTCCCGGAGCGGTCCGACAGCCTGGTCCTGGTCACCGCACGGGCCCCGCTCGACCTGCCCGGCGACCTGCCGGCGTGGGTGCACCAGCTGCCCGTCGAGACGCTGGACGCGGTGGGCGCGGAGGAGCTGCTGGGCGCGGCCGCGCAGGACGCCTCGAGCCCGTACGACGCCGAATCCGCCGACCGGGTACGGGAGTTGTGCGGCGGGCTGCCGTTGGCGCTGCGCGTCGCCGGTTCCTCGCTGGGCCCGCGCTCGCCCCGGCAGCTGGCCTCGGACCTCGGGGCGTACGGGCCGGTGGAGCCGGTGGAGCGGGCGCTGTGGCTGCGCTACACCGACCAGGCGGAACCGGCGCGGCGGCTGCTGCGGCGGCTGGCGCTGGCCGGGCGTGCCTCGCTCGGCGCGGCGGCCGCCGCCGCACTGCTGGCCACGGACGAGGCGGAGGCTGCCCGGCACCTGGTCGCCCTCTCCCGCGCGGGCCTGATCGACCATGTGCGCGGCAGCCGCTACCGCCTGCACGACCTCGTGCGGGTCTTCGCGCACGCCCGCCTGCTGGACGAGGAGGAGCCGGCCGAGCGGGCCGCGGCGCAGGAGCGGCTGATCGTGAACTACGCCGAGCTCGCCGACTCGGTGCTGCGGCTGGTGGACGGCAACATGTCGACCCGCTCGGACCGCTTCGGCCCGCACGGCTTCACCTCCCTGGACGAGGCGCTGCGCTGGCTGGACGACGAGTCGAGCTTCATCACCTCGACGCTCCGGTTCGCGGAGGGCGTGAACCAGGCCGCGGTGCTGAACCTGCTGGGCGCGCTGTGCGACTACTGCCTGCTGCGCGGCGACCTCTACCGCCTGGGTGAGATCAACGAACTCGCCCAGGCCGTGGACCAGGGGCTGCTGATCCGCTCGGTGCAGTGGCGCACGGGTATCGCGGCCCGGCAGCTGGGCGAGCTGGACAAGGCCCGTACGACGCTCGCCTCGGTCGTCGACCTGTACCGGGAGGCCCACCACGACGCGGGCGCGGCCCGCGCCCTGTGCTCGCTCGGCATCACCCTGCACCACCAGGGCAACCTCACCGAGGCGGCGGCCCGGCTGCGGGAGGCGCTGGACCTGCAGGCCGCGCCCGAGCTGGCCACCGACCGGGCGTGGACGATGCACGCGCTGGCGGCCGTGGAACGCGACCGCGCCCATCTCGCCGAGGCCCTGGACCTGCTGAACCGCTCCCTGGAACTGCACCGCGCCGGCGGCTCCCTGCACGGCGAGGCGTGGGCCCACTTCCAGCTCGGCCAGCTGTATCTGCGCCTGGGCGACGTGCCGCGCGCGGAAGCCGAGCTGCGCGCGGCGCTCGAACGGTACGGCCGGACCCGCGACGCCCGCGGCGAGGCGTGGGCGCTGACCCAGCTGGCCCGGGCCCGGCTGGTCGCGGGCGACGCCTTCACGGGGGTGGAGGAGCTGCGCCGGGCGGCGGCCCGGCACCGCGACAACGAGGACGCGCGCGGCGAGGCCTGGACGCTCTACTACCTCGGTCAGGCGCTGGAGGAGGCGGGCAACCTCGACCAAGCGGTCCGTGACCTGGAGCGCTCACGCACGATGTTCTCCCGGATGCGGGACGTGTACGGGCTGGCCTGCGCCCGCCACCACTCGGCCCGGGCGACCCGCGACCTGCGTGCCGCCCAGACCGGATCGCTGCGGAACTCAGGCTTCGCGAGGCAGCTGCTCGTCGACGCCCGCGCCGACTTCCAGCGCATCGGCGTCGCCCACGGCGAGGCGTGGACCTGTCTGGAGCTGGCCGTCGTCGACGCGGGCAACGCCCGTACGGCACAGGCGCTGGCCCTGTGCGACGAGGCGGTGGGGCTGTTCGCGTCGTACGGGGACCGGCGGGGCGAGGACTGGGCCCATTTCCTGCGCTGCACGCTGCTGCCGTATGCGGCTCCGGGTGGGGTGGAGGTCGGTACGGCGGTGGCGCAGGAGGAGCTGGCGCAGCTGGGTCGGGCCGGCCATCCGGCGCGGGACGAGAAGCTGGACGACTACGTGGAGGCGTATCAGCTGCTGCTGGAGCGCGGCGTGAGCCTGGAGGACGGGTGGCAGGCCTGGCGGCTGGGGATGGTGCCGAGCCGGCATGCGCGGGAGGTCATGGGGTGGGGTGGTGGCGCCCCGTGAGTGCACGCAGCTGCGGGCGGTCGTGCCGCTGGGCGATGGGGTCCCCCGCTCATGGGGCCCCGCTCATGGGGGTCTCCCGCTCGAGCGAAGCCGAGAGTGGGGGAGGGTGGGCGCTGGGGTCCCCCTCTGGGGGAGGCACCCCGCACCGCCGGGCTGCGTACTACCTGCTGTCCCGGCGGACCGCTCACAGTGAGGGTCCGCCCGGTCGGGGACTCAGCCCTTCGCGGGTGAGGCCTTCCCCGACGTCTGCTCCGCGGCGCCCTTGCCGGAGGCCTCCCCCGCCCCGTCGGGGGCCTCGTCGAAGTCGACCCGCCCATGTGGCGGTTCATGGACTTCATCAGGCCCACACGGCCAGGGCATCACCGCGAAGACGATGAAGCCGAGGACGCCGGGGGTCACCTTGTCCTCGTCGACCCCTTGGCGAGGGTGACGAGATGGGTCATTGCCAGGCTCGCGCTTGCGCTCATGTCAGGCATTGTCGCGGATGCCTGCAAAGAGGTCGTCCTCGGGGAGGGAGGTCCACGAGGGACTTCGCGAGCTCGTACTCCTCGTCGGCCAGACCTCCTTCTGAAGCTCCATCGGACCCCGGAACCAGCCCCCTCGGGGTCGATCTGCGTGGCGTGCGCGATCAGCGCCTTGTCACGGATCTCGAAGAAGTCCGCGCACGGGACGTGCGTGGTCAGCGTGCGGTCCTTGTGCCCGAGTCCGTCCAGCGCTTTGAGCCATTCCCCGTACGGGACTCCAGGCCCCGGTCGAGCATCGCCTGGTGCAGCGCCTCGGTGCGCGGGCGGTTGAAGCCCTGGTTGTAGTACACCTTCAGCGGCTGGTACGCCGGGCCGAACTCGGACTCCGGGTACTTCTCGGTGTCCGCCGCGCCCTCGAACGCCACCATCGTGATCTTGTGGGTCATGATGTGGTCGGGGTGCGGGTAACCACCGTTCTCGTCATAGGTGGTGATCACCTGGGGGCGGAAGGAGCGGATGCTGCGCACCAGCTCGCCGGCCGCCTTGTCGACGTCCTCGAGGGCGAAGCAGCCCTCCGGCAGCGGCGGCAGCGGGTCGCCTCGGGCAGGCCGGAGTCGACGAAACCGAGCCACTCCTGCTTGACGCCGAGGATCTCGCGGCCTCGTCCATCTCCTTCTTGCGTACCTCGTGGATGTGCTCCTCGATGTACTTGTCGCCCTGCAGCTTCGGATTGAGGATGGAGCCGCGCTCCCCGCCCGTGCAGGTCACCACCAGCACGTCCACCCCTCGACACGTACTTGGCCATGGTGGCCGCGCCTTGCTCGACTCGTCGTCGGGGTGCGCGTGGACGGCCATCAGTCGCAACTGGTCAGTCAAGACTCAATCCTCGTTTGGTCGGCGCCCGGCGTGACCGGGTGCGAACGGCGGCTTCTATAGTGACCGAATCGGGGGGCGAAAAATTCCGGGGCCCCGGTCCGGGAGCCCCGTCCGGGACCTCGGTCCCGCCCCGGCCGAGAGGACGATCATGAGTACGGCGAGCACGCGACTGCCCGAGGGCCGTTACGGCCGCTCTCGGACGAGCGCGCGGACCGCACACTGAAGGTCGTCGGCGCCGCCTCGGGGCGCTGCTCCTCGCCGTGATGGCCTTTTTTGCCTTTCACTACATCGGCCAGAACAAGATCAGCGCCGAAGTGATCAGTTTCGATCTCTCGGACGATTCGTGAAGTGAAGCTGGCGTCGAGAAGGACGCGGGCGCCTCCGGCTACGCACGGTACGCTCCCAGGCGGAGAGCGGCGCCGAGGTGGGCCGGGCCGACTTCCGCTTCGCCGGGGACGCCACCCGCATCACCGAGGTCGTCACGCTCCGTACGACGGCA
>NZ_QZWF01000009.1 GCF_004187715.1 Streptomyces sp. F001 | reverse complement strand
CCCCCCGCACCTGGCCGCCGACCTCCCCGCCCTCCAGGACCGTCTGCTCGCCGGTGACCTCACCGCTGCGGAGGGCTTTACCGACGGACGGCCGCTGCAGTGGGTGCAGCCCTTCCATCCCGCCTTCCAGCTACGGCTGCGCCGACCGGCCGGGGACGCGCACGACTACCGGCGACATGTCGACTTCACCACCGGCGAGGTCACCGCCCGCAGCGCCGACTGGAACAGCCGCGTCTTCGTCTCCCGCGCGGACGACGTGATCGTCCAGCAGATCGCGGGCCCGGGACTCACGCTCGACATCCACCAGGACCACCAACTCCCGGACGCACCGGCCGCACTGGCCCTCAGCCACGGCTCCCTCCTCACCCCCGAGGGCGCCGCGCTGACGCTCCGCGCGGGCTACCCGGACAGTGACCGCGCGTACACCGGAGTGACCCTGGTCGCTGTCACCGGCGGCACAGCGACCCTCATCCCGCCCGGGGTGATCGTGGAGGGAGCCGAGTCCGTGCTGCTCCTGGCCCGGGTGCGCCGGCACACCGGCGAGCTGGACGTCGTGGAAGAGACCCGGGCCCTGCGCGAGCTCCTCACCGAGCAGCCGTACGACGATCTCCTCGACCGGCACGTACGCCTGCACCGCACCGCCTACACCCGCGTCACCCTCGACCTGGCCGCCGACCCGGCCGAACGCGCCCTCCCCGGCTCCGAGCTGCTCGAACGCCCGAAGAGCCCGGCCCTCCTCGAACGCCTCTTCGCAGCCGGCCGCTACCACCTGCTCTCCTCCAGCGGTCTGAACCCGCCCCGTCTCACCGGCCTGTGGACCGGCGACTGGAACACCGCCTGGTCCGGCGCCTTCACCACCAACGCCAACCTCAACCTCCAGACAGCATCCGCCGCCTCAGCAGCGCTCCCCGAAGTGACGCAAGCCCTGGAGTCCCTGATCCACCGTCAGCTCCCGCACTGGCGGGAGAACGCCCGCACGATCTACGGCGCCCGAGGCGTCGTGGCGCCCACGCACACCGACGGCGAGTCCGGCTTCACGTACCACTACAACCGCGAGTACCCCCACCAGTTGTGGACCGCCGGTGCCGACTGGCTGCTCAAGCCACTCGTCGACCACGACGAGACCCGCGGCGAACGCGATCCCCGTACCGCCGCCGTGCTCGCCGAAGTCGCCCGGTTCTACGAGGACTTCCTGACCCGGACCGACGCCGACGGCCACCTGGTCGTCGTCCCGTCCTACTCGCCCGAGAACCGCCCCGCGGGCGCCAGCTGGGGCACGGTCAACGCCGCCATGGACCTCTCCGCGGCCCGGCACGCGCTCCGCACGGCGGCCGAGTACCACCCTGGACAGGCCCCGCGCTGGCGCGCCCTCGCCGACCGCCTCCCGCCGCACCGCATCAACGCCGACGGAGCCCTCGCCGAATGGGCCTGGCCCGGCCTGGAGGACACCTACGACCACCGTCACCTCAGCCACCTCTACGGCGTCTGGCCGCTCGACGAGATCAACCCGTACGACACACCCGACCTGGCGGCCGCTGCCCACCGGGCGCTGGAACTGCGCGGTGCCGAGAACGACTCGGCGCACGGCCATCTGCACCACGCCCTGATCGCGGCCCGGCTGCGGGACCACGAGCGGGTCGCGCGGGCGCTCGCGAGTGTCCTGGACGGTGACTTCTTCCACGCCGCCCTGATGAGCGCCCACTACCCCCACCGGAACGTCTACAACGCGGACGCCGCCCACGCCCTCCCGGCGGTGCTCATCGAGATGCTCGTGCAGTCGACGCCCGACCGGCTGGTCCTGCTCCCCGCGCTGCCGGCCGGCCTCCCAGCGGGCGGACTCCGGGGAATCCGCACCCGGTTCGGCGCCGAGCTCGACCTCACCTGGAGCCCGGACCACGCCACCGTCGTCCTGCGGCCCACCCGCACCCACCGCATCGAAGTCAGGACTTCCTCCGGCGCACAGCCGCTCGACCTCGTCGCCGGAGAGGCCTGCGTCCTCACCCTGGGGGCGCAGGAGACCCCGTAATCCCCCCACCCATGGAAGGGACACCATGGCATCAAGCACGCTCGGCAAGGTCACCAAGGCCCTGCTGGCCCCGGCCCTCGCGCTCGGCGTCACCGTCGGCCTCGCCTCCGCCCCCGCCCACGCCGCCGTCTGGAACTCCTGCGACCAGTGGGGCAACACGAACCTGAACGGCTACACGCTCTACAACAACATCTGGGGCAGCGGCGCCGGCAGCCAGTGCATCTGGGCGAACTCCGGCACCAACTGGGGAGTCTGGGCCGACCACCCCAACACCGGCGGCATCAAGTCCTACCCCAACTCCAAGAAGGTGATCAACAAGACGATCACCTCCCTCGGCTCCCTCACCAGCAACTACAACGTCACGGTCCCGTCCTCCGGCGCGTACAACACCTCGTACGACATCTGGGACACCGACTACGACTACGAGATCATGCTCTGGGTGAACTACAACGGAGCCGTCGGCCCGCTCGGCACCTCGCAGGGCAGCGTCACCCTCGGCGGCCACACCTGGAACGTCTACAAGGGCAACAACGGCGCCAACGAGGTCTTCTCGTTCCTGCGGACCTCCGACTCCAACTCCGGCACCGTCAACATCCTCCCGATCCTGAAGTGGATCAAGGACACCAAGGGCTGGATGGGCAACGAGACCATCGGTGACGTGCAGTTCGGCTACGAGGTCACCTCGTCGTCCGGCGGCCTGGACTTCATCACCAACAACCTGACGGTCAGCAGCAGTTGACCACCCCGCCCGGGCCGGTTCCACACTTCGGGGCTGGTCCGGGCCCGCAGAGCGACTCATGACTGGTTTCATCCCGGCGCGGAGCGCGGGGCATCGCTGCGAAGCAATGCTCACACGGGGCGCTGCTGGTTCTTGATGTACTGGCGTACGACGGTCAGTGGTGCACCGCCGCAGCTCCCGGCGAAGTACGAACCGGACCAGAAGTGGCCGCCCCACAGGTACCGGCGCACGTGGGCGTTGTACTCCTTGCGCAGCAGCCGGGCGGAGACGCCCTTGAGGGAGTTGACCAGCTTGGAGAGCTGGACCTTGGGCGGGTAGTGCACGAGCAGGTGCACGTGGTCGTCCTCGCCGTTGAACTGCTTCAGCTCCGCCTCGAAGTCCTCGCACACCTCCCGCATGATCTGCTCGCACCGGTCGAGCATGGCGTCGGTGAAGACGTCACGCCGGTACTTGGTGATGAACACCAAGTGGACATGAAGGTTGTGGACGACGTGACGACCGGTGCGTACATCGGGATCTGGATTCCAGCGTGGTGACATAGACCGAATGGTATTGTGATCGTGTGGCTACGGAGCGTGCGCAGGAGAAGCGGCAGTTCGGGCACCGCGCCCGGCTGGTGCTGACACCTGCGCAGATCCGGCTCATCGACGGCCAGGCGCACGCCGCCCGCACGACGTGGAACCTCCTGCACGACTGGTGGACGATGTTGCCGAAGGGCAAGCGCACGCTGGCCGCGGCGGACGCCGCGATCCGCCAGGCCCGCAAGGACATCGACTGGCTCGCCGCCCTTCCCGCCCAGGCCGCACAGGCAGTCCTCAAGACGTACGTCCAGGCATGGAAGAACTGCTGGGAAGGACGGGCCGAAGCCCCGAACTTCAAGGCCCGCTTCCGGTCGGTGATGAGCGTGGACATCCCGCAGGGCCGCGACCTGCAGATCAAACGCGTTCACCGCCGTTGGGGCATGGTCAACATCCCCAAGATCGGCCGTGTCCGCTTCCGCTGGACCAAAGGCCTCCCCATCGGGAAGGACGCGAACGTCGACAACAAGATCACCGGCGCCCGGCTGGTCAAGGACGCCCTCGGCTGGCACATCGCCTTCCGCATCCAGACCCTCGACCCCGCACCCGAGCCGCACACCGGCCCCGAGGTCGGCATCGACGCCGGAGTCACCATCCCCCTCGCCCTGTCCGACGCAAACCACCAGGACCACGGCCGACCCGCCCGCCTTCCGGACGGCACGGCCGACCGGGACAAGTGGCTGACCACCGACGAGAAGGCCAAGCTGCTCCGGCTGGAGCGGCGGGCCGCACACCGCAAGAGCTTCCGCAAGCCAGGGCAGAAGACCTCCAACCGGCTGAAGCGGACCTACGACCAGATCGCGAGCCTTCGTGCGAGAGCCAAGCGCAGGGCGACCGACTGGCAGCACCAGACCACCACCGAACTCGCCCGTACCTACGGCGTGATCGTGGTGGAACAACTGGACATCCCGAACATGGTCAAGAGCGCCAGGGGCACCATGGAGAACCCGGGAAGGAACGTCGCGCAGAAGTCCGGCCTGAACCGCTCCATCAGCCAGGAGGCATGGGGCAGGACCATGACGATGCTGACGTACAAGACCGCCCGCCACGGCGGCATCCTGCACAAGGTTCCCGCCCCCGGCACCTCCCAACGCTGCTCGGCCTGCGGCCTCACCATGCCGGGCAGCCGGGAGAACCAGGCCGTGTTCGTGTGCAAGAACGAAGGCTGCGGCTGGTCCGGCAACGCAGACCACAATGCCGCCCGGAACGTCCTGCACCTGTACCGGATGGGCCACGCGCTCATCCCGGCTGCCGGGAGGGCAGTCGTCAGGCGCCCGCGAGGCGTCAAGCCCGCCACCGCAAGGTAGGCGGGAATCTCCCGGCTTCAGCCAGGAGAACACTCCAAATCCCGTTCAACGAACCCGACCAGATCTGGTACAAACTGGGCGTCTCCGACCAGGCGCAGTACGAGGCCAACCGGGACCGCTTCTTCAAGGACTGGAAGACGGTCTACCAGCGCATCCGCGCCATCGACCCCGACGCGAAGATCGCCGGCCCCAACGAGGCGGCCTATCACACCCGCCTGCTGACCGACTTCCTCACCTTCGCCCAGCGCGAGAACGTCATGCCCCAGGTGATGACCTGGCACGAGCTGGGATCCGGCTCACTGCGCGACTTCCAGGCCCACTACGACGACTACCGCGCCATCGAACGCCGGCTCGGCATCGCACCCCTGAAGATCAACATCGACGAGTACGCCAACCGCCGCGACCTGTCCGTCCCCGGCCAGCTCGTCCAGTGGGTCTCGATGTTCGAGCGGAACAAGGTGTACGCCAACCAGGCCTACTGGGACGCCGCCGGCAACATGGACGGCAATGTCGTCCGCTCGAACATCCCCAACGGGGGCTGGTGGTTCTTCCGCTGGTACGCGGGCCTGACCGGCGACACCGTCAAGGTGACCCCGCCGCAGGCCGACGCCATCGACACCCTCCAGGGCCTCGCCTCCCTCGACACCTCCCGCCGCCAGGCCCAGGTCCTGCTCGGCGGCTCCGCCGGCGACTCCGACGTGGTGGTGCGGAACGTCTCCCGGAACCTCTTCGGCCGTACGGTCACCGCGACCGTCGCCGAGGCCGCCTGGTCCGGCTACGAGGGTCAGCATGCGACGCCCCGTGTCCTCGCGCGGACGAAGCTGACGGTGGCGGCCGACGGCACGGTGACCGTCCCGCGCTGCGCGGCATGCACAAGATGTCCGCCTACCGGATCGTCCTCACCCCCGGCGGCTCCGGCACCCCGACCGCCGCCTCCGTCCCGTGGTCGGCGTCGTACGAGGCCGAGGACGCGGCCATCACCGGCGGCCAGGTCTACACCCAGGGCACGGTCAGCAACGCCAACGGCTACGCGGCCTCCGGCACGAAGGACGTCGGCTCGCTGGGCACCGCCTCCAGCAAGGTCGACTTCACGGTGACCGTGCCCGAGACCGGCACGTACGACCTGGCGATCCTCTACGGCAACCAGTCGGGCGCACCCGCCACCCAGCAGCTGTCCGTCGACGGCGGGGAGCCGGTGACGGTCAGCTACCCCTCCACCGAGAACTGGACCTACCGCGCCAAGAAGGACGTCACCGTCCGCCTCACGGCCGGCACCCATGTGCTCACCCTGGCCAAGGGCGACGCCGAGGTCACCCTCGACCGCATCGACCTGACCGCCCGGACCGGCGAACCTTCGGCGTCGTACGAGGCCACCCTTGCGGACATCAGCGGCAGGCCGTCCTACGACTACTCCTCCTCGGCCGGTGTCGGCACGGGCGCCCTGGTCCTGCGCTCCGGCGACAAGGCGGTCTTCGACGTCTACGCCCCGCGCGACGCCTACTACACGGTGGTGCCGAGGTCCTCGGCGGCGGTGCAGCTCACCCTGCACGGAGAGACGGTGACGGCGGCACCCGGCCGGCCCCTGCGGCTGTACCTCGTCGCGGGCAACAACCGCATCGCGACGACCGCCCAGAACGCCTCCGTCCGCTCCCTCGACGTCTCCGGCGCCGGCTCCACCACCGGCACGCTCTCCTACGAGGGCGCCTCGGCCGGCCTCGCGGGCGGCGCCCGGCTCGTCGACTCCGCGCACGCCTCGGCCGGGTCGTACATCGGCTGGCTGGGCAACAGCCCCGAAAGCACCGCCGAGTTCACCGTGGACGCGCCCAGGCCGGGCCGCTATCTGCTGGTCGTCCACTACGCGCACAACGACCGGCGCGACAACGGCCACGCCTACAACACCGACATCATGTCCCGTACGGCGGACATCACGGTCGGCGCCGACGCTCCCCGCAAGGTCACCTTCAAGAACACCTGGAGCTGGGACGACTACTGGACGCTGGGCGTCCCCGTCGACCTGAAGCAGGGCGTCAACAAGGTGACGTTCGGCAACGCGAGCGCATGGGCGCCGGACATCGACCGGATCGAACTGGGCCGGATCGTCGGCTGAGGGACGTCCGCAGGGGCCTCGGCCACCGCATCCGCCGGTGGCCGAGGCCCTCCCCTCCTGCGTGCCCCGCCGCTACCCGGCGACCGGCAGCGAGGCCCCGTCCCGCAGGAACAGCGGGATCCGGTCCAGCGGGGCGTCGACCGTCACGGCCGCACCGCCCTCGTACGTCTCACCCGTCCACGCGTCCGTCCAGGTCGCGCCCGCCGGGAGATACACCGTGCGGGCCGTGGCGCCCGCCGTCAGCACCGGCGCGACCAGCAGATCGCGGCCGAAGAGATACGCGTCGTCGACCGCCCAGGCCCCCTGGTCCTCGGGGAACTCCAGGAACAGCGGCCGCATCACCGGCAGGCCCTCCTCGTGGGCCTCGCGCATGACGTCCAGGATGTACGGCTTCAGGCGCTCACGCAGCCGCAGGTACTGCTCCAGGATCGCCCCGGCCTCCTCGCCGTACGACCACACCTCGTTCGGGCCGCCGGTCATCTCCGGGCCGAGCGGCATACCCGGGTCGCGGAAGCCGTGCAGACGCATCAGCGGGGACAGCGCGCCGAACTGGAACCAGCGGACCATCACCTCGCGGTACTCCTTCTCGTCCGGGTCGCCGCCGTGGAAGCCGCCGATGTCCGTGTTCCACCACGGGATGCCCGAGAGCGCGGTGTTGAGGCCGGCCGCGATCTGGCGGCGCAGGGTCGCGAAGTCGGTGCCGATGTCGCCGGACCACAGGGCGGCGCCGTAGCGCTGACTGCCCGCCCACGCCGAGCGGTTGAGGGTGATGATGTCGGACTCGCCCTCCGCGAGCAGGCCCTCGTAGAAGGTGCGGGCGTTCTCGGCCGGGTACATGTTCCCGACCTCCAGGCCCGGGCCCGCCCAGTAGCGCAGGTTCTCCTGGAAGCCGGGCTTCAGCTCCGGCTCGCAGGCGTCCAGCCAGAAGGCATCGATGCCGTACGGGGCAAGGTAGTTGTCGCGCACCTTCGACCACACGAACTCCCGGGCGTCCGGGTTGGTGGCGTCGTAGAAGGCGACCTGGACGGTGGAGGCGACCTCCTTGTCCGGCCAGTCGGCGTGCGCCATCGGGCCGTACTGGGTGCCGATGAAGTAGCCGCGCTGCTCCATGACCGGGTGGTTCTCGCTCAGCGGGGACACCGACGGCCACACCGACACGACCAGCTTGATGCCGAGTTCGTCCAGCTCCCGCACCATCGCCGCCGGGTCGGGCCATTCCTTCGGGTCGAACTTCCACTCGCCCAGGTGCGTCCAGTGGAAGAAGTCGCAGACGATGACATCGATGGGCAGGCCGCGGCGCTTGTACTCCCGTGCCACGGCGAGGAGTTCGTCCTGGGTGCGGTAGCGCAGCTTGCACTGCCAGAAGCCCGCCGCCCACTCGGGCAGCATCGGCGTCCGGCCCGTGGCCGCGCTGTAGCGGCGCTGGGCGTCGGCCGGGGCGCCGGCGGTGATCCAGTAGTCGATCTGGCGGGCGGAGTCGGCGACCCAGCGGGTGCCGTTGTGCGCGAGCTCCACGCGGCCGATCGCCGGGTTGTTCCACAGCAGGGTGTAGCCGCGGCTGGAGGTCAGCACCGGGATGCCGACCTCGGCGTTGCGCTGCACCAGGTCGAGGACCAGGCCCTTCTGGTCCAGCCGCCCGTGCTGGTGCTGGCCGAGGCCGTACAGCTTCTCGCCCTCGTAGGCGGCGAACCGCTGCTCCAGGCGGTGATGGCCGTTGCCGACGGCGGTGTAGAGACGCGGGCCGGGCCACCAGAAGTGGGCGCGTTCCTCGGCGAGCAGCTCGTCCCCGCCGGCGGTGTCGAGGAACCGGATCAGGCCCTCGGCGTCGACGTGCACGGTCAGCGCGCCGACGGTCAGCCGGCCCTCCCCGTCCACGATCTTGACGGTGCTCTCGGTCGGCGGGGCCTCGTCCAGGAGCGCGCCCGGCAGTCCCTCGAGGACCGGACCGCCGAGCCGCGCCCGCACCCGGACCGCGTCCGGACCCCACGGCTCGATGCGTACGGTCTCCTGGCGGCCGCTCCACTCCAGACCGCCGTCCCGCTCACGGAACGTGCCGACGGTGGGGGAGGACTGGGCCAGGCTGACCTTGGGCTGGTTTTCGGCAGGCTGATTCACTTGGGGGCTCCTGTGAGGAGTGCAGACAGGGAGGTGCCTTGAAAGGGGTGGTGCGACCGGTGTCAGGACCGTCAGGATCCGGACGGAACCGGTCCCGAGCTCGCCCGGACCGTCAACTCGGGGGCGATCAGCACGACCTCGTCACTGCCCCGTCCGTCCAGCTTCGCGACCAGGTGTTCCACGGCGTGCCGGCCCATCTCCTGCGCCGGGATGGCGACCGACGTCAGCCGCACCGACGCCTGGGTGGCGACCTGGTCCGGGCAGATCGCGACCACCGACACGTCCTCCGGCACGGCCCGGCCCTGCTGGCGCAGCAGCGCGAGCAGCGGCTCGACCGCCGACTCGTTCTGCACGACGAATCCGGTCGTCGCCGGACGCTCGTCGAAGACCCGGGCGAGCGTCACCGCCATCGCGTCGTAACCGCCCTCACAGGGGCGGTGCAGCACCCGCAGCCCCAACTCCCGTGCACGGGAGCGGAGTCCGTCGAGGGTGCGCTCGGCGAAACCGGTGTGCCGCTCGTACACCGCGGGCGCCTCGCCGATGACAGCGATGTCGCGGTGACCCAGCTTGGCGAGATGCTCGACGCAGAGCGCGCCCGTGGCCGCGAAGTCCAGGTCGACGCAGGTGAGCCCGGTGGTGTCGGCGGGCAGTCCGATCAGGACGGACGGCTGGTCGTCCCCCACTCTCGGCTTCGCTCGAGCGGGGGCACCCCCATCGCGCAGCAACGGCAGCCGGTCGTCGTCCAGCTCGACGTCCATCAGGATCATGGCGTCGGCCAGCCCGCTGCCGGTGACCCGGCGCACCGCGTCGGGGCCCTCCTCGCCGGTGAGCAGCAGGACGTCGTAGCCGTGCGTCCGGGCGGTGGTGGCCACGGCGATGGCGATCTCCATCATCACCGGCACGTACATGTCCGTGCGCAGTGGAATCATCAGGGCGATGATGTTCGACCGGCTGCTCGCCAGGGCGCGGGCGCCGGCGTTCGGGTGGTAGCCCAGCTCCCGGATGCTCTGCTCGACCCGGTGCCGGGTGGTCGCGGAGATGGACCGCTTGCCGCTGAGGACATAGCTCACCGTGCTCGCCGACACTCCGGCGTGCTGGGCGACCTCGGCGAGGGTGACCATCCAGCTCTCCAAGCTTTGTGAAGCGCTTCGACAGTGCGCATTGCGAACAACGGCGGGTGAGGGTGGTTCGACAGTAGCCCTAGCCGAGGTGGGTGTCCATAGTGTGTCGAAGCGCTTCGACAATGATTTTCGGCCGGTACGGCAACCTTGGCGCGCCCGGCGGCCACGGAAGGGACGTACGCGCACCGTCGCCCGCAGGGCCCCCATGCAACACCGTCGTCCCCGCCTGTCTCGCAAGGCGAAGGCCCTCCTCGTCGGCGCGGAACGGTCGCACCCGGCTGCCGCGGGCGTCACCGTCGCCCGCGCCGGCGAGGAGAGCAAGAAGCGCGCGGACTTCGCCGCGCTCGGCAAGTACTACGTCACCTTCTCGGCCGTGTACAGCTGAGCTCGTCGGCTCGGCTGTACACACCTCGTCGCGCTCCCGACTGCCCCCTACGACAGGACGGTCACGGGTCGCATCCACCCTCTGGTCACAGGGTGCGGGCACGGTGACAGGCACCCACATCAGGCAACGCCCGATGACGACGGCCCGGTCAACGCCACGTACAACCGTGCCCCCGGCCGTAGCCGGTTCGTGCCTTCGAGGGGCTCACGGGCTGTCACTACGACGCTACCGCCCAGCGGGCCCCTCCCGGGCCAGAAGTAGTCATTCTCGGTGACCAGTGGGACGCACGTTCGGGCGCTACGGCGCCCCTCGGCAAGTACGGCAGCGCGAGCCTGGGTGGCGCGATGTGGGACATCTACCAGGGCAACATCGGCTGGAACGTCTACTCCTTCGTCCGCCGCACCAACACCACCAAGGCCACCCTCAACCTCGACGACTTCACCCAGGCACTCGTTCGGCGCAAGCTGATCGGCAACGACAAGTACGTCTCCGGGATCGAGGCCGGCACCGAGGTTTTCCAGGGCAAGGGCCGCCTTGACACCAAGGCGTACTCCGTCGACATCGGCTGAAGGTTTGCGCGCGGGGTGGTGGCCGGGCCCCGGATCGGGTACATACGATCGAGTAGCACCCGTCGGTAACCAAATCGGACCTTGATCCCTATTCGCGGCGAGGTGAGCCTCATGTCCGCAGCTCCCACCCGACCCACCGTCACCGAACGTGAGGCCCGCCAGGTGGCGGAGGCGGCCCGTGAACAGGACTGGCGCAAGCCCAGCTTCGCCAAGGAACTGTTCCTCGGTCGCTTCCGCCTCGACCTCATCCATCCCCACCCCCTGCCCGCCGACGACGACGTCCAGCGGGGCGAGGAGTTCCTCGCCAAGCTGCGCGACTTCTGCGAGACGAAGATCGACTCCGCCCGCATCGAGCGGGACGCCCAGATCCCCGACGAGGTGATCGACGGGCTCAAGGAGCTCGGCGCCCTCGGCATGAAGATCGACACCAAGTACGGCGGGCTCGGCCTCACGCAGGTGTACTACAACAAGGCGCTCGCGCTGGCGGGCTCGGCCTGCCCCGCGGTCGGCGTACTGCTCTCGGCGCACCAGTCGATCGGCGTGCCGCAGCCGCTGAAACTGTTCGGCACGCAGGAGCAGAAGGAACGGTTCCTGCCCCGCTGCGCCCGCACCGACATCAGCGCCTTTCTGCTGACCGAGCCCGACGTCGGCTCCGACCCCGCCCGGCTGGCCACGACCGCGGTGCCGGACGGGGACGACTACGTCCTCGACGGGGTGAAGCTGTGGACCACCAACGGGGTGGTCGCCGACCTGCTGGTGGTCATGGCCCGGGTGCCGAAGAGCGAGGATCACAAGGGCGGCATCACCGCCTTCGTCGTGGAGACCAACTCGCCCGGCATCACCGTGGAGAACCGCAACGCCTTCATGGGCCTGCGCGGCATCGAGAACGGCGTCACCCGCTTCCACCAGGTCCGCGTCCCCGCCGCCAACCGCATCGGGCCGGAGGGTGCCGGCCTGAAGATCGCGCTGACCACACTCAACACCGGGCGGCTCTCCCTGCCCGCGTCGTGCGTCGGCGCCGGCAAGTGGTGCCTGAAGATCGCCCGGGAATGGACGGCTGCGCGCGAACAGTGGGGCAAGCCGATCGCCGAGCACGAGGCGGTCGGGGGGAAGATCTCCTTCATCGCGGCCACCACCTTCGCCCTGGAGGCCGTGACCGACCTGGCCTCGCAGATGGCCGACGAGGACCGCAACGACATCCGCATCGAAGGGGCGCTCGCCAAGCTCTACGCCTCCGAGATGGCCTGGCAGATGGCCGACGAACTCGTCCAGATCCGCGGCGGCCGCGGCTTCGAGACGGCCGAGTCCCTGCGGGCGCGCGGCGAGCGCGGGGTGCCGGCCGAACAGGTCCTGCGGGACCTGCGGATCAACCGCATCTTCGAGGGCTCGACGGAGATCATGCACCTGCTGATCGCCCGCGAGGCGGTCGACGCCCATCTGTCGGTCGCCGGAGACCTGATCGACCCCGACAAGACCCTGCAGGACAAGGCGAAGGCAGGCGCGAACGCCGGTGTCTTCTACGCCAAGTGGCTGCCGAAGCTCGTCGCGGGACCGGGCCAGCTCCCCTCGTCCTACGGCGAGTTCAAGCACGGGATCGACCTCTCCCCGCATCTGCGCTTCGTCGAGCGGCACGCCCGCAAGCTCGCCCGCTCCACCTTCTACGCCATGTCCCGCTGGCAGGGCCGGATGGAGACCAAGCAGGGCTTCCTGGGCCGGGTGGTCGACATCGGTGCCGAACTGTTCGCGATGAGCGCGGCCTGCGTACGTGCCGAGCTCCTGCGTCGCCGGGGCGAGAACGGCCGCGAGGCCTACCAGCTGGCCGACGCCTTCTGCCGCCAGGCCCGCATCCGCGTCGACGAACTCTTCGGCCGCCTGTGGACCAACACCGACGACCTCGACCGGCAGGTCGTCAAGGGCGTCCTGGCAGGCCGCTACGAGTGGCTGGAGCACGGCGTCATCGACCCCTCGAGCGAGGGCCCGTGGATCGCGGACGCGACCCCCGGACCCTCCCAGAAGGAGAACGTGCACCGACCTGTCAGGTGAGCTCAGCCCCGCGCCCTGAGGGCCGCGGGGCTGTGTCGACATGCGGCTCCGCTACAGCGGAGCGGTCGGGCAGCGCCCTGAAGGGGCGCGGGGAACTGCGCGACCAGCCACAACGGCGCCGCAGATGATCGACGGCGGCAATCCGCGGCACCCCGGCGGAGCGCTCAGCACCACTTGTCGCTCGGATCCCGCGTCGTCCAGGAGCAGGAGTCGACCTTCGCGCCGCTCGCCTTGGTGAGTGTGGCGGTGTCGCTGGTGTTGTTCCACACGTACCAGCCGCGGTCCTGGTACTTGTTCGACGCGGTGTCCCTGCCGACACCGGTCTTCACCTTCATCGTCTTGCCCGCGCCGATCTTGACATTGGGGAAGACGTACTTGTGGTTCGCCTTGTCCTTCAGGACCCAGCCCTTCAGCGAGATCGCCGAGCGGCTGGTGTTCTTGATCTCCACCCACTCGCTGTTGAGGCTGGTGTTGGAGCCGGTGTCCGAGCCGGGGCTGTCGAACCAGACATGGTGGATGACCACACCGCCGGCCGCCTGGGCCGGAGTGCTGAGCACGGTGCCGGTGAGCGCCATCGCGCCCGCGAGCGCGGACAGGGCAAGAGCAGCGCGTATGCGCATGGAGAGATCCCCCCAAGGATGTCGTCCGAAGTCATGCGACGGCCGGGCCCCCGCCCGACGTGACCGAAGTCTTATCACACGATCTTCACGCGAGTTTCACAAACCCCGAATCTGTTCGCTTCGGCGACAAGCCAGACAAGGCACCCGCCGCACCCACCCGAGGGACACCCTGTCCTGGCGGACATCCGTTGCGGCAACAATGGGGGGATGAGCGACAGTCCAGCCCCACTCGCCGACCCGCACCTCGTCTACGACCCGGTGACGGCAGACGGCCCGAAGGACGTGGTGATCCTCGGCTCCACCGGGTCGATCGGCACCCAGGCCATCGACCTCGTGCTGCGCAACCCCGACCGGTTCCGGATCACCGGACTCTCCGCCAACGGCGGCCGGGTCGCCCTCCTCGCCGAGCAGGCGTTCCGGCTGCGGGTCCGGACCGTCGCGGTCGCCCGCGAGGACGTCGTACCGGCGCTGCGCGAAGCCCTGAGCGCCCAGTACGGCACCGGGGAGCCGCTCCCCGAGATCCTGGCCGGCCCCGACGCGGCCACCCACCTCGCCGCCTCCGACTGCCACACCGTCCTCAACGGCATCACCGGCTCCATCGGCCTCGCCCCGACCCTCGCCGCCCTGGAGGCGGGCCGCACCCTCGCGCTCGCCAACAAGGAGTCGCTCATCGTGGGCGGCCCGCTGGTCAAGGCCCTCGCCAAGCCCGGCCAGATCATTCCCGTCGACTCCGAGCATGCCGCCCTCTTCCAGGCGCTGGCGGCCGGCACCCGGACCGACGTACGCAAGCTCGTCGTCACGGCGTCCGGCGGCCCCTTCCGCGGCCGTACGAAGGCGGAGCTGGCGAACGTCACCGTCGAGGACGCCCTGGCCCACCCCACCTGGGCCATGGGCCCGGTGATCACGATCAACTCCGCGACCCTGGTCAACAAGGGCCTGGAGGTCATCGAGGCACACCTGCTGTACGACATTCCCTTCGACCGCATTGAGGTGGTCGTGCACCCGCAGTCGTATGTCCACTCGATGGTTGAGTTCACGGACGGATCCACGATCGCCCAGGCGACGCCCCCCGACATGCGCGGGCCCATCGCCATCGGCCTCGGCTGGCCGGAACGCGTCCCCGACGCGGCCCCCGCCTTCGACTGGAGCAAGGCGTCGGCCTGGGAGTTCTTCCCGCTCGACAACGACGCCTTCCCGTCCGTCGACCTCGCCCGGCACGTCGGCGAGCTCGCAGGCACGGCCCCGGCGGTGTTCAATGCCGCCAACGAGGAGTGCGTGGAGGCGTTCCGCAGTGGAGCGCTGCCGTTCAGTGGGATCATGGAAACCGTCACGCGGATCGTCGACGAACACGGCGTCCCGCGCGCGGGAACCTCACTGACCGTGTCGGACGTCCTCGAAGCGGAGACCTGGGCGCGTGCCCGGGCCCGGGAACTGACAGCACAGACGGCCACCGCGGAGGCGCGTGCATGACGACCCTGATGATGATCCTCGGCATAGTCGTCTTCGCGGTCGGCCTGCTGTTCTCGATCGCGTGGCACGAGCTGGGGCACCTGTCCACGGCCAAGCTCTTCGGCATCCGCGTGCCGCAGTACATGGTCGGTTTCGGCCCGACCATCTTCTCGCGCAAGAAGGGCGAGACCGAGTACGGCATCAAGGCCATCCCGCTCGGCGGCTACATCCGCATGATCGGCATGTTCCCGCCCGGCCCCGACGGCAGGCTGGAGGCCCGCTCCACCTCGCCGTGGCGCGGCATGATCGAGGACGCCCGCTCGGCGGCCTTCGAGGAGCTCAGGCCCGGCGACGAGAACCGCATGTTCTACACGCGCAAGCCGTGGAAGCGGGTCATCGTGATGTTCGCGGGCCCCTTCATGAACCTGATCCTGGCGGTGGTGCTGTTCCTCACCGTCCTGATGGGCTTCGGCATCTCCCAGCAGACCACCAGCGTCAGCTCGGTCTCCCAGTGCGTCATCGCCCAGAGCGAGAACCGCGACGACTGCCAGAAGTCCGACCCCGCCTCCCCGGCCGCGGCGGCCGGCCTCAAGGCGGGCGACAAGATCGTCGCCTTCAACGGTATGCGCACGGACGACTGGAACGAGCTCTCCGACCTGATCCGCGCCAACCCCGGCAAGGAGGTGCCGATCGTCGTCGAGCGGGGGGGCGAGGAAGTCACCCTGCAGGCGAAGATCGCCACCAACCAGGTCGCCAAGAAGGACTCCAGCGGCCAGATCGTCCAGGGCGAGTACGTCACCGCCGGCTTCCTCGGCTTCAGCGCCGCCACCGGCATCGTCCGGCAGGACTTCGACGATTCCCTGGTGTGGATGGGCGACCGGGTCGACGAGGCCGTCGACTCACTCGCCGCCCTGCCCGGGAAGATCCCGGCCCTGTGGAACGCGGCCTTCGACGGCGCCGAGCGCGAACCCGACTCCCCGATGGGCGTGGTCGGCGCGGCCCGCGTGGGCGGCGAGATCTTCACCCTCGACATCCCGCCCACCCAGCAACTGGCCATGGCCCTGATGCTGGTCGCAGGCTTCAACCTCTCCCTGTTCCTCTTCAACATGCTCCCGCTGCTGCCGCTGGACGGCGGGCACATCGCGGGGGCGCTGTGGGAGTCGCTGCGCCGGAACGTGGCGAGGGTGCTGCGCAGGCCGGACCCCGGTCCGTTCGACGTGGCGAAGCTGATGCCGGTGGCCTATGTGGTGGCCGGGATCTTCATCTGCTTCACCCTCCTCGTCCTCATCGCGGACGTGGTTAACCCCGTGAGAATCTCCTAGTCACCCGGCGTTGAAGGCGGCCCGGCATGCTGTGCGCCGGGCCGCCTTCCATCGAGTGGGTTTCGACGGGCGATGGGGGTCCCCCCGCCGAGCGTATTCGAGGTGGGGGAGTGCTCGCGCACAAGCCCGTGCCGTAATCTCGAAGCCTGGAGCCCGCTGCTGACGGGACCGGACCTTGATCCACGACTTGGGGTTGCACAGCAGATGACTGCGATTTCTCTCGGCATGCCGTCCGTTCCGACCAAGCTCGCCGAGCGCCGGAAGAGCCGGCAGATCCAGGTCGGATCCGTGGCGGTGGGCGGAGACGCGCCGGTGTCGGTGCAGTCCATGACCACGACCCGTACGTCGGACATCGGCGCGACCCTTCAGCAGATCGCCGAGCTGACGGCGTCCGGCTGCCAGATCGTCCGGGTCGCCTGTCCGACCCAGGACGATGCGGACGCGCTGGCGACCATCGCGCGCAAGTCGCAGATCCCGGTGATCGCGGACATCCACTTCCAGCCGAAGTACGTGTTCGCCGCGATCGAGGCCGGCTGCGCCGCGGTCCGGGTCAACCCCGGCAACATCAAGCAGTTCGACGACAAGGTCAAGGAGATCGCGGGGGCCGCGAAGGAGCACGGCACGCCGATCCGGATCGGCGTGAACGCGGGCTCGCTGGACCGGCGGCTGCTGCAGAAGTACGGCAAGGCGACGCCGGAGGCGCTGGTGGAGTCGGCGCTGTGGGAGGCGTCGCTGTTCGAGGAGCACGACTTCCGGGACATCAAGATCTCGGTGAAGCACAACGACCCGGTCGTGATGATCGAGGCGTACCGGCAGCTGGCCGCGCAGTGCGACTACCCGCTGCATCTGGGCGTCACGGAGGCGGGCCCGGCGTTCCAGGGCACGATCAAGTCGGCGGTCGCCTTCGGTGCACTGCTGTCGCAGGGCATCGGCGACACGATCCGGGTGTCCCTGTCCGCTCCGCCCGCCGAGGAGGTCAAGGTCGGCATCCAGATCCTGGAGTCGCTGAACCTCAAGGAGCGTGGTCTGGAGATCGTCTCCTGCCCGTCCTGCGGGCGTGCCCAGGTCGATGTGTACAAGCTGGCCGAGGAGGTCACCGCCGGCCTTGAGGGCATGGAGGTCCCGCTGCGCGTCGCGGTCATGGGGTGTGTGGTGAACGGCCCCGGCGAGGCCCGCGAGGCCGACCTCGGCGTCGCCTCCGGCAACGGCAAGGGGCAGATCTTCGTCAAGGGCGAGGTCATCAAGACCGTCCCCGAGTCGAAGATCGTCGAGACGCTGATCGAAGAGGCCATGAAGATCGCCGAGCAGATGGAGCAGGAGGGGGTGACGAGCGGGGAGCCGTCGGTTTCGGTGGCGGGCTGAAGGTTTGCCTTTCGGCGCCGGTCGGCATATCTCAGCCCGTCCGGCGCTTGAGGACGAGGCCCGTTCAGGGCCGAAGCGGGGGTCTGGGGGCGGCAGCCCCCAGGGCGGGGTGGTGGCCGACGGTCACCTTCAAGCGAGCGGCAACCAACACAGGGCGGCACGGCAAAGCTTCCGCAGGTACAGTGCGGGGACCAGCAGACCCGACCCTGAGGCCCCGCCCGTGCTGACCCAGACGACCTCCCGGGTCCTCGAACCGAGCGACCTGGACGCCGCGCTCGCCGTCCTCGACCGTGAGCCCGTGGCGAACGCCTTTGTGACGTCCCGGGTCCAGGTCGCCGGACTGGACCCCTGGCGGCTCGGCGGCGAGATGTGGGGCTGGTACGAGGACGGCATGCTGACGTCCCTGTGCTACGCGGGCGCCAACCTCGTCCCCATCTGTGCCACGCCCCGCTCGGTCCGCGCCTTCGCCGACCGAGCGAGAAGGGCGGGCCGCCGCTGCTCCTCCATCGTGGGTCCCGCCGAACCCACCGCCCAGCTGTGGCGTCTCCTCGAACCGCAGTGGGGCCCGGCCCGCGATGTCCGCGCACACCAGCCGCTCATGGTCACCGACCGCATGCCCGCCGACATCGCCCCGGACCCCTACGTCCGCCGCGTCCGCAAGGACGAGATGGAGACGATCATGCCGGCCTGCGTGGCTATGTTCACGGAGGAGGTCGGCGTCTCCCCGCTGGCCGGTGACGGCGGTCTCCTCTACCAGGCCCGCGTCGCCGAACTCGTCGGCTCCGGCCGCTCCTTCGCCCGCCTCGACGAGCACGGCAAGGTCGTCTTCAAGGCCGAGATCGGCGCCGCGACCGACCGCGCCTGCCAGATCCAGGGCGTGTGGGTGGCCCCCGAGTACCGGGGGAGGGGCCTTGCGGCTCCCGGCATGGCAGCGGTCCTGCGCTACGCCCTCACCGACGTCGCCCCGGTGGTCAGCCTGTACGTCAACGACTACAACACGGCGGCGAGAAGGACGTACAGGAGAGTGGGTTTCCAGGAGATCGGTGCCTTCATGAGTGTCCTGTTCTGAACCAACCCAGGGGCGCGGGGAACTGCGCGACCGGCCCCCACTCACCTGCACCGGGACGACAACAGCAACCCCCTGTACGCTCCCTCCATGCGCTTCCCCGGTCACGACCCCCACCACCGTGAAGACATCGTGATCGGCCCTCTCGACCTCCCGTCCAGGGTGGACGAAGCCCTCGCTGTCCAAGCGGTGGCGTTCGGCCTCGGCGCCGACGAAATCGCCGTACGCCGACAGATCGTGCTGCGACACATGACCTACCCGGGCGCCCGCGCCCTCGGCGCCACCACCCCCGACGGACGCCTCGTGGGTTTTGTGTACGGCATGCCCAACGACCGCACCCACTGGTGGTCCACCATCGTCGAGCCCTACCTCCGCGCCCAGGGCCTCGACGACTGGCTCGACAACTCCTTCGTGATCACCGAGCTGCATGTGCATCCGCGCTACCAGAACCGCGGTATCGGTCGTGTCCTGATCACCGCGATCACCGACACCGCCGACGAGCCCCGCTCCATCCTCTCCGCCATCGACACCGACAGCCCGGCCCGCGGCCTGTACCACTCCCTCGGCTACGTCGACCTCGCCCGCCAGGTCCTCTTCCCCAGCGCCCCCAAGCCGTACGCCGTGATGGGCGCCCCCTCCCGCTCCGCCGCCGCGGTTAACCGATTTCCACCGTCCGGCACCGCCCGGCTAACCTCCTTGCCATCACCCTCCCCACTCTCGGCTTCGCACGAGCGGGGGGACCCCCATCCGGCAGGAGTACGAGAACGATGGCGAACGCACCGGTCCAGCGCATGTCCCAGTTGATGGCGAAGACGCTGCGCGACGACCCGGCGGACGCCGAGGTCCTCAGCCACAAGCTGCTCGTCCGCGCCGGCTACGTCCGCCGTACCGCCGCCGGGGTGTGGACCTGGCTGCCGCTCGGCAAGAAGGTCCTCGCCAACGTGGAGCGGATCGTCCGTGAGGAGATGGACGCGATCGGCGCCCAGGAGGTGCTGCTCCCCGCCCTGCTGCCGAGGGAGCCGTACGAGGCGACCGGCCGCTGGGACGAGTACGGCCCCGAGCTGTTCCGCCTGCAGGACCGCAAGGGCGGCGACTACCTCCTCGGCCCCACCCACGAGGAGATCTTCACCCTCCTCGTGAAGGACCAGGCGTCCTCGTACAAGGACCTGCCGGTGATCCTCTACCAGATCCAGACCAAGTTCCGCGACGAGGCCCGGCCCCGGGCCGGCATCCTGCGCGGCCGCGAGTTCCTGATGAAGGACTCCTACTCCTTCGACCTCGCCGACGAGGGCCTCGCCGAGTCGTACGCCCTGCACCGCCAGGCCTACCAGAAGGTCTTCGAGCGCCTCGGCCTCGACTACCGCATCTGCGCCGCGACCGCGGGCGCGATGGGCGGCTCGAAGTCGGAGGAGTTCCTCGCCCCGGCCGGCGCCGGCGAGGACACCTTCGCGGACTGCCCCCACTGCGACTTCGCAGCCAACACCGAGGCGATCTCGTACGAGCTCAAGCCGGTGGACGCCTCCGACGTCCCGGCCGCCGAGGAGATCCCGACCCCGGACACCCCCACCATCGAGACCCTCGCCGCATCGCTCGGCGTCCCGGCCTCCGCCACCCTGAAGAACCTCCTCGTCAAGGTGGACGGCGAGATCGTCGCCGTCGGCGTCCCCGGCGACCGCGAGGTCGACATGGACAAGGTCGAGGCACACTTCGCCCCGGCCGTCGTCGAGATGGTCACCGAGGCGGACTTCGCGGGCCGGCCGGACCTGGTCCGTGGCTACGTCGGCCCGCAGGGCCTGGGCGAGAAGGTCAAGTACCTCGCTGACCCGCGCGTGGCCCCCGGCACCTCGTGGATCACGGGCGCCAACAAGGAGCACACGCACGCGAAGAACGTCGTCGCGGGCCGTGACTTCGAGGTCGACGAGTACGTGGACGTGGTCGTGGTCCAGGAGGGCGACCCCTGCCCGAAGTGCGGCACCGGCCTCAAGCTGGACCGCGCCATCGAGATCGGCCACATCTTCCAGCTGGGCCGCAAGTACACCGACGCCCTCAAGCTCGACGTCCTCGGCCAGAACGGCAAGCCGGTCCGGGTGACGATGGGTTCCTACGGCATCGGCGTCTCCCGCGCGGTGGCCGCCCTCGCCGAGCAGACTGCCGACGACAAGGGCCTGTGCTGGCCCAAGGAGGTCGCCCCGGCCGACGTGCATGTCGTCGCCGCCGGCAAGGCCCTGCAGACGGAACTCGCCCTCGAGGTCGCCGAGAAGCTCGCTGCGGCCGGCGTTCGCGTCCTGGTCGACGACCGGGCCGGCGTCTCGCCGGGCGTGAAGTTCACCGACTCCGAGCTGATCGGCGTCCCGCAGATCCTGGTCGCCGGCCGCCGCTCCGCCGAGGGCGTGCTCGAGCTGAAGGACCGCAGGACCGGCGAGCGCGAGGAACTCCCGGTCGACGAGGCGATCGCCCGCCTCACGGCGTGACCCCCCGGCCTCCGGGGACGGACGGCGGAAGCTGCTCGTCCCCGGAAGCGCCCGGCGGGCCTCACAACCAGCCCGCGAACTCCAGCAGCAGTTCCCCGTCCTGAGTCCGCCCCACCCGGCGGGCCCGCACCCCCGACTCCACGGCCCGGAACAGCGTCCAGCCGCGCAGCCGCTCCTGGTCGACGTCCAGGGACTCCGCGAGGCGCTTGACACGCCGGCGGGTCGTCGCGGCGCCCGAGGGCGAGGCGATCAGGTCCTCCACCCGGTCGCGGACGAGGCGGGCCAGATCGAACGCGCACTCCCCGACCACCGGGTCCGGTCCCACCGCCAGCCACGGCATCCGGTCACCGGCGAGCACCTTGCTCTGCCGGAAGGTGCCGTGCAGCAGCCGGTGCTCCGGCGGTGCGCTCAGCAGCTCCGCACGGGCCGCGAGCGCCGCATCGACCAGCGGCGCCGCGTCCGGGTCGCCCGCAACACTCGCCCACATCGCCTCGGCCTGCCGCCCGGTCCGCTCGGCCACGGTCTCGAAGGTGTGCTCTCCCGGCGGCGCCACCCACAGCCGCCGCAGCGTGCCCGCCGCCTCCAGCAGCGCCTTCGCCTCCGGCAGCGACCGCACCGACACATCCGGATGCAGCCGCTCCAGCAGCAGCGCGCCGTCGTCGGCGACCGGTTCGAGCAGCTGTACGGCGCCCAGGCCGCTCCAGTGCGCAAGCGCGGCCCCCTCGCTCTCCGGCCGGGCCCGGGGCGGCGCCAGCTTCAGCACCGCGGGCGTCCCGTCCGCCCGCCGCACCAGCAGCACCAGGCTGCTCCGCCCGCCCGGCACCTGCACGCGTTCCACGGTCAACTCGCGTAGAGCAACGGCCCGTTGGGCGACCTCCGGCAGCTTCTCCAACCAGGCGTCACCGTCCGGTGCCGTCTCACCGAGCGCCCTGACCAGACGCCGCGGCGGTTCGAAAGCCATACGCGAGTCGATTCCTTTCTGTACGGGTTACGCCGCCGGCGCCGAAGCCGAAGGCGGTGCCGAGGCCGGGGGAGTGGCCGTTTCCGGCTCCGGGTCCGTGGCCGCCCGCTCGGCGAGACCAGGGAAGGCTACGCTCCCGCCGCGCCAGCGCACCGCCCGCACCGCCGCCTCCCGCAGCGCGGCCACGGCCGTGCCCCGCAGCCCGCCCCCGGCCGCCCGCACCAGGTCGGAGTACACGCCGGCCACACGTTCCTCCAGCTCGGCGGCGAGCCGTACGGCCGTCGTCGAGTCCGTCACCGGGAACGGCAACGCGTATCCGCCGGCCGCGGCGACCGGCTCACCGCCCAGGTCCCGCACCGCGCGCACCAGAGCGTCACGCCGCGCGCGATGGGCGTCGTACGCCGCCCGCGCCTGAGTGCGCCGACCTTCGTCGATCCTCCCGCCGACCACCCCGTACCCGTACACGGCGGCGTGCTCGGCGGCCAGCGCCGCCTGGAGTGCCCGCAGCTCCCCGTCCTCCGCCTCGCTCATCTCTCACCCTCCGTCAGCAGGTACGCGTGCGCCGCCCCGGCCGCCGCCACCGAGGCCAACAGCCGTGCCAGTTCGCCCGGCAGGTCGAGCAGCGCCTCGGCCCGCCGGTCCGCGAGCGCCCGCTCGGCGCCGGCGAGCCGCGCGAGTGCATCCTTCTCACTGCTCGGCACCGGGGACGGTGCCGGGGACGGTGCGGAAACCGTGGGCGACGCCTTCGCCATCGTGTCCCCGAACGCCTCGGCATGCCGCGCGGTCTCGTCCCGCAACGGCCGCAACCGCTCGGCCAGCGCGGGATGTACGGCCATCACCGCGTCGTACTCGTCCACGAGTCCGCCGCTGTCCCGGGCCGCACGCGCGCGTGCCCGGTCGGCGACGGACGGACTGCCGCCGGTGGCGCCGGAGTCCTCGGGCCCGCCGGAGCAGCCCGTGAGGAACGCGACGCCCGCGGCCGAGGCGAGCAGGGTCCTTCTGCGCGGTCCCGAACGGGTGCGCGGAGACAGGGGAAACGGCACGGCTGACGTCCTCGAAGGCTCGTACGAAAGGACAGGGCGGCACGCCCGTGATCACCGTACCCGCGTACACGTGTCCGACCACTCATCGGCACCGCTCGAACACAGGTGGACGGCAACACTCCCTGCGACCGGATACCCTTTGACCAGACACGCGACCAACCCACAACAGCACACGCGGCCGAGGAGTCACCCGGATGAGCACCACCCAGAGCGAGAGGCTGCGAGAACTGCTGGAACCGCTCGTCACCTCCCAGGGCCTCGATCTCGAAGAGATCGCAGTGGACTCCGTCGGACGCAAGCGGGTGCTGCGCGTCGTCGTCGACTCCGACACCGGAGCGGACCTGGACCGGATCGCCGATGTGAGCCGTGTGCTCTCGGCGAAGCTCGACGAGACGGACGCGATGGGTGAGGGCGAGTACACCCTCGAGGTCGGAACCCCGGGCGCGGAACGCCTCCTCACGCAGCACCGGCACTATGTGCGCGCCACCGGCCGGCTGGTCAGATTCCAGCTGGCCGAGGGCGAAGAGCTGGTGGCCAGAATCCTCACCGTCGACGACGAGGGCGTCGACCTCGAGGTACCCGGGGTCAAGGGGCGCAAGCCCACGGCGCGCAGGCTGCCCTTCGAGGACATCGCCAAGGCGCGCGTCCAGGTCGAGTTCAGCCGCAAGGACAAGAAGGACATGAAGGAAGAGGAGGAGGCGTAGCCGTGGACATCGACATGAGTGCCCTGCGGGGCTTGGTTCGGGAGAAGGAGATCTCCTTCGACCTGCTCGTCGAAGCGATCGAGGCGGCCCTCCTCATCGCCTACCACCGCACCGAGGGAAGCCGCCGACACGCGCGCGTGGAGCTCAACCGGGAGACCGGACATGTGACCGTGTGGGCGAAGGAGGATCCCGAGGACCTCGAGGAGGGCCAGGAGCCCCGCGAGTTCGACGACACCCCGTCCGGTTTCGGCCGGATCGCCGCGACCACCGCCAAGCAGGTCATCCTGCAGCGGCTGCGCGACGCCGAGGACGACGCCACGCTCGGTGAGTACGCCGGCCGCGAGGGCGACATCGTCACCGGCGTGGTGCAGCAGGGGCGCGACCCCAAGAACGTGCTCGTCGACATCGGCAAGCTGGAGGCGATCCTGCCGGTGCAGGAGCAGGTGCCGGGCGAGACGTACCCGCACGGCATGCGGCTCCGCTCGTACGTCGTACGAGTGGCGAAGGGCGTGCGCGGCCCCTCGGTGACCCTGTCCCGGACGCATCCCAATCTGGTGAAGAAACTGTTCGCCCTGGAGGTGCCGGAGATCGCCGACGGGTCGGTCGAGATCGCGGCCATCGCGCGCGAGGCCGGTCACCGCACCAAGATCGCCGTCCGCTCCACCCGGTCGGGTCTGAACGCCAAGGGCGCCTGCATCGGCCCCATGGGCGGCCGGGTGCGCAACGTGATGGGCGAGCTGAACGGCGAGAAGATCGACATCGTCGACTGGTCGGACGACCCGGCGGAAATGGTGGCGAACGCGCTGTCCCCCGCGCGGGTGTCCAAGGTCGATGTCGTGGACATGGCGGCCCGCTCCGCGCGCGTGACGGTGCCGGACTATCAGCTGTCGCTGGCGATCGGCAAGGAGGGGCAGAATGCCCGGCTTGCGGCCCGCCTCACCGGCTGGCGGATCGACATCCGTCCGGACACCGAACAGCCCGGGGAATAGATCCAGACCGCAGGGCGCTAGGAACACGACAGATCTGCGTGCAGCAACTGTTCGACCTCTGCCCCAAAGGGGTGAGGTCGGTGCGGGGAGGTAGACTTAACCGTGTCTGGCCGGACGCCTGCTCGCGCATGTCCTGAACGCACGTGTGTGGGGTGCCGGGAGCGAGCGGCCAAGACGGATCTGCTGCGCATCGTGGCGATCAAGGACGCATGTGTCCCTGATCCTCGCGGTACGCTGCCCGGCCGGGGTGCATATGTGCACCCCGCCCTGGTCTGTATCGACCAGGCGGTACGCCGCCGGGCGTTCACGCGGGCGCTGCGCGCCCCGGGTGCGCTCGACACAAAGGCGTTGCGCCGGTACGTCGAGCAGACAACAGTTGCTGAGCAGGCAACACCGTAAGAAGCGTCGTGCGGAACCCCGTGCGGCCCTGGTACCTCGCGAGTCGAAAGCAGGTCGAGATTGCGATGAGCACTCGATGAGTACGCGATGAGTACGCCCATGAAGTAGCGACGGTCCGGCCGCAACCCGGACCTAAAAGGAGCGAAGTGGCTAAGGTCCGGGTATACGAACTCGCCAAGGAGTTCGGGGTTGAGAGCAAGGTCGTCATGGCCAAGCTCCAGGAACTCGGTGAATTCGTCCGTTCGGCGTCTTCGACCATCGAAGCGCCCGTTGTCCGCAAGCTGACGGACGCCCTCCAGCAGGGCAACGGAGGCGGCAAGTCCGCCCCCGCACGCAAGGCTGCCCCGGCGAAGCCGGCAGCCCCCTCCCGGCGCAGGCTGCCCGTCCGGCCGCCCCGCGCCCGCCGGCCCCCAAGCCGGCCGCCGAGAAGCCCGCGGCTCCTGCCGCGCCGGCCACTCCCGGCCCCCGTCCCACTCCGGCCCGAAGCCCGCGCCGCGGCCCGCCCCGGCGTCCCCGGCTCCGACCACGCCCGAGTTCACGGCGCCCCCGTCGGCTCCCGCCGCACCGGCCGCCTCCCAGGGCTCCGGTCCGCGTCCGGGCGCCCCGCGTCCGGCCGGCCAGGCCCCGCGTCCGGGCGCCCCGCGTCCGGGTGGCCCCGGCCAGGGCCGTGGTGACCGCGGCGACCGTTCCGGCGCTCCGCGCCCGGGTGGCGGCGCCCCGCGTCCCGGTGCCCGTCCGGCCGGTCCCCGTCCGGGCAACAACCCGTTCACCTCTGGTGGCTCCACCGGCATGGCGCGCCCGCAGGCGCCCCGTCCGGGCGGCGCTCCGCGTCCGGGCGGCCCCGGTGCTCCCGGCGGCGCCCCGCGTCCGCAGGGCCAGGGCCAGGGCGGTCCCCGTCCCCAGGGCGCGGCGGGCGGTCCTCGTCCGCAGGCTCCGGGCGGTCAGCGTCCCACCCCGGGCGGCATGCCCCGCCCGCAGGGCGGCGGCCCGCGTCCCGGCGGCGGTCCGGTGGTCCGCGTCCCAACCCGGCATGATGCCGCAGCGTCCTGCTGCCGGCCCGCGTCCCGGTGGCGGTGGCCCCGGTGGCCGTGGTCCCGGTGGCGGCGGTCGTCCCGGTGGCGGCGGCGGTCGCCCGGGTGGCGGCGGCTTCGCCGGTCGTCCCGGTGGTGGCGGCGGCGGCTTCGCCGGCCGTCCCGGTGGTCCCGGTGGCGGTGGCGGCGGTTTCGCCGGTCGTCCGGGTGGTCCCGGTGGCGGCGGTGGCCGTCCCGGCTTCGGTGGTCGTCCCGGTGGTCCCGGTGGCCGTGGTGGCACGCAGGGTGCCTTCGGTCGTCCCGGCGGTCCCGCGCGTCGTGGCCGTAAGTCGAAGCGGCAGAGGCGCCAGGAGTACGAGGCCATGCAGGCCCCGTCGGTCGGCGGTGTGATGCTGCCTCGCGGCAACGGCGAGTCCATTCGCCTGTCGCGCGGTGCGTCGCTCACCGACTTCGCGGAGAAGATCAACGCCAATCCGGCGTCGCTCGTCGCGGTCATGATGAACCTCGGCGAGATGGTCACCGCGACCCAGTCCGTCTCCGACGAGACGCTGGAACTCCTGGCCAGCGAGATGAACTACACGGTTCAGATCGTCAGCCCCGAGGAGGAGGACCGCGAGCTGCTCGAGTCCTTCGACATCGAGTTCGGCGAGGACGAGGGCGACGAGGAGGACCTGGTGGTCCGTCCGCCGGTCGTCACCGTCATGGGTCACGTCGACCACGGTAAGACCCGACTGCTCGACGCCATCCGCAAGACGAACGTCATCGCGGGCGAGGCCGGCGGCATCACCCAGCACATCGGTGCCTACCAGGTCGCGACCGAGGTCAACGACGAAGAGCGCAAGATCACCTTCATCGACACCCCGGGTCACGAGGCGTTCACCGCCATGCGTGCCCGTGGTGCGAAGTCGACCGACATCGCGATCCTGGTCGTCGCGGCCAACGACGGCGTCATGCCGCAGACGGTCGAGGCGCTCAACCACGCCAAGGCGGCCGACGTCCCGATCGTCGTCGCGGTCAACAAGATCGACGTCGAGGGCGCCGACCCGACCAAGGTGCGCGGTCAGCTCACCGAGTACGGCCTGGTGGCCGAGGAGTACGGCGGCGACACGATGTTCGTCGACATCTCCGCCAAGCAGGGTCTGCACATCGACTCCCTGCTGGAGGCCGTGATCCTCACGGCCGACGCCTCGCTCGACCTGCGGGCCAACCCGGCCCAGGACGCGCAGGGCATCTCGATCGAGTCCCGTCTCGACCGCGGCCGTGGTGCCGTGGCGACGGTCCTCGTCCAGCGAGGCACGCTGCGGGTCGGCGACACGATGGTCGTGGGCGACGCCTACGGTCGTGTGCGCGCCATGCTCGACGACAACGGCAACAACGTCGCCGAGGCGGGCCCGTCGACGCCGGTCCAGGTCCTGGGCCTGACCAACGTCCCGGGCGCGGGCGACAACTTCCTCGTCGTCGAGGAGGACCGTACGGCCCGCCAGATCGCCGAGAAGCGTGCCGCCCGCGAGCGCAACGCGGCCTTCGCCAAGCGCACGCGTCGCGTCTCGCTGGAGGACCTGGACAAGGTGCTCAAGGCCGGCGAGGTCCAGCAGCTGAACCTGATCATCAAGGGTGACGCTTCTGGTTCCGTCGAGGCCCTGGAGTCCTCCCTGCTCCAGCTGGACGTCGGCGAAGAGGTCGACATCCGCGTCCTGCACCGCGGTGTCGGTGCGGTCACGGAGTCCGACATCGACCTGGCGATGGGCTCCGACGCCATCGTGATCGGCTTCAACGTCCGTGCGGCCGGCCGCGCGGCGCAGATGGCCGAGCGCGAGGGTGTGGACGTCCGCTACTACTCGGTCATCTACCAGGCGATCGAGGAGATCGAGGCGGCCCTCAAGGGCATGCTCAAGCCGGAGTTCGAGGAGGTCGAGCTCGGTACGGCGGAGATCCGCGAGGTCTTCAAGTCGTCCAAGCTGGGCAACATCGCGGGTGTGCTCATCCGCTCCGGCGAGGTCAAGCGCAACACCAAGGCGCGCCTCGTCCGCGACGGCAAGGTCATCGCGGAGAACCTCAACATCGAGGGTCTGCGTCGCTTCAAGGACGACGTCACCGAGATCCGCGAAGGGTTCGAGGGCGGTATCAACCTCGGCAACTTCAACGACATCAAGGTCGACGACGTCATCGCGACGTACGAGATGCGGGAGAAGCCGCGGGCGTAATCGCCCCGACGGTTTGTGCTGGCCGGCGGGACTTCGGTCCTGCCGGCCAGCGCGCCGTGTTCCGGGGGCTCCACCCCCGGACCCGGCCTGTGCGGGCGAAAAGAATCCCGTCGAGCCATCCGCCCGTTCGTTGTACCTTTCTGATGTCCCTGCCGACTGAACAGCGGGGCCATCGATCCCGTACCGGCGGGTGAACCGGTTACATACATGTATGTGGGGACGCTGTCCTTCGACCTGCTTCTCGGCGACGTACGGTCGCTGAAGGAGAAGCGCTCCGTCGTCCGTCCGATCGTCGCGGAACTCCAGCGGAAGTACGCCGTGAGCGCGGCCGAGGTGGATCACATGGACCTTCATCGCAGGGCCCTCATCGGTCTCGCGATGGTGTCCGGCGACGCGGGGCACCTGACGGACGTACTGGACCGGTGCGAGCGGCTGGTCGCCGGCCGCCCCGAGGTGGAGCTGCTGTCCGTGAGACGCCGCTTCCACGGCGACGACGACTGACCGAAGAACGTAGACAGGAAAGAACGGGAGACGGACCAGTGGCCGACAACGCGCGGGCCAAGAGGCTGGCGGACCTCATCCGAGAGGTGGTGGCCCAGAAGCTGCAGCGCGGGATCAAGGACCCGCGGCTCGGCTCGCACGTCACCATCACGGACACCCGGGTGACGGGCGATCTGCGGGAGGCGACCGTCTTCTACACCGTGTACGGGGACGAAGAGGAGCGGGCGGCCGCGGCCGCCGGTCTGGAGAGCGCCAAGGGCATCCTGCGCTCCGAGGTCGGCAGGGCGGCCGGTGTGAAGTTCACGCCGACCCTGACCTTCGTCGCCGACGCCCTCCCGGACACCGCCCGGACCATCGAGGACCTCCTCGACAAGGCGCGCGCCTCCGACGAGAAGGTGCGCGAGGCGGCCACCGGCGCCACATACGCCGGAGACGCCGACCCGTACAAGAAGCCGGGTGACGACGAGGACGACACCACCGAATGACCCAGAAGCACACCACGCCCGACGGCCTCGTCATCGTCGACAAGCCGTCGGGCTTCACTTCGCACGACGTGGTCGCCAAGATGCGCGGCATCGCCAGGACGCGCCGCGTCGGCCACGCCGGCACCCTCGACCCGATGGCGACCGGCGTCCTCGTCCTCGGCGTCGAGAAGGCGACCAAGCTCCTCGGGCACCTCGCGCTGACCGAGAAGGAGTACCTGGGCACGATCCGCCTGGGCCAGACGACCGTGACGGACGATGCCGAGGGCGAGATCACGGGGTCGGTCGACGCCTCGAAGGTCACCCGGGAAGCCATCGACGCCGGGATCACCAAGCTGACCGGCGACATCATGCAGGTACCGTCCAAGGTCAGCGCCATCAAGATCAACGGCGTGCGCTCGTACAAGCGGGCGCGGGAGGGCGAGGACTTCGACATCCCGGCCCGCCGGGTGACGGTGTCGTCGTTCAGCGTGTACGACGTCCGGGACGCCGTTGCCGAGGACGGCACCCCCGTGCTCGACCTGGTCGTGTCGGTGGTCTGCTCCTCCGGCACCTACATCCGCGCCCTCGCCCGCGACCTGGGCGCCGACCTCGGCGTCGGCGGCCACCTCACCGCGCTGCGCCGGACGCGCGTCGGACCGTACAAGCTCGACTCGGCCCGTACCCTCGACCAGCTCCAGGAGGAGCTGACCGTCATGCCGATCGCCGAGGCCGCCGCGGCCGCGTTCCCGCGCTGGGACGTGGACACCAGACGGGCCCGGCTGCTCACCAACGGTGTCCGGCTCGACATGCCCGACGTGTACGCGGACCGTGGCCCGGTGGCCGTCTTCGACCCCGAGGGCCGCTTCCTCGCGCTCGTGGAGGAGCAGCGGGGCAAGGCGAAAAGCCTCGCCGTCTTCGGCTGACGGCTCGGGACTGCCCGTGGAGCGGCGGTCACGGGGTCGTGCACTCCCGCCGCTCCACGGTCCCCCTCGGTTCCCCCATCCCTAGGGTGTATCCAACGACCCCTTCCCGTTCACCCGTCCGGGCAGGCGCTCGGAGTGAACCGGGGGAGTGCAAGGGGGCGCGTTGGGCCCGCGATCTGTCCGTCTGATCATCCCGCCCCTACCGTCGAACGCAGGGCACGTGTACGACGGGGGAGGTTCGACCATGGCGGTACGGGGCCGGCGGACCGCACCGCAGCCCGGCTCGCGTGAGAACGCCGGGCGCGCGCCACACCACGACGCCCTGGTACGCATCCACGACCTCGCCGGACGCCTGCGCGGCACGGGTGTCGTCGCCGACCACGACGGCACGGTCCTCACCAGCCACGAAACCGTCGACGGGCTGACCCGCCTCGTTCTCCACGACGCCGGGGGCCGCAGCTGTGTCGTCACCGCCGATGCCGTGACCCCGCTGCCCGAGCTCGACCTGGCTCTCGTACAGACCGAGGGCCTCGGCGCGGACCCGCTCCCCGTCACCGTGCGGGACCGCATCGAGAGCGGCACGTATGTGCGGATCGCCGCCGGCGGCTGGCGCGAGGCCCGTGTGCTGGGCGCGACCGGCGTGACGTACACGGCCACGGACGGGTTCCATGTCCTCGACGACGTACTGGAGTTGGCGATCGGTACAGCTGGCAGGGACGCACTGCGGCTGGGCGGCGGCGCGGCAGGGGGACCGGTCGTCGACGTCACGACCGGCGCCGTGGTCGCGGTCCTCGGCACCGCCCTGCAGGCCGGTCACCGCGACACCGGCTTCGCCGTTCCGCTGCACCGCACCGAGAGCGGCCCACTCGCCGACCTGCTCGCCCGCAACGCCGCGACGGTGCCTGCGTACGGGGCCGACCTCAACCTTGCCGGAGTACTGGAGCTGACGGGCACGTCGGTGGGGCAGGACGGGCCGGGCGGGGCGGTTGCGGGGCGCCTCGGCGGGGTGGACGGTGGGGCGGTTGTGGGCCGCCTGGGCGGGTGGACGGTGGGTGGATGAGGGCCGCCTCGGCGGGGTGGGTGCGGGGGCGTTTGCGAGCCGGCTCGGTGTGGACGGTGGGCGCGTTGCGGGCCACCCCGGCCGGGTGGGTGCCGGGGCTGTCTTCGACGCGGTTCAGCCGGTCGAACGGGTGGCGACGGTGCGGGAGTTCGCCGCGTTCACCGCGGGCCCGGCCGTCGTCCTCGGGCTCGTCGGGCCGCCGGGCAGCGGTCGTACGACGGAACTCGCGGCCCTCGCCGACCGCCGCAGCCGGGGTGCGCAACCGGCCCCCACGCTGTGGCTGCGCGGCTCCGACCTGAGGGACGACGACGCCTCGGTGGCGGACGCCGCCCGCCGGGCGCTGACCCGGGCGGCCCGCATCGTGGCGGCGTCCGGCGCCGCCCTGCCCACCGACCTGCGGCATGCCGATCCCGACGGCTCCTCGGTGGATGGCGATGACGCCGATTCCGGGGGCTTGTGCGGCGATCCTGATGCCCCCGACCCCGTCGGCCCGGGCGACATCCGGCCCGAACGGGTCGCCGCCCTGGCCCGCGCCGCGGGCCGCCCCCTGCTGTTGCTGCTCGACGGTCCCGAGGAGATGCCGCCGGTTCTGACTCACCGGCTGCCCGAGTGGACGGACGGGACGGCGAGGTGGCTGCGGGAGACGGGGGCGCGGCTGGTGGTCGCGTGCCGGGCGGAGTACTGGGAGCGGGCGGGGGCGGAGTTCCCGCGGGAGTTCCTTCATGCGGGCGGGCAGTACGACGAAGGCCCCGGCAGCCTTCCGCCCTGCGTCCACCTCGGCGACCTGGACGAGGCCGAGGCCCGCGAGGCCCGCGCCCGCTACGGCCTGCCCGAGGAGCCCTCACCGGCCCCGATGCCCGCCACCCCCTCACCCTCCGCCTCCTCTCCGAGGTCCGCGCCGCGCTCCCGGACGCCCCGGCCAGCAGCGCCGTCGACCGGCATGACGTCCTCTCCGCCCACCTCGACCTGATGTGCCTGCGTGTCGCGGTCCGGCTCGCCGCCGAGAACGGCCTGCGCGGTACCGCCGTACGGCGCCTCGCGGCGAGGGTGGCCGGGCAGGTCCACGAGGCCGCCCGGCGCAGCCTCGGCCCCGGACCGGGCGAACTGGACCGGGAGTCGTTCGAGGCCGTCTTCCCGTGGGGGCCCGCACCCGCTCGGCTCGGCGGCGGATCCGGCTGGGCGGCCGCCGTCCTCACCGAAGGCCTCCTCGTCCCCGCCGGCACCGGCTACCGCTTCGCGCACGAGGAGCTCGCCGACTGGATCCAGGGCACACACCTCGACCTCGACGAGGCCCTGCGCGTCCTGGTCCACCGCCCCTCACCCCGCACACCCCGCACCCCTCCCTTCCGCACCACCGCATCGGCCCCGTCGTCCAGGCCCTCCTCCTCGTCGCCCGCCAGCAGGGCACCCGCCAACTCGCCCGCCGCCTGGAGGAGCTGGTGCACGCCCTGGACGCCGACCCGCGCTCCTGGTGGGCCGCCCGCCTGCTCGCAGAGGTCCTGCGCAGGGTGCCGGACGCCACGCCGTACGTCGGTGTCCTGAGGCTGCTCGCCGACGGCATCGCCGACTGGCAGCGGCAACAGCGGCCCGTCCCCGCGGAGTTCGGGCCCGTCTTCTGGACGGCCCTGCCGCTGCCGGAGGCCGAGCGTCTCGACCTGCTGCGCCGGCTCGTTCGCGCCGACACCACCGCCGGTGGCCCCCGGTACCTCGACGCGGCCGCACACCTCCTCGCCGCCGACCCCACCGCCGTACAACCGCATCTCGCCCGCTGGTTCGACGACGAGCGGCCGTTGCCCGCGACCCCGCACGCCACCGTCGCCACGGCCGCACAGGCGCTGCTGCACACGTACCGGCACCGCGCGCTGGACGACCTCACCGAGGTGCTCGTGGACAGTGCGCACCCGCGCGGCGACGAGCTGCTCGCCGTACTCGCCGAGGAGGAGCCGTCCGCCGTGTGCCGGGCGGTCGACCGGTGGGCGCACGACGGGCGGCCCACGCGGCGGGTGGCGGCGGTGGCGTACGGACTGCGCGCCGCCCCGCACGCGTGCACCGAGGCCGACCGGCAGCTCCTGCGCTACGCCGCCCTCACGCTGCTCGCCCGCCCCGCCGACGGCACGCTGCACGGGGGCGCGCTCGGCATCCTCGTACGGGATCCGCACGCCCGCGCCCGCCACCTCCCGCGGGCGCTCGAACACTTCGTGGCGGGCGATCCCCAGCTGCCGCCCAGCGCGCTGGCCGCGGCCCTGCCCACTCACCCGGAGGCGGTCCTCGACGCCTTCCGCACCCGGCTGCACCGGCCGGACGCGGGGGCGGCGCTGTTCGCGCTCGCCGACGTCACGACACCGGCGCTGGCCCGCCGGGTCGCCGATCTCGTACGGGAGGCCGTGGCGCGCCGCCCGGACCGTGCCGCGGCCGTCGCCGCGTACGTCGACCGGCGCCTCGACCAGGGACCCCTCGCCCGGACCGTACTGTTCCCGCTGGTCACCGGCGTACTGGACGGCGGACCGGAGCCGGTGCGGACGGCGCTCGCCGCCGTGCTCGCCGGCCCCGGCCCCCTGCGCCGCGAACTGCGCGCCTTCCTCCTCGCCCACGAGTGCACGCCCGCCGTCCTGGAGTCCCTGCTACGCGCCGCCGCCCGGCACGACGCCGACGACCTGGGCGGCCTCGTCCACCACACCGGCCTGCTCCTGGTCCGCACCCCGGACGGAGCCACCCGCTTCGACCGCGCCCTCGTCGACCTCGGCCGTGAGGTGCCGGGCTTCGCCGCACGGGCCGCGGGCTGGCTGGCCGACGCCCCGCAGGACTGGGCCGTGGTGGTCGGCCCCAGCACCCGCCGGATGATCGAGAACCTGGCCGGCGTCCGGGTCCCCGCATGACCGGGGACCGGCACGTGGGTCAGGTCACAGCCCCCCATGCCGATGCGGGCCGGACCCCCGCGGCATGGCACCCTTAGACCTGCGTAAGAGGTAGACAGCAAGTACCGACACGGGTTCGAGGAGCGGTCACAGTGCAGCGCTGGCGTGGCTTGGAGGACATCCCCGAGGACTGGGGACGCAGCGTCGTCACCATCGGCTCCTACGACGGTGTCCACCGCGGACACCAGCTGATCATCCGGCATGCCGTGGAACGCGCCCGCGAGCTGGGCGTTCCCACCGTCGTCGTCACCTTCGACCCGCATCCCAGCGAGGTCGTCCGCCCCGGCAGCCACCCCCGCTGCTCGCCCCGCACCACCGCCGCGCCGAACTGATGGCGGAGCTGGGCGTGGACGCGGTCCTCATCCTCCCCTTCACGACGGAGTTCTCGAAGCTGTCGCCGGCCGACTTCGTCGTCAAGGTCCTGGTCGACAAGCTGCACGCCAAGGCGGTCGTCGAGGGCCCCAACTTCCGCTTCGGCCACAAGGCCGCGGGCAACGTGGACTTCCTCGCCGAGCAGGGCAAGGTCTACGACTTCGAGGTCGAGGTCGTGGAGCTGTACGTGACCGGCGAGGCGGGCGGCGGGGAGCCCTTCTCCTCGACGCTGACCCGGCGCCTGGTCGCCGAGGGCGATGTCGAGGGTGCCGCCGAGATCCTCGGGCGTCCGCACCGGGTCGAGGGCGTGGTCGTGCGCGGCGCCCAGCGGGGCCGCGAGCTGGGCTTCCCGACGGCGAACGTCGAGACACTGCCGCACACCGCCATCCCGGCCGACGGGGTCTACGCGGGCTGGCTGCATGTGGAGGGCGAGGCGATGCCGGCCGCGATCTCCGTGGGCACCAATCCGCAGTTCGACGGCACGGCACGCACGGTCGAGGCGTACGCCATCGACCGGGTGGGGCTGGACCTGTACGGGCTCCATGTCGCCGTCGACTTCCTGGCCTTCGTACGCGGACAGGCGAAGTTCGACACCCTGGAGGCCCTGCTCGAGCAGATGGCCGACGATGTGAAGAAGTGCCGGGAGCTGGTCGCGGCGGCGCAGTAGTCGGGCGTACGACGCCAGTAGTCGCGCGTACGACGCCGAAGGGCGGCCGGTGCCTACGGGCACCGGCCGCCCTTTGTGTGGTGGCTGCGGTTACTGCTGGGGCGGCTGCTGACCGGGCTGCGGCTGCTGGGGGTGGCCGGGCTGCGGGTAGGGCTGGGCGCCCGGCTGCTGGTACGGCTGGCCCGGCTGTGGGTAGGGCTGGCCGGGCTGTGGGTAGGGCTGGCCGGGCTGTCCCGGGTGGGCGGGCGGCTGACCTGGGTGGCCGGGCTGCTGGTACGGCTGGCCCGGCTGTGGGTACGGCTGGCCGGGTTGCTGGTACGGCTGCGCCGGCATGGGCTGTCCTGGCACGGGCTGGCCCGGGAGCGGCGGCGCGGCCACCGGCGGCGGGTTGCCGTCGCTCGTCCACAGGCCTTGCATCTGCTGGTGGCGGACGAAGTCCTCGGCGACCATGGCCGCGAGGTTGAAGTACGCCTCCCGCACCTTGGGCCGCATCATGTCGAGGTCGACCTCGGCACCGGCGGCCAGGTGCTCGTCGAAGGGAACGACGACCACTCCCCGGCACCGGGTCTCGAAGTGCGTCACGATGTCCTCGACCTTGATCATCTTGCCGGTCTCGCGCACACCCGAGATGACGGTGATGGACCGGGAGACGAGGTCCGCGTACCCGTGCGCGGACAGCCAGTCCAGCGTCGTACTGGCGCTGCTCGCACCGTCCACGGACGGCGTCGAGATGATGATGAGCTGGTCGGCGAGGTCGAGCACACCGCGCATGGCGCTGTAGAGCAGACCGGTGCCCGAGTCGGTGAGGATGATCGGGTACTGCTTGCCCAGGACGTCGATCGCGCGCCGGTAGTCCTCGTCGTTGAAGGTCGTGGACACGGCCGGGTCGACGTCGTTGGCGATGATCTCCAGGCCCGAGGCGGCCTGCGAGGTGAACCGCCGGATGTCCATGTACGAGTTGAGGTACGGGATCGCCTGGACGAGGTCACGGATGGTGGCCCCGGTCTCGCGGCGCACCCGGCGGCCGAGCGTACCGGCGTCCGGGTTGGCGTCGATCGCGAGGATCTTGTCCTGCCGCTCACTGGCGAGGGTGGAGCCCAGCGCGGTGGTCGTCGTGGTCTTGCCGACGCCGCCCTTGAGGCTGATGACGGCGATGCGGTAGCAGGACAGCACCGGCGTCCGGATCAGCTGGAGCTTCTGCAGCCGCTCGGCCTCTTCCTTCTTGCCGCCGAGCTTGAACCGTGAGCCCGCGGTCGGTCGGCCGCTCTTCGGCTTCTGCCGCTTGTTGTTGAGCAGTCGGTCGGAGGACAGCTCCACGGCCGCGGTGTAACCGAGCGGCGCGGCACCGGGATTGGTGGGCTGCCGCTGGTCATGCTGCACGGGCTGCGGCCATGCAGTGCCGGCTCGGGGGTCTACGGGCGGCTGGTGCGGGGCTTGGGGCTGCTGCGGAGGCTGGGGCTGCTGTGGAATCTGCGGGGCGAAGCCCTGCGGGGCTCCTTGAGGGGCGTCGGCCGGGTTCTGGGCGCCGGGCTGCGGCTGCGCCGGCTGTGCGGGCACGCCGGGGTGCCCCTGCTGCCCCGGGCTGCTGCGGGAAGCCGTAACCGCCGGGCTCGGAGGGGTTGGGGGCGTAGGGGTGTTGGGTGGCGCCGGCTGGGGAAGCCGTAGCTGCCCGGGGTGGGGCGGGGTCGGTGCCTGGGGGCGGAAGGGCTTGGTGCGGTTGGCGTTCGGGGCCGAGGCCGGCGCTGGCTGCGAAGCCGTAGCCGTCGTGTGGTGGCCGGGGCCTGGGCGGAAGGGCTTGTTCTGCTGGCGTTCGGGCGGCGGAGGCTGGGTGCTGGGCTGCGGAAGCCGTAGCCGCCCTGGGCGTTGGGCACGCCGGGTTGCGGAAGCCGTAGCCCTGCTGAGGTTGGGCGTGGGCGCAGGCCCGGCTGCTGGCCGGAGCCGGGGTGCGACCGGCGGAACCGGGGCGGGCGCGGTGCGGCGGGCGAGGGGCCGGCCGTCGGTGCAGGCGCGGAGTCCAGGCGGCCGGCGCGGGCTGCGGCGGCTGCGGCTGGAAGGTCGGCTGCTGAGGCGGCACGGGCGGCTGCGGCTGCGCGGGCGCGGCTGGTTCCGCCTGCTGCGGCTGGGGCTGCGCGGGCCACTGGGCGGCGGGTGCCGGGGCCGCGGGCTGGTACGACGGCGGCAACGGCGGCAGCCCGCCCTGCGGCGCCGGCGGGGGCGTCCAGGCCGACGGCGTGTCCTGCGGCGCGTCGGACGGGGCCGGTACGGCGTCCTCGGGGGTGCTGTCCTGGGGTGCGTCGTCGTGAGGCGTTGCGTCCGAGGGCACCGCATCCGCAGGCGCCGTAGCCGACGGCGCGGCGTCGGCCGGCACGGCATCGGACGGTTCGGCAGCCGCGTCGTCGGAGGCCCCGTCATCGGAGAACTCGGCGTCGGACGGCTCGGCGTCGGCGGGAGCGGCGTCCTCCGTCTCGGCGTCCTCCGTCTCGGCGTCCTCCGTCTCGCCGTCCGCGGTTGCCGCCTGTTCGACGACCTCCGCCTCGGCGTCCTCCAGTTCCGCCCCGGCAGGTTCCGCGCCCTCGACGTCGACGTCCACGGAGGTCACGTCGTCGACGTCGCCCGCGACAGCGGCAGCAGCGTCGTCCTCGTCAGCCGCGTCGCTCGCGTCCGTGACCTCTTCGGAGGCCTCGTCCTCGGCGTCGGCCGGGGAGTCCGCCTCGTCCTCGCCTTCCGCGTCCTGCGATGCGTCGGCAGCGGCCTCTGCCTCAGCCGCGGCAGCAGCCCGCTCCTGGATCTCCCGCTTCAGGGCGACCGAGGAGAAGCGCATGGTGGCGCCGCTCTCGAGGTCACCGTTCCCGGAGTCGGCCTCGTCCGAAGCCTCCCCGGCATCCGCAGTCTCCGAGCCCGCCGGCGACGCAAACCCACCCACCGGAATGCTCGGCACGGCCGTGGGAGAGGTGGGATCAGCAGAAGCGCCGTCCCCGGTCTCCGCCTCGGGCCGCTGCGGCTCGAACCCACTCCCCACCGGAAGCCTGGGCACGCCGGCCGGCCCACCGCTCGGCGGCGCGGGCGGCGTGTACGGCGCTCCGGGAGCCGGCGCCGGGGGCGTGAAGGGAGCCCCGGGCGCAGGCGCCGGCGGAGGGGGCGTGAAGGGCGTTCCAGGAGCGGGCGCAGGCGCCGCCGCGGGCGGAGGCGGAGTGAAAGGAGCCCCCGGAGCCGAGTGCACCGGCGGAGTCAACCCGGGCAGGTATTCCGGCGCTGAAGGCGCCGAAGGAGCCGAAGAGGAGGGCGACGGAGAACCCGCGGAAGGCGACGACGAGGACGAAGCCGACGACGAGGACGAAGCCGACGACGAACCCCCCGACGCGTTCTGCGTGTACCAGGCAGGCGGCGCATAGTCGATGGTGAACTCGCCCGTCGTCTCGACGGCGGACTCCGCGTCGGGCTGGTCATCGCCGGGCGTTGCCCAGCCCCCGCGGATCCCGTCCCGATCGCTGCTCACAGTTCCTCCTGGTGTGGTCGAGCACCCTCATGCCGTGCTGGGGCGACCAAGTCTCATCGTCCGTACGTGTTCGAGGTCGTCCGATCCACCGGCTCTCCCCCTGCAGACGCCGACGCCCGCTCCACGGGTTCTGGCGTTGCGCCAGGTACCAGCCTAATCACCACAAGGCGAGCCCCGGCAGGCCCATCCACTCCATCACGGTCTGCCCGCAGTGTCACCACCGGCCTGCAGGTGTCTGCAGTTCATCCCTTCGGTGAACAAACCGACTGACTACGGATGTTGAGATGGGGAGAAAAGGGGTAATCGCCCCGAACCCGCAATTCCCCTCAGGCGGTAGCCGATTCAGTCCATCCTTCGCGGCACGCCCAACAATCCGATCTCGGCGTCGGTGGGCTGAGACATCGCGTACTGCCGGTCACGGTCGGTGCACCAGAGCGTGAGGCCGTCGGACAGGGTGGGCAGGGCGTCCACATCGGCCCGGGGCAGCGCCATCGTGCGCCCGAGCTCCGCGGCCTCGTCGGGGGAGACGCGCTGCACCCCGACGAGTCGCGCCTGCCGCACCAGCCGGGGAGCCACCAAGCTGAGGTACGGCAGCACGGTCAGAACCGATTGCCAGGGCCCGGATACGACTCGGCCACGTGGCGGCCGCATGCCGCAGTCCCGTACCACCAGCACGGGGGTTCCCGCCGAGGTGCCCTGCGGGGGTACTCGGCCGACGTCGTACACGGCCAGGCCGTTCTGCCCGCCGCCCATGGCGTGCATCATCTGCGTCCAGGCCTGCGGACGCCCGGTCTCCACGGCGACGCGCGCGCCCGTCGCCGGCGCTCTGAGGGCGATGACCTGGGCGGTCCACAGGCCGCCGATGAGGACGACGTCGTACGGGGTGGGCCGGTTGAGTCCCAGCACCGCGGGCCGGTTCTCCGCGTCCACGCCTATGACGACACCGTCGTCGGCGATAGGCAGTGTGAGCGCGTCCAGTTGGTCCACGGACACGGAGTGCCGCGCATGCCGAGGCCAGGCCCAGCACCAGGGTGCGCAGCAGCTCCGACTTGCCGGAACCCGTGGCGCCCACGCACAGGCGGTGCGGACCATGGAGTCCCTCGGGGTCGGCCAGAACCGAGCCCGGTGGCAGGGAGAGGCTGTCGAGCATGACGACGATGATCAGGTCCTCGGGCGAGTGCAGAGCGGCCGGCGAGCCGGTCATGGCCCGGGTGGAAGACCGTACTGACTGGTCGTCACCGCTGATGGTGACGTAGTAGAAGGCTCGCAGGGAGACTGCCGTCGGCAGGTCGTCCAGAGTTGCATGGACGGCGAGGAAGTGCTGCATCGCGCCTGCCGTCAGCGGTTCCAGTTGCTGGACGGGCCGGTCTCAGGGGCGACGAGGGGAGTGGCGAGGGCCTGCGGCCGAGGCCGATGCGTACTTGGGCGAAGTCCTCGTCCCCCGGGCGCCGTTCCCATGTCCGGCTGCCCTCGGCGACCAGGGCCCACAGCTGTTCCGGGGAGGGGGGACGTAGTGCTGCGCGTCGCGCTGCGCCCTCGCGGTGTCCAGGGCTGTGCGCCGGGTCTGCGTCAGATAGCCGAGGCAGTCGCGCGGCGCAGGTCCGCCAGTTGTCCTTGGGAGCCACGGTGGAAGCGGATCACCCTCGCGACGGACATGGCGATCGTGGAGGCGACGGCAGCACCCGAGGAGGGCGCTTCACGACCATGTGGCTTACTGCTCCCCAATTCCCTTGCCGGGCCCCGAGCGTTCGTCCGCCACCCTGACTTCATGAGAGACAAGAGGGCGGTAGGGTGCCGGATGTTCGCGTGAGCACACGCGAACCAGGCTGGAGAATCAGGGCATTCCCGTGTGACCTCGACATCCGCACGATCTGGCTCGTCGCGGCGATCGCCGCGACATCCGCGATCGTCACCGCGATCGGTCTGGTCGCTTCGCGGAGCGGCCTCACCCCGTTCTGGGGACGCTTCATGGAGATCGCCGAGGGCTTCGTCCTGCTGACCCTGGTCCCGTTGGGCTGGCCGTCTTCGACGTGTACGCCACCGCCCGGTCGATGACGAGCTGATACGTCGGCACGCCTCCGGCACATCGGCATTGAGTGAAAGGGATATCACCGCGTGAGCTTCGGCCCACCCCCTTCGATGTACACCCAGTCCGCCCTGTCCGCGGAGACCGGCCAGAAGAAGCGCCGCAGGAGGCAATTGCTGGGCCTTGTCTCGGCCGTCCTGGTGGCGGCCCTGGGCGTGGGCGGATGGCTTCTGTGGGGTGCCGGTGGCGGGTCTGCGGCATCGGGAGACAAGGCGCAGGACGCCCGTGGGCAGGGAAGGCTCGATGTCCGGCAGACCGTCGAGAAGCGGCCGGCCGCCACTGCCGGTGCCATGGCCTTCCGTTTTTCCGAAGACGGGATGGTCCCGGGGGAGCGCACAGAGATGCCGGGCATGTGGGCCACGGACAAGATCCTCGCCAAGGGCATCAACAGAACGGTCGCCGGCTATCGGCTCGGCACTGACGCCGCCGTGGGCGACGAGGCATGGAAGCTCCGCCTCGGTGGTCCGATCTGCGGCACCACACAGCATGTCAACGGTGAGAACCGCACGGCGGTGCTGTTCCGGGCGAGCGAGGAGAAGGACGCGCTGTGCAACCACGTCGCGTTCGTTGACCTCGACCAAGGCCAAAAGGTATGGGAGGCGGAGTTCCCCGTCTCGGAACTCGGCGTCGGCGACGGCACCCCGGAGGACTCAACCTTCCAGGACCAGCCGGGAATCACCCTGGCCCGCGCTACCGTCGTCGTCACTTGGGGCGGCGGCACCGACGCATACGACATGGACCGCGGCACGTTGCGCTGGCGGGTCAAGTCCCCCGCCTCCGACGTGTGCGAGCACAACGGCGCCGCAGGTGGCACTGCTGTTCTCGTTCGCCTCTCCTGCTGGACGGACCCGGAGGCGACGTCAGGGTCGTTCGACAGCATCACGTACAAGGTGCGCAAGCTCGACCTGCAGACCGGCGCGACGAAGTGGACCTACTCCGTCGCCAAGGGCGTCCGGGAGATCCGTCTGCTCTCCAGTGACCCGGCCGTGATCGCGACGGCGGCAGGCGAGGTCGGCATCACGGACCTCATCTCCCTGGACGAGAAGGGCAAGTACCGCACGACGATCCGCCTGGGCAGCGGAGGCTACGTCGTCGAGTGCAAGGACGAAGTCGACTTCCTCGCTGCCGAGGACTGCCCCACGATGGTGGTCGGCGCGGGCCAGGTTTTCGTAATGAGCAAGGAGCAGGGGACCCTGGTCAACAACTCCAACTGGATCGTCGGCTTCGATCTGACGTCGGGGAACACCGTCAAGAAGTTCGAGTCCGGTCGCAACGCGTTGATCCGCCCACTCAGGATGAGCGGCGACCAGTTGCTGGCGCTGCGCGAGAGCAGTGACCACATCTCGCCGAACGGCCTGGTCAGCCTGGATCCGAACACCGGTGAGGAAACCCCGTACCTCTATTTCGACCTGCCCAGCGAGGGGTGGCCCCTCACCTCCGCCGAGTTGTCGGACATCGTGGTCCAGAACGGCCGGATCTTCTTCGGCTCCCGAGCGGCCGAAGGGCCGACGGAGGGCAAGGCCTGGATCTGGCTGGTCGTAGGGATAGAGAGCGACACAGTGAAGAAGCCGTGACCCCGTGATACGCGATCGGGGGCGGCACGCGCGCGTGCCGCCCCACTCGTTTCACTCCGCCGCAAGCCCGCCATTGTGCGGCGCCGGCTCCAGGTCGAACTCCCCGTCCCGCGCGCCCAGTACGAACGCCCGCCACTCCGCCTCCGTGTACCGCAGCACGGTGTCGGGGTCGAGGGACGAACGCATGGCCACCGCGCCGTCGGGGAGGTAGGCGATCTCGACGCGCTCCTCGTGCTCCTCCGTGCCCGGCGCGCTGTGCCACTCGACGTCCGAGATGTCGAGCGCGTAGAGCTCGTCCCGCTCCCGCTCCTTACGCGCCTTCATCTCCGCTTCCGTCTCCGCCATGCCGAAGCGACCCCTTCCCGACGTACGAATTCCCGATGTACGAAACGATCCGATCACTCACCCTAGTGGCCGGGCCCGGGCCGGCCGGGCGGTTCGGGGAGCGTCCGGGGAACGGGGGACAGGCGGTCACCAGCTGCTGGTACCCTGAGTGACGGCCGTTTGTGTACGCACCCCCGGAGCGCCGCTCTGGAGGCCGCGCCCAGCGGATCCCCGCCTCCCGAGTAACGGAAGCTCCCCCGCGATGAAGACCGGGGGCACTCGGTGGCCACTCACAGACTATGAGGAGTACGCGTGTCGCTCGACGCCGCTACGAAGAAGCAGATCATCTCCGAGTTCGGTACCAAGGAGGGTGACACCGGCTCCCCCGAGGTCCAGGTCGCTCTGCTGTCCCGTCGGATCTCCGACCTGACGGAGCACCTCAAGACCCACAAGCACGACCACCACTCCCGCCGTGGTCTGCTGATCCTGGTCGGTCAGCGCCGCCGGCTGCTGCAGTACCTCGCCAAGAAGGACATCCAGCGCTTCCGTGCGCTGGTCGACCGCCTCGGCATCCGCCGCGGTGCGGCGGGCGCCAAGTAAGACGCCGTGAAGGGAGCGGTTCCCACTGTCGAGGGGGCCGCTCCCTTTGCCGTACGTGCGGAAACGTGCGCAGTGTCACTGCCCCTTTGTAGTGTGGTAGCACAACGCAAGACGTACGACACAGCGTGATGCCGCGTACCAACAGGGGTATGGCGGGATCACAAGACGAACGAGGAGAAGCGCACCTCGCCGCCGCCGGTCCTCGGTAGTGGCCCCCGGGGGGGAAGCGAGCCCCGGGTGCTTCGATCGAAGACCGGCCCGCACCAGACGGCGCGCTTCTCCGCCACCGTCCCCCCGCCATCACGGGCGAGGAGGGACGAAGACGAGGAGAAAACACTAGTGGAGAACGAGACCCACTACGCCGAGGCCGTCATCGACAACGGCGCCTTCGGCACCCGCACCATCCGCTTCGAGACGGGCCGCCTGGCCAAGCAGGCCGCCGGCTCCGCCGTGGCGTACCTGGACGACGACACCATGGTGCTGTCGGCCACCACCGCCTCCAAGAACCCCAAGGACCAGCTCGACTTCTTCCCGCTGACGGTGGACGTCGAGGAGCGGATGTACGCCGCCGGCAAGATCCCCGGCAGCTTCTTCCGCCGTGAGGGCCGTCCCTCCGAGGACGCCATCCTCACCTGCCGTCTGATCGACCGCCCGCTGCGCCCGTCCTTCAAGAAGGGCCTGCGCAACGAGATCCAGGTCGTCGCCACGATCATGGCGCTCAACCCCGACCACCTGTACGACGTCGTGGCGATCAACGCCGCGTCCGCGTCCACGCAGCTGGCCGGCCTGCCTTTCTCCGGCCCGATCGGCGGCGTCCGCGTCGCGCTGATCCGCGGCCAGTGGGTGGCCTTCCCGACGCACACCGAGCTCGAGGACGCCGTCTTCGACATGGTCGTCGCGGGCCGCACCCTGGAGGACGGCGACGTCGCGATCATGATGGTCGAGGCCGAGGCCACCGACAAGACCATCACGCTGGTCGAGGGCGGCGCCGAGGCGCCGACCGAGGAGATCGTCGCCGCTGGTCTGGACGCTGCGAAGCCGTTCATCAAGGTCCTGTGCAAGGCCCAGGCCGACCTCGCCGCGAAGGCCGCCAAGCCGACCGCCGAGTTCCCGATCTTCCTCGACTACCAGGACGACGTCCTGGAGGCGCTGGCCGCCGCCGTCAAGCCGGAGCTCGCCTCCGCGCTGACCATCGCGGGCAAGCAGGAGCGCGAGAGCGAGCTCGACCGCGTCAAGGCGCTCGCCGCCGAGAAGCTCCTGCCGGAGTTCGAGGGCCGCGAGAAGGAGATCTCCGCCGCGTACCGCTCCCTGACCAAGCAGCTCGTCCGCGAGCGCGTGATCAAGGAGAAGAAGCGCATCGACGGCCGCGGTGTCACCGACATCCGCACGCTGGCCGCCGAGGTCGAGGCCATCCCGCGGGTGCACGGTTCCGCGCTGTTCGAGCGTGGCGAGACCCAGATCCTGGGCGTCACCACCCTCAACATGCTCCGCATGGAGCAGCAGCTGGACACCCTCTCCCCGGTGACCCGCAAGCGCTACATGCACAACTACAACTTCCCGCCGTACTCCACCGGCGAGACCGGCCGCGTCGGCTCCCCCAAGCGCCGCGAGATCGGCCACGGCGCCCTCGCCGAGCGTGCGCTCGTGCCGGTGCTGCCGACGCGCGAGGAGTTCCCGTACGCGATCCGTCAGGTGTCCGAGGCCCTCGGCTCCAACGGTTCGACGTCCATGGGTTCGGTCTGCGCCTCCACCATGTCGCTGCTGAACGCCGGTGTGCCGCTGAAGGCACCGGTCGCCGGTATCGCCATGGGCCTGATCTCCCAGGAGATCGACGGCGAGACGCACTACGTCACCCTCACCGACATCCTCGGTGCGGAGGACGCCTTCGGTGACATGGACTTCAAGGTCGCCGGCACCAAGGAGTTCGTGACCGCCCTCCAGCTCGACACCAAGCTGGACGGCATCCCGGCCTCCGTGCTCGCCGCCGCCCTGAAGCAGGCCCGCGACGCCCGTCTCCACATCCTCGACGTGATGATGGAGGCCATCGACCGGCCCGACGAGATGTCCCCGAACGCGCCGCGGATCATCACCGTGAAGATCCCGGTCGACAAGATCGGTGAGGTCATCGGCCCCAAGGGCAAGATGATCAACCAGATCCAGGAGGACACGGGCGCCGAGATCACCATCGAGGACGACGGCACGATCTACATCGGTGCCGCCGACGGCCCGTCCGCCGAGGCCGCCCGCACCACGATCAACGGCATCGCCAACCCGACGATGCCGGAGGTCGGCGAGCGCTACCTCGGTACGGTCGTGAAGACGACCACCTTCGGTGCCTTCGTCTCCCTGCTCCCGGGCAAGGACGGCCTGCTGCACATCTCGCAGATCCGCAAGCTGGCCGGCGGCAAGCGCGTGGAGAACGTCGAGGACGTGCTCGGCGTGGGCCACAAGGTCCAGGTCGAGATCGCCGAGATCGACTCCCGCGGCAAGCTCTCCCTCATCCCCGTGATCGAGGGCGAGGAAGCTGCCGAGGACAAGAAGGACGACGCCGACCAGTGACGTCCCGTAGCTCCAAGGCGACGGCCCGCACCTCTTCGGAGGCGCGGGCCGTCGCCCGTACCCAAACCCTCATCAAGGGCACGAACGGCATCGGCACCGTCCGCAAGACCACCCTCCCCGGGGGCCTGCGCGTCGTCACCGAGACCCTGCCCTCCGTGCGCTCCGCCACGTTCGGCATCTGGGCGCACGTCGGCTCCCGCGACGAGACCAGGTCCCTCAACGGGGCCACGCACTACCTGGAGCACCTGCTCTTCAAGGGCACGCAGAGAAGAAGCGCCCTGGACATCTCCTCCGCCCTCGACGCCGTCGGCGGCGAGATGAACGCGTTCACGGCGAAGGAGTACACGTGCTACTACGCGCGCGTCCTCGACACCGACCTGCCGCTCGCCATAGACGTCGTCTGTGACATGCTCACCGGCTCGCTGATCCTCGAGGAGGACGTCAACATCGAGCGCGGCGCCATCCTCGAAGAGATCGCGATGACCGAGGACGATCCGGGCGACTGCGTGCACGACCTGTTCGCGCACACCATGTTCGGCGACAACCCCCTCGGCCGCCCGGTCCTGGGCACGGTCGACACGGTCAACGCCCTCACCGCCGACCGCATCCGCCGCTTCTACAAGAAGCACTACGACCCGACCCACCTCGTGGTCGCCTGCGCCGGCAACATCGACCACAACAAGGTCGTACGCCAGGTCCGCGCCGCCTTCGAGAAGGCCGGCGCCCTCACGGACCCCGACGCCACGCCCCTCGCCCCGCGCGACGGCCGTCGCGTCATCCGCACCGCCGGCCGCGTCGAGATGCTCGGCCGCAAGACGGAGCAGGCCCATGTCGTGCTCGGCATGCCCGGGCTCGCCCGCACCGACGAGCGCCGCTGGGCCCTGGGCGTGCTGAACACCGCGCTCGGCGGCGGCATGTCGTCCCGCCTCTTCCAGGAGGTCCGCGAGAAGCGCGGCCTGGCCTACAGCGTGTACTCGTACACCTCCGGCTTCGCGGACTGCGGCCTGTTCGGCGTGTACGCCGGCTGCCGGCCCTCGCAGGTCCACGACGTGCTGAAGATCTGCCGCGACGAACTCGACCACGTCGCCGAACACGGCCTGCCCGAGGACGAGATCGACCGCGCCATCGGCCAGCTCCGCGGCTCCACGGTCCTCGGCATGGAGGACACCGGCGCGCTGATGAACCGCATCGGCAAGAGCGAGGTGTGCTGGGGCGAGCAGATGTCCGTCGACGACATGCTGGCCCGGATAGCCTCGGTCACCCCGGACGACGTCCGCTCGGTCGCCCGCGAGATTCTGGGACAACGGCCCTCCCTGTCGGTCATCGGCCCGTTGAAGGACAAACAGGCGTCCCGGCTGCACGAGGCCGTCGCCTGACCCCCCGTATCCGGTAAGGAAGCAAGATCATGAGCAAGCTGCGCGTGGCGGTCCTCGGTGCCAAGGGCCGGATCGGTTCGGAGGCGGTACGAGCCGTCGAGGCCGCCGAGGACATGGAGCTGGTCGCCGCCCTCGGCCGGGGCGACAAGCTGGAGACCCTGGCCGAGACCGGCGCCCAGGTGGCCGTCGAGCTGACCACCCCCGCCTCGGTGATGGGCAACCTCGACTTCTGTGTACGGCATGGCATCCACGCCGTCGTCGGTACGACGGGCTGGACCGACGAGCGCCTCGCGCAGCTCAGGGGCTGGCTGGCCCAGTCCCCGGAGACCGGCGTGCTGATCGCGCCGAACTTCTCCATCGGCGCCGTGCTCACCATGAAGTTCGCGCAGATCGCCGCACCCTGGTTCGAGTCCGTCGAGGTCGTCGAGCTGCACCACCCGAACAAGGTCGACGCCCCCAGCGGCACCGCCACCCGCACCGCCCAGCTCATCGCCGAGGCCCGCCGTGCGGCCGGCACCGCCCCGGCGCCGGACGCCACCGTCACGGCCCTGGACGGCGCGCGCGGCGCCGACGTCGACGGCGTTCCCGTGCACGCCGTCCGCCTGCGCGGTCTGCTCGCACATCAGGAGGTGCTGCTCGGCGGCGAGGGCGAGACCCTCACCATCCGGCACGACTCCCTGCACCACAGCAGCTTCATGCCGGGCATTCTGCTGGGCGCGCGCCGCGTGGTGACCACTCCGGGCCTGACCTTCGGCCTGGAAAACTTCCTGGACCTGAGCTGACGCGAGCCATGCGAGCCAAGCTGTCCTACGCCCTCACGGCCGCCGTCCTGGTCTTCTACTTCGTCCTGGTCGGCAGCCGCGGGGTGCTGCTCATCAAGACCGGCACGTTCCTCACCGTCACCTTCGGTGTCGCGGTGCTGATCCTGCCGGTGATCGGCCTGTGGTTCCTGTGGAAGAACACCCAGTTCGTCCGCAGGGCCAACCAGCTCGCCGCCGAACTCGAGGCCGAGGGCGGCCTGCCCGTCGACGAGCTGAAGCGCATGCCCAGCGGCCGTATCGACCGCGACTCGGCCGACGAGGTCTTCGCCCGGCGCAAGGCCGAGACGGAGGCGGCGCCGGACGACTGGCGCGCCTGGTTCCGCCTTGCCGTCGCCTACCACGACGCCCGCGACACCCCACGCGCCCGCAAGGCGATGCAACGGGCGATCGCCCTGCACGAGGGCAGGGCTCCTTTTTGCGCCTGAGCCGGCGCCGTTCTCGCGGACGTGATTGATCGCCGTCGTGGTGCCTCAATCAACGGTTGCGATGGTCGAGGGGAGGCCACCGCAACCGGTGTCAGATGCCCCGCCGATACTCCTCGGCCCATACCTCCACCGCGTCCGCCGCCCGGTCGAACGCCTGCGGCCGCCCCAGGAAGTCGGCGTTGTGCGTGGTCATCAGCGGTGGCACGTCGTCCGCGGCCCGGTCCTTGCGTACGAGGAGCAGGGCCTGTCCCTGCACGGTGCGCGGCAGCCCGAACCAGCGCACCGGCTGCTGAACCGTCCGCACGGCGACGACCTGGTCCCACCGCACCGTACGCGTGAGGAGGAAGCCCACGTGCCGCAGCCCGTGGGCGCTCACCCACACGCCCATGCGCAGCAGCCGCAGGGCCCCGACAATGACCACCAGCGCGATGCCGAGCACCACCCCGGCGGACGGCAGCGTGCCGGTCAGCGCGATGATCACCGCGGCGAACAGCACGTACGAGGCGAGCAGCAGCCAGATCGCAGCCGTGCCCACGCGCCAGGGCCCGGGACGGTAGGGCCGCCGCCAGCGGTCGCGATCGTCGAACGGCAGCGCGACGTCGTCCGCTGCGTCGAAGGCGCGGTCGGCCGTCAGGAAGGGCAGGGGCACGGCTGGTCCTCACTCAATCCATGCATGGGCTGTGCCGGTGAGGTTATCGACCTGCGCCCCCGCTCACCACCCTGGGGGTCCGTCCGAGTCAGCTCCGGCTCAGCGCCCTTCGGACGCCTGGGACTGATGCGGGTGCTCGGCCGAGTGGTCGAGCTCCAGCGCCGGCATGCCGATCACCAGGGAACCCGCCAGTGCGGCGACGATGGTGAGCCCCATGAGCCAACGCCCGGCTATCTGCCCGGCGGTGGCCCGCTCGCGGGATGGGGGAGTGACGTTGCTACGAAACCTGTCGGCTTCGGCGAGGAAGGCGAACGGCACGGGTTCGCGCCTGGGGGCACCTCCCAGCGGTAGCTGGGGGAGGAACATCGGTGCTGCTTCTCCTCTCAGGGCTCGAACGCATCGCTGTCACCTACACAGACGAGCGAGTGCCCCAAAAGGTGCCAGGTTTCGCTGAATTCGCAGAAGTTGCCGACGTTCGCCGACGAATGTCGCGGCCCGGCACCGAACGCCCCGATGTCAGTGCCGGGCCGTAGAGTGGGCGCCGCCCGAGAGAAGTGGATGGAAGGGACCCTCCAAGCCGTGACCGACACCCCCGCCGACGCACCCCAGGAAGCCCCGGATCTCAAGCCGAGCTTCCGCAGCGACGTCACCGTCGAGCTGGTCAAGCACACCGCCTCGGACGCCGACGTGCTGTTCGCCGCCCGCGTCTCGACCGCCGGCGAGCAGTCCCTGGACGAGCTGAACAAGGACCCGGAGCGCTCCAAGGGCCTGATCAACTACCTGATGCGGGATCGGCACGGCAGCCCCTTCGAGCACAACTCGATGACGTTCTTCATCAGCGCCCCGATCTTCGTCTTCCGCGAGTTCATGCGGCACCGCGTGGGCTGGTCGTACAACGAGGAGAGCGGCCGTTACCGCGAGCTCCAGCCGGTGTTCTACGTCCCCGACGAGTCCCGCAAGCTGGTCCAAGAGGGCCGCCCGGGCAAGTACCGGTTCGTCGAGGGCACTCAGGCCCAGCAGGAGCTGGTCGGCCGTGTCATGGAGGACTCGTACCGCCAGGCCTACGAGGCCTACCAGGAGATGCTCGCCGCCGGCGTCGCCCGCGAGGTCGCCCGCGCGGTCCTCCCGGTCGGCCTGTACTCCTCGATGTACGCCACGTGCAACGCCCGCTCGCTGATGCACTTCCTCGGCCTGCGCACCCAGCACGAGCTGGCCAAGGTCCCGTCCTTCCCGCAGCGTGAGATCGAGATGGTCGGCGAGAAGATGGAGGCCGAGTGGGCCGGCCTCATGCCGCTCACGCATGCCGCCTTCAACGCCAACGGCCGCGTGGCGCCGTAACGCACATGCGCTTCCCCGCTCGCCGAGCACAGATGTACGGACCAGCCGGGCGAAGTGTCCGTATTGCGGCATTTGGAGAAGTTCATCTAGCCTGATCAAACGGACCCGGCACTGCTTGAACCCCCGAGCAGGCAGTGCCGGGCTCCATCTTTGTCCTGACTTATCCGGCCCCCGAGGGCAGACCCCGCCGTGAGCAACGAGTAGCGTGTAACCCATGGCTCCGACCTCCACTCCGCAGACCCCCTTCGGGCGGGTCCTCACCGCCATGGTCACGCCCTTCACGGCGGACGGCGCACTTGACCTAGACGGCGCGCAGCGGCTCGCCACGCACCTGGTGGACGCAGGCAACGACGGCCTGATCATCAACGGCACCACCGGCGAGTCCCCCACCACGAGCGACGCGGAGAAATCGGACCTCGTACGAGTGGTCCTGGAGGCAGTGGGCGACCGCGCCCACATCGTCGCCGGTGTCGGCACCAACGACACCCACCACAGCATCGAGCTGGCCCGCGCCGCCGAGAAGACCGGCGCGCACGGCCTCCTCGTCGTCACGCCGTACTACAACAAGCCCCCGCAAGAAGGTCTCTACCAGCACTTCAAGGCCGTCGCCGACGCCACCGAGCTGCCGGTCATGCTGTACGACATTCCCGGCCGCAGCGGCGTCCCGATCAACACGGAGACGCTGGTCCGCCTCGCCGAGCACCCGCGGATCGTCGCCAACAAGGACGCCAAGGGCGACCTCGGCCGCGCAAGCTGGGCCATCGCCCGGTCAGGCCTCGCCTGGTACTCCGGCGACGACATGCTCAACCTGCCGCTGCTCTCCGTGGGCGCGGTCGGGTTCGTCTCCGTCGTCGGCCATGTCGTCACGCCCGAACTGCGCGAGCTCGTCGAGGCCTACACGACGGGCGATGTCCAGAAGGCCACCGAGATCCACCAGAAGCTGCTCCCGGTCTACACCGGCATGTTCCGCACCCAGGGCGTCATGACCACCAAGGCCGCCCTCGCCCTCCAGGGCCTGCCCGGCGGCCCCCTGCGTCCGCCCATGGTCGAACTCACGGCCCAGGAGATCGAGCAGCTCAAGATCGATCTTGCCGCCGGCGGGGTACAGCTCTGACATCAGACTTCGCCCGGCCGGGCGTGTACGGACTTCACAACTGAATACGCGGGCCACCGGTGCCTGCACCCCACAACGACAACTGCTTCTGCACGAACGTCACGCGCGCCACGTGCCCAACCGGTACGTGGCGCGCGTGGTGAGGAGAGTCTTTTGAGTCATCCGCATCCTGAACTCGGCCCGCCCCCGCCGCTCCCCGAAGGCGGCCTGCGGGTCACCCCGCTCGGCGGCCTCGGCGAGATCGGCCGGAACATGACGGTCTTCGAGTACGGCGGCCGCCTGCTGATCGTCGACTGCGGAGTGCTCTTCCCCGAGGAGGAGCAGCCCGGAATCGACCTGATCCTGCCGGACTTCACCTCCATCCGGGACCGCCTGGACGACATCGAGGGCATCGTCCTCACCCACGGCCACGAGGACCACATCGGCGGCGTCCCGTTCCTGCTCCGCGAGAAGCCGGACATCCCACTGATCGGCTCCAAGCTGACCCTCGCTCTCATCGAGGCCAAGCTTCAGGAACACCGCATCCGGCCGTACACCCTCGAGGTGGCGGAGGGGCACCGGGAGCGCATCGGCCCGTTCGACTGCGAGTTCGTCGCGGTCAACCACTCCATCCCCGACGCCCTGGCCGTGGCCATCCGCACCCCTGCGGGCATGGTCGTCCACACCGGCGACTTCAAGATGGACCAGCTCCCGCTGGACAACCGCCTCACCGACCTGCACGCCTTCGCGCGGCTGAGCGAGGAAGGCATCGACCTCCTCCTCAGCGACTCCACGAACGCCGAGGTCCCCGGCTTCACCCCGCACGAGCGCGACATCTCCAACGTCCTGCGCCAGGTCTTCGCGTCCGCCCGCAAGCGGATCATCGTGGCGAGCTTCGCCAGCCACGTCCACCGCATCCAGCAGATTCTGGACGCGGCCCACGAGTACGGCCGCAGGGTGGCCTTCGTCGGCCGCTCCATGGTCCGCAACATGGGCATCGCCAGAGACCTCGGCTACCTGAAGGTCCCCCCGGGCCTGGTGGTCGACGTCCGAACACTCGACGACCTGCCGGACAACGAGGTGGTCCTGGTCTGCACGGGCTCACAGGGCGAGCCGATGGCGGCCCTGTCCCGCATGGCCAACAGGGATCACCAGATCCGCATCGTCAACGGCGACACGGTCATCCTGGCGTCGTCCCTCATCCCCGGCAACGAGAACGCGGTCTACCGTGTCATCAACGGTCTCACCCGCTGGGGCGCCAACGTCGTCCACAAGGGCAACGCCAAGGTTCACGTCTCCGGCCACGCCTCGGCGGGCGAGCTCCTGTACTTCTACAACATCTGCAGGCCGCGCAACCTGATGCCGGTCCACGGCGAATGGCGCCACCTACGGGCCAACGCGGAACTCGGTGCCCTGACCGGTGTTCCCCACGACCGCATCGTGATCGCCGAGGACGGAGTCGCCGTCGACCTCATCGAGGGCAAGGCGAAGATCTCCGGCAAGGTCCAGGCGGGCTACGTGTACGTCGACGGCCTCTCGGTCGGCGACGTCGGCGAGCCGGCCCTCAAGGACCGCAGGATCCTGGGCGAAGAGGGCATCATCTCGGTCTTCGTCGTCATGGACTCGTCCACCGGCAAGATCACGGGCGGCCCGCATGTCCAGGCCCGCGGCTCGGGCATCGAGGACGCGGCCTTCGTCGATGTCATCCCGAAGATCACGGAGACACTCGAGCGCTCGGCCCAGGACGGCGTCGTCGAGCCCCACCAGCTGCAGCAACTCATCCGCCGCACGCTGGGCAAGTGGGTCTCCGACACGTATCGGCGCAGGCCGATGATCCTCCCGGTCGTCGTGGAGGTCTGACCCGGGTACGACCCCTCGTACGCGTGAACTGGGAGCGGGGCGCCTCGATTTGCATCGGGGCGCCCCGCTCCAGTACGTTTACGGCTCCGCCTCACGGGGAACCCGGCTGCTTCGCGCAACCGGAGACAGTCTCCGAGCGGGGTGGAAATTCCGACTCAGAATCTCTGATAAAGTCGGAGCCGCCGGAAAGGGAAACGCGAAAGCGGGAACCTGGAAAGCGCCGAGGAAATCGGATCGGGAAAAGATCTGATAGAGTCGGAAACGCAAGACCGAAGGGAAGCGCCCGGAGGAAAGCCCGAGAGGGTGAGTACGAAGGAAGCGTCCGTTCCTTGAGAACTCAACAGCGTGCCAAAAATCAACGCCAGATATGTTGATGCCCCGTCTCCGGCCGTCAGGCCGGGGCGAGGTTCCTTTGAAATAACACAGCGAGGACGCTGTGAACGGCCGGGCTTATTCCGCCCGGCTGTTCCGCTCTCGTGGTGTTGCACCGGATGACCGGTAAACATTCACGGAGAGTTTGATCCTGGCTCAGGACGAACGCTGGCGGCGTGCTTAACACATGCAAGTCGAACGATGAAGCCCTTCGGGGTGGATTAGTGGCGAACGGGTGAGTAACACGTGGGCAATCTGCCCTTCACTCTGGGACAAGCCCTGGAAACGGGGTCTAATACCGGATACGACCATCTTGGGCATCTTTGATGGTGGAAAGCTCCGGCGGTGAAGGATGGGCCCGCGGCCTATCAGCTTGTTGGTGAGGTAACGGCTCACCAAGGCGACGACGGGTAGCCGGCCTGAGAGGGCGACCGGCCACACTGGGACTGAGACACGGCCCAGACTCCTACGGGAGGCAGCAGTGGGGAATATTGCACAATGGGCGCAAGCCTGATGCAGCGACGCCGCGTGAGGGATGACGGCCTTCGGGTTGTAAACCTCTTTCAGCAGGGAAGAAGCGCAAGTGACGGTACCTGCAGAAGAAGCGCCGGCTAACTACGTGCCAGCAGCCGCGGTAATACGTAGGGCGCAAGCGTTGTCCGGAATTATTGGGCGTAAAGAGCTCGTAGGCGGCTTGTCACGTCGGGTGTGAAAGCCCGGGGCTTAACCCCGGGTCTGCATTCGATACGGGCTGGCTAGAGTGTGGTAGGGGAGATCGGAATTCCTGGTGTAGCGGTGAAATGCGCAGATATCAGGAGGAACAACCGGTGGCGAAGGCGGATCTCTGGGCCATTACTGACGCTGAGGAGCGAAAGCGTGGGGAGCGAACAGGATTAGATACCCTGGTAGTCCACGCCGTAAACGGTGGGAACTAGGTGTTGGCGACATTCCACGTCGTCGGTGCCGCAGCTAACGCATTAAGTTCCCCGCCTGGGGAGTACGGCCGCAAGGCTAAAACTCAAAGGAATTGACGGGGGCCCGCACAAGCGGCGGAGCATGTGGCTTAATTCGACGCAACGCGAAGAACCTTACCAAGGCTTGACATACACCGGAAACGTCTGGAGACAGGCGCCCCCTTGTGGTCGGTGTACAGGTGGTGCATGGCTGTCGTCAGCTCGTGTCGTGAGATGTTGGGTTAAGTCCCGCAACGAGCGCAACCCTTGTCCCGTGTTGCCAGCAGGCCCTTGTGGTGCTGGGGACTCACGGGAGACCGCCGGGGTCAACTCGGAGGAAGGTGGGGACGACGTCAAGTCATCATGCCCCTTATGTCTTGGGCTGCACACGTGCTACAATGGCCGGTACAATGAGCTGCGATACCGTGAGGTGGAGCGAATCTCAAAAAGCCGGTCTCAGTTCGGATTGGGGTCTGCAACTCGACCCCATGAAGTCGGAGTCGCTAGTAATCGCAGATCAGCAGTGCTGCGGTGAATACGTTCCCGGGCCTTGTACACACCGCCCGTCACGTCACGAAAGTCGGTAACACCCGAAGCCGGTGGCCCAACCCGTTCGCGGGAGGGAGCTGTCGAAGGTGGGACTGGCGATTGGGACGAAGTCGTAACAAGGTAGCCGTACCGGAAGGTGCGGCTGGATCACCTCCTTTCTAAGGAGCACTTCTGCCGCTTGCTTGGGGCCAGGCCACATCGGCGAACGTCCTGCGGTTGCTCATGGGTGGAACGTTGATTATTCGGCACGGTCAGGGGACGGAGCTAGTACTGCCGCAAGCGTGGAACGCTGATCTGGTCGGGGCTGCGGGCACGCTGTTGGGTGTCTGAGGGTGCGAGCGCTGCTCGTCCTTCGGATGCCGGCCCCGGTGAAGCATCACGTAGTGGTGTGTGACGGGTGGCTGGTCGTTGTTTGAGAACTGCACAGTGGACGCGAGCATCTGTGGCCAAGTTTTTAAGGGCGCACGGTGGATGCCTTGGCACCAGGAACCGATGAAGGACGTGGGAGGCCACGATAGGCCCCGGGGAGTCGTCAACCAGGCTTTGATCCGGGGGTGTCCGAATGGGGAAACCCGGCAGTCGTCATGGGCTGTCACCCATGCCTGAACACATAGGGCATGTGGAGGGAACGCGGGGAAGTGAAACATCTCAGTACCCGCAGGAAGAGAAAACAACCGTGATTCCGGGAGTAGTGGCGAGCGAAACCGGATGAGGCCAAACCGTATGCGTGTGAGACCCGGCAGGGGTTGCGCATGCGGGGTTGTGGGATCTCTCTTGACCGGTCTGCCGGCCGGTCGGCGAGTCAGAAACCGTTGATGTAGGCGAAGGACATGCGAAAGGTCCGGCGTAGAGGGTAAGACCCCCGTAGTCGAAACGTCAGCGGCTCGTCTGAGAGACACCCAAGTAGCACGGGGCCCGAGAAATCCCGTGTGAATCTGGCGGGACCACCCGCTAAGCCTAAATATTCCCTGGTGACCGATAGCGGATAGTACCGTGAGGGAATGGTGAAAAGTACCCCGGGAGGGGAGTGAAATAGTACCTGAAACCGTGTGCCTACAAGCCGTGGGAGCGTCGGAATGGAGCTTGCTTCATTCTCGTGACTGCGTGCCTTTTGAAGAATGAGCCTGCGAGTTTGCGGTGTGTTGCGAGGTTAACCCGGGTGGGGAAGCCGTAGCGAAAGCGAGTCCGAACAGGGCGGTAGAGTAGCGCGCTCAAGACCCGAAGCGGAGTGATCTAGCCATGGGCAGGTTGAAGCGGAGGTAAGACTTCGTGGAGGACCGAACCCACCAGGGTTGAAAACCTGGGGGATGACCTGTGGTTAGGGGTGAAAGGCCAATCAAACTCCGTGATAGCTGGTTCTCCCCGAAATGCATTTAGGTGCAGCGTCGTGTGTTTCTTGCCGGAGGTAGAGCACTGGATAGGCGATGGGCCCTACCGGGTTACTGACCTTAGCCAAACTCCGAATGCCGGTAAGTGAGAGCGCGGCAGTGAGACTGTGGGGGATAAGCTCCATGGTCGAGAGGGAAACAGCCCAGAGCATCGACTAAGGCCCCTAAGCGTACGCTAAGTGGGAAAGGATGTGGAGTCGCAGAGACAACCAGGAGGTTGGCTTAGAAGCAGCCACCCTTGAAAGAGTGCGTAATAGCTCACTGGTCAAGTGATTCCGCGCCGACAATGTAGCGGGGCTCAAGCGTACCGCCGAAGTCGTGTCATTGCAGTACATACTCCCAACGGAGACTGTGATGGGTAGGGGAGCGTCGTCTGCCGGGTGAAGCGGCCGCGTAAGCGAGTCGTGGACGGTTGACGAGTGAGAATGCAGGCATGAGTAGCGATACACACGTGAGAAACGTGTGCGCCGATTGACTAAGGGTTCCTGGGTCAAGCTGATCTGCCCAGGGTAAGTCGGGACCTAAGGCGAGGCCGACAGGCGTAGTCGATGGATAACCGGTTGATATTCCGGTACCCGCTGTGGAGCGTCAAACATCGAGCATCGTGATGCTAAGGCCGTGAAACCGCCGTGTGCGTCTTCGGACAAGCACGGAGTGGTGGAGCCGCCGGACCAAGCGGTTAGTAGGTGAGTGATGGGGTGACGCAGGAAGGTAGTCCATCCCGGGCGGTGGTTGTCCCGGGGTAAGGGTGTAGGCCGTGCGACAGGTAAATCCGTCGCACGTGTGGCTGAGACCTGATGCCGAGCCGATTGTGGTGAAGTGGATGATCCTATGCTGTCGAGAAAAGCCTCTAGCGAGTTTCATGGCGGCCCGTACCCTAAACCGACTCAGGTGGTCAGGTAGAGAATACCGAGGCGTTCGGGTGAACTATGGTTAAGGAACTCGGCAAAATGCCCCGTAACTTCGGGAGAAGGGGGGCCGCGCCCGGTGAAGAGACTTGCTCTCCGAGCTGGGGGTGGCCGCAGAGACCAGCGAGAAGCGACTGTTTACTAAAAACACAGGTCCGTGCGAAGCCGTAAGGCGATGTATACGGACTGACGCCTGCCCGGTGCTGGAACGTTAAGGGGACCGGTTAGCTCACCTTCGGGTGGGCGAAGCTGAGAACTTAAGCGCCAGTAAACGGCGGTGGTAACTATAACCATCCTAAGGTAGCGAAATTCCTTGTCGGGTAAGTTCCGACCTGCACGAATGGCGTAACGACTTCTCGACTGTCTCAACCATAGGCCCGGTGAAATTGCACTACGAGTAAAGATGCTCGTTTCGCGCAGCAGGACGGAAAGACCCCGGGAACTTTACTACAGTTTTTGATATTGGTGTTCGGTTCGGCTTGTGTAGGATAGCTGGGAGACTGTGAAGTCCACACGCCAGTGTGGGTGGAGTCGTCGTTGAAATACCAGTCTGGTCGTGCTGGATGTCTAACCTGGGTCCGTGATCCGGATCAGGGACAGTGTCTGATGGGTAGTTTAACTGGGGCGGTTGCCTCCCAAAGGGTAACGGAGGCGCCCAAAGGTTCCCTCAGCCTGGTTGGCAATCAGGTGTTGAGTGTAAGTGCACAAGGGAGCTTGACTGTGAGACCGACGGGTCGAGCAGGGACGAAAGTCGGGACTAGTGATCCGGCGGTGGCTTGTGGAAGCGCCGTCGCTCAACGGATAAAAGGTACCCCGGGATAACAGGCTGATCTTCCCCAAGAGTCCATATCGACGGGATGGTTTGGCACCTCGATGTCGGCTCGTCGCATCCTGGGGCTGGAGTCGGTCCCAAGGGTTGGGCTGTTCGCCCATTAAAGCGGTACGCGAGCTGGGTTTAGAACGTCGTGAGACAGTTCGGTCCCTATCCGCTGTGCGCGCAGGAGTCTTGAGAAGGGCTGTCCCTAGTACGAGAGGACCGGGACGGACGAACCTCTGGTGTGCCAGTTGTTCTGCCAAGGGCATGGCTGGTTGGCTACGTTCGGGAGGGATAACCGCTGAAAGCATCTAAGCGGGAAGCCTGCTTCGAGATGAGGACTCCCACCCACTAGATGGGGTAAGGCTCCCAGTAGACGACTGGGTTGATAGGCCGGATATGGAAGCCCCGCAAGGGGTGGAGTTGACCGGTACTAATAGGCCGAGGGCTTGTCCTCAGTTGCTCGCGTCCACTGTGTTGGTTCTGAAACCACGAACAGCCCCACGCCACCGCGCGTGGTGCGGCGTTCACAGTTTCACAGTGTTTCGGTGGTCATAGCGTGAGGGAAACGCCCGGTTACATTCCGAACCCGGAAGCTAAGCCTCACAGCGCCGATGGTACTGCAGGGGGGACCCTGTGGGAGAGTAGGACACCGCCGAACAAATCTTGAGTGGGTTGGACCCGGAACTTCCGTTCCGGGTCCAACCCTTTTTTGTTCTGTGTCACTTGAAGTTCACGTTGCGCAACCACGATCCGCAGCATGGGTACTGCTGCAATGCTCAGGGCCGCCGGCATCGGAGTCGGTGACGAGGTCATCGTGCCGGCCTTCGGGAACGTCGAGGTCTCGGAAGCCGTGGCTCTGGCCGGTGCGCTCCCGGTGTTCGCGGACATCGACCCGGTGTCGTACTGCCTGGACCCGTCGGCTGTCGAAGCGGTCGTAACTCCGCGTACCGCGGGGGTCGTTGCCGTACACCGCTTCGGTCGGCCGGCGGATGTGACGCGGCTGCACCGTGTTGGGCAGCGGCACGGGATTCTGGTGCTGGAGCAGGGGGAGTCCGAGTCGCCGTACGACGAGGTGGCTCAGCGACGGCAGCGGGCTGCTTATCTCGATGCCAAGTTGAAGGGTGTGTACACCCCTGATGGCGGTGTCGGGCACACCTATCAGCAGTACGTCGTGCGGGTGCCCGGGAACGGGCGGCCGGACCGGGACGCCTTCGCGCGGGCCGTGCGGGCCAGGGGCGTTGAGTGCCGGGTTCCGGTGAAAACTCCGGTGCATCGGCTGCCCGGGTTCCGGCAGTGCGTGTCCTTGCCGGAGACCGAGCGGGCGGCGGCAGAAACGCTTGCGCTGCCTGTGGAAGGGGCTTTGACGAAGCGGGACATGCAGCGGATCGTGTCCGCGTGCAATGCCCTGGGCGGCCTGTTGCAGCCAGCCCTCTGACCGGTCTTGTCTCGGGCGGTCGTGGTTGGGAGCACAGGCCTGTTCGGGGTATGATCTATTCCGTTGCCGCGAGGGAAACCTCGGCAAGGCGACCGGCCCCTATAGCTCAGTCGGCAGAGCGTCTCCATGGTAAGGAGAAGGTCAACGGTTCGATTCCGTTTGGGGGCTCCACTACAAAAGGCCTCCGCCCTTTCGGGCGGGGGCCTTTTGTTTGTTCAGGCGCTGTTCGGTCAGGCGCCGTTCAGACCGTTGTGGAGGCCAGGCACGCGCATGGCCAGGATCGCCATGTCGTCGGAGGGGGCGTCCGTGGCGAAGCGTTCCACGGCGCGCATGACGCGGGCCGCCACCGCGCCCGCCGTGAGGCCGGTGCAGGTGGTGAGGACGTCGGCGAGGCCGTCGTCGCCCAGCATGCGGGTGCCCTCGCGTCGTTCGGTGACGCCGTCCGTGACGCAGAGCAGAACGTCGCCAGGGTCGAGAATGACGGTCTGCTCGTAGAGGTCCAGGTCCTCCAGGACGCCGAGGAGCGGCTGGGGCTCGGCCGCGGTCTCGACCGTGCCGTCCTGGCGCAGGCGGAGCGGCAGCGGGTGTCCGGCGCACACCACCTTCAGCTCCGCGCTGCCGTCCTCCTGCGGGCGCATCTCGCCGTACAGGAGCGTCAGGAAGCGGCTGCGGGCGCCCTCGTCGAGGATCGCGGAGTTGAGGCGTTGCAGGACCGCCGGGCCGCTGAGGCCCTCGCGGGCCAGCAACCTCAGCGCATGGCGGGCCAAGCCCGTGACCGCCGCCGCGTTGGGGCCCGTACCGCAGACGTCGCCGATGGCGAAGCCGTAGGCACCGTCGCGGATGGGGAACAGGTCGTAGAAGTCGCCGCCGACCTCGTTGCCCTCGCCGGCCGCGCGGTAGATGACCTCGACCTCCACGCCACCGATCTCGGGGAGCTCGGGCGGCAGGAGGCTGCGCTGGAGGGACTGGCTGATGGCCACGCGCTCCGAGTAGAGACGGGCGTTGTCCAGGGCCAGGGCGGCTCTGCGGGACAGGTCCTCGGCCAGTTCCAGGATCTCCTGGCGGAAGTGTTCGTCGGTCGGCTTGCCCAGTGTCAACATGCCGATGACGCGGTTGCGGGCCACCAGGGGGAGGACGACCGTCTCGCCGCCCACGGCCGAGGCCGTTGCCAGGGTCGGACCGATTCCCCCGCTGACCGTGGCTGGTTCACCGAGGCCCAGGCTGCGCATGGACGTGCGCAGCGCTGCCTGGTGGGCGGCTTCCGCCGGGGCCGACCAGACGCGGGCGCCCGGGGTGGGGACCGGGTCGGGCGGGGCGATCTTCGACAGGAGGGACTTGATGCCGTCGATGAGTTCCTCGTCCTCATGCAGGACGTACGACAGATACGGCTCCGATGCCTGGTCGGCGATCGTGTAGACGGCGCACCAGGTGGCCAGTGTCGGGACCGTCATCTGGGCCATGAGGGCCAGTGTCTGGTCGCGGTCCAGGGTGCCGGCCAGGAGGTCGGAGGCCTCGACGAGGAAGCTGAGGGAGCCGCGGCGCAGGCGTTCGAGTTCACCCAGGCGGGCGGATTCGACGGCCAGGGCGATACGGTCGGCGGCGAACTGGAGGCGCAGGGCCTCCTCGTTGGAGTATCTGCCGGGCGCCTCCGCGGCGACGCCGAGGGAGCCGGTGAGGCGGCCTTCGACCTTCAGCGGGACCGTGACCACCGAGCGCATGCCGGTGCCGTTCAGTAGAGGTACCGCACCGGAGACCGCCGTGAGGTCGTCATGGACGGCCGGCATGCGGGCGGAGCCGTAGCGGCCGGGGCCCGCCTCGACGGGGACGCGGGCGAAGCGCTGGCGGGCGGAGGGCAGGCCCGTGGAGGCGCGGACCTCCAACTCCGTTTCGTCGTCGGTGGCGAGGAGCAGGAACGCGGAGTCGCCGTCGAGCATGTCGCGGGCGCGTTCCACCGTGCGCTGGAGGAGGCCGTCGAGGTCGTCCGGGGCGGGGGAGCCGATGAACACCTCGAAGGGGTCGGTGTTCTGGCCCTCCGAGGAGGTGCTCGTGTCGGATGCCGGCAGGCGCATCGGCGTCTGCAGGACGGCGCGTTCGTGGTCCCGTACGAGGAGGCAGACCGTGGAGGGCTCGCCGGCCGTGTCGCGGACGCGGAGGTGGGAGGCGTAGACGGGAATCACTCGCCCGTTCGCGTTGCGGATGCCGTAACTGCCTTCCCAACGGGAGAGTTGGAGGGCCTCCACGATGCCCGTGCTGGTGCCAGGCGTGTGCGGCCAGGCCGCGAGGTCGGTGAGGGGTTTTCCGGTGACCTGTTCCGCCTGGTAGCCGAACAGCTCCTCGGCGTCGTCGTTCCAGGCCGAGATGGAGCCGTTCCGGTCGATCTGGATGACCGCCACACGGACGCGGCCGTCGGCCAGCGGGAGCAGGTCGGCCGGGAGGGACGGGCCGGCGGTGCGGGTGCCCACCGCGCGCTCGGGGAGGTCGAGTTGGAACCAGACCTGTTTGTACGTCGGGGTGTACTCGACGCCCCAGCGGCTGGCCAGGGCCGCGCACAGCTGGAGGCCGCGGCCGCCCTCGCGGTCGGGGCTGCCCATGTTGACGGCCGAGCCCTGGAGTGGGACTTCGCGTTCGGGGTAGTGGTCGGCGACCTCGATGCGTACGCCGCCGTCGGTGCGCAGACACAGGACGTCCGCGGTCGTACCGGCGTGCACGACGGCGTTGGTGACCAGCTCGCTGGTGAGGACCACCGCGTCGTCCACGATGTCGGCGTAGCCCCAGCCCTGGAGTGTGTCGCGGACGAAGGAGCGGGCGGAGGCGACCGAGCGCCCGACGGGCTCGAAGCTGGCGGCCGCGCGCGCGGTGATCACAGAACTCCTCGACCTGCTTTCTACGTGCTGGGCCCCGTGGTCGACCGGCTCCCGTCGCGTTTGCGACGGCAGGCCGCTCGTCGGCCGGGGGTCCGGGGGCTGTCCCCCGGGAATCAGTCCGGTGGTCATGTGTGCGGCCGCCCCTCCGATGCCCGCTCGTTCTCGTGCCACCGCCCAGGCCGGACGGACCGGCGCGGCTGGACAGCCGCATGCAAGGTTACTTACCTTCGCCATCCATGCGTGTGCCGGTCTGCAGTGTTTCCGTCCGGAGGGTGTGCGGACGATGTGCGAAGCTGCCGAACTGTTATGGCCTGGTTCGGCAGGGGTGAAACACTGGGCAGGCTTCTGGTGGAGGTCCTGGCAGGCCGAGAGTGTGTTCCGCGTATGGCGGGCAGCAGCCCTGGGTGCGGCCGGTACCCCTGGTGGTGACGGCGGCCCGGTACCGCCGGGCCGGGATACGCAGTAGTAACTGGTACGCCGAGCAGCAGTAACGGTCGATCCCTGCGGGAGGGACACAGTGGAGTCTGGCGCAGCGACGCGGGGCACTAAGCCGCGTGCAAAGGGCGGACAGTCCCCGAGCAACCGGAACGGGACCACTGAGGTGGACACGGCTGCCCTGAACCGGCTGCTCGCGGCTCTTGTGTCGATGCGGGACGGAAACTTCCGCAAGCGGCTCACGGTGTCCGGGGACGGCGTGATGGCGGAGATCGCGGCCGTGTTCAACGAAGTGGCCGACCGCAATCTGCACCTGACGGGTGAGCTGTCGCGCGTACGCCGCGTGGTGGGACGTGAGGGCAAGCTCACGGAGCGGCTGGAGACGGGCGCCTGTGAGGGGTCCTGGGCGGCCGCCATCGACGCCTCGAACGCCCTGGTCGACGATCTCGTATGGCCGGTGTCCGAGGTCAGCCGGGTGCTGTCCGCGGTGGCGGACGGTGATCTGCTGCCCCGGATGGAGTTGCGGACGCAGGCGCCCGACGGGAGCGGGCACCCGCTGCGCGGGGAGTTCCTCAAGGTCGGGCGGACGGTCAACAACCTGGTCGACCAGCTGTCGACGTTCACCGACGAGGTCACACGGGTGGCCAGCGAGGTGGGCACCGAGGGAAAGCTGGGCGGGCAGGCCCAGGTGCGGGGGATGTCGGGTTCGTGGAAGGACCTGACGGAGTCCGTCAACACGATGGCGTACCGGCTGACCGCTCAGGTGCGGGACATCGCGCTGGTGACGACGGCGGTCGCCAAGGGTGATCTGTCCCGGAAGGTCACGGTTCACGTGGCCGGCGAGATGCTGGAGCTGAAGGAAACCGTCAACACGATGGTGGACCAGCTCTCCGCGTTCTCCTCCGAGGTGACCCGGGTCGCCCGAGAGGTGGGGACCGAGGGCGAGCTGGGCGGTCAGGCGCAGGTTCCCGGCGTGGCCGGTGTGTGGAAGGAGCTCACCGACTCCGTCAACACGATGGCCGGGAACCTCACCGCCCAGGTGCGCGGTATCGCGGAGGTGACGACCGCGGTCGCCAGCGGTGATCTGTCGCGCAAGGTGACGGTGCAGGCGCGGGGTGAGGTCGCGCAGCTCGCCGAGACGATCAACCAGATGACCGAGACGCTACGGATCTTCGCCGACGAGGTCACGCGCGTGGCCAACGAGGTCGGTGCAGAGGGACGGCTCGGCGGGCAGGCGAACGTGCCGGGTGCGGCGGGGACGTGGAAGGACCTGACGGACTCCGTCAACACGGTGTTCCGGAACCTGACGACCCAGGTACGGGACATCGCCGCGGTGACGACGGCGGTGGCCAACGGTGATCTGTCGCAGAAGGTCACCGTGGACGTGGCCGGCGAGATGCTGGAGCTGAAGAACACCGTCAACGGGATGGTGGACCAGCTGTCGGCCTTCGGTTCCGAGGTCACGCGGGTGGCGCGGGAGATCGGTGACGAGGGTGAGCTGGGCGGGCAGGCGCAGGTGCCGGGTGCGGCGGGGACGTGGAAGGACCTGACGGACTCCGTCAACACGGCGTTCCGGAATCTCACCGGACAGGTGAGGAACATCGCCCAGGTGACGACGGCGGTGGCCAACGGTGATCTGTCGCAGAAGGTCACCGTGGACGTCTCCGGCGAGATGCTGCAGCTGAAGAACACCGTGAACACGATGGTGGACCAGCTGTCGTCGTTCGCCGACCAGGTCACGACCATGGCCCGGGAGGTGGGCACCGAGGGGCGGCTCGGCGGGCAGGCGCGCGTGGAGGGCGTCTCCGGTACGTGGAAGGAGCTCACCGACGCCGTCAACTCCATCACCGGCAACCTGACCGCCCAGGTGCGACAGATCGCCCAGGTGACGACTGCTGTGGCGCGTGGCGACCTGTCGCAGAAGATCACCATGGATGTGCGCGGGGAGATCCTGGAGCTGAAGAACACCGTCAACACGATGGTGGACCAGCTGTCGTCCTTCGCCGACCAGGTGACCCGGGTGGCCCGCGAGGTGGGTACGGAGGGCCGGCTCGGCGGTCAGGCGCAGGTGCCCGGCGTGGCCGGTGTGTGGCGGGACCTGACGGACTCCGTGAACGGCATGGCCGGCAACCTGACCGCCCAGATGCGGCAGATCGCGCAGGTCGCGACGGCGGTGGCGCGGGGTGATCTGTCGCAGAAGATCACCGTGGACGCGCGTGGCGAGATTCTGGAGCTGAAGAACACCCTCAACACGATGGTGGACCAGCTGTCGTCCTTCGCCGAGGAGGTCACCCGCGTCGCCCGCGAGGTGGGCACCGAGGGGAAGCTGGGCGGTCAGGCCGAGGTGCAGGGCGTGTCCGGCACCTGGAAGGACCTCACCCAGTCCGTGAACTTCATGGCGAACAACCTCACCGTGCAGGTGCGCAGCATCGCCGACGTCACGACCGCGGTCGCCAAGGGTGACCTGTCGAAGAAGATCACCGTCGACGCCAAGGGCGAGATCCTCGAGCTCGTCACCACCGTCAACACAATGGTCGACCAGCTGTCGTCCTTCGCCGACCAGGTGACCCGGGTGGCCCGCGAGGTGGGCACCGAGGGCATCCTGGGCGGCCAGGCTCATGTGCCGGGTGTCACGGGCATCTGGAAGGACCTCAGCGACAACGTCAACCTGATGGCCAAGAACCTCACCGTTCAGGTGAGGAACATCTCCCAGGTCGCGGCGGCCGTCGCCAACGGTGACCTGACGCGGACGGTGACGATCGAGGCGCGCGGTGAGGTCGCTCAGCTCGCCGACACCTTCAACACCATGGTGAAGACCCTGAGCTCGTTCGCCGACCAGGTCACCAAGGTGGCCCGCGAGGTGGGTACGGACGGCATCCTGGGCGGGCAGGCGCACGTGCCGGGCGTGGCGGGCACCTGGAAGGACCTCACCGAGTCTGTGAACCAGATGGCGTCCAACCTGACCGGGCAGGTGCGCAACATCGCCATGGTCACCACGGCCATCGCCAAGGGTGACCTCACGAAGAAGATCGACATCGACGCGCGCGGTGAGATCCTCGAGCTGAAGACGACCATCAACACGATGGTCGACCAGCTGTCCTCGTTCGCCGAGGAGGTCACCCGCGTCGCCCGTGAGGTGGGTACGGAGGGCCAGCTGGGCGGCCAGGCACGCGTGCGTGATGTCGACGGCACCTGGCGTGACCTCACCGAGTCCGTGAACGAGATGGCCGGGAACCTGACCCGGCAGGTGCGTGCCATCGCGCGCGTGGCGACCGCGGTGACCCGTGGCGACCTGAACCTGAAGATCGACGTGGACGCCTCCGGCGAGATCCAGGAACTTCAGGACTACATCAACAAGATGATCGCCAACCTGCGCGACACCACGATCGCCAACAAGGAGCAGGACTGGCTCAAGGGCAACCTCGCCCGTATCTCCGCGCTGATGCAGGGCCGCCGTGATCTGGAGGATGTGGCCTCACTGATCATGAGCGAGCTGACGCCGGTGGTCTCCGCGCAGCACGGCGCGTTCTTCGTCGCGATGCCGCTCGGCGACGGTGCCGGCAAGGACGACCAGTTCGAACTGCGCATGCTGGGCTCGTACGGCTACTCGATGGGATCCATGCCGACGTCGTTCCGGCCGGGGGAGGCGCTGGTCGGCACGGCCGCGGAGGAGAAGCGCACGATCCTTGTCGAGAACGCCCCCAGTGGCTATCTGAAGATCTCCTCCGGGCTCGGCGAGGCGCCGCCCGCGCAGGTGATCGTGCTGCCGGTGCTGTTCGAGGGCAAGGTGCTCGGCGTCATCGAACTGGCGTCGTTCACACCGTTCACGCAGATCCAGAAGGACTTCCTCAACCAGATCGCCGAGATGATCGCGACCAGCGTCAACACGATCTCCGTCAACACCAAGACGGAGGTGCTGCTGAAGCAGTCGCAGGAACTGACCGAGCAACTGCGTGAGCGGTCCGCCGAGTTGGAGAACCGGCAGAAGGCCCTCCAGGCGTCCAACGCCGAGCTGGAGGAGAAGGCCGAGCTGCTCGCCCGGCAGAACCGCGACATCGAGGTGAAGAACACCGAGATCGAGGAGGCGCGGCAGGTCCTGGAGGAGCGCGCCGAGCAACTCGCGGTCTCCATGCGCTACAAGAGCGAGTTCCTCGCCAACATGTCGCACGAGCTGCGTACGCCCCTGAACTCGCTGCTGATCCTGGCCAAGCTGCTCGCCGACAACGCGGACGGCAACCTCACCCCGAAGCAGGTCGAGTTCGCCGAGACGATCCACGGGGCGGGCTCCGACCTGCTCCAGCTGATCAACGACATCCTCGACCTGTCGAAGGTCGAGGCGGGCAAGATGGACGTCTCCCCGACACGGATCGCGCTCGTCCAGCTCGTCGACTACGTGGAGGCCACGTTCCGGCCGCTGACCGCGGAGAAGGGCCTGGACCTGTCCGTACGGGTGTCGCCCGAGCTGCCCGCCACGCTGCACACCGACGAGCAGCGGCTGCTGCAGGTGCTGCGCAACCTGCTGTCCAACGCGGTGAAGTTCACCGACTCCGGCTCGGTCGAGCTCGTGATCCGTCCCGCGCGCGACGACGTGCCGCAGAAGATCCGGGAGCAGCTGCTGGAGGCCGGTTCACTGACCGATCCGGACGCGGAGCTGATCGCGTTCTCGGTGACCGACACCGGCATCGGTATCGCGGCGAGCAAGATGCGGGTGATCTTCGAGGCGTTCAAGCAGGCGGACGGCACGACCAGCCGCAAGTACGGCGGTACCGGGCTCGGGCTGTCGATCTCGCGGGAGATCGCTCAGCTGCTCGGCGGTGAGATCCACGCGCAGAGCGAGCCGGGCCGCGGTTCGACGTTCACGCTGTATCTGCCCCTGCACCCGAGCGAGCTGCCGCCGCACGGCTACCAGCAGCCCGCGCTCCCCGCGGGGGCCGGCGAGCTCGGCGAGGGCTGGCCGGAGTTGTCCGAGGCGGTCGTGGAGACGCCGGCCGAGGTGAAGTCGTACCGGGAGACGCAGAACGGTGCGGCCGCCCTGTTCCGGCGGCGCCGCAGGACCACGCCGATCGCCGAACAGCGGGCCCTGCCGCAGGCGCAGTGGCCGGCCGGCGCGGAGGACGCGGACGCGCAGGCGCGCGGCGGGATCCGGTTCGGCGGCGAGAAGGTACTGATCGTCGACGACGACATCCGTAACGTCTTCGCCCTCACCAGCGTCCTGGAGCAGCACGGGCTGTCGGTGCTGTACGCCGAGAACGGCCGCGAGGGCATCGAGGTCCTGGAGCAGCACGACGACGTAACGGTTGTCCTGATGGACATCATGATGCCGGAGATGGACGGGTATGCGACGACCACAGCGATCCGTCGGATGCCGCAGTTCGCAGGGCTGCCGATCATCGCGCTGACGGCCAAGGCGATGAAGGGCGACCGGGAGAAGGCGATCGAGTCGGGCGCCTCCGACTACGTCACGAAGCCGGTCGATCCCGATCACCTGCTCGCGGTGATGGAGCAGTGGATGCAGGGGGAATGAACGGTGGATGTTCACCTCGAGTTGCTGACTCAGGGTGTTGGTAGTCGTGTACAAGTACGGGATTCGGGGAACCTTCTGGTCTCCCCCTGCGTTTCTGCTACGTGCACAGTGACATCGCGGTGACAGGGTGTGGCGACAGGCGGGGTAAGGCTACGATGACCGGCACGAGGATGGGCGGCGTAACGGAGTCGTCCCACGGGGCGGCGCCCGGTGCACTGCCGGGGCGAGGAGGGCGGGCCATGGTGCAGAAGGCCAAGATCCTCCTGGTCGATGACCGGCCGGAGAATCTGCTGGCGCTGGAGGCGATCCTCTCTGCGCTCGATCAGACGCTGGTGCGGGCATCGTCCGGGGAGGAAGCGCTCAAAGCACTGCTCACGGACGACTTCGCGGTCATTCTGCTGGACGTCCAGATGCCGGGAATGGACGGTTTCGAAACCGCCGCCCACATCAAGCGGCGCGAGCGGACGCGGGACATCCCGATCATCTTCCTCACCGCGATCAACCACGGTCCGCACCACACGTTCCGTGGCTACGCGGCGGGCGCGGTCGACTACATCTCCAAGCCCTTCGACCCGTGGGTGCTGCGGGCGAAGGTCTCGGTGTTCGTCGAGCTGTACATGAAGAACTGCCAACTGAGGGAGCAGGCGGCGCTGCTGCGGCTCCAGTTGGAGGGCGGCGGCAAGAGCGCGGTCGGCGGCGGCAAGGAGCCGGCCGGTCTGCTCGCGGAGCTGTCGGCGCGGCTCGCAGCCGTGGAGGAGCAGGCCGAGGCGCTGTCCAAGCAACTCGACGACGATTCGGCGGACGCGGCGGCAGTGGCGACGGCGGCCCATCTGGAGCGCAAGCTCACGGGATTGCGGCGGGCGTTGGACGCGCTGGAGCCGGGCGCGGGCGGCGCGGCGTCGGTGCCGTCGCAGAACTGACGTCTGCGCGGGGCCAGTTGCCTGGTGCCCGCGCCGCGGCCGACGGCGCGGCGTTCATCAGTGCGTCACTCCTACGTGAACTCGCGTCAGTTTCACGCCTCTGCAAGGGCGACACGAACGGGTGAAGCAGTGGGCACGCGTGTCCGCTGTCGTCTCCACCGGTAATCTCACACCTATGGCCTCACGTCCCTCCGCAGCCAAGAAGCAGCCCGCGAAGAAGGCTGCCGGTTCCGCGAAGGCTCCGGCGAAGAAGGCCGCTGCGAAGAAGGCCCCCGCAAAGAAGGCTGCGGCGAAGAAGCCCGCCCCCAAGCCGGCACCCAGTCCGACCGGAGGCGTCTACCGGCTCGTCCGCGCGATCTGGCTCGGCGTCGCGCATGCCGTCGGCGCGGTCTTCCGCGGCATCGGACAGGGTGCCAAGAACCTCGACCCGGCCCACCGCAAGGACGGCATCGCCCTGCTGCTTCTCGGCCTGGCGCTGATCGTCGCCGCGGGCACCTGGTCCAACCTGCGTGGCCCGGTCGGCGACCTCGTCGAGATACTCGTCACCGGCGCCTTCGGCCGGCTGGACCTGCTCGTGCCGGTCCTCCTCGCGGTCATTGCGGTGCGCTTCATCCGGCACCCCGAGCAGCCCGAGGCCAACGGCCGCATCGTCATCGGCCTGTCCGCGCTCGTCATCGGCGTGCTCGGCCAGGTCCACATCGCCTGCGGCTCGCCCGCCCGCAGCGACGGCATGCAGGCCATACGGGATGCCGGCGGCCTCATCGGCTGGGGCGCGGCGACTCCGCTGACGTACACCATGAGCGAGATGCTCGCGGTACCGCTGCTCGTGCTCCTGACGGTCTTCGGTCTGCTGGTCGTCACGGCCACCCCGGTCAACGCCATCCCGCAGCGGCTGCGGCTGCTCGGCACGAAGCTCGGCCTCGTCCGCGACCCGGCGGACGAGGAGTTCACCGACGACGACGAGCGGTACGACGACCAGTGGCGCGAGGCGCTGCCGGCCCGCCCCCGCAGGCGCGGGCCGGCCCTGCAGTCGTACGACCCCGACGGCGCCGAGCAGGAGGCGCTCTCCCGGCGTCGCGGCCGTCCGAGGCGCTCCGCCGTGCCGCAGCCCGAGACGGGCCGGCAGATGGACGCTGTGGACGTCGCTGCGGCCGCCGCTGCCGCGCTCGACGGTGCCGTGCTGCACGGCATGCCGCCCTCGCCGGTCGTCGCCGACCTCACCCAGGGTGTGAGCGTCGGCGACCGCGCGGAGACCACACCGACTCCGACGCCGGTCCCGGCCGCGCGCCCCCAGCAGGAGAAGCTGAAGGGCGAGGTCCCCGACCTCACCAAGGCGCCGCCCCACGAGACCCGCGACCTTCCGCCGCGCGCCGAGCAGCTTCAGCTGTCCGGCGACATCACGTACTCCCTGCCGTCCCTCGACCTCCTCACGCGCGGGGGCCCCGGAAAGGCGCGCAGCGCCGCCAACGACGCCGTGGTGGCCTCGCTCACCAACGTCTTCACCGAGTTCAAGGTCGACGCCGCCGTCACCGGCTTCACGCGCGGGCCGACGGTCACGCGGTACGAGGTCGAACTCGGTCCCGCCGTGAAGGTCGAGCGGATCACCGCGCTCACCAAGAACATCGCGTACGCCGTCGCCAGCCCCGACGTGCGGATCATCAGCCCGATCCCCGGCAAGTCCGCGGTCGGCATCGAGATCCCGAACACCGACCGCGAGATGGTCAACCTCGGCGACGTGCTGCGGCTGGCGGCGGCCGCCGAGGACGACCATCCGATGCTGGTGGCGCTGGGCAAGGACGTCGAGGGCGGCTACGTGATGGCCAATCTTGCGAAGATGCCGCACGTCCTCGTCGCCGGAGCCACCGGTTCCGGTAAATCCTCGTGCATTAACTGCCTGATTACGTCAGTCATGGTCCGCGCGACCCCCGAGGACGTCCGCATGGTCCTCGTCGATCCCAAGCGCGTCGAGCTCACCGCGTACGAGGGCATCCCGCACCTGATCACGCCGATCATCACCAACCCGAAGCGGGCCGCCGAGGCGCTCCAGTGGGTCGTACGGGAAATGGACCTGCGGTACGACGACCTGGCGGCGTACGGCTACCGGCACATCGACGACTTCAACGAGGCCGTACGGAACGGCAAGGTGGCGGCGCCGGAGGGCAGTGAGCGGGAACTCCAGCCGTACCCGTACCTCCTGGTGATCGTCGACGAGCTCGCCGACCTGATGATGGTGGCGCCGCGCGACGTGGAGGACGCCATCGTGCGCATCACGCAGCTCGCGCGCGCGGCCGGCATCCACCTGGTGCTCGCCACGCAGCGGCCGTCGGTGGATGTGGTCACCGGTCTGATCAAGGCGAACGTGCCGTCGCGGCTGGCGTTCGCCACCTCCTCACTGGCGGACTCGCGGGTCATCCTCGACCAGCCGGGCGCCGAGAAGCTGATCGGCAAGGGCGACGGACTGTTCCTGCCGATGGGCGCGAACAAGCCGGTGCGTATGCAGGGCGCGTTCGTGACCGAGGAGGAGGTCGCGGCCGTCGTCCAGCACTGCAAGGACCAGATGACGCCGGTCTTCCGGGACGACGTCACCGTCGGCAGCAAGCAGAAGAAGGAGATCGACGAGGACATCGGCGACGACCTGGACCTGCTGTGCCAGGCGGCCGAGCTGGTGGTCTCCACGCAGTTCGGCTCGACTTCCATGCTCCAGCGCAAGCTGCGTGTGGGCTTCGCCAAAGCCGGGCGGCTGATGGACCTCATGGAGTCGCGGAACATCGTCGGGCCGAGCGAGGGCTCCAAGGCACGTGATGTTCTTGTGAAACCCGATGACCTGGATGGCGTGCTCGCGTTGATCCGTGGGGAGTCTGAAGCGTAGGGAGACGGGTGTCCTACGGCCGTCGTGCGGTGTGTTGTTCGATCGTGACTCACCCGTAAGCGATCATTGAGCAACCGTTTCCCTCCGGCGCACGTCAAGTTGAGGGAACCGCAAAGCACCTGCCCCACCATCAGTCAACACTCGACCCGCCATTCAGGATGTCCGGCCATTCGGATGGCGTACAAAGTCCCGTCGCCCGGTTGCCCCACCCTTTCGTACCCCCCCTAGACTGAACCTCCAGCACAGGTGGCTACACGCTCGAAAGGCGCCCCCGTGTCCATCGGCAACTCCCCTGAAGACGAGCGTCCGTTCGAAGACGTATCCGAGGAAGCCCGCCCCTCCATCGGCCGCGCCCTGCAGCAGGCGCGCATGGCCGCCGGGCTGACCGTCGACGACGTCAGTACCGCCACCCGAGTCCGCATCGCCATCGTGCACGCCATCGAGTCGGACGACTTCGCGCCCTGCGGCGGCGACGTCTACGCCCGCGGGCACATCAGGACCCTGGCCAGGTTCGTCCACCTGGACCCGGCCCCACTCCTCGCCCAGTACGACGCCCAGCGCGGCGGGCGGCCGGCGCCGACACCGGCGGCACCCCTCTTCGAGGCCGAGCGCATCCGTCCGGAGCGGCGGGGGCCCAACTGGACCGCGGCCATGGTCGCCGCGATCGTGGTCGTGATCGGCTTCGTCGGGTTCACCGTGGTCAAGGGCGGCGACACTGGTACCGGCTCCGAGACGCCGGTCGCCGAGGGTTCCAAGCCCTCGTCGACCAAGACGGCCTCGCCCTCGGGCGGCAACAGCAAGCCGGCCGAACCGAAGCCCGACCCGACGGAGAGCGCCATCGCGGCCGCGCCCCAGGACAAGGTCACCGTCCAGGTGAGCGCCGTCGACGGCCGCAGCTGGATCTCCGCCAAGGACCACAACGGCCGGCTGCTCTTCGACGGACTCCTCAAGCAGGGCGAGTCCAAGACCTTCCAGGACAGCTCCAAGATCAACCTCGTGCTCGGCGACGCCGGCGCGATCCAGCTCTATGTGAACGGCAAGAAGATCGAGAGCGACTTCCAGCCGGGCTCCGTGGAGCGGCTCACCTACACGAAGGGCGACCCGCAGGTCGGATAGGCGGCTGAGAGGCGTGTCGTCGCTACGGGGTTGGCCATGATCGGCCAACCCCGTCGTCGTGGGGTGGTCGACATGGGGTGTCAGCGGGACGAAGTAGTCTTGAGCCCATGCCTGAACGCCGTACCGTCGCACTCGTCACCCTTGGCTGCGCCCGTAACGAGGTGGACTCGGAGGAGCTCGCAGGCCGCTTGGAGGCGGACGGCTGGGAGCTCGTCGAGGAAGCCGGGGACGCCGACGTCGCCGTCGTCAACACCTGCGGCTTCGTCGACGCCGCCAAGAAGGACTCCGTCGACGCCCTGCTGGAGGCCAACGATCTCAAGGGGCACGGAAGAACCCAGGCCGTCGTGGCGGTGGGCTGCATGGCCGAGCGGTACGGCAAGGAGCTCGCCGAGGCGCTCCCCGAGGCCGACGGCGTGCTGGGCTTCGACGACTACGCGGATATCTCCGACCGGCTGCAGACGATCCTGAACGGTGGCATCCACGCCGCGCACACCCCGCGTGACCGGCGCAAGCTGCTGCCGATCAGCCCGGCGGAGCGGCAGGAGTCGGCGGCATCCGTAGCGCTGCCGGGGCACGCTCCGGCGGACCTTCCCGAGGGTGTCGCGCCGGCCTCCGGGCCGCGCGCGCCACTGCGGCGCCGGCTGGACGGCGCTCCTGTCGCCTCCGTGAAGCTGGCCTCGGGCTGCGACCGGCGCTGTTCCTTCTGTGCCATCCCGTCCTTCCGCGGCTCCTTCATCTCGCGCCGCCCGAGCGACGTGCTGAACGAGACGCGGTGGCTGGCCGAGCAGGGCGTCAAGGAGATCATGCTGGTCTCCGAGAACAACACCTCGTACGGCAAGGACCTGGGCGACATCCGCCTGCTGGAGTCGCTGCTGCCGGAGCTGGCTGAAGTCGACGGCATCGAGCGGGTGCGCGTGAGCTATCTCCAGCCGGCCGAGATGCGCCCCGGGCTGATCGACGTCCTGACCTCGACGCCGAAGGTCGCGCCGTACTTCGACCTGTCCTTCCAGCACTCCGCGCCCGACGTGCTGCGCGCGATGCGCCGCTTCGGTGACACCGACCGGTTCCTCGAGCTGCTCGACACGATCCGCAGCAAGGCGCCCGAGGCCGGCGTGCGCTCCAACTTCATCGTGGGCTTCCCCGGCGAGTCCGAGGCCGACCTGGCCGAGCTGGAGCGGTTCCTGAACGGCGCGCGGCTGGACGCCATCGGCGTCTTCGGCTACTCCGACGAGGAGGGCACGGAGGCGGCCACGTACGACAACAAGCTCGACCAGGACGTCGTCGCCGAGCGCCTCGCCCGCATCTCGCGACTGGCCGAGGAACTCGTCTCGCAGCGGGCCGAGGAGCGCGTCGGTCAGACCGTCCGCGTGCTCGTGGAGTCGGTGGACACCGAGGACGGCACATACGGCCGTGCGGCGCACCAGGCGCCCGAGACGGACGGCCAGGTGCTGCTGACGAGCGGCGAGGGCCTGCGCATCGGTCGTATGGTCGAGGCGAAGGTGGTCGGTACGGAAGGTGTCGACCTGGTGGCCGAGCCGTTGCCGGGCGTGTTCGTCGGCGGTCACGCAGGCGGTCTCCCGGGCAGTGAGGAGGCGGGCAGATGACCGGGGTACCAGCGTCCGCCGCAGGTGGCTCCGCCAAGGCGAACGGTGCCGCGGCCTCCTCGAGAGGGACCGCCGCGCGCGGGGCCTCGAAGGGGAAGGGAGCGGCCGCGGGTTCCACCGGGTCGGGCGCTTCCGGCGCGCAGGACGGGGGGAAGCCTGCACGCGGCGGGAAGATCGCCGCCGCGGCCGTCGACCAGGCCAGCGTCTGGAACATCGCCAATCTCCTGACCATGCTCCGGCTGGTCCTGGTGCCGGGTTTCGTCGCGCTGATGCTGGCCGACGGCGGCTACGACCCGGCGTGGCGTTCGCTCGCCTGGGCGGCCTTCGCCATCGCCATGATCACCGACCTGTTCGACGGCCATCTGGCGCGCACCTACAACCTCGTCACCGACTTCGGGAAGATCGCCGACCCCATCGCCGACAAGGCGATCATGGGCGCGGCGCTGATCTGTCTGTCGGCGCTGGGCGATCTGCCGTGGTGGGTGACGATCGTGATCCTCGGGCGGGAACTCGGGATCACACTGCTGCGTTTCTGGGTCATTCGGTACGGCGTCATCCCGGCCAGCCGCGGCGGCAAGCTGAAGACGCTCACGCAGGGCGTGGCCGTGGGGATGTACGTGCTGGCGCTGACGGGGTGGCTGGCCACCCTGAGGTTCTGGGTGATGGCTGCGGCGGTCGTCCTGACCGTGGTGACCGGGCTCGACTATGTGAGACAGGCCATTGTGCTGCGCAGGCAGGGAATGGCCGAGCGCAAGGCTGCGTTGGAGGAGACGGAAACGTGAGTTCCCCGGCCGCGGAAGTGGTGCGACTACTCACGGTGAGGGGCGAGACGGTCGCCGTCGCCGAGTCGCTGACGGGTGGCCTGGTGTCGGCGGAGCTGACGGCGGTTCCGGGGGCGTCCAAGGCGTTCCGCGGTTCGGTGACGGCGTATGTGACTGCGCTCAAGCACGAGCTGCTGGGCGTCGACGCCACTCTGCTGGCTCAGCGTGGAGCGGTGGATCCGCAGGTCGCACTCCAGATGGCGACCGGCGTCCGGAAGGCGCTGGGTGCCGACTGGGGCATCGCGACCACCGGTGTCGCCGGTCCGGAATCACAGGACGGGCAGCCCGTCGGGACGGTTTTCGTGGCCCTGGACGGGCCCTTCGGACCGGGTTCCGGTTCCGCCGGCGGCGGAAAAGTGGAGCCCTTGAGGTTGAACGGCGACCGCGCGGAAATTCGTATGGAGAGTGTACGGAGCGTACTCGCACTGCTTCTGAGGGAGCTTGCGGGCGAACAGACCGGGAATGAGCGGGCACAGGATACGGAACGGAACGGGGGGTTTTGATGTTTGCAGCCCTGAGTGAACACGACATCGCTCCCCGCACGGCCGCAGCGCAAGGCGGTACGGTGGGGCGTGAAGGATGCGGCTACGCGGTCCGAGGAGGGAGCCACCGATGATTCTGCTCCGTCGCCTGCTGGGTGACGTGCTGCGTCGGCAGCGCCAGCGCCAGGGCCGTACTCTGCGCGAAGTCTCCTCGTCCGCCCGAGTCTCACTCGGCTATCTCTCCGAGGTGGAGCGGGGGCAGAAGGAGGCTTCCTCCGAACTGCTCTCCGCCATCTGCGACGCGCTGGACGTACGGATGTCCGAGCTCATGCGGGAAGTGAGCGACGAGCTCGCCCTCGCCGAGCTGGCCCAGTCTGCTGCCGCCACACCCAGCGAGCCCGTGCCCACGGCGGTTCGTCCGATGCTGGGTTCCGTGTCGGTGACCGGTGTGCCGCCGGAACGGGTGACCATCAAGGCGCCCTCCGAGACGGTCGACGTGGTCGCGGCGTGACGTACGCGCGCGTTGGACGCGTGGGCTGACGCTCACGCCAGAGGAATCGTGTGATGCCCCGGCCGGGGCTTCCCAGGGAGATCCCCTGGGGAGTGCTGTCGGGGTTTTCGCATGTGCGGGGTCTTGCCTCGGGTTCGCTTTGATTCCCGTTCGGGTGCGTTTGCCGGTCCCGGGTGCCGCGTTCATCGTGGAGGGACATGCCGGGCGAGCCAACGGAGGTGCGATGTACGTCGTCAAGAGCCCACTGTCCGATGCGCAGCTGATGACCGTCTCCGAGGCGCTGCAGGGCGCACTCGTCGATCTCGTGGACCTCGCCCTGGTGGCCAAGCAGATCCACTGGAACGTCGTGGGGCCGCGCTTCCGGTCGGTGCACCTTCAGCTCGACGAAGTGGTCGACACCGCGCGAACCCACTCCGACACCGTTGCCGAACGCGCCTCTGCCCTGGGCGTTTCGCCCGACGGGCGCGCTTCGACGGTGGCCGTCGGCAGCGGCATCGGGGCGGTGAACGGCGGCTGGATCCAGGACGGGGACGCCGTGGCGGTGCTCGTCGAGGCCCTCGGGGAGCTGATCGGACGGATGCGGGAGCGGGTGGCCGCGACCGCGGAGGCGGACCCGGTGTCGCAGGACATCTTCATCGGGATCACGGCGGATCTCGAGAAGCACTACTGGATGTTCCAGGCCGAGAACGGTTGACCGGGGTTGCGACTGTCCCGGCGTCGGAGCCCGGCGGTGCGGGGTTCCTCCCCCACGCTCGAACGAGCTCGCGCGGGGGCACCCCCATCGCCCGCCCGTGCCGCCCATGGGAGTCCCCCCAGGCCCTTGAGGCACTGGGGGAGGCACGACTGCCCGCAGCTCAGCCCGTCCAGTCCGAGCGAGGTGACGGCCATGGCGGCGCGGACAGTGCGCTGGGGGGCCGTTCTGGGGCTCGGGGCGGCGTGGTGGTGGGCCGTGCTGCGGCTTGCGGTGGCGCCGGATGCGGGGGCGCTGGAGGGAGTGGTCGCGGCCGGGGGTGGGGGGTGAGCCTGTTGCCGGTGCACTGTGCGCCCAGGGCGCGGGCGGCGGGGCGCTCGGGGTGGCGCGGTGGCGGAACGCCTTGCGGGCCAGCGCTACCAGGGCATCGCCACACCCCCGTTCGGACGCAGGATCTGGCCCGTGGTGAAGGCCGATGCGTCGGAGGCCAGGTGGAGGACCGCGTGGGCGACGTCCTCCGGTTCGCCGACTCGGCCCAGCGGCGACATCCGCGCCATCACCGCCTCGGTGCGCGCCTGGGCCGCGTCGTCGTGGCGGTCGGTCATGGGAGTGCGGATCCAGCCCGGCGCGATCGCGTTCACACGGATGCCGGACCGGCCCAGCTCCGTCGCCAGCGTCTTCGTCAGCTGGACGACGGCCGCCTTGGCCGCGCCGTAGCACAGCAGGCCGGGGCCGCCGGTGTCGACGGCGCCGGATGCCATCGTGATGATGCTGCCCCTGATGTTCCGGTCGAGCATCAGACGGGCCGACTCCTGGCAGGCGTACAGCACACCCTTGAAGTTGACGTTCAGCACCCGGTCGAGGTCCTCGTCCCGGGTCTCCAGGACCGGGCTGCTGTGCATGATCCCGGCGATCGCGGCCAGCACGTCCAGCCGCTCGCAGGACTTGACGGCCTCTCTGACCTGGGTGCGGTCGGTGACGTCGAGGTGGTGGGTGCGGGCGGTGCCGCCGTGGTCCTTGATCCGGGTCGCCGTCTCGTGCAGGCCCTGCGCGTCGCGGTCGGCGCAGTGCACGGTGGCGCCGGCCCGGGCGAGCAGGAGCGCCGAGGCGCGACCGATGCCGCCGGCGGCGCCGGTGACGAATGCGGTGCGTCCGGTGAGGTCGTACGCCTTCACGGCCATGCTGGGACGGTACGAGCATTTCTGACGGGTCGTCAATCAGTACGGTGCCGGGTTCCGTCTCGTACGCGGGATGCCGGACGCCGGGGCCGGGCCCGTCTGGCAGGTCGGGCACCAGTAGGTGGGGCGCTCGCGGGAGCCGTCACCCTGGTCGGCGACGCGGACGGGTGTGTGGCAGCGCAGGCAGGGGCGGGGTGCGCGGCCGTAGACGAACAGGTCCTGGCCGCGGCGGCCCGTCGTGGTGCGGACCGGGCGGTCGCGGTTGGCCTCCAGGAGTTTCCTGGCGAGGGCCGGGAGCTTGGCCGTGCGATCGGCGGGGAGGTCGCCGATCGGGAGCCACGGGGTGGCGCCGATCAGGAAGCAGAGCTCGCTCTTGTACACGTTCCCGATGCCGGCGAGGTTGCGCTGGTCCAGGAGGGCTTCGCCCAGGGGGCGGGCGGGGTCCGCGAGGAGGTTGGCCAGTGCACGGTCCGGGGCCCAGTCGGGGCCCAGCAGGTCGGGGCCGAGATGGCCGACGGCGCGGTTTTCGTCGGCGGTACGGAGGAGTTCGAGGACGGGGAGGCGGTAGCCGACGGCCGTGTGGTCGGCGGTGCCCAGGATCGCGCGGATCTGGTGTGCCGGGCCGCCGGTCCAGCGCCGGCCGCTCGCGTACACCTTCCAGGAGCCGTCCATCCGCAGGTGCGAGTGCAGGGTCAGGCCGCCTTCGATACGGGCCAGGATGTGCTTGCCGCGCGGGGTGACGTCCAGCACGGTACGGCCGGTGAGGTCGGCCGTCGCGTATTTCGGCACGCGCAGGTCGGAGCGGGTCAGCACCCTGCCCGCGAGGGCGCCGTGCAACCGCCTCGCGGCCTGCCAGACCGTGTCTCCTTCGGGCATGGGTTCAGGGTGGCACGGGGAGAGGGGTGTGTGCCGGGTCGCGTTGTGGGACGTGGTTCACGCCCGTAGGCGTAGGCCTCTCGGTGTTGCGACGAAGCCTGCTGTTTCCAGCAGGGTGCCTGTCGGGGACGTCAGAGCGGGGGTGCCGTTGATGCGTTCCACCGTGACCGTGCCGAGGGAGCCGGCGCGGGCGGCTGCGGCGAGGGCCTCGGCGGCCGCGCCGAGGCGTGGGTCGTCGGTGGGTGTGAGGTCCGGGGCGGTGGGCCAGGCCAGCAGGGTCTTGCCGCCGCGTTCCATGTAGAGGGCCGGCTCGCCGTCGACGAGGACGACGAGGGAGCCCGCCTTGCGGCCCGGCTTGTGCCCGGCGCCCGTCGGGGGCTCCGGCCAGGGGAGAGCGGCGCCGTAGGCGTTCGCCGGGTCGGCGGCGGCGAGGACGACGGCACGGGAGGCGGCGGAGGGGCGGTTGCCGCGGGCGGGGGAGCCGGGGGTTGCGCGGCCGCCGTTCTGCCAGGAGGGGGCGCCGGATGTGGGCAAGTCCGGGGTGAGACGTAGTCGCCCGGTGAGGGATGGGGAGCGGGGAGTCGGCGTTCAGGGGTCGTACGCCGGGTCGGCCTGGTAGGCATGGTCGTCGAACGGGCCGAGGGCGTCGGCGGCGGTGAAGTAGCCGTCGGTGACGCCCTCGGGGGCGCCGGTCCCGAACTGCGGGTCGGGCAGCCCGTCGCCCCGGTCGCGGGCATTGGCCACGGCCCGCAGGCGGTCCACGGCGCCGTCCATCGCGAACTGTGCGGCCCCGAGCCCCTCGACGACGTAGCCGCGCCGTGCCTGACCGCTCTCCTCGAAGACGGACAGAATGCGGTACGTCGCCGAGAACCCGCCCTCGACGCCCTCCGCGGCGACCGCCCCCCGGGTCACGACGCCATGCCGGTCGAGGAGTGTGCGGGCCAGGGCGTGGGCGCGCACGGTGAGGTCGGGTTCGTGGGCCGGGAGCAGGGACCAGCGGCCGGCGACGGTCGGCGGGCCGCTGCGGGAGGCGGGGCGGGCGGCAGCGGTCAGGGAGCCGTAGCGGCCCCGCGGGACCGTGCGTTTGGCGCGGTGTGCCGTGGAACCCGCGGTGCGGCCGGAGCCGAGCAGGGAGCGCAGGGGCGCGAGGGTGTCGTTGGTCAGCCGGCCGGACCAGGCCAGGTCCCAGACGACGTCGGCCAGTTGGGGGTCCGTGGCCTCGGGATGGGTGGTGGCACGGACCTGGTCGGCGATCTGGCGGAAGAACAGACCGTAGCCGCCGGAGAGGGCGTCCAGAACGGACTGGTGAAGGGCCGTCAGCTCCAGTGGGTGCGGGGGCGGCAGGAGGAGCGGGGCCGCGTCCGCCAGGTACAGGGACACCCAGCCGTCCTTGCCGGGGAGCGCACCGGCTCCGGCCCACACCACCTCGCCGGCGGCCGTGAGTTCGTCGAGCATCGCGGGGGTGTAGTTCGCGACGCGGGACGGCAGGACGAGCTTCTCCAGGGCGGAGGCGGGCACCGATGCGCCCTGCAACTGCTCGATGGCGCGCACCAGTCCGTCGATGCCGCGCAGCGCATGGCCCCTGCCGATGTGCTGCCACTGCGGCAGGAACTGCGCGAGCGCGGCCGGCGGGACCGGCTCCAGCTCGTGCCGCAGCGCGGCCAGGGAACGGCGACGCAGCCGACGCAGTACGGCTGCGTCGCACCACTCCTGGCCGATGCCGGCCAGGTGGAACTCTCCCTGTACGACCCGCCCCGACGCCGCCAGATGCTGCAGGGCGCCCTCGGTGACGGCCACGCCCAGGCCGAAGCGGGCCGCGGCCGTCGTGGACGTGAACGGGCCGTGGGTGCGGGCATAGCGCGCGAGGAGGTCGCCGAGGGGGTCCTTCACCGGCTCGGTGAAGGCTTCCGGGACTCCGACCGGCAGTGCCGTGCCCAGTGCGTCGCGCAGGCGGCCGGCGTCCTCGATCGCAGCCCAGTGGTCCGCCCCGGCGATACGGACCCGGATCGCCCGGCGGGCGCCCGCCAGCTCCTTCGCCCACTGCGGTTCGGCGCCCCGCTCGGCCAGCTCTGCGTCCGTGAGCGGGCCGAGCAGCCGCAGCACATCGGCGACGCCCTCGGCGTCCTTGGCGCGCCTGTCCTCGGTGAGCCACTGCAGCTCCCGCTCCAGCTCGGTCAGCACCTCCGCGTCCAGCAGTTCGCGCAGCTCCGCCTGGCCGAGCAGCTCGGCGAGCAGACGCGAGTCGAGCGACAGGGCGGCGGCCCGGCGCTCGGCGAGCGGCGAGTCCCCCTCGTACAGGAACTGGGCGACGTACCCGAAGAGGAGGGAGCGTGCGAAGGGGGACGGTTCCGGAGTGGTGACCTCGACCAGGCGGACCTTGCGGGACTCGAGATCGCCCATCAGCTCGACGAGCCCGGGGACGTCGAAGACGTCCTGGAGGCATTCGCGCACGGCCTCCAGGATGATCGGAAACGAGCCGAACTCACCGGCCACCTGAAGCAGTTGGGAGGCGCGCTGGCGCTGCTGCCACAGGGGTGTGCGCTTGCCCGGGTTGCGGCGCGGCAGCAGCAGCGCGCGGGCGGCGCACTCGCGGAAACGTGACGCGAACAGGGCCGAGCCGCCCACCTGGTCGGTGACGATCTGGTCGACCTCGCCCTTGTCGAAGACCACGTCCGCTGCGCCGACCGGCGCCTGCTCGGCGTCGTATTCCGTGCCCACCTTCATCGGTTCCCGGTCGAGCAGGTCCAGGCCCATGAGGTCGGCGTCCGGCAGGCGCAGCACGAGGCCGTCGTCGGCGTGCATGACCTGCGCGTCCATGCCGTACCGCTCGGAGAGCTTGGCGCCCAGGGCGAGCGCCCAGGGGGCGTGCACCTGGGCGCCGAAGGGAGAGTGCACGACGACCCGCCAGTCGCCGAGCTCGTCGCGGAAGCGTTCGACGACGATGGTGCGATCATCGGGGACGTGGCCGCAGGCCTCGCGCTGTTCGTCCAGGTAGGACAGGACGTTGTCCGCCGCCCAGGCGTCCAGGCCGGCGGCGAGCAGGCGCAGCCGGGCGTCCTCCTTGGTCAGTGAGCCGACCTCGCGCAGGAACGCGCCCACTGCACGGCCCAGTTCCAGTGGGCGGCCCAGCTGGTCGCCCTTCCAGAACGGGAGCCGCCCCGGGACGCCGGGGGCGGGGGAGACCAGGACCCGGTCGCGGGTGATGTCCTCGATGCGCCAGGAGCTGGTGCCGAGCGTGAAGACGTCCCCGACCCGGGACTCGTAGACCATCTCCTCGTCGAGCTCGCCGACCCGGCCGCCGCCCTTCTTGGGATCGGCACCGGCGAGGAAGACCCCGAACAGGCCACGGTCCGGAATGGTGCCCCCCGAGGTGACGGCGAGGCGCTGCGCTCCGGGGCGGCCGGTGATCGTGCCGGCGATGCGGTCCCACACCACGCGCGGGCGCAGTTCCGCGAACGCGTCCGACGGGTAGCGCCCGGCGAGCATGTCGAGGACCCCGGTGAACGCCGACTCCGGGAGCGAGGCGAAGGGGGCGGCCCGGCGGACCATGGCGAGCAGGTCGTCGACCTGCCAGGTGTCCATCGCCGTCATGGCGACGAGCTGCTGGGCCAGGACGTCCAGGGGGTTGGCCGGGACCTTCAGGGACTCGATCGCGCCGGTGCGCATCCGCTCGGTGACCACGGCCGCCTGCACCAGGTCGCCGCGGTACTTGGGGAAGACCACGCCGGTGGAGACCGCGCCGACCTGGTGGCCCGCGCGGCCTACGCGCTGGAGGCCGGAGGCCACGGACGGCGGAGACTCGACCTGGACCACGAGGTCCACCGCGCCCATGTCGATGCCGAGTTCGAGGCTGGAGGTGGCGACCACGGCGGGGAGACGGCCCGCCTTGAGGTCCTCCTCGACAAGGGCCCGCTGCTCCTTCGACACCGAGCCGTGGTGTGCGCGGGCGATGACGGGCGGGGCGCCCTGGGCGGCACCCGAGCCGCCCATGAGAGCGGCGGGGGCGTGGTGCTCGTCCAGCGGCTCGCCGGTGGCCCGCTCGTACGCGATCTCGTTGAGCCGGTTGCACAGGCGCTCCGCGAGACGGCGGGAGTTGGCGAAGACGATGGTGGAGCGGTGGGCCTGGACGAGGTCGGTGATGCGCTCCTCGACATGCGGCCAGATGGACGGGCGCTCGGCGCCCTCGGAACCGTCGGCCACCGGGGAGCCGCCCAGTTCGCCCAGGTCCTCGACGGGGACCACGACCGAGAGGTCGAACTCCTTGCCGGACTCCGGCTGAACGATCTCCACCTTGCGGCGGGGGGAGAGGAAGCGGGCGACCTCGTCGACCGGGCGGACCGTCGCGGAGAGGCCGATACGGCGGGCCGGCTTCGGCAGGAGTTCGTCCAGGCGCTCCAGGGAGAGAGCGAGGTGCGCGCCGCGCTTGGTGCCGGCGACCGCGTGCACCTCGTCGAGGATCACCGTTTCGACGCCGGACAGCGCGTCGCGCGTGGCCGACGTCAGCATCAGGAACAGGGACTCGGGGGTGGTGATCAGGATGTCCGGTGGGCGGGTGGACAGGGCGCGGCGCTCGGCGGCCGGGGTGTCGCCGGAGCGGATGCCGACCTTCACGTCCGGCTCCGGCAGGCTGAGGCGTACGGACTCCTGGCGGATGCCGGTCAGGGGGCTGCGCAGGTTGCGTTCCACATCCACGGCGAGGGCCTTGAGCGGGGAGACGTAGAGGACGCGGCAGCGCTTCCTGGGGTCGGCCGGGTGGGGGGTCGAGGTGAGCTGGTCCAGGGCCGCGAGGAAGGCGGCCAGCGTCTTGCCGGAACCCGTGGGGGCGACCACCAGTACGTCCGATCCCTCACGGATGGCCTGCCACGCGCCCGCCTGGGCCGCGGTGGGCGCGGAAAAGGCCCCCGTGAACCAGCCGCGGGTCGCGGGGGAGAAGCCGTCGAGGGCTCGGTGCCTGGAGCTCGCCATGGGTCCATCCTGCACCCGGCCACTGACAATACGGCTGACCTGCGCGTTTGCTGCTTCGGGCCAGGCGGTGCCGGAGAATGGAGTCATGGCGGGTACCGGCGAGCGGGCGCGGCACTGGCAGTACGCGGAACTGCCCGGTGTCGATCTGCTGCGGGCCCGGTACATCCGGAAGGCGTTCGTGCGGCACACGCACGAAAACTTCGTGATCGCCGCCATCGCCGACGGCGTGGAGGTCTTCCACCACGGCGGGGGCGATCAGTACGCGGGTGCCGGGGCACTGGCCCTGGTCAATCCGGACACCCCGCACACGGGGCGGGCCGGGGTACCCGAGGGATGGCGGTACGGGGCCGTGTACCCGTCGCCGGAGGTGGTGGCGGACATCGCCGCGGAGACGACCGCGATACGCGGTACCCCGGGGTTCGTCCGGCCCGTGCTCGACGATCCGTACGCCGTGGGCCTCGTGCATCAGGTACTGCGCGCCGCCGACGAGGGCAACGCACTGGCGGCCGACACGCTGCTGCGGGTCGCCGTGACGCGGCTGCTGCGGTTGAACGGCGGCGCACTGCCGCAACGCCAGGTGCGCACGGCGGGAGCGCGGATCGCGGCACGCGCGCGTGAGGTGCTGGAGGAGCGGATGGCCGAGCCGCCGACCCTGGAGACGCTCGCCGGGAACCTCGGCACCAGCCCGTTCGCGTTGCTGCGGGCGTTCCGGGAGGTGTACGGCATGCCACCGCACGCCTGGCTGACCGATGCCCGCGTGCGCCGGGCGCGCCGGTTGCTGGACGCGGGAACAGCGCCCGCCGAAGCCGCCGTCGCGGTCGGGTTCACCGACCAGCCGCACCTGAACCGGCACTTCAGCAGGATCGTGGGCGTGCCTCCGGGGGCGTACCAGCGGGAGCGCAAGAACGTACAAGACGCTGCGCGACGGCTGCACCTACCGTCCGACGTGTGGCAGAACGAACAGCTCACGCAGACACGCACACAGACATACAGGCCGACCGCGGAGGAAGCCCGGACGCCGCCGTCGTACGGGACGCCCTCGGCGTCGGAGTCGCCGTAGGACTGTCGGGGTTCGCCTTCGGGGTGACCTCGGCAGGCAGCGGGCTCAGCTTGTTGCAGACGTGTGCGCTCAGCCTGCTGGTGTTCACCGGCGCCTCCCAGTTCGCGCTGGTGGGGGCGCTCGCCGCGGGCGGGAACCCGCTCACGGCGGCTGCAGGCGCCTTCTTCCTGGGCGTGCGCAACGCCTTCTACGGGCTGCGGCTGTCGCAGTTGCTGGCCCTCCCGCGCGCGGTGCGCCCGTTCGCCGCTCAGTGGGTGATCGACGAGACGACGGCGGTCGCCCTGGCGCAGCCCACGCGGCGCAGCATCCGGATCGGGTTCGTCGTGACCGGGCTCAGCCTGTACGTGCTGTGGAACCTGACCACGCTGCTGGGTGCGCTGGGGGCCGAGGCCCTCGGCGACACGGCCACCTGGGGGCTGGACGCGGCCGGGCCCGCGGTCTTTCTGGCGCTGCTGGCGCCGATGCTGAGGACCGGGACCGAGCGAGCCGTCGCCGGACTCGCCGTGGTCCTGGGGCTGGGGCTGCTGCCGGTGCTGCCCGCGGGCGTGCCGGTGCTGGCGGCCGCCCTCGCGGCGCCGGCCGTGCTGTTCGTGGAAGGACGTCGAGAGTCACGAAAGGGATTGCGTTGAACACCTGGATCGCTATCGGTGTCACCGCCGTCGGCTGCTACGCCGTCAAGCTCGCCGGACTCCTCGTCCCGGCCGGTGTGCTCGAGCGGCCCCTCGTCAAACGGCTCGCAGCACTCCTCCCCGTCGCCCTCCTCGCCGCCCTCACGGCCCAGCAGACCTTCGCCGACGGGCGGGCGCTCATGCTGGACGCGCGCGTGGCGGGGCTTGCCGCGGCGGCGCTGGCGCTGTTCCTGCGCGCCCCGTTCCTGCTCGTCGTCGCGGCGGCGGTCGTGGTGACGGCGGGGGTACGGGCGATGGTGGGTGAGACGGGCCGGTGGGGGGGCGAGACATCCGCGGTCAGCCAATGGGCCGGCCGTACGCCCTGAGCGTGCGCAGTGCCTCGATCGTCACCATGGGGCGCGCCTCCAGCGCCGGGGTGGGTGCCCACTGACGCCATCGGATCGGCCAGCCGCCGTCCTCCTGCTGTTCGCTTGCGAGGAAGTCCAGGGAGCGGTTCATCTCGTCGTCGGTGAACCACGCGCGCGCGAGGGACTGCGGAGTCTTCGCGTAGTCGTGCGGGAAGTGGTGCTCCCCGGGGGCGTAGCCGGGGGCCACGGGGTAGGCGTCGGGCTTCTCCGGGTCCAGGACCGCGAGGCGGTGCTCGCGCACCAGGCGGCCCAGGCGGTCGGCGGCCGCCTCCGCGCGCGGGCGGTCGGGCGCCGAGTCCAGGAAGGCCACGGCGGCCTCGATCTCGTAGGGGTGGGACCGTTCCAGGGACTCGACCGTCTGCCAGCAGAAGTCCGTGGCCCGGAACAACCAGGCGTGCCAGACCTCGTTACGGTGCAGCAGGCCCACCACCGGCCCGGTGGCGAGCAGTTCGCTCGGAGGGTCGTCGACGACCGGCACGAAGGGGGCGGTCGGATAGCCCCGCTGGCTGGGGTGGATCGCCGGCAGCGCGCCGTCCGCCGTGGACACGGAGGTCAGGTACCGGCACACACGCTCCACCCGCTGCCCGCCGCAGCGCCCGAGGGCGTCCAGGACGCGCAAGGCGTGGGAGGTGTGCAGCGGCTGGCTGACCGGACCGCGCAGATCAGGTTCCAGGGCGTGGCCGTATCCGCCGTCCTGGTTGCGGTAGGCGTCCAGCGCGGTCTCCACCGGGTCGGCGCCGCCGTGCAGGAAGTGGTGGGCGAACAGGCGCTGTTCCAGCACGCGCGCGGTGAGCCAGACGAAGTGCTCGGCGCGGAAGAGCGGGGAGTGCGCCGGGGCGTAGGGGGAGTGGGGAAGCTCCGGTTTCGGCCATGGGTCAGACCGTAGGGCGGAAAGCGTTCTCGGCAAGCGGTCCCGGCTCGGGCCCACCCTCAGGGGCGGGATACTGGTGTCATGAGGTTGACGGTCTTCTGGGAGCGGATGGCGGAGCACTTCGGTACGGGCTACGCCGAGACCTTCGCGCGCGATCACGTGATGTCGGAGCTCGGCGGGCGCACCGTGCACCAGGCGCTCGACGCCGGCTGGGAGGCCAAGAACGTGTGGCGAGTGGTCTGCTCGGTCATGAACGTGCCACAGGAAAAGCGCTGACCGGTCACGAAGATCGCAGGACCGCACCCGATTGTCACCGGTGTGGGCGAGACTTGCACCGTGGCACCCATAGATGAGACCGGGCAGGCAGCCCAGCAAGCATCCCCCTCCGGCACCGCGACGCCCGCCCGGCCCCGCGGCCGCGCGTCGGGCGCACGCATGCCGCGTTGGCTGCCACGTGCCATGGTGCTGGCGCTCGCGCTCATCGCCGTGTTCCAGCTGGGCAGCTGGGCCTTTCACCAGCTCACCGGCCTGCTGATCAACATCCTGATCGCGTTCTTCATGGCCCTCGCGATAGAACCCGCGGTGAGCTGGATGGCCTCGCGCGGCATGCGCCGAGGGGCCGCCACCGGCATCGTCTTCCTCGCCGTGATCATCGTGTCCGCGGGCTTCGTCACGCTGCTCGGCTCCATGCTCGCCGGCCAGATCATCACGATGGTCGAGGGATTCCCGGGCTACCTCGACTCCGTCATCAACTGGATCAACGCGCACTTCAACACCGACCTGAAGCGGGTGGACGTCCAGGAGGGCCTGCTCCGCTCCGACTGGCTGCGCAACTACGTGCAGAACAGCGCCACCGGAGTCCTGGACGTGTCCACGCAGGTCCTCGGGGGCCTCTTCCAGCTGCTGACGATCACCCTGTTCGCGTTCTACTTCGCCGCCGACGGACCGAGACTGCGCCGTGCGATCTGCTCCGTACTGCCGCCCGCGCGGCAGGCCGAGGTCCTGCGGGCCTGGGAGATCGCCGTCAACAAGACCGGTGGCTATATCTACTCGCGCGGCCTGATGGCACTCATCTCGGGGATCGCGCACTACATCCTGCTGGAGAGCCTGGGCGTGCCCTACGCGCCCGTGCTGGCTGTCTGGGTGGGGCTCGTGTCGCAGTTCATCCCCACCATCGGCACGTATCTCGCGGGTGCCCTGCCCATGCTGATCGCCTTCACGGTCGACCCCTGGTACGCGCTGTGGGTGCTGGTCTTCGTCTTGATCTACCAGCAGTTCGAGAACTACATGCTGCAGCCCAAGCTGACCGCCAAGACCGTCGACATCCACCCCGCGGTCGCCTTCGGCTCGGTCATCGCGGGCACCGCTCTCCTCGGCGCGGTCGGCGCGCTGATCGCCATCCCGGCGGTCGCCACGCTCCAGGCGTTCCTCGGGGCGTATGTGAGGCGGTACGACGTCACGGACGACCCGCGCGTGGACGGGAACCACAGACGGGAGCCGGGGCAGCCCGGGGCGCTCACGCGCGCGCGACGCCTGCGGGAGCGGCTGCGGGAGACGGGGCGGAGCTCGACGGCGGAGCGTCAGTAGGTGAGGACGGCCCGCACCGCGGCCCCGATGAGGGCGGCCACGTAGTAGCTGACCGCCCGGGGCAGCAGGGCGGGAGCGGGCTGTCGGCGCCGGAGCCAGGGGCCGTGTCGGTGCGCCGACGTAGTCTCGTAAGCACCGCGTGGTGCGCTTGACACAAAAATCGAACATCCATTCTCATGGAGGCTCCGGCGAGGCTCTGGACGGGGATTTCCGCAGGGATTTGAGGGGGAAGTGCCCGAGTTATCCACAGGCCGGACCCACGTCGGGGCGCATTGTCAGTGGCAGGCGTTAGCGTCTTTGACGTGAAGCGATCGACTCAAGCAAACCGGGTGGAACCCATGGCAGGCACCGACCGCGAGAAGGCCCTCGACGCCGCGCTCGCACAGATTGAACGACAATTCGGCAAGGGCGCAGTCATGCGCATGGGCGAGCGGTCGAAGGAGCCCATCGAGGTCATCCCGACCGGGTCGACCGCTCTCGACGTGGCCCTCGGCGTGGGCGGCCTGCCCCGCGGCCGTGTCGTGGAGGTCTACGGACCGGAGTCCTCCGGTAAGACGACCCTGACCCTGCACGCGGTGGCGAACGCCCAGAAGGCCGGCGGCCAGGTCGCCTTCGTGGACGCGGAGCACGCCCTCGACCCCGAGTACGCGAAGAAGCTCGGCGTCGACATCGACAACCTGATCCTGTCCCAGCCGGACAACGGCGAGCAGGCGCTGGAGATCGTGGACATGCTGGTCCGCTCCGGCGCGCTCGACCTCATCGTCATCGACTCCGTCGCCGCGCTCGTCCCGCGCGCCGAGATCGAGGGCGAGATGGGCGACAGCCACGTGGGTCTGCAGGCCCGTCTGATGAGCCAGGCCCTGCGGAAGATCACCAGCGCGCTCAACCAGTCCAAGACCACCGCGATCTTCATCAACCAGCTCCGCGAGAAGATCGGTGTGATGTTCGGCTCCCCGGAGACCACGACCGGTGGCCGGGCGCTGAAGTTCTACGCCTCGGTGCGACTCGACATCCGCCGTATCGAGACGCTGAAGGACGGCACGGACGCGGTCGGCAACCGGACCCGCGTCAAGGTCGTCAAGAACAAGGTCGCACCGCCCTTCAAGCAGGCCGAGTTCGACATCCTCTACGGCCAGGGCATCAGCCGCGAGGGCGGCCTGATCGACATGGGCGTGGAGAACGGCTTCGTCCGCAAGGCCGGCGCCTGGTACACGTACGAGGGCGACCAGCTCGGCCAGGGCAAGGAGAACGCCCGCAACTTCCTCAAGGACAACCCCGACCTGGCCAACGAGATCGAGAAGAAGATCAAGGAGAAGCTGGGCGTCGGCGTACGGCCCGAGGAGCCCGCCGCCGAACCGGGCGCGGACGCCGCGGTTGCCACCCCGGCGGACGACGCGGCCAAGGCGGCACCGGCACCGGCGGCGGCGAAGACGGCCAAGACCAAGGCCGCGGCCGCCAAGAGCTGACCCCGTGACACGGCGAACCGACTGGCCGGAGCACGCCTACTCCGGCCCCCCACACAGACCGGAGCCGGCGAGCGCGGGCGACGGAGGCTTTGCCGGGCACAGTGACGATGAGTCGGAGGGAGGCTCGCACCCCGCTGAGGGCGTGAGCGGCAGCGGTCGGCTTCGCGGCGACCGCACAGGACACGGCGAGGGCAGTTCACGACGTGGACGCCGTCGGCGTGGCTTCGGAGAGCCGTCCGCCGAGGACGGGGACGCCTTCTCCTCGTCGAGGGCCGAGAAGGGGGAGTCCTCAGGGGACCCGGCTGAGCGGGCGCGGGCGATCTGTCTGCGCCTGCTCACCGGGACCCCGCGGACGCGGAAGCAACTTGCGGACGCCCTGCGCAAGCGGGAGATCCCGGACGAGGTTGCCGAGGAGGTGCTGTCACGGTTCGAAGAGGTCGGGCTGATCAACGACAGCGCGTTCGCGGACGCCTGGGTGGAGTCCCGGCATCACGGCCGGGGGCTGGCCCGCCGGGCGCTCGCCCAGGAGCTGCGGACCAAGGGGGTCGACCCCACGCTGATCGACGAAGCCGTCGCCCAACTCGACTCCGAGCAGGAAGAGTCGACTGCGCGTGAGCTGGTTGCCCGCAAGCTGCGCTCCACCCGCGGCCTCGACCGCGACAGACGGCTCCGCCGCCTTGCGAGCATGCTCGCCCGCAAGGGCTACCCCGAGGGCATGGCCCTGCGGGTGGTCCGGCAGGCGCTGGAGGAGGAGGGCGAGGACACGGAGTTCCTCGGTGAGGAGGGGGGCTGACGCATGTGCCGCGCGCCGGTGACATCCAGAATCCCCGGAACTGCGAACCACGGTTGCACAGCCCACAGCCTCGGTGCGGGAGCAGCTGTGCAAGGGGGGCGGGGCGGGGCCCTGTGGCACGGTAGACGCGCGGGGCGCCGATCGCGTCCAAGGGCCCTGCCTCACCCACTCTCGCCGAGCCGTGGTGCCCACGCCCCGCCCTGTCTACGGCGTCACCGGAAGCCCCGCCGCCCGCCACGCCTGGAACCCACCCACCAGGTCGGTCGCCCGGTGCAGCCCCAGCCGGTGCAGGGAATCGGCCGCCAGACTCGACGCGTAGCCCTCGTTGCAGATCACGACGACACGCAGGTCGTGGCTCGTGGCCTCGGGGAGGCGGTGGCTGCCATGGGGGTCGAGTCGCCACTCCAGTTCGTTGCGCTCCACGACGAGGGCGCCGGGGATCTGCCCGTCCCGCTCCCGCAGGGCCGCGTACCGGATGTCCACGAGGAGCGCCTCGCCTGCGCGGGCAGCGTCGTAGGCGTCCTGCGGTTCGATCCGCTCGTACCCCTCCCGCACCCGCTCCAGCAACCCGTCGATGCCGACCGCCGGTTCGCGCTCACCGCTCATCGCCGGCGCTCCGACCCGTCGATGACGAAGCCCTCCTCGTTCGCCCACCCCGCTCACTGCCAGTCCTCCGGGCGCTCGACCTGCTCAAGTCGCAGCACATGCCCCGTACGGCTGTAGCGGCGGATGCGTGGCAGGGGCGGGTAGTAGGCGTGCACGGAGACCGCGTGCCGGTCGAGGGACTCGTTGAGCACCTCGTGGACATGGTGGCGACCGAAGGAGCGCCCCCGGCCGGCCGGCAGCAGGCGCTCCCGGTCGACGTCGTCCGTGAGTTCGAGGGTCTTCCAGCCGTCGGTGGGCAGCCGGGCGGCGAGCGAGTTCTCGCGCAGCTCGCCGCGGGCGGTGAGGAAGGCGCCCACCGAGTCGGCGTGGTCGTGCCAGCCGGTGCCCGTGCCCGGCGGCCAGCCGATCAGCCAGGCCTCGCTGCCGCCGGGCCCCTCCAGGCGCACCCAGGTGCGGCCCTCGGGGTCGAGCGGAAGCGAGGCGATCAGCTCGGCGTCGGCCGCCGTACGGCGTACGAAGTCGAGGAGGTCCGCCTGCGTGGGGGCGGCAGAAACAGCACCGGCGGCACTGGAGAAAGAGGGAGAGACAGACACGTACACCGTCCTGATGAGCGTTCGCGGGGAGCGCGCTGCTGCACTTCGATGGCGCGCGGGTGAAGAGGGATGCGAATTCAGCAGGACCGGGTACACATGCAGCCCGCGTAGCGGACGAGGTCCACATGGACCTTCCGCCACAGGTGCACACAGGTGTCGGTCACGATGCGGAGTACACCATGCCGGTGGGGACCGGTCAACTCACCGTCACTATGTGGACCAGGGAAGGCCGGGGGCGCTCAGCGCGACCCCGCCGTGGCCTCTTCCGGCGCCTTCGCCGGCCCGCCGAGCGTCGCCTCGGCCGCCGCGTACAGGTCGGCCGGGCGTACTCCGTTCAGGGCCGTGACGAGGTGCCCGTCGGGCCGGACCAGGAGCACGGTGTGGGCGGCGGCGCCCGGATAGCTCTCGGCGACGAGCAGCTCGGCGGGGTGCGGCAGCGCGGTGACCGCGGCCGCGAGCCGGGGCATGATCCCCGCGGTCACCCAGTGCTTGCGCTCCCAGACCCCGGTGCCGGGGGCGATCAGTACGACGAGCAGCGCGCCGCGGCCGAGCCGGTCGCGCAGCCGTACGAAGGAACCGTCCTCGGCGGTGACCCGTACGTCCGTGATGGGTGCTCCGGGGGCCGTGTGGACGGGTGCCTGGTCCTCGAGGTAGCGGGGGATGAGCGGGGAATCGGCGTAGGTGCCGGGGGCGCCCAGCGGACCGCGCCCCAGGTGTCCGTCGGTGAGCAGCGCGTCATGGCCGCGGGCGGTGCCGGGGACGTACGAACGCAGGCTCCCGCTGCCGCGGAGAAGCGGGAGGACCTGGTCGGCGTTGCGCAGCCGGGCGGCGACCACCGCGCGGCGCTCGGTCTGGTAGCTGTCCAGCAGCGCCTCGTGCGGCCCGTGGTGCCAGGCCAGTGCCAGCTTCCAGGCGAGGTTGTCGGCGTCCCGGAGCCCCTCGTCCAGACCGTGTGTGCCCAGCGCGCCCAGCAGGTGGGCGGCGTCCCCGGCGATGAACACCCGGCCGACCCGCCAGCGGCGGGCCAGCCGGTGGTGGACCGTGTGGACTCCGGTGTCCAGGAGTTCGTACGACGGTGTGGAGCCGTCGGTCCAGCCCGCGAGGGTCTCCCGGATGCGGGCCACCAGCAGCTCGGGCGTGACCAGGTCCTTGCCGGGTGGCAGCAGCCAGTCCAGCCGCCAGACGCCGTCGGGCAGCGGTCGTCCGGTGATCTCCCCGCCCGAAGGTCCCGACGTCCGCCACGGCGGCATCCGGTGGAGCAACGCCCGACCGGGCCACGGAAGTTCCGCCCGCAGCGCGGCGACGGCGTACCGCTCCACCGCGGTGCGGCCGGGGAAGCGGATGTCCTGGAGCTTGCGTACGGTCGAGCGGGGACCGTCGCAGCCGACCAGATAACTGCCGCGCCACCACGTGCCCTTGGGACCTCGGGTGTGCGCGCTGACGCCGGAGGGCTCCTGCTCGATGGTGTCGAGGCGGCTGTCCACGGCGACCTTGACGAGCCGTTCGCGGGCGAGGGCGGCACGCAGGGCGTTGGTCAGGACGTGCTGGGCGATGTGGAGGGGGGCGAACTTGACGGGAGGCGCGGCCTTTGCGGCCTCCGCACCGTCTGGGCCCTCCTTTCCCGCGTCGCCGAACGTGACCTCGCGCATCACCTGCTTGCGCCGCATCGACCGCCATCCGGCCCAGCGCATCCCGACCTCGTCGAGCGGCACCCCGGTCAGCCGTTCCATGAGGGCGGCGGTGTCCTCGCGCAGCACGACCGTCCGCGCGAGCCGCGGTTCGTCCTTGCCCGGTCCCTCGTCCAGGACGACGGACGGCACTTCCTGACGCGCGAGCGCCAGGGCGAGCGTGAGCCCGACGGGCCCCGCTCCGACGATGATCACCGGGTCCACGGCGCGCCGCTCCCCGTTCCCAGTGGTGCCTGGACGGACGTGTGTGAACAGGAGGTTGGAGCAGGGTGCACGATCACAGAACGTATGCAACCCATTGCCAGTGCTTGCGTCAAGTGACGAGGGGCAGTGGCGATCATGCCACTGCCCCTCGTGTCACCGACGGTTATTGACCGACCATCAAGCCTTGCCGACCGCACCGGCCCCGGGCGCACCGCCGACCTCGGCGGCGTTGAGGTCGTCCACGTCCTCGGCGCCGAGCACCGCACCCGTGCTCCGCTTGCTGCGCCGCAGCCTGCCCTCGAGCCAGCTCGCGAAGCTGGTCAGGATGAAGTTGAGGATGATGTAGATGACCGCCACCACGATGAAGCTCGGGATGACGTTGGCGTAGTTGGCCGCGAGCGTGCCGCGCGAGTTCAGCAGCTCGGTGAAGTTGAGCAGCACGCCGCCGAGCGCGGTGTCCTTCACGATGACGACCAGCTGGCTGACGATGGCCGGCAGCATCGCGGTGACGGCCTGCGGCAGCAGGATGCTGGTCATCGTCTGGCCCTTGCGCAGACCGATCGCCTTGGCGGCCTCCGTCTGGCCACTGGGCAGGGCAAGGATGCCGGCGCGGACGATCTCGGCGAGGACCGAGGCGTTGTAGAGCACCAGGCCCGTGACGACCGCGTACAGCGGACGGTCTTCGGTGCTGATGTCCGTGGAGCGGGCGTAGAACTCGTTGGCGAACAGCATCAGCAGCAGCACCGGGATCGCCCGGAAGAACTCGACCACCGCACCGGCCGGGATCCGCACCCACCGGTGGTCGGACATGCGGGCGATGCCGAAGATCGCGCCCAGCGGGAGGGCGATGACCATGGCGAGCGCCGCGGCCTTCAGAGTGTTGCTGAGGCCGGGCAGCAGATACGTCGTCCAGGCCTCTGACTCGGTGAACGGCTTCCACAGCGCCCACTTGAGCTGGCCCTTGTCGTCCATTGTCTGCCAGACCCACCACAGCAGCAGGGCGAGCAGGGCGAAGAAGACCACCGAGAGAATCAGGTTGCGCCGCTTGGCCCGGGGGCCGGGGGCGTCGTAGAGAACGGAGGTCACCGCTTCACCGCCAGTCGCTTGCTCAGCCAACCGAGGAACAGGCCGGTGGGCAGGGTCAGTACCACGAAACCGAAGGCGAAGATCGCGCCGATGAGGACCGTTTGAGCCTCGTTCTCGATCATTTCCTTCATCAGGAGGGCCGCCTCCCCCACACCGATCGCGGCCGCCACGGTTGTGTTCTTGGTCAGTGCGATCAGTACGTTGGCCAGCGGGCCGATGACCGAGCGGAACGCCTGCGGCAGCACGACGAGCGAGAGAACCTGGGTGAAGCTCAGCCCGAGGGCGCGGGCCGCCTCGGCCTGTCCGACCGGCACGGTGTTGATGCCGGAGCGCAGCGCCTCACAGACGAAGGCCGCGGTGTAGGCGACGAGGCCGAGCACCGCGAGGCGGAAGCCCTGGAGTTCGAAGTCGTCGGGCGCGCCCATCGTCACCCCGAAGATGTCGGCGAGGCCGAGCGAGGTGAAGACGATGATGACCGTCAGGGGGATGTTCCGGACGATGTTCACATAGGCGGTGCCGAACCCGCGCATGAGCGGGACGGGGCTGACCCGCATGGCCGCCAGCAGGGTGCCCCAGACCAGGGAGCCGATGGCCGAGAAGACGGTGAGCTGCACCGTCACCCAGAAGGCGCCCAGCAGGCTCGGGTCGTCATAGTCTGAAAGAAAGTCGAACACGATCTCCCGCGCTTCCGGGTGTGTGACGTACGTGGCGGACACGGCGCACCGCCGCTGCGAGCACGGCGAGGGCGGCGGTGCGCCGGTGAAATTCCGCGTTACCTGCGGGCATCCGCATGACGCGCGGATGCCCGCTCACTGGACCATCAGGGGGTTACTGAACGATCTGCCCGATCTTCGGGGCCTGCTCGTTCTTGTAGTTGGCCGGGCCGAAGTTCTCCTTGACCGCGGTCTCCCAGGAGCCGTCGCTGACCATCTTCTCCAGCGCGTCGTTGATCTTGTTGACGGTCTCGGTGTCGCCCTTCTTGACGCCGACGCCGTAGTTTTCGTTGCTGAGCTTCAGGCCCGCAAGCTTGAACTGGCCCTTGTACTGCTCCTGCGCCGCGAAGCCCGCGAGGATCGAGTCGTCGGTGGTCACCGCGTCCACGGCGCCGCTCTGCAGACCCGCGATGCACTCCGAGTACGTGCCGTTCTGCTTCAGCTGGGCGTCGGGGGCAATCTCGTCCTTGACGTTCTGCGCCGAAGTCGAGCCGGTCACCGAGCACAGCTTCTTGCCGTTGAGGTCGGTGCCCTCGGCGATGTCCGAGTCCGCCCTGACGAGCAGGTCCTGGTGGGCCAGCAGGTACGGCCCGGCGAAGTCGACCTTGGCCTTGCGCTCGTCGGTGATCGAGTAGGTGGCCGCGATGAACTTCACGTCGCCGCGGGCCAGCGCGTTCTCGCGGTCGGCGCTCTTGGTCTCGACCCATTCGATCCGGTCGGCCTCGTAGCCGAGCTCCTTGGCGACGTAGGTGGCCACGTCCACGTCGAAGCCGGAGAACGAACCGTCGGGCTCCTTCAGGCCGAGACCCGGCTGGTCGTACTTGATACCGATCTTGATCTTGTCGCCGCCACCCGAGCCGGAGCCCGAGTCGCCGTCCCCGTCGTCGCCGCCACAAGCGGTCGCGGTCAGGGACAGGACAAGCGCGGCGGCCGCCGCGGCGGTGGCCTTGCGGAGCTTCATGGTGAACATCCTTTGCGTGGTGAAGTGGACGCGGGCCGTCCGGTGCGGGTGACGCAGCTGGTCGCGGACGCGACGAGCGCGGTCAGTGGTGCAGGATCTTCGACAGGAAGTCCTTGGCGCGGTCGCTGCGCGGGTTGCTGAAGAACTGATCCGGCACAGCCTCTTCGACGATGCGGCCGTCTGCCATGAACACCACACGGTTCGCAGCCGACCGGGCGAAGCCCATCTCGTGGGTGACGACGATCATGGTCATGCCGTCGCGGGCGAGCTGCTGCATGACCTCGAGGACCTCGTTGATCATCTCCGGGTCGAGGGCCGAGGTCGGCTCGTCGAAGAGCATGACCTTCGGGTCCATGGCCAGGGCGCGCGCGATCGCGACACGCTGCTGCTGGCCTCCGGAGAGCTGGGCGGGGTACTTGTCCGCCTGCGAGGCCACGCCGACCCGGTCGAGCAGGGCGCGCGCCTTCTCCTCGGCCTTCTTCTTGTCCGCCCTGCGGACCTTGATCTGGCCGAGCATCACGTTCTCGAGCACGGTCTTGTGCGCGAAGAGGTTGAACGACTGGAACACCATCCCGACGTCGGCACGCAGCCGGGCCAGCTCCTTGCCCTCCGCGGGCAGCGGCTTGCCGTCGATGGTGATCGCGCCCGAGTCGATCGTCTCCAGGCGGTTGATGGTGCGGCACAGAGTGGACTTCCCGGACCCGGAGGGCCCGATGACCACGACGACCTCGCCGCGGGCGATCGTCAGATCGATGTCCTGGAGTACGTGCAACGCGCCGAAGTGCTTGTTGACATTCTTCAGGACCACGAGCTCGCCGGTCGCGGCCACATCTTCCTTGGCCACCGATACTTCGGTCATCGCTCTCAGGCTCCGTCCTCCTCGTGGTTTCGGAGGACAGTAGCTACCCTACGCGACCTGCGTCATTACATCTGAGGCGAATTTGAGTATCACGATCCGGTAGCAGCCGGACACATGTCGTAGCACTTGTGGGTGGAGCTCGTATCGGCCGGGTAACGGAAGCCCTCCGCAACCCGAATCCTCTTGACGCCGTCCTTACCCATCAGCGTCACTGCCTTGGTGCACGCGCGCGTGCACGCGATTTCTACCCAGACGGACCGTACTGCCGATGAACCGGAGGAGGCCGGGATGAGACTGCTCCTCGTCGAGGACGACAACCATGTCGCCGCCGCCCTGTCCGCGGTCCTGGCGCGGCACGGTTTCGACGTCACGCACGCGCGCAGTGGGGAGGAGGCCCTCCAGGCGCTCGTCCCGGAAGGCCCCGGATTCGGTGTCGTGCTGCTCGACCTCGGCCTGCCCGACCAGGACGGATACGAGGTGTGCAGCAAGATCCGCAAACGCACCAGCACCCCGGTGATCATGGTCACCGCGCGCTCCGACGTCCGCTCCCGCATCCACGGCCTCAACCTGGGCGCCGACGACTACGTGGTGAAGCCGTACGACACGGGGGAGCTGCTCGCCCGGATCCACGCCGTCAGCCGGCGCAGCGTCCCCGAAGAGGCCACGGGCAGCAGCGAGGGCGCCCTGCACCTGGGCCCTGTGCGCATCGAACTGCCCACCCGACAGGTCAGCGTGGATGGTTCGGTTGTCCAACTGACCCGCAAGGAGTTCGATCTGCTCGCCCTGCTCGCCCAGCGCCCCGGGGTGGTCTTCCGCCGGGAACAGATCATCAGCGAGGTGTGGCGTACCAGCTGGGAGGGAACCGGACGCACCCTGGAGGTGCACGTCGCCTCGCTGCGCGCCAAGCTGCGCATGCCGGCGCTGATCGAGACCGTACGCGGCGTCGGCTACCGGCTCGTCGCCCCGGCCGGGTAGCGGGGCAGGGTGCACACACGTCTCCTGCCGCTGCTCATCGTCCTGATGGCGGCCGTACTGCTGGCGCTGGGCATTCCGCTCGCCGTCAGCGTGGCGGCGGCCCAGCAGCAGAAGGTGGTCGTCGACCGGATCGACGACACGGCGTTCTTCGCGGCCCTCGCCCAGTTCGTCACCGCTCCTCCCAGTGGATCCCGCCGCACGGACCCGGACGAGCGCCTGGAGACGCTGAGTCGCGAACTCGACAGCTACTACAAGGTCTACGGCATTCGTGTCGGTGTCTTCTACGCCAATGACGCCGCCATGGCTCATGCACCGGCGGACTGGTACCTCCCCCGAGAGGGCGAGGTGCGCAACGCATTCGACGAGGCGCTGCTCAGTCGGCGCAGTGACGACCCCGAGCAGGTGTGGCCGTGGCAGCGGCACCGGCTCGTCGTCGCGTCGCCGGTCATCCGGGACGGCGACGTGGTCGCGGTCGTGGTCACCGACTCGCCCACGGGCCAGATGCGTTCACGGATCCTGTCCGGCTGGCTGGTCATCATCGCGGGCGAGACGGCCGCGATGCTGCTGGCCGTCGGCGCCGCCCTGCGGCTGACCGGCTGGGTGCTCAGACCCGTCCGGGTCCTGGACGCCACGACGCACGACATCGCCACGGGACGCCTGAAGTCCCGGGTCGCGGCGGCCGGCGGACCGCCGGAACTCCGCAGGCTCGCCCGATCGTTCAACGAAATGGCGGACAACGTCGAGGCCGTGCTGGAGCAGCAGCGCGCCTTCGTCGCCGACGCCTCGCACCAACTGCGCAACCCGCTGTCCGCACTGCTGCTGCGCATCGAACTGCTCGCCCTCGAACTCCCCGAGGGCAACGAGGAGATCGCCTCGGTCCAGACCGAGGGCAAGCGCCTGGCACAGGTCCTGGACGACCTGCTCGACCTGGCGCTGGCCGAGCACGCCGAGGCCGACCTGAGCCTCACGGACATCGGCGCGCTGACCGCCGAGCGCGTCGCCGCGTGGGCGCCGACCGCCGAGGCCAGGGGCGTCCGGCTGGTCGGGGACTGCCCGCCCACGACCGCCTGGGCGGACCCGGTGACGTTGTCCAGCGCGCTGGACGCGGTGATCGACAACGCGGTGAAGTTCACGCCGAAGGACGAGCGCGTCGAGGTCACCGTCGCCTCCAACGGCGACACCTCGACGATCGTGGTCGCCGACGGCGGACCCGGCCTGACCGACGAGGAACTCACCCGCGTCGGCGACCGCTTCTGGCGCAGCAGTCGCCACCAGAACGTCAAGGGCTCCGGCCTCGGCCTGTCCATCACACGCGCCCTGCTCGCGGCGGCCGGCGGCTCCATCGCGTACGGCCGTCATGAGCCGCACGGGCTGAAGGTGACGGTGACCCTGCCGAGGACCGGACCTACGGCTTGACCGAGCGGTAGTAGCGCCGGGCACCCTCGTGCAGCGGCAGCGGGTCGGTGTAGATCGCCGTGCGCAGGTCGACCAGCTGGGCGGAGTGGACGTGGGCGCCGATGCGATCACGGCTCTTGATCACCGTGCGGGTCAGCCACTCGGTGAGCTCGGGATCCATGTCCTTGCGGGTGATCAGCACGTTGGACACCGCCATCGTCGGCACGGTGGCCCCGTTCTGGGCGGTGCCGTAGGCCGACTCCGGCATGTTGGTGGAGCGGTAGTAGTGGGTGGCCCGGCCCTGGCGGTGCAGCTCGGACACGAAGTCGGCATCGATCGGGACGAACCGGAAGTCGAACGTGTCCGCGAGCTGCTTCAGACCGTCCGTCGGCAGTCCACCGGACCAGAAGAACGCGTCGATCTCGTCCCGCTCCAGCCGGTTCGGCCCGGTGTCGATGCCGTCGGACAGCGGCGTGATGTCCTGCTGCGCGTCGATGCCCGCCGTCTTGAGCACCCGGGTCGCGATCAGCCGCACACCTGAGCGGGGAGGCCCTATGGCGACCCGCCGGCCGCGCAGGTCGGCGACGGACTGGATGTCCGAGCCGCGCGGGACGACGAGATGCACATAGTCGTCGTACAGGCGGGCGACCCCGCGCAGCCGGTCGGCGCCGGGCTCGTTGTTGAGCTCGTACGTCTCCACCGCGTCCGCCGCGGCGATCGTGAAGTCGACCTCGCCGGTCGCCACGCGCGCGACGTTCTCCTGCGAACCGTCGCTGGTCATCAGCTGCACCTCGAGGTTCGGCATGTCCTTGGCGAGCTCGGTGCGCAGCAGGGTGCCGTACCGCTGGTAGACCCCGCGCGGTGTGCCGGTGCTGAAGGTGATCGTCCCGCTCGGCGGCTCCTCGCCCAGCGGCAGCAGCCACCACAGCAGCAGCCCGAGGGCGACGAAGCCGGCGGCCGCGCCCTGCAGGGCCCGGCGTCTGCCGATACGGGACAACACCTTGGACATGCGCGCGATCCTGCCAGCCCGTACGCCGTGCTGACCAGGGCCGGAATCACACGGGGTTGTCACAGGCGGCCGTTAGAGTCGGCGTATGAGCTCCTCGCCCGCCGACCTGGTCCGTGAATTCCACCTCGCCTTCGGCCTCGACGTCCGCACCGCCCCGACGCAGATCCCGCAGGCGCAGGCAGCGCACCGCGGTGAACTGCTGGCGGAGGAGGCCGCGGAGGTCGCCGAGGTGTCGGTGACCGGACCGCTCGACCGGCTCGCGCACGAACTGGCGGACGTCGTCTACGTGGCGTACGGCACGGCGCTCGTGCACGGCATCGACCTGGACCAGGTCATAGCCGAGATCCACCGTTCCAACATGACCAAGCTGGGCCCCGACGGCCAGGTCGCCCGCCGCGCCGACGGCAAGGTCCTCAAGGGGGAGCACTACGAGGCGCCGGACGTGACGGGGGTTCTGCGCCGCCAGGGGTGGGAGCCCGGCGGCGCGTGAGCGGGCGGGGCGGCTCAGTACCCACCCTCAGTCCCCCACCGGTGCCTCCGCCCTGGCATCCTCCGGCGGCCGTACCGGCCTCGGCATGTCCTTGCCGCCCCGGAAGCGGTGGCTCCATCGCATGGCGAGCGGCTCGGTGTACCGCGCGGTGATCGGACCGAGGATCACCAGGATGAGGACGTACGCCGTGGCCAGGGGACCCAGCGACGGTTCGATGCCGGCGGTGACCGCCAACCCGGCGATGACGATCGAGAATTCGCCGCGGGCCACCAGCGCGCCGCCCGTGCGCCAGCGGCCCTTGACGGAGATCCCGGTCCGCCGGGCGGCCCAGTAGCCGGTGGCGATCTTCGTGAGGGCCGTGACGGCGGCCAGCCCCAGGGCGGGCAGCAGGACGGGCGGGATGCTCGCCGGGTCGGTGTGCAGCCCGAAGAAGACGAAGAAGACCGCGGCGAACAGGTCCCGCAACGGACTCAGCAGCGTGTGGGCGCCCTCCGCGACCTCCCCGGACAGCGCGATGCCCACCAGGAACGCGCCCACCGCCGCGGACACCTGCAGCTGCTGGGCGAGACCCGCGACGAGGATCGTCAGACCCAGCACGACGAGCAGCAGCTTCTCCGGATCGTCGCTGGAGACGAACCGCGAGATCACCCGGCCGTAGCGCACGGCCGCGAACAGGACGAGTCCCGCCACACCCAGCGCGATCGCCAGCGTCACGCTGCCGGCCGCCAGCCCGGCCCCGGCCACCACCGCGGTGACGATGGGCAGGTACACGGCCATCGCCAGGTCCTCCAGGACAAGGACGCTGAGGATCACCGGTGTCTCGCGGTTGCCGATCCGGCCCAGCTCGCCGAGCACCTTGGCGATGACCCCGGACGACGAGATCCAGGTGACACCCGCCAGCACAACGGCGGCCACCGGACCCCAGCCCAGCAGCAGCGCGACCACGGCACCCGGCAGGGCGTTGAGCGCGAAGTCGACCAGCCCCGCCGGGTAGTGGACCTTGAGGTTGGTGACGAGATCGCTGGCCGTGTATTCGAGGCCGAGCATCAACAGCAGCAGGATGACGCCGATCTCGGCACCGGTGGCGATGAACCCCTCGCTCGCGCCGAGTGGCAGCAGACCACCCTCGCCGAAGGCCAGCCCGGCCAGAAGGTAGAGCGGGATGGCGGAGAAGCCCAGCCGGGCGGCCAGCCGGCCGAGCAGACCGAGGCCGAGCAGAAGGGAACCGAACTCGATCAGCAGGATCGCGGAGTGCACCGGTTCACTCCCGCCCGAGTATCGCGGCGGCGGCGTCGACGCCCTCGCGGGTGCCGATGACGATCAGGGTGTCTCCGCCCGCGAGCCGGAAGGCCGGCGTCGGGGACGGGATCGCCTCGGCCCGCCGCAGCACGGCCACGACGGACGCGCCGGTCTCGGTCCGCATCCGGGTGTCGCCCAGGACTCGCCCGTTCCAGTGGGAGGTCGCGCCCACCTCGATGCGCTCGGCCACCAGCCCCAGGTCCGTCGGGGAGAGCAGGCTGCTGCTGTGGTGGGACGGCTGCAGCACGTCGATCAGCGCGCCGGCCTCGGCGCCGGTGAGCCGCAACGACTGGGCGCAGGAGTCCGGGTCGTCGGTCCGGTAGACGTTCACCGTCCGGGTGCCGTCGCGGTGGGCCACCACGGACAGGTGGCGGTGTTCCCGGGTCACCAGGTCGTACTGGACCCCGATCCCCGGCAGCGGCGTCGCCCTCAGGCGTGGAGCAGACACGTTTCTTCCCCTTGTCGATCGTTCCTGCGCTCCGGGGCTTCCCGGCCCCGGAACACTGCGCCGAGCCGCCATGCTGTCATCCGCCCGTACGGTGGTGACATGGGTGTCAGCACGGATGGACGCGGCCGGCGAGGAACGGAGAGGCTGGTCAGGACTGTGCCGTCGACTGAGGCGGGGGAGCGGTCGGCCGGCGTTGTGTTGCCGAACGTCATGACCGGGAGAGGAGTCACCAGAGGCGTGTCGCTGTTCTGGCGGATCTTCTCCCTGAACGCCACCGGCCTGATCGTGGCCGCCGCCCTGCTGCTCGGCCCGGTCACCGTATCGACCCCGGTGCTGCCGGGCGAGGCGCTGGTCGTCGTCGGCGGGCTCGCCGCGCTGCTGGCGGTCAACGCGGTCGTGCTGCGGGTCGGGCTGGCCCCGCTGGCAGCCCTGGGCCGCGCCATGGCCACGGCGGACCTGCTACGGCCGGGCACTCGGGCCGAGGTTGCCGGCCCCGCGGAGGCGGCGACGCTCATCACGACGTACAACACGATGCTCGACCGACTCGAGACCGAACGCGCCACCAGCGCCGCCCGCGCGCTGTCCGCCCAGGAGAGCGAACGCCATCGCATCGCCCGTGAGCTCCACGACGAGGTCGGCCAGACCCTGACCGCCGTGCTCCTCCAGCTCAAGCGGCTCGCGGACCGGGCCCCCGACGAGCTGCGGGACGAAGTGGGCCACGCGCAGGAGGCCACCCGCGCCGGTCTCGACGAGATCCGGCGTATCGCCCGCCGCCTGCGCCCCGGTGTCCTCGAGGAACTCGGCCTGGCCAGCGCCCTGCGCGCGCTCGCGACCGAGTTCACCGCGCACGGACTGACCGTGCGCCACGACGTCCACGGCGATCTCCCTCCGCTTCCCCAGGAGACCGAACTGGTGGTCTACCGGGTTGCCCAGGAAGGCCTCACCAACACCGCCCGGCACTCGGGTGCCGACCGCGCCGAACTCCGGCTCGAGCCGGTCGCGGACGGTGTCGAGCTCCTCGTACGCGACAACGGCAACGGTCTCGGTGCGAGGCCGGAAGGAGCCGGAATCGGCGGGATGCGTGAGCGTGCGCTGCTGGTCGGCGCGGTGCTCACCCTCGAACCGGCGCCCGAGCAGGGCACCGACGTACGTCTGCGGATACCGCTCACGGCAGGGAGTCGCTGATGTCGTCCCCGATCCGGGTCCTGCTCGCCGACGACCACACGCTCGTACGCCGTGGGGTGCGCCTCATCCTGGACGGCGAACCGGATCTGACGGTCGTCGCCGAGGCGGGCGACGGCGCCGAGGCAGTTGCGCTCGCGCGCGCGGGCGAGGTGGACCTGGCCGTCCTGGACGTCGCGATGCCCCGCATGACCGGTCTGCAGGCGGCCCGGGAACTCTCACAGCGACTGCCCGCCCTACGGATCCTGATCCTCACGATGTACGACAACGAGCAGTACTTCTTCGAGGCCCTGCGGGCCGGGGCCTGCGGCTACGTCCTGAAGTCCGTCGCCGACCGCGACCTCGTCGACGCCTGCCGGGCGGCGATGCGCGACGAACCGTTCATCTACCCCGGCGCCGAGCGCGCCCTCGTCCGCTCCTACCTGGACCGCCTGCACCGCGGAGACGGCCTGCCGGCGCGGGCCATCACCGAGCGCGAGGAGGAGATCCTCAAGCTCGTCGCCGAGGGCCACTCATCCAAGGAGATCGGCGAACTGCTCTTCATCAGTGTGAAGACGGTCGAACGCCACCGCGCCAATCTCCTGCACAAACTCGGCATGCGCGACCGTCTGGAACTCACCCGCTACGCGATCCGCTCCGGGCTCGTCGAGCCGTGACCGCTTGAAATCGCCCGGGACGCCGTCCTTACCGGCACTCACGGCAGTGCCGCATCGTCCGGCGGGAAGCCGTACCGCCCCAGCAGCCGGACGAAGCAGGCCGCGCTCAGTACCCGCAACTGCTCCAGCCCCGACGTGGTGCGTTCGAAGCACACCACCTGCTCGTGTCCGCCCGGCCCGATCGGCTGGACCAGGCGGCCGCCCGGCCGCACCTGCGCGACCAGCGGCGCGGGCACCTCCGGGAACGCAGCCGACACGAGGACCGCATCGTACGGAGCACGGTCCGGCACGCCGCCGCTGCCGTCACCGACCCGCAGTTCCACGTTCCGTACGCCCTGGCGGGCGAGATTCACACGGCCCTGCGTGGCGATGTCGGGCCGCATCTCGATGCTGACCACGTCAGCGGCCAGCCGGGCGAGCAGCGCGGTCTGGAAGCCCAGACCGGTACCGACCTCGAGGACGTGTTCGCCCCCGCCCAGAGCAAGGCTCTCGATCATCATGGCGGACAGCGACGGCTGCGTGGTGACCTGTCCCTGCCCGATTGCCACGGGTACATCCTGGTAGGCGGCGGCCACCTGACCGGGCGGGACGAATCCCGCCCGGGGCGTCGTTCGCACGGCCTCGAGCAGCCGCTCGTCCCTGATCCCGGCGGCTCTGAGGGCTCGCACGAGGTCCTCGGGCTCCCTGGGGACGGAGTTCACGGGCGGGTCACCACACCACCAGGCTAGGCGCCCCGCCCCGGTCAGTCGGTGAAGCGTTTGACGAAGGCGAGTGCGGTCTCGGCGACCTCACGCCAGCCGTTGTCGATGGTGAGAGCATGGCCGCGGCCCGGCATTTCGGTGATCTCGGTCACCGCGTGCTCGTTGCGGGCCTGCTTCTTGTACGAGGCGTTCGCGATGGCCCACGGCACGGTGTGGTCCTTCTCGCCGGAAATGATCAGGAGAGGGCCGCGTTCGGGTGCGAGGGTGTCGACCTTCACCTCGGTCCACGGGTTGATGTTGGCGGCGGCCGCCTGGAACAGCGGCTCGCCCGGCGCGGGTACGGCGAACCGCTCGTACAGCTCCTTGGCCTCCTCCTCGCTCACCGCGTTGGCGAAGGAGTAACGGAACTGGTCGTAGGTGAGCGGTACCGCGCGGTGGTAGTTCGCCGGGTTGCCCAGGACGGCGCTCGCGGCGCGCAGCGACGAGATCGGCAACGGCAGCACACCGCGAAAGGGCGCAGGGTCGATGGCGACGGACGCCGCCGACAGCCCGCGGCCGGCGATCATCTGGGTGATGAGGCCGCCGAAGGAATGGCCGATGACGACGGGCGTGCGCTCCAACTTTCCGATGAGGTCCGCGAAGTGGTCGGCGACCTGACCGACGCTCTTGCCCGCGAAGACCTCGGGGTGCGCGTTGGCCTCGGCCACGGTGTCGGGGTCGTTGGGCCAGCCGGGGGTCAGGGGCGCGTATCCGGCCTCTTCGAAGACCGCCGACCAGCGGTCCCAACTGCTGGGCAGCAGCCACAGACCGTGGACGAACACGACGGGGGTGCGGTCGCCCGCGTTGATGCGCACGATCTGCTCGAGGTCATTGACTGTCGACATGGAGGGGTCCTCACTCGGGAAGGGCGGCACGGGCTCAGGCTGAGGTGACAGTGCGCGCGGCAGCCTTGATCAGACCGGCCACCGCGCGGCGTCCGGACGGCTGTGGAGCGGGATCAGGCCGCACGCTATGACGGCACGGTTCGCGTGGATTGCCCGTCCGCGCACAGCGTTGTGCCGTCGGTGCACGGAAGCGGACCGCCGCGTTCGGCGTCTCGCAGTCGGCGCCGCACGGTCAGTTCACGGCGGCGGAAGAGGCTCTCCCGGGACCGCCTACTCTTGAGGCATGACCAGCAGCAGCGACCGGAGCCCCGCAGTGGACGTTCAAGCACCCAAGAGCTACGAAATCCGCACCTACGGGTGCCAGATGAACGTCCATGATTCCGAGCGACTGGCCGGTCTGCTGGAGGACGCCGGCTATGTGCGCGCGCCGGAGGGGTCGGACGGCGACGCGGACGTCGTCGTCTTCAACACCTGCGCCGTACGCGAGAACGCCGACAACCGGCTGTACGGCAACCTCGGCCACCTCGCGCCGAAGAAGGCCAAGCGGCCCGGCATGCAGATCGCGGTCGGCGGCTGTCTCGCGCAGAAGGACCGCGACACCATCGTGAAGAGGGCGCCCTGGGTGGACGTCGTCTTCGGCACGCACAACATCGGCAAGCTGCCGGTCCTGCTGGAACGTGCGCGCGTCCAGGAAGAGGCGCAGGTCGAGATCGCCGAGTCGCTCGAAGCCTTCCCGTCGACGCTGCCGACGCGGCGTGAGAGCGCCTACGCGGCCTGGGTGTCGATCTCCGTCGGCTGCAACAACACCTGCACCTTCTGCATCGTCCCGGCGCTGCGCGGCAAGGAGAAGGACCGCCGCCCCGGCGACATCCTGGCCGAAGCCGAGGCGCTGGTCGCCGAGGGTGTCTCCGAGATCACGCTGCTCGGCCAGAACGTCAACGCGTACGGCTCCGACATCGGCGACCGGGAAGCCTTTAGCAAGCTGCTGCGGGCCTGCGGGAAGATCGAGGGCCTGGAGCGCGTCCGCTTCACCTCTCCGCACCCGCGCGACTTCACCGACGACGTCATCGCCGCCATGGCCGAGACGCCGAACGTGATGCCGCAGTTGCACATGCCGCTCCAGTCGGGTTCGGACACTGTCCTGAAGGCGATGCGCCGCTCCTACCGCCAGGAGCGCTACCTGGGGATCATCGAGAAGGTCCGCGCCGCCATCCCGCACGCCGCGATCACCACCGACATCATCGTGGGCTTCCCGGGCGAGACGGAGGAGGACTTCGAGCAGACCCTGCACGTGGTGCGCGAGGCCCGCTTCGCCCAGGCGTTCACCTTCCAGTACTCCAAGCGCCCCGGCACTCCGGCCGCCGAGATGGACAACCAGATCCCCAAGGAGGTCGTCCAGACGCGCTACGAGCGCCTCGTCGCCCTCCAGGAGGAGATCTCCTGGGACGAGAACAAGAAGCAGGTCGGCCGCACCCTGGAGCTGATGGTCGCCGAGGGAGAGGGCCGCAAGGACGGCGCCACCCACCGCCTCTCCGGCCGCGCCCCCGACAACCGCCTGGTCCACTTCACCAAGCCGGAGCAGGAGGTACGCCCCGGCGACGTGGTCACCGTCGAGGTCACCTACGCCGCCCCGCACCACCTCCTCGCCGAGGGCCCCGTCCTCGACGTGCGTCGCACGCGCGCGGGTGACGCCTGGGAGAAGCGGAACGCCGCTCAGGCGGCCAAGCCGGCCGGTGTGCTGCTCGGGCTGCCGAAGGTCGGCGTGCCCGCGCCACTGCCGGTCGCCTCGGGCAGCGGCTGCGGCTGCGACTGACCTCGCACCTCGGCGGAGCAGGTCCCACGCGCGCGTGGCACCCTCTTCGGAGCTACTCTGCCGATCATGCTTGTCGCCGCCGCAGTATGCCCCTGCCCGCCGCTCCTCGTGCCCGACATCGCATCAGGTGCCGCACCCGAGCTGGAGGCTGCTCGTGCCGCGTGCACGGACGCCGTGGGGCTGCTCGCCGCCGCCCGGCCCGACCGGCTGGTGGTCGTGGGGCCCGAGCCGACGGGCGGCGCCGAGTCGTACCTGACGTATCCGGAGGGCACCCGCGGCTCGTTCCGTGGCTTCGGCGTGGGACTCGACGTACGGCTGGGCCGGGAGAAGGCCGCCGACGCGGAGGTGCAACGTGAGCTTCCGCCGTCGCTCGCGGTCGCGGCATGGCTGCTGGAGCGGACCGGATGGTCGGACGCCCCGATCGAGGGACTCGGCGTGGGGGAACCGCTCGGGCCCGAGCGGTGTATCGATATCGGAAGGGACACAGCCGCGCAGGCCGAGCGGGTGGCCCTGCTGGTGATGGGCGACGCCAGCGCGTGCCGTTCGCTGAAGGCGCCGGGCTATCTCGACGAGCGGGCGGAGCCCTTCGACACGGCGGTCGCGCGTGCGCTGGGGGCGGCGGACGTCGCGGCCCTCGAGGCGCTGGACGTGGGACTGGCGCGGCAGTTGAAGGCGTCGGGCCGGGCGCCCTGGCAGGTGCTCGCGGGCGCGGCCGAGGGCACCGGGCTCGCGGGCGCGCTGCTGTACGAGGACGCGCCGTACGGGGTGGGGTACGTGGTGGCGGCCTGGTCGTAGGGGGCGTCCGGAAACAACGGGGGCGTTCGGAAACGGCTGACGGCCGGGAGCGTTCTGCTCCGCGGCCGCCCGTCGTGTGCCCTTCAGGAGACCGGCGGCGGTGGGCCCGGCGGTGTGGCGGGGCCTTCTCCCGTGTCGGTACGGTCCTTGTGCGCGAGTCGGTCCATGGCGCCCTTGGCCTTGTCGGTGCCCGTGTGGATCCTGTCGCTGTACTTGCCCTTGGTCCGCTCGTCGACGACCTTCGCGGCCTTGTCGATGCCGTGCTGGATCTTGTCCCCGTGCTGCTGTGCGAGATCAGAGACCTTGCCCTTGGCCGGGGTGAGCTTGGCCTTCAGATTGTCCAAGAGTCCCATGGTTCACCTTCCCTTGCGGGAACTCTACGTGTGGGCGCCCTCGTCGGCCTCGCTGTCGGCCGCCTTCCCGGCCGACTGCTGCTGGGGGATCCCGACCGCCTCCGGGCCGGTGCCGTCGCCCTCGTCCGTCGCCGTGGCCGTCTCCGTACCGGTCCCGGCTTCGGCCTCCGCCTCCGTCGTCCCTTTCGCTTCCCCAGCCTCATCCGCCTCGGACCCCGCCGACGGTGTGTCGGCCTGGGCCTCGGCGGTCGCCGCCTCCTCCTTGGCCTTCGACCTTCGGAGAAGTCGCGCAAAAACGCCCATATCAACTCCATACGTTACTCGTGCGGGCGAAATCCCGCGTAGCCCGGTGCGTCCGGTTGCATCGCCCCGGTCACCGCCTCTGTGCACTGGCGGCGAGAACCTCGCAACGGGCAACGACCCCGGACTCCCGCCGTCACGTAACTCGTTCGAGGGCGGGGCCGGAAGTTTGCGAGACTGGTGCAGTGAGTAGCGCACCCCCCACCCCCTGCGTCATCGCCGTCGTCGGACCGACCGCGGCCGGAAAGTCCGATCTGGGCATCCACCTGGCCCGGGAACTCGATGGGGAGGTCGTCAACGCCGACTCCATGCAGCTCTACCGAGGGATGGACATCGGCACCGCCAAGCTGACGCCTGAGGAGCGGGCCGGCATCCCGCACCACCTCCTGGACATCTGGGACGTGACCGTCACGGCCTCTGTTGCGGAGTACCAGCGGCTCGCCCGGGAGCGGATCGACGCGCTGCTCGACCAGGGCCGCTGGCCGATCCTGGTCGGCGGGTCCGGCCTGTACGTCCGCGGGGCCGTCGACAACCTGGAGTTCCCCGGCACCGACCCCGAGGTCAGGGCCCTGCTGGAGGAGGAACTCGCACTGCGCGGCTCCGGCGCGCTGCACGCCCGCCTCGCCGCCGCGGATCCCGAGGCCGCGCGCGCGATCCTGCCGAGCAACGGCCGTCGTATCGTCCGGGCGCTGGAGGTGATCGAGATCACCGGCAGGCCCTTCACCGCCAACCTCCCCGGCCATGACTCCGTGTACGACACCGTCCAGATCGGCGTCGACGTGGCGCGTCCCGAGCTGGACGAGCGCATCGCCCGCCGGGTCGACCGGATGTGGGAGGCGGGGCTGGTCGAGGAAGTGCGCGCACTTGAGGCGCAGGGGTTGCGCGAGGGGCGTACGGCGTCGCGTGCACTCGGCTACCAGCAGGTTCTCGCGGCGCTCGCCGGCGAGTGCACGCTGGACGAGGCGCGGGCCGAGACCGTCCGTGCCACCAAGCGCTTCGCGCGCCGTCAGGATTCATGGTTCAGACGGGATCCCCGGGTGCACTGGCTGAGTGGGGCTGCGGCGGATCTCACGGAACTTCCGCACCTCGCTCTGGCGTTGGTCGAACGACCGGTTACAGCCTGATCACGTGATGGCATCGGGACGCTCCGGCCGTCATCCGGGCCTCTGACGCCGTGCCATCATCGAGCTTCGATCGACCAAGTGGAGTCCAAGTTGGGAGGGCGCGTGGCGATGGAGGCCGGCCCTCGCGACACCGCACAAGGCCCCGAGCGCGCCACCACCGAGCGTGGCGAACCGGAGCGGGACGCCGACGGCCGTCTGAGCCCTGACGGGCTCGATGAGACACCGGACGGCATGACCGACGACGGCCCCGAGCCCGACGAGATGTTCGTCGGCGGACCCGAGGTCGAGGTCGAACTGCGCCCCCAGCGCCGGCTGCGCCTGTGGCAGCTCGCGCCCATCGTGGGCCTGGCCGCGCTCGGCTCCCTGATGTTCGCGTTCCCGCTGGCCTTCGACTTCGGCGACAGCGGGGCCGTGATCGCCATGCTGGGGCTGCTGATCTGCTCCTGCGCGGCCGGGTGGGGCATGATGGCCGCGCGCAAGGTGGGCTACACCTGGCCGGGGCTGCCGCAGCGAGGATCGGGCCGGCGCCCGGACTGGCGAGTGGTACTGGCCTACATGATCGTGGTCGCCGCCGTGGTGGTGCTGGCCGTCTGGCGAGTGGCCCGGCTGCGCTGACCGGCTGGCCGCCGCGTGACCGGGTGGGTTGCTGCCGCTGACGAGTCGGGTCGCCGGTGACCGTGTAGTTGCTCCGTGACCACCTGGGCCGCCGCGTGACCGCGTGGGTCGCTCCGTGACCACATGGCCGCGCGAGACCCGGCCCGCGCGATGTGACGTGGGCCACGCGCCGTGGCCTGGGCCGCCCGGTGACCTGGGCCACGTGCCGTGACCGCCTGGCCCGCCCGTGATCCCCGGCTGTCGTACCCACCCCGTACGATCGAGGAATGAGCACGCGGATCGCCTTCCTCAAGGGGCATGGCACCGAGAACGACTTCGTGATCGTCCCGGACCCCGAGAACACCCTTGACCTGCCCCCGGCCGCCGTCGCCGCCCTGTGCGACCGTCGTGCGGGCATCGGCGGTGACGGGCTGCTGCACGTCGTGCGGTCCGCCGCACACCCCGAGGCCAGGGAGATGGCGGCCGAGGCCGAGTGGTTCATGGACTATCGCAACGGCGACGGATCCATCGCGGAGATGTGCGGCAACGGCGTGCGTGTGTTCGCGCGCTACCTCCAGCATGCCGGGCATGTGGCCGAAGGGAACATCACCGTCGCCACGCGTGGGGGCGTGAAGACCGTGCACCTCGCCAAGGACGGTGACATCACTGTCGGCATGGGCAAGGCGCTGCTCCCCGACGGGGACGTCACGGTGAGCGTGGGTGAGTGCAGCTGGCCCGCGCGGAACGTGAACATGGGCAACCCGCATGCGGTCGCCTTCGTCGAGGACCTCGCCCAGGCCGGCGACCTGTTCGCGCCGCCGCCGTTCAGCCCGGCCTCCGCCTACCCGGACGGGGTGAACGTCGAGTTCGTCGTCGACCGCGGCCCCCGGCACGTTGCGATGCGCGTGCACGAGCGCGGCGCCGGCGAGACCCGCTCCTGCGGCACGGGCGCATGCGCCGTCGCCGTGGCGACCGCCCGGCGGGACGGCGCCGACCCGGCCGTCACCGGGACTCCGGCGACGTACACCGTCGACGTCCTCGGCGGACGCCTCGTGATCACCGAACGGCCCGACGGCGAGATCGAGATGACCGGCCCCGCGATGATCGTCGCCGAGGGCGAGATCGACGGGGAGTGGCTCGCGGGCGCCGTCCGCTGAAAGGGCGGCCCTGGAGCGCGTGTTCGACGCCAGGTCCGCTCCAACTCACGTTGTCGGCAGCCGTAAACCTCCAAACCCTCGCTCGAATGGGTGATCCGTTTCACGCTCGGCGAGAGGCGGTCCATCGCGCGTGATGGGCTCGGTAGCATCAAGCACCGGCCCGGACGGGGGAGAAGACGCCGACCCCTGAGCCGTGTCCGCCATGGGGCACCCCGTTCGCCGGTCCACGCAGCCGGAGGTGCCCATGAGTGCGGAGGCCACGAACCCTGCGAGCCCAGGCGCGGTGACGGGCCCCGCGACAGGCCCGGTGGCGCCCGCGGCGCCGCGCCGCAGGTCGCTCCCCCGGATCGACCTGCGCCGACTGGGGCGCGCCGCGCTGCTCGGCTCCGCCACCCGCGACCGACTGCCCGACGCCATCAGCCACGTGGTCGACGCGCACCGCGCCCACCACCCCGACGCCGACCTGGAACCCCTGCGCCGCGCCTACGTGCTCGCGGAGTCCTCGCACCGCGGCCAGATGCGCAAGAGCGGCGAGCCGTACATCACGCATCCGCTCGCCGTCACCCTGATCCTCGCCGAACTCGGTGCGGAAACCACCACATTGACCGCCTCTCTCCTCCACGACACCGTCGAGGACACCGAGGTGACCCTCGACCAGGTCGGCGAGCAGTTCGGCGAGGAGGTCCGCTATCTCGTCGACGGCGTCACGAAGTTGGAGAAGGTCGACTACGGGGCGGCCGCCGAGCCCGAGACCTTCCGCAAGATGCTCGTCGCCACCGGCAACGACGTCCGCGTGATGTCGATCAAACTCGCCGACCGGCTGCACAACATGCGCACGCTCGGTGTGATGCGCCCCGAGAAACAGGCCCGGATCGCGAAGGTCACCCGGGACGTTCTCATCCCGCTCGCCGAACGGCTCGGTGTCCAGGCGCTCAAGACCGAACTCGAGGACCTGGTGTTCGCCATCCTCCACCCCGAGGAGTACGAACACACACGGGAGTTGATCGTCGAGAACGCGGCGCGCCCCGACGACCCCCTCGCCGAGATCGCCGACGAGATGCGCAGCGTGCTGCGCGAGGCCGGCATCCAGGCCGAAGTCCTCATCCGGCCCCGGCACTTCGTCTCCCTGCATCGCATTTCCCGCAAGCGCGGCCGACTGCGCGGCACCGACTTCGGCCGCATCCTGGTCCTGGTGAACGAGGACGCCGACTGCTACGGCGTCCTGGGCGAACTGCACACCTGTATGACGCCCGTCGTATCGGAGTTCAAGGACTTCATCGCCGTACCGAAGTTCAACCTGTACCAGTCGCTGCACACCGCAGTCGCCCTTCCCCGGGCCCGACCGGACTCGCCCGGGGGCACCGCCATGGATCGCCAGGTCGTCGAGGTCCTCATCCGCACCCACCAGATGCACAAGGTCGCCGAGGCCGGTGTCGTGGCGCTCGGCAATCCCTACGCTCCTCCCTCGGAGGAGCAGTCCCCGGCCGACGGCGAGCGCGTCGACCCCACCCGGCCCGGCTGGCTCTCCCGCCTCCTCGACTGGCAGCAGTCCGCGCCCGACCCCGACACCTTCTGGTCCACCCTGCGCGAGGACCTCGCCCAGGACCGCGAGATCACCGTCTTCCGCCCCGACGGTGGCACCCTCGGCCTGCCCGAGGGTGCCACCTGCGTGGACGCCGCATACGCGCAGTACGGCGAGGACGCGCACGCATGCATCGGCGCCCGGGTCAACGGCCGCCTGGCGACGCTGAGCACAGTCCTGAAGGACGGCGACACCGTCCAGCTCCTCATGGGCCAGGACCCCGCCTCCGAGCCCTCCCGGGAGTGGCTGGAGCACGCGCACACGCCCGCCGCCCGCATCGCCATCCAGCGCTGGATCGCGACCCATCCGGCGCCCGCGCCGGCGGACGCCGAGACGCCGACCCGGACACACCCCGTCGCCGAAGCCGCCCCCAGGCGTGCTGCCGATGGTCCCGCACCGCGCACCGCAGCCGACGCCGTCGTCGTCGACCGGCCCGGCGCGAGCGTGCGGCTCGCCGGCTGCTGTACGCCCGTACCGCCCGACGAGGTCACCGCGTTCGTCGTGCGCGGGGGAGTGGTGACCGTGCACCGCGTCGGGTGCGCCGCGGTGGCCCGGATGAAGAGTGCGGGGCGCGCCGAGGTCGGCGTGCGCTGGGGCGACACCGCCGAGTGCCGCGTCACCCTCGTCGCCGAATCGTTCGGCCGACCCCATCTCCTCGCCGACCTCACCGAGGCCATCGCCCTCGAGGGCGCCGAGATCGTCTCGGCCACCGTCGAACCCCCCAGCCAGCAGCGCGTACGCCACACGTACACGCTCCTGCTCGCGGACGCGGCCCAGCTGCCCTCCCTCATGCGCGCGATGCGCAATGTGCCGGGGGTGTACGAGGTGAGCCGGGCGCAGCACCACGCGCCGACGTGGTGAGGCTCGCGGGGCCTGCACGGCGTGAGCTGCCGCGCCCGGCCCGGCTCCGAGCCGGCTCCGAGGCCCCTTGAGTCATGTACAGAGCCCGTTCGGGTGGGCCCCGGCGCGCGTCGTGGCCGTGCGGTACAGGCGTGCTGGTAGCCGTGGGGTCCATGCTGCTCACCACCCCTGACAGGGCTTCCCTGTCCGGCGCCGCCGCGCCCCGACCTCGCACCAGATCCTCCAAGGCCACCCGAGGTGTCAAGGCGGCGCTGCTCGCCTCCGCCGTGTCCGTGTGCCTCGTCGCCGCGAGCACCCCGCCGACCCCGCTGGGCGTCGGCGACCGTCTCTTCCCGCACCTGGGGAACCCGGGGTACGACGTGGCCTCGTACGACCTCTCCCTCACCTACTCCGGCACCAATGCCAAGCCCCTCCAGGCGGTCACCACGATCGACGCCTGGACCACCGCCCCGCTGGAGCGCGTCAACCTCGACTTCGCCCGCGGTGCGGTCCGCTCGGTCGAGATCGACGGTGAGCAGGCCACGTACGCGGCGGCCGGCGAGGACCTCGTGGTCACGCCGGACAAGCCGCTGCCCAGGGGGCAGTGGATGCGGATCACGGTCCGGCACACCAGCGACCCCGTGCCGGTCGGCGGCCGGGAGGGAGGCTGGATTCGCACGGCCGACGGACTCGTCATGGCCAACCAGGCCGACGCCGCCCACCTGGTGTTCCCGAGCAATGACCACCCCTCCGACAAGGCACTGTTCACCATCCGGGTCACCGCGCCCAAGGACTTCACGGCCGTCGCCAACGGCCTGCCGACCAGCGTGGAACGGGCCGGTGCCGCGACCAGATGGACGTACCGGACCCAGCACCCCATGGCCACCGAACTCGCTCAGGTCTCCATCGGCCGCTCCACGGTGCTGCATCGCAAGGGCCCGCACGGACTGCCCCTCCGGGACGTCGTGCCCACCGCGCACAAGGCGTCCCTCGAACCGTGGCTGAAGAAGACCCCCGACCAGATCGCCTGGATGGAGAGCAAGGTCGGCCGCTACCCCTTCGAGACGTACGGAGTCCTCGCGGCCGACGCCTCCACCGGCTTCGAACTCGAGACGCAGACGCTCTCTCTCTTCGAGAGAGAGCTCTTCACCGACCCGGCCTTCCCCAAGTGGTACGTCGAGTCGATCATGGTCCATGAACTGGCCCACCAGTGGTTCGGCAACAGCGTCGGTCCGCGCACCTGGTCCGAGCTGTGGCTCAACGAGGGGCACGCGACCTGGTACGAGGCGCTCTACACGGAGGAGAAGACGGGCAAGTCCCTGGAGGCGCGGATGCGGGCGGCGTACGGCGCCTCCGACCGCTGGCGCGCGTCCGGCGGCCCGCCCGCCGCCCCGAAGGCGCCCGAACCCGGCAGCCGGCTGGGCATCTTCCGGCCGATCGTCTACGACGGAGCCGCCCTGGTCCTCTACGCCCTCCGCCAGGAGATCGGACGCCCCGCCTTCGAGCGCCTGGAACGAGCCTGGGTCAGCCGCCACAAGGACAGCACGGCGACCACCGCCGACTTCGTGGCCCTCGCCTCCCGCACCGCCGGACGCGACCTGAGCGGCTTCTTCCAGAAGTGGCTCTACGGCAAGAAGACCCCGCCGATGCCAGGTCACCCGGACTGGAAGCAGACTGCGGCCCCGAAGGCGGCCCCCTCGGCCCCGAAGGCGGCCCGCACGGCCGGGAAATAAGACGGTGACGAGACGGGGCGTGCCGTGCGACCATCGTCAGGTCGGCGGCACGGTCCACCACCTCACGCCACGGGCACGGGTCACGGGAATCTCCCGGGGTACTCATGCGTTGTGGAGAGTGACGGACCGACTCCGAAGCCTCTGCTTCCGCCCCGTCGCCGCACAAGGATTCCGCATCGACGTAAGGACCCAATGACCTCCTCTTCTTCCTTTTCCCAGGACACCAAGCGCCTCGCGCACGACTACCCCGAAGGTCTTCGGGCCGATGCCCTGATGGAAGAGGACGTCGCCTGGAGCCACGAGATCGACGGAGAGCGGGACGGCGATCAGTTCGACCGCTCCGAGCGCGCGGCTCTGCGACGCGTCGTGGGCCTCTCCACCGAGCTCGAGGACGTCACCGAGGTCGAGTACCGCCAGCTCCGTCTGGAGCGCGTTGTGCTCGTCGGCGTCTGGACCTCGGGGACCGTGCAGGACGCGGAGAACTCCCTCGCGGAGCTCGCCGCCCTCGCGGAGACGGCGGGGGCGCTCGTGCTCGACGGCGTGGTCCAGCGCCGCGACAAGCCCGACGCGGCGACCTACATCGGTTCCGGCAAGGCCGAGGAGCTGCGCGACATCGTGCTCGAAACCGGCGCGGACACCGTCATCTGTGACGGTGAGCTCAGCCCGGGCCAGCTGATCCACCTCGAGGACGTCGTCAAGGTCAAGGTCATCGACCGTACGGCACTGATCCTGGACATCTTTGCCCAGCACGCCAAGTCCCGAGAGGGCAAGGCGCAGGTCGCGCTCGCGCAGATGCAGTACATGCTGCCGAGGCTCCGCGGCTGGGGTCAGTCCCTGTCCCGGCAGATGGGCGGCGGCAAGGGCGGCGGTCTCGCCACCCGTGGCCCCGGTGAGACCAAGATCGAGACGGACCGGCGCCGGATCCGCGAGAAGATGGCGAAGATGCGCCGGGAGATCGCGGAGATGAAGACCGGCCGCGAGATCAAGCGCCAGGAGCGCAAGCGCCACAAGGTGCCCTCGGTCGCTATCGCGGGCTACACCAACGCAGGCAAGTCCTCGCTGCTCAACCGCCTCACCGGGGCCGGCGTCCTGGTCGAGAACGCCCTGTTCGCGACCCTGGACCCGACCGTCCGCCGGGCCGAGACGCCGAGCGGTCGGCTGTACACGCTGGCCGACACGGTCGGTTTTGTACGGCACCTGCCGCACCACCTGGTCGAGGCGTTCCGTTCCACGATGGAGGAGGTCGGTGAGTCCGACCTGATCCTGCATGTGGTGGATGGTTCGCACCCGACTCCGGAAGAGCAGCTGGCGGCCGTGCGCGAGGTGATCAGGGATGTCGGCGCCACCGACGTACCCGAGATCGTCGTGATCAACAAGGCCGACGCGGCCGATCCGCTGACGCTCCAGCGGCTGCGAAGCGTTCCATCGCCGTCTCGGCCCGCACCGGTCTGGGCATTGCCGAGCTGCTCGCGCTGATCGACAACGAGCTGCCGCGGCCGTCCGTCGAGATCGAGGCGCTGGTGCCGTACACGCACGGCAAGCTCGTCGCCCGTGCACACGACGAGGGCGAGGTGCTCTCCGAGGAGCACACCCCGGAGGGCACCCTGCTCAAGGTGCGGGTGCACGAGGAACTGGCAGCCGAGCTCGCGCCGTACGTTCCGGCGCCGACCGCCTGAGCCGGTGTAGCGCCGGCGGACTGAAACGGATGGGCCCGCCCCTGGTGTGAGGGGCGGGCCTTTCCCATGGGCGCGTCATCGACCGCCGTAGGTCTCGCTCATGTTCTCGTACAGCGACTGCGCGTCCTGCCCCAACTGCGGGCCGGCGAGCCAGGTGTTGTCGGCCGGGCCGATCGACGTGTTGGAGACCAGCTTGGTCTCGCCGTCCACGACCCGGAACCAGCCGCCGCCGGACGAGCCGCCCGTCATGGTGCAGCCGATGCGGTACATCGTCGGCAGGGACGGGCTGAGCGAGAACCGGCCCGGCTCGTCGATGCACTTGAACATCTTCAGACCGTTGTACGGCTCAGCCGCCGGGTAGCCCCAGGCGCCCATCTCCCTGGCCTCGGCCGCGGACGGGGCGGAGAAGTCCACGTCCAGTGCCGCGCCGACCGTCTCCTCCAGGGACTTGGCGCCCTGCTCCGGCTGCACGTGCAGCACGGAGTAGTCGTACGCCGCGCCCGCTCCGCCGGTCTCCGAGCCGCCCTCGATCCAGCCGTTCGATGTGGATGCCCAGTCCGCCCACCAGTTGCCGTACGGGGCGATCTCCGTGGCGTTCGCGCTGCCCAGTTCGGCCTCGGACTTGCCGAGGTCGTTGTAGGCCGGGACAAACACGATGTTGCGGTACCAGCCGCCGCTCTGTCCTGCGTGCACGCAGTGGCCGGCCGTCCAGACGAGGTTGGACTTGCCCGGATGGTTCACGTCCTTGATGACCGTGCCGGAGCAGACGCTGGGGCCTTCCGGCGAGTCGAAGAAGACCTTGCCGACCGGTGCCGCGTTCTGGTGGTACGGCGTCTTCTCGGCCGTGGCCTCCACGGGCGCGGGCTCGGGGTCGCTGACGCCCTGGCCGGCTGACGCGTCCTTCGTGGAGACCGTCTTGTCGGCCTCCTCGGCGGACTGCATCCGCTCGGGCTTCCAGAGGCCCTCGATCACCGGGTTGACGAAGTCCTTGGCCTCACTGAGCCACTTGTCCTTGTCCCAGTCCTGCCAGCCGCCGTCCTTCCAGTCGTCGACATCGATGCCGTGCTCCTTGAGCTGGTCGGCGATGTCGGACGGGATTCGGACCCCGCCGTCGGCGTTGCCGCCCGCCTGGGAAGCGGTGGCGCCGGGCTCACCGCCCGCCGTGTCCTCCCCTGAGCCGCCGCAGGCGGTCGCGGTGAGCGCCAGGGCGGCGACCAGGCCGCCGGCGGCGAGGAACGTGCGACGCCGACCGCGCCGTGAAGAGGCGGGCGTATGTGTGAAACGCATGGTGTGATGACCCCCGTCGAAACGTGCGTGTGTCATGTTCTTGTCATGCCGACGGGGATCTTCCTCGTCGGCAACACCCCACTATGCCCGTGAGGTTGAGGGTGAACGGCGGTGGGGCGGTGAAGGTTTCCCGTGCGCTGTCCCACCGCCGCCCGCGTTACGAGGCCGTCACCGGCCCGCGAACTTCCCGCTGACCGCGTCGAACACGCCCTTGGCCTCCTCGCCCAGCCGCGGTCCCGCAAGCCAGCCCGAACTCACCGGACCGATCGAGGTGTTAGACACCAGTGCGGGCTTGCCGTCCGATCCGGTTGCGACCCAGCCACCGCCGGACGAGCCGCCGGTCATCGTGCAGCCGATGCGGTACATCGTCGGGTCCGACGCGTTGATCGACAGGCGTCCCGGCTTGTCCTGGCACTGGTACAGCGTCTGGCCGTCGTACGGCGCCGCCGCCGGGTAGCCCGTCGCGGTCATGCTGTCCACACCCGGTACGGCCGGGGCTGCGAAATCCACCGGAAGGGCTGAACCCACCGTCTCCTCCAGGGACTTGCCGCCGCTGCCCTCCTCCGGCGTCACATGAAGGACGGCGAAGTCGTACGCGGCTCCGTCCCCGCCCGTCGCACCGCCCTGCTCGATCCACTGGTCCGAGGTCTGCACCCAGTCGGCCCACCAGACACCGTACGGAGCGACCTCCTCCTTGGTGGCGCTCTGCAGCTCCGCGGCCGACATGGCCGCATCGTTGTACGACGGCACGAACGCGATGTTGCGGTACCAGCCGCCCTTCTTGCCGGCGTGCACGCAGTGACCCGCCGTCCACACCAGATTCGACTTGCCCGGGTTGGCCGGGTCCTCGACGACCGTCGCCGAGCAGACCATCGTGCCTTCGGGCGCGTCGAAGAGCAGCTTCCCCGCCTCGGGCGCGTTGTCGTGGTACTTGGCCGGCACGGCCTCCGCCTCGACCGGCGCCGGCGTCGGGTCGGTCACGCCCTGGTCACCGGAGAGTTCGCCCTCGTCGACGCCCTGGTCCGGCTCCTCGGCCTCGCGCATCCGGTCCGGGTTCCACAGGTCCTCGATGATCGGGTTGATGAAGTCCTCGGCCTCGCGCAGCCAGTCGTCCTTGTCCCAGTTCTTCCAGGCGCCGTTCTGCCACTTGTCGAGGTCGATCCCGTGTTCCCTGAGCTGGTCCTTGATGTCGTCCGGGATCGTGATCCCGCCATCGCCTTCCGCCGTCGCCGAGGCCGACGCCTCACCGTCCGCCGCGGGGTCGCCCGACTCGCAGGCGGTGGCCGTGAGCGCGAGCATTGAGGCCAGGGCAACGGCGGCCAGTGCGGGGGAGGTTCCGCGGCGCGTGCTCCCCTCCCGGCGAGCGGTGAACGACGGCCGTATGGATCGCATGGTGTTACTCCCCCTGGTGGTGAAACGAATCCGTGCTGCGGCCACGACCCCGGACCGAACTCACGCCGAGCTCAGACCGATCTCACGGCTCTCTGGGAATGGCACCCCACACTATGCGCTCGCAGTGGGGGACTTCCGACGGAACGGCAACGGTTTTGCTACGGGCTGGCTGAACTGGCAACTCGTCCGGAATGCTGCCGATTTGACGTCCTCCCGTGACCGGCGGGGAGTTGCTCCCCTACGGTTTCGGGGCGGTCGGCGAGCTGCCGGGGCTGGGCACTGCCATGACGAGGGCCAAGCGGGCCGCCGGGTCGGTCCACCAGTGGCGGACGGTGAAGCCGCCCGCCTTGAGTTCGGTGGTGAGAGTGTCGCGGCGGAACTTGCACGACAGTTCGGTGCGCAGGACCGCACCCTCAGCGAGGTCGAGGGTGAGATCGAGGTCGGGGATCTCGCGACCTGATCCGCCGGACCGGCCTTTGCCCTCGTGGGAGGCGCCGCGCCCGTCCCGACCCGGTGGCCGACCCTGACTTCAGCATGTCGCTGCACGAGGCCGTCGCTGAAGCCGTCGACGCCGGCGTGCGCGAACCGGCGATGGCGCAGGCCCTGGAGATGTACGAGCGTCGCGGCTCGGCAGCGTCCGGACTAGTAGATTGTCGCTGCTAAGTATGGCTCTGATTGGTGGAGTTGACGGTCGGGCAGTCTCCCCTCGCCGCTTCACTTCGGCCGGGCGGGGGTGCCATGTCGTCACAGAAGAAGTATCCGGTTGCCTTGAGTGCTGAGGATCGTCAGGCGTTGGTGCGGGTGACCACGACGGGGGTCCGCAGCGCGTCGATGATCAGGCGGGCTCGGGTGCTGCTCGCGTTGGACAGGTCGGTCGGCGAGGTCGATCCGCGGGCGGTGATCGCGGCACGGGTCGGGGTCTCGTGCGAGTCGGTCCGCCTGATCTCGAAGCGGTACGCGGAGACCGGCGGCGATGTGTGGGCCACGGTCGGCCGGAAGGAACGCGCATGCCCGCCGGTGCCCTCCCCGGTGACCGGCGAGGTCGAAGCCCGGCTGATCGCGCTGGCCTGCTCGACGCCGCCCAAGGGACATGCCCGGTGGTCGCTGCGCCTGCTGGAGAAGCACGTCGCGCTGATCGAGGACATCCCGAACCTGGACCACTCCACGATCGGCCGGGTGTTAAAAAAACGAACTGCGTCCTCACCTGAAGAAGTGCTGGACCATCCCCCTCCGCGAATGCGGCCTTCGCCGCGGCGATGGAAGACGTCCTGGCGGTTTACCGCCGCCCCTGCGACCCGGCGCGCCCGGTGTGTGCAGGACGAGAAGCCGTACCAGCTGCTCGGCCACGTCCGCGATCCGCTTCCCCCGCGGCCGGCCGTGACCGCGCGAGGACAACGAGTACGTCCGCTCGGGGACCTGCTCGATCTCTGCTGGGTTGAACCGCTGCGCGGATGGCGACGCGGATCCAGCCCCGCCGGACCAAGGTCGACTGGGCGCGCCAGGTCGAACACCTGCTGACCGTGGACTATCCCGACGCCGCCACGGTCGTGCTGGTGATGGACAACCTCAACACCCACACCATCGCCTCGCTCTATGAGGCGTTCGACCCGGGGAAAGCCTTCGCGCTGGCACAGCGCCTGGAGATCCACCACACCCCCAAACACGGATCCTGGCTCAACATCGCCGAGATCGAGCTCTCCGCGCTCACCCGCCAGTGCCTGGACCGCCGCATCGACGACCTCGCCGTGCTCAACGCCGAACTCGCCGCCTGGCAGCAGCAGACCAACAGCGACCAGCGCCAAGTCGACTGGCACTTCACCACCGACGACGCCCGCGTGAAACTGCGCCACCTCTACCCAACCGCACAGCAAAACTAAGTTGCGACAATCTACTAGGTTCAGTCGGGCCGGCACTTCAGCTGTTCCTTCGCCGGCCGAGCCGCCTGAGCTGTGGCCTGCCCAGGTGAAGGATCTTGAAGCAACCCGTAACCCGGTGGCGGGGCCGCGGTTGGTAGCGGTGGGAAGGGGGAGCGGGGTTGGTCCAGGGCGCCTCGGGGCGATGCCGTCTGGTCCTCGAGGGTGCGTCCCGGTTCTGGGTGGGACGGACAGGGCCGGTGCGCTGTCGGGCATGGGACTGGTCGGGCCGGTGGCTGTTCGACGGGCGCCGGGGACCGTTCGCGCTGGGCGAGGCGGGAGCGGGCTCAGGAAAGCGAAGGGGGCGTTCGAGGGCCGGATGAGGAGAACGCGAGACCAACTCGTCGCCCTACCGCGGGAGGACAGGGAGTCATGGTCGTGACCGAGGGAACCCTGCGCCGTCAGCCGGCGTGCGAGTCGGCAGCGCGGACCTGTCCCGAGCACAGCGAGGTGACGCCCGGCGTGATGATCCTGCCCGAGGCCATCGGCGGCAGCCTGCCGCTGGCCGTGGTGGCCTGCCGCGACGACCTCGCGGGCCGCCAACCCGGCACTCACACCGGCCCGTTCCGCGGCAACCAGTCGGCGATGGCCGCAGGCATGGCAACCCTCGCCCATGTCCGCGGGCACCGGCTCGTCGAACGAGCAGCCACACTCCGGTCCCGCATGCTGTCCCAACTCCGCGGAATTACCGAGGAGTTCCTCTCTATCCGTGAGGTACGCGGCGGGGGTCTGATGATCGGCCTCGAACTGGTGACCTCGGCGGCCTCCGATGCGGCGGCTTCCACAAGCCCGGGCCCCACCCACGACCCACGCCAAGCCGCCCCCGAACTGGCCGCCGCTGTCCAGCGGGAGTGCATCTGCCGGGGCCTCATCGTCGGCCTCGGCGGCCGTCGGATGAGCGTCGTACGGCTGCTCCCTCCTTTGACCATCAGCGACGAGCAGGCGTCCGCCGTACTCGAGCGCCTGTCCGACACCCTCACGGCGGCGTCCCGCGGTAGCACCCGTCAATACCTGGGCGATCCGACGCCCCACGCGCACCACCCGTTCCACAGCCACCCCGATCACGCCGAGCAGGCTCGGTAACGCCGATGCAGCTGTGCACGACGCCGATGCACCTGCGTACCCACGCACGCCCGCGCCCCAGCACCGCCTGCTCCTCCCACACGAACCAGATCGACCTCGCGAGGAACCGACGTGACCACCGCACCCACACCTGACGGCCGCCTTCGCACCCCCGCGCGGCGCGGGACGCAGACCCCGGCTGTGCCGACGAGCCCAAGTCTCCCTGGACAGCACGGCGGTGCTCGGGAAACCCAGCAGCAGCACGACCACACCACCGACCTTCTGGACCACCCCGACGCTGACACCGCGGCCCAGGCGGCGTCGGTGGAGAACCTGCTGCGCTGCTGGGTGCGCGAAACCGGCCTCGCAGCTCCCGACCATGACACCCTCCGTATCCCCTTGCCTGCCAGCGGCACCGTTCTGCTCGTCCCGGTGCACTACTGGTCACCCACGGGCTGGCACCGCTTCGGTCTGCCGTATCTCGCTGACGCACACCAATCGGCCCCGCCTCTCGATGCGGTCACCGTCGCAGCCCTGCTGGCCCGGGAGTCGATCGGGGGCCGGCCCTCGAAGCGCACATCCCCGGGGACCGGCACGCCCGCCGCACCACCCGCTTCCATCGCCACAACCATCTCCCCACTTCGCACTCCCGTTTTCGCCCCCACACCCACCGAGGGCACCGATCTCGTCGCACGCGTCGCCGACTCCGTCCGCCGCGTCGTCACCTTCATCAGCGATCGCCGACAGGCCCCAGCCGACAGGCCCGACCTCTTCCTGGCAGCCGAACAGGCACTCCTGCTCGGACATCCCCTGCACCCGACCCCGAAGAGCCGCGAAGGCCTCACCGAAGCCGAAGCACGGCTGTACTCACCCGAGTTGCGCGGCTCCTTCCCCCTGCACTGGATCGCTGCCGCTCCGTCCGTACTCGCTGGCGACTCGGCCTGGACCGAGCGCGGCCGTCCGGTTTCCGCTCCCCAGCTCACGACCCGCCTTGCCGGAGCCGGCCTGCCACTGCCCGACGGCTATGCCGCCCTGCCGCTGCATCCCTGGCAGATGCGCGAGATCCGGCACCGCCACGACATCGCGGCCCTGCTCGACGCGGGACTGCTCCGGGACCTGGGGATACACGGTTCCCCTTGGCACGCCACCTCCTCTGTCCGAACCGTCTACCAGTCACACGCCCCAGCCATGCTCAAGCTGTCCGTGGGACTACGCATCACCAACTCCCGCCGCGAGAACCTACGCAAGGAACTCCACCGGGGTGTCGAGGTCCACCGCCTGCTGCGCAGCGGCCTGTCCCAGCAGTGGCGGGCCGCACATCCGTGCTTCGACATCGTCCGCGATCCGGCCTGGCTCGCCGTCGACGCACCGGACGGCAGTCCCGTGCACGGGCTCGACGTGATGATCCGGCACAACCCGGTCACCCCGTCGGACGACGTCTCCTGCGTCGCTGGACTCGTCGCACCTCGGCCGCACGTCCAGCCAGATTGCGCCGGCCATCCGCAGTGCGCCACGCCGCCGATGCGGTCCCGACTGGCCGACCTCGTCATGCGGATCGCAGCCCGGACCGGCCGGTCGCGTGGAGCGGTAGCAGCCGAGTGGTTCCTGCGCTACCTCGAACAGGTCGCCCGTCCCGTGCTGTGGATGGACGGCGAGGCGGGGATCGCCCTCGAAGCCCACCAGCAGAACACGCTGCTCGTGCTGGACGGCGACGGGTGGCCGGCGGGCGGCCGTTACCGCGACAACCAGGGCTACTACTTCCGTGAGTCCTGGCGTGCCGAGCTGGAGGCCCGGCTGCCGGGCATCGGAGAGCGCAGCGACACCTTCGTGTCGGACGAGACCACCGACGAGCGCTTCGCGTACTACCTGGCGATCAACAACGTGCTCGGCCTCATCGGTGCGTTCGGATCACAGCGACTCGCTGACGAAACCCTGCTTCTTGCCGCCTTCCGGCGCTTCCTCGAAAGCGCTGCTTTCGGCCCCGACCGGCTGCGCTCCTCACTTCCCGCCCGGCTTCTCGACTCATCCGTCCTGCGCTGCAAGGCCAACCTGCTGACCCGGCTGCACGGCCTCGACGAACTCGTTGGCCCGGTGGACACCCAGTCCGTCTACGTCACCATCGCCAACCCCCTGCGTTCCTGACATTCATGCCTGGCCACCGATGCGCCCGTGCCCGACCACGGTCAGCTCTGATCACTGCCACTCCCTTCATCCACGAGGAAGACGCCCCGCATCCTGAGAGGAGCCTCCCGTGCCTCCGACCGACGCGAGCGCCGACGCTGGTGCCGTCCCCGTCCCGTCCCCGTCCCCGTCCCCGACCGGGACCCCGGCGCCGACGCGAGCACCGGCAAACCTGCGGACGCGGATGGTGAGGACACTTTGGACCTCAACCTCCCTGCAGAGCTCATCTCGCTCCTCGCCAACGAGAGGGCCGACGCAGACAGGGGCGATGCCCGAGGGATGGCACGGCACACAGCAGTCACCACTGCTCTCCGCGACGATCTGCTCGACCACGTGGGCGATTGGGGACCCACCGACACACCCGCGGGTGTTTTCCAGCTCGTCCCCGTGCGGGTCGAACGGGATCTGCCGCTCATCGGCCGCTGGATGAACGACCCCGCCGTAGCCGCGTTCTGGGAGCTGGCCGGGCCTCCGAACGTGACCGAGGATCATATGCGTTCCCAATTGGCCGGCGACGGACGCAGCGTCCCATGTCTCGGTGTGCTGGACGGCACGCCGATGAGCTACTGGGAGATCTACCGGGCGGACCTCGACTCGCTCGCCCGTTACTACCCCGCCCGGCCTCATGACACCGGTATCCACCTCCTGATCGGTGATGTCGCCGACCGTGGGCAGGGCATCGGCCGCATGCTGCTCAGAGCAGTCGCCGACCTCGTTCTCGTCAAACGGCCCGCCTGCGCACGTGTCGTCGCGGAACCCGACATTCGCAACACTCCCTCCGTGGCTGCCTTCCTCAGCGCCGGTTTCCGGTTCGCCGCCGAGGTGGACCTGCCTGCCAAACGGGCCGCTCTCATGGTTCGAGACCGGTCTCTGCGTGATCTGCTGTAGCACTGTGCGATGGCGTCATCACTTTTGGTACACCGCCCGCCGCGATTCGGTTCCCACTCGGTCCGAACTCGTTCGAGCCCAGATGGAAGTCCCCGTGTCTCCCAACCGAGGCCCGCACACCGATCCCAAAGCGACCTCGGGTCCAACCGGCCGGCCCTGGATGTCGCACCCAACCGAACCCCAACCGAACCCAGCCGCACCCAACCGATCCGAATCGATCCGAACCGATCCCAGCCCGGAAACCCAACCCATTGACCCCACCAGTCACCCCCGCCGCGATCACCCGTTTGTCAGTCCCGGGCCGTAGGGTGAACGAGCTATGACGAAGCCCTCACTCCCCGAACTCCTGCATGCCGCCGTCACAGCCGTCGGCGGGACGGAGCGCCCCGGCCAGGTGACCATGGCCGAAGCCGTCGCGGAGGCGATCGACGACGGTTCCCATCTGCTGATCCAGGCCGGCACCGGTACCGGCAAGTCGCTGGGCTATCTCGTGCCTGCGCTCGCGCACGGGGAGCGGGTGGTGGTGGCGACCGCAACCATCGCGCTGCAGCGCCAACTGGTGCAGCGGGACCTGCCGCGCACGGTGGAGGCGCTGCACCCGCTGCTGCGCCGCCGCCCGGAGTTCGCGATGCTGAAGGGCAGGTCGAACTACCTCTGCCTGCACCGCCTTCACGAGGGCGTCCCGCAGGACGAGGAGGAGGGCCTCTTCGACCAGTTCGAGGCGGCAGCGCCCACCAGCAAGCTGGGTCAGGATCTGCTGAGGCTGCGCGACTGGTCCGACGAGACCGAGACCGGTGACCGTGACGACCTCACACCTGGTGTCTCCGACCGCGCCTGGGCCCAGGTGTCTGTCTCGTCGCGGGAGTGTCTGGGTGCCTCGAAGTGCGCGTACGGCGCCGAGTGCTTCGCCGAGATGGCCCGCGAGCGCGCCAAGCTCTCCGATGTCGTCGTCACCAACCACGCTCTGCTCGCCATCGACGCCATCGAGGGCGCCCCGGTCCTTCCGCAGCACGAGGTGCTGATCGTGGACGAGGCGCACGAGCTGGTCTCGCGGGTCACCGGCGCCGCCACGGGTGACCTCACCCCGGGCCAGGTCAACCGCGCGGTGCGGCGCGCCGCGAAGCTCGTCAACGAGAAGGCCGCCGACCAGTTGCAGACCGCCGCCGAAGGCTTCGAGCGGTTGATGGAGCTTGCCCTGCCCGGCCGCCTGGAAGAGATCCCGGAGGATCTCGGATACGCGCTGACGGCGCTGCGCGACGCCTGTCGTACGGTCATTTCCGCCATCGGCGCGACCCGCGACAAGTCCGTGCAGGACGAGGACGCCGTCCGCAAGCAGGCGCTGGCTGCGGTGGAGACGGTGCACGATGTGGCGGAGCGCATTACGCACGGCTCGGAGTGGGACGTCGTCTGGTACGAGCGCCACGACCGCTTCGGCGCCTCTCTGCGCGTCGCCCCCATGTCCGTCTCGGGCCTGCTGCGCGAGAAGCTCTTCACGGACCGCTCCGTCGTCCTCACCTCGGCGACCCTGAAGCTGGGCGGCGACTTCAACGGTGTCGGCGCCTCCCTGGGACTCGCCCCCGAGGGCACCGAGGGCGAAGACCTCCCACAATGGAAGGGGGTCGACGTCGGTTCGCCCTTCGACTATCCCAAACAGGGCATCCTGTACGTCGCCAAGCACCTCTCCCGCCCCGCGCGAGACGGTGACCGGGCGGACATGCTCAATGAGCTGACGGAGCTCATCCAGGCAGCCGGCGGGCGCACCCTCGGTCTGTTCTCGTCGATGAGGGCCGCTCAGCTGGCCGCCGAGGAACTGCGTTCCCGCCTCCCCGAGTTCCCGATCCTCCTTCAGGGCGAGGAGACCCTGGGCGAGCTGATCAAGAACTTCGCGGCCGATCCGAAGACGTGTCTTTTCGGCACGCTGTCGCTCTGGCAGGGCGTGGACGTCCCCGGCTCCAGCTGTCAGCTGGTCGTCATGGACAAGATCCCGTTCCCGCGGCCGGACGACCCGCTGATGAGTGCCCGCCAGAAGGCGGTGGAGGACGCAGGCGGCAACGGCTTCATGGCAGTGGCGGCCACACACGCGGCGCTGCTCATGGCCCAGGGCGCCGGTCGCCTCGTACGAGCGTCGGGAGACCGTGGTGTGGTCGCCGTGCTCGACCAGCGTTTGGCCACGGCCCGCTACGGGAGCTATCTGAAGGCGTCACTGCCCGACTTCTGGTACACGACGGACCATAAGCAGGTCCGGAAGTCGCTGGCCGCGATCGACGCGGCGGCGAAGCAGGCGGAAGTGACGTGACGAGTGATGGCGGGTTGGTCGGCCTCCTCGCGCGAGGAGGCCGACCAACCCGCCATCCCAAATTCATCCGACCCGCCAGCCAAGTCCATCCGGCGACTGGGCCCGCACAGCACAGGACCCCGGAACCGGCGCAGGGGTCCCGGGGCCCGGTCAGGGGAGGGCGGTCGTGACATGGCCGCCCTTGGCCGGCGTCACACCCGCCGCAGCACCGCGACCACCTTGCCCAGAATGGTCGCGTCGTCGCCGGGGATCGGCTCGTACGCGGAGTTGTGCGGGAGGAGCCAGACGTGGCCGTCCTCGCGCTTGAAGCGCTTGACGGTGGCCTCGCCGTCGAGCATCGCGGCCACGATGTCACCGTTCTCGGCGACCGGCTGGCGGCGCACCGTGACCCAGTCGCCGTCGCAGATCGCGGCCTCGATCATGGAGTCACCGACAACTTTAAGAACGAACAGTTCGCCGTCGCCGACGAGCTGCCGAGGAAGGGGAAAAACATCCTCGACCGATTCCTCGGCGAGAATCGGCCCACCGGCGGCGATGCGGCCGACCAGCGGGACGTATGACGCGGCGGGCTTGCCCGCGGTGTCGGTGGGCTGCACGGAGGCGGCCTGGTCTGAGCCGCGGACCTCGTACGCGCGCGGGCGGTGCGGGTCGCGGCGCAGGAAGCCCTTGCGCTCCAGTGCCATCAGTTGGTGTGCGACGGAGGACGTGCTGGACAGGCCGACCGCCTGGCCGATCTCCCGCATCGACGGCGGGTAGCCGCGCCGCTGCACGGAGTCCCTGATGACCTCGATCACCCGACGCTGCCGGTCAGTGAGCCCCGAGCTGTCCGCCCGGATGCCTGGAGGTCGGCCCGGCAGGGAGCGCTTGGGCCCCTCGGGATTCGTGGCTTCGTTCATCGCATGCACCGGCTCGAGTCGGCCCTGGGAGCGGTCCTGGGCAGTGATGGTGGCACTGTCTGCGGTGGTGGTCACGTCGGCCCCTCTCGATGGTCTCCCTGCAGCACAACGGTAGTTGCTTTCGAAAGGTTGCGCCAAACACACGTTCGAGTGAAAAAATGCGAATCGCCGGACGCGATCAGATGCCTGGGTGTATGGCTAACGCGGTGCCCTGCGGACAAAAGCATCCATTGTTGTACTCTTCACCGCCGGGTGGTGCCCTCGTGGGGTGTGGTCCAGTCTGCCATTCAGTGCCCCGTCAACCGGGTACCGGCCCCCGTCTGCGCGGGAGTCCCACGGCTTCTCCCTGTGGCGCCCACCGTATCTCCCCACGGGCTGCCGCGATACGTCTGCGCGGCTCTGCGTCCGGCGTGGCGCACGCGCGCGTGGCGCGTGATGACGACACGCGCGACAGGGGTCGATGTAAGAGCCAATCCCCACATCTAGTGGTTGGATAGCAGCAGTGGCCCAGAAGTTGTGGTCCCCCCGGTCTTCGAGCCTCTGTCGATCGCCTATGCTTGTGATCGCTTCGAGGGGCCCGAGGGCCTATTGAGGCTATTGAGTCTGCTGTGAGGAGGGTTGGGAGTTCATGCACTGCCCCTTCTGCAGGCACCCCGACAGCCGTGTCGTCGACAGTCGTACGACCGACGACGGCACGTCGATCCGCCGGCGCCGCCAGTGCCCTGACTGCTCCCGTCGTTTCACGACCGTGGAGACGTGCTCGCTCATGGTGGTCAAGCGGTCCGGAGTCACCGAGCCTTTCAGTCGTACCAAGGTCATCAATGGCGTGCGCAAGGCATGCCAGGGACGGCCTGTCACCGAGGACGCACTCGCCCAGCTTGGCCAGCGGGTCGAGGAGGCGGTGCGTGCCACCGGGAGCGCCGAGCTGACCACCCATGACGTGGGGTTGGCCATACTCGGCCCACTGCAGGAGCTCGACCTTGTCGCCTACCTGCGATTCGCGTCTGTCTACCGGGCGTTCGAGTCGCTGGAGGACTTCGAGGCGGCGATCGCGGAACTCAGGGAAAAGCCGGAACACCCCGCCGCGGACGACGAAGACGGCGGCCAGGGGAGCCAGGAAGACGATCGCGGGCCCGGGGGGACTGCTCAGGTCCCCGAGCCCGCAGCCGCCGCCGACTGATCGACGGGGCCGGTCCCGGACATGGCTCCGGATCCGGCCGGTCGGCGGCGATGAAGGCCTGTTGCGGGCGGCAGCGCGAGGACCCGCAACACAAGACAGAACACCGTGCCACGGGAACATCGTGGCACTTCAGGGCGTTTTAGCCCGTACAGGGAGGCGGCATGACAGAGACGGCGAGCGGTCCGGCACGGAGTTCCCGCGCCAAGGGCACCAAGGCGACCAAGGGACTGCGTATCGAGCGCATCCACACCACCCCCGGCGTACACCCGTACGACGAGGTGGCCTGGGAGCGCCGTGACGTCGTCATGACCAACTGGCGCGACGGCTCGGTCAACTTCGAGCAGCGTGGCGTCGAGTTCCCCGACTTCTGGTCGGTGAACGCGGTCAACATCGTCACCAGCAAGTACTTCCGCGGTGCCGTCGGCACCCCGCAGCGCGAGACCAGCCTCAAGCAGCTGATCGACCGCATCGTGAAGACGTACCGGAAGGCCGGCGAGGACTACAAGTACTTCGCCTCGCCCGCCGACGCCGAGATCTTCGAGCACGAGCTGGCGTACGCGCTCCTGCACCAGATCTTCAGCTTCAACAGCCCCGTGTGGTTCAACGTCGGCACGCCCCAGCCGCAGCAGGTCTCGGCCTGCTTCATCCTGTCCGTCGATGACTCCATGGAGTCGATCCTCGACTGGTACAAGGAAGAGGGCATGATCTTCAAGGGCGGCTCCGGTGCCGGCCTGAACCTCTCCCGCATCCGCTCCTCCAAGGAACTGCTCTCCTCTGGCGGCAACGCCTCCGGCCCGGTCTCCTTCATGCGCGGTGCCGACGCCTCTGCAGGAACGATCAAGTCCGGTGGCGCCACCCGCCGGGCCGCCAAGATGGTCATCCTTGACGTCGACCACCCCGACATCGAGGACTTCATCGAGACCAAGGTCAAGGAAGAGGAGAAGATCCGCGCCCTGCGCGACGCGGGCTTCGACATGGACCTCGGTGGCGACGACATCACGTCCGTCCAGTACCAGAACGCCAACAACTCGGTCCGAGTGAACGACGAGTTCATGAAGGCGGTCGAGCAGGGTGGCAAGTTCGGCCTCCGCGCGCGGATGACCGGCGAGGTCATCGAGGAGGTCGACGCCAAGTCCCTGTTCCGCAAGATGGCCGAAGCCGCCTGGGCCTGTGCCGACCCGGGCATCCAGTACGACGACACCATCAACCACTGGCACACCTGCCCGGAGTCCGGCCGTATCAACGGCTCGAACCCCTGCAGCGAGTACATGCACCTGGACAACACGTCCTGCAACCTCGCCTCGCTGAACCTGATGAAGTTCCTCAAGGACGACGACAAGGGCAACCAGTCCTTCGAGGTCGAGCGCTTCGCCAAGGTTGTCGAGCTCGTCATCACGGCGATGGACATCTCCATCTGCTTCGCGGACTTCCCGACCCGGAAGATCGGCGAGAACACGCGCGCGTTCCGCCAGCTCGGCATCGGCTACGCCAACCTCGGCGCCATGCTGATGGCGACCGGCCACGCCTACGACTCCGACGGCGGCCGCGCCCTGGCCGGTGCCGTCACGTCCCTCATGACCGGTACGGCCTACCGTCGCTCCGCCGAGCTCGCCGCGGTCGTCGGCCCGTACGACGGCTACGCCCGCAACGCGTCCGCCCACAACCGCGTCATGAAGCAGCACGCCGACGCCAACGCCGAGGCCGTCCGCATGGACGACCTGGATACGCCGGTCTGGGCCGCCGCCACGGAGGCCTGGCAGGACGTGCTGCGCCTCGGTGAGAAGAACGGTTTCCGAAACGCCCAGGCGTCCGTGATCGCTCCGACCGGCACCATCGGCCTGGCGATGTCCTGCGACACCACCGGCCTCGAGCCCGACCTCGCCCTGGTCAAGTTCAAGAAGCTGGTCGGCGGCGGCTCGATGCAGATCGTCAACGGCACCGTCCCGCAGGCCCTGCGCCGCCTGGGCTACCAGGAGGAGCAGATCGAGGCGATCGTCGCCCACATCGCCGAGCACGGCAACGTGATCGACGCCCCCGGCCTCAAGCCCGAGCACTACGAGGTGTTCGACTGCGCCATGGGCGAGCGGGCCATTTCCCCGATGGGCCACGTCCGCATGATGGCCGCGATCCAGCCGTGGATCTCCGGAGCCCTGTCCAAGACGGTCAACATGCCGGAGTCGGCGACCGTCGAGGAGGTCGAGGAGATCTACTTCGAGGCCTGGAAGATGGGCATCAAGGCCCTGGCGATCTACCGCGACAACTGCAAGGTCGGCCAGCCGCTCTCCGCCAAGACCAAGGAGAAGGAGAAGGCCGAGATCACGGAGAAGGCCGAGGCCACGATCCGTGAGACGGTCGAGAAGGTCGTCGAGTACCGCCCGGTCCGCAAGCGCCTCCCCAAGGGTCGCCCTGGTATCACCACGTCCTTCACGGTCGGCGGCGCCGAGGGCTACATGACCGCCAACTCCTACCCGGACGACGGTCTCGGCGAGGTCTTCCTGAAGATGTCCAAGCAGGGATCGACCCTCGCAGGCATGATGGACGCCTTCTCCATTGCCGTCTCGGTGGGCCTGCAGTACGGCGTGCCGCTGGAGACCTACGTCTCGAAGTTCACGAACATGCGCTTCGAGCCGGCTGGTATGACGGACGACCCGGACGTGCGGATGGCCCAGTCGATCGTCGACTACATCTTCCGCCGCCTGGCGCTCGACTTCCTGCCCTTCGAGACGCGTTCCGCGCTCGGCATCCACTCCGCCGAGGAGCGCCAGCGCCACCTGGAGACCGGTTCGTACGAGCCGCTGGAGGAGGACGTCGACGTAGAGGGCCTGGCCCAGTCGGCGCCGCGCGCCCAGGAGCTCAAAGCCGTCGTCACGCCGAAGGCCGACATCGAGGCGGCCAAGCCGGCTCCGAAGCAGGCCCACACAAGCGCCGAACTGGTGGAGATGCAGCTGGGCATTCAGGCCGACGCCCCGCTGTGCTTCTCCTGCGGTACGAAGATGCAGCGGGCCGGCTCCTGCTACATCTGCGAGGGCTGCGGCTCGACCAGCGGCTGCAGCTGAAGTCTCAGCGGAATCGCGTGGGTTGCAGCACTCGATGTAATGCCTGTGCGTTGTTGATCAGCGCCTGGTGAGTCTGGTGAAGGGGACCAATCACTGGTTGGTCCCCTTCACTGCGTCGAGGCGACCAGGCGCTGCATACCCGTACGCCTGGCACCAGCCATGAAGGACGTCCGGGTGGTCAAGGTGAGGGGCTTCCGCCGGACCTGGCGGGCGCCCCTCGTCTTCGTGTGGTCGGCTGAAGAGACGTCAGGGCTTGAAGGGCGCGCCCATCGTCCTCGTGAAGGTGGCCGGATCGTCTTCGAAGCCATGGACTCCAGCGTGGAAATCCCACACACGCGTGTCGTCGCGCACGAACTCGGCGACCTTGGCCGCCGTGGAACCGAGGACCTCTCCGAAGTCGTCCACGGCCAGGTCGGTGTAGCCCTCACGGATCTGCAGGGCCGGGTTGATCACACTGACGAAGGTCCGGCGTGCCGGACGCTGCTGGATGATGACGCCGACCACCACGCGCGCATAGCGGGCATCGAGCCGCTCGAGCTCCACGGTCAGGACCTCGTCCCAGCCGAAGCCCTTGCCGTCCTTGCTGTCCCGGTTGAGGTAGATGGTGCCGTCCGGGGAGCGGCTGTCGAAGTGCACCACATAGGCGGGATCGCCGTACGGGTCGCTCGCCAGGTAGGTGGCGGCGACTACGTCCATGTCGGTGGGTGGCTGCCCCACTGGACTCGGGTCCCACTTCAGCGCGATCTCGACCTTGTGGATTCCCTTGCTGATGCCGTTCATCAGTCGTCCCCCTTCCCCGAGTGCCCGCAGCCCGAACTGCGGGGCGGCCAAAGCCGGTTGTCCATCCTGCCACGCGCGCGGAGAAGCGTGCACGGTTCCTGTCCGCGCGAGGGTGACCGGTGCCACGCTCCGTGGCCTTACGATGGCGCGGTGCTGGTCAAGTGGATTCGCTGCACCGTGGTGGACCGCCGCGGGTTCGAGCGGGGGCAGCGAAAGTGGGCGGGGCTTCCGGGGGAGCCGGATTTCGGGACAGGGCGGGGGCTGGAGCCGGGGGCGGCCTGCGGTGGCCCACATCTTCACGTTCTGGGAAAGCCGTGCCTTCTACGACTCGTTCATGGCCCGCTCCCACGACCGGCTTGCGGCGGCTCAGTCGGGAACGTTCAAGGACGCCCAGGTCAGGTTGTTCGACTACCGCTTCGATGTGAAGACCGGCTTCGAACCGCGCTTCACGGACGCCGATCTGATCCGGGTGGCCCTCTGCCGTGTCCGCAAGGAGCGCGTCGAGAACTTCACGCTGATGCAGGAGAAGGTCTGGAACCCCGCGATGGCCGGCTCGCCCGGGATGATCCGTGGGCTGTTCGCCGAGGCGCCCGGGCACGAGTTCATGGTTCTGTCGATGTGGCGGTCGGCCGCCGAGCACGGCAAGTACCGCACCGAGCGCGTGGAGCGCCTCGCTTTGCGGGCCCAGACGGAAGCGGACGTCGCCGCGCTCACGGGCGACATCGTGGAGCTGGAACCGGCCTGGACGGTTTGATTTCTGGATGCGCCAATCGTGCGCCCTGTGTGGCGCATGGTGCGGGAACTGTGTGACCTACGCCGTATGGTGCCCGTCCGAGTGCTCGACATGCCGTCACCCGATCTAGTGTTTTGGCATGGCACGACCACGGCGCATCGTCCTTGTCCGGCACGGCGAGTCAACGGGCAATGTTGATGACTCCGTGTACGAGCGTGAGCCCGACCACGCGCTGGCCCTGACCGAGCGGGGCTGGCGGCAGGCCGAGGAGACGGGTAAGCGGCTTCGTGAGCTGTTCGGGCGCGAACGCGTCAGCGTGTACGTCTCCCCGTACCGCCGGACGCACGAGACACTCCGTGCCTTCCACCTCGACCCGGACCTCATACGCGTGCGGGAGGAGCCCCGGCTGCGTGAGCAGGACTGGGGAAACTGGCAGGACTGCGACGACGTACGGCAGCAGAAGGCCTACCGCGATGCGTACGGGCACTTCTTCTACCGCTTCGCGCAGGGTGAGAGCGGCGCAGACGTGTACGACCGGGTCGGCGGTTTCCTGGAGAGCCTGTACCGCAGTTTCGAGGCCCCCGACCATCCACCGAACGTGCTGCTCGTGACGCACGGCCTGGCCATGCGGCTGTTCTGCATGCGCTGGTTCCACTGGACGGTCGCGGAGTTCGAGGCGCTGTCGAATCCCGGGAACGGGGAGATGCGGATGCTCGTTCTGGGGGACGACGGCAAGTACGTGCTTGATCGGCCGTTCGAACGCTGGCGAGATCCGGAACCGTACGGGATCAACGGATAGAGTGGCAGGGCGATGACTGACTCCTCTCCCGACGGGCGCTTGGACCGCGCCCTGGGCAGCCTGCGCGGACTTTCGGTGGGGGACGCGCTGGGCTCCCAGTTCTTCGTGCCGGTGAACTACCCGCTGCTCAAGCGCCGAGAGCTGCCGCCCGGACCCTGGCCGTGGACGGACGACACGGAGATGGCCTGCTCCGTGGTCGCCGTACTCGCCGCCCACCAGCGCATCGACCAGGACGCACTGGCCCGCTCCTTCGCGGAGCACCACGACTTCGACCGGGGATACGGACCCGCGGTCAACCGGCTTCTCAGGCTCGTCCGGGAAGGTGGTGACTGGCGGGAGCTCGCCGCCGCGCTGTTCAACGGACAGGGATCCTGGGGCAACGGCGCCGCGATGCGGATCGCCCCGCTGGGCGCCTGGTACGCGGACGACCCGGAGCAGGCCACGCACCAGGCCGAGATCTCCGCATACACCACACACCAGCACCGTGAGGCCGTGGTCGGCGCCATGGCGGTCGCAGCGGCCGCCGCCCTGGTCGCTGCTCCCGGCGGGCCGCCCAGTGCCGAGTCGCTCCTGGACGACGTCATCGCGCTCGTGCCGAAGAGCGCGGTCGGCGCAGGTCTGCGTCGCGCCCGGGACATGCTCGACTACGGCGACGCTGCCACGGTCGCGGCCGTACTGGGCTGCGGACGGCGTACGACGGCTCATGACACGGTGCCCTTCGCCTTGTGGTCGGCGGCACGCTCCCTCGGCGACTACGAGGCGGCTTTCTGGACGACGGCGCAGGTCGGCGGGGACGTGGACACCACCTGCGCCATTGTCGGCGGCGTGATCGCCTCGGGGAAGGCGGGGACGCCGCCGACGGAATGGGTGGGGCGGACGGAGAATCTGCCGGACTGGATGTCGGCGTCGGCATAGCGCGGGCTGTGGCCCCGTGTCGCCGACGCGGCTCTCCGCCGAGTCGGCTCAACCCTTCGAAACTCTCTGTGCATTCCGGGAACTCTCTGTGACCGCGGGCTCGTTGTAGTGGCATCTGCTGTGCGCAGACTGCTCATCGGTACACACGAGCGCTGTAGGGGGTGGTCATGGAGGTGTTGCCGGTGCTGTTTGTCCTGCTCGGTGTTGCGGCCGCCGCGCGGAGCGTCCATTTGCTGTTTCCGTCGGACGCTGCCGCTGCGGCTCCCGGTTGGTGGGGCGGTGTACGGAGGTCCGGACCGCCGCTCTCGCCGTCGGCCCGCCCGACAGGTGTCAGCCGTGCGCGGCCTGTCGCGGGCCGGCCAGTCGGCCGCGGACACACCCCCGTGGCGCCCGTCGACCAGCCTCCCGGACCGGCCCGCACTCGTTTCCCGTCAGCCGCCCATAGGGCCGGCAGTACCGGCGAGCGCATCCAGGTCGCTCTTGCGTACCCGGATCACCCACCACGCGGTGACGGTGGCGAGGACGGCCATGGCAACGGCCGGGATGAACGCCGTCGAAATACCCTGCGCGAGCACCTCATGCCCCCAGGGCGCGGGCAGTTGATGCGTCTGCGCGAACTCTGTCTTCTGCGCGGCCGAGCCGTCGGCGAGGAAGTGCGGAATCTGCTTCTCCGCCTCGTCCTTGCTGGCTGTGCCGAACACAGTGGTGAGGATGGACAGGCCCAGCGAACCGCCCACCTGTTGCGTGGCATTGAGCAAGCCGGACGCGGCGCCCGCCTCGTGCTGGGCGACACCGGAGACCGCGGTCACCGTCGCCGTGACGAAGTTCAGGCCCATGCCGAAGCCGAACACCAGCATCGGGCCCAGGACTCCGCCTGCATACGAGCTGTCGGGGCTGATGAACGTCTGCCAGGCGAGCCCTACCACTACGGCGGCCGAGCCGACGAGCATGAACGGCTTGGGGCCGAGCACGGGGAGGAAGCGCTGCGAGAGACCCGCTCCGACCACGATCGCGACTGTGATGGGAAGAAAGGCCAGGCCTGCCTCGATCGGGCTGAACCCCAGCACGTTCTGCACGAACAGAACGATGTAGAAGAACATGCCGAACATGGCCGCTGCCAGACTCAGCATGATCACGTATGTCCCGGAGCGGTTGCGGTCGGCGAACATCTTCAGCGGGGTGATCGGCTCGTTCGCCCGCATCTCGATAAACACGAAGGCGACCAGCAAGACCAACGCCGCACCGAAGGACGCGAGGGTCACATTGTCCCGCCAGCCCTCCTCCGCCGCGCGGATGAAGCCGTACACCAAGGACGCCATGCCTATGGTCGAGGTCAGTGCGCCCGCGATGTCGAAGCGCCCGGGGTGTCGTTCGGACTCGCTTATGTAGAGCGGGGTGAGTACGGCGATCAGTACACCGATCGGTACGTTGACGAAGAGCACCCAGCGCCAGTCGAGCCACTCCGTGAGCATCCCGCCGGCGAGCAGACCGATGGCGCCACCGCCCGCGGACACGGCGGCGAAGACACCGAAGGCGCGATTCCGCTCCGGCCCCTCGGCGAACGTGGTGGTGATCAGGGCCAGCGACGTCGGCGACGCGATCGCGCCACCCACGCCCTGCAGGGCACGCGCGGCCAGCAATTGCCAGGGTTCCTGGGCGATTCCGCCCAGCAGCGAGGCGAAGGTGAACAGCAGGATGCCGGCCATGAAAACCCGGCGTCGGCCGAGGATGTCACCCGCCCGGGCGCCGAGCAGCAACAGACCGCCGAAGGTCAGCGTGTACGCGCTGACCACCCAGGTGAGGTCGGTGGTGCTGAACTCGAGTGCGGTTTGAATGTGCGGAAGCGCGATATTCACAATCGTCGCGTCGAGGACCACCATGAGCTGGCAGGCCGCGATGACGGTGAGCGCGATGCCGGGATGGCCCTGTCGGCGGGCAGTACCCGGTTTCCGGTCTTGGATCGATGGAGAGGTCGTCACTATGGGTCCCCCACAAATAGCTTAGTGAACGCAAGCGTTCACTGTCGCCGCCAACGGTAGTGACTCCCCAGTAGTGAACGCAAGCGTTCACTTAAGTTGCCGTCGCGTCGCACCGTCCCCGCCGCTGCCGCGTGGCACGTCCCTGTATCCCCAAATCTCGCTTCAAATCCCCGCTTCCCTGTTCGTTGGAGACACTCGGATGGTTACTTCGCGCTGGACGGCCGCCCCTGCTCAGGCGGCCACTCCCCGTCGGCGCGGTGCCGTACTCGAACGCGCGATCCTCGAGGCCGCGCTGGAGCAGCTCAGTACGGTCGGCTGGAACGGCCTCACGATGGAGGGCGTGGCCGCCGGGGCCCATACCGGCAAGGCTGCGGTCTACCGCCGCTGGCCGTCCAAGGAGGACCTCGTCGCGGATGCACTCCAGGCCGGACTGCCGCGCATTGATGCTGCCCCTGACCTGGGAAGTGTGCGCCAGGATCTGGTGGCCCTCTGCCGTCAAGCGCGCGACGCCATGTATTCGCGGCCCGGTTCGGCCTTGCGCTCTGTGATTCACGAATGCGACACCCTGCAAGCCGAACGCTTCCATGACGTGATCGTCGAGGGTGTCGTGGAGCCAATGATCAGTCTGCTCCGCGAGGTGATCAACCGTGGAATCGAGCGGGGTGAGGTTCGATCCGATGCTGCGAACGGATACGTCTACGACGCCATCCCGGCGATGATGATGTATCGGTCAAAGGTGTGCGCGAGCGAATGGAGCGACCGGGACATCGAGGAGATGGTCGAGCAGTTGATGGTTCCGCTGCTCCGGCAGACGGGTGTCTGACGTCGGGTTGTTCGGCTGTCAGCCCGGCTCCGGGCGACCGGGGTGTCGTAGGCAGTTGCGGGCGGCGTAATCTAAGGGCGCCATGCCGTACGAACCGCCTACTCACACCGCCGAGCGCTCCCTTCGCGCCACGACCGGAGCGAAGGTCATTGCCGGTGTCGACGAGGTGGGGCGCGGTGCTTGGGCCGGTCCTGTCACGGTCTGCGCGGCGGTCACCGGACTGCGCCGCCCTCCCGTGGGTCTCACCGATTCCAAACTGCTCACGGTCAAACGACGGACCGCACTCGCCGAGGAACTGCGGACCTGGGTGACCTCGTATGCCCTGGGGTATGCCTCTCCGGAGGAGATCGACGACGTGGGCATGACGGCGGCGCTGCGGCTCGCGGCGGTGCGTGCCCTGGAGGGGCTGCCGGTTCGGCCCGACGCGGTGATCCTTGACGGGAAGCACGACTATCTCGGAGCGCCGTGGAAGGTCCGTACGGTGATCAAGGGTGATCAGTCGTGCGTGGCCGTCGCTGCGGCTTCTGTGATCGCCAAGGTTCAGCGCGACAAAATGATGGCCGAACTGGGTATCGACCATGCAGACTTCGGTTTTGCGGACAACGCCGGGTATCCGTCGCCCGTGCACAAGGCCGCACTGGCGGAGCGGGGCCCCACCCCGTACCACCGGTTGTCGTGGGCGTATCTTGATGCGCTGCCCCAGTGGCGGCACCTCAAGAAAGCCCGCAGCTGGGCGGACGGGAGCGTTCCGGAGATCGAGGGTCAGCTCGGCTTCGATTTCTGACGGTCCCGGTCGCACGTATGTGCCACCCACCGGCGTGAGCCGTACCAACGTTTGATAGACATCAACTCATGCCTCTCATCCCCGAGGAGCCTCAGATTCACGAGAGTGCCCAGGGTCCCCGCGCCACGCCGGCCAACGGCCGCACCGCGCCGACCCCCCGTCCCGTACCCGGCCCGCCCCGCGGCTCCGCCGCGTCCCGGTCGTCCTGGCCCTCTCCGGCCCGCGCAGCAGGCGCAACGTACGCCCCATGGGGGTGCGCCCAAGCCCGAGCCTGCAGGCCCTGCAACCCACGCTGCCCCCGCTCGGTCCTCGGCGACCCCGCAGATCCAGCTGATCCCGGCTTCGGCCGAGGGCGCGCTCGACGCTGCAGAGGAAGCCGTGGACCTGCTCCTGGAGTCGGGTCGTGCCCCTGGTGACGTGCTGGTGATCACCACCGGTGAGCCGCACCCGTGGGCCGCCCACGAGCTGTCCTTCGGCGAGGCGTCCTACTGGGCGCAGCACGATGCGCGCGACGACGTCTTCTATGCCGACGCCGCCGTGGCTGGTCGTGCCGTGTCCCGGCCTGTGGTCGTGGTCGCCGTCAACGGTGGCTCCGACGCCGTTGCCGCCGGCGCCCTGCCGCTGGCTCTCGGCCGGGCCGGCGCCCTGCTGATCGTCTGCGGCGACCCGCAGCAGATCAACTCGCTGCTGGGCGCGGGCGTCTGAGCCCGCCCCGGAAGGTCCCGGGGTGGGCCTGCGCAGGAGCCGTCCCGTCGGCTCGGCAGCTGCACGGCGGTGGCTTCGGCATGCGCGGACGACTGGGCGGACATGTGCCTCCGGCCGGTCGTCGCACGCACTCGGTCGTGCGCCTGGTCAGGCGCCGTAGTGCCTGTGGCCGGACCTGATGTCCGTCGGCCTCAGCGGGCCGCCGCGCGGCGCAGGACCTCGGAAGCGGCGCCACCGGTGCGCGGCAGTGGGGCCGGTGCCTCGGAGGTGGCAAAGGGCTCGGGCGCCGAGTCGGCGCTGGGACGGCGTCCGCCGCGGCCCTCACCGAGGACCTGCCAGCCGTCGCGCGTGAGCGTGATGTAGGCACCACAGCGCAGCCCGTGCAGGGTGCAGGCGTCACGCAGGCCCCACATCCATGCGCCGTCCTCCTCCGTCCAACGTGCGTCGCCCTCGCGGCAGTAGAGCAGCACGGCGGTGCGCACCGGAGTGCGGCGGCGCAGATCGTGCGGGATGACCCGGCGCAGTTGGGCCAGCAGCGCGTTGCGGAACATCCAGCCGTCGGCGGGGGCCGGACGTCGAGTGAACGAGGCACTTGCCCGCAGTCGTTCGTCGGCGTCGAGCACGGCCACGATCGCCGTTGCCGGCCTGGGGCGGTGCCGTGTGTGCAGTCCGCTGACGACCTCACGGGGGTTGCGCAGCAGGGGAATACCGGCGGCAGCCCACTCCGCGGGTTCCAGCAGGCGGGCCACAGGGTTGGCGGAGGCGGCGGACAGGTCGGCAGACGTCGACGTGGATGCCGCGGAGGACGGAGCGAATCCGAAGGTCACGATCCTCCCTTCGGCTACGCGCCCACACTGCGGGCGGGGTCTGGTTCGGGGGAGCGCACACCGCAGCGGAGCCGTACCTGATCACGGATGAGCCGTGCGGGGAGCGGACTTCAATTCTTCCTGTCGAACTGGGATGCGGCAACGAGCAATTGGGGCCGCCGACCCTTAATGCGTGGACTGTGGCTTATATCCGTACCCAGCGGGGCGTTGAGTAACGCCTGGGTGGACGGCACGGGTACACCTGGTCAACTCTGCACGCCCAGAACAAGAGGCAGCACCTCCTGCGCGCCGACACGCCGCAGCATGCGCGCCACGACCGCGAGGGTCCAACCCGTCTCCGTGAAGTCGTCCACGAGGAGGACGGGGCCGCGGTTCTCGGTGAGCGCTGCGCTGAGGGGTGGCGGTACGGTCAGCGCTCCGTCGAGCGCTTTGAGGCGTTGGGCACTGTTGCTCCGCGAGACCGGGGAAGCGTCGACCGCGTACTCCACCGACCCCAGCAGCGGCAGTCGGCCGACCTCCGCGATGCGCGCACCCAGGGAGTGGATCAGTGCGGGGCGAGTGCGCGAGGTGACGGTGACCACGCCGACGGGACGCGCCGGGGCATCCGCCGCCCCCGAGGCCCAGCCCCCGGGTCCCTTTGCCCAGTCGGCCAGTACGCCGACTACGGCCCTTGCCACATCGTCCGGCACGGGGCCGTCAGGTGCCTGCGGGGCGAGGATCGGCCGCAGCCGGTTGCCCCAGCCGATGTCAGACAGCCGCCCCAGCGCCCGCCCCGAGGCGGCTTGTTCACCGACCGGGATACGCCCCTTGAGATCGATGCCGATCGCCGGCAGTCCCGTCGGCCACATACGGCGAGGTTCCACCTCGACGCCCGCCCGCCCCAGGTCGACGCGCGCGGCGTCCAGCGCGCCGGTCGACGTGTCCGCGGCGAAGCGCGCGCCCGCGCAGTTGTCGCAGCGCCCGCAGGGTTTGGCACCCTCGTCGTCGAGCTGGCGCTGCAGGAACTCCATGCGGCATCCCGTCGTCGCCGCGTAGTCACGCATCGCCTGCTGCTCGGCCCTGCGCTGCCGGGCGACCCAGTCGTAACGCTCCGAGTCGTACGTCCACGGCTGCCCCGTGGCGACCCAGCCGCCCTTGACCCGCCGCACTGCACCGTCCACATCGAGGACCTTGAGCATGGTCTCCAGGCGGGAGCGGCGCAGCTCCACGAGTGGTTCCAGGGCGGGCAGCGACATGGGCCGCTCCGCGCGCGCGAGGACGTCCAGAGTGCGGCGCACCAGGTCTTCGGACGGGAACGCGAGGGAGGCGAAGTACTCCCAGATGGCTTCGTCTTCCTTCCCGGGCAGGAGGAGGACCTCGGCGTGCTCCACGCCGCGACCGGCGCGGCCGACCTGCTGGTAGTAGGCGATGGGGGAGGAAGGTGAGCCGAGGTGAAGGACAAAGCCGAGGTCGGGTTTGTCGAAGCCCATGCCGAGGGCTGACGTGGCGACCAGTGCCTTCACCTTGTTGGCGAGCAGATCGTCCTCGGCCTGCTGGCGTTCGGCGTTCTCCGTCTTTCCGGTGTACGAGGAAACAGTGTGCCCACGGTGGCGCAGAAAGGCGGTGACCTCCTCGGCGGCGGCCACGGTGAGCGTATAGATGATCCCCGAGCCCGGCAGCTCGTCGAGGTGGTCTGCGAGCCAGGCCATCCGGTGCGCGGCGTCCGGCAGCGGCAGCACACCGAGGCTCAGGCTCTCCCGGTCCAGTGGGCCGCGCAGCACCAGGGCGTCCGACGTGCCACCCGTGCCGAGCTGCTCAGCGACGTCCGCCGTTACGCGCGCGTTGGCAGTGGCGGTCGTGGCGAGTACGGGCACACCGGGCGGCAGATCGGTGAGCATGGTTCGCAGCCGACGGTAGTCCGGACGGAAATCGTGGCCCCAGTCGGAGATGCAGTGGGCCTCGTCCACGACGAGAAGACCGGTCGCGGCCGCGAGTTCGGGAAGCACCTGATCCCGGAATTCCGGGTTGTTGAGCCGCTCCGGGCTGACGAGCAGGACGTCGACCTGGCCGGCGGCGATCTCCGACTGAATGGCATCCCACTCCTCGGTGTTCGAGGAGTTGATGGTCCGTCCGTGAATTCCGGCCCGAGCCGCGGCCTCGACCTGGTTGCGCATCAGCGCCAGCAACGGAGAGACGATCACGGTGGGGCCGCTGCCGCGGGCCCGCAGCAGTGAGGTCGCCACGAAGTAGACCGCGGACTTACCCCACCCGGTGCGCTGGACGACCAGGGCCCGGCGGCGGTCGGCGACCAGCGCCTCGATCGCCCGCCACTGGTCCTCGCGCAGCCGGGCCGCGCCTGTGGCGTCCCCGACGAGGCGGGCGAGGACTGCGTCGGCGTTCGTGCGGAGATCCGTGTTGCTCGTGTGCTCCATGCGTCCCATACAACAGGACGGCACTGACAAACGGGCCGGGCGTGGGCGGTCGGGCGCTGGGGACATCTGGGCTGTGCGAGTGCGATGGCGTCTGCCGTGGATGTGTGGCGGGCCGCGGTATGACGTGTCCCTGGCTGGACTTATCCACAGGCACAAGCGGAATTCTGCGATCCGCGAGATCGTCGGCGCATGACGAACCACGGCGAAACCACTGGATCCTTCGAAAACGACGACACTGCCGGACGGGAGGGACGACAGGGCCCCAACGGCCATGGAGCGCCCGAGGGCCACACACCGCACCTTCAACACACCGAGAATGTCGAATCCACCATGTACGACGCACCTGCCGACACACATCGCGTCACGCTGCGCACCCCGGCCGAGCTGGTCGATGCCCTGCCGTACCTGCTCGGTTACCGCCCCGAGGACAGCATCGTGCTTGTCGCCCTCCACGACCGTGACGGACGCGGCAGGTTCGGCGGCCGGGCCCGGCTCGGTATTCCCGAGAATCCGGACGACTGGGTGCCCGTGGCCTCGCAGCTGGCGCACGGGCTGGTGACGGGAAGCGAACGCCGAGGTGCCCGTCCCGAACAGATGGTGGCCTACCTCTGCCAGGAACCAGGCAAGGGCGAAACAGGCAGGCAGGTCATGGAGCGGCTCCGCCCGCTGGCTCAGAACCTGCGCGTGGAGTGCGGCCTCCTCGACGTACCGGTGATCGAGGCCCTGTGTATTTCGGATGGCCGCTTCTGGTCGTACTGCTGCGAGAACGAGCGATGTTGCCCCGTCGAAGGCCTGCCGACGGGAATGCCCGGCACCTCCGTCCTCGCCGCCGCGGCCACCTACGCCGGGATTCAGGTGCGCGGCACCCTCCGTGAGCTGCGGGCGAGGCTCCTGCCTTGGGAAACCACCGCAGCCCTGGAGCAGGAGGTCGCCCTGGATACCGCCAGCATGGCTCTCGTCCCCAGGATCCTGGACGAATCCAGTCGCCTGTGTGTGGCCGACGAGACATTGCAGCTGGCCGAACGGGTCATGAGCCGTCTCGCCGCAGCGCCGCCCGCCTCCGGCGCGCTCAGGGCGGACCTTCGCGACGACGATCTGCTCGGACACGACGAAGCCGCAGCGCTGATTCTGGGCCTGCAGGACCGCACCACCCGCGATCGCGCAGCCGAGTGGATGGAAGGCGACGAGGCTGGCCCCGCACTCCGGCTCTGGCGTGCGCTGGCCCGCCGCTGTGTCGGACCTTACGGCGAACACGCCGCGGCGCCTCTCACCCTCGCGGGCTGGGTCGCGTGGTCGACCGGGGACGACATCGAGGCCCGGGAGGCGCTCGCCATGGCGCTGGGTGCGGACCCCGGCTATCTGTTCGCCCGCCTCCTGCACCAGGCCGTCAACGAAGGACTGGATCCGGAGTCGATCCGCCGCTGCCTGCGCGCGGAACGCGAGGGCAGTGCTCGTGGCGCAGCCGAGCGACTCGACAGGCCCCAGGACACCGAATTCGCGGTGAGCCGCGACGCCGACGGATCCGAACCCGCGCCCGGGACGGCTGCGGGACCGACGTCTCGGCAGAAGCGCCCAGCACTTCCCTCTGGTGGCGCCGGGCGCCCCTGCTCGTCGGGGGTGTCGGCATGCGAGGACAAGGGGGGTGCCGGCAAGCCTCGTGCAATGCCGAAGGGGGGCACGGGGCCGGGGCCGGGCGGAGCGGCAGTACACGTCCGCGCACGGTCGGGAAGGCAGCGCTGCGGCGTCGCGGCGCCCGTAAATGGGGCGTGGGTTCTGGGGGCAGCCGTATCGAGGGGGACGCGTGAGTGACTGGCGGGAGGGTGCGGGTATGTGTCGTCGGGCCGGCGCCTTCCCGTCGGGGGTGGTGGCTGGGCGATCTGCCCGAATCGACGCCGAGAGTGTGTGCTCTGGCCGCCATTCGGTGGGGTTGCCCGGTCACGGGCCGCACCGGCGTACCGCCACGCCATTCCGGAGCGCCACTCCTGGCCCCGAACCCCCCCGAGGCGCACAGAGCGCAGAGGAAGCCGTCCCATGCCCCAGCTGACTCTGCCCTCCGCCGACGACCGCTCCACCAGTGGCAGGTTCGCGACACGCCGGATCGGTGCATGGACCCGGCATCGCGCACAGACGTGGTCGGGCACCGCGAGCCAACGGTCCAGGGCTCGGCTCCGCCTCGGTTCGCGGCCCACGGCTCGGTATCGCATCAGTCGATCGTGCAGAAGCCGGTGCAGTCCTCCATGGTCCAAGGTCCGGTGCTGTCCAGGTCTACGGTGCAGGTTCTGGTACCGCCCAAGTTCACGGTGCAGGATCCGGCACCGCCTACGTCAACCTTCCAGGGGCGCGTACCGCCCTAGTCCACGATCCAGGCCATACCTCGCAGCCGGGGCGTCGTGGCGCTGTGGTCTGACGTCGGCCGATGCCCTGGCCGCAGCTCGGATGACGCTGCCACTCGGCATCCGGCTCGCAGCGGGCACGTCGCGCTCGGTCGCCCGCGCACAACTCGGGGGCTCTGGCTGGCAGGCCGGAATGATTCCCGGGCCGCGCCGGGATACCGGCGAGCACTTGCCGCCGGGCTGCACCGGCACCGAGGCCACGCTGTTTCTTCCCCGTGTTGCTCGCGGAGGCCCGTCGCTGGGGACTGCGGAGAACGAAACGGAAGAGCTGCTGCCGACGGCAGAACGTTGCCTCGCCTGGCTGCGGACCACGGTGGGCGACGGCACATTCCTGTGCGACCCGCAGCCCGGTGGTCCCGTACGTCCCGAGACACAGGCGCATGCCCACCGTGCCGCTCTGCTCGGTGCCGACCTGCTCGACGCGTGCGCCAGACCGGGCGGCGCCGGGTTGCGGGAGCGGGCCCGGGCGCTGAGGTCGGCCTTCCGGAAGGATTTCTGGCTCGACGGGCTCGGGGCGGCGGGTCGGCAGCCGCCCGCACGCCGGACGGTCGCTCTGTGCCGCACCTCGGGGCAACCGCCGTCCACCTGCTCGACACCGGCCTGCTGGGTGGGGGAGAGCGAGCGCCCGGGCTGCTCGACCGAGTCCAGACCGAACAGCTGGCCCGACTCCTCGGCAGCCCGGCGCTGGGGGCTGCGCGGACTGGGCGTCCGGGAAGCGGGCTACAACCCGTTCGGCCACCGCGGCGGCGCCGTACGGGTCCACGAGACGGCTGTCGCTGTCGCGGCCAGGCTGTCGCCGGAGATGAGAAGGAGGCGAGTTCGCTGCTACGAGGCATCCTCGCGGCGGCCGAGGCCTTCGGCTACCGGCTGCCCGAGATGTACGCCGGAGAACAGCGAACCAACGGGAGCGTTCCGCTTCCCCACCCCGCTGCCTGCCGCCCCGCAGCCACGGCGGCGGCATCAGCTGCCCTGCTGTTCACCACCCTCGTCGGCATCCGTCCCGATGCCCCGGCGGGCGCCGTCACACTGCGTCCCGTTCCCAGCGCGCCGCTCGGCGAGCTCGGACTGACGGGACTGCGGCTCGCGGAGGCCCCCTTCTCCGTACGGGTCAGTGGCCTCGGCCTCGCCATGGTCGAGGAGGCGGCCGACGGGCTGCAGTTGGGGGTGTGACCTGGTGCCGCGATGGTGAGTGTAGGTGACTCTGCGCGCCGATGGAGGGCGCGACGCAGTGCGGCGGTCGGCTCTGTGACCCCGTGCGGCGACCAGGCGTGCGATCCGCACGTCAACGACCGTGACCTCGAATGATGCGTCCGCACACGACGGCCGGGAGCTGCGGGAGACCCCTGCTGCACGGATCCGGACCAGCCGTCGATGCGGCCGACGAAGGGAGTGTTTATCGTCAGGCAGACGACTATGATCGCGACATGCCCTACGACCCGTCAGCCTTTCCGCCCTTTGCCGTCACCGTGGACCTGGTCGTGCTGACCGTGCGCCGCCATGCTCTGTGTGCGCTGGCGGTACGCAGGGGCGAGCCCCCGTTCCAGGGGCGCTGGGCGCTTCCCGGCGGCTTCGTACGGGCCGACGAGGATCTGGCCCAGGCCGCCGCGCGCGAGCTTGCCGAGGAGACGGGGCTGCGCGTCCATGATCCGTCCGTCCCTGCCCAGGACAACGGCGCTCATCTGGAACAGCTCGCGACGTACGGCGACCCCAAGCGGGACCCCCGGATGCGTGTGGTCAGCGTCGCCCATCTCGCGCTGGCCCCCGACCTGCCCGCACCGCGCGCCGGCGGCGACGCCAGCAACGCGCGCTGGGCACCGGTCGAGGAACTGCTGCAACAGGGCGGCTACGGCCGCGACGGCGAACCGGTGGCCCCACTCGCTTTCGACCACGCCCAGATCCTCTCGGACGGTGTGGAGCGCGCCCGGTCCAAGATTGAGTACTCGTCCCTGGCCACGGCGTTCTGCCCGCCCGAGTTCACCGTCGGCGAGCTGCGCCGCGTCTACGAGGCTGTCTGGGGTGTGGCGCTCGATCCCCGCAACTTCCACCGCAAGGTGACGGGCACGCCCGGCTTCCTCGTCCCCACCGGGGGTACGACCACACGTCAGGGCGGCCGTCCGGCCCAGCTCTTCCGCGCGGGCGGTGCCACACTCCTGAACCCGCCGATGCTGCGTCCCGAGGTGTGACGCCGGCTCCAGCCAATGGGCAGCCGACCGGAGGTGCACGGAAGGGCCAACACAGGTTGATCCATCCGATCACGCTCGTGTACTGGAGCCATTGATGCCCGAAAAATCCTAAATGGCCCGCTATCTTGCTACAGGTGATCCAGGCATTCGGACTGACCAGCAATTCCCGCAAAGGCCTTCCGCCTGCCGTCGACGACGTCTCCTTCGAAGCGCGCGCCGGCTGCGTCACCGCGCTGCTCGGCGACCCTGGCGCGGGTAAGACGACCGCGCTCAGACTGATGCTCGAACTCCAACAGGGTCGCGGAGTCACCTACTTCAGAGGCCGCCCGCTCCATCGCATCGCTCATCCCTCGCGCGAAGTCGGTGTCCTGCTGGGTGATGTGCCGGGACACCCGGGCCGAACGGTACGCAGTCACCTGAGGATGCTGTGCGCCGCCGCCGGGATCTCGGTCCGGCGTGCCGACGAAGTCCTCGAGGTGGTCGGTCTCGTCAGCCTGAGCGAGGAACGACTCGGCACGCTCTCCCGAGGCATGGACCGTCGGCTCGGCCTGGCCTGCGCCCTGTTGTCCGATCCCCACACTCTCGTGCTCGACGAGCCCTCCGACGGACTCTCGGCGCGTGAGAGCCGCTGGCTGTACGGCATGCTGCGCGCGCACGCGGGCCAGGGCGGTACGGTCCTGGTCACCACGGCCGACCCCAAGGAGGCCGCGCGCACCGTGGACCGCGTCGTCACGCTGGAGCGGGGCAGGCTCGTCGCCGACCAGGAGGCGACCGAGTTCGCCCGTACCCGGCTGCGGCCACGTGTCGCCGTTCGCAGTCCGCAGTCCGCCCGGCTCGCCGCCTTGCTCACCAGGGAGGCCCGGACGGCGCAGCGCTCCGTCGAGGTCGTACAGGAACGTGGCAATCGCCTTTCCGTGTACGGCAGCACCTGCGCCGACGTCGGTGAGACGGCGTACCGGCACGGCATCCTCGTGCTCCAACTCGCCGACGAGATCGGGGACATGGGGCCGGGCGCGGGAGCGGCCGCTCCGGAGGGGCCGCAGACGGTCCATGAGCGGTCGGCCACCGCGGAAAGGCCCGGCTCGGAGACACGCTGGACGGCCCACCTTCCGCAAGGACCTGACGAGGCGTCACGCAGCCGCACTGCCACGCACTCGGCAACTGTCGACAAAACGCCTCCCGATGCGACTCCGGCGACAACGCCCGCCACCACCCCCTCGTCGGGCAGCACCACGCCCACGCCGCAACGCCCCACGCCGACGCCGACCCCGACGCGGACTCGGTCCCGGCCCTCGGTCGGATGCCGCGGCTTCCCAGGGCACGGTCGCCACGTCCCACGCCACGGCGTCCCTCTCGGCCGGCCACACCCCGCACGCCGACGCCGACCATGGCGTGGACTCGGTCCCGGCCCTCGGTCGGATGCCGCGGCTTCCCAGGGCACGGTCGCCACGTCCCACGCTGCGACGTCCCCCTCGGCCGGCCACACGCCACACGCGACGCCGACCACGGAGCGGACTCGGTCGCGGCCCCCGGCGCGGATGCCGCGGCTTCCCAGGCGCAGCCCGCACGTCGCCTGCCGACCCACCCCGACGACCAACCACTCACCGCACCCGAGCGTCGACAGGCCGGAGTCACAACCCCCGCCTCCGTGGTCACGCCCTCCGCGAAGCAACCCGCTCACCCCACCCCCTACTGCCATCGCCCTCCACCCGCCGCTCGCCCCGCCTCGGCCGCCACCGACCCGGCCCCCTTGCCCGCCCACCCCGCCCCAAACGCCCCGCGTATCCCCGACGCCCTCCCTCCGCTCCCACCCCCCATCTCCGTCCGCCCAGCTCCCAGCCCTCTCCGCCCTCTGCGATACGAGCTGCGGCGGGCCGCCGGAGTGAGTACCGGATTTGTCACCGGGGCCGTCGTACTTGTCGTGTCCGCACTGACCGCTGTATTTCTCGCCGGCGTCGGACACACACCACAGGCACGCCTCCTCGCCGCATGGCCGCAGGAGGTGCCGCTGCCGCCCGCGGCGCTCGGTGCGGGCCTGCTCGGGGCGCTGGCCTTCGGAGACGAGTTCCGCTACCCCGCACTGGCGGCGGACCGCGGCACGGTGCCCCGCCGGTTGGGGCTGCTCGCCGCCAAGCTCCTCGTCTCCGCGGCCACTGCGCTGATCCTGGCCGTCCTCACATTGGGCTGCGACGCCGAAGTGCTCTATCTCGTATACGGACGGGAGCTCGTGCAGGTTCCCTCGGACTGGCTCTCCCTGACCGCAAGTTGGCTCGGGCTCACGGTGGGATGTGCCTGGGCCGGTGTGCTGGCCGCCGGCGTCTTCCGGTCCACAGCGGGCGGGCTTGCCGCGGTGGTCGCCGTGCCGATTGTCGTCGTACCCCTCGTACAAAAGGCCTTCGAGGGGCCTTCCGTGCGGACCGCGGCCGGTCTTCCCATGCGGGCGCGCGAGCTGTTCCTGCTGCAGTGGCCCTTCGGCGGAGAGCGCTATCTGTCCGCCTTGGCCCGGGTGATTGCCCAACCCGTGGGCGGCGCCCTGACATTGTCTCTGACCGCCCTGCTCTGCGCGTTTCTGCTCACGACCCTACGGAGCAGGGCCCGATGAACACCGTCCGCACCCTTCCGGTCCCGGACTGTGCACAACTCCCTCGGGAAAGCCCATTTCTTTCCGATAAGGCGTCAATTGCGACGGGGTGAGCGATCACCCTTTCGTGTGCTTTTCACCAAAGACCTCAAGGCAGTTGAAGAGGGCGCCGACAAAGGATCCGTGAGTACCCTTGCGCACACCATGATGACCCCCGCCCGCTCCGCAGACTCCGGCCTCTCCGGCCCGGGCGAAGCCGACCGCTACCCCTACGCCGAGGCCCCTGCCCCCGACCGCGTCGGCGCCCCCGCCTGGGAGGGCGCGGACCCCGAGCTGGGCCGTGCGGGCCGGCGCGCCGCGGGCAGCCGCGGGCGCGGACTGCACGGCCAACTCGTCCAGCAGCTGGGCCAGATGATCGTCTCGGGCGACCTCGGGGCCGACCGTCCGCTGGTGCCCGAGGAGATCGGCCAGCGCTTCGAAGTCTCCCGCACTGTCGTCCGTGAGTCGCTCCGCGTCCTGGAGGCCAAGGGCCTGGTCAGTGCCCGCCCCAATGTGGGCACGCGCGTGCGTCCCGTCAGTGACTGGAACCTGCTCGACCCCGACATCATCGAATGGCGGGCCTTCGGGCCGCAGCGTGACGATCAGCATCGTGAGCTGAGCGAGCTACGGTGGACGATCGAACCGCTCGCCGCGCGGCTCGCCGCCGGGCACGGACGCGAGGACGTCCAGCAGCGGCTGGCCGACATGGTGGAGATCATGGGCCACGCCCTGGGGCGAGGTGACGCGCTCACCTTCGCTCGCGCCGACGCCGAGTTCCACTCGCTGCTCATCCAGGTCGCGGGCAACCGCATGCTGGAGCACCTCTCCGGCATCGTCTCCGCCGCCCTCCAGGTGTCGGGCGGTCCTGCCACAGGCTGTGACCGGCCGAACGAGAGCTCCCTGGCCCACCATGGCCGCATCGTCGACGCCCTGGCCGCCGGCGATGGTGCCGCGGCCGAGGCGGCGATGCGGCAGCTGCTCACCGTCCACCCCGAGGTGGAGCGCGTGGTGCCCGCCCCGCGCGAGCACTGACCGCATACCGCGGGGCGTCGCGGCCGAAAGGTGTTTCCTTCCCCGGCATCGCTCGGCCGGCGCGCCGTCCTCCGTCGGACCCCGCAGGATCCTTCTCGATCCGCGGGGTCCGACGGCGCGACGCGGTGAGGCCTTGAGGCCCGACGGTGCGCACGGCGCGGTGACGCCCTGAGGGTGATGCCCGGTCGCGGCCACCCACTGGGCGACCTCTCTGCGCTCCCAGGCGTCCTCCTCTGTCTGTGTCTGACCGTTTTTGAGCGCTTACGTGGTGTGACTCGGGCCACGCAGATTGGGCGTAACGCTCGCGGCGGCACCGCGATGACCTAAGAGGTGACAGCCGCGGAGGGAATACGGACGCCATTCATGGCGCTGTGCATCTTCCCGGCCCCCGCCCGCGCCGTCGGCCATCCCCAGTCGGCGGTCGGCTCCTGTCCGCCGTGGACGGGGCCGAAGTCGTTTTCCAACATTCCGAGAGGTTGTTCGTGTCGGCCAGCACATCCCGTACGCTCCCGCCGGAGATCGCCGAGTCCGTCTCTGTCATGGCGCTCATTGAGCGGGGAAAGGCTGAGGGGCAGATCGCCGGCGATGACGTGCGTCGGGCCTTCGAAGCCGACCAGATTCCGGCCACTCAGTGGAAGAACGTACTGCGCAGCCTCAACCAGATCCTCGAGGAAGAGGGTGTGACGCTGATGGTCAGTGCCGCAGAGCCCAAGCGCACCCGCAAGAGCGTCGCAGCGAAGAGTCCGGCCAAGCGCACGGCCACCAAGACGGTCGCGGCGAAGACGGTGGCGGCCGGCAAGGCCACCGCCTCCACGGCTGCCCCCGCCGCGCCTGCCGTCGACGATCCGGCCGAGGAAACAGCGCCTGCGAAGAAGGCCGCTGCCAAGAAGACGACCGCCAAGAAGGCGGCCGCCAAGAAGACCGTCGCCAAGAAGGCGGCGCCCGTGAAGAAGACCGCCGCCAAGAAGGACGACGCCGAGCTCATCGAGGAGGAGGTGCTCGAGGAGGCCAAGGGCGGCGCGGAGGAGCCCGAGGGTGCCGAGAGCGCCGGCTTCGTGCTGTCCGACGAGGACGAGGACGACGCTCCCGCCCAGCAGGTCGCCGCAGCCGGTGCCACCGCCGACCCGGTCAAGGACTACCTCAAGCAGATCGGAAAGGTCCCCCTGCTCAACGCCGAGCAGGAGGTCGAGCTGGCCAAGCGCATCGAGGCGGGTCTCTTCGCCGAGGACAAGCTCGCCAACTCCGACAAGCTCGCGCCCAAGCTCAAGCGCGAGCTGGAGATCATCGCCGAGGACGGCCGCCGCGCCAAGAACCACCTCCTGGAGGCCAACCTCCGTCTGGTGGTCTCCCTGGCCAAGCGCTACACCGGCCGCGGCATGCTCTTCCTGGACCTCATCCAGGAGGGCAACCTCGGTCTGATCCGCGCGGTCGAGAAGTTCGACTACACCAAGGGCTACAAGTTCTCCACGTACGCCACCTGGTGGATCCGTCAGGCGATCACCCGCGCCATGGCCGACCAGGCCCGCACCATCCGTATCCCGGTGCACATGGTCGAGGTCATCAACAAGCTCGCGCGCGTGCAGCGCCAGATGCTCCAGGACCTGGGCCGCGAGCCCACCCCGGAGGAGCTGGCCAAGGAGCTCGACATGACCCCGGAGAAGGTCATCGAGGTCCAGAAGTACGGCCGCGAGCCCATCTCCCTGCACACCCCGCTGGGCGAGGACGGCGACAGCGAGTTCGGTGACCTCATCGAGGACTCCGAGGCCGTGGTCCCGGCTGACGCGGTCAGCTTCACGCTCCTGCAGGAGCAGCTGCACTCCGTCCTCGACACCCTGTCGGAGCGCGAGGCGGGCGTCGTCTCGATGCGCTTCGGTCTCACCGACGGTCAGCCGAAGACCCTCGACGAGATCGGCAAGGTGTACGGCGTCACGCGTGAGCGCATCCGCCAGATCGAGTCCAAGACCATGTCGAAGCTCCGCCACCCGTCGCGTTCGCAGGTGCTGCGGGACTACCTCGACTAGGTCGCGGTAGTACGACGTCGAAGGCCCGGCACCCCTCGGGGTGCCGGGCCTTCGACGTGGGGCGGAGCGGGTGCGGCGCTCCGTCTGCTGGATCACTCTGGGTTTCCCATGAGCACCCCGGAGTGAGGAGTACGCATGCGTCGTCCCTTTGTCCGTGCGCTGGCCCGGCCGCTCGTTCTGGCGGCCGCCCTGTCCGCGATACCGCTGGCCTCCGTCGCCCCGGCGGCCGCAGACGGCATTGTCGTGGGCGGCTTCCCGGTCGATGCCTCCGAGAGCCCCTGGGTGGTGGCCCTGTCCAGCCATGACCGGTTCGGGGGTACGCGGTCGGGACAGTTCTGCGGCGCTGTGGCGGTCGGCCCGAAGACCGTCCTCACCGCGGCCCACTGTCTTTCCGAGGACGCGCTGGGGGCACCGCTGGAGCAGACGCGCGACCTGAAGGTCATAACGGGGCGTACGGATCTGCGCTCGGCCGAGGGCCGGGAGATCCCCATACGCGAAAGCTGGGTGAATCCGAAGTACGACAGTGAAAGCAACGCCGGGGACTTCGCCGTGCTCACCCTCGCCGAGTCGTTGCCGCGCGGCGCGGTCATGGGCATGGCCGCCGCGGGCGATCCGGCATACGAAGCCGGTACCGGCGCCATGGTCTACGGCTGGGGTGATGTCACAGGGGCCGGGGACTACGCCGCCGGACTGCGGGCCGCACGCGTGCATGTACTGCCCGACACCCTTTGCGAGGAGGCCTACCCCGGCGTGGGCGGCGGTGCGTATCTGGCCGAGGCCATGGTGTGTGCGGGGGAGAAGGTGGGCGGCCGGGATGCCTGCCAGGGGGACAGTGGGGGGCCGCTGGTCGCCCAGGGCAAGCTGATCGGGCTTGTGTCCTGGGGGAGCGGCTGCGGACGGGCCGGCAGCCCGGGCGTCTACACGCGGGTGTCCGACGTCGTCCGGAGGCTGGGCTGGAAGAGCGCCGCACAAAAGACGAAGTAGGGGCTCTGGCGGAGCCCGAGCGGGACCGCCTGGGACGAGGACGGGCGGCCGACCCTGACAGCAGGGGCGGCCGCCCGGTCACCGGCCTGTATCGGGCTGGCTCGTCGTGGACGGAGGGTCAGCGCTCTTCTTCGGTAGCGTTGCCCGGAACGGTGGTGAGGCGTTCCGTCTCGTCCTGTATCTCAGCGGCGATCTTCTTGAGTTCCGGCTCGAACTTGCGGCCGTGGTGGGCGCAGAAGAGCAGTTCTCCGCCGCTGAGCAGGACCACGCGCAGGTACGCCTGGGCGCCGCAGCGGTCGCAGCGATCAGCGGCCGTCAGCGGGCTCGCGGGGGTCAGAACAGTAGTCACGTCGCCTCTTCTCTAGCTCGACGAGCTGTCGTACCAGGGTCAACATCCAACCAGCCCGAAAACGTTCCCGCTCGCGGCTTTTCCTCGAAAAATTTTTCCGAGGCGGCTGTCTGCTGCCGGTTGGCGGCGAATGTGCCGTATTACGTGTCTATGTGTCTTACGGGTTCGCGCAGTCTGTCGGTGTCGGTCCTCCCGGCTGGCTTGCCGGTTTGTTCATGAGGACGTGCCCGGAGCCTAAATGGTTCATGCCTCGAAGGGAACGTGATGTGTGCTTCACTCCATCGAGGGATCGAACGTGTATGCGACTCTGGACTAGTCTGAGTTCGGAGCGAGGGTGGCGTTACAACGGCTCTACCAGGCCTCGGTACCCTCTGAGCGGCAACCGAAGCCGTGCCCTTACCCAGATGGGCCCCAATGAAATTCAGCGAGGAGCGAACCGCGTGACCGCCGAAACGTCCGTGCCGTCCACAGCGCTGCTGGCAGGAGCAGACCGGGACGGTTCCAACTACACCGCGCGGCACCTGCTCGTCCTGGAGGGGCTGGAGGCCGTTCGCAAGCGACCTGGCATGTACATCGGCTCCACGGACAGCCGTGGCCTGATGCACTGCCTGTGGGAGATCATCGACAACTCCGTGGACGAGGCCCTCGGCGGGTACTGCGACCACATCGAGGTGATCCTGCACGACGACGGCTCGGTGGAGGTGCGGGACAACGGCCGGGGCATCCCGGTCGACGTCGAGCCCAAGACCGGCCTCTCCGGTGTCGAGGTCGTCATGACCAAGCTGCACGCCGGCGGAAAGTTCGGCGGCGGCTCGTACGCGGCCTCCGGCGGCCTGCACGGCGTCGGCGCCTCTGTCGTGAACGCCCTGTCCGCCCGGCTGGACGTCGAGGTCGACCGCGGCGGCCACACCCACTCCATCAGCTTCCGGCGGGGCGTTCCCGGCGCCTTCGCCGCGCTGGGACCGGACGCGAAGTTCGAGCCCGAGGGCGGCCTGCGCAAGGCGAAGAAGATCCCCAAGACCCGCACCGGCACGCGCGTGCGGTACTGGGCCGACCGCCAGATCTTCCTCAAGGACGCCAAGCTCTCCCTGGAGAACCTGCATCAGCGCGCGCGCCAGACCGCGTTCCTGGTGCCCGGCCTGACGATCGTTGTCCGGGACGAGTACGGCCTCGGCGAGGGCGGCAGCAAGGGTGAGGAGTCCTTCCGTTTCGACGGCGGCATCAGCGAGTTCTGCGAGTTCCTGGCCACCGACAAGCCGGTCTGCGACATCCTCCGCCTGACCGGACACGGCACCTTCAAGGAGACCGTCCCCGTCCTCGACGAGCACGGCCAGATGACTCCCACCGAGGTCACCCGCGAGCTGGGTGTCGACGTCGCACTCCGCTGGGGGACCGGCTACGACACGACCGTCAGGTCGTTCGTCAACATCATCGCCACGCCCAAGGGCGGCACCCATGTCGCCGGCTTCGAGCAGGCCGTCACCAAGACGGTGAACGAGGTGCTGCGCGCCAAGAAGCTGCTCCGCGTCGCCGAGGACGACGTCGTCAAGGACGACGCTCTGGAGGGCCTCACTGCGGTGGTCACCGTCCGCCTCGCCGAGCCGCAGTTCGAGGGGCAGACCAAGGAGGTGCTCGGCACCTCGGCGGCCCGTCGCATCGTGAACAACGTGGTCTCCAAGGAGCTCAAGGCCTTCCTCACCGCCACCAAGCGGGACGCCGCCCAGCAGGCCCGCGTGGTGCTGGAGAAGGTCGTCGCCGCCGCGCGCACCCGCATCGCCGCCCGCCAGCACAAGGACGCGCAGCGCCGCAAGACGGCACTGGAGTCCTCGTCGCTGCCCGCCAAGCTCGCCGACTGCCGCAGTGACGACGTGGACCGAAGTGAGCTCTTCATCGTCGAGGGAGACTCCGCGCTCGGCACTGCCAAGCTCGCCCGGAACTCCGAGTTCCAGGCGCTTCTGCCGATCCGCGGCAAGATCCTCAACGTCCAGAAGTCGTCCGTCACGGACATGCTCAAGAACGCCGAGTGCGGCGCGATCATCCAGGTCATAGGAGCGGGGTCGGGCCGGACGTTCGACATCGACGCGGCCCGCTACGGCAAGATCATCATGATGACCGACGCCGATGTGGACGGCTCCCACATCCGCTGCCTGCTCCTGACGCTGTTCCAGCGCTACATGCGGCCCATGGTCGAGGCGGGCCGGGTGTTCGCCGCGGTGCCGCCGCTGCACCGGATCGAGGTCATCCAGCCCAAGAAGGGCCAGGACAAGTACGTCTACACGTACTCGGACCGTGAGCTGCGCGACAAGCTCATGGAGTTCCAGAGCAAGGGCATCCGGTACAAGGACTCGATCCAGCGCTACAAGGGTCTCGGTGAGATGGACGCCGACCAGCTGGCCGAGACGACCATGGACCCGCGCCACCGCACCCTGCGCCGGATCAACCTCTCCGACCTGGAGGCCGCGGAGCAGGTGTTCGACCTGCTGATGGGCAACGACGTCGCCCCGCGCAAGGAGTTCATCTCCAACTCGGCGGCGACGCTGGACCGGTCGCGTATCGACGCGTGACCGGTGCGCTGGACCAGAGCCGGGGGCGGGTGACTGTCGTCCTCGGCTCCAGCAGCGGATTCGGTCACCTGATGGGGTGAAGGGCAGAGAGAAGAAGAGTCAGGGATCTTCCCGGTCTGTCCATGCTTGGGCATGCACGCAAGCAACGATCGTTCCTGCGAAGGCGGGGCCGGTCACGAGAGTCCGTTCGAGAAGACCGAGGATCGCTACCTGTACGGCGATCCCTGGTACGACGCCCTGGCCTCCGGCTGGGGCGAGTCGGGTGGCGCGGCGGAGCTGGTGACGCCCGTTCCGGCGGCGCGTACGGGAGGGCCCGAGCCCTCGGACGGGGCGGTGGCCGCGGGCCAGGTCTACCTCGAGGTGCAGCGCAGCGCTGCCTTTCAGGAGGTGCGCAGCCGGTACCGGAGGTTCGTGGTGCCGGCGGTGGCCGGCTTCTTCGTCTGGTACGTGGCGTACGTCGTCGCGGCGACGACGGCTCCGGGGCTGATGGCCCGTCCCGTGGTGGGCGCGGTGAACGTGGCGATGCTGGCCGGGCTCGGGCAGTTCCTCAGCACCTTCCTGCTGACCTGGGCGTACGCCCGGCATGCACGCCTGCGCAGGGATCGGGCCGCGCTCGAACTGCGCTGGGAGACCCAGGAACTGGCCCGCAGCGTGCGAGGCGGTGCGGCGTGACGGGAAATCATCAGACGCTGGCGCTGCTGCTGTTCAGCGGGTTCGTCGCCATCACGTTGGGGATCACGGCCTGGGTGAGCCGCAACCGGCGTGGTTCGGCGGAGGAGTTCTATGCGGGCGGACGTCTCTTCTCGCCCATGGAGAACGGTTTTGCCATCGCCGGCGACTACATGTCGGCCGCCTCCTTCCTGGGCATCGCCGGGCTCATTGCGCTCTTCGGCTACGACGGGCTGCTGTACGCGGTGGGCTTCCTGGTGGCGTGGCTCGTGGTGCTGTTCCTGGTCGCCGAGCTGGTGCGCAACTGCGGCAGGTTCACCCTGGCCGACGTCGTCGCCGCGCGGATGCGGGAGCGGCCGGTGCGGATCGCGGCGGGAACTTCCTCCGTCACCGTGTCCGTTCTGTATCTGGTGGCGCAGATGGTGGGTGCGGGCAGCCTGGTCGCGCTGCTGCTGGGCAGGACGAGCGAGGCGGCGCAGTCCTGGACTGTCATCGGTGTCGGGGCGCTCATGGTCATCTATGTGTCGTTGGGAGGGATGCGGGCCACCACGTGGATTCAGATCGTGAAGGCGGTCCTGCTGATGGGCGGCGCGATCGCCCTGACCGTGCTCGTCCTGGTGCGGTTCCACGGTGACTTCGACCACCTGTTGCGCTCCGCGGCGGAGCGCAGCGGTCACGGGGACGCGTTCCTGGCGCCGGGGCTGACGTACGGCGGGGACTGGACCGCCCGTTTCGACTTCATCAGCCTCGGTCTCGCCCTGGTGCTGGGCACGGCCGGGCTGCCGCACATTCTGTCCCGGTTCTACACCGTGCCCACCGCGCGGGCGGCGCGGCGTTCGGTCGTGTGGGCGATCGGGCTCATCGGCGGCTTCTACCTGATGACGATCGTCCTCGGTTTTGGTGCGGCGGCGATCGTGGGACCTGGGGCGGTACGAAGCTCGAACGCGGCCGGCAACACGGCGGTTCCGCTGCTGGCACTCGACCTGGGCGGCGGCGCGGATTCCACCGGAGGAACGGTTCTCTTCGCGATCGTCGCCGCCGTCGCCTTCGCCACCATCCTCGCGGTGGTCGCCGGAGTCACGCTCGCCTCCTCGGCGTCCGTGGCCCATGACCTGTACGCGTCACTGCGCCGTCGGAAGGCCGAGCAGCGCAGCGAGGTGAGCGTCGCACGGGCGGCCGCGGTGGGTATCGGCGTGGTCGCGATCGCGCTCGGCATCCTCGCTCGCGACCTCAACGTCGCCTTCCTTGTGGGGCTCGCCTTCGCCGTCGCCGCGTCCGCGAATCTGCCGGTGCTGCTCTACTCACTGTTCTGGCGTGGCTTCACCACCCGAGGCGCGGTGTGGGCCGTATACGGCGGGCTCGTCCCGGCCGTGGCACTCGTGCTGCTGTCACCGGTCGTGTCCGGCAGCCCCGAATCGCTGTTCCCGGCCCTGAACTTCCAGTACTTCCCGCTGCAGAACCCGGGCCTCGTCTCGATCCCCCTGGGCTTCCTCGCGGGCTGGCTCGGCACGGTCACCTCGGCGGAGGCACCGGACGAGGCCAAGCACGCGGAGACCCAGGTGCGGTCCCTGACCGGGGCGGGTGCCGTCTAGGAACCGGAGCCCCTCCCGACCGTGTCCTCAGGTGCGGGTCGCCCACACGTAACGGTGCTCCGGGCGGCCCGCGTCGCCGTACTTGAGGGTCAGCGTGGCCCGTCCCGTGCGTTCCAGGAGCTTCAGATAGCGCTGAGCGGTCTGACGGCTCACCCCGGTCCGTTCGGCGATCTCCTGGGCCGACAGCGGGCCCTCGGCGTTCATCAGGGACTGCCGTACGAGCTCGGCGGTGGTGGGGGAGTGCCCTTTGGGCAGATCCGGCTCCGACGGCGCGGACAGCGCGCCGAAGATGCGGTCCACCTCGGCCTGTTCCGCCTCACCACCGCTGTCGAGGGTCCTGCGCAGCTCCGCGTACGCCTCCAGCTTGGCGCGCAGCCCTGCGAAGGCGAACGGCTTCACCAGGTACTGCAGCGCGCCCTGCCGCATCGCCGCCTGGACCGTCGAGATGTCGCGAGCCGCCGTGACCATGATCACATCCGTCTGGTGGCCGCGTCGGCGCATCTCCTGCACGACCGCGAGACCCGTCTCGTCGGGCAGGTAGTGGTCCATGAGAACCAGGTCCACCTGAGGCAGCGCCTCCAGCTGACGCAACGCCTCCGCCGCGCTGTGCGCCTCCCCGGCGACACGAAAGCCCTGCACCTTCTCGACGTACGCGGCGTTCACCCGCGCGACCCTGGTGTCGTCGTCCACGACCAGGACCTCGATCATCGCGACTCCTCCTCGGCGGCGGCCGGTTGACCTGATGGCACGGTGAGGGACGGTTCCGGGTCCGGTTCGGCCAGCGCCTCGGGCAGGACGACAATGAACTCGGCGCCGCCGCCCACCGCCTCGCCCACGGTGGCCGACCCGCCGTGGCGCTCCGCCAGCCTGCGGACCACGGCGAGCCCGATGCCCCGCTCCCGGTGCGCCGGCGGCCGCTTCGTGGACCACCCTTCGGTGAAGATCAACTCTCGCAGCTCCGGCGGAACTCCGGGCCCCGTGTCCCGCACCGTGAGCACCGCGGTACGCCCTTCGGCGTGCAATTCGACCTCCACGCGCGCGTGCGGCGTGCCCGCGACGGCGTCGAGCGCATTGTCCACCAGGTTGCCGACGATCGTGACGAGCCCCCTGGCGTCGATCACCCGGTCCGGGAGCCGGCTGCGGCCCGAGATGCTCAGCGCGACGCCCCGCTCGGCGGCGACGGTCGCCTTGCCGACCAGCAGGGCGGCCAGCAGCGGGTCCTTGATCTTCTCGGTGATCTGTTCCGCAGTGTCCCGGTGGGCGCCGACGACCTCTCCGGCGAACTCCACGGCGTCGTCGTACATCTCCAGTTCGAGCAGCCCCAGGAGGGTGTGCATACGGTTGGCGTACTCGTGGTCCTGGGCGCGCAGGGCGTCGATCAGGCCGCGCGTGGAGTCCAGCTCCCGGCCGAGCTCCTCCAGCTCGGTGCGGTCGCGCAGGGTGGCCACGGCGCCGCCGTCGCCGGTGGGCATGCGATTGGCCACCAGGACACGCGGGCCGCGCACGGTGAGCAGGTCGGTGCCCGTGACCCGGCCGGCCAGCACGTCGGCCGTACGGCCCTCGCCGAGCGCCTCGTCGGGGGAGTGGCCCACGGCCTGGTTCCCGATCCCCAGCAGGCGCTGCGCCTCGTCGTTCAGCAGGCGGATGCGGCCGGTGCGGTCCAGCGCGACGACACCCTCCCGGATGCCGTGCAGCATCGCCTCGCGCTCCGCCAGCAGGCCCGCGATGTCCGAGAAGGCCAGGTCCCGGGTCTGCCGCTGGACCCGCCGGGAGATGAGCCAGGCGGCCAGCGCACCGACGGCCAGGGCACCGCCGGCGTACGCCAGCAGCTCGGGGATCGCGTGGATGAGCCGGGCGCGGACACTGTCGTAGGCGATACCGACCGAGACGGCTCCGACGATGTCCCCGTCGCCGTCGCGCAACGGCACCTTCCCCCGCGCGGAACGGCCCAGGGTGCCCTCGTCGATCTCCATGACCTCCTGGCCGGCCAGCGCCTCGCTGGGGTCCGTCGAGACGTGCCTGCCGATCTCCGCGGGCTCGGTGTGCGACCAGCGCACGCCCCGCCGGTCCATCACCACCACGTACTCGGCCTTGGTGGCCTTCCGGATCCGTTCCGCCTCCCGCTGGACCGGCCCGTCGGCCGTCGCGGGCGTCCGCTGCAGCTCCTCGGCGAGCTGCGGCTGGGCCGCGGTGGTCTGCGCGATTGCGAGCGCTCGCCGCATGGCCTGGTCGTCCAGCTGGTCACTCAGCGGTGCGAGGAACAGTCCGGTGGCGAGCACCGCGACTCCCGCGGCGATCGCCACCTGCATCAGCAGCACCTGCGAGAACACCCGGCGTGGCAGGCCGAGGCGCAGGCGGCGCATGGGGTGAGTCCGGCTCATACCCATGACGGTACGTGGGGGAACGGTTCTGCCGTAGAGGGGAGGTGCGGACCTCGCGTCCGGGCCGGCCCGGGCCGGCCCGGACGCGAGGTCAGCCGGCGAGCGCCGTCGGTTTCAGTTCGCGCACGGCCACCACGTCCATCCGCGCCGGGGCACCGAGGACCGAGGTTCCGCAGCTCTCCGGGCGGGGCGGCAGGGACGCGCCCTGGGCCACCACGACCCGCCAGTGGCGTCCGTCGGCATGCGCCACGGTCACCTCCCAGCGAGGCGCCGCACCGTCCGTCCGTACCGCGTTCGCGGTCCGTACGACGCTCAGCGCGTCCGCCGCAAACTCGTGCACCGCCGTACGCACGGCCAGCTCGGCAGCCTGACCGGGCCGTTCCCAGGCCGAGCTCCCGCGGCACCCCTCCAGGACGATCCGGCCCTCCTGGACCCCGTGCAGGACCTTCTTGACGGTGTGGGCCTCGGCGCGGCCGTATGCGTAGCCGTACGGCAGGACGAGCACGGTCGGCGAGAAGCGATGACCGCCCAGATGAGTGACCTCCCAGATGCCCCCCACCCCGGAGGCGGCGAGCTCGGTCGCGAGGGGACGGCCGAGGAGGGCGCAGCAGCGGTCGCGCTTGCCGTTGGTGCAGACGAGCGCGAGCGGACCGCCGGTGTGCGGACGGCCTTGAAGCGCCGTGTCGAAGGTGCGGTGGTCACCCGAACCGAGCGCGGCGAAGTCGAGGTCGAGCAACCGCTCCGGGTCGGCGGTCGTGGCCGTGTGCAGCCACGCGTTGCCCGGTGTGGTGTGGGCCGCGTACAGCCGGCGCACCGCGGGCGTGCCGCAGTCGGCGTGGCGCCCGGGACGGCGGATGAGCGCGATCCGTACGCCCGTGCCCTTGGCGGCCGCCTCCAGGGCTCGGCCCAGTGCGGGGTCCAAGTGACTCGAAGTGAGCGCCCTGGCGCCCCACGGACCCGGCTGCTCCAGCAGGAGCCAGGTCCTTGCTGTGGCCGCGGTTCCGGAAATGGGCTCGTCGAAGTCCCGCGAGACGGTCGCGCACGTACTCACAGAGGTGAGCCTAACCTGACTTCGTTCAGGGTGACTTCCGGCCCCGTCCGTGTCCTACTCAGGCAGGGGCTGCGGCGGCTTTGCGCCCACGTAGTGCCCGCTGGGGCGCATCCGCAACGGCCGCTCCCGGTACTCCTCCAGCGCGTGGGCGATCCAGCCCGCCGTACGGGCCACTGCGAAGATCGTCTCCCCGGCCGTGGCCGGCATCGCGCAGGACGTGGTGAGCACGGCCAGTGCCAGGTCGACGTTGGCGTGCAGCGGGGTGTGACGGGCGGCGGTGGCCGCCACGTCCCGGGCGGCGGCCAGGGCGGGCGCTGCCTGGGGGATGTCCTCCAGGAGGCGGAACAGGGCACGCGCGCGTGGATCCTCGCCGGTATAGAGCCGGTGCCCGAGCCCCGGGATGCGGCGGCCGGCCCGGAGCTCCTCCGCGACCACGGGCGCCGCGTCGCCCTGGTCGAGAACGTCGAGCAGCATCCGATGGGCGAGCCCGCTGGCCGCCCCGTGCAGGGGGCCCTCGATCACGCCGAGCCCGGCGGAGACGGCGGCGTAGGCGTGTGCGCGGGCCGACGCCGCCACGCGCACCGCGAGCGTCGATGCGGCCAGGTCGTGGTCGACGAGCAGGCCGAGAGCGGTGTCCAGGGCGCGCAGCGACGCCTCGTCGGGGTCCCGCCCGCTGAGCCGCGCCCACAGACGGTGCGCCAGCGGGCCCTCGTCGCGGGGGGCGCGCCGCACGGGCGGGAGTGCGGCGACGACGGTGGGGATCAGCACGCGTGCCGTACCCAGCACGGCTTCCTCGGAGAGGTCGAAGCGCAGGGGGTCCGCGGTTGCCGCGGCGATCACGGCGACGCGCAGCCGGTCGGTGGCGCCGGTGTGTTCGGGCAGGGCGTCGACGGCGCGGCGGGCGACGGAGACGGCTGCCTCGGGTGCGTCGAAAGTGACGCCCGGGTGCAGGTGTCCGGTCCACAGCCACTCGACGATCTCCTCGTAGGAGTGGCGCGTGGCGAGCTCGGTCGCGTCGACACCCCGGAAGTAGTACCGGTCCTTGTCGATGAGCGTGATGCGGGTGCGTACGGCCAGGTCGGTGCCGGTGCCCGAATTCCCTCCGGTCTCCCGCCTGTTGCGCCGAGCGAGCGCCTCCACCTCGGCGGCGTCGAACGTGCTGCCCCGGCCGCCGGGCACGCGTTCGCTGCTGAGCTGACCGCGGCTCACGTAGGCGTACACGGTCTCGGGCTTCACGCCGAGCAGTTCGGCGGCCTCCTTGGTGCTCAGCCGCTGTTCCCGCCGGACGGGGCCCGGTTCTTGATCGCGCATTGGGTCACCGTATCTGCCTGGACGACACATTGATTGAGTCAATATTGACAGTGATTAGTCAAGCATGGACAGTCAAATCAAGTTCAGGGAGGAAAACATGTCCGTCAACAGGTCCGCAGCCACCTCTGTCGACGTACCGCGGGGACTCGCGGGTGTCGTCGTGACCGACACCCGGGTCGGTGACGTACGGGGTCTCGAGGGCTTCTACCACTACCGCCAGTACTCCGCCGTCGAACTCGCGCAATCCCGCGCGTTCGAGGACGTCTGGCATCTCCTGGTCCACGGCGAGCTGCCGGACGGTGAACGAGGTGCCGCCTTCGCTGCCGAGACGGCGGCGCTGCGGCGGTTGCCCGACGAGGTGTCGGCGGCGCTGCCCGCCATCGCGGCGGCCGGCGGACGTTCCGGCCCGCTCGCCGGGCTGCGTACGGCGCTGTCCCTGCTGGGCGCGGCACAGGACTTCCGACCCGTGTACGACATCGACGCGGACCGGCGCCGCGCGGACACCGTCGTGGCGGCCGCGGCCGTACCGACCGTACTCGCGGCGTTGCACCGGCTGGGGAAGGGACTTGAGCCGGTGCCACCGCGCGAGGATCTGCCGTATGCGGCGAACTACCTCTACATGTTGACGGGCTCGGAGCCGGACCCGCAGCAGGCGCGGGCGATCGAGCAATACCTGATCTCAACCATTGATCACGGATTCAATGCATCAACCTTCACCGCCAGGGTCATCACGTCCACCGGCGCCGACGTCGCGGCGTGTCTCGTGGGGGCGGTGGGAGCACTGTCCGGCCCGCTGCACGGGGGTGCGCCCAGTCGGGCGCTGGACACGCTGGACACGATCGGCACGGTGGACCGGATCGACCCGTGGATCCGGGAACGTGTCCTCGCCGGCGACCGCATCATGGGTTTCGGCCACCCCGTCTACCGTACGGAGGATCCTCGCTCCCGCATGTTGCGCGGCATTGCTCAGCAGTTCGGCGGTCCTCTGGTGGACTTCGCGGTGGAGGTCGAGCGCCGAGTGGAGGCGATCCTCGCCGAACTCAAGCCCGGCCGTGAACTGCACACCAACGTCGAGTTCTACGCCGGCGTGGTGATGGAGCTCTGCGGCCTGCCCCGCGAGATGTTCACACCGACCTTCGCGGCGGCGCGGGTGGTGGGCTGGAGCGCCAACATCCTGGAACAGGCGCAGGACCCGAAGATCATCCGCCCGGCGGCGCGGTATGTGGGGCCGGGGGCGCCGGTCAAGGTGCCGGAGGCGGCCTGACGAACGCGTGCGGCCTGGTGTCGTTCCGACGCCAGGCCTCATCGGTGGGGGATCGAGCAGGCGCGGGATGCCGGCCTGCTCGCCCGACGGGCTCCGGTTCGCTCAACGGTTGCGGGCGGCCGGGGCGATGGACGGCACGAGTCTGGGGTGGACGCGATCTCGTGCGGTGATGTCAGGCGTCGGGGATGTCTGCCTTGGCGCGGATCAGGGTCTCCCGGCTCACGATCACGATGCGCTCGTAGTCCGCGCGGGAGGCGTCGGCAGGCAGTTCACGCTCCAGCGCCTCGGTGGCCTCCGTGCCGATGACGGCGAAATTGCCGTCGCTCAGCTCGAAGAGGTCGGGGCAGTTGGCTCCCGAGGTACTGCCACGGGCGCTCGGAGGCACACCGATGCGGCGCACGATCTTCAAGGGGTACCGGTCCTTACGGAGGTTCGGGCATTGTATAGCGCTGCATTCTGACAGGTGCGGCTGCCTCAAGAGGCCCAAACTCGCTCAGCAGGGTCGTGGTGTCCCAAGAGTTGACCCGTGTGACATACGGCAGCGTGGTGATCACGCTCCCGTGACATCGGCCGTGCGTGCGATCAAGCGGATCACACGCTGCCCGGTCATCAGGTCGATGGTGGGTTGCCCACCACCCACCACTCGTCGGTGTCGGCTTCGTCGAGGTCTCTGATGAGACCGTCGACCATCAGCCCGATCCTCGCCTCGTCGGACGACTGCTTCAGCGTCGCGCGCTGGGCCCTCGAGGCCTCCCAGTACTCCCGGAGGAGGGGACTCTGGAAGATCTCGCGCAGGCGTCCGAACAGCTCCTCCTGGTCCAGGATTCCTGCTTCGTAGAGGTGGTAGAGGTTGACGTACCAGGCGTTCGCGTAAAAGAACTGGCGTCGCTTCTCCGCCGGGATGCTCTTGTCATAGGTGTCGATCACCGCGGCCAGCGAGGGATCGTCGATCGCCTTGGACAGCAGTTCCCAGTGCATGCGCTGCTGATGAGCGATCGTCGTGCGGCGGGACGCGAGTTCTTCCAGTTCCAGTCGCTTCACTTGCAGGCGGGCCTCCTCAAGACGCCGCTGGCGGGCAACCAGCGTCACCGTGGCGGTCGCGAGCATCAGACCGGCTGCGGCGGAGGCCAGCCTCCCCGCGGTGTTCTTCCGTGTGGTCATGTCAACCCCCGAATCAGGCGGCCGTCCGCCGGTCGTCGGGGTGCGGGTCGACTGGAGGGGACCGGCGAGCGGTGGGCGGCGCTTGCCGTCTCCCAGAGTGCCGAGCGGCTCTGATCGGCGGGGAGGCGGAGAGGAGGCGCACGGAAGGAAGCGAGGGTCGCACGAACCGGCGCCTTGCCGAACGTCTGCCCCGCAAGTGCTGCTAACAATCGTTCACTTCGCGGGGATTCTTCGTGCTCGTATCCTGGGGCGGCATTCAATCCTCGGAGGGTGCGCCGGACCGCGGACCGGTGCACGCACAGGCGTGAGAGAGGTCGCACGGTGGGGCAGAGCCCGAGCCCGCAGCAGATCCCGGTCGTCGTACTCGCCGGATTCCTGGGCTCCGGGAAGACGACGCTCCTCAACCATCTTCTCCACCGCAGCGGCGGCAGCCGTATCGGCGCGATCGTGAACGACTTCGGGGCCATCGAGATCGACGCGATGGCCGTGGCCGGCGCCCTCGGAGACTCCACCGTCTCCCTCGGCAACGGGTGCCTCTGCTGCGCCGTCGACGCCAGTGAGCTGGACGGCTACCTCGAACGGCTGGCGCGGCCCGGCGCCGGTATCGACGTCATCGTCATCGAGGCCAGCGGGCTCGCCGAGCCACAGGAGCTGGTGCGCATGGTGCTGGCCGGCGAGAATCCCCGCGTGGTCTACGGCGGCCTCGTCGAGGTCGTGGACGCCGCCGAGTTCGACGACACCCGCGCCAAGCACCCCGAGATCGACCGGCACCTCGGCCTGGCCGACCTCGTCGTGGTCAACAAGATCGACAGGACGCCCGACGCCGGACACGCCCTCGCCCTCGTCCGCTCCCTCACCGACGGTGCCGCCGTCGTCCCCGCGACGTACGGCCGCATCGATCCGGAGTTCCTCTTCGACTGCCGACCGTCGCAGGAGCGCATCGGGCAGCTGTCCTTCGACGACCTGCACGACCACGATCACGAGGGCGAGCACGGCGACCATCTGCACACCGCCTACGACAGCCTGTCCTTCGTCTCCGATGTGCCGCTGAACCCGCGCAGGTGGATGGAGTTCCTCGACAGCCGGCCCGAGGGGCTGTACCGGATCAAGGGGTACGTCGACTTCGGCGCCCACGACCCCCGCAACCGCTACCTCGTGCACGCCGTCGGCCGGTTCCTGCGCTTCTACCCCGAGCCCTGGGCCATCGGCGCGGATCGTGTCACCCAGCTCGTCCTCATCGGCTCCGACATCGACGCCCCCACCCTCGGCAAGAAACTTCAGGCATGCAAGAGCGACGCCCCACACGCCGACGAGCAAGACATGTGGGGCGTCCTGCGCTACGTCCAGGACTCCGAGGAACCGGATTCCGAGGATCCGTCCGAACCGTCGTCCTAAACCGGCCCCGCCACCGACGCCACCGGCTTCGCCAGCGACACGCCCGAGCCGTCGCGGCGCGGGTCGAGCTCGGGGAGGTCGGTCGGCGAGCCGTTCTTCTGCGCGGCCCGCGCCGGGGTGGTGCCCGCCCAGGCGAAGGACAGGCAGTCCTCGCCCTTCAGGAACCGCTGGCAGCGCACGCCGCCGGTGGCGCGGCCCTTGCGCGGGTACTGGTCGAACGGGGTCAGCTTTGCGGTCGTCTGGACGGAGTCGTCCAGCGTGCCGCGCGAGCCCGCGACGGTGAAGACGACCGCCTCCGCCGCCGGGTCGACCGCGGTGAAGGAGATGACCTTGGCGCCGTCCGTCAGCTTGATGCCCGCCATACCGCCTGCCGGGCGGCCCTGGGGGCGGACCTGCGAGGCCTGGAAGCGCAGCAGCTGCGCGTCGTCCGTGATGAAGATCAGGTCCTCCTCGCCGGTGCGCAGCTCGACAGCGCCGACGATCCGGTCGCCCTCCTTGAGGGTGATGACCTCCAGCTCGTCCTTGTTGGCCGGGTAGTCGGGGACCACACGCTTGACGACGCCCTGTTCCGTGCCGAGTGCCAGGCCGGGGGAGGACTCGTCGAGCGTGGTCAGACAGACGACCGTCTCGTCGTCCTCCAGGGAGACGAACTCGGCGAGCGGCGCGCCTCCGGAGAGGTTCGGGGCCGTCGCCGTGTCCGGGAGCTGCGGAAGGTCGACGACGTTGATCCGGAGCAGGCGGCCGGCCGAGGTGACCGCACCGACCTCGCCGCGGGCCGTGGCCGGCACCGCCGAGACGATCACGTCGTGCTTGGTACGCCGGGCGTCGGCGTCCTCCGTGAACGGCTCGCCGTTCGCCGTACGGGCCAGCAGGCTCGTCGAGGACAGCAGCACCCGGCACGGGTCGTCCGCCACCTGGAGCGGTACGGCGGCGGCCGAGGCCGCCGCGGACTCCAGCAGGACCGTACGCCGCTCGGTGCCGAACTTCTTGGCCACCGCGGCCAGTTCGGAGGAGACCAGCTTGCGCAGCTCCGCGTCCGACTCGAGGATCCGGGTCAACTCCGCGATCTCCGCGGTGAGCCGGTCCTTCTCGGCGTCCAGCTCGATGCGGTCGTACTTGGTGAGGCGGCGCAGCGGTGTGTCCAGGATGTACTGGGTCTGGATCTCGCTCAGCGCGAAGCGCTCCACCAGGCGTTCCTTCGCCTGCGCGGAGTTCTCGCTGGAGCGGATCAGGCGGATCACCTCGTCGATGTCCACCAGCGCTGTGAGCAGGCCCTCGACCAGATGCAGCCGGTCGCGCTTCTTGCCGCGGCGGAACTCCGAGCGGCGGCGCACGACCTCGAAGCGGTGGTCGAGATAAACCTCCAGGAGCTCCTTCAGGCCCAGCGTGAGGGGCTGGCCGTCCACCAGCGCGACGTTGTTGATGCCGAAGGACTCCTCCATGGGCGTCAGCTTGTAGAGCTGCTCCAGGACCGCCTCCGGCACGAAACCGTTCTTGATCTCGATCACCAGGCGCAGGCCGTGCTCACGGTCGGTGAGGTCCTTGACGTCGGCGATGCCCTGGAGCTTCTTCGAGCCGACCAGGTCCTTGATCTTCGCGATCACCTTCTCCGGGCCGACGGCGAAGGGCAGCTCGGTGACGACGAGGCCCTTGCGGCGCGCCGTCACGTCCTCCACGGACACTGTCGCCCGCATCTTGAAGGTGCCGCGGCCCGTCTCGTAGGCGTCGCGGATCCCGGACAGGCCGACGATCCGGCCTCCGGTGGGCAGGTCGGGGCCCGGGACGTGGCGCATCAGGGCGTCGAGATCGGCGTTCGGGTGCCTGATCAAGTGGCGGGCGGCCGCGACGACCTCGCGCAGGTTGTGCGGCGGCATGTTGGTCGCCATACCGACCGCGATGCCCGAGGAGCCGTTGACCAGCAGGTTCGGGAAGGCGGCGGGCAGGGCCACCGGCTCCTGCTCCTGACCGTCGTAGTTGGGGGTGAAGTCGACGGTGTCCTCGTCGATCGACTCCGTCATCAGGCTTGTCGCCTCGGCCATGCGGCACTCGGTGTACCGCATCGCGGCCGGCGGGTCGTCGTTGCCCAGCGAGCCGAAGTTGCCGTGGCCGTCGACCAGCGGCACACGCATGGAGAAGGGCTGGGCCATGCGCACCAGGGCGTCGTAGATGGAGGCGTCGCCGTGGGGGTGCAACTTACCCATGACCTCGCCGACGACGCGGGCGCACTTCACATAGCCGCGGTCGGGGCGTACGCCCATCTCGTTCATCTGGTAGACGATGCGGCGGTGGACGGGCTTGAGACCGTCACGGGCGTCCGGCAGGGCCCGGGAGTAGATGACCGAGTACGCGTACTCGAGGAAGGAGCCCTGCATTTCGTCCACGACGTCAATGTCGAGGATCCGCTCCTCGTACGAGTCGTCGGGCGGCGGGGTCTTCGTGCTGCGGCGGGCCATCGCTGCCGGCTCCTCCTGGTTTCTGGTCGCTCGCCTACGGGGCGCGCAGGTCGCTGTCGCGCCCCTTCGGCTCACGCTTGCTGAAGCGTTCGACGGATCTGACGCGGTCCATTGTGGACCGCGCCACTGACAACGCGGACCCTGGACCCCGTCGTCGGCCGCCCGGCCCCGCGCTGCCCGCAGGCTACGCCCTCGCGCCGGGTGACCCGCTTCTCGCTCTCGGCGTACGGGCTCCGGGAACTTCACACCTGGTCGGCGCGCTTGCATACAGTGGCAGGACGGCAGGAAATCGGCGGTTTCACCGACCGCACCGCGATCGAAGGGACGTACATGCCCATGGGTCACACGGCCACAGCCCAGGCAGGCTCCGGCGGCCTGACAGCGACCGAGCACCGCCTGGCCAATGGCCTGCGCGTGGTGCTCTCCGAGGACCACCTGACCCCGGTCGCGGCGGTGTGCCTCTGGTACGACGTCGGCTCGCGCCACGAGGTCAAGGGACGTACCGGTCTGGCTCACCTTTTCGAGCACCTGATGTTCCAGGGCTCCGCGCAGGTGAAGGGCAACGGGCACTTCGAGCTGGTGCAGGGCGCCGGCGGCTCGCTGAACGGCACCACCAGCTTCGAGCGCACCAACTACTTCGAGACCATGCCCACCCACCAGCTGGAGCTCGCCCTCTGGCTGGAGGCCGACCGGATGGGCTCGCTGCTCGCGGCCCTCGACGACGAGTCCATGGAGAACCAGCGGGACGTCGTCAAGAACGAGCGCCGTCAGCGCTACGACAACGTTCCCTACGGGACCGCTTTCGAGAAGCTGACCGCCCTCGCCTACCCGGAGGGCCACCCGTACCACCACACGCCCATCGGCTCGATGGCCGACCTGGACGCCGCGACCCTGGAGGACGCGCGCGCGTTCTTCCGCACGTACTACGCGCCCAACAACGCGGTGCTGTCCGTCGTCGGTGACATCGATCCGGAGCAGACGCTCGCCTGGATCGAGAAGTACTTCGGCTCCATCTCCTCCCACGACGGCAAGCCCGCCCCGCGCGACGGCGCGCTGCCCGAGATCATCGGCGAGCAGCTGCGCGAGATCGTCGAGGAGGAGGTGCCGGCGCGCGCCCTGATGGCCGCCTACCGGCTCCCGCACGACGGCACGCGCGCGTGCGACGCGGCCGACCTGGCCCTCACCGTCCTCGGCGGCGGCGAGTCGTCCCGCCTCTACAACCGGCTCGTACGGCGTGACCGTACGGCCGTGGCGGCCGGGTTCGGCCTGCTGCGGCTGGCCGGAGCGCCCTCCCTGGGGTGGCTGGACGTGAAGACCTCCGGTGACGTCGAGGTGCCGGTCATCGAGGCCGCCATCGACGAGGAGCTCGCCCGGTTCGCCGAGGAGGGCCCCACGGCCGAGGAGATGGAGCGTGCCCAGGCCCAGTTGGAGCGCGAGTGGCTGGACCGGCTCGGCACGGTCGCCGGCCGCGCCGACGAACTGTGCCGGTACGCCGTGCTGTTCGGCGACCCGCAGCTGGCCCTGACCGCCGTCCAGCGCGTGCTGGACGTCACGGCCGAAGAGGTCCAGGAGGTCGCCAAGGCCCGCCTGCGCCCCGACAACCGCGCGGTGCTCGTCTACGAGCCGACCGCCGCCGACGCCGCCGACGCCGCCGAAGCTGCCGAACCCACCGACGACAACAACGAGGAGGCGGCCCAGTGACCGAGCTCGCCACGATGGAGTTCCACCCCCAGCCCCGGGCGGGCGAGGCCAGGCCGTGGGCCTTCCCTGCGCCCACGCGCGGGACGCTCGACAACGGTCTGACGGTTCTGCGCTGCCACCGCCCCGGCCAGCGGGTCGTCGCCGTCGAGGTGCTCCTGGGTGCGCCCCTGGAGGCCGAGCCGGCCGGCCTCGACGGCGTCGCCACGATCATGGCGCGGGCCTTCTCCGAGGGCACCGACAAGCACTCCGCCGAGGAGTTCGCCGCCGAGCTGGAGCGCTGCGGCGCCACCCTCGACTCGCACGCCGACCACCCCGGCGTCCGCCTGAGCCTGGAGGTCCCCGCCTCCCGTCTGGCCAAGGCCCTCGGCCTGCTCGCCGACGCCCTCAGGGCGCCCGCATTCGCCGACAGCGAGGTCGAGCGGCTCGTGCGCAACCGCCTCGACGAGATCCCGCACGAGCTGGCCAACCCGTCCCGCCGTGCCGCCAAGGAGCTCTCCAAGGAGCTGTTCCCGGCGACCTCGCGCATGTCGCGACCCCGCCAGGGCACCGAGGAGACGGTGGCGACCATCGACTCCGCGGCCGTACGTGCCTTCTACGAGAAGCACGTCCGGCCCGCCACGGCCAGCGCAGTCGTCGTCGGCGACCTCACCGGTGTCGACCTCGACGCGCTGCTCGGTGACACCCTGGGCGCCTGGACCGGTTCCCCGGCCCAGCCGCGCCCCGTGCCGCCGGTGACCGCCGACGACACCGGCCGGGTCGTCATCGTGGACCGTCCCGGCGCCGTGCAGACCCAGCTGCTGATCGGCCGCGTCGGCTCCGACCGGCACGACCGCGTGTGGCCTGCCCAGGTGCTCGGCACGTACTGTCTGGGCGGCACCCTCACCTCCCGCCTGGACCGTGTCCTGCGCGAGGAGAAGGGCTACACCTACGGCGTGCGCGCGTTCGGCCAGGTGCTGCGTTCGGCGCCGGACGGCAGCGGCGCCGCGATGCTTGCCATCAGCGGCTCCGTCGACACACCGAACACCGGTCCCGCACTGCAGGACCTCTGGACGGTGCTGCGCACGCTCGCCGAGCAGGGTCTGACCGATCCCGAGCGGGACGTCGCCGTGCAGAACCTCGTCGGGGTGGCGCCGCTCAAGTACGAGACCGCGGCGGCCGTCGCGAGCACGCTGGCCGATCAGGTCGAGCAGCACCTGCCCGACGACTACCAGGCGACGCTGTACCAGCAGCTCGCCGCGACGGGCACCGTCGAGGCCACGGCGGCGGTCGTCAACGCCTTCCCGGTGGACCGTCTCGTGACCGTCCTCGTCGGCGATGCGGCGCAGATCAAGGAGCCTGTCGCGGCCCTCGGAATCGGCGAAGTCACCGTCGTCACGGCCGAGTAGAAGGCCTGACAGCGGCACGCCCGCGCAGGGGCCCTGGTGACGGAAGAGTCACCAGGGCCCCTTTATGTCCCAATTGGGGGAGAGGTTGCCTGTCTGACCTGTGGCATGCGCTACAAAAGCCGTGTTCCGTTTGGGGATTGAAAGATGCCCCGTTTAGAGGTCGTCTCATTTGGAATGTTCGATAGTCTGTCGTCGTGGGGATCGTTGAGCGTCTGGTGCCGGATGAGTTGTGGGGGTTGTTCGAGCGGGTGGTGCCGCCTGCTCCGTCGCGGCCGCAGGGCGGTGGCCGCCGTCGGTATGGGGACCGCGAGGTGTTGGCAGCGATCATCTTCGTGGCCACGTCAGGCTGCACATGGCGGCAGTTGCCCCCGTCGTTCGGGCCATCGGGTCCGACGGCCCATCGGCGGTTCACCGAATGGAGCAAGGCGCGGGTGTGGGCCAAGCTCCACCGCCTGGTCCTGGACGAACTCGGCTCTCGCGGCGAGCTGGACTGGTCCCGGTGCGCGATTGACTCGGTGAACATGCGGGCCTTGAAAGGGGGGACCTGACAGGTCCGAATCCTGTCGATCGGGGCAAGAAGGGCTCGAAGATCCACTTGATCACGGAGCGGACCGGTCTGCCCCTCTCGATCGGCATCTCCGGCGCGAACCTCCACGACAGCCAGGCCCTCGAACCACTGGTCCGGGGCATCCCTCCGATCCGCTCCCGCCGCGGACCCCGCCGACGCCGCCCCGCCAAGCTGCACGCGGACAAGGGCTACGACTACGACCACCTGCGGCGATGGCTCCGCAAGCGAGGCATCCATCACCGCATCGCCCGCAAGGGCATCGAGTCCTCCACACGTCTGGGCCGCCACCGCTGGACCATCGAACGCACCATGGCCTGGCTCGCCGGCTGCCGCCGCCTCCACCGCCGCTACGAGCGCAAAGCCGAGCACTTCCTCGCCTTCACCAGCATCGCCTGCACCCTCATCTGCTACCGCAGGCTCGCCAAATGAGATGACGTCTTAGCGTCTTCCGGGCTGTCCGTCAGGCAGTGCGCCGCGTCCGCGGCACCGGACAGTCATCGCCGAGTCCCCGAACGGCGCGAGCCAGGGGAGCCGGGGACCCAACGATGCAGTCCCTGGGGTGAATCGGACGCCCGCGCGCAGCGAGGGAGTCCGTAGGAGACCTTCCTGCTCCGAACCCGTCAGCTAACCCGGTAGGCGAGAAGGAAGGAAAGGACCAGCCACTTCATGGCGTTCACCCGCGCCACCGGGAAGCACCGTCGTCCCAGCCGGATGCAGCGCACCACCGCCCGCGCCGCGGGCGTCGCCGCGCTCACCACCACCGGCGTCGTCGGCACTCTGGCCGCCCCCGCGCTGGCCGCCGAGCCGGCGCTCGAGCAGACCGGCCTGCTGCCGGTCGTCACCATCGGCGACTCGGTCGCCGACCAGATCGACGCCCAGGCGGCCGCCCAGCAGCAGGCCGCCGAGGAGGCCGCCGCCGAGGAAGCCGCCGAAGCGGCCGCCGAGAAGCGCGCGGAGGAGCGGGCCAAGGAGGCGCGCGAAGCCAAGGAGCGGGCCGCCCGCGAGGCCGAGCGCAAGCGTCTCAACACCTATGCGCTGCCCATCACCGGCTCCTATGTCTCCACCGGCTACCAGTCCGGCGGCTCCCTGTGGTCCTCCGGCAGCCACACCGGTGTCGACTTCCACGCCGCGAGCGGCACGCCCGTCCACGCGGTCGGCTCCGGCACCGTCGTCGAGGCCGGCTGGGGCGGGGCGTACGGCAATCAAGTCGTGATCAAGATGAACGACGGTACGTACACCCAGTACGGCCACCTGTCGTCCATCGCCGTCTCGGTCGGCCAGACGGTCACCCCGGGACAGCAGATCGCCCTCTCCGGCGCCACCGGCAACGTCACCGGAGCGCACCTGCACTTCGAGGCCCGTACGACCGCCGAGTACGGCTCGGACATCGACCCGCTGGCCTACCTCCGCTCGCACGGTGTGAACGTCTGACGACAGGCGGCTGCGCTGCCCGAAGCCCTGGCTCCCCGAGCCGGGGCTTTCGGCGTTTCAGGGGTCTGTTTGTCCAAAAAATATCCATGGATTCCGGTCCGCCATCGGAAATTCCGGCTCTTTGCAATAGAGTCACTGAACACACGTCAATCGTCGACGTTTCACGGGGATTAAGACGGAGGTCGGGCATGCGTATTCCGGCGCACTCGGTGTGCACGGCGATCCGGGACGACATCGTCGCGGGTGTCTACGAGCGTGGCGGCCGGCTCACCGAGGAACTCCTCGCGCGCCGCTACGGCGTCTCGCGCGTCCCCGTCCGGGAGGCCCTGCGCACCCTGGAGGCAGAGGGCTTCGTGGTGACCCGGCGGCACGCGGGCGCGTGCGTCGCGGAGCCCACCGAGCAGGAGGCCTCCGACCTGCTGGAGATGCGCATGCTGCTGGAGCCGCTCGGCGCCGCCCGGGCCGCCCAGCGGCGCACCGAGGCCCATCTGAAGGTCCTGCGCGGTCTCGTCCGGCTGGGTCAGGAGCGGGCGAGGAGGGGCAACAGTGAGGATCTGCGCTCGCTGGGCGGCTGGTTCCACGAGACGCTCGCCCAGGCCTCCGGAAGCCCCGCGCTGATCGCCATGCTGACCCAGCTGCGACACAAGATCGCCTGGATGTACGCCGTGGAGGCACCGGCCGGCCCCGCGGAGTCCTGGACGGAGCACGGCGCGATCGTGGACGCCGTGGCGCGCGGCGACAGCGAGCGCGCGCGGGCCGTCACGGCGCTGCACACCGAGCGCGCGATCGCCGCGCACCGGCTCCGGTTCGTCGGCGGCCAGGATCGCACCGACCGTGTGAGGACTTCGCAACACCCCGTAAACATGTCCAGCCTGCGGCATTAACATATGCGCCGTATACAAAGAGGAGATATTCGGTGGCGGTGTATTTCCGCTGCCCTTTTTCTGGCGCGCCGGGAATTCACGTCCGCGCGTCACAGGCGTGCCCGCGTGAATTGCGTCGCGCCCGCCGTGGAAAAGACGGGAGGTCGCTGCGGGAAACACGCGAAGCCGCTGCGGCAAACGCATGAGCCCGCTGCGGAAACGGCGAAGCCGCGCCGCCCGGGAAGGGCGACGCGGCTTCACTGACCGCCGTGCGGGCGGTCAGACGGTCTCGGGCAGCTCCTCGAGGCCCTCGGAGACCAGCTTGGCCAGACGGTCGAGCGCGGCTTCGGCGCCGTCGGCGTCGGAGGCCAGGACGATCTCCTCGCCGCCCTCGGCGCCCAGGCTGAGAACGGCCAGCATGGAGGCCGCGTTGACGGGGTTGCCCCCGGCCTTGGCGATCGTCACCGGGACGCCTGCGGCCGTGGCGGCTCGGACGAAGATGGAGGCGGGGCGGGCGTGGAGGCCCTCGGCCCAGCCGACGTTGACGCGGCGCTCAGCCATGTGATGCTGCCCTTCAGTGTTCAGGGTTGTCTAGACCAGTTTCCCATATCGTGAAGCATGCCCGGTGCGGTCCTTCGTACCGTCCGGAGGTGGAGTCGGACCGCGGCCTCGGTCCGACTCCCGTCCTTGCACAGACTGCCTCGCGCCGTTGTCGTACGCGAGCCGTACTCTGGGGCGCATGCAGAGCTCGTCGGAGCGGCACGAGTACCCCGCCCACTGGGAAGCCGACGTGGTGCTGCGCGACGGCGGCACCGCGCGCATCCGCCCCATCACCGTTGATGACGCCGAGCGCCTGGTCAGCTTCTACGAGCAGGTTTCGGACGAGTCGAAGTACTACCGCTTCTTCGCGCCCTACCCGCGTCTGTCCGCCAAGGACGTCCACCGCTTCACGCACCACGACTTTGTGGACCGGGTGGGACTCGCGGCCACCATCGGCGGCGAGTTCATCGCCACCGTACGCTATGACCGCATCGGCGCCGACGGCCTGCCCGCCTCCGCGCCTGCCGACGAGGCCGAGGTCGCCTTCCTTGTACAGGACGCCCACCAGGGCCGCGGTGTCGCCTCCGCCCTCCTCGAACACATCGCCGCCGTCGCCCGGGAGCGCGGCATCCGCCGCTTCGCCGCCGAGGTGCTGCCCGCCAACAGCAAGATGATCAAGGTGTTCACGGACGCCGGATACACCCAGAAGCGCAGCTTCGAGGACGGCGTCGTACGCCTGGAGTTCGACCTCGAACCCACGGACCGTTCGCTCGCCGTGCAGCGCGCGCGTGAGCAGCGCGCCGAGGCACGGTCGGTACGGCGGCTGCTGGCGCCCGGCTCCATCGCCGTCGTCGGCACGGGCCGCACGCCCGGCGGCGTGGGCCGCAGCGTCCTCGGCAACATCCGGGAAGCCGGCTTCACCGGCAGTCTTTACGCCGTGAACGGGGCCCTGCCCGAGGGCATCGAGGAACTCGACGGGGTGCCGGCGTACCGCTCGGTGCGCGACATCGACGGGCCCGTCGACCTCGCCGTCGTTGCCGTCCCCGCGGAGTACGTGCCCGAGGTGGTCACCGAGTGCGGCGAGCACGGAGTGCAGGGCCTCGTCGTGATCTCCGCCGGCTACGCCGAGAGCGGCCCCGACGGACGGGATCGCCAGCGTGCGCTCGTGCGGCGCGCGCGCGCGTACGGCATGCGGATCATCGGGCCGAACGCCTTCGGGATCATCAACACCTCCCCGGACGTCCGCCTCAACGCCTCCCTGGCCCCCGAGATGCCGCGCCCCGGACGGATCGGGCTCTTCGCGCAGTCCGGGGCCATCGGCATCGCACTGCTGTCCCGGCTGCACCGGCGCGGCGGCGGAGTCACCGGAGTCACGGGTGTGTCGACGTTCGTCTCGTCCGGCAACCGGGCGGACGTGTCCGGCAACGACGTGCTCCAGTACTGGTACGACGATCCGGACACCGACGTCGTCCTGATGTATCTGGAGTCCATCGGCAACCCGCGCAAGTTCACCCGCCTCGCGCGACGGACGGCGGCGGCGAAGCCGCTCGTCGTGGTGCAGGGTGCGCGCCACGGAGGTGCCGCGCCGCAGGGCCACGCCGTACGGGCGACGCGGCTGCCGCACGCCACCGTGTCCGAGCTGCTGCGGCAGGCCGGCGTGATCCGGGTGGACACGATCACCGAGCTGGTCGACGCGGGGCTGCTGCTGGCGCGACAGCCACTGCCGGCGGGGCCGCGGGTGGCGATCCTGGGGAACTCCGAGTCGCTGGGGCTGCTGACGTACGACGCGTGTCTGTCCGAGGGGTTGCGGCCGCATCCTCCGCTGGACCTCACGACGGGGGCTTCGGCGGAGGACTTCCGGACGGCGTTGTCGCGGGCGTTGGCGGACGACACGTGCGACTCCGTCGTGGTGACCGCGATACCGGCGATCGGGGAGGCGTCGGTGGGGGATGCGGCGTTGGCGGAGGCGTTGCGGTCGGCGGCGGCTGCGGCTTCTTCCAAGCCGGTGCTGGTGGTGCATGTGGAGCTCGGGGGGCTGGCGGAGGCGTTGTCGGCTGCGGCCAGTACTGCGCCACAGCCTCTTCCAGGGTCCCGGCGGCGGTTGGGTGGGGTGGGGTGCGCTGCCCGGCGCTGGCGGGTGCCGCCCGCGCCCACCCGTGCCGCCCCGGGCGGCACGACTGCCCGCGGCTGGGAAGGGCATATCCCTGCCTACCCCGCCGCCGAACGTGCCGTCCGTGCACTCGCCGAAGTCGTCAAGTACGCGCAGTGGCGGCGGACCGCCGAGCCGGGAAGGTGCCGAGTTCGAGGACATCGACGAGAAGGGCGCCGCCGAGCTGATCGCGGGCTGCTCACGCGCGGGCAGGGGCTCACGCTCGGTACGGAGGAGACGTGCGAGCTGCTCGGAAGTACGGATCAGCGTCCACCGCGCCCTGCCCCCCCACCCCCGACGCCGCAGCAGCAGCCGCCCGCACCCTCGGCTACCCCGTGGCCCTCAAGGCCACCGCCCCGCACCTGCGTCACCGCGCGGACCTCGGCGGCGTACGCCTGGATCTGGCGGACGAGGAGCAACTGCGACGGGCGTACACCGAGTTGACGGAGCTGTTCGGGACGCCCGAGGAGCTGCGGCCGGTGGTACAGCGGATGGCCCCGCGCGGGGTGGACACGGTCGTACGGACGGTGATCGATCCGGCGGCCGGAGCGGTGCTCTCCTTCGGGCTGGCCGGGGCGGCCTCCCAGCTGCTCGGCGACACGGCGCACCGCCTGATCCCGGTCACCGACCGCGAGGCGACCTCGCTGATCCGCTCGATCCGTACGGCACCGCTGCTGTTCGGCTGGCGCGGTTCGACGCCCGTCGACACCCCCGCCCTGGAGGAGCTGTTGCTGCGCGTGTCCCGGCTGGTCGACGACCATCCCGAGGTGGTCGCGGTCACCTTGGAGCCGGTCGTCGTCGCCCCGCACGGTCTGAGCGTGCTCGGCGCCTCCGTACGCCTGGCCCCGCCCCCCGCCCGGGACGACCTCGGCCCGCGGACGCTCCCGGTGTACTGAGGGGCCCGGGGTGACCGAGCGGTGCCTCGCAGTCAGTGGGTCCCCGTAGGATGGGCCTCATGGCCAAGACCAGTACGACGACCCAGGGGCTGCGAGCGGCGATCGAGCGCAGCGGCTACTACCCGGCCCTCGTGGCCGAGGCGGTGGAGGCCGCCGTGGGCGGCGAGCCCATCCGGTCGTACCTGGTCCACCAGGAGACGACGTTCGACCAGAACGAGGTCCGGCGGCATGTGACCGTGCTGGTCCTCACCGACAACCGCTTCATCGTCAGCCACACCGACGAGCAGGCCGCGGACAGCACCTCTCCGACGCCGTACGCCACGACGTCGACGGAGTCGGTGAAGCTGGGCAGGATCTCGTCGGTGGTCGTCAGCCGCGTCGTCGCCAACCCGGAGTCGTACGCACCGGGCACGCTGCCGCGCGAGGTCGTGCTGACGATCGGCTGGGGCGCGGTCTCCCGCCTCGATCTGGAGCCCGCCGCCTGCGGCGACCCCAACTGTGAGGCCGATCACGGCTACACGGGCAGTTCGACGGCCGACGACCTCAGCCTGCGCGTCAGCGAGGCCGGGGACGGACCGGAGACGGTGCGCCAGGCGCTCGCCTTCGCGCAGTCCGTCTCCGAGGCGACCGCGGACCTCGACCGCTGATGGCGCAGCCCGCCGCCTGGGAGGACCACCCGGAGCCCCTCGCCGTCGACTCCGCCCCCCGGCCCGAGTACGGCTCCGGCTCGCTCGCCGACCTGCTGCCGACGCTGGCCGCGGGTATGGGCGTGCCGGGCATGACCGCCACGATCACCGAACTGACCCCTGCCGACCGGGTCTGCGTGTTCCTGATCGACGGCCTCGGCTGGGAGCAGCTCAGGGCGTACCCGGACGAGGCCCCCTTCCTGACCTCGCTCCTCGCCGCCTCCCGTGGCGGTACGGGCCGTCCCCTCACCGCCGGATACCCCGCGACGACCGCTACGTCCCTCGCCTCGGTCGGCACCGGCCTGCCGCCGAGCGCACACGGCCTGCCCGGCTACACCGTGCGCAACCCGGCCACCGGCGAGCTGATGAACCAGCTGCGCTGGCAGCCGTGGACCGAGCCGCGCGCCTGGCAGCCGTATCCCACGGTCTTCGACCTGGCCCAGAAAGCGGGTGTGCACGCCGCGCAGGTCTCGTCCCCCGCCTTCCAGAGCACCCCGCTGACCAAGGTCGCGCTCAGTGGCGGAACGTTCCACGGGCGGCTGACCGGCGAGGAGCGCATGGACCTCGCCGCGGAGCAACTCGCCGCCGGGGACCGGAGCCTGGTCTACACGTACTACGCCGAACTCGACGGCGCCGGTCACCGTTTCGGCGTCGCCTCCGACACCTGGCGCGGCCAGCTCATGTACGTGGACCGGCTGGTGCAGCGGCTGGCCGAGCAGCTCCCGCAGCGCAGCGCGCTCTATGTCACCGCCGACCACGGCATGATCGACGTGCCCTTCGACGAGCAGCACCGCATCGACTTCGACGAGGACTGGGAACTGCGCGCCGGGGTGGCCCTACTGGGCGGCGAGGGCCGCGCGCGGCACGTGTACGCGCTGCCGGGCGCCGAGAACGACGTACTGACCTGCTGGCGGGAGGTGCTCGGCGAGCAGTTCTGGGTGGCCTCGCGGGACGAGGCGATCGCCGCGGGCTGGTTCGGGCCACCCGGCGCATGCGACGACCGCGTGTACGCGCGCATCGGCGACGTGGTCGCGGCCGCCCGCGACGACGTGCTGATCATCGCCTCCGAGCGGGAGCCGAAGGAGTCGGCGATGGTCGGCAACCACGGCTCGATGACCCCCGCCGAGCAGCTGGTCCCGCTGCTCGAAGTACGCTCCTGACACCCCCTGCTCCGTCGTTTCGCCGAAAGGTGCTCAACTCCCCATGCCCGAGCTGGTCTTCTTCTCCGGAACGATGGACTGCGGGAAGTCGACGCTGGCGCTTCAAATTGCGCACAACCGGTCGGCGAGGGGGCTGCAGGGTCTGATCTTCACTCGGGACGACCGTGCGGGAGAGGGGAAGCTCTCTTCACGGCTGGGGCTGGTGACCGACGCGGTCGAGGCGGTGCTTGGCATGGATCTGTATGCCTATGTCGTCGACAGGGTGTCGCAGGGCGGCAAGGTCGACTACTTGATCGTGGACGAGGCGCAGTTCCTGGAGCCGGTGCAGATCGACCAATTGGCGCGGGTCGTGGACGACTTGGACCTGGACGTCTTCTCGTTCGGTATCACCACCGACTTCCGCACGAAGCTCTTCCCTGGCTCGCGGCGGCTGATCGAGCTGGCGGACCGCATTGAGACGCTGCAGGTGGAGGCGATGTGCTGGTGCGGGGCGCGTGCTACGCACAATGCCCGCACGCTGGGCGGCGAGATGGTGGTGGAAGGTGAGCAGGTCGTTGTCGGTGACGTGAGTAGCCCCGCTGCGGAGGTCGGCTATGAGGTGTTGTGCCGGCGTCACCATCGTCGCCGTATGACGAGCGGTTCTGTCCGCGCTGGCGCGCTCTCGCCGGACGTCCTGCCGGTGGCCTCTGACTGATGGTTGTCGGCCGAATAGGCCGTAGTTCACTGTGCGGTGGTCTGCAGAGCCTCTCGGTCTCCGCCTTCACCCGATATCCCGTCTGGTGTGCTGGCGACCCTGCCGCCTCGATGTCCGACGGCGGTTGTTGCCCAGTGAGCGCCGCGCGGTTGCGACACTTGTCGTTCGGCGGGGTGGCGGTGTGCCCAAGGCCGTTCGTAGTGTCGAGGATGGCGGCCCAGCCCTCCTCACGCAGCCAGTGTGCTCGCCTGCGCAGTCATTCCTTCTGGGTGGTGCCGGTCTCTGGTTCAGTGATCAGTGGAGGCGCCGGCGGAGCCTGCGTCGGCTCGGGCCTCCTGCCGATGGGCCTGTATACCCTCGTCTCTTGGGATCGAACTGCGGTTGGGTGTCGGTCACTGAAGGAGTCCGCCGACCCGAAACGGGACAGCGGATCGGACAGCAATCCCGAAAGGGTGAACTGCGGCGCATGACATGCCTCAGGCGAGAATCCGCCGCACTGCCCTCGTAGGCTGTCGCCCCGTACCTAGACCTGGGGACCATGGAATCCGGGGACACCGACAGTGACTCACCAAAAGGCCCCTGGAGCCGGTTGTGGTGTCCCTCTACAGTGCTCTTGAAGACCGGGGAAGGGGCGCGAAGTATGGAGGGGCAACGGCCGCTGAAACACCGGGCGTTGGTGGTCGGCGTCCAGGGTCCTCTCCCGGACCTGGAGGATGAGGACCAGCCGAGGTGGCAGCCGCTGCCGTTCGCCCAAAGCTACGCCAAACAGCTTCGCGCGGCCTTCCGTTTCTTCGGCTACCGACCGCACATCACCGAGGCGGACCCCGCCGGATCGGCGGCGGCCCTTGAGCAGGCCGTCGAGTCGGTGCTGGAGGCCGGTCCCGGGTTCGTCGTGGTGCACATCCTGGCCCACGGCAAACTGGCCGACAGTGGCGGGGTTTATGTCGTCGGTGGCGATGAGCGGCCTACCCGGCACGACATCGAGAGCTGGCTCAAGCTGGTCGAGGACACCGAACCGGAGGAGTCCGCGCCGCACGTGCTGTTCCTGCTGGACCTGTGCTATTCCGGCAGCGCGGCTCGGCGGGAGTGGCAGCACACCATGCCTGGGCATCGTCGACGGGCCTGGGTGATCGCCGCCAGCGGGATCGGCGAGCAAGCCTACGACGGTCACCTGTCCCGGGCAGTCGCTGAGGTGCTTGGACGATTCGCGAACGAGAGCGTACGGGTGGATCCGTCCGTGCCGTACATCCCCTTCCATCTCTTCTGCCGCCAGGTCAAAGACCTGGTGAAGGAGTACACGGCGGACGGGCCGCCGCAGGAGGTCCTCGACCCCTTGGTCCCCGCGTCGGATGCCGAGCTCTCCCACCTGACGTTCTTCCCCAATCCCGCATACGGCCGGGACGGTTCGCGAGCTGTCGCTCGCGACCGGATGGACCGCACGGTCACCGCACTCCTCGACGAGGTCGCCGACGTCCGTCATTTCGTCGGCCGGGCCTCCGGTGCGGAGGCAGTGTTCGGGGAAGGCGGTCCCGTGTTCTTCCGGGGCAGGGACGCCGAAGTGCGCTCGCTGTCGGACTGGTTGCGGGGCAAGGGCCGGGACCTGCGGGTGGTCACCGGCAAGCCGGGGGCGGGCAAGTCCGCGCTGCTCGGCGCTCTGGTCTGTGTGGCACACCCGGACCTGCGGGGCGAATCACACGGGTTATGGAAGTCGCTCGTCGGCGGGCCCCCGGTGGTTGACGAGTTGGCCGTGGTGCACGCACGCAAGCGCTCGGTCTCCGAGGTGATGGCCGCCCTGGGCCGCCAGTGGAAGCTGGGTTCGACCCGAAGTGTCTCTGATGTCGTCTCCGCGCTGCAGGGCCGCGACCGCCCACCGGTGCTGATTCTGGACGCGCTGGACGAGGCCGAGGATCCCCAGGAGCTGATGAAGGCGCTGCTCGCCCTGAGCCGGGTTTGCCGGATGCTGGTCGGCGTCCGCCCGGGTCGCTTCGCGCCGTTGTTCCGTCGGGCCGGCCGGGGACGTATCGATCTGGATCGCGTGCGGAAGCAGCGCCTGCGCGGCGAACTGCGCGACTACCTGCGTGATGTGCTGGCCACCGACTCCCACTATGCGACGGTGGAAGGAGAGGGAATCGCCGACCAGCTTGCGGACGGCATCGCTCGGGCATTGGCGCGGCGCGGGGCGCCGGAGTGCGGCGAGTTCCTGGTGGCCGCGCTGTACGTGCGGCGCGTACTCGATCAGCCTGTCCCGGACGATCCCGCCGGGGTGCGCCGACTCGTCACCGCCGTGCCACGCGATCTGCACAAGGTCATGGACCTGCACCGGGACGATCACCAGCACATCTTGTGGATGGACCCGGTCCTCTCCGCCCTGGCTTTCGCCCAGGGCGACGGCATGCCGGAAGAGGTGGTGCGGACGACGGCCGCGGCCTTCGGTCCGGGCAAGCCGAGGATCGAGCAGGTCCGGGAGGCGTTGGATGCAGCCCGCTTCTATCTGCGCCATGGCGTGGATGACGAGGGCAGGACGGTGTACCGCCTCTTCCACCAGGGACTGGCCGACAAACTCCGGTCCGAGAAGCCGGATGCCGATGCCGTGTTCACACAACTGCTCACCTTCGTACCGGACTCTCGTCGCTGGGCGACGGCCGAGCCGTACCTGCTGCGCCACGCGGCCCAGCACGCCGCCGATGCCGGACGGCTGGAAGAACTCCTCGACGACCCCGAGTTCGTCCTGCACGCCGACGCCGAAGCGCTGGAACGACAGCTTCGGCTGTTGGACGGTGCACGCTGGCGGCCGAAGTGGGCTCGACGTGACCGCCTTCCGCCACTCGCCAGACTGTACGTCGACACTGCCGACGCACACCGCTACCGAACTCCCTCGCAGCGCCGCCAGATCCTCACCATCGCCGCGGCGCAGCGGGGCGAGCAGGAACTGGCCTCGGCCCTTGCCAGCGGTGGATCGTGGCGCGCCCACCGGGTCGGACGCGTACCGGAGCACAGGCTGCTGCAGGAGATCCCGTGGGATTCTTCGACGCAGCCGCCTGTTTGGGTCGAGCGACGTTCCCGCATCACCAGCCTGGTGCCGGTGAGCCTGGGCGGCGGTTCGAACGTCATCACCGCTTCCCAGGATGGCAAGGTCCGTGTCTGGGACCTCCGGGAGCGCAAGGTGCTCGGATCAGGAGCGCCCCTTTTTGATGTGGACAAGGGCAAGAGCATGGTTGCCTGTACGGTCTTGGACTCCGTCATCCTCGCCACCTACTGGTTCGATGAGATGGGCGGCAATTCGTCACGGGTCAACGTATGGGAGTTGCCGGATGCGCGTTTCGTCAAGCAGAGCGTCAACGTCTCCCGGCAACTGTTCGTCGCCGTTGCCGGCGCCACCGTGCGCGACCGCCCGGTCGCGGTCCTGTGCGGCTATCGGCGGCGGCCATTGTCGTTCGACGCGGGGCTGTTGGTGCTGTGGGACCTGCGCGAGGATCGACGGCTGGGCGAGCCGCTCCTCGACCAGGGTGCTCCGCTGGGGTGTGTGGCGGTGGTGTCGGTGGGGGGACGCCCGCATGCGGTGACCGGTGGCGGCGATGGCACGGTCCGCGTATGGGATCTGGAGGCTGGTCAGGAGGTGCGGGTGCTCGCCGGCCACAAGGGGGGAGTGCGGTGTGTGGCGGCGGCGTCGGTGGAGGGTCGTCCGTATGCGGTGACCGGTGGCGGCGATGGCACGGTCCGCGTATGGGATCTGGAGGCTGGTCAGGAGGTGCGGGTGCTCGCCGGGCACAAGGGGGGAGTGCGGTGCGTGGTGGTGGCGTCGGTGGGAGGGCGTCCGCATACGCTCACTGGTGGAGAGGATGACACGGTCCGCATATCAGACATGTTGACTGGCGCCGAAGAGGACGTGCTCTGTCTTCCGGAGGGGCTGCGGGCGCTGGCGGTCGCCACCGACGGCATGGTTGTCGCTGCTCTGGCCGACATGCTCATCGCGTTGGAACCGGGCAGTGGACTTCCGCCGTTCCTCCCATGGAGCCCTGTCACCTGCGCCTGACCCTGCCAACTCCCGGAAGGACACAGCCATGTCTCTCGTAGTCGGCGTACACGGTGTCGGCAACCACGTTCGCGGCCGCGCACCGGAAGACGTCGCTGCCCAGCGGGCTGCCGTATGGGCCAGGAACCTTGCTGCCGGTCTCGGCAGACCCTTAGCGGACGGCGATGTGGCGTTCGCCTACTACGCGCACCATCTGAGTCGCGGCCTTCCGACCGCCCAAGGCCCGGATGACGACGCCCTGGACCATCTGACCCCGGACGAGACCGCGCTCGCGACCCACTGGCTTGAGTCCCTGGACCTGCCAAAGGTCACCGCGCAGGGGCGCCTGGCCATACCGCTGCGGCATGCCGCGGAGATGGTGGCGAAGCGTTTCAGCCTGGACGGTCGGCTCACACGTGCCTTCATCGCGCTGTGCTGCCGCGAAGTCGCCGCCTACCTGCGTGCCCCGGACGCGCCGACCCGCCACGCGGCTCGCGAGGAGGTCGCCTCGGTGATCGCCGAGCGCCGACCGCGGATAGTGATCGCCCATTCTCTCGGCACGGTGGTGACCTATGAGGCCCTGCACGCCCACCCTGAGCTGACTGTCGATCTTTTCATCACCCTCGGTTCGCCGCTCGCCCTGCCGCATGGCGTCTTCCACCGCCTGCTGCCCGCACCCGTCGAGCGAGGCATCCGCCCCCCGGGCGTCGCCCGCTGGGTGAACGTGTCCGACCACGGGGACCCCGTGGCCATCCTGCGGCCCCTGAGACGCTACTTCGACGGCGTCGACCTCGATCTCCAGGAGAGCGTCCGTCTCTTCGACTTCCATCGCGCAGTGGGCTACCTCCGCAGTCCGGCCGTCGCTGCTGCTCTGGATCCTTACCTGCCACGACGGTAGCCGGCTGCTGGGAGGAGCGGACACCGCTGCCTGCGCGCCGTCGGGCGTGGCGGTCGGGGCAGAGACTGACAAATAGGCGTTTAACTACGGTGTACGTCGTGTTGTCGTTCCTCTCGGCCGTGCTTCCCGTCACTCCGGCCTGACCCCGTTCAGGAGGCGAAACCGTTCGGCGCTGTGCCTCCCCTTGTCGGCGCTCGAAAGCCCTCCGCGGCGCGTCACCGGCGCTTCAGCCGATGCGAGCCCCCGTGCCGCCGGCCCGGACGCGCCGGTCGCCCGGGCGCAGCGTCACCGTGAGCTTGCCGGGGCGGCCCAGGTCCTCGCCCTGGCGCAGGGTGAGCACGGCGTCCTCGGGGACCAGTCGGCGGCGATGGCCAGCATGTCACCGTCGTCCAGGCCAGTGGCGTCCAGGACGACCCCGGCGGGGTTCCCGCCGTCGGGGTCACTGGAGAAGGCGGTGTAGCGCAGCACCTCGGGCCGCGACGCGTCCGTCGTCATGCTCGCGGCAACACGGGGCGGGCCACGGCTATTCCGGCCTCAGGGAACAACGGAGCAGCCATAGCGGAACGTTTCGCAAAGCCGTCGGATCTCGGAGTCGGAACGGCGGCTCCTACGACTCCACGAGTTCAACCTCAGTAGCCCGACACCGAACGTCGCCGAGCTCTGCGAGGAGCTCGGAATTCCCGGTGGGGAACCGTAGAGACTGCATCGTAGACACCGGCCACCACTTACGTGGCGTCGGTCTGGGGGTCGTCGTCCCAGTCGGTCGCCAGTGCGGCCGGCAGCGGCAGCCCGTACTTGTCGCACAGGAATCGGGTCTGGCAGTACCGCTGGGCGTCGGCGGCCACCCTGCCGAGGACCGCGGAATTCATGCCGGCACCGATGAGGACCCCCACAAACGGCACGACCTTGGCGACATTTTGAACGGGCACCCTGGAGCCGGCCGGGCCCAGCTGCTTCATCAACTTCTCAAGGGCGGCCAGGAGGCGGTGGTCCTGGCGAAGCTTCTGTGACCAGTTTATGCGTCCCTTGACCGCGTCCGCCGCCCGTGCGGCATCACGCAACGGCTTGGCTTTGGCCGCCTGTGCCATGAAGGACCGCTGTACCAGGCGTTGGATGAAGTCCTGCTCCTTGGGGTCTTTGGCGTCGTAGCCGTAGAAGTACGCGATGCGCGCTGCTATCGACGTGCTCAGGACCTGGACGACGAGGATGTCCGCTGTCATCGCGACGGGAATGCCGGCGACGGGGACCATGGCCAGCAGGCCCATGGCGCCGCCTTCGAGCGCGCCGGTGGTCCGCCACTTGAGGGTGTTGCGGGTCAGCAGCCGGTCGCAGACCTTGAGGTCCTGCTGCCGCAGTTCGGTGAAACTGTCGATTTCGAAGCCTCGCTTGCGGGCGAGCTTCTCGATGTTCTTCGGGTCGTTGAGATCCATGGCCCAGTCGTTGACCAGCTCGAGCAACGCTGCCGCGCCTGCGAGCGCCGGTTGCATGGCTTTGTCGGCGACCGCGTCGCCTGCGCGACGGATCGGTTCCTTGACCGCTTCTGGGACAGCGTCCGTAACCCGTCTTGCGGCGTTTCCCGCGACCTCACCGGTGCGACCGAGCGCGGTGCTCGCCCAGTTCGGCAGGCCACGGCGGTTGTTGCGGCGCTGCCAGTGCTCGTTGAGCGTGTCCCATACCTGCCCCTCGTACGCGCTCATCGGGATTGCACCGTCGACGAGTGAGTCGGCGTAAGTGCTCACTGAGGTTCTCCATTTCGACTGTGATCGCTGGGCCCACGGTGCCCTACCAGCCGACGCGTGGGCGAAGTACATCGTCCAATGCCAAGTTCTGAAAAAGGTGGGGATGCGCAGGAAAGATACGGAGCAGCCATCCCGAGTCGGTTGGCCGTTCAGTCGCCGAGGGTGAACGCGAGGCCACCCGCGCGCAGTTCGTTCTCGGTCTGGGTGAGACCGCCGCGGTGGGAAACCTCGACCGTGTAGAACTTCGAGCCCGGTGCGATGTCGTCGACCGTGAAGGGGAACTCGCAGCCCTGCTCCGTCTTCTTGCCGAAGCTCAGACTTCCCTTGGCGACGAGGGTTCCGGCGGCGTCGGTGACGCTGACCTGGGCGCCGAAGTCGATGTCGGAGTAGCCGTCCGTTCCGGAGCACGGTTCGTCGGGGCCGAGACCCACGCCGATGCCGGCGACGGTGAGCTTCCCGTCGGTGCTGAACGTCCTTTCCTCGCCGCCGGCCAGTGATGTCCCGGCCCAGCAGGCTCCCACCACGGCGGCCCCGAGGGCGGTGCCGATCGCGAGGAGGGTGCCGCGCGACAGCCGCGACCAGCGGGAGGCCGACGTGGTCGGCGGGTGGTCGGGCAGCGCGGGTGTCGGTTCGGCGGATGCGGGGGCCGACTCCTCGACCGTTCCCCGAGTCGTTTCGGGGACCGCGGTCGGGGGAGGGGTCTGCGGCTGCTGCTCCGGGGTGGACATCGTGGAACTTCCTCTCGGTACGGAGGCGCGGAGGCGCGGCGACTGAAGACGTGAAGGTCGTGAGAGACGGACACGCGGCGGAAGGCGGGTGTGGCGAGCGGAGGCAGGCGGACGTGGGGCTCAGCCCCGCTCCCGTCCCCGCCGGTACTCGGCCAGCGCTCCACTCGCCCAGAGCGGGACCAGCCGGGGGATCTCGGTCACCGGCACCCTGCCGTTCAGGGAGCGCAGGCCGAGCTTGGCCAGGGAGTCGGCGGCCTCGTTGAGCGGGTTGCCGACGTGGGCCTTCTCGTGGACGAAGGTCAGGCCGGGCGTGTACTCCGCGTACATCTGCAGCTTGACGAGGCTGGGCCGACGGCCCTGCGAGCGCAGCCGGGTTTCGTAGCCGTCCGGCATCCGGTCGCCGCCGTTCTGCCACTCGTGCAGGAGGGTCAGGGCGTCGAGGTTGTCGACGCGCACCTCGACGAGCCGCCCGGGGTGCGCCGCGAAGATCCGCCGCAACCCCCAGTACACGGACCGGAGTTCGGTGACGACCACGCGGACGCGGGGCGTGGTGAGGTACCGCGGGTAGACGTGGGCGCGTAGTCCGGTCTCGCCGGTGGTGGCGAGGTAGCCGGTGCCCACCTTGTCGGCGGTGACGGAGGCGTCCGTGGCGAGCACGATCGGCGTCCGGCCGACGGCCTTGACCGTGTCGTCGAAGTGCACCTGCCGGTGGCCCCGGAGGGCGGGGCGGGGTGCGCGGGCGAGCGGAGAACGACGGCCCATCGGCGGACCCTCCTGTTCACGTTGGGCGGGTGGCGGAGAGAAGGACGGAGGGGAAGGGACGGGGCGGGCGGCCCGGTTTTGGCCGCCCGCCCCGGGGTCCGCCGCGTCCCCCCACGAGCGCGGCGGCGTGTGCGGCGGCCGGTCAGCCGACCTTGGTCCACTCCTGGCAGCCGTTGGTCTCGAAGTACTCGCCCTTGTTGACCGTCACGCGGCCCTGGCCCTTGAGATTGTCGTTGGCGATGATCGCCTCGAACTCTCCGGAGGCGTCCTTGGCGCGGGCCCAGTAGCAGTTGTCGACGAAGCCGCTCTTGTCGGGCCCGGCGGTCTTGTAGGTGCCGGCCTGCATGTCCTCGCCGACGAGGTACTGGCCGTCGCCCTCCACCGTGGTGGCGGGCCCCGGCTTCTCGGCCGGCTTCGGCGTGACCGTGACCTTCTCGGTGACGGTCGCGGCGGGCTCGGGTTCGCCGCCGCCGGGGCCGCGGTCTTGGTGACGGTGACGGCCGGGGCGGGAGCGGCGGAGCCGTCCGTACCGCCGGAGTCCCCGTCGCCGCCGATGCCGACGCCGACCATGAGCGCGACGAACGCGGTCGCGCCGTGGGTGAGCCATGCCTTGCGGCGCGACGGCTTCGGTCTCATCGGCTGCCCCATGGCGAGCTGCCCGCCACCGGCCGGCGGGAAGGGCGGTACGGCGTTCCCGGGCCGCCCGGCCCACCCGGTGCACCGCCGGTGCCGGGGAACTGCGGGTTGCTGGGCGGTATCGAGGGCGTGTGGCTCATCGCGGTGATCCTCCGGTCGGCGTCGTGGCACTTGGCCACCACAAGGTGCCTGCCGCTCTGCGCTCTGGGTCTGGACACCGCTGATAACCAGGGTTATCGGGCTGACGCGATCACAACAGCACGCCCCACTCCTACGGTTCCGTTTCGTCGACAGGTGCCCAGCAGTCCCGCCGCCTCCCTCGCCTGTCGGTGCTCGCCCCTTCCACATCAGTGCGGGAACCACGGGAGACACCACATGGACGCGACGCACCACAGCAACGCGCTGCCGCTGCCCCAGCTTGTCGAGGCGCGGTTGGCCGGGGATCCGAAGCTCACCGACGGGGTGAAGAGCCGCATCCGCGAGGCCCTCGGCGACTCCGAGGGCGTACACGAGTCCCACACCCTCGCCGGCCCCGTCTACCTGGGAAAGGTCACGGTCACTGGCTTCCGCGGCGTCGGTTCGGAGGCGCGGCTGAACCTGCGGCCGAAGCCGGGAGTCACCCTCGTCGTCGGACGCAACGGCTCCGGCAAGTCGAGCATCGCCGAGGCCATCGAGACCCTGTTCACCGGCACCAACGCCCACTGCGCCGGGCAGCACCCGAACCGCACCGTCCGCTGGCGCAACCTGCACCAGGGCGAACAGACCGCCGTCGAGGCCAAGCTGACCGTCGAGGGCGACCAGTCGCCGAGCACCCTCACCCGCACCTGGACCGGCGACGCCTTCACCGACTCCCAGGCCGTGCTCAGGCGGCCGGGACACGGCACCGTCCCCCTGGAGCAGGTCAGCTGGGAGCAGGCGACGCGGGCCTACCGGCCGTTCCTGTCGTACGTCGACCTCGGCAACCTGATCAACGGCAAGCCGTCCGAGATGTACGACAACATCGCCGCGATCCTCGGACTCGACCACCTCAACGCCGCCGCGCGACGGCTTACGGCCGCGAAGAAGGAACTCGACGCCGTCGTGAACGCCGAGAAGGAAAAGAAGCCGCTTCTCCACGGGGCCCTGGAGAACGTGGGGCACGACGACCGGGCGCTCAAGGCCCTCCTGGCGATGGAGGAGAAGGGCGGTCCCGACCACGCCGTGCTCGACGCCCTGATCGCCGGTGTGCCCACGGCCGACGAGGGCCGGCTGCGCGAGGCACGGCTGGAGGCCGCCGCGGAGGGCCCCGACCTCGACCGGGTCGGCGCCGCCGTCGACGCACTGCGGCACGCCCTCGCCGACGTCGACGACCTGAAGGGGACCGCGGCCGCCGACGCCCACAGCAGGGCCCAGCTGCTCCAGGCGGCCCTGCGGCACAGCGACCGCCACGCCGACGACACGGCCTGCCCGGTCTGCGGCACGGAACAGGTCCTGGACCGGGAGTGGGCCTCGCGCGCCGAGGCGCAGATCGCCGCGCTCCTGCGCGAGGCCGAAGCGGTGCGCGAAGCCGAGGCCGGCCTGCGGACCGCGACGCGGACCCTGCACGACCTGATCCTCCCGCCGCGGGAGGTCCCGGCCGCGCTCGGCGATCCGTGGCGGACCTGGAGCGACTGCCGGCGGATCGCCGACCCCGCCGAACTCGCCGAGCGCGCGCTCAAGGCCGCGGTGACCCTGGCGGACGCGTGCGAGGTCGTGGCCAGGAAGGCACGTGAGGAACTGGCGGCCATGGACGAACGCTGGCGTGCGGTCGTCGAGCTGCTGGCGGAGTGGACGAAGCTCTCCCGGCAGGCCGAGGCCGCCAAGCCGCGCAGAACGGAGATCGGCGCCGCCCTCACCTGGATCAAGAAGGTGACGACCGAGATCCGCGACCTCCGTGTCGACGCCTTCGCCGACCACACGCAGCGGATCTGGGAGAAGCTCCGCCGCCAGAGCAGCGTCGACCTGAAGAACGTCAGCCTGCACGGCAGCGAGCGGGCCAACGTGCGCAAGCTGATCATGGACGTCACCGTCGACGACACCGAGGCCCCGGCCCTGAGCGTCATGAGCCAGGGCGAACTGCACTCGCTCGCCCTCTCCCTGTTCCTGCCCAGGGCCGCCACGGCCGACAGCCCCTTCGGCTTCGTCGTCATCGACGATCCCGTGCAGTCCATGGACCCGGCGAAGGTCGACGGCCTGGCCCAGGTACTCGACGAACTCGGCCGCGACCGGCAGGTCGTCGTCTTCACCCACGACACCCGGCTCCCGCACGCCTTCCGCAGCCAGGGCCTGCCCGTGACCGTGCTGAAGGTGGAGCGCGGCGAGAAGTCCAAGGTGAACGTCACCTCCGAGACCGACCCGGTCAAGGAGGCCATCGACGACGCCATGGCCCTCGCCCACACCGCCAACTGCCCCGACACGGCACTGCGCAACGTCCTGCCGTCCCTGTGCCGCGAGGCCCTGACCAAGGCGATCGTCGAAGCGGCCTGGATCCGCCGGAGCCGCACCGGACAGCCCACCGACCGTCTGCAGGCCGCCATCGACGAGACCGAACGCCTCATCCCGCTCGCCTCTTTCGCCCTCTTCGACGACGGTCTCGTCCACCCCGACGACGACGTCAGGAGCCGTCTGCGCGCCCTGTACGGAGGCGAGAGCACGAATCTGATCAGCCAGTGCCAGCGCGGCGCCCACCCTGACGGATTCCTCCCGCCCGACCCGGTCGCCTTCGTCAGGAAGGTCGAGGCCCTCGCCAACCGGATCCGCAAGCCGGAGGTGAACGCCTGATGCCCGCCACCCGCACGAGCGCCGGCAGCGTCGCCGGACTCCTCGCGACCGCAGACAGCCTCCTCACCGCGGGCCTGGGCGGCCCGCTTACCCCGGCCGGCCGGGCCCGCGGCGCGGCCTACGCCCTGCGGATCGCCCTGGAAGCGGCCGTCGACGCAGTCCTCACCGCCGAGGAAGCCGGACTCCGCCAGGTCACCATGCGAGCGAAACTGCTCTGCCTGCGCCACTACGCCGGCCCCGACCTGGCCCGTCGCGTCAACGCCCTGTGGAGCGGGCTCAGCACGGGCTGCAAGTACCACCACGACGAGATCGGACCGGGCCACGCCCAGGTACGCGCCTGGCAGACGGCCGTCGAGGAGCTCGTCACGGAGCTCGCCGTGCCGGGGACGGACCTGAACTTCCCTCAGCAGACGGGCATGCAGCGTCCGCAGACTGAGGTGAGGATGGCGGCTTACGACGGTGAGCACACGTAGGGACCGGCAGCAACGGGCTTTGGCCCGCCGGAACTGCCGAGACGGCCGATAGGGTTTCGCGCTGTGGAAATCGGATCTTTGGTTGAGCAATGTGACGGCAGTGCCGTACGTCGTGTAGGTACCGTTCGTGCGCTGGACGAGACGGAAGTCGTCGTCGAGTGGGAGGGGGGTGAGAGTGAGCATTTGCCCGTGCCCGTACCGGAGTCGGTGAGGGCTCTCGTGCCGGGAACGATCCGGTACAAGGCCGCAACCGATCTCGCCATCCTCCAGGATGAGTTCGAGGACAACCCTGTGAAGGTGCTGGTCGGGCTGGTCCGCGAACTGGGCGAGCGGGTCACCATCACCGCGCTTCGGAAGTGCGCGGAGAGCATGGGGATCGCTGCGAGCATGTCGCTCGATGAGTGGGGCCACATGCGGCAGTTGCTTCTGGCTGAACCTCAGATTCGGCAAGACGGGAAAAGCGGCTTGCGGTGGAGTGAGGGCGGGAGCAAGTCCGAGAGCCCCAGCCGGCAACAGTCAGCGCCGGAAGCGCTCCGCGAGTTGGCGAGTAAGCCCCGCAAAATAAGGGCTAGAACCAAACAGTCGTTGTCCGCTGCCGTGTCCGCCGGGCTCAAGGAGCTGTCGCCGTACGAACTGCTCGCAGCGCATGCGCTCGACGTGCCGGTGACCGAGTGGCCGCAGCAGTGGACGGAGACTCGTCCCGAGCAAGTGCCTGAAGAGATTCGACTGGTGGCTGTCGAGCACATCACCGAGATGTCGCGCGCCAGGAGCCGCATCGTTCTCCCCGGCACCGAACCCGGCCCGGCCGCGCGGAAGGCTGCGGATATCCCGTCCTCCCTCGGTCTCCTCCCGCTGCTTGTCCCCCTTGTTGCGATGCCCGCTTCGAGCCTCGCGGCGGACAAGGCGGCCAGGGCGCTGAGTGGCGAGCACGCGTGGAACGCCTTGCGCGCTGCTATGGACTACTTCGAGCAGGCCCTGTCCGTGGGTTCCGACCCCAAGGACACATCGGACCGGGAAGAGCGGTTGGCCCCCCTCTCGGCCAGGGCCAGAGAACTTCTGAAGACGGTGTTGATGAGGCGGCCCAAGGAGGATGACCTTCCCTGGCGGGACTTCGCGGAGGAGATGGCCTCCCGGGCCTGCGCATTGCTGGCGGACCCCCGGACCCGGCAGCAACCGAACGGAACCGTGCGGGCATGGGCCCAACACGTGGCCGCCCATCCGGCCATTCCCACTGAGCTTCGAGAAGCAGCCAGAACCGTCCAGGTCGTCGCGGCAGTCGAAGCCGCCGATGCGGTCGATGCGGACAGCACGGGTATCGGCGAGAGGACGAAGGAGAGCCGGGAGGTCGAGGCCGTACGCGAAACGCTCACGGGGGACGCTGAGCAGACGAAGTCCACGGGCGTTGAAGAGGGAAGCGACGCCGACGCAGAGGTAGGCGAAGCCGCCACCTTCGCACCCAGGGACGCCGCGGTCGCGGCCGACGATCCTCCTCAGGATGTGACGAATGACGTCCCGGATGAGACACCGGAAGCGGCGCAGGAGCCCGAGCGGAACCCGCAGGCCGAGATCGCGGCCCTGACCCGCTTGCTGGAGGAGGAACGGAGCAACGCCGATGCGGCTCGGGCCGAGCACGAGCGGGAGCGTCGGGCCGCGTCGGCCGCGCTGGCCGAGGCGGAAGCAGCGGCGAACCGGTTGCGGCTCCGCGTCGAGGACGAGGAGAAGCACCGTGCCGAGGCCGAGGCGCGTGCCCACGCCACCGAGGCCAAGTGGGAATCGGCCCAGCGGGACCTGGAAGAGGCGGCTCAGCGCGCCGAGGCAATGACACGTCAGCTCCGGCGGCGGGACGACGAGCTGCGGCAGTCCCGGCAGACCGCGCGCGGGGCGTCGCAGGCGCAGTTGCGGCAGGCCAGGATCGACACGCTGCGCGTGCTCGCCGCGGTACTCGCCGAAGTCGCGGACCAGGCGGTGCACGAGGGTGAGAAGGAGGGGCTGGCGAACGCTCTCTACCGGAGAGTCCTGGCGCGGGCGGCGGCAGCCGGGGTGTTGGACATCGGCGTGCTCGGCGAGGAAACGGATTACGACCCGGCGGTTCACCGGGCCCCGGGCGGACCGGCGGCGCGGGTGGTGGTGGAGCGGCCCGGCTTCGTGTGGCAGGGCCCTCGTGAACCCGGGCCTGTCGTGCTGGAACAGGCGATCGTCCGCAGGGCCGAGTAGTAGGCAGGGCAGTTGATTTCCGCTGCCGGGACCGAAGCCCGGCGGCCAGGGTCCATGGAGGACATCGGTGCAGCACGACAAGCCCTTGATCGGTATCGACTTCGGTACCGCGACCACCTTGGTGAGCCAGCGGCTCCCCGGTGGTGCACCGGAGAACGTGCCGATCGGTCACGGCACGGCCTGGATGCCGAGCCTGATCGCCGTTTCCCCCTTTGGTGAACTCCTGTTTGGCGAAGGCGCCGAGGCGGCGGCCGGGGCCTCGGCGCTGCGGTCGGTGAAGCAGTGCATCACCCTCGGCCTGACGCCCGATGCGCTGCCTGGCCAGGAGAGGGGCGGCACGGTCCGCCAGTCGGCGGACACCCTGATCAAGCAACTGCTGGAGCATGTGCTACTGCGCGCCAGGGCCGCCGGAGCGGACACGGAGGATGCCCACTTCCGCCTTGCCTGCCCAGCCATCTGGGACGGACCGCAGCGCAGGCGGCTCGCCACTCTGGCCAGGGCCGCGGGCATTCCGGTGGCTGTCGGGGACATCGTCGACGAGCCCGTGGCCGCCGGACTCGCCTGGTCGGAGGGTCTCTACTGGGAACTCGGCGAGGACCGGCCCGACGGAACCACGCTGGTTTTCGACTTCGGCGGGGGCACCCTCGACATCGCCGTGGTGGAGGTCATCGAATCACTCCAGGACAGCGCCCCCGAGCTCACCGTGCTCTCGGCACGCGGTGTGGCCAGGGCCGGTGACGCGCTGGACCTCCGGATCGCCCGGGATCTGGAACAGGACCTGGAGGCCACGGGCATATCAGTGGACCGGATGCCTGATCCCTCCATCCTCAGGGCCCTGCTCGTGGCGGCGGCCCGACGGCTCAAGGTGCTGCTGTCCGACACGCGGTACGACGAACAGGCGGTTCCGGTCGGCGGCGGATACACCAACCTGCCGCTGCTCACCTACACGCGCCAACGGCTGGAGGAGGCCTTCCGCCCCCAGATGGAGGAAGCCCTGGAACACGTCAGGGCCGCCCTGTGCGAGGCGCGGCTGCGTAGGCGCACGACGCCCGACATCGCGCGTCTGGCCCGTATGCCGCTGTCGGAACTGGCGACCGACGTGCAGCACGTGCTGCTCGCCGGAGGCATGTCCCAGGTGCCTCTGGTGCGGCAGGCCTTCGAGGAGAAGTTCCCCCATGCCGAGGTGGAGTTCGACAGAGCGTTGGAATCGCCGGAGCAGTCGGTCGTGACCGGCCTGGTGGTGCACAACTACCACCGGCTCAACCTCCCCCGGCCCGGCTTCGACCTGGTGCTGGAGTGGGACGACTCCGACGGGGGCCGACGCAGCGAACTGCTCTATCCTGCCTTCGAGCCCCTCTACACCCCGCACCAGGTGATGCGCCGTGAGGAGCTGGCCCATCGCTGGAGGGGGACACCGGACGTCCGAAGGGTCACCAAGGCCCGGATCCGGGCGATGGCGGTGGACGGGGAACCGATGGACTTCTCGGTGGAGGGCAGCGCACTTCCCCATCTGCCCGTCGAACTTCACCCGAGGACGCCCTTCTCCCTTGCACTGCGGCTCAACGGCGAGATGGTCGTGCATGACTCCACCGCCCGGCCCATGACGTTTAGGGTGGAGAGGTGGCCCGTGCTCCGGGCGGGAGAGCAGGGTGCCATTCGTCTGACGCGTGTGCGAAGGGGCGTTCAGGAACACCAGCGGCCGTCTTTCACCGACCTGTATTCCCATCCGTGGCAGTGAGGCGCCCGGCGGTGGCCCGGGGTGTGCCCCTGGCCACCGCCGGCGTCCGGCGTCCGGCGTCCGGCGTCCGGTCAGTCCCCTTCGACCAGAACGAGGGCGACCGTCTCGGTGGACAGGCTGAAGCGGGCGTCCCGCTCCATCTGTGCCAGGAGGGCGTCCCGCCGGGTCTCCAGGTGAGTCACCCGGCTCTCGTGGAGGCGGCGGATCGAGGGGTGGTCCACCTCGTGGGCGAGACGACGGGCCCGCGCGATCTTCACGTGGAAGGTGTCCCGCACCGTCGCGCGCCGACCTTCGGCGAGCCGCGTGTTCTCGGCCTCGTAGAGCCGCTTGGTCGTGCGCTCCTGCACGGCCGCGAGGGCCTGCACCTCTGCCAGAGTCTCGGCGAGCAACGCGTCGATACCTGCGGGCAGCGGCTCGTCGGCGCGGGTGAGCTCACCGCGGGCGAGAGAGGTCAGCAGCGCGGTGCCGACCTCGGGTACCTCTTGCATCGTCCGGATGTCGGCCGCGGTGGTCCACAACTCGCGGCGCGAACGTGTGCCGTCCGTACGCGCCAGCCGGACCTCCACCAGATAGCGGGAGCCGGGCGGCAGGCCGGGCAGCCGCACCCGTCCGTAGCGCAGGAGCAGCTCGGGATGCTGGTCGTACCACCACTGGGCGGTGCGTACCAGCGGATGGCGGACGCTGAGCAGCGGAAGCCCGCCCGCCGATGAGGCGCTCGCGGTGAAGCAGGCGCGCATCGGTGAGCCGCTCTTGAGCCTGGCCAGCAGATCGCCGCGGGGATGGGGGAAGGCGCCCGCGTCCATCGCCGCGTACATCGCCTTGAGCAGGTCGCTGCTGCCGGTGATGTCCACCAGGTCGTCCTCGTGGGGGACTTCGCGCAGCAGGCCGTACCCGCTGTCCGTGAGGAAGGACTCGACGAGTCCGCGGATCTCCTTGGGGCCCAGGTAGCGCCCCCTGCCCGGGCTGGTCTCGTCGAAGCCCTCGATGAGCAGGCCGTCCAGGCCGGTGAGAAGTGCCTGCGCGTCGTTCAGGGTCTCCAGGTCCTTCTCCCGGTCCACCCGCGCGACCGCGATCCGGTCGACCTGGCGGCGCCGTTGCTCGGGGGTGAGTTGAGGGTCCAGGACGATGCGGTGCAACTCCTTGAGGCGCCCGCGCAGGATCGGTTCGAGTTCTCCGATGGAGTCCTGGAAGACCCCGATGCGCATGTAGAGGCGCTGGAAGATGTCGGTCTCGATGGTGCCGGGGACCTGCATGTTGAAGATGAAGATCTTCTCGTGCTGCTGGCCGAACCGGTCGAGGCGTCCGATGCGCTGTTCGACCCGCATGGGGTTCCAGGGCAGGTCGTAGTTGACCAGGACGTTGCAGAACTCGAAGTCCAGGCCCTCGCTGCCCACCTCGCTCACCAGAAGCAGATCGAACGCGCCGGCACGGAAGTCCTTCATGACGCGTTCCCGCTCGACCGGCGGGGTCTTCCCGTGCATCACCCGCACCTTGAACTCAGGAGTCAGCCTCTCCTCCAGGTACTCCAGGGTGCGGGTGAAGAAGGAGAAGACCATCGCCTGCCGCATGCCCTTCGCGCGGGCGCTCCGCAGCATCTCCGCGAACCGCTCGAACTTGGTGTCCACGGGGAGCTCCCGCAGCAGGGAGCGCAGCGCCGAGAGATCGTCGGCCTGCTCCGCAAGTTCACGGGCGAGCTTCTCGGGGGAGGCGGCCGATCTCCTGGCGTTGTCGTTCAAAGCGTCCTCGGCGTCGTCGACGACCCCCGACTCGTAGAGGAGTTCCTCGACGGCCTCTTCTTCGGCCGGTCGGGGTGAGAAACGCTCCCGCAGTCGCTGCTGCATGGCCGGGATACAGCTGGCCGCCTGCCGCAGCCACATCTGCGCGGCGAAGCCGGCGGCCGTGCCGCTGCGGGCGGCGCGCTCCAGGCACCATCTGTGCAGGGCGTCGTAGAAGGCGCGCTCCTGCGAGGTCCAGGTGACCGCGACGTCCTCGGCCTCGCGCAGGGCCTTGCGGTCGGGCGTGTCGGCCTTGCGCGTACGGTTGACAACGCCCGCAAGGGCGTTGAGTTCAGCGATGCACCGCCGTGCCTCGGCGCGTTGGTGGGGAGACAGCGGCTCGCCGGTGCTCAAGAGCTCCTGGAGACGCCGGAACTCCGGTCGTCGAGCAGTGATCCTGCCGTACGCGGAGGTCTGGACCCGCATGAGCCGGGAGTGCAGGGCCCGAGCGCCGTCGGGGGTGTCCGCGTCGCCCTCGGCGAGACCGACGGCCACCGCGTTCAGGTGGCGGTTGGGCTCGAGCTGGTTCTCGAAGACCTTGGGATCCGGGAAGGACGCCTCGTCGAGAAGGTGAACGAGGTTGTAGAGGTCCTGGTTGCCGAGGTTGAGCGGAGTGGCGGAGAGGAAGATCAGGGCATCCGCCCAGTCGGCGAGCAGGGCTGCCGCGGCGTGGCTCCGGCTGCTCGCGTTGCGCAAGTAGTGAGCCTCGTCCACGATCACGAGGTCGAACCTGGGCTGGAGGTCGGCGAGCTCATCGAGCTGCCCGGCCCGCCGGAGCCGTTCCAGGGACACCACTCCGGCGAACGGCTCACTGGTGTCCCCGCTGCGGAACAGCTCCACCAACTCCGCCATGCCCTCCTTGTCGAGGACACGCAGGTGTCGGTCGAAGCGGTCGCGCATCTCGTTCTGCCACTTGGTGACGAGTGCGGCGGGACACACGACGAGCCCTCGGAAGTGCGTGCCACCACGTCCCGAGGTCCGCCGCAGGTGGGTACGCTGCTCCAATTCGTTCCAGATCAAGCCGGCTTCGATGGTCTTGCCGAGACCGACTTCGTCCGCGATCAGCAAACGCTGGCGGGCCGAACTCATCAGCTTGAGCACGGGCCGGAACTGATAGGGCCGGAACACCGTGCGGCTCGACTGATACGAGTACACGACATCTGTGAGCGGTGTGCTCAATTTGGCGAGAGTGAGAGCCAGGGCGGTCCGGTCAGCGGGAGCGGGCGGACGGAAAATCCAGTCCTCGGGCTCATCCGCGCTGGGCGGAAGCGCCTCGAGGTCCTCTTCGAACGCCATACGGCGACCGCCGGTCGCGTCCTGCAACCTGTACTGGACGCTTCCGTCCCGCGTCGGCGTCGCCCTGAGCACGGTGAAGGTCTCTCGCCTCCCCGCCAGACGGACGAGGTCGCCGCGGACGAAAGCGGGTGTCACCTCGTCGGGGACAGCGGCGCACCATTCCCGGTACTGGAGAAGGGCCCGGTGAAGCATGTGACCGTCGTCTATGTCACGGAGACGCTTCCGCTGGGGAGCAACGGCGACTCCACCGTTGCTCAATGCGAATCCGACGAGAACCCGGCCGGCTCGCGACTCAAAAAGGTAGATGCCGCGGGGCAGCCTGCTCCGGGTGTCGCCGCCAAGCGCTTGCGGCACAGGATGCTGTCGTGCCGCGGGTACCGGGATCCGTTCGGAGCACTCCGGGCTGTCGTAGAAGAAATGCTGCGCTTCGCTGAGCGCTTCCAACGCCGTCGCTCCGGTCGGATCCTCCCAAGGGATGTACTGCAGTCGGAGCCGGTCGTCATCGAGCGGCGTACCTGCCGCCGTTGCTGATTTCTCCCTCATCCCGCCCCCCTGTCTGTTGGACACCCTGCCCGGGAACTCGAGCGGATCAACTCCCGCTGCCTGAGGAGGCCGGAGTGGTCCAGGCTGTAAAGCCGGTCACCAGAGGGATGGCGATCCTCCTGCTGCCGGGCTCATGCATGACGCCAAAGCCTCATCACAAAGCCGGTTTTGGCCCGCGCAAGACTACTTGGTAACACTCAGTGGCTGCCCGTCCCCTCTGCGAGAACTGCCACCACTTGTCGTCCTCTGCCTCGGGCTCGCCGAGCAGTCATGCGAAGCGACATCCTTCGACCTGGTCACGGACGGCTTTCGAGCGTGGTCGATAGGGGGTCGGTGGAACGGGGTGGAATGCGCGGTCGACGAGCGAGTGCTGGTCTGCCGAAGGCTCAAGCCTCAGGCCGAGATACGGGTGGACGCGATGTCCGCAAGCCGCCAGCAGGTCGCGGTTCGCGCGGATGCCCTATCGCCGGACATCCTCTCGGTGTCGTCCGACTGAGCGGACCGGCGGGTCTCAGCGCGGGCTTCCCAGTAACGCGAACCGCGCGCCCTCCGGGTCCGTCACCGTGGCGACGCGGCCGTGGCTGCCGTCGCGGGCCGGCGCGAGGACCTGACCGCCCAGGTGGAGGACCTGGTCCACCGCGTCGTCGGTGTCGGTCACGGTGAAGTACGTCATCCAGTGCGGACCCCGGTCGCGAGGAAGGGAGTTGCCCACGCCGTGGATGCCGGCGACCGGGCGGCCGTCGAGGTGCAGGGTGAGGTAGTCGTAGTCGGCGGAGACGACCGGCTCCTTCTCGTAGCCGAACACCGTCGCGTAGAACTTGGCGACGCTCTCGGACTCGAACGTGCGCAGTTCGTGCCAGGCCGGGGTGCCCGGCACACCGGCGATGCCGGTGCCGCGGTGCGCAGCTGCCTGCCACACGCCGAAGACGGCACCTGAGGGGTCCGAACAGATGGCGAGGCGCCCGGCCTCCTCCGCGTCGAGCGGACCCACGCCGAGGGTGCCGCCGCACAGCCGTACCGTCTCGGCCGTCTGATCCACGTCGTCGGAGGCGAAGTAGGGGGTCCAGGCGATCGGCAGGTGCCGGTCCGGAGGAAGCCGGCCGATGCCCGCCACCTCGCGGCCGTCGAGCAGCGCCCGCACATAGGGACCGAGCCGCCGGGGGCCGGGGCGGAACTTCCAGCCGAACAGCGATCCGTAGAACTCCTGGGTCGCTGCCACCCCGTGCACCATCAGACTCACCCAACAGGGCGTGCCGGGCGTGTACCGGGCGTGTGCTTCGCCGTTCCCGCCGGCCGACCCCCGTGCCTCGGTCATCGTCACCCTCTCCTCGGCCCCTCGCGGTGGCCGTGTCGCCTGCGCTCTCCGGACCCCGTGCCGATGCTCGCACCGCCCTCGGTGTCGCGCGCTCCGAGCGCGCCGCCGCATCCCGGCCTGCCCGTGCCCGGAGGATGCCCGATCTGCGGTTTCTCGCCTTGTCCAGGCGATTGCTCCCGGGTGTCGATCGGCTGTACAGCATGTGCCCGATCCTGTACGCCTTGTGATCGGACCTGTCCGGCCGAGCAGAGTAGTCGGACATGGACGATGCGACCACCCCGTAGGCGAGGATGGTGGCCATGAACGCCATCATTTCCGCATCCGAACTCGCGGGCGCCCTGGCGGGCGCGAACCCGCCCGTGCTGCTGGACGTCCGTTGGCAGTTGAGCGTGGCCAAGGCGGCCGGTGAGCCGCCGTTCGACGGGCGGGCCGAGTACCGGGCCGGGCACATCCCCGGCGCGGTCTTCGTCGACCTCGACCGGGAACTGGCGGGGGCGCCGGGCGAGCGGGGCCGGCATCCGCTGCCCGACCTGGCCGGGTTCGGCGCTGCGATGCGTCGGGCGGGTGTGTCGTCAGGGCGGCCGGTCGTCGTGTACGACGGTGGGCAGGGCTGGGCTGCGGCCCGGGCCTGGTGGCTGCTGGGGTGGACGGGGCATCCGGACGTGCGGGTGCTCGACGGGGGACTGCCCGCGTGGGAAGGTCCGCTGTCGGTGGAGGAGCCGACGCCCGAGGAAGGCGATTTCCAGCCGGTGCCCAGCCCTGAGGGGTTCCTCGACGCGGACGCGGCTGCCGCGCTGGCCCGCTCCGGTGTGTTGTTCGACGCGCGAGCGGCGGAGCGGTACCGCGGGGACGTGGAGCCGATCGACCGGGTGGGCGGGCATATTCCGGGGGCGGTGTCGGCGCCTACGACGAGAACGTGGGGGCGGACGGGCGGTTCCTGCCTGCGCAGGAGCTCCGGGCGCGCTTCGGTGCGCTGGGGCGCACGACGGTGCAAAGGTCGGCGTGTACTGCGGCTCGGGTGTTTCCGGGGCGCATGAGGTGCTGGCGTTGGCGGTCGCGGGGATTCCGGCGGCGCTGTACGTGGGGTCGTGGTCGGAGTGGTCGTCGGATCCGTCGCGGCCGGTTGCGGTGGGGCCGGAGCCGCAGTAGCGGCGTTGCGGCTGGGCGGGGGTGGTGCGCTCGTCTGCGCTGGCGGGGTGCCTCCCCCTACGGCGTACGTCGAGGGCCCGCTACCTGGGCAGGTGCGGGCCCTCGTTCTCGTACGGTTGCGTACTACTCCTGCTTCTTGCGCCGCGTCCCGAACACGATCTCGTCCCAGCTCGGGACGGCCGCTCTGCGGCCGGGGCGGACGCCGTCGGCCTCGGCCTGGCGGTCGGTGGCGCCGACGAGGCGGTCGCGGTGGCTGCCGACGGAGCGCGGCATCAGGACGTCCGCATAAGCGGACCCGGCCGAGGCAGCGGGAGCCGGGGGCTCCTCCGCCGCGGGCGGCTCGGCGGGCTCCTCCGCCGGCTCCGGCGACGGGCGCTCCGGCACGACGAGGTCGCCCCTGAAGCTCGGTACCGCCTCCAGCAGGCTGGTCAGCGAGTCCCGCTCGCCCGTGCTCTCCTCGGCAGGCTCCGGCGACGGGGCCGGCAGGACCGGCCGCTCCCGCTCCGGGGCACGCTCCACCGAGCGGTCGCGCGGCAGCCGTGCGATACGCGGGACGAAGGGGAAGCTGGGCTCGGGCGTGCCGAGGTCGTCGGACTCGCCGATGAGCGAACGCGCCTCGTCGTCGACGGCCTGGACGAGCCGCCGGGGCGGGTCGTACGTCCAGCTAGCCGAGTGCGGCTCGCCTGCGACGCGGTAGACGAGCAGGACCTCCCAGGTGCCGTCGTCGCGGCGCCAGGAATCCCACTGCACCGTGTCCTTCTCGGCGCCGCGCAGCACCAGCCGTTCCTGCACGGCCTCGCCGAGCAACGGGCCGGAGTTCTCGCCGGGGCGACGCACCGGTGTCTTCCGGGCGCGCTCGGCCATGAAGGCACGCTCGGCCAACACGGGGCCCTCGAACCGCCGTACGCGATCGACGGGGATGCCGGCCATCTGGGCGACCTCTTCCGCGGTCGCACCCGCACGTATCCGCGCCTGGATGTCTCGCGGGCGGAGATGGCTCTCCACCTCGATCTCGATCTGGCCGAGGCGGGGACGGTCGCCGCGCACGGCGGCGCGGAGCCGTTCGTCAATCGGAAGCGTGTACTCCGTGCTGTCCGCAGCCTTCAGCACCAGCCGTGTGCCGTCATTCGAGACGGCCACGACACGCAGTTCGGGCATGGGGACCTCCCGGGTGGTGCCTGCCGACGTCACGTGCGTCGCTGCTTCCGCTAGTCGAGTGTGGCCTGCCCGGGTGCAGCCTGCCACAACCTTGCCGAGTTGCCCGGCGTGTCGGGCGTGGGCCCTGGATCGCCGTTATGGCACGGTTACCTATTCGCAACGCTAAGTGACAAAATCCGTCACCCTGTGCAACAAGCCCCCTCCCGGCGGTCCTTGAAGGCCCCGGACACCCTGGCGGGAGACCGGACCCAGGGCTCGCAACAGTACTCCATTCGGACCACGTGCGTGGATTGCCACGCCGCCCAACTTCGTCCCGGGGGCCGCACTTGGCCGCCGCCGGCCGGATTTCTCGATCACAAACGTGGCGTACTTCACGGATTCACCAGAAACGGAACCAGCGGTTTCGCCGGTACGTGTCCGGGTCCGCAGGCGGCACCGGCGACTGTTCGGACGCAGGCCACCACGCCCGCTACGACCCCAGAACCCTCCGCAAGTAGTCGTTCTGGAACCGCCGTTCCGGGTCAAGCCGATCCCGCAGCGCCGTGAACTCGCCGAAGCGCGGGTAGGCCCGGGCGAAGTACTCCGCGTCCCGGGTGTGCACCTTGCCCCAGTGAGGTCGCCCGTCGTGCGCGGTGAAGATCCGCTCGGCGGCTGTGAAGTACGCCTGATAGGGGGTGCCTTGGAACATGTGGACGGCGATGTACGCGGTGTCCCGGTCCGATGCCGTGGACAGCGTGATGTCGTCTGCCGGAGCGGTGCGCACCTCGACGGGGAAGCTGATCCGCAGGCGTGAGCGGTCCACCATCGCCTTCAGCTCGCGCAGCGTCTCGACGACGGCCTCGCGCTGGACGGCGTACTCCATCTCGACGAAGCGCACCCGGCGCGGAGACGTGAAGACCTTGTAGGGGATGTCCGTGTAGGTGCGCGCGGACAGGGCCTTGCTGGAGATCTGGGCGATCGCCGGGATCGTGGCCGGCGCCGCGCGGCCGACCCAGTTGGCCACCTGGAACACGCCGTTGGAGAGGAACTCGTCCTCCAGCCAGCCCTTCAGCTGCCCCACCGGCCGCTCCGGGCCGGCGCTGCGGTTGTTGCGCTTGGTGTTGGTGCTGCCGGTGTGCGGGAACCAGTAGAACTCGAAGTGCTCGTTCTCGGTCCAGAGCTCGTCGAAGGTGCTGGTGACCCGGTCGAAGCTCATCGGCTCCTCGCGGGCGGTCAGCAGGAAGATCGGCTCCACGGCAAAGGTGATCGCGGTGACGATGCCCAGCGCGCCGAGGCCGATACGGGCGGCGGCGAAGATCTCCGGGTTCTCCTTCGCCGAGCAGGTGAGCACCGAACCGTCGGACGTCACCAGCTCCAGGGCCTTGATCTGGGCGGCGATCGACGCCGAGTCACGGCCCGTGCCGTGGGTGCCGGTGCTGGTGGCTCCGGAGACCGTCTGCTCCATGATGTCGCCCATGTTGGTCAGCGACAGGCCCTCACGGGCCAGGGCCATGTTGAGCCTCTTGAGCGGCGTGCCCGCCTCGACCGTGACGGTGCCGGCATCCCGGTCAATGTTGCGTATGCCCGTCAACAATTGAGGGCGGATCAACACACCGTCGGTCGCGGCGATCGACGTGAACGAGTGGCCGGTACCGACCGCCTTCACCTTCAGGCCGTCCTCCGCAGCCCGCGCCACCGCCGCGGACAGCTCCTCCACGGAGGCGGGCATGACCTCCCGTACGGGCCGGGCGGTGACCGTGCCGCCCCAGTTACGCCACGTGCCGTTCTTCCCGCTCGCTGTGCTGCTCAACGGTGCCTCCCCGACCCGGAGCCGGCTGCTTGAGCCGGCGGTACCCGAGGAAACCGACCGCGACCGCGACGGCCCCGGCCACTGCCGGAACCCCGTACCCGGAGCGCGCACCGGCCGCGTCGATCACCCAGCCGGCCACGGAGGAGCCGAGGGCGACCCCCACCGCGAGCCCGGTACTCACCCAGGTCATGCCCTCGGTCAGTTGCGCGCGTGGTACGTGCTCTTCGATCAGGGACATCGTCGTGATCATCGTGGGAGCGATGGACAGGCCCGCGACGAAGAGCGCCACGGCCAGAAACGGCAAGTTTCCGACCAGTAGGAGGGGGATCATACTCACGGCCATGGCGCAGACGCCCAGGAGCCAGCGAGGTTCGGGCGCCCCCTTGAAGTGCAGCAGTCCGAAAACGGCTCCCGCCGCACAGGAGCCCAGTGCGTACACCGCGAGAACGACGCTCGCGGCGCCCTTGTGGCCCTGCTCCTCGGCGAAGGCCACCGTGACCACGTCGACCGCCCCGAAGATCGCCCCGGTCGCCACGAAGGTGGTCACCAGGACCTGCAGACCGGGTGAGCGCAGCGCGCTGCCCCCGCCGTGCCGCTCGCGCGGGTGCGGCACGGGCTCGGTGGCCCGCTGGGCGGTGAGCCAGAAGACACCGGCCGCGAGGAAGCAGGCGGCCAGCAGCGGGCCGGCCTCCGGGAACCACGCCGTGGACAGGCCGATGGAGATGATCGGCCCGAAGATGAAACAGATCTCGTCCACCACGGACTCGAAGGAGTACGCGGTGTGCAGTTGCGGCGTGCCGCGGTACAGGGCGGCCCAGCGTGCCCGGATCATCGCGCCGATGCTCGGTACGCAGCCGATGGCCACACAGAACACGAACAGCAGCCAGTCCGGCCACCTGTAGTGCGCGGCGAGCAACAGCCCGGCCGCGCCCAGCAGCGCGATCAGGGTCGCCGGGCGGAGCACCCGCCGCTGCCCGTACTGGTCCACCAGGCGCGAGACCTGCGGGCCCGCCACCGCGGCCGCCAGTGCGATCGTGGCCGACAGCGCACCCGCCAGCCCGTACCGCCCGGTGAGCTGCGAGACCATCGTGACGACGCCGATGCCCATCATCGACAGCGGCATACGGCCGAGGAATCCCGCGGCGGAGAAGCCCTTGGAGCCTGGAGCGGCGAACAGGGCGCGATAGGGGCTGGGCACTGGGTCTCCGGCGGCTCGGTACGGCGTATCGGCCGGCGTGACGGGGCCGATACGGCTGCGGTAAGGCATAAAGGTGGCTGATACAGCTTACGAGTCGGCTGCCGTCGGAGACACCCCGGGAGGAGGCCGGGAACACGTCGGTCACCCGCCGTTTCCCGGCTGTCAGTGCCGGGTGGCAGGATCGACTCATGCCAGACGCGCTCGATGCCACCCCCTACGACGCCCTGCTCCTGCTCTCGTTCGGCGGCCCCGAGGGGCCGGACGACGTGGTCCCGTTCCTGGAGAACGTGACGCGCGGGCGCGGCATCCCCAAGGAACGCCTGAAGGAAGTCGGGCAGCACTACTTCCTGTTCGGCGGGGTCAGCCCGATCAACGACCAGAACCGCGCCCTGCTGGACGCCCTCCGCAAGGACTTCGCGGACCACGGCCTGGACCTGCCGGTCTACTGGGGCAACCGCAACTGGGCCCCGTACCTCACGGACACCCTGCGCGAGATGGTCCGCGACGGCCGCCGCCGCATTCTGGTCCTGGCCACCAGCGCCTACGCGTCGTACTCGGGCTGCCGGCAGTACCGCGAGAACCTCGCCGACTCGCTCGCCGCCCTGGATGCCGAGGGCCTGCCGCTGCCGAAGATCGACAAGCTGCGGCACTACTTCAACCACCCAGGCTTCATTGAACCCATGATCGAGGGCGTGCTCCGGTCCCTGGCCGACCTCCCTGAGAACGTCCGGGACGGAGCGCACATCGCGTTCACCACCCACTCCATCCCGAACTCCGCCGCGGACAGCTCCGGCCCCGTCGAGGACCACGGCGACGGCGGCGCGTACGTCAAGCAGCACCTTGACGTCGCGCAGCTGATCGCTGACGCCGTCCGCGAGCGCACCGGCGTCGACCACCCCTGGCAGCTGGTCTACCAGTCGCGCTCCGGCGCCCCGCACATCCCGTGGCTGGAGCCCGACATCTGCGACCATCTCGAGGAGCGCCACGCCGCGGGCGTCCCGGCCGTCGTGATGGCCCCCATCGGCTTCGTCTCCGACCACATGGAGGTCCTCTACGACCTCGACACGGAGGCCAACGCCAAGGCCGGGGAACTGGGCCTGCCGGTGCGCCGCTCGGCCACCGTCGGCGCCGACCCGCGGTTCGCCGCCGCGGTCCGCGACCTCGTCCTGGAGCGCGCCGCCGTCGAGCGCGGCCAGGAGGTCACCCCCTGCGCCCTGGGCGCCCTCGGCGCGAGCCACAACCTCTGCCCGGTGGGCTGCTGCCCGGCCCGCACCCCCGCCCCGCCGCGGGGCGCCCACAGCCCCTACGCGTGAGGAGCACCGTGACCGACACGCTGCACACGGACCTGCTCCAGCTCGCCCGGGAAGCCGCCCGACGGGCCGGCGAGCTGCTGCGGGACGGGCGTCCGGCCGACCTCGCGGTCGCCGCCACCAAGTCGAGCCCCATCGACGTGGTGACGGAGATGGACATCGCGGCGGAGAAGCTGATCACCGACCTGATCTCCGGCCACCGCCCCGACGACGGCTTCCTCGGCGAGGAGGGCGCCTCCAGCGAGGGCAGCAGCGGCATCCGCTGGGTGATCGACCCGCTCGACGGCACGGTCAACTACCTCTACGGGCTGCCGACCTGGGCCGTCTCCATCGCGGCCGAACAGGACGGCGAGACCGTCGTCGGGGTCGTCGCGGCCCCGATGCGCGGCGAGACCTATGGCGCGATCCGCGGCGGCGGCGCCTGGGCCACCGGCGCCTGGGACGGCGAGCGCACCCTGGCCTGCCGCCCGGCGCCGCCCCTGGGCCAGGCCCTGGTCTCCACCGGGTTCAACTACGTCACCGAGGTCCGCACCCACCAGGCCGACGTGGCTCGCAGGCTGATCCCGCTCCTGCGCGACATCCGGCGCAGCGGATCGGCCGCCGTCGACCTGTGCGACGTCGCCGCAGGCCGCCTCGACGGCTACTACGAGCGTGGACTGAACGCCTGGGACTTCGCGGCCGGCGACCTGATCGCCCGCGAGGCGGGCGCGCTGACCGGCGGACGCCCCGGAGAGCGCCCGTCACGCGACCTGACGGTAGCGGGCACCCCGGGCGTCTTCGAGCCCCTCCAGCGGCTCCTGGAGGACTTCGGCGCCTGGCACGACTGACGAGCCAAGAAAACCGCAGCGGGCCCCGGCGATGGATTCGCCGGGGCCCGCTGTCGTACGTGTGAGCCGGTCAGACGCCGGACGCGCCGACTTCCACGCCATGCTCGGCGGCGAGGCGGCGCAGGTCGTCGAGTTCGCCCTGCTCCACCTCGACGAGGAAGTCGTCGCCCTCGTCACGAGCCCGCGTCAGGTCGGACTCGGTCGCCCTTATGCGCTGCAGAAGTCCTGCGGTGAAAGCGTCCATGCTGCGCCCCCTCGTCCAGGGTCGTGGGTCGGTGGCACGGGGGTGTGCCGTTCGGAAGGGGCGATCACGTCTGTGGGTGCCCAGCGCTGCCCTGCTGGGCGGCGACGGTGCCGGACACCCACGCCCACTCTGCGGAAAGCGGACCGCGGCGTACCGCATGGTGCTGCGGCACAAGCAGAGCGTGATCGCGGGGTGTATTCGGTCCTCCCCCCGCTCCCTTCCGCGGAAACCTCAACCGGAGGAGAAAATCTCGCATTCCCGGATCCGGCACCCCGTCCGTGCGACCTTCGCGCCGGGGCCGCCCGGTGCCCGCTCCTCCGTCTTACTGCCCACTTATGGCCGAAAAGGGCAGGATGGAGGTCAACACACCCCCGAAGACCCCCGCCCGCGCGTGCTCAGGCGCTACGCGGGTGGATACAGGAAGGACAAGCGACGTGCGCGTACTCGTCGTCGAGGACGAGCAACTGCTCGCCGATGCGGTGGCCACCGGACTGCGCCGGGAGGCCATGGCCGTCGACGTCGTGTACGACGGTGCGGCCGCCCTGGAGCGCATCGGCGTCAACGACTACGACGTGGTCGTCCTCGACCGCGACCTCCCCCTGGTGCACGGCGACGACGTGTGCCGCAAGATCGTCGAGCTCGGCATGCCCACGCGCGTGCTGATGCTCACGGCGTCCGGCGACGTCAGCGACCGGGTGGAGGGCCTGGAGATCGGCGCCGACGACTATCTCCCCAAGCCCTTCGCGTTCAGCGAGCTGACGGCCCGCGTGCGTGCCCTCGGCCGGCGCACCAGTGTGCCGCTGCCACCCGTCCTGGAGCGCGCCGGGATCAAGCTCGACCCGAACCGCCGCGAGGTTTTCCGGGACGGCAAGGAGGTCCAGCTCGCGCCCAAGGAGTTCGCCGTCCTGGAGGTGCTGATGCGCAGCGAGGGCGCCGTCGTCTCCGCGGAGCAGCTCCTGGAGAAGGCCTGGGACGAGAACACCGACCCGTTCACGAACGTGGTGCGCGTGACCGTCATGACTCTGCGCCGCAAACTGGGCGAGCCGCCCGTCATCGTCACCGTCCCCGGCTCCGGCTACCGGATCTGATCGACCGTGGCAGCGAACCCCGCGCCTCCCCAGGCGCCCCCGAAGCCCACCTGGGATCCCAGGAAGCCACCACCGTTCCCGATCCTGCGCCCGACCATCCGGATAAGGCTCACGCTGCTGTACGGCGGCATGTTCCTGATCGCCGGCATCCTGCTGCTGTCGATCATCTACCTGCTGGCGGCGAACGCGCTGAACGTGGGCAGTGACCTGCCCTTCAAGATCCTCTCCGGCCAGGTGGCGAGCGAGGCTTGCAACTTCCCGTCGCAGCCGACTGCCACCGAGCTCAACCACGCCATGAACAACTGCGCCAACGAGCAGCGCCAGCACGCCCTGGACAACCTGCTCAGCCGCTCGCTCCTGGCGCTCCTCGGGCTTGCCGTGATCGCCTTCGCCTTCGGCTACGCCATGGCCGGCCGCGTCCTGTCGCCGCTGGGCCGGATCACCCGCACCGCGCGCGCGGTGGCCGGCTCCGACCTGTCCCGCCGGATCGAGCTGGACGGACCCGACGACGAGCTGAAGGAGCTGGCCGACACCTTCGACGACATGCTGGAGCGGCTGCAGCGGGCCTTCACCGCTCAGCAGCGCTTCGTCGGCAACGCCTCGCACGAACTGCGCACCCCGCTGGCGATCAACCGCACGCTCCTCGAGGTGCACCTGTCCGATCCGAGCGCGCCCATGGAGCTGCAGCAGCTCGGCAAGACGCTGCTGGCCACCAACGAGCGCAGCGAACAACTCGTCGAAGGGCTGCTGCTGCTCGCCCGCAGCGACAACCAGATCGTCGAGCGCAAGCCGGTGGACCTCGCCGAGGTGGCCTCGCAGGCCATCGATCAGGTGCACGCCGAGGCGCAGGCCAAGGGCGTGCAGATCCGCGGCAAGCGCGAGCGCGCGGTCATCCAGGGCAACGGCGTCCTGCTGGAGCGGATCGCCCTGAACCTCGTGCAGAACGCCGTGCGCTACAACATCCCCGAGGGAGGCTGGGTGGAGGTCACCACGGAGATCCAGCACGGGCAGGCCGTCCTGGTCGTCGCGAACACCGGGCCGGTGGTGCCGGCGTACGAGGTCGACAACCTCTTCGAACCGTTCCGGAGACTGCGTACCGAGCGCACGGGGAGCGACAAGGGCGTCGGCCTCGGTCTGTCCATCGTCCGGTCCGTGGCCCGGGCGCACGGCGGGCATATCGCGGCGCAGCCCAGGGAGGGCGGAGGGCTCGTGATGCGGGTCACCTTCCCGATCTGAGACCATGGGCCGACACACCCGAGGAATGTTCGCTTTGCGCGGAATTTTCGGGGCACCCGTCCGGCTGTCCCATGTGTGATCGATCACAAGGGCGATTTTCAGGCCATCTACTCTCCGTGATCATTTAGTTGCCGGAAAGCCCAGAAAATCCGGGTTTTCCAGGGGCTTGATCACGGGAAGTACACGATGAGGCCCTTTTGGAGTGCGACATTCGGACCGTGTACGGTCCCGATCGCCATCCAAGCCGATCACTCGCGAGGAGTCCGGTTGGGTGTCGATTGAGTAACAGACCTTGATGTGAGGCAAAATCTCCGCCTCGGGTCGGGCACAAGTCCGGCCTCTCACGCGTTACGTGCGCTGGAGACACCGCAGACACCCGGAGGGGGAGAGCGACATGGCAACTGACTACGACACCCCACGCAAGACCGACGACGACGTCGACTCGGACAGCCTGGAAGAGCTGAAGGCCAGGCGGAACGACAAGTCCGCCTCGGCGGTCGACGTCGACGAATTCGAGGCCGCCGAGGGCCTGGAGCTTCCCGGCGCCGACCTTTCGAACGAGGAACTGGCGGTCCGTGTGCTGCCGAAGCAGCAGGACGAGTTCACCTGCATGAGTTGCTTCCTGGTGCACCACCGCAGCCAGCTGGCCCGGGAGAAGAACGGTCAGCCGATCTGCCGCGACTGCGACTGAGGCGGGGTCGGCCGTGACTGGCTCGACCCCACCTCGGAAGCGCCGCTTCCCCTGGGGAGCGGACTCGGGGCCGTCCGACGGCCCTCACGGCGTGCGTGACGACGAGCGAGGCTCCTCCGGTACGGGACTGCCGGTCCCTGCGGAGTCAGCCTCGCTCGAACCGGCCGGTGACCGGGCCGACCTCCCGGTACCGGCTCAGGGTCCCACCCCCGTGGCCAGGCGGCGGGCGGCGGCGACCCGGGCCATGGACCTGGCCAAGGCCGGCGCCGCCAAGAGCGGCAGCGGCGCCAGGGCGGGCCTGGCGTATCTCGCCGACCGGATCATCGAGATCGCCCCTCGGATCCCCGTACGGGACCTTGCGACGCTGCGCAGGCAGTTCCCGGGCCTCGGGCCCGAGCAGCTCGCGGACAAGCTCGTGGCGGGCGCGGCGAACGCGTCGGCGACGGTCGGAGCGGGAGTCGGCGCGGCGGCTATGCTTCCCCTGCCGCCCGCGATGCCCACGGAACTGGCGGCAGAGATCACCGGGGTGGCCGCGATCGAGCTGAAGCTGATCGCCGAGCTCCACGAGGTCTACGGTGTGCGGCCGCCGGGCAATCTGAAGGACCGCAGCAGCGCGTATCTGAAGTCCTGGTCGGACGAGCGCGGCATCGACCCCATGAAGCCGGTCACGGTCAACGCGGCTCTCGGCGGTCAGATGAAGCGGGAGCTGCGGCAGCAGATCATGAAACGCATGGTGCGCAATCTGCCGAACCTGATGCCGTTCATGGTGGGAGCCGCGGTGGGCGCGGTCATGAACCGGCGGGACACCAGGAAGGTCGCCGCGCGTATCCGGGCGGACCTGCGGAAGATGCAGGTGCCGTGGGACCAGCTGTCGGAGCTGCCACCGCTGCCGCCGCTGGAGCGGCCCGCGGACGCGCTGTCGATCGAGAAGCCCCTCGAGGAGCCCGGACGTCCGGGCCCGAACGCGACCGAGTGATCGGCGTGGTCGGCTACGCCGTACACGCCGCCTTGGCCGCCCGGATGGCCTCCGCCAGCCGCTCGGGCTCACGCGTCGACAGGTACAGGTACGGCGTCGGGTCGGCCGGGTCGATGACCTCCACGCGCAAGGCCGTGGGGATGTAGGCGCGCAGCAGCAGGAAGGCGCGGGTGTCGGCCTTGTGCGTGCGCCAGGCGCGGGCCTCCTCGGGCTCCAGGATCTCCGCCTCGCCCAGGGCCGTGACCGGGATCTTCGCCTCGCCCGCGATCAGAGAGTCGTTCACCACGCGGATGCGGACCGAACCGTACGAACTCGCCGCGACCGCCGCGACCGCGGTGCCGCCGGCCAGGCCCCCCAGCAACGGCAGGGTGCCGAAGGGCAGCAGGATCAGGGCCATCGAGACCCCGACCAGGAGGCTGATCAGCCACCAGGAGCGGGGCGCGGTGAGGCGTTCTTCGTACGGGGCGGCGGAAAGCTGCATGGAGTCAAGCTTGGCACGGTGTCCGCGGGGAGGCAGGGTCAGGGGGGCCGGGGCGAAACGCCGGGTAAGGTCTGCGGCTGTGAGTGGTACATCCGCAGCTCTGGAGCCTCCCGCCGACGCGACCAAGCCGGTGCGGCACCCCGACGCTCCCGCCCCCGGCGAGCTCCTCGGCCCGCACTACGGTGAGTGCTTCGGTTGCGGCGGCGACCAGCCGCACGGACTGCACCTCGCGGCGCGGGCCGGCGAAGGGGTGTCGATCACCGCCGAGTTCACCGTGCGGCCCGAACACCAGGGTGCTCCGGGCCTGGCCCACGGCGGAGTGCTGGCGACCGCCCTCGACGAGACCCTCGGCTCGCTGAACTGGCTGCTGCGCACCATCGCCGTGACCGGACGGCTGGAGACCGACTTCGTGCGTCCGGTGCCGGTGGGCACCACGCTCCATCTTGCGGCCGAGGTGACGGCGGTGGCCGGCCGGAAGATCTACTCGCGGGCCACCGGACGTGTCGGCGGCCCCGACGGACCCGTCGTCGTCCGAGCGGATGCGCTCTTCATCGAGGTCAAGGTCGACCATTTCGTCGACCACGGCCGCAAGGAAGAGATCCAGGCCGCCATGAACGACCCCGACCAGATCCGGCGTGTCCGCGCCTTCGAGGTGAACCCGTGAGCCGCGACCCCGTGAACGTGCTGATCCGGCGTGTCGATCCGGACGTACCGCTTCCGACGTATGCGCACCCCGGCGACGCGGGAGCCGATCTGCGCACCACCGAAAGCCGTGAACTGAAGCCGGGTGAGCGGGCCGTACTGCCCACGGGGGTGTCTGTGGCGCTCCCGGAGGGGTACGCGGCCTTCGTGCACCCGCGTTCCGGTCTCGCCGCCCGCTGCGGCGTGGCCCTCGTGAATGCCCCGGGGACGGTTGATGCCGGGTACCGTGGGGAAATCAAGGTGATCGTGGTGAATCTCGACCCGCGCGAGCCCGTGCGGTTCGAGCGCTTCGACCGGATTGCCCAACTGGTCGTCCAGCAGGTCGAGAGGGTCCGCTTCCAGGAGGTGGCGGAGCTTCCCGACTCGGCACGGGCCGAGGGGGGCTTCGGGTCCACCGGCGGCCATGCTGCCGTGGACGGCGGGCGCGGCACAAACGGTCAGGCCGCCGTTGGCGGCAAGACGGGTGGGAATCGATACGCTTCGGTCGTATCCGACCGGGAAGGACAGTGACGTGTTCGGACGTCGCAAGAAGAGTGGTGCCGCCGAGGACGCGGCCGGCGAGGCCGAGCAGGTCGTCGACAGCGTCGACACTGAGGCGGACGAGGTCGAGCGCGAGCGGGTGCGGCTCGAGCCGGAACCGCGGCCCGACGGGCCCTGGGACAGCACCGAGGTCCGGGACCCGGCCGAGGGCCGGGTGGATCTTGGTGGTCTGTTCGTGCCGGGCGTCGACGGCATGGAGCTGCGGGTCGAGGTCGCGGGCGACGCGATCGTCGCGGCGACCGTCGTACTGCGGGACAGCGCCATCCAGTTGCAGGCCTTCGCCGCGCCCAAGCGCGAGGGCATCTGGGGCGAGGTGCGCGAGGAGATCGGCGCCGGCATCACCCAGCAGGGCGGCATCATCGACGAGGTCGAGGGCCCGCTCGGCTGGGAGCTGCGAGCCCAGGTGCCGGTGCAGCTGCCGGACGGCACGGGCGGCTTCCAGGTGGTCCGGTTCGTCGGTGTGGACGGGCCCCGCTGGTTCCTGCGGGGTGTGATCTCCGGGCAGGGTGCCGTGCAGCCGCAGGCCGCCGGCCTCCTGGAGCAGATCTTCCGGGACACGGTCGTGGTCCGCGGCGACGGACCGATGGCGCCCCGCGACCCGATCGTCCTGAAGCTGCCGAACGACGCGCAGATGGTCCCCGAGGGCGTCCAGCAGGACGACCAGGCCGGTTCCCGGTTCTCGGGCGGCATGGGGCAGCTGCAGCGCGGGCCGGAGATCACCGAGGTCCGTTAGACGTCAGCGCACGCAGGGCCGCATCCCCCGCCGGGGTGCGGCCCTCATCGTGTGCGAACGCTTGAACGGGTGGGCGTCGCTTCGTGATACTGGCGCCCGGATCACGGGGGAGGCGACATGAGCCAGGTGGTCACCGAGACCATGGTGCGCGTCGAGAACGTCCACAAGTCGTACGGCGAGGGAGCCGCCGCCGTGCACGCCCTGCGCGGGGTCTCCTTCGACGTCCCGCGCGGTGAACTCGTCGCCCTCAAGGGGCGCTCGGGGTCCGGGAAGACGACGTTGCTCAACATCGTCGGCGGCCTCGACGAGCCGGACCGGGGTCGGGTCGTGGTCGACGGGCTCGATCTGTCGGGGCTCGGCGAGAACGGGCTGCTGGAACTGCGCCGGGACCACATCGGCTTCGTCTTCCAGTCCTTCGGGCTCATCCCGATCCTCACGGCCGCAGAGAACGTCGGCGTACCGATGCGGCTGCGTCGGGCCGACCCACGGGAGCGCGAGGAACGCGTCGAGCTGCTGCTGTCCCTGGTCGGCCTCGTCGACCACGCCGCCCAGCGGCCTGGCGAGCTGTCCGGCGGTCAGCAGCAGCGGGTGGCCATCGCCCGCGCCCTCGCCAACAGCCCCTCCCTCCTCATCGCCGACGAGCCGACCGCCCAGCTGGACGCGGAGACCGGTCACGCGGTGATGGAGTTGCTGCGGGCCGTCGTACGCAGTGAAGGCGTCACGGCGCTGGTCGCCACGCACGACGCGACCCTGCTCGACCTGGCCGACCGGGTCCTGGAGCTGAGCGACGGAGCAGTCGTCGAACGCTAGCTCGCTCAACGGGGTGTCGTCAGGGTTCCGTCAAAGTCGCCCGTTGCCCTCCTGGCCGCCCCATTTGCCCGGAACGCTGGCCGTAAGGTCGACGCTGCATACGCGCAGTTTGCAGAAGACGGACAATGAGGCCATGGCACGCGGCAAGCTTCGGATCTACCTGGGTGCGGCACCGGGGGTGGGCAAGACGTACGCGATGTTGTCCGAGGCGCACCGGCGGGTGGAGCGGGGCACGGACTGTGTGGTGGCGTTCGTGGAGTCCCATGGCCGGCCGCGCACCGAGGTGATGCTGCACGGGCTGGAGCAGGTGCCGCGCAGGGAGTTCGGGTACCGGGGCGGGGTGTTCACGGAGATGGATGTGGAGGCGGTCCTCGCCCGGCGGCCGAAGGTGGCGCTGGTGGACGAGCTGGCGCACACGAACGTCCCCGGTTCGCGCCATGCCAAGCGCTTCCAGGACGTGGAGGAGCTGCTGGCGGCGGGGATCGATGTGATCTCGACGGTGAACATCCAGCATCTGGAGTCCCTTGGTGATGTGGTGGAGTCGATCACGGGGGTACGGCAGCGGGAGACCGTCCCGGACGAGGTGGTGCGGCGGGCGGATCAGGTCGAGCTGGTGGACATGTCGCCGCAGGCGCTGCGGCGGCGGATGGCGCACGGCAACATCTACCAGCCGGACAAGGTGGATGCGGCGCTGTCGAACTACTTCCGGCCGGGGAATCTCACCGCGTTGCGGGAGCTGGCGCTGCTCTGGGTGGCGGACCGGGTCGACGAGTATCTGAAGCAGTACCGCAGTGATCACCGGGTGTCGAGGATCTGGGGGTCGCGGGAGCGGATCGTGGTGGGTCTGACGGGTGGTCCGGAGGGGCGGACGCTGATCCGGCGGGCGGCGCGGCTGGCGGAGAAGGGGGCCGGCGGTGAGGTGCTGGCGGTCTACATAGCGCGCAGCGACGGGCTCACGTCCGCCTCGCCGAAGGAACTGGCGGTGCAGCGCACGCTGGTCGAGGACCTCGCGGACCTTCCATCACGTGGTCGGCGACGACATACCGGCGGCCCTGCTGGACTTCGCCCGCGGCGTGAACGCCACCCAGATCGTGCTGGGTTCGTCGCGGCGCAAGAGCTGGCAGTACGTGTTCGGGCCGGGTGTGGGGGCGACGGTCGCCCGGGAGTCCGGTCCCGACCTGGACGTCCACATCGTCACGCACGACGAGGCCGCCAAGGGGCGTGGGCTGCCGGTGGCGCGCGGTGCACGGCTGGGGCGGGCCCGGATCATCTGGGGCTGGCTGGTCGGCCTGGCCGGGCCGGTGGTCCTGGCGGTCCTGCTGAACACCGTTCACCTCGGCCTCGCCAACGACATGCTGCTCTTCCTGACGCTGACGGTGGCGGCGGCCCTGCTCGGCGGGCTCTACCCGGCGCTCGCCGCGGCGGCCTTCGGAACGTTTCTGCTCAACTACTTCTTCACCCCGCCGCTGCACCGGCTGACCATCGCGGACCCGAAGAACATCGTCGCCCTGGTGATCTTCATAGGCGTGGCGGTGTCGGTGGCGTCGGTGGTCGACCTCGCGGCCCGGCGGACGCATCAGGCGGCCCGTCTGCGGCGGAGTCGGGATCCTGTCGTTCCTGGCGGGCAACGTGCTGCGCGGTGAGACCAGCCTGGAGGCGCTGCTGGAGCGGGTGCGCGAGACCTTCGGCATGGAGTCGGTGGCGCTGCTGGAGCGTGAGAGCGACGTGGCGCCCTGGACGTGCGCGGGCAGTGTCGGGCCGCGGCCGTGTCAGAGCCCGGAGGACGCGGACGTCGACATGCCGGTCGGCGACCACATGGCCCTGGCACTGACCGGGCGGGTGCTGCCCGCCGAGGACCGCCGGGTGCTGGCCGCGTTCGCCGCGCAGGCCGTGGTCGTCCTGGACCGCCGCCGGCTCCGGGAGGAGGCCGACCGGGCCCGCACGCTGGCCGAGGGCAACCGCATCCGCACGGCCCTGCTGGCCGCCGTCAGCCATGACCTGCGGACGCCCCTGGCCGGCATCAAGGCGTCGGTCACGTCGCTGCGTTCGGACGACGTCGAGTGGTCCGAGGAGGACCGGGCGGCCCTGCTGGAGGCGATCGAGGAGGGCGCCGACCGCCTCGACCACCTGGTCGGCAACCTGCTCGACATGTCCCGCCTGCAGACCGGCACGGTCACGCCGATCATCCGCGAGATCGACCTCGACGAGGTGGTGCCGATGGCGCTGGGCGGCGTGCCGGAGGGCAGCGTGGAGCTGGACGTCCCGGAGACGCTGCCGATGGTCGAGGTCGATGCCGGACTGCTGGAGCGGGCGGTGGCCAACGTCGTGGAGAACGCGGTCAAGTACAGCCCGCCGGGTACGCCCGTGCTGGTCGCCGCCAGTGCCATCGCGGACCGCGTCGAGGTCCGGGTCGTGGACCGCGGTCCCGGCGTCCCGGACGAGGCGAAGGAGCGGATCTTCGAGCCGTTCCAGCGCTACGGCGACGCTCCGCGCGGTGCCGGAGTCGGACTCGGCCTCGCCGTCGCCCGGGGCTTCGCCGAGGCCATGGGCGGCACCCTCGACGTCGAGGACACACCCGGCGGCGGCCTCACCATGGTCCTCACCCTCCAGGCGGCAGGAGCGCGCCCCGTGCTTCTTTCCTCCGCACCTCAAGAAAGGCAGGCTCGATGAACCGGGTGCTCGTGGTCGACGACGAGCCGCAGATCGTTCGCGCCCTCGTGATCAACCTCAAGGCACGCAAGTACGAGGTCGACGCGGCCCAGGACGGGGCCACCGCCCTTGAGCTCGCCGCGGCTCGCCACCCCGACGTCATCGTTCTCGACCTGGGGCTGCCGGACATGGACGGCGTCGAAGTGATCAAGGGGCTGCGCGGCTGGACCCGCGTGCCGATCATCGTGCTGTCCGCCCGGCACTCCTCCGACGAGAAGGTCGAGGCACTCGACGCGGGCGCCGACGACTACGTCACCAAGCCCTTCGGCATGGACGAACTGCTGGCCCGGCTGCGCGCGGCCGTCCGCCGCGCCGAGCCCACCGGCGGCGGCGAGGACGAGGTGATGGTGGAGACCGAGGAGTTCACCGTCGACCTCGTCGCCAAGAAGGTCAACCGCGGCGGCAAGGACGTACGGCTGACCCCCACGGAGTGGCATCTGCTGGAAGTGCTGGTGCGCAACACCGGCCGGCTGGTCAGCCAGAAGCAGCTGCTGCAGGAGGTGTGGGGACCGTCGTACGGGACGGAGACCAACTACCTGCGCGTGTACATGGCACAGCTGCGCCGCAAGCTGGAGGCGGACCCGTCGCACCCGAAGCACTTCGTCACGGAGCCGGGGATGGGATACCGCTTCGAGAAGTGAGCTTTCGAGCTGTGACACAACGGGTACGTGACTGTCGATGCCACCCCGGTAGGCTTCAGACATGAGTGCTGTTCCTCGTTCCGAAAAGCCGGCGGGCCGGTTCCGGCGCATGCTTGACCGGCTCTCCTCTTCGCAGGAGGACCTGGAGTCCGAGGAACTGCGGGAGGACGCCGAGACCGCAGGCTGTACGCGGATCGGTGACTGCCACGACCGACAGATAGTGACGGTTACTGGTACCTTGCGCACGGTCACGCTGCGGCCGCGCGCGGGAGTCCCGGCCCTGGAGGCCGAGCTGTTCGACGGCTCCGCCGCACTCGACGTGGTGTGGCTCGGCAGGCGCTCCATCGTCGGGATAGAACCGGGGCGCAAGCTGATCGCATCGGGCCGGATCTCGATGAGCCGGGGCCGCCGGGTGCTCTTCAACCCGAAATACGAACTGAGACCCCTCGGACGGGAGTAGCCGGTGACGTCGCTCGACAAGCCGACTGAACACACCGAAGACACCGATCAGGACGCCCGCGCGGTCACGGAGGCCGCGCTGTTCGAGGCGTTCGGCGGCGTGCGGGGCATGGTCGAGACGGTGCTGCCGGGCCTGCTCTTCGTGACCATCTACACGATCAACAAGGACCTGCACCTGTCGGCGATCGCCGCCCTGGGCGTGTCCCTGCTGCTCGTCGTGGTCCGCCTGGCGATGAAGGACACCGTCAAGCACGCCTTCAGCGGTGTCTTCGGCGTGGCCTTCGGCGTCGTCTTCGCGATGATGACCGGCAACGCCAAGGACTTCTACCTGCCGGGCATGCTCTACACGCTGGGCCTGGCGCTGGCGTACATCATCACGACCCTGTGCGGCGTCCCGCTGATCGGCCTGATGCTCGGCCCGGTCTTCAAGGAGAACCTCTCCTGGCGCACCCGCAACCCCGGCCGCAAGAAGGCGTACGCCAAGGCCAGCTGGGCCTGGGGCCTGATCCTGCTCACCAAGTGCGCGATCCTCTTCCCGCTGTACTGGTGGGCCGACACCACACAGCTGGGCTGGGTGCTGGTGACCCTGAAGATCCCGCCGTTCCTGCTGGCGGTCTGGCTGACCTGGGTCTTCCTGGCCAAGGCGCCGCCGCCCATCGACGTCTTCGCCGAGATGGAGGCCGAGGAGCGCGCCGAGCAGGAGCGTAAGGCCGCCCTTGCGGGGGAGCACGGGGAGCTGCCGACCGGCGCTCGCCACCGGCGGGACTGACAGCCGTCGATACGAGGATGGGGCGCCCTGAGATCTCAGGGCGCCCCATCCTCGTATCGACGGCGGGGAGTCAGCTCGTCGCGTCTTCCCGCCGTACCGACAGCAGATCCTCCAGCTGCTCCTCCCGGGCCGGCGCGGCCACGAACAGCAGCTCGTCGCCCGCCTCCAGGGAGTCGTCCCGAGTGGGGGTGAGGACCCGGGTGCCGCGGATGATCGTGACCAGGGAGGTGTCCTCCGGCCACTCCACATCGCCGACCTGGGTGCCGGCCAGGGCCGACTCGTCCGGCAGGGTCAGCTCGACGAGGTTGGCGTCGCCGTGGCTGAAGCGCAGCAGGCGGACCAGGTCGCCGACGCTCACCGCCTCCTCGACCAGGGCCGACATCAGGCGCGGGGTGGAGACGGCGACGTCCACGCCCCAGGCCTCGTTGAACAGCCACTCGTTATTGGGGTTGTTGACCCGGGCGACGACGCGCGGAACGCCGTACTCCGTCTTCGCCAGCAGCGAGACGACCAGGTTCACCTTGTCGTCGCCCGTTGCGGCGATGACGACGTTGCAGCGCTGGAGCGCCGCCTCGTCCAGGGACGTGATCTCGCAGGCGTCGGCGAGCAGCCACTCGGCCTGCGGGACGCGCTCGACCGAGATGGCGGTCGGCGCCTTGTCGATGAGCAGGACCTCGTGGCCGTTCTCCAGCAGTTCACCGGCGATCGACCGGCCGACCGCGCCGGCTCCGGCAATGGCGACCCGCATCAGTGACCGCCCTCCTTCTCAGGGCCCTCGGCGAACGCCGCCTCGACCTTCTCGACGTCGTCCGAGCGCATCATCACGTGCACCAGGTCCCCCTCCTGCAACACCGTCTGCGAGGTGGGCAGGATGGCCTCGCCCAGGCGGGTGAGGAACGCCACGCGGACGCCGGTCTCCTCCTGCAGCCTGCTGATCTTGTGGCCGACCCAGGCGTTGGAGGCGTGCACCTCGGCGAGCTGGACGCCGCCGGTGGGGTCGCGCCACAGCGGCTCGGCGCCGGACGGCAGCAGCCGGCGCAGCATCTGGTCCGCTGTCCAGCGGACCGTGGCGACCGTCGGGATGCCGAGGCGCTGGTAGACCTCGGCGCGCCGGGGGTCGTAGATGCGGGCCGCGACGTTCTCGACGCCGAACATCTCGCGGGCCACGCGGGCGGAGATGATGTTCGAGTTGTCACCGCTGGAGACGGCGGCGAAGGCGCCGGCCTCCTCGATTCCGGCCTCGCGCAGGGTGTCCTGGTCGTAGCCGACCCCGGTCACGCGGCGGCCGCCGAACGAGGATCCCAGGCGTCGGAAGGCGGTGGGGTCCTGGTCGATCACGGCGACCGTGTGCCCCTGTTGCTCCAGGGTCTGGGCGAGAGCGGAACCCACTCTGCCGCAGCCCATGATGACGATGTGCACGACCGTCCTTCCGAGATCAAGTTGCTGACTTGCCTTGATTAGGTTCTCAGACCGGCCACCAAGCTACACACGCACGGTCCGCGGAAGGCACCCCCGTGCACGGTTTGCCCAGATCAGCGGCGGCTGATGCTCCAGACGCTGAAGACAGTCAGGATTCCGAGGCCGACGAGTGCGGCGGTGGCGCCGATCAACTCCGCGGTTGCAGACATGGGACCTCCGATTGCAGGCGACGGGATGGCGCACGGGATGGTTCACGGGATGGTTTCTGACATAAGGGTTTTGTCATATAGGCATGGGGGCTGTCGTGCCGGCCGGACCCGTGGCCTGACGGCCCCGGTATTTCACTCGTGGGGCAGATGCCGGGAAGGCAGGTGGGCGAAGCCCTGTTCGAAGGCTTACGATCCTCTGTTGTGTCCAAACTGACCGACGTGCCCAAACGGATCCTGATCGGGCGCGCACTGCGCAGCGACCGGCTGGGCGAAACGCTCCTGCCGAAGCGCGTCGCACTCCCCGTCTTCGCCTCCGACCCGCTGTCCTCCGTGGCGTACGCGCCCGGAGAGGTACTGCTGGTCCTCTCCATCGCGGGCGTGTCGGCCTACCACTTCAGCCCCTGGATCGCCGCCGCGGTCGTCGTGCTGATGTTCACGGTCGTCGCCTCCTACCGGCAGAACGTGCACGCCTATCCGAGCGGCGGCGGCGACTACGAGGTGGCGAACACCAATCTCGGTCCCAAGGCCGGCCTCACCGTCGCCAGCGCCCTGCTCGTCGACTACGTCCTGACGGTTGCCGTCTCCATCTCCTCCGGCATCGAGAACCTGGGCTCCGCGATCCCCTTCGTCGTCGAGCACAAGGTGTTCTGCGCGGTGGCCGTGATCCTGCTGCTGACGCTGATGAACCTGCGCGGGGTCAAGGAGTCCGGCACGCTCTTCGCGATCCCGACGTACGTCTTCGTCACGGGCGTCTTCATCATGATCATGTGGGGCGCGTTCCGCGGGCTGGTGCTCGACGACACCATGCGGGCGCCGACCGCCGGGTACGAGATCAAGGCCGAACACGAGGGCCTCGCGGGCTTCGCCCTGCTCTTCCTGCTGCTGCGCGCCTTCTCCTCCGGCTGTGCCGCACTGACCGGCGTGGAGGCGATCTCCAACGGCGTGCCGGCCTTCCGCAAGCCCAAGTCGAGGAACGCGGCCACCACGCTCGCGCTGATGGGCCTGCTCGCCGTCACCATGTTCTGCGGCATCATCGGCCTGGCGATGGCGTCCAACGTCCGGATGGCCGAGAACCCGGCCCACGACCTGCTCGACAAGGGCGTCCCGGTGGGCTCGGACTACGTCCAGAACCCGGTGATCTCGCAGGTCGCCGAGGCCGTCTTCGGCAAGGGCAGCATCCTGTTCCTCGTGCTCGCCGCAGCCACCGCGCTGGTGCTCTTCCTCGCCGCGAACACCGCATACAACGGCTTCCCGGTGCTCGGCTCGATCCTCGCCCAGGACCGCTACCTCCCGCGTCAGCTGCACACCCGCGGCGACCGCCTGGCGTTCTCGAACGGCATCGTGCTCCTGGCCGGCGCGGCCGCACTCCTGGTGTGGGTCTACGGAGCCGACTCCACGCGTCTGATCCAGCTGTACATCGTCGGCGTGTTCGTGTCCTTCACGCTCAGCCAGACCGGCATGGTCCGCCACTGGAACCGCCACCTGGCCACCGAGCAGGACCCCGCCAAGCGCCGCCGCATGATCCGCTCCCGCGCGATCAACGCGTTCGGTGCCTTCTTCACCGGTCTCGTCCTGGTCGTCGTCCTGGTCACCAAGTTCTCCCACGGCGCCTGGGTCGCGCTGCTCGGCATGGTGATCTTCTACGTGACGATGACGGCGATCCGCCGCCACTACGACCACGTCTCCCAGGAACTCGCCGCCCCCGAGGGTCCGAGCGACGACAGCCTCCGGCCCTCGCGGGTGCACTCCGTGGTGCTGATCTCCAAGATCCACCGCCCCGCCCTGCGCGCCCTCGCCTACGCCAAGCTGCTGCGCTCGGACACGCTGGAGGCGCTCAGCGTCAACGTGGACCCGGCCGAGACCAAGGGTCTGCGCGAGGAATGGGAACAGCGCGGCATCGACGTACCGCTGAAGGTGCTCGATTCGCCGTACCGGGAGGTCACCCGGCCGGTCATCGAGTACGTCAAGAGCCTGCGCAAGGAGTCCCCGCGCGACGTGGTCTCCGTGATCATCCCGGAGTACGTCGTCGGCCACTGGTACGAGCACCTGCTGCACAACCAGAGCGCGCTCCGGCTGAAGGGCCGGCTGCTGTTCACACCGGGGGTCATGGTGACCTCGGTGCCCTACCAGCTGGCCTCCTCCGAGGTGGCCAAGAAGCGGGCCGGCAAGCGGCAGGAGTGGAGCGCGCCGGGTTCGGTGCGGCGTGGTCCGGCGCAGGTGCGGCCGAAGGAGCCCAGCGCCAAGGACTGACGTGTGCAGGAGCACGTAGACTGGTGGGCTGTTGTCCAGCCGTAGTCCTTTGTCCAGCCGTAGTCCCTCTCATCTCTGGAGTCACCCCGCCATGCAGGCAGAACCGAAGAAGTCGCAGGCGGGGTCCCTGGTCGGGCGGGAGTACGAGGTCGAGATCGGCCCCGTCGCCCACGGCGGCCACTGCATCGCCCGCACCGAGTCGGGTCAGGTCCTGTTCGTCCGGCACGCGCTGCCCGGCGAGCGGGTCGTGGCCCGGGTGACCGAGGGTGAGGAGGGCGCTCGGTTCCTGCGCGCGGACGCGGTCGAGGTGCTCTCGGCGTCCAAGGACCGCATCGAGGCGCCCTGTCCCTACGCCGGTCCCGGCCGCTGCGGCGGCTGCGACTGGCAGCACGCGAAGCCGGGTGCCCAGCGGCGCCTCAAGGGCGAGGTGATCGCCGAGCAGCTGCAGCGACTCGCGGGCCTGACGCCCGAGGAGGCCGGCTGGGACGGCACGGTGATGCCGGCCGAGGGCGACAAGCTGCCCGTCGGGCAGGTGCCGCAGTGGCGGACGCGGGTGCAGTACGCGGTGGACGCCGACGGCCGTGCGGGCCTGCGGCGGCACCGGTCGCACGAGGTGGAGCCCATCGACCACTGCATGATCGCCGCCGAGGGGGTCAGCGAGCTCGGCATCGAGAAGCGCGACTGGACCGGCATGGCCTCGGTCGAGGCGATCGCGGCGACGGGTTCGCAGGACCGCCAGGTGATTCTGACGCCCCGGCCGGGCGCGCGCCTGCCCCTCGTGGAACTGGACAAGCCCGTGTCCGTCATGCGGGTGGAGGAGAAGGACGGCGGGGTGCACCGCGTCCACGGCCGGCCCTTCGTCCGCGAGCGAGCGGACGGGCGTACCTACCGAGTCGGCAGCGGCGGCTTCTGGCAGGTCCATCCCAAGGCCGCGGACACGCTGGTGACGGCCGTGATGCAGGGCCTTCTCCCGCGCAAGGGCGACATGGCGCTCGACCTCTACTGCGGCGTCGGCCTGTTCGCGGGCGCGCTGGCCGACCGGGTCGGCGACCAGGGCGCGGTCCTCGGCATCGAGTCCGGCAAGCGGGCTGTCGAGGACGCCCGGCACAACCTCGCCGGCTTCGACCGGGTCCGTATCGAGCAGGGCAAGGTCGAGTCGGTCCTGCCGCGCACCGGGATCACCGAGGTCGACCTCATCGTCCTGGACCCGCCCCGGACCGGGGCCGGCCGGAAGACCGTCGAGCACCTGTCGTCGCTGGGCGCGCGTCGCATCGCGTACGTCGCGTGCGATCCGGCGGCACTGGCGCGGGATCTGGGGTACTTCCGGGACGGGGGGTACCGGGTGCGGACGTTGCGGGCGTTCGATCTGTTTCCGATGACGTCGCACGTGGAGTGCGTGGCGATTTTGGAGCCTACTGCAAAGGGGCTCTGACCTGCGGCTTTCTTGTGTCTTCCAGATGTGGCCGGTGGTGCTCGACCTGTTCCCCGAAGTACATGACGTGAAGCGCGTCGTATGCTCACGAACGCCGCTGACCTGCTGTTCCATGGCGTCGTGCCGGGATGACGGGTGAATCTCCTCCGTTTCGGCCCGGAGGGCGGCAGGTCGTCTCGACGCTGAGATGACGCTTCTTCTGACGGGTTGTCACCTTGCGGCCGGACCTATTGAGTGATCTTCTGCCGCCTTGGTTCATTGGCGCATGGCGCACCCGTACCGACGTCGCCGTGCCCGTGGGCCGCAAGGGCGCTTCGACGACCATGGCATGTACCCGCTCGGCCTCCTCGCCTGCGAGGGCGACCGCGCCGCCCTCGACCCGGCGGGGCCGGAGGCGCGCCCCGAATTGCTCACCGATCCCGCCCGGAGCCGGGCCCTGGTCGGCTGATCCTTGAAGTGGCGACGGCCGGACTGTGCCACCGACCTGACGGTGATGGGCCGAGATCCCGGACAACTGCCTTTTGTGCTGCCCGGAGCCTCGCGACGTAGCCGTCGCCACAGCCGACAGCGGTCGCGACTCTGCCACCTTCGCGCTGGGCGACAGGGCTTCCATGGCGAGGCGGAGCCGGCCTCTGCGTCCTCCAGGGAGGGCCCCGTCGCCGGGAGTCCGACGACCGTGCGGGGGCAGATCGGACGGATGGCCAAGGTGGCGGGCGTCCAAAAAGTCATGGTCCAGGACGTCATGGGCGACCCAGACGCCCGTGCGCACTCTCGCGCCCTGCTGGCGCAGGCGCTCGGTATCACGCGGGAGGGCGTGGTGGCGTAGCCGTGAGCGGGTGGACCGGCGTGCGTGCGGCCCGGGTGTCGGCGGGACGGCAGGTGCGGTTTGACCGGAGGCTACCTCCGCTTTATGCTCGACCCAGTGCGGAGGCATCCTCCGTTTTGCTGGTCGAGGGTCGTACGAGTCAGGAGGGCGTATGGGAGCGAAGGAGCAGCAGGGGCGTCGGCCCCGTGCGGACGTCCAGCGCAACCGTGCGGCTCTCCTGGACGCGGCCCAGCGTCACTTCCTGCGTTACGGCGTCGGCACGTCGCTGGAGGCGGTGGCCAAGGAGGCGGGCGTCGGACCCGGCACGTTGTACCGGCACTTTCCCACCCGGGAGGCGCTGCTGGCGGGCGTGCTGCAGACGCGCTCCGAGGAACTGGTGGCCCGCCGGACGGAGGTCGCCCAGCTCGGTGACGCCGCCGAGGCGCTGGTGCAGTGGCTGCGGGCGATGGAGGAGTACTTCAGCGCCTTCAGCGGGCTTCCGGAACCGCTTATGGCCGCAGCCAGGGCGGAGGAGCCGGACAACCCGCTCACGGTTCCCTGTGGCACCCTCATCGCCACCACCGACGAGTACGTGCGGGCCGCTCAGCTCGCGGGACACGTGCGCCCGGGGGTGAAGGGGTACGACCTGTTCCTCGCGGCCTGTTCCGTTGCCTGGATCAAGGGCACCGGTGCCACCGACGAGGAGTCACTGGACCGTCTCCGTGCGCTCATCGAAAGCGGATACCGCGAGCGGGACGACGAGGCGTAGTCCATCGGCACGCCCCCTCGTGGCTGAGCGCCGGGCGGCCGGGGACCTGGAGGAGTTCCGGTTCCGAGGTCCAGTTCCCGGCGACGACCAGCGGCCCGCGATGCCACCTGCACATTCATCACCTCTTGCGCCCTCAAGGGTGGCGCAACCTTTGGAAGGACAAATCATGAAAATTGCTGTTATTGGCGCAGGAGCGATCGGGGGGAATCTGGCCCGTAAGCTCAGCGCGGCCGGTCACGACGTCCAGGTGGCGGACGCCCGGGGTCCCGAGGCCGTCCGGGCCGACGTGCTGGAGTTCGGAGCCCGCGCGGCGGCCCTTGAGGATGCTGTTCAGGGCAAGGAGGTGGTCATCCTGTCCATCCCGTTCGATCGGGTCCCGGAGCTGGCCGGCCTGTTCGCCTCCGTGCCCGCCGAGACGGTGGTCATCGACACCTCCAACTACTACCCGCACCTCAACGGCCGCATCGAGTCGGTGGACAAGGGCCAGGTGGAAAGCCTATGGGTTGCTGAGCAGTTGGGGAGGCCCGTGGTCAAGGCGTGGAACGCGGCCCTGGCCGAAACCCAGCGGACCAAGAGCGTGCCGGCAGGTACCCCCGGCCGCATCGCCCTCCCGGTCGCCGCCGACTCGGATGAGGCACGGCGTGTGGCCATGCGTCTTGTGGACGACACCGGCTTCGACCCCTACGACGCAGGCGTGCTGGCCGACTCCTGGCGCCAGCAGCCGATGGGCCCCGCCTACTGCACCGAACTGACCCTCGACGAGCTGCCGGCGGCCCTGGCCGCGGCCGATCGTGTCAAGGACACCCTCGTCCGCGACAGCATGCCGGAGCGCTTCGTCGCCCTCCCGGCCAACCCCACGCTGGAGGATGTCGTCGAGATGAACCGCGCCGCCCACCGCTGACATCGTGCTGGTGGAGGGGCGGCAGTTCGCGGGGCCGTGGTCGCGACACGGCGGGAACGTGAAGAGTATTCCGCCCAAGTCGTGCCGCGGCTACCGCAGTTGGGGTGTGCCGACGGCGGGGCGAGCACCCGGCGTTCCTGCCGGCGCGGTGCTGCGGGCGTCCTCCCGGCCGAACACGCCTGTGCCCCGGCGCCTGTCAGCCCCTCTCGTTCACCGCATCCCCCTGCCGACGACCCGGAGGCTGCCTCCGCATGGTCCGGAAGCGGATGCACTCACCGATTCATCCTGCCTCGTTCGGAGGAGCGACCATGACAAGCCGACAGATGCTCCTGTGCATGCAGTTCACCAGCGGCTACGGAGCCGAACCCGGAGCATGGCGCCTGCCCGGGGCGAACCTGTCCAGCTACACGGACATGGACCAGTTCGTGCGGTACGCGCAGGCCGCCGAGCGCGGCAAGGTCCAACTGCTGTTCTTCGCGGACACCCCGGTTCTGGACGTGGACCTCGAACACCAGGCCCCGCACCACCCGATCGACCCGCTGCTGGTCATGACCTCCATCGCGCGCGAGACCGAGCGGATCGGCCTGGTCGCCACCGCCTCCACCACCTTCAACGAGCCCTACAGCCTCGCCCGCCAGTTCAAGGCCCTGGACGTGATCAGCCACGGTCGGGCCGGCTGGAACGCGGTGACCACCTCGGATCCCGCCGCCGCGGCGAACTTCGGCCGCCCGATTCTGTCGCGCACCGAGAAGTACGAGCGCGCCCACGAGGTTGTCCAGATAGTGCAGGCGTTGTGGGGCAGTTGGGAGAAGGACGCGTGGGTCCTCGACGTGGCCGGGAAGCGGTTCGCCGACATGGACAGGATCCAGCCGGTCAACCTCCAGGGCCGCCACGTCGCTTCCCGCGGTCCGCTTCCCATCCCGCCGTCCGAGCAGGGCCAGCCGGTCATCTTCCAGGCGGGCGGCGGCAGTTACGGCCTGGAGTTGGCGGGCCGTTACGCGGACGGAGTCTATGCCAACCCTTACACCGTCGAGGACGGCCAGGCCCAGCGCCAGGCGCTGCGCGACGCCGCCAAGCGCGCCGGACGCGACCCGGACGAGGTGAAGATGTTCGCCGGCTTCATGCCGACCATCGCTTCCTCCCGCCGGGCCGCACTCGACCGGCGCCGCTTTCTGGACGAGTCCGTCGACCTGCGCCAGCGGGTGCGCTACCTCGGCGCGATGATAGGCGTGCCGCTCGGATACGACCAGATCGACGAACCCCTCTCCGCACACCAGTTGGCCGACGCCGTACCCAGTCCGCACGATCCGCGCTCGGCCCGCGCCCTCGAAGTGGTCCGGGAGGGCTGGACCTTGCGTGACGTCATCGCCCACGGGGTCATCGACTACCACCCGGTTGTGGCCGGCACCGCCGCCGACGTGGCCGACCACATGCAGGAGTGGTTCGAGGCCGGGGCCTGCGACGGCTTCTCGCTGGCCATCGACAGTTACCACGACGGCGTCGACGCCTTCGTCGACCAGGTCGTCCCCCTCCTGCAGGAACGTGAACTGTTCCACCTCGACTACGAAGGCTCCACCCTGCGCGACCACCTCGGAGCCCGCCACCAGTACGGGCTCGACCCGTGCGTCACGGAACCGGTCCGATAATGCCCGCCACAGCTTCACCGCCGCCCGACACCGCAGCACAGCAGGCGTTCCGCGACGCCATGGCCACCGTCGCGTCCCCGGTCGCCGTGGTCACCGCCATGAACGGCCGACGTCCGCACGGCACCACGGTCAGCGCCTTCGCATCCTTGTCCCTGACGCCACCCATGGTCATGGTGTCGCTGGACACACGCTCACACCTGCTGGCGATCATCCGCCGCACTGGCCGCTTCGGTCTCAACGTGCTGGGCACGCACCAGGCCGAACTTGCCGCGGCCTTCGCCCACTCGGGCCCGGACAAGTTCCAGGGATCGCCTGGTCGCCAGTGAGGAACTGCCACGCCTGTCGGCCTCCGTGGCGCTTCGGCACCTGCACACCGCTTACTGCCTGACCCGCGCGATCAACCAGGAAATCGCACCACCGGACAGATGACGGCTGCTCCGGGCGTGCGGGGAACGGCTGTCAGCCGAGGCTGAGGATGGCATCGACCAGCGGATCCTGCTGTTGCTCCTGCAGGAAGTGACGAGCGTCAGGAACCGTCACACGATCGCGTCCCCGCGCACCCGGGACGCGGGCCTGGAAGATCCGCGCGAATGCGCACGTGATGTCCCCGGCGGTACCGCTGGGCTGCTTCGCCAGCGCCCGCACACCAGATCATCCGGCTGTACGCACCTCACGGCCGGAGTTGAACACGCCTGCACCAGTGTCAGGGCGGTCACGCCATCACGCGCAGCAGGTCTGCCAGGACGTCGGGCTTTTCCAGAGCAATGCAGTGGCCCGCTCCCGGCACCTGTGTGAAATCGACGGCCGGCAGCAGTTTCTTGTCGGCTTCCCAGCCCGGGCGTCGGGACCAGTCCCTCTCTCCGTAGACCTCCCCCTCCGGGCGCTTGCTGCTGGAAACCGATCGGTGTACGTTAGTGGAAACCGATCGGTTTCCTCGGGAGTCTCCATGATGACCAGCACCAAAGACGCAGTCGCCGTCGTGACAGGAGGCAGTCGCGGCATGGGGAAGGCGCTGGCGGGGCTCTCTGTGAGCGTGGAGCCGCCAAGGTCTACGTGATCGCCCATGGGCGTCGGCGCAGCGTCAGCCGGTGCCGTTGACCGCCAAGCTGATGTAGAGATCAATTTCGAATACACCGCGCGCATCGCATACTGATACCGATGGCTGCGTGCTCAACCTCTGGAGTCAAAAGCCATGTCCTCTCACACCACCTCCACCATCTTTGTCATCGGCGGCACAGGGGCTCAAGGGATGCCCATCGTCCGCGCTCTTGTCGCCGACAAGAAGTACTCCGTCCGAGTCCTCACTCGCGATTCCAGCTCCCCCCGGGCCCAGGCTCTCCTCGCGCTTGGCAACGTCTCCATCCTCGAAGGGTCGTTCGCCGACGAGGACGTGCTGCGGGAAGGATTTCGCAGCTGTGACGGGGTATTCATCAACATCGACGGGTTCAACACCGGCGAGAAGACCGAGACCTACTGGGCCATCCGCAGTTACGAGATAGCGATTGAAGAAGGAATCAAGTTCTTCGTCTATGGGAATCTCGACTACGTCCTCAAGAAGTCCGGCTATGACTCCAGGTTCCGCACCGGCCACTATGACGGCAAAGGTCGCATGGCCGAATGGGTGCTGTTCCAGAACGAAAAGAACAGGGACCGGATGGGAGCTGCGGTCTTCACTTCAGGTCCCTACATGGACATGGTGATCTCACCGCTCACGCCCATGACACCCTCCGTCGAGGACGGTGTCGTCACGTGGCGAGTCCCTCTCGGCCAGGGAGCCGTTCCCCATGTGGATCTCGAAGATTGCGGATTCTACGTTCGCTGGCTCTTCGACCATCCAGAGCGGGCGAATGGCATGGACCTCGAAGTCGCTATCGAGCACGTGGCCTATGCCGATATGGCTGCGGCATTCGAGAAGGTCACCGGGCATCCGGCACAGTACATCGACACTGATCTGGACACATATTGGAGCGGTCCGCTGAAGGCGGTTGCCGATCTCCCTGCCGGATACAACGCCGATCCCAACGACAAGGCCACCATGAGCTTCAGGGAAAATTTCACGGGCTTTTGGAACGTGTGGAAGCACGGAATTGTTACCAGGGATTACGCTCTGCTCGACGAAATTCACCCCAGCAGGATCCGAAGTGCTGAGGAGTGGTTCCGCCGAGAAGACCAGGTGGGACGAGACCTCGGGAAGGGAAGTCTCTGGGAGAGGGTCCAGCCGGAGAACTGGAGCATCGAGTCTGCGGTGCTCAAGAGCAGTGCGGATATGCGGAAGGGCAAGTTGTAAACGGGTGAGCGGCAATACGAACCGGATCTCGGTCAAACTCGTCGCACGGGGCCGCCCTCGGCTTCCGCAACGCCGACAACCAAGCGCCGACAGGCTGCGGCTCGGGACCCCTGTCCGCCGCCCTGCGCGACCGCGGTGCCGTCGTCACGGCATCGATGCCAGCGCCGGGATGCCGGCGCTGGTCAGGCGGCGGCTGGGTGACGACATGGCCCTGCACGTGGTCGACCTGAGTGAACGCCTGCCGTTCGCAGTGCGTTCTATGACGTGATCGCGTCGCTGGTCCTGCACTACCTGGAGGACTGGGGGCCGACGCCGGCCGAGATACGGCGCGTGGTCAGGCCCGACGGCCGACTGATCGCGTAGTGCAGCACCCTTTGGTGGACTACGCGATTCAAAACTGAACGCTCCGCGGGTTGTGTCGGCCCCGCGCCCCCTTGAGCGTTGCCGAACCGCAGCCGACTTCGCCAGACCTGCTCAGAGGCGGACAGCGATCAGCGCGATGTCGTCGCGAGCGCCGCCACTGACTCCGAAACGGGCCAGTAGCGCGTCCGTGAGGTGCTCGGGGCTGAGGTGGGCGGAGTGGGAGACGGCTTCGAGCAGGCGGTGCAGGCCCGCGTCGATGTCCTCGCCCCGGCGCTCGATGAGCCCGTCGCTGTAGAGGATCAGGGTGTCGCGGGCGGTGTAGGGCAGCTGCGCCTTGACCCGGGGACCCTGTTCGACCTGCGCGCCGAGCGGTGGGTCGGTGGCCTGGTCGAGGAGGTCACAGGTGCCGTCGGCGTGCAGCAGGACCGGGGCGGGTGGCCGGCGCTGCTGTAGGCGATCAGGTGCTGGCCTGTGCGGATCACCGCGTTGACTGCGGTGGTGGCGAGCGCCCCGTCCACACTGAGGGCGTACCGGCTCAACACCTCCAGGGCCAGGGCGGGTTCCTCGACGGTACGGATGGCGGCGCTCAGCGCGCTGCGGAGCATGCCCATGACGGCAGCGGCCTCCAGGCCGTGGCCGACGACGTCGCCGACCGACACCGCGAAGGAGCCGCCGGGCAGGTCGATCACGTCGTACCAGTCGCCGCACACGTTGAGCGAACCCACGGCGGGCGGATAACGCACCGCGATGTCGGGGTGACGGACCAGATCCGGGGAGGTGAGCATCGCTTCCTGCAGGGTGACGGCGACCTGGCGCTCACGGGCGTGGGCTTGGCGCAGTTCCTCATGGAGGCGCTGCAACTCCTGGGCGCGGGAGTACAGCTCCATCTCAAGGGCCTCCAGTTCGACCTTGCTCTCGGGGGCCGGCACGTCGTCGTGCGCCTCTTCCCGGCGGGAGCGGTGGGAGCGGACGAACTCCGTCACGTCCTCGACCCGGTGGATGATCCAGGCGACGGTCCCGTCGCGAGCGATGACCGGGGTGTTGATCGGAGACCACCAGCGCTGATGGAAACCACCCGGCCGGTCCATGATGGGGATGTCGTACTTCTGCAGCACCATCGAATCGCGTTCCCGGGTGGCCAGGACCCGGTGGAGGGAGGCGTTGAGGGTGCTCACCCCGTCCGCGTCGGGGTCAGCCGGGTTTTCAGGGAACGCGTCGAAGTAGTACGTCCCGACCAGGTCCTCCCGGGTGCGCCGGGTCGCCTGCAGATACGCGTCATTGGCATCGGCGATCACCAGATCGGGGCCGAGGACGCAATAGGGAGTCGGTGTGGCGGCGAACAGTGCCGCGTAGTCGATCCGCGATGCGATTCTCGGTATCTGCATGGCTACTGCCCGCCATCCCGGCCCCTGGGACCCCCACTTCTCACTGTACGAGTCAGGAGAGCCTGCGCACCCGGACACGGGTCGTGCGGCGGTGCCGACGGCCGGCGCCACCACCCCTATCGAGGCGCTGCCCGGCTTCTACCGCTTCCTCGCGGAGTTCGAGCCGCTGCGGCAGATCACCGGCGGCCTCCGCTCGATCCTCTACTACGACGCCCAGGCCGACGCCGGTCTGACCCGGGGCTGGGTGATGATGGCCGCCGGCCTCGCAGCGGCCGCGCTGTTCGGCTTCGGCGTGACGGGCTGGTACGACCGCAGAGGGCTGCACCGTATCCCCGCCGAGACGAAGCCCGAGAAGACCGCCGCTCTGGCGTAGCGGACCCGTGATCCACCTCGGAGGGGGCCATGGTGCGGAGTGGCCCCCGTGTGCGCCGCCGTGCGGGTGCGGCAGGCGCGCACCTCAGGGCTCGGCGACGGTACCTTTCCCCCGGGTGCCGTCGCCGAGCCTCTGGCCAGCCGTCCCGGCCGACCGGGAAACCGATCGGTTTATTTTTCTCCCGAATCGAGTTAACCTCACGGTATGAGCACCGAAGTGAAGGCAAGTCCCCGAGAGCGGCTCCTGGAGGCGGCGGCCACGCTCACCTACCGCGACGGCGTCGGCATCGGCATCGAGGCGCTGTGCAAGGCGGCGGGGGTGTCGAAGCGCTCCATGTACCAGCTGTTCGAGAGCAAGGACGAACTACTGGCGGCGAGCTTGGAGGAACGGGCTTCCGCCTTCGTAGCGACACTCCTGCCCGCCGCGGATGACGGCCGTTCACCCCGCGAGCGGATCCTGCACGTCTTTGAGCAGGTGGAACTGCAGGCGGGTGCCCCCGAGTTCCGGGGTTGCCGGTATCTGGCGGTGCAGATCGAGCTCAAGGACCAGAGTCACCCCGCGAGCCGGGTGGCCCACCGGGTCAAGGGAAACCTGACGGCCTTCTTCCGGGCCGAGGCCGAACACGGCGGTGCGAGCGATCCGGAGCTGCTGGCCCGACAGCTCAGCCTGGTCTTCGACGGCGCCAGCGCCCGCGCGGGGATCGGAGCCGACAACCTCACCGGGCTCATCGCCCCTACGGTGGCCACCCTGCTCGACACGGCAGGCGTGCGCTGACGCATCACCTTTTCGAGCAGGCTCGGCGACTGTTGCGCCCTCGGGGCTGACGCCCGCCTCCGGCACCCGGGGCAGGTCCGACGGCCTTACGGCCTGGCTTCCCGGCCGTCGGCGGGAAGCCAGGCCGTAAGGGCGTTGACCAGCATGCCGTGCACGAGAAAGGCCGTGGCCTTGCCGGCATCCGCGCCCAGCGGAAGGCGCACGGTTTCCCGGAGCCTCATCCGGTCGGCCCGGACGACCTCGCCGATCCGGCCGTCGCCCTGCGCCTCGGCGGCTGCCACGAGCGCGTAACCCTGCATCAGCAGCGTTTCCGGGCGCGCCGAGATCGGTCGGGCATGAGCGCTTGCCGTGGCGTGGAGAGTCTGCGGCATGGGCAGGGCAAGCGGACAGGAGGGACGTCAGAGCGTCATCCGCGGCGGCCATCACCGAATTCGCACTCAGGGGCTACTACGGCACCTCGACCGAGGTGATCGCCCACTGCGTCGGCTTCACGCAGCCGTACCTCTTCCGGCTCTCTCCGGGCAAGCAGGCGATCTTCGCCGCCGCCTTGACGCGGAGCATGGAGGACACCCGGCTGACTTTCCCCTCCTGCCCGATGCCGGCCGACGGTACCTGCTGGGCTTGCGCGCTGTAAACCGATCGGTTTACGATAGGTGAAACCGATCGGTTTCTAGCGAGTCCGGGAGTCCATGATGAGCACCCATCGGCCAGTAGCACTCGTAACGGGTGCGTCATCCGGCATCGGAAAGGCAGCCGCGCTCGCGCTGGCCGCAGCGGGATTCGAGGTGGTCGGCACAAGCCGCGACACCTCCCGCGTCACCCCGCTCGACGGCGTGACCTTCCTCGACCTCGACGTGTCCGACGACGCGTCGGCCACCGCCGTGGTCCAGCAGACGGTCGACCGGTTCGGGCGAATCGATGTCCTGGTCAACAACGCCGGCATGGGCTTGATCGGGGCGGCCGAGGAGAACTCCGTCGCGCAGGCCCAGGTCGTCTTCGACGTCAACGTCTTCGGCGTGATGCGTATGGTGAAGGCGGTCCTGCCGCACATGCGCGCCCGGGGACGCGGACGCATCATCAACCTGTCCTCCGTGGTCGGCTTCCTCCCCTCGCCCTACATGGCCGTCTACGCCGCGTCCAAGCATGCGATCGAGGGGTACACCGAGTCCCTGGACCATGAGATCCGCGGGCACGGCGTCCGGGCGCTTCTGGTCGAACCCGCCTACACCAACACGGGATTCGAGGCCAACAGCCCGCGGCCCGACACACCCCTGCAGGTCTACGCGGACCAGCGACGCGCCTTCGGCCGCATGATGGAAACGGCGATCAAGGACGGCGACGACCCCGCCCTCGTCGCCAAGGTGATCGTCGCGGCGGCGACCGACCCGAAGCCGAAGCTGCGCTACACCGCCGGTTCCCTGGCCGGACGCGCCAGCGCACTGCGCCGCATCGCCCCTGCCGGGGTCTTCGACAAGCAGATCCGCAAGCTCAACCGGTTGGCCGGCTGACGACGTCGAGGTGACCGGCCGCATCCGGGCGGTGCTCTTCGCCACCACGGACGGCCCCTCGACCGACTGGGTGGCGCGCCTGTGCGACGTGGACGAACACGGCGTTTCCTGCAATGTGGCCGACGGCATCGTGCGGGTCCGCGTGACACCGGACGAGCCGGCCGAGCACATCGTGGACCTGTGGTCGACCAGCATCGTCTTCCGGGCAGGGCACCGCATACGGGTCCAGGTCACCTCCAGCAACTTCCCCCGCTGGGACCGCAACCTCAACACGGGCGAGTCCGAGCGGAGCGCGACCACGGCCCGAGACGCCCGGCAGCAGATCTTCCACGACCCCGCCCGGTCGTCCCGCATCGTCCTGCCGGTGGTTGCGGCCCAGTAGCAAGCGCCGAAGGCCCCATGGCGACATAGCCGACGCCATGTCGCCCGGACGGGCCTTCCCCAGGCCGCGGCCTCCTTCGATTGGACGGAGGGTGCGGCCTGTCCGCGCGTGTCCTGCCCGTTGGCCCCTGCGGACCTGACGACAGCCTGGGACACACGACTGTCCCCCTGCGCCGCCCGAAGGCGGTCCGCCCTGAACGCCGATCCCGGCTGGGCCCGTAAGGCCGCCGGCCGGGCATCCCGGCGACGCCGATCCCGCCGTACGACTGCTGATGCGTTTCAAACAACTATGACCTGACTTGCGCCGGGAAACCGATCGGTTTACAGTAGCTGAAACCGATCGGTTTCCTAGTTTGTGGAGGTAGTCGTGACAGCAATCGAAGGCGCCACCGTCCTCGTCACCGGAGGCGGCCGGGGCATCGGCAAGATGCTGGTCGAGGAGCTCTACGCGCGCGGAGCCGGCAAGGTCTACGCCACGGCCCGTGACCCGCGCACGGTGACGCACCCCGATGCCGTTCCGCTGGCTCTTGAGGTCACCGACCCCGCATCCGTGGCGGCCGCCGCCGAGCAGGCCCAGGACGTCACCATCCTGATCAACAACGCCGGCGCCTCGGTCCGCGCCTCGTACCTCGACTCCCCGATGGAGGACGTGCGCCGGGACCTGGAGACCAACTTCTACGGGCCGCTGCTGGTCACCCGGGCCTTCGTGCCGATCATCGAGCGCAACGGCGGGGGTCACATCCTCAACGTCCACTCCGCCCTGTCCTGGCTGGCCGACGGCACGCCCTACGGCGCCTCCAAGGCCGCCCTGTGGTCGCAGACCAACTCCCTGCGTCTGGAGTTGCAGCCGCGCGGGATCGCGGTGACCGGGCTCCACGTGGCCTACGTGGACACCGACATGACGTCGGGCCTCGACGCACCCAAGGCCGCCCCCCGCGACGTCGCCGTGGCTGCCCTCGACGGCATCGAAGCGGGGGCGCATGAGGTGCTGGCCGACGACACCACCCGCTGGGTCAAGTCGCAGCTGTCCGCCGATCTGGAAGCCCTGTACCCGCAGTTGAACAAGTAGCAGGAACTCGCCGATTTCGAGGTCATTCTCATGGAAAGTTCGCTCACCCACCGCTTCGTCGACGTGAACGGGGTCAGGCTGCACATCGCCGAGCAGGGGCAGGGGCCGCTGGTCCTGCTGCTGCACGGCTGGCCGGAGAGCTGGTACTCCTGGCGTCACCAGTTCGGGGCGCTGGCGGCGGCTGGGTACCGGGTCGTCGCCCCGGACCAGCGCGGCTACGCCCGCAGCGAGCAGCCGCCGGACGTCACCTCGTACACCCTGCTCCACCTCGTCGGCGACGTGATCGCCCTGATCGAGGAACTCGGCGAGGAGCGGGCGGTCGTCGTGGGTCACGACTGGGGCGCACCCGTAGCCTGGACCGCGGCGATGCTGCGCCCCGACAAGGTCCGTGCGGTGGCCGGGCTCAGCATTCCGCCGATCCTGCCCGGCGGGATGGTCCCGCCTTCCATCACCCGCACCCAGTACGGCGAGGGCTTCTACCAGGTCTACTTCCAGCAGCCGGGAGTCGCCGACGCCGAGTTCGCCAAAAACATCCCGGAATCCTTCCGCCGCCTCCTGGTCGGCGCCTCCGGCGACAACCCGCTCGGCAAAGAGCCCCGCCCGCTGGTCATACCCGACGGCCTGGGCCTCCTGGACACCATGCCGGCCTCGCCCGACCTGCCGGCCTGGCTGACCGAAGAGGACATCCAGGCGTACGCCGAGGACTTCGCCCTGCATGGCGAGCAGGCGTTCACCGGAGCCTTCAACTGGTACCGGAACATCGAGCGCAACAACGAACTGCTCGCCGCCTTCAAGGGGCGCGGGATCGACGTCCCCGCGCTGTACGTGGTGGGAGACCGCGACATGGTCACCTCGTTGCGCGCCCCGGACGGGGGCAGCTCGCTGCGGGAGATGCTGCGGGGCGAAGGCGGCTCGGGTAACCCGCTGAGCGCCGTCGCGCCTCAACTGCACGACGTGGTGGTGCTTGAGGGCTGTGGGCACTGGACGCAGCAGGAGCGTCCCGCGGAGACCAACGCCGCGCTCCTGGACTTCCTCGCCCACATCGACGGCCCCGCGCCCCGATGACACTGCGAAGGATCCGCCTGCCCGGCACGGTACGGCGGGATGAGGGCCCAGGGCCCGGGTGGAGGCGGCCGTCGAGCCAGGCGGCTTCACCGTCATCGACCGCTTCCGACGGGCCCGGTCACCTCCACGAGTCCAACCGAGACCCTGGCCCGACACCTCGCCGAGCGACGGCATAGACGCCCCAGGCGACCGAAGCGACCCAAAACGATCGCCGGCCATGTCCCGTGGCCATTCCATGCAGCCGACCCCCCAACCAGACAGAGGAATCATCGATGTCAGAGCGCCATCCCATCCTGATCACCGGAGCCGCCGGCCATATCGGCGGTGTGAGCCGAACGATCGTCGACATGCTGCTTGAACAAGGGCACCCGGTGCGGGCGTTCGTACGGCAGGACGACGAACGCGCGCAGTCGCTGCGCCAGGCCGGGGCCGAGGTCTTCGTCGGAGACCTGCTCACCATCGCCGACGTGACAGCCGCGCTGAAGGGCGTCCGGCGCATCTACTTCAGCATGAGCCTGTCGCCGTATTACACCGACGCCGTCAGCCTGATGACGGCGGCGGCGCGGGCCCAGGGCGACATCGAGGTCTTCGTCAACATGTCCGAGTTCGAGCAGTCGTTCATGACGTTCGAGAAGATGTCCGCGCCGGAGAAGGAACGGCGTGCGTGGCTCGGCGGACTCGTCGCCGACTGGTCGCCGCAGCAGCGCGCCCACTGGATCGCCGAGCGGGTGCTGGAGTGGTCCGGCCTCCCGACCGTCAATATCCGGGCGGCCATGTTCGTCGAGAACCCCTTGATGACCTGGCTGGCACTGGGCCCGCTGAGCAACGGTGAACTGCGCCTGCCCTTCGGCCACCACCGCCTCGCGCCCATCGCGGGTTACGACGTGGCAGAGACGTGCGCGAAGATCCTGGCCGACCCGGCGCCGCACATCTTGAAGTCCTACGAGCTCAACGGTCCGGAACTGAAGGACATGCACGGGTTCGCGGAGGACTTCGCGGCCGTGCTGGGACGCCAGGTCACCTACGTGCCCGAAGAGATCGAAACCTGGAACGAGACCTACGTGGACCCTGCCCTGGCCGCGTTTCCGCACACCGCGGAGCACATGAAGACCCTCACCCGGCTGATCGGCGGCGGCGGGTACCGCGGCGTCACCGACCAGCTGGAAACCCTGCTCGGGCGCGCGCCGAAGACCGTGCGGTGGGCGCTGGAGAACCATCCGCGCATCCAGAAGCTGGTGGCAGCCTGAGCCGCCGAGCGGTCGAACTGCGGTCATGAGCGAGGAGCCGAGCGGTGACGTTGCCGGGATCTGCGGAGGAACAACCTTCACACTGGCGGTTGGAGCGCGTCGACCTGGGAGAAGTGCCCTACGCGGCGGCGCAGACGGACATGGCCCGCTGGGTTGAGGAGCGCAAACAGGGCCTGGCCGCCAACCGACTCTTCCTGCTTACGCACCCTGCGGTGATCACTTACACCGCCCGGACGCCGAACGACCAACTGCCCGACGCCGCCTCGCCCATCGACCTGGTGCAGACAGACCGTGGCGGACATGCCACCTACCACGGTCCCGGCCAGCTCATCGGCTACCTCGTGCTCAACGTGCGCGAACTCGGTCCCCGTGGCCTGATCCGCCGGGTCGAGCTGGCGCTGGTCGACGCACTGGACGCCCTCGGTTTCCCAGCGGTCCGCCGGGAGACGCCGCCGGGGGAGGAGAGCCTGGTGGGCGTGTGGACCCCCGATCACCGCAAACTCGCCTCGATCGGCATGCGCATCAGCGGGAGTGTCTCCAGTCACGGCTTCGCCCTCAACATCGACCCCGACCTGAGCGTCTACACCACCTTCACCGCCTGTGCCCTGCCCGGCGTCCGGATGACCTCCCTGGCCGAACTCACCGCCGAACGCGGGCTGCCCACCCCCACCCATACCGAGGTGCGCGACACGGTCGCACGAGCAGTCACTGCACACCTGACACCAGGTTAGAAAACCGAAAGGATGCCCGATGGCCAGCAAGAATAAGCTCGACGACCACCCCACCGTCATCCAGGTCCGCCAACGGCCGGACCGCGGCGCCCCCCGGCCCGCCGAGCCGCTGGATGCGCCCTGGCTGCGTGAGCTATGTCTCGACGCGGGCGCGGACGACGTTGGTTTCGTCGAGATCGACCGACCGGAAATCGCCGACCAGCGAGCGGACCTGGAAGCCGCACTGCCGGGTGTCCGAGCGTTGATCAGCATCGTGACCCGAATGAACCGGGAGAACATCCGCACTCCATCGCGCTCGGTGGCCAACCTGGAATTCCATCACTCCGGCGACCACAATAACGAGGCGGCCCGCCAAGTGGTGGGCAAGCTGGAGGCGATGGGAGTGCGCGCCCTCAACCCCGCGATGGGTTTTCCGATGGAGATGGACAAGTTCCCCGGGAAAACGTGGGTCGTCTCGCACAAGCCGGTCGCCGTGGCGGCAGGAATGGGCAAGATGGGCCTCCATCGCAACGTCATCCACCCAAAATTCGGCAACTTCATCCTGCTGACCACCATTCTGATCGACGCCGAGGTGAGCGACCTCTCCCAGCCTCTCGATTACAACCCTTGTGTGGAATGCAAGCTGTGCGTGACCGCCTGCCCGACCGGGGCGATCGCCTCCGACGGTCACTTCAACTTCTCCGCCTGCTACACGCACAACTACCGCGAGTTCATGGGCGGCTTCGGCGACTGGGCCGAACAGGTCGCTGAAAGCCGCAACGCCGCCGACTACCGCTCACGGGTGACCGACCAGGAGAGCGCGTCCTGGTGGCAAAGCCTCTCCTTCGGCGCCAACTACAAGGCCGCCTACTGCATGTCGGTTTGCCCCGCTGGCGAGGACGTCCTCGGCCCCTGGTTGAACAATCGCAAGGCACACGTGGACACGGTCGTCCGCCCGCTGGTGAACAAGGAAGAGACCATCTATGTCATCCCGGATTCCGACGCCGAGAAGCACGTGGCCAGCAAATTCCCCAACAAACACACGAAGCGAGTAGGGCAGAGCCTGCGACCGATCAACATCGAGGGCCTGGTGGAAGGCATGCCACTGGTCTTTCAGCGCGAGCAGGCCGCAGACATGTCCGCGACCTACCATTTCACCTTTACCGGCGCCGAGTCCCGTCAGATCACCGTGACCATCCGCGACCGCGAACTCGATATCGCCGACGGACTTCACGGTGAGCCGGATCTCAGGATCACCGCCGACGCGCAGACCTGGATGCGGTTCCTCACCAAACGGTCAGTGTTGCCGTGGGCGCTTCTGCGCGGCCGCATCAAGATGCAGGGCTCGCCGCGACTGCTGCTCACCTTCGGCCGACTCTTCCCGTCTTGATCGGCCGGGAAGCAACGGAACGTCGAAATCATCACGAAAGGGAAGATCGATCATGAGTACTCTCCGCACCGAGGTCGAGCGCGACCTTGTGCTGGAACGCAAGGAAACGGTAGCCGAAAGTGTTGTGCTGCTGACGTTGCGCGACCCGGAAGGCCGGCCGCTGCCGGAATGGGAGCCGGGAGCACACATCGATCTGATGCTGAACACAGAATTGGTCAGGCAGTATTCACTGTGCGGGGACCCGGGGGATCGCTCCCGGCTTCAGGTAGCGGTGCTGCGTGAACCGGAAAGCCGGGGCGGGTCGAGCTACGTACACGACGTGCTCGCCGAAGGTGAGTCTGCCCGCATTCGCGGGCCCCGCAACAACTTTCCCTTGGAGAAGGCCAAGCGCTACCTCTTCATCGCAGGCGGGATCGGGATCACCCCGATGCTGCCCATGATTGCGGCCGTCCACGCGCGCGGCGCCGACTGGAGCCTCGTCTACGGGGGCCGCACCCGAGAGTCGATGGCGTTCCGCGAGGAACTGCAGCGGGCCTACGGAGAGCGGGTGAGCCTGCGGCCGCAGGACGAATACGGGCTGCTGGACCTGCCTTCGCTGCTCGGCAAACCGCAACGGCGGACAGCCGTCTACGCCTGCGGCCCGGAACCGCTGCTCGCGGCGGTCGAAGCCGGCTGCCAGAAGTGGCCGAGCGGGGCACTGCACGTGGAGCGCTTCGCCCCGAAGGAGGACCTCACCGCCGGGCCGCACAGCAGCTTCGAGGTCGAGCTGGCCCAGTCCGGCAAGACGCTGCTGGTCTCCGAGGACATGTCCATTCTTGAGGCCGTCGCAGATGCCGGAGTGTCGGTGATGACGTCGTGCGAAGAGGGAATCTGCGGAACCTGCGAGACGAAGGTGCTGTCCGGGGCGATCGACCACCGCGACTCGGTCCTGGACGACCAGGAACGCGCCGCAGGCGACACGATGATGATCTGTGTCTCCCGAGCCAGAGGCGACCGCCTGGTCCTCGACCTCTGACCCACTGCAGAACCATTCCGGATGCTGCGTCAGCCACCCCGCCCGATCCTTCCAGACCGCTACGCCAAGGCGTCAGCCCTCTTGGGCAGCTGTCGCCACCGGAGGGCAGGTACGGACGGCGGGGAAGCGGTGGCCGTCACCGTGGACATCGCCGACGAACGCTCTGTTCAAAACGGCTGTCGAGCGCACTGCCGCGACGTACGGCGGCCTCGGTTTCGCCGTCGTCGAGATGAACGACGCCGGCCTGGCCTCGCACCACCCCAAGCACTGTGCATGGAGTACGAACTGCTCGGGAGCACAGGGACTGGCGGACGGCGTGGATGCGTGTGTGGCGCTACCGGGGCACGTATGGGCCCGCTTCGGGCCGGATCGTCAGACCTACTACGCGCGTGAGTTGGAGCGCCCCGACGAGGCAAGTCAACAGGCCGTCACCTGGCGCCGGGCGCGGCCTTCGCAGCGGCCGCCCCGGTACGGCGCACTCGCTCCAGGCCGCGCGGGAGAGTGCCGTGGCCCATCCCGGCCTGGGCGAGTACCTGCACGAGCGTTCCGTCGAGGCGGCGGCTTGCATCGGCGCAGCGTGCTCCTCTTGGTGCCGGACGACGCGACCGGCCAGGTCCGGGCCGCCTCCTGCCGGAGCCCGAGGTCGGCACCGCGGCCTGGGGCGGCGAGCGTGGAGAACTGCTCACGCTCGCCGCCCAGAGCGCCGCGTTGTGCGACGTCACCGTGGTGTGGGTCCTCGGGTTCGATGCGGTGCGGCAGACTCGCGTGACGCTCATTTGACGCTCCAGACCCAGAATTCCACCGCAAAGAGGTCAGAAGCCCCAGCTGACCTGCGGTTTCTTCGGTGGAGTGGAATCGCACATGTTCCCGATGACCCACCACGTGGAGTGCGTGGCGATCCTGGAGCCTGCCGAAAAGGGCCGGTGATCTGCGGATTTCTCATCGGGGCAACTTGCTCCGACGTGTTTACACATCACCACCATGTGCGAGCCGAGGACGCCCTCGCAGCCGTTCCAGTGTGGCTGCTGACGTGGCATTTCTCGGGGTCTGACGGCTGATGCCGGCGAGGACGAGGGCTTACCCGGGCGACGTGCGCCGTATCGTCTTGACGCTCTCTCTGATGGTGCGTCAGGAGGGTGGGAGTGAATTCCCGCCCTGCCCGAACACCGTTCGGTCCGCGGCCCGTGCGGCACAGTGGTCAGGTCTGTGCCGCACGGGCGGTCAGGGGGCCCGCCCGCCGGTGTCGGTGATGCCGGCGATCGCTTCCAGGGCCAGGGTGCGGTCGTGGGGTTCGCGGGCCAGGGCGCGGTGGAGGGTCAAGCCTTCGATGAGCGCGTCGAGCTGGCGGGCGGTGTCCGGGTCGAAGTGCTTCTCCAGGTGGACACGGCTGCGGCGCATCCATTCGTGGGTGAGTTCCCGGTAGGCGGGCTGGCGGGCGGCGAGGGCGTAGAGCTCCTGGGTGAGGACGAGGTCGCGCTGACTCCCCTCGGACAGGGTGTGGACGAGGTCGGCCACTGCCTGCTGGGCCTGGTCGGCGTCGGCCGGGGCGGAGAGGCGGGCGAACACAACTACTGGGCCCGCCTCAGCGAGGGCCTGGCTGCATAGGAAGGTCTCCATGATTCGAGGGGATTGACACGGGCGAACAGCATCCCGCAATGAAGAGGCCGTAGTAGCCAAGGTGCGGCGCTATCAGGCGGCATAGCCTGGGGAAGTGGGACGGCCGTATCGCCGGGGCGGTGCATGACGTGCTTGCACGCCCCGGCCGTGCGAGTGGATTTGCTCCTCGATCTCATCGCCGTGGTTAGCGGCGGGATCAGATCATGCAGGCGGCCGCCGACATGCTGGAACGCGGCTGGTACGAGGAACCGCGCAAGGAGTGGGAACTGTAGCGCGAGGTAACCGACAGCAATTCTTGGCGGCCGCGAGCCACATGCGGGTGGCGACGTCGTCGTTGCTTGTGCTCGTTCGAGGCTGCGGCCGACTCGGAGCCGTTCCCCAGAAACATCAGCGACGGAGCATGGATCCCGCCGTATTACGCGGTCTGTGGGTCCCAGATGCGCACCGTGCGGTCGTGGCCGGCCGTCGCCAGCAGGGGGCGACCGTCGGGTGCGGTGAAGGCGGTCACCGAGAGCACCGGTTGGGTGTGGCCGGTGAGGGGTTCTCCGAGTTGGTCGCCGGTTTCCGGGTCCCAGATGCGTACGGTGCGGTCGTGGCCGGCTGTCGCCAGCAGGGGGCGACCGTCGGGCGCCGTGAAGGCCGTCACCGCCCAGACGCTGTCGGTGTGCCCGTCGAGGACGCGGACCGACTGCCGGGTGACCGTGTCCCATACGTGTACGGTCCGGCCCAGGCCGGCAGTGGCGAGCAGAGCGCGCCCGTCAGACGCGCGAAAGGCGGTCACCGCCCAGACAGACGTCGTGTGGCCGGTGAGGGGTTCTCCGAGTTGGTCGCCGGTTTCCGGGTCCCAGATGCGTACGGTGCGGTCGTGGCCGGCTGTCGCCAGCAGGGGGCGACCGTCGGGCGCCGTGAAGGCCGTCACCGCCCAGACGCTGTCGGTGTGCCCGTCGAGGACGCGGACCGACTGCCGGGTGACCGTGTCCCATACGTGTACGGTCCGGCCCAGGCCGGCAGTGGCGAGCAGAGCGCGCCCGTCAGACGCGCGAAAGGCGGTCACCGCCCAGACAGACGTCGTGTGGCCGGTGAGGGGTTCTCCGAGTTGGTCGCCGGTTTCCGGGTCCCAGATGCGTACGGTGCGGTCGTGGCCGGCCGTCGCCAGCAGGGGACGGCCGTCGGGGGACGCGAAGGATGTCAGAGCTTGTACGGAGGCCGTGTGTCCGGTCAGCTCGCGGTGCATGACTCCGGTGGCCGGATCCCAGACGTGGACGAGCCGGTCCTCACCGGCCGAGGCGAGCAGAACGCGCCCATGGACCTCGAACGCCGCCACGGCCCGTACTGGGCCGGGTGTCGTCGGCCGGCTGCTGTCGGTGAGCCGGCCGACGATGGTGCCGGTGGCCGGATCCAGCAGTCGTACGGTCCTGTCCGTGCCCGTGGCGGCCAGAATCGGTTGGCCGGCGAGAACGAAGGCGGTCAGCGTCATCACCGGGCCACCGAGGCCGCTTGAGTGACTGCGCACCTCGTCGCCGGTCTCCGGGTCCCAGATGCGCACGGTTCCGTCCTGGTTGCCGGTGGCGAGGAGGACCTGTCCGGTGGGGGGCGTGAAGGAGACCACCGTCCAGATCGATCGCGTGCCGTCGGCGCGCAGGGCGTGCTTCCTGGGTTTCGGCGGCCCTGCCGCAGCGAGGAGCAGCTGCGGCAGATCGACCGCGAGAAGGGCCCGGGGCGTGGTGGGCAGACTGTCGGCCAGCTTTTCCAGCCGGGCCCGCTGGTAGGGATCCGAGCGGCGGAGTCGGTCACCGAGCGACCGCTGCAGGTGGTCGAGGATCTCGTCCCGGCTGAGCGGGCGCAGTCGGACGATCGTAGCGTCCCGGTGCCGCCAGCCGTCGAGGGCGTCGGTGGTGGCTACCACACAGCCTCGTCCGGAAGGGGGTACCCCGCGAGGGAGGAGGCCACGGCCCTGGTGCGGGTGCGACCAGGCAGTCGGTGGGATGCCTTCCAGGACGATGAGCCAGTCGCGGTACCGGGCCAGTTCGGTCCACAGTCGGTACTCGGAGAAGTCGTCGTCGGTCGGCGCGGGCATACCGAGCGCGGACCACAGGCCGACGAGTCCTTCGGCGAGGGTCTCCGGACTGTGTGCCTTGATCCAGTGGGTGAAGGAGTGCCGGTCGTTGTTGCGGCGCAGGTACTCCTGGATGAGCCGGGTACGGCCCATGCCCGGTGATCCCTCGATGACGACCAGTGCCGGGCCGACGGGGGCCGTCTGCAGAAGCCCCGCCTCGAGGGCCTGGAGCTCCGCGGCTCGGCCGATGAGGTGCGAGGGGTCGGCCGGGTCGATCCGTCCGGGCTCGGCGAGGAGCTCGGGACGAGGGATGGAAGCCGGGGGGACGCCATCGCTGACGGCGGTGCAGAGTTGCCGGGCGATGGCTTCGTGGCGGCCAGCGGCGTCGCTGAGGACTGTGGCCGCCACCTCGGCGAACGGCAGGCTGCGCTCTGGCAGCTCTCGAGTACCTCCCGCGGAGCCGGTGCCGCCGACGTGGGCGGCGAGAGCCCGGAAGTCCAGGGTGCCGCCGAACGGGGCGGCGATGCGTCCGGACACCTTGGCCAGCACGTCCTCGAGAACCCGTACCGCTTCTCGGCGAGTGAGTTCGCCCAGTAGCTCACCCCGCACACCGCGTCGGAAGTCGTAGACCACATCGTCCGGATCCTCCGTATCGGCAAGCCGTCGTTCGATGAGGCCGGAGAGGAAGACCTCGGCCAGTTCGGTATGCCCGGAGTTCGGCACAGTGGCGGCCTGAACCAGCTGCATGACCGGCAGGCTGAGGGGGGCGGCTGCCAGATAGCAGGCGAGCCGGTATGCATCGGGGGAACAACCGGCGCGGAAACGGGCCACCCTTTCACCGGCGGGCATCGCGGCACGGCGGTGGGAGAGCAGCGTGGAACGGAGTGGTCGGGAGACTCCCTGGAGCGGCGCGGCCAGCATGCCGACAGCGTCGGCGGTTCGTCCCGCGACGAGCTCGGCCCAGGGTGCGAGCCAGACACCGTTCAGCTCCATGACCGGTAGCCAGCCCCTCGTGCTCTGGGGTGGGCCGGACCATGTGGCACGGGCGCGGAAGGCCGGCACCGGCCTGGCCGGGTCCGGCACACGGGCCTGTACGGGGATGGCGCGCAAGGCTGTACGGTGCCACAGTCTGCGCGGCAGGACCTGCAACGCCGCTGTCGGGCGCACGCGGCACTGCCGGGCGAGTGCTCCCGGCAGCTCCTCTTCGTGCCAGGCCCGGCCGACGCCGTCGGTCAGGACCAGCAGGAGGCGCCGTTCGGTGGGTGCGTCGAGGGGCCGGTCCCAGGGTCCGCCGGATTGTCGTGCGTCCGTCCGTCGGCGCAACCGCCGGTGAAATGGGGTGAGTCGGGGCATCGCGCCGTCGGTGTCCAAGGCGAAGCACCGGACGTCGGCGAAGGCGGCGTGCCGCTCCAGAACGGTCCGTAACTCGCCTGCGAGGTGATGCCAGACGGCCATGGTGGCCCCCGTGTCGACAAGGAGGTCCACGGAGAATCTTCGTTCGCCGGCTGGTCTCCATACCGGATGCAGGAGTCCGGCCTCGCTGCTGGCATGGGCCGTGCCCTCCTCGTCGAGTGCCGGTCTCGCGGAGGGGGTGGACTGGCCCAGTGGACGCAGCGCTCTGGCTAGGGCCAGCGTTTCGGTGAGGGCCGGCGGGCGGGGCACGGTGACTTCGTGGGCGGAGTGTCGGCTGCCCTTCACCGGGTGACCGGAACCGCCGATCGGGTGCAGGGTGACGCCGGTGGCCGGCCGACCCGGTGGGCGGGGGGTGAGGTGCGTCAGCCCGGGGGCGGTGGACGGTGCGGGCACGCTACGCGGGTGCGCGGGCGCCGGTGGTGGAGCGTCAGCCTGGTGGCCGGCGGGGACAGGCTCGGTGGGAAGGGCATCCGTTGTGGTGTGCGGGCGCGGGGGCTTCGGGGCAGGTGTCGGCGCCGTGGTGGCCGTCCGGGCCGTGTTTGGCCTGTCATCCGGGCCCGCGCCGGTCGCTGTGTCCGCCGTTGGCGCCGATGTCTCCGGCTCCTTGTCCCTGGGCTGGGCGACTTGTTGCCCCAAGGGCTCATGCGCCGCCGTGTCCGCCGGCTCGTCGCTGTGCACGATCCCTGGGGGCGCCGCGATGCGGGCGATCCACAGTGCGTCGGCGATGTCCTCCGGCTGGGGCCCGGCCCCTCGTGGGTCGAGTAACCGGGCGATGGCTGACCGGAGTTGTGGTGAGAGCATCGCGTGTTCCGATCCTGTCCCGGGTGTTCCGGACACGGTCTCGCTCACTGCTGATTGAGTGGGCGGAGCAGGGATTCGCGTACCAGGTGCCGGCCTCTCTCACCGTCCCACAGGCCCCGTCCTGCCATCAGCAGAGCGTTGAGCAGCTGGTCGTTGGCGAGCTCGGCACCGTCATCGCGTTGTCGTCGCAGGAACTCGGCGATGATTTCCTGAGCGTGGCCAGTCAGGACCTGTCCCTCCTGGCCTGTGCCGTCCAAGTGCGCCGCGACCATGGCGGCGAGCCGCTCCTCGTTCGGCGGCTCCATCTTGAGGCTGACGCAGCGTCGCAGGAATGGCGTGGGAAACTCTCGCTCGGCGTTGCTGGTGAGCACGACGAACGGGAATGCGGCGCAGCGGACCACTCCACCGGTCACGGTGGCCGTGCCGTGGGGATCGGCGGTCATCACCCGCTGTCCGCCTGGTCCCATCCGGGCCAGCTCGGGAACCTCGAACTCGCCCTCCTCGAAGACGTTCAGCAGGTCGCTCGGGAGGTCGAAGTTGCTCTTGTCGATCTCGTCGATCAGCAGGACGCGAGGGTGTCGCCAGGGCAGCAGTGCGGTACCGAGGGGGCCGAGCCGCAGGTACTGGCCGATCCCCGGAGCCGCCCGCCGTCGGCCGGGCCCGAGTGAGCCGACTCGTACACCGCCGTTGTGGATCCCGGCGTCCTGCAGCCTACCGATGGCGTCATACGCGTAGAGTCCGTCGCCGAGCGACGAGCGGCTGGTGATGGACCACCGCAACACCGGACCGAGCCTCAGTTCGTGAGCGACCGCGTAGGCAAGGGTGGACTTGCCCACGCCCGGCTTGCCGGTGATGAGGAGCGGTCGTCGCAGATGCAGGGCCAGATTGACGAGCTCGATCTCCTTTTCGTTCGCTTGATAAGCCGCCGCCTGGCGAGTTCGACCCAGCCGACGCGCCGTGGAGCCGTCGTCCGGTTCCGGGGGCGGAAGAAGATATGCGGCCTGGCTCTCGGACGTTCCCGCGAAGCGCCGCCAGGGGGGAGCCGGGGGCAGCTCTCGGATGCCCCCGTGCGGCACCCCGGTGCCGCGGTAGACCCACCATGCCTCTTCACTCATGCCATCCCCTCGAAGGGCCAGTCCTGCGCGGGATCCACACAGTAGGGGTCGTCCCACAGCAGGGTGATGTGCTGGCTCACGTGGTCCTTGTCGAAACGGCCGGCCCTCCGGCATCGGAGCAGTGTGTCAGGGAGCTCCGACAGACGCTCAGGCCCGTGCGGCCGTAATGCCGTCATCAACTCGTTCGGATCGCCGGAATCACGCCGCCACAGCATGACCGGTACGCCTTCCGTCAGCAGCGCGTCGTCCACTGCTTGCCGGGCGGCTGGTTGCAGCTCGTCGTAGGGCATGCACAGGCCGAGGCAGGCTACGTCACTGCGGTCGCTGAGCCAGTTCGCCAGCTCTCCCGGCTGCTTCATCTCCAGCGAAGGCCACTCGATCTGTTGGAGAGCGTCGTCCGAGCGGGACGAGACTAGTTTGTCCCACCGGCGGCGCCAGGGCTCCGGATTGATCCAGGGATCGCTGTAGCGTTCCAACGAGCGGACGACGACCGGGAAATTGTGGCCGAGAGCACGTCTGGAGCGTCCGACCGTCCAGAGTTCGGCCTCATGGCCGAGCAGGGAAGCGGGGAGGAGGAACTCGACCCGGACCCTGCCGCCGGCCCGGTGCACCTCTTGGGCGAGCTCGGCCCACCGGGCCAGCTGCGACGGGGCCTTGCCGATCAGCTCGTCCTTGCTGAAGCTCTCGTCGTGCAGCAGGAGGTTGACCCGTTTCAGCGGGCCGTCGGGAGGCCGCTGCCGGTAGTAGGCGCCGCGCAGCAAGTACCGCTCGTCGGCCGGATGATCCGGGCCTGCGGCCTCCAACCGGATCTGGATGATCAGGCGGTCGTCGGCCTGGTTCGTGGCGGGAACGTTCAGGTCCGCCAGCAGGGCCCGCAGGTCCTCGCCCTCCCGCGTGCCGGCGATATGAGGATCGTTGCTGAGCTGAGTCACGAAGCGGAGAAGGGGCCCTGGGTCGACGGGACCGCGCCGGGTCGCCAGCCACAGCAGAACCTCGGGTACGGTGCGCTGGTCCGCGGCCAGGGTGCTGCCGCCGCAATCCGCGGCGTAGCGGGCCAGAGTGTGGCGTGCGATTTTCTCGTACGGTGTCTCGCGCAGCACTTCGATCAGCCGCAGCGTGATCATCTCGGGCAGGGGTGCGGAACCGGTCATGGACGCTACGGCCAACTCCAGCCAGGGCAGGGCCTGGTCACAGGCAGCGTGCAGGCGCAGGGCGTCCTCCAGGAGCCTCAGGCTCTCGGAGGGCCGGGGGGACCCCAGGACGGTCTGCACGATGGCTCGTACGTGTTCCCGGGGGATGTCCCGTTCCGCCACCTCCATGTGCAGTCCTGTGGCGGTCAAGATGTCCCTGCGGAACTCACGGCGCTGCATGTCGGGGAAGGCGCACAGGAGCGTGTTCAGCAGCGTCTCCCGGACGAGCCGCACCGGGCTCGGATCGATTCCCTTCATCTCGTTCTGGCCCGTTCTATTCGTCGAGGTTCCACCCTCCGACAGCTCCCTCGACGACCAGCCGCAGCTGATCCAGAGCGCCGTTGTGCGGGACCAGTTCAGCCATGGCGCCGTACAACGCCCGCAGCGCCGCACTCTCGTCCCGGTAGTGCCGGCAGCGGTGCACGAGTCGCCCGAGGTGCTCGCGGCGGCCGGACCGCTCCTCGACCTCGAAGGAGTACGGCAGCCCCAACCGGCGGCCCATGGTCTCCAGCAGGTCCTGTCGGCCCTCCGATCGCCCGAGTGAGGGGAACACCATCAGGGCTTCGACCAGTTCGGCGTCGCTCGGTGGCTGCGGCCGCCGCGACGCGAGGTTCGGCTCGTACCCGGCCTCGCGGAGTACCGCGTGTAAGGCCGACACCGGAACGAACCAGCCACCCCTGTCGTTGTGGTAGTCCCGGCTGGCCTTGAGCACGCCCACGGTCAGTCCCTCCGCATCGAGCAGCATGCAGCCGCTGAAGCCCGGGCGTATTCCGTCCCCCAGGATCCTTCCGAACTCTCCGGAGCGCCCCGTGACATGCAACCGCAGGCTGTCGGGCTGGACGCCCGGCGTCGGAGTCTCCGCCGAGAATCCGAGTGCCGTCACGGCGATGCCCGGCTCGGGGTCGGCGCCGACGAGGTGGGTGATCGGATGGCCGAGACGCTCGGGGACCTGTAAGAGGGCCAGATCGGGAAAGGGGTAGAACCGGGAATCACCGCCGTGCGTTGGCCAGGCCCGAATGGCCTCGGGCGCGACCTTGTGGGATCCCGAGGCGTCGCCGACCGTGATGTTCGCGGCGTGAGCACCACTCACCACATGGGCGGCAGTGGCCACCACACCCTCGGCAACGAAGAAGCCGGAGCCCTTGAACGTGTCGCCGACGGCGATCCAGACCGCACAGGCGTGCGGCTCGGCGGGCCCGCGCACTTACAACTCCCGTCCCTCGTGTGTGTCGGGGGCGGCTGGAGGGCGGCGCGATGCCAGATCCCAGGACAACCGGACGGTGAGTCCCGCCTCGCTGCCGGCCTCCGCGACGATCCCCATGAGCCGGCCGGACTTCACCGCCAGTTTCAGACCGAACTCGACCTCGAACGCGTCCGGATTTCCGGCCTCCGGTCCGGTGACCGTCTCGGCTGCCCAGCGGCCCAGTCCGCGCACGGTGTCGCGCACCTGATCCAGGGTGAGGGCGACAGCCTCGCCAGCCCTGGCGGCCCGGTCGCGCAAGCCGGCGTCGCCGAAGGAGGTGGATTCGTTTATGTCCTGGAATTGCAGGTCGCCGATTACCTCGGCCTCCACGGTGGTGCCGTCTTCCAGTTCGATCGTCACCGCACCGGTCGTCATATCAGTCAGCTGAGTCCCCTGTGAGCCAAAATGATCGTGAAAGACGAGCATCCTCACGATAGGCCAGGCAAGGCCACGATGGAGGCGCTTCCCTCAATTCCATCCGGCGGCCGACGCTCGGGCACCGAGCGACGCCGTGCAGCCGGGAGATGGGGCACGCGCAACTTGGTCGGCGTCTTCCTCCAGCCGCGCCTTTCCGCCTGCACCTCCCGAGGGTGCTTGCCGTGCTTGAGGTAGTAGCGGCCGTCCGCCGTGACGACCGCTACGGGTGGCCCGCTGCTGCGCCACGTTCTCTTGATCAATCCGCGCTTTTCAAGCGCCGCAGCCGTGTGGATGGCCGTTGGCGGGAGAACCAAGGCCTCAGAAGCAGCCGCGACCTCTCGCAGCATCGCGGCTTGCTTCTCCGACAATGAGTACTTCACGGCCCAGAACTCCGCTTGGCTCAGTGCAGGGAGGAGCGTCACGATAGGCGGCAGAGGCAGGGTGCTGCCGGGTTTCGCAGCCCGCCCGGGTGGCTAGAGCCGTGTGAGGGTTCGGGCTTGATCAGTCGATGTCCGGATCGTCGGACTCTTCGAGGAGGCGGGTCGCGAGGTCGTCGGCCCACTCCACGGCCCAGGTACGAAGAGCAGTGATCGTGGTCTCGTCCAGGCCGTATGCGGCGAAGGCTTCGTCGTCGGTCCACTCGGCGCCCGTGAGGTTCGCCTGCAGGTCCTCGCGCTCGAAGCGGCCGCGGGCGTGGCGGCGGCCGAACTCTTCGAGCTCGGCGTTGGTCCAGCGGCGGGAGGCTGCGAACACGTCGATCAGGTCGCGGGGGGCTCCGCGGTCGGCGAGGGCGCGGACCTTGGTCCCGATCACGTCCTCCTCCGCGAGGACGGGTCCGTAGGGGCTCTGGGTGACCGCCGCCAGAAGATCCTTGAGGATGTCGACCTCGCATTCCTGCCCGGTGGCCGGGTCGGTCACGGTGAAGCGGGCGGACAGTGGGGCGGTCTCCAGCGCGTGCACCTTCCAGCCCCGGGCTTCCAGGCCGGCGCGGAGCGTGGCTGCGATGTCGGCCATGGGCGCCGGGTTCTCGGTGGCGACGTCGAGGTCCTGGCTGGGGCGGTTCACGAGGCGGTGCGCCCGCACGGCATATCCCCCGGTGAGTACCAAGGGATACGGGGCGCCGAGGGCGATCACATCCGCCAGGAGCCGTGTGTGCAGCTCCGGCATGTCCGTCACGCGCAGCCTGGTGCGGGAGGCGAGCGGAAGGCGTCTTCCCATACGGCGCGCACGGTGCGGCCGACGAGGGTGCGCAGCACCGGCCACAGCTGGAGGAGCAGGTCCCGGTTGAGGTAGCGGGGCAGGTCGTCGCGCAGGCCCTCGTGCAGGACGGTGCGGTACAGGCCCATGCGCTGGCGCGGCTTGCCTAGGTCGTACGAGGTCATCCCCGACCAGGCCATGTGCAGCGGCAGCTCCACGACCCCGTGGGTGGGGCCGTGCAACGCGTCCAGCGACTCCGGCAGACGCCGCCGGAACTTCTCCCGGTACAGTGCGAGGTCCTCGGCGACCGGGCCCGAGAGGCCGCTCGGCGTGGGTGCGGCATGCTGTGGGCTGGAGGGCATGACTCCATTATGGCGGCCTGAGAAGCGGTGCGGGTCATGATGTGCGAGCCTGCGTCCGGAGCGAGCGGGAGCGGGCTGGTGCAGGTGAGCTGGTCGTGGCAGCCTGTTCCGCCCGAAGAGGAGGGATGGACTGTGGGTCATGACGCTCGTTTGACGCTCAGGGCGCCCGCCCGCGGGACAGCGAGCCGATAAACCGGCTCTGACCTGGTCTTTTCCGTGACTCGCCCAGGCCGACACCTTTCCGATGACGCATCATGTGGAGTGCGTGGCGATTCTGGAGCCGACGGCGAAGGGCCGCTGACCAGCTGTTTTATCGTTGGTTGGGGTGTTCGACCTGAGCACAGCGGGGTGCCGTTTTCGTCGGCCCGGTCGGCGATGGTGTTTCGTCACCAACGGTGATGCAGCGAGTGGCCGAGCTTGCAGATCCGGTCTCGTCCGGACGCAATCAGTCGATGTCCGGATCGTCGGACTCTTCGAGGAGGCGGGTCGCGAGGTCGTCGGCCCACTCCACGGCCCAGGTACGAAGAGCAGTGATCGTGGTCTCGTCCAGGCCGTATGCGGCGAAGGCTTCGTCGTCGGTCCACTCGGCGCCCGTGAGGTTCGCCTGCAGGTCCTCGCGCTCGAAGCGGCCGCGGGCGTGGCGGCGGCCGAACTCTTCGAGCTCGGCGTTGGTCCAGCGGCGGGAGGCTGCGAACACGTCGATCAGGTCGCGGGGGGCTCCGCGGTCGGCGAGGGCGCGGACCTTGGTCCCGATCACGTCCTCCTCCGCGAGGACGGGTCCGTAGGGGCTCTGGGTGACCGGCCGCCAGAAGATCTCCTTGAGGATGTCGACCTCGCATTCCTGCCCGGTGGCCGGGTCGGTCACGGTGAAGCGGGCGGACAGTGGGGCGGTCTCCAGCGCGTGCACCTTCCAGCCCCGGGCTTCCAGGCCGGCGCGGAGCGTGGCTGCGATGTCGGCCATGGGCGCCGGGTTCTCGGTGGCGACGTCGAGGTCCTGGCTGGGGCGGTTCACGAGGCGGTGCGCCCGCACGGCATATCCCCCGGTGAGTACCAAGGGATACGGGGCGCCGAGGGCGATCACATCCGCCAGGAGCCGTGTGTGCAGCTCCGGCATGTCCGTCACGCGGCAGCCTGGGTGCGGGAGGCGAGCTGGGGGAAGGCGTCTTCCCATACGGCGCGCACGGTGCGGCCGACGAGGGTGCGCAGCACCGGCCACAGCTGGAGGAGCAGGTCCCGGTTGAGGTAGCGGGGCAGGTCGTCGCGCAGGCCCTCGTGCAGGACGGTGCGGTACAGGCCCATGCGCTGGCGCGGCTTGCCTAGGTCGTACGAGGTCATCCCCGACCAGGCCATGTGCAGCGGCAGCTCCACGACCCCGTGGGTGGGGCCGTGCAACGCGTCCAGCGACTCCGGCAGACGCCGCCGGAACTTCTCCCGGTACAGTGCGAGGTCTCGCGGGCGAGCTCGGCCTCGAAGTCGTCGGCGTCGCCGGGGAAGCAGTAGCCCGTGACGAGGGCCGCGCGGAGTTCGCCGATGGTGCGCATCGGAGGCAGGTGAGGCGGTTCGGGGGCTGCCAGGTGCGTGGTCATGGCGATGCCGGCTCCTTCTTCGCGATGTCGGTTTTCACCGAACCTGGGCATGCCCGGTGTTCACCTGATCTGCCGTTCTGTCTCCGCGCCGTTCGACCCGTTCACGCCCAGCTTGGTCCGGCTGCGCTCGTTGGCTTCGGCGAGGCGGGCGCGGAGCAGTTCGGCGGGGGTGAGCGGCTGGATGCGGTGCGTGTCGGCGTCCCACTCCCGGCCGCAGGAGAGGGGGCGGAGCTGGAGGTACGGCCCCTCGTGGCCCATGACGATGCCGATGCGGTCGCGGGTGGGGTCGTAGACGGCGGTGCCGGGTGGGGGAGGGGCGGACTCGGCGCTGGGGTGGTGGTGTCATTCGGCGGCGCCCTTGGCGATGACGGTCGCGAGCGCGAGGGCGACAGGGGCGGAGCAGACGCCGAGGTGGACGAGGGCGTAGCGGGCGCTGGCGGGGGTGCGGGTGCCTTCTGCGGTGCCCTCGGTGTCGTCGGGGAGCGGGTCACTCCACGGGGTGCGGACGTCCATCGCGGGGAGCTGGATGCCGGCCTGGGTGAGGGCGGCGGCGAGGGCGTCGCGGGCGGCGGTGGCTTCCTGGAGCTTCGGGGTGAGTTCGCGGGTGCCGGGCGTGGTGGGGTTCGGCATGTGCGTCCTTCTGGCAGGGGGAGGGGTGCTGGTTGCTCATTCCTGGTTCGGCTGCGTCGAGCACGTGCGGTGAATTACCGTGCGTAGTCGGCGCGTTACGAGAATGCCGTCAGGTGAGCCGGGACATGCCGTGGGCGGGGTCCCGTTCCCCGCTTGCTGGCGCACGTTCCACAACTTCCACAAGTACGTCTGCGTAGGGAAGGAGCCGCGATGCCGCAACGGCGCGTCGTCACAAGCCGCAGTCAGGAACCGCGCCAACGGTTCGCCGAGGAGTTACGGCAACTGCGGGCCGACAAGGGGGGACAGCCTGCGGCAGCTCGGGGAGCGGCTGGGGTGGGACTGGTCGCTGTTCGGCAAGATGGAGAAGGGGGAGACGCTGGGCGGGCCGGAGGTCGTCCAGGCGTTGGACCAGTACTTCGGGACGCCGGGGATGTTGCTGGCGTTGTGGGAGTTGGCGCGGGCGGATCACACGCAGTTCCGCGAGCAGTATCGGCAGTACATGGCCCTGGAGGCCGAGGCGGACAGCCTGTGGCACTTCGCCGTGAGCGTGTTGCCGGGGTTGTTGCAGACGCCGGGGTATGCGCGGGAGGTTCTGGCTGCGGGTGGGCTGAAGGGGGAGGAGCTGGAGCGGCAGGTCGAGGCTCGGATGGGGCGGCGGGAGCTGCTGGACGGGGAAGATGCACCGCCGTTCCGCACGATCCTGTCGGAAGCTGTCCTGCGGACACCGCTGCGCAACGGGTCCGCTTGGCGAGAGCAGTTGGAGTACCTCGCAGAGATGGCCGAGCAGCCGAACGTGACCATTCATGTGCTGCCGTTCAGCGCTGGCCCGTACGGCCTGGACAGTACGGACGTGTGGTTCCTGAGGCTGCCGGATGGGCGTACGGTGGCCTACACCGAGAACGCACACCGCGGCGAACTGATTGAGGGGTACGGCCCGGTCGAGCGCCTGCAACGTGCCTACGATGCGGTGCGCGACATGGCTATGTCCCCCGCCGAGTCGCGGAAGTTCATCCTGCGCATGTTGGAGGAAGTACCGTGCGACCCCTCGTCCTGAACGCCGTGACCTGGCGCAAGAGCTCCTACAGCAACTCGGATGGTGGCGCGTGCATTGAGGTCTCCGACGACTTCGACGCCGTCGTCCCCGTACGTGACAGCAAGCAGATGAACAACAGCCCTGTGATTGCGTTCGCGTCTGATGGATGGGCCGCGTTCGTGACGGCCCTGAATAAGGGCGAACTCGGCACCTGACTCGCCCCTGACCAGCGGGCTCACTGCTGCTCGGCCAGGTCCTTCTCCAGGGCGTGTGCCGTGGTGTCCAGGGCCGTCACCAGGGACTGGAGGGTGGGCGGGTCGTAGCGCACGCTGGGCATCGACACCGACAGGCCGGCCAGCGCGATGCCGTCCCGGTCGCGCACCGGTACGCCGACGGCGACGAGACCGCGCCGGTACGCGAGACGGGCTCGTCCGTCTACCAGGTGTTCGACGGCTCCGGCACCGTCACCGTCGGCGAGACCACCTGGTCGGTCACCCGCGGCGACCTGTTCGTCGTGCCCTCCTGGCAGCCGCTGAGCGTCCGCTCCGAGGCCGGCTCCACCGACTCCGACTCCGGCGCCCTGGACCTGTTCCGGTTCAGCGACTCGCCCGTCTTCGAAGCCCTGCGGCTCGACCGTACCCATGTGGGAGGAACCGTTCCTAGAGGCTGAGCGGGAGTGGGTCCTGTTGCCAGGACCCATGCTCAGCCGGACGCCCCGAACGGTGTTGGGCGTCCTGGTCGACCGCGTTCGCTCCGCGTCCGGCGCGCACGGATCGTGTCCGTGGTCCGGGGACGCGGGGGCGGTCTCCCTCACGCCCCGGAGTGTCCGGTCTGGACGGTCCGATGCCCCGCACGATCGCTCTGGTCGTGCGGGGGCGGTGCTGTCCTCCCACCGCTCACTGTCGTGCTCCGGCCCGGCCGCGCAGCGCGCCTTCAGGTCACGGGAGGCCAGCGAACCCAGATGGTCACCGACCAGACGAAGAACCTTCTCGTCTGCGGCGGTGAAGTGCTTGAGCCGAGTACGGACCGCGACCCCGGACGGGCCGGGCACCACGAACGGCGCCGCCAACTCCGCAGCCACCCACCCCTTCACCCCCACGACACGAGCCGACGAACCCACTGCCCCGCCCAACGACCACCACCCGCAAAGGTCACGCATTCGACACAGGAACCCCCGTTCCCATCTCCCGACATCCACACCCGCCGTGCCCCGGACACTCACTCATGTACGCCAGTAGGCGCCAGTACGCAGCCAATCGACAGCAGCTCACCACCCCTCGCAACGGGGCTCATTTCGGGGACCTGCGTCCGGCTGTCCGTTCCCTGCCCCTACCGTGGACCCCTGGACGACCGGGGGCAGATGCGGAGGGGGTAGGAGGTCGTGCGCAGGGTTCCTTCGGAGATGTTCCGGTTCACCACGGGTGAGCGCGCCGATCTGTACAACGCGGTACTCGACGCCTTCGGCGTCGCAGGGGAGCATCTGGAGACGGCGCTCGGACTGGATGGCGTACGCGAGCGACTGCGCACGGTGGGCTGGCTGGCGGCGGTCGAGGACCAGGAGCTGCACGAGGCGTTGACGCAGCTGGTGCGCTGGGGGCTGCTGGACGTGATCCAGAACCATGCGGAGAACTACCGCACGGCCGAGGAATACGAGCGGCGCAACCTGCAGTACTCGCTGACCCGGCGCGGCGAGGCGGCACTCGCCGGGGTGCGGCACGCGCTCGATGTCCTCGCCGCGACGGGGGCGCTGCAGAGCGCCGTCCTGGAGGCGATCACCGACCGCCTCGACGAGCTGTGTCTCCTGGCCGGCGAGCCCGCCTCGGCCGACCGCCGGATCTTCAGCGCGTTGCGGGAGCTCGAGGGCCACCTCGAGGCCCTGGTGGAGAACACCAAGGCGTTCAACGGCGAGTTGCAGCGCCTGCTGCGTGCCGAGGGCGCGGACCTGGACGTGTTTCGTGAGGTGAAGGCCGCCACCATCGCGTACCTGCAGGAGTTCCTGGTCAACCTGGACCGGCGCGGACATGCTGTGGCCGCAGCGGTGGCCCGGGTGGAGGAGCAGGGTGTGGCCGTCCTGCGCGAGCGGGCGTTGCGCGGGGCCGATCTGCCGCCGGTGGCCGGCACGGACCCCGCGCCTGCCTGGCTGGAGAGCCGGCGGGCGCGCTGGGCGGGCCTGCGGGCATGGTTCCTGCCGGACGACGGAACGCGGCCGAGAATCGACCAGCTGCACGACATCGCCCGGCGCGCCATCGTCTCCCTCCTCCAGGTCCTGGAGCGGATCAACGAGTCACGGCGCCGTTCCTCCAGCGCCGTGCAGGACTTCCGGGAGCTTGCGCGCTGGTTCGCCGCGGCGCCCGGCGAGGAGGACCTGCACCGGCTGTGGTCGGCAGCCTTCGGTCTGGGCTCGGCGCGCCACGCCCATCTTGCCCACCCCGACCCGGAGTTGATCCCCTCGTCGCTGTCCTGGTCCGAGGCCCCGCCGGTGGCGGTGTCGGCACTGCTGCGCACCAGTGGCAGAACCGAGCGGTTCACCCGCACGGCCAGGGTGCGCGACATCGCGGCAGTCAAGGCCGAGCGCACCGAGCGGGCCCGCGCGGAGCGAGCAGAACTCGCGCGCGCCTGGAGGGCGCTGGCCACCGACGGGCCGGTGCGGCTCTCCTCCTTCGGCGCACTCGATCCAGCGGTCTTCGAGCGGCTGCTCGATCTTCTGGGCCGGGCCCTGTCCGCCCGCCCGGACACCACCGGGCTGCGCCGCGCGAGTACCGGAGACGGCCGGGTGGAGATCACGCTGGCCCCGCCGCCCGACGGCCGCACCGCGGTGCTGCGCACCGCACAGGGCGTACTGGCCGGGCCGGACTATGTCGTAGCCATCACTACTGCGGACGCTGAGGGTGCTTTCCCGACCCCCGCGCGAGGGGAGGAGGCGGCGGGATGAGCACGCTCGCGAACCAACTGGCGACTGCCGAGCGGGAGGAAGTCGCCCGGGGCATCCGGCTGCTGCTGGCCCGGCCCCTGCTCACCGAGGCCGCCGACCCGGTCGGCTTCGACCTGGTCCGGCGCCGTCGCGAGCCGTTGGCCAAGTGGTTCGACTACACCTGCGGTTGGACCCTGGCAGTGGAGCCCCGGCGGGGTTACGCGCGGCTGGCCAAGGTCCGCACCCTCGCCGACTCCTCTCGGCCGGCGCGTCGGCAGCGCTCCGGCCGGACCCCGTTCGACCGCCGGCGTTACGTGCTGCTCTGCGTGGCCGCGGCCGAGCTGCTGTCGATGCCGATGACCACCATCGGCCTGCTCGCCGACCGCGTCGTGCAGGCCACCGCCGCCGACGAGGCGCTGCCCGCCTTCGAACCGGTCCACCGACCGGAGCGTTCGGCGTTCGTCGATGTCCTGAAGCTGCTGGAGTCGTACGGCGTGCTGCGGGCCGTGGACGGGGCGACGGAGACGTATGTGGAGTCGACGGAGGCGAAGGTGCTCTACCGGGTGGACACCACACTGCTCATGCGGCTTCCCGCGGCGCCCGTCGGCGCCTCCCGGCAGGCCGTGCCGTGGGACGAAGTGCCGCTGCGCTTCGAGGAACTGCTCGCTGGACTGGTACAGGAGCGGCGGTACGGCGGCACCCTCCCGCCGCCGGGCGCCGGTCAGGCGGACGGCGAACCCACGGTCGTCTCAGAGGCACAGCGGAACCTGTGGCTGCGCCACTCGGTCCTGCGCCGCCTCTTCGACGACCCCGTGCTCTACCGCGCCGACCTCACCGAGGACGAGTTGGCCTACGTCACATCGCTGACGGGGCGCCAGATTCTGCGCCGCGCCGTCGAGCAGGCCGGCTTCGTCCTGGAAGAGCGGGCCGAGGGGTTTCTGCTCGTCGACCCGGACGCACTTGCCACCGACAGTCGCTTTCCCGACGACACCTCCACCGCCCGTGTCGCGGCCCTGCTCCTGTTGGAGCGGATCTGCGCGGCGCCGGGCGGGATGCTTCCGGAGCAGCTCGCCGAGGCCGGTGGCGAGTTGCTGCGCCGTTTCCCCGGCTGGGCGAAGGCGTATCAGTCCGAGGACGGGGCGGCGCGCCTGACCGAGGACGCAGTGCGGGTGCTGTGCGACACCGGACTGGCTCGCAGGGCCGGGGGACGCACCGTGGCACGCCCGGCCGCCTACCGGTACCGCGTCGCGGAGACCAGGACCACGGGTGTCGAGGGAGGCCTGCGATGAGTGTGACGGAACTCCCGGTGCGCCGGCCCGAGGAACCTTCCGGAGCGGCCGCGCCGTCCGGGGTCGCGGCGAACGCGGCCGGCAGCCGCTGGCTGCCGCACCGCGCGGGCATCCTCAACGTCTGGCGCTACTACGACGAGACCTTCACCTTCCACCAGGGACGACTGCTGCTGCGCGGGCAGAACGGCTCTGGCAAGTCCAAGGCCCTCGAGCTGCTGCTGCCCTTCCTCTTCGACGCCAGTCTGCGCCCCAACCGGCTGTCCACCTTCGGCGGTTCGGAGCGCACGATGCACTGGAACCTGATGGGGGAGGGAACCTCCGGCAAGACCCGTGTCGGCTATGTGTGGATGGAGTTCCGCCGCCTCGGCGAGGGCGGCGAGGAGCTGTGGTTCACCTGCGGGGCCAGGTTGCAGGCGAGCGTGCACACCAGCGGTGTGCAGGCCGACTACTTCACCACCACCGGCCGGGTCGCGTGCCCCGGCGGAGTGTCCCTGGTCAACGAGTCGGCACAGCCGCTGACCCGTGCCGCCCTCGCCGAGGCGCTGCGCGGACAGGGCGAGGCGCATGCCTCGGCCGCCGACCACCGCAGTGCCGTACGACGCGTGCTTTTCCCGGGAATGGGAGAGCAGCGCTACGAGTCGCTGCTGGCCGCCCTCCTCCAGCTGCGCCAGCCCAAACTGTCGGAGAGGCTCGACCCGTCCCTGCTCTCCACCCTCCTGTCGCGGGCTCTGCCGCCGCTGGGCGAAGGCGAGATCGCCGAACTCGCAGAGGGTTTCGAGCGGCTGGACCGACAGCGCGAGCACCTGAAGCGGCTCGACGAGGAGGTGGCGGCTGCCGAGACCGTCGCATCCCGACAGCGCGGCTACGCGCGGCGGGTGCTCCGCGCCGGCTCCGCCGCCCTGATCTCGGCGACCACCGAGATGGACAACCTCACCCGCGTCGCCCGAGCGAGCGCCCAGGAACACGAACAGGCCCTGGAAGAGCGGGAGTCGGCCCAGGCGCGGCGGGAGGAGCACGAGCGGCGCGGGCACGCGCTGGAGGAGACCATCGAGGGGCTGCGGGAGAGCGACGCCTACAAGCGGGGCGAGGAACTCGACCGGCTCCGCCGCCGTACCGACGACGCCGAGGCCACTGCCCGGCGGTCGCGTGCCACCGCGGAGACCCTGCGAGGCCGGGCGGAGGGGGACCGGGCACAGGCCGACGAGGCCGCACGCCGCGCTCGTACGCTGAACGACCATGTCCACGAAGCCGCCGAGGACGCCCGCCGGTCCGCTCGGGCGGCAGGCCTGGAGTCCGTTCACCATGAGGCGAGGGCGCTGCTCGAAGGGGTGCGCTCACGCGCCGACACCGATGAGACCGCATCGACGGACAGCAGGGCGGGTGACGACCGGTCCCGGCACGCCCGCCGGCTGTTGCGGGGGGCGGTCAGCTCCCGGCGGGAGCAGATCAGGCTCGTCGCCGAGGCGATGGACACGCACGAGCGTGCGATGCGTGACCGCACCTCGGCCGAGCAGACGCTGGAGCAGACCCGCACGCGGCTCGCGGAGGCCGTCGCCCTCCGGGACGACGCGGCCCGCGCCTGGGAGGACGCCCTCGCCCGACAAGCGGAGCGGTTGCGTTCCTGGGCCGAGACCTGCACGGAACTGCGGATCACCGATCGCGAGGAACTTGCCGCCCGGGCGGGCTCCGAGACCGAGGTGATGGCACTGGTGGACGCCGCCGTCCGCAGAGTGGAGCGGGAGATCGCGGAAGGTGAGGCCGACGCCCGGGCCGCCCACCAGGGTCTGCTGGACGAACGGACCGGGCTCGTGGGGGAGGTGGAACGGCTGCGTCGGGAGACGGACCTGCCCCCCACCCCTCCGCCGACCCGGACCGCGGACCGCTCCGCCATGGCGGGCGCGCCGCTGTGGCGGCTGGTCGCCTTCCACGACTACGTCCCGGCCGCCGTACAGGCGGGAGTGGAAGCCGCGCTGCAGGCATCAGGGCTGCTGGACGCCTGGGTCAGCCCGCACGACGGCGTCACGCTGCCCGGCCACGACACCCGCGCCGAGGCGGCGCTGGCCGTGCCCGTACCGGGCCCGAGCCTGCTGGAGGTGCTGCGTCCCGAAGAGGAACTCCCGGTCCCGGCCGCGACCGTCACCCGCCTCCTCGCCGGCGTCGCGTACGGCACGCACCTGCCCGACGGACACCCGGCCGCCATCGCAGCCGACGGCGCCTGGCGGCTCGCCCCCGCCACGGGCACCTGGAGCAAACCGGAACCCGCGCACATCGGCGCCCTCGCCCGGCAGCGCGCCCGGGAACGCCGCATCGCCGAACTGACCGACCGTATCGGCGAGGTGAACGCCGCACTGGCCGCACTGGACGACCAGCTGCGCGCGCTGGCCGCACGCCGAGCCTGCCTCGACGCGGACCGTGCGGCCCGCCCGGATCACCGGGAGCTCGATGCCCGGCTCCGCGACTGGGATCGTGCCGAGGAACGGGTGGCCGCACGGGACGATGCCGTACGCGAGGCCGTGGCCCGCCTGGAGCAGCGTGAGGAGGACGTGACGGCCGCCCTGCGCCGGTTGAGCCGGCGGTCTGCCGAGCACGGCATGCCCACCGATCGCGGGCTGCTGGGTGAACTGTCCACCGCCGTCGACGCGTTCCGGGACACCGCCGACACCTGGGTGGACGCGTGCCTCAGCGCGGCGGCGGCCGTCGAGAGCGCCGGGCAGCTGGCTGCCCAGGCGGAGCGTTCCGCCCAGGCCGCCCGGGAACAGGCCGAGGAAGCGGCGGGCGCGCAGGCCGAGGCCGACGGGCTGCGGGCGCGACTCGAGGCGGTGGAGTCCACCGTCGGCGAGGACTACCGGCAGGTCGTCGCGCGCGTCGCCGACACGCGGGCCGAGCTCGTCCGCTGCCGTGACGAGGCCCGACGCGCGGGCGAGGACCTGCTGCGCCTCGAAGGGCGTATCGGAGAACTGCGGGCCACCAGTGAACAGGACGCCGAGCGGAGGGAGCAGGCCGTCGCAGCTCGGGACGGTGCGGCACGCCGGTTCCGGCACCTGTGCCTGCTCGGCCTGGCCGAGGACGCCGGCATCAGCCTGGAGCTCGGTGCCGAGGACGGCGCCAAGGCCACCCTCGAGGCCGCCCGCGCGACCGCGGCGAAGTGGCCGGACATCCCGTATGCCGCACGCAATCTGGGCGACGCCGCCAACCGCCTGTCCGAATCCGTCCACCAGGCTCGTCAGCACCTCGGCGCCCGTGCCGACCTGGACCTCGAGACCGACGACGACGTTCAGCTCTTCACGGCCACCCTGGACGGCGTGCGCGTCGGGGCAACGGGCTTGCTGAGGACGCTGACACAGGAGCGCGACGGCAGCCGCGACGACATCAGCGCCGCCGAGCGCCGCCTGTTCGATCAGATTCTCACCGGCGACATCCGCCGCCACCTCGCGGCCCGTATCCGCCAGGCGCACGAACTCGTCGACCGCATGAACGGTCACCTGGAGCGCGTCCGAACCGCCTCCAACGTCGCCGTCCAGCTGGTGTGGCAGGTACGTCCGGATCTGCCGGACGGCACGCGCACCGCCCGCCAGCTGCTGCTCAAGGACCCGGGCCGGATCACCGAGGCCGACCGCGGCGCACTGCACGACTTCTTCCGCTCCCGCATCGACCAGGCCAAGGTCACTGATACCGCGGCGAGTTGGGAGGAGCAGCTGGGCGAGGTGCTCGACTACACGGCCTGGCACCAGTTCACGGTCCGGCTCGATCGCGCGAACGGGGCGGGCTGGCAGCCACTGACCAAGAAGCTTCACGGCGCGCTGTCCGGCGGTGAGAAGGCCATCGCCCTTCACCTTCCCCTGTTCGCCGCCGTCTCCGCCCACTACGAGGCCGTGCCCGAGGCACCCCGCCTGATCCTGCTGGACGAGGTCTTCGTCGGGGTCGACACCGTCAACCGCGGACAGGTCTTCGGCCTGCTCGCCGCGCTCGACCTCGACCTGATGCTCACCTCCGACCATGAGTGGTGTACCTACGGCGAGCTGCCCGGCATCGCCGTGCATCAGTTGCTCACCGGTGCGGACGGAGACGATGCGGTCACCACCGCCCGATTCGTGTGGAACGGGACCGAACTCGCATGACGTACACGGGAATGACACAGGGCGAGGGTGTGCTGCGCCGCCCCGATCTGCGTCCGTTGTGGCTTGCTGTCCACGACCGGCTCTCCTCCGGGCGACCTGTCGCCCGCGTACGCGTCGGACCGCTCGACGAAGCTCAGCGTGCGGCCCTCGCCGACCTGCTCGGCCTGGAGCGGCTGCCGGACGCACGCTCTGCCGTCCCGCTGGCCCGCCTCGAGGAGGCGGTGGCCGAGCTCTGCGGCCGCACGGTGCGTGACGTCGTCGTCGAACTGGTGGGCCCGCTGGGGGACCGCGCGGCCGAGCGGCGCCGACAGGGCGACGAACGGGCCGAGTTGTGGTCGTGGCTGGCGGGCCACGCCATCGTACGAGCCCAGCCCGCCCTCGCCGACTGGGCCGCCTCCTGCCGGACGGCAGGCCTGGTCGGCGGCTCACCGGAGCGCACCCGGGAGCTGCTCACGGCCGCGCTCGCCGTGCTGGAGGCGCTCCCTGCCCAAGGGGAACCCCTGCCCGCCTTCGCCGCACGGGTTCTGAACGGCGACTCCCACGCGCTCGACGACGGCACCCGCCTGTCCTCCCTCGTACTGCGGGCATTGGCGGCGGTCCATGGCATCGACGCGCCGCAGTCCGCGCAGCACCGGCGCGCCCTGTGGGCCCGCGCGGGCATCGCCGACGACGAGTTGTCCACCACTGTCCTGGCCGCCGGGCTGTGCCTCATGGGCGACGGACCGCTGGCCCGCGTGGTGCGCGTGTGCACCGGAGCCGGACAGGCCGCCAGCCTCACCCTCGCGCAGGTGCGTGCCCCGGGTGAGTTCGCCCTCGCCGCAGCGCCCGAGCCAGTCGTCCACGTCACGGAGAATCCCAGCGTTCTGGCCCTCGCCCTGCGGCGGTTCGGCCCGCGGTGCCCGCCGATGGTCTGCACATCGGGCTGGCCCAACAGCGCAGCCATCCGCCTCCTGCGCCTGCTCGCGGACGACGGTGGCGAGCTCCGCTACCACGGCGACTTCGACGGCGAGGGCATTCGCATCGCCGCCTACGTCATGGACAAGACGTCCGCCCGGCCCTGGCGCATGACGGCGGCGGACTACCTCACCGCCGCTGCCCGCGCACCGGGTGGTCCCGGTCCGGGGCGACTGACCGAGGCGCCCTGGGATCCGCAGCTGGCATCCGCGATGGCGGACCACGGCACCGCCGTGGTCGAGGAACTCGTCGCCGACATGCTTCTGGCAGACCTTGCCGGTTTCGCCGCGCGGGACGACGCGAGCGGCGGCTGACTCCGTGCCCACAGCCGCGTGCAGCCGACCCGGCCCACGGCCCGGTCAGCTCTGTCGCTGGCTGATGTCGACCATCCAGGGGATGCCGAACCGGTCCGTGCACATGCCGAACTCGTCGCCCCACATCTGCTTCTCCATCGGCACGGACACCGAGCCGTCGCCGACAGCTTCTCCCAGTAGCCGCGCAGCTCGGCGGTGTCGTCGCCGCTGAGGGACACCGAGAAGTTGTTCCCCGGCGTGTGCTCGGTCCCGGGCGGGACATCCGCGCCCATCAGGGTGAAGCCGCTCGGCGTCTCCAGCATCGCGTGCATGATCTTGTCGGAGTCCGGTGTGTCCGGCCGGCCGAAGTCGCCGTAGGTGTTGATGGCCAGGGTGCCGCCGAACACCTCCTTGTAGAACTCCATGGCCTGGCGGGCGTCGCCGTCGAAGCTGAGATACGGGTTGAGCGCGAAGCCATCGAAACCTCCCGGAAGGGCGGACAGTCACTGCTGCGCACCGTAGCGCCGGCCACTGACAGCGGCCCGTCGAAGCGCCCCCTCGGCGCAGTGCGGTGGCCGGGTACCGCCATGGCAGGCAGCATGTAATCCGGCCAGGCCATAACGGCACGAATCGGTCACGTGTGCAGCCGGGAGAGGACTCCATGCCATGAGCGACGCGCAGCAGCAGTACCGACCGCACAAGCGCCCGCGGCACCGAGCCCCGAGGGCCCTCACCGCTTTTGCCGCCGCCGGTGCCTGTGCGGTCGCGCTCGCCGCCTGTGGCGGTGACGGCGACGGCGGCGGCGGTACCACGTTCACTCCGCGCCCGTCGCCGCCGGCCACCGAGGCGTTCACGGGCAGTCCGCCCGCGCCCCTGGCGTCGGCGGCCCAGTCCGCGATCGAGTCCGCGCGCGCCTCCGCATCGGCCGCGGCGTCGTCCGCCTACGCGCGGGCCTCGGAGTTCGAGGCGTCCGTGTCGGCGGAGATCGCGCGTGCCAACGCTGCGGCCGAGGCCGAGTTGAAGGACGTCAAGGGCCGGGGCAACGCGACGTCCGATGTCTCGCTCACCGGCAAGCCGCGATCCGAGACGGGCGGCCTGCTCGCCCTGGTCGTGAACATCACCAACAGCACGGACAGCACCGCCTCCTACGCGGTCCAGGTCGACTTCCGCGACCCCGACGGGAAAGTCGTCGAGACCCATTTCGTGGGCGCGGAGGACCTCGAACCGGGGGAGCGGGTCCAGCCGCTCGTCATCAGCCGCAAGCCCCCCGAGCCGAAGCTGACCGCCGAGATCGCCAAGGCCCAGCGCTACTGAACATGCGGTCGGCCCGGTGGCTGATGGCCGCCTAACCGGTGCTTAAGCCCCGTCCCGGACGATGAACGGACCCGCCGCCGCGTACGGGCAGTACGGGCCCCGAACGCGGCCGCCAACAGTCCGGAGACAGGGGTAGGGACAGCAGATGAGAATCGCAGTCACGGGGTCGATCGCCGAGGATCATCTCATGGTCTACCCGGGCAGGTTCACGGAACAGTTCATCGCCGAGAGCCTGGACAAGGTATCGCTCTCGTTCCTGGTCGACGAGTTGGAGATCCGTGCCGGGGGAGTGGCGGCGAACATCGCCTTCGGCCTGGGTTCGCTGGGCCTGCGTCCCCTGCTCGTGGGCGCCGTGGGGCCGGGCTTCGAGCAGTACCGGGCGCGGCTGGAGCGACACGGCGTCGACACCGGACCGGTCCGGGTGAGCGAAACCAGGCACACAGCACGGTTCGTCTGCACCACGGACCGGGACCACAACCAGATCGGGTCCTTCTATGCCGGCGCCATGAGCGAAGCCCGGCTCATCGATCTGCGGACGGTGCAGGAGCGAACGGGCGCCCTCGACCTGGTTGTCGTATCGCCCAATGACCCGGAAGCGATGGTGCGGCACACCCGTGAGTGCGCCGAACTGGGCATCCCCTTCGTCGCCGACCCCTCGCAGCAGTTGGCGCGCATGGCGCGCGACGACGTCCGAGCGCTGCTGACGGGACCCGAGTTCCTGTTCACCAACGAGTACGAGAGCGTGCTCATCCAGGAGCGAAGCGGCTGGACCGAGCAGCAGATCCTCGGCCGGGTGGGCGGCTGGGTGATCACGCGGGGTGCCGAAGGCGCCGTCGTCCAGCGAGCCGGGCACCGCCCGGTCGTCGTCAAGTCGGTGCCGCCGTCGGGCGCGACCGAGCCCACCGGCGCGGGGGACGCCTTCCGGGCCGGCTTCCTCGCGGCCGTCGCCTGGGGGCTCGGCCTGGAGAGCGCCGCGCGGCTGGGGAGTGCCCTGGCCACCACGGTTCTGGAGTCCACCGGTACGCAGCAGTACACGCTGTCCGGTCAGGATCTGCTGGGGCGGATCCGCGACACCTACGGCGTCTCCGCGGTGGACGGGCTCGCCGCTCATCTGGCGGCGGGGCGATGACAGCCGCGGCCCCGCGGAGCGGATCGGGGTCCGGCTGTCCGAGGAGTTCCGGAGAACGACGATGACGACCTTCTCCTTCGAGTTCTTCCCCCCGAAGACCGAGGTGGGCGAACGCACCCTCTGGGACGCGATCCGCCGGGTGGAAGCCCTGCGTCCCGACTTCGTGTCCGTCACCTATGGAGCGGGTGGCTCGTCCCGGGACCGGACCGTGTCCGTCACCCGGCGTATCGCCGCCGAGACCACCCTGCGGCCGGTCGCCCACCTCACCGCGGTAGGCCACTCGGTCGCGGAACTGCGCCACATCATCGGCCAGTACGCGGACGCGGGCATCCGGGACGTCCTCGTGCTGCGGGGCGACCCGCCCGGCGACCCGAACGGCCCGTGGACACCTCACCCGGCCGGATTCACCTACGCGCGTGAACTCGTCGAACTCGTACGCTCCCTGGGGGACTTCACCATCGGGGTGGCCGCCTTTCCCGAAGGGCATCCGCGGTCGCCCGACCGGGAGAGCGACCTGCGGCACTTCGTCGCCAAGTGCCGGGCGGGCGCCGACTACGCGATCACGCAGATGTTCTTCGACGTCGAGGACTATCTGCGGTTGCGTGACCGGGTCGCGGCCGCGGGCTGTGAGACCCCGATCATCCCCGAGATCATGCCCGCAACGGACGTGCGCCAGATTCGCCGCTTCGCCGAACTGTCCGGCGCGGCCTTCCCCGAGGACCTGGCCCACCGGCTGGAACAGGCCCGCCACGATCCGGACGCGGCCCACCGCATCGGTGTCGAGTACGCAACGGCCATGGCCGAGCGCCTCCTCGCCGAGGGCGCGCCGGGGCTGCATTACATCACCCTCAACCGGTCCACGGCGGCGCTGGACATCCACCGGAACATCCAGACCGCAGCAGCCTCGGTACCGGCCCCCCGCCCCACCTCCGGAGCGTGAGCCCGGCGCCGGGTGATATGGGCAGCGAGCCTCTGACGCGGACCGGGAACGGGCCGTCGGCAGGGGCTCTCGCTGTGTTTGCAACGTGCGTCCGCTGTGGCCTGTTTCAGCAGCTCTTCCGCGATTTCAGGCCACTGCCGGGTCCGTGGTCCGCAGGAGTGCCATCATGCGGCTGAGGGGTCGGGGATACGGGGTGGTCGGTTGGGCGACCAGGTTGACGTGGCAGGACGTCGTTGACACAGCCGTACTCCCATGCCACCATTTAGATAGCTCGCTACGTAATTAAGTTACCGCCTCGACATCTAGGCGCGGCGCTCCGTCTGGCTGACGCGCCGCTTGCTGGAGGACAGTCGTAGTGCTCCCAGACCAACACCACTTACGCGATCCCGAGCACACACGACCCACATCCGTCGTCGTGCTGGGCGGCAGTCTCTTCGGTCGGATCGAGACCGTGTCGACTCTCGGCGAGGAGGAAGGATTCTCCGCAGCGGGGTATGCCGCCGACCCGGGCAAGGTGCAACGAATCATCACCGAGCGCCGGCCCGACATCGCGGTGGTGTTCGGCGCCGACGCGCTTCCCCTCATTCACGCGGTGGCGGCCAGTACACCCCGGCCGCGCCTCCTCGTCGTGTCGCCCACCCACAAGCGTGGGGAAGGGGACCTCACCCGCGCCCGCATCGCCGGAGTCGTGGTCAACCGGACCAGTCACGCGACCCTGATGCCCGCGCTCAGGCTGCTGCGCTCCGGATACCTGCTCATCGCGGAACACCGCCAGTCGGGCCAGACCGTGCCCGTCCAGCGGCGTCCGCCGTGGCGGTTCGACCGGCTCACCGCACGGGAGACCGAGGTCGTCCAGCTGATGCTGCGCGGCTGGAGCAATGTGGAGATCGCCGAAGCACTGGACCTGAGCGAAGCCACCGTCAAGAGCCATGTGCACAGCCTCATGGGCAAGCTCGAACTCAAGAGCCGGATCGACGTGATCACCACGGCCTACCGAACCGGTCTCGTACGCCCGGGCAGCCCACGGTTCACGCGGATGCCCCGCGCGGCCGCCGGCCGGCTCTGACATCCCCTCAGTACTCACGAAGAGAGATGAGCGAGATCATGGCCACGACCACCCGGCCCCCGGTTTCACCCTTCCTGAAGTTCGGCAACAAGATGATGCAGATGTTCCACTCCATGGGCATGCCCGTGGGGCCCATGCACCTGCTGCGCGTCAAGGGCCGGGTGTCCGGCCGGGAGTTCACCAACCCGGTGGCTCCGGTGAAGATCGACGGCGACATGTACATCCTCCAGGCCTTCCCCAAGTCGGACTGGGTGAAGAACGTCCGCGCCGCCGGCCGGGGCACCATGATCCGCGGCCGCAAGGCCCGGCCCGTGCAACTGATCGAGGTTCCGGAGGCGCAGCGGGGGCGGATCGCCCGCGAGTTCCCGACGCAGGTTCCGATGGGCGTCGGCATCTTCGTGAAGAACGGTGTGGTCGCCGACAAGAGCCCCGAGAGCTTCGAGCGGGCGGCCCCGGGAATCCCGATCTTCCGGGTCGTTCCCGTCTGACGGTCCGAACAGAAGAACCCGGCACGGCGTCCATGCCGTGCCGGGTTCTTCGTGTGCTCCAAAAAGCGGGGCGTGGGCGAAGGGCCCTGAAAGCGAGCGCCGTTCAGCCCGCCGTGCGCACCTCGCACAGCGGGGCACCCCGGGACACACCGGTCCCCGCGGCCACCTTGATGGCGTGCACCACGCCGGGACGGTGGGCCTTGACGGGCTGCTCCATCTTCATCGCCTCGATGACGAACAGCACGTCGCCCTCCGAGACTTCCGCGCCCTCGGCGGCGGACACCTTGACCACCGTACCGACCATCGGACTGGTCAGGACCGTGCCGTCGGATGCCGTCGCCACCGACGAGACACGCGCCTTGCGTCGCACCGCGGATCCGCCCGAGCGCACGGTGGTCACCGCCTTCGGTGCCGCGAGTGACTCGGGCAGCGCCACCTCCAGTCGGCGTCCGCCCACCTCGACGGTGTACGTCACCTGCTCGGGCCGCTCGGCGGTCTCGGCCGGGTCGCCCTCCCACGGGTCGATCCGCAGCGCCGCCTCCGACTCCAGCCACCGCGTGTGCACGGCGAGGCCGACGGCGGGGTCGCTCGCGGTGAACTCCGGACTGTCCAGCAGCGCCCGGAACAGTGGCAGGGTCGTCGGTATCCCGTCGACCTCGAACTCCTCCAGGGCTCGCCGTGCCCGTGCCAGCGCCTGCCCCCGGTCGGCGCCGGTGACGATGAGCTTGGCGAGCATCGAGTCGAAGGCTCCGTCGACGACCGCGCCCTCCTCGATCCCGGTGTCCACGCGGATGCCGGGGCCGGCCGGCGTGCGCCACCCGGTGACGGTGCCCGGGGTGGGCAGAAAGCCGCGCCCCACGTCCTCGCCGTTGATCCGGAACTCGACCGAGTGGCCTCGCCGGTCCACCGGGTCGGTGAACCCGAGCGGTTCGCCCGCGGCGATGCGGAACTGCTCCTGGACCAGGTCGATCCCGGTGATTTCCTCGGTCACCGGATGCTCCACCTGCAGCCGGGTGTTGACCTCCAGGAACGAGATGGTGCCGTCCTCCCCGAGCAGGAACTCGCAGGTGCCCGCACCCACATAACCGGCCTCGGCGAGCACCGCCTTCGACGCGGCGCGCAGCGTCTCCTCCTGTTCGGGGGTGAGGAAGGGGGCGGGCGCCTCCTCGACCAGTTTCTGGTGGCGCCGCTGCACGGAGCAGTCACGGGTGGAGACCACCACCACGTTGCCGTGGCTGTCCGCGAGGCACTGCGTCTCGACGTGCCGTGCCCGGTCCAGGTACTTCTCCACGAAGCAGTCGCCCCGACCGAAGGCGGCGGCGGCCTCGCGGGCGGCGGACTCCAGGAGTGGGGGGATCTCCTCCAGGGTGCGGGCCACCTTGAGCCCGCGGCCGCCGCCTCCGCCCACCGCCTTGATGGCCAGCGGCAGCCCGTGCTCGCGGGCGAAGTCGAGGACCTCGTCCGGTCCGGCGACGGGGCGGTCGGTGCCCGGTGCGAGCGGGGCCTGGACCCGCCGGGCGATCTCGCGGGCGGCCACCTTGTCGCCGAGCTGCTCGATCGCCTCCGGCGGCGGGCCGATCCAGGTCAGGTTCGCCGCGCGCACCGCCCGGGCGAATCCGGCGTCCTCGGAGAGGAAGCCGTAGCCGGGGTGGATCGCGTCCGCGCCGCACTCGGCGGCGACGGCCAGGATCTTGCCGACGTCCAGATAGGTGTCCGCGGCCGTGCTGCCGTGCAGGCCGTACGCCTCGTCGGCGAGCCGGGCGTGCGGCGCGTCCCGGTCCTGGTCCGCGTACACCGCGACGGAGCGCAGCCCCGCGTCCCGGCAGGCCCGGATGACGCGCACCGCGATCTCGCCGCGGTTGGCCACCAGTACCTTCTCCATGTGATGTGCTCCCGTTCTCGGGTGACGTGGAGCCACGTCAGACGAGGCTCATTCCGACGATCGCCGCGGCGAAGCCGACCAGGGCGATCCAGGTGCGGTGTCGGTTGGCGCGAGCCCACCGGCTGCGGGTCTCGGCCCAGGCTTCCGGCAGCCGCTCGGGCTCCCAGGTGTCGATGATCCGGTTCATCCGGACGTTGGACAGTTCCGACACCAGCGCGACACCGACGAGGCCCGCCTCCGCCACGGCGAAGGCGAGCTTCGCGTCCCCGCCGGGTGCCAGGACGATCAGCAGCAGACCGACACCCAGCGCGATCTTGTCGATGGTGGGCATGAGCGGGTCGAAACGGGGGTCCAGGAGCCGGTGGACCTGCACGTACCGCCGACCCGGCAGATCGGCGAGCATGGGGACCACCGCGATCTCGACGGCGACCAGTACGCCTGCCAGCGCACCGCTGAGCAGGATGAGCAGGGCCGCCAGGGCGTCGACGAACATGGGTAACCGGCTCCTCGGTCGTCAGTAGTCGAAGTTCATCATCAGTCGGTAGGTCCCCTTCTTCGCGAAGGTCCCGAAGAACGCGCGCATGAACAGATCGCGCGCCCCGCACACCAACGAGCCGCGCCACTTGCCGAGTTCGCCGATCCGGTACGCGCCGCGCACCATCGCCTCCACCCGCTCCCGGCGCACCTTCTCGTACTGTGCGACGGCGGTCCCGAGATCCGGCTCGCGGGCCAGCAGCCCGGACAGCACGACACCGTCCTCGATGGCCTGGCCGGCGCCCTGACTGAGGTTGAGGGTCATGGCGTGCGCCGCGTCACCGACCAGCACGACCCGTCCGTGACCCCAGGCCGCGTCACGCGTCGGCGGACGGTCCGCGATGTCGATGGGCAGGATCGCGTCCTCACGGGTCGCCGCCAGGATCCGCGGAATGGGGTCGGGCCAGTGCGCGTACGTCTCGCACATCACGTCCCGCTTGGTCTTGCGGAACATGTCGAAGGCGGCGCTCGTCTCGTCGGAGGTGATCGCGTCCCAGTAGACCTCGCGGTCGTTGAGCCGGCAGTAGAGGAAGCGCAGTCCGTTACGCCCCCACAGGTTGAAGAAGGTGCCACTGGGGACGAGGTCCTCGCCGGGGAGCTCGGCGATCGCCTGCCACGCCGTGTAGCCGGCGTAGCGGGGCGGCAGGTCGTGGCCGTGCCGCAGTGTGCTGCGTACGGCCGACCGCATGCCGTCGGCGCCGATCAGTACGTCGGCACGCTCCACGGATCCGTCCGCGAACCGGGCGGTCACCCCCTCGGCGTCCTGCTCGAACCCGACGCACTGGGCGCCCATCACGACCGAGTCACCCGCCTCCTCCAGGAGGAGGGAGTTGAGGTCGGAGCGGCGCAGCGCCACGGCCGGCGCGCCGATGCGCTGCGCCTCGGGCCCGATCTGCCAGCGGGCCAGGGTGCGGCCGCTGTCGGAGCGGAACTCGTGGACGAGTATCTCCGAACTGACCTTGGCGACCTGGTCGTCGAGGGACAGCTTCCGCAGGGCGACGAACGCGTTGTGCCACAGCATGAAACCGCCGCCGGTGAGCAGCCGGCTCGGTTCGGTCCTGCGCTCGAACACCTTGACGTCGACGCCGGCCTGCCGCAGACCGATCGCCGTGGTGAGGCCGCCGATACCGGCGCCGATCACCACTGCTTTCTGCACGGACATGGCGATCCCCTCAGCCGGCCGCGGGCAGGTCGCCCGGGGTGCGGTACGACTCGAGCGTGGCGCGCACCTCGTGGATCGAGCGCCGGAAGGAGTCGGCCCAGTACGGGAACATGGCGGCCGACTGCCGCATGTGCTCGGGATCGTCCGCCCACGTCCGGAACAGCTCCTCCGACTCCCACTCGGCGATCAGCGCGTACTTCGTGGGGTCGGAGGTGTCCTGCACCAGTTCGTCCCGCAGATGGCCGGGCGTTCCCCGGACCTTGCTGGTGACCTCGATGTACGCCTTCTCGAAGGCCTCGAAGTCCTCCGGCCTGATGGTCGCGGTCATGATGACGCGGATACTCATCGCGGAGCCGTTCCTTTCTCGGTCGGTGAGGTCTCGCTCGGTGCGGGCGAGGCGATGTGGGCCACCACCTCGAAGAGGGTCTTCGTCGCCGAGTCCCGGAGCTGGTCCAGCGCGGCGGACAGCGCCTGCCGGTCCTCGCTGCGCTGGTAGCGCGCGAGGTGCTCGGCCGTCTCCCAGTCCGCGGTGATGGTGTAGCGCAGGGGGTCCCCGGCGCCGCGCAGCATCGTCTGGCCGATGGAGCCGGGGTAGCGGCTCGCCACCTCGGCGGCGTCCCGCCAGGTCCGCTCGAAGGCATCGGTGCATCCTTCGCGGACGTGCATGTCCAGTGCGGTGCGGATCACGGCCGCCCCCAACCGCCGGTGCGGTGCCCGGTGAAGGGCCGCCAGACGGGCCGCTCGGGCCGGACCGCAGGCGGCTCGGTGGACGGGCCGCCGAGCCGGGCGACGAGCAGGGCCACCACCGCTGCCGTCTCGTGCGCGTCGGGTGTGCCCCGCACGATCCGCAGCATGTCCGGGGCCGCGGTCACGCGTTCCACGAGTAGAACTCCTTGGCCATCGCGTCGGCCGGACCGCGCCAGGTGACCGGGTCGTAGGCGGCGATGTGCGGCTTCAGCTTCTCGTTGACGTCCTGGAAGAGGTGGTGGCCGCGCACCTCCTCGATCCGGCCGCCGATGTCGCCCTCGGAGCCGATCAACTGGAAGTAGAGGCCGTGGAACTGGAAGAGCCTGCGGTGCTTCACCCCCACGAGATGGGGGAGTTCGGTGGCGTCCGACTCGGCCCAGATGTCGGAGACGACCCCGCTGTCCTCGGGGGCCATGCGCGCGACGATGAGCGTGTACTGCATGAGCACTCCTTTTCCCGGTGGCCGATCGGTCCCCGACCGCCTGGCGACATCCTCGATGTCACGGATAAAGCCGTTGTGAGGGGGCGACAAACGGCCCGACGGATCAACCAATTAGGTTGCTGGCTAACGTTTTTGGGTTATCGTGGCCATGGGCTGCCGCTGTGATCCCCCGCCAGCGGCAGCCCTCTCATGCGATTCGACCTGTCACGAGCCTCACCATGACCAGGAAGGCACGGCATGATCACTCGAAGAGCACTGCTCGGGGCGGCCGGGGCCGGCGCGATGACCCTTTCCCTCGGGGCCGCACCGCCCTCGGCCGGGCCGCGGGGCACGGCGGACTGGGACCGGCTGCGGGCCCATCTGAAGGGCCGTCTGGTGCTCCCGGGGGACAGCGCCTATCCGCTGGCCAAGCAGCTCAGCACCGCCGAGTTCGACACCATCCACCCGCAGGCCGTCGCCTACTGCGCGAGCCCCGCCGACGTGGCGCTGTGCCTGGCCTTCGCCCAGGACGAGGACATCGCGCTCGCCGCCCGCAGCGGCGGTCACAGCGCCGCCGGATACTCCACCACCACCGGCCTTGTCATCGACGTGTCCGGACTCGCAGGGGTGAGCGTCGGTCCGGACCGCGCGACGCTGGGCGCCGGCACCCAGCTCGTCGACGCGACGAACGCGCTCGCCCCGCACGGCCTTGCCGTGCCCGGCGGGTTCTGCCCCACCGTGGCCCTCGGCGGTTTCCTGCAGGGCGGGGGCACCGGACTGCTCACCCGTTACGCCGGCATTGCCAGCGACACCGTGCGAGCCGCCCGGGTGGTACTCGCCGGCGGACGGCACGTCCGGGTCTCGCCCGACCGCCACGCCGACCTGTACTGGGCGATCCGCGGAGGCGGCGGCGGCAACTTCGGCATCGTGACGTCGTACGAAATCGACCCCGTGCCCGTCACCGAGCTCTCGCGCGCCACCCTGGAGTGGAGCTACGACGCCGCTGTCGACATGCTCGACGCCTGGGCGCGCTGGATCGTGGACGCCCCGCGCACGGTCGGCGGCTCTGCGGTCGTGGCCCTGCCCGACGCGGCGCCGGGCAACACCCCGTTGGTGTCCGTCCTGTTGGGCTCGACGGGCGGACCGGAGGTGCTGGCCGCGGAGGCGGCACGGCTGGTCTCCGCGGTCGGCCGGGCCCCCGCCCGGCAGCAGACCACCACCAAGCCCTACGTCACCGCGATGATGGAGCAGTACGGCTGCGGCGACTACTCCGTGCCACAGTGCCACCGGACCGGCTCCAACCCCGAGGCACGGCTGCCCCGGGCGGCCTTCGCCACGGAGCGCAGCCGGCTCTTCGACGGGCCGCCGGCCCGCACCATGTGGGAGGACGTGGTCGGACTGTTCGACCAGGTCCGGGTGCCGGGACAGCGGCATCTCCTCCAAGTGGGCGCCCTGGGCGGGGCCGCCAACGACCCAGGCCGCACCGACACCGCCTATGTCCACCGCGACACCCTGTTCAACGTCAGCTGCCTGGGCGTGATCGCCGTGGGCCCCGTGGAGGAATCGGCGCGGGCCGCCGCCCGGCAGTGGGCGGACACCGGTTTCGGCGTCCTGGACCCGCACGCCAACGGCGAGACGTACCAGAACTTCATCGACCCGCGGCTGGAGAACTGGCGCTCCGCGTACTACGCGGAGAACTACGCCCGCCTCGTCGAGGTCAAGCGCAGGTACGACCCGTACCGGCAGTTCCGCTTCCCGCAGAGCATCGGCTGAGCCAGGGCGAGCGGCCCACCCGGAGCCGGGGGGCCGCTTCTCCTGTGTACGGGAGTGTCACGCGGCGAGGCGGGCGCGCTCTTCCACCCGGCGGCGGATCAGCGCCAGTTGCAGAGACGAGTTGGTGCTGATGCGGGCCGTCATGGTCTCGGTGTCGACCGGCGCCTGCGGCTTCATGGCGAAGTCCTGGACCCAGCGCATCTCGACACCCCCCTCGACCTTGCGGTACGTCCAGACGATGTCCATGAACTCGAACGGGCCGGTCTCGACCCGGCGGGCGCGGACCGTGCCCGTCTCCGGGTCCAGGGTCCGCTCCGACACCCAGCTCCACACGGTTCCGTTCTCGTCGGGGTGCATGCTGAGCCGGAAGGTCACGGAGTTCTCGGCGGTCTGCAGGATCTCGGCCTTCGCGTACTCGCTGAACAACTCGGGCCAGGCGGCGACGTCGTTCGTCTGCCGCCACACCTCGTCGTAGGGGGCGTCGATGACGATGCTCTGCTCGGTGTGGCCCGCCGTCAGCAGGCCGGCGTCGACCAGCCGCCGGTTCAGGGCGAACAGCAGCGCGGTGGCGCTCTTGCTGTGGTCGGCGCCGCTGTCCGGCTCCAGGCCGTAGCGTTGCTCCAGCTCGGAGACGACGCCGAGCACGCCGAGCGAGTCGACGCCGAGGGAGTCGAAGGACACCGTCTCGTCGAGGAGTTGGTCGGCGGTGAGGCCCGCACCCGAGGCACGGTTGATCAGTTCGGCGTACTCGTCAAGGGAGATCACGGTGACGGTCACGGTGGGGTGTGCCTTTCTGTGAGTTCGTGAGTCGGAGGTCCTACACGGACCGGATGACGACGGCCGCGTTGAAGCCCTCGAAGCCGCGCGCCAGCACCAGCGCGGTGCGCACGGTCGCCTGACGCGTCTCGCGTACGACGTCCAGGTCGATGCCCGGGGCGAGCTCGCCCAGGCTCGGGGTGCCGGGGATGACGGAGTCCCGGATGGACAGCAGCGCCATCGCCACGTCCAGCGGTGCCCCGCCCGCATGCAGGCGTCCCACGAGGCACTTGGGCACCGTCACCGGCACCCTGCGCGCCCCGAAGACCGCGCTGATCGCCTCGGCCTCGGCCCGGTCGGCCTCGGGCACCCCGAGCCCGTCGGCGAAGACCACGTCGACCTCGGACGGGTCGACCCGGGCATCGGCCAGCGCTCGTACGATCGCCCGCCGCAGTCCGGGCTCGCGGCCCGAACCGGGACGCGGGTCGAAGGTCGCGGCGTAGCCGGCGAGCACTCCGTAGCCCGGACCGGCGTCACGGGCGCGTACGGTGTCCTCGGCCTCGAGGATGAAGATCGCCCCGCCCTCGCCCGCGACGTATCCGTCCGCCTCGGCGTCGAAGGGACGGTAGGCCCTGACCGGGTCCTGACGTTCCGTCAGGAGTCGGGACGAGACGTGACAGGCCAGCGCGTAGGGGCCGAGCGGGGCGTCCGTGCCGCCGCTGACCACCGTCGTCGCGTCGTCGACCAGCGCCCGGCGGGCCTGGCCCAGCGCGTCGAGACCGCCGGCCTGCTCGCCCACCAGCACCCCGCAGGCGCCCTTCATACCGTGCCGGATGGAGATCTGGCCGGTGGTCGCCGCGTAGAACCAGGCGATGGACTGGTACGGCCCGACATAGCGCGCGCCCTTGTCCCACAGTTTCTGGATCTCGCGCTGACCGAACTCGTTTCCGCCCGACGAGGTTGCCGTGATCACCGACATGTCGTACTCGTCGAGGGCCGCCGGATCGATCTCCGCGTCCTCGAGCGCGCGTGCCGCGGCGACCAGGCCGAGCTGCGTCCACCGGTCGGTCTGCACCATGAGCCGGCCGTCGATGCTGTCACGCGGCGCGAAGTCGGCGACCTGGCCGGCCAGACGGACCGGATATCCGGAGGCGTCGAAGGTACTGATCGGCCCGATGCCGCTGACACCGTTGAGGGTCGCGTCCCAGAACTCCTTGGTGGTGGAGCCGTTCGGGGCGATCGCTGACACACCACTGAACACGGTGCGACGGTTCTTGGTCATTCCGTCACTTCCTGCTTGCCAGGCCGGGCCGGGCCAGCAGCATCGCCGACTGGAAGCCGCCGAAACCGCTGCCCACGCTCAGCACGATGTCGTTGACGTTCTTGCGCGCGGCCAGCGGCACGTAGTCGAGGTCCAGAGCCGGATCCTGGTGCTGCAGGTTGGCCGTGGGCGGGACCGTGTCGGTCTCGATCGCCAGCGCGCAGGCAGCGACCTCCAGGGCGCCGATGGCGCCGAGCGAGTGACCGATCATCGACTTGATGGAACTGACGGGAACCCGGTGGGCCGCCTCGCCCAGGGCCTTCTTCACCGCTGCCGTCTCATGACGGTCGTTCTGCGCCGTGCCGGAGCCGTGGGCGTTGACGTAACTGATCATGTCGGGCGTGATGCCGGCCCGGCGCATGGCGATCTCGATCGCCTCGGCCATGTCGAGCCCGTCCGGCTTGAGCCCGGTCATGTGGTAGGCGTTGCTGCGCTGCGCGAACCCGATGATCTCCGCGTAGCCGTGCGCGCCCCGGCGGGCCGCGTGCTCCCGGCTCTCCAGGACCAGCACCGCGGACCCCTCACCGAGCACGAAGCCGTCCCGGTCCCGGTCGAAGGGGCGGGAGGAGTGCGCGGCGTCCTCGTTGTTGCGCGAGGTGGCGCCGATGGCGTCGAAACAGGCCACCGTGATCGGGGAGATCGGGGCGTCGGTCGCCCCGGCGATCACGACGTCGGCGGCGCCCTCCGAGATGAGCTGCACCCCGTGGCCGACCGCATCGAGCCCGGAGGTGCAGCCGGTGGAGACCACCGTCGTCGGCCCCTCCGCGCCGGCCGTCCACGCCACCTCCACCGCGAGGGTGCTCGGGATGAGCGCCCGGTAGAGGTGGTCGGTGGCGAACTCGGGCGTGACCTCCCAGTTCTTGCCCGAGTCGCTGACCATCACGTACTCGTCCTCGAGCCGGGTGGTGCAGCCGACCGCACTGCCGATGCTGACGCCCACCCGCTCCGGGTCGGTCTGCCCGGGCTCCAGACCGGCGTCCGCGAGGGCCTCGCGGGCGGCGACCACGGCGAACTGTGCGCTGCGGTCCATGCGTTCCACCTCGTGCGGCGTCAGCCCCGCCGCGGCGGGGTCGAAGTCGACCTCCGCCGCGATCCGGGACTGGAAGCCGGCGGCGTCGAACAGTGTGATCCCGCGCGTCGCGGTCCGGCCGGCGGTCAGCAGATCCCAGTAGGCCGCCCGGCCGACGGCGCCCGGCGCCACCACGCCCACCCCGGTGACGACGGCTCCCCAGTCGCTCATCGCGGCTCTCCCGCGGGGGCCAGCTCGGGGAAGGGCAGGTCCTCGGTGTCCACGTGCCCGAGGTCGGGACGCGGGGCCAGCGGGCCCAGGTGGTAGACGAGCTCCGCGGCCTCGGTGCCCTTGTTCTCCAGCCGGTGCCGGACCCCGATCGGGACGAGGATGCCCTCCTGGGGGGCCAGCTCGATGTCCTCGCCGTTGAGCCGCATGACGATCCGTCCGGACAGCAGCAGGACGAACTCCTCCGAGTAGGGGTGGTAGTGCTCGCTGATGTACTCGCCGGGCTCGAGCCGGGCGTGGCCCATGAACCCGCTGGTGGCGCCCACGTTCGCGGGTCCGAGCAGGGTGCGCAGCGTGCCGCCCCGGTGCCGGTTCACGGGTACCTCGCCGAAGGCGACCTTGCGAAAGCTCTTCCGCGCGCTGTCCGTGCTCTCGTTGCTCATGAGACGTGACTCCTCAGGGTGTCGGGTGCGGTCACAGCGGCGAGTTGCCGTGCTTGCGCTCAGGAAGGGTGACCCGCTTGGAGCGGAGCATCTGCAGTCCGGTGTGGATGGCCGACCTGGTCTCGCGCGGGTCGATGACGTCGTCGACGAGGCCGCGCTCCGCTCCGTAGTACGGGTGCATCAGGGTGCGCTGGTACTCCTCGATCAGCCGACGCCGGGTGTCCTGCTCGTCGTCGGCGTTCTGGATGGCCCGTCGGTGGATCACGTTGGTCGCCGCCTCGGCGCCCATCACGGCCACCTCGTTGGAAGGCCAGGCGAGGGAGAGGTCGGTGCCGATGGACCGGGAGTCCATGACGATGTAGGCCCCTCCGTACGCCTTGCGCATCAGCACCTGGATGCGGGGCACCGTCGCCTCGCAGTACGCGTACAGGAGCTTGGCCCCGTTGCGGATGATGCCGTTGCGTTCCTGGTCGACACCCGGCAGGAAGCCCGGGACGTCCACCAGCGTCACCAGCGGGATGTTGAAGGAGTCGCAGAACCTGATGAACCGGGCGGCCTTCTGCGAGGCCTCGATGTCCAGGACACCGGCGAGGACCATGGGCTGGTTGGCCACCATGCCGACGACCTCGCCGCCGATCCGGGCGAGACCGATGACGACGTTCCCGGCCCAGGCCTGCTGCAACTCCAGGAAGTCGCCGTCGTCGACGATCTCCTCGATCACCTGACGTACGTCGTAGGGCTGGTTGGGGGAGTTGGGGACGATGTCGAGCAGACGGTCACAGGAGCGGTCGACCGGGTCGGCCGGGGCTTGTGCGGGCGGGAACTCCCGGTTGTTCGAGGGCAGGTACGACAGCAGCCAGCGCAGCGTCTCGAACGCGTCGTCCTCGTCGTCGTGGACGAACGTCGCCTGCCCGGACTCGGCGTGCACGTCCGCGCCGCCGAGCCCTTCCAGACCGATCTCCTCCCCGGTGACCGCCTTGATCACATCGGGCCCGGTGACGTACATGCTCGCCGTTCTGCGCACCATCAGCACAAAGTCGGTGAGTGCCGGTGAGTAGGCCGCGCCGCCGGCGCACGGTCCGAGCATCACGCTGATCTGCGGGATCACCCCCGACGCCGCGACATTGCGGCGGAAGATGCCGCCGTACCCCGCGAGGGCCATCACGCCCTCCTGGATGCGGGCGCCGGCACCGTCGTTGAGCCCGATCAACGGAGCGCCCGCACTCTGCGCCAGATCCATCACCTTGTGGATCTTCGCGGCGTGGGCCTCGCCGAGTGAGCCACCGAAGATCCCGAAGTCGTGTGCGTACACGAAGACCTTGCGGCCCTCGACCGTGCCCCAGCCGGTCAGCACACCGTCCGTGTAGGGGCGTTTGGCGTCCATCCCGAAGTCGGTGGCCCGATGCCGGCGCAGCATCTCCAGCTCGGTGAAGGAACCCGGGTCGAGCAGCCGCTCGATCCGCTCCCGCGCCGTCAACTTGCCCAGCCGGTGCTGCCGCTGGGCCGACTCCTCGTTCAGGCCCTCCACCACGCGCTGCTTGATGACGGCGAGTTCGGTGGTCCGGTCGATGAGCCCCTCGGCGGGCAGTCCGGCCGGGGCATCGCGTTCCTTCTCCCGCACCTCCGTCACAGCAGTGCCATGCCGTTGATCGTCCGACACGCCACTCACGCTCCCTCCAGCAGACGCGCTTCACGTGGCCGGCCCGATCGACCGGCACCCGTCGGAGTCTGCTGCGGCGGAAAAAAGTTCCTATTAGTCCGCCGCAAAGTCGAGGGACTTCGGCGCCGCTTATTCGGCGCTTTATCGGGGCCGCCGATACTCATGGCAGCCGAATGACCGGAAGGAAAGGACGGACAATGACTGCGACGCGCGGACGCGTAGTCCACCTGGACGGCGTCAAGCCCATCAAATGGGCTGGTGAGACGGGGCGTTGGCTGCTCCGTGGCGAGGATACCGGTGGTCTGTATTCCTTCTTCGAGGTGACGACCCCGCCCGGCGGCGGACCGCCGTTGCACATTCACGAGGACGTCGACGAGTCCTTCTACGTCATCGACGGGGAATACGAGATCGAGCTCGACGGAGAAAAGCACAAGGCGCCGGCCGGCAGTCTGGTGTACGGGCCCCGCGGGGTGGGGCACGCCTTCGTCAACACCTGGCACAGGCCGAGCAAGATGCTGTGCATCGCCACCCCGGGTGGCGTCGAGAACTGGTTCGAGGAACTGGGCCGGCTGATCGACGGTCAGGGCCCGCCGGACTGGGAGAAGATGCAGGCGCTCGCCACCAAGCACCACATCGTCGGGTTCCGTCCCAAGCGCGGTCCGCTCGCTGCGGGCGGCGGCCGGCCGGGTGGACCTGCGGGCGGCGCGCCCGCGGAACGGGGCTAGGCCATGGCTGGGAACTCGGCCGACATCCTCGCCGGGACCGTGGCGGGCGTCGCCGTCATCCTGACGGCGGGGTCGGTGCTCGTTCCCCTGCTGCGGCGCTTGAGGCAGCCACCGGTGATCGCCGAGATCCTTGCGGGGATTCTGCTGGGTCCCAGCCTGCTCGGCCTCCTTCCGGGCGACCTGCCCGACGTGCTGTTCCCGGCTCAGACGCGTTCCGGGCTGGCCGCGATAGCGCAGGTGGGCATCCTGCTCTTCATGTTCCTGATCGGGTGGGAAATCGATCTGAGGCAGGTGAGCGCCCGCAAGAAGGCGGTGCTCAGCATCTCCCTGGCGGCGATCGCGGTGCCGTTCGTCACCGGTGCGGCGCTGGCCGCCTGGATCCACGCCGGGCACGACACCGTCGGCGGGCACCACGTGGGGAAGCTGCCCTTCGTCCTGTTCGTCGGCACGGCGATGGCCATCACGGCGTTCCCGGTGCTCGCCCGGATCATCCTGGAGCACCGCCTCCAGCACACTCGCGTGGGCATCGTCGCCCTGGCGAGCGCCGCCGTGGGCGACGCACTCGCCTGGTGCATGCTCGCGGCGGTGTCGGTGGTGGCGGTCTCCACCGGCTCCGGCCAGGTGATCACGGTCGTCGGCGGCACGGCGCTGTACGCCCTGGTGCTCTTCGTCGTCGTACGCCCACTGCTGCGCAGGCTGATCGACGGGATGACGAAGAACGACGTCGCCTCACCGCGGCTGCTTCCGATCCTCGCGGCCGGCGTCTTCCTCTCCGCCTACGTCACGCACCGGATCGGACTGGACGCGATCTTCGGTGCCTTCACCTTCGGTCTGATCATGCCGCGCGACTCGCTCAAGCGGCTCAGGTCCTCGGTGTGCGTGCCGTTCGAGCACATCACGACGCTGCTCATGCCCATCTTCTTCATCACCACCGGGCTTTCGGTCGACGTCACGCAGCTGGGCGGGGCCGGGCTCCTGGAACTGGTCGCCATCGTGCTGGTCGCCTGCTTCGGGAAGATGTCGGGGGCGATAGCCGCGGCCCGGATGACGGGCATGACCTGGCGCGAGTCCTCGGTCGTCGGAGTGCTGATGAACACCCGGGGGCTCACCGAGCTCATCATCCTGAACGCCGGGGTGAGCATGGGTGTCCTGGACAACCGCATGTTCACGATGATGGTGCTGATGGCGCTGGTGACCACGGCCCTGGCCGGCCCGCTCGTGCCCCGCCAGTCCTATGCGCGTGGCGACACCGAACTGCCGCTCAGTCAGGCGGCTGTTCCACAGACCAAGTGAGACACCGTCGGCTCGCGGGGCCCTGGGACCGGTGTCCATGACCGAACCCGCGGCTCCGCGACCGACTCGACTCCGCCCCGGTCCCGCTCCGCGGCTGACCTGTTCCCCGTCCGCCCGGCCCCGCTCCGCGGCCGGCTCGTTCCCCGC
>NZ_QZWF01000008.1 GCF_004187715.1 Streptomyces sp. F001 | reverse complement strand
GTATGCGTCCGTTCCGGAGATCGACATGCCGGCGATCCTGCCGCACCGTCCGTCCGCCCGTAGGGCTCAGGTGCTCCTTCGCTCCGCGACGAAGAACACGGCCACATAGCCGAGCCGCACCGTGATCACCACACCCAGACCCGCCCACACGAGCGGCCACGGCTCCCCTTGGCCGCCCACCAACGACGTCGGTACGGCGCCGATCCGCCCCCGGGGGTCGTAGGTGACGTCCACACGGCTTCCCGGGCTTGCCCACCGAACTCCCATGATGAACTTGTCCGGTCGTCCGGCCGCGCAGTTCAGACGGTGCACGTAGTCGGTCCGGGTGCTGGTGTGCGTCACGTTTCCCACGCTGTCGTAGTGAGTGGTGGTGTGCCGCTGCTCGTCGACCTCGACGACCGTGCACATGGTGTGCCTGCCGCGGGTCTGCAGCACCTCGTCCTCCACGGAGCCGCTCACCGCTGCCGCCACCCCGCACAGCAGCAGGCTGCTCAGTCCCATCACGAGGAACTGGGCGATGAACCACCTCTCACTGCGCACATAGAGCAGGAAGGAAAAGAACCCACCGAAGAAGCCGGCCAGGAGCAACGCCCAGCCCAACGCGACGCTCGGCCAGCCGGGGCCGTGAGCGTTCAGCACGGCCCCGGCATACGTGACTCCCACCACGGACACCGGGATCGCCACGGCAACGAACGCTTGCGCATAGCCCTCCCGCAGTCGCGCTCACGCTCACAGGGGACATGCCCCGTGATTCCGTTCGTCACTCCATGCCCCAACTCCCGCCATCAGGCAGCTCGGTTGGTCCCGCAAGCGGACCGGACCCCACCCCGTCGCTGAAGATCACCGGGGTGCAGAATGACCCGTATGTCGATGACGAACACCCCGAAGACGGCAACGATCGACGACGCTCCACTGATCAGTCGCACCTTGGCCCGCGCCTTCGACGACGATCCGATGATGCGCTGGTTCTTCCCCGGCGACGCCTCGCGCGAGGCAGGACTGGGCCGCTACTTCACCACCATCTTCACCCGGCAGTACGTCCACCACAGCGTGTGCGAGCGCACCGAGGCGGCGGCCGCCTTCTGGGTACCGCTGGAGGCGCAGGCCAAGGCCGTTCCCGACGCGGAGACCATCCAGGAGCTCCAGAACATCCTCGGTGACCGAGCTCCCCTGTTCAGGGACACTGTCGAGACGGCCGCCAAGCACACACCCCAGGAACCGCACTGGTACCTGGCGGTGATCGGCGCCGACCCGGCCGCCCAGGGCCAGGGACACGGGGCCGCTCTGCTGCGCTCGGGGCTGGCCAAGGCCGACGCGGCGGGTCTGCCCGCTTATCTGGAGTCCTCCAAGCCGTCCAACCTGCCCTTCTACGAGCACTTCGGCTTCACCGTGCGCGAGGAGCTGCGGCTGCCGGAGAACGGGCCGGTGCTGTGGGCGATGTGGCGCGAACCGCGCCGCCCTGCCGGTGCCTAGAAGGCGCTGATCACAGCCAGTCGTTGATGACCGCGGCCGGCACCGTCCCTTCGTAGCGGACGGCGAGGTGAAGTCTTCAGGACTGAGCCGGAGCCTTGTCCGCGTTCCCCGCCGCCACCATCGCCTCGGCCACCCGTGCCACCGACCCCGTGTGCAGCGACAGGAAGAGGTTCGGCTCGACCAGCTCCAGTTCCATCACCCGCGGTTCCCCGTCCTCCCCGTCCACGAGATCGACGCGCGCATACAGCAGCTCGGTCGGCTTCGGTGCGGCCGCCAGGGCTCGCTCGGCGACGGCGAGTTCGGCGGCGGTCGGCTCCCAGAACTCGAGGCCGGGGTGGGCGACCTTGCGCTCGTCGTACGGCGTTCCCGGCGCGAGCACGGCTCCCTTGCGGCTGGCGTGCAGTAGCTGCCCGCCGAAGAACTGCAGCGCCCGTTCGCCGGTGGCGTCGATGCTCTTCACGTACGGCTGCACCATCGCGGTGAAGCCTTCGGCGTGCATGCGCGCGAGCTGTCGTACGGCGGTCTCCCGCTGATCGGGCGTGTAGCGGGCGGCGAAGCGGGCGCCCGCGCCGGAGGTGGGCTTGACGACGTACTCGTGGTCGTCGGGGAGGTCGGCCGGCGCGCCGGGGGCGATGTAGCGGGTCGGGACGGTCGGCACTCCGGCCGCCGCCAGCTCCCCGAGGTACCGCTTGTCGGTGTTCCACCGCACCACGTCCGCCGGATTGGCGAGCCGCGTGGCCTTGCCGCACGCCTCCGCCCACGCCACGAACTCGGCCGCCCGCCAGCTGTAGTCCCAGGTCGACCGGATCACTGCGAGGTCGAAGCCCGCCCAGTCGACGTCCGGGGCGTCCCACTCGACGGCGACCGCCTCGGCCCCGGCGTCCGTCAACGCCGCCACCAGCACCGGCAGATCCCGATCGATGCTGACCTCGGGGCCGGGGCGGCAGGTGACGAGAGCTATGCGGGGCACGGCGGACTCCATCCTCGTACGAACGGCTGATCGCCCCGCAGGCTAACAACCCCCCGCAACCGCGACAGCCCGCTTGACCTTCACCTTCGGTGAAGCCACAGCATCGGTGGCGGAACGGACGAGCGAGAGGAGCACATGAACCGGCCGGAACCCATGCTGACGATCGGGGCGTTCGCGAAGGCGTCCCGGCTGTCGCCGAAGGCCCTGCGCCTGTACGACGAGCTGGAGTTGCTGCGACCTGCGCGGGTCGACCCGGACACCGGGTACCGCTACTACGCCCGCGCGCAGCTCCCGCAGGCGCGGCTGGTGGCGTGGCTGCGGCGGCTGGGGATGCCGCTGGCGGAGATCCGTGAGCTGTGCGCCCTCGAACCGTCCGCCGCCGCCCGCGAGATCCGTGCCTACTGGGCGCGGGTGGAGGCGGAGACGGCGGTACGGCGGGACCTCGCCGCGTTCCTCGTCGACCAGCTGACCGCCGTACCGAGGAAGGACACCACCATGCTGGAACTGCACTACTTCGCCCACTCCGATCAGGGGCTGGTCCGGCCCGCCAACCAGGACACCGCCTACGCGGGCACCCGCCTGCTCGCCGTGGCCGACGGCTACGGGCCGCGGGGCGGGTCGGCGAGCACCGCGGTCGTGGAGGCGCTGAAGGTGCTGGAGGAGACGGAGGAGGTGCCGGCCGCGGACGTCCTGAACCTCCTGGAGGACGCGGTGCGCGACGCAACCCTGGCGGTGCACGACGCCTCCGCGACGGACGAGGCGGGCACGACCCTCACAGCGATGCTCTGGACCGGCTCCCAGCTCGCCCTCGTACACATCGGCGATTCCCGGGCCTACCTCCTGCGCGACGGCGGCCTGTTCCGCATCACGCACGACCACACCGTGGTCCAGTCGATGATCGACGAGGGCCGGCTGACGCCGGAGGAGGCCGCGTCCCACCCCGATCGTGCCCTGCTCCTCAAGTCCCTCTCGGGCACGGCCCCCGCGAGCCCCGACCTCCACCTCCACGACGCCCATCCCGGCGACCGCTTCCTCCTGTGCTCCGACGGTCTGTCCGCAGTCGTCCCCGACGCCCGCATACGCCAGGTGCTCACCACCCCGTCCTCCCCGACGAGGCGGTCCGCGCCCTGGTCGACGCAGCGAACGCCGTCGGCGGCCCGGACAACGTCAGCTGTGTGGTGGCGGACGTGGTGGCGAAGGCGGCCTGAACGGACAAGCCGTTCGCACGCGCCTCCACGGGGGGGGCATGTCCCCTGTGGAGTGCGAGTGCGAGTGCGGGGGGCGGGGAGAGGGCTATGCGCAAGCCGGGGCAGGGGCTCCTGGACCGCGTTGTCGACGCGGTCGTCGAGACGGGTTCGGCCTTGCTCGACCGTCTCACGAACCACGAACGCCGCTGGGTGTGGTGGGCCGTTGACGCGTTCGTCGCCGTGGCGGTCCCGGCTGGCCGAGCGTCGCGTTGGGCTGGGCGTTGCTCCTGGCCGGCTTCTTCGGCGGGTTCTTTTCCTTCCTGCTCTATGTGCGCAGTGAGAGGTGGTTCATCGCCCAGTTCCTCGTGATGGGACTGAGCAGCCTGCTGCTGTGCGGGGTGGCCGGAGCGGTGAGCGGCTCCGTGGAGGACGAGGTGCTGCAGACCCGCGGCAGGCACACCATGTGCACGGTCGTCGAGGTCGACGAGCAGCGGCACACCACCACTCACTACGACAGCGTGGGAAACGTGACGCACACCAGCACCCGGACCGACTACGTGCACCGTCTGAACTGCGCGGCCGGACGACCGGACAAGTTCATCATGGGAGTTCGGTGGGCAAGCCCGGGAAGCCGTGTGGACGTCACCTACGACCCTCGGGGGCGGATCGGCGCCGTGCCGACGGAGTTGGTGGGCGGCCAAGGGGAGCCGTGGCCGCTCGTGTGGGTGGGCCTGGGTGTGGTGATCACGGTGCGGCTCGGCTGTGTGGCCGTTGCGGCGGTGCCGTCGCAGACCGCTGGCCGGGAGCATCGGCCCGGCCGGCCACGCCCTGGAAGGTGACCGCCGTGGTCACACACCTGCTCGCAGCCGGTGGCAGCGTGGTCGGACAAGCACGCGTGAGCCGACGTCGTCGCTTGTGGTGGCCGGATGAAGTCTGTGGCTGAAGTCGACGGGAAAGTCCAGGGCGAAGAAGTTCTTCCCTTCCCCCGTGCGGGCGCGCAGACGGATGCGGTGCTCCGCCACCGGCACGGTTTCGGGGATCTGAAAGTTCCACGTCTGCTTCCACGGCCCGGCGGGCGGCGTGGGGTTGCCCGACAGTCTCGCGCCCATGCCTGCCAGCAGATCGGGCAGCTGGTAGGTCCGGTCCAGCATCTTCACCAGACCGAACTTCATGATCACATTGCAGGTGACGCGGGTCAGGTCGACCGTCTCCTTGAGGTGGCTGTCCATCTCGCAGCAGACCTTGTGGCCAAGCCGCGGCAGTGTGGGAATCAATGTGATGTCGAAGATGTCCAGGACGTAGGTGTCATCGCTCGCGTCCTCCACCCAGCGAATACTCATAGCGCTCACCCCAGTGTGATGGGTAGGGAAGGTATCTACGCCGTCGCGCGTCTTGCCCGGCGGCCGGGCGCGTCGCGCAAGGCCCCAGCTGGCGTGGCCGCCCGATACGCGGGGCCGGTGACGTCCAGGTCCGCCGGAGCGATCGCCGACGGCCCCAAAGCCGCGGGCGTCGGGGCAGCGCGCCCGTGCGTCGCTGTCACCGCTGCCGATCAGCAGGCGAGAACGGCCCCGACGACTGTGCCCGCGAACGCCTCCCGGCCCTCCCACTCCCCAGCCCTCGCTTGCGGACCTCGGTTGTCTTCCCGGGTGGTTTATTGCTCCGGGCCGGTGTCTTTTGCCGCCAGCCTGGGGAAAGGCGGTGGCGCTCGGTGTGTGGCTTGTGTCGTCGTCACCCGTCCGGGGGTCTCTGGACTCCGGGCTGGGGTCGGCGGCCGTGGGCACCGGGACGGACGCCAACGGGAAGCGCTGTGGCGGGAATCAGCTGGTGGTCCGGCGGGTGAATCGGAACGGCGGCCGCCCCGGCAGTCGTGCTGTGGCGGCCCTGCGGCGCGGGGGGCGTGCACGGGGGTGCGGGCTGTTGGACAATGATTGGGCCTGGACTGGAGCCCCGGCCCGATTCCGGCGGGCCGGGGCTCCATATCATGTGGCTGGCTCAGGATCAGTACCTGTCGTGGTGGTCGTCGATCACCCGGAAGCTGCCCACGACTCCGTCCTTGACGTGGATGCCCTCGGTGCGGCGGGGGTCGACGCCGTCGCTCTGGCTGTGGGGGCCGACCACGGCGACGGGAGCGCCGTTGTCGCACACCGCCCCGCTGAAGACCTCGATCCTCTTGCGGGTGTCGTTGCGGATGTTCAGGGTCTTGGCACCCAGGCCGCTGACCACGGTGATGCAGTCACCCTCGTGCGCGTTGTACGACCGCTCGTTGATCTGGATCTCGCCCTTGTCGTAGTTCTTGTCGCCCCTGCCGTGATCCTTGTCGTCCTTGTCGTCGTCCTTGTCGTCCTTGTCGTCCTTACCGGAGTCACCACCGAGGGGCGCCTGGACGGGAGCCACCTGCTGCAGGGCCGGCTCGGAGGCCGACGCATAGGTGATACCAGTCGCGGCCAGGGCCGCGGCGGCCACGGCGGCCGCGGTGACAGCGGTGGAGCGGGTGATCTTCATGCAACGTTCTCCTGTCTGACAGAGGCCGGCTCGACAACCGGCACGTGGATGAACCTACTAACCACCCATATATCTGTCATATCGGGCACATCCCCAGGGCTGTGACGCAGGGCCGAACGAGGTAGCGGAGCGCCGCACATCGCCTTTTGTGGCAGCCAGAGAGGGCGTCAAATAGTCATATAAGATGGTGCGTTGACGGGCGGATAGTCCTTTAAGGTGACACCTGACGCCCGTTCACCTCTTCGGCCGCAAGGTGCCTGCAACCGCCGCAGCGAGGAGCCGAGCTGTCTGAGGGGGTCGGCGCAAGCGCCCGCAGCGGACGCGGAATTGACGAAGACGCCCGCACGGCGCCGGACGGTGCGCCGCCCGCGCCCCTGGCGGCTACACCCTTCCGTACACGCGCCCTACACCATCCAGACCCCTTGGTCACGGCGCCACGCCGCCCAACCCGCCAAAACATCCAAAAGCCGTACGTTCCCCAGGAGACAGACCGACGGAGCGCCCCCGACGCACCCGCTGGGCTTGACGGCGGGCGCGGTGGTGATTGCGCTGACAGCCACCGCCTGTGGCGGCTCCCTCAACTCCTCCAACAACGCTGGCTCGACACGTCGGCGATCCCGACCGACGCCGCCGACCAGTCCGGCTCCGGCTCCGGCTCGTCTTCCTCGGGGGCGGTACAGACGCCAACGACGTGTCAAAGGCCGGGCCACTCAGGCGAGTTCCGCGCGACCGGCTACCGCACCGGGATGGTCTGGGGAGGGGTGTCCACCGGCGCCATCGCCGGGGTCTCGGGCACCCAGCTGCGCCGTCTGAAACGGCAGCAGGCTGTGGGACTTCCTGCTCGCCTGGGCGCTGACCTCACTGGTCGCCGGCACCGTGGCGGCGAGTGTGTTCGCGGTGGCGCGCTGACCCGTGCGCAGGCGCGTCGTACGACTTCGGTCGCCGGGAGCCGTTGTACCGCTTGCAGTGCTCACACCGCCCCACCTTCTTTCGCATGGCGATCGGTCGCCACGACGGCGTCGCGTGAGCGGGGCAGGAATGGGTGTCATACCGGCTGCTCTCGAGGGCTCTGGAGACTGATCCCCCTGCCCGCCCCACTTGCTCCGGACTGCTGAGCGGGCTCTGCGGAGCATCGCCGGTAGGGCGAGGACACGCGCAAGGAGTCGCGCCGCACGTCGGTCGACGACGGGAGTGCCGACAGCAGGCGGCGCGGCCGACACGGCGGCCGGCCGGAGGACCCGGCGGTGAACGCCCACGGGCTGGACAGTCAAGCGCCGATTCCGGCGAGGGCGTCCGTGGCGAGCAGAGCGGGTCAGGCGCAGCAGACGACCACCCGCAGGACGGCGCCGATCCCGGCCAGTTCGGTCACGCGCGGGTCGCCGGCGGAGTAGCGCAGTCTGCGGCCGTCGCGGCGGGCGGTGACGTAGCCGCAGTCGACAAGACAGGAAGGTGTACGACACGCGTGGCTGGGAGATTCCAGCGTGCGTCACGCACTCGGCGGAGGCGCGTTCCCCAGCCAGGATGAACTCCAGCAGCCTCAGGCTGGGGCCGGAGGTGATGGTGCGCCAGGGGGCGCCAAGGGGGTGTTGTGTGGGGGGGAGTCACCGGTCGGGCCGGTGGGTGAGGGAGGAGGGTGGCCGCGGGCAGGCGGTGTTCGGGGCCGGCTTGGGCGGGCGTGCGCGGGGTGTGGGCTGTCGGACGATGGAGGCCCGGCCCGATTCCGGCGGGCCGGGGCTCCCCATGGTGCAGCCGATTCAGAACCAGTCCCCGTGGTGCTGCTCGATGACCCGGAAGCTGCCCACGACTCCGTCCTCGATGTAGATGCCCTCGGTGGGCGGCACGTTGATGCCGCTACTTTGGCTGTGGGGGCCAACGAGGGCGACGGGAGCGCCGTTGTCGCATACCGCGCCGCTGAAGAACTCGACGGTCTTTCTGGTGTCGTTGCGGATGTTGAACGTCGTGGCGCCCAGGCCGCTGATCACGGTGATGCAGCCACCCGGGTAGGCCGAGTAGGTCCGCTCGTTGATCTGGATCCGGCCCCCCTCATGGAACTCTCTGCCCTCGCCGCCCCTGCCGCTGTCGCCGCCGAAGGGGGCCTGGACGGGAGAGGACGCCGGCACCTGCTGGTAGGTGGCCGGGTCGGACTGGTAGGTGGCCGGCACCTGCTGGTAGGTGGCCGGGTCCGGCTGGATTGACTCGGAGGCGGCCGAGGCGTAGGTGATGCCCGTCGTGGCCAGGCCTACGGCGGCCGCGACGGCTGCGGTGACGGCGGTGGAGCGGGTGAACAACATGCAACTCTCCTGTTTCGCAGAGGGCCGGCGGCAGCCGGTGCGTGATTGAACGTACTAACCATCCCTTTGACTGTCATATCGGGTCATATCGAAGGCCGTTTGCCGGAGGGCCGAACGAGGTATCCAGGGCACCCGCACGCCGCCTTCCCCGATAGCTGGGTAGGCATCAAACGGTCTGATTAAGTGTTGTATTGACGGATGGCTTAGCCCTTTGAGGTGATCATCTGACGCCTGGTCACCTCCTCGGCGGCAGACCCGTCAGCTGCCGGCGCGATGGGATGGGTCGCCTTGAGGGGATGAGACCGCTGAGGCCGGCCTGCCTGCCGGCGGATTTCGTGCTGGCGGGAAGGTGTTTAACGGGTGTCTCAGGCTGGTGGGGGCGGCGGGGTGCGTCTTGGCGGATGAGCCGTACGGGTGGACGGACGGTGCGGCAGGATCGCCGGCATGTCGATCTCCGGAACGGACGCATACGACTCCACCGACCTCCTCCCCCCGCTCGTCGAGCGCGCCCTCACCGCCGCCCGCGCCCACGGCTTCCCCCACTCCTGCCGCCCCGAACAGGGCCGCCTGCTGCACGCGTTGGCGGGCGGTGCCCGCCACCTGATCGGCGAGACGGGCACGGGCTGCGGCGTCGGGCTGGCCTGGCTCGCCTCGGGGGCGGGTGAGAGCGTACGGCTGGTGAGCGTGGAGCGCGATCCGGAGCGGGCCGGGATCGCGGCGGAGGTGTTCGCGGACCGGCCCGAGGTGGAGGTGGTCACGGGTGACTGGCGGCGCATCGAGGAGTACGGGCCCTACGACCTGCTGGTCCTCGACGGCGGCGGCACGGCCAAGTCCGCGGACGACACCCCGGCCGCCCCGGCCCGGCTCCTCACTCCGGGCGGCACGATCGTGATCGACGACTTCACCCCGGCCGCCGACTGGCCGCCGCTGCACGAGGGGGCCGTGGACCTGCCCCGCCGGTACTGGCTGGAGCACCCCGCACTGACGACGGTCGAGATCGCGCTCGCCGAGGATCTGGCCACGCTCGTGGGGACCCGGCGCCGGCTCGCCGGGGCCGAGACCACGTGGCGAGGGCTGGAGCGTGGGCAGATCGTACGGGGAGTCGTCACCCGCATCGCGCCCTTCGGCGTGTTCGTGGACCTCGACGGCGTCGAGGGCTTCGTCACCGTCCCCGAACTTTCCCGGCACCGGTTCGACTCGCTCGACGAGGTCGTCCACGTGGGCCAGGAGGTCACCGCCGAGATCCTCGCCTTCGAACTGCCCCGGCAGCAGGTCCGGCTGTCCCTGGCCGCCCTGGCTCCGGACCCTCTGACGGAGTTCGCACGGAACGGGCTCGACTCGGCGGCCCGCATCCACCTCTTCGAGGCGACCTCGCTGACCTGCGGGCCGCAGGAACTCACGCCGAGCGAGGAGGGCTTCAAGCTGATGTGGATGTCAGCGGCGGATGCGCTCGACGCCGTGTCGCAGGGCCGATTCCTTCTCCCGGCCGGGCCGCTTGCGATGCTCTTGGCGGAAACGAGCCGAAGGAATTACGCCGTTGGCGAGGGACATCCGCTGGGGCGGACGCCCCCTCGCAGCCGCAGCCTGACCAAGCCCTACGAAGGCTCTAAGGAAGAATGGTTCGCCGGCTGGTGGCGTGGCGGTTGGGGCTAGGGAACAGCGGCCGCCGTCTTGGGGGCGGAAGCCAGCCGCAGGCCGACCTCCACGAGGGTCCAGCCGAGACGGGTACGCAGGCCCCGGGGACGCCGGGCCATGGTGGCGAGGCGGTAGGCGTCGGCTTCGGCACGGAGTTCGGCGGCGCGGGTGTGGTGCAGAGCGAGGTGGGTCTCGGGGTGCATCGGGCGGCCTCTCAGTCCGTGCGAGCAGGGAGGACGTGCGTGTGGATGCGCACCCGCTCGGTGTCCGGGGTCCCGTCGGCAGGGGCCAGTGCGCGGTAGCTCTCCAGGAGGTCGTGCATCTTGTGGATGAGTTCGAGGGCGAGCTCGGGCGTGAGGTTCAGCGTCCAGTCACTCATGTCCGAGGAGCGGTTCCACGCCTCGGACCAGTCGCCGCGGGTGCCGAGCCACGTCGCCAGCTCCCGGGTGTGATGGTTCGCGACCTCGTGCATGAACAGGTCGGCGGCCCCGCGCACTTCTGGGTCGCGGTCGTTGAGCAACGTGTCGTCGAAGCGCAGGCCCATGTGCACTGTCTGCCACCACCGCTCCCGCCCTTTGCCGAGCTCCGGCGCGTCCTCGACGAAGCCGTGTGCGGCGAGCTGACGCAGGTGGTAGCTGGTGGCACCGCTGGACTCGCCCAGTTTCGCGGCCAGTTGTGACGCGGTGGCCGGTCCGCCGTGCCGCAGCGCGTTCAGCAGCTGCATCCGCAGCGGATGCGCGATTCCGCGCAGCGAGCGGGCGTCGAGGCTGTGGACCTGCGGGTCCTGTGGCTGCTCGTTCATGGGTACAAAGATAGCCTTGCAAAGGATATGTTGCAACAGTTTCTTTGCAACGGTTTCTTTGTGGGGAGCTAGTCGCCGACGGCCGTCCGCTGCAACAGCCCCCACGTGAACTCGGCGACCACCTGCCGTCGTACGCCCCGCGCGTCCGGCGCCACAAAAGCCAGCCCCCACCGCGTCGGTGCCGTCCCCTCCAGAGGCCGGGCGGGCGCGAAGGCGCGGGCTGCTTCGTCGACCGTGCAGGACCAGGGGGTGAGGTCGTCGATCGTGTGCAGGGCGGGGGCTTCCGCGTCCGGTGCGCGGACCAGCCACTCGTTCCACACCACCCCGTTCGGCGCCACGAGGACCTCGAAGCGCAGGTCCGGCCAGAGGGGAACCGGCCATTGCCAGGCCTCGCAGTCGAGGTCGCCGATGCGGCGGAGGGTTGTCGACTCGGGTGGGCCGAGGACCGAGCGGTAGCGGGATGCCGCGCTGCGGGACCGGGGCGAGCGGAGCATGGCCTGCCAGCGTTTGTTCGCCTCCCGCATCTGTGTGAGCGAGGCGCCGAGTTCGCGGCGGGCGTCCTCCACCAGGCCGGGGTTGTGGTCGGCCATGCGGCGCAGCAGGACGAGCTGGAAGTCGAGGGGCGTGAAGGGGCCGGCGGCGGGGTTTCCGCTAGCGGGGGGCTTTTCTGAGCGTGGCGGCATGGGAGCCATCGTCGCCCACGTGGGGCCCGGCAGGGCGCCGGCCGTCCGGGAGGAAGAGGACGGAGTTGACGTAGCGGGGCGGGTGCGCAGGGGAGGACTCGGCGGAGCAGGCCGTGGGAGGCGACGTGGGAGGTGCTCGCCTGGTGGGACTCCAGGGGGAAGTCGGAGAGGGGGATCCAGTTTCTGCCGGGGAGTACCCAGCCGTTGTAGTCGAGGAGCGACATGTACGTCAGGACCGGGGTGATGGGCTGGATGCGGGTCTCCAGTTCCACCAGCAGGGTCGGGCGGTCGCGGGCCAGCAGGGCCGTCGCGCCGCGCAGGACCGACAGTTCGCTGCCGTCCACGTCGACCTTGATGAAATCGACGTCCCTCAGGCCCAGGTCGTCGAGGGCGACGCAGCGGACGTCCACGGCGTGGGCGTGGATGTCCCGGCGGACGAGGGATGAGACGCCTCGGTCGCCGGTGTCGTCCGGGGGGAGCCAGAGGCGGGCCGTGCCGGGGCGGTCCGTGGCGGCCGCCTGGATCACGTGGACGTTCGCCGGGGTCGTCGAGGAGAGGAGGCGTGCCAGGTGCGGGACCGGTTCGACGGTCACCACCCGGCGGGAGCGGGCGCTCAGCCGGCGGGTCCACGGGCCGTACCAGCCGCCGACGTCGACCGCGGTGCCGCAGCCGGGCGGGCAGAAGTCGGCGATCCTGGCCAGCTCCGGTTCAAAGCGGGGGTACACCGCGCGGGCGGTCGCGGCGACCAGGCGGGCCGGGAGGAAGGGGGCGAGGCGAGCCGCGAGGGTGGTCATGGGGCCATCCGTTTGAGGAGTTCCTCGTGTTCGTCCTCCGTGACCTGCTCCCCGGAGGACGGCAGCAGCTGCGGAATGCCGTCGACGATCGGGTAACGGCGGTGCAGGCGTGGGTTGTACAACGCCTGCGCGGACGCGACCGACTCGTCCGGCAGCAGCAGATGCAGCGGACCCTTGTCGAGCGGGCACGCGAGGATCTTCAGCAGCGGGTCGTCGGGGTTCATGGCGGCGTCAACTCCTTGGTGACCATGGAGGGCTGGGGTGGCCGGGTGTCGTGTTTCGGCATGCTCAGCAGCACCGTGACCGCCAGTGCCGTGCCCGCCAGCCGCAGTGCCAGCCGCAGTGGGTCGTCCGGCAGTGCCTCGCCGAACGACAGCGTGCCGAGCACCGCCGTGTACAGGCAGGTCACCGTCGTGCACACCGGCACGATCAGCGAGGCCCGGCAGCGTTGCAGCGCGGCCTGCGACATGACCAGGCCGAACGCACCGGTGAAGAGCAGGAGGTACGGGTACGGGGAGCGCAGTACGGACAGGAGTGCACCGGCCGGGTCACTCGTTGTCCAGTAGCCGGAGACCCCCTTGATCGCGAGGGAGCTGACCCCGTAGAGCAGGCCCACCGCCACCCCGTACTCGACGCCGGTCGTCGGCAGCCGGTGGCGGCGCAGGGCCCGGCGTTCGGCCGCGCGGTACAGCCACACGCCGGACGCCAGCGACGGCACGCACAGCAGCAGGACCAGGGCGTAGGGGGCTTGCCGGCTGACCGTGTCCGTGGCCTCGTCCAGCGACAGTACGACCATCAGGAGCGCGGCGAGGATCGCGGCCAGTGCGTACCGTTCACGTCCGCTGGTCTCCTCGCCCAGCAGCCGGGCGGAGAGCAGGACGAGCAGGACCAGGCCGGAGACGAAGATGCCCTGGGCGGCGGCGATCGGCAGGGTGCGGTAGACGATGAGCTGGGCGGCGAATCCGGCCGCGAGGGCGAGCGAGCCGCCGATCCACAGGGGGCTGCCGAGTACCAGGCGCAGCAGGCGGCCGGGGCGGCGGACCGTGACCTCGGGCAGGGCGGCCAGCGCCCGCTTCTCCAGTACGAACCCGCTGCTGTACAGAACGTTCGCCATCAGGGCCGCGGCCACTCCCCACCACACGGCCTATGTCCTTCGCGCGTGCAGGAGGAGGATCGAGGCGAGGGGTGGTCTGGCGCAGGCCAGGCGGTCCAGCGGTCGTAGCGGGCGCGGTACGCCGTGGAAGGGCGCTCCGGTAAGTCGTACGACCTCGAAGCCCGCCGCCGCGACGAACTCCCGTAGCGCGCGGGCGGTGTACAGCCGCAGGTGTCCGACGACCTCCCGGCCCGGGCGGCCGTGGACCGCGCGCAGGCTCACCTCGGAGAAGACCGGCTGGACGCCGGCGAGCAGCAGGGCGCGGTTGTACCAGGCGGCCAGGTTCGGGGTGGACAGCATCAGATGGCCGCCCGGGCGCAGGACGCGTCGGATCTCCTCCAGGGCGGTGTCCGGGTCCACGAGGTGTTCGATCACCTCGCTGAAGAGGACGGCGTCGGCGGAGCCCGTTCCGAAGGGCAGTGCGGTCAGTTCGCCGCGCACCGCGTACGGCAGCCGGGTACGGGCGCGGGTCAGGGCGTCGTGGGACCAGTCGACGCCGACGATGCGGTGGCCGGGGAGGAGGGGGGCGGCGGTGGCGGCCGCTGTGCCGTCGCCGCAGCCGATGTCGAGGACGGTCTGTGCCGTGTCCGTGCCGAGGGCGGCGGCCAGCATGCGGGCCTGGCGGAGGCTGCGGGGGGTGCCGGAGGCGACGGGGACGGCGGGGTTCTCGTAGAAGTCCCGCAGGCTGCCGGGGGTGCGGTGGTGGTCATCGGGTGACCTCCGTGGTGTGCAGGTAGTGCTCGAACAGGTCCCGCAGATGGGCGCCGTCACCGTGGCTGAGCAGGGTGCGGGACCAGCGCAGGGCCAGGTGGAGGCGGCCGGCCGTCGATGCGGTGGTGACCGTGAGGCCGCGGGGCATGCGGGCGGGGGCCGAGAACCAGACCGCGTGGGCGCGGCCGGCCTCCTCGCCGAAGTCCAGGGGGTACGGGACGCGGCCGATGTTGCTGAGCAGTGTCGTGGACGTCCAGGGTGCTGCGGCGCGGCGGAGGCCGCGGGTGAGGGCGGCGCGCCACGGGACCGGGAGGAGGGGGCGGTCAACAGGGTGGCTCCGTGCCGAGTTGGGGGCGGGAGAGGGACTTGAGGGCGCGGGTGCGGGTTGCCGTCCGGCGGAGCAGGGTGTCCATGTCGTCCGGGGTCAACTCGTCTGGGGAGAAGGGGACTTCGACCAGGCGGGTGCCGTTGCCGATGGGCATCGTCGTGTCGCGGGGGCGGTCGTCCACCGGCATGGTGATGCGCAGGGGGCGGGGGAGGGCGCCGTGTTCGCGGTTTCCAGTGGGCGATGGTCAGGGCGGTGGTGACCATGAGCTGGTCGTTCACCGTGTAGGGGGTCCTTGGGGCGGTGAGGGAGGGGGAGGTCCGTGACGAGCATGCCGTTGCCGGGGGAGGGGTCCGGGGTGCCGGGGGCGACTCTTGCGGGTGGGGTCCAGTTGGAGGGGGTGTCCGGGGGGACCTGGGGGGTTTCGGGTGTGCGAGCGGGGGTGCGGTGGGGGGAGTTGTCCACGCCGCTGTACAGCTCCGCTGCGGTGGCCAGGACGCGGAGGCAGGCTGGGCCGTCCAGGGCGGTGTGGTTGATGGTGAGGAAGAGGACTGTGCCGGTGGGGTCCTGGTGGGGTGCGCTGCCCGGCGTCGGGGTGCCTCCCCACTCTCGGCTTCGCTCGAGCGGGGGACCCCCATCGCCCACCCGTGCCGCCCCCGCGGCACGACTGCCCGCAGCTGAGTCGGCATGACTGCCCGCAGCTACGTTCGCGACCACTTCAAGGCGTATCGGTGGCGACAGGGACAGTGGTGGTGCCTCCGTCAGTGCGCGGGTCCGGGCGTCCCGTAGCGCATCCCGGGTCGGTGGCGGAAAGCTCACCACCTCCACGTCCGGCTCCCCGGTCAGCTCCCACTCGTAGCGCCGTCGGTACCACCGCCCCGGCGCCTCCCGCATCAGGATGCGGGGATGGCGGTGCAGAGCCTCCATGAACGCCTTGCACAGGCGGGGTGGGTCGAGGGGGCCGGGGAGGTGGACCTCGATGTGGACGGTTTCCGGTTCCTCGTCCTGGAGGCAGTGCCGGGCCACCTCGTCCACGACCGGGAACGGGATGCGTGCCGGGTGTTCGACTGCCGTCATGGGCGTTCCTCTCCCCCCTGGCCGGACTGAGGGTTCCCCGGACCGCGCGCGGAGACCGTCGGCCCGGCGTCGGGCTGAGGGACCGGCCCGCCCTGGGGGAGCGGCCCGTGCTCGCCCCGTCGACGGTGTGGCAGCGGTTGCGTCGGTGGCTCGGAGGCCCCCGGCGCCGGTGTCAGCACCGCCGTCGTCCCCGGCGCCCCCCGCTCCCGTACGCTCACCAGGGCCGCGAACAGGCCGATCAGGGCGAGCAGTTGGGCCGCCGGGCCGAACGCTCCCGTGCCGTCCCCCACCGGCTGCCCGGCGCCCGTCGCCGCCGCGATGCCGGCCCCGGCGATTGCCACGAAGGCGATCGGGACGAGCAGGGCGTGCCGCCGGTACGCCAGCACCGCCAGGGCGGGTACCAGGAGCGCGAACCACCCGGCGATCACGATGCCGACCACCGTCAGCGCCGCCGTGCCCAGCCACAGGCCCGGCGCCCCGGGCACCGGCTGCGGCGGGTCGGGGTTGGGGGCGCGCCGGCGCCACAGGACCAGGGCCAGCAGTCCGGCGAGGCCCACCCCGCTGCCGATCAGCCCGGCCTCGTAGGTCGTCGACGGCTCGTACGTCAGCTTGACCGTGCCGCTCGCCCCGGCCGGGATCCGCCAGCCCTGCTGCCAGCCGTCCAGCCGGACCGGGGTGAGTTCGTCGCCGTTCAGCGTGGCCCGCCAGCCGTCGTTGAAGTTCTCGTACGTCGTCAGGTACGAGGCCGCGCCCGAGCCGACGCTCACCTCGCGCAGGTCGCCCAGCCAGTCCCGTATCTCCAGGTCACGGCCGGAGGTCACGGGCTCGGTCACCGTGCCGCGGGTGAGGGTGACGTCGGTGAGGACCAGCGGGCCGGCGTCGCCCGCCTCGACGCGGTGCGTGCCCCGGGACAGTTCCAGTCCGTCCGACGGGCACACCGACACCTCGACCGGCCGGTGTTCTGTCAGGTCCCGTACGGTCCCCTGCACGCTCGTCCGGTACAGCTTCCCGTCCACGGCCAGCACCGGCCCTTCTCCGCACGGCAGCGAGAAGGTCCGTTCGGGCTTCGGCTGCGGGGTGCGGTAGCGGTCGAGGGCCGGGAGGTACGCCTCCGTCAAACCCACCGGGAGTTGCAGGTCCTCGTCGACGACCGGGTTGTGGAGGGTCAGGGGCGCGGTTTCGGTGATGGTGATGTCGAGGCGGTCCGTCGTGATCGGCGGGAAGCGGACCCAGCCGTTCTCGTCGACGCCGGCGGTGGCCGCGCCGTCGGGGGAGCTGATGTGCACCTCTGTGGGGCGGGTGGACAGGCCGCCCGCCGGGGCCAGCACCAGTTCGCTCACCGGCTGCTTGGCCGGCCAGCGCAGGTGGATCGTCGGGCGGTCGCCCGCGATCCATGCCGTCGTCAGGTCGCCGTCGGTGAGGTTGCGCGCGGCCAGGCCCGTGCCGAGCCGTGCTGTGGAGTCGGCGGTTGCGGTGATGCGGTTCTGCTGGTCGGGCGCGATCTCGTAGAGCAGCCGGTCGAGTTCCTCGCCGGGGATCGGCAGCGCGCTCGCCTTCACCTCGTACGTTCCCGCCGCGGTCGTCGAGAAGCGGCGGTGCAGGCCCGCCTCGGTGCCGGTCGGGGACGTGCCGGTGGGGTCGGCGGTGCGGTGCAGGGAGATGAGCTCACCTGGCGCCGCTTCCGACGCGTCCGTCGGGAGCCGCAGCATCCGGGTCACCTGTACGTCCGGCAGGGTGATCTCGGCGAAGCCCGCGCCCAGCAGACCGGCCCGGCGCTCCACCGAGTCGACGATCGTCAGCTTCATCCAACTCGTCACGCCCGCCGGTGCCTTGATGCGCTGGGCCATGCCGTTCGGCTGGAGGAAGCTGGTGACGGAGCCCCGCTCGGTCTCCACCCGCACCCGGGTCGGCGCCGCCCGTACGCTGTCCTGCGGCAGCGGCGTGACCCGGAACGACGACGGCATGTCGTAGTCCTCGGTGAAGCCGATGCGCAGCCACTGCCCGTTCGGTGTGTCGTCCGAGCCCTCCGTCCAGGCGGTGTCCGGGTTGCCGTCGAAGGCGTTCACCGGGTCGAACTGCGAGAGATGGAAGAACCAGCTGCCGTACGAGGACGCCGTCACCGAGCGGGCGCCGCGCAGCTCGGCCACCGTCTGGTGGCCGGTGCCGGTCACCGGCAGGATCTGGTGCGGGGGGTCGTCCGCGTCCTGGTAGGCGTCCGGGGCGTTGCGCTCGTCCCGGGTGTACGTGTACGAGGTGTTGGCGTTGACCAGCCCGAACCGGGTGTCCGCGCGGCGCAGCCCGTCGCCGACGACCTGGAGCTGCGGGGAGCCGAGCCCGGGGTGGTTGTCGCCGGTCAGGACGGAGGCCCGGCCGCGCAGTTCGGCGGCGAGCGGCAGCAGGGACTCGGGGCCGCCGGAGACGACGGCCGTGTCGGCGACCGGGTACAGCGTGGCCTGGCCGGGCCCAGGGACGTCCTCACCGCGCGGCTGGTAGATCTCCACCGCGCGCTGCCGGGGGTAGAGGCCCTCGACCTGGAGTGGGGTGTCGTCGGCGATGCGCCCGCCGGTCATGACCGGGCCGAGGCCGGTCACCCGCTGGTAGCCGGACTGCTCCAGGGTGCGTTTGACGGTCGTGGTGGGGACGGCGCCGATCTGGTCGGGGTCGAGGTCGTTGCGTACGACGACGTAGTGGATCCCGGCGCGGCTCAGATAGTCCGCCAGGCCCGGCACTTCGCCGCCGGTCAGCAGCGCCTGCTCGACCGCGTCCATCGCGCGCCGGTTGCCGGGGGTGCCGAAGGGGACGTAGTCGCGCTGGGCCCAGCGGGAGTCGGCGAGGACGTCCAGAGGCTGGTCGATGGTCGAGCCCCAGGTGTGGATGCCGTGCGCGGTGGCCGGGACGACCAGGGCGCGCGAGTCGGGGGAGTACTTCTGAAGCCAGTCGGCCGTGGCCTGCCAGTACTTGGGGAGCTCCTGGAAGGAGCCCGGGTTGAGGATCGATCCGTTGAGGTACGGCCACAGCAGGCCCGGCAGGATCAGCACCGCCGCGACCAGCGGTGCGAAGCGGCGGCCGGGCACGGGGCGGGCGCCCCGCGGTTCGGCCGCGACGGCGACCAGGTGGGCCAGGCCCAGCGCCAGCGCCAGGGCCAGACCCGTCTGGAACTTGTAGATGTTCCGGAAGGGTGCCAGCCAGCCGTTCAGCCCGTCCTGCACGGTGTCGTGGAAGGGCGCGCCGAACGCCCCGCCGTAGCCGGCGAGCAGGATCAGCGCCGCCGTCAGCACGGTCAGCACCAGCCACCGCCGCTCCGGCAGATCCCGGCGCGCCAGCCCGGCCAGGCCCAGTCCGGCCGCACACGCCGAGCAGAGGATCACGACCACCGAGGACGCCACCGCCCACCCGGCCGGCAGCCACGCCTCACCGAAGTGCAGATAAGCCACCCAGTTGCCCGCGCCGCGCAGCGCCTCCGTCGCCGACATGGTGGCCGTGGTGGTCTGCGAACTCTCCACGTAGGGAAGGAAGTTCTCGCCGTACACGCCGAGCAGCAGCAGCGGGATCCACCACCAGGCGGTCGCCACCAGTACGCCCGGCACCCACCAGGCGATCAGCTTGCGCTGCCGTGGGCCGGGCGGGCGGGACAGCAGGTACAGGCCCACCGGGAGCAGGGACGCCAGCGTCGAGGCCGCGTTCACACCCCCCATGAACGGGACGATCAGCGCCGAGCGGATCGCCGCGACCCGTGCGCTGTACCGCTCGTTCGTCAGCGGCAGCAGCACCCACGGCAGGAACGCGCCGGGCAGCGCCGCCGCCGACGTCGAGCCGACGACGGTGGTGAACACCGGCCACAGCGCGTACGCCGCTGCCGCGAGCAGCCGGGACGTGCCGCCTCCGATCCGCAGCCGCTCCGCCAGCCGCAGGGCGCCCCAGAAGGCGACGGCGACGATGATCGACATCCACAGGCGTTCCGCCAGCCACACCGGCAGACCGGCCGTGCGGCACAGCCAGTGGAACGGCAGCATCGGCCACAGGTAGCCGACGTACTGGTCCTGGATGCCGCCGAAGCCGCCCCGGTCGTGCCACAGCTGGCCGAGATCGGCGAGGAACTGCCCGGGGTCGACGGTCACCCCGAGCTTGGTGTCGAAGGTCTGCCGGCCCGGCTGCACGGCCAGGAACAGCACGAGGACCACGGCCCAGAACCCCAGCAGCCAGCGCCGCGACCGCGGGCCCTCCGGGGGACCCGCGGTGGTCGCGGTGGTGGGGACGGCTGCCGGAGGAGGGGCCTGGACCGTGGTCGTCATGGGGGACACCGCCGGAGGATGAGGAGGAGGTTCCAGGTGGCCAGCTCACGGAGGCCGGGGACCTTGACGACGGCCTCCGTGAGGAACGGCCAGTAGCGGGAGCGCGCCGTGACGACCGTGACGTCGTCGCGGGCGCGCACCTGCCGCAGGGTGGGGCCGATGTGCACGGCGAACAGGTTCTCGCCGAGGGTGTGCTTGGCGTCCTTGCCGGTACGGCGGCGGTAGCGGGCGCGGGCCCGTTCGGCGCCGAGGTAGTGCCAGGGCGCCCACTCGTGTCCGCCCCACGGGGACAGCCAGTTGGTGAACGACACGTAGATCAGCCCGCCGGGCCGGGTGACCCGCGCCAGCTCGCTGAGGAACGTCTGCGGATCGGCCACGTGCTCCAGGACGTTGGAGGAGAACGTGACGTCGGCGACCCCGTCGTACAGCGGCAGCAGATAGCCGTCCGCGATGACCGTCCCGTCGGGCGGCTTCTCGCCCAGCTCGCGTACGTCCGGCTCGAACAGGTAGGCCTCGGCACCGCGGCGCCGGAACTCCTCCGTGAAGTGGCCGCTGCCGCCGCCGACGTCCACGACGGTGCGGCCGGCGAGGGGACCGTCGTAGGCCTCGACCTGGTCGGCGGCGTCCCGGGCGAGCAGCGCGTAACAGGCCTCCGGGTCGTCCTGCTCGCGGAGGAAGGCGCGGAAGAGGGCGAGGGACCGGCGTATCGACGGGTCCTTGAGGCCGGTGCCGGTCACGGCTCCCAGCCCCTCACCGCCTCCGCCGCAACGGCGCGGAACTGCCGGACCGTCCGATGCCATCGGTACCGCGCCGCGTGTTCACGGGCCGCCTTGCCCATCAGCTCCCGGCGATGGGCGGACAGCGCAAGCGTGCACCAGGCGGCGGCGAAGGACGACTCGCCGTGTGCGAGGACGCCGGTCTCGCCGTCGATCACCGAGTCCCTGAGGCCGGGCACGTCGAAGGCGATCGTCGGCGTCTCACGGGTGGCCGCCTCGGTCACGACCAGGCCCCAGCCCTCCACCGCCGAGGGATGGACCAGCAGCCAGGCCGCGCACAGCAGTCGGTGCTTCTCGGCGTCGGAGACATGGCCGGTGAACTCCACGTCCGGGCCCGCGAGCCGCTCCAGCCGCTCGCGTTCCGGGCCGTCCCCGACGATCAGCAGCCGGCCGCCGGTGACCGGCCGGACCCGCTCCCACAGCCGCAGCAGCAGGTCGATGCGCTTGTACTCGACGAGCCGGCCCACCGCCAGGAACAGCGGCTCGGGCGAGCGGTCCGCCCGCGGACCCGGTTCCTCCACGCCGTTGTGCACGACCCGGATGCGTTCGCGTTCCACGCCGATCGCGCGCAGCGCGTGGGCCGTGGACGCAGAGACGGCCACCATCAGGCTGCGGGCCTGTGCCCCGGTCAGCGCCCAGTGCTCGAGTCTTCGGCCGATGCGGGCGGCGGGGGCGAGCGGACCGCCGAAGCGCATCTGCCACAGATCGGTGTGTACGTGGTTGACCAGGCACAGCGTCGGGCCGCGATGCCACATGGGCGCGAGGTAGGGCATGCCGTTGCACACCTCGACCAGCAGGTCGCAGTCACCGACCTGACGGGCGAAGGCGGAGCGGGCGCGCAGATAGTGGCCGTAGGCGCCGCCCGCCGAGACGACTCGGTAGTCCCGATAGGCCGCGGGGCCGCCGCACAGCAGCGTGACCTGGTGGCCCAGCCGGGTCAGGCCCTCGGCCAGCCGGTCGACGAGCAGCTCGGAGCCGCCGGCCGCCGGATTGCCGAGGTCCCGATGGGCGAGGAAAACGATTCGGCGCGGGGGTGGGGGGAGCGCCGAAGGGTGCTGCTGCGGCCGGGGAGCTCGGTGCGCAGCGGCGGCGGTACGTGCTGGGGCATGGGTGCTCCAACTCGTCTCAGGGTGCGGAACTCAGCGTGGGGGCGGGAAGAAGGCGGGGAAGAAGCGGGGAAGAAATAGTCTCTGTGCTGTTCCTGCGTGCGGGCTGTGGACGGGTTGTGCTCGGGTGGGTGGACAGTTTTCGCCCAGGCGTTCGCCACGGCTACTCACCGGCATGACAATTTCGGCGCTTGTTGTAGCTGACGTCACGTCACAAAGTGAGCCTCGGCCGATACCCACCCTTGACGCCGTGTGAGCGCCCTGTCGACACTGGGCTCCGAACGGCAGGGGCGGGCACCGGGGTGGGACACCTCCGGACTCTGGACGAGAGAGGCTGACCCCGCATGCCCAGACTGCTCGCCGCCACCGTGACCGTAGTGATCGCCGCCGCCCTCGCGGTGGGCGCCGCACTCGGTATCGTCGCGCTGCTCGAGTCCACACCCGAGCAGCCCAACACGCCCTTGATCACATACGAACAAGCGGGCCAGGGGAGCTGACCGTGGCGGCCCGTCCGGCAGCGGTCACCGCCCGTTCCGCCTGGCACGACGTGCCCCGGCTCCAGGTGCGCCGGTTCGCGGCGATCGCCATGGCCGAGGCGCCCGCACTCGCCGAGGAGATCCTCGGCGAGATCCGCCGCGAGTACCCGCACCTGCCCGTCGTCCTGGACGAGAACGGCGAGCCGATGGCCCTGGTCGGCATCCGCCGCGCCATCGAGGTGTTCGTGCAGCAGCTGGAGCACGCCGACTACTCGACGGGCCGCCCCACCGTCCCACCCGGCGTCTTCCAGGACTTCGGCCGCGGCGAGGGCTACAACGGCCGCACCCTGGACTCCCTCCAGGCGATCTACCGGATGGGCGTACGCCTGGCCTGGCGCCGTTTCGCCGACATCGGGCAGCGCGTGGAGATCCCGCCGCCCGCGATGTACGAACTCGTCGACGCCGGCTACGAGTACCTCGACGGCCTCGTCGACCAGTCCGTGCGCGGCTACGCCGAGGCCGCCGCCCGCCAGGCCGGGGAACGCCTGCGCCTGCAACGCCGCCTCATGGAACTGCTGCTCGCCGAACGCCACCGCGGCGACCCCGCCGACGCCCTCGCCGAACGCGCCGCCCGGATCGGCTGGACGCTGCCCGAGAAGGTCGCCGTCGGGGTGCTGCTGCGCCCGGCCCGCGAGGCGGTGGCACCGGCGGTCGGGCAGGGCGTGCTGCTCGACCTGGAGTACGAGCAGCCCCGCATGGTCGTGCCCGAACCGGACGCCGCCGGCCGGGGCGAACTGCTGCACCGGGCGCTCGGCGGCTGGGCGGGCGCGATCGGACCGCCCGTGCCGCTCGCCGACGCCGCCAAGTCGCTGCGCTGGGCCGAGGCCGCCGTACACCTGATGGAACGGCGGCTGCTGCCCGCCGGTGAGGTGCTGTTCTGCACCGAGCACACCGAGGCCCTCGTCCTGCTCCAGCCGGAGGAGCTGATCGACGACCTGGCGCTGCGCTGTCTGGCGCCGTTGGCTCATTGCGGTCCCACTCATGGGCGGAGACTTGCGGAGACGTTGCTGGCGTGGCTGGAGACGAGGGGCGGCGCGCCGGAGGTGGCGGCACGGCTCGGCGTCCATCCCCAGACCGTCCGCTACCGGCTGCGGCAGATACGCGAACTCTGGGGCGACGAGATCGACGACCCCGACCGGCGCTTCGAACTGGAACTGGTCCTGCGGGCCCAGCGCCTGCGGGGTGAGGTCGGCCGGGGCCGCACTCAGCCCCGCCGGGCGCCCACCGGAAGGCGGGCCAGGTCGCGGCCCACCACCACACGGCCGGAGTAACCCTTGCTCGCCTTGGTGTGCCAGGTCGAGTCGTCGACGATGTTCGTGGCACCCGGGACCAGATGGCTCAGCACCAGCGTGCCCACGCCCGCGCGTTCGGCGAGCGGGCCCACCCGGGTCGCGTCCGTGTGGCTGATCTCCATGTGCCGCAGCTGCGCCGGCTTCAGCCCGCCCAGGGCCAGCGTCTCCAGGTCCATCACCTCGTGCACCAGCACGTCCGCGCCCCGGGCCAGCCGCGCCACGTTTCCGCACGGCGCGGTGTCGCCGCTGAACACGACAGCCCCGTCCGCGGTGTCGAAGCGGTAGGCGAACGACGGGAAGACCGGCGGATGCTCCACCAGCACCGCCGTGACCCGCACCCGGTCGTCCCGCATCACCTCGAACGGCTCCATCGGCGGCGCCATCAGCTTGCGCGGCCCCGCCCCCTTCGGCAGCGGGAAGCGTACGTCGTGCGGCCGGATCAGCGTGCGGATGTCGGGCCAGCCCTCGCTGCGCATCCGTACGTTGATGTCGTACGCGGTGGCGGCGATGTGCCCGGCGATCAGGTCCTCCGTGCCGGGCGCGGGCTCCGACGGGCAGACGGTCCGCACCGAGCGGCCCTTCGGCCAGACGGCCGGGAGGTTCCCCGCGGAACCGGGCCCGTAGACGTGCACCGGGCCGCCCAGCGGCTGGAACCCGCCGAACCGCAGCCACAGCAGGGCGTACAGGTCCGACAGATGGTCGGAGTGCAGATGGGTGACGAAGATCGCCGTGAGCTGCTCGGCCGTCAGCCAGGCCTGCGCGTACCGGCCGAAGATGCCGGGGCCGCAGTCCACGAGGTAGGCCCGGCCGTCGACGACCAGCGCGGACCCGATACCGGCGCGACCGTGCATGGGGACGGGACCGCCGCTGGTACCGAGCAGGATCAGCTCGGTGCCCCGGCTCGGCTGGGGAGCGGCGTCCGCGGGGGCGGGCCGCAGGGGGACGGCGGCAGCGGCGGTGAGCGTGGAGGCGGCAGCGGCGGTGCGCAGGACCGTCCGGCGGGTGGGGGCGTCCGGAGATGAGGGCATGGCGGATCCCAAGGGGTGAAGAGGTGTACGGGCGGCGGTACGCGGTGGGGCGCGTGACGATGGGGCGTTCTCTTCAGCAGTCAACGGCGGCCGGACGGCCAGGGCTTTGGGCCGACGGCCCAAAATCCGACCGGTCTTTGTGACCCGCGTCCCATCCCTACCCGGATGTGTTAGAAGGGCCCGAGCAGCCGGGCGATCTCCAGCGCCAGCCGCAGCTCCAGGGCGTCGGCGTCCAGCGGACGGCCCAGCAGCTCCACCGCCCGCCGCACCCGGTACGTCACCGTGTTGCGCGCAACGAACAACCGCTCCGCCGCCCCCTGCGGACTCCGCCCCTCCGCGAGATACACCCGCAGCGTCTCCCGCAGCTCCCGCACCCGCGGATCATCACCCCCCAACGCCCCGAGAACCCGCGCCGCAAACCACCGCGCATGCTCCACGTCGACGGTGAGCAGTGCCGCCGTACTCACGTCGGCGTAGTCGCACAGCCAGCCCGTACGGCCCAGCCGGGCCATCCGTTCCGCCTCCCGGGCGCCGCGGTGGCTGCGCCGGAAGCCCTCGGTGCCGTACCCCACCGGGCCGAGCGCGGCCCGCAGGGGCCGGCGCTCGGGGACCAGCCGTGGCAGCTGGGCGAACGCGTCACGCGGCGGGTCGGCCGGCCAGCACATCCACCCCCACAGCTCGGTGCTGCCCGCCGCCACGGTCAGCAGCTGCTCGGCGCCTGCCGCCCGGCACAGCTCGGCGGCCAGCAACCGCAGCTCCTCACTCGCCGTGTCCGGGGAGCCGGACGTGACGATCAACGCCACATGATGCCGGGCCAGTTCGTAGCCGAGCGTACGGGCCGCGACCGCGCCACCGACCAGACGACCGGCGAGCAACTCGTCCACGATCCGGCGACGGGCCGCATCCCGCCCCCGCCGCCAGCGGTCCCGCTCGGCGACGTACTCCTCGGCAAGACGGCTGGCCTGGACGTCGGCGTACACAAAAAGCAGCTCGCTGACCCGATGCGTCTCCTGGACCCGGATCTCCTCCGGCTCCTTGCCCAGCGCCTCCATCAGACGCCCGTGCAGATACGCGTGCCCGAGCCGGACACCACGCAGCACCCGGTCCAACGGCACATTACGGCGGGCCAGTTCGGCGTTGCTCGCAACGGCCTCCGGCGGAACCAGGGCGGCGGTCGGCTCCGGCTCGGTGAGCAGGCCGGTCAGCGCGGTCAGGACGGTGGCCTCCACAGCACGCTGAAAGGGCACAGCGGCACCGGGCGCACCATGCTCGGGCACATGACGGACAATGTGCCCCGCCATACCCTGGGCCACCTCCACGGCCCACCCACGGCCCCACCCCGAGCAGCCGCTCCGCGCCCCCAACGTATCGCCGAACACACCGGTTCCGGCCACGCACAGAGGACGCCGCCAGCCGCAACAGCCAGGACGGTAACGACCCTTCGGTCAGGCTCACGTACTCAGTACAGCACCGATGCGGAACGGCACGACTGCCGCGACCGTGCGGCGCGCCACCGTGGAGCCGCAGTCGCGTACGGCGGGAAGGGACGTGCCGGGGGGTGTCCGCCCAGCGGCTGCCGCGAACGAACGGCCCCCCGTAAGAAACGGGTTCGGCAGACCGAGGACGGACACCCCCGGCGCCGCCCCGCCCCACCCACCACCCGTAGGCGCTGCGCAAGCCCCACCGAACCGGCGCAGGCCGCCGCAGGCACCCCGCACCCCCCAACGCTCAGCCTCGCACCCCCGCCAACCCCGCGCGCAACACCCGCCGCTCCAGCGGCGCGAACAACAGCAGATCCACGGCGATACCGACCACCAGGATCTCCCCGATGGTGGCGAGCACCAGCGCCATGTCCTGGTAGGAGCGTGCGTTCTCCAGCAGCTGGCCCAACCCCAGCCCCAACTCCGGGGAACTGGCGATGAGTTCAGCCGCCATCAGGGACCGCCAGGAGAACGCCCACCCCTGCTTGAGCCCGGCCAGATAGCCGGGCAGCGCGGCCGGCAGCAGCACGTGCCGGACCCGGGCGGGCCCGGTCGCGCCCAGGACCCGTCCCGCCCGCAGGTACAGCGGCGGCACCTGGTCGACCCCCGCCAGCAGCCCGTTCGCGATGGACGGTACGGCGCCCAGCAGGATCACCGCGTAGATGGTGGCGTCGGTGAGCCCGAACCACACGACCGCCGCCGGCACCCACGCCACCGACGGCAGCGACTGAAGCCCCGACAGCACCGGCCCGATCCCGACCCGGAGCGACCGCACCGCGCCGAGCAGCAGCCCCAGCCCGGTCCCGATGACCACGGCCGCGGCGAACCCGAGGGCGCCGCGCTGCATGCTCGTCCACACCGTGGAGAACAGGGTGCCCTCGTACCACTGGTCGGACAGCGCCCGCCACACGTCGGCCGGCGACGGCAGCAGGTAGTCCGGCTTGAGCTCGGCCTCGTAGGCGGCCTGCCAGGCGAGCAGGACGAGGACGACGGCGGCCACGGGTGGCAGTACGCGCTCGCGCAGGATCTGGCGCAGGGGTGTCCGGGCGGGGCCTACGGGTGCGCTGTCCAGCGCGTCGAGGCCGGCCTCGACGTCCGCGCTGTCACGGACTTCGCGTACGCCCTTCCTGGTCGCGACCGTCTCACCGGCGGCCATGGCGACGTATCTCCTCCCGCAGTGCGTCGGTGACCCGGGCCGTCAGTGCGGCCTCCGGGAGGTCGGAGTCGGTCCACTCGCGGGCGATCCGGCCGGGGCGGGAGGACAGCAGCACGACCCGCTCGCCGAGCCGGACCGCCTCGCGGACGTTGTGGGTGACGAAGACGACGGAGAGCTTGTTCTCGGACCAGATACGGGTGAGCTCCTCGTGGAGCACGTCCCGGGTGATGGCGTCGAGCGCGGCGAACGGCTCGTCCATCAGCAGCACGTCGCCCTCCTGGGCGAGGGCACGGGCCAGGGCGACGCGCTGGCGCATACCGCCGGACAGCTCGTGGATCCGCTTGCCGTACGCGTCCTTCAGCCGGACCAGCTCGAGGAGCCGGCGGGCCTCCTCGGGCCGCTCGCGCCGGGGCACTCCGCGCAGTCGCAGGGCGAGTTCGATGTTCCGGCCGGCGGTGAGCCAGGGGAACAGGGCGTGGTCCTGGAACATCAGGGCGGGCCGTCGGCCCCCGGTGACCTCGATGGCGCCCGTGGACGGCCGGTCCAGGCCCGCCACCAGGTTCAGCAGCGTGGACTTGCCGCAGCCCGAAGCGCCGAGCACGCACACGAACTCGCCGCGGCCGACGGTCAGGCTGATGTCGTCCAGGACCGTCTGGCGCCGTCCCGCGGTGTCGAACCACTTGGAGACATGGGTGAGCCGTACGGCCGGTTGCTCCACCTCGGCCAGGGCGACCGGGCGGACCGGTGCGCCGGCCCGCAGCACCGTTTCTGACATGTGATCAAATCCTTTGCAGTACGGGCAGTGCTGCCCAGAAAGTCCGGTCGGTGTCGGGGGTCAGGTGCCGCGCCCGGCGACGCCGAGGCCGGCGTCGTCCACGGCCGGCTCGCCCTGCTGGGCAAGGACCCGGTTGAGCGGGCGCAGATCGAAGATCCCCCGCAGGGCAGCCTCCGCGCCGCCGCCCTGCGTGCCTCCCCCAGAGGGGGTACCCCCAGCGCCGTGCAGGAGCCCGAGCCGGTCGGCCCGGTCGGCCTCCTCGGCGAGGGTCGCGGCGAGTGGATCGTCGGTGAGGCTCACATGCCGCCAGGCCGCGTCGAGGACCCCGCGCTCCAGTGGCCGGCCGGTCAGCGCCTCTATGGCGCTGTTGACGGCCGTCTTGCCCTCGGCCGGATGGCTCTTCAGCCAGGCGTTGGTGCGTACCGAGCCGCGCAGCACGGCATCGACGACGTCCGGATGGTCCGCGAGGAACGACGGGGACACCACCACCAGTGCGGTGACGAACGTGCCGCCGTCCCACAGGTCCGACTCGTCGACGAGCACCCGCCCGCCGGCGGCGACCAGTTGCGCGGCCACCGGCTCCGGCACCCACGCCCCGTCGATCGCGCCCCGCCGGAAGCTGGTCGGGATCTCCTTGGACGACTGCCGCACCACCGTGACGTCACCGCGCCCGGTGCGCGGATCCACCTCCCAGCCCTGCTCGCCGATCCAGTGCAGCAGCGCGACGTCCTGGGTGTTGCCCGCCTCCGGCGTCGCGATCCTGAGCCCGCGGATGTCGGTGCCGCGTACCTTCGCGTCGCCGTCGACGACCAGCGCGACCCCGCCCGAGGCGGCACCCGAGACGATCCTCAGGCCGCGGCCCTCGGACCGCAGGAAGCCGTTGACGGCCGGCGACGGTCCCATCCACGCGATGTCCACGGCGCCCGCGTTGAGCGCCTCCAGCGCCGACGGGCCGCCGTTGAAGACCTGCGTGCGCAGCCGGGTACCGCCCAGCTCGCGGGTGAAGTAGCCCTTCTGCACCCCGGCCAGCGGCGTGGCGTGCGTGACGTTGGCGAAGTAGCCGATGGAGACCTCGTCCGCCGACAGCGGCGGGCCCGTGCCGACGGCCGGCGCGGCCGCCGCCCCCGGCGCCCGGGACCCGTAGCCGCAGCCCGCCGCCAGGAACAGCAGCAGGAGCAGCGCGAGGGCCGCGCGGAGCGGACGCCGGGAGCGGTGGAACGCCGGGCTGCGCTCAGACAGGCGCATCGGGGGTCCCCGGAGCGGTCGCGCCGACCATGCCCGCGGTCAGCGTGGCACCGTCGGCCGGGTCGATCAGCACGAAGGAGCCGGTGCGCCGGCTGTCCTCGTACTGGTCGAACGCCAGCCGCTCGGCGGTGCGCAGCGCGACCTGGCCGATCTCGTTCAGGTCGAGCCGCCCCGGGCCCGGGATCCGGCGGACCACCGCGCGCACGGTGCGCGTGGTGTGCTTCAGCAGCACGTGGTCCCCGGGCCTGAGCGGGCGTTCGTGCAGATGGCACACGGCCGCCTCGACGTCCCGGGACACCGTCGGCAGGGCCGCCGCCGGGACGATCAGGTCGCCTCTGGAGACGTCCAGGTCGTCGGCGAGCCGCAGCGCGCCGGACTGCGGCGAGCGGACCAGCTCAGCCCGCGCGCCCAGCACGTCGATGCCGGTGACGGTGGTGGTCCGCCCCGACGGCAGCACGGTGACCCGGTCGCCGACCCGCAGCGCACCGGCGGCGACCTGACCCGCGTAGAGGCGGACGTCACCGGAGCGGATGACGTACTGGACCGGGAAGCGGGCGGGTCCGTCGGTGACCTCGTCCGCGACGGGGACGCTCTCCAGGTGCGCGAGGACGGTCGGCCCGCCGTACCAGTCCATGCGCGTGGACGGCTCGACGACGTTGTCACCGGCGAGCGCGGAGATCGGGATCGCGGTGACCTCGGGAATGCCGAGGCCGGTCGCGAGCCGGGTGAACTCCCCGGCGATGTCCGCGAACACGGACTGCTCGTAGCCGACGAGGTCCATCTTGTTGACGGCGAGGACCACCTGCGGCACCCGCAGCAGCGCCGCCACGGCCGCGTGCCGCCGGGTCTGCTCGACCACGCCCTTGCGGGCGTCGACGAGGATCACCGTCAGCGTGGCCGTGGACGCGCCGGTGACCATGTTGCGGGTGTACTGCACATGCCCCGGGGTGTCGGCGAGGATGAACCGGCGCCTGGGGGTGGCGAAGTAGCGGTAGGCGACGTCGATGGTGATGCCCTGCTCGCGCTCGGCGCGCAGCCCGTCGGTGAGCAGGGCCAGGTCGGGGCCCTCGCCGGAGGACGCGCGGGCGACGGCCTCCAGCTGGTCGGCGAGGACGGACTTGGAGTCGTGCAGCAGTCGTCCTACGAGGGTGGACTTGCCGTCGTCCACCGAGCCGGCGGTGGCCCAGCGGAGCAGGTCCGCCTCGGCCGCGGGCGCCTCGAGGGGCTGGGCGGTGGGCTTGGGATTCACGTGTCCCTCCTGTGCGCCGGTCCCGGCGGTCAGCCGGAACCTGGCTTCCTGGAAGATGCCGCGCATCATCAGGGCGGCGGTGAAAAGCGGGGGGTGGCCTAGAGCTGCCGCGTCGGCGGTCATGTCAGAAGTACCCCTCGCGTTTGCGGTCCTCCATCGCCGCCTCCGACAGCCGGTCGTCGGCGCGGGTGGCGCCGCGCTCGGTGAGCCGGGAGGCGGTGATCTCGACGATCACCTCGTCGACGTCGGACGCCTCGGACAGCACGGCGCCGGTGCAGGACATGTCGCCGACGGTGCGGTAGCGCACCCGGCGCTTCTCCACCGGCTCGCCGTCCTTCGGGCCGCCCCAGTCGCCCGGCGCCAGCCACATGCCGGAGCGCAGGAACACCTCCCGTTCGTGCGCGAAGTAGATGGACGGCAGCTCGATGCCCTCGCGGCCGATGTACTGCCACACGTCCAGCTCGGTCCAGTTGGACAACGGGAAGACCCGCACATGCTCGCCGGGCAGATGGCGGCCGTTGTACAGCTGCCACAGCTCGGGCCGCTGCCGGCGCGGGTCCCACGTACCGAACTCGTCGCGCAGCGAGAACACCCGCTCCTTGGCGCGGGCCTTCTCCTCGTCGCGCCGCCCGCCGCCGAACACCGCGTCGAACCCGCCGCCGCTGATCGCCTCCAGCAGCGGCAGCGTCTGCAGCGGATTGCGGGTGCCGTCGGGACGTTCGCGCAGCACACCCCGGTCGATGTAGTCCTGTACGGACGCCACATGGAGGGTGAGCCCATGTGCGGCCACCACACGGTCCCGGTAGGCGAGCACCTCCGGGAAGTTGTGCCCGGTGTCCACATGCAGCAGCGCGAACGGCAGCGGCGCCGGCGCGAACGCCTTCAGCGCCAGATGCAGCATGACGACGGAGTCCTTGCCGCCGGAGAACAGCAGCACCGGCTTCTCGAACTCGCCGGCCACCTCGCGGAAGATGTACGCCGCCTCCGACTCCAGGACGTCGGTGTGCCCGAGGCGGGCGGCCACGGCCGTCACAGCAGCCCCCGTTCCGCCATCAGCGTGTGCAGGGTGTCCACCGACTCGCCGACGGACTGCAGTTGGGTCTCCACCTTCGCGTCCGGTGACTGCGGCGGCTCGTACGGGTCGTCGATGCCGGTCAGCCCGGACAGCCGCCCGGCGCGGGCCTGCGCGTACAGGCCCTTCACATCGCGTACGGCGCACACCTGGAGCGGGGTTGCGACATGCACCTCCAGATACGGGGTGCCGCTCGCCTCGTGCCGTTTGCGGACCGCCTCGCGGCTGTCGGCGTACGGCGCGATGACCGGGACCAGCACCAGGATGCCGTTGCGGGCCAGCACCTCGGCGACCAGGCCGATGCGCTGCACGTTGGTGTCCCGGTCCTCGCGGGTGAAGCCGAGGCCGGCGCTGAGGAACGTACGTATCTCGTCACCGTCGAGCACCTCGACCCGGTGCCCCTCCCGGGTGAGGCGGCTGGCCAGCGCCTGTGCCAGCGTCGTCTTGCCGGAGCTGGGCAGCCCGGTCAGCCACACCGTGGCGCCCTTGGTCAGCGGGGTCCTCATGCGCTGCTCCTTGCCGCCGTACCGGCCATCGGGACGACACCGTGCGCGGCGAGCACGGAGAACCCGGCGGCGCACGCCTGCTCCAGCTCCTCGCGCTCGGCGTCGGGCAGGTCCCGCCAGGACGACGAGGGCGCGCCCACCTTGGCCGCGCACCGGCGCTCCCAGTCGGTGTCCACGAAGTCCGCGCCGAGGAACTCACCGATGCGGTGCAGGGACTCCTCGGGCGCGGCCAGCAGGTCCTCGTACCAGATGTGCAGCACGTTCTCCTGCGGCAGCGCGGACATCGCCTCCATGCCGCGCTTCATCTCGTCCGCCCAGTACGTGCCGAACAGCGACACCGGGAGCCGGTAGTCGCGCACGGCGTCGGCGTCGAAACGATCCGGCAGGAACGGCAGCAGCTCGTCCGGTACGAATCCGAGATCGCGTTCGGTGCCGGCGGACTGCTCCTCGGCGTACGGGTCGTGGCCGAGGGTGAGATGCAGCGCCATCACCACCGCGGCCATACGGAAGCCGGTGTGGCGGCTCATGGACAGCGCGGTGTCCCGGCCGTCGCGCACGATGTGCAGATAGCGGGCGTCGGGGAAGTGCTCGCGGAACTGCCCGGCGAGGATCAGCGAGCCGCCGCTGCGCTCGGCCCACAGGGTCTTGCCGAAGCGGGCGCACAGCCAGGCGAACAGGCGGTGGTAGTGCTCGCCGACACCGGCGTCCGGGAACTCGGCGACGGCCGCTTCGAGTTCGCCGTACAGCTCGTCGGGGGTGTCGGTGAGGTGGGGGAGGGTGGTCAGCAGGACGGCCGGGATGCCGGTGTCGGCCTGGAAGCGGCTGGTGGGCGAGGGCTTGTAGAGGACTTCCCTGGGGGCCAGTCCGTGGGCGGTCAGCAGTCGGTTGACGGTGTTGCGGGAGGACAGGACGTCCCAGAACTCCGCCGCCGTGAGGGGGCCTTCGGGGAAGACCCGGGCGGTGATCCGGTACATGTCCGTGAGGTGGTTGAAGAGCTCCGACAGGCTGAGGACCTGCGGGTGCTCGCGCAGCAGCTCGGAGACCAGAGTCGAGCCGCAGCGGCCGGTGCCGGTGACGAAGACCTGGCCCGGTGAGGTCGGGTTGGGCATGGCGCAGCTGTTCCTTCCGTGCGTCCTTGGGCGGTGTCCGTGGGGTCGTGCTGGAAGGTGCTTCGGGCGGGCCGACGGTGTGGGGCCGTGGGCGGGCCCGGCCGGTGTCAGGACCGGCGCAGCAGGGCCGCGTACAGCGTGAGGCCGGGGCCGAAGGCCATGGCGACCACCGGGCCGTCGGTGCGGGGCAGTCGCTCAAGGACCATGAGGACGGTGGGCGAGGAGCAGTTGCCGCACTCGTCGAGGACGCCGTACGAGGCGTCCAGCGCGCCGGCGGGCAGCTCGAGGCGCTCGCCGACGACCTCGAGGATGCGCTTGCCACCCGGGTGCACGGCCCAGCCGGTGACCTCCTCGGGCGTGAGCCCGTGCGGGGCGAGCAGCTGGTCGCGGACCACCTCGCCGACGTGCTGGGCGAGCACGTCGGGGACCTTCGGCGAGAGGCCCATCTTGAAGCCGAGGTCGGTGATCTGCCAGCTCATGTGGTCGGCGGTGCTGTGGTCGGTGACCGCGACCACGTCGATGACCTCGTAGCCGCTGTCGGCGTCGGGCTCGAGGACGACGGCCGCGGCGGCGTCGGCGAACAGCGCGTGCGCCACGATCTGTTCGATGTCCCGGGTGGGCGGCTGGACGTGCAGCGAGGTCAGCTCCAGACACAGCAGCACCGCCGGCCGGCCGCGCGAGGCGACGAAGTCGGAGACGGCGCCCAGCGACGGGACGGCCGCGTAGCAGCCCATGTGGCCGATGAACAGCCGCTGGACCTTGCTGGACATGCCCAGCTCGTCCGCGAGCCTCAGGTCGAGGCCGGGCGTGGTGTAGCCGGTACAGGAGGCCACGGCCAGCAGGCCCACGTCCGACGGGGCCAGGCCCGCGGACTGAAGGGCGTCGGCGACGGTGCGCTTGCCGAGGGGCACGGCCTCCTCGATGTAGCGCTCCATGCGCTGTCCGGTGCTCCAGCCGGACACTTCCTTCTCGGCGCGCGGGTCCACGGCCGTGGAGCGGGAGCTGATTCCGGAATTCTCGAATATCCGGCGGGCCAGCGGAAAACCGTCGTAGTGGCCCAGGAAAAATTCCTGCCACAGGTCGTCCTGGCTGCTCCGGGTGCCCGGAAAGGAATGCGAGGAGCCGGTGATGACGGGGCGTGCGGCGGCGCGCAGCCCCCGGCGGGCAGGGGCGATTTTCTCTTCGAGGTGCATGCGTGATCCCTTTGCTTTTGGGCAGCGGAAACGGCCGCGTCGGGCCGACGGCGGGAGAGAGGGAATCGTGCGTGCTGATGGAATCCGACCCGGGCGCCTTTGCGCAGGTCAGACCGTCCATATGGAGATACGCCGAAACGGCGCACGGAAGATGAAAGAAAGAGTGGTCTGCTCTCCCCCGCTCGAACCGGATGTCGATTCGATGCCCTCAGTCAAACACAGGACTTCCGGCGGAATCAAATATTCCGCGGTTAATTTCCTCGTCAGTAACAATTAGCGGCTGAAAAACGCCAGCCTGCCTCTCGGTGAACCCGATAGGCAGGCCGGCGCTGTGTTTTTCTGTTGGGTATCGGTGTCCGGAATCGAGCCGGAGGTAATTCAGCCAGAACTTGCGTTGATTTCGGTCAGCGGCCGTGCGGGTTCCGCCCGGGCCGGCTCGTGCAGCCGGGCGCCCTCGATGTCCAGGTCGGGCAGCAGCCGGTCCAGCCCGCGCGGCAGCCACCAGGCGCCGCGTCCCACCATCGCCAGCACCGCCGGCACCAGGGTCATCCGTACGACGAAGGCGTCCACCAGCACACCGAACGCCAGGGAGAACGCGATGGGTTTGACGATGGCGTCCTCCGTCGTCACGAAGCTGGCGAAGACGAAGAACATGATGAGCGCCGCCGCCGTCACCACCCGCGAGGCGTGCCCTGCCCCGTCGATCACCGCGTCCCTGGCCCGGCCGGTGCGCACCCACTCCTCGCGCATGCTGGACACCAGGAAGACCTCGTAGTCCATCGCCAGCCCGAAGAGCACGGCCATCAGCACGATCGGCAGGAAGCTGACGACGGGTCCGGTCCGGGCCACCCCCAGCGCGTCGGCGAGCCAGCCCCACTGGAACACCGCCACGACCGCACCGAAGGACGCCGCCACCGACAGCAGGAACCCGACGGTCGCCTTGACCGGCACGACCAGCGAGCGGAAGACCAGCAGCAGAAGAATCAGACAGAGCCCGACGACGACGGCCGCGAACGGCAGCAGTGACGCGCTCAGCCGGTCGGAGACGTCGATGCCGATCGCCGTGGTGCCGGTGACGGACACGGCGGCGCCGGTCTCCCGCTCGATGACGGACGCGTCGCCGCGGATGGCATCCACCAGGTCCTGCGTGGACTCGTCCTGCGGTCCGCCCTCCGGTACGACCTGGATCACCGCCCGCCCGGACTCCGGCGCGTACTGCGGCTGACCGACCTTGACCACGCCCGGCAGCTCCTGCAGCCGTCCGGCCACCGCGGCCGCCTGCTGCTGCCCGGCCTGCCCCTGGGTGTCCGCCTCGGCGAGCACCAGCAGCGGCCCGTTGAAGCCGGGACCGAACGCCTCGTCGACGGTGTCGTACGTCTCGCGCTGCGACGTCCCGTGCGCCGCCGTGCCGTTGTCGGGCAGCGCCAGCCGCAGATCGGCGGCGGGCAGCGCCAGGGTCACCAGGGCGGCGACGGTGCCGACGACGACGAGCAGGGGGCGCCGGGTGACGAGCCGGGCCCAGCGCTGCCCCATGACGGAAGCCTTTGCTGCGGCCTCCTCCGTGGCTTTTTCCGTACCCCCCGCGGGAACCTCCGCCGCGGCAACAGCCGCCCGCCGCGCGGCCCGTGACCCCGGCCGGGGCGCGAGCCGTGCCCCCGCGAGGCCGAACAGCGCCGGCAGCAGCGTCACCGCGACCAGCACGGCGATGAGCACCGTCGCCGCCGCACTCAGACCCATGACCGTCAGGAACGGGATACGCACCACGATCAGCCCGACCAGCGCGATGACGACCGTCGTCCCGGCGAAGACCACCGCACTGCCCGCCGTACCGACCGCCCGTCCCGCCGACTCGCGCGGCTCCATTCCCTGGGCCAGCTGCGTCCGGTGCCGGGACAGCACGAAGAGCGCGTAGTCGATGCCCACCGCAAGACCGAGCATCAGCGCGAGGCTCAGCGCAGTCGACGACACCGTCACCCCCGAGGACACCGCCAGCAGCCCGGCGAGCCCGGTGCCGACGCCGACGAAGGCGGTCAGCAGCGGCATCCCGGCGGCGAGCAGCGAGCCGAAGGTGATGGCGAGCACGGCCAACGCGACCACCACCCCGAGCAGTTCGAGGACGCTCGGGGTGAGCACGCCGTTGCCGTACGCCTGACCGCCGACGGAGACCTCCAGCCCCGCCTCCTCGGCGGCCCGGGTGGTCTCCTCCAGCGAGTCGAGCGTGCCGTCGTCCAGGTCGGAGCGGCTGACGTCGTAGTTGACCTGGGCGAGCGCGGTGCGCCCGTCGGGGGTCACGGTGCCGGCCTTGTCGGGCGGGATCACGGCGGCGACCTGCGGGGCGTCCTGCGCGGCGGTCAGCGTCCGCTGGATGCCCTGGGCGGCCTGCGGATCGGTGACCTTCGCGCCGTCGGGCGCGGTGAACACGATCTGGGCGCTGGTGCCCGCGGCCGCCGGGAAGTCCTCGGCCATCGTGTCCTGCGCCTGCTGGGATTCGGAGCCGGGAATGGTGAACTCGTTGTCGAGCTTGCCGCCCACGACGACCAGCGCGCAGACGGCGCCCGCCAGTACGGCCAGCCAGGCCGCCAGGACGAGCCGCCGTCGGCGGTAGGCGCCGAGACCGAGCCGATAGAGCCATGTCGCCACGGAGATGCTCCTCGTGCAGTAGTGGCTTGTGCGGTGGGGGGGTCCGAAGACGGACGGGTGTCGGTGGGCCGGGGCGTCGGTCGGGCGGAGCGGGTCAGGCCTTCACGGTCGTGCTGCCTCCCGTCAGTTCCAGGCGCAGTCCGTCGGCGGTGACGGCGAGCCGCTCCGGCTCCAGGTCGAGGGGCAGTCCGGACAGGTCCAGCTCCTGCGGGGTGTCCCCGAGCAGCTGGCCGGCGAGGGCGTCGGGAACGATGCGCTCGCCGATGCGCACCGTGGTGCGTTCGAACCGGATGCCCTCCTTCTCGAGGACCGGCCGGAAACCGATGGAGATCCGCCCGGCCGGCCCGGCCTGCACGACCAGTTCGCCGCTTTCCGGATCGGTGGTCACCGCCGCGGCGCCCAGTGCGCCCCCGGTCATCGTGGCGACGGCGTCGGCGAGTGCGGCGTCCGTCAGCTCGGCGCTCACCCGGGTGTCGGCCACCGACAGTCCGTCGCCGGTGCGGACCACATCGGCCAGTTCGGCGTGCAGGTCGACTCCGGAGAACCGGCGGAACGTCGCGCCCTCACCGGAGACCTCCACGTGGGAGAAGGACCCGCGGGCCAGTTGCAGCATCACCGGCGTCGGTCCGAAGCCCACGTCCAGCCCGGTGTGCAGCCGGCGCTCCATGCGGTCCGCGAGCCGGTCGGCCGCCTGGTGACGTGCCACCGCCTCCGCGACACCCCCGGCGGCCAGCACCGCGCCGGTCACGCCCAGGGTGATCAGGCGGGCTCTGCGGGACACCCGCCCGCGGAACACATGCCCCCTCCGAAAAAGTGTCATGACTGACAGCATAGCGAAGGTGTCATGACTGACAGATTCTGTACCGTCGGTTTTCCGCCTGCGATACTCCTCACATGGCAACCCTCGACACCCCCTCCGCGGCGCCGCGTGGGCGTCGCGAGGCGCACAAGGCGGCAACGCGCAAGGCCCTCCAGGAGGCCGCCCACCGCATGTTCGAGGAACGCGGATATGCGCAGACCACCGTGCGGGACATCGCGGCGGCCGCCGGGGTCACCGAGCGGACCTTCTTCCGCTACTTCCCCTCCAAGGAGGACCTGGTCCTCGACGAGGTCCTGGACCTCATCCCGGTCGTGCAGGCCCAGGTGGCCGCCCGCCCCGCCGACGAGGACCCCTACGCCGCCGTCCTGGGCGCCGCCCTCGACCTCATCGCCGACGGCGGCCCCGGCCTGATGTTCAGCGGGCCGCCGCAGCGCTTCCCGGGTCAGCCGGTACGCCAGTTCCTGCCGGTGCTCAGCCAGTTCGAGGACGGTCTCGCAGAGGCCCTGCGGGAGCGGCTCGCCGAGCACGACCCCGACGCGGCCACGCCGCTGCGGGCGGCCGTACTGGCCCGGGCCGCCGTCGGCGCGATGCGCTCCGCCCTCTTCGCGTACACCGCCCTGCCGGAGGAGGAGCGCACGCCGGCCCTGGCGGACGAGCTGCTGCGCGCGGCATTCGGGCATCTGCGCGACCCCTGAGCGCGCGACCACCTGTCCATCCGGCCGCTGCAGGCCCATTGCCCAGGCAAACACTCCATGAGTAGCCTGTGTTCGCCATTCCGATCGACAGTTGAAATTTCGAACGCAGCCGCAGACGCAAGTCTCAGAAACAAGGGAGGGGGCCGGTCGTGGGACGCCTCGTACCTGCCGTGACCCGGGCTCTCGACATCCTGGAGCTCTTCCTCGACGGGGACGGCACACTCTCCGCCCCCGACATCGTGCGCAAGCTACAGCTTCCGCGCACCACCGTGCACGAACTGGTCACCACCCTCGCCGCCAGGTCGTACATCGTCCAGGTGCCCGGCCAGCCGGGCCGCTACCGACTGGGCGTACGCCCGTACCAGCTCGGCAGCCGCTACGCCGAACAGCTCGACCTCGCAGCCGAGGGTCAGCAGGTCGCCCGGTCCGTCGCCGAGACGTGCGACGAGACCGTGCACGTGGCCATCCTCGAGGGCACCGACGTCATCTACATCGCCAAGGTCGACTCCACCCACGCGGTGCGCATGGTGTCGGCGGCGGGACGTCGCCTCCCCGCCCACTGCACGTCCGTCGGCAAGATGCTGCTCGCCTCGCTGCCCGAGCCGGAGCTGACCGCACGCATCCCGGACGACGCCGACCTGGTCGCGATGACGCCGAACAGCATCACCGACCCGGCCGCCCTGCGCGAGGCCCTCGCCGGGATCCGGCAGCGGCAGATCGCCGTGGAGAGCCGCGAGTCCAACCCGGACGTCAGCTGCGTGGCCGCCCCGGTGCGCGACCGCACCGGCAAGGTGGTGGCCGCGCTGTCCATCTCCGTGCCCATGATCCGCTGGAGCGACGAGCGCCGCGCCGAACTGGAGCAGCTCGCTGTCAAGGGCGCCGCGGAGCTCTCCGAACGCCTCGGCCACCGGAGCGTGGCATGACGTACGAGGTGGCGGTACACGCAGAGGCGACGCTCGGCGAGGGCCCGACGTGGGACCCGGCGACCGGACGCCTGATCTGGATCGACATCCTCGGCTCCCGGCTGAACACCTACGACCCCTCCTCGGGCGTCCGGACGGCCCGCTCGACCCCGCAGCACGTCGGCGCGGCCAAGCCCCGCACCAACGGCGGCCTGGTCCTCAACCTCCGCGACGGAGTCGGCCTCCTCGACCCGGACGGCTCCTTCCGCTGGCTCCACCGCGACCCCGTCCCCGGCCGCCGCGCCAACGACGCCGCCGTCGCCCCCGACGGCACCCTGTGGGCGGGCACGATGCGCTACGACGAGGCTCCCGGCGGCGGCACCCTGTCCCGGATCACCGGTGACGGCTCGGTGGACGTCGTCCTCGACGACGTGGCCGTGAGCAACGGCACGGGGTGGAGCCCCGACGGACGGTTGATGTACTACATCGACTCACCGACCCGCCGCGTCGACGTCTTCGACTTCGAGAGCGGACGCGTCTTCGGCCGGCGCCCCTTTGCCGAGATCGAGGAGGGTGCCGGTTTCCCCGACGGCCTCACCGTCGACGCCGACGGCTGCGTGTGGGTGGCGCTGTGGGACGGCGGGGCGGTCCGCCGCTACACCCCGAGGGGCGAGCTGGACCGGGTGATCACCCTTCCCACCTCGCGGGTCACTGCGTGCGCCTTCGGCGGACCCGACCTGTCCGACCTCTACATCACGACCGCCCGAGTGGGGCTGGACGCCCCGCACCCGGTGGCCGGATCGCTGCTGGTGATACCGGGAGCGGGAAAGGGACTGCAGCAACCGGCGTTCACGGGTTAGCGCCAGCCGCGGGCAGTCGTGCCTCCCCCCTCTGGGGGAGGCACCCGCCAACGCCGGCCTGCGCGACCCACCCCCGTCCGGTCGGGGACCCGCCTACCGCCCCGTCCGATCCAACCCCCGCAGAACCTCCCGCTCCTTCGCCGTCAGCGGCGGTCCCGCAGGAGCGGGCAGAGGCGGACCCGTGAGGGCGGCCAGGAGGGCGTTCGGGCGGAAGAGGCGGGTCGGGCCGGCGGCCAGGCTGGTCACGTCCCACAGGGCGGAGGCCGCCGCGTAGGAGCCGGTGGCCGCTCTTGTCAGCCGGCGGGTGTACCCGGCGGCCAGCCGGTCCGCGGTGCCGGGGCGGCCGCCGCGTGTTCCCGGGTACCAGACGTCCTGGCTGACGGCCAGGGTCCACGCCGCGTCAACCGTCCCGGCGGCAGCGCGCTGCACGCGGCGGGCCAGTCCGGGTGCGGCCGGGCCGTCGCGCCGTAGCTCGCGGGCGAGGAGCTGGGCGCCGAGCGCGGCCACTGACATGCCCTGCCCGTAGGCCGGGTTGAAGGCGGCCACCGCGTCACCGAGAACGACGAAGCCCTCGGGCCACTGCCGGGCCTTCTCCAGATACCGCCGGACATTGCTGGTGCTGCGCCCGATGCGGACGTCGGTGAGTGGTTCGGCGCCGGAGATCAGCCGGCCCACGACGGGGTCGGGCAGGTCGAGGGTGTACTGGAGGAAGCCGTCGGGGTCGGCGGGCGGCTCGCCACCCCGGGTGCCGGCGAGGCTGACCATCCAGCGGTCGCCCTCGATGGGCAGGACCATCCCGCTGCGGCCCGGCCGGGACGCGTAGGGGTCGGCCTGCACCATCGTGAGCGGGAACCCCTCGGCGCCCGGCGGCGTGCGGTAGATGCGGGTGGCGTTGACGAGACCGGAGTCGACGGATGTCTCCCGGATGCCGGAAATGCCCAGCAGCTCCAGCCACTTGATGACACGCGTCCCCCGTCCGCTCGCCTCGACGACGAGGGCGGCGTCAAGGTCCGTGTCACCGTCGGGTGTTGACACACGGACACCGTGAACACGCCTGTCGCTGCCGATGAGTTCGAGGACCTGCCCCTTGCGGATCTCGACCGGGGTCCCGGCGACGACCGCTTCACGCACCGTCCAGTCCAGCAGCGCCCGCGTGCACGTGATCATCTGGGGCCCCTCGTGCCGCCAGCGCCGGAGCCAGCCCTCGGGCGTGAGGGCCACCATGCCCCGGCCGAGGGATATCTCGTGGGCGCCCGCGGCGAGCAGGTCCTTGCGCAGCCGGGTGCCCGGCACCAGCTCCTCCATGGCGGCCATACCCCCGGCCATCAGGAGGTGGGCGTGGCGCCCCTGCGGGAGTCCCTTGCGGTGTTCCGGGCCCTCGGGCAGGTCGTCGCGTTCCAGCACGATCACCTCGTCCACGACGGTGGACAATGCCGCCGCGGCCAGCATGCCGGCCAGGCCGGCACCGATGACAACAGCTCTACGCGACATGGGACTCCTTGGATTCAGCCATGGTTCAAGCCATGCGAGGTGCTCACCGTACCTTCACGCATGGCGACCACCGGCGAGCGCGTCAGGACCTGCGCCAGCTCCACCAGCCCGCTCGTGTCGGAGACTTCGGTGGCGTAGAGCCGATAAGTGCTCGGCCGGTCGAGGGGCTGCTCGCCGGCGGCGGCACGGCGCGCGGCGTCGTCGACCATCGCGGCCTCCGCGACCACGCGGGCCTCGTGCGCGCAGCGGTTCTCCCGCAGGGTGGCGTCCCGGGCCCGCTCACGCACCCGGTCGTCGAAGTAGGGGGCCAGTGCCAGCAGCGCGTCGTGGATGGACACCTCCCGCCAGTGCAGCCGCTCCCGAGGCAGTTGCCACCAACTGCTGGGCGACTTCGGCGCGGTGGACACGAACCGCACCCGCGACCACAGCGGGCCGAGCTTGCGGTAGTCGCCCAGACAGCGCCAGTGGGCGACGGCCGGCGGCAGCAGCCTCGGCAGCACGAAGCCCGCGGAACAGACCAGCGCGGCGAGCGAGGCCATCGGCGGGGCGACGGACGTGGACAGGAAGTCGAGGTCCCCGCCCGCCCAACGCGCCACCACGGCCGTGTACTTGGTCAGCTGGAACCCCAGCACGTCCAGCGCCGCGCTGGCCATGATCAGCTGCAGGCCGGTCCTGAGCAGCCCGGTGACCTCGCGCATCCACTTCAGGCACAGCGCGCACATCACCACGGTCGCGACGCTGTGCCCGACCAGGTAGAGCACCGTCATCTCGCGCATGAACGGCGTGTTGGCGTAGTACGTGTCGAGGTCGGACAACCGCTCGGTGTCCGCGTCGGCGAGCACGAACATCACGACGATGGCGACGATCAGCGCGGCGTAGGCGGTGACACTGCGGGCGACCATGCGCCGGATCCGCTCGCGGGAGCCGCCCCGCCAGTGGATCAGCAGGATGACCAGGGAGCAGCTGTACGCGGAGAGCAGTCCGTACGTCAGCGGTGCACCGAAGTTCGTGATGCCGGTCAGGTCGTTGACGGCGCCCAGGGTCAGCGGTGCCGAGCAGACGAAGACGAGCGCGCCGAGTGCGATGGCCACGCACGTGGACACGGTCAGCGGGTTGCGTACGGCGGGGCGCGGCCGCCGGAACAGCACGGCGAAGGACAGCCCCAGCAGGCCGGCCGCCAGATACACGACGAGGCTCATGCCCGCCCCCTCGTGGTCGCTCTGCTGCTGAGCCGGGCGGCGGCGACGGCCGGGGAACCCGCCAGTGCCTCGGCGATGGGCACGAGGGCTGCCGGGCCGGGCACCTCGACCGGCAGCCGGTCCGCCTCGTCCGCTGATACGGCGACGCTGTCACGTTCCTCCCGGGTGGCCGCGGCGATGACCGAGGCCCACGCGGTGGCCTCGGCCCGCTCCGGGTCGCCCGTCGCCCGCAGTTCGGCGTCGAGCGTACGGTCGTACAGGACCCGGTCGTAGAACGCGTCCAGGTAGCTCAGCGCGTTGTGGATGCTGGTCTGGCGCCACATGAGCCGGGTGGTGGGGGAGGCCCAGCGCGGCCGGGCCAGCCGCAGCGAGCGGCGGGTGAGGACGTCGTCCAGTTCGCGCTCCAGCGGGGCAAGGCGCGTATACGTCCGCCAGGACAGCAGCCACCGCGTCAGCCGGGGCCCGGCCAGCGGGATCAGGATGCCGGCGGAGACGACGAACGCGCCCAGGCCGGCCGCCGCGAGGGAGACGTTGGTGTCGAGTGCGGTCCAGTCCTGCCCGAACCAGCGGCCGATGACGGCGGTCAGCTTGGACAGGCTGTACCCCGACGCGCACAGCGTGCCCACGCCCAGGGTGACCAGGCCGGCCCGCAGCCAGCCGTGCACCTGGCGGGCCCAGCGCAGCGAGGAAACCGTGGTGACGCTGACGGCGGTGAGGTGTCCGACCAGGTACAGCACGATCATCTCGGCGATGAACGGCGTCGTCGCGTAGTAGGTGTCCAGGTCGGTGCGGCGCTCCACGGGGGCGTCACCCAGGGCGAACGACACGGCGATGCCGATGACGACGAGCGCATAGGCGAAAATCCAGCGGCGCGCGGTCACCGCAACCTGCGGCCCGCCCCGCCAGCACACGATCAGCACCTGGGAGGCGGCGCTGTACGCGGTGATCGCCGCGTACGTCATCGGCGCGGCGAGGTTGGGGATGCCGCTGACGTGGTTGATCGCCCCCACGGTGGGCGGTGCCCCGAGGAAGAAGCACAGGCCGGCCAGGCCCAGGACCGCGCAGATCGCGCGCAGGTAGGGGTCCTGCCGGTGGCGGATCAGGTCCGGCGCCTTCACCGCCAGGCCGAGCCACAGCACACCGCAGCTGATGTAGTTGACGAGGCCGCTCATCTGCGGTTCCCGCGGTAGTTGAGTGCGGCTCCTATCCGGCCGGCCAGCCCCTGCGGGTCGGCGCCGCCGTCGGCAGGGGGAGCGGGGTCCGGCGGTGTTTCTATCAGGGCGCGCAGCCGCTGGCCCATCAGCATGCCGAACCGGTCGGCCTCCTGCTCGTCGGCGAGGCAGAAGTCGGTCCGCAGCGCGGCGGGCCCGTCAGCGGCGGTGGCATGCGACGTCTCCGACTGCTCCCGGCTCATGTGCCACACCTCGTGACAGAAGATCACGATCTGGTGCCATACGGCGGCCCGCTTGTCGACGACGATGTCGTCCCGCGTCTCACGGTTCAGCCACAGCCCGCTGGCGGTGTGGGGCGGGAAGACCTCCCGGTGCAGGACGACTTCGCGGCCCCGCCACTCACTGACGGATGCGACGAGTGCGGCCAGCAGAGCCTCGGGGTCGGCCGGGACGGGAACCCGGATCTGGGCGATGAGGGCGTCGGCGAGCCGGCGCATCTCCTTCTTCCTACGCACCATTCTTCCCCGGGGTTGTCTCGTCGTTCGGCGTCTCGAGGGCGGTGGGGTCACTCATGGACGGGCACGCTCCGTGCGGGGGTGGCCGTGCGGGCGCGTACCGCGGCGAGGACGTCGGGGCGGCGCAGGGCGCGGGACACGGCGTAGATCTCCTGGAGCAGATCCGTGGTGTCCTGGTCGCCGGTGCCGGTGGTGTCCGGGGAGCGCCGTCTGGCGTCGACGGCGTCCTGGATCGTCACGGCGGCGGCGTAGGCCTTCGCCGGGGCAGGGTCGAGGCCGAGGGCGAGCGCCGCGTCGTACGCCCTGCGCTGCTGGTCCGCTTCGATGTGCTGGGCCAGCGGCAGCAGCACGTCGCGGATGAACGTCTCCCGGCGGATCAGGCGCAGTTCCTGGGTGGAGTGCAGCACGAAGGGCACGCCGGGGCCGTTCACGGAGCGCATCAGCAGGTACAGGGGCCGCAGTTCATGGTGGGCGAGCCGGACCCGCCAGCGGTCGTGCAGATACTGGCCGCTGTGCGGCAGGATGAAGCCGACCGCGATCAGGATGGCGGACAGACAGGCGATCGGCGGTGCGACACCGGTGTTGAGCCAGTCGAGGTCGTGCCCGCTCCAACGGGCCGCCACGGCGGTGAACTTGGCCGCGTCGAACATCAGGTTCATCGCATAGCCGGCCCCGAGGAAGATCAGACCCCAGCGCAGCCAGGCGTCGAGTCCGTCGGTGCGGACCCAGTTCCAGATCAGCTTGGAGGTGATCAGGACGGCGACACAGTGCGCGACCAGATAGAGCACCGTCATCTCGCGCATGAACGGCGTGTTGGCGTAGTACGTGTCCAGGTCCCGTACCCGTTCCACCGGGGCGTCCGCGAGGGCGAACAGCACCCACAGCGCGACGATCACGCCCGAGTACAGGGTGATGACCCACCGCATGGCGCGGCGCGTCGAGACCGACCGGTCGGACAGGCCGTTGCGCCAGGCGATGATCAGCAGCAGACAGGATCCGCAGAACGCGGTGAGCAGCGAGTACACCCAGGGCGCGGAGATGTTGGGGACGCCCGTGATCCGGTTGACCCAGGCGATCGTGGCCGGTGCCACGAACACGAACACACAGCAGGCGAGCAGCAGCAGCCCGCCGACCGCGCGCAGCAGTGGGTCCTTCCAGAGCCGGATGATGGTCGGCAGCTTGATGGCGAGAGCGGCGACCAGGATCGCCGTCGGGATCCAGATGAAGGAGCCGTACAGCTCGCCGACGAACGCGGCGGGATCCAGCGTCGGCGCGCCCGCGATGCCCATCGGACCCCCTTCTCACCGCCGTTCGGCAGCTTGTCCGAGGTTACGCGCTCGGAACTGTCCGCGTCATGTGATGCGGCGACCGTAGTCCACCCCGAAACGACCGGCGCCGACCGAAAGTCCTGTCCAACCCATTGACGCGCAAGCGCTTCGATTTTACGGTCCCGTTCGAAGTTACGAGCGCATTTCGAAATATCGAACAGTAAGGGCAGGGTATGGGACAACCTGGCCTGAATCGCAGGCAACTTCTGGCCGCGGCGGGCGGATTGACGGTTGCGGGCAGCTTCGGCTTCGCCGCCCTCGGGACCGGAGCCGACGCGCTCGCCTCCGGCGCGGACACCCGGGTGCGCTACTGGAACCTCTTCAGTGGCGGCGACGGCGCCAACATGATCGCGATGCTGGACGCCTTCCGTAAGGAGAACCCCGGCATCGACGTGAAGGACTCCACCCTCCAGTGGGGCAACCCCTTCTACACCAAGCTCGCCATGGCGGCCGCCGGCAACCGCGCACCCGACCTCGGCGTCATGCACCTGGGCCGGGTCACCGGCTTCTCGCCCGGCCGCCTCCTGGACCCCTGGGACGTCGACCTGCTCGCCAAGTACGGCGTACGGGAAGCGGACTTCAACCCCGACCTGTGGAAGCGCGCCGTCATCGACGGCAAGCTCTACGCCCTCCCGCTCGACATCCACGTCCAGCTCTGCTTCTACCGCAAGGACGTACTGAAGAAGGCGGGCCTGCTCGACGACGACGGACGGATCGTGCCCGTGACGTCGACCGGTGAGTGGTTCGACGTGCTCAAGGAGGCCAAGAAGGCCACCAAGAAGGGGCTGCAGACCATCGGCTTCTGGCACAACGACCAGAACTTCCAGTGGTGGTTCTTCGTCGCCTTCTACACCCAGCTCGGCGGCACCTGGTTCAACGCCGCCAACACCGAGGTCGCCTTCGACACCGAGAAGGCCACCCAGGTCCTGGAGTTCCTGCGCCGGCACATCACCGACGGGTACGCCAACCCGGGCTTCGGGGGCACCGCCGGCGCCGAACAGTTCCTCAACGGCGCCCCCTTCGCCTGGGAGGGCAACTGGTCGGTGCCGGTCTTCGACAGTGCGAAGGTCGACTACGGTGCCACCCCGCTGCCGCCCGTCTTCGGCCGGCAGGCCACCCACGCCGAGTCGCACGCCTTCGTCCTGCCGCACCAGTCCGACCGCGGCGGCGCCGCCAACGAGGGCGCCCACCGACTGGCCGCCTACATCGTCCAGCACGCCCAGCAGTGGGCGGCCGGCGGCCACATCCCCGCCTACGCGCCGACCCTTTCCACGGCCGCCTACAAAGAGCTGAACCCGCAGAGCGAGTACGTCTCCGCGATGGACCACCAGGCCACCGAGCCGAAGGTGTGGTTCGCGGGTTCCACCGGCATCCTCGCCCAGCGCATCGGTCCCATCATCGTCTCCTCGACGATGGGCTCCGCCAAGCCGGAGGCCGTCGCCCGCCGGATGAAGGGCGCGCTCACCGAACTGCTCGGCATGAAGAACCCCATGGACGGCAAGACCGCCGCGCAGGGAGGTGCCGTCGCATGACGACCGCCAGTACAGAGACCGTCCTCGTACCGGCGCGCGCGAAGACCGCCGCGCTGAGTGCCACCGTCCGCCGCAAGCAGGGCTTCCAGCACGGCGGCTGGTTCGTCGCCCCGTTCCTCGCCCTGTTCACGCTCTTCGTGATCTGGCCGCTGCTGCGCGGCATCTACCTCAGCTTCACGGACGCCAACATCTCCGGCGACGGCGCGAGTTTCATCGGCCTCGACAACTACCGCGAGGCCCTGCAGGACCCACTGATGTGGGACGCCCTCGGCCACAGCGCGTACTTCACGCTCCTGGTCGTGCCCTGCATCACGGTTCTCGCCTTCCTCCTGGCGATGCTCGCCCACCACATCGAGCGCGGCAAGTGGCTGTGGCGGCTGTGCTTCTTCGCCCCGTTCCTGCTGCCCTCCACCGTCGCGGGCAACCTGTGGCAGTGGCTGTTCAACCCGGGCACGGGCATGATCAACCACGTCTTCGGCATCGAGACACCCTGGCTGACCGACAAGTCGTACGCGATGCTCGCCATCGTCATCACGACCCTGTGGTGGACGGTCGGCTTCAGTTTCCTGCTCTACCTCGCCGCACTCCAGAGCATCCCCGACCACCTCTACGAGGCCGCCGAACTGGACGGCGCGAACGCCTGGCACCGCATGATCCACATCACCCTGCCGATGCTGCGCAACATCACCGGGCTCGTGATCGCCCTGCAGATCCTCGCCTCGCTCCAGGTCTTCGACCAGGCCGTCGTGATGATGGACTTCTCGCCAGGACCGGAGGAATCGACCCGCACCTTCGTCCAGTTCACCCTCGAAGAGGGCTTCACCAGCTACCGCGTGGGCTATGCCTCAGCGATCTCCATCATCTTCTTCGTGATCATCGCGGCCGTCGCCCTCGCGCGGATGTGGCTGCTGCGCAACCGTGAGGAGGGCGGCCGATGAGCACCGCCGCAGAAATCCGCGTCAAGCCCCGCAGGTCGTCCTGGACGCCCAGTCAGATCGTGCTCACCCTCCTGGGCGTGGCCGTCTCCGTGGTGTTCCTCGCCCCGCTCGCGTGGGCGCTGTTCACCTCGCTCAAGGCGGAGACCGAAGCCGTCGAGGTGCCGCCGCACTGGCTGCCGAAGGAGTGGACGGGCCAGGCCTGGTCGGCGATCTTCGAGACCGGCAACATCACCAACTGGTTCGTGAACTCGCTGGTCGTCTCGGTGTGTGTGACGACGGTGGTGCTGATCGTGAGCGCGCTCGCCGGGTACGGGTTCGCGCGCACCGAGTTCCGCGGCAAGGGTGTCCTGCTGGGCGTGGTCATGGCGGGCCTGATGGTCTCCCCGGCGGTCCTCGGCGTCCCCCTGTTCACCACGGTCCAGCAGATGGGGATGGTCGACACGTACTGGGGCATGATCCTGCCGCAGTGCGCGCCCGCCGCGATGGTCTACATCCTCTACAAGTTCTTCCAGGGCATCCCACGCGAACTGGAGGAGGCCGCGTTCATCGACGGGGCGGGCCGCTGGCGGGTCTTCTTCACCATCGTCGTCCCGCTCGCCCGCCCCTCCCTGGCAGCGGTCGGCATCTTCACCTTCATCGCGTCGTGGAACAACTTCCTCTGGCCGTACATGGTCACCAACAACCCCGACCTGATGACCATGCCCAACGGCATCGCGACCGTCATGAACTCCTACGGCATCCAGTGGGCCCAGCTCATGGCCGGCGGCCTGATGGCGGGCCTGCCCCTGATCGTCGTCTTCGTCTTCTTCCAGCAGCAGATCGTGGCGGGCGTCGCCCACACGGGCCTCGCCGGCCAGTGACCCCCTTGAGGAGAGCGTGAGTTGAAGCGCTTCAGACTCGTGACGCTGCTGTCCGCGGCGCTCATCGCCCTGCTGCCGAGCACGGCAGAGGCCGTGACCTACCCCGCCCCCCAGCCCGTCACCGGCCAGCAGATCATCCACGACCCGACGGTCATCCGCCTCAAGTCCGGCGGCTACGTCGCCTATTCGACCGGCGGCGTGATCGGCGCCCGCCTCTCCAAGGACCGCGTCCACTGGGAGGACTCGGGCAACGTCTTCGCCGAGCCGCCGAACTGGTGGTACGAGTACAACGACACGGGCGATCCGTGGGCGCCCGACATCTCCTACCGCGACGGCCGCTACTGGCTGTACTACGCCGTGTCGTCCTGGGGCACCAACCACTCCGCGATCGGCGTCGCGACCTCCCGCTCCGGCCTCCCCGGCACCTGGACCGACCACGGCAAGGTCTTCACCTCCGAGACGACCGACCACTGGAACGCCATCGACCCCGCCCTGATCAGAGCGGACGGCAAGCTCTGGATGTCCTTCGGTTCGTACTGGACGGGCATCCGCATGGTCGAGCTGGACGAGAGAACGGGCAAGGCGGTCCCGGGAGCCCCGGTCCACCACCTGGCGACCCGCCCCGACGCCCCGTACGCCGTCGAAGGCCCGTACATCGTCAAGCACGGCCGTTTCTACTACCTCTTCGCGTCGTACGACGCGTGCTGTTCGGGCGTGAACTCGACGTACAAGATCAAGGTGGGCAGGTCGACGTCGGTGACGGGCCCGTACGTGGACAGCACGGGGAAGCCGATGCTGGAGGGCGGCGGTGACCTGCTGCTGGCCGGACACGGCAGGTACATCGGCACGGGAGGCCAGTCGGTGTTCCGAGACAGGGGCCAGCACTGGCTGGCGTACCACTACTACGACGCAGAGGACGAAGGCACGCCCAAGCTCGGGCTCAACAAGCTGAACTGGCAAAAGAACGGCTGGCCAAACGTCCGTTAAGGGGCGCGGGGCTGTATCAATTTGCGGCTCCGCCGCGTGGGCGCGACCAGCCACAGACAAACCTGCACCCGGCAACAAACCAGAACCACCCCCGAAGGGACCCCATGAGCAAGACCGCCCGCTTCACGCTCGACCCCGCCTTCACCACCGGCAAGGTCGACCCCCGCCTCTTCGGCTCCTTTGTCGAACACCTCGGCCGCTGCGTCTACACCGGCATCTTCGAACCCGACCACCCCACAGCCGACGCCAACGGCCTCCGCACGGACGTCCTCGACCTCGTCCGCGAACTCGGCGTCACCGCCATCCGCTACCCCGGCGGCAACTTCGTCTCGGGTTACAAGTGGGAGGACTCCGTCGGCCCGGCAGCGGAGCGTCCCCGCCGCCTCGACCTGGCCTGGCACTCGACGGAGTCCAACCGCTTCGGCCTCTCCGAGTACATCGACTTCCTCCGCAAGGTCGGCCCCCAGGCTGAGCCCATGATGGCCGTCAACCTCGGCACCCGAGGCGTCGCCGAGGCCCTCGAACTCCAGGAGTACGCCAACCACTCCGAGGGCACCGCCCTGTCCGACCTCCGTGCCTCCCACGGCGACAAGGACCCCTTCGGCATCAAACTCTGGTGCCTCGGCAACGAGATGGACGGCCCCTGGCAGACCGGCCACAAGACGGCCGAGGAATACGGCCGCATCGCAGCGGAAACGGCCCGCGCGATGCGCCAGATCGACCCGAACGTGGAACTCGTCGCCTGCGGCAGCTCCGGCCAGGGCATGCCCACCTTCGCCGAGTGGGAGGCGACGGTCCTCAAGGAGACGTACGACCTCGTCGACTACATCTCCCTGCACGCGTACTACGAGCCCGTCGACGGCGACATCGACTCCTTCCTCGCCTCCGCCGTCGACATGGAGTCCTTCATCGAGAACGTCGTCGCGACCTGCGACCACGTGGGCGCGCGGCTGAAGTCGAAGAAGAAGATCAACCTCTCCTTCGACGAGTGGAACGTCTGGTACATGTCCGGCTGGCAGCAGCACGCCGAGGGCATCGACCCGGCCGACTGGCCGGAGGCCCCGCGTCTGCTGGAGGACAACTACAGCGTCATGGACGCCGTCGTCTTCGGCTCCCTCCTCATCGCCCTCCTCCGCCACGCGGACCGCGTCACGGTCGCCTGCCTCGCGCAGCTCGTCAACGTGATCGCCCCGATCATGACGGAGCCGGGCGGCCCGGCCTGGCGCCAGACGACGTTCTTCCCGTTCGCTCAGGCCTCGAAGTACGGCCGGGGCGAGGTGCTGGACGTGCGTGTCGACTCCCCGACGTACGAGACGCGGAAGTACGGCGAGGCGGACCTCCTGCACGCCACCGCCGTACGCGCCGAGGACGGCACGGTCACCGTCTTCGCGGTCAACCGCAGCCGCACCGAGTCGCTCCCGCTGGAGGTGGCCCTGAACGGGCTGGACCTCACGCGGGTCGTCGAGCACAGCGCCCTCGCGGACGCCGACCCCGACGCCCGCAACACCCTCGACGACCCCGAGCGCGTCATCCCGCACGCGATCGAGGGCACTACCGTCCAGGACGGGCGACTGAGCGCCGTACTGGAGCCGCTGTCCTGGAACGTGATCCGCCTCGCCTGATCCGGAGCGGACAAAGCCCACGGAGCCGCCGGAGGACATCTCACCCTCCGGCGGCTCCACCGTGCTCACCCCAGGAGAACTCGTAGCGATTGCGCTCCCGGTCGAACGTGACGCCGATGTCGACGCCATCGATGCTGCCCGCCCCTTCCCTCCGGCCATCCCGGCACGGGCAACAACGCATGCACCTCGGCCCACTCCGCGTGGGTCGTGTCCGACGGATACCGGCGATCGCGCTCCGCTCGGTCGGACGCACGAGACCCTCAGCGATCACCCGATCGAGACATCCGTTCGATCAGTGAGTCCCTTGATCGGTACGACAACGGCTTCTCACACTGACGCGACGTCGGCAAACCTTTCCGAGTGACATGAGACCGGGCGCAGGCCGACAGCCGTAGACGGAAGGCGAGTTGAGCTGCGGTGCCGGAGCATCCGTGAGCAGGCTCGCGTGCCGGGCGAACCGTCGGCCTTCATCCAGCTCGTTCAGCTCCGCCGGCCATGGCGGTGGCCTCAAGCAGGCCGCCCTGCGGCCTGTCGGCGGTGGCCTCTGATGACCGTCTGAGCACTCATGCCCAACTGCCGCCCGAGGAAAGGGACGGCGTTCCGTTGTGTCCGGTGTGCGTTACGTCTCATCCGCGGGCTGTTACGGCAGAAGGGTGGCTGGTGTCTTGATGCCGAGTCCACGACATGGGGAGAGACGATGAGCGGGAACGCCGAGCGCGGTGGTTGCCGGCGGCGGGGACGGGGCGTGACGGCGGGCCGGCAGCCTGGCTCGGCGCGATGGTGTGCCGGTGACCGTGGTCGATCCGCGTCCCGAGTTCGTCGAGCGGATCCGTCTGCACCAGCTTCTGACCGGTTCCGATGACACGGTCGAGGGCTTCGGGGGCCGCTGGCAAACCTCGGGGCGACGGCTCCGGCGAGGATGAATCGGCTGAGATGACGGCGTCCGAGAATCAGACCGATTCTCGGCAGGCTCTGGTGAAGCGCATCGAGCGCCGGGATGCCGATATCGGTACGTACCTTCAACGCGCCAGGCGCCGACGCGACCGGTTTTCACTGGTGAGCATGGTTGCCGGTGCTGTGGATGACCTGGCTGGCGTCAAGTACCGCGACTCGGCGGCTGCCCGGCCGATGGACGCGTCTGCGGAGGAGCTGTTGTTCACCGAGGTCGTACCGGACGCCGACCCCGGGCCGGGCACGCACCCGGGCCTGAGCGTGGGCGTCGGCACGCCGGTCGGCCCGGTGGTGTCATGAGCAGCGAGGCGGCCTTTGTCGCGGGATGCGTCCCGGCACTGCTCGTGATGGTGGGGCTGCTGGAGCTCTACGGCCGCCAGTCCACCAGCGCCTGGGCGTCTCGAGTGTTCACCGGGTACCGCCGTGCCGTCCCCGGCGCACCCGAACCCGCGGACCCCACCGACTGGCCGCATTCCGGGGCGGGGCGCTTTCACCACACCCTGGCACTGTGCGCGGCGGCGGTTGCGGTGGTCCTGGGGCTGCTTCGACGGCTGCGGGGGGCGGAGGCAGCTGAACCCACCATTACAGGAGAAACAAAATGAACCCATGGAACCGCGTCCTCTGGCTGCTGGCAGCCGCCGCCGCAGTAGTGGGCCTCACCGTACCGCTGACCGGGACACACATCGCGGTGCCGATGCTGCTGCTGTCGGTCCCGTTCGCGCTGATCCACGGGGTGCGGAGATACGGGTGGCGGACGCTGCTGTTCTTTCTGATCGTGACCCTGGTGGTGAGCAACTTCTTCGAGAACCTCAGCGTTTCCACCGGGTTCCCCTTCGGCCAATACCACTACACGGGCCATCCGCAGCTGATTCATGTGCCCATCGAGATCGGACCGATCTACTTCGGTCTGGGCTACATCTGCTGGCAGGTGGCCAACACCTTGCTCGACGAGGCGGACAGCCGTCTGGGCGGCTCGTCCGGGTCGGTCGCCGGCCGGGTCGAGGTGGTGGCGCTGCCGATGCTGGCCGCGGCACTGATGACCATGTTCGACCTCGGCGTCGACTCGATCGCCGCCACCGTGAAGCGGGTCTGGGTCTGGGAAGAGGGGGGCGGGGTGTTCGGGGTGCCCTACACCAACTATTTGGGCTGGTGGTTTGTCACCTATCTCTACTTCCAGATCTTCGCACTGTATTTGATGAAGCGTCAGCCGGCGTCGACCTCGGTGTCGGTGCGGACCGAGGGGCGGGGGGTGTTGGCGCAGAACGTGCTCTTCTACGGGGCGCTGGGACTGAGCTCGGTTCCCTACTTCATCGGCGCCTCCGGTGACATGGTCAAGGACGGGGCCTCGGTCAGCTGGAGCGGGCATGCGATCAACGAGACGATGATGACGATCAACCTGTTCGGCACGGTGTTCGCTGCGCTTCTTGCCGCGGTCAAGCTGGCTCGCAACGACCTGGCCCTGCGACGCTGATTCCGACTGACACAGAACGGCCGCCGCTCGGCTTTCCGGCGGCCGTTCGCGGTGTTTTCCAGCGAATGCGGTGAGTCTCTTTTCCGCCGCGATGGTGCTCAGGTCGAAGGAACGGGGGCTGGTGCCACGTCGTGCCCCTCGGCTCCATGAATGTTGCCCGCGCGGCCACCACCGAGCCGTGTCAGGCCGAATACAGCGAGCCGGGCCCCACTCGCCCGCTACCGCGAGACTCCCCGGCTCCTGCCCGACCTCGTCAGGGCCGCGTTACACCATTCGCGGAGGGAGGGGCGGCGTTTCGCGACCTTTGATGTGCGCTACGTCTCATCCGCAGGTTGTTACGCCGGACGGACCGCTGGTGTCTCCATGCCGAGTCCACAACACGAGGAGACATGATGAACGGGAACGTCGAGGTAGTCGTGATCGGCGGCGGGTACGGGGGCGTGACAGCGGCCAATCGCCTGGCTCGGCGCGATGGTGTGTCGGTGACCGTGATCAATCCGCGTCCCGAGTTCGTCGAGCGGATCCGCCTGCACCAGCTCGTGACCGGCTCCGATGACGCGGTCGAGGGCTTCGACAGGGTCATGGGCGGGAACATCCGGCTGGTGGTCGACACTGCGACCCGGATCGACGCTGCCGAGCGTCAGGTGTCGCTGGCGGGCGGTGGCACGGTCTCCTACGACTACCTCGTCTACGCGGTGGGCAGCGGCGCCGCCGATCCCGGCGTCCCCGGAGCGGCGGAGTTCGCTCATTCGGTGTCGGACCTCGAGGGGGCGGAACGACTGCGGTCGGCGCTGGATGCGACGCCCGCGTCGGCTCCGGTGACCGTGGTCGGGGCCGGCCCGACCGGCCTGGAGACCGCCGCCGAGCTGGCGGAGGTGGGCCGCAAGGTCACCCTGGTCTGCGGCAAGGTGCTCGGCCCCTCCCTGCACGCCCGAGTCCGCCGCCCGGTCGCCCGCCGGCTCGCCAAGCTGGGTGTGACCGTCCTCGAAGGACCCGGTACGAAGGTGGCGGAAGTGACACGCGACGGCGTACGGCTCGACGACGGCCGCGAGCTGCCCAGCGCGGTGACGATCTGGACTGCGGGATTCCGTATCCCGGACCTGGCCGCCCGCAGCGGGCTGCGCACCAACGCCGAAGGCCGTCTGGTCACCGACACGACGCTGACCAGTGTGGACGACGAGCGCATCATCGCCGCTGGGGACGCGGGAGTGATGCCGGACCACCCGTTCCGGCTGAGCTGCCAGGCCGCCACGCAGCTGGGCCCGGCGGCCGCCGCCACGATCCTGCGCCGGATCGCGGGGAAGAAAGCCTCTCCCGTCCGGATGTTCTTCGCCGGGCAGTGCCTCAGCCTCGGCCGGAAGGGGGGCGTCACTCAGTTCTCCTACCCGAACGACAAGGTGAACGCGCTCAGCATCAGCGGGCGGACCGGTGCCGGCGTCAAGGAGATCGCCTGCGTGTTCACCCTCAACAAGTTGGTGTCCGGGGCACGCAAGGCCAGTTCCCGCGGATCCCACGGCGACAGCACCGACCGCGTGGTAACGCCTCAGCCGGAACACCCCACGACGCCGTCCAACACCTGACGCTCGGGCCAGCCGCCAAGACCCCTCCTTCGGCCGGACCGACCGGTCCGGCCCGAGAAGGACCGAGCCGGAGCGACAAGCACACAACGCCGCGGCCTCGTAGGCCGTGGGCGGGCTCCGGGGCGCCAGTCCCACAGCCCGCCCATCCCACGTGGCCTGGGGAGGCTGCTGCCGACAACCCCGTCATCGGACCGGGTACATGTTCTTTACGGCCTGCTTCCGGCACATGGGGCCACCACGAGAGAGTGAAGCGCACGACATGAACGACCACGTCACCGACCCCGCGACCGAGGCCTTCGTCGCCCACCGCAACCTGCTGTTCACCGTCGCCTACGAGATGCTCGGATCGGCGGCGGACGCCGAGGACGTCCTCCAGGAGGCCTGGCTGCGGTGGGTCAAGGTCGACCTGGAGCAGGTGCAGGACCAGCGCGCCTACCTGGTACGGATCACGACCCGCCAAGCACTCAACCGGCTGCGCACCCTCAAACGGCGCAAGGAGGCCTACGTCGGCCCCTGGCTGCCCGAGCCCCTGCTCACCGCGCCGGACGTGGCCGAGGACGTCGAACTGTCCGAGAACCTGTCGCTGGCACTCATGTTCATCCTCGAAACCCTCTCACCGACCGAACGCGCCGTCTTCGTGCTGCGCGAGGTCTTCGACATCGGCTACGAGGACATCGCGGCCGCAATCGACAAGAGCCCCGCCGCCACCCGCCAGATCGCCTACCGCGCCCGCCAACACGTCGACGCCCGCCGGCCGCGCACATCGGTTTCCCCGGAAGAAACCCGGGAAGCGTTGAATTCGTTCCAGTCCGCGCTCGAAACCGGGGACCTGCACGGGCTGCTCGACGTACTCGCCCCGGACGTTGTTTTCGTCAGCGACGGCGGCGGCTTCAAGCTGGCGGCCCTGCGGCCGGTCGTCGGCGCCGACAAGGTGCTCCGTTACATGGCCGGCAGTGTCGAAAAGGCCGGCGGCACCTTCACCAGTGAGCCCACGACGGTCAACGGCAACCCCGGACTCATCCTGCGCGTGGACGGCGTGATCGACGGCGTGCTGGCTTTCCGCGTGGAGAACGCCCGCGTCACGGGTCTCTACTACGTCCGCAACCCCGAAAAGCTCACCCGCGTTGAGTCCGAAACCCCCCTCACCTCCCGCTGACCGTCTCCCCGCGACACGGCCGCCCGAGGTGCGCGGTAGCGCAGGCGTCGAGCAGTCTCGCCGAGATCGACGTGCCGCCTCTTTCCCGCTGCGACAGGCCCGCTTGAACGGATCAGCCGCGACGAACGCGGTGTGAGCTCGGTGGTTCTGGCCTCGCCCCTTCCATCCCGCCTCCCGCGGCCCGCGTCGATGAATGCGCCCACCGGCGCAAGGCCGCCGAGCAGACTCAGCGGTGCCCGGGCCGTGCTGACGGCGCCCTGCCGTGTCCACAGGAGTGGTGTAGCGGCTGAGAATGCAACACATCCGCCAGATGTGGTGCACCTGCGGATTCCCCTACCGGTGGGCGACCGCCGTACACCGCGTCAGTGGACGCGGCCTCCTGGGGCCGCGCAGCCGCCTGGCCGGTCGGGCGGCGCCATCCATCCGCCATCCGTCGGCAGGCAGTTGAGCAATACGCTCGACGACCCCGAGCGGGTCACCCCGCACCCGGTCGAGGGCACAGCCCTCCAGGACGGCCGGCTGACCGCTGTCCTGGAACGTGATCCGGCTCGGCTGAGCCGGAACGGACATCGTCGGCGGAGCCGCCGGAGGAGATCTCACCCTCCGGCGGCTCCCCTCCGTCACCGGCCGTGCACCTCGGACGCCCACACGCTCGCCTTGCGGACCTCCGGCCCCTCGACGTGTGCGGCACCTGCTGTGTACAGCAGCCACAGCAGTTCGAGGGATCCGAAGAAAGACTCGCCCCAGCTGTCGACCCAGATGTGCACCCGCGACGGGCCCACCGGGACGATGTCCCAGAACTCCCAGCCGCGAGAATCGTCGTCCGGGTCGAACCGGTAGATCCAGTTCTGCAAGGACCAGGGATTTCCGCCACTCCGGTCGAGGTACGCGGTACGGCCGTCCCGGGAGAATTCCTGACGGGCCTCGCCGTCCCGGGTGGAGATCGCCGTGAACCAGTCCGGGAATTCGTCCGCCGGCAGGTCCTCGTCGTCGAACTCCGCCGTGCGGGCCAGGTGCAGCACGGCCGAAAGGACGTGACGGACCCGCTGTGCGTACGCCTCGGACTCGCCGTCGGCGACCTTGACGGTGAAGGCGGCCAGTACCGGTGGAGCCGAATCGGCCGGAGGGCGCTGCCGTACGCGATCCAGTTCGGCGGCGACGCTCTCCTTGCTGTGGATCATTCGCCGGGCCTGTCCTTCACCTGGCCGGGTTCGGCTTGCGCTCCGTCCCAGGTGAACTGGTAGCGATTCCGCTCTCGGTCGAATGTGAGACCGATGTCGACACCGCTGATGCCGTAGTTCTCCCGCAGGCACTCGATGACGGCTGCGGCGGCGACTTCCTCCTGGTAGTCCGTCAGCATCGGTACGTCCCAGTCGTCCACTCGTAGCAGCACGGCGCCGGCTCCGCCTCTGAGGGCGTCGAGCTGCCCGGCCACCAGTCCGAGGCCGAACGCCATCCACTTCTCGTCCGCCGAGATGACCCCCTGAGGAAGCCGGTCGTCGTCGCGGTGTTCGACGACAGCGGACTGCGCATGATCGACTGAGCTCATGGGGCACAGGCTGAACGGCAGAACACGGTGGTTCCGCGCAGGGGCAGCGGGGTGCGTCCTCACCGCCGCATCACTGTCCTGCCAGGGACCGAGCGCCTCGAACGAGTACATCGAACCGCCGCCTGCACACGGCGCGTTCGACTACCAGCTGGGCGGCGCCTACGAACCGCCGGCGGGTACCCGCACCGTCGTGCGGGATCGCGAAGCGCGCCCGGCCAAGGGGGTGTACTCGGTCTGCTACGTGAACGCCTTCCAGGCCCAGCCTCAGGAGCTGTCGTGGTGGCGCAAGCGGCACGACGATCTGCTGCTGCACGACCGAGAGGGTGCGGAGATCGTCGACCAGGACTGGGGCGAGGCGCTGCTCGACATCTCCACGTCCGCCCAACGGTCACGGCTCGCGGCCATCGTCGGCGAGTGGATCGACAGCTGCGCCGTCGACGGCTTCCAGGCGGTCGAGCCGGACAACCTGGACTCGTACACCCGGTCAGAGGGCCTGCTGGACCGGCGGGACGCGGCGGCCTTCGCCGAGCTGCTGGCCGACCGGGCGCATGCGAGCGGGCTGGCCGTCGCCCAGAAGAACACCGCCGAGCTGGCCTCGCAGGACAAGCGCATCGGGTTCGACTTCGCCGTGGCCGAGGAGTGCGGTCGCCACGACGAGTGCGGGGTGTACGAGGAGGCTTACGGCTCCCACGTCCTCGCCGTCGAGTATCGGGCCGCAGACTTCGACGCCACGTGCAGGCACTGGGGCCACAAGCTGTCTGTGCTGCTCCGCGACCGGGACCTGCGGCGGGCTGACGAGCACGGATACCTGTACCGTGCCTGCACTGCCCACAGGGCCGAATGACGTGTGGCCTGCAGCCGATCAGATGGTCGGAGTCGACGATGCAGGTGTCGTTGCCGGCGCCGCCCTCGAGGCAGGCGGACAGGTGGCTGCCGTACGAGGTGCCGCGCCGGCCATGGCCGGCACGATGTCGCGTTCGGGGCCGCGTCGGCGGTAGACCTCGTGGTCGCAGCCGCGGTCTGCGAAGAGCGAGTCGGGCTCGTGGCGGGGGTGCCCAACGCGGCCCCGGATGGGCGGGCTCTTTGTCGTCACAGGCCATAAAGGGCGGCCTGAATTGCGGTGATGCTTCCGATGTACCGAATATTCGCAGGGTTACCGGAAAGGCCCGCAGTCAGGGAGCCAAGGCTTCTTCTCGCACGGATTCTTGGGGGGTTTGGGCGGAAGAGGATCGTCGTTCGGATCCTTGGGGAATGGGTACGGACGAAGATCGTCGACGTCGATGTCGACGCCGTCATCGGTGGGCACAGTGATCACCGAGGAGGGAATGAAGACGGCGGCGGAAGCAGGGACCGCGAGCATGACACCGGAAGCCATGGCGGCCGAGGCCAGGCCCATCCCGATGCCGAAACTCCAGCCGCGCCGGCGCTGGATGTCTGTCGGGTTGCCGACACTGTGAGTCATGAGCGTGTTCCTTCGCGGTGCAGACGGGGTGGCGCTTCGCCCTGCGGATTTAGCGGATTCAAAGATGAGGGCAGAAGGCCTGGTCTTACGGTGTGCCCCGTGACAGGGCGGGGTGTCTCCCCAGTAGGCCTGAGCAGGCGGCTCCGGTCATGTCACAGGAAAACGTGACTTGACGAGGGTGGATATGTCCGACATGTGACGCAGGTGATGGCCCGGCGCAGGTGGAGTGGAAGGTTGTCCTTCGACTGGAGGCGTGGGCTTTTACCGTCGGCAGTGCTCTCGCGTCAAGTCACGTTTTTCAGTGTCATGACACGGAATCCCTGGTCTGAGCCCCTTGATGCATAACCCGGCCTGGCCGGAAATCCAGGATCTTGCACGCCATGACGGAGGGCATCATGATCAAACGTTTCTGGAAGCGCTGTCTGTTGCTGGCCGCAGCCGCGACGGCGGTGTCCGCTGGCACCGGCCTCCTGCCGGCCACCGCATTCGCGGCACCGATGCCGCAGAGCACCACGGTGACGACAGACGTTTGGGATCCCGAGGCTCAATGTCTCGGCGGGTCTGGGCAGCCCTCTACGCCTACGCCGGTGTGCGGCGAGATCAATCAGAATGGTGGGCGCGGCGGCGGTAACAACGTCGGCAGCCCCTGCAAGCCTGGGTTCCCGGCCGATCCTTGCGCTGTCCCGGGAGGCACTAACGGCCTTGGGAGGCGCTAAGACTGAATCCACCGGGAAGAGGTCGGCCTGGGGATGAGGAAGTAAGAAGAGGTGCCCGCTGACTTGCGATGATGGGAGTTACGACGCTCCCACCGGACGCAAGATCTCGGACGCCCACGCACTCGCCTCACGGACCTCCGGCCCCTCGACGTGTGAGGCACCGGCCGTGTACAGCAGCCACAGCAGGTCGACGGACCCGAAGAAGGATTCCTCCCAGCTGTCGACCCACACCCGCACTCGCGACGGGCCCACCGGAACCACGTCCCAGAATTCCCAGCCTCGGGAATCCTCGGCAGGGTCGAACCGGTAGATCCAGTTCTGCAAGGACCAGGGATCTCCGCCGCTTCGGTTCATATACGCGGTGCGGCCGTCCCGGGCGAAAGTCTCATGTACCTCGCCTTCCCGGGTGGAGATCGCCGTGAACCAGTCCGGGAATTCGTCCGCCGGCAGGTCCTCGTCGTCGAGCTCCGCCGTGCAGGCCAGATGGAGCGCGGCCGAAAGGACACGACGTACCCGCTGCGCGTACACCTCGAGGGAGCCGTCGGCGACATCGACGGTGAATGCGGCCAGAACCAGCAGCGCTCGGTGATCCGCCAGCGCGGCCAGCACCGCGTCGTCGGTGTCGCGCCCGGGTTGCTCGCCCACACCCACGGCCGCCGCGACCGCAGCGCCCACCCGCCCCGGATCGGTGACCGGGACCAGGTCGACGAACCACACCCCCGTCGGCGAAGTCGCCGGCCACCTCCGCCGCCACCGCCAGCGCCAGCCGCGTCTTTCCCACCCCGCCCGGACCGACCGCGGTCACCTGCCGGTGCGCCTTCACCGCCTCGGCCAGCTCGCCGCGCTCGCGCACCCGGCCGACGAACGCCGTCAGCGGTGCCGGAAGGGCGGCCGCCGAGCGCGACTGTTCAGCGGGAGCGGCTTCCGCAGCGCGCCGGGACAGCGCCCGTCGATCCGGCACCTGAAGCTTGCGCAGCAGCGAGGAGGCGTGCGACTCGACGGTGCGTACGGAGATGAACAACCGCGCGGCGATCTCCGCGTTGCTCAGGTGCTCCCCGAGCAACGCGAGCACTTCGGCTTCCCGAGCCGAGATCGATGCGGTCACCGGGGAGCGATGGATCGTCAACGCGCCTGTGAGGCCAGGGAGATGAAGTCCCTCCAAGCGTCAGGGGTGACGGTGAGGTGGAGGCCCTGTTTGTTCTTGGAGTCGCGGATGTGAATGGTGGTGGGGGAGGGGGCGACCTCGACGCAGTCGCCCGAACCGCTGCTGCTGTAACTCGACTTGAACCACGTCAGTTCGTTGGTGCTCATAGGTCTCCTCGCATCCGCTGCAACAGGCTCACGGAGTCTTCGAGGGAGAGAGCCTGCGCACGCATCCTGGCATATCGCCTCTGGAGGACGCCCACCACCTTTGGGTCTGAGATGAACTGGCCGCATTCCGGGCCCTCGATGTACGCGAACCACTTGTTCTCGGGGGGCTCCAGCAACTGCATGGGGCCGTGCAGCCCGGCATGCGACTCCCGCACCAACGGCATGATTTGGATCTCGACGTTCCGCAGCACGGAGATCTCCAACACGTGATCGATGAGCTCCCGTGTGACGTCCACACCGCCCGTGTGCCGCAGGAACAAGTGCTCTTCGAGGACGAAGCTGAACTCGGTGTTCGGCCGTTGCCGCAAGAGCCGCTGCCGTTCGGCGCGCGCTTCCCACTGGGCCTCGATCTGCTCGTCCGCCAGCGGCGGCAACTCGTCGTCGAACAGTTGACGGGCGTACGCCTCCGTCTGCAACAGCCCTGGAATCAACCGGCATTCGTACGTGTACAGCGTGATCGCGGTCGCCTCCAACCGCGCCCACCGCCGAAACCACGCCGCCAGCCCCGGCTGCCGAGCCAGATGCTGCGCCGCCCGTCGCAAGGCCCCCGTATTCCCGAGCACCGCCTCCGATCGCTCCGCGAACGTCGGATCCGGCATCCGCCGCCCCAACTCCACTGAAGCCACTGTGTGTTTGGAGAGCCCCACCCGGTCCCCGAACTCCTCCCGGCTCAACCCGGCATGCTCCCGCAAGGCCTGGACGACCGCTCCGAACGTCCGCAGACTGTCCGACGACTCCGGCTCGCCACTCGTACCCAGCACATCGACCACTGACGGTCACCTCCCGCACCCATGGTCACGGCCAGTGATGAGTACTGTCCACCCCGTAACTGCGTACGCTCGAGCAGCGTACGCGCCGCCGACCTGGTGAACTGCCCTGTACACCCGCCAGATTGGGCGCATGACCGCACCGCTCACTCCCCAACAGCCGGTTACCGTACGTACGTTCACCCAGCGCCTCAGCGCCACCCCGCGCGGCGCCCGCCTCGCCCGGCACCTGGCCCTGAACCAGCTGCACGCCTGGGGCATCCCGCACGGCTGTGACGCCTCCGACACCATCGCCGTGATCGTCGCCGAACTGACCGCGAACGCCGTGATCCACGGCCGCGTTCCCGGAAGGGACTTCGAACTGCGGCTGTCCCTGGTCACGGGAAGCGTACGCATCGAGGTCACCGACACCCGCACGGCGCCACGCCCGCCGGATCCGGGTGCCGTACGGACGCCGGAGCCGCTCGAGGAATCCGGGCGCGGCCTCGCACTCGTCGCCGCGCTGGCCGCCCGCTGGGAGGTGCTGGACCGGGAGCCGCCGCCGGGCAAGACGGTGCGCGCCGAGGTGGACGTGCCCGGGTGGCTCTCCCTGTTCCGGTGGGCGCAGCCGGAGGCGTGATCCGTGGCGAGACAGCCGTCGCCCACCTCAACCGGCCTTCGTCACCTCCACGGAGAGGTCGTTGTCGACGGTGTAGTAGGGGCGCAGGACGGCACCGCCGAGCGTGACCGCCGGGTGGACGAAGACCTCCTTGCGGTCTGCCAGGTCGTCGAGAAGACGGGCGACCCGGATGAGAGGCGCCTGCGCCGCAGGCCGCACGAAGACGTCCCAGACGCCGCTTCCGGCGTCCGTTCCGGCGGTCAACTCCCCGTGGTCGACCGTGAAGGAGAAGCTTCGGCCGTCAGGTGCGGGCCGTGGCTCCAGGGGGCGCACGGTGCCGCTGCCGCCCCGCAGGCGCAGGTGCACGGCGGCTCCCTCCTGGAACGAGGCGCCGTGCAGGCGGGCGGCGACCGTCATCGACCGGTCCGTGATGTCGATGCCGCCGACCTCCGCGTGGGCGGGGCGCAGCCAGGCTCGTACTGCGAGGTATCCGTCCTTGGTGACGTAGGGAACCCGGACGGCCAGCGGTGACTGCCGGTCGCGGAGGTGCCCGTCGACCAGGGCCCGCAGGTCACGCAGGCCCGGGCGCAGACGCTGCCGCTCGGATCCCGGTTCCGGGAGCAGGTACACATCCCACCGGCCCTCCTCGAGGACGGGCTGCGGGCCCAGGACGGCGCGCAGGCGACCGTCGTTGGCGGGTGCCAGGTCCAGGGCGTGCAGCGTCTTCTCAGGCTGGCCCTTCTTCGGGCGCAGCCGGAGCAGCACCTGCGGCCCATCGGCCGGCAGCGGCGGCAGATCGAACGTGATCCGGCCGTCCGGCTCGACCACGCAGCCGACGCGTGGATCCACACTCTGTTCCGCAGTCTGCTCCGTGCTCATCGCTGTCCCTTCCGAACCATGCGCAGCGCACTGCTCGCCGAGGCGAACGCGGCGTCGCGGGCGGCAAAACCCTGGCTGACCAGGGCGCGGTGCATACGGGCGCGTTCCGGTACGACGGGTCGTCCCGCCCTTCTCGCCGAGACCGTCTCCGTGAACAGCCGCTCGGCCTGCTCGACCACGGGGCCGGGAGCGAACCGCCGCGCGTTCCTCAGCGCCGCACGGCCCATGCGGCGTCGCCCCTCGTCGTCACGGACCAGTTCCAGCAGGGCGGCGCCCAGCGCGTCACGGTCCCCGACCGGCACCAGTCGGCCGTCGACCCCGTCCTCGATGATTTCACCGGGTCCGTAGGGGCAGTCGGTGCTCACCACCGGCAGTCCGCAGCGCATCGCCTCGACGATCGTCATGCCGAACGGCTCGAAGTTGGAGGCGGCCGCACCGATCGAGCCCTTGACCCACTCTCCCTCCATGGGGGCCGCCGCACCCATCAGGAAGACGTTGTTCCACAGGCGGAGGTCCATGACGAGCTGCCGCAGCCGATCGTGCTCCTCACCCTTGCCGTAGATGCGCAGCTGCCAGTCCGGGTGTTCGGCGGCAACCATGGCGAAGGCCTCGATGAGCAGGTCGTAACGTTTCACCGGGACCAGTCGGCCGGCCGCGACGACCACCTTCGCCGAGCCGTCGACGGCCGGCAGCACGGGATCCGGCACGCTGTTCGGGAGGGCCTCCACCCGGACCCCGGGCAGCCACATCTTGCGCCGGTAGGCGGCGGCGTCCGCCTCGGTCACCGTGGTCAGTGCGTCGAGTCGGCGGTAGGCCCGGCGCAGCGTGGTGCGCAGCCGGGGCGGATGGTTGTCCAGGGTGAGGTGCTCCTGTCCGATGCGGACGACATGCTCCGGAGCCTGGAGGGCGAGATGGACGTTCAGCCCAGGCCGGGTGCCGATCACCACGTCGGCGTCGATCGTGGCGAGGCACTCGGCGATCCGCTGGTCGGTCAGCTCGCTGTACTGCCCGTAACGGTACTCGGCGCGGGGGAACACCCCCGCCGGTCTCAGATGCAGCGGATGGTTCTTCTCCTGCCGCAAGTCCACGAGCGGCCTGAGCGACACTCTCGGGTCCAGGGTGAAGTTCGGGAGCTCCCGGTGCCGTAGCACGGAGACGATCTCCACCTCGTGCCGCTCGGCCAGTGCGTGGGCCAGGTTGAAGGTGGTGGTGATCGTGCCTCCGATTCCGTAGGCGTTGTGGAGCAGGAAAGAGATCTTCATGGCGGGCTAGACCATGGCAACTCACCGGCAGTTGCCGCCCGTTACCACTTCGTAGTGCGCCCGCTGTGACTGCGCGGCCCATTGACGCGCAAGTGGTTCGATTCTACGGTCCCGTCCGAACTTGCGATCGCTGTTCGAAATCACGGACATACGGGCGCTCCATTTCAACGCCCCCACCCGCAAGGAGGATCCGCGTGAGCCGCACCTCCCGAACGACCAGAACCGCACTCCTCGCCCTCCCCGCCGCCGTCCTGCTCGCCCTCATCCCGAGCACGGCGAGCGCCTATCCCAACCCCGGACGGGTCACCGGCTCCGTCATCACCCACGACCCGACGATGATCCGCACCTCGTCCGGGCAGTACCTGCTCTACGCCACCGGCGGAGGCATCGCCAACAAGACGTCGAGCGACCGCATCGCCTTCAGCGCGGGCGCCGACGCCTTCGGCAGCCGTCCCAGCTGGTGGTCGAACTACTCCTCCGTGCCGGAGGCCTGGGCGCCGGACATCTCGTACCACGGCGGCAAGTACCTGCTGTACTACTCCGTCTCGAAGTTCGGCTCGAACACCTCCGCCATCGGCCTCGCCACCTCCAGCACCGGCCAGTCGGGCAGCTGGACCGACCAGGGCACCGTCTACACCTCCAGCTCCTCCAGCGACTACAACGCCATCGACCCCAACCTCTTCGTCGACGGTGACGGCAAGTGGTGGCTGCCCTTCGGCAGTTGGTGGACCGGGATCAAGATGATCCAGATCAACCCCTCCACCGGGAAGCAGCTCTCCTCCAACACCACCCGGTACTCCCTCGCCTCCCGTCCGACCGGGACCAAGGCCGTCGAAGCGCCCTTCATCGTCAAGCGGGGCGGCTACTACTACCTCTTCGCCTCGTACGACACCTGCTGCGCCGGCACCAGCTCCACGTACAAGGTCAAGGTCGGCCGCGCCACCAGCATCACCGGGCCTTACTACGACAAGAACGGCGTCTCGATGATGAACAACGGCGGGACACCCGTCCTCGAGTCGCACGGCAGCATCATCGGGCCCGGCGGGCAGTCGATCATGAACGACGTGGACGGCGACCTGATCGTCTACCACTACTACGACGGCAACGACAACGGCACCCCCAAGCTCGGCATCAACCTCCTGAACTGGAGCAGCGGATGGCCCGTCGCTTACTGATCCTGCTGGCGGCCCTCCTGCTCGCGCTCGGCCTCGGCCAGTCCTCCGCGAGCGCCGCCTCGTTCACCAAGCCGGTCAAATCCGTGTGACCCGGCGGGCCGCCTACCCCGCCTGTCCCATCCCGGCCGGGTTCGGCCAGCTGGTCGCGCCCGGCCAGCCGGTCGCCGGTGCGGGGGACAGGCCGTTGGTGCCCCGGACCTGGGCGGCGGTGAGGCCACCGCGGGCCGGGACGCCGGGCGGGGTGATGCCGGACGGCTGCTGGGGGACCGCCTGGGCCACCGCGGGCTGCGGGATCGCCTGCGGTGGCGCCGGCTGCGGAATCGCGGGCTGAGGGACGGGCTGTGGCGCCGCCGGGTGGGGGATCGCCTGCGGTGGCGCCGGTTGCGGGACCGCCTGCGGCGCCGTCGGCTGCGGGAACGTCTGCGGCGCCGTCGGTTGCGGGAACGTCTGCGCCGCCGCCGGCATCGGCGCCCCCGCCCCGCCGGTCTGTGCCGCGGCCGGCATCGGCATGCCGGTGCCGGCGGGCGGGGCGGCTGCCAGGCCCGGCCCACCGGCACCGACCGCACCGACGGCGCCGACGGCCTGAGCGGCAAGGCCTTGCATACCGGCGCCATTGGTGGCACTGACGAGCCGGTCCACCGCCGCCGTACCCGAGCTGTAGCTGGTCCCGGTGCCCAGCTCGGGCACGGCGGCTCCCCTCCTGGTCCCGTAGAGCACCTGTTCCAGGCCGGACACCAGGCGACGCACATCCACCTGGGGGCGCACCACGAGCCGCAGGAAGCGGCTGGAGGATCCGATCTTGTTGCCGCACTCACGGACCAGGATCCGGTGCTCGGTCAGCATCCGGTCCCGGACCACGGTGCCTTCGGCGCCCACCGGGAGGCGCACGAAGAGGAAATTGCCCTGGGACGGGTACACCGTCAGGCCGGGCAGCGCGGCCAGCTGGCCGGCCATGTCCAGCCGGTCCCGTCGCACCTGCTGGAGGCTCTGCGCGTACTCCTGGCCGTGTTCCTTCAGCATGAACACCACGTGCTCGGCGAAGGAGTTGAGGTTCCACTTGGGGAGCATGGAACGGACCCGGCCCGCGAGCGCCGGGTTGGCGACGAGGTAGCCGAAGCGGATGCCGTGCAGGCCGAAGTTCTTGCCGAGGCTGCGCAGCACGATGACGTTGGGCCGGATCATCGCCTCCTGCACGACGCTGGGTTCGGTCTCGGCGTCGGCGAACTCCAGGAACGACTCGTCGATCACGACCAGGTCCCGGTCCGCCATCGCGTCCATGAACTGCACGACCGCGTGCTTGTGCAGGTAGCCGCCGTCGGGGTTGTTGGGGTTGCACAGGACGGCGACCCGGGTGCCGCGGGCCCGGATGAACTCGGCGTACTGCGCCAGGTCCAGGGCGAAGCCGCTGGACTCCTGGAGCGGGAACATGTCGACCCGCTTGCCGGTCTCCATCGGCTGGTCGGTCCAGCGGCCGAAGGTGGGGACGGGGATGGCGAGGGACTCGCGGACGAGGAGGTGGTCGATCCAGGTGATCAGCTCGGTGGATCCGTTGCCCATTGCCACGCACTGCGGCGGGAGCTGGAGCAGGCTGCACAGTTCGGCGGTGATGGTGTCGGCGCTGCTCGGGTAGTACGTGATGATGTCCCGCAGCCTGCTCGCCATCTCGTCGAACATGGCCGGGGTGGGGAAGTAGGGGTTGCAGGGGATGCAGAAGTCCACCGGGCCGGCCTCGTCGCCGCCCTCCCGCGTCAGCGCCGCCATGGAGGGGCTGTGCGCCGCAGTGCTGCGGAACAGCGAGGTGACGTTGTCGGCCATGGAACCTCCGCGTGAGGCGGGCCCGGTGGGGAGGCGGCCGGGTCCGTCGTCTGGGTGGCCCGCGCGGGGGAGCGCGGGCCACCCGTTCATACGGATGCGGCTGTGACGCCGTTCAACTCGCGTGAAGAAAATGTGCGTTCACGTACGGGCGTGCGCGCCCTGGTGTTCAGGCGCTGAACGAGTGCACAGTCGTCGACCGGTACGTCTGCCCCGGCCGCAGCACCGTCGACGGGAACGACGGGTGGTTCGGCGAGTCCGGGTAGTGCTGGGTCTCCAGGCACAGCCCGTCGCCCTGCCGGTAGACGGTCCCGCCGGTGCCGACGAGGGAGCCGTCCAGGAAGTTGCCGGAGTAGAACTGCAGGCCCGGCTCGGTGGTCGCGATCTTCAGAGTGCGGCCGGAGGACGGGTCCCGGAGCGTGGCGATGTGCTCGGGGCGGGCCGTGATGCCCTTGTCCAGGGCCCAGTTGTGGTCCAGGCCCTTGCCGTACAGCAGCTGCTGGTGCGCGACGCGGATGTCCTCGCCGACGGTCTTGGTGCGGCGGAAGTCGAAGGGGGTGCCCGCGACCTTCGCCAGTTCGCCCGTGGGGATCAGCCCCGAGTCGACCGGCGTGTAGCGGGCGGCGGCGATGGACAGCTCGTGGTCGTAGATCGTGCCGCTCGACTCGCCGGCCAGGTTCCAGTAGACGTGGCTGGTGAGGTTGACGACGGTGGCCTTGTCGGTGGTGGCCTCGTAGTCGATGCGCCAGTCGCCGTGCCGGGTGAGGGTGTACGTGACCTTCGACCTGAGCGTGCCCGGGTAGCCCATCTCGCCGTCGACGCTCGTGTAGTACAGGTACAGGCCGACGTCGGAGCCCTTGGTGAACGGCTCGATGTCCCACACCCGCTTGTCGAAGCCCTGCGCTCCGCCGTGCAGGCTGTTGTCGCCGTCGTTGACGGACAGCTGGTAGGCCTTGCCGTCCAGGGTGAACTTGCCCTTGGCGATGCGGTTGCCGTAGCGGCCGATCAGCGCGCCGAAGTACGGGCTGGAGGAGACGTAGTCCTCGATGGTGTCGAAGCCCAGCGAGACGTTGGTGTAGCGGCCGCGCCGGTCGGGGATCTCCAGGGACTGGACGATGCCGCCGTAGGAGAGGACCTTCAGGCGGGTGCCGCCGTTCTCCAGCGACCAGCAGTAGATCTTCGTGCCGTCGGCGAGTTTGCCGAAGAGCGACTTCACCGGCGTTCTGCCTCCCGTGGCGTGGGCCGTGCCGCCGAGCGTGGTGGCGGCTATGCCCGCCGCCGCGGCTCCCGCGATGACCGTGCGTCTGTTCAGTTCCATGTGCGGCTCCTCCATAAGGAGGGGCCCCGCCTTCCGGCGGGGCCCTGCTGACTTACGAACCGACCTTGCGCTTGTTCCACACGTCGAACCCGACCGCCGCGAGCAGTACCAGGCCCTTGATGACCTGCTGCCAGTCCGTGCCGATGCCGACGAGGTTCATACCGTTGTTCAGCACGCCCAGGACCAGACCGCCGATGATCGCGCCGAGCACGGTGCCGACACCGCCGCTCATCGACGCGCCGCCGATGAACGAGGCCGCGATCGCCTCCAGCTCGAAGTTCAGGCCGGCCTTGGGCGAGGCCGCGTTGAAGCGGGCGGCGAAGACCAGACCCGCGAGGGCCGCGAGCATGCCCATGTTCACGAAGATCAGGAAGGTGACCTTCTTGTCCTTCACACCCGACAGCTTGGCCGCGGGCAGGTTGCCGCCGATCGCGTAGATGTGGCGGCCGATGATCGCGTTGCGCATGACGTAGCCGAAGCCGACGAGCAGCACGCCGAGGATCAGCAGCACGATCGGGGCGCCCTTGTAGCTGGCAAGCAGCAGCGTCAGCGTGAGGATGGCGGCGCCGAGCGCGACCAGCTTCAGCAGGAAGAGGTTGAAGGGCGGGACGTCGAGAGAGAACTCCTGCTGGCGGCGGCGGTCGCGGAACTCCTGGAAGACCACCAACGCGATCATCGCGAAGCCCAACAGCAGGGTGAGGTTGTGGTAGTTCGTGTTCGGACCGACCTCGGGCAGGAAGCCGTTGGCGACCTTCTGCAGGCCCTCCGGGAAGGGGCCGAGCGTCTGGCCCTCGAGGAAGATCTCGGTCAGACCGCGGAAGATCAGCATGCCCGCGAGGGTCACGATGAACGACGGTATGCCGCCGTAGGCGATGAAGAACCCTTGTGCCGCGCCCGCGACCGCGCCCATGGCGAGGCAGAGGATGACGGCGACCGGCCATGGCAGATCGTTCTTGACCATGAACACGGCGGCCATCGAGCCGATGAAGGCGGTCAACGAGCCGACCGACAGGTCGATGTGGCCCGCGATGATGACCAGCATCATGCCGATCGCGAGGATCAGGATGTAGCTGTTCTGGAGCACCAGGTTGGAGACGTTGCGCGGCAGCAGCAGGTCGCCGTCGGTCCACACGGCGAACAATGCCACGATCAGGCCGAGGGCGATCAGCATGCCGTACTGCCGCATGTTGCGGCGCATGCCGTCCAGAACCAGCTGGAGCAGGCCGTCGCCCGCGGCCCCTCCGCTCTTGCCCGGCGGCGCGGGGGCCGGGGTCTTGGCGGTCACATCCGTGCTCATCGGGTTACCTCTTTGTCCTTAGTCATCTGACGCATCAGCGATTCCTGCGAGGCCTCTTCTCGCGAGAACTCACCGGTCAGCCGCCCCGCGGCCATCGTGTAGATGCGGTCACACATGCCGAGCAGCTCGGGCAGCTCGGAGGAGATGAAGACGACCGCCTTGCCCTGGGCGGCCAGCTGGTCGATGACCGTGTAGATCTCGTACTTGGCGCCGACGTCGATACCGCGCGTCGGCTCGTCCAGGATCAGCACATCCGGACCCGCGAAGATCCACTTGCTGAGGACGACCTTCTGCTGGTTGCCGCCGGACAGCTTGCCCACCGGCTCGAAGACGGTCGGCGCCTTGATGTTCATGGACTTGCGGAAGCCCTCGGCGACCTGCCGCTCCCCGTGCTCGTCGACCACGCCCCGCTTGGCGACCTTGCCCAGCGCGCTGAGCGAGATGTTGCGGTTGATGGTGTCGATGAGATTGAGGCCGTAGTGCTTGCGGTCCTCGGTGACGTACGCGATGCCGTTCTTGACCGCCTCGGGGACGGTCTTCGTACGGATCTCCCTGCCGTCCTTGAGGACCGTGCCGCCGGCGTACCGGCCGTAGGTGCGGCCGAAGACGCTCATCGCGAGCTCGGTGCGGCCGGCGCCCATCAGGCCCGCGATACCGACGATCTCCCCGCGCCGCACGGACAGTGACACATCGTCGACCACCTTGCGCTGCTGGTCGATCGGGTGGTGGACGGTCCAGTTGCGGATCTCCAGCGCGGGGGCCGCGCCCTCCTCCGGCTCGTGCGGGGTGCGCTCCGGGAAGCGGTGCTCCAGGTCGCGGCCGACCATCCCGCTGATGATCCGGTCCTCGGTGGTCTCCGGGGCCTTCACGTCGAGCGTCTCGATGGTCTGGCCGTCGCGGATGATCGTCACCGAGTCGGCGACCTTGCGGATCTCGTTGAGCTTGTGGGAGATGATGATCGAGGTGATGCCCTGCTTCTTCAACTCCAGGATCAGATCGAGGAGTTTGCCGCTGTCCTCGTCGTTCAGGGCCGCGGTCGGCTCATCCAGGATGAGCAGCTTCACCTTCTTCGACAGGGCCTTCGCGATCTCGACGAGCTGCTGCTTGCCCACGCCGATGTCGGCGACGCGGGTCTCCGGGTGGTCGGTCAGACCGACCCGGCGCAGCAGCTCGGTGGCGTGCCGCAGGGTCTCCCGCCAGTTGATGAAGCCACCCTTGGCGTGCTCGTTGCCGAGGAAGATGTTCTCCGCGAGGGAGAGGAACGGCGACAGCGCCAGCTCCTGGTGGATGATGACGATGCCACGCTGCTCGCTCGCCCGGATGTCCTTGAACTCGCAGACCTCCCCCTCGAAGAGGATGTCCCCCTCGTACGTGCCGTGCGGGTGGACGCCGGAGAGGACCTTCATCAAGGTCGACTTACCGGCGCCGTTCTCCCCGCAGATGGCGTGGACCTCGCCCTGCTGGACGGTCAGTGTGACGTCCGACAGCGCCTTGACGCCGGGAAAGGTCTTGACGATCGAGCGCATTTCCAGGACGGGTCCCGCCATGGTCGTGCCTTCCAATCAGAGTGAGCCGGCGGTTACTTGAGGTCGCTTTCCTTGATGTAGCCGGAGTCGACGACGGTCTCCTGGTAGTTGGCCTTGTCAACTGCCACCGGCTCCAGCAGGTAGGCCGGGACGACCTTGGCGCCGTTGTCGTACGTCTTGGTGTCGTTGACCTCGGGCTTCTTGTCGTTGAGCACCGCGTCGACCATGTTCGAGGCCACCTTGGCGAGTTCGCGGGTGTCCTTGTAGACGGTCATCGACTGCTGGTCGGCGATGATCGACTTCACCGAGGCGACCTCGGCGTCCTGGCCGGTGACGACCGGCAGCGGCTTGCTCTTGGAGCCGTAGTCGTCCGACTTCAGCGCCGAGAGGATGCCGATGGAGATGCCGTCGTACGGCGAGAGCACCGCGTCGACCCGCTCGCTCTTGTACGCCGAGGTCAGGATGTCGTCCATGCGCTTCTGGGCGGTGCCGCCGTCCCATCGCAGGGTGGTGACCTGGTTCAGCTCGGTCTGCTTGGACCGGACGACCAGCTGCTTCTTGTCGATGTAGGGCTGCAGGACGTTCATCGCGCCCTGGAAGAAGTAGCGGGTGTTGTTGTCGTCGTTGGAGCCGGCGAACAGCTCGATGTTGAACGGCCCCTTTTCGGAGCCGTCCTTCAGGCCGAGCTTCTCGACGATGTAGTTGCCCTGGAGCTCGCCGACCTTCTCGTTGTCGAAGGAGGCGTAGTAGTCGACGTTCTCCGTGCCGAGGATGAGGCGGTCGTAGGAGATCACCGGGATGTCGGCGTCCTTGGCCTGCTGGAGGACGTTGTTCATCGACTTGTTGTCGATGGCCGCGACGATCAGGGCGCGCACACCCTGCGTGATCAGGTTCTCGATCTGCGAGACCTGCTGGTCGGGGTCGTCCTCGCCGTAGACCAGCTGGGTCTTGTAGCCCTTGGACTCCAGGTCCTTCTTGACGTTGTTGCCGTCGGCGATCCAGCGCTCGGAGGACTTGGTCGGCATCGCGATGCCGATGGTGGCGCCCTCGGCGCTGCCCTTGTCCTCCTCGCTGCCACCCTCACTGCTCTGGCCGCAGGCGGTCAGGGTGAGGGCGAGGGAGGCCGCTGCGGCTATGGCGGAAAGTGCGGCTCGGCGATTGCGCATGGTCATCTTCCTTGATGTCTCAGCCCGGCTGGGAATTGGGTGTGCGGCAACGCTGGGGTGGTTCGTGAAAACCGGTGAACGGTGTGTGGGATTCTGTTTGGCTGCGTCGTCTTCTGTGAAGAGGGCGCGTCGAAACCTTTATGAATATGTTTCGAACCGCTTGAGCTCGCCGGGCAGCCGCGAGCCCAGCGGGGCCATGTCCCCGTCGGCCCCGTGCCGGGCGAGCAGGTCCAGGGCCAGCCGGCCACGCCGCACCCGCTCCCTGGCGGTGGCCAGGGTGACGTCCCGCAGGTGGTGGCCGTACGGGTAGATCGCGGGGGCCTTGGACAGGCCGAACTTCAGGTACAGCGGCGCGCCGCGCCGGATCAGCTCGGCGACCTCGTACATCCGTACATAGCCGCCGAGATCGTCGGGGGCCTCGATGTACATGTCCATGGGAGCGCCGGACACCCGGCGGATCTCGGTGAGGTGATCCAGCGTCAGATCGCTGGGCACGTTGATGGAGTCGGCGCCGAGCCGCTCGTACACCGCGAACGAGGCCGGGTTGACCGGCCCGACCAGCGCCGACACCTTCAGCGTGGTGTCCGCCGGGATGATCCCGGCCGTACGCGCCCGGTGCAGCGTCCACAGCACGCCCTCGTCGGCGACGAGGAGGCACTTCACGCCCAGCTCCGTCGCCCGTACGGCGTCCTCGACGCACCCGGCGACGGCATCGTGCCCGCGGGCCCTGAGACCGCCGCCGCGGGAGTCGGTGCGGGTCGAGCCGCCGATGTCCCAGGTGCCGCGCGGGCCGGTGAACAGGCAGAGCTCGATGTCACGTTCACCGGTGGCCTCGACCATCTCGGTGATCTCGGCGTCGGTCAGCATCCACACGCCGCTGCCCTGACTGATCCGGTGGATCGGTACGTCGAGCCGCGAGGACTCCTTGAGTACGACCGCCAGCGCCTCGGGACCCTCGCACGAGGGGATCTCGGTGCGCCAGCGGCCACCGCCCGGAAAGCTGTGCGGCGATGCGTCGGCGGGGTCGAGGGCGGGCGCGCCCAGGCCGAGCGCGGTGAGTGCCTGCTCACCGGGCCTGCGGGCTGCCGTGGCGGAAGCGTCGGTCACAAGCTGTCCTTCGTGTTCGAAATATCGGACGAGGTCCGGGGCTCTGGGTGGGGGAGGCTCTGGGTGTACGCCGGTACGGCGGCCGTCAGGTCGCCGCCGTACCGGCGTACGACTAGGGGCGGAGCAGCACCTTGCCGACCTTCGGATCGCCGGCTCCCACCAGCTCGATGGCCTGCGGGAACTCGGTGAGCGGCAGCTCGTGGGTGACCAGCGGCACCGGGTCGAGCAGCCCGGCGCCGAACACCCGCACCGTGTGCGCCCAGGCGTCCGGCGGCGCACCGAAGACGGTGTGCACCTCCAGCTGCCGTACGACCAGATCCGTCGGGTCCAGACCGTCGGCGCCCGGCGCCGGGATCCCCGTCAGGACCAGCCGTCCGCCGCGCCGCAGCAGGGCGGCCGCGGTGCGGGCGGCGTCGGCGGAGCCGGCCGTCTCGATCACCACGTCGAAGTCGCCGGGGAGTTCCTCGTCCTTGGTACGGAACTCGGTCGCGCCGAACTCCCTGGACAGGGCCGCACGGTCCGTACGGGTGCCGACGACCAGCAGCTCGGCCGGGGAGGCGGCGCGCAGGAACTGCACCGCGAACATCCCGAGCGTGCCGGTACCGACCACGGCCACCTTCTCGCCCGGCAGGGCATGGGCCTTCAGGGCCGCCGCCGCGATACAGGCGGCCGGCTCCAGCAGGGCCGCGGCCGTCAGGTCGGCGTCGTCCGGCAGGACGTGCAGGAGACGCGCCGGGAGGGTGAGAGTGGTGGCCATCGCCCCCGGCTGGGTGAACCCGGTCTCCTCGTAGCCGTCCGTGCACAGCGTGGTCTCACCGGCGTGGCAGCGGTCGCACACCTGGCAGTTGCGGAAGCCCTCGCCGACGACCTTGCGACCGACGAGCGACCCGGGGACCCCGGCGCCGACCTGCTGCACCGTCCCCGACCACTCGTGGCCGGGGATGAGCGGGTAACGGACGTATCCCTCGGGCCGGTTGCCCTGGTAGACCTCGCGGTCGCTGCCGCAGATGCCGACGGCGTGGACGCGGACGAGGGCCTCGCCGGGCTCGGGCGGGCGGGGCGTGTGCTCGACGAGCCGGTACTCGCCGGGCGCCTCGATGACGACGGCGGTGGCGGTCACTTGGATTCCTTCGGCTTGCGCTGCTCCCAGCCCTCGGCCCACAGGTCGAACCGGGCCTGCTGCTGCGGGAACTCGGCGGCGGCGTCGACGTCGAGCTCCACACCGAGACCGGGGGCGTCGGAGAGGTGGAAGTACCCGTCGATCACCTGGGGCGCGCCCTTGACGACCTTCTTGATCTCCGCGTCGGCGAAATCGTTGAAGTGCTCCAGGATCTTGAAGTTCGGGGTGGTGAAGCCGACCTGGAGGGACGCGGCGGTGAGGACGGAGCCGCCGACGTTGTGCGGGGCGACGAGCATGTAGTGGGTCTCGGCGGTGGCGGCCACCTTCCGCGTCTCCCAGATGCCGCCGATGTGACCGACGTCGGGCTGGATGATGTCGACGGCCTGGCTCTCGAAGAGCTCGCGGAACTCGATGCGGTCGTGGATGCGCTCACCGGTCGCGACCGGGATGTCCACCTTGGCGGCGACCTTCTCCAGCGCCTTCAGGTTCTCCGGCGGGCAGGGCTCCTCCAGCCAGGCGGGCTTGAAGGGGGCGAGCTCCTTGGCCAGCCGGACGGCGGTGGCGGGGGAGAACCGACCGTGCATCTCGAGCATCAGCTCGGCCTCCGGGCCGATGGCGTCCCGGACGGCCTCGATCAGCGACACGGCGTACAGGGTCTGCTCGTGGTCGAGCTCGAAGTGCCCGGTGCCGAAGGGGTCGATCTTGAGCGCCTTGTACCCGCGCTCCATGACGCCCTGGGCGGCCTTGTGGTACGCCTCCGGGGTCCGCTCGGTGGTGTACCAGCCGTTGGCGTACGCCTTGACCTTGTCGGTGACCTTGCCACCCAGGAGCTGCCAGACGGGCGCCCCGAGGGCCTTGCCCTTGATGTCCCAGCAGGCCATCTCGATGACGGCGATACCGGACATGACGATCTCGCCGGCCCGCCCGTAGTCGCCGTACTTCATCCTGCGGACGAGGTCCTCGACGGCGAACGGGTCGGAACCGAGAATGTGGTTGGCCTCGGCCTCCCTCAGATAGCCGATCAGCGCGTCGGTGTGGCCCAGCATCCGGGTCTCGCCGACTCCGGTGACCCCCTCGTCGGTGTGCGCCTGTACGTACGTCAGGTTGCGCCACGGCGTCCCGACCACGTGTGTGCTGATTCCGGTGATGCGCACGGCAGTTGCCCCTCGTGAACGTCGGCTCTGTTCGATATTTCGTCACACGTTCGAAATGCTGGCGTGACAGTAAGGATGAGGTGGTCGGGGTGTCAATGGGTCGAACGCATAACAGTTTCGGCACTTTCGAAAGTCGTTTCGGGGTGATGCGAGCAGGTTGCCCTCAACTCGCCACGCCGGAGGGGATCGTTCACCACAGAACATTCACAGCGGAGCCTATGAACGTTACCCATGCGGAACTTAATCTTCCCGCGTCATGGACTACTGCCACCCGTGCCGACGGCACCTGAATGGCGCCCTCGCCTGTCCGGGGTGCGGCACGCCAGCGGAACAGCTTCGCGCGTACGCGGAGGAGACGGTCGTGCACACCGTCGTACGGACGGACGTGCGCACGGACGTCGTCACGGTGGTACGGCCGGCGGAGCCCGACGAGCCGTACGACGAGGACGACGACGTCGACGATGCCGACGACGACCGCCCCGGACGCGGCTCCGGGCGACGCCGTCAGCCGGGCGTGAGCCGACGCGACCGCAAGGCCGCGGCCCACCGCCGCCGACGCCGCCGCACCCTGCTCATCGCGGCGGGATTCGTCCTGGCCGCCGGCGCCCTGAGCCTCGCCGAACTCGGCCTGGACGCCCCGGGTTCGTCCCCGAAGCCGGCAGCGGCCGGGGACCCCTCGGCGGACGGCGCTGCGTCGGAGGAGTCCGACGCCTCACCGGACCCCCTGACCGACGGCTCCACGGGCGCCACCCCGGGCACGGGCACGGCCTCCGCGGACGCCTCGAAGTCCCCTTCCCCGTCGAAGTCCGACAAGGACAAGGACGAGAAGGACGACAAGAAGTCCGCGACCCCGACGGAGAACGACCAGTCGTCCCCCGCGGACCCGGCCCCCGACGACCCGTCGAACCCCAACCCCGCGCCCCACCCGCCCCGGACCCGACCCCGACACCGACCTCACAGCCGACGACTTCGGTACCGGACCCGGACCCGTCGCCGTCGGAGACGTGCGAGCGGTTCTTGTGGTGGTGCACTTAGCCGGCCCGGCGGCTGCGGCAGCCCCGTGAAGTCGAGGCTTCGACGCGATGGCAGGCGCAGTCGCATCGGAGGGTGAGCAGCGGGTGCTCCCACTCTGCGGCGCCTTTGCGTCTGATCTCACGGTTGCCGTCGCACCGGTCGTGCAGCGAGTGCAGGCACTCCGCTGAGACGTTCTCCTGGTGGGTCACGTCTCGGCCTCCGGGAATGGTTCGTGTTGAAGGGCTGCTTTGAAGGTCACCCACACCGTCTTGCCGACGACGTGCTTACTGATGCCGAGGTCGTCGGCTAACTCCCGGGCCAGGAACAACCCTCGTCCTGATTCCTCACCGGTGTCCGGAATCTCAGAGTGGGGCTGCTGTGACGGCAGATCCCGATCGCCGCTGTCTCGGACCTCAAGGCGAATCACCGCGCCGTCGCGCGCGAGACTCACGCAGTACTCCCGGCCTGGTGGCACTCCGTGCAGCAAGGCGTTCGTGACGAGTTCCGATACACAAAGCCGTATGTCGTCCAGCCGGTCCGTGCAGCCCCATTCTGTCAAGACCTGAAGCGTGAACTCGCGAGCGTCGCGGACGGAAGCGCGCGATCGCGGGAAACGGCGTTGCCGCGGCAAGGGCACGGTGGGCCACCTCCGTGTGTGGGCAATCCGGCCCGCTCACATTACTTCTATTCGCGAAAAGCGGTAAGGTTCGGATGTTGGGGTGAGCATCGGCGTGTCGCTTAACGTGGAGGGTCAGCAAGTCGGGAGGCCCGTCGGCCGGACAGGAGGGCGTCGTGAGCGCGAGCAGTTGGGTCAGCACGTCGTTGCCGTATCTGAAGCCGCGGGATGCTGGGAACGGGGACGCCTGGGGCGCTGAAGCGGCCACCCAGGGCCGCCGCGGAACCCAGCGGATCCTCCAGGCCGGAGAGGTGTCGGCGCCGACCGACGTGGCGAAGCTGTTCGTGATTCCCGAGGGAGCACCGGTCGTCGTACGCCGGCGCCTGATCCTCCTCGACGACGTGCCGAACGAACTGACGGACACCTACTACCCGATCGGCATCGCCCGGGGTACGAGGCTTGTCGAGACGGCCAAGATCCCCGGCGGAGCCGTCACGTTCCTCGCCGGGCTCGGCCATGTCGGAGCCCTCGTCTGTGAGGACGTAACGGCCGGAGTGCCCGACGAGGAGGAGCGGAAGACATTGCGAACGGCTCCGGAAGAGCCGGTTCTACGGCTGACCAGGCTCACGTTGGACCGGGATGACCAGCCGATCCAGGTCGACCGTATGGTGATGCCTGCTCACCGGCAGAGACTGCGCTACCAGATCAGGATCGGATGACCGTGCCCAAGGCCGAACCGGACGCCACCGACCGCCGCTCGCTGCACGAGAGGATCGCGGCCGATCTGCGGGACGACATCATGACTGGAGAACTGCCGCCGGGCGTCAGCCTGCCCTCCACGGCGCAGCTCAAGACCCGCTTCGACGCCTCGAACGCAACGGTGCAGAAGGCTCTCCAACTCCTCAAGGACGAACGCCTGGTGGTGGGAAGGGCGGGCGCCGCCGTGACGGTACGGGAGCACCGCCAACGCACCGTGCGCCCCGCCGCGTCCTTGGCGCCGGCCGGCCCCGGGCAGCCATACCCATGGCTCACCGAGGCGGCCAAACACGGCACCCACGCGCGCAGCACGGTCCTCGACGTGGGTGAGCGCCGCCCGCCCGCGGACGTCCGCGCGGCCCTCGGCCTCCCGGAGGACGCCACAGCCCTGGTCCGGACTCAGCTCCTTCTGGTCGACGACGAGCCAGCCGAACTCGTGACGTCTTACTACCCGTTGGCCATCGCCCGAGGCACGGCCTTGATGGACCGTCGCAGAATCAAGGGCGGAACTCCGGCACTCCTGACGGAACTCGGCCACCCGCCCCGCCGCAGCGTGGACCGTGTCTCCGCGAGGATCCCCACGCAGGAGCAGTACCAGGCACTTCGTCTCACGAGCGGCATGCCGGTCCTGCGCACCCTTCGCGTTGTGCACAGCGACGGCGAACGGCCCGTCGAGGCGACGGTCATGGTGAAGGCGGGACATCTTTACGAGTTGCAGTACGAGTTCGTGCCCCAGTGACTCGCCGCCGCGGGTGGGCCGTAGCCCTGGTATGGGACCGGATGCACTCGCGCTGCAGTCTCGCGGACCAGGTGTGCCCATCACGCTGGTGCAGATCAGCGGCACGGGAATCTGGTTGGGGCTCGACAGGCAGGGGGTGTGGACGCTGGGGAGGCTGGACGGTGCAGTCGAGTCATCGGCGGACAGCTTGCCCTCGTCTTGGGTAACGATCCTGGACACGGACGAGAATTCACTGCGAGCAATGCTGGACTCTGCGGCTGAACGATTTAGTTTCTTGCCTGAGAATCTTCAGCGCCTAATTCCCATCGAAGATGTTCTGACGATGGCGGTTAGTACTCCAGCCGTAGATCGTGATCTCGATGGTGAGGGGCGCCGAGGAGACAGGTGGTCAGTGTCGATCATCTGGACGAGATCGACCACGCCACCGAGGGTGTCCGTTCCTTCTCCGCCTACCCGACTACTCAAGTCCACCGAGACGGAGGGCGTCCCTTAATTCGCTGAGCTTCTCGGTCGTCGCCGGGGTCCGCTCCTTCGCCTGTCCAGCGAGTCGGAGGGCATCCTCAATCTCGTTGAGTTTCGCGTAGGGCAGGGCGCCCGCCCGCTCGATCAGGTCGTCCCGGGACACGGTGGTCAGCCAGGTGCAGGGGGTAAAGCCCGGACACGGGAACGCGAACCGCAGCACGCCTTCAAAGGGCAGTCCTTCCATGGCGCCTACTACCACTTCGACGCCCAGACCGCTGATGTCGACGCCCGCCGGAGCCACGACCTGCATTACCCGGATCCCGGACGCGTCGCCTTCCGACAGCAGTACGACCGGCCGCCGCTCGTCGAACTCGACCCACCAGACTTCGCCACGTTGCACATGTCCTCCTGACACAGGACCGCATGCGTACGCTGCGCGACCCTGACGCGCTGTGGAGACGGGTGCGGCCACGTTAATCATCGGTGTGTGAAGACAAACGATCACGCGGTGGCCGCAGGTCACAGCGTAGACCCTGCCCGCTGGCAGGAGGCGTTCGATGGCCTGATGAGCCGGATAGCCGGGCGGTTCGCGCGGGTCGAACCCCGCCTCCGGGCCAAGCGCTTGGTGTTGGGCCTGCTGTCGGATCTGCCGCGCAAGAACTGCTGGACGATCGCAGAGTGGGCCGGGGAGGCCACCCCGCACGGCATGCAGCATCTGCTGTGCAGGGCCGCCTGGGATACCGAGGCCGTCCGCGACGACGTGCGCGAGTACGTCGTCGAGCACCTCCACGACGAGGCCGCTGTGCTGGTCGTCGACGAGACCGGCGACGTGAAGAAGGGCACACGCACCGTCGAGGTCCAGCGCCAATACACCGGCACCGCCGGGCGGATCGAGAACTCTCAGGTCGCCGTCTACCTCGTCTACGCCGGCGAGCGCGGGCACGCGGCGGTGGATCGGGAGCTGTACATCCCGCGCTCTTGGACGTGCGACCCGGACCGCTGCCGGGCCGCGGGGCTCGGCGAGGACACCGTCTTCGCGACCAAGCCGGAACTGGCCCGGGTGATGATCGAACGGTTTCTTGCCGCCGGACACCGCGTCGGCTGGGTCACGGGGGACGAGGTCTACGGCGGCAACCCGAAACTGCGATCCGCGCTGGAGGACCGCGGCATCGGTTACGTCCTCGCGGTGGCCTGCTCGGCCGAAGTGCCCACCGGCGCCGGCACGTTCCGCGCCGATGCCCTGGCGAAGAAGGTGCCCAAGCGGGCCTGGCAGAAGCTGTCGGCCGGACGCGGCGCGAAGGGACAGCGGTTCTACGACTGGGCCGTCATCGACCTCGCCGAAGCGGCACCGGGCCGCCACCAGCTCCTGATCCGTCGCACCCGCACTACCGGTGAACTCGCCTATTACCGCTGTCACTCCACCACGTCGGCATCCCTCGCCACCCTGGTCAAGGTCGCAGGTTCCAGATGGCGGGTGGAGGAAACCTTCCAAAGCGAGAAGGGGCTGGCCGGACTGGATGAGCATCAGGTCCGCCGCTACCCCTCCTGGGCCCGCTGGGTCACCCTCGCGATGCTGGCCCATGCCTTCCTCGCCGTCGTCCGCGCCGACGAACACGCACAACGCCCCACGCTGGCCAACCTGATCCCGCTGACCTGCAACGAGATCCAGCGCCTGTTCATCAGTGTTGTTGTCCGGCCCGCTCACGGCCCGGCCCACCGGCTCAGTTGGTCCGCCTGGCGACGCAGCCACCAGGCGCGATCACAAGCCAGCCACTACCGGAGACAAGCGTGACTGAGCACTTCAGCTGGCCACCCTGAGCACCGAAGTGGGTCGCCCCCAGCCAAAAGCTGAGGGGTTCATCGGTCGCTGGGAGTAGGTCCTGCGCCTCAGGCGCGCTTCGCGCCTGCTGGCTAGGGTCGGTCCTCATGGAGACCACGGGAATCGTTCGCCGCCAGACGGCGGAGCGTATGTGCGACGCTCTGGAGCGGCTCGTTACCGAGCGGGATGTATGGGTGTCGACGGCTCACCCTGATCACGGGCCCCACCAGGTGCCGCTGTGGTTCTTGTGGGATGGGCGAGCAGTGTGGATGTGCACCAGCGCCACTTCCGTGACTGCGCGGAACGTCCGCAAAGAGCCGCGCGTGCGCCTGGCGCTACCGGACACCTTCGACGTGGTGCTCCTCCAGGGGGAGGCGGAGTGCTTCCCGGACCAGGAGGTGCCCGGAGACGCAGCGGAGGCCTTCGCCGACAAGTTCGGGTGGGATCCGCGCGTGGAAGAGGGTTCCTTTCTGTATGTACGCGTGGCCCCGAGGACTGTGCGCGCTTGGCGCGGCGAGCCGGAACTACGGGGGAGAGTCATCATGCGCGACGGAATGTGGCTGGAATAACGGCCGTCCCTCGCCGACGCGCCTCTCTCGGATCACGATCTACAGCTGGAGTATTAGGAGTCGAAGCGGCCACTGGGTAGAGCGAGCGGTCCAGTGGATGGCGGAAAGAAACATCTCACGAGAGCATTTTCGGCTCCTTGAGGAGTTGTCCACGGTTAAGACGTCATCTCACGTGGCGAGTTTGGCAAGCCGCTTGTAGCAGATCAGGGTGGCGGCAAGGCTGAGGAAGGCGGCGAAGTGTCGGCTTTCGCGTTCGTAGCGGATGCTCAGGCGCCGGTAGCTGAACAGCCAGGAGGTTGGGTCGGCCGCGCGGCGAGGTGTCTGCCGTGGCAGGTCCTTTTCCGCGCGGCCTCCCGCCGAACCGGACGTGATGGTTTCCCGATCATCCGGCTCTCCAGTGACTACGGCGTGAGCGATTCAGGCTGCTCGCGCAGGACGCACAACACCGTTGCGGCGATCTGCATTTCGCATACCTCCCGGGTCTGATGTGTCCGAGTCACCTGGCCCCCTTCGCCCGATGTGGACGGCTTTCCCGTCCTCCCTGGCCGGTCGTTACTCCGGCGACTACTACGGGGCCTCCGTCGCCATAGGACTCGCGTCCCGTAGGCGATCCCACGTTCGTCTCTGCTGTACGTTCTAGCGCGAGTTAGGCGTCCCACTCATCTCCTTGAATGCCCTCGCTGGGCATCGCTCCGCACCCCGGAGGTGCACGGGGGCACAATCGAACCCCGTGCAGGGCGCGACGCCGGTTTCAGCTGTCCTTCCGGCGGATGAGAACTTGCATCTGCTGGAGATTGGGCTTCAAACAATCCAGTCTTCGCCATATCGCGCGGGCCTCCCAGCACCCTGTCTCCGACAACTGAGCCCAGCTGCTGGTTTGCTGACATGCTGTTGTCCCCTTCACCTTTCGGATCCAGGTAAGTCATCCGGCCCAGGAACCTCCTTCCGAGTTCCTCCCGGCTGAGCCGGGGATACAAACAGTGAGGTCGACCCGGAGCGCGGTACTGGCCTCTCGACCAGCCCGTTTCTCCGGGTCGCCTCCCGAACCCGGCGTGCGCCGCTAAGCGCACCGGGCTCTCCACAAGTCCCGTGAGTCGGTGTTCACTTCATGCCGTGCTCGGCCATGGTGTCGGGATGCGTGTTCCCCGGTAGTAGTAGCGCTTGGCGCTCACCCTTGCCGGATCGAACAGTTCCATCCCGCCCTCGGCGGGCCAGATGCCGTAGCGTCGGCGCAGTACCTTCCAAGGCACGCGCTTGTGCTTGCGCTCCTGCCATCTGATGATCTCTTTCCAGAGGTAGGCCCTCAGATAGCTGAAAGTCGCGTTCGAGCATCCGTACTTGAAGTACGCGGTCCAGCCCCGCAGCATCCGGTTGAGCTGACGCAGTAGGTCTTCGAGCGACAGGTTCATGCTCCGCCGGCAGATCGTCTTCACTTTGGCCATGACGGCCGCCAGGGCCTTCTTGGCCGGATAGACGTAGACGTACCGTTTGCCGGTGCCTCGCTTCCGGTGGCGCTGGATGCACCAGCCGAGGAAGACGAGGCCCTCGTCGATATGGGTGATCAGGGTCTTCTCTGGAGACAGGCGCAGGCCCATCTCGGAGAGGACCCCGGCGATTTCTTCCCGCAGGGATTCGGCATGCGCTTCGGTGCCAGAAATGAGCAGGCACCAGTCGTCCGCGTACCGCACGAGGCGATAGTTGGGCAGACCTTGACGGCGCCGCTTTGCCCTTCCATACGGGCTGGCTCCGGGGCCGCCCGGACCTTGGGCGATATGCTCGTCCAGGACCGAGAGAGCCACATTGCTCAGCAACGGGGAAAGAATCGACCCTTGCGGAGTCCCGGCGTTGGTATCCACCAGGGAGCCGTCCTCATCGAGGATGCCCGCTTTAAGGAACGCCTTCACCAGATCCAGGACGCGTTTGTCTCCGACACGTTCCCGCACCCGGTCCATGAGAGCGGAGTGCGAGATTTCGTCGAAGCAGGCTTTGATGTCACCCTCAACAATCCACTCATACGAGCGGGATGCGAAATGATGCACCTCAGCCACCGCATCGTGAGCCCGGCGATTCGGGCGGAATCCGTAGGAACACGGGAGAAAATCCGCCTCGAAAATTGGCTCCAACACCAGTTTCAAGGACGCCTGAGCGACCCGGTCACGGATGGTTGCGATCCCCAGATAGCGGACCTTGCCGCCAGCCTTGGGAATCGCGCGCCGCCGAGCCGGTAGAGGCCGGAAAGTGCGGGCTTTGAGGTCTTCCCGCAGTTCCGAAAGGAACCCTTCCAGCCCGCGCACGGACTCAATGTAGTAGGCGGTCTCGCCGTCCACTCCCGCCGTGCGCGCGCCCTTGTTGTTCCGCACCCGGTCCCAGGCCACCAGCAGGAAGCCCGGGTCCGTGGCGAGGTTGTACAGATCATCGAACCTGCGATGAGGGTCATCACTGGCCCAACGGTGCAGCTTGGTCTGGATTTCCAGTACCCGGCGTTCCGCCTTGAGTAAGACGTATTCCAGTTCGTCGGTATTCACCAACGGCCTCCCGGCATTCCAGCGTCCTTACTGCCGACTTGCTGGCCCCCTTCGCCATGCACGGACCTCTCGTCCGCTCGGACTACTACGGGGCCTCCGCCCCGTCCCGCGCCTTCGACAGACGACGTATCTATCCCACCGGCCCGGATGGATTCCGGGCCCGGGGAACGACGTGGGACGGTTCCCGTGTTCACGGTGAATCGATCGATCAGTCCGGCGCCCAGCTTTGCCCCGGCAGCATCGCCACGGTTACGCCGCAGGCTTTCACCGTGGCCTCCCCACCGACACGCCAAGTCGGTTACGGAGTCAGTCCGTTCAGCGAACGGACTGTGCACTGCAACCCGGCCCATATCCACCAGATTTGAGCCGGTGCCACGCTTACGGAGCTTTACACTGTTCCTCTCGTACGCCCCTCTGATCTCGCTCGCCGGACCCGGCCCGTCTGGTAGTTCCGGGCAGTCCCGGCTTTGTCAGCGCTGCTTCCCGCCCTCCCCGGCGCCTCCCGGGTCGGACTGCGCTCAGCTCCCACCAGGCTGCTGCGACAGCCTGGCGAGGAGGTCTTGCACCTCCTTCGATTCACCGCGCCTCACGGCGCACGAGCGCCTCGTGGCGCACATACTGCGTTCGACTTTCCAGCGGTAACGGCCCAGGCGTTCGCTCGACTCGACGCCACGTCGCGCGATCTTGGGTGTGATGTTCCGGTTCCGCAACCAGTGGCGGATCTCCGGGTAGTCGTACCCTTTGTCTGCGCGGAGTTTGGCGGGTCTGCGGCGTCGGGGTCCGCGCCGCGAGCGCACGGCGGGGAGAGCCATGACCAAAGGCTTGAGAGCAAGGCTGTCGTGGGTGTTCGTGGCAGAGACCGCGGTGACCAACGGTAGGCCCTGGGCGTCAGTCAGGATGTGGATCTTTGCGCCGGGTTTGCCCTGGTCGACCGGATTCGGCCCTACGAGCTGGCCCCCCTTTTCGCCCGGACCGAGGCAGAGTCGACCAGAGTAGCGGACCAGTCGATCACCCCTGCGGCACCCAGCCGGTCAAGGACTTCGTTGTGGAGGCGCCGCCACAAGCCAGCCCTTGTCCAGGCAGCAAACCGGCGGTGCGCAGTGGCCGGACTCACGCCGAAGCAGGGCGGCAAGCGACGCCAAGCACACGATGTGGTCAGCGCGTACACGATCGCGCAGAACACTTTCCGGTCCGCCACCGGAGCCGTTCCACCGCCCTGTCGACGTGGCTTGAACGGCGGTATCAGCGGCGCCGCAATCTCCCACAGCCCGTCAGGAACGAGATCACGCTCAAGATCCACAGCCATAGCTGGCGATCATGCCTCAAAGCGGCTACGTCCGATGCCGGCCCCAGCTGGGAGCGCGACGGCTGCCCAGCCCGGTCTTCTAACCTGACCGCGTGATCGACTACGACGATTCCGGCCGCCCTATGGTCCAGGTGGGGGACTCCGGGCCCGCGTGCCTACTGCTCTCGGAGCCGACCCGGCGGTACGAGGACGAACCAACACTCGACTTCCTCATCAGGGCCCGCGGACCCTGGGGAAGTGTCGAGACCTCGGTGGTGACCTGGGACGGCGACGGTCTCGACACCTTCCTCGCCTCACTTGCCGAAGACTTCCGGGGCTGGGAAGGAGCGCGCACGTGGCACTCCCTCTGCTACGACCTGACTCTCTCAGCGGAACACCACCCTGGTGGCCACGTCCGACTGACCTGGGGGATCCGCGACCGGGCACCCTCGGAGGAATGGCAGTTCGAGACCACCACGGTGCACGTGGCGGGAGAGGGCATGCGCAACCTCACTGCCGAGATCCACACGTTCATCGCGAGCGTCGCGGAGTAGCTGAACGATCCCGGATCCCTACCCCCACCACATGAGATGACGCCTTAAAAGTTTCAGGCGGAAGCCCTTCCGGTACCTACGCCGACAGCTTCGACGTCGTGTGGGCGACGGCGACCCCCGTATGAGAGGAAGGCTGACCGTGGCCCGCACTGAGTACTACGACGACCCCAGCGCGCCCAAGCCGAACAGCATGGTCGTCGCCGCCTCCGCCGTCGTCACCGACGACCGCGGGCGCATCCTCCTCCAGCGCCGACGCGACAACGACCTGTGGGCACTGCCCGGCGGCGGCATGGACCTCACCGACTCCCTGCCCGGCACGGTCGTCCGCGAAGTCAAGGAGGAGACCGGCCTCGACGTCGAGATCACCGGCCTGGTCGGCACCTATACCGACCCGAAACACATCATCGCCTACACGGACGGCGAGGTCCGGCGCCAGTTCAACGTCTGCTTCACCGCCCGCATCACCGGCAGCAAGCTGGCAATCTCCGACGAGTCCACCGAGCTCCGGTTCGTACCGCCGGAAGAGATTGAGCAGCTGCCGATGCACCACACCCAACGGCTCAGGCTCCAGCACTTCCTGGAACAGCGCGAGAAGCCGTACCTGGGCTGAACCGGCTGACGGCAGTAGCTGACGGCAACAACCCGCACAACCACAGACACCCACGCACTTCACCGGACCAGCAAACCGCGCTTGGCCCGCGGAAAGGCAGACATGGCGGTGTCATGAAAGGGCGTGGTTATCCGTTGCGGGAGCCCGCCCCCAGCATTCGCCGCAGCAGATCCCGCAAGGTAAGCCGCTCCTCCTCGCTCAGCCCCGCCAGCGGCTCCCGCGCGAACCGCAGTGACTCCCGCAGACTGCGCGCCACCCGCCGCCCCTCGTCCGTCGCCACCGCCAGCTTCACCCGGCGGTCGGCCGGGTCCGGGCGGCGTTCCACCAGGCCCCGGGCCTCCAGGCGGTCCACGATGCCCGTGACGTTGGAGGGCTCGCACTTCAGCTTGTGGGCGAGTTTCCGCATCGGCAGCGGCTCGAGCGACAGCAGGCTCAGCAGCTTGGCCTGTGCGCCGGTCAGTGCGTGCTCGCCGGCGGCCTCCTCGTACTCCTCGTGGTAGAGGGCCACGACCGAGCCGATCAGGTCGACGACCTCCATGGTCAGTTCATCGGGGCGGGTGGTCTGCGGTACGGCCATGCTCTCCAGGGTACTCGGTTACTTGACATCCTGAAATATTCCAGAGCATTGTTGTTTCAGGTTCTGAAGTATTTGCTCCGCCCGCCGCACCCGCATGTGGCCCGCAGGAAAGGCGCCCTCATGGCCGACACCCCCGCACTCCCCGCCGTCAACCGCGAATGGCACCTGCTCAGCCGCCCGGTCGGCTGGCCCAAGCCCGAGGACTTCGCCCTGGTCGAGGCGCCCATGCCCACGCCGGGTGAGGGCCAGGTGCTGGTCAGGAACCTGTACCTCTCCGTGGACCCGTACATGCGCGGCCGTATGAGTGCCGCCAAGTCGTACGTCGCCCCCTTCGAGCTCGGCAAGGTCATGCAGGGCGGCGCGGTCGGCGAGGTCGTCGCCTCGAACGCCGAGGGCATCGCCGTCGGCGACCATGTGCTGCACTTCTTCGGCTGGCGCGAGTACGCCGCCGTGGACGCCAAGAACGCCGTCAAGGTGGACCCGGACGCCGCGCCGCTGTCGACGTACCTCGGCGTGCTCGGTATGACCGGCCTGACCGCCTACGCCGGTCTGCTGCGCACCGCCGCCTTCAAGGAGGGCGACGTCGTGTTCGTCTCCGGCGCGGCGGGAGCTGTCGGCAGCCAGGTCGGGCAGATCGCCAAGCTGAAGGGGGCGTCCAAGGTCATCGGGTCCGCCGGATCCGACGAGAAGGTCAAGCTGCTCGTCGAGGAGTACGGGTTCGACGCCGCCTTCAACTACAAGAACGGGTCGGTGAGCGAGCAGCTCCGCGACGCCGCGCCCGACGGCATCGACGTCTACTTCGACAACGTCGGTGGTGATCACCTGGAGGCCGCCATCGGGTCCCTCAACCAGGGTGGCCGGATCGCCGTCTGCGGCATGATCTCCGTCTACAACAACACCGAGCCCGCCCCCGGCCCGAGGAACCTCGCCCGCCTCATCCAGACCCGCGGCCGCATGGAGGGCTTCCTGGTCGGCGACCACTACGACCTCCAGCCGCAGTTCGTGCAGGAGGTCGGCCCCTGGGTCGCCTCGGGTGCCCTGAAGTACCGCGAGACCGTCGTCGAGGGCATCGAGAACAACCTGGAGGCCTTCCTCGGCGTCCTGCGCGGCGACAACACCGGCAAGATGATCGTCAAGCTCTGATCACACGATCAGCGGTCACCGTGACGCTCGTCCGACGGCGCTCGTTGCGTACGACGAAGGCCGCGCCCTTGGACGTGGGGTGCGGCCTTCACCCACGCACCTCGCCCGCTCACAGAGCAGCGCTGTGCACCGCCCGCACGAACCCCACGTTCTCCGGCGCCGCCCCGCCCGGGAAGGCACACCGGCGCCGCGTGTAGCCGTACGCCAGCCCGCTGCGCGGGTCGGCGAAGGCCTGCGAGCCGCCCGCGCCGCTGTGCCCGAAGGCCCCGGCGCCCAGGAACGGGTACCAGTTCTCCGCCGTCGCCTGGAAGCCCAGCCCGTACGCCTTGTGGGCGCGGGCCACCAGGTCGTAGCCGACCGAGTGGATCTGCCCGACCTCGGCGACGGTGTCCGGCTTCAGCAGCGGCGGCCGGCCGTCCACCTCGCTGATCGCCGCCGCGTACATCCCGGCGAGCCCGCGCGCGGACGCCACGCCGCCCGCCGACGCCGGGCCCTTGGCGCGTACGGTGCGGGAGTTGGCGTGGTCCTCCAGACCGCCCGTGCCGGGCACATGCATGTTGAACGCGATCGAGGAGAGCGTGTGCGGCCCGGTCGGCTGGGCGTCCAGTACGGCCTGCTGCTCGGCCGTCGGGGCCATCGGCTGCACGGACCGGAAGCGGGGCTCCTCGGCGGCGGGCAGGCCCAGGTGGAAGGCCAGCCCGTAGGGGGCCCGCACTCGCTCCTCGTACACCTCCTGGAGCGTACGGCCGGTCGCGCGCCGTACCACCTCACCGGCGAGCGCCCCGATGACCAGCGCGTGGTAGCCGAAGGCCGTGCCGGGCCGCCAGAACGGCCGCTGGTCCGCGAGCCGTTCGGAGATCAGCCGGTCGTCCGCCAGCTCCTCCTCGGTGAACCCGGCGTCCAGTCCGATCAGGCCCGCCCGGTGCGTGACCAGCTCACGCAGGGTCAGCGCGCCCTTGCCCTCGGCGGCGAACTCCGGCCAGTAGTACGTCACCTTGCGGTCCAGCTCGAGCGTGCCGTCCTGGACGAGGAGCGCGACGACGAGGTGCGCCGCGCCCTTGGTGGAGGAGAAGACGCCGTAGAGCGAGTCGGCCGAGACGTCGTCCGGCCCCGCCCACAGGTCGACGACCCGCCGCCCATGGACGTAGGCGCACAACTGCCCCTCGTAGTCCGGCCGTTCCGCCGCCACGAACGCGGCGAACTCCTCGCGCACCTCCTCGAAGCCCTCGGCGACGGTCCCGTGGATCTGCTGCGTCATCCGATCTCCTCTGCCTCCTCGGCCGTAGCGCTGCTCGCGTGTGCCGTGGTCTACATGGTCGCCATGGTGAACAATGCCCGTCCGACCTGAGGGAATTCTCCCCCGGTGAGCCGGAGTGATCCCGCGATGAGGGCGGCGGTCAGGACGGGTCTCGCTGGGGCGGTTCTCGTGGTGCGCACGCGTACCTCCTCGGCTTCCTGAGATCGGTACGGCGAGGTGTACCTGTTCGACTCAACCGCACCAAGAGGGTCTTGGTGTCGCCGACGCCCGGCGTTGCCCCGGATGGCGCATGGCGGTCGGCTCACAAGGGGCATGCTGAGTGGGCTCGGCAGTGGCGCGCACTCGAGACGAGGAGGACCCGTGGCAACGATCCCGTCGCTCCCCAGCAGGGAGGATGTCCTGCGGATGGCCCGCAGCACCACCGACATCACCGGCCAACTCCTGGACACAGCCCAGAACATCACCCGGATCGCGATCAACACGCTTGACCCGCGGGACGGTTCGGGCTCCGAAATGCTACGGGTGCTGCGCGAGACCACCGCGGAGCTGGCCGAGGCGAGCGCGTCTCCGCAGGCCCAGGAGGCGTTCTCCCGGATGGTTGACACGCTGACCCGGCTCGGCACGAGCGGAATGCCGCTCGCCGCCCATCCCGTGAGCGAGCCGGCGCAGGCGCTGCTGGTGGCGCTCGGGGACAGCCTGCTGCCCGTCCTCGACGCGGTGCAGCCGGCGGTGGAGGAGCTCGCGGCGGCGGTCGAGGAACTGACGGACGCGATGTCACCGCTGCTGCCCGCCACGGCCGGCGTCGCGGCCGGGGTCCTGCTCGTGCTCACGCCGGTGATCCGGGCAGCCGCGGAGGTCCTGCGCGACTCCTCACCCGAACTCCGCCGCGCCGCCGACGCGTTGACGGCGGCCGTGGCTCCCGTGATGCCGCTCCAGGTGGCGTTGGCGGAACGCGCGGCCATGGCGGGGGCGGGCGTCGTACGGGCCGCGGTGCCGCCCCTCGCCGACCTGACGGAGGGAGCCGCCGCGACAGCCAAGGCAGTACGGCCGGTTGTCGTCGCCGGGGAGGAGCTGCTGGTCGCCGGGCTGGAGCAGTTACAGCCACTGCTGCTGGCCGGGGCGGCCCACGCGGGCCGGATCGCCCGGGCGGTGGCGGTACACGTCTCGGCGGCGGTGTCGCCGGCGGCGGAGCCGGGGGTTGTGGTGAGTGTGGCGGCTGTGTGACGAGGGCAGTTGGGACCCCGACGGCCGGAAACCACCCGGCTGCGGGATGATGGCCACCGGGTCCCGGGCGATGGGGAACCATCCGCCTGCGGGATGACGGCGGTCGGGTCCCGGGTGATGGGGAACCACCCGCCTGCGGGACGACGCGGCCGGGTCCCGGGCGGCCGGAAACCACCGGCTAGAGTTCCCCCATGCGCGATCTTGGGGTGGGTTTCCGCTATCTCCTGAAGGGCCAGCGATGGGTGGCCCGGCACGGCAAGCAGTACGGCTTCGGGCTGCTCCCCGGCCTGATCACACTGGTCCTGTACGCGGCGGCCCTGGTGGCACTGGCGCTGTGGGGCGAGGACTTCGTCGCCTGGGCGACCCCGTTCGCCGACGACTGGTCGAGCCCCTGGCCGGGCCTCTTCCGCGGCTTCCTCACGGCCGTTCTGTTCGCCCTGTCCCTGCTGCTCGCGGTCCTCACCTTCACCGCGGTCACGTTGCTCGTCGGGCAGCCCTTCTACGAGAGCCTCTCCGAGTCGGTCGACCGTGACGTCTCCCCGGACGGCACCGCCCCCGAGTCCGGCCTGCCCCTGTACAAGGAACTGTGGATCTCGGCCCGGGACAGCCTCCGTATCGTCGTCCGGGCCGTCCTGTGGGGCGTGCTGCTGTTCGCCCTCGGCTTCGTCCCGGTGATCGGCCAGACGGTCGTCCCGGTGATCGGCTTCTTCGTCACCGGCTTCTTCCTCACCGAGGAACTCACCTCCGTCGCCCTCCAACGCCGCGGCGTCGTCCTCCGCGACCGCCTCGCCCTCCTCCGCTCCCGCAAGTCCCTGATCTGGGGCTTCGGCACCCCGCTCGGTCTTGCCTTCCTGGTCCCGTTCGTCGCCGTCTTCCTGATGCCGGGGGCGGTTGCGGGCGCGACACTGCTCGCACGGGAGCTGCGGGGCGAGGAGATCGTGGAGGAGACCGAGGACGAACCGGCGTCGCGAGCCGACGCCGGTCAGTGACACGCGAACCTCAAGCGGACGCCGCGGCCACCACGATCGCCCGGACCTGCGCGATGATGTCCAGCCGGTTCTGTACGAACTCCGGGTCGGTCACCGCCCCCGTCGCCGGATCGGTGTTGCCCGCCCCGAACTGCAGCACCGGCGTGTGCACATGCCCGCCCGGCAGTGTGTCGTGCAGGCCCAGCCGGTCCCGTAGCAGCGTCGCCCGGTAGGCGATCTCGTTGGAGAGGTAGTTCCCACCGCCGCCGGCCCGCGCCACCGACCCCGGGGTCGGCCCGTCCGGCCGGACGACGGGCTCGGTGCCGCCCGCCGGGATCTCGGTCACGCTCGTGTTGTCGTACACCGGGAAGCGGCCGGTGTCCGCGGCCACGATCTCCTCGTACGGCAGCGTGGTCGACGTCCACTGCGGCTGCGTGGCCGGATCGGTGACGGGGACGGTCTCCGTCCGGCCGATGTTCTCGTTGTCCGGGAATCCGCCCCGCCAGGCCCCGTTGGTGCGCTCGATGTCGAACCGCCCGACGCGCCCCTGGCTCACGGTCGCGAACAGGTCGGCCCTCGGCAGATACGGCCGCAGCGTCCGCTCCACCGTCCCGGCCGCGAAGTCCTGCCAGCGCACCGGGAACACGGCGGTCTCCACCCGGGCCGGGCCGTCCGCCGTGTCGATCACCGTGCCGTCGAGCGCGAGCGCGGTCGCCCCGGACGGATTGGAGATTCGCACGTCCCGGTCCAGTGTGAACGGATCGAACCCGGTGACCACGATGCGCCGTACACCCTTGCCGTGGGGGAGGATGTCGGTCTGACCGCGCGAGGTGCGCTCCAACGCGTCGAGCAGGGCTGCACGTTGGTGGTCGGTGAGCCCGAAACCCGGCTCCCAGCCCCGCACTTCACGCGTCATCCCCAGCCGAGCCCAGTACAGCGGCCGGTCGTCGTCCCGGCTGAGGTCCCCGTCGGCCGGCCCCCGGCCCTGCGCCCGGTCGACGGCCCGCTGCCACAGCTCCGCTCCCTCACGTACGACGATCCCGCGGGCCTGTGCGTACGAGCGTGCCCGGCTCAGCGCCTCGGCCAACTCCGGTGCCACGCCGTCGAATCCGGATCGCTTCAGGATCTCCTGCGGCACGGCCCGGTCCAGCCGCTGCTCCTCGACCGTCGCCGTGACCGTCCCTGAGTCGACGGAGGCAGAGGCGGAGGCCGGGGCGGGAGCCGTGAGGCCGGCCAGCAAGGCAAAGCCGAGTACGCCGATGTGAACACGTATGGAATTCAAGGGGTTTCGGGCCCTTCCGTCGCAGTGGGGTGCGGGTGCCGGACGGCGGAAGTATCGCGCGACGGAAGTGGTCTACGCCATGGTGTGCGTGGGGGAGGGGAGTTGCGGCTGTCAGCGCTCGCCCAGCAACGTGAGGAAGTCCCGGAACGCGCCCGGCATGTCCACCGACTCCGGGTCCAGGAGCCACTGGTACTGCAGGCCGTCCATCACCGCGACCAGCAGGGGAGCGGTGCGTTCGGGGGTGAGGCCGTTCGGCAGGCGGTCGCCGTACTCGGTGCGCAGAATGCACGACATGGACTCGCGCACCCGCCTGTAGCGCTCGGTGAAGTAGGCGCGCGCCGGATGCCCCTCCGTGACGCTCTCGCCGAGCAGCGCCGAGAAGGTCTGGACGATGCCGGGCCGCATCGCGTTGTACTCGACGAGCGAGGCCAGCAGGTCGGCCCGCCAGGTGGTGTCCGGGACGGCGTCCCACTGGTCCCGCTCCTCGAGCACGGCGACCAGCAGGGCGTTCTTGGTCGGGAAGTAGTGCAGCAGCCCCTGCTGGGTCAGGCCCACCCGCTCCGCCACCGCGGCCAGGCTCGCGCCCCGGTAACCGCGCTCGGCGATCACCTCCAGGGCGGCCCGCACGATCTCGGCCCGTCGTTCCTCGCTCCTGACCCTTGCGCTCATGGCGTCACCGTACGACATCGCCACCCACTTGATATAACGGAAAGATAACGAAACCTACTGGTCTACAGGTAGGCGATGCAGGATGGAGAAGCCGCACGGACCCAACGCGAGGAGGCACCGCCATGGCGGAGACCCCGGCCCACCGCACGCTCGCCGACCAGGCCCGCGAGGCCGCCGTCGAAGCGGCCCTCGGCGCACTCGACCTGGACGACAAGACCCGGCTGCTGTCCGGGCAGGACGCCTGGACCCTGCCCGCCCTGCCCGCCATCGGCCTGAAGTCCCTCGTCATGTCCGACGGGCCGATCGGCGTACGCGGGGTGCGCTGGAGTGCCGACGACCCCTCCGTCGCCCTGCCCTCACCCACCGCCCTGGCCGCCACCTGGGACCCCGACCTCGCCCGGCGCGCCGGCATCCTCCTCGCCCAGGAGGCCCGCCGCAAGGGCGTCCACGTCCTGCTCGCCCCCACGGTGAACATGCACCGCTCCCCGCTCGGCGGCCGCCACTTCGAGGCCTACAGCGAGGACCCGTACCTGACCGGGCGGATCGGCGCCGGCTATGTGACCGGCGTCCAGTCCGGCGGCGTCGGCACCACCGTCAAGCACTTCGTCGCCAACGACGCCGAGACCGATCGCTTCACGGTGAACAACAAGGTCGGCCAACGCGCCCTGCGCGAGCTGTACCTCGCCCCCTTCGAGGCGATCGTCGAGAACGCGCACCCCTGGGGCATCATGACGGCCTACAACTCGGTCAACGGCACGACGATGACCGAGCACCACCACCTGGTCAACGAGGTCCTGCGCGGCGAATGGGGCTTCGACGGCTTCAATGTCTCCGACTGGACCGCCGCCCGCACCACCACCGCCTGCATCGAGGGCGGCCTCGACGTCGCCATGCCCGGCCCGCAGACCGTGTACGGCGCCGCCCTCGCCCGAGCCGTACGCAGCGGCGAGGTCGCCGAGGCCGAGGTCGACGAGGCCGTCCGCAACGTCCTGCGCCTGGCCGCCCGCGTCGGCATCCTCGAGGGCGCCGAACCGGCCGTCACCGAGCTGCCGGAGCCCGTCGACGGCGAGGCACTGGCCCAGGAGATCGCCCGCCGCTCCTTCGTCCTGGTGCGCAACGAGAACGACGCCCTTCCGCTCAGGCCGGGCAAGGTCGCGTTGATCGGCTCCGCCGCCCGCGACGCCCGCGTCCTCGGCGGCGGCTCCGCCACCGTCTTCCCGGCGCACGTCGTCTCCCCGCTCGAGGGCCTCACCGCCGCCCTCCCCGACGGCGCCCTCACCTACACCGTCGGCGCCGACCCGAACACCGAACTGGCCGTCGCCGACCAGGGCTTCGAGCTGCGTGCCGTCTGCCGCGACGCCGACGGCAACGTCATCGGCACCGCCCAAGTGCCCAACGGCCAGATCCAGTGGATCGGCGACGACCTCCCCGACGGCGTCACCCACGACCGCCTGCACACCGTCGAACTGACCGGCACCTTCACCCCGCGCGAGACCGGCCCGCACACCTTCGGCGTCAAGGGCCTGGGCGCCTTCACTCTCACCATCGACGGCACGACCCACTACGACGACGTCCAGCGCCCCGCCGGCGACGACCCCTTCCAGGCCTTCTTCGGCGCCCCGGTGCCCCGCGCCCGGCCCGAACTCACCGCGGGCGAACCCGTCGACGTCTCCCTCACCCACGTCATCGACCTCCCCGAGGACCTCGCCATGGGAGGGGTCAGCTTCGCCCTCGCCCACCAGGAGCCGCAGCGCGACGCCGGCGAACTGATCGCCGAGGCCGTCGAGGCCGCGCGCGACGCCGACACGGCCGTCGTCGTGGTCGCCACCACCGAGCGCGTCGAGTCCGAGGGCTTCGACCGCATCGACCTCAGGCTCCCCGGCCGCCAGGACGACCTGGTCCGCGCCGTCGCCGCCGCCAATCCCCACACCGTCGTGGTCGTCAACGCCGGCTCCCCGGTGGAACTGCCCTGGCGCGAGGAGGTCGCGGCCGTGCTGCTGACCTGGTTCCCGGGACAGGAGGGCGGTGCGGCACTGGCAGACGTGCTGACCGGCGCGTACGAGCCCGGCGGGCGCCTGCCGACCACATGGGGCTCCCTGGCGGACGCCCCGGTCACCCAGGTCGTCCCGACGGACGGCGAACTCCCGTACACCGAGGACGTGTTCATCGGCCACCGCGCCTGGGACAAGCACGGCCGCACCCCGGCGTACCCCTTCGGCCACGGCCTCGGCTACACCGACTGGACCTACGAGTCCGTCGAGGTCGAGGGCAGCAGTGTCCGGGTCCGCCTGCGCAACTCCGGCGAGCGCCCGGGCCGCGAGGTCGTCCAGGTGTATCTGGCGCCGAGCGAGCCCGACCCCGAGCGCCCCGCGCGCCGGCTGGCCGGCTTCGCCGGGGTGGAGGCCGCGCCCGGCGAGCGCGTCGAGGTCATCGTGGAGCTCCCGCGCCGCGCGTTCGAGATCTGGGACGAGATGAGCGCGTCATGGTCGTTTGTGAAGGGTTCGTACGAAATCCAGGTCGGCCACTCGATCACGGACCGCCGCCTCACCGCGGCGATTAACGTCTGAGGCGGGGCAACCCACGAGCAGCCCCGGTCCGGGACCTGACACCCGGGCCGGGGCTCGTGGTGCCGGACCTAACGGTTCGAGAAGCCGTACACCGTCTCCGACCGGTACACCTCGCCCGGCCGCAGCACCGTGCTCGGGAACTCCGGCCGGTTCGGGGAGTCCGGGAAGGCCTGCGTCTCCAGGGCGATGCCGTCGCCGGGGGCGAAGGGCTCGCCCAGGTGGTCGGCGGTGTACAGCTGGAGGCCGGGCTCCGTGGTCGACACGGTCAGGACCCGCCCGGACGCCGGGTCGTACAGCTCGGCCACCTCCTCCGGCGTCCCGGTCACCCCCTTGTCGAGCACGAAGTTGTGGTCGTAGCCGGCGCCGGCCTTGCGCTGCGTGCGGAAGTCGAAGCGGGTGCCCTCGACGGAGGCGATGCCGGCCGGGATCAGGTCCGCGTCGACCGGCGTGTACCGCCCTGCGGCGATCCGCAGCGCATGGCCGCCCGCGGTGCCGGAACCGCTCAGGTTCCAGTACGAGTGGTTCGTCAGGTTCACCACGGTCGGCGCGTCCGTGACCGCCTCGTAGGAGATCCGCAGCGCGCCCGTCGCGTCGAGACGGTACGTCGCCGACACCTCCAGCCGGCCCGGGAAGCCCTCCTCGCCGTGCGGGCTGACCCGGCTGAGCCGTACGCCGTGCTCGACCGGCGTCACCTCCCACACCCGCTTGTCGAAGCCGCGCTCGCCGCCGTGCAGCGAGTTCGGCCCGTTGTTCCGCGCGAGCTCGTACGTCCGTCCGTCCAGCGGGAAGCGGCCGCCCGCGATCCGGTTGGCGTACCGGCCCACCAGGGCGCCGAAGTAGGGCCCCGGATGTTCGACGTACCCGTCCAGGTCCGCGAAGCCCAGCACCACGTCCGCGGCCTGCCCCTGCCGGTCCGGCACCTGCACCGACTGCACGATTCCGCCGTACGACAGGATCCGCACCCGCACGCCCGCCCGTTCCAGGGTCCAGCGCTCGATGGGGGTGCCGTCGGAAAGTGTGCCGAAGTGTTCGCTCATGAGCGAAACCCTAGGTCACGCCTCCTTACCGGTGACCTTCCGGTACGCGATCTCCGCCAGCCGCGCCTGCCCGTTCTTGCTCGGATGGAACCAGTCCCAGTGGCTCAACTGCGCCGTGCCGAAGCGGTACTCGTACACCGCGCCGCCGTCGAAGCGGCACCGCTCGTCCTGCGCGCACACCTCCTCCAGCACGCCGTTGTAGTCCTCCACCCGCTGCTGCACCGTCTCGCGCCGCTGGTTCGCCGCCGCGTCCAGCGCGTCCGCGTCGCCCAGCATCGACGGGCAGATGCCCAGCTTCCACACCTGCTTGCCCAGCGGATTGGTACGCCCCTCGGACCACAGACGCTTCAGGTCCGGCACGCTCGCCACATACACCTGCGCCTTGGGCAGGGCCTCGCGCAGGGTGTGCAGCGCGTCCTCGAAGTCGGCGCGGAAGTCGGCCACCGGCGTCATCTTCGCCGTCGAGGCCCGACAGGCGTCGTTCGCCCCGGCCATCACCGTCACCAACTCCGGCTCGCGGGTCACCGCCCGCGCCATCTGCCCGGGCAGGTCCGCCATCCGCGCCCCCGTCACGGCGTAGTTCCAGCTGTGCGTGGCGGCCCGCGCACCCCCCAGCAGCCGTACGGCGAGACTGTCGACGTCGGGGCTGCTGCCGGTCGCCCAGGAGGCCTCCGGACAGTCCGACAGGACCTCGCAGGCATCGAAACCGCGGGTGATCGAGTCGCCGATCGCGGCGATCGAACGGGGGCTGCGGTCCCAGGCCGGCGTCGGACTCGGCTTCGCCCGCTGCGCACCGGTACCCGCCGGGCCCGACGAGTCGCCCCCCACCGCATCGCATCCGGTGACACAGAGGAGGGCCGCGGTGAGCACGGCAAGCCAGGCCCGCGAGCGTTCTCCGGTCTTCCGCATACGCTGCTGATCCCCTCGGTCCTCGTGCGCCGGTGTGCGACGGTCGTCCTCAAGACCGCGCGACGGTCTCCCTCCATAACAACGCGCAAGAGTTCCCGGCCGCGCGGCGGGCAACGGCGCACGGCCGTACAAGCGTCCTGCCGGGTGAATGGCGGGAGTTTCCCGGCACCTGGACCGACGGTACGTCACACTCCTTGCGCCGCCGCACGGTAGCCTCGCCATCAACGTGGCTGACAGCCACCTCCCCGCCCGAACGCACCATGCCCGCTCTGCCCGGAGGTCCCGGTGACGACACGTGGAGTTCTGTACGTGCACTCCGCGCCGCGCGCGCTGTGCCCGCATGTCGAGTGGGCCGTCGCCGGGGTGCTCGGCACACGCGTCAACCTCGACTGGATCCGGCAGCCCGCCGCGCCCGGCACCTGGCGCTCGGAGTTCTCCTGGCAGGGCGAGGCCGGCACGGCCTCCAAACTCGCCTCCGCGCTACGGGGCTGGCATCTCCTCCGCTTCGAGGTCACCGCCGAGCCCTGCCCGACCGCCGAGGGCGAGCGCTACAGCTGCACCCCCGACCTCGGCATCTTCCACGCCGTCACCGGCATCCACGGCGACATCCTGATCCCCGAGGACCGCCTGCGCGCGGCGCTGCTCCGCAGTCAGCGAGGGGAGACGGATCTGGAGGCCGAGCTGTCCAGGCTCCTCGGAAAGCCGTGGGACGACGAGCTGGAGCCGTTCCGGTATGCAGGCGAGGGAGCGCCGGTCCGCTGGCTGCATCAGGTGGTGTGATTCCCTGCCCCACACGTACGAAGGGCCCCCACCGGCCGGTGGGGGCCCTTCGTACGTGTGGGGCAGGCCGTCAGACCGTCCGGAACGCCAGTACCACGTTGTGCCCGCCGAACCCGAACGAGTCGTTCAGCGCGGCGATACGGCCCTCGACGGGCAGCTTGCGTGCCTCACCGCGGACCACGTCGGCGTTGGCCTCGGCCTCCGGGTCGATGTTCTCCACGTTGATGGTCGGCGGAGCAACCCGGTGGTACAGAGCGAGCACGGTCGCAACGGTCTCGACCCCGCCCGCACCACCCAGCAGATGCCCGGTCATCGACTTCGTCGCGGACACCGCGATGTGGTCGGCGTCGTCACCGAACACCTTCCGCAGCGCCTTCAGCTCGGCGATGTCACCGGCCGGCGTCGACGTCGCGTGCGCGTTGACGTGCATGATCTCGACCGGGTCGAGGTCGGTCCGGTCGAGCAGGTTCTGCAGGGCGTGCGCGATACCGCGCCCCTCCGGCTCGGGCTGCACGATGTCGTGACTGTCGGCGGAGATGCCCTGCCCGACCGCCTCCGCGTAGACGCGCGCACCGCGCTTCGCGGCGTGCTCGGCGGACTCCAGGACGACCACGCCGGCGCCCTCACCGAGGACGAAGCCGTCACGGGCCACGTCGTACGGGCGCGAGGCGCCCTGCGGGTTCTCGTTGTTCTTGGACATCGCCATCATGTTGCCGAAGGCGGCGATGGGCAGCGGGTGGATCGCCGCCTCCGTGCCACCCGCGACGACGATGTCGGCGCGGCCGGAGCGGATCATCTCGATGGCGTAGCCGATGGCCTCGGCGCCCGACGCGCACGCGGAGACCGGCGTGTGCACGCCCGCCCGGGCGCCCACGGCCAGACCCACGTTCGCGGACGGGCTGTTCGGCATCAGCATGGGGACGGTGTGCGGGGAGACGCGGCGGACGCCCTTCTCCTTGAGCACGTCGTACTGGTCGAGCAGGGTCGTGACACCGCCGATGCCGGACGCGATGACCGCACCGAGCCGGTCCGGGTCGACGGCCGTGTCCTCACCGGCCTTTGCGGTGAAACCGGCGTCGGCCCAGGCTTCCTGAGCGGCGATCAGCGCGAACTGCGCCGAGCGGTCCAGGCGGCGGGCCTGCGGCCGGGGGATGGTCTCGGTCGGTTCCACCGCGACCGGCGCGGCGATACGGACCGCCTGGTCGGCGGCCCAGTCCTGCTCCAGGGCCTTGACGCCGGAACGTCCGGCGACCAGGCCCTCCCAAGTAGAGGCTGCGTCGCCACCCAGCGGTGTGGTTGCGCCGATACCGGTGACGACCACAGTGCGATTGGTCGGGCTCACGGGAATTCTTTCTCCAACGGATACGAGGATTCAGCGGCGCCACCGCCGGGTGGCGGGGCCGGCAGCTCCCGGCCTAAGGGGTGTCTCAGGCCTGGTGCTTGAGGATGTAGTTGGTCGCGTCGCCCACGGTCTTGAGGTTCTTGACGTCGTCGTCCGGGATCTTGACGTCGAAGCGCTCTTCGGCGGCGACGACGACCTCGACCATGGACAGCGAGTCGACGTCCAGGTCGTCGGTGAAGGACTTGTCCAGCTGGACGTCCTCAACCGGGATGCCGGCGATCTCGTTCACGATCTCCGCGAGACCGGCGACGATCTCTTCCTGAGTGGCGGCCATGTCAGGCGCTCCTTCGTAGATGTTCCAGAGGGTGTGGCGCCCACCGCGTGAGCGGCAGGTGCTTGCGGTGCCCGCACCGGATCAGCACGATCCGGCACGGAGTGCCTAGGGGAGGGTAACGACCGTGGCGGCGTAAGCGAGACCCGCCCCGAATCCGATGACGAGCGCGGTGTCGCCGCTCTTCGCCTCGCCGGTCGCCAGGAGCCGCTCCATCGCGAGCGGAATCGAGGCGGCCGAGGTGTTGCCGGTGGTGCGCACGTCACGGGCGACCGTGACGCTCTCCGGCAGCTTCAGCGTCTTCACCATCGAGTCGATGATCCGCTCGTTGGCCTGGTGCGGGATGAAGACGTCCAGTTCGTCCGGCGAAAGTCCGGCGACTTCCAGGGCCTCCTTGGCGACCTTCGCCATCTCGAACACGGCCCAGCGGAACACCGCCTGGCCCTCCTGCGTGATCGCAGGAAACCGCTCGACCTCGCCCTCGCGGTAGTCGGTCCAGGGCACGGTCTGCTTGATGGTCTCGGACTTGTCGCCCTCCGAGCCCCAGACGGTCGGGCCGATCCCGGGCTCGGTGGCCGGGCCCACGACGACCGCGCCCGCACCGTCGCCGAACAGGAAGGCCGTCGCCCGGTCCTCCAGGTCGGTCAGGTCGCTCAGCCGCTCCACGCCGATGACGAGGACGTACTCGGCGGAGCCCTCGACGATCATGCCCTTGGCGAGGGTCAGGCCGTAGCCGAAGCCCGCGCAGCCGGCCGAGATGTCGAACGCGGCGGCCTTGGCCGTGCCGAGCTTGTCGGCGATCTCGGTGGCCACGGCCGGGGTCTGCTTGAAGTGGGTGACGGTCGAGACGATCACGGCGCCGATCTGCTCGGCGGAGACACCGGCGTCGGCGATCGCCTTGCCGGACGCCTCGACCGACATCGCGGCGACGGTCTCCTCGGCGTTCGCCCAGTGCCGCGTCTCGATGCCGGAGCGCGAACGGATCCACTCGTCGGAGGAGTCGATCTTCTCGAGGATCACCTCGTTCGGCACGACTCGGGTGGGCCGGTACCCGCCCACGCCGAGGATGCGCGCGTACGGGGCGCCCTTGCTGGGCTTGATCTTCGGCATTCGGTCGGGCTCCTTCAGGGGCTCAGGCGTGCTCTGCGACGAGCTCGCGGGCCGCGTCGAGGTCGTCGGGGGTCTTCAGGGCCAGCGTCTTGACGCCGGGCAGGGCCCGCTTGGCGAGACCGGTCAGCGTGCCACCGGGGCACACCTCGAGCAGGGCGGTGACGCCGAGCTCCTGGAAGGTCTCCATGCACCGGTCCCAGCGCACCGGGTTGGCGACCTGGCCGACCAGCCGCTCGACGACCTCGGCGCCGGAGGCGACCGTCCGGCCGTCCTTGTTCGAGACGTATGTGACCTTCGGGTCGGCGGGCGTGAGCGCCTTGGCGGCCTCGGCCAGCGTGTCGACCGCGGGCGCCATGTGGTGGGTGTGGAACGCGCCGGCCACCTTCAGCGGGACCACCTTGCGGACACCCTCGGGCTTGTCCTCGTTCAGCGCGGCGAGCTGCTCCAGGGTGCCCGCGGCCACGATCTGCCCGGCGCCGTTGACGTTCGCCGGGGTCAGGCCCAGCTTCTCCAGGTGCGCGACGGACACCTCGGGGTCGCCGCCGAGCAGCGCCGACATCCCGGTCTCGGTGATCGCGGCGGCGTCGGCCATGGCCAGGCCCCGCTTGCGTACGAGCGTCAGAGCGGCGGTGTCGTCGAGGACGCCCGCGAACGCGGCGGCGGTGATCTCACCGACGCTGTGGCCGGCGACCGCGCCCGGGGTGACCGCCGCATCGGCGGCGAACGGGTAGGCACCCAGTGCCGTGGCCGAGAGAATTCCGGCGGCGACGAGCAGCGGCTGCGCCACGGCGGTGTCGCGGATCTCGTCCGCGTCGGCCTTCGTGCCGTAGTGGGCGAGGTCCAGTCCGATGGTGTCCGACCAGGCGGCGACGCGGTCGGCGGCACCGGGCAGTTCGAGCCAGGGAGTCAGGAAGCCGGGCGTCTGGGCGCCTTGGCCGGGAGCGACGAGTACGAGCACTCTCACACTCTCTCTTGGGGACGGCCATGGCCGCCCGTGGGGACAAGGACGAAGAACACGAAGGGGTTTTGTGGGCCCCCGACAAAAGGCTAGGGCTGGAGATCTCCATCCGCCAGACGCCCCAGGATCAGTGCGATGCGCAACGTGAACGCGGAACGTACATCGGATGGCGACCAACCGGTGACGTCAGTCACACGTCGAAGCCGGTAGCGCACGGTGTTGGGATGCACGAACAGCATCCGGGCCGCTCCTTCGAGGCTGCTCGCCTGCTCCAGATAGACGCTGAGGGTCTCCAGGAGCGCCGAACCGGCTTCCTCCAGCGGTCTGTAGATCTCCTCCACCAGCTGCTCGCGCGCGCTCGGGTCACCGGCGATCGCGCGTTCCGGAAGCAGGTCGTCCGCCAGAACCGGCCGTGGCGCATCCTGCCAGGCCAAACACGCCTTGAGCCCCGCGGCGGCGGCCTGCGCGGACCGGGTCGCGGCCAGCAGATCGGTCACGATCGGCCCCGCGACGACGGGACCTGCGGCGAAGGGCCCGATGAGCGACTTCGCGACAGCGAGCGGATTGTCACTGCCGCCCGCGATCACGACCAGCCGGTCCCCGAGCACGCCCGTCAGCACCTGGAGCTTGGCGTGCCGCGCCGCCCGCCGGATCGCCTCCACCGTCAGCTCGGAGTCACCGTCGGGCGCGGTTCCCAGCACCACGCACACATGCTCGGGTGAGTTCCAGCCCAGCGCGGCCGCCCGCGACACGGCGCCCTCGTCGGCCTCGCCGCTCAGCACCGCGTTCACGACCAGTGACTCCAGCCGGGCGTCCCAGGCACCGCGCGCCTCGGCGGCCTGCGCGTACACCTGCGCGGTCGCGAACGCGATCTCACGCGCGTACACCAGCAGCGCCTCACGCAGGACGTGCTCGTCGCCGGGAGCGGCGACCTCGTCGATCGCGCTCTCCATCACCTCGATCGTGGTGCGCACCATCTCGACGGTCTGCCGCAGCGTGATGGCCCTGGTCAGCTCGCGTGGCGCGGTCCCGAAGACATCGGTGGAGATGGCCTGCGGGGCATCCGGGTGCCGGAACCACTCGGTGAACGCGGCGATACCGGCCTGCGCGACCAGCCCGATCCAGGAACGGTTCTCCGGGGGCATGGCCCGGTACCACGGCAGCGTCTCGTCCATCCGCGCGATGGCCTGGGCAGCGAGACTTCCGGAGGACATCTCCAGCCGCTTCAGGGTCGCGGCGTGCGCATGCACGCCGGGTACAGGGGCGTCGGGGTGACGGGCTTCGGGTTCGGGCACGGGGACAAGACTGCCTTATCGGTACGCGAGTGCGCTCCGCCGGGTCTCAGGTGAGGTCTACGGTGGTGTCCGTGATGGACGTACGGCGCGCCGAAGAGCGCTATCCCGGCGGCGACCCGCAGACCGGCATCGTGTCCCGGCACGCCTTCTCCTTCGGCCCCCACTACGACCCCGACAACCTCCGCTTCGGCGCGCTGATCGCCTGCAACGAGGAGCGGCTCGCCCCCGGCGCCGGCTTCGACGAGCACCCGCACAGCCACACCGAGATCGTCACCTGGGTCGCCGAGGGCGAGCTGACCCACCGCGACTCCGCGGGCCACGAGACGGTCGTGCGCGCCGGGGACGTCCAGCGGCTCAGCTCGGCGTCCGGCGTCCGCCACGTCGAACGCAACGACGCCGGCCACCCGCTGACCTTCGTCCAGATGTGGCTGGCCCCGCTGACCCCCGGCGGCGACCCGTCCTACGAGATCGTCCACGGCATCGCCGACGCCACGCCCTACGCGGTCCCGGAGGCGGGCGCAATACTCCACGTCCGCCGCCTGACGGCGGGGGAGCGGACGGCGATCCCCGACGGCCGGCACGTGTACGTCCACGTGGTCCACGGCGAAGTAACCCTGAACGCCGAGCCGTTGGGCCCGGGCGACGCGGCCCGCATCACGGACGCCAAGGACGTGGAGGGGGTGGGGACGACGGAGGCGGAACTGCTGATCTGGGAGATGGGGTAGCCGACGCCGTCAGTCCGCGGGCGGCACCACGCCGTCATGCCGCGGGCAGTCGTGCCGCCCAGGGCGGCACGGGTGGGCGCGGGCGGCACCCGTAAGCGCCGGGCTGCGCACCCCACCCCCGGCCCGCAGCCGGCCTCACCCCGCAACTCCGCCAACACCGCATCCGTGACACCGCCACGCCTCCACCGCCAGGCCCCGAACGCCCGATCCGTCAGCGCGACGCAGGCCACCCCCGCCTCCGGGTCGATCCACAAAAACGTCCCCGACTGCCCGAAGTGCCCGAAGGTGCGCGGCGAGGACGAAGACCCCGTCCAGTGCGGGGACTTGCCGTCACGGATCTCGAAGCCGAGCCCCCAATCGTTGGGGTTCTGATGCCCGTACCCCGGCAGGACCCCCTTCGTCCCCGGATACTGCACAGTCATCGCCTCAGCGACCGTACGCGGGTCCAGCAGCCGCGGCGCCTGCACCTCGGCCGCAAACCGCAGCAGATCCCCGACCGTCGACACGCCGTCCTTCGCGGGGGAACCCTCCAGCGAGGTCGCCGCCATCCCCAACGGCTCCAGCACCGCCTGCCGCGCATACTCGGCGAACGGAATGTCCGTCGCCTTGGCGACATGGTCCCCGAGCTGCTCGAACCCGGCGTTGGAGTAAAGCCGCCGCTCCCCGGGCGCGGCCGTCACCCGGTGCTCGTCGAAGGCCAGCCCGGAGGTGTGCGCGAGCAGATGACGGACCGTCGAGCCGGGCGGCCCGGCCGGTTCGTCGAGCTCGATCGCCCCCTCCTCGTACGCGACGAGCACGGCGTACGCCGCGAGCGGCTTGGTGACCGAGGCCAGCGCAAACCGCTCCCCGACCGCCCCGTGCCGCCCCAGCACCGCGCCATCCGCCCGTACGACACCCGCCGCAGCAGCAGAAACCGGCCAGTTGTCGATCAACGCCAAGCTCTTCAAGGACATGCCATCGAGCCTAAGGCCGCTCAGAGCTTCAGCCGCATCAAGGGGTCCTTCTGCCGCGTGAAGCCCAGCGATGCGTAGAGCGGCTCGGCCTCGGCGGAGGCGGTGAGGTCGACCTGGCCGACGCCGCTTTCCCGGAACCAATGGAGCAGTTCCTCCATGCACGCGCGCGCGTACCCCCGCCGCCGTGCATCCGGGTCGGTGGCGACGCTGAAGACGAAGCCGATCCTGCCGTGCGGATTGCCGGCCTTCCCGATCCGGTACTCCAGCGTCCCGGCCACCAGCGCCGCCAGTGCCCCCGGCCGCTCCGGATGGTCGACCACGAACGCCGTGAAGTCCCCGTCCGGCTCGCCCAGCCGCGCGCGCAGCGTCGGCAGGGACTCCGTATGCCAGTCTCTGGACCCGTCCGTCGCGAAGACCGAATCGATCATCACCTGGCGCAGTCGCAGGACTTCCTCGGCATCTTCCGGCACGGCACGGCGTACAAGACTCATGCCCCGAACGCTAGCCAGCCGGCCTCAGGCGCGTCCTGCCGATTTCTTACCGTCTGCGCTTGCCTGGAGTGCACTCCAAGGTCATAGCGTGGAGCGCATGACGGTGATGCAGACCACGGCAGCAGCCACCGAAGAACGCACGGAAGAAGCCCTCACCCGCACGGACATCTGCTCCGCCCCACCCCGCCGGCATCCGCGGCCCGACGGCCAGGACCAGTACACGATCAGTGAGGTCGTCGCCTTCACCGGCCTGTCGGCCCACACCCTGCGCTGGTACGAGCGGATCGGCCTGATGTCCCACATCGACCGTTCCCACACCGGTCAGCGCCGCTACACCAACCGCGACCTGGACTGGCTCGACCTCGTCGGCAAGCTGCGGCTGACCGGCATGCCGGTCGCCGACATGGTGCGGTACGCGGAGCTGGTGCGCGAGGGCGACGGTACCTACGGCGAGCGGTGCGCGTTGCTGGAGGAGACCCGCCGGGACGTACAGGCCCGGATCGCGGAACTCCAGGACACGCTGGCCGTGCTCGACCGGAAGATCAGTTTCTATACGGACGCCGGCCGCGTCCGCGAAGCGGAGACGACCCGATGAACGACAGCAGGATCCCGACGGTACGACTCGGCGACGGCGGCCCCGAGGTCGGTGTGCAGGGCCTCGGCTGCATGGGCATGAGCTTCGCCTACGGCCCCTCCGACACGCAGGAGTCCCGGGCCACCCTGGAGCGGGCGCTGGAGCTGGGTGTCACGCTCTACGACACGGCGGACGCTTACGGCCAGGGAGAGAACGAGCGGTTCCTGTCGCCGTTCTTCAAGGCGCACCGGGACGACGTGGTCATCGCGACCAAGTTCGCCCTGGCGATCCCGCCGGACGACCCGACCCGGCGGATCATCCGCAACGACCCGCCGTACATCCGCCAGGCCGTCGAGGCGAGCCTCGAGCGCCTGGACGTCGACGTGATCGACCTCTACTACATGCACCGCCGCGATGTGACCGTGCCGATCGAGGAGACCGTCGGCGTGATGGCGGAGCTGGTCCGCGAGGGCAAGGTCAAGCACCTCGGGCTGAGCGAGGTCACCGGCGCCGAACTGCGGGCCGCGCAGGCCGTGCATCCGATCGCCGCCGTGCAGTCGGAGTGGTCGCTGTTCAGCCGGGACATCGAGGCGGGCGTGGTGCCGACGGCCCGCGAACTGGGCGTGGCCCTCGTGCCGTACTCGCCGCTGGGCCGGGGTTTCCTCACGGGCTCCTTCACCAGCGCCGAGAAGGACCTGGCGGCCGACGACTTCCGCCGCCAGATGCCCCGCTTCACCGGCGACAACGCGACGGCCAACGCAAGCCTCCTGGAACCGATCCGCAAGGTGGCCGACGCCCACGGCGCCTCGCTCGGCCAGATCGCCCTGGCCTGGGCCCAGCAGCAGTCGACGGTCCACGACCTCCCGGTCATCCCCATCCCGGGCACCCGCAAGCCGAGCCGGGTGGAGGAGAACACGGCGGCGACGCGGATCGTGCTGGGCGAGGAGGACATGGTCCTGCTGGAGCCCATCGCCGCGAAGGTCGCAGGCAACCGCTACGCAGACATGACGTTCACTTCCGCCGGACGCGAGTAGAGATACCTAAGGGGCGCGGGGAACTGCGCGAGCAACCCCCACAACCCGCACCAAACACCAAACCGAACCCGGCACACGCTAAAGCTCAGCCAACAACTCCGCCTTCTTGACGGAGAACTCCTCATCCGTCACCAACCCAGCCTGATGCAACTCCCCAAGGTGCCGAATCCGCTCCGCAATATCCGCGGGATCCCGCCGCGGAGCGGCCACCACCGCCGCCGCCGGACCCGCGGTGCGAACCGCAGCCAATACAGCCGCCGCGAACGGCAGTGACTCATGCACAGGCCCGTACCCCAGCCCGAACACCACCGTTGCCGGATCCTGATCGGCCTGCGCAGGCTGATCGTGCGCGTCGCGCCGCAGCAGCCGCAGATGGCCCTCGAAGACCTCGGGGGAGCGCCACTCGACCCCGCTGAGGTCGGCGACCGTGAACTTCTGGTCGCCGGCCTTCCACTTCGCCGACGACGCTCCCGTCCAGAACCACCGGAAGGACACGGACGTACCGTCGAAGGACGCCTTCGCGTCGTACGCCTTGAACTGCAACGGTGGCTCCGGCGCCGCCACGAGATGGCGTTCGGCCGGACCGGACTCGGTCAGCAGGCCCCGTAGTTCATCGGCGTAGTACTCGGCGAGCGTCTCCCGTTCGGCAGGCAGCACCAGACGATAGGGGTCGCTGCCTTCCTTGAGCTGGCCTGCGGCCGCGTCGATCAGCGGATCGGCGCCCGCCCGTGGCTCGGCACGCAGCACCACGGTCCCGCGCCGCCCGGGGGAGAGCGTCACCCCCTGCAGAGCCGCCAGTGGCACACGGCGCTCCCCGAGCGCCTGGAACAGCTTGGGTGTTCGAATCCCCCGTTCGTAACGGATGAGCACGGAGTCGGACTCGAACTCCCAGGCGGCATGAAATCCGGCCAGTACGTCACCCATGCGGCTCATCGTATGCGGCACGCGCTCTTTCGTCCCCTCCCTGCGCAGACCGCAGTTTCTTGCGCCTCTACGCGCGTCCGACCGCGGTGGTGCCGGACAAACCCGCCCGGCACGTGCCGGCATCGTCGGCGCAGTCCACCGCGCGGTACGCGCCAACCCCGATCTCGGCGAAGTTGGCGAGGCTCTGTGTGCCCGGTTCGAAGTAGCCGGCGTGTCCCGCGGCGCCGCGCGCCGACAGCACCCGCGCCCCGAACGCGGTGGACATCGGGTCGGCGCCGTGTCCGAGACCGCCGAACTCCATGTACGGCACGTCCTGGATCCAGTCGTCGGCGTCCCGCATCGCCCACACGTGCGCCGAGGTGCGCAGGTGCGAGGCCGTCGCCGCTCGCATGCCAGGACTGCCGGCCACCGCTATGTCGGCGACCCGGCGCGGCAGTGTGTGCGCGGCGACCCCGCACACCACGGAGCCGTAGCTGTGGCAGAACAGCGAAACGGGCGCCCGGCCGGGCAACGCGCGCACCATCTCGTTCAGCCGGACCGCGCCGTCCTCGGCGCGCATCGCGGTGGCCGCGTCCATGCCGATGCCGCTGGGCGCGGTGTAGTCGGCCCAGGCGATCACGGCCGTGCGGGTCGAGGGGCTCGCCACGCGCTCGGCCGCGTACAGGGACTTCGCCATGCCGACCGGCGCCGAGTATCTGCGGCGGGTGCGCTGGAAGGTGAGCAGGTCGGTGTCGACGCCGGGGACGACGACGGAGACCCGCTGGGCTTTCGTCAGATTGCCGAAGACCTCGGCGATCCGGCCCGAGCCGGCCGGGTCGAAGGCGAGGATGTGCCGGTCGGCCCTCATGAGCGACGCGAAGCGGTGCATACGCCGGCCCGCCTCCTGCTGCCCGGTGGGACTGAGCCGGTTGTCGTGCATGCGCTTGAGTTCGACCTTGCGGGCCTGATCGAGCGCGATGCGGTTGGCGCGGTAACGCAGCCGGACGGGGGCGCCGTTCATGTTGCCGACCGCCAGTGGATAGCGGTGGGCGAGGTGGGCGCGCTGCCGGTCGGTGAGCGAGGCGAAGAAGCGGGCCAGCCGGGCGGGCGCGGCGTCCGGGTCCGGCAGCCGGTGTCCGTCGAGACGGCCGTGCTCCCAGGCGGAGAGCGAGGCCTGCAACGGTGACTGGGCCCGCCCGCTGCGCAGGGCGGTCCAGCCGGTGGTCGCCAGCATCACGAACACCACGGCCAGGGCGAGCAGTGCGCGCCAGACGCTGAGGGAGGGAGAGGTGTCGAAGGAAGTCACTGGGAGGACACACTAGGAGAACGAGAGGGTCTCGCGTGAACCGAGTGACGCGGATCACGTTTGGGTAAAGTCACGCTCCTTGAGGCGCACGCCAGTTGCCGGCCAGTGCCGGTCCCACCTGATCCAGGTGGGTGGCCGTCAGTTCGCGCATCGCCGCCAGGCTGAAGTCCGGGCCCGCGCTCCACTGACGTTCCGTCACCCGCATCACCCCGCTGAAAACGGCCACCGCCACCCGCGGTCGTGGATCGGCGTCCACGTCGAGGCCCTCGCGCTCCGCGATCAGCAGCGCCATCTGCTCCTCCGTCTCCGCGGAGCGGCGCAGATGCGCGGCGAGCAGGACGGGCGTCGACTCGATCACCTGGTACATCCGCAGATACTGCTCGATCGGAGCGACGGACTCGACGACCGCGCTGAGCGTGTCCCACCCCTCCATGACGGCCCGGCGCATCGCCTCCATCGGCGGTTCGTGCGCGGGGCGGGCGCGCACTGCGTCGAGGAAGTGCGCCACCGTCATCGTCTCCAGGGCGAGAGCGGCGTCCTCCTTGCCGGAGAAGTAGCGGAAGAAGGTGCGGGGCGAGACGTCGACGGCCGCGGCGATGTCGTCGACGGTCGTGTGGTCGTACCCGCGCGTGGTGAACATCTCGACCGCGGTGCGCAGCAGTGCGTCCCGGGTCCGCCGCTTCTTCAGCTCGCGCAGTCCCGGCCGGGGTGCCGATGCCGTGCCCGCACTGTTCACCGTGTCCACCAGGCCTTTCCTCGAACTGTTTTCCCAGTTCAGGCTATATGGGAGTGACGTGACAGTTACCGACTTGTGAACTGGTTTGTCAACTGTCAGAGGGTGACACTAACCTCGAACACATGACTAGTCAGACCACCATCGACAAGACGGGGCCGGGGGACAAGGCACCATCAGCCCCGTCGGACCCGGCGCCGGCCAAGGGCCTGCGCGGTCATCCCTGGCTCACCCTGATAACCGTCGCCGTGGGCGTGATGATGGTGGCCCTCGACGGCACCATCGTGGCCATCGCCAACCCGGCCATCGCCACCGATCTCAAGGCCAGCTGGGCCGAGGTCCAGTGGATCACCAACGCCTACTTCCTCGCCCTCGCGGTCTCCCTGATCACCGCGGGCAAGCTCGGTGACCGCTTCGGCCACCGGCAGACCTTCCTCATCGGCGTGGTCGGCTTCGCCGCCGCCTCGGGTGCCATCGGCCTGTCCGACTCCATCGCCACGGTCATCACCTTCCGCGTGTTCCAGGGCCTGTTCGGCGCCCTGCTGATGCCGGCCGCGCTCGGTCTGCTGCGCGCCACCTTCCCGGCCGAGAAGCTCAACATGGCCATCGGCATCTGGGGCATGGTCATCGGTGCCTCCACGGCCGGCGGCCCGATCCTCGGCGGTGTCCTGGTCGAGCACGTCAGCTGGCAGTCGGTCTTCTACATCAACGTGCCGGTCGGCGTCCTCGCCCTCGTTCTGGGCCTGCTCATCCTGAACGACCACCGCGCGGAGAACGCCCCGCGCTCCTTCGACCTGCTCGGCATCGGCCTGCTGTCCGGCGCGATGTTCTGCCTGGTCTGGGCGCTCATCAAGGCCCCCGAGTGGGGCTGGGGCGACGGACAGACGTGGACCTTCATCGGCGTGTCCGCGCTGGGCTTCGCCTTCTTCGCCCTCTGGGAGAAGAAAGTGCGGGAGCCGCTGATCCCGCTGGGCCTGTTCCGCTCGGTCGCGCTGTCCGCCGGTGTCGTCCTGATGGTCCTGATGGCCATCGCGTTCATGGGCGGCCTGTTCTTCGTGACGTTCTACTTGCAGAACGTGCACGGCATGAGTCCCATCGACGCCGGTCTGCACCTGCTGCCGCTCACCGGCATGATGATCGTCGGCTCTCCGCTCGCGGGCGTGATGATCACCAAGCTCGGCCCGCGCGTCCCGCTGGCCGGCGGTATGGCGCTCACCGCGATCGCCATGTACGGCATGTCCACCCTGGAGACGGACACCGGCAGCGGCATCATGTCGCTCTGGTTCGCCCTGCTCGGCCTGGGCCTCGCGCCGGTCATGGTCGGCGCCACCGAGGTCATCGTCGGCAACGCCCCGATGGAGCTCTCCGGTGTGGCCGGCGGTCTCCAGCAGGCGGCGATGCAGATCGGCGGCAGTCTCGGTACGGCCGTCCTGGGCGCCGTCATGGCCTCCAAGGTCGACAGCGACCTCCCCGGCAACTGGGCGGACGCCGGCCTTCCGGAACTCACCCCGGCCCAGGAGGCGCAGGCCGCCGAGGCCGTCCAGCAGGGCGCCGCGCCGGTCCCGCCGGGCACGCCGGACGCCATTGCCGCGAAGATCACGGGCGTCGCACACGACACCTTCATCTCCGGCATGAGCCTGGCGTCCCTGGTCGCCGCCGGAGTTGCCGCGGTGGCGGTCCTGGTCGCCTTCCTGACCAAGCGCGGCGAGAACGCGGAGGCGGGCGCGGGAGCCGCCCACATCTGACGCGGGATCAACAGGGGTCTCTCTGGCCCCTGTTTCCCCTATCAGAGTGACAACCCTAAAGATTCCGCCCACCTGGCACACGCCGCAGTCCACATTGGTTCAAGCCCTTCGCACGGCATGTTCCCGTGGCAAGTTCGTACGACGAGGAGGGCGGCCTGGGGCTGCGGCGCGCTGCCGGAGGGGGGCGGCGCGCCGGCAGACCTGATTGAGGCGCGCACGGCGGGTACTCGCCCTACCGAACCCGAACAGCCCGGATGATCCAGGGAGTTGATGATGGCGGGCTTCGGACAGGGAACGCGCAGGTACCCCCGCTCACGTGGCCGGACGTGGTCACGATGGGGGTCCCCCCGGCCGAGCGGATTCGAGGCTGGGGGAGGGCCGGATCGCGCGACGCTCGGAATCATCGGTGCCATCTGTGCGATCGCCGGTTTCTTCGTGCTGGGAATCTTCCTCGGCCCGGTGGCGATCGTCTGCGGCTGGCTGTCCATGGGCCGCACATGGACCGGCTCCCGCTCGGTCCCGGCCCTGATTGCCGTCGTCCTGGGCACCATCGACACGCTCCTGGCGATCATCTGGCTGGCCGGAGCGACCACCCCGGGCACCGGCATGTTCTGAGCCGGGGGGAGTGAGGAGGGGCCTCCGGCGTCGCCGCCGGAGGCCCCGTAAACGCCGGTCAGCCGGTCAACGCCGCTGGTCCTCCCCGACCGGTTGCGGAACCGCCGACCCGGACAACATCGCAACCTCCGCCCGCAACGCCCGGACCTCCTCCGTCAGCGCCGCGATCGCCTCCGTCTGCCGCCGCTCCTCCACGTCGTCCCTCTCGAACCGGGAGATGAACCACGCGGCGATGTTCGCCGTCACCACACCCAGCAGCGCGATCCCGGACAGCATCAGCCCCACCGCGAGCAACCGCCCCGCCCCGGTGGTCGGCGCATGATCCCCGTACCCCACGGTCGTCATCGTCGTGAACGACCACCACACCGCGTCACCCAGCGTCCGGATGTTCCCGCCGGGAGCGTCCCGCTCCACCGACAGCACGGCCAGCGACCCGAACATCAGCAGCCCGATCACCGTCCCGGCCACATACGTCGTCAGCCGGATCTGCGTGGCCATCCGCGCCCGCCGCCCCACCAGCAGCAACGTGGACACCAGCCGCAGCAGCCGCAACGGCCGGAGCAACGGCAGGATCACCGCACACAGGTCCAGCCAGTGCCGCCGTACGAACGCCCGGCGATCGCGCGCCAGCACCACCCGCACCACGTAGTCCGCCGCGAACGCGCCCCACACCACCCACTCGATCACCAGACAGGCGACCTCTGTCGAACGGCTCGGCGAGCCGTCCACGATCGGCACGGCATAAGCGACGGCAAACACGACGGCCAGCGCCAGCAACGGGGTCTGGGTACGCCGCTCCCACCGCTCCTGCGCCGATTGCTCCTTCATGTCCGCATCGTAAAGAACCCGCCCGGCCGACGGACGCACGAGGGCGGCGGAGCCGGAACCACAGCCCCACCGCCCTCGAAGCAGGCCCATAAAGCCCTACGCGTCGCCGCCCGCGACCCCCGGATCGGCCGCAGCGACGTCGAGGAGCTGGTACCGGTCGATCGCCTGCTTCAGCACCGACCGGTCGACCTTCCCCTCCTTCGCCAGCTCGGCCAGCACCGCCACCACGATCGACTGCGCGTCGATGTGGAAGAACCGCCGCGCCGCACCGCGTGTGTCGGCGAAGCCGAAGCCGTCCGCACCCAGCGACTGGTACGTCCCCGGCACCCACCGTGCGATCTGGTCCGGAACCGACCGCATCCAGTCGGACACGGCCACGAACGGCCCCTCCGCACCGTTCAGCTTCCGCGTCACGTACGGCACCCGCTGCTCCTCCTCGGGGTGCAGCAGGTTGTGCTCCTCGCAGGCCACGGCCTCGCGCCGCAGCTCGTTCCAGGAGGTCGCCGACCAGACGCCGGCCTTCACGTTCCACTCCTCGGCGAGGATCTGCTGCGCCTCGACCGCCCATGGCACCGCGACACCCGAGGCCATGATCTGGGCCGGGATCGAGCCCGACGTGCCCTCGCTGAGCCGGTGGACGCCCTTGAGGATGCCCTCGACGTCGACGTTCTCCGGTTCGGCCGGGTGCTGGATCGGCTCGTTGTAAACGGTGAGGTAGTAGAAGACGTCCTCGCCGTGCGGGTGCTCCTCGTCGCCGCCGTACATCCGGCGCAGACCGTCCTTGACGATGTGCGCGATCTCGTACGAGTACGCCGGGTCGTACGCCACACAGCCCGGGTTCGTCGAGGCGAGCAGCTGCGAGTGGCCGTCCGCGTGCTGAAGACCCTCACCGGTCAGCGTCGTACGCCCAGCGGTCGCGCCCAGGACGAAACCGCGCGCCAGCTGGTCGGCCATCTGCCAGAACTGGTCGCCGGTGCGCTGGAAACCGAACATCGAGTAGAAGACGTACACCGGGATGAGCGGCTCGCCGTGCGTGGCGTACGCCGAACCCGCCGCGATCAGCGACGCCGTGCAGCCGGCCTCGGAGATGCCGTCGTGCAGCATCTGCCCGGTCGGCGACTCCTTGTACGCGAGGAGCAGGTCCCGGTCCACGGCCTCGTACTGCTGCCCCAGCGGGTTGTAGATCTTCGCGCTCGGGAAGAAGGAGTCCATACCGAAGGTGCGGTACTCGTCCGGCGCGATCAGCACGAACCGCTTGCCGATCTCCTTGTCCCGCATGAGGTCCTTGAGGAGCCGGACAAAGGCCATGGTCGTCGCGATGGACTGGTGACCCGAGCCCTTCTTCACGGTCGCGTACGTCTTGTCGTCCGGCAGCGCCAGCGGCTTCGACCGCACGACCCGCGTCGGGACATATCCGCCGAGCCCCTTGCGGCGGTCGTGCATGTACTGGATCTCCTCCGAGTCCCGGCCCGGGTGGTAGTACGGCGGCAGGCCGGACTCCAGGTCCTTGTCGGCGATCGGCAGGTGGAGGCGGTCCCGGAAGCGCTTGAGGTCGTCGACCGTCAGCTTCTTCATCTGGTGCGTGGCGTTGCGGCCCTCGAAGTTCGGGCCCAGCGTCCAGCCCTTGATCGTCTTGGCCAGGATGACCGTCGGCTGCCCCTTGTGCGCCTTGGCCGCCGAGAACGCCGCGTAGATCTTGCGGTGGTCGTGGCCGCCGCGGCCCAGCATCAGGATCTGGTGGTCGGTCATGCCCTCGACCATCGCGCGCAGCCGGTGGTCGTCGCCGAAGAAGCGGTCGCGGATGTAGGCGCCGGTCTCGGTCGCGTACGTCTGGAACTGGCCGTCCGGCGTGGTGTTCATCTTGTTGACCAGCACACCGTCGCGGTCCTGCGCGAGCAGCGGGTCCCAGGTGCGGTCCCAGATCAGCTTGATCACGTTCCAGCCGGCGCCGCGGAAGACCGACTCCAGCTCCTGGATGATCTTGCCGTTGCCGCGCACCGGGCCGTCGAGGCGCTGCAGGTTGCAGTTGACGACGAAGGTGAGGTTGTCCAGGCCCTCACGGGCGGCGATGGACAGCTGGCCGAGCGACTCCGGCTCGTCCATCTCGCCGTCGCCGAGGAAGGCCCACACGTGCGAGTTGGAGGTGTCCGCGATCCCGCGCGCGTGCATGTAGTGGTTCATCCGCGCCTGGTAGATCGCGCCGATCGGGCCGAGGCCCATGGAGACCGTCGGAAACTCCCAGAAGCCCGGCATCGAGCGCGGGTGCGGATAGCTGGACAGCCCGTACGGCGCCTTGGACTTCTCCTGCCGGAACCCGTCCAGGTGCCGCTCGCTGAGGCGGTCGAGCAGGTACGCGCGCGCGTAGATGCCCGGGGAGGCATGCCCCTGGAAGAAGACCTGGTCGCCGCCGTCGCCCTCGTCCTTGCCGCGGAAGAAGTGGTTGAAGCCGACGTCGTAGAGGGAGGCGGAGGACGCGAACGTCGCGATGTGGCCGCCGACTCCGATGCCGGGCCGCTGGGCCCGGGAGACCATGACAGCCGCGTTCCAGCGGGTCGCGTTGAGGATCTTGCGCTCGATCTCCTCGTTGCCCGGGAAGAACGGCTCGTCCTTGGTGGCGATGGTGTTGACGTAGTCCGTGCTGCGCATCTCGGGCACGGCCACGCGCTTCTCGCGGGCCCGCTCGATCAGCCGCAGCATCAGATAGCGGGCCCGCTCACGGCCGCGCTCGTCGATGGCGGCGTCGAGGGAGTCGAGCCACTCCTGGGTCTCCTCGGGGTCGAAGTCAGGAACCTGACTCGGAAGGCCGCCAATGATGATCGGATTGCGATCGGATCCGGAAGCCACGCTGTTCCTTACCTGTCAGAGGGGCTGTCTGAGGCCGGTTTTCGTCTGTGTACCTGCACCGATCCCCATCGTGTACCTCGGGACCGCAAACGTCATCTCTACTGAGAGGTAATCGAGACGTTCGTCTGCTCTCGGCGCAAAGCCATGCGAATTTCGTACCCACAGGCGGTTCCTAAACGCACAAAGGGGGCAGATAGGTGTGGTGTGTGTCACCCTTGATCGCAGCGCCATGCCTGGAGTTGCGGCGACACGGCCGGGATCGTCACCGTTTAGGCGGCCCGAACCGCCGGGTACTTGCGCGATCCGCCCCGCCCGTGTGGACTACGGCCAATGCTTCGCGCACGCGCGTGGCTGAGATATTCATCAAGACATGATCAGGAGGCAACCCGTGAGCGCGACCGCGGACCACGCGGAGGAGCGGACGAACCCTGCCGCCAGGCTGGGGTTCCAGCCCGGGCAGGTGGTCCAGGAGATCGGCTACGACGACGACGTCGACCAGGAGCTCCGCGAGGCCATCGAGGAAGCCATCGAGGGCGATCTGGTGGACGAGGACTACGAGGACGTGGCCGACGCCGTCGTGCTGTGGTTCCGTGACGACGACGGCGACCTGACGGATGCGCTGGTGGATGCCACCACGTACATCGAGGAAGGCGGCGCGATCCTGCTCCTCACGCCGAAGACCGGCCGTACGGGATACGTGGAGCCGAGCGACATCTCGGAAGCCGCGACCACGGCGGGACTGACGGCGTCCAAGAGCGTCAGCGTCGGCAAGGACTGGAGCGGCAGCCGCCTGGCGACGCCCAAGGCCGCGAAGTCCAAGCGGTGACCGTTCGTTGAACGTCAGGACGGGCTGAACGGCCTCGTCCTCGAACGCCGGACGGGCTGGTCGGTCAGCCCGTCCGGCGCTTCTTCGGTGATCTCTGCGTAGGGTGGGTCCACCCGAACAGCCCCACCGAAGGGATGCACGATGGCGATCCAGGTCGGCGACAAGGCGCCCGACTTCGAGCTGAAGGACAACCACGGCCGGGACGTGAGGCTCTCGGACTTCCGCGGTGAGAAGAACGTGGTCCTGCTCTTCTACCCCTTCGCCTTCACCGGCGTGTGCACCGGCGAGCTGTGCGAGGTCCGGGACAACCTCCCCAGGTTCGAGGACCGCGACACCCAGGTGCTCGCCGTCTCCAACGACTCCATCCACACCCTGCGCGTCTTCGCCGAGCAGGAGGGCCTGGAGTACCCCCTGCTGTCGGACTTCTGGCCGCACGGCGCCACCTCGCGCGCGTACGGCGTGTTCGACGAGGACAAGGGCTGCGCGGTGCGCGGCACCTTCGTCATCGACAAGGACGGCGTCGTCCGCTGGACCGTCCGCAACGGGCTCCCGGACGCCCGCGACCTGAACGAGTACGTCAAGGCGCTCGACACCCTGTGATTCTTCGGTTCAAGGCTCTACGAGGGCCGGGAACCCGTCACTAGGATCGACTCGTTTGATCCGATAGCAACGCACGACGGGGCTTCCCGCCCCCGGACACCAATGGAGGGACTCGTGGGAGTCAGCCTCAGCAAGGGCGGCAACGTATCGCTGACCAAGGAGGCCCCGGGCCTGACCGCGGTCATCGTCGGTCTGGGGTGGGACGTGCGCACCACGACCGGCACGGACTTCGACCTCGACGCGAGCGCGCTGCTGCTGAACAACTCGGGCAAGGTCAGCAGTGACCAGCACTTCATCTTCTTCAACAACCTGAAGAGCCCGGACGGCTCGGTGGAGCACACCGGCGACAACCTCACCGGTGAGGGCGAGGGCGACGACGAGCAGATCAAGGTCAACCTCGCCGCCGTCCCGGCCGAGATCGAGAAGATCACCTTCCCGGTCTCGATCTACGACGCCGAGAACCGCCAGCAGTCCTTCGGCCAGGTCCGCAACGCGTTCATCCGCGTCGTGAACCAGGCCGGCGGTGCGGAGATCGCGCGGTACGACCTCAGTGAGGACGCCTCGACCGAGACCGCCATGGTCTTCGGCGAGCTGTACCGCCACGGCGCGGAGTGGAAGTTCCGCGCCATCGGCCAGGGTTACGCCTCCGGCCTGCGCGGCATCGCGCAGGACTTCGGCGTGAACGTCTGAGCCACGCCCCCGCCGCAAGGTCCTGTCCGGCGCCGCGCGTTTGCGTGCGGCGCCGGACGCGCAGGACAACCACATCAGGCAGCAGCACCCAGGGGAGGACCAGCATCATGGGCGTCACGCTCGCCAAGGGGGGCAACGTCTCCCTGTCCAAGGCCGCGCCGAACCTCACACAGGTGATGGTCGGGCTCGGCTGGGACGCGCGTTCCACCACCGGAGCCCCGTTCGACCTCGATGCCAGCGCCCTGGTGTGCAGCAGCGGACGGGTGCTGGGCGACGAGTGGTTCATCTTCTACAACCAGCTCAAGAGCCCGGACGGCTCGGTGGAGCACACCGGCGACAACCTCACCGGTGAGGGCGACGGCGACGACGAGTCGGTCCTCATCGACCTCTCCAAGGTGCCCGCCCAGTGCGACAAGATCGTCTTCCCGGTCTCGATCCACCTGGCCGACGAGCGCGGCCAGACCTTCGGCCAGGTCAGCAACGCCTTCATCCGGGTGGTCAACCAGGCCGACGGCCAGGAGCTCGCCCGCTACGACCTCAGTGAGGACGCCTCCACGGAGACCGCCATGATCTTTGGCGAGGTCTACCGGTACCAGGGAGAATGGAAGTTCCGTGCGGTAGGACAGGGATACGCGTCGGGGCTGCGGGGCATCGCCCTGGACTTCGGCGTCAACGTCTCTTGACGCGATATGAGCAAAAGTCGGGGCCGCGCGGGGCGCTGGGGGCGGCCGACTAGACTTCGGCTTCAAAGTTTCGTAAAGCCGAGCGTGTCGCGGGGCAGCCCCGTACACAGAGGATTGGGTAGCCAGTGGTTCTGAAAACCTTCGGTTGGTCGTTCGCGGTCACCGCGCTCGGCCTCGTCGCGGCGGTCTTCTACGGGGGGTGGACCGCCTTCGGCATCGTGGCGATCCTCTCCATCCTCGAGATCTCGCTGTCCTTCGACAACGCAGTGGTCAACGCCGGAATCCTGAAGAAGATGAACGCCTTCTGGCAGCGCATCTTCCTCACCATCGGCATCCTGATCGCCGTCTTCGGTATGCGGCTGATCTTCCCCGTCGTCATCGTCGCCGTCAGTGCACAGCTGGGGCCGATCGAGGCCGTCGACCTCGCGCTGACCGACAAGGAGCGTTACCAGGAGCTCGTCACCGACGCCCACCCGGCGATCGCGGCCTTCGGTGGCATGTTCCTGCTGATGATCTTCCTGGACTTCATCTTCGAGGACCGGGAGATCAAGTGGCTGACCTGGCTGGAGCGGCCGCTGGCCAAGCTCGGCAAGGTCGACATGCTGTCGGTCTGCATCGCGCTGATCGTCCTGCTGGTCACCTCGATGACCTTCGCGACCCACGCCCATCTGCACGCCGGGCCCGCGGACAAGTCGGCGACGGTGCTCCTCTCCGGCGTCGCCGGCCTCATCACGTACATGATCGTCGGTGGTCTCTCCGGCTTCTTCGAGGACAAGCTCGAGGAAGAGGAGGAGCGCGAGCACGAGGCGGAGGAAGAGGCCAAGCGCACCGGCAAGCCCAAGTCCGCCGTCCTGCTGGCCGGCAAGGCCGCGTTCTTCATGTTCCTCTACCTCGAGGTCCTGGACGCGTCCTTCTCCTTCGACGGTGTGATCGGCGCGTTCGCCATCACCAACGACATCGTGCTGATGGCCCTCGGCCTCGGTATCGGCGCCATGTACGTCCGGTCGCTGACCGTCTACCTGGTCCGCCAGGGCACCCTCGACGAGTACGTCTACCTGGAGCACGGCGCGCACTACGCGATCGGTGCTCTCGCCGTGCTCCTCCTCGTCACCATCCAGTACGAGATCCACGAGGTCATCACCGGCTCGATCGGCGTCGCCCTGATCGCCTGGTCCTTCTGGTCCTCGGTGCGCCGCAACCGCGCGCTGGCGGCGGCCGAGGGAAAAGCGGGCTCGGACGAGAAGACTGAGGTCTCGTCCGGGGTGTGACACCCCTCCGGGTGAGGAACGCTCTGTGCGGGGCGGTCATTGAGGACGGCTGGATGTCCTCGACGGCCGCCCCGCCGGTCTGTCAGGCGCAGGTGTGGGGCAAGCGAATGTGGGGGCGGAAATGGGCTTGTTGGACGGGCTCTGGCGCGGACGCGCGGCCGAGTTCGACTCGGGCAACGCGGCCACCAACGCGATCGAACTGACCAAACGGCACAGCCAGGTGTCCCTCACCAAGCAGGGGGCGGCGAACGGGCATCTGCGGATCAACCTGGCGTGGCGGATGCGCAGCTCCGACATAGGCGGGCCGCAGCGGGAGAGTCTGCTGCGGCACCCGTTCAAGGCGCTCAAGCCGCCGGAGGTCGTGGGCCACAGCCAGAGCATGGTCAACGTCGACCTCGACCTGGGGTGTCTGTACGAGCTCCAGGACGGCACCCGGGGCGTGGTCCAGCCCCTCGGCGGATACTTCGGTGACGTCAACGCACCGCCCTACGTCAAGCTCAGCGGCGACGACCGCTTCGGCTCGGCGTCGGGCGAGACGATCTACGTCAACCTGGACCACCGCGAGGCGATCAAACGCCTCCTGGTCTTCGTCTACATCTACGACCAGACCCCCGCGTTCGACCGCACCCACGCCATCGTGACCCTCTACCCCAGCAACGGCCCCCGCATCGAGATCGGCCTCGACGAACGCCACCCCCAGGCCCGCTCCTGCGCCGTGGTGATGATCGAGAACGTCAAGAACGAGGTGTGGGTCCGACGCGAGGTGAAGTTCGTGTACGGCTTCCAGGCGGAGCTGGACCGGCTGTACGGATGGGGGCTGCAGTGGGGCGGGGGCACAAGACGAAGTCGCAGCGCTGAGGGCGGTTGGGCAGCGCCCCCGAAGGGGTGCGGGGCTGTTTCGATATGCGGCTACCGCCGCGTGGGCGCGACAAGCCACAGCGGTGCCGCAGCCGACCGACGGCATACCGCGGCACCCGGCGGAGCGATATCGCGGCACCCGGCGGAGCGCTCAGCGCCCGATGAACTGCGGCCCCTGCGGCGGCAGCCGGAAGTCGGGGTCCGGTGCGGCGGCCGGCACCGGCACCGGTGGCGGATATCCGTATCCGGACTGCGCGGTCGCCGGAGCGGGCTGCGGATACCCGTACGCAGGCTGGCTGGTCGGCTGCGGATACCCGTACGCCGGCTGACTCGCCGCTGCCGCGGGCTGCTGCTGCGGATACCCGTACGCAGGCTGCGCGGTCTGCGCCGGTGCGGCCGTCGTCGGCTGCTCCGGGGGCAGGGGACGCGACACCTCGGGTGCCGACCGGGGTGCCGGAGCGGACGTGGTGTCGGCGGCCGGGGCAGGCTCCTGAGCGGCTTCCGACTCGTCCACCGAGATCCCGAAGTCCGTCGCCAGCCCCTTGAGCCCGTTGGAATACCCCTCGCCGAGTGCCCGGAACTTCCACCCCTCGCCCCGCCGGTACAGCTCACCGCAGATCAGTGCGGTCTCCTCACCGGTCTCCGGCTTGACGTCGAAGTAGGCCAGCGGCTCACCGTCCGGCGCAGCCGCGTCGTACAGCAGGATGCGCAGTGACTGTACGCAGTCGAACGCGACGCCGTCCGCCGAAGCGACCAGCAGAATCCGGCCGACGTCGGACTCGACACCGGACAGGTCTGTCTGGATCGTGTCGGTCAGGCCTTCGGTGACCCGTTTCTTGCCGAGCCGCCAGACCTTCCCGGAGGGGTGCCGGGGCTGGTTGTAGAAGACGAAGTCCTCGTCGGAGCGCACACGACCGTCGGGGCCGAGGAGCAGCGCCGAGGCGTCGACATCCGGGACCCCCTGCCCGGGCATCCAGCGCAGCACGGCGCGCACCGTCGTGGCTTCGAGCGGGACGTTCGACCCCTTCAGCATCGCGTGCGTCATGCGGTCATCCTGCCCTCTCCGTCCTGGTCACGACAACGCGGGGTCGGGGTTCCGGGGCCGCCCCGCAGTGCCGCCGACATGGCCCTGCTTGCCCTGCGTTACCTGAAATTCATGCCCAGCGGGAACCCCTGACATGGCCTTCTACGTACTATTACCGGCCACCTTTACTCGGCACATCGGCCGCTCAGTCACCACGGGGGAGCTTTATGCGTCATTTCGGGCACATCGCCCCTGAGGTGCGGCAGCGCCTCTTCCATCAGGAGCCGTGCGACTTCACCGCCGGCTCCCCGGCCCGGCTGCTCTCCGCGGCCCTGGGCGCCACGCTGTACAGTCCGGCGACCCGCCCTCGGCTCGCCGACGACATCGTCAAGCAGACCGGACGCGGCGTGGTCTCGATGGTGCTGTGCCTGGAGGACTCGATCGACGACGCGGACGTCTGCGCGGGCGAGGAGAACCTCGTCCGCCAGTTCACCGAGCTCGCCCGCCGCGTCGACGACACCGATCTGCCCCTGCTGTTCATCCGCGTCCGCACACCCGGGCAGATCCCCGACCTGGTCCGCCGCCTCGGCCCCGCCGTCCGGCTGCTGTCCGGATTCGTACTGCCGAAGTTCACGGAGGAACGCGGCATCCCTTTCCTGGAGGCCGTGGCCACCGCAGAGGCGGCGAGCGGGCAGCGGCTTTACGCCATGCCGGTGCTGGAGTCGCCCGAGCTGCTGTACCGCGAGTCGCGGGTCGAGACCCTGGAGGGCATCTTCCGGGCCGTCGACAAGTACCGCGACCGCGTGCTCGCGCTGCGCCTCGGTGTGACGGACTTCTGCTCCTCGTACGGGCTGCGCAGACCCCCCGACATGACCGCCTACGACGTCCAGATCGTCGCCTCCGTGATCGCCGACGTGGTGAACATGCTGGGACGGGCCGACGGCACCGGATTCACGGTGACCGGGCCGGTGTGGGAGTACTTCCGCGTGCAGGAACGTATGTTCAAGCCCCAGCTGCGGCGCAGCCCCTTCCTGGAGGGACAGGCCGAGGAACTGCGCGAGGCACTGATCGAGCACGCCATGGACGGGCTGCTGCGGGAGATTACGCTGGATCAGGCCAACGGTCTGCTCGGCAAGACCTGCATCCATCCCTCGCACGTGCTGCCGGTGCACGCTCTGTCGGTGGTCAGTCACGAGGAGTTCAGCGACGCCCAGGACATCCTGCGGCCGGAGCGGCTGGGCGGTGGCGTGCTGAGGTCGGCGTACACGAACAAGATGAACGAGGTGAAGCCGCACCGCGCCTGGGCCGAGCGGACGCTGCTGCGCGCAGAGGTGTTCGGCGTGGCCAACGAGGACATCGGCTTCGTGGAACTGCTGGCCGCGGGAATCCCCGGCTGATGCCGCCGGACACCGCCGGAACGCCTGAAAACCCCGAAATCGCTGAAACCGCCGGGAATAACTGAAACCGCCGAGAACCGCCGAAACCACTGAAGCCGCCGAACACAAGGTGCCGAACACCGGTGAACACAAGGAACGCATGGACAAGGCAGTGAACAACGGGGACAACCGAGCCGACGGGAACGGGACCTGGTCCGGGACCTGGGTCGCCGAGCGGCTCGGGGTCGAACTCGCCGGCGACGACACGCTGGCCGACCTGCTGGGGCTCGCCCTGCGACGCAACCCCAAGCGGGCGCACCTGCTCGTGTCGAACGTGCTCGGCAAGCACGTACCGCAGTCCCCGTCGGTGGTCTACGGCTCCGGGTTCGCCCTCGGGCGGAGGGTCCGGGAGCTGCTGGGGGACGCCGGGGCGAGCGCCGCGGTCGTCGTCGGGTATGCGGAGACGGCCACCGGGCTCGGCCACGCGGTCGCCGACGGCCTCGGCCACGCCCCGTACCTGCACTCCACCCGGCGCCCCGTGCCCGGCGTCGCGCAGGCCGGCGGCTTCGAGGAGTCCCACTCGCACGCCACCTCCCATCTGCTGCTCCCCGAGGACCCGGAACTGCTCGCCGGGGACGGGCCACTGGTCCTGGTCGACGACGAGTTCTCCACCGGCAACACCGTCCTCAACACCGTGCGCGCCCTGCACGAGCGCTATCCCCGCGGCCGGTACGTCGTCGTCGCCCTGGTCGACATGCGCTCGCCCACCGACCAGGACCGCCTCGCGGAGTTCGCGGACGAGATAGGCGCCCGCGTGGACCTCGTCGCAACGGCCCAGGGGACCGTACGCCTGCCGGACGGTGTACTGGAGAAGGGCCGGGCCCTGGTCGCCGCACACGAACAGACGGGGCCGGTGGGTGCCCGTGGCTCCGCGGGCGCCGTCACCCGGGTCGAGCTGCGCTGGCCCGCCGGGGTGCCCGACGGTGGCCGGCACGGCTTCACCGCCGCCCACCGCAGGCGCCTGGAGGCCGCTCTGCCCGCCATGGGCGCCCGCCTCGCGGAGACCCTGCCACCGGGCGCCCGGCGCGTGCTGGTCCTCGGCAGCGAGGAGCTGATGTACGCGCCGCTGCGCCTCGCCCGCGAGCTGGAACACCTCGTCCCGCCCGCCGACATACGGTTCTCCACCACGACCCGCTCTCCCGTCCTCGCCGTCGACGACCCCGGTTACGCCATACGCACCCGCCTGGTCTTCCCGGCGCACGACAACCCGGCCGACGGCCCCGGCGAGCGCTACGCCTACAACGTCGCGGGCGGCGGTTTCGACGCCGTCGTCGCCGTCGTCGACTCGACCGCCGACACCCCCGCCCTGCACGCACCCGACGGGCTCCTCACCCAGCTTGCCGCGCACACTCCGCACGTTCTGCTCGCGGTCGTACCGTCGTACGTTCCCGAGGCCGCGCATGCCTCCGAAAGGCCCGCCATGCTGCCCGAGCCCCTTCGCGGCCCCGCCTTCTCCTCGTACGCGCCCGAAGAGGTCGGCTGGCTGCTGCAGGACCTGTCGGACGTCACGCTGGAAGCACCCACCGAGGAGCGCGAGGAGGCCATCCAGAGCGGCGGTGCGCACTACGCGGAGTCCCTGCCGGTGGAGTACCAGCCCAGCGAGCAGTACCAGGAGCTCTTCCACGCCGCCCTGGAGACCTCCGCGGCGCGCATCGCCCACGCCGTCGGCGTGGTCACCGAGACCGTCCTCGCAGAACGGTCGCCGCGCCCGGTCCTGGTCTCCCTGGCCCGCGCGGGCACACCCGTCGGCATCCTGATGCGCCGCTGGGCGCAGCACCGGCACGGCCTCGACCTGCCCCACTACGCCGTGTCCATCGTGCGTGGCCGCGGCATCGACGCCAACGCGCTGCGCTGGCTGGCCGCCCGGCACGACCCGCGCGACGTCGTCTTCGTCGACGGCTGGACGGGCAAGGGCGCCATCACCCGCGAACTGGCCGCGGCACTGCGCGAGTTCGAGGAAGCGGAAGGCGTCACCGGGTTCGACCCGGAGATCGCCGTGCTCGCCGACCCCGGCTCCTGCGTCCGGACCTACGGCACCCGCGAGGACTACCTCATCCCGTCCGCCTGCCTCAACTCCACGGTGTCCGGCCTGATATCGCGCACCGTGCTGCGAGCCGACCTGGTCGGCCCGAACGACTTCCACGGCGCCAAGTTCTACCGCGAACTCGCCGGCGCCGACGTCTCCACGGCCTTCCTCGACGCCGTCTCCGCCTGCTTCGACGAGGCCGTGGACGCGGTCGACGCCGCCGTCAAGGAACTGCTGGCCGCCGACCGCACCCCGACCTGGGAAGGCTGGGCGGCCGTCGAGCGCATCAGCGAGGAGTACGGCATCCACGACGTCAACCTCGTCAAGCCCGGCGTGGGCGAGACCACGCGGGTCCTGCTGCGCCGCGTGCCGTGGAAGATCCTGGCCCGCGCCGGCGCCGGCCCCGACCTGGACCACGTCCGGCTGCTCGCCGAGCAGCGCGGGGTACCGGTCGAGGAGGTCGCCGAGCTCCCCTACACCTGCGTGGGGCTGATCCATCCCAAGTACACGCGCGGCGCGACGGGCGCCGACGGAAGGGCGGTGGCTGTCTGATGCCGGTGCTGGTGGCGAGCGACCTCGACCGTACGCTCATCTACTCCGCAGCGGCCCTGTCGCTGACGATGCCGGACGCGCGGGCGCCACGGCTGCTGTGCGTCGAGGTGCATGAGAGCAAGCCGCTCTCGTACATGACCGAGACGTCGGCGGCACTGCTCGCGGACCTCGCCGACTCCGCGGTCTTCGTGCCGACCACGACCCGCACCCGCAAGCAGTACCACCGCATCAACCTGCCGGGCCCCACGCCGAAGTACGCGATCTGCGCGAACGGCGGGCACCTGCTGGTGGACGGGGTGTCGGACCCCGACTGGTACGCGCGCGTGACGGCCCGCCTGGCCGACGAGTGCGCGTCGCTGGCCGAGGTGCAGGAACATCTGCTGAGGGCCGCGGACCCGGTCTGGGTGCGCAAGCACCGGGTCGCCGACGACCTCTTCGCCTACCTCGTCGTCGAGCGCGAGCTGCTCCCCGAGGAGTGGGTGAAGGAACTCGCGGTGTGGGCGGAGAACCGCGGCTGGACGGTCTCTCTGCAGGGCCGCAAGATCTACGCCGTGCCGAAGCCGCTCACCAAGAGCGCGGCCATGCGGGAGATAGCCCTCCGCACCGGCGCCGACCTCACGCTCGCCGCGGGTGACTCCCTTCTCGACGCCGACCTGCTGCTCGCGGTGGACAAGGGCTGGCGTCCGGGGCACGGCGAGCTGGCCGACAGCGGGTGGAGCGCCCCCGACATCACCTCTCTGCCCGAGCGCGGGGTACTGGCCGGGGAGCGCATCCTGCGCGAGTTCCTGCGAGCGTCCCGGGAGCGGCCGTAGGCGGTGACGGCCGCGTCCGGGCACGGCAGTAGGCGGCGTGGCGGTCGCGTCCGGGAACGGCCGTAGGAGGTGGCGGCCCGCGTCCGGGCAACGCCGTCAGCCGCAGCAGCCTCCGCCACAGCACCCGCCCCCGCCGCCGGCTCGCGGAGCCGGCGCAGGGGCGGTGGCCGAGCCGCCCACCGCCACGGTCGACAGCAGCTTCACCGTGTCGTCGTGGCCCGTCGGGCAGGTGGCCGGGGCGGAGGACTCGGCCATGGGGCGGCTCAGTTCGAAGGTGTCGCCGCAGGTCCGGCAGCGGTACTCGTAGCGAGGCATACGCACAGGTTAACGGGCGCTCTCCGGCGGCCGCCGGGATTCGTCGCGCGCCACGGCCGCCGCCCGCGATTGCTCCCGCGGCTCCGGCTCGACCAGGTCGGGATGGCGGGCCCGCCAGTACGGGTTGTCGTGCGGCAGCGCCGAGCCGACCCTCCCGTACATCCCGAAGAACATCAGCACCACACCGAACACGAAGCTGAACAGCACGTTCTGGATGCGGAAGGCGAGGAAGTTGTACTCCGTGTCCAGCAGCCCCAGGTTCAGAAAGCCGCTGAGGATGAAGGCGATGCCGACGATCATGTTGAGCGTCGAGGCGAAGTTCCCGCCGATCACCATGCCGACGAAGAGCAGCAGCCCCACGCAGATCGACAGGACGCTCAGCGCGCCGTTGGTGTTCAGGCCCGCGACCTGGTCCCCGCGGGTGTCGAAGAAGCCGACCTTGTCGATCAGGCCGAGGATGCCGAAGGCGATCAGCACCAGACCCATCAGACCCGCGCCGACGCGGTAGACCTGGTTCAGGCGGTGGTCGACGGGAAGGTGATCGTCGAACCGGATCCGCCGCCGTGTTCCCCCGTGCGCTGCGTGTGTGGCCATGTCCGCCTCCCTTGGGCGTGAGCGGAGGCCATACTTCCCTTGCCCTTCAATATCTGCCCGCTCTGCCCCGCCGGGCAACACGTCCGAGCCGCATCCGGGCTCCACAGCAGGTCAGCGACCGGGCCACGCTCAGTGACCGGCGGCGCCCCCGCGTTCCTCCCGGATCTGCGCGACCACCCCGGCCACCGTCTGCCGCACCGCCTCCGTCTCGGTCAGGAAGTGCCAGTAGTCCGGGTGGCGGCCGTCCAGCGTGGCGATCGCCCGTTCCAGCCGGCCGACGGAGTCGTCCAGCGGGCGGGCGTGACGCGGGTCCGGGGTGTGGCGGCCGGCCATGGCCAGCCGCTGTGCGTCCCGGATCGCGAACCGGGTCCGGTCGATCTCCTGCTGCGGGTCCTTCTGCACGGCGTTCAGCCGCTGCAGCCGGTCACCGGCGGCCGAGACGGCCTCGTCGGTGGAGTTCAGCAGTGCCCGTGCCGTCGACAGCAGAGCCGTCGCGTCCGGCCAGCGCTGGGCGTCGCGCGCGGCCTGCGCCTCGGTCAGCTTCAGCTCGGCCTGCCGTACGGTCTCGGCGGCCTGCCCGGGCACATGCTGGAGGTCCTGCCAGCAGGCGAGGGTGAACCGCCGCCGCAGTTCGCTCAGCACCGGCTCCACCTGACCGGCCCGGGTGGTGAGGGCCTGCGCGCGGGTGCGCAGGGAGACCAGCCGGTGGTCGATCTCGGCGGCCCGCTCCGGCAGCCGTTCGGCCTCCGCGCGGATCGCCTCGGCCTCCCGGGCGACGCGCTCGGCCCGCTCGAGCGTCTGGGGTACGCCATGCTGTCCGGCGCCCTGGTTCAGCTTGGTCAGCTCCGGGGCGAGGGCGGCGAGGCGGGCGGCGAGATCGTCCGCCCGCAGCCCTGATCCCCGTACCGTGTCAAGGGCGTTGGAGGCGGCGAGCAGCGACTGCCGGGCGCGTTCGACGGCGGGCGCCAGCCGGGCGAGCTGGGTCTCGGCCTTGCCGAGCAGCGGACCGAGCCCGTCCGCGAACCGGTCCAGGTCCTGCTTGACCCGGCCGAGTTCGTCCTTGGCCCGGGTCAGTTCGGTGCGGGCACGGCCGGCGGCCGAGGCCTCCAGATCGTCGCGGTCGAGGTCGTGGGCGTCGACGGCTTCGATGTAGCGGTGGCTGGCCTCGTCGATGCGGTGGCCGAGGGCCTCGAAGTCGGCGGCGGCGCGGCGGGCGGCGGGGGAGTCGTCGACGGCTGCGATCGTCTCGATCGAGATCCGCAGATCACGCTGGGCGGTGTCGAGCTCGTAGAAGGCGGCCGCGGCGGCGTCCTTGGCGGCCTGCGCCTCGGCACGCTGACTCTCGGCACGCCCGCCGAACCACCGCCGGGTGCCGCCACCGGCGAACGCGGCCGGCAGCGCGAGGGCGGCGACCAGGGGCAGGCTCATGAGGGTGAGGGCGTCACGGACCGCGGCGGACACCTGCCCAGGGCGGTGCGCGCGCGGCATCGACGGCGATTCCGGCTGAGGTGGTGTCGCCGTCACATCCCTCTCCCGTGTTGTCATCCGCCCTGCCCGGTGTCATTCTCCCACCGGTTAAGGACGAACACACGGGCCTGTTAGTTCGCAGTCCGGACCGTGATTTTGCCGTCGCCGGTGCGGGCGGACACCACATGGTCGCTGGAGTCGTCGCGGGGCACGGACACATCGACCGCGCCGTCGCCGGTCTCGGTGCTCACGCGGTACGTGGCCGGGGGCAGCGAGACGGTGACGGAGCCGTCGCCGCTGCTGGACTCCACCAGGTCCGGTACGGCGCCCAGTTCGAGCCGGACCGAGCCGTCGCCGGTGTGGGTGCGGACCTCGCGGGAGCTGACGTCGGCGCGGACGGAGCCGTCGGCGGTACGCAGCTCCACCGGTCCGGTGGCGCCACTGACGTGCACGGACCCGTCGCCACTGCGCACCTTCAGCGCCGCGGTCGTCTTCTCGACCCGGACCGAGCCGTCGCCCGTACGGATGTTCAGGGCGTCCTCGAAGCCGCGGGCCCGTACGCTGCCGTCCCCGTTCTCGACCTTGACGTCGACGCCGCGCGGCACCTCGATGCGGTGCTTGGCCGAGCAGTCGGCGATGAACCCGGAGCACTTCAGCCGCAGCACCAGCCGGTCGTTCTCCATGGACCAGGTCACCTTCGGATCGCTGCCCGCAACGACCGAGCCCTCGAACCACCGGGTGACCTCGATACGGCCCGCCGGGTTGTCGTCCGCGGCGACGATCTCGAGGGCGGAGTCGTCGGAGTCGACGGTGAGCGTGGAACCCCGCAGCGAGAACGACCGCTGCTCGGGGTCCGTGTCCTCCCCGGCGGACGCCCCGCAGCCGGCGACCCCCGCGACGACGACCATGACGGCGCCGACGACAGCGGCCGCACGAGCGCCAACGGAAACGGAAACGGTACGGGCCATGAGGATCTCCCCCTGAGACGGACTGCGAGACGCCCCGGTCCCGGCCTGTGGGTGCCGGGAAGGCGACTCCTCGACCGTAGGCACCGGGCCTCATCCGGGGGATCCGGACCACTCCCGAATCCGGGGTGGGGTTATCCCCCGCCCGGGACGCCCCCACGGGGTCGCCTGCCCCGCGATACGCGTTTGCAGGACAGTGCCCTGGGCAAGGTAGGCTGTCGACTCGTCCTGGGCGCGTAGCTCAGCGGTAGAGCGCCGCCCTTACAAGGCGGATGTCGGCGGTTCGAAACCGTCCGCGCCCACCAGTTGCAGGACACGACGAAGGCCCAGGTCAGCGGGTGTGAACCCGGAGACCTGGGCCTCGGTCTTTCTCGGCGGAGCCGGGCTGCCGTGCCACTTACGCGCCAGAAGGACCGTGACCGTCGGCGTTGCGGATGATGACCGTGCCGTGGCCCTGCCGTCACGGGTGGACAGGGCCACGACGGCCCTCTCGTGGAGCATGCCGACTTCCGAGGGCGCGCCGCCGCGTACATCGGCTCGGGACTGGCCGACGGCACGCCGGCGCCCGTGATCGCCGAGACCTTCGAGGGGCTGGACCGCGTCGCCGACGCGCACCGGCTGATGGAGTCCGACACGCACACCGGCAAGATCCTCGTGACCCTGTAGAGCACCGGCGTCGACTGAACGGTGATCCGAACGAGACCGCCTGGTTCAACCGGACGGCGTGACCGGGGACCGCATGCCGAGCCACTGCTCGGCGTCCCATGCCTCGAACCGCTCCACCTCGGTGAACCCCAGCTTTGCCGCGAGGCGCATCGAGGCGACGTTGGCGGTCTGGGTGGCGAGCACCACCGGCTCGCCGGGAAGGACGCCGTCGAACCAGTCGAGTGCCGCCGCGCACGCCTCGGCGGCGTACCCGAATCCCCACGCCCGCGGCAGGAACAGGTAGCCGAGATCGGCCTTCCCCACGGCAGCCGGGCGACGGTGCTCCGTTGCTCTCCTGAGCAGGATCTGGCCGATCATTGCCCCGTCGAGATCGACGACGAAACTCCCCGGCCACCGCCCGGGCACCTCGGGCATCTCGCGCTCAAGCTCGTCACGCGGCCGGGGGCCGCCCAGGTAGGTATGCACCTCCGGCGAGGCGTGCAGCTCGATGAACGCCGCACGGTCCCGGGCCTCGGACTCGCGGAGCACGAGCCGTTCGGTCCTTATCGGGGCAGGTGGCCAGGCGACGGGGCCGAGTCCAGACATGGCGGGGAACCTATCGCACGACCGCCTCCTCATCGCCGAGGACTGGCACGCCGAACTGTGGCTCGATGACGCCGAGACAGGTAGGAACCCGGAGATCTGGGCCTTGATCGTTTTCAGGTTTCCTTCCGCTCGGGTTCCGACGGCGTCTCGTGCGCGTGCTTGAGTTTCGCGCGGGCGTCGACGCGGTCCGGGCCGGTGAGTTCCGACCAGTAGCGGTGGGTGGTGACGAAGATCGCGAGTTCGTGCTCGCGTTGGCGGAGCTTCTCGACCTCGGCCTGTTCGTCGGCCGTCCAGCCGGGGGAGGCGGGGCGTTCGATCTTGCGCCAGCCGCCGGCGTCGCTGAAGCCGTCCAGGGGCTCGACCGACCAGGGGAGCCGCTTCAGCAGGACCGACAACTCGGCCCGGACCTGATGCAGCTCCTCCTGACCGGCGCGGAGGTCGCTAGGGAAGTCATAGGTCGTAGCCACGCCGCAATGCTACGCCTGTTCGATTTTGGGTGGCGAGTTTCTTCCCGTGGTTCATGCGAACGGGTGTGCCTGGGCGCGCCAGTTGGCCAGTGAGCGCGATGGTTGGCCATACGGTGCGTTGTAGTTGGCCGGTCCGGGGGGCGGGTTGGGCGACTCCTGAACGGCGGCCCGGTGCTGAACTCCCAGGGCGGGCGCACGGCGACCGGGATCTCTGGGATGGCGTCCCTCTCACTCCGGACCAGTGAGGGGGACGTCGTGCAGGTTCAGGTGCGTGGGCAGGGCGCCCGTCGGTGGATCACGTTCGGGGCGATCGCGTTCGGGGCGCTGTTCTTGGTCGTCGGGCTGATCCTTGCGGGGGTGTCGGTCTCGTTCCTGGCGACTGCGGAGCGTGCCCCGGGCACGGTGGTCGCCCTGGAGTGGCGGAACGACCACGACGGCGTATCCCGCAAGAAGCGGGAGGACGACAGGCCCGCGGCGTACCCGGTGGTCGAGTTCACGTCGGCGGATGGCACGCAGAGGACGTTCCAGGACTCCACGGGTTCCAATCCACCGGCGTACGAGGAGGGCGAGCGAGTCGAGGTGCTCTACCGCGCGGATTCCCCCGAGGACGCGCGGATCAAGGGGTTCACCTCGCTGTGGCTGCTGCCACTGATCTTCGGTGGGATCGGGCTGTTGATCGCGGGGATCGGGACAGCCGTTGCGTGGGCGACGCGGGGACGTTCCTAGGCCGCATGTTCCCTGCAGTGCTCCGTCACGACGGGTAGGACTGGGCGCCTGACCTGGCATAAGGGCGTTGAAGTGGAGAGTTCAACTTCGGCGAGGCAGGCTTTACCCATGCGGTCGGTCCTCCGCACTCCTCCTCGACGGGGAGCAGGCGGTCACTGTCGGGTTCTCCTCACGCTTGCGAGGTGGGTACCCTTCGTCATCGCGCTGGGCGTGCTGGTCATCGAGCTCACCCCCGCCCACTTCATCTACACCGGTCCCCTGCTCGTCGCGACGCCGGCGCTGGCCGCAGTGACGATCGGCCCCAAGGGCACCACCTCGGCGGCGGCTCTGGCTCTGGCGATCAGCGTGACCACCGCTACCTATAACCAGGCCTGGGGCACGCTGCAGGTCTATACCAATTTCCTGGCTCTTACCCTGGTCACCCTGGCCAGTTTCATGACGAGCAGCGCCGTGCGTGCGTACAGGCAGAGCGAGCTCGACCAGGTCCACCGGATCGCCGTGGCAGCACAGGAGGTCATACTGCGGCCCGTTCCCGAGCGCCTGGGCCCTCTGCGGGCGGCCAGTCTGTGCCTCGCGGCCGGGACCGGGGCACAGGTCGGCGGTGATCTGTACGAGGCCGTGCAGACGCGCTACGGCGTCCGGATGATCGTGGGGGACGTCCGGGGCAAGGGACTGAACGCCATGCGCGCGGTCGCGAGGGCGCTGGGCGCGTTCCGGGTGGTCGCGCACTGCGAGGACGAGCTGATGGAGGTCATGAACCACTGCGCGCACGCGCTGCGGCGGGAGGCGGCCGTGCCCGGTGCGTACGACGAGGAAGTCCTGATGGAGGGATTCACCACCGCGCTCATGGCCCAGGTGCCGGACGACGCCGTGGTGCAACTGATCAACCGCGGTCATCCGCCCCCGCTGCTGCTGCACCAGGGCAGAGTTCAGGCTCTGATGCCCTCCTCGCCACAGCCGCCTCTCGGCCTGGAAGACCTCGTCACCGGCCCTCCCGAGAAGCCGGAGAGCTATCCGTTCGTTCCCGGCGACCGGCTGCTGCTGTACACCGACGGCGTGATCGAGGCCCGCAACCGCGACGACGACTTCTTCGACCTGCGGGAGGCCATGGAGCGCATGGGCGCAGGCACCACCCCGGCGGACTTCCTGCACGAACTGCACAAGGCGTTGATCCGCCACGCCGGGGGCCGCCTGACGGACGATGTGGCGATGATCCTCGTCGACCGGCTCGACGACGAAGCCGACACGTAGGGCGGTGGAGCTGCTGTCGCCGCGCGTGGATGACGACCCCCGCTGGAGATCCTGTCAGTGGCCGGCGTCCTTCAGCTCTCGGACCAGCCGTGCCGTCACGGGGGTCGGTACGCCGTGGCGTTCGGCCGCGCGGAGCAACGCGCCGCCGATGGCGTCCAGTTCCAGTGGGCGGCCGGCTTCGGCGTCGCGTTGCATGGAGGACTTGGTGCCGGGCGGGAAGGCGTCGTAGCGGGCGAGGGCCTGGCCGGGGTCGGCCGGGCCGCCGCAGGCACGGCTCACCGCGGCCGTCTCCGCCACCAGGGCCGTCAACTCGTCGCGGTGCCGGGAGCGTACGTCGCCCAGGGGGAGGGCGTAACGGGTGGTGAGCAGCGCGAAGGGCGCGAGGAACGACATCTTCGCCCACAGGGCCGCCGCCTCGTCGTCCAGGACGCGGGTGGTGGGGCCGGCGGCCGCGAACGCCGCCGCCAGCGTGTCGAGACGCTCGCGGGGTACGGGGTCGCCGGTCAGATCGACCTCGGCGAAGGGGCTGGTGTGCTCGATCACGCCGGGGGCGACCCGGGTCGACTCCACGCGGATGACGGCCGGGGCGACCTGGTCGGGGCGGTAGCGGGAGCGGAGGAGGGAGGGGTGTTCGACGCCGTTCAGGAAGGGGACGAGCAGGCCGTCGCCCAGGGCGCTGACCGGGACGCGGGCAAGCGCGGCGTCCAGGGCCGTGTGCTTGACGGTGATCAGGCAGACGTCGACCGGTTCGCGCAGCTCGGTGGCCGCTTCGACGTCGGCGGTGAAGTCGCCGAAGCGGGCGCTGCGGACGCGGATGCCGGTGGTGCGCAGGGTGTCGGTGGTGGCCTCGCCGGCCAGGCAGATCACACGGTGCCCGGTGCGGGCGAGGAGGGCGGCGAGCAGGCCTCCCACGCCTCCGGGGCCCAGGACCGCGACGGTGAGCTTGTCGTGTGCCATGGAATATGGCTCCTCTCGGTGGTCGGCCCCGGGGAGGTGGCCGCCTCGGAGTGGATCATTGCAGGCGGGGGTGGGGGAGGGGTATGGCGGATTCGGAGTGTGAGACGGGAGACGTGGGGTGGGGTGTCGGCGGAGACGGCGGTCCGTCCCAGCGGCCCGACTGCCCGCAGCTGCGTCGGCAGTTGTGATGCACTGGACCCATGTGCCGCAGCATCAAGACGCTTCGTCCGCCGGTGTTGCCCGAGGAGGCCACCGAGGCCGAGATTCGGGCCGCCGCCCTGCAGTACGTGCGGAAGGTCTCCGGGTTCCGGGCGCCCGCCGCACACAACCAGGAGGTCTTCGACCGCGCCGTCGATGTGATCGCCGAGGCGACGGCGGAGTTGTTGGCCGGGTTGGAGGTGCGGGGGCAGACGGCTCGGCAGGCAGGTTAGGAGAGGGCGAGGCGGGTTACGCCGTCTCCCCGGGCTCTGGCCGCCGGCGCATCAGGTACGTCGCCGCCGCGCCGGCCGCGAACAGCGCCAGGACGGACACACCCGTGGCGAGCCAGGTCGTGCCCAGCCAGTGGGCGCCGAAGTAGCCGAGGGCGACGCTGTACGTGGCCCAGGCGAGGCCGGCGAGGGCGGACCAGGGGACGAAGTCGCGGGCGCGGCGGTGTGCGGCGCCGGCGGTGAGGGAGACGACCGAGCGGCCGGCGGGCGCGAAGCGGGCGAGGACGACCAGGGCGCCACCACCCCGGGCCAGAGCCATGCCGAGACGTTCCTGCGCGGTGCTCAGGCGGGGTGAGCGGGCGAGCGCGCGGTCCAGTCGGGCGCCGCCGCTCCAGGCCAGGCGGTATGCCACCAGGTCGCCCAGCACGGATGCGGTGGTCGCGCACAGCGTCAGGGCCAGGATGTCGGGGACGTTGTCCGGGACCTGGCCGGTCGCCGCACCGGAGCCCGCGGCCGTCGCGGCCATGATGACCAGCACGCCGCTCGGCAGTACCGGAACGAACACATCGAGGAGAACCGACACAGCGACCATGGCGTAGATCCATGGACTGCCTGTCAGTGACCCCACACTCTCCAGCACCGCGACTCCCGTTGCTCCCCCGTGAGCCATAGAGCGTACGCCTGGGGTGTGACAGAAGGGTCACAGGGGGTTCGTGCGTTCGGTGCCAGAACGACGGCGCCCTCCCTCACCCGCGTGAGAAAGAGCGCCGTATGTACAAGGTTCCGGCAGGATCAGGCCGTCACCGGGGACCGCTCGCCCGCCGGCTTCCCCGCCGTCGTCGAGCGCCCGGCGAACAGCCGGTCCAGGCCGAGGGCGCCGGAGCCGGTGAATATCAGCAGGAACATGGCCCAGCAGTACAGGGCCGCGGCCTCGCCGCCGTTCTGGATCGGCCACAGGGCGCCCGGCTGGTGCACCTTGAAGTACGCGTACGCCATGGCGCCGGACGCGATGAACGCCGCGACGCGGGTGCCGAGGCCGAGCATGACCAGGGCGCCGCCGACGAGCTCGATGACGGCGGCGTACCAGCCGGGCCAGGTGCCCGCGGACACCGTCCCGCCCTGGCCGTCGGCGCCACCGAGGACTCCGAAGAGCTTGGAGGCACCGTGGCAGAAGAAGAGCAGGCCGATCACGATCCGGAACAGGGCGAGGACGTACGGTTGCGCGCTGTTGAGGCGTGCGGTCATTGTGGGGGGCTCCTACGGTCAGGCAGGCCACACGGATGGCCTGCCGGTGACGTAATCGAACGAGAGTCGAGCGTAGGCAGCCCTAATCAATGCTTGCAAGTTCAACAACCTGTCGGTTTGCTGTCGCCCGCGGCTCCGCCGCCGTACGCAGCACGGCCCGAGCCACCCCGTCCGCGTCCGACAACGTGACCGAATCCACCCCGGGCCGGGCCCCCGCCGCCGTCACCCAGTGCACGCCCTCCGTGGGCACCCCGAAGGCGAACCGCCGGGCGTGTGGCTCACCTTGACGGTCCACCAGTCGATAGGGCCGGGGCGTGACGTCCAGCCCTCCCGTTTCGTGACCGTCGACCGTGTGCGGGCGGCACTGTCCGGTCTTCAGCAGCCCGGCCAGCAGGTCGTCGGCGGTCCGGCGCAGGTCGGGCTCCGGCAGCCGGGCCTCGATGAGCGTCGTCACGCGGACCGCCGAGCCCGGTATGTCGGGCGAGTGCGCCACCCACGCCCCGTCCGCGCACCGCACCTCCAGGCGCGGCCCGAGCACCTCCACCACACCCGTCTCCACCAGCGCGGCCAGTTCCTCGATGCGGCGCCGGGGCGGGCCGATGGACAGGAAGGCGTTGAGCGGCGTGTACCAGCGGTCCAGATGGTCCCGGCGGGAGACGCCGGACAGTCCGCCGTGGTCGACGATCAGCCGGATCTCGTTGCGCAGGTCGCGCAGCACGTCCAGGGCGGCCTTGAGCGGGCCGTGCACATTGCCGAGGGCGGCCTGCGCGGCGTCCTCGCGCAGATACGACAGGAGCCAGTCCCGCCACTGACCGGGGCCGTCGAAAGCGCGGCCCGCGTACGGGCGGGAGATCCGTTCCCAGCACCAGCGTTCGGCCGCCGGGACGCCGAACTCGTCGAGCAGACGGGCCTCTTGGGGGCCGCGATGGGGGACGGCGAGATAGTGCTCGGCGAAGTCGGGGCGGCGTAGCAGCGTGGTGTAGTAGACCGTCTCCACCTCCTTCGCCACCAACGGCCATATCTCCGACAGGAAGTCGGGTGCGTCGCCCGAGTCCGCACGTTTGCGGAAGCCCGCGATCACCTCCGGGGTCAGCGCGAGCGGGGTGTGACGGCCGTACGGCCCCTTCGCGTTGTCACCGCGCGCCTGGTACGGGATGCCGCGCCGGGAGCCGGCGTACAGGCGTGGCTCGCGGCCGGAGGGGACATAGCGCAGCCCTGTGCCGGAGGGGAGGAAACGGCCGCCGCGGCCGGTGGTCAACAGGGCCATGTGGTCGAAGAAGTTGAGGCCCAGGCCGCGCAGCAGCACCGGTTCGCCGGGGGAGAGGGCGGACAGGTCCACGTCCGCCGGGTTGGCGGGCGGGATGTGCCGCAGGCCATGACGGTCGGCGTAGGCAGCCTGGCGCCGCTGCTCCGCGTCCGGGGCGGCCGGCAGATGGCCCTGCGTGAGGACGACGGCCGCGAGGCCGGTCAGCGTACGGCCGTTGTCCAGGGCGAGCACCTGACGGCCGTCAGGGCCGTCGTCGAGCCGTGTCGCGCGGGCGGCGTGGGTCTCGACGCGCACCTCGGGCGGGGCCTGCCGCACCGCCTCGGCGAACACCCACTCCAGGTAACGGCCGTACTGCGCCCGGGTCGGATACTCGTCCGGCCCCAGCTCGCCGCCCGCCCACTCGTGCAGGCTGGGCCCCGGTCGGATCGGCCCTGAGCAGTCCACGCTGTCGTCGGTGAACAGGGTCACCTGCGAGGCCACGGTGTTCATCAGCAGCTCGGCCGACTGCGCGGTGCGCCAGACGCGGCCGGGGCCGGGCGGCGCCGGGTCGATCACATGGACCGTCAGCCAGGTGCCGGGCGGGAGGAGTTCACGGGCGGAGGCGCAGAGACGTTCCAGGACGCTGGTGCCGCGCGGCCCGGCACCGACCAGGGCGACGGAAACCGGGGCCGATGGGGACCCCGGTATGGAGGACTCCGATGCGGACTCCGCGGTCGGTGCAGACAAAGCGGTGACTCCCGGGCGTGTGGGGCGCAGAGCGGCGAACCACCCGCAGGAAGCGGACGGTCCGCCTCATCATGCCTTCGGGCGCCACAGAAGCCAACGCGCGTCCCACAGGTCCCGGATGTGCCTCATGCGGTGGTGAGGACCGACTCCTCCACCGTCGTCAGCCGCGCTCCGCCCCGCCCGTCCGCCTTGGCCTGGTCCAGCCGCAGCCGCGCCGAACGGCCCTGCAGCGTCAGCGTCATGAGCTGGTTGCCGAACCACGGGCCACCCGTGCGCCGCCAGTCGATCGGCGGGCGCGGGACACGGCCGTGCCCGGCGATCCGGCGGCCGAGGAAGCGGGCGAAGCCGCTCCAGCCGAAGCGGAAGCCGAGCCGGATCGACAGCGGGATGGAGTTGTGGACGGGGGAGCAGGTGAGCTGGAGGACCCGGGCGTCGGGGCCGGCCGAGGGCCAGACGGGCTCGGCCACGTAGGCGTGGTGCACGTCCCCCGACAGCACGCACACCGTCGCCGGTGCCCCGTCCCCCGAACCCGCCTCGGCGATCAGCGCGGCCAGCGCGTCGAAGGAGCCGGGGAAGGCAGCCCAGTGCTCCAAATCCGCCGCCCGCCGCACCTTCTCCCCGAACCGCGCCCAGCGCTCGCCCTTCTCGCCCCGGCACAGCGCCGCGTTCCACCCCTCCGCGTCGTGCACCAGGTGCGGCAGCAGCCACGGCAGGGAGGTGCCGATCAGGAGATGGTCGTACGAGCCCGGCTCGTCCAGCGCCTGGGTGCGCAGCCACTGAGTCTCGCCCGGGGCGAGCATCGAGCGCGCCTGTTCGTCGAGGACGCGGGCGGCGCGGGTGTCCACCATCAGCAGCCGTACGCGGCCGAAGTCGCGCCGGTAGCTCCAGCGCACGGACGTCGGGTCGGCATCGGCCCTGGCGGCGAAGGCGCGCAGGAGGTCGGTGGCGTCCGGGGTGTCGCGTACGGCGGCGTACAGGGCGTCGGTGGCCAGCTCGGCCGGGGACAGGTTCCCCAGGTGCTGGTGGACCCAGTACGACATCAGGCCGCTCAGCAGGCGTTCGCGCCACCAGTCGGTGGCCCGCATGTCGGCGAGCCAGGCGGCGGAGGTGTTCCAGTCGTCGATGACGTCGTGGTCGTCGAAGATCATGCAACTGGGGACGGTGGACAGCAGCCACCGCACCTCCGGGTCGAGCCAGGATTCGTAGTAGAGGCGGGTGTACTCCTCGTAGTCGGCCACCTCCCGGCCCGGCGGCTCGCTGAGGTCGCGGCGGGCGGCGAGCCAGCGCTGGGTCGCCCGGGAGACCTCGTCGGCGTAGACCTGGTCGCCCAACAGCAGGAGCACGTCGGGTCGTTCGGCCGTGGGGTCGGCCGCGATGCGGGCGGCCAGGGTGTCCAGGGCGTCGGGGCCGACCGGGTCCTTCTCGTCGGCCGGGGGCGCGGCCCAGCGGCAGGAGCCGAAGGCGACGCGGACGGCGTCGCCGGTCACCCCCGTGCGGATCACCGAGGGCGGATACGGGGAGTCCGGCAGCGGCCACACGCGCGTGCCGTCGAGGAACACCTCGTACTCCGTCGCCGTGCCCGCGGTGAGGCCGCCGACCGGCACGAGGGCGTAGTGATGGCCCGCGACCTGGAAGGTGCGGGCCGTACCGCGGGCACCGTCGGCGCAGCGCACTTCGGCGGTGCACGGACGGCTCGCCTCGACCCAGACGGTCGCGGACGAGCCGTCGGCGTACCTCAGCAGTGGACCCAGGCGCAGTCCCGCCACGTGATCACCCTCCTCCGTCGCCCCGTACGGTACGGAACGACGGAGGCCGGTGGCGAGGTTCCGTTCATGAACGCCAGGGAAAGCGGATCAGCAGGGGGCGAGGTAGTTCTGCAGCGCGCTCTTCTCGGCGGAGTCCACCGAGAGGCCGTAGTAGTACTTCACCTGGACCCAGGCGCGCACGTAGGTGCAGCGGTACGAGGAGACCGACGGCATCCAGGTGGCCGGGTCCTGGTCGCCCTTGGCCTGGTTGACGTTGTCCGTGACCGCGAGGAGCTGCGGACGGGTCAGGTCGTTGGCGAAGGACTGGCGCTTGGAGGTGGTCCAGTTGTCGGCACCGGAGTCCCAGGCCTCGGCCAGCGGCACGAGGTGGTCGATGTCGAGGTCAGAGGCGGCGTACCAGGTGGCGCCGTCGTACGGGGAGTACCAGCTGCCGCTGGTGGCGGCGCAGGCGGAGTCGGTGACGACGCCCGAGCCGTCGCGCTTGAGGACGGTCTCGCGGGTGTTGCAGGAGCCGCTGATGGTGATCCAGTGCGGGAAGAGGTCCCGGTTGTAGCCGGTGCGGTCCTCGGTCGCCACGGTGAGCTGGGCGAGGTAGCTGCGGGCGGTGGCGCCGCTGACCGGGGTGGGGAGGGCGGCGGAGGCGGTGGGGGCGTTGAAGAGGGCCACGGAGGCCATGAGGGCGCTGAACGCCGCGACTATGCTCAGCCGTCGACGCGCGTAGAACCTGGGCATGCGAACTCCCTTGGGGATGTGGGGGTGTTGGCGTGCGAGCGAGGGAATGCTCGCGGTGCCGTGTTGCGTACGCGTGTGCGTGCGATGGCAAGTTAGTGACGCGAGCATGACAGGACAAGGTTCAAGACGGAACTTTTCACTCCAGGCGTGTCGCGTACGATGGACGGCGCAGAAGGGGAGTAGCTCTTCGCCGGACCGTCGACATACTGCTCAGCTCGTCTGAGCCGGCGCCCGGAGGCGGGCCTCGAAGGTGAGGCCGGCCAGCGAGACCTTCGGCAAGCAGTGCACACCCGAGCCGTACGGCACGGGTGCCATGTGTGCTGCCGTGCCGAGGTGTCGCTGACGACGTACGACTCTCGGTGGGGCAGCTCCGACCGATTGAGGAACCTTGATCAGCATCACCGTCACGGCGCTCGTCTTCGGCGTCGTCTTCCTCGCCGAACTGCCGGACAAGACTGCACTCGCCGGCCTCGTCCTCGGCACCCGCTACCGCGCTTCCTACGTCTTCGCCGGTGTCGCCGCCGCGTTCGCGCTGCATGTCGCGCTCGCCGTCGCGGCAGGCAGTGTGCTGACGCTGCTGCCGCAACAGGTCGTGCATGCGGTGACCGGTGTGCTCTTCCTGGGGGGCGCCGCGATGCTGCTGTGGAAGAAGGGCGAGGAAGAGGAGGAGATCCGCAAGCCGGAGGACCAGTCCTTCTGGAAGGTCGCCGGGGCCGGGTTCATGCTCATCCTCGTCGCCGAGTTCGGGGATCTCACGCAGATCATGACGGCGAACCTCGCGGCGCGTTACGACGATCCGCTGTCCGTCGGGCTGGGTGCGGTGCTGGCCCTGTGGTCAGTGGCGGGGCTGGGCATTCTCGGTGGAAAGGCGCTGATGAAGCGGGTGCCGCTGGGGCTCATCACCAAGATCGCGGCGTTGCTGATGCTGGGGCTCGGGGTGTGGAGCCTGTGGGAGGCCGCGACCGGCTGAGCTGAACGCCCGATGAACGGTCGTCGAAGACGGTGGCGTCATGCCGGTCTTGTTTTGTACCGTAGAGAAACAAAGTGGTCCCCGCCCGTTTTCCCTGACCGGCGGGCGGGGCCACCTTGTCCCTCCGGGGGCCACCTTGTCCCTTCGAGGGTCACCTTGTGCCTTCGGGGCCACCGCCCCGCACCCGCGTCCTGGAGCTGCCGATGACGGCCACCACCGTGCTCACCGCCCGCGCCCTCCTGCTCGACATGGACGGCACCCTGGTCAACTCCGACGCCGTGGTGGAGCGCATCTGGCGGCGCTGGGCCGAGCGGCACGGGCTGGACGGGGACGAGGTCATGAAGGTCGTCCACGGACGGCAGGGGTACGCGTCGATGGCCGTGCTGCTGCCGGACCGGCCGATGGAGCAGAACCATGCGGACAACGCGCGGATGCTCGCGGAGGAGACGGCGGACATGGACGGCGTCGTGCCGGTGCCGGGGGCTTCGGAGTTTCTGGCGTCCCTGCGGGGGCTTCCGCATGCGCTGGTGACCTCCGCGGACGTTGCGTTGTCCACGGCGCGGATGGCTGCGGCGGGGCTGGGGATGCCTGATGTTCGGGTGACCGCGGAGTCGGTGGGGGCGAGCAAGCCTGATCCGGAGGGTTCCTGAAGGGGCCGCGGAACTGGGGGTGGCGCCTGCGGACTGTCTCGTCTTCGAGGATTCGGGGGCCGGGATTGCGGCGGGGCGGGCGGCTGGGATGCGGGTTGTGGGGGTGGGCCGCGGGCGGGGCTCATCGGCCGGATGTGCTGGTGGCGGATCTGAGGGGTGTGCGGGTGGAGGCGGGGGTTGACGGGGCGATGCGGTGTACGTGGGGTAGTGGCGGACGTCGGGTTTGTGGCTGACGTCTGAGGGTGCGGGGCGCTGGGGCGGGCCGAGGTGGATCGCGCGGCCCGGCGCTGACGGGTGCGCCCGCGCCCACCCTCCCCCACTCTCGGCTTCGCTCGAGCGGGGGACCCCCATCGCCCTGGGGGTCCCCCCCTCTGGGGGAGGCACGACTGTCCGCGGCTCGACGCGGCATGCGCGTGCCCGCGGAAGCGCCTGCGGGCCGACGCTCGGCTTGTCTTATGGTTCCGACGTTTCCGACTCCAGGCGCTCCCTTGTCTTCTCGTCGTAGACCCCCAGTTCGTCCGGCTGTACGCCGCGTGCCCACTGGTAGTTGCGTACGGCTTCCTCCACGCGGTGGTTGTAGTGGCCGTGGGGTTCGTCGTTGTACAGGTACAGCTGGCGCAGGCGGAGTTGGAGTTCGACGACCTCGGGGCCGTCGTCGCCCGGGCCCAGGACGGGGTGTTCTCGGCGGGTTCGGTGTCGGGGCCTCGGGGGCGGTGGCTCGGGTCGTTGTCGCGGTGTGGGTGGGTGTGGCCGACTGGGGCGGGGTCGGGGAGGTGGTCGGCGCGGATCGGGTCGGGGGGACGGGGACGTGCTGGTCGTCGGTGACGGCGTCGTGGATGTCGGTGTCGCCGAGGGTGCGGTCGTGGACGGTGTTCGGGACGCCTCGCTGGTGCGTGCGTCGGGTACGGCCTCCCGTACGTCCTGCGACAGCGCGTCGTCGCGCGACGGCGTCTCGTAGGAGAACAGCCCGCTCGCGAACCCGGCCGCCGCCACGACGGCGACGACGGCGCCGGCCGCCCCGAGCAGTGCCGTACGGCGATGGTTGCGGGGCCGCTCCGGGCCGGCGTCCGGGGTGGGCGCGTCCGGATCCGGGGCCTCGAACAGCCGTAGGTCGGTGACGCTGGGCGTGGGGAGCGCGTCGGGTTCGACGGCGCGCAGGGGCATCGTGACCTCGGCGTCCGGGTGGGCCTGGGACGCCTCCTCCCCGTCGAGGTCCACGTACGGCCGGATGCGCAGCGGATCGAAGTCCTCCGCCGCCGCCTGTTCCGTCGTACGGGCGTCACGCAGCGCGTCGGACGCGCGCCGGCCGCAGGCGCAGGACGGCGTGTTGTCCGCCCCCCTGGGCGCCCCGCACTCCGGGCACTGATGCCTCTTCGGCTCCATTGCGCGTCCGTCCCCTCCCCTCGCGACTCCTCGCGACCCCAGAGATTATGCAGATCTCGTGGAGGTCCTGTTCCCGAAGCCTCCGGAGTCACAGCGGAACCACACCTTCCAAGCGGACTCGACAGGCCATAACCGGGCAGACCACCCACGATGGATGGCGTAACCACGGCAGCCCTCGGGAGGTCTCATGGCGGGGGATACGCGCGGCAGGACGAGGGACGTCCCGGGCTCCGGCGCCCAGGAAGGCGTGCCCGGCGGTGTCCTCGTGTCGCTGGGCGCGCTGCTCCTCGGCATGCTGCTCGCCGCCCTCGACCAGACGATCGTGTCGACCGCGCTGCCGACCATCGTCAGCGACCTCGGCGGTCTGGAGCACCTGTCCTGGGTGGTCACCGCGTATCTGCTGGCGTCGACCGCCGCGACCCCGCTGTGGGGCAAGCTCGGCGACCAGTACGGGCGCAAGCGGCTGTTCCAGACCGCCATCGTGATCTTCCTGGTCGGCTCCGCCCTGTGCGGCATGGCCCAGAACATGCCGCAGCTCATCGCCTTCCGCGGACTCCAGGGCCTGGGCGGCGGCGGGCTGCTGGTGCTCTCGATGGCGATGGTCGGCGACCTCGTGCCGCCCCGCGACCGTGGCCGCTACCAGGGGCTGTTCGGTTCGGTCTTCGGCACGTCGAGTGTTCTGGGGCCGCTGCTCGGCGGGCTGTTCACCGAGCACCTGAGCTGGCGCTGGGTCTTCTACATCAACCTGCCGATCGGCGTCGTCGCGCTCGTCGTGATCGCGACCGTGCTGCACCTGCCGCGCACGGCCACCCGGCACGTCATCGACTACCTGGGCACCTTCCTCATCGCGGCCGTCGCCACCTGCCTGGTGCTGGTCGCCTCCCTCGGCGGCACCACCTGGGCCTGGGGCTCGCCGCAGATCGTCGGGCTCGCGGTGCTCGCCGTCCTGCTCGCCGTGGCGTTCGTGCTGGTCGAGCGGAGGGCGGCGGAACCCGTCCTGCCGCTGAAGCTGTTCCGTATCCGCACCTTCACCCTCACGGCCGCCATCAGCTTCATCATCGGTTTCGCCATGTTCGGCGCGTTGACCTATCTGCCGACCTTCCTGCAGGTCGTCCACGGCATCACGCCGACCTGGTCGGGCGTGCACATGCTGCCGATGGTGCTGGGCCTGCTGCTGGCCTCCACCGCCTCCGGCCAGATCGTCAGCCGCACCGGCCGCTGGAAGGTCTTCCCCATCATGGGCACCGGTGTCACGACCCTCGGTCTGCTCCTGCTCAAGGAACTCGACGAGCACAGCTCCGACGCCGTGATCAGCGGCTGCCTCTTCGTCTTCGGCCTGGGACTCGGCCTGGTCATGCAGGTGCTGGTGCTCATCGTGCAGAACGCCGTCTCGTACCAGGATCTGGGCGTCGCCACCTCCGGCGCGACGTTCTTCCGCTCCATCGGAGCCGCCTTCGGAGTCGCCATCTTCGGCACGATCTTCGCCGGCCGCCTCGACGACGCTCTGGCGTCCGCCTTCCGCGGCGTACAGCTCCCGCCCGGCGTGTCGATCGACTCCCTGGAAGCCGACCCGCGCGGCATCGCCGACCTGCCGCCGGGGCTGCGCCCGCCGGCCCTGCACGCGTACTCCTCGTCCATCACGGACGTCTTCCTGTACGCCGCTCCCGTCGCTCTCCTCGGCTTCGTGCTGGCGTGGTTCCTGAAGGAGGACCGGCTGCGCGGCTCGGTCACGGCACCCGACGTCACCGAGACGCTGGCCAGCAACCCCGTGCACCGGTCGTCGTACGACGAGGTGTGCCGCGCCCTGTCGGTGCTCGGCACCCGCGAGGGCCGGCGCGAGGTCTACCGGAAGATCACCGCACGCGCGGGCTACGACCTGCTGCCGGCGGCGAGCTGGCTGCTGCTGCGGATCAAGCGGTACGGCTCCGTGGAGCCGGGCGTGCTCGCCGAGCGCGCCACCGTCCCGCTGGGCGCCGTCCTGGAGGCCGCCCGGCAGATCGAGGAACGGCGGCTGGCCGTCCGGGAGGGCCTCGACCTCGTCCTCACCGAGCAGGGCCGCGTGGTCGCCGAACGGCTCGCGCACGCCCGTGAGGAGTCCCTGGCCGGGCTGCTCGGCGACTGGTGGGGCCCGGACCGGCCCACCGACCTGGTGCAGCTGGTCAGAGAGCTGAACGAGGAGCTGTGCGGCTCGGACCGGGAGGAGCCGCACGCAGAGCGCCCGGTCACCCGCTCGAGATGAGCCGCTTGCCGAACCAGTGCTCGGCGTACGGGTCGGAGTTGTGTGCCGCGGTCTCCTCGTAACCGAGCCGCGCGTACAGCGCCCGCGCCTCCACCAGGTCGCTCCGCGTGTCGAGGATCATCCGCTCGGCGCCCAGCTCCCGCGCGGCGTCCTCGGCGGCGGCGACGAGCAGCGCCGCCCCGCCCTTTCCGCGCCACTGCGGCAGCAGGAACACGCGCTGGAGCTCGGCGGTCGACGGATCCTCCGTCAGCCGTACGCCCGCGGTGCCGGCGGCTGTGCCGTCGTACCGTGCCACGAGCAGGCATCCCGCGGGCGGGGTGAGGTGGTCGCCCGCGTTCGCCGCGATCTCCCGCTCCAGTTCGGCCGGGTCGGTCCGGCGGCCCCGGTGCAGCAGGTACCAGCGGTCGCTGACCTCCGTGTAGTACGCCCGCCAGAGCGCGGTGGCGTCCGCGGAGTCGACGGGTTCGGGAGCGGCGGTCCAGGTCATGCCGCTCATTGTCGGGAGACGGTGTGCGGGGCCCGCAAGCGAATATGGGTTCGTTTGGGCGGGGGTTGGTGGGCAACCCGGTCAGCGGACCGGCCCGATGAAGGGCCGGTCGGGTCGAGAACCCGGAAGGCATTCATGTCTGGCTGGATCATTGCTCTGATCGTGATTGCGGCGGTGGTCGTCCTCATCGCGGCCGCCCTGGCCCTGCGCGGCCGTGGTGCGACCGGCGGCCGGGACCTGCGGCGACGCTTCGGGCCCGAGTACGACCGGGCCGTGGCCCGGCACGACGGCGACACCAGGGCCGCCGAGCGCGAACTCACCGAACGCCTCGAGCGCCACGGCAACCTGCGGGAACAGCCCCTCGAGTCCGTGCAGCGCGAGCAGTTCGAAGCCCGTTGGACGGCCGCCCAGGAGCGGTTCGTCGACTCGCCGCAGGACGCGGTGAGTGAGGCGGACCGGCTGCTCGCGGAGCTGGCCGGGGCGCGCGGCTTCCCGGACGGCGGGCAGTACGAGGAACAGCTCGCCGCGCTGTCCGTGCACCACGCGGACCACGTGCAGGGCTACCGGCGCGTCCACCGCATCGCACGCGCACAGGTCGGCGGCGCCCAGGAAGGGCGGACGGACGCCGCGCAGGACGGGCCCGCCGCCACCGAGGAGATGCGTGAGGCCATGGTCGAGGCCCGCGCCCTGTTCGACGACCTGGTACGCCCGGCCCGCAAGGACGACGGGCGCCCCGTCGCCGAGCAGAAGACCGGGCGGCCGGCCCACGCCGGTGGCCGCCCGCACCTGCTGTGGGGCTTCAGGCGGCACGCGAAGGGGAGTTGAGGCATGACCGACGTGACACGACCCACGGGCGGCGGCGCGGAAGGCGAGCCCGACCGCACCGGGCGCCGCGAGGACCTCACCGGCCACGAGGCGGCCTCCGCGACGGCCCGCGAGACCGGCGGCACCGGCGGCACCGCGCGCGGTGCGGCGCCCGTCCCGAGCCCTGGTCCCTCGGGACCCGCGGACCCGGCCGCCCCCACGGCTCGTACGGCCCCGCTGCTTCCGCACGACGAGACCGACAAACTGGGACTGCGGATGCAGCAGGCGGTCTCCGGGTTCGTGGACGGCCCGCGGGCCGCCGTCGAAGAGGCGGACCACGTGCTGGAGGAGATCGCCGCCCGCTTCACGGACGCGGTGACCCAGCGGCGCCGTACCCTGCGCAGGTCCTGGCAGTCGACGGACGAGGGCACGCCCGCGACCACCGACACCGAGCAACTCCGTCTGGCCCTGCAGGACTACCGCGAGCTGGCGGAACGGCTGCTGCGCCCCTGACCTTCCAAGAGGCCGCCGTGACCTGCTAAGAGGCCGCCGTCCGGCGCTCCCGCCACTGTCGTACGACATCTTCGACGTCGTACGGCTTCAGACCCAGCGGCGGGCCGGGCGGCGGCTTGAACATCATGTCGCGGATCTTGACGTTGATGTCCTCGACGATCTTGCGCACGGCCCGCTCGGACGGTGCCTTCGCGGCGGCCACAAGGGCGTCCTCCGCCTCCTTGCGCAGGGCGAGCGTCGGCGGCAGGACCGACACGCCCTCGCGGGCCAACTTGCGCTTGATCCACCACTGTTCGTCGTACGTCGCCTCGACGTCTCTCGGCAGTGGCTTGCCCGCGCCCGGCAGATGCGCGAAGTCGCCGCGCGCCTCCGCGTCGCGGATCTGTTTGTCGGTCCAGGACTCGAAGCTCACGCCCGGTGGCTTTCGCTCGGTCATGAGGCCATTGTGCCGGACGCCGTCGCGCCGGGCGATTTATCATTCGGCGGCGGTGGGCCAACCAGTCCGCCGGGCAAGGACGTTGAGCCCCGCGCAGGGACGTGACAAAAGGAGCGCACGTGCTCGAACTCACCATGGCCACCGTTTCCGGGGCGGAGGCGGGCGCCACGGCCGGCATGCTCATGGCCGACGCGCCCAGCGAGCCGGGCGCCGTGCTGCGGGTGGGCCGGGACAAGTCCGTGTGCCGGCTCGCCACGCCCGACGACTGGCTGTTCGTCTCGCGGGTCCATCTGGAGTTCCTGTGCGGCCCGGACGGCAGCTGGCAGGTGACCTGGCTGCGCGGCTCGCAGCCGGACCCGTCCTCCGAGGTCCGGCTGATGGCCGGCGGGTACGCCCAGCCCCTCGCCTACGGCGGTACCGTGCCGTTGCCGCGGGGCGGCAACGGAGAGATCGTCATCCAGGACCGCACCGCGCCGCGCAGCGTCAACGTCGGCTTCTACCACGAGCTCTGAGCGGCGCCGGAGTCCTATGCCAGGACCCGGGCCAGCGCGAAGCCGTCGTAGCCCTTGCTGCCCACCGTCTGGATCGCCGTGCCGCTCAGCCTGGGGTGGGAGCCGATCAGCTCGATGGCGGCGCGGGTGCCCCGGACGTCCGGCTCGGTGCTGGCCGCGTCGGTGACGCGGCCGCCGCGTACGACGTTGTCGACGATGATCAGGCTGCCGGTGCGGGTGAGCCTGAGGGCCCATTCCACGTAGTGGGCGTTGTTGGCCTTGTCGGCGTCGATGAAGACCAGGTCGAAGGGCGGCGGGTTCTCGTCGGCGAGCTGGGGCAGGGACTCCAGCGCCGGGCCGACCCGCACCTCGACGAGCTTGTCGAGGCCCGCGCGGGCGATGTTGCGGGTGGCGACCTCGGCGTGCTTGGCGCTGTACTCCAGCGAGATGAGGCGGCCTTCGGCGGGGAGGGCACGGCCGAGCCAGATGGTGCTGTAGCCGCCGAGCGTGCCGATCTCCAGGATCGTCCGGGCGCCCTGGATCTGGGCGAGGAGTTGGAGCAGCTTGCCCTGGGGGGCCGTGACGTTGACGTGCGGCAGTTCGGCGGCCTCGCTGTCGCGCAGGGCGGCCTGGAGGGGCTCGTCGTCGGGGGAGAGATGGGTACGGAAGTAGTCGTCCACGGCGTCCCAGGTCTGCGACTCGCTCATGCGCTCTGCCTCTCGTGTGCGAAGCGGTTCCGTAATTAGAGCCTCTAACTAGTTGCCCTAACGAAGGTAGTCGCCACGGGGTTCCACGACGAAAGCGGCACGCCGACGGCCGTCAGCCCGCGGGCATGCGTGCCTCCCCCAGAGGGGGGACCCCCAGGGCGGCACGGGTGGGCGCGGGCGGCACCCCGTCGGCGCCGGGCTGCGCGACCCACCTCGGCCAGCTCCCACGCCGGGCGCCTGGAAAGCGGCGGCTCGTTACCGTACGCACGGGCGGTACCCGGTAGCGCGGGTTGCGCAACCCGCGCTACCGGGTACCGCAGCCGCACGTCAGCGCCCAACCGCCTCCGCCGGCTCCAGAGCCGGTGCCGAGCCCGGCAGCGGGCGCCCCGCCGATTCCGTCATGAACCACACCGCGACACCGCCGATCACAGCCGCCGCCATCATGTAGTACGCGGGCATCATCATGTCGCCGGTCGCGCCGATCAGCGCCGTGACCACCAGCGGCGTCGTACCGCCGAAGAGGGAGACCGAGATGTTGAAGCCGATGGAGAGGGAGCCGTAGCGGACCCGGGTCGGGAACAGGGCGGGCAGGGCGGAGGGCATCGCCGCCGTGAAGCAGACCAGCAGCAGACCCAGGGCGCCCATGCCCAGAGCAATAGCGGCGAGGCTGCCCTGGCGGATCAGCAGCAGCGCGGGGACGGACAGGGCCAGGAAGCCCGCGCAGCCCGCCGCGATCACGGGGCGGCGGCCGATGCGGTCGGTCAGGGCGCCGGTGAAGGGCTGGGCGATCATCATCAGCGCCATCACGCCCAGGACGACCAGCAGACCGTGCGTCTCGTCGTAGTGGAGCTCGCTCGTGAGGTAGCTCGGCATGTACGACAGCAGCATGTAGTCGGTGACGTTGAAGACCAGCACCAGGCCCATGCAGAGCAGCAGGGCCCTCCACTGGCCGGAGACCATCTCGCGCAGCGGCACCTTCGGCCGGGCCGACTCCGCCTTCTCGACCTCCGCCGCGAAGGCCGGGGTCTCCTCCAGACGCATCCGCAGGTACAGGCCGATGAGGCCCATCGGGCCCGCGATCAGGAACGGGACCCGCCAGCCCCAGGACAGCAGGTCCTCGGAGGACAGGAGGGCGGTCATGAGGGTGACCAGGCCCGCACCGCCGATGTAGCCGGCGAGCGTGCCGAACTCCAGCCAGCTGCCGAGGAAGCCGCGCCGCCGGTCGGGTGCGTACTCGGCGATGAAGGTGGACGCGCCCGCGTACTCGCCGCCGGTGGAGAAGCCCTGCACGAGGCGGGCGGCCAGCAGCAGGATCGGCGCGCCGACGCCGATCGCCGCGTACGACGGGATCAGGCCGATGGCGAACGTGCCGATCGCCATCATGATCATGGTGAGGGCGAGGACCTTCTGGCGGCCGATACGGTCGCCCAGCGGGCCGAAGACCATGCCGCCCAGCGGACGGACCAGGAAGGCCGCGGCGAAGGCGCCGAACGTGGACAGCAGCTGAGCCGTTGCGTTGCCCGTGGGGAAGAAGACCTTGCCCAGGGTCACAGCGATGTAGCTGTAGACGCCGAAGTCGAACCACTCCATGGCGTTGCCGAGCGCGGCCGCCTTCACGGCGCGCTTCACGAGGGCCGGGTCGGTGACGGTGACGTCCGCGGCGGGGGCGGTGGTCGGGGACGGATGCGGGGCGGCGACTGTGACGGTCGTCAAAACTTCGCTCGCCTACCTTTCGACGGGGACAGGGGCGGGCCCGTCCGGCGTCGACGGCGGCAGGCCAAAAAGCGACCATAGGGTCACTTGTCCTGATTACGTACCGTGGTCGTTTCGCTGTATGGGGTAGGTAAAAGCCGTATGTCCAGGAGCGTCGGCCCGCCCCGGAACCCGTCATTCCGGCGCCGACTGTGATCCATCTCGCGCCCGATGGAGGCAACCCGACCCCCCTCCGACTATCGTCTTCCGGACAAAAGGAGAGCGGACGTCAGGTGAAGCGGGGGTTGCCTGCGTCCCCCCCTTCGGGGGTGGTGCGAGCCTCATGAGGATCGCAAAGGGACCCATGCGTGGGACACGTGGGACGAACGGGGCGGGAGGGCCGCGAGGCGTGGCGAATGCGGAGCGCACCGGGAGACCGGGGGGAGCCTTCGGGGCGGCGGCCGTCGGCACGGCCGGGGCACGGCAGCGCGCGGCGCGGCTGGGACTGTGGCTGGTCGCCGCGATCCTCGCCGTACGGCAGCTGGCCGTCGTCCTCAGCACGCCCAGGGGAGAGCGGCTGACGGACCTGGAGACCTGGGTCGGCCCGGACGGTGTGCTGCACGTGGAGGGCTCGCTGTACGACTCCACGCGCTTCACCGGCACCCCCTTCGGCGGCCTCGTCCTCAAACCCCTCACCCGTTCCGCAGAACAGACACTCGGCTGGGGCTGGACCTTCGGCACGCTGCTGCTCGTCGTCGCGCTCGGCCTGGTCGCCGCGCGCGCCCTGCCGCAGCCGGTGAGCCGCCGCAGCTCGCTGTTCGCCGCACCCGTGGCGATCTGCCTGCTGATGCTGTCGCTGCCGGTGCGCAACGCCTTCTGGCTCGGCCAGACCAGCATCATCCCCGTCCTGCTCGTCCTGCTCGGCTGCTTCGCCGTACGCGGAGAGCGGGCCGGCGGCGCCCTGATCGGTGTCGCCGCCGCCTTCCAGCCGACCGTGCTGCTGTTCGCCCCGCTGCTGTGGTTCACCGGCCGCCGCAACGCCGCCGCCTGGCTCGGCGCGACCTTCGCCGCCTGCACCGCGCTCGCCTGGGCGGCGATGCCGCACGACTCGTACACCTACTGGGTGCACCACCTGGCCGGCGTCGGTCTCGGCGGCCGGGCCGACGATCTCGCCAACCAGTCCCTGCACGGCGCCCTGCTTCGCCTGGGCCTGTCCGGCCCGCTGGAGATCGCTGTCTTCCTGGTGCTGGGCGCCGGGATCGCCGCCCTCGGCCTGCGCCGCGCCGTCCGCTACGCCCACGACGGGCAGCTCCTGCTCGCCGTCGCGATCACGGGCTGCGCGGCGATAGTGGTCTCTCCCACCGCCTGGCAGCACCAGCTCCTCTGGGTCCTCCTCGCGGTCGTCGGCCGGGTCGGCAAACGGGCCTCCGACCGGCTGGTGTGGCCGGTGGCCGTGGTCGTGGTCATGACACTCCCGGCGAAGATGATCCTGCCGAACATGGCCGCCCTCCACCCGCTGCGCGACAACGTCGTCCTGCTCGCGGCGATCGCCGCCGCCACGGTCGTACCGTTCCTGTCGCGTACGTCGCCGTACTACCGCTCCCCGATCCCCACCCAGTACGCGCCGCCGGTCCCGGCCCGCTGGCAGCGCATCCCGCTGCTGCCGTTCCTGCGCCGGGTGCTCGGCCGCCCGAACCTCCTGCTGGAACTGCTCCTCATACGCGTCACCTACGCCGCGTACTCCCAGGTCCGGCTGGCGGCGACGGGCGGCACGATCTCCGGGGGCAGGGAGCGTGCCGAGCACCACGGCGAGCAGATCCTCTCGCTGGAGCGGATCCTGCACCTCGACATCGAACGCTGGGCCAACCACGCGGTCGTCAAGATCGACTGGCTGCGGCAGTTCTTCGACTTCTACTACACGTCCTTCCACTTCGTCGTCCCGCTGACCGTCCTCGGCGTCCTCTACTGGCGCCGCCCGGTCGACTACCGCTGGGGCCGCTCGACCCTGGGCCTGACCACACTCCTCGCACTCGTCGGCTTCTGGGCCTACCCCCTCGCCCCGCCCCGCCTGATGCCGGACCACGGCATCATCGACACGGTCCACGGCGTCCAGGACTTCTCCCAGCCGGACTACGGCACCCTGACAGCGCTCACCAACCAGTACGCCGCGATGCCGTCACTGCACTTCGGATGGTCGCTGTGGTGCGGGGTCGTGATCGCGATCGTCGCGCCGAAGGGGTGGATGAAGGCCCTGGGCCTGCTGCACCCCTTCTTCACGCTCTCGGCGATCGTCGCGACCGGCAACCACTGGGTTCTGGACGCGGTGGGCGGCGCCCTGGTCGTGGGCGCCGGGTTCGGCCTGGCATACGTGTTCCAGGGGCCGCGGGCGCGGACAACGGTCGCGGTGGCAGAGGCCGATGCGGAGCCTGTGGCAGAGGTGAAGCACCCCGCCGTGAGCTGATGGCTGGTGCCACCCGCGGTTGTGTGACCGAAGGGGCTTTACGCCGGCCTGCCGACGTGATCAGCTTCGCCCTGTCATGAACATAGCGGCCTCGGGGAGGGGCCGGGGATGGGGAGGGTGCGCAGTGCGGGGCACGGGAGGTGATCAGGGACGGGCTGGACGGACCGGAGTCGTGGGCATGCTCATCATCGGCGGTGTCCTGGCTGGGGGCGCTGCGTGGGGCGCCGTGGAGTTCGCCCGCAGCGTCGAAGCGGACTACGCCGCCACTGCGGCGGGCTCGCCACCGTCACCGTCGGCGACACCCATCGGGGAACGCCTGAACGGGAACGAGGAAGCCGCGCTGGGGCAGGTGGTGGCCTCCCTGAAGAATCCCGGCATCCGCGTGCACAAGGCCGTGTGGGAAGACCGGGAGATGCGCACGGCACGACTGCCGGTGGTGGTGACCAACACCGACACCACTCCCCGGCGGATCCGCGCCCAGCTGCTGGTGTTCGCCAGCCCCGACGGACATGAGGTGAACCTCTACGACGGGATCATCGACTCCGGGGAAGAGATCGCGCCTGGGAAGTCGCTGGTGGAAGATGTGACCGTGGACAGTGTCCGCGCGATCGGCCAGAACGACCTGCGGGTCGAGCTGCGGCCGATCGCCGACCGGACGTAGAGCAGCAGGGGGCCGTCCCGCCACATGGTTGCGGGTCGCATCCCGCCCCGCCACCAGCCGTGCCCCGGTCGGCTGCGACATCGCGGAGTTCGAGGGAGGCAGAGGCGGGGCGTGAGGGATGGGGTTGCTTCTGCCTCCCTCGAGCACATCAGCCGGCGGTGACCCGGAGCTCCTTCACGCCGTTGATCCACGCCGAGCGCAGACGTCGTGGGTAGCCCGCGAGCCGCAGGTCGGGCATCGCGTCGGCGATCGCGTTGAAGATGAGCTCGATCTCCAGGACGGCCAGCGACTTGCCCAGGCAGTAGTGGGGGCCGCCCCCGCCGAAGCCGAGGTGGGGGTTCGGGTCGCGGGTGATGTCGAAGGTGCCGGGGTCGGTGAAGACCTCGGGGTCGTGGTTGGCGGAGGAGTAGAAGATGCCGACCCGGTCGCCCTTGCGGATCAGCTTGCCGCCGAGTTCGGTGTCCTGCGTGGCCGTCCGCTGGAAGGAGACGACGGGGGTCGCCCAGCGCACGATCTCCTCGGCCGCCGTCTCCGGCCGCTCCCTCTTGTACAGCTCCCACTGGTCGGGGTGGGTGAGGAAGGCGTGCATGCCGTGCGTGATGGCGTTGCGGGTCGTCTCGTTGCCCGCCACGGCCAGCATCAGCACGAAGAAGCCGAACTCGTCCGAGCCCAGGTTGCCCTCGTCCTCCGCCGCGACCAGCGTGGTGACGATGTCCTTCGCCGGGCACTGCTTGCGGTCGGCGGCCATGTTCATGGCGTACGCGATGAGTTCGGTGGCCGACTCGGCGCCGACCTCCTCGGTGATGGCGTACTCCGGGTCGTCGTACGCGATCATCTTGTTCGACCACTCGAAGATTTTCGCCCGGTCGTCCTGCGGGATGCCGATCAGTTCGGCTATCGCCTGCAGGGGCAGTTCGCAGGCGACCTCGGTGACGAAGTCGAAGGGGCCCGAGTGCCCCCGGGCGGTCTCGACGATGGAGTGCGCCCGCGCCCGCAGCCGCTCCTCCAGCGCCCGGATGGCCCGGGGCGTGAACCCGCGCTGGATGATCTGACGGACCCGGGTGTGTTCCGGCGGGTCCATGTTCAGCAGGATCAGCCGCTGGGCGTCGATCGCGTCGCGCTCGATGTGCTCGTTGAAGCGGATGATCGCGGTGTTGAGGTACGAGGAGAAGAGCTCCGGGTGGGTGGAGACGTACTTGACGTCGGCGTGCCGGGTGACGGCCCAGTAGCCCTCGTCCTGGAAGCCGGCGAGCCCCGCGGGCTGAGCGATCCAGCGGACCGGTTCGACGCGGCGCAGTTCGGCGAACTCCGGGAGGGGCACACGGTGGTGCAGCAGATCGGGGTCGGTGAAGTCGAACCCTTCGGGAAGCGCTGGACAGGGCATCGGCGGCTCCAGCCATCTGACGATGCGAGCTGATCTGACGGGGCATCAGAACACGGAATCGCCGTGAAGGTAGTAACGGGTTCTACAACTCGCAAGAGGTACGGCACCCCGAATTGGAGCCCAATCGCGTGCAAGACCCTTGCGGTGATGTACATCACGTCAGCAGACTGCACTCGGAACTAGAACACGTACTAGTTACTGGTTCTGGACCGGTTCTGCCTGGTTCCGGACGAGAGGACCCGCCTCCATGGCCGCCGAACCCGTGATCGTCGAAGCCGTACGCACCCCCATCGGCAAGCGCGGCGGCGCGCTCGCCAACCTCCACCCCGCCTACCTCCTGGGCGAGACCTACCGCGAACTCCTCGGCCGCACCGGCATCCCCGCCGACTGCGTCGAACAGATCGTCGGCGGCACGGTCACCCACGCCGGCGAACAGTCCATGAACCCCGCGCGCACGGCCTGGCTGACCATGGGCCTGCCCTACGAGACGGCGGCCACAACGGTCGACTGTCAGTGCGGTTCGTCGCAACAGGCGTCACACATGGTCGCCAACCTCATCGCGGCAGGCGTCATCGACGTCGGGATCTCGTGCGGCGTCGAGTCGATGTCGCGGGTGCCGCTGGGGTCGGGGTCGAAGCACGGGCCCGGGAAGCCGTTCCCCGACGAGTGGAACGTCGACCTCCCCAATCAGTTCGAGGCGGCGGAGCGCATCGCCCGCCACCGGGGGCTGACCCGGGAGAACGTCGACTCCCTCGGCCTGGTCTCGCAGGAACGGGCCGCCACCGCCTGGGCCGAGGAGCGGTTCAAGAGGGAGACGTTCGCCGTCCAGGTCCCCACGACCGAGGAGGAACAGCGCGCCGGGCAGGGCATGTGGCGGCTCGTCGACAAGGACGAGGGGCTGCGCGACACGTCCATGGAGGCGCTGGCAAGCCTCAAGCCCATCATGCCGACGGCTGTCCATACGGCGGGCAACTCGTCGCAGATCAGCGACGGCGCGGCGGCGATCATGTGGGCGTCGAAGCGGATGGCGCGTGCGCTGAAGCTGAGGCCGAGGGCGCGGATCGTGGCGCAGGCATTGGTGGGGGCCGACCCCCACTTCCATCTCGACGGGCCGATCGACGCGACGAAGGCGGTGCTGGGGAAGGCCGGGATGTCCCTGAAGGACATCGACCTGGTGGAGATCAACGAGGCCTTCGCGTCCGTCGTGTTGAGCTGGGCGCAGGTCTTCGAACAGGACCTGGAGAAGGTCAACGTCAACGGCGGTGCGATCGCGCTCGGGCACCCGGTGGGGGCCACCGGGGCCCGGCTGATCACGACCGCGCTTCATGAACTGGAGCGGGCGGACAAGGAGTTCGCGCTGGTGACGATGTGTGCGGGGGGCGGACTGGCCACCGGCACGATCATTCAGCGGCTGTAGTCGCCGTCCAGCCGACGAACGTGGTGAACGCGGCGGGGCCGAGGGTGAGGATCGGTCCCGCCGGGTTCTTGGAGTCGCGGATGGCGAGGGTGGTGTGGGGGGCTTCGGCGATTTCGACGCAGGATCCGCCTTGATCGCTGCTGTACGAAGACTTGCGCCAGGCCAGGGGCCCGAGCGGCGCGCATTCGACGCATTCGCCGCCTTGGTCGCTGCTGTAGCTGGACTTACGCCACCGAGTCCCCATCGGGATCGCGTTGCTCTCCATAGCGTTCCTCCATCACGCGTCGGATCAGCTCCGCCGAGTCCCTGAGGGAGAGGGCGGCGGCCTGAAGATGATCGTAACGGAGCGAGCAGTTCTTGACGGTGTCCGGGTTGGCGGTCGGATGCCCGCTCCCGTAGCCCTCCATGTAGACGATGTCCGGGTCGCTCGCGAAGCGGAAGAGTGTGTATGAGCCTGTTAGTCCCGCGTGCGCTCCAGCCGAGAACGGCAGCACCTGGATGTTGATCCGAGGATTGCTCTCGAAGGACAACAGGTGGGCCAGTTGGCCACGCATGGTCTCCGGCCCGCCAACTTCCTGGTACAGCGCGGCCTCGCTGAGGATCGCCCAGAAGACCGGTGGTTCCACCTTCTCAAAGATGCGCTGACGAGCCAGCCGCACCTCGGTGCGGTCGTCGAGGTCGGTGTCGTCCAGCACGCCGAGCACGGCACGTGCGTACTCCTTGGTCTGCAGGAGTCCATGCACCATGTGCGTCTGGAAGGTGCCGATCTCGACCACCCGCGCCTCCAACTCCGCCACCTGCTGAAACCAGGCCGGAAGTTGACTACGCATCACCAGCTCAAGCAACCGGGACAGTAACCCACCCGTCCCCAGCGCAATATCCGCCCGCTCACTGAACTGCAACGTCGGCAGCTTCCGGGCCGTCTCGATCTGGCCGACCAGCGAGCCGGTGCAGTAGACGATGCTCCCGAGCTGCTTCTGGGTCAGGCCGGCGGCCTCGCGGTACCGCCGTAGCTCGAAGCCGTAGTAGTCGAGTGGCGAGGCGCCCGGGTCGAGGGTGTTGATGTGGGTCACGCGGCGGCCCCTCTCACGCAACTCGGTCCACTTCGGGACCTGTTGTATCCGTTCCGTAGCCCAGCGTAGTGACGGCAGGTCAGTCTCGTCGTGTGAACGAATACATTCCCCCCGCCTACTTGGCCCCCCGCCCCGTCCAGTACCGCATGAGCCTCACGGTCAGCGAGCACTCGGCGCGCCACATCCGCCGCATCGTCCGCTCGCTCCTGGCGGAGTGGGACATGCCGGAGCTGGCCGACGCCGTGGAACTCGCCGTGACGGAGCTGGTCGCCAACGTCGTGCGCCACGTCCGGAACCGCCGCTGCACGCTGCTGGTTCTGCGGCGGACGGAGGGCGTGAGGGTGGAGGTGACGGACAGCTCGCCACAAGTCCCGCTGTTGCCTGGCGAGTTGTCACCGGACGCCGAGTGCGGTCGGGGCCTCGTCCTGCTGGACGCGATGGTCGACAAGTGGGGGGTGGATCGCCGGGCGAGAGGCGGCAAGACCGTGTGGTTCGAATGTGGTCGGTGATCTGGAACGCGGTCCCTGGGATGGGTAGCCTCTCATCGCCAGGAACCGCGGATCGCGGTGGGAAGACGACGAGCGCACGGGGGCACATGCGTACCGTCATCACGGTGTGGCCGGACGGGGCCGAGGAACTGCGGGGCTGGTTGCTGGACGCGCCGGAGCTGCGCGGCCGGATCCATCGGGACGAGCCCGCGACACCGCGGTCCGGCGCCATGGGACCGGCGACCGACGCGCTGATCGCCCTGCTGGAACCAGGTGGAGTTGCTGCGGTCTTCGCCGGGGCCACCGTCGCCTGGGTGCAGAGCCGCCGCAGCAATCACACCATCACCGTCACCCGCTCCGACGGAAGCACGATCGAGATCACGACTCGGCAGACCCGCAACCTCAGTCCGCAGGAACTCGCCGAGTTGGCGGAACGGCTTGCGCGGCCGCCGGAGGAAGACCCACCGGCGTGACCGGCCACCTGGCGACTTCCGGTGCCTGCGCGGTGCTGATCGGCACGGGCAGGCACGTCCCCGGATCGAAGCTCTCCGACCTGCCCGCCGTGGATGCCACGCTGGACGATCTGCAGAAGGCGCTGCACGAGGTCTGCGGCATGGAGCCCGAGCGCGTGACGCGGGTCCCGGGCGGTGCGGACGCCGCCGAGGTGGTGGCCGCAGTCGAGGAAGCCGCCGCGCAGGCGGCAGGGCCGCTGCTGCTCTACTACGTCGGACACGGCCTGCTCGGCCCCGGCGACGAGCTGTACCTGGCCACTCGCTCCAGCAGCTCCGCCCGGAACATCGCGCACGCCGTCCCGTACCGGACCCTGCGCGATCTGCTGGGGGAGGTGGGAGGGGGCAGCCTGGTCGTCCTCGACTGCTGCTTCTCCGGACGGGGCAAGGTGCCACGGTCGGACGGCGGCATGCGGCAGCCGTTCGTCTCCGCCCTGCCGCGGGGCAGCTTCCTGCTCAGCTCGGCCTCGAACTTCGAGCTGTCCTTCGCGCCCGAGGGCGAGCGGCACACCCTGTTCAGCGGGCGACTGCTGCGCCTGCTCACCGAAGGTGACCCCGCAGGGCCGCCGTGGCTGACCGCGGACCGCCTTCACACGGCGCTGGACCGGGAGTTCGCCGACGACACGCGCGTCCGCCCGGCCCGGCAGAGCGAGGGGACGCTGGGCGGACTGGTCATCGCCCGCAACCGCGCCTACCGAGTCCCGGGCGGTGACGCCGTCGAGCCGCCCGCCGACGTGCCCTGCCCCTACCCGGGTCTGGCACCGTTCCGGGCAGAGGACAGCGGCCACTTCTTCGGCCGTGACGACCTGGTGGAACAGCTGCTGACGGCTGTCGCACGGCCCGGGAGCGAACCGGGTGAGCCGGTCGTGGTGGTCGGTGCCTCGGGAGCGGGCAAGTCCTCCTTGCTGCGGGCGGGGCTGCTCGCGAGCCTCGAACGCCGCCACGCGGCCGACGGCGGCGAGGACCTCTGGCCCGCGCTGCTGCTCCCGACGCCCGGAGCCCACCCGATGGACGCGCTGTCCGAGGCATGGGCCGACGCCACGGGGCGCGAGACGCACGAGGTACGCACGGCACTGGAGGCAGGCCGCTTCCCGCCGCCGCGGGCAGGCCGCGAGCCGTGCCGATTACTGGTCGTCGACCAGTTCGAGGAACTGTTCACGCACTGCCAGGACATCGCGGAACGCGACGCGTTCGTCGCGGTGCTGACGGCTGACGCCGGCGCCGCCCGCCCCCGGGTCGTGCTCGGACTGCGCGCCGACCACTACGGCAGTTGCCTGGCCCACCCGGAACTGGAGAGCGCCCTCGAACACGGCCAGGTGAACGTACCGCCGATGCGGGAGCGGGACCTGCGAGCCGCCGTCGAGGAACCCGCCGCCGCGGTCGGGCTCGGCCTGGAACGCGGACTGACCGACCGGCTTCTGCACGACCTGAACGAGGGCCGCCTCGGCGACGACGAAACGGGCGCGCTGCCCTTCCTGGCCCACGCCCTGCGCGAAACCTGGCGGGAGCGCAGCGGTACTCGGCTCACCCTCACCGGATACCAGGCCACGGGGGGCATCTGGCAGTCGGTGGCCAAGACCGGCGAAGCCCTGCACGAGTCGCTGGACGACGATGGCCGAGGGGCCCTGCGGGACCTGCTGCTGCGGATGGTGCACCTGCCTCCGGACGGCACCGGCGCCCGGGCGGGGATCCGGCGTCCGGTCCCGCTCGACTCGTTGCTGGACGGCCTTCCTCCCGCCGCGCGGAAGATCCGCGACCGGCTGGCCGAGGACAGGCTGATCACCGTGGGCCAGGACACCGCGCAGATCGCCCACGAGGCACTGCTGCGCGCCTGGCCCCGGCTGCACGACTGGATCGAGGAGGACGCCGCCACGCTGCTGCGGCGGCAACAGCTGCGCACGGCCGCCGGCGACTGGCGCGCCGCCGACCGGGACGCCGCGTTCCTGCTCACGGGCAGCCGGCTGCAAGCCGCGCTGGAGCTACGGGATCCCGGCGGCCACGGTCCGCTGCCGGAGCGGGAGTCGGAGTTCCTGACCGCGAGCGAGGAGGCCGCCGAGAGCGCGCGCCGACGCGAGCGGCGGCGGGTCACGGTGCTGAAGACGGCGGTCGTGGCGCTGGTGATCGGCCTGGTGGTGGCGATCGGGTCGGCCGTGGTGGCGATACGCCAGGAGGAGAAGGCGCAGGAGCAGCGCAGGAGCGCCCAGAAACAACGGGAGTTGGCCACGTACCGGGCGCTGCTGGCCGAGGCGGAGAACCTGCGCGGGACCGATCCGCGCACGTCGCTGGACCTGGGACTGGCCGCGCATGCGCTGCGTCCGACCGGTGAGTCCCGGCGGGTGCTCTTCGAGACGCTGGCGGGGAGCCCGTTCCGGGGCGGCACCGTGCTGCCGACGGACGCCTATGAAACCGTGCTCGGCCCCGACGGGCGGACGCTGGCAACGGTGGACGGCGAGGACGGTATGACGCTGTGGGACGTCGGCCGCGGGTCCGCCCGCCGCACCCCGCTGGCCCGGCTGGACTGCGAGCCCTCCTCTGCCCAGGACGTGTCCTTCGGCGGCCCGGACGGCAGGATCCTCGCCGCCCGCTGCAAGGAAGACACCCTCTCCCTCTGGGACCTCACGGGCCTGCGCACCGGCACGGAGCCGCGACACCTGACCACGCTGCACGTCGACGGTCTGCCGGGCTCACTGGAGACCCTCGCCCTCAGCGATGACGGCACGAAGCTGGCCGCGACCGGCTGGTGGGACGAGGACGAGAACGTTGCGGCGGAGGAGGGCGGCGCACTCGTCCTGTGGGACGTCTCCGACCCGCGGCGCCCTCGGCGCGCCTCGGTCACGAAGGGCATGTACGAGACGGACGGCCTGGCGTTCGCCCCTGGCGGCCGTACGCTCGCCGCCGCCGGGGACGGACTCCGGGCCCGCGGATTCCTCGATGTGGGGAACGCCTTCGCGACCTCCGGCGTGCGCACCTGGGACGTCTCGGACCCGCGTCGGCCCCGACGCGGCGACATGGTGACCGGGTCCGATGGTGACGTGGCCTTCAGCCCGGACGGCAGGCTCCTGGCCACGATCGACGGCCGAGCCGCGAAGCTGATCGACATCGCCGAGCCGACGGCCCCGGAGGAGGTGGTCGAATGGCCGGTCCACGCCGACGACGTGGAGGGCTTCGCCTTCTCCCGGGACGGCCGCCGACTGGCCACCGCCGGCGAGGACGGAGTCGTAGCCGTGTGGGACCTGAGCGACCGGCGTGCCCCCAAGCAGCAGGACCGCCTGGTGGGGCATGCGACCGCACAGGGGAAGATCAACAACGGCGTGAACATCCGCGCCCTGGGGTTCGGAACTGACGGCCGCACCTTGGTCTCGGTGAATACCTACGAGGATTCGTCCGAGGTCATCCACTGGAACCTGGGAAGCACTCAGCAGGTCCGTGTCGTGGGGAAGGTACCGGGCGGCGGATCCTCGGCACGGGTGGCGCTGACGCCCGACGGCAGGACGCTGGCCATCAGCGGAGGTACCGGCACAAGCCTGTGGGACGTGTCCAAGCCCACCCGCCCCAAGGTGAAGTCCGTGTTGCTCGACACCAAGAGCCTCGTCGACGCCATAGCCCTGAGCGCGGACGGGACACTGCTGGCGAGCGCCCACATCAACGGGACGGTCGTGCTTTGGAACGTGTCCGACCGGAACCGTCCGCGCGTCGCCGGCAGGATCACCACGGAGCAGTCGAACGGGATGGCCCTCGCCTTCGCGCCCGACGCGCCGCTCCTCGCGGTTCACGGCGAGGATCTCGGCCTCTGGAACATCGCGGACCCCGCCCGGCCGACCAGGACCGCTCACTTCCCCGAGCCCCCCCCTACGCCGATGTCTCGTTCAGCCCCGACGGCAGCCGTCTGCTGACATCGCCGGGCGACGTCTCCCCAGGCGTCAGCCTGTGGGACCTGTCGGCCGGCGACAAGGGTTTCGTCATGCTGCCCTCCCCGCAGCATCCGCGGATCGGCCTCACCGGCACTACGGCGTTCAGCCCGAACGGCACCCTCGTGGCGGTCGCGGACCCGGTCATGTACGGCCTCGAAGAGGCAGCCCTGGTCCTCTTCGACGTCAGCGACCCCCGCCACCCTCGACACATGAGCAGCGTGGGCCGTGAGGACGAGAAGGAGGTCGGGTTCAATCGCGTGGCCTTCCACCCCGAAGGAAACCTGGTCGCAGCCGCAGGCGAGGACGGAACCACCTGGTTGTGGAGCGTGGCCGACCGCACGAAACCGCACTTGGCGGGCCAACTCGCCAGGCACCCGGACACGGTGGACGACGTGCTCTTCGGCCCGGACGGACAGACGCTGGTCACCTCCAGCGGCGGCATCGCGTACCTGTGGGACCTGGGGGACTACCCGAAGATCGCCGCGGACACCATCGGCATGGCCTGCCGTATCACCGGTGGCGGCCTCGAGGACTGGGAGTGGCAGGTGCACGCCCCCGACGTCCCGTTCCACCCGTCATGCCCTTCCGGCTGAAGACGTCAGCCCGGAGTCCGGTCCTTCACCGGCTCCGGCGAGCCGCCGGCCTCGACCAGCCTCGACTCGCCTTCCTTCACCCCCCTCCGTACGGGCGTCCCAGATCCACGAGGACCACTTCGCCGCGCTCGGCCGCCGCTTGCGGGTCCGGAGTGAAGCCGACGCCGCTGTAACAGGCCGGGCGGGTGTGGGTCGTGTCGATCGGCGGCGGCAGGATCAGCGCCTCCGGGTCGCATGCGACGCTGGCGCGACCAGATGTGTGGTGTGCAGGTCGGTGGGGCGCAGAGGTGGAGCGACGCATGGAAGATTTCGAAATTTATGCCTCGCCGCTGGACGTCGAGGCGGATGCGGCAGGGGAATGCCCGGATTGGGGGAACTCCGAAGAGCTTGCTCGATACGTCTTTCGCCGACTCGACGGGCTCTCGAAATGCGAGCTCCTCCTTGTCCATGACCTGGAGGAGTACCTGGATGCCAACTTCGATTTCCCGGAGCGGCGGGACATGAGCAGGTATCCAGTGGATTGACGGCGTGGAGGAATGCCGAAGGCGGCGGCCCCGGGGATCGGGGGCCGCCGCCTCGTTCTTGGGTGCTGCTGGGGCTGATCAGTACCAGCCGTTGGCCTGCCAGAAGCTCCAGGCGCCGGTCGGGCTGCCGTAGCGGGAGTTCATGTAGTCCAGACCCCACTTGATCTGGGTCTTGGCGTTGGTCTTCCAGTCCGCGCCGGCGGCGGCCATCTTCGAGCCCGGCAGGGCCTGGACCAGGCCGTAGGCGCCGGAGGACGGGTTCGTGGCGTCGACGTCCCAGCCGCTCTCGTGCTCGATGATCTTGCTGAACGCGTTGAAGTGCTCGGCGGGGACCATCTGCTTCGCGATCGCCTTGGCCTGGGTGGGGGAAGCAGTGGTCGCAGCCTGGGCCGGGGTGGCGGACAGAGCCATTCCAGCGGTGGCGGCGGCGACGGCGACGCCGGTGAGGGCCTTCTTGGGGGCGGCGATGCGGCGGAGGAAGGAGACGGACACGTTGAACCTTTTTCGTCGGGGACGGAGCGGTCGCGGCATGCCGGAACCACGCGGTGCGCGGCGGGGGCATGCGTTGGCGCCGCGGCCCTGTGGGCTCGTCGGCGCCGTGCGACGTCATCCAGAGAAGCAGGCCAGGAAGGGGTCCGCAATGACCCCTTTTACTAGTTGTGGTCGCATCTGGGGTGAAGGTCTTTTGTGTGACGTGGCTCTCAATGTGCAGGTCAGGGGGGATTATGACATGGTCATGGCGTCCGATTTGCCCGACTAAATAGGGTAGTAGGTGATCTGGGTCATGTGGGGTGCTTCACCCGCTGAGTGACGGTGGGTTCGTCGTCGTTCACTCAGCGGGTGCGTCGAATGTGACCGGCGTCTCGAACGCGGCCCGGCGTGTGGCGCGGCGCAGTGCCTTGAGGACCGCCGGACCGAGGAACAGGGTCAGGACGACGGTGACGACTGCTCGGCCGAGGTCCCAGCCGAGCGAGGTGGCCAGGCAGTAGGCCAGGAAGCGGGCCAGGTTGGCGGGGACCGTCGCGTCCGGGTCGAAGGCCACGTTCGAGGCGAGGGCGCTCATGAAGGGCCAGCCCGCGAGGTTCATGATCGTGCCGTAGGCGAAGGCGGCGAGAAAGCCATAGGCGGCCAGCAGGAGCAGTTCGGGTCGGCCGCGCAGGCGGTCCGGGCCCGGCAGCAGGCCCGCGCCCATCGTGAACCAGCCCATCGCCAGCATCTGGAACGGCATCCACGGGCCCACCCCGCCCGTGAGCAGCGCGGACGCGAACATCGTCACCGCGCCGAGCACAAAACCGAAGCCCGGGCCCAGAACCCGGCCGCTCAGCACCATCAGGAAGAACATCGGCTCGATGCCCGCCGTCCCCGCACCGATCGGCCGCAGCGCCGCACCCGTCGCGGCCAGCACCCCGAGCATGGCCACGGCCTTCGGGCCGAGCCCCGACTCGGAGATCGTCGCCGCCACCACCGCGACCAGCAGCACCAGCAGGGCCGCGAAGAGCCAAGGGGCGTCCTGCGCGTGCGCCGCGATCTGTGAGGTCGGCGGGGCGAGGAAGGGCCAGAAGAAGGCGGCTCCGCCCACCGCGCTGACCAGGGCGAGGGCGGCGAGGGAGCGGGGGCCGAGACGGACGGCTCGGGCCTGGCGGATGTGGGAGGAGTACGGGGCCGTCATGTCAGTGCCTCGCGGACCTGGGTGACCGTGAGCCATTTCTGCGGCGCCAGGATCTTGGTGACCTGTGGTGCGAAGGAGGGGGAGGAGACGACCACGTCGGCCGTCGGGCCGTCGGCGATCACCTCGCCCTCGGCCAGCAGGACCACCCGGTGGGCGAGCTCGGCGGCCAGTTCGACGTCGTGCGTGGCCAGCACGATGGCGTGCCCGTCGGCGGCCAGCTCGCGCAGGACGGCGACCAGGCGGGCCTTCGCCGCGTAGTCCAGGCCACGGGTCGGCTCGTCCAGGAGGAGCAGCGGAGGGCGGGCGGTCAGTACGACGGCCAGGGCGAGGGTCAGGCGCTGGCCCTCGGAGAGGTCGCGGGGGTGGGTGTCGTCCGTGATGCCGGGGAGGAGGTCCGAGACCAGGGCCCGGCAGGTGCCGGGTGCGGCGCCCGCGCCGGCGTCGGCCGCCGTGCACTCGGCGGCGACGGTATCGGCGTAGAGGAGGTCCCGTGGTTCCTGCGGTACGAGGCCGACGCGGCGTACGAGATCGGGGGGCGCGGTGCGGTGCGGGGTCGCGCCGCCGACGCGGACCGTGCCGGCCGCCGGTTCGACGAGGCCGACCAGGGCGGAGAGGAGGGTGGACTTTCCGGCGCCGTTGCGGCCCATCAGGGCGATGGTCTCGCCGGGGGAGACGGCGAGGTCGACGTGGCGCAGGGCGGGGATGCGGCCCCGGCGGACGGCGAGGGAGCGCACGTTGGCGAGGTGAGGGGTGGGTGGGGTGTCGGGTGTGCTGCGCTTGCGGAACAGCCGGCGGGGGGCGGGGGGTCTGCGCGTCGCGCTCGACGGAGGGGGCGGGGCGGGCGTGCCGTCGGGTTCCCGGCCGTCGAGGCGTGCGCGCAGGTCGGCCGCCCGGCGGCGGGCGTCGCGGACGGTCAGCGGCAGCGGGGACCAGCCCGCGAGCCGGCCCAGGTCGACGACCGGCGGGTACACCGGCGACACGGCCATCACCTCGGCCGGGGTGCCCAGCAGCGGGGCGGCGCCCGGCGCGGGCAGCAGGACGACCTGGTCGGCGTACTGGACGACCCGTTCCAGGCGGTGCTCGGCCATCAGGACCGTCGTCCCCAGGTCGTGGACGAGCCGCTGGAGCACGGCGAGGACCTCTTCGGCGGCGGCCGGGTCGAGCGCGGAGGTCGGCTCGTCCAGGACCAGCACACTCGGATGCGGGGTGAGGACCGAGCCGATCGCGACACGCTGCTGCTGACCGCCGGAGAGGGCGGCGATCGGGCGGTCCCGCAGATCGGCGAGGCCCAGCAGGTCCAGGGTCTCCTCGACGCGGCGGCGCATGACGTCCGGGGCGAGGCCCAACGACTCCATGCCGTAGGCGAGTTCGTCCTCGACGGTGTCCGTCACGAAGTGGGACAGCGGATCCTGGCCGACGGTGCCGACGACGTCGGCGAGTTCGCGCGGCTTGTGCGTACGCGTGTCCCGGCCGGCCACGGTGACCCTGCCCCGCAGGGTGCCGCCGGTGAAGTGCGGGACGAGCCCGCTCACCGCGCCGAGAACGGTGGACTTGCCGACCCCCGATGGACCGACGAGCAGGACGAGTTCACCCTCCGGGACCTCGAAGTCGACGCCCCGGACGGTGGGTTCGGCTGCCCCGTCGTACGTCACGGAGACGTCCTCGAAGCGGATCATGAGGGCTCCTTGGGGACGGGACCGGCGGGAGGAGGCGTGATGAACGCCGGGAGCAGACCGAGGAGTACGGCCGCCGCCGGCCACAGGGGCAGCGTCGGGGCGACCAGGGGGACCACGCCCGGGTGCATCGCCGCCGGGTCCGAGGCGGCGGCGAGCGCGAGCAGTGCGGCGACGACGGCGCCGGACGCGGCGACCAGACCGGCGCGCAGGTCCCACCGGTCGGGGCGGTAGCGGGTGCGCAGGGAACGACGGCCGCCGAGCCACAACCCGGCCAGCGCGGCGGCGAGTCCGGCGAGCAGCACGGGCAGGCCGTACGTGCCGCCCTCCGCCGTCAGCAGTCCGTACGTTCCCGCGCACACGCCGACCAGGCCGGTCAGGGTGAGCGCGGCCGTCGTACGGCGGACGGCGGCCGGGACCTGGGCGGTACGGCCGTAGCCGCGGGCGTCCATCGCGGCGGCGAGAGCGACGGAGCGTTCGAGGGCGCCCTCCAGGACGGGCAGTCCCACCTGCAGCAGGCCGCGTACGCCTCGGTCCGGGCGACCGCGCAGCCGACGGGCGGCGCGCAGGCGCTGGGCGTCGGCGATGAGGTTCGGTGCGAAGGTCAGGGCCACGACCACTGCGACGCCGGTCTCGTACAGGGCGCCGGGGAGGGACTTGAGCAGGCGGGAGGGGCTGGCGAGGGCGTTTGCTGCGCCGACGCAGATGAGGAGTGTGGCCAGCTTCAGGCCGTCGTACAGGGCGAAGACCAGGGTCTCGGCGGTCACCCTGCCGCCCAGGCGGATGCCTTGTGCCAGTGGGGGAGGGGGACTTCGGGGAGGGTGAGGAGAGTGTGCGTGCGGGGATGGGGAGCCGAGGGCTACGGCGAAGACCAGGCGGATGAGGAGGACGGCCAGGGCCAGTTTCAGGAACGCGCCGTAGGAACGGGACAAGGGGTTTCGGGCGGCGGGTGATCACGACGTAGGCCGAGACCGTGATGAGGAGGGTGAGGAGGAGGGGGTTGGCGGTGCGGGGGCTGCGGTGCCGAGGGAGAGGGACCAGAGCCACCACGCTCCTGGATGCACCGTTGCTTGTTGCGGTGCCGGCGTGGGGCTGGGCGGGGGTGGGGTGCAGAGCCGGCGCTGCGGCCGCTGCGCCACCCTCCCCACTCTCGACTTCGCTCGAGCGGGGGGACCCCATCGCCCAGCGGCACGACTGCCCGCAGCTACGGCGGCACGACTGCCCGCAGCTGCGGTGGCGGTCAGCCATTTCTACGTCGGCGCGCCTGCCACCCCGTTGCTGCGCCCAGTGTTGCTATCGCGGCGATGGCTGCCCATACGCCGAGCGACGGGCCCCCCGACTCGTCCGTGTCCTTCTTCTCGGATGCTGTCGGCGCATCCTCCGTCTTCACCTGCTCCCCGCACCCCCGTTCCGGATAGCCCGCGATCGCGCACAGCAGGGCGTTGGTGTCGTAGCGCAGGGGTTTGGCGACCGTGGCCAGGGCCTCGGCTGTCGTCGCGTCGGGGGCGACAGCCGCGCAGGCCGTGCGGGTGGGCGGTGGGGTTTCGCCGGACGGGGCGTCCGTGGGCGTACCGAAGTCGATGACGAGAGCCACCCGCTTCCGGCCCTCCTGCGCGGGCGTCTTCGCGCAGATGCTCGCGAAGCCGGCCGTGTTGCGGGGCTGGGCGGAGTCCTGGGAGTCCTCGCTGACGGAGAAGCGGAAGCCCTGGACGTCGCCGTCGGAGGGACGGGCGGTGGACGGGCCCTGGGTGGCGTACGTCCACGCGTCGCCGTCGTGCTCCCAGAACGACCAGTAGCGGTAGCCGGTGGCCTGCGCCTGGCCGGTGTTCAGCAGGAGGAACAGCGCGGCCAGGAGCAGGGCGGCGATACGGCGGAACCTCACGGCTACCGCCTCTTGTTGCGGCCGCTGAGCAGGAAGCCGATGCCGATGCCGACGACGAGGAAGACACCGACGTACCACCACACGCCGAAGGTGAGGCCCTCGTCCTCGTCGTCCTTCTCCTCGGCCTTCGCCACGGCCCGGTCCTCGGACCGGAGCTGCGGGGTCGGGCCGGTCGCGTTGAGCTGGGCCACCAGGTCGGTGCCGCCGAAGTCCTTCGGGTCGGCGCCGGCCGCGTGGGCGGCGAGGATCAGCTGGGCGTAGGCGGCGGGGCCGCTCTGCTCGGCCCAGTCGGCGGAGTTCCGCTCCAGCCAGGTCAGCGGCTTGGCGGCCTGGGCGGCGCCGCCCTGCGCGGCCAGCGCGACCACGGCGTCGGCGGTGTTGCCGTAGTCGGGCTGGTCCTCGGAGCCGGGGAGGGCGGAGGTGAGGTGGCCGTCCTTGGCGAGGGTCCTGGTGAGGTAGGCGGCGCCGTTGGCGGCGGCCTGCTCGGGGGTCTTGGCGTCGGCGCAGGTGGACTCCGCCTTCTTGCCCGCCTCGGCCGCGAGGCCCTTGCCCAGCGCGCCCAGGACGGCCGCCGCGGTCGCATCCGCGTTGGCCGCCAATTTGCCCTTCTTGTCGGGCTGGTAGGCGAAGGCGCCGCCGTCCTTCGCGTCGCACGGGATGGCCAGCTTCAGCAGGGCGTCGTAGGGAGACTTGCCGTCCTTGACGACGGAGTCCGGCTTCTCGCCCGCCGCGGTGAGGGCACCGATGACGATGGCGGTGGAGTTGGCGTCGCTGGGGCCGCCGGGGGTGTAGCCCCAGCCGCCGTCCTCGTTCTGCACGGACTTCAGCCAGTCGACCGCCTTGCCGGTGGCGGCGTCGTAGTCGCCGACCGCGGCGAAGGCCTGGACGGCGGCGGCCGTGCTGTTGGTGTCGACCATGGTCTTGGCGTCGCAGTCCTTGGCGGGCTCGGCCCGGAAGGCGGCGAAGCCGCCGTTGTCGCACTGCTGCCGGGCCAGCCAGTCCGTGGCCTTCCCGGTGGGCTCGAGGCCCACGGTGTCCTGGGCGAGCAGGGCGAGCGACTGCCGCCAGACGCCGTCGTAGGTCGGGTCGGACGTGCCGTACAGGCCGGAGGGCAAGACCACCGACGGCGACGGGGACGGGTCGGCGGCCTGGGCGACCGGGGTCGCGGCGACGCCGATCACGGCGGTGGCGGCCAGGACCGCTGCACTGCGGCGGACGTTCATGATCGGCGGGGTGCCTTTCCCTGCTGGGAGCCGGGCAGCACGGGACACCCCGGGCGGCTCGGCTCCGTATGCCTCGACGGTGCCCGCACACCGGCCGGTTGCCGGTGCACGTGAGCCGGTCACGACCGTGCGGGGCAGTCCGGCTCACCGCCCTTCAGGAGCGGCTCACGGTTGCGGGTCAGCGCCGGAATTGCACCGGCTTCCCCCCATACAGGTGTGATGACGACTCGGCCACTCTACCGGGCCGTACGGAAGGGGTTGAGGGGTGCCTGTGGATGCTCCGTACAGCCCCGGAGGCCGGCCCCGGAATCCGGGCCGGGTTCACACCGCGACGTACGCCACCGGCTCGCTCCCCGGCACCGCCTCCGCCCGCCCCAGCTTCACCAGCCGCCGCAGATGGGCCTCCGCCTCCGAGACCGCGATGTTCCTCGATCCGTACGGGATCTGGTCCCACGGGCGGTTCCACTCCATGCGCTCGGCGAGCTGCCAGGGAGTGAGCGGGGCGGTCAGGAGGTTCAGCAGGCCGGTGAGCCGCTCCTCGTGGTGGGTGAGCAACTCCCGTACGCGGGCCGGTGCGTCGGCGAACGCGTGCTGGTGGGCCGGGAGGACCTCGGCGGGGGCGAGGCGGCCGACGCGTTCCAGCGAGTCGAGGTAGTCGCCGAGGGGGTCGGTCACAGTGGCGTCGTCCGGGTCCTCGTACAGGCCGATGTGCGGGGTGATCCCGGGCAGCAGGTGGTCGCCGGAGAACAGGCGGCCGTGGCCCGGAAGGCGGGCGGGGTGCTGCTCCTCCAGGTGCAGGCAGACGTGGCCCGGTGTGTGGCCGGGGGTCCAGATCGCGCGCAGGCGGCGGCCGGGGAGGTCGAGGAGTTCGCCGGGGACGATCTCCGGTCGGGGAGGGCGGGGGAGAGGCCGGCAGGGTGCGCGGCGGGCGCTGCGCAGGGGGGCCACGTGCTCCTCGGGTGCGCCGGCCGCGGTGAGCTTGGCTGTCATGTAGGCGAACCAGTGGCCGGGCTGGGTCTCGCGGGTGCGGCGGACGATCGCGGTGTCCGCCGCGTGCATCGCGATCCAGGCGCCGGACGTCTCCCGTACCCGGCCCGACAGTCCGTGGTGGTCGGGGTGGTGGTGGGTGATGACCACGCCGTGGATCTCGTCCGGCGAGGTACCGCACAGGGTCAGCCCCTCGGCGAGGGTGTCCCAGGACGCCGGGTCGTCCCAGCCCGTGTCGATCAGTACCGGACCGCGGTCGGTGTCGACGACGTACACGAGCGTGTGGCCCAGGGGGTTGTCCGGGATGGGGACCCGGAGAGACCGGACGCCTCCGCCGTGGTCGCTGACCTGTGTCATGGGCTCCCCTGTCGCCGCGTTCTCGCCACTATAACTAGAACGGGTTTCGATGGGAGCCCAAGTCACCTTCCCGTGCGGACCCTTCCGGCCTGCGGGCCTGACCGCCCTGTGGACTCCTCGGAATGGAACTGGTATCAGTTCCGATATCTGATGAACCGTCAGAGTCAGCTCCCGGGGAGGCAGTCGCCCATGACCGAGCTCGTGGAACACGGACAGCTGTACATCGGCGGGGAGTTGACCGACCCCCTGGGCAAGGACGTCATCGAGGTGATCTCGCCGCACACGGAAGAGGTCATCGGGCGGGTGCCGCACGCCTCGCCGGCGGACGTGGACCGGGCGGTCGCGGTGGCGCGGAAGGCATTCGACGAGGGGCCCTGGCCGCGGATGAGCCTCGACGAGCGGATCGAGGTCGTCACGCGCATCAAGGACGGGATCGCCGCCCGCCACGAGGAGCTCGCCCGCGTGATCTCCTCCGAGAACGGATCGCCGTACTCCTGGAGCGTCCTCGCCCAGGCGCTCGGCGCGATGATGGTCTGGGATGCGGCGATCACGGTCGCCCGGAACTACACATACGAGGAGACGCGCGACGGCGTCCTCGGGCGCATCCTCGTGCGGCGCGAGCCCGTCGGGGTCGTCGCGGCCGTCGTCCCCTGGAACGTCCCGCAGTTCGTCGCCGCCGCCAAGCTCGCGCCCGCGCTGCTCACCGGCTGCACGGTGGTGCTGAAGCCGTCCCCCGAGTCACCCCTCGACGCCTACCTCCTCGGCGAGATCGCGAAGGAGGCCGGGCTGCCCGAGGGCGTGCTGTCGATCCTGCCTGCGGACCGCGAGGTCAGCGAGTACCTCGTCGGGCACCCGGGTGTCGACAAGGTCTCCTTCACCGGCTCGGTGGCCGCGGGGAAGCGGGTGATGGAGGTGGCCGCCCGCAACCTCACCCGCGTGACACTGGAGCTGGGCGGCAAGTCGGCGGCCGTCGTGCTGCCGGACGCGGACGTCGGCACGGCCGTCGCGGGCATCGTCCCGGCGGCCTGGATGAACAACGGGCAGGCCTGCGTGGCCCAGACGCGCATCCTGCTGCCCCGCTCCCGCTACGACGAGTTCGCGGACGCCTTCGCGAGCGCCGCGAGCGCACTGGTCGTCGGCGACCCGCTGGACCCGGCCACCCAGGTGGGCCCGCTGGTCGCCCGGCGTCAGCAGCGGCGCAACCTCGACTACATCCGCATCGGACAGGAGGAGGGCGCGAAGATCCTCACCGGCGGCGGACGGCCGACGGGCCTGGAGCGCGGCTGGTACGTGGAACCCACCCTCTTCGGCGACGTCGACAACTCGATGCGGATCGCCCGCGAGGAGATCTTCGGCCCGGTGATCTGCCTGCTCCCGTACGACGACGAGGCCGACGCCGTGAAGATCGCGAACGACTCCGACTACGGACTGTCCGGCAGTGTCTGGACGGCCGACGTCGAGCACGGTATCGACATCGCGCGCCGGGTCCGTACCGGCACCTATTCGGTCAACACCTTCAGCCTCGACATGCTCGGCCCGTTCGGCGGCTACAAGAACTCGGGCCTGGGCCGGGAGTTCGGCCCGGAGGGATACGGCGAGTACCTGGAGCACAAGATGATCCATCTGCCGGCCGGCTGGGAGGCGTAGGCCATGGGCGACCGCTGGCAGGTCGAGGTGGACCGCGCCCTGTGCATCGGCTCCGCCCAGTGCCTCCACCACGCCCCCGGCTCCTTCCGCCTCGACGCGGGCCGCCAGTCCCACCCCGTCGAACCGGAGACCGACGCCAACGAGAAGGTCCTGGCGGCGGCGGAAGGCTGCCCGGTCGAAGCGATCATGATCACGCTGCTGGGGAGCGGGGAGCCGGTGTTTCCGCCGGAGGGCTGAGGTTCCACCGGAGGGCTGAAAAAAGTCCCCCTTGCGGGGTTCCGTATAGCGTTGGGCGTTATATCCTGGTAGTGGCCTACGGGACGAGTGAGGGAGTTCGACCGGAGTAGCCGACTGTGGCGAGATGCTTCGGCATCCGCCGTGGCCGACGTCGACGGTCGGGCTGAGAGGCCGGAAGGCAGTAGTCGGGCCGGACGGCGACCCCCATTACCTGATCCGGGTAATACCGGCGAAGGGAACCCGTCTCGTAGGTTTTTCGTGTGTCTACGGTCCTTCGTGTGCCTATGCCCCGGTGTCCGGGTCCGTCAGGTCGATCAGGCGGCACACCGTCTCGATGTCGATCTTCACCTGGGCGATGGAGGCGCGGCCCGAGAGCCAGGTGATCAGCGCCGAGTGCCAGGTGTGCTCGATGACGCGGACGGCGGAGAGCTGCGCGGGGGTCGGGTCGGCCAGGCCCATGGCGTCCAGGATGATCGCCGTCGTCTGGCGGGAGACCTGGTCCACCTCGGGGCTCACACTGCGGTCCGCGAAGGTCAGCGCACGGACCATCGCATCGGCCAGATGCGGCTCGCGCTGCAGGGCGCGGAAGGCCCGCATCAGCGTCTCCGCGACCCGCTCGGCCGCCGTCTCGCCCGACGGCGGCTTCTTGCGCAGCGTGCCGTGCATGTGCTCCAGCTGGTCCTGCATCGTGGCGACCAGCAGATGCACCTTCGACGGGAAGTAGCGGTACAGCGTGCCCAGCGCCACCTGCGAGGACTCCGCGACCTCGCGCATCTGCACCGCGTCGAAACCGCCCCGGCTGGCCAGCTGTGCGCTCGCCCGCAGGATGCGGCGCCGGCGCGCCTCCTGCCGCTCGGTGAGGGGCGGGGTCGCGGGCGCGGCGGACCGCGCGCTCCTGGCTTCCACCTTGGCTTCCGCAGGCATGGATCCCGTTTCCGTGACAGTCCGTGAGGGCGTGCAATCAGTCAGCATGGCAGGCCCGGCCGGGTCGTGCCCGTCGTGGCGTGAATCACCTGATCCACCGCTCACGGCGGCCCTACCTGCCGGTAGATTCAGAGCCTCTTGAACGATCAAGTCTGAAACTTGTTCTAGATTAGCGTCCCGGCGTAATCTCGCGGGACAGTGCAGTGAGAAGGGGGCCCAGAGTGACCGCTGAGGCCAGTCAGGCGGAGTCCCCCGGGGACCTGGCCGCCGACGGCGAGCGACCGCTCCGTATCGCACTCCTCACCTACAAGGGAAACCCGTTCTGCGGCGGCCAGGGCGTCTACGTCCGGCACCTCTCCCGCGAACTCGCCCGCCTCGGCCACCGCGTCGAGGTCGTCGGCGCCCAGCCCTACCCCGTCCTCGACGAGGGGTACGACGGACTGCGTCTCACCGAGCTGCCCAGCCTCGATCTCTATCGCCAGCCCGACCCCTTCCGCACGCCGAAGCGCGACGAGTACCGGGACTGGATCGACGCACTCGAAGTGGCGACCATGTGGACCGGCGGCTTCCCGGAGCCGCTGACCTTCTCGCTGCGCGCCCGCCGTCATCTGCGCGCCCGGCGGGGCGAGTTCGATGTCGTGCACGACAACCAGACGCTCGGATACGGGCTGCTGGGTGAGGTGGGCGCCCCGCTCGTCACCACGATCCATCACCCCATCACCGTGGACCGCCAGTTGGAGCTCGACGCGGCTCAGGGCTGGCAGCGGCGGTTGTCCGTACGCCGCTGGTACGCCTTCACCCGCATGCAGAAGCGCGTGGCGCGCCGCCTGCCGTCGGTCCTCACCGTCTCCGGTACGTCCCGCCAGGAGATCGTCGACCACCTCGGCGTACGGCAGGACCGTGTCCACGTGGTCCACATCGGCGCGGACACGGACCTGTTCTCGCCGGATCCGTCGGTACGGCAGATCCCGGGCCGGATCGTCACCACGTCCAGCGCCGATGTCCCGCTGAAGGGCCTGGTCTTCCTCGTCGAGGCGCTGGCGAAGGTCCGCACCGAGCATCCCGACGCCCATCTCGTCGTCGTCGGCAAGCGGCCCGAGGAGGGGCCGGTCGCGCAGGCCGTCCAGCGGTACGGCCTCGAGGGTGCCGTCGAGTTCGTCAAGGGCATCTCCGACGCCGAACTCGTCGGCCTGGTCCGCTCGGCGCAGGTGGCGTGCGTGCCGTCGCTGTACGAGGGCTTCTCCCTGCCGGCCGCCGAGGCGATGGCCACGGGGACGCCGCTGCTCGCCACGACCGGCGGGGCGATTCCCGAGGTCGCCGGACGGGACGGAGAGACCTGCCTGGCGGTGCCGCCCGGCGACGCGGGGGCGCTGGCCGCCGGACTGAGCCGGCTGCTGGGCGAGGCGGACCTGCGGGCACGCCTCGGCGCGGCGGGGCGTGAGCGGGTGCTGCGGCACTTCACCTGGGCGCGGGCCGCGGAGGGCACGGTGGCCCGCTACCGGGAGGCCATCGCCGGCTCCGCCGGCCAGGAGCCCGGCCGCTCCGCGGTCCTGGCACCGAGCCGCTCCGCGACCCCGGTTCCCGGCCGCTCCGCGGCCGCAGAAGTTGTTGACGTTGTATCCGACCGCGAAAGCAGGGCCACGTGCTGACCGTCGACTTCTCCCGGTTCCCGCTCGCCCCGGGCGACCGCGTTCTGGACCTCGGCTGTGGTGCCGGACGGCACGCGTTCGAGTGCTACCGGCGCGGCGCGCAGGTCGTGGCGCTCGACCAGAACGGTGAGGAGATCCGCGAGGTCGCCAAGTGGTTCGCGGCGATGAAGGAGGCGGGGGAGGCCCCGGAGGGCGCCACCGCGACCGCGATGGAGGGCGACGCCCTCGCGCTGCCCTTCCCGGACGAGTCCTTCGACGTCGTGATCATCTCCGAGGTGATGGAGCACATCCCGGACGACAAGGGCGTCCTCGCCGAGATGGTCCGCGTGCTCAAGCCCGGGGGGCGGATCGCGATCACCGTCCCCCGCTACGGCCCCGAGAAGGTCTGCTGGACCCTGTCCGACGCCTACCACGAGGTCGAGGGCGGCCACATCCGCATCTACAAGGCGGACGAGCTGCTCGCGAAGATCCGCGAGGCCGGCCTCAAGCCGTACGGCACGCACCACGCGCACGCCCTGCACAGTCCCTACTGGTGGCTGAAGTGCGCGTTCGGTGTCGACAACGACAAGGCGCTGCCGGTGCGGGCGTACCACAAGCTGCTGGTCTGGGACATCATGAAGAAACCGCTCGCGACCAGGGTCGCCGAGCAGGCGCTCAACCCGCTGATCGGCAAGAGCTTCGTGGCGTACGCGACCAAGCCGCACCTGCCCCGGGTGGACGCCAAGTGACCACTCCCCGGACAGAACACCTCGTCCTGCCCGGGGTCCTTACCTCCGAGCAGGCCGCCGCGACCGTCGCCGGCATCCTCGCCGTGCAGCGCGAGGACGGGGCGATCCCGTGGTTCCGCGGGCACCACCTCGACCCGTGGGACCACGTCGAGGCCGCGATGGCGCTGGACGCGGCGGGCGAGCACGAGGCCGCCGAGCGGGCGTACCTGTGGCTGGCGACGCACCAGAACGAGGACGGCTCCTGGTACGCGGCATACGCCGACGGCGACCCGCACGACGTCACCGACCGGGGCCGCGAGACCAACTTCGTCGCCTACGTCGCCGTAGGCGTCTGGCACCACTACCTGTCGACCGGCGACGACACCTTCCTGGACCGCATGTGGCCGGTGGTGTACTCGGCGGTCGAGTTCGTGCTGGCCCTCCAGCAGGCGGGCGGGCAGATCGGCTGGAAGCGCGAGGACGACGGCACGTCCACCGCGGACGCGCTGCTCACCGGCAGCTCCTCGATCCACCACGCGCTGCGCTGCGCACTCGCCATCGCTGAGCAGCGTGAAGAGCCACAGCCCGACTGGGAGTTGGCGGTGGGCATGCTGCGGCACGCGATACGCCGGCACCCGGAGCGGTTCCTGGACAAGGACCGCTACTCGATGGACTGGTACTACCCGGTGCTGGGCGGCGCCCTGACCGGCGCGGAGGCCAAGTCCCGTATGGAGGAGGGCTGGGACCGCTTCGTCGTCCCCGGCCTCGGGGTGCGCTGTGTCGTCCCCAACCCGTGGGTGACCGGTGGGGAATCGGCCGAACTCGCCCTGGCCCTGTGGGCGATGGGCGAGTCCGACCGCGCGCTGGACATCCTGCAGTCCATCCAGCACCTGCGCGATCCGCAGACCGGCCTGTACTGGACGGGCTACGTCTTCGACGACGACGCGATCTGGCCGCGCGAGCTCACCACCTGGACGGCCGGCTCCCTGCTGCTCGCCGTCGCCGCGCTGGGCGGGCACGAGGCCACCTGCGCGGTCTTCGGCGGCGATCGCCTGCCGGCGGGGTTGGACCCGGACTGCTGCGGCTGAGGGAGGCCGACAGCGCCGGTGGGTTCTGCCGGGTGGCGGGTGCGGGCCGTCTGCGGCTGGTCGCGTGTGGCTGGTCGCGCCCACGCGGCGGAGCCGCAGAGCGGCACAGCCCCGCGCCCCTTTGAGGGCGCGCAGCTCACGGCGTTGAGTGCTCAGTGCTGCCGGTGCATGCGGCCCGCGATCGCGTGCCCCACGAACAGGTACACGACCGCGGCCAGCCCGTACCCGGCGACGACGCGCGCCCACGCCTCGTCGAACGTGAACAGGTCGTGCGACCAGCCGGCCAGCCAGCGCGCCGCGTCGTGCACGAACTGCACGAAGTCGTTGGCGGGGTTGGCGTCCAGCAGGTACATGAGGATCCACAGGCCCAGGATGAGGGCCATGATGTCGGCGACGATCGCGATGACCGTACCGGCCTGGTTGGCACCGTTGCGATATCGAGGGGACATACCCTCCGGGTTGCCACTCGCGCCTGGCTGAAACCCGGCTGCCGCCGCACCGCGGTCGGCTGTCATTCGTCCGTCGTTCGAGTGGAGTTGGCCGCTCCAGGGGAGGGTGTTCTCTGGGGTCTTTGATGATCCTGCCCCCTTGAGCGGCAGGAGGGCCGTTGTCCGACGACAGAACATCCACGACCGAGGAACCGAGACTCACCACCCGCCGAACCACACACCGCCGCGTCCCGCGTCTCGTCGTCGCCGCGCTGCCGCTCGCCCTCGCCGGACTGCTGTCCCTGACGATCTCGGGCAACGCGCTCCGGCCGTTCGAACGCATCACGGTCATCGAGTCGCGGATGGCCTCCAAGTCCGACTACTTCAAAGACCCCGAAGTGGAACGGCTGTTACTCGAGCACGGCATCCGCGTGGACATCCGCCGCCTCGGCTCCCGGGGTATCGCCACCCGGTCCCTGAAGGGCCTGGACGTGGTCTTCCCGTCCGGCCAGCCCGCGGCGAAGCTGATCCTGGACCGGCCCGACGACACCGGCCAGACGGTGCGCCCCTTCGTCTCCCCGCTGGCCCTCGGCAGCTTCCGCGACTACGCGGAGACCCTGGTGAAGGCGGGCGTGGCGGAGCGGCAGGGCGGAAAAGGGACGCTCTACTACGACCTCGACATGGAAAAGTTCATGACCCTGCTCAACGGCGTGGACGACCCCGACCCGGACAACCCCAAGGACGGCCCCGCGGACGGCAAGGGCAAAGAGGCGGACACCTGGAACGGGATCGGCTACGACGACGTGGCCCCCGGCAACCGCAGCAACAGCGGCAGCGTCCTGGTGCGCACGTCCAACGTCTGCGAGTCCAACTCCGCCGGCACCTATCTGAGCATGCTCGCCTTCGTCGCCAACGACGACAAGACCCCGGGCTCCAACCACCCCAACAACCCCAAGCGCGCCAAGGAGGAGGTGGACCGGATCGCCGCGGAGATCAAACCCCTGGTCACCCTGCAGGGCATGTGGGCCGACGAGCAGGCCGACAGCTACTTCTCCGCATTCGGTGAGGACCTTGCGCCCATCGCCCTGATCTACGAGCACCAGTTCCTGGCCCACCAGATAGCCCACCAGCGCAAGGACGGCAAGCAGGACACCACCCGCGTCCTGCTCTACCCCAAGCCGTACGCGCTCACCGAGCCGCAGCTCATCTCCCTCAGCCCGCAGGGCGACCGGCTGGTCGAGCTGATCGAGGAGGACGCAGAACTGCGTCAGCGGGCCCTGGAACTGGGCTTCCGGATCCGTTTCTCCGGCGAGAACGGCGCCAGCGAGCAACTGGACGACTACCTGCGCGACCACGGCGTCCAGGTGCCGGTCCCGAACCCCGACCAGACCAAGGCACTGGAACCCGGCCTGCAGGTCCTCGACGACATCATCAACTACGTCGGCGACTGCCCGCCGCCCAACCCGGACGACCCGTCATGACCAGGCTCGGACGCGCCCTGACCGCCTTGCTCACCCTGGTCCTGCTCGCCGGCCTCACCTCCTGCACACAGGACCAGGACCCGGTCACCCTGCGCGTCCTCGCCAGCCCCGAACTCGCCGACATCGCGCCACTGCTGGGCGAGCTGGAGGAGGACACGGGAGTCGAGCTGGAGATGGAGTACGAGGCCAACGCGGACCTCGCAGGGCAATACCCGGGCGGCCCGGACCACGACCTGGCGTGGCTCGCCTCGGACCGCTCCTTCCTGCTCCGCGTCCAGGACTCCGAGGGCCGCCTGACCCGGCCCGAGTCCACCCCGATCATGCGCTCGCCGGTCGTCGTCGGCCTCGAACCCGACATCGCCGGCAAGCTGCGCGAGGCCGCCCCCGAGGGCCGGATCTCGTGGGCGGACGTGGCGGACGCCGCCGCCGACGGCACCGTACGGTTCGGGATGGCTGATCCCCGGCGCAGCGACACCGGCCGCGCCGCACTCGTCGGGGTCGCCACCGCCGCCGCCGGCACCGGACGTGCACTGCGCGAGGAGGACGTCTCCTGTGACCGGTTGCGGGGCTTCCGCTCCGGCCAGACCCTCACCGCGGCCAGCTCCCGGGACCTGATCGCCGCCTATCTCGGCAAGCCGGGCGACACCAACGCGCTGATCGCGCACGAGGCGGAGCTGCTGTCGCTCAACGCCGACGACAGGCGGGGCCGTCCACTGCAGATCGTGCACCCCGACGACGGCATGGTGCTCTCCGACTTCCCGTTGCTGCTGCTCGACCAGGAGCAGCGGTCGGCGTACGGCAGGGTGGTGGACTGGCTGCTGAGCGCCGACACGCAACGAAAGCTCATGGAACGCACCTTCCGGCGCCCGGTCAACCAGGACGTCGAACCCTCCGAGCCGCTGCGGGCGGACGTCGGCAACGCGCTCTCCTTCCCCGGCAGCCTCTCCATCGTCGAGCAACTGATCACCGACTACGGCGACCCCAAGAGCCGCACCGCCGACCAGGTCGTCTTCGTCCTCGACTTCTCCACCTCGATGCGCGGCGAGCGGATGGCCGACCTGCGCGCCGCCTTCGCCGGACTCAGCGGCGCCGACGAGACCTCCACCGGCAAGTTCGCCCGCTTCTACCGGGGCGAGCGCCTCACGGTCGTCCGGTTCGGCGGCCGGGTACTGGAGGAACGCACCGTCACGGTACGCGGCGACGCCGATCTGCGAAGTCTCGACCAGACGGTCGCCGACGGCGGCTACGACGACGCCACCGCCGTATGGACCGCCCTCGACCGCGGCTACCGCATCGCCACCGCCGCCGTACGCGACGAGCCCGCACGCCCCGTCGCGATCGTGCTGATGACCGACGGCGAGAACAACGCCGGCATCACCTACGACGAGTTCCTGCGCCGCCACAGCTCCCTCGGCAGCGACGCGAAGGCGGTGCCCACCTTCCCCGTCCATTTCGGAGAGGCCGACGCGGCAGCCCTTGAGCGCGCCGCCACGGCGACCGGCGGCCGCATGGTCGACGCCAACCTCTCCTCCCTCTCCGACGCGTTCAAGGAGATCCGTGGGTGTCATTGATGGTCAGTGGTGGGGCCTGTGGTGGCCGTGGCTGCTCGTCTGGGCCGGCACGGCGGCCTGCCTGGCCATCGTGCTCGGGTACGGGTGGCAGCGCCTGCGCCGGCGGCGCAAGCGCGGCGGGACGCACCTCGACATGTGCTTCTACCTGCACAAGCAGCGGGTCATGGACATCTACGAGGTCGGCGGTTTCGCCCAGTCCCTGAGCCAGGAGGTGGCCCACCGGCTCCAGGTGCAGAACAACTACGGGCTGTGGGGCAAGCTCTTCTTCTGGATGGGCAAGGCGGAACGGGGCGTCACCCGGGAGCAGGTCACCACCTACCTCCGCGAGGCCAACCCCATGAACGTCATCGGGGTGGTCATGGACGCCATGCGCAAGGAGGACCGCGTGGTGGACGCCGACCTCGTCGAGGGCGACCTCGTCCTCAACCGGGAGAGCGCCGACCGGCTGAGCCGCAGATACCCCGACGGGGAGATTCCCCTCAGTGCCCTGGGGCTGGCGTACGTCTCCGTCACCGGCGGATTCACCGCGAAACGTGAGGAGAACGGCGTACGTCTGAGTGCCTCGTACGGCACCGGCGCACACGTGGAGATCATGTGCTTCGAGTCCCAGGGCCGTGGCGACTTCCGCGAGGAGCACTACTACACGGGGAAGTTCACGGCCCGCTGCCTGGGCAAGGTCCTGGCCTGGGACGAGGAGAAGGGGAAGCTGACCCTCGACCCGGTCGCCATCTTCCGCTGAGCTGCCAGGAGTTGAGCTCGGCCAGCACGCGCAGGGTGTGCGGGTCGGGGGACAGCACCAGCAGGTCGGTCACCGGCCCCTTGCGCCACAACTCCAGCCGCTGTGCGATGCGTTCGCGCGGGCCGACGAGGGAGATCTCGTCCGCGAACGCGTCGGGCACCGCCCGTACGGCCTCCTCCCGACGGCCGGCGAGGAACAGCTCCTGGATCCGCCGCGCCTCCTCCTCGTACCGTTCCTAAAGGCTGAGCGGGAGTGAGTCCTGTTGCCAGAACTCATGCTCAGTCGAACGCCCCGGACGGTCTTGGGCGTTCTGGTCTTCCGCGTTCGCTCCGCATCCGGCGCGCACGGATCGTGTCCGTGGTCCGGGAATGCGGCGGCGGGTTCCCTCACGCCCGGGGATGACCGGTCGGGCCTGGACGGTCCGATGCCCACGACGATCGCTCCGGTCGTCGTGGGGCGGTGCCGTCCGTCGCCGGATCGGGTGTCCTTGGGCGCGCCTTCCGATCGCCACGGCGGCAGCGTCGTGGCGAGTGGTCTTCCTGGTAGTCGAGGTGAGCGGCTTTTGCCAGTGCTCGGCGCCCCAGCGGCTCGTGTAGGCCGGGTCAACAGCGATGATCGCGATGCCCATCTGATCGGCCATCGAGGTCAGCCGGGCACGCAGGCTGCCGGTGGGCAGGCCGGAGATGAGTTGGCGGAATCGCTTCCTGCGGCCATGTTTTTCGCGGGTCTTGTCCCCGCCGAAGTCCAGGTCCTCAACCGCAATTGCCTTCACGCCGCAGGTTTTCGCCCAGTGCAGCAGCCGGGTGAGGGCGTGGCGGACTTGCGCGTCACGGTGATCTCGCGTACCAGACAGGTCGTAGAAGAAGCGGCGTGGGGCGCCGGTCGGGTTGCCGTGGACATCCAGGCTCCAGGCGGCAAGGTGATCGGCGTTGGTATCGACACCGATCACGCCATCGGCGAGGGCGGTGGCCATGGGAATGGTCCGGGTGGGCGGGATCTGCCAGGAGGCGGTCAGGTACCAGCGGTCCCGGCCTGTGTCGTAGTGGATGCGGTAGGCCACGGCCCGTCTGGCTTCGACGCGGTCGGCCCATTCGGTGCCGCGGTGCGGGAAGGTGACGTGGCAGGCGAGTACGTACCGACCATGCGGGGCATTCGCCAGATGCCCGAGCGGTGCGGGCAGCTTGATCCTCACCTCACCCTCCGGGCTGACGCAGATGGTCTCGTTGCCGCATTGCCTCCCAGACTCGCCGTCGGCGGCGAGAAACCAGCGTGCCGCTTCCCAGTACTGGCGCCACTGCGGCTCGGTGAGCTGGGCGGCGTCCAGATGGTGCCGGGTGCGGGCCAACTGCTTGCCACCGCGCACCACGTGTACGATCCCGGCCTCGCGGTCGGCCCGCTCATGCTCCAGCCGATCCTCCAGCACGTGCAGGCGACGCGACTTGGCGAACCACTCCTGCCGGGACCGGTAGCCGCCCGGCGCCTGGTTGGAGCCCTTCTCCCCGATGGGCAGGGACAGCCTATGCACGATGGTCCGGATGCCCGCTTCCAGGCCCTGGATATGCGCCAGCTGGCCACGGCGAGCTAGCGCCCATTGATCGTGGGACGCCTTGGTGATACTGCCCGCCCAGCGCGACGACGAGACGGGTGTCAGCTCCCGCTTGCGTGCAGCCCACGTGTCGGTGGAGTGCTCCAGACCGGCCTGGCAGCGGCGCTTGAGATCGCGCGAGGCGAGCGCACCCAGATGCGCCCCGACCAGGCGCAGCACGTTTTCGTCGCTGGGTGTCAGGTGCTTGAGGCGGGTGCGAACCGCGACACCGGTCGGGCCGGGCGCGACGAATGGCTTCGCCACCTCCCTCAGCCCGCCCACCCCGTCACCCCGCCCGACTCCACTCCCGAAAACCCGTCATCGCACCCAACGGTGCCCACCCGCAAAGGTCACGCATTCGATTTGATTTGCGTCTCCTGGGGCGAGAGCAACGAACTATTGCGTCAGCCGCGATCTGCGTTGAGCTCCGCGAGCACCCGCAGCGTGTGCGGGTCCGCAGCGAGGGCGAGCAGGTCGGTCACCGGGCCTTTCCGCCACAATTCCAGCCGCTCGGCAATGCGTTCGCGTGGTCCGACGAGGGAGATTTCGTCGGCGAAGGCGTCCGGGACGGTCAGTATCGCCTCCTCCCGGCGGCCGGACAGGAACAGATCCTGGATCCGGTGGGCCTGCTGCTCGTACCCCATGCGCGCCATGAGGTCGGCGTGGAAGTTACGGGCCGCGTGCCCCATGCCGCCGATGTAGAAGCCGAGCATGGCCTTGACGGGGAGGAGCCCTTCGGAGACGTCGTCGCAGACCTGGACGCGGGCCATCGGGGCGACGAGGAAGCCCTCGGGAAGGTCGGTGACGGCCTCCCCGTACACCTCGGGCCGGGACGGCGACCAGTACAACGGCAGCCAGCCGTCGGCGATGCGGGTGGTCTGCGCGACGTTCTTGGGCCCCTCGGCGCCGATGAGGACGGGGAGGTCGGGCCGGAGGGGATGGGTGATCGGCTTCAGCGCCTTGCCGATACGGGTAGCGTCCGGCCCGCGGTACGGATGGGGGTGGAAACGCCCGTCGAGCTCAACGGGCGCCTCGCGCCGCAGCACTTGCCGTACGACATCGACGTACTCCCGTGTTGCGGTCAGCGGCGACTTCGGGAACGGCCGCCCATACCACCCCTCCACCACCTGCGGCCCCGACAGCCCGAGCCCCAGCAGCATCCGGCCACCGGAGAGATGATCGAGGGTGAGGGCGTGCATGGCGGTGGTCGTCGGCGAGCGGGCCGCCATCTGGGCAACCGCCGTGCCCAGCTTGATGGTTGAGGTGTGGGCGGCGATCCAGGTGAGCGGCGTGAACGCGTCCGAGCCCCAGGACTCCGCCGTCCACACCGAGTCGTACCCGAGCCGCTCCGCCTCCCGCGCAAGCGCCAGATGGTCGGGGGAGGGGCCGCGGCCCCAGTAGCCGAGGGCGAGACCGAGCCGCATACCGCCTCCTGACGAGGTGTCAGTTTCCCGAGGGGCGACTGTACGACAACGGCCCCCCGCCCGGAAGGGCGAGGGGCCGTGCGGCTACGGGCTCGACGTCAGCCGCGCTGGATACCGGTCGTGTCCTGCAGGACACCCCGGCGGCCGTCCTGCGTCTGCGCGACCAGCGCCGGACCGCGCTGCTCGACGGCCAGGTACCAGGTGCCCGGGGCGAGTTCGGCGATCGGCGTCGGCGAGCCGTCCTCCGGGAACAGCGGCCGCGGCACCGGCACCGCGAACCAGAACGGGGAGAAGTCCCCGGCCGGCGGCTGCGGCTGCTGGGCCTGCTGCGGCTGGCCGCCGTAGGGCTGACCGGGCTGACCCGGCTGCGGCTGACCGCCGAATCCGGCGGGCTGCTGGGCGCCCGGGTAGCCGTAACCACCCTGCGGCTGACCGCCGTAGGGCTGCGGGGCGGCCGGGCGCGGGGCCGGGAGGAGGGTGCCCTTGAGAGCGGGGACCAGGGGGGTGGCGACGGCGGCGGCGGCCATGAGCAGGGTGGCCACGAGGGCGAGGATCAGACCCGTGCCGGCGTCGGGGCCGTCGGAGGAGTCACCGCCGAAGTTGTTGGCGGCGCTCGCCGGATCGAAGACGTTGCCGAGCGCGCTCCATGCGGCGAACACCGTGAAGGCGACGCCGAACTGGCCGAGGTCGAGCCCTGCGACCTTCGGGGCCTGCGGCAGCCCGCGGCCGACGACGACGAGCGCGGCGCCGATGAGACCCGCCAGTACGACGCTCATCAGCACCGGGCCGCTGCCCCACAGGCTGGGCATGTCCAAGCCGTCCGGAGCACCGTCGGACGAGTAGAAGCTGAGGAACGACGCGACGAACAGCAACACCGCTGCTCCGATCACCACGCCGTCGCCTCGAGTGAGGGAGCGGATATTCACTTCAGGTCCTTCGTAGGTCGTCTCGTCATCGGTGGAGGCGTCGCTGTCACCATGTCGCCGTCAGGCCGCGGTGTGAAGCGCGGGGGTGGCCCCTCATCGTACGGATGACACTATCGTCCGTACGATCGCGCTGTCCGCCGGGATCAGCCCGCTGATGACTACCCGCGCAGGAAACTCACGATTCCATCAGAGATCCCTTGCGCCGCCTTCTGCCTCCACGCGCCGCTGGTCAGCAGTGCCGCGTCCTTGCTATCGCGCATGTTGCCGCACTCGAGGAACACCTTCGGAACTGTTGACAGATTGAGACCGCCCAGGTCCTGACGCGTGACGAGACCGGTGCCGTTGCCAACGTAGTTGGACGGTGCGCTGCCGGTGGCCCGTACGAAGCTTCCCGCGATCCGCTCGCCGAGGTCGCGGGACGGCCCGACGATCGGCCGGGTGTCGGCGGCGCCCTTGTGGACGGACGCCGGGAGGATGACATGGAACCCGCGGTTCCCGGCGCCGGACCCGTCCGCGTGGATGGACACCACGGCGTCGGCCTTCGCGGCGTTCCCGATCCGCGCCCGCTCGTCGATGCAGGGCCCGAACGGCCGGTCGCCGTCCTGGGTCAGCTTCACCGTGGCGCCCTGCTGCTGCAGCAGTGTGCGCAGGCGGTGGGCGACGTCCAGGGTGAACTTTGCCTCGGTGTACCCGGAGTTGGTGGAGGTGCCCGTGGTGTCGCACTCCTTCCAGTTCGTACCGATGTGCACCTTGCGGTTGATATCGGCCGTGTGCTGGAAGTTGCCCGGGTTGTGACCGGGGTCGATGACGACGACCTTGCCCTTGAGGGGACCGGCGGCCGTGGGCGTCGGGGAGGCGCTCGGCTCCTTGGCGTCGGAGACCGACGTATCGGTCGGGGAGGCGGGCGCATCGGCCGGGGAGGCGGGCGAGGAGGGATGTGCGCTCGCCGAGGCCCCGGACGCCTGTCCCGGCGTACCGCCGGAGCCCTCGGAGTCACCCACCGCCTCGTACACCAGCCACCCGAGCAGCGCGCCCGGTACCAGCGCCGCGACGGCGACGGTCAGCGCCCCGCGGCGGGGGCGTCGGGGCTGGAGGTCATCGAATTCGGGGCCTCGGTACGACACGTCTGCCACCCTAGCTGCCGGGCACGCCACCCCACGGCCCGTGTGCGGCCCAATGGGTGGTGGCCTGCGCCGTTCGGCTGGCGAATCCCTTCGCGGGACCGCTCAGATCCCCGCCCCCGAGCGCCGCAGCACACGCAGCGAGTCGGTGGCCGAGACCTCCGTGAAGGCGCCGGAGGCGAGGGCGCGGATGTAGACGCGGTACGGGGCCTGGCCGGTGAACTCGTCCGCCGGGTCCGGGAACACGTCGTGGATGACCAGCAGACCGCCCTCGGCGACATGCGGCGCCCAGCCCTCGTAGTCGGCGGTCGCGTGCTCGTCGGTGTGGCCGCCGTCGATGAAGACGAGGGCGAGGGGGGAGTTCCAGAACCGCGCGATCTGCGGGGAGCGGCCGACCAGGGCGACCACGTGCTCCTCCAGTCCCGCCCGGTGCAGCGTGCGGCGGAACGTGGGCAGCGTGTCCATCAGGCCGAGCTCGGGGTCGACCGTCTCCGGGTCGTGGTAGTCCCAGCCGGGCTGCTGCTCCTCGCTGCCGCGGTGGTGGTCGACGGTGAGCGCGGTCACACCGGCCGCGCGGGCCGCGTCTGCGAGGAGGATGGTGGAGCGACCGCAGTACGTCCCGACCTCGAGGAGCGGCAGTCCGAGCCGCGCGGCCTCGACAGCCGCCGCGTACAGGGCGAGGCCCTCGCCGGTGGGCATGAACCCCTTCGCGGCCTCGAAGGCGGCCAGGATCTCGGGCTTGGGGGCCGCGGGCATGGGGGTCCCTCTCGGTCGTACGGGTATTAGGTGGGACCCATGCTGCCGTACCCCCTGGCCGGCGGTGACCAGGGGGTACGGCGGTGGTGGGGCAGGATGCCCAGGTACCTGGATGCCTAGGACATGTCCAGCTTGTTCGTCATGATGCGCGTGGTGTCGAACTCCCACACGACCCAGAACTTGCCCGGCGCGTACTCGTCGCCCATCGCGTATGTGTCCCAGCCCTTCCCCGTCCCGGCCGGTGTCTCGTCCTCGTCGAGTTCGAAGCCGTCGGCGAAGAACGTGGCCTCGCCCCAGGCCGCCCCGGGGGCTTTCTCCCGGTAGTTGAGGATGTCGCGGTACTCGGGGGCGGTCTTGGGCGTGGGGGTGTTGTAGATGTACAGATACCTGCCGTTGCCGTCCTTGGCGAAGAAGGCCTTGGAGGTGTCCAGGCTCGGCAGGTCGGGGTCAGCGGCGAAGGGCGTCCAGGTGACGCCGCCGTCGGGGCTCGTGGACCTCATGGCCTGCGCGTTCTCGCTGCGGGCCACCATGACCAGCTCGTTCCCGGTCTTGCCGTTCTGGTCGAGGGCGATCTGGTTCTCGCCGGCCTTGACGCCCTCGGCGTTTCCGTTTTCCACGAAGCCGGCCTTCGTCCAGGTCGTCAGGTCCTTGGAGACCAGTACTCCGTTCTCCCGCTTGGTGGCCCAGTACGGGATGGCGTGGTTGCCGTTGGCCAGCTTGAGCGGGCGGCCGGCGAAGACCAGGTTGCCGATGCTCGGGAAGCTGGCGGGGTGGTCCTGCCAGGTGTGGCCACCGTCGGTGCTGCGCTTGACGACGGTGCCGTTGATCGGAAGGCCGTTGTTGTTCAGGCCGTCCCCGTCCGACTCGCTCGTGTCCGCGATCGGGGTGCGCCCCATGAACGCGTAGATGTCGCTGCCGACCTGGTAGAGGATGACGTAGTGCCAGGCGTACTCGCTGGTCTCCTGGGCCAGGGTCTGGGGGCGGCTCCAGTGGGCGCCGCCGTCGGTCGTGTACGCGTACCGGATGTATCCCATGTCCACGTTGCCGGGCCTGAGGCCCTCTCGCCAGGCCACGACCGCGTTGGTCTCGCTGGTGGCGATGATGTCGGGGGTGCGCGGGCCGTCGCCCCCGGTGACCAGGTTCGTGTAGACGGTCGACTGGCCCGTGATGATGCCGGCGGAGGCCGGGCCCGGCAGCAGCAGGCCGGACAGGACGGTGAGGACGAGTGCGGTCAGGAGTACGGGCCATGCCCGTCTGCGCTTCACCACAGCCATTGCTGACTCGCGCTCTCTGAGCAGGTCCACTGAATGGCCTCCGTTCCGGCGGTCTGACTGGCACTGGGTATGGCGAGACACAGCCCGCTGTTCTTGTTCTGGAGTCGGTCGAGGCTGATGCGGACCCAGACCTGCTCGTCACCGCTGCCGCACGGCCACTGGATGACCTTGGCGCCGTTCACGGTGGTCGCGCCCGCGAGGGCCAGGCACTTGCCGTTGACCTTGTTGACCACGCGGTAGCCGCCGGTCACGGGCTTGAGCGCCCAGTAGTTGCTGTCGCTGTTGCTGCACGACCACTGGATCATCGTGATGCCGTTGGTGTAGCTGGAGCCGGGGTTGGCCAGGCACTGGCCGGAGCCCATGTTGTAGAGACGGGCGTAGGTCGAGGTGTCCTCGGACCACACCCAGCGCTGGTCCAGGTTCTCCGAGCAGGTCCACTGGATGGCCCCGAGGCCGTTGGCCGTGCTGGAGTTGGGGACGGCCAGGCACTTGTCGCTGTTCAGGTTCCGCAGCCGGTTCCAGCTGTCGTGGACCCAGACCTGCTCGTTGCCGGCGGCGTTGCAGGGCCACTGAATGGCCTGTGTCCCGTCGGCCAGGCTGGAGTTGGGCATGGCGAGACACTGGCCGCTGTTGCGGTTGCGGACGAGATAGCGGTCTCCGTTTCCGCCCGCCACCTTGGTGAACGTCCAGTCCTGGTCGAAGTTCTCGCTACAGGTCCACTGGACCAGGCCCGTGCCGTTCGCCGTACTGGAGTTGGGCACGGCCAGGCATCTTCCCGCGTTGAGGTTGCGGAGGTTTCTCCAGTCGTCCTCCGCGTGTGCCGGAGTGGAGGAGGCCAGTGACCACACCACTGTGGCGGCGACTGCGCACAGCGCCGTGAGGGCGGCCGCGAAGACGCGGGTCAGGTTTTTCATATGCATGACATCGAGCAACCTCTCTGTTTCCGTCGTTGGACCGTTCTGCAGCGACTTGATCAGGATGCGATGCGGCTCCTGGGGAAGTCGTTAGCGGTGGGCCCACTGAGACTTGGCTGTGGATCTACTCCCGCACTGCGAGCGCCTGAAGCCGGTACTCCTTGGGTGACATCCCGTACGCGGCGCGGAAGGCGCGGGTGAAGTCGGAGGCGCGCGGCAGGCCCCACCGGGTGGCGATGGTGTGGATCGGCGCGGTGCGCAGGGCCGGGTCCGCCAAGTCGCGACGGGCGCCCTCCAGTCGGCGTCGGCGGACGCAGGCAGCGACTGTCTCCCCCTGCGCCGCCTCCTGGAAGAGGCGGTGCAGGTAGCTGAGCGAGATGTGGTGCGCGGCGGCGATGACGGGCGGTGTCAGATTCGGGTCGTGCAGGTTCTGCTGGATGAACGCCTGTATGCGAGTGGTCAGGACGCCCTGCCGGGTCTCCGGCGGCAGGGCGTCCTCCGTCTCCAGCACGTTGGCGATCCAGGCCGACAGCAGGTCGAGGAGGACCGTCCCCAGGCGCGGTGCGTCGGACGGCCGCAGGGTGTCGGCCTGCCGGTCCAGGCCGGTGAGGAAGTCCGTCAGCAGAGCGCCGATTCCCTCCCGCCCCGACAGCCGTCTGCCCAACAGCTCCCGGTGCGGTGGCACATGCATCAGTGCCTTGGGGACCTCCACGCCGACCCCCGTGCAGGCACGGCGTTCGCCGTCGCTGTACGACTGCACGTCACCCGGCCGTGAGCTGTCGGCCAGGTACAGGTCACCGGGGCCGTATGTGTCGTACCGTCCGTCGTGGTCGACGGCCAGCCCTCCGTCGAGCACCAGCCTCAGGTGGTACAGCTCGGGGTCGGACTGCCGCACCATTTTCGCGCTCCGGCGGAACCGCGACGGCAGGAACGACGTCGGCCACACGGTCACCGGCCCCAGCTGTAACAGCCGCTGCTCCGCCCAGTAGTCGGCGGCGTAGTCACTGGTGAGGTCGGCGGGTGCGACGGTTCGGCCGATGCGCTCTCGCCAGAGGTCGAACCTGTCCTCCGCGGGCACGTCCTCGCTCCGGAACAGCGTCCCGATCATCCCGCCCCCGCCCCTCCCGCTCCTGAACCCCCGTCAGGCGCGTGCCGCTGATCTCCGGTCACACGGAGATCGCAGAGATGGATGGTGCAGGGGGAAACCCTTCTGGCCGTGAACGCCAGGTGGATTCGAAGGGAAGAGATCTCCTCGGATTGCTCAGAGTGCGGAGACCGCCTCACCCGGCAGTGAAAGGTCCACATCGACCGCGCGGTCGTCGCCCGCGTGGGTCGCGGACGAGGCGAGCGGGCCGTGGCCCGTGGCCTTCGCCGCCAGGACGTACGCGCCCTGGGCCGGGACTGCGAGGGCGTAACTGCCATCCTCGGCGGACAGCGTCGCGCCCGCCTGCCGCCCCCGGCGGTCGATCAGTGTCACCTTCGCGCGGGCGACCGGGGTGCCCTCGGCGTCGAGGACGCGGCCGTGGAAGGCGCGCAGGACCTCTTCCGCGCGGGCCAGGTTGGCGTCCTCCTCGCTGCTCGCGCGCAACTGCGGTCCCGCGGCCTGGCGCTGCTTCGGCAGGAAGAGGGCGAACAGCAGGCCGACGGCCACGGCGCCGGTCGCGATCAGGAAGGAGACGCGGAAGCCGTGCATGGTCGGGACGGCGACGCCGTTCACGTTGTTCGCGGTGTTGGCGAGCACCATGCCGATCACGGCGCTCGACGTCGATGTACCGATGGAGCGCATCAGCGTGTTGAGGCCGTTGGCCGCGCCCGTCTCCGAGGCCGGGACCGCGCCGACGATCAGCGCGGGCAGGGAGGAGTAGGCGAGGCCGATGCCGGCGCCCAGGACGACCGCGATGACCAGAGCCTGCCAGGCGGCGCTCATCAGGCCGAGTCCGGCGCCGTAGCCGATCGCGATGATCAGCAGGCCGATGATCAGCGTGACCTTGGTGCCGTACTTCGCCGACAGGCGGGCGTAGACGGGGGCCGTGAACATCATCGTCAGGCCCAGCGGGGCGACCAGCAGGCCCGCGACGACCATCGACTGGCCGAGGCCGTAGCCGGTGCTGGTGGGGAGCTGGAGGAGCTGGGGCAGGACGAGGGAGACGACGTAGAAGGAGACGCCGACCATGATCGAGGCGAGGTTGGTGAACAGCACCGCGGGACGGGCGGTGGTGCGCAGGTCCACGAGGGGGGCCGCGGTGCGCAGCTCGTAGACGCCCCACAGGAGCAGTACGACGACCGACGCGCCGAACAGGCCCAGCGTGGTGCCGGATGTCCAGCCCCAGTCGCTGCCCTTGGTGATGGGGAGCAGGAAGAGGACCAGACCGAGGGAGAGACCCAGCGCGCCCGGCAGGTCGAAGGAGCCCTCGGCACGCATCGGGGACTCCGGTACGAGGAGGAGGGCCAGGACGATCGAGAGGACACCGAGGCCCGCGGCGCCGTAGAAGAGGGCGTGCCAGTCGGCGTGCTGGGCGACCAGGGCCGCCGCGGGCAGCGCGAGTCCGCCGCCGACGCCGATCGAGGAGCTCATCAGCGCCATCGCCGAGCCGAGCCTCTCGCGGGGCAGCATGTCGCGCATCAGGCCGATGCCGAGCGGGATGGCGCCCATCGCGAAGCCCTGGAGCGTACGGCCGACGATCATGGGGAGCAGTGCGCTGGTGACGGCGCTGACCAGCGCGCCGACCACCATGACGGCGAGGCTCAGGATCAGCATCCGCCGCTTGCCGAACAGGTCACCGAGCCGGCCCATGATCGGCGTGGCCACCGCTCCGGAGAGAAGCGTCGAGGTCAGGACCCAGGTGGCGTTGCTGGGCTCGGTGTCCAGCAGCTGCGGCAGATCCTTGATGACCGGGACGAGCAGGGTCTGCATCACCGCGACCACGATGCCCGCGAAGGCGAGTACGGGGACCACGGCCCCCTTGGCCGTTCTTCCGGTGGGCTGCTCGTTCGTCGTGCGTGTCATGTGTAGCTTGAACTCGGTGCGCCTGAGCAACTATTCCGATGCTTTGGCTCACTAACGAATTCTTGACCTTCTCTTGGGGTGCAGGCGCAGGCCCCTCTCGGGGATTCTTCGAGGACAGGCCCTAGGTCTGGCCTAGGTCGAAATCCCGATGCCAGAAGCGTGTGGCGGTTGAGAGCATGACATCCATGCTTGGAGCTGCTGAGGTTCCCACCCGCACATCCCGCCGCGCCGCGCAGCCCACCTGGCTGGTGGTGGCGCTGGCGTGCGCCGGACAGTTCCTGGTCGTGCTCGACGTGTCCGTCGTGAACGTGGCGCTGCCGTCGATGCGGGCCGATCTGGGGCTGAGCGGCTCCGGACTGCAGTGGGTGGTGAACGCGTACGCGATCGCCTTCGCCGGGTTCATGCTGCTCGGCGGGCGGGCCGGGGACCTGTACGGGCGCAAGCGGATGTTCCTGGTCGGGCTCGCCCTGTTCACACTGGCCTCGCTGGCCGGCGGACTGGCCCGGGAGGGCTGGGAACTGCTGGCCGCCCGGGCCGTACAGGGACTCGGTGCCGCGGTGCTGGCGCCCTCGACGCTGACGATCCTCACGGCCGCCGTTCCGGAGGGTGCTGCCCGGGCGCGGGCCATCGCGACCTGGACGGCGGTCGGCGCGGGCGGCGGAGCCGCGGGCGGCCTCGTCGGCGGGCTGCTGGTCGACGGACTGTCGTGGCGGTGGGTGCTGCTGATCAACGTGCCGATCGGCGCGGTCGTCCTGTTCGGTGCCCTGCGGTGGCTCCCGGAGAGCCGCGCTGGGGACGGGCGTCGGCTGGACCTGCCGGGCGCACTGCTGGTGACCGCCGGGCTGGGCGCGCTGGCGTACGGGATCTCGCAGACCGAGGCCTCGGGGTGGACGGCGGCGGCGACCCTGGTGCCGCTGGTTGCGGGGCTTGCTCTGGTCGGGCTGTTCCTGCTGGTCGAGGCGCGTACGGCCGCGCCGCTCATGCCGCTCGGACTGCTCGGCCGGCGGGCGGTGTCGTCGGCGAACGTGGCCATGTTCCTCAGCGGCGCGGCCATGTTCTGTATGTGGTACTTCATGACCCTGTATGCACAGAACGTGCTCGGCTACACGCCGCTCGAAGCCGGGCTGGCCCTGGTTCCGAGCTCGCTGGCCGTGGTCGCCGGCTCCAAACTCGCGCCGCGTCTGATGCGGAGAGCGGGGGAGCGGAACGTGGCCGTGCTGGGGACGGTGGTGGCCGCGGTCGGGTTCGGGTGGCAGTCGACGATCGGTGCGGAGGGGGCGTACCTGACGGCGATCATGATCCCGGGGGTCCTGATGATGCTCGGCGCCGGGCTCGCGGCCACCCCGCTGGCCGCCCTGGCCACGTCGGGAGCGCCCGCGGGGGAGGCCGGACTGGTCTCCGGGCTGATCAACACCTCCCGCACGATGGGCGGTTCGCTGGGTCTCGCGGTGATGTCGACGATCGCGGCGGCACGGACGGAGGGCGGCGGGGGGCCTGCGGCGCTGACGGAGGGGTATGCGTTGCGTTCCGGGTGAGTGCGGGGGTGGCTGGGCGGGGGCGGTGATGATGGCGGTGTGGTTGCCGCGCCGGGGTGACTCCGTCGGCGCACAGAGCTGACGCAGTGTCAGGAGCCTTCACAAGTGTGGTGGGCTCGGCTATACAGGGGGCGCCGGACTGGAACGCGTTCTAGAACGGCCCGTGACGACCTCGGTGCGGCCGACGGTGCGGACGGCCGTACCGGGGTCTTGGAGACGACAGGAGCCCCATGCCCATCGACGCAGCCAAGGCGCTCGCCGCCGAACCCCGGACCGGCGAGATCACCTGGGACCGGAAGGACGTCCAGCTCTACCACCTCGGCATCGGCGCCGGCGTCCCCGCCACCGACCCCGACGAGCTGCGCTACACCCTGGAGTCCCGGCTGCATGTGCTGCCCAGCTTCGCCACCGTTGCGGGAGCCGGCTCGCCCGGGGTGATCAGCAGCCTGTCCATGCCCGGCATCGAGGTCGACCTGGCGCGCGTTCTGCACGGCGGCCAGTCCCTGGAGGTCCACCGCCCCATCCCGGCGGAGGGCACCGCCACCGCCACCGGCCGTATCGCCGCCGTGTACGACAAGGGCAAGGCCGCCGTCCTCGTCATGCGCACCGAAGTCGCCGACGCCGAAGGCCCGTTGTGGACCAACGACGCGCAGATCTTCGTACGGGGAGAGGGCGGCTGGGGTGGCGACCGCGGGCCGTCCGCGCGCCTCGAACCCCCGGCCGGCGCGCCCGACCGTACCGTCGAGCGGGGGATCCGTGAGGACCAGGCCCTGCTCTACCGCCTCTCCGGCGACTACAACCCCCTGCACGCCGACCCCGAGTTCGCCAAGGTCGCCGGGTTCGAGCGGCCCATCCTGCACGGGCTGTGCACCTACGGCATGACGCTCAAGACGGTCGTCGACACGCTGCTCGGCGGTGATGTGACCCGGGTGCGCTCGTACACCACGCGGTTCGCCGGGGTGGTGTATCCCGGCGAGACGCTGCGCATCCGTATGTGGCGGCAGGAGGCGGCAGCGGTCCGGGTGGCCGTCAGCGCGGTTGAGCGGGGTGACGTGCCCGTCCTTGCCGACACCATCGTCGAGCACTTGTGAAGCACTCTTCGTGAAGCACTCCTGAGGGGAGCCGCACCATGCGCGCAGCCGTACTGCACGAGATAGGTCAGGACAAGCTGGAGGTCCTCGACGACGTCGAGGCGGTGGGGTTCGGCCCCGGCAAGGTGCGCATCCGGGTGCGGGCGACCGGGCTGTGCCACTCGGACCTGTCGGCGATGAACGGCGTACTGCCGCAGCCGGCGCCGTTCGTGCCGGGGCACGAAGGGGCGGGGGAGATCCTCGAGGTCGGCGAAGGCGTGCGCGGCCTGAGCGTCGGCGACCGGGTCGTCGTCTGCTGGCTGCCTGCCTGCGGCGCCTGTCCCGCCTGCCGCCGCGGTCAGACCGAACTGTGCCTGGCCGGGTTCATGAACGCGGGCACCCCCAACTACAAGCGTCCCGGCGGGGACCTCTTCGGCTTCGCGGGCACCGGCACCTTCGCCGAGGAGGTCGTGGTCGACGCCGGCTGCGCGGTGCCCATCCCCGACGACGTGCCCTTCGACATCGCCGCCCTCATCGGCTGCGGGGTGACCACAGGGCTGGGCGCCGCCCTCAACACGGCCGGTGTGGAGGCGGGTGCGTCGGTCGCCGTCATCGGCTGCGGCGGCGTCGGCATCTCCGCGATCCAGGGCGCGCGGCTGCGGGGCGCCGCCGAGATCGTCGCGGTGGACCCGATCGCCGTACGGCGGGAGGCCGCGCTCACGTTCGGTGCCACCAAGGCGGTGTCGCCGGACGAGCTGCCCGACGCCAAGCAGCAGGTCACCGGCGGCGAGGGCTTCGACTACGTCTTCGAGGTCGTCGGCAAGTCCGCCACCGCACGCACCGCGTACGAGAACACCCGGCGCGGCGGCACCCTCGTCGTCGTCGGCGCCGGAGCCATGGACGACTTCCTCCAGCTCAACATGTTCGAGCTGTTCTTCGACGAGAAGCGGATCCTGCCCTCGATGTACGGAGGCGGAGACGTCCTGCGCTCCTACGAGCGGACCATCGCCCTGTGGCGCGCCGGCCGCATCGACCTGGCCGGACTGATCACCCACCGGGTGCCGCTCACCGAGATCAACGAGGCCCTCGACCAGATGCGCACCGGCACCGCACTGCGGACCTGCATCGAGATCTGAGCCGAATCCGAGCCGAAGGGGTCTGAGCCGAAGGGGTCCAAGGAGTCTTATGTCACTGCCACTCGAAGGACTGTCCGCGATCGTCACCGGCGCCGGACGCGGGCTCGGCCGGGCCGAGGCGCTGGAACTCGCCCGGCTCGGCGCCGCCGTCGTCGTCAACGACCACGGGCAGCCCGGCCGGGACGGCACCGGCGAGGCGTCCGCCGGGCCCGCCGAGGACACCGTCGCCGAGATCCGCGCCGCGGGCGGCACGGCCGTCGCCCACACCGGTGACGTCGCCGACTTTCAACAGGCGCGTGAGCTCGTCCAGTCGGCGATCGAGACGTTCGGAAAGCTGGACGTCCTGGTCAACAACGCGGGCATCCTGCGCGACCGCATGGTCTTCTCCATGGCGGAGGACGAGTGGGACTCGGTGATCCGGGTCCACCTCAAGGGCCACTTCAACACCACCCGTTTCGCCGCCGCGCACTGGCGCGAGCGGTACAAGGCGAATCAAGAAGGGCGCGAAGCGCTTCCTTGGAAGGGTGGTGGTGGGAGACGGGCGCGGCGGGCCGGTGTTCGGGCGGATCGTGAACACCTCCTCGGAGGCGTTCCTGGCCGGTTCCGCGGGACAGCCCAACTACGCGGCGGCCAAGGGCGGGATCGTCGGCCTGACCACCTCCACGGCCCTCGCGCTCGCCAAGTACGGCGTGACGGCCAACGCCATCTGCCCGCGCGCCCGCACCCGGATGACCGAGGACGTGTTCCAGCCGGCGGGCGCCGACGGCCTCGACCCGCTCGCCCCCGAGCATGTCGCCCCCCTCGTCGGCTATCTGGCCTCGCCGGCCGCCGCGCGGATCAACGGGCAGCTGCTCGTCGTGCACGGCGGCATGGTGGCCGTCGTCGAACGGCCGCGGGTGCAGGCGCAGTTCGACAGCAAGCAGGACACCTTCACGTACGACGAACTCGACGCGCTGCTCACGCCCCACTACGCGGACCGCCCGCCGGGGGAGACGTTCGCGGCGGTGGAGGTGCTGGGGCTGAAACGGGAGCAGGACATGGAAAGGCCCCGCTCACCGTGAGGCGAACGGGGCTGTTTCCCCAGCCGATTGACGTGCCGTCAGGCCGCCGTCTCGGTCTGCTGCTGCACCGGCTTGCGGTGCCGTCCGCGAGGAGCCGACTCGGTGTCGTGCGTCGAGACCGGACCCCGGTGCCGGCCGTGGCCGGAGGGCTCCTGGCGGTCGGCGGGCAGCGGCTGGGACGTGCTGGCGTCGCTCATCGGAAGAATTCACCCCGTCAACATGATCTTTCAAACAGCCGGGCGAGTGTAACCGGGACACCTCGGACCGAATCCAGGCGCACACGCCGACCGCCACTACTTCGTTACCTACTCGCCATACGCCCCGCCAACGGCGCCTCCTGCAACGGCACCGGACGTGCGGCAACAGGTTCCGGAGGATCCGGTTCCGACGGCTCCGCGAAGGCGTGAGCCGCGCCGTCCGGGACCGGATCCTCCGGGCTCGTGTCCCCCGTTTCCGCGGGCGCCGGCGCCTCCCTGGGCACCGCCCACGCCGCCACCCCGCACGGCACCGTCCGAGTGGCGTACGGAAGCCGCAGCACCCCGTCCCTCGTCCACAGCCCGGCGCCCGCCAACCACCCCTCGGGCGCGGCCAGATGCCGTACGTGCCGGTCGGCGGGCCGCCACACCCCGACCCAACTGCCCGCCGGGCCGTCGATGTGCAGCCCCACCCCGCAGCTCTCCGGGGTCAGCACCTGCCCCGGCTCGATCGCGAACGGCGTCATCGCACAGTCGGCGGCCACCCGCAGGCACTCCGGGAACCGCACCGGCAGCGTGCTGCCCAGCACCCCCCAGCCCAGCCTGCTGCCGTCGCCCGGACAGGGCGCGTCGGAGCGGATGAGCAGCAGCCCGCTGTCGGGGTCGGCGAGCAGCAGCCGGTCGTCGCTGTCGGCGGCGATCTGCAGCAGCGGCGACACCTCGCCGTCCCGCCCCAGATCCACCACGACCGCCTTGGTCCGGCCGTCGGACTCCCGGTCCAGGGCCAGCATCCGCCCCGTCCGGTCCAGCCACACCCCGCCGGAGCAGTGCCCGGGGATCTCAGCGAGGTGCTCCGGCCCGAAGGCGCCGCCCGCCACCAGCCACACGGCACTGGAGAGCCGGCCGACGGCGAGGGCGTAGGCCCGGTCGCCGCCCGGCGCGGGCGGCAGCAGCCGCAGCCGGGTGCCGTCATCGGGGCACTCGACCGCGCCGAGTGGGAGTTCGCCGGTGCCGGGGCCGGTCGGGTACAGCAGGGAGAAGGTGTGCCGCCCGTCGGTGAGGCGGCGGATCAGCACCCGTCCGTCGCCCATCGGCTGCACCTCCGTGCCGGGCTCCTCGGGCTGGTTGCCGGGCAGCGGCACGGCGTACGGCTCGGGTCCGTCCAGCGTCCAGCGCTCGGGGAACCAGGAGTCGCCGCTGCGGGCGAGGCGTGCGGCGTACGAGCCGTCCACCGTGATCACGCAGCCCGCCGGCCGGGACCAGTCGTCGTGCTGGTCGGTGGCAGGCTCCGTCGCACAGACCGTCATCGTTCGGTCACCTCCGGCGACGACGCTAGTTTTCGTACGCACAGACGGGGGACCGCCCGACGGCCGCTTCACACATAAGGGTGGCCACGCGCCGGTTTGCCTGAGGTGACGGGGGCGGGTGTGCTGGGCGGGATGGCGGCGGCATCGGTTCAGCCGTGCAGAACAGCCAGGTAGCCTGTTCCCGTGCCCCGTCTGTCTGAAGTCATCGCCGCGTTGGAGACGCTGTGGCCCGCCGAGCGGGCCGAGTCCTGGGACGCGGTCGGCACCGTGGTGGGCGATCCGGACCAGGAGGTCTCCCGCGTCCTGTTCGCCGTCGACCCGGTGCAGGAGATCGTCGACGAGGCGGTGAAGCTGGGCGCCGACCTGCTGGTCACCCACCACCCGCTCTATCTGCGCGGTACGACGACGGTCGCGGCGAGCCACTTCAAGGGCCGCGTCGTGCACACCCTCATCAAGAACGACATCGCGCTGCACGTCGCCCACACCAACGCCGACACGGCGGACCCGGGCGTCAGCGACGCGCTGGCCGGCGCGCTGGACCTTCGTGTCGTACGGCCCCTGGTGCCGGACCCGAGCGACCCCGACGGCCGCCGGGGCCTGGGCCGGGTCTGCGAGCTGGACCACCCGCTGACCGTCCGCGAGCTCGCCGCCCGCGCCGCCCAGCGTCTGCCCGCCACCGCGCAGGGCATCCGCGTCGCCGGCGACCCCGAGGCGACCGTCCGCACGCTCGCCGTGAGCGGCGGATCCGGCGACAGCCTCTTCGACGACGTACGAGCGGCCGGCGTCGACGCCTTCTTCACCGCGGACCTGCGCCACCACCCGGCCTCCGAGGCCCGCGCCCACAGCCCCCTCGCGCTGCTCGACGCGGCGCACTGGGCCACCGAATGGCCCTGGTGCGAGCTGGCCGCCGCCCAGCTCGACGAGATCTCCGACCGCCACGGCTGGGACCTGCGCGTCCATGTCTCCAAGACGGTCACCGACCCCTGGACCGCCCACGCGGCCTCACCCGATTCGACAGCAGGAGCCCCCAACTGAACGCCGCGCCCGCCGACCAGATCCGACTCCTCGACGTCCAGGACCTCGACGTCCGCCTCCAGCAGCTGGCGCACAAGCGGAGGTCGCTCCCCGAGCACGCCGAGATCGAGTCGCTGACCAAGGACCTCACCCAGCTGCGCGACCTCCTCGTGGCCGCGCAGACCGAGGAGAGCGACTGCGCCCGCGAGCAGACCAAGGCCGAGCAGGACGTCGACCAGGTGCGCCAGCGCGCCGCCCGCGACCAGCAGCGTCTCGACTCCGGCGCCGTCACCTCGCCCAAGGACCTGGAGAACCTCCAGCGCGAGATCGCCTCCCTCGCCAAGCGGCAGGGCGACCTGGAGGACGTCGTCCTGGAGGTCATGGAGCGCCGCGAGTCCGCGCAGGAGCGGGTGGGCGAGCTGACCGAGCGGGTCTCCTCCGTCCAGTCGAAGATCGACGACGCCACCGCACGCCGGGACGCCGCGTTCGAGTCGCTGGACGGCGAGGCGGCCTCGGTCACCAAGGAGCGCGAGGTCATCGCGGGCTCCATCCCCGCCGACCTGCTGAAGCTCTACGACAAGCTGCGCGGGCAGCAGGGCGGCATCGGCGCGGCCAAGCTGTACCAGCGCACCTGCCAGGGCTGCCGCCAGGAGCTGGCCATCACCGAGCTGAACGAGATCCGCTCGGCCGCGCCCGACACGGTGGTCCGCTGCGAGAACTGCCGCCGCATCCTGGTACGCACCTCCGAGTCGGGGCTGTAAGGGGCGTACGGGTGCAGGAGTTCATCGTCGAGGCCGACGGGGGTTCCCGGGGCAACCCGGGGCCCGCGGGCTACGGCGCCGTGGTGATCGACGCGGCGACCGGCCGGACGCTGGCGGAGGCCGCGGAGTACCTGGGCACCACGACGAACAACGTCGCCGAGTACCGCGGTCTGCTGGCCGGCCTGCGCGCCGCCCACGCCCTCGACCCGACGGCCAGGGTGCACGTCCGCATGGATTCCAAGCTCGTCGTCGAGCAGATGTCGGGCCGCTGGAAGATCAAGCACCCCGACATGAAGCCGCTGGCCATGGAGGCGGGGCGGGTGTTTCCGCCCGGCCGGGTGACGTACGAGTGGATTCCGCGGGAGCAGAACAAGCGCGCGGACCGGTTGGCGAACGAGGCGATGGACGCGGGCGCGCGTGGCGAACAGTGGACGCCGTCGACGGTCGCGCAGCCTGCGGTTCCCGAGCCGTCGGGCCCGGCGGGGGATGCCACGGCGGGCGCGGCGAGGGTGCGTGCGGCGTTGGCGGAGCGTTCTGCGGCTTCTCCCGGCGAGGGCGCGCGGGGGAGCGGTGATGCGAGGGCCGATGCGGCGCCGGCGGAGCGTTCCGCGGCGTCTCCGGCCGAGGGGGCGCGGGGCAGTGGTGACGTGAAAGCCGGCGCCGATGCGCGTGCGGCGCTGGCGGAGCGTTCCGCGGCGTCTCCGGCCGAGGGGGCGCGGGGCAGTGGTGACGTGAAGGCCGACGCCGATGCGCGTGCGGCGCCGGCGGAGCGTTCCGCGGCTTCTCCCGTTGAGGGGGCGCGCGGCAGCGGTTCCGCGAAGGCCGACGCCGACGTGCGCGCCGCGCGGGCCGTGGCCACGCCGACCGTCGGCTGGGGTGCCCCCGATCTCGGCACCCCCGCCACCTTCGTGCTGCTGCGGCACGGTGAGACGCCGCTCACGCCGCAGAAGCGTTTCTCGGGCAGTGGCGGAACCGACCCCTCCCTCTCCGACGCCGGCCGGGAGCAGGCCGAGCGGGTGGCCGCGGCGCTGGCGAGGCGCGGAACGATCCAGGAGATCGTCGCCTCCCCCCTCGCCCGTACCCGCGAGACCGCCGGTGTCGTCGCCGCCCGCCTCGGCCTCGACGTCAGCATCGACGACGGCCTGCGCGAGACCGACTTCGGCGCGTGGGAGGGGCTCACCTTCGCCGAGGTCCACGAGCGCTACCCGGACGACCTGAGCGCCTGGCTCGCCTCCCCGGACGCCGAACCGACCGGCGGCGGCGAGAGCTTCGCGGCGACCGCCACCCGGATCGCCGCCACCCGCGACAAGCTGGTCGCGGCGTACGCGGGCCGCACGGTCCTGCTGGTCACGCACGTCACGCCGATCAAGACGTTCGTACGGCTCGCCCTGGGCGCCCCGCCCGAGTCCCTGTTCCGCATGGAACTGTCGGCCGCCTCCCTGTCGGTGGTGGCGTACTACGCCGACGGCAACGCCAGCGTCCGCCTCCTCAACGACACGTCCCACCTGCGCTGAGCCCGGCCGCCTCCCGAGCCAGCTCCTCGATCCGCCCCCAGTCCCGCGCCGCCACCGCGTCCTCGGGAACCATCCAGCTCCCGCCCACACAGCCGACGTTGGGCAGTGCCAGATACTCCGGAGCGGACGCGAGCCCGATCCCACCCGTCGGGCAGAACCGCGCCTGCGGCAGCGGCCCGGCGAGCGACTTCAGATACGCCGTACCGCCCGCGGCCTGCGCCGGGAAGAACTTCATCTCCCGCACCCCACGCTCAAGCAGCGCCACGACTTCCGACGTGGTCGACACCCCCGGCAGAAACGGCACCCCGGACGCCGTCATCGCCTCCAGCAGTACGTCCGTCCAGCCCGGGCTCACCAGAAAGCGCGCCCCCGCCGCCACCGACTCCGTCACCTGAGCGGGCGTGATCACCGTGCCCGCCCCGACCACCGCGTCCGGCACCGCGCCGGCGATCGCCCGGATCGCGTCCGGCGCGGCCGGCGTCCGCAGCGTCACCTCGATCGCGGGCAGTCCCCCGGCGACCAGCGCACGCGCCAGCGGCACGGCGTCGGCGGCGTCCCGGACGACGACCACGGGGACGACGGGAGCAAGGTCAAGAACAGAGACGGTCATGCAGGTCATCGTGCCCGGGGTGCGCAGCATGCGCAAAGAACGTTGCGTATGCTGCAACGGCTCCGCTCGCGCGGCTCAGTGGACCTCGTCCACCAGCACATCCAGCCCCCACGCCGTGCCCGCCTTCACCGGAGGTTGCGCCTCCACCTCGTACCCGAGGTCCCGCAGCGCCTCCACCAGCTCGGCAGGACCCTTCGGCGCCGCCCCGGCCGACAGCAGGCTGCGGACGATCCGCCCCTTCGTCGCCTTGTTGAAGTGGCTGACCACCTTCCGGGTCGGTGCGTGCAGCACCCGCACGGTCGCCGTGCGCCCGGCGAGTTCGCCCTTCGGCCGCCACGCCGCCGCATACGCCGAGGACCGCAGGTCCAGCACCAGCCCGCTCCCGGCAGCCTCGGGCAGCGCGGCGGCCATCGGTGCACGCCAGTGCGCGCCCAGCGCGCCGAGCCCCGGCAGCTTCACGCCCATCGAGCAGCGGTAGGAGGGGATGCGGTCCGTCACCCGGACGGCGCCCCACAGACCGGAGAAGACCAGCAGGGAGCGTGCGGCACGCCGCTTGGCGGCCGGGTCGAGGGAGGCCAGGTCCAGGGCGTCGTACAGCACACCCGTGTAGATCTCCCCGGCGGGCCGCGCCCCGGCGGTGCGCAGCTCCGCGTTCTTGGCGGCCTCCCCGCGCAGTCCCTCGCTCAGCCCGAGCACCTCGCGTGCCTTGACCTCGTCGCCGGCGCAGAGCTCGACCAGCTCGTCGAGCACCGCCTCGCGGGCGGGGTTGAGCTCCGGCAGCGACAGCGACTCCGGCTTCAGCGGGGCGCCACGGCCGGAAGGGGCCTTGCCTTCCGAGGGCGGCAGCAGGACAAGCACGCGTACTCCTTACCTAGAAACTCTGCACCAGAGGTTACGGCGTGCCACCTCGCCACCCCCGCCCTACGCTCGCTGTATGCCCCGCCGCCACATCCGCGTGACCGGCGCCCCAGACACCCCCCTCCGGGCCGCCCTCGCCGCGCTGCGTGCCGAGCTCGGTGTGTCCGACGGCTTCCCGGCCGAGGTCCTCGCCGAGGCCGAACGGGCGGCCAAGCCCCCGCACTGCCGTCCTACGACGCCACCGACATCCCCCTCTTCACCATCGACCCGCCCACCGCCACCGACCTCGACCAGGCACTCCACCTGTCCCGGCAGGGCACCGGCTACCGCCTCCGGTACGCCATCGCGGACGTCGCCGCCTTCGTCGTGCCCGGCGGCCCGCTCGACGCCGAGACCCACCGGCGGGTGATGACCCTGTACTTCCCGGACGAGAGGGTTCCGCTGCACCCGGCGGTCCTCGGCGAGGGCGCCGCGAGCCTGCTGCCGGGACAGCCCCACCCCGCCGTGCTGTGGACGATCGACCTCGACGCGGACGGCCATACGCTCGCCGTCGACATCCGCCGCGCCCTCGTCCGCAGCCGGGCCAGGCTCGACTACGCGGGCGTGCAGCGGGAGATCGACGCGGGGACCGCCGAGGAGCCGCTCACCCTGCTGAAGACCGTCGGGCTGCTGCGCGAGCGGCTGGAGATCGAGCGCGGCGGCATCTCGCTGGGCGTGCCCGAGCAGGAGATCGTCGAGCGGGACCACACCTACGAACCGGCCTACCGCGCCCCGCTCCCCGCCGACGGCTGGAACGCACAGATCTCCCTGCTCACCGGCATGGCAGCGGCCGACCTGATGCTCTCCTACGGCACCGGCGTCCTGCGCACCCTGCCCGCCGCCCCCGACGATGGGGGTCCCCCCGCTCGAGCGAAGCCGAGAGTGGGGGACGTCGGCCGCCTGCGCCGCACCGCGCACGCCCTGCACATCGACTGGCCGCACCACGTCTCGTACGCCGAACTGGTCCGCTCCCTCGACCCGCACGATCCCCGCCATGCGGCCTTCCTGCAGGAGTGCACGACCCTGCTGCGCGGCGCCGGCTACACGGTTTTCCGCGACGGCGCGCTCCCGCCGATCACCATGCACTCCGCCGTCGCCGCGCCCTACACCCACTGCACGGCCCCCCTGCGCCGCCTCACCGATCGGTACGCCGCCGAGATCTGCCTCGCCGCCGTCGCCGACCAGGACCCGCCGGACTGGGTGCTCGCCGCGCTCGACGCGCTGCCCGCGGAGATGGCCGAGGGCGCACGGCGGGCGGGCACGGTGGAGCGGCAGTGCGTGGACATCGTCGAGGCCGCGCTGCTCAAGGACCGGGTCGGGGAGGTCTTCACGGGCGTCGTGGTGGACCTGGAGGAACGCCACCCGACCGTCGGGACCGTGCAGTTGGAGTCCCCGGCCGTCATCGGCCGGATCGAGGGCGAACACCTCCCGCTGGGCGAACGCCTGCAGGTCCGCCTCACCCAGGCAGATCCGGCAGCGGCAAAGGTGCGCTTCGCGCCTGCGTGATCTCCGCTACGAGGGTGCCGGCGTCCTCCGCGTACACGCGCACCAAACCGCTCACCCTCCCGGAGCCGTTCGCCTTCGACCTGGACACCTCGGACTTTCTCTGAGCCCCTCGGCGTTGCCCCCCTGAGGACCTAGGGGGTATGGGATGAACGCACGGGAACAGGCCAGCTGGACCAGGGCGCACCTGGGCCGCTGCGGCCCGCCCCTGGACCTGCTCACCGCCCGTTTCGCCCAGCACGTCTACGCCCCGCACGCCCACGAGGAGCTCACCGTCGGCGTCACCATCGGCGGCCTGGAGGTCATCGCCTACCGGGGCGGTCGCATCCATTCCGGCCCCGGCTCCATCGTCGTCCTCGAACCCGGCGAGATGCACACCGGCGGCCCCGCCGCCCCCGAGGGCTACGCCTACCGCGCCCTGTACGCGGGGCCCGCCCTGCTCACCGACGGCACTCTCGGCGGCACCCCGCACTTCCGCGAACCCGTCCTCGACGATCCCGAACTGGCCGCCGCCCTCCGCCGCGCGCACACCGAACTGAGCGCCTGCCCGGATCCGCTGGAGGCCGAGTCCCGCCTGCCCTGGCTGCTCACGGCACTGGCCCGCCGCCACTCCACGGCCCGCGCGACCGACGACACCGTCCCCGGCGCCGACCGCATCGCCCACGCGGTACGCGACCGCCTCGCCGACGAACTCCTCGCACCCCCCTCCCTGACCGACCTCGCCGCCGAACTGGGCCTGTCCCGCTACCAGCTTCTACGGGCCTTCCGCACGACGATGGGGATACCGCCGTACGCCTGGCTGGCCCAGTACCGGGTGCACCGGGCCCGCCGCCTGCTGGAGTCCGGGCTGCGCCCGGCGGAGGTCGCGGGGCTGGTGGGCTTCGCCGACCAGGCGCACCTCACCCGGTGGTTCCGCCGTGTGCTGGCGGTGACGCCGGCGGCGTACCGCAACAGCGTTCAAGACAACAGGGACTGACCGGACCGACACTCCCCGCATGACTGCACGCGGCTGGCTCCTGTTCTCCCTGATGGGAGTGGTCTGGGGCATCCCCTATCTGATGATCAAGGTGGCGGTGGACGAGGTGTCCCCGTCCATGGTGGTGTTCACGCGCTGCGCCCTGGGCGCAGCCCTCCTGCTCCCCTTCGCGCTACGGCAACCGGGCCTGGCCCGGACCGTCCGGACGCACTGGAAGCCGATGCTGGCCTTCGCGTGCATCGAGATCATCGGCCCCTGGTGGACCCTCACCGACGCCGAACGCCACCTGTCCAGCTCCACGGCGGGCCTGCTGATCGCGGGCGTCCCGATCGTCGGCGTCGTCCTGGCCCGCTACTTCGGCGCCGCGGAACGCCTGGGCACCCGTAGGATCACCGGCCTCGCCCTGGGCCTCACCGGCGTCGGCGTGCTCACGGTCCCCCACCTGACGGGAGGCGACGCCCGCTCCCTGGCCGAGGTCCTGCTGACGGTGCTGGGCTATGCGACGGCCCCGTTGATCGCCGCCCGCCATCTGAAGGACGTCCCGTCCCTCCACCTCACGGCCCCCTGCCTGGCGCTGGCCGCCCTGGTCTACGCGCCGGTGGCCGCGGCCACCTGGCCTTCGGCGACGCCGTCCGCCGAGACCCTGACCGCCCTCGCCGCTCTCGGCGTCATCTGCACGGCGGTCGCCTTCGTGGCCTTCCTGGAGCTGATCAAGGAGGTGGGCCCGACGCGGGCAACGGTGATCACGTACGTCAACCCGGCGGTGGCGGTGGCGGCGGGAGCCTTGTTCCTGGACGAGGAACTGACGGCGGGGATCGCGGTCGCCTTCACCCTGATCCTGGCAGGCTCGGTCCTGGCCACGGCTGCCGGTCCGAAGAAGGATGCTCGCCCGGTACCATGGTCGACACGGCAGACGAGCCGGGCGGACGGCCGCGTGGAGTCCCCCTAGCGGGGCTTCCCGAGGAACGTCCGGGCTCCACAGGGCAGGGTGGTGGCTAACGGCCACCCGGGGTGACCCGCGGGACAGTGCCACAGAAAGCAAACCGCCGGGGGCTTCGGCCCTCGGTAAGGGTGAAACGGTGGTGTAAGAGACCACCAGTGCCCAGGGTGACCTGGGCAGCTAGGTAAACCCCACCCGGAGCAAGGTCAAGAGGGAGCGCCTCGGTGCTCCTGCGCGGACGCTCGAGGGCTGCCCGCCCGAGTCCGCGGGTAGACCGCACGAGGCCGGCGGCAACGCCGGCCCTAGATGGATGGCCGTCGCCTCCGGGGCCGTGAGGGCCCGGGGGAACAGAACCCGGCGTACAGCCCGACTCGTCTGTCGTTTCACACGGGTGGGCCATCTGGACCGAGGAGATCAGCGGGGCCACCGAGCCTGGTGACTCCGGTGCCCGCCTCCGGGCCGATCCCGAGCTCTGCACAGCTGTCGACCACGGTTCCACCATCGCCGACACCGATCACCGCAACGCCGAAGCCCTCGAACGCCACTTGACGGCACTGCGGGGTCCGGGCAGCGCGAACCTCCCCCGGATGAGCGGCTGATCAGGGCCTCCGCATCGGGCGGCAGGTATGCGAAGTCGGTGACCGAGGTGAACACGCCTGTGTGTCACTCGAGTTCGAAGGTCTGCCCGGCGGTGGTGACGGTGCAACCGCCGCTCAGCGGCAGGACCAGGAACTCCGAGTCCCGGGTGGACAGCGGGTGGGCCTCGCCCGGCTTCAGGGTCAGGATCCTGAGGCCGGAATATCCCCAGCCCGCCGACTCGGGCGTGACCAGGACGTCGTAGGGTCCGTCGGCCGACGACCAGACCCTGCGCGGTGGGCTGCTTGAGGGCCTTGCCCCAGGAGGCGAAGGCCGCGTCCAGGTCCTTGACTTCGCCGCCCAGCAGCAGCGCGGGCAGCGTCGAGGAGGCCAGGACGCGCTCCGTGTCCTCGGCCACGGGCAGCTTCAGCCACGTGCAGGCGGTACGTCGGCCCAGGCCGGAGGCGATCGTGACGGACTTGACGGCGGCGTCGGTGGACAGGTCGTTGCGGATCTTCCCGTCCTGCCAGCTGCTGAGGAACGGTTCCACCATCGCGATGCGGTGATGGGCGTTGAGCTCGTCGACGGCGCGGGCGGTGTCCTCCGGCACCCACGGTGTCGCGGGGTCGTCGAGGGAGATGCGGGTGAGCATCTTGCCGCCGTCGAAGGACCCAAACGCCGGGCAAGGGCGCGGTCGCCGTGCTCGCACGCGCGGCGGCGGTGGAACCCGGTCCCGACGCGATCCGCGTTCGGGTGGCTCTGTTCCTCCTGTCCGACCGGGCCTCGTGCGTCACCGGTCAGTCGGTCATGGTGGACGGCGGACAAAGCGTCAACTGAGTGTCGGTGTCCGTGTCCTGTTCGAACAGGGCACACGGCGCTTCATGTTGGACTTCCATTCCCCTGCGACCCGCAAGCACCGTGTGTGATGTCATGCCGGGTGTTCCCGCTCCCATATCGCTCTGGTGACGGCGGCCGGGCGTGGCAGCAAGTGCCCGTCGAGGTAGAGGTCTACGCGCTCGTTGTAGAAGGCGACCAGTCCGGCGATCGGCGTTGCCTGCCGGGTCGGGAAGTCGTACGCCCAGGCGAGGTCGGGGTAGGTGGCCGTGTCAGTTCGGACAGACCAGTAACCGCTGGTTCTGCCCTTGTAGGGGCAGCTGGTGACGGTGTCGGTGGGCTGCATGCGCGTCCAGTCGATATGTACGCGGTCGAGGTAGTAGCGCGTGGGGAGGCCTGTCTCCAGGACCATCACCGAGGAGGGTGCGTCTGCCAGCACAGCTCCCTCGAGCATGACGCGGACACTGCGGCCCGACCGGAGTGCGTCGACGCGGGTGTAGGGGCTCCTGGGGTGGACGAACACCTGCTCGTCCTCCTCGAACCATGCGTCGATGGCTTCCCAGCGGAAGCTGACGCAGCCGGAGATGTCAGGGGCTGTGCCGTCGGCCCACTCCCAGGCCGCGCCCGGGCGGGTGAGCGAGCCCAGTCGGAGGGTGAGACGACGCGCCCTGCCGACCCGTAGTGCCACGGTTCGGCCCTCGTCGACGAGAGCCCCCTCGCGGATGTCTTCCCGGGGGATGCAGTACTGCGGGTAGCCCGGCCACAGCCACACGTATCGTGCCCGCACGGTGTCGAAGACAAGAAGGTTCGCCGCATAGCCGCGGATGCGGCGCGGTACAGGCTCGACATGGCCGACCGGGACGATCATTTGCGGGTAGTCCGGTGCGTAGTGCTCCATCGCCTTTGCCCTTGCGGCGATTCGTGCCGCTGCGGCCCCAGGGGCTGTGCATCGGCCGCGTCACTACCAGGCAATCACGGGGACGGCCGTACGGCATCTTGTGGCTTCGAGGCTCTCCCGTCCGCTCCCCAGCGTCATCAGGAATGAATGAGACGGCTGCGGGTAGAGGGCAAACTATGACTAAGTTGGGCCTTCCGGACAGAGTGGCGGCATGCCTGTTCGATCTCGACGGCGTGCTGACAGAGACCGCCGTCGTGCATGCCGCCGCATGGAAGGAAACCTTCGACGACTTCCTGCGGCGGCGAGAGGGGCCCGCCTTCCGTCCTTTCGACGCGACGGACTACGAGCAGTACGTCGACGGACGGCCGCGCGTCGACGGGGTGCGGGTTTTCCTGGCATCGCGCGGTATCGAGCTGCCGGAGGGAAAGGGCGATGATCCGCCGGAGTCGGACACCGTGCGCGGGCTCGGCAACCGTAAGAACGCCCTCTTTCTGGAGAAGATCCGCACCCAGGGTGTCGAGCCGTATGCCGGGTCCGTGCGCTATGTCGATGCCGTACGGGCAGCCGGGCTCAGTACGGCCGTCGTCTCCTCCAGCGCCAACTGCCGCGAGATCCTGATCTCAGCGGGCATGGAAGACCGCTTCGACGTGCGGATCGACGGCCTGGTCGCTGCCGAGCGCAGGCTCTCCGGCAAGCCACACCCGGACACCTTTCTCGAAGCCGCACGCGACCTGGGCGCCGAACCTCAGGCGGCGGCCGTATTCGAAGACGCCCTGGCTGGTATGGACGCGGGACGGGCCGGTGGTTTCGGGGCCGTGGTGGGCGTCGACCGCGTCGGCCAGGCGGACGCGCTGCGGCGGCACGGTGCCGACATCGTGGTGTCCGACCTCGCCGAGCTGCTGGAGAGTCCGTCGTGATCAGCCATACCGCCTACGCCGTCGAGCCGTGGTGTCTGCGCGAGACCGAGTTCAACCTGGACGTTCTCGCACAGAGTGAATCCGTCTTCTCCCTGTCCAACGGGCACGTCGGCTGGCGCGGCAACCTCGACGAGGGCGAGCCGCACGCTTTGCCCGGCAGCTACCTCAACGGTGTGCACGAGCAACATCCGCTGCCGTACGCGGAAGCCGGCTACGGATTCCCGGAATCCGGCCAGACGGTGATCAACGTGACCAACGGCAAGCTCATCCGGCTGCTCGTCGACGACGAACCGTTCGACCTGCGCTACGGGCGGTTGCGTTCCCATGAGCGCGTGCTCGACCTGCGTCGCGGACTGCTCCACCGCGTCTGCGAGTGGACGTCGCCGGTCGGTAGGACGGTACGCGTGCGCTCCACCAGACTGGTCTCCTTCACCCAGCGGGCCATCGCCGCCGTCGCCTACGAAGTGGAACCGGTGGACGCCCGGACGAACGTCGTCGTCCAGTCGGAGATCGTCGCCAACGAGCAACTGCCCGCGTTCGTCGGCGATCCTCGGGCCGGCGCCGCTCTGAAGTCGTGTCTTCGGCCCGAGGAGCACTTTGCGATCGACATGCGCCTGTGCCTGGTTCACTCCACGGCACGCAGCAGTCAGCGTGTCGCAGCCGCGGCCGACCACGTGGTGCAGGGCCCCGAATCCGTCCGGACCACCAGTGAGAGTACGGATGATGTGGGCCGTGTCACCGTCACTGCGGTCCTCGACCCCGGCGAGAGTCTTCGCATCGAGAAGTTCGTCTCCTACGGCTGGTCCGGGATCCGCTCGTTGCCGGCCGTCCGGGACCAGGTGGAGGCCGCACTCGCCGGTGCCCGCAGCACCGGCTGGCAGGGCCTGGTCGACCAGCAGCGAGAGTACCTCGACGGCTTCTGGCGGCATGCCGACATCGAGGTCGACGGCGACGCGGAAATCCAGCAAGCCGTCCGCTTCGCCATCTTCCACGTACTGCAGGCCGGCAACCGGGCCGAGCAGCGGGCGATTCCGGCCAAAGGCCTTACCGGCTCCGGATACGACGGACACTCTTTCTGGGACACCGAGACGTTCGTTCTGCCGCTGCTCACGTACACCTCGCCGAACTGCGTCGCCGAGGCCTTGCACTGGCGACAGGACACCCTGCCGACGGCGCGTGCCCGTGCCCGCCAACTCGGACTGCGGGGTGCGGCCTTCCCATGGCGGACGATCAACGGAGCGGAATGCTCCGGGTACTGGCCGGCCGGCACCGCTGCCTTCCACATCAACGCCGACATCGCCGCCGCCGTGGTGCGCTACGTCTCGGCCACCGGCGACACTGACTTCGAGCGCGAGGCTGGTGTGGAACTGCTCGTGGAGACGGCCCGGTTGTGGCACTCCCTCGGTCATCACGACTCCGGTGGCCGCTTCCACATCGACGGCGTCACCGGCCCCGACGAGTACAGCGCACTCGCGAACGACAACACCTACACCAACCTCATGGCCCGGGCGAATCTGCAGGCCGCCGTCGATGCCGCCGAGCGCCACCCGGCGCAGGCCGCAGCGCTGGGCGTCGACGAGGAAGAGACCGCCGACTGGCGTGATGCGGCGAAGGCGATGGCCGTGCCGTACAACCGTGCGCTGGGCGTCCACGAGCAGTCGGCCGGCTACACCGCTCTCGGCGTGTGGGACTTCGCGGGCACGCCGACGGAGCAGTATCCCCTGATGCTGCACTTCCCGTACTTCGACCTGTACCGGAAACAGGTGGTCAAGCAAGCGGACCTGGTGCTGTCGATGTTCCTGTGCGGTGATGCCTTCGAAGACGACCAGAAGGCGCGGAACTTCGCCTACTACGAACCGCTGACCGTCCGGGACTCCTCGCTGTCCGCCTGTGTCCAGTGCGTCATGGCCGCCGAAGTGGGCCACCTGCGGCTGGCTTACGACTACCTGGGCGAGGCCGCGCTGATCGACCTGGCAGACCTGCAGAAGAACACCCGCGACGGACTGCACATCGCCTCTCTCGCAGGCACCTGGATAGGACTGGTGGCCGGCTTCGGTGGTATGCGCGACCACGGAGACGTCCTGCACTTCGCCCCCAGACTGCCCGAAAAGCTCAGCCGGCTGGCCTTCTCGGTGCTGTTCCGGCAGCGTTGCCTGCGGGTCGACGTCACGGGCTCACAGGTCACCTATGCACTGCTGGAAGGGGAACCCCTCCAGGTCAGCCACTGCGGCGAGGTGATCACCCTCGCCAAAGAGGGACCGCAGACCCGCCCCGTCGAGAAGCCCACCGCCTGCCCGAGCCCACCCAACCGCCGGGCCGGCGACCTCCGCCACGCCGCTGAGCTTCGTGGTGCCGACGAAGGTGAATCCGCGGCGTTCGAGGTCCTTGTTGACGCGGTTGGACAGGTCAGTGCCGGCCGGGCGGACGCGCAGCCCGTCGCCCAGGTCCCGTTCGCCGGGGCCGGGAGCCCGCGACAAACGGTGCGCGCGCTCCGTTCACCCTTCCCGCCTGACCGGAAGAGCGAGCGGTGACGGGTTGGGCACGACCGTGAGGGATAACCGCCGCATGCGGACTACGCGGTGCGCGCTGCATTGGAGCCGGCCGCGGCAGGTGACGACGCCTCACTCAAGGCCGAGGCGATCGCCATTGCTGATGTGACCCGCGTGGCGGACGGCCCTCTGGTCTCGGTGCGGGGAGTACGCCCGCCCGAGCTCTCGTACAGCGGTCCCGCGGAGTCGTTGCTGCCGCCGCCTGCACTCGAGTTCTTCACCTCCCTGCCGGGCGCGGTCGGCGTGACCGGCAACGCCTCGTCACCCAGGCCACGGCGACCGTGACGGCGACGGTGGCCGCGAGGATCACGGACCACGAGACCCAGTAGTCCCGCGGCAGAACCGTCGGGTTCGCCGGGCGCCCCGGGCGCAGGAGCAGCGGCAGGGCGATGAGGGTCAGGCAGCCGCCGGTCAGGAGCGAGCCGCGCAGGATCGGGCGCAGACGCCCGGCGCGGCTGATGAGCAGGCCCAGGAGGAGGACCGTCGGCACCAGGAGTCCGTCGTGCAGTACCACCGCGCCGCCCAGCCACAGCGCCAGCTCCCTGGCGTCCGACACGTCGGGGTGGGTGCGTACGACGAACTGCTGGATGCCGAAGCCGATGGCGGCCAGGCCGGGTATCGCGAGGAGCAAACGCACCACGGTCGTCGACGTCATGCGAGCACCTCCAGCCTCGTGACCCATTTGGTCTGCAGTACGCCGGGTCGGTTGGGCGCGATGACGCGGGCCGGGAAGCCGTGGTCCGGCGTCAGGATCTCGCCGTTGAGGCGGAGTGCGAGCAGGGTCAGGTCGTCGCGGGTGTAGGGGCGGTCCATCTCGGTCACGCCGTAGCCGCCGCGGCGTTGCAGGGAGACGATCCTCAGGCGGGCGCCGTCGGGGAGGCCGGCCCGGGCCAGGAGGTCCTTGATGCGCACGCCCTCCCAGTGCGCGGACTTGGACCATCCCTCGACGCAGGCGATGGGCAGTTCGACGCGGTGCTGGGGCATCGCGCGCAGTTCGTCCAGCGTCAGGTCGTACGGCTTGGGTCCTTCCACGTGGAGTCGCCAGGCGCGCACCGCTTCCTCGGTGATGCCCGCGGCCCTCGCGGTCCGGTTGACCGGCAGTCCCTGGAGGCCTGCGTCCGGATCTCTCGGGGCGAGCAGGGCCAGGTCCTTCAGCGGAGTCACGGACTGGCCGGCGGTGAAGAGGGTGACCGCGCCGACCGCGGTGCCCAGGCCGAGCAGCAGGGAACGTCGGTCGATCTCGTCCTCGATGTCCTGCTCCCGCAACTCGGTCGGTCTGCGGCGCCAGTTCGCCAGGACGACCGGGGCCTTCACCGCCAGGTGCAGCAGCAGGGAGCCGATGATGACCCAGGCCAGGGCCCAGTGCACCTGGCGGAAGGAGAACGGCCACACGTACCACTGGACCGTGTTGAGCAGGCCCATGAACAGTTCGAGCAGCGTGGCCGCGACCAGGACGGCGATGGACAGGCGCTCCAGTGCGTGGGTCACCGAGCGGACGGGTGGCCAGGCGAACAGGCGGGGGTAGACCGTCCACAGTTTCACCAGGAGGAGTGGTACCGCCGCTGTGCCGCTGATCACGTGCAGGCCCTGGGTGACGCGGTAGCCCGAGACCGGGCGGGTGGGCAGGTGTGCCGACAGCCAGGCGGGCGGTTCCTGGAGGTAGTGGCTGACCACACCGGTCACGAAGCAGACGAGGACGGCCACTCCGAGGAGGCGGCCCACCACGGTGGCCGTGCGCGGATCGTGCAGCCTGCCTCGAAAACGGGGGAGGAGGGCGGGAAGGTCCATGACGCCATTGCACGCGTCCCGCGCCGCTCATCGGAACCGATTCCGCCTTACGGAACTCTGACGCCGCCCGCGCTCAACGCTCAGGAGACCGGCCCACTCCCCACCGACCATTCCCTGACCCGCCCCAGGTGCTCCGCGAACACCTCCCGCGCATCCGGCGTCAGCGTGCGCAGGGCCACCAGGGCCGTGATGACCACGTCGCACAGTTCGGACCGGACGTCCTCCCAGGTGTGGGTGGTGCCCTTGCGCGGGTTCTGGCCGGTCGCGCCGATCACCGCCTGGGCGACCTCGCCGACCTCCTCGGACAGCTTCAGGATGCGCAGGAGCAGGCCTTCCCGGTCGCCGTGCGCCCGGTTCGCGTCCAGCCACCGCCACAGGTCGTCGATGGAGGTCCACAGGTCGGTGGGGAGTGTCGTGGGCGTGACCTTGTCGCTCATGGCGTCGCTCATGGCATCACTCATGACTCGGCAGCCTGCCATGCCCGCAGCCTGCCAGGCGGTCACTTCTCGAGCAGCGCCCTTGCGGTGGGCTACTCCTCGAACGACTCCTCGAACAGCGGGTCCTGGCTGCCCTCCGCCTCCCGCTGCTCCTGCCGCACCCGCCGGTTGCGCATGCCCACCACCACGGCCGCGCCCGCCGCCGCCGCGCCGAGCGCCGCCGGGACCATCCAGCCGCGGTCGAGGATGTGCCCGAGGGCGTGGTCGAGGGAGAGGCGGCCGGGGCCCGCGATGGCGATGCCGGTCGCGGCCAGGCCGAGGGTGGCGGGGTGCTCGAGGCCACCCTCCGTGTTGAAGAAGCCGTTCGGGGCGTGCACCGCGGCCGCGCCCGCCATGTTTCCGGCCGCCACCGCGCCCGCCGCCGGGGTGGCCAGGCCCAGCGCCAGCAGTGTGCCGCCGCCGAACTCCGCCAGTCCCGCCGCCATGGCGCTGGCCTTGCCGGGCTTGTAGCCGACGGACTCGAACCACTGGGCCGTCCCCTCGATCCCGCCCCCGCCGAACCAGCCGAACAGCTTCTGCGCGCCGTTCGCCGCAAGAACCCCGCCAGTGCCCATCCGGAGCAGCAGCAGGCCCAGATCATGTCGGTCGTAGCAGGTCACGATGACTCCCGGAGCAGACAGCAGGAACAGTTCCCCACCCGGTTTCCCGAATTTCCCCGATCTCCCCGCTCCCACCGTCGCATCCCTGCCACCCGCCGGCCCTCCCGGGCAGCCGTTCGGGTGGCGGCCCGTGCGGCGCGATGTGAGTCTGCTGGCATGACGATTCAGCCAGCCAAGCTGAGTGACCCGGCCGTTCGCGCCTTCGTCACCGCTGTCAACGCCCATGACCGGGAGGGCTTCCTGACCCTCCTCGCACCCGGCGCGACCATGTCGGACGACGGTGCGGACCGCGACCTCGCAGACTGGATCGACCGGGAGATCTTCTTTTCCCACGGCCATATGGAGGTCGACAACGAGTCGAACGGCGGCCGCTCCCTCATCGCCCGCTACAGCAACGACACCTGGGGCGAGATGCGTACCCGGTGGAGCTTCGTCGTCGAGGACGACGGGAGGATCTCCCGTTTCGAGACCGGGCAGGCGTGAGCGCCCGTACGACGGCCGGAAGGCCTTGCGTTGAAGTGCGCTTCAACTCCTAGCCTCCCGAGGCATGGAGATCACCAGGACACTCGGACGCAGCGGCATCCAGGTCAGCGCCCTCGGCTTCGGCTGCTGGGCGATCGGCGGTGAATGGCAGGATGCCAGCGGGCAGCCGCTCGGCTGGGGCAGGGTCGACGACGAGGAGTCCGTACGGGCGATCCACCGCGCCCTCGACCTCGGTGTCACCTTCTTCGACACCGCCGACACCTACGGCACCGGCCACAGCGAACGCATCCTCGGGCGTGCCCTCGGCAAACGCCGGGACGATGTCGTCGTCGCCACCAAGTGGGGCAACGTCTTCGACGAGGGCACCCGCACCCTCACCGGCGGCGACGACTCCCCGGCGTACGCCCGCCGTGCGCTGACCGCCTCCCTGCGCCGTCTCGACACCGACCACATCGACCTCTACCAGTTCCACCTGTCCGACGCCGACGCCGAAAGGGCCGCCGAACTCCGCGATGCCTGCGAGGAGTTCGTGCAGGAGGGGCTGATCCGGGCGTACGCGTGGAGCACCGACGACCCCGCCCGCGCCGCCGTCTTCGCCGAGGGGGCGCACTGTGCGGCCGTTCAGCACGCCGCCAATGTGCTGCACGACGCGCCGGAGATGTTCGCGCTGTGCGAGGAGGCCGGTCTGGCCAGCATCAACCGCAGCCCGCTCGCCATGGGCCTGCTCACCGGCCGGCACGCCGGGCGGCCGCGCCTGGAGACCGGGGACATCCGCAGCAGGCCGCCGGCCTGGCTGCAGGGCTTCGCCACGGGGTCCGGAGCCGATCCGGCGTGGCTGGCCCGCGTCGACGCGCTGCGGGACGTTCTCACCAGTGGCGGTCGTACGCTCGGGCAGGGTGCCCTTGCCTGGCTGTGGGCGCGTAGCCCGCACACCGTGCCGATCCCGGGCTTCCGATCCGTCGCCCAGGCCGAGGAGAACGCCGGCGCCATGGCCCACGGAGCGCTCACCGCCGAGCAGTTGACGGAGGTGGACCGCATCGTCGGGCGGTGAACCACACGCCGGCCCTCGATGTGTGCGGCGGCTGTTCCACGGCCCCGGTGCGCACCTCGCGGTCCCACGCGAGGTCCACCCCCAACCGGTGCCGTGGAACAGCCGCCGCCTCCCCCCTCGGTGTGGCCCGCGGAAGCTCGACACTCCAAGTGTGAAGTTCCTGTGGAGGAGAGTTGAGCATAAGTCCTCTACCGGCAGCAATGAGGCGGACGGTGAAACTCCGGTTGTGCAGGTTGAGCGTTCACGCGGGTGCGGGGTGACGGTTCAGCCGCGTCCCACGTACGGCATCGCCGTCGCCAGCACCGTCGCGAACTGCACGTTCGCCTCCAACGGCAGCTCCGCCATGTGCCGCACCGTGCGCGCCACATCGGCGACGTCCATCACGGGCTCGGGCCTGACCTCTCCGTCGGCCTGCAGCGCGCCCGTCTGCATCCGCTGCGTCATGTCGGTCGCCGCGTTGCCGATGTCGATCTGCCCCACCGCGATGCGGTACGGGCGCCCGTCCAGTGACAGGGATTTGGTGAGGCCGGTCAGCGCGTGCTTGGTGGCCGTGTAGGCGACCGAGTGCGGGCGGGGCGTATGGGCGGAGATCGAACCGTTGTTGATGATCCGGCCGCCATGGGGGTGCCCCCGCTCGAGCGAAGCCGAGAGTGGGGGAGGGTCCTGCTCCTTCATCTGCCGGTACGCCGCCTGCGCGCACAGGAACGCCCCGTTGAGGTTGGTGTCCACCACGTGCCGCCAGGCCTCGTACGGCAGCTCCTCGACCGGGACCCCGCCCGGCCCGAACGTCCCCGCGTTGTTGAACAGCAGGTCCATCCGCCCGAACCGCTCGACGGTGGCGGTGAAGAGTCCGGCCACGTCCCCAGGTTGTGACACGTCCGTGCGTACGACGAGGGAGACCCCCTCGGGTACGAGTGCCGCCGTCTCCTCCAGGGCCTCCGGGCGGCGTCCCGCGAGCGCCACCGACCAGCCCGCGCGCATCAGCTCCACGGCGACCGCGCGGCCGATGCCGGAGCCGGCGCCGGTCACCACGGCGATCTTCGACTGCAGGGCAGTTTGCTTGGCATTCATGGGCTCGCAGCGTAGGCGAGGGTCCGCCATGCGGAACTCATCCGCCCGCCATCCGAGTGTTGTGTACGTGCCAAGCGCGGGTCGTTCCCGGCCACTCCAATGCCTCCTGCATCGAATCGACAGGTTCGTCAGGGGAGGACCGGATGACATCCGCAGCACGCCCGTCACAGCACGACCCCGAATTCCGCGCGGCCGCCCGGCACATCGGCCGCCGTCGCTTTCTGACCGTCACCGGCGCGGCCGCCGCGCTCGCGTTCGCGGTGAACCTGCCCACCGCGGGCGTCGCCGGCGCCGCCGAACTCGACGCCGCGCGGATCACCGACGACCCGTTCACCCTCGGCGTCGCCTCCGGCGACCCTCCCCCATAGCCTTAAGAGCATGGGGGGACCCCCATCCCGACTCCGTGCTCCTGTGGACGCGGCTCGCCCCCTCCCCGTACGAGAGCGGCAGCGGACTGCCCGCCGAGCGCGTCGAGGTGCGCTGGGAGCTGGCCCTTGACGAGCGGTTCCGCCGGGTGGCCCGACGCGGCAAGGCCACCGCGCACCCCGAGTTCCACCACACCGTGCACGTCGAGGTCGACGACCTCGCGCCCGGCCGCGTCTACTACTACCGCTTCCGCGTGGGCAGTTGGGTCAGCGAGACCGGTCGCACCCGCACCGCGCCCGCCACCTCGCAGCGCACCTCGGGCCTGACCCTCGCCGCAGTGTCCTGCCAGGCGTACCACGACGGCTACTACACCGCGTACCAGCACCTCGCCCAGGACGACGTCGACGTCGTCTTCCACCTCGGCGACTACCTCTACGAGTACGCCGTCAACTCCGTCGGCGGCGCCCGCAACCACACCGACCGCGTGCTGCCCGACCTCTTCAACCGGGAGACCACGACCCTGGAGGACTACCGCCTGCGGTACGCCCTCTACAAGACCGACCCGGACCTGCGCGCCGCGCACGCCGCGCACCCCTTCGTCGTCACCTGGGACGACCACGAGACCGAGAACAACTACGCCGGTGACACCCCGGAGAACAGCGTCCCGCCGGAGGAGTTCCTGCTGCGCCGCGCCTCCGCGTACCGCGCGTACTGGGAGAACCAGCCGCTGCGCCGCCCGCAGCTGCCGGACGGCCCGGACATGCAGCTCTACCGCCGTCTGCAGTGGGGCCGGCTCGCCCAGTTCGACATCCTGGACACCCGCCAGTACCGCACCGACCAGGCCAACGGCGACGGCTGGAAGACCCCGACCGCCGAGTCCGAGGCCGCGTCGCAGACGCTGCCCGGCTTCACCCAGGAGCGGTGGCTGATCGACGGCTGGCGCCGCTCGCGCGCCCTGTGGAACGTGGTCCCGCAGCAGGTCACCTTCTCCCGCCGCAACCACCCCACCGCCGGCAACACCACGCGCTCCATGGACTCCTGGGACGGCTACCCGGCCTCCCGCGAGCGCCTGCTCAAGGGCGCGGACGCGGCCCGCGTGGAGAACCTCATGGTGCTCACCGGTGACGTCCACGTCTCCTACGCGATGGACATCAAGCGGGACTTCGACGACCCGGACTCGCACACGGTCGGCACCGAGATCGTCACCACGTCGATCACCAGCGGCAAGGACGGTTCGGCGCAGCCGTCGAACTGGGCGGGCTACCTTGCGCGTAACCCGCACATGAAGCACTACAACGGTCAGCGCGGTTACGTGACCGTCGACCTCGGCGAGGACTCGGCCCGGGCCGACTTCAAGACGGTGCCGTACGTGACCACGCCCGGGGCGCCGGTCACGACGGCCGCGTCCTTCGTCACGGAGGCGGGGAAGCCGGGGCTCAGGCAGGTGTGAGCTGCGGCTCGTCCGCCTGGTCGGGATGCTCGCCGGGGTAGCGGACGCCGATGCGGTCACGGATCGCGTCGAGCGTCCGCATCACGGCGAGCGTGCCGTCGAGCGGGACGAGGGGGGACTCGGTCTCGCCGGCGCGCAGGGCCCGCATCACCTCGCGGGCCTCGTGCTTGAGGCTGTTGTGGGGGTCGGCGGCCGGGTCGTGGCCGAACTCCTCGGGGTCGCGGCCGTCGCGGTGCAGGACGAAACGGTCGGGGTTGAAGAAGCCGTTCGGGATGTCGATACGGCCGTGCGAGCCGGTGACCGAGGCGGCGACGGGCGTACCGCCGACGATGGAGCAGTGCACCGAAGCGAGAGCGCCGCTCTCCCAGGAGAGCAGTGCTCCCGTCTGGAGATCGACGCCCTCATCGGAGAGCACCGCTCTCGCCGTGATGTCCGACGGCTCGCCCAGCAGTAGATGCGCGAAGGAGACCGGGTAGACGCCGAGGTCCAGCAGCGCGCCCCCGCCCTGCTGCGGATCCCGCAGTCGATGCGCCGGCGGGAAGGGGCCCGCCAGTCCGAAGTCCGCCTGAACACTGCGCACTTCGCCGATCGCCCCGTCGTCCACCAGCGCCTTCAGTCGCCGCACCAGCGGATTGCAGTACATCCACATCGCTTCCATCAGGAAGCTCCCGTGCTCCCGCGCCAGCGCGACCAGTTCCTCCGCCTCGCGCACGTTCAGCGTGAACGCCTTCTCGCACAGCACGTTCCGCCCCGCCGCCAGACACAGACCCGCGGCCTCCCGGTGCGCCGCGTGCGGAGTGGCGACGTACACGACATCGACGCCCTCGTCCCGCGCCAGCAACTCCCAGTCGCCGTACGCCCGGGGGATCCCGAACCGTTCCGCGAACGCCTTCGCCGAGCCTGAAGTCCGCGAGGCCACCGCCACCACCTCCGCGTCCGGCAGATCCACCAGATCCGCCGTGAACGCCGCCGCGATCCCGCCCGTCGCCAGGATCCCCCACCGCACGCTGTCCGCCGTCATGCCCGCCCCGCCCTCGTTCTCGTTCGATCTTGTTCGTTCTCGTTCGATGTCACCAGGCACTGTGTTCGAACTGAGAGCATAGGGGCGGACTGCTGCATGCAAGAGGGAGGGGCACATGGTCGAAGGCGGGGCACCGATACCGGATCTTTCTCAGGCGGCCGCACCGACGATGCGGCCGCCCGTTCGTGCACTGCGCCGCACCGGACTGCTCGTCACGCTCATCCTCGGCGGGCTCACCGCCGTCCCGCCGCTGTCCATGGACATGTACCTCCCCGCCATGCCGGAGGTCACCGAGTCCCTGCACGCACCCGCCGCGACCGTGCAGCTCACGCTCACCGCCTGCCTGGCCGGCATGGCGCTCGGACAGCTGGTCGTCGGCCCGATGAGCGACCGGTGGGGCCGCCGGCGGCCGCTGCTGACCGGACTCGCCGTGTACATCGTCGCCACCGTCCTGTGCGCGATGGCACCCACCGTCGAGTCCCTGGTCGCCTTCCGGCTGGTGCAGGGCCTCGCCGGTGCGGCCGGGATCGTGATCGCGCGGGCGGTCGTGCGCGACCTGTACGACGGCGTGGCCATGGCCCGCTTCTTCTCCACCCTCATGCTGATCTCCGGGGTCGCCCCGATCGTCGCGCCGCTCATCGGCGGGCAGATCCTGCGGGTGACGGACTGGCGGGGCGTGTTCGTGGTCCTCACGGCCGTCGGGGTGCTGCTCGCCGGGGTCGTCTGGTTCCGGCTCCCGGAGACCCTCCCGCCCGCCGAACGCCACCGCGGCGGCATCGGCGAGGCCCTGCACTCGATGCGCCGGCTCCTCGCCGACCTGCCCTTCACCGGCTACATGCTCGCCGGCGGCTTCGCCTTCGCCGCGCTGTTCGCCTACGTCTCCGCGTCGCCGTTCGTGATCCAGGAGATCCACGGCGCCTCCCCGCAGACCTTCAGCCTGCTGTTCGGCCTGAACTCCATCGGCCTCGTCGCCGCCGGGCAGATCAACGGCAAGGTGCTGGTCGGCCGGGTCCGCCTCGACCGGGTCCTCGCCCTCGGGCTGACGGTCGTCGTCCTGGCCGCGACCTCGCTGCTGCTGATGTCGCTGGGCGTCTTCGGCGAGATGGGGCTCGTCCCGGTCTCCGGCGCGCTGTTCGTCCTGATGACCGCGATGGGTTTCACCCTGCCCAACGCGCAGACACTCGCCCTCCTGCGCACCAGGCACTCCGCCGGCTCGGCGTCCGCCCTGCTCGGTACGTCCTCCTTCCTCATCGGCGCCATCGCCTCCCCGCTCGCCGGGATCGGGGGCGAGCACACCGCCGTCCCCATGGCCGTCGTCCAACTGGCCGCAGCCCTGGTGGCGGTGGCCTGCTTCGTGGGATTGTGCCGACCTTGGAACGCGGGTACGGGCGTGGAGGGAGCGGGGAGCTGAGTGCGCCGAGGCTGCGGAGCGGCACACCGGAACGGGCCGGACTCGACCCCGGCGAACTCCGTCTCCTCGTCCGCGACGTCCAGGGCCTGACGACCGGTGAGCGCCCGTGGGCCGCGGGTGCCGTCGTCGTCGCCGGGCGCGGGCCGGTGCTCGCGGTGGAGGAGGCGGCGGGTCACGCCGTGCGGTACGCGGCGTACGACCCGGAGACGGACGCGGGGGTCGAACTGCCGGCCGCCGACCGGGTGCCGATGACCGTGGACACGCCCTTCGACCTCGCCTCGCTCACCAAGCTGTTCACCGCGGTCGCCGCGGTCCAGCAGATCGAACGCGGCACGCTCGGCATCGACGCGCGCGTGGGCGACTACCTGCCGGACTTCCGCGCCGCCGCCCGGCACGGCGTCACCGTACGGCAGCTGCTCACCCACACCTCCGGGCTGCGGCCCGAACTCCCGCTGTACGACTGCCCGGACGACACCGGACGGCAGGCGCTGCTGCACGCGGAGCCGCCGACGGGGAAGCCCGGCGTGTACCGCTACTCCGACCTGAACATGCTGCTGCTCCAGTACGCCCTGGAACGCATCACCGGCCACCCCCTGGACGTCCTCGTACGCGACGGGATCACCCGCCCGCTGGGGATGTCGTCGACAGGCTTCGGCCCGTGCCCGGGCGCGGCGGCGACGGAGGACCAGCGCCGGCCGTGGGCGAAGGCCGACCGGGGGATGCTGCGGGGGGTCGTCCACGACGAGAACGCGTGGGCGCTGGGCGGGGTGGCCGGTCACGCGGGACTGTTCGCCACGGGGCGGGACCTGGCGTGTTCTGCCGGGCGCTGCTGGCGGGGGTTCGTACGGGCCGGCGCGCATCCTGGGCCCGGATTTCGTGGAGCTGCTGCTGACGCCGCCCGGGCTGGGGTTCGTGCTGGACCAGCCGTGGTTCATGGGGGAGCTGGCGGGGCGGGGAGCGGCCGGGCACACCGGTTTCACGGGGACATCGCTGGTGCTGGACCGGGCGACGGACACGTTCCTGATCCTGCTCGCGAACACGGTCCACCCCTGCCGCCGCGCCCCGGACAGCCGACCGCGGGCAGCGGCGGGGACGCGGGTGGCTCGGGCGGTGCGGGGGGTGTGAGCGGGCCATTGTGAGCGGTGCTCTTGGTGGTGAGCGGTGCTCTTGGTGATGGGTGGTGCCCTCGGTGGTGAGCGGTGCTCTCGACGGCGAGCGGTGCTCTCGACGGCGAGCGGTGCCTCGGTGGTGAGCGGTGCTCTCGACGGTGAGCGCTGCCCTCAGCGACGTGCGGCACGCTCGAATGTGAGCGGTGCTCGCAAAGCGGTGCGCCGCTCCACCTCGCCGCCCCATAGAATCGCCAGGTGAACGCCCCCCAGTCCCCGGCCGAAACCCTCCGCGCCGCCCTCGCCGGGCTGCTCGACGGACTTCCGCCCCGGCAGGCCGCGCAGGCCGTGGAGCGGCTGATCGGTCATTACCGGGGCGCCACCCCGACCGACGCCCCGATCCTTCGGGACCGTGCTGACGTGGCCGCGTACGCCGCGTACCGGATGCCGGCCACGTTCGAGGCGGTGCGCTCGGCGCTGGGGGCGTTCGCGGCGGCCGTGCCCGGGTGGGTGCCCGGCGGGCATGTGGACGTCGGGGGCGGTACCGGCGCCGCGAGCTGGGCCGTCACCGCCACCTGGGGCGGGGTCCGGCCGGTGACCGTGCTGGACTGGGCCGAGCCCGCGCTCGCGCTCGGGCGCGAGGTCGCCGCCGCCAACCCGGCGCTGCGGGACGCCCGCTGGCAGCGCTCTCGTATCGGAGCGGCGCTCACCCTCGAGAGCACCGATCTCGTCACCGTCTCCTACGTCCTCAACGAGCTCACCGCCCCCGACCGCGCCGCCCTCGTCGACGCCGCCGCGGCCGCCGCCCAGGCCGTCGTCCTCGTCGAGCCCGGCACCCCCGACGGCTACGCCCGCATCATCGACGCCCGCGACCGTCTGATCGCCGCCGGCTTCCATATCGCCGCCCCCTGCCCGCACAGCGCCGCCTGCCCCATCGTCCCCGGCGCCGACTGGTGCCACTTCTCGGCGCGGGTCAGCCGTTCCTCGTTGCACCGGCAGGTCAAGGGCGGCTCCCTCGCCTACGAGGACGAGAAGTTCAGCTACGTCGCCGCCACCCGTTTCCCGCCCACGCCGGCCCCCTCCCGGGTCGTCCGCAAACCCCAGATCCGCAAGGGCCAGGTCCTCCTCGACCTGTGCGAGACCGACGAACAGCTCCGCAGGACGACCGTCACCAAACGCCACGGCGACCGGTACAAGGCGGCCCGCGACGCCGACTGGGGCGACGCGTGGCCGCCCGTGGAGTTGTCGTAGGCGGGTCGCCGCTCCCTCTGTGATCTGTGACGCCCGTCACCTCCGGCCGTGTCACATCCCGCCGAGCCGTTCCGTCAGGGGGGTGTAGCCACCGACCACGGCAGAGGAGCCCACCATGGAAGCCCGTTTGAACGTCTTCGGCAGCCCGACCGCAGGCAAGTTCCTGAAGCACATCGTCGCTGCGGGCAAGGTGCTCGCGGACTCGCCGCTGCCCGCAGCGACGCAGGAACTGGTGAACCTCCGCGCGAGCCAGATCAACGGCTGCGGTTTCTGCACCGACATGCACACCAAGGACGCCCTCGCCGCCGGTGAGACCTCCGTACGCCTCAACCTGGTCGCGGCCTGGCGTGAGGCCACGGTGTTCACCGAGGCCGAGCGTGCCGCGCTGGAGCTGACGGAACAGGGCACCCGCATCGCGGACGCGGCCGGCGGTGTCACGGACGAGGCCTGGGCGAACGCCGCCAAGCACTACGACGAGGAGCAGCTCGCCGCCCTGGTGTCCCAGATCGCCCTCATCAACACCTTCAACCGGCTGAACGTCATCACCCGGCAGCCCGCCGGCGACTACCAGCCCGGCCAGTTCGGATAGCCGGGAGTGCGTCGGGGGCGGCTCGGTTCAGGGGGCGTGACGAGACGCAACGTCTTGTCGGCCTGGTAAATTCGCCCCATGGCCAAGAAGTCCGCCCCCGACGCCACCCGCCGCAGCGAGAAGTCCCGTCGCGCGATCTACGCCGCCGCCCTCGAACTCGTCGGCGAGGTCGGTTACGCCAAGACCACCGTCGAGGGCATCGCCGCCCGCGCCGGCGTCGGCAAGCAGACCATCTACCGCTGGTGGTCGTCGAAGGCCGACGTCCTGCTGGAGGCCTTCCTCGCCCTGGCCGAGCAGACGGCACAGGACGCCGGACAGGAGCCGTACGCCACCATCCCGGACACCGGCGACCTCGCCGCCGACCTCAAGGCCGTCCTGCGCGCCACGGTCGACGAGCTGCTCGACCCCCGGTTCGAGGTCCCGTCCCGCGCCCTGGCCGCCGAGGGGCTGGTCAACGAGGAGCTCGGCCGGGAGTTCGTGGCCAAGCTCCTCGAACCCTCGCTCCAGCTGTACGTCCAGCGCCTGCGCTCCGCACAGAAGGCCGGCGACGTACGCCCCGAGGTGGACCCCCGTATAGCCCTGGAACTCTTCGTCTCCCCGCTCGCCCAGCGCTGGCTGCAGCACACCGGATCCATCTCGTACGAGTACACCGACACCCTCGTCGACTACGCCCTGTACGGAATCGCGCCCCGATGACCTGCACCCTGATAAATGGCGGCAAAGTGCCCGATGACCCCTGATCCCTGTGTGGAGTACGTCTCGCCCCACCCACCCCGGTTGGGGACTGCCGCCCCCCAAGGAGCAGGATGGTGGGACCATGGAGCAAGCTGTCCGTTTCGGCAGCGAGGTTCAACGGCGAGGTTCGACAGCGAGGCGAGGGGATAGATGAGCGCGGAGTTCGGCGGTCGCACCGGCCGGCAGGGCAAACTCTCCCAGTGGCTGCGGGGACGCCGCCCGAAGGAGGCCGCTGCCGACGACGGCGGCCGTGAGGACCTGCTGCTCGCCGTCGCCGCCGCGGGGCTGCCGCTGGCGCCCGCCGCGTACCCGGCCCCCGGTTATCGCTGTTCCTGTGACCGCGTCGGCTGTCCGACGCCCGCCCGGCACCCGGTGTCGTTCGCCTGGCAGACGCAGTCCACGACCGACCGCGCGCAGATCGAGCGCTGGGCCCGCCATCAGCCGCAGGCCAACTTCATCACCGCGACCGGCATGGTGCACGACGTCCTCGACGTGCCCCTGGAGGCCGGTCGCGAGGCGTTGCAGCGTCTCCTCGCCGCCGGCGTGGAGGTCGGCCCGGTCGCCGCGAGCGACGACGGCCGCATGCTGTTCTTCACCCTCACCCGCGGCACCCCCGAGGACGAGGACGAGTGGTGGCCGTGCGAGCTGGACTGTCACCCCGAGACGATGGACGAGCATCCGGGCCTGCGCTGGCACTGCCGCGGCTCCTACGTCCTCGTCCCCCCGGCCCGCCTCCCCGGCGACGACCAGAGCGTGCACTGGGTACGCGGCCCCGAGCATGAGCTGCCCGATCCGCTGAGCCTGCTGGAAGTCCTCACCGACGCCTGCGCCCGGTACGCGGGCACGGAGCCGGACCACGCGAGCGCGGCCTGGCCCCTGCGCCACTGAGCGGCCGAGCGCCCTACTCGCCCTTCGCCGCCGTCAGCCCCTGGATCCGGCCCAGCACTGTCACCTGCTGGTTCCCGGAGCCCTTCTCCGGGGCCAGGGCAACCTCGTTGGAGACGACCTCCAGCGTCAGTGACTGCTTGATCTCGCCGGTCGTCAGGGCCTCGACGTCCTTGTTCGGCGTCGGTACCGACGTGCCGGCCGCGGCCGTCTGCTTCTCGAAGTGGCGGGTGCTGAAGAACACCAGCGCCCCGCCGTCGGCGGTGCGCAGCGCCACGGGGGCGTAGTCGCCGTTCGTCAGCGGCTCGTCGATGTACTGGGTGGCCAGGCCCGGCTTGCTCTTGTTCTTGTCACGCAGTTCGCGCCACGTGGTGGTGTGCGTGCCGGGCGCGAAGGCGTCCCCGCCGTCCTGGAGGTACGTCGTGTAGTTCTGGCTCAAGTCGCCCGGTGCCACGGCGAGTTCGGGGGAGTTCGCGGGGATCGCCTCGGCCCAGCCGTCCTTGTCCTTCTTGAACTCCGGTACCTTGCCGGGCGCCACCAGCGTGAGATACGACACCTGCCACTGCTCGGTGAGCCCGTTGCGGGTGAACACCATCAGCCAGCGCGCGGCGGAGCCCTTGTTGGCCGCGGCGTCGGCGAGGAACCAGCGCGGCCAGCCGGCCTTCTTCGGGATGGTGTACTCGACGTCGCTGAACTTCAGCGGGGAGTGCGCGGGATTGCCGTCCGGGTTGTTGGCGCGGCCCGCCTTCAGGCGCGCCTCGTCGATCGCGCCCAGGGGGCCGGTGACATGGTCGGCGTCGAGGGAGCTGTCGTAGGCCTTGTCGGCCCTGTTGTACGCGGCCGTGAACTCGGCCAGCGCCTTGGCCGCCTCGTCCTCGGTCGTCGCGGGGAGCACCTCACGCTCGCCGTGCACCACCACGCACCCGCTCGCCGTCACCGACAAAGCGGTCATCGAAGCTGCCATGAGCACGCTCCGGTCCAGCCTGCGAAGCCTGCGAGGGCCGCGATCCCTGCTCATCGGGTCCTTTCACCTTCCCCTTCCCGGAGGCGAACCCTACCGGGGCCGGGGAACGCGTGGGCGCCGGGACCGACTTCAGCGGCCACACCGTGACCTGGCCTTCACACGTCCCGCCGGGGGGTCACCAGGACCGCTCCCGTGCGCGGGTGCGGGAGCACCTCGACGGGCTGGTCGTAGACGTCCGTGAGGAGCCGGTCGGAGAACACCTCCGCCGGGGGCCCGTCGGCGGCGATCCGGCCGGCGTGCAGGATCGCGACACGGTGCGCGTAGGCCGCCGCGAGCCCCAGATCGTGCAGGACGACCACCACCGCGTCGCCGGCCCGGGCTCGCTCCCGGCACAGCCGCAGCACCAGCTCCTGGTGCTTGAGGTCGAGGGCGGCGGTCGGCTCGTCGAGCAGCAGCAGCGGGGCGCGTTGGGCGAGTACCCGGGCGAGCGCGACACGGGCCCGCTCGCCGCCGCTGAGCGCGGAGAAGGGCCGCGCGGCGAACGCGGTCACCTCGGCCCGCGCCATCGCCTCGCCGACCGCTGTGTCGTCCGAGTCGGCGCCCTCCCCGCCGACGGCCGCCCAGGGTGCGCGCCCCATCCGGACCACCTCCTCCACCGTGAACGGGAAGGACAGCGCCGCCGACTGCGGCAACACGGCCCGGCGCAGAGCGAGTTCGGGCGCGGACCAGTCCGACACCGGGCGGCCGTGGATCCGCACGACGCCTTCCGCGGCCGGGAGATCGGCGGCCAGGGTGCCCAACAGGGTCGATTTTCCCGCCCCGTTGGGGCCGACGAGGGCGAGCACCTCGCCGGCGCGGACGGTCACGTCGACGCCGTGCAGGACGGTACGCCCACCGAGGCGGACCTGCAGGCCCTCGGTCCCGGCGAGGACGTCGCCGGGCACCGGCACCGGTGGGGGAACGGGTCGCGTGCGCAGGCGGATCACGCCCAGCCTCCTTGCTTGCGTCGGGTCCGGCGCAGCAGCCAGAAGAAGAAGGGGCTGCCGAGCAGTGCTGTCAGTACACCGAGGGGGAGCTCGGCGGGCGCGGCCAGCGTCCGGGCCGCGAGATCGGCGCCGAGCAGCACCACCGCCCCGCCCAGGGCGCTGCCCGGAACGAGGAAGCGGTGCCCGGGTCCTGCCGCCATCCGCAGCAGGTGCGGTACGACGAGACCGATGAAGCCGATGACACCGGAGACGCTCACCGCGGCCGCCGTCAGCAGCGCGATGACGAGGATGAGCACGATCCGCAGTCGCTCCACGTCCACGCCCAGGTGGCGGGCGGGCCGGTCGCCGAGGGCGAGCAGGTCCAGGCGGCGCGAGTACAGCGGCGCGAGCAGCAGGCCGACCGCCGCGCACGGCAGCACCGCGAGCACCTTCGGCCATGTCGCCTGGGCGAGGGAGCCCAGCTGCCAGAAGGTGATCTGGTTCACCGCAGCGGTGTCGGCGAGGAAGATGAACAGGCCGACGAGCGCCCCGCAGAACGCGTTCACCGCGATACCGGTGAGGATCAGCGTCACGACCTCCGTACGGCCGCCCGAGCGCGACATCGCGTACACCAGCAGCACGGTGCCGAGACCGGCGACGAAGGCCGTCGCCGGGAGGGTCCAGTTGCCGAGGAAGGTCAGACCGAGCGCGATCGAGGCCACCGCACCGACCGCCGCGCCCAGGGAGACACCGATCGTGCCCGGTTCGGCCAGCGGGTTGCCGAACACACCCTGCATCAGCGCGCCCGCGCAGCCCAGCGAGGCCCCGACGAGCAGGGCGAGCACGATCCGCGGGAAGCGGACGTTCCACAGCACGGACTCGGCGACCCGGTCCGGCTCGGCGCCGCCCAGCCCGACCCTGTGCAGCACCGAGCCGAGGACGTCACCGACCGGGATCGGGTAGGCGCCGATACCGGCGGCCACCGGGACGAGGACGAGCAGGGCGAGCACCAGCCCCGCGGTCAGCAGCCAGGCGGTGCCCCGGGGTCTGCGGGGCGGGGTGCCGGGCGGTGGGGCCGCTTCCTCGGCGGCCCTCTTCTCCAGCACCGTCATACGGCACCACCCATCGTCCGGTTCCTCTCGGTCGGTGTTTCAATGCCGGGGTGACTGACTACGACGTCCTGCGGGTCTTCTGCAGCCCCGGCGGGGGATACGGCAACGAACTCGGCGTCGTCCGCGACGGCTCGGTCATGCCCGAGCGGAGCGACCGGCAGGCGTTCGCCGCGAAGCTCGGCTTCAGCGAGACCGTGTTCGTGGACGACCCCGAGCGCGGGGTCATCGACATCTACACCCCCAGCACCCGGCTGCCCTTCGCCGGACACCCCTGCGTCGGCGCGGCCTGGCTGCTCGACGTGCCCGAACTCATCACGCCCGCCGGGGTGGTGGGCGCCCGGCAGGACGGGGAGTTCAGCTGGATCGAGGCCCGCGCGGAGTGGGCTCCGCCGCGCACGCTGCGCCGGTACGGCACGGCGGCCGAGGTCGACGAGCTGCCCGTGCCGCCGCCGGGGGTGGAGGCACCTCCCACGCCTTTCGGGCAGTGGGGGAGGGTGTACGCCTGGGCCTGGGAGGACGAGGCGGCGGGCCGCGTCCGCGCCCGCGCCTTCCCCGGCCGTGACGACGGCATCGACGAGGACGAGGCGACCGGCGCGGCCGCCCTTCTCCTCACCGACCGACTGGGCCGCGCTCTCAACATCACCCAGGGCACGGGCTCACAGATCCTGACGGCTCCACAGCCGGAGGGCTGGGTCGAGATCGGCGGACGCGTGCTCCTCGAGCGTTAGGCACTCAGTGGGAACTCCTCGCTCAGTGCCTGGAAGACCGCCATGTTCAGCCGGAACGCCCGCTGGCACTCGGCGATGATCCGCTGCTTCTCCAGGTCGTCCGCCCGGACGTCGTCCAGCAGTTGGCGGTAGCCGCGCTTGAAGGCCGCCGGGTTGGAGATCTGGTCGAAGACGTAGAAGCGGACCCCGTCACCCTTCTTGTCGAAGCCCCAGGTCTTCTCCGCCCGGTCGCGGACGACCTGGCCGCCGGCGAGGTCGCCGAGGTAGCGGGTGTAGTGGTGGGCGACGTACCCGCCCGGCCAGGTGCGGGCACACTCCTCGATCCGGTCGGCGTACGCCTGCGTGGCGGGCAGCGCGGAGAGGGTGGACCGCCAGCCGGGGCCCCGCAGATGCGCCAGGTCCCGTTCGAGCGACGCCGTCCGCATCAGCTCCGGGCGGACGAAGGGGCCGGCCACCGGGTCGGACGTCAGCCGCCCGGCGCCGGACTCCAGGGCCTCGTACACGAACCACAGCTGCTCGGTGTAGCGCGCGTAGGCGTCCACCCCCAGCCGGCCGCCCAGCAGATCGCTCATGAATGTCGACGAGTTCGCCTCTTCGTGCAGCTCGTGGGTGGTGGTGCGCAGGAGCGTCGAGAAGGAGTCCATGAGCCCAGATTCTCTATGGTTAGGCTTACCTAAGTCAATGCTTTTGCCGACTCACTGTCGGTAAATGTGTACCCGAATCGTCCCGGAAACCACCCAAAAAGGCCCGCCCTCCGAAGAGAGCGGGCCTGCACAGCGGGGCCGGTCAGGGCAGCGTCAGAATCTCCGCTCCCGTGTCCGTCACCACCAGCGTGTGCTCGAACTGCGCCGTCCGCCTGCGGTCCTTCGTCACGACCGTCCAGCCGTCGTCCCACATGTCGTACTCGTGCGTGCCGAGCGTCAGCATCGGCTCGATCGTGAAGGTCATCCCGGGCTGCATGACCGTCGTCGCGTGCGGGCTGTCGTAGTGCGGGATGATCAGGCCCGAGTGGAAGGACGAGTTGATGCCGTGTCCGGTGAAGTCGCGGACCACGCCGTAGCCGAAACGCTTGGCGTACGACTCGATCACACGGCCGATGACGTTGATCTGGCGGCCCGGTCTGACCGCCTTGATCGCGCGGTTGAGGGACTCGCGCGTGCGCTCCACCAGCAGACGGCTCTCCTCGTCGACGTCGCCGACCAGGTACGTGGCGTTGTTGTCGCCGTGCACTCCGCCGATGTACGCGGTGACGTCGAGGTTGATGATGTCGCCGTCCCGCAGGACCGTGGAGTCCGGGATGCCGTGGCAGATGACCTCGTTGATGCTCGTGCACAGGGACTTCGGGAAGCCGCGGTAGCCGAGCGTCGAGGGATAGGCGCCGTGGTCGCACATGTAGTCGTGCGCCACCTTGTCCAGCTCGTCGGTGGTCACACCCGGTGCGATCAGCTTCGCCGCCTCCGCCATCGCCTGCGCGGCGATACGGCCGGCGACGCGCATCGCCTCGACCGTCTCCGGGGTCTGCACCTCCGGCCCCGCGTACGGGGTCGGCGCGGGCTTGCCGACGTACTCGGGGCGCCGGATGTTTCCGGGCACGGAACGGGTGGGAGACAGCTCCCCTGGGACGAGCAACGACTGGCCAGACATATCAGGGAGTCTAACCAGCGGGCATACGAGACCATGTCCCTGGCGAAAGGAGCCGGTCATGGCCCTGTTCAAGAAGCGCACGGTCGGTAAGCCGGGCGAGTGGTACTACTGCCTGCTGCACAAGAAGGTCGAGGAAGGGCCGGAGTGCCCCGCCAAGGACCGCTTCGGGCCGTACGCCTCCCGCGCGGAGGCCGAGCACGCGATGGAGACCGCCCGCGAGCGCAACCTCGAGTGGGAGACCGACCCCAAGTGGCACGACACCCCCACCGGCACGGACGACGACTGATCAAGCCTTGGCCGCCGCCCGCTGGGCGCGCACCCGCACCGCGTGCTCGCTCGTCCGGGCGTCGTACGTCATCAGCTTCGGCAGGCACAGGGCGAGCAGCCCCACCGCGCCCACGCACAGCAGCCCGCCCGACCACACCGACGCCCGCACGCCCCACCACGCGGCGAAACCGCCCGACCTGACCTGGCCGAGGGTCGGCCCGACCGAGTACGACAGCAGCTCGATCCCGGCGAGCCGGCCCCGCAGCTCGTCCGGGATCGTCTGGTTCCACATGACCCCGCGGAAGATCCCGCTGACCATGTCGCAGCCGCCGGCCACGGTCAGGCACAGCAGCACCAGCCACACGTTGCCGACGACTCCGGCGGCCGCGATCGACACGCCCCACAGCGCGGCCGAGAGGACGACCATCCGGCCGTGCCGGTGGATCCTCGCGGTCCAGCCGCTGGTCACGCTCACCAGCAGCGACCCGAGCGGCACCGTCGCGTACATCAGTCCCAGCGACCACTCGGCGTCCAGCTCGTCCGCCAGGAACGGCAGCAGGGCCAGCGGCATCGCCAGGAACATCGCGGCGAGGTCCACGGCGTAGGTGCCGAGGAGCTCCTTGCGGCTCCAGGCGTACCGGGCGCCCTCGGCGATGGCCCGAAGCGAGGGTTTCGCCGCCTCGTGCGAGGCGGGGGAGGAGGCGAGGGGAATGATCAGCGCGACCGAGACGACGAAGGTGACCAGGTCGGCCGCATAGGCCCAGCCGAGCCCCGCGTACGCCACCACCACACCCGCCACGGCCGGGCCCGCGACCCCGCCGACCGTCCAGCGCAGGGAGTTGAGGGAGGTCGCGGCCGGCAGGTGCTCATGGGCGACGATCCGCGGCCAGAGCGAGTCGAGCGCCGGGCGCTGCACGGAGACGAGAGCCGAGGACAGGGCGGCCACGACATACAAAGGCCACACGGCGGGCTGCGGCAGAGCTGCGTTCACCAGCAGCACCGCACTGAGCAGCCCCTGGCCCGCCTCGGTCCAGATGATCAGCCCGCGCTTGTCGAGCGCGTCCGCGAGCGCACCGCCGTACAGCCCGAAGACGATCAGCGGGATCAGCTCCACGGCACCGATCGCCCCGACCGCCGCCGCTGACCCCGTGAGTTCCTTGATCTGCACCGGCAGCGCGACGAACGTCAGGAAGCTCCCGAAGTTCGAGATCAGCCCCGACAGCCACAGCCGCCGGAAGTCGGCGGAGGCCCGCCAGGGGGCGAGGTCCGGCAGGAGGGCGCGCAGGCCGGAGGGCGGTTCGTCGGTCACGAACGGTCATGCTCCGCGGGTGGCGGAGCCGGCGGCAACTGCTTTTCGGCCGGTGGGCAAGGTCACCAGCGGGCAGGCGGCGGCGCCGTCAGTTCGTCCGCCAGCCTCGCCAGCCGGTCCCTCAGCCGCCGCCCCCGCGCCGCGGGCAGCGCGTTCTCCCCGGCCGCCGCGCTCACCAGGTGCTGCACGGTGTCCAGGTCCAGCTCGGACTCCTCCCGCACGGCCAGCGTCTCGTGCGCCATCGCGGTGAGGTCCCCGTCGGCCGAACCGAGGGCCAGCACCGTCGCCCCGGCCCGCCGCGCGTCGTGCACCCGCTCCAGCAGCGGCGCACCCGGGCCCTCGGGCGACACCACCAGCAGCGTCTCACCACGCCGGGCCGCCTCGATGCGCCCCAGCCCGACCGCCAGATGCGCCGGATCCGAGGGGCGCGCGTCATGGCGTACGAGGGTGGGGGCCAGCTCCGGCGTACCCGACCAGGCGGCCTCGTCCACCAGGTGGGCCGCCAGATGCCATGGCTCGTACTCCGGCGCGCCGACGAGCAGCAGCCCGCCCCCGTGCGACACCACCGACCCGCGCAGCACCCCCGCGAACCGCCGGGTGGCTCCCAACCACTCGGTCCCGGCGAGTACTTCACGCAGCAACGCGACCCGTACGGCATCCATACGGCCGTATCCTGCCGTAACAGGGCACTCGTGACCCGGAGTTCACCGTGAATTCGCCCAAGATGGGCACAGAGCCGCAATCCCGCCAGCGGTCACCCCGAGGAGTCGCCCATGCCAGCAGCAACCGTCCCCTTCCGCGCCGGCCGCGAGGGTTACGCCAGCTACCGGATCCCGGCGGTCGTCGCCACGGACTCCGGCACCCTCCTCGCCTTCTGCGAGGGCCGGGTCGAGTCCGCGCACGACTGGGGAAACATCGACATCGTGCTGAAACGCTCCACGGACGGCGGCCGCACCTGGGGCCCGTTGCAGGTGGTCGCGGACAACGGCACCGACCTCGCCGGGAACCCGGCCCCGGTCGTCCTCGACACCGGCCGCATCCTGCTCGTCCACGTCCGCTCCGCCGCGGCGGCCGCCGAGGAGCTCATCGTGCGCGGAGAGGTGAAGGAGGCCGACGGGCGCCGGGTGTGGGTGCAGCACAGCGACGACGACGGCCGGACCTGGTCGGAGCCCCGGGAGATCACCGAGCAGGTGAAGCAGGCCGGCTGGCGCTGGTACGCCACCACCCCCGGCCACGGCATCCAGCTGAGCACCGGCCGGGTCGTCGTCCCCGGCAACCACACTCTGCCGCCGGCCGGCACCGACCTCGGCAACGAGCCCCGGTACAACGGCGGCCACTGCCTGCTCAGTGACGACCGAGGCGAGACCTGGTACCTCGGCTACCTCGACGACAGCGACGACGACTACGTCAACGTCAACGAGACCACCGCCGCCGAACTCCCCGACGGCCGCGTCTACTTCAACACCCGCACCGACTCCCGCTCGCCCGGCAACCGGGCCGACGCCCACTCCGAGGACGGCGGCAGGACCCTCGTGAAGCCGTTCCGTCCGCAGGCCGGGCTGACCGCCCCCGTCTGCCAGGCGAGCGTCCTCCAGCTCCGTGACCCCGACATCCTGCTCTTCTCCGGTCCCGCCGCCCGCGGCCGCGCCCTGATGACCCTTCGCGCCTCCGCCGACGGCGGCAGGACCTGGCGGCCGGTGTTCACGGTCGACGGCCTGCCGGCCGCGTACAGCGACCTCGCGCGCGTCGACGCGTCCACCGTCGGACTCCTCTACGAGACGGGCGACTTCGGCGCATACGAGACGATCAGCTTCCTGCGAGTCCCCGTGACGGACCTCACCTGACCCTGTGGGGCCGCGGGGGCGGACGTAAAGTCGGCCCATGACCTCTACCGACAGTGCTGCACAGAAGCCGGCGAAGGCCCCCGCCAAGGACCCCTGGGACCTGCCCGACGTCTCCGGGCTGGTGGTCGGCGTGCTCGGCGGGACCGGGCCGCAGGGCAAGGGCCTCGCCTACCGGCTCGCTCGGGCCGGCCAGAAGGTGATCATCGGTTCCCGGGCGACGGAGCGCGCACAGGCCGCCGCCGAGGAGCTGGGGTACGGCGTCGAGGGCGCCGACAACGCCGAGTGCGCGCGGCGCAGCGACATCGTGATCGTCGCCGTGCCGTGGGAGGGCCACGGCAAGACCATCGAATCCCTGCGCGAGGTGCTGGCCGGCAAGCTGGTCGTCGACTGCGTCAACCCGCTCGGCTTCGACAAGAAGGGCGCCTACGCGCTGAAGCCGGAGGAGGGCAGCGCCGCCGAGCAGGCCGCCGCGCTGCTGCCGGACGCGCGGGTCACCGCCGCCTTCCACCATCTGTCCGCCGTGCTGCTCCAGGACCCGGAGATCGAGGAGATCGACACCGACGTCATGGTCCTCGGCGAGGAGCGGGCCGACGTCGAGATCGTGCAGGCGCTGGCCGGTCGCATCCCCGGTATGCGGGGCATCTTCGCCGGCCGGTTGCGAGGCGCCCACCAGGTGGAGTCGCTGGTCGCCAACCTGATCTCCGTCAACCGCCGCTACAAAGCGCACGCGGGACTGCGCGTCACGGACGTATGAGGCGATGGGGGACACTGGTGGTCAGCCACTCTGCCCAGCAGTGTCCCCCGACAGGAGCCGAACGCCATGCCCCGCCTCGCCCTCTACGCCCTTGCCGTCTGCGTCCTCGCCGTCGTCGCGGCCGTCATCTCCTTCGTGCAGGGCAGCTGGCTGGGCGTCGTGTGGGTGCTGCTCGCGGGACTGTCGTCGAACATGACCTGGTACTACCTGAAGCGCGGCCGGAGCACTCGGCGCAACTCGTCGGTCACGGGCTGACCGAGCAGTACTCGTTGGTGCCGAGCCAGAAGCGGTACAGCTCGTAGCCGCAGTACGTGTCGACATCGTCGATCCCGAGGCCCCGCAGCACGGCGTCGACCAGGTCGAAGAACGCGCCGTTCAGTGCCGGGATCCACAGCAGCGCGAACACCAGCAGCAGCCCGAAGGGCGCGAGCGGCTCCACCTGGCGGCGGATGTTGTACGACAGCCAGGGCTCGATGACGCCGTAGCCGTCCAGGCCCGGCACCGGCAGGAAGTTCAGGATGGCGGCCGTCACCTGGAGCAGCGCGAGGAACGCCAGCGCGTACTGGAAGTCCCGCGGCACGCCGTCCAGCGCGTCCAGCCAGAACGGTGCCGTGCACACGGCCGCGAACAGCACGTTCGTCAGGGGACCCGCCGCCGAGATCAGACTGTGCCGCCACCGCCCCCGGATCCGGCCCCGCTCGATGAAGACGGCACCGCCGGGGAGCCCGATCCCGCCCATGATCACGAAGAGTACGGGTAGCACGATGCTGAGCAGGGCGTGCGTATAAGCGAGAGGATTCAGGCTCAGGTAGCCCTTCGCCCCGACAGTGATGTCGCCACTGTGCAGGGCGGTGCGGGCGTGTGCGTACTCGTGCAGACATAGAGAGACCACCCAGGCCGAGGTGACGAAGAGAAAGACGGCAAGCCCTGGAGATGATGCGAAGCCTGTCCATGTCGCCCAGCCGGTGACTGCCGTGACGGCAGCGATCCCGATGAAGACAGGGCTGATCCGCTGTTGGCTCGTACGAGAGGTGATGGTCATGAACCGGGCTCCTGGGTGGGTGGCCGAGCTGAGGAACGACGACCGTGATGGTGCATGTGGAGACAACGTTCAGAGAGGCTGTGAGTCTCCCAGAAGTGAGAAGTCCGCCGGGATCATCCCCCAACCACTGCCGGGTCCGACCGCCCCAGGAACTTGGCAAGCCGCTCCTGGAAGTCGTCGGGGATCTCCAGAACATGGCCACCGCTTTCGCGAGGGTGGCATCTGATCGTGATACCGGCCTGGACCAGATCCTTGCCGATCTCGGTGATTCCCATGTTCTGCCACCGCTCCCCGAACGTTGTGCCGAGCGGCACGAACTGCCAGTGATCCTCGGTGGCGCGGTGTCCCAGATTCCTCGAATCGTCCCTGCCCTCGGCTAGTTGGACGTACACGCGGCGGGTGACAGGCGCATCTCCGACTGCTCTGACCAGCATGTGCAGGACGGGAGCGACGATGTCCTGGTCGGGCGAGAACACGTAGCCGGGGCATGGCGGGGACCCAACCCTTGAGAGGCAGCGAATCTTCTCGGTAACCCTGTACGTCCCGTCTTTGCGTCGCTTCTTCGTCGTGTGAAGCTGCAGGTTCTTGCCGCACCCTCCGCACTTGATCACATGGAGAAGCGGCGTCCTGGGGTTTGCGGAACGTCGGCTGATCGGGGTTGCGGAATCGGCCAGCGCGTCCTGAAGACGGTCGAATACGTCCTGGCTCAGTACCCCTTCGGCCACGCGGATGGGTCGGCCGTCCTGATCGTGGACCAGGACACGCCTCTTGTACTTCTTGCCGGGAACATCCTCGCTGCGCGTCTTCCAACCCAGGAGGGTGGGGGAGGTGAGGATTCCCTTCAACGTTCGGGGATACCAGACGAAATCCTTGCCGGACTTGTTCCGTTGGTACGTGTCCGCAGGGGAAGGAACCCCCCGTTCTTCGAAATCTCGGCAGATGGCATTGATCGACTCACCGTCGATGACGCGTTGAGCGGCTTCCCGGACGATGACTGCCGTTCCCGGGTTGATCTCCAGATAGCGGGCGCCGTCCTTCGAGTAAGTGCGATACCCGAAGGGCGGTGAACTGCCGCCCCATCGTGCGGACGTGAGCAAGTGCGCACGCGATGAGGCGACCCGCTCGGCGGCGGCCTGAGCTTCCATCTGGGCGAAGGCGGCGATCAGGGCAGCCGTCGCCTTTCCGGTCGGACTTGTGAGATCGAATGGCTCGGTGGCGGAGGCAAGTCCCTTGTCTCCATGACGCTCGGCCCACTCGATCATCTGGTGCAGGTCACTGACCCGGCGAACGAACCGATCGAGTCGCCAGAAGACGATGACATCGAATTCGGGGGCACGGTCGTCGAGCCACCGGGATAGCTCCGGACGCTTCCATGGCGGGACTGCGGTGGCGGAGACAGAGAGGTCTCTGGCGATGCCGACGACCTCCCAACCGCGCAGCTCGCAAAAGGACTTGCACTCTTCGACCTGACGTTCAGGGCTGGTCGTCGACTCGGTCTGAACGGTCAGGCGGACGGTGACGAGTGCCCTCGGGGGTCTTCCCATGACTCGAAGGCTAGCGCATATGTATCCAAGCCACTGAGAGTTAGCTGAGTTAAGCCATTGGAGTCTGAGGGTGTCAGGGGGAAGGCCCCCACGGCTGGAGGACAAGCGAGAATGGTCCCGTGCGTTATCGCATCCTCGGTACCACTCAGGCACTCCGCACCGACGGCACCCCCGTTCCGGTCGGCGGGGCGCGGTTGCGTGCCCTGTTGACCGTGCTGGCCCTGCGGCCCGGCCGTACCGTGCCTGTCAGTCTCCTGGTCGACGAGGTGTGGGACAGGGATCCGCCCGTCGATGCGACGGGCGCGGTGCAGGCGCTGGTGGGGCGGCTGCGCAGGGCGCTCGGGACGGATGCCGTCGAGTCCGTGGAGGGCGGGTACCGGCTCGTCGCCCCCGCCGACGACATCGATTTGCACCGGTTCGAGCGGCTCGTCGGCGACGGCATGCGTGCCCTCGCCGACGGCGACCACGCGAAGGCGGCCGTCGTCCTCGATGACGCCCTCACCCTGTGGAGCGGCCCCGCCCTCGCCGACCTCCCCGACCGCACCGCCGAGGCGGCCCGCTGCGAGACCCGGCGCCTGGACGCCCTCCGCGCCCGCCACACCGCTGGCCTAGCCCTGGGCCACGCCGAACAGTCCCTGCCCGAGCTGACCGCCCTGTGCGACAGTCATCCCCTGGACGAGCCCCTTCAGGCCCTGCGCCTGCGCGCTCTGCGCGACGCCGGGCGGGCCGCTGAAGCGCTGGCCGCCTATGAAGACGTACGACAACTGCTCGCGGACCGGCTCGGGGCCGATCCCGGGGCCGAACTGCGGGCATTGCACGGGGAGTTGCTGAGCCCAGAGGACGTTCCGCAGGCCCCGAGCCGGCCTCTCGGCAACCTGCGCGCCCGCCTAACCTCCTTCGTCGGCCGCGACGACGACATCGAGGCCATTCGCGGCGACCTCGCCACCGCCCGCCTCGTCACGCTGCTCGGGCCCGGCGGCGCCGGGAAGACACGGCTGTCGCAGGAGGCCGCCGAGACCGTGCGGGACGCGGCCCGCGACGGCGTCTGGCTCGCCGAGCTCGCGCCGGTCGACGACCCCGCCGCCGTGCCCGAGGCCGTGCTCACCGCGATCGGCGCCCGGGAGACCGTGCTGCACGGCGCCGGCGCAGAGGAGCTCCGGGCCGTCGGCGGCGACCGCCACGACGACCCCGTCGAACGCCTCGTCGAGCACTGCGCCCGCCGTCGCATGCTGATCGTCCTCGACAACTGCGAGCACGTCGTCGACGCCGCCGCCCGGCTCGTCGAGCAGCTGCTGGAACGCTGCGCGGCGCTGACGGTGCTGGCCACCAGCCGCGAACCCCTCGGCGTACCGGGGGAGGTGCTGCGGCCGGTGGAGCCGCTGCCGGAGCCGTACGCGCTGCGGCTGCTCGCCGACCGCGGGGCGGCCGCCCGGCCCGGTTTCCGGGTCGACGACGATCCCGAGGCGTGCGCGGAGATCTGCCGCCGCCTCGACGGCCTGCCGCTCGCCATCGAACTCGCCGCCGCCCGGCTGCGGATGCTCACGCCCCGCCAGATCGCCGACCGGCTCGACGACCGCTTCCGCCTCCTTACCTCCGGCAGCCGGACCGTGCTGCCCCGCCAGCAGACCCTGCGGGCCGTCGTCGACTGGTCCTGGGACCTGCTCGACGAGGACGAACGGGACGTCCTGAGCCGCCTGTCGGTGTTCGCCGGCGGCTGCGACCTCGCCGCCGCCGAGGCCGTCTGCGGGCCCGCCGCCCTGGACGCGCTCGGCTCCCTCGTCGACAAGTCGCTCGTCGTGGCCGCTCCCTCCGGCGACGGCGAGATGCGCTACCGGCTCCTGGAGACCGTCGCCGAGTACGCCGGCGAACGGCTCGACGAGGCCGGCCGACGCCGCGACACCGAACGCGCGCACCTGACGTACTACCGCGAACTCGCCCGCACCACCGACCCGTTGCTGCGCGGCCCCGGCCAACTGGCTGCCGTCGAACGGCTCCAGCGCGAGTACGAGAACCTGCGCACCGCCCTGCGCCACGCCGTCGCCGAACGCGACGAGCAGGAAGGGCTGTGCCTGGTGCTGTCGCTGGCCTGGTACTGGCAGATGCGCGATCTGCGCATCGAGGGCCGCAACTGGTGCCGCGCGGTCATGGACCTCGGCCCCGACCCCTTCACCGACCCGGTCCGCCGCGCCGCCCCGGTGTGGCAGCGGTGCACCGCCGAGCCGCCCCCCATGGCCGGCGAGGTCCTCGCCGAGGCCCGACGCGGCGTCCATCTGGGCCATCTCGCCTGCATGGACACCGAGCTGGACTCCTGGCAGACCCCCGAGGCCCAGCGGAAGCTGCAGGTCATCACCGAGGTCTACGAACCCGGCCTCCCACAGGTCTGCCGCAGCCCCGGCATGATGTGGACCTACGCCGTGATGCTGACCGGCGGCGTCGACCGTCTGGGCACGATCCTCGACGCCGCCGTCGACACCTGCCGCCGGACCCCGGGATCCGACTGGGAACTCGCCGCCAGCCTGCAGTTGCGCGCCAACCTTCTCGCCCACCGCCACGACCGGGTGGGCGAGGCCGGCCGGGACGCCGACGAGTCGCTGGAGATCTACGAACGTCTCGGTGACACCTGGGGCAGCGCCGAGGCGCTCTCCGCGCGCGCCGACGCCCACGAACGCAAGGGGGAGTACCTCAAGGCCGCCGCCGACTACGAGGCGGCGATGGAGCACGCCACGCGGCTCGGCGCCCGCGCCCAGCACGCGGTCCTCTCCGCCCGGCTGGGCAGCGCGCTGCTGGAGGCCGGTGAGGCCGAGCGGGGCGAGCGCCTTCTGCGGGAGGTGCTCGACGGCGTGGGGGACGCGCACACCGAGGCGATGCCGTTCAGCCGGATCATCCTCTCCGGGTGGCTCAGCATCACCGGCCGGATTGCCGAGGCACGCGAACACCTCCGGCTGCTGCGCGAGGACTTCACCGTCGCGCACTTCTTCGTCTTCGACGCCTTCATCCTCGGCCAGGAGGCCTGGCTGGACGCCGTCGAAGGCCACAGCGAGGAGGCCCGGGAGAAGATCCGCCGTGCGCTGGAGCGGGCCGACGACCCGCTGTCCCTGGCCATGGCCCCGCAGATGAGGTCGGCCTTCCTGACCACCGCCGCCCTGGCGATGGCCGGGAGCAACGGCGGACGCGACGCCGGCGACGCCGCCCGCTGCCTGGGGGCCGCCGACGCGCTGGTGCCGCCCGGGCATCGGCACCCCTCCCTGGAGCGCCGGACACGCGACCGTGCCCTGGCGGCCGTACGCGGTGCGCTCTCCGCCGACGAGTTCGCGGCGGCGTACGCCGAGGGCGGCAGCCTCACCGCGAAGGAGGCCGCCGCCCTGGTGTGAGGCGCGTCAGTTCTTGGTGCGGAACTTGTGGATCGCGACCGGCGCCATCACCGCCGTGATCGCCACCGACCAGCCGAGGGTCACCCACAGGTCGTGCGCGACCGGTCCGCCCACCATCAGCCCGCGCGCCGCGTCAGCGAGCGTGGACAGCGGGTTGTAGTCGGTGAACGTCTGCAGCCAGCCCGGCATCGACGCCGTCGGAGCGAAGATCGACGAGCCGAACTGCAGCGGGAACAGCACCAGGAAGCCCATCGCCTGCACGGACTGCGCGTTCTTGAGGATCACGCCCAGGGTGAGGAACACCCACATGATCGACGAGGCGAACGCCGTGGACAGGGCCACGGCCGCGAACACACCGGGCCAGTTGGCGATGTCGAAGCCGACCAGGACGGCGACGATCATCAGCACGGTCGTCGCGAACAGCATCCGGACCAGCTCGACCGAGATCTTCGCGAAGAGCACCGAGCCGCGCCCGATCGGCAGGGACCGGAAACGGTCCATGACACCGGAGTTGAAGTCCTGGCTGAAGCCGGTGCCGACGCCCTGGGACAGCGTCATGCTCATCATCGCGATCATGCCGGGGATCACGTACTGCACGTACCCGTCCTGCCCGCCGCCCAGGGCCTGCCCGATCGAGCCGCCGAAGACGTACACGAACAGCAGGGTGAAGACGACCGGCATCAGCAGCGCGTCGAACATCGACTCGGGGTCCTGCCGGATCCACAGCAGGTTGCGGCGGATCAGGGCGCCGGTGTGCCGCACATGCCCGCGCAGCGTGATCCGGGCGTCCTGTGTGGTGACGGTTGCGGCGGTCATACGGCGACCTCCTGACGGTCGTCGGCGGGCACGGCGTCCTGCGGGGCACTGGCGCGGTGGCCGGTGAGGGAGAGGAACACCTCGTCCAGGCTGGGCAGTTCGGTGCTGATGGAAGCGAGCGTGATGCCGCGCGCGGTGACGGCGCCGACCACGGCGGTCAGCTGCTCGTCGCTCAGGATCGGCACCAGCACGGCGCCGCCCTCGGTGTCCACGGTGGTCGTGGCCAGACCGGTGATGCCCAGCTCGTCGATGGAGCGGGCGAGCGGCCGCAACTGCACCGGATCGGCCGGCCGGACCCGCAGTGTCCGCCCGCCGACCTTGGCCTTCAGCTCCTCGATCCCGCCATTGGCGATGACCTTGCCCCGGTCGACGACGGTCAGCTCGGAGGCCAACTGCTCGGCCTCCTCCATGTACTGGGTGGTCAGCAGCACGGTGACGCCGTCCCCGACCATGCGCTTGACCTCGTCCCACACCTCGTTGCGGGTCCGCGGGTCCAGCCCGGTGGTGGGCTCGTCGAGGAACAGCACCTGCGGTCGCCCGATCATCGAGGCGGCCAGGTCGAGCCGCCTGCGCATACCGCCGGAGTAGGTGGCCGCCGGCCGCTTCGCGGCCTCGGTGAGCGAGAACCGCTCCAGCAGCTCGTCGGCCCGGGCCCGTGCGTCCTTGCGGGGCAGATCGAGCAGCCGCCCGATCATGTACAGGTTCTCCCAGCCCGGCAGCTTCTCGTCCACGGAGGCGTACTGCCCGGTCAGCCCGATCACCCGGCGCAGCTGCCGGGGCTGCCGTACGACGTCGTAGCCGGCCACGGTCGCCTGCCCGGCGTCCGGGGCCAGCAGAGTGGACAGAATCCGTACGAGGGTGGTCTTCCCGGCCCCGTTCGGCCCGAGCACACCCATCACGGTGCCCTCACGCACATCCAGGTCGACGCCGTCCAGCGCCTTGGTCTCGCCGTAGTGCTTGACCAGCCCCCGCACGGTGACGGCCACTTCGCTGCCGCCGGGGTTCTTGTCGATTCGTGTCATGGGGACGACGCTTTCAGACGCCACCGACAAACGACCGACAGACTGCCGACAGCACCGACAACTCCCCGAAGACGGCCGCAACCATCAACTGAGGCACCACGACGGCGAGCAACCACGTCCGCGAGAGCGGCGCCGGTTCAGGCGCAAAGAGGGGACAGCCCGCCGACGGGGGAAGATCGGCGGGCTGTCCAGGTGGTGCGGCAAATGGCTAGTGGACGGAGTGCTCCTCCAACGGGAACGCCCCGCCGACAACATCCTCCGCAAACGCCTTCGCCGCGTTCCCCATGACCTCACGCAGATCGGCGTACTGCTTCACGAACTTCGGCACCCGCCCTCCGGTCAGCCCGAGCATGTCGGTCCACACCAGCACCTGCGCGTCCGTCTCCGGCCCGGCGCCGATGCCGACCGTCGGGATGTGCAGCGTGCGCGTCACCTCCGCCGCCAACTCGGCCGGCACCAGCTCCAGCACCACCGCGAACGCCCCCGCGTCCTGCACGGCCTTGGCGTCCCGCAGCAGCTGCGCCGCCGCCTCCTCACCGCGACCCTGGACGCGGTAGCCCATGGCGTTGACGGACTGCGGGGTCAGGCCGATGTGGGCCATGACCGGAATACCGGACTCGACCAGCAGCCGAATCTGCTCGTGGGACCGCTCGCCGCCCTCCAGCTTCACGGCCTGCACGCCGGCCTCCTTCACCAGCCGGGTCGCCGAGCGCAGCGCCTGCACCGGGCCCTCCTGGTACGAGCCGAACGGCAGGTCGCCGACGATCAGGGCACGCTTCGTACCCCGTACGACCGCGGCGGACAGCATGGTCATCTCGTCGAGGGTGACGGGCACGGTGGTGTCGTACCCCAGGTGGCAGTTGCCCGCCGAGTCGCCGACGAGCATGACCGGGATGCCGGCCTCGTCGAAGACGGACGCGGTCATCGCGTCGTAGGCGGTGAGCATGGGCCACTTCTCGCCGCGCTCCTTGGCGGCGGCGATGTCACGAACCGTGATACGGCGGGTGCCCTTGCCCCCGTACAGCGCCTTGCTGCCGTCGGAGGGTTTCTGCTGTGCAGTCTGGGCAGCCGAAAGCTGCGTCATTGCAACGGCTCCTTACGTCATCTCGAGGCGCCCTGACGGCGTCCCCGGACCACTCCCATGGTGGCACCTCGTGCCATCGACGGCTAGGGGGACCCCCGCCCTGTAAGAGACGGGTAAAAATTTACAATACGGCACCGTCTCGTATCGTAAATTGCCTAGGCTCGACAGCATGACTACACCGGCTGTCCCCGGCCCCCGCACACCGGAAGCGGTGCACCGCCGCCGCTGGCTCATACTCGGTGTCCTCATGCTGAGCCTGCTGATCGTGGTGCTGGACAACTCGATCCTGAACGTCGCCGTCAAGACGATCTCCACGCCCGCCCCGACCGGCCTGGGCGCCACCCAGAGCGAGCTGGAGTGGGCGATCAACGCCTACACCCTCGTCTTCGCGGGCCTGCTGTTCAGCGCCGGACTGCTCGGCGACCGGCTCGGCCGCAAGAAGGTCCTGCTCGGCGGGCTCGTCGTGTTCGGCGTCGGCTCCGCCCTCGCCGCCTCGTCCGGCTCACCGGCCGAACTCATCGCCTTCCGCGCGGTGATGGGCCTCGGTGCCGCCTTCGTGATGCCGGCCACGCTCGCTGTCCTCATGAACGTCTTCGAGCGCGACGAGCAGCCCAAGGCCATCGGCATCTGGGCCGGCGGCGTCGGCCTCGCCATCGCCATCGGCCCGATCACCGGTGGTGTGCTGCTGGACCACTTCTGGTGGGGTTCGGTGTTCCTCGTCAACGTGCCGATCGTGATCCTCGCGATCGGTCTGATGCTGTGGCTGGTGCCCGACTCCCGCGATCCGAATCCCGGCCGGATCGACCTCGTCGGCGTGCTGCTGTCCGTCGCCGGGCTCGTCCTGCTCGTCTACGGCATCATCAGGGGCGGCCAGCTCGCCGACTTCACGGACCCGGCGGTACTGGCGACCATCAGCGCCGGGCTCGCCGTCCTCGCCGCCTTCGTCGTCTTCGAGAAGCGCAGCGACCACCCGTCCATCGACGTCACCTACTTCAAGAGCAAGGTGTTCTCGGCCGCGATCTCCGTCATCGCGCTGGTCTTCTTCGCGCTGATGGGCGTGACCTTCTTCGCCGTCTTCTACACCCAGAGCGTGCGCGGCTACTCGCCGCTGGAGACCGGTCTGCTGATGCTGCCGCTGGCCGCCGCCCAGATGATCTTCGCGCCGCGGGCCCGGCTGGTCGTCGACCGCTTCGGCCACCGGGCCACCACCACCGGCGGCATGCTGCTCATCGCCGCGATGCTGGCCGCGTTCGCCACGCTGGACGCGGACACCCCCATCTGGATCCTGGAGGTCGTCTTCTTCCTCATGGGCACGGGTATGGCGCACATCATGACGCCGGTCAGCGTCGTCATCATGCAGGCCCTGCCCCGCGAGAAGGCCGGTTCCGCCTCCGCCCTCAGCAACACCTTCCGTCAGGTCGGCGGCGCCCTCGGCATCGCGGTCCTGGGCTCGGTCCTGTCCACCGCCTACCGCACCCGGATCGAGGACGAGCTGGCCCAACTCCCCACCGCCGCACGCCACACCGCCGGCGAGTCCATCGAGGCCACCCTCGCCGCCGCGGCACGGCTCGGCCCCGAGGGGCGGGCCCTGGTGACCCCTGCCAACGACGCCTTCCTGCACTCCATGCACGTCACCGCGCTGGGCGGGGCGGGCGTCGCCCTGGTAGGGGCGGTGGTGGTGGCGCTGTTCCTGCCGGGCCGGGTCAAGGAACCGGAGGCGGACGGTCGCGCCGCCGAGGCGGAACCGGCGTACACGCTGGAGAATTTCCCACGCCAACGAAAGGACACCGGACAGTGAGCCTCGCCGCAAGCCGGCCCCGGCCAGAGGGCCCCGCCCGCGGACGCCCCCGCAGCGAGACCGTGGAACGCGCCATCATCGAGGGCACGATGAAACTCCTGGAGGACGGCGTCCCCCTCGCCGAACTCTCCATCGAGCGCATCGCCCGCACCGCCGGCGTCGGCAAGGCCACCATCTACCGCCGCTGGAGCGGCAAGGAGGAACTCTTCGTCGACGTCGTACGCGCCGCCGAGCCCCCCGACCCGGAACTGCCGCGTACCTCACTGCGGGACGACCTCGTCGTGCTGCTGGAAATCCTGCGCCGGCGCGGCCTGGCCGACCGCTCCTCGGCGATCCTGCGCAATGTCCACGCGCAGATGAAGAGCAGCCCCCGCATCTGGGCCGCCTACCACAACGCCGTCATAGCGCCCCGCCGCAGACTCGGCCTGGAGGCGCTGCGTCGAGGCCAGGAGAACGGCGAACTCCGCACCGACGTGGACGTCGAGGTGATGCACGACATCATCGTCGGCCCGATGCTGGCCCGTTCCCTCCTGCGCCCGGACGCCGACCTGCCCGAAGGTCTCGCGGAGCAGATCGTCGACACGGTGCTCGAAGGGCTACGACCCGTCAGCTCACCCACCACATAGCCCGAATGTTCGCGTTTCGTCACAGAGCACCCGCGCATCGACGGAAACCGGAACCCGCGGCGCCGACTTGTTCGTCCTAAGTGCCCGTACGGCCGTCATGGGGCGGCGTTGAACGGAGCCGATCATCCCCTAGGGTCGTAGGGCACGGGGGACGACGGTGTGCACGGCAGGTAGCGAGGCGACGGTATGGCGCAGCAGGCGTATGTGACGGAGACGGACAACGGCAGCTCGGGTCCCGAGCGCCCGGCATCTCGCCTTCGGCGCCTGACGGCCCGCGCGACGCACGGCTGGCGCGGCGACCCCCGGATCTGGCGGCGCGGCGTCGTCCTGGCCGCCGTCGCGGTGCTGCTGGCCATGGTCATGCTGGTCCACGCGCACATCCCGAACAGCGTGGGCAACCTCGGCAGCCTCACCGAGACGTTCCTGCCCTGGCTCGGCGCCTTCGTCCCGCTGCTGCTCCTGCTGGCCCTCGTCCGCAGGTCCGCCACCGCGCTGATCGCCGTGCTGTTCCCGGCGATCGTGTGGCTGAACGTCTTCGGCGGACTGCTCACCGACAAGGCGGCCGCGGCCGGCGGCGGCCTGACCGTCGCCACGCACAACGTCAACGCCGACAACACCGACCCGTCCGGCACGGCCCGGGACGTGGCCGCGTCCGGCGCGGACGTGGTGGCGCTGGAGGAGCTGACGGAGGCCGCGGTGCCGACGTACGAGTCGGCGCTGGCGTCGACGTACAAGTACCACTCGGTGCAGGGCACGGTCGGGCTGTGGAGCAAGTACCCGCTCAGTGACATCCGGCCGGTCGACATCAAGCTGGGCTGGATCCGGGCCATGCGCGCCACGGTGACCGCACCGGGCGGACAGCTCGCCGTCTACGTCGCCCACCTGCCCTCGGTCCGGGTGAAGCTGGAGGCCGGGTTCACCGCCCGGCAGCGCGACACCAGCGCCGACGCGCTCGGCGAGGCCATCGCCGACGAGCAGCTGACCCGGGTCGTCCTGCTCGGCGACCTCAACGGCACCATGAACGACCGCGCCCTCAACGCCGTGACGGCCCAGATGCGCTCCACCCAGGGCGCGGCGGGCAGCGGCTTCGGCTTCAGCTGGCCGGCGTCGTTCCCGATGGCGCGCATCGACCAGATCATGGTCAAGGGTGTGGAGCCGGTCACGTCCTGGACGCTGCCGCAGACGGGCAGCGACCACCTGCCGGTGGCTGCGCGTGTGGACCTGGCAACCGGGTCTTAACCCGCTGGAATACTGGGCCTGGCAGGCTTTGTTCCGTACTTGAACATATGATGGACGGAACCCCGCTCTGAAAGGCAAAGGCCCCTTCATGCCCCTGGCCCTGCTCGCTCTGGCCGTCGGCGCCTTCGGCATCGGCACGACCGAATTCGTGATGATGGGCCTGCTGCCCGACGTCGCGGACGACCTGCACATCTCGATCCCCGGCGCAGGACATCTGGTCTCCGCGTACGCGCTGGGCGTCGTCATCGGTGCCCCGCTGCTGGCCGCGGTCACCGCGCGCATGTCCCGTCGCACCGTGCTCATCGGCCTGATGGTCCTCTTCGTGGTGGGCAACGCCCTCTCGGCCTTCGCCCCCGACCACCACTGGCTGCTGGCCGCCCGCTTCCTGAGCGGTCTGCCGCACGGCGCCTTCTTCGGCGTGGGCGCCGTCGTCGCCACCACCATGGTCGCGCCCGAACGCAAGGCCCGCTCCGTCTCGCTGATGTTCCTCGGCCTCACCGTCGCCAACATCGCGGGCGTCCCGGCCGCCACCCTCATGGGCCAGCACCTGGGCTGGCGGGCGACCTTCCTCGGCGTCAGTGCGATCGGCGTGGCGGCGATAGCCTCGCTGGCCCTGCTGATCCCGCACGACCACGCCCACGCCTCCACCACCGGCCTGCGCGGCGAACTGGCCGCACTGCGCTCGCTGCCGGTGTGGCTGGCGCTCGGCACGACGGTCGCCGGATTCGGCGCGCTCTTCGCCGCGTACAGTTACATCACGCCGATGCTCACCGACTCCGCCGGGTACGCCGAGGCCAGCGTGACGCTGCTGCTGGCGCTGTTCGGCGTCGGCGCGACGGTCGGCAACCTGCTGGGCGGACGGCTCGCCGACCACGCCATGCGGGGCACGCTGTTCGGCGGCCTGGCCTCGCTCGTGGTGGTGCTCGGCCTCTTCCCGCTGCTCATGGAGGCGCGGTGGAGTGCCGCGCTGGGCGTGGCGCTGCTGGGTACGGCGGCCTTCGTCACCGGGTCCCCGCTCCAGCTGATGGTCATGGAGAAGGCTGCGGCGGCGCCGTCGCTGGCGTCCTCGGCCAACCAGGCCGCGTTCAACCTGGCCAACGCGGGTGGTGCGTGGATCGGTGGGCTTGCCCTGGCGGCGGGGTTCGGTGCGACGTCGCCGGCTACGGCGGGTGCGGTTCTCGCGGTGCTGGGCCTTGCCGTGGCCGGGACGGCGTACGTCGTGGATCGTTGGAGGGTCGCTCCGCAGGGGGGTCGGGAACGGCTGGTCGCCGGTCATGTGCCGCAGCAGTCGGAGGCGCTGCACTCCTGACCGGCGGCGGGGTTTCTCGCCCCCGCCGCCCCTACCCGTCCCTCCTCCAGGGGCTCCGCCCCTTCGACCCCGCCAGGGGGCTCTGCCCCCTGGATCCCCGCTCCTCAAACTCCCCCAGAGGGGGGGACCATCAAGGGGCTGAGAAAGCTCACGCCGTCTCCCGCCACCCGTTGGTGATCGGCAGCCGTCGGTCCTTGCCGAAGCCCTTGGGGGAGATCTTCGTGCCCGGCGGGTACTGGCGCCGCTTGTACTCGGCGGTGTCGACCATGCGCAGGGTCTTGGTGACCAGCGCGGGGTCGAAACCGGCGGCGACGATCGTGTCGGCGCCCTCGTCCCGGTCGACGTACCGCTCGAGAATCGCGTCCAGGACGGGATAGTCCGGCAGGGAGTCGGTGTCGACCTGCCCCGGCCGCAGCTCCGCGCTCGGCGGCTTGGTGATGGAAGCCTCCGGGATGGGCGGGGTCTGGCCCCGCTCCTCGGCCGCCTTGTTGCGCCACTTGGCCAGGCGGAAGACCGACGTCTTGTAGACGTCCTTGATGGGGCCGTACGCACCCACCGCGTCGCCGTACAGGGTCGAGTAGCCGACCGCAAGCTCCGACTTGTTGCCGGGGGCCAGGACGATGTGGCCCTCCTGGTTCGAGATCGCCATCAGCGTCGTGCCGCGCAACCGTGCCTGGAGGTTCTCCTCCGCCAGCCCGGTCAGGCCCAGCGACCCCATGTACGCGTCGAACATCGGCTCGATCGGGACGGTCCGGAAGTTCAGGCCCGTACGCCGGGCCAGCTCCGCCGCGTCGCCCTTGGAGTGGTCGGAGGAGTACTTCGACGGCATGGACACGCCGTACACGTTCTGCGCGCCGACCGCGTCGCACGCGATCGCCGCGACCAGCGCCGAGTCGATGCCGCCGGACAGGCCGATCAGGACCGACGTGAAGCCGTTCTTCGCGACATACGCCCGCAGGCCCACCACCAGCGCCGAGTACACCTCCTCGTCGTCGTCGAGGCGCTCGGCGTATCCGCCCGTCTGCGTCGGCTCGTACGCCGGCAGGGGCTCCTCGGACAGCACCAGCCGGTCGATGCGCAGCCCGTCGTCCACCACGCCCGTCGGGGCGTCCGGGGAGGCCGCGGGCAGGTCCAGGTCGAGCACCACGCAGCCCTCGGCGAACTGTGGCGCCCGGGCCACGACCGCCCCGTCCCGGTCCACGACGATCGAGTCGCCGTCGAAGACCAGCTCGTCCTGCCCGCCGATCATGGCGAGGTAGGCGGTGGTGCAGCCGGCCTCCTGGGCGCGCTTGCGCACCAGCTCGAGGCGGGTGTCGTCCTTGTCGCGCTCGTACGGCGAGGCGTTGATGGACAGCAGCAGCCCGGCCTGGGCGGACCGTGCCGCCGGTACCCGGCCGCCGTCCTGCCACAGGTCCTCGCAGATGGCCAGCGCCACGTCGATGCCGTGCACCCGCACGACCGGCATGGTGTCGCCGGGGACGAAGTACCGGAACTCGTCGAAGACGCCGTAGTTCGGCAGGTGGTGCTTGGCATAGGTGAGCGCCACCTCGCCGCCGTACAGCACCGCCCCCGCGTTCTGCGGGGCGCCGGCCGGCTGGCCGTACTTCGGCTGGGCGGTCTCGCTGCGGTCGAGATAGCCGACGATCACCGGCAGCCGGCCGAAGCCCTCCTCGGCGAGCCGGGCGGCGAGCGAGCGCAGGGCCGCGCGAGACGCCTCGACGAAGGAGGAACGCAGGGCCAGGTCCTCGACGGGATACCCGGTCAGCACCATCTCCGGGAACGCCACGAGATGCGCTCCCTGCTCGGCGGAGTGCCGGGTCCGGCGAAGGATCGTCTCCGTGTTCCCGGCGAGGTCGCCGACGCGCGAGTCGATCTGGTTCAGGGCGAGACGTAGTTGAGGCACGGGCCCAGTGTAATCGTCAGAGCGACGCGATGGGGTGGCGGCCGGTGTGGGCCACGGCACTCCCACGGCACTACGGCCGCGGCTTCGCGCCCCGCTCCTTCAGCAGGTCCGCCATGAGCCGGATCTCCGACTCCTGGGCGTCGACCATGCCCTGCGCCAGCCGCTTCTCCGCGCCGACCGTGCACTTGTCGACACAGCTCTCCGCCATGTGGACGCCACCCCGGTGATGGTCCGTCATGAGCTGCAGGAAGAAGACCTCGGCCTGCCGTCCGTCGAGCTGCCCCAGCCGCTTCATCTCGGTGTTGGTCGCCATCCCCGGCATCAGCGCCCCGTCCTCGCCGGACGCCATGCCGCCCATGCCCATCCAGGCCATCGGCTGCGCCGACACCTTCGGCAGCCCCCACAGGTCCAGCCAGCCCAGCAGCATGCCGCGCTGGTTGGCCTGCGTCTGCGCGATGTCGTACGCCAGCAGCCGCACCTCCTCGTCGTCGGTGCGATCGCGCACGATGTACGACATCTCCACGGCCTGCTGGTGGTGCACCGCCATGTCGCGCGCGAACCCGGCGTCCGCGGAGTCGGCGGCCGGCGCGGCGGCGTCCGAGCCGCCGTCCCCGGCGACCGCGTACGTGATCCCGCCGACCGCGACGAGCAGCGCCGCCGCGGCCCCCGCGATCCAGCCGGCCCGCGCACGCCTCACTTCGACAGCCCGCCCGTGCAGGCGGCCCCCGGCTCGGGAGTCTGCTCACCCTGGACGTACTTCGCGAGGAACTTGTCGACGTTCGGGTCGTCCGCGCCGGTCACCGTCCGCTGGTGGCCCCACGCCGTCAGCATGATCGGGTCCTGCTGCTTCTCGTCCGGGCTCATCAGCGTGTACGGCGTCTTCTTCACCTTCGCCGCCAGCGCCTCCACGTCGTCCTCGGCGGCCTTGCTCGTGTACGTCACCCAGACCGCGCCGTGCTCCAGCGAGTGCACGGCGTTCACGTTGGGGATCTCCTCGGTGTAGACGTCGCCGTTGCAGTTCATCCACACCTGGTGGTGGTCGCCGCCGACCGGGGGCTCCACCGGGTACGACACGGCCTTGGTGACGTGGTTGCGGGCCAGGTCGCCCTCCCACGTCCTGACGCCGTCCGCGCCCGTGACGAACTTGCCGGTGGCCTTCGCGTCGCTCGCCGCCGTGTCGGAGTCGTCGGACTGCGACTGGACCAGGACCACGCCACCGACGACGAGACCGGCGATGACCACCACACTGGCCGAGATCGTGAGGATCCGGTTGCGCCGCTCACGGGCACGCTCCGCGCGCCGCATCTCCTCTATGCGCGCCGCGCGCGCCGCACTGCTCTTGTTCTTGGCGGAACCCATGGGGCCGGCCCTTCTGGGGAACGGGAGGAAGTCGGGTGGGCTGATCGTAATGGGGGAGGTGGGCCGAGTCGTAGGGGAGGGCGCCGGAACGGACCGCGAACGGCCCGGTCCCGGTGGCCTCCGGACGGGCATTACGGATGTCGGTGCGAGCAGGCAAGATGGGCAGCACAGCCGTACACCTGCCGTACGCGAGGCGTTCAGGCCGGGGTCGGCCGGGCGATCAAGGTCTGCAACGCGCATGAAATGGTGTTGTGGTGGGATGCTCAGGTGCCCGACCGCCTCCCGTGGTGCGGGAGACAGGCGGCCTGACCAGCAAGGATGGGGAAGCGGAAGATGGACAAGCAGCAGGAGTTCGTGCTCCGGACGTTGGAGGAGCGCGACATCCGGTTCGTACGCCTGTGGTTCACGGACGTGCTGGGTTTCCTCAAGTCCGTGGCCGTGGCCCCGGCCGAACTGGAGCAGGCCTTCGACGAGGGCATCGGCTTCGACGGCTCCGCCATCGAGGGCTTCGCCCGGGTGTACGAGTCCGACATGATCGCCAAGCCCGATCCGTCGACGTTCCAGATCCTGCCCTGGCGCGCGGAGACCCCGGGCACGGCCCGGATGTTCTGCGACATCCTCATGCCGGACGGCTCCCCCTCCTTCGCCGACCCGCGCTACGTCCTCAAGCGCGCCCTCGCCCGCGCCTCCGACCTCGGCTTCACCTTCTACACCCACCCGGAGATCGAGTTCTTCCTGCTGAAGAACAAGCCGGTCGACGGCTCGGTGCCCACCCCCGCCGACAACTCCGGCTACTTCGACCACACCCCGACCAACGTCGGCATGGACTTCCGCCGCCAGGCGATCACCATGCTGGAGTCGATGGGCATCTCCGTCGAGTTCTCCCACCACGAGGGCGCGCCGGGCCAGCAGGAGATCGACCTCCGGTACGCGGACGCGCTGTCCACCGCGGACAACGTCATGACGTTCCGCCTGGTCATGAAGCAGGTGGCCCTCGAGCAGAACCTGCAGGCGACCTTCATGCCGAAGCCGTTCTCCGAGCACCCGGGCTCCGGTATGCACACACACCTGTCGCTGTTCGAGGGCGACCGGAACGCGTTCTACGAGTCCGGCGCCGAGTACCAGCTGTCCAAGGTCGGCCGCTCCTTCATCGCGGGCCTGCTGCGGCACGCTGCGGAGATCTCGGCGGTCACCAACCAGTGGGTGAACTCCTACAAGCGCATCTGGGGCGGCTCCGAGCGCACGGCCGGCGCGGGCGGTGAGGCGCCCTCGTACATCTGCTGGGGGCACAACAACCGGTCGGCGCTGGTCCGGGTGCCGATGTACAAGCCGGGGAAGACCGGGTCCGCGCGGGTCGAGGTGCGGTCGCTGGACGCCGGCGCGAACCCGTACCTGGCGTACGCCGTGCTCCTCGCCGCCGGTCTCAAGGGCATCGAGGAGGGCTACGAACTGCCGCCGGGCGCCGAGGACGACGTGTGGGCGCTGTCCGATGCCGAGCGGCGGGCGATGGGGATCGAGCCGCTGCCGCAGAACCTGGGGGAGGCGCTCGGACTCATGGAGCGCAGCGATCTGGTCGCCGAGACGCTGGGTGAGCACGTCTTCGACTTCTTCCTGCGCAACAAGCGGCAGGAGTGGTACGAGTACCGCTCCGAGGTGACCGCCTTCGAGCTGCGCAAGAACCTTCCGGTGCTGTAGGCGCAGGTCAACGCGGGTATCCCGCGTGCGCGGCATCCAGGGCCGACGGTCTCGAACCGTCGGCCCTGAGCCGTCTCACCGGCCCTGTACTGACTCAACGCCCTGAGGACTCCTGGGTGTCGACGCAACGCGCTGACACGGCGCCGTCAGTCGTCCTCGAGGGCTGGGCGGGTCACTGGGTGTCAGCCGCCGTCCTGGTGCGGATGGATGAGGAGCAGGGCGATGTCGTCGCCGTGGGATGCCGACCGCTGGGCGTGGTGGACGAGGATCTCGGCGAGGGCGTCCATGCTGTGCCCCCGGGACTGGGCGAGCTGGTCGGCGAGGCCGGCGATGGCCTCGCCGAGGTCGGTGCCGGGGGTTTCGACGAGGCCGTCGGTGTACAGGGCGAGCACGGCGCCGGGTGGCAGGGGGATATCGGTCGTCGGGTAGTCGGCGGCCGGATCGATGCCCAGCAGGAGTCCGGGCGGCAGGTCGAGGACCTCGGTGTGCCCGTCGGGGTAGCACAGCAGCGGCGGGGGGTGGCCGGCGCTGGCCAGGTGGGCGCGGTGGCGCGCCAGGTCGAGGTGGGCGTAGAGGCAGCTGGTGAACAGGCCGGGGTCCAGGTCGGTGAGCAGACGGTTGGTGCGGGCCAGGACCTCGCCGGGGGGTGCGCCGGCGGTGGCGTGGACGGCGGTGCGGACCTGCCCCATGAGGGCGGCGGCGTTCACGTTGTGGCCCTGGACGTCGCCGATGGCCGCGGCGGCGGTCGCCTCGTCGAGGCAAATGAGGTCGTAGAAGTCGCCGCCGATGTCGATGCCGCGGGCGGTGGGGAGGTAGCGGGCGGCCACGTCCAGGCCGGGGATGCGGGGAGGGCCTGGGCAGCAGGGCGGTCTGCAAGCTGTGGGCGAGCTGGTGTTTGGCGTCGTAGAGGTGGGCCCGGTCCAGAGCCTGGGCGACCAGTCCGGCGGTGGAGGTGAGGATGGCCCGTTCCTCCGGGGCGAAGGGGTGGGGCCGGGCGTAGGCGAGTACCAGCGAGCCGACGGGCGGCGGAGGTGATCAGGGGCAGAAAGGCCCAGGCGCCCATCTCGTCCTGCCGGACGGCGGGGGGATAGGCGCGTTTGAGGTCCTCGAAGGTGGCGAAGAAGCTGGGGATGCCGGTGGTCAGGACGTGCACGGCGGGGGTGTCCGAGGTCAGGGGGAGGGCGTCGAAACGATCCATGAGCTCGGCGGCATAGCCGCGGTAGCCGATGATCCGCAGCCGGCCCTCCTGCGTCGTCATCAGGGCGAGGGCCTGGGCGCCGAAGGCGGGCAGGAGCTGGTCGGCGACCCGGTCGACCACGTCCCGCACCCCGACGGCCTCGGTGAGCGTGGCCGCCAGGTGCAGCAGGTGGTAGAGCGCGGTCGTCCGGCCCGGGACGTCGGGGGCAGCGGGGTGCAGCACCCCTGAAGCGTCCGGGCCATGGGCCGTGGCGGTGGGGGTGATGCGGACGCTGATACCGGATGGGTCCGGGTAGAGGCGGAAGAACAGCCAGTGGTCCGGTGGGCGCAGGACGGTGAAGGAGGTGGGCTGGCGGCTGAAGACCGCGGCCCGGTAGCGGTCTTCGACGACCGGGTCGTCCAGCCACGGCAGGGCCTCCCAGGGCCGGGCGCCCAACAGGCCGGGGACGTCGGCTCCGAGGAGGTCGGCGGCGGCGGAGGTGAGGAAGGTGATCCGGCCCTCCGTGTTCAGCGCGCAGCAGCCTCCGGGCAGGCGCTCGGCGAAGTCGGCCGCGGCCGTCTCCCGGACCGGCTCGGGGGTGCGGGAGCGCAGCGGGGGGACCACTCGTGGCTCGGGCTCGGGCAGCACCGGGTGGCCACCGTCGGTGGCCTGCTGCAGGAGCAGACCCAGGCGGTGGCAGCAGGCAAAGAGCGCATCGCGCTCCTGCGGGGGCAGCTGCGGCGGGTGCGAGCCGGGCCACCGCAGCACCAGGCCGCCCCACACGGTGGTGTCGGTGGTGATCGGTGCGGCGGCCACCGCCAAGTGGTAGGGCAGCACGAGCGCGGACTGCGGGTAGCAGCGCGCCAGCTCTTCCTGGCTGCCGAGCCACACCAGGCGCCGCTCGCGCACCGCGTCGGCCACCGGGACCGGGGCGGTGAGCCGCACCTGCGCCCACGGGGCGATGAGCTCCGGTGAGTCCCCGCTGAGCACCGCCAGCCGCAGCACCCACTCGCCCGGCGGCAGCAGATACACAAAGCCCGCAGACGCGTCGGTCTCCGAGACGACCCGGGCCAGAGCGAGGGCCACCAGCTCCGGGCCGAAGCTCGCGGCAGCGACGAAGCCGGCAGGGTCCTGCACGCTCTCACCTTCCCCCGGGCCGTACCGACCGCTCCTGCGACGGCGCACCGCCCTGGCCGCACCGAGTACCACACATATGCGGACAATACGCCCACCGCACAGGAGCGACACCCTGGCGAGAAGGTAGCCCCGACAGCCGACATGTCACGCGACCGCGAGGCCTGCTGCCCCTCGTGCAAGGGGTGCCTGGACCCGGGGTGCCCGGACACGGCACCCCTGCGCCACGCGTCTCCCTACTGCTGCTTCAACTCCGCCAGCACCTGGTGCAGGGGCTCCGTGGCCCTGCGGCGGTACTCCTGGATCGACCAGCCGTTGCCGTCGGGGTCCTTGAAGTACATGAACGTCGCGCCGTCGTCGGGGGAGTACTGGACCGGCTCGGAGATCTCCAGGCCCCGTTCGACCAGTTCCGCGCGGGCCGCCTTGATGTCGGCGACGCAGAGCTGAAGGCCCTGGTAGGAGCCGGGCTCGGGCTTTGTCTCGCCCTTGGTCAGGTCCCAGATGCTGTCGCCGAGCGCGATCGAACAGCCCGAGCCCGGAGGCGTCAGCTGGACGATGCGCATGCCCGGCATGACTTCCTGGTCGATGTCGACGTGGAAGCCCACTCGGTCCCGGTAGAAGTCGCGCGCCCGGTCGATGTCGGTCACGGGCAGCGGAATCACTTCGAGCGTGAAGTCCATTGCTGTTCCTCCAAGTTGAATCGCCAACGGGTCTGGCTGAACGGCTCTCCCTTACCGAAGCCGAAAACCGTGCGCGGCGCCACCGAGTAGACGTAGGCGTGTCCCGCACCGTGCCGGAAGCAGCCGTCCGCCACGTCGAAGTGCCAGACGCTGCCGTACTTCGCCTCCCACGCGGCGGCCAGCTCGCACAGCCGGGCGTCGTCGGTGATCCGCACCGCCTCGCCCTCGACCACCAGGTCGTATCCCTTGTTCCAGGTGTTGGTGCCGGTGGTGAGCACGACGTGCGGGTTCGCGGCGAGGTTCTGGGCCTTGCGCTCCTCGGGGCCGGTACAGAAGTGCAGCCGGCCGTCCGACCAGACGGCGAGCAGAGGGGCCACATGGGGCCGCCCGTCGGGGCGTACCGTCGAGATCCAGAACAGCTCGGACCCGGCGAGCAGCGCCTCGGCCTCCGACCAGGGGGTCGCGGTGGCCGCCTCGCCGCTGTAGCGCTGGTCGAGACGGGTCTGTGGTTGCTTGGCGATCATGAGCTGCCTCCTGAAGGTCCTCGACAGGGCAGACCCCGTACGCCCGCGGAACTCATCGGCGCCCCACGCGGGCAGTCCGGTTAGGCTCGGCTCGTACCACGTTGACCTGGACGGGAGGGCGAGGATGACGCCGGGGCGCAGAAGCAGTACCTTCACGCGGCTGCTGCGGCACGGCTTCACCGATCCCGCCGCCGCCGAGCGGCTCCTGTCCGCAGCAGAGCTCGCAGGCCTGCGCGACGACCCGGTGCTGCTGGAGGCGCTGGGCGCCACCGCCGACCCGGACCTGGCCCTGCACGGTCTGGTACGCCTGCTGGAGGCCCAGCCCGCCCCCACCGCACGCCGTGAACTGCTCGACACCCTGACCGCGTCCAAGCCGCTGCGCGACCGTCTCCTCGGTGTGCTCGGCGCCTCGGCCGCCCTCGCCGACCACCTCGCCCGGCACGCCGGCGACTGGCAGGCCCTCGTCACCTACGAGCCGCGGGACCTGCACCCCGGAGTGGCGGAGTTCGAGCGGGGCCTGGCCGAGGCCACCGACCCCGTCACCCTGCGCGTCGCCTACCGGCGCTGTCTGCTGTCCATCGCCGCGCGGGACGTGTGCGGCACGATCGACGTCGCCCAGACCGCGGCCGAGCTCGCCGACCTGGCCACCGCCACCCTGCGCGCCGCCCTCGGCATCGCCCGCGCCGCTGCGCCCGACGACGCCGCGCTGTGCCGGCTCGCCGTCATCGCGATGGGCAAGTGCGGCGGCCACGAGCTGAACTACGTCTCCGACGTCGACGTCATCTTCGTCGGCGAGGCCGTCGAAGGAGCCGACGAGGGCAAGGCGCTGCGTGCCGCGACCCGGCTCGCCTCGCACATGATGCGGATCTGCTCCGAGACCACCGTCGAGGGTTCCATCTGGCCCGTCGACGCCAATCTCCGCCCCGAGGGCCGCAACGGACCGCTGGTCCGCACCCTCAGCAGCCACCTCGCCTACTACCAACGCTGGGCCAAGACCTGGGAGTTCCAGGCCCTGCTCAAGGCCCGCCCGGTCGCCGGTGACATCGAACTCGGCGAGGAGTACGTCACCGCCCTCGAGCCGCTGGTGTGGCAGGCCGCCGAGCGCGAGAACTTCGTCGCCGATGTGCAGAAGATGCGTCGGAGGGTCGTCGAGAACATCCCCGTCGCCGAGGTCGAGCGCGAACTGAAGCTGGGCCCGGGCGGCCTGCGGGACGTCGAGTTCGCCGTACAGCTGCTGCAGTTGGTGCACGGGCGGGCGGATGTCTCGCTCCGGAGCGGGACGACGCTGGCTGCGTTGCAGGCGCTGGCCGCGGGCGGGTACGTGGGGCGGGCGGACGCCGCGCAACTGGAGGCCGCGTACCGCTTCCTGCGCTCCATGGAGCACCGCATCCAGCTCTACCGGCTGCGCCGTACCCACCTCGTCCCCGAGGACGAGGCCGACCAGCGGCGCCTCGGCCGCTCCCTCGGCCTGCGCACGGACCCGGTCGGCGAGCTGAACCGGGAGTGGAAGCGGCACGCCGCCGTCGTGCGACGCCTGCACGAGAAGATCTTCTACCGGCCGCTGCTCGACGCGGTCGCCCAACTCGCCCCCGGCGAGGCCCGGTTGAGCCCCGAGGCGGCCCGCGCACGGCTGGTCGCGCTGGGCTACGCCGACCCGGCCGCCGCCCTGCGCCACCTGGAGGCGCTGGCTTCCGGCGTCACCCGCAAGGCCGCGATCCAGCGCACCCTGCTTCCCGTGCTGCTCGGCTGGTTCGCGGACTCCGCCGACCCGGACGCCGGCCTGCTCAACTTCCGCAAGGTGTCGGACGCGTTGGGCAAGACGCCCTGGTATCTGCGGCTGCTGCGGGACGAGGGTGCGGCGGCGGAGAACCTCGCCCGGGTGCTGTCCGCCGGCCGGCTCGCCCCCGATCTGCTGATGCGGGCCCCGGAGGCCGTGGCGCTGCTCGGCGACAGCGACGGCGGGGGACTTCAGCCCCGGTCGCGGGCCCACCTGGAGCAGGAGATCCTCGCGGCCGTCGGCCGGGCCGAGGGCGGTGAGCAGGCGGTCACCGCGGCCCGTGGGGTACGGCGCCGGGAGCTGTTCCGTATCGCCGCCGCCGACATCGTCGGCTCCTACGGCACCGAGGCCCAGCCGGTCGAGGCCGACCAGGGGGCGCTGGTGGACCGGGTCGGCGGCGCGGTGTCCGACCTGACGGCGGCGACGCTGGCCGGGACGCTGCGGGCTGTGGTCCGGGAGAGCTGGGGCGACACCCTGCCGACCCGGTTCGCGGTGATCGGCATGGGCCGGTTCGGCGGGCACGAGCTGGGCTACGGCTCCGACGCGGACGTGCTGTTCGTGCACGAGCCGCAGGAGGGGGTCGGCGAACGGGAGGCAGCCGAGGCCGCGGGCCGGGTCGTCGCCGAGATGCGCCGCCTGCTGCAGGTCCCGAGCTCCGACCCGCCGCTGCTGATCGACGCGGACCTGCGGCCCGAGGGCAAGTCGGGACCGCTGGTGCGGACGCTGAAGTCGTACGAGGCGTACTACCGCCGCTGGTCCCTGGTCTGGGAGTCGCAGGCGCTGCTGCGGGCCGAACCGGTGGCCGGCGACGAGGACCTGGGGCGCCGGTTCATCGAGCTGATCGATCCGCTGCGGTATCCGGAGCAGGGGCTGTCGGAGGAGGCCGTACGGGAGATCCGGCGGCTCAAGGCGCGAATGGAGTCGGAACGGTTGCCCCGGGGCGCCGACCCCAAGCTGCACACCAAGATCGGGCCGGGCGGGCTGTCCGACGTGGAGTGGACCGTGCAGTTGCTGCAGATGCGGCACGGGTGGCAGGAATCGGGGCTGCGCACGACCCGCACCCGCCAGGCTCTGGCAGCCGCGCGCGAGGCCGGCCTGGTGTCCGCCGAGGACGCGGCGACCCTCGACGAGGCGTGGGTGCTGGCCACCCGGGTGCGTAACGCCGTGATGCTGGTCCGCGGACGCGCCGGGGACACCTTCCCCTCGGACCCCCGTGAACTGGCCGCGGTCGGCCGCTACCTGGGGTACGGGCCGGGCCACGTGGGCGACATGCTGGACGCGTACCGGCGTACGGCACGCAGGGCGCGGGGCGTGGTGGAGGAGCTGTTCTACGGGGCGTGAGCCCGGGTGCGGGGGCCGGGCACCTCTTGCGGCCGGGAGTCACCCGGGCCCGCCGGCCGGGAGTCGTCCGGACCCGCCGACCGCGAATCGTCCGGGCCCGCCCGCCGGGAGCCCCCCGATCCGCTCGCGACCCGGCGCGGCAGCGCGTACGGCCATGATCCGTACCACACCCGCGCCAGCGCGTAGCCGAAGCCGAGGCACAGGATGCCGCCGACGGCGTCGAGCCAGAAGTGGTTGGCGGTGGCGACGATCACCACCAGGGTGAGCGCCGGGTACAGCAGCCCCAGCACCCGCACCCACGGAACCGTCGCCAGCGCGAAGATCGTCAGCCCGCTCCACACGGACCAGCCGATGTGCATGGACGGCATCGCGGCGTACTGGTTGGACATGTTCTTCAGGTCGCCGGAGGCCATCGAACCCCAGGTCTGATGGACCATGACGGTGTCGATGAAGTCGGCGCTGTTCATCAACCGCGGCGGCGCCAGCGGATACAGGTAGTAACCGACCAGGGCCACGCCCGTCGTCGCGAAGAGGACCAGCCGCGTCGCCGCGTAACGCCCGGGATGGCTGCGGTACAGCCACACCAGCACGCCCAGCGTCACCACGAAGTGCAGCGTCGCGTAGTAGTAGTTCATGCTGACGATGAGCCAGGTCACCGAGTTGGCGGCATGATTGACGGACTGCTCCACGGCGATACCGAGCTGTTGCTCGGCCTTCCAGATCCAGTCGGCGTTGCGCAGCGCTTCGGCCTTCTGCTCCGGGACCGCGTTGCGGATCAGCGAGTACGTCCAGTAACTCACCGCGATCAGCAGGATCTCGAACCACAGGCGGGGTCGGCGCGGTGCGCGCAGCCGGTGCAGGATGCCCCGCCCGGTTTCGTCCGCGACGGGATGCGGAAGGACTCTTTCCCGGCCTTCCTGTGTCGTCACGGTCGTGTCACCCATGGGCACAGAGTCTGCCAGAAAAGATTTCCGGCTCCGATCATCCCCTGGTCGGGTTCAGGACGCACGTTCTACGACGGGAAGAGGCAGGCGACTCGTACCCGTGCACTAGCGGTAGCGACCGGTTCTCCGCCTTACGGACGATTCCGGTCCCCAGGGGCCGAAGCGGTCGAACCGCGCACCACCAACTCCGGCATGAACACGAACTCGCTGTGCGGCGCCGGCGTCCCGCCGATCTCCTCCAGCAGCGTGCGCACCGCAGCCTGACCCATCGCCGGGACCGGCTTGCGGACCGTGGTCAGGGGCGGGTCGGTGAAGGCGATCAGGGGGGAGTCGTCGAAGCCCACGACCGAGATGTCCTTCGGGACGTCCAGGCCGAGCTGCCGGGCCGCTCGTATGGCACCGAGCGCCATCATGTCGCTGGCGCACACCACCGCCGTGCAGTCCCGGCCGATCAGTGCCGTGGCGGCTGCCTGACCGCCCTCGAGGGTGTAGAGGGAGTGCTGGATGAGGTCCGTCTCGACGGTCTGCGGGCTGAGGCCCAGCTGGTCCTGCATCGCCCGGACAAAACCCTCGATCTTCCGTTGCACCGGAACGAAACGCTTCGGGCCGAGCGCCAGGCCGATCCGGGTGTGGCCCAGCGACGCCAGATGCGTGACGGCCAGGGTCATCGCCGCCCGGTCGTCGGGCGAGATGAACGGCGCCTGCACCTTGGGGGAGAAGCCGTCGACCAGTACGAACGGCACGCCCTGGGCGCGCAGCTGCTCGTAGCGCTGCATGTCGGCGGTGGTGTCCGCATGGAGGCCGGAGACGTAGATGATGCCGGCGACGCCGCGGTCGACGAGCATCTCCGTGAGCTCGTCCTCGGTCGAGCCGCCGGGGGTCTGGGTGGCGAGGACCGGGGTGTAGCCCTGCCGGGTCAGCGCCTGACCGATGACCTGCGCCAGGGCAGGGAATATCGGGTTCTCCAGTTCCGGGGTGATCAGGCCCACCAGACCGGCGCTGCGCTGCCGCAGCCGTACCGGACGCTCGTAGCCGAGGACGTCCAGCGCGGCCAGCACGGACTGGCGGGTGGTGGCGGCGACGCCCGGCTTCCCGTTGAGGACGCGGCTGACGGTCGCTTCGCTCACCCCCGCCTGAGCAGCGATGTCGGCAAGCCGTGTGGTCACGGCACTGGACTGTACCGGCCGTATGTCGCCTTGCACACCAATCGGACGCCGGGTGCGGGCGGTCGACCGGCGCGCTGCGGGTTGCTGCGGCATGGCGTCCCTTCGTGAAACGGATGGCAAGAGCTTGCAGAGTCTTGCACAACACGGTCCGTGCCCGCTCAACCCCGTAGAACAACGGTCTCACAGCGGTCGACGGCAGGTCACGCGCGGATAACTTCGGTGATGCCTTGCACTTTTTTTCTGCAAGGTCTTTCGCAACGCTTACATCGCTGTTACGTTCACGTCGCCCGGCGGCCGCAACGGCGCAGTCGGCAAGTCGACAGGGGCGGTAGACGGGACCGCATCCTGAGCACTCGGGCTTTCACCCTCAAGGAGAACTCATGCGGCGTGGCATAGCGGCCACCGCGCTGGTGGCGTCCCTCGCCCTCGCGGCGACGGCCTGCGGCGGAGACGACAGCGGAGACTCGGCCGACGGTCCGGTCACCATCACCTGGTGGGACACTTCCAACGCCACGAATGAGGCGCCGACGTACCAGGCCTTGGTCAAGGAGTTCGAGGCCGCCAACAAGGACATCAAGGTCAAGTACGTCAACGTGCCCTTCGACCAGGCGCAGAACAAGTTCGACACGGCCGCCGGCTCCAAGGGTGCCCCGGACGTGCTGCGCTCCGAGGTCGGCTGGACCCCCGCCTTCGCCAAGAAGGGCTTCTTCCTGCCGCTGGACGGCACCGAGGCCCTCGCCGAGGAGGGCAAGTTCCAGCCCAGCCTGATCGAGCAGGCCCAGTACGAGGGCAAGACCTACGGCGTCCCCTTCACCACGGACACCCTCGCGCTGGTCTACAACAAGGACCTCTTCGAGAAGGCCGGTGTCGAGGCCCCGAAGACCTGGGACGACCTGAAGAAGGCCGCCGCCACCATCAAGGACAAGACCGGCGTCGACGGCTACTGGGGCACCACCCAGTCCTACTACGCCCAGTCCTTCCTCTACGGCGAGGGCACCGACACCGTCGACGCCGACGCCAAGAAGATCACCGTGAACTCGCCCGAGGCCAAGAAGGCGTACGGCACCTGGCTGGACCTCTTCGACGGCAAGGGCCTGCACAAGGCCGACACCACCGCCGACGCCTACGCCCACATCCAGGACGCGTTCGTCAACGGCAAGGTCGCCTCGATCATCCAGGGCCCCTGGGAGATCACCAACTTCTACAAGGGCTCCGCGTTCAAGGACAAGGAGAACCTCGGGATCGCCACCGTCCCGGCCGGCTCCACCGGCAAGGCGGGCGCCCCGACCGGCGGCCACAACCTCTCCGTCTACGCCGGCTCCGACGAGGCGCACCAGCAGGCCGCGCTGAAGTTCGTGAACTTCATGACCTCGGCGAAGGCCCAGGAGACCATCGCCCTGAAGAACAACACGCTCCCCACGCGTGACGACGCCTACACCGCCGAGGTCAAGGCCGACCCGGGCATCGCCGGCTACCAGGGCGTCCTGGCCGCCGCCCAGCCGCGCCCGGCACTGCCCGAGTACGGCTCGCTGTGGGGCCCGCTCGACGACGAGCTGCTCGCTGTCGCCGGCGGCAAGAAGTCCCTGGACGAGGGGCTCGCCAGCGCCGAGACCTCGATCGCCAAGCTGGTTCCGGACTTCAGCAAGTGACCCCGACCGGCCGTCGGATCCTCCTGACTCATGGGGGGAAGGATCCGGCGGCCGTCGGCCTGTGCGCCGTACCCCCTGATCTGCAGACCCTCACAAAGGTTGTCGAACCATGACAGTCGCCATCGATCGAGCGACCGGAAAGCGCCTCGGTGACCGCGGGCCCTGGCCCGGTCCGGTCCAGCGCCTGAGGCGCAGCTACCAGAAGTACTGGTACGCCTACGCGATGATCGCCCCCGTGGTCCTCGTGCTGGGCGTCCTCGTGCTGTATCCGCTGGCGTACGGCTTCTATCTCACCCTCACCGACGCCAACAGCCTCAACACGGCCCGCACCATCGGCGTCAACGAGATCGAGGCCACCTACAAGTTCATCGGCTTCGACAACTACGCCGACATCCTGTGGGGCGAGACCGCCTACGACCGTTTCTGGTCGCACTTCATCTGGACGATCGTGTGGACGGCCGCCTGTGTCGCTCTGCACTACACCATCGGTCTCGGCCTCGCCCTGCTGCTCAACCAGAAGCTGCGCGGCCGGACCTTCTACCGGCTGATCCTGGTCCTGCCCTGGGCCGTGCCCACCTTCGTCACCGTCTTCGGCTGGCGTTTCATGCTCGCCGACGGCGGCATCCTCAACTCCGGCCTGGAGGCCCTGCACCTGCCGACGCCGCAGTGGCTGGAGGACACCTTCTGGCAGCGGTTCGCCGCGATCATGGTCAACACCTGGTGCGGTGTGCCGTTCATGATGGTCTCGCTGCTCGGCGGGCTGCAGTCGATCGACTCCACGCTGTACGAGGCCGCCGAGATGGACGGCGCGAACGCCTGGCAGCGGTTCCGGTACGTCACCCTGCCGGGCCTGAGGTCGGTCAGCTCCACCGTCGTCCTGCTCGGCGTGATCTGGACCTTCAACCAGTTCGCCGTGATCTTCCTGCTCTTCGGCAACACTGCGCCGGACGCCCAGATTCTTGTCACCTGGGCGTATTACCTGGGCTTCGGACAGCAGCCGCGTGACTTCGCTCAGTCCGCCGCCTACGGCATCCTGCTGCTGGCCATCCTGATCGTCTTCACCTCCTTCTACCGCCGCTGGCTGAACCGCAATGAGCAGCAGCTCGCGATCTGAGGCAGGAGTCCCCATGAGCACCACGACCGTTCAGAAGTCCGCCACCGCGGACCAGGCCCCCGCCCCCGCCGCGCCCGGCAGAACGCGCCGGCGCGGAGAGCGCAGCCTTCTCGGGACCCTCACCTCGCACGGCATCCTGACCGTCGCGAGCCTGATCGCGCTGTTCCCGATCGCCTGGCTGGTCTTCCTGTCCCTCGGCCCGGACAAGGACGACTACCTCCACCCCGAGCGCATCTGGTCGAAGATGACCTTCGACAACTACTCCTTCGTGCTCCAGGAGACGAACTTCTTCGACTGGCTGAAGAGCTCGCTGGTCGTCTCCCTCGGCACCACGGTCATCGGCGTCCTCATCGCCGCCACCACCGGCTACGCGGTCTCCCGCATGCGCTTTCCCGGGTACAAGAAGTTCATGTGGGTGCTGCTGGTCACCCAGATGTTCCCGGTGGCCGTCCTGATGGTGCCGATGTACCAGATCCTGTCGGAGCTCCAGCTCATCGACACCTACCTCGGCCTGATCCTGGTCTACTGCTCCACCGCCGTGCCGTACTGCGCCTGGCTGATGAAGGGCTACTTCGACACCATCCCCTTCGAGATAGACGAGGCCGGCCGCGTCGACGGACTGTCCCCCTTCGGCACCTTCCTGCGCCTGATCCTGCCGCTCGCCCGGCCGGGCCTCGCGGTGGCGGCCTTCTACAGCTTCATCACCGCCTTCGGTGAGGTCGCCTTCGCCACGACGTTCCTGCTGGACGACGAGAAGTACACCTTCGCCGTCGGTCTGCAGAGCTTCGTCAGCGAGCACGACGCCCAGCGCAACCTGATGGCCGCGACCGCGGTGCTGATCGCCATACCGGTGTCCGCGTTCTTCTACCTCGTACAGAAGAACCTGGTGACCGGCCTCACCGCCGGCGGAACCAAGGGCTGAGCCCGCTCCGACTCCCGCGCCCTGTCCGCGCGGGTGGCGGCCGCGGTGTCCTTCCGACCCCGCCGGCACCGCGGCCGCCTCGTCACCCGCCGCCCACCCCGCACGCCAGATGACCCGACCTCCGTTACGTATAGGACGCCATGAGCCAGCACTCCGCCGACCCGGCCGAAACCTCCGCTGTCGCCACCGTCACCAAGCGCCGCGACTGGTGGCGCGACGCGGTGATCTACCAGGTCTATCCGCGCAGCTTCGCCGACAGCAACGGCGACGGCATGGGCGACCTGGACGGCGTACGCTCCCGACTCCCGTACCTGCGCGACCTCGGCGTGGACGCCGTGTGGCTCAGCCCCTTCTACGCCTCGCCGCAGGCCGACGCCGGCTACGACGTCGCCGACTACCGGGCCGTCGACCCCATGTTCGGCTCGCTGCTCGACGCGGACTCGCTGATCCGCGACGCCCATGAGCTGGGCCTGCGCATCATCGTCGACCTCGTCCCGAACCACTCCTCCGACCAGCACGAATGGTTCAAGCGGGCGCTCCGGGAGGGCCCCGGCTCCCCGCTGCGCGACCGCTACCACTTCCGTCCCGGCAAGGGCAAGAACGGCGAACTCCCGCCCAACGACTGGGAGTCCATCTTCGGCGGTCCGGCGTGGACCCGCGTCCCGGACGGCGAGTGGTACCTGCACCTCTTCGCACCGGAGCAGCCCGACTTCAACTGGGAGCACCCGGCGGTCGGGGACGAGTTCCGCTCCATCCTGCGGTTCTGGCTCGACATGGGCGTGGACGGCTTCCGTATCGACGTCGCCCACGGCCTGGTCAAGGCCGAGGGCCTGCCGGACCTGGGCTCCCACGACCAGGTGAAGCTGCTGGGCAACGATGTCATGCCGTTCTTCGACCAGGACGGCGTGCACGCCATCTACCGCCAGTGGCGCACGATCCTGGACGAGTACGCGGGCGAGCGCATCTTCGTCGCCGAGGCCTGGACCCCCACCGTCGAGCGCACCGCCCACTACGTCCGCCCCGACGAACTGCACCAGGCCTTCAACTTCCAGTACCTGAGCACCGACTGGGACGCGAAGGAACTGCGCACCGTCATCGACCGCACCCTGGAGGCGATGCGCCCCGTCGGCGCCCCCGCCACCTGGGTCCTGTCCAACCACGACGTCACCCGGCACGCCACCCGCTTCGCCAACCCGCCCGGCCTCGGCACCCAGATCCGTACGGCCGGCGACCGCGAACTGGGCCTGAAGCGGGCCCGGGCCGCCACCCTGCTGATGCTGGCCCTGCCCGGCTCGGCGTACATCTACCAGGGCGAGGAACTCGGCCTGCCGGACGTCGTCGACCTGCCCGACGAGGTGCGCCAGGACCCCGCGTACTTCCGCGGCGCGGGCCAGGACGGCTTCCGCGACGGCTGCCGGGTGCCGATCCCCTGGACACGCACGGGATCGTCGTACGGCTTCGGCAGCGGCGGCAGCTGGCTGCCCCAGCCGGACGGGTGGGGCGAGCTGAGCGTCGAGGCGCAGCAGGGGGTGCCGGGTTCGACGCTGGAGCTGTACCGCACCGCGCTCGCCGTGCGCCGTGCCCAGTCCGACCTCGGCGCGGGCGATGTGGTCGAGTGGCTGAAGGCGCCCGAGGGCGTCCTCGCCTTCCGGCGCGGGGAGTTCGTGTGCGTCGCGAACACCACCGGGGAGTCGGTGACCGCTCCGGCGCACGGCCGGCTGCTGCTGGCCAGCGATGAGGTGTCCGAGGCGGACGGCGAGGTGAAGGTGCCCGCCGACACGACGGTGTGGTGCACGACCGCCTGACGGCCGCGGCCGGGCCGGTCCTGACGGCCCGTCGCAAGATTTTTCATTGAAGTTCGTACGGCCCGCTGCCCTTTCGGGCGGCGGGCCTTTAACATCTGCGTCACCGCAAGATGGCTGAAAGATTTCAGCAAGAACCTTCAACGGTGAAGGAACCCCCACATGGCACGCAGAACCCTCTCCGGGGCCGCCGCCCTCGCGGCCGCCGCCCTTGTCATGAACCCAACCGCGGCGCCGACCGCACAGGCCGCTCCGCCCGGAACCAAGGACGTCACGGCCGTCCTCTTCGAGTGGAACTTCGCCTCGGTCGCCCGCGAGTGCACCAACACCCTCGGCCCCGCCGGCTACGGCTACGTGCAGGTCTCCCCGCCCGCCGAACACATACAGGGCGCGCAGTGGTGGACCTCGTACCAGCCGGTGAGCTACAGGATCGCCGGCCGGCTGGGCGACCGCACCGCCTTCCAGAACATGGTGAACACCTGCCACGCGGCCGGGGTCAAGGTCGTCGTCGACACGGTCATCAACCACATGTCGGCGGGCAGCGGCACCGGCACCGGCGGCTCGTCGTACTCGAAGTACAACTACCCCGGCCTGTACTCGTCGCCCGACTTCGACGACTGCACGAGCCAGATCAGCAACTACCAGGACCGCTGGAACGTCCAGCACTGCGAACTGGTGGGCCTCGCCGACCTGGACACGAGCGAGTCCTACGTCCGCGGCGCCATCGCCGGCTACATGAACGATCTCCTCTCGCTCGGCGTGGACGGCTTCCGCATCGACGCGGCCAAGCACATGGACACGGCCGATCTGGCGAACATCAAGTCCCGGCTGAGCAACCCGTCGGTGTACTGGAAGCAGGAGGTCATCTACGGCAGCGGGGAGGCCGTCCAGCCGACGGAGTACACCGGCAACGGCGACGTGCAGGAGTTCCGGTACGCGTACGACCTCAAGCGGGTCTTCAACAACGAGAACCTCGCCTACCTGAAGAACTACGGCGAGGGCTGGGGTTACATGAACAGTGGCGTCTCCGGTGTCTTCGTCGACAACCACGACACCGAGCGCAATGGCTCCACCCTGAACTACAAGGACGGCGCCAACTACACCCTGGCCAACGTCTTCATGCTGGCCTGGCCGTACGGTGCCCCCGACATCAACTCCGGTTACGAGTTCACCGACCACGACGCGGGCCCGCCCAACGGCGGCCAGGTCAACGCCTGTTGGCAGGACGGCTGGAAGTGCCAGCACAACTGGCCCGAGATCAAGTCCGTGGTCGCCTTCCGCAACGCCACGCGCGGTGAGGCCGTCACCAACTGGTGGGACAACGGGGGCGACGCGATCGCGTTCGGGCGGGGCAGCAAGGGGTTCGTGGCCATCAACCACGAGTCGGGCTCGCTGAGCCGGACGTACCAGACGTCGCTGCCGGCGGGGACGTACTGCAATGTGCAGAACAACACCACGGTGACGGTGAATGGTTCCGGCCAGCTCACCGCGACGCTGGGCGCCAACACGGCGCTGGCGGTGTATGCGGGCAAGTCCAGCTGCTGAACGGTTAGTCGGGGGCGGCTGATGTCGGCCGCCCCTCCGGCGCAAGGGATTGACGGTAGTCGCCTGTAGCGGCACAGGTCCGCTGCAAGTCCGAGGAAAGCTGGGCAGTTGCGGGGGGCCGCTCGTAGCGGGGCTGAGTCGCTTCCCAGACGCTGGCCTCGTTCACGAAGCGACGGTGCTGGTCGCAGCCATCAACGACTGGCTGTGACCAGCACCTCTAGGCACCGGCAGGGCGGCGTGGTTCGCGCCACATCGCCCACAGCGCCGGCCCGTTCCCCGGCAGCCGCAGCTCCTCACGCACGGTGAAGCCGAAGCGCTCGTAAAAGGGCAGGTTGGACGGCTTGGAAGACTCCAGACAGGCGGGCAGACCCGCCGCGTCGGCCTTGGCCAGCCCCGAGCGCAGCAGAGCGGCGCAGGGCTGCGCAGCCCTGGCCGCCTTCCGAACCGGCCGTCCCAGAGGACGACGTCAGCACCCGCACTCTGGTGCGCGCCTACGTGCTGGCGCCGCACGAGCGAGCGAGCGCGGGCGCTGGCGGCACCGGCGTGGGATGCGCGGTGATCATGACGACGTACATGCCCCGCTGTGACCGTGGGCGGCGGCTCGGCGAGCACGGGAACCAGCTCCGCCGCACCCCTGCTGCTGCGGGGGCGCCTGCTCCCACGTAAAGGGGCCCCATGGCGACCGCAGGGCCAGGGTCGCACCCGAATGCCCCTCCCGTTGCGGACCGTAAGCCGCGGCCGGAGGGTTCCCCAGCAGGGTGCTGTCCCGCAATGTGGTGTAGGGGTCGGCCGAGCGGTTGATCAGCCGCAGATGTTGCAGATCTACGGCATGTGTAACACCCAGAGCCGGTACACCACTCCCGTGGAGACGGCCCCCGCGGGATCGTGTCCCATCAAGTGGTGCAGGGGCCGCCGTTTTCAGGCTTCCGTGCGCCGATGGAACATGTTCCGCCAGCGTTGCCGCACGACATGGCGTTTGCCTGCCGCCAATGGCGCGAGTGCCTTGCGTGCGGCGTGAAGCTCCTGATCCCGCCGGCTCCAGGTCAGAGCCATCGGCGATGTGCTGTTGCGATAGACAGCGGAGACAGCCCTCCATTGCTGGGAACCCAGAACCCTCGCGAGTGCGACCCGGTTGTCCGCCCAAATCTGCGCATTTGGAAGTCTCTGATGACCAGCCTGCGTATCGCTTTCCAGTTCAAGGTGAATCAAGTCGTCCTCGACCAGGCGGGCGGCTACGAGGCCATCGGCAAGCTTCTGACGAATCGCCGCGAGCCACCCCCACAACGTGGAGATCAACCCACCGACCACGACCCCGATCAGACCAAACCACGCAGCGCTCACCACGCCGACATAGAGGGCCGTTCGCTGCCGCGACCCCGCGAGTCGCGCACACAACGCACTTCCAGCTCCGTGGTGAAAGCTCTTGCTATCGATTTCAAGACCCTTGCTGAAAACTTGCGTTGGCGATACGGTCACGCCGGCGCCCGGCATCGAAGCCGTGCCGCGGCGTAGGGGTCGGACCCGATTGAGCCGTAATCGCAAGGAGTTCACGCCTGTGATACCGAGATGGCCGGCGCCCCGCACGCGCCGTACCGCCCATGCCAGACGAGTCGCGGCCGTCACCGTGGCCGCGCTCGCCGCAGCGCTCGTCCAGCCCCTCGCCGCGCGGGCCGACACCCCGCCCGCGCCTCCGTCCGACGCGGCCCTGGCGAAGACCGCCGCCCGCCACGACCTCACCCGCGAGCAGTTCTACTTCGTCCTGCCGGACCGATTCGCCAACGGGGACGCGGCCAACGACCGCGGTGGCCTCACCGGTTCCCGCCTCTCCACCGGCTACGACCCCACCGACAAGGGCTTCTACCAGGGCGGCGACCTCAAGGGCCTGACCAAAAAGCTCGACTACATCAAGGGCTTGGGCACCACCGCCATCTGGATGGCGCCCATCTTCAAGAACCGGCCTGTGCAGGGCGCCGGGGCCAACGCCTCGGCCGGCTACCACGGTTATTGGATTACGGACTTCACCCAGGTCGACCCGCACTTCGGGACCAACAAGGACCTGGAGACCCTCATCGCCAAGGCGCACGCCAAGGGCATGAAGGTCTTCTTCGACGTCATCACCAACCACACCGCCGATGTCGTCGACTACAAGGAGAAGTCCTACGACTACCTCTCCAAGGGTGCCTTCCCGTACCTGACGAAGGACGGCGAGCCCTTCGACGACGCCGACTACGCCGACGGCGAGCGCGACTTCCCGAAGACCGACGCCGACTCCTTCCCGCGCACCCCCGTCGTCACCGACGCCAAGCAGGACGTCAAGGTCCCGTCCTGGCTCAACGACCCGACGATGTACCACAACCGGGGCGACTCCACCTTCGCCGGCGAGAGCTCCACCCACGGCGACTTCTCCGGCCTCGACGACCTGTGGACCGAGCGTCCCGAGGTCGTCAGCGGTATGGAGAAGATCTACCAGCGCTGGGTCAGGGACTTCGACATCGACGGCTTCCGGATCGACACCGTGAAGCACGTCAACATGGAGTTCTGGACCCAGTGGGCGACGGCACTGGATGCCTACGCCGCCCGGCAGGGGCGGGACGACTTCTTCATGTTCGGCGAGGTGTACTCGGCCGACACCGCCGTGACCTCCCCGTACGTCACCCAGGGGCGCCTCGACTCCACGCTGGACTTCCCCTTCCAGGACGCGGCCCGCGCCTACGCCTCCCAGGGCGCCGGCGCGAAGAAGCTGGCGGCGGTCTTCGGCGACGACTACAAGTACACGACCGACAAGGCCAACGCGTACGAGCAGGTCACCTTCCTCGGCAACCACGACATGGGCCGCATCGGCACCTTCCTCAAGCAGGACAACGCGGGCGCGAGCGACGCCGAGCTGCTGAAGAAGGCGCGGCTCGCCAACGAGCTGATGTTCCTCAGCCGGGGCAACCCGGTGATCTACTACGGCGACGAGCAGGGCTTCACCGGCGCGGGCGGTGACAAGGACGCCCGTCAGACGATGTTCGCCTCGAAGACCGCCGACTACCTGGACGACGACCAGCTCGGCACGGACCGCACCCACGCGAGCGATGCCTACGATGCGGAAGCACCGCTCTACCGGCAGATCAGTGCTCTCGCGAAGCTGCGCACCCAGCACCCCGCCCTCGCCGACGGCATTCAGACCGAGCGGTACGCCGCCGACGGCGCCGGGATCTACGCGTTCTCCCGTACGGACGCCGCCACCGGCACCGAGTACCTCGTCGCCTTCAACAACGCCGACGAGGCGAAGACGGCCACCTTCCCGACGGGTTCGGCCGGCATGACGTACCGGGGCATCCATGGCACCGACGCGTCCGTGATCTCCGCGGCCGACGACAAGAAGGTCACGCTCACCGTTCCGGCCGGTTCGGCGGTCGTCCTCAAGGCCGCGGGCCCGCTCGCCAAACCCGCCGCCAAACCGGCCCTCACCCTCCAGGCCCCCGCCCCCGGCGCCACCGGCACGGTAGAGCTCACGGCAGACGTCGACGGCGGCCGGCTCAACCGTGTCGTCTTCGCCGCCCAGACCGGCTCCGGCAAGTGGCGCACCCTCGGCTCCGCCGACCACGCCCCCTACAAGGTCACCCACACCATCGGCAAGGACGTGACCCCGGGCACCGCCCTGCGCTACAAGGCCGTCGTCATCGACTCCACCGGCCGCACCGCGAGCGCCACAGCCACCAGCACCACGGGCACCCCACCCACCGAGGCACCCCCCACCGCCGCCTCCCGCGACTACGCGATCGTCCACTACAACCGCCCCGACGGGAACTACGCCGACTGGGGCCTGTACGCCTGGGGCGACCTCGCCGACGGCGAGTCCACCACCTGGCCGGACAGCCATCCCTTCACCGGCCGCGACGCCTACGGTGCCTTCGCCTACGTCAAGCTGAAGCCCGGCGCCTCGAACGTCGGCTTCCTGGTCATCGACAAGGACGGCAACAAGGACGTCTCCGCCGACCGCACGATCGATGTGGCCAAGACCGGCGAGGTCTGGATCGAGCAGGGCAAGGAGACCGTACGGACGGAGCGCCCGGAGTACCCGGCGCAGGACACGACCAAGGCCGTCCTCCACTACCACCGCGCCGACGGGAACTACGACGGCTGGGGCATGCACGTCTGGAGCGGCGCCGCCGACCCCACCGAGTGGTCGAAGCCCCTGATGCCGGTGAAGACTGACTCCTATGGCGCTGTCTTCGAGGTACCGCTCACCGAGGGTGCCACCAGCCTCAGCTACATCATCCACAAGGGCGACGAGAAGGACCTCTCCGCCGACCAGGCGCTCGACCTCAAGGCGAACGGCCACGAGGTGTGGCTCTTGAACGGCCAGGAGAAGTACCTGCTGCCGCAGCCGGCGGGCAGCGCCGCCGCCCTCGACCTGACCACCTCCAAGGCGGTCTGGATCGACCGGAACACAGTCGCCTGGAACGGCTCCGACGCCGCCGCCTCCACCCAGCTGCTGTACAGCCGGGACGGCTCGATCGCCGTGAAGGACGGCGCGCTGACCAGCGACGACGAGAGGTGGCTCCGTCTCTCCAAGACCACCCTCACCGACGCCCAGAAGGCGAAGTTCCCGCACCTGAAGGACCACACCGCCTGGTCCGTCGACCCCCGTGACCGCGACCGGATCCGCGAGGCCCTGCGCGGCCAGGTCGTGGCCGCCCAGCATGCTGCGAACGGTGCCGTACTCGCGGCGACCGGCGTGCAGATCGCCGGCGTACTCGACGATCTGTACGACGCGACGAAGACCGAGCTCGGGCCGACGTTCCACAAGGGCCGTCCGACGCTGGCCGTCTGGGCGCCCACGGCACAGTCGGTCAAGCTCGAAATCGGTGATTCCACCGTCGCCATGAAGCGGAACGACACCACCGGCGTCTGGTCCGTCACCGGCCCCAAGTCCTGGAAGAACAAGCCGTATCGGTACGTCGTCGAGGTCTGGGCGCCCAGCGTCCGCAAGGTCGTCACCAACAAGGTCACCGACCCCTACTCGGTCGCCCTCACCACCAACTCCGAGCGCAGCCTGGTCGTCGACCTCGACGACAGGTCCCTGGCGCCGAGCGGCTGGTCCTCGTACGCCAAGCCCAAGGCCGTACCGCTGAAGGACGCCCAGATCCAGGAGCTGCACATCCGGGACTTCTCGGTCGAGGACAAGACGGCCAAGGACCCGGGCACCTACCTTGCCTTCACCGACAAGGCGAGCGACGGTTCCCGGCACCTGCGTGAGCTGGCCGAGGCGGGCACGTCGTACGTCCATCTCCTGCCCGCCTTCGACATCGCCACCATCCCGGAGAAGAAGTCCGAGCAGGCGACCGTCGACTGCGACCTCGCCTCCCTCCCGGCCGACTCCGACAAGCAGCAGGAGTGTGTGTCGAAGATCGCCGCGAAGGATGCCTACAACTGGGGCTACGACCCGTACCACTACACGGTCCCGGAGGGCTCGTACGCCACCGACCCGGACGGTACGGCCCGTACGGTCGAGTTCCGCAAGATGGTCAAGGCGCTGAACGAGGACGGCCTGCGGGTCGTCATGGACGTCGTCTACAACCACACGGCGGCCAGCGGGCAGGAGCGGACGTCCGTCCTGGACCGGATCGTGCCCGGCTACTACCACCGGCTTCTCGCGGACGGCACGGTCGCCACCAGCACCTGCTGCGCCAACACCGCCACCGAGAACGCCATGATGGGCAAGCTGGTCGTCGACTCGGTGGTCACCTGGGCCAAGGAGTACAAGGTCGACGGCTTCCGCTTCGACCTCATGGGCCACCACCCGAAGGCCAACATCGTCGCCGTACGCAAGGCCCTCGACGCGCTGACCCTGGAAAAGGACGGCATCGACGGCAAGAAGATCATCCTCTACGGCGAAGGCTGGAACTTCGGCGAGATCGCCGACGACGCCCGCTTCGAGCAGGCCACGCAGAACAACATGGCGGGAACCGGTGTCGCGACCTTCTCCGACCGCGCCCGTGACGCCGTCCGCGGTGGCGGCCCGTTCGACGAGGACCCCGGCGTCCAGGGCTTTGCGTCCGGGCTGTACAACGAGCCCAACTCATCGACGGACAACGGCAGTCCGGCCGAACAGAAGGCCCGCCTTCTGCACTACCAGGACCTGATCAAGGTGGGCCTGTCCGGCAACCTCGCCGACTTCACCTTCACCGACACCAGCGGCAAGGAGGTCAAGGGCTCCGAGGTCGACTACAACGGCGCCCCCGCCGGCTACGCGGCCGCCCCCGGCGACGCCCTCGCCTACGCCGACGCCCACGACAACGAGACCCTGTTCGACGCCCTGGCCTACAAGCTCCCGGCATCGGCGAGCGCGGACGACCGGGCCCGGATGCAGGTCCTGGCGATGGCCACGGCCACCCTCTCGCAGGGGCCCTCCCTCTCCCAGGCCGGCACCGACCTGCTGCGCTCCAAGTCCCTGGACCGCAACTCCTACGACAGCGGAGACTGGTTCAACGCCGTCCACTGGAACTGCGCCGACGGCAACGGCTTCGGCCGCGGACTGCCGATGGCGGCCGACAACGAGCCCAAGTGGCCCTACGCCAAACCCCTGTTGAACACGGTCGGCGTCGGCTGCACGCAGATCGAGGGTGCTTCGGCGGCGTACCGGGACCTGCTGAGGATCCGTACGACGGAGAGCGCCTTCTCCCTCGACACCGCCGATCAGGTCCAGTCACGGCTCTCCTTCCCGCTGTCCGGCAAGGACGAGACGCCGGGCGTGATCACCATGCGGCTCGGTGACCTGGTCGTCGTGTTCAACGCCACCCCGGAGCGGCAGGAGCAGCGCATCGAGGCGACGGAAGGGGTGAAGTACCGGCTGCACCCGGTACAGGCGACGGGCGAGGACCCGGTTGTGAAGGACGCGACCCACACGGCGGGATCGGGCACCTTCACGGTCCCGGCCCGCACGGTCGCCGTCTTCTCCCGGGCCGGCTGACGGTCATGCGGTTAGGGTGCTCCTGTCCGACGTAGAACAGGAGCACCCATGCCGCAGATCACCGTCGACTACTCCGCGCAGCTCGCGGACGACTTCGACCGGCCCGCCTTCGCGCGGGCCCTGCACACCACGGTGGTCGAGATCGCGGCCGCGAAGCTGCCGGCGTGCAAGACGCAGTTCCGGCGGACCGAGGACACCACGGTCGGGGAGGACACCCAGGGGCACGCGGTCGTCCATGTGACGCTGGGGCTGCTGGCCGGCCGCACGGACGAGACCAAGGTCCGGCTCACCGAGGCCGTACTCGACCTGCTGCGCCAGCACATCAAGCCCGCCGAGGGCCTCGCACTGCACGCCTCGGCCGAGGTACGCGACCTCGACCCCTCGTACCGGAAGTTCGAGGGCTAGGAAGCCAGCAAGACCAGCCGGGCCACCAGGTCGCCGAACGGACCGTCGCCCGGCTCGTCCTTGAGGGCGCGGCGCATCAGCGTCGCCAGCTCCTCGTCGTGGGCGGCGCCGACGGCGGCCAGTGCGGCGAAGTCGTGCACGAGCTGCACCTCCAGCTCGGCGCGCGGGACGCGTCGGCCGTCCAGCCAGATCAGCGCCGTCGACTCGGCGAGCGAGATCCAGGAGCGGACGACCAGTTCCAGCCGCGCGGGCGTCGGCTCCTCGACGCCGAGATGCGCAACGATCTGGTCATACGCGGCCTGCCGTACGGCATCGATGAGCGCGTTCGTCGTCGACGAGCCTACCGCCGGGCCGCCGCGCATCAACGCCGAGAAACCGGGGCCGTGCTGGTCGACGAAGTCGAAGAACCGGCGCATCACGCGCAGCAGCCGCGCCCCCAGCGGACCCTCGTGCGGCTCCACGAACCGGCCCGCCAGATCGTCCGCCGCACGCCTCAACGCGGCCTCGTACAGACTGAGTTTGCCGGGAAAGTAGTGATAGACCAGCGGGCGTGAGATGCCCGCGGCCGACGCTATCTCGTCGATGGAGACCTCATCCGGAGAGCGGCGGCTGAACAGCTCGAGGGCGACGCCGATCAGCTGCTGCCGTCGCTCCTCGACACCCATCCTGCGGCGAACCCCGGTAGACATACGAACACCTTACCGATCGGATCCAGCCTCGAACGGACAGGACCGGCCAGGGGCGTTCATATGCGTCCAGCTAGCGCAGGCCGCTGATCGACCGCCCGTCCGTCAGGGTCGCCTTCAGCCCGGCCTGAGTGCCCTTCTTGGCGGGTACGGCCAACAGGTTGCCCTGCGCGGTCTGTTCCACGCCGCCGGTCGTGCTGATCGACGCGGTGTCGCGGCTGCCCGCCGCCAGGAGATACCAGGAACCCGCCTCGGACTTCCACAGCACGCCCGCCAGCACATGGGGATCGCGCGCCCCGCACGCCGGTACGTTCTCGGCCTTCGCGGCGACCGCCCCGTACGTCCCGCCCGGCGTGTGGAACTGCGCCAGCGCCCGCTCGCCGCCGCCCCGCCAGGTCTCCGCGCGCGTGCACACCCACGCCGCCGTGCCGCTCGCGTCGGGCAGCGGCTGCTCGGCGTACTGCCAGGCGTTCACCGACCGCACCCCCTGCCCGCGCACTGCGAACAGCGAACAGCCGAACGGCGCCCAGGTGCGCAGCGACTCCGCCCCGGCCGCGTCGTGCGTCCTGCCCGGCCGCCCGGTGGTGAGGCGGGCCGGCACCAGCTCGCCCAGGTCCGTCATCAGCCGCGTACCGGAGTCGTCGGTGATCTGCAGGACGTTCCACGACGCGCAGGAGCCGTCTTTGGTCGCGGGGCTGGCCAGCGGCGAGGTGATCCCGTCGGTGATCGTGAGGTCCATCGCGCCGGAGCTCGGCTCCAGCAGGTCCCGCTCGGCCACCTTCGTCACCCAGGGCGCCGTCAGATAGCGGACGTTGCCGTCGGTGCGGCCCAGGACCACGGCGTTCGCCTCGGCCCCGGTGGCGCCGTCGGTGCGGGCGAAGTCGAGGGCGGCGCCGGCAGTGCCGTCCTTCGGCTCGGCGTAGCGGGCGATGCGCAGACCGTCGTGGAGGAGCACCACGCGCGCGTTGTCGACGTTCCCCGCGTACAGCAGCTGGGGCGGGCCGGCCGGGCCGCCGGAGGGGGTGCCGGGGGTGGTCGAGACCTGGACGGTCTCGCCCGGGCGTGCCCAGACGGCGAGCGCGCGACGCAGCAGCGCCCGGTCACCGGTGAGGTCGCCGCGCGCGGGCCAGACGGAGAAGCCCGTGCGGGCGGAGGACCGCCAGGCGGTGGGGGAGACCTTCGTCAGCCTGCTGGGGTCGAGGGCCGCCTCGGCCGCCGGGTTCTGCGCGTACGACGGGGCCGCGGGACCGTCGGGGCCCCAGCCGTCGCCGGGCAGGCCGAGCAGTGCCCCGCTCACGGCGAGGGCCGCCGCCGCGGCGAGCGCGGCCTTTGTGCGCTGGCGGCGCCGCATCAGGTCGGTGGGCCGGGCGTGGAGCAAGCAGGGGTCGAACTCGGGGGAGTCGAGCAGTGCGTACTGCGCGGGTACGGCGTCGGCCTCGCCCAGCGCCGCCTCCGTGTCGTCGACGCCGGCGGCCGTCAGCACCCGGTGCACCTCGGGGTCGGCCAGCCGCTCCAGGCCGCGCAGGACGTAGGCGGCGCGGGCGGGGGCGGACAGGACGGACAGCCGCTGGTCCAGGGCCAGTTCGTCGGCACCGCCGGAGCGCGGGAAGAGCTTGAGACCCCACACCTGGGGGAGCAGTGGCGGCAGCTGGGAGCGCTTGGGCCACGCCTTGCGCCGCAGCGGCAGGGCGGCCTCCAGCGCCGTCCGCAGGACCTGGAGGCGGACGAAGGCGTAGCCCGGGTCGCCGTCCCGGCCCTGGCTTGTGGACTGGCCTGTGGACTGGCCCGTGGACTGGGCCGGGATCACGGCGGCCGAGGCCCGGCCGCGTGGCAGGGCGCGCTGGGTGAGGGAGTGTGCGGTCAGGACGCGCCGGTTGCGGCCCAGGCTCGGTGGCAGTACCAGATAGGCGAGGCGGACGAGTCGCGGATAGTGCTCGACGAGCGCGGCCTCGGCCTGTTCGACGTCGACCACCGGGTCGGTGGGGGCGGCTGGTGCGGAGCTCTGGCGCTGGGCGACATCCTGTGACTGCACGTTCAGCAGAACGAGCGAATCGACGGTTGGTCACCGCCGCCCCGTGCGTCAGTCCTGGGGCTCGACCAGGGCGCGGGCGTAGTTCGCCATCGACCGCTGGTAGCGCGGCAGATGGGGCGCGAGGGCGCCCAGGACGAGGGACAGGCCCTCCCGATCACGCCCGAGACCCGACAGGCACAGGGCGAGCGTGGCCCGTACCGCATCGTCCAACTCGTCGGAGGATGCGTCCAGTTCGGGCGTCAGCAGCTTGACGCCCTCCTCCGGCTGCCCGATGTTCCTGAGCGAGCTGGACAGCTGGATCTTCGCCCGTCGGCCACGGTAGCCGTCGAGCCCGCGCGCCAGTGCCTCCCGGTACAGGGGGACCGCCTTGTCCGAGTGGCCCGTCGAGTCCCAGGCGCAGGCCTGCTCGAACGGCCCGAGGGGACTGCCCTCGGGCAGTTCGGCGACGAGTGCGTCGATCACGGCGCGGAAGTCGGCCGCTCGGTCGTCGGTGTGGTCGTCGAAGGTGGCCCAGGCGGCGGCCACTCGGTCTTCCCAGTCCTGGTTCACCGGCCCACCTTCGCACAGCCGTACGCGCGGAGGTATCGGTTTGAGCGCTGAGCGGGCCGCAGCCGTATCGAACTGAGGCGCATGTGTGCCTGCTCCAAGACCGGACCGGAGGAACAGATGAGGTTGACCCGACCGATGCTCGCCCTGAGCGGCGCCGTGGCGGTGCTGGCGCTGGCGGGCTGCGGCTCCGACGGCGACCAGGCGACCGTACCGGAGACGGCGACCGGCAGCCTGGAGCACCTGGCCGCCGAGGTGAAGTGCGAGCCGAACATGACGACGGACGCCGACGAGATCCGCCAGGCCGTCTGCAAGAACACCGACGGCAGGTTCGTCCTCGCGACCTTCGCCACCGACCGCGGCCAGCGCGAGTGGCTGAACGGGGCGAAGGACTACGGCGGCTACTACCTCGTCGGCCGCAAGTGGGTCGCCGTCGGCGAGGAGAAGACGGTCACGGCGCTGCAGGGCCGGCTCGGCGGGACCATGGAGGAGGGGTCCGCCCACATGAATCCCGGTGGCAGTCACAACAGCGGCGGTCACAACAGTGGCAGCCACAACGGCTGACCGCGAAAGTCCGGACGCAAACGAAAGCCGGCGGTGGGAAATCCCACCGCCGGCTTCCTACCGGGTCAGGACTACTGGCAGTCCTCGCCGTTGTTGATGCAGTCGACCATCTCGTTCATCAGGTCCTCGTCGAAGAAGTTGATGAAGTCGTTGTGGTCGGTGATCGGCTTGTGCAGCTGCTCCGGGAAGGAGTCGACCGCGAACGCGTTCGCCACCTGTCCGTTCTCGATCTGCGGGGCCGGGATGTCGTAGACCAGCCGGACCTGCAGCTGGGGGATGGCCTGGAAACCGTTCGAGCAGGTGCCGTCCGCCTCCACGAAGTCCACGTGGGTGCGGTGGTTGGCGCTGTCGATGTTCTGGCCGTCCCAGCAGCTCTGGAAGTTGGACGTCCGCACCACGCTGCTGCCTTCGGGGCAGATCGGGTACTTGTCCGTCACCTGCCGGTCCTCGAAGCCGGTGCAGCTCCAGGAGGTGTTGGCGTTGTTCAGGCCGTTGGTGAAGGACTTGGCGTCACCGGTGATGATGCGCAGGGCCGTCGGCATCGCGACGACGTCGCTCGTCCGGTTGCCCACGAACTTCAGCTGGGCCTCGGCGGGCTCGACGATCTTGCCGACGTTGCCGTCCTGACCGCCACCGGGCTGGCCCTGGTCGATGTCCTGCGTACCGTCCTGCAGACGGATCACCGGCCAGAAGTACGACGACTTGTCGCCCTGGTTCTGGCAGCTGGTGTCGCCGTTCGCCAGGTCCTCGTCGCTCGCGAACGCGTTGTTGGCCTGGTTGCCGACATAGTCGTGCTGGTGCTGCGCACCGTTGGAGACACCGGGCGCCACGATCACGTTGTCCGAGTTGCGGTTCTCGTTCTCGTTGGTGCCGCAGTTCGTGGTGAAGCTGCCCGTCGAGCCGCCGTCACCGTTCGCGGCCAGACCGTTCGGCAGGTTGCGGGAGCCCGGCTGGACGTCCTCGATGTTGATGAAGTCGTCCGCCACCGGGCCGTTGCCGGCCTGACCGCCGTTGCCCTGGTCCTGACCGTTGTCCTGGCCGCCGTCACCCTGGTCCTGGCCGCCGTCCTGGCCCTGGTCCTGACCGTCGTTGTTCTGGTCCTGGTCCTGACCGTCGTTGTTCTGGTCCTGACCGTCACCGTCGTTGGGCTGGGGCTGTTCGGCCGGGACGCCCTGGCACTGGGCGAACTGGTCGAGCTCCTGCGGAGCCTTGCCGCCCGCCCGGTTGATGTTGATGCCGATCCGGTCGAGCGTGGCCACGCGCTTGGACTTCAGCGGGCCGAGGATGGCGTTGTCGACGTAACCGGCGTCCCCCGCCTGGGCCTGGCGCGTCTCGGCGAGACGCGTGTAGGCGTCCGTGATCTGCCTGTCGAGCAGCGCCAGCTCCTTGGCGACGCCTTGGCGCGCGCTCTCCGGCACGTTCGTCAGCTTCTGGCCGACGTCCGGGCAGTTGATCGTCGCGACCTGGGCGTTCGTGGACTTCGTCTGGTTCCACCCAGACTCGTCTTCATGTGCCGAGGCATAGAAGTTGGCCCATACCAGCCCGCCCCCACCGAGCGCTAGGGCCGCCGATGCGGCTATGGCCTTGGTGGCCAGCGGCGTACGGCGTTTTCTTGTGTTGCGTCCCATGGAACTCCTCTGACTTCCTTGCGGGGCAGCATCGAGGCGCCCGACAGGAGTGAAGCGGCTCCCTTCCATACGGAGGTCGTCCCACCGGTGTTCAGACGGATCAGAAATTGATGAGAGATTCGCGAGACAATTCAGACCCAACTACCCCAGGAACACCGGGAGTTGTGGTGATCTCACGTGAAGTGTTCGAGCCGGGTGGTGGATTTCGTGGAGTTTCAGCGCCCCAGGTCCGGACGGCCGGTCGCGAGGACCTTCGCCTCCACCTCCGGATCGAGGCCCACCGGCGGCCGGTCCGGACGCTGCGGGGCGGCGCCGCCGAGGTCCTGCAGCCAGCTCCAGGTGTCGGCCACGGTCTCCGTGACCGGCCGGCAGCGCAGCCCCGTCGCCAGCGCCCTGGACACGTCCGCGCCGTGCAGGGCGTCGTGCAGCTCGCTCCCCGGCGGCACCCACACCGGCAACTGGCTCCACGGCTCGATGCCCGCCTCCAGCACCACCTCGGGGTCGGTCCAGCGCAGCTCGGCCGCCGCGCCGGTCACCTGCACGCAGGCGTCGAGCAGCTCGCCCGTCGTGGTGAGGCCCCGGGGGCCGATCAGGTTGTACGGCCCGCTGAGCTCCTGCTCCACCCCGTCCAGGATCCACTCGGCGAGATCGCGGACGTCGATGTACTGGAGGGGCAGCTCCCGGGGACCCGGCGCCAGCACGGGGCCGCCCCTGGCGATCCGGGTCAGCCACCAGGGGAGTCGGCCGATGTTCTCGTACGGCCCGAGCAGCAGCCCGGCCCGCACCAGCAGCGAGCGCTCCGCACCGAAGGCCTCGACGGCGGCCAGCTCGGCGCCGCGCTTGTCGCGGGCGTAGTCCGTGTGGTCGGCGTCGGGGTCGGCGCCCTCGACCAGGGGCGCGTCCTCGGTGTAGCCGGCGGGCGGGGCCCAGGCGTACACCGAGCAGCTCGACACGTACACATACCGCCCGGCGCGGCCCCGCAGCAGCCGCGCCGCGTCCCGCACCGCGAACGGCGCCGCCGACCAGGTGTCGACCACGGCGTCCCATGCGCCGTCCGCGAGGGCGGCGAGCCCGTCGGGCGCGGTGCGGTCACCGTGCAGCGACCGCACCCCGGCCGGGGCCGTGTGCCGCCCCCGGTGGAACACGGTCACGTCCCAGCCACGCCCGAGCGCCACCTCCACGACGGCCCGTCCCGCGAACTCCGTACCACCCAGCATCAGCAGTCTCATGCCGGTGACTGTGCCCGGGGGAGCGGCGGGACGGAACCGGGTTCTGCCGACAGCAGACGGTCAGGTGATGTCGGCAGCGGCCGTCAGAGGTCCGCGACCGGCAGTCGGCCGACGGTCAACTCCCGGTCGGCGGGGCGTACTTGTAGCCGACGCGGCGGATCGTGAGGATCGCCTGCCGGTGCTCGGGGCCCAGCTTGCGGCGCAGTCGGGCGATGTGGACGTCGACGGTGCGGCCGTCGCCCACATGGCCATAGCCCCACACCGTGGTGACCAGCTGGTCGCGGGTGTGCACCCGGTGGGGGTGCGCCACCAGGTGAGCGAGCAGCTCGAACTCCAGGTACGTGAGGTCGAGCTCCCGCCCGGCCACCTCGGCGGTGCGCTGCAGGGCGTCGATACGGATGGGCGGCTCGGTGTCGGTGGTGGTGTCGAGGGCGTCCGGCTGCGGCTCGTCGGCTACCGCCACCGGCAGGAACGGCGGCTGCTGATCGGCCGGCACGAGCACCAGGTAGCCGACCATGGGCGGGCGGCCCGGCAGGTTGGGCAGGGTGTGCTGCGGAGCGGGCAGCCAGGTGGCACCCGGCGGCAGGAACTCCGCGACATCGAGCACCTCGTCCCGGTCGACGGCACGCAGTCGGTGCCGCGGGCTGCCGGGAGCAGGAGCGGTGTGCAGGGAACGGGACGGGGAAGCAGGGGTGGTCGCCATGCGAGGTCAGCTCTTTCGCGCGAGAAGTCCGACGGGGACGTACGTCGTGTCGCGCTGGCCGAAGGCCGGTGTGTACGGCGTCAGCGGGCCGGCGCGGTCAGCGCGCGGCAACACAGCCGGTCGAAGTCGTGGTGCTGACGGGAAGGCCAGAAGGGCTCGAGGTCCTGGCGACCCGTCGCGGAGTGCTTCTGGAAGCTGGCCATGGCCCCATTGAAGCAGACACCGTCCTGGACCGGGCCCCTCCTCTCACTGCGTGGACACGAGCCGTTCGCAACGGGAAGGGGCGCCCACCACGAGGGTGGACGCCCCTTCCGACGAGCGGGACGGATCAGACCTGGCCGGCCTTCTCCAAGGCCGAGCAGCAGGTGTCCACCAGCAGGCGGGTCACCACGTACGGGTCGACGTTGGCGTTCGGGCGGCGGTCCTCGATGTAGCCCTTGCCGTCCTTCTCGACCTGCCACGGGATACGGACCGAGGCGCCACGGTTGGAGACACCGTAGGAGTACTCGTTCCACGGGGCGGTCTCGTGCAGACCGGTCAGCCGGTCGTCGATGCCGGCGCCGTAGTTCTTGACGTGGTCGAGCGGCTTGGAGCCCTCACCGAGCGACTCGCACGCGGTGATGATCGCGTCGTAGCCCTCACGCATCGCCTTGGTGGAGAAGTTGGTGTGCGCGCCGGCGCCGTTCCAGTCGCCCTTGACCGGCTTGGGGTCGAGGGTGGCGGAGATACCGAAGTCCTCGGCGGTGCGGTAGAGCAGCCAGCGGGCCACCCACAGCTGGTCGGAGACCTCCAGCGGGGACAGCGGGCCGACCTGGAACTCCCACTGGCCGGGCATGACCTCGGCGTTGATGCCGGACAGGCCCAGGCCCGCCTTCAGGCAGTTCTCCAGGTGGGCCTCGACGATGTCACGGCCGAAGATCTCGTCGGCGCCGACACCGCAGTAGTAGCCGCCCTGCGGGGCCGGGAAGCCGCCCTCGGGGAAGCCGAGCGGGCGGGAACCGTCGAAGAAGGTGTACTCCTGCTCGATGCCGAAGATCGGCTCCTGCGCGGCGAACTTCTCCGCGACCTCGACCAGCGCGGCACGCGTGTTGGAGGAGTGCGGGGTCATGTCCGTGTTGAGGACCTCGCACAGCACCAGGATGTCGTCGCCGCCGCGGATCGGGTCGGGGCAGGAGAAGACCGGCTTCAGTACACAGTCCGAGGCGTGGCCCTCGGCCTGGTTGGTGGAGGACCCGTCGAAGCCCCAGATCGGCAGCTCGGCACCCTTGGCGTCGTCGGCCATGATCTTCGTCTTGGAACGAAGCTTGGCCGTCGGCTCGGTGCCGTCGATCCAGATGTACTCAGCCTTGAAGGTCACGGGCCACATCCTTCGGGGGTGGGTCTGGGCGCGTTTGCGGGTGCTGCGGCGCTGCGGCACTGGGGCGCCGCGCTTGTTTGCCCGGCAGCCTGTCAACAGGCGATTTCCCGATCATTGCCCGTTTGTGAACCCCGTGTTACCTGGTGGTGCTGTGGCGTGGTTCACGCTGTGAGGGCGGGCCGGGCGCGCAGGACCTGCGGAAACGCGCGGTGCGTGGAGGGAGTGGGGACCGGTCGGGCGGCTCGTATGCGATGGGGCGATGGGGGCGTGACGGACGCGTGACGCTCCGCCCGGCGCCGGACGTGCCGGTCCTGCTGCTCCTGGCCGGGAGCAGCAGGACCGATGACACGTACGACGCGGCGGCCGGGGCGGGCCTGACCGCCGCATCAGTGTTCTCCTCGGCGGTCGAGCCTCACCCCACCTTCTCGATCACGGCCCGGCGGATCAGGAACTTGCCGGGCTCCCGGACCTGTTCGAAGGCCGCGTTGTTCAGCAGGACACAGCTGCCGGAGACCGAAGTGACCTCCACGGTCGTGGACTTGTTGTTGTCCAGGTTGGTGACTTTCAGCTTCGTACCCGCCGGGAACTGGTTGCTGGACGCGGCCGGCGCACCGCCCTCGCCGGACAGCGTGACGGTGGAGCCGTTGCAGACCTGCTCGCCGGAGGCGGCGGCGCCGTCGCCCGGGGCGGCGGGCTCGGACGGCTGCGCGGCCTGCCCGCCGCCGGCCTCACCCGCCTGCTGACCGTTGTCCTGGCCGTTCCCGCCCGGCTGTGCGGCCTGGGAGCCCTGAGCCGACTCCCCCACCTCACAACCGGAGGCCTCCTGCTGGCGCTGGATCTGCGCGATGACCGCCTCGCGGTTGGCGATCCGCGCCTCCGACTGCGCGTCCGGATTGGCCCGTTGGCCCTCGATGAACCGCTGGTTGTTGCCGAGTGCGGTGGCGAGTCCCTGGCAGACACTCGACTCGGACGCGGACTGCGCGGCGTTCGAGGTGCTCGCCATGACGAAGGCACCACCGCCCGCCACCGTCGCCGCGCTCACCAGCAGCGCGATCTTCTTCTTCGTACTGAGAGTTCTCCTGCGCGACATGCGCGCCTCCTGGGAGGTAGGGGAGCGTACGCCGCTATGTACGAGATCCCGAACGAGGTTACTCAGCGGTTACAGGAGTACGTTGAAGTAACGTATGTCACACGGGAGTTGTCTGTGAGGCCACGCCAACCGTGCTAGTGGGACAGGGCCTCGCGTACGGCCTCGTCGGTGCGGGCGACCACCGCCGTGCCGTCGTCCGCGGTGATGATGGGCCGTTGGATCAGCTTGGGGTGCTCGGCGAGCGCCGTGACCCACCGGTCGCGCGAGGCGGCGTCCCGTGGCCAGTCCTTGAGGCCGAGTTCCTTGGCCACGGCCTCCTGGGTGCGGGTGATGTCCCATGGTTCGAGACCGAGCCGGCTCAGTACGTCGCGGATCTCGTCCTCGGTCGGTACGTCCTCCAGATAGCGGCGGACGGTGTAGTCGGCGCCCTCGGCGTCGAGCAGTTTGACGGCGCTGCGGCACTTGGAGCAGGCGGGGTTGATCCAGATTTCCATGCGGGCACGGTACGCCGCCGCGATCGCCTCGCACGACCTCCCTGAGGCCAGGGGCGCAACGACAGGCTCTGTTCGAATGTGCCGTCGCCTCGCAGACACCTCGCGGATCGTGTGTGACACGGCGGCAATCCCTTGCTCACCTGGGCGTTTGGCAGGTTCGCAGACTCCCCGGATGTCAGTGGCGGCCAGTAGACTGGAAGCAGTGTTCGAGAGAGTCGCCGGAGTGTCCGGGCGGCGCTCTGACCGCGACAGGAGGATGCCTGTGCCCGCTGCCGCACTGAAGCCGAAGCCGACCCAGTCCACCGCCAACCGTCCCGTGCTGCTCGACCGGCCGTACGTGCCCGTGGAGAAGCGGCCGCTGCCGCCGGGGCGTCCGCGCGAGTGGTACATCACGCACAACCGCCGGCTCAAGGCCATGCGCCTTGCGATCGCCCTGCTCGACTCGGGCGTGTACGTGCCGAACCAGGCCCGGAACGAGACGATACGAAGCACTGCGGAACTCATCGGCGTCCACCCGCCGTCGGACACGACGTGCCACATGGTGCGGGCGTTGCTGCGGTACACGCGCTGAGTGGTGGCACCGGGTGCCGTGCTGTTGTGCGGCGCCCGGCGCCGGCGTTGCCGGAATTCGCCGACCGGTACTCGAGGGTCCCGCCCCTCACCTCGCCAACTCCCGCTCCAACGGCGTCCGGAAGCGTGGAGTGACACGCGTCGTCCCCACCCACTCCCGAAGGCGCGCCGCCTCCGCCTCGATCGCGGACTGCGCCTCCCGGCCCACGCCCGCCCCGTCCAGTACCCGCCAGGCGATCTCCCCGTCGGGCCGCTGGGCCCAGCCGCCCACCACACGCCCGTCCCACCACACCGTCGGCCCCACGTTGCCGCTGCGGTCGAAGAGGGCGGGGCGCAGGTCGGGGGCGAGGAACCAGTCGCGGAGCTGCCAGCCCATCGCCGTGGGGTCGAGAGCGGGCAGCAAGGCGGCCCACGGCTCCACGGGCACCGTCACCGGCTCGGTGTCGCCGTCGACGACGTACCCCGTGCCCTCGTCCAGCCGCACCTCCTGCGCCCCGATCGCGGCCAGCGCCCGGCGTACCTCCGTCACCCGCCACCCCGTCCACCACTTCAGGTCGGACTCCGTCGCGGGGCCGCACGCCGTCAGCCAGCGGCGCAGGAGCGCGGTCTGGGCCTCGGCGACGTCCAACTCGGGATGCTCCGGTGCCAGGGCCCAGCGGGCCTGGGTCGACGTCCAGGAGCCGAGCGGCCGACCGCGTACGACCTTCCCCTCCACGCCCAGTACCCGCAGCAGCCGGGACGACACGGTGTGGACACCCGCGTAGCTCTTCCCGGCCGCGTACGCGAACTGCTCCCGCAGGCGCGGCTCGTCCTGCGCCAGTTCGGCGGCCGTCGCTTCCCCGCGCCGGGCCAGTGCGCCCAGCGTGGACTCCTCGACCTCCTTCAGCCAGGCCGCGTCCGGAGCCCCGGCCTTCGCCATGTCCTTGACCAGCGAGGCCCGCTCACGGGCGGCGACCGCGAGACCGGTCGAGGCGTGCACGACGGCGGTCAGCTCCGTCGGGAACACGAACACGGTGTGCCGCATGCCGTGCATCCGCACCAGGGCCCGGTCCGTGTACAGCGCACGCTCGGTCTCCGCCACCGTCTTCGCCCGCTCCGCGAGCCGCGCGCCCACCGCCAGATACACCGTCGCGGGGTCCGTGCCGTGCAGCGCGACGAGCGCGTCGGCGACCTCTTCGGGATACGCGCCCCGCGCTGCCGGCGCCAGCCGATGCCGCAGCGCCAGCCGCGTCCGCCGCTCCGCCACGCCGACATACGGCTGCTGTCCGCCACCCATGCTCCGACCTCCACCCGTTCAGTCGCGTCCACAGAGCATCCTGCCGAACACCACCGACAATCGGCCGCATGTAACCGAACTCGCCCAACAGCGGCAGCAGCCGCTCCTTGCCGCTGTTGCCCGCGCCGTGCAGCACAACGGCGGTGGCCGTTCCCGGACCACCGCCGTACACCGCGTTCAGGCGTTCACCGTCGTGGACATGGGTGAAAGGGGTGAGCTCGCTCGTGGCCCCCATTCACTCACGCCGGTCAGGCCGGGGGAGGCGTGCTCTCCGTCTTCGGCGCCTGCGCGGCCGCGAGCGCCTCGCGCAGGTGGTCCTCCTCGGCCTGGCTCAGCGACGTCTGTACCAACTGGCCGCCGTAGGGCGCGATTTCCGGAATCACTTTGTCCCCGGCCGCCTGCTTGATCAGCGCGAACAGCGCTGCCGCGCCCGGGCGCAGGTTCTGGCTGAGCTCCTTCATGAAGTTGTCGTTGATGCCCGTGTCGGTGACCGCGCCGCCGGCCGCTCCGGCCGCCGCGCCCACGGCCGCGCCGAGCAGCGGCGCCAGGAAGAGCAGTCCGATCACACCGCCCCACAGGGCGCCACCGGCCGCGCCCGTCGCCGTGTGGCTCACGGCCTGGTGCAGCTTGATCTTTCCGTCCTCCCGCCGCTCGACGACCACCGCGTCCTCCAGCTCGACCAGATGCTGCTTGGACAGGTCGAACAGCTTCTGCCGCACCTGCTCGGCGGTGGCGAGATCGTTGTACGCGACGACGAAGAGATTGCTCATACCGGACACCCCTTATGGCGTTTCGCCCCTTTTTCCCGACTTTATAGCCGTGCTGAGGGGCACGCAGTCGGAAGAAAAGGAGATGCGCCACCCCCACGTCCCGGTGCACTCTCGAGACACCCCAACCCACCTCCCAGGGAGGCCCGTCATGGGCACCATCGTCATCTCCGGGACGGTCGTCCTGGTCGTCCTGGGATTCGGAAACCACCTCTACTGGCTCGCCGCCGTCGCCCTGCTCTTCGTGTACGTGCAGTACGGGCGAGGCGCGTCCTCGACGACCTCGTCGGGCGGCGCGGCCCCGTCCGGGCCGGCGCCCGCGACGTACAAGGCGTACCGCGACCGCCGTGACAGGCAGGCCAAGTGGGAGCGCCGCTACCGCCGCGAGCGTCCCCTGGAGGCCCGCCGTCAGGCCCGCGAGAAGAGCAGGTGAGAGCAGGACCTGCGGTGACGGCGGCTCGGGGTCACAACCCCGGGGCGCCCCACACCGGGAACCAGCGCCCCAGATCCTGTTCGATCCGCAGGTCGTCGGCGAGGGCCGCCTTCACCTGGAGCTCGAGCGCGTTGTCGCGCCGCTGCCCCGCGCCGGGCAGCGGTGCGAACGGGTAGAAGGTGCCGCGCTTGTAGAGGTAGACCAGCGCGAGTCTGCGGCCGGGCTCGCCCTGGAAGCCGGCCAGGGAGCACAGCAGCTGCGGGCCGAAGCCGTTGACCTCCATCGAGCTGTTCACCGCGTGCAGGTCGTTGACGAGCAACGGCAGCTCGTCGGGGCCGCGGCGGGAGACCAGCCAGGAGTAGCCGTAGGCGTCCCGTTCCAGCTCCACCGGGGGTCCGGTGCGATCCGCGTCCGCGTCCAGCAGGGCCTGCACCTCGCGGTGCGTCTGCTCGAAGGCGCTGCCCTCGACCGTGGCGAAACACACCGCGCCGTGCCCGGTCGGCGTGAAGGAGGCCGCGGCCTGCAGGGTGACCGCCGCCGAGGGCAGCGCGAACAGCTGGTCGAGATCGGGCGCTACCGGCTTCGTACGACCGAGCAGGATGTCCAGCAGCCCCATCCTCAGCCGCCCTTCCCGGGCGCCGCCGCCTCACCCAATTCCCCGGAGATCCGCCCCAGCTGCTCCAGCCGCTGCTCCAGGGTCGGGTGGGTGGAGAACAGCCGGCCGATGCTGGGCCCGGCGCCCAGGGCCGGCGTGAAGTAGAAGGCGTTGAAGGCCTGCGCCGTCCGCAGGTCCTTCGTCGGGATCCTGGCGATGTCGCCGGAGACCTTGGTGAGCGCGGACGCCAGCGCCGAGGGCCGTCCGGTCAGCAGCGCCGCCGCCCGGTCCGCCGCCAGTTCCCGGTACCGGGACAGGGCCCGGATCAGCAGGAAGCTGATCGCGTACACGGCCGCGGAGACGGCCATCACCGTCATGAAGACCACCGCCGTGTTCTGGTCCCGGCGCCCTCCGAACACCTGCGAATAGAAGGCGAACCGCACGATCAACCCCGCGATCACGCCCAGGAAAGACGCGACCGTGATCACCGCGACGTCCTTGTGCGCCACGTGCGAGAGCTCGTGCGCGAGCACGCCCTCCAGCTCGGCCGGCTCCAGCCGGCGCAGCAGCCCGGTGGTCACACAGACCACGGCGTGATCGGCGTTGCGCCCGGTCGCGAACGCGTTCGGCATATCCATGTCGGACACGGCGACCACCGGCTTGGGCATGTCGGCGACCGCACACAGCCGGTCGACCACGCCGTGCAGTTCGGGATACTCGTCCCGCTCCACGATCCGGCCGCGCATCGCGTACAGCGCGATCCGGTCGGAGAACCAGTACTGCGCACCCAGCAGCGCCGCCGCGACCACCACGACCAGCACCCAGGACTTCAGCAGTGCGATCAACGCGGCGACGAACGCCACGTACAACAAGCCGAGCAGAAACAGCGTGACCGTCATCCGCACGGTCAACCGCGGGTCGCTCCGGAAGCGGCTGTGCATGGAACACCACCCTGCGTTCAGGCACTCGTCCCACTGCCCAGTGTGCACCCGCGTCGCCCCATGAAGCGGTCGTGATCAGCCCTGGGGCCGGCAAAGGCTTCCGGACAGGCCCTAGTACGGCGCGCGGAAGTTGATGTACCCCAGCAGAACGATCACCGCGACGACGCACCCCAGGACCACGGCCGTCGATATCCATCCCGACCGGCGGGGCCGCACCGGATCGGGGTCGCCCCGGAAGGGCACCGGCTCCGGCGGATTGTGCTTCCAGCGGGCGGCGAGCATCCGGGCCCGGGCGGAGGGCTCCTTGTGCTCGGCGTCGTTCGCCCACTTGTGGTCGAACTCGTGCTCCCAGTGATCCTTTTCCGACATCCCCCGCTCCATACCCCTTCGCTCCATGCCTCTTGTCATTCAAGATGCTGAGTGATCGAGGGAAGACTAGCCTTTAGGAGAAGGCCGCACCTGGGATTGCCTTCCGTCGGCGGGATTCCCGTGGAGACGCCGGCGGCTGAAAACGTACTCCTCGCACTCAGGCGGCAACACCGACGACCGCGCCGTACTTCTACCGCTGCGGCCGCGGCCATCCGTCCGGCTCGTGCAATCACCGCACGATGGGATGGAAGGAAGGTATCTCCATGAACGCACCACGTGCTAGGCGTCTCCTCGCGCTGTCCGCCATCGGCGTACTGATGGCTGGTGGCGCCGCGATCGGCACAGCAGGTACGGCCTCGGCGGCCACCCCGGCCACCACAGCCGGCACTCCCACGAACTGGGGCCACTGTGACTGGTGGGGCGACTGCAACGGCTTCGGCGACCGCTTCGGGAACCGGTTCGGCGACCGGTTCGGGTACTTCAACGGCTACGACCACTTCGACCGCTTCGACCGCTTCGACCGCGGCCCCGTGGTGATCGTGGTGGGCTAGCGATTCCGCCGGACCGGAGGCACACGGCGAGGGCCGCCACCTGAAGTGCTTCAGGTGGCGGCCCTCACCGCATCTCGGACGTCGAAAGCGCCGGCTTTCTCAGACGTCGAAGTAGAGCTCGAACTCGTGCGGGTGCGGACGCAGCTGCAGCGGAGCGATCTCGTTCGTGCGCTTGAAGTCGATCCACGTCTCGATCAGGTCGGCGGTGAAGACGTCGCCCTGGAGAAGGAACTCGTGGTCGGCCTCGAGGGAATCGAGGACGGCCGGGAGCGAGGTCGGGACCTGCGGAACGCCCGCGTGCTCCTCGGGAGCCAGCTCGTACAGGTCCTTGTCGATCGGCTCGGCCGGCTCGATCTTGTTCTTGATGCCGTCCAGGCCCGCGAGGAGCAGCGCGGAGAACGCCAGGTACGGGTTGCCGGAGGAGTCGGGCGCACGGAACTCGACGCGCTTGGCCTTCGGGTTGGAGCCGGTGATCGGGATACGCATCGCGGCGGAGCGGTTGCGCTGCGAGTACACCAGGTTCACCGGCGCCTCGAAGCCCGGCACCAGACGGTGGTAGGAGTTCACCGTCGGGTTGGTGAAGGCGAGCAGCGACGGAGCGTGCCTGAGGATGCCGCCGATGTAGTAGCGAGCGGTGTCCGACAGGCCGGCGTAGCCCTGCTCGTCGTAGAACAGCGGGTCGCCGTTGCTCCACAGCGACTGGTGGACGTGCATGCCCGAGCCGTTGTCGCCGAAGATCGGCTTCGGCATGAAGGTCGCGGTCTTGCCGTTGCGCCAGGCGACGTTCTTCACGATGTACTTGAAGAGCTGGAGGTCGTCGGCGGCGGCGAGCAGCGTGTTGAACTTGTAGTTGATCTCGGCCTGGCCGGCGGTGCCCACCTCGTGGTGCTGGCGCTCGACCTGCAGGCCGGCGCGGTTCAGCTCCAGGGAGATCTCGGCGCGCAGGTCGGCGAAGTGGTCGACCGGCGGGACCGGGAAGTAACCGCCCTTGTAGCGGACCTTGTAGCCGCGGTTGTCCTCCAGCGCACCGGTGTTCCAGGCGCCCGCCTCGGAGTCGATGTGGTAGAAGGACTCGTTCTCGGACGTCTTGAAGCGGACGCTGTCGAAAACGTAGAACTCGGCCTCCGGGCCGAAGTACGCGGTGTCGGCGATCCCGGTGGAGGCCAGGTACGCCTCGGCCTTCTTCGCCACGTTCCGCGGGTCACGGCTGTACTGCTCGCCGGTGATCGGGTCGTGGATGAAGAAGTTGATGTTGAGCGTCTTGTCGCGGCGGAACGGGTCGACGCGGGCGGTCGACAGGTCGGCGCGCAGCGCCATGTCGGACTCGTGAATGGCCTGGAAGCCGCGGATCGAGGATCCGTCGAAGGCGAGCTCGTCGTCCGGGTCGAACGCCTCGACGGGCACCGTGAAGTGCTGCATGACGCCCGGCAGGTCGCAGAAACGGACGTCGATGAACTTGACGTCCTCGTCCGCGATGAACTTCTTGGCCTCGTCGGCGTTCTGGAACATCCAGCTCCTCCTACTCCCGACCGTCCCGCCGGGGTGGTAGTTCGTTCGTGCGGCCAGTGCGGTGGCACACGCTGACCTCGACCCTAGGGACGCGTCATTTCTCGGGCGTGACCCATTTGTTTCGCAGAAGTTAACCGGCTCCGTTCCACGGTAGCGCGGAACGACCCCGCCGTACCCCGGTCAAATCCGGGCGCAGTACCGTGGTCGGGTGGACAAGAGGCAAGCAATCGGATCATGGCTCTCCGGCCCGCGCGCGGCCTTGGAGGACGCGGGTGCCGACTTCGGTTACCGGGGCGAGCAGCTCGGACTGCCGGAGGAAGGGCCGGGCTCGATCGCCCGCCCGGGCCGGCGGCTCGGCGCGCTGGCCGTGGACTGGGGTCTGTGCTTCATGATCGCATACAGCCTGATCACGGACGGCTACCGCGGCCAGACGACCGGCAACTGGACCCTGCTGATCTTCTTCGTCATGAGCGCCCTGACCGTCGGTACGATCGGCGTCACTCTCGGCAAGCGCATCTTCGGCCTGCGCGTGGTCGCCCTCGACACGGGCACCGTCCACCCCGGCCGCGCCCTGCTGCGCACGGTCCTGCTGTGCGTGGTCCTCCCCGCGCTGATCTGGGACCGCGACGGCCGCGGCCTGCACGACCGGCTGGCGCGCACGGTCGAGGTCAGGATCTGACCTCCCGGATATTCAGACCCCACATACTCATGGACCGGGCCCCGGAACCGCGAAGGTTCCGGGGCCCGGCCCATGAGTGATGTGAGCCGACGGCCTTACCGGGCCTTCGGCCCGCCGCCCTTCGGCATCCGCATGCCCTTGGGCATCGGACCCTTCGGCAGCGGCATGTTGCTCATCAGGTCGCCCATCGCCCGCAGCCGGTCGTTGGTCGCGGTGACCTGCGGCCCGGTCAGCGCGCGCGGCAGCTTCATCATGGTCGTGCGCAGCTTCTTCAGCTCGACCGTGTCCTCGCCCGTGCCGACGATCAGGTCGTGCACCGGCACGTCCGCGACGACCCGGTTCATCTTCTTCTTCTCGGCGGCCAGCAGACTCTTCACCCGGTTCGGGTTGCCCTCGGCGACCAGCACGATGCCGGCCTTGCCGACGGCCCGGTGCACCACGTCCTGGCTGCGGTTCATCGCCACCGCGGGGGTCGTCGTCCACCCCCTGCCGATGTTGTCCAGCACGGCCGCGGCGGCGCCCGGCTGGCCCTCCATCTGCCCGAAGGCGGCCCGCTCGGCCCGGCGTCCGAAGACGATCGCCGTCGCGAGGAAGGCGAGCAGGAGGCCCAGGATGCCGAGATAGATGGGGTGACCGATCAGGAAACCGATCGCGAGGAAGACACCGAAGGTGACGATTCCTACTGCTGCGAGTACAAGACCGATCGTCTTGTCGGCCCTGCGGGTCATTTTGTAGGTCAGAGCGATCTGCTTCAGTCGCCCGGGGTTCGCAGCGTCCGCTGCGGTTTCCTTCCTCGCCATGCCATGAGTCTACGTGGCTCCCGGAGTGCCTTCGACGGCAGTGCGGCTTCAGGAACGGCCGGCGAGGACCTGCTCCACCACCCGCTGCGTCTCGACCCGGTCCTTGGCCCGGCGACGGTCCTCCAGAACGGAGGTCCAGGCGTTGCGGCGGGCGGTGCGCTGGCCGCTGCTCATCAGCAGCGACTCGACGGCGCGCAGGGCGGTGGTGAAGGACGGGATCGCTGTGGCGCGAACGGGCGCGGCCTGCATGGTGGAGGTCCCCCCTCGGTACGGCTTCGGGGCCGGGTTTACGTGGCGTGAGTCCAGGGTCACTGATTGGTGTTACCAGGGCGTGACCGACCGGTCAAACACCAATGAAGCCTTGATGCGGGGGGTCGAAACGCTGACGCGGCCCTGACGTATGCCCCTATCTGCGAGGACGGTCAGGACCGCGTCGAATCGGTCACTACTCACGGGTAGCCGCTTGTGCGCGAATTCACACGATTGTCGTAACAGCCGCGGGGAGCGCCCGTGTGACGGTGGGTCAGACGGCCTGGGTGGCGACGTACGTACCACGCTTCTCGATCGCCATCTGGTAGAGGCGACCGGCGCGGTAAGAGGAGCGGACCAGCGGGCCGGACATGACACCGGAGAAGCCGATCTGCTCGGCCTCCTCCTTCAGCTCCACGAACTCCTGCGGCTTGACCCAGCGCTCCACGGGGTGATGGCGCACGGACGGGCGCAGGTACTGCGTGATGGTGACCAGCTCGCAGCCGGCGTCGTGCAGCTGCTGCAGCGCGTCGCTGACCTCCTCGCGGGTCTCGCCCATGCCGAGGATCAGGTTGGACTTGGTGACCAGGCCGTAGTCACGGGCCGCGGTGATGACCTTCAGGGAGCGGTCGTAGCGGAAGCCGGGGCGGATCCGCTTGAAGATCCGGGGCACCGTCTCGACGTTGTGCGCGAAGACCTCGGGGCGCGAGGAGAAGACCTCCTCGAGCTGCTCCGGGACCGCGTTGAAGTCGGGGGCGAGCAGCTCGACCTTGGTCCGGCCGGCCTCGCGGTGCGCGGTCTGCTGGTGGATCTGGCGCACGGTCTCGGCGTACAGCCAGGCGCCGCCGTCCGCCAGGTCGTCGCGGGCGACGCCGGTGATGGTGGCGTAGTTCAGGTCCATGGTGACCACGGACTCGCCGACGCGGCGGGGCTCGTCGCGGTCGAGCGCCTCGGGCTTGCCGGTGTCGATCTGGCAGAAGTCGCAGCGCCGGGTGCACTGGTCGCCGCCGATGAGGAACGTGGCCTCGCGGTCCTCCCAGCACTCGTAGATGTTGGGGCAGCCGGCTTCCTGGCAGACCGTGTGCAGGCCCTCGCTCTTCACGAGGTTCTGCATCTTCGTGTACTCGGGACCCATTTTCGCCCGGGTCTTGATCCACTCGGGCTTGCGCTCGATGGGGGTCTGGCTGTTGCGGACCTCCAGGCGCAGCATCTTGCGTCCGTCGGGTGCGACTGCGGACACGTCGGCTCCCTGTAGCTTCGATTCTTCGGCGTACACCAGGGTACGCCCGTGCGTTTTCGGTCCCCGGGGTGGCCAACCTCGCGGAACCGGGGTGCATTCCCGGCGTCCGGGCGGTGCCCGGTGCCCGGTGCCCGGCGTCGGTGCTGGGGGCGGGGGATTGCGCAGCCCGGTGCTGCGGGGTGCCGCTGCGCCCACCCTCCCCCACTCTCGGCTTCGCTCGAGCGGGGGGACCCCCATGAGCGGGGGATCCCATCGCCCCAGCGGCACGACTGCCCGCAGCTACGTGAGCCGACCGTAGGAGACTCCGATCAGCACACGCGCGTGCCGGGTGCAATCCCCGTTTCCCGGTGTCCGACGCGTGAGGCACGATGGAGCCATGGCTGCCATGAACGATCATTCCGGTGAGCAGGGCGCGCAGGATCCCATCAAGCTGATCGGTATCCGTGAGACACCGCTCTCCCTCGACGAGGTCTTCCGAGCCGTCGGGGACGACGCCGCCGGCGGGACCGCGCTGTTCGTGGGGACCGTGCGGAACCACGACGGGGGAGCCGACGTGGACGAGCTCGGATACTCCTGCCACCCGACGGCCGAGGCCGAGATGCGGCGGATCGCCGAGAAGGTCGTCGCCGAGTTCCCGGTGCGGGCGCTGGCGGCCGTGCACCGTGTGGGGGATCTGAAGGTCGGGGACCTCGCCGTCGTCGTCGGCGTGTCGTGTCCGCACCGCGGGGAGGCCTTCGAGGCCTGCCGCAAGCTCATCGACGACCTCAAGCACGAGGTGCCGATCTGGAAGCACCAGAAGTTCTCGGACGGGACCGAAGAATGGGTCGGCGCGTAGCGCCGTCGTTGAGGGGTGGTGGCC
>NZ_QZWF01000007.1 GCF_004187715.1 Streptomyces sp. F001 | reverse complement strand
AGGACGCCGAGGATGTCGCGCAGCTTCATCAGGGACTTGCCGGAGAAGCCGCCGACGGCGAACTCGCGCTCCAGGTCCCACAGGGTGAGGCCGTGCTCGGTGATGTCCAGGTCGGGGTGCTTGCGCTGGCGGTACTCCAGCGGGTCGGTGTCGGCCATGACGTGGCCGCGGACCCGGTAGGAGTGGATCAGCTCGAAGACGCGGGCGGCCTTGGTGACGTCGTCGTCGTGGCTGGCGTCGATGTCCTTGAGCCAGCGGACCGGCTCGTAGGGGATGCGCAGGGCCTCGAAGATGTCGTCGTAGAAGCCGTTCTCGCCGAGGAGCAGGTTCGCGACCTGGCGGAGGAACTCGCCGGAGGCGGCGCCCTGGATCACCCGGTGGTCATACGTCGACGTGAGCGTCATGACCTTGGAGATGCCCAGCTTGTTGAGCGTGTCCTGGGACGTGCCCTGGAACTCCGCCGGGTAGTCCATCGAGCCGACGCCCATGATGACCGACTGGCCGGGCATCAGACGCGGGACCGAGTGCACGGTGCCGAGGCCGCCCGGGTTGGTCAGGGAGACCGTGACGCCGGTGAAGTCGTCCATCGTCAGCTTGTTGTCGCGGGCGCGGCGGACGATGTCCTCGTAGGCCTGCCAGAACTCGAAGAAGTTCAGCGTCTCGGCCTTCTTGATCGCCGCGACGACCAGCTGGCGGTCGCCGTTGGGCTTGACCAGGTCGATGGCGAGGCCGAGGTTGATGTGCGGCGGCTTGACGAGGGTCGGCTTGCCGTCCTTCTCGCCGAACGACCAGTTCATCGACGGCATGGCCTTGATGGCCTGCACCATCGCGTAGCCGATCAGGTGCGTGAAGGAGATCTTCCCGCCCCGGGCCCGCTTGAGGTGGTTGTTGATGACGATGCGGTTGTCGAAGAGCAGCTTCACCGGGACCGCGCGCACGGACGTGGCCGTGGGCAGCTCCAGGGAGGCGTTCATGTTCTTCGCGACGGCCGCGGCCGGGCCGCGCAGAGTGATCAGCTCGGGGCCCTCCGGCGCCGTCGGCGCGGCGGCGGGCTCGGCCTTTGCCTTCGGCTTGGCGGCCGGGGCCGGGGCCGGGGCCGGGGCCTTCGCCGGAGCCGGGGCGGGCGCGGCGGCGGCTTCGGGGCGGCGGGAGCGGCCGGAGCTGCCTGGGCCGGGGCCGCGGGAGCTGCCTGGGCCGGGGCCGGCGTCTGAGCCGTGGTGGTGGTCTCCGCAGCCGCGGTACCCGCCGGAGCCGGGGCGGACGGGGCCCCCGGCTTGTAGTCGGCGAAGAAGTCCCACCAGGCACGGTCTACCGAATTCGGGTCCTGGAGGTACTGCTGATAGATCTCGTCGACGAGCCACTCGTTGGGACCGAACGCGGCAGCGGGGTTCTTGCCCGCTTGATCGGCGTCGGTCGAGATGCTCGATGCGTTACTGGGGGACTGTGGCGACACGGCGGCAACCGCCCTCTTCCGCTTCACAAGGTGATGGACAGCGGGAATCAAGGCTACGCCTCCATGACCGAGAAGGTCAGGCCGGGCCCGTTCATCGTCGCGTAAGTCACATCTGAGCACGTGTTTCGGGGATGGAAATGGCGGGAAACAAGCGTGGTTCCGGTGTGAAAGGGATGCACTGACCCGGGCCCGGCGCATACGAGACGCGGGCCTTCGCCTGATCACACGTGTCCTGCAGTGCGGACGCCTGTGGATCTTGTGGCTCCGCTTCGAACTTTACGTCAACTTGGCACGGACGGCAGTCCCGGAAGGGTGATAAGGATCCGGCAGCCCCGCTCGGATTCGGCCACACCGATCTTGCCGCCGTGCAGATCCACCGCCCAGCGGGCGATCGCCAGGCCGAGGCCCGTGCCGCCGTCGCTGCCCGGACCGTGCGGCCGGTTGACGGCACCCCGGTTGAACCGCTCGAAGACCCGGTGCCACTCCGACCGCGGAATGCCCGGACCCTCGTCCAGGACCTCGAGCTCCAGCGACTGGGGCAGCGCCCCGCGCCGCGCCTTCACCGTGACCCGGCCGTGCGGCGGGCTGTGCTTGACCGCGTTGTCGATCAGGTTGGCGACGACCTGGTGGATCCGCTCCGGGTCGGCGTGCGCGGTCAGCTCCGGCGGGGACACGTCGAGGTGCAGATGGACGTCCGTACGCGTGTGACTGCCGGAGCCGGAGGCGATGCCCGCCCGCGCGGAGGCGACCATGTTGGCCTCCTTCAGCACCCCGGACAGATACGGCCACACCTCGAACCGCCGCGTCTTCAGCGGTACGACGCCGTTGTCCAGACGCGACAGGTCGAGGAGCGTCTCCACGAGACGTCCCAGCCGCTCCGTCTGCTTCAGGGCCGTCCGCATGGTCTCCGGGTCGGCCTCCGTGACGCCGTCCACGATGTTCTCCAGGACCGCGCGCAACCCGGCGATCGGTGTGCGCAGCTCGTGCGAGACGTTGGCGACCAGCTCCTTGCGCTGGTTGTCCTGAGCCTCCAGGTCGTCGGCCATGCGGTTGATCGTGACGGCCAGGTCGCCCAGCTCGTCCCACCGGTTCTCACGGACCCGCCGGGTGTAGTCGCCGTGCGAGATGGAGCGGGCCACCGCGTTCATCTCGTCCAGCGGTGCGGTGAGCGAATGTGCCACGAACTGCGTGATCAACAGGGTGGCGATCATCGAGAAGACCGTGATGAAGCGCAGCTCGGTCTCGGTGCGCACCGCGATCATCAGCAGCCCGGTGGTGATCAGCACCGAGATGACGACCAGCGCACCCAGCTTGGTCTTGATCGAGAACGGGCGTACGCCGCCCCAGGGCTCCCCGGGGCTCCTCCGTGCGGCCGGCCGCCCCTCGCTCATGGCGTCGGTGTCTCCAGGGCGTAGCCCACGCCGTGCACCGTGCGGATCCGCTCGGCGCCGATCTTCCGCCGCAGCGCCTTGATGTGGCTGTCGACGGTACGGGTGCCGGAGGCGTCCGCCCAGTCCCACACCTCGGCCAGCAGCTGCTCACGCGAGAGCACCGCGCGCGGCGTGTTCGCCAGGCAGACCAGCAGGTCGAACTCGGTGGGCGTCAGATGCACGTCCTCGCTGCGCACCCGGACCCGGCGCTGTGCGTGGTCGATCTCCAGCTCGCCCAGGCGCAGGATGCCGGTGCGCGGAGTGGCGGCCGCGACCGCGGCCCGCTCGACCCGGCGCAGCAGCACATGCACGCGCGCGGCCAGCTCCCGGATCGAGAACGGCTTGGTCATGTAGTCGTCGGCGCCGACGCCGAGGCCCACCAGCATGTCGGTCTCGTCGTCGCGCGCGGTGAGCATCAGTACCGGCACCGGCCGCTGGGCCTGCACCCGCCGGCAGACCTCCAGGCCGTCGAAGCCCGGCAGCATGATGTCGAGAATCAGCAGGTCGGGCTGCCAGGCCTCGGCCGTGTCGACGGCGGCCGGGCCGTCACTGGCCGTCTGTACGAGAAATCCCTCGGCGCGCAGGCGGGCCGCGATGGCGTCGACGATCGTCGCGTCGTCCTCGACCACCAGCACCCGGCGCTGTGCGCCCGGGGTGGTCGCCGCCGTGCCGTTGTGGGAGGTGTGTGTCTGCTCCATCGCCCGCCCCTGAAGTGTGCTTTCCGGAATCCGTGGGGTGATCCCATGACTGCGATTGACGCTTGAATGATCGGCGTCAGGGATGCAGCGTACGGGGAGTCACCGCAGCTCGGCTATCCAGGTCGTACGCCGAGATGCACGGCGTCCGGAACGCCCCGGGCAACGGGGATCTCTTCGGTACGCACACACCGGAAACCGGCATTCCGCAAGGATCCTTCAAATTCCGGGGAGGGCTGCGCCGACCACACGGCGAGCACACCGCCGGGTCTCAACACCCTTGCGCAGCTTGCCAGTCCGGCCGCCGAGTACAGCCCGTCGTTCCCCTCCGTGACGGTCCACCCGGGCCCGTTGTCGATGTCCAGGCACAGCGCGTCGAACGTGGCGGAAGTCTCATTGACGAAGTCGATCAGATCCGCTTCGACGATCTCCGTACGGCTGTCGGCGAGGGCCTCGCGAGACAGCTCGGCGAGCGGTCCGTCGCGGTGCCAGTCGATGACGGCACGCTCGCGCTCGACCACCGTGATCCGGCCCCAGCGGGGGTTCGCGGCGGCGTGTGCGAGCGAGAATCCGACCCCGAGTCCGCCGATCAGCACCGCGGGCGCCGCCCTCCTGTCCAGGGCGTTCAGCGCCGCGTCGACCAGCCGCCGCTCCGATCGTCCGTCGGAGGTGTCCATCAGGAAACAGCCGTTGACGATGATCTGCAGCAGGGTCCCGTGCCGGCGCAGCACGACCTCGCCCGACGGGCCCTCACGACGGTCCAGGACTTCGGGGATGTCGTAGGTGGTGGCCATCCGTTCATCCTGGCACTTCTCTGACGACATGTAGACGGAATAAGGGACGGGAGTGACTCGACTCCCGGCGGCGTTGACACAGAGGCGCAGCAGCGGCCCGGGAATGATCGCTCAGAGCGAACGGATCCGGGGGAACATTCGACGGCTCCCGTGCATTGAGTCGGCATAGCTCAACTTGACTGCCTAAGGGGAGATCATGGCTTCGATGTCCACACCGCTCACCCTGCCCGTGCTGCCGCTCGACGACGAGGTCGTGCTGCCCGGAATGGTGGTTCCGCTGGATCTGAACGACACCGACGTACGTGCCGCGGTGGAGGCCGCACAGGCCGCCGCCCGGTCCGAGCCCGGAAAGCCGAAGGTCCTGCTGGTGCCCCGGATCGACGGGACGTACGCGAGCACCGGTGTGCTCGGCACCGTCGAGCAGGTCGGGCGGCTCGCCGACGGTGACCCGGGCGCCCTGATCCGCGGTCGCGGCCGCGTGAAGATCGGTGCCGGGACCACCGGGCCGGGTGCGGCGCTGTGGGTCGAGGGGACGCGGGTCGACGACAGCGTGCCCGAGCCGCTGCCGGGCGCGGTGGCCGAACTGGTGAAGGAGTACAAGGCCCTTGCCACCGCCTGGCTGCGCAAGCGCGGCGCCTGGCAGGTCGTCGACCGTGTGCAGGCCATCGACGACGTGTCCGCGCTTGCCGACAACTCCGGGTACTCGCCCTTCCTCACCACCGAGCAGAAGGTGGAGCTGCTCGAGACCGCCGACCCGGTCGCGCGCCTCAAGCTCGCCACCCAGCAGCTGCGCGACCACCTCGCCGAGCAGGACGTCGCCGAAACCATCGCCAAGGACGTCCAGGAGGGCGTCGACAAGCAGCAGCGCGAGTTCCTGCTGCGACGGCAGCTGGAAGCCGTACGCAAGGAACTGCGCGAGCTGAACGGCGAGAAGGACGGCGAGGAGTCCGACGACTACCGCGCCCGCGTAGAGGCCGCCGACCTGCCCGAGACGGTCCGCGAGGCCGCCCTCAAGGAGGTCGACAAGCTGGAGCGGTCCAGCGACCAGTCGCCGGAGGGCTCGTGGATCCGGACCTGGCTCGACACGGTGCTCGAACTGCCGTGGAACGAGCGGACCGAGGACGCGTACGACATCCAGGGCGCCAAGACGGTCCTGGACGCCGAGCACGCGGGCCTGGAGGACGTGAAGGAGCGGATCACCGAGTACCTGGCCGTGCGGAAGAGGCGTACGGACCGCGGGCTCGGAGTCGTCGGCGGGCGGCGTGGCGGTGCCGTGCTCGCCCTCGTCGGGCCGCCAGGCGTCGGCAAGACGAGTCTCGGCGAGTCCGTCGCCCACGCCATGGGCCGCAAGTTCGTCCGCGTCGCCCTCGGCGGTGTCCGCGACGAGGCCGAGATCCGTGGTCACCGGCGTACGTACGTCGGTGCGCTGCCCGGCCGTATCGTCCGCGCCATCAAGGAGGCCGGGTCGATGAACCCGGTCGTGCTCCTGGACGAGATCGACAAGGTGGGGTCGGACTTCCGCGGCGACCCGGCCGCGGCCCTGCTGGAGGTCCTCGACCCTGCGCAGAACCACACCTTCCGCGACCACTACCTGGAAGTCGAACTCGACCTGTCCGACGTCGTCTTCCTCGCCACCGCCAACGTCCTGGAGGCCATCCCGGAGGCCCTGCTCGACCGTATGGAGCTGGTCCGGCTCGACGGCTACACCGAGGACGAGAAGATCGTCATCGCCCGTGACCACCTGCTCCCGCGCCAGCTGGAGCGGGCCGGCCTGGACAAGGACGAGGTCGTCATCGACGAGGGCGCGCTGCGCAAGCTCGCCGGCGAGTACACGCGCGAGGCGGGCGTCCGCAACCTCGAGCGGTCCATCGCACGGCTGCTGCGCAAGGTCGCGGCACAGCACGAACTGGGCGAGCGGGAGCTGCCGTTCACGATCGGGGACGGTGACCTGCGGGGTCTGATCGGACGACCGCACCACGTACCCGAGTCGGCCCAGGACCCGGCCGAACGGCGCACGGCGGTACCGGGCGTGGCGACAGGCCTCGCGGTCACGGGGGCGGGCGGTGACGTGCTGTACGTCGAGGCGTCGCTGTCCGACCCGGAGACGGGCGCGGCGGGCCTGACGCTGACCGGACAGCTGGGTGACGTGATGAAGGAGTCGGCGCAGATCGCGCTGAGCTTCCTGCGCAGCCACGGTGCCGAGCTGGAACTCCCGGTCGCCGACCTGAAGGACCGGGGCGTGCACATCCACTTCCCGGCGGGTGCGGTACCGAAGGACGGCCCGAGCGCGGGCATCACGATGACGACGGCACTGGCGTCACTCCTGTCCGGCCGCCTGGTCCGTACGGACGTGGCGATGACCGGCGAGGTCTCGCTGACCGGCCGCGTCCTGCCGATCGGCGGTGTGAAGCAGAAGCTGCTCGCCGCGCACCGTGCGGGTGTCACCACCGTGATCATCCCCAAGCGCAACGAGCCCGACCTGGACGACGTCCCGGCCGAGGTGCTGGACAAGCTCGATGTCCACGCCGTCACCGACGTCCGCCAGGTCCTCGAACTGGCCCTGTCGCCGGCCACGAACGGCGCGGAGTCGGAGGTTCCGGTCGCGGCGTGACGGGCGTGACCGGATAGGCAAGGCCCGGGGCCCGTGAGGGAGGCCCGGGCCTTCGCCATGAGTGCGTATTAACCACCTTTACTCCTTGTGGTGTCAAGTCCCGAATTTTCGTGACCTGACTCTTTTGTGCAGTTCCGGCCTACTTGAAGTGCGGTTTCACCGGAAACGCCGGAGAACGAGAAGGCTCCTCGGAAGTAGGAGAAACCCATGACTCGCACCAAGGGAAACAGACAGGAAATCCGCCAGAAGCGCGGAATCCGCGTCGCGGCCGTCGCGGCTTCGGGTGTGGTGGCCGCCGGAGGGATCATCCTCCCGGCGAGTGCGGCCTCGGCGTCCTCGATGCCTGAATCGCCGACCGTGAGCACGGTCGCCACGCAGGGCGACCACGGGCACAAGTACTGGCACTGCAAGTGGCACAAGCACCACAAGTTCGGGCAGTGGCACAAACACTGCAAGTGGTACAAGCACCACGACCACTACTGGTGGAACGACGACGACCACTACTGGTGGAACGACGACGACGATCGCGATTGGAAGGACCGGCACGATCGCGACTGGAAGGACCGGCACGATCGCGACTGGAAGGACCGGCACGATCGCGACTGGAAGGACCGGCACGATCGCGACTGGAAGGACCGGCACGATCACGACTGGAAGGACCGGCACGATCACGACTGGAAGGACAGGAACGATTACCGCTGGTAACGGCGGCGACGTCGGCTGATCCCGACAGAACCACGCCGCGAACCGAACCGCACCGACTCGCTGCCCCGCCGGCCCTCCACCGGCGGGGCAGCGGCAGTGCGTCGTCGACCTGACCGGAGGAGGGAAGAGCTCCGGACACTGCCGTTGGTCTACGCCTGCGAAATACTGAGAGAGCTGCGGCAACGGCCGGTGGCTGGCAGGAACTTTCAGGATCGGGAAACCGGATCAGGGGACTGACGTGCACGTGGACGGAAACGGCGACGGACATCGCGGCGGAAGCGGCGCGTCGCCGACTGGTGTGGACCAGGAGTTCCTGGCCCTGGAACGCGAGCTGACCGTGTTCCTGCGGCGGGCCCGCGCCAACCAGGGCGAGATGGCCCGCGAGGTCCATCCGGACCTGGAGTCGGCCGCGTACGGACTCCTCGTACGGCTGGACGAGTGCGGCGCGCAGCGGGCCACCGAGCTCGCGGCCTACATCGGCGTCGGCAAGGCCACCATGTCCCGCCAGCTCCGCGCCCTCGATGAGCTGGGGCTGGTGGCCCGCGAACCCGATCCGGCGGACGGCCGCGCCTGGCTGGTGCACCTCACCGACGAGGGGCGGACGCGGGTGCAGCGGGTCCGGGAAGCCCGCCGGGCGCGGTACGTCCGCAAGCTCGCCCACTGGGACCGCCGCGAGGTGGCCGAACTCGCCCGGCTGTTGCACCAGTTGAACACCGGGATGGAGAAGTAGCCGGTCAGAGCTCCGCGTAGACGGCCGTCGCGTCGTCGTGGGTCTTGCTGCGGCCCAGATGCGTCCGCTCCTCGCGGTCGGCGGCCTCGAGGGTGCGGACGCGGTCGATCAGCGCCTGCGCCCCCTTCTTGCGTACGAAGGTGAAGAGGTCCGTCCAGTCGCCCTCCCGGAACTTCTCCGTCCACCGGGTCGCCCCGTCCGTCAGTGCCGCCAGGGCGCGGACCTCGCTGCGCGGCAGGACCCCGGTCACCGCCCGTGCGGCCACCGAGGGATCCGCGGCGGCCGTGAAGAAGCCGCCCTCCTTGTTGCGGACGGTGGCGTCGACCAGGGCGTCGGTGGCCAGGCTCGCGCGGGGGAGGCGGGACAGGCGGTCGTCGAGGTACGGCGTGACCGTGCCGTCGGGGGACTCGACGAGAAGGGCCGAGTCGGCGAGGACCAGATACTCGACGGTCGCCGGGGACCAGCGGGCGAGGACCACGGTCGCCTGCGGGGTGCGCGGGTGAGAAAGCTCACAGGTTTCGGCATGGGACTCGGCCGTACGCGTTATGGCGCGGGCCAGGGCGTCGGACAGGGGAACATCCGGGAGTGAAACGGTCAGTTCGGTCAGCGCCCCGCCGAGTCGGGCGGTGTACCAGTGAACGGAATGCAGACAGCCTGTCCCGCCCCTCGGCGGGGTCACTCCGTCCAGCACCACGAGCGAACCGCCCTGTCCGCAGGCGGGAAGTCCGACACCGGCGAAGTCCTCGTTGGGGCGGGCCGGATCGGCCGGCTCCGAAACCAGTTCTGTGCGCATCCGGCCAGTCTGCACGAGCCCTTCACAAGGTCCGCGAAAGGGTGCCATCGGTCGCCGGACCGCCGTACCGTCGCAGGTCAGGCGCCGGGTTTGGGGTGGAATGGCGGGCTCCGGGAAGACGTGGCGGCGAATACTGCCAAAGCCCGCCGCCCGCGTCCAACCGGCCCGCCGCGCGGGGCCGTCGCGCGCGCCGGAGGAACTTGCCCGCCAACTCCCCTCCGATGTTCACTCCTTCGGGTGGCGGGTCAGGTGATGGGCGACCACTGACCACCGGCACTGGGAGGGTCGGGGACCGGAACCGCACCGGGTGTGCACACCAGTTGACGGAGCGTCGCCCGGGCCCATGGGTACACGAGTCAGGAATGCGAGCACCGGTGCAGAAGAAGAGGCCTCGGCGCACAGGCAAGCAGACGGCCTCCGAAGGGGGCGCGGAGCGCACCCCTGTCGGCAGGGGCCGCCCGACCCACGTACGCAACCGGCTGATCGTGGCCGTGGCCGTCGTGGCCGCCGCCATCGCCGGGGCCGGCGCCCCCTCGGTCGTCGCCGCCTCCGGACAGCTGAGCGACAGCCAGGACCTGGTGACGCTGGCCGGGCAGACCCGGGACGCCCTCGTCCTGGCCCACTCCCTTGCCGACGAACGCGACGAGGTCACCTCCTACGTCGCGGCCGGCCGCCCCAAGTCCAAGGCGCCCTCCGAGCAGCGCAGCGCCCGGGTCGACCGGCAGGTCGAGGAGCTGCGCGCGAACACCGACACCCCCGCCTCGCTGCGGGCGGACCTCGATGACATCGCGGCCGTGCGCAGAGCGGCGCTCACCGGAAAGAGCACCGCTCTCGAAGCGCACGAGGCCTACTCCGACGCCATCGGCGAACTCCATCGGCTCGCCGAGGAACTGGCCGAACAGTTCCCGCCCCGCGCAGGCTCCGGAGCGCACGCCCTCGCCGAGCTCGACACCGCCGTCCAGCAGGCCGCCGTCACCCGCGGACTGCTCCTCGCCGCCCTCAACGTGCCGCGTACCACCCAGACGGTCATCGACCCCGTCACCGGCCTGCCGACGGAGACCGTCGTCTCCTCCGACGCCGACACCAAGCAGCGCGCCGCCCTCACCGCCGCCGCCCTGCAGGCCCGGCTGCGTTCCGACGCCGCCCTCGCCGACTTCCACGACACCGCGACCAAGGCCGCCCGCTCCTCGTACGACTCCACGGTCACCGGCCCCGAGGTCAACGCCGCCGACCAGTACCTCGCCGCCCTCACCGACCAGCCCACCCTCTCCGACCGCGAACTCGCCACCGACGCAGGCAAGCTGGACGCCGCCCTCTCCGCCCGCGTCGACACCATGCGCGGCGTCGAGTCCGCCCTCTACGAGCGTCGCATCAAGGACCTCGAGGCGCTGCGCGACGACGATGTCACCGAGCTGGAGATCCGCATCGCGATCCTCGGCGCCCTGATACTCCTCGCCGTCGGTGTCGCCACCGGCCTGGCCCGCAGCCTCACCCGCCCGCTCGCCGTCCTGCGGATCGGCTCGGCCCGGCTGGCCGGCGCCGAGGACCCGGCCGCCGCAGAGCCCGTGAAGTTCACCGGCCGCAACGACGAGTTCGCCCAGGTCGTCCGCTCCGTCAACGCCCTGCACGCCCAGGCCGTGGCCCTGCACGAGCGTGTCACCACCCTCGAGTCCGACCGCAAGCACCTCATCGGCCAGCGGCAGAAGATGGCCGACGCCCGCGAGGAGCTGCGCGCCGAACTCGACGAGGCCGCCGGCCGGCTGCAGCGGCTGCGCGAGAGCATCGGCGGCACCTTCGTCAACCTCGCGCTGCGCACCCTCGGCCTGGTCGAGCGGCAGCTCGGCGTCATCGAGGGCCTGGAGGAGCGTGAGCAGGACCCCGACCGGCTCGCCACCCTGTTCAAGCTCGACCACTTCGCCACCGTCATGCGCCGGCACAGCGAGAACCTGCTCGTCCTGGCCGGCGCCGAGCACATCCAGCAGCACGCCGGGTCCGTCCCGATGGTCGACGTGGTGCGTGCCGCGGTCAGCGAGATCGAGCGGTACGAGCGGGTCCGGATCGCCGCGCTGCCGCCGCACGCGCACATCGCCGGGTTCGCCGCGGACGACCTGTCGCACCTGCTGGCCGAACTCATGGAGAACGCCACCGCGTTCTCCCCGCCCGACCTGCCCGTCGAGGTCTCCGGCTGGCTCCTGGAGAACGGCGAGGTCATGCTCTCCGTCCAGGACGAGGGCATCGGCATGACCGACGAGCGGATGAGCCGCCTCAACGCCCGCCTCGCCGACTTCGACCCCGAGGCCACGTACGACCAGGAGGGCGAGGACGGGCTCGGGCTCGGTCTGTACGTCGTCGCCCGGCTCGCCCAGCGGCACGGGGTGCGGGTGCAGCTGCGCGCGCAGAAGCAGGGCGGCGTCGCGGCCGTCGTCGTACTGCCCCAGGGGCTGCTCGCCGAGGCCCCGCAGTCCGCGGTCCCGACGGTCACACCGACGGCCGCCGGTACGCACACGTTCTCCCTGCCGGGCGCCGACGCGGAGGCCAACTCCAACGTCCTGCACGGTCGCTCGGACAGCGGCGACCCGCTGGTCGCGCTGGCGGAGAAGGCCGTACAGGCGCGGGACGCGGAGCCGGAGGAGCCGGTACGGGAGCAGGCCGCCGAGCCCGAGGAGACCGCGGCGACCGACGAGTCCACCGAGGCCGACGAGGCCGTACGGGAGACCGTGGAGACGGACGAGGCCGTACGGGAGAGCGCGGAGGCCGACGAGGCCGTACGGGAGAGCGCGGAGCCGCACGAGAGCGCGCCCGCGTCCGACACCCCCGCCGAGACCACGATGGAGCTCCTCATCCCGGAGCCCACGCCCGCGGAACCGGCCACGGCAGTACACCCCGCGACGCGAAACCCGGCGACCCTACGCCCCCGAGGCCCGCCCCACCGAGCCCCGGCCCGCGGACGCGTACCCCGCGGACGTGCACCGCACGGACGCGCCCCCCGCCGACCCCTATTCCATCGGCCCCGACACCCACGAGCGCGCCCCCGACGAGGGGGACGAGCCCGTCACCGACAAGGGGTTGCCCAAGCGCACCCCGAAGATCACCGCGCCCGTTTCGGCGCCCCGGCCGCGCAGCGGATCCGTCGACGCCGAGGCACTGCGCCGCCGGCTGGGCGGCTTCCGCCGGGGAGCGGAGGCCGGTCGCCGGGACGTCGAGGCGGAAATCGCCGAAGGCACGGCCGAGACGACGACGCCGGACGCAACGTCCCGGACGCCCAGCGCACACGCACATGCCGAAGAAGCCACGGGGGGCACCGTCGAGGAGGCAAGCAGTTGACCGCTCCCAGTACCTTCGGACTGAGCAGTGAAGCCCGCAATCTGCACTGGCTGCTGACCAACCTCGTCGAGGAGGTGCCCGGCATCCTGTCGGTCGCGGTGGTCTCCTCCGACGGTCTGCTGCTGCTCTCCTCTGACCCCGGCCGGAACGAGGCGGCGCGCCGGCCCCGCGAGGGCCGGCCCACCGGTCCGCGCGGCTCCTCCGCCGACCTCGCCACCGTCGTCTCCGGCATCGGCAGCCTCACCATCGGCGCAGCCAGGCTGCTGGACTTCGGCGGCGTGAAGCACACGATGGTCGCGATGGACGAGGGCAGCCTGTTCGTGATGTCGATCAGCGACGGTTCGCTGCTCGGCGTGCACGGCTCCGCGGACTGCGACATGAGCGTCGTGGCGTACCACATGGCGCTGTTCGTCGGCCGTGCCGGTCACGTCCTGACGCCCGAACTCCGCAGCGAGCTCCGAAAATCCCTGGAGTCCGAACCTACGGGGAGTGCCCGATGAGCAGTACGTCCAAGAAGCTTCCCGTGCGCGGCGGGGACCGCAAGCCCGCCCGGGTGCGCCCCTACTCGCTGACCGGCGGTCGTACCCGCTTCGGGCATGTGCTGCTGGTCGAGACGTTCGTGGCCAGCACCGCCGCCCTCGAAGCGCCCGAGGAACGCAAGGAACTGACGAATGGTTCCCTCACCACCCGGGTGATGCCGGAGATGCGGGCCATCGTCGAACTGTGCCGCCGGATGCGCACGGTGGCCGAGATCGCCGCGCTGCTGAAGATGCCGCTCGGCGTGGTCCGCGTCCTGTTGAGCGATCTCGCGGACCAGGGAAAGATCCGTGTGTACGGAACCGGAACCGGTCACGGCACGGGCCGGCCGGACCGCGCTCTGCTGGAAAGGGTGCTGAGTGGACTCCGTCGTCTCTGACGCCGCCCGTGGCGTCTCCCCCCTCGTCGAGCCCGACGACAACCTCAAGACCTGGCAGACGGACCGCACCCGTGCCCCCATCGCCACGAAGATCGTCGTAGCGGGCGGTTTCGGCGTGGGCAAGACCACGCTGGTCACCTCGGTCTCGGAGATCACGCCGCTCCAGACGGAGGCGCTGATGACCGAGGCCAGTGAGGAGACCGACGACCTCACCGCCACGCCCGGCAAGCTGACCACCACCGTGGCCATGGACTTCGGCCGCATCACGCTCGACGACGACCTGGTGCTCTACCTGTTCGGCACGCCGGGCCAGCAGCGGTTCTGGTTCATGTGGGACGACCTGGTGCGTGGCGCGATCGGTGCGGTCGTGCTGGCCGACACCCGTCGGCTGAAGGACTGCTTCCCGGCGCTCGACTACTTCGAGAGCTGCGGACTGCCGTACGTCGTCGCGGTCAACCACTTCGACGGCACGGAGCTGTTCGAGCCGGAGGACGTGCGGGAGGCGCTGACGATCCCGCCCCACATACCTGTCATGATCATGGACGCGCGGCGCCGGATCTCGGTGATCGAGACCCTTCTGGCCCTGGTGGCCCACGCGCTCGAGGAAACCCCCGAGTAATCCCCGAGCACTCCCCGAGTTGTCCCGCGTAGTCCTGAGCAGCCCAGTAGTCGGAGGAGACACCCCCGCATGCGGAAGATACTCGTCGTCGGAGCCGGCCAGTCCGGACTCCAGCTCGCCCTCGGCCTGCAGTCCCACGGGTACGAGGTCACCCTGATGTCCAACCGGACGGCGGACGAGATCCGCACCGGCCGGGTCATGTCGACGCAGTGCATGTTCCACACGGCCCTCCAGCACGAGCGCGATCTCCAGCTGAACTTCTGGGAGTCCCAGGCCCCGAAGATCGAAGGACTCGGCGTCTCGGTCGCGGCCCCCGGCTCGCACGATCCGGGCCCGACACAGCGGGCGATCGACTGGGTGGGCACCCTCGACGGGTATGCGCAGTCGGTCGACCAGCGGGTGAAGATGGCCGGCTGGATGGAGACCTTCGCCCAGCGCGGCGGGCAGCTGGTCATCCACGGGGCGGCGGTCGGCGACCTCGACTACTTCTCCCGTACGTACGACCTGGTCCTCGTCTCCGCGGGCAAGGGCGAGCTGGTGTCCATGTTCGGCCGCGACCCGGAGAGGTCCCCGTACAGCGAGCCGCAGCGCGCCCTCGCCGTCGCCTACGTGCACGGCCTGGGCCCGCGCCCGGAGCACCCGGAGTTCGACGCGGTCCGCTGCAACCTGGTGCCCGGTGTCGGCGAGCTGTTCGTCATGCCGACCTTCACCAACTCCGGCCGCGCCGACATCCTGTTCTGGGAGGGCATACCCGGCGGCCCGCTGGACGTCTTCAACGGCGTCAAGGACCCGGCGGAGCACCTCTCCCTGACCCTGGAACTCATGGAGAAGTTCGTTCCCTGGGAGTACGCGCGGGCCACCAAGGTGGAACTCACCGACGCGAACGGCACCCTCTCCGGCCGCTACGCCCCCACCGTGCGCAACCCCGTCGGCCGCCTGCCCGGCGGCGGTCTGGTGCTCGGCGTCGCCGACGTGGTCGTCGCCAACGACCCGATCACCGGCCAGGGTTCCAACTCGGCGTCCAAGTGCGCCGCCTCCTACCTCGCCTCGATCCTCGAACACGGTGAGAAGGAGTTCGACGAGGCGTGGATGCGGCAGACCTTCGACCGCTACTGGGACACCGCCCAGTACGTCACCAAGTGGACGAACGCCATGCTGGCCCCGCCACCGGAGCACATCCTGAACCTCATCGGCGCCGCCGGACAGCTCCAGCCCGTCGCCGACCGTTTCGCCAACGGCTTCAACGACCCGGCGGACTTCGAGAACTTCTTCTACGAGCCGGAGAAGACGGCCGCCTACCTCGCCGAGGTCGGCGGCGCGGCCGAGGCGTAGCCCTCGTCCGACCCGTCCATGGCGCCCTTGGGGAGCTTCGGCGGCGCGTACCGCCGCAGGGGCTCCCCGCCGGGGTCGGGCCGGACGGCCCCCAGGATCGGGTTGGCCGCGATCGGCGAGACCTTGACCTTCGCGCCCGGCCGCGGTGCCTGGACCACCATCCCGTCGCCGAGGTACATCGCCACGTGCGTGGCCTGAGGGAAGTACACCACCAGGTCCCCGGGCCGCAGCGCGCTCATCGGGATGCGCTTCAGACGCGCCCACTGCTCCTGGCTGGTCCGCGGGATCGTCGTCCCGGCCTTCGCCCAGGCCTGCGAGGTCAGCCCCGAGCAGTCGAACGACTTCGGCCCCTCCGCACCCCACTCGTAGGGCTTCCCCAGCTGACGCACGGCGTAGCGCAGGGCCCGGTCGCCCTCCTGGGTCGGCTTCTGTGCACTGCTGAGGGCGCCGGACGCCAGGAACTCCTGCTGCGCCTTCGCGATCCCGTTCTTCTCGAACTCGGCGAGCGCCGCCAGCTGCTCGGCACTGAGCGAGGCGAGCATTTCCTCCACCGCGTCCAGCCGCCTGCGCACCTCGTCCCGCTGCTTCTTCTGCCGTGCGGCGAGAGTGAGTTGGCGGTCGAGGGCCGTACGGGCCTTGCGGGCCAGCTCGTCGGCCCGGCGCTCGCCGCCGGTCAGCTCGGTCACCGTCTTGGCCCGCTCCCGGGCCAACTGGCCGATCACATGCCCCTGCTCGAGCGCGTGCTGCGGATCGCGGGCGAGCAGCAGCCGTACGTACGGGGAGATGTCGGTGCTGCCCTGGTACTGCTGCCGGGCCAGCCGTCCGGCGGAGCTCCGGCTGTCCTGCAGGGCGAGCCGGGCGCGGGCCAGCGCGGTGTCAAGGCGGCGGACCTCGGCGCGCTGTTTCCTCAGCTTCTCCTCGGTGGCGTTGTGGGCCTCGGTGGCCCGCTCGGCCTCCCGGTACAGCCGCCGAAGGTCCGTCAGCAGCTCGGCCACGGTTCGCTTTCCGGGTGCGGGCGGCTGCGGTGCGGCGGCCGCGGGTACGGCGGCGAGCACGGCGTGGGCCGCCACGGTCGCCGTACACACCAGACGCAGGAGTCTTCCTGACACTTCATCACCTCCGGTGCGGGCAGCGTCTGCGCTCCGCACCGCGAGCATCCCCGGGTCCGCGCGGGGCGCTCGCCGGGTGTGCGGGGGATGGCGTAACCAGGTCACCCGTCGGCGTCGTCCGGCTTGCCGCCCGGCGTGGCGTCGGGCTTGGCGTCCGGTTTGGACCACGGCCATCCGAGGCGGCGGCCGCCCTGGTCGCCGCTGGGGTCGTGGACGTACTTCCAGCGCTGTGTGAGCCGGCCGTGCCCCCGTGGCACGCGGCGGTAGACCAGCACGGTGGGCGGGCCGCCGTGCGGGTCCGGCACGGGGATGCGGTACGTCTTGGGCGGGTGCCCGGTGAGCCCGAGGAGCACGGGCAGGACGCGGCCGTCCATGGGCCCGCCCTCGAAGGGGGTGTCTTCGCTCTTCACGGGACCAGTCTCAGGTATCCGCCTCGGGTGTCTGCTTCAGGTGTCCGCTTCACGTGTCTGCTTCAGGTGCCTGCTTCACGTGTCCGCTTCAGGTGTTCGCCGAGGCGAGGGCCTGTACGACCGAGGCGGTCTGGGGGTCGCGGGCGGCGGTCACCGAGAGCACCGCGACGAACTGCTCCACCAGCCAGTCCCGCAGCTCGTCGACGGGCGGCTGCTTGTTCTCGTCGAGCCAGATCAGCGAGGCCGCCTCCACGGCGGTGATCCACATGCGCACGGTCATCCGCAGCCGGGGGGTCGGTTCGGTGATGTCCAGGTGGCGCAGGATGTGATCGGCCGCGGCCCGTCGTACGCCGTCCACGATGGCGGTCGTGCGGGACGTCTCGACGACGCTGCCGCCCTGGAGGAGGGCGCTGAAGCCGGCGTCGTGCTGGTCGACGAAGGCGAGATAGCGGTCCAGGGCGCGGTGCAGGCGGGGGAGGAGCGGGCCCTGTCGCGGCTCGTCGAAGCACTGCTCGAGTTCCTCTGCGGCGGAGCGCAGGGCGGCCTCGTACAGCTGTTGCTTGCCGCCCGGGAAGTAGCGGTAGACCAGGGGGCGGGAGACCCCGGCTGCCTCCGCCACGTCGTCGAGGGAGACGTCCTCGGGGGCGCGGTGGGCGAAGAGGGTGAGGGCGGCGGTCAGGAGTTGGGTGCGGCGTTCCTCTACGCTCAGGCGGCGGTAGGCGGGGGTGGCGGGGTCATGACCGCAGCGTAATCGTGCGGTTGCTTGAATCGGCACTCGGCGTGGGGCGGCGGCGGGGTGGTGCGCGGCCCGGCACTGCGGGGTGCCGCTGCGCCCACCCGTGCCGCCCTGGGGGTCCCCCCTCTGGGGGAGGCACGACTGCCCGCAGCTAGGCCAGGAGGCCGGACGACTTCCACAGCCGTCGGCCGACCCCTCGCAGTACTCCGATGTCGTCCAGGAAGTCCGTAAGGCGCTTTGCGCCCGTCTGCATGATTTCGCGGCGGTGGGCGCTTGCCTTGACCTGGGCCATTGCCTCGCGTTTGTCCAGGCCCACGTTCGTGTAGACCTCGGGGTTGACGAAGGCGACCGAGAAGACGCGGGCGAACTCGCCGGAGGTGATGCGGGTGAACTCCTGGGACCACTTGGGGGCGGTCACCATCTGGCGGCGCAGTTCCTCGCGGGCGTAGCGGACATGGCGGGCCTCCTCGACGACATGGATGCGGGTCACGCCCCGGATCAGTGGCTGCACACGCTCGTCGGGGAAGGTCAGCCGCTGCATCCAGTCGAGGACCTCCTCGCCGAGCAGGGTCGCGGTGAAGGAACCGGGCGTGGTGGAGATGGTCTTGAAGAGACGGCCGAGCTGCTGGTGGGTGCGGCTCACCGGGTACCAGGGCGTCTCACCGTGCGCTATGAGCCGGGCGAACATCTTGGAGTGCCGGCACTCGTCCTCGATCTCGGTGAGGGCGTAGCGGACGTGTGCGCTCGTCGCCGCCTTGTCGTAGATGTGCCGGACCAGCAGCTGCATCAGGATGAGCTCGAACCAGATGCCGAGCGAGGCGAGCGCGGCGGCCTCGTGCCGGGAGAGCAGAATCCGCTGCTCCTCGCTCATCCGCTTCCACATCGGCGTGCCGTACAGCGACACCAGTTCCGGCGGCCAGAACCACTTGCCCTCCTCGAAGGGCGCGTCCCAGTCGAGTTCCTTGTCCGGGTCGAAGGAGTGCTTGGCCGAGGAGTCGAGCAGCCGCTCGGCCACCTGCTCGCGGTCCTTGAGCAGGCCGAGCGCGTCGCGCAGCCCTTCGAGCGCCTCGGTTTCGGTGAGGGATGTCATGCCGCTATGAGACTGCCTGTCAGCAAGCCCGTCAATCCCCTGCGCGCGACTTGTTGACCCCGCGTCTACTACGTGTGAACCTGCGCACCATGCCGACCTTCGACCAGTACGCCATGGACCCCGGAGCCCCCCTCTGGCCGGTGCCCGCGACCGGTGCGGCCCGGTTCAGCTGGGAGTACGACGACGGCCGCGACCGTCTCCTGGCCCTGTATCAGAAGGGCAAGGACAAGCAGTGGGACGGGCAGAAGCGGATCGACTGGGATCTGGAGGTCGATCCCTACGACCCGCTCGGCACCCCCGACGAGGCGCTCTCGCTGTACGGCACGAAGCACTGGGCGAAGCTCACCGAGAAGGACCGGGGTGAACTGCGGCGGCACTACTCCGCCTGGCAGTTCAGCCAGTTCCTGCACGGCGAGCAGGGCGCGATGATCTGCGCGGCGCGGATCGTCGAGTCCGTTCCCGACCTGGACGCCAAGTTCTACTCGGCGACGCAGACCATGGACGAGGCCCGGCACGCGGAGATCTACGGGCGCTTCCTGCACGAGAAGATCGGGATGCTCTACCCGATCAACGACAACCTCCAGTCCCTGCTCGGCGACACCCTGCGCGACAGCCGCTGGGACATGCCCTACCTCGGCATGCAGGTGCTGATCGAGGGCCTCGCCCTGGCCGCCTTCGGCATGATCCGGGACACCACGAACAAGCCGCTGCCGAAGCAGATCCTGGCGTACGTCATGCAGGACGAGGCCCGGCATGTGGCCTTCGGCCGGATGGCCCTGCGCGACTACTACCAGCAGCTCACCGACGCCGAACTGCGCGAACGCGAGGAGTTCGTCATCGAGGGCTGCTACCTGATGCGCGACCGGCTGCGCGGGATCGAGGTGCTGGAGAACTTCGGCATCCCGAAGGCGGAGGCCGAGGAGTACACCGAGCGGTCCGAGTTCCTCGCCCTCTTCCGCAAGCTGCTCTTCAGCCGCATCGTCCCCTGCGTCAGGGACATCGGCCTGTGGGGCAAACGCCTCCAGCAGGCCTATGTCGACATGGGCGTCCTCGAGATGGGTGACTCCAACCTCGACCTGCTGATGTCCCAGGACGAGGAGATCGCGGACCGGCTCGACGCCGAGCGCTTCGCGGCCGAGGAACAGGAGCGGGTCGCGGAGGTGACGGAGGCGATCGAAGCGGGTGCCTCCCCCGACTGACGGCTTCTCACGACCTGAGCACCGCCGCCATCACCGCCCGGGCGATCGGCGCCGCCACCCCGGCCCCGCTGATGTGTCCCCGGTGCGCCGCCGCGTCCTCCTCCACCACCACGGCGACCGCGACCCTCGGCTCCAGTTCGTCCTCGGCCTGCGCCCAGGACACGAACCAGGCGTACGGCACACCCGTGTTGCCGATGCCGTGCTGGGCGGTGCCGGTCTTGCCGCCGACCGTCGCGCCGGGGATCGCGGCGTTGGTGCCGGTGCCGTCCTCCACCACGCCCCGCATCAGCTCCCGCAGCCGGGCCGCGGTGGACGGGAGCATCGCCTGGCGGACCGGGCGGGCGCCGGCCGTGAACACCGTCGCACCCCGGTTCGTGGTCGTGCGCTCCACGAGGTACGGCTCCCGCAACTGCCCGCGGTTGGCGACGGCCGCCGAGACCATCGCCATCTGCAGCGGCGTGGCCCGCGTGTTGTACTGCCCGATGGACGACAGGGCCAGCTGCGCCCGGTCGACCCTGGTGTCGAAGCTGCTCGGGGAGACCGGATAGGGGATCCGCAGCCCCGGGTCGTTGAAGCCGAACGCCTGGGCGGTCGCCGCCATGCCGGTCACGCCCACGTCCACGCCCAGCTTCGCGAACACCGTGTTGCAGGACCGCTCGAAGGCCACCCGCAGTGAGGCGTTCCGGCAGCCCTCGGCCGCGTTGCGCAGGGGCGTCGTGGTGCCGGGCAGGACATACGGGTCGGGCGAGCGGGTGGGCCGGTCGACATGCCTGATCACGCCGGCGTCCAGGGCCGCCGCCGCGGTGACCACCTTGAAGGTCGAGCCCGGCGGATACGTCTGCCGCGCCGCCCGGTTCAGCATCGGCCTGGCAGGGTCCTCGTTGAGGCCGAGCCAGGAACGGGTCACCGACGGGCCGTTCCCCGACAGCGACTCCGGGTCGTACGACGGGGTGGAGACCAGCGCCAGGATCCGTCCCGTCGCCGGTTCCAGCGCCGCCACCGCACCCGTGCGTGCGCCCAGCCCCTTGTACGCCGCCTGCTGCGCCGCCGCGTCGAGCGTGGTGACGACGTCACCGCCCGGGTTCTGCGCCCGGGTGAGGTCGGACCACAGGGGGAACGGCGAGAGCATCGGGTCGGTGCCGGACAGGGTGCCGTCCTCGGCGTGCTCCAGGAACGACGTGCCGTACTCCTGTGAGGCGAAGCCGGTGACGGGGGCGTACAACGGGCCGTTCGCGTAGGTGCGTTCGTAGCGGAGCTGCTCGCCGGTGTCCTCGGAGCCGGTGACCGGCCGGCCGCCGACCAGGATGTCGCCGCGCGGCTGGCCGTAACGGGCGATGCTCTGACGGCGGTTGGCGGGGTTGTCGTCGTACGCCGGGGCCTGGACGACCTGGATGCGGGACGCGTTGAGCAGCAGGGCGACGAGCAGCAGGGCGCAGAAGGCGGCGGCGTTTCTGATGTGCCGGGTCACGGGGCGACCCGCCCGTCGTACTGCCTGCGGGCCGAGTCGCTCACCCGGATCAGCAGCGCCACGATCGCCCAGTTGGTGACCACCGAGGAGCCGCCCTGCGCCAGGAACGGCATCGCCATGCCGGTCAGCGGGATCAGGCCCGTCACCCCGCCCGCGATGACGAACACCTGGAGCGCCACGATCGACGCGAGCCCCACCGCGAGCAGCCGGCCGAAGGGGTCGCGCAGGGCGAGGCCGGCCCGGTAGCCACGCTCGACGAGCAGGGCGTACAGCAGGAAGATCGCGGTCAGGCCCAGCAGGCCGAGTTCCTCGCCCGCCGTGGCCAGGATGAAGTCGGACTTGACGGCGAAGCCGATCAGGGGGGAGTGGCCGAGCCCGAGGCCCGTGCCGAGCATCCCGCCCGCCGCGAAGGCGAACAGGGACTGCGCGAGCTGGCCCGGGCCCTGGCCGGCGTCGATCGAGGCGAACGGGTGCAGCCAGTCGTGGATCCGGGCGGCCACATGGGGTTCCATCCGGCCGACGGCGACCGCGCCCAGCGTCGCGAGCAGCAGACCGACCGCGATCCAGCCGGTGCGGCCGGTCGCGACGTACAGCATGACCACGAACAGGCCGAAGAAGAGCAGCGAGGTGCCCAGGTCGCGTTCGAGGATCAGGACGCAGACGCTCAGCAGCCAGATGGCGACGACCGGCCCGAGCACCCGGCCGGTGGGAAACTGCAACCGCCAGATGCAGCGGCCCGCGTACGCCAGCGCACTGCGGTTCGCGGCCAGATACGCGGCGAAGAACACCGCCAGCAGCACCTTCGCGAACTCGCCCGGCTGGATGGAGAATCCGGCGATCCGGATCCAGATCCGGGCGCCGTTCACGGCCGGGAACAGGATCGGCAGGGTGAGCAGGACCAGGGCGGCGGCGACACAGACGTACGCGTAGCGCTGCAGGACCCGGTGGTCGCGCAGCGCGGCGACGACCACGATGAACAGGGCCACCCCGAGGGTCGACCAGACGAGCTGGGCCGGGGCCGCCCGGTCACCCGGCGTCTGCAGGTCCAGCCGGTAGATCAGCACCAGGCCGAGGCCGTTGAGCAGGACACCGATGGGCAGGAGCAGCGGATCGGCGTACGGGGCGCGCAGACGGACCGTCAGGTGGGCGAGCAGCGCGAGGACGCCGAGCCCGGCACCGTAGCCCATGGCGCCGGGCGGAACGGCGTCGTGCCGGGCGAGGCCGACAGCGCAGTAGCCGTACACCGAGAGGAGCACCGCCAGGACGATGAGGGCGAGTTCGATGCCACGGCGCCGGGGGATGCGGAGTGCGGGAGCGGGTGCGTCCGCTGCCACGGTGGTTCCGGTTCCGGCCTTCGTCATGCCCGGAACTTACCCAAATGAGGAGAGTTGTTCTCCCGTCATGCTGCGCCATCGGGGAACGCCGGGCCCCCGTTCGGCGGAGTCAGCGCAAGCGTCAGCCGCGCCACCGCCCCGCCGTCCGGTGCGTTGCCGAACTCCAGGCGCGCGCCCAGCACCTCCGCCTGCCCGAGAGCGATCGTCAGGCCGAGTCCGTGCCCTTTCGAGCCGCCCTCCGTGCGGAACCGTTGCGGCCCGTGCGCCAGGAGGTACTCCGGATAGCCGTCCCCGTGGTCCCGCACGGTCACCACGGACCCGTCCACCGTCAGCACCACCGGCGGCCGCCCGTGCTTGTGCGCGTTCGCGACCAGGTTGCCCAGCACGCGTTCCAGCCGCCGTCGGTCGGTCTCCACGCGCGCGTCCCGCACGATGTGCACCCGGGTCTCGGTCCCGGAGGCCCGCACGACCCGGCCGACCAGCACGCCCAGTTCCTCGACGGCCAGGTCCAGCCGCTCCCGCCCGGTGTCCAGCCGGGAGATCTCCAGCAGGTCCTCGGTGAGGGTGCGCAGCGCCGCCACCCGGTCCCGCACCAGCTCGGTCGGGCGGCCCGGCGGCAGCAGCTCCGCCGCCGCGTGCAGGCCGGTCAGCGGGGTGCGCAGCTCGTGCGCCACATCCGCGGTGAACCGCTGCTCGGCCTGCAGCTTGCCCTGGAGCGAGGCGGCCATGGAGTCCAGCGCGGCGGCCACCGCGGCCACCTCGTCCTGCGGCCGGCTCGGATCGCGGGTACGGGCGTCGTGCACGCGCGCGTCCAGGTCGCCCGCGCTGATCCGCCGCGCGACCTGCGCCGTGGCGTGCAGCCGCCGGGTCACCCGGGTCACCGCGAACGCCCCCACCAGCACCGTCGCCCCGGTCGCGAGCGCCGACGACCAGACGATCGCCTGGTCCAGTCCGTCGATGGTGCGTGCCTGCTGCGCGTAGTCGACGGCCACCGCGAGGACACGGCCGCGATCGGCGGGGCCCGCCGCCCACATCGTGGGGCGGCCCTGCCGGTCGGCGACCATCGTGCCGCGGTTCCCGGCCGCCGCGAGCTCACGCAGCGGCGCGGGCAGCCCGTCGGGGTCGAGGCCGGCGCCCGGCAACAGCGGGTCCCCGGCCTCGTACGCCGCCGTGGCGTCCGCCAGCCGGGACAGTGCGAGGTCGCGGGCCTCGCCGACCGTCCGGTGCGTCACCGAGACATGCACCAGGACGCCGAGCAGCGCGGCGAGGGCGCAGCACATCGCCGTGATGAAGAGGGCGGACTTCACGGCCAGGGGGCCGGCCCAGCGGGGCAGCGTGAGCCTCATCGAGGGCTCGCCGAGGGTGTCGCGGACGGGCGGGGGGAGTCCTCCCGCTTGCCGGTGCGCAGCATCTCGTCATGCGTGAGCAGCATCGCGCGCTGCTCCGGGTCCCAGGTCCACTGCAGGCGGTACTCGTAGCCCGTGACCTCGGACGGCGCGCGCAGGATCACCGACCGCCCGGCGATCTCCACCCCGCTCAGGGCGTCGTCGTACGCCATGACCTGCATCAGCCGGTGCTTGTCGACGGTGTAGACGCGGACGGCGGTCAGCTCGCCGGGCAGCAGCCGGAAGCCCAGCGTCAGGTCGTGGCGTCCGTCGCCGGTCAGATCCCGGTAGTACGGCTCGAGGACCGGGCACCGGGTCCGGTCCCCGGCCCTGCCGCACCCCTCCATCCGGTGGGCCGTCTCCCGGTACCGGGCCTTGCTCCCCCGGTAGTCGCCCGGGTTCGCGGTGATCTCGGTGCGGACCACCGCGACCGGGTCCACCGTGCGGATGTCGTCGCCGGGGACGTCGACACCCTTCATGACCTTCCGGTCCACCTCGCCGATCTCGAAGGCGGGGCTGGACGCCGGCGGCAGCTCGGGCCACAGCCGGGCCGGGCCGACCGCGGTCGGTGTCGCCCCCGCGCCACGCAGCCCGCCCGCGTCACCGCAGGCCGTGGCGGTCGCCGCCAGGAGGACGGCCGCGAGGACGGCGAGGACGCGCACGGGGGTGGTGCGCGGGGGGAGACGGAGGGGCACTGCGCTCCTGTGGCTCATGGTTCACGGTGGTCGGGCCGCGTACACCTTATTCGTGGGGAATTCCTTTTTGCGTATCCGTTCGGTGTACGGACGGCCCACGGCTACTCGGCGAGCTCCTCCAGTAACCGCACCGTCGGCAGCCCCGCCCGCAGATACTCCACGAACAGGTCGTTGTGCAGCGCCCAGGGCGAGCGGCGGGTGCGGATCAGCCGGATCGCGGCCTCCGCGGAGCTGCCGCCGTGCACCAGGGCGTGGGCGATGACCAGGCCGGAGCGGTTGTAGCCGTGGTAGCAGCGGACGAGGACCCGGCGGTCCTGGTCCAGCGCGTCGCAGACGGCCTCGGCCAGCCGGATCACGCCCGCGAGCTGGGTGCCGTCCAGGGGCCCGTCCGGGATGGGCCACACCTGGTGCTCGACGCCCGGGTCGGGGCCGTGGCCGGGCAGCCGCAGAAGAGTCTGGACGAGATCGAACTCGTCTCGCACGACGGCGAACTCCACCTCGCCCGAACCGCCCGTGAACTCGTGCCCGCCCATCCACAGACCGGGCACGATCTCGTCCCACGGGCTGTCCGGAGCCGGTACGTCGGGTTGCTTCCTGCGGGTACGCAACGGCTCCTCCCGAGGGCCTGCCCAACTCCTCTCAAAGGTAACCGGGTTCTTGCCCCGGCAGCACCCCGCCTGTTCCCATGGTCATGGGGTGATGTGCATGAGCGGACTGCGCGTCGTACCGACCTGGCAACACGGTCGGGAACGGCTGTACGTCTGCCTCACGGACGGCAGGAACATCGCCTGGTACGACCGTGAGGCGGCCCGGGTCAACCTGATCGGCGAGGACCGCAGAGAGGACGTCCTTCAAGCCCTGCGCCCCTTCCTGACCGGCCCGGTCACGGTGGGCCCGCCACCGGTGCCCACCCCGGCCGAGCTGGCCCGTCTCTCCCTGCACCCGGACGACGACCTGGCGCCCAACCGCCCCGGCGAGGCCCTCCTGATCGCCCTGGACCGGAATCCGGGCGGCCCGGTGCCCCGGTTGCGCACCGATCCCCGGCGCCGGGCGCTGGAGGCCGAGCAGACGGTGGGGGAAGCGCTGGACCGGCTGGACGGCGCGGGCTGGCACACCCTGCACTCCGTTCCGCTGCCTGGCGGCGACCGCATCCACCACCTGCTGATCGGCCCCGGCGGACTCTTCGCGATCCACACGCTGTACGCCCGCAAGCAGCGGATCCTGGTCGCCGACCCCATGGTCACGCCGGGGCGGCGGGAGCCGCGGCCGCTGCTGCGCCGGGTGCGTGCGGACGCCGACCGTGCCTCGTACGCCCTGACGGCCGAGGTCCACCCCGTGCTGGCCCTGGTCGGCCCGGCCCGCGTGTCCCTCGACGGGCCGGTGCGCGAGGTCCGCGTCCTGCAGGACACCGGCCTCGCCGGGCTGGCGCGGCTCGGCGGAGTCCTGAAACCGGCGGACGTGGAGGCCCTGCACGCCATGGCCCGGGACCGGAACACATGGGCCCGGGTGTGAGCCGGCGCTCCGCTGGGTGCCGCGATGTGCCGTCGATCATCTGCGGCCCCGTTGTGGCTGGTCGCGCCCACGCGGCGGAGCCGCCCGTCGGCACAGCCCCGCGCCCCTTGGGGGGCGCTGCCCAACCGGCGCGGGGCTGTGCCGATGGGCGGCACACCGAGGCACTCCAGCGGAGCGGTCAGGGCAGTGGGCCGGCCTGTTCCGGGTCGAGCAGCGGGGCCAGTACATCGCCGTAGTCCTGCACGCGCGGGGCGATGTCGCCGGCCTGGAAGGTCAGCTGGCCGACGTCCCCGCACGCCTCGACCTCCTCCCAGGTCACCGGCGCCGACACCGTCGGCGTGGCCCGTGCCCGCAGGGTGTACGGCGTCGCCGTCGTCTTCCGGGCGGCGTTCTGGCTCCAGTCGACGAACACCTTGCCCGGTCTGAGGCTGCGCGTCATCCGGTGCAGGACCAGCCGGGGCATCGCCTTCTCCGCCTCCATGGCGAGCTCCTTGGCGTACTCCGCCACCTGGTCGGAAGGGGCCGGCCGGATGCCGGCCAGCAGATGAAGCCCCTTCGACCCGGATGTCTTCGCGTACGCGTCGATACCGTCCGCCGCCAGCCGCTCCCGCAGCCACAGCGCGACCTCGCAGGCCTGGACGACGGTCGCCGGTGCCCCGGGGTCCAGGTCGAAGACCAGCCGGTCGGCCATCGCCGGCTCCTGGACCACCCACTGGTGCGTGTGGAACTCGGTCACCAGGTTCGCGGCCCACATCAGGCTCGGCAGGTCCTGCACGAGTACCATCCGGGCCGGACCCGGACCCTCCGAACGGGGCACCTCCGCGGTGGTGACCCACTCGGGCGTGCCCGGCGGCACGTTCTTGGTGAAGAAGACCTGCCCGTCGGGCCCGTCCGGGTAGCGCAGGAAGGACACCGGCCGATCCCGCAGATGCGGCAGCAGCACGTCGGCGGTCGTCGCGTAGTAGTGCAGCAACTCGCCCTTGGTGAACCCGGTCGCCGGGTGCAGCACCTTCTCGAGATTGCTCAGCGCGACCCGCCGCCCCTCCACCTCTGTGATCGGCGTCATACGATGAGAATCACATGAAACAGGCTGATACCGCTTGATACCGCTTGATACCTCTTTATGCCGCCACGAAAGGTGCTGGATGTGCGATCCATATGGAACGGCGCCATCTCGTTCGGCCTCGTCAGCGTCCCGGTCAAGCTGGTGAACGCCACGGAGAGCCACTCGATCTCGTTCCGCCAGATCCACACGGAGGACGGCGGGCGGATCCGGTACCGCAAGTTCTGCGAACTGGAGGGCCGCGAGGTCAGCGGGGCGGAGATCGGCAAGGGCTACGAGGACGAGGACGGGGCGATCATTCCGATCACGGACGAGGATCTGGCCCATCTGCCCCTCCCGACCGCGAAGACGATCGAGATCGTGGCCTTCGTGCCGGGCGAACGGATCGATCCGCTCCAGATGGACGCGGCGTACTACCTCGCGGCGAGCGGCGCCCCGGCCGCCAAGCCGTACACCCTGCTGCGGGAGGCACTGAAACGCAGCAACAAGGTCGCCATCGCCAAGTTCGCGCTGCGCGGCCGGGAGCGGCTGGGCATGCTGCGGGTGGTCGGCGACGCCATCGTCATGCACGGGCTGCTGTGGCCGGACGAGGTCCGCGCCCCCGAGGGCGTCGCCCCCGAGACCGACGTCACCGTCCGCGACAAGGAACTCGACCTCGCGGACACCCTGATGGACACCCTCGGCGAGGTCGACCTCGAGGACCTGCACGACGAGTACCGCGAGGCCGTCGAGGAGGTCATCGCCGCGAAGGCCGCCGGCGAGGCACCCCCCGAGGCGCCCGAGCCGGCGAAGGGCGGCAAGGTCATCGACCTGATGGCCGCCCTGGAGAGCAGCGTCAGGGCGGCGAAGGAGTCCCGCGGCGAACAGCCGGCCGAGGTCCGCGAGCTCCCCCGGCGCAGGACGAGCCGCAGCGCGCCCAAGGAGCCCGCGGGCAGGAAGTCCACGGCGAAGAAGCCGACCGCCAGGTCGACGCAGACGGGAAAGAAGACGGCGTCCACGAAGAGCTCCGCGAAAAGCACGACGAAGAAGACCGCCGCGAAGAAGACCACGTCCCGCAAGCGCTCGGCCTGAGCGGACGCCCCGTCAGCGGGCCGTCGAGCCGGCCGTGGGCGTGGGTGTCGGGGAGCTGGTGTTCACGTCCAGGCCGGGGGGTTCGGTGAGGGCGACGACGGGGCGCGGGCTGTGGCGGGGGCGGGGTGAGCTGCTCCTTGGGCATCTTCGGCGGGCTGGTCTGCGCAAGGTTCACCTGGTCGAAGTTGACCGTCTCGGTCTTCTCGAGAACCGTGATGTGGTCGAGCACCGTGTCGTTCGCCTGGTCGGCCAGTGCCCGGATCATGGTGTTCTTGGTACTGGCGCGGATCTTGGCGATGACCGGGAAGATCTGCCCGTGCGTGATGCGCATGATGTTCGCCGCGGTGGTGTCGAACTGCTTGCCGCGCTCCGCGTCCACCGTCGCCACGAACTGCTCCTGCTGCGGGGAGGCCACGTTGGGCAGCGTGATGCCGAGCTCGGGAGCGATCTTGCGGCAGGTCTCGTCGAGCCGGGCGTGCCCGGCGACCAGGTGCTCGCCGGCCTCCTTCATCTCCGGCGTGGTGCCGCGCTCCATCGCCATCATCCCGAGCGGGTACTCCCACAGCCCGGCCGCCCGCACCTTGACGACGAAGTCGCGGTCGGCCTCGGTGAGTGGCCCGTACGGGGTGTTGGCGATGACGCGGTCCTGGGCGCTCGACGTGTTCTCGACCCCCAGCATGGCGGGGTAGGCGAGGGCGGCGGCGGTCAGGGTCAGCGCGCCACCGACGAAGACGGTTCCGACCATGCTGCGCGTTAGGCGCATTCTGCCTCCTGGTGCGAACGGCTCCGGACGCAAAGGGATACGGATCTCAGGCGCCCGGCAATCATCGAGCCGGGTAAAAAACTGCCGTGCGCGGTATGGCATGCATCACAAGGCGGTCGCCGTCACGGCGGCCAGTTCCTCCGCCGTCCGCGGACCGGCGACGTTCTCGTCCAACAGCCCCTGCGCCCGCAGCAGTTCCGCCGCCGCGACGCCCCACGGCAGCCGCAGCCCGGCCTGCCGGAGGAGGTCCGTGCGGGCCAGCGTCGTGGGCGCGGGCCCCGTGCGGACGCCGGACGGGGTGAGCAGGGCCGCGTCGTCGGCCCAGCGCAGCGCGAGATCCACGTCATGGGTCGCCATCACCACGGTCGTGCCGCGCGCACGGAGGGCGTCGAGGGTGGCGAGCAGCCGTTCCTGGCCGTCCGGGTCGAGCCCGGCGGTCGGCTCGTCGAGGATCAGCACCCGCGGGCGCATGGCGACGGCACCGGCGATCGCGGTCCGTTTGCGCTGCCCGTAGGAGAGGAGGTGCGTGGGCCGGTCGGCCAGGCCGGCGATGTCCAGGGCGTCGAGCGCCTCGGCGACGCGGGAGCGCACCTCCGCGTCGGGCAGCCCCAGGTTCAGCGGCCCGAAGGACACGTCCTGCGCGACAGACGCGGCGAACAGCTGGTCGTCCGGGTCCTGCACCACCAGCTGGACGGTGGTCCGCAACCGGGTCAGGCCCTTCCGGTCGTACGACACCGGCCGGTCCTGAACCGTCAACTTCCCGGTGTGCGGCCGCAGTCCGCCGCTGAGCAGCCGCATCAGCGTGGTCTTGCCGCTGCCGTTACGCCCGAGCAGGGCCAGCGCCCGCCCCTCGGGCACCGCGAAGTCGAGGCCGTCGAGCACGACGGGGCCCTCGTCGTAGGCGAAGGACGCGCCCCGCAGGGCGACGAGCGCGGGCTCGCTCATGACAGCGGCCTTTCCAGTACGAAGGTGAGGGCGGCCAGCGCCGCGAGCAGTGCGGTGCTCGCGGCCGTGAAGCGGACGGAGACCCGGGCCTCGGGCACCAGGACACGCAGGGTGCCGTCGTAGCCGCGTCCGGCGAGCCCGGTCTGCAGCCGCGCCGCCCGGTCGAAGGCCCGCACGAAGGCGGTCGCGCCGAGCCCGGCCAGGGAACGCCAGGTCGCGGCCCGCGTGGTGTGGCCGAGCCGGGCGGCCTGCGCGTCCCGGATCCGGCGCACGGAGTCGAGCAGCAGGAAGCTCATGCGGTACGTCACCAGCGCCACGTCGACGACCGGCGCCGGCACCCCGGCCTGCACCAGCCGCGGCAGCAGATCGGACATCGGGGTGGTGAACGCGAACAGCAGCACGCCGAGCGAGGCGGCCGAGGTGCGCAGCAGCAGTTCCCCGGCGCGCACCGGGCCCTCGTCGGCCAGGGACACGAACCCGCCCGGCCCGCCGACCTGCACGAGCAGGGTGGCCGCTCCGGTCACGCAGAACCCCAGCGGCACCCGGTACGCCCGCCACAGGCGACGCCGGGGCACGCCCGCCGGACCGAGCAGCGCCACGAGCGCCGTCACCAGGACCAGGGCGGCGCCCGGCCAGGGCGGCAGCGAGATCGCGAGCACGGTGAGACCCAGCCCGAGCACGGCCTTGTCCACGGGGTGGCGGCGGCGCCAGCGACTGCTGTGCGCCGCCGCGTCGATCGGCAGCACGCCGCTCAGGCCCCTTCGGCCGGTGTCCTGCCGGCCTCCGGCTCGGCGTCCCTCAGGGCCCGCTGCTCACCCTGCCGCCGTCCGCGCCGCAGGCCGAAGTAGTAGGCGAGCACGCCCGCGCCGATGGCCGCCTGCAGCGAGAACAACGCCGACTCGATCTCGCCGGACGGCGGCTCGTACAGGGGCGTGAACCAGGGCTCGTAGTCCGGTTCGAGCTCGGTGATCGCCGTCTCCGCCTGGGCGTCGGCGCCCGTGAACGGTTCCTCCTCGTCGTCGCCGAGACCGAGGGCCAGCGGCAGCACCGCGAGGGCGGCCACGAGGAGCAGCAGCAGGGAGTTGATCTTCGCGTTCCGGCTCATCGGGCCACCGCCTCGGACTTGTTGCCGGCCAGGAGCACCCCGAGCCGGGTCAGCTCACCCTTGCTGGACTGCACCAGCAGACGCATCACCAGCACCGTGAGCAGCCCCTCGCTCACCGCGAGCGGGATCTGGGTGACGGCGAAGATGGCGCCGAACTTGCCGAGCGCGCCCAGGAATCCGCTGCCCGGGTCGGGAAAGGCGAGCGCCAGCTGCACGCTGGTGACGCAGTATGTGGACAGGTCGGCGACGAACGCGCCGCAGAAGACGGCGACCATCAGCGGCACGTCGTACCGGCGCAGCAGCCGGTACACCCCGTACCCGGCCCACGGACCGACGATCGCCATGGAGAAGACGTTGGCGCCCAGCGTGGTCAGGCCCCCGTGCGCGAGCAGCAGCGCCTGGAAGAGCAGGGTGATGGTGCCCAGCACCGCCATGACCGGCGGCCGGAACAGGATCGCGCCCAGCCCGGTGCCGGTGGGATGGGAGCAACTCCCAGTCACCGAGGGCAGTTTCAGGGCCGACAGGACGAAGGTGAAGGCTCCGGAGGCGCCGAGGAGCAGGGTGCTCTCGGGGTGCTCCCTGACCTCACGGGTGAGTGACCGGACTCCGTGGACGACGAACGGCGCGGACGCGGCGCCCCAGGCGACCGCGTGCGCAGGAGGCAGAAAACCCTCGGCTATGTGCATGGCTCAGCAGACCCTCTCCAGCACCTCGTGGATGGTTGACGTGCCTTGGCCGGTCTCCTGGCTGACGGGTACCACCGCCCGTGCTCCGCCTTCCCGGGTCACAAGGACCCAGTGGCTGCCCGTAAGGGCCGGAGCCGGACTTCCCGATCACAGTGGCGAGGGCCGCACCGGCGTTTCACCGGATTTCCCGTGCACCAAGGCGTGGTGACAGTAGTGCTCGGTCAGGGGTGGAGACAAGCGCACCCCGGGAGGCGTGCGGGCGGCGGACGCCCGCTCACGCCCCGCGGGACGCGCCGTCGCCGGCTCCCCCGAAGGCGTCGAGCAGCCGTTCCGCCGCGAGCGTGGCCGTCAACTGCCCGTCCCTGACCCGCTGTTCGAGTTCCGGTGCGAGGGCCCGTACCGCCGGGTCCGCGTGCAGGCGGCCCAGCAGTTCGTCGCGGACCATGCTCCAGGTCCAGTCGACCTGCTGGTCGCGGCGCTTGGCGGCGAGCCGGCCGGTGGAGTCCAGGAGGGTGCGGTGCTGCTCCAGGCGCTCCCACACGGTGTCCAGGCCGGTCGACTCACGGGCGCTGCAGTGCAGGACGGGCGGGGTCCAGGCGGCGTCCTTGCCGTGCATGAGACGCAGGGCGCCCGACAACTCCCGTGCCGCGGCGCGGGCGTCGCGCTCGTGCGGGCCGTCCGCCTTGTTCACGGCGATCACGTCCGCCAGCTCCAGGACGCCCTTCTTGATGCCCTGCAGCTGGTCGCCGGTGCGGGCCAGGGTCAGCAGCAGGAAGGAGTCGACCATGTCGGCCACCGCGGTCTCCGACTGGCCGACGCCGACCGTCTCCACCAGCACCACGTCGTAGCCCGCGGCCTCCATCACCACGATCGACTCACGGGTGGCCTTGGCGACGCCGCCGAGCGTGCCGGCGGTGGGGGAGGGCCGGATGAACGCCGCCGGGTCGACCGCCAGGCGCTCCATCCGCGTCTTGTCGCCCAGGATCGAGCCGCCCGTACGGGTCGACGACGGGTCGACGGCGAGCACGGCGACCCGGTGGCCGAGCGAGGTGAGCAGCGTGCCGAACGCGTCGATGAACGTCGACTTGCCCACGCCGGGCACCCCGCTGACCCCGATCCGCCGCGCCTTCCCGCTGTGCGGCAGCAGCTCGGTCAGCAACTCCTGCGCCAGCGCCCGGTGCTGGGGACGGGTGGACTCGACGAGGGTGATGGCCCGGGCCACCATCGCCCGCTTCCCGTCGAGCACGCCCTTCACATACGCGTCGAGATCGATCACAGCTCGTGTCCGAGGCCGGCCGCCAGCCGCCGCAGAAGGTCGTATGCCGCGTCCGGGATCACCGTCCCCGGCGGGAACACGGCCGCCGCGCCCATCTCCAGCAGGGTCGGCACGTCCTGCGGCGGGATCACTCCGCCCACCACGATCATGATGTCCTCGCGCCCCTGAGCCGCCAGCTCCTCGCGCAGCGCCGGTACGAGCGTGAGGTGGCCGGCGGCCAGCGAGGAGACGCCCACGATGTGCACGTCCGCCTCCACCGCCTGCCGGGCGACCTCGGCGGGCGTCTGGAACAGCGGGCCGACGTCCACGTCGAAGCCGAGGTCGGCGAACCCGGTGGCGATCACCTTCTGGCCGCGGTCGTGGCCGTCCTGGCCCATCTTGGCGACCAGGATGCGCGGACGACGGCCCTCGGCCTCCTCGAAGGAGTCCACGAGCGCGCGGGTGCGGTCGACGGACGGGGACTCGCCGGTTTCGTTGCGGTACACCCCGGAGATCGTACGGATCTGGCTCGCGTGCCGTCCGTACACCTTCTCCAGGGCGTCGGAGATCTCCCCGACCGTGGCCTTGGCGCGGGCCGCGTGCACCGCCAGTTCCAGCAGGTTGCCGTCACCGCCCGCGGCCCGGGTCAGCGCGTCCAGCGCGTCCCGGCAGGCGGTCTCGTCGCGCTCCTCGCGCAGCCGCCGCAGCTTCTCGATCTGCTGGGCGCGCACGGAGGAGTTGTCGACCTTGAGGACCTCGATCTGCTCGTCGGTGTCCACCCGGTACTTGTTCACGCCGATCACCGGCTGCCGCCCGGAGTCGATCCGGGCCTGCGTGCGCGCCGCCGCCTCCTCCACGCGCAGCTTCGGAATGCCCGCGTCGATGGCCTGCGCCATGCCGCCCGCCTGCTCGACCTCCTGGATGTGCTGCCAGGCGCGGCGGGCCAGGTCGTACGTCAGCTTCTCGACGTAGGCACTGCCGCCCCAGGGGTCGATCACCCGGGTCGTGCCCGACTCCTGCTGGATCAGCAGCTGGGTGTTGCGGGCGATCCGCGCGGAGAAGTCGGTGGGCAGGGCGAGGGCCTCGTCGAGGGCGTTGGTGTGCAGCGACTGCGTGTGGCCCTGCGTGGCGGCCATCGCCTCCACGCACGTGCGGGTCACGTTGTTGAACACGTCCTGCGCGGTCAGCGACCAGCCGGAGGTCTGCGAATGGGTGCGCAGGGACAGGGACTTGGCGTTCTTCGGGTCGAACTGCCTGACCAGCTTGGCCCACAGCAGGCGGGCCGCCCGCAGCTTGGCGATCTCCATGAAGAAGTTCATGCCGATCGCCCAGAAGAAGGACAGCCGCGGCGCGAACGCGTCCACGTCCAGCCCGGCCTCCCGCCCGGCCCGGAGGTACTCCACGCCGTCGGCGAGGGTGTACGCCAGCTCCAGGTCGGCCGTCGCACCGGCCTCCTGGATGTGGTAGCCGGAGATGGAGATGGAGTTGTAGCGGGGCATCCGCTGCGAGGTGAAGGCGAAGATGTCGGAAATGATCCGCATCGACGGCTTCGGCGGATAGATGTACGTGTTGCGGACCATGAACTCCTTGAGGATGTCGTTCTGGATGGTCCCGGCCAGCTTCTCGGGCGGTACGCCCTGTTCCTCCGCCGCCACGATGTACAGCGCGAGCACCGGCAGCACGGCGCCGTTCATCGTCATCGACACGGTCATCCGGTCCAGCGGAATCCCGTCGAACAGCTGCCGCATGTCGTAGATCGAGTCGATCGCCACGCCCGCCATGCCGACGTCACCGGTCACCCGCGGGTGGTCGCTGTCGTAGCCACGGTGCGTCGGCAGGTCGAAGGCGACCGACAGACCCTTCTGACCGGCCGCCAGGTTGCGCCGGTAGAAGGCGTTGGACTCCTCCGCCGTGGAGAAGCCCGCGTACTGGCGGATCGTCCAGGGCTGGTTGACGTACATCGTCGGGTAGGGGCCGCGCAGGTACGGGGCGATACCCGGGTAGGTGTCCAGGAAGTCCAGGCCCTCCAGGTCCTGCCCGGTGTACAGCGGCTTGACGGTGATGCCCTCCGGGGTCTCCCAGAGCAGGTCGTCGCCGCCGGTGGCCTTCTTCACGGCCGTGCGCCACTCGTCGGCGCCCCCGTCGGCGGCCGGGGTCCCCAGCTCGACTCCGGCGAAGTCGGGGATTCCTCCCATCAGGACACTCCCATGCGGTCGAGGGTGGCGGAGAGCACGGCAACGGCGTCGCAGCCGGCGAAGACGTAGTCGTCCACACCGCTGTACCGACCGGGACGCCCGGCCAGGAACACATGGCGGGCGCCCGCCTTCCGCAGGTCCTCGGCGGCCTGCGCGGCCTGCTCCTCGTACAGCGCGTCGCTGGAGCACAGGCAGGCCTCGGTGGCGCCGCTGTCCTCGAACGTGCCCTCGGTGACCGGCTCGATGCCGCCGGCCTGGAACAGGTTGGAGGCGAAGGTGAGGCGTGCGGTGTGGGCGGCGGCGGGGCCCAGGGCGGCGAGGTGGATCCGCGGCCGGCTGCCGGTCGCCGCCAGGTGGGCGTCGGAGCGGGCGCGCAGTGCCTCGTACGCCTCGTCGCGCCGCACACGCGGCAGCCCGCCGGAGGGGGCGGGGGGAGCGGGCGTACGCTCCACCGGCCGCTCGGCGAGGTGCGGGAACTCGCTGACCCCGGTGATGGGTTCGCGTCGCTTGGCGAGCTTGCCGGTGCGCGCCTCCCAGGTGCTGGCCAGGTCCTGCCGGAGACGACCCGAGCGCAGGGCGGCCGCGAGCCCGCCGCTGCGCTCGATGCCCTGGAAGAACTCCCAGCCCGCGTGGGCGAGTTCGTCGGTGAGCCGTTCCACGTACCAGGAGCCGCCCGCCGGGTCGATCACCCGGGACAGGTGCGACTCCTCGATGAGGATCGTGGAGGTGTTGCGGGCGATGCGCCGCGCGAACGCGTCCGGCAGACCGAGCGCGTGGTCGAAGGGCAGCACGGTGACGGCGTCGGCGCCGCCCGCCCCGGCGGCCAGCGCGGCGACGGTGGTGCGCAGCATGTTCACCCACGGGTCGCGGCGCGTCATCATCACCGGCGAGGTCACGACGTGCTGGACCTGCGCGCCCGGGGCTCCGCAGACCTCGGCCACCCGTGCCCACAGCCGGCGCGCCGCCCGCAGTTTGGCGATCGTCAGAAACTGGTCGGCGGTGGCCGCGTACCGGAACTCCAGCTGCGCGCAGGCCTGTCCGATGCTCAGCCCCGCCCCGGTCAGCTCCCGCAGACAGGCGACGCCGGTCGCCAGTGACGCGCCCAGCTCCTGCGCGGCGGAGCCGCCGGCCTCGTGGTACGGCAGCGCGTCCACGGTCAGCGCCCGCAGCCCCGGATACTCCTCGGCGCACCGCCGGGCAAGTCCGGCCACCGGCGCGAAGTCGAACGGCTGCCCGGTCCGGGCCTCGAACCCCAGCGGGTCGGCGCCCAGAGTGCCGCGCGCCGCATCCCTGCCGACGCCCCGCTCCTCGTACAGCCGCAGCAACTCCCGCGCGGCGGATTCGACCTCGGCCCCGGCGTCCAGGGCGACGGGCGCCAGGTCGAGATACACGCCCTCGAGGACCCGGCCGAGCGACGCCACCGGGATGCCGCCCGCGCCGACGGCCAGCCACAGCGACGTGACGCCGTTCTCCAGGTCCGCGAGGACCGCGTCGGGGTCGGGCGCCGTGTGCCGCTGCCGTACGTCCCAGCCGCCGACCGTGTTCCCCTCGGCGCGACTGCCGCGGACGAAGGGCGCGAAGCCGGGCAGGCCGGGCTCGGGCGCGGTGTCGTGGCCGGTGTACAGGGGGCGGACGCGCAGTCCGTCCTCGAGCGTGGTGGACAGGGCGTCCTCGGCCGCAGCGCCTTCGACTTCCTTGCCCGACTTGAGCAGGACGCCCGCCACGAGGCGTTGCCACTGTTCACGGGTCGCGTCGGAGAACTCGGCGGCCAGGGTGAGCCCGTCGTCGGGCAGGACCGTCATGGCTCGGATGGTAGGCCAGGTGGACACCTGAGCAGCAGAGGGCCGGGCTGTGACCTTGTCCTCGCCCGTTCACCCTTGAAGCCCGGGCGGACTCCGTATTACGTCCGGATGTGACCGTGACCACCCGGGACTCGCGTGTGACGCACGCCACAGAACCGTCCGGGAACCCGCCCTTCACCAGGCCCGACCTCTGTAACCGGTACAGGTCAGGAGGCCGGTGATGGAACAAGCACAGCAAACCTCCCCAGGAACGGGCGTCCAGGCGCTGCGAAGACTGGCGCCACCGCCCGCCCTGTGCGGTTTCCTCCTGCTCCTCACCCTGGTCTTCACGGTGTCGTACGCCGTCGGATCCGCAGCCGGACCGGTCGCGCCCGGCATGCGCCCCTCCGGCACGAGCAACGGCGTCGAGGACGACCCGGGCACGGGCACGGACCCGGAGACCGACGAGATGCCGGGAATGGGCGGCCACTGATGGCCACGGAACCGGCACCCCCGCTGCTCACCACGGACCTGACCGTGGGCGGAATGACCTGCGCGGCCTGTGTGCGGCGGGTCGAGAAGAAGCTGGCCAAGCTGGAGGGCGTGACCGCGACGGTCAACCTGGCCACCGGCAGCGCCCGGGTCAGTCATCCGCCGGACATCCGCCCCGAGGAACTCGTCACGACGGTCGAACAGGCCGGGTACACGGCCGCACTGCCCGCGCCGCCCCGGGAGCGCAGGCGTGAACAGGCCGAGTCCGGGTCCGACTCCGAGGCCGATGCCATGCGGCAGGAGCGGGACCGGCTGCTGATCACCGCGCTGCTCGCGGTGCCCGTGCTGGTGCTGTCCATGGTGCCCGCCTGGCAGTTCCGCAACTGGCAGTGGCTGTGCTTCGCGCTGGCCGCGCCGGTCGCCGTGTGGAGCGCATGGCCGTTCCATCTGCGGGCGCTGCGCGGGCTGCGGCACTCGACGGCGACCATGGACACACTGGTCTCGCTCGGCGTCGTGGCCTCCTTCTCCTGGTCGGCGTACGCGCTGTTCCTCGGCGGCGCGGGCGATCCCGGGATGCGGATGGCGTTCAGTCTGCTGCCGGACGCCTCGGACGACGGCATGGCCCACGTCTACCTGGAAGCCGCGGTCGCCGTACCGCTGTTCGTGCTGGCCGGACGCTTCCTGGAGGCGCGGGCCCGGCACGGCACCGGGGCCGCCCTGCGATCGCTGGCGGAGCTCGCCGCCAAGGAGGTCTCCGTACGCGGCGACGACGGATCCGAACGCCTGGTTCCCATCGAGGAGCTGACGGTCGGGCAGGTCTTCGTCGTACGGCCCGGTGAGCGGGTCGCCACCGACGGCGAGGTGACCAAGGGCAGTTCCGCCGTGGATCTGTCACTGGTCACCGGGGAGAGCGAGCCGGTCGAGGTCGCGCCCGGATCCGCCGTGGTCGGCGGGGCCGTCAACGCGGGCGGGCTGCTGCTGGTGCGGGCCACCGCCGTCGGCGCCGACACCCAGCTCGCCCGGATCACCCGGCTGGTGACCGAGGCCCAGGCCGGCAAGGCGAAGGCACAGCGGCTGGCCGACTCGGTGGCCGGGGTGTTCGTGCCGGTGGTGCTCGCGCTGGCCGTGACCGTGCTCGGCTTCTGGCTCGGAGCCGGCGCCGACCCGCAGGCGGCGATCACCGCATGCGTGGCCGTCCTGGTCGTGGCCTGCCCGTGCGCGCTGGGTCTGGCGACCCCGACCGCGCTGATGGCCGCCACCGGCCGGGGCGCCCAACTCGGCGTCCTGGTCAGGGGCCCGCAGTCCCTGGAGGGCCTCGAACACATCGACACCGTCGTCCTCGACAAGACCGGCACCCTCACCTCCGGGCACATGACCGTCGCCCGCGTCACGGCCGTACCGGACGGCCCCGGCCGGGACGAGGTGCTGCGGCTGGCCGCGGCAGTGGAGCAGGGCTCCGAGCATCCGCTGGGCCGGGCGATCGTCGCGTACGCGACCCGCACCCTGCCCGGGGCCCGGCTGCCGGAGGTGGCCGACTTCACCGCCACGGCCGGGCGGGGCGTACGCGGCCGGGTCGAGGGCCGGCTGGTCGAGGTCGTCGCACCGGACGACGAACTGCCCGAGGCGCTGACGGACGCGCTCCCCGCCGCGGAGGCCGCCGCGCACACGCCCGTCCTGGTCCGCGTGGACGGGCAGACCCAGGCGCTGATCGAGATCGGTGACGTCGTACGGCCCGGCAGCTACCGGACGGTGGACCGGCTGCGCCGGCTCGGCGTCGAGCCGGTGCTCGCCACCGGCGACCGTCAGGCCCCGGCCCGCGCCGTCGCCGCCGCGCTCGGTATCGAGGAGGTGCACGCCCGCTGCACCCCGGAGGACAAGGCCGACCTCGTACGGGAGCTGCGCGAGAGCGGCCGCCGGGTCGCGGTCGTCGGCGACGGCGTCAACGACGCGGCCGCGCTCGCCGGGGCGGACCTCGGCATCGCCATGGGCGGCGGCACGGACGCGGCGATCGGCGCCGCCGACGTGACGCTCGTGCGCGGTGACATCGAGGCGCTCGTGGACGCGGTACGGCTCGCCCGGCGCACCCTGTCCACCATCCACACCAACCTCCTGTGGGCCTTCGGCTACAACGTCGTCACCGTGCCGCTCGCCATGGTGGGCCTGCTCAACCCGATGCTGGCCGCCGCAGCCATGTCGGTCAGCTCGGTCCTGGTGGTCACCAACAGCCTCCGGCTGCGCGCCTGGCAGCCGTCACCCGGCCGGGAGCGTGACCGGGCGGACGGGGAGAGCCGCAGGGCGGCTGCCGGGGACGGCGGGCCGTCGCCCGCCGAGGGCCTGATACCGGCCGGGAGGGGTGACGCATGAGCGGAGCGACCTGGCGGCCCACCCGACGGCGGCTCGCCGACACCCTGCGGGCCGCCGTCGCCCCCGTCGCCGCCTGCGGCATCGCCCTCGGGGCGCTGACCGCGTGGACCGCTGCCGGCAATGCGGGCAGTGGACCCCGGATCGAGGTCAGCGGAGGGCGGGTCTTCCTGCCGAACAGCGAGAGCGGGGACACCGCGGCGTTCTTCCGGATCACCAACTCCGGAGGCATGGGCGACCGGCTGACGAAGGTGACGTCCTCGGACACCCTGGGCGACGAGGGCACCCTCAGCCGGCACAACATGACCGGCGACGCGGCGGCGACCGGGAAGGCGGTGGACTCCGTGATCGTTCCGGCCGGTGAACGCCTCGACATGTCCCCCTACGGCCTCGACATCACCGTGCGGGCGAAGGCGGACTGGCGTACGGGCGACCTCGTACGGTTCACGCTGCACTTCGAGGACAGCGGACGGATCGAGACCCAGGCGGTGGTGGTCCTTCCCACCTCGGACGGGTGGTGACCGCCCGTCCGGTCCCAAGTGGCCGGATCCGGACGGGAACTTGAGCCGAGCCCGGTCCGACTACTGGTGTGCGGGTGGCACTCGTCCTCCCGTGTACCGATGGATCCTGGAGTGGTGTGATGCGATCACGCGCGTGGTGGGGAACGACGGCCGTGGTGCTCGGCGGCTTACTGGCGGCGGGCTGCGGCGGCGGGAGTGACGACTCGGCCGGCGACGCCCCCGCCGGGAACTCCGTCTCCGACGGCTACCCGGTGACCGTCACCGACTGCTCCGGCGCCGAGACCACCTTCGACGAGGCCCCGAAGCAGATCGTCACCAGCAACGCCTCCAGCCTGGAGCTGCTGCTCCGCCTGGGCGCCGGCGACCAGGTGATCGGTACCGGCTTCCCGCCCGGCAAGGGCACCTTGCCCGCCGAACTGGACGCGCAGGCCCAGAAGATCGAGGTGATGAGCGAGTACGTGATCCCGAAGGAGAAGCTCCTCGGCTCCGGCGCCGACGTCTTCGTCGACACCTTCGGGGCGATGGACATGGGCGGGATGGCGGACGTGCCCACCGACGAGGAGTTCAAGGCGGCCGGCATCAAACGCGTCTACCTGAAGTCCACCGCCTGCGCGGCCACGGACAAGACCCCGGTGACCGACCTGTCCGCCGTTCAGGACGACATCACCTCCCTCGGCGCGGTCACCGGCACCGCCGACAAGGCCAAGGAACTCGTCGACGGCATGAAGCAGAAGGTGGACGCCGTCCAGCAGGCGGTCGGCTCCACGCCCGAGGGCGAGCGGCCCACGTACTTCTTCTTCGACTTCGATGCCGGCACCAAGCAGCCCGTCGTCGTCTGCAACCGCCAGGTCGCCCACGCGGTCATCACCCTGGCCGGCGCCCGCAACGCCTTCGCCGACTGCGACGGCGACTTCCAGCAGGTCGGCTGGGAGGACGTGATCGCCAAGAACCCGGACTGGATCCAGCTCGGAGTGCGCAACCGGGGCAGCGAGGCCGCCAACGACAAGGCGTTCGACGAGGCGCAGAAGTGGCTGGAGACCAACCCGGCCACCAAGGGCCTCAAGGCCGTCAAGGACGGCAACTTCCTGCGCATCGGCTCCGAGCAGACGACCATCGCGGGCGTCACCAACGCCGACACCGTCCAGCAGATCGCCCGCAAGCTCTACCCGGGCAAGGTCGGCTGACCGTGGCCAATGCCCTGCTGAGCCGGAAGAGCCCGGAAACCCGCACCCAGCCACGCGCCGTGCCCGCCGGGCCGCTCGCCGCGGTCCTGGCCGTGGCACTGCTGCTCGCGCTCACCGCGGCGGTGTCCTGGGGCTCCACGTCCATCCCGCCCGGCGAGGTGTGGGGCGTGGTGTGGCGGCGGCTGTCCGGCGAGCCGCCGCGGCCGGGCACCAACGACCTCATCGTCTGGCAGCTGCGCGTCCCGCGCGCGGTACTGGCGGCCCTCGTCGGCGCCGGGCTCGGTCTCGTCGGTACGGCCGTGCAGGCACTGGTGCGCAACCCGCTGGCCGACCCCTATCTGCTGGGCATCTCCAACGGGGCCTCGCTCGGCGCGGTCGGCGCGATCGTCCTCGGGGCCGGTGCGGGCGGCGCGCTCGGTCTTGGGCTGTCCGCCGCGGCCTTCGCGGGCGCGCTGGCCACCTTCGCCCTGGTGTGGGCGGTGGCCCGGCGCGGCGGTGGTTTCGCACCGTTGCGGCTGGTGCTGGCCGGGGTGGCGATCGGCCAGTTCCTGTCCGGGTTCACCAGCTACCTCGTCCTCCAGGCCGGGGACGAGCAGCAGACCCACAGCGTGCTGTTCTGGCTCATGGGCAGCCTGGGCGGCGCCAACTGGCAGCTGCTCGCCGTGCCCGCCGTCGCGGTGCCGGCGGTCCTGCTGCTGCTCCAGGCCCGCGCCCGCGGCCTGAACGCCCTGCTGATGGGCGACGAGACCGCGGCCGGCCTCGGTATCGACGTCGTCCGGCTGCGCCGGGAGCTGTTCACCGTGACCAGCCTGCTGACCGGCGTCCTGGTCGCGGTGTCCGGCGCGATCGCCTTCGTCGCCCTGATGGTCCCGCACGTCTGCCGGCTGGTCGTCGGCGGCGACCACCGCCGGCTACTGCCGGTCTCGGCGCTGTTCGGGGCGCTGCTGCTGGTCGTGGTCGACATCGTGTGCCGTACGGCCATGGACACGCAGGAGCTGCCGGTCGGGGTCGTCACCTCGCTGATCGGCGCGCCGGCGCTGCTGTATCTGCTGGACCGGCGGCTGGGGAGCGGAAGTTGAGAGATCGGGGTTGCCCACTGTGAGGATCGACGTCGAGGACCTGCACGTCGCGTACGCGGGCCGTACGGTCGTCGCCGGAGCCCATCTGATCGCGGACGAGGGCGAGATCACCGGCCTCGTCGGCCCGAACGGCAGCGGCAAGTCCACGCTCCTGCGCACGGTCTACCGGCATCTGAAGCCCGCCGCGGGCCGGGTGCTGCTGGCCGGCACCGACCTGCGCGAGCTGAGCCCCGTCCAGACCGCCCGGCGCGTCGCGGCGCTCCCGCAGGAGCGGGGCGGCGACTTCGAGCTGACCGTGCGCGAGGTCGTCGCCATGGGCCGTACGCCCTACAAGCGGGCGTTCGCCGGGGAGGACACCGCCGACCGGGACATCGTCGCCCGCGCCCTCGCGGACGCCGGCATGGCGGAGCACGACGGTCGCCGCTTCACCGAACTGTCCGGCGGCGAGCGCCAAAGGGTCCTGCTGGCCCGCGCCTTCGCGCAGCAGACGGAGATCCTCGTCCTGGACGAGCCCACCAATCACCTGGACATCCGCCACCAGGTGGAACTCCTCGCCCTGCTGCGCGCCCAGCGCCGTACGACCCTGGTGTCGCTGCACGACCTGAACGCCGCCGCCTCCGTCTGCGACCGGCTGCACGTGCTGCACGAGGGCGGCGTGGTGGCCTCGGGCCCGCCCCGCGAGGTCCTGCGGCCCCCGCTGCTGGCCGAGGTGTTCGGCGTACGGGCGGCCGTCGTGGAGCATCCGCTGACCGGCGACCCGCTGATCGCCTTCGACCACCGGTCCCCGGCGGACGCGACGCCGGCCGAAGCGGTTGACGCCGGCGCCGTCTAGGGCCGTAGCGGAGTGGCTGCAGGGCTGGTGCGGGGTGGGCGCGCAGCCCAGCGCTGGCGGGGTCCCCCCACTCTCGGCTTCGCTCGAGCGGGGGGACCCCCATCGCCCACCCGTGCCGCCCTGGGGGTCCCCAGGGCGGCACGGCACTGGGGGAGGCACGACTGCCCGCAGCTACAGCATCTTTGGCCGGCCCCGGGAACTCACCCCGCCTCCCCGACTTCTGGAACGGAGGCTGCTGCTCGGCAGCCCACCTGTGGGGAGGGGCACATGTCCGGGAACTCCGGGAACGAGGACCGCTGGTCCCTGGTGGCCGTAGCGGGCGTCCTCTCGTTCGTCGCGATGCTGGACATGAACATCGTCAATGTGGCACTCGCGGACATCGCCGACGGCCTGAACGTCTCCGCCGCGACCGCGCAGTGGGCGGTGCTGGGCTACCAACTGCCCGTCGTCGCCCTGCTGCTGCCCGTCGGCCGGTGGCTGGACGGGATGGGCCTGCGGGCCGCGCTGTTGTCCGCCACCGCCGGCTTCGCCCTGTGCAGCGCCGCGGCCGCCCTGGCGCCGTGGGCGGCCTGGCTGATCGCGGCCCGGGTCGGGCAGGGCGCGTGCGCGGCGGTGCTGTTCGTGCTGATGCCGGTGCTGGCGATGCGGTCGGTACGGCCCGAGGTGCGCGGGCGGGCGATGAGCGTACCCGCGACCCTCGGCCCGCTCGGCGCGGTGACCGGGCCGGCGGTGGGCGGGCTGCTCCTCGACCAGCTGGGCTGGCGCTGGGTGTTCCTGGTCAAGATTCCGTTCTGCCTGCTGGCGCTGCTCGTGGTCCGGCGGGCGATGCCGCGGGACGGCCGGCTGCACGCCCCCGACCGGCGGTCGCTGGCCGACTCCTCCCTCGTGGCCGCCGGGGTGACGGTCCTGCTCCTCGCCCTGACCCTCGCCTCCGACGGCCCCGCCTGGCTGGCGCTCGCCGTCGCCGCCGTACCGCCGCTGTGGTGGTGGCTGCGCGGACCCGGCGGCCGCCCGGTGACCGGGGCCCTGCGCGCCTCGGGGCTGCTGCGGGCGCACGGCGCGGTGCTGTCGCTGGCCGCCGGGTTCGCCGCCATGCACTACGTCGTCGCCCTGCACCTCCAGCGGGAAGACGGGGTCAGCGCCACCGCCACCGGGCTGACCGTGCTGGCCTTCCCCCTCGGCATGGGCCTGGCCGGGCCACTGGGCGGACGGCTCGCCGACCGGTACAGCCCCCGGCGCGTCGCCGTCTCCGGCGCCTGCCTCACCGCCCTCGGCCTGCTCCTGCTCGTTCCGCTGGGCGACGGCTGGTCCCCGCCCGGCGTGGCCTGGCGGCTGGCGCTGGCGGGCGTCGGCATGGGCCTGAACGGCGGTCCCACCCAGGCCCTCGTCATGGGCGCCGCCCCGCCCGGCCGGGCCGCCACGGTCGGGTCGGCCCTGCAGCTCGCCCGCAGCCTCGGTTTCACCCTCGGACCGGCCCTGGCGACGGCGGCCTGGGGCCTGGCGGGTTCGGCGGGCGGGGCGAGGGCCGGGCTGGCGCTGGCCGCGGGCGCCGCCTGTCTCGCCGTACCCCTGCTCGCCCTGCCCGCCCGCGCCCCGGCCGTCCGGGTGCCCGAGAAGTCCGTCGACGTACCCCTCACCCAGGAGTAGCCCCATGTGTGGAATCACCGGCTGGGCGTCCTTCCACCACGACGCCCGCCCGCAGACGCGGGTCATCGAAGCCATGACCGCCACCCTCGCCCCGCGCGGCCCCGACGCGGACGGCGTCTGGCTCGGCGAGCACGCCGCGATCGGCCACCGGCGGCTGGCCGTCATCGACCTCGAGGGCGGCGCCCAGCCGATGCCCGACCGCCCCGGCGCGCCGACCGCCGTGCTCACTTACAGCGGCGAGGTGTACAACCACCACGAACTGCGGGCCGAACTCCGCGGGCGCGGCCATGAGTTCCGTACCCGCAGTGACACCGAGGTGGTGCTGCGCGCGTACGCCGAATGGGGCGAGGACCTCGCCGAGCACCTGGACGGCATGTTCGCCTTCGCCGTCTGGGACGAACGGGCGCAGCGGCTGCTGCTGGTGCGCGACCGGCTCGGCGTCAAGCCGCTGTTCTGGGCCGCGGTCGACGGCGGACTGGCCTTCGCCTCCGAGCCCAAGGCCCTGTTCGCCCATCCGGAGTTACGGCCCCGGGTGGACGCGGACGGACTCCGGGAGGCGTACAGCCTGCTGTTCAACACCGGCCCCACGGTGTGGTCGGGCGTCCGCGAGGTCGAGCCGGGCGGCCTGCTCGTGCTGGACCGGGACGGCATCCGTGAACGCCGCTACTGGCAGCTGGAGATCGGCCGTCACACCGACGACCGGGAGGCCACCGTCGAACGCGTCGGGCAGCTGGTCGGCGCCGCCGCACGCAGCCAGCTGGAGGCCGACGTCCCGCTGTGCAGCCTGATGTCCGGCGGGATCGACTCCACCGTGCTGACCGCGCTGCTCGCCGACGAACTCCGGCTGCGCGAGGGCCCGGACGCCCGCATCCGGTCGTATGCCGTCGACTACAGCGACCAGGCCGAGCAGTTCACCGGCGACGTGCTGCGCACCGGTCACGACACCCCGTACGCCACGGAAGCGGGCGCCTTCATCGGTACCGACCACTCCACGGTCGTCCTCGACCCGCGCTCCCTGCTCGACCTCGAGCACCGGCGGGCGGTCGTCGTGGCCCGGGACTCGCCGATCGGCGTCGGCGACATGGACACCTCGCTGTACCTGCTCTTCGGCGAGATCCGCCGGCACTCCACCGTCGCCCTGTCCGGCGAGGCCGCCGACGAGGTGTTCGGCGGCTACCCGTGGTTCCACAACCCCAAGGCGCTGAACGCCGGCACCTTCCCCTGGCTGCTGGTCACCGGGGACGAGGCCGCCATGCCGCTCAACCCGGAACTCGGTCTGCGGATCGGGGAGTTCTGCGCCGACACCTACCGCAGTGCCTTGACCGAGGTCCCCCACCTCGACGACGAGACACCGGCCGAGCACCGGCAGCGCGAGATGCAGTACCTGTCCCTGACCCGATGGCTGCGCCAACTGCTGCACCGCAAGGACCGGCTGAGCATGGCGCAGGGGCTGGAGGTGCGCGTCCCGTACTGCGACCACCGCCTGGTCGAGTACGCCTTCACCACCCCCTGGGACCTGAAGAGCTTCGACGGCCGGGAGAAGAGCCTGCTGCGCGCGGCGGGCGCAGGCCTTGCGCCGGACTCGGTGCTGTACCGGCCCAAGAACCACTATCCGGCCACGCACCACCCCGACTACAACCGCGGACTGCAGATGATGGCCCGCGACGCGCTCGCCGACGACCAGGTCCGCGCCATCGCCGACGAGACCCGGATCAAGCCCTGCCTGGACACCCCGGCGGACCGGCTGGAGTGGGGCCACCGGCTGCGCCTCGAGCGGGTCGTCGACCTGGCGCTGTGGCTGGACCACCACAAGCCGGAACTCGCCATGTGAGGAGCCCGGTTCATGACGCGGACCAGGAAAGGCGGTGATGCCGTCGACAGGACGGGAGAAGGAAGGAGACAGGTGGTCCGCAGCTGGTGAGGCGTGCCGTTACCGCGCCCGTCACCAAGGCCCGCACCTGTGGAGCGGCTTGGCCGTGACGGACGGTGTCAGAGGAGGCGGAGCCCGACCGGCGGGCCTCTGCGGGAGACGACGTGATGAAGGAGCATCCGGCCCAGTGCCGGGACCTCGTCGTGCGCCGGTGGCGCGGCGGCCGGGCGCCGCTTCGGGACGGCGGCCGCGGTGAGGCGCCCGGCCAGCTCCAGCGGAGCGCAGAGGACGAGCAGCAGCAGACGCCCGAGACGGACCATGGTGGCGTCTCCCCGCCACATCCACAGCCCGCACAGCAGCCCGGCCGCGACATGCGCCAGCAACGCCGCGGTGGAGGCGCCGTGCGTGGCTGCCGTGGCCGTCCGGTCGCCCAGCAGGGAGGCGGCCTCCATGGCGTGGTGGCGCCGGTCCATCGCCTCGTCGGAGTACGCCGCGTGGGCCGGAGGGTGCGGTGTGCCGTGCGCGTGCCGGTGGCCGGCGGGCAGTCGGGAGGCGGTGAAGGCCGCGTGCAGTGCGAACTGGGTGACCACCGTCGCGCCGACCACCACGGCGGATCCGCGTGCGCGGTCCGACAGCCACCAGGCGAGGGCGAGCACCGCGGCGAAGGCCCCCGTCACGACCCGGACGGCAAGCGTGTGTCCGGTCGTCAGGGCGTGCCCGGCCGCCGTCGTCGTCACACAGACCGCCGCGAAGACCGCGGAGCGCATGAGACGGACGGCGGGCGCCGTTGCCAGGGAGGCCATGGTGGCCATGGTGCCATCCACCCGCGGACGCCCGGGAGTTGACGTGCGCCCCGCCATCCGGAGCGTGCCGTTCAACCGCCGGTGCGGAACCCGTTTTCCGGGCCTCGCACGCAGGACGGGGTGGTACTGAGAAACACGACCTCCTGCTGCGCACGGTTCCGCCGCCCTCACCCCCCGGGGCTGGCCGGAAAGCGAACCGGAACCGCTGAACGACGCTGCCCACGCTCGGTATGTCGGTTAGATTTCGAGCTGCGTTACGGGGAATTGCAGACAGGGGGAGCCATGTGCTGTCTGACGCAAGATGGACGCGATTGTGCTCGGGGTGCGATGAGTCACCTGGCCACCGAGCCTGAGATGGACGACGGTCAAGTCGTCGAAAAGTGGCAACCAACGGGGCGTAAAGGGATCTTCCCGCCCGCACTCCGCCTGCCCGTCGGGCACGGGGTGTCTCAGGGCGCTGAACCGGTGTATGACGCAGGGCCGCGGGTCTTCGGCTTCCGGCATTTTTCTGCGTCGTCGTCGGCAGAGCCGTACTCCGGCTCCCTGTCCTGCTTGTTCTGCTCGTCGGAATGTTCCTCCCGGCGTCGTGTGCGATGACCGGCATCTGAGACTCCGTATCCGGCTTCCCGTCGTATCGGCGGTGCGCGTCAGTGGTGAGCGTTGCTCCGTCACGCCCGCGCCCGGTTCCCGGATCGGAGCACTTCCGTGTGCGCACTGCGGTACCTGATTCGACCAACCGCTGCACAACCCGACGAACAAGCGCTGACCAGCGCCTTGAGAGCTGAAGGTTGATGAATACACAAACAGTTGAGCGTTTTCGGCCAAATCTGTCCGAGATACTTCCTGAGCTGACCACCGATGGTGCGCGGCTGGGGTTTGCCGCCCTTGAACGCCGATCGGTTGCGATAGATTCCCTGATCCCTGCGGATTCGCCGCGGATGAAAGGGATCGACCAGAACCATGTCGATGTCCTCAACGAGGTCGAGGCGCGGCTTCCGCCCATAGTCGTCCACCGGCCCACGTGGCGCGTCGTGGACGGGATGCACCGGCTGGACGCCGCCCGGCGCCGCGGTGACACCACCATCGACGCCTACCTGCTCGACGTACCGGAGCGGGAGCTGTTCGCGATCTCGGTGCGGCTGAACACGGCGCACGGCATGCCGCTGTCGTATGCCGAGCGAGTGGCCGCTGCAGGGCGATTACTGCGCGAGAACCCCGAGATGTCGGACCGTTATGCGGCGTTGGTGGCCGGTCTGTCCGCCCGGACGGTCGCCCGGATCCGGCGTTCAACCGCGGAGGATCCGCACCTGAACGCCCGGATCGGCATGGACGGCAAGGTCCGTCCCCGGGGTGTGGCACAGGGGCGGGAAGAGGCCGGCCGGCTGCTCACCGAACGGCCGGACGCGAGCCTGCGCGAGGTCGCGAGGGCCGCGGGCATCTCGCTGGGCACGGCCCACGACGTCAAGATGCGACTGCTGCGCGGGGAGGATCCCATCCCCAGCGGCAGCCGGCCGGTGGCCGCGGAGCAGCGGTCCCGGCAGAACGCCCCGCGGGCCGCGCGCGAGGCCCTTCCGCAGCCCACCGCGGAACTCCTCAAGCGGCTGCGCAGGGATCCGGCACTGCGCTCCACGGATTCCGGGCGGGTGGTGCTGCGACTGCTCGCGATGCACGACCTCGACACCTCGGCATGGACGAGCATCGTGATGAACCTGCCCACGCACTGCACGGACGTCGTCGCGATGCTGGCCCGGCAAAGCGCGCTCAAGTGGACGCAGTTCGCCGAACAACTGGAACAGGAGGCGGTGACCCGGACCGGAACCGACGAATGATTTTGTGCGAGCTTGAACATTCCGGTGTCCATTCCGCGGAGGTAGATTCTCACCCGTCTTCCGGTCGTGTGTTTCGTTGGGACGACGGCGTTCGGCGAGAGATGAACACAGAATGTGGGGGAACGTGGGAACGAGCAGCACGACGTGTGCCATTGCCGGGGCGGGGCCCGCCGGACTCATGCTCGGCATGTTGTTGGCCAGGGCCGGAGTCGATACCGTGGTCCTGGAGAAACACGACGACTTCTTACGCGACTTCCGCGGCGACACCGTACACGCCTCGACACTCCGGCTCATGGGAGAACTGGGCCTGCAGGAGAAATTCCTGAAACTGGCCCACCAGCACATTCACCAACTGCAGGTGGTCACCGACGAAGGAACCTTCACGCTCGCCGATTTCCGGCGGCTGCCGGGGAAGTTCAAGCACATCACGTTCCTGCCGCAGTGGGATTTCCTCAACTTCCTGGTGGAGGAGGCGAACCGCTTCCCCAATTTCCAGCTCCGGCGCAACTGCGAGGTCACCGAGGCCATCGCCGAGAACGGCCGGATCACCGGGCTGCGCTACCGCGACGCGAGCGGTGAGCACGAACTGCGGGCCGACCTCACCGTGGCCGCCGACGGCCGCCGCTCGGCGCTGCGCCGGTCCGCGGGGCTGCGGCCACAGGTCCTCGGCTCGGGCATGGACATCCTCTGGTTCCAGCTCTCCAAGAAGGAGGGCGATCCGGGCGGGATGGTGGGCCGGCTCTCCGACGGCAAGCTGCTCGTCCGGATCGAGCGGCAGACCCACTGGCAGACCGCCTACACCGTCCGCAAGGGCGGATACGAGGAGGTCAAGGAGCGTGGCCTGGACTGGTTCCGGCAGACCCTGAGCGAACTCACCCCCTTCCTCGCCGACCGGGTCCACGAGGTGCGCAGCTGGGACGACGTCAAGGTGCTGGACATCCAGATCGACCGGCTCCCGCGCTGGTGGCGCCCCGGGCTGCTGTGCATCGGGGACGCGGCCCACACCATGTCGCCGATCATGGGCGTGGGGATCAACCTCGCGGTCCAGGACGCCGTGGCCGCCGCCAACATCCTGGCCGGGCCGCTGGCGTCCGGCACGGTCACCGAGGAGCACCTGGCGCGCGTCCAGAAGCGGCGCACGCCGCCGACGGTGGCGACGCAGCGGCTCCAGCGGTTTCTGCAGACGCGGTTCCTGGAGCCGTGGGTGCGGGGCGAGGGCAAGTCCGCGACGCCGGTGGTGCTGCGGATCCTCAAGCGACTTCCCCTGCTCCAGGCCGGCCCGGCCCGCACGATCGGCATCGGACTGCGACCGGAGAGCCCCATTCCGGAACTTCGCTGAGCCGTGCGGGCCGCCGTAGGCCCACGGTTGTTGACCCACGCGCGTTGACGCACGCGCGTTGACCTACGGGCGTTGACGCAACGCCCGTAGGTCAACGCCTGTCGACCCCAACGCCTGTTGACCCACCCCAACATCCCTGCGTGCCCGAATGGAGATGATGCGCCTTGCGCGTGCTCATGATGATCAGTCCCGGTGCCGGTCACACCTACCCCATGGTGCCGCTCGGCTGGGCCCTGCAGATGGCCGGCCACGACGTGCTCGTCGCCTCGTGCGGCCCCGGCCTGATGATGGGCGAGGCCGGCGTGCGCTGCGTGGACGTGGCCCCCGGCCTCTCCCTGACCCAGATGCAGGGCAAACTCGCCCAGCACCGCCCCGATGTGATCGCCAGGCTGAACAACGACGCCCTGGACCCCGACTACCACGAGACCATCGGCATGGCCGTCGCCGGAGCACTGCGCCTCCAGCCCGACATGGTCGAGGCGATGATCCGCACCGCCGAGGAGTGGCGCCCGGACGTCATCGTCTACTCCCCGCTGCTCACCCCCGCCCTCGTCGCCGCCGCCAAGCTCGGTGTGCCCGCGGTGCGCAACGAGTTCGGCCTGGTCCGCACCGACGACTCCCCGCAGCTCATGCGAGAGATGCACAGCGACCTCTTCGAGGCGCACGGCGTGGAGCTCCCCGAGGTGCTGGCCACCATCGACATCACGCCGCCCAGCATGGGCGCCATCGAGCCGGACTCCTGGCTGATGGGCACCATCCCCTTCAACGGCGGCGGCGTCCTGCCGCGCGAGACCTACGACTACCTGATCGGCGCCAGGCGGGACACACCGCGGATCGCCGTGACGTTCGGCAGCGGCCCGCCCCCGGTGGAGACCGCCCGCGTCGTGCAGAACGTCGTGGCCGCGGCCCCCGACATGGACGCCGAGTTCGTCCTGGCGGCACCCAATGTGGACCTGGAGTCCCTCGGCACGCTGCCGGACAACGTGACGTCGCTCGGCTGGGCACCGCTGGTCTCGCTGATGTCGTGCAGCTCGCTGGTGATCCACCACGGCGGCCCCGGCTCGGCGTTCGGCGCGATCATGAGCGGACTGCCGCAGATCATCCCCGAGTTCGGTGGCCTCGGCCGGCCGCTCATCATGGACGCCGTTGTCAACCGCGGGGTCGGCGCGACCGCGCCGCCCGAGGAGGTCGGGCGTGAGCTGCTCGAATCGGTGCTGGCGGACGACAAGATGAAGACGGCGGCGCAGGAGGTGCGCGAGGAGATCCGCGGCCTGCCGACCCCGCTCGACATCGCCGGTCGGCTGACCGACCTGGTGGAGCGCTCCGGAGGCAGGGCCGGATGACCACCGCCACGCCGACCGAGTGGGGTCGTGCGCTGGCCGCGGCACGCACCGTCTACGACGTCGCACCGCTCTACGAGGCGATCTACCTCGGCCGCGGCAAGGACTACGCGACCGAGTCGGCGAAGGTGGCCGCGCTGATCAGGGAACGGAACCCGGGCGCCCGCGACCTGCTGGACGTGGGCTGCGGGCCCGGCACGCATCTGCACCATCTCGCCACGGTCTTCGACCGGGTGGAGGGCGCCGACCTGGCCGAGCCGATGCTCGCTCACGCGCGGGAGCGGCTGCCCGGCGTTCCGTTCCACCGCGCGGACATGCGCGACTTCGACCTGGGCCGCCGGTTCGACGCGGTGACCAGCCTGTTCAGCGCGATCGGCAATATCCGTGACGGCTCCGAACTGCGGGCCGCCGTGCGCTGTCTGCGCGGCCATCTGCGGCCCGGCGGAGTGCTGCTGGTGGAGCCCTGGTGGTTCTCCGAGAACTTTGTGAGCGGCCATGTCGGCGGCGATGTGGTCGAGTTCGAGGGAATGACGCTCGCCCGGGTCTCGCACTCGGTCAGAAAGGGAGCCAGCAGCCATATGACGGTGCACTACGTCGTGGCCAGACCGGGGGAGGGAATCTGGCACTTCACCGACGAACACGTGATGGCGCTGTTCCCCCGGGACGAATATCTCGCGGCGTTCCGTGAGGCCGGCCTGGACGCCGAACTCGTCGATCTGGGCAACGGCGGCCCGGGTGTTTTCGTAGGCACCCTCGCCGATACGTCCGCGGCCCGTCCGTGAATTCTGAACATGTCGGCGGAAGTCGGTCCAGGGATATGGTCGGGCCGTTGGCGAAGACGAGGTTGGAGAATCGGATGACGACCTTGGTGTGGTCCTATCAGGATGAGTACGCCGCCGAGCGTGATGACATTCTGGACGCGGTCGACTCCGTGTTCTCTTCGGGGCAGCTCGTTCTCGGTCCGAGCGTTTCCGCATTTGAAAAGGAATTCGCCGCGTACCACGGTGTCGAGCACTGTGCCGGGGTCGACAACGGCACCAACGCGGTCAAGCTGGCGCTGGAGGCGCTGGGCATAGGTCCCGGTGACGAGGTCATCACCGTCTCCAACACCGCGGCGCCGACCGTGGTGGCGATCACGGGCACCGGGGCGACCCCGAAGTTCGTGGACATCGACCCGGTGACGTACCTGATGGACACCGCGCAGCTGGCCGACGCCGTCACCGAGCGGACCCGCTGTGTCCTGCCGGTGCACCTGTACGGCCAGTGCGTGCCGATGGACCCCGTCGTCGAGCTGGCCGACCGGCACGGCCTGCACATCGTGGAGGACTGCGCCCAGGCGCACGGCGCCCGGCAGCACGGCCGGCTGGCCGGCACGACGGGTGCCGCCGCCGCGTTCTCCTTCTACCCGACGAAGGTGCTGGGCGCGTACGGCGACGGCGGCGCGACGATCACCAGCCGCCCCGAGGTCGACAAGAACCTGCGCCGCCTGCGCTACTACGGGATGGAGGAGCGCTACTACGTCGAGGCCCTGCCGGGCCACAACAGCCGCCTCGACGAGGTGCAGGCGGAGATCCTGCGGCGCAAGCTGCGCCGGCTGGACGACTACATCGCGGCGCGCCGCGCGGTGGCCGACCGCTATCGCGAGGCCCTGAGCGACACCAGCCTCGTGCTGCCGCAGACCGCACCCGGCAACGACCACGTCTACTACGTCTACGTCGTCCGGCACCCGGCCCGCGACACCATCATCGAGCGCCTGCGCGAGAACGACATCCGCCTCAACGTGAGCTACCCGTGGCCCGTGCACACCATGGCCGGATTCGCGCACCTGGAGGCGGCCAAGACCGCACTGCCGGTCACCGAACGACTGGCCGGGGAGATCTTCTCGCTCCCCATGTACCCCTCCCTGACCCCGGAACGGCAGGACCGCGTGATCGAGTGCCTGCGCACGGTCCTGGCCGCCATCGACGGCGCCTGAGAACCCGGCGGATCTCGGCCAGAGGCTTGGGTTGATTCCACATGTCTCCAGAAGTGAGTACTCGCATGTCCGCGCCCAGGGCGGTGGTGGTCGGAGCGGGACCGGTCGGCTGTCTGGCCGCCCAGGTCCTGACCCGGCGCGGCTACACGGTCCAGGTCTACGAGAAGCGCCCGCACTACGTCGAGCAGGGCCTGCGGTACGACGGCCGCACGATCAATCTGTCCCTGTCGCCGAGGGGCGTCGAGGCGTTGGACGGTCACTGCGACCGTGCCGCGCTGGACGACCTGGTGGTGCCGATCGGCAGCCGGGTGCGCCACGAGCCGGACGGTCGCATCGCCGCCGCCGGATACGGGCGCGCCGACTGGCAGAACCTGTCCATCGACCGCAACGACCTGAATCTGCTGCTGATGCGAAGCGCCGGCCCGGACGTGCGGTTCACCTTCGGCACCGAGTGCACCGGAGTGGACTTCGCCGCCCGGCGGGTGACGTTCGCCGACGGACAGGGGCAGGAGTCCGAGGTCGCCTACGACCTGCTCGTCGGCGCCGACGGAACCCACTCGGTGGTCCGCGGCCGGCTCGCCGAGCAGGGCCTGACGCAGTCCCGGCAGCGGCAGACCGGCGTCGAGTACCGCGAGGTCACGCTCCGCCCCGAGCCCGGGAACGAGCGCATGACCCCGACGGCGATCCATGTCTGGCCCCGGGACGGCTTCTTCATGGTCGGCCTGCCCAATCGCGACGGCTCCCTGCGCTGCACGCTCGTACTGCCGCGGGAGGGCGAGCCGACCTTCGCCGACCTCGCCACGGAGGAGGAGCTGAGAGCGTTCCTGCGGCGCAACTTCCCCGATGCGGCGGACAGTTACCGGCCGGTCGACCGGGGTCCCTCCGGCGCGCCGGTGAGTCCGATCTCCGTCGTGACCTGCGCGCCGGTGGTGCACGGCGACTCGGTCGTGCTGCTCGGCGACGCGGCGCACACCGTGGCGCCGTTTCTGGGGCAGGGCGTCAACCTCGGCCTGGAGGACTGCGCCGCGCTGGCGCGGCTGCTTCAGAAGTGGCCGGACGAACAGGGCACCGCCCTCGCCGAGTTCCAGCGTGAACGCGTCCCCGAACACGAGGCCGCCGCGGCCCTGTCCCTCGCGAACTACGACGAGCTGAACGGAACCGGGCCGCGCCCGGCCGCTTCCGGCACCGCCCCGCTTCCCACCCTGGTCAACTTCGTCAGCTCCAGCTACCGGGAAGCACTCGACATGTACTCCTCACGCGACCGCCGCACCCCCGCGGCGGCTGACGGCGCAGCGGCCGATCGGAGGGTGACCACCACGTGAGCACGACTCAACTCGCCAAGGTGTTCCACTGGCGGGACGACCGGACCGAGGCCGAGGGCTGGCTGGTCATCCACAGCCTGACCGGCGGCGTCTCGGGCGGCGGCCTCTTCATGCATCCGCGGGTCACGCTGTCCGAGGTGGCCGACCTCGCCGCCACCATGTCGCTGAAGAACACTCTGCAGCGCCCGCAGTTCGGCGGCGGCAAGGGAGGCATCCGGTTCGACCCCGCCTCCCCGGAGGCCGAGGGCGTCCTGCGCCGGTTCATGATCGCGCACCGGGAGGTCATCGCGCGGGAGTGGAGCACCGGCGCCGACCTCTACACCAGCAGGGAGGTCATCGAGCGCATCGCGCGGGAGGATCTCGCCCTGCCCACCGCCTTCGTCGCGATGGCCGCGACCCTGGCCCGGCATGCCGGCATCCCCTCCCAGGCCCCCGCCATGCCGCAGCGGCTGGCGCAGCCCTGGAACGACCACGCCACCGTCGACGACGCCGCCACCGGCCACTCGGTCGCCGAGGCGATCCGCCTGTCCGCCGGCGGCACGCCCCGCGTCGGGATCCAGGGCTTCGGCAGCGTCGGCTCCAACGCGGCCGACTCGCTCACCTCCCGCGGTATCGGCGTCGTCACCGGCATCTGCGAGAAGGACGGCTACCTGGTCGACCCCGACGGCATCGACATCGCGGAGCTGCTGCGCCGCCGGGCCGCCCGTCAGGACAGGCCGGCCTTCGGCGAGCTCGTCCGGGACAAGCCGCACCGGGGCTGGAAATGGGTGCCGCGCAGCGCCGGCCAGGCGGACGAGGAACTCCTCACCGAGTTCGTCGCCGTGACCGGACCGGACGTGCTCACCCCGTGCGCGACCCGCTACGCGGTGACGGACGGGGTCATGCGCGAGTTCGTGCGCGGCTCCGGCCGGGTGGTGGTCTGCGGTGCCAACAACGCCTTTTCCAGCCCGGAGGTGAAGGCGCACTGGACCGAGCAGAGCGTGACCATCATTCCCGAATGGGTCTCCAATTCGGGTGCGGCCATTCTGTTCGCCGAACTGCTGAAGACGGAACGGTCCGATCGGGAGACCATTCAGTCGATCTTCGCGGCGATCACCGAACGAATCGAAGAATTCCTGCTCGCCCACGGACTGCACGTGGACAACCGGAAGAGGACACAGGCTCATGCTGCGCAGCAACAAAACGCTTGAACTGATCCGTCAGGAGAGCCCGGCGGTCGGCACCTGGCTCCAGCTGCACAGCGTTCCGGCGACCAGGCTCCTGGTCGCGCAGGGCGCGTTCCGCTGGATGCTGGTGGACTTCGAGCACACGCCCGTCGACCACACCACGGCCAGCCACATCTTCGGCACGATCTCCGACCTCAGCGGCGGTGAGACCACCCCGGTCGCCCGGGTCGCCGCGGGCACCATCGACCACATCAAGCACGCCCTGGACGCGGGTGCCCAGGGCGTCATCGTGCCCATGGTGAACACGGCCGAGGAGGCCGCGGACGCGGTCCGCTTCGCCCGGTTCCCCCCGCGCGGCGAGCGCGGCGGCGGTGGCATGACGCCGCAGGTGGGCTTCGGTGTGAACACCCCGACCTACCTTGCCGAGGCCAACGACGAGATTCTCGTCGGCGTCCAGATCGAGACCGCCCAGGGCGTGGCGAACATCAAGGAGATCCTCGCCGTCGAGGGCATCGACCTGGTCTTCATCGGCCCCAACGACCTGCACCTCTCGCTGGGCCTCCCGGCCAAGTTCTGGAGCCAGGAGCCGGCGTTCCAGGACGCCGTGCGCACGGTCACCGACGCCTGCCGCGAGAACGGCATTCCCTTCGGCACCCTGTGCCGGGACGCCGCTTCCGTACGGGACCGTATCGACGACGGTTTCACCTTCCTCGGACTGGCCAGCGATCTGCATTTCATGCTGACCAAGGCCGGCGAGGAGTACGGCGTCCTGCACGGCATGGAAGAGCCCGCCAGCACCTGGTGCAACATGGTGAATCTCGACCGTCTGCCCGATTCACTGCGCGGCCTGCCCCGTTCTTGAAACCCGTCAGGAAAACACAACCGGAAGGTGATGGAGAGAAAATGGTCGACAAGGTAGTGATCGTGGGCGGCGGCACGTCCGGCTGGATGAGCGCCAGTTACCTCAAGGCCGCCTTCGGGGACCGGATATCGGTGACCGTCGTGGAATCCGACCGGGTCCCGACGATCGGCGTGGGCGAGGCCACGTTCAGCACCGTGCGGCACTTCTTCGAGTACCTGGGTCTCAAGGAGACCGACTGGATGCCGGCCTGCAACGCCACGTACAAGCTGGGCATCCGGTTCGAGAACTGGTCGGAGGTCGGGAAGCACTTCTACCACCCCTTCGAGCGGCTGCGGGTCGTCGACGGCTTCCCGCTGACGGACTGGTGGCTCAAGCAGCGGCCGTCGGACCGGTTCGACGTGGACAACTTCGTGATGGCGCAGCTGGGCGACACCCTGCGCGCCCCGCGCTTCCTGGACGGCACGCTCTTCGAACGCGGCAGCAGCGAACTCGGCCCCGGGGGCGCCGCCTTCCGGTCCACCCTGACCGAACAGGACACGCAGTTCCCGTACGCCTACCACTTCGACGCGGCCCTGCTCGCGAAGTTCCTCACCGAGTACGGCGTCAGCCGCGGGGTCCGGCATGTGACCGACGACGTGGTGGACGTCAAGCTCGACGACCGCGGCTGGATCTCCGCGGTCGCCACCCGCGGCCACGGTGACCTGGAGGGCGACCTCTTCATCGACTGCACCGGGTTCAAGGGCATGCTGCTGAACGGCGCCCTGGAGGAGCCGTTCGTCTCCTACCAGGACACGCTGCCCAACGACCGTGCCGTGGCGCTGCGCGTCCCGGTGGACACGGCCGTCAAGGGCATCGCCCCGTACACCAAGGCCTCCGCCATGGAGGCCGGCTGGATCTGGACGATTCCGCTCTTCGACCGGATCGGCACCGGCTACGTGTACGCCAGTGAATACACCACGCCCGAGGAGGCCGAGCGCACGCTGCGCGAGTTCGTGGGTCCGGAAGCGGAGGGCCTGGAGGCCAACCACATCCGGATGCGGATCGGCCGCAGCCGCAACTCCTGGGCGAAGAACTGCATCGCCATCGGCCTGTCCAGCGGATTCGTCGAGCCGCTGGAGTCGACCGGCATCTTCTTCATCCAGCACGGCATCGAGCAGCTGGTCAAGCACTTCCCGCAGGCCGACTGGTCGGAGCAGCTGCGCGACTCCTACAACCGCGCGGTCAACAACTGCATGGACGGCGTACGGGAGTTCCTGGTGCTGCACTACCGGGGCGCGGCGCGCAGCGACAACGCGTACTGGAAGGACGCCAAGACCCGCAAGGTGCCCGACGCCCTGCAGGGGCGGCTGGAGCAGTGGCAGACCAAGCTGCCGGACGCGGAGAACATCTTCCCGCACTACCACGGCTTCGAGGCGTACTCCTACGTGGCGATGCTGATGGGCCTGAAGGGCATCCCGCTGCGCGCGCCCGGCGCGCTGGACCTGATGGACGGCAGCGCCGCCGCCGAGGAGTTCGCGCGGGTCCGGTCCACCAGCAGTGAGCTGGTCCGCAGCCTGCCCAGTCAGTACGAGTACCTCGCCCAGATGCACTGACGCGGGACACGGCCATGCCTGCTACGGAAGGAAACCTGGTGATGCGGGGATGATCGCACCCAACACCCCTTCGGCGGCCACTCTCGCACCCGGTGAGTTTCGCGAGCTGATGGCCGGATTTCCCACCGGCGTCACGGTGGTCACGGCCTTCGACGGGGCGCGGCGGCCCTGGGGGATGACATGTTCGTCCCTGTGCAGTGTCACGCTGCGGCCGCCGACCCTCCTGGTGTGCATCAGGAACGGCAGCCCGACTCTCGCCGCCGTGCTCGACGGAGGCCGCTTCTCGGTCAACCTGCTGAGCGATGCCGGCCGCCCGGTCGCCGAGCTGTTCGCGTCCGGTGCGTCCGACCGGTTCGACCAGGTGAAGTGGGAGGACGCGCCCGGCTGCGGCGGCCCGCATCTGCCGGACGTGGCGCACGCGGTGGCCGACTGCCGGGTGCTGAGGACCGAGCCGGTCGGCGACCACACGGTCGTCTTCGGCGAGGTCGAGCGGTCGGTGACCTGGACGCCGGCCCCGCAACCGCTGATCTACGGGTTGCGCAGCTATGCCGTCTGGCCGACGGCATGAGGGCCAAGCGGTCTCGGAGCGACCTGGCGTACTACGGGGGTACGCCGGGTTTCGCCGAGGACATCAGAGTGGGGACGCCGAACGTCCCCGCCAAGGAGCGCTATCTGGAACTGGTGAACGAGGCCATCGACCGCCGGTGGCTGAGCAACCTCGGCCCGCTGGTCCGGCAGTTCGAGGGGCTCGCGGCACAGCGGACGCTGCGCGCGCACAACACCGCGACGAACAACGCCACCACCGCGTTGCAGGTCGCCGTGAAGGCGTGCGGTGTCACCGGCGAGGTGATCATGCCGTCGTTCACCTTCGTGGCGACCGCCCACGCGATGAACTGGATCGGTCTCACCCCGGTGTTCGCCGACGTCGACCCCGAAACGGGCACGCTGGACCCCCGTTCGGTCGCCAAGGCGGTGTCGCCGCGCACCGGCGGCATCCTGGGCGTCCACATCTGGGGCAATCTCTGCGACACGGCCGGACTCGACGACGTCGCCCGGGAGGCGGGCGTGCCGCTCGTCTTCGACTCGGCCCAGTCGTTCGGGTGCCGGCCCCTGCTGCCGGGGCCGAGCGGGACGGCGGAGGTGTTCAGCTTCCACGCCACGAAGATCCTGAACTGCTTCGAGGGCGGGCTCGTCGCCACGGACTCCGCGGACGTCCACGCCCGGGTGCGGTCGATGCACAACTTCGGCTTCGACGAGGCGATGAACGTCGTCGGCCCGGGCACGAACGCGAAGATGAACGAGTCGTCGGCGGCGATGGGCATCGCGTCCATCGAGCACCTGGACGACATGCTGAAGATCTACCGGGCGCACTACCTGCGCTACCGGGAAGGCCTGGCGGCGGTGCCCGGCGTCACGCTGATGGCGGCGCCGGACGGCCAGACCCACAACCACCAGTACGTCGTCGTGCAGGTGGACCCCGAGGCGGCCGGCCTGGACCGCGACCGGCTGGCAGACATGCTCGGGGCGGAGAACATCCGTACCAAGAAGTACTTCTCGCCGGGCTGCCACCGTATGCGGCCCTACCGGCAGGACGCCGTGCACACGCCCGTCGACCTCTCGGTCACCGAGGCGCTGACGGAGCGTGTGCTGGCCCTTCCCACCGGGCTGTCGGTGACGCCGGACGACGTCGACCGCATCAGCGACGTGATCGCCGCCGCGGTCCGCTACGCGTGACGACGCGACCGCTCCCGCACCGGGGCAGCCGCATCCGGGCCGTCGCCGCCCGCCAGCTCCTCGATGAGCTCGGCGGCGCGGCGCGGCCCGTTGTGGGCGCGGTACTCCTTGCCGAGCGCCTGCGCCCGCGCGCGGAACGAGGGCTCACGGAGCACCCGTTGCACCGCCGCGCGCAGCCGCCGCTCCAGGTCGTCGCCGCTCTTGAGGTGCACTCCGGCCCCGGACCAGCCGACATGCGCGCCGACCTCGTTCTTGTCCTCGGTGGCCGAGGCCACGACGAGCGGCACGCCGTTGCTCAGCGCCGCGGTCACACCGCCGTAGCCGCCGTTGGTGACGAGGAGGTCCGCGTGCGGCAGCAGATGGTGGTACGGCACGAACCGCTCCACCCGCACGTTGTCCGGCAGCGGGCCCAGGTCGAGCTGCTCGGGCGGGACGCCGGTCGTGACGACGATCAGGGCGTCCAGAGAGGACAGCGCACGGATCGCGGGCCGCAGCAGACGCTCCGGCTCGTTGGCGACGGTGCCCTGCGTCAGATGCACCACCCGGCCGTACGCCGTCAGGTCGCCCCACCAGGCCGGCGGCTCGAACGCGTCGGTCGCCGCGCCCGTGATGGGGCCGACGAAGCGGGTCTGCGGAAGCAGATCGCTGCGCGGGTACTCGAAGGACGGCACCGTCCCCAGCAGATACAGCGACGGCATCCGGACGATGTTCTCGAACGCTCCGGCGTCGATGGGCGGCAGACCCACCTGGGCCCGCGTCCGGTCGGCGGCACGGCGCAGTTCGCGCATGATGACGTGGTCCGCCGTCCACTTCAGCGTCCGGTTGCGCAGCCGCCCGAGGACCGAGGACGAGGGCCTCAGGCCCATGCCGAACGGTGCGGTGTCGCGGCTGCTGAGGGTGTAGATCGAGGTGGCCATCCAGACCAGCGGAATCCCCTTCAGCTCGCTCAGAAACCCGCCCGCATAGGTGGTTTCGTCGGTGACGACCACATCCGGCTTTAATTCCTCGGCCAGCGCCGAGAGGTCCCGGAGCTGGTCGGGTGCGGTACCGAGAAAGACGTCCCGGAAGACCGCGATCATTCCTTTGACGCCGGTGAGACCGGTGTGTTCCGGAAACGCCTCGTCATGTGTCATGCCGCCGTAGTCGAATCCGGAGACGATCGGCGAGAACCGGGCACCGGTCCTTTCGACGCGTTCCTGGAAAACCTTGCCGGTGTACCAGGTCACCGTGTTTCCACGGCGTACGAGCTCTTTCACCAGATGCATGATGACATTGACATGGCCTTCGGCCGGCGCCGTCGCCACGAGCACATTCGCCAAGGCTCTGCCTCTCTTCTCGGCCGATTGTTTGCTGTGGGCGGAACGCTAACCCAGAAGTTGGCCGTTCAGGCGGGGGTGATCTGGCCGAACGGGACGCCGGAGGAAAGCATGGTTCCGGGAGGTGTGTTCAATGCAGATACTCGTGACCGGAGGAGCCGGGTTCATCGGCTCCAGCTACGTACGCATGCTCGTGTCCGATGCAGAAGCGCAGGGGCGCCGGCCCCGTGTCACCGTGCTGGACAAGCTCACTTACGCCGGGAATCCGGCAAATCTCGAATCGGTCGCCGGACGTATCACATTCGTCCAGGGCGACATCTGCGACGCGGGCCTGCTGGCGCGTGTGGTGCCGGGGCACGACCTGGTCGTCAATTTCGCGGCGGAGACACATGTCGACCGGTCCATCGAGGACTCCGGTGATTTCGTCCGCACCAACGTCCTCGGCACGCAGGCTTTGATGCAGGCCTGCCTCGACGCGGGCACCCGCAGGGTCGTACACGTGTCGACCGACGAGGTCTACGGCAGCATCGCCACCGGCGCCTGGAACGAGGACGCCCCGGTGTCGCCCAACTCGCCGTATGCGGCGTCCAAGGCGGGCGGCGACATGATCGCCCTCGCCTGTGCGCGCACCCACGGGCTGCCCGTCTCGGTCACCCGGTGCGGCAACAACTACGGCCCCTTCCAGTACCCGGAGAAGGTCATCCCGCTGTTCATCACCAACCTGCTGCGCGGCCGCCGGGTCCCGCTGTACGGGGAGGGGAACAACGTGCGCGACTGGATCCACGTCGAGGACCACTGCCGTGGCATCCAGGTGGTCGCCGAGCGCGGCGCGGCGGGCGAGGTCTACCACATCGCCGGCACCGCCGAACTGACCAACCGTGAGCTGACCACTCATCTGCTCGAAGGGCTCGGCTGTGACTGGTCGATGGTCGAGCATGTGCCCGACCGCAAGGGCCACGATCTGCGCTATGCGCTCAGCGACAAGAAGCTGCGCGCCCTCGGGTACGCACCGGCCATCTCCTTCGACCGCGGCCTCGCCTCGACGATCGACTGGTATCGCACCCGTTCCGCCTGGTGGGAGCCGCTCGTCGGCGGCCCGGGGCCCTCCCCGGCGGCACCGTCCGTGGCGCCGCAGCAGGCCGAAAACAGGTAGGCAGCCTACTCAAGTGGGCTGATCTGTGTTACCAATTAGTTGGTAGCCAACGTATTGGCAGGCAATTTAGAAGGGACCCCCCGGTGACCAAACTGCTGCTCTCGGTGCATGTGCTGGCGTCGATCGTGGCGATCGGCCCGATCACGGTGGCGGCATCGATGTTCCCCCGCTTCGTCAAGCCGCAGACCGGGGACGACGACCCGAGCGGGGAGGAGCGCACCCCCGCCACCGCGGCGCTGCTGCACCGGATCTGCCGGGGGTACACCGTCGTCGGCGTCGCCGTGCCGGTCTTCGGTCTTGCCACCGGCGCTCAGATGGGCGTGCTGGGCGATGCCTGGCTCATCGTCTCGATCATCCTCACGGCGATCGCCGCGGCCCTGCTGCTGATGGCGATCCTGCCCGGTCAGGAGCGGCTGCTCGCCCAGCCCGCCGGTCCGGCGGCGGGCGGCGGCGCGGGTGCGGCCGTGGACACCGCGACCGCGGAGGCGACCCGGTCCGCGGCGGCGCGGCTGGCCATGGTCACCGGGATCTTCAACCTGCTCTGGGCCGTCGTGGTCGTGCTGATGATCGTCCGGCCCGGCTCCACGACCGGCGCCTGAGCCCCGTACGCCCGCAGACCGCCATCGCAGTCGACAACGCCCCAGTACGCCGAGTACGCCGAGTACGCCGAGTACGCCGAGTACGCCGAGTACGCCGAGTACGCCGAGTACGCCGAGTACGCCGAGAACGAGGACTGACATGACCCTCTCCCCCGCAGCATCCGGTCTTGCCGGAGCCCTGGCCGATTCCGTCGCGGGCCCCGTGCTGCTGCCCGACGACAGCGGTTTCACCGAGGAACTGGCCAGTTTCCAGCTCGGGTTGCGCCACCAGCCGGACCTCGTGGTCGGTGCCCGCCGGGTCGCGGACGTCCGGACCGTGCTGCAGCTGGCCGGCGAGCACGGGGTTCCGGTCACCGTGCACAACACCGGACACGGGATGCGCTTCTCCGCCGACGAGGGAGTCGTCCTGACGCTGCGCCGGCTGAACGGCGTGCAGATCGATCCCGCCACCCGCACCGCCCGCGTCGGCGGCGGGGCGACCTGGAACGACGTCATGACGGCGGCCGCACCGCACGGCCTGGTGCCGCCCAGCGGCAGCCTGGGCTGTGTGGGCGCCGTCGGCTACACCCTCGGCGGCGGGATCAGCCTGCTGGCCCGCTCCGACGGCTGGGCCAGCGACCTGGTCCGCTCGTTCACGGTGGTCACCGAGGACGGCGAGGAACGGGAGGTCGGGCCGGACGACGCCGAGTGGTTCGCCCAGCTGCGCGGCAGCGGACCGGTGCGGGGCGAGGTCGTCACCGGGATGACCATCGGCCTGCTGCCCGAGGGGCGTCTGCAGGGCGGCGGGCTGACCTTCGACATCGGGGCGACGGGCGCGGAGGGTGACCCGGCGGTGCTGCACGCCTTCCGGGAGTGGACGGCCGACCTGCCCGACGAACTCACCTCCACCCTGCGGGTGATGTCCTTCCCCGACCTCGACTACCTGCCTCCCATGCTGCGCGGCCGGCGCATCGCGCGTGTCGCGGTCGCGCTGCGCGGCACCGAGGAGGACGCCGAGCGGCTGGTCGCGCCGCTGCGGAAGGTGGCGCAGCCGATCGAGGACACCCTGGCCCCGATGCCGTTCGCCGAGTACCCCCGGGTGCACGCCGAGCCGGACAACCCCGGGCCGTTCATCGGGGAGAACCTCCTGGTCGACGCCCTCGACGTGACGGCCCTGGAGAACCTGGCACGGCTGACCGGACCCACCATGGTGATCATGAACATCCGTCACCTCGGGGGAGCCCTGGCCCGTCCCGCCGCCGTCCCCGACACCGTGCAGGGCCGCGATGCGCAGTACCTCGTCGCCGCGGTGGCGCCGGTCGACCCGCAGGTGTCGGTCACCCACCCCGGGGCCGCCTACGACCAGGCCAACCCCGGCTGGGCGCTGGAGCCGTTCGGTACGGCCAAGGTCGGCGTCAGCCCCGGTTTCAGCGTCGGACCGCGCGGCCGCAGCTGACCCCCGATCTGCACCGCCCGGGCGGCCGGCATTCCCCCGAGTCGTGCTGTCCGGGCGGTGCGCACAAACGGTCCGGACGCCCTGTTCAATCTTGTCACCGATGATTCCCGAGCCATATTCTCCAATGCGTCGGACGCCACTCGGGGAAAGGCCTTCAATGGATTTGAAGCCGCAGGTGAACGAGCTCTGGAAATACATCGGCGAAAACGAGGTCAACGAAGAACTGATCGGTGACCTCGCCGATTTCAAGCGAAGCCAGGTGAACTACCGGCTGACCTACTTCGATGTCCGCACGAACGGCGTCCGCTATCTGAAGACGCTCATCTACAACCTGGCCGGCCAGCTGAGCCCGGAGAACTGGGAGCGGCTGCGCCGGATCGAGGGGCGTGAACTCGGGCAGCCGTACTCGGTCACCTACGACGGAGAGTCCGTCTGCCTGGACTACCTGCGCGCCGTGCGCGATCTGGAGTTCATCGAGAAGAACCTCGACCTCGACGGCGGCCGCGTTCTGGAAATCGGTGCGGGATACGGACGTACATGCCACACGCTGATGTCGAACAAGAACATCAGCGCCTACACGATCATCGACCTGCCCACCACGATGGCGCTCTCCAGGAAGTACCTGCGGACGGTGCTGTCGGAGGAGCAGTTCAGCAAGATCACGTTCATTCCCATCGATGAGATCAAGACGTCTCTCGGCGACGCGGAATTCGACCTCTGTATCAACATCGACTCGCTCGCGGAAATGGACGTCGAGACCGTCCGCTACTACTTCGCGCTGATCGCGGAACGCTGCCGGCACTTCTACACGAACAACCCGGTCGGCAAGTACATGGACAAGAGCCTCGACGACCACGCCCGCGGCGAGGACGCCATCGCCCGCGCCCTGGACGCGGGGCTGCTGACCGATGTCATCGACGTCCACGACAACCGTGCGGTGCGGGAGCAGGCCCGCAAGTTCGTCGTGGCCTACCGCCCGCACGACAGCTGGCGGTGCGTGGCCGACGAGTGGGCCGTGCCGTTCACCTGGTACTGGCAGGCCCTGTTCCAGGCGCCGGCCGCCGGCCGCTGATGCCGTACGGGGGACCGGCGCCGATCCTCGCCGCCGGTCCGGTCGCGCCACTCGGTCAGCACTCCCTGCTGCTGCTTCTGCTCCAGGTCGGTGTGCTGCTCGCCCTGGCGTTGCTGTTCGGCCGGCTGGCCGTGCGGTGGGGGATGCCCGCGGTGGTGGGCGAGCTCCTGGTCGGCGTCCTGCTGGGGCCGTCGCTGCTCGAACGGTTCGCGCCCGCGCTGACCGACTGGCTGTTCCCCAAGGAGGCCGGCCAGTTCCATCTCCTGGACGCGTTCAGCCAGATCGGCCTGATGCTTCTGGTCGGCGTCACCGGCACCCAGCTGAACCTCGGACTGCTGCGCCGGCAGGGCACGACCGCCCTGCGGGTCAGCGTCGGCGGACTCGTCGTGCCGCTGGCCTTCGGCATCGGGGTCGCCTTTCTGCTGCCGGACAGGCTGGTTCCGGGAGACGTCGACCGTGCCGTGTTCGCGTTCTTCCTCGGGGTGGCGATGTGCGTCAGTGCCCTCCCGGTCATCGCCAAGACCCTGTCCGACATGGGGTTCCTCCACCGTCCCGTGGGGCAGCTCATCCTGACGGCGGGGATGGTCGACGACACGGTGGCATGGTTCCTGCTGTCGCTCGTGACGGCGCTGGCCACGGTCGGCCTGACCATGGGTCACGTCGGGCTGGCGCTCGCCTCGCTGGCGGCCTTCCTGGTACTGGCGTGCACCGTCGGCCGTATGGCCGTCCGGGCCGTGCTGCGCCGGACGGCACGGTCCGCGGAACCCGGGGCCACGGTCGCCGCCGTGGTGGTGATGGTGCTGCTGTCCGCGGCCGGGGCCCACGCGCTGCACCAGGAACCCCTCTTCGGCGCGTTCGTGTGCGGCCTGGTCATCAGCTCCACCGGAGAGCTGGCGCCGAACCGGCTGGCCGCTCTGCGTACGGTCGTCATGGCGGTCTTCGCGCCGGTGTTCTTCGCCGCCGCCGGCCTGATGGACACACCCACGCCGATCCGGTTGGCTGGCGCCGCGTTCCTGCTGCTGTTCGTGGCGGTGCTGGGCAAGTTCCTCGGCGCCTACGCCGGGGCCAGGCTCAGCCGGCGGAGCCGGTGGGAGGCGCTGGCCCTCGGGGCGGGGATGAACGCCCGTGGTGTCGTGGAGGTGGTCATCGCGATGGCGGGGCTGCGGCTGGGCGTGCTCACCACTCAGATGTACACCGTCATCGTGCTGATCGCCGTGGTCACCTCGCTGATGGCACCGCCGATCCTGACGCTGGCGATGAAGCGCATCGAGGACACCGCCGAGGAGACCGCGGAACCGAAGTCCCCGGAAGAGAAGACCGCGGACGAGGAGATCCGCGAGAAGGCGTACGGATAGCGAAACAGCAGGAGGTTCCGCCGCTCTGTCGGCAGGCCGTACGGCCGACAGGGCGGCGGAACCTCCTGCTCGTGGTCAGCGCTCCCCGGCGCCCGGTGCCTCGATGACCGGCAGCCGGGCGCAGCGTCGGCAGGACCGGGCCGAGCCCGCCACCAGGGCGTGCGAAGTGGCGGCGAGGGCCCCGGCGAACGCGAGCAGCAGCCAGTCGGTGCCCAGGGCGGCCGCGATGGCGAGTGCCAGGGTGGCGACGGCCATGGAGACGCTGGCGACGGTGCCGCCCCATGCGACGGTGAGCGGCAGCCGGTCCGGCGTGGGCAGCCAGCGGGCGAGTGTGCCGGTGGCCGCCAGGGCCACGGCGGCGAGCAGTGCGGCAGCGGCCGAGACGCCGGCCAGGTGGACGGCCAGCAGCTGGGCCGTGCGCGGCAGTTCCCAGGTCTGGTCATGGCCGGCCTGCCGGACCAGATACCAGCAGGCGATCACGAAGGGGACGGTGAGCGCGACGGCCCGCGCGGTGTGCCGGGCCTGGGCGATCGTCAGCTCGCGCTGCCAGCTCACCACGAGTTCGTCGGCGGTCCCGAACTCCCGCACCGCCTGGTCGGCGGCACGCTGGTACGTCAGCCCCGCCCGGGTGCGTTCCGACACCGCGTCCGTCAGGTCCTCACGCACCTCGGCCACCATGCGTGCCTTGGTGCGCGCCGGGCCGTGTAAGGCGGCGGCCAGACTGGAGACGTAGTCCTCGATGGGGTCGGTCTGCGGGGTGACGGCGCTCATGTGGCGACTCCGGGCGGCGTGACGGGGTTCAGGACCGAGCCGATGGCGGTGGTGAACTCCTGCCACGCCGTCCGCTCGCTGGCCAGTGTCCGGCGTCCGGCCTCGGTGAGCTCGTAGCACCGCCTGCGGCGTTCGCCGGCGGACTGCCAGCTGCTGCGCAGCAGCCCGATGCGCTCGAGCCGGTTGAGCGCCGGATAGATCGTGCCCGTACGCAGTTCGAGTGCGCCTCCGCTGCGCTGCTGGACGGCGGTGATGATCGCGTAGCCGTGCAGGGGCCCGGGTTCGAGCACGGCCAGCAGCAGTCCGTCCAGGTGGCCGCGCACTGCATCCTGTCTCATGAGTCGGCAGCCTACACAACCCGGGTATTGGTGTGCTATCTATTGGCAGCCAATGCATGCCGACGACGAAAGGGTCCACCAGTGACCAAGGTGCTGTTATCCGACTCCACCGCGGGAGCGTGATCCGGTGCGTACGTTGCGGATCGCGGCCGGCGTCGAGGCGGCCTCCCTCGCCCTGCTCTTCCTGAACCTGTTCACCGTTCATCTGCAGGTGATCACCTCGCTCGTCGGGCCGGTGCACGGCTCGGCGTATCTCGTCACCATCGGCGCCGCGTGCATGGCCCCGGCCGCGGCCGGGTCGGGCGCCCGCTGGCGCGCCGCCATCCCGGGCGTCGGCGGCCTGCTCGCCCTGGCGCGGATCCACAACCGGGCCGCGCAGGCCTCGCCGACCACCCACGCGGCCCCGGGCGGGCGGCATGGCTGAGCCAGTGCCCCGACAGGCACCGACCGGCACGGACAGCATCCACGGTCGCCCGGACCGTACGAAAGAGACCGCATCCAGGACCCGACGGGGGAGGACCCGATGACCGCCGGCAGTTCGGCAGCCGCCATCGAGACCGAGGGGCTGGTGAAGACCTACGGGGACAAGCGGGCCGTCGACGGCATCGACCTCGTCATCCCCCAGGGCATGGTCTACGGCGTGCTCGGCCCCAACGGGGCGGGCAAGACGACCTTCGTGAAGATGCTCGCGACCCTGCTGCGGCCGGACGGCGGCCAGGCCCGCGTCTTCGGCCGGGACGTCGTCCGCGAGGCGGACGAGGTGCGCGCCCGTGTCTCCCTCACCGGCCAGTACGCCTCGCTGGACGAGGACCTGACCGGCGCCGAGAACCTGGTCCTGCTCGGCCGGCTCCTCGGCCACGGCAAGAAGGCCGCACGTGAGCGCGCCGCGCAGATGCTTCAGGCCTTCGTCCTGACCGAGGCGGCCGACCGGCAGGTGAAGACGTACTCCGGCGGTATGCGGCGCCGGCTCGACATCGCGGCGTCCATCCTCAACACCCCCGACCTGCTCTTCCTGGACGAGCCGACCACCGGCCTGGACCCGCGCAGCCGCAACCAGGTGTGGGAGATCGTGCGGGCCATCGTCGGCCAGGGCACCACGGTGCTGCTCACCACCCAGTACCTGGACGAGGCCGACCAACTGGCCTCGCGGATCGCGGTGATCGACAGCGGCAAGGTGATCGCCGAGGGCACCAAGGGTGAGCTCAAGGCCTCCGTGGGCGCCGGGTCGGTGCATCTGCGGCTGCGTGACGCCGCCCAACGGCCGGATGCCGAGCGGGTGTTGGAGTTGTGCCTGGACGGCATGCCCGTACAGCTCGATCCCGACCCGTTCGCCCTCACGGCTCGCGTGGGCGCCGGGGCCGACGGCTCCGGCGCGGCCGAACTGGCCTCCCGCGCCCTGGCCGAGCTGGCCCGGGCCCACATCGCCGTCGACACCTTCTCGCTGGGGCAGCCCAGCCTCGACGAGGTCTTTCTCGCCCTGACCGGCGACGGCGCCGGCAGCGGCCGTAGCGTTCAGGAGGCCATGGCATGAGCACCGCGACCAAGACCGAGGACCGCTCCGACGGTCCCGCCGGGGTGTCCACCGAGTCGCTGACCGCACTGCTGGTCGCCCCGGCCGGGAAGCGGCCACGGGCCGGCGCCGCGGCGGCGTCGACGGCCTTCGGCTGGCGGGCCATGCTGAAGATCAAGCATGTGCCGGAGCAGCTCTTCGACGTCACCGCGATGCCGATCATGTTCGTGCTGATGTTCACGTACCTGTTCGGCGGGGCGCTGGCAGGCTCGACGGAGGAGTACATCCAGTTCCTGCTGCCCGGGATCCTGGTGATGTCGATCATCATGACGACGATGTACACGGGCATCTCGATCAACGTCGACATCGCCAAGGGCGTCTTCGACCGCTTCAAGACCCTGCCGATCTGGCGGCCCGCCCCCATGGTCGGCTATCTGCTGGGCGACATGCTCCGCTACACCGTCGCCGCGGCCGTCATCCTGACGGTGGGTCTGATCCTCGGCTTCCGGCCGGACGGCGGTCCTGTCGGGGTGCTGGCGGGGGTGGCCCTGCTGCTGGTCTTCAGCTTCGCCTTCTCCTGGGTGTGGACCATGTTCGGCCTGCTGCTGCGCACGGAGAAGACGGTGATGGGCGTCTCGATGATGGTCATCTTCCCGCTGTCCTTCCTCAGCAACGTGTTCGTCGACCCGAAGACCATGCCGGGCTGGCTGCAGGCGTTCGTCAACAACAGCCCGGTGACCCATCTGTGCGAGGCGGTACGGGGTCTGATGGCCGGCGGCCGGCCGTCGGCGGACATCGCTTGGACGCTGGGGTGGGCGGGCCTGCTCCTGCTGGTCTTCGGACCGGTCACGATGCGGCTGTACGCCCGCAGGTGAGATGAACGCCGGTATCGCCGACAACAAGGCGGCGGACAGCGCTTGAACGCGCTGTCCGCCGCCTTTTTTGTGGAATACGAGCCTCGATTTCGAACACCTTCCGCCTGATGGTTTCTGTGAGAGGATCCCCGAGCGACAGGCTGAGTGCGACGCGGTCGCCATGCCGTTGACCGACGACCGGCCAGTCCTGCTCGAAGAGCTTTCGTCAGATCTTTTGGTCCTCGCTGCCGGAATTCCGCGGACCCCTACCCGGGTCATGCGTCGAGACCGCCACCACTCGAGTGCAACGGCTCCGCAGTTTCCGCATGCGACGGACCATTCACAGAAGGGGGAATGCCGTGACCGTCACGGATACGGCCAAAGACACTTCCAGGCCTCCGCAGTACCCTTTCGGTCCCGTGGTCCGGCTAGAACTGAATCCCCGTTACCTGGAGCTGTGCCGGACCGAGCCGGTGTCCCGGGTCACCATGCCGTACGGCGGTGAGGCCTGGCTGATCACCGGATACCACGAGATCAAGGAGTTCCTCGCCGACCCCCGGTTCAGCTCCCGCTGGGCCACGGAACCCGACACCGCGCGGGTCACGCCCCTGCCGCTGCGCCCCGGGAACCTGCTCAGCATGGACCCGCCGGACCACGGAAAGATGCGCAAGATCGTCGCGCACGCGTTCCGGCCGCGCATCGTCTCGGACCTCACCGACCGGATGCGGGAGCTGGTCACCACGGAACTCGACGCGATGGAGGAGGCCGGCCCGCCCGGCGATCTCGTACAGCGGCTGGCGATTCCGCTTCCGGTCCGCATGATCGTGGAGCTGTTCGGCGTCCCTTACGAGGAACGGGCGGAATTCCGCAGGTACTCCGATGTCTTCGTGGCCACCTCCGCACACACCAGGGAGGAGGTGAACGAGGCCCGGGACGGACTCGAGCAATTCCTGCGCAAGCTGATCTCCATACGCCGGGCCAGTCCCTCCGACGATCTGATCTCCGTCCTCATCGAGGCGCTGGACGCCGGGCAGATGACGGAGGTAGAGGCCGTCCGGACCGGAATCGGCATTCTCATGGCCGGTCACGAGACCTCGCTCAGCATGATCTCCAACGTGTCGTTCCTGCTGCTGGCCCAGCATGATCTCTACGAACAACTCCTGGCTGACCGCAACCTGTTGGACCCCGCCATCGAGGAAATGCTGCGCATCATTCCGCTGCGCTCGACGGGCAGTTTCCCGCGCCGGGCCTCCGAGGACGTCGAGATCGGCGGGGTTCTCATCCGTAAGGGCGAGACGGTCATCTTCCAGCGGGCCGCGGGCGACCGCGACGAGCGGGTTTTCGAGGACCCGGAGACCATCCGCTTCGACCGTGAGCGCAATCCGCATCTCGGTTTCGGCCACGGCATTCACTACTGCCTCGGAGCGGCCCTCGCCCGCGCCGAACTCAAGGCGGCGATCGGCGGACTGCTCGACCGGTTCCCCGGCCTGCGCCTCGCGGGCTCGGTGGACGACGTCCCGTGGAAGCCCGGCCTGATCGCACGCGCCCCGGAATCCCTGCTGGTCACATGGTGATGGCGGTGCCGTCCGGCCCGGGTGAGCGAGGCGAGACCCGCACCGGAGACCGGGCCCAGTGGCTGCTCGAAGTGGACCGGTACGCCTGTGCCGGCTCCGGTCTGTGCCTCGCCACCGCGCACGGCCGGCTGCGCCTGGACGCCGGCCGGGCCCGGCCGGTGGCCGAGCTGACCGACCCGGACGCCCGCGTGATCGACGCCGCGGAGATCTGCCCCATGGAGGCGATCACGGTACGCGACGCGCGCACCGGCGAGATCATCGCGCCGCAGCAGTGACCGGGCGGTCGAGAAGAACCCGGGAATCCCCGTGATTCCCGTGCCCGCCTTTCCCTCAGGAAGGAAGCACCCTGCCATGCCGAACTCCGAACCGCTGCCCCTCTACGGCAAGGAGTACAAGACCGACCCGTACCCGCTGTACCGAAAGCTCCGCGAGGAGGGCCCGGTGCACCGGGTCAACTTCCCCAGCGGCGTCAACGCATGGCTGGTCACCGGCTACGAGGCCGCGCACAGCGCGCTGAACGACGACCGTCTCGGCAAGAACCACGACCTCGGCAACAGCGCCTGGCGCGAGCGCGCCGCCATCATGCCGGAACCGCAGCACTCACAGCTCCAGGTCCATCTGCTGCACCAGGACCCGCCGAAGCACACGGTGATGCGGAAAATGGTCACCGAGGCGTTCGCTCCCCGCCATGTCGAGCGCATGCGGCCCCGGTTCGAGGAGATCGCCACCGAACTGCTCGACGCGGCCCTCGACACCCCCGATACCGGGGAGGCCGGGGAGATCGACGTCGTCGGCGCCTTCGCCGCGCACTTCCCCTTCCGCGTCCTCGCCGAAGTGATCGGCCTGCCCGAGGCCCTGGCGGCGCGGTTCGACCGCGACTGGGGCAAGGTCGTGCAGCCCGTCGGTCCCACCGACCCGCAGCGGCCGGTGTACGAGGGGCGCCTGCGCGGGCTGCAGGGCTATATCGCCGAGGTCACCGAGGACAAGCGCCGAAACCCCGGCGACGACCTGCTCACCAAGCTCGTCGTGGCGTGTGAGGAGGGCGCGATCAGCAAGGAGGAGCGCGACTCCGTCGTCTTCCAGCTGCTGGTCGCCGGACAGGAACCGGTGACCAACCAGATCACCACCGCCCTCGTGGCCCTGCTGCGCCACCCCGCCGAGCTGCAGCGGCTGCAGGACGCCGTGCGGGACGGGGAGACGGGCGAGCAGGGGCTGCTCGCCCGGGCCGTGGAGGAACTCCTGCGCTACGACAGCGCCTTCGAGCTCACCACCTGGCGGTTCTTCGCCGAGGACGCCGACCTCTTCGGCACCCGCATCCCGGCCGGCGACTCGGTCATCGTGTCGCTGAGCGCCGCCAACCGCGACCCGGAACGGTTCCCCGACGCCGACACCCTCGACCTGGACCGCACACCCAACCCGCACCTGGCCTTCGGCCACGGCATCCACTTCTGCCCGGGTGCCTCCCTTGCCCGTATCGAACTCCAGATCGCCCTGCGCGCGCTGCTCACCCGGCTGCCCGGACTGCGACTCGCCGTCGCGGACCAGGACCTCGAGTGGATCGGCGCCGTCCTCGCGCGTGGCGTCAACCAACTGCCCGTCTCCTACGGCACCTCGGAGGCATCCCCGGCCACCGGCTGCCCCGTACGGCACCGGACGAACTGAGCGTCCGGCCGCCGTCTCCCGGCCACGTACCGCAGAACTGCCACCCGACGGCATCTCTGCGTCCAGCCTTCAGCGGAAGCGAGTCGATGACCCATGTCCCAGATGTCCACCACCTTCACCCACGCCTCCGCGGCCGAACGCGTCAGCCGCGAGATCCTGGAACTGCTGCTCCCGCACCGCAGGGCCGCCGAGCCCGATCCGCACCTGGACACCGCCCACGACTTCCCGGAGCAGCTGCGCCAGATAGGCGACTTCGTCCGGCGGGACGAACCGGTGATCTTCAGCCTGCCCGGCTTCCCCTGCAAGTCACCCAACCCGGACAAGGTCCTCAGCCACTTACCGGACCACGGGGAGCGGCTGGCGCTGCGCTTCCTGGGCTCCCTGTGCGCGGAGATCGCCAAGGTCTACGCCCCCGGCGCGAAGATCCTGATCTGCTCCGACGGACATATCTTCGGTGACGTCATCGGCGTCCCCGACGAGCACATCGACGCCTACGGCAGCGAGCTGCGCGCGATGATCCGCGCCGAGGGCCTCTCCGCGTATCTCGACACCTTCGACCTGAAGGACGTCTACGGCCCCGACCTGTCGTACGACGAGAAGCGCAAGGTCGCCGCCGAGACCCTCGGCCCGTCGGTCGAGGAACTCCGCGAGGAGGTGCGCAGCGACGAGTCCACCCTGCGCATGTACCGCGGCATCACCAAGTTCCTGATGGAGGACGTGGCCGAGTGGGACGGCTCCCGCTCGGCGCTCCAGCGGGACTGCCGCCGCCGCGCCTACGAGGTCATCGTCCGCAGCCGGGCCTGGGGCGAGCTGATCGCCGAGCACCACCCGCGCAACGTCCGGCTGTCCATCCACCCGCAGAGCCGCGGTGAGGCCAAGTTCGGTATCCGGCTGGTCGGCGCGGCCGACGTGTGGACCACACCGTGGCACTCCGTGGTGCTCCGGCACGCCGACGGCACCTGGCAGCTGATGCACCGCCGGGACGCCGAGCGCCTGGGCCGCGAGGTGTACGAGGACGGCCGGCCGAGCCACTTCGAGGCGACGGCTGCCGACGGGGCGGCCGAGGGGACCGGCGCATGAAGGGGATCATCCTGGCCGGCGGCCACGGGACCCGGCTGTATCCGATCACGCTGGGCGTCTCGAAACAGATGCTGCCGGTCTACGACAAGCCCATGATCTACTATCCGCTGTCCGTGCTGATGCTGGCCGGCATCACCGAGATCCAGATCATCGCCGCCCCGCAGGACGTCCCGGGCTTCCAGCGGCTGCTCGGCGACGGCTCCCGGCTCGGACTGCGGCTCACCTACGCCGAACAGGACAAACCCCGGGGCATCGCCGACGCCTTCGTCGTCGGCGCCGAGCACATCGGCGACGACTCCGTCGCGCTGGTCCTCGGCGACAACCTCTTCCACGGGCCGGGCTTCGGCGAGATCCTGCGCACCAGCGCGCGGGACATCGACGGCTGCGTCCTGTTCGGCTACCCGGTCGGCGACCCCGAGCGGTACGGGGTCGGCGAGGTGGACGCCGCCGGCCGTCTCCTGCGCCTGGAGGAGAAGCCCGAGGCACCGCGCTCCAACCTGGCCGTCACGGGGCTGTACTTCTACGACAACGACGTCGTCGACATCGCCCGCGGGCTGCGCCCCTCCGACCGCGGCGAACTGGAGATCACCGACGTCAACCGGGCCTATCTGGAGCGCGGGAAGGCCGAGTTCGTCCAGCTGGGCAGGGGCTTCGTCTGGCTCGACACCGGCACCCACGACGCGCTCACCGAGGCCGGCCAGTACGTGCAGATCCTCTCCCGCAGACAGGGCGTGCGCATCGGCTGCATCGAGGAGATCGCCTGGCGCATGGGCTACATCGACGCCGACACCTGCCACCGGCTCGGACTGGCCCTGTCCCACTCGCCGTACGGCCAGTACCTGCTGGAGATCACCACTGCCAAGGAGAAGAGCGAGTGAGCGTCATGCAGGTGCGCACGCCGGCCATCGAGGGCGTCCGCGAGTTCACCCCCCAGGTCTTCGGGGACGACCGGGGATGCTTCGCATCGCCGTACCAGGAGGCCACGTTCACAGCGGCCCTGGACCGGCCGCTGTTCCCGGTCAAGGACATCAGCCACAACATGTCCGCCCGCGGGGTGCTCCGCGGCATCCACTACACCGCCACCCCGCCCGGCCGGGCCAAGTACGTCTACTGCCCGTACGGACGGGTGCTGGACTTCCTCGTCGACCTCAGGGTGGGGTCGCCCACCTTCGGCCGGTGGGAGGCCACCGAGCTCAGCGGCGCGGACTGCCGTGCGCTGTACATCCCGGTCGGCGTCGGCCACGCCTTCCTGTCCCAGCAGGACGACTCGATCGTCGTGTACGTGATGTCGCAGGGGTACGTCCCCGAGCACGAACTGGCGGTGTCCCCGCTGGATGCGGCGCTCGGCCTGCCGCTGCCCGACGCACCCGAGCTGCGGCTGTCCGCCCGGGACAGCAGCGCCCCCACGCTCGCCGAGGCGCGGGAGAAGGGCCTGCTGCCCGCCTACGACACCTGCCGTGAAGTGGAGGCCGCGCTGTGGCCGTGACCCCCACCATCGCCCTGCTCGGCGCCACCGGCTTCGTCGGCTCGGCCGTCCTGCGGGAACTCGCCGCCCGCCCGGTCCGGATCCGGGCGGTCTCCCGGCGCCCCGCGGCCGTCCCGCCCGGGGCCCGCGCCGACGTCGAGGTACGGGCCGCCGACCTCACCGAGCCGGGCGCGACGGCCGCCGCCGTGGCGGACGCCGACGCGGTCGTCCTCGCCACGCTGTACAGCTCGGCCACCGCCACCTGGCGGATCGAGGACGGCGACACGGCCGCCGAGCGGGTCAACGTGGGCCTCGTCCGCGACCTCGTCGACACCCTCGCCGACCGCTCGTCCGGGCCCCGCACGAAGGTCGTGTTCACCGGCGCCGCCTCCCAGGTCGGCCCGACCGGCAAGGCGGTGCTCGACGGCACCGAACCGGACCGCCCGAAGGGCCCCTACGACCGTCAGAAGCTGGCCGCCGAGCGGCTGCTGCTCGACGCCGACGCCCGCGGTGTGCTGTGCGGGACGTCGCTGCGGCTGCCCACCGTGTTCGGGCCCGGCGCCGGGCCCACGGCCCGCGACCGCGGCGTCGTCTCGGCGATGGCCCGCCGCGCGCTGGCGGGGGAACCCCTGACGATGTGGCATGACGGGACGGTCCGCCGCGACCTGCTGTACATCGACGATCTGGCCCGTGCCGTGGTCGCCGGTCTGGACCACGCCGAGGCGCTGGCCGGGCGCCACTGGCTGCTCGGCACCGGCGAGGGCCGGCCCCTCGGGCCCGTCTTCGAGCAGGTCGCCGACCTCGTCGCGGTACGCACCGGGCGGCCGCGCGTACCGGTGCTGTCGGTGCCGCCGCCCGAGCACGCCGAGGCCGGGGACTTCAGCAGCATCACCATCGACGCCTCCGCGTTCCGGTCCGTCACCGGCTGGGAGCCGCGCACCGAGCTCGGCGAGGCGCTGCGGCGGACGGTGCACCATCTCGCGGACCAGACGGATCCGGCCGCAGAGGCGGTCGGGGGAGGCCGGGCATGAGCACCGCCGCGCTGCTGCGTCCCCGGGTCGCGGCGGACCTGCCCGCGCGGCTGGCCCGGTCCGCCGCCGTCACCGGGGCGGGCCGGCACCTGCGCACGGAGGACGTCACCGGCTGGCTCGCCGAGCGGGCCCGCGCCCACCGCTTCACCGTCCGCCGGGTGCCGCTGGACCGGCTCGAGCAGTGGTCCTTCGCCCCTGACACCGGTGACCTCGTGCACCGCAGCGGCCGGTTCTTCGCCGTGCGCGGCCTGGCCGCACGGGTCGACGAGGGGCCGTACGGCAGCTGGCAGCAGCCCGTCATCCACCAGCCGGAGGTGGGCATCCTCGGCATCCTCGCCAAGGAGTTCGACGGCGTCCTGCACTTCCTGATGCAGGCGAAGATGGAGCCCGGGAACCCCAACCTGATCCAGCTCTCGCCGACCGTGCAGGCCACCCGCAGCAACTACCAGCGGGTGCACGCCGGTTCGTCGGTGAAGTACCTGGAGCACTTCACGGGCGCCCCGCCCCACCTGGTGCTCGCCGACTCGCTCCAGTCGGAGCACGGTGCCTGGTTCTACCGCAAGGCCAACCGCAACATGCTGGTCGAAGCCGCCGACACCGAGGTTCCCTGCGGCCCCGACCACATCTGGCTGACCCTCGGCCAGCTCGGCGAGCTGCTGCGGCTGGACAACCTCGTCAACATGGACGCCCGTACCGTCCTGGGCTGTCTGCCGCTGCCCGAGACCGAGGCGGGCGCCCTGCACTCCGACCTCGAACTGCTCTCCTGGTTCACCGCCGAACGCGCCCGGCACGACGTCGACGTCCGGCTCATGCCGCTCGCCGACGTCGAGGGCTGGACCCGGGACGCGGACGGCATCCGCCGCCCCGACGGCCGCTTCTTCAAGGTCACCGGTGTCGCCGTCGAGGCCGGGAACCGCGAGGTCACCGGCTGGTCCCAGCCCCTGATCGAGCCGTGCGGCACGGGCGTGGCGGCCTTTCTGTTCCGGCGCCTGGGCGGCGTACCGCATCTGCTCGTGCACGCGCGCGTGGAGGCGGGATACCTGAACCGGGTCGAACTGGCCCCGACCGTGCAGTGCGCCCCACGCGACTGGGAGCCGGTCCCCGCCGCGGACCGGCCGCCGTTCCTGACGGCGGCCTTGCGGGCCGCGGAGCAGGGCGGCGCACCCTACTCGGCCGTGCACTCCGAGGAGGGCGGCCGGTTCCTGGACGCCTGCGTGCGGTACCTGTTCGTCGCGGCCGACGAGGACACCGCGCCGTCCGAGCCACCGCCCGGCTACACCTGGGCGACGGTCGGACAGCTCAACTCTCTCGCCGCCCACGGCCATTACCTCAACGTCCAGGCCCGCACCCTGCTGGCCTGCGTCAACTCCAGTGCCGTACGCCTGTGAGAGGGCGGCCGTCCAACCGGGCGGCCGCCCGGCGTGCGGGTGACAAAGTGGCGCGGCGCGCACGGCGCCGCGGCAGCTTGCGATGACACCATGCGGCCCATGAAGGCTGCCTACATCGAGCGACTCGGCCCGGCGGACGCCATTCGCGTCGGCGACCTCCCCCCGCCCCGAGGAGGGCCGACGGACGTGCTGGTCGACGTCCTCGCCACGCCGGTCAACCCGGTTGACACGTTCGTCCGCTCCGGGGCCTGGCGGACCCCGGTGACCTTCCCGTTCGTCATCGGCCGTGACCTGGTCGGCACGGTCGCCGCCGTCGGCGACGGCGTGGCCGGCTTCGCGGTCGGGGACACGGTGTGGTGCAACAGCCTCGGCCACGCCGGACGGCAGGGCGCGGCGGCTCAGCAGGCGCTGGTGCCGGTCGACCGCCTCTACCGTCTGCCGGACGCGGTGCCGCCGACGGACGCGGCAGCCGTGCTGCATCCGGCAGCCACGGCCCACCTTGCCCTGTTCGCCCACGGCGGGCTCCGCGCCGGCGAGAGAGTCCTCGTCGCGGGAGCCGCCGGAAACGTGGGCAGCGCCGCCGTGGTACTCGCCGCCGAGGCCGGCGCCCGGGTGATCGCGACCGCCGGTGCCGGCGACGCGGAGTACTGCCGGACGCTCGGTGCCCAGGCCTGCGCGGACTACCGCGACCCGGAACTCCCGCAGCGGCTACGGGACCTGGCGCCGGACGGCATCGATCTCCTCGTCGATGCCGCCGGCTGGAACGACCTGCCGGCCGCGGTCGACCTCCTCGCCTTCCGCGGCCGGATCGTGGTGCTCGCCGGCCTGCGCGCACGCCCCGTCCTCCCGGTCGGGCCGCTGTACCTCAAGGACGCCACGGTCACCGGCTTCGCCATCTCGCACGCCACGACCGCCGAACTCGCCGACGTCGCCCGCTCCGTGAACCGGCTGCTGGCCCGGGGGAGTCTGCGCGCCCGGGCGGTCGAGGAGGCACCGCTGAGCGCGGCCGCCGAGGCCCATGCCCGGCTGGAACGGGGCGAACTGCGCGGCAGACGTCTCGTGCTGCGTCCGGACCTCGACTCCTGAACGCCCGAGGCGACTTGACGGACCCGGTCGGCGTGCGTTGACCGGGTTCCGTGCCACTGGCGAGGCTTCCGGCCATGACGGATACCGAACTCGAGAACTTCAAGGACTCCAAGAACCTCGAGAACCTCGAGACCACCGCGCTCTTCCAGGTCAGCGCCGAAACCCATGTGCGTGCGTCCGCGGACGAGGTGTACGCCACGGTCAGCGACCTGCCGCGGAGCGGGGAGTGGAGCGTCGAGTGCACCGGCGGCCAGTGGGTCGAGGGAACCCCCGCAGCCGTGGGCGCGGTCTTCCGGGGCGAGAACCACCGCCCCGCCGACGTGGTCGCCTGGGCGCCCGTCGTCCGCGGCGCATGGACCACCGACTCCGAGGTCGTCGCCGCCGAGCCGGGCCGCAGCTTCCGCTGGGCGATCCGGGACAGTTCCGGACGGCGGCAGGAGAGCGTCTGGTCGTTCGACCTCAGGGCCGCGGACGACGGCTGCGTCCTGGTGCACAGCTTCTGGATGGGCGCGCCCACGGAGGGCATCCGCGGCATCACCGCGGACATGGCCGCGCACGAGAAGCAGCGGTTCTTCAGCGACTGGACGGCCAAGCTCACGGCCGACCTCGCAGCGACCGTGCACCGCATCAAGCAGGCCGTCGAGCGGACCTGACCCCGCTCAGCCGTACCCCGTGCACGACCTCCCGAACCGACCCCTGACTCTCCGCAGCGACCGGCGGAAGGCGGACAGATGCTGCTGCAGCGCATAGGAAACCGTGGAATCCGGCTGGGGACGCTCTTCGAGCGCGCGGCGTCCCGGCACCCCGCGAACGTGCTCATCCTCGACCACGACCTGGACCTGGCCCCCGACCTCGGCCGCCGGGCGACCGTGGCGGAGCTGGCGGACCTGGTGGCGGACGTGGCCTCGCGGCTGTGGGCGGCGAAGATCCGCCCCGGTGAACGCGTCGTCGTCCACAAGTCCGACACCTTCGACATCCCCCTGCTCGCCTGCGCGATCAGCCGGATCGGCGCGGTGCCGGTGCTGCTGTCGCCCCATCTCGACGGTGACACCGTGGCCGAACTGGTCCGGCGTGCGGACCGCCCCCATCTCGTCACCGACCAGGCCAAGCTCGACGACGAGCTGCCCGCGGAGGTCTTCGACCTCGCCGAGAGCGTCCTGCTCACCTCCGGCACCCATGCCCGCGCCGTCGAGCTGGAGGACTTCGCCGGCGTCCGGCGCGTCACCCCGGTGACCATGCCCGCCGACCACCCGACGCTGATCACGCACACCTCCGGGACCACCGGGGTGCCCAAGCTGGCGGTGCACACGGGCCGCACCCTGCAGGCCCGCTACCGCCCGCAGCGACTGGCGATCACCCCCGTCATCCGCAGGCGGGAAACCGTTGCCATGCACGTGTCGTTCGTGCACTCGCGGCTGTTCACCGCCCTGGCCATCTCCCTGTTGAACGGTCTCCCGATCGTGGTGCTGGCCGACGAGGACCCGGACCGCGCCGCCGACCTGTTCGCCCGTGTCCGCCCCGGCATCCTCGAGGCGCACCCCAACTCGTATCTGCGCTGGGAGAAGCTGGCCGACGACCACCGCGCACCGCTGGCCAACGTCAAGCTGTTCAGCAGTACGTTCGACGCCATCCACCCGCGCACCGTGCACCGGCTGCTGCGCGCCTCACGCCGCAGGGCACCCCTGTTCGGACAGCTCTACGGACAGAGCGAGGTGGGCCCGACGGTGGTGCGGGCCTTCACCCGGCGGCACGCCCCCGACGCCGACGGGCGCTGCGTCGGCATGCCCTTCCCCGGTATGACCGACGTCCGCGTGGTCAGCCGCGACGGCCGGCCGCCCTCGGAGGAGAACCCCGGCTACATCGAGGTGCGCAGCGACGGCCGGATCACCACCTACCTGGGCGAGGCGGAACGCTACGCCCGGCAGCTCGACGACGGCTGGTGGCGGATGGGCGACGTCGGCTTCAGGTCGAAGTGGGGGTGCCTGCACCTGCTGGACCGTGAGGTCGACCTGATCCCCGGGTTCGGCAGCACGCTCGCCGCCGAGGACACCCTCTTCGCCAAGCTGGACGAACTCGCCGAAGTGATCATCATCCCCGGCGCGGACGGCACCGCCGTACCCGTGGTGTGCACCAAGGACGACAGCCCCCTGGACCGGGAGGCATGGCGGCAGGCCACGGCCGGGCTGCCCGCGATGGCGGACCCGGTGCAGTGGCGGCTGTCGGACCTGCCGCAGACCGCGACCACGAAGATCAAGCGGCTCCAGCTGGCGCAGCTGCTGGCAGCCGCCGGCCAGGGCCGGTAGGGGGCGGCATGGCGAGGATGGTCGTCGTCGGGGGCGGCATCGGCGGGCTGGCGGCGGCCGTCGCCGTCGCCCGGCGCGGACACCGGGCGGTCGTACTGGAACGGGCCGAGGAGTTCGCCGAGATCGGCGCGGGCATCCAGCTGGCACCCAACGGGCTGCACGCCCTGGACCGCCTGGGCCTCGGCGACGCCGTGCGCGCGCTGGCGGTGCACATCGACGAACTGCGGTTCATGGACGGCGTGACCGGCGAGCACGTGGCGAGCATGCCGCTCACCGGCGGCTACCGGCGCCGGTTCGGCAATCCGTACGTCGTGGTCCACCGCGGCGAGCTGTACCGGCTGCTCCTGGACGCCTGCCGCCGCTCACCGGCGATCGAACTGCGCGCCGGCAGTCGCGCCACCGGATACCGCCAGGACGGCTCCGCTGCCACGGTGCTGCTGGACGGCGGCGGGCGGGTCACCGGTGACGCGGTGATCGGCGCCGACGGCATCCACTCGGCGATCCGGCGCCGGCTGGTCGGCGACGGCGCGCCGCGGGTGGCCGGCATCACCGTCTACCGCACGGTGATCCCGATGGAACGGGTCCCCGAGGAGCTGCGCCGGAACGCGGTGACCTGGTGGGCCGGACCGGGCTGCCACTTCGTGCACTACGCGATCGGCGGCGGCCGGTATCTCAACCTCGCCCCCAGCGTGGAGAACGGCGCCACCGAGGCGTTCGCCGCAGTCCCCGTCGAACAGGCCCGGGTGCTCGGCGAGTTGGCCGCACTCGGCGGGACGGCACAGCGGCTGCTCGCCCTGGGTGAGCACTGGAAGTCATGGGCCCTGGTCGACCGGGACCCGGTCGACCGCTGGACCGACGGCCGGGTGACCCTGCTCGGCGACGCGGCCCACCCCATGCTGCACTACGCCGCCCAGGGCGCCTGCCAGGCCCTGGAGGACGCCGTGGTGCTGGCCGGCCTGCTGGACGACGGGGCGGACACGATCCCCGACCGGTTCGAGAAGTACAACGCCGAACGACGCGAGCGCACCGCCCGGATCACCCACGCCGCCCGGGCCAGCACCCGGCTGTGGCACCCGGCCGGCGCCGAGGCGAAAGCGAGGAACGAGATGCTGTCGGCCCTGTCCGGACCGGCCCTGCACGACCATGTGGCCTGGATGCACGGAGCACGGGAGTTCGGCGCCGACGGAGCCCGCCGATGAGCGCCGGCCGGCTTCGGGTGTGCATCGTCGGCGCCGGCCCGCGCGGCCTGTGCGTGCTGGAACGGCTGTGCGCGGGCGAACGTACGGCCCGGTCCCACCGCTCCGTCACCGTGCACGTCGTCGACCCGGCCGCCCCGGGCGCCGGTGCCGTCTGGCGCACCGACCAGTCCCGGCAACTGCTCACCAACACCGTGGCCTGCCAGATCACCGTGTTCACCGACGCCGAATCCCGCATCGAGGGACCGGTCGAGCCGGGGCCCAGCCTGTACGAGTGGGCGGACAGCCTGGCCCGCTTCGGGGAACTCGGCGGTTACGACGAGGCCGTCCTCGCCGAGGCCCGGACCCTGCGGCCGGACTCCTATCCCACCCGCGCCTTCTACGGGCAGTACCTGCGGGACTGCTTCCGCCAGATCGTCGCCCGCGCCCCGGAGCACGTCACCGTCGAGGTGCACCGCTCACGCGCCGTCGCGATGGCGGACACCCACGGCACGCCCGGCGGCCCGCAGGGCGTACGGCTGGCGGACGGCACCAGGATCCACGAACTGGACGCCGTGGTGCTGGCCCTGGGGCACCTCCCGACCCAGCTGACCCCCCGTCAGGAACGGACGGCCAGCCTGGCCCGCATCCACCACCTCACCTACGTTCCGCCGGCCAACCCGGCCGACGTGGACACCTCCTTCGCCGAGGCCGGCGAGCCGGTGCTGCTGCGCGGCCTCGGCCTGAACTTCTTCGACCACATGGCGCTGTTCACCACCGGCCGCGGCGGCGTCTTCGACCGGCTCGGAGACCGCCTGGTCTACCGCCCGTCCGGCCGCGAGCCACGGCTCTGTGCCAGCTCGCGCCGCGGAGTGCCGTATCACGCGCGCGGCGAGAACGAGAAGGGCGCGTTCGGCAGGCACACCCCTCGGCTGCTCACCCCGGAGACCATCGCCGCCCTGCGCGGGCGCGCCCGAGGCGGCGAGCGGGCGCGCTTCCTGTCCGACGTGTGGCCGCTGATCGCCGCGGAGGTGGAAGGCGTCTACTACGGCACACTGCTCGCCGCCCGCAACGCCGCGTCCGAGCCGTTCGTACGCCGCTACCTCACCGCCTCGCCCCGCCAGCGGCCGGCCCTCCTGGACGAGCACGGCATCGGCCCCGCCGACCGCTGGGACTGGGACCGGCTCGCCCGGCCCTGCCACGGGCGCGCCTTCGCCGGCCGGGCGGAGTTCCGCGGCTGGCTGCTGGAGTACCTGGCCCGGGACGTGCGGGAGGCGAAGGCGGGCAATGTCAGCGGTCCGCTCAAGGCGGCGCTGGACGTCCTGCGCGACCTGCGCAACGAGGTACGCCTGGTGGTCGACCACTCGGGACTCGAAGGCGGCTCGCACCTCGACGAGCTGGAGGGCTGGTACACACCGCTCAACGCGTTCCTGTCCATCGGGCCGCCGGTCTCCCGCATCGAGGAGATGATCGCGCTGATCGAGGCGGGCATCCTCGAACTCACCGGCCCCGGCACCCAGATCCGCGTCGACACCGAACGCCCCGCCTTCGTCGCCCACTCGACCCTCGTGCCCGGCCCCCCGGTGCGCTCCGCGCATCTCATCGAGGCCCGCCTGCCCCCGCCCGACCTGCGTCGCACCGCCGATCCGCTGCTGCGCCACCTGCTCCTGACCGAGCAGTGCCGGCCCCATCGCATCGAAGGGGACTGCGGCGTCAGCCACGAGACCGGCGGACTCGCCGTCACCGAGCGGCCCTGCCGGGTCATCGACGGGCAGGGCCGCCCCCACCCGCGCCGGTTCGCCTACGGTGTCCCGACCGAGTCGGTGCACTGGGTGACCGCGGCCGGCGTCCGTCCCGGCGTGGACTCCGTGACGCTGGCCGACGCGGACGCCATCGCCCGTGCGGTGCTGACCCTGTCGCCGGCCCGGCAGGGCCTCGGAGGGACGCGGCTCACGGAGGTGGTCGTATGAACGACACCCTCATCGACGCGGGGCTGCTGTCGCCGGTGCGGGCGGGCACTCCCGTCGAGGCGGCCGTGTGCGACCTGGCCTGGCTGCAGGCCATGCTGGACGCCGAGGCCGCGCTGGCCCGGGCCCAGGCCCGGCTCGGCACGGTCCCACCGGAGGCGGCCGAGGCGATCACCCGCGCCGCCCGCGCCGACCGGCTCGACCTGCGAGCCCTCGCGGTCGCGGCCCGGGAGACCGCCAACCCGGTGGTGGGCCTGGTGGCGGCGCTCACCGCGGCGGTACGGTCCCGGTCCCCGGCGGCGGCGGAGTACGTGCACCGCGGCTCCACCAGCCAGGACGTCTTCGACACCGGCGCCATGCTGATCGCGCGGCGCGCCCTGGGGATCGTCCTGGCGGACCTGGACACCACCGCCGACGCACTGGCCCGCCTGGCGGCCGAGCACCGGGACACCCCGATGGCGGGCCGGACACTGGCCCTGCACGCGGTACCGACGACCTTCGGCCTGAAGGCCGCAGGCTGGCGGGAACTCGTCCTGGCCGCCGGCCACCGACTGCGCACGGTGGCCGGTCAGCTGCCCGTGTCTCTCGGGGGAGCGGCGGGCACCCTGGCCGGCTATCTCGCCTCGACCGCACTCACCGGGCCCGACCTCGACGCCTACCCGGACCGGCTCATCACCGCGTTCGCCGAGGAGACCGGGCTGGCCCGGCCGGTGCTTCCGTGGCATGCCGTGCGTACGCCGATGGCCGATCTCGCCGCGGCGCTGGCGTTCACGGCAGGGGCGTTGGGGAAGATCGCGGTGGATGTGCAGTCGCTGGTGCGCACCGAGGTCGGTGAGGTCGCCGAACCCGCCGGGCCCGGCCGGGGCAGGTCGTCGGCGATGCCGCACAAGCGCAACCCGGTCCTGGCCACGCTGGTGCGCAGCGCGGCGATCCAGGTCCCGCCGATCGCCGCCGGGCTCACCCAGTGCCTGGTGTCCGAGGACGAGCGGTCGGCGGGCGGCTGGCATGCGGAGTGGCAGCTGCTGCGCGAATGCCTGCGCCTGGCCGGCGGCGCCGCCCACACCGCCGTACAACTCGCCGAAGGACTGCAGGTGCGGCCCGAACGGATGCGGGAGAACCTGGAGTTGACCGGCTCCCGGGTGGTCGCCGAGCGGATCGCCGCCGTACTCGCACCTCGCCTGGGAGGCGCAGCCGCCAGGAAACTGCTCGACGAGGCGTCCCGGAAGGCCGAGGAGAGCGGGGCCGCCCTGGCGGAGATCCTCGGGGCGATGCCTGAAATCGGCCTCGACGCCGAAGAGTTGGCCGACCTGTGCGATCCCGTCGGCTACACCGGTGCCGCCGGGCCGCTCGTCGACCGTGCGCTGGGCGGCCGTAGCCGATAAGCAACAGGGGCGGCTGTGCGGTGGGCCGGAGCCCCTCGCACAGCCGCCCCCGTGTGTCCCGCTCAGACCAGGTTGCCCAGCAGTTCCGCGAGGATCCGCACACCCTCCCGCGTCAGCACCGACTCGGCGTGGAACTGCACGGACGCGAAGTGCGGCCCGCGCAGCGCGTGCACCTCACCGGTCTCCCGGTCCCGGCTCACCTCCACCGTGCCCACGCCCTCGCACTCCACCTTGTCCTCGGCCGCCCGCGCGGCGAACGTGTTGTAGAAGCCGACGCTCTCACGCGCCCCGAACAGGTCGATCTCCCGTCGCGTTCCCTGGTTGGGCACGTCCCTGCGGACCAGTTCGAACCCCAGCCGGGTGCACAGCACCTGGTGACTGAAGCACACGGCGAGGAACGGCCGGTGCCCGGCCAGCAGCGTGTCGACGACCGTACGCAGCCGCGCCACCTTCGGATGCCCGGCGTCCCGGGGGTCGCCGGGGCCGGGGCCGAGCACCACGAGGTCATGGTCGCCGAGGGCGTAACTCTCGTCGTACCGGCGTACCGTCACCGCCAGCCCGAGCGAGCGCAGTTGGTGGTCGAGCATCGCCGTGAACGTGTCCTCGGCGTCGACGACCAGCACGCTCGTCCCGGCCGGCGCCGGCGTCCGCGGCGGTGGTGTGCCGCGGTCGGCGAGCCAGAAGTCGGCCACGGAGGTGTTGCGTTCGGCCAGTGCCGTGCGCACGCTCGGATGGTCGGCGAAGCGGTCCGGCCGCCCGTCTTCCAGCGCCGCGAGCAGCCCGGCGGCCTTCGCCCTGGTCTCCGCGGCCTCGGACACCGGATCGGAGTGCCGTACGACGGTGGCTCCGACGCCGATCTCCAGCCGGCCCGCGCTGTCGATCTCCGCGGTGCGGATGAGGATCGCCGAGTCCAGTGTGCGCCCGCCCTCGGCGTCCCGGCCGATCAGTGCGGCGACGCCGCTGTAGTAGCCGCGGCCCTCGGGCTCGTACCGCTCGATCACCCGGCACGCACTCTCCAGCGGGCTCCCGGTGACCGTGGGCGCGAGCAGCGTCTCGCGCAGGATCTCCCGCGGGTCACGGGTGCTGCGCCCCTCGATGAGGTACTCGGTGTGCGCCAGCCGGGCCATCTCCTTGAGATACGGCCCCACCACCCGGCCCCCGTCCTCGCAGACGCGGGCCATCATCTTCAGCTCCTCGTCCAGCACCATGTACAGCTCGTCGGTCTCTTTACGGTCGGCGAGGAAGTCCAGCAGTTCCGACAGCCGTGGCCCGGAGGGCGGATAGCGGTACGTCCCGCTGATCGGGTTCATCACCGCCGTACCGCCGGACAGGCTCACATGCCGCTCCGGCGAGGCGCCGACGAACGTGCGGGTGCCGGTGTGCACCAGATACGTCCAGTACGCGCCGGACTCGGTCTGCAGCAGGTTGCGGAAGAACGACAGCGCGCTGCCCAGGCTGTAGTCACCGATCCGGGCCCGGTACGAGCGGCGGATGACGAAGTTGGCGCCCTCGCCCATGCCGATCTCCCGCTCGATGACCTCGCGCACGGTGGCGGCGTACGTCTCGTCGTCGGGCGTGAAACGCCCGTCCAGCAACGGCGTCGGCACCCGGTCCAGGCGGGCCGGCGCCTCAGCCGCCGACACCGTGTCCTGGTCGGTCACCTGCAGGGTGAGCAGCGGGGCGCCGTCGTCGACCGCGGCGAAACCGCGCTCGCGGACCTGCCGGTACGGCACGAGCGCGAGGACGTCATGACGGGCCGGGCCGGCGGCGGACGGCTCCGGCAGCGCAATCGCGTCGAGCGTCGGCCAGGTGTGCACCTCGCCGACGAGGACGTCCAGGCGTCCGCCGCCGGCCGCGGTGGACCGGTGGAGCAGGGCGAAGGGCGGGGGCTGCGCCACCAGCACCCTGCCGAGCAGATCGGACGTCACGCGATGACCTCCTTGGCCGTGGAGACGACGGCGCAGCAGCGCGCCGCGTAGTCGAGCGCCTGCCGGTGGTGGGCGGCGGAGAAGTCGGCGACCGCGTCGGCCACCAGGAACGTCTCGATGTCGTTGCTGAACGCGTCGACCGCCGTCATCAGCACGCCCACATGGGCGTACACCCCGCACAGGACCAACTGGTCGCGGTGGTGCGCCCGCATCCGCTCCAGCAGACCGGAGCGGAAGAACGCGCTGTAGCGCCACTTGGTGAACATCCAGTCCCGGCCGGTGGGAGCCAGTTCCGCCGTGATCTCGCGGTCGGCGGGGGAGCGTTGCATGCCCGGCCCCCAGAAGTCCTTCAGCAGCCCGCGCTCCGCATCGTCCATGGCGCCCGGCTGCGCGGTGTACGCGACGGGCATGCCGAGGGCGGCGCAGCGTGTCCGCAGCAGCACGGCGTTGCGCAGCAGCTGTTCGCGCAGGGGTTCCGGCAGCGTCCGGAGGAAGTAGTGCTGCATGTCGTGCACCAGGAGAACCGCGCGGCCGGGGTCGACCCGCCAGGGCGGGACGGGGTCGGGCAGCTCGCGCGCGCTGGGCAGCTCGTAGGGTTCGATGGGAGGTATCCCGGTGGTCCTCCCGGCCGGGGTCGTCCCGGTGGTGATCTTCCCGGTCATGGTCCTCTCTCCGCCTCGTCCGGTCCGGCGGGCTACCCGCCGAGGGTGGCGCCGCCGTCCACCGTGAGGCTGTGCAGGGTGATGTGGGCGGCCCGGTCGGACAGCAGGAAGGCCACGGCGTCGGCGACGTCCGAGGGCATGGCGAGCTTGCCGAGCGGGATACCGACGCGGTACTCCTCCGGCCGGCCGGCGATCGTGGTCCGCCGACCGCTGTTGTCCCGCCACATGGAGCTGAGCATCGGTGTGTCGGTGGAACCGGGGGCCACCAGATTGCAGCGGATGCCGTGCCCGGCCACCTCCAGGCCGAGGCACTTGGTGAACATCGTGGCGGCGGCCTTCGACGCGGCGTAGGCGGCCATCTGCGTGCGGGCGGTGCCGGCCGCGTTCGACGCCACGGTGACGATGGCCCCGCGCCGGCGCGGCACCATCCGGTTGACGACCGCGCGCGACACCACGAACACGCCCGTGGCGTTCACCGCGAACGTGGCGTCCCAGTCCTGGTCGGTGAGATGCCGGGCCTCGCCCAGGTGCAGCACGCCCGCCGCGTTGACCAGGAAGTCCAGTGGGCCCAGCTGCTGTTCGACGGTGTCGACCAGAGCGTCGACCTCGGCGCGACCGGTGATGTCGGCCGGGAACGCCCGGGCACTCACGCCGTCGGCGGTCAGCTTCTGCACCGTGTGCAGCAGCCCGTCCGCGTCCCGGTCGACCGCGGCCACCGTGACGCCGCGCTCACCGAGCGCGCGCGCCACCGCGGCGCCGATCCCTCCTGCCGCTCCCGTGATCAGGGCGACCTTGCCCTCCATGTGGAGTCCTCCTTCGTATGAGGTGACAGCTGAGGTGACAGCGACGGTGTCGGCCCTCGAGGCCGCTACGTCCCCCACGCCGAGACCGCGGCCACGGCCTGGTCCGGGCGCAGCCGCGGGTCGCACAGGCTGGTGTAGGTGCCGCGGTCCAGGTCGGCGGCGGACGGGTCGGTGGCGCACTCGGCCACCTGGTCCGGGGTGGTCTCCAGGTGCAGGCCACCGGCGACCCCGCGGGCGGTGAGGACGGCGGACCGGAAGTCCCGTACCTCCCGCACGATCCAGTCGAGGTACCGGGTCTTGCGCCCGTCGGGGGCCGTGACCGTGTTGCCGTGCATCGGATCGCAGAGCCAGATGACGGGATGCCCCGCCTCCCGTACCGCCGCCACCAGCGGTGGCAGACGGTGGGCCACCAGCTGCGCACCCATCCGGGCGATCAGGGCCAGCCGGCCGGGTTCACGCGCAGGGTCGAGGCGTTCGCACAGCGCCAGCAGCTCGCTCGCCGTCATACCGGGGCCGACCTTGCAGGCGACGGGGTTGGCCACCGCGGCGAGCAGGGCGACATGCGCGCCGTCCAGCTGCCGGGTGCGGTCGCCGATCCACGGCCAGTGCGTGGAGGTGAGGACCGGCGCCCCGGTGCTGTCGCGGCGCACCAGCGGGACCTCGTAGTCCAGCACGAGTGCCTCGTGGCTGGTCCACACCGGCGGATCGATGCCGGGCACCCCGGGCGCGCGGTGCCAGCCGAGGTGGCGCAGCACCGCACGGGAGGCGCGGTAGCAGTCCAGCATGCGGCGGGGATCCGGCCGCCTGCTCAGGGGGTCGGGTCCGGGGCCGTTGACCATGTGGCCGCGGTAGACGGGCAGTTCGAGCTCGCCGACCCACTCGGTCGGTTTTGAACGCGGCTTGCCGAACTGCCCCGCCATCCGCCCCGCCCGGACCACCGGCCGGTGTGTGATGCCCTTGAGTTCACCGGCGAGTACGTCCAACAGGCCGGCCTTGCGGGCGACATGGCCCTCGGTGCACTGAGCCGGGTCCTCCGCGCAGTCGCCCGCCTGCACCACATGGGCCCGGCCGGCGGCTACGACGGTCAGCACCGAGCGCAGAGTGCGCACGTCCTCGGGATCGACGAGCCCCGGCGAGGCCAGCAGCTGCCGCCGTACCCGCCCAACACTCTCCTTGTCCTCCCACCCCGGCTGCTGCCGGGCCGGCTTCGAGCCGATGTCGAGCACAGGGTTGTCCACTGATGTCTCCCATTCCGGATGGACCGGTGCGTGGGTACGTCCCCGACGGCCGAGGCGATGTGGTCGTAAGGAGCTGCGGATCGGTGCGATCGGGGCGAACTGCCCCTCGGTGTGATCGGGACGAGCTGCCGTCGGTGTGTCGATGAGGGCCGTCGCCCGGCGGACCGGGGCCTGTTGCGGCAGTGGCGTCGCGCGGCGGGCGCCCCTGCCGCAACCGGCTCTGTGGGCGACGCCGCCTCGGCCGTCCGCCGGGCCGGCCCGCTCCCGCGACGTGGGGGTTGCCGCGTCGGGCGGACCGGCCCGACACCCCGATCCTGGAGTCGTGGGTGGACGGCAACAACACGCCGTGGCGCACTTCGTCAGGTGCCGGGCTCCGTCGCCCCGCACGTCGGCGTGTTCCGCACCCGGCCGGGCGAGGAGAGCACGGCGACGGCGTGGGCGGCCGAGGCGAGGGTCATGTGCCGGTGCCATCCGTCGAACGAACGGCCCACGTAGTCCTCGATGCCCACGCTCTTGGCGACCTCGAAGTAGTCGTACTCGACCCGGTCGAGCAGGGTGAACAGCGTGAGCAGCGAAGCGGGCTGATGATCCGTCAGGCTGGTGAGCCACAGCTGGGGCGCGTCCTGCTGCCGGCCCTCGGCCAGCCCGATGAGGGCAAGGCGTCTGCCGTGTCCGGATCGCAGCCGCCCGCCTCTTTCCGGGGGGAGTTTCACGGCCGCGCTCGCCAGCAGCCCCGACCGTATGCCGGCCCCGCGGCCGCCCGGCCGCCATCGGACGGGCTGTCGGGTACCGCTGGCGGCCCGGATGACCTCGCCGGCCGGCATGCTCGCCGAGCCCCGGTGGCCGGTCAGCGCCGGGTCGTTGACGATCAGCGGCACGGACGGGTCGACCCGCGCCAGCAGGGGGACACCCTTGCGGCCCAGGCGGTCGAAGAGCCTGGCCGCGTTGAGGGAGCAGGCGTCCAGCACCACCGGCCGCACCGGCATCGCCCACTCCGTCACCAGGTCGACGCAGAGTTTCGCGGCCCGGTCGGACAGCGTCTCCACCTCGGCGCTGTCCGGGATCGAGGCCCGGCTGCGCAGCGACCGGTCGTCGATCCACGCCTGGGGCAGATGCAGCCCCCAGTCCACCGGGCTGCTCCGGTGCCCGGAGGCGGCCCACACACCCACCGCCTGCTGGGCGTTGAGCACCCGCCCCTCGGCCGGGACGAATCTGCGGTCCACGCCGACGGAGTGCTGTCCCGCCTTGCGGATCACCGTGCTGTGCACCACCCAGGCCTCGACGGGCAGCCGGGGCACCAGGTACCGGGCCAGTGCCTGGCGTACCGGGGTCCAGTCCCAGGTCGACTCGCTGATGAAGTGATGCAGGCTCTGGTCGGTCGCCCGGCCTCCGATCAGGCTCGCGATGTTCCGGATCGACTTGCGGCCGGGCACTTCCAGCAGGCCCCTCACGTACTCGACGCCCTTCTTGCGCTGGTCGGCGCGCGGCAGGGAAACGAAGAGGGACCGAGATATTTGCCGCAGTAAATCATCTGGCGCTTCGGTTTCCGTGAATAATCGATGCGATTTCTCGTTCCCCTTCTCGACAGTAATCAGCGGCAACCAGGATGCATTCACAGATTGACCCCCGCATAGCTGCTCCCGCTGGCTGGAAAATCTGCCCGCGGATGTGTTGAGCGAAACGTTCCGGCGCACCCTTCCCTCGCATATGTGCGAACAGGGGCGAATGGAATCTCCGCAATTCACCGGGCGTGCGGCAGTCGTGCCCCTCCCGCCGGGGCCGACCGTCCCTACGCCTTGGTCGCATCGCCCGATGCCGCAATACCGGACCAAATCGGGCGCAACTTTATCGATGTGTAGATCTGTGCACCACTGTTTGGATCTGCATCTGTCACCTACGGGACTGAGGAGCGACAACGCGACGGTCGCCCGGAAGAGCTTCAGGGGCCGCTCGGGTCAAGATGACGAACTGTGGCCGGCACTGTTGACGCCGCGGCATGGTCGCCGATACACCCGGCGGACAACGCCACCGACCGCCGCAATTCAGCCAACGAAGCGCAACGCCATTCCCGATTCCCCCGTGCTGTCCGAGTCCGCGGCGAAAGTCCGGGTGGCTGTTTCCAGGCGCAACGGGCGTCAGGTGGTCAACCGGCGGCCAGTAGATGGCCGGTGGTGACATAGACCGTTTCGCGCACATGGTCGCGGGCGGTGGCCTCGCGGACCAGGGCGTGGGCGAGGTCGGCTCGGGAGGTGACCGGACGGGGCGCCGCGTGGGTGGCGATCCGGTAGTCCGTGACGCCACTGCGGCTGACGAGCCGGCCCGGGCGGACCAGGGTCCAGTCGAGTCCGGACTCCTGAACGACGCTCTCCATGCGCCGTACGTCCTGGTGGGCGGCGCGTCGGCCGGTCAGCAGCGCGGCTCCGCGGCGCAGCCGGGCTCGGCGCGGCTCGTCGACGGCGTCGAGGCCGGCGTGGCTGACACAGACCAGCCGCCGCAGGCCGTGGTGCACCATCGCCTTGACGATGTTGTAGACCCCCTGCGAGTGGACGGTGCCGGGTCTCCTGGACGGTGGCGCGCCGATCACGGAGATGACCGCGTCGTGGCCCCACATGACCCAGTCGACCGCGTCGGCGTCCATCAGGTCCGCGTCGGCGACCTGCACCCCGCGGTCGTAGAAGGGGAAGTCGGCGGGGCGCCGGGTGATCGCCGTGACCGTGTGACCTTCGGCCGCCGCCATGGCGGTGACCAGGTGACCGGTCGGGCTGTCGGCGCCGAACACGACCAGTTTCATGCTTTCCCTCCTCGCGCACGGGCGTAGCGCGGCCAGGCCTGCGGGTGCGGTGGGGGACGCACATGGATGCGGCGCTTTTCGAACTGCGGGCTCTCGACCTGCGCGTCTTCGAACAGTGGTTCTCGAACAGTGATCGGGTGCCGGTACATCGATCGAGCGCGCCGATCAATGTACTACCATGAGGCTCGCCCCTACGAAGAGCCGGGAAAGGGCGGTGGGTGTCATCGTGAGCAAGCCGCGGAGCAGCGGTCGCGCGAGCTCCGGAGCCGCGCAGAGCGTCTGGCTGCGCCGCTCGCCGACGCCGCGCAACGAGCCGCCGCTGTCCAGGGAGCGCATCACCGAGGCGGCGATCGCCCTGCTGGACGAGGAGGGCATGGAGCGGTTGACCATGCGCCACCTTGCGGAGCGTCTCGGAGTCGGTGCCACGACCCTTTACTGGCACATCGACACCAAGGACGACGTCATCGACCTGGCGATCGACGCCATCTTCGCCGAGGCCCCGCTCCCCGAAGGGGACACCGGCAGCTGGCAGGAGAACGTGGTGGCCCTCCTCTCCGGATGCCGGGCCATGCTCCTTCGGCACCCGTGGTCCGCCGCGCTGCCGTTGCGTCGCCGGCCGTCGATCGGACCGAACTTCCTGACCTGGCTGGAGTTCCTTCAGGCGACCCTGGCGCGGGCCGGGTTCGAGGGGCGGCAGGTTCAGGCCGCCTGCTGGGTACTGTACAACCACGTCCAGGGTTCCACCGCCAGTCAGTCCAGCCTGCGCTGGTCCGGTACCGAACGGGCCGCTGCACAGGAGCAGTTGAGGATGCAGCAGGACAGCTATCCCACGCTGGTCGCGTACGAGTACATGCTGGACGACGCCTGGGACGAGAACTTCGATCTCGGCCTGAAGTACATCCTCGACGGACTCCAGGCGCAGATCGCGGCCTCGCACTGACGCCCCTCAGCGCTCCGTCGCGTAGCGCCCCGTGAAGTGGCCGGAGTTGATCCCCCGGCCCGTGCTCATCTGACAGATCCGCAGGCAGCGGCTGGACCACGCAGAGCGCGCGAACTGTCCTGATTCCATGCGGATCCGCCGGCCCCGGTACGCCGTTCCCCGCACGGCGCCTTGAGCGGCAGTGGGCGGAACCGCCATGAGCGGCGGGGCACACGGGACGACATTGGAGCAGACCATGATCACATGCGGTGCCGCCCACGGCGCACGGGGCGTGCTCGGTACGGGGTCCTACGTACCCAGTCGCGTCATCAACAACAAGGACATGAGCAGCCTGGTCGGTGTCTCCGAGGAGGCCATCCTGCGGAAGACGGGGATCCGCGAACGGCGTTGGGCGAAGCCCGAGGAAGCCACGTCGGATCTCGCGGTGGCCGCCGGCCGGGCGGCCCTGGAGCAGGCCGGCATCAGGGCCTCGGACCTCGGTCTCATCATCGTGGCGACCTCCACTCCCGACTCCCCGCAGCCGGCGACGGCCTGTGTGGTCGCGGACGAGCTGGGCGCGGGCAACGGCACCGCCGCCTTCGACGTCAACTCGGTGTGCAGCGGCTTCACCTTCGCCCTGTCCGTCGCCGAACGGATGCTCGCCGACGCCCCGGCCGACCACGCCCTGGTCATCGGCGCCGACGTGTACTCGCGCATCCTCTCGCCCACCGACCGGCGCACGACCGTGCTGTTCGGGGACGGCGCCGGTGCCGTCGTGCTGGGCCCGGGCGGCCGGCACCGGATGCTCTCCACCCGGCTGGCCAGCTTCGGGACCGCCCGCGAGCTGATCGGCGTACCGGGCGGCGGCAGCCGGATGCCCGCGACGGAGGAGACGCTGCGCGAGGGCAAGCACTACTTCTCGATGAACGGCCGGGGCGTGACCGAGTTCGTCGAGACGCAGGTGGTCCCCGGTATCGAGGCGTTCCTCGCGGACAACGGAGTGCGCCACGACGAGATCGCACACTTCGTGCCGCACCAGGCGAACGGACGGCTCCTGGAGAGCATGACCGGGCACCTGGGCATACCCTCCGACCGGCTGGCCACCACGGTGACGCGCTACGGCAACACCGGCGCCGCCTCCGTCCCCATCACCCTGGACCACCTGGCCCGTTCGGGAGCGGTGGCCGCGGGTGACCTGGTACTGCTGGCGGCGTTCGGCGGCGGCATGTCGATGGGCCTGACGCTGCTGCGGGCCGGCTGACGTACCGGCCGCGCATGACACGGCCCGGCCCCGTTCTCGACGGGGCCGGGCCGTGTCATGCGCGGCGGTTACTTCTTGCTGCCGCCGATGTGCAGGGCCTCCTTGACGAAGACCTGGAAGTAGCTGGGCACGCCCTGGGTGGTGATGACCTCGACGACGGCGCCGACGTTGCGGTGGTCGACGCCTTCGCGGACCAGTGCGTCCGCGAGGTCCTTGCGCGAGGTGAACCAGCCCGGGTGGCGGGTCTTGCTCACGACGTAGTCGGTCGTGGTCGTGCCGTCGAAGAGGCCGGCGGGGCGGATGACCGTCCAGTCCAGGTCGCTGGCGCGCACGATCTCCTCCATCCGGGCCGCGTCGTCGTACAGGGGGCGGCCCATCTTGAGCAGCACCGGCACGATCAGCTTCCGGAAGATGAAGGCCTCACCGGGGGCGTCCTCGTAGTTGACGCCGATGGAGCTGACGCAGACCAGGCGTCGGATGCCGTGCGACTGCATGGCCTTGACGACGTTCGCGGTGCCCTCCGAATAGACGGTCACCGGCTCCTTGGTGTACGGCACGCCGACGGTGGAGATGACCGCGTCATGGCCGGCCACCGCGCGGTCCACGGCCTCGGCGTCCATGATGTCCGCGCCGACCACCCGTAACGCGGCGCCGCTCAGCGGGAAGGCGTCGGGTCGGCGGGTCACGGCGGTGACGGAATGGCCCTCGGCGAGTGCCTGCTCCGTGGCCAGCCGCCCGGTCGGGCCGTTCGCGCCGAAGATGACCAGTTTCACGAGTTCCTCCTGCCAGCCGACTTCGTGCCGGACATCGATCGGGCATTCGTACAGTGATCTAGCACTAGAACAACGTACCATTCCTGGGGTCAGGGGCTGAGGAGCGGGGGGTTCCGCCCGTCGGCATGCGACGCACCCGCGGCCCGGCCGAGGCGCCGCGGGTGCGTGTTCCGTGCCGTTTCCTTGCGACGGTCCGCGGTCAGTCCACGGACAGGCGGGGGAACTTCTTCATGAGGAAGTCCATGTCGACGAAGTCGATGGCGGACTTCGTCTGCTGCAGCCCGATCTGGTAGGCGGTGGCGACCTCGACCAGGCGCAGGGTCTGGTACTCGATCGCCTTGATGTTGTCCTCGTGCACGTTGTCCGGCGCGTGCCGGGAGATGCTGCAGGTGCCGTACGGCGCTCCGTTGTGCTCGGACGCCAGGATCTCGACGCTGGAACCGTTGGGGACGATGAGGCAGCCCCAGTGGCACAGCACGTTGTGCAGGGCGAGGATCGTCGCCTGCTGGCCGGCGTGCGCGGCGGAGCCGGACGCGAACACGGTCGCGGCCTTGTTCGCCAGCTTCCCCGGGATGGCGACCGGTCCGGAGCGATCGATGAAGTTCAGGATCTGCGGGGCCGGCAGGCCGAAGTGGACGGGCGTACCGATCATGATCGCGTCCGCCGCCACGAGGTCGTCCAGGGTGGCGACGGGGATGTCACGGGTGGCGTCCTCCAGTTCGGCGTACGCCTCCTTGTCCAGCACCATCGGGTCCGGCAGCTCGGGGACCTTGAGCAGCTTGGGCTCGGCGCCCGCCTTCTCGGCCGCGGCGGCCGCCGCCGATGCCAGCCGGAAGATGTTTCCGCTCCGGGAATGGAAGATGATGGCCACTTTGACCATGGGACACTCCTCACCATTCGTCGTTGCCGGGAAAACGTCATCCCCGGGATACGAAGCGTCATCATCACGGCCGCCCGAACCGGCTGCCCAGGAGCACGTCACACAGTTCGTCAGGTAGCCGAAAAGCCCGTCGGACAAGGGGACTTGGAGCCCGGCGGACCTGACAGACTGGACGGCCGCCGGTTGAGTGCTCCACGGCGGTGCCCTGTGCTGTTTCCATGGCGAATCCCACAGGCGAGAAGATCGCTCTTCCGACCGATCCCATGCAGCTTCCGGCGGCTTTCGAGCAGGCTTTCAACTCGGGCAGCCTCGAAGCCATCAAGCAGCTTTTCGACCCGCAGGCCGTGCGCGTTCTGTCCCCCGGCAATTTCCAGACGGGGGAGGAGATGTGGAAGGCCGCCGCCGAGACCCTGCCCGACCGTCTCCCGGTCAAGCTGTCCGTGCGGCACATCTACACGGTCGGCGACACGGCCCTGATGATCTGCGACTACGTGCACGAAGGCCCCGGCCCGGACGGCAAGCACATGCGCCTGGAGGGCACCGCGGCGGACATCCTCCGGCGCGGCACCGACGGCGTCTGGCGCTGCCTGATCAGCAACCCGCCCGGCACCACTCGGGCCTGAGGGGCGGGTATGCCGCACAGCGCACCGGGTATTTCGCACAGCACACCGGGTATTCCGCACGGCACTCCGGGTGTGCGGGAAAACTCGCAGACACCCGCCGGGAAGCCGTGGTCGCGGGCCATCGACGTGCACCACCACATCCTCCCGGACTTCTATCTCGACGAACTCGAGAACATGGGAGTCCGGACCATTCTCCCCGGCATCGACCGGCCGACGTGGAGTGCGGACAGCAGCCTCGCCATGATGGACCGGCACGGCATCCGCGCCGCGGTGGTGAGCGTCTGGCCAGGGGTTCCGGCCGGCCTGGAACCCGAACCGGCGGCGGAGTTCGCGCGCCGGGTGAACGAATACCTCGCCGAACTGGTCGCCGCACATCCCGGCCGGTTCGGCGCGTTCGCCACGCTGCCCATTCCCCATACGGACCTCGTGCTCGAGGAATTCGAGTACGCCGTCGACACGCTCGGCCTGGACGGCGTGGGCCTCGTCAGCAACTACGCCGGCCTGTACGTCGGGGACCGCTCCATGGACCCCCTCTTCGCGGCCGCGGCCCGCCGCCGCAGCCCGCTGTTCGTGCACCCGACGGTTCCCCCGTCCACCGGCCAGCCGGACTTCGGCCTGCCCGCCTCGCTGTACGAGTTCCCCTTCGAATCGGTCCGGGTGGCCGCCCAACTCCTCTACAACCAGACCCTGGAGAGATTCCCCGAGCTGCCCGTGATCCTGCCGCACGGCGGTGGCGGCGTCCCCTTCTACGCCGGCCGGCTCTCCTGCGGCGGACTCATCAGCGCGGCCCTCACCGACCGGCTGCCCGAGGACCCCGTCGGCTCGCTGCAACGGCTCTACATCGACATCGCGATGACCGGCGACCCGCACGCACTGGCGGCCCTGCGCTCCTTCGCCCCGGCGAACCGGATCCTGGTCGGCTCGGACTTCCCGCTGATGCCCGAGTCGTACACCCTCGACACCGGTCACCGCGTCGTGCGGCACGGCGGATTCAGCGCCGAGGAGCGGACCCGGCTGGATCACGCGAACGCCGAGGGCCTCTTCCCGCGCTTCACCGGAAAGGACGGATGACACGCCGTGCTCGACAACAAGACCGTCGCCGCCTACCTGGACCGCATCTCGGCCGAGCCCCCGAAACGCCTCGACGCGGACGCGCTGCGGCACCTGCACGAACGGCATGTGCTGTCGGTGCCGTTCGACAACCTCGACTACCACCGCGGTGCCGAGATCTGTATGGACGAACGCGCCGTCGACAAGGTGGTCCACGAACACCGCGGAGGCCTCTGCGGTGAGATCAACACGGCGTTCTACTTCCTGCTCCGGTCGCTGGGCTTCGACGTGACCCTGCATCAGGGCCGGGTGCGGATCGCGGAGGGCGTCACGACGGCGCCGTACCACCATGTCCTGATGACGGTGGCCATCGACGGGGTGCGGTGGATCGCCGACATCGGGTTCGGCAAGAGCAGCCGGCACCCCCTGCGCCTCGACTGCGACGAGCTCCAGCCCGATCCGCACGGCGAGTTCCGTACGCGGTGGCTGGACCGGCGGTCCGTGGAGGTGCAGCGCAACGGGACACCGCAGTACATCGTCTACGACGAGCCGGTGGAGCTGATCGACTTCCGGCAGACGATGTGGTGGTACCGGACCAGCCCGGACTCTCCGTTCCTGCAGAACCTCGTCTGCTCGCTGCCCCTGGAGAACGGCTGGGTCATCCTGCGCGACGACGTGCTGACGGTCACCACCGGAGGGGAGCGGCGGACCGAGAAACTCCCCGACGACGCCGCGGTGCTGGCGGCCTACGAGAAATGGTTCGGGATCAGGCTCGAGAAACGCCCCGCGCCGAGCCCTCACATGAACAACGCGATCAGTTTCTCGTTCGACAGCGACTGACCCATCCCACACCACCAGGGGACAACGCACATGCTGGATGAAGTGACGACGGCCGCCTATCTGAAACGCATCGCGGCCGACCGCCCGGACCGCCCCGACCTCGCCGCGCTGCGCCACCTGCACGAACGGCATGTGATGTCGGTGCCGTTCGAAAGCCTCGACTATCACCTCGGCAGGGAGATCCACTACAAGGACGAAAGGATCGTCGACAAGATCGTGCACCAGCGCCGCGGCGGCGCCTGCGGCGAGACCAACAGCTCCTTCTACTTCCTTCTGAAGGCCCTGGGCTTCACCGTCCACGTACGCCACGGGCGCGTATGGATCGGCGGAAAGCTGCGCGATCCGTACAACCACCTGCTGGTCATGGCGGAGATCGAGGGAGCGCGCTGGCTCGTCGACGTCGGCTTCGGCAAGGGCAGCCGGTTTCCGATCCTCCTGGACTCGCCGGAGGCGCAGTCCGACCCGCACGGTGTGTTCTCCGTCCGGAAGGTGGACGACCGCGCCACCGACGTCCTGCGCGACGGAAAGCCGCAGTACCGGGTCTACGACGACCCGACCTCCCTCTCGGACTTCGACCAGGTCATCCACTGGTACCGCACCAGCCCGGACTCGATGCTCCTGCAGAACATGTTCTGTTCGCTGCCGCTTGACGACGGCTGGGTCGTGCTCAAGAACGACGTTCTGACCATCACCCGAGGCACGGAGAAGACGACCGAGAAACTCCCCGACGACGCCGCGGTGCTGGCCGCGTACGAGAAATGGTTCGGCATCACGCTGGAGAAGCGGCCCATGCCGAGCCCCTATCTCAGGGACTCCGTACGCATGGCGTTCGAGGAGAAGTAGTTCCAGGCGAAGAGGAGAGGTCGTCATGCCCAAGTGGGAACTCGCACCGGTCAGTCCCCGCAGCGTCGCCCTGGCGCTGCCCGACAGGGTGGTCACGAACGCCGAGCTGTGCGAAACGCTGGACACCACACCGGAGTGGATCGAGAAGAAGACGGGAATCCGGGAACGCCGTTTCCTGGAACCCCACGAAACCGTCCTTGACCTCGCGGTCGAGGCGGCAGAGAAGGCCCTCGCGGCGGCCGACGTCCAGGCCCGCGAGATCGACGTCGTGCTCGTCGCGTGCACGACCCCGGACTGGATCATGCCGTCGCTGGGCGTGAGCCTCGCCGAGCGCATGGGCATCGACACCCCGCGCATCCTCGACCTGACCCAGCACGCCTGCGCCTCGGCGGCGTACGGCATCTACACGGCCGCATCCCTGCTGCAGGAGCCGGACCTGGAAACGGCGTTGGTCGTCTGCGCGGAACGCGGCTCCGGCATCACCGACCCGACCGACCGCATCACGCGGATCTTCTTCGGGGACGCCGCCGGCGCCGTGGTGCTGCGCAAGGCGCCCGGCGGGGACGGGCTGCTCAGCTACGACCTCGGCAACGTGTACTCGGACGCCGTCCGCGTGGCGACGGCCTGGCGCCTGGACCAGGAGGTGCCGTCGTCGACGACCGAGACACCCCGGACGCCGTACATCTTCATGGACGGCAACGTGGTGCTGCGGGAGGCGATGACCCGGGTGCCCAAGTCCCTCAGCGAGGCGCTCTCGACGGCCGGCGTCACCGTGGACGAGGTGAGCGGCTTCGCCGTCCACCAGGCCAACGCCAAGCTGGTACGGCAGATCGGGCGGATGGCCGGCGCCGATGCCGAGCGCGTCCCCGTCACCGCCGACACCCTGGGCAACACCGCGGCCGCCTCGCCGCTGACGGCGCTGTGGCGGCTGGCCCGCGAGGGCCGCGCCCGGCGCGGCGATGTCGTCGTGCTCGGCGCGATCGGCGCCGGGTTCCTCTTCGGCTCGCTGGTCTTCCGGCTCCCGGACGACCTCCTCGCGGCGGACGTCGCCGGCCTGGACGTCCCGCGGGCGGCGTGAGCCGGTCGGGCTCGGGCTTCTTTCGCACGGCCGAAGGTGGACTATGGGGTTAGCGAGCGAAGGAGGCCCGTCATGCAGTCCAGAGCCTCGGATTCCGACCAGTGGCTGTACGCTCTCACCCCGTCGCAGGCCGAAGGCGAACGCAACGAACCGGGCGAGCGCAGCGCCATGGAACAGCACCCGGACGTGCCCAGGACCGAACCCTCCCAGGCCGAGGGCGAGCGGACGGAAGAGGTCTCGGGGAGAGAGTGAGCTACCGGGACGGGGGCCGTTTCTGCCGGGGTGATCGGGTAACCCGGCGTACATGCGCAATCCCCTGTCGAAGATCGAAGCGCTGGAGGACGCCGAGCACCTCGACCGCATCGCGACCCCCGTACGGACGCGCGTCCAGGCGCTGCCCCTCGGGCCCGTACGGGACGCGCTGCGCGGCCGTTGGCAGGGCCACCCGCTGCACCCGGTGCTGGTGCAGGCTCCCATCGGGGCCTGGACGTCCGCTGCGCTGCTCGATCTGACCCGCGGCAACGAGCGCGCGGCCCGACTGCTGGTCGCCACGGGGCTCGCCACCGCGGTCCCGGCCGCGCTGGCGGGGGCCGTCGACTTCGCGGACCAGTTTCCCGAGCAGGAGCGCGTGGGCGTGGTGCACGCGGCGGCGAACACCACGGCCGTCGCCTGCTACGCGGCCTCGCTCGTGGCCCGCAGCCGGGGGCGGAGCGGCCGGCTGCTCGGATTCGCCGGACTCGCGGCCGCCACGGCCGGCGGGTTCCTCGGCGGCCACCTGGCGTACCGGCAGGCGGCCGGCGTGAACCACAGCCAGTCCGTGCCGCACCTGATCTACGAGGGCTGGCACCCGGTCGGTGACCCGGAGGAGTTCCCGCGCGGCAGTGTCGTCCGGCGGATGGTCGGGGAGGTCCCCGTGCTGCTCGTGCGGGACTCCGAGGGCACCGGAGAGCTGCACGCGCTGGCGGACCGGTGCGCCCACCTCTCGGGTCCCCTGTCCCAGGGCGAGATCAGCGACGGCTGCGTGATCTGCCCCTGGCACGGCAGCACGTTCCGGCTCGCCGACGGCGCCTGCGTGGCCGGACCGGCCACGGCACCGCAGCCTTCCTTCGACGTACGCCTCAACGACGGCCTGGTCGAGGTCCGGCTGAGGGAGGGGCACGCGCAGTGACGGCGCCGGAGAGCAGATGGACGTCAGCGGGCGCAGCCGACGTCCAGCACCTCGATCACGTCACCACGGCGGGTGTACACAAGCCAGCACCATTCACCGAACGCTGCTGCCAGATCCGCGACCTGTGTCTCCGGGTCCTCGGCCACGGCCTGGATCAGCGTGATGATCTCCTCATGCACCTCATCCGGGACGTCGAACAGCACGTCAGCGGCCCGTTGGATCATTTGGACTTTCATGTCGACCCCCGCGACGCCAGGAGCACCTACGGCCAGGGTTCCCAGACCACGATAAATCCAATTACTCCGCCCGCACCGGCGGCAAGTGGCCGATCCGCGCCGACGGGCGCACGCTGGAAACCATGAGCGTGCACCCGTCCTCCGACGCTCCCCGCGTGCTGCCCGTGCTGTCCCCGATGCTGGCGGTGATCGGCCCGCCGCCGGGACCGGAAGCCGAGGCCGAGTACGCGTACGAAACGCTCTGGAACGGGGCCCGCGTGATCGTCCACCTGCCGGGGAACGGCAGCCTGCAGCTGCTGGCCGGCAACGGGATGGACGTCACGGACCAGTACCCGGAGCTCCAGGCGCTGGCTGCTCTGCTGCCCGGGCCGGAGGCGGTGCTGGACGGGGAGATCGTCGCCCGGGACCTCGAGGGCCGCCCGTCCGTGCAGCGGCTGCAGCAGCGCATGAGTCTGCACCACCCGGACGCGATCGCGCACGGCGCCAGGGACCTGCCCGTCAGGCTGATGCTCTTCGACATCCTTCATCTCGGGGAGCCGACCGTGCACCTGCCCTACACCGCGCGCCGCGATCTCCTCGACGACCTCGCGCTGGCCGGACCGGCCGTCGCCGTGCCCGCGGCCTGGCCCTCGATGGCAGCCGAGGCGATGGAGCAGAGCGCCATCGAGGGCTACGACGGTGTGGTCGCGAAACGCCTCACCAGCCCCTACCTGCCCGGGCGCCGCTCCCGCGACTGGATCAAGATCAAGCACCTGGACTCGGACACGGACACGGACAAGTGACGACCGGGCACAGGACCGGAACACGTCAGGAGCGGCTCGCCGCCCGGCTGGAGCTGCTCGAGGCCGAGCAGGAGCTGACGCGGCGCAGCGGCCAACTGGCGTGACAGCGACAGGAGTTGCTCTGGTTCTGTATCGACAGGGAGTACCGCTTCGAGACCGAGGAGGGCACAGCGTTCGAGAGGTGCCGCTTACGCGGCGAGGCGTTCGGCGAGGGTCTTGGCCTTGGTGAGCTCCGGGACGATGAAGTCCACGTCGAGGGTGGACGGGATCGAGCAGTTGTACATCGGGGCGCCGATCAGCACCGCGTCCGCCCGCTCCAGCTCCTCCATCAGCTTCACCCGCTCGGCGAAGGCGGCCGCCTGCTCGGGCGTGTGCGCGTCCGGAGCGGCGAAGCCGCCGGTGTGGGCGTCGGCGGTGAGGTGCGGGACGGGGTCGACGGCGAGGTCGCGGCAGATCACCGTGCCCTCCGGGTGCTGCTCCTCCCAGGCCTTGCGGAAGGTCTCCGTGACGGCCCGGGAGGCGGAGGCGGACGCGGGGAGCACGGACGAGTCGGGCGGGCGTCCGCGGCGGGTGCCGCGGGGCCGTGGTCGGTGAGGTCGTCGATGGGGCCGCGGTCAGGTCGGCGGCCGGGGGCGCAGGACGCCGTCGGGGTCGTAGCGCTTCCACAGGCCGGTGACGCGGGTGCCGGTCGGCCCGGGGTAGGCGCGGGCGAACGTGGCCTCGTCGGGGGCGCTCTCGAAGTTCACGTAGGCGCTGTTGGTGTGCCGGGCGAGCGGGGCCCAGGCGGTGGCCAGTGTCGCGCGGTCGTCCGGCGGGAACGCCGAGGCGACGACGAGGGTGTTCTGGTGGCGGTGGGCGAACGCCGTGGCCGAGGGGACCGGGTCGTGGGTCGCGCCGCCGAGCGACCGCAGCTGGATCAGGACCGGGTGGGGGGCGGCCGACGCCGTGACCAGGGCGCGGGCGGCGTCCGAAGTCAGGTCGGTGAGCAGTCCGTTGGTCGTGCTGGACCGCATCTGCCCGGTGTTGGCGTGCAGATGGTGCGGTGGGACCAGCTCGGTGTAGGGGACGACGTGGGCCTGCTGGACCATCACATCCCCGATGCCGAGCAGCGGTTCGACGGTGTCGCGGATGACGGACGGACTGTCCGAGGCCACGACCGCGGTGATGAACGCGGCGGCGGTGGCGCCCCGCGAGGACAGCGTCACCGCCGTCGACAGCTCGCGCGGTGCCCGCGCCATGACGTCGGCCCAGCGGCGCAGCGTCTGACCGGCCGGGTCCACCGCCGCGACCAGCTGCGCGTGGCCGACCGCACGAAGTTCCATGGCCTCGATCTCGAAGGCCACCGCGATCCCGGCTCCCGCGCCGGCCCCGCGCATCACCCACAGCAGCTCGGGCTCGGTCTCGGCGTCGGCACGCACGGCCGTTCCGTCGGGCAGGACGACCTCGACGGCACGGATATGGTCGATGGTGAGCCCGTACTGCCGTACCAGCCAGCCGACGCCGCCCCCGGTGGCGATGCCGCCGACGCCGACGTTGCCGTGGTCGCCCGAGCTGATGGCGAGCCCGTGCGGGGCGAGCGCCCGGGCGACCTGGGCCCAGCGCGCACCTGCCTCGACGCGGACCAGCCGGGAGCCGCGGTCGATGACATCGACCCGGTGCAGCGCGCTCAGGTCGATGACGAGCCCACCGTCGTTGGTGCCGCTGCCGGACAGGCCGTGGCCGCCGCTGCGGACGGCCACCCGAAGCCCCGTCTCCCGCGCGAGCCGCAGCGCCGCCGCGACATCGCCCGCGGACTCGGGCAGGACGACTGCGGCCGGATGGCCGACGGTGGTGTAGGTGGAGCGGAGCGCGCGGTAGCGCCGGTCGTCGGGCGTGACCACCTTGCCCGCGAGCTCGGCCGGCACGGCGGAGAGGGCGCGGTTCATCGCCCGCTCCGGATGGCCTCGACGCGCTCGCGCACCGCGGGCACGACCTCGCCGGCGAAGAGCGCGAGCTGCCGCTCGGGGTCGGTGGCGGGCCAGAAGACGAAGGTGTCGAAGCCGAGTTCCACGACCCACTCGGTGAGGGTGTCCACCCACCGCCGCACATCGCCGACGAGCCCGGGTCCGTCCCCGTGGTCGCCGATCACACCGATCACGTTGTAGACGCGCCGCAGTGTGGCCGGGTCGCGGCCCGCGTCGGCGGCCGCCTCGTCGACGATCCGCTGCCGCGAGGGCACCTCCTGCGGCGGGACGTAGATGTTCAGCGGAGAGATCCAGCCGTCGGCCGACCGGCCGGTGACGGCGAGCATCCTGGGCTTCTGGGCGCCGAGCCACAGCTCGACGGGCTTCGGGGGCACCGGTCCGGCACGGTAACCGTCGACGGAGTGGTACGGGCTGTGCAGTCGTACGGCATCCCCGGACAGGGCCGTACGCAGCAGCCCCAGGGACTCCTCGGCGTACGCCACCATGTCCCGGCCGCGTCGCGCCGGTCCCCCCATCGAGGCGATGGCGTCGGGGATGCCGCCCCCGCCGACCCCGAGCTGGATGCGTCCGCCGGTGAGCACGCTCAGCGATGCGGCGGCCTTGGCGAGCATCACCGGCGGCCGCAGCTGCAGATCGGCGACATCGGTGAGGAAGGAGATGCGGTCGGTGGCCGCGGACAGATGGGTGATCAGGGTCCAGGTGTCGAGGTGGCCGGGCTGGTACGGGTGATCCTGGACAGCTATGTGGTCGAGGCCCGAATCCTCCGCCGTACGCGCGAGGCGCCGGGTCTGGGCCCATGCCCCGGCGGAGGGGTCGAGGCTCACTCCGAAGGAGAGCGGGCGTCCGTAGTCGGTCATGCGTCCACGGTGCGCCGAACCGCGCCTTCGGACAAACAGTGAGTAAGGTGCTAATCTTTTGTAAGTGGACTCCATTCATGACGACACCTGCCCGCGCTTCGAGAGCACCCTCGAACTGATCGGACGCCGCTGGACGGGTTCGGTACTGCAGGCCGCCCACCAGGGGGCCCGGCGCTTCGGCGAGTACCGGGCCATGATCGACGGCATCTCCGACCGACTGCTCTCCCAGCGCCTGAAGGAACTCGAGGCCGCGGGCCTCATCGAGCGCACCGTCATCCCCACCACGCCCGTACAGATCCGCTACCAGCTGGCCCCGGACGGCCGGGCACTGCTGGACGCCCTGCAGCCGCTCGTGCAGTGGAACATGCACCGCTCGGGCCCCAGGGGTGCGGGGCGGGTTCCGTCGTCCGCGTAACCTCCTCGTCGGCGAGCGCGGCTTTGCCCACGGGGAGAGTGCTCCTCGGCCGCACCCTGGGCCTGCTCGGCGACGCAAGCGCGTACGACGGGACCTGGGCGGTGCCCAGTCGACGGACGACTCCACCGTACGCTTCTTCGCCCAGAAGCACGGGGCGCTGCAGAACGAACGGGCACTGCTCAACCAGGTGGAGGCCCTGCTCACCGCCTGCGATCCACGCGAGTTCCTCGATGGCAGGCAGGAGTTGGCCGTCGACGTGCCCGACGCCGTCGACGGCACGGACTGCCATGTGGAGGTGACGGCCGACGACGACCGGCTGCTGCTGTCCGCCGGCGCCGAGGACGCCGAGGCGGGCCGCACCGGCGGTCGCAAGACCCTGCGCAACCTCGGGGCCGGCCGCTATGACACCCACCTCACCCTGCCCGGCCCGGGGACCTGGCGGGTGACCGTGGGAGATCCGGTGAATGCCGGGCGGGTGCACGAGGTGAGCAGCGTCGTGCCGGCGGCCCAGCCGTAGCCCTCGTCGGGGCCGCGGGCGCGGAACCCGGGCGGCCGTTTCGCCGGCTTTGTCGGCGACCTCGGCGACCTCGGCGATCTGCCGGTCGTCCGGTTCGCCGTCGGAGACGGCCCTGGCTCGCCCGCCGTCGAGGCCGACGTCCACCGTCCGCACGCGGCACGCCTTGCCCGTCGTTCGGGCGGCTGCCGTCCGAGGTGCAACAAGAGGCCTGTAGCTCTTCGCTCGGGGACAGCCGGGATTCGTATACCCCCAGGGTGTATATTCAACTCGGCTTCCTATACCCCACCGGGGTATAGGCCCCTCGGGGGGTCCCCTCCGGGGGCCATTCCTGGGAGACGCTTATGAACACCTGGCCAAAGATCACTGGTTTCGCCGCAGCACTTGCCGTCGTGTTGGGCGCGGCGTACGGAGTGGGCAGCCTCGCCGGGTCCGACGACGCGGATACCAAGGCGGGTATGGAAACGAGCCGTGAGGCAGAGGCGGCGGAGGCCGGCGGCGCGGGCAATGCCGCAGAAGGCCCCGAGGGGCTGCAGGTCTCGGCCCACGGCTACTCGATCGACCTGAAGACCCCGCGGATCGAGCGCGGGCGCAGCGCCGAGATCCGGTTCGCCGTCCTCGACGCGCAGGGGCGGCCGGTCACCGACTACGAGGTGGAGCAGGAGAAGGAACTCCACCTGATCCTGGCCTCCCGCGACCTGACCGTCTACCGCCACCTGCACCCCACGCGCTCGGCTGACGGCACGTGGCGCACGCCCGTGAACCTGCCGACGGCCGGCGACTACCGCCTCTTCGCGGACTTCGCCCCGGCCGCCGAGGACGGCGAAAGCCTCACCCTGGGCACAGACTTGGCGGTCGCAGGGCACTACGAGCCGCAAGAGCTGCCCCAGCAGGTGAGCACCAGCAAGGTCGACGGCTACACGGTCACCCTGCACGGGGACCTCAACACCAGCTCCGCCCAGGACCTGACCTTCGAGGTCCGCAAGGACGGCAAGCCGGTGACCGACCTACAGCCCTACCTCGGCGCGTACGGGCACCTGGTGGCGCTGCGCGCCGGAGACCTGGCCTACCTGCACGTCCACCCCGACAGCGAAGCCGGTGACGCCAGGACGAAGCCCGGGCCGACCGTCTCCTTCACCGCCACCGCGCCCAGGCCTACCGCCTCTTCCTCGATTTCAAGCACGACGGCAAGGTGCGCACCGCGAGCTTCACCGTCCGGGCGGGCCTCGGCAGCGACACCGCCGCCGAGGAGGACGAGCACACCGAGGACAGCGGCTCGGCGGAGCACGGGCACGGGTGACGCCCCGCCGCCGGCACAGGCAACCGGCCCTCCAACGGCCCTGCCCGGTCGGCGTCGGGCGGCCACGACCGAGGACGCACCGCCGGCGGGCGGTCTCCAGGCGTCGGTTATGTTCCAGGTCGGACGAACGGCAGGACAGAGGGAGAGGCCATGGCGCAGCATCTGGGGCCGCTGGAGCTGATCGGGGACCGGTGGGTGATCGGAGACCCGACGCGGAAGGACGGCCTGTCCCTCGTGCTCACGCCCGAGGGCCTGGAGCATCGCCGGCGCGGGGAGGCGGCACCACTGCTCGCCATGGAGTGGTCCAGGTTCGTGGAGCTGAAGGTGCGAGCCGCTTACCGGAGGTGGCATGTCACCCCCTTCGGAGGCCTCGTCGGAGGCTTTGCGCCCGGTGCCGACATGGGCCGCGACGGCTGCTCCCTGCAGGGCATCCTGCGCCATCCGTACGAGCCGTGGTCGGTGCGGTACACGCATCACGAGCGCCCTTACACGGGCGGCCACGTCATTGTGCTGAAGGCGCTGTTCGACCAGCTCACCGAGGCGAAGGCGCTGGACCGGCTCGGCGATCCCGAGTGGCTGGGCGCGGCGGTTGCCAAGCTGTCGTCGTACACCTCGTGGTACGAACCCAAGGGCAACCGCCTGGTGAAGGAGACCATGCGGAGTCTCGGCGCCTGAGCGGTCACCCAGGACACACGATCAGTCCGCGGAGGGCCTGGTGGGTCATCCGGTGCCGCCGAAGAGGCCACAGTTCCCACTTGTGCCGCCGGTGCCGCCGGCAGCCAGGTCGCGGGGTCGGATCGCTCAGCGACATGTCCGTTCGCCGTAGCCACTCACTCGCCGTTCGCCGTACCCACTCACTCGCGACGAGCGGGAGCAACGACAAAGAGCGGAACCCAGTGAGGCTGGGTCCCGCTCTTCGCATGACGACGGTCGTGCGGCCGCTGACGACATCGTCGAGGGGCGTGGCGCCGATTGCCGTTTCGGCAAGGCCGGCCTGGAGCTGCTCCTCGCGATGGGTCCCGATCTCATCGGACACCTTGCCGCGCAGGGCAGGGAGGTCACGGACCGGCGGTGCGTCCGAGTGCTGGAGCGGCGGGCGGTTCGGCGGGGATCCGCTCCAGGACTCCGCCCGCAAACACGTCGTACAGCGGCAGGGTTTCCAGGTGCACGTAGCCGATGTGGCAGTCGCAGACGGCCAGTGGGCAGGGGCGGGGGCGCAGCGCACTCCGGTAGGAGCCGTCGTAGAGGTTGCCCAGCTCCGACCGGACGAAGTGGCAGCGGCGCACCGTGCCCTCGCCGTCCACGGATATGACGGACTCGCCCGTCCGGCAGGGCAGGCCCGCGCTGCGGTGGGGGTGGCGGCTGTAGGGGAAGAGCGGGTCGAGGGCGGTCCACCGGTCGGCCTCGGCATCGGTGTACGTATGGCCCTCGGCGGCGTTGACCCACAGGTACACATGGGCGGGGAGGTCGGCACGCAGACGGCGCGCGTGCTCCAGATGCTCGGGCAGGCCGACGACGCCGACGCTGTGGCGGATGTTGCGGGTGGCCAGGTCGTGGCACTTGGCCAGGAAGCGGTCGTACGGCGTCTGGCCGGGGTGGAAGGTGCACCACAGGGCGAGGGTGTCCCGGTCGGCGGCTGCCAGCCAGTCCGTACGGCAGCTGAGGTTGGTCTGGATCGCCACCCGGTGGATGTGCGGCAGCCGGCTCAGTTCCGCGAGCGTACGCCGGTACCAGGAGCGCACCAGGCCCTCGCCCCACGGTGTGAACAGCAGGGAGAGCCGGTCCTCCCGCTGTGCGGCCGCCCAGGTGGCGAAGCGTTCCAGCGCGGTGCGGTCGGCGGCCAGTTGGGCGCGGGTGTCCCGGCGCTTGGCGAAGGGGCAGTACGGGCAGTCGTAGTCGCACGACGCCAGCGGGCCGCGGTAGAGGATCGTCAGGTCCATGCGGGCTCCGTCACTTGAGCTCGTAGGCGGCCATGCGCTCCCGCACGGCGGCGGAGAACAGCTCGGGGCCCAGCGCGTCGGAGTGGGCCAGGCCCTCGGGGGAGAGCCGCAAGCGCTCCGGAGCGGCGGAGTCGTCCAGCCAGCCCCGGTCGCCGAACCGGTCCAGCTCGGCGGCGAAGTCGTCACCGGGCGCGGTGCCGAAGCGGGCCCGGTAGTCCGCGACGGGCATGCCCTCGGCCTGGAGCAGCGACTGCAGCAGGTGGCGGCGCCGGGACTCCTCCTCGTTCATCTCCCAGCCGAAGTCCGCGTGACGAAAGTCCTCGGCTGTGCGTGCCGTGTAGTCGTCGATGATCCCGCGTATGCGGTGCATGTCCACGGCGTAGTCGAAGGAGTAGTGCAGCCCGGAGGTGTAGGAGCGGGCGCCGCAGCCGAGGCCGATCATGCCGTCGGTCTGGCACGCGTAGTCCTCCCCGCCGGTGGTCGGCGCGTCCGCGCGACGGAACATGCGCATCGACACCTGCGCGTAGCCGTGCGCGAGCAGGTGGTCGCGGCCGTGGCGGTACAGGCGCAGTCGCTGCTCGTCCCACTCGGCGTCGCCGAGCGCCGGGCCGCGGTGCCGGCCGAGGCCGGTGAGCGGGCGGACGTAGAGCGGATAGAGGTACAGCTCCTCGGGGCGCCAGGCGAGCGCGGCGTCGAGGGAGCGGCGCCAGGACTCCTCGGTCTGGCCTCCGATGCCGTAGATGAGATCGATGTTGAGGACGGGGATGCCGGAGTCGCGGATCCGGGCGAGTGCCGCCTCGACGTCCGCCCGGCGCTGAGGGCGGACGGCGGTGCGTGCTTCGGCATCGACGAAGCTCTGCACGCCCAGGCTCAGCCGTGTGGTGCCGCGCGCGGCCAGCACGGTCAGCCGGTCGGCGGTCGCCGTGGCGGGCGAGGCCTCCACGGACAGCGGGATCGCCGTCAGATCGGCGCCCAGCCCACGCTCGGCCAGATCGCACAGCCGCTCCAGCTCGGCGGCCTCGAGGAACGTCGGAGTGCCGCCGCCGAAGGCCGCGTTCGCGAACCGCGCCCCGTCGCCCAGCGCCTCACGCACCGCGGCCGCCTGGCGCTCCAGCGCGTCCAGGTAGGCGGTGGTCAGGCCGTCGGGCGCCCCGATCCGGGTGAAGAGATTGCAGAAGCCGCAGCGCACCTCGCAGAAGGGGATGTGGAAGTAGAGGGAGAGGGCGGTCTTCGGCTCGTCCGCCCACAGTGCGCGCAGTGACGCGTGCTCCCGGGACAGCGGGCGGTAGGCGGTCTTGTGCGGGTACGCGTAGACATAGTGCTGGTACGGGCGGACGGCGGGCAGGGCCACCGCTTCGGTGCTGGTCGTCTCGGTGATGGTCATCGGGCCTCGTCGAGGAAGAAATGGGCGTAGGGCACGGTCCAGACGACGTCATGGCCGATGCGATGGCCGGTGTGACCGTCCTCGCCGTACGCGGTGCCGTGGTCGGAGCAGACGACGGCGAAGCACGGACGGCGGCTGCAGGCGGCCGCGAAGAGCCGGCCCATGTGCCGGTCCACGTACTCCAGGGCCGCGGCGTGGGTGGCCCGCGTGTCGCCCGCCTCGCGGGTGGCGCCGGGCAGATGGAACCAGTTGGGCTGGTGCAGGGCCGAGACGTTCACGAAGAGGAACAGCCGCTGCTCCCGCGGGAGTCCGGCGACGACCTTCTCTGCGCAGGCCACCTGTGCCTCGAAGGACGTGGGCGACGGCACGCCGAACTCCGGCTCCCAGTGGCTCTCCTGGAAGAAGCCGGGCAGCACGGAGCCCAGCGGCCCCCGCTGGTTGAAGAAGCCCACGCCGCCGACGCAGACCGTGCGGTAGCCGACGGCGGCCAGGCCGGACACCAGGTCGGGAGTGTCGTAGACGAAGGTGCCGTCCGCGGTGGTCTCGCTGCCCGCGAAGCGGGCGGCGAAGAGCCGAGGGTGCGGACCCGGCGTGGCCGGTGTGGGCAGGAAGCCCGCGAACATCGCCTGATGGGAGGCGTAGGTGAAGCTGCCGGGGGCGTGGCGGCGCTCCCAGAGGCCGCCGGGCAGATGCCGGGCCAGGTTCGGGATGCGGCCGGCCGCGGCCAGCTCCTGGGCCACGTCGTAGCGGAGCGTGTCCAGCGTGACCATCAGGAGGTCGTGGCTGCCCACGACCTCGTTCATGTCGATCGGCGGCATGCCCGCCGACGGGGTGTCAGCCGGTGGCGTCATGGTGGTGCTCCTTGTGCTCTGTGTGCCGCATCGCGGCCGGTACGGCGGCCACCTGCACGCCGTAGGTGTCCAGGCCCTCGGCGCCGCTGCCGGGCAGGCCGGTCAGGCGGGGCAGCAGATCCCCGAAGGCGTTCACCTCGCCGACGGTGAAGCGGCGCCACCCCGTGGCCGGCAGGACGTCCACGCCGACGCACAGCGTGCCCGGGAAGCACGCCGCGGCGCGCTCGGCGGCGTCCAGCGCGTCGTCGAAGCTGCCGCCCGCGGCCCGGATCGCCTCGCGTGCCGCGTCCAGGTCGCCGCGGGCGCCGCCCAGGTGCAGATTCGTCATGGGGTGCCGGCTGGTCCGTACGACGGCGTGCGTGGCGCGTCCGGCGACCACGACCACCCGCAGATCGGCGGCGCGGCCGCCCTGGTAGGCCTTGGGCAGCCACCGCTCGACGTGGATCCCGTCCGGGGCCAGCGCGTCGACAAGGGCGGCGACCTCGGGCTCCGCGTCGTAGTGCCGTACCCGCAGGGAGTTGAACAGCCGGCCGTCGGGGGTGGTCTCCACGGAGGTCGTCGCCCTGACCCGGCCGGGGCCGGCCACTGCGAGCGCCACAACGCCGGAGGCCGACGAGCCGTGCGCCGGCTTTACGAACGCCCGCCTGATCCGCGCGGCCTTCAGCCCTTCCCTCAGTTCCTCCCAGCCGCCGAGCGGACCCGTCAGGGCCGGGGGCACCGGGACGCCCGCGGCGGCCAACCGGGCATGACAGCGCCGCTTGTCGAACATCACCGCGACCTCCTCCGGGTCGGCGGACGGCACCGCACCCGCGCCGCGCGCCGCGCCCGTCACCTCCAGGACCGCCGTCGTGAAGCGGCGATACCACAGGGCCGTTCCCTCCACCCGGGTGGGATCGTCGGTGCCCCGCAGCAGCCGGTCGACCTCGGTGTTCTCGCCGGGTGAGTCGATTCGTACGAACTCGCCGGGCATGAAGGCGTACCGTCCGCGCAGCACATCGCGCCAGGCCAGCAAGCGTGGTGCCGGGTGGCCCGCCGCGCGGACGGCGTCGGCGAACATCGTCGTCCGCCGGTTCTCAGGGTTGCCGACGACGGCGAACCGAAGGCCGGTGCCCAGAGCGGCACTACTCGGAGACGGCGACATAGCGCCACTCCTCGTCCCGCCAGCGATGCGGCGTCTGATGTCCCGACAGGTCCACCTCGGTCCCGGCGGAGCCGAAGGCCGTACGAAGCCGGTCGGCCATGGCCTCACCCAGGAAGTGGTGATGCAGATCGAGCCGCTTGAGATGGGTCAACGGCTGGCCGCCGAGCAGGGCTTCGGCACCGGCGTCGGTGAGGGTGCCCATGGACAGGCTCAACGACTCGAGCTGTGCCACGACCGGAGCCGAGGCGACCGCAGCCGCGATCTCGTCCTGCAACTCGCTGTCCTGCAGCCCGAGATGCCGCAGCGCCGGGAGGCGGCCTGCGGACAGGATCGGCACGAGGTCGGCCACCGTCGCGTCGCCGCCGTACTGCGACACCCCGAGCCACAGCTCCAGATGCTCCAGAGCGGGCAGTTCGCACGCGCCGACGGCCCGTACCACCTGCCCGGGCAGGCCACCCGACTCGAACCGCAGCGCACGCAGTGCGTCGTGGCGCACCGGGCGCAGCGACAGGGGCTCCTCGCCGAGCCCCTGTGAGTCACCGCCGCGGACGCCGAACTCCTCCAGCAGGGGGAAGGCCTCCAGGACGGGAGTGACATCGGTGAGCTGCAGCCACGAGATCTCGCACTCCTCGCCGGTGACGTCGGCGAGGAACAGAGCGCGCAGCGCGGGGAAGCGGCCGGCGTCGGCCAGGATCAGCTCCAGCGCCGGACGCAGCTCGCTGTACTCGTCGTCCCACCAGGGCCCGATGACAAGAGCCTGTACGCCGGTACTGGGCACCCGGTCCGTGAAGCTCCGCCACAGCTCGGCGAACGGCAGCTCCCCGGCCTCGAAGCAGTCCAGTCGCCAGGCCACGCCGTCGGCCGCCGGAAGCGCCTTCTCACCGGGCTCGGGGAGGGTGAAGACGGGCAGCCCGTGAAAGGTCTCGAAGTGATCCGCGAAGGTCATGACCGCCTCACTCCGCGACCGCGGTGTAACGGTGGATCTCGCCGTCCCACTCGTCCTCGTCGCCGGACTCGGACAGGTCGACCTCGACGCCGGAAGGCTCCAGCGCCGCCCGAACCCGCTGGGCCACCGGCTCCGTGACGAAGTTATGACGGAGGTCGAGCCAGGTCAGGTGGGTGAGCGGCTGGCCGCCGAGCAGCGCTGTCACGCCCTCGTCCGTGAGCACGCCGAGGGACAGGTCCAGCGACTTCAGCTGGGCGACGACCGGGGCCCCGGCCACGGCGGCGGCGATCTCGTCCTGTATCTCGCTGTTGCGCAGGCCGAGATGCCGCAGCGCCGGGAACTGCCCGCCGGCCAGGATCTGGGTCAGGTCGGCGACCGTCGCGTCACCGCCGTACTCCTCCACACCGAGCCACATTTCGAGGTACTCCAGCGCGGGGAGTTCACTGGCGGCGACACCGCGCACGACCTCGCCGGGCAGGCCGCCGGCCTCGAAGCAGAGCGTGCGCAGGTGCTTGTGCCGGACCGCCGGGAAACGCAGGCCGGTGCCGCCGCGGATGCCGAACTCCTCCAGCAGCGGATAGGCGTCGAGGACCGGCGTGACATCGGACTGCTCGATCCAGGAGATCTCCGCCTCCTCCATCTCCAGGTCGCCGATGAAGACGGCCCGAAGCGCGCTCAGCCGGTCACGGGCGTCCACGAGTCGCTGCACGATGACGCCGGAGTCGTTCTCGTAGGCCTCGCCCCACTGGCCCACGACGATCGCGCGGACCCCGGCGGGATCGACCGAGTCGAGGAAGCGGTCCCACAGGGCACCGAAACCCTCCTCCGAGTCGTCGTAGGGGTCGACGGCCAGCCGCCAGGCGACGGCGCCCGCCTCCGGCAGCTCCTGCCGTGCGCCGGGCTCGGGGAAGTCGAAGGCCGGCAGGCCGTGCAGTTCCTTCAGATGCTCGACGTGGGACATGCGGCTGGTCTCCTCGGGTGGACGCACGCGGTGCGCTGTGCTGGCCCGAAGAGTTCTACCAAGCCCCTCTGACAACGCCTTTCGCGGGCTGCCCGGTTGCGGCCGGGGGCGTTCGTCCAAGGGTGTTGTCAGACCCTCGGCGTAGCGTCGTGGACATCGGTCGGCGAGGCGCCGGCGGTGAAGGGAGACATGCATGTACCGGCAAGGGGACGTCCTGATCGTGCCCGTGGCTGAGGCGGCCGTGCCACCGGGCACGGACCGGCTGCCGGGGCAGCCGCGGGACGCGCGGGGGAGGCTCGTGCTGGCACTCGGCGAGGTCACCGGACACGCCCATGCGGTGGTCGGGCCGGGGACTCTGGTCCGGGAGGCCGGGCCGTTCGGCGCTGCCTACCTCCATCTCCCGGACGGCGGACGGGTGGTGCACGAGGAGCACGCGGCGATACCGCTGCCGAAGGGCTGGTACCGGGTGGTGCGGCAGCGTGAGTACGCGCCCGGCGCGGTACGCGTCGTGGCGGACTGAGACAGCGGGGGAGCGGAACGATGACGACGCCGATGGAAGCGCCGATGGAAACGGCGCCGATGGACACGAAGGTGTTGGACACGATGGTGAGGTGGCGCGAGGTCGCGGCGGCGACCGGCCCGGCGGACCGCGCTGCGGCCGAGGGCGGTGTGCGCCTGGCCTACCGGCTGGCGGGTCTGCCCGAGCCGGAGCGCATCGTCTGGGCGGGCTCGCCCCGCGAGGGCGCGGCACTGGCCGCACGGCTCACGGCCGAGGGCGCGGCCGGCCGCAGCGTCCGCGACAAGGTGCGCACCCGGCCGTGGGCGGTCGCGCGAGCGTGTGTCGCCGACCGGCTCGGACCGGCCGGCTGGGCCGAGCACTGGACCCTGACAGGCGCTCAGTTGTGGAACAGCACGGTCAGTCTGACCGAGCGCATCAGGACGGGCGTGGTCGAGGCCTCGACCGGTGTGCCGAGTGGCGAGCAGACCGTCCGACTGGTGCTGCTCGACGCGGTCCTGGGACAGTACGACGCGGCCTGGCTGGCGGCCTTCGACGGCCAGGACGGCGGGGAGGCACTCGACGGGATCGCCGCGGTCGCCCGCGCCGCAGGCTGGTGGTGGCCGTACGAGAAGACCGCGGTCATCACCGAACGCCCCGTGGAACTGCACCGGGACGAGGCGGGCCGGCTCCACCGCGGGGACGGCCCGGCGCTCGCCTTCCCCGACGGCTTCGCGCTGCACGCCTGGCACGGCATGCCGGTGCCCGCCGCCTTCCTCGACGGGCTCGCCACACTGACCCCGCGGCGGATACGCGAGGAGGAGAACGCCGAGCTGCGCCGCGTGATGCTGGAGCACTACGGCTACGACCGCTACCTGGAGGAGTCCGGCGCCGAACCCCTGCAGCGGGACGAGACCGGGGTGCTGTGGCGGATCGAACTGGAGGGGGACGAGCCTCTGGTGATGGTCGAGGTCGTCAACTCCACCCCGGAGCCCGACGGCACCCACCGCACCTACTGGCTCCGGGTGCCGCCGCGGACCCGGACCGCCCGGGAGGGCGTCGCCTGGACCTTCGGACTGGACGAGGCCGACTACGCGCCGGAGAGGGAGACCTGAGCCGACTCCGGCGTGTGCGTGTCGATGCGGTGCGACTGCCTCGGGGCGCAGGCGTGGGACGGACGCTTGCGGCCCAACCGACCGCATACCCGCGACGCCCTCGCCCACCCGCCCGCCATCACCAGGCCGCGGTCGAAGCGGTGAAGGCGACGGAGCAGGCCCAAGCCGACTGGAAGTCCCACGACGAGCATCATGCGCACCTTTCCCAACTGCGGTCCGGGTCGCCGACCTGGAGGCGAAAGCCCTGCTCACCGACAGTATCGGCGGTGGTGCGACAGGTCTTCCGTACGCGCCGCCGAGGTGGTGATACGGGGTAGCCGACCACCGACAGCGCCGATAGCGTCACCGCATGGAACAGGACGAACGGCTGCTTCACGCCTCGTCGTTCGGCGCAGCGGCGGTCGCATACGCCGAGCACCGTCCGGACTATGCGCAGACCGCGGTCCGCTGGGCGCTTGAGTCCGCCCCCGGCCCACGCGTGCTCGACCTCGGCGCCGGGACCGGCAAGCTGACCGCCACGCTGGTCGCGCTGGGCGCCGAAGTCATTGCAGTCGAGCCCGACCCGGCGATGCTGACCGAGCTGTGCCGCTCGCTGCCGGCTGTCCGTGCCCTGTCGGGTAGTGCCGAGGCGATACCGCTGCCGGACGCGTCCGTCGATGCCGTGCTGGCCGGCAATGCCATGCATTGGTTCGACATGGCCGTCGCGGGACCCGAGATCGCCAGGGTCCTCGCACCCGGCGGTATCCTGGCCGGCCTGTGGAACGTCATGGACGACCAGGTCGACTGGGTTGCCGGGCTCGCGCGGGTCAGCGGGAGCGCGGCCATCGGCCCACGTGACACGCCCACCAGCTGGCGCACCGAAACGGCCGACATGCACCTCCCCAAGACTGGCGTGGCCGCCCGGTTCGGCTCGCCGGAGCAGGCCGAGTTCCCACACGGGCAGCGCCGCACCGCCGACTCTCTCGTCGCGACCATCGCGACGCGCGCGGGGGTGCTGGTCATGCCAGAACAGGAACAACAGGCCACACTGGGGCGGATCCGCGCATTTCTCGCGAGCAGGCCGGAGACCACCCGCGGCGAGTTCACTCTCCCGATGCTGACCGGCGTGCTGCGCGTCCGGCGGCTGTGCCTCGACGGACGACAGGACGTCGCCAACCGGCGGATCGGGGATCTGCTCCGCGAGTACGAGTAGGCACCCCTGCCCGCTTCCGAGGCCCCCTGGTATCGCGTCCAGGAGGCCTCGTCGTTGCTCTACGTCTCAGCTCGTCGGATAGCCGATTTCCGCAATGTCCTCTGAGAGATCTGCCAGGACGATCTCTGAGTTCAACGTGCGGACCACCTCTTCGGTCAGCGGACGGGAAGAGAAGACGTGCCGAACGGCCTCCAGGTCGACCGGGACCTGATAGTAGTCCTCGGCCCATCGCTGAAACGCTTCCGGCGAGCGATCCACCAACAGGTGGAAGAGGTATCCGGCGCCGTCCGGATCTTCCGTTGCCTCGTCGGGAAAGTCGATCGTCCCCGTTCTCCAACCGTCGTCGCCCGTCTCTCGCCACATACACGCAGTGACGAGCGACATCCCGTCCTCGTCCGAGAACGCCGGTTCCTCGACGCACGGCCGGAAGACGTCAGGAACCTCGTCGAGCACTCCGGGCCATGGCCCGCCCTCTGCATAGGGGCTCATGGGCGATTCGTGATCGAACCCCCGGACGTAGGCGCCGGCGGGCGAGAAGACGATCGAGTACTCGTCGCCCGATCCGCTGCGCATCGAGGCCATCGCCTCCGTCTCGGACCAGTGGTCGTCGAAGGAGTGGTAGCGGTTCTCCCACTCGGGGCTGATGACCGCCTCCAGGACGGCCATGGAGCGGCTGTGCTCACAGAGGACTGCTATCTCGGGCAGTTGTCGAGCAACATCATGAACGGTCACCCGCTCATCCAAGCGCACAGACCCGAGGACCGCGGACAGCGCGGCTCACCTGAGACAACGCTTCAAGATCCCGCCCACGCCCATGATCGTTCCTGTGGTGCATCAGCAGAGCTCAGCTAGGCCGCCGCCATCTGTTCACAAGTGACGCAGCAGACATCGACACGCTGCAGCCCTCGTACGGGACGTACGTGGGGCTTCCGGCCGGTGCGGCGAGTGGGGTACCCCTGCTCGAAGTCGCTGCGCTGTCGACTCTGGGGTTATGGGGCTATTACGGGGGGAGCCGCGTCGACCGAAGGGTGGGCAGCTGCGTTGCCCGTACTGCGGTTTGCTGCAGGCTCACGTGGCGACGCTTGAGCAGGAATGGTTCCTGTTGGAACCGGACATGACTCCGCTGGCCCATATGGTGCCGGCGGAGCATCGGTGGATCGAGCTCTCCGACAGTCGGGTAACCGTCTACGGCGTGTGCCCGCCAGATCCGTTGCAGTGGTGCCGTATCGAGCACCGGCTGGCCTGCTCGGCGCAACCGCTGCCGGATCTTTGGCCGTGGTCGACGACGCTGCGAGCGGAGAACGGGCGGCGAGTTACCCCGGTGCCGCCAGAGCCTCCGGAGGAATGGCCAGATGCGGGTAACGGCCACTTGGCGCGACCATGCAGCTGACGGGCATCGACTTCCAGGTGCCCACCAGCCTTTTCGCCGTGTGACCACCGGAGGTCAGAACCATCCGCGTTTCCGTATGAACTCACCGAGCGGGGAAGGTGAGCCGCAGAACGATCTCGCCGTCGTCGATCTCCCCGGTGGGCTCGAACCCGAACTTCTGGTAGAAGGGCCACGGTTCGCCCTGGCCGGGCTCGTAGCTGGTCAGCAGCTCGTTGGCGCCGTCCGCACGAACCAGGGCGGCGATCTGCAGGAGCGCCTCTCGACCGATCCCTCGCCCCTGGTACCGCTTGTCGACGAGGAGGCGCCAGAGGAAGTGCCGTCCTTTGTATGGACCGGTCGGCGGTTTCCACGACAGCATCACGAAGCCGACTGGCTCGTCGCCGCGGTACACGGCGCGGTACCAGGGATTGGCCTCCGGTTTCTTTGCCGCCTCCTTGAGCGACTTTTTCACGGAGGCGACGAACTGCTTCTGGTCACGTCGGACGCGGAGGGCACGAACGGCATCCCGGTTGTCGTCGGTGATCTCCCGTAGGTGCACGCCTGGGGATCTCATGCCACACCCCTTCCGCATCCGGCAGCTGCGCCATCCGGGCCTATGTGAAGAGCCCCATACGTACGAGTTGTCGAGGACGCCGGGTTGGACGTCTTCGAAGCGTATTCGACACAGGCGATGTGGAGCGGAACTGGCACGCCGGGCTGTGGCCGCGCCTGTGGCAGGTCCTAGGCCGACACCGCATGCGCGCCGGTCTCCTTCAGCTCGGGCGTGATGGTGCGGGCGGCGCCCACGACATGGACACCTTCGCCGATCAGGGTCCGGACAGTGGCCAGTCCAATGCCCCGGCTGGCACCGGTGACGACGGCTGTCTTGTTGGCGAGGTTGAGGTTCATGACACTCCAATTCCTTGAACTGTAGGTATGCGGAGGGTGGGCATGTGGGTCGGGGCGGTGCCCCGGGCCGGGCTCAGGCGTCGACCGGGCGCCAGACCGGTCGGCGGCGTCGGTATGGACGCGGCCGAAGAACACGTCGGTGACGTGAAGGCCGAATCCGGTCGTGCCGGGCCAGGCCGGCGACGGATGGCGTCGCGGTCGCGCGCCGGACCGGGTGCCATGCCGACGCCACCCGGTCAGGGGGTGTTTCAGTCGCGGATGGTCAGGCCGCCGTCGACCGCCCAGACCTGCCCGTTGACCCACTCCGCGTCGTCGGACAGCAGGAAGGCGGCGGTCGCGGCCACATCCGCGGGCTTGCCCAGCCGCGGACTGCGCATCGTGGCCAGAATCCTGGCCTGCCACTCCTCGCTGATCTGCTCCTGCGCGATTTCGGTCAGGGTCACGCCGATCCCGAGAGTGTTGGCGCGGATTTCCTGCTTGCCCCACGCGGAGGCGACGTGCCGGGCCAGCGAGTTGATGGCAGCCTTGGACGCCCCGTAGGCGGGGCGCTCGCTCTCGCCGATCCAGGCCGCGCCCGCCGAGGTGTTGACGATGGCCCCGCCGCCCTGGGCCAGCAGGTGCGGGATGACCGCGCGGCTGGCGACGGCGTAGCCGAACAGGTTCACCTCGAAGGTGCGCCGCCACACGGCCACATCCATCTCCAGCAGGTTCTTGTCCCGGGTTAGGTGCTGGGCGGAGATTTCGGCGCCGACGTTGAACAGCCCGTCGATACCGCCGAATTCGGTGGCGGCCGTGTCGATGAGCGCCTGGATCGAGTCCTCGTCGGCGAGGTCGAACTTCACCGCGATCGCCTTGCCGCCGGCCTCGTTCAGACGCTTGGCCAATATCTGCCCGGCGTCGAGGTTTCTGCCACCGATGACGACCGAGGCGCCCTCTTCCGAGAGTCGCTCGGCCGTGGCCGCGCCGATCCCGGCGGTACCCCGGCGATCACGATCCGCTTGCCCTGCAGTCCCCTCATGTCCCTCTCCCATTCCTGTGTGCGCAGAACACCGCTTCCCGTCCGGATCACGGCGTGGATGAGGGCCGTTGCCCGCAGCAGCGACCGTTCCGAGTTCACGTTAACCCACACCTGTCTGTTTTCCAACATGAGTCTATAAACCAACATGTGTTGGCTAAGAAGGGCGGGCGAAGGTAGGCTCGGAGGATGACCTCGACAAACAACAGCGCCCCGCCGGGCGATCGACGCGTGCGCCGCACCCGGGCGGCTCTGCAGGGCGCCCTGATCGGCCTCGTCGAGGAGCAGGACCTCTCACAGATCAGCGTCGCCGACGTCGTGGAGCGGGCCGAGGTGAACCGCTCGACGTTCTACGCCCACTACCAGGACGTGCACGAACTGGCCGAGGCCGCCTGCACCTCGATGATCGACGACCTGATCGGGGTCGTCCTCGCCCTCGACCCCGCCCGAGCCAACCCCTCCGGATTCCCGGAGGACCCCGACCCCTCGCTGACCGCCTTCTTCGCGCACTTCGCCGAGCATGCGGGTCTCTACCGAAGCCTGCTCGGACCGACGGGAAGCGCCCGCGTCATCGAGCACGTACGCCTGCGCACCACGGCAGCCGCCCACTCCTCCGGACAGCTTCCCGCCACAAACGATGCCCCACCGCCGGACACCGCGGACCCCTCCGGCATCCCGCACGACGTCCCCGCGGCCTTCGTCGCCGGCGCACTCATCGGCGTGGCCACCGACTGGCTCCAGCGCGGATGCCCGCGCACACCCACCGAAATGACCATCCTGACCAAGCCACTCCTGCGGGCCCTGGCGGCCGGCACCGACGCGCCGCCCACACCGTAGCCCCGGGCCCCCGGGTGTGCTCCCCAACAGCCCGGACGCGCTGTCCACCGCCACCGCCGACCCGAATGTGCGGCAGCTTCTCAGCGCTGCGGGAGCACACCGAACAGCGCACCACATCGGACAGCGTTCCGCTGGCGGGCACGAGGTCGTGCGGGCGCGCCGGATCGTCCGCGATCCCGATCCGAGTTCCGGCGGAGGTCTCGTCGCCGTTGAGCCTCCTCTGCGGCACGAGTGCGCTGTTCCTGATCACCAGCTCGTCCGCCCGCAGGATCGCGGTCGATCGCCGCGCGGGCCACCCATGGCAACAGGGCCTCCTGGTGCTTGTTCGGTTCCGCAACCTTTGAGCTGCCAAGAGGCCCTGTCCGCATGCCGGTTCGACCCTGTGATCACCCCAGGTCGGTCCGGGGAGGTGTGGTTACGGCTTCCACCAGGCGGCGGAGGCGTCGCGCAGGGTGTTGGTGCCGCAGTGGATCTCGCCCATGCCGACGTGGTACGTGTACCAGTCGTCGACGTACGACACCTTCATGCCGGCGCGCGTGTACGCGGCGGTGACGGCCTCGGTGAAGATGTCCTTGCCGCCGATGACGGGACCCCACTGGCGCGGGGCGAGGTAGCGGTCGCGGGAGAGCAGGATGCCGTTGACGGCGCCGGGGACGTACGCGCTGGTCATGACGGTCCCGGGAGCGGGCGCGGCGGAGGCGGCGCGGTCGAGGAACCGCTGCTGGCCGTGGGTCTCGGCGGCCTCCGTGGCGGCGCTGCCGCCGAGACGGCGGAGCAGCGGCATTCGAGTCCCCTCGTCGCCGGTCTCCATGCCCCGGGTGTACAGGGCGGGCACCCGGACGATCTCCCCGTCGGTGACGCCCGTCTCCCGCTTCAGGATCCCCAGGTTGGCCGCGATCTTCCTGGCCGCCATCTCGTTGTCGCCCACCAGGTGGCGGGAGGCGAGGGCCTGGTCGATGGTCTCCTTGGGGGCCTGCGCCCCGTCGAAGCCCGGGACGGAGAACATCTTGGCCGCGCCGTGGCCGCCCCGCTGCGCGTCGCGCAGGAGCCGCAGTCCGGCCTCGGGGTCGGCGACGCCGATCCGCCAGCCGCGCGGGGTGTCGGCCGGCAGGAACTGCACGAACTCGTCGACGTGCCCCACGTGCAGCCACGAGGTGTCCAGCAGGAGCGGGTCCTGCAGGCCCTGGGACTTCAGCAGCGTACGTATCTCCTTCGAGGGGCGCACTCCGCTGCCGTCCTTGCGTTCGCCCATGATGATCCGGCCGGCCGGGAACGACTTGCCGCCCTGCGCGTGGGGCGGAATGGTCTCCAGGTTGCCGAAGGAGTTCAGGGTCTCCCAGCGCTGCATGTCGCGGCCCTTGGCCTGGACGACGCCGATGTTCGGCCCGCGCACCTTCTCGTAGAGCTCGCGGCCCGCCTCCCTGTCCTGGGCGGAACGCAGCATGACGCGCATCGTCCGCTGCCTGCCGTCCGGGCCGGTCATGTTGAGGTAGGCCGGCTCGACGAAGTCCTGGGCCCAGATGTCGCCGTACTTCTCGAAGGTCACCAGCGGCTTGGTGATGCCGGCCGCGCGGGACTCGTTCTCCAGCTCCTTGACGAACTTCCGCTGCGTCTTGGCCCAGGGGTCGTTGCCTCTGACCTTGGTGACCATCAACTGCTGGGTGCTCTGCAGGGCGTGGTGGGTGAGCAACGGGGCCGCGCGCAGGGTGACGCTGTCGGAGGCGGTGCCGGCGGACGAGGCCACCTTCAGCCGGATCGCCACGCGGCCGTCCCACTGCGCGCTGTCGCGAATGACGTCCTTGCCCTCGACACCGAACTCGACGCCGGCGCGCAGCTCGGCCCGCGTCACCCGGGTCTGCGAAGTGACCGGCTTCCAGGCGCCGTTCCGCTTGACGAAGACCCTGGTCTGCGCGGCGCCCTTGGTGACCTTGACGCTGCCCTCGGCGTCGGACGGCAGGTTCCTGATCGGTACCGAGCGCACCCGGGCCAGGTCGGCCGCGTCGGCGCTGCCGTTGACCTTCTTGTCGGAGGCGTCGTTGCAGGCGGCCAGTTTGGCGTCGGAGAGCGGGCGGCCGCCCGGGCCGGTGGTCGGGCACCGCTTGCTGTCGTCGTCGATGTTGGGCAGGAAGACCGCCCCCCGTGCGACGGACCAGGTGTCCTCCCCGGCCGTGTCGGTGCCATCGGTGAGGTCGACCCGCCCGTCGCGGTTGACGTCCGCCCTCAGGTCGACGCGCAGCGGCTCGGCCGCGTACGCAGGGGCCGGGAGTGCCAGCACCGCTCCCGTTGTGGTGAGGGCGAGTAACACCCGTCCAGCACTTCTCGTACGCACATCGCTTCCCTTCGTTCCGAACGGTTGCCCCCGCTGAGGAGGATGAGGGGAAAAGCGTGCTGTGCGTTGACTGTGAGGGGCGAAGTCGTCCTTGTTGATGAGGGGTTGATGGCAGACCTCTCCCTTTTGGAGAGGGAGAGATATACCGGTGGGCGTGCGGTGAGCATGGGCGGAGGCGTGAACTCGCAGGTAGTCAGTGCGGTTGCCAGGAGGGGGCCGACGGTGAAGGCGCGCAGGAGAGGACGGTCTGCAGGAGCGCGCCCGCGGCCAACGTCTCGCCGCCCTCCTCGGACCGCCTCGACGACCAGGCCCAGCGGCACAAGACGATCCTCGACCGCTGCCCCGAACTCAACCGCACCGTCGAACACATCCGTTCCTTCGCCGAGTTGATGAACAACCGCCAAGGACAGCAGCTGGACCAGTGCCCGCCCTGCACGCTTTCGTCACCGGCCTCGGCCAGGACCTCGACGCCGGCATCAACCGTCCAGGCGGCTCACGCTCCCCGCAGCAGACCGGCCTCGTGCGCGAGGATCGCCGCCTGGACTCGGTTGGCGCAGCCCAGCTTGGCCAGGATGCTCCGCACGTGCGTCTTGACAGTGCCCTCGCCCAGGTGGAGCCTTCTGCCGGCTTCGGCGTTGGAAAGGCCCAGTCCGACCAGGGCCAGCACGTCCCGTTCGCGCGCGGTCAGCGTGTCCACCTGCCGCCGGGCCTCGGAGGCCCGACGCGCGTTGGTGACCACGTGCGCTTCGATGAGGCCGCGGGTGATACGCGGGGAGAGGATCGCTTCACCGCCCGCCGCTACGCGCACCGCCTGGATGATCTCCTGCAGGTCGCTGTCCTTGAGGACGAATCCCGCGGCCCCGGCAGCCAGCGCCCGGGTGACGTACTGGTCCTCGCCGAACGTGGTCAGCATGACGACCCGGACCGCCGGCGCCAGGTCGGCCAGCGCCTCGGTGGCGGTGAGGCCGTCCATGCCCGGCATGCGGATGTCCATCAGCACCACGTCGACGCGGTGGCGGGCGGCGAGATCGACCGCCTCCGATCCGTTGACAGCCTCCGCGACCACGTCGATGTCGTCGACATGCGCCAGAACGAGGCGCAGGGCCGCCCGCAGCAGTGCCTCGTCGTCGGCCAGCAAGACCCTGATGGGCCCGGTTAAGAGGTCATCTCATTTGGGATGTTCGGCAGGCTCTCGGCGTGGGGATCGTTGAGCGGTTGGTGCCGGATGAGCTGTGGGAGTTGTTCCAGCGGGTGGTGCCGGAGGCGCCGACTCGTCCGCAGGGTGGTGGCCGACGCCGGCACGGTGACCGGGAAGTGCTGGCCGCGATCGTGTTGAGCTGCCCAGGGAGCGCCTGCGACTCGCCCCGAGCGGGGACGCTGCGCTTACGGTCGAGTGCCGTCGATGTGCTCGAGCAGCGTTCGGGCTTCGACGGTGCGGCGGTGGTCCGGGCCGAAGGAGGCCAGGCAGGCATCGTGAGCGGCTGCAGCCTGACGACGGGCATCGGGAGCGCGGCGCAACCCCAACAGGGCAGTCGCAAAGGCCAGTTCGACGGCGCCCTTATCTGGATGGCGCTGGTATTCGGGCAGAGCGCGGTACAGCTTGTCGGCGCCCTGCGCCTCGGTGAGGGCGTCTTCGTGGCGGGCTTGGCCGTTGAGGCTGCGAGCCAGGCCGAGTCGCAGGACCAGGGACGTCCGGTCACGTGCGCGATAGGCGGCCAGGGCCTCGCGGGCGAGCGCCTCGGCCTCCTGGTGGCGCCCCTGCGCATTGAGGGCGAAGACCAGCCCATTGCGGGCGGCCGCTGCCAGGAGTGACATTTCCGGGCCGGTACCGCGGCCCGCGGCCTCGGCGACGGCCGCACATTCTGCCTCGCACTCGGCGTGCTGACCGAGCGAGATCATCTGCTGGGCGCGGTCCGAGCGGAGCTTCAGGGTCAGCCAGTGATCGGCTCCAAATATCCTGCTGAAGGCAGGCAGCGCTTCGTCGTAGGTGGCGAGTGCTTCGGCGTGGCGGCCTTGGGCGCCCGTCGCGATCGCGGCGATGTTCAGCGCCACCGCTGCGTACTCGTCGTCGCGTGGCCGCGATCGGGCCACGGCGCGGGCTTCGGCCTCCGCCTCGGCGTAACGCCCGGCTTCGTAAAGGGCTTTGGCCTCAGCCACAGGCGTTCCCGTCATTCGTTGGGCGTCGCTTCGGCCGCGCGGCCGGAAAAATCTCATGACCGGGAGCATACGGATGCTGCGCAGGCTGCTCTGCGAAGGGGCAAGGAGATGGTCGGCAGCCCCTGCGTCCTAAAGGTTCATATCATTTGGTGAGTCTGCGGTAGCAGATGAGGGTGCAGGCGATGCTGGTGAAGGCCAGGAAGTGGCTCGCCTTGCGTTCGTAGCGGCGGTGGAGGCGGCGGAATCCGGCGAGCCAGGCCATGGTGCGTTCGATGGTCCAGCGGTGGCGGCCGAGTCGTGTGGAGGACTCGCTGCCCCTGCGGGCGATGCGGTGCCGGATGCCGCGTCCGCGTAACCATCGCCGCAGGTGGTCGTAGTCGTATCCCTTGTCGGCGTGGAGCTTTCCGGGTCTGCGGCGCCGGCGTCCGCGCCGGGAGCGGATCGGCGGTATGCCCTTCACCAGCGGGATCAGCGCCTGGCTGTCGTGCAGGTTCGCCCCCGAGATTCCGGGCGGACAGGGGCAGACCGGTCCGTTCGGCGATCAGGTGGATCTTCGAGCCGTATTTGCCCCGGTCGACAGGATTCGGACCTGTCAGGTCCCCCTTATCTGTTGGAGGGGCCGGGTCAAGTCCGGCTGGGCATGGTGATGGACAGCGTGGTGCGTGGCCGGCCCAGCCTTATCTCGGTGCGCAGACACCTGGATGGGTTGTCTGGCGACATGATGATCGATGGGGTCGGGCTCACGGGGTGCGGCCGCTCGGTCTTTTGAGGCCGTCAGGTGGCACGAGGCCGCCGGGCAGGGGACCTGCGGGAGCTGGCCGCGGGCATCGTGGAAGTCATCGGGCAAGGCCGCGCACCGGGTGCCGGGGACGTCAGGCCGGGATGAGTGCCTCGTCGCCCAGTGCACGCAGGGCGTGGTGGGCCCGGCGGACGAGTTTGCGGGCCACCGACAACGCGGCCCGGTTGCCGCCGCACCGCTCCTTGACCTGCTGGTAGTAGGCGTAGTCGGGGACGCCGGGCCGGGCTGCGCATTTGGCCGCTTCGAACAGCGCCCAGCGCAGCAGCGGTGGCCCCTGCCGGGCGAGGTGGCCGGGGCTGCGCTTGCCGTCGGAGGAATAGACGGTCACGTCCAGCCCTGCGTGCCGGACGGCCTGTCGGGAGGAGGAGAAACGCCGCGCATCGCCGAGCTCCGCCCAGATGGCCACCGCCGTGATGGGCCCGACCCCGTAGTGCTGCAGCAGCACCGCGCAGCCGGGCTGCCTACGGGCGAATGTGCCCAACTGGCGGCGCAGTGGGGCCATTTCGTCGTCCAGGGCGTCGAGCGTGCGCAGGGCCGTCAGCACGGCCTGGTGGGCGGCGGGCGACAGGCCGTCCGCCGTCACCAGCCGGGCCCGCTGGTCGTCGGCGAGCAGGTTTCCGGCTGGGGCCGGGAGGCCGTGGTGGAAGAGGATGGCGTGGATGCGCTGCACCCAGGCGGTGTGCTCATCGCGCAGGTCCTTGTAGAGCCGCAGCAGGGTGCGCATCTCCAGCACCTGCTGTGGTGGGATCCAGGACTGGGGCAGCCGGCCGTCGGCGAGCAGCTCGCGGATCTTGCGGGCGTCGGTGCGGTCGGTCTTGGCCCGGTGCTTGGGGCCGTCGGCGGCCGCGGTGTCGGCCGGCTCCGCCAGCTGCACGTCCACGCTGGCCGCCTGGCACTCCTCGACGATGAACCGCCAGCCGGTGCAGCCCTCCACCGCCAGCACAGCCGGCCGCGGCAGCTGCTCAAGCCAGCACCGGAACGTCTCCCGTGTTGCGGGGGCGATCCGCCCCCGGCGGACCTGCCCGGTGGCGCTGTCCAGACAGTCGAAGGTGATCTGCCTGCGATGTACGTCTAACCCGCCTACGATGGCCGTGACGGGGTCTCCTCACGTTCCCGAAGACAGTGGCTCACCAAGCATCATGCTCCGCACCGGCGCGTCAGCCCATGAGCTGGGGAGGCCCCTCCTGCATGTCATCTTTTCAAGGCCCGCATGTTCACCGAGTCGATCGCGCAGCGGGACCAGTCCAGCTCGCCGCGGGCGCCGAGTTCGTCCAGGACCAGGCGGTGGAGCTTCGCCCACACCCTGGCCTTCGACCACTCGGCGAACCGCCGATGGGCCGTCGCTCCCGACGGCCCGAACGACGCAGGCGGCAGCTGCTGCCACGTGCAGCCCGACGTGGCCACGAACACGATCGCGGCCAGCACTTCCCGGTCACCGTGCCGGCGCCGGCCACCACCCTGCGGACGAGTCGGCGCCCCCGGCACCACCCGCTGGAACAACTCCCACAACTCATCCGGCACCAACCGCTCAACGATCCCCACACCGAGAGCCTGCCGAACATCCCAAATGAGATGACCTCTAAGAAGGCTGATTGCTTCCTCCGGAGAAAGGGTGGGGCGTTCTGACGCTTCACGACACACACCCCGTGTCGGGCAAGCAGTGGACAGACAGCGGAGAGCACCATGACAAGCGCGGCCTGAAGTCGAGAGAGGCCAAGGAAAACCGACCGGTTCCGATCCCCCCGCTGCTCGTGGCCATGCTTCGCGCCCACCTGAAAGAGTTCGGAACGGCCAAGGACGGGCGGCTTTTCACGAACGAGCGGGGCGGCGGCCTCGTGGGCAGTAGCGCCTATTGGCGCGTGTGGCGGGACGCTCGGGAGTACGCGCTCCCACCAAACCTTCAGGCGTCCATCCTCGGGGGGCGGCCATACGACCTGCGGCACACCTGCATTACGACGTGGCTGAACGCAGGCGTTCCAGTGGCTGAGGTCGCCCGGAGAGTTGGCAACTCATCCGAAGTGATTCACCGGGTCTACGAAGGGTGCATCTACGGCCAAGAAGCAGCAATGAATAGGAAAATCGAGGCCGAGCTGGCGTGCCCTGACTGATTAGCCGACCAGTAGGGCGCCCGTGGTTTGGGGACAACCACGGGCGCTACCCAAGGAGATGCCGGACGTGCTAGGGCTCTGGTGTTGGCGGGGCACAGAGACGTGGATCGCATGCCGCCCACACACGGCAGTCGGCCAGGCGGGCGGCAACCCAGGGATCGCCAACTAGATAGTCAGGGAGGCGGGTTTTTTCATCAATGCGTGCTGCAGCAAGCTGCTTAGACGTAAGCCCGTGGGTTTCTCGGAGATCTGCACCATCCAGACTCGCCCCTGTAAGGATTGTTCCCTTCAGGACGGCGTGACGTAGGTCAGCCCTGGAAAACTGTGTTTGCTCACATAGCGCATCTTCGATGCCACGCATAGCACATGTCTGCATTGTTGAGAATAGTGCGTTTCATGTGCACGCCTCGTAGATCAGCTCTGCGAAGGTCTGCCGAGGTAAGGAAAATCCACTCCAGGCGAGGCGGAGATTCGAACTCGAAATGGCGCAGGCTAAGTCCGGCAAGGTTTGCATGACGAAGCTCGACGCGACGGGGTTCTTGCCGCTTGGGGCGACGTGCTAGAGCTTCCATCGCCGCCTGTATGTCGGCGGAGAGTTCAACTCCCCAATCGGGTGCGGTTTGGAGCCCATTGCGTTCCTCAGGTAAAGCTGCCGGGTCGCGAATCGCACCCCTGTGCGTGCTATTTCGAACGAACCCCGCTAGCACCTTCACGACCGCTACATGGTCTACTGCTGACTCCGCTAGCAAGTGCTCAAGGCTATAAATAGATCCCAAGCGTACTTCTAGTTTATCCGAGGCAAGGTTCTCGACTGCGGTCCGAAATCTCTCGGTCACCTGACCGCGACGCGAAAGCAAGTAGGTGCGCGCCGTGTACGCGAGGCTGGCGAAAACTGTGGCTCCTGCTATGGCGGCGAGCAGTGTTTGGCGGACTGTGTTGATCGCATCCGCGCGATCTTTGCCTGAAAGGCGCTCCACAGTTCTGCCGGCTACGAACCATGAAACCGGCCCCAAGATTATTAATATGACACCCAAGATCAAGAGGGAGGCGCCAAAGAATGCCACCGCCCAGCGTTGCTTTCGACTCCATCTGACCCCGGTGGCCCACATATCAGCTGCTCTTCTCCGCAACTCCACAGCACCCCCTGTCGCAGTGAACCGGTTGCTGATCATTTCGTGCTACGTCGGTGGTCGACAAGAGGGGCATCGCAGAGAGGTATGGGCAGCGAGCGACGCCACTGCGGACCTCTAGCGCAGGTCTATCGCGATCAGTGCGCAACAACGACAAAGAGCGGGACCCAGTGAGACTGGTTCCCGCTCTTCACGCTTGGCATCTGCGCTGGTCAACCGCATCATCGTGCTGGTTGAGGCGAAGTACCCCCGGCAGGATTCGAACCTGCGCACACGGCTCCGGAGGCCATCGAAGACCGTTGCTCTTTTGGGGGCCTGACCTGCGGAGTAGGCGACGGTGCGGCCTCCGCTGACCAAGATCATTACGCCCGTATTGCGTGGGCGGCCTGTCGGGCGGTCGGTCCGGCCCGTATGGTCGAAGCATGATCTCGGGCAGCAGCGGGGCATCTGACGGCGGCGGCGCGGAGTTCACGGCGGAGGGCCTGGAGCCCGTCCTCCGGGAGGCATGCGCGACGGTCGGACTCGACTCCCGCGGCGCCGAGTTGCTGCGGCTCGGGTCGAACGCGGTCTACCGCCTGACCTCGTTACCCGTCATCGTCCGCATCGCGCGTGATCCGTCGGTGCTCGCTGAGATGGAACGGGCCGTGGGCGTGGCCCGGTGGCTTGGTACGCAGGATTTCCCGGCCATGCGCGTGCCGGCGTCAAGCACCCAACCGCTCGTCGTCGGCGGCCTGGTGGTCACCTTCTGGGAGAGCGTCCAGGAGAACGAGGAGTACGCGACGGTCGGCGAGCTGGCCGATCTCCTACGGCGCTTGCACTGGCTTGAGGAACCTGAATCCCTGGGCCTGCCGTATTTCGACCCGCTTGCCAAGCTGGCGGCGTCTCTCGAAGGGCTGGACGGCATCTCGGGTGAGGACCGGACGTTCCTGGAAGAGCGAGCGGCGAACGTCGCCAAGGACTATGACCGGCTGGACTTCGTCCTTCCCTTCGGCATGATCCACGGTGACGCCAGCATCGGGAACGTCCTCCGCCATCGGGACGGGCACGCTGTGCTCATCGACCTGGACGGCTTCGCCCTCGCCTCACGCGAGTGGGACCTGATCCAGACGGCGATCTTCTACGACAGGTATGGCTGGCACACAAAGGCGGAGTACGCGGAGTTCGTTCACCGGTACGGCTTCGACCTGATGAACTGGCCCGGGTATGAAACGCTTGCGGACCTGCGTGAGTTGATGATGGTTGCGTGGCTCGGTCACCAGGTCACGACCAGCGAGCGGTCTGCCGCCGAATTCGCTCGGCGGGTGCGGTCCCTCCGTACCGGGGAGGGCCGAGAGGAGTGGGGTCCGTTCTGAACGCACGGTGACTGCGTTCAGGCACTGATGTGATCGCCGGAAACGATCCACAGCCTGTGCTCTCTGGCCTGCTCGGTAAAGGACTGTACGTCCGTGGTGTTGCCGATCGCTGCGAGGTTCTGTCGGAACCCGGCAAGGTAGCTGACACATCGTGCCGACTTCAGTTGCTCTCCCAGATCGAGCGCATCGAGTGCCACACGGCAGGCCTCCTCGACGTCGCCGGTGCGCAAGTGGGCGTCGGCCAGAACCATGGTCGCGAAGAAGTCGCTCCGAACGTGGCTGCCACTCATGGCGTTCTCGGCGTGGGTGACGGCCTGGCGGGCACTGTTGACGTCGCGGAAGCAGTGGGCGGCCTCGGCGGCAAGTTCAGCTTCGTCGAAGTAGGTGATCCACTCCGGCTCGTCGTCGTGGTTCCGGCCTTCCAGCGCCTTCGTGGCCGAGCTCAAGGCGGCTTCGCAGGCCCGTACGTCGCCGGTTCGGGCAAGCGCGCGGGCCTCCATGGCGTGGAACTGGGCACGCAGCGTCGGCGTGGCCACAGGAGAGATGCGCATGAGAGCCGCGCGGGCAAGCGTCGCGGCCTGCGTGTAGTGACCGAGGAACGTCGCCTGATGGCTCATGGCGGACAGGATGCTTCCGGCGAGCCGACGGTCATTGGCATCCTGGGCCAACCGGAGAGCCTGGAGGAAGTACCGCTGTGCAAGGCCGTGGCGGCAGGCGTCGTAGGACATCCAACCGGCCAGAAGCGTTGCTTCCGCCACGGTGGAGAACAGGGTCCGGCCGACCTGCTCGGTGTACTGGCCGCGCAGGAGCGGTGTCACCTCGGTACTGAGGTATTGGATGGCCGCGTGCCGAGCATGGTCGCCACCGAAACGGTCGTCCAACTCGGCGAACATGTCCGCGGTGGTCTTGATGGCGGCCACGTCTCCGAGACCGACGCGCATCCCGTCCCGACGCTGCCGGGGAACGGCCGGCTCGGGCGCCACCAGCCACCGGAGCGAGGCTTCGTTCCACGCGGGTTCGGACGGCTCGGCCTGGAGCAGGGGCTCGTACCGGTTGAGATCTGCGCGCCACAACTGGCCAACTGCTTCGATGGCGCCCTCGGGGCTCGCTGGATAGCCGGCGTCCAAGAGCCCCGTGTCCCGTTCGCCTTCGTGGTTCAGCCCGAGCTCGGCGGCGCTGAGGTCGTACACCTCGCACAGCAATGGACCGTAGAAGTCGTCCGGTGTGCTGTGCCCGTTCTCCCAGCTGGCGATTCGGCGTTTCACGCTCGCGTCCGACGGGAGTTGGTGGCCACGGTGCATCGCAGCCTGACGCAGCTCGCGCACCAACCGCGGCTGACTCCAGCCTCGGCCCACACGGGCTTGCCGTAAGCGAACGCTGGTCGGCTCCATCGAAGACGTGACCGTTCCCTCCCCACCGGTGCACAGATGCGACTTCTGGGACGCGCGACTCTTTGACCTTACGACCGAATGTACGCGCTGTTCATCGCTGAGCGCTGCAAGTAACCGGAGATCGGGGGCGGTTGGCACATGACGGGGGATGACGCGCGCACACGTGACGCGTCATCCCCCGTCACCTCTCGTCATCTGCCCTGGCCAGGGTGGTGAGCCCGAGTCTGGACACAGGGCGGCATCGCAGCCGCAACTGAGTCTGACTGAGGTGAGATGACGTGCAGAGGATGACCAGGAGGGGCGTCGAATGGCTCTCTGCGGCGGCCGACGATCCGGCGGCGTGCCGGGCCACCTGGGCGGACGACCCCCGCGCACCGTACATGCTGCCGACTGGCCGCCTCTTCGACGTGGTGACGGTCGACCAGCGCATCGGGATCGAGACCTTCGATCAACTGCTGCGCCGTGGGCTGCCCTTCGGGCCAACGGTGCTCGACCACAAGGCCCGACGCGTGGGCTTCTTCCTGGGCTCGAAGAGCCAGGAGACCTTCGTCCACTACCTTGCGCAGGAGGAGGGAGCACCACCCCCGTGCCGCTACCTGAGCCGCGATTCGGTGGTCGTCGTCCCGGGGCCCATGCCCATGTCCGGCGACCGTTACGAGTGGCTCCGCGCGCCGACTCGGCGCCCGATGGCGAACCCGCTCCGGCCGGTGGCCTTGGCGACCATGCTCGTAGCCTCTGCAGAGTTGCTCGCCCGTGTGGACCGGTACGGCAAGCGCTACCCGTCTGCGGCTGCCCTCGCTCTGTCCGCAATCGAGGGGACGGCGACCGATGCGGGATGACACCACCGACCGGCACGACGCTGCTGCCTGGTCGCCCTTGGACAGCGACGGCTGGTACGCCGCGCGCAACGCCACGACTGCCCTGCGGGATGCCCTGATCCGCGCAGAGATGGAGAAGGATTTCCCCTACCTGCGAGCCGACTTGAACGCCTTCGGACACGGCTTGGTCGAACTCGGGCGCGTGTCGCCGACCACCGCCGAGCGACTGGCGGAGCTGCTGCGGCTGGCGCTGGCTTCGGGGTTGCAGCGTCTTGAGGAGAGCAGCAAGGCCAGTACCGAGCATCGTGCAGGAGAGGATTGAGGTCATGACCGACCGGCGAGGAGTCGTCGCCAAGCGCGCCGAGAACCTGATGCCTGGCGTTCCGTACGTCCGCGGTTGGGCGCAGGCTCGACGCAGCGCCGGAGCGCTGGCCGCACAACTGACCGCCCTGGGCTTGGAGTCGGACTTCCCTGGCCTCACGGCCGACGTGAACGTCTTGGGCGACGGCTTGGTACGCCTCGGGACCATCCGGCCGGAGGCAGCACTGATACTGGCCGAACTGATCGTGTCGGGTCTCGCGGCGGAGACGGCGATGTCCACGGATGCGTTGACGGAAGAGCCGGCGACTGCCTGATCACTTCACCTGACAGACCCCGGCCGGTTGCGGTTCGAGCATGCTCCCGCGAACGGTCGGTGGGCCCCGTACATCGTCATACCCCCGGCGATCGATGTGCGGGGCCACTTGCTGCGTGCCATGCCTCCTCCGCTGTCGGTCTGCCGCTCGGCCGGGACCGGCGCCCCAGCGCCGCAGCCCGGACGAAGCGGCAGACCGAAACGCGCGGTGGCGGGGACGCTCGTCTCTGACCCGCACGAGAGGACGTCAGTTGGGGAAGCTGCGATCATTTGGGGCCGATTCGGGCACTGACCTGGGCAAACGGTCGGGCTGTGGCCTCGTCGGTGGCGCCTGCTTTCACCCCTGCCGTTGACTTGATGTCTGCAGCGCGAGCCAGGCTGTCAGTGGCGTGATGTTCACTGAGTCCCATGGGGGATTCGGAAGTGGTTGCCGCCATCTGGAAGATCATCGACTCATCGGTTGCGGGCGGACCACCGGTCATTCTTGAGGCCCCGGAGGGCACGAGTCTGAAGGAACTGCTTGCCGAAGTGAGCCGGTGGGCAGGCAGGCCACGCAATCTCGCCGCGGACGGCTTCACCGACCCGTCACTCACCGAGCGCACTGGGCTGCCGCTCGTTGAGACGTTCGGGGACGAGTTGCTCGAGATGCGGGGCTGGGCCTACAGGTCTCACTGGATCGGTTGCGGCAGCGTCGTCACCTCACACCGAGAGCGCGTGGTCGTGGTGATTGCCCATCGTGAGGACCCTGCGGTCACCGGGTTCCCCGAGGGTGCCTCCTGGGCCGAGAAGCTGTGCATCCTCACCGGATGGGAACCGGTGCCGCAGCCGGCCGTCGACTGGCCTGCCGTCGAGGCCGATCTGGGCACCTCGCTGCCGAGTGATTACAAGGAGATCGTCGACCTGTTCGGTCCGGGCGGCTTCGATGAGTACGTCGACCTCCTTGTCCCCGGAGCCCGGGGCATGGACCTCGTGGACTGGGCCAAGAGCGAGGGCTATCCGGCGCCGGACGGGCTTCTGAGATGGGGATCCTCGGAGCAAGAGTTCGACTTCGTCTGGCAGACCGGGACGGCCGATCCGGACGACTGGCCCGTCCTCGTCGGCCAGTACGGTGACTGGGAGCGATACGACTGCGGTCTGGGTGAGTTCCTCGTCCGCATGCTCACGGACCGCATGTACGCGTTCCCCACAAGCCGCCTGGACGCTCATTTCTTTCGTAGTGACGACTTCCGATCCATTGAGGGGTGACTCAGCCGCAGCACTCCTCGCACCGCGCTGTCCATCGGCATGTGCTCAACGGCGGTGATCGCGAGAGAGGGTTCAGCCTGCGGGGATCAAGTACCTGAGCCCTCCCTGTAAGCCCCCGTCTGGCGTCGTTGATGTCAGCCGTGGATGTCAGACGCCTTCTGATCCGTAGCTCTATGTGGATCGGTCGGCGGCAGTCATATCGGTCGCATCGCAGCCCCTGAGGGACGCTACCGGGTGGGGGCGGTTGCTGTGGTTGCTGTACCCCGTTGCTGTACGCGCCCCTTGGGGCTAACGCCGAGCGTATTGAGATCGCCTCGGTGCACCGATCAGGGGATGATCTGTCACATGACGAAGGTGGCAGGCTCGTGAAGTTTCCCCAAGGCCGGGTAGTTAGCGTTTTCGCAGGTCACGCAAGGGGGCCGTTTCCCGCGTGACTGCCGCGTAGCGCCCGGTGCGGACCCTCTTGATCATTCCCTTCTCGGTCCAGCGGGCGAGTTGTCGATAGGTGGCGACGAGGGTGACGTCGCCGAGGAGTTCGGCGATCTCCCTTGAGCGCCATAGCCGTTCGGGTTCTGCCTGCAGGATGGCCAGGACACGTGTCATGCGGTTGCTGCTCTGGCCGGGGCCGACGTACTGGGGGACCGTGGTCGTGGGCAGTGCGGGCTCCGGCGCCGGCGGCGGCAGGAGAGTGATCACCGTCGAGGTCACGGTCTTGCTGGCGTCGGGGCGGCCGTCCAGTTTCCTTTCCGCGTAGCGGGAGATGGGGGACTTCACCTTGCGGGTGCTGACGCGGCCCCGGCGTGCGGGCGATAGCGCCGACAGGACGCGTCGGCCGATCTCCCCGGTGCCCTGCTCGAAGACTCCTTCCGCGCATACCAGCAGGTCACGGGCGGTCTGGAGGGCGACGGTGAACCCGCAGCGGTCGGGATCGGTGCCTGGCTGGGACTCCGCCGCCTGGACCATGGTGCGTCGCAGAACCTGGTAGAGGGCGAGCACGGCCCACACCTCCTGCTCGACGCCGGCCGGGTCGTGCGAGCGCAGGACACGCCCGTGCAGGATGGTGTGGCGCAAGGCGTAGTAGGCGCTCTCGTGCTCCCAACGCTCGTGATACAGGCACACGAGGCGGTCGGCGGGGTAGCGGCGGGCGTCCAGGAGCGTGGTCACCAGACGGTAGGAGCCCTCGAAGGTGCTGCCATCGGTGCAGGTGATACTCACCTGGGCTTCGATGATGCGCACCGGGACGCCGCCGATGACCGAGAGGTAGGAGGAGTCGGCGAGAGTTTGAAGGACTGGTGGGCGGCGGCGCTGGCGGATGCGGCCCAGGACCTGTGCGCCGGTGGCGTGCGCGGCGGTGAGGAAGTCGTTGCTGTCGAAGCCCCGGTCCCACAGCACCAGCATCTCGGGGCTCAGATGGTGCAACAGCCTGGTGGCGTAGGAGGTTTCACCCTCCCGGGTGGGACCGAAAACCGCTGCGATGACGGCCCGGGTGCCGGTCTCGACCAGCGTCATCAGCTCGACCTGGGGATACCCGCCGTGGGGGCACCGCCCCAGCCAGCCCCGGTTGCGTTCGCTGTCAGGCACCTTGATCGAGCTGCAGCCGTCGAACGACACTGTCCGATACGGGCCGAACCGCACTCCCGGCATGGTTGGCCGGGCCAACGGCCCGGCCAACACCTCGAACAACGCACGCACCGGCGCGCTGCCTGAGTCGGCGGCGCAGATCACGGAGTGCCTTCGTGCTCGGGCGGACAACCGGCATCCCCGACAGGCCGGCCGTCAGCTTGGCCCAGACGAGCCGGTAGCCGACCTCGGGGAACATGCACATCGCCAGCAGGAAGTAGACCCCGACCCGCGAGGGCAGATCCCGCAGCCGCCGCTGCACGACCCTCGTCTCCGACAAGACCGCGTCGACCAGCTCGAACGGCACGATCGCCGTCAGCTCCCCCAGATGACCCGGCGCGAACCGGCCCGCGGCCACAGTGACCGTACGGGTGATGGTCGCCAGCGGCGACGGCAGGACACAATGACCGGGCAACGGAGCTCCTTCGGCAACAAGCTGTCTTGGACGACTGCCTGTACCAACGAGCTCCGTTGCTCCGTGGCAGGACCTTCTCAACTCCCTTGTGTGACCTGCGAAAACGCTAACTACCCGGCCTTGGAAGTTTCCCCGTGATGTTGGACACTCGATGCTTACGCCACGAGGGCGTGTCCTTGTTCGTGTCGTTGCCGGATCTCCAGCGGGGTGAGGTAGCCCCAGACCGGATGCTTCCGCAGTCGCCGGCGGTTGTAGAAGGTCTCGATGAAGGCGAAGACCTCCGCTCGGGCGCTCGCCCGGTCCGGCCAGCAGCGGGTGCCGATCTCTTCCTTCAGCAGTGCGAAGAATGACTCGGCGGCGGCGTTGTCGAAGCACGAGCCGGTGCGGCCCATGCTCTGCCGCAGCCCCAACCGGCATATCTCGCGGCGGAGTTCGTCGGAGGTGTATTCGCTGCCGCGGTCCGAATGCGCGATGCAGCCGGGCTGGAGCCGGCTGCGTGCGGCAGCCATGACCAGCGCGTCGACGACCAGCGAGGCGCGGTGGTGGTCGGCCATGGAGTAGCCGACGATCTCGCGGGTCGCCAGATCGAGCCAGGTCGCCAGGTAGAGCCAGCCCTCCTCGGTGGCGATGAAGGTGATGTCGCCGACGAGCTTCATCCCGGGTGCCGGGGCGGTGAAGTCCCGCCCGAGCAGGTCCGCCGCGGGCACGGCCCTCTTGGCCGGGCGGGTCAGCGACCGGCGCCTGCGGCGGGTCACGCCGGCGATGCCGCGCTCGCGCATGACGCGCTCGATGCGCTTGCGGTTGATCCGGTGCCCGAGCCGGCGCAGCTCAGCATGGATCCGCGGCACCCCGTAGGCGCGGCGGGAGGCGAGGTGCAGCACGGTGATCTCGTGCGCCAGGGCGTCGTCGGCAGCCTGCTTCGCCCGCCGGGTCTTCTCGCCGGCCAGCCACGCGTAGAAGGAGGAGCGGGCCACCTTCAGCAGCCGGCACAGAAGAGCGACGCCATGGATGGTCTTCTCCGCCTCGATGAACGCGTACACATCGCTCATCGATCGCTCTCCTTCGCGAAGAAGACCGCCGCTTTTCGCAGCACCTCGATCGTCTCCGCCTGCTCGGCGGCCAACCTCCGCAGCCGGCGCAGCTCTTCGCGCTCGGCCGTCGTCAGCTCTCCCGGCGCCCCCTGCCCGCGGTCGATCGTGTCCTGCTTGACCCAGTTCCGCAGTCCCTCAGCGCTGACCCCGAGCTCCCGGGCCACCTCGGTGACGGTCTTCCCGGAGGAGCGCACGAGCGCGACCGCGTCCCGTTTGAACTCCTCCGTGTACCGCCTGCTGCGGTTGCTCTTGCTTCCCACCTGGTGCTACTTCCTCTGGAACCTCACGTCCCAGTCTCCAGGTGTCCGTGATCAAGGGGAAGCTTCACTCGGGCGCCGACGACGGCCACGGGTGGGCTGAGCGTTTGGAGTGGGCTTACGGCTTGATAGCACCGGAACCCGTCGAACGTGCCGCTGCACTTGTCCGCCTGGCCAGCGCTCGCGCCAAGGTCCGGAGAACTCGTGCTCGGTTCAACGAGGCCTGGCACCTGACCTCAGGATTGGGGCACGAGGAACAGTACCGGGAGCCGGTGCTCGTAGCTGCCCGAGAGGCTTACGACGAGGCCGCGAGTCGTTGCCTGCCGGAAGCACTGTGGAACACGCCCATCTCTGGGGGCATCAGCACGTGGCCGGGGCTGCCCTTCGCGCTGCTCTTCCTGGAGTGGGAGGCCCGGTATCCACAGGAGTGGACACAACACGCCAAGGCGTGGGGTACGAAGCAAACACTCATACGGAAGCTGGCGGCCAACGGCCATGGCGAAGCGGTCAGAGCCAAACTCGTCGATCTTGTTGATCTCGTTGTCCAGCGTGCTTACCGGTGCAAGGACCGTGAGTACGTGCGTGTGGCACGGGCCATAGACGGAGACGACTTGCGCGGCAGACCCGACAGGGCTCACCGCTCGGACAACCCGTGGGCACAGCTTCACGCAAGTTACCTGCTTTGGCTGCTCGACCGTCCCGAGATACCCAACACCCGATGCGTCTGGCGCGCATGGCTTGCCGACTCCCGCAGCCGATGATTCACCTACCCCACACCCTCCTCAGCTCTCATCCCGTCCGCTGTCGACCCACACGCTTTCCAACTGTCCGCATGACCGTACGGGGGCGTCCGTGGGGGTTCGCGCGGCAGGTCAGACGGGGTGCGCGTACGGCAAGTGAACGGGGGCGTCCGTCAGCGCGCTGGACAAAGACCAGGACAACGAGCGACATGAGGGCCAGGTTCTCACCTCAGACACGAGGCACGATGCCGACGAACTCCGCCCCTTTGTGGTTGCCCATGATGAAGGCGAAGCCGTGTCCATCGCTGCATGTCAGGTCGACTCGTACGTATCCGCCGCGGGTCCCCAGCGGGCTGTCGTAGTCGTCCCGGTCGGGGTGCACGGTCACTGCCTCGTGGTCGCCGACCTCGTCGGTTCCGCAGGCGGGACACTTGAGCCGCCATTGCATGTTCCATGAACCACTAGCGCACTCCGTCAGTACCAAGATCTCCGCGTGAGACATGGGCATTGCGCGTCCTCCATCGACATTAGCTGCACTGCATCACTGGCGGCCGGCCGAACACAGCGGGCTTGAGGGCGCGGCCCAGGCGTATGCGCGGCGTCGTCATCGCGGCACGGATGACACCTGCCGCATACGATTCAGATGTCCAGTCCGTTATGCGGCTATTTGGAGAGTCCTGCCATGGATGGCATTGCGGATATGGGAGGAACCCCGGGATGGGGTCCCGTTCACTCGCCGCGGCGTGATGAACCAGTCTTCGCGGAGCCCTGGCAGCGCCGGGCCTTCGCGCTGGCGATCCTCTCCAGCCGTGTGGCGTCCGGCGGCATCAACGTGGACGCCTTCCGCCACGCGCTGGAGCGCCTGGACCGGGTCGCCTACCTGGACGACGGCTACTACGGGCGCTGGCTCAACGCTGGGGAGCTGATGCTCACCGACAGCGCCATCCTGGCGCCCGGTGCGATCGACGCCCGCGCCCGCAACCTGCGCGGCGAACACGTCGAGGAGCCCCCGATCCCCGCGCCCGCAGTACCCGACTACGCGCCCACTGCCGTGGGCTCGCTGCGCTCCATGGACACGGCGCCGGCCTTCGCCGTCGGCGAGTGTGTGCGGGCCCGGGACGTGTCGGTGCCCGGGCACACCCGGCTGCCGCGCTATGTGCGCGGACACACCGGAGTCGTCCAGGACATCCGGCCCGCTTCCGTGCTGCCGGACACCAACGCCCACTTTCTGGGTGAGAACCCTCAGCACGTCTACTCGGTGCGGTTCGACTCACGCGAGCTGTGGGGCGCCGACGCCGATCCCTTCGCGCTCACCGTGGAGATGTACGAGAGCTACCTGGAGACCACATCATGACCACCACCGGATCGGGCGAGCGCCTTCCTCCGGCCCTGCGCACCGAGGCGCTCGAGCAGCTGCTCACCGAGCGGGGACTGATCGACCCGAAGGTGATGAACGGAATCATCACCGAGTACGAGACCAACGTGGGCCCGCTCAACGGCGCCAAGGTCGTCGCCAAGGCGTGGACCGACCCGGAGTACCGGCGGCGGCTGCTCCAGGACGGCACTGCCGCCATCAAGGAACTCGGCTTCTCGGGGCCGCAGGGCGAGCACATCGTGGTGGTGGAGAACACCCCGACCACCCACCACGTGGTGGTGTGCACGCTGTGCTCGTGCTACCCGTGGCCGGTGCTCGGCCTGCCACCGAGCTGGTACAAGGACCCCGCCTACCGTGCGCGCGTGGTGAAGGAACCCCGCACGGTGCTGTCCGAGATGGGACTCGACCTCGACGACGACGTGCAGATCACCGTTCACGACTCCACCAGTGAGGTGCGCTGGCTGGTGCTGCCCGAGCGCCCGGCAGGCACCGAGCACCTCACCGAGGAAGAGCTCGTGTCCCTGGTGACGAGGGATGCGATGGTCGGCGTGGCCAAGGTGGCGGCCCCATGACCGCGCCGCTGGACATCGAGGGCCCGGCCGCACCGCCCCGCTCCAACGGCGAGCTGGTGTTCTCCGAGCCGTGGGAGAGCCGCGCCTTCGGCATGGCCGTCAGCCTGTACGAGGCGGGCGCGTTCACCTGGCCGCAATTCCAGGCCGCCCTGATCGCCCGCATCGCGGCCTGGGAGGCCACGCCGGCGCGGGACGAGCCGTATCCCTACTACCGGCTCTGGCTGGCCGCCCTGGAGGACGTGCTCGTCGGCCTGTGCGCCGTGTCCACGGACGAGGTAACCGCACGCGCCCAAGCCCTGGCGCAACGTCCCCCGGGCCACGACCACCGGGACGACCCCGGCCACGAGCACCACCACGCGCGGGACCGCTCTCAGAGCTGACGTTCGTGCTGTGCACGAGGGGTGCCCCACCGTCGGAGCACCCTCCGGTATCCGGCGCGTTCGCGGCTCCTCCCCGCATGTGAGTCGGAGGCCAGCTGCGCGCCGGTGTTGGGCAAGGGAGACGGGAACTGAGACACAGGCTCGGATCGCACCAAGTTTCCTCGACGTCCGCCGGACGGCCACGCACCGATTTTCACGCCCACGGGGTGGAGCCGTCAGGCCCCCGGATTACTGAGACGGAAGTCCGGAAAGGTGGCGCCCTCCGCGGGTGCCACCCCTTTGTTTTGCATGGTCAGACACCAGAGGCCGTGGCGGGAATCGAACCGCGTTACTCGCTTTCCAACTGTGTTGGTGGGGTGGTGGGCTGTGTGCGGGGGCGTTCACGTGCGTTGATGGGAGGTTGACGGTCGGCTCACGAGCGGCTCTGGGTCCTGCCTGAAAGCCGGTGAACGGTGCTGAATGAGACGGAAGCGCGCCCCTCAGCTTCAGGGCCTGAACCGGTTCTCTTGAGGGTCGAAGCAGACCAGCCCCATGGACTGTGCGAGGGCCGCCGCATAGGTGGAGGCCTCCTCCGCCATGCTCCACCGCATCGGGAAGTAGATGAGCGGGCCGCACGCCTCCCCGATCAACGGCCCCGTCGACCAGGGGGAGGTGTCCTCCACGTCCTCGGTCAGGTCACATCACCGTTGCAGGAGCGCGGCGACGTAAGCCGCTATGCGCTCGATCGGCGGATGCTGCTCATCCGTGTCCACGTAGCGGTCATAGAGGGCCGTGAACGCTCGCCCGGCCGCCCTGTCGTCGGCCGGACGCTCCCCCTCCCACACAGCCAAGTCGTAGCTCATGCCCGGAGGCTCTCACACTGCACCGACAAGCCGGCCCTGCTGGTGGAACGGGCAGGGTAGGCGCCGATGGACGGTCTCCCAGCCGAGGGCGCCATCAGCTTGGGAAGCTTGGGTTTTCTCGGGGCGAAGACTGCATTGACCTGTGGCGGAACGGTACACGCGCCTCTGCGGACCTGCGGCCGAGTCCCCGCTGTTCCCCGTGAGTCTCCACAGCATCTGGCACACGAGTGGCACGACTCCTACCCCTACACCCCGACGCACTCTGGGCGACCGTGGGCTTTGGACGTCTGCGCCCGCATCCGACAGTGCGGTTCGCCCTTCAGGGCTTGAACAACCATCGTTCGATTTCGTCGACGCCGATACGGCGCCCGAGCCGGCCGCTCTCCTCCTGAGCCCAGCGGTCCAGGAGCGCGGAGTACCGAGCGTAGGTGCTGGTGGGCCATTCGTCCTCACCGAGCGAGTCCCACCCGCAGTTGTTCTTGAGCGTGGTGGCCACCTGAGAGTCCAGGATCGCGCACGGGTGGTCGAGAGCGCCGCCGCCGGCGAAGTACAGGACCTTGGTCGAGAACGACGGGCCCAGGTACGCGATTGCGTTGCGCCCTCCTGGACGCAGAGCTTCGTATGCCTGCGCGGGATCCTCGCGGGCTGCCTGCAGAGCCTGGCGCAGAGCCGCCACGGCTGAGGACTGGCTATCCGCCACGGCTCGGATGCGCTTGCGGTTGAGGCGGAGTTTCATGCCACTGCCCCAGGCGAGGACTCGCCATAGAAACCGGAGCAGTTCCTTTTCGGAACTCGCATCAAGATTGGCCGCGTCTGTGAACAAGTCCCCGCGACTGAGCTGCGTGACATCCGGTCCGGTCACGGGAGCACCAGGCAGGTGGGCGGCGGCTATCTCGGTGTTCCACCAGTCGGAGGCGATGGTAATGGTGTGACGGTCGATCCGCTCCGGCCGCTGCTGGGCAAGAGCATCACGGCACGCTCGCGGCAACTGCAGGCGAGACAGGTCGGTGGGTGTCATGGCCCCATCCTGCCCCGGGAGAGGGTGACTTTGATGGTCACGCTTGCCAACACTGACCAACCACGGAGCCCAACTCACGCTGTGGCAGTGTAATTACCGGTTTCGGTAAGTAGCACGGCTCCGGAGGGCCCTTCGGTCCCAGGGAAAGCGGCCGGTCAGACCCTCACTGCCGCTCGCTTGGGTCGGGCCTGTCCACAGATAGTCCACGGTGTGGTGATCACCGCTTCAGCTGATGATGCCAGTGGCCGTCGTCAGGGTGGCTTGCCGCTGCGTTGATCGCGATGCCCAGTTCCCCCATGAGAGCGACCTCTTCCCCAGTTCTCCGAAGTCAGATCGTCGTCAAGGTCAGCCACCTACGCCGAAAGGATCTGACGGAGAAAGAGCATCGATGCTGAAGAATAAGGTCAGAACCTGTTTCTGAACGGTCAATAAATACGACCAAGGCAGGCGCCACCGTCTCACCCGAACCGCTTTCGATGTGCAATCTCAATGTTCCCTATGGGAAATCGTGTATCTCCAGCCTCAAAGGTCGGAAGTCGGTGTCAGTTACGTGGATGCACTCAACGCGCTAACTCTTGACATGCGTATCCCACCGCAGCCACACTTCACCGCGGGGATTACGGGGAAACCAGAGGGTGACGGGGGCGGGTGTCCATATATGTCTGTTAGCGACTCTCAACGAGGGTTCGACACGTCACCAGATCGGGACTGGGTACCAACAGATGTGTATGATTGGATGAGCAAAGAAAAAAGCATCCTCGTCTTGAACTACACAATGGCGTGCCCGTTGAAGTGTGACTTCTGCTGTTACAGTTGTCATAGCGGACGGGCGTCACAGAAAATGCCCGTCGATTTGGCATTTTCCCTTGTGGATCAGGCTGCGACACTCGGCGTGTTCTCCTCCATTGCATTTACCGGCGGCGAGCCGCTGCTATTTCCAGATGAGGTTTGCGCTATTGCGGAGAGGGCTCAGAGCCATTCCCTTCCGTTCACCATTGCCACCGCATGCCACTGGGCAGATTCTCCGGAATCCGCCGAAGCTCTCATTGATCGCCTCGCGGATCTTGGTCTCTCGCGCCTGAATGTGAGTCACGATCCGGCACATGCCGAGTTCGTCCGGACCGCAAACGTCATCAATGCCTGCAATGCATCACTCAGGCGTCAGGTGGACACCTATGTGGTTGGGACGTTCGCGGACGCGGGGGAGAGTCTTGCTGGGTATGCGCCAGAGCTGGCCGGCATCCCTGGCCTGAGGTTGTTTAACAAATATATTGCAAAAGTAGGTCGCGCGGCCTCTCGGCCTATTACCCAATCCACATACGGCCTTCATTTGGGCCTGGATGATTTGGCTTGCTACAGGCGCATCTACCATGATCTCGTTGTCTTTTGGGATGGCCGCACCTACCCGTGTTGTTCTACGTTCAATCGCTCTACTCCTGGGATCCAAGCAGGAAACGCCCACTTTGAATCGCTCAAGGATATTTGGGATCGCGTAGATGGGTCACTTCTCCTCCGGACAATGAAGAGGAAGGGGCTTGGTGAACTTTATAGGATCATTGAAGAGCGAGACCCTGAGCTTGCGGCTGAGCTTCCTCGCGTCGAGTCGAGTGCCGGGCCATGCAGTCTCTGTCACGCAATCTTCGGCACCCGCAGCATGTCTGATCGTGTCAAGCGGGCGTTCTCTGGTTACGAAGCAGATAAGACCCTGAAAGCCATAGACGCGATTGAGGGAATGCTGGGAAGGTCAAAGACCACAGAGATCCTGGCGGAAATTGTAGACATGGCTCCGCAAGATGGGGTCTCGGAGGTTTCTTCATCCAACCTCCAGTTCCTGCCAATGCCTCGAATTCGGGCGAAAACTGAAGGAAGTGAAGCAAACGATGGCGAATGATCTTGAGGCTCTGCGGGCAAATCTGATTGCCAGTCCAGTAAGTCGAGCAAAATTCATCGCTAACGTCTTCGACATGCTCGAGAAGAGCGGTGTCGACGTCCAGGATCAGGCAGTTATCGATGCCCTCGGGCTTAACCTCGACCTCCGAGACGGACAGGCTTGGGTGGATGAGACGCTGGCATCCAGCGCAGTTGTCACCATCATTCACTAGCTAGCCCGGTGTGCGGGTTTAGGTGAGCGCGAGCGAGATCCTCGTACGGCGCCAGTGATTAGCCGTCACTGGCCGTACGAGGATCTCGTTATGGATGCGACGGTCTTTGACGAGGGTTCTAACGCCGGGCTTTAGGCATGGCTGTACCAGCGTCGCAGATCCAATCGGGTGACCTGCGGCTGTCGGTCCGGACGCCTGTCGTTGGTGGTCATCATCTGTCGTCGCCGATCCCCCTTGGACGGCCCAGAGACGGCCCGGCAGAGAACTCACTCAGCCGCGCGATACCAACTCGATCTTGATGGGAGCCGCAGATTCGAGGTCGATGGTGTCGCCTTCTTCCTCTGTGTGAGGGTCGTGAGGGTGATCGACCGGCAACACGATCAACATGGTGTGGGGTCTCGGAAGCCATCCCACGTCTGCTGGCGGGTCGAAGCGGCCGATGTCGATGATCCGCACGAGGGTCTCGGGGATGCCCACCAGGCAGGAGTCGCCGACCTCCAGGCGACCTGCATGCGGGTCGACCTGCTGACTGCGGTCTCGTACGTCGGCGGATATGGCCGTGCGCGCGGTCGTCGACTGGTCGGCTTGTTCGCCTGCATGTACTACGGCGCCTTTCGCCCGGCTGAAGCTGTGGGCCTCAAAGAGGCAGACCTGAAGCTGCCGGAAACGGGTTGGGGAACGGCTCTGCTGAATCGCACACGCCCCAGCGTCGGCAAGCGGTGGACCGATTCCGGCGAAACCCACGACGACCGCGGCCTCAAGAACCGGCCCCTCGAAGAGGTCCGGCCCGTGCCGATCCCGCCCCAGCTCGTCGCGATCCTCCGGGATCACCTCGACACCTTCGGCACTGCGAAGGACGGGCGGCTGTTCACCAACGAGCGCGGGGGAGTAGTCGGTTCGTCGACGTACTTCCGGGTCTGGCAGGAGGCTCGCGCGCTGGCGCTCCCGCCGGCCGTTTTGGCCTCACCGCTCGCCGCCCGCCCGTACGACCTCCGGCACTCGGCGCTGTCGACCTGGCTCAACTCCGGCGTCGACGCGACCGAGGTCGCCGAGCGTGCGGGCAACAGCGTCGAGGTCCTGCTGAGCCGCTACGCGAAGTGCATCGACGGTCGGCAGGAGATCGCCAACCGCAAGATCGAAGAGCTGCTGCGCGAGTACGAGTGATCGCGCGTGAGTAGCGCGTGAGCCGCGCTAGGCTTCAGGCCCCCTGGATCCGTCCGGGGGCCTTCGCCGTTCCTGTGGCCTGACCAGGGACAATGCCTCAAGATCGTGTCCACGAATAGTCCACGGACGCCGACATAGGGCCGCTCAGAGTGGCATACGGCTGCACACACGCGAAGACCCCGCACTCAGCATCTGTGCTGGTCACGGGGTCTTTAGGCACCTCATAAGGGGTGCCCCCGGCAGGATTCGAACCTGCGCACACGGCTCCGGAGGCCGTTGCTCTATCCCCTGAGCTACGGGGGCGTGTCGGTCGCGGGTTCTTGCTCGCGGCGACGGGTAGAACACTACCAGCTCCTTCGGGGTGGTCATGAACTGGTTTCGGGGGGATGGCCAGGACGTCAACCAGGGGTGTGGCTCGCCCGCAGGGGGTGGAAGTGGGGAAAACCCGGACGCGGTGGCCGGTCCGCACCTACTCTCGAGTTGTGTCAGGCGCGTCGGGCCGGGTGCTTGTTGTGGACGACAACAAGGTCATCCGGCAGCTGATCAGGGTCAATCTCGAGCTGGAGGGCCTCGAGGTGGTGACCGCGGCCGATGGTGCCGAGTGTCTGGATGTCGTCCATCAGGTGCAGCCAGATGTGGTCACCCTCGATGTCGTCATGCCGCGGTTGGACGGGTTGCGGACTGCCGCCCGCCTGCGTGCGGATCCGCGGACGCGTGATCTTCCCCTTGCCATCATCAGCGCCTGTACGCAGTACGAGGTCGAGACCGGCCTCGATGTGGGCGTCGACGCCTTCCTCCCCAAGCCCTTCGAGCCCGCCGAACTCGTACAGCTCGTACGGCGGTTGATCACGCGGAGTGGGAGTGGGAGTGGGAGTGGCAGGGGGAGCGGCGGCAGCGCTGGTGTGATCGGCTCCGGAGTCGGCGGGCTGCTCGGGGCCGCGGAGGCCGAGAGCGCCGGTCGAGCGGGCGGGTGAGCGGCGGCCCGGAGCGCCGACCTGGCGCTGATCCGGCACGCGGATGAGCCGAGGCCTGACAGGCGAATGGGCACGGGGACTCGCAGGCGGATGAGCCAAGGCCGGCAGGTGAATGGGCCCCGGGCGGGCAGGCGAATGAGCCCCGGCCGGCAGACCGGCCAGTCGCGGTCGACCGCAGCAGCCGCCCGCAGCCGTACGTCCACATCCCGGACCCTCTCCCAAACCAGCTCGCCTACCCACCCCCCTCCTCCCATACGCTTGTCCCGTGACCCCCGTCGAGCTCTCCCGCACCGTGCTGCATGCGGTGCGTCGCGCTGTCGACGAGGGGGAGCTGAGCGTGACCGTGCCCGTACGGGCCGTGGTCGAGCCGCCGGGGCCCGGGGGGTGGGGGGACTACGCCACCAACATCGCCCTGCAGCTCGCCCGCCCTGCCGGGCAGCCGCCGCGTGTGGTCGCCGAGGTGCTCCGCCCGTATCTCGCCGGGGCGGACGGCGTCACCGGGGTCGAGATCACCGGGCCGGGGTTCCTCAACATCGCCCTCGACGGCGCCGCCTCCGTCGGTCTGGTGCAGCGCATCCTGCGGGAAGGCCTGCGCTACGGACACTCCGACGCCCTCGCCGGGCAGGTGGTGCGGCTGCACTGCCCTCATGAGGTGCGTGCCGTCGTCGTGGCGGAGGCCGCCGCCCGCATCCTGCGTTCCCAGGGCGCCCTCGTCCGTACCAGCTGTACTGCCCGGCCCGACCCGGAGTGGGAGTCGGTGCTCGGCGTGCGCGTCGACGCCTACGGCGGCCCGGACGCACCGGCACCGCGCGACGTCGTCACCGTACGGCCCGTCCCCGCCCCCACCGATCCCTCCCCCTCGGCCGTGACGCCGCCCGCTGGGCCCTGCTCCAGCCCGCGGCGCACGACCGGCCCCGGATCACCGTCGATCATCTGGTCCAGCGGGAGGGCAACCCCCTCTTCCGGGTGCGGTACGCCCACGCCCGCAGCCGGGCCGTCGCCCGTAACGCCGTCGATCTGGGCTTCGCCGCCGACCCCGGCCACGTACCGGACGCAGCGCACCTCGAGGCCCTGCTCGCCGACCACCCCCGCATCCTCACCGCGGCCGCCCGCGACCGCGCCCCCGACCGTCTCGCCCGGCACCTCGTCACCGTCGCCGATGCCGCCCTCGCCCTGCTGCCCGCCGTGCTGCCGTGCGGCGAGGAGAAACCCTCGGCCGCCCACCGCGCCCGGCTCGCCCTCGCCGAAGCCGCCGGGACGGTGCTGGCCGGCGGCCTTGCCCTGCTCGGCATCGACGCACCCGACCACCTCTGAAAGAGCACGCCAGATGAGCCGTTCCGCACACCCCGCCGGGCCCCGTCACGCCGACGTCCTCCCCGAGGGTCACTACTCCGCCCCGCCGGCCGACCTCAACGCCCTCGATGCGAAGGTGTGGGCGCAGACCGTCGGCCGGGACGACCACGGAGTCGTGACCGTCGGCGGTATCGACGTCAAGAAGCTCGCCGAGGAGTTCGGCACGCCCGCCTACATCGTCGACGAGGCCGACTTCCGTGCCCGCGCCCGTGCCTGGCGCACGGCCTTCGGTCATGAAGCGGACGTCTTCTACGCGGGCAAGGCGTTCCTGTCCCGGGCGATCGTGCGCTGGCTGTACGAGGAGGGGCTGAACCTCGACGTGTGCTCCGGCGGCGAACTCGCCACCGCCCTCTCCGCCGGCATGCCCGCCGACCGGATCGCCTTCCACGGCAACAACAAGTCCACCGACGAGATCGAGCGGGCCATCGACGCCGGTGTCGGGCGGATCGTTCTCGACTCCTTCCAGGAGATCGTCCGCGTCGCCCACATCGCCCAGTCCCTCGGCAAGCGGCAGCGTGTGCAGATCCGGGTCACGGTCGGCGTCGAGGCGCACACTCATGAGTTCATCGCCACCGCCCACGAGGACCAGAAGTTCGGCATTCCGCTGGCCGGCGGACAGGCCGCCGAGGCCGTACGACGGGCCCTTCGGCTCGATGGGATCGAGCTGATCGGGATTCACTCGCACATCGGGTCGCAGATCTTCGACATGTCGGGCTTCGAGGTCGCCGCGCACCGCGTCGTCGGGCTGCTCAAGGACATCCGTGACGAGCACGGCGTCGAGCTGCCCGAGATCGATCTGGGCGGTGGCCTCGGGATCGCGTACACCAGTGACGACGACCCCCGCGAGCCGCACGAGATCGCCAAGGCGCTCACCGAGATCGTCAGCCGTGAGTGCGAGGCCGCCAGGCTGCGCACCCCGCGCATCTCCGTCGAGCCCGGACGGGCCATCGTCGGGCCCACCGCCTTCACGCTCTACGAGGTCGGCACCATCAAGCCCCTCGACGGGCTGCGGACGTACGTCTCCGTCGACGGCGGCATGTCGGACAACATCCGCACCGCGCTCTACGACGCCGAGTACAGCGTCGCCCTGGTCTCCCGCACCTCCGACGCCGGGCCGATGCTCGCCCGTGTCGTCGGCAAGCACTGTGAGAGCGGTGACATCGTGGTGAAGGACGCGTTCCTGCCGGCCGACCTGGCACCCGGTGACCTGATCGCGGTGCCGGCCACCGGCGCGTACTGCCGGTCCATGGCCAGCAACTACAACCACGTGCTCCGCCCGCCGGTCGTGGCCGTGCACGACGGCGAGGCGCGGGTGATCGTCCGCCGGGAGACGGAGGAGGACCTCCTGCGTCTCGACGTCGGATGATCCCAGTCCACGAGGGGTGGAAGATCTCCTGTCTCCACCCCTCGTCGAAATGAAAAAGATGTCTCACGATCCGGACAAAGGGCAGAAACTTCCGTCCGGTGAGTGAGACTGGTGCAACCGCATACGGTGAGAGGAAACGAGGTCGGATGATGCGTACGCGTCCGCTGAAGGTGGCGCTGCTGGGCTGTGGAGTGGTCGGCTCAGAGGTGGCGCGCATCATGACGACGCACGCCGACGACCTCGCCGCCAGGATCGGCGCCCCCGTCGAGCTCGCGGGCGTCGCGGTCCGCCGCCCCGACAAGGTGCGCGAGGGCATCGACCCGGCCCTGGTCACCACCGACGCCACCGCCCTCGTCAAACGCGGCGACATCGACGTGGTCGTCGAGGTCATCGGCGGTATCGAGCCCGCCCGTACGCTGATCACCACCGCCTTCGAGCACGGTGCGTCCGTCGTCTCCGCGAACAAGGCCCTCCTCGCCCAGGACGGCGCCGACCTCCACGCGGCGGCCGGGGCGAACGACAAGGACCTCTACTACGAGGCCGCCGTCGCCGGCGCCATCCCGCTGATCCGCCCGCTGCGCGAGTCCCTCGCCGGCGACAAGGTCAACCGGGTGCTCGGGATCGTCAACGGCACCACCAACTTCATCCTCGACAAGATGGACTCGACGGGGGCCGGCTACCAGGAGGCCCTCGACGAGGCCACCGCGCTCGGGTACGCCGAGGCCGACCCCACCGCCGACGTCGAGGGCTTCGACGCCGCCGCCAAGGCCGCGATCCTCGCCGGAATCGCCTTCCACACGCGCGTGCGCCTCGACGACGTCTACCGCGAGGGCATGACCGAGGTCACCGCCGCCGACTTCGCCTCGGCGAAGGAGATGGGCTGCACCATCAAGCTGCTCGCCATCTGCGAGCGCGCCGCGGACGGGGGCTCGGTCACCGCGCGCGTGCACCCGGCCATGATTCCGCTGACCCACCCGCTCGCCTCCGTGCGCGGCGCGTACAACGCCGTGTTCGTCGAGTCGGACGCCGCCGGGCAGCTGATGTTCTACGGACCCGGCGCCGGTGGCTCCCCGACGGCCTCCGCCGTCCTCGGTGACCTGGTCGCCGTCTGCCGCAACCGGCTCAGCAACGCCACCGGCCCCGGCGAGTCCGCGTACGCCGCGCTGCCCGTCTCGCCCATGGGCGAGGTCGTGACGCGCTACCACATCAGCCTTGATGTCGCCGACAAACCGGGTGTTCTCGCCCAGGTGGCCACCGTGTTCGCCGAGCACGGTGTGTCCATCGATACGGTGCGGCAGCAGGGCAAGGACGGCGAGGCCTCCCTCGTCGTCGTCACGCACCGCGCGTCCGACGCCTCCCTCAGCGGGACCGTCGAGGCGCTGCGCAAGCTCGACACCGTGCGGGGTGTCGCCAGCATCATGCGGGTTGAAGGAGAGTAACCAGCAATGACCCACCAGTGGCGCGGAATCATCGAGGAGTACCGGGACCGGCTGCCCGTCTCCGACACCACGCCGGTCGTGACGCTCCGCGAGGGCGGCACGCCCCTCGTGCCCGCGCAGGTGCTCTCCGAGCGCACGGGCTGCGAGGTCCACCTCAAGGTGGAGGGGGCCAACCCGACCGGGTCCTTCAAGGACCGCGGGATGACGATGGCCATCTCCAAGGCCAAGGAGGAGGGCGCCAAGGCGGTCATCTGCGCCTCCACCGGCAACACGTCCGCCTCCGCCGCCGCTTATGCCGTACGGGCGGGCATGGTGTCCGCCGTGCTCGTCCCGCAGGGCAAGATCGCGCTCGGCAAGATGGGCCAGGCGCTCGTGCACGGCGCGAAGATCCTGCAGGTCGACGGCAACTTCGACGACTGCCTGACGCTGGCTCGCGCGCTCAGCGACAACTACCCGGTCGCTCTGGTCAATTCGGTTAATCCGGTGCGTATCGAGGGTCAGAAGACGGCTGCTTTCGAGATTGTGGACATGCTCGGCGAGGCGCCCGACATCCACATCCTGCCGGTGGGCAACGCGGGCAACATCACGGCCTACTGGAAGGGTTACAAGGAGTACGCCGCCGACGGCGTGGCCGGGCGTACCCCGCGCATGTGGGGCTTCCAGGCCTCCGGCAGTGCGCCCATCGTGCGCGGTGAGGTCGTCAAGGACCCGTCGACCATCGCCACCGCGATCCGTATCGGCAACCCGGCCTCCTGGCAGCACGCCCTCAACGCGCGGGACGAGTCCGGCGGTTTCATCGACGAGGTGACGGACCGTGAGATCCTGCGCGCCTACCGCCTGTTGGCCGCCCAGGAGGGCGTCTTCGTGGAACCTGCCTCCGCCGCGTCCGTGGCCGGTCTGCTGAAGGCCGCCGAGCTGGGCTTGGTCGACCCGGGTCAGCGCATCGTCTGCACCGTCACCGGCAACGGCCTGAAGGACCCCGACTGGGCCGTCGCCGGCGCCCCGCAGCCGGTCACCGTCCCGGTCGACGCGGCGACGGCGGCCGAGCGCCTCGGCCTGGCATAACGCCTGCTCCGAGGGTCATCCCCGTAGGGGGTGCACAGGGGGCTTACGACACGCATCGTGCGCCTCCTGTGCGCCCTATGTCGCCACAGAACCTTCCTTCGATAGGCTGTACCTAACCCACCCGCCGCATATGCCGCGGTGCCGCGTCGTCTCCGCAGCCGGACAACGTCCGGTCTCCCGGCGAAAGGCGGCCGCAGGGTTCGTCGTACGTCATCGAATGTCTTCGACAATCACGCAGCTCAAGGAGAGTCATCGAGCGATGGCCGGTCCAGCCTTCCGCGCCGCCGCCGTACGGGTGCGCGTCCCCGCCACCAGCGCCAACCTCGGCCCGGGCTTCGACGCCTTCGGCCTCGCGCTGGGGCTCTACGACGACGTGGTCGTCCGGGTGGCCGACTCCGGGCTGCACATCGACATCGCGGGTGAGGGCAGCGAGACGCTGCCACGTGACGAAAACCACCTCCTCGTACGCTCCCTCCGCACCGCCTTCGATTCCCTGGGTGGACAGCCGCGCGGCCTGGAAATCGTCTGCGCGAACCGCATTCCGCATGGCCGTGGCCTGGGCTCCTCTTCAGCTGCCATCTGCGCCGGCATCGTCGCCGCGCGCGCCGTGACCATAGGCGGCGAGGCAAAGCTCGACGACACGGCCCTGCTCGAACTCGCCACCGAGATCGAGGGCCACCCGGACAACGTGGCGGCCTGTCTGCTGGGCGGTTTCACGCTCTCCTGGATGGAGGCCGGGGGCGCGCGGGCGATCAGGATGGAGCCCGCCGATTCCATCGTTCCGGTGGTTTTCGTGCCCGGGAAGCCGGTACTGACCCAGACCGCGCGCGGACTGCTCCCGCGCACCGTGCCGCACGTCGACGCCGCCGCCAACGCGGGCCGGGCCGCCCTGCTCGTCGAGGCTCTGACCAGGCGCCCCGAGTTGCTGCCGGCCGCCACCGAGGACCGCCTGCACCAGGAGTACCGGGCGCCCGCCATGCCCGAGAGTGCGGCGCTGGTCGAGCGGCTGCGGGCCGACGGCATTCCCGCCGTGATCTCCGGCGCCGGACCCACGGTGATGGCGCTGGCCGACGCGGGAACGGCCGACAAGGTGGAACAGCTCGCAGGTCAGGGCTGGGCCGCGAACCGGCTCGCGCTCGACCTGCAGGGAGCGAGCGTGCTGCCGCTCGCGCCCTCCGGTTCCGATTAAGTGCATGCGATTGCCGGATTTGGAGAGGGGGAATGTTTGTTGGATCCGGTAGTGTTAACCTCAAGTCTGCACCCGACCCCACCATGGCGAGGTGCCTCGTGTCCCAGTCCGGGACAGACATTCTTCCGGGAGCCCCCCAAGCCGCACTGTGTTTTGTACCTCGTACGAGGGCAGTACGTCGTACGCCGACACTGAGCGGTCCGACGGTGGGGGTACCCCCTCTGGGGGAGCTCCGGAACCGGTGCGACCACGCCACGTGACACTGGGTGCCACGGCTCGAGGAAGCGCCATCACCAGATATTTCTTCCGCCGCTTAGGCGGACCACCGCCCCGGCACGGTTCGCACAGCAAGGACCGAAGCCGGACAGCACAACCGGTCGCCGAGCCAGACAGGCCGACGTCCGCTCCAGGGAAGGACCCTTCGTGAGCGACACCACCGATCTGATGGGCGCACGTGTCGAGGAGACCGCTGCCGCGCCCGCCACGGACGCCTCCGCGCCTGCCACCGGTGCCGGCTCCCGGCGGCGCCGCGGTACCGGCCTCGAGGGCATGGTGCTGGCCGAGCTGCAGCAGGTCGCATCCGGCCTCGGTATCAGGGGCACCGCGCGTATGCGCAAGAGCCAGCTGATCGAGGTCATCAAGGAGGCGCAGGCCGGCGGCGGAGCCCCGGCGAAGAGCGCCGAGGCCGCCGAGACCAAGCCCAAGCGCCGCGCCACCTCCAAGGCGCGCACGGGTGAGGACGCGCCCGCCGAGAAGACCGCGAAGGCCGAGAAGAGGGCCGAGGCGCCCGCCGAGAAGGCCGTGGCCCAGCAGCAGATCGAGATCCCCGGCCAGCCGGCTGGGGGCCCCTCCCGCGCGAGCGCAGCCGAGCGTGGGGGAGAAGCCGAGCGTGGGGGAGACGACGCCCCCGCGGAGCGCCGTCGTCGCCGGGCCACCGCCGAGGCCGGCAGCCCCGAGACCGTCACCGCCGAGGCGAAGAGCGAGCCGAAGGCCGAGACGCCCGCGCAGCAGCAGCCGCAGGGCGACGCCGGTGAGGGCGCCGAGGGCCGCCGCCGGGACCGCCGCGAGCGCGGCCGGGACCGCGACCGTGACCGTGACCGGGACCGCCGTAAGGGCGACGACCAGCAGGGCGGTCAGCAGCGCGGCCAGCAGCAGGGCCAGCAGGGCGGCGGACGCCAGGACCGTCAGCAGGACGACGACGACTTCGAGGGCGGCCGCCGGGGCCGTCGTGGCCGCTACCGCGACCGCCGGGGCCGTCGTGGCCGCGACGAGATGGGCAGCGAGCCGCAGATCGCCGAGGACGACGTCCTGATCCCGGTCGCGGGCATCCTGGACATCCTCGACAACTACGCCTTCATCCGTACGTCGGGCTACCTGCCCGGGCCGAACGACGTATACGTCTCCCTCGCCCAGGTCCGCAAGAACGGCCTGCGCAAGGGTGACCACATCACCGGCGCGGTCCGTCAGCCCAAGGAAGGCGAGCGGCGCGAGAAGTTCAACGCGCTGGTCCGCCTGGACTCCGTCAACGGCATGGCGCCCGAACACGGCCGCGGCCGCCCGGAGTTCAACAAGCTGACGCCGCTGTACCCGCAGGACCGGCTCCGTCTGGAGACGGACCCCGGCGTCCTCACCACCCGCATCATCGACCTCGTCTCGCCCATCGGTAAGGGCCAGCGCGGTCTGATCGTGGCCCCGCCGAAGACCGGTAAGACCATGATCATGCAGGCGATCGCCAACGCGATCACGCACAACAACCCCGAGTGCCACTTGATGGTCGTCCTCGTCGACGAGCGTCCGGAAGAGGTCACCGACATGCAGCGGTCGGTCAAGGGCGAGGTCATCTCCTCGACCTTCGACCGCCCGGCCGAGGACCACACCACGGTCGCCGAGCTCGCCATCGAGCGCGCCAAGCGCCTTGTGGAGCTGGGCCACGACGTCGTCGTCCTGCTCGACTCGATCACGCGTCTGGGCCGTGCGTACAACCTCGCGGCGCCCGCCTCCGGCCGCATCCTGTCCGGTGGTGTCGACTCGACCGCCCTGTACCCGCCGAAGCGCTTCTTCGGTGCGGCCCGCAACATCGAGGACGGCGGCTCGCTGACCATCCTCGCCACCGCCCTGGTGGACACCGGGTCCCGCATGGACGAGGTGATCTTCGAGGAGTTCAAGGGCACCGGCAACATGGAGCTCAAGCTCGACCGGAAGCTCGCCGACAAGCGCATCTTCCCGGCGGTGGACGTCGACGCGTCCGGCACCCGTAAGGAAGAGATCCTGCTCGGCGCCGAGGAGCTGGGCATCGTCTGGAAGCTGCGCCGGGTGCTGCACGCGCTCGACCAGCAGCAGGCGATCGAGCTGCTGCTCGACAAGATGAAGCAGACCAAGTCGAACGTCGAGTTCCTGATGCAGATCCAGAAGACGACGCCGACGCCGGGCAACGGCGACTGAGCCGTCCAGGACACGGCAACCTGAGGGCCGTCTCCGTCACCGAGGTGACGGGGACGGCCCTTCACAGTTTTCTGTGCAACCCTGCGCCAAGTTTCCCCGTCTGACCGTACGGAGCGACGACGGTGCGGTACACGCCTGTTCCTCACCGCAGGGGGTAACCGACCCGACGAGAACCGAGGAGCACATGTCTGCCGAGAGCACGCCGGAACCCGGCATACCGGGCGAGCCCGGCACCACCGGCCCGCGCCATCGTGCCCCGGGCCGCCGCAAGCCCCGCGGCAAGGGCCTGCTGATCACGGCCTGGACCGCGGCGGGCATCGTCGTCCTCGGCGGCACCGGCCTCGGGTACGTGTACTTCAAGCTCAACGGCAACATCAACAGCGTCGACATCGACCACGCTCTCGGCACCGACCGGCCCGAGAAGGCCGACAACGGCTCCGAGAACATCCTGGTCCTCGGCTCGGACACCCGCTCCGGCAGCAACCAGGACCTCGGCGGCGGCGCCGACGACGGCAGCGCCCGCTCGGACACGGCGATGATCGTGCACCTCTACGAGGGCCGCAAGAAGGCCAGTGTCGTCTCCATACCGCGCGACACCCTCATCGACCGCCCGGAGTGCACCGACACCGACGGCACCACGCATGACACCGCGACGAGCGTGATGTTCAACTCCGCGTACACCACCGGCGGCGCCGCCTGTGCCGTGAAGACCGTCGAGTCCCTCACCGGCATCCGTATGGACCACTATCTGGAGGTCGACTTCAGCGGCTTCCAGAAGCTGGTCGACGAGCTGGGCGGCGTCACGGTCACCACGACCGAGGACATCGACGACCCCGACAGCCATCTGAACCTCGAGGCCGGCACGCACAAGCTCACCGGCACGCAGGCCCTCGGCCTGGTCCGCACCCGGCACGGCGTCGGCGACGGCTCCGACCTCGGCCGCATCCAGCTCCAGCAGGCCTTCATCAAGGCGCTGGTCGAGCAGGTCAAGGACGTCGGCCTGTTCACCAGCCCGAAGAAGCTGTACGACCTCGCCGACACCGCGACCGAGGCCGTGACGACCGACTCCGGCCTGGGCTCGGTGAACTCCCTCGTGTCCTGGGCGAACGGCCTCAAGGGCATCAGCGCGTCGAAGATGCACATGGTGACCATGCCGGTCCAGTACGACCCGGCCGACCCGAACCGCGTCCTCCTGGACGAGCCCAAGGCCCAGCAGGTCTGGACCGCCCTGAAGAACGACAGACCGATCCCGAAGTCGGCCACAGAAGGCACGGCCACAGGTGAGGCCAAGGGCGTGGTGACGCCCTAAGGGGCGCGGGGAACTGCGCGATCGACCAAAGACGACCCGCAGTCGCCGACGACGATCAAGTGGCACCCCGGTCCGCGAACCCACCCCTCACCCGCAGGGAACAAACAACAGCAACCCCCGGTTTTGGGGGATGGCCCCAGTCCTGGCAGACTGGTACGTCGGCTCCGGTTCACGCTCCCGCATCCCGCGGCAGCGACCCGGCGCCCTCCCGAAACTAGGAGACACCTTGAAGCGCGACATCCACCCCGAGTACGTCGAGACGCAGGTCAGCTGCACCTGCGGCGCGTCGTTCACCACCCGCAGCACGATCCAGTCCGGCACCATCCGGGCCGAGGTCTGCTCCGAGTGCCACCCGTTCTACACGGGCAAGCAGAAGATCCTCGACACCGGTGGCCGTGTGGCCCGCTTCGAGGCCCGCTTCGGCAAGGCTGCCGGCTCCAAGAAGTAGCGAGCCCCATTTCGCCGGTCCACGGCCGCGCCCTTCCTTCGGCGCGCCGGGACCGGCGTTTTTGGTCGCCCGCCCCTTCACCCACGTACGCACCACAGGAGCCAGAGATGTTCGAGGCCGTCGAGGAGCTCGTCGTCGAGCACGCCGACCTGGAGAAGAAGCTCGCCGACCCGTCGGTCCACGCCGACCAGGCCAATGCGCGCAGGCTGAACAAGCGCTACGCCGAGCTGACCCCGATCGTCGCCACGTACCGCTCCTGGAAGCAGTCCGGCGACGACATCGAGACGGCCCGCGAACTGGGCGCCGACGACCCGGAGTTCGCCGCCGAGGTCAAGGAGTTGGAGCAGCAGCGCGAGGAGCTGACGGAGAAGCTGCGGCTGCTGCTGGTCCCGCGCGACCCCAGCGACGACAAGGACGTCATCCTCGAGATCAAGGCCGGCGCGGGCGGCGACGAGTCCGCCCTGTTCGCCGGCGACCTGCTGCGCATGTACCTGCGGTACGCCGAGCGGGTCGGCTGGAAGACCGAGATCATCGACGCCACCGAGTCCGAGCTGGGCGGCTACAAGGACGTCCAGGTCGCGGTGAAGGCCCGCGGTCAGATCGAGCCCGGGCAGGGGGTGTGGGCCCGGCTGAAGTACGAGGGCGGCGTGCACCGCGTGCAGCGGGTGCCGGCCACCGAGTCGCAGGGCCGCATCCACACCTCCGCGGCCGGTGTGCTCGTCACGCCCGAGGCGGAGGAGGTCGACGTCGAGATCAACCCGAACGACCTGCGGATCGACGTCTACCGGTCGTCCGGCCCGGGCGGCCAGTCCGTCAACACGACCGACTCCGCGGTGCGCATCACGCACCTGCCCACCGGAGTGGTCGCCTCCTGCCAGAACGAGAAGAGCCAGCTGCAGAACAAGGAGCAGGCACTGCGTATCCTGCGCTCCAGGCTGCTCGCCGCGGCACAGGAGGAGGCGGAGAAGGAAGCCGCCGACGCCCGCCGCAGCCAGGTCCGTACCGTCGACCGCTCCGAGAAGATCCGTACGTACAACTTCCCGGAGAATCGCATCTCGGACCACCGCGTCGGCTTCAAGGCGTACAACCTGGACCAGGTCCTGGACGGCGACCTCGACGCGGTGATCCAGGCCTGCGTCGACGCGGACTCGGCCGCCAAGCTCGCAGCCGCGTAAGGCATTCACGAGTACACGGAGGACGAGCGTGCAGCAATCATTTGGGGGGCGGCCCCCGAGCGCCCGCAGCGTGCTGCTCGCTGAGGTAGCTCAAGCCACCCAGCGGCTGGCCGACGCCGGCGTGCCCTCGCCGCGCACCGACGCGGAGGAGCTCGCCGCGTTCGTGCACGGTGTGAAGCGGGGCGAGTTGCACTCCGTGAAGGACTCCGACTTCGACGCCCGCTACTGGGAGGTCGTCGCACGCCGTGAGCAGCGCGAGCCGCTGCAGCACATCACCGGGCGCGCCTTCTTCCGATACCTGGAGCTGCAGGTCGGGCCGGGCGTCTTCGTGCCGCGTCCCGAGACCGAGTCGGTGGTCGGGTGGGCCATAGACGCCGTGCGTGCCATGGATGTCGTCGAGCCGCTCATCGTCGACCTGTGCACCGGCTCGGGCGCCATCGCGCTCGCCCTCGCCCAGGAGGTGCCGCGCTCCCGGGTGCACGCCGTGGAGCTGTCGGAGGAAGCGCTGCGGTGGGCCCGCAAGAACGTGGAGGGGTCCCGGGTCGATCTGCGGCAGGGTGACGCCCTGACCGCCTTCCCCGACCTCGACGGCCAGGTCGACCTGGTGATCTCCAACCCGCCGTACATCCCGCTCACGGAGTGGGAGTACGTCGCTCCGGAGGCGCGCGACTACGACCCCGAGATGGCCCTGTTCTCCGGCGAGGACGGCCTCGAGCTCATCCGCGGCCTGGAACGCACCGCGCACCGGCTGCTGCGCCCCGGTGGCGTCGTCGTCATCGAGCACGCCGACACCCAGGGCGGCCAGGTGCCGTGGGTCTTCACGGAGGAACGGGGCTGGGCCGACGCCGCCGACCACCCGGACCTCAACAACCGGCCGCGCTTCGCGACCGCCCGCAAGGCGCTGCCGTGAGCAGCCCGAACTCTTCCCAGCAGCAGTACTTCGTGTACGAGGAGGCCCGCTGATATGGCACGGCGATACGACACCAACGACGCGACCGACCGAGTGACCGGTCTGCGCGAAGCCGCGTCCGCCGTCCGCCGTGGCGAACTGGTGGTCCTGCCCACCGACACCGTGTACGGCATCGGCGCCGACGCGTTCTCCTCCGAGGCCGTCTCCGACCTGCTGGAGGCCAAGGGCCGGGGCCGCAACATGCCCACCCCCGTCCTGATCGGCTCCCCGAACACGCTGCACGGTCTCGTCACCGACTTCTCCGAGCTGGCCTGGGAGCTCGTCGACGCCTTCTGGCCGGGCGCCCTCACGCTGGTCGCCAAGCACCAGCCGTCCCTGCAGTGGGACCTGGGCGACACCCGGGGCACCGTTGCCGTGCGCATGCCGCTGCACCCGGTCGCCATCGAGCTGCTGACGGAGGTCGGCCCCATGGCCGTCTCCTCCGCCAACCTCACCGGCCACCCGGCGCCGGAGGACTGCGACGCCGCCCAGGAGATGCTCGGCGACTCCGTCTCCGTCTACCTCGACGGCGGCCCCACCCCCGGCATCGTGCCGTCCTCCATCGTCGACGTCACCGGCCCGGTGCCCGTCCTGCTGCGCGAGGGCGCTCTCTCGCCGGACGAGCTGCGCAAGGTCGTACCCGACCTCGAGGTGGCCAGTTGACAGCCCCTGACGCGGGGCGTGGCATAGGCAACGGGGAAAGCGCGGCGGAGATCACGACGACATTCGTGGGACTTCCGCGCGACAGCTTCCGCATCCTCCACGTCAGCACCGGAAACGTGTGCCGCTCGCCGATCACCGAGCGGCTGACCCGGCATTTCGTGCAGGAACGGCTCGGCATCCTGGGCGGCGGGCTGATCGTGGAGAGCGCGGGCACCTGGGGCCATGAGGGCGCGCCCATGGAGGCCAACGCCGAGACGGTGCTGGCCGACTTCGGCGCGGACGCGACCGGGTTCGTCGGCCGGGAGCTGCTCGACGAGCATGTGATCCGCGCCGACCTGGTCCTGACGGCCACCCGGGACCATCGCGCCCAGGTCATCTCCATGGGCCACTCGGCAGGTCTGCGGACGTTCACGCTGAAGGAGTTCACCCGTCTGGTGCGGGCCATAGACCCGGCCACGCTGCCTCCGCTGGAGGAGGGCGTGGTCGCCCGCGCCCGCGCGCTGGTGCGGGCGGCGGCCGCTCTACGCGGGTGGCTCCTGGCGCCGACGGCCGAGGCGGACGAGGTGTACGACCCGTATGGGGCGCCGCTGCCGTTCTTCCGCTCGATCGGCGACGAGATACACCAGGCGCTGGATCCGGTCGTCACGGCGCTGACGGGTGTGACGGCGCGTACGTGACTCCGGGCGCCTGACCACAGGCCCCACGCGGCAGCCGTACAACAGCGGGCGCCCCCGACCACCCCGGCCTACAGTGGACCTACGTGACGGTCGACGCCCGGAGTCCACCATGTCGGTCACTCATGCCCCTGAGGGCTCTGTCGATGTACTGCGGCGGCAGGATCCCGAGCTCGCCGAGATTCTGCTCGGGGAGCTGGACCGGCAGGCCACCACCCTCCAGCTGATCGCCGCCGAGAACTTCACCTCGTCGGCCGTTCTCGCCGCCCTCGGCTCGCCGCTCGCCAACAAGTACGCGGAGGGGTATCCCGGCGCCCGGTACCACGGTGGCTGCGAGATCGTCGACGTCGCCGAGCGGGTCGCCATGCAGCGGGCGCAGGCGCTGTTCGGGGCCGAGCACGCCAACGTCCAGTCTCACTCGGGCAGTTCGGCCGTCCTCGCCGCGTACGCCGCCCTGCTGCGCCCCGGGGACACCGTCCTCGCCCTCGGGCTGCCCTACGGCGGCCACCTCACGCACGGCTCGCCGGCCAACTTCTCCGGCCGCTGGTTCGACTTCGTCGGCTACGGGGTCGACGCCGAGACCGGGCTCATCGACCACGACCAGGTGCGTGCCCTGGCCCGTACGCACCGCCCGAAGGCGATCGTGTGCGGCTCGATCGCCTATCCCCGGCACATCGACTACGCCTTCTTCCGCGAGGTCGCCGACGAGGTGGGGGCGTATCTGATCGCCGACGCGGCCCATCCCATCGGGCTCGTCGCCGGGGGAGCGGCGCCGAATCCGGTGCCCTACGCCGATGTCGTCTGCGCCACCACCCACAAGGTGCTGCGCGGACCGCGCGGCGGCATGATCCTGTGCGGGAGCGAACTGGCCGAGCGGGTCGATCGAGCGGTGTTCCCCTTCACCCAGGGCGGTGCCCAGATGCACACCATCGCCGCCAAGGCCGTCGCCTTCGGTGAGGCGGCCACACCGGCCTTCTCGGCGTACGCGCACCAGGTGGTCGCCAACGCCCGGATTCTGGCCGCCGGGCTGGCCGCCGAGGGCCTGGTGGTCACCACCGGCGGCACGGACACCCACCTCATCACCGCGGACCCGGCCCCGCTCGGCGTCGACGGCCGCAGGGCCCGCGGGCGGCTCGCCGCCGCCGGCCTGATCCTCGACTGCTGCGCCCTGCCGCACGACGACGCCCGCGGCCTGCGCCTGGGCACGGCGGCGGTCACCACGCAGGGGATGGGGGAGCGGGAGATGGGACGCATCGCCGCCCTGTTGGGGGGAGTGCTGCGCGGCGAGGTCGACGGCAAGCGGGCTCGTGCAGAAGTGCGGGAGCTGGCCGGTCGATTTCCGCCGTATCCGCGTTGAGCGGGGGCAGGCGCAATTCCGTACACAGCCACACGTGCAACCATCGTCGCTACCCGGAAGTCCTCATCCATATGCGCACCTCGCTAGGGTGTGGGGCTGAGATGGCCAGCGAGACCTGTGGGGAAGCCCGTGCGTGAATACCTGCTGACGCTCTGCATCACGGCCGCGGTGACGTATCTGCTGACAGGGCCGGTACGGAAGTTTGCGATCGTGGCCGGAGCGATGCCGGAGATCCGGGCGCGTGACGTGCACCGGGAACCCACTCCGCGGCTCGGCGGGATCGCGATGTTCTTCGGCCTGTGCGCCGGCCTGCTGGTCGCCGACCACCTGACCAACCTCAGCCAGGTCTTCGAGAACTCCAACGAGCCGCGGGCGCTGCTGTCCGGCGCGGCGCTGATCTGGCTCATCGGTGTGCTGGACGACAAGTTCGAGATCGACGCCCTGATCAAGCTGGGCGGCCAGATGATCGCCGCGGGCGTCATGGTCATGCAGGGTCTGACGATCCTGTGGCTGCCCATCCCGGGCGTCGGCAACGTCGCGCTGACCCAGTGGCAGGGCACCCTGCTCACGGTCGCGCTGGTCGTCATCACCATCAACGCGGTCAACTTCGTCGACGGGCTCGACGGCCTCGCAGCCGGCATGGTGGGCATCGCGTCGGCGGCGTTCTTCCTCTACGCCTACCGGGTCTGGGTGTCGTACGGCATCGAGGCCGCCGCCCCGGCCACCCTGTTCGCGGCGATCCTGATGGGCATGTGCCTGGGCTTCCTGCCGCACAACATGCACCCGGCGCGGATCTTCATGGGCGACTCCGGCTCGATGCTGATCGGCCTGGTGCTCGCCGCGGGCGCCATCTCCATCACCGGGCAGGTCGACCCGGACGCGCTGAAGGTGTTCGCCCACTCCGAGAGGGAGGCCGTGCACCAGACGGTGCCCGTCTACATCCCCCTGCTGCTGCCGCTGACGATCATCGCGATCCCGGCCGCGGACCTGATCCTGGCGATCGTGCGGCGCACCTGGCGCGGCCAGTCGCCGTTCGCCGCCGACCGCGGTCATCTGCACCACCGTCTGCTGGAGATCGGCCACTCCCACAGCCGCGCGGTGATGATCATGTACTTCTGGTCGGCGCTGATCGCCTTCGGCACGCTCGCCTACTCCGTGAACTCGGCGTCGATGTGGATCGTCCTGAGCGTGGTCTTCCTGAGTGCGATCGGGCTGGTCCTGCTCCTGCTGCCCCGCTTCACCCCGCGCGCTCCGAGGTGGGCCGAGCACTTCGTGCCCCCGCGCTACCGGCGCCGCACGGTCCTCACCGCGCCCGCAGTCGACGAGGCCCCGGAGCAGAGCGCCCCGGCCGAGGAGGAACAGCGCACTCCGGTCGCCGCGGGAGTCTCAGGAGTCAACGGAGCGACCGCCATCGGCCCTCGCTCGCGCTTCACAAGGTAAGAATCTGACTAAAGCATTGCCCATTCATGGGGGAACGAAGAGCCCCAATACCAGACAAGTCGGCTCTGTTTCTGCACAGACGCGCACGGTCACTCTCATGTGTGACGGCGAGCACATCTCCAGGTAAAGACCTCATCAAATAGTTTGTGATACGGTTCACGAGAACCCCGGACAGAGCCGAAGGACCGCAGTGCGACGGTCCATTGGCGTGAGGTCCCCTCTCGACCCGGGACTACGCTCGTCCATGACGACACCCTGCCCCCCTGCGAAAGCGGAGTTGCCGCCATGCCGTCCAATGACGTCCGGATCCTGGCCCAGGCTGCTGTGCCCACAGCTGCCGTCGGCGCTGTTGCCGCCGTCGTCAGTGGTGTGGTGGCCGGCGGCAAGGGCGCAGTCGGGTCCCTCGTGGCCGCGCTGGTGACGATCCTCTTCATGGGCATCGGTCTGCTTGTACTCGAGCGCACCGCCAAAACGCTGCCGCACCTGTTCCAGGCGATGGGCCTGATGCTCTACGCGGCGCAGATCCTGCTGCTGTTCGTCTTCCTCGCCGTGTTCAAGAACACGACGCTGTTCAACCCCCGGGCCTTCGCGATCACGCTCATCGCGACCACGCTCGCGTGGATCGGTGCGCAGACGATGGCGCACATGAAGTCCAAGATGCTCTACGTCGAACCCGACTCCGCGGGCAGCAAGCCCGAGAAGACGGGTCCGTCGTCGTGAGGGGTAGGGCCGGGATAAAGCCGCGTTCGACAAGCTGCTATCGTCCGGTGCCAACTGCGGCACTGCGGGCGCGGGCATCCGAGCTGACGCCTGTTCCATCGCGAGGCTCGACGCCGAACCGCCGCCCCCACATCCGTAACACCAGTCCAGTGCCGAACCGCGGCTGTGCGCCGCGCCGACACAACGAGGTTGCCGTACCCATGCGCCACGCTGAAGGAGCCCGCGGTGAGTGCTGACCCGACGCAGGTGCTCGCCTTCGAGACCGACTGCCACATCTTCGACGGCTGTGGCTTCCCGGCTCCCGGCCTGCACTCGTTCCTGTTCGAGCCCCTCTGGGGCGACGCGGACAGCAACCTGTACTTCAACAAGACGATGCTGCTGGCGCTGCTCGGCTCGATCATCGTCATCGGCTTCTTCTGGGCCGCCTTCCGCAAGCCGAAGGTCGTCCCCGGCAAGCTGCAGATGGTCGCCGAGGCCGGCTACGACTTCATCCGGCGCGGCGTCGTCTACGAGACGATCGGCAAGAAGGAAGGCGAGAAGTACGTCCCGCTCGTCGTCTCGCTGTTCTTCTTCATCTGGATGATGAACCTCTGGTCGATCATTCCGGTCGCCCAGTTCCCGGTCACCTCGATCATCGCCTACCCGGCGGTGCTCGCCCTGATCGTCTACATCCTGTGGGTCTCGCTGACCTTCAAGCGGCACGGCTTCGTCGGCGCCTTCAAGAACTTCACGGGCTACAACAAGGAACTCGGCCCGGTTCTGCCGCTGGCGATGCTCATCGAGTTCTTCTCGAACCTGCTGGTCCGCCCGTTCACGCACGCGGTGCGACTCTTCGCGAACATGTTCGCGGGCCACACGCTGCTGCTCCTGTTCACGATCGCCAGCTGGTACCTGCTCAACGGCATCGGGATCGCGTACGCCGGCGTCTCTTTCATCATGGTGCTCGTGATGACGGCCTTCGAGCTCTTCATCCAGGCCCTTCAGGCGTACGTCTTCGTGCTCCTGACCTGCACCTTCATTCAGGGCGCGCTCGCCGAGCACCACTGAGCGCCCACCCCTGCACCACCCTTGAATCGTCCGGTGGCCAACCCCCGCCGGTCCGTACAGAGAAGGAAGAATCAGCATGGCTGCCACTGAGACCCTCGCCGCCGTCTCCGGCTCCCTCGGCTCCATCGGCTACGGCCTCGCCGCGATCGGCCCCGGCGTCGGCGTGGGCATCATCTTCGGTAACGGCACCCAGGCCCTGGCCCGCCAGCCCGAGGCCGCCGGTCTCATCCGTGCCAACCAGATCCTCGGCTTCGCCTTCTGTGAGGCGCTCGCCCTCATCGGCCTGGTCATGCCGTTCGTCTACGGCGTGTGATCACTGATCCACGACCAGTCCACTAGACGAAAGGCACTGACATGAGCCAGCTGCTCATCATCGCGGCTGAGGGGGAGATGGAGAATCCCCTCGTCCCGCCGATCCCTGAGCTCGTCATCGGCCTGCTCGCCTTCGTCATCGTCTTCGGCTTCCTCGCCAAGAAGCTCCTCCCGAACATCAACAAGGTTCTGGAAGAGCGTCGCGAGGCCATCGAGGGCGGTATCGAGAAGGCCGAGGCCGCTCAGACCGAGGCCCAGAGCGTCCTGGAGCAGTACAAGGCCCAGCTCGCCGAGGCCCGGCACGAGGCCGCGCGGCTGCGCCAGGAGGCGCAGGAGCAGGGTGCCGCGCTCATCGCCGAGATGCGCGCGGAGGGCCAGCGGCAGCGCGAGGAGATCGTCGCCGCCGGTCACACCCAGATCGAGGCCGACCGCAAGGCCGCCTCGGCCGCGCTGCGGCAGGACGTCGGCAAGCTCGCCACCGAGCTGGCCGGCAAGCTGGTCGGTGAGTCCCTCGAGGACCACGCCCGCCAGAGCCGTGTGATCGACCGCTTCCTCGACGAGCTCGAGGAGAAGGCCGAGGCGTCTCGATGAACGGAGCGAGCCGCGAGGCCCTGGCAGCCGCACGTGAGCGTCTCGACGCGCTGACGGACAACACGTCCGTGGACGCGGCGCGGCTCGCCGACGAGCTGGCCGCGGTGACCGCGCTGCTCGACCGCGAGGTGTCGCTGCGTCGGGTCCTCACCGACCCGGCGCAGGCCGGTGAGGCCAAGGCCGAGCTGGCCCAGCGCCTGCTCGGCACGCAGGTCGGCGGCGAGACCGTGGACCTGGTGTCCGGCATGGTGCGTTCCCGCTGGTCGCAGTCGCGTGACCTGGTGGACGCCCTGGAGGAGCTGGCGAACACCGCCGACCTCACCGCCGCGCAGCGGGCCGGCACGCTCGACGACGTCGAGGACGAGCTGTTCCGGTTCGGCCGGATCGTCTCGTCCAGCCCCGAGCTGCGGGCCGCGCTGACCGACCGGAAGGCCACCGTCTCGGCCAAGAGGGAGCTGATGCGCAGCCTCCTCGGCGGCCGGACCGCGGCCCAGACCGAACGTCTGGTGACGCGCCTTGTGACCGCGCCGCGGGGACGTAGCCTGGAAGCGGGACTGGAGTCCCTGTCCAAGCTCGCCGCCGAGCGGCGGGACCGCATGGTCGCCGTCGTCACCTCGGCGGTGCCGCTGAGCGACGTACAGAAGCAGCGCCTCGGCGCCGCTCTGGCGAAGCTCTACGGCCGTCAGATGCACCTCAACCTCGACGTCGACCCCGATGTCGTCGGCGGGATCCGGGTGCAGGTCGGTGACGAGGTCATCAACGGCTCCCTCGCGGACCGCATCGCGGACGCCGAGCGTCGGCTGGCGAGCTAGCCGCAACTGAACACGCAGTACGTACTTACGGCCCATGTTGGGCCGTGCAGAGGATTCCTGGGGGTCGCCCCCAGACCCCCAAAGTGAAACTTCGGGCCCAACAAGGAGAGCAGGGAACCCAGATGGCGGAGCTCACGATCCGGCCGGAGGAGATCCGGGACGCACTGGAGACCTTCGTCCAGTCGTACAAGCCGGACGCGGCCTCGCGCGAGGAGGTCGGTACGGTCACCCTTGCCGGCGACGGCATCGCGAAGGTCGAGGGTCTGCCCTCGGCCATGGCCAACGAACTGCTGAAGTTCGAGGACGGCACCCTCGGCCTCGCCCTCAACCTCGAGGAGCGCGAGATCGGTGCCATCGTCCTCGGTGAGTTCAGCGGCATCGAGGAGGGGCAGCCGGTGCAGCGCACCGGTGAGGTTCTCTCCGTGGCAGTGGGCGAGGGCTACCTCGGCCGCGTCGTCGACCCGCTCGGCAACCCGATCGACGGCCTCGGCGAGATCGAGACGTCCGGCCGCCGCGCCCTCGAGCTGCAGGCCCCCACGGTCATGCAGCGCAAGTCGGTGCACGAGCCGATGGAGACCGGCTACAAGGCCGTCGACGCGATGACCCCGGTCGGCCGTGGTCAGCGTCAGCTGATCATCGGTGACCGCCAGACCGGCAAGACCGCCCTGGCCGTCGACACGATCATCAACCAGCGCGACAACTGGCGCACCGGCGACCCGAACAAGCAGGTCCGCTGCATCTACGTCGCCATCGGCCAGAAGGGCTCCACCATCGCGTCGGTCCGCCGCGCGCTGGAGGAGAACGGTGCGCTGGAGTACACGACCATCGTCGCCGCCCCGGCGTCCGACCCGGCCGGCTTCAAGTACCTGGCGCCGTACACCGGCTCGGCCATCGGCCAGCAGTGGATGTACGAGGGCAAGCACGTCCTGATCATCTTCGACGACCTCTCGAAGCAGGCCGACGCCTACCGCGCCGTGTCCCTGCTGCTGCGCCGCCCGCCGGGCCGTGAGGCCTACCCGGGTGACGTCTTCTACCTGCACTCCCGTCTGCTGGAGCGCTGCGCGAAGCTCTCCGACGACATGGGTGCCGGCTCGATGACCGGTCTGCCGATCGTCGAGACCAAGGCCAACGACGTCTCGGCGTTCATCCCGACCAACGTCATCTCCATCACCGACGGCCAGTGCTTCCTGGAGTCGGACCTGTTCAACGCCGGTCAGCGCCCCGCGCTGAACGTCGGTATCTCCGTCTCCCGAGTCGGTGGTTCCGCACAGCACAAGGCGATGAAGCAGGTTTCGGGTCGTCTGCGCGTCGACCTCGCCCAGTTCCGTGAGCTGGAGGCGTTCGCCGCCTTCGGTTCCGACCTGGACGCCGCGTCGAAGGCGCAGCTGGAGCGCGGTCAGCGCATGGTCGAGCTGCTGAAGCAGGCCCAGTACCAGCCGATGTCCACCGAGGACCAGGTCGTCTCCATCTGGGCCGGCACCACCGGCAAGATGGACGAGGTGCCGGTCGCCGACATCCGCCGCTTCGAGCGGGAGCTCCTCGAGTACCTGCACCGCAAGGAGCAGGGCCTGATGACCTCCATCAAGGAGGGCGGCAAGATGTCGGACGACACCCTCACGGCCGTCGCCGACGCCATCGCGGAGTTCAAGAAGCAGTTCGAGACCTCGGACGGCAAGCTGCTCGGCGAAGAGGCTCCGGCCGCTGTCGCCAAGTGACGTAAAGGAAGGGACCTGACTCATGGGAGCCCAGCTCCGGGTCTACAAGCGTCGCATCCGATCCGTCACCGCGACCAAGAAGATCACCAAGGCGATGGAGATGATCGCCGCCTCGCGCGTCGTCAAGGCGCAGCGCAAGGTGGCGGCCTCCACGCCGTACGCGCAGGAACTGACCCGCGCGGTCAGGGCGGTCGGTACCGGGTCGAACACCAAGCACCCGCTGACCACCCAGGCCGAGACGGTCACCCGGTCCGCGGTGCTGCTGCTGACGAGCGACCGTGGTCTCGCCGGTGCCTTCAACTCCAACGCCATCAAGGCGGCGGAGCAGCTGACCGAGCGCCTCGAGCGCGAGGGCAAGCAGGTCGACACGTACATCGTCGGCCGGCGCGGTGTGGCCCACTACAACTTCCGTGAGCGCAAGATCGCTCAGTCGTGGACCGGCTTCACCGACGAGCCCACGTACGCGGACGCCAAGAAGGTCGCGGCGCCCCTGATCGGGGCCATCGAGAAGGACACCGCGGACGGCGGCGTGGACGAACTCCACATCGTCTACACGGAGTTCGTGTCGATGATGACGCAGACTGCGGTCGACTCCCGCATGCTGCCGCTCAGCCTCGAAGAGGTCGCGGAGGAGGCGCCCAAGGGCGAGATCCTTCCGCTGTACGACTTCGAGCCGTCGGCGGAGGACGTCCTCGACGCCCTGCTGCCGCGCTATGTGGAGAGCCGCATCTACAACGCGCTGCTCCAGTCGGCCGCCTCCAAGCACGCCGCCACGCGGCGCGCGATGAAGTCGGCCACTGACAACGCCGGTGAGCTCATCGAGAACCTCACCCGGCTTGCCAACGCGGCCCGCCAGGCCGAAATCACCCAGGAAATCAGCGAGATCGTCGGTGGCGCGAGCGCCCTGGCCGACGCGACCGCGGGGAGTGACTACTAATGACCACCACTGTTGAGACGGCCACGGCGACGGGCCGCGTCGCGCGGGTCATCGGCCCGGTCGTCGACGTGGAGTTCCCCGTCGACGCGATGCCGGACATCTACAACGCCCTCCACGTCGAGGTCTCCGACCCGGCGAACCAGGGCGAGAAGAAGACGCTGACCCTCGAGGTCGCCCAGCACCTGGGTGAAGGCCTGGTCCGCGCGATCTCCATGCAGCCCACCGACGGTCTGGTCCGCCAGGCCCCGGTCGTGAACACCGGCGACGGCATCACCGTCCCGGTCGGCGACTTCACCAAGGGCAAGGTGTTCAACACCCTCGGTGAGGTGCTGAACGTCGACGAGACCTACGAGGGCGAGCGCTGGTCCATCCACCGCAAGGCCCCGAACTTCGACGAGCTCGAGTCGAAGACCGAGATGTTCGAGACCGGCGTCAAGGTCATCGACCTGCTGACCCCGTACGTCAAGGGCGGCAAGATCGGTCTGTTCGGCGGCGCCGGCGTCGGCAAGACGGTGCTCATCCAGGAGATGATCTACCGCGTCGCCAACAACCACGACGGTGTCTCCGTGTTCGCCGGTGTCGGTGAGCGCACCCGTGAGGGCAACGACCTCATCGAGGAGATGTCGGACTCGGGCGTCATCGACAAGACCGCGCTGGTCTTCGGTCAGATGGACGAGCCCCCGGGCACCCGTCTGCGCGTGGCCCTCGCCGGTCTGACCATGGCGGAGTACTTCCGCGATGTGCAGAAGCAGGACGTGCTGTTCTTCATCGACAACATCTTCCGCTTCACCCAGGCCGGTTCCGAGGTGTCGACCCTGCTCGGCCGTATGCCCTCCGCGGTGGGCTACCAGCCGAACCTGGCCGACGAGATGGGCCTCCTCCAGGAGCGCATCACCTCGACCCGCGGTCACTCGATCACCTCGATGCAGGCGATCTACGTCCCCGCGGACGACCTGACCGACCCGGCCCCGGCCACCACGTTCGCCCACCTCGACGCGACGACGGTTCTCTCCCGTCCGATCTCCGAGAAGGGCATCTACCCGGCCGTGGACCCGCTGGACTCCACGTCCCGCATCCTGGACCCGCGCTACATCGCGCAGGACCACTACGACGCCGCCATGCGCGTCAAGACGATCCTGCAGAAGTACAAGGACCTCCAGGACATCATCGCGATCCTCGGTATCGACGAGCTCGGCGAGGAGGACAAGCTCGTCGTCCACCGTGCCCGTCGCGTGGAGCGCTTCCTGTCCCAGAACACCCACGTCGCCAAGCAGTTCACCGGCGTGGACGGTTCGGACGTGCCGCTGGAGGAGTCGATCGCCGCGTTCAACGCGATCTGCGACGGTGAGTACGACCACTTCCCCGAGCAGGCGTTCTTCATGTGCGGTGGTCTCGAGGACCTGAAGAAGAACGCGAAGGAGCTGGGCGTCTCCTGACGTCGTGCTCTTGAGGAGGGGGCGGGCGCGTCCCGCCCCCTCTCTCACGCCCATTGCTGCATTGCCTGGGGGATAACCCCCAGACCCCCAGCAGAGCCCTGGGGCTGGGCCTCGACGACTTGGTGCTCGGAGCCCTACTAGACTTATGAACCAACACCCGGCAACCACGCCGGGTGGTGACCCGAGGAGCCACCCTTGGCTGCTGAGCTGCACGTCGCGCTGGTCGCGGCCGACCGAGAGGTCTGGTCCGGCGAGGCCACCCTGGTCGTCGCGCGCACCACGTCCGGCGACATCGGCGTCATGCCCGGTCACCAGCCGCTGCTCGGTGTGCTGGAGTCGGGCCCGGTGACCATCCGTACGAGTGATGGTGGGACGGTCGTCGCCGCGGTGCACGGCGGTTTCATCTCGTTCGCGGACAACAAGCTGTCGCTGCTGGCCGAGATCGCCGAGCTGTCGGACGAGATCGATGTCCAGCGCGCGGAGCGGGCGCTCGAACGCGCGAAGTCGGAGGAGGATGCCTTCGCCGAGCGTCGCGCGGAGGTCCGACTGCGTGCGGCGACGGCGCGCTGACCAGAGCACGCGCCGTGCGATGACGTCACTCAGCCGCGGCTGGAACCGGAGCAATCCGGATCCGGCCGCGGCTGAGCCAGATGTGGGTGTTTTTTACGTTCCGTTACCTAGGAGACGAGGAGGTCGGTGCCGATGGTCCTCGCTCTGACTGTGTGCGGAATTGTCGTGGCCCTCGTGGTGGTGGGTCTGTTCGTCTTCGGCCTGCGCCGCAGACTCATCCAGCGCTCCGGCGGCACCTTCGACTGCAGCCTGCGCTGGGACGTCCCCGAGAAACCCGACACCGGCGGCAAGGGCTGGGCCTACGGCGTGGCCCGCTACAACGGCGACCGGGTGGAGTGGTACCGGGTCTTCTCCTACGCCCCCCGCCCGCGCCGCATCCTGGAACGCTCCCAGATCGAGGTGGCCGGCCGCCGGGTTCCCGAGGGCGAGGAGGAGCTGGCGCTGCTGTCCGACGCGGTGATCCTGGTCTGTCTGCACCGGGGCACGCGTCTTGAACTCGCCATGAGCGAAGACGCGTTGACCGGTTTCCTTGCCTGGCTGGAGGCGGCGCCTCCGGGGCAGCGTGTGAACGTCGCCTGATGGCTGTTGTGGTCCGAGCTACCGCATCAGCCGGTGCCGCGAACGGCACCGGCTGAACGGGATCCAAATTCTCCACCAGGGGTGCCCATCGCGGTATGCCGGTGTGATCACCCGAGCTCCTGCAGAAAGCCGCGGATGAACCGACTGCCGCATCCCCCGGCGAGAATGGGCGGCCCACCGGTTAGATCCATTCCAGTAATCCATTTCCCGCGCTGCAGCCGCAAGGCAATTGGCATATGTCACCCGAATGGCTCAGGGCCATAACCGCTGCCCGCCGCTCAGGCATGCCGGATCGCTGAGAAACGCCGGCCGGATGAATTCCGGTGTGACCTGATTGCCGTAACGGGCTACGCCCCGCTGCCCTACGCCTTCACCCGTCCAGATCACACTGGGTGCCAACGGCCCACGCTCCCGATGAAGTTGAACAACAACGACTCAAAGGGAGAACACGTGTCGACCGTGAAGAACGTCTGTGGGGTGGCGGCGACCGCGCTGCTGAGTGCTTCAGTGGCCCTGGTCGCCACGCCGGCCATCGCCACGTCCCCGCCTGCACGCCAGGCGGCACCGGTACCGTGCGGGGACGTCGCCGAACTGATCGAGCAGATCAACGAGGCGAACACCCGTGGGGCAGGATCCATTCTGCTGTCGGCGGGATGCGAGTACGAACTCACCGCTCCGGCCGTGGCTGGAGGGGCCAACGGGCTGCCGGCCATCACCGGGATCGTCACCATCACCGGTACCCAGTCCACCATCACCCGCACGTCGGCCACACCGTTCCGCATCGCCGAGGTCGCTTCGCAGGGGTCCCTCACCCTCAACGGGATCACCGTGTCGGGGGGCAGTGCGACCGGGGGTGCCGGCACGGCCGGCGGCGGCATCCTCACCGCAGGCAGCCTGAGCCTGGTCGGGAGCCGGGTGAGCGACAACACCGCTTCCTTCCTGGGCGGCGGTATCGCGGTCGCAGCCGGCGCCAGGGCGCACCTCACCAGCAGCACCGTGTCGGACAACACCGCCGGCGACGGCGGCGGAATCCATGTGGCCTCCGCCGCGCAGCTGACGATGGACAGGGGAGCCGTCGAGAACAACACGGCGGATTTCACGGGCGGAGGACTGTTCACCGCCGGCACCACCGTCCTCAACAACGCGGATATCAGGGTCAACAGCACCGAGACCTTCGAAGGCGGAGGCATCTTCGCGGCGCTCGGCTCCCTCACCGTCTACGGCGGTCATGTGGAGGAGAACGAGGCCGCTTCCTCCGGCGGAGGCATCGCCAACTTCGACAGCACGCTGCAACTGGTGGGCACGGAGGTGGACAAGAACGACGCCGGAAGTGACGGTGGTGGCCTGTACCAGGGTCGCCGGAACCAGCAGGGCGGCGTTGCCAGCCTGATCGGCGGCCAGGTCACCGAGAACGTAGCAGGAGGCCTGGGAACAGGAGGCCGGGGAGGTGGGATCTTCCGCGACGAGGGCGGAGGCTCGGTCACTGTGTCCGGGACGCGGGTAGTGCTCAACAGACCTGACCAGTGCGCGCCCGCCGGAGCTGTCCCCGGCTGCCCGGTGTGACGGATGGTCAATGCCAAGCCTCGGGCCGTGTCCGGGGCTTGACATTGACTGCTGTTCTCGAACAAGCGTTTGACTTGGGAGCGAAAGTTCGACAGAAGAAAGGTGTAAGGAGGGAAAAAGGGTCAGGGGTTACTTCGTTCGGGTGATGGAGGGTGACTGTGTCTTGTCACTCGATTGGATGTATGGGTCACTGAGAGTGTGAACCGGCGGGCTGCCCATCCCCGAGCCGGGGGAACGTTCGGACAGGCAGCACCCGCCGGCTTTTCCTTGCCCTGGACAGACGGCGGAGGCTGCGGTGTACCCGGCCGTCGTACGAGGGCCGTGCCGGTTCGTTCACCCGGGGCGCGGCAGCATCGCTGAGCGGTGCTCGCCGCATCGAAACGGGGCGGGAAGAGGGCGACGTACGTGCCTTCGGCGGCGGTCCCTCTTCTGCGACGCGGCAGCCAGTGGCTGGCCCAACCCGGTCGGTTCCTCGCAATGTCCCCATCAACGAGCGAGGAGTGTCCTCATGCCCATCTCTCCGAATCAGGGTTCCACCGGGGGCGGCACCCTGGTGACCATCACCGGCACGAACCTGTCCAACACCAGCGCGGTGAAGTTCGGCAGCAAGGCCGCCACGAACGTCACCAACGTCTCCCCGACGCAGGTCACCGCCGTCTCCCCGTCGGGAACCGGCACGGTCGGGGTCACGGTGACCACCCCGGGCGGCACCAGCAACCCCGTGTCGTTCTTCTACGTGGGCGCCCCGTTCAAGGCGTCCCTGAGCGCCATCTCCGGGCCGCTGGCCGGCGGCAACACCATCACCATCAGCGGCACGGGTCTGTCGACGGCCACCAGTGTGGCCTTCGGCGCGGCCACCGCCACTCCGACCGTGGTCAGTGACAGCTCGCTCAGCGTCGTCGTGCCCGCGGGCGCGGCGGCCGGTCCGGTGGGAGTGAGCGTGACCACCGCGGGCGGCACCAACAACGGCCTCAGCTACACCTACGTCGACGTCCCCGCGATCACCACCGTCAGCCCGGCCGAGGGTCCGACCTCGGGCGGGACGGCGGTCACCATCACCGGCACCAGCCTGGACAGCACGGAGTCGGTCACCTTCGACGGCGCCGCGGCACCGTTCTCGGTGATCAGCGCCACCACGCTGTCCGTGGTCACACCGCCCGGCACCGCGGGAGCGGCCGACGTCGTCGTGACCAACCCCGCCGGATCGGACACCGAACTCGGCGGCTTCACCTACGTCGCCGGGCCCGGCATCTGACCGGTCCGATCGCCTCCGTAACAGGGCGGCGCAGAACCCCCGTCCGGGCGGCAGTCCCCCCGCCGCCCGGACGGGCTCGACCCGAAGCCCTGCCATGACGTGGCCGCATGTGTCATCGATCCCTCAGCCCTGCGTGAAGGAGTACAGCCATGGCCCCTCCTGTGGTCACTTCGGTCAGTCCCAGCCAGGGGCCGCCCACAGGTGGTACCACCGTCATCGTGACCGGAACCGATTTCACGGGAGTGGTTATCGTCCGGTTCGGATCCATCCCCGCCACGTCGTTCACGGTCAACAGCAGCACGCAGATCACGGCCGTGACTCCGGCCGGCAGCGGAACAGTGAACGTCACCGTCACCACGACCCAGGGCACCAGCACCCAGTCCGTGCCCTTCACCTATTCCACGGCTCCCACCCTCTCGAGCCTGTCGCCGAATCAGGGGCCGGCCTCCGGGGGGACGACGGTGACGCTGACGGGCACGGGCTTCACCAATGTGACGGGCGTGCGGTTCGGCGGCGTGGCGGCGACCTCGTTCACCGTCAACAGCAGCACCCAGATCACCGCGGTCAGCCCTGCCCGCTCCGCAGGCCCGGCCGACGTCACCGTGACCACTTCGGGTGGCACCAGCAACGCCCTCACGTTCACCTATGTCGCCGCTCCCTCAATCACCGGCCTGTCGCCGAATCGGGGGCCGGCCTCCGGGGGGACGACGGTGATGCTGACGGGCACGGGCTTCACCAATGTGACGGGGGTGCGGTTCGGCGGCGTGGCGGCGACCTCATTCACGGCCAACAGCAGCACCCAGATCACCGCGGTGACCCCCGCCCACGCGGCCGGCGCCGCGGTCGTCACGGTGACCACGGTCGGCGGCACCAGCGACCCCGACGACCCCGACGCGTTCTTCTTCTACGCCGCGTTGCCCACGCTGACCGCCCTCGACCCTGCCTCCGGCCCCACAGCGGGCGGCACCACGGTCAGGCTCACCGGCAACAACCTCCTCGGTGCGACGGCGGTGCTGTTCGACGGCGCGGCGGCCGCCTCGTTCACCGTCGACTCCGCCACACAGATCACCGCGGTGACCCGGAGCCATGCCCCTGGTGCCACGGAGGTCACGGTGATCACCCCCGGCGGCACCAGCAATCCCCTCGGCTATGTCTTCCTCGACGCGCCCGTGCTGGCCTCCCTGGTACCCGACAAGGGGCCGACGCACGCCGGTACGGTCGTCACGCTGACCGGCAGCAACCTCGCGGCCGCCACTCGCGTCCAGTTCGGCGCCGTCCCCGCATCGTTCACGGTGGTCTCCCCGACGCAGGTCACCGCCGTCGCTCCGGCAGGGCCCGCCGGGCCGGTCTCCGTCACGGTGACCACGCCCGCCGCCACCAGCAACGGCCGGACGTACACACGGGTCGCTGCGCCCGCCATCTGACCGATCCCGCGCCCGAGCGCGGGTGAAGCCGGAGAGGGAGGGGGAGGGCCTGCCTCTCCGGCTTCAGATGCCGCAGTGCGGATGGCCGGGCGTCAGTTCAGCCCGTTGCTGATGGCGCTCACCAGCTCACCGTTGCTGGTGTCGCCGCTGAACTCCCAGAAGAACGCGCCACCCAGGCCCTGGTTCTTGGCCCAGGTCATCTTCCCGGCGATCGTCGACGGGGTGTCGTACGACCACCAGTTGCTGCCGCAGTGCGCGTACGCCGTGCCCGCGATGGTGCCGTTCGCGGGGCAGGAGTTCTTCAGGACCTTGTAGTCCTCGATGCCGGCCTCGTAGGTGCCGGGTGCCGCGCCGGTCGCCGAGCCGCCGGGGGCGGACTGGGTGACGCCGGTCCAGCCGCGGCCGTAGAAGCCGATGCCGAGCAGCAGCTTGGCGGACGGCACACCCTTGGCCTTGAGCTTGGCGATCGCGTCGGCCGAGTTGAAGCCCGCCTGCGGGATGCCGGGGTACGAGGTGAGCGGCGAGTGCGGAGCGGTCGGGCCGTCCGCGTCGAAGGCGCCGAAGTAGTCGTACGTCATCACGTTGTACCAGTCGAGGTACTGGGCGGCGCCGCCGTAGTCGGCCGCGTCGATCTTGCCGCCGGAGGAGCCGTCGGCGGTGATGGCCGCCGTGACCAGGTAGTTCGAGCCGAACTCGGTGCGCAGCGCCGACATCAGGTTCCTGAAGGCCGCCGGGCCGGAGGTGTCACAGGTCAGGCCGCAGGCGTTCGGGTACTCCCAGTCGATGTCGATGCCGTCGAAGACATCGGCCCAGCGCGGGTCCTCCACGACGGCCTTGCAGGACTTGGCGAACGCGGCCGGGTTCTGCGCGGCCTGGCCGAAGCCGCCGGAGTAGGTCCAGCCGCCGAAGGAGTACAGCACCTTGATGTGGGGGTACTTGGCCTTCAGCTGACGCAGCTGGTTGAAGTTGCCGCGCAGCGGCTGGTCCCAGGTGTCGGCGACGCCGCTCACGGACTGGTCGGCGGTGTAGGCCTTGTCGGTGGCGGCGTAGGCGTCGTCCAGCACGCACTGGCCGTTCTTGACGTTGCCGAACGCGTAGTTGATGTGCGTGATCTTGGACGCGGAGCCCGAGGTCACCAGGTTCTTGACGTGGTAGTTGCGGCCGTAGACGCCCCACTCGGTGAAGTAGCCGAGGTTGACCTTCTCACCCGGGCCGGGGTCGGTGCCGCCGCCGGTGGTGCGGACCGCACGGGCGCCGGAGACCGGGCCGGTCTGGTCGGCGGTGTCCCGGGCCTGGACGGTGTACGAGTAGTCGGTGCCGGCGGTCAGGCCGGTGTCCGTGTAGGTCGTGCCGGTGACGGTGGCGACCTTGGTGCCGCCGCGCAGGACGTCGTAGTTCTTGATGCCCTTGTCGTCGGTGGCCGCGCTCCAGGACAACTTCACCGAGGTGTTGGTGATGTCGGAGGCGGTGGGGGTGCCGGGGGCGGAGGGCGGGTTGTCACCCGGGACCGAGCCACCGTCACAACTGCCGCCGTTGAGCTTGCAGTTGCTCGGCGCGCCGGAGCCGGTGCCGTTGAAACCGAAGGAGACGGAGGCGCCGGGGGCGAGGGTGCCGTTCCAGGACTTGTTCTTGGCGGTCCAGTGGGTGCCGGAGGAGGTGACGTCGGCGTCCCAGGCGGAGGTGACGGACGTGCCGGAGGGGAAGTCCCACTCGACGGTCCATGCGTTGATGGTGGTGGTGCCGGTGTTCTTGACGGTCCACTTGCCTTCGAAGCCGGTGCCCCAGTCCTGGGTCTTGCTGTAAGTGGCGGTGGCTTCGGTGGCGGCCTGGGCGGGACTGGCGAGACCGACCAGACCGGCGAGCGGGAGCAGCAGGGTCGCGAAGCCTGCCAAGGCTCTCTGTCTGAAGCGCATGCTGCGCCTCCTTGTGGGGTTGTTGTCGGGGCATGACTGAGCCATCAGGCCCACAGTGCCGCGAGAATAGAAAGGTCTGGACCACGGGTCAATAGGTCTGGACCACTACCCCGAAAAGTCCTCTAGATCCCCAACTCCTGTGCCAGCACCGCCGCTTGCACCCGGCTGCGCAGCTCCAGCTTCCCCAGCAACCGGCTGACGTGCGTCTTCACCGTGGCCTCCGCCATGTCGAGGCGGGCGGCGATATCGGCGTTGGACAGGCCCTCGCCCAGGCAGGACAGGACCTCGCGCTCGCGCCGGGTGAGGCTGTCCAGGACCGAAGGGTCGGCCCTGGACTCCCGTACGGGCTTGGCGGCGAACTCGGCGATCAGCCTGCGCGTCACGGCCGGCGCGATCAGGCCCTCGCCGCGCGCCACCGTCCGTACCGCCTCCAGCAGATCCTTCGCGTCCGTGTTCTTCAGCAGGAACCCTGACGCGCCCGCGCGCAGCGCGCCGAACACGTACGCGTCCAGGTCGAAGGTCGTCAGGACCAGTACGTCGGCGAGCCCCTCGGCGACCACCTGCCGGGTCGCCGACACCCCGTCCAGACGCGGCATCTGAACGTCCATCAACACCAGGTCCGGCCGCAGCTCACGGGCGAGCGCCACCGCCTGCTCACCGTCGGCCGCCTCACCGACCACCTCGATGTCGGGCGCGCTGCGCAGGATGAGGACGAGCCCGGCGCGGACGGCGGACTGGTCCTCGGCGACGAGCACGCGGATCATTCGGTGACTCCTTCGACGTCGACGAGAGGCAGGGTGGCGCGCACCGCCCAGATCTTGCCCCGGGCGGAGTCCTCGGGGCCGGCCTCGAAGCTGCCGCCCAGCAGCGCGGCCCGCTCCCGCATGCCGATCAGACCGGCACCGGAGCCGGGCGCGCGAGGCCCGTCGCGGTCGCCGTACGGGCTGGTCACGGCGATGCCCAGCAAACCGTCGAGCTGCCGCAGCGTCACCGTGACCCGGCCGGGGCCGGCATGCTTGAGGGCGTTGGTCAGGGACTCCTGCACGATCCGGTACGCGGCGAGCTCCACCGGCGCGGGCAGCTTCTCGCCGTGCTCGGCGTCGACGGTGACGTCGAGGCCGTTGGCGCGGGCGGTGTCGGCCAGCGCGCCGAGACCGTCGAGGGTGGGCGCCGCGGCGGGCTCGGAGTCGCCGCTGTCGTCCCGCAGGATCCCGATCAGCCGGCGCATCTCCGCGAGTCCCTCGACGCTGTTCTCGCGGATGACGCCCAGGGCCTGTTTCGAGGTCTCGGGGTCGTCGAGGGAGAGCGCGGCCGTGGAGTGGATGGCGATCGCCGAGAGGTGGTTGGCGACCATGTCGTGCAACTCGCGGGCCACCCGTGCGCGTTCGGCGACGACAGCCTGCGTGCGGTCCATCTCGGCGAGCAGCGCGGTCTGTTCGGCCCGCAGCCGGGCGGCCTCGGCCGCCTCGCGGTGGTTGCGCACGATCAGACCGGTCGACGCGGGCGCGAAGGCGACGACGCCGACGGCCGCGCCGATCAGCAGGGTCTCCGGCACCCGCCAGATCGCGAACGGCACGATCGTCCCCGCCACCGTGAGCAGCCCGGTGATCCGCGGGATACGGCGGGCCGAGGCGGGGGAGCCGTACAGGACGGCCGCGTACATCACGTCGGTGTACATCAGGACCGTGACCAGGTTGCCCTGCGTCATGAGGTCCAGGACGATCGCGCCCGTGGCGGTCAGCAGTGCGGTGCGCGGGACGGTCCGGCGCAGCAGTTCACAGCCGGCCATCACGGCGAGCGGCAGGAGGAGGGGCCAGCGCCCCGCCCACAGCACGGTCGGCTCGCCGGCCGGCCGCATCCCCAGGCCGATGCCCCACAGCAGCAGCCCGCCCAGCAGGCCGGCCAGTGCGACGTACCGGTCGAAGCGGTGCGGGCGGGGGAGTCGTGCGGCCATGACACCATCCAACACGGGCGGCGCGCGTCGCGCCTGATGCCGCGGAACGGTTCGCGCGTCCGCGAGTACATCGAAGGATGCAGTCGTACTTCGTCGGCGGCGACGACGAATCGAGCGGATTCCGACGGGAGCCTGGACGGGTGACCGAGAGGAGTGCGCCGTGATCGTCACGTTGATCGTCGTCTGCGAGGTCGGCTTCTGGGTGCTGCTGGCCGCGGGGCTGTTCTTCCGCTACGTCCTCGGGATGCGCCGGACGGGGCTCGGTCTGCTGCTGGTCGAACCGCTGCTGGAGGTCGTGCTGCTGGTCGCCACGGCGATCGACCTGAAGAACGGCGCAGATCCGAGCTGGAAGCACGGGCTGGCCGCGCTGTACATCGGCTACACCGTGGGGCACGGCCACCGGACGGTGAAGTGGCTCGACGGCCACGCCGCCCACCGCTTCGGCGGCGCCGCGCCGCCCGCCAAGCCGCCGCGCTACGGGATGGCCCGCGCCCGGCACGAGGGCAGGGTGTGGCTCGGCACGCTCGTGGCTGCCGTGGTCGCCAGCGTGCTGCTGCTGATCGCCATGTGGTACGTGGACGACCCGAGCCGCACGAGCTCCCTCAAGAGCTGGATCTTCGTCGCCTGGCGCACGGCCGGCATCCACGGCCTGATCGCCCTGACGTACGCGATCTGGCCGAAGAGGGCCCCTGCCGGGCTCTCCGAGGCTCGGGAAACGCGGGTGAAGGAGCGGACCCCGCGCTGAGGGCTCCGGCGCAAGCCCGGTGGCCCGGACCGCAGCGGACCTTGCCGAGTCCGCTCAGCGTTCGCCGCCAGGGACCCAAAGGACGTCGCCCGCGGCCCCGTTGGCCGTCCGGGCCAGGATGAACAGCAGGTCCGACAGGCGGTTGAGGTAGGTCGCGGTGAGGGGGTTCATGGTCTCGGCGTGTACCTCCAAGGCCGCCCACGTGGAGCGTTCGGCGCGGCGGACCACCGTGCAGGCCTGGTGGAGCAGGGCGGCACCCGGGGTGCCGCCGGGCAGGATGAACGAGCGGAGCTTCTCCAGACGCTCGTTGAAGCGGTCGCAGTCCGCTTCCAGGCGGTCGATGTAGAACTGCTCCACCCTGAGCGGCGGGAACTCCGGGTTCTCCACCACCGGCGTCGACAGGTCCGCACCCACGTCGAACAGGTCGTTCTGCACCCGGGTGAGGACCTTGACGATCTCCTCGTCCAGCCCGCCCAGCGCGATCGCCGTGCCGATCACCGCGTTCGCCTCGTTGGCGTCCGCGTACGCGGAGATCCGCAGATCGGTCTTGGCGACCCGGCTCATGTCGCCGAGGGCGGTGGTGCCCTGGTCGCCGGTACGGGTGTAGATGCGCGTCAGATTGACCATGTGGCCAGCCTAGTGAGCCGTGCCGGTGTGATGTCCGTCATGTGAGACGTGACGCGCATTACTTACCGGTCACACAGCCCCTCACGAGCGCTAGGGTCCGCCGGAGAGAACATACGTAAACAGCGAGTAAGCATCTCAGGGGAGTCGTCAGTGGCACGGAAGCTCGCCGTCATCGGGGCCGGTCTCATGGGTTCCGGCATCGCCCAGGTCTCCGCCCAGGCGGGCTGGGACGTCGTCCTGCGCGATGTCACCGACGAGGCGCTCAGGCGCGGCACCGACGGTATCAAGGCCTCGTACGACAAGTTCGTCGCCAAGGGCAAGTTGGAGGCGCACGACGCCGACGCCGCCCTCGCCCGTATCACCGCGACCACCGACCTGGACGCCGCCGCCGACGCGGACATCGTCGTCGAGGCCGTCTTCGAGAAGCTCGAAGTCAAGCACGAGATCTTCCGCGCGCTCGACAAGATCGTGCGCCCGGAGGCCGTACTCGCCTCCAACACCTCCGCCATCCCGATCACCAAGATCGCGGCCGCGACGGAGCACCCGGAGCGCGTCGTCGGCACCCACTTCTTCTCGCCGGTCCCGATGATGCAGCTGTGCGAACTCGTCCGGGGCTACAAGACCAGCGACGAGACCCTCGCCACCGCGCGGGAGTTCGCCGAGTCCGTCGGCAAGACCTGCATCGTCGTCAACCGCGACGTGGCCGGCTTCGTGACGACCCGGCTCATCTCCGCGCTCGTCGTCGAGGCGACCAAGCTGTACGAGTCGGGCGTCGCGACCGCCGAGGACATCGACCTCGCCTGCAAGCTCGGCTTCGGGCACGCCATGGGACCGCTGGCCACCGCGGACCTCACCGGCGTCGACATCCTGCTGCACGCCACCGGCAACATCTACACCGAGACCCAGGACGAGAAGTTCGCTCCGCCGGAGCTGATGCGCCGGATGGTTGACGCGGGTGACATCGGGCGCAAGAGCGGGCAGGGCTTCTACAAGCACTGAAACCGCACACGCCTCGAGGGACATCACACCTCGGAGTGAATTCGGTATCGGTTCGCTTACGGACGGCAACCTCTGACCGCCCAACACCGTCAGAGGTTGCATCACCGGCATCATCTTTCATCGCGGAGCACACGACGCACGCACGGGGAGCGCATATGCACATCAGGGGCGACCACGACGAGGTGGTCGTCGGGGGCCGTCTCGACGTCCGCAGCGCGGCGGACGCCCGTGCGGTGTTGCACTCGGCCGTCGACGACGGAGCCGGCGACCTCATCCTCGACCTGTCCGAGCTGGACTCCTGGGACGCCACCGGACTCGGGGTCATCATGGGCGCCCACCGGCGGGCCGGCCGCTGCGGCCGACGGCTGGTGCTGCGCGGTGTACCGCCGCAGATGCAGCGCCTGCTGGTGGCCACCCGGCTGCACCGGATCCTGGCGGTCGAGGGCGGCATCGGGCTGGAGTCGCTGCCCCGGGTGTGACTCCCGGCGCGGGTGTGATCCGGCGGGACGGGCGGGACCCGGGCACCTCACGGCGAAACGCCCGACGCGCACAATCCTCACGAGACTGTGACGTCTCGGACCGGGCGGCACCCCGGACTGTCGTAGATACTGAGCGAAGGTTTAGGGTTCGGTCGCCCGCGTCTGTTCAACCCTCGAGCGGGCCCGGACCAGAAGCGACAGCGCGGTGTGCGGCAAGGCCGGGAGGGGCTCGACGCACTCGACGCTTTTGGGGGGCTTGAACCTATGGACCCGAACAACCGGGGACCCGAGGAGTACGGCCACGAAGGTGACGGCAACTCGCCGCGCCAGCGCCCGCCGAGGGACTCCCTCACATCCGACTTCGGCCAGCATGCGCCCGCACTCGCCCGCACGGTGCAGCTGGTCTCCGGCGACTTCCTGCTCACCGTCAACCCCGTCGACGGCAGCGAGATCGAACTGTGCCCGCCGGGGGAGCGGCCCGGACGCCCGCAGAAGCTGACCGCGGCCCAGCGTGCCGAGGTCGACCGCGCAGCCGCGCCGCCCGTCCCGCCGGGGCCGGGCCGGCCCGCGCTGCCGCTCCTCGGCCGCCAGGACGAGCGCGAGCGCCTGGTGCGGCTGCTCGCCCGCGGCCGCTCCGTGCGCCTGACCGGCCCGGGAGGATCGGGCCGTACCCGCCTCCTCGACACGGTCGCCGAGGACTGCGCGGACCTCGCCCCCGACGGCGTGGTCCGGCTCACCGGCTTCCACCACACCGCGAACGACCTGCTGTACGAGCTCTTCTACGCCGTGTACGGCGCACCCCTGCACCGGCCGGAACGGGACGAACTGCTCGAACACGTCCGGGAGATCGGCGCGATCGTCGTCCTCGACGACATCGAGTTCGGCGGCGCCGCGCTCGACGAACTGCTGGCGGCCACCCCGGAGTGCGCCTTCGTGATCGGCGCCACCCCGGATGTGCCCGCGCCGTCCGCCGACGCGGCGATCGAGGAGGTCTTCCTCGACGGTCTCGACCGCGCCGGCGGCCTGGATCTCCTCGAGTACGCCGTCGGCCGCTCCCTCACCGAGGACGAGGCCAACTGGGCCGGTGACCTCTGGTTCGAGTCCGAGGGCCTGCCGCTGCGGTTCGTGCAGGCCGGCGCCCTGCTGCGGCAGCGCGACCGGATGCGGGCAGGCGTGGACGCCTTCGACGAGTTCGGCGTCTTCCAGGAACTCCCGGCCGATGCGCCCTTCGACGCCGTTCCCGGAGCGTCCGCCGAAGTACCGCTGCCCTCGCTGGCGGAGGGAGCCGCGCCGGCCGCGCTGCTCGCCTCCCGGCTGAGCGCCTCCGCGCGTGCCACCCTGCGTATCGCCGTGGCGCTCGGCGGCGAGGTGCCGCATCAGGCGCACCTGCCCGCCCTGGTCGGCGACACCCACGCGGACGCCGCGCTGGGCGAGTTGCTCAGCTGCGCGCTGGTCTCACCCGTCGGCTCCCGCTACCGGCTCGCCGCCGGGGTGCAGACCCAGCTGGAGGCCGCCGGGTACGCCGACGACCCGGCCCGTCACGTCCTGACCGCCGCCCGGCACTACGCCTGGTGGGCCGGTCACCCCTCGGTCACTCCGGAGCGTGTGTGCGCCGAGGCGGACGCCCTGCTCACCGCCCTTGCCGCCCTCGTACCGGCGACGACACCGCAGGGCGAGGGCGAGGAGAGCGCCGCCGTGCAGCTGGCCCGCACGGCGGCTCCCGCGTTCGCCGCCGGGCTGCACTGGAGCGCCTGGGAGCGGGCGCTGCGCTCCGGCGTGGAGGCCGCCCGGCTCGCCGGGGACGTCACCGAACAGGCCTACTTCCACCACGAGCTGGGCATCCTCGCGCTGTGCGAGGGCCGGCCGGACCGGGCCCGCGCCGAACTGGAGGCGTCCATCGGGCTGCGCGGTGCCGCCGCCGACAAGCGTGGCACCGTCGCCGGCCGCCGCGCCCTGGCCCTGGTCACCGACCGCGCGGGCACGACACCGGGTCCCGCGTCCACGCCCGGTGCCTCACCGGCGCTCGGTGCCACGCCCGTGCTCGGCTCCACCACCGGCGAGGAGGTGCCCGCCGCCCGCTACGAGGAGTCGGCGTCGCCGCCCGGCGGGGTCCCCGCGGCGCTTGCGGAGTTCCCGCCCCTGCAGCGGCCCGACGACACGTCGACCCTCGTCACCCACCGCTCGACGCCCGGTGCGACGCAGCACCGCGACCGGGGCGGCCTGCGCGGCCTGGCCAAGCGCAACCTCGTCGCGGCCGGCGCGGGCGCACTGCTGGTGGCGGTGCTCGGTACGGTCGTGACGCTCGGCGCCACCTCCAGCAACGACGCCGAGAACCCCTCCGAGCAGGTCGGCGTCAACCCGTCCGCCAGCCAGGGCGTCGGCGAGGAGGGCCTGGGCGCCGACAAGGCGGAGCAGGACGGCGACGGCGACACCGGCCCGGCGACGAGCCGGCCGACGGATCCGGGACCGGACGGTACGTTCGGCACCGCGGACGATCCGACGCCGACGGCCACGGAGCCGGACGAGCCGTCCGACGACCCGAGCGGTACGCGGGATCCGGGCGGCGACTCCCCGACGAGCTCCAGCTCGCCGACCAAGTCCCCGACGCGGCCGCCGTCGTCGTCGAAGCCGCCCACCGAGACGTCTCCGACGCCGACCGAGACCGAAGAGCCGACGGAGACACCCACGGAAACCCCGACGGGGACGCCCACCGCGACCCCGACGGAAACCCCGCCCACCTCGGACTCGGCGAGCGCCCCGATCTCCTCCAGCGCTCCGGCGAGCACGAGCGCCAGCGCGCCGGAGAGCAGCAGTGCGGGGACTCCGAGCACCTCGGGTTCGGGTGCGGTGATCTGAGGCCCGTACAAGCCGGAGGGCCGGGTCCGTCCAGCGGACCCGGCCCTCACCGTCGTACCACTGCCGCTCAGAACAGCCGCAACTTGTCGTCCTCGATCCCCCGCAGCGCGTCGTAGTCCAGCACCTGGCACCCGATCCCCCGGTCCGTCGCCAGGACCCGGGCCTGCGGCTTGATCTCCTGCGCCGCGAAGACGCCCCGCACCGGCGCCAGATGGGGATCGCGGTTCAACAGCTCCAGATAGCGCGTGAGTTGTTCCACGCCGTCGATCTCACCGCGTCGCTTGATCTCGACGGCGACGGTCTGTCCGTCGGCGTCCCGGCAGAGGATGTCGACCGGGCCAATAGCCGTCATGTACTCGCGGCGGATCAGCGTGTAGCCCTCGCCCAGCGTTTCGATGCGGTCGGCGAGCAGTTCCTGAAGGTGTGCTTCCACGCCGTCCTTGATCAGGCCGGGGTCCACGCCGAGTTCGTGCGTGGAGTCGTGGAGGACCTCCTCCATCGTGATGATGAGCTTCTCGCCCGCCTTGTTGATGACGGTCCAGACACCGCCCTCCTCGCCGGTTCCCTCCTTCAGCGTGCAGGGCGGCGACATCCAGTTCAGGGGCTTGTAGGCCCGGTCGTCCGCATGGATCGAGACGCTGCCGTCCGCCTTCACCAGGATGAGACGGGGGGCGGTGGGGAGGTGGGCGGTGAGCCGGCCGGCGTAGTCGACGGAGCAGCGGGCAATGACGAGACGCATGGTCGGCAACGCTACTCGACGGGCCCCGGTGAAAGCGATTCGCCCCGGATCCCCCCTGTTCATTGCTGGCCGATTGTGTGCCCATTGGGATCGGCCTGTATTCGCATTCTTCTGGTGCCGTCACCGTCTGTTGCCTACCGTATTAAACGGGAGGTCGCGAGATGTGTACGCAGCGTGTTGACGATCGCGCACTCCCTCATCTGTCCGGCAACCCCTGCTGGTTGGGGGTGCGAGAGGAGAACCCATGTCGCTCGACGTCTCACCGGCCCTACTCGAACAGGCCGAGCGAGGCGAGGTCGACGAAGCTGACTTCGTCGACTGCGTCCGGACCTCCCTGCCCTACGCATGGGAGATGATCAGCTCCCTGGTGGCCCAGCTGAAGGTGGACGGCGGAGAGTTCGCCGACAACCAGACGCCCCCGCCGGACGAGCAGGCGCGCGGTCAGCTGCTGCGTGCGCTCGCGAGTGACGCCATACGCGGCGCGCTGCAGCGGCACTTCGGTGTGCGGCTGGCCTTCCAGAACTGCCACCGGGTGGCGGTGTTCCCGCTGGACGCCTCGGCGGACGAGAGGCTGGCCCGCTTCACCTCGGTCCGCGGCCAGCTGCTGAACCAGTCCCCGGAGCTGCGGGACTGCTGAGGCGCTGTACCGCCTGCTTGCCGCTCCGTACGCGGGAGGTGCGATCTGTACCGGAGCGGCAAGCCTCCCGCACGACGGGGCCGTTCACGTCAGCTGGGGGAGCACCTCGGCCCCCAGCCGCCGTACGTTCTCCTCCGTCGCTGCCAGGTCGCCGGAGCCCTCGACGAGCAGCGCGAAGCGGGAGACGCCGGTGCGCTCGCTGGTGGCGGCGAGCCGGTCGGCGCACAGCCGTGGGGTGCCCACCGGGTGCAGCCCGCAGAGCAGTTCGGTGTACGCCAGCGGATCGCGCATCCGGCGCTCGCGGCCGTCCACCGTGACATGAGCGTCCAGGCCCTGCTTCAGCCAGCCCGGCATCGCCTTCAGCAGGGTCTCCGCCGCGTCGGTGCGCCGGTCCGCGATCTGGCAGACACCGGCCGACACATGACCCGCGCCGAGGACTTCGTCCGCCGCCCGCCCGGCGGCTCGCGCATGCTGCCGCCACAGGGCGATCATCTCGGCCTTTTCCTCGTCCCCCACGTGCATGCCGAGCAGCATCGGCAGCCCGCGCTCGGCCGCCATCCGCACACTCGCCGGGGACGTACAGGCGACGAGCATCTCCGGTCCCTCGGTCTCCGACAGGGACTCGGACGGCCTTGGCACGACGGGGACTTCACGGAAGGCGAAGCGGCCGCCGGGGCCCGCGACCGCCGGCTCGCGCAGCCAGCGCACCAGCAGATCGAGTGATTCCGGGTACTCCTTCTCGTACGCCTCCAGGCCCGTCCCGAACACCTCCAGGTCCACCCACGGCCCGCCGCGCCCCACACCCAGTGAGAAGCGTCCGCCACTTGTCACATGCAGCAGCGCGGCCTGCTCGCCGAGCGCCACGGGGTGGGTGGTGGGCAGCACACTGACCGCCGTGCCGACCCGGATGCGGCGGGTGCGGCCGAGCAGTAACGCGGCCAGGGTGATCGCCGACGGGCATGTGCCGTACGGCACGAAGTGGTGCTCGGCCAGCCAGACCGAGTCGAGCCCTGCCTCCTCGGCCACCTCCGCCGAGCGGACCGCGCGGTGCAGCGCCTCCCCCTGGCCCTGGCCCGGGAACTGGGCCGCCAACACGAAACTTCCTACGCGCATTGCTCTTCCTGCTTCCTTGGCTCCGACACGGAGCTCCCCCACTCGGCATAACCGTCTGACACGTGCCGAGGACACGGCCTGGCAAAGGGATTTGCGGATTGTCAGCAGAATCGATGGCCGGAGAGGGGGGACTTGTGGAGATCGCTGCTTTGCGCGTACCCCTGTCCGGTCCACGTAGGCTGGACACGACCTGTTACCTGTATAGCTCCGAGAGGTGTCCCGTGTCCCCGCGTCGCAACCGAGCCAAGGGCCCGAAGGGGGCCGCCGTGTCCGGCGGGAGCGCCGAGGACGACCGCCCGGGCCGCTACGGCGGCTGGCAGTCGGCGGAGGACTGGCAGGGCGAGACCTGGAGCGTACGCCATGTGGCGGGGGCGAGCTCCGAGGGCAAGACGTACCGCTGCCCCGGCTGCGACCAGCTGATCCCCTCCGGTGTACCGCACGTCGTGGTCTGGCCCGAGCACGCGGGCGTCGACGACCGCCGGCACTGGCACAAGGCCTGCTGGAACGCACGGGACCGCCGCACCACGCGGGTGCAGCGGTCCCGGAACGCGCCGAAGTTCTAGGGCTTGTCGCCCCTGGCGAGGGTTACACGTCCCGCTTCTCCAGCAGTGCGTAGGCGCCGACGAACGCGGCGGCAGTGACGCCGAGCATGATCCACAGCGGGTCCCAGCCGGACGGGCCCGACGTGGTCAGCGAGTTGGAGTAGAAGATGCTCAGCTGGTTCGGGATCGAGTACTCGAACAGCGCCTCGCGCAGGTCCTCCAGCGACGACGCGAACATGAACATCGCGATGACCAGCGGGGCGAGCACCGCGGCGATCATGATGGTGATGGCGCCCGCCGAGTGCCGGACGATCGAGCCGACGACGAGTGAGAGCAGTCCGAGCAGCGCGATGTAGAGCGAGACACCGACCGTGCCCTTCAACCACTCCTCCCCGGTCGGCTCCCGGGCGTCGCTCAACATGCCGACCTGCGCGAAGGCGACGAATCCGGCGGCGACCAGGGTGACCACGAAGGCGACCGTGAAGAACACGACCGACTTCGCCGCGAGCACCCGCCCGCGTGTGGGGCAGGCGGTCATGGTGGTCCGGATCATCCCGGTGCCGTACTCCGAGGCAGTCGTCAGCACGCCCAGCGTGATGATGCACATGCTGCCGAGCAGCAGCCCGAAGAAGCCGAGGGACAGCGGGTTCTCGTCGCCCAGCTCACCCTCCGCCCCGGAGTTCGCCACCAGCGCGCCGGCCGACAGCCCGATGCCGACGACGAGCAGGATGAACACGCCCAGCGTCCACATCGTGGAGCGCACCGACCTGATCTTCGTCCACTCCGAGGCGAGGGCATGCCCGAGGTGCGTGCGGACGACCGGGATCGGCGAGGTGTAGTTGGGGTGGGGGTACGACGGGCCGGGCGCCGCCTGCCACTCGGGTGCGGCCTGCGCATCGGGGGCTGGGCGTGCTCATCGGTCGTCCTCGGGCTTGGTCGGGTCGGCAGGGCGGAGGGGGCTGCGCGGGAGCGGCGGGCGCGGGGGGCGGCGACCGGAGCCTGGCCCGGCACCGGCGGTGCGGACGCCTGCGGAGCCTGGGGCGCCTCACGGGCCGCCTGCGGCGCCGGCTGCGCGTACGGGTTGGCCGGGCCCGTGCCGGGCCCGGCAGGCGCGGAGGGCGCGCCGTACGGCCCCGACGGCACCGCTCCCGGCTGCCCCTGTGGCATCGCGAACGGCTGCCCGCCCTGCTGGGGCGGCGGCGGGGCGTACCAGCCCGGCTGGCCCTGCCCCGGCACCGGCATCGGCATCGGCGGCTGTGCGCCCGGCGGCAGCGGCTGCTGCAGCCCGGCCTTCTGGTCGATCGTGGAGCGGTAGTCGACGGCTCCCTGCGTCATCCGCATGTACGCCTCCTCCAGCGAGGCCTGGTGCGGCGACAGCTCCCACAGCCGTACGTCCGTGTCGTGCGCGATGTCGCTGATGCGGGGCAGCGGCAGCCCGGTCACCCGCAGCGCGTCGTCCTGCTCGGGCAGAACGTGCGCGCCGGCCTCGGTCAGCGCGGACGCCAGCTTCTCGCGCAGCTGCGGCTCGGTGTCGGGCGTCCGTACGCGTGCGAAGCCGGCCGAGTTCGCCGCGATGAAGTCCTGCACACTGCCGTCGGCGAGCAGCTGCCCCCGCCCGATGACGATCAGGTGGTCGGCGGTCAGCGCCATCTCGCTCATCAGGTGCGACGAGACGAAGACGGTACGGCCCTCCGCGGCCAGCGACTTCATCAGGTTCCGCACCCAGAGAATGCCCTCCGGGTCGAGGCCGTTGACCGGCTCGTCGAACAGCAGCACCTGGGGATCGCCGAGCAGCGCGGCCGCGATGCCGAGCCGCTGGCCCATGCCCAGGGAGAAGCCCTTGGAGCGCCGCCTGGCCACGTCCTGCAGGCCCACCACGCCGAGCACCTCGTCCACCCGGCGGGCCGGGATGCCGGACAGCTGGGCCAGCGACAGCAGATGGTTGCGGGCCGAGCGGCCGCCGTGCACCGCCTTGGCGTCCAGCAGGGCGCCGACCTGGCGGGGCGCATTCGGCAGCTTGGCGTAGGGGTAGCCGCCGATGGTCACATGCCCGGAGGTGGGGTTGTCCAGCCCGACGATCATCCGCATCGTCGTCGACTTGCCCGAGCCGTTGGGCCCGAGGAAGCCGGTGACGGCCCCGGGCCGCACCTGGAAGGAAAGGTTGTGCACAGCGGTCTTGTCGCCGTAGCGCTTGGTCAGGCCGACAGCCTCGATCATGCTCCGCACCCATCGAAAGGTTCAGGACAGCGGGGCACACGCCCCCGTAAGGGTTAGGAGGATATCGAGTCGCTGACGGTTCCCTCCAAGAGCGGGTAAAAAACCTTCCACGATCACGCGTCCCGCTTCTTCAGCAGCACGTAACCGCCGATGAGCGCCGCCAGCACCCACAGCACCATGATCGCGAGCCCGCCCCAGGGGCCGTACGGAACGTCGTCGTCGACCGGGACGACCACCTGCATGATCTTGCTGCCGGCCTGGTCGGGCAGGAACTGGCCGACCTTCTTGGTGGCCGAGACATTGCCCAGGATGTTGGAGATCAGGAAGAAGAACGGCATCAGGATGCCCAGCGACAGCATCGGCGAACGCAGCATCGCGGCGACGCCCATCGAGAACATCGCGATGAGGGTCATGTAGACGCCGCCGCCGATCACCGCGCGCAGCACACCCGGATCGCCGATCCGGGCGCTCAGGTCGCCGAGCATCGCCTGCCCGAGGAAGAAGGTCACGAAGCTGGTGGCCATGCCGACGACCAGGGCGAGCAGGGTGGCGACCGCAAGCTTGCTGAACAGGAACGTGCCGCGCTGCGGTACGGCCGCCAGCGAGGTGCGGATCATGCCGGTGCTGTACTCGTTGGAGACCACGAGCACCCCGAACACGATCAGCGCGAGCTGACCGAGGCTCATGCCGGCGAAGCTGATGAACGTAGGGTCGAAGGAGAGCCTGTCCCGCGCGTTCATGTTCTCGAACTCGCTCTTCGACAGTGCCGAGATCAGCATGCCGAGGGCGATGGTGACCACCACGGCGAGGGAGAGCGTCCACACCGTGGACGCGACAGAGCGGATCTTCGTCCACTCGGACCGGATGACCTGGGTCGCCGCCATGCTCAGCCCTTCCTCCAGGTTTCGCCCCACTGCTGCACAGGCGTGTCGGAATGCGCGTGGTACTCCACGGACTCCGCGGTCAACTGCATGAACGCCTCCTCCAGGGAGGCCTGCTGTGGGCTCAGCTCATGCAGCACGATCTGGTGCTGCGCGGCCAGCTCACCGATCCGCTCGGACTTGCCGCCGTCCACCTCGAGCGCCCCGCTGCCGGTCTCGACGACCGTGATACCGGCCCCGTACAGCACATCGAGCAGCCGCTCGCGCTGCGGGGTGCGGATCCGGACGTAACTGCGTGAGTTCCGTGCGATGAAGTCGGGCATGGAGGTGTCGGCGAGCAGTCGGCCCTGGCCGATGACGACGATGTGGTCGGCGGTCAGCGCCATCTCGCTCATCAGATGGGAGGAGACGAAGACGGTACGGCCCTGCGCGGCCAGCGATTTCATCAGGTTGCGGATCCAGTGGATGCCCTCGGGGTCCAGCCCGTTCACCGGCTCGTCGAACATCAGGATCCGTGGATCGCCGAGCAGTGCGCCCGCGATGCCCAGCCGCTGCCCCATGCCGAGCGAGAAACCCTTGGCCTTCTTCCGCGCGACCGCCGTGAGGCCCACCGTGTCGAGCACCTCGTGCACCCGGCTCTTCGGGATGCCGTTGGCCTGCGCCAGGCACAGCAGATGGTTGAAGGCGCTGCGCCCGCCGTGCACGGCCTTGGCGTCGAGCAGGGCGCCGATGTACTTCAGCGGGTCCTTGAGCTGGTCGTAGTGTTTGCCGTCGATGCGGACGTCCCCGGCGGTGGGCCGGTCCAGGCCGAGCATCATCCGCATCGTCGTGGACTTGCCGGCGCCGTTGGGGCCGAGGAAGCCCGTGACGATGCCCGGTCTGACGGTGAACGTCAGATGGTTGACCGCCACCTTCTCGCCGTACCGTTTCGTCAGCCCCTCGAGCTCGATCATGCGGCAACGCTAAAACGGTACAAAGCCCTCTGCCACCGGAGTGGCAGAGGGCTTCGCAGATGTTCAGACGGCGTATTCCGACCGGTTACCGGGTCTGCTGCGCCGGAACCCCACGGGAGATCGGCTCGTCCTCCGTCGCCGGGGCGCCGGTCGCTGCCACCGCGGCGCCCGTGAGGGTCGCCAGCATCTCGCGCACATTGGTCAGCTGCGCGTTGATGGAGTCGCGGCGGTTGGTGAGGGCGGCCAGCTCGCGCTCGGATTCCGAGCGGATCCGGTCGGCCTTGGCGTTGGCGTCGGCCACGATGTCCTCGGCCTGGCGCTGGGCCGTCTCCACCGTCTGGCGGGCGCGGCGCTCGGCGTCCGTGCGCAGCTTCTCGGCCTCCAGGCGCAGCTGCTCGGCCCGGTGCTCGATCTCGGCGAGGCGCTTCTCGGCCTTGGCCTGACGGGACGCCAGGTCGCGCTCGGACTGCTCGCGGCGCTTGGCGAGGTTCGTCTCGAAGTCGGCGGCGGCCTGCGCGGCCTTGGCGCGGGTCTCCTCGAAGAGCGCGTCGGCCTCCTCCCGCTTGGACTGCGCGTCCTTCTGCGCCTCGGCACGCAGCTGGGAGGCCTCACTCTTGGCCTTCTCGACGATCCGGACGCCCTCGTCCTCGGCCTTGGCCTTACGTTCCGCCGCGAACGACTCGGCGTCGTTGCGCACCTGCTGGGCCGCCGACTCGGCGAGCTCACGGTGCTGCTCGGCCGCGCGACGGGCCTCCTCGCGCAGGTCCTTGGCCTCCTCCTCGGCGAGGCGGAGGATCTTCTCGACACGCGCGCCGAGACCGGCGTACGACGGCTCGGCGTCGTTCACCTGGGCCTGGGCGTTCTGCGTTTCGAGGTGGAGCTCCTCGATGCGCTTTTCCAGAGCGGTGATGCGGGCGAGAGCGCTGTCACGGTCGGAGACGAGCTTGGAGATACGTTCGTCCACCTGAGCGCGGTCGTATCCACGCCGCACAAGCTCGAAGCCGTAGGGGGAAGTGTCGCTCATGGGGTTCCTGTCGAATGAGACCGGTGAGGTGATAGGTGGAATCCTAGGGGCCAAGGCGGCGTGTCATCGAGCGGATGCGTGTTTGATCTGGAGAATGACACCCCTTTTGAGTGGCTAACCGTCGGACCGCTTGCGAAAGACTTACCCAAAAGGTCAGAAGGTGCCCCGAACCAGACCTCCTGACTACCCGTCCGACGACTTGCCACCCGAACGCTGCGCGCCCACCGCGGCGCCCGCCCTGACTCCGCCGTCCTTGCCGGATGACGGGGCCTCAAAAGACTCCAACGCTTCCAGCACGTCCTGGACACGGGAGATCTCCGCGTTGATGTCCTCGCGGCGCCGCACCAGGGTCTCGAGCTCGCGCTTGCCCTCCTCGACCGTGCGCTGGGCCTCGCGGACCGCCTCGGCCTTGATCTCCTCGGCCTCCTTGACGAGCGCCGATTTCTTCTGCTCGGCCTCCTTCAGAAGTCCCTCGGCCTTCTTCACGGCGGCGATCCGCACCTTGCCGGCCTCGGAGTTGGCCTCCGACACCAGCTCCTTGGCCTTCGCCTGGGCCTTGGCGAGCTGCTCCTCGGCGGCCTTGATGAGCGCGTCGCAGCGGTCACCGGTCGACTTCATCGTCTCGGCGGCCTCACGGCGGGCCCGCTCGTGCAGCTCCTCGATCTCGGCCGTGATCCGCTCGCGCAGCTCCTCCGCCCGCTCCCGGATCGCCGTCGCGTCCCGGCGCGCGCCGACCAGCAGTTCGTCCGCATCCGTACGGGCCTTCTCCACCCGGGAGTTGCCCTCGACCGTCGCCTCGGAGACCAGCCGGTCGGCCTCCTTGCGGGCCGCGCCCACCATGGTGTCGGCCTGCGCCTCGGCGTCCGCGGTGGTCTTGAGCGCCTGTTGCTGGGCCTCGGTGAGCAGCTTGTCCGCCTCCGCCGTGGTCTCCGTGATGAGCTTGTCGACCTGCTCGGCCGCCTCGGAACGCCGCTTGTTGGACTCCTGGCGGGCCTCGTCGAGGGTCCGCTCGGCCTCCTTGCGCGCCGCCGTCGTCAGCCGTTCGGCCTCCGCCGCCGCATCGGCCCGGACCCGCTCCGACTCCACCCGGATCCGCTCGGCGTGCTGCCGCGCCGACCCGACCGTCTCGGCGGCCTCCGCGCGCAGCCGCTCCGCGTCCCCGGTGGCGTCCCCGATCAGCTGCTCGGCCTTGGCGACCGACTCGGCCCGCACTCGCTCGGCCTCCGTGGCCGTCTCCGAGGTGAGCCGCTCCGCCTCGGAGCGCGCCTCGGTGATGAGCGTGTCCGCCTGCGTCGCCGCGTCCGAACGGATCCGGTTGGCGTCCTCGCGGGCGTCCGCCCGGGTGCGCGACGCGTCCTGCTCGGCCTGCGCGATGCTGTCCGAGGCCTCCGTACGCACCCGCTGGGCGTGCTCGGCCGCCTCGGCGCGCAGCCGTTCGGACTCGGCGATCGCCTCCGCCAGGGTGCGCTCGGCGAGCGCCCTGGCGGCCTCCGTCTCCTCGTTCGCCTCGCGCCGCGCACGGCCCGCGTCCTCGGTGGCCCGTTCCCGCTCGGCGTAGGCGTCGGCGCGGACCCGGTCCGCCTCCTCCTGCGCCTCGCGCCGGGTACGGTCCGCCGCGTGCTCGGCGGCGGACCGCAGGCCCTGGATCTCCTCCTGCGCCTGCTCGTGCAGCCCGGTCACGGAGTCCCGGACCTGCTGGGCGTGCTGCTCGGCGGCCGAGACCATCTCGGTGGCGCGCCGGTCGGCCTCCTCGACCAGGCGCAGGGCCTCGGTCTGCGCCTCCTCCACGCGGGCCCGCGCCACGGCCAGCAGTTCCTCGCTCTGCTCCCGGGCCCGCTCGCGCTCCTGGTCGGCCTCCTGGCGGGCCGAACCGAGGAACTCCTCGGCCTCGCGGCGGCGCCGGGCGGCCTCCTCCTGCGCGGCGGCCAGCGTCTCGGACGCCTCCTGCGCCAGCCGCTCGGCCGCGGCCTGCGCCTCGGCCCGTACCCGGTCGGCGGTGTCCTGCGCCTCCGACTTCAGCCGCTCGGCCTCCGCCGCCGCCTCCGACCGCAGGCGTACGGCGACGGCCTCGCCCTCCGCGCGGGAGGCGGACGCGTCCGACGCGGCCTCGTCGCGCAGCCGTTCGGCCTCCGCCTCGGCCTGCGCCCGGAGCGTGCGGATCCGCTCGGCCGACTCGGCGCGCAGCCGCTCGGTCTCCTCGGCGGCCTCGCGGCGGATCCGCGCGGCCTCCTCACGGGCGTCGGTCAGCGCCTGCTCGGCGGCGGCGAGCCGCTGCTCGGCCTCGGTGTGCAGCCGGGTCAGCTCGTCGGCGGCCTGAGCACGGCGGGCCTCCACGGCACGCTCGGTCTCCTCGTGCAGCTCCCGTGCGGCGCGCTCGGCGTCGGCCTTGATGCCCTCGGCCTGCTCGACGACCTCCTCGCGGTGCCGCTCGGCCTCCTGGCGGGTGCGCTGAAGGGTCTCCTCGGCCTGCCGGCGCAGCGTCGTCGCCCGCTCGATGGCCTCCGTACGGACCTTCTCGCTGTCCGTCGTGGCCTTCTGCCGCAGCTCGTCCGCGTCCGCCTTGGCCTTGGCCAGCAGCTCCTCGGCGGTCTTGGCCGCCTCCTCGATCTGCTGGACGGCCTCCTTGCGGGCCTCGGCGCGGATCTTCTCGCCCTCGGCGACCGCGTCGGCCCGCAGCTGCTCGGCCTCGCCGCGCAGCCGGCGCGCCTCCTCCTGCAGCTCGACCGTCTTGGCGCGGTACTCCTTGGTGTCGTCCTTCGCCGCGCCCTTGAGCTGCTCGGCGATGTCGTGCGCCTCGGCCCGCAGCCGGTCCGCCTCGGTCTCGGCCTCCCGGCGGATCCGCTCGGCCTCCTCGGCGGCGGCCTTGGTGGTGTTCTTGGCGTCCTCCGACGCCTTGTTGAGCACGTCCTCGGCGGTCCTGGCCGCCTTGGACAGCTGGCCGGCGGTCTCCTCGGCGGTGATCGTACGGGCCTTCTCGGCGGCCTCCGCGACGATCTTCTCGGCCTCGGCGCGGGCGTCGGCGACGACCTGCTCGGCCTCCGCCTTGGTGGTCTCGGCCTCCTTGGTGGCCTCGCTGACCAGCCGGGCGACCTGCTCCTTGGCCGTCCGGGTGCGGGTCTCGTTGGCCGCCTCGGCGCCGGCCAGCGCCTTGGCCGCGGCCTCCTTGGCCTCGGTGACGAGCTTCTCCGCCTCGGACTGCGCCTTGCGCAACGCCTCCTCGGCCTCCGTCATGCGCTGCTCGGCGGCCCGGCTCAGCTCGGCGGCCTGGCGGCGCGCGGTGTCGGACTCGGTGACGGTGGAACTGCGCAGCTGCTCGGCGTGGTCGGTGGCCTCCTGCGCCTGCGTGGAGGCGGCGTTCAGCAGCCGCTCGGCATCCGTACGAGCCCGGCGCAGCAGCTGCTCCGCCTCGGCGCGGGCCGACTCGGCCTCGTTCTGCAGCCGCTGCCGTGCCTCGGTGACCAGCCGCTCGGCCTCCGCGCGGGCGGCCGTCATGGCCTGCGCGGCCTCGGCGCGGGACTCCTCCAGCAGGCGACGGGCCTGCTGCTCGGTGCGGGCGCGCAGCTGCTCGGCCCAGGCCACGTTCTCGTTGACGTGCGACTCGACGTTCTGCCGGCGCTCCGCGAGCTCCTGGTCCAGCTGCTGACGGCGGGCCACCGCCTCGGCGTGCAGCTCGGCCTGCAACCGGGCTGCCTGCTCGGCGTGCTCCTGGAGGATGCGCTGGGTCTGCGTCCGGGCCTGGCTCAGCTCGCGCTCGGCGTCGGCACGGATCTGGTCGGCCTGCATCTGGGCGTTGCGCAGCAACTGTTCGGCCTGATAGCCGATGTCGGCGCTGTCATAGGCAGGCCGGGTCATGAGCGTGCGCCGCGCCTCATGCAGCTTGGCGCGCAGTACCTCGACCTGGTAGCCGAGGTCCTCGGCGTGCTGGATCGCCTTTTCCCGTTCGGTCTTCAGCCGTTTCATCTCGGCTTCGAACCGAGTGAGGTGATCGACGTCAGCCGCCGGCTCTCGCTCCTGGCTCTCGTAGCCCCGCACTGCGCGGTCCCATCCGTCCCCTGGTCGCAAGTCTCTCCAAACGAGCTCCGTCCATCCGCCGAACGGGGCCCCCGGGGAATGGTGTCAGATCAACGACGGAGCATGGGCTGCTGCCCCGACGCTCGTCCCCCGAAACCCGGACCCCGGACATGGCGGTCACCCTGGACAGAGCGGCGACCGCCCCCCAACCCTACCGGCCCATATGTACGAGGGTCAGTGCTCAGGTGACTCAACCGGCGCCGAAGTGACCAGTTCTGTCAGTACGCCATGACAGTCCTTGGGGTGCAGGAAGGTGATCCGTGACCCCATGGAGCCGCGCCGCGGCTCCTCGTACAGAACGCGTACGCCCTTGTCGCGAATGTCCGCGGCCTCGCCGTCGACATCTGCCGTACCGAAGGCGATGTGGTGGACACCCTCGCCGTTCTTGGCGAGCCACTTCGCGACGGTGGAGTCCTCCCGGGTCGGTTCCAGGAGCTGCAGGTACGAAGCGCCGCCGTCGGACGTATCGTTGATCTTGAGCATGGCCTCGCGCACGCCCTGCTCCTCGTTGACCTCGGTGTGGAACACCTCGAAGCCGTAGGTGGTCCGGTAGAACTCGACGGTCGCGTCGAGGTCGTGGCAGGCAATCCCGATGTGGTCGATTCGCGTCAGCATGAAATCAGTGCAGCGCTCCGGAGGTGGTTACGCAACGTGCGCGCGATCACACCGACAGCCCGGTGACGGGGTGGACTACCGCTCAGTACATTCGAAGTAAACCCTCGTTCACTCCTCGGCCCGTGCAGGCCGGTAAGGGGATCGCAGCTCATGACTGGAACGAACAGCACGACCTCGGTGATCGTCGCGGGCGCGCGGACGCCCATGGGGCGGTTGCTCGGCTCGCTGAAGACCTTCTCCGGAGCCGACCTCGGCGGCTTCGCGATCAAGGCCGCCCTCGACCGTGCGGGGATCGGTGGCGACCAGGTGCAGTACGTGATCATGGGCCAGGTGCTCCAGGCCGGGGCGGGGCAGATCCCGGCCCGCCAGGCCGCCGTCAAGGCCGGTATCCCGATGAACGTCCCGGCGCTCACCGTCAACAAGGTGTGTCTGTCCGGCCTCGACGCCATCGCGCTCGCCGACCAGCTGATCCGCGCCGGCGAGTTCGACGTGATCGTCGCCGGCGGTCAGGAGTCCATGACCAACGCCCCCCACCTGCTGCCGAAGTCCCGCGAGGGCTTCAAGTACGGCGCGGTGGAGATGCTCGACGCCATGGCGTACGACGGCCTGACCGACGCCTTCGAGGGCATCGCCATGGGCGAGTCGACCGAGAAGCACAACACGCGCCTCGGCATCGCCCGCCCCGAGCAGGACGAGATCGCCGCCCTGTCCCATCAGCGCGCGGCCGCCGCCCAGAAGAACGGCATCTTCGAGGCCGAGATCACACCGGTGGAGATCCCGCAGCGCAAGGGCGAGCCCGTCGTCTTCAGCAAGGACGAGGGCATCCGCGCGGAGACGACAGCTCAGTCGCTGGCGAAGCTGCGTCCGGCGTTCTCGAAGGACGGCACGATCACGGCGGGTTCGTCGTCGCAGATCTCGGACGGCGCGGCCGCGGTCGTCGTCATGAGCAAGGCCAAGGCCCAGGAGCTCGGCCTGGAGTGGATCGCGGAGATCGGCGCGCACGGCAACGTGGCCGGTCCGGACAACAGCCTCCAGTCCCAGCCCTCCAACGCCATCCTCCACGCCCTGAAGAAGGAGGGCCTGGAGGTCTCCGACCTGGACCTGATCGAGATCAACGAGGCCTTCGCCGCCGTGGCGGTGCAGTCGATGAAGGACCTCGGGGTATCCACCGAAAAGGTGAATGTCAACGGCGGCGCCATTGCCCTGGGTCACCCGATCGGGATGTCCGGTGCCCGTCTCGTCCTGCACCTGGCGCTGGAGCTGAAGCGGCGCGGCGGCGGGGTCGGCGCGGCCGCCCTGTGCGGTGGCGGCGGTCAGGGTGACGCGCTGATCGTGCGGGTACCGAAGGCCTGAGCGGTTTGTCGCCGACTGTCTCGTGAACGGAGCTGTGATGCAGGACGTCTCCACACTGGTGGCCCAGGCCAGGGAAGGCCGGCCGCGGGCCGTGGCCCGGCTGATCTCCCTGGTGGAGGGGGCGTCCCCGCAGCTCAGGGAGGTCATGGCGGCACTGGCCCCGCTGACCGGCAACGCATACGTCGTCGGTCTCACGGGCTCGCCGGGAGTCGGCAAGTCGACCTCCACGTCGGCCCTCGTCACCGCCTACCGCAAGCAGGGCAAGCGGGTCGGCGTCCTGGCCGTCGACCCGTCGTCCCCCTTCTCCGGGGGCGCGCTGCTGGGCGACCGCGTCCGTATGTCGGAGCACGCTTCCGACCCCGGCGTCTACATCCGCTCGATGGCCACCCGCGGTCACCTGGGCGGCCTCGCCTGGGCCGCGCCGCAGGCGATCCGCGTCCTGGACGCGGCGGGCTGCGACGTGATCCTGGTCGAGACGGTCGGCGTCGGCCAGTCGGAGGTCGAGATCGCCTCCCAGGCCGACACCTCCGTCGTCCTCCTGGCCCCCGGCATGGGCGACGGCATCCAGGCGGCGAAGGCCGGAATCCTGGAGATCGGCGACGTGTACGTCGTCAACAAGGCCGACCGCGACGGCGCGGACGCCACCGCCCGGGAACTGAACCACATGCTCGGCCTCGGTGAGTCCCGTGGCCCCGGCGACTGGCGGCCCCCGATCGTCAAGACGGTCGCCGCCCGCGCCGAGGGCATCGACGAGGTCGTCGAGGCCCTGGAGAAGCACCGCGCATGGATGGAGGAGCGAGGCGTCCTGGCCGAACGCCGCCTGGCCCGCGCCGCACGCGAGGTGGAGACCATCGCCGTCACAGCCCTCCGCGAACGCATCGGCGACCTGCACGGCGACCGCCGCCTGAGCACACTGGCGGAGCGCATCGTTGCCGGGGAACTGGACCCGTACCGAGCGGCGGACGAACTGGTGCGCGGCCTGACGACCGCAACCTGACGACGCCGGTCATGGCCCCCAGCCTGTTGGGGGTGCCCCCTCTGGGGGAGTTTGAGGACGAGGCCGTTCAGGCCGAAGCGGGGGTCTGGGGGCGCAGCCCCCAGGGACGGGAAGGGCAGGGGCGGCGGGGCGAACACACCTCGCAAGCCCCCGCCACCCACGCCCGTCAATCGTCGTCGTCGTGGTCGTCGTCCCCCTGGACCCGGTCGTGACCGGAACGCTCGTCCTCCACCCGGTCGTCCCCCTCCCCCCGATCCGCCGTAACCGCCCCGCTCTTCAGGTCGACGTTCCAGTCCCGCTCCATGCCCGAGGAGTCGGTGGCCTCCACGTCCCAGCTCACCGCCCCGTCGTCGTCCAGGTCGACCGACGTGACGACCCCCTTGGCAGACGCCGCCTCGGCGGCTTCCTCGGCGGTGACGGCGGCGCCCCTGACCGTCCCGCGGTCGTCGGCATCGTCGTCGGCGGTGTGGGTGCCGAGAATCCGGCCCGTCGACGTATCCACGTTCACGGTGTACGAGGTGGTACCCCGACCAAGGACCTCGACCTCCCAGCCACGGCGGTCGTCTCCGTCGTCATCGTCGTCGAGGTCGACGGACACAACCGTTCCCGGCGCCGCCTTCAACGCGGCGTCGATCGCCTGCACGGCGGTGAGCCTGCCGCCCCCCTTGGCCGCGTCGTCCCCCCGGTCGTCGTCGACCCCGCCGGTGCTCGAGCCGTTCACCGTGACCGAGGCTGGTGCCGTCGGTGTGGCCGAGGCGCCGCCCCCACCACCGCCCGCAAAGGCCAGTGCGGACCCACCACCGACCACGGCGGCTGCGGTCACGGCCGCGATGACAATGTTGCGCTTCATGGCTGTTTCTCCCCCAATTGGGCTTGCGTTCTTCCGACATGGACCAACCTGCGCCACGGAAGCTGAAGCCCGCCTGAAGCTCCCTGAAGATCGCTTCAGCTTCGGTTTGCGACCCTTGGGGCATGCGCCTGCTGATCGTGGAGGACGAAAAACGCCTCGCCATATCCCTGGCCAAGGGCCTGACGGCGGAGGGCTACGCGGTGGACGTCGTCCACGACGGCCGGGAGGGACTGCACCGGGCGAGCGAGTCGCCGTACGACCTGATCGTGCTCGACATCATGCTCCCCGGCATGAACGGCTACCGCGTCTGCTCCGCCCTGCGCGCCGCCGGCAACGACGTGCCCATCCTCATGCTCACCGCCAAGGACGGCGAGTACGACGAGGCCGAGGGCCTGGACACCGGCGCCGACGACTACCTGACCAAACCGTTCTCGTACGTCGTCCTCGTCGCCCGGATCAGGGCGCTGCTGCGCCGCCGCGGCCGGCACGGCGCCTCGCCCGTCCTCGACCTCGGTGCCCTCCGGGTCGACACCGCCGCCCGCCGGGTCGCCCTGGACGGGGAGGAGACCGCCCTGACCGCCAAGGAGTTCGCCGTCCTGGAGCACCTGGCGGTGCGGGCCGGCGAGGTGGTGTCCAAGGCCGAGATCCTTGAGCACGTCTGGGACTTCGCGTACGAGGGCGATCCGAACATCGTCGAGGTGTACGTCAGCGCCCTGCGCCGCAAGCTGGGCGCCGGGCTCATCCGCACGGTCCGCGGCGCCGGATACCGTCTGGAGGCGCCGAGATGAGGCGTCTGTTCGGTTCCGTACGGGCCCGGGCCACCCTCGCCGCCACGCTCGTCGTCGCCGTAGCCCTGGTCGCAGCGGGGGCCGCCGTACTGATCTCCCTGTACTCCAACCTGACCGAACAGGCCGGGACCGAGGCGGAGCGCACGGCCCGCGAGGTCGCCGCCGACCTTGCGGGCGGCAGGACCTCCGACCAGCTGTTGCTGGACGACGACCGGCCGGTCCAGGTCGTTGCCGAGGACGGCACGCTGGTCGCGGCCACCGAGGGCCTGGAGCGGATCAGCGGCACGGGAACCGCGGCGGTGCGCCCGCAGCCCCAGCCGACGGCCCCGACGACCAGCGCCCCCGGCGACGACGAGGATGACGACGACGATGACGACGACGGCTCGACGGGGAGCACCACCCTCCGTCCGGGCGAGATCGGCGAGGACGCGAGCTTCACCGACGGCTCGGCGACGGTCGACGGCACCGCGGCGGACTACCGCTTCGCCGCCGTGCCGGTCGAGGTGCCCGACCGGGGCACGTTCACCGTGTACGCGGGCGGGCCGCTGGCCGCCGAGCAGAGCGCGGTGAGCACCGCGCAGACCGTCATGCTGATCGGGTTCCCGCTGCTGCTGGGCGTCGTGGCGGGCGTGACCTGGCTGGTCACCCGGCGCGCGCTCCGACCGGTCGAGGGCATCCGGCGCGAGATGGCCGAAATCACCGCCTCCGAGGACCTGTCCCGGCGGGTGCCCGAACCGGACACCCACGACGAGGTCGCCCGGCTCGCCGGCACCACCAACGAGACGCTGGCGGCGCTGGAGGCCTCGGTGGAACGCCAGCGGCGGTTTGTCGCCGACGCCTCGCACGAGCTGCGCAGCCCCATCGCGTCCCTGCGCACCCAGCTCGAAGTGGCCGCCGCGCATCCGGAGTTGCTGGATCTCGACGGGGCCGTGGCGGACACCGTACGGCTCCAGCGGCTCGCCGCCGATCTGCTGCTGCTCGCCCGGCTGGACGCCGGGGAGCGGCCCATCGGCGACGCCCGGGCGGACCTCGCCGCGCTGGCCCGGGAGGAGGCCGCGGGCCGGAAGAACGTGACGGTTCGGGCCGAGTCCCTCGAAGTGGCCGGATCCCGCGGTCAACTGGGGCGCGTGTTGGCCAATCTGCTGGACAACGCCCAGCGGCACGCCCGCTCTGCGGTCACCGTGGTCGTACGCCGGGAGGGGGACCGGGCCGTGCTGCAGGTGGCCGACGACGGCGACGGGGTGCCCGCGGCGGACCGGGAGCGGATCTTCGAGCGGTTCGTACGGCTGGACGCGGCCCGCAGCCGGGACGAGGGCGGCGCGGGGCTGGGCCTGGCCATCGCCCGCGATGTCGCCACCCGCCACGGCGGCACGCTCACCGTCCAGGACGCACCGGCAGGCGGAGCCCAGTTCGAACTCCGCCTGCCGCTCGCCCGGTGACGCCTCCTGGTCAGGGGCGGCCGCGGTGCCCGCGCAGGTGTTCCGCGATGGGTTTGAGGGCCTTGTCGAGCTCCGTCAGTGCCTCGGGTGACAGCAGGTCGATGAAGTGCCTGCGCACGGACGCCACATGGTGGGGCGCGACCTTCTGCATCGTCTCCCTGCCGTGCTCGGTGAGGACCGCGTACAGTCCGCGCCGGTCGGACTCGCAGTTCTCCCGGCGCACCAGATTGGCGTTCTCCATGCGGGTGATCTGGTGCGAGAGACGACTCTTGGACTGGAGGGTGGCGGAGGCGAGGTCGCTCATCCGCATCCGGAAGTCCTCCGACTCGGAGAGATTCACCAGGATCTCGTAGTCGTTCATCGTCAGGCCGAACGGCTGCAGGTCCTTTTCGAGCTGGTACGTCAACAGCCTGTTGACCTCCAGGTGGGTGCGCCAGGCACACTGCTCCGCATCGGTCAGCCAGCGCGTGGCCGTTTCGGTCTCCATGAATGAAGTCTACCTAAGAAAGTTGAAAGGCGAACTAATGAGGGTGGCGTGACGGTGCGCACGCGTTCGACGTCACACTCCGCAGACTACCGCTCACAGCCCGAAGCGACGCTGGAGGTCTCCGAGCTGTCCGGGAAAACGCGGTGCGCCGCCTTGCGATCCGTGCCCTCCGGTCACCCCGCCCCCACCGGGTACCCCGGCCTGCTGCGGAGTCGCCCCCGTGGCCTGCTCCGCCATCAGCGCCTCGGACGACTGGAGCAGCACGGTGCCAGCTCCCACGAACTCGAACTGATGCTCCTCCCCGGAGGCCCCGCCGAGGCCTGTCAGTGCACGTAGACCGCCCATTGCGCCCGTCATGTAGCCATGGTCGTAGTGGTGGCACGGAGACGGACAGTCGGCCCAGCCGACGAGCGCCTGCGGATCCACCCGGATCGGCGGATCCATGAACACCACCGGACCGTTAGATGCGGCCACGAACTTTCCGGTTCCGATGAGTGTCAGAAAGCCCGGCACGATCGACTGCTTGAGTGCGAGAGTTGGCTGAAAAGCGAGCAGGTTGCCCGAGCGAATGGTCAGATTGCCGTTCTCCAGGTCATACGAATTCACGTCGAAGGCCCGGTCGGCGAGGAGCATCTTGCCCGAGCCCTCCGCCACCACCCAGTCGCTCGCGTGCAGAGGCGAATGAAAGGACGTACGGACAAGCCGGTCGAGTCGGCCGTGCCCGATGCCGTTGAAGTCGATCGAGCCGTAGTAGGCGATCATCTTCCCCTTCTGCAGGAACCACTGGGTCCCCTTGAGCTCCACGCAGAAGGTGTACGCGTTGACGTTGTCGTCGGCGGGCAGGGTCGCCGGATCGTGGGCGACGGGACCGGTTCCGGGTTGGGTGGTCAAAGCTTCTCCTCCGACGCCTGGACGTACACCGCACCGCTGCCGCTCAGCTCCAGCTGGAACGCCTCGCCGGAGCCACGGCCCACCATGTCCCGCCAGCCCAGCGCGGTCGACAGTTTGTTGCGCACGTCGCCGTGGTGGGCGACGTAGGCCTGGGGGTCGACGTGCACGGGACGCTGCGGGGTGATCGGGACCTCGAACACGCCGCCATGGGCCATGACGGCGACGGACCCGTGCCCCTTGAGGGTGGTGGTGAACAGCCCCTGCCCGGTGACCTGCCCCCGGACCATGCCCATGACGCCGCCCTGCGAGCCCATGAACATGGTGCCCTGCTGGAGGGTGCCCTCGAAGGCGAGGAGCCGGTCCGCCTCGACGTAGAGGGTGTCGCCGGCGAGGTTGATCACCTGGACGTGGTGGCCGCCGTGCCCGAAGAGCACGGTGCCGCTGCCTTCGACGGTCATGAGGGGGGTGTCCTCGTCGGCGACCCGGCGCCCGATCATCGACATGATCCCGCCCTGGCCGCCGCTCATGTTGGGCGTGAAGGTCACCTCGCCCTGGTAGGCGAGCATGGCACCGCGCTGACTGAACAGCCGCTGCCCCGGCGTGACGGTCGCCTCGACCATCCTGGAGTTGATCTCACGGAAGGCCATGTCACACGTCCCCCGCGATCGTGTTCCGCTCGCTCGGCTGGACGTAGACGAGCCCGTCCCCCTCGAACCGGATCTGGAAGGCCTCGCCGCCGCCTTCCCCCATGAACGTGCGGAACGTCACACCGGACTGGAAGGACTGCCGCAGGTTCCCCTGGTGCGCGACATACGCCCCCGGGTCGACGGTCAGCGGATACTGCGCACTGACGCGCAGCACCACGGCCGGCCCGTCCGACATGATCGCTGCCTGCCCGTGCCCCTCGACGGTGGTCGTGAACAGCCCGTTGCCCTGCGAGGCGCCCCGCAGCCCCGTGAACGACGTGCCCGTGCGCAAGCCGGCCTCGGTCGCCAGCAGATTGCTCGACTCCACGTACAGCTTCTCCCCCCGCAGGCCGACGAGGTTGATCTCGGAGGCGCGGTCGGCGAACCAGCAGGTCCCGTGCCCCTTCACCTCCATCATGGTCATCTGTTCTCCGGTGATCCGCCGGGTCACCATCCCCCGGATGCCCTCACCGCCGCCACTCATCTTCTTGAAGGCCATCTGCCCGTCGTACGCGACCATCGAGCCGTTCTTCGCCCTCACGGCGTCCCCGGTCATGTCGACGGCGAGCACCTTGCTGCCTTGAAGTCGGAACATCGCCACGCTTGCGACGGTAACCGGCGAGGGGGCTCGTCGACAGGGCCTGTGGAGGGAGATGACTCCGAGGGTCCCTTAGGGGGCGGCCCCCCGATCCGGCGTCCGGCCGGCGTTTGCCACAATGGCCGAGCGTTTGTGCGTCCGTTCACAAAGCGACCGCATCGTCAGCGAATCTCCCACCGAAGGTGACCCGTGGATCTCAAGACCGCCACCGCCCTCCGCCGCCTCCGTCTGGTCTCGGCTCCGGAGGCCGTGTCCTTCCTCATCCTGCTCGTCTGCTCGGTGCTGAAGCGGACCACGGACTTCAACGCGGTGCCCTTGATGGGCGCGGTCCACGGCTTCCTCTTCATCCTGTACGTGATGTTCTGGGCGGACGCCTGGAACCGCGCGAAGTGGCCCTTCGGCCGGGCTGCGCTCTACTTCGTCCTCTCCGTGCTGCCCACCGGCGGCTTCTTCGCCGAGCGCATGCTCAAGCGTGAGGCCGAGAACGCCGTGATCGCGTCCCGCGCCCGCAAGGAAGGGGCCGTGAAAGCGTGATCGTCGCCTTCTCCGTGACGCCGCTGGGTGTCGGCGAGGACGTCGGGGAGTATGTCGCCGAGGCCGTCCGTGTGGTCCGTGAGTCGGGGCTGCCGAACCGTACCGACGCGATGTTCACGTCGGTCGAGGGGGAGTGGGACGAAGTGATGGACGTCGTCAGGCGTGCTGTCGCCGCCGTGGAGGAGCGGGCGCCGCGGGTGTCCCTGGTGCTCAAGGCGGACATCCGGCCCGGAGTGACGGACGGCCTCACGTCGAAGGTGGAGACGGTGGAACGCCACCTCGCCGAACAGCCGACGCCCGGAATGTAGCCACCACCTGCACCGCGGGACAAACCCCGGCCCCTATGGGCCGGGGTTTTCTTGCATCCGATGTTTGAGCGATCGCTCAAACCAGTGTACGGTCAGGCCCGGATGGTTTGAGCAGTCGCTCAAACCTGCTGCTGAACTGGGGGATGAGCCATGGGGCTCTACATAGAGGCACGCATCCGAACCGACCTTGACGAACTGTGGGCGCGCACGCAGGACCCGTCCCGGCATCAGCGCTGGGACCTCCGCTTCACCGAGATCGACTACCTCCCGCGCGCGGAGGGCGAGCCGCAGCGCTTCCGTTACGCCACACGCGTGCTGCCCTTCCTGAAGATCGCCGGCACCGGCGTCTTTGCCGGCGAGAAGGAGCGCCCGGACGGCACCCGCACATCCGCCCTGCGCTTCGCCGCGCCCCGCCCCCTCTCCCTGCTCGCCGAAGGCAGCGGCTACTGGCGCTACGTCCCCGACGGCGACGCCGTCCGCTTCCTCACCGGCTACGACTACCGCCCCCGCTGGGGCGCCTTCGGCGCGCTCGCCGACCGACTCCTCTTCCGCCCCCTGATGGGCTGGGCGACGGCATGGTCCTTCGACCGCCTCCGCCTGTGGCTGGAGCGCGGGATCACCCCGGAGCGCGCGCTCCTCAGCTGGCTCACGGAACTCGCCGTCCGCGCCCTCGTCGTCACCGTCTCCTGCACGGGCCTCGGCCTGGAGTCCTTCCTCCGCCTCTTCGGCACCCTGGCCCCGGCGATGGCCTACCTCTGGCCGCTGATCCTCCTCGTCACGGTCTCCCTGGCCCTGTTCGCGTCCCCCCCCTGCACCCCCGCCGCCCGCCGCTGTCTGCGCACACCGCCCACGCGCGTACGCGCCCCCAGCCTCCTCGGCACCCTGGAGAACCCGCGATGACCTCGATCTTCCGCACCGTGATGGGCGCCGACTTCGACCGTCTCCACCCCCGGTTGCAGCGCCGTTTCTCCGTCGGGCTGACGAGCGGCGAGGCGTGCACGGGCCGGGGCGTGATGCACCGCATCTGGCACGGCGGCGCCTTCGTGAAACCCTTCCTGGCCCTCGGCGCCACCCGCAACATCCTCGTCCCGAGAACCGGCCGTAACATCCCCTTCACCATCGAGAACGTGCCGTACACCGACTCCTTCGGCCGTGAGACGGTGACCTTCGTGCGCACCTTCGACCTGCCCGGCCGGGCCCGCCGCTTCGACGCCCAGATGGTGCTGAGCCCCGAGGGCGACCGCATCCTCGACTACCTCGGCACCCACCAGCACCTCGCCAGCGACCTCCACTTCCACGCCGAACCCGACGGCTCCCTGCTCATCCGCTCCGGCGAACACCGCTTCCGGGAGGGCGTGGTGGACGTCCGGGTCCCCGAACTCATCGGCGCCACGGCCGAGGTGCGCGAGTCCTACGACGACACAACCGACCGCTTCCGCGTCCAGGTCCGGGTCGTGAACAAGTACTTCGGCCCGCTCTTCGGCTACGAGGGCACCTTCACGGCGACGTACCCGGACATCCGCACCTGCGGCGTACGCCCTGGCCTGCGCCCCGTCCGGGAGGAATCGCGCGCATGAGCCCCGAGACGGCGAAATCCCTGGAGACGAAGACCAAGCTCCTCGAAGGAGCACTCCGCACGCTCACGGCGCAGGGCATTGCCAAGACGTCCGCCCGGACGATCGCGGCGACCGCCGGGGTCAATCAGGCACTGGTCTTCTACCACTTCGGCTCGGTGGACGAACTCCTGGCAGCGGCCTGCCGTTACGGAGCGGAGCAGGCGGTCGCACGCTTCCGGCTTCGCCTCTCCTCCGTCACGTCCCTCTCCGAACTCCTGGCCGTCGGCCGGGAGATCCACGACCAGGAACGCGCCGGTGGGCATGTCGCCCTCCTCGGCCAGCTCCTCGCCGGCGCCCAGACCAACGCCGGCCTCGGCTCGGCCACAGCGGCGGGGCTCGACCTGTGGATCGCCGAGATCGAGAAGACGCTCGTCCGGGTCCTTGCGGCGACGCCCTTCGGGGAGTTCACGGATCCGCGGGGGCTGGCGCGGGCGGTGGCGGCGTCCTTCGTGGGGATCGAGCTGTACGAGGGGGTGGACGAGGAGGGGGCCCATGCGGCGCTGGACGCGCTGGAGCAACTGGCGGCGCTGGTCGCCGCGCTGGACGACCTGGGGCCGGTCGCCCAGCGCGCGGTCCGCCACCACCTGCGCCGGACGGGGCGCCGCTGACCGTTTCGCTGCTCGGTGGGACTCACTGGCGGGAGAGGACCCTGGTGATGCCTGCCGCGAGTGCCGTGGCCAGCAGCCAGCCTGCACCGATCAGGACCCAGGCGATCCACTGGGTTGGTGCCGTGGGCTGGAAGGCGCGCTCCTGTCCGAAGTCGACGACCGGAAGGAGCAGATCCAGGCTGTAGACCACAGGGTTGAAGTCCGGATGGGGGGCATCGCCCTGCGGGGTGGGCCTGTGGCCGGCGAAGATGGTGCCACCCGCGGCGAGCAGTGCCATGAGCCACACCGCGGCACGCGCCGGCACATAGCCGTACCCCACAGTGGCGTCCTGTACGTACCCCCAGAGGCGGGCGTGCCACGGAAGTGTCGTACGGCGGTGTCGCTGGCGGGCCAAGAGCACCGTACGGGCATCATGATCGTGGCCTACGGCTTGGTAGACGGCAGCCAGCTGCTGGTACGGCTGGGGTCGGTATCCGTCTGGATCCCGGCTCAGCTCAGCCAGACGCTCGCGTACCGGAAGATGAGGTTCCAGCGACCGGTAGACCAGCCCGTCGAGTTGGAGCGGCGGTCCGTGGTGCCGACCGCCGTCCAGCCGGAATATGCCGATGGCGGCGTGGCGAAGGTCGATGCCCCCTTCCACCCTCGCGGGCCGCAGAGTCAGTTCGGAAGCCTGAAGGTGATGGCACGCCAGGGCATGGCCACCGGGGCGTGCGAGCGTGGCCCCCTCGAAGCTGACCCGCCCGCCGACGACAGCGCCCGTCAGTATCACGGCACCTTCGGCACGGAAGCCGCCGGAGCAGTCGATGCCGGACGCGACCTGAATGCCGGCGGCGGACAGGGCTTCGCCCTCCGGATGGTGCAGAGTGGCACCCTCCAGGTGCAGGCCCTCACTCAGAAAGCGCGCCTCATGCAGCCGCAGCTCCCCCTCGGCGCGGAATCCCTCCGTACCGACGATGCCGCTGGCGACCTCCAGGCGCGCACCGTCCAAGGCCAGCCCGCCGGGGTTGGACAGGTGCGCGCCCTGGAGGAGCAGGCTGCCGCCGATACGGGCATCGTGCAGGCCGACCTTGCCCCGAATGCGGCTGTTCATCAGATCGAGGTGCCCGTCCACGGTCGAGGTGTGCGCCCCGAGTCCCGGCAGGTACGAGTCCATGAAGCTGGTCACCCGGAGCCTGGCCCCGTACAGCTGGGGAGCCTCGTCGAACCAGCACCCCTCCAGCCACAGTACGCAGCGTGCTTCGGCGAAGAGCAGCCGCAGCCGCCCCGATATCCGGGCGCCGGTGAGGTGCAGCGTGGCAGTCTCACCACGGACACCCTCGGCACCGCCCAGGACCAGTGAGCGAATGACCGAGGCGCGTACGGTGCGCTCGGGCCCCCAGCCGGCCCCATCGGCCACGGATCCGCCGTCGGCTGCGTTGTCCGGACGCAGGTCGACCTCGTCGCCCGTGGCGAACGCCTCCCACAGCCGCAGTTCCGGCCCGGTCAGGTCCTCAGGGCGCATCCGTGGTGACCTCCGGTCTCTTGGGGGGGGCGGGGGTGCGTTCATGGTGAAGGCGAGGCAGGTACCGGGCAAGGGGCCAGGCACACCCCACAGAGGGTGTACCCGACGGCTGGGCGGGGCCGGCGGCTACGGCAAGCGGGGTGCTGCGGCCGGCAGGAGAGGCTTGCGGGCATCCGCACCACACCCGCACCCCTCCCGCACCTCCCGGAACCCGACCGAAGGGCGAGACAGGGCTGACCGTGATATGACCGGCGGGTAAGGTCTGGTGACGTGCCGAAGCCGCTCAGCCTTCCCTTCGATCCCATCGCCCGCGCCGACGAGCTCTGGAAGCAGCGCTGGGGCAACGTGCCGTCCATGGCCGCGATCACCTCGATCATGCGTGCGCACCAGATCCTGCTCGCCGAGGTCGACGCGGTCGTCAAGCCGTACGGGCTGACCTTCGCGCGCTACGAGGCGCTGGTGCTGCTCAACTTCTCCAAGGCCGGCGAGCTGCCGATGTCGAAGATCGGCGAGCGCCTCATGGTGCACCCGACGTCCGTGACGAACACCGTGGACCGCCTGGTGAAGTCCGGCCTGGTGGACAGGCGCCCCAACCCCAACGACGGCCGCGGCACGCTCGCCGTCATCACGGACAAGGGCCGCGAGATCGTCGAGGCGGCCACCCGCGATCTGATGGCGATGGACTTCGGACTCGGCGTGTACGACGCCGAGGAGTGCAACGAGATCTTCGCGATGCTGCGCCCGCTACGGATCGCCGCGCACGACTTCGAAGAGCATTGACCCGGGGAAAGATCGCCCGGAACGGGCGGATACGCTCGGCCGCATGAAAAAGAGCGTGCTGACCCGCTACCGCGTCATGGCCTACGTCACCGGTGTGCTCCTGGTTCTGCTGTGCCTCTGCATGATCGGCAAGTACGTGCTGGACATCGACGGTGCCGCGGACGCCACCCGTGTCGTCTCCATCGCGCACGGCTGGCTCTACGTCGTCTACCTGGTGTTCGCCTTCGACCTGGGCGCCAAGGCGAAGTGGCCGGTCGCCAAGCAGGTGTGGGTACTGCTGGCGGGCACGGTCCCGACGGCCGCCTTCTTCGTCGAGCGGAAGATCTCGCGCGAGCTGGAGGTCAAGGTCGCCGAGGACGCGCCGGAGGCCGTGAAGGCATAAGCACCCCGCCGTACGCGTGTGCGTGCGGCGGTCGGCTTCCTGTGATTGCTAGGACGTCCTACTAAATTCACCTTCAGCTGTCGACACTTACTAGGACGTCCAAGTAAATTGGAGGCATGGACGCTGACGCCATCGAGGAGGGCCGCCGACGCTGGCAGGCCCGGTACGACGCCGCGCGCAAGCGCGAGGCCGACTTCACCACGCTCTCGGGGGACCCCGTGGAGCCGGTGTACGGTCCCCGGCCCGGGGACACCTATGAAGGCTTCGAGCGGATCGGCTGGCCGGGGGAGTACCCCTTCACGCGCGGCCTCTATCCGACCGGCTACCGGGGGCGTACGTGGACCATCCGGCAGTTCGCCGGGTTCGGCAACGCCGAGCAGACCAACGAGCGCTACAAGATGATCCTCGGCAACGGCGGAGGCGGGCTCTCGGTCGCCTTCGACATGCCGACCCTCATGGGCCGTGACTCCGATGACCCGCGCTCGCTCGGCGAGGTCGGCCACTGCGGGGTGGCGATCGACTCGGCGTCCGACATGGACGTGCTGTTCAAGGACATTCCGCTCGGCGACGTCACCACCTCGATGACGATCAGCGGGCCGGCGGTCCCCGTCTTCTGCATGTACCTGGTCGCCGCCGAACGCCAGGGCGTCGACCCGTCCGTCCTCAACGGCACGCTCCAGACGGACATCTTCAAGGAGTACATCGCGCAGAAGGAGTGGCTCTTCCAGCCCGAGCCGCATCTGCGTCTCATCGGCGACCTGATGGAGTACTGCGCCGAGCGCATCCCCGCCTACAAGCCGCTGTCCGTCTCCGGCTACCACATCCGCGAGGCCGGATCGACGGCCGCGCAGGAGCTGGCGTACACGCTGGCGGACGGCTTCGGGTACGTGGAGCTGGGGCTGTCGCGCGGGCTGGACGTGGACGTCTTCGCGCCGGGGCTGAGCTTCTTCTTCGACGCGCACGTCGACTTCTTCGAGGAGATCGCCAAGTTCCGGGCGGCGCGCAGGATCTGGGCGCGCTGGATGCGGGACGTGTACGGGGCGAAGAGCGAGAAGGCGCAGTGGCTGCGCTTCCACACGCAGACGGCCGGTGTCTCGCTGACCGCCCAGCAGCCGTACAACAACGTCGTGCGTACGGCCGTGGAGGCGCTGGCGGCGGTGCTCGGCGGCACGAACTCGCTGCACACCAACGCGCTCGACGAGACGCTTGCGCTGCCGAGTGAGCAGGCGGCGGAGATCGCGCTGCGTACCCAGCAGGTGCTCATGGAGGAGACCGGCGTCGCCAACGTGGCCGATCCGCTGGGCGGTTCGTGGTACGTCGAGCAGCTGACCGACCGGATCGAGGCCGACGCCGAGAAGATCTTCGAGCAGATAAAGGAGCGGGGGCTGCGGGCGCATCCCGATGGGCAGCACCCGATCGGGCCGATCACGTCCGGGATTCTGCGGGGGATCGAGGACGGGTGGTTCACCGGCGAGATCGCGGAGTCCGCGTTCCGGTACCAGCAGGCTCTGGAGAAGGGGGACAAGAAGGTGGTGGGCGTGAACGTCCACACCGGGTCCGTCACCGGGGATCTGGAGATTCTGCGGGTGAGTCATGAGGTGGAGCGGGAGCAGGTGCGGGTGCTTTCCGCTCGGCGTACGGGACGGGATGACGGGGCTGTGCGTGGTGCGCTGGACGCGATGGTTGCGGCTGCGCGGGGTGGGGGCAACATGATCGAGCCGATGCTGGACGCGGTGCGGGCGGAGGCGACGTTGGGGGAGATCTGTGGGGTGCTGCGGGATGAGTGGGGGTGTACACCGAGCCGGCAGGTTTCTGAGGTTCCCGGCGTCTGTGCGGGCGTCGGGCAGGTCGCGCAGCCCGCCGCGACGGGGTGCCGCTGCGCCCACCCGTGCCGGCCTGGGGGTCCCCCCCCAGGCCCTTAAGGCACCGGGGGAGGCACGACTGCCCGCAGCTACGTACGGCTACGGCTGCGGCGTCAGCCCCAGCAGCAGTACCCGGGTGAAGCTTCGTACCCATTCCTCGTCCGCCGGTTCCGCGCTCACCAGGGTTCGGTGGACCACCGCGCCCGCGACCACGTCGAAGATCAGGTCCACCGTGCGGGCCGATTCCGCCGGGTCCGTCTCCGGGGGGAGTTCGCCGCGTGCCTGGGCGCGGGCCCGGCCCTCCAGGACCAGGCGTTTCTGGCGGTCGACGATCGATGTGCGGATGCGCTCGCGCAGCGCCTCGTCGCGCGTCGACTCCGCGACCACCGCCATCAGGCCGCTCTTGGCCTCCGGGCGGGCCAGGATCGCGGCGAACTGCAGGACGACGCCCTCGATGTCGGCGGCCAGTGAGCCGCGGTCGGGCAGGCGCAGTTCGTCGAAGAGTTCCGCCACCGCGTCGACGACCAGTTCGTTCTTGCCCGCCCAGCGGCGGTACAGCGTCGTCTTCGCAACCCCGGCCCGCGTCGCCACGTCTCCCAAGGTGAGCTTGGAGCAGCCCAGTTCGACCAGAGCCGCCCGGGTCGCGGCCAGAATCGCGGCGTCGGCGGCGACGCTGCGCGGGCGTCCGGTGCGGCTGGCGGGGGTGCGGCTCTGCATCCCCCGACCCTAACCGGCCGGTTCTGCAGGGCAGTGAGGGAGATCACCGGACGGCGGTGCCGCGCGAGCCCTGTATGGCATTACGCTACGACTCGTAGCGAAAGCTCGTGGGCGGCGTACGCGGGCGACGACCACAGGGCGTGGGGTGGGGACCCGGCGCCGCAGACCACGCAGTCGGCCCCTTTCCGGGTCCGGCTTTCACAGCGTTTTTCACACACGCGCGGGAACAGGGGAGGATAGACGCATGCAGCCACGGAACATGTCCATGAGCGGCGTCGTCGACCTCGCCGCGGTGAAGGCGGCCCAAGAGGCCAAGGCGAAGGCGGAGCAGGCGCGCGCCGAAGCGGCCCGGAAGGGCGGGGGCGGGGCCGTCTCCCCGGCCGATCTCGTCATCGACGTCGACGAGGCCGGATTCGAGCAAGACGTCCTGCAGCGCTCCGCCGAGGTCCCGGTCGTCATCGACTTCTGGGCCGAGTGGTGCCAGCCCTGCAAGCAGCTCAGCCCCGTCCTGGAGCGGCTCGCCGTCGAGTACAACGGCCGCTTCGTCCTCGCCAAGATCGACGTCGACGCCAACCAGATGCTGATGCAGCAGTTCGGGATCCAGGGGATCCCGGCGGTCTTCGCCGTTGTCGCGGGCCAGGCGCTGCCGCTCTTCCAGGGAGCGGCCGGTGAGGCGCAGATCCGGCAGACCCTCGACCAGTTGGTGACGGTCGCCGAGGAGCGCTTCGGGCTGACCGGCCTGACCGTCGACCCGGAGGCCGAGCCGGGCGGCCAGGCAGCCCCGGCGCAGGCGCCGGCCGGGCCGTACGACGCCCTGCTGAACGCGGCGGCGCAGGCGCTGGACGCGGGCGACCTGGGCGGGGCCGTCCAGGCGTACAGGAACGTGCTCGCCGACGACCCCGGCAACCCGGAGGCCAAACTCGGCCTGGCGCAGGCGGAGTTGCTCCAGCGGGTGCAGGGCCTGGACCCGCAGCGGGTGCGCAAGGAGGCGGCCGAGAAGCCGGCCGACGCGCAGGCGCAGATCGTCGCCGCCGACCTGGATCTGGTGGGCGGTCATGTCGAGGACGCGTTCGGGCGGCTCATCGACACCGTGCGGCGTACGGCGGGCGAGGACCGGGATGCCGTACGGCTGCGGCTGCTTGAGCTGTTCGAGGTGGTCGGCGCCGACGATCCGCGGGTGACCGCGGCGCGCCGGGCGCTTGCCCGCGCCCTGTTCTGAGCGGGGCGGAGGACCTGTTCCGCGGGCCTCCCGGCGCCATGAGGCGGCTGGTGCCCGAGTGACGGAACTGCCGACGGAGGGTCACTGCGGCCGCGCTTTACCAAATCTTGGTAATCGCGGCCGCTGTTACTGCGAGTAAGTCGCGGGCGTTGATCTGTCAGATTCTGTCCAATGGTCAATAGTTTTGTCCTACCCCAAGTTGCCACCCAGCGTCGCTGAGCGAGACCGAGGGGTCGTTGTTCGGTTATCCGGCCGTTACTAGTGAGTAACGAACCCCCTTGTGCGGGCGGCGAGAATGCACCACGATCGGCGACGCTCGGTCCATTCCCGCACCCCGACAGCCGGTCGGGTCACGGGATTTCCTGGGTCCCCACCGAGCAGAGCCGACGGCAGTGGCGCCGGCTCTTGGACAGGGGGGTCTTCGCCCACCGGCGAAGCCTGTCCAGCAAGGTTGTGCGTGATGCGTGTCAGGCGCGACCAGTGGTTGTCGCTCGGGGGTGATCGCCGGTGATTCGGGCGCGGTTCGCGCCGCCGAGCGCAGGCGCTCTCCTTCCCGAGGACGTAGCACTTCTCCCATCCCTGCCCCGCTGAGCCGTCGTCCGAGGGCGAGCCGGGTGCCAGGAGATGTACGTCCGAGAAGGAGGAAATATGGAGTCCCAGGTGCGTGGTGGGACCAGATGGAAGCGGTTCGCTGTGGTCATGGTGCCCAGCGTTGCCGCCACGGCATGCATAGGTGTCGCGCTCGCTCAGGGCGCTCTGGCCGCGTCGTTCAGCGTTTCCGGCCAGTCGTTCAAGGTCACGACCAAGCAGCTCGACGGTACGGGCTTCTCGCAGTACGGCGCCCTTGACGAGGGCTACACGCTCGACGGCAAGAAGACGGTTCACCCCGTCGCCGTCTCGGCGTTCAAGCAGGCGACCATCAAGAGCCTGTGCCAGTCGGTCGTCACCCCGAACATTCCGGTGCTCGGGAACGTCAGCCTGATCCTGCGGGCCGGCGACGGCGCCACTCCGGTCAAGGCCGAGAACCTGTACATCGACGTCGCCCAGCTCGAGGCCGACGCGACGTTCCGGGGCATCGACATCGGTGTGGCCGCCAAGGACGCCAGCAAGGGTCCGGGCATGAAGGGCGGCGGCGAGCAGTCCAACCCCTACGGGTTCGCCCAGCAGGCCGACTCGGTCACGCTGAAGGACGTGAAGCAGACGGCGTGGGCGACCACCGCCGGAACCTTCAAGCTCAGCGGCCTGAAGATGTCGCTGTCGACGGGTGTCAAGGAGTGCTACTAAGCACTCTCTGACGGGCGGGGGAGCCGATGGCGCCCCCGCCTGTCCACTCTCCGCCCGAACTGCACAGCATCTGCACGCAGTACATCTCTCCACCACAGCAACGCCGTTCCAGGGAGCTGTTTTCCATGAGCGCCGAGACTCCTGCCGCGCCCGGTCACGACGAGCACTACCTCCGGGTCTTTCGGCGGAACTTCCGCGCCTGGCGGGGCACAAGGCCTTTCTGGGCCGGCCTGTTCGTCATGCTCGGCGGACTCCCCATCGCCTACTTCCCGTACGCAAACCTCCAGATCGGCCACCTGACGCTGGCGATGGCCACCACCGCGGGTGCCGGATCCCTGATCATCGGCGTGCTGCTCGTCGTCCTGGGCTTCAGCCTCTGGTTCCAGAAGCACGTCCGCACCTTCGCGGGCGTCGCGGCGATCCTGCTGGCGCTGGTGTCCATCCCGGTGTCCAACCTCGGCGGTTTCCTCGTCGGCTTCCTGCTGGCCCTCGTCGGCGGCGCGATGGCCGTGTCGTGGGCCGAGGACGCGCCGCCCGCGCCGGAGCAGGCGCAGGCGCAGGCGGACACCAAGGGAACGGGCGTCGCCCCCGAGGGCGCGGTCGCGCCGGGCACCGCAGCCGCGGGCGAGGTGGGCGAGTCCAACGATCTGTCAGGAACGAGCCCCGGCAACGAGGCGAACGGGAGGCACAGTGCCGGCTGACGAGGTGACCCACGGGACTGAAGTGGACGAGTCCCGTGGGAGAACCGGGCCGCGCCACGCGGCACCCAAGAAGCCGCTGTTCACCAGGTTCCACATGCCGGCCGGCAAGGCGATAGCCCTCGCGGCGATGCCCACGGCGGTCCTCATGGGGATGGGGTTCACACCGAAGCTCGCCCTCGCCGAGGACCAGCCGGCCTCCCGGAGCCTGACGGCCGACGAGTACAAGGACTGCGTCGCCGCCCTGGAGGAGGCCGAGAACGGCTCCTCCGAGTCGGCCACGCCGTCGCCCTCCGCGTCGGCGAGCGAGAGCGCGTCCGCGGACGAGGCGGAGCCGAGTCCGTCGGCGTCGTCGGACGCATCGCCCCCTTCCGGGAGTTCGGACTCCTCGGGCAGCGACTCTTCGTCGGATTCAGGTGCCGACGACGAGGCCGAGCCCACGCCGTCGCCTTCCACCTCGGAGAGCAGGGAGTCCGAGCCGGCCGGTGGCGCCACCGCCGAACCGTCGCCGTCCGAGAGCGACAAGGGCGTGCTGGAGACCATCGGCGACGCGGTCACGGGCGTCGTCGACACCATCACCGGCGCCAGCCAGGAGACCGCGAGCCCGACGCCGTCCCCGTCCGCCTCGGCGAGCCCGAGTGCGAGCGAGGCCCCGTCGTCGGGGAGTTCGGGGAGCACCGAGGACTCCGGCAAGGACACGTCCGACCCCCTCGAGGAGACCACCGACAAGGTCACCGACACGGTCGGGGACACCGTCGAGGACGCCACCGGTACGGCGTCCGAGGCGGCCGAGGACGCGAGCGAGGCCGCCGAGGAGGCCGCCGCCTCCCCGACCCCGAGCCCCTCGGCGAGCGCCACCACGGACGTGGACGACTGCCCGGTCGCCACCGACGAGGAGGGCGGCGTCGACAACACGGTGCCGCTGCCCGACGACCCCTGGTTCCTGGACGCCAGTTCGCTGCTGCTGAAGGGCGCCGACTACCAGGGCATCGTCAAGGTGAAGACCGCCAATGGCTCGGTCAAGGAAGTACTGAAGTACGTCATATCGGACGGCACCGACATCGGCGACCTGCACCAGACGGTGAAGGACAAGCAGTCCGGCAAGACGTACCACGTGCAGGCGGCCGAGGGCTCGACGTCCACCATCCGCGACGGTGAGACGGTGATGTACACCGAGAGCATCTCCGGCAACCTGCTGGGCCTGATCCCGGTCACGTTCGACCCGGAGCACCCGCCGCCGCTGAACATCCCGCTGATCTACTTCACCAACGTGAAGGTCCAGCAGGCCGGCCAGTTCGGCGGGACCCTGCACGTGCCCGGGCTGCATCAGTACGTCACCGACTGAGCGCCCCTCCAGCCCGTTCGGGAGCCGCACAGAACTGAGGGCGCCCCCTGGTCGCAGGGGGCGCCCTCAGTGCCGTACGAGGGCAGCCGCACGCCCCGACGGCGCGTCAGTCGCGGTCGCCGCCGCCGAGGTGGTGGACGCGGACCATGTTGGTGGTGCCGGGGACGCCGGGGGGCGAACCGGCGGTGATGATCATGATGTCGCCCGCGTCGAAGCGGTTGAGCTTGGCGATCTCCTGGTCGACCAGGTCGACCATCTCGTCGGTGCTGTTCACGAACGGCACGACGTGCGACTCCACGCCCCAGCTGAGCGTCAGCTGGTTGCGGGTGGACTCGTCCGTGGTGAACGCCAGGATCGGCTGGGCGGCGCGGTAGCGGCACAGCCGCCGGGCCGTGTCACCGGACTGGGTGAACGCCACCAGGCCCTTGCCGCCGAGGAAGTCCGCGATCTCGCAGGCGGCACGGGCGACCGAACCACCCTGCGTGCGCGGCTTCTTGCCCGGGACGAGCGGCTGGAGCCCCTTGGACAGCAGCTCCTGCTCGGCCGCCTGGACGATCTTCGACATCGTCTTGACGGTCTCGATCGGGTACGCGCCCACACTCGACTCGGCGGACAGCATGACCGCATCGGCACCGTCCAGGATCGCGTTGGCCACGTCGGAGGCCTCGGCGCGGGTCGGCCGGGAGTTGGTGATCATCGACTCCATCATCTGGGTCGCCACGATCACCGGCTTGGCGTTACGGCGGCACAGCTCGATCAGGCGCTTCTGCACCATCGGGACCTTCTCGAGCGGGTACTCGACGGCCAGGTCGCCGCGCGCGACCATCACACCGTCGAACGCCATCACGACGTCCTCCATGTTCGCCACCGCCTGCGGCTTCTCCACCTTGGCGATGACCGGGACACGGCGGCCCTCCTCGTCCATGACCCGGTGGACGTCGTGCACGTCCTTGGCGTCCCGGACGAAGGACAGGGCCACCAGGTCGCAGCCCATGCGCAGCGCGAAGCGCAGGTCCTCGACGTCCTTCTCGGACAGCGCCGGGACGTTGACGGCCGCGCCGGGCAGGTTGATGCCCTTGTGGTCGGAGATGACGCCGCCCTCGATGACGATCGTCCTGACCCGCGCGCCCTCGACGTCCAGCACCTTCAGCTCGACGTTGCCGTCGTTGATCAGGATCTGGTCGCCGCGCGCGACGTCGCCGGGCAGACCCTTGTAGGTCGTCCCGCAGATCGTCTTGTCGCCCGGGACGTCCTCGGTGGTGATGGTGAACTCGTCACCCCGTACGAGCTCCACCGGCCCCTCGGCGAAGGTCGCGAGGCGGATCTTCGGGCCCTGCAGGTCGGCGAGGACACCGACGGCCCGGCCGGTCTCCTTGGCGGCGGCCCGGACCCGGTCGTACCGCCCCTGGTGCTCGGCGTGTGTGCCGTGGCTGAAGTTGAAGCGGGCCACGCTCATGCCGGCCTCGATCAGCGCGACCAGTTGCTCGTGGGAGTCGACCGCGGGGCCGAGAGTGCAGACGATTTTCGAACGGCGCATGGGGGCGATCCTATCGGTTTGTTTCGCTGCGGAATATTCCGTCTGGCGGAAAATACAAAAGGGCGGGATGCCGCTCAGGTGAGGTTCTGTGACCCCTTTACCAGCGCGTACGTCTGTGTCGCGATCTCCAGTTCCTCGTCGGTCGGCACGACCGCCACGGCCACCCTGGCGTGCTCGGGCGAGATCAGTCGCGGTGCGTCGCCGCGTACGGCGTTCAGCTCGCTGTCCACCGCCAGGCCCAGCTCCTCCAGGCCCGCCACCGCGGCTTCCCGTACGGGCGCCGCGTTCTCGCCGACCCCGGCCGTGAACGCGATCGCGTCCACCCGGCCGAGTACCGCGTAATAGGCGCCGATGTACTTCTTCAGGCGGTGAATGTAGATGTCGAAGGCGAGTTGCGCCTGTTCGTCACCCTCGTCGATCCGGCGGCGGATCTCCCGCATGTCGTTGTCCCCGCACAGACCGATCAGCCCGCTCTTCTTGTTGAGAAGAGTGTCGATCTCGTCGGCGGACATTCCGCCAACACGCATCAAATGGAAGATGACGGCCGGGTCCATGTCTCCGGAACGCGTACCCATCACGAGCCCCTCCAGCGGAGTCAGCCCCATGGAGGTGTCCACGCACGTCCCGCCCCTGACCGCCGAGGCGGACGCCCCGTTGCCGAGGTGCAGCACGATGACGTTCACGTCCTCGGGGGCCCTGCCGAGCAGCTGAGCCGTGGCCCGGGAGACATAGGCGTGCGAGGTGCCGTGGAAGCCGTAGCGCCGGATGCGGTGCTCGTCGGCGGTCTGCACGTCGATCGCGTAGCGGGCGGCCGACTCCGGCATCGTCGTGTGGAACGCGGTGTCGAAGACGGCGACCTGGGGCAGGTCGGGGCGCAGTGCCTGGGCCGTACGGATGCCGGTCAGGTTGGCCGGGTTGTGCAGCGGGGCGACCGGGATCAGCCGCTCGATCTCGGCGAGCACGGTGTCGTCGACGACCGTCGGCTCGGTGAAGTGCTTCCCGCCGTGCACGACCCGGTGGCCTATCGCCGCCAGCTCGGGCGAGTCGAGGCCGAGGCCGTCCTTGGCCAGTTCCGCCGACACGGCCTTCAGGGCGGCCTCGTGGTCGGCGATCGGGCCCGTCCACTCCCGGGCCTCGGCGCCCGCCGGGGTGTGCTTCAGGCGTGAGGTCTCCTCACCGATCCGCTCGACGAGGCCCACCGCGAGCCGGCTGCTGTCGCGCATGTCGAGCAGCTGGTACTTCACCGACGAGGAGCCGGAGTTGAGGACGAGGATGCGGGACGAGCTCACAGCTGGGATGCCTTCTGGTCGGAGGACTGGGCCTGGATCGCCGTGATGGCGACGGTGTTGACGATGTCCTGGACGAGGGCGCCCCGGGACAGGTCGTTGACCGGCTTGCGCAGACCCTGCAGCACCGGGCCGACGGCGATCGCGCCGGCCGAGCGCTGCACGGCCTTGTAGGTGTTGTTGCCGGTGTTGAGGTCGGGGAAGATCAGCACGCTGGCCTGGCCCGCGACCTCGGACCCGGGCAGCTTGGTCGCGGCGACCGTCGGCTCCACGGCGGCGTCGTACTGGATCGGCCCCTCGATCTTCAGGTCGGGCCGGCGTGAGCGGACCAGCTCGGTCGCCTCGCGCACCTTGTCGACGTCGGCGCCCGAGCCGGACGTACCCGTGGAGTACGACAGCATCGCGATCCGCGGCTCCACGCCGAACCGGGCGGCCGTGGACGCCGACTGGATGGCGATGTCGGCGAGCTGCTCGGCGTCGGGGTCGGGGTTGACCGCGCAGTCGCCGTAGACGAGCACCTTGTCGGCGAGGCACATGAAGAAGACGGACGACACGATGGAAGCGTCCGGCTTCGTCTTGATGATCTCGAAGGCCGGCCGGATGGTCGCGGCCGTGGAGTGCACCGACCCGGACACCATGCCGTCGGCGAGGCCCTCCTGGACCATCAGGGTGCCGAAGTAGTTCACGTCGGAGACGACGTCGTAGGCCAGTTCCACGGTCACGCCCTTGTGGGCGCGCAGCGCCGCGTACTTCTCGGCGAAGGTGTCACGCAGCTCGCTGGTGGCCGGGTCGATCAGCTGGGCGTCTCCGAGGTCGATGCCGAGGTCGGCGGCCTTCTTGCGGATCTGGTCGACGGGGCCGAGCAGCGTGAGGTCGCAGACCCGGCGGCGCAGCAGCACCTCGGCGGCGTGCAGCACACGCTCCTCGGTGCCCTCCGGCAGCACGACCCGCCGCATGTCGGAGCGGGCCTGTTCGAGCAGCTTGTGCTCGAACATCATCGGCGTCACACGGTCGCTGCTCGGGGCGCTCACCCGCTTCAGCAGATCCCCGGTCTCCACGTACCGCTCGAACAGGCCGAGCGCGGTCTCCGCCTTGCGCGGGGTGGCCGCGTTGAGCTTGCCCTCCAGGGAGAACAGCTGCTCGGCGGTGGGGAAGCTGTTGCCGGACACCGACAGCACCGGGGTGCCCGGGGCGAGGCGGGCGGCGAGGGTGAGGATGTCGTCGCTCGGCACCTCGTTCAGCGTGAGCAGGACGCCCGCTATCGGCGGGGTGCCGGCGCTGTGCGCGGCGAGCGATCCGACGACCAGGTCGGCGCGGTCGCCGGGGGTGACGACCATGCAGCCGGGGGTCAGGGCGCCCAGGAAGTTCGGCAGCATCGCCCCGCCGAAGACGAAGCCGAGCGCGTCACGGGCCAGCCCCGAGTCGTCGCCGAGCAGCACCTTGCCGCCCAGGGCCTGCGAGATCTGGGCGACCGTCGGGGCGGACAGGGCCGGTTCGTCGGGCAGGACGTAGCAGGGCACGGGCAGCCGGTCCGTCAGCCGCCGGGCGATCTCCTCGCGGTCCTCGCGGGCGACCCGGTTGGTGACCATGGCGAGGACGTCGCAGCCCAGCCCGTCATAGGCGCGGTAGGCGTTGCGGGTCTCGGCGAGCACCGACTCGGCGGGCTGCTTCCGCCCACCCACGACGGGGATGACCGAGGCGCCGAACTCGTTGGCGAGCCGGGCGTTGAGGGACAGCTCGTCCGGGAGCTGGGTGTCGGCGAAGTCGGTGCCGAGAACGAGGACGACGTCGTAGTCCCGCGCGACGAGGTGGAACCGGTCGACGAGCGTGGACACCAGCTCGTCCGTCCCCCGTTCGGCCTGCAGCGCGGAGGCCTCGTGGTAGTCCATGCCGTAGACCGTCGCCGGGTCCTGGGACAGCCGGTAGCGGGCACGCAGCAGCTCGAAGAGGCGGTCGGGCCCGTCGTGGACGAGGGGGCGGAAGACACCGACGCGGTCCACCTGCCGGGTCAGGAGCTCCATGACTCCCAGTTCGACGACCTGGCGGCCGTCGCCACGGTCGATACCGGTCACGTACACGCTGCGCGTCACGCGTGCTCTCCGTTTCGTCTCAGTCACAAAAATCGCCCACCGAGGTGAGCAGAACCCTCTTGACAATACCTCTGGCCGTAGATAAGGCGCCCGTCAAGACGTCGTCGTGCTGAGGGCCTGAGGGACGTGAAACAATCGGCAGTGGCTCACCGGTATCGACAGCGACCTGGAGACACAGCACGATGCGCATCGGAGTTCTCACCGCAGGCGGCGACTGCCCCGGCCTGAACGCCGTGATCCGGTCGGTCGTGCACCGCGCGGTCGACAACTACGACGACGAGGTCATCGGCTTCGAGGACGGTTACGCGGGCCTGCTGGACGGCCGCTACCGCAGCCTCGACCTGAACGCGGTCAGCGGCATCCTGGCCCGCGGCGGCACCATCCTCGGCTCCTCCCGCCTGGAACGCGACCGTCTGCGCGAGGCCTGCGACAACGCCGCCGACATCGCCCGTGACTTCGGCATCGACGCGCTGATCCCGATCGGCGGCGAGGGCACGCTCACGGCGGCCCGGATGCTGAGCGACGCCGGTCTGCCGGTGGTCGGCGTACCGAAGACGATCGACAACGACATCTCGTCGACCGACCGGACGTTCGGCTTCGACACGGCGGTGGGGGTCGCCACCGAAGCCATGGACCGCCTCAAGACCACCGCCGAGTCCCACCAGCGCGTGATGGTCGTCGAGGTCATGGGCCGGCACGCCGGCTGGATCGCGCTGGAGTCCGGCATGGCGGCGGGCGCGCACGGCATCTGTCTGCCGGAGCGTCCCTTCGACCCGGCCGATCTCGTGAAGATGGTCGAGGAACGCTTCGCCCGCGGCAAGAAGTTCGCCGTCGTCTGCGTCGCCGAGGGCGCCCACCCCGCCGAGGGCACCATGGACTACGGCAAGGGCGAGATCGACCAGTACGGCCACGAACGCTTCCAGGGCATCGGTACGGCACTGGCGTACGAGCTGGAGCGGCGGCTCGGCAAGGAGGCCAAGCCGGTCATCCTCGGCCACGTCCAGCGCGGTGGCACCCCGACCGCGTACGACAGGGTGCTCGCCACCCGCTTCGGCTGGCACGCGGTGGAGGCCGCGCACCAGGGCCGGTTCGGCCGGATGACCGCGCTGCGCGGCACCGACATCGTCATGGTGCCGCTCGCGGAGGCGGTGACCGAGCTGAAGACGGTGCCGAAGGACCGGATGGACGAGGCGGAGTCGGTCTTTTAGTAACCCGGTTTTCCAGCGGCCCGGTCTTCCAGCGACCCGCTCTTCCTAGTAACCCGATGCCCGGCTCCCGTCGACCGTCGTCCAGAAGTGCTCGACGATCCGGTCGAGGAAGTCGCGGCCGTTGTCACCGGCGTCGCCGCTACCGCCGCCCCAGCTGAGGGTGGCGACCATCTGCCCCTGGTAGTCCTGGTGCAGTTGCTGAAGGGTGGCCTCCAGCACGCCCCGGTCCAGGGGCACGATCTTGCCCACCGGACGGACGTACGCCTGCCAGCGCGTGGTCACGGCACTGCGCAGCAGGTCGGCGAGCCTGGCCTCGCGGCCGGTGACGGTGACGAAGTCCGGCAGGCCCAGGTCGAGGACGCCGGCCAGGGCTGTGGTCTGCCGCTCGGTGCCGCGCCACTCGCCGTCCTCTTCCATCCGCAGATAGGCGAGGAGTTCGAGTCCGACGCCGCGGGCGACGTCCTCCGGGGCGAGCCCGCGGGAGATGCGGTGCTCGCGCAGGGTCCGCGGTCTGCCGATGAGTTCGGCCGGTGAGCACCACAACACGCCTGCGAGGGCGGTGAGTTCGGGGCTGCTGGGGTTGGCGGTCCCGCGTTCCCAGGCGATGACGAGGTCCGGGGTGACGTATGGCAGGCCGTACGAGGCACGCAGGTCGTGGGCGACGTGTTCGGGCCCCATGCCGAGGCGGCACGGAGCCGCGGGCGGCGGGGGCGTTGAAGGGGGACCGGGCTGGTTCGGTAGAGCTGGGGGTCGGCGCACGGGCACAAAGTAGGGGCGCGGGAGGCCGGTGACTACGGTCTGTTCGGCCAGGATCACGGATTGTAGGAAAATACGGTTTCGGTCGTGGGTTCGGGCTGGCCGAAGATCGTCTGTCGGGGTGGAGCGGGTGATCGCGAGGATGACTCCGGACGGCCCGCGAGGGGCTGCCCGGGAGGAGAGTGTCTCGTGTACGAGGTGAATGGCAAGGTCGAGGGGCATGTGCGCGAGCGTCTGCTGGCCCCGAACTTCTGGCACCTGGCGACCGTCGGCCCCGACGGGGCGCCGCAGGTGTCGCCCATGTGGGCGGACCTCGAAGGTGAGTACGTCATGGTCAACACCGCGATCGGCCGCGTGAAGGAGGAGAACCTGCGGCGCAATCCCAACGTTTCGCTGTCCCACCACGACCCCGGGAATCCCTACGACCGGGTGGAGATCCGGGGGCGGGTGGTGCGGTTCGTGGAGGGGGAGCAAGCGGAACGGTCGATGGACCGGCTCACGCGGAAGTACATCGGGGAGGAGCGGTATCCGTGGCTGCTGCCGGGAGAGCGGCGGGTGATGCTGCTGATCGAGCCGGTGAAGGTGCGGCGAGTGGTGGGAGTGGAGCCGTTTCGGGCCGGGGTGTTGCCGGAGAGCTGATCACAGGGGTGCCGAACCTCTCACCCCTTGACCGCTCCACCCAACGCAAATCCCCCGCCCAACCGCCGTGCGACCAGCACGTACAGCAGAATCACGGGCGTCGAGTAGATGATCGAGAACGCGGCCAACTGCCCGTACACCACAGTCCCCCTGTTCCCGAAGAACTCGTTGATGCTCACGGCCGCCGGCATCTGATCCGGCGTCAGCAGCAGCATGAACGGAACGAAGAAGTTCCCCCACATCATCACGAACGAGAACACCGTCACCACCGCCACACCGGGTCCCATCAGCGGCAGCACGATCCGCACCAGCGACTGGAGCGACGACGCCCCGTCCGTCCAGGCCGCCTCCTCCAGTTCCTTCGGTACGCCGTCCATGAAGTTCTTCATCAGCCAGATCGCGAACGGCAGTTGAGACGCCGCGAAGAAGAAGATCGTGCCCTGCATCGTGTCGATCAGGTTCACCTGCACGAACAGGGCGTACACCGGGACCATGATCGCCGTGATGGGCAGGCTCGTCGCGAAGAGGACCGTCAGGAGGAACGGGCGGTTGAGGCGGGACCGGAACCGCGACAGCGGGTAGGCGGCCAGCGCGGCGCAGGCCACCGTCAGCAGCGTGCCGCCGCCGCACAGGAGCAGGCTGTTGAGCAGCGGCGTGAAGGTGACGTCCGGCGTCAGGACCGCGTCGAAGTTGTCCAGGGTCAGGCCGTCCGGGAGCTTCACCTGGAGGTTCGCGTTCGTGTCCAGTGCGGACAGGATCACCCACAACAAGGGGAGGGAGAAGGCGGCGGCCACCACCAGGAGGCCGGCGTCGGCGGCCAGGCGGTGCGTGGTCCGGCGGGAAGAGGGAGTCCGGGGCATGACGTCAGACCTCCGTTCGCAGCAGCCGCAGATAGACCACCGAGAACAACGAGCCCACCACCAGGAGCAGCAGGGCGACCGCGGTGCCGTAGCCGATCATGCTCTTCTGGAACGCCTCCTCGTACATGAAGAGGGGCAGCGTCTGGCTCTTTCCGCCCGGCCCGCCCCTCGTCATCACCCAGATCAGGCCGAAGACGGACAGAGTCTGGAGGGTGATCAGCATCAGGTTCGTGCCGATGGAGCGGCGGATCATCGGGAGGGTGATGTGCCACATACGGCGCCAGCCGCCGGCGCCGTCGACCTCCGCGGCCTCCGTGATCTCCTTCGGGATCTCGTTCAGCGCCGCCCAGTAGACCAGCATCGAGAACGCCGTGCCCCGCCAGACGTTCGCGAACGACACCGCCAGGATCGGGAGCGTGAACAGCCAGTTCTGCGAGGGGAGATGGAGCCAGTCCAGGATGGCGTTCAGGGTGCCCTCGCGGCGGAAGAAGGCGTAGAGGAGGAAGCCGGCGACGACCTCCGGGAGTACCCACGCCGTGATGACGATGCCGCCGACCAGCGTGCGTACGGTCTTCGAGGCGCGCTGCATCAGTGCGGCCAGGGCCAGACCCAGCGTGTTCTGGCCGAGCAGCGCCGAGACGACCGTGAAGACGAGGGTCAGCCACACCGCGTTCAGGAACGCCTCGTCCCCGAACGCCGTACGGAAGTTCTCGAAGCCGATGAACGACTCCTCGGCCTGGCCGGTGAGCTGGAGGTCGGTGAAGGCGATGTAGGCGCAGTACGCGATCGGGCCGGCCAGGAAGAGGAGCAGGAGGACTATGGCGGGGGTGAGGGGGAGGCTCGGGCCAGGGAGCGGGGGCGGTGCTTCGGCGTGGGGCGTGAGGGGGCCGGATCCGGCCTCTTTGCGAGGCCGGGGGCCTGAGCGGTCGTCATGAGCGGCGGCTCATTTCTCGATCACCTGGTTGTCCGTCGCCGACTTCAGCTCCTCGTCGTACGCCTTCGCCGCCTCCTCGACCGACACGTCCCCCGTCGTCACGCCCTCCATCGCCTCCTGGATCGCGGTGGAGACCTTCGGATACGCCGGGTAGGCGGGCCGGTAGTGGGTGGTGGCGACCAGATCGGTGAAGAACTTGATGCCGGGCTGCGCCTGTACGTACGCCGGGTCGGCCGCGACGTCCTTGCGGACCGCGATGCCCGAGTTGGCGATGTACCACTTCTGGGCGTTGGCCTTCGTCTGCATCGTCTCGATGAACGTGAACGCCAGGTCCGGGTTGGCCGCCTTGGCCGGGATCGCCCAGGTCCAGCCGCCCGACATGCTCACCTTGCCCGGGGCCTGGCCGCGCTGCGTGGGCATGGAGGCAAGGCCCAGCTTCTCGGACCACTCGGGCCACTCATGGCCGCTGCCCTCCAGCCAGTCCTGCGGGAGCCAGGAGCCGTCGAGGTTGATGCCGAGTTTGCCCTGGGGGAGGAGTTCGCCGCGGACGCGGGTGCCGAAGTTGGGGTCGAGGGCGTCGGCGACGTCGGGGCCGAGCTTCTCCTTGTAGACCGTCTCGACGAACGTGAGGGCGTCCTTGAAGCCCTGACTGCCGGCGATCCACTTCTTGGACTTGTCGTCGTAGAGCGGGTCCGTCGTGCCGTCGTTGGTGCCGTAGAGCAGCATCTGGAAGCCCTGCATGGTGGCGGCCTCACCGGCGGGTTTGCCGGTGTAGACGTTGAGGGGAGTGACGCCGGGGACCTTCTGCTTGATCGTACGGGCGGCTTCGAGGACGTCGTCCCAGTTCTCCGGCTGCCAGTCGGTGGGCAGGCCGGCTTCTTCGAAGATGCCCTTGTCGAACCAGAGGCCCCGGGTGTCGGTGCCGTCCGGGACGCCGTACGTCTTCCCGTCCTCGCCCTTGGCGGCGGCCTTCGCCGTGTCGATGAACTGGTTCCAGTCCTTCCACTTGGCGAGGTAGGGGTCGAGGGGCTTCAAGTAGCCGCTGGTGATGTCGGAGTTGATGAGGAAGGTGTCCTCGTAGACGAGGTCCGGGGCCGTCTTGGGGGAGCGGAGCATCTGCTGGACCTTGGTGTAGTACTCCGAGTCCGGGGCCTTGATCGGGACGAGCTCGACCTTCTTGCCGGGGTTCTCCTTCTCGAACTGCTTCTTGATGTCCGCGAGGAACGTGTCCATCACCTTGACGGAGTTGTCCGTGGACTGCTTGAAGGAGACCTTCAGGGTGTCCGGGTCACTGCCGGATCCGCTGCCGCAGGCGGTGAGGGATGCGGCGGTGAGGGCGAGGGCGGTGGTGAGCAGAACGGCGGTGGGACGCACGGACATGACCTCCTACGGGCTCACTTCGTTGTGGCGCCGGGATGGCTGCCCGGTGAACGTAAGAGGAGTGGTCTAGTCAGGTCAATGCGTCTGCGGCGGATTATGATCCGGACGCCCCGCAACCCTCCGAGGACTACTGCCCCTTGACCCACCGGTACTGCAACTCGGGCCGCCCCACGGCCCCGTACTGAGGACTCCGCACGGCCCTGCCCGCATCCACCAGATGCTCCAGGTACCGCCGGGCCGTGATCCTCGAGATCCCCACCGCTTCCGCGACCCCCGTCGCCGTGAGCCCGTCGGCGCAGTCCCGCAGGGCCACCGTCACCCGCTCCAGCGTCGGTGCGCTCAACCCCTTCGGCAGCGCCGCCGGTGTCGGTGCCCGCAGGGTCGCGAGTGCGCGGTCGACCTCGTCCTGGCCGCTGGCCTCGCCCGCCGCACCCCGGAACTCCGCGTACCGCACCAGACGGTCCCGCAGCGTCGCGAAAGTGAACGGCTTCAGGACGTACTGGACGACCCCGAGCGACACTCCCTCCCGCACCACCGCCAGATCCCGCGCCGACGTCACCGCTATCACGTCCGCGTGATAGCCCGCCGCCCGCAGCGAGCGAGCCAGTTGCAGTCCGTGCACGTCCGGCAGGTGCAGGTCGAGCAGCAGCAGGTCCACCGGCGTCCGCTCAAGGGCCCGCCGGGCCTGCGCTCCCGTTTGCGCCTTGCCGACCGCGACGAAGCCCGGCACCCGGCCGACGTACATCACATGGGCGTCGGCGGCGACCGGATCGTCCTCCACGACCAGGACGCGGATCGGCTCCTGAAGTGTCATGCCCGGCCTCCCGACGCCGCCCCGCCCGCGGCGGCCCGCTCTCGCAGCGGCAACCGCACCTCGAACTCCGCCCCGCCCCCGTCGGCCTCCGCCACCGACAGCGACCCGGCATGCCGGTGCACCGCCTGCCGTACCAGAGCCAGGCCCAGGCCGCGTCCGCCCGGCCCGGCCGGCTTGGTGGAGAACCCGCGCTGGAACACCGCCTCCGCGTGCTCCGGGTCCACTCCCGCCCCCGTGTCCGACACCCGCAGCACCAGCTCACCGTTCTCCGCGACCGCCGACACGGTCACCCGGGCCGGCACGCTGCCCTGGGCCGCGTCCACCGCGTTGTCGATCAGGTTGCCCAGGATCGTCACCAGGTCCCGGGCCGGCAGGCTCTTGGGCAGCAGCCCGTCGTCCAGCCGGCTGTCCTGAGTCACGACCAGCTCCACACCGTGCTCGTTGGCCTGCGCGGTCTTGCCGAGCAGCAGCGCGGCCAGGACCGGCTCGCCCACCGCCGCCACCACCTGGTCCGTCAGCGCCTGCGCCAGTTCCAGCTCGGCCGTCGCGAAGTCGACCGCCTCCTCGGCCCGACCCAGCTCGATCAGCGACACGACCGTGTGCAGCCGGTTCGCCGCCTCGTGTGCCTGGGAGCGCAGCGCCTGGGTGAAGCCCCGCTCCGAGTCCAGCTCGCCCATCAGCGACTGCAGCTCGGTCACGTCCCGCAATGTCACGACCGTCCCCCGCCGCTCACCGCCCGACACCGGCGAGGTGTTCACCACCAGCACCCGGTCCGCCGTCAGATGCACCTCGTCCACCCGTGGCTCCGACGCCAGCAGCGCCCCCGTCAGCGGCGTCGGCAGTCCGATCTCGGCCACCGACCTGCCCACGACATCCTCGGTCACCCCGAGCAGCTCCCGCCCTCCGTCGTTGATCAGCGCGATCCGGTACTGCCCGTCGAGCATCAGCAGTCCCTCGCGTACGGCGTGCAGCGCGGCCTGATGGTAGTCGTGCATATGGCTGAGCTCGGCCGCGTTCATGCCGTGGGTGTGGCGGCGCAGCCGGGCATTGACGACATACGTGCCGACCGCGCCGAGCGCGAGGGCACCGCCGGCGACCCCGAGCAGGGCGGTCAGCTGGCCCTGGACGCGTTCACTGATCGCCTCGACCCGGATGCCGGCGCTGACCAGGCCGACGACCTCACCCCCGTCCTCGACCGGGGTGACCGCGCGGACCGACGGGCCGAGCGTGCCGGTGTACGTCTCGGTGAACGACTCGCCCATCAGCGCGGGCTCGATATGGCCCAGGAAGCGCTGGCCTATCTCGTTCTCGTTGGGGTGGGTCCAGCGGATGCCGCGGGGATTCATGATCGTGACGAAGTCGACCTCCGTGTCCCGCATGACGCGCAGCGCGTACGGCTGGAGGGCGGCCGTGGGATCGGAGGTACGGATCGCCGCCCGGGTGGAGGGCGCGTCGGCGACCGCCCGCGCCACGGCCATGGCCTGGCGGCCCGCGGCGCCCTCGGCCTGGTTGCGGTCGCTGACGTACGTGAACAGCGCGTATCCGGCAACGAGCACCGCGATGAGGACGGCCTGCATGGCGAAGAGCTGACCGGCCAGGCTGCGGGGTCTCGGGATACGGATGCGCATGTCGTCAGTGTGCCCCCCACGTTAAGTACGAACTAAATGAACGGAAGGGTGACCGCCCTCACAGGGCGGGAGATAGTCACCGCATCGCGGGAGCGCGTCTCCCGGACTTTCCAAGCTCCAGATCCCCCGGACGTGAGCCGCACGCCGGTGATGCCGATGACGTCGTCAAGGAGGGCAGTCGTGACCGGTACAGCCGATACGGCACCTGCCAAGCCCGCCAAGCGGGACCGCACCCACTATCTCTACATCGCGGTGATCATCGCGGTCGCGCTCGGCATCGTCGTGGGCCTGGTCGCGCCCGGCTTCGCCGTCGACCTGAAGCCGATCGGCACCGGGTTCGTGAACCTGATCAAGATGATGATCTCGCCGATCATCTTCTGCACGATCGTGCTGGGTATCGGTTCCGTACGGAAGGCCGCCAAGGTCGGCGCGGTCGGCGGTATCGCGCTCATCTACTTCGCGATCATGTCGCTGGTCGCCCTCGCCATCGGTCTGGTCGTCGGCAACATCGTGGAGCCCGGCGCGGGCCTCGCGGTGACCGACGCGATCCGCGAGACCGGTCAGGCGCAGGTAGACGCCGAGGCCAAGGGCACCACCGACTTCCTGCTCGGGATCATCCCGACCACCCTCGTCTCCGCCTTCACCGAGGGCGAGGTCCTCCAGACCCTGCTCATCGCCCTGCTGTCCGGGTTCGCGCTGCAGGCCATGGGCTCGACCGGGCAGCCGATCATCCGTGGCATCGAGCACATCCAGCGGCTGGTCTTCCGCATCCTCGCCATGATCATGTGGGCGGCGCCGATCGGTGCCTTCGGTGCTATCGCGGCCGTCACCGGCTCCGCGGGTATCGACGCCCTCAAGAGCCTCGCCGTGCTGATGCTCGGCTTCTACATCACCTGCATCCTGTTCGTCTTCGTCGTGCTCGGTGCGCTGCTGCGGATCGGCGCGGGCCTGAACGCCTTCACGCTCTTCAAGTACCTGGGCCGCGAGTTCCTGCTGATCCTGTCCACTTCCTCCTCCGAGTCGGCGCTGCCGCGGCTGATCGCGAAGATGGAGCACCTGGGTGTCAGCAAGCCGGTGGTCGGCATCACCGTCCCGACCGGCTACTCCTTCAACCTCGACGGCACCATGATCTACATGACCATGGCGTCCCTGTTCATCGCCGACGCCATGGGTACGCCCATGGCGATCAGCGAGCAGATCTCGCTGCTCCTCTTCCTGCTGATCGCCTCCAAGGGCGCGGCCGGTGTCACCGGCGCGGGCATGGCCACCCTGGCCGGCGGCCTGCAGTCCCACAAGCCCGCCCTTGTGGACGGCGTCGGCCTGATCGTCGGCATCGACCGCTTCATGAGCGAGGCCCGCGCCCTGACCAACTTCGCGGGCAACGCCGTCGCCACCGTCCTGATCGGCACCTGGACCAAGGAGATCGACAAGGAGCGTGTCGCCGAGGTGCTCGCCGGACGGGCGCCGTTCGACGAGACGACGCTGCTGGACGACGGCCACGGCGCGGCACCGGACGCCACCACCGAGGTGCCCGAGCCGCGCGCGGACGAGGAGAAGGAACTCGCGAAGGCGTAGCCGCTGCGCAGGGCGGGCCCGTGCTGGTCCCGCCCCCTCGACCGCCGGGCGGTCAGGCCCTCCCCCCGTAGGCCTGGCCGCCCGGCCTGTTCGGCCGGATGATCCACCACTCGGCGGTCCGCGAGGCCGGCTGGTACGACGCTCCGTGCTGATCTCGGCCGAAGGCGAAGCCGAGTCCACCCAGCCGGAGGACCTCCGCACCGCCCTCGACGAGCTCCTCTCCGACCGTGACCATCTGATCCGCCGCCTGCTCGGCACAGGGGGCGTCGGCGAGGAGGACGGGGCGGAGACGGAGGACGAGGCGGATCCAGTGCCCCTAGACGGCCGCGTCCAGCCGGGCCAGTTCCTCCGTGCTCAGCACCAGGTCCGCCGCTGCCGCCGAGTCCCCGATCGTCTCCGGCCGGCTCGCCCCGGGAATCGGGATCACCGTCGGCGACTTGGCCGACAGCCAGGCCAGGCACACCTGTTGGGGACTGACCCCGCGCTCTTTCGCCACGGCATGGAACGCGCCGAAGCGGTCGGTCCCCGCCGGCCTGGACGGCCCGTCCAGCGAGCTGCGCGAGATGCCGCCGAGCGGGCTCCACGGCAGGAACGCCAGCCCCAGCTCGGCGCAGAGCCGCAGCTCCGCCTCGCTGTTCCGTACGGCCGGCGAGTACTGGTTCTGCACCGAGACCAGCCGGTCCCCGAGGATCGCGCGGGCCCGGCGGATCTGGCCGGTGTCCGTGTTGGAGACGCCCGCCAGCCGGATCTTGCCCTCGTCGAGCAGCTCGCGCAGGGCGCCGACGGACTCCTCGAAGGGGACGGCGGGGTCCGGCTTGTGCAGCTGGTAGAGGCCGATCGCCTCCACGCGGAGCCGCTTCAGCGAGGCCTCGGCGGCCGCCTTGAGGTGCCGCGCAGAGCCCGTCGTCGTCCAGCTGCCGTCGGACGGTCTGCCACGCCCGCCCTTCGTGGTCACCAGCACGTCCGTCGTGTCACCGCCGTACGTCGCGAGAGCGCGGGCGAGCAGGTGCTCGTTGTGGCCGGGTCCGGCGCCGGGCAGGTGATAGGAGTCCGCCGTGTCCAGCAGTGTCACGCCCGCGTCGAGCGCGGCGTGCACGGTGGCCAGAGCCCGTGCCGCGTCCGGGCGGCCCTCGATGGACAGCGGCATGGCGCCGAGCCCGATCGCGCTCACGCGCAGGCCGCCCAGGGTGCGGTACTGCATGTCAGTCGCCCTTCCCCAGCGTCTCCGCGACCGCCTTCGGCAGCCACTGCCGTACGTCGCCGAAGGTGAAACCGAGCCGCGTGGCCCGGGAGTTGTCCATGCCGTAGAAGCGGGCGAAGGAGAACGGCGAGACCTCGCCGGCCTCGACGCCCCGGAAGACGGCCCTGCCCTCGGGGAGATGCACGGCCAGCGCCGCGCACAGTTCCTCGGTGGCCAGCAGCCCGTGGGAGGCCGCGTTGACCGGCCCGGTGAAGTACGCGCCGACCACCCACGCCAGGAAGTCGGCGATCTCCTCGACGTGGATGTAGGTGGCGGGCTTGTTCACGACCGGAACGGTGATCGGCTCGCCGGCCCGGATCCGGTCCGCGTAGTGCTGGAGCCGCCCGGTGAAGTCGTCGTCCCCGCCCAGTACATGAGCGACGCGCACGGCCACGTAGGGAAGGTCCTGGCCGGCCGCGAAGACCGCCTCGGCCTGCCGCTTGCCCTCGCCGTAGTGACTCTCGGCGAACTCCGGGTCGTCCCAAGGGAGTTCGAGCTCAACGGCGACCGCGTGCGGATCGACAGCCTCCTCGCGCACAGGTTCCACCGAGTCCTCGTACGCGTACACCTCGACCGTGGACGTCATCACATAGCGCCGGGTGCGGCCGGTGAACACGCGGCGGGCAAGCGCCGCCTGGCGTGGGGTCGGCAACTGTTCGCCGAGGAGTGCACCCAAGGCCGCTTTAACTCGATCGTGTGATGGTCGGCTCACAGGCTTGCGACGCGCTGGGCCGACCGGGTTCGCATCGCTGTGCGATCTGGGACGCCGGGTGCGGCGCCAGCGTGCGGGGCCCCCGCTCCACCGGAGTGATGGTTCGGGGCCTCCCCGTCGCCTCTGGCCGTGCCCACATGGCCAGGTCGCACAGGGAACTGGCCTCCCGGGCCCGGACCACGCACACGATGCGTGTCGCCGCCCCGGGGTCGAGTACGCCGGGGACCAGTGCGCCCAAGACCGTTCGGGGCGTGCGGCTGAGCGGGCTCACTCCCGCTCAGTCCACAGGAACGGTGTAGCAGACCTGGTCGACGACGACATCGAAGGTGCGCGAGCCGAGGGCAGCGGTCAGCGAGTGCTCGTCGTCGAGGTCGGCGCCGAGGTGGAGTGCCCCGGCGGGCGGTGGCGCATGTCGTCCCTGCCCGCCTCGGCTACGGCATCCAGGCCTTCATCCGCGTGAACCCGCACGGCGGCTACAACCTGAAGCACCCCAGGACCCTCGAGCTGATCGAGCGTCCCGAGATCACCGAGGTGCACCATGTGGTCGGCGAGGACTGCTGGATCCTCAAGGTCGCCGTCCGGGACACGATCCACCTGGAGGAGGTCCTCGAAGCGGTCTCCGCCCTGGGCCGCACGACGACGTCGATCGTCCTCACCTCCCCGGTGCAGCGAAAACCGCTGTTGCCCTGACGTCGGCGTCAAGGCTTACGTTCGTACGCATGCGAATCGGCGAGCTGGCCGAACGGGCCGGGACCACCACGCGGACGCTCAGGTACTACGAGTCGCGGGGGCTGCTGCCCGCGCGGCGCGACACCAACGGACACCGGACGTACGACGAGCAGGACCTGAAGCTGCTGCGGCAGATCAGGACGTTGCAGGACTTCGGGTTCGGCCTGGAGGAGACCCGGCCCTTCGTGGAGTGTCTGCGGGCCGGGCACCCGGAGGGCGACTCGTGCCCGGCGTCGCTCGCGGTGTACCGGCGCAAGCTGGACGAGCTCGACGCGCTGATCGCGGAGCTGGGCGCGGTACGGGCGACGGTGGCCCGGCAGCTCGCCCGCGCCGAGAGCGCGCGGAAGAGGCTGGCCGACGAGGCGGTGGTTCCGGGCGGCCCGGAACCGGTGTGCGAACTGGGAGGGCGGACGCGGTGATCAGGGCAGCGGGTGTGGCCGAGGTGACGGACGCGGATTTCGACGACGAGGTGCTCGGGGCGGAGCTGCCGGTGCTGGTGGAGTTCACCGCGGACTGGTGCCCGCCGTGCCGGCAGATGAGTCCGGTGCTGAGCGCGCTCGCCGCCGAGGCGAGCGATCGCCTGAAGGTGGTCCAGCTCGACGTGGACACCAACCCGGTGACGACGAACGCGTACAAGGTGCTGTCCATGCCGACGTTCATGGTGTTCCGCGGCGGTGAGCCCGTGAAGTCGATGGTGGGCGCGCGGCCGAAGCGCCGGCTGCTGGAGGAGCTGTCCGACGTGATGTGACCCTCAGCGGACGTAAAGAAATCCCCCGGGCAATTGCGCCCGGGGGATTTCTCTGCGTATATTCAATGGTTCGCGACTTCATGGAAATGCAATCGCGAGGAAGCGTAATGAGGCAAGTATATCCGGGCGGGAGCGGAATTGTCAAACATGGATTCGTCAAACGTCGACTTTCCAGACGATGAAATGCGCCGCGAGCAGGAATTCATCGACGACCTGTACGCGCGCGTGGACGCGTTGCGCGGCGACACCGAGCACTCCGTCACGGACGCGCTCGCCCAGGGCGACAAGCCGATGCAGGCCCGCCTGGAGCGGGACATCCTCGTCGCCGAGCGGTCCGGGCTGCTCGCCGCGCTGAACGCCGTGGACGGCTCGCTCTGCTTCGGCCGGATCGACCTGACCTCCGGCGTCCGCCACCACATCGGCCGTATCGGCCTGCGCGCCGCCGACGCCGACCGCACGCCGATCCTGATCGACTGGCGTGCCGCCGTCGCCCGTCCCTTCTACCTGGCGACCGGCCACACCCCGATGGGCCTGCGCCGCCGCCGGCACATCACCACCGACGGCCGCCGCGTCACCGCCCTGCACGACGAGTTCCTCGACGTCGGTGACGCCACCAGGACCGGCTACGAGGACCCCAGCGGGGACGACGTCCTGCTGGCCGCGCTGAACTCCGCGCGCACCGGCCGGATGACGGACATCGTGCAGACCATCCAGGCCGAGCAGGACGAGATCATCCGCGCCCCGTACCGCGGAGTACTGGTCGTCGAGGGCGGCCCCGGCACCGGCAAGACGGCGGTGGCCCTGCACCGGGCCGCGTATCTCCTCTACGAGTACCGGGAGCTGCTCGCCAAACGGGCCGTCCTGATCGTCGGCCCCAACCCGGCGTTCCTCGGCTACATCGGCGAGGTGCTGCCCTCCCTCGGCGAGACCGGCGTGCTGCTGGCGACGGTCGGTGAGCTGTTCCCCGGCGTGAAGGCGACGGCGACCGACACCCCCGAGGCGGCCGCCGTGAAGGGCCGCGCCGAGATGGCCGACGTGCTCGCCGCCGTCGTACGGGACCGGGAGGCGCTGCCCGACCCGGTGATCGCGATCGAGCACGACCGCGAGGTCCTGATGCTCGACGACGGCCTGGTGAGCGTCGCCCGTGAGCGCACCCGCGCCGCCAAGCTGCCGCACAACGCCGCCCGCGAGCACTTCGAGGGCCACATCCTCAACACGCTCACCGACATGGTCGCCGAACGCATCGGCACCGACCCCTACGACGGCTCGAACCTCCTCGACGCCAGTGACATCACCCAGATCCGCGACGAACTCGCCGACAACCCCGAGGTCTGGTCCGCCATCGACCAGCTGTGGCCGGTCCTCACCCCGCAGCGGCTCGTCGCGGACTTCCTCGCCGCGCCGGAGGGGTACGTCGGCGACGCGGACGCCGCCGCCATCCGCCGCCCGGTCACCCGGGCGTGGACGGTGGCGGACGTACCGCTGCTCGACGAGGCGGCCGAACTCCTCGGCGAGGACGACCGGGCGGCCCGGGCGCGTGCGGAACGCGAGCGGGAGGCCCAGGTGGCGTACGCGCAGGGCGTCCTTGAGGTGTCGTACGCCTCCCGCACTTATGAGTTCGAGGACAAGGAGGAGGACGATCCCGAGGCCTCCGAGGTCCTGTCCGCGCACGACATCATCGACGCCGAACGGTTCGCCGAACGGCACGAGGAGGACGACCACCGCAGCGCCGCCGAGCGCGCGGCGGCCGACCGCACCTGGGCGTTCGGGCACATCATCGTCGACGAGGCGCAGGAGCTGTCCCCGATGGCGTGGCGGCTGCTCATGCGGCGCAGCCCGACCCGCTCGATGACCCTGGTCGGCGACCCGGTCCAGACCGCGGAGACGGCGGGCGTGGGTTCCTGGTCGAAGATACTCCAGCCGTATGTCGAGGACCGTTGGGACCACACCCGCCTCGACGTCAACTACCGCACCCCCGCCGAGATCATGGACCTAGCGGCGGCCGTCGTACGCGCGGAGCACCCGGACTTCGAGCCGCCCCGCTCCGTACGGTCGACAGGGGTACGCCCCTGGGTCCGGGCCACCGACGACCTGCCCGGCGCGGTCGCCAAGGCGGTCGGGGAGCTGACCCCGGCCGAGGGCCGCCTCGCCGTGATCGCGCCACGCGACCTGCACCGGCGGCTGGCCGCCCGGCTGGACGGTGTGACGGCGGGTGCCGAGCCCGACCTGACGCAGACGGTTGTCCTGCTGGACCCGCGGCAGGCCAAGGGCCTGGAGTTCGACTCCGTCCTGGTCGTCGAGCCGGGGCGGTACGGGACGAGCGATCTGTACGTGGCGCTGACTCGGGCGACGCAGAGGTTGGGCGTGGTGCACACCGGGGCGTTGCCGCGGGGCCTCGCCGAGGCGTCGCCGGCGTCCGGGTGACCGCCGCTGGGGGCTCCGCCCCCAGACCCCGGCCTATGCCCACCCCTCACCCGACTCGGTCGGGTGAGGGGTGGCCGGTCGATCTCGGTCGGTTGGGGGTGGGCCGGTCGACCTCGATCGGGGCATGCGCCCGGCTACGACGGCTGCAGCCACACCGTAGCCAGCGGCGGCAGCGTCAGCCTGATGCTGGCCGGGCGGCCGTGCCGGCCCATCGCCTCCGGCTTGATCGGGTCGGGGTTGATGACATCGCTGCCGCCGTAGCGGTCGGCGTCGGTGTTCAGCGTCTCGTGCCAGGCGGGGATGTCGTCGGGGACGCCGAGGCGGTAGTCGTGACGGACGACCGGCGAGAAGTTGGAGACGGACAGGAGCGGTGTGCCGTCGGCGGCGTGCCGGAGGAAGGCGAAGACATTGTCGTCGGCCGCGTCCCCGACGATCCACTGGAAGCCCTCGGGGTGGGCGTCACGCTCCCAGAGGGCGGGCGTGTGGCGGTAGACCGTGTTGAGGTCGCGGACCAGGTCGCGGACGCCGCGGTGGTCGGCCTCGGCTCCGTACGCGGGGTCGAGGAGCCACCAGTCCGGGCCGTGGGCCTCGGACCACTCCGCCCCCTGGGCGAACTCCTGGCCCATGAACAGGAGCTGCTTGCCCGGGTGGGCCCACATGAAGCCGAGGTACGCCCGGTGATCGGCCCGCTGCTGCCACCAGTCGCCCGGCATCTTCGACACCAGTGACCGTTTGCCGTGCACCACCTCGTCGTGCGAGATGGGCAGGACGTAGTTCTCGCTGTACGCGTACACCATCGAGAACGTCATCTCGTGGTGGTGGTACTTGCGGTGGATCGGCTCGTGGCTCATGTACTCCAGCGAGTCGTGCATCCAGCCCATGTTCCACTTCAGCCCGAAACCGAGGCCGCCGAAGCCGCTCGGGCCCTGGTGGTGGGTGGCCCGCGTGACACCGTCCCAGGCGGTGGACTCCTCGGCGATCGTCACCACGCCGGGCGAGCGCCGGTACACGGTTGCGTTCATCTCCTGGAGGAACGCCACCGCGTCCAGGTTCTCCCGCCCGCCGTGCTCGTTCGGCGACCACTGGCCGGGCTCGCGCGAGTAGTCGAGGTACAGCATCGAGGCCACGGCGTCCACCCGCAGCCCGTCGATGTGGAACTCCTCGCACCAGTACACGGCGTTGGCGACCAGGAAGTTGCGCACCTCGCGCCGGCCGAAGTCGAACTCCAGGGTCCCCCAGTCGGGGTGGGCCGCACGCAGCGGATCCTCGTGCTCGTACAGCGGACGCCCGTCGAACTCGGCCAGCGCCCAGTCGTCGCGCGGGAAGTGCGCGGGCACCCAGTCCATGAGCACGCCGATGCCCGCCCGGTGCAGGGAGTCGACGAAGTACTTGAAGTCGTCCGGTGAGCCGAGGCGGGCCGTCGGGGCGTAGAAGCCGGTGACCTGGTAGCCCCAGGAGCCGCCGAAGGGGTGCTCGGCGACCGGCATCAGCTCGACGTGCGTGAAGCCGAGGTCCTTGACGTAGGAGGGCAGCTGCTCAGCCAGCTGACGATATGTCAGGCCGGGTCGCCAGGACGGGAGGTGGACCTCGTAGACGGAGAACGGCGCCTCGTGCGCGGGCAGCTCCGCCCGGCGGGCCAGCCACTCCTCGTCGCCCCACTCGTGGTGCGAGGCGTGCACGATGGACGAGGTGTTCGGCGGGGCCTCGGTGCGGCGGGCCAGCGGGTCCGCGCGCAGTGTCTTCGAACCGTCGGGACGGGTGATCTCGAACTTGTACAGCTCGCCCTCGCCGATCCCGGGTACGAAGAGTTCCCATACGCCGGTGCCGCCGAGCGAACGCATCGGGAAGCCGGTGCCGTCCCAGAAGTTGAAACCGCCGGCCAGGCTCACGCCCCGGGCGTTCGGCGCCCACACCGTGAACCGGGTGCCGGTGACGCCCTGATGGGTCATCGGCTCCGCCCCCAGCGCCCGCCACAGCTCCTCGTGCCGGCCCTCGCCGATCAGATGCAGGTCGAGCTCACCGAGCGCGGGCAGAAAGCGGTACGGGTCCTCCGTGTCCAGGACGGTCCCCTCGTACGCGATGCCGAGCCGGTACCCGGGGACGTCCTGCAGGGGCACCAGCCCGGAGAAGAACCCGTCGCCGTCGTCGTGCAACTCGGCCCGCAGACTGCCGGCGACCACGGTGACGGACAGGGCGTACGGCCTGAACACCCGGAACACGACTCCGCCCGGCACCGGGTGGGCGCCGAGCACGGAGTGCGGGTCGTGATGCGTACCGCTGAGCAGACGCTCGCGGTCCCCGGCATCGAGGGCGGGGGAGACGGCGGCCACGACGGGGACCTTCGACGCGGTCGTCTTCTTGGCGGTCGCTTTCCTTGCGGTTGTCTTCTTTGCTGCGGTCGTCTTGACGGAAGTCTTCTCGGCCGTGACCTTTTTCGTTGCCGCCTTCTTGGCCGTGGCCTTCTTCGCCGCGGCCTTCTTGGCCACAGCCTTCTCAGCAACCGCCTTGCCGGCCGTCGTCTCCTTGGCCACGACCTTCTTCGCCGTAGCCTTCTTGGCAGCCGCCTTCTTCGCCGTCGTTTTCCTGGTCGGCGTCCTCTCGGGCGCGGTCGCCTTCTCCTCGGCCGTCTTCTTCGGATCCGAACCGCTGGCGGGGGTACGGGGGGTCACGGGCGGAGCCTCCTAGGAGAAGGTGTGATCAGGTCAGGTGGGAGGAAGCGAGGCGCCGCACGGCCGACAGCGGCACCGGGAGCCAGTCCGGGCGGTGCCGGGCCTCGTAGACGACCTCGTAGACCGCCTTGTCGGTCTCGTAGGCCCGCAGCAGTACCGGGTCGTTGCGCGGATCGCGGCCGTCTATCTCGGCGTACCCGGAGCAGTACGCGGCCCGGCAGGACTCCGCCCAGCCGGGCACGGACGGCCGGACCGAGTGCGCCGCGTAGTCGAAGGAGCGCAGCATCCCCGCGACGTCCCGCACGGTCGGCTGCGGCATCCGCCGTTCGGCCAGCGGCCGGGCCGGCTCGCCCTCGAAGTCGATCAGCGACCACTCTCCCCCACTGCCGAAAGCGTGGGAGGGGGCCCCGGCCGGGGAGCGCAGGCACTGCCCGAGGTGCAGATCGCCGTGGACACGCTGGGCGGTCCAGGTGTGGCCCTCGGCCGCCAGATCGGCCAGCGCCTGGAACGCGGAGCGCAGCCCGGGCGCGTAGGTCCGCAGCGCCGGTACCGCCTGTGCGGCGGCGTCGAGGCGCTCGAGCATGCCGTCGACCATCGAGCGCAGTTGGAGGTGGCCCAGCGTCACGGTCGGCAGCGCGCGGGCCAGCGCGGTGTGCACCTCGGCGGTGGCGCGCCCGAGCGCCCGCGCCTCGGCGGCGAAGTCCTCACCCTTGGCCAGTTCGCGCAACGCCAGCTCCCAGCCGTCCGCCGCGCCCTGGATGTAGGGCTGGAGGACGCCGAGGACGTACGACTGACCGGACAGCTCGGCCCGCAGCCACGCCGTCGGCGCCGGCACCCGCGGACAGCCCTCGCGGGCCAGCGCGAGCGGCAGCTCGAGGTCGGGATTGACGCCGGGCACGATCCGGCGAAGCAGCTTCAGGATGAACGTATCTCCGTAGACGACCGACGAGTTGGACTGCTCGGCGGTCACCGCGCGGGGTATCAGTCCGGACCGTACCTCCTGCCGCGGGTCCCGTTCGAAGCGGAGGCCACCGATGTGGGCCCGGGTGCGCAGCGCCTCCAGGAGCAGCTCGGCGGGCCGGGGGTCGTACAGGGCCTCGTACACCGTGCGTCCGGTGAGCGGCCCCTCGGTCACATGGCCGATCAGCGCGGGCGCCAGCCGGGGCGGCAGCGCCTCGCGCTCACCTATCAGGAGCTGGTAGCAGTCACCGGGGCCGGTGCCGTGGGCGAGCGGCTGATGGACCTGGACGAGCAGGTGGTACAGGCCCAGCTTCCCCCCGGCCGGCAACAGCTCGGTGGCCGCCACCAGCGAGAACCCGGTGACCGGACGCCCCTTGCCCGCGAACCAGCGCTGCCGTGGCAGCCATTCCCGCAGCAGGGGGTCCAGTGACGCGAGGAGACCGGGACTTGTGGTGCTGGAAGGTGTGACGGTTTCCGCCATGGCGTCGCGTCCTTTCCCCGTGGAGGGCGGGGTGTGACTGATGCGTGCCCAGGGCGGGACGGTGAAAACCGCCCCGCCCTTGATTGCGGCTGGTGGCCGCCACCGGCGAGTTGCGGAGCCGGAACCATTGGCGTTCACGCCGCTCGAGGCGGCGTGTCCTGTCCGATCGCTCGGCAAGGTTTCACGCGACGAGCGCGCGCAGTTGGTAACCGAGCCACCCGCCCGGCGGTCTCGGGTTCTGACGAACAGAACGTCGTAACGGTATCACTACTCAGCGTGTTCTCGGCGTAGTCGGAACCAGTAGAAGCCGTGCCCCGCCAGGGTCAGCAGGTACGGCAGTTCGCCGATGGCGGGGAAACGGACCCCGCCGATGAGCTCGACCGGATGGCGGCCGCTGAAGGAGTGCAGGTCGAGTTCGGTCGGCTGCGGGAAGCGGGAGAAGTTGTGCACGCACAGCACCAGGTCGTCGCCGTGCTCCCGCAGGAACGCCAGTACGGCCGGGTTGGAGGACTGGAGTTCGGTGTACGAGCCGAGGCCGAAGGCGGGGTTCTGTTTGCGGATCTCGATCATCCGGCGGGTCCAGTGCAGCAGCGACGACGGCGACGCCATGGACGCCTCGACGTTGGTGACCTGGTAGCCGTAGACCGGATCCATGATCGTGGGCAGGTAGAGGCGGCCCGGATCGCAGGACGAGAAACCGGCGTTGCGGTCCGGGGTCCACTGCATCGGGGTGCGGACCGCGTCGCGGTCGCCGAGCCAGATGTTGTCGCCCATGCCGATCTCGTCGCCGTAGTACAGGATCGGCGAGCCGGGCAGGGACAGCAGCAGGGCCGTGAACAGCTCGATCTGGTTGCGGTCGTTGTCCAGCAGCGGGGCGAGTCGGCGGCGGATGCCGATGTTGGCGCGCATGCGCGGGTCCTTGGCGTACTCCGCGTACATGTAGTCGCGCTCTTCGTCGGTGACCATCTCCAGTGTGAGCTCGTCGTGGTTGCGCAGGAAGATGCCCCACTGGCAGCCGGACGGGATGGCCGGGGTCTTGGCCAGGATCTCCGATACCGGGTAGCGGGACTCCCGGCGGACGGCCATGAAGATCCGCGGCATGACCGGGAAGTGGAAGGCCATATGGCATTCGTCGCCGCCGGCGCGGAAGTCGCCGAAGTAGTCGACCACGTCCTCGGGCCACTGGTTGGCCTCGGCGAGGAGCACCGTGTCCGGATAGTGGGCGTCGATCTCCTTCCGGACCCGTTTGAGGAACTCGTGGGTGGCCGGCAGGTTCTCGCAGTTGGTGCCCTCCTCGGCGTACAGGTAGGGCACCGCGTCCAGGCGGAAACCGTCGATGCCCAGGTCCAGCCAGAACCTCAGCGCGGAGATCATCTCCTCCTGGACGGCCGGGTTCTCGTAGTTGAGGTCCGGCTGGTGGGAGAAGAACCGGTGGAAGAAGTACTGCTTGCGGACCGGGTCGAAGGTCCAGTTGGACACTTCCGTGTCGACGAAGATGATGCGGGCGTCCTGGTACTGCTTGTCGTCGTCGGCCCACATGTAGTAGTCGCCGTAGGGGCCGTCGGGGTCCTTGCGGGACTCCTGGAACCACGGGTGCTGGTCGCTGGTGTGGTTCATGACGAAGTCGATGATGACGCGCATACCGCGCTGGTGGGCGGCGTCGACGAACTCCACGAAGTCGGCCAGGTCACCGAAGTCGGGCAGCACGGCGGTGTAGTCGGAGACGTCGTAACCGCCGTCGCGCAGCGGCGACTTGAAGAACGGCGGGAGCCACAGGCAGTCCACGCCGAGCCACTGCAGATAGTCGAGCTTGGCGGTCAGGCCCTTGAGGTCGCCGATGCCGTCGCCGTTGCTGTCCTGGAAGGAGCGGACCAGGACCTCGTAGAAGACGGCGCGCTTGAACCACTCCGGGTCACGGTCCTTGGCGGGCGTGTCCTCGAAGGTGTCCGGGACGGGCTCGTTGACGATCATGTTGTGGGTGACCCTCCGGTCTGCGGGGTGGACGGTCGCAGGACGGTCAGGATGTGCGCGGGCCTGATGCCCGGCTCGAGACGCACATAGTTGGCCCTGCCCCAGTGATAGGTCTCGCCGGTGAGCTCGTCGCGCACCGGCACCGACTCGTGCCAGTCCAGGCCGAGTTGCGGCATGTCCAACGAGACCGTGGCCTCCTGGGTGTGGTGGGGGTCGAGGTTCGCGACCACCAGAACCGTGTTCGATCCCGTCCGCTTGGAGTACGCGATCACCGCTTCCTGGTCCGCATGGTGGAAGTGGAGGTCCCGCAACTGGCGTAGGGCGGGACTCTGCCGCCGGATGGTGTTGAGCTTGGTGATGAGGGGGGTGATGGTGCGTCCCTCGCGTTCGGCGGTCTCCCAGTCGCGGGGCTTGAGCTGGTACTTCTCCGAGTCCAGGTACTCCTCGCTGCCCTCGCGCAGCGGCGTGTTCTCGCACAGCTCGTAGCCCGAGTACACCCCCCAGGTGGGCGACAGGGTCGCGGCGAGGACCGCGCGGACCTCGAACGCCGGCCGGCCGCCGTGCTGCAGGTAGGCGTGCAGGATGTCCGGCGTGTTGACGAAGAAGTTCGGCCGCATGTAGGCCGCCGCCGCACCCGACAGCTCCGTCAGATACTCCGTCAGCTCCTGCTTGCCGGTGCGCCAGGTGAAGTACGTGTACGACTGCTGGAACCCGATCTGCGCCAGGGTGTGCATCATCGCCGGCCGGGTGAACGCCTCCGCCAGGAAGACCACATCCGGATCCGTGCGGTTGATGTCCGCGATCACCCGCTCCCAGAACACCACCGGCTTGGTGTGCGGATTGTCCACCCGGAAGATCCGCACCCCGTGCGCCATCCAGTGCCGCAGCACCCGCACCGTCTCCGCGACCAGACCGTCCATGTCCCGGTCGAACGCGATCGGATAGATGTCCTGGTACTTCTTCGGCGGGTTCTCCGCATACGCGATCGACCCGTCCGGGCGGTGCCGGAACCACTCCGGATGCTTGTCCACCCACGGATGATCCGGCGAACACTGCAACGCGAAGTCCAGCGCCACCTCCAGACCCAGCGCCCGCGCCCGGTCGACGAACCAGTCGAAGTCCTCCATCGTGCCCAGCTGCGGGTGCACCGCGTCGTGTCCGCCCTCCGGCGAGCCGATCGCCCACGGCACCCCCACATCCTCCGGGGCAGGGGACAGGGTGTTGTTGCGGCCCTTGCGGAAGGTGGTCCCGATGGGGTGGACCGGCGGCAGGTACACCACGTCGAACCCCATCCGGGCGATCACCGGCAGCCGGCGCGCGGCGGTGCGGAACGTGCCGTGCGCACACTCCGGCGTGCCCTCCGAGCGCGGGAAGAACTCGTACCACGACCCGAACAGCGCCCGCTCCCGCTCCACCAGCAGCGGCAACGGCTCGGACGCCGTCACCAACTCCCGCAGCGGATACCGCCCCAGCACACCGTCCACCTCCGGCGTCAACGCGGCGGCCAGCCGGGAGGCGGCGGGCCGGTTCTCGTCCCGCAGCGCGGCGACAGCGGCGAGAAGCACGCGCCGTGCGCTGCTCGGCGCCTGGACGGCGGCGCGCGTGTAGAGGCGCGCGCCCTCCTCCAGGACCAGGCCGGTGTCGATGCCGGCCGGGACCTTGATCCGGGCGTGGTGCCGCCAGGTGGTGACCGGGTCGCCCCACGCCTCCACGGTGTAGGTCCACAGGCCGGGGTCACCGGCGGTGACGGTGGCGCCCCAGCGGTCGGTGCCGGGAGCGAGTTCGCGCATCGGCGTCCAGGGACCGGGGCGGCCGTCCGGGTCCTTCAGTACGAGATTGGCCGATACGGCGTCATGGCCCTCCCGGAAGACGGTCGCCGAGACCTCGAACGTCTCCCCGGTCACCGCCTTCGCGGGCCGGCGGCCGTGCTGGACGATCGGGCGGACGTCGAGGACGGGTATGCGCCCGACGGCGGTCGAGTCGCCCGCGGAGGCCGGTTCCGGGACCGGCCGGCCGGCGTCGACGGGGCGCACGGGCTGTGCCTCGGTGCTTTCGGTGCTGCTTTCGGGGCTCGATGTCAGGGGTGCTGACGAGTGGTGCGTGGCGGGCATCACCGCTCCTGTCCGCGTCAACGTGGGTGGGCGGATGGCTGTAGGGAGGTGGGTCGTGCGGGATGTGCCGGTGGGGGCGTACCGCAGGAGCCTTCCCACCCTGTTCGGGTGGGCAATCCGGCACTTTGTTAACTACTCACGCGTATGTCTACGCACAAGACCGGCCCCGTTCGAGACGAACGGGGCCGATACTGCCGTCATGGCTGGAATGTGGCGCTACGACCGCGGTACCTGGAGAAGTTTGTTCGGTGAACCCAGGCCGCGCCCGGAGACCTTGCCGGAAACCGCCCCCGCCACAAGCGCCTTGGAAACCTGCGCCGGGGTGGATTTCGGATGGCCGGCCAGATACAGCGCGGCCGCGCCCGCGGCGTGCGGCGACGCCATCGACGTACCGGAGAAGGTCGCCGTGCCGGTGTTGCTCTTGTGGGACGCGGAGGTGATCGCCACGCCCGGGGCGAACAGGTCCAGTGCGGAGCCGTAGTTCGAGAAGGACGCCCGGGCGTCCGTGCGGCTCGTGGCGCCGACGGTGATCGCCTGCCGTACGCCCGCGGGGGAGTACAGACCGGCGGGGAGGCCGTCGTTGCCCGCCGCGACGGTGTACGTGACGCCCGAGGCGATGGACGTGCGTACGGCGGCGTCCAGCTGGGCGTTGTAGAAGCCGCCCAGGCTGAGGTTGGCGACCGCCGGTTTGCGGGCGTGCCGGGTCACCCAGTCGATACCGGCGATGACCTGCGCGGTCGTACCGGAACCGGCGTTGTCCAGCACCCGTACGGCGACGACCTTGGCCTTCTTGGCGACGCCGAAGCTCTTACCGGCGACCGTCGCGGCGACATGCGTGCCGTGTCCGTTGCCGTCCCCGGCGGACCTGTCGCCGCCGACGAAGTCCCAGCCGTAACCGGCCCGGCCGCCGAAGTCCTTGTGGGAGATGCGGATGCCGGTGTCGATCACGTACACCGTCACTCCGCTGCCCGCCGACTCCGGCCAGGTGTAGCTCTTGTCCAGCGGCAGGTTCGGCTGGTCGATGCGGTCCAGGCCCCAGGACGGCGGGTTCTTCTGGGTGTGGTCGGCGACCACACGGGTGTCCTGGGTGACGGAGGCGACGCGCGGGTCGGCTGCGAGCCGCTTCGCCTGTCTCTCGCCGGCCCGCACCGCGTAGCCGTTCAGGACCGTGCCATACGTGTGGCTGATTCTCGCCCCGTACTTCTCGGCGATTCCCTTTCCGGCCGCCGACGGAGCCTTCGTTCCCCCCTTCAGTGTCACCAGGTAGCTGCCGCTGACGGCGCCGGGTTCTCCGGCGCCGAGTATCCGCCCCTCCGGCGCGGCCTGCGCGGGCGGTACGGTGGCCGAAAACACCGCGGCACATGTCACCGCGGTGAGGCCACCCGCCCAGCGCAGACGTCGTGTTCGCGTCCGTGCCATGGTCCGAGTTCCCCTCCTCGACTCGGTGTTACGGCAACCGCCGGCGACCGCGTGCATCCGCTCGCCGGCCGGTACGCCGGTTGGCAGCCTCTCGTGCGGTGTGAAGCGCCACAAGGAGGCCTGTGGGGGCGGAATCGGCCATATCGGCTATGGGGGACGAGTGAAGGTTGCGGCGGATTTCGGTCTGCTTGGGGCATGACCGGCCGGACAGCGGACGCTCCCCCAGGAGTCGGCCACGGTGACCCCGGGTAACCACTACCGTCGATATCGATGACGGGACGCACACCGCCGTGCGTCCTCCTCCGCACGTGACGAGGTGGCATGTGAAGGCGATCCGTCGATTCACGGTCCGACCCGTTCTCCCCGACCCCCTCCGCCCGCTGAGCGACCTGGCACGCAACCTGCGCTGGTCCTGGCACACGGAGACACGCGATCTGTTCCAGTCCGTCGATCCGGAGCGGTGGGCTGCATCAGGCGGTGATCCCGTACGTCTGCTCGGCAGCGTGTCGCCCGCGCGGCTCACCGAGCTGGCCGAGGACCGCCGTTTCCTGCGCCGCCTCACCACGGTGGCCGACGATCTCCACGACTACGTCACCGGCGACCGCTGGTACCAGGCGCAGTCCGGTGAACTCCCCGCCGCCGTCGCCTACTTCTCACCCGAGTTCGGCATCACCGCCGCTCTGCCCCAGTACTCCGGCGGCCTGGGCATCCTGGCCGGCGACCATCTGAAGGCGGCCAGCGACCTCGGCGTACCGCTGATCGGGGTCGGGCTGCTCTACCGGCACGGCTACTTCCGTCAGACCCTCTCCCGGGACGGCTGGCAGCAGGAGCACTACCCCGTCCTCGACCCCAACGAGCTGCCGGTGGCCCTGCTCAAGGAGCCCGACGGCACCCCCGCCCAGGTCACCCTCGCCCTGCCCGGCGGCAGGTTCCTGCACGCCCGGATCTGGCTGGCCCAGGTCGGCCGGGTCCCGCTGCTGATGCTCGACTCGGACGTCGAGGAGAACGACCTCGGCGAACGCGGCGTGACCGACCGGCTCTACGGCGGCGGCAGCGAGCACCGGCTGCTCCAGGAGATGCTGCTCGGCATAGGAGGGGTCCGGGCGGTACGGACGTACTGCCGGCTCACCGGCCACCCCGAGCCCGAAGTCTTCCACACCAACGAGGGCCACGCCGGTTTCCTCGGCCTGGAGCGGATCGCCGAACTCTCCGATGACGGGCTGGAGTTCGACTCGGCGCTGGAAGCGGTCCGCGCGGGCACCGTCTTCACCACCCACACCCCCGTCCCGGCCGGCATCGACCGCTTCGACCGCGAACTCGTCGCCCGTCACTTCGGCCCCGACGCCGAACTCCCGCGCATCGACGTCGAACGCATCCTCCGGCTCGGCATGGAGACCTACCCCGGCGGCGAACCCAACCTCTTCAACATGGCCGTGATGGGTCTGCGTCTGGCTCAGCGCGCCAACGGGGTCTCCCTCCTGCACGGCAACGTCAGCCGGGAGATGTTCTCCGGACTGTGGCCGGGATTCGACCCCGACGAGGTGCCGATCACCTCCGTCACCAACGGCGTGCACGCCCCGACCTGGATCGCCCCCGAGGTGTTCCGGCTCGGCGCCCGGCAGATCGGCGTAGGGCGCGCCGAGGACGCCTTCAGCGGCGGCGGTTCGGACCGCTGGGACGCCGTCGCGGACATCCCCGACCAGGACATCTGGGAGCTGCGCCGCACCCTGCGCGAGCAGCTGGTGACGGAGGTACGGGAACGGCTGCGCGCCTCCTGGCGGCAACGCGGCGCGGGCACGGCCGAGCTGGGCTGGATCGACGGCGTGCTCGACCCGGACGTTCTGACGATCGGCTTCGCCCGCCGCGTCCCGTCGTACAAGCGCCTGACGCTGATGTTGCGCGACCGCGACCGCCTGATGGACCTGCTGCTGCACCCGGAACGCCCGATCCAGATCGTGGTGGCCGGCAAGGCACACCCCGCGGACGACGGCGGCAAGCGGCTCGTCCAGGAACTCGTCCGCTTCGCCGACGACCCGCGCGTACGCCACCGGATCGTCTTCCTGCCCGACTACGGCATGGCGATGGCGCAGAAGCTCTACCCCGGCTGCGACATCTGGCTGAACAACCCGCTCCGCCCGCTGGAGGCCTGCGGCACGTCGGGCATGAAGGCGGCCCTCAACGGCTGCCTGAACCTCTCCGTCCTCGACGGCTGGTGGGACGAGTGGTTCCAGCCCGACTTCGGCTGGGCCATCCCGACCGCGGACGGCGTGGGCACAGACCCGGACCGACGCGACGACATCGAGGCGTCCGCCCTCTGCGACCTGCTCGAACAGCGGGTCACCCCGCGTTTCTACGAGCGCGGCCCGGGCGGCCTGCCCGACCGCTGGATCGAGATGGTCCGCCAGACGCTCACCCTGCTCGGCCCCAAGGTGCTGGCCGGCCGCATGGTCCGCGAGTACGTCGAGCGCCTGTACGCGCCCGCAGCCCGCGCCCACCGCACCATGGGCCCGGACGCGGCGCGCGAACTCGCCCGGTGGAAGGCCCGGTTGCGCAGGTCCTGGCATGCGGTACGGGTCGACCACGTCGAAACGTCCGCCACCACGGCAACGGCTGAGCTGGGCACGACCCTCACCCTCCGCGTCCGTGTCGCCCTGGGCGACCTCGCCCCCGACGACATCGAGGTCCAGGCCGTCTCCGGCCGGGTGGACCCCGAGGACCGCATCGCCGATGCCGCGACGGTGCCGCTGAAACCGGCGGGCGGCCCCGACACGGAGGGGCGCTGGATGTACGAGGGCCCGCTGTCCCTGGACCGCACGGGGCCGTACGGCTACACGGTCCGCATCCTGCCCGCACACCGGTTGCTGGCGACGAGTGCGGAGCTGGGGCTGGTGGCGGTGCCGTCGGAGGATGTGGTGGAGGGGGCGGGGGTGTTGATGCGGTAGGGCGCGCCGAGGCGCCGCGTCCTGGACGGCGGGGAGCCCCGGCCGGCACGCAGGGAAGCGAGCCGGCCGGGGCTGTGTCGGGCTCAGCGGTTCACGTGCAGCCCAGCTCGGCATCGGTCCGGGTCTTACGGGTGGGTCAGTCGCTCTCCCCGCACAAGCGCCGCAACACCGCCCCGCACCGCCGCGCATACGCATGCTGCAGCCCCCGAGTGGCCGGACCGCCCGCTCGGGCGTACCACTTCGCCCCACGGCTGAAGGCGTTCACGGTCAGCCAGACCGTGCCGTCGCCCGTCCGTTCCACCACGAACGCTTCCTCGCCGCACTCCGGATGGCCGGAAAGCGTGCCGTACGCCCAGCCCACCCGCCGGTACTCCTCCACCGTCCACACCACCCGGCACGGGGCCTTGATCACTCCGGCGAGGGTGACCGTGACGTCGACGCCGGGGGCCGCGCGGCCGGACGACGCGTCGATGCCGACGCCCAGCGCGCGGTGCATCTCCCAGGTCATGACCGCCTCGGCGGCTCTGTGGAAGACCTCCTCGCCCTCGCCGATGCGGGTGCGCACGTGCAGGGGGTGGAAGCCGGGCGGGCAGAAGCCGTGCTCCCGGGTCGCGCCGACGGCGTCGTACGTGAAGGACATGGGTCACAAGGGTAGGGCGGCACCCGGGGATGCCTTCGTCCCGGGTGCCGCCCCGCAGGCCTGCGTCAACAGGCCTGCGCTCAGTTCACGTTGGCAGCCGGCCAGGCCGCGGCGCCCTGTCTTCGGGGAACCGCGAACAGGCCTACGGGAACGTCAGCTTCCAGCTGTTGATGGTGCCGACGTCCTGGGCCGCCTGGTCCTGGACCCTCAACTTCCAGGTGCCGTTGGCGACCTCGGAGGAGGCGTTGACCGTGTAGGTCTCGGCGACGTTGTCCGCCGAGTCGGAGGAGCTGAAGTTCTTCAGGCGGTACGCGGTGCCGTCCGGGGCCAGCAGGTCGATCACGAGGTCACCGCGCCAGGTGTGCACGATGTCGACCGCGACCTGGAGGTTGGACGGGGCGTTGCCGGTCCGTCCGGTCACGGGGATCGAGGACGTCACCGCGGCGCCGTTGTCCGGGATCGACACGTCGGCGGTGTTCTCGAAGGACGTACCGCCTCCGCCGCCTCCGTCCGGGCGGGGTCCGACCGCGACGCCCGCCCAGGCGTCCTGCACTGCCTTGTACTCGGCGCTCGTGGTGCCGTACAGCTCACCGGCGACCGCCAGCGTGCCGGTGCGGGCGGCCGCGTAGTTGGTGGTCGAGGTGAACTTGGTGGTCAGCGCGCGGAACCAGATCTTCTCCGCCTTGTCGCGGCCGATGCCGGTGACCGGAAGACCGTCCGAGGTGGGCGAGTCGTAGGTGACACCGTTGATGGTCTTGGTGCCGCTGCCCTCGCTCAGCAGGTAGAAGAAGTGGTTCGCGGGGCCGGACGAGTAGTGCACGTCGATCGAGCCGATGCCCGAGTACCAGCTGTCCTTGGACGCACCGTCCTTGCTCGGCTTGTCCATGTAGCGCAGCGGCGTGCCGTCGCCGTTGATGTCGATCTCCTCGCCGATGAGGTAGTCACCGACGTCGGAGGAGTTGGCGGCGTAGAACTCGACCGTCGCGCCGAAGATGTCGGAGGTGGCCTCGTTCAGGCCGCCGGACTCCCCGCTGTAGTTGAGACCCGCCGTGTTCGAGGTGAGCCCGTGGGTCATCTCGTGCGCGGCCACGTCGATCGACGTGAGCGGATTGGCGTTGCCCGAGCCGTCGCCGTACGTCATGCAGAAGCAGCTGTCGGACCAGAACGCGTTGACGTAGTTGTTGCCGTAGTGGACCCGGGAGTAGGCGCCCACACCGTCACCGCGGATACCTGAACGCCCGTGCACGTTCTTGTAGTAGTCCCAGGTCAGCGCGGCACCGTAGTGCGCGTCGGCGGCCGCGGACTCCAGGTTGGACGGGCTGCCGTTGCCCCAGACGTCGTCGGGGCCGGAGAAGAGGGTGCCGGTGCCGGAGGTGCCGCGGTTGAGGTTGTACGTCTTGTGGTTGCCGCGCGCGCCGTCGGTGAGGTTGTACGTCGAACCCGACTGGGTGGTGGTGAGGTCGACCGTGCCGCTGTAGACCGTGTTGCCGGTGCCGGTCTCGATGGCCTCCCACTCGTACAGCTTCTCGCCGGTGGTGGCGTCGGTGATGACGTGCAGTTCCTGCGGGGTGCCGTCGTGCTGGAAGCCGCCGACGACGGTCTCGTACGCCACGGTCGGCTTGCCGTTCGCGGCCCAGATCACCTTGCGGGGCGTCCGGTTGACGTCGGGGCTCTTCGCGTCCTCGGCCTTCGCGGCGGCCAGCGCCTGCTTCTCGGCCTTCGCGGCGGGTACGGCGGCCGTGGTGGTGGCCGGCTCGATGGCGGCGCGGGTCGCCTTGACGACGGCCTCGGTCGCGCCGGACTTGGCCGTCTCGACGACCAGGTCGCCGCCGAGGACGGGCAGGCCGTCGTAGGTCCGCTCGTAGCGGGTGTGGACCGTGCCGTTGCCGTCCTTGACGACGTCACGGACGACCAGCTTCTCCTTGGCGCCGAGGCCCAGGTCCTTGGCGGTGTCCGCCTTGACGGCGTCGGCCTCGCGTATCAGCTCGGCGCGCTGGGCGGGGGACAGCTTGACGGACTCGGCGCCCGGTATGACCTTGCCCGCGGCCGACGGTGCCTTCTCCGGTGCTGCGGTGGCGGCGCCCGTCTGGACGGCCGCGGCGATCAGGGCGGAGACGCCGACGAGGACGACGGCGGTGGTTCTGCGGGGTGTGGTGTGGGAGGTGCGTCTGCGAGAGGAACTGCTTCTCAACACTGACTCCTTCTGCATGGCCGCGGATCACGTGGCCAGGGGAGATCCGGACGGCGAGTGGGCCGCCCGGGCAGAACGCGAAACCAGGTGCGGATGGCCGGGGACAACACAGCGGCGGATCAGTGGGGTTGCTGTGAAGTGGCCGTGGGAAGCGTGGCACCGAGGAGCGCTTACTGTCAGGAGCGCGTCAAAAAGTTGGCCGGAAATCGTCCGTTGTCCGGTAGTTCACGTTCGATATACGAAACGTCAGTGTTACGGGGCCGTCTCCCCGTGCCACGTCCGCCACAGCCTCGCGTACGCACCGTCCGCCGCCACCAGCTCCTCGTGCGTACCGACTTCGCTCAGGAGCCCTGCCTCCATCACGGCCACCCGGTCCGCGTCGTGCGCGGTGTGCAGACGGTGCGCGATGGCGATCACCGTACGGCCCTCCAGTACGGCGGCCAGGGCGCGCTCGGTGTGCCGGGCGGTCGTCGGGTCGAGCAGGGCGGTGGCCTCGTCGAGGATGAGGGTGTGCGGGTCGGCCAGCACGACCCGGGCCAGGGCGAGTTGCTGGGCCTGTGAGCCGTCGGTGCGCCGGCCTGCCGTACCGAGCTCGGTGTCCAGGCCGTCGGGCAGCTCGCGCACCCAGCCGTCGGCACCGACCGCGGTGAGCGCGGCCCACAACTCCTCGTCCGTCGCGGCCGGTTCGGCGATCAGCAGATTGTCGCGGACCGTGCCCAGAAACACATGGTGCTCCTGCGTGACCAGCACGACCTGGCGGCGCAGCCGCTCCGGCCCCAGAGCGGCGACCGGCACCCCGCCCACCGTCACGGTGCCCGCGCCCGGCGCGTCGATGCCCGCCAGCAGCCTGCTCAGCGTGCTCTTGCCCGCGCCGGACGGACCGACGACCGCGAGCCGCTCCCCGGGCCGCACCGTCAGGTCCACCCCGCGCAGCACCTCGCCGCCACGGTCGTAGGCGTAGTGCACGCCGGTGACGTCGATACGGTCGTCGGCCGGGTCGGGGGAGTCGGCCGGGACCGCCCGCTCCACCCGGGCCAGGCCCTCGACGCGGGCGAAGGAGGCTCCACTGGCCTGCAACTGCTCGATCCGGACCAGGAGCTGGTCGAGCGGTTCGGTCGACTGCCGCAGGTACAGGGCGGCCGCCACCACCGACCCCATGCTGATCTCCCCGCGCGCGTGCAGCCAGCCGCCGAGCAGCAGCACGCCGGCCACCGGGATGACGTACGCGAAGTCCACGACGATGAAGAACGCGCAGCGCAGGAACAGCGTGTGCAGCCGGGTGCGGCGGGCCGTCTCCAGCGCGTCCCGGCTCGCGGCGGTCCGCCGCTCGCCGAGCCGGAAGGCCTCTACCGTGCGGGCGCCCGCAGCGGTCGCCGCGAGGATCTCGGCGACGTCCGACGTGGCCGCGCCCTCGGCGAGATAGGCGTCCCGGGCCCGGCGGAGATACCAGCGCGTCGAGAACCAGATGGGGGTCAGACAGAGCGCCGACAGGGCGCCGAGCAGCGGGTCGAGCACAAAGACCGCGCCGAGCAGGAACGCCGCCTGGACGAAGGCGACCAGCAGCTCGGGCCCGGCATCGCGCAACGTGGCCCCTACGGCGGCGACGTCGGCCGTGCCCCGGGCCGTCAGATCGCCCGTCCCGGCCCGCTCCACGACGGAGGAGGGCAGCGCGAGTGCCCGGGAGACGAAGCCCTCCCGGATGCGGGCCAGCGTCCGCTCGCCGAACCGGTGCCCCACGTACCGGGCCCAGCGCGCCAGCAGCAGCTGCGCCAGTGCGCACAGCACGATGGCGAACGCCAGCCGGTCCACCACCGCGACGCCGGCCCCCGCCCGCACCTCGTCGATGATCCGGCCGAGCAGCCACGGCCCGGCCAGCCCGGCCCCGGCGGCCAGCGCGTTGAGGGCGACCGCGACGGCGAAGGCCCGCCCGTCCGCCCGGACCAGACCCAGCGTGGCCCGCCGTACGTCGGCCCGCTCCGCGACCGGCAGCCGGCCCGGTCCCGCTGTCATCGCACCGTCTCCTCCGCGTCACGGGCCACCAGCGCCCGGTACCCGGGCTCCTCGGCCAGCAGGCTCTGATGGCTGCCGCCGGCCGCGACCTTGCCGTCGACCAGGTAGTACACGACGTCCGCGTGGTCGAGCACCAGCGGGGACGTACTGGTGACGACGGTCGTACGGCCGTCCCGGGCCGCCCGCAGCCGCTGAGCCACCGCGGCCTCCGTGTGCGCGTCCAGCGCGGACGTCGGCTCCACGGCGAGCAGCACCTCGGGATCGGCCAGCAGCGCCCGCACCAGCCGTACGCGCTGCCGCTGCCCGCCGGAGAGGTTGCGGCCCTGCGCGTCGATCCGCGAGTCCAGCCCGTCCGGCAGGCCCTGCACGACGTCGTCGGCGACGGCCGCGTGCACGGCCCGCGCGATCGCCGCGTCGTCCCGGTCCCGGCGTCCGCACACCACCTCCCGCAGCGGGCCCGCGAACAGGTCGGCCTCGTGGTCCGCCACCAGGATCCGCGCCCGGACCTGCGGCAACGCGACCTCGTCGAGCCGTCTGTCACCCCAGGTCGCCGCCGAAGGGACGTACCGCCCGAGCCGGTCGACGACGCTCGCCGAGTCGGCGGGCCGCGCACCGGCCAGCGCCGTCAGCCGGCCCGGCAGCACCCGGACTCCCGACTCGGGGTCGTACAGCACGGACGACTCGGCCGGCGCATCCTCCACGCCGCTGTCCTCCAGGGGCTCCAGCCGCAGAAACCGTACGACCCGCCGCGCGGCCACCAGCCCCCGGCTGACCTGGTTGCCGAACTCCAGGAAGTACGCCACCGGCACCACCAGCACCGCCACATAGCCGTACACGGACACCAACTCGCCCACGGTGATGTCCCCCTGCGCCACCATCCGCGCCGCGAGCCAGGTCACCACGGCCAGGAACACCGTCGGCAGCCCGAGGCCCAGCGCCTGGATCCAGCTGGTCACCGCCCCGACCCGGTAGCCCCCGGCCCGCAGCCGCTGCGAGTCGCGGCGGAAGGCGTCGCCGACCAGATCCTTGCCGCCCAGTCCGCCCAGCACGCGCAGCCCGCCCGCCAGGTCGCCGATGCGCGCGGTCAGCACGCCCTGCCGCTCCCGGTAGGCCGTCTCCACGCCCTGCAACCGGCCCATCAGCGGCCCGACCAGCACGGCGATCACCGGCACGCCCAGCAGCACCACGGCCGCCAGCAGCGGCGACACGGCCAGCAGCAGCCCGGCGACCACGGCGTACGAGACGACCGCGCCCACGCCGGGCCCCACGACGGTCAGCGAGGTGCTGATGGTCTGCACATCCCCCACACCGATCGTGACGACCTCCCCGGCCGCGACCTGCCGGCGCAGCGAGGAGCCCAGCCGCACCGCCTGCCCGACCACCACCTTGACCGTGCGGAAGTTGGCGTCCATCCGTACCCGGGTCATGATGCGGTGCCGCAGGATGTCCAGCCAGGCCGTGAGCGCCCCGGCCACCAGCAGGGCGGCGGCCCAGCCGGCCAGCGCGGTCCCGTCGCCGGGCTCCAGCCCGTCGTCGATCGCCCGGGACAGCAGATACGGCACCGCCGCCGAGGCCACCAGCGACACGCAGCCCACCACCGCCCCGGCGACCGACCGCCCCGGCTGGCTGCGTACCAGCCACCACAGATACCGGCCGCCGCTGCGGCAGTCGGGTCTGCCGGGATCCCCGTACGCGTCGATCATCCGTCCCCATCCCCGTTCCCGTCGGCGCTCACGCCAGACTGTCCCGCCACGCCCGGTGCAGACCCGCGAACCGGCCGGTCCCGGCGACAAGTTCGGCCGGGCTGCCGTCCTCGACGATCCGGCCGTGCTCCATGACGAGCACCCGGTCGGCGATCTCCACCGTGGACAGCCGGTGCGCGATGACGACCGCGGTACGCCCCTTCAGCACCGTCGCCATGGCCCGCTGCACCGCCCGCTCTCCCGGGATGTCCAGCGAGCTGGTCGCCTCGTCGAGGATCAGCACCGCCGGGTCGGCGAGCAACGCCCGGGCGAAGGCGACGAGCTGACGCTGACCGGCGGAGATACGGCCGCCCCGCTTGCGGACGTCCGTGTCGTAGCCCTCGGGCAGCGCGCTGATGAAATCGTGCGCGCCGATCGCCTTCGCCGCCCGCTCGATCTCCTCGTGGCTCGCGTCCGGGCGGCCGATGGCGATGTTCTCCGCGACCGTGCCGGAGAACAGGAACGCCTCCTGCGTCACCATCACCACCCCGCGCCGCAGTTCGGGCACGGCCAGGTCGCGCAGATCGACCCCGTCGAGCAGCACCCGGCCGTCGGACGGGTCGTAGAAACGGGCGAGCAGTTTGGCCAGCGTCGACTTGCCCGCGCCCGTGGTGCCGACGACCGCGATCGTCTGCCCCGCCGGGATCGTGAGGTCGAAGCGGGGCAGCACCTCGCCACCGGTGCGGTAGGCGAAGCGAACGCCGTCGAAGACGACCTCGCGGCCGGGGTGCTCGGAGGCGAGGGCCGGGAGCTGCCGGGGCGCCGACGGCTCCGGCACCGAAGGCGTCTGGGCGAGCAGCCCGGCGATCTTCTCCAGCGAGGCTGCCGCCGACTGGTACGAGTTCAGGAACATGCCGAACCGGTCGATCGGGTCGTACATCCGCCGCAGGTACAGCACCGAGGCCGCCAGCACACCCAGCGCCAGCGTGCCGTCCGCCACCCGGTGGGCGCCCCACAGCACGATCAGCGCGACGGCCGTGTTGCCCACGATCCGCGAGCCGACGACATAGCGGGCCATCTCCAGCAGCGCGTCCCCGTTGGTCCGCTCGTGCCGCCGGTTCAGGACGCGGAACTCGGCGTCGTTGGCGGCCTCCCGGCGGAAGGCGCGCACCGGGCGGATGCCGTTCATCGTCTCCACGAACTTCACGATCACGGCGGCGATCGCGGTCGACCGCTGCCGGTACACCCGCCGCGCCCGCCGCTGGTACAGCCGTACCAGCCCCCACAGCGGCACGAACGACGCCACCGCCACCGCGCCGAGCCCCAGGTCCAGCCAGAGCAGGATCGCCGCGACGTACACGCAGGACAGGATGACCATCACCAGCTCCTGCAGGCCCTCCTCCAGCAGCTCGCGCAGCGACTCGACGTCCGTGGTGGAGCGGGAGATCAGCCGGCCCGAGGTGTAGCGCTCGTGGAAGTCGATGCTCAGCGCCTGGGCGTGCCGGAAGATCCGGCCGCGCAGGTCCAGCAGCACATCCTGGCTGACCCGGGCGGAGGCGGCCACGAACGCGTACTGCAGCCCGCCGGAGGCCAGTGCGCACAGCAGATAGCCGGCCGCCACCGCGATCAGCGGCCCGTGGTCGTGGTCGCGGAACGCCGGTACGGCGGTGTCGATGGCGTACGCCACCAGCAGCGGGCCCGCCTGCACGGCCGCCTGCTGGAGCAGCAGCAGAAGCGTGGTCAGCGCGACGCGGGCCTTCATCGGCGCGAGCAGGGAACGCAGCAGGGCGGCCGTGGCGCCGGGCGGGGTGGGCAGGACGTCCTTGTCGAAGGGGTCGTCGGCCTTGTGGGGGCGCGAGTCCTCCGGCTCGTCGGCGACCGGGGTGGAGGTGGCGGACGCGGTCATCGGGCTGCCTCCTGGTGCGTCTGGTCCGCCCCGGACATCAGGTGGGCGTACTCGGCGTTGGTCCGCAGCAGTTCGTGGTGCGTGCCGACGGCGGCGATCCGGCCACCGGACAGCAGCGCCACCCGGTCGGCGAGCAGCACCGTGGACGGGCGGTGCGCCACGATCAGGGCGGTGGTGGCGGCGAGAACGTCCCGCAGCGCGGCCTCCACGGCGGCCTCCGTGTGCACGTCCAGTGCGGACAGCGGGTCGTCCAGCACCAGGAACTCCGGCCGTCCCACGACCGCCCGGGCGAGCGCCAGCCGCTGCCGCTGGCCGCCGGACAGACTCAGACCCTGCTCACCGACCTGCGTGTCCGTGCCCTGCGGCAACGTGTGCGCGAACTCGGCCTGCGCGACGGCGAGGGCACGGTCCAGCTCGGCGGCTCCGGCACCGTCGGCGGCACCCATGAGCACGTTCTCCCCGACGCTCGCCGAGAACAGCGTGGGTTCCTCGAAGGCGACGGCGACCCTGGAGCGCAGCTCCTGACGGGACATGGCGGTGATGTCCACCCCGTCCAGCGTGATCCGCCCGGAGGTCACCTCGTGCAACCGGGGGACCAGCGCAGTCAGCGTGGTCTTCCCACTACCGGTGGCCCCGACGAGCGCCATGGACTCGCCGGGACGAATGTGAAGATCGATGCGCTCGAGCACGGGGGGCGAGCCGAGGGGGGCGTCGGGGTAACGAAAGGCAACGGCATCGAAGCGCAACCCGCGTTGAGCTGCGGGCAGTCGTGCCTCCCCCAGAGGGGGGACCCCCAGGACGGCACGGGTGGGCGAGGGGGGTCCCCCCGCTCGAGCGAAGCCGAGAGTGGGGGAGGCACCCGGCAACGCCGGCCCGCGCTCCCCCTCAGCTGCAGCGTCCAGCACCTCGAAGTACCGCTCCGTAGCCGTAGCCGCCTCCTGACTCATCGCCAGCAGGAAGCCGATGGAATCCACCGGCCACCGAAGAGCAAGCGCCGTGGACAAAAACCCACCACGTCCGCGACAACGCCCCGTCGCACCTGCCGCCCAACACAGGCGCTCGATCGCCACCTCCGGCAGCGTCACGATGACGCCCAGAATCGTCGCCAGCAGCCGCGCCTTGTGCAGTTCCGTCCCCCGCAGCGTCCGCGACAGCTCACGGAACGCCTGTGCCTGACTGCGATGCCGGCCGAACCCCTTGATGATCCGGATGCCGAGCACACCCTCCTCGACGACCGTCGTCAGATCACCCACCTGGTCCTGTGCGCGCCGCGCCACCTCCGCATACCGCTTCTCGAAGATCACACAGGTGACGACCACCGGCACGGCAGGCCCCAGGATCACCAGCCCGAGCATCAGGTCCTGCGCGAGCATGATGATCACGCCGACCAGGATCGTCACACCGTTGACCAGCAGGAACGTCAGCGGAAAGGCGAGGAACATCCGCAGCAGCATCAGATCCGTCGTGCCCCGGGACAGCAACTGCCCCGAGGGCCACCGGTCGTGGAACGCCACCGGCAGCCGCTGCAGATGCCGGTACAGATCCGCCCGCATCGACGCCTCGACCCCCGCCAGCGGCCGCGCCACCAGCCACCGCCGCAGCCCGAACAGCAGTGCCTCGGCCAGCCCGAGCAGCAGCAGATACAGCGCCCCGAGCCACACCCCCGCCGGGTCCCGGTCGGCGACCGGCCCGTCCACGAGCCACTTCAGGACGAGCGGGATCACCAGCCCCGTGCAGGACGCGAGTATCGCGACGAACGCGGCGGTGAACAGCCGCGCCCGCACCGGCCGGACATAGGGCCACAGGCGCAGCAGCGAGCGGACGGTGGAGCGGTCGTCGGTCGGGGTGGCACGTGTCGTGGGCATCAGTGGCGAGCCTACGGACAGCCACTGACAACGCCCACCGAGTTTTGGCTCGACCCACCCTCAGCAACAGCGCTCGACCCACCCTCAGCAACAGCGCTCAACCCACCTTCGCACAGCAGTCTCAACCACTTCGCCCAACAGCGCTCAACCATCTTCGCCCAACAGCCTCACCCCACTTCAGCAACAGCACCGCCCGCCCCGGCACCGTGATCGTCGCCCCCGCCCGGTGCACCACGCCCGGTTCCTCGCCCTGCTCCTCCCGCGAGGTGTCGACGACCACCTCGTAGCGCTCCGCCCAGGGCGGCCCCGGCAGTACGAAGCTCACCGGCCGCTCCCCGGCGTGCAGCACGGCCAGGAAGCTGTCGTCGAGGATCGGCGCCCCCTGCTCGTCGCGTCCCGGGATGTCCCGCCCGGACAGATACATGCCGAGCGTGGCCGCGGGCGCGTACCAGTCCCCTTCCGTCATCTCCGCGCCCCGCGGGGTGAACCAGGCCAGGTCCCTGAGCCCGTCCGCGGAGTGCGCACGTCCGGAGAAGAACGCCCGCCGGCGCAGTACGGGATGCCGGTGCCGCAGCTCGATCAGCCGGGAGGTCAGCTCGAACAGGGCCTTCCAGCCGGGGTCCTCCAGCAGTCCCCAGTCCAGCCAGCTGATCTCGTTGTCCTGGCAGTACGCGTTGTTGTTGCCGCGCTGGGTCCGCCCCAGCTCGTCGCCCGCGACCAGCATCGGCACGCCGGTCGACAGCAGCAGTGTGGTCAGCAGGTTCCTCAACTGGCGCCGCCTGAGCGCCCGTATCCGCTCGTCGTCGGTCTCGCCCTCGGCCCCGCAGTTCCACGCCCGGTTGTCGTCCGAGCCGTCCCGGTTGCCCTCGCCGTTCGCCTCGTTGTGCTTGCGCTCGTACGACACGAGGTCCCGGAGGGTGAAACCGTCGTGCGCGGTGATGAAGTTGACCGATGCGTACGGCCGCCGGCCGCCCCATGCGTACAGGTCGCTCGACCCCGACAGCCGGTAGCCCATCTCCCGGACGTCCGGCAGTGCGTGCCGCCAGAAGTCCCGTACGGCGTTGCGGTAGCGATCGTTCCACTCCGTCCACAGCGGGGGGAAGGCGCCCACCTGGTAGCCGCCGGAGCCGACGTCCCAGGGTTCGGCGATCAGCTTCACCCGGCGCAGCACCGGGTCCTGCGCGATGACCGCCAGGAACGGCGACAGCATGTCGACGTCGTGCATGGAGCGGGCCAGCGCGGCCGCCAGGTCGAACCGGAAGCCGTCCACGCCCATCTCGGTCACCCAGTAACGCAGCGAGTCCGTGATCAGGCGCAGCACATGCGGCTGGACGACATGCAGGGTGTTGCCGCAGCCGGTGTAGTCGGCGTAGCGGCGGGCGTCGGACTGCAGGCGGTAGTAGCCGCGGTTGTCGATGCCCTTCAGGGACAGCGTCGGGCCCAGCTCGCCCGCCTCCGCGGTGTGGTTGTAGACGACGTCGAGGATGACCTCGATGCCGGCCGAGTGCAGGGCGCGCACCATGTGCTTGAACTCGCCGACCTGCTGGCCGCGCGTGCCGGAGGCGGCGTACGCGGCGTGCGGGGCGAAATAGCCGATCGAGTTGTACCCCCAGTAGTTCCTCAGGCCGCGGCGCAGCAGGTGGTCCTCGTGGGCGAACTGGTGGACGGGCAGCAGCTCGACCGCCGTGACGCCCAGCTTCGTGAGGTGCTCGATGGCAGCGGGGTGGGCCAGGCCCGCGTAGGTGCCCCGCAGTTCCCCGGGGATGCCGGGGTGCAGTCGGGTGAATCCGCGCACGTGCAGTTCGTAGATCACCGAGTCCGCCCACGGCGTCTTGGGGCGGCGGTCGTCCATCCATTCGTCGTCGGGCGCGTCGTCGTGGACCACCACGCCCTTGGGGACGTACGGCGCCGAGTCCCGTTCGTCGCGCACGGTGTCCGCGACCTGCTGCTGCGGCCAGTCGCGGACGTGCCCGTACACCTCGGGTGACAACCCGAACGCGGCGTAGTCGCCGTCCACCGCGCGCGCGTACGGGTCGAGCAGCAGCTTCGCCGGGTTCCAGCGGCCGCCGGTCCACGGATCCCAGCGGCCGTGCACCCGATAGCCGTACCGCTGCCCCGGCATGACTCCCGGCACGAAGCCGTGCCAGATCTCGTGCGTCAGCTCGGTGAGACGGTGCCGGCGCTCGGTGGTCTCACCGCCCTCCTCGTCGAACAGACACAGCTCGACCGCCTCCGCCCGCCCACAGCGCGAAGTGGTGCCGCCACCCCGTCCGGGCCGACCCGGAAACGGGCTCCCAGAGGCGTCGGCGCACCCGGCCACACGGGCACTTCGGGCGCCCTGCGCTGCACGCCGTTCACGGCGGCGGCCGGGCCCTGCTGTCCGGCGGCGCCTTGCTCCGCCACCGCCTCCTGCTCGGCTGCGCTGGACACCTGTCAGCCTCCCACGGCTCATGGAACGACTGGCGAGAGAGGCAGCGGCGTCCCTCCGCATCCCCCCGTCGCGTCGTCCTCCCCACTGTTCTGCCCAGAGCTTGGCTCGCACTCACGTTTCCCCAGGGCGGGCCCGATCGTTGGGCATGTTTGTGAGGCACGTACATGGGCGCGCGCGGCGCGCGAGGGCCGCACTGGCCGCCGTACTGACATGGGCCGGACTGCTGACGGGAGCCGCCGGCTGCACGTCGGGCGGCCTGAGCGGGCTCGGCACGCTCGGCAAACCCCCGACACCCGAGCACGTCATCAGCATCTCGCCGGACGACGGCAGCAAGGGCGTCCGCCCCGACGAGACGCTGTCCGTACGGGTGCCCGGCGGGCGCCTGGAATCGGTCGACGTCGTCAAGTCCCAGGACGCCCAGGAGACCCCGGTGCCCGGCCGCATCTCCGCGGACGGCCGGCGCTGGACACCCGACGACAAGAAACTCTCGCTGGCCGCCGAGTACACGGTCCATGCGGTCGCCCGGGACTCCGACGGCCGCCGCTCGGCCCGGCACGCCACCTTCACGACGTACGTCCCCGAGGAACGCTTCATCGCGTACGTCACCCCGGAGAACCGCTCCACGGTCGGCACCGGCATGATCGTCTCCCTGGAGTTCAACCGGGAGATCGACCACCGCGCCGCCGTCGAACGCGCCGTCCACGTCAGCGCGAAACCGGCCGTCGAGATCCGCCCCCACTGGTTCGGCAAGGGCCGCCTCGACTTCCGCCCCGAGAAATACTGGCGGCCCGGCACCCAGGTCACCGTCACCCTCCGCCTCAGGGACGTCGAGGGCGCGCCCGGCGTCTACGGCGTGCAGCACAAGACGTTCACCTTCACCGTCGGCCGCAGCCAGTACTCACTCGTCGACGCGGCCGCACACACCATGGAGGTCAGCCGGGACGGCGAACTGCTCGGCACGGTGCCGATCACCGCCGGCGGACCGAAGACGACGACGTACAACGGCAAGATGGTGGTCACCGACATGCACGAGGTGACCCGGATGAACGGTGCCACCGTCGGCTTCCGCAAGCCCGACGGCAAGGGCGAGTACGACATCCCGGACGTCCCGCACGCCATGCGGCTCACCGACTCCGGCACCTTCCTGCACGGCAACTACTGGGCGCCGGAGGACGTCTTCGGCCGGTCCAACGTCAGCCACGGCTGTGTGGGGCTGCGCGACGTGAAGGGCGGCAGCTCGGACACCCCGGCGGGCTGGTTCTTCGACCGCACTCTCGTCGGCGACGTCGTCGAGATCGTCAACAGCAAGGACGACGTGGTCGCTCCCGACAACGGGCTGGGCGGCTGGAACATGGGATGGAATGCGTGGAAAGCGGGCAGTGCTGTGAAGTGACCCTTCGGCACGGCGGCTTGGCGGTCGCACGGGTTGTCGATGTTGGGACGGAACGGTGACACTCGTGCGGCGCCGACCCCCTGGTCATGTGGTTAATATGCGCCGTGCGCGCGGGACGCGCGGGGGAGGCGGGTCCGACGAGGCCCGCACGAGGGCCCGGTCCGGGGCCCGTTGAGGGGAGAACAACGTGAACGTGCGACCGATATCGGGGGCTTCGGTTGACGCGCGCGGGGGGCGCGGACGCAGGCGGCTGCCGGCGTTGATCGCCGGCGCGCTGCTGCTGGCCGTGACGGCGTGCGGCGGCTCGGACTCGGGCGGCTCGGGAGCAGCGTCGGGCGGCAGCAAGGGCAAGGGGACCGCCACCGCCGAGAGCAAGCAGTCCGAGGCGGCCGTCACCATAGCCCCCGAGGACGGCGCCAAGTCCGTCGACACCAGCGGCGCCCTCAAGGTCACCGCGGCCAAGGGCAAGCTGACCGAGGTCGTCGTCAAGGACGCCAAGGGCACCGAGATAGCCGGCGAGATATCCAAGGACGGCGCCACCTGGACGCCGTCCACCCACCTGGCCTCCGCCACCAAGTACCAGGTGCACGCGGTCGCCGAGGACTCCGCCGGCCGGAAGAGCGCCGAGGACTCCGACTTCACCACCCTGACGCCGCAGAACACGTTCATCGGCCACTTCACCCCCGAGGACGGCTCCACGGTCGGCGTCGGAATGCCCTTCTCCCTGAACTTCACCCGGGGCATCACCAGCCCCGAGGACGTCGAGAAGGCGATAAAGATAAAGACCGAGCCGGCCGTCGAGGTCGAGGGCCACTGGTTCGGCAACGACCGCCTCGACTTCCGGCCCGAGAAGTACTGGAAGGCCGGCACCAAGGTCACCGTCGACCTCAATCTGAACGGCGTCGAGGGCCGCCCCGGCGTCTACGGCGAGCAGGCCAAGACCGTCTCCTTCACCATCGGCCGCAACCAGGTCTCCGTCGTCGACGCCAAGAAGCTCACGATGAAGGTCATGCGGGACGGCAAGGTCGTCAAGACCATCCCGGTCACCACCGGCAAGGCGGGCATGGAGACCTGGAACGGCCAGATGGTCATCAGCGAGAAGCACGTGGTGACCCGGATGAACGGCGAGACGGTCGGCTACGGCGGCGAGTACGACATCAAGGACGTCCCGCACGCCCTGCGCCTGACCACCTCCGGCACCTTCCTGCACGGCAACTACTGGGCCGGCGGCGCCTTCGGCAGCTACAACGCCAGCCACGGCTGCATCGGCCTGCGCGATGTGCGCGGCGGCTGGGACAAGGGCGCGCCGGCGGCCTGGTTCTTCAACAACTCGATGCTCGGCGACGTGGTCGTCGTCAAGAACTCCAACGACCGGACCGTGGACCCGGACAACGGGCTCAACGGCTGGAACATGTCGTGGGAGAAGTGGAAGGCGTAAACGACTCGTTGGATTGCGGCCCCGGTGTGAGGTACGGCACCGGGGCCGACGTCGTTGGTCCCCGTGCTGTGCCTGCCTGGGGGCAACCCCCAGACCCCCGGCCGAGTGTGACCGACCGCACCGGACCCAGTAGCCGTTAGTCCCCGTGCTGTGCCTGCCTGGGGGCAACCCCCAGACCCCCGGCCGAGTGTGACCGACCGCACCGGACCCAGTAGCCGTTAGTCCCCGTTAACCTGACCTGCATGACCGTGAATCTCGAAGTCGCCGAAGGCGTCGGCACCCTCCGCCTCGACCGTCCGCCCATGAACGCACTGGACGTCGCGACGCAGGACCGGCTCAAGGAACTCGCCGAAGAGGCCGCGCGCCGCGAGGATGTGCGCGCCGTGGTCGTGTACGGCGGCGAGAAGGTGTTCGCGGCCGGCGCGGACATCAAGGAGATGCAGGCCATGGACCACACCGCGATGGTCCTGCGCGCCCGTGCCCTGCAGGACTCCTTCACCGCCGTCGCCCGTATCCCCAAGCCGGTTGTCGCCGCCGTCACCGGCTACGCGCTCGGCGGCGGCTGCGAACTCGCCCTCTGCGCGGACTACCGCATCGCCGCCGACAACGCCAAGCTGGGCCAGCCGGAGATCCTGCTCGGCCTGATCCCCGGTGCCGGCGGCACCCAGCGACTGGCCCGGCTGGTCGGCCCGTCGAAGGCCAAGGACCTGATCTTCACCGGCCGGATGGTGAAGGCCGACGAGGCGCTGACGCTGGGCCTGGTGGACCGTGTCGTCCCGGCGGCCGAGGTCTACGAGACGGCACACGCGTGGGCGGCGAAGCTGGCGCAGGGTCCGGCGCTCGCGCTGCGCGCGGCGAAGGAGTCGGTCGACACGGGCCTGGAGACCGACATCGAGACCGGACTCGCCGTCGAACGGAACTGGTTCGCCGGGCTGTTCGCGACGGAGGACCGGGAGCGTGGGATGCGCAGCTTCGTGGAGGAGGGGCCGGGCAAGGCGAAGTTCCTCTGAGTTCTCCCGAACTCGCCGGGGAAACGCCCCTGAAGTACTTGCAATTGACGCGATGTCTGATCCGGGTCCCTCGATGGGGCGGTTTATGGAAGCCTTAAGGCAACCTTAAGCCTGCCTTGTCGAGGGAGCCGGTCCTTTGCCGTCAACCGACCCTTCTTCGCAGGTCGGAGGGGTCGGGAGGGGCTCCGAACTGCCAGCGGCATATGCCGAACGGATCGCTCGGAATGAGGTATTCCGGGGGGCGTATTCCTCAGGAACGGCCCCGGAGGCCGTGCCGGGCGGCCATGATGGGGGCATGGCGGGGCTCGAGGGCATCGAACAGCCGCAGGGACGCGGCCGTGCGACTGTGGCGCGCTGGTCGCCCGCGGTCGAGGACGAACGGGCGCTCAAGGCGCTCGAGTTGTTCGGCAACCCGACAAAGGCAGAGGTTCCGCTGCCGTCCCGTCCGGAGTCCGCGGCCACCGCGCGCCGGCTCGCCCAGGTGGTGGTTCTGCGCCACTGGGGCCTGCCACCGAAGGTGACCGAGGACGCCGTCTTACTGGTCTCGGAACTCGTCGGCAACGCCGTACGGCACACCGGCGCCCGGGTCTTCGGCCTCCGTATGCGCCGTCGGCCCGGCTGGATCCGCATCGAGGTCCGCGACCCGTCCCGGGGGCTGCCCTGTCTGATGCCGGTCCAGGAGATGGACGTCAGCGGCCGGGGGCTCGACCTGGTCGACAAGCTGTCCGACCGCTGGGGCGTCGACCTGCTGCCCCGGGGGAAGACGACCTGGTTCGAGATGCGGGTGGTGGACCGCTGAGGGCGCAGCCGCGTCAAGGGGTGAGGAACAGCGCCTCCGACCCCACCGGACGGTAACCGGCCGCCTGGAACGCCCGCAGGCTACGGGCGTTGCCCGCCGACACCTGGGCCCACACGGGCTCGCCCCCGGACAGCTGCCGGGCCGCCACCGCCAGTCGGCGCCCCAGCCCCCGATGGCGTACCGCCTCCGCCACCTCCACCGCGGCCTCCAGCCGCCCGGCGATCCCCGCCCCAGGACGAGCACACCGCCGTCCGCCGCCCACACCCGCACGCCGTCACGCCGCCTGCGGGAACTGACGACCCGGGGATGCCCGGGGTCGGCGATCTCCGTCAGGGCGAGGGACGGTCCGCCCGGGAGCGGTGAACCCACGGTCATCACGTCGATGGTGTCCGTCCCACGCCCCGTACGCTCCATGAAGGCCGCATGGAACCGCGCGTTCATGGTCGCGGCGAGCGGGTCGCTGTTGACGGCGGCCAGCGTGGCCCGTACCCAGTCCGGGTCCTCGTCCGTGAAGACGACGGAGTGCGCCGTGAAGGCGAGGACACCGGCGTCCCGGGGAGAGGACTGGGGCACGATCGTCGTGCCGCCGTCCGCGGGCGGGAAGACGCCCCGCGCCGCCGCGTCCAGAATGTCCCGCAGAGTCTTTGCCACGAACGCGCCCCCGCTCCTTGAGTCTCCACCCACTGGAAGGCCCAGACTCGCAGACGTGATCGACAACGACACCGCACTTTTCACCATCGGTGAGCTGGCCCGGGCGACCGGGCTGACGGTCCGCACCATCCGCTACTGGTCCGACGAGGGCGCCCTGCCCCCGGTGACCCGTTCCGCGGGCGGCTACCGGCTGTACGACGCCGGGTCCGCCGCCCGCCTCGAACTGATCCGCACCCTGCGTGAGCTGGGCCTTAGCCTGGACGACGTCCGCAAGGTGCTGGCCGGCGAGCAGACGGTGGCGGAGGTCGCCGCCGCGCACGTGACGGCGCTGGACGCGCAGATCCGCTCCCTGAAGGTGACCCGTGCGGTGCTGTCGACCGTGGCGCGACGCGGCTCGACCGCAGAGGAGATGACCCTGATGAACAAGCTGGCACGACTGTCGACCGCCGAGCGGACGCGGATCGTCGAGGACTTCATGGCGGAGATCTTCGACGGCCTCGACACGGCCGACCCCGACATCCGCACCCGGCTGCGGTTCGCGGCGGCGCAGCTGCCCGACGATCCGGCCCCCGAGCAGGTCGACGCATGGGTGGAGCTCGCCGAGCTGATCCAGGACCCGGACTTCCGGGTACTGATGCGCAGGATGGTCGAGTTCAACGCCGCCGACCGGGGACCGGACGTCCCGGCGGGCACGTCCCTGTGGTTCATGAGCCGCCTCGTGCAGCTCGCGGGGGAGGCGCTGCGCAAGGGCATCGCCCCGGACGCCCCGGAGGCCGACGACATCCTGCGCGGCCTGCTCGGCAACGCCGACCGGGCCGCCGTACTCGAACGCCTGACGGCGGCGTCGAACACGCGGGTCGCCCGGTACCGCGAGCTCTCGGCCGTCGTGAACGGCCTCGAACGCCAGCCTGCGCACGAGGAGGAGTTCTCCTGGGTGGTCGCCGCATTGCACGCTCACCCGGACCGTTAATCTGACCTTCGTCAGCACAATGGACACAGCATGAGACGAGGGGCGGAACCGGTGGCGGACATCGAGGAAGCGCGCAAGCAGTTCGAGCGGATCGACTCGGACGGTGACGGTGTGATCACCGCTGCCGAGTTCAGGACCGCTCTGACGCAGGAGGGCGACTGGAACGTCACCCAGGGGATCGCCGAGGCCGTCATCGCCAGCCGTGACCTCGACGGCGACAGGCGCATGTCGTTCGATGAGTTCTGGACGTACCTGAACAAGTGACACGGCCACGGCCACAGGGGCGCCCCTTCGCGACACGACGCGAGGGGGCGCCCTCGTCCTAGGACGCCATCCGCCGGTACTGCCCCGGCGCCACCCCGAACTCCCGCTTGAAGGCCTTGGCGAAGGCGAACTCCGATGTGTAGCCGGTGCGTTGGGCTATCCGGCGCAGCGGGGTGTCGTCTGCGCGCAGCAGCCGGCTCGCCGTGGTCATGCGCCACCACGTCAGATACGCGAGCGGCGGCTCACCGACCAGCGCGGTGAAGCGACGGGCGAAGGCCGCCCGGGAGAGACCGCCCCTGGCGCCGAGCTCCTCGACGGTCCAGGGGTGGGCCGGATCGCCGTGGATGGCCCTGAGCGCCGACGCCACCGCCGGGTCGGCGAGCGCGGCCGACCAGCCTGTCGGCCGGGTGGAGCCGTCCCGCTGCCACCAGGCACGCAGGATGTACAGCAGCAGCGTGTCCAGGAGCGAGGTGACGATGGCGTCCGAACCCGGCTGCCGCTCCTCCAGCTCCATGCCCAGCAGCTCCACGGCCGCCCACAACGAGCGGTGCGCGCCGACCCGGGCGGGCAGATGCACCACCTCCGGCAGCTCGGTCAGCAGTCGGTGGGCGCGGCTGCGGTCCAGCTGGTAGGCGCCGCACAACAGGACCGTGTCCGGCGTCGACTCCCTTGGCGGGAGCGGCGATTCGGGCCACCGCCCGTCCGGTCCGGGCCGTACCTCCTCCATCGGTACGTCGGGCGCGCTGGCCAGCGCGTGCCCCCGCCCGTGCGCCAGGAACACCACGTCCCCGGCCCCACCGCCACCGGCTCGCCCTCCGCAGGGATCAGCCATGCCGACCCACGCAGCACCACATGGAACCCGGCCCCTTCCGAGGCCTCGAAGCGCATCCCCCAGGGCGCGTACTTGTCCTGGCGCGAGGAGTGCGGCCGCCCGGTGCGCATCGCACCCACGGCGTCGCTGAGTACGTCCATGTCCGTACCGTAGCCCCGCAGTCGGCCGGGAAGACGTACGGACAGGAAAACGAGACCGGTGGACATGGAGCGTCTCGCACCCGGCCGCCTAGCGTTTCTGGCATGCCAACCACCGCACGCACCGTGCTTTTTCATGAAATCGGCGGACCCGAGGTCCTCGCCATCGAGGACGTCGCCGTCCCGGACCTCGCCCCCGGCCAAGTCACCGTACGAGTGGAGGCGTTGGGCCTCAACCGGGCCGAAGCCCTCTTCCGGTCCGGCACTTACTACTACCAGCCCGCCCTCCCCGCCTCCCGCCTCGGCTACGAGGCCTCCGGCGTGGTCGAGGCCATCGGCGAGGGAGTCACCGAACTCGCCATCGGGGACCCGGTGATGACCGGCCCCGGGATCGAGATGAGCGCCCAGGGCGTGTACGCGGAGCGGGTGGTGCTGCCCGAGACCGCGGTCGTCCGGCGGCCCGCTTCCGTGGACGCGGTGACGGGGGCCGCGGCCTGGCTGACGTACACGACGGCGTACGGCGCCCTGCTGGAGACCGCGGGCCTCAAGCCCGGTGACCATGTGCTCATCACCGGCGCGTCCAGCGGGGTCGGCACCGCGGCGATCCAGGTGGCCCGCCGCATCGGCGCGATCCCGCTCGTCACGACCCGTACCGAGGAGAAGCGGCGGCAGCTGCTCGACCTGGGCGCGGCGGAGGTGATCGTCACCGGGGAGTCGGCGCCGGAGGCCGTGGCGAAGGAGGTCAGGCGGCTCACCGGCGGCAACGGCGCCGAGGTGATCTTCGACGCCATCGGCGGCCCCGGCTTCCGCCCGCTGGCCGAGGGACTCGCGCAGGGTGGCTCCGTGGTCGTCTACGGCTGGCTCGACCCGCGCCCCGCCGAGATCCCCTGGACCTGGCCCTTCACGATCCACACGTACGCCAACTTGACCCTCACCACCACGCCCGGCGGCCGCCGCCGATCCACCGCCTTCCTCAACGCCGGCCTGGCCGACGGCGGCTTCCGCCCGGTCGTCGGCGAGGTCTTCGACGGCCTCGACCGCATCCAGGACGCCCATCGGCTGATGGAGTCGAACCGGCACACGGGCAAAATCGTCGTAAGGGTCTGAGACCTTCCGGAATACTCCGCGGTCGTCCCGAGTTGATGTTGCCCAGGCGTATGCACATACATCTACTCTGGGAGTCCTGTCATGAAGATCGGCATCATCGGCGCGGGAAACATCGGTGGCAACCTCACCCGGCGGCTCACCGCCCTCGGCCACGACGTCTCCGTCGCGAATTCCCGCGGCCCGCACACCCTCACCGCACTCGCTGAAGAGACGGGCGCGACCCCCGTCCCGGTCGAGGAGGCGGCCCGCGGCGCGGAGATCGTCGTCGTCACGATCCCCCTGAAGGCGGTCCCCAAGCTGCCGTCGGGCCTGTTCGACGAGGCGGCGGACGGGGTCGCGGTCATCGACACCGGCAACTACTACCCGCAGCAGCGGGACGGAAGGATCGCGGAGATCGAGGACGAGGGCCTGACCGAGAGCCGCTGGACGGAACGGCAGATCGGCCACCCCGTGATCAAGGCCTTCAACGGCACCTACGCCCAGGACATCCTGGACCGCCCCCTCCCGGCCGGCGCCCCCGACCGCATGGCGCTCCCCGTCGCCGGCGACGACGAGGTGGCGAAGGGCAAGGTCCGGTCCCTCATCGACGAACTCGGCTTCGACACGGTCGACGCGGGCGGCATCGACGACTCCTGGCGCCAGCAGCCCGACACCCCGGTGTACGGACTGCGGGCCGGGGCCCAGGCCGTCACCAAGGCACTGGCGGAGGCCAGCCCGGAGCGTCCGGCGGGGTTCCGCGCGTAGGTCAGACGATCTCGAGGGGCCGGTGCGGCCCGTCCGGCAGCTCGACCGCGACCGGGTCCCCGGGCCGCACCGTGCCACCGCTGACGACCACACTCATGATCCCGGCCTTGAGCCGGACGACCCCGTCCGCATCCCTCCCGACGACCTGCTTCAACAGCCCGTCCTGGAAGTTGTCGATCTGAAGACACGGGTTCCGCAGCCCGGTGACCTCGACGACGGCCTCGGCCCCGAGCCGCAACAGCGCCCCGACCGGCAACCCGAGCAGATCGATCCCCCGAGTGGTCACATTCTCCCCGAGCTCCCCGGCCACGACCTCGAACCCGACCTCCTGAACCTCCTCGAACAGCTCCTCGGGAATGAGGTGCACCTGCCGCAGATTCGGTGACGAGGGGTTCCTCGCCACCCGAGACCGATGCCTCACGGTCACACCGGCATGCACGTCCCCCTTCACCCCCAGCCCTTCGAGCAGCGTGATGCTCTCCCGGTTCGGCTTGCTGAAGGAGTATGTCCCGTTACTGCTGACCGCAGCGATCGTCCCACCCATGTCCCGAATCCCCCTCCGTACGACGACTGCTTCGCCGCAGGTCAAAGCCTGTACGGGCCGAGCGACGCCCCAGGGGAATCGCTTCTGTGTGCATCAGCGTGACCTGTGTGCGATTCCTTCGTTGATCGGATGGTGTGTCAACAAGGCTCTTCTGTGGGGGGATTGAGTGAGGGTGTGCAAAGCGGGTGGGGACGGATGGGCCTGCGACAGGTCATCCGACAGGTACCCGCTGACGAAGGGGCTGTGCAGAACGCACTACATGCAGCATCGAAGAGGGAGAGGGCTGGCGCCCATCAACCTCGACCGTGCAACAGCTGAGGGCCGCACATGTTCCTTCGGGGGGTGTACGAGGGCAGTGTCCTCCAGGGGGTTCTGCACGGGGCATTATCAGCAGCAGAGCAAGGGGCAACCGCTCACGCCGCTGCGCAAAAAGCGGGGCCAAGGCGCCGTGCAGGACATGGTCAGGCGCGGAATCATCGAGTGCCGCAGATGTGGCGAGCACAAGCCTGTATCGGAGTACTCGAAGCTCAACGCATCGGGCGTTGCACGGCCGTACTGCAAGCCGTGCAACGCCGAACACGTCCGCCTCAACAACTACAAGGTGACCAAGGAATTCATTGACCTGCTCTTACGGTTCCAGCGCGGCAATTGCGCCGTGTGCGGGGATGCCCACACAGGTGGAAGGGCCATGGCTGTCGATCACGACCATGCATGCTGCCCTGGGCAGGGCAGTTGCGGCAATTGCGTGCGGGGACTCGTCTGCGACACTTGCAATCGCTTCGGTCTGGGCTGGTACGAAGGTCTACGGCCCGAGCTTCGTACTTTCGACCTGCTCAACAAGTACCTTGCTGACCCACCGGTGAAGCGGCTCAGGGCGGAACTGGCTTTGTTGGACGAATAGATCCGTCAGGCGCCCTCGGCCCACTCGCGCAGAGCGGCCTTGCTCGCGAAGTCCGCGACGTTCTTGTCCACCGGGTCGGACGTGTACTGGTGAAAGCGCCACTTGGCCTGGATGCGGGGTTTGCCAGCGGTGACGTAGTCGGCGATCCACAGGCCGTCACCGGCGTACGAGGTTTCGTCCACGGTCAGCCAAAAATGCCGGTTACAGTACAAGATCACCCGATGGTTCGGCCGAAGCTCCTTCACCTTCCGGATGAAGCGGTCCTTCTCCGCGTTGCTCGCGTGGGTGCCGTCGCCGGTCGTCTCCCAGTCGACGGCGAGGATGTCGCTCCCCTTCTCGGGGGCGCGGCTCACGAAGTATTCCGCCTGGGCAGTGAGGTTGCCCGGCCAGAGGAAGTGGTAGAAGCCGACGAGGAGCCCGGCGTCACGGCCGCGCTTGGTCTGGGCGGACAGCTTGGGGTTGACGTACGAACGGCCCTCCGTCGCCTTGATGAAGACGAAGGAGAGCCCGTCGGTGTCGTAGGCGGAGGGCTGGTACGAGCTGACGTCGATGCCGCGCAGCATGGGCGCTCCTGGAGTGCCTGTGGGGGGACGGGAGTTGATGAGTTGGTGATTCCCCTTCGCGGCGCGGGTGACGCGCTCAGCACTCGATGATGTTCACCGCCAGCCCGCCCCGGGCCGTCTCCTTGTACTTGACCGACATGTCCGCGCCGGTCTCCTTCATCGTCTTGATGACCTTGTCCAACGACACCTTGTGCGAGCCGTCCCCGCGCATCGCCATGCGTGCCGCCGTGACGGCCTTGACCGCGGCCATGCCGTTGCGTTCGATGCAGGGGATCTGGACCAGGCCGCCGACGGGGTCGCAGGTGAGGCCGAGGTTGTGTTCCATGCCGATCTCGGCGGCGTTCTCGACCTGTTCGGGGCTGCCGCCGAGCACCTCGGCGAGCGCGCCCGCCGCCATGGAGCAGGCGGAGCCGACCTCGCCCTGGCAGCCGACCTCGGCGCCGGAGATGGAGGCGTTCTCCTTGAAGAGCATGCCGATGGCGCCGGCGGCGAGCAGGAAGCGGACCACGCCGTCCTCATCCGCGCCCGGCACGAAGTTGATGTAGTAGTGCAGGACCGCCGGGATGATGCCCGCGGCACCGTTCGTCGGGGCGGTCACGACCCGGCCGCCCGCCGCGTTCTCCTCGTTCACGGCCATCGCGTAGAGCGTGATCCACTCCATGGCCAGCGCCTTCGGGTCGCCCTCGGAGCGCAGCTTGCGGGCCGTGTTCGCCGCCCGCCGCCGGACCTTCAGCCCGCCCGGCAGGATGCCCTCGCGGGACATGCCGCGCGACACGCACGCCTGCATCACCCGCCAGATCTCCAGCAGGCCCTCGCGGATCTCCTCCTCGGACCGCCAGGCGCGCTCGTTCTCCAGCATCAGGGAGGAGATGGACAGGCCCGTCTCCTTGGTCAGGCGCAGCAGTTCGTCGCCCGTGCGGAAGGGGTACTTCAGGACGGTGTCGTCGAGTTTGATGCGGTCCGCGCCCACCGCGTCCTCGTCGACGACGAATCCGCCGCCCACCGAGTAGTACGTCTTGGAGAGGAGTTCGGCGCCGGCGGCGTCGTAGGCCCACAGGGTCATGCCGTTGGCGTGGTAGGGGAGGGTTTTACGGCGGTGCAGGACCAGGTCGTCGTCGTAGGCGAAGGCGATCTCGTGCTCTCCGAGGAGGCGGATCCGGCCCGCGGACCTGATGTCCTCCACCCGCTGGTCGGCGGTCTCGACGTCGACGGTCCGCGGCGAGGCGCCCTCCAGGCCGAGGAGTACCGCCTTGGGCGTGCCGTGCCCGTGTCCGGTCGCGCCGAGGGAGCCGTACAGCTCGGCGCGTATCGAGACGACCGAGCTCAGCAGGTCCTCGCCCCGCAGCCGGCGGGCGAACATGCGGGCCGCGCGCATGGGGCCCACGGTGTGGGAGCTGGACGGGCCGATGCCGATCGAGAACAGGTCGAAGACCGAGATGGCCACGGTGACTCCTCAGTACAGGGGTGGAACCAGGGTGTGCCAGGCCCCGCGATTCCGGCATGATCCGCCGGACACGCTCTAGGGGCAGGGCACCGCGCTCACCTCCCAGTGTGCGCGGTGCCCCGGGAGGCGGGTTACTTCGTCAGGCCGGGGTACAGCGGGTGCTTCTCCGCGAGGGCGGCGACCCGGGCCTTCAGCGACGCCGCGTCGTAGGACGGCTTCAGCGCCTCGGCGATGACGTCCGCGACCTCGGCGAAGTCGTCGGTCGTGAAGCCGCGGGTGGCCAGCGCGGGCGTACCGATGCGCAGGCCGGACGTCACCATCGGCGGGCGCGGGTCGTTCGGGACGGCGTTGCGGTTGACCGTGATGCCGACTTCGTGGAGCCGGTCCTCGGCCTGCTGCCCGTCGAGCTCGGAGTTGCGCAGGTCGACGAGGACGAGGTGGACGTCCGTACCGCCGGAGAGCACATCCACGCCCGCCGCCTTCACGTCGTCCTTCACCAGGCGCTCGGCCAGGATGCGGGCGCCCTCCAGCGTCCGCGTCTGCCGCTCCTTGAACTCCGACGAGGCGGCGACCTTGAACGCCACCGCCTTTGCCGCGATCACATGCTCCAGGGGGCCGCCCTGCTGCCCCGGGAACACCGCCGAGTTGATCTTCTTGGCGAGGTCCTGAACGGACAGGATCACACCGCCGCGCGGGCCGCCCAGCGTCTTGTGGGTCGTGGTCGTGACCACGTGCGCGTGCGGCACCGGGTTCGGGTGCAGTCCGGCCGCGACCAGCCCGGCGAAGTGCGCCATGTCGACCATGAGGTACGCGCCGACCTCGTCCGCGATCCGGCGGAACGCGGCGAAGTCCAGCCGGCGTGGGTAGGCCGACCAGCCGGCGACGATCAGCTTCGGCTTGTGCTCCTTGGCGAGGCGCTCGACCTCGGCCATGTCGACCACGCCGGAGTCGTCGACGTGGTAGGGCACGACGTTGTACAGCTTGCCGGAGAAGTTGATCTTCATGCCGTGGGTCAGATGCCCGCCGTGCGCGAGGTTCAGACCCATGATCGTGTCGCCGGGCTTGAGCAGCGCGAACATCGCGGCCGCGTTGGCCTGCGCACCCGAGTGCGGCTGCACATTGGCGTGCTCGGCGCCGAACAGCTCCTTGATGCGGTCGATCGCGATCTGCTCGACCACGTCGACGTGCTCGCAGCCGCCGTAGTAGCGGCGGCCCGGGTAGCCCTCGGCGTACTTGTTGGTCAGGACCGAGCCCTGCGCCTCCATGACCGCGACCGGCGCGAAGTTCTCGGAGGCGATCATCTCGAGGGTGGACTGCTGACGGTGCAGCTCGGCGTCGACGGCGGCGGCCACCGCCGGGTCGAGCTCGTGCAGCGAGGTGTTCAGTACGGACATACGGCTACGACTCCTCAGCCGGCGGTGTGGGCGGCGTACTCGTCGGCGGAGAGCAGGTCGGCCGGCTCCTCGGCGACGCGCACCTTGAACAGCCAGCCGCCCTCGAAGGGGGCGGAGTTCACCAGGGACGGGTCGTTCACCACGTCCTCGTTGATCTCGGTGACCTCGCCGGAGACCGGGGAGTACAGGTCGCTGACCGACTTGGTCGACTCCAGCTCGCCGCAGGTCTCGCCCGCGGCCACCGTGGAGCCCACCTCGGGGAGCTGGGCGTAGACGACATCGCCGAGCGCGTTGGCCGCGAACTCCGTGATGCCGACCGTCGCGACGCCGTCCTCGACGGCCGACAGCCACTCGTGCTCCTTGCTGTAGCGCAGCTGCTGGGGGTTGCTCATGGCCTGAATTCTCCTGTACGCGGGGGAGTGCTGGTGAATGGGGGACTACTGGAATTGCGGGTGAGCAGGGGAAATGTGCGCGGGGTCACGCCGGACCCGCGGGCCGGTGTCTACTTCTGGCGCTTGTAGAAGGGCAGCGCCACGACCTCGTACGGCTCGTGGCTGCCCCGGATGTCCACGCCGACCCCGGGCGTGCCCGGCGCCGAGTGCGCGGCGTCGACGTACGCCATCGCGATCGGCCTGCCCAGCGTGGGGGAGGGGGCACCGGAGGTGACCTCACCGATCACCGCACCGCCGACGACCACGGCGTACCCGGCGCGCGGCACCCGGCGGCCCTCGGCGACCAGGCCGACCAGGACGCGCGGCGGCTCGGAAGCGGCACGCTCGGCGGCCTCGGCGAGGGCCGCACGCCCCACGAAGTCGCCCTCCTTGTCGAACTTCACGACCCGGCCGAGCCCGGCGTCGAAGGGCGTCAGCGAGGTCGACAGCTCGTTCCCGTACAGCGGCATGCCCGCCTCCAGGCGCAGCGTGTCCCGGCAGGACAACCCGCACGGGACCAGGCCGACAGCTTGGCCGGCCTCGGTCAGCGCCTGCCACAGCGCGACGGCGTGCTCCGGCTGCACGAACAGTTCGAAGCCGTCCTCGCCGGTGTAGCCGGTGCGTGCGATCAGGGCGGGGACACCGGCGACGGTGCCGGGCAGGCCGGCGTAGTACTTCAGGCCGTCGAGGTCGGCGTCGGTGAGCGACTTCAGGATGCCGGGGGACTCCGGGCCCTGGACGGCGATCAGGGCGTACGCGTCCCGGTCGTCGCGGACGGCGGCGTCGAACCCGTCGGCCCGCTCGGTCAGCGCGTCGAGCACCACCTGGGCGTTCGAGGCGTTCGCCACGATCATGTACTCGGTCTCGGCGAGCCGGTAGACGATCAGGTCGTCCAGGATGCCGCCGTCCGCCCGGCAGATCATGGTGTAGCGGGCGCGGCCGGCCTTGACGCCGCCGATGTTCCCGACCAGCGCGTAGTCCAGCAGGGCGGCGGCCTGCGGGCCGGTCACGGTGATCTCGCCCATGTGGGAGAGGTCGAAGAGCCCGGCCCGGTGACGCACGGCGAGGTGTTCGTCGCGCTCGGAGCCGTAGCGCAGGGGCATGTCCCAGCCGGCGAAGTCGGTCATCGTCGCGCCGAGCGAGCGATGCAGGGCATCGAGCGCGGTGCGGCGGAGTGCGGTACTGCTCATCGGTCGGTCTCCAAGGGCATGACGGGAAGGTCGTTCCTCCCCATCTGTCATCGGAACCTGAGAGGTTCGCCATGACCACTTGTCGGTCCTGGCTTGCACCTTGGGTGGGGCCACTGCACGCAGGGCCCGCTTTTCAGATGTGCCTCGCCCGCGCGGTAACGGGGCCTGAGAGATTCAAGGGAGGGACTTGCTCCTTCGGCGCCCCGACGGCAGTGCTGCCGGGGACTCTCCCGCGCGGATTCAAGCGGCCGGTATGCAGTTGGCGCGGCCATCATTGCATGCATCGGCCGGGTGCGGCAGGGTCACCTTGCCGGGCCTTTACCGGGCCGGCGAACAGCGGCCGCACAGATTCCGCACAGCCGGGCTGGGCATGCTGTAGCAGCGCTGTTGCAGGAAGGGGACGGAAACAGGAGACGTCGAGCATTACTTTCTCTTTACACTCGACGGGGATGGGAACTCGTGAACCGCCCCAGGGGAGGACGATCACGGTGAACAGGACCACGGCGTACGCCACCACCTCGGGCCTCGCGCTGCCCAAGCAGCCGACCACCCCGGCCAGGGAGGCGTGCGCTCCGCTGCCGTCACCCGTCGTCCGCGACCTGCGCGAGCGGGAGGGCCGCAGCCCGCACGCGCTGCTCTTCGGGCCCCGCGACCTCGTCGTGGTCACGGGCCTGCCCGGCAGCGGCAAGTCGACCCTGATGCGCAGGGCGGTGCGCGGACTGCGCATCGACTCCCAGGACACCCGCGACCGCTGGGACGGCCGCATGCCCGCCTGGCTGCCGTACGCGGTCTACCGGCCTCTCGTCCGCCTCGCCCACTACGCCGGACTGCGCCGCACCCTGCGCACCGGCGAGCCGGTCGTCGTGCACGACTGCGGTACGCAGGCCTGGGTGCGCGCCTGGCTGACCCGCGAGGCCCGCCGCCGCGGCGGCACCCTGCACATGCTGCTGCTCGACGTCACCCCCGAGCAGGCCCTGGCCGGCCAGCGCGAGCGCGGCCGCGGGGTCTCGCGGTACGCGTTCCTGCGCCACCGCCGGGCCGCCGGCCGCCTGGTGCGCCGTACGGAACGCGGTGACCTGCCGCACGGCTGCGGCGGCGCGGTCCTCCTCGACCGGGAGGCGGCGGACACCCTGCGCCGCATCGGCTTCGTGGGCTGAGGGGATCCGCCCCATGAGGGGCGTTAGCCTTTCAGCCGCAGTAGAGGTACGGAGCAGGCGGTAGGCAGATGGACGACTTCCCGGCGGACTTCCCCCCGGACCTTTCCGGGGGTTTCCCGGCGCAGGCGCACCCCCATCCGCACGGCGGATGGCCCGGCAACGAGCTGGAGGAGGTGCTGTCGGCCTCCCTCGGTGTGCCCTCGGCCGGCGGCCGGATCGTCGAGGTGCTGGGCCGCAGCTTCGTGTGGGTGCCGCTGCCGAACGGCGGCGGCCCGCACAGCGGCCCGCTCGACCTGCCCACGCTGGACATCGAGGGCCAGGCCTACGTGCCGGTCTTCAGCTCCGAGGAACAGTTCCGGCAGGTCGTCGGCTCCCACATGTCGTACACCGTGGCCCCGGCCGTGGAGTTCGCCCGCGGCCTGCCCCCGCAGGCGGGCATCGTCGTCAACCCGGGCGGCGTGGTCGGCATCCCGCTGCCGCCGCCCGCCGTGGCCGAACTGTGCCGGGCCGGGCGCACCCCGCTCGACGGGCTCACGAGCGGCGGCCGCGTCCGCCTCTTCGAACCCGACTGGCAGGACGACCCGGTCGACTTCCTCGCGGCGGCGTCCGCGGAGTTCGAGGGCATCGGCGTGGTCCTGACGGCCCGTCGCTGCCTGGCGGCGATCGAAACGGCGGACCCGGTGATGTTCGTAGGAATCGAACTCTCCCAGTGGGAGGGCGATCAACGGGCAGCTCCCTTGGACGCGCTGGGCCGGGCGTTGGGCCGGGTCCCGGTGAAGTGGCCGGTCAACCTGGTCCTCATGGACGTGGCGCAGGACCCGGTGGTCGCCTGGCTGCGCGAGCGGGTGCGCCCCTTCTATCGACGGGACTTCTGAACGTCCGTCAGGGGAGTGCCCCCGGGGGGCGCGGGGCTGTGTCCGATATGCGGCTCCTCGCCCACCGTGGGCGCGACAAGTCATAACGAAAACCCGCACTCGCCGACGGACAACGAGCCCCAAGCTCTTGGGCGCATAAGCTGGTTTCATACTCTGGGCGAACTCAGTGAAGGGGCGGTACAAGTGAGCGCCAGCGGCATCGCGGCGGGCCAGGTCGAGCACATGCTGCGCCAGGTGACGCCGGGGCGTTACGACGCCTACGAGGCACTGCTGCGCGCCCTCGCGACTCCGTCCTCCGGCCAGATCTGGATGCTGCTCTGGCACGGCCAGGCCGGCTCCCCGGACGCCCAGTACGGAAACATGGAGGTCGAGGGGTACGGCTACGCCCCGTGCGTCACCTCCGCCCAGGAGCTGTCGGCCAGCGGCTGGAACCGCTCCTACGAGGTCGTCGACGGAGTCGACGTCGCCCGCACCCTCTACCCCGACCACTACGGCCTCTGGCTGAACCCGCACGCCCCCGGCGGCGGCGTCGGCATCCCCTGGCTCGACCTGCGCCGGATCGCCACCGGATTGGACCGACAGCCGTCGGGCCCGCTGCGGCTGTCCGAACCCGGCATCCAGATTCCGCAGTTCTATGCCCTTTTGTCGCAGAACGCCCACCGCACCCCAGCCGTCCGCTCGTTGCGCCGCGCCTGGGTGCAGCCCGCTCTCGGGGCGCCGTATCTCGCCATCGGGCTGGATGTGTACGACACCTCGCCGCCCGCCGTCGACTCGGTGCGCACGATGATGCAGCAGTCCATCGGCGCGGTCCCGGACGGGCTGCCGGTGTCGACCGTCGCGATGTCCGACGAGTACGACCCGGTCGCGATGTGGCTGCGCGCCAACGCCCGCCCCTTCTACGACCGTGAGGCACACGCCGCCGCCCCGGCCCAGGCGCCGGCCGCCGGGTACGGCTTTCCGCCGGTCCAGGGACGGTACTGACCGGAACCGGCCCCCTGTCGCTCCTGTGGTCCGTACCAGGGCTTCTTCTTCGCGCGTAGACAAGGGTAGAAAGATGCCTCTTGTCCTAATCGCCCCACTTGGTACCCGTCCGACCCCCGTTAACCACTGTCCGGATAACGGAAACCCCAGGACAGCATCACGGTTACGCATCCATTCACCGTCAAGTCTGGCAACAGATCGCCAAAGCGTTGAAGACTCCCGCTCCAGGGGTGTTCTTCCGCGTCTTCGTCCGGAGGGCGCCCCTGTGTACGACGGACTGATCACGCCGCTACAGCGGCAAGTGCGGGCCGGTTACCGCCGGTTGAGAGGGGTCCCTGCCAGATGACGGCACCATTGCACGAGCCGACCGCGGAAGCGGCCCCGAGTGCGGCCGAGGAAGCGGCGCTGGTCAGCGGCGACGCGAAGGCCGTACAGGGCCGGTCCTTGGGGCGGATCGCCTGGGAGCGCCTCAAACGCGACAAACTGGCCCTCACGGGCGGCATCGTGGTGCTTCTCCTGATCCTGGTCGCCGTGCTCGCGCCGGTCATCACCGGACTGGTCGGGCAGGACCCCGAGGCCCACCACGAGGACCTGATCGACCCGCTCTTCGGCACCCCCATCGGCTCCTTCGGCGGCATCAGCGGCGAGCACCTGCTCGGCGTCGAACCGGTCAGTGGCCGCGACATCTTCGCCCGGATCGTCTACGGCGCCCAGATCTCGCTGCTCGTCGGCTTCCTGTCCGCCGTCGTCGCCGTCATCCTCGGCACCGTGCTGGGCATCCTCGCCGGCTTCTTCGGTGGCTGGGTCGACTCCGTCATCAGCCGGGTGATGGACGGACTGCTGGCCTTCCCGCAGCTGCTGTTCATCATCGCGCTGGTCTCCGTCATGCCGAACGAGATGCTGGGACTGACCGGCACGGGTGTGCGCCTGTTCGTGATGATCCTGGTCATCGGCTTCTTCGGCTGGCCCTACATCGGACGCGTGGTGCGCGGCCAGACGCTCTCGCTGCGTGAGCGCGAGTACGTCGAGGCGGCCCGATCGCTGGGCGCCGGGCGGCTGTACATCCTCTTCAAGGAGCTGCTGCCCAACCTGGTCGCACCGATCATCGTCTACACGACGATGATGATCCCCACCAACATCCTCACCGAGGCGGCACTCAGCTTCCTGGGCGTGGGCGTCAAGCCGCCCACGGCCTCCTGGGGGCAGATGCTCTCGAACGCGATCGACTACTACGACTCGGACCCCATGTACATGGTGGTCCCCGGCGTGGCGATCTTCCTCACCGTTCTTGCCTTCAACCTCTTCGGCGACGGCGTGCGTGACGCGCTGGACCCGAAGGGCTCCCGCTGAACTGCCGTACCCCAAGCGACCCGTGGCCCAAAGCACGGGGTCTCTCATCTAATCCGGAGGATCCGAGATCGTGACTACCCAACGCACCTCAGGGCGGCGCAAGCAGGCCATGGCCGCTGCCGCCGTGGTCGCCGCGCTGCTGACCACGGCGGCGTGCGGCGGCGGCGGCAACGGCGACGGCGACGGTGGCTCGAAGGACGGCGCGGCCGGTTTCGACGCCGCCAACAACAAGGTCGCCCAGGCCGACCTGGCCAAGAAGGGCGGCACGCTGAAGTTCGCGGGTGCCCAGGACGCCGACTCGTGGGACACCACGCGCGGCTACTACGGCTTCATGTGGAACTTCTCCCGCTACTACGCCCGTCAGCTCGTCACGAACAAGGCCGAGCCGGGCAAGGCCGGTGCCGAGCTGGCGCCCGACCTCGCCACCGGGCTCGCCGAGGTCTCCGACGACGGCAAGACCTACAAGTACACCCTGCGTGACGACGTGACGTGGGAGGACGGCAAGCCGATCACCTCCAAGGACGTCAAGTACGGCATCGAGCGCGTCTGGGCGCAGGACGTGCTGGCCGGCGGTCCGGTCTACCTGAAGGACGTCCTGGACCCGAAGGGCGAGTACCAGGGCCCGTACAAGGACAAGTCCAAGGACAAGCTCGGTCTGAAGGCCATCGAGACGCCCGACGACAAGACCATCATCTTCAAGCTGCCGAAGGCCAACTCGGACTTCGAGGAGATGCTGGCCCTGGTCTCGGCCTCGCCGGTGCGCCAGGACAAGGACACCAAGTCCAAGTACGGCCTGCACCCGTTCTCCTCCGGCCCGTACAAGTTCGAGTCGTACGAGCCCGGCAAGTCCCTGAAGCTGGTCCGCAACGAGAACTGGAAGCAGTCCTCCGACCCGATCCGCAAGGCCTACCCGGACGCGATCACGGTCAACTTCTTCTCCAACGCCAATGACATGGACCAGCGCCTGATCAACGGCGACTACCACCTGGACATCAACCAGACCGGCATGTCGCCGCAGGGCCGCACCACCGCCCTGAAGGAGCACAAGGCCAACCTGGACAACCCGGTCTCCGGCTACATCCGTTACGCGGTCTTCCCGCAGAGCGTGAAGCCGTTCGACAACGAGCACTGCCGCAAGGCCGTGATCTACGGCGCCGACCACGTCTCCCTGCAGACCGCACGTGGCGGCCCCATCGCCGGTGGTGACATCGGCACCAACATGCTGCCGCCGTCCGTGCCGGGCTCCGAGGGCCAGAAGTACGACCCGTTCGAGCTCGCCACCGCCAACAAGAGCGGCAACGTCGCCAAGGCCAAGGAAGAGCTGAAGGCCTGCGGTCAGCCGAACGGCTTCAAGACCACCATCGCGGTCCGCAACAACAAGCCGGTCGAGGTGGCCACCGCCGAGTCCCTCCAGGCCTCGCTGAAGAAGGTCGGCATCAACGCCGAGATCGAGCAGTACGACGGCTCGCAGACCAGCGGCATCATCGGCAGCCCCTCCAACGTCGAGAAGAAGAAGTTCGGCATCATCATCATGGGCTGGGGCCCCGACTTCCCGACCGTCCAGGGCTTCGGTCTGCCGCTGTGGGACAGCAGCTACATCCTTGAGAGCGGCAACAACAACTACGCGCTGATCAAGGACAAGACGATCGACGGCCTGTTCGACGACTACGTCAACACGCTGGACGACGCCGAGAAGACCAAGATCGCCACGGAGATCAACCACAAGGTGATGGAGGGCGGCTACTACCTGCCCTTCGTCTTCGAGAAGTTCATCAACTGGCGCTCGAGCGACCTGGCGAACGTCTACACGTCCGACGGCTACAGCGGCATGTACGACTTCGTCAACCTCGGTCTGAAGAGCTCGAAGTAAACCCGGCACACCCGCCGTACGGCACGAAAGGCAGGTGAAGGCCGGCGTGGCGTGACCGCGGGCCATCGGACGACCTCCGGTGGCCCGCGGTCCGCGGCGGGCCGAGAGCTGTGCTCACTTACCTCATCAGGCGGCTGTTCGCCGCCGCAGTGATGCTGGTGGTCATCATGGTGGTGGTCTTCAGCATCTTCTTCCTCGTCCCCAAGTGGGTGGGCGTCGACATCGCCACGAGCTTCGTGGGCAAGCAGGCCGACCCCGCCGCCGTCGAGGCCGTGCGGACGAAGCTGGGTCTGGGCGAACCGATCTACGTCCAGGTCTGGGAGTTCTTCAAGGGCATCTTCGCGGGCCGCACCTACGCGGCCGGCGGTGACGTCACGCACTGCTCCGCGCCCTGCTTCGGCTACTCCTTCCGCAGCGAGCAGGCCATCTGGCCGGTGCTCACCGACCGCTTCCCGGTGACCCTGGGTCTGGCGCTCGGTGCCGCGCTGCTGTGGCTGGTCTTCGGTGTCGCCGCCGGTGTGCTCTCCGCCCTCAAGCGCGGCACCCTGTGGGACCGCGGCGCGATGGTCGTCGCACTGGGCGGTGTCTCCCTGCCCATCTACTTCACCGGCCTGCTGAGCCTGGCGATCTTCAGCTACGGACTCGGCTGGATCGACGGGCAGTACGTGCCGCTGGAGGAGAGCTTCTCCGGCTGGCTGGGCGGCATGATCCTGCCGTGGGTCACCCTCGCGTTCCTGTACGCGGCGATGTACGCCCGGATCACCCGCGCCACCATGCTGGAGATCCTCGGCGAGGACTACATCCGCACCGCACGCGCCAAGGGCCTGCGCGAACAGGTGGTCATCGGCAAGCACGCGATGCGCTCGACGATGACGCCGATCCTGACCATGCTCGGCATGGACCTCGGCGCCCTCATCGGCGGCGCGATCCTGACCGAGACCACGTTCAGCCTGCCCGGCCTCGGCCAGGCGGTGCTCAACGCCATCAAGACCCAGGACCTGCCCATCATCCTGGGCGTCACCCTGATCACCTCCCTCGCGGTGCTCCTGGCCAACCTCGTGGTGGACGTCCTGTACGCCGTGATCGACCCCCGAGTGAGGCTCGCATGACCGAACTCAGCAAGACCGGAGCGGCCGTGGGCGAGCCCACCACCGCTGCCGCCCCGACCGCCTTCCTCGAAGTGCGCGACCTGAAGGTGCACTTCCCGACCGACGACGGCCTGGTCAAGTCCGTCGACGGGCTCAGCTTCCAGCTGGAGAAGGGCAAGACCCTCGGCATCGTGGGCGAGTCGGGCTCCGGCAAGTCGGTGACCTCGCTCGGCATCATGGGCCTGCACACCGCCGGCCAGTACGGCAAGCGCAAGGCGCAGATCTCCGGCGAGATCTGGCTGAACGGCACCGAGCTGCTGTCCGCCCCCGCCGACCAGGTGCGCCGGATGCGTGGCCGCGAGATGGCGATGATCTTCCAGGATCCGCTGTCCGCGCTGCACCCGTACTACACGATCGGCCAGCAGATCGTGGAGGCGTACCGCATCCACCACGACGTCGACAAGAAGACCGCCAAGCGGCGCGCGGTGGAGATGCTCGACCGGGTCGGCATCCCGCAGCCCGACAAGCGGGTCGACAGCTACCCGCACGAGTTCTCCGGCGGTATGCGCCAGCGCGCGATGATCGCGATGTCGCTGGTCAACAACCCCGAACTGCTCATCGCGGACGAGCCGACCACCGCCCTCGACGTGACCGTCCAGGCGCAGATCCTCGACCTGATCCGCGATCTGCAGAAGGAGTTCGGCTCCGCCGTCATCGTCATCACCCACGACCTGGGCGTCGTCGCCGAACTGGCCGACGACCTGCTGGTGATGTACGGCGGCCGCTGCGTGGAGCGCGGCCCCGCCGAGAAGGTGTTCTACGAGCCCCGCCACCCCTACACCTGGGGCCTGCTCGGCTCGATGCCGCGCCTGGACCGTGAGCAGCAGGAGCGCCTCGTCCCGGTCAAGGGCTCCCCGCCCTCTCTGATCAACCTCCCGTCCGGCTGCGCCTTCAACCCGCGCTGCCCGTACGCGGACATCCCGAAGGACGACGTCACCCGCACGGTCCGCCCCGAGCTGACCGAGGTCGGCAGCCGGCACTGGGCCGCCTGCCACATGTCGCAGGAGCAGCGGGAGCGGATCTGGACCGAAGAGATTGCGCCGAAGCTGTGAGCGAGGAAAAAGCAGTGAGTAGCCCTGCGCAGAGCGACGGTGCCACGCTGACCGCGGACGCCGCCCCCGGCGAGACCCTGCTGAAGGTGACCGGGCTGCAGAAGCACTTCCCGATCCGCAAGGGTCTGCTCAAGCGGCAGGTCGGCGCGGTCCGTGCGGTGGACGGCATCGACTTCGAGGTGCGCTCCGGCGAAACCCTGGGCGTCGTGGGCGAGTCCGGCTGCGGCAAGTCGACGATGGGCCGCCTGATCACCCGGCTCCTCGAACCGACGGCCGGTACGGTCGAGTTCGGGGGCAAGGACATCACACACCTCGGCGTCGGCGGGATGCGTCCGCTGCGCCGTGACGTGCAGATGATCTTCCAGGACCCGTACTCGTCGCTGAACCCGCGCCACACCATCGGCACGATCGTCGGCGCCCCCTTCCGGCTGCAGGGCGTCACGCCCGAGGGCGGCATCAAGAAGGAAGTGCAGCGGCTGCTGTCGGTGGTCGGTCTCAATCCCGAGCACTACAACCGCTATCCGCACGAGTTCTCCGGCGGCCAGCGTCAGCGCATCGGCATCGCCCGCGCGCTGGCCCTGAACCCGAAGCTGGTCGTGGCCGACGAGCCGGTCTCCGCGCTGGACGTGTCGATCCAGGCGCAGGTCGTGAACCTGCTGGACGACCTCCAGCAGGAACTGGGCCTGACGTACGTGATCATCGCGCACGACCTGTCGGTCGTCCGGCACGTCTCCGACCGGATCGCGGTGATGTACCTCGGCAAGATCGTCGAGCTCGCCGACCGGGACAAGCTGTACCGGTCGCCGATGCACCCGTACACCAAGGCCCTGCTGTCGGCGGTGCCGATCCCGGACCCCTCCCGCAAGTCGGCCAAGAGCGAGCGCATCCTGCTCAAGGGCGATGTGCCCTCGCCGATCTCCCCGCCGAGCGGCTGCCGCTTCCACACCCGGTGCTGGAAGGCGACGGAGATCTGCAAGACCACCGAGCCGCCGCTGCTCGAGCTGCGCCCCGGCCAGCAGGTGGCCTGCCACCACCCGGAGAACTTCGAGGACCAGGCCCCGCAGGACACGGTGCTGCTCACCGCGGCCAAGGAGGCGGCGGAGCTGGTGGCGGACGAGGTGCTCGCGGAGTCGGCGGAGACGAGCGCGGCCGTGGCGAAGGCGGTGGCTGCGGAGTCGGCGGGGTCGGACGTGTCCGGTTCGGCGGACTCGTCGGATTCTGACGCGGCGGACTCGGAGTCGGCGGGCTCGCCGGATTCGGACGCCGCGGGCTCGTCGGGTTCGGACTCGTCGGGTTCGGACTCGGAGCCGTCGGAGGAGACCGTGACCTCCGACGGCGCCGACGACACCCCGAAGGCGGCCGACAAGTAGCCGTGTGACGGGGCGTGCACCTTGCTTCGGCAGGTGCACGCCCCGCCGCGCGTCAGAATGTTCGGGTGCTCCAGCAACTGTTCAGCCCTTCCGTCCAGCACACGCTCGACCTGATCGGCATCTTCGTCTTCGCCATCTCCGGTGCGCTGCTGGCCGTCCGCAAGAACTTCGACGTCTTCGGCATCGCCGTCCTCGCCGAGGTCACCGCGCTGGGCGGCGGGCTGTTCCGGGACCTGGTCATCGGAGCCGTACCGCCGGCCGCGTTCACGGATCTGGGGTACTTCGTCACCCCGCTGTTCGCCGCCCTCCTCGTCTTCTTTCTGCACCCGCAGGTGGAACGCATCCAGACCGGCGTGAACGTCTTCGACGCGGCCGGTCTCGGCCTGTTCTGCGTCGCGGGCACGACGAAGGCGTACGAGTACGGACTCGGCCTGCACGCCTCCGCGGCCCTCGGCCTCGCCACCGCCGTCGGGGGCGGTGTGCTGCGGGACGTCCTCGCCAACGAGGTGCCGTCCCTGCTGCGCTGGGACCGCGATCTGTACGCCGTCCCCGCGATCGTCGGCGCCACGATGGTGGCGTTCTGTATCCGCTTCGACGCCCTGACCCCGCTGACCAGCGGACTTGCGGCCGTGACGGCTTTCGTCCTGCGGCTGCTGGCCATGCGGTTCCACTGGCGGGCGCCGCGCGCGTGGAACCGGCGGTCGACGGTACGCGAGGAGGAACCCTCAAAAGCTACCGCTTAGTAATTTTCTGTTGTACGGTACCGGCATGGCTCAGGCATCCCAGGCGACCATCGGCAGCAGCGAGTTCGACCGAGACACCGCTGTCACCCGGCGCGCGGAGGGCGTCTACGACATCGACCTCTCGGCCGGCTGGACGATCATCAACGCCGTCAACGGGGGCTATCTGCTGGCCGTCCTGGGCCGCGCCCTCGCCGACGCCCTGCCGCACCCGGACCCGTTCACCATCTCCGCGCACTACCTGACCGCCTCCCGGCCGGGCCCCGCGGTCGTCCGCACGGACGTCGTGCGCACCGGCCGGACCCTGTCGACGGGTCAGGCGTCCCTCTTCCAGTACGACGAGCAGGGTGGCGAGGTCGAACGGATCCGCGTCCTCGCCTCGTACGGCGACCTCGGCACGCTCCCCGACGACGTCCGTACGGCCGCGAAGCCGCCCGCCATCCCGCCGATGGACCAGTGCTTCGGACCCGAGGACGGACCCGCCCCGGTCCCCGGCAGTTCGGCCATCACCGACCGCCTGATGCTCAAGCTCGACCCCTCGACCCTGGGCTGGGCCCTCGGCTCGCCGTCCGGCAAGGGCGAGATGCGAGCCTGGTTCGGCCTGAAGGACGGCCGGGACGCCGACCCCTTCTCGCTGCTTCTGGCGGTGGACGCGCTGCCGCCCACCGCCTTCGAACTCGGTATCTCCGGCTGGGTGCCGACGGTCGAACTGACCGTGCACATACGGTGCCGCCCGGCGCCGGGCCCCCTCCGGGTGTCCATCACCACCCGCAACCTCGCCGGCGGTTTCCTCGAGGAGGACGCCGAGGTCTGGGACAGCGCGGACCGGCTGGTCGCCCAGTCCCGGCAGCTGGCGCGGGTCCGGCTCGGCTGACGGGGTCCGCGGGGTCCTGTTCGGGGCAAGCCGGCAGGGCTGACCCCGATCCCGGACGGGTCCGTCCGGCCGTCAGTCCAGCCAGTGTGCGCGGCCGATGCTGATCAGCCGCAGTCGGCGGGCGGCGAGCCGGGTGACGCGCTGCCGTTCCTCCTCGGGACCCTCCAGGGCCTCGAGGAAGAGCGAGGCCGCGATGAGCATCTGGTCGACGTACAGGCCCGCGAGCATCAGCAGATCGTCGTCGCTCCAGCCTTCGGCCATGGGGTCGGTGACCAGCGCCGCCTTCACCTCCTCGGTGAACCGGGCCAGTTCGTTCCGGATGGCCTCCCGCACCGGCCGGACCCCGCCGTGCTGCTCGCGGGCGATGAAACGGACGTGGGAGGGGTACGCGTCCACGTGACGGGCGATCAACTCCACGGCGCGCGTGATGCGTTCGTCGCTGTCGCCCGCCGTTGACACGATCGTGCGGATCATCGGGTGCAGACTGCCCAGTGCCTCCTCCACCAGCGCCACGCCGAGGTCCTCGGTGGAGCGGAAGTGCCGGTAGAAGGCGGTCGGGGCGACCCCGACGGCACGGGTGACCTCGCGCAGACCCAGGCTGCTCAGGCTCTGGCCCTCCAGCAGCTCCAACGCCGCTTCCAGCAGCGCCTGTCGGGTCTTCTGCTTCTGCGCCTGCCGCAGGCCGAGGGTGTGACTCATGCCATGCAGTTAACAACTGTTCTCCGGAATTTAAAAGTCATGAGACAGGCTAGACTGGGAAGTCAGTGAACAACTGTAACTACAATCGTTCACCGAGCCTGCGGGTGAGAAGCCACCCGCGGGCATCCGGAGGGGGATACCGACCCATGCTGTTCCTCGTCGCCGCACTCCTGCTGCTCGGCCTGGTCATGGGCACCGTGGCCCACGCACCGCTCACCTTCACCGTCGTCGCGGCCGTCGTGATCGCCGGCTGGCTCGGCGTCTTCGCGCTCCGCGAGCGCCACGGCCGCCGCCGCGCCGCTCGGACGAACTGACCACCGTCCATCCGACCGATCCGCTCGTCGGGAGCTGACCACCATGCACCTCACCGCACCGGCCACGCGCCGCACCGGAATCCGGGACACCGACGGCATGGCCGTCGCGTCCTTCGTCCTCGGCCTCCTGGGCCTGCTCGTCCTGAACATCTTCCTCGGCCCGATCGCCATCGTCCTGGCTGCCGTGGCCCTCGCGCGGGGCACCGGCCGCCGGGGCCGGGCCTGGCTGGGCCTCGGGCTGGGCGTCGCCGACCTCGTCGTACTCGCCGCGTTCATGCAGGCGGACAACACGATCTCGTGGAGCTTCTGATTCCGGACTCTGGCGTCGGATTCCTGTCTGTCCGGCGGTGACAGGGCCTGGCCGCGACGGCCGGAACTGGTCGTGGGCAGCGAGGGCCGACCGGGACGGGGCCGTAGAATCGGCCTCACCATGGCTTATCTCGATCACGCCGCGACCACCCCGATGCTTCCGGAGGCGGCTCAGGCGCTGACCGCCCACCTCGGCATCACGGGCAACGCCTCCTCCCTCCACGCATCCGGCCGTGCCGCGCGGCGAACCGTCGAGGAAGCCCGCGAGACCCTCGCGGAAGCCCTCGGCGCCCGCCCCAGCGAGGTCGTCTTCACCTCCGGCGGAACGGAGGCCGACAACCTCGCCGTCAAGGGCCTGTACTGGGCCCGCCGCGACGCCGACCCGGCCCGCACCCGGGTCCTGGCCAGCCCCGTGGAACATCACGCCGTCCTCGACGCCGTCCACTGGCTCGGCGAACACGAGGGCGCCACCGTCGAGTACCTCCCGGTCGACTCCTACGGCCGGGTCCACCCGGACACCCTCCGCGAGGCCATCGCCCGCAACCCCGACGATGTCGCCCTGGCCACCGTCATGTGGGCCAACAACGAGATCGGCACCGTCCTGCCGGTGGCCGAACTCGCCGCGACCGCCGCCGAGTTCGGCGTCCCGCTGCACGCCGACGCGGTCCAGGCCGTCGGCCAGCTGCCGGTCGACTTCGCCGCCTCCGGGCTCGCCGCGATGACCGTTTCCGGCCACAAGATCGGCGGGCCGTACGGTATCGGCGCGCTCGTCCTCGGCCGGGAGCACACCCCCGTACCCGTCCTGCACGGCGGCGGCCAGGAACGCCACGTCCGCTCCGGCACCCTCGACGTCCCCGCGATCGCCTCCTTCGCGGTCGCCGGCAAGCACGCCGCCGAACACCGCGAACGCTTCGCCCGCGAGATCGGTGCCCTGCGCGACGACCTGATCGACGCGATCCGTACGGCGGTGCCGGACGCGATCCTGGGAGGGGACCCGGTGGACCGCCTCCCGGCCAACGCCCACTTCACCTTCCCCGGCTGTGAGGGCGACTCCCTGCTGCTGCTCCTGGACGCCCAGGGCATCGAGTGCTCCACCGGCTCCGCCTGCACCGCGGGCGTCGCCCAGCCCAGCCACGTCCTGCTCGCCACCGGCACCGACCCGGACCTGGCCCGCGGCACCCTCCGCTTCTCCCTCGGCCACACCTCCACACCGGCCGACGTCGAGGCGGTCGCCAAGGCCATCGGCCCGGCGGTGGAACGCGCCCGCGCGGCGGGACTGACCTAGGGCCTGGCCTGGGCCGGCGTCGCGGTGGTATCCGCCTGCCGTACGAGCTTCATGTACCGGTCCCAGTCCCAGTGCTCGCCCGGATCCGTGTGGTCCGTCCCCGGCACCTCGACGTGGCCGATGATGTGCTCGCGGTCGACGGGTATGGCGTAGCGCCGGCATATCTGCGCCGTCAGACGGGCGGACGCGGCGTACATCGCGTCCGTGAGGTCCTGGGGGCGGTCGACGAAGCCCTCGTGCTCGATGCCGACGCTGCGTTCGTTGTAGTCCCGGTTGCCCGCGTGATAGGCGACGTCCAGCTCGCGGATCATCTGCGCGATGTGACCGTCGTTGCGGACGATGTAGTGGGACGCCGCGCCGTGGCCCGGGTCCTGGAAGACCTTCACCGCGCTGTCGAAGCTGCCCTGGGTGACATGGATGATCACCATGTCGATCGTGTAGTCGTCCGGCCGGTCCGCCCGCCGCCAGTTCGCCGACGAGGCCGCCACCCAGCGCGCACCCCGGTAGTCGACGGCGCCCGCCACCCGCGGCTTCTCCACCCCGGGCACCTGCCACCACAGCCGCGACAGCTCGTCGCGCGCCAGCACGGCCCCGGTGCCGACCGCGGCCGCGGCCCCACCGAGGATCAGTGACCGTCGCCCGATTCGCCGGCCGGAGCCGCCCTTCTTCTCTTCCATGTGAGCGAGAACGGATACTCGCAGGCTCCGGTTCCCGCGCCCCCGTACCCTGGAAGCGTTATGACTGACACCCCGCAGCGCCCCCGCCCCCTCCGCGTCCTCGCCGCCATGTCCGGTGGCGTCGACTCCGCCGTCGCCGCCGCCCGCGCGGCGGAGGCGGGCCACGACGTGACCGGCGTCCACCTCGCGCTCTCCGCGAACCCGCAGTCCTTCCGCACCGGCGCGCGGGGCTGTTGCACGATCGAGGACTCCCGCGACGCCCGCCGCGCCGCGGACGTCATCGGCATCCCGTTCTACGTCTGGGACCTCGCCGACCGCTTCCGCGAGGACGTCGTCGAGGACTTCGTCGCCGAGTACGAGGCGGGCCGCACCCCGAACCCCTGCCTGCGCTGCAACGAGAAGATCAAGTTCGCCGCGCTGCTGGACAAGGCGCTCGCCCTCGGCTTCGACGCGGTGTGCACGGGCCACTACGCGAAGGTCGTGTTGAACGAGGACGGCACGCGCGAGCTGCACCGCGCCTCCGACATGGCCAAGGACCAGTCCTACGTTCTCGGCGTCCTGGACGAGAAGCAGCTGGCGCACGCGATGTTCCCGCTCGGCGACACGGTGACGACCAAGGACGAGATCCGCGCGGAGGCCGAGCGCAGGGGGCTGGCGGTGGCCAAGAAGCCCGACTCGCACGACATCTGCTTCATCGCCGACGGTGACACCCAGGGCTTCCTCGCCCGCCGCCTCGGCAAGGCCGAGGGCGACATCGTCGACGAGTCCGGCACCCGCGTGGGCACCCACGAGGGGGCGTACGGCTTCACCATCGGCCAGCGCAAGGGCCTGCGCATCGGCACCCCCGCCCCCGACGGCAAGCCGCGCTACGTCCTCGACATCTCGCCGGTGGACAACACGGTGACGGTCGGCCCCGCCTCCGCCCTGGACGTCAGCGCCCTCACCGCCGTCAAGCCCCGGTGGTGCGGTGTGGCCCCGGCCGGCCCCGGCACCTACACCGCCCAGCTGCGCGCCCACGGCGGCGAGACCGAGGTGACCGCCGAACTGGTCGACGGTGAGCTGCGGGTGCACTTCACGGAGCCGGTGCGGGGCGTGGCCCCGGGCCAGGCGATCGTGCTGTACGACGGCACGCGCGTGGTGGGGTCGGCGACGATCGCGTCGACGGTACGGGCGACGGCGGGCGTGGCCTGAGCCGCACTCACTCGCTGAAGAACTCCGCCAGCACCGGCGCCAGGACCTGCGGATCCACCATGTGCGTCTGGCCCTCGAGGACGCGGTACGCGCCCTGGGGAGCGGCGTCCGCGACCGCTCGGGCCGCCTGCCTCATCCAGCCGGGGCTCGCCCCGCCCGCGAGGGCCAGGACGGGGACGGTGATCGCGGCCAGCCGGTCCCGGGGGACCCGGCCGTCGCCCATGACTGCGTCGTCGTACGCCAGGCTCGGCGCGATGGTCTCCATACCGGACCACAGGGGGGACTGGCGCGCGCCCTGGATCATCTCCTCGGCCAGGCCGGTCAGTCTCAGGAACAGCTCGACGGCGTCGCCGCGCCGCCCCTGCGCGAGCGCCTCGGTGAGCCGCTCGCTGTACTCGGCGCGCCCCTTCGCCGCGACCTCGTCCATGGCGAACGGCACCTCGTACACGGCCACCTGACGCACCGGCAGCCCGCTCGCCGCCGCATGAAGCGCCAGCGCGCCGCCCGACGAGATGCCGTACAGCGCCGCCTCGCCGCCCTCGGCCTCGATCAGTGCCGCCAGGTCCTCGACCTCGCGCTCCACCGTGTACGGCGTCGTGTCGCCGCTCTCGCCGCGGCCCCGGCGGTCGTACACGACGACGCCGAAGCGGTCCGACAGAGGCCCGGCCAGCGGCGCCACCGTGGCGCCCGCCGACATCGCCCCGCTGACCAGGACGACTACCGGGCCCTGTCCGATGCGCTGGTACGCGATGGGGGTGCCGTCGCGCGAGATGGTGTTCTTGTCCATGCCTGTGGAGACTGCCACGGGGCATGGAACTCATCGGTTACGACACTTCTTCTACGTCGTAGAAGCAGAGGTGGTCCTTGATCTCGGCCACGCCCGGCTTCGGCTCCGGGTAGGCCCAGACGAGGTCGGCCGCCCCGGGCAGCGACCAGTAGGAAGCGGTGCCCTTGAACGGGCAGGAGGTGTGGGTGTCGGAGGGCGTGAGCAGGTCCAGGCGGACGTCCTCAGGCGGGAAGTAGTAGCGCACGGGAGAGCCCGTCTCCCGCAGGATCAGCGGCCGGTCGCTCTCCGCCAGCACCTGCCCGCCGTGAACGGCCCGTACCCGCTGCGTGCCCTGCTCGATGGTGATCGTGTGTCCTTGGGTCATACCTGAGAAAGCGTTCGCCGGCGCCCGGTTCTTCCCGCGTACGGTGGCCCGTGCCGGGTGCGGGCGCGTCGGCGTACCTCGCGGCGGGCCGGGGCGTGGAGCGACGCGCGAGTGATGCGAGCATGGCGGCATGGCTACACATGTGATCACCGGGGCGGGCTCCGGCATCGGAGCGGCCGTGGCCCGCCGGCTGCACGCGCGCGGGGACGAGATCGTGCTGCACGCGCGTGACGCCGGCCGTGCGAAGGAACTGGCCGCCGAGTTCCCCGGGGCCAGGACCCTCGTCGGTGACCTGTCCGAGCCCGACAGGCTGAGCTGGGCGCTCTCCCACCAGACGCTGCCCGACCAGGTGGACTCCCTGCTCCACATCGCCGGTGTGGTCGACCTGGGCCCGGTCGGCGACCTGACCCCGAAGACCTGGCGCCACCAGCTCAACGTCAACCTCGTCGCCCCCGCCGAACTCACCCGCCTCTTCCTGCCCCAACTGCGCGCCGCCCGCGGCCATGTGCTGTTCGTCAACTCCGGCGCCGGCCTCAACGCCCACGCCGGCTGGTCCGCGTACGCGGCCTCGAAGCACGGCCTCAAGGCGCTGGCCGACTCCCTGCGTCACGAGGAGCACACGAACGGCGTCAGGGTCACCTCCGTCTACCCGGGCCGTACGGCGAGCCCCATGCAGGCCAAGGTCCACCAGCAGGAGGGCAAGGACTACGACCCCTCGAGGTGGATCGACCCCGAGTCGGTGGCGACGACGATCGTGATGGCGCTGGACCTGCCGAGGGATGCGGAGGTCAACGACCTGACGGTGCGGCCGGGGAGCTGACGAGCACGTCGTGACGCCGGTGGACGGTCATCCCGAGGCCGGGAACGTAGGCTGCTGGGGTGAGTGAGGAAACCCAGCTCCGCTTCGGCGCGGCCACCGGCGTCGGCTCCATGCCCGGCGGGGACGCGCGCGAGGCCGCCAAGACCGTCACCGGGTCCTTCGAGGACTTCCCGTTCCTGCCCGAGCTGCCCGCCCGGGGGCCCGGCGCCGACATGATCGGGCGGACCGCCGGGATGCTCGTCGAGCTGTACGCGCGCGTGGAGCCCAGCGGCTGGCGGATCGGGGACCGGCCCGGGCGGGACACCAAGCGCGCCTGGTCGTGGCTCGGCGAGGACCTGGACGCGCTGGAGGAGTTCACGCAGGGCTACGAGGGCCCGCTGAAGGTGCAGGCCGTCGGCCCATGGACCCTGGCGGCCGCCCTGGAGCTGAGGAACGGCGAGGCCGCCCTCTCCGACCTCGGCGCCTGTCGCGACCTCGCCGCCTCCCTCACCGAGGGGCTGCGGCTCCACCTCGCGGAGGTACAGCGGCGTGTACCCGGCGCCCGGCTCGTCCTCCAGCTGGACGAGCCGTCCCTGACCGCCGTCCTGCGCGGCCGGGTGAAGACCGCCAGCGGCTACCGCACCCACCGGGCCGTCGACCGGCAGATCGTCGAGGCCACGCTCCGGGACGTCATCGGCGTTCACGACGGCGGTCCGGTCGTGATCCACTCCTGCGCACCGGACGTCCCGTTCGCCCTGCTGCGCCGAGCCGGAGCGAAGGCCGTCTCCTTCGACCTCTCCCTCCTCACCGAACGTGACGACGAGGCGATCGGCGAAGCCGTGGAAGGGGGTACCCGGCTGTTCGCAGGCGTCGTGCCCGGCACGGACGGCCGATTGTCAGACCCTGCCGGTAGCGTCATGGGTGTTCGGACGCTCTGGCGCAGGCTGGGGCTGCAACCGGGTCTGCTGGCGACGGCAGTCACGGTCACGCCGACGTGCGGACTCGCGGGCGCTTCCCCCGAGTACGCGCGCCAGGCCCTCGCGCACTGCGTCCGGGCGGCGAGATCCCTCGCGGACGACCCTGAGTAACGGGAGGACAACACGGTGGCCGGCGACAAGCAAGCGGAGTCCACAGCGGTACCCGCCGAGGCACGGGAGCAGCATGCACAGCTCGCCGAGCAGGTCGAGGAGCACCGCTTCCGGTACTACGTGAAGGACGCCCCCGTCATCAGCGACGCGGAGTTCGACCAGCTCCTGCGCACCCTGGAGGAGCTGGAGGAGCAGTACCCGGAGCTGCGCACCCCGGACTCGCCGACCCAGAAGGTGGCCGGGTCGTACGAGACGGAGTTCACGGCGGTCCAGCACCGCCAGCGCATGCTCTCCCTCGACAACACCTTCAACGACGAGGACCTCGCCGCCTGGGCCGAGCGCATCGCCAGAGAACTCGGCAACCAGGAGTACCACTTCCTGTGCGAGCTCAAGGTCGACGGCCTCGCCGTCAACCTCACCTACGAACACGGCCGCCTCACCCGCGCGGCGACCCGTGGCGACGGCCGCGCCGGCGAGGACATCACGCCCAATGTCCGGACGATCGCGGAGATTCCGGACCGGCTGAAGGGGGAGCGCGTCCCGGACCTCGTGGAGATCCGCGGCGAGGTCTACTTCCCGATGGAGAAGTTCGAGGAGCTCAACGCCCGCCTGGTGGCGGCCGGCGACAAGCCCTTCGCCAACCCGCGCAACGCGGCGGCCGGTTCCCTGCGCCAGAAGGACCCCCGCGTCACCGCCACCCGCCCGCTGCACATGGTCGTGCACGGCATCGGCGCCCTGGAGGGCTTCGACGGCCTGACCCGCCTCTCCCAGGCCTACGACCTGCTCAAGGAATGGGGCCTGCCCACCTCGCGGCACAACAAGGTGGTCGACGACCTCGGCGGCGTACGGGAGTTCATCGCGTACTACGGCGAGAACCGCCACTCGGTCGAGCACGAGATCGACGGTGTGGTCGTCAAGCTGGACGAGATCCCCCTCCAGGGCCGCCTCGGCTCCACCTCGCGCGCCCCGCGCTGGGCGATCGCGTACAAGTACGCGCCGGAGGAGGTCAACACCAAGCTCGTCAACATCCGCGTGGGCGTGGGCCGCACCGGCCGGGTCACGCCGTACGCCCAGGTCGAGCCGGTGACGGTGGCCGGCTCGGAGGTCGAGTTCGCCACCCTGCACAACCAGGACGTGGTCAAGGCCAAGGGCGTCCTCATCGGCGACACGGTGGTGCTGCGCAAGGCCGGTGACGTCATTCCGGAGATCCTCGGGCCGGTCGTCGACCTGCGCGACGGCACCGAGCGCGAGTTCGTGATGCCGGCCGAGTGCCCCGAGTGCGGTACGGCGCTCAGGCCGATGAAGGAGGGCGACGTCGACCTGCGCTGCCCGAACTCCCGTACGTGCCCTGCACAGTTGCGTGAGCGTCTGTTCTATCTGGCGGGCCGCAAGGCGCTGGACATCGAGCACTTCGGCTATGTCGCCGCGGCCGCCCTCACCAAGCCGCTGGAGCCCGAGGAACCGCCGCTGAAGGACGAGGGCGACCTCTTCGACCTCACCGTCGAGCGACTGCTGCCCATCAAGGCGTACGTTCTCGACCAGGACAGCGGCCTGCCCAAGCGCGACCCGAAGACCGGCGAGGAGAAGATCGCCAGAGTCTTCGCCAACCAGCAGGGCGAACCCAAGAAGAACACTCTCGCCATGCTGGAGAACATCGCCGCCGCCAGACAGCGTCCGCTCGCCCGCATCATCACCGGCCTGTCGATCCGTCATGTCGGCCCGGTCGCCGCCGAGGCACTGGCCCGCGAGTTCCGCTCGATCGACCGTATCGAGCAGGCGAGCGAGGAGGAGCTGGCGAACACCGAGGGGGTCGGCCCGATCATCGCCGCCTCGCTCAAGGAGTGGTTCGCCGAGGAGTGGCACCAGGAGATCATCCGCAAGTGGCGGGCCGCCGGTGTCCGTATGGAGGAGGAGAGTACCGGCGAGGAGGAGGGGCCCCGTCCGCTCGAGGGTCTCACCGTCGTCGTCACCGGCACGCTGGAGCACTTCACACGGGACGGCGCAAAGGAGGCGCTGCAGAGCCGGGGAGCCAAGGTGACCGGTTCGGTTTCGAAGAAGACCTCGTTCGTTGTTGTGGGTGACAACCCCGGATCGAAATACGACAAGGCGATGCAGCTCAAGGTGCCGGTTCTGAACGAGGACGGCTTCAACGTCCTGCTGGAACAAGGGCCTGATGCCGCGTCGGAGGTCGCGCTCCCCGCCATCGAGTAGCGGTTGAAGAACACCCGATCGGCGCATACCAGATGCATACGGGCGGGCAGGGTGCATTCGGGCAACCGTCGACGACCGCTGCCCGTGGAAGCCTTCTGCGGCCTACTGTTGAGGTGTGCACCTGCCGTGCCCGCGGTGCCGTCGAGGGATGTCGGGCATCGGGCCGCGGGGCGTGGGCACCGCCGGCTGTGAGAGGGACGGGAATGGAACCGACCGAGAGCGCCGCCCCGTACTCACGGCTGCGCCGGATGGCCGGCGCATGGCGAGGGGGGCTCCGGACGGCCTTGCGTGCGGACGCGCAGGCGTCGGACCGCGCCGTCGACCGGCCCACCGCGGCGGACGGGTACGACCCCGCCCGCACCGCCGGACTGGCAGGCGCCGACGCCGAGCGGCACCCCCACTTGACCTGGCCCGCGCTGCCCGCGGCCGTCGTCGCGGCGGCCGGGTTCGCCCTCGGCGCCGGATTCCTGCGGGCGTTCACCGGCCACCACGCGCTCTTCCCGTCCGGCACGGCCGGCTGGTCGCTGGCCGTGCTGACCGGCGTCATCGTCGGCCACCTGGTCGCGCTCGGCCGCGCCCGCTGGTGGGGCGGCACCGGCTCCGGCGCCGCCCTCACCCTCGCCGTGCTGCTGCTGTACGGCTGGGTGCCGGCGGGGATGGTCAGCCTGACCGTCGTCGTGCTGGTCGGCATAGCCCGGCGCCACCGCTGGCGGCAGGGCGTCCTGCACGGCGCGGTGGACATCCTCGGCATCAGCGCCGGTGCCGTCGTGCTGGCCGCCTTCGGACGCGTACCGTCCGTCGAGAACCCGTGGAACCCCGACACCTGGACCCTCTACACCGCCCCCGAGGTGGTCCTGGTCGCGACCGCCTACCTCGCGGTCTCCCGCACGCTGCTGTGGTACCTGCACGCGCCCCGCGCCGGCGGACTGCCCACCATCGCCCGCACCGCCCTGGTCAGACAGGGCCTGGTCGCGGTCGCTCTGCTCGGCATCGCACCGCTGGTCTGTGTGGTCGCCGTCGCCGAGCCGATCCTGCTGCCGCTGTTCGCCATCCCGCTCATCGCGCTCGACTCCACGCTGTGGATGGCCCGCGCCCGGGCGGAGGAGCAACTGCGCGATCCCCTCACCGGGTTGCCCAACCGGCAGTGGCTCCTGGAGCGCATCTGGACCGCACTGGACGACGCCGAGCGCATCGACGCCCGCGCCGCCCTGATGCTGATCGACCTCGACCGCTTCCGATCGGTCAATGACACCCTCGGGCATCTGGCCGGTGACCGGCTGCTGCTGCAGACCGCCGACCGACTGCGGCTGGCCCTGCCACGCGGGGCGGAGGCCGCGCGGCTCGGCGGTGACGAGTTCGCCGTCTTACTGCCGGTCGCCGACTCCACGACGTCCGCCACCCGGATCGCCCGCGGCCTCGTCGCCGCGCTCAGCTCCCCGCTCGACCTCGACGGCCTCACCCTCGTGCTGGAGGCCAGCGCCGGGGTCGCCGTCTTCCCCGACCACGCCCTCGACGCCGAAGGCCTGCTGCGCCGCGCGGACGTGGCGATGTACCAGGCGAAACGGGACCGTACGGGCGTGGAGGTCTACGAGTCCAAGCGGGACTCGAACACCCCGGACCGCCTCGGCCTCCTCGCCGACCTGCGCCGCGCGCTGGACGCGCACGAGGTCGAGCTGCACTACCAGCCCAAGGTCCGCTTCGACGGACAGGTGGCCGGGCTCGAGGCCCTGGTCCGGTGGGTCCACCCGGAGCGCGGAAGGGTGCCGCCGGACGAGTTCATCGCGATCGCCGAGTCGTCGGGGCTGATGCCGCATCTGACGGAGTACGTGCTGGACACGGCGCTCGGACAGGTGGCCAAGTGGCGGGCGCAGGGGCTGTTCGTGCCGGTCGCGGTGAACGTCTCCCCACGCGACGTCCACACCCCCGGCTTCGCGGGCTCGGTCGCCGCCCGTCTCGCCCGGCACGGCGTCCCGGCGGGAGCGCTCCAACTGGAGATAACCGAGCACGTCCTGCTGGAGGACCCGCAGCGCGCCGCCGACACCCTCGCCGGGCTCACCGGACACGGAGTGAAGATGTCCCTGGACGACTTCGGCACGGGCTACTCCTCCCTCGTCCACCTCAAACGGCTGCCGGTGAGCGAGCTGAAGATCGACCGCTCGTTCGTGGCCCGGCTGGCGGTCGACGCGGAGGACGCGGAGATCGTGCGGTGCACCGTCGATCTCGCGCATTCCCTGGGATTGCTCGTGGTCGCCGAGGGGGTCGAGGACGACGAGACCTGGGAGCGGCTGCGCGACCTGCGCTGCGACGCCGTACAGGGATGGCTCGTCGCCGCGGCGATGCCCGCCGAGGAGACCACGGCATGGCTGCGCGCCCGCGGCTCCCGCGGCTGGCAACGCCCGGCAGCCGCCCTCCCCGCCGCCACGGTGGACGATCCGGGCCGCGTCAGCTAGGGCCTGTGCCGCTCGGTGACCGGGCCCGGGGAAACCGTTTAACGGTCTGCCGCCCCCGCCCCATAGGATTGGGCTCAAACCACACACACTCACCCCAGAGGATCGCTGCATGCCTGGCATCACGCGCGAGGAGGTCGCCCACCTCGCCCGGCTGGCGCGTCTGGAGCTGAAGCCCGAAGAGCTCGACCACTTCGCAGGCCAGCTGGACGACATCATCGGCGCGGTGGCCCGCGTCAGCGAGGTCGCCGACCAAGACGTACCGCCGACCTCGCACCCGCTCCCGCTGACGAACGTCATGCGCCCGGACGAGGTCCGCCCGTCGCTCACCCCCGAGCAGGCGCTGTCCGGCGCCCCGGCCCAGGAGCAGCAGCGTTTCAAGGTGCCGCAGATCCTGGGGGAGGAGTAATCCGCATGACGGACATCATCAAGCTCACCGCCGCCGAGACCGCCGCGAAGATCGCCTCCGGCGAGCTCACGGCCGTCGAGGTCACCGAGGCCCACCTGGCCCGCATCGAGGCCGTCGACGAGAAGGTGCACGCCTTCCTGCACATCGACCGCGAAGGCGCCCTCGCCCAGGCGCGGGCCGTCGACGAGAAGCGGGAGCGCGGCGAGCAGCTCGGCCCGCTGGCCGGCGTGCCGCTCGCGCTGAAGGACATCTTCACCACCGAGGGCGTCCCCACCACCGTCGGCTCCAAGATCCTGGAGGGGTGGATCCCGCCGTACGACGCCACCCTCACCAAGAAGCTGAAGGCCGCCGACGTCGTCATCCTCGGCAAGACCAACATGGACGAGTTCGCCATGGGGTCCTCGACCGAGAACAGCGCCTTCGGGCCGACCGGCAACCCGTGGGATCTCACTCGTATCCCCGGCGGCTCCGGCGGTGGCTCGTCCGCCGCGCTCGCCTCGTTCCAGGCCCCGCTCGCCATCGGCACCGACACCGGCGGCTCCATCCGCCAGCCGGCCGCCGTCACCGGCACGGTCGGTGTGAAGCCGACGTACGGGGCCGTGTCCCGCTACGGCATGGTGGCGTTCTCGTCCTCCCTCGACCAGGGCGGCCCCTGCGCCCGTACGGTCCTGGACGCGGCGCTGCTGCACGAGGTGATCGCCGGGCACGACCCGCTCGACTCCACCTCCATCGACGCCCCGGTCCCGCCGGTCGTCGAGGCCGCCCGCAACGGCAGCGTGGAGGGCATGCGGGTCGGCGTCGTCAAGCAGTTCCGCGGCGAGGGCTACCAGGCCGGCGTCATCCAGCGCTTCGACGAGTCCGTGGCGCTGCTGAAGGAGCTGGGCGCGGAGATCGTCGAGCTGGACTGCCCGTCCTTCGACCTGGCCCTGTCGGCGTACTACCTGATCGCGCCGTCCGAGTGCTCGAGCAACCTCGCCCGCTTCGACGGCCTGCGCTACGGACTGCGCGTCGGCGACGACGGCAGCCACTCGGCCGAGGAGGTCACCTCCCTGACCCGCGAGGCCGGCTTCGGCGCCGAGGTCAAGCGCCGCGTCATGCTCGGCACGTACGCCCTGTCGAGCGGCTACTACGACGCGTACTACGGCAGCGCCCAGAAGGTCCGTACGCTCATCAAGCAGGACTTCGAGCGAGCGTTCGAGCAGGTCGACGTGATCGTCTCCCCGACGACCCCGACCACAGCCTTCCCGATCGGTGAGCGCGCCGACGACCCGATGGCGATGTACCTCGCCGACCTGTGCACCATCCCGACCAACCTGGCGGGCAACGCGGCCATGTCCCTGCCCTGCGGCCTCGCCCCGGAGGACAACCTCCCGGTCGGCCTGCAGATCATCGCCCCGGCGATGCAGGACGACCGCCTTTACAAGGTGGGCGCCGCCGTCGAGGCCGCCTTCGTGGAAAAGTGGGGGCACCCGCTCCTGGAGGAGGCTCCGTCGCTGTGAGTGCACTGACCAAGGCCAAGGGCTTCAAGAAGTCCAAGTCCGGTACGTACCTGTCCATGGCCGCCACCGCGTTCGGCGCGTTCGGCGTCGCCAAGCGGCTGAAGAAGGCCCGCGCCGAGAAGGACACCCTGGTCCTGATCGACGCCACCGTGTCCGCCGCCGCGATCGTCACCGGCCTCGCCATCCTCTACCGCGAGCTGAAGCGGCTGGGCGACGACGACGTCCTGCTGGGCTGAGAGGGAAGTTTCACCGTGACCACCACGACCGACCTGGTGTCGTACGAGGACGCGCTGGCGTCGTACGACCCCGTCATGGGCCTCGAGGTCCATGTCGAACTCGGCACCAGGACCAAGATGTTCTGCGGCTGTTCGACCGCGCTCGGCGCCGAGCCGAACACCCAGACCTGCCCCATCTGCCTCGGCATGCCCGGCTCGCTCCCGGTCATGAACAAGACCGGCGTCGAGTCCGCCATCAAGATCGGTCTCGCGTTGAACTGCGAGATCGCCGAGTGGTGCCGCTTCGCCCGGAAGAACTACTTCTATCCGGACATGCCGAAGAACTTCCAGACCTCCCAGTACGACGAGCCGATCGCCTTCAACGGCTACCTCGACGTGCAGCTGGAGGACGGCGAGACCTTCCGCGTGGAGATCGAGCGCGCCCACATGGAGGAGGACACCGGCAAGTCCACCCACGTGGGCGGCGCGACGGGCCGTATCCATGGCGCCCAGCACTCGCTGCTGGACTACAACCGCGCCGGCATCCCGCTCATCGAGATCGTCACCAAGCCGATCGTCGGCGCGGGCGAGCGTGCGCCGGAGGTCGCCAAGGCGTACGTCCGTGAGCTGCGCGAGCTCATCCGCGCGCTCGGCGTCTCCGAGGCCCGTATGGAAATGGGCCAGATGCGCTGCGACGTGAACCTGTCGCTGATGGCGAAGGGCGCCGACAAGTTCGGCACCCGCAGCGAGACGAAGAACGTCAACTCGCTGCGCTCCGTGGAGCGTGCGGTGCGCTTCGAGATCCAGCGCCACGCGGCCGTGCTCGGCGACGGCGGCACGGTGATCCAGGAGACCCGCCACTTCCACGAGGACACCGGGTCCACCACCTCGGGCCGTGTGAAGGAAGAGGCCGAGGACTACCGGTACTTCCCCGAGCCCGACCTGGTCCCGGTGGCCCCCTCCCGCGAGTGGGTCGAGGAACTGCGCGCCGCCCTCCCGGAGCTGCCGCTGGTCCGCCGCAACCGGCTCCGCGAGGAATGGGGCGTCTCCGCCACCGACATGCAGGCGATCCTCAACGCCGGTGCCCTCGACCCGATCGTCGCCACGATCGAGGCCGGCGCCGACGCCGCGGCCGCCCGCAAGTGGTGGATGGGCGAACTGGCCCGCAGCGCCAACGAGTCGGGCAAGGCCCTCGACGAACTGGCCATCACACCGCAGCAGGTGGCCCGCGTCACCGAACTGGTGGCCTCCGGGGACCTGAACGACAAGCTGGCCCGCCAGGTCATCGAAGGCGTCCTCGCGGGCGAAGGCACCCCGGACGAGGTCGTCGACAAGCGCGGTCTGAAGGTCGTCTCCGACGAGGGCGCGCTCGGTGCGGCGGTCGACGAGGCCATCGCCGGCAACCCGGCCGTCGCGGACAAGATCCGTGGCGGCAAGGTGGCCGCGGCCGGCGCCCTGGTCGGCGCGGTCATGAAGGCCACGCGCGGCCAGGCGGACGCGGCCCGCGTCAAGGAGCTGATCCTTCAGAAGCTGGGCGTCAGCGAGGGCTGACGATCCGGCAGGGCCCGCAGGGGGATGCATCGACCTGGATGCATCCCCCTCGGCATGTGCTCAGAGACGGCGCCCCACGACCCGTACGAAGCCCAGGGTGCGGCCCTGGTCGACGCGCAGCATCTCGGCGCACTGGCCGGCCATCCTGATGTGGAAGTCGTCCGTGCTGTGCTCCGCCACGACCTCGCACCACAGCAGCCAGTCGCGCCAGCCGTCGGTGAGCCAGTCGGCGGCCTCGACCGCCACGGCGCCGCTGCGGGTCCAGTGGCGCCGCCACCAGGCGGCCGAGTGGAAGCACCAGAAGTCTGGCTCCCAGAACCGCTGCAGCTGCTCAGGCGGCGTTACGCCGTCGATCTCCTCGCGCAGCGCCGGTACGACGACACCGATCCGCCCGCCGGGCTTCAGCAGCCGGGTCAGCGTGGGCAGGTACAGGTCGTCGGTGCCGAAGTACTGGTACGCGTCGATGGAGACGATCGCGTCGAAGCTTCCCTCGCCGAACGGCAGGTCGTGCGCCTCGGCGAACACGGGCAGCGCCCGGTCGGCGACGCCCGCCTCGGCGATGCGCGGGGTGTTCTCGTCGGGCTTGACCCACAGGTCGGCGGCGGTGACCTGGACGTCGTACTCCCTGGCGAGGAACACGGACGTCATGGCCCGGCCGCAGCCGAGGTCGAGGACGCGGGCGCCGGGGCTCAGTTCCGCCAGGCCGAGCGCGGGGGCCAGCCACTCCAGCAGCCACAGCGCGTGCGGGCCCATCTGGTTCTCGATGGTCCAGCGGACGTCGTAGCGGCTGCTGCGCGGGTAGTGGGCGTGGGTCAGCCGCCTAGTGAGGTTGTCGGTCGTGCTCGATGTGATGTCGGACATCGGTGAACGGGCTCCTTGAGTCCTGGGAAGAGGAACGGGATGCGTAGGAGCTCGGTCGGACCGTCAAACAACGCACCTGCTTCGGTCGGCGGCGATGTGCCGGGAACGACGGACGGCCGGGACGCTAGCAGCCGGGATGCCTCCCCGCATCCGGTTTGTGCGCCGGTACGCGCTACGCTCGCGCGCCATGGGTGGACGCGCTGATTCCGAAACGCCTTCCGAGGCGGTCGAGGAGGCTTCCGAGACGGCCGAGGCGGAGGACGCCGGCGACCCGGCGCAGGAGGCGCGGCGGGCCCGCTGGGCGGCGGTCGGCACCGGGGCGCTGCTGGCCCTCGTGGGGTTGGCCGCGGCGGTGCTCCGGGTCACGGACGCGGCGCCGGTGCTCGTCCCGGCCGCGTACGCCGTCGGGGCCGGCGTGTGCGCGCTGGCGGCGCTCCTCGGGTCGCGGGGACGCACCCGGAGGGCGTTGTGGCTGTTGGTCGGCGGGGTGATGGTGATGGCGCTGGGGGACCAGTTCGACTGACGGGCGACAGACGTCGCCCGATTGTCCTGTGAGGTCTCTCCCACTTCTGTGAATAACCACACCAAACGACCAAACGATCAGTTCTGCCTGCAAGAGTGGCGGTGCATTGCTCATGCGTTCTTTGCGGGCTGTTCAGTTCATGGACGACTGTTCCCGATCAAAGATCCACACATCGTCACTCCGGGAGCTCGTTCGTGGCAGCCCTTGCGCGTTGGTGTGTTCGGCACCGCCTGGTCACCGTTCTGCTCTGGCTCGTCGCCTTCGGCGGGGTGACCGCGGCCGCCGCCGCCACCGGCACGGCGTACTCGAACGACTACAACGTTCCCGGCACCGAGTCGGGCCGGGCCGACGAGCTGCTGCAGGAGAACTTCCCCGACCTCGGCGGTGCGAGCGGCACGGTCGTCTGGCACACCCCGTCCGGCACCGTGCGCGCCGCCGATGTCGAACAGACGATGACCCGCACCCTGGACGACATCGCGGAACTGCCCGGCGTGGCCTCCGTGGTGAGCCCCTACGACGGCCAGGGCGCGGGCCGGATCAGCGCGGACGGACGGACTGCCTACGCCGCCGTCGCCTTCGACGACCAGGCCCAGGACGTCAAGAAGTCCGAGGCACAGGCCGTCGTGGACACCGCCAAGGCGGCTCGGGCCGACGGACTCCAGGTGGAGCTGGGCGGGACCGCCATCGGCCTCACCGACTCCTCCGGCGGGCACCTCGCCGAGGTCGTCGGCGTGGTCGTCGCCGCAGTCGTGCTGTTCCTCGCCTTCGGTTCCCTCGCCGCATCCCTGCTGCCCATCGCCACCGCGCTGGTCGGTGTCGGCACCGCGTACGCCGGGATCGCGCTGCTCGGACACGCCATGACCGTCGCCGACTTCGCGCCCATGCTCGGCATGCTGATCGGACTCGGCGTCGGCATCGACTACGCGCTGTTCATCGTCACGCGGCACCGGCGCGGACTGAAACGCGGCCTGAGCGTCACCGAGGCGGTCACCAATGCCGTGGCCACCACCGGACGCGCCGTCGTGTTCGCGGGTGCCACCGTTTGCATCGCCCTGCTGGGCATGCTGGTCCTCCGCCTCGGCTTCCTCAACGGCGTCGCCGTCGCGGCCTCGCTGACCGTGGTCCTCACCGTCGCGGCCTCCGTGACCCTGCTCCCGGCCCTGCTGTCCCTCATCGGGATACGCGCGCTCAGCCGCCGCGAGCGACGCCGGCTGGCCGAGCACGGCCCCGAGCCCGAACTGCCCACCGGGTTCGCCGCCCGCTGGTCCGCCTTCGTCGAACGGCACCCCAAGAAGCTCGGCGCCCTCGCGCTCGGCGTCGTCACGCTGCTCGCCCTGCCCACCCTCTCGCTCCATCTGGGCACCTCCGACCAGGGCAACAACCCCGAAACGACGACCACCCGGCAGGCGTACGACCTCCTGGCGGACGGTTTCGGACCCGGCGTCAACGGTCCCCTCACCCTGGTCACCGAGGTGTACGGCGCCGAGGACCGGCTCGCTCTGGACAACCTCGACAGCACCCTGCGCGGCACCCAGGGCGTCGCCTCCGTGACGCCGGTGACCTACGACACCGGCGGCCACACCGCGTACCTCACCGTCGTACCGGAGTCCGCCCCGCAGTCGCAGAGCACCAGCGACCTCGTGGACCGGCTGCGCACCGAGGTGCTGCCGCGCGCCGAGACGGGCACCTCCCTCGACATGCAGGTCGGCGGCGTCACGGCCGGCTACGACGACTTCGCCGACGTCATCCTCGGGAAAATGCCGCTGTTCGTCGGCGTCGTCATAGGCCTGGGCTGTCTGCTGCTCCTGCTCGCCTTCCGGTCCGTCGTCATCCCGCTGAAGGCCGCCGCGATGAACATCGCCGCCGTCGCCGCCGCGTTCGGTGTGGTCGTCGCGATCTTCCAGTGGGGCTGGGGCAGCGAACTGCTCGGTCTCGGCCGCGCGGGCCCCATCGAACCCTTCCTGCCCGTGATCATGGTGTCGGTGCTCTTCGGGCTCTCCATGGACTACCAGGTCTTCCTGGTCAGCCGGATGCACGAGGAGTGGCTCGAGACCGGCGACAACCGGCGGGCCGTCCGCATCGGCCTCGCCGAGACCGGCCGTGTGATCAACTCCGCCGCGGTCATCATGATCTCGGTCTTCCTCGCCTTCGTCCTCAGCGGCGACCGCGTCATCGCGATGTTCGGCATCGCGCTCGCCGCCGCCGTCGCCGTCGACGCCTTCGTCCTGCGCACGCTCCTCGTCCCCGCCCTGATGCACCTGCTCGGCGGCGCCAACTGGTGGCTGCCGCGCCGGCTCGACCGGTGGCTGCCGCGGATCAGCATCGAGCCGCCGGAAAGCCGCGCGGAGCAGGAGAAGCTCGCGGACGTCGACGCCGAGCGGAATCAGCTCATGGGCCTCGTTCCCGGGCAGAAAAATCTCCGGAACGCCGACGCCGGACGTGAGAAGCTCACGGACGTCGTCGACGCAACGGAGAAGGAGCAGCGGTCGGATGTACGCGATATCCCTGGGTGACGACGGAGCCCGACTGCGGCCCCTGGAGCCCTGGCACGCCGAGGAGTTCCTCGCCCACCTCGACCGCGGGCGGGACTTCATCACCCGGCACATCCCGTTCGGCGCGAACGCCACCGACCTCGACTCCGCGCGGGCCATCCTTCAGTCGTACGCCGACAAGCGGGCCGCGGACAGCGGCTCCCTGCACGGGATCTGGCTGGACGGCAAGCTCGTGGGCGGCGTCCTCTTCAGGATCTTCGACGCCACGACCGGCGTCTGCGAGATCGGCTGCTGGCTGGAGCCCGCCGGGACCGGCAAGGGGCTCGTCACGCGCGCGTCCCGCGTCCTCATCGACTGGGCGTTCGACGAGCGCGGTATGCACCGCGTGGAATGGCACGCGGCGTCCGGCAACACGGCCAGCATCAACGTCGCCCGACGGCTCGGCATGACCCGGGAGGGCGTGCTCCGCGAGAGCTCCCCCTGGCGGGGCGTACGCCAGGACTGCGAGATCTGGGCCGTGCTCGCCCCCGAATGGCCTGCAGTACGCGCGCGTACCGCTCACAACGATCATTAAGAGACTTCTCAGACTCCGTCCGTACGGTGCGTCGCATGGGAACCAAGACTGTGGACGTGACCGGCGCCGACACCGGCACCGAGGCGACGACCGACGGGGAGAAGGCCGAGGAGGCGGCGGACGCCACCACGACCGACGAAGCGACCGGCGCCGAGGACGGTGACGAGCAGCCCGAAGCGCCACAAGAGGCCGGCTCCTCCGGCGTCGGCCAGGGTGCCGGAGCCGTCGTCTCGGCCGCGCTCGGCATCGTCTCGCTCACCGGCAGCTGGGTCGGCACCGTGGCCTCCGCGCGCGAGTCGCTCATCGGCCAACTGCAGACCTCGCAGTCCTCCAGCGTCGCCACCATGGTCAGGGAGGGCTACGGCGACGCCTGGAATGCCCAGGCCCTGTGGGCCGGCCTGTTCGCGCTGGCCGCGCTGATCGTCGGCGTCGTTGTCCTGGCCCGGCCCGCGTTCGGGGCCCCCGGCAAGCCGCAGGCCCCGTGGATCAAGTCGGTCGCCTGGGCGGGCGTCTCGCTCGGCGTCATCGGACTGCTGCTGGCCGTCCTCAAGTACACCGACGTACTCCTGGGCCTGCCCGCCACCGGCTGAGCCGACGCGGACCATGAGGGGTCCCCGGACGTCCTGAGTCACTGACGGACGTGCGAGGACCCCTTGTGCGCGTCGGCGTGCGGCTCAGGAGGCGAGTACGGCGCGGCCCTCGGCGATGATGGCCGCCAGCTCCTCGACCTCCTGCGGGGCCAGGGACGTCAGCGGCGGCCGGACCGGTCCGGCGTCGAGCCCCTCCAGGGTGACCCCGGCCTTCACCAGCGCCACCGCGTAGCCCGGAACCCGCCGGCGCAGCCGGACCAGGGGGTGGAAGAAGGCGCGCTGAAGCGCGTCGATCCGCTTCTGGTCGCCCTCCTCCACCGCGCGGTGGAAGGCGAGGGACACATCGGGCGCGAAGGCGAAGGCGGCCGACGAGTACAGCTCCACTCCCAGCGCCCGGTACGCCTGCTGGCTCGCCTCGGCCGTGGGCATGCCGTTGAAGAACTGGAACTGCTTGCCGGTCCCGTCGAGTGCGTCCCGTACGGCGGGGACGATCCGCGCGACGAGATCGAGGTCACCGGTTCCGTCCTTCAGACCCATGACGGTGGGCAGCTGGGCGACCTCCGCCGCCGAGTGCTCGTCGAAGCGCGCGTTGGCCCGGTTGTAGACGATCACCGGCAGAGCGGTCTCCCCGGCGACCTCCCGGGTGTAGGCGACGAGTCCGGCGGCCGGTGCCTCGACCAGGTAGGGCGGCATGAGCAGCAGGCCGTCCGCACCGGCCTCGGCCGCGGCCCGCGCGAACCGCCTGGCCAGACCGAGTGCGCCGCCGGCCCCGGCGTACACCGGGACGCGTCCCCCCACCGCGTCGACGGCGCTCCGCACGACCGCGGTGAACTCCTCGACGTCCAGGGCATGGAACTCGCCGGTGCCGCAGGCGACGAACACTCCGCCCGGGCCGGCGTCGACCCCGGCCGCGATGTGCCGGCGCAGGGCGTCGAGGTCGACGTCACCGGTCGCGGTGAACGGGGTGACGGGGAAGAAGAGAACGCCTTCGAGCATGGGTGGTTTCCTACTCATCGTGAGGGACAGGGGGGCGGAGACGGGGGTGCTGCGGCGAGGCTTCCGGCTGCCGCCGGGGCGCGGACCACGTTGCTGAGCGCGTCGCCTCGCTCCAGCCGGTCGATGTTGTCGGCGATCTCTGTCGCGCGGGCGGCGAAGGTGTCGGCCGTGTGGCCCGAATGGTGCGGGGTCATCAGCACGTTCGGCAGGTCGTGGAAGGGCAGCCGGCTGGGCGCCTCGGGAGGGCCCGACCACCACACGTCCAGTGCGGCACCCGCGATGGTGCCCGAGTTCAGCGCTTCGTAGAGCGCCTCCTCCTGCACCACCGGCCCCCGGGCCACGTTGACCAGCAGGGCCTCGGGGCCCATCGCCGCCAGTTCGGCCGGGCCGATCAACCCCTGGGTGGCGGCGTTCAGGGGGACGGTGACCACCACGACGTCGGAGTCGGCGAGGAGTTCGGGCAGCCGGTCGTTGCCACCGACCCAGTCGGGCCGCAGATCCGCCGGGAACGGCGCGGAGGGGTCGCGCCGTACGGCGCGGACCCGCAGGCCGACCGCCTGGCACAGCCGGGCGACCTCGGTGCCGGTCTCGCCGAAACCGATGATGCCCACCCGGCGGCCCCGCAGCGTGGTCCCGAAGGGAAGTCCGGGGTCGACCGCCACATTGCGCCAGCGTCCGGCGCGCAGCGTGCGGTCGGCTCCCAGGACGTCGCGGGAGAGCATCAGGATGGACATGAGCACGTGCTCGGCGATGGAACGGCCGTGGTGGTGGGTGGTGGCGACCGTGACCCCCGGGTGGAGCGCGTCCAGCGGGATGCCGTCGTAGCCGGCGCCGACGACATGGACGAGCCGCAGCCGTCCGGCGCGGCGTGCGTCCTCGGCCCGCAGCCTGGAGCCGACGTAGACATCGACGTCGGCGATGGCCTCGGAGAGCCGTGCCGCGTCCCGGTCGAAGACCTCCAGCCAGTCGTGCTGCCTCCGCGTGGAGGCCTTGAGCCGGTCGTGGAAGCGGCTCAGGATGCGGTGGTTGAGCATGATGCGCATGAGCCGCTCACCACCGGGGGGTCTTGACGGAGTCTGAGGTCCGTGCCATGCATGTCATCCTCATATGTAGTCGACGTTCTCATTTGTAGACAGCTGCGAGCGACGGTGTCAATGGGCGGCCTCCGGCACGGGTGGGCGGGACCCCCTCGGTCATGTGGGGGGCAGGAGTGCGTGGTCCGAGTCCAGGAGCGCCTGGGGTGCGTGCGGCTCGTCGGTGAAGGCGTCGGGCGCCGCGCCCGCGATCTGTCCCGCCTCCAACGCTCGCCCCCGATCCGGCGCTGGTCGCGGCGGCCGCCACGTCGCCGCCGTGGTCGCGTAAGTATGTGACTGAATCGGGCAGTTCGTGCAGTCGCGCGGTGTGGTAGAGCCCGGCCGGGGTCCGCTCCAGGCCGGAGATGCAGGGGCGCCGGCAGTGATTTCGGTCGTAGTGCCGGGAATGGGCATGTGATCTTCTGTCTTCGTCGCCGGCCCCGGGGCGTGCGGCACGGACGATTGGGACGGGCCGGGGTGCGGGACGGGTCCGATCCTGCGCATCTCTTGACGCTGCCACGGTGCCGGTTTAGCTTCGGCGTTCACAGATGCGGACCGGATGCGCAAGTGTAGACAGCTCCTCGCAGTCGCCCGTACATGGAACGCGACACATCAGCACTCACCGGAGACGAGCCGACGATGAAGTTCTCCGTTTCCCCCATCCCGCCCGCCGGACGAAGGCGGCCCCGCGCGACGACTGCGATGCTCCTGGCGGGCGCGGTGCTGTTGTCCAGCGGCTGCGCTGTGGCGGGCAGCGCCGCCGGTGACTCCGGCCGCGCCGACGGCCGCACGCTGCGGGTGGTGCTCACTCAGGAACCACCGACGCTGGAACCCTGCGAGGCCTCACTGACCGGCACCGGCGTCGTCGTCCGGTCCAACATCACCGAGCCGCTCGTCGAACGCGACCCGGACTCCGGCGAACTGCACCCCCTGCTCGCCACGGGCTGGAAGCAGACGGACGAGCGCACCTGGACCTTCGACATGCGCACCGGGGTGACCTTCCAGAACGGGGAGCCGTTCACCGCCGAGGACGCCGCCTTCTCCATCGACCGGGCGGTCAACTCCGACCTCGCCTGCAACGTCGAGGGCTATGTCTTCGGTGACGAGGACCTCGAGGTGAAGGCGGAGAGCGACACGCGGCTGACCGTCACCACCGAGCAGCCCGACCCGATCCTGCCGCTGCGCCTGAGCTTCGTGGAGATCGTGCCGCGCACGACCGACGCCGAGGCCAAGGTCCGTATCCCCATAGGCACCGGCCCCTACGCCGTCGGCTCCTGGCAGCCCGGAGCGGCGATCTCCCTCAACCGCTACGACGACTACTGGGGCGAGGCCCCGGCCTTCCCCCGGGCCCGCTACGTCTGGCGGAGCGACGCGAGCGTCCGGGCCGCCATGATCGACAAGGGTGAGGCGGAGATCGCCGTGGCCCTCGACCCCATCGAGGCGGACAAGGACACGACGGCCTCCTACCCCAACAACGAGACGACCGCGCTGCGGCTGGACGGCCGCGAGCCGCCGCTCGACGACCACCGGGTGCGCCGGGCCGTCGACCTGGCCGTGGACCGCGAGGGCATCATCGAGGCCCTGCTCGGCGGACTCGCCGAACCGGCCGGCCAGCTGGTCCCGCCCGGCGTGGTGGGACACAGCGACGAGATCCGGCCGACCCGGCAGAACGTGGCCCGGGCCAAAACCCTGATCGAGGAGGCCAGGGCCGACGGTGTGCCCATCGACCGGCAGATCACCCTGGTCGCCCGCAACGGCATGTTCTCCGGGGTGTCGGAGACCGCTGAGGCCCTCCAGTACCAGATGCAGCAGATCGGGCTGAACGTACGAGTCCGTATGGCCGACACCGCCACCCAGCTCCAGTACCAGCTCCGGCCGCTGCCCAAGGGGGTCGGCCCCATCGCCCTGCTGATCATGCACGGCAACCAGGCCGGTGACGCGGCCTTCACCACGAGCCAGTACCTGCTGAGCGACGGCCCGCAGTCCACCTTCGGCACGGAGGAGCTCGACCGGCGCATCGCCGACGCGGGCGCGCTCTTTGGCGAGGAGCGCCAGAAGGCCTTCGCCGATCTGCTCGCCGACCAGAACAAGACGGTCGTTCAGTACACCCATCTGGCCCACATGAGCGGACTGCTCGGCCTGTCACCGTCCATCCGGTACGAGCCGAACTCCGCCACCGGCGACGAGATGCGGCTGGCAGAGGTCAGCCCGGCGAAGGCGGCACAGCACTGACATGGTTACCTTTCTGCGCAAACGCATACTCTCCAGCGCCATCCCCCTGGTGTGCGTGGTGCTGGGCGTGTTCTTCCTGGCCCGGATGACCGGCGACCCGGTCGACCTCTACCTCCCGCTGAGCGCCACCGCCGAGCAGCGCGCGGAGTTCTCCGCCGCGCAGGGCTTCGACCTCTCCATCCCGGCACAGCTGTGGAACTACCTCGTCGACGCCGTGCACCTGGACTTCGGCACCTCGCTGCGGACCGGTCAGTCCGCGACCGAGATGGTGCTGGACGCCTTCCCCGTCACCCTGCAGCTCGCCGGCGTGACCATGCTGCTGGCGATCACCGGAGCGGTACTGATCGGCAGCCTGGCCGCCTACCGGCCCAACTCCCTGGTCGACCGGATCGCCAGCCTGCTGTCGATGACGGCCGCCAGCATCCCCGACTTCTGGTTCGCCGTCATGGGCGTACTGGTCTTCGGCGTGAGCCTCGCCTGGCTGCCCACCTCGGGCACCCTGGGCGGACCCGAGGTCTGGGTCCTGCCCGTCGCGACCCTGCTGATCCGCCCGTTCGGTGTGCTCGTCCAGGTGGTGCGCGGCAGCATGGTCTCCGCGCTCTCCGCGCCCTACGTCAAGATCGCCCGGAGCAAGGGCGCCACGCCCCGCCGGGTGATCTTCGGTCACGCCCTGCGCAACGCGGTGACGCCCGTGCTGACCGTGGCCGGTGACCTGACGGTGGGCCTGGTCAACGGTGCCGTGATCGTGGAGACGATCTTCGGCTGGCCCGGCATCGGCAAACTCATGATCGACTCCATCCTGCAGCGCGACTTCGCGGTCCTCCAGGCGGCCGTTCTGCTCACCGCGGTGACCATCTTCGCGCTGAACATTCTGGTCGACGTCTGCCATGCGCTGACCGACCCCCGAGTGCGTCAGGCGGTGCCGGCGTGAGCGAAGGAAGCAGCATGACCACAGCAGAGACCTCCGCCGCGGACGGCGCCGCCCCCGTGAACGACACCGCTCCCGCCCGGAACCGTCCGCCGCGCTGGTGGCGGCTGCTCGGCCGGGACCGCGCCGCGGCCGCCGGAGCCGTCGTCCTCACCCTGGTCGTCCTCGTCGCCCTCTTCGGCCGGCTGTTCATCGGCGACCACGCACAGCGCCAGGACCTGGACGCCTCCCTGCGCCCGCCGTCCCTGAGCGACGGGGTGTACGGGCTGCTCGGCACCGACGTCCTCGGCCGCAGCGTGCTGGCGCGCCTGGTCGACGCGGCGGCGACGACCCTGTCCGTGGCCGTCCCCGCGGTGCTGTGCTCACTCGTGATCGGATCGGCCCTCGGCCTGTGGGCCGGCTACCACGGGGGACGCCGGGAGAGCCTGGCGATGCGCGTCGCCGACATCATCCTCAGCTTCCCCTCCCTGCTCATCGCGGTGGTCGTGCTCTACGTCTTCTCGCCCTCCGCGCTGAACATCGTGCTGATCCTCACCGTGGCCCGCATCCCGGTGTATCTGCGCACCTCCCGGGCGGAGGCGGCCGAGCTCAGGAGCCGGCTGTTCGTCGACGCGGCCCGCACCTTCGGCACACCCAGCCGGCACATCATCCACCGGCACATCCTGCCGATCGCCCTGCCGACGCTGCTGACCGTCGCCACCCTCGACTTCTGCTTCGTGATGCTCACCGAGTCCTCGCTGAGCTTCCTGGGCATCGGAATCCAGCCCCCGGACGTCAGCTGGGGCCTGATGGTCGCCCAGGGCCGGCAGTACCTCCAGACCGCCTGGTGGATCACGGTGCTGCCCGGCCTCGCCATCGTGCTCACCACGGTGTCCGCCACGCTGCTCGCCGCGTGGGCCCGTATCGCCACCGACCCCGCCCAGCGCTGGCGTCTGACGCTGCCCCGCAAGCGCCGCGGTGCCTCCGCCGCCGTTCCTCCGGAGATGATCCCGTGACGACCACTTCCGCCCCCGCCCTCGACGTCGAAGGGCTGTGCGTGGACCTGAGCACGCCCTCCGGGACGGTACGCGCCGTGGACGGCGTCAGCTTCAGCGTCCGCCACGGCCGCACCCTCGCCCTCCTCGGCGAGTCCGGCTGCGGCAAGTCGATGACCGCGCTGTCGGTGGTGGGACTGCTGGACCCCACGGCCTCCGTGACCGGCGGCGCCGTACGGGTCAGAGGCAAGGACACCCTGCGGCTGAGCCCGGCCGAACGCCGCAAGCTGGCCGGCCCCGTCCTGTCCATCGTCTTCCAGGACGCCCTGACCGCCCTCAACCCGGTGCAGCCGGTGGGCCGGCAGATCGGCGAGCCGTTTCGTATCCACCGCGGCCTCTCCCGGCGGCAGGCCGAGGAGAAGGCGATCGAGCTGATGACCCGCGTGGGCATCCCCGAACCGAGGCAGCGGGCCAAGTCCTATCCGCACCAGTTCTCCGGAGGCATGCGCCAGCGGCTGCTGATCGCGATGGCCGTCGCCCTCGACCCCGACGTCCTCATCGCCGACGAGCCGACCACCGCACTCGACGTCACCGTGCAGGCACAGATCATGCGGCTGCTGCGGGACCTCCAGGACGAGCGGGACATGGCCGTCGTACTGATCACCCACGACCTGGCCGTGGTCGCCCAGCGCGCCGACGACGTGGTCGTGATGTACGCCGGCACGGTCGTGGAGCAGGGAACGGTGCACGACGTCTTCACCTCCCCCCGCCACCCCTACACCCGCGGACTGCTCGACTCGGTCCCCGAGGACGCCGAGCGCGGACGCCCGCTGCCCGCCGTCCCCGGCAGCCCGCCCGAGCTGAGCGCGGTGCCGCCCGGCTGTGTGTTCCAGGCCCGCTGCCCGCTGGTGCGGGAGCGATGTGTCCGGGAACGGCCGTCCCTGCGCAGCGCGGGCGACGGACGTTCGGCCGCCTGCCACTTCTCCGAGGAGCTCGACCGTGCCTGAGTCCCGCGCCACCACCGCCACCCCCGGACCCCGGGCCGAGGGAACCGACGGACCCCCGCCGCTGCTCGAAGTCCGCGGTGTCACCAAGAGCTTCGGCAGCGGCCGGCGCCGGCTGACCGCCCTGGACGGAGTGGACATCCAGCTCGGCCGGGGACAGACACTCGGGCTCGTCGGCGAGTCCGGCTGCGGCAAGTCCACCCTGGCCCGGGTGCTGCTCGGGCTGGAACGACCCGACGCGGGCACCGTGCGGTACGACGGCGTCGACCCCTTCGCCCTGCGCGGCAAGGAGCTGCTGAACTGGCGCCGCCGCGTCCAGATGGTCTTCCAGGACCCCTACGCCTCGCTCAACGCCCGTATGTCGGCCGCCGATCTGATCGGCGAGCCCTGGCGCACCCACCGGGACGTCGTACCGGACGCCAAGGCCCGCGAGAAGCGGATCCGTGAACTGCTGTCCCTGGTCGGGCTGCGGGAGAGCGACGCCCACCGCTACCCCAACGAGTTCTCCGGCGGGCAGCGCCAGCGCATCGGCATCGCCCGCGCCCTGGCCCTGGACCCCGACCTCATCGTGTGCGACGAGCCGGTCTCCGCCCTGGACCTGTCGGTGCAGGCGCAGGTCCTCAACGTGCTCTCGGAACTCCAGTCGCGCCTCGGCGTCGCCTACGTGTTCATCTCCCACGACCTGTCCGTCGTGCGGTACCTCTCCGACCGGGTGACGGTGATGTACCTGGGCAAGGTCATCGAACACGGCGAGACCGAGGACGTGTTCGAACGCCCGCAGCACCCCTACACAGCCGCGCTGATGGCGGCGGCACCGGTCCTGGACACCTCCCGCGCCACCCACGACCAGGAGATCCAGCTCAAGGGCGAGATCCCCTCGCCCTTCGACATCCCGTCCGGCTGCCGCTTCCGCACCCGGTGCCGGCGCGCCGAGGACCGGTGCGCCACCGAGGCACCGCCGGCCGTCGTCCGCGAGTCGAAGGGCGCGGGCGACGCTCACACCGCCCTGTGCCACTTCCCGCTGGAGGCGCGGTCTGCATGGGCATGACCGGGGGCTTAGGCCGGGGACTTAGGAGGTGCCCTGGCGTACCGGTGACCGTACTAAGTGCCTTCCAAGGCCCCGAGCCCGCCGAAGATACGGAACTCTCCCGATGTGGCGGACCCCCCTGGGAAACGAAGGTGGAGGCATCGCACTGCGCGATACCGCACACCGACCTCTCCAGGGAGAAGAGATGTACGAGTACGAGCTCCAGCAGCTTCGCTCCGCCGAGCTGATCCGCCGGGCCGAGCACGAGCGGCTGGTCCGCGAAGCCATACGCAGCGGCCGCGCCGCCCGCCGGGAAGCAGCCGAACGCGCCGCCGCGAACGAGGCGCATATCCGCCGCCCACGACGGCACCGGTCCCCACGCACCGCGTGAGCGCCGCAGGGCCGGCAGACGGACCGAGGGACGGACGCCACCGCGGGAAAACCGGTGCCGCGTTGTCGGACCCCCGTGCGATGCTCGGACTTGTGGAGACCAGGTCCGTCAGTCCCGTCTTTGTAGGCCGCGCCGAGGAGTTGGACACGCTGAACGACGCGCTCGCCCGCGCTGCCGCGGGCGAGCCGCAGGCGTTGCTGGTGGGCGGTGAGGCCGGCGTCGGCAAGACCCGCCTCGTCGAGGAGTTCGCCACCGCCGCCGGCCGCAAGGGCGCCGTCGTCGCGCTGGGCGGCTGTGTCGAGATCGGCGCCGACGGGCTGCCCTTCGCCCCGTTCTCCACCGCACTGCGCGCCCTGCGCCGTGAACTGCCGGACGAGCTGGCCGCCGCTGCCGCCGGGCAGGAGGAGGAACTGGCCCGGCTGCTCCCCGAGTTGGGTGAGACAGGCACCGGCCGGCCCGACGAGGAGGGCATGGCCCGCCTCTTCGAACTCACCGCCCGCCTGCTGGAACGCATCGCCGCCGACCGCACGGTCGTCGTCGCCCTGGAGGACCTGCACTGGGCCGACGCCTCCACCCGTCACCTCCTCGCCTACCTCTTCCGCACCCTGCGCACCGGCCGCCTCGTCGTCCTCGCCACCTACCGCTCCGACGACATCCACCGCCGCCATCCGCTGCGCCCCCTGCTGGCCGAACTCGACCGGCTGCGCACGGTCCAGCGCATCGAACTCGCCCGCTTCAACCGCGCGGAGGTCGCCTGCCAGATCGCCGGCATCCACGCCGCCGAACCGGACCCCGCCCAGGTCGACGAGATCTTCCAACGCTCCGACGGCAACGCCTTCTTCGTCGAGGAACTCGCCGTCGCCGCCCACGAGGGCTGCCACACCGGCCTCACCGACTCCCTGCGCGATCTGCTCCTGGTGCGCGTGGAGACGCTGCCCGAGAGCGCCCAGCGGGTCGCCCGCATCGTCGCCGAGGGCGGCTCCACCGTCGAGTACCGGCTGCTGGCCGCCGTCGCCGGCCTCGCCGAGGACGACCTCATCGAGGCCCTGCGCGCGGCGGTGAACGCCAACATCCTGCTCGCCACACCCACCGGCGATGGCTACCGCTTCCGCCACTCCCTGGTCCGCGAGGCCGTCGCCGACGACCTGCTGCCCGGCGAGCGCTCCCGTCTCAACCGCCGCTACGCCGAAGCCCTGGAGGCCGACCCGGGCCTCGTCCCCGCCGACCAGCGCGTCATGCGCCTGGCCAGCTACTGGTACCACGCGCACGACGCCGCCAAGGCCCTGCCCGCCGTCCTCGACGCCTCCGTCGCCGCCCGCCGCCGGCACGCCTACTCCGAGCAACTCCGGCTCCTGGAGCGCGCGATGGAACTGTGGGACCCCGCCCCCGAGGACGTCCGGGCCGCACTGCGCCCCGTCGGCTACACCGACGTGTACCGCGCTCCGGACGGCGGAGATCAGGCGACCACTGCGCTGCGCTACCTCGACCTGCTGGCGGCGGCCACCGTCGCAGGCCGCTTCTGCGGAGAACGCGAACGAGCCCTGAAGATCACCAAGCGGGCGCTGCGCCTGCTGGAGGACGAGGACGACCCGCTGCTCGCCGCCTGGTTCTGGGTCCAGCGCTCCCGCCTGGTCCAGGCGAAGGCCCGCGACGACGGCTGGAAGGAACTGGCCACCGCCCAGGAACTGGTCCGCGGACTGCCGCCCTCCGAAGTGCACGCCGAGGTCCTGACCAACGTCGCCACCTGGTCCATGCTGCACCAGCCCGGCGCCGAGGCCCTCGCCGCCGCCGAGCGCGCCGTGGAGTACGCGCGCATGGTCGAGGCCCGCGAGGTCGAGCTGAACGCCCGCGTCACCCGTGGCGTCCTCCTCGTCGACGCCGGCGACATCGAAGCGGGGCTCGCGGAGATGTACGAGGTCAAGGAGCAGTCCCTCGCCGGGTCCTTCACCCATGTCGCCGGCCGTACGTACGTCAACCTCCCGTCCGAACTCGAAGCCGTCGGCCGCTCCCTGGAAGCCGCCGGGATCCTGGAGGAGGGCACCGGGTTCGCCCGGAAGTACGGCCTGCTGGACACCGAGGCGTGGGTGTGGAGCAACCTCTCCGACTCGCTGTTCTCACTGGGCCGTTGGGACGAATCCGCCGAGGCCGCGTCGAACGCGGTGCGCCGAGGCCAGAGCGCCAAGCCCCAGGGCACGGCCGCCCTGTGCCTGGCCCATCTCGCCCTGGCCCGCGGCGACGCCGCCGAAGCCGGCCGCCAACTGGCCGCCGCACACGGCTATTTCGGCACCCACGACCCCATGCCCCAGCAGTGGCTCCCCCTGGCCTTCATCGCCATCGGCGTCGCCGCCTCGGAAGGCCGCATCCTGGACGCCCGCGACCAACTCGACCGCGCCCTCGACGCCGGCATCCCGCCCGGCACCCAGCGCTACGGCTGGAAGCTGCTGCTCGCCGCCGCCACCGCCGAGGCCGACAGCCGCAACCTGCCCGTCGCCCGGCAGGGCCGAGAAGAAGCCCTGGAACGCATCTTCAGCACCGTCAAGAGCCTCACCACCGGCGCGCCCATCTGGGCCGCCCACGAAAAGTGGGTGCGCGCCGAACTCCAGCGCGCCGAGGGCATCGCCGGCCCGGACACCTGGTCCGAGGTGGTCACGGCCTTCGAACGCCTGGAACGCCCCTACGACTTGGCCCGCGTCCGCCACCGCCTCGCCGAGGCGCTCCTCTCCGCCGGGGGAGAGGAAGACCGCGACCGTGCCACGGAGCTGCTCCGCCTCGCCCACGCCGTCGCCGACCACCTCGGCGCGCGCCCCCTCGCCGACGCCGTCGGCCTGCTCGCCCAGCGCGCCCGCCTCAGCCTCCGCCAGGCCCCGCAGCAGTCGCCCGCCGCCGATCCGGTCCAGGCTCTCGGCCTCACCAGCCGGGAACGCGACGTCCTCCGCCTGGTCTCCATCGGCCGCACCAACCGCCAGATAGCGGAGGAACTCTTCATCTCCCCGAAGACGGCCAGCGTCCACGTCTCCAACATCCTCGGCAAGCTCGGCGTCTCGGGGCGCGGCGAGGCGGCGGCGCTGGCGCATCGGCTGGGCCTGTTCCCGTCCGAAACCCTCAGCGCTCCAACGGCAGGGTGACGCTTACGCTGGGGACCAACCGGCCGAGGGAGGCCCCGTGTTCAACGTCTTCGAGGAACTGTTCGCACCCGGCCGCAAACACACCCGCGACGAACAGAACCGTCTGGAGCTGACCCGGGAGGACGTGGGCGACGGGGATCCAGGACGCGGCCCGATCGACCTGTCGTCCGGGAAAGTCGTCGTACGCCCGCCCGAGCCGTCCGAGCAGGAGCCGGCGGAGGACTGAGGCGCCGTACTCAGCTCACCTCCACCTCCAGGATCCGGTCGTCCCCGCCCTCGGGGGACCCCCGTCCGTCCGTCTCGCTGGTCACCAGCCAGAGCTTGTTGCCGCCCGCCGAGACCACCGTGCGCAGCCGGCCGTACTCGCCCTCCAGGAAGGCCTGCGGGTCGGCCGACGCCTCCGTGCCGTTCAAGGGGATGCGCCACAGACGCTGGCCGCCCAGGCCGGCCATCCACAGGGAACCCTCGGCATACGCGATGCCGCTGGGGGAGGCCTCGTCCGTGGCCCACTGGGCCAGCGGGTTGCGGAACCCGGCCTCGTCGGAGGTGCCCTCGACCTCCGGCCAGCCGTAGTTGTCGCCCGGCTTGATCGCGTTCAGCTCGTCCCAGGTGTCCTGGCCGAACTCCGCGGCGAACAGCCGCTGCTTGTCGTCCCAGGCGAGGCCCTGCACATTGCGGTGGCCGTACGAGTACACCGGGGAGTCCGGGAACGGGTTGCCCGGTGCCGGTTCGCCCTCCGGGGTCATGCGCAGGATCTTGCCGCCCAGAGACTCCCTGTCCTGGGACAGGCCCTCCTCGCCGCTCTCGCCCGTACCCGCGTACAGCATCTTGTCCGGGCCGAAGGCGATCCGGCCGCCGTTGTGGATGAAGCCCTTGGGAATGCCCCGGAATATCGTGTCCGGCGCCCCCAGCTGTTCACCGGAGGGCTTCTGCTCGTCGTACAGCATGCGGACGATGCGGTTGTCCGAGGCCGAGGTGAAGTATGCGTAGACCATGCGGTCCGAGGCGTAGTCGGGGGAGAGGGCGAGGCCCATCAGGCCGCCCTCGCCGGCCGGTGACACCCCCGGCACCTCGCCCAGCTCCGTCTTCCGGCCCGTCTCGGTGTCGACCCGCGTGATCGTGCCCCCGTCGCGGGAGGAGACGAGGAGGTCGCCGTCGGGGAGGGCAGCAAGCCCCCAGGGGCTGTCCAGGTCCTCGGTCACCGTGCGTACGACCTCGGCCGAACCCTTGGCGGGCGGGGTCTCCTCGGCGGCCTGACCCGGGGGCGGCGACTGCGCGGCCGTACTGCTCGGTGGGGTGTCTCCTCCACCGCCGGGGGAACCCCCTCCCTCGTCGTCGGAGGAGCAGCCGGCCGTCAGCAGGAGTGCGGCCGCGGCCAGTACGGCCGTCACAGCTCGACGTTGCACGATCATGGTCCCTTCGACGCGGCGGGTTCTACTTGTCATACACCGCTCGCGCCCCACAGGTTCCCGATCACCCGATCCCGAACCAACAAATCAGGAACCCGCAGGTCAGGATCATTCCCACGATCCGCAGGTCAGGATCATTCCCACGATCCCTGCGCCCGCGGCAGCCCCGACACCTCCGTCAGGTCCCGGGCCGACAGGCACAGCCGGGCCGCGTCCGCGTTCTCCGTCACCCAGCGCTCCTGCTTGGCCCCCGGCACCGCAACCACGTGCCGGCCCTGCGCCACCACCCACGCCAGCGCCACCTGGGCCGGTGTGACGTGCTCGCCGTGCCGGGCCGCCACCCGGCGCAGGCCGGCCACGATCGGCTGGTTCGCCGCCATCATCTCGGCGGTGAAGCGGGGGTGGCGGGCGCGCATGTCGTCGGGCTCGAAGCCCTCGCCGGGCGTCAGTGTGCCGGTCAGGAAGCCGTTGCCGAGCGGCATCGCGGCCAGGAAGCCGATGCCGCGCGCCTCACACCACGGCAGCAGCGTGTCCAGCGCCTCCGGTGACCACACCGACAGCTCCGCCTCCACCGCACTCACGGGGAAGACCTGCTGCACCCGCTGCAACTGCCGGATCGTCGCGTCGTGCAGCAGCGTCCCCGCCCGTCGCCCGCCGCGCGCCCCACCGCGCACAACCCCAACGCCCGCACCTTTCCGGCCTGGACGAGTTCCGCCATCGCGCCCCAGGTCTCCTCCACGGGAACCTCGGGGTCGGCGCGGTGCAGCTGGTAGAGGTCGATGACGTCCGTCTGCAGGCGCCTCAGGGACGCGTCGCAGGCCCGCTTCACATACCCCGGGCGGCCGTTGGCCACGATGTGCTGCTCGCCCACCAGCAGGCCGACCTTGGTCGACACGAAGGCATCGGACCGCCGCTCCTTCAACACCCGGCCCAGCAACAGCTCGTTGGTGAACGGGCCGTACATGTCGGCCGTGTCCAGTAGCGTCGAGCCCAGATCGAGCGCCCGGTGCACGGCCCTGAGCGACTCGTCGCCCCGTTGCCGTGACGTGCTGTACGCCCAGCTCATCGGCATGCACCCGAGTCCGACGGCCCCCACCGCGAGTGCCGCCGCGCCGATCGTCCTGCGCTCCACCTGCCCGTAACCCTCCCTCTCCTGGCCCCCAACCTAACCTCTGCACTCCCGCGCCCCTCACATAGCCTCGTGACCATGACTGCTGATGTATGGCTGCCCATCCCGCCGGAGGAGATCGAGGGGCTTCCGGAAGGGCCGAACTACCGCTTCTGGAACGGCGGAGAGACGTTCCCCGCGGATCCCGGCGACTGTGCCTTCTATGTCGTCCCCTACATGAAGCCCAGCGAGGTCGGCGTGCGGCCGTTGCCGGGGATGACGTCCGTCGAGGTCGTGCAGACGCTCTCCGCCGGTATCGATCATGTCGAGCCGGGGCTGAAGCACCTGCGCCCGGGCGTGCGGTTGTGCAACGCGCGCGGTGTGCACGAGGCGAGCACCGCGGAGCTCACGCTCACGCTGATCCTGGCCTCGTTGCGCGGGATCCCGGACTTCGTGCGGGCGCAGGACCGGGGGGAGTGGCTCGGCGGGTTCCGGCCGGCGCTCGCCGACAGGAACGTACTCATCGTCGGATACGGGGCGATCGGCGCGGCGATCGAGGACCGGCTCGCGCCGTTCGAGCTTGCGCGGGTGGCGCGCGTCGCGCGCTCCGAGCGCACCACGGCGCGCGGTCCCGTGCATCCACTCACCCAACTGCCCGCCCTGCTCCCCGAAGCGGACGTCGTCATCCTGTCCACGCCGCTGACGGAGGCCACCCGAGGGCTGGTCGACGCCGAGTTCCTGGCCCGTATGAAGGACGGTGCCCTCCTCGTCAATGTCGCCCGCGGCCCCGTCGTCGACACCAAGGCGCTGCTCGCGGAACTGGACAGCGGCCGCATCACCGCAGCCCTCGACGTCACGGATCCCGAACCGCTGCCGCCCGGTCACCCCCTGTGGCGTGCGCCCGGCGTGCTGATCAGTCCGCACGTCGGCGGGCCCACTTCCGCGTTCCTGCCGCGCGCCAAGCGGCTGCTGGTGGACCAGTTGAGCCGCTACGTGAACCGGGAGCCGCTGCGCAACGTGATCCTTACGACGGGCACGAGCGGAACCTGACCGACCGCCTCGGACCCGCCGCAACAGACGCGACATCCGGTTCGGGTACCCTCCGCAACCTTCCGGAAGCGGTCCGTACCCGCATCCCTGCCAGTGGTCACGGAGCGTAGAGAAGCCCTGTCATTGAGTGACGAGACTGGTGTATCGTCCGGACAGGGGCTGCGCCGCAGACCGTTCGGCGCCGGGGATGGACATTGCAGACTGTGAGGGGGGCGACGGGCGATGCACGGCCTATGGACGAACGATCCGACGCGGCGGGGCCGCCGACGGCGACCCTGGCGCACGGCCGCGGCCAGACGCGGCCCTGGCGCCGGTCACGGCGCACACCACAGCCAATACCACCCCAGGCACAGCAGCCGCAGGAAGCCGGCACTCCCGCCGCACCGGGACCCGCGGGCGCCGGGGGCGGAGCGGACCGGGAGGGCCCGGTGAACGCGCCCTCGCCACCCACGGCCGTCCTCGACCAGGTGCTGCGGCGCCAGCCTGCCCAGGGGACGCTGCTGCCCCGGACGCCTGCCTCGGGCGCCGGGTCGAGCATGCTCCCCCCACTCCTGCTGGCCCTGGTGTGCGCGGCCTACGCCGTCGGTTCCGCGGTCGGCTGGGGCTCGCACCAGCTCGCTCTGATCATGGGGGACTTCGGGCTGAGTGCCGCCGCGGGCGCGGCCGCCGTGTCGTGCTTCCTCTACGCCCACAGCCGCCGGGTCCGGTTCCGCTCCGCCTGGCTGCTGTTCGCCCTCTCCTCGACGATGGCGGCCCTCGGCAACCTGGTCTGGGGGTGGTACGAGGTCGTCCTGGGGCGGCCCGTGCCCAGTCCCAGCTACGCCGACCTGTTCTTCCTGTGCTTCGCGCCGCCCGCGATCGTGGGCCTGCTGGTCCTCGCCAAACGGCCGGTGACGAAGGCGGGCTGGGTCTGCCTCGCCCTGGACGCCTGGCTGATCGGCGGCTGCCTGGTCACCCTGTCGTGGAGCCTCGCGCTGGCCCAGGCGGCCAAGGGCGGCGGACCCGGCGTGGCGCACACCGCGCTGTCGCTCGCGTACCCGCTGCTCGACATCGCCCTGGTCAGCATGGTGCTCGCGCTGCACTTCCGGCGCTCCGGGGCCAACCGCTCCGCGGTGAACACCGCGATCGGCGCCCTCGCCCTGACCGTGATGTGCGACGCCCTGTTCGCCTCACCGCTGCTCCACGACAGCTACCGCTCGGGTCAACTGCTGGACGCGGGCTGGTTCGCCGGCTCGCTGCTGCTGGCGTACGCACCCTGGGTCGCGCCCCGGCCCGGCCGGCCCGGTGACGAGCCGCACGCGCGCGTGGTGCACGAGCACCTGCCCGGACAGCGCGGTTCCACCCACCCGCACCCGCCCGTGCAGCAGGGCGAGCGTGACCGGTATCCGGCCACCCGGCCCCTCACCTGCTCCCTGGCAGCCCTCACCCCGTACCTCGCCGCCGCTGTGTGCACGCTGGGAATCCTCTACAACGTGCTCAACGGCCGCAGCGTCGACCGCGTGGTGCTGATCACCGGCGGCACGGTCGTGCTCGCCCTGGTGGTGCGCCAGGGGATCATGCTGCTCGACAACATCACCCTCACCCAGGAACTGGTGCAGAAGGAGAACCACTTCCGCTCCCTGGTGCAGGGCTCCAGCGACGTCATCATGATCGCCGCGCCCAACGGCGTCCTGCGGTACGTCTCCCCGGCCGCCGCCGGGGTCTACGGACGGCCCGCGGAGGAGCTGGTGGGCAGCGAACTGGCCGAACTCATCCACCCGGAGGACCTGGGCTGCGTGGTGCACGAGGTGCGCCGCTTCCTCGCCGCCAGCCCCCTCGATGAACCCACTACGCGCATCGAGTGCCGCTTCCGGTCCGGTGACGGCGGCTGGCTGAACGTCGAGTCGACCGTCAACCGCCACCAGGGCGGCCTGATCTTCAACAGCCGGGACGTGACCGAAAGAGTGCGCCTCCAGGCGCAGTTGCAGCACAACGCCGAGCACGACCCGCTGACCGACCTGCCCAACCGCGCCCTGTTCACCCAGCGCGTCCAGCAGGCCCTGTCCGGCCGTCGCAGCACCGACCGCGGTGCCGCCCTGCGGGGCACGGCCGTGCTCTTCATCGACCTCGACGGATTCAAGGCCGTCAACGACACGATCGGGCACCAGGCCGGGGACGAACTGCTCGTCCAGGCCGCACGCAGACTCCAGGAGGCCGTCCGGCAGGGCGACACCGCCTCCCGGCTGGGCGGCGACGAGTTCGCGGCCCTGATCGTCGGCGACGGCGCCCGTGACCGTACAGCCCGCGAACGGCACATCCTGGAGCTCGCCGACCGCCTCAGGGTGACGCTGTCGCAGCCGTACCTCATCGACGGCAACGATGTCCGGGTCGCCGCCTCCATCGGCGTCGCCTTCGCCGAGCCGGGCCTCGGCGCGGGCGAGCTGCTGCGCAATGCCGACCTCGCGATGTACCGCGCCAAGTCGGCCGGCAAGGGCCGTGTCGAGTTGTACAAGCCGCAGATGCAGCAGGACGTCGTACGCAAGGCGGAACTGGCCACACGGCTGCGGGCCGCGCTGCACGACGGCGAGTTCACGCTGCTGCACCAGCCCGTGGTCTGTCTGGAGGACGGCCGGATCACCTCGGTCACCGCCCAGGCGCGCTGGCGGTCGTCCCAAGGGGTGCTGTTCACACCCGCGGAGTTCCTGCGCGTGGCCCCGGACGCCCCGGGCGCTCCGGACGCCGAGGACGTCGGAGACAGCGACAAGACGGCCGAGCTGGGCCGCTGGATGCTTCAGGAGGCGGTCGAGCGGGCCGCCGAACGCGGCGCGAGCGGCCACGCCGTGCCCGTGGCCGTCCGGATGGCCACGCGCCGGCTGCTGGACCGGTCGATGCCCCTCGGCTCCGTCGAGGCACTGCTGACCCGGCACGGGCTGCCGTCCGGGGCGCTGATCATCGAGCTGTCGGACATCGACCCCAGGGTGTCCCTGGACGACCTGGAGCGGCGTCTGGGCGCCCTGCGGCGGCTCGGCGTCCGGATCGCGCTGGACGGTTTCGGCAGCGGCTGCCCTGCCATCACGGCGCTCAGACGGCTCCCGATCGACGTCCTGCGGCTCGACCGCGGCCTCGTCGAGGGCATCGTCGAGTCCGCGCGGCTGCACAAGATCACCAGTGGGCTGCTTCGCATCGCGGGCGATCTCGGGCTGCAGTCCGTGGCCGAGGGCGTGGATCTGCCGGAGCAGGTCGTCGCCCTGCGCGCGATGGGGTGTACGCACGGGCAGGGCATGGCCTTCTCGGGCCCACTGGACGAGTACCGGCTGCGCAGAGCGCTGACGTCCGGCCGCTACCCGGTGCCGCACGACCCGGCCGAGCCCGCCTTCGCCGGCGGCGCGGGCGTGTACACCGGCGGAGTGACCGCCGGAGGCGTGACCACCGGCGGAGTGAGTACCGTCTTCTCCGGCGGGACGACCCTTCGCTCACATAATGAGACTCCCGTCCCACCCACTTGACAGTGGGTGTGCGCCGGGGGGAGGGTCAGTGCCATGCGCACCCGAATTCTCGTACTTGGACAGCGCGTCGGCTGAGCTGGGACCACCGGAGGACGATCCGGAATTCCCAGCGACCACACCGGCGCGCTCCCCTCGCTTGCCTTACGGCACGAGGGGTTTTTTGTTGCACAGGCACCTGCCGAACAGCAGTCGTACACCGCACAAACCTCGCAAAAACCCTCAGCATCGAGAAGAGAATGCCGATGACCGAGCAGGCCACCGGGGCCCCTCACCCGCAGCCGCGGCCCCGATCCGGAGGACAGCAGTCCGCCCCCGAGCACGTCACGGGCGCGCAGTCCCTCATCCGCTCTCTCGAGGAGGTCGGCGCCGACACGGTATTCGGCATTCCCGGGGGCACCATCCTGCCCGCGTACGACCCCCTGATGGACTCCACGCGGGTGCGCCACGTGCTGGTCCGTCACGAGCAGGGCGCCGGCCACGCCGCTACCGGCTACGCGCAGGCCACCGGCAAGGTCGGGGTGTGCATGGCGACGTCCGGCCCGGGCGCCACCAACCTGGTCACCCCGATCGCGGACGCGCACATGGACTCCGTGCCGCTGGTCGCGATCACCGGGCAGGTCGTGTCCAAGGCGATCGGTACGGACGCCTTCCAGGAGGCGGACATCGTCGGCATCACCATGCCGATCACCAAGCACAGCTTCCTGGTCACCAAGGCGGAGGACATCCCCCGGGCGATCGCGCAGGCGTTCCACATCGCCTCCACCGGCCGCCCGGGACCGGTCCTGGTCGACATTCCCAAGGACGTCCTCCAGGCGAAGACCACCTTCACCTGGCCGCCGACCATGGACCTGCCCGGCTACCGGCCCGTCACCAAGCCGCACGCCAAGCAGATCCGTGAGGCCGCCAAGCTGATCACCGCCGCGAAGCGGCCGGTCCTCTATGTCGGCGGCGGCGTCATCAAGTCCCGCGCCACCGCCGAGCTGAAGGTCCTCGCAGAACTCACCGGAGCGCCCGTCACCACCACCCTGATGGCGCTCGGCGCATTCCCCGACAGCCACCCGCTGCACGTGGGAATGCCGGGCATGCACGGTGCGGTCACCGCCGTCACCGCGCTGCAGAAGGCCGACCTGATCGTCGCCCTCGGAGCCCGCTTCGACGACCGCGTCACCGGCAAGCTGGACAGCTTCGCCCCGTACGCCAAGATCGTCCACGCCGACATCGACCCGGCCGAGATCGGCAAGAACCGCGCCGCCGACGTGCCGATCGTCGGTGATGCCCGCGAGGTCATCGCCGACCTGATCCAGGCGGTGCAGAAGGAGCACAGCGAGGGTCACCGGGGCGACTACGAGGCCTGGTGGAAGGACCTGAACCGCTGGCGCGAGACCTACCCGCTCGGCTACGACCAGCCCGAGGACGGCTCCCTGTCCCCGCAGCAGGTCATCGAGCGCATCGGCCGGCTCGCGCCCGAGGGCACGATCTTCGCCGCGGGCGTCGGCCAGCACCAGATGTGGGCCGCGCACTTCATCCAGTACGAGAAGCCCGCGACCTGGCTCAACTCCGGCGGCGCCGGGACGATGGGCTACGCGGTCCCGGCCGCCATGGGCGCCAAGGCCGGCGCGCCGGAGCAGACCGTCTGGGCGATCGACGGCGACGGCTGCTTCCAGATGACCAATCAGGAGCTCACCACCTGCGCCCTGAACAACATCCCGATCAAGGTCGCCATCATCAACAACGGCGCCCTCGGGATGGTCCGCCAGTGGCAGACCCTCTTCTACAACCAGCGCTACTCCAACACCGTCCTGCACTCCGGCCCCGAGGCGGACGGCAAGCAGCCCAGCGCCGGCACGCGCGTCCCCGACTTCGTCAAGCTGTCGGAGGCCATGGGCTGCTACGCCATCCGCTGCGAGGACCCGGCCGACCTCGACAAGGTCATCGAGGAGGCGAACTCGATCAACGACCGCCCGGTCGTCATCGACTTCATCGTCCACGAGGACGCGATGGTGTGGCCGATGGTCGCCGCCGGCACCTCCAACGACGAGATCATGGCCGCCCGGGACGTCCGCCCCGACTTCGGCGACAACGAAGACGACTGAGCCGAGAGAGACCAAGACCCATGTCCAAGCACACGCTCTCCGTCCTGGTGGAGAACACGCCGGGCATCCTGGCCCGGATCGCCGCCCTGTTCTCCCGCCGCGGCTTCAACATCGACTCCCTCGCGGTCGGCGTCACCGAGCACCCCGACATCTCCCGCATCACCATCGTGGTGAACGTCGAGGACCTGCCGCTGGAGCAGGTGACGAAGCAGCTCAACAAGCTCGTCAACGTGCTGAAGATCGTCGAGCTGGAGCCGGGTTCGGCCGTTCAGCGGGAACTCGTTCTGGTGAAGGTGCGCGCCGACAACGAGACACGCTCCCAGATCGTCGAGATCGTGCAGTTGTTCCGCGCCAAGACCGTCGACGTCTCTCCGGAGGCCGTCACCATCGAGGCCACCGGTTCCAGCGACAAGCTGGAGGCCATGCTGAAGATGCTGGAGCCGTTCGGCATCAAGGAGCTGGTCCAGTCCGGCACGATCGCGATCGGACGCGGAGCCCGTTCGATCACGGACCGGTCGCTTCGCGCGCTCGACCGGTCGGCGTAAGGATGAGACCGGGCGGCCGGACGACGACCCGGCCGCCCGTATGCCGAGACCCCCGAACTTCCCTTCCCCCCGCCGTCATACGGTGGGACGCAACATCTGCACCCCAAGGAGAGAACCCAAAGTGGCCGAGCTGTTCTACGACGCCGACGCCGACCTGTCCATCATCCAGGGCCGCAAGGTCGCGGTCATCGGTTACGGCAGCCAGGGCCACGCCCACGCCCTGTCGCTGCGTGACTCGGGTGTCGACGTGCGTGTCGGTCTGCACGAGGGCTCCAAGTCCAAGGCCAAGGCCGAGGAGCAGGGCCTGCGCGTGGTGACGCCGTCCGAGGCCGCCGCCGAGGCCGACGTCATCATGATCCTGGTGCCGGACCCGATCCAGGCCCAGGTCTACGAGGAGTCCATCGCCCCGAACCTGAAGGACGGCGACGCGCTGTTCTTCGGCCACGGCTTCAACATCCGCTTCGGTTTCATCAAGCCCCCGGCCGGCGTGGACGTCTGCATGGTCGCCCCCAAGGGCCCCGGCCACCTGGTGCGCCGTCAGTACGAGGAGGGCCGCGGCGTTCCGTGCATCGCGGCCGTCGAGCAGGACGCCTCCGGAGGCGCCTTCGCGCTGGCCCTGTCGTACGCCAAGGGCATCGGCGGCACCCGGGCGGGCGTCATCAAGACGACGTTCACCGAGGAGACCGAGACCGACCTGTTCGGTGAGCAGGCCGTGCTGTGCGGTGGCACCGCCGCGCTGGTGAAGGCCGGTTTCGAGACGCTGACCGAGGCGGGCTACCAGCCGGAGATCGCGTACTTCGAGTGCCTGCACGAGCTGAAGCTGATCGTGGACCTCATGTACGAGGGAGGCCTGGAGAAGATGCGCTGGTCGATCTCCGAGACCGCCGAGTGGGGCGACTACGTCACCGGCCCGCGCATCATCACCGACGCCACCAAGGCCGAGATGAAGAAGGTCCTCTCGGAGATCCAGGACGGCACGTTCGCCCAGGCCTGGATGGACGAGTACCACGGCGGTCTGAAGAAGTACAACGAGTACAAGCAGCAGGACTCCGAGCACCTGCTGGAGACCACCGGCAAGGAGCTGCGCAAGCTCATGAGCTGGGTCAACGAGGAGGCGTAAGCCTCGGATCGAAGGGGCCGGAGCGGATTGCTCCGGCCCCTTCGGTGAACCCCGGGTAACGTCGTGTACGAAGACGTTGTCCATCCCGTCCAGCCACGGACGGGTGATCCGTCCGGAGAGGCGCAGGACGACCTCCGCCACGGCACTACACTGCCGTACTACATACGCGTCAGGCCCACAGCGTCGTGCGTCTTCCACGCGGCAAGCCCCTCCTCCGCCTGCGGCCGTCGGGACGGCCGTCCGCACGCATTGGACTTGTGAGGACTCACGTGAGCTCGAAACCCGTCGTACTCATCGCTGAAGAGCTGTCGCCCGCGACCGTCGACGCGCTCGGCCCCGACTTCGAGATCCGGCACTGCAACGGCGCGGACCGCGCCGAGTTGCTGCCGGCCATCGCCGAGGTCGACGCGATCCTGATCCGCTCGGCCACCAAGGTGGACGCCGAGGCGATCGCTGCCGCGAACAAGCTCAAGGTCGTCGCACGAGCCGGCGTCGGCCTCGACAACGTGGACGTCTCCGCCGCCACCAAGGCCGGCGTGATGGTCGTCAACGCCCCCACCTCGAACATCGTGACCGCCGCCGAGCTGGCCTGCGGTCTCATCCTCGCCACCGCCCGCAACATCCCGCAGGCCAACGCCGCGCTGAAGAACGGCGAGTGGAAGCGCAGCAAGTACACCGGCGTCGAGCTGGCCGAGAAGACCCTCGGTGTCGTCGGCCTCGGCCGCATCGGCGCGCTCGTCGCGCAGCGCATGTCGGCGTTCGGCATGAAGGTCGTCGCCTACGACCCCTACGTACAGCCCGCGCGGGCCGCGCAGATGGGCGTCAAGGTGCTGTCGCTGGACGAGCTGCTCGAGGTCTCCGACTTCATCACCGTCCACCTGCCGAAGACCCCCGAGACGCTGGGTCTGATCGGCGCGGAGGCGCTGCGCAAGGTCAAGCCGAGCGTGCGGATCGTCAACGCCGCGCGCGGCGGCATCGTCGACGAGGAGGCCCTGTACTCCGCCCTCAAGGAGGGCCGGGTCGCTGGCGCCGGTCTCGACGTGTACGCCAAGGAGCCGTGCACGGACTCGCCGCTGTTCGAGTTCGACCAGGTCGTGGCCACCCCGCACCTGGGTGCGTCCACCGACGAGGCGCAGGAGAAGGCCGGTATCGCGGTCGCCAGGTCGGTGCGCCTCGCGCTCGCCGGTGAGCTGGTCCCGGACGCGGTCAACGTCCAGGGCGGTGTCATCGCCGAGGACGTCAAGCCGGGCCTGCCGCTTGCCGAGCGCCTCGGCCGGATCTTCACCGCGCTCGCCGGTGAGGTCGCCGTCCGTCTGGACGTCGAGGTGTACGGCGAGATCACCCAGCACGATGTGAAGGTGCTGGAGCTGTCCGCGCTCAAGGGCGTCTTCGAGGACGTCGTCGACGAGACCGTCTCGTACGTCAACGCCCCGCTGTTCGCCCAGGAGCGCGGCGTCGAGGTGCGGCTGACCACCAGCTCGGAGTCGCCGGACCACCGCAACGTCGTCACCGTGCGCGGCACGCTCGGCGACGGCGAGGAGGTGTCGGTGTCCGGCACGCTCGCCGGGCCGAAGCACCTGCAGAAGATCGTCGCGGTCGGCGACTACGACGTCGACCTCGCGCTCGCCGACCACATGGCCGTCCTGCGGTACGAGGACCGTCCCGGCGTGGTCGGCACGGTCGGCCGCATCCTCGGCGAGGCGGGCATCAACATCGCCGGTATGCAGGTCGCTCGCGCGGCAGCGGGCGGCGAGGCGTTGGCGGTGCTGACCGTGGATGACGCGGTGTCGTCCGGCGTTCTGGCCGAGGTCGCGGCGGAGATCGGCGCCACGTCGGCTCGTGCCGTGAACCTCGTCTGACGTTGCCGACTCTGGGGGCTGTCGCCCCCAGACCCCCGCTTCGGCCCTGAACGGGCCTCGTCCTCAAACGCCGGACGGGCTGAGTTGGTCAGCCTGTCCGGCGTTTTCGTGTGTCCGCACCTGGCGCAGCGTGACCGCCGCCAGCCCCGCCGCCCCCGCCAGCAGCAGCGCCCCCGCGATCGCCGCCCCCTGCATCCCGCTGGTGAACGCCTCTCGCGCGACCGCAGCCAGTCCCGGGACCTGATCGGCGATCGCCAACGCGCCCCCCAGTGTCTCGTGAGCCGCGTCCGGTGCCGACGCGGGGATCTCGTGCTGGTAGATCGCCGTACCGATGGAGCCGAGGACCGCCATGCCGAGCGCTCCGCCGAACTCGGCGCCGGTCTCCATCAAGGAGGACGCGGCGCCCGCGCGCTCCACCGGGGCGGTGCCCATCGCGAGGTCCATGATCTGGGACATCACCGTGACGCTCCCGACGGCGAGGACTCCGCACGCGACCAGCACGAGCACCATCGAGTCCGTACCGGCGAGGGCCAGCAGCCCGAAACCGGACGCGGCGATCACAAAGCCCGCGGTGACGACGTGGGCGCGGTTGACGCCCTTCTGTACCAGCTGGGTGCCGATCGGCGCCGCCGCCCCGATCGGCACCGACGGCAGCAGCGCCCACAAGGCCGCCTCCAGTGCACTCTTGTCGAGCACGGACTGGATGTACTGCGTGGTGAAGTAGGCCGAACCCATCACCCCGAACGCGGACAGGAGGTTGAGGCCCACCGAGGGTGCGAAGCCGCGTCCGCGGAACAGGGCCGGGGAGATCATCGGTGCCGCGGCCGTGCGCTGGCGGTGGACGAAGAGGGCCGCGAACAGCAGGCCGACGGTGATCGCGACGACGTAGCGGACGTTCCAGCCGTTCGACGGGATCTCCTTCAGGCCGTAGATCACGGGGAGCACGGCGGCCATCGACAGCGGCACACTCAGCCAGTCGAAACGGCCGGACGAAGGGTTCTTCGACTCGGGGAGCAGTGCCGGGCCCAGGGCCAGCAGCAGCGCCATCGCGGGCAGGTTGACCAGGAAGACCGAGCCCCACCAGAAGTACTCGACCAGCACCCCGCTCATCACCGAGCCGAGCGCGATCCCGGCCGTCATCACGCCGGACCACATGCCGATCGCCTTCGCGCGTTGCGCGGGGTCGGTGAACATCGTGCGGGTCATGGCCATCGTTGCCGGCATCAGGGTCGCGCCGCCGATGCCGAGGACCGCACGGGCCGCGATCAGCATCTCGGCGCTGTTCGCATACGCGGCCACCAGCGAGGCGGTGCCGAAGGCGGCGGCGCCGATCAGCAACAGCCGACGGTGGCCGATGCGGTCACCGAGCGAGCCCATCGTCATCAGCAGCCCGGCCAGAACGAACGCGTAGATGTCGAAGATCCACAGCTGCTGGGTGCCGCTCGGCTCCAGGTCCGCGCTGATCGCCGGGATCGCGAAGTACAGGACCGAGACGTCCATGGAGACCAGCAGCAGCGGCAGCATCAGCACGCCGAGTGCGGTCCATTCGCGGCGGCCGGCGCGGGCGGGCGGGGGCTGGGGAGTGGGCGTGGTGCTCGTCCGGTTCGTTGTCATGGCAGGGACTGTACGCACGTCTTAAACGCTTGTATATGACGAATGTATAAATCGCTTGTCTAGGACGACCGTATGGACCGGGGTAGGGTCGTCGACATGGGACACCGTGAGGATCTGCTCGAGGGCGCCAAGCGCTGCCTGCTGCAGAAGGGGTTCGCGCGGACGACGGCGCGGGACATCGTCAAGGAGTCGGGGACCAACCTGGCCTCGATCGGCTACCACTACGGCTCGAAGGACGCGCTGCTGGCGCAGGCGTACGTTTCGCTGGTCGAGGAGATGGGTGACGCCTTCGAGGGTGACGGGACCGCCGGGATCACGTCCGAGCCCGGCTCGGTCGAACGGTTCCAGGAGGTGTGGTCGAACATCATCGGGACCATGCGGGGTCCGGAATCGATGTGGCGCCTCAGCGTGGAGGTGATCACCATGGGCGACCAGCTGCCCGAGGTGCGCGACCATCTGTCGCGTGCCCAGCTGGAGGCCGGGCGCGGCATCATCCCGCTGCTCATGGGCGGACGGGAGGAGGATGTCCGGGACGAGACCGTGGACACCCTCGGCAAGTTCTATCTGACCTTGATGACCGGACTCATCGCCCAGTGGACCTTCGACCCCAAGACCGCGCCGAGCGCGAAGCAGCTCACCGAAGGCCTCCGCCAGGTCATCGAGGCCGCTACCCGGAAATGACGCGCCCCTCGCGTATCTCGATCACCCGGTCCGCGAAGTGCCGTACGACCGCCTGGTCGTGGCAGATGAACAGGTAGCCGAGACCGAGGTCGTCCTGGAGGTCGGCGAGCAGGTTCAGCACACCGGCGCGGACGGACGGGTCCAGGGCGGAGACCGGCTCGTCGAGGACCAGCAGGCGTGGCTCGGAGGCCAGGGCGCGGGCGATGCCGGCGCGCTGGCACTGGCCGCCGGAGAGCTCGTGCGGGTGCCGGTCGCCGTACGACGGGTCGAGGCCGACGCGGTCGAGGAGTTCGGCGACCCGGGCGGGACCGTCGGTGGCGGTCCAGCGGCCCTGGACCTTCAGCGGTTCGGCCACGGCGTCGCGGATGCGGTGGCGCGGGCTCAACGACCCGTACGGGTCCTGGAAGACAGGCTGCATGCGTGGGCGCAGCGGGCGCAGCTCGCGTTCGGTCAGCGACGTCAACTCCCGTCCCTCGAAACCGACTTCGCCGGAGTCCGGGCGGCGCAGCTGGAGTACGGCCATGGCCGTGGAGGACTTGCCGCAGCCGGAGGGGCCGTTCAGGGCGAGGGTCTCGCCCGCGTCCAGGGTGAAGGAGACACCGTCCACGGCCGTGAAATCGCCGTAGCGGACCACGAGTTCGCGGACCTCGAGCAGAGGGCTCATGCGGGCTGCTTCTCCTGGAACAGGTCGATCGCGGGGTGCGGGACGTCGTCCGCGCGGTGGCAGGCCACCAGCCGGTCGTGAAGCGGGCGGGGCTCCGGCTCCTCGTGCCGGCAGCGGTCGGCGGCCAGCGGGCAGCGCGGGGCGAACGCGCAGCCCGCCGGGAGCGCGCCCGGTGCGGGCGGGGTGCCGGGGAGCGCGGGCAGGCGGCGCAGGCCGCGCGCGTTCTGCGGGAGCGAGGCCAGCAGGCCCGCCGTGTACGGGGCCCGGGGACGGGACAGCACATCCTGCACCCGGCCGGCTTCCACCGCGCGTCCCGCGTACATCACCAGCACCCGGTTCGCGTGGTCCCGTACGACGTCCATGTCGTGCGTGACCAGGACGAGCGCGGCGCCGACCGCCTCGCGCCGCTCGCCGAGCACCCGCAGCACCTGCTCCTGGCGCTCCGCGTCCAGCGCGCTGGTCGGTTCGTCGGCGACCACGACATCGGGCTCGTTGATCGTCGCCATCGCGATGACCGCCCGCTGCCGCATGCCGCCGGAGTACTCGTGCGGATACGCCCGTGCCGTGCGGGCGGCGTCCGGGATGCCCACCCGGTCCAGCGCGGCGACCGCCCGGGCCCGGGCCTGTCTGCGGGAGACGCGCTGCACCGACCGTACGGCGGCGGCGAGTTGGTCGCCCACGGGGTGCACGGGGGAGAGCGCGGACAGGGCGTCCTGCGGGACCAGGGCGATACGGCGGCCACGCTCCGTCGAGAGGTCCGGTCGTATCGTCCCGCCGACGCTCGCGCCTCGCGGCACCATTCCCAGCAGCGCCCGGGCGGTCAGGGACTTGCCCGCGCCGGACTCGCCGACCACGGCGAGCACTTCGCGGGGGCGGACGTCGAAGGACAGGCCGCGTACGGCCTCGACACCGTCGAAGACGATCCGCAGATCGCGCACCGAGAGCAGCACGTCAGACGGCAACGGGCACCTTCTTCAGGGCAGGGGCGGCTTTCCGCACGCGGCTGCGCCCGCTCGTGTACGCCGCTCCCGACACCGCCAGCGCCGCCAGCAGTGCCAGCGCGACGGCCGGGGCGAGGGCGGCCCACGGGGCGCGTTCCAGGTAGGCGCGGGACTCGTCGAGCAGCAGGCCCCACTCGGGGGCGGGCGGCTGGGCGCCCAGGCCCAGAAAACCCAGGGAGGCCAGCGCGAGGGCGATACCGGGCAGCCGCAGCAGCGCGTGCCGGGCGACGGGCCCGGCGACGGACGGAAGCACATGCCGGGTGAGGATCCACCACGGCGTTGCGCCGATGGCCCGCCCGGCGGTCAGGAACGCCGACGCCCGCACCTCCTGCACCAGCGCCGCCGCGTGGGCGGCCAGCGGTGGCCAGGAGATCAGGGCGACCGCGAGGGCCGCACCGCCGGTGCCGGGTCCGGCGGCCGCAGCGACCAGGATGCCGACGATGACCGGGGGCAGGGCGTTGGCGATGTCGGCGGCGCCGGCCGCGATGCCGGGGAGGAAGCCGAGGGCCAGACCCACCAGCAGCGACAGCAGGCACACGGCGGCTGCCGTGCCGACGGTCGAGGCGGCGCCGTGTCCGAGCCGGGCGAGGACGTCGCGGCCCAGACCGTCGGTGCCGAGGGGGTGGGTCGGCGAGGGTGCGGCGAGGCGGGCAGCGGTGTTGACGGCGTACGGATCGCGCAGCAGGCCCCAGCCGATGGTCACGGCGAGGACTGTGAACAGCGTCAACGGGATCGCCGGGTGGGTACGGCCCGGTCGGGCCGGGGGTAGTGCGAGCCCGGCGTCACGCAGGGCCGGCCCCAGCAGCCGGCGCCGTACGAGAGCGGCGACCGCCCCCGTGACCAGCCCGAGCAGCAGCAGCGCCAGGACCGAGCCCTGAAGCAGCGGCAGATCCTGCGACTTGGCCGCGCCGAGTGCGGTACGGCCGATGCCGGGCACCGCGAACACCGTCTCCACCGCGACCGCGCCGCCGGTCAGCCCGACGGCCGCCATCCCGAACTGCGGTACCAGCGGCGGCAGTACGCGCCGCAGCGCCGCCCCCGAGATCCGCGCACGGCTGACCCCCGCACCCCGCCACAGCTCCACCCACCGCTCGTCGAGCACGGCGGGCAGTGCGTCGGCCACCAGCCGGCCGAGCAGGCCGCCCGCCGGGACGCCGAGCGCGATCGCGGGCAGGACCATGTTCTCCGGTCCCTGCCAGCCGGACGTCGGCAGCCACCCCAGCCACACCCCGCACACCAGCAGCGCGACGGTGGCCAGCAGGAACTCCGGCACGGCGGCCAGCATCGCGGCGAAGGCGCCGGCCGACCCCCGGCCGCGTACCAGCACCGGCGCCACCAGCGCGGCGGCCAGCAGCACGGCCACCGCGAGCGCCACGCCCATCAGGGCCAGCGACACCTGGAGCCCGGCCGTGACCGACGGCAGGACGTCCGTGCCCGACACCCAGGAGGTGCCGAGGTCACCGCGCAGCAGGCCGCCGGCCCACTTCCCCAGCAGGGAGAGGGGACCGGCGTCCAGACCGAGGTCCCGCCGTACGGCGTCCAGGGCCTCCTCGGTCGGCTCCTGCTCGGCGGAGCGGGCACGCAGGACGGTCAGCGCGGGGTCGCGGCCGGAGAGCCAGGGGAGCAGGCCGACGGCGGCGACGACCGCGACGAGACACAGGGCGCGGGTGAACCCCGCGACGGTGGGCTTCATTTGACGTACGTGTCCGCCGTGACCAGCTCCCGCTCACGCGGGTCGTGCGCGGCGTCGACGACCCCGGCGGCATCGCCCTGGATCACGCGCTCGTGCAGCATCGGGATCGCCGCGTCGGTGCCGAGCACGGCGGCCTCGGCCTCGATGACGGCCTTGCGGCGTGCGTCGCCGACGGCGGCCTCGCCCGCCTTCTTCAGCGCCTTGTCCACGGAGGAGTCGGCGAGCTGGGAGATGTTGAAGGAGCCGTCGGAGGCGAAGTCGCTGTAGAGGTACGCGGCCGGGTCGCCGGAGTCGAGGACCGTCGCCCGGGACAGGAGGAACGCGTCGAACTCGCCCGCGAGCGCGTCGGACTCGATGTTGGCGTACTCGCGGACGTCCAGCTTCACCTTGAACCCGGCCTTCTGGAGCTGCTGTTGCAGCGCCGCCGCGACCTCGGGCAGCTCGGCGCGGTCGGTGAAGGTGCCGATGGTGATGGTCTCGCCGTCGGCCTTCCCGACCTTGGCCCGCTCGACACTGGTCCGCAGGTCGGCCGCCCACGGCAGCGCCGGGCCGAGCAGCCCTTCGGCCACGTCGGCGCGCCCCTCGTACACGCCCTTCACGATCGACTCCGCGTCGATCGCCTCGCGGGCGGCGGCACGCAGCGAGGCGTCCTTGAAGACGCCCTTCTCGGTGTTGAGGTACAGGGTGTTGGTGCGCGGCATCGGGACCTCCGCAATCAGGTCCTGGTCGAGCACCGCGGCCTGCGAGACGGGTATCGCCTCGACGATGTCGGCCTCCCCGCTGCGCAGGGCCGCCGCGCGGGCGGTGCCGTCCGGTACGAACTTCACGTCGATGCCGGGGGCCTTGGCCTTGCCGCCCCAGTAGTCGTCGTAGCGGTCGAGGGCGGCGGAGGAGGTGCCGTTGACCTTGGTCAGCTCGAACGGGCCGGTCCCGGCGCCGACCGGGTCGACCGTCTTTTCCTTGTAGGCCTTCGCCGCGAGGATCGACAGCTGGGGGGAGCTGAGCCGCTGCGGGACGAGGGGGTCTGCGGTGGCCGTGGTGACGGTGACCTTGTTCTCCCCGTCGGCCTTCGCAGTCAGCTCGACGCCGTCGAGGATGCGCGGCTTGGGGGAGGCGGTGGCCGCCTCGGTGAGGGAGTTGACGACGGCCTGGGCGGTGAGATCGGTGCCGTCGTGGAAGGTGACGCCGTCGCGGATGGTGAAGGTCCAGGTCTTGCCCGACTGCTTCCACTCGGTGGCCAGGGCGGGCAGCGCGTCGCCGTTCGCGTCCAGCTTGACCAGCGTCTCGGCGGTGGACCAACGCGACAGCTTGAACGCGTCGTCGGAGAGCGGCGAGAGGCCCGAGCGCGGCGGCTGCATATGAGCGACGCGGATGCGCATGCCCTCGGCGGTGCCCGAGCCGGAACCGGTGGACGCGAAGCAGCCGGTGAGCAGGGTGGAGGCCGCGGTGACCGCAGTGAGGGACAGGAAGCGGGCGGGGAGGCGCACGAGAACACTCCGGGTAAGCGCAAGGGCAAAGGTTGAGCGTTCGACGACCGTAGCACGATGACAATCGTTTTCAAATATTGTGGATCACGCTCGTCGGGCACGCTTCGGTCGGCGGAGCCGTGTGTTTCCGTGGGTCAGAGCCGAGCGCCTTTGAGTGCCATGTGCAGCAGCAGCCGGTCCTCGCCGTCGTCCAGGTCCAGGCCGGTCAACTGCTCGACCCGGGACAGGCGGTAGTACAGCGTCTGACGGTGGACGCCCAGCTCGGCGGCCGTGCGGCCGGCCTGGCCCGCGCGGTCGAGAAAGACCTCGGCGGTGCGGGCCAGTTCGCGGTGGGCCGGGGCGAGCAGCGGGGCCACCGCGGGGTCGTGGGCCGCGTCCGGGGGGAGCGTGGTCAGCACGCGGTACGGGCCGATGCCGGACCACTCGGCCACCGGGCCCAGACGGGGCTCGGCCAGCGCGGCGCGGGCCGCGGCCGAGGCCTGCTGCCAGGCGGTGCCCAGCTCGGCGAGGCCGGTGAGCGGCTCACCGACGCCGGCCCGCGCCCCCTCCCGCAGCAGCCGGGACGCCGCCGTCAGCGCCGGCGAGCGGACGTCCGTCGAGCGCAGCCGCACCAGCACCGCCAGGCTCTGCCCCGTCGTACCCCACGGCACCGTGCACAGGGCCGTCGTGTGCGGCACCGCACGGGCCGACGGCGCGTGGTCCGGGTCGGCCGACGGCCAGGGAGCGACGCACACCAGGGCGTGGAGGCCCTCACCGCGCGGGCCCAGAGCCGTCCGCAACGCCGCCACCGCCATGTCGCGCTGCCAGCCGCGCTCCGTTGTGAGGGCCGTACGGAACTCCCGGGTCAGATCCGCCCCGGCCTGCGCCTCGTCCGCGAGCAGTGCCCCGATCCGGCCGGTCACCTCCATGGCGGCGGCCAGCTGTGCGTCGGTGGGCCCCGGCTCGCTGTCGAGCAGCCAGACGTAGCCCAGCACCACACCGCGATGGCGTACCGGCAGACAGATCCGCCCCCGGTACACCCCGGCCTCCGGGGTGGGCGGGATACGGACCGGTCCCGTGGCCCGGGTGATGCCGAAGCCCTCGAACCACGTCCGGACGGCCGCCGTGGAGCGCCGGGTCAGGATCGAGCGGGCGCGCACAGGGTCCAGGGCCGACGCGTCGAGGTCGCCCTCGCTGTCGTAGGCGCCGAAGGCGATCAGCTCGAAGTCGCGGTTCTCCAGCGTCGCGGGGGCGCCCAGGAGCTCGGAGATCTCGTCGACCAGCTCCTGGTAGTCACTCTCGTAACCCGACGTCACCCGGGCATTCTGCCGCATTTCCCGGCAGCCTTCATACATCTGTCTGAGATCTGTGGCACGGATGCGTGACAGCTGTCGATGGCCGACGATCGGAGGGATCCTTAGGTTTCACGGTGGTTCTCCGTGCCGTACCCGAATGGTCGGGTATCGGCCTTGTGTTGGTTGTTTCCAGGAGGTGCCCCGTGCTGGGTCCCGTGATTCTCGCCGCGTCGCGCAGCGACCGGATGCGACGCCTGATCTCGGCGGCCCCGGTGACGAAACAGGTCGTCGACCGTTTCATCCCCGGCGAGACGGTGGACGACATCGTCCCGATCGTTCAGGACCTCAGCGCCCAGGGCCTCGAGCTGACCATGGACGTCGTCGGCGAGGACATCACCACCCGCGAACAGGCCGCCGCCGCACGCGACGCCTACCTGGAGCTGGTCGACCGGCTCAAGCCGCTGGAGCTCGGCGAGAAGGTCGAGATGTCGGTGAAGCTGTCGATGTTCGGCCAGGCGCTGGACGGCGGGCACGAGCTCGCGCTCGCCAACGTCCGCCCGGTCGTCGAGGCCGCCGCCGAGATCGGCACCACGGTCACCCTGGACGCGGAGGACCACACCACCCTCGACTCGATGTTCGCCATCCACGAGGAGCTGCGCAGGGACTTCCCGCAGACCGGCTGCGTCATCCAGGCCTACCTCTTCCGCACCGAGGCCGACGCCCGCCGCCTCGCCGCGAACGGCAGCCGGGTCCGCCTCGTCAAGGGCGCCTACAAGGAGCCCGCCGAGGTCGCCTACCAGCAGAAGCACGAGATCGACAAGGCGTACGTCCGTGTCCTGCGGACACTGATGGAGGGGGAGGGGTACCCGATGATCGGGTCCCACGACCCGCGCCTCATCTCCATCGCCCAGGAGCTCGCCCGGCGCGCCGGGCGCAAGCTCGACGAGTACGAGTTCCAGATGCTGTACGGCATCCGCAGCGAGGAGCACCTGCGGCTGGCCGCCGAGGGACACCGCATGCGGGTCTACACGGCGTACGGCACCGACTGGTACGGCTACTTCATGCGGCGCCTGGCGGAGAAGCCGGCGAACCTGCGCTTCTTCGCCCGCTCGCTGGTCACCAAGGGCTGACACCCGCACACACCGCTCAGTAAGGAGTTACGGAACCCATGGACGCTGTGACCCAGGTCCCCACCCCCGTCAACGAGCCGGTGCACGGCTACGCGCCCGGCTCGCCCGAGCGTGCCCGGCTGGAGGTCAAGCTCAAGGAGCTGGCCGAGAACCCGATCGATCTGCCGATGACCATCGGCGGTGAGAAGCGGATGGGCGGCGGTGAGGCCTTCCAGGTCGTCCAGCCGCACAACCACAAGGCCGTGCTCGGCACGTACCGCAACGCCACCCAGCAGGACGCGCAGGACGCCATCGACGCGGCCCTCGCCGCCGCGCCGGCCTGGCGTGCGATGTCCTTCGACGACCGCGCCGCGATCATCCTGCGCGCGGCCGAGCTGCTGGCCGGCCCGTGGCGCGAGACGCTGGCCGCCTCCACCATGCTGGGCCAGTCCAAGACCGCCCAGCAGGCCGAGATCGACACTCCCTGCGAGCTGATCGACTTCTGGCGCTTCAATGTCGCCTACGCCCGTCAGATCCTGGCCGAGCAGCCCCCGGCCAACTCGCCGGGCGTGTGGAACCGGCTCGACCACCGCCCGCTGGAGGGTTTCGTCTACGCGATCACGCCGTTCAACTTCTCGGCGATCGCGGGCAACCTGCCGACGGCCCCGGCTCTCATGGGCAACGTCGTCGTCTGGAAGCCGTCCCCGACCCAGACCCACGCCGCCGTGCTGCTGATGCAGCTGCTGGAGGAGGCCGGTCTGCCCAAGGGTGTGATCAACCTCGTCACCGGCGACGGCATCGAGGTCTCCAAGGTCGCGCTCGAGCACCGCGACCTCGCCGGCATCCACTTCACCGGCTCGACCAAGACCTTCCAGTACCTGTGGAAGACGGTCGGCGCCAACATCGAGAAGTACCGTTCCTACCCGCGCATCGTCGGCGAGACCGGCGGCAAGGACTTCCTGGTCGCCCACCCGTCGGCCGACCGCGCGGTCCTGAAGACGGCGCTCACCCGCGGTTCCTTCGAGTACCAGGGCCAGAAGTGCTCGGCCACCTCCCGGGCGTACATCCCGGCGTCGATCTGGAACTCCGGCTTCAAGGAGGAGTTCGCCGCCGAGGTCGACTACCTCACCATGGGTGATGTCACCGACCTCTCCAACTTCATGGGCGCCGTCATCGACGAGCGCGCCTTCGCCAAGAACAAGGCCGCGATCGACCGCGCCAAGTCGGACCAGGCCTGCACGATCGTCGCGGGCGGCTCCTACGACGACTCGGTCGGCTACTTCGTCCGCCCGACGGTCATCGAGTGCACCGACCCGGAGAACGAGGTCTTCACCACCGAGTACTTCGGCCCGATCCTCGCCGTGCACGTCTACGAGGACGACAAGTACGAGGAGATGCTGACCCAGATGGAGTCGGTGTCCGACTACGCGCTGACCGGTTCGGTCATCGCGGGCGACCGCGCGGCGGCGGCGTACACGATGGACAAGCTCCGCTACGCGGCCGGCAACTTCTACATCAACGACAAGTCGACCGGCGCCGTCGTCGGCCAGCAGCCCTTCGGCGGCGGCCGCGCGTCCGGCACCAACGACAAGGCCGGCGCACCGCAGAACCTGATGCGCTGGACCCTGACCCGCGCCATCAAGGAGACGCTGGTCCCGCCGACCGACTACACCTACCCGCACATGGGCTGACACCCACGCGGCACCGTGAACTCCGCCCCCGCTCCGGAACCCCCCTCCGGAACGGGGGCGGTTTCCATGCAGACTGGCATCCATGACGCGGACGCGGACGGTCACCACCGACGACGGCGTACGGCTGTGGGCGAGCCGCTCGGGCACGGGCACCCCGCTGGTGCTGTGCCACGGCGGACCCGGCCTGTGGGACATGTTCGAGGACGTGGCGGAGCTGCTGGCGGACCTGGCCACGCTGCACCGCTGGGACCAGCGCGGCTGCGGGCGCTCGCAGCGGTGCGCGGGCCCGTGGACGACCGACCGCTTCGTGGCGGATCTGGACGCCGTACGAGGCCACTTCGGCCTGCGGCGCATGGCCCTGCTCGGCCACTCCTGGGGCGCACAACTGGCGCTCAGCTATGCCCTCGCCCACCCGGAGCGGGTCAGCGCGCTGGTGTACGTCGCCGGCACGGGCATCGGCCCGGACGCCGACTGGCACCCGCAGTACAAGGTGAACTTCCTCGCCCGGCTCGGTGAGCACCCCGAACGGCTCGCCCGATGGCGCGAGTTGACGGACCGCCCGCAACCGACCGACGCGGAGGGCCGGGAACGGGCGGTGCTGCAGTGGTCCGCGGAGTTCGTGGACCGCGCGAGGGCGCTGGAACACGCCGGGCGCCTGGCCGACCCCTGGTTCGGTGTCAACACCGACTGCAACAAAGCCCTCAACGCCGAACGCAGACGCACAGGGGGCACCGCGCAGCTGTCCGTCGCCTGCCGGGAGCTCGACCTGCCCGTCCTCATCCTCGACGGCGCCCACGACATCCGCCCACGCTCGGCCGTGGACTCCCTGGAGCGGGCCCTGCCACGGGTGCGCCGGGTGGTACTGCCGGACGCCGGGCATCTGCCGTGGACGGAGGATCCGCAGGGTTTCCGGGGAGCGGTGGCGGACGTGCTATGAACGGGCCGCCTGACGGCGGTACACCACGCAGCGCCGGAGCGGGCCCTCAGGGACATCCGGGTCGTCGAAGTCGTCGGCCGGATCGTGGGTCATGCCGAGGCGGCGCATCACGGCCTGGGAGCGGAGGTTGGTGGCCGTGGTGACGGCGAGGATCTCCGGCAGGGCGAGCTGCTCGAAACCGAAGTCCAGTACCGCGCGGGCCGCCTCCGTGGCGTAGCCGTGGCCCCAGGCCGGGCGGGCCAGCCGCCAGCCGGCCTCCACGCCGGTGAAGGGCTGGCCGTCCTCCACGGGGTCCAGGCCGGTGAAACCGATGAACTCCCCGGTGTCCAGGACCTCGACCGCCCAGAAGCCCCAGCCCCGGCGCTCCAGGGCGGCCTGGAAGCGGGCCGCGGCCGCGTCGGTCCGCCCCTTGGTGAGGACATCGGGGAAGTACCGGCGGACCTCGGGGTCGGCGTTCATCGCGGCCCAAGGGGCCAGATCGGACTCGCGCCAGTCGCGGAGCAGCAGCCGGTCCGTGCGTAGTTCGGGCATCGCGCCAAGGTAATGGGAGTGGGGCGGGGTGAGGTACCGGATTTCGCGGTGATACTGGCCCGGTGATCGCCCACACCGCCGACCTCACCCCCGCCGACCTCCGTGCCGCCCGCGCCCTTCTCGACGCCGCCTTCGACGGTGACTTCACCGACGAGGACTGGGAGCACGGCCTCGGCGGCATGCACGCCCTCGTCCACGACGACGCCGGCCTCGCCGCGCACGGCGCGGTGATCATGCGGCGCGTACGGCACCGGGACCGGTGGCTGCGGGTCGGGTACGTGGAGAACGTCGGCGTACGGCCCGATGTCCGCCGCACCGGCCTGGGCAGTCAGGTGATGGCCGCGCTGGAGCGGGTCGTCGACGGTGCCTACGACTTCGGTGCGCTCTCGGCGAGCGACGAGGGCGCCCGGCTCTACGAGGCCCGCGGCTGGCAGGTCTGGGGCGGGCGGATCTGCGCGCTCGGCCCGGCCGGTGTCGTCCACCTCCCCGAGGAGGAGGGGAGCACGTACGTACGCCCGGCGCTCACGGCCCCGCTCGACCCCGCGCACGAGCTGCTGTTCGACTGGCGGGACGGTGACGTGCTCTGACCACGAAGGGCGGGAAAGCCCAGCTCACGGCCGTGTGACGTACTCCACCGTCTCAGATAGTAGGAAGCCCAAGTAATTGTGGAGACAGACGCTCCGTCCTCGCTTAGCTTTGTAGGAGCCGAACGTCTCGCTCGATCCAGCGAATGGCGGTCGTGAGCCGGGCCCCGTGCAGGCAACCCCTGCGGCACCGCTCCCCGCCCCACCCGGCGTCTCGTAGACCCCTGCCGCACTCCAGGATTCTCGAAGGAGTCGATTTCCCATGGCCGAGACGACCGTCCGCCGCCGAGTCCGCCACGCCTCCCGCATGAGCGAGTCCGACCGCAAGAACGCCGCCGCAGCCCTCCAGCGCGCCCTCGACCGCCGCGACAACGGCGGCGAGACCGGCCACTGAAGGACCGGCCCCACAGACCGGGAGCCGCACCCGCCGGGGTGCGGCGCGGACCGCTACCCTCCGCGCCGCACCTCGAAATAGTCGATGCGCTCACCGCTCGACGCGAGCGCCGACACTTTCAGCTTCGGAGCCGTACCCGCCTCCGCCTCCACGGAGAGGAACGAGAAGCCCCGGTACCGCACCCGCGACCACTCCACCGTCTCCGTCTTCGCGCGCCGCGACCTGGTCCACTGGAAGGTGGTCACGGAGTCCTCGTCGGCGACCTGACCCTCGTAACTCTCCTGCACGCCCGTCGGAAAGCCGTACAGGTCCTTGCCGCCGCCGCCCGCCGTGACGTACACGATCCCGTCCCGCCTCGGATCCGTCGACGCGCCGATCGGCACCGGCTTGCCCACCCGGCCGTCCCTGACCGCGTCGGTCCGCTCGTAGACGTGGTTGTGCCCGTTGATCACCAGATCCACCTCGTGCCGGGTGAACAGCGGCACCCACTCCGCGCGCACCCCTCCGTCGGAGGCGTGCGAGGACGTGGAGTACGCACAGTGGTGGAAGAAGACGACCACGAAGTCCACGGCCTTGCGCAGCTCGCCGAGCTTCCTGTCCAGCCACTCGGTCTGCCGGCCGTCCGTGTGGCCCAGGTTGGCGGGGATCTCGTACGACACGTCGTTCGCATCCAGCGCCACGACACCGACGTTGCCGTAGGTGAACGCGTACACGCCCGGCGCCCTGCGCGGGTCGAAGCCGTTGTCCGGCAGGGAGAAACGGGCGAGTTGGCCGCCGTAGCCGTCGGGGGAGTACCAGGCCTCCATGTCGTGGTTGCCGGTCGTCACCATCCACGGCACCGACTTCGCCACCGGCTCGGTCTGCTTCATGAACAGGTCCCAGTGTGTGGGGTCGTACGCGTCCGAGTCCCTGCCCCGGCCGGTGGGGTTGGCGTAGCAGATGTCGCCGGCGTGGAGGTGGAAGGCGGGCTTCTGGCGCAGGAGCAGCTTGTCGTTGAGGGCCGCGGCCTCGCCGACGCCCTGGTCGCCGAAGGCGGTGAAGACGAACGACCGCGCCTTCGCCGGTGCCGTGCGGAACGAGCCGATGGTGGAACGGTGTTCGGGCGAGGCCGGGTCGAAACCGTCGTGACCGACGCCGTAGTAGTACGTCGTGCCGGGCAGGAGGGAGTCCAGGGCGGCGTGCACGTAGTACTGCTCGACCGCCGCGCGCACGCCCTGCACCTCAGGCGTGTGCAGGTCGCGTATCTCGGCCTCGATCCTGCGGCCCAGGTCGTCGGGGCGGACACCGATCCGGACGTACGGCCTGCGCACCGCGGCGGGCACCTGCCAGGAGATCCGCATCCGGGTCTTCGGGTCGGCGCCGAACGCGAGATGGCGGCCGAAGGGGGCGACGGCGGCACCCGGTGCGCGAGAGGCGGTCGGGCTCGGCGTCGTCCGCGTCGACCCCGACCCCGAGCAGCCGGTCAGCAGTCCGCCCGCCACCGCGCCCGCCGTCACCAGGGTGCGGCGCCGGACGACCTTGGTGTGCAGGTACTCGTACTGCTCCGCCATGCTCATCCGGCGGGCGAGCTGTGGCGGAATGCCGACATCAGGGGTCTCCATGCGGGTGAACTTCCCAGCACACCCCAACACCCGTCATACGTACGGGTGAACGGGCGGCGACACGATGATGCCGTCGCCTGTCGGAGTGTCCGTATCGCGGACGCCCTGTGTCATCCCATGGGACGAGGAGTACGGTACCCGTATGTCTCGCAGCATCAATCTCGCAGTGATCCCCGGTGACGGCATCGGCCAGGAGGTCGTGGCCGAAGGCCTGAAGGTCCTCTCCGCCGTCCTCCCGCAGGATGTGAAGCTGGAGACCAAGGAGTACGACTTCGGCGCCCAGCGCTACCACGCCACCGGTGAGACCCTCACCGACGCCGACCTCGACGACCTCAGGAAGCACGACGCCATCCTGCTGGGCGCGATCGGCGACCCGAGCGTCCCCTCCGGCGTCCTGGAGCGCGGCTTCCTGCTCAAGCTCCGCTTCGCCTTCGACCACCACGTCAACCTGCGTCCGTCGAAGCTGCTCCCCGGCGTCGCCACCCCGCTCGCCGGCCAGCCGGAGATCGACTTCGTCGTGGTCCGCGAGGGCACCGAGGGCCCGTACACCGGCAACGGCGGCACCATCCGCAAGGGCACCCCGCACGAGGTCGCCACCGAGGTGTCCGTCAACACGGCCTACGGCGTCGAGCGCGTCGTCCGTGACGCCTTCGCGCGCGCCCAGGCCCGCCCCCGCAAGAAGCTCACGCTGGTCCACAAGAACAACGTGCTCACCTTCGCGGGCCACCTGTGGACGAACATCTTCAACAAGGTGGCCGAGGAGTACCCCGAGGTCACCACCGAGTACATCCACGTCGACGCGGCCACCATCTACCTGGTCACCCAGCCCGAGCGCTTCGACGTGATCGTCACCGACAACCTCTTCGGCGACATCATCACCGACCTCGCCGCGGCCGTCTCCGGCGGCATCGGCGTCGCCGCAAGCGGGAACATCAACCCGTCCGGCGAGTTCCCCTCGATGTTCGAGCCCGTGCACGGCTCGGCGCCCGACATCGCCGGCCAGGGCAAGGCCGACCCCACCGCCACGGTCCTGTCCGTCGCCCTGCTGCTGCGCCACCTCGGCCACGAGTCCGAGGCGACCCGGATCGAGGACGCGGTCTCCGCCGACCTCGCGGAGCGCGTCGGCAAGCCGGCCCGCAGCACCTCCGAGATCGGCGACGCGCTCGCCGTACGAGTAGCCGGCTGACCCGCGCCACTCGAAATCTCGCAGCAGATCACCGCAGATCACCGCAGATCTTTCGAAGGCCGCCGGGTCGCAATCCGCACCCGGCGGCTTTTCTCTGTCCCGGCCGGGTGCGACCATCAACCCCTGGGCCGCACTTCACGCCGTTTTTCGTCCACGGCAACCCGCGCGCGATAATCGAACGCGGAGCCGCGGAATGAGGGAATGCTCGGACGTCCTAGCACTGGCCACTGGCAGTACGGGGCGTGAGCGCGGCCCGTCACTACAACCGGTGAAGGACAACCACTCATGACGACGCCCACGATCGAGCTCAAGCCCTCCGCCAACCCGCTCTCCGATGCGGAGCGCGAGGCGATCCTCGCCAGCCCCGGCTTCGGCCGCCACTTCACCGACCACATGGTCACCATCAAGTGGACCGAGGGCCGCGGCTGGCACGACGGACAGCTCGTCCCGTACGCGCCGATCTCCCTCGACCCCGCCACGACCGTCCTGCACTACGCGCAGGAGATCTTCGAGGGCCTCAAGGCCTACCGTCGGCCCGACGGCTCGGTCGCCACCTTCCGCCCGGACCAGAACGCCCTGCGCTTCCAGCGCTCCGCCCGCCGGCTCGCGATGCCCGAGCTGCCGGTCGAGACGTTCATCGAGGCCTGTGACGTGCTGGTCCGGCAGGACAAGGCGTGGGTCCCGGCGCACGGCGGCGAGGAGTCCCTCTACCTGCGCCCGTTCATGATCGCCACCGAGGTCGGCCTCGGCGTGAAGCCCGCCAACGAGTACCTCTTCCTGGTCATCGCCTCCCCGGCCGGCGCCTACTTCCCCGGCGGCGTCAAGCCGGTCTCCATCTGGGTCTCCGAGGACCGGGTCCGCGCCGTCCCCGGCGGCATGGGCGACGCCAAGACCGGCGGCAACTACGCCGCGTCCCTCCTCGCCCAGGCCGAGGCCGCCGCCAAGGGCTGCGACCAGGTCTGCTACCTCGACGCGGTCGAGCACAAGTGGGTCGAGGAACTCGGCGGCATGAACCTGTACTTCGTGTACGGCGACCGCATCGTCACGCCGTCTCTGACGGGCTCCATCCTGGAGGGCGTCACCCGCGACAGCCTGCTCGCCGTCGCCCGTGACCTCGGCTACGAGGCCGAGGAGGGCCGCGTCTCCGTCGACCAGTGGCAGCGCGACGCCGAGAACGGCTCCCTCACCGAGGTCTTCGCCTGCGGCACGGCCGCCGTCATCACCCCGGTCGGCACGGTCAAGCGCGACGGCGCCGAGTGGCAGCACTCCGGGGGCGAGCCCGGCGAGGCCACGCTGCGGCTCCGCCAGGCGCTCCTCGACATCCAGCGGGGCACTGCCGTGGATCAGCACGGGTGGATGCATTTGCTTGGCTGACGGTGTGTTTCGCTCCCCGGCGTTTGGTCCGCACCCGGTGCGGGTGTGGGCCTCGCCGGGGGCTGCCGTCCCCAGGCCCCCGCTTCGGCCCTGAACGGGCCTCGTCCTCAAACTCCCCCAGAGGGGGCACCCCCAACGGGCTGTGTGATGCCGGCCTGCGTCCATGCGACACCCGTCAGGTTGTTTGAGCGGTGCTCAATTCTTGATGCTTCAAGCTGCCTATCAAGGGTTCCGGTTCCAGGAGTCAGTCGTTTAGAGTGCTGCTCTAAGTTGGGGAACGGCAAGGAGGTGCCCGCGTCATGAGACTGACCCCCACGGAGCGTGATCGGCTGCTGCTCTTCGGGGCCGCCGAGCTGGCCCGTGCTCGTCGTGCCCGGGGACTGCGGCTCAATGTGCCGGAGGCGACCGCGCTCATTGCGGACGCCGTGTGCGAGGCCGCCCGCGACGGGGCCCGGCTCGCCGAGGCCGTGGAGCGGGGCCGGTGCGTTCTCGGCCCTGACGATGTGCTGCCCGGCGTCGCGGACGTGGTCACCGAGGTGCACGTCGAGGCCGTCTTCGCCGACGGCTCGCGGCTTGCGGTCGTCTCCGACCCCATCGGGGGCGGGCTGGGGGA
>NZ_QZWF01000006.1:188458-390987 GCF_004187715.1 Streptomyces sp. F001 | reverse complement strand
GGCCTGCCGATCATTGTGGCGGCCTCACGATTCTGACCGCCTGACGCGGCCCGGCACCGCAACGCGACGCGCAGTGGGACCGGAAGGGAACAGGCAGGTTCGGCCATGAGCACATCGATCGAGTTCCCGGCCACTACGCCGGGATACCGCGATCTGGTGCAGTGGCGACGAAGTCGGCAGCCCTAGGGCGGCCCGGGAGGTCTTCCACCTGGTCAGATAGCTACACCAGGCCCCCGCTCATAGGGGCTGTCGTGACAGATGAGAGGCTCAGGCGGGTGAGCGAGACACCACCGAACACCCTGCAATACCGCTTGACGGGCCAGAAGACGCACCTGTCCTGATCTTGGGTCCCTCACTGGGTACCACATGGCACATGTGGGACCGGCAGGTCCCGGAGCTGACCAAGCAGTGGCGGGTCTTCCGGTTCGACCTGCCCGGACAGGCGGCGCCCCCGCCTACCCCGCGGGCTCCGTCGCCGACCTCACCGACCGGCTGCTCGCCACGCTCGAGGCTCTGGGCGTGCAGCGTTTCGGCTACGCGGGCTGCGCTCTCGGCGCCCGCGGTCGGCGTCGAACTGGCCCTGCGCCACCCCGAGCGCCTCGCCTCACTCGCGGTGATCGCCGCCTCGCCGCGCTTCGGCACGGCCGACGAGTTCCGCCAGCGCGGCGTGATCGTGCGGACGAACGGGCTCGACCCGATCGCCCGTACCGCACCCGACCGCTGGTTCACCGCCGGGTTCGCCGCCGCCCAGCCGGCGATCACCGAGTGGGCGGTGCAGATGGTGCGCACCACCGACCCCGGCTGCTACATCGCCGCCTGCGAGGCACTCGCCACGTTCGACGTACGGCCGGAACTCGGCCGCGTGGGTGTGCCGACGCTGGTCCTGGTCGGCTCGGAGGACCAGGTCACCGGCCCCGCCGAGGCCCGTACGCTGGTCGCCGGCATACCGGACGCGCGTCTCGCCGTCGTACCCGGCGCCTCCCACCTGGTTCCCGTGGAACAGCCCGCGGCGGTCACGGACCTGCTGGTCACCCACTTCTCCACGCCTGGCAGCCCGGCTTCGACGCCACCGGCCAGATGGCCATCGCGGCGGCCCCCGTCAAGCCGGTCCTCGCCGCGGTGCCGGCGCAGTCCGCGCCGATCGCCGAGATCGCCCCGGCTGCTGCGGAACCGCTGGGCGCGGGACGGCCGGACCCGTACGACGCCGGGATCAAGGTGCGCCGGGAGGTGCTCGGCGACGCGCACGTCGACCGCGCGCTGGCGCAGGCCGACGAGTTCTCGGGGACTTCCAGGAGTTCATCACCCGCTACGCCTGGGCGAGATCTGGGGCCGGCCCGGCCTGGACCGCCGTACCCGCAGCTGCATCACCCTCACCGCCCTGGTCGCGGGCGGTCACCTGGACGAGCTCGCCTTCCACGTCCGCGCCGCCCTGCGCAACGGCCTCACCCCGGCCGAGATCAAGGAGGTGCTGCTCCAGGCGGCCGTCTACTGCGGCGTACCGGCGGCGAACAGCGCGTTCAAGGTGGCCCAGCAGGTCATCAGGGAGGAGACCACGCCCCAGGAGTGAGCCCGGCTCGGTCGGCGGCCGAGGCCCGCAGCGCCGGACCGGGCAGGATGGACCCATGAAGCTCACGAAGAAGTCGCACGCGTGCGTCCGGCTCGAGAAGGACGGGCAGACGCTCGTTCTCGACCCCGGTGGATTCAGTGAGGCGGACGCCGCAGTCGGCGCGGACGCGATCCTCGTCACACACGAGCACCCCGACCACTTCGACGAGGAGCGGCTGCGAGCCGCCATGGAGGCCGACCCGCCGCCGAGATCTGGACGCTCAGGTCCGTCGCGGAGAAGATCTCGGCGGCGTTCCCGGGCCGCGTCCACACCGTCGGCCACGGCGACACGTTCACCGCGGCGGGCTTCGACGTCCAGGTGCACGGTGAACTCCACGCGGTGATCCACCCGGACATCCCGCGCATCACCAACGTCGGCTATCTGATCGACGGCGGCCGGGTCTTCCACCCCGGCGACGCCCTCACGGTCCCGACCGGCCGGTGGAGACGCTGATGCTGCCGGTCATGGCCCGTGGAACAAGATCTCCGAGGTCATCGACTACGTACGTGAGGTCAAGCCGCAGCGCGCCTACGACATCCACGACGCCCTCCTCACCGACCTCGCCGCCCATCTACGACAACCAGATCGGCGCCCTGGGCGGCGCGGAGCACTGCGGCTGGCGCCCGGAGCCTCGGCGGAGCTGTGACGACGACAGGGGGGCCGCGTTGTCGGACCCACCGGTACGTTGTGAGGCATGCGCATCGCGACCTGGAACGTCAACTCGATCACCGCCCGCCTTCCGAGGCTGCTGGCCTGGCTGGAGAGCAGCGGCACCGATGTGCTCTGCCTGCAGGAGGCCAAGGTCGCCGAGGAGCAGTTCCCCTTCGAGCAGCTGCGCGAGCTGGGCTACGAGTCCGCGGTCCACGCCACCGGCCGGTGGAACGGCGTGGCGGTGCTCTCCCGCGTCGGCCTCGAGGACGTCGTCAAGGGCCTGCCCGGCGACCCCGGCTTCGACGGCGTGGTGGAGCCCCGCGCCATCTCCGCGACCTGCGGCCCGGTCCGCCTCTGGTCGGTGTACGTGCCGAACGGCCGTGAGGTGGAGCATCCTCACTACGCCTACAAGCTCCAGTGGTTCGAGGCCCTGAAGGCAGCCGTCGCGGGCGACGCGGGCGGCAGCCGCCCGTTCGCCGTGCTGGGCGACTACAACGTGGCTCCGACGGACGACGACGTCTACGACGTGCCGTGTTCGAGAACAGCACCACGTCACCCCGCCGAGCGTGCCGCCCTGGCCTCCCTGCGCGAGACGGGCCTGTCCGACGTGGTCCCGCGCCCCCTGAAGTACGAGCACCCGTTCACGTACTGGGACTATCGCCAGCTCTGCTTCCCAAGAACCGCGGTATGCGGATCGACCTGGTGTACGGCAACGAGCCGTTCGCGACGGCGGTCAAGGACGCGTACGTGGACCGGGAGGAGCGCAAGGGCAGGGCGCCTCGGACCATGCGCCGGTCGTAGTGGACCTGAACGTGTAGCGGCCCTCACAGCAGCGTCAGGTCCACGAGTGCGCGAGCGCCGCGAGCCCCGCGTCGTTCGGGTGCAGGTGGTCCCGCTGTCGTAGACCGGAGCCAGCCGCGTCGGCTGCTGCGGGTCCCGTAGCACCGCGTCGAGGTCCAGCACCCCGTCGAAGACGTCGGTGTCCCGGAGCCACGCGTTGACGGCGGTCCGCTCGGCTTCCACGGCCGCCGTGCACCCGGCCTGGCCGCCGCACGGCAGGAGTGTGCCGCCAGCACGCGAAGTCCCGTGCGTGCGCGCGGTCGCGATCTCCTGGAGCCCGGCCGTCACCTCATCCGCGGTCGAGCCGACAGCAGGTCGTTGACGCCCTCGAAGGCGATCAGCGTACGCACCGACGTCTGGGCGTGTACGTCCCGTCGAGCCGGTTGAGCGCGCTCACCCGCCCGTATCCCTGGAGACCCCGTCTCCCGGGTAGCGGTCGGTGACCACACGGTTGCCGCCGATGCCCTGGTTGAGCACCCGTAGTGCGGGACCAGGTCCTGTGAATGCAGTCGGGCGGCCAGCACATCGGGCCAGCGCCGGTTGGCGTCCACCGTGGACCTGTCGCCGTCGGTGATCGAGTCGCCGAGCATCACCACCGACCCGGGCCGCCGCGACGTCCACCCCGGTCAGCAGCGGCCAGTTCGTCAGGACCGTGGCGTACGCCGACGCCGAGCCGTCCGCGGCGTGGTCGCCCGGTCCGCTCAGATACGACGCTGCTGCGCGAGCCGGTGCACGGGCGCCGCTGGAACCGTCCCCGGCAGATGAAAGCTGACCAGCAGGTTGGTGTCGGCGGGCACGTCGAAGGCGAGCGGGTCGCTGTACACCTGCGCCCCGGCCGGGACCTCGACGCCCGCCGCCCTCCCGAGGTCACCGGCACCGGCGTGCCCCGGCCGTCGCGCCCGCCCGCTGCACGGCCACCGTCGCGCTCCCGATCTGTACCGGAGCCGCTGCGAAGGTGTTGTCGAAGCGCAGCCGCACCATCGGCCCGCCCGCCGAGGTGTGCACCACCAGCCGCAGTGTCCGGTCGGTCCACGGCCCCACGGCCTGGTAACCGGACGTCGCCGTCGCCCAGCTGCCTGTCCAGCGGGCGCGGCCGTCCGCACCGACAGGGCGAACACATGCAGGTCGGTCGCGCGGGGCAGCTGCACGGAGGCGAGCGCGCGCCCCGGCACGATCGGCACGGTCACGACGTACAGCCGTGCCTTCTCGGCGAGTTGGCCGCCGGGCGTGTTGACGTGGGGGAGGGCCACGCCTTGGTGGCGAGCGGGCCCCGGCGCCAGTCGGGCGCGCCGAGCACGTACGTCGACGCGGCTCCCGTCGGCGTACGAGACCGTGCCCGAGCCGGTGACCTCGTCGCCGGCGGTGCTCGCGACCAGGAAGGCGAGCGCGTCGCCGGTGCCGTACAGCACACGCTCTGGCCGTCGGCCCGGACGTTGTCGGGCTCGCCCGCCGCCCGGTCCGGCCAGGTCAGCGTGGCGCCCTGCACGGTCAGCGCGCGGCCCGGCGTCAGCCCGCGGCGTCGAGGTCCTGGGCGGAGAGGGAGGCACCCGAGCCGTCGAAGTCGGCTTCGGCGGGGCTGGTGTCCTCGCTGACGGCCGTGTTGTCGAAGAGCTGCTCCAGCGGCAGTGGCGCGGATGTCTCCTCGACGGTGGCCTGTGCGGAGGTCGTGAGCAGCACGGATCCGAAGAGGATGAGGACGGCTGCGAGCCCCGGACACCTTCGGCGTACCAACCGACCCTCCCTGTTCTCCGGTGATCCGGGCTGACCGGACCGACCGCACTGACCGGACTTCTCCGGCCTGCTCCGGCCTGCTCCGGCCTGCTCCGGACCGAGACGAACGACGCACGGGAAGCTAGAAAGGAGGCGGCGGCCCGGTCAACGAACCATGAGCGAACACTGCATGAAACCGCCCGGACGACCGGACACGATCACCCGCGCGCCTGTGGTGCGCACGCGGGTGCGAATGACAGGCTGGACGTATGACATCCTTTCTCGGCCACCGCCGCCAGCGGCCCCGATCCCGACCCCACGGGCATCGCCGAGCTCCTGGCCGAGTGCGAGCTGCTCCGCTCCCAGGCGGGCCGGCGGGTGTCCGACTCGACGACACATCAGCCTCGTTGGAGGCGCTCGACCAGCTGCTGCGCGCTGGCGGGACGACGAGGAGATCCTGCCCTGGCTGGGCAACGACGCCGTCTGTATCTGGCACCGTCATCGTGCGCACGGTGCGGGCGCGGCCTGGGAGATCTGGCCCGACGGCCAGCCGGTGGTGCGGCTGGAGTCCGGCCGCGAGTTCGACGTGGTGGCTCCGGTCACGAGTGGGCGCGCATGGTGTACCGGAGCTGTCCCAGCTGTACGCGGAGGTCGCCGAGTCCTGACCGCCCGCACCGAGCGGGGGACCGGCCCTCGCCCCCATCTGCTGTTCGACACCGGCTCGTTGACCCAGTCCGAACCTGTGTTCCCCGACCGGCCGGAGGCCGGGTCCCTGCTCTGCCCCATCGGTCGGGCCGTCGCTGCGCACCTCGACTACTATGTGCCGTTCATCCCGTAGGGGCAGCAGTACCCCGAGCCAAGCCCGCCCGGCAGCGCCGCAGATCACTGCTCGCGCAGCGGAATCGACACGTACGACGGGTCGTTCGCGGCGAGGAGAAGGTCAGCCGCCCGCCGGACGGGTTGTGCTCGATATAGAGCGGGTCGACCGTGTCGACGACCAGGGCGAGACGGTGCCCTGCCGGGACGTCGTAGGCCGTGGAGAACAGCTCCAGGTCGACGCCGAACGGCTTGCCGGGCGTTCGCCCGTGGAAGGTGAACGGCGCGTTGCTGATCAGCTTGCCGAGGCGAGCGGGCCCACGTCGTAGAGGTATGCGACGAGGGTTCCGCTCTCCTTGGTTGGCGTGATGGTCGTGTGCAGCTTCGCCGTACCGCGCACGTGCTGGGCGGTGGCGTACTTCTCCGACTGCCAGACGGCGGCCCAGCGGCGCGGGAGCAGGGGATCGAGGCCATCGGGGGACCTGGGCGACCTGGTCGAGGATGCTCGACAGGAAGATGATCCCGCCGTCCGCCCCGGAGTTGACGTTCGTGTGGATCGTGGTGGTGTCCGCGAGGGCGATCTTCCGGCTCGTCGCGGTGACCGACTTCCAGTCCGGGTAGTCCTCGTAGCCGCCCCCGGAACGGACTTGAGGCGGACCGGCTGTTCACGGTCGATGCCGTTGTCCGCGCCTTGAGGTGGTGGTCGAACCAGCGCCCGGTGTCGGTCCACACGTCGTTGGGCAGCCCGAACAGTCCCGTCACCTCGGCGGTGGCGTGGTCGCCGGGGCGCAGCTGAAGCTCTTGGGGACGGTCAGCTTCTCGTAGAAGTCCGCGTACTGGTTGGGCGGGAAGATCGTGTCGCCCCAGGCGTTGGCGAGCATGACCGCGGTGCCGTTGGCGTTGAAACGGTCGACGTAGGTCGCGGGGGAACGTTTCTTCCCCCAGGCGATCAGCTCGTCCTCCCGGTCCAGATCGGAGGCGAAGAAATCCTTGAAGATCTGCTGGAGTTCGGGGCTGGGGCGACCGTGAGCGTGCCTGCGCCGTTCAGCAGGGCGGCGGCCTGGGAGTGCTGGGTGCGGCCGGAGTAGATCGAGTCGATCAGGTCGGCCCAGCCGCTGAGTGCGGCGACCGCCCTGACCCGCTTGTCGTGCGCGGCGGCGAGCAGGCTGATGCCGGCCCCGTACGAGACGCCCGCCATGCCGATGCGCCGGCGTCGGCCGGGGTGTTGGCGAGCGCCCAGTCGATGACCTGGAGGCGTCGGCGATGTCGGGCGGTCCGGCGACCTCGATGTGTCCGCCGGACTGCCAGAAGCCGCGCACGTTGTAACTGACCACGACATACCCGGCGTCGGCGAGCTTCTGGGCCTGGGCGAGTACTCGACCTGGGGCAGGCCCCAGCTGGTGGGCAGGACGAGCAGGGGGTAGCGGTCACCGGCGCCGGCGCCCGCGGGCGTGACGACGTTCGCCTTGAGGACGGTGCCGCGTCGCCGGTGACGTCGACGAAGCGGACGCTGTTCGGGGCCGCCTGGGCGGCGGGGCGAGCCCGAGGGCGCTACCGGCGACCAGGGTCGCGGAGACGGCGCCCACGGCGGTCGTGCGCAGGGCCTTGCGAGGCAGTCCCACGGGCCACTCCTCACTCGTGTCAGTGAAAGTGACCCGACGGTAACCGGCACCACTTACCGTAGGTAACCCGTCGGTAAGTTACGTGGCAGTAACGATTGAGCGTTGAAGATCTCCGACGTGCCTCCGACCTCGGCCATACACAGTGCTGCGGGAGCCTGCAAACCGGACGCAGGCCTGAACTCGGCCCGCCTTGCGGGGTCATGGAGCGGCCCCCAGGCTGGACGCGTCCAGCACATGAGGCGATGAGAAAGGAGCGTTGTGAGCGGAAGTCTGCCGGCCTCGGAACAGCCGACGGCAGCGATGTCCGCCGAGGTGCGGCGATCACGCTCGACGCAGCGGGCGTCTCCCTGTCCGGGCTGCTGGCCGAGCCGGAGCGGAGTGCGCCCGGGCGACCGTGGTTGCCCTGCACGGCGGCGGTATGAGCGCGGGCTACTTCGACGGGCAGGCGCATCCCGACCTGTCCCTGCTCGCGTTGGGGGCGCGGCTCGGTTTCACCGTGCTCGCCCTGGACCGCCCCGGCTACGGCCACTCGGCCGCCCGGCTCCCGGACGGGCAGACGCTCGCCGAGCAGGCGGTGACGGTGAGCTCGGCGATCATGGAGTTCGGCGAGCGGTGTCCGACCGGTGCCGGTGTGCTGCTCGTGGGTCACTCGTACGGTGGAAAACTGGCCCTGCACCTGGCCGCCGACGGGTCCTCGAGAGCCTCCTCGCCGTGGACGTGGCCGGGATCGGCCACCGGTTCGCCGTCGACCCGGGCAGCCTCGCCCAACTGCACGGCGTACGGCAACGGCGCTTGAACTGGGGCCGTTGACGCTGTATCCGCCGGGCACCTTCCTGGCGAGCGGGCGGGTGGTGGCGCCGATGCCGCGCCGCGAGGCCGAGGGGGTCAGGGACTGGCCCCGGCTCTCCGACACCTTGCTGCCTCGGGTGGGGGTGCCGGTACGGCTGACCTTCGCCGAGCACGAGGCCTGGTGGCGCACCACCGACGACGACCTGGCCGACCTCGCCGGACGGTTCACGGCCGCGCCCCGCGTCCTGGTGGAGCGGCTGTCGGGCGCCGGGCACAACATCAGCCTGGGGTGGGCGGCACGGGCGTACCACCTGCGGGTGCTCGCCCACCTGGAGGAGACGCTGACGCCGCCGAGGCGGCTGCATTCAGGGGCGCGGTGTGAGTTCCCTGGAGGAGCGGCGGCCTCCGTGACGGCAGGGGAGCCTGTGCGGTCCGGGTCACGTCGGCGACCAGCTCGACAACGTCCGGGCCGTAGGCCTGTGAGTTGACGACCTTGAGCAGCAGGACGAAGGGCTTGGCGCCGTGCTTGCGGGCCAGCCGCTCATGGTTGCGGGCGAGATAGCGGGTAGCGGCCTGGTTGGTGATCGCGCGCTGCCCGCAGAAGAGGAACACCGGGCGTGCCTCGCGCCGCTCGCCGCGGTCAGCCGGGCCAGCAGCACGTACTCCGTGACACCGGCCTCCATGCGGTAGCGCTCGCTGCCGATCTGGAAGGCGCCCCGGTCCGGGCCCGGTTCCGGGTCGATGTTGACGCGCACGCCGGCAGCATGGCCGCCATATGGGCCAGCATGCGCCGGTTGGAACCGGGGCCGCCGATGCAGAACTCGGTGCGTTCGCCGAAGCCCTGCTGGACGTTGTCCTGGTCACCATCTGGCACGTTCGCTCCGCAGTCCTTGATCAATGCGGCGAGTTCCAGCAGGGCGAACACGTCGAACCGGTGGACCGCGGGCTCGGAGGCGGCCGGATCGCGGTTGACGACGAGCAGTGACTCGGAGTTCTTCGGCAGCCCGAGGAACTCCTGCTTGCGGCGGAGCTTCCGCTTCCACAGGTAGGTACGGGCGATCCAGCCCAGCCCGGCGCTGATGGCTGCCGCGATCACGCCCAGGACGATGTTGCGCACGTCGTCATTCATGGGCGCGCATGGTAGCGGGCGAAGAGAAACCGTGTTCGAGGTGATGTCTGCGCCCAGGTGTGTGATCCTGACGGGGCATGGCAATGGATTAGGCTGCGCGAACCGGTTCCTGACTGGAGGTGCGGATGCGTCGCCCTGTCGTGCGGAAACTGACGGTCCTGGCGGTGTCCGCCGCCGTGGTGTCGGTGGGGCCGCGGCGCCCCGGCCCCCACGACGGCACCGGCCGAGAAAGTCCGGTCGCCGTCGGCTACGGCGGTGCGGTCGCGAGCGTCGACGCGGACGCCTCCGCCGCCGGAATCGAGGTGCTGAGGAAGGCGGCAACGCCGTCGACGCGGCCGTCGCCACCGCCGCCGCCCTGGGCGTCACCGAGCCCTACTCCGCCGGCATCGGCGGAGGCGGCTACTTCGTCTACTACGACGCCAGGTCCCGCAGCGTGCAGACCATCGACGGCCGCGAGACCGCGCCGCTGACCGCCGACTCGGACCTCTTCCTGGAGAACGGCAAGCCGCTCGCCCTCGCCGACGCCGTCAGCAGCGGCCTCGGCGTCGGCACCCCGGGCACGCCCGCCACCTGGCGGACGGCGCTCGACAAGTGGGCAGCAAGCGGCTCGCCGCCCTGCTCGCGCCCGCCGAGCGGCTGGCCCGCGACGGCTTCACCGTCGACGCCACCTTCCGCGCGCAGACCGCCGCCAACGAGACCCGGTTCCGCTACTTCCCCGATACCGCCGAGCTGTTCCTGCCGAACGGTGAACTCCCCGTCGTCGGCTCCACCTTCAAGAACCCCGACCTCGCCCGCACCTACGCGGAGCTGGGCAGGAAGGGCGTCGGCGCGATCTACCGCGGCGACATCGGCGACGACATCGTCGACACCGTCAACAAGCCGCCGGTGGATCCGGCTTCGGGCTGGAACGCCCGACCCGGCGAACTGGCCGAGAAGGACCTGGCGGCCTACGACGCCAAGCTCCAGGCGCCCACGAAGACCACGTACCGCGGCCTCGGCGTCTACTCCATCGCCCCCTCCTCCTCCGCGGCACCACGTCGGCGAAGCCCTCAACATCCTGGAGAGCACCGACCTTTCGAAGGCGAGCGACATCCAGTACCTGCACCGCCACATCGAGGCGAGCCGGATCGCGTTCGCCGACCGCGGGCGCTGGCTCGGCGACCCCGCCTTCGAGGACGTACCGACGCAGGAACTGCTCTCCCAGCGCTATGCCGACTCCCGCGCGTGCCTGATCAAGGACGATGCCGTGCTCACCAGCCCGCTCGCGCCCGGCGACCCGCGCGACCCGGTGGCCTGTGCCACCGGTGGAAAGGCGGCGCCGACGACGTACGAGGGCGAGAACACCACCCATCTGACGGTGGCCGACAAGTGGGGCAACGTCGTCGCCTACACCCTCACCATCGAGCAGACCGGCGGCAGCGGCATCACGGTCCCCGGCCGCGGGTTCATCCTCAACAACGAGCTGACCGACTTCTCCTTCGCCCCGGCCGACCCGGCCGTGCATGACCCGAACCTGCCCGGTCCGGGCAAGCGGCCGCGGTCGTCGATCTCGCCGACGATCGTGCTCGACCGGCACAACAGGCCGGTGGTGGCGCTGGGTTCGCCCGGCGGCGCGACCATCATCACCACCGTGCTGCAGACCCTGACCGGCTTCCTCGACCGCGGGCTGCCGCTCGTCGACGCGATCGCCGCGCCGCGCGCAAGCCAGCGCAACCAGACCACCACCGAACTCGAACCGGGCCTGTACGACAGCCCGTTGAAGGCGCGGCTGGAGTCCATCGGGCACGGCTTCCGGCTCAACCCCGAGATCGGCGCGACCACGGCTGTGCAGCGGCTGCCGGACGGCAAGTGGCTGGCCGCCGCCGAGAAGGTACGGCGGGCGGCGGCTCGGCGATGGTGGTGCGGCCGGCGTCGTAGCGTTCACAGCTCGGGAGCGGGCGGCAAGTCCTCCGTACGGAAGGCGAGCCGCCCGTCCTCCATGTCCACGGTCACCCGGCCGCCCTCGCTGACACGGCCGTCCAGAAGCATCCGTGAGAGCTGGTTGTCAACCTCCCTCTGGATCGTGCGGCGCAGCGGGCGGGCGCCGTACTCGGGCTGGTACGCGCTCGGAGAGCCAGTCGACGGCCGCGTCGGTGAAGTCGACCGAGAGACGCCCTGGGCCGCAGCAGGCGGCGGGTCTTGTCAGCAGCAGGTTGGTGATCCGTTCCAACTGCTCGTGGGTCAGCTGGCGGAAGACGACGATCTCGTCGATGCGGTTGAGGAACTCGGGCCGGAAGTGCTGGCGGCGGCCGCAGGATCTGCTCCTGTCGCGCCTCCTCGTCGGCCTCGGCGTCGCCCTTTCCGAAGCCGATGCCGGCCCCGCCCGGGAGATCGCCTCGGAGCCGAGGTTGCTGGTCATCACGATGACCGTGTTGGTGAAGTCGACGGTGCGGCCCTGGGCGTCGGTCAGCCGGCCGTCGTCGAGGACCTGCAGGAGGATGTTGAAGACGTCCGGGTGCGCCTTCTCCACCTCGTCCAGGAGAAGCAGCGAGTACGGGTGCCGGCGGACGACCTCGGTGAGCTGACCGGCCTCCTCGTGCCCGACGTAGCCGGGCGGGGCGCCGATCAGACGGCTGACGGTGTGCCTTTCCTGGTACTCGCTCATGTCCAGGCGGACCATGCGCTCCTCGCTGCCGAACAACGCTTCGGCCAGCGCCCGGGCCAGTTCGGTCTTGCCGACGCCGGTCGGGCCGAGGAAGAGGAAGCTGCCGATCGGCCGGTCGGGGCTGGAGAGTCCGGCCCGGGAGCGCAGCACGGCGTCGGAGACGACGCGCACCGCCTCGTCCTGGCGACGACCCGCTCGTGCAGGTGCTCCTCCAGGCGAGCAGCCGGTCCTTCTCCTCCTCGGTGAGGCTGCTCACCGGGATGCCGGTCTGCCGTGAGACGACCTCCGCGATCGCTTCCGCGGTGACCTCCAGATGCTGGCCCTCGTCGACCTCCTCCTCGCCGCTGGCCTCCGCGATGCGCTGCTTCAACTCGACGATACGGTCGCGCAGTTGCGTCGCCTGCTCGTACTGTTCGTCGGCGACCGCCTGGTCCTTGTCCCGGGTCAGCTGCTCGACCTCGCGCTCCATGGTCCGTACGTCCGTGCCCTTCGTCCGGGCGCGCAGCCGTACCGGGCACCGGCCTGGTCGATCAGGTCGATCGCCTTGTCCGGCAGCCGGCGGTCGGTGAGATAGCGGTCGGACAGCTCCACGGCGGCGACGAGCGCCTCGTCGCTGTAGCGGACCTGGTGGTGGGCCTCGTAACGATCGCGCAGACCGCGCAGGATCTCGATCGCGTCCGCGGTGGTCGGCTCGGGCACCATGATCGGCTGGAAGCGGCGGGCCAGCGCCGCGTCCTTCTCGATCCGGCGGAACTCCTCCAGCGTGGTCGCGCCGACGATGTGCAGTTCGCCGCGGGCCAGGGCCGGCTTGAGGATGTTGCCGGCGTCCATGGACCCGCCTTCGCCGCCGCTCCGGCGCCCACGACGGTGTGCAACTCGTCGATGAAGACGATCAGTTGGTCCGAATGCGTGCGGATCTCGCCGACGATGTTGTTCAGCCGCTCCTCGAAGTCCCCCGGTAGCGGGTGCCGGCGACCACACCGGCCAGGTCCAGCGCGAAGACCCGGCGGCCACTGAGCACGTCGGGCACGTCGCCGTCGGCGATCCGCTGGGCCAGGCCCTCCACGATCGCGGTCTTGCCGACGCCCGCGTCGCCGATCAGCACCGGGTTGTTCTTGCCGCGCCGGGAAAGCACCTCGACGGTCTGCTCGATCTCCTCCTCCCGCCCGATCACCGGGTCGATACGGCCCTGGCGGGCGAGGTCGGTGAGGTCGCGGCCGTACTTGTCGAGCGTGGGGTGCCCGTGTCGACGCGCGGCCGTTGGTCGGTGCCGGGGCGTGGCTGGGTGGCGTCGGGGGTTTCGGGCGGCAGGCCGGAGGGGCGAAACGGGCCGCATTGAGGATGTGCCCGGCGGCCGAGTCGGGGTTCGCGGCGAGGGCGCTGAGCACGTGCTCCGGGCCGATGTAACCGGTGCCGCGCGCCCGGGCCAGGTCGTGCGCGTCCAGCAGGGCCCGCTTGGCGGCCGGCGTGAGGGAGAACGACGTCGGCGGCGGAGCCTCGCCCTGCGGGTGCTGGACCGGGCCCGACCGCTCGTCGATCTCCGTCGCCAGCGAGTCGGGGTCCGCGCCGGCCCGGCTGAGCAGGCTGCGGGTCGGTTCGGTGGCGAGGGCGGCCCGCAGCAGGTGCTGGGTGTCCAGATCACGGCTGCCGTGCTCGGCGGCGTACTGGGCGGCGCCGCGTACGAGTTCCCTGGCCGGCTGGCTGAGCAGCTGGCCGATGTTGATCTGGCGGGGGCCGGGGCGCGGGCCGCCGAAGAAGCGGGCCAGGAACTCGCCGAAGGGGTCTGAGTCGAAGCCTCGGGGCCGGGGAAGCCGCTGGTCATCTCAGTTCCGTTTCGCTGATCGACATGCCGGGGTGCACGAGTGCCCTTGCGCTGCGCGGCTATGCGTGGGGCGCTTCTAACACCCTGGCACGATCGGGGGTGGGCGGCATGTTCGGGCGCGTGCGGTCCGGGAGGGCGGTGATTGTCGGGCGGGTGCGGTTGGCGGGAGTTTGTCGCGCAGTTCCCCGCGCCCCTGGGGGACGTACCCCTGAGGGCGTTAATTCCTTGCCGTCAGGATGCGGGGGCCTGTCTCCGTGATCGCCACCGTGTGTTCCGCGTGGGCCGCGCGGGAGCCGTCGTTGGTGCGGAGGGTCCAGCCGTCGGGGGCCGCGTGGTAGTCGTCCTTGCCGCCGGCGATCAGCATCGGCTCGATGGCCAGGACCATGCCGTGGCGCAGGGGGAGGCCGCGGCCGGGGCGGCCCTCGTTCGGGACCGGGGGGTCCTCGTGCATGCGGCGGCCGATGCCGTGGCCGCCGAAGCCGTCCGGGATGCCGTAGCCGGCCGCGCGGCACACCGAGCCGATGGCGTGGGCGATGTCGCCGATGCGGTTGCCGACGACCGCCGCCTCGATGCCGGCGTTCAGGGCCCTCTCGGCGGTGTCGATCAGTCGTAGGTCGGCCGCGCGGGGCGTGCCCACGACAAAGCTGATCGCCGAGTCGCCGGCCCAGCCGTTCAGTTCGGCGCCGCAGTCGATGGAGACCAGGTCGCCGTCGCGCAGGCGGTGGCGGGTCGGGATGCCGTGCACGATCGCGTCGTTCACCGAGGCGCAGATGACGGCGGGAAAGGGTGTGGGTGCGAACGAAGGGCGGTAACCGAGGAAGGGGGAGGCCGCCCCGGCCTCGCGCAGCACCTCGCGGGCCACCTCGTCCAGCTCCAGCAGAGAGACGCCGACGTCCGCAGCCGCCCGTACGGCGGTCAGTGCCCGCCCGACGATCCGGCCCGCCTCGTGCATGGCGTCGATCGATGTGTCCGTCTTCAGCTCAACCATGCCAATTACTATACCGGTATTAGAATGACGGCATGGTACGCACCCCGTTGACCCCGGAAGAACGCGAACGCGGCGAGCGGCTCGGACGGCTGCTGCGTGAGGCCCGCGGCGGCCGCAGCATGGCGGACGTGGCGGCGCACGCGGGCATCTCCGCGGAGACGCTCCGCAAGATCGAGACCGGCCGTGCCCCGACACCGGCCTTCTTCACGGTGGCTGCGCTGGCCGGGGCCCTGGGTCTGTCGATGGACGAACTGGCCGGAGCGTGTGCACCGGCAGTGGCGTGATGTCACTGGCGGGGTCCGGATGATCTGAGGCTTCCGCGTCCCCTCTGAAAACTCCCCGTAGCGAGCCTGTAACACGGCTGGTGTTGTCTACGGAACCGGAGTGCTCCGGTCTTGCGGGGGTTGAGCGATGGCAGTGGATCAACTCCCCGGTCAGATACGGGAGTTCGTGAACTATCTGGACGGCCTGGTGGCTCGCCTGGATCAGGGCGGCGGGTGGTGTGCCGTGTTCTGGCAGCGCGACCCCGAGGGTATGCGGGCCTGCCTCGACGGGCGTGAAGTGCCGCCATGGGACGTCGTGGAGGCGTTGCTGCAGGACCTCGCCGCGGAGTACGGCCCCGGCGTTGCCGGCCCGGAGAAGGAGCAGGCCCGCTCCTTGCACGCCGCCGCACTCCTCGCGTACGACGCCACGCTCGGCGGCCGGGACGCCCTCGGGGACCGGCTCGACGTCATGCTCCGCGAGCAGCGCTACGCCGCCGAACGGATCGCCGAACTGGGGCGGTTGCTCCATACCGCCACCACCCGGCAGGACGCCGACGCCATCCGCCTGGACCTCGCCTGGGCCCGCGACGACCATGAACGCGCGACCGCACGGTGTGCCGAACTCCGGTCCCGTATGGAGGAGTTGGAGCGACGGGCGGTGGGCGGTCAGGTGCACGGGGGGCAGGCGATCCGGCCGCGGAACGCAGGGGAGGGCCCTGTGCTGCACGCCGGGAGCGACCCGTACGGCTCCCAGACCCCGACCCGCCGCAGCCGGCCTCGTCCCGCACTCCGCCTCCGGCCACCCGTCCCGCACTCCGCTCCGGCCACCCGGCCCCGCACTCCGTCTCCGGCCACCCGGCCCGCACTCCGTCTCCGGCCACCCGGCCCGCACTCCGTCTCCGGCCACCCGGCCCGCACTCCGTCTCCGGCCACCCGGCCCCCGCCCGTCTGCCCAGCCCACCGGCTTCGCCCCGGCGTCGCTGCCCCGCATTCCGTCCAGCCCGCAGCCCACCCCTTCGACAGACCCCACCACCCGCCGCCGCCCCCGCCGCCTGACCCCCCCCCCCCCCAAGCAGCGCAAACGCCGCCGTGGCAGCGCGCGCTTCGCCGGCATGGCCGAGGAAGAGGCCACTCCCTCCGTCGTACCGCCGGAGGCACCCGCGCCGGCCGCCGCTTCCGGTCGTACCCCGCGCGGAGCCCGCTTCGCGGGTGCCGCCGCCGAGCCGGCCGAGCGGTTGCAGCCGCAGGCCGAACCGCTGGACGCGGCGGCGCGGCGGGAGACCACCGGGATCGTCGAGACGCTGGTGCGGCTGCGCGGCGAGGGGCGCAGCGGTGAGGCGCACGTCCTGCTGGTCGAGGCCGCGTACTGGCCCGCCGCGCGCTTCCCGCTGCTCGCCGCCGAGATGGAGCGCGCCGGGCTCGGCGCCGACTGGGCGACGCTGCTGTGGGAGGCCGCCTCACTGCCCGCCGACCGGCTCGTCGCCGCCGCCGACGCACTGGCGGCGGCGGGTCGGACCGCCGACGGGGAGCAGATGCTCCGGCAGGGTGTGGCCCGGCCCGCCGCCGAGATCGGCCGGTCCGTGCTCGCCCTGGCCATCGAGGGCCGCCGCCGCGAGGTCCGTGCGCTGCTCGACGCCTACGTCCGCGTCCGCACCCCCGAGGAGGCGGCCCGCAGCGCCGAGCCGGACCCGCAGACCCTCGTACCGCTCCTGCTGGAGGCCGCGCAGGGCGTCTCCGACGACCGGCACTGGGATCTCGTGCACGCCCTCCGGGTGGCCGGGCTCACCTCCTGAGAACCCTGTCGATCACCCACAGGAGTGCGAAACGCGACCGACTCCGCGGGGTTGACGACGATGGTCTTGGCAAGGCCTTCACCGAGGCATACGTTCGTGCCTCTACGGCCTGCGTCTACGGGCGTAGAGGCGCTGACGTCCCGTCGAAGGAGCAGCTCATGGCGAACGTCGTCCGTGCCGCTCTGGTCCAGGCCGCCTGGACCGGCGACACCGAGTCCATGGTGGCGAAACACGAGGAGCACGCCCGCGAGGCAGCCCGGCAGGGCGCCAAGATCATCGGGTTCCAGGAAGTCTTCAACAGCCCCTACTTCTGTCAGGTCCAGGAGCCGGAGCACTACCGGTGGGCCGAGCCGGTGCCCGACGGGCCGACCGTGCGTCGTATGCAGGAACTCGCGCGCGAGACCGGCATGGTGATCGTCGTGCCGGTCTTCGAGGTCGAGCAGTCCGGTTTCTACTACAACACCGCGGCGGTGATCGACGCGGACGGCTCGTACCTCGGCAAGTACCGCAAGCACCACATCCCGCAGGTGAAGGGTTTCTGGGAGAAGTACTACTTCAAGCCCGGAAACCTCGGCTGGCCCGTCTTCGACACCGCTGTCGGCAAGGTCGGCGTCTACATCTGCTACGACCGCCACTTCCCGGAGGGCTGGCGGCAACTCGGGCTAAACGGCGCCCAGTTGGTGTACAACCCGTCCGCCACGCACCGCGGTCTGTCGGCCTACCTGTGGCGGCTGGAGCAGCCTGCCGCCGCCGTCGCCAACGAGTACTTCATCGCCGCCATCAACCGGGTCGGTGTCGAGGAGTACGGCGACAACGACTTCTACGGCACGAGCTACTTCGTCGACCCGCGAGGGCAGTTCGTGGGGGAGGTCGCCGGCGACAAGAGCGAGGAACTCCTCGTCCGTGACCTCGACTTCGACGTCATCGAAGAGGTGCGGCAGCAGTGGGCCTTCTACCGCGACCGCCGCCCCGACGCCTACGAAGGGCTGGTACAGCCGTGACCAAGGACCTGCTGGGCCGCCACCGGGCCGTGCTGCCCGACTGGCTCGCCCTCTACTACGACGACCCGATCGAGATCACCCACGGCGAGGGCCGGCACGTCTGGGACGCCGCCGGAAACAAGTATCTCGACTTCTTCGGCGGCATCCTCACCACCATGACCGCGCACGCCCTGCCCGAGGTCACCAAGGCGGTGAACGAGCAGGCCGGGCGCATCATCCACTCCTCCACGCTCTACCTCAACCGGCCGATGGTCGAACTCGCCGAGCGCATCGCCCAGTTGAGCGGCATCCCGGATGCCCGTGTCTTCTTCACCACCTCCGGCACGGAGGCCAACGACACCGCCCTGCTGCTGGCCACCACCTGTCGCCGCAGCAACACCGTCCTCGCCATGCGCAACAGTTACCACGGCCGCTCCTTCAGCGCCGTCGGCATCACCGGCAACCGCGGCTGGTCGCCGACCTCGCTGTCCCCGCTGCAGACGCTGTACGTCCACGGCGGCATCCGCACGCGCGGCCCGTACGCCTCGCTCAGCGACGCCGAGTTCATCGCGGCCTGCGTCGAGGACCTGAAGGACCTGCTCGGGCACACCCGCCCGCCCGCCGCCCTGATCGCCGAGCCCATCCAGGGCGTCGGCGGCTTCACCTCACCGCCGGACGGTCTGTACGCGGCCTTCCGCGAGGTCCTGAACGAGCGCGGCATCCTCTGGATCGCCGACGAGGTGCAGACCGGCTGGGGCCGCACCGGCGAGCACTTCTGGGGCTGGCAGGCACACGACCGCAGTGGCCCGCCGGACATGGTCACCTTCGCCAAGGGCATCGGCAACGGCATGTCCATCGGCGGGGTCGTCGCCCGCGCCGAGATCATGAACTGCCTGGACGCCAACAGCATCTCGACCTTCGGCGGCACCCAGATCACCATGGCGGCCGGCCTCGCCAACCTCATGTACCTGCTGGAACACGACCTCCAGGGCAACGCCCGGCGGGTCGGCGGGCTGCTCATCGAACGGCTGCGGGCGGTCGCCGCGCAGGTACCGGCCGTCCGGGAGGTACGCGGGCGCGGACTGATGATCGGCATCGAGATCGTGCGGCCCGGGACGGACGAGGCCGACCCGCAGGCCGCGTCCGCCGTGCTGGAGGCGGCCCGCGCGTCCGGGCTGCTCATCGGCAAGGGCGGCGGTCACAACACCAGCGCCCTGCGTATCGCCCCGCCGCTGTCCCTGACCGTCGCGGAGGCCGAGGAGGGCGCCGCGATCCTCGAACGCGCTCTGAGGAGCATCAGCTAGCACCAGGCCGAACAAGGGAACACCGCCATGTCCACCACCACCTCGGGGTCCATCGGCTCGCTGGAGTCGGCCCTGTCGGTCCGCCAGGTCCTCGCCCTGGAACGGGTGCTCGCAGGGGAGCCCGAGGTGGTGGCCGGCGCCGGGCAGCTCGACCGGCCCGTGCGCTGGGTGCATGTCGCCGAGGCCGCGGACGTCGGGGTCATGCTCAGCGGCGGGGAGATGGTGCTCACCACCGGGGTGCTGCTCGCCGGCGACGTCACCAAGCAGGCCGAGTACATCCACTCACTGCACCGCGCGGAGGCCGCAGCCGTCGTCCTCGGACTCGGCCGTGCCTTCCCGGCACCGCCGGACGTCATGCGGCGCGCGGCCGAGCGCTGCGGGCTGCCGATGGTGGTGCTGCACCGGCCCTTCCCCTTCGCCGAGCTGACCGAGGAGGTCCAGTCCCGGCTGGTCCGGCGGAAGTTCGCCGCCGTCAGCCTGTCGGAGGCGGTACGGACCGCGCTCACCGGACTGATCACCGCAGGAGCCCCGCTGCAACGGCTGCTCGACGAGGTCGCCCAGCACAGCGCCTGCCCGGTCGTCGTCACCAACCTCGCCCACCGCGTCCTGGCCACGGCGGGGGAGCGGTCGGCGGTGGACGACGTGCTGCGCGACTGGGAGCGGATCTCCCGGCAGGCCGGCGGCCGCGAGGGCGACGGATGGATCCGCGCCGAGCTGGGCGGACGCGGGGAACGCTGGGGCCGGATCGTGCTGTGCGGCTACCGCGGCGACACCGCGACCGGGCGGCTGCTCGCCGACCGCGCCGCCGAGGCCCTCGTCCTGCACCGCATGCTCGGCGGCAACGCGGGCGGCTCCTGGGAGGAGCAGTCCGCGCAGAGCCTGCTGACCGACCTGGTCAGCGGGGTCGTACCGGCCCGGCAGCTGCTGCCACGCGCGCGTGCCGCCGGACTGCCGGTCAACCGGCGCACCTTCGTGCCCCTCGTCGTACGCGACGGCGACGCCGCCCAGCTGGACCGGGTGCTGCGCCTGCTGGGGATGGCCGGGCTCGTCGCCGAGCTCGCCGACGGAGCCACCGCCGTGCTGCTGAGCCTCGCCCGGGACCAGGACACGGAGGCGCTCACGGCGCACTTCGCGGCCCGGCTGCGCTCGGAGTCCGGGGCGGCCTCGACCACAGTGGCCGCAGCCGATGCCCGCACCGCCTGGGACGACGTGCCCGCGGGCCTGCGCGAGGCGCGGCATGTCGCCGACGCCGTGGCCGACTCCTCCGCCGCCCTCGACCTCCCGGCCGTCGTACGCCTGAGGGACGTACATCTGCGGGGACTGATCCGGCTGCTGCGGGACGATCCGCATGTGCAGTCCTTCGCGGAACGGGAGCTGGACGGGCTGCTGTGCGGCGGCGAGGAGGATCTGCTGGCGGTGCTGCGGACGTATCTCGCCACCGGCCGCAACAAGTCCCGCACCGCCCAGCTCCACCACGTCTCCCGGCCGGCGCTCTACCGCCGCCTGGAGGCGATACAGGCCCGGCTGCGCGTCGACCTGGACGACTTCGAGCAGGCGGCCTCGGTGCACATCGCGCTCCTCGCGCACGACGCGCAACAGGGGTGACCGGGCGATGCGCAACAGGGGTGGACACAGCACTGCGAAACAGCGGGGAAACACGGTACGACCTGGGAAAACGGCGGTGAAACATGGGCTCACCTCGGGATGACACCGTGGCACGCCGGGTGCCCGCAGACGTGACACGATGCAACTCAAAGAGGACCACCCGACTTCCTAGGCTCACCGCACACCGAGCTACCGGAGGTCCCGATGAGCAGAGTGATCCGCGCCGCCGTCTTCCAGACCGCCTGGACCGGCGACAAGGAGTCGATGATCCAGGTGCACGAGCAGGCCGTGCGCGACGCCGCCGCGCAGGGTGCTCAGGTCCTGTGCTTCCAGGAGCTGTTCTACGGGCCGTACTTCTGTCAGGTCCAGGACCCGGCCTTCTACGAGTACGCCGAGCAGATCCCCGAGGGCCCCATCGTCCGGCGCTTCCAGGCGCTGGCCCGGGAACTGGGCATCGTTCTCGTCCTGCCGATGTACGAGGAGGAGCAGCCCGGCGTCCTCTACAACACCGCGGCCGTGATCGACGCGGACGGCTCGTACCTCGGCAAGTACCGCAAGACCCACATTCCGCAGGTGAAGGGTTTCTGGGAGAAGTTCTACTTCCGGCCCGGGAACAGCGGCTGGCCGGTTTTCGACACCGCGGTCGGAAAGATCGGCGTCTACATCTGCTACGACCGTCACTTCCCGGAGGGCTGGCGCGCGCTCGGCCTCGCGGGCGCCGAGATCGTCTTCAACCCGTCGGCCACCTCGCGCGGACTCTCCGGCTACCTGTGGCAGCTGGAACAGCCGGCGGCCGCCGTCGCCAACGAGTACTTCGTCGGCGCGATCAACCGGGTCGGGGTCGAGGAGTACGGCGACAACGACTTCTACGGGACGTCGTACTTCGTCGACCCGGAGGCACAGTTCGTCGGCGAGGTCGCGAGCGACAAGGAGACCGAACTGATCGTGAGGGACCTGGACATGGCGAAGCTGCGAGAGGTCAGGGACCGCTGGCAGTTCTACAGGGACAGGGCGCCGGGGGCGTACTCGCCACTGACGGCGCCCTGAGGGGCAGCGCCCTAGGGGTGCGGGGAACTGCGCGACCAGCCACACACGACCGGCAGATTCACACCGCGAGGAGCGACCGATGAGCCGTACAGTGATCCGCGGCGGCCTAGTTGTCACCGCGTCCGACGAGATCCACGCCGACGTCCTGATCGAGGACGGCCGTATCGCCGCCCTCGCCGCCTCCGGCACCCCGGCCGCCGAGGCCTGGACGGCCGAGCGGGTCATCGACGCCGCCGGGAAGTACGTCATCCCGGGCGGCGTCGATGCCCACACCCACATGGAGCTGCCGTTCGGCGGTACCTCCGCCTCCGACACCTTCGAGACCGGCACCCGGGCCGCCGCCTGGGGCGGCACGACCACGATCGTCGACTTCGCCGTGCAGAGCGTCGGCCACACCCTGCGCGAGGGCCTGGATGCCTGGCACGCCAAGGCCGAGGGCAACTGTGCCATCGACTACGGCTTCCACATGATCGTCTCCGATGTGAACCAGGAGACGCTCAAGGAGATGGACCTGCTCGTGGAGGAGGGAGTGACCTCCTTCAAGCAGTTCATGGCGTATCCGGGCGTCTTCTACAGCGACGACGGCCAGATTCTGCGTGCCATGCAGCGCTCCGCCGAGAACGGCGGGCTGATCATGATGCACGCGGAGAACGGCATCGCGATCGATGTCCTGGTCGAGCAGGCACTGGCCCGCGGGGAGACGGATCCCCGCTACCACGGAGAAGTGCGGAAGGCGTTGCTGGAGGCCGAGGCCACCCATCGCGCCATCCGGCTCGCACAGGTCGCCGGGGCGCCCCTGTACGTCGTGCACGTCTCGGCGACGGAGGCAGTCGCCGAGCTGGCCAGGGCACGCGACGAGGGGCTCAACGTCTTCGGTGAGACCTGCCCGCAGTATCTGTTCCTGTCGACCGACAACCTCGCAGAACCCGACTTCGAGGGCGCGAAGTACGTGTGCAGCACTCCTTTGCGGCCGCGCGAACACCAGGCGCAGTTGTGGAAGGGGCTCAGGACCAACGACCTCCAGGTCGTCTCCACCGACCACTGCCCCTTCTGCTTCACCGGCCAGAAGGAGCTGGGCCGCGGCGACTTCTCCAAGATCCCCAACGGGCTGCCGGGCGTGGAGAACCGTATGGACCTGCTCCACCAGGCCGTCGTCGACGGGCACATCTCGCGCCGCCGCTGGATCGAGATCGCCTGCGCCACACCGGCCCGGATGTTCGGCATGTACCCGAAGAAGGGCACCATCGCCCCGGGCGCCGACGCCGACGTCGTCATCTACGACCCGCACGCCGAGCAGGTCATGTCGGCCGACACGCACCACATGAACGTCGACTACTCGGCGTACGAGGGCAAACGCGTCACCGGCCGTGTCGAGACCGTCCTCTCGCGCGGCGAACCCGTCATCACCGAGCGGGAGTACACCGGGCACGCCGGGCACGGCGTCCACATCCCCCGCTCCACCTGTCAGTACCTCAACTAGGAAGGGGGCGATGGACGCCATGGATTTTGGACTCGTCCTGCAGACCGACCCGCCCGCCTCACGGGTCGTCTCCCTGATGAAGCGCGCCGAACGCAACGGCTTCACGCACGGCTGGACCTTCGACTCCGCCGTGCTCTGGCAGGAACCGTTCGTGATCTACAGTCAGATCCTGGCCAACACCAGCACGTTGAAGGTCGGGCCCATGGTCACCAACCCGGGCACCCGCACCTGGGAGGTCACCGCCTCCACCTTCGCCACCCTCAACGACATGTTCGGCAACCGCACCGTCTGCGGCATCGGCCGCGGCGACTCCGCCATGCGCGTGGCCGGCCGCAAGCCCAACACCCTGGCCCGGATCAGCGAGGCGATGAAGGTGATCCGCGCGCTGGGCAGCGGCGGAGACGCCGACCTCGGCGGCACGGTGATCCGGTTCCCGTGGATCGAACCCGGCGCCCAGCTCCCCGTCTGGATGGCCGCGTACGGCCCCAAGGCCCTGAAGCTGACCGGCGAGGAGGCCGACGGGTTCATCCTGCAGCTCGCCGACCTCTATCTCACCGAGTACATGGTCAAGGCGGTCAAGGACGCGGCCGTCGCCGCCGGACGCGATCCGTCCGAGGTGACGATCTGCGTCGCCGCGCCCGCCTACGTCACCGAGGACGACTCGCCCGAGGCGCTCGCCCACGCGCGTGAGCAGTGCCGCTGGTTCGGCGGGATGGTCGGCAACCATGTCGCCGACCTGGTCGCCAAGTACGGCGAGCATTCCGCCGCCGTACCGGACGAACTCACCGACTACATCAAGGCCCGCGAGGGTTACGACTACTCGCACCACGGGCGCAGCGGCAACCCGGACACCCGGTTCGTGCCGGACGAGATCGTCGACCGGTTCTGCATCATCGGACCGGTCGAGAAGCACATCGAGAAGCTGAACGCCCTGCGCGAACTGGGCGTCGACCAGTTCGCGGTGTACGACATGCACGACGCGCAGGAAACGGTGATCGACGCGTACGGCGCGCGGATCATCCCCGCGGTCAACGCCGCCTGATCGCCCGGACCCGACCCACCCCCACCTTGTCTCCCCTCCCCACCTCCCCGGGGAGGGGCCCAAGGCCCGCCCCGCACGGCCTCTCCTGTCCCCCTTTGTCGATTGGCCTGCCCATGACCGAAACAGTCCCCACGGGGTCGCCCGCCGCCCAGACCGTCGACGCCGACGGCCGGACAGAGCTCGCCCCCGAGGCCTACCCCGCCAACAGCCCCTTCGCCAACGAGGACCTGCGTCCCGTCCCGGTCGCCGAGCGCACGTGGACGACGTACAACTTCGCGGCGCTGTGGATCTCCATGGCCCACTGCATCCCCAGCTGGACCCTGGCCTCCGGCCTGGTCGCACTCGGCATGGACTGGAAGCAGGCGGTCTTCACCATCGCTCTCGCCAACGTCATCGTGCTGCTGCCGATGCTGGCCACGGGCCACGCCGGCCCCAAGTACGGCATTCCGTTCCCGGTCCTCGCCCGGGCCTCCTTCGGGCTGCGCGGCGCCAACATACCGGCGCTGATCCGTGCGGCCGTGGCCTGCGGCTGGTTCGGTATCCAGACCTGGATCGGCGGCAGCGGCATCTTCGCACTGGGCTCCAAGCTCACCGGCGGTGAGTGGGAGAAGGCCGGGCAGATCGCCGGCAACCCATGGCCGCTGTGGCTCTGTTTCCTCCTCTTCTGGGCCGTGCAGATCGCCATCATCCACCGCGGTATGGACTTCCTGCGCCACTTCGAGAACTGGGCCGCGCCCTTCGTCATCGTCGGCGCCTTCGTGCTGCTGATCTGGATCGCCGTCCAGGCCGACGGATTCGGCGAGTTGCTGTCGCAGCCCTCCAAGCTCGGCTGGGGCGCGGACTTCTGGCCGGTCTTCTTCCCGTCCCTGATGGGCATGATCGGCTTCTGGGCCACCCTGTCCCTCAACATCCCCGACTTCACCCGCTTCGGCGCCAGCCAGCGCGCCCAGACCTGGGGCCAGTCCCTGGGCCTGCCCACCACGATGACCCTCTTCGCGATCCTCGCCGTACTGGTCACCTCCGGCTCCGAGGTCGTCTACGGCGAGGCGATCTGGGACCCGGTCACCCTCGCGGCCAAGGCGGACAACGTCTTCGGTCTGCTCTTCGCGCTCATCACGGTGCTGGTCGCCACCATTTCCGTGAACATCGCGGCGAACGTGGTCTCGCCCGCGTACGACCTGGCCAACCTCGCGCCGAAGTTCATCAACTTCCGTACGGGCGCGCTCATCACGGGCGTCGTCGGCATCCTGATCTTCCCGTGGAAGCTGATCTCCACGCCCGAGTTCTACATCTTCACCTGGCTCGGTGTGGTCGGCGGTCTGCTCGGCACGGTCGCGGGCATCCTCATCGCCGACTACTGGATCGTCCGCCGTACGGTCCTGCACCTGGCGGACCTGTACACGCCCGGTGGGCGCTACTGGTACTCCGCCGGCTGGAACTGGCGGGCCATCGTGGCCTTCGTGGTCGGCGGTGTCCTGGCCGTCGGCGGCTCGTACTCGACCGTGGGCGCGGACGGCACGAAGTCGGGTCCGTTCCCGGCCGACGGGCTGATCCCGTTCCTCAAGCCGCTCGCCGACTACGGCTGGGCGGTGGGGCTGGCCGCCTCGCTGCTGTTGTACGTCGCGCTGATGCTGCCACGGGAGCGGACCGCTTCCTGAGGCCTCGCCTCTCGGAGGGCGGCCGGCTCTACCGGCCGTCCTCCAGGGCCGCCACCGCCTCTTTGGCGGCCTTGATGGCGCCCTTGTTGATCTCGTCCGTGCTGGGCGCCTCCTTCGACTCGAAGTCGGAGCCGTTGTACGTGATGACCAGCAGCGCGTTGGCGGCGCGCACCAGCACCACACCCTCGCGCGTCTTCTGGTCGTCCTCGGTGGTGAGGTTCACGACGGAGTAGGCCGCGTCGCCGAGGCCGGGCACCTCGCCGCCGCCGCTCTTCTCCTTGACCCGCTCCTTGTACTTCTTCGCCGCGTCGTCGTCGGAGCCGCTGATCTCGAAGGAGACGTCGAGCCAGCGGTAGTCGTAGCCACTGAGCGCGTTCCACGAGCAGGTGCGGCGGACCGACTTGTCCGTCGAGGCGATCTCCTTCCCGGCCGCCTTGGCATCCGGCACCAGCGACGTGATCGTCTTCTTGGCCAGGCTGGTGCAGGGCGCCGGGGCGGAGGTGTACGTCTTCGGCGCGGCGGTCGTGGACGGCGCGGAGGCGGACTGGGTCCCGGTCTTGCCGGTCGCCCGGTCCTGGGCGGCCGGCGCCGACGAGTCCGGGCCCGAACTGAGGGCCCAGCCCGCACAGGCGAGCACGGCGACCGGAGTCAGGCGCGCGGTGAGAGCGAGCGGCAGAGGAAGAGAACGCACGGCGCACTTCTCGTGGGGGACGGTGCGGAGGGGTCCGCACAGCGGACGGGACGCCAGTGTCACACGAGTCCCTGTGAGGCGAAAGTGCCAACTCGCTCCGTGCCTGCGCGGTAACTCGCCTGTAGCGCTGATGCGTTGAGTGTCCCGTTATGTCCGTCACTTGGTGACCTCCACGCCGACTCGGCTGCGGTGTGCGCTTCGGCGCGCCGGCCGCAGCGGCTCACCCTGGCAAGGCCCGCCCGCCGGACGGCGTGCCGATCCGTCAGATCCTCGCCTCGACGGCTCAGCTCCGATTGTCCCGCAGCAGGGCAGCCGCTTCGGCCGCCTCTGCCGTGACGTGGGCGGCCGCACGAGCGGCCCGTCCGGTCACCCGCCAGGCGAGCATGCTCAGCGCGGTAGCGGGGGCGGGAGGAAAGACGCCGAGCCGGCCCAGCATCGTGAGGTCGTCGCGCACCGCTTCGTGTCCGACCACCTTGCCGTCACGGATGTCGAGCACATGGATCTGTTCGATGTCGATTTCGCGCCCCGTGGGGGGTATGGCCTGGTCGAGGGCGCCGTCGCGGAAGCGGACGAACGGGCCGGTGTGGCGGCCCTGCATGCGCAGCCGGACCCAGACCTGGTCATCGTTGCCGACGACACCGATCACGGGGAGGCGCAAGTCGGTGAAGGCGAACCGCAACCATGCACTCGAGGCGAGAACCGCTGTCGGCCCGGGGAGCGAACAGGCCGGGGGTGATACGACCGCTTCGCGGTTGTGGAAGTCCTCGCCGACCACATCGACAGCCAGTGCCGGATCACCCGTCTCGAGGATCCGGAAGAGTCCATGGGCCAGCTCCGTGGCGTCCGTTCCCATTGCGTTCATGCCTCTCGCGACGGTGGGATCCGCTCTTCGAGGTCGGCTCGGCCGATGGGCATGGGGCCGCAGCCGCGCCGAGGGTGATCGTCGAGCGAGAATTGGCTTCACACAGTACCTAATGATTAGAGCAGCTGTGAGCTCGCGCTGGTTAGGATGGCCTCATGTCCTCTCAGCGCCCCTACGCCTCTCCGTTGCGCGAGCAGGCAGCCGCGCGGACGCGCGCACTGATCCTTCAGCGGGCCACCGAACTGTTCGCCGACCGCGGATACGGGCGGGTGACCGTCGCGGACATCGCTTCGGCGGCCGGCGTCTCCTCGAAGACCGTCTTCGCGAGCGTGGGGAGCAAGGGTGACATTCTGGACCGGATCGTCGACCAGGGCGTGAACGCCTCCGGTTACGAGCAGGCCATGAAGGAGCTGCTCGCCCCGCGGACCCCGGAGGCGGTCCTGAAAGCACTCGCTCGTGGCACACGCAGGGGCAACGAAGGCCAGTTCGCCGTGCACGAGGCGATCCGCAAGGCGCTGCCCGCCCATGAGAAGGGCGAGGCTCTCTGGGAACGCTCCACCGCGGCGTACCGGGACGCACTGCACGCCGCAGCCCGCCACCTGCACACATTGACCCCACCGCCCGTCTACTCGGTGGAGGAGACAGCAGACTTGCTGTGGTTCTGGTTCGGCCCCACCGGCTGGCGCACGCTGGTGGTCGAGAACGGCTGGTCGTGGGACCGCACCGAGGAGGTCCTCTACCGCACGGCCGTCGCCACACTGCACTGAGATCGGCCACTTCTCAGGCGCCTCGAACACCTCCCGGCACCGCAGCGCAGCGCGCTCGCAACCGCGTCAGGTCCCAGCCGGCTGCCGCAGGGTGAGGGCGCGCCAGGAGTGCGGCCCGAGCAGGTCGCACCCCTCTGACCATCGCGGCGGCGAACTCATGTGCCCCACTACTGCTGTGCGGGCCTTGCCGTTCCCGGATGCGCGCCTGTCAGGTGAGGCACGGTCTGCTGCGGAGCGTGTCCCAGTGGACCGTGCGGTCGCACCAGCGCTGCAGGAGGGTGCGGTCGTGGCCGATGGCGAGCAGCCCAGCACCGGTGGTGTGGCGGTAGTCCTCGACGACCGCGACGAGAGCGGCGGTGGTGGAGGCGTCGAGCATGGCGGTCATCTCGTCGCAGATCAGCCAGCGCGGGCGCAGCGCCAAGGCACGGGCGAGGCAGGCGCGCTGGAGTTGGCCGTCGCTGACCTCGTGGGGGCGTCTGGCCAGCAGGTCGGAGGTCAGGCCGACGGTTGTGGCCAGTTCTGCCACGCGTTCGGCCGATTCCTGACGTCGGCCGGTGGCAAGCAGCGGTTCAGCGATCAGGTCGGTCAGCCGTAGCCGCGGGTCTGAGGAGAGGCGCGGTTGCTGGAAGACGACGCCGAAGGCGGTCCGCAGTTCGCGCGGCGCGCGGTGGCGCCAACGGCGTACAGATGTGCCGTCGAGGACGACGGTTCCGGAGTCGGGGCGGTGCAGGAGGGCGGCGACGCGGGCGAGGGTGGATTTGCCGCAGCCGCTGGGGCCGAGCAGGCCGACGGCTTCGCCGGGGGCGATGGTCAGGGAGGCGTCCCGTACGACGGGTGCGTGTCTGTCGTATCCGGCGGTGATGGCGTGCAGTTCAAGCACGGGCGTCCTCCGGGATGTGCGGGTGGTGGCAGGAGACCGTCTCGGTCATACGGGGCGAGCCGGCGCAGGTGTCGGTGGCCCGGTCGCAGCGCGGCGCGAAGGCGCAGCCGTCGGGGAGGTCGCCGAGTTCTGGTGGCATGCCGGCGATGGGGGTGAAGGCGCGGTCGGGGAGGGCTTGGAGGAGTCCTCGGCTGTAGGGGTGGCGCGGGCCGGGGCTGCCGAAGAAGGCTGCCGCGTCGGAGAGTTCGACGATGCGGCCGGCGTACATGACGGCGACGCGGTCGGCGATGCGCTCGGCGGCGGACAGGTCGTGGGTGATCATCAGCAAGGCACGGTCGGCGTCGTCGATGTGGCGCCGCAGTTCGTCGACTGTGTGCTCCACGAGGTTGCGGTCGAGGCCGGTGGTCGGTTCGTCGGCCAGCAGGAGAGGCGCGTTGCCGACCAGGGCCAGGGCGGTCGCGGCGCGCTGGGCGAGGCCGCCGGAGAGCTCGTGGGGATGGCGGTCCAGGTGGTCCGAGGGGAACGCCGTGCGTTCGGCGGCCGCTTCGGCAGCGGCACGCACGGCCGTGCGGCCCCGTACACCGGTCAGTGCGGCGACCGTCTCCTCCAGCTGGGAGCGGATGGTGCGGACGGGGGTGAGATGTGCGGCGGGGCTCTGCGGTATGAGGCCGATCCGGCGGCCCCGTACGGTGCGGGCGAGGGTCCGTTCGTCGGCGGAGAGCAGCTCGAGCTCGCCGAGACGGGCCTCGCCCGCGGTCTGGGCGTTGGCGGGGAGCAGGCCGAGGAGGGCGGAGGCGAGGACGGACTTGCCGCAGCCGCTCTCGCCGATCAGGGCCAGGCACTCGCCGGCCGCCACGTCGAAGTGCGCGTCGGTGACGGCGGCGATGCGGCGTCCGCCGGGCATGAGGAAGCGCACCGACAGGCCGCGTACCGACAACAGGGGAGGCCGGTCGACCGGTTGCTGAGGCGGTCGTTCGGTCACAGCGTCAGCTCCGATCGGCGGCGGGGGTTGATCCGCTCGCGCCAGGCTCCGGCGAGGCCGGCGATGGCGAGGGTGGGGACGATGATGAAGAGGCCGGGGAAGAGGGTCGGCCACCACTGTCCGGCGAGCAGTGAGCCCCGTGCGGTCTGGACGAGGGTGCCGAGGCTGGCGGTGTGGGTGGGCAGCCCGAGCCCGAGGAAGGACAAGGCCGATTCGTGCCACATGGCGTGCGGCACCATCAGTACGGCGGCGAGCGCGGCCTGGGGCAGGACCGCGGGCAACAGGTGCCGTACCGCCACCCGCCACCGGGACGCGCCCCCGGAGACGGCGGCGTCGATGTACGGGCGCGAGCGCAGGGACAGGACCTCGGCCCGGACGATCCGGGCGGTCGACAGCCAGTGGGTGAGCGCGACAGAGACCACCACCGGCCACACCCCGGGCCGGAACATGGCGACGATGAAGATGCCGAGCAGCAGGTGGGGTACGGACGAGACGGTGTCGACCACGCGCATGATGCCGCGGTCGGCCCAGCCGCCCAGGGCCCCGGCGGTGGCCCCGACGGCGGTGCCGATCACGGTCGCCGTGAGGGCCGCGGCCACACCGACGAGCAGTGAGACCCTGAGGCCGTAGACGCAGCGCAGGAGCAGGTCCCGGCCGACGTCGTCGGTGCCGAAGGGATGCGCCCAGCTCGGTGGCAGCAGCTTGGCGGACAGATCGACGGCCTGCTGGTCGAGTTGGACCAGCGGTGGTACGAGCAGGACGGCGAGGACGGTCGCGGTCACCAGCACGGCCGAGGTGCGCAGCCGCAGGGTACGCGTCGAGCGGCGGTTCGGGCCGACCGAGCGCCATGCGGCCTGGGACCGCTTCTCGGTCCCCACCGTGGCCTCAGCCATGGGAGTCACATTTCACTGAGCTTCACCCTCGGGTCGAACAGTCCGTAGAGGAGGTCGGCGAGCAGGTTGCCGATGAGGACGGCGGCGGTGGCCAGCGTGGTGAGGGCGGCGAGCAGCGGGAAGTCGACGGCTGTGGCCGCCTCGACGGTGGCCGCCGCGATGCCCGGCCAGCTGAAGACGCTCTCCACCAGCAGGGCGCCGGTGATGAGTTCGGGGACGCGGGAGCCGATCAGAGTGAGCACCGGCAGCAGGCCGGAGCGCAGGGCGTGCCCGAGCAGGACGGTCCTCTCGCTCACGCCCCTCGCGCGGGCGCCGCGTACGGGGTCCTCCGCCAGGGCGTCGCCGACCCCCTGGCGTACGTAGAGGGTGAACCAGGGGAGTTGGGAGAGGGCGAGTACTCCGGCGGGCAGGACCAGATGACTCGCCACCTGGTCCAAGGTGACCTGCTCGCTGGCCGTGTCCGTCAGCCCGCCCGCCGGGAGGACGTCCCACTGCAGGGCAAACAGCCAGATGGCCAGCAGCGCGATCCAGAAGACCGGTGCCGCCTCCAGGGCGTAGGCGAGTGAGGTGACCGTCCGGTCGAGCATCGATCCGGGGCGGCCGGCGGCCAGCACACCCAGCAGGGTGCCGGTCAGCACGGCAAGCACGAAGGCGATCGCGCACAACAGGGAGGACCACACGAGGCGTTCCCCGATCACCTGCGCCACGGGCTGCCGCATCACGCTGGACTGGCCGAGGTCTCCGCCGAGGGCGGAGGTCAACCAGTGCCACCAGCGGGCGGTGAGGGGCTGGTCCACGCCGAGGTTGTCCCGCAGCCGGTCCAGGGTCTCCTGGTCGGCGCCGAGCGCGGCGGTGCCGGCGTACGCCTTGACGGGATCGAAGGGGGAGGCGGCTGCGATGGCGAAGACACCGAAGGTGACGACGAGGAGGACGGGGAGGGCGAACAGCATCCGCCGCCCCGCCAGGCGTGCCATCGCTCCCCAGGGCAGGGAGGTTCTGGTCACTTCTTGGGCTGCCAGTCCTCGATGTTCCACCACGGGCCGCTGGCGAATCCGTGCTCGTGCGGCTCGAGTTGCGTGCTCGGGCCCTCCCAGCGGTCCGCGAGCACGTAGAGGTGGTCGATGTGGGTCAGAAACGTGTAGCCGGGGTCCTTCACGAGTTCGCGCTGGAGCGCGGCGTAAGTGGCCTCGCGCTTTTGCGGGTCCTGGCTGCGGCGGCCGGTGTCCAGCGCCTCGTCCACGGCCGCGTTGTCGTACCGGCCCATGTTGTTGAAGCCGTCGCCGGCGAGCGAGGAGTGCAGCAGCGTGTAGAGACCGAAGTCGGGGTCGCCGGTGCTGCCGAAGCCTGCGAGGACCGCGTCGTTCTTCATCCGCGGCTCGATGACCTCCCAGGTGGCGCTCTCCACCGTCACGTCGATGCCGGCCTTCTTGGCGTCGGAAGCGTAGGCGAGGGCGTGGTCCTGGCGGACCTTGTCGCCGGAAGGATAGAAGAGGGTGAACGCGGCCCGTCGGCCGTCCTTGGCGCGGATGCCGTCCGTGCCGGGCTTCCAGCCCGCTTCGTCGAGGATCCGCTTGGCCTTGTCGAGATCCTGAGTGCGCTCGATGCCCTTGGCGAACCAGGGGTCGTCGACCGGCAGCGGCCCGTACGCCGGGCGGCCCGCACCGTCGAGGACCTTGTCGACCATGGCCTCGCGGTCCACGGCGGCATCGAGTGCCTGCCGGATGGCACGGTCGCCCGTGACCTTGTTCGCGGTGGGGAGGGTGACGGTGCGGAAGTCGTAGGACTTCGCGTCGTACGACTTCATGCCGTCGTCGTTCTTGAACGTGGCGACGAGGTTGGGCGGGAGGACCGCGCCGTCGAGGTCACCGGAGCGCAGCCGGGTGGCGCGCACGTTGTCGTCCGCGATGACCGCCATGGTGAACGTCTTCACCTTCGGCTCGCCGCCCCAGTAGTTCGGGTTGGCCTTGAAGGTGAGCTTCTCGCCCTTGCTCCAGTTCGCGAGGACGTACGGTCCGGTGCCGACCGGTTCGGTGTTGAAGGAGCCGGTGTTGGGGTCCTGCTTGCCGGCGACGTGCTCGGGGACGATGGGCAGCACCGTGCGCCCGGCGAACGGCGCGTACGGGTACTTGAGCGTGAAGACGACCTTGTCGTCACCGCTCGCCCGGACGTCCTTGATGGCGTCGAGCTCGCTCCGCGAGGTGTTGTTCGTCTTGGCGTCGAGGATCGTCTTGTACGTGAAGACGACGTCGGCCGGGGTCAGCGGCTCACCGTCGCTGAACTCCACGCCGTCGCGCAGGGTGTACGTGTAGGTGAGGCCGTCGCCAGTGACCTCGGGGAGCGCCTTCGCCAGGGCGGGTCTCAGCTCCAGATCGGCGTCCCGGGCGAGCAATCCCTCGAAGATCTTGGAGTTGCCGTCCTTGCCGTAGCCGAGCAGCGGACTGAGGGTGTCCGGTTCGGAGGCCACCCCGATCACGACAGAGTCGGCGGGCTTGCCGTCGCTCGCGCCGCTGCTCGGGGCGGAGCAGGCGGCGACCCCGGCCACCATCGCCGCCGCCGTGACGGCGGCACCTCGTATTCGACGGGTCGTCATGAGCCTCACACCCTTGTTGCTTGTAGAACGTTGTTGCATGTTAATTGCGATTGGAGGATTACCCAGGCACACCAGGCATCAGTCCGTCGCCGGTCGGCGGGCCCTGCGGTGCGGTCTTGCCACCACGCGGGCGGAGCTACGTGGTCATAACGGCAGGACGGCGCTCCTACGGGCCGGATGGTGCGGGCCGAGGAAGACGGCGATGCCTGACCCTTGTGGAGAGGGATGGGTGGCCTGGGTCCAGCCCTGGCCGCGGTAGAAGGCGACGGCCCGGGGCGCCCGGATCGAAGTGAGCAGCCACGCGCGGCCTTCCGGAGCGCCGGCGATGACGGCATCGAGGAGTGCGGCGGCGAGGCCGGTGCCCTGGGCGGCGGGGCGGACGGCGAGTTCGTCGATCTCGCGGGCGCCGCACAGCCACTGCACGGTGCGCTCGAGGCCGAGGCCGGCGGCGGCCTGCGGGTAGCAGCGGTCCGTGGGGAAGGGGGCGCGGGTGGTCCAGGCCGTGGCGAAGCCTGCCACGGCCGAGCCCGCCAGCGCGAGCGCGGCGGTGAAGCCCGGCCGGTGCACGGTCCCGGCGAGCCGGCCGACGAACTCGACCGCCTTCTCCTCGTCCTCGTTCCAGGGCGGGGCGCAGAAGGCGTCGACGTACACGGAGTGCAGCGCGGTGGCGTGCGTCAGCAGCTCCTCACCGGTGCAGAGGTGGATGTCCGTGGCCATCGGGCCGCCTGTGCGGCAGCCGTTGGCGCCGGGTGTGGAGCCGCGTGCTGCAGGGAAGCCGACGGGCCGGTCGGACCTCACGCGGTGCCCCTTCTGCAGGTAACCAGTTATTGCGAACAGTGTGCAATAACTCCCGAGTGTTGTGTACCCGGACTGCGTGCGGACTGTCGGGTGCTGCGACTGCTGGGCTTCTGCGCGCTCATCCTGGATCCGCCGGAGCTGGACCTGGCGTTCGTCGCGGACGATGCCCAAGGCGGGGGAATCGGGCGCCTCCTGATGGAGCACATGATCGGCCAGGCGCGGGACGCCGGACTGGCCTCGGTGCGCGTGTCGCCCATCCGCTGAAGCGGGCTCTCGGCCACGAGGCGTTGGTCTGGGGGGAGGGCTTGCCCGGCTGCCTGCTGTGTGCGCGGTGGGCCACTGTCCGCAGACGTCCCTGCGTGCAGCGCAGCCCGTGCCGCCGCAGCAGAACACGGGATTCGGGCGAGAGGGCCAACCCGTCGCGCGCCGCCTGCGGGGGCCCGCTCATCTTGCTGCCTCTGCCGGAGTGCCGGCTCCTGTGCCTTCCGCGACACGGCTCATGGTCCTAGGACCAACGCCTGATCGGCAAGGCGTTGCTCTTACTGTTAGCGTGCAGTTGCACATGAATTGCAATTAGGTCGGAGGATGTTGGACATGGCGGTTTACACGCTCCCGGAGCTCCCGTACGACTACGCGGCCCTCGCCCCGGTCATCAGCCCCGAGATCATCGAGCTGCACCACGACAAGCACCACGCGGCGTACGTGAAGGGCGCCAACGACACGCTGGAGCAGCTCGCGGAGGCGCGGGACAAGGAGGTGTGGGGGTCGATCAACGGCCTGGAGAAGAACCTGGCCTTTCACCTCTCCGGGCACATCCTGCACTCGATCTACTGGCACAACATGACCGGTGACGGCGGCGGCGAGCCACTGGAGAAGGACGGCGTGGGCGAACTGGCGGACGCGATCGCCGAGTCCTTCGGCTCGTTCGCCCACTTCAAGGCCCAGCTGTCCAAGGCGTCGGCCACCACCCAGGGCTCCGGCTGGGGCGTCCTCGCCTACGAGCCGCTCAGCGGGCGCCTGATCGTCGAGCAGGTCTACGACCACCAGGGCAACATCGGCCAGGGCTCGACCCCGATCCTCGTCTTCGACGCCTGGGAGCACGCCTTCTACCTGCAGTACCGCAACCAGAAGGTCGACTTCATCGAGGCCATGTGGCAGGTCGTCAACTGGCAGGACGTGGCCAAGCGCTATGCGGCGGCCAAGGAGCGCGGGGACAGCCTGCTGCTCGCGCCGTGACGCCGTAGCCGCGTCGACACAGATGTCCTGCTCGTGATCGTCTTCTCACCCTTCACTTGCAGGCGGCACAAGGAAGGGTTCCCTCGAGGACGTGACTTGAGGGAGCCCTTCTGTGGCTCATCCACCGGCGGACAGTACGAGGATCTCGGTGTCGACACGCCCCTGCGTGTCGTCGCGGACGACGGCCGCGATGCGCAAGCATGCCCGGCACCGTCTGAAGTTCGTGGAACGCAGCCTCAACCACCGGGCCATTCACGGCGACGGAGTGGAATACCTGGGGGAGTCTGCCGAGCGGCTGCGACCTGCGGAGGTGCGCAGCTGATGTCTCTGGAGCGCGCCGAGGTGTCCGTACCCGGCGGCCGACCGCTCGGCGTGCCCTCGGGCCGACCCCCTCCCTTGGGCTCACGCGCGACCGCGGTGGCGCGCAGCGCATTCGCCCGCGGGGTGTGTGCAACAGTTCACCTCGGCCCATCGCGTCGCGGGCGTATGAGATGACGTGTCCTTCTGACATGATGTCCGGCGACAAAGGCGACGGCGGAACGAGGAAGCCGGTGTGAATCCGGCGCGGTCCCGCCACTGTGATCGGCGAGCGGATCCCGAACAGACCACTGCCCGGACGCGGGTGGGAAGGCCGGGGCGAGCACTGACCCGAGAGCCAGGAGACTCACGCGGTCGCCTCCTCGATGTGACTGGGGCGGATCTCCCCGGAGAGGAGGGCTCGTCGGGATGCCCACGGAGGTGTCGCGGGGCGGTTCGGTGCCGTGCCGGGTCGTGGTGTGCCGTGACTGCTGCTGCGGCAGTGCGAAGGTGACCGGTGTGGACCACGGTGAGCAGACAGCGCGGCTTGCCGACAATGCCCCGGTCCGGATCACCGGCTGTCTCGATGTGTGCGAGCAGGCGAACGTGATCGTCGTTCAGCCCTCGTCCGCGGGACGTGCCGCCGGTGGCCGGCCGGTCTGGTTCGGTCTCGTCAACGATCCCGCCGCGACCGAGGACATCACCGCCTGGGTGCGGGCGGGCGGACCGGGCCTCGCAGAGCTGCCGGACATCCTGGACCTCTACGTCTTCACCCCGCCCCGGCGTGCCCGGGTCGGGCGCTCCGTGACGCCGGCTACCCCGGCGGCTCGGCAGCTGACCCGACGCGACTGACTCAGTTACTCCGGCCGGCTGCGGTACCCGGCCGTCCTCCGGACCACTGTCCGGACCGTTCCGGTTCCACCCTGCGGTGAGAGGACCCACCCCATGATGGGCAAACGCCCGATGTCCCTGCTGTCGGCGATGGCCGCGGCCGCCCTGCTGATATCCGGCTGTGGCGGGAGCGCCACCCAGGACGACGCCGCTCGGGCGGGCTCGGCCGCCGAGGGCTTCCCGGTCACGGTGTCCAACTGCGGTGTGAAGACCACCTATCAGCGTCCTCCGCAGCGTGCGGTGTCGCTGAACCAGCACGCGACCGAGGTCATGCTGGCGCTGGGCCTGGAGAAGTCGATGGTGGGCACGGCCTATCTCGACGACAAGATTCTCCCCGAGTACCAGGACGCGTACGACGGCATCAAGGTCATCGCGAAGGAGTACCCGTCGTTCGAGACGCTGCTGGCCGCCGAACCCGACTTCGCCTACGGCGGTTTCGCCAGCACCTTCGACGAGAAGGAGGGCCGCAGCCGCGACACCCTGTCCAAGGCGGGGATCAACTCGTATCTGAACATCGAGGAATGCCCGTCCGGACCCGTGACGATGGCCACGATGGACCAGGAGATCCGGAACGTGGCCAAGATCTTCGGTGTGGCGGACCGGGCCGAGCAGGAGCTGAAGCAGCTCCACGCCACCCTGGATACGGTCGAGGACAAGATCGCCGGAGTCACTCCGGTCGAGCTCTTCGTCTACGACAGCGGCGACAAGACCGCCTTCACCGCCGGCGGTGCGGGCATCGGCAACGAGATGATCAAGCAGGCCGGCGGGGTGAATCTCTTCGCCGACCTGGACAAGGCGTTCGGTGACGTGTCGTTCGAGCAGGTGGCCGAGCGCGCGCCTGAGGCCATCGTCATCTACGACTACGGCGACCAGCCGGTCGAGGACAAGAAGAAGTTCCTGCTGTCGAACCCGGCGCTGAAGGACGTTCCCGCCATCAAGAACAAGCGGTTCGCTGTGTTGCCCCTGTCGTCCACGGTGCTGGGCGTCCGGGTGCCGTCCGCAGTGGAGTCCCTGGCCCGGCAGCTCCACCCGGATCGCTTCAAGTGAGCGGCGCCATCGACGCCAAGGGCGTGAAGGAGACCGAGGGTGCGCCGCATGCGGCCGGGGCTGCGGACGGCCTCCGGCGACGCCCCGGGATCCCCTACCCGCTCGTGCTTCTGCTGCTGGCCGTTCTGGTGGTCGTCGCGGCCACCTTCGGGATCGCCGCCGGATCCATCAGCGTCTCGGCCGACCAGGTGTGGGGCATCCTGCTGCACCGGGTGCATCCGGCGCTGGCCGACCCGACGTGGACTCCGGTCCGCGAGACGATCGTCATCGACGTACGGCTGCCCCGGGTGCTGCTGGCCGGCGTCGTGGGCGCGGGCCTGGCGGTGTCCGGGATGGCCCTGCAGGCACTGGTGCGCAATCCCCTCGCGGATCCGATGCTGCTCGGCGTGTCGTCGGGCGCCTCGGTCGGCGCGGTGCTGGTCGTCGTGTTCAACCTCAGCCTGTTCGGGGTGTTCTCGCTGCCGGTGGCGGCGTTCCTCGGCGCTCTCGCCGCGCTCGTCGCCGTCTACTTCCTGGCCCGGTCGGGCGGGCGGATGACCACCGTGCGGCTGGTGCTGGCAGGTGTGGCGACGGCCGAGGTGCTGTCGGCACTCGCCAGCTTCCTGGTCGTCACCTCCGACGACCCGCACAAGACGCAGTCGGCGCTGCGCTGGATGCTGGGCGGACTGGGCGGCACCACCTGGACGGTGGTGTGGACCCCCGTCGCCGCCGTCCTGCTCGGCACGGCCGTCCTGCTCGGCGTCTGCCGGTCCCTCAACCTGCTGCTCGCGGGGGAGGAGGCCGCCGTGGCGCTCGGCCTGGACGTGCATCGCTTCCGCGCCGCGCTGTTCACCCTGGTCGCCGTCATGATCGGCACGATCGTCGCCGTCAGCGGCCAGATCGGCTTCGTCGGCCTGATCATGCCCCACGTGGTGCGGCTGCTCGTCGGTGCCGACCACCGCCGTGCGCTGCCCGCCGCGGCACTGCTCGGCGCGGCCTTCCTCATCGCCGCCGATCTCGCGGCGCGCACCGTCATGAGCCCGGAGGAGATTCCCGTGGGCATCCTCACCGCCCTGGTCGGCGGCCCCTTCTTCCTGTGGCTGATGCGACGGAGGACGGCATGACGGAGACAGCCACGACGGCGGGCACGGTCATGGCCGCGGCGGCGCCCGGCACGCTGGCCGCTCAGGACGTCTCGGTCGTCGTCGATGGCCGGGCACTGGTGGACCGGGCGTCGCTGCGGGTGGCTCCCGGCGAGGTGGTGGGGCTCGTAGGACCCAACGGCGCCGGAAAGTCCACCCTGTTGCGCACGGTCTACCGAGCCTTGCGCCCCACTTCGGGACGGGTGCTGCTCGACGGCCATGACGTCCGGCGGATGTCCGGGAAGAGCCTGGCACGCCAACTGGCTGCCGTCCTGCAGGAGTCCGCAGGGGACTTCGAGCTCTCGGTCTACGACGTGGTGGCCATGGGCCGCACCCCGCACAAGCGGCCCTTCGACGGGGACGACACCGACGACCGCGCCATCATCATGGCCGCACTGGCCGAACTCGACGCGGCCGGTCTCGCGCAGGCCCCCTTCAACCGGTTGTCCGGCGGGGAGAAGCAGCGGGTGCTCATCGCCCGGGCACTCGCCCAGCGCGCAGGCACGATGGTGCTCGACGAGCCGACCAACCACCTCGATCTGCGCCATCAGCTCGACACACTGCGACTCGTCCGCCGGCTCGGCGTGACGGCCCTCGTAGCCCTCCACGACCTCAACTTGGCCGCCGGGTTCTGCGACCGGATCTGCGTGATGAACGGCGGCCGCGTCGTGACCACCGGATCCCCCTCGGAGGTCCTCACCGCCGAACTGCTCGCCGACGTCTACCGCGTCGACGCCGAGGTGACCGAGCACCCCCGCACCGGCGTACCGCACATCACGTTGCTTTCCGGCGCCGATCACTTCGGAAAGGGGTGATTTCGAGGGCTGTCCGTATCCGCTGAGGAGTTCGTCGCAGCGACACGGCCTGTCGTTTTTCGAGGAAATGCGGGGAGGTTTCCCCGACGTGTGCCGGGCCTGAATTCCGTGCACTTTGTCGCGCAGTGATTCAAGTTCGTACGTTCCGAGACTGCTTCATCACGACATGACATGTGGGAGTCGACATGAATGCCCTGCGGCAAGCCCCTGTCGTCGCCGTCGCCGCAGCCCTGGAGGAGGTCGCGGCCTTCGGTGGCTTCTTCGCGATCGAGTTGGGCGGCCCGGACGACGGATGGCACCCGGTCGAGGACGCGTACGCGCGCGGAGTCGCCGACCTGATCACGGCGACGGCCGACCGCTACGACACCCGCGAACTGCGCATCGGCGCCTCCGTTGTGCAACTCGGACATGCGGCGCGCCTGTGGTCACCGGTACTGGCCTGCACTGTTGTCCACGGCGTCGTCCCCGACCTGGAGCGGCTGTACCGCGCCGACGACGGCCCCGCACTGCGTCTGCCCGCCGCCCCCACCGGTTGGTACGCGCCCGAGATCCCGCACCTCACGGACGTGCTGTACGAGATGGTCATGACCCGGCACCTGGACGCGTTGGCCGCCGGACTGCGCGTCAAGGTGGCCCCCGGGCTGCTCGCCGGGAACGCGGCCTCGGCGCTCGTCGAGGCGGCCCGCGCCATCCTGGCGGCCAGACCGGCTCTGCGCGAGCCCCTCGCCGACCTCGTCGACGGCATGCTGAACACCGGCCGGCTGGCCGGTACCGGAAAGGTCATCGGGCCCGATCTCAGTTTCCGCAGACGCAGTTGTTGTCTGTATTACCGGGTGCCCTCGGGAGTGAAGTGCGAGGACTGCTCGCTGGCCGGATGAATTCCGCAGTTCCTGACCGGAAAGAGGTATTGCGAATTCAATTGAGCCCCGCCTAGCCTGAGAGCCGCAATCAGCTCGCAACTGCACAGGATGTGCAAGTGAGTTGGCAGTCCTGTGCTGATCTGAGGAGGACGCACATGGCGCACCACGGCTGGGCCGAACCCGAGGAACCCCAGAAGGGTCTGAAGTCCCACACCCCGGCGGTCGACGCTCCGTTCGAGTGGCGTGAGGAAGCCGAGGACGAGCAGACCGACAGCTGAGCATCGACGGGCGGGGAGTGACGCACCGTCACTCCCCGCCCCCGCATCTGTTCCGCCGCACCGCCCGACCGGAGAGGAACGCGAAACGCTGTGCTGCCAGGTCTGATCGAACGGGTCACCCGCGACCGCCCCCGGGTCGAGCCCGTCCCGAGCTGCGTCTCCTACAGCGCCCATCTGTCGGCACGGCCCGAGTTCGCCCCCTACGTCGTCGACACTGTCACCGGCGGCGCCGCGCTCGGCGACCACGACAAGGCACGCGAAGCGGCCATGGGCGAGGCCGTCGAACGCTACTGCGGCAACGTTGTTCCGCCCGCACTGCCCATGGCGTCCCACGGACAACTGGCCCGAGCGGGCACGCCCGCGGCCGACCCTCGCGAGTTCGCCCTGTACTCGCCGTCGCAGTACGCCCATCGCGGCTTTCCCTTCGTGGCGATGACGCCCGACCTGGAGATCGCCTGGGTGCCGGGCACCGACCTCACCGACGGCGCAGAAGTACTCGTCCCCGCGTCATTGGCGTACGTCAACTACTTCCGCGGCCCGCACTCCGCCGAGCCGCCCACCAACTACCCCCTCCTGGCGGGCGCCGCGGCCGGACCCAGCTCCGAGCAGGCACAACGCGCCGCCCTGGAAGAAGTGCTGGAGCGTGACGCCGTCACCCTGTGGTGGCTGAGCGGCGCGCCGGCCACGGCACTCGTCCCGCAAACCGGTGGTCCCGTCGCCGCCGCGGCCGACGAGGCCCAGGCCGCCGGCCTTCTGGTGACCTTCCTGCGCATCCCCTCGACCTTCGCCGTCACGGTCGTCGGCGCGTTCATCGAGGACCCGACCCGGCAGCTCGTCGCGTTCGGCAGCGCCTGCCGCTCCAGTGCCGAGGCCGCGGCGGCCAAGGCACTCACCGAGGCCGTCGGCATGCACGAGACCGGGATGGAACTGCTCGACCACGACGGCGGCTTCTGGACCGGCGTCCGCGCGGGCCGGTACGGCCACCGCCCGTACCGGCCGTACCGGAGCGACCGGGCCTACCGGGACGACTTCCGGCCCGACCTGCGCGACATCAACGACGTACGCCTGCAGGTGCAGTTCCACCTCGACCCGCGCACGCAGGGCTCCCGGCTCGACCGGCTGCGCGCTCCCGGCACACCACGCCCCTTGCCGCGCACTTCTGCGGAGGGGTATCTGCGGCAGCTCACCGCCCAGGGCCTGCGGGCCGTCACCGTCGACCTGACGACACCGGAGGTGCGGGCGGCGGGCCTTCATGCCGCCCGCGTGCTCGTGCCCGGGCTCAGCTGCAACGCCCCGGCCGCCTTCCCGTTCCTCGGCGGGCGCCGGCTGTACGAGGAACCGGTCGCCCGCGGCTGGGTTCCCGGCCCGCTCACGGAAACCGGCCTGGTGCTCGATCCCCTGCCGTTCTCCTGACGGCTCCACGCCACCGACGACCCCCGACACGACGTACGGAAGGAGCCCTCGCATGCGCCTCGGGCTGGCCCTGGGCTACGGCGGAGAACCCATCGAACAGGTGCTGCCGATCGTCGAGCGCGCCGAGCAGATCGGTGTCGACTCGGTGTGGAGCGTGGAGGAGTACGGCCCCGACGCGGTCAGCGTCCTTGGCTATCTCGCCGCCAGAACCCGGCGGATCGCACTCGGCACCGCCATCATGCAGATCCCGGCGCGCACCCCGGCCGCCACCGCCATGACCGCGATGACCCTCGACATGCTGTCCGGCGGGCGTTTCCGGCTCGGACTCGGCCTGTCCGTCCCGTGGATCGTCGAGGGCTGGCACGGCAGGCCGTACAACCGACCGCTCCAGCGGACCCGCGAATACGTCGACATCGTCCGCAAGGTGATCACACGCACCGAACGCGTCTCGTACGACGGCGAGATCTACCAACTCCCGTACCGGGGACCGGGATCCAGCGGCCAGGCCCGCCCGGTGAAATCGGAGATGACACCGCTGCGCTCCGACATCCCGCTCTACCTGGGCGCGATCGGGCCCCGCAGCGTGGCACTGACCGGCGAAATCGCCGACGGCTGGCTGTCCGGTCTGTACGCGCCTGAGCACGAGGCGGCCCTGACCCGTCCCCTGGACGAAGGGCTCGCACGGGCCGGCCGCGCACCCGACGAAGTGCGGATCTGCCCGATCCTGTACGTGGCCCGCGCCGACACGGTCGAGGAGGGCCGCGACGAACTGCGACCACTGTTCGCCCACTTGATCGGAGCGGTCGGTCCCGGCATACGCAACACCTACTTCGACGTCGCCTGCCAGATGGGATACGAGGGACCGGCCCACGACCTGCGGACGCTGCTCGCCGACGGCCGCAAGAGCGAGGCCGTCGCGGCGGTCCCCGACACACTGATCGACCAGGTCGCCCTCGCCGGACCCCTGCCGGCCATCATCGACCGGATCATCGCCTGGAAGGACTCGCGCGTGGACACCCTGATCCTGCTCGACCGCGACATCGAACTTCTGGAAGCCGCCCAGGCCGCGCTGTGACCGACCGTTCCGCGACCGACCCGTCGGTGAACGACCCCGCCGGTGCGCAGCAGATCCCGCCGACCGTCCGGGGCGTCTGGAGGCTGGCGTACCCGCTGCTCATAGCCGGTCTCACCCAGATCGCCCTGAACATCGTCGACACGGTCATGCTCGCCCGCCTGTCCACCGACGCCCTGAGCGCGTTCGCGCTCGCCGCGCCGGTGTACCTGGTCGCACTCATCGTCGTACGGGGCTGGGCGACCGCCGTTCAGGTGCAGGTCGCCCAGCGCCACGGCGCGGGACGCCCCGACGAGGTCGCCCGCGTCGTCCGGGTCGGCCTGATCACCGCGCTCGCCGCCGGAGTCGTCGTCGGGGCGCTGCTGTACGCCCTGGCCACACCCATGCTGACCGTCCTCGGAGCCCCGCAGGACCTGATCGGCCCCGGCACCGCCTATCTGCGCGTGCTCGCCTGGGCCGTGCCCGTCGCCGCGGTGTCCTTCACCCTGCAAGGCGCCTGCGCCGGCATCGGTGCCACCCGGGTCTCCATGTACACCGCGCTGCTGGTCAACGCGGTCAACCTGCCCCTCGGCCTGCTGCTCATCTTCTGGTCCGGTCTCGGCGTCACCGGCGCCGCGATCGCCACCCTGGCCGCCACCGCCGCCGGCACCGGCTACCTGCTGCTGTACTGCCGGACCCGCCTGCTGCGCGCGACCGGCGACACGGCCGCCGACAGCAGCCGGGACATCACGCGCGGCTTGTGGCGGATCGGCTGGCCGGAGATGAGCACGCTGGGCATCGGCTACGTCAACGAGGCCTTGCTCGCGGGCTTCGCCGCCCGGATGGGCACCCACGAGCTGGCGGCCTACCGCATCGTGGACAACCTGCTTCTCGTGGTCTTCACCGTCCTGGCCTCCGGAGCCTCCGCGGTGATGGTCCTGGCGGGGCAGGACCTCGGCCGGGGCGACCGCGGCCGTGCCGTTGCCTGGCACCGGGCGGGCACGCGGCTGCTGCTGCTCATGCTCGCCCTGCCGTCGGCGGTGGCCTTCGCCCTCGGCAGGCCGCTGATCTCCGTGGTCACCGAGGACCCGGCGGTGGCCGAACTGGCCTGGGAGGCCACGCCCCTGGCACTGTTGAGCATGGCGCCGATGGTGCTCGCGATGTCCCGAGGCTCACTGCTGCGGGCCGTGGGGGACACCCGGTCCGTCATGACCGCGTCCGTCACCGCCGACTACACGATGCTCATCCCGCTCGGCTGGTTCCTCGGGGTCCACCTCGGCCTCGGCCTCCCCGGCCTGTATCTGGCCTGGACGGCGTTCGCCGTTCTGTACGCCCTGCTGATCCATCTGCGGTACAGGCTGCGGTTCCGGACCGGGGAGAGCGCTTCGGGCACAGCCGCCGTGACGTAACGACTGTCCCGTGGGGACGCCATCGCGGGCACTGGTGGCCGGCCTCCAACCCGCCCTGGGCTGGGAGTGGGGCGCGGACGCTCCACCCCCAGCCATCAGCCTGGTGTCAGGACGTGGAAATCTCCTGCCGTACCGTACGAGCGGCGGCGACCAGGTTCTCCAGGGACGCCCGGGTCTCGGGCCAGCCGCGGGTCTTCAGACCGCAGTCGGGGTTGACCCACAGGCGTTCGGCCGGGATCGCCTTCAGGCCGGTCCGCAGCAGCTCCGCCGCCTCTTCAGGGCTGGGGACGCGGGGTGAGTGGATGTCGTACACGCCCGGTCCGGCCTCGCGCGGATAGCCGTGCGCGGCGAGTTCGCGGGCGACCTGCATGTGGGAGCGGGTGGCTTCCAGGCTGATGACGTCGGCGTCGAGGTCGTCGATGGCCTGCACGATGTCACCGAACTCGGCGTAGCACATATGGGTGTGGATCTGGGTGTCCGGCCGCACTCCGGCGGTGGTGAGGCGGAAGGCTTCCGTGGCCCACGCGAGATAGCCGGAATGGTCGGCGGCCCGCAGCGGCAGCGTTTCCCGCAGGGCGGGCTCGTCGACCTGGATGACGGAACTCCCGGCCACTTCCAGGTCGGTCACCTCGTCGCGCAGGGCGAGCGCCACCTGCCTGGCCGTCTCGCCGAGGGGCTGGTCGTCGCGGACGAAGGACCAGGCGAGCATGGTGACCGGGCCGGTGAGCATGCCCTTGACCGGCTTTTCCGTGAGCGATTGGGCGTACGTCGTCCAGCGCACCGTCATCGGCTCGGGGCGGGAGATGTCACCGGCCAGGATCGGCGGGCGGACGTAGCGGGTGCCGTAGGACTGCACCCAGCCGTGCTGGGTGGCGAGGTAGCCGGTGAGCTGCTCGGCGAAGTACTGGACCATGTCGTTGCGCTCGGGCTCGCCGTGCACCAGGACGTCCAGGCCGGTCTTCTCCTGGAAGGAGATGACCTCTTGGATCTCGGCCTTGATGCGCTTTTCGTAGCCGGCGGTGTCGATCCGCCCGGCCCTCAGGTCGGCGCGTGCGGTGCGCAGTTCGCCTGTCTGCGGGAAGGAGCCGATCGTGGTCGTCGGCAGCAGGGGCAGGCCGAGGTGGGCGCGCTGGGCGGCGGCGCGCTCGGCGTACGGCTGGGAGCGGCGGGCGTCGGCCTCGGTGACGGCGGCGGTACGGGCGCGCACGGCCGGGTTCTGGGTGATGGGGGAGGTTGCCCGGGAAGCCAGGTCGGCGCGGTTGGCGGCGAGTTCGGCGGCGATGGTGTCGGTGCCCTGGGCGAGGCCGCGCGCGAGGGTGACGATTTCGGTGGTCTTCTGGCGGGCGAAGGCGAGCCAGCGCAGGATCTGCGGCTCGATGTCACGCTCGGTCGCCGCGTCGAGGGGCACGTGGAGGAGCGAGCAGGAGGCGGACACGTCGACCCGGTCGGCCAGGCCGAGCAGGGTGCCCAGGGTGGCCAGGGACTTCTCCAGGTCGTTGACCCAGATGTTGCGGCCGTTGACGACACCGGCGATCAGTCGCTTGCCCGGCAGTCCGCCGACGGCGGCGAGGGCGTCCAGGTTGGCGGCGGCGGCCTCGGTGAAGTCCAGGGCGAGCCCATCGACCGGGGCCTTCGCCAGCACCGGCAGGGCGTCGCCGAGGCGGTCGAAGTACGAGGCGACCAGCAGCTTCGGCCGGTCGGTGAGGGCGCCGAGGTCGCGGTAGGCGCGCTCGGCGGCGTTCAGTTCGGCCGGGGTGCGGTCCTGGACGAGGGCGGGCTCGTCCAACTGGACCCACCCGGCGCCGGCCGCGCGCAGGTCGGCGAGGACTTCGGCGTACGCCGGCAGCAGGCGGTCGAGGAGAGTCAGCGGCTCGAAGCCGGCGGCCACGCCGGGGGCGGGCTTGGCGAGCAGCAGATACGTGACCGGGCCGACGAGTACCGGCCGGGCCGTCAGACCCAGGGCGAGGGCCTCCTTCAGCTCCGCGACCTGCTTGGCCGAGTCGGCGGTGAACTCGGTGTCCGGGCCCAGCTCAGGGACAAGGTAGTGGTAGTTGGTGTCGAACCACTTGGTCATTTCCAGCGGCGCGATGTCCTGGGTGCCGCGGGCCATGGCGAAGTAGCCGTCCAGCGTGTCCGCTGCGACAGCGGCGCGGTGCCGCTCGGGGATCGCGCCGACCATGACGGTGGTGTCGAGCACGTGGTCGTAGTACGAGAAGTCGCCGGTCGGCACCTCGTGGATGCCGGCGTCGGCGAGCTGCCGCCAGTTGGCGGCACGCAGTTCGGCGGCGGTGGAGCGGAGGGCGTGTGCGGTGACTCGGCCCTTCCAATAGCCCTCGATCGCCTTCTTCAGTTCACGGTTCTGTCCCTGGCGGGGGTAGCCGTACACGGTGGCCCGTGCTGCCGCGGCTGCGGGCTTGGTGGTCACGGAGATCTCCTTCGCGAGATGAATCCCTGAGATCCCGGGGACGGGGACGAGAACGCGAAGGGGTGACGGACCGGACGGACACGACCTCGCACGGCAGTTGGCACTGCGCGGTCGATCCGCCTGGTATGTACGCCGACCCGCCCTCGAGGTCACCGGGCTGTCCGTGCACGAGCGGTTCGTGCGCGGGCAGTTGGCAGGTCTTCGGACTCACGGGCACGCCCTCCGGACGGAGGACACCTACTGGCCGTCGCTTCCCAGGCCCGGTACGTCGGGCCCAGTGCGTATGACGGCGGTCGTTCCCGCTCACCGCTGCGGGGCAGTCCCGGATTCCCACCGGGTTCCCTCTTACGACGCATCCCGCCTGGTTGACGGGGCGAACCAGCTGCACCGGCCAGCCTACGGGGCGCCGCGTCCGCGCGACGGGTCGCATCCAGCATTCGGATGGTGAGCTGGGACACCCGAGGCCATGAACGCCACGGGGCGGGAAGCGCCGCACTCGCGCTTCCCGCCCTTCCCCTGTGACGCCGCGCGGGACACTCACCCTCGCGGCGGTGCGGGCCCCTCAGCCCGCGTCGTACCAGGCCCTCAGCCCTGGTCGTAGGTGTGGAAGCCCCGGCCTGTCTTCCGGCCGAGCAGTCCCGCCTCCACCATCCGCTGGAGCAGCGGCGGCGGGGCGTACAGCGGCTCGCGGAACTCGTCGTAGAGCGACTCGGCGATCGAGGCGACGGTGTCCAGGCCGATCAGGTCGGCGAGCTTCAGCGGGCCCATGGGGTGGGCGCAGCCGAGCTCCATGCCGGTGTCGATGTCGGCGGCGGTGGCGAAGCCTGACTCCGCCATCCGGATCGCGGACAGCAGGTAGGGGACGAGCAGGGCGTTGACGACGAAGCCCGCCCGGTCCTGGGAGCGGATCACGGTCTTGCCGAGCACGCGGGTCGCGAAGTCCTCGACCGCGGCGGTTGCCGCGGCCGACGTGTGCAGGGAGGTCACGACCTCCACCAGCGGCAGCACTGGGACGGGGTTGAAGAAGTGGAGGCCCACGACCCGGTCCGCGCGGCCGGTCGCCATGCCGAGCCGCATGATCGGCAGGGAGGAGGTGTTGGTGGCCAGTACGGCCGCCGGATCCTCGACGATCTTGTCGAGGGCAGCGAGCACCTCGGTCTTGGCGTCCGGGTTCTCGACGACGGCTTCGACAACGAGTTGCCGGTCGGCGAGGTCGTCCAGGCTGCCGGTGAACACCGTGCGGGCGAGCGTGTCCCGCGCGGCGGTCTCCTCCAGCTTGCCGCGCCGTACCGCGCGGTCGAGCGATGCCGCCACGCGGTCCCGTGCGGCGCGGGCCGCGACCGCGTCCACCTCGCACACCACGGTGTCGAGCCCGGCCCGTGCGCACATCTCGGCGATGCCGGCTCCCATCTGCCCGCCGCCGACCACGCCGACACGCCGGATGGCCCCGCTCACGCCCCGGCCTCCGTCCGCCGCACGAGGTGGCGGGTGTAGGCGTCCGGGGTGAAGAACAGCGGCAACTCACCTGCCAGCGCGACCCGTTCGAACAGCGCCCGGACCTCGTCGACGGGCGCCCACGCGTACTCGGCACCGAGCGCGGCGAGTTCGTCGTCGAGCACCCGCACGACCGTCTCCCGGTCGATGACGCGGTGTCGCAGCCACTGCCAGATCTGCACCCGCGCGATCTCCGCTGTGGCCGCGTCCTCCATCAGGCCGTACAGCGCGACGGCCCCCTGCCCGCGCAGCCAGGCTGCGAAGTAGCGCACCACGACGGCGATGTTGGTGCGCACGCCCTCATCCGTGGGCGGGCCGCTGATCCGGCGCACCGACAACAGATCGGCGGCGGTCACCTCCACGTCGTCGCGCGTACGGTCGATCTGGTGCGGCCGGACACCGAGGACGGCGTCGAACACCTTCCGGCATACCGGCACGAGCCCGGGATGGGCGACCCAGGAGCCGTCGAAACCGTCCTCCGCCTCCCGCTCCTTGTCCAGCCGCACCTTGGCGAGCGCCGCCTCGTACGCGGCCGGGTCCTTGCCCGGCACCTGGGCGGCCATGCCGCCGATCGCGTGGGCGCCGCGCCGGTGGCAGGTGCGCACGAGCAGTTCGGTGTACGCCCGCATGAAGGGGGCGGTCATCGTGACCTTTGCCCGGTCGGGGAGGAGGAAGTCGGTGCGGTGGCCGAAGGTCTTGATCAGGCTGAACAGGTAGTCCCATCGGCCTGCGTTGAGGCCGGAGCTGTGCTCGTGCAGCTCGTAGAGGATCTCCTCCATCTCGAACGCGGCGGTGATCGTCTCGATGAGGACCGTGGCGCGGATGGTGCCGCGGGGTATGCCGAGCAGTTCCTGGGCGAGGACGAAGATGTCGTTCCACAGGCGGGCCTCGTAGCGGTTCTCCAGCTTCGGCAGGTAGAAGTACGGGCCGTGGCCCGCGTCGATCTGCCGCTGGGCGCAGTGGAAGAAGTACAGGCCGAAGTCCACCAGTGCAGCGGGCACGGGCCGGCCGTCGTATTCGAGGTGCTCCTCGTCGAGGTGCCAGCCGCGCGGGCGGACCACGATGGTGGCGAGCTGATCACCCAGCCGGTATTCCTTGCCCTCCGGCGTGGTGAAGTCGATCCGCCGTTCGATGGCGTCGAGCAGGGTGAGCTGCCCGTCGATGACGTTGTCCCAGAGGGGGGCGGTGGCGTCCTCGAAGTCGGCCATCCACACCTTGGCGCCGGAGTTGAGCGCGTTGACGGCCATACGACGGTCGGGTGGCCCGGTGATCTCCACGCGCCGGTCGGTCAGGCCGGGTGCGGGCGGTGCCACGCGCCAGGCCGGGTCGGCGCGGACGGCGGACGTCACCATGGGGAAGTCGAGCGGGGAGCCGGACGCGAGGCGCAGCGCCTGCCGGCGGCGCTCCTTGAGCAGCTCGAGCCTGCGGTCGCCGAACGCGGCGACGAGGCTGCCGACGAAGTCCAGGGCGGCGGGCGTGAGGATCTCGTCGTGACGGTCGCCGACGGGCGCGAGGACGCGGACACGACGGGTGGTCGGTGCACTGGTGGACATCGGGTACTCCTGAGGGGAGGAAGAGCAGAGGGGGAGGACGGGGACGGTCGCCCGCCCCCTCCGCTCGGGCAGGACACGGTCTGCGTCCTTCACGCGGCCGGCCGCCTTCACACGGCCGGCCGACGGAGCGCCTAGTGGAACTGCTCCTCCTCTGTGGAGCCGGTCAGCGCGGTGGTGGAGGAGGCGGGGTTGACGGCGGTGGAGACCAGGTCGAAGTAGCCGGTGCCGACCTCGCGCTGGTGCTTGACGGCGGTGAAGCCGTGGGCCTGGGCGGCGAACTCCTTCTCCTGGAGGTCGACGTAGGCGGTCATGCCGTGCTCGGCGTAGCCGCGGGCGAGGTCGAACATTCCGTGGTTGAGGGAGTGGAAGCCGGCCAGGGTGATGAACTGGAACTTGTAGCCCATGGCGCCCAGTTCGCGCTGGAACTTGGCGATCTGGTCGTCGTCCAGCGCGGCCTTCCAGTTGAAGGACGGCGAGCAGTTGTACGCCAGCATCTGGTCCGGGTACTGGGCGTGGATGGCCTCGGCGAACTCGCGGGCCTGCGCCAGGTCCGGGGTGCCGGTCTCGACCCAGATCAGGTCGGCGTACGGGGCGTAGGCGAGGCCGCGGGCGATCACCGGGGCCATGCCGTTGCGGACCCGGTAGAAGCCCTCCGCCGTGCGCTCGCCGGTCACGAACTCGGCGTCGCGCTCGTCGACGTCGCTGGTGAGGAGGTTGGCGGCGAGGGCGTCGGTCCGCGCGATGATCACGGTCGGCGTGTCGGCGATGTCGGCGGCCAGGCGGGCCGCGTTCAGGGTGCGGATGTGCTGCGAGGTCGGAACGAGGACCTTGCCGCCGAGGTGGCCGCACTTCTTCTCGGAGGCGAGCTGGTCCTCGTAGTGGATGCCGGCCGCGCCCGCCGCGATCATGCCCTTGGTCAGCTCGAACGCGTTCAGCGGGCCGCCGAAGCCGGCCTCGGCGTCGGCGACGATCGGCGCGAGCCAGTCCGTCGTGTCGCCCGCGTTCTCGGCGGTGGCGATCTGGTCGGCGCGCAGCAGCGCGTTGTTGATCCGGCGGACCACCTGCGGCACCGAGTTGGCCGGGTACAGGCTCTGGTCGGGGTAGGTGTGGCCGGCCTGGTTGGCGTCGGCGGCGACCTGCCAGCCGGACAGGTAGATGGCCTGCAGGCCCGCCTTGACCTGCTGCACCGCCTGGCCGCCGGTCAGCGCGCCCAGCGCGTGGACGTAGTCGAGCTCGTGCAGCTGGCGCCACAGCCGCTCGGCGCCACGCCGGGCCAGGGTGTGCTCCTCACGGACACTGCCGGACAGCCGAACCACGTCCTCGGCCGAATAGGTGCGCTCGATGCCCTGCCACCTCGGGCCGGTGGCCCAGCGCTGAGTCAGCTCCTCGGCCGCCTGAGTCCTCGCCTCTGCCATGACTGTCACCGTCTCCTCGGTCTGTACTGGCTGCCAATCTCTCTGTCCGGACGAACAGGAGTGGCACTGTGTGTCGCATAAGCTGGTGCGGCCCGCCGTGACGCCGTGGGGCGAAGCTGAGCAATGCTGCCGACACAGACCGCCACCGCTGCCGGGATCTCCGACGTCAGGGCATGGACCGTGCCCCGGCTCCGGGTGGTGCCTGCTGGCTCCGGCGGGCCGCACTGGAAACTCTGGCACTGGCACTGAGTGCCATCAACTGTGGAGCTCTGCCAACTTCTGCGAATCTTCGGATGCCCGTTTGCCAACTTTGCGAAGGGGGCGGAAGGTGCCCTCTGGCGTACGCTGCTCCCGTCCCGCACACGGAGGAGGAGCCCAGGGTGAGCAAGACCTACGCGGGCGCGCGGCTGCGGCGGCTGCGCGACGAACGCCGGATGAGCCAGGCGGACCTCGCCCGCGCTCTGGGAATCTCCCCGAGCTACCTGAATCAGATGGAGCACGACTCCCGTCCGCTGACCGTGCCCGTGCTGCTGCGGCTGACCGAGACCTTCGGCGTCGACCCGGGCTTCTTCTCCGAACGCGACACGACGCGACTGGTTGCCGACCTGCGCGAGGCGCTGGCCGGGGAACTCGCCGAGTCCCGGGTGTCCCCGTCCGACCTCGCCGAACTGGCCTCGCGGATGCCGGCGGTGGCGCACGTGCTGGTCCAGCTGGGCCGCCGCAACCAGGCGTTGTCCGAGCGACTCGCGGACGGCCGCGACACCGGCCACTCGGCGCCGCACTCACCCCACGAGGAGATCCGGGACTTCTTCTACCGCCACCAGAACTACCTGCACGACACCGACCAGGCCGCCGAGCGGCTGGCCGGGGAGATCGGCATCCGGCCCGGCGAGGTCCTCCAGGCGCTGACCTCGCGGCTCACCGACCGCCACGGTGTGCGCCTGGCCGCCGAGACGGGCGAGCACTTGCACCATTACGACGAATCCACCCGCACCCTGCACCTGTCCGCAAGACTCCGCCCCGGCCAGCGCGCCTTCCGCATGGCGACCCAACTGGCCCTGCTCGAACACGGCGGCGGACTCGACCACCAGGCCGCCGAGGACTTCGAGCCCGGCTCGCCGGCCCATGCCCTGGCCCGCATCGGCATCGCCAACTACTTCGCCGCCGCGCTGATCCTGCCGTACACCGCCTTCCACACGGCGGCCGAGGAGGTCCGCTACGACATCGAACGCCTCACCGACCGCTACGGCCTCGGATACGAGACCGTCTGCCACCGCCTGAGCACCCTCCAGCGGCCGCGCCTGCGAGGTGTGCCGTTCTCCTTCGTGCGTGTCGACCGTGCCGGGAACATGTCCAAGCGGCAGTCGGCGACCGGCTTCCATTTCTCCCGGGCGGGCGGCACCTGTCCGCTGTGGAACGTCTACGAGGCGTTCGCCGCCCCCGGCAGGATCCACGTCCAGGTCGCCGAAATGCCAGACGGGCAGCGGTACTTGTGGACGGCCCGAGCGGTCACCCGCCACCGCGGAGGCTGGGGCGAGCCCGGCAAGACGTATGCCATCGGACTGGGCTGCGAGATCCGCCACGCCCATCGCCTCGTCTACTCCGACGGCCTCGACCTCACCAACGGCTCCTCCGCCACCCCTATCGGCATGGGCTGCCGTGTCTGCGAGCGCCTGGACTGCCCCCAGCGCGCCGCACCACCGCTCGGCCGGTCGCTGCGCATCGACCAGAGCAGCAGCACGTTCGTGCCTTATCCGGTCGACAACGGTGGGCCAGGCTGACCGGACGGCCCGTCACTTCCCGGCGGCCGTCCCCAGAAAGCGGATGTGCGGCCGGTCGCCGGGCCCGGGGCGGGTAACTGTGGCGCGCACGCCGTAGACGTCGGCGATCAGGGACTCGGTGAGGGTGGCGGCCGGAGTGCCGGCGGCCGCCACCTGTCCCTTCCGGAGGACGACGACCTGGTCGCAGTACATGGCGGCCAGGTTCAGGTCGTGCAGGGCGACGAGGGTGGTGACGGGCAGCTCGGCGACGAGGCTCAGCAGGTCGAGCTGGTGCTGGATGTCCAGGTGGTTGGTCGGTTCGTCCAGCAGCAGTTCGCGTGGTTCCTGGGCGAGGGCGCGAGCGATCTGGACGCGCTGGCGTTCACCGCCGGAGAGCGTGCGCCAGGGCTGGTCCGAGCGGTCGGTGAGACCGGTGCGTTCCAGGGCGGTGCGTACGGCCTGCTCGTCCGCCGCTGTCGCAGGGGTCCAGGCGCGGCGGTGCGGGATGCGGCCGAGCCGTACGACGTCGAGGACGGTCAGCTCGACGAGGGTGTCGGCCTGTTGTTCGACGACGGCCATGCGTCGGGCGACGGCGCGGCGCCCCCAGTCGGGCAGGGGGCGTTCGTCGAGGGTGACGACGCCGGAGGCAGGGGCGAGGACGCCGGACAGCAGCCGCAGCAGCGTGGACTTCCCGGACCCGTTGGGGCCGAGCAGTCCGGTCACGGAGCCGGGCCGGGGGATGAGGCTGACGCCGTCGAGGATCAGCCGTCCGTCGGCGGTGCGGCTGACACGGTCGGCGGCGAGGGTGGACAACTCGGCCGGGGCCGCCTTCTGTTCGGCACCGGCGGTCATCGCGTCCTCCTCGTGCGGTACAGGACCAGGACGAACGCCGGGACGCCGACGAGTGAGGTCACCACGCCCACCGGCACTTCCTGGGGGTCGAGGACGGTACGGGCCAGGGTGTCGGCCCACACCAGGAACACCGCCCCGGCGAGCGCGGTGACCGGCAGCAGCCGACCGTGCCCCGGCCCGACGAGGGCACGCGCGGCGTGCGGCAGGACCAGGCCGACGAAGCCGATCGCGCCGGCCGCGCTGACCAGCGCAGCCGTCAGCAGTGCGGTCACGCACAGCAGCACCAGCCGGGTCCTGGCGACCGCGACCCCGAGGGTGGCCGCCGCGTCCTGGCCGAAGGCGAAGGCGTCCAGGGTGCGCGCGTACCCGAGACACACCACCAGGGCGAGTGCCAGGACGGCCAGGCAGAGCCACACCTCGGTCCAGCCGGCCCCGCTCAGCGACCCGAGCAGCCAGAACAGCACCCCCCGGGTGGTCTCCGCGTCGGCCGCCGTCATCACGACGAACGAAGTCAGAGCGGAGAACAACTGCATCGCGGCCACACCCGACAGCACCACCCGGTCCGTCGTCCCGCCGAGGGTGTGGCTGAGCAGCAGCACCAGCGCGAACGAGCCGAGCGCGCCTACGAACGCGCCCCCCGAAACGGACAGGACACCGCCCCCGGCACCGAGGACGACCACGACGACGGCGCCGGTCGACGCCCCGGAGGAGACCCCCAGAACGAACGGGTCGGCGAGCGGGTTGCGCAACAGCGACTGCATCACCGCCCCGCACACGGCGAGCCCGGCGCCGCACACCGTGGCGAGCAGGGTGCGCGGCAGCCGCAGGTTCCACACGATGCCGTCCCGGATCGGGGACAACTCCGTCGTGCCCCAGCCCAGATGGGAGGCGACCGCGGACCATACGTCACCGACCCCGATGTCCGCCGGGCCGATGGTGACGGCCACGGCTACGGACACGGCGAGCACGGCCAAGCCGATGGCGATACGCACCACACCGAAGGCCGCACGCAGCGGACGCGCTCCGGGCGGTCGCAGGACGGTCGTCATCCGGCGAGCCCGTACTCGCGCAGCGCCGCGGCGACCTTCTCCACGCCCTCGACGGTGCGGATCGTCGGGTTCATGGCCTGCCCGCTGAGCAGCACGTACCGCTTCTTCTTCACCGCGTCCATGTTCCGGGTCGCCGGGTTGGACTCCAGGAACGCGATCTTCTTCGCGGCGGTCTCCGCGGTCTGCGACTTGCGGGTGAGGTCTCCGATGGCCAGCACGTCGGGGTTGCGGTCGGCGACGGTCTCCCAGTTGATCTGGGGCCATTCCTGCGAGGTGTCGTCGAAGACGTTCTTCGCGCCCAGCGCGTTCGTGATGATGCCGGGGGCGCCGCAGCAGCCCGCCAGGTAGGGAGACTCCTGGTTGGCGAACCAGTACAGGATCGTGGTGTCCTCGGCGTCGATCCCGGAGGTGGCCTTCGCCACCCGGTCCTTCAGCTCCGTGACCAGCTTCTCGCCGCGCTCCTCCACCCGGAAGATCCGGGCCAGTTCACGCACCTCGCGATAGACGGTGTCCATCGCCAGCGGCTTCGTCCGTGAGCCGTCGCCGTCGCCGCTGTTGTCCTTGCCCTCGCAGTCGGCGGGCGAGAGATACGTCGGCACCCCGAGCTCCTCGAACTTCTCGCGGGGCGCCACCCCGCCCTTGCTCAGGGTGGAGGCGAAGGAGGAGGCGACGAAGTCCGGCTCGGCGCCCAGGACCTTCTCGAACGACGGGGCGTTGTCAGCGAGCCGGGGCACCTTCGCGTTGGCCTTCTCCAGCCCCTTCATGACCGGGTCGGTCCAGGTGGCGCTGCCCACCATCCGGTCGGCAAGGCCGAGGGAGAGCAGAATCTCGGTGGTGCCCTGGTTCAGGGACACGGCCCGCTTCGGCGGGGCCTTCACCATCACCTTCTGCCCGCAGTTGGCGAGCGTGACGGACCGGTCCCTGGCTTCGGCGGACTTCCCGGCCCCGTCGAACGACGAGCCCGAACCGCAGGCGGACAGCAGCAGCGCCCCGGTCAGGAGCAGGACGGAACAACGGGCGGAACGTGACAGCTGCACGGTGGCTTCCTCGGCGTCGGGGCCCATACGCGAGGCCCGTTACGGACGATCGGCTGCCAGCAGGTCTTCGGACTCGGGATCATCCCGGCGAGGCGCCTTCCCAGACCCGGCCGTGGCCGTCGTCCAGTGGCTGCCGCCCCGCCCGTCACCCTCACCGCTGCGCGTCAGTTCCGGACTCTCACCGGATTCCCTGACGCGTGCACACGGACGGCCGCGTGCACGCGTTCGACTGGCGTCCGGAAGTTACCATGACCTTACCTGTGCCACCGAAGTGCCTGCGGTGCTGTCGGTTGCCGCACATCGGACGCGAAGGCACGTTGTCCTGCTCACGCAGGGGCCGGGTTCCGTGCCGCCACCCCGGGCCCCCTCTCGCGGTGACCCTCGCCGACCAGACGGGCAACAATGTTGAGCTTCCGTGGGGCGGTCCTGAACCTGACAGGGAGCGGAAGAAGTTCGGTCCCTGTCAGTGGCAAGCGGCACCGAAGGACGGGTTCCATGTGCTGAGGCACACGTACGTGTCCCTCGTGCCGGAGGCAGGGGAGTCGGTCGTGACCCTCGCCAAGTGGCTGGGGCGCTCGTCGCCGACCATCACCCTCGACCACTACGCCCACTTCATGCCGGAGGCAGGGAAGAAGGGGCGCAGGGCGATCGATAGCCTGCTGGCGGAGCGGACGGAGGAGAGCTTTGGCCCAAACTCCCCGGATTCTCCCCAGGACCGATCCTCAGTGCCGATCGGTCCGGCCGATGTGCGCAAACAACGAGGTGAGAGGCCACCTATGTTCACGACCCGCCCCACCCTCCAGGGCACCTTCGGCATGGTGTCCTCCACCCACTGGCTGGCCTCGCAGTCGGCGATGGCGGTCCTGGAGGACGGCGGCAACGCCTACGACGCTGCCGTGGCGGGCGCCTTCGTGCTGCATGTCGTCGAGCCGCACCTGAACGGGCCCGCCGGTGAGGTGCCGATCCTGCTCGCTCCGGCGGGTGGCGAGGTGCGGGTGCTGTGCGGGCAGGGCGTGGCGCCGACCGGAGCGACGGTCGCGCACTACAGGGGACTCGGTTTGGATCTCGTACCCGGCACCGGGCCCCTTGCGGCGGCCGTCCCCGGTGCGTTCGACGCCTGGATGCTCCTGCTCCGCGACCACGGCACCAAGTCCCTCGCCGACGTCCTGAAGTACGCCATCGGATACGCGGAGCACGGGCACGCGCCCGTGGAGCGCGTCGGCGAGACCGTCGAGACCGTGCGCGAGCTGTTCGAGACCGAGTGGACCACGTCCGCGGAGGTCTATCTTCCGGGCGGCCGGGCGCCCCGGCCCGGCCGGCTGCTGCGCAATCCCGCGCTCGCCGCCACCTGGCAGCGGCTGCTCGACGAGGTCGCCGGGGCGGGGGACCGCGAGGGGCAGATCGAGGCGGCACGGCAGGTGTGGCGCACCGGTTTCATCGCCGAGGCGCTGGTACGGCAGGCACAGCGGCCCACCCTGGACACCAGCGGTAAGCACCACACCGGCACGCTCACGGCCGCCGACCTCGCCGGCTGGTCCGCGAGCTACGAGGCGCCGGTGACGTACGACTGGAACGGCTGGACCCTGTGCAAGGCCGGCCCCTGGAGCCAGGGCCCGGTCCTCCTGCAGCAGCTCGCACTGCTCCCGCCCGAACTGCCCCCGTACGGCTCCGCGGACTACGTCCACCTGCTGATCGAGGGCTGCAAACTCGCCATGGCCGACCGGGAGGCCTGGTACGGCGACGCGGCCGAGGTGCCGCTCGAGGAGCTGCTGTCGGGCGTCTACAACGCGGCACGGCGTGAGCTCGTCGGCGACAGGGCGTCGTACGAGCTGCGGCCGGGGAGCCCGGGAGGGCGCACCCCGCGGCTGTGCGCCCATGCGCGAGGGGCCGCCACCGGCGTCGCGGGCCTCGGCGCGCCGGGAGCCGGGGAGCCGACCGTCGTCAAGAGCCCGACGGCCCCCGTGCCGGGCGAACCCGACGTCGCCGCCGACGGCGGTACCCGCGGCGACACCTGCCATCTCGACATCGTCGACCGCTGGGGCAACATGGTCGCCGCCACGCCCAGCGGCGGCTGGTTGCAGTCCAACCCCGTCGTGCCCGAACTGGGCTTCCCGCTCGGCACCCGGTTGCAGATGACCTGGCTGGAGGAGGGCCTGCCGAACTCGCTCACGCCGGGGCGCAGGCCACGCACCACCCTGACGCCGTCCATCGCCCTGCGTGACGGGACGCCGGTCATGGCGTTCGGCACGCCCGGCGGCGACCAGCAGGACCAGTGGCAGCTCCACTTCTTCCTGGCGGTCGCCCTGCGCGCTCCGGTACGCGGCGGCCTCGATCTCCAGGGCGCGATCGACGCGCCGAACTGGCACAACGACAGCTTCCCCGGCTCCTTCTACCCGCGCGGGATGTACCCGGGCAGTGTCACCGTCGAGGCGCGGACGGACCCCGCTGTCGTGGCGGGGCTGCGGCGGCGCGGCCATGACGTCACGGTCGGTGACGACTGGTCCGAGGGTCGGCTGTGCGCGGTCGCCCGGGATCCGGAGAGCGGCATCCTGTCGGCGGCGGCCAATCCGCGGGGGATGCAGGGGTACGCGGTGGGCCGGTGATGTCCTGAATGTCCCTTGCCTGCCGTGGGGTGCGGCATCGGAAGTTCATGCCGATTCCACCCGTGGTGCACTGGCAGGGTGGGGATTGTCAGTGGCGCGTGCTCTCATGGAGGCATGATCGAAGACAACGAAACCATCGACGAGTTTCTCGCCCGCCACTCGGCCGACGTGGAGGAGGCGGTCCGTAAGGCCGCCGCGGCCGAGATCATGCCGCGTTTCCGTCAGCTGGCCGCCCACGAGGTCGACGAGAAGAGCGGCCCGCACGACCTGGTGACGGACGCCGACCGCCTGGCCGAGCAGTACCTCACCGTGGCGCTCGGCGCGCTCCTGCCCGGCTCCGTGGTCGTCGGCGAGGAGGCGGTGCACGCCAACCCCGCGTCGTACGAGGCGATACGGGGCGGCGCCCCGGTCTGGATCGTCGATCCCGTCGACGGCACCCGCCAGTTCGTACACGGCGACGACGGCTTCTGCACCCTGGTCGCGCTCGCGCAGAGCGGCGTCGTGCTCGCCTCGTGGACATACGCCCCCGCCCGCGACCAACTCGCCACGGCCGTACGGGGACAGGGCGCCTTCCTCGACGGCGAGCGGCTGTTCGCCGGCCCGCCCGCACCCGGACGGGACCTTAAGGTCGCCACGTCCCACCCGGACTACACGACGGACGAGCAGAAGCGCGCCCTGCTCGGCCTGTGGACGGACGGTGTCGCACCCCGCGACTGCGGTTCGGCAGGCCTGGAGTATCTCGCCGTCGCCCGCGGCGAGTTGGACGCCACGGCCTTCTCGTGGGAAGCGGCTTGGGATCACGCGGCAGGCCTGCTGCTGGTCGAGGAGGCGGGCGGCGCCCACCTGACCCGCACGGGTGAGCCGTTCCGCATCACGGGCGGCAACGCCCTGCCGTTCACCGCGGCCCGCGACGCGGCGACAGCACGCCGGGTGGCGGGGCTGCTGGCGTCGTCGGTCTGAGCCCGGAGCAGGCCCCGGGGCCACCCCGTCGCCGAGCACTGTCAGTACCCCGGCATATCCTGATCCTCAGTGGCCATCGGCTGACGAAGGGGTCCGAAGGTGCCGTCGATGCTCGATGCGGTCGTGGTGGGTGCGGGGCCGAACGGACTGACCGCTGCCGTGGAGCTGGCCCGCCGCGGCTTCTCCGTGGCCGTCTTCGAGGCCCGGGACACGATCGGCGGGGGAGCGCGCACCGCAGAGCTCACCCTGCCCGGCTTCCGCCACGACCCGTGCTCGGCGGCGCACCCGCTCGGCATCAACTCACCCGCGTTCCGCGCCCTGCCCCTGGACCGCTACGGCCTGGAATGGCTCCACCCCGAGCTACCCATGGCGCACCCCTTCACCGACGGCACCGCCGCGGTCCTGTCCCGGTCGGTCGGCGAGACGGCCGCCTCCTTCGGCCCGCGCGACGCGGGCGCGTACCGCAGGCTGGTGGCGCCCTTCCTGCCCCACTGGGACACCCTCGCCCGCGACTTCATGTCCCTGCCGCTCACCGCGCTGCCCCGCGACCCGGTGACCCTCGCCCGGTTCGGCCTGGTGGGGCTTCCTCCGTCCACCTGGCTGATGCGGCGCTTCCGCGACGAACGGGCCAAGACCCTCTTTGCCGGTCTCGTCGCCCATGTGATGGCCCCGCTCACCGGCCTCGCCACCGGCGCCATCGGCCTGGTCTTCGCGCTCGCCGCGCACGCCCGCGGCTGGCCCGTGGCCCGCGGCGGATCCCAGTCCATCTCGGACGCCCTCGCCGCATACCTGAAGGACCTCGGCGGCACGGTCCACACCGACTACGAGGTCAAGCGTCTCGACGACCTGCCGCCCGCCCGGGCGTACGTCTTCGACACCTCACCCACCGCCCTGGCCCGCATCGCGGGCTTCGGCCGCTACTACGAGGGCTACCGGTACGGCCCCGGCGTCTTCAAGGTCGACTACGCCCTGGACGGCCCGGTGCCGTGGACCGCCGAGGAGCCGCGCAGCGCCGGAACCGTGCAGATCGGCGCCGACACGGGGGAGATCGGCACCGCGCTGCGCGCCGCCTCGCGCGAGGGCCGCGCGCCCGACCGGCCGTTCCTCATCACCGTGCAGCCCAGCGTCGCCGACCCCACCCGCGCACCGGCGGGCCGGCACGTCTTCTGGGCGTACGGCCATGTCCCCAGCGGCTGGACCGGCGACCTCACCGACGCCATAGAACGCCAACTGGAGCGCTTCGCCCCGGGATTCCGCGACCGCGTCCTCGCCCGCGCCACCGCCGGCCCACCCGAACTCGCCGCCCACAACGCCAACTACGTCGGCGGCGACATCGCCTCCGGCGCGGTGTCCGGACTCCAGACGCTGCTGCGCCCCAGGCTGTCCCTGTTCCCGTACAGCACCCCGCATCCGGCCGTCTTCATCTGCTCCTCGGCCACCCCGCCGGGACCCGGCGTGCACGGCATGTCCGGGCACAACGCCGCGAAGGCCGTCTGGAAGAGACTGAGGCAGACATGACCACCATCAGGCTGGTCCAGGGCGACATCACCCGGGAGAGCGCCGACGCGATCGTCAACGCGGCCAACTCCTCGCTGCTCGGCGGCGGAGGAGTGGACGGCGCCATCCACCGGCGCGGCGGCCCGGCGATCCTCGAGGAGTGCCGCAGGCTCCGCGCCGCCGAATACGGCAAGGGCCTGCCCACCGGTCAGGCGGTCGCCACCACCGCGGGGGACCTGGACGCGCGCTGGGTGATCCACACGGTCGGTCCGGTCCACAGCACGAGCGAGGACCGCTCCGCCCTCCTCGCCTCCTGCTACCGCGAGTCCCTGCGCGTGGCCGACGAGTTGGGCGCCCGCACGGTCGCGTTCCCCGCCATCTCCACGGGCGTCTACCGCTGGCCGATGGAGGACGCGGCCCGCATCGCCGTCGAGACCGTCCGGGCCACCGGGACAGCGGTAGAGGAGGTCAGATTCGTCCTCTTCGACGACAGGGCCTACGAGGCGTTCGCCGCGCAGGCCGGCTGATCTCCGTACGCTGCTGAAGTGTGTGCTTGGCCTGAGTCCCCACCTGAGGCCGCTGTTGCATGTGACGCGGAAGGGGACAGCCGTGTCTGCCGTGTACGTCAAGAGGCGTCCGTCGGCTCGGCGCCAGGGCTTTCCGAGGGGCTGCGTGTCGGCCTGGCCCACTCGGCTCCGTAGAGGGCCAGGCCGGACCGGTGCCTCGCCAGTTCACGGACCACCGGATGGGCGAACCCCCAGCTCTCGATGATGTCCGCGAGCCATTCCTCGATCATCTGCTGCAGCTCGGCCACCCGATTCTGTTTCGCGAGCATGCTCAGGACGCAGGTGACCGTGAACAGAGTCTCCTGGTGTCTCCTGCCGAGCGACCGCTCACATTCCCGCAAGCCGCGTTCGGCGACCGCCAGCGCCAGATCGTCCTGTCCACGGAGGTCATGGACGAGGGCAAGCCGGTAGTGGGCCGAGACGACGATGGGATGGCCCGGTCCGATCTCCTTGCTTCCCAGGTCGATGGCCTTGCCGAACTCGAACTCCGCCTCGTCCAGACGTCCCTGGTTCCGGAGGAGGGTTGCCCGATGGACCAGTACCGCCAGATACCGCTGGGTGACTCGTCCGGGCTCCCCGGAGGCATGCTCGATCATGCGTTCCGCCTCCTCCAGGCTCATGCCGGAGGTGTCCAGTCCGGCCTGCTCCTCGAGTGCCGCGGTGAGCGACTGGCGGACGTCCACAGTGTCGGGATCCGTGACGCCGAGGAACATGTTGCACTCAGGGACACATGCCTCCCAGATCTCCACCGCTTCGGCGAGGCGCCCTGCCTTCTGCAGGACTACGGCGAGGTTGTGGCGTGCCATGAGGGCTTTCCGGTCCCTCGGCCCCGAGACCGCCGTGTGGTGCTCGATGAGCTGCCGGACGAGGGAGACCGCGCGGTCGAACTCCTGCAGACGCATGTACATGGCTCCCAGGTTCTGCCGGGTCGTCCACACCTGGGGGTGGTCCTCGCCGTACAGGGCGGAGACCCCGGCGATCACCTTCTCCGCCTGCCGGACGGCCCTGCGGACGTGACCGTTCTGGTTGAGGACGGAGGCCAGAATGCACCGGGTGCGCCATGTCCTCAGGTCCTCGGCACCCATGTGGATCTCGCAGGTGCGCACGACGCGCTCGGCCAGAGGCAGCGCCGGCTCGCTGATCTCCTGGTGGAGCAGCAGAACGACGACCCTGTTCATCAGCATGGCGCCGTCCACGACGTCGTCCTCAGGATGTGTCAGCCCTGCCCAGTGGACCAGGTGAGGAAGCAGGTTCAGACAGCGTGCCACTTCGCCGGGAGATCCCTCGTCACCGAGGTAACGGCTCATCGCCAGAACGGCTTCGTCCCTGCCCCCTTCTCCGAAGGCCGAGCGAACCGACTCCCCGGTCCGTGTCTCCATCACGAAACCGCCGCCCGGATGCGGTGACACGAGGCGGGCCCGGACGAGTTCAGCGACCACGCCGTCCGAGGCATCGGGAAGCAGGGCCAGGGTCAAGTCCTCCGGCACGTGCTCAGGAGCCAGCCAGGCGGCCCGGCCCAGCAGTTCGCGTGCGGGTACGGAGAGGCTGTCGAAACCGGTCATGCGTCAGGCCCCCAGGTGGACGAAGGAGGCCCACTTGGTGGGCGCAGCACTGTACTGGCGGCGGAGTGATGACACGGCGTCGTGCAGGGCCAGGGCGGCGAGATCCGTCTGCGGCGGATGGGCGGCCGAACCGGTGAGCCGGTCGTAGAACCTGTCGGAGACGGCTGTGGCGACGTCGTCACCCACAGGCCACATCGCACCGACGACATGCCGGAATCCTGCCTGCTGGAAAGCCGCCGTGACATGCAGGGCCTCGTCCGCCAGCGCGGGAGTGATCTGGAACGTGCTGCACGCCGACAGCACGGCGAGCTGGCGCTCGGCAAGGCGCATCCCGGCGAGGTCGGCCAGAGTCAGTGGCGACTCCTCGTGGTCCACGAGAAGGAGCCGGCTCCGCCCGGGTGAGTGGACGTCGCTCTCGGCATGGCAGGCCAGGTGGACGATCGAGTGGGACTGAAGGGCCTTGAGCACGTTGTCCTTCGTCGCGTCGGCCTTCTCCAGGAGCGTCGACCGCGGGACGAACCGGCGTACAGCCGCCACCTCGCGTTCGACTCCTCGCAACGGCTCGGCAGAGGGCACCTCGGGCTGTGCCACGATCAACGCCCGCTCGCCGTGGGCCGGATCCGGGACACTCCGCGCAAAGTGCAGGGAGCGCAGACTGGTGGTGTAGGAGGAGATCACCCGGTCGAGGACACCGTCCCCCTGGGCCGATTGGGCCGCGTGCCAGGGGAAGTGGCCCAGGAAGCCGACCGGGCACCACCACATGCGGGGCCAGGCGCCCCGGGGTGTGGAGGCGAATCCGAGGGCCTCGACGATGGGGCGGGCCGCCACTTGCCAGAGCCAGGCGAGAGTGTCACGTACCTCCCCCTGTGCCCGCAGGCGCACCCGGCTGGGAAACCTGTCCTCGGTGGCGTACTCGCGGGCGGTCAGAAAGGTGAGGACACGGTCGTGGGCCGTTCTGGCGCCGAGTTCAGGAAGCGGGAGGACTCGGACCGGTTCGGTGCGATCGCCGGTGAGCAGAAAGGCATACCCGCCTTCAGAGGTCGACACCACCTCGACGACCGGCCCCCCGGTTGCCAAGAGGGTCGGATCGGCGGAGTCTTCCCGGGGGAGGAGTCCCTTGAGGCGGTTCCATTCCTCCATCAGCTTCGCCCGCTCACGGAGGATCTCGCGGTTCAATTCTCGCCGTTCGTCCTGCCGGCCCGGTGCGGCGCGGTCCTTGGCGTCCAGGGCACGCAGCCGGTCCGACAACACTTCGATCTCTGCCTTGAAGCCGGCGTGTTCCGGACCGAGACGGAAGCTGGTGCCGAGGTCCTGGAACAGGAGGTTTCGGCTCCTCTCCAGCAACTCGAGGGTTCGTCCGGGCTGGTTGGCGCCGAGCCCGGTCAGCACGATCTCCTCGGTCAGTGCGGCGAACGTACGGACCACGTGGGCCCGGTCGTCCCACAGGACACCTGACGTCACGTTGAGATGGAGGAGATCGACTGCTTTGGCGATCTGGTCCAGCGACTTGCGGTCAGTGTGATCGGACATCTGCAATTGGGCGATGGCAGCCTGCATGCGTACCCATGGACGTATCTCGGTCGAGTCCACGACGCGGTCCAGGCCGGCGAAGGCCGCTCGGCGGTGTTCGACGCTGTTCTCCATCCGTGCCAGCGAGCCGAGAGCACGCGCGCGTTCCAACTCGGCGGTTTGAGCGATCCCTTTGACCACTACTTCCTCGTCGGCGGCGAGGATTTCATCTGCGAGGGCGACGACGGCGCGCAGTGCCTCGGGGTCGTTCGTCGCCACACCCAGGAGCCGCTTGGCGTGCATCAGCTCGTGGCGGGCGAATTGGCCCTCGCTTCCGACGCCGGGTTCGGCGAGAGAGAGCGCCTGCTCGGCCGCCGCTACGGCCTGGTGGAGATTTTCCAGCGTCTCCGGTTCTTCCAGGACGTGGAGATCGGTGAGCATGCCAGCAAGCCCGCAGAGCAAGGTGACTCTGAGCCTGCTGGGCAGGTCACGGACCTCGCTCGCCTCTTGCTGGAAGGCCAGAGCCTTGTGCAGACGCGACCTGTCAGCCATACGTGCCGCATAACGGTGCAGAATGCCGGCATGGTTGGCGAGCGCCGTCGCTCGCTGCACGTCGTCCGCGCCGTCCATGCTGTCCAGAGCGAGTTGCCCCTGATGGACGGCTTCCCGCTGTGTTTCGGAGTCCCCCGTCACCTCGTAGAGGACACCGTTGGCAGAGGCCAAGGCATGCCTGAAGATGAATGCCTGTGAGGGCTCCACACGTTCGGTGATGTCGAGACCGGTCTGAGCCAGAGCGATGGCTTCGCGAGCCTCGGTGGCGGAATGGGTCAGCTGGGCGTGCTGGTGAAGGGCGGTTGCCGCGGCGAGGGCCGCCTCTCGCCGGGAGTCGTCGTCCACGGCCACGGCGAGCAGTCTGCGCGCCAGAGCCACCATGGAGGCCAGGGCGCGTGGATCGTGCCTGTTCTGGTTCGCCACGCTCTTCAGTGACCACATCGCCTGCAGGACCGGGCCGTCGGCGAACGTCTCCTCGCCCGGTTCGGGGAGGGCCGACCGGCAGAACTCGGAAACCGTGCCCGTGTACCGGGGGTCCGCCAACAGCCGGTGCAGCAGGGCCTTGAGATTGTCGAAGGCCATCATGTGCAGTTCCGATGAGGAATGCGCGAGCTGCCAGAACGTACGGAGTGCCTCCCCGTACAGCTGCTCGTCCTCGGTGAGGCGCGCGCACTCGGCGAGTGCACTGCCCAGGTTCACCTGGTCGGGGCTGTCGGCGTCGGGGAGCCGGACGACTTCCCGGCAGCGTTCGACGGCCGTACGCGCCGCATCGGCGTCGTCCAGCTGGTCGGCCAGTACGATCGCCTCTCTGCCGTGGTTGCGCAGGAAGAGCGGGCGCTGAGGATCGTTCTCGGTCAGCAGGTCCAGAGCTGTGCCGCAGACCTCGAATGCCTCGGCCGCCACCTTCACGTCCTGCGTCGCCGATCGCAACAGGCATAACCGGGTGCCCAGCATGGGGATGAGATCGGAGTAAAGCGGGTGATCCGGTGTCGCCGACAGCCGGGTGAGGCGAAAAAGGTCGGCGACAAGGGTGAGGTGGGGGACCTCCATCGACTCCGGGTCACTGCGCAGGACCTCAAAGCCCAAGTCCCACCACACCAACGGGTCGGTGGTGAACCCGGTACCGCTGGAGAACAGGTCGTGCGGGTCCATACCCAGTTTGCGGTACATGTCGTTGAAAGGCGCTGGCAGTTCGTCCGGGCTCAATACATGCACCGCGGCGAACAACTGGCCTGCCGCGGCGGAATCCCGGACGCTGGTGCGGCTTCCCCGTCCCTGCCTCAGGGCGCGATGGAAGAAGAGCATGCCGCAGGCCTTCAGAGCGGGAAGGTCGATTCCGGGGGCGCGGTAGCGAGCCAGCAGTGCCGCCGCGTCCGCCAGTCCTTCACGGGACAGGACCGTCTCGGCGGCGGCTCCGGCCTCCGCCATCCTGACTCGCCTCTGGATGCGTGCGAGGAGGACTTGCCGCATCATGACCCCCGTTGTTTCCGTAGTGATGCCGCTCGAGGCTTCTGTCGGTAACCTCGGCTCGGTGACCGATCACGTATCGCCCCTCGAAGACGATCCGATGTCGGCGGAACTCGCCGAGCGTGTGGAACGATTGTGCCGGGAAAACGGCCGAAATGGCGATCTCGCGGACATGTTCGAAGAGGCCGGCGCCGGGGAACTGCTGGACACCTTCATCGCATTGATCACTCAGGAGAGTGCCGATCCGGCTGGGCTCTCTGCAACGCTGGACGCCATCGACAAGGCGCTCGCCTCGATCGGTCTCCATGGGCTCACCCGGCCGAACCGTTCGTGGAGTCCGCTGCCGGGAGTGCGTAACCCGGCCCCCGAAGTCTTCTGCTACGTCTGCCCCTTGAAGCGGTGTGACCGGGTGGAGTCCGAAGACGCGCGGTGCTCGCTCGCCGAACGGCCGCTGGAACGCGTGCGGTTGGCCTGATGAACACCTTCCTGCAGGAACTGTCCAAGAAGGCCGCGGAACGCTGGGCGGCAGTCCTCCTCGGGCCGGGCCTGCTGTTCGTGGCGTGTGTGCTCGTGGGGCGGCATCAGGGGTTCACCCGCGCGCTCGACCTCGCCCATCTCCGTGCCTACGTCAGGTCCGTGAGTACGGACAAGGCGTACCAGGAGCCCGCCGGACTCGTCATGGCCGCCTCGGTCGTGCTCCTCGGTGCGGCCGTCGCCGGCTTGGTGGCGTCTTCCGCGGGCGGCCTGGTCGAGCGACTCTGGCTTCCCGCCGGGCCCGACTGGTATGTGAACCTGCTCGTCCGGTGGCGGGAGTGGCGATGGAGCCGGAAGGAACAGGCGTACCGCACGGTCGAAGCGGAAGCGCGACAGGAATTGGTGCGCAACCGGCGCCGCGGCATCGACACCCACTCCCGGTCCACCGAACTCCGGCGCCTGCTGTCCAGAAGGAACGCCTATTCGGAACGTTTGCCGGATCAGCCCACCTGGATGGCGCAGCGCATGGCGGGCGCCACGGCCAGGGTGGAGAAGCGGTACCGGATGGACCTGGCCGAGATCTGGCCCCACATCTGGTCCGTCGCCGATGGCCAGGTGCGAGACGACATCCAGGGCGTCCGGGACACTCTCACCGGGGCCGGCCGGACGGCCGCGTGGGGTGGTGGACTACTGGGGGTCGCCGCCGTCACCTTCTGGTGGCCGGCGGCCGCGCTCGGAGTGGTCCTACTGGTGACCGGGCACCGGCGGGGCCGGGTGGCGATCGACACCCTGGTGCCGCTGATCGAAAGTGCGGTGGACCTGTATCTCCGAGAGGCTGCCAGGCGTATGGGCGTGCCGTGCCCTTACACGTTCTCGCCCGCCGTGGCCGACCGTGTCACCCGCGTCCTCCGGGTTCAGGCGTCCGACACCTGAGATCCGTTCCGACGGATCCCATGGCGGGCGGCAGTAGCACTGGCTGCATGACCTGATGGGTAAATGCTTCAGACCGGGTCCTGTGTTCTCCGAGCAGGAGGACCGCCCGGCCCTGCTCGTCTCCTGCTATCGCGAGTCCCTGCGCGTGGCCGACGAGTTGGGCGCCCGCACCGTCGCGTTCCCGGCCGTCTCTGCCGGCATCTACGGGTGGCCGATGGACGACGCCGCCCGTATCGCCGTACAGACCGTGCGGGAGACGGAGACGGCCGTCGAGGAAGTCACCTTCGTCCTCTTCGGCGAGCGGGCGTACGAGGCGTTCGCCCAGGCAGATCCGCTGATCGACAGCCCGGTCATGATCTCAGTGGTTGAGATTTCACCTACCCGCGTGAGGTTGGGTAAGGCTTGCCTTATATGCTGACGCGGCCCTCGGCGCCGCGCCTGTGCGCCGGGGCGTGACCGTCCTTCCCGCACGACAGGAACACCCATGCGCACGACCTTCCGTGGCCTCTTCGCGGCGCTTGCTCTCCCTCCGTTGCTGGCCGGCTGCTTCGTGTCGGGCGAGGGCGGAGCCGCTTCGGATGCCGGAGCGGGATCGGCCGGTCGGTTGAAGGTCGCCCTCGCGGTGCCGCCGGTGCAGGCCCTGTCCCCGTACAGCAACGACGCCACCGTGCTGAGCAAGCTCTCCGTGGCCGAAGGCCTCACGGCGCTGGACGAGGACGGAGCCGCCGCGCCCGCGCTCGCGAAGTCCTGGACGCAGGCCAACAGCACCACCTGGACGTTCGAGCTGCGCAAGGCCACCTTCCAGGACGGCACCGGCGTCACCGCCGAGTCCGTCGTCAACGCGCTGGACCACGCAGGCGCAGCCGAGACCAAGCCCCGCGTCCTCAGTGACGTGACGCTGACCGCCAGGGCCGAGGACGCCGACACCGTCACCATCAGCACCAAGGCTGCCGACCCCGTGCTCCCGCTGCGGCTAGCCAGCCCCGCGCTGGGCATCCTCTCCCCGAAGGCATACGCGAAGGACGGCACCGTCAGCCCGGTCGGCACCGGTACCGGCCCCTTCGAGATCACGAAGCTCACCGGAAAGACCAAGGCCACGCTCGACCGCTTCGACGGGTACTGGGGCGGCAAGGCCGAGGCATCCGGCATCGACGTGACCTGGATCGCCGACGGTACCGCCCGCGCCAACGCCCTACGGAGCGGCGATGTCGACATCGCCGAGTGGATACCCACCGCCCAGGCGGAGCTGCTGGACGAGGACACCCGCCACGAAGTGCCCTCCGTACGGACCGACAGTCTCGTGCTCAACACCGGCAGCGGCATCTTCACCGACGGGACGCTGCGCGCGGCCGCCCGCGAGGCCGTGGACGGGTCGGCCCTCGTCGACTCCGTCTTCGGCGGGTACGCCGACCCCGCGCAGGGCCTGTTCGGGCCCGCCGTCTCCTGGGCGGCCGACAACCGCGTCGAGGTGACCGGCCGCACCGAGGCCGCGACCACCGCCCAGGTCAAGGCGAAGACCAAGGGCAAGACCCTGCGCCTCGCCACCTACACCAACCGTGCGGAACTGCCCGAGGCCGCGACCGTCCTCCAACAGCAGCTGGAGAAGGCCGGGTTCACCGTGAAACAGGACGTACGCGAGTACACGCAGATGGAGGCCGACCTCCTCGCCGGGAAGTACGACGCGCTCGTCTTCTCCCGGGTGACACTGCTCGACACCGGTGACGCGGTCGCGTACCTCGCGAGCGACTACACCTCCGACGGCGTCTACAACATCGCGGGCCTGAAGGACGCGCCGGTCGACCAGGCCATCGAGGCCGCCGCCGAGGAGGACGACACGGCGCAGCGGCAGCAGAAGATCATGAAGGCCGAGGCGGAGATCCTGCGCACCGATGCCGTTGTGCCGCTGGTCCACGAGAAGGTCGTGCAGGGCATCGGCAGCGATGTCGAGGGCGTGCTCCTCGACCCCCGCGAGCGCTCGCTGGTCGACATCGACACCCGCGTGAAGTAGCAGCGATGAGTGCTGTGTCGGTCGGTGCCGACTCCCGCCCGACCCGCTGGCGCGCGGGAGTCGGCCGTGTCGTCGCCGGGGCCGCCCTGCTGACGGCTGTCTCCCTGCTGCCCTGGCTGTCCGGGACCGACCCCGCGCTGACGGTCCTGCGGGCCCGCTCCGCCGACCAGGATCCGACCCCCGGGCAGCTGGCCGCCGTACGGGAACAACTGGGCCTGGACGAGGGGCCGTTCGCGCACCTCGCGCACTGGCTGGGCGGACTGCCGCGCGGCGACGCGGGTACCTCCTGGGTGTCGGGCGAGGCGGTCCTGCCCCAGGTGACGGCCGCCTTCGCGGTCTCCGTCACGCTGATGCTCGGGGCGCTCGTGGTCACCGTCGCGGTGGCCGCGCTGCTCAGCGCCCGCACCCTCCGTCTCGGATCCCGCCGACGGCTGCGCCGGGGCGGCGGGCACCGGGGCCGCCGTCCTCGCCGCGCTGCCCAAGTTCCTGCTCGCCTCGCTGCTCGCCACCGTGTTCGGGGTGTGGCTGGACTGGTTCCCGTCCAGCGGTTGGGAGGGACCGCAGGCGATGGTGCTGCCGGCGCTCGCCCTCGGTGTGCCGTCCGGGGCGATGATCGGCGGTCTGCTCGGCCAGTCGCTGCCCGCCGCCTTCCACGAGCCGTGGGCAAGGACCTGGCACGCTTTCGGGTACGCGCCGGGCCGCATCGCGCGGCACGCGCTGCGCCGCACACTGTCCGGTGTGCTCCCGCAGCTCCTGCCGACCGTCGTGGCCCTGGTCGGCGGCGCGGTCGCCGTGGAGAAGATCTTCAACATTCCGGGGCTCGGCCGGCTTGCCCTGGACTCCGCCGTGGCCCAGGATCTCCCGCCGTTGCAGACCGCAACCCTGATCCTCGTCCTGCTGGGTGTCGCCGCCGGCCTGCTCGTCCAGGCCCTGCGGCGCGCTCTCCTCGGCCCCGCCCTGCGCGACGGCGCCCTGCCCGCCCTGCATCCGCCCGCCCTTCCGCGGCGCCGCTCCCAGTGGTGGGTCGCCGGATTCTGCGCCGTCGCCCTGCTCACCCTCGTCGTGGCGGGTCTGTTGCGTGATCCCCTGCACGTGGACACGGCGGCCCGACTGCTGCCGCCCTCGGCCGCGCACCCCTTGGGTACGGATTCACTCGGCCGTGATCTGCTGGCCCGGCTGGGCCACGGCGCGCTGCGCACGGCGGGCGTGGCCCTGACGGTGACGGCGATCTGCACCCTCACCGGACTGCTGCTCGGTATGGCGGCGCAGGCGGGCGCGGGCCTGACGGAGGTGGTGTCGACGCTGCCGGCCGTTCTCGCCGGACTGCTGACGACGGCTGTGACCGGACCGTCGGTGTGGGGCGCGGCGCTCGCGGTGTGCCTGGTCGGCTGGAGCCCCTACGCCGCCCAGACCGCGGCGCTGCTCGAACAGGAACGGGCGAGCGGGCACATGCTGGCGTCGCTGTCGTTCGGCGCCGGACCGACGTATGTGCTGCGCCACCACTACCTGCCCGCGGTGCTGCCCGCCGTCCTGCGCAACGCCCTGCTGCGGCTGCCCACCACGGTCCTCGTTCTGGCCTCCCTCGGCTTCCTCGGCCTGGGCGAGCAGCCGCCCACGCCGGAGTGGGGCCGCCTGCTGTCGGAGAACCAGCCGTACGTGGAACTGGCCCCCTGGACCGTACTCGGCCCGGCCGGTGCGCTCGTCCTGCTCTCCGTACTCGCCGTGTCGGGCACGGCGCTGGGACGGGGCGGGAAGCGGCGCGTGCGCCCATAACAGCCGAAGGCACCCCCACCAGTCGATCACCCCATCAGGAACACACAGACTCCGACGGGGTAATTGCTTCGGTTGTGTTCGAAGTTCTAGGGTGAGCCGGGTGCAGCAGCCGACTCCGTCATCACGAGCCGCGATCCGTAACGCCGGCAACTGCTGTTTCAGCACCGTGAGTTCACCGTGAGTTGAGCCGCTCTCCGTTCGTGCAGCGCACTGTTCGTTCCGAGGAAGGACACGGTCATGCCGCACCCGCACGTGTTTCCCGCCGATCAGCCGGCCCGCCCCGAGCAGCGGGCCTTCGTCAGTCGCCGTCGACTCCTGGAGTCCGGTGCCGCCGTCCTCGGCGCGCTCGCCCTGTCCTCGCCCGCCCGGGACGCCGCCGCGCACCCCGCCGGCCGGAGCGCGGCGGCGGACGGATCCCCCGAGTGGAACGGGAACATCGCAGTCTTCCGGCTGGGCACCGAACCGCCGCACACCACCCTCATGCCGTACGCCGACGTCGCACAGGCCCTGGCCGCCGACCGCACCCGCTCGCCGTACCGGCAAAGCCTGGACGGACAGTGGAAGTTCGCCTACGCCGACCGTCCCGACGACCGGGACACCGACTTCCACCGCACCGACCTCGACGACAGCGACTGGGACAGCATCCCCGTCCCCTCCGTCTGGCAGATGCACGGCTACGACCGCCCGATCTTCGTCAACATCACCTACCCGTGGTGGGGACCCAACGGGCTCGGCGAGGAGGCGCAGCCCCCGGCGGCGCCGACGCGGTACAACCCGGTGGGGCAGTACAGACGCACCTTCACCGTGCCGCGCGGCTGGGCGGGCCGGCGGACCTTCCTGCACTTCGAAGGGGTCAAGTCCGCGCACTACGTGTGGATCAACGGGCAGTTGGTGGGGTACGCCGAGGACTCGTTCACCCCCGCCGAGTACGACATCACTCCGTACCTCAAGCCCGGCACCAATCAGATCGCCGTGGAGGTGTACCGCTTCTCCGACGGTGACTGGCTGGAGGACCAGGACATGATCCGGCTGAGCGGGATCTTCCGCTCGGTCTACCTCTACTCCACGCCGGACGTCCACCTGCGCGACTTCAAGCTGGACACCCCGCTGAGTGACGACTACAAGGCCGCCGAGCTGAAGGTCACCGCGAGCGTGCGCGACTACGGGGGTGGCGACAGTGGGCGGTACACCGTCGACACCATGCTGTACGACGCCGACGGTCACCCCGTGTGGCCCCGGCCCCTGCAGCAGTCCGCCGACGTCCCGGCCGGTGAGGAGGTCACCGTCGAGGCCGCCAGGGCCGTGCCCGCCCCGAAGCTCTGGTCGGCCGAGCACCCGAACCTCTACACCGCCGTGCTCCGGCTGCGCGATCCGGCCGGCAAGGTGATCGAGACCCTCTCGCACCGCGTCGGCCTCCGCGAGTTCGCACTCAAGGACGGGCTGATGCGGATCAACGGCAAGCCCGTGTCCTTCCGGGGAACGAACCGGCACGAGATGCACCCCGACAGCGGCATGGCGCTCACTCGTGCGCACATGGTCGAGGACATCGAGATCATCAAGCGGATGAACATGAACAGCGTCCGCACCTCGCACTACCCCGACAACCCCCTGTGGTACGAACTCGCGGACGAGTACGGCCTCTACCTCGTGGACGAGACCAACCTCGAGACCCACGGCATCCGCGACGAGTACCCGGGCAACCACGCCGACTGGACCAAGGCGTGCGTCGCCCGGGCCCAGAGCATGGTCCACCGCGACAAGAACCACGCCTCGGTGGTCATCTGGTCGCTCGGCAACGAGGCCGGGGGCGGCAGCACGTTCGTCGCCATGCGCGACTGGATCAAGTCGTACGACACCACCCGCGTCGTCCAGTACGAGGGCGACGACCGGCCGACGATCAGCGACATCCGGTCGGAGATGTACGACAGCCCCTCCCGCGTCGAGCAGCGCGCGAAGGACACGAACGACACCCGGCCGTACGTCATGATCGAGTACGCCCACGCGATGGGGAACTCGAACGGCAACCTCAAGAAGTACTGGGACATCGTCCGCCGCTACGACGTCCTCCAGGGCGGCTGGATCTGGGACTTCGTCGACCAGTCACTGAGCTGGCCCGTGCCCACCCGGAAGATCCTCACCGAGTCCGGGCCCGGCAAGCTGCGCGGTGAGATCCTCACCGCGAGCGGCACCTTCGACCGTGCCAAGGGCGTCGTGGGCGCCACCGTCTTCCCTCGCGACGAGCGCCTCGACCTCACGGGCTCGCTCACCCTGGAGGCCTGGGTCACCCCGCACTACACCGGCTACCACCAGCCCATCCTCGCCAAGGGCGACACCCAGTACGCCCTCAAGCAGACCAACAAGACCCTGGAGTTCTTCATCTACGGCGGCGGCCAGTGGATCAGCGCGAGCTGGGCCCTCCCGGACGGCTGGACCGGCAGTGAGCACCACATCGCCGGTGTCTTCGACGCGGACGCCGGCACGCTGACCCTCTACGTCGACGGCGCGGTGAAGGCCACCCGGACCACCACGCGGAAGCCCAGCAGCAACACCGCGCCCCTCTCGCTCGCCGCCGACGTGGACAACCCGACCCGGGAGTTCAGCGGTACGATCCGCCGGGCGCGCGTGTACGCCCGTGCGCTGAGCGCGGGCGAGCTCGGCTCCGACGGCCGCGGTCCCGGTGACGAGGGTGTGCGGTTCTGGTTCGACGCGGCCACCGTCGGACTCGCCGAGAAGCGGCCTCGCGAAAAGACCTTCTTCCCGTACGGCGGTGACTGGGGCGACAACCCCAACGACGGCACCTCCAACGCGGACGGCATCGTCACCGCCGACCGCCGGCACACCGGCAAAGCGGCCGAGATCAAGCAGATCTACCAGGCCGTGGGCGCGGCGCCGGCCTCCGGCGACTCACTGGCTCCCGGAGCCGCGGTCACCCTCACCAATGAGTACCTGTTCACCAACCTCCGTGAGTTCGACGGCCGTTGGGCCCTCGTCGCGGACGGAGAGGTCGTGCAGCGCGGAAAGCTGAGCCGCGCCCAGCTGGACGTCCCTCCGCTCAGCAGCAAGGACATCACGGTGCCGGTGAAGCTGCCGGAGGACCCGGGCCCGGGCGCCGAGTACTTCCTCCAGCTCTCCTTCACCCTCAAGGAATCCACCCCGTGGGCGAAGGCCGGCTTCGAGGTGGCCAAGCAGCAGCTTCCCGTCGACGCCGACAGCCCGGCCGTGACGCCCGTACCGCTGGAGAGCGTGCCGGCGCTGCGGTACGAGGAAGGGGACAACGACGTCACGGTGCAGGGCAAGGGCTTCTCCGTCACCGTCGACAAGAGCAGCGGCGTCATCACGTCGTACGAGGCCGGGGGTACCCGGCTCATCACCTCCGGGCCCGCGCCGAACTTCTGGCGGGCGCCCACCGAGAACGACCGCGGCAACGGCCAGCACACCCGCAACCAGACCTGGCGCGACGCGGGCGCCCGGCGCACGGTGACGGACGTGAGCGTGCGCGCCCTGCGCGACAGGGCCGTCGAGATCAAGGTCAGCGGTACGCTGCCCACCACCGTCGAGTCCGCGTACACCACCACGTACACGGTCTTCGGCAACGGCGAGATCAAGGTCGACAACACCCTCCACCCGGGCGCCGCGTCCCTGCCGTACATCCCGGAGGTCGGCACGCTGCTGTTCCTGCCGGGGCGTTTCGAGTATCTGCGCTACTACGGCCGCGGGCCCGAGGAGAACCACTGGGACCGCAACGACGGCACCGACGTGGGCGTGTACTCCGGGACCGTCTCCGGGCAGTGGACGCCGTACATCCGCCCGCAGGAGAACGGCAACAAGACGGACGTCCGCTGGGTCGCGCTCACCGACCGGGGCGGCTCCGGTCTGCTCGTCTCCGGTGAGCCGCTGCTGGAGGTCAACGCCTCGCACTTCACCCCGGAGGACCTGTCGTCCGGGGTGCGCCACGACTACCAGCTCACTCCGCGGGACGAGGTCGTCCTGCGCGTCAACCACCGCCAGATGGGCGTGGGCGGCGACAACAGCTGGGGCGCGCACACCCACGACGAGTACAAGCTGTTCGCCGACCGTGACTACTCCTTCACCTACCGGCTGCGTCCCCTCACCGACGTACGCCGGGCGACGTCGGCGGCACGCCGGCCCACGGCCGGGGACTTCTCCGGGTAGCCGCCGGGCCCCCCGGGCGACACCCGTGATCGTCGGTGTGTCGCCCGGCGCCCTGGGGAAACCCGTACCGACACAGGGCGAGACCAGCAGCAGGCAGGTGGTGGGACATGAGTTTCCGAGACCGCGCGCACGCCGGCCGGGAGCTGGCCGAGCATCTGCGCATCCTGCAGGAGAAGGGCACCCTCCCGGACCCCGTCGTGCTCGCCCTGCCTCGCGGTGGCGTCACGGTCGCCCGGGAGGTCGCACGGGCGCTCGGCGCCCCGCTCGACGTGCTTGTCGTCCGCAAGATCGGCGCGCCTGCCCACGAGGAGTTCGGCGTCGGAGCGATCGCGGGCGACGACCCCCCGTTGTTCGACGCCCGGGCCCTGAACCAGCTGGGCCTGACCGAGGAGGAGCTCGCCCCGGTGGTGACCCGGGAACGGGCCGAACTGCACCGGCGCGAGCAGCGCTACCGGCAGGGCCGCCCCGCCGCCGAACTGAAGGGACGTACCGCGATCCTCGTCGACGACGGGCTGGCCACCGGATCGACCGCCCGCGCCGCCGTGCAGGCCGTGCGCCGGCGCGAGCCCGAACGGGTGGTCGTCGCCGCGCCGGTCTGCTCGCACGAGGCGACCGACCTGCTGCGCGGCGACGCCGACGACGTGGTGTGCCTGATGCGGCCGAGCCCGTTCCACGCGGTCGGGCTCTGGTACGAGGACTTCGAGCAGCTGACGGACGACGACGTGCTGGACGCGCTGCACGGCAGCTGAGCCGGCCGTACCCCCAGGAGGCGTTCATGACCAGGCAGATACGCGACGTGATGTCGCCCGGCACGGCCTCGGTCGAGCCGATGACCACCGTGGCGCGGGCGGCGCGGCTGATGCGCGAGCAGGACATCGGCGATGTCCTGGTGGCCTACGACTGTGATCTGTTCGGCGTCCTCACCGACCGCGACATCGCGGTCCGGGCCGTCGCCGAGGGGCTCGACCCGAACACCACCACCGTCGGCTCGCTGTGCACCCGGCCGCCCGTGGTGACCCTTGCGCCCGACGACACGACCGACCACGCCATCGAACTGATGCGCCGGCACGCGGTGCGCAGGATCCCCGTCGTCGAGCACGGCGGCTGCCCCATCGGCATGATCAGCCTCGGTGATCTCGCCACCTCCGAGGATCCGCACTCCGCCCTGGCGGACATCAGCCGGGCCGCCCCCAACCACTGAAACCGGCCCACGCCGCGGCTGAGACGCGCGTCATGTCACAGGGATCAGTGTGGCGAGGAGCAAGGCGGGGCGAAAGAATCTCTTACGCACCACACCCGGCCAACGCTCTTCACCACACCGAAAGGGACCTCCGCATGGACGAGCAGGACGAGCGCTTCGACGTCGTCGTTCTCGGAGCGGGCCCCGGCGGGTACGTCGCCGCCATCCGCGCCGCCCAGCTGGGCAAACGTGTCGCCGTCGTCGAGGAGAAGTACTGGGGCGGTGTCTGCCTGAACGTCGGCTGCATCCCCACCAAGGCCCTGCTGCGCAACGCCGAGCTCGCGCACATCGTCACCCGTGAGGCGAAGACCTTCGGCATCAAGGCCGACGGACAGATCACCTTCGACTACGGCGAGGCGTTCCGGCGCAGCCGCAAGGTCGCCGACGGCCGGGTCAAGGGCGTCCACTACCTGATGAAGAAGAACAAGATCACGGAGTACGACGGCCGCGGCACGTTCGTCGACCCGCACACCCTCCAGATCACCGGCTACGACGGCGAGTCCCGCACCATCGGCTTCGACCACTGCATCATCGCCACCGGCGCCACCCCGAAGCTGCTGCCCGGCACCCGCCGCACCTCACGCGTGGTGACGTTCGAGGAGCAGATCCTCGCCGAGGAACTGCCGCAGTCGATCATCATCGCGGGCGCCGGCGCGATCGGTGTCGAGTTCGCGTACATCCTGAACAACTACGGCGTGAAGGTCACCGTCGTCGAGTTCCTGGACCGCGCCGCCCCCCTCGAGGACGCCGAGGTCTCCACCGAACTCGCCCGCCAGTACCGCAAGCTGGGCATCGACGTGCTCACCTCGACCCGCGTCGACGCCATCGACGAGTCCGGCCCGCAGGTCCGCGTCACGGTCACCACCAAGGACGGCTCCCAGCAGATCCTCGAGGCCGACAAGGTCCTCCAGGCCATCGGCTTCCAGCCGAACGTCGAGGGCTACGGGCTGGAGAAGACGGGTGTGAAGGTCACCGACCGCGGCGCGATCGACGTCGACGGCCGCTGCCGCACCTCCGTCCCGCACATCTACGCCATCGGTGACGTCACCGCGAAGCTGATGCTCGCGCACGCCGCCGAGGCCATGGGCGTGGTCGCCGCCGAGACCATCGCGGACGCCGAGACGATGGAGCTCGACTACGTGATGATCCCGCGTGCCACGTACTGCCAGCCGCAGATCGCCAGCTTCGGCTACACCGAGGCGCAGGCCCGTGAGCTGGGCTACGACGTCAAGGTCGCCAAGTTCCCGTTCACCGCCAACGGCAAGGCGCACGGCCTCGGCGACACCACCGGCTTCGTGAAGCTGATCAGCGACGCGAAGTACGGCGAACTGATCGGCGGCCACCTCATCGGCCCCGACGTCACCGAGCTGCTGCCCGAGCTGACCCTGGCCCAGAAGTGGGACCTCACCGTCCACGAGGTGGCCCGCAACGTCCACGGCCACCCGACCCTCGGCGAGGCGCTCCAGGAGGCCGTGCACGGCCTGGCCGGCCACATGATCAACATGTAGGGACGTCCGGGGCGTTCGTGACGCCGCCGATAGGTGCTACTCGGCGGCGTCGCTGATGCCGAGCCGCAGATGCTCCACGTGGTACACGGCCTGGTCGAGGAGCTGGGCGACATGGTCGTCGTGCAGCGCGTACACCACCGACCGGCCGCGACGCTCGCCCACCACCAGGCCGAGGTTGCGCAGCAGCCGCAGCTGGTGCGAGCACGCGGACTGCTCCATGCCCACCTCGGCGGCCAACTCGGTCGCGGGCAGCGGTCCTTCGCGCAGCCGCGCGAGGATCAGCAGGCGGGACGGGGTGGACAGGGCCTGGAGCGTGGTGGCCACCTTGGCGACGTTGTCCGCGTCGAGACGTACGCGTTCCGTGGTGTCCTGCGCGGCGGTGACGGCTCCATGACCCATGACGGCTATCCTACCCACCCCGCATGAACGAATGAACGAGTCTTCATGTGTTCCTGTATGGTGGCCCTGTGTCAGCGACTCTTGCGCCCCATCCGACCCCCACCCGCACCCCGACGGCATCCCGCCGCCGCACCCGGATCCTCGCCCTGCCCGAGGCCCGCTGGGCCCTCGCCGCCCTCGTGACGTTCCTGGCGGCACTCGCCCTCGACCTGGGCGGCGCCCCCACCTGGGCGTTCGCCCCGCTGTACGCCGTCGCCTACGTCACCGGCGGCTGGGAACCGGCCCTCGAAGGACTGCGGGCCCTGCGCGACAAGACCCTCGACGTCGATCTGCTGATGATCGTCGCGGCGCTGGGCGCGGCCGCCATCGGCCAGGTCCTCGACGGCGCCCTGCTGATCGTCATCTTCGCCACCTCCGGCGCCCTGGAGGCGCTGGCCACCGCCCGCACCGCCGACTCCGTGCGCGGCCTGCTCGACCTCGCGCCCACCACCGCGACCCGCCTCACGGACGAGGGCACCGAGGAGACCGTGCCGACCGGCGACCTCACCGTCGGCGATGTGCTGCTGATCCGGCCGGGCGAGCGCATCGGCGCCGACGGCCAGGTCCTGGACGGCACCAGCGAGGCCGACCAGGCGACCATCACCGGCGAACCCCTCCCGGTCGTCAAGCGCCCCGGCGACGAGGTGTTCGCCGGCACCCTCAACGGCACCGGCTCCCTGCGCGTCCGGGTCGAACGGGACCCCGCCGACTCGGTCATCGCCCGCATCGTGACCCTCGTGGAGGAGGCCTCCCGCACCAAGGCGCCGACCCAGCTGTTCATCGAGAAGGTCGAACAGCGGTACGCCGTCGGCGTGGTCGTCGCCACGCTCGCCGTCTTCGCCGTACCGCTCGCCTTCGGCGCGAACCTCACCGAAGCGCTCCTGCGCGCCATGACCTTCATGATCGTCGCCTCCCCGTGCGCGGTCGTCCTGGCCACCATGCCGCCCTTGCTGTCCGCCATCGCCAACGCCGGCCGGCACGGCGTGCTGGTCAAGTCGGCCGTCGCGATGGAACGCCTCGGCGAGATCGACACCGCCGCCCTCGACAAGACCGGCACGCTCACCGAGGGCGCCCCCGAGGTGACGGACGTACGACCGCTGCCGGACTCCGGCCTCGACGAGAACCGGCTTCTCGCCCTCGCCGCCGCGGCCGAGCACCCCAGCGAGCACCCGTTGGCCCGCGCGATCGTGGCCGCGGCCCGCGCCCGGGACCTGCCGATCGTGCCCACCGAGGAGTTCACGGCCGTCCCGGGCCGCGGGGTCACCGCCGTCGTCGACGGGCACAAGGTGAGCGTCGGCCGCGCGGAGTCCCTGGCCGATCCCGAGGATTGTGCGACGGTCCGAGCGGAGTCCCTGGCCGATCCCGAAGACGGCGCGACGGTCGGCGCGGAGGCTCTGGCCGGTCGCGAGGACGGTGCGACGGTCGGCGCGGAGGCTCTGGCCGGTCGCGAGGACGGCGCGACGGTCGTCCTGGTCGTCCGCGACGGCAATCCCGTCGGCACGCTCGCCCTCACCGACCGCCTCCGCCCCGAGGCCGCCGCGACCACGGCCGCCCTCACCGCCCTCACCGGCACCGCCCCCGTCCTGCTCACCGGCGACAACGCGCACACCGCCGCCCGTGTCGCCGAGGCCACCGGTCTGACGGACGTCCGCGCGGACCTGCTGCCCGAGGACAAGGTGAACGCCGTACGCGACCTCCAGGACAGCGGCCGCAAGGTGCTCTTCGTCGGAGACGGCGTCAACGACGCGCCCGCCCTCGCCGCCGCGCACTCCGGCGTGGCGATGGGCCGCGCCGGTTCCGACCTGGCGCTGGAGACCGCGGACGCCGTCGTCGTACGCGACGAACTCGCCACCGTCCCCGCGACCGTACGACTCTCCCGGGCCGCCCGCCGACTGGTCCAGCAGAACCTGGTCATCGCGGGCACGTTCATCACCGTGCTCGTGGTGTGGGACCTGGTCGGCCATCTGCCGCTGCCGCTCGGCGTCGCCGGACACGAGGGCTCGACCATCCTGGTAGCGCTGAACGGGCTCCGGCTGCTGCGCGAATCCGCGTGGCGATCCGGGCCGGTCCAGGACAGCCGAGGTTGATGTCGAATTCCCGCCAGCCCCAACCCGGCCGCTGGTCGATGCTGGACGCATGCAGAACGGGATGCACACCGACACCGAACGCTGTCTGCGCGCCGTCCAGTCCAAGGACGCCCGCTTCGACGGCTGGTTCTTCACAGCGGTCCTGACCACAGGGATCTACTGCCGCCCCAGCTGCCCCGTCGTGCCGCCCAAGCCGCAGAACATGGTGTTCCACCCGAGCGCGGCCGCCTGCCAGCAGGCCGGTTTCCGGGCGTGCAAACGCTGCCGTCCGGACACCAGCCCCGGCTCCCCGGAATGGAACCAGCGCGCAGATGCGGTCGCCCGTGCCATGCGGCTGATCGCCGACGGAGTCGTCGACCGCGAGGGCGTCCCCGGCCTCGCGGCCCGGCTCGGCTACAGCACCCGGCAGATCGAACGCCAGCTGCTCGCCGAGCTGGGCGCGGGCCCGCTCGCCCTGGCCCGCGCCCAGCGCGCCCAGACCGCCCGGCTGCTCATCGAGACGACCGGACTGCCGATGGCGCAGATCGCCTTCGCCGCCGGTTTCGCCTCGATCCGCACCTTCAACGACACGGTCCGCGAGGTGTACGCCCTGACTCCCAGCGAGCTGCGCACCCGAGCACCTCGCCCTCAGGGCACCCCCGGCGCCCTGTCCCTGCGCCTCCCGTTCCGCGCCCCCCTCAACCCCGACAACCTCTTCGGTCACCTCGCGGCCACCGCCGTACCGGGCGTGGAGGAGTGGCGCGACGGCGCATACCGACGCACACTCCGCCTCCCGTACGGCCACGGCATCGTCGCGCTGACCCCGAACCCCGACCACATCGCCTGCCGCCTCATTCTCAGCGACCTGCGCGATCTGCCCGTCGCCATCAGCCGCTGCCGCCGCATGCTCGACCTGGACGCCGACCCGGCCGCCGTCGACGACCAGCTGCGTACCGACCCGGTGCTGGCGCCGCTGGTGGACAAGGCGCCGGGGCGGCGGGTGCCGCGCACCGTCGACGAGGCCGAGTTCGCCGTACGGGCGGTACTGGGCCAGCAGGTCTCCACGGCCGCCGCCCGCACCCATGCCGCCCGCCTGGTCCTCGCACACGGCGAACCCGTCGACGACCCCGAGGGCGGTCTCACCCACCTGTTCCCGTCCGTCGAGTCGCTGGCGTCCGTCAACCCGGAGTCACTGGCGATGCCCCGCACCCGCCGGACGACCTTCACGACACTCATCGATCAACTCGCCGACGGCTCACTCCACTTGGGCGTGGAGAGCGACTGGCCCGAGACCCGCGCCCGACTCCTCTCCCTCCCCGGGTTCGGCCCCTGGACGGCCGACGTCATCGCCATGCGCGCCCTCGGCGACCCCGACGCCTTCCTCCCCACCGACCTCGGCATCCGCCGCGCGGCAGGAGAGCTGGGCCTGCCGTCCACACCCGCCGCGCTCACCGCGCGCGCGGCGTCCTGGCGGCCGTGGCGGGCCTACGCGGTCCAGTACCTGTGGGCGACGGACAGCCACCCGATCAACTTCCTGCCTGTGTAAGGACGTTCAGTGAAACAGCACACCGTGATCGACAGCCCGTACGGCCCGCTGACGCTCGTCGCCGAGGACGGCGTCCTGTGCGGCCTCTACATGACCGACCAACGCCACCGCCCACCGGAGGAGACCTTCGGCGAGCCCGACGACACGCCCTTCGCGGAGGCCGAGAAGCAACTGCAGGCCTATTTCGCGGGCGAGTTGAAGGAGTTCACCCTCGAACTACGCCTGAACGGCACGCCGTTCCAGCGCACCGTCTGGCAACAGCTGCGGCAGATCCCCCACGGCGAGACCCGCACGTACGGAGAACTCGCCGACGCCCTGGGCAACCCCAAGGCGTCCCGCGCGGTCGGCCTCGCCAACGGCAGAAACCCCATCGGCATCATCGTCCCCTGCCACCGCGTGGTCGGCGCCGACGGCAGCCTCACCGGCTACGGCGGTGGCCTCCCCCGCAAACAACGTCTCCTGGACTTCGAACGTGGGACGGCGTTGTTCTAGGCAGTGGGGGGCCGGCGCGGCCCCCACAGTGCGGGCAAGGTCGCATGGGGACCGGGCCTGTCATGGACCGGCGTCCAGAGGGGAGCCTTCGATTTCCCCGCCTCGCGTTGCCTGCTGAGCCGTATCGGCGCCGCGACTGATGACGGGCGAGTTCCTGATACGGCCCCGCCGGGTGGCCAACTGCTCGGCGACGGCGCCATTGCGAACAGTGATGCCGGAGCCGGTGATGGAGCCACCGTGGTGAGCTCGCACGCGGACCTGGCCGGAGCCCTGCGTGCCCCCAGTGCCCCGGAGGGCGATGGCCACGGCAACCACCACCAGTACGGCCAGGGTTGCGGCCAGGGACCAGCTCCAGCGACTGGTGATCAGGTTGGTGACGATCCCGGTGGCGACACCGAGGACCACCCCGGCGGCCGTGATGATCTTGGAAGTTCGTGAGGGCACCGCTGACTCCTGTGGTTGATGCGACGAACGCCCAGGGACTGGCCGTCGGTGTTCCGCGCGTCAGGCCAGCCCGTGGGCGGCAAGCGCGGACAGCAGCGCTCCGCAGCGGTTGCCGGGCCGCAGCGGGGGGACGATGCTCACCGCGATCCCCAGGGCGGCTGCGCCTCCGTCGGAACGCTCGTCGTCCCCGACCATCAGCGCGTCCTGAGGGGGAATGCCCATGTTTTCGCAGGCGCTGAGGAACATCTGCGGATCGGGCTTCATGGCTCCCTCCCTATACGACATGAGGACGCCGGAGACGAGATGGGTCATCGAATGGAGATCGAAAACAGGGCGGATGTCCCAGGCGATGTTGCTGACCACGGTGACCGGGACGCTCAACTCGTCCAGTTTGCGTAAGGCCAGGAGCGCGTCCTGGTACGGCTTCCAGTACGACGGGTCGATCAGACGTTCATACAGTGCCTGCCGTACGGCAGGCTCATCGACTCCCGCGGCATGCAGCAGCGAGAGGTACGCGGTCCTGTGGAGGTCGGGGTGCAGGTCGCGCCTCTCCCATGCCGCTCGAGCTTCCGCCGGTAAGCCTTTACTCAATCGGTCAGGGGTGGCGAAACGGTGCTGAAATGCCTTCTTCTCAGCCGCGTCCCAGTTTCCCTTCGGTTCTGGCAGGTCTTCCAGCCACTCTGATTCGCGATCATGATGAAACAGGGTTCCGGCGAAATCGAAAATCACACCCTTTGTCGTCACTCGCGGCAGGATACAGGAAGGGGACTTCCTGACGCACTGCCCGGATCGGGGCCAAGAAAGATCAATCGCTTGTGCGCCAGAGCGAGCGAGTGGGCTGTAGGATAATTTGCCCCGAGGCGCTCGAAGTGACAAATGATGCACGTGTTGCTGGTGAGCGGAATCGCAGCTCGAGAACTAGCGATCGGTGATCAGAATGTCCGGTGAACGGGTCACACTGCGCAGCACCAGAAACTCGCTGATTGCGAACAATCGGATCGTCATCGGTGACACATTCATTGTGCTTCCGCCCGCTCTGCAGGTGCACGGCGGTACGAGTGAGATCCTGTCGCACGGCACCGTCGAACCGAGCGTCGAACGCCGTCTGATCTCGGACGTCAACGAGCGGGCCGTGGTCAACGTCGACTTCCTCGAACGGCTCCTCGCCGCAGGACGGAGGAGCGGGGAACGGCCCGTCGTCCGGTTGGCCGGCCTGTTCACCTCATTCTCCTCAAGTCGTGACACCTCGGGCACCGGTGATTACGACGCACTGATGCTTCGTGAACGTGAGCTCGTCTCCGAGTTGATCAGACATCGGTACGAAGTGCGCATTCTGGCCTCCTTGGACATTCCGGTGGTGCTCTCTTCGTGGGGATATGACGAGAACCGTTTGCGGCACCGCCTGCTCGATCTTGTGGAGCAACTGCAGCGTTTCGGCGACCGCTACCCAAATCTGCAGTTCGCCGTCGACACCCACAATCGACTCGCCGGACAGTTCATCATAGGGAACTCGCTGCTGATCCACTCACTTGTCACGACAACCGGTATCGGTTATTCCATGACTTCTTACGAGACGAATTTCCTGGACATACAGAACGCTATACGGACCTTTGACGACGCATTCAATGCGTCCCTCGGTCTCGCTCACGGAATACGCCGGACCATGGGGTTGGAGTCAGTCGCACAATACGCGTCCACCCTTGTGCGTTCGAGGTTGGACCAGGCGGAGGTGGATTTGGACATCGCTCATCTGTGATCGCCCCGACCTTGCGAGGAAAGTCGTGTCCCCTGCATGTGTGGAAGACGTCGTATCGATAGACGGACCCATAGGTTCCGGTAAAAGCTCGGTGGCCTTCGAATTGTCCCGGCTTCTCGGGTGGACGTGTATCAGTACAGGGCTGATGTACCGCGCCGTAGCGCTGAAGGTGCGCGACGTCGAGCGCCGTGAGCGTGCCGCGGCCGCCTGCGAGGCCGCCCGTACCTCACGTTTCACGTTCTCGTCCGCGCACGGCTCTCTGCGCCTCCACGTCGACGATGTCGACGTCACCGACGACATCTCCGATCCGGTCGTCCTGCCGCTGACTTCCGAGGTGGCGCAGGATCCCGACTTGCGTGCCCTACTGCTCCGACGTCAGCGAGAACTCGCGCGGAGCCGACCGTCGGTTGTCGAGGGGCGCGACGCGAACACCCTGATCGTCCCCGATGCGAGGTGGAAGTTCTTTCTGGACGCACCGCCTGAAGTCCGGTATCGGCGGCTTCATGATGTCCACTTGCTGTCCACCGACTCCGCTTTGGGATATGCAGACTTCGTCCGGGGGATGAGGCTGGTGGACGAGCGGGATCGCAGTCGGCTCGACGAATCGAGGCGCCTGGCGGACGTCATCCATCATGAGAACTTCGCCGGTCTCTCCGCCTCCCAGGATGCGATGATCCTGTACTACTACATCTGCCGCCCAGCGGAAATCCGGCGTAACTCGTCGATCCTGCGCACGATGGCCGTTCCCACCGACACATCGTGAGGGTGGTCGAACTCGCACCACGGACCAGGAGCCGGGACCGCGACGACCGGTACACGCCCTGCCTGGATCACACGATTCAGCAGGGCCGTCATGTCCAGGGTCGCGGCCACTTCAACGGGTGCTTCACTTCTCACCCTTTCCAACTCGGCCCAGCCGTGCGGAGTGAATTTCAGCAAGCCCATGTACTGTCCGGTCGCATCCGCCGGCCCGTTGGCCCGCCCCCCGATCTCGGCAACCGAGCCATCGGCGTTCAGCAGGAACCGCTCCGCGTCGTCGAACGGGTCGGTGAAACGTCGCTCCCACAGGCTCAGCCAGTGCGGATCGTAGGCAATGGCGAGAGCCCCTTCCGCTTTTGCCAGTCGGCGGGCGGCATCCAAGGTGTAAGCAATGTCCCCGTAACTGACCAGCACCTCGGTGGAGGACAACCACTGCGCTGCGCAGCGCAGTGATTCCACCATCGTCGACTGCGCCCACCGCGTGTTGTGGAAGACTGTGAGGCCTCTGCCTTCGAGACTTTTCCCTTGCCAGCCGGAGACAATGGCCAACTCACTGGCACCGGCGGCACGAAGGGCAGCGATCTGCCTGGAAAGCAGCGTGCCGCCGGCCACTTCGACCAGACACTTGGGCCGGTCCGCCGTGTACGGCCCCAACCGATGACCTCGACCGGCTGCCAGGACGACGGCCTTCATCGCTCATCCAAGAGGATCTCCCGGAAGAGGGCGATGTCCCGCGGGTTCGGGACCCTTTCCCTCTCCGGATGCCACATCATGCCGACCACCGGCGCTTTCCGGTGCCGGATCGCCTCGATCACCGGACCGTGCCGTGCGACGACGTCCAGTGGCTCCTCGATGCTGGTGGCGGCCCAACGGTGATAGCTGTTCACGGTTCTCTCCCACCCCTCGCCCACAACCCTGTGACGGACTCCCGCGTGGCCGTCCACCGGGGAGAGCGCGACTTCGAAGGCATGGAGGATCACCTGCATGCCGCGGCAGACTCCGATCACCGGCACATTCCGTGAGAGAGCCCAATGCAAGAGAGTGATCTCTGTCAGGTCGCGCTGCGGGCATTTTCCACCGTAGGCCGCCAAGTCGTCACCGCCTGTGAGGACGATTCCCGCTGGAGCCAGGCCGACGACGGTTTCGAGCGCGATGTCGGACACGTTCGGCAGGGGGACTCCGGCCAGATCGCATGCGGCGAGGAACGCCGGCCATCTGATGTCCAGCGCATCCCGGACTTCGCCGAATTCGGTGGGTGGCAGCGCCCTCTGCGTGACGCCGACGAACCTCACGCTACAACTCGCACGGACATGTTGACGGAGTCGATCTCCAGGCTCGAGGCACCCGACCAAAGGTGAAACCTCGTCTCGCCTGCCCCGATGACTGCAGGTACGTTCAATTCCTGGGCACGGACCGCCATATGAGAATTGACGCCTCCGTAGCACGTGACCAGGCCGGCGATCCCCCGGGTGAAGAGCCAGTCGTAGCCGGGGTCGGCGCTCACCAGGAAGGCTATGCACCCTTCGACGGGCTCACCGTCGGTCACCCTCGCCACTGGCGCCAACACCCTGCGCTGAGTGACGAAGTTTGGTTGAGTGGGCGGCATCTCGAAACTCCAGACATCCTGCCGCGAAGCGATCACTGGAGGCAGCGAGAGGGACTCGGTGGTCCGGTGTGCGGCCCTGCCCTCTTCGGCCGCCCGGCGGAGCAGAGCCGCGTTCAGGGCGGAGTCATCCGTCAGCTGCGTGATGGTGGAGTAGTCCACGTAGGACAGGTCATCCGTATCGACGTCTGCCTGTTCACCCAGGAGTCTGAGGGCAAGCAGTGCATCACTGAGGTTGTGGGTGAACTCAAACTTGGCAAGTTCGCGAGCTGTGATGGCTCTGGCCAGAAAGGAGAAGAACTGCTCCGGGGTGACCGGGAAGTCCGCTTCCTTGAGCTTGGTCGTCAACTGATCAGTCTGCAGGGCTGACGGACGGAATTCGGAACGCTGCGAAGCCGGTGTTTCGCCTTGCTGCCAACTGAAGTAGGTATGGGGCGCCTCGTCGTACCGCGGTGAGAGAATGTCGTACGTGCCCGGCCGCAGATGCCCGTAGAGCAGCAGGAAGTCTTCCTTGGCCATCCGGTGGAAGTCCCGTGACATCTTTGCGGCGACGGTCTGCAGCCCTCCTGCGAACGCCTGCCGCTCCGCGGGGGTGATGACAGCCGTACGCACCAGACTGGTCAGCAGTTCCGTCGCGACGAAGGCGGACCGTGCGAGCCCCGCGAACGAGACCGTGCCGTAGCGCATGCAGTCGTGCAACAGTCGCTTCATACGAGATGCGGAGGAGGGCGACCCATCAGCGGTGTCGCGGCGTCGGCGCGCGAGTTCGCGAATGCTCCACTGATCCTCCTGCCAAGGTCCGGGACCCGTCAGGAGTTTACGGGTGAGGCTGCGCAGGCTGTGTGAAAGGGCGCGGCAGTCATCGGTGTCGAACCCCGCCGAGCGTAATCTCCTCAGTCGTGTGTCGAGGTCGAAGGTGTAGCAGGTGAACGCGATGTCGAACTCGACCTTGTCGTGCAGATGAGGACAGGAGGCGAGCCGGTGGAGGTAGTACTCGACAAGCCAGCTCGCGAGGTCCTCATCGAGATCCGCGGGGACGAGCGACGTGAAACTCGCTCGGCAGTCCACATAGGGTGCGCCCGCGAAGTCCACGAGCACAGGCGACCGATCGACGACGCGATAACCGTAGCGGCCGCGTGCGACGGACCAGGCCCGGTCGGTCAGGAGGGCCCGGTAAAGGGAGAGAGCCAGCGGGCGCGGGCGTATCCCGATGATCTCAGCCGGATTCCAGTCCGGCATGACCCCGTAGACGTTGGGGGAGCGATCACGGAGCTGCTGGTCGACGATACGCAAGGCAGCGCGGTGACGTTCGAAGGATATGCCGGAAGGAACGTTCGTGAGTCGTCGGACCTGAAAGAGGATCGGCTCGCCCGTGTTGTCGATACCGAACTCGGCCTGTAAATGCGGAAGGCCCGTGAGTACCTCCAGCTCCGACAGCAGGACGACGACCTTCTCGAGGAATCCTTCAGGAGGAGCCGCGGCCGGACCGTGTGATACCCGGTACCAGGTACGGAGCGCGGCGTCTGCACCAGCGGTCACGGCGAAGGTCTCGGCACTGTCAGTCCAGTTCACCACGTAGTACGGGCCACCCGTACTGGGGTCGCACGAAGCTGCCACGCCGCAAGCGGTCAACGTCCTGGCCTCGGGCTGGACAAGAACCTGATCGTCGTCCAGCGACGATTGGTACGAGGCGATCACCGAGTCGACCGCCTGCCTCAGCGCCTGGCTGCCTTGCACACCGGCGACGGACAGGAAATGGCCGGCCGCGGAGTACTGCGCGGAGTCTTCGCATCGGGCGCTGCTCCGGACTATGAGCGGCTGATCGAATCCTGTCGAATTGACGATGCTGCTGGCGATTTCATCCCGCTGCGCACGCCACTCGGCCACCGTGAAATACCGGAGAGGCATTACGCGGCCGCTGCGCAGCAGGGGGGATACACGGCTGAGGCTTTCCGCTTTGGTTCCCAACCTCACCCGTGCTGTCACTGGCGCGCTCCTTGAGCCGGAGAGACCGTGCCTGGTAAATCCGGCACTATACGCCGCCGCGGGAACTCCGTCATCGGTGCCGCTTCGGCCAGGGCGTCCCGGGGCCGAGCAATGAACACCTCCCGGACGACGGGAATCCCACGAGCATCAGTCGCTCTCGACGCTCAGCCGGCGCAGCAGCTTCGGCAGGGCGGTTCCGATCGGTTCCCGTACCACCTCGTCGGCGCGTTCGTCGTACGGGGTCGGCTCGGCGTTGACGATGATCAGCCGGGCCCCGTGGTCGGCGGCGACCTCCGCGAGCCCGGCGGCGGGCTGTACCTGGAGGCTGGTCCCGATGGCGATGAACACCTGACACCAGGGCCTGTCCGGCGGATCATGTCGCGGACGCGGGGTCTGGCACGCCCTCCCCCCACTCTCGGCTTCGCTCGAGCGGGCGGTGCCCCCACCGGCGTTGTCGTCGGTCGCCGACTCCCCCACTCTCGGCTTCGCTCGAGCGGGGGGACCCCCATCGCGTCGACTCCCTCCTCCGCCTTGCAGCTGGACGCACCAGACCCCGCTCACCTGCGCCGATCAGTCGCCGTTGCTTCCCTGCGACCTGATCCGCCGGACAGGCCCTAACCGACACGCTGCATCGCCTTCCGGTGCCGTTCCGCCATCGCGGCTCCGGACTCGCGGCGGGCCATCCTGCGCAGGACGGACGGTGCGAGGAGCAGCCCGGCGACCGCCCAGGCACCCAACACGCCTGCTGTCTCCAGGTGCCGCCAGGATTCGCCGAGCTCGGCGGCGACCGCTTCGGCCGGCAGCAAGGCGGCCCGGAGACCGAGGCCGAGCCAGTACACGGGGAAGATCTGCCCGACGGTCTGCAGCCACTCGGGCAGCTTCGACAGGGGGAAGTAGATCCCGGAGATCACGACGAGTCCCATCACCGGAAGCATCAGCAAACCGATGGTGCGCGGACTGTCGACGAGTGAGCCGATGACGGCGCCCATCGGCAGGGTTGCCAGGAGACCCAGCGGCACCACCCACACCAGCGTCAGCAACGCTCCGCCGCCTTGCCGGGCAACCCCGTCCACCAGGAACACGCCAACGGCAAAGGGGAGTGCCATGGAGACGAGAGCCGTCCCCGACACCATGATGATCTTGCCGACCAGGTGGCCGACCATGCCGTGGGGTACGGCCTTGGCCCGCAGCAGGGTGCCATCCTCGCGCTCGGTCGCGAGCAGCTGCGCCGTGGTCATCATCCCGGTGAACGCGAGCGTCATCCCCAGCATGCTCGGCAGCATGAACGCGCCGGCCGAGATGCCGGCGCCCTTGAGCGGATCGTCCCGGACCAGGAACAGCGGCACGATGAGCAGGACCGTCCAGAGCGCGTACCCGAACACGTCCTGGCCGGTGGTGAAGGTCTGCCGAAGTTCCGTCCAGCCGCGCCGCACCCCTGCTTTCGCCGCGTACCACACCGGACTCACCGCGATTCCTCCCCGAAAGTGTGTGCCGCCCGCTCGCCGGGGACGCTTCCCGCCTCCAGTTCCCGCACCATCGTCAGGTAGGTGTCTTCCAGGCTCGCCCGGCGCACCTCCAGCCCTCCGATCGTCTCGCCGTGCTCCTCGAACAGCCGACGGACGAACCGGGTGGGCTCGGCCGTCGCCTCCTCGAAGGGCTGTCCGTCCCGCGTCCAGCGCACGGTGGCCTCGGCCGATGCCTGCCGGGACAGCTCCTCGGCCGCACCATCGGCCACGATCCGGCCACCGGCCAGAATGAGGATCCGGTCGGCGAGCTTCTCCGCCTCGGCGAGGTCGTGCGTGGTCAGCAAAACAGTGGTGTTCTCGTCCGCGAGCCCGCGTACCAGGCCGTGGAACTCGCTCCTGGCCTCCGGGTCCAGACCGGCCGTCGGCTCGTCCAGGAACAGCAGCTCGGGTCGGCCCACGATGCCGACGGCCACGTCGAAACGCCTGCGCTGCCCGCCGGACAGGGTTCCGACCCGTTTGTCCGCTTGCTCGGTCAGCCCCACGGCGGCGATGAGCTCGTCGACGTCCCACGGCCGCCGTACGAGGGTGGTGGAGTACGGCGCGTAGTACGAGCCGAGATGGGCCAGCAGTTCCCGCACCCGCCACTTGCCGTGGTCGCGCCAGGACTGCAACACGATGCCCAGGCGCGCACGCCACCGCTCGTCCCCGCGAGCCGGATCGGTGCCGAGGACGGTCACGTCACCGGCCGAGCGCATCCGGAAGCCTTCCAAGACCTCGATCGTGGTCGTCTTGCCCGCGCCGTTCGGGCCGAGCAACACGACGACTTCGCCTCGCCGGGCCGTGAAGCCGACCCCCTTCAGTACGTCCTGGCTGCGGTAGCGCATCCGCAGATCCCGTACTTCGATGACCGTGTCGCTGTCCGACGGTGGGCTGCTCCCAGCCCCGGACAGGGCATGAGCGGTCGTCATCGGTGTTTCCCCGTCCGTCTCGTGGTCCGTCCTCTGGGATCAGGGGCCGGAGGCCGTGCCGACGCCCGTGGTCATGGGACGTGTCTACGGCTGCGGCTGCCGTTGCCGCCTGGCAGCAGCCGTTCGGGCCCTCTCCGGACGAACACATTACCGAACGGTTCAGATGCTTCATGCTGTTCCACGACCCGGCGTACCTTCCCGGTCACAGCCTAGAAGTACTCCGTTAGGTTGCTCTGGCTCTTGGGTTCTGGCTGGTGGTGACTGTTCTGGGCAGTGGGCGGTGGCAGGTGGTGCAGGTGCCGGTCCAGCAGTTCAGCAGGTCTTGGATGGCGTCGAGGATCTGGTAGAGGGTGAGTCCGCTGTATCGGCTTTTGGGGCCAGGCGCTGTTCGGTGAGGAACGCGTGGGCGGCGGTGACCAGGGTGACGTGGTGATGCCAGCCGGTCCAGGAACGGCCCTCGAAGTGGTCCAGGCCCAGGCCGTGCTTGAGCTCCCGGTAGTCGTGCTCGATGCGCCAGCGGATCTTGGCCAGGCGGACCAGTTCAGCCACCGGGGTGTCCTCGGGCAGGTTGGACAGCCAAGGGCGCTGTTGCAGGGGCTGGTGCGGCCTGTGCCAGTTGTAGTGGTCGGCGTAGGTGTTCAAGACAGTGAGCCTTTTCAGCGTGGCCACTGATCGGGTGACGGCATCGACGTCCGCAACGCACGAGGCTCCTGTGCCGTTGAGAGAGGTATTCGACGTCTCAACTCATCGGTTCAAGAGCCTCGTTGGTTCCATATCCTGCCGCACTCGACCTGCCTCACGCCCTGGTCGAGTGGGTAACCATGCTCATCGTCACCCATGAGGGTGACCGCCGCTGCAAGCTCCCGCCCCACCGGCGGGCCCTCGTCGGCCTGATCTACTCCGCAGGTATGACACCCTCGCGCAGATCGCCGCCGGCTTCGGCATCTGCGTCGGCACCGCGCACGCCTACGCCACCGCCGTGATCGACCATCTCTCCCGGCGTGCACCCGGCCTGCTGCGTGTCCTGCGGGAGACCGATCCCGATCACGTCCTGCTCGACGGCACTCTCGCCGAGTGCGACCGGGTCGGCGACAGCCGGGCCGACTACTCCCCCCAATCACCGCCGACATGGAGTGAACGTGCAGCTGGTGACCGATCCGGCCGGGCGGCTGCTGTGGATCTCGCCCGCACTGCCCAGCCGCGCCCACGACCTCACCGCGGCCCGCAACCACCGGATCATCCGGATCTGTGAACGCCAGGGCGTACCGATCCTCGCCAACCGCGCCTGCATGGGAGCCGGCGCCTGGGTGACGACACCCCTCAGACGCCCGCCGGGGCGCGACCTCACACCAACCCGGCAAACCGTCAACCGCACGCTGTCCGCGGCACGCGCACCGGTCGAGCGCGGCGTCGCGCGCCTGAAGTCGTGGCGGATCTTCCGCAGGGCCCGGTGCAGCCCGAATCGAATGTCGTCAATCTCCGCCGCCGTCCTCACCCTGGAGCGGCAGTGCTGAAAAGGCTCACTGGCTCGTTGAGCGTCGTCTCGCCAGGGAGAGCAGGACCTGGCTCATTGCCCTGATTGAAGATCCGCCATCTTGAAGCCGCTGGTCACGGGGCTGGTATGAGTCGTTAATCGTGTACTCGTGCTGGTCGAGGACGCTTGTCGGACCTCAAGATCGTCTGCCGTTTCGGCGATCACGGATCTGTGGATTCTCCGGCGTGTGCGAGGCGGATATCCGTACGATCCGGGCGGGAGGTACATCAAGGTGGCCCAGGGCGCGGAAGCGGACTTTCGTGAACTGATCACGGCCCGCAGGGCCGAACTGGAGGTGCAGGCAGAGAAGTTGAGCCAGCAGTTGCAGGAAGTCCGCGATGAGCTGGAGGAACTTGCTGTCGCCGAACGGGTCGTGCGTCGGCTGGCCGAGCAGGCGCGCGCCGAGGCCGAGCGGCCCGCGACGCCGCGTGCCGGGCAGGTCGCAGGCCGTGCGGTACTGGCGGTGCCGCAACGCGAGCGGGGCATGGACGAGACGGTCCGGCCCGCGGACTACCAGCGGATCATGGACGTGGTGCGGCGGGCCGACGGACCGGTCATGGTGAAGCAGGTCTGCGGTGAGCTGGGCATCTCCTTGGAACCGGCCCGTTCGGAGGCGCTGCGCGCGAAGCTGAACCGGCTGGCCGAGCGGGGCTGGCTGCGCAAGCTCGCGGACGGGAAGTTCACCACCACACTGTGAACGCGGGGCGGGCGCGGCGACCTGCGCCGTGGCCGTAACGTCCGTGCCCCCGGCGGCAGCTGATGTCGTATGCGAAACAAGACCAGCTCCGCCAGAGGCGCTGAGCCGGTTGTCTACCTGTCGAGCCTCACCCTGTCCACGGCCACCCTGGCCTTCCTCGGCGACCTGCTGCGCGGACACTTGAAGAAGATCCACTCCAGGTGGCGCAAGCTGCCGCCCGGACGGATCGCCACGGTCGTCCTCGCCGTCCTGCGCCATGACCAGCGGCTTGCCGACATGACGGGCGGCAACAACATCTCCGCGACCACGGTGCGCCGCTGGGTGATGGAGGTAATCGAACTGCTCGCCACACGGGCCGAGCGCCTGGACCGCGCGTTGAAGAAGGTCATCCGAAAGGGTGGCCACATCGTCCTGATCGACGGCACCCGGCGCCGCACCGGAGCGGACAACCGCCGCAACTACAGCGGGAAACACAAGGCCCACGGTCTGCTCTTCCTCGCGCTCACCGACGACCGGGGCCGGCTCCTGTGGATCTCCGCGGCCCGCCCGGGACGCTCCTCGGAGATCACCACCGCCCGCTACAACAAGCTCGTCGAGCGCCTGCGCCCCCACGAGCTGGGCGCCATCGGCGACCTCGGCTTCACCGGCCTGGACGACGACGTGGACAACCCGGTGGTCATCATCGGTTACAAGGCCGCCCGCACCAAGCCCTTCACATCGGCGAAGAAGCAGGTCAACAAGCTGATCGCGTCCGTCCGCGCGGTCTGTGAACAGCCTTCGCGCACCTGGAGAACTGGCGCATCCTCGCCAAGCTACGGCTGTCGCCCCGCTACGCGACCACGCTGCTGCGGGCGCTGCTCGTGCTGACCCGCACCGAAGTCGCCCCCTGACAGACGATCTTGGGAGCAGACAACCGCCCACGACCAGTACGAGCGCAAGAACACCGACTCACACCAGCCCCGGTGACCTGTGGATTCGAAGTTGGCCGATCTTCAATGTGGTGGGGTGATCAGCAGCGCTGAGGTCTGAGCTTGTGCCGGTGGAAGTCTGAACAGAAAGATGATCAAGACGGCGGATGCCCGGTTCCAGCACTCCGAGTCATCCGTAAATCGCTGGCGCGGCATCCAACCGCGGTGGATGATCCGCAGGGTCCGGGGCCGCCGCGAGCCCTCTCCTCCTGTCTGAGAGGAAGTTGTGATGACCGTTGGCGAGTCCAAGTCATCCGGATCCCAGCCCGAAGTCCGCGCGGCGGCCGGAAGGCTGCGCGGCAGCTGGGAGGCGGGTGTGGCGGTCTTTCGTGGCATCCCGTTCGCCAAGCCCCCGGTCGGCGTGTTGCGCTTCGCTGCTCCGCGACCGGTGCGGGGTTGGAACGGGGTGCGGGAGGCCCTCTCGTACGGCCCGCCGCCCCCGCAGGGTGGGCATTTCGGCATGGATGCGCTGTCGCAGGACGCGGCGGGCGATGACTGGCTGACGGTCAACGTCTGGTCGCCCGAACCCGACCCGGGCGCGGGGCTGCCGGTGATGGTGTGGATTCAGGGCGGCGCCTACGTGATCGGTATGTCCGGCCTCCCCGAGTACGACGGTGGCCGGCTCGCGCGGGACGGTGGCGTGGTCGTGGTGACGTTCAACTACCGCGTGGGTATCGAGGGCTTCGCGCAGATCGAGGGGGCTCCTGCCAACCGGGGTCTGCTCGACCAGGTCGCCGCTCTCGAGTGGGTGCGCGACAACATCCGGGCTTTCGGCGGCGACCCTGACCGGGTCACGGTTTTCGGGCAGTCGGCGGGCGGGGGATCGGTCGCCGCGCTGCTGGCGATGGACCGTGCGGCCGGGCTCTTCCGCCGGGCCGTCGCGCAGAGCGTGCCGGGCACGTTCTTCTCGCCGGATCTTGCCGCGGACATCACTGCCGCCTGCGCCGCCGAGCTGGGGCTGCGGCCCACGGTGGCCGACCTGTCCGGCGTTGCCCCACGCCGGCTGTCCGCCGCCGGTGACACGGTCGGCGCCAAGATGGACCAGTGGGCGCAACGCTGGGGCCAGCCCGCGCACAGAACGATCCCCTTCTCGCCCGTCGTCGACGGCGAGGTCCTGGCCGCCACACCGTGGCAGGCCCTGACCGACGGCGCCGGCCGCGACATCGAACTCCTCGTCGGCCACACTCGCGACGAGCAGCGCCTGTTCACCGCCATCAACGGTCTGCTCGGTGAGGTGAGCGAGGAGCAGGCGGCGAACGCCCTCCGCGTTTTCGCACCCGGCCCGGACGGCGCACGCCGCTACCGCGACGCCTTCCCGGCGGCGAGCCCGGACGAGCTGTACGAACTGGTCCATTCCGACTGGCTGTTCCGCATGCCGTCGCTCCACCTCGCCGAGGCCCAGACGGCTGTCGGCGGCCGCGCGCATGTCTACGAGCTGGCCTGGCCGGCCCCGGGCACGGGCGGCGCCCTCGGCGCCTGCCACGGCCTCGACGTACCACTCGTCTTCGGCAACCTGAACCGCGGCCAACCTGCCATGCTGATCGGTGAAACACCCTCCCCGGAGGCAGAGGCTCTGTCCGCCCGGATGCGCGCCGCATGGGCATCGTTCGCCGCCCACGGCGACCCCGGCTGGCCCGCGTACGACATCGGTCAACGCCTCGTTCAGCTCTTCGACACTCGGTCGGCTGTCACCGCCTACCCGGAAGAGCCCTCCCGCCTGATCTGGCAGAGTCACACCTTCCCCGTGCTGCCGCTGATCAGCCGGTAGCGCCGGTCAACCCGGCCGGCCGGGGCTACTGGTTCTGTTCGAGCGAGGACTCGAGGAATGCCTTGGCCGCGTTGGCGTAGCGGATCGAGGCGCGTTCGCCGATGCCGAAGACGGCGGTCAGGCGGAGGGCGTCGGGCCCGTGGGTGAGTGCCTCTTCGAGCTGCTGGTCCATCCGGATCTGGGGTGCCGGTACGAACCGTGTCACCAGCCGCACACCACTGAACTACTCCGCCGACTTCGCAGGCCGGGGCAGTTCGGCTGCGGCCGTTGCTTCGGCGAGTGCGACCCGACCGCCCTTCAGTCGGGCACGTACTTGTAGATCGTGTTCCTGCTGACGCCAAGGAGCTTCGCGATGGACGTGACGGTGTTGCCGGGGCGGGTGAGCAGATCCCGGGCGTGACGCACCTGCTCCTCGGTCATCGCCGGCGGACGGCCAAGGCGGGCGCCACGGGCACGGGCGGCGTCCAGACCTTCGTTGGTGCCTTGCACGATGAGTTCGCGGATGAACTCCGCCAGGGCCGCGAAGACATGAAACACCAGGCGCCCACCCGGCGTGGTGGTGTCGAGTGCCTCGTGCAGCGAGGTGAAACCGATGCCGCGCTTGCGCAGGCCGGAGACGATCGCGATGAGGTCCTGGATCGAGCGGCCGAGCCGGTCCAGGGGCGGGACGACGAGGGTGTCCCTTTCGCGGAGGCAGTCGAGTGCCTTCCGAAGTTCCTCGCGCTCGGCGTTCTTGCCGGACTTCTTGTCGGCGAAGATCCGAATGCAGCCTGCTTCGGTGAGTGAGTGGATCTGCCGGTCCAGCAACCGTCCCTTCGCCGATACGCGGGCGTACCCGACGAGGGCCCCGGTCAGTACGGCGGGGACGGGGGCGAGGAGATCGGCGATGTCGTCGCCGGAAGGCGTCCGCATTCGCGCGATCGGACAGAAAACGGTGGAATCCGAGTTCTTGAGCAGGCCGACTTTTTGCCACCGTTTTTCACACAGGACCCGGCGCCGGTCCGGCCGCGGACCGCCACTTCCCGATCTTGCTCAAGAATCGGTCGGTTTGTCAGCGTGAGCGGATGGGGGTGGTGTCCGCACCCGCAGCGCATCACCGATCATCAACCGGACAGGCTTGTCCGATCAACTCAACCGCTCCACGCGCCGAGGGGCAGGCTTCAGCCGTTTGCGGCGATGCGGTCGAGCCACTCGCTGAGGAGGTGTTGCTCGGCACTGCTGAGCGCGGTCTGTTCGGGCAGGAGGGCGCGCAAGGTTCGGGCGGCGCCGGCGGGGCCCGTGTCTTGCACGGCGGGTTTGTCGTGGGTGACGGCGGTGACCATGGATTCGCGCATGGCGGTGAGCAGGGCGGGGTTGCGCTGGTCCTCGGGCAGCGACAGCCAGGTGAGCACGGCGCCGCGCGCGGTGGCGTGGATGAGAGCGGCTGCGAGCTTTTCGTCGACGCGGAGCCAGCCGCCGGTGGCGAGGCGGCGGATGCGCCCCAGCAGGATCTGCATGCCGGTCTGGAAGGCGGCCGATGTCGTGCCGCGTTTGGGCTCGCCGTACATCAGCGCGTACAGCTCCGGATGGGCGAGCCCGAACTCGACGGCGAGGTCCCAGCCCGCGCGTAGATCCTCGACGGGGTCTTGGGGATGGGCGTCCACGTGCTTGGCCGCGAGGAACGTGGCGTAACCGTGCTCGGCCACCGCCTCGAGGAGCCCGTCCTTGTCGCCGAACAAGCGATAGATCACAGGGGGCTGCACCCCGGCGGCCGCCGCGACCGCGCGGGTGGTCACCGCCTCGCGCCCCTCGCGCGCGAGCAGGTCCGCCGCTGCCTCGACAACCCGCTGCCGGGTGACCTCACGGGCGTCGGGTGCACCCTCCGACTCTGGGGCGGCAGGGGCGTCGGAGTGCGATCCATCAGGCATGAATCAATGATAGCGCCCACCTGTTTCCGTTGATGGAATCAGTGTTATCGTTCTATCCTTATCACTGGAAACAGCGAGAACGGGGAGCGCGTATGCCCGAGAAGCTGCACATCACAGGCCTTGAGGAGCACGTGGTTCTGCCAGTCCTGCTCGACGCATGGACGAGGGCGGGGGTGCCGCAGATCCCGCAGCTCGGTTACGGCGACGAGCCGTTCGCGCAGCGGCTGCGGGACGTCGGCGATCGGCGCCTGGCCGACATGGACGACCAGGGCGTGGACGTGGCGGTGCTGTCGCTGGCCACACCGGGGGTGCAGAACCTGGCGGCGGCGGACGCCGTGAGCGTGGCGCGTGAGGCGAACGACGCGCTCGCCGAGGTCGTCCGCGCCCACCCGCAGCGTTTCCAGGCGCTCGCGGTCATCCCGACGCCGTCACCCGAAGCCGCTGCGGCGGAACTGGAGCGCGCCGTCACGCGGCTCGGCCTGCGCGGCGCGATGCTGTACGGGCGCACCGGTGACAAGCCGGCTGACGCGCCCGAGTTCGACGACCTCTACGCCACCACTGAGCGGCTCCGGGTACCGCTGCACTTCCACCCGCAGACCCCGGTGCAGGCGGTCCAGGAGGCGTACTACTCAGGACTGCCCCATGGGGTGGGCCCCATGCTCGCGACCGCCGGTCTCGGCTGGTACTACGACCTGGGCGTGCAGTACCTGCGGATGATCTTCTCCGGTGTGTTCGACCGCCACCCCGACCTGCAGGTGATCGCGGGACACTGGGGCGAAGTCGTCCTGTTCTACCTGGACCACATCGGCATCCTGCAGAACGCGGCGAAGCTGGAACGTCCCCTGGCCGACTACTTCCGCCAGAACTTCTGGGTGGCGGGAAGCGGTACGGTCAGCGAGCGCTACCTGCGGTGGACGGCGGAGGTCATCGGCACCGACCGCATGCTGTACTCAACCGACTACCCGTACACCTTCGGGACGCGGCCCGGCGGCTTCCCCTTCCTGGACACCAGCGGCGGAGTCGCCCGCTCCTTCCTCGAACAGGCACCGTTCACCCAGGAGGAGAAGGCGGCTATCGGGTCCGGCAACTGGGAGATGCTGACCGGCCATATCGCAGCCGCCACGAACGTCGACAGCCGATCCGCAGATGACCGATGAGACGGAGCAGACCGGCCGAACCCGGTTGCCGTCATGGCGACTACGTCATGGCGATCGCCTGATCGATGAAACCAGGGTGCCGAACGCGCCACCGGCCTGCCGATCGTCTTTGCGGCCGGCCCTGCCTCCCAGGGCCGCCACCCATCGAACAGCCGGATGACGTTGTGAACACCTCTCCACGCGGGCCGCGTTCAGCGGCCCGCCCGTTCATGGACCGCGAGCCGGTGGCCTGTCCCTGGCCCAGCGGTGACCTCTGCCTGCCCGAATCCCGGAGGAACAGTGGCGACAAACCCTCATCGTGTGCCGCCCGCACAACGCAGACCCCTCAGTGTGGCGATCGCCTTGGCCGTCTTGGCGGTGTCCGTGGGCCTTGGCATCGTCCGTCCCGCCGAGGCGGTGGCGTCCACCGCCGCGGAGCGGCAAGCCATCGCCGAATGGTGGGCGCCGGTGCACTTCCAGGACGTCGACACCAGCGGTGAGACCTCGGAGGGCGGGAAGTCCGACTACCTCGCCGCCTACGACTTCGACGGCGACCTCAACGGCCGCAACAACTGGGAGAACATCACCGAGTCCCCGCTGGCGGCGCACGTCTACTACTCGGTGTCGAGACCGAGGGCTACTGGTACCTGCTCTACATGTTCTTCCACCCGCGTGACTGGGCGGACGCGGCGCTCGACAACCCCCAGGAGGACGCGAGCGAGCACGAGAACGACGCCGAGGGCACGCTCGTCGTCGTGGAGCGCGGCGGCTCCGAACACGGCGCTCTCAAGGCCGCCGTCACCGTGTCCCACAGCCACTTCTACTCCTACGTGCCCGAAGGCGGCACATGGTCCAGCAAGGGCCTCGACGGCACGCTCCCCCTGATGAGCAGCCCGCACACGGATGGTCACCAGCGCCCGTGGACCGCCCAGCAGGCCGGCACCCACGCCGCGTGGGCCGTCACCGATCTGACCAGCCTGCGGGAGGAGTACGCCGACGGCGACGGGATTCTGTACTACCCCGGCAGCACCGCCGAGGTGCCCGAAGACTCCAACGACCGGGACGTGCAGTACGCCTTGACCGACGTTTTCGCCCCGGGCGGCATGTGGGACAGTCGCAACCTGACGTCGTTGTTCGCCACACCGGACAACTTCGCCGGGGACGACAGCGGCAACCCCAACGGCGCCGCCTGCGGCGAAGGCGGAGTGGCGGGGCCCGCGGACGGCGAGTGCGGGACCGACTCGGCCAATCCGCCGTGGGCCTGGGACGACCAGGACGACAGGCCAGGCAAGGGATACATCGCCACCAACCCGGCCGAGCTGGTGTTCCACTACTTCGACTGGAACGGCAAGCCCCCCTCGCCCGACCTCGACTACACCTGGAACCCGTACAACGGCATCACCCCCGAGGACCCGGAGGATCCCTCACCGATGGGCAATGTGCTGGTCGTCGGTGACTCGATCAGCAACGGGTTCGAGGGCGACCACACCTGGCGGTACCGACTGTGGGAGTGGGCCCGGAACCAGAACGTGCCGGCCGCCTTCGTCGGACCGCTGACCGGGACCAGCAAGCCGGAAGACCCCCACCCGCCCGTACCGCCGCCCCTGGAGGGAAGCGAGGAGCCCGACGAGTCGGAGCCGGATCCGGACCGGTTCACGGGGGCGTACGCAAAGGACGCCGACGATGGCTTCGTCGACGGCGGATCGGCGCACTACGCGATGTGGGGCCGGCAGCTGGGCCAGAGCGTGGACACCATCAAGTCGGCGATGGACGACCTGGGGGCCAAGGAGCAACTGCCCGACGTGCTGCTGGTCGAGCTGGGCTTCAACGACATCGGCTGGCTCGGGGCCGGCGCCGGGCTGGTCGACACCATGAAGGACTTCGTCGACAACGCCCGGGCGGCCAACCCGGACGTGAAGATAGTGCTGGGCAATGTCCCGCAGCGCACCACCCTCGATGACGCCAACCCGCAGCTGCCGAAGCGCACCACGGACTACAACGAGGCCCTGGCCGAGGCGATCCCCGACTGGGACACCGACGCCTCCCCGGTCGCCCTGGCCGACATCGACGCCGCGATGGACTGCGACTCGACCTCCGACCGGTGCGCCACCACCTACGACGGGCTGCACCCCAACGCGCTGGGCGAGTACCGCATCGCCGAAGCGTTCGGCACCACCCTGCACGAGGAGTTCGGGATCGGCGCGGAGCCGCCCGAGGTGCCGGACACCATGCCCACCCGGCAGGTGGCAACCCCCTCCGACCTGGAGTTCGACGGCACCCAGCAGGGGGTGACCGTGACCTGGTCCAAGGTCTTCGGTGCCCACGGCTACGACGTGAAGTGGCGCGATGTCACCCCCGGCGCGGAGACCGACTGGCACGACGCCATCCCCGGTCCGCACACCCACCGCTTCGACCTGGGCTGGCAGTTCACCGACCAACCGCACGACGGCCACACCTACGAGGTGAAGATGCGCGCGGTCGCCGGGGACAGCGACGAGCTGAAGTCACCGTGGTCGGACCCGATCAGAGGAGTGGCCCACCCCACCACGGCCCCGCCGCCCGCGACCATCCACGCCGCCGCCGGCGCCGGATCGATCGACGTGAGCTGGACCCCGCCCACCGGGCCGCACACCGACTCCATCACCCGCTACGCGCTGTGGATCTACGACGAGGACACCCCGCAGGTGCACTCGCGAATCATCGGTTACCCGCCCTCGGCAGGAACCGCGCATGTCGACGGGCTGACGCCGGGCCACCACTACCGGGTGTTCATGTGTACCTGGAACGCGGCCGGTGAGGGCAAACCCCGCATCGCCGGCACCGTGATCCCACACTGACCGCGCACCACCCACACACCTCGCGGCGCTCCCGGTGACACCACCTCACCGGGAGCGCCGCCACCAGGCCGGTCGCCGCCACCAATCCGCGGCCTGAGCCGGAGGTGAACCACCGCGCGACCTTTGCCCGGCCGCGGCACCGGCACCACGTTCCGGCGCGGCCGCCGTGCCCGCTAAAAGCCCCTAACGCAATGCGCGCACCCGCCGGTACAGGATGATGCAGGTGGCCAACTGGAGGAAGCCGTCGTGGATGTCGTCGCGGCGTTCCCAACGGATCCTCAGGTGCCGGAAGCCGTGCAGCCAGGCGAGCGCGCGCTCGGCCACCCATCGGTGGACGCCCAGCCCGGAGCCGTGGGGCTGGCCGCGGCGGGCGATGTGCGGGGTGATGCCCAGCGCCCGGACCAGGCGGCGGTGGCTGTCGTGGTCGTAGCCGCGGTCGGCGTACAGCCGACGCGGCCGGTGCCGGGGTCTTCCCCGGCGGCCCCGCACGGGCGGGATGGCCTGGAGCAGTGGAATGAGTTGGGTGACGTCGTTGCGGTTGCCGCCGGTGTGCGTCACCGCCAGGGGGGTGCCGTGCGCCTCGGTGATCACGTGGTGCTTCGAGCCCGTGCGCGCGCGGTCGACCGGGCTCGGCCCGGTTTTGGGCCGCCCCGCAGGGCGCGCACGTGGGAGGCGTCGATCGCGGCGCGGGAGAAGTCCAGCTGGTCCGCGCCGCGCAGCTTCGCCAGCAGGATCTCCTGCAGCCGGTGCCAGACGCCGGCCTCGTTCCAGTCCCGCAGCCGACGCCAGCAGGTCATGCCCGAGCCGAAGCCCAGTTCCTGGGGCAGGAACTCCCACTGGATGCCGGTGTGCAGCACGAACAAGATGCCCTGGAGCACCCTGCGGTCATCCAGTCGCTTGCGGCCCGGATGGTCGGGGCGGCGCTCCACCACCGGCAGCAGCGGCTCGATCAGCGCCCACAGCTCGTCATCCACTTCCCAGGGCTTGGGGCGGGCCATCGCGCACCTCCTCACCGGGGCGGATCTGCACCAGCAAGTCCAGGTTAACGCGAATATTCTATTTTGTTAGGATCTCTAAGAGCACGGTTCACTTCGTGTGCGTCCACACCCCAACATGCCCCTAAACGGGACTGAGAGGAAGACCTAACGGAGTACTACTAGGGCCGTGCCGGCGATGCGAAGGCGCCAAGGTCCGTAGCGGGCAAGGCATCCGATGAGGAGGCCGGCCGCTCGTCATCATGGCCATGAACGGCCCAACGCGGCGAACCTGTACGGTCAATGCACTAGCGTCGGGTCCCGTGATCGTATGGCTCAACGGCACCCACGGCGCAGGCAAGACGACGACCAGTCCACTGGTGCAGCAACTGATCCCGGACTCACGGGTGTTCGATGCCGAGAAGGTCGGCGAGACACTCATGGACATCACGCCGGGGCTGCCCGGGACGGACAACTTCCAGCACTGGCCGCCGTGGCGACAGCTCGTCGTCGAGACCGCCCGCCGCGTACTCGACTACACCGGCGGCACTCTGGTGATGCCCATGACTGTCCTGGTCGAGCAGTACTGGCGCGAGATCAGCACGGGCCTCGCCCAACATGACATTCCGGTCCGGCACTTCGTCCTCCACGCCGACCAGGACACCCTCCGGGGGCGCATCGAGGGGGACACTGTTCTCGGCCCCTCCCCATTCCGTCTCAAATACCTCGAGCCCTACGCCGAGGCGGCCCGCACGTGGCTGCACGGCGAGGCCGAGGTCGTCGACACCACGCACCTCACGCCCGCCCAGGCCGCCCTGCAGATCGCAGAGGCCGTCAAGAGCTGAGGTCCGCCCGCCACGCAAGAGCAGGAGCAGGTGGCAGGCACCGCGTACGCGCCGCCGTCCCTGAGCCGTTCGGCTCGCTCCACGACGAAGACACTCCCAGGCCATGGACTTCGTAACCCACCACCAGGACGGACTTCCCCGCGACGCCACGTACCCTGTGCTGCTCGTGTACGCCGCGGGGGGATGCTGATCAGTCGCTCGCCATGCTGAGCCGGCGCAGCAGCTTCGGCAGGGCGGTTCCGATCGGTTCCCGTACCACCTCGTCGGCGCGTTCGTCGTACGGGGTCGGCTCAGCGTTGACGATGATCAGCCGGGCCCCGTGGTCGGCGGCGACCCCCGCGAGACCGGCGGCGGGCTGGACCTGGAGACTGGACCCGACGGCGATGAACACCTGGCACGCCTTGGTGATCGCGACGGCCTCGCCCAGCACCACCGGGTCGAGCCGCTCCCCGGACATCACCGTCGCCGGCTTCAGGATCCCACCGCACTCCAGGCAGGGAGGATCGTCCTCACCGGCCTCGACCCGGGCGAGCGCGTCTTCCCTGGGGCCTCGTCCGCGTCGGAGCCCGCTTCGAACGCGGCCGGCTCGTCGAGCGATCCGAGCTCAGCGCCGCCTGAGCCACCGGGGCTGTCCGGCTCATTCCGTGACGCAGGGCGCGGAGGTGAGTCGCGTGGCGGTAAGTGAGCCCCACCGACGCGGACCTCGGAGGCGCGGGCTCCCCTTCCGCTCCGCCGAACTCCCTGTCCCCGTGGCCGGTTGCGTGATCAACTGTAGGCGTACACAACCCCATTGACCTCATCGGAGCTGCCTTGCCCATCCGCATCACTGCCCTCACCGAGCCCGACCGCACCTCTTCTGGCTATCGCCTCGCGTGGCTGGCCAGCAGGGATGACGGCGATCCGCTCGGGTCCGCGTTTCTGCGGGTGTTCACCCGGGAGGGCCAGGAGCACCTGGCCGAGCTGCAGTTGAATGTGCACACGGCGGAGCGGCGCAGGCGGGTCGGGTCACGGCTCCTCGAGACGGCGGTGGCTGCCGCGCGGGAGGTGGGCAGGCGGTCGGTGGTCGCGCAGGCCGACGCGGGCACGCCCGGCGATCGCTTCCTTGCCGCAAGTGGGTTCCGCAAGGTGCTGACACTGACGTATGCCCGGCTTGCGCTGGACGAGTTGGACAGCAGCAAGGTTGAGGAGATCCACGCGATCGTCGAGCGGCCGCACCCTGGCTACCGTCTCGCGTCATGGCGCGGCACCGTCCCCGCGGAACTGGCCAAAACCTTTGCCGACTCGCGCCGCGCGATGGACGACATGCCGATGGACGACACCGACTACGGTGTCGTGGCCTGGGACACCGAGCGGGTCCTGGCCGCTGCCAAGGCCATTGCCGACCGCGGGGAGCTGCTCACCACGGTGGCCGCCGTCGACGAGTCGGACGGCTCGATCGCCGGCTTCTCGGAGCTCGTCGTGCCAGGCGACGGCAAGGGCGACGGACTGCACTACGGCACCGGCGTACTGCCCGAGCACCGCGGCCACGGCCTCGGCCGCTGGATGAAGGCCGAGTCGATCCGCCTCGCCCGCACCAACCACCCCGAGCTCACCGGCCTGGTCACCGATACGGCGGACAGCAACACGCACATGCGGCGCATCAATGACGCACTGGGGTACGTCCCCACCCACAAGGCTCTGGAGTACCAGCTCGACCTTTGAAGCCATGCGGCCGGGGGCCTACGGGCCGCGATGCCCGCAGGGCGACGGAACGGCCCTGACACGACCCGCCGGACCCGAGCTACCTCAACCGATCTACAGAACTTGACAGTTACTCCCGCCGCCACAGCCCGTTGGGTCCGCGGTAGTCCGGGATTCCGGAGTCGCAAGGCATCGGCGGATGTAACACGGCTGTCTCCGTGGCGCAGTCTGCCGCGCGCACGGAGCCTACGACCGGATTGCGGCCGGGAGCTCTGTGCGGAGCATCAGGCGGAGGGCGCAGGCGAACCGGGGCCACGTCGAGGTGGCGGTTCGCCGTCATCCCCGTCTGGCGGCCGATGCCGGAACGGAACGTCATCCGCCGTCTGTTCGGGCCTTGACCAGGTTCGATAGTTGGCCGGGGGACTGCCTCGTTCCCACTCGGGGTCTGCTCTCTCGACGCGAGGCGCGCCTGTGACCCCCAAAAGGTCCTGCAACATGCGGCGCGTCAGCGCTTGGTCCAGATGTTCAGCGACACCCTCCGCCCCCCAGCGAACAACGAGTTCCGAGGCTTTCGAGAGGCCCTCCGCCGAGGCGCCGGGAAAGGCCAGGGCGAGGGAGGCACGCACGATCTCGACGGCGTCTCCGGATTGCACGGTTACCGCCTCCGTTCACAGACGATGCACATGCCTGTCTGAGCCGTGATGACGAGGGTGAGGTGTGCAGTGTCTCGTGCTTGCCTGAGGCACTCGTGTCGGTCGAGGTGAGCGTACTGCTGGGTGGACGCCATGTCCCTGATGAAGACTTCCCAGTGGTCTTGAGCGCGATGCCAGTCGTTGCGGTGAGCGATACGTACCCACGCATCGACGAAGTTTTGCTGAGCGTAGGAGCCATGGAAATACGTGCGCAGGTCCGGGATGAGCCCGGGGGGCTTCAGCCGTTGCCCCCAGGTGCGTTGACGGAACAGCTTCTCCGTGGAGATTGCTTTTACGCTACTGATGCGCTGGGCGATGATGTGACCGGCTACGCCACCGATGATCGCAGGAACGAGCAGCCAACCCACGATGGACGGTAGCCACAGCGCGAAGCGGTCCGGGGCGTCAATCAGCGTGAAGGCTCTGTAGACGTGACTGGGTGAGGTGGTGCGCGCGGCATAGATGTACACGGCGATCGCGCCGGCAGCGAGTGGCACGCCCCAGTCGATGACCCACTGGGTAACTCCCTTGAGTGCCTTCCTCGAGCGCCATGATCGGCGGAGTCGTGCACGGAGCGTGTTCTTGGCAGGCGCCAGCTTCAAGTCTGGCGGAATCGGGATGGGTCCCCCAGGCAACAGCTTCCCCCTGTTCATGACGCGCTGCGCGCAGGTGACTTGCGCAGCACAGGCCCCCGTCACGTTGCTGAGCTTGGATTCTGCAACACCTGTCAGACTCACGCCAATTGACCGCAGGACGGTGTCATCGGCCCGTCCCTGACCGTTCCCGTGCTGTCCGGTGCCTGGCATGGACGAGGGGCCGACCACGAGCCGGCCTTGCGCGTCGCGCCGTCTTCGCGTGTCGGGGGTTCGCCCGTCAGTTCTCCTTGCTCTCAGCGCTCAGTCGGCCCAGCAGTGCCGGTAGGGCCGTACCGATGGGCTGTCGAACGACTTCGTCGGCGCGGTCGTCGTACGGGGTCGGCTCGGCGTTGACGATGATCAGCCGGGCCCCGTGGTCGGCGGCGACCCCCGCGAGACCGGCGGCGGGCTGTACCTGGAGACTGGTCCCAACGGCGATGAACACCTGGCACGCCTTGGTGATCGCGACGGCCTCGCCCAGCACCACCGGGTCGAGCCGCTCGCCGAACATCACCGTCGCCGACTTCAGGATCCCGCCGCACTCCAGGCACGGCGGGTCGTCCTCACCGGCCTCGACCCGGGCGAGGGCGTCTTCCATGGGGCCTCGAGCATGGCACTTCGTGCAGACGACACTACGGGCGGTGCCGTGCAGCTCCAGCACCTTGCGGGAGGGCATCCCGGCGCGCTGGTGCAGCCCGTCCACGTTCTGCGTGATCACCCGCACCGGCACCCCGGACCGCTCCAGCTCCGCCACCGCGGTGCGCGGCGTTCGGCTCGGCCCGCAGCAGCTGCGGGAGGAGCAGATCTGTAGGTGAACGCTGCGATGGCGGCAGCTGGCTAACCGACCATCACCCATCGCACCGCCGCAACCACTCCCAACAACAGAGCTGGGGCCACCCACCACCAGGCCATGACCCGTCGCACCGACGGAAGCAGCCACAATGCTCCCGCCGCACCGGCGGCCCCGATGGTGAGAACGCACGACAGAACGATGCCGGCGTACGCGTCGTCGTCCCAGGAGCCGGACGGACGGATGGTCAGTGCCGTCCAGCAGAAGTACCCAGCGATGAGGGTCAGCAGAGCGAGTGGTACGACGAGGACCAGGCGGAGGCAGCCACGGTCGTCGTCCACGTGGGAAGGGCTGGTCATCAGCGCAGTGCGTTCCTTGCGTCGTCCAGGTTGTTCGTAAAGCCACGCCCGTACGCTTGGGCGTCGTCGGTCTGCCAGTACGGACCGCCGTTGTATCGCGCGGCGAGCTCCGGATACTGGGCCGGTGTCATCTCCTCCGCCGGCACGTCGGCGAATTCACTCTCCGCCTTGAGCTGGGCCAGGTACTCGGAGGCGATGAAGATGTTCTGCGCGGGGTCCTGCAGAGCTTCCCCCACTGTGCCGCGTTGCTGATCGGTGAGATGGTCGGGGTCATAGCCGAGGACTTCCGCGCCGCGTCGAACAGCCGCCGCCCCTACGCGGAAACACCCGGACGAGCGGAGGAAGCAGTGCGTCGGGGGCCCGTGTCTGGATTGGCATCCTTCACCATCTCTGACTGGCGTGGTCAGTCGGTCTCGCCGTCTAGTTGGCGTAGCCGTTCGGGTAGGGCGGTGCCGATGGGTTCCCGGATGACTTCGTCGGCGCGGTCGTCGTACGGTGTTGCTTCGCCGTTGATGATGATCAGCCGTGCCCCGTTGTCGGCGGCGACCCCGGCGAGTCCAGCGGCGGGCTGGACCTGGAGGCTGCTGCCGACGGCGATGAATACCTCGCATGCCTTGGTGATGGCGAGCGCCTCGCTGAGCACCACTGGGTCGAGGCGTTCGCCGAACATGACGGTCGCCGACTTGAGGATGCCGCCGCACTCCAGGCAGGGCGGGTCCGCCTCGCCGGCCTCGACCCGGGCGAGGGCGTCCTCCATCGGGCCGCGGGTGTGGCACTTCGTGCACACGAAGCTGCGGGCGGTGCCATGCAGCTCCAATACCTTGCGGGCGGGCATGCCGGCGAGCTGGTGCAGTCCGTCGACGTTCTGGGTGATGACCCTTACCGGCACGCCGGACTCTTCTAGCTCGGCGACGGCCCGGTGCGCGGCGTTCGGCTCGGCCCGCAGTGTCCGGTTCTTGCGCCGCATCTGCCACGAGCGGCGGCGGATTTCCGGATCGCCCATGTAGTACTCGTACGTCACAAGCTTCTCGGCCTCGGGATCCTGCCGCCACAGCCCGTTCGGCCCGCGATAATCAGGGATTCCGGAATCGGTGGAGATACCTGCGCCACTGAGGATGGCGACGAGTGGCCTGTTCATGGGCCGAGAGTAGGGCGCCTGCCCGCTCGGGGCGAACCGATATCCGGCGCACCGGGGCAGATGTGCAGCAGCGTGAACAGGTTGTATCGGCCTGGGGGAGTGGTCGAGCGCGCGGTTCCGTCACCGCCCCTCCTGGGTGGTGCCTCAGGTTACGGCGGCCAGGACGGGGAGGTAGCCGAGGGACTGGCCGGATGCCGTGGGGTGGTAGGACTCGGTGGGTGCCAGCAAGTGGATGCTGCGCAGCCACGGGTTGGGCGAGCAGATTTCGTGGCCGGTGAAGGCAGTACGGACGTCGGCGAACGTGAACCCGTGATCGGCGGCGCGTTTGGCGATCACGCGGTTGAGATGGTCCACGGCGTCGTTGAGGGCGGAGCGCACCGTGTCCGGGAAGCCTGCCCGGCAGGTGCCGTGGAGTTGATACAGGTGCGGATAGCCGAGGACCACGACGTGGGCGGCGGGTGCCCTCCTGGTGATGGCTGAGTACAGGCGGTCGAGGTTGCCCGGGAGGGGGCCTTCCATGGTGGCGCGTGCGTCGGCAAGGGCGGACAGGCAGGTGGTGGTGCCGCGCAGTACGCACGTCGTCATGACGGGTCCGAAGCCCGCGTCGCTGCCGCCGACGGTGATGCTGACCAGGTCGGTACGCGGTGTGAGCGGACCGAGCTGGAGTGCCATGACGTCGCTGGTCCGGGCGCCGTTGCACGCGGTGAAGCTGAAGGACGAGGGGGCGTGGGCTGCAGTCCACAGGGCGGCATAGGACCTGCTGCTGCGTTGGCAGCCGGCGCTGGAGGAGAGGTAGTCGCCGGCTCCGACGCCGGCGGAGTACGAGTCCCCCAGGGCCACATAGTCCGTGGCTGCCGTGTGCGGCGCCGCTCGGGCCGCCGTGGGCCCGGCCGCGGGCCCGGCTGTGGGTCCGGCGACGGTGCAGGCAGCGGCGAAGAGGAGGGCGGAGGTACATGCCGCGATTCGGGACTGTCTCATGGAATTCCTTTATCGCGGCGCGCGACCGACCCTGCCTGCCGTGGTCGTTCCGGCTGCTCGGCCGTGTTGACAAGGGTCTGTGATCGTGCTGCTTGTGAAGCGCCGCAGTATCAGGGATCCGTCTGCCGGAGCCGGCGGCGTAGCGATGTGGCGCCGTACGGGTGGACGTCACCCGGTGGGCTGTCAGCCGTTCGGATGTGTCTGTGTCACGGCTGCTCCCGGGCGTGCTGTTCCGAGACGGGGCCGGGGCGGCGAACGAATAATCGAGTCCCGGCGGGGCGCTGGTGTTATGGTCCGCGCATGGCCAAGGTCAATGTCACGCTTGACGCCGAACTCGTCGTGGAAGCCATGGTGCTTGCCGGTGTCGGCAATCCCCAGGATGCCGTCGAGCTCGTGCTGCGGGACTACGTCGAGCGTGGGCACCGTACGGAGGCCCGGGTCGCTGAGCGTGACGAGGCGTTGCGTGAGGTGGATGCCAAGCCTCGGGACGTGGAGGGCTGAACCTGCCCCGGCCCCCCGGGTCAGAGCACTCGGTGGCCGTTCTCCAGCTCGGCCGTCCCCGAACCGTCCGAGAGGACGTCGAGGGCGGTCAGCACGCGGCGGCCCAGGGCGCCGGGCAGGAAGTCGGTGAGGTCCTCGCGCGGTACGAGTCGCCAGGACAGCAGTTCCTCCTCCTGCAACCGGATCGCCTTGAGGTCCTCCTCGCCGAGCACCCCGCCGTCGTACAGATACGCCACCAGCGGCGGCCGGGCCGTCCCGTGCACCCAGTCCACGGCGAGCAGCCGCCCGAGCTCCCGGTCCAGGCCGATCTCCTCGGCGGTCTCCCGGCGCGCGCCCTGGCGCGGGGTCTCGCCGTCGTCGGACTCGATCGTGCCGCCCGGAAGTGCCCAGCCGTCACGGTAGTTGGGCTCGACGAGCAGTACCCGGCCCTCGGTGTCACGGAAGAGCGCAGCGGCACCGGCGAGGACGCGGGGCAGGCCCGCGATGTACGTGGCGAAGTCAGCAGTGGTCATCCAGGAAGGGTAACCAGGGCGGGCTCAGGGCCTGTCCTGCTGGACGGCGTGGTCGGCCTCGGTCCGGGCCAGTCGCAGGGTCCGCTCCGCCAGCTCGCTGATCCGTACCCCGTCGAAGCCGAACACCGCGCTGCGCACCGTGTCCTCCAGCGGGTCCTTCCACTGGGCCGGGATCGCCTCCGCACCGGTCAGGACACCGGCCACCGAACCGGCGGTGGCGCCGTTGGAGTCGGTGTCCAGGCCGCCGCGGACGGTGAGTGTGATGGTGCGGGTGAAGTCGCCGTCGCCGTACAGCAGCCCCGCGGTGAGCACCGCCGCGTTCGGGACGGCGTGGATCCAGCCGAGCCCGGCGGTCTCCTCGGCCAGCGTCGTCAGCGTGTCCTCCCAGGGCAGCCGGGTCTCGTGGAGCGAGGCGACGCGGCGCACCGTGCGGGCCAGCCGACTGCTCGCGGGGATGATCGCGAGCGCCTCGTCCACGGCGTGCCGGACGCTGGGCGCCGTGAACGCGGCCGAGATCAGCGCCGCCGCCCACATCGCCCCGTACACCCCGTTGCCGGTGTGCGACAGCACCGCGTCCCGGCGGGCCAGCGAGGCGGCGCGGGACGGGGCGCCCGGGCAGGTCCAGCCGTAGATGTCGGCGCGGATGAGGGCGCCGATCCACTCCTGGTACGGGTTGTCGTACGTCGCCGTGAGCGGCGGCTTGAGTCCGTTGGCGAGGTTGCGGTAGGCCGCCCGCTCCGCGGTGAACGTCTGCAGGTACGGCAGCCGCAGCAGCCACAGGTCGCCGACCTGCTCGGTGCTGAAGTCGAAGCCGTGGGTTTCCAGCAGGTCCAGGCCGAGGACGGCATAGTCGACGTCGTCGTCGCGGCAGCTGCCGTGGATGCGGCCGCGGACGCACTGGCGCCACTCCGGGCGCAGCTGGGGGCTGTCGCCGTCGGCGGGCGGCTCGGGGAGGTAGTCGGTGAGGGGCAGGGCGGAGGCCTGGCGCAGGTAGCGGTCGATGCGGTCGCGCGTCCACAGATCGCCCTGCTCGACCGGTTTGCCCAGCATGTTTCCGGCGATCCGGCCCAGCCAGCCCCCGAGGATGCGGTCGGCGAGCTCTGGCTCGGTGCCCACAGGGGTCATAGGAAGGGTTTACCCGATTCCGCGGCCGTCACAGGCGGTTCTCAGGGGCTTTCCAGGGTGTTCCACGGGCCGGTCGGGGCATGACGGCAGGGCTGTGCTGCGGTTAGGGTCGCAGCGGCGCGACTGGCCCTGACGTGCGGGGGCCCCGGAGAGCAAGGGGAAGACAAGGTGGCTGACGCTGTGGACGGCGCCCGTCGGGTGCTCATCGCCGCGGACAAGTTCAAGGGGTCGCTGACGGCCGTGGAGGTCGCCGAGCGGGTGACGGCCGGACTGCGCCGCGTTGTACCGGACGTCGACGTGGAGGCGCTCCCGGTGGCCGACGGCGGCGACGGAACCGTGGCCGCGGCGGTCGCGGCCGGGTTCGAGCGGCGTGCGGTACGGGTGGCGGGGCCGCTCGGCGACGAGGTGACCGCCGCCTTTGCGCTGCGCGGCGACACTGCCGTCGTGGAGATGGCCGAGGCGAGCGGGCTGCAGCGGCTGCCGGCCGGGGTCTTCGCGCCGCTCACGGCGTCCACCTACGGGTCGGGGGAGTTGCTGCGGGCCGCGCTCGACGCGGGGGCGCGGACGATCGTGTTCGGGGTCGGGGGAGTGCGACGACCGACGGCGGTGCGGGGATGCTGGCCGCGCTGGGGGCGGTTCCTGACGGCGGAGGGGAGCCGGTGACGCCGGGCGGCGGAGGGCTGGCCGACCTCGCGTCCGCGGATCTGTCCGGCCTTGACCCGCGGCTGGCGGACATCGAGTTCGTCCTCGCCAGCGACGTGGACAACCCGCTGACCGGGCCGAAGGGCGCGCCGGCCGTGTACGGGCCGCAGAAGGGCGCCTCGCCGGACGACGTGGCGACGCTGGACGCGGCGCTCGCGCACTTCGCGAAGGTGCTGGAGGAGGCCATCGGGCCGAAGGCCGGGGAGTACGCCGCGTCGCCGGGGGCCGGCGCGGCGGGCGGTATCGGGTACGGCGCCCTGATCATCGGAGCCCGCTTTCGCGCCGGCATCGAGGTGATGCTCGATGTCCTGGGCTTCGCCCCCGCGCTGTCCCGGGCCGATCTGGTGATCACCGGTGAGGGCTCGCTGGACGAGCAGACCCTGCACGGCAAGGCTCCGGCGGGGGTCGCGGCTGCTGCGCGGGCCGCGGGCAAGGAGGTCGTCGCGGTGTGCGGGCGTCTTGCGCTGCCGCCTCAGGCGTTGGGCCGGGCCGGGATCCGGCGGGCGTACCCGCTGACGGAGGTCGAGCCGGACGTGGCGAAGTGCATCGCGGAGGCGGGGCCGATCCTGGAGCGGGTGGCGGAGCAGATCGCGCGGGACTACTTGGGCTGAGGCGGGCCTTTTCTCGCCCCCGCCGCCGTTACCCGTTCCCATCCCCAGGGGCTGCGCCCCTTGGAACCCGCCGGGGGCTGCGCCCCTTGGACCCTCGGCTGGGGGTTGCGCCCTCCGGACCCCGCCAGGCTGCGCCCCTTGGCCCCCCGGCCGGGGGCTGTGCCCTGGACCAGCCTCTCGCCCGACCGAGTCGGGTGGCGGGTGGGCGAAGGCCGGGGGTCCGGGCGGAGCCCCCAGCAGCGCCCGCACCGACGCCGGGCCCCAAGAAAGCGAAGGGCCCCGAACCCAACCCGGTCCGGGGCCCAAGCCAAGCGCCAGCGCTACGGCAGCTGCGCCGCCCGCGCCTCACGTCGGTTGTCGCGGAAGTTGTTCACCCGGCGGGCCGTGGCGAACAGCGGGATCACCGCGCCCATGACCAGCTGCAGCGCGCAGCCCGTCTGGAGGAGGAGCTGGCCGCTGGGGGCGCCGAAGGCCCAGGCGACCAGCAGGCCCATGCTCATCACGATCCAGCCGAGCATCGCACCGGCGAGGCGGCCCCGCGGCTTCGGGTACTCGACCCGGCTCACCATCAGCCACGCGGTGCCCAGGATCGCCAGCAGGGTCGCCACGAAGGGCAGCTCCAGCAGCACGATCGCGACGACCGTCAGCGCACCGAACGGGCTGGGCATGCCCTGGAACATGCCGTTCGTCGGCGTCACACAGGAGAATCTCGCGAGCCTCAGCACCACGGCCAGAAGCACGACGATCGCCCCGACCGCGGCCACCCGCTGGTGCGCGTCGTCCGCGACCATGCCGTAGACGAGGACGAAGTACGCCGGAGCCAGGCCGAAGCTGATCAGGTCCGAGAGGTTGTCCAGCTCCGCGCCCATGGGGGAGGAGCGCAGTTTGCGTGCCACCAGGCCGTCGAACAGGTCGAAGACCGCCGCGCAGAGCATGAGGATGACCGCCGTGGCCGCGCTGTGGCGGGCCATGCCGGTCTCCTGGCTGCCGGTGAGGTGCGGGATCAGGATGCCGGTGGTGGTGAAGTACACCGCCATGAAGCCGCACGTGGCGTTGCCGAGCGTGAGGGTGTCGGCTATCGAGAGGCGCAGAGAGAGGGGCATCTCCTCCTCTTCGTCGTCCTCCGCCGCCTCCGGGACCCAGCCCGACTGCGTATCAGGGTCAATCACGGTCAATTCGAGTCACCCCAGCCACGGTCTTCTGGCCGACCTCGACCGCGACCTCGACGCCCTCGGGCAGGTACAGGTCGACGCGCGAGCCGAAACGGATCAGACCGATCCGCTCGCCCTGCTCGACCTTGGTGCCCTGCGGGACGTAGGGGACGATACGGCGGGCGACCGCGCCGGCGATCTGGATCATCTCGATGTCACCGAGCTCGGTGTCGAAGTGCCAGACGACCCGCTCGTTGTTCTCGCTCTCCTTGTTGAAAGCAGGAACGAATCCGCCCGGGATGTGCTCGACCGACGTCACGGTGCCGGCCAGCGGAGCGCGGTTGACGTGCACGTTGAGCGGGCTCATGAAGATCGCGACGCGGGTACGTCCGTCCTTCCACGGCATGATGCTCTGCACCACGCCGTCGGCGGGCGAGATCACCCGGCCCTGGGTGATCTCGCGCTCGGGGTCGCGGAAGAACCACAGCATCCCCGCCGCGAGCGCGGTGGCGGGGACGGCGACGGCCTTGGCGGCACCGGAGCGGCGTGCGCGGGCCAGGCTGAGGGCTGCGGTGGCGACGGTCGGGAGGAGCCACGGCGATGCTCCGCGCGCGAGGCGTGTGCCGACCAGGCTGTCGCGTGGTGCAGAGGTTTGGCTGTGGGGCATGGATGACCTTCGTAGCGGATGATGCCGCGCTCTGAACGGGGGACGGCGGCTTTCTCGCGATCGTAGCGGCTAAGGGCCGTAACTGGGTAAGCCAGGCAGCCGAGTCGGTGGCCGGGGAGTGCCTACGGGGTGTGATCTTCTTCTCGAAGAAAACACCCCGTTTCCGGACGTTCAGCCCTGGAATCGATACTCTTCGAGCAGCCTGCGGCCGATGATCATTTTCTGGATCTCGGCGGTACCTTCACCGATCAGCAGCATCGGGGCCTCGCGGTAGAGGCGCTCGATCTCGTACTCCTTCGAGAAGCCGTAGCCGCCGTGGATCCGGAAGGCATCCTCCACGACTTCCTTGCAGTACTCGGAGGCGAGGTACTTCGCCATTCCGGCCTCGAGGTCGTTTCGCTCTCCGGAGTCCTTTTTGCGTGCAGCGTTCACCATCATGGCATGGGCCGCCTCGACCTTGGTGGCCATCTCGGCGAGCTTGAACTGGATCGCCTGATGCTGGGCGATCGGCTTGCCGAAAGTGTGACGCTGCTGGGCGTACTGGACACCGAGCTCGAATGCACGCTGAGCGACGCCACAGCCACGCGCCGCCACATTGACGCGGCCGACCTCCACGCCGTCCATCATTTGGTAAAAACCTCGGCCGGTGACGCCGCCGAGCACCCGATCGGCCGGAATGCGCAGGCCGTCCATGATCAGCTCGGTGGTGTCGACGCCCTTGTACCCCATCTTGTCGATCTTGCCCGGGATGGTGAGGCCGGGGCGGACCTCACCGAAGCCGGGCTCCTTCTCCACCAGGAAGGTCGTCATCGACTTGTGGGGTGCGGTGCCCTCGGGGTGTCCTTCGTCACTCCGGACGAGGACGGCGACGAGGGAGGACGTGCCGCCGTTCGTCAGCCACATCTTCTGACCGTTCAGGACGTACTCGTTGCCGTCCTTGACCGCCTTCGACGTGATTGCCGACACATCGGAGCCCAGGCCCGGCTCCGACATCGAGAAGGCGCCACGGATGTCACCGGCCGCCATCCTCGGCAGGAAGTGGTCCTTCTGCTCCTGCGTGCCGTGCTGTTTGAGCATGTACGCCACGATGAAGTGGGTGTTGATGATGCCGGAGACCGACATCCAGCCGCGGGCGATCTCCTCGACGCAGAGGGCGTACGTCAGGAGCGACTCGCCCAGACCCCCGTACTCCTCGGGGATCATCAGGCCGAACAGGCCCAACTCCTTGAGGCCGTCGACGATCTGCTGCGGATACTCGTCGCGGTGCTCCAGCTCGGTCGCGACCGGGATGATCTCCTTGTCCACGAAGTCGCGGACGGTGGAGAGGATCTCCTGCTGGATGTCGGTCAGACCGGCGGTCTGGGCGAGTCGCGCCATGGCTACTTCTCCTGCTGCTTCAGCTCCGGGCGGCCGGGCTGCTCGCCGCCGCGCTCCTTGATGTACGTCTCGGTCGGCACCATCACCTTGCGGCGGAACACACAGACCAGCGTTCCGTCCTGCTTGTAGCCCTTGGTCTCGACATGGACGATGCCGCGGTCGTTCTTCGACTTCGACGGCCACTTGTCGAGCACGGTCGTCTGGCCGTAGATCGTGTCGCCGTGGAAGGTCGGCGCCACGTGCTTCAGCGACTCGATCTCCAGGTTGGCGATCGCCTTGCCGGAGATGTCCGGGACGGACATGCCGAGCAGCAGCGAGTAGATGTAGTTCCCGACGACGACGTTCTTGCCGAAGTCCGTCGTCTTCTCCGCATAGTTGGTGTCCATGTGGAGCGGGTGGTGGTTCATGGTGAGGAGACAGAACAGGTGGTCGTCGTACTCGGTGACCGTCTTGCCCGGCCAGTGCTTGTACGTCGCCCCGACCTCGAACTCCTCGTAGGTGCGCCCGAACTGCATGGCCTTACGCCTCCGGAATCTCGAACGTGCTGGTGCGCTGCATGCCGGCGGCGCGTCCCTTGCCCGCGATGACCAGCGCCATCTTGCGGCTGGCCTCGTCGATCATCTCGTCGCCGAGCATCGCGGAGCCCTTCTTGCCGCCCGCCTCGGACGTGTAGTAGTCGTACGCGTCCAGGATCAGCTCGGCGTGGTCGTAGTCCTCCTGGGAGGGCGAGAAGATCTCGTTGGACGCCTCGACCTGGCCCGGGTGCAGCACCCACTTGCCGTCGAAACCGAGCGCGGCGGCGCGCTGCGCGACCTCGCGGTAGCCGTCGACGTTGCGGATCTGCAGGTAGGGGCCGTCGATCGCCTGGAGGTTGTTGGCGCGGGCGGCCATCAGGATCTTCATCAGGATGTAGTGGTAGGCGTCCGCCGGGTAGCCGGGCGGCTGCTCGCCCACGACCAGCGACTTCATGTTGATCGACGCCATGAAGTCGGCCGGGCCGAAGATGATCGTCTCGATGCGCGGGGAAGCCTGCGCGATCTCGTTGACGTTGTTCAGACCCTGGGCGTTCTCGATCTGCGCCTCGATGCCGATACGGCCGACCTCGAAGCCCATGGTCTTCTCGATCTGGGTCAGGAGGAGGTCCAGGGCCACGATCTGCTGGGCGTCCTGGACCTTCGGCAGCATGATGCAGTCGAGGTTCGGACCCGCGCCCTCCACGACGGTGACGACATCGCGGTACGTCCACTCCGTCGTCCAGTCGTTGACACGCACGACCCTCGTCTTGCCCGTCCAGTCGCCCTCGTTGAGGAACTTGACGATGGTGTGCCGCGCCTCGGGCTTGGCGAGCGGCGCGCACGCGTCCTCCAGGTCGAGGAAGACCTGGTCGGCCGGGAGGCCCTGCGCCTTCTCCAGGAAGCGCGGGTTCGAGCCCGGTACAGCCAGGCAGGAACGCCGCGGACGAAGACGGTTGACGGTCATGCGGGGACCTCCAGGGGGTCGAGCTTGTTCGCTGTGCGGATCTCGTCGACGATGCGGCCGATGATTCCGGTGATGTCGAAGTCCTTCGGGGTGAAGACGGCGGCCACTCCGGCGGCCCTGAGCTGCTCGGCGTCACCATTGGGGATGATGCCACCGGCGATCACGGGTATATCTGTGGCACCGGCCACACGGAGCCGCTCCAGCACGTCCGGCACCAGCTGCGCGTGCGAGCCGGAGAGGATCGACAGGCCCACCGCGTGCACATCCTCCGCGAGAGCTGCGTCCACGATCTGCTCGGGCGTCAGCCGGATGCCCTGGTAGACCACCTCGAAGCCGGCGTCACGCGCCCGCACGGCGATCTGCTCGGCGCCGTTGGAGTGCCCGTCCAGGCCGGGCTTGCCGACCAGGAAGCGCAGCTTGCCGACGCCGAGGTCACGGGCGGTCTCCTCGACGCGGCGGCGGACGAGCGCCATCGCGGTGCCCTCCTCGGCGGTCACCGCGACGGGTGCCGACGAGACACCGGTCGGCGCGCGGAACTCGCCGAACACCTCGCGCAGGGCCCCGGCCCACTCGCCGGTCGTCACCCCGGCGCGGGCGCACTCCAGGGTGGCCTCCATGAGGTTGGCGGTGCCCTTGGCGGCCTCCTTCAGACGCTCCAGCGCCTTGCAGGGGCGCGGGTGGTTGAAGGGCGGCTGGTAGCGGGTGTCGCGCCAGCGCTGGAGGGACTCGATGACACGGGCCTCGACGGCCGGGTCGACCGTCTGGATGGCGGTGTCCAGGTCGGCGGTCAGGGGATTGGGCTCGGTCGTCTCGAAGATGTTGACGCCGACGATCTTCTCCTGACCGGACTCGATACGGGCCCGCCGCTCGGCGTGCGAGGCGACGAGCTGCGACTTGAGGTAGCCGGACTCGACGGCGGCCATCGCGCCGCCCATCTCCTGGATACGGTCGATCTCCGCGAGGGACTCCTCGACGAGCGCCTCGACCTTCGCCTCGATCACCTTCGAGCCCTCGAAGATGTCGTCGTACTCCAGCAGGTCGCTCTCGTGGGCGAGGACCTGCTGGATGCGCAGCGACCACTGCTGGTCCCAGGGGCGCGGCAGACCCAGGGCCTCGTTCCAGGCCGGGAGCTGGACGGCACGCGCGCGTGCGTCCTTCGAGAGGGTCACGGCCAGCATCTCGAGGACGATCCGCTGGACGTTGTTCTCCGGCTGCGCCTCGGTCAGACCGAGGGAGTTGACCTGGACGCCGTAGCGGAAGCGGCGCTGCTTGGGGTTCTCGATGCCGTACCGCTCGCGCGTGACCTTGTCCCAGATCCGCCCGAACGCCCGCATCTTGCACATCTCCTCGATGAAGCGGACGCCCGCGTTCACAAAGAAGGAGATACGGGCCACGACGTCCCCGAACTTCTCCTCGGGAACCTGCCCCGAGTCGCGTACGGCATCGAGAACCGCGATCGCGGTGGACATCGCGTAGGCGATCTCCTGGACCGGTGTGGCGCCCGCCTCCTGCAGGTGGTAGCTGCAGATGTTGATCGGGTTCCACTTCGGGATGTGGGAGACCGTGTACGCGATCATGTCCGTCGTCAGCCGGAGTGAGGGCCCCGGCGGGAAGACGTGCGTCCCCCGCGACAGGTACTCCTTGACGATGTCGTTCTGGGTCGTGCCCTGGAGCTTGGTGATGTCCGCGCCCTGCTCCTCCGCGACGACCTGGTAGAGCGCCAGCAGCCACATGGCCGTGGCGTTGATGGTCATCGAGGTGTTCATCTGCTCCAGGGGGATGTCCTGGAACAGCCGGCGCATGTCACCGAGGTGCGCGATCGGCACGCCGACCCGGCCCACCTCGCCGCGGGCGAGGATGTGGTCGGAGTCGTAGCCGGTCTGCGTCGGCAGGTCGAACGCCACCGACAGACCCGTCTGCCCCTTGGCGAGATTGCGCCGGTACAGCTCGTTGGACGCCTCGGCCGTGGAGTGACCGGCGTACGTGCGCATGAGCCACGGCCGGTCCTTCTGACGCTCACTCATCTATGACCTCAGATGTTCCGGAAGCGGTTGATGGCGTCGACGTGCTTGGCGCGCATCTCCTCGTCGTGCACGCCGAGACCCTCCTCGGGCGCCAGGCAGAGCACGCCGACCTTGCCCTGGTGGAGGTTGCGGTGCACGTCGTACGCGGCCTGGTCGGTCTCCTCCAGGGAGTAGACCTTCGACAGCGTCGGGTGGATCTTGCCCTTGGCGATCAGCCGGTTGGCCTCCCACGCCTCGCGGTAGTTGGCGAAGTGCGAGCCGATGATGCGCTTCAGGGACATCCACAGGTAGCGGTTGTCGTACTCGTGGTTGTAGCCGGAGGTGGAGGCGCAGGTGACGATCGTGCCGCCCTTGCGCGTCACGTACACCGACGCACCGAAGGTCTCGCGGCCGGGGTGCTCGAAGACGATGTCGACGTCCTCGCCGCCGGTCAGCTCGCGGATGCGCTTGCCGAAGCGCTTCCACTCCTTCGGGTCCTGGGTGTGCTCGTCCTTCCAGAACTTGTAGTCCTCGGCGGTGCGGTCGATGATCGCCTCGGCACCCATGGCGCGGCAGATCTCCGCCTTCTGCGGCGAGGAGACGACACAGATCGGGTTGGCGCCGCCCGCGAGGGCGAACTGCGTGGCGTACGAGCCGAGGCCACCGCTCGCGCCCCAGATGAGGACGTTGTCGCCCTGCTTCATGCCGGCGCCGTTGCGGGAGACCAGCTGCCGGTACGCCGTGGAGTTCACCAGCCCGGGGGCCGCAGCCTCCTCCCAGCTCAGGTGCTGGGGCTTGGGCATCAGCTGGTTGGACTTGACCAGCGCGATCTCGGCGAGGCCGCCGAAGTTGGTCTCGAAGCCCCAGATGCGCTGCTCGGGGTCGAGCATGGTGTCGTTGTGGCCGTCGCTGGACTCCAGCTCGACCGACAGACAGTGCGCGACGACCTCGTCGCCCGGCTGCCAGGCGTTGACGCCGGGGCCGGTGCGCAGGACGACGCCCGCGAGGTCGGAGCCGATGATGTGGTACGGCAGGTCGTGGCGCTTGGTGAGCTCGCTGAGCCGGCCGTAGCGCTCCAGGAAGCCGAAGGTGGACAGTGGCTCGAAGATCGAGGTCCACACCGAGTTGTAGTTCACCGAGGAGGCCATGACGGCCACCAGGGCCTCGCCCGGGCCCAGCTCGGGCACCGGCACCTCGTCCAGGTGGATCGACTTGCGGGGGTCCTTGTCGCGGGTCGCGAGGCCCGCGAACATCTCCGTCTCGTCCTTGTGCACGGTGATCGCGCGGTACGACTCGGGGAGGGGGAGAGCGACGAAGTCGGCCGGCGTCGAGTCCGGCGACTGGATCGCGTCCAGGATGTTCTTCACGGTCACGGTGTTGCCTCCGGCGATACGCGCCCCGAGGGAAGGGCGCTGAGGGTTACGTCGGTGCTGCTGAGGGTTGGGGGTTGCCGTCGGTTCGGCGGGTGGTGCTGTTCGGCAGCGCTTTGTGGCGCGGGAGGTTGCCTGTGACGCAGGCGTCCGGGCGCGCAGGCCGTGGGCTTGCGGGGACAGCCGGCGTACGAAAGGTCGCTGCACGCCGGCCGCCCGGACAACATCAACGTATGGCACCCCGTGTCACCTGGCAAGGCACTGGGTGCCAGAAGTTCCGCTCAGGCGAAATCTTTACGTAACAAATGAGCGATGATCGATCGTATGCGGGCTGGGAAACGGGCGAAAGAGGGCTCTGACATGCCAAAACGGCCACCCCGATGGGGTGGCCGTTGTCACTGTGCTGTGGGCGCTCAGCGGTCCCGGAGGGCCTCCTCGATGGTCCGCATGACCTCGTCCAGCGGCGCGTCGGTACGGGCCACCGTCACCAGCACCTCGCCCTGCGTCGAGACCGAGGCGGGGGCCGGCTTCGGCGCCGCGGAGCGTCCGATTCCGATGCCTGCCCCGAACGTCTTCCGCACGATCGCGAAGGCATGGTCGAGCTGTGCCTCCACGTCCCCCTGGCCGCCGGCCCGCAGCCAGCGCCGCAGCACGTGGTTGTGGGCGGTGACCACGGCGGAGGCGGCGACCTCGGCCAGCAGGGGGTCGTCGTTGGCGTCGTCGTCGTGCGCGTGCTCGTCGAAGTGGCCGAGCAGATAGCGGGTGAAGAGGCGCTCGTAGCGGGCCACCGACGCGATCTCCGCCTCGCGCAGGGTGGGCACCTCGCGCGTGAGCTTGTAGCGGGCGACCGAGATCTCCGGCCGGCCCGCGTACATCTTCATGACTTCCTTGATCCCGCGGCACACCGTGTCGAGCGGGTGCTCGTGCGCGGGTGCCGCGTTGAGCACCGCCTCGGCCCGGATCAGGGTGTCGTCGTGGTCGGGGAAGATCGCCTCTTCCTTCGAGCGGAAGTGGCGGAAGAAGGTGCGGCGGGCGACCCCGGCCGCGGCCGCGATCTCGTCGACGGTGGTCGCCTCGTACCCCTTGGTCGCGAACAGCTCCATCGCCGCGGCCGCCAGCTCCCGGCGCATTTTCAGCCGTTGGGCGGCGGCGCGACTGCCTGCGGCACTCTCGGGTGCGTCGGGCGCGGCTGGTGTACGTGAGGACTTGGCGGGCTGGGACATGCCCCGAACGTACTGCATGTGCGCAGCTCGATGCGCAGGTCCGGGGTTTCCCCCGCCCTGGAAGGGCGGGGGAGAACCGGCCGGGTCGAGCAGTCCGCCCCACTCCGCGCCCGCGCGGAACCAGTCGCCGGGACGCTCAGCGGCGGGCATATTCGCGGAAGCCGCGGCCCGTCTTGCGGCCGAGGCAGCCCGCGGCCACCAGGTGCTCCAGGAGCGGCGCCGGGGCGAGGCCCGGGTCGCGGAACTCGCGGTGCAGGACCTTCTCGATGGCCAGCGAGACATCCAGGCCGACGACGTCCAGCAGCTCGAAGGGGCCCATCGGGTAGCCGCCGCCCAGCTTCATCGCCGCGTCGATGTCGTCGAGCGACGCATAGTGGTCCTGCACCATCTTGATCGCGTTGTTCAGGTACGGGAAGAGCAGCGCGTTGACGATGAATCCGGCCCGGTCACCACAGTCGACGGCGTGCTTCCTGATCGTGCCGCAGACCTCGTGAACCGTCGCGTGGACGTCGTCCGCCGTCAGCACCGTACGCACGACCTCGACCAGCTTCATCGCCGGCGCCGGGTTGAAGAAGTGCATGCCGATCACGTCCTGCGGACGCGAGGTGGCGCGGGCGCAGGCGACGACCGGCAGCGACGAGGTGGTGGTCGCCAGGACCGCGCCCGGCTTGCAGACCTTGTCCAGCGTCGCGAACAGCTGCCGCTTGACCTCCAGGTCCTCGGCGACGGCCTCGACCGCCAGGTCGACCTCGGCGAAGGCGTCGTACGAGCCCGCCGGCGTGATCCGGTCCAGCGTCTGCGCCGCCGCCTGGGCCGTCAGCCTGCCCTTGTCGACCGAGCGCGAGAGCGACTTGCCGATCCGGGCCTTGGCGGCCTCGGCCTTCTCCGCGCTGCGGGCGGCGAGGACCACGTCGTAGCCCGCCTTGGCGAAGACCTCGGCGATGCCGGACGCCATGGTGCCGGAGCCCGCGACGCCGACCGAGCGGACCGTACGGCCCGGCGTCCGGGAGTCGCCGGACCGCGGCGTCAGCGCGTCGGGCACGACGGTGGCACTGCCCGGAGCGTCGTAGGTGTAGAAGCCGCGGCCCGACTTACGGCCCGTCAGGCCCGCCTCGCTGAGCTGCTTCAGGATCGGCGCGGGGGCGTGCAGCCGGTCGCGGGACTGCGCGTACATGGCGTCCAGAACGGTGCGCGCGGTGTCGATGCCGATCAGGTCGAGCAGAGCCAGCGGGCCCATGGGCAGCCCGCAGCCGAGTCGCATCGCCGCGTCGATGTCCTCCCGGGAGGCGTACTTCGCCTCGTACATCGCGGCTGCCTGGTTGAGGTAGCCGAACAGCAGCCCGTCGGCGACGAATCCGGGCCGGTCACCGACCGCGACGGGCTCCTTGCCGAGGTCGAGGGCGAGGCTGGTGACGGCGCTGACGGCGGCGGGCGCGGTCAGCACCGAGGAGACGACCTCGACCAGCTTCATCGCCGGCGCCGGGTTGAAGAAGTGCAGCCCGAGCACCCGCTCGGGACGCGCCGAGTCGGCGGCCAGGCGCGTGACGGACAGGGCGTTGGTGCCGGTCGCGAGGATCGTCTCCGGGCGGACGATCCCGTCCAGCTCGCGGAAGATCTGCTGCTTGATCTCGTACGACTCCGGCGCCACCTCGATGACCAGGTCGGCGTCGGCCGCCGCGCCCAGATCGGTGGCGGTACGGACCCGGGCGAGGGCGTCCGCGCGCTCCTGCTCGGTCAGCCGGCCCCGCTCCACGGCGCGGGCCGTGGAGGCCTCCAGGGCGGCGACGCACCGGGCGGCCTGAGCTTCGCTGACGTCGATACCGACGACCTCGCGACCGGCCTTGGCCAGGACCTCGGCGATACCGGTGCCCATGGTGCCGAGGCCGACGACGGCAACGGTCTTGAGCGGGGACAGAGGGGTGTCGGACAGGGGAGTGGCCATCGCGGGACTCCTGGAAATGAGGGTGACGTCTGGGAACGCGGCCGGGTGCGCCGAGGGGCGCACCCGGTGCGTGAGGAGTGCGGGTGGTACCGGGCTGCAAGCGCACACGCCCGGTGGCGTCGCTGCGGACGTGCACACGTCCGAGGGACGGTGATGCCGACCGGCCCTGTCCCGTGGCCGAGTCGTACTCAGGTACGTGAAGTACCGAACCGACTGCTCTCCCGACGGCTGCGTCACCAAACCGTCGCGAGGAGGGGCGGGTGGGTAACCCGCTCGTCTGAGCTTAACCCGCGGGTAACGAGCGCGCCAGTCCTCTGTCGTTGTGATGTGGGTCCCTCGAACCGAGATCGTTTGTACCCTCGGCGTCATGGACGAAGAGTTGCGATCGCTCACGGAGCGCTTACGGCAGGAGTCGGGTGCCACCGCGGCGTACGAGCATCTGGTGGCGACCGAGGACCACGAGGAGCTGGCGAGTGTGCTCACCGCGGCGGGGCAGCCGCTGTGGGCCAGGGAGCTGGCCGCGTTCCGGCTGGGGCTGGCGGGCGACCGGCGGGCCTTCGAGTCCCTCGTCCTGCTCCTCAACCACCGCGACCCACCGCGTTGCGCCTCCGCCGCCCATGCTCTCGCCCGCCTCGGCGATCCGCGCACCGCCCGCGCCGCCGCCGCGCTCGCCACCAACGAACTGCGCGTCGCCTACGCCCTGCACCCGGTCCGACTCCTCGTCGAACTGCGCGCCCCGGAGTCGGTGCCCACCCTGATCACCACGCTGGAGCGACGGCTGCGCCCCCACGACCCGTACCGCCGCGTGGCCCTCGCCTGCGTGGAGGGGCTGGGGGTGCTCGGCGACGTCCGCGCCCGGCCCGTACTGAACGAAGCCCTCGCGCACCCGGCGCTCGCCGAGGCCGCCGTGGCCGCGCTGGCCCGCATGCCCCGGCAACGGCAGGGGTGATGCCCGCCGGGTCACTCGACGCGGGTCAGCTCCCGCACGTACCGCACCTCCGGCACCGCAGCCCCGGCCACCTCGAACGGCTCCTCGGCCCCGTCCGTACGGAATCCCGCCCGCTCGTAGAAGCGCCGCGCGAGGGCGTTCTCCTTGAGCACCCAGAGGAGCATGCGGGCGTGTCCGGCGGCCGTGCACTGCCGTACCGACTCGGCCAGCAGGGCCTGTCCGAGGCCGGCGCCGTACCGCTCGGGATGCACGTATATCGCGTACAACTCGGCGTCGGCCGTGCGGACTTCGCCGTCGCGGTACGGGCCGTGGCAGGCCCAGCCGAGCACCTCGCCGTTCAGTTCGGCGACCAGGTTCACCACGCTGCCGTCGCCCTGGGCGAGGCGGGTGCGGTGGCGCTCGGCGTCCTCCGCCACGTCGAGCGCGTCGAGATACTCCTGCGGTATGAGGCCCCGGTACGCGCTCTGCCAGCCGCCGATGCGGATCTCGGCCACGCGGTCGCAGTCGGCGGCGGTCAGTTCCCGGATCCGCAGGCCGCTCACGCGCCCATCACCGCGAACGCCTCGATCTCCCACGGCAATCCTGGTCGGCTCACTCATGCGTCCATGGTGGACCATGGGTCTGACAACGCCCCCGACGGGCCGGATCGCTCAGCCCCGGAAGCCCAGCAACCTGTGCAGCGTCGCACCCCGGCTCGCGCCGGACGCCCTGGTGGTCAGCGGCTTCGGGTCGGGCAGTGCCTTGCACACCGCGTCGACCCCGCCGCTCCCGCGCGGCACCGTGCCGTCGGTCAGATAGGCCGCCAGGTGCTTGTCCAGGCAGGTGTTCCCGCTCAGCGTGATGCCGTGGTTCCCGCCGCCCGCCTCGACGACCAGGCTGGAGCGGTGCAGCAGCCGGTGGACCGTCGCGGCACCCTGGTACGGGGTGGCCGCGTCGTGCGTCGCCTGGAACAGCAGGACCGGCGGCAGTTGGCGGTTGGCGATGGTCACCGGTTTGAGCGCGTCCGTCGGCCAGAACGCGCACGGTGCGTTGTACCAGGCGTTGTTCCAGGTCATGAACGGTGCCTTCGCGTGGACCGCCCAGTTGTCCTTGCTCCACTGGCGCCAGTCACGCGGCCATGCGGCGTCCCGGCACTGCACCGCGGTGTAGATGCTGTAGCCGTTCTCGTCGGAGGCATCCACGGCCCCGAAGTCCTCGTACGCCTCGACCAGCGGGTCCGGATCCTTGTCGTTGACGTACGCCGCGAACGCCTCGGCGAGGTGGGGCCAGTAGCCGTTGTAGTAGCCGCCGGGCAGGAAGGTGTCCTCCAGTTCGGCGGCGCCGACCGTGCCACGCGCGGGTTTCCCGGCCAGCGCCGCCCGCATCGCGTACCACCTGGCCTCGACCCGGGCCGGGTCGGTGCCCAGCCGGTAGGCGGCGTTGTGCTTGGCCACCCACTTCATGAAGGCCCGGTGGCGGTCGTCGAAGGCGTGGTCCTGCGCCAGGTTGCTGTCGTACCAGACGCCGGTGGGATCGACGACGGAGTCCAGAACCGCACGACGGACCCGCTCCGGGTGCCGCCTGGCGTAGACCGCGCCCAGGTACGTGCCGTACGAGTAGCCGAAGTAGTTGATCCGCTCCGCACCCAGAGCGCGCCGGATCCACTCCATGTCCTCGGCGGCGCTGACCGTGTCGAGGTACGGCAGCACGCGCGCGTACTTCTTTCCGCAGGCGGCGGCGAAGGACTTCGCGCGCGCGAGGTTGGCCGTCTCGGCGGCGGGCGTGGCGGGCCTCGGGTCGGGGCGCGCCGGGTCGAAGTGGCCGGGCCCGCAGTTCAGCGCCGGTTTGCTCGCGCCCACCCCGCGCGGGTCGAAGCCGATGACGTCGTACTGCGCCGCAACCGACTTCGGCAGGGCGGACGCGACGAATCCGGCGAGGGTCAGACCGCTGCCGCCGGGACCGCCGGGGTTGACCAAGAGCGGGCCCTGGTACCTCTTCGCGGTGTGCGGGACGCGGGACAGCGCCAGCGTGATCTTCTGCCCGTGCGGGTTCGCGTGGTCGAGCGGCACCTTCAGCGACGCGCACTGCAGCGTCGGGTAATCGGTGGTGCCGCACTTCTTCCACGCCGGTTTCGTGGTGGCGGCGGGTTCAGCGGCGCGCGGGGCGTTCGCCTCGGCGGGGACTGCCGTGAAGGTGCCGGCCACGACGAGCGCGGCGCCGCACAGCACGGCTGCGCGTTTGTTCATGGGGTCCTCCCAGGACGGAGGGTTGCGGGGCCGCGCATCCCACGGCCCTCGCCGCATCGTCCCGAACAGGACGCCTGGAAGAACATATTCTGATCGCACTTGACCCGATTGGGTCGATGGTTGCGCTCGAACGCTCTCAGATCAGCGAGAGTTGGGTCGGCCCGCGCAGGTCCGAAGGCGCCGGCTCGGGTTCCCGGATCCGGCGCGGCATACCCGCGCGGGTCGGCCCGATGCCGTACTCCCGGGCCAGCTCGTGGACCTGACGGGTGATCCGGCGCTGGTACCACTTCGGGGCGTAGGCGCCGTCCGCGTACAGCCGCTCGTACCGCCGCACCAGGTGCGGGTGGTGGCGCTCGAGCCACGCCGTGAACCACTCGCGCGCGCCGGGCCGCAGATGCAGCACGAGCGGCGTGACCGACGTGGCCCCGGCGGCGGCGATCGCCCGCACGGTGGCCCGCAGCTGGGCGGGCTGATCGCTCAGGAACGGGATCACCGGCGCCATCAGCACACCGCAGCCGATCCCGTGCTCGCCCAGGGTCCGTACGACGTCCAGGCGGCGTTCCGGCGCCGGGGTGCCCGGCTCGACGGTGCGCCACAGCTCGGTGTCGGTGAAACCGACCGAGACGGAGATGCCGACGTCCGTCACCCGGGCGGCCTGCGTCAGCAGGTCCAGGTCGCGCAGGATCAGGGTGCCCTTCGTCAGGATCGAGAAGGGGTTCGCGTGGTCGCGCAGGGCGGCGAGGATGCCCGGCATCAGGCGGTAGCGGCCCTCGGCGCGCTGGTAGCAGTCGACGTTGGTGCCCATCGCGATGTGCTCGCCCTGCCAGCGGCGTGAGCCGAGCTGGCGGCGCAGCAGCTCGGGTGCGTTCACCTTCACCACGATCTGCGAGTCGAAGCCGAGCCCCGTGTCCAGGTCCAGGTAGCTGTGCGTCTTCCTCGCGAAGCAGTACACGCACGCGTGCGTGCAGCCCCGATACGGGTTCACGGTCCACTCGAAGGGCATGCGGGAGGCCCCGGGCACCCGGTTGAGGATCGAGCGGGCCCGCACCTCGTGGAAGGTGATCCCGCGGAACTCGGGCGTGTCGAAGGTCCTGGTCACCACCGCGTCCGCGCCGAACAGCGCGGCGTCGGCCCGGCTGTGCTCGCCGGACTCCACGGTGAGGTTCTCCCAGCGCATGACGCCTCCTCGGTGTCGCTCGGCCACAGAATAGAACATCTGTTCCCATGATCGTGCGAGTGTCACTCCCGATCGCATGACGGAGCCCGTTCGATCACTTCCGAACCCCCGATTTGGCGGCCCGGGACGGGGGTGATTGGCTTGCCTCAACCCCGAGAACTCAGGTGCTGGAGGAACGCAATGGCGCAGGTCGAGGCCACTACGGAGCGGGTCGTCGCGGCGGATCCGGAGACGGTGTTCGACACCCTCGCCGACTACGCCGGCACGCGCGCGAAGCTGCTGCCCGAGCACTTCAGCGAATACGAGGTGCGCGAGGGCGGCGACGGTGAGGGCACCGTCGTCCACTGGCGCCTCCAGGCCACCAGCAAGCGCGTCCGCGACTGCCTGCTGGAGGTCAGCGAGCCGACCGACGGCGAGCTCGTCGAGAAGGACCGCAACTCCTCCATGGTCACCGTCTGGCGGGTCACCCCGGCCGGTCAGGGCAGGTCCCGGGTGGTCGTGACCACCACCTGGACGGGCGCCGGCGGCATCGGTGGCTTTTTCGAGAAGACCTTCGCACCCAAGGGCCTCGCCCGGATCTACGACGCGGTGCTCGCCAAGCTGGCCGCAGAGGTCGAGAAGTGATCAAGGGGCAATCCCCCAGGGGCCGTTGAGGTCTCACCGGTTCGGGTGGATCTCCTGGCCGGCCGGCATGATTCCGTAACTCGTCGCGCTTGCTCGTAGTTGTCGCTTTACGCGGCAATTGTGTGGCAGTGCGACGAGGGGAGCGGTAGTGGGCGGGACGACTCTGGTGCAGGACGGACCAGTTGCGACGGCGCCCCCGCACCGCCCTGCCCCACCGCCGGTCCTGACCGCCGAACTCAGCCCGCGCCGGGTGCGGTTGGTCTTCCTCGGGCTGATGCTCGCGCTGCTGCTCGCCGCCCTGGAGCAGATGATCGTCGCCACCGCGCTCCCGAGGATCGTCGGTGAGCTGCACGGCCTGGACAAGATGTCCTGGGCGATCACCGCCTACCTGCTCACGGCCACCATCGGACTGCCGGTCTACGGCAAGCTCGGCGATCTCCTCGGCCGCAAGGGTGTCTTCCAGTTCGCCATCGTCGTCTTCGTCGTCGGCTCCGCGCTCGCCGGCCGCGCGCAGACCATGGACCAGCTGATCGCCTTCCGTGCGGTGCAGGGCGTCGGCGCGGGCGGGCTCATGATCGGCGTGCAGGCGATCATCGCGGACATCGTTCCGCCCCGGCAGCGGGGCAGGTTCATGGGGCTGATCGGCGCGGCGTTCGGTCTCGCCTCGGTGGCCGGGCCGCTGCTGGGCGGCTACTTCACCGATCATCTCTCCTGGCGCTGGTGCTTCTACATCAACGTGCCCTTCGGCCTGATCACCATGGCCGTCGTCGCCGTCGTGCTGAAACTTCCCAAGCCGACCGCCAAACCCCGCCTCGACATCCTCGGTGCGCTGCTCCTCGCCGCCGCCTCCACCTGCCTGGTCCTGCTGACCAGTTGGGGCGGCACCGAGTACGCCTGGGACTCGGACGTCATCCTCGCGCTCGCCGCCGGGGCCGCGGCCACCACCGTGCTCTTTCTCGTGGCCGAGCACTTCGCCGCCGAACCCCTCATCCCGCTGCGGCTGTTCCGCGACTCCGTCTTCAACATCACCGGCCTGGTGGGCCTGGTGGTCGGCGTCGCCCTCTTCGGCGCCGCCAGCTACCTGCCGACGTTCCTTCAGATGGTGGACGGGGCCAGCGCCACCGAGTCCGGGCTGCTGATGCTGCCCATGATGGGCGGCATCGTCGGCGCCTCGATCATCTCCGGGCAGCTCATCAGCAGCACCGGTCGTTACCGGATCCACCCGATCATCGGCGGCGCCCTCTCCGTCGTCGGCATGTGGCTGCTCTCCCGGCTCGAAGCCGACACGCCCCGGTTGCACTACAGCATCTGGATGGCCGTGCTCGGCGCCGGGATCGGCATGGTGATGCCGGTTCTGATCCTCGCCGTGCAGAACTCCGTGCGCCCCGCCGACCTCGGCACCGCCACCAGCGCCAACAACTACTTCCGGCAGATCGGCGGCAGCGTCGGCGCCGCGATCTTCGGCACCCTCTTCGCCGACCGGCTCACCGACTCCCTGGGCGAACACCTCCCCGCGCGCGCGGACGCCGGTCTGCCCGACCCCGAGTCCATCACCCCCGAGCTCGTCCACGCGCTGCCTCCGGCGCTGCGCGAGGGCTACATCCAGGCCTACGCCGACGCCATGCCGAGGATCTTCCTCTACCTGGTGCCGGTGCTCGTCCTCGGGCTGCTCATCTCGTTCTTCCTCAAGGAGACCCCCCTGTTGACCAGTACAGCGTCCCCCCACGCCCCCGCCACCGACCCGGAGACAGCTCAGGTGAACGCCCCCATCCCGCACGCCCGTTCGCCGTACGCCGCCGGAATCGCCGTCTGCGGCACCGTGCAGCACCCCGACGGGACCGTCGTGCCCCGCGCCGCGCTCACGCTCATCGACGTCGCCGGACAGCAGATCGGGCGGGGCGCGAGCGGCGAGGACGGACGGTATGCGCTGGCCACGCCCGGCTCGGGGGCGTACGTCCTGATCGCCGCGGCCGGCGGCCACCAGCCGCAGGCCGTCTCCGTGACCGTCGGCGAACGCCCCGTCGAACTGGACGTCGTCCTCGGCGGCGCCGGACGCCTCGCCGGCAGCGTGCTCACCGCGGACGGCAGCCCCGTGCGCGACGCCACCGTCACCCTCACCAACGCGCACGGTGAGGTCGTCGCCAGTACCCGCAGCGGACGCGAGGGCGGCTATGTCATCACCGAGCTGGTGGCGGGCGAGTACACGCTCGCCGCGAGCGCTCCCGCCTTCCGCCCGGCCGCTCTCCCGATCACCGTCCAGGCGGCCCGCGAGACCCGGCAGGACATCGAACTCGCCGGCGGCGCCGTGCTGCGCGGCACGGTCCGGGCGAGCGGCGGGCGACCGGTCGAGGACGCCCGCGTGACCCTGCTGGACGCGGCCGGCAACGTGGTCGACACGCTCACCACCGGGGCTGACGGAACGTTCCGGTTCGTCGATCTGTCCTCCGGCGAGTACACCGTCATCGCGGCCGGATATCCGCCCGTGGCCACCGTGCTGCACGTGGCGGGTGGGGGACGCACGGAACGCGACCTTCAGCTGGGCCACGAGGACTGAACCGCCCGTCGGCCGCGGCAGGGCGTGCGCCCGCGCGGTCGGCGACATCAATTCCCGTATTGCCGCACATCGTGGAGGGGAGTCGCCGTACGGTGGGTGACGGGGGCACAGATCTAGATCTTGCACAGTCGTGGGGAGAGGGACTGGGCCATGGACCGTGGCACCGACCGGGCAGCACCTCCCGACCACCAGGCCGGAAGCGGTGCACCGACGGGGCATGCCCCGGCCGGCCGCATCCCGCTGGCCGTGGTCGTGGTCGATCGCGACGGCCTCGTCTCCCACTGGAGCACCGGCGCGCGACGCCTCTTCGGCGCCGCCAAGGAGTCTGCGATCGGCCGGCCCGCGGCCGACCTTCTCCCCGTCTCCGGAGCACTGCCCGAGGACCGGGAGGACACCCCGTACGGGCCGTACGGCGGGTACGACGGCCTCGGACCCGGCCTGCAGGCCTCCCTCGACGGAGGGCTCTCCTACCCGGCCGCGGGCCGCGCCCGGGTCGGTGTGCCCGACGGCGGCCGGGTCGACGTGCTGTGGTGGGCGTACCCGCTGATCGGACCCGGCCTCGAGCGGCTGCTCGTGCTCGCCGCGGACGCGGCTGCCCTGCGCCCGCACGAGCCGGACGAGGACGCGGTCGTCGAACGGATCGCGCCCGCCTTCGCCCTGCACACCGACTTTCCCGGCGCCGAAGAACTCGCCCGCAGGCTTCCCGAGATCCTGCCCAGCATGAGCGTCGACGAGAGCGCGCGGATCGTCGCGCAGGTCCTCGAACTGGGCTACCCCATCCTGGAGTTCAGCCAGAACGACCGGGTGCCGGTCACTCCGGACTGGGGCGTGCCCCGGCGCGCCGAGCGCAGGGCCCGCCGCGAGCGCCTGGCCAGGGCCGTGGCGGCCGGCGAGACCGTACCGGAGGAACTGCGGGACGACAAGGACGGCGAGGATCTCGAGTACGCCGCCGTACGCGAGCGCCTGGAGTTCCTCAACGAGGTGAGTGGAAGGATCGGCACCTCGCTCGACCTGGCGCGGACCATCGTCGAGGTCAGCAAGGCCGTCGTGCCGCGCTTCACCGATGTCGCCGGCACCTATCTGCGCGAACAGGTCGTCGCCGGCGAGGGATTCCCCGAAGGCGTGCCGGACACCACCACCATGTGGCACCGGGTCGCCCTCGAGCACACCGACGAACCCGGCCGCTGGGACGACGTCGTTCCCGTCGGCGAGGCCATGCCGTTCCCGGCGCACACACCGTTCTTCCAGTGCATGACCACCGGCGAGCCCGTCCTGGTGCCGCGGATCAGCGAGCAGATGGGCCACGCCATCGCCTCGCAGTTCGAGAAACGGGACATCCGGCCGCTGATCACGGGCCGTTCGATGCTCGTCGTGCCGCTGAAGGCACGCAATGTGGTGCTCGGGTTCATGGTCCTGCTGCGTCATCCCGAGCGTGCCGAGTTCAACGACATGGACCGGGTCACCGGCGCCGAACTCGCCGCCCGCGCGGGCCTCGTGCTCGACAACGCGCGCATGTACACCTACCAGGAGAGCGTCGCCGAGACCCTCCAGGACAGCATGCTGCCGCACATCCCGCCGCGCATGGCGGGCTGCGACATCGCCACCCGCTATCTGCCCGGCACGATGCTCGGGCGGGTCGGCGGCGACTGGTTCGACTCGGTGAAACTGCCCGGCGCCCGCACCGCGTTCGTCGTCGGCGACGTCATGGGGCACGGCCTCAACTCCGCTGCCATGATGGGCCAGTTGCGGACCGCCGTGCAGACCATGGCCGCCCTCGACCTGCCGCCCGCCCAGCTGCTGCGCAACCTCGACGACCTCGCCCAGCGGCTCGGCGACACCTACCTGGCGACCTGTCTGTACGCCGTCTACGACCCGATCGCGAGCGAGCTGCACCTGGCCAACGCGGGCCATATTCCACCGGTGTTGGTGCGGGCCGAGGACGGTCGCAGTGAACTGCTCGATCTGCCCACGGGTGCGCCCGTCGGGGTCGGCGGGGTGCCCTTCGAGGCGGTACGCGTGCGCGTGGAGCCCGGAGACCGGCTGGTGATGTGCACGGACGGGCTGGTCGAGGTGCGCGGTGAGGACATCGGCGTCGGTCTCGCCACGCTGTGCGAGTCCGCCGCACACCCGGCCGCGTCCATGGACGACGCCTGCGACACCATCATCCGCGCCCTCAACACGCGCGGCGGCCGCAAGGACGACGTGGCCCTGCTGATGGCCCGCCTGAACGGCATCGAACCCGGCGACGTCGCCGAGTGGCGGCTCGCCCTCGACCCGGCCGAGGTGGGTCGGGCCCGCGCCGCCGTCCGCGAGCAGCTGCACGACTGGGGCCTGGCCCGGCTGGCGGACAGCGCCGAGCTGATGGTCAGTGAACTCGTCACCAATGCGGTACGGCACTCCCACCGCCGGCCCGTCGAACTGCGCCTGGTGCGCGGCGACACGCTGCTGTGCGAGGTGGACGACGACGATCACGACCTGCCGACCCTGCGGGGCGCCGGACCGCGCGACGAGGCGGGGCGCGGACTGCGCGTCGTCAGCACCCTCGCGCGCGAGTGGGGCGCCAGCCGCAGGGGCGCGGGCAAGACCGTCTGGTTCGAACTGACGCTGCCGCGCCGCTGAACCATCGGGCGCAGGGGGGCGCGTACGCCTGTCGAACGAGCCGTGAAGGTTGGCGCCGTCACCTTGTGACCGTGACCCGGGCGCGATAGACCGTACTGGCCCGTCACTCACGGCGGGACGGCGTCGGACCTGGGGAGTTGGCCATGAGCGTGACGAGTCGGTACCGGGAGGCCTGGGAGGCGTTCTGGCGCGAGGCGCCCCGCGGACAGGGCGCCGTTTTCTGGGACGCCGAGGCATCGCTCACCGCGGGCCGCCACCTCGCCCTGTTCGAGCCGCACCTGACCGACCCCGGCCTGCCCGTGGTCGACCTGGGCTGCGGCAACGGCACCCAGACCCGCTACCTCGCCGACCGCTTCCGCCACGTCCTCGGCGTCGACCTGTCCGTGGCGGCCGTCGAGCACGCCCGGTACGGGGATCCCGCCGGGCAGGCCGGTTACCGAGCACTGGACGCCGCCGAGAAGAGCGAGACCGAGACGCTGCACGCGGAGCTCGGCGACGCCAACGTGTACATGCGCGGTGTACTCCACCAGTGCGAGCCCGACGACCGGCAGTCACTGGTGGACGGCATCGCCACCCTCGTCGGCACCCGCGGCCGGGTCTTCCTCGTCGAGCTCGCCGAGGCCGCCGGTGCCGTCCTGCGCTCTCTGGCCCAGGGCCCCGCCGGCCCGCCGGCCAAGCTCGCCCCCGTCTTCCGGCACGGCATCGCCCCCGGCGAGGTGGCCGACGCCGCCGTGCCCGACTACCTGCGGGCGGCCGGGCTCACCGTGCTGGCGAGCGGCGAACTGCCCCTGGCGACCACGGAGTCCGGCCCGGACGGCGCCAGGATCGAACTGCCGTCGAAGTGGCTGGTGGCCGGCCGGGAGGGCTGACCGCACGCGTCCCGCTGCACCGGAGCCGACGACCGCTTTTCGCCGGTGGGCCCCCTCCTGGTCGTGCGCTGATTCTCCGCGTAACGTGACGCACCATGAAGATCCTCATCAGCGCCGACATGGAGGGCGCCACCGGTGTCACCTGGCCGGCCGACGTGTTGCCGGGGACACCGCAGTGGGAGCGGTGCCGTTCGATGTTCACGTCGGACGTCAACGCCGCGGTGCTCGGCTTCTACGACGGCGGTGCCGACGCGGTCGTCGTCAACGAGGCGCACTGGACCATGCGGAACCTGCTGCTGGAGCGCCTGGACGAACGGGTCGAAATGCTCACCGGACGGCACAAGTCGCTGTCCATGGTCGAGGGTGTGCAGCACGGCGACGTGGACGGCATCGCGTTCGTCGGCTACCACGCCGGCGCCGGAGCGGAGGGCGTGCTCGCACACACCTACCTCGCGAACTCGATCACCGGGGTGTGGCTGAACGACGTCCGCGCGAGCGAGGGACTGCTGAACGCGCATGTCGTCGCCGAGTACGGGGTACCGGTGATCCTCGTGACGGGGGACGACGTGGCCTGCGAGGACGCGCTCGGGTATGCGCCCGAGGCGTTGAAGGTCGCCGTCAAGGACCATGTGTCGCGGTATGCGGCGGTGTGCCGTACGCCGGCCAGGACCGCCGTCGACATCCGGGCCGCGGCGAAGGAGGCGGCCGCTCTGGCGGTGCGCCACGAGCCGGTCAGGGGCGGCCCGTACACCGTGGCGGTCGAGTTCGACGCCGAGCATCTGGCCATGGCCGCGACCGTCGTGCCGGGCGTGGACCGGATCGGGGAACGGAAAGTGGCGTACACCAGCGAGACCATGTACGAGGGCATCCGTACCTTCAAGGCGGTCACCACTGTCGTCTCGGCCGCCGTGGAGGAGCAGTATGGCTGACCAGCGGGCCCTGGACGAGGTCGTCGAGTTCACCTCCGACCTGATCCGTATCGACACCACCAACCGGGGCGGCGGCGACTGCCGGGAACGGCCGGCCGCCGAGTACGCGGCGGCGCGGCTCGCTCAGACGGGACTGGAACCCGTGCTGCTGGAGCGCACCGAGGGGCGGACCAACGTCGTCGCCCGCATCGAGGGCACCGACCCCTCGGCGGACGCGCTGCTCGTCCACGGGCACCTGGACGTCGTACCCGCCGAAGCCGCCGACTGGAGCGTGCACCCGTTCTCCGGGGAGGTCCGGGACGGGGTCGTCTGGGGGCGGGGCGCGGTCGACATGAAGAACATGGACGCGATGATCCTCGCCGTCGTCCGGGCCTGGGCCCGGCAGGGCGTACGGCCCCGGCGGGACATCGTGATCGCGTTCACCGCGGACGAGGAGGCCAGCGCCGAGGACGGTTCCGAGTTCCTCGCCACGCGGCACGCCGGGCTGTTCGAGGGGTGCACGGAGGGCATCAGCGAGTCCGGGGCGTTCACCTTCCACGACGGCGGCGGCCGGGAGATCTATCCGATCGCCGCCGGTGAGCGCGGCACGGGCTGGCTGAAGCTCACCGCGCGCGGGCGCGCCGGACACGGCTCCAAGGTGAACCGCGAGAACGCGGTGACCCGGCTGGCCGCCGCGATCGCCCGGATCGGCGCGCACGAGTGGCCGCTCAGGCTGACCCCGACCGTGCGGGCGGCCCTCACCGAACTGGCCGCGCTGTACGGCATCGACACGGACCTCTCCGATGTCGACGCGCTCCTGGACAAGCTCGGCCCGGCCGGAAAGCTCGTCGAGCACACCGTCCGCAGCAGCGCCAACCCGACCATGCTGACCGCCGGCTACAAGATCAACGTCATTCCGGGCGAGGCCGTGGCGTATGTCGACGGACGCTTTCTGCCGGGTGGCGAGGACGAGTTCCGCACCACCCTCGACCTGCTGACCGGGCCGGACGTGGACTGGGCGTACGAGCACCGCACGGTGGCCCTGCAGGCGCCCGTGGACTCGACGACGTACGCGAAGATGCGGGCTGCCGTCGAGGAGTTCGCGCCCGAGGGGCATGTGGTGCCGTACTGCATGTCGGGAGGCACCGACGCCAAGCAGTTCTCGCAGCTCGGCATCACCGGCTACGGCTTCGCGCCGCTGAAGCTCCCGGAGGGCTTCGACTACCAGGCCCTCTTCCACGGGGTCGACGAGCGCGTCCCGGTCGAGGCGCTGCACTTCGGCGTCCGCGTTCTCGACCGGTTCCTGCGGAGCGCCTAGAGGTATGGGGGAGAACGTGCAGACCATGGCGTACGGTTCCTGGCCCTCGCCGATCGACGCGGCGCTCGCCGCCGCGCACGACGGCCATCCCGAGTACGTGGGTTTCGTCGGTGACGAGGCCTGGTGGACCGAGCCGCGGCCCGCCGAGGGGGGCCGGCGCACACTGGTGCGCAGGCATGCCGACGGCGGGGAGGAGTCCGTGCTGCCCGCTCCGTGGAACGTGCGCAGCCGGGTCATCGAGTACGGCGGACAGCCCTGGGCCGGAGACCTCGTCGACGGCCGGCCGCTGGTGGTGTTCGTGCACTTCGCCGACCAGCGGCTGTACCGCTACGAGCCGGGGAGCGAGCCGCGCCCGTTGACGCCCGTGTCCCCGGTGGGCGGCGGGCTGCGCTGGGCCGATCTGCGGCTGCGGCCGGAGCGCGGTGAGGTGTGGTGCGTGCTGGAGGAGTTCACCGGTGACGGACCCACCGATGTGCGGCGTGTGCCGGCCGCGGTGCCGCTGGACGGCTCCGCCGCCGAGGACCGGGACGCCGTGCGGGAACTCACCGACGACCGGCACCGTTTCGTCACCGGTCCGCGCCTCTCGCCCGACGGACGGTATGCGGCCTGGCTGGCCTGGGACCATCCGCGTATGCCGTGGGACGGCACGGAGCTGGTGCTCGCCGAGATCGGATCCGACGGGACACTCCTCGCGCCCCGGACGGTCGCCGGCGGCCCTCAGGAGTCGATCGCCCAGGTCGACTTCGCGGCCGACGGCTCCCTGCTGTACAGCAGCGACCGCACCGGCTGGTGGAACATCTACCGCGACGGTGAACCGCTGTGCCCGCGCGAGGAGGAGTTCGGCGGGCCGCTGTGGAAGCTCGGGCACCGCTGGTTCGCCCCGCTGGACAGCGGGCTCATCGCCGTCGTGCACGGGCGCGGCGCGACCGCCCTCGGGATACTGGACCCCGAGACCGGCGAGGTCGTCGACACGGCCGGCCCCTGGACCGAGTTCGCGCCCACCCTCGCGGTGCACGGCGAGCGGATCGTCGGCGTCGGGGCCAGCCCGCGCAGCGCCTACGAGGTGGTGGAGCTGGACGCCCGGACCGGCCGGGCCCGGGTGATCGGCGCCGAGCACGACGACGCCGTGGACCCGGCGTACTACCCCGAACCGCAGATCCGCACCTTCACCGGCCCCGCCGGACGCGAGATCCACGCGCATGTCTACCCGCCGCACAACCCCGGCTGCATCGCACCCGGCGCCGAGCTGCCGCCGTACGTCATCTGGGCGCACGGCGGCCCCACCGGACGCGCACCGCTCGTCCTCGACCTGGCCATCGCCTACTTCACCTCCCGCGGCATCGGCGTCGCCGAGGTCAACTACGGCGGCTCCACCGGGTACGGCCGCGCCTACCGGGAGCGGCTGCGCGAGCAGTGGGGTGTCGTCGACGTGGAGGACTGCGCGGCTGTTGCGCTCGCGCTGGCCGACGAGGGCACCGCCGACCGTGACCGGCTCGCGGTGCGTGGCGGCAGCGCGGGCGGCTGGACCGCGGCGGCGTCCCTCGCCACGACCGACGTCTACGCCTGCGGCACGATCATCTACCCGATCCTCGACCTCACCGGCTGGGGCACGGGGGAGACCCACGACTTCGAGTCGCAGTACCTGGAGAGCCTGGTCGGGCCGCTCGCCGAGGTGCCCGGACGGTACGTGGAACGCTCGCCCGCCGAGCACGCCGACCGCATCACCGCGCCCTTCCTGCTGCTCCAGGGGCTGGACGACGTGATCTGCCCGCCGGCGCAGTGCGAGCGGTTCCTGGCCCGTATGGAGGGCGGACGGGTGCCGCACGCGTACATCGCCTTCGAGGGGGAGGGGCACGGGTTCCGGCGGGCCGACACGATGATCCGTGCCCTGGAGGCCGAACTGTCCCTGTATGCCCAGGTGTTCGGGCTGAACCCCCGCGGCGTTCCGACGTTGGAGCTGGCCAAGTGAAGGAACTCCTGCGTCCGGCCCGGCTCGCCCCCGGCGCCCGGGTGGCCGTCGTCGCACCCAGCGGACCCGTGCCGGAGCAGCGGCTGCAGGCCGGACTCGACGTGCTGCGCGGCTGGGACCTCGACCCGGTGGCGGCGCCCCATGTGCTGGACCGGCACGGGACGTTCGACTACCTGGCGGGCACGGACGCCGACCGGGCCGCCGACTTCCAGGCGGCCTGGTGCGATCCGTCCGTGGACGCCGTGCTGTGCGCCCGCGGCGGGTACGGGGTGCAGCGGATGGTCGACCTGCTGGACTGGGAGGCCCTGCGGGCGGCCGGGCCGAAGCTGCTCGTCGGCTTCAGCGACATCACGGCGCTGCACGAGGCGTTCGCTGTGCGACTGGACCTGGTCACGCTGCACGGGCCGATGGCGGCGGGCGTCGACTTCATCAAGAACGCGCAGGCGCAGGAGCACCTCAAGGCCACGCTGTTCGCGCCGGAGACGGTCCGCACGATCGCCTCCGGCGGTACGGCACTGGTTCCCGGCCGGGCGCGGGGTGTCGTCCTGGGCGGATGCCTCTGCCTGCTCGCCGCGGAACTGGGCACCTCGCACGCCCGTCACTCCGCGCGCGGCGGGCTGCTCTGTCTGGAGGACGTGGGGGAGGAGACGTACCGTCTGGACCGTTACCTCACCCAACTGCTCCGGGCCGGCTGGCTCGACGGGGTGCGTGGGGTGCTGCTCGGGTCGTGGGAGCGATGCGATGCCTACGACCGGGTACGCGCCCTGCTCGTCGACCGGCTCGGCGGGCTCGGGGTTCCCGTGGTCGAGGAGTTCGGATTCGGGCACTGCGACGGGGCGTTGACGATTCCGTTCGGGGTTGCGGCCGAGCTGGACGCGGACACGGGCACCTTGACGCTGGACGAGCCCGCTCTGCGCTGAGCAGCGGAACTGAAATTCCGTCAGGAAACTCCGATCACGGTGATTGACCCGTCCTGACACGTGTCACAACATGATTACCGGCCTGCACTACTGGTCGGTATTCGTGTTGTCCGGTTGTCCTCGTTCTCCGGGTGTTCCGGGTGTTCCGGTTGCCCTCAGTGTGGAGGTCTGCGTGTCCCGACGTGTGTCCAGGTCCCGTGCCGTTCTCGCCGCCGCGCTGGGCGCCGCGCTCACCGCGCCCCTCGCACTCACCGCTCCCGCCACCGCGACCGGCCAGTACACCGTCAGCGCCCTGAAGTTCACCGTCCGGGCAGGCGGCCGCACCTGCACGATCGACGCCGACCTCTATCGGCCCGCGGGCGTGAACAGTGCCCGCCCCGCCCCCGCCGTGCTGGCCACCAACGGCTTCGGCGGCAGCAAGAACGACGGTTCCACGGACGCCATCGGCAAGGCCTTCGCCCAGCGCGGCTACGTCGGGCTCGTCTACTCCGGGCTCGGCTTCGGCAGATCGGGCTGCCTCATCTCGCTCGACGACCCGGCCGTCGACGGCCGGGCCGCCGCGCAGCTGCTGGACTTCCTGGCCGGCAAACGGGCTGCCGACGACGGCACCAGCGTCGACTACGTCACCCTCGACCGTCCGGGCGACCCGCGCGTCGGCATGATCGGCGGTTCCTACGGCGGGGCGATCCAGCTGGCCACGGCCTCCGTCGACCACCGCGTCGACGCCCTCGTGCCCATGATCACCTGGAACGACCTCGGGTACTCGCTCGCCCCGAACAGCGCCGTCGGTGCCCGCGGTGTGCCCGGCGCCTTCAAATGGCAGTGGACCAACGGCTTCTACCTCATCGGCGAGGGCCAGCCGCTGAGCCGGCCGGGCCTCGACCCGTCCCGCATCAACTCCCGCACCTGTCTGCACTTCGTCAGCAGGGCCTGCGAGACCATCCGCACCCTCAACTCCGGACGCTATCCGGCCGACCGGGCCGCCGGGCTGCTCGACTACGCCCGCAGCGTCTCCCCGGTGTCCTACCTGCACCGGGTCCAGGCGCCCACCCTGCTGGTCCAGGGGCAGGCCGACACCCTGTTCAACCTCAACGAGGCGACCGCCACGTACAAGACGCTCAAGGCGCACGGCACGCCGGTGAAGATGATCTGGCAGTCCTGGGGGCACAGCGGCGGCCTGACCGACCCGGCGAGCGGAGAACTCAACCTCGGCCAGGGCAACCTGGAGAGCGCCTACGTCGGCAAGCGGATCCTCTCCTGGTTCGACCGCTATCTGCACAAGAAGAAGATCGACACCGGACCGGCCTTCGCGTACTACCGGGACTGGATCACAGACCCCCACCGCACCTACGCCACGGCCGACCGGCTCCCCGCACCCGGCCAGAAGCTGTACCTGTCCGGTGACGGCAAACTCGTCGACAACCGCAGGAAGGTGGCGCGCGGCAGTCGCTCGTACACCAACTGGCTCAAACCCACGAGCCACTCGGAGAGCTCCGTGGCCGGGCTCGCCGGGCTGCCGGACCCGGGGCCGTACGACACCAAGGGCACCTACCTGGGCTGGACCAGCCGGCCGCTCGGGCGGGACGTCGACGTCGTGGGCGCGCCCCGGGCCACGCTGAGGGTTCTCTCTCCGCAGGCGGAACGCACCCAGCACTCGGGCGACGCCGCCGACAAGCTCGTCCTCTTCGCCAAGCTGTACGACGTCGCACCCGACGGCAAGCAGACGCTGGTCCACCGGCTGGTCGCGCCGGTCCGCGTGCCGGACGTGACCAAGCCGTTCACCGTGACCCTGCCGGGCATCGTCCACCGGTACGAGAAGGGCCACCGGCTGCGGTTCGTGATCGCGGCGAGCGACGACGCGTACTTCGGCAACCGGGGGACCAAGCCCGTGACCGTGGTCAGCGCGCCGGGGGACACGGGGGTGCTGGAATTGCCCGTGGTGCCTGAGTGAGCCGGCTTGGAGCGAGCCGTCGTAGGGTGGCGGCGTGCCACACTCCGTGTCCCACTACCTCGCCGAAGGTCCCCGCCTGGGCATACGCCACTTCACCTACGAGGACGGCGCCGAGTTCACCGCGCGTGTCCGGGAGAGCAAGGCGCTGCACCATCCGTGGCTCTTCCCGCCGGACACCGCCGAGGCGTACGCCCGCTATGCCGGCCGGCTGATCGAGGACCCGACGAAGGCGGGGTTCCTGGTCTGTGACCGGGTCACGCACGCCCTGGCCGGCTACATCAACATCAACAACATCGTCCGCGGCGCCTTCCAGAGCGGGGCGCTGGGATACGGCGCCTTCGCGCACGCCGCCGGGCGCGGGCTGATGCGCGAGGGGCTGAACCTGGTCGTGGACCATGCGTTCGGGCCCCTGCGACTGCACCGGCTGGAGATCAACGTGCAGCCCGGCAACGCCGCGTCGATCGCCCTCGCCCGCGCCTGCGGATTCCGCCTGGAGGGCTTCTCGCCGCACCTGCTCTACATCGACGGCGCCTGGCGGGACCACGAACGCTGGGCGCTCACCGCCGAGATGCGGGCTTGTGGTTGATCTTCATCGTGTCGAGACCGGTGACCGTCGACCGCAGATCCCGGAAGCCGTGGCCGAGGCCGCGGAGCGTCGTCCCGGCACGGTTCCCCGCGATCGCCGCGGCCATCTCCTCGCCGTCCTCGGCGTCGGACACGACCACGTACCGCATCGAGAAGTGCTTCAGCGGCGACACCTCGTACGAGAGCGACCCCTCCTCGGTGAACCGCATGCTCAGCATCCCGTGTGCTTTTGCCGTTGAAGGCTCGACTCCACGTCGGGGAGGATGCGGCGCATGCGGAATATCGTCGTGATCGACGCCCCCTCCAACCTGGGCCTGCGCCGCCCGCCCCCGGCACCGTCCCCGGCTGCCACAAGCTCGCCGGGGCCCTGCGTGAGCAGCGAATACTGCAGCGGCTGAACGCCCTGGAGGGCGGGGTCGTCGTGCCGCCGCGCTACGACCGCGGGGACTGGCAGGAGGGCGACGGCGTCTTCAACGCGGCCGCCATCGCCTCGTACACCTGCAGACTGGCCGACCGGATCGAGCATCATGTACGCGCCGGGGACTTCCCCCTCGTGCTCGGCGGCGACTGCTCCATCCAGCTCGGCGCCTCGCTCGCCCTGCGCCGCATCGGGCGGTACGGGCTGGCGGCAGTGGACGCCTCGCACGACTTCCGCCACCCGGGCAACTCCGACCACGTCGGCGCGGCGGGCGGCGAGGAGCTCGCGCTGGCCACCGGGCGCGGGCAGGAGGACCTGACGAACCTGGAAGGGCTGAAGCCGTATCTGCGGGACGCGGACGTGCGGCTCTTCGGCATCCGCGACTACTTCGACGAGGACACGGCAGAACTCGCCGGCCTGAAGATCCCGGTCGTCACGGTCGGCGACATCCGGGAGTGGGGCGCCGACGCACTGGCCCGCGTCACCGCCGAGGCCTTTGCGATTCCGCAGCTCCAGGGGTTCTGGGTGCACCTGGACGCCGACGTCCTCGACCCGTCCGTCATGCCCGCCGTCGACAGCCCCGATCCGGACGGACTGTTCCCCGACGAACTCATCGCCCTGCTGCGGCCCTGGCTCGCCTCCCCGCACTGTGCCGGCCTCAACGTCACCATCTACGACCCCGACCTGGACCCGGAGGGCACGGCGGGCGCGCTGCTCGCCGACGTCGTCGTGGACGCCTTTGCGCAAGCCTGACCGGCGGCTTCTCCGGCCAGTGTCCGTGGCGTTACGCGGGCAGGGCCGCGGGTACCCGGCGGGCATGGACCGCATGGATCATCTGGAGCATCTGGACAAGCATCTGGTCGACGAACTGGCGCAGGTCGCGCGTGAGACGATCCGTGACGAACTGCGGCAGCAGACCCGTAAGCAGCGCCGCACCGCCATGCTGTACGGCGCTTCCGGAGCCGTCGCCCTCTACGCGGGGGCGGCCCTCGCGCTCGCCGTGGGCCTGGCCCTCGCCATCGCCCTGCCGGACTGGGCCGCCGCGCTGGTCACCGCGGCGATCCTTGGTGTCATCGCCTACGTGCTGCGCGGGGCGGCACGGCCCACACACCGGCACATGACCGAACCGGCCGCCGGCCATCCGGAGCGTGTCCCCGGCGGCGCCGCACCGTATCCGCCGATGCCGCCCGTCGCGCCCGGCGAGGCCCCCTCGGCGACCGGAGCGCCGACGGCGGACACCCCGCAACCGGGCACGCCCGCCCGGGGCCCGGTGCCGCGGCCGGACCTGATCGACCCCGAGAACCCGCACCACCGGGCGTGACGACCGGTGCGCACGCGGCGTCGCAGGGCCGTCGTGGTGACCGGGGCAAGCGGAGGCGTGGGCCGGGCCACCGCCCGCGCCTTCGCCGCCCGGGGCGAGCGGGTCGCCCTGCTGGCCCGGGGCCGCGAGGGCCTCGCCGCGGCGGCGGACGACGTGCAGCGCGCCGGAGGTGAGGCGCTGGTCGTCACCGTCGACATGGCCGACGCCAAGGCCGTCGACGACGCCGCTCAGCAGGTCGTGGACGCGTTCGGACGGATCGACGTCTGGGTCAACAACGCCTTCGCCGGGGTCTTCGCGCCGTTCACGGAGATCACCCCGGACGAGTTCCGGCGGGTGACCGAAGTGACGTACCTGGGCTGCGTGTTCGGTACGCGGGCCGCGCTGCGGCACATGCTGCCGCGGGACCGGGGCACGATCGTGCAGGTCGGTTCGGCGCTCGCGTACCGGGGGATTCCGCTGCAGTCCGCCTACTGCGGCGCCAAGCATGCGATCCAGGGATTCAACGAGTCACTGCGGTGCGAGCTGTTGCACGAGAGGAGCGGGGTGCGGACGACGATGGTGCAGCTGCCCGCCGTCAACACGCCGCAGTTCGACTGGGTGCTGAGCCGGGTGCCGGGGCGGGCCCGGCCGGTGGCGCCGGTGTATCAGCCGGAGGTCGCGGCGCGGGCGATCGTGCACGCGGCGCGGCACGGGCGGCGCCGGGAGTACTGGGTGGGCGGCTCCACGGTGACCACGCTGCTCGCCAACGCCGTGGCTCCCGGGCTGCTGGAGCGGTACCTCGCCCGGACCGCGTTCGACGCCCAGCGGGACGCGGGCGAGCATCCCGGGCAGGGGAACCTGTGGGTGCCGGCCGACGGTCCGCACGGGCGGGACTTCGGCGCGCACGGGCGGTTCGACGAGGAGTCCCTTCCGGCCGGCCCACAGGAATGGGTTTCCCGCCATCGTGGACACGCGGGGAAGGCACTCACGCTTGGCGCCGGGGTGCTGGCGGCACGCAGGCTGACGCGTGCTGCCCGCCGTTGGGCGACCCGGTATTCCTCCACGTCGTCCGTCCGCAGCGTCGGGCCCTCATGAGGAGATCAGCGGCTCTGCTGGAGCTGGGGCAGCACCTTCGTACGGTAGAAGTCGAAGAACGCGCGCTGCTCGGGGCCGATCTGATTGACGTAGATCCGGTCGAAGCCCGCCTCGGCGAACGCGTTCAGCGTGGCGACGTGCTCGTCGACATCGTCGCCGCAGACCGTGTTGTCACGCACCATGTCCTCGGTGATCAGCGGCTCCAGCTGCTCGAAGTGGCGCGGTGAGGGCAGGATCTGGCCCATCTCACCGGGCAGCAGCTGGTTCGACCACAGCCGGCGGACCGTGCGGACGGCCTCGTCGCGGTCGGTGCCGTAGCAGACCTTCGTCCCGCCGCTCACCAGCTTCGCGCCCCCGCCGCCCTTGCGGAACTGCTCCACCATCGACGCCTCGGGCGCCATCGTGATGTAGCCGTCGCCGACGCGTGCCGCGAGGGCCGTCGCTTTGGGGCCGAAGCCGGAGATGTCGATCGGGACGGGCTCGTCGGGGACGGTGTACAGGCGGGCGTTCTCGACCTTGTAGTGCGTGCCGAAGTGGCTGATCTCCTCGCCGGAGAACAGCTTGCGCATGATGAGGATCGCCTCCTCCAGCATGTCCATACGGACACTCGCCGGTGGCCAGGTGTGGCCGACGACGTGCTCGTTCAGTGCCTCGCCCGTGCCGACGCCGAGGCGGAAACCGTTCGTCATCACCGCGCTGGTCGCGGCGGCCTGTGCCACCACCGCCGGATGGATCCGGACCGTGGGGCAGGTGACCGCGGTCTCGATCGGCAGGGACACCGCCTGGGAGATCGCGCCGATCACCGACCACACGAAGGGGCTCTGGCCCTGGGCGTCGTTCCAGGGGTGGTAGTGGTCCGAGATCCACAGCGTCTCGAATCCGGCCTGCTCCGCCATCCTCGCCTGTTCGACGAGATCCGCGGGGGCGAACTCCTCGCAGGAGAGGGAGTAGCCGTACTGGGGCATGGAGGACACCTCGCGAGGGAGCGGGTCGGGCGGGTCACCGGCCGGGTATCCGCCCGCCACGGCACGAAACGCGGGTGCAGTGGGGGTCGAACGGGGGCCCGGCGCGTTTGGGTGCCCTGGCCAGGGGGACGCGGAAAACCTCGTACGAGCCACACCCCCTCTGCCTCGATGGCGTGGGGGACCCCCACCGGAGGCACACCGTGAGTCGACCCCGCATCGTGATCGTCGGTGCCGGTTTCGCCGGCTACCGGACCGCCCGCGAGCTGTCGCGGCTGGCCCGGGACAAGGCCGACATCACCCTGCTCAACCCGACCGACTACTTTCTGTATCTGCCCCTGCTGCCCCAGGTGGCCGCCGGGATCCTGGAGCCGCGCCGGGTCACCGTCTCGCTCTCCGGCACCCTGCCCCGGGTGCGGCTGGTGCTCGGCGAGGCCGACGGCATCGATCTCGACGCGCGCACCGTGCACTACTCCGACCCCGAGGGCGGTGGCGGCACCCTCCAGTACGACCGGCTGGTGCTCGCCGCCGGCAGCGTCAACAAGCTGTTGCCCATTCCCGGCGTCGCCGAGCACGCGCACGGCTTCCGCGGACTGCCCGAGGCGCTCTATCTGCGCGACCACGTGACCCGGCAGGTGGAGCTGGCGGCTGCCGCCGACGACCCCAAGAGCTGTGCGGCGCGGTGCACCTTCGTCGTGGTCGGCGCCGGTTACACCGGTACCGAGGTTGCCGCGCACGGGCAGATGTTCACCGACGCGCAGGTCCGCAAGCACCCCCTGCGGGAGGGCATGCGGCCACGCTGGATGCTGCTGGACATCGCCCCGCGCGTCCTGCCCGAGCTGGACGAACGGCTCTCCCGCACCGCCAACCGCGTGCTGCGGCAGCGGGGTGTCGACGTGCGGATGGGGACCTCCGTGAAAGAGGCCGTGCACGGGGGAGTCCTGCTGACCGACGGCGAGTTCGTCGACACCCGCACGCTGGTGTGGTGCGTGGGCGTACGGCCCGATCCGCTCGTCGACTCCCTCGACCTGCCCATGGAACGCGGGCGGCTGCTCGTCGACCCGAACCTCCAGGTGCCGGGCCGACCGGAGGTGTTCGCGTGCGGGGACGCGGCCGCTGTGCCCGACCTCGAGCGACCGGGGCAGTACACGCCGATGACCGCGCAGCACGCCTGGCGGCACGGCAAGGTCTGCGCGCACAACATCGCCGCGTCCTGCGGGGTGGGGGAGCCGCGGGCCTACCGCCATCGGGACCTCGGGTTCGTCGTGGACCTGGGCGGCGCGCAGGCGGCGGCCGACCCGTTCGGCGTGCCGCTGTCCGGTCCCCTCGCGGGCGCGGTCACCCGCGGCTACCACCTCGCCGCGATGCCCGGCAACCGGGTGCGGGTCGCCGCCGACTGGCTCCTGGACGCGGTACTGCCGCGCCAGGCGGTCCAGTTGGGGCTCGTACGGTCCTGGTCGGTACCGCTGGACACGGCTTCGCCGGAGCTGGCCCGGGTGCCGGGCCGGGGGGAGCCGGGTGCGGGGGCCGGCGTGGGGGCGGGGGACGGTGGTGCGGGGGCTGCGAAGAGGCAACCGGGCCCGGAGCCTGCGGAGAGCCGGCCCGGCTCTGAGTCCGCGAAGAGTCAGCCGGGCCTGGAACCGGCGAAGAGTCAGCCGGGCCAGGAACCCGCAAAGAATCAGCCGGGTGGGGAGCCGGCGAAGAATCAGCCGGGTGGGGAGCCGGCGAAGAATCAGCCGGGTGGGGAGCCGGCGAAGAATCAGCCGGGTGGGGAGCCGGCGAAGAATCAGCCGGGTGGGGAGCCCGCGAAGAACCAGCCGGGCGAAGAGCCCGCCAAGAAGCAACCACCCCCGCCCCCGGCGAGGGACACCCCTCACCCGGTCCCGTCAAGCGCACCGACATCCCCGCCGAAGGAGACCGATGAACACCCCCGAACTCGTCGAGCTGGCACAACAGTTGCGCGTGGACAGTGTGCGGTGCTCCGCTGCCGCAGGCTCCGGGCACCCCACGTCCTCGATGTCCGCCGCCGATCTGATGGCCGTCCTCCTGGCCAACCACCTGCGCTACGACTTCGACCGCCCCGACCATCCGGGCAACGACCGCTTCATCCTCTCCAAGGGACACGCCTCGCCCCTGCTGTACTCCGCCTACAAGGCGGCCGGCGTGGTCGACGACGGCGAACTGCTCACCTTCCGCAAGCTGGGCAGCCGCCTCGAAGGGCACCCCACACCGCAGCGGCTGCCGTGGGTGGAGACGGCCACCGGATCGCTCGGGCAGGGCCTGCCGGTCGGCGTCGGTATCGCCCTGGCCGGCAAGCGGCTCGACCGCACCGGTTACCACGTGTGGGTGCTGTGCGGCGACAGCGAGCTCGCCGAGGGCGCCGTGTGGGAGGCCGCCGAGCACGCCTCGTACGAGCATCTCGACAACCTCACCGCGATCGTCGACGTCAACCGGCTCGGCCAGCGCGGCCCCACCCGGCACGGCCACGACCTCGACGCCTACGCCCGCCGTCTGGAGGCCTTCGGCTGGCACACCGTCGAGGTCGACGGGCACGACGTCGACGCGATCGACCGTGCGTACGGGGAGGCGATCTCGACCAAGGGCCAGCCCACCGCCGTCCTCGCCCGCACTCTGAAGGGCAAGGGCGTCGCCGCCGTCCAGGACCGCGAGGGCCTGCACGGCAAGCCGCTGCCCGACCCCGACGAGGCCATCGCCGAACTCGGCGGCCCCCGCGACCTGCGCGTCCATGTGCACGAACCGCACAGCGCCCGTCTGCTGCACGCCGTGCGCGACGGGCAGGTCGAGCTGCCCCGCTTCGACAAGGGCGAGGAGATCGCGACCAGGGACGCCTACGGCAAGGCGCTCGCCGCCCTCGGCACCGGACGCGGCGAGATCGTCGCCCTCGACGGCGAGGTGAGCGACTCCACCCGCGCCGAGTACTTCGCCAAGGAACACCCCGAGCGCTTCTTCGAGTGCTACATCGCCGAGCAGCAGATGGTCGCCACCGCGGTGGGCCTGTCGACGCGCGGCTGGGTGCCGTACGCCTCGACGTTCGCCGCGTTCCTGACGCGCGCCCACGATTTCGTGCGCATGGCGTCGATCAGCGGCGCCGGTATCAATCTGGTCGGCTCGCACGCGGGGGTCGCGATCGGGCAGGACGGGCCTTCGCAGATGGGCCTGGAGGACCTGGCGATGTTCCGGGCCGTGCACGGCTCGACCGTCCTGTACCCGTGCGACGCCAACCAGACCGCCCAACTCGTCGCCGCCATGGCGGACCTCGACGGCATCCGCTATCTGCGCACCTCGCGCGGCAAGAGCGCCGTGATCTACGGGCCCGACGAGGAGTTCCCGATCGGCGGCAGCAAGGTGCTGCGCTCCTCCGACCGGGACCGGCTGACCCTGGTCGCGGCGGGCGTGACCGTGCCCGAGGCGCTGGCCGCCGCGGACGCCCTCGACCGGGCGGGCATCCGGGTCCGGGTGATCGACCTGTACTCGGTCAAGCCCGTCGACCGGCTCACCCTGCGGCAGGCCGCCGAGGACACCGGCTGTCTGCTGACCGTGGAGGACCACCATGAGGCGGGCGGCCTCGGGGACGCGGCCCTCGACCCCTTCCTGGACGGGCGCCCCATGCCGCGTCTGGTGCGTCTCGCGGTGCGGACCATGCCGGGCTCGGCGGCCCCGGACGAGCAGCTGCATGCGGCAGGCATCGACGCCGAGTCCATCGTCGCCGCCGTCCAACTCCTCGTGGAACAGGCGGTCGTGCGGTGAGCGGTGACGACGTACGGGCCGTGCGGGTCGGCCGGCGCACGGTCGAGGTGCAGCGGCCGGACAAGGTGCTCTTCCCCGGTGGCGGGGACGCCAAGGAGTACACCAAGAGCGACCTCGTCGACTACTACCGGGCCGTCGCCCCGTTCATGCTGCCGCAGTTGCGCGGCCGGCCGTTGATGCTGGAGCGGCATCCGGACGGCCTGGACGGTCCGCAGTTCATGCAGAAGAACACGCCGGACACCTACCCGGACTGGATCACCCGCGTCGAGGTGCCCAAGGAGGGCGGCACCGTCTGTCACACCGTCTGCGACAACACCGCCACCCTCGTCCACCTCGCCGACCAGGCCTGTATCACCCTGCACCGCTGGCTGTCGCGCACCGGACGCCTGGAGAGCCCGGACCGGATGGTCTTCGACCTCGATCCCTCCGGCGACTCCTTCGCGCCCGTCCGCGAGGCGGCCCGGCTGCTCGGCGAGCTGCTCGGCGAACTGAAGCTGCCCTCCGCCCTGATGACCACCGGTTCGCGTGGCCTGCACGTGATCGTGCCGGTCGGCGGGCACCACGGCTTCGACGAGGTACGCGAGTTCGCCCGGGACGTCGCCGACACCCTCGCCGCCGCCCACCCCGACCGGCTCACCACCGCCGCCCGCAAGAAGGACCGCGGCGACCGTCTCTACCTCGACGTGCAGCGCAACGCCTACGCGCAGACCGCCGTCGTCCCCTTCACCGTCCGCGCCCGGCCCGGCGCCCCCGTGGCGGTCCCGGTCACCTGGGACCAGCTGGACGAGCCGGACTTCGGCCCACGCCGCTGGACCATCGCCGACGCCGCCGACCAGGCCCGCACCGATCCCTGGGCCGACATGCCGAGCCGCGGACGCGCCCTGGGGCCGGCGCGGCGCCGGCTCGACGCGTTGCGTGGCTGACACATGTACCGCCCCTGCGCAGGCGTGATACGCCCCGCGGCGGGGGTGTGCGTTTTCCGAAGGTTTGGCCAAGGGCCGAGCGGCCACCCGGAGTTCGAGGTGGCCATGTCGAACACAAACAACACATCGGATGCACAGCATTCACGTCACGACCCCGAACGCACCGAAGACCCTACGGCGGACGACCGGCCGGGCCCCATGCAGGTGCTGCGTCATGCGCGCACCCAGCTGGCGGAACTCACCGGCATGGCCGCCGAGACGGTGTCGTCCTTCGAACAGACCGAGGACGGCTGGTCGCTGGAGGTCGAGGTCCTCGAACTCGCCCGCGTGCCCGACACGATGAGCCTGATGGCGAGCTACCAGGTCGACCTCGACCCGGACGGACAGCTCACCGGCTACCGGCGCGTTCGCCGCTACGAACGCGGGCGGGCCGACGCACACAGGCCCGGCGGCCGTTAGGCCACCCGCCCGTGCCCCCCCCCCGCATCCCAAGACAGAACAGAGCCCCCCGCATCCCAAGACAGAACAGAGCCCCCCGCATCCCAAGACAGAACAGAGCCCCCCGCATCCCAAGACAGAACAGAGCCCCCCACATCCCAAGACAGAACAGACAAGGAGGACCGGTCGGCATGACCGTTGTCCCGGCACAGCAGACCGGCGGTGGAGGCGGCTCCAGCGGCCTGTACGACGTCCTGGAGCTGGTCCTCGACCGAGGACTCGTCATCGACGCCTTCGTACGTGTCTCCCTCGTCGGTATCGAGATCCTGAAGATCGACGTCCGGGTCGTCGTCGCCAGCGTCGACACCTATCTGCGCTTCGCCGAGGCGTGCAACCGGCTCGACCTGGAGGCCGGGCCGCGCAAGAGCCCCGGCCTGCCCGACATCGTCGGTGAGATCACCGAGTCCGGCGCGCGCGGCAAGTCCAAGGGCGCACTGTCCGGCGCCGCGCAGACCGTCTCCGACGCCTTCAAGCAGGCCCGTGAGGAGGGTTCGCAGGCCGAGAGCGAGCCCCGGCCGCGCGCCCGCAAGGCCACCGCCGCCCGCCGGAAGGAGGAGCAGGAGTGAGCACGTACGTCTACGGGATCACCGCACGCTCGCACTCCGCGCTCCCCGAGGGCATGGGCGGCGTCGGTGATCCCGCCCGACCCGTGCGCATCCTGACGGAGGGCGACCTGACGGCGATCGTCAGCGACGCACCCGAAGGTCTGCGCCCCAAGCGCAGGGACCTGATGGCCCATCAGAACGTGCTCGCCGAGGCCGGATCGGCCGGCTGTGTGCTGCCCATGCGGTTCGGCAGCGTCGCCCCCGACGACGACGCGGTCACCGGCGTCCTCGCCGAGCGCGCCGCGCACTACCGGGAGCGGCTGCGGGCCCTGGCCGGCAAGGTCGAGTACAACATCAAGGCCTCACACGTCGAGGAGGCGGTCCTGCACCGTGTGATGGCCGAGAACCCGGAGATCCGGGCCCTGGCGGAGGCCAACCGGCAGTCGGGCGGCGGCAGTCACGAACAGAAGCTGCGGCTCGGCGAGATGGTCGCCGCCGCGGTGCAGACCCGGGAGGCCGAGGACGCTGCCGAGGTGCAGCGCGCCCTGGAACCGGTTGCCGAGGCCGTGAGCGTGGGACCCGACTCCACGGGTTGGCTGGCCAACGTCTCGTTCCTGGTGGACCGGGGCGCCGCCGAGATGTTCGTGACCGCGGTGGAGCAGGTCCGCAAGAGCCGTCCGCACCTCGATCTGCGGGTCAACGGACCGCTTCCGCCGTACAGCTTCGTCGAGCCCGGCCCCGCCGAGCCGGCGGGCAGCACGGCCGGCCGCGCGGATACGGCCGGGGAGTAGCCCATGGGCCTGATCGGAGAGGTACTGCTGCTGCCGTTCGCCCCGGTGCGCGGCAGCGCATGGGTGATCGGACAGGTGCTGCGCGAGGCGGAACGGCGGTACTACGACCCGGCCGCGGTACGGGGCGAGCTCGCCCTGCTGGAGCGGCGGCTGGAGGCGGGCGAGATCGACGAGGAGGAGTTCGACCGCCGTGAGGACGAACTCCTCGACCGGCTGGAGACCGGGCTGCGTGGCGGTCCGGGAGCCGCGGCCGTGGGAACGGACGACGGGACGACACGATGAACCGAGTGGGACTGGGCCTCGCGATAGGGGCCGGATACGTCCTCGGACGCACGAGGAAACTGAAACTGGCGTTCGCCGTCGGCACGCTGGTGGCCGGCAAGCGGATGCAGCTGAGCCCGCGGGCGCTCGCGGACCTGGTGTCCGGGCAGCTGCGGAACAACCCGCAGTTCAAGGAGATCGGGGACCAGCTCCGCGAGGACCTGCGCGGCGTGGGCGGTGCGGCGTCCGGCGCCCTGGTCGAGCGGCAGCTCGACGCCCTCGCCGACCGGCTGCACGACCGCACCGCCGGGGTCCGTGAACGGCTCGGCGGCGTCGTGCCGCAGCGGCCGGACCGGCGGTACGGGGACGAGGAGCGGCCGGAGACGGAGGAGCCGGACACCCACGGGTCGGACGCCGAGGGGCCGGAGACCGAGGAGCCGGACACCCACGGCCCGGACGCCGAAGGGCCGGAGACCGAGGGGCCGGACGCGCAGGAGCCGGTCGACGAGGTCGAGGCGGAGTCCGAGCGGCCCGCCCGCAAGCAGGCACCGGCGAAGAAGGCCGCCGCCAAGAAGGCGCCCGCGCGCAAGGCCCCCGCCGAGAAGACGGCGGCGAAGCGGACCGCCGCACGGAAGACGGCCTCCGCCAAGTCGGCGGCCCGCAAGCCGGCGTCCGCCCGGATCCCGAAGGGGGGCGGCGACCGATGACCGACACTCTCGGATCTGCGGCCTCCGCGGCAGGCCGGCGCCCACACCCGTTCGCCGACGTGGCCCGCAGCGAGGCCGCGGACCGGCTCAAGGCCGAGGCGCGGGAGTATCTCGCCGCCCAGGCCGTGCGGCTGCTGACCGGCTTCGGCCGCAGGCTCGGCGAGACCACCGTCAAGCTGAACGACATCGCCGAGGGCCGCAGCCCGGGCCTCGCCCGGCTCGCCCTGGACGGCGGCCGCAAGCTGGCCGAGGGCAAGGGCCCGGTGCGCGCAGCGCTGGAAGTCGGCGCCTCGCGTGCCAAGGACAACGTGGTCGGCGCGCTCAAGCACCTGACCGGCGGCAAGGGCGGCCGCAGGGGCGGCTCCGGCCACCGGCCGACCGTGATCATCGAGTCCGTCGACGTGGGCGTGCCGCTGCGCACGGCGTACGACCAGTGGACCCGCTACCAGGACTTCAGCACCTTCGCCAAGGGCGTCAAGAGTGCCGAACGGGCCGACGACACGACCTCGGACTGGCAGCTGAAGGTCTTCTGGTCGAACCGCAGCTGGAAGGCCCACACCACCGAGCAGCTGCCCGACGACCGGATCACCTGGACCTCGGAAGGTGCCAAGGGCACGACGAAGGGCGTCGTCTCCTTCCACCGGCTCGCCGACCATCTCACCCGGGTCCTGCTGGTGATCGAGTACTACCCCAAGGGCCTCTTCGAGAAGACCGGCAACCTGTGGCGTGCCCAGGGCCGCCGAGCCCGGCTCGACCTGAAGAACTACGCCCGCCACATCACGCTCAGGGGAGAGGCGGAGGACGGCTGGCGCGGGGAGATCCGCGACGGTGAGGTCGTACGCGATCACGAGGACGCGATCGCAGCGGAAGAGGTCCCCGAAGACGAGGACCTCGAGGAGGAGGCCGACGGCCAGGACGAGTACCGGGAGTACGACGAGGAATACGGCGAAGAAGGGGAACCCGAAGAGGAATACGAAGAGGAGGAACCCCGGGAAGAAGGGGAGCCGGAAGCGGAGAAGGAGACCGAGGACGAGTACCGGGACGAGCACGCCGACGCCGGGAGCCGTCGATGACCTCGCCCAGCCGGCTCCCCGAGCCCTACGGCCACGACGGTGGCGCCAACCTTGCCGACATCCTGGAACGCGTGCTCGACAAGGGCGTCGTCATCGCGGGCGACATCCGGATCAACCTGCTCGACATCGAGCTGCTCACCGTCAAGCTGCGGCTCATCGTCGCCTCCGTCGACAAGGCGAAGGAGATGGGCATCGACTGGTGGGAGGACGACCCGGCGCTGTCGTCCCGGGCCCGCCGCTCCGAACTCGCCCGGGAGAACGCCGAGTTGCGTGAGCGGCTGGCGGAGCTGGAGACCGGCCGTCCACAGGAGGAGGCCTCATGACCGGACTGCGGTACGTGTACGCCGTCTGCCGTCCTTTCGGTGCGGCCCTGCAGACCCAGCTGACCGGCGTGGTGGGTGCCCCGCCCAAGCTGCTGCACCATCGCGGTCTGGTCGCCGTGGTCAGTGCGGTGCCGGAGCGGGACTTCGCGGAGGAGCCGCTCCGTGCCCATCTGGAGGACCTGGAGTGGCTCACGGTCACCGCCCGTGCCCACCACGGCGTGATCGACGCGCTGATGACGGTGACCACGCCGCTGCCGCTCCGGCTGGCCACGGTGTTCCGGGACGACAGCGGCGTACGCATGATGCTGGAGGCCCGCGAGGGCGACTTCCGGCGCACTCTCGACCGACTTCAGGGGCGGGTGGAATGGGGTGTGAAGGTGTACCTCGAATCCGCACCCGGGGAAACTCCCGGGGGAACTGCGGAAAGCGAGCCGACGGCCGGGAAAGCCGTGTCCGGGCGGGACTATCTGCGGCAGCGCAGTATGCGCGCCCGGGAGCAGGAGGACAGGTGGCGGAAAGCCGAGGAGTTCGCGACCCGGCTGCATGAAACGCTTGCCGCGCATGCCGACGAATCCCGGCTGCACACGCCGCAGGATTCCGCACTGTCCGGTACCTCCGGCCGTAATGTTCTGAATGCGGCCTATCTGGTGTCGCGCGCCGAATCCGAGGAGTTCGTGGAAATCGTGGACCGGACGAAGGACGACGCGCCCGGAATGCGGGTGGAACTCACCGGCCCCTGGGCGGCCTATTCCTTCGCGGGGGAGAAGCCGTGACGGTGATCGAACGCCGTGAGGTCGCCCTCGTGGACCTGCTCGACCGACTGCTGGCGGGCGGGGTCGTGATCACCGGCGACGTCACCCTGCGCATCGCGGACGTCGATCTCGTCCGTATCGACCTCAACGCGCTGATCAGCTCGGTGAACGACCGGGTGCCGGCCCCCTGGGGTGAGGACCTGTGACGGCCCGCCGGGGCCGTCTCGAGCTCGAGCCCGACACCGTCGAGCGCGATCTGGTCAAGCTCGTTCTCACCGTCGTGGAACTGCTGCGCCAGCTGATGGAACGGCAGGCGCTGCGCCGGTTCGACACGGGTGATCTCAGCGAGGAGCAGGAGGAGCGGATCGGGCTCACCCTGATGCTGCTCGACGACCGGATGACCGAGCTGCGCGAGCGCTACGGACTGCGGCCCGAGGACCTGAATCTGGACCTCGGGCCGCTCGGACCGTTGCTGCCCCGGGACTGAGCTCCCGGGTCAGTTCACCACCTGTACCAGCGGCCCCTGCCTCCGGCTGCGGTCGTACCCCGCATCAGGAAGCCCAGCAGCCACAGAACAAGGACCGCGATCGCAATCCACCAAAGCACCTCTACCGCGAATCCGGCGCCGAACAGAATCAGCACCAAAAGCAGTACCAGCAGGATGGGAACCATAATGTGAACCTCCTGCTCTCCGAGTTTCCCGAAAAGGAATGTTCAGGCTTCCTTGCGGCACAGAATTTCTCCGTGCAGAACCGCGAACCAGCCGTCGTCCTGTTTCCCCCATCGGCGCCAGGCCTCCGATACGGCCCGCAACTGCTGCGGGCTCGCATGCCCGCCCTCCGTGGCCCGCTGTGCGTAGGCGGACGCGAGGGTGCGGTCCGCCCACAGGCCGCTCCACCACTCCCGCTCCTCCGGCGTCGAGAACGTCCAGGTGCCGGACGTGGCGGTGATGTCGGTGAGCCCCGCTTGCAGCGCCCAGGACTTCAGCCGGCGTCCCGCGTCCGGCTCACCGCCGTTGGCGCGGGCCACCCTGCGGTACAGGTCCAGCCAGTCGTCGAGGCCGGGTGAGGCGGGGTGCCAGGTCATCGCCGCGTAGTCCGAGTCGCGGGCGGCGATGAGCCCGCCCGGTTTCGTCACCCGCCGCATCTCGCGCAGTGCCTGCACGGGATCACCGACGTGCTGGAGCACCTGGTGGGCGTGGACCACGCAGAAGGTGTCGTCCGGGAAGTCCAGGGCGTGCACGTCGGCGACCGCGAAGTCGGCGTTGGTCAGGCCGCGTTCGGCCGCCGTGGCCCGCGCCCGGTCCAGGATGTCCGGTGCGGAGTCGACACCGGTGACATGGCCGTCAGGGACCAGCGCGGCCAGGTCGGCGGTGATGGTGCCGGGCCCGCAGCCGACGTCCAGGATCTTCATGCGGGGCTGCAGCGAGCCGAGGAGGTACGCGGCGGAGTTGGCGGCGGTCCGCCAGGTGTGCGAACGCAGCACGGACTCGTGGTGCCCGTGCGTGTAGACGGCGGTCTCCTGTGCTTTCGGCATCGCTGTACCCCTTCGCGTCACGCAGGTTCACGTCCTCCGCCACCGTACGCGCCGGGCCGAATGATGAGACATTGTGTTCTGCAATATGGACTGACGGACCGTCATCCCCTGGGTATGGGCCGGTAGACGACCAGTGCCTCGGGCAGCTTCTCCAGCGTGACCTCGCCCGCCACCTCGGTGACCTCTCCGTCGTAGGCGAGCAGCGTGCCCGGTGCGACGCCGGACAGCCGCAACCGGCCCACATGGATCGCCGCGTGCGCCGGGGAGCGGGTCAGCGGGCCGGCGAGGGCGGCGGCGAGCAGCCGCAGCGCCGGTCCGCGCCCGCCGTGCACGACCCGTATGTCGAGCTGTCCGTCCGCGAGCTCGAGCCGGCGGGCCGGTGCGAGGCCCATCCGGTGGTAGGTGCCGTTCCCGGCGAACAACAGCCACAACGGCCGTGTCCTGCCGCCGAGTTCGACCTCCAGCGGATGCCGGTCCGCGCTCAGGACGCACAGCGCCGCGAGCACCCCGGCCGGCCAGCTGCCGATCCGGTGCGACCAGCGGTCCCGCTCACGGACCAGCTCCGGATAGACGCCCAGACTGCATGTGTTGACGAAGACGCCCTGCTTCTCGCCGCAGGAGAACCGGCCCACGTCCACCCGCACGGCGTCGCCCCGCCGGACCGCGCGAGCCAGCGTCCGGACGTCCGCCACGCCCAGGTCGTTCGCGAAGTGGTTCAGGCTGCCTCCGGGCAGCACCGCGAGCGGCAGGCCGCGGCGCAGGGCGATCTCCGCGGCCGCGTTCACCGTGCCGTCGCCACCGCACACCCCGAGCACCCGGGCCCGGGCGGCCGCCTTCTCCAGCTCGGCGCGCACGTCCTGCGGCGCGCACTCGACGACCTCGGCCCGCGGCAGCGCGTCCCGCAGCGCCCGCGCTCGGTCCGCACTGCCCGCCGCCGTGTTGGCCACGACGACCAGGCCCTCTCCGTCGGGCAGTGGCGGAGCCTCGGCCCGCGGCCGGGCCGGCAGTGTGACCTGCGCCCGGCTCGGCACCAGACCACGTACGGCGAACGCGGCGCCCATGCCGAGCACCGCACCCGCCAGTACGTCGCTCGGGAAGTGGACCCCCGTGTAGACGCGGGACATGGCGACCGAGAACGCGACCGGGGCCACGACGGCACCCCAGGCGGAGGACTCCATCGCCACCCCGGTGGCGAAGGCCGCCGCGGAGGCGGAGTGACCGGACGGGAACGACGTGGTGATCGGCTGCCGCTTCAGCTGCCGGACCAGCGGGACGGGGTCGAGGACCGGGCGGGGGCGGCGCACACTGCGCTTGCCGAGAGTGTTGATGGTGGCCGACGCCAGGGCGAGCGAGGCCACGCCCCGCACGGCGGCCCGGCGGCCCCTCGGGGTGCGGCTCGCCGCGATCAGGCCCGCCGTCGCGAACCACAGCACCCCGTGGTTCGCGCTCCGGCTCAGCCTCGGCAGGACGGGCTCGGCGGCGGGCCAGTGACGTCCGGCGGCGAACTCGAACAGCCGGCAGTCGAGGGCGAGCAGCCGGTCGCGCAGGATGTGATGGCCGGGTTTCGGCAGGGTGAGGTCGACATCTGGGCTCATATAAGCGCGGGTACCCTGAAGGCGCCGTTCTCTGCCCCGTCGGCGGTGGCCGGCACCCGGAGGAACCCATCGATGCGCCTGCTCCTCGTCCGCCACGGCCAGACCCCCACCAACCTCGCCTACCTGCTGGACACCGCCGTCCCGGGGCCGGGCCTGACCGAGCTGGGCGAACGCCAGGCCGCCGCCCTGCCCGCAGCCCTCGCCGACGAGGACATCGAGGCCGTCTACGCCTCCACCCTCGTACGCACCCAGCTCACCGCCGAGCCGCTCGTGGCGACCTGCGGGCTGAAGGTGATCGTCCGGGACGGCATCCGGGAGCTCACGGCCGGCGAGCTGGAGATGCTGCCCGGCGACTCCGAGCGCGGCCAGGAGTACATGCGGACGGCGTTCGCCTGGGCCGCCGGTGACACCACGCTGCGGATGCCGGGCGGGGAGAGCGGCGAGGAGGCGCTCGCACGGTACGACGCCGTGGTCGCCGAGGCCGCCGACAGCGGCGCCGGAACCGTCGCCATGGTCAGCCACGGCGCCGCCATCCGGATGTGGACCGCCGCCCGCGCCGCCAATGTCGACGTGCCCTTCGCCGCGGCCCGCCCGCTGGAGAACACCGGCGTGGTGATCCTCGAGGGCTCACCCTCCGACGGCTGGAAGGCGCTGTCGTGGGCGGGCGCGACGGTGCTGCCCGCGGGTGAGGGCGGACCCGCCGGGCGCCCGCTGGACGCGAGCGAATAAGCGTTTGCCGCAGGTGGCGAGCCGCCCGCACAATGCGGCCTCATGGGACATCTGGAAGCCGCACACCTCGAGTACCACCTCCCGGACGGGAGGACCCTGCTCGGCGACGTGTCGTTCCGGGTGGGCGAAGGGGCCCTCGTCGCCCTCGTCGGCCCCAACGGCGCCGGCAAGACCACCCTGCTCCGGCTGATCTCGGGCGAGCTGAAACCCCACGGCGGCACCGTCACCGTCAGTGGCGGGCTCGGCGTGATGCGGCAGTTCGTGGGCTCCGTACGGGACGAGACGACCGTACGCGACCTGCTGGTGTCCGTCGCACCGCCGCGCATCCGCGAGGCCGCCGCGGCCGTCGACGCCGCCGAGCACGCCATCATGACCGTCGACGACGAGACCGCCCAGCTGACGTACGCGCAGGCACTGGCCGACTGGGCCGAGGCGCGCGGCTACGAGGCGGAGACGATGTGGGACATGTGCACCACGGCCGCGCTGGGGGTGCCGTACGAGAAGGCGCAGTGGCGGCAGGTGCGCACCCTCTCCGGCGGCGAGCAGAAGCGCCTGGTCCTGGAGGCGCTGCTGCGCGGCACCGACGAGGTGCTGCTGCTCGACGAGCCGGACAACTACCTCGACGTGCCCGGCAAACGCTGGCTGGAGGAGCGCCTGAAGGAGACCCGCAAGACGGTTCTGTTCGTCTCCCACGACCGGGAACTCCTCGCCCGTGCCGCCGAGCGGATCGTCTCCGTCGAGCCCGGCCCCGCGGGTGCCGACGCCTGGGTGCACGGCGCCGGCTTCGCCACCTACCACGAGGCCCGGCGTGAACGCTTCGCCCGCTTCGAGGAGTTGCGCCGGCGCTGGGACGAGAAGCACGCCCAGTTGAAGAAGCTCGTGCTGAACCTCCGTCAGGCCGCCTCGATCAGCCATGAGCTGGCGTCCCGCTACCAGGCGGCCCAGACCCGGCTGCGCAAGTTCGAGGAGGCGGGCCCGCCGCCGGAGCCACCGCGCGAGCAGGACATCCGCATGCGGCTCAAGGGCGGCCGTACCGGCGTCCGCGCCGTCACCTGCAAGGGACTCGAGCTCACCGGGCTGATGAAACCCTTCGACCTGGAGGTCTTCTACGGCGAACGGGTCGCCGTCCTCGGCTCCAACGGCTCCGGCAAGTCGCACTTCCTCAGGCTCCTCGCCGGGGACGACGTGGCGCACACCGGGGAGTGGAAGCTCGGGGCGCGGGTCGTGCCCGGCCACTTCGCACAGACCCACGCGCACCCGGAACTGGCCGGCCGGTCACTGCTCGACATCCTGTGGCGCGAACACGCCCAGGACCGGGGCGCCGCCATGTCCCGGCTGCGCCGCTACGAGCTGACCGGCCAGGCCGAGCAGAGCTTCGACCGGCTCTCCGGGGGCCAGCAGGCCCGCTTCCAGATCCTCCTGCTGGAACTCCAGGGCGCCACCGCCCTGCTCCTGGACGAGCCGACCGACAACCTCGACCTGGAGTCCGCCGAAGCCCTCCAGGAAGGCCTGGAGGCGTTCGACGGCACGGTCCTCGCGGTCACCCACGACCGCTGGTTCGCCCGCTCCTTCGACCGCTACCTGGTCTTCGGCAGCGACGGCCGGGTCAGGGAGACCCCGGAACCGGTGTGGGACGAACGCCGGGTGGAGCGCGTCCGCTGACGCGGACTCGGTGAAGTCCGGTGCGGTTCGGCAGCGCCCCGAAGGGGCGCGGGGCTGTATCGACATGCGGCTCCGCCGCGATGGGGGTCCCCCCGCTCGAGCGGAGCCGAGAGTGGGGGAGCGACCAGCCACGACGCACCCGCAGGTGGCGTACCGGACTTCCAGCGGAGCGCTTGGCGCGGTTCACGTCCAGCGCAGCAGTGCGCCCAGGCCGCCCGCCGGTACGTCCTGCTCGCGTGCCGCCTCGGCCGGGGTCAGGGAGATCGCCGGTGCGGCCGTCGCCACCGCCGAGCGGATCAGCGCGTCGTCCGCGCGGGCGGACCAGGAGTGCTGCTCGCCGAGGATCTTCAGGTCCGTACGGCGCACCGCCAGCTGGTCCGGATCCTCACCGATCCACACCTCGCGGTATGTGTCGGGGCCGTCCGGGCGGACGACGAGCTCGTCGATCCGGTGCTCCCGGGCCGCCTCGATCACCGCGGGCACGCCCTCCGCCGCCTGCGCGCGGGCCGCCAGGAACCGCTCCAGCTCGGCCTCGGCACGCCGGCGCACATGGGTGGCGCGGGCCTCCTCCACGTCCGTGTCGAGGAGCCGGCTGCCCGTGCCGTGCGGGGCCTGGACCACCCGGTCGTGCAGCCGCTGCGGCAGCCGCTCGTGCACGGCCCGCTGCTCCCGGTCCTCGCCGACCAGGATCAGCAGATCGGCCAGGGTCTCCTCCTGGCACACCGCGAGCGCGTCGGCGATCTCCGCCGCGTTGTGCTCCCAGGTGTTCTCCACCCGCAGCTGGAAGTGCCGCTCCGACCAGTCCACGCTGCTCGTACGATGCACGGGCCACTGACGTCCGGCGACCGAACCGGCCTTCTCCCGGACCAGCGCGCTGCGCAGCTCGAAGTCGGCGCCCCTGCGGTCGACGTACGCCACGACGGCCACGGCGTCCTCGCCGGTCAGGTCGAGCAGCGGGGTGGCGCGGGGCAGCGGCGCCCACCGAGCCCAGCCGCCGCCCTGTGGGGCGCGGGCCAGCGGCGGGTCGAGGACCACCTGACCCGCGCGGGCGAACAGGGCCCGGCCGTGCGGCTCCGGCGAGTGCTTCAGCTCCTCGATCGCGTCACGCACGGCCGTGCAGGTCGCCTCGTCGGCGCCCTGACCCGCGAGTTCCCGGGACATCGCCTCCGCCGTCAGATGCCGCTCGTGGGGTGTGTCCTCCGTGTGCCGGGAGAGATCGACGTACACGGAGGCCCACGGCCCCGGATGTTCGTAGAGTGGATGCAGGAACGCGAGATCCATGGCTCCCTCCCGGTTGCCGTTCGGGGGTACTGCTGCTTGCCGGGCGGGTACCCGAACCCCATGAATGAACACGACGAGCGGGGCACCACGATGACCGGAGTCGAACCGGGTCGGCTGGACGACCAGCAGCTCATGAAGGAGCTGGAGACCATCCACCGCACGCGCCACGACACCCTGCTGTACGGCTCGAACGACGCGCTGCGCGTCCACAACGAACGCATGGCCCAGCTGGAGGGCGAGTACCTGCGCCGCAATCCGCGCCGCTTCGTCTCCCCGGGGCGCACCCGGGAGGGCGCCCGGGAGCGGGCCGCGGTGTGTGACGGGGCCCGCGAACAGCAGACCCCGGTCGGGAAGTGGGGACAGGGCGCCACCGCGACCGGCCCCGGCCAGGACCGCAGCCCAGGCCCGTGACACGACGGAGGGACGGACAGCCCGTCGGTTACGCCGTCTCCTTGGCGAACACCTCCAGGAACGCCGTGCAGAACGCCTTCAGGTCGTCCGGCTTGCGGCTGGTGACCAGCTTGTTCGGACCGTGGTCGCAGATCTTGACCTGTTCGTCCACCCAGGTGCCGCCCGCGTTGCGGATGTCGGTCCGCACGCTCGGCCACGAGGTCAGCACCCGGCCCCGTACGACGTCCGCCTCGACCAGCGTCCACGGCGCATGGCAGATCGCGGCGACCGGCCGGCCCTGCTCGAAGAAGTCCCGGACGAACGCCACGGCCTTGGGGTTCATCCGCAGGAAGTCGGGGTTGGCCACGCCGCCCGGCAGCACCAGGCCGTCGAAGGAGCCGGCCGACGTCTCGCCCACCACCTCGTCGACGGTGAACGTGTCCGCCTTGTCGAGGTGATGGAAGGCCTGCACCTCGCCCGGCTTCGTCGACACGAGCACGGGATCGTGGCCGGCCTCGACGGCCGCCTGCCAGGGGTCGGTCAGCTCGACCTGTTCGACGCCCTCGGGTGCGGTCAGAAACGCGATACGCATGACGGTTCACCGTGCCTTCGTCACATCGGTCCCCGGATGTCGGGGGCGGCCGGTTGGAGGTCGTGATCCGGTTCGGCCCGGCTGATGTCGGCGAGCGCGCTGTCCGGGTCCTGCGTCACCGCCAGGTCCCCGAGGCTGACCATCCCCACGGGGAGGCCGTTCTCGACGACCGGCAGCCTGCGTACGGCCTTCTCGCGCATCAGCGCGACCGCCGTCGACACCGGGTCCTGCGGCGACACCATGACCGGGTGCGGTGTGCACACCGACCGTGCGCTCACGGTCAGCGGATCGAGACCCTCGGCCACGGCACGCACCGTGATGTCACGGTCGGTGAGCATGCCGACCACCTGCTGTCCGTCGGCCACCACCACATCGCCGATGTCCTGGGCGCGCATCAGCTGCGCCGCCTCCACCACCGAGGCGTCCGGACGGACGGCGACCACACCCGGCGTCATCACCTCCCGCACGAAATCGGCCATCATCACGCCTCCTCAACGTCGCTCACCGCGCGTCAGGGCCTCCGCCAGCTCCTGGACGTTGCCGTAACGCGCCGAACGGGGCAGTCGCCGCAGCGGCTCGATCAGGGCGTCGGGCGCGTTCCGGCGGCGCAGGGCGTTCATCAGCTCGCCCGGTCCCGCGGGAAACGCGCTGCGGCCCAGAATGCGGCCCAGCTCCAGCCGGATCTCCGCAAGGGAGCCCGGCATGGCCGGTCCGCCCGCGATCCGGGGATCGTCCTCGGCCACGGGCTCGGGATCGTTCCACTCCTCCGTGCGGGTGGGGTGGCCCGACCTGAGCAGCCCCTGCAGTTCGTGCTTCATCTCCTCGTCCCGGTGGACGCTCAGCCGGTCACTGCCTCGCTGCATGTTGTGCTCCAGATATTCGGGGGTGCGCACCGCGTACCCGGAGGGCGGGCGGTGACACCGGCACGGCGCCGCACAACCGCCTACTTCTTCTGCCGGCCCGGCAGGAACTCCTGCACCTTCGCCTTGAAGCCCTGCTTGATCATGGAGCCGCGGTCTGCGTCGCCCTTCAGGATCGACGCGGCCGTCGCCTCCATCTGCTCCCATGTCGCGTGCGGCGGGATCGGCGGCACCGCCGGGTCCGTGAGGAACTCGATCACCGCGGGACCGTCGGCCGCCAGACCGGCCCGCCAGCCCGCCTCGACGTCCCCCGGCTTCTCCACGCGCACGCCGGTCAGGCCCAGGGAGCGGGCGAAGGCGGCGTACTGCACGTCCGGGATCTCCTGCGAGGGCAGGAAGGACGGTGCGCCCTCCATGGCCCGCATCTCCCACGTCACCTGGTTCAGGTCGTGGTTGTTCCAGACGCCGACCACCAGCCGCGGATCCTGCCAGCGGCCGCAGTACTTCGCCGCCGTGATCAGCTCGGCGAGCCCGTTCATCTGCATCGCCCCGTCCCCGACCAGCGCGATCGCGGGCCGGTCCGGGTGGGCGAACTTCGCGCCGATCGCGTACGGCACCCCGCAGCCCATCGTCGCCAGCGTCCCGGAGAGCGAGGAGCGCATGCCGGGCCGCATCGTCAGATGCCGGGCGTACCAGTTCGCGGCCGACCCCGAGTCGGACGTGATGATCGCGTCGGCCGGCAGCAGCGGGTCCAGGGCACGGGCCACGTACTCCGGGTTGATCGGATCGGCCGACAGCCCCGCCCGGCGCTCCATCACCTCGCGCCAGTGCGTCACGTTCGCGCACACCGTGTCGAACCACTCGCGCCCGCGCTCGCCGTCCAGCAGCGGGATCAGCCGCTGGAGGGTCTCCCTGGCGTCGCCGACGAGATTCACCTCGTACGGATAACGCATCCCGACCATGTGCGGATCGATGTCGATCTGCACCCCGCGTGCCTTGCCGAACTCCGGCATGAACTGGGTGTACGGGAACGAGGAGCCGACGGTCAGCAGCGTGTCGCAGTCCCGCATCAGCTCGTACGACGGACGGGTGCCCAGCAGGCCGATCGAGCCGGTGACGTACGGCAGTTCGTCGCTGAGCACGTCCTTGCCGAGCAGCGCCTTGGCGACGCCCGCACCGAGCAGCTCGGCGATCCGCTCCACCTCCGCCTGCGCGCCCGCGGCGCCCTGGCCGACCAGGATCGCGACCTTGTCACCCGCGTTGAGGACGTCCGCGGCCCGGCGCAGGGACTCCTCCGAGGGAATCGCCGTCCATGCGCTGCGGTCCAGGCTGGAGGGCACCATCTTGAACTCGTGGGTGGGCGGCGAGTAGTCGAGCTCCTGCACGTCGCCGGGGATGATGACCGCGGTGGGGGAGCGCCGGGCGTACGCGGTGCGGATGGCCCGGTCCAGCACGTTCGGCAACTGCTCCGGAACCGTCACCGTCTCCAGGAAGTCGGAGGCGACGTCCTTGAACAGCGCGTGCAGGTCCACCTCCTGCTGATACGAGCCGCCCATCGCGCTGCGGTGCGTCTGGCCGACGATCGCCAGCACCGGAACATGGTCCAGCTTGGCGTCGTACAGACCGTTGAGCAGGTGGATCGCGCCCGGCCCCGAGGTCGCCGCGCACACTCCGAGACGGCCGCCGAACTTGGCGTAGCCGACCGCCTGGAACGCGGACATCTCCTCGTGCCGGGACTGGATGAACCGCGGCCGGTCGTCGGCGCGGCCCCAGGCGGCGAGCAGTCCGTTGATCCCGTCGCCGGGGTAGCCGAAGACGTGCTCCACACCCCACTCGCGCAGCCGCTGCAGGACGTGGTCGGAGACCTTCGTGCTCATATGAGGCGTCCTTCCGGACGTAGGAAGTGAGTCGCGTAAGGGGTTGTCGGCAGGGTTGTCGGCATCCCTACGAGTCACCCCCCGCCCCTGTGGAAAACCTGCCGGGTGCTTGCCGGCCGGGCCGGGGCGGATCACCCACACGAGCGTTGACGTCCCGCCAATGGGGTCCCGCCGCGCGCGTCCCCTTTGACGGGAGGGCTGTGATGGCTGTGGGGCGCGGCCCTCGTGCCCCCGTCGCCGTCGGTCCGATCGGTCCAAGGAGTCCGTCCCATGCACCCAAGCAGCGCCCGTGTCCTGTCCGTCGCCATTCTGGCCGGGGCTGTGCTGGCCAGTGCCGTTCCCGTCGTCTCGGCGGATCCGGCTGCGGAGGTCAGACCCGCCGCCAGCCGACCGGGCGGCAGCGTCACCGTCTCCGTGTCCTGCGATCCCTTCGGAGGGAAGGCGCCCGCCACTGTGGTGGCGAAGTCCAAGGCGTTCCCCGGGGGGACCCTGAAGCTGAACCTGGTTCCCGGCAACGGCAACGCACTGTCCGGGCCCGCGTACCGGGGGACCGCCCGCATCCCGCCCGCCGCGAGCCTCGCGGCCCTCCCGCCCCCCGCTGGATCGGCTGCGCCGCCCGCCGCCGATCCGGCTGCGCCGCCCCCTGCCGGTTCGGCTGCTCCGCCCGCCGCCGGTTCGGCTGCGCCGCCCGCCGCCGGTTCGGCTGCTCCGCCCCCGCCGATCCGGCTGCGCCGCCCCCGCCGATCCGGCTGCGCCGCCCCCCGCCGATCCGGCTGCTCCGCCCCCCGCCGGTTCGGCTGCGCCGCCCGCCGCCGATCCGGCTGCTCCGCCCCCTGCCGGTTCGGCACCCCCGCCCGCCGCCCCCCGCCCGCCGCCGGAACGGAATCCTCCTGGACCGTCGAGGGCACCTGTCCGGCGGCGCCCGGTGCGAAGGGCAAACCGTTCAAGACGACGTTCATCGTGGCCCGTCCGGAGGACGGCGGCATCGGCCCGCGCTGCACCGTGCCCCGCGAATCCTGTAAGCCGCCGGTGATCCAGCACGGGGTGAAGGCCGGCAAGGGAGGGGACTTCGGCGTGTCCGTGCCCGCGCTCGTGACCGGCGGCCTGCTGATCGCGGGGGCGCTCGGCGCGGCCGTGTACCGACTGTGGCGCAGGGACTCGTCGGCGGACGCCTGAGACCAGGGCGGGCTGGGTACGCAGAGCGCGAGAGACGACCAGCACGGGAGGTACGCATGCGGCGGACGGACCCGGAAGGCCACGGACCCGTCCGCTACGGGCCGCCCCTCCCCGACGACGGGCTGCCCGTGCTGCCGGAGCTGTCCGCCGTGCTCGCCGCGGCCGCGGGCCGGGCCGGGAGCGAGCCGGTCGGCGGCGGATCCGCCCTTCTGGACGCGGCGTGCGGCTACTGGGAGCGGCGTGGACTGGCCGTCGCCCCCGAACATGCCGTGGCCGCTCCCGGCGCACCCGCCCTGCTGCTCGCGCTGACCGCCGCGATCGGCGGCGACGTCCTGGTGCCCCGGCCCTGCGCCGCGTGGTGGGCGCCGTACGCACGCCTGCTGGGCAGACCCGCCTTCCACGTGGCGACGCCGGCCGAGTGCGGCGGGGTGCCCGATCCTTACGCGCTGCTGGAGACCGTGCGCCGGGTGCGCGCCGAGGGCGGCGATCCGCGGCTGCTGGTGCTGTCCGTCGCCGACGACCCGACGGCGACGGTGGCACCGCCGGAGGTGCTGCACGAGACCCTCGAGGCCGCGGCCGGTGAGGGACTGCACCTGGTCAGCGACGAGACCTGGCGCGACACGCTGCACGCGCGGCACGACACCGTGCTGTTCAGTCCCGCCGAGATGCTGCCCGACCGGGTCACTGTCGTCAGTGACCTGGCCGGTGCGCTGTTGCCGCCGGGCTGGCCCGCCGCCGTCGCCCGCTTCCCCGCGGGCGAGTCCGGGGAGGAGCTGCACGCGCGCGTACTGGATGTGCTGACCGCACTCGACGCGCGGGTCGCGGGCCCGGTCGCCGCCGCGGCCGGGTACGCCCTGGGCGAGCCCGAGCCGGTCAGCGCCCGGGCGGCCGCCGTCGTACGCCTGCACGCGCGCGTGGCGCAGGCCGCGCACCACACCGTCGTCGCGGCGGGCGCCCTCGCCCGGCCACCGCAGGCGGGCCGTCATCTCTACGTCGATCTGGGCCCGTTGCGGTCCGCGCTCGCCCCGCACGGTGTGGGCGACGCGCAGGAACTGGAGGACTTCCTCACCGCCCGGCTCGGCATGCCCGCTCCGGGCGGCCACCGCTTCGGCGACGAGCTCGGCGCGCTGCGCGTCCGGCTGTCCACCGGCCCGCTGTTGGGCGGCACGGACGCCGAGCGCGCGGAATGCCTCGATTCACCCGAGCCGTTGGAACTGCCACACGTGCGACGTGCGTTGATCGGCTTGAGGTCGGTCTTCGACGATCTCCGCGACGACGCTCAGCGACGGGAGCCTCCTCGATGACGCCACAGTCCGAGTCGACCACGAGCACCCAGGAATCCGACGATCCGGCGGCCACATCACCCTTCGCGCCCCCTGTTCCGCCGCTCGCCGAACCCCGTCCGCTCGCCGAGCGGCGGGTCTGGCCGCGGACCTTCCACGACCGGCTGACCGCCCCGCTGCCCGGCATCAAGGCCCTCGCCCGGTTCGCCCGCGAAGGCGCCGTACGCCCCGGCCGCGAGGGCCTCGCCGACATTCCCCGCCTGCCCTTCGAACCCGCCCCGCTGCCCCGCGTGGACGCCCGCACCGTCGCCGTCACCTGGGCGGGACACGCCAGTTGGGTCCTGCGCATCGGCGGGCTCACCGTGCTGACCGACCCGGTGTGGTCCCGCCGCATCCTCGGCACTCCCGCCCGTATCACACCCGTCGGGGTCGACTGGGACGAGCTGCCGCGCGTCGACGCGGTCGTCATCAGCCACAACCACTACGACCACCTGGACGCCCCCACCCTGCGTCGGCTCCCACGCGACACCCCCGTGTTCGCACCGGCCGGGCTCGGCCGCTGGTTCCACCGCCGCCGGTTCACCTGCGTCACCGAGCTGGACTGGTGGGAGGCGGCCGAACTGGACGGCATCCGCTTCGACTTCGTGCCCGCCCACCACTGGTCCAAGCGGACCCTGACGGACGCCTGCCACAGCCTGTGGGGCGGCTGGGTACTGACCGCCCCCGACGGCCGCCGCCTCTACTTCGCCGGCGACACCGGCTACGGCCACTGGTTCACCCGGATCGGCCGACGCCACCCGGGCATCGACCTCGCCCTGATGCCGATCGGCGCGTACAACCCCCGCTGGTGGCTCAGCGACGTCCACTGCGACCCGGAGGAGGCGGTACGGGCGGTACAGGACCTCGGAGCCCAGCGCATGGCCCCCATGCACTGGGCCACGTTCGTGCTGTCGGCGGAACCGGTCCTGGAACCGCTGACGCGCGTGCGTGCGGCGTGGGAGAAGGCGGGCCTGGCACGGGAGGACCTGTGGGACTTGCCGGTTGGTGGGTCAGGGGTGCTGGACGGCGCCCAATGAGAGGCGCGAGGACATGCCGGTAAGGGGCGCGGGGCCGAGTCGATATGCGGCTCCTCCCCCACTCTCGGCTTCGCTCGAGCGGGGGGACCCCCATCGTGGGCGCGACCAGCCACGAACGACCCGCAGCCGCCGTACGGCATTGCCACCCGAGTGCTCAGGCGCCAGCCTTCCGCAGCCGGCGCCAGCCACTCGGCACCGCACTGATGACCAGCGTCAGCGCCACCGCCGCGACCACGCCCTCCCACGGCTCCGGAAACAACGACCCACCGAGAATCCCGATCAGCTGATACGTCACAGCCCAGGCCAGACAGGCCGGCAGATTACCGCGGGCGAACCGCCGCATCGACCACTTCGCCAGCAGGCAGGCCAGCATCACCGGCAGCCGGCCCGCCGGCACCAGCCGGGACAGCACGAGCACCGCCACCCCGTGCGTGGCGAGCTTCTCCTGGGCCTGGGCCAGCCGTTCCTCCGGCGCCCGCGCCCGGATCGCCTCCAGCCAGCGCGAGCCGTTCCTCGACCCCATGCCGCGCCGCCCCAGCCAGTACAGCGTGGCATCACCGAGGAACGCGGCCAGCGAAGCCGTCACGAACACCAGCGCCAGCGAGAACGGCGCCGTCTGGTGGAAGGCGACCACCGCCGCCGAACTCACCAGCGCCCCGGTCGGCACCACCGGCACCAGCGCACCGAGCAGCACCAGCAGGAACAGCGTCGGATAGCCGATCGCCTGCTGGGTGGATTCCGGCGGCACCGTGGAGGAGGCCGCGAGCCAGTTCACCGCGCGACCTCCAGGCGCACGCTCTCGCCGTGCCGGAGCGCGTGCACCGCGACCTGCGGCGCACGCTGGGCCGCGAACCGCACGAAGTCGTCGCCGGGCGCGTGGAACTCATGGGGGCGTACGGCGTCCATGCCGATCGGCCAGTACGTGCCGTAGTGCACCGGCACGGCACTGCGCGGCGCCAGCCGGGCCAGCGCCTCGGCCGCCCGCCCCGCGTCGAGATGTCCGTCCCCCAGGTACGGCCCCCAGCCGCCGACCGGCAGCAGCGCCACGTCGACCGGCCCGACCTCCTTCGCCATCGCCTCGAACAGCCCGGTGTCCCCGGCGAAGTAGGTCCGGGCCTCGCCCTCGATGACGTAGCCGAGGGCGGGGGAGCGGTGCGGGCCCAGCGGCAGCCGCCGTCCGTCGTGCTGCGCGGGCACGGCCCGTACGACGAGGCCGCCCACCCGGGTCTTGTCCCCGGGGACCACCTCGGTCAGCTGCAGATGGGCGAGCCGGCGCAGACCCGGCACGGACCGGGGTGCGCCCCGGGGCACGACCAGGCGCGTGCCCGGCGCGAGCCGCGCCAGCGACGGCACGTGCAGGTGGTCGGCGTGCAGATGCGAGACCAGTGCCACGTCGGTGCGCCAGGCGTCCGGCGGGGGCAGCGCACCGCGGCGGCGGCGCAGATGCGCGAGCCGGCGGGCGAACAGAGGGTCGGTGAGCACACGTACGCCCGAGTCCGCGACCGTGCAGGTGGCGTGACCCCACCACGTGACCTCCACCGGCACCTCTTTGCCTCCTTCGCGCGACTCCCCGAAGCCTACGGGCAGGAGTAGGGTCTGCGGCGAAACCCTGAGGTGAGGGGGACGCCATGGGAGAACTGCGGGTCACGGCCATCGCCAGTCTGACGCCGCTGCAGGAGCTGGACGCGGACCCCTTCCTGGTGGACTCCCGCAGCCAGCACGCCATGTGCGCGCGCTGGGCCGCCGAGCGGGGGTACGTCGTGGCCCGGCAGCTGCTGGTCCGGGGGCTGCGCCCCGACCACGGCGCCCTGTGGGACGGAGTGCGGCCCGGATGCGACCTGTTCGTGGCGCCCAGCCGCCGGGTGCTGGAGAGCGCGCTGTCGTCCGTCGACGAGTTCACCGCGGAGTGCGCGCGGCGCGGGGTGCGGGTCGAGACGGTGGGCCGCGCCGAACCGTCGTACGACGCTCAGATGAAGGCCCGCGTCCATCGGCGGCTGTCGATGCCGACGGCCGGGTACGACGGGCGCTGACGGATGGTGCGGCCCTGGGGGACGAACGGTGTCCGCCAGGTGTTGTGACAGTCTGGACGCAGGCCCGCTCCGGCGGCGGGCCGGGACGTGAGGTGTGCGGGGCGTGCGTGGAGGGCGTTGGCGGCGGGCCGTCAGCCAGATCGGGCGGAGCGTCGCGGTGTGGGCCGTCAGCACGGTCACGATGCTGGTACTCGCCGGGATCCTGCCCGACTTCCAGCTGCAGAGCGCGGACGGCGACAGCGCCACCACCATCGCCGTGACCGCCGCGTCGGCGGCCGGCGCCTTCGGTCTGCTGTCCGCGGTGGTCTGGCCGCTGCTGGTGCGGCTGCTGCTGCTCGTGCCCGCCCTCGTCCTCGGCCTGCTGGTGTTCTTCCTCAACGGTGCGCTGCTGCTGGTCGCGCTGCGCCTCGATCCCGCCGAGCGCGGCGCCGTCGACCCGGAGACGGCGGTCGTGGTGGCCGCCGCGATGTCCGCCGTCGCCTCCGCCACCGGCGGTGCCCTCGCCGTGCGCGACGACGACGCCTACCGGCGCCGGCTCTACCGCCTTTCCGACCGCCGCCCACACGCCCTGCCGCCCGGCCCGGTCAGCCCCGGCACCGTCTTCGTGCAGTTCGACGGCGTCGGCCACGACGTGCTGACGGGCGCCGTCGACAAGGGGCTGATGCCGACCGTCGCCCACTGGCTCGGCAACGGCTCGGGCGGCGCCGCCGAGACCGAACCCAGCCACCGGCTCACCCCGTGGCGCACCGACTGGTCCAGCCAGACCGGCGCCAGCCAGCTCGGCATCCTGCACGGCAGCAACTTCGACATCCCCGCGTTCCGCTGGTACGAGAAGGACCGCCAGGAGGTGATGGTCAGCAACCGGCCGGCCAGCGCCGCAGAACTCCAGCGCCGCGCGGTCGAGCGCACCGGTGACGGAGGACTGCTCTCCGCCGACGGCGCCAGCCGCGGCAATCTCTTCAGCGGCGGCGCCGATCAGCAGGCCCTCGTGCTGTCCATCGCCGCCCGGCGGCGCAGCCGGGAGACCCGCTCCCGGGCGGGGTACTTCGCCTACTTCTCCGACCCGGCGAACGCCGTCCGCACCGCCCTGTCGTTCATCGCCGAGGTCGGTCGCGAGATCGGCCAGTCCACCCGGGCCCGGCTGCGCAAGGTCCGCCCCCGGGTCGCCCGCGGCGGCCTCTACCCGTTCGTCCGTGCCTTCGCGACCGTCGTCGAACGGGACGTCGTCGTCGCCGCGGTGATGGGCGACATGCTCGCCGGCCGCACCGCCGTCTACGCCGACCTGGTGGCGTACGACGAGGTGGCGCACCACTCCGGGCCGATGAGCCGGGACGCCGAGAAGGTGCTCGCCCGCCTGGACCGGGCACTCGCGCTGATCGAGAAGGTCGCCGAGCACGCGCCGCGGCCGTACCGGATCGTCGTCCTGTCCGATCACGGCCAGAGCCCCGGCGAGACCTTCCGCTCCCGCTACGGCCTCACCCTCGGCGACCTGGTCCGGGCCGGCTGCGGGCTGCCCGTGCCGCGCAGGGCGGGGCGCACCCGCAGCGGTGCGGAGGCGCGCGCGGCCGTGCGGGCGGCGCTGCACCGGCCCGTGGAGGAGGAGCACGAGCAGCGCCGCCCGGCACGCGGCTCGGAGCCGATCGTGCTGGCCTCCGGCAACCTCGGCCTGGTCTCCTTCCCGGACGTGCACCACCGGATGACCAAGGAGGAGATCGACGCCCGGCACCCCGCGCTGCTGCCGACCCTTGCCAACCATCCCGGCATCGGCTTCCTGCTCGTGCGCAGCGAGGAGCACGGCGGGGTCGTGCTCGGGGCGTACGGCGCGGAGATCCCGGTGGACCAGCTGGACGACGACCACTCCGGGCCGCTCGCCCCCTTCGGACCCGGCGCCGCCGACGCCGTCCGCCGGACGCACTCCTTCCCGCACGCCGCCGACATCATGGTCAACTCCTTCCACGACCCGGCCGACGGCGAGGTCCTCGCCTTCGAGGAGCAGATCGGCTCGCACGGCGGCCTCGGCGGCGCCCAGGCCAAGCCGTTCCTGCTGTCGCCGTACGCCTTCTCCGCGCCCGTCGACGACGGGGAGGACCTCGTCGGCGCCGAGCACGTCCACCGCGTCCTGCGCCGCTGGCTGCGCGAGACGACCGGCCCGCAGGTGCCGATCGAGGCGGAGCCGGAGGAGCGGGCGGCCTGAAAATCGGCTGCGTCTTCGGATGCGTACGCACACACTGGTCGCATTCCGCATCTTTCAACACCTTCAAGGAGCCCCTGCGTTGCAGGCAGCCGTCACTGTCACTCCCGCCCGTGTACCGGAACTGCTCCTGGGTCTTGCGACCGTGCGGCCGGTCTTCCTCTGGGGCGCCCCCGGTATCGGGAAGTCCTCCCTGGTCAGGGAGTTCGCCGAGTCCCTGGGCCTGGAGTGTGTGAGCCTGCTCGGCACGCAGCTCGCGCCGGAGGACCTGATCGGCGTGCCGCAGATCCGCGAAGGGCGCTCGGTGTTCTGCCCGCCGGAGGCGATCGCCCGCGACGAGCCGTACTGCCTGTTCCTGGACGAGCTGAACGCGGCGACCCCGGATGTGCAGAAGGCGTTCTACTCGCTGATCCTGGACCGCCGGATCGGCAGCTACGAACTGCCGAAGGGGTCCATCGTCATCGGCGCCGGAAACCGCGCCACCGACAACGCGCTCGCCCGCCCGATCGCCTCCGCCCTCGTCAACCGCCTCACCCATGTGCACCTGGAGGCCTCCGCGAAGGACTGGCTGACCTGGGCCGCGAACAACGGCATCCACCCGTGGATCCTGGACCACCTCACCGACCGGCCCGACCACCTGTGGTCCAAGCCGCCGAAGACCGAGGAGCCGTTCTCCACGCCCCGCTCCTGGCACATGCTCTCCGACGCGCTGCACTCCTTCGGTGCGGGGCTCGACGAAGAGACCCTGAAGGTCATCGCGCACGGCACGCTGACGCCCGCGCACGCGACCGCCTTCTGCGGCTACGCCAAGATCGTGCGCAGCCGGTACGGCATCGAGGCGATCATCAAGGGCGACGCGCGCTGGCCGCACCGCCTGGAGGACCGGGACCTGCTGTACTACCTCGCCGAGTCGTTCCGGGGGCGTCTCGTCAAGGAACTCCCGGCGAGCAAGGAGCACATGTCGGCGAACGGACGGGAGACCGCGTACCGCGCCAAGTCCCTGCTCGTGCAGCTCGCCGAGATATCCGTCGAGATCGCCCAGGGCGTCATCGCCTCCGACGCCGACGGCAACCCCGTCCTGCCCGCCTGGTTCCTCATCGAGGCCGCCCGGGACATGCCGCGGCTGGTGGAGGCGCGACGATGAGCCGTACCCGCGCGAAGGGGCAGAAGAAGCGGGACGTGGCGGGGGAGGCGTTCGCGGAGGGCATGCGGCTGGTCCTCGCCAACCCCGCCCTGAAGGCCGTCGACTTCAACAGCTGCCGGCGCGAGGACTGCGCACTGGCGCCCGAGGACGGTCTCATCCGCGTCGACTCCGACGGCGTCCTGCACTCCCACCCCGATCGGCTCGCCGACGGCCGCGACTGGGCCTGGGCGATCGCGCACGCCGTCATCCACCTCGGCTTCGGCCATGTCCCGGCGGTGAGGGGAGTGCGCGAGCAGCCCGACCGCTACGACCTCGCCGCCCGCTGTGCCGTCGTCAACCGCTTCCTCCTCACCTTCCCGGTGGGCCGGACGCCCGAGGACCTGCCCGCCTCCTATCCCGACGGGGACGAGGAGCAGCTCGCCGCGCGCTGGCGGCGTGCCGGCATCCCGGCCGTGTACGAGCGCTGCGGCACCGCGGGCGGGGAGGCCGACCAGCTGCTCGTCGACTGGGGGACCTGGTTCGGGCCGCCGCCCCCGGACTGGCAGCTCGCGTTCGCGGACGCCCTGACCCGCACCATGTCCGCGGCCCTCGACCTGGCGGGCGGCCGCCGCGACACCATGGACGGCAAGCTCGCCCCGCAGCGCCCCTGGGAGAAGGCGCTGAGCTGGTTCGTCTCCTCCTATCCGCTGCTCGGCGGCATCGCCGCCGGCATCCAGCTGGTCGCCGACGCCGAACTCGCCCGCGCCCACGGCATCTCGATCGCCGCCGTGAACGCCGAGGCCGGCGAGATCTACGTCAACCCGCTCAGGCAGTTCGAGGACGAGGAGTGGCGGTTCGTCCTCGCCCACGAGATGCTGCACGCCGCCCTGCGGCACGGCGACCGCTGCGGCACCCGCGACCCGTACCTGTTCAACATCGCCGCCGACTACGTCATCAACGGCTGGCTGTGCGAGATGCAGATCGGCACCATGCCGGAGGGGCTGCTGCACGACCCGGACCTGAAGGGCCTGTCGGCGGAGGAGGTGTACGACCGGATCGCGGGCGACCTGCGCCGGATGCGCCGGCTGTCGACCCTGCGCGGCAAGGGCGTGGGCGACATCCTCGGCGGACCGCTCGGCAGCCCGCGCGACTACGTGGACCTGGACGAGTTCTACCGCCGCGGCCTGAGCCAGGGCCTCGACCTGCACCAGCAGCAGGAGCGCGGCTTCCTGCCCGGCGGCCTGGTCGAGGAGATCCGCGCGCTCAGCCAGCCGCCGCTGCCCTGGGACGCGCAGCTGGCCCGCTGGTTCGACGAGTTCGTGCCCCGCCCCGAGCCCGTACGGTCGTACGCCCGTCCCTCGCGCCGCCAGGCGTCCACGCCGGACATTCCCCGGGCCGGCCGGTACTTCCCGCCCGAGGAGATCGCCCGCTGCACCTTCGGCGTCGTCCTGGACACCTCCGGTTCGATGGACCGCACGCTGCTCGGCAAGGCGCTGGGCGCGATCGCCTCGTACGCCGAGGCCCGGGACGTGCCGGCCGCCCGCGTCGTGTTCTGCGACGCGGCCCCGCACGACGCGGGCTACCTTCCGGTCACCGACATCGCGGGGAAGGTGCGGGTGCACGGCCGCGGCGGTACGGTCCTGCAGCCCGGGATCGATCTGCTGCACCGCGCGGACGACTTCCCGCCGGCCGCGCCGGTCCTGGTGATCACGGACGGCTGGTGCGATGTGCTGCGGGTACGCCGCGAGCACGCCTACCTCGTTCCCCAGGGCGCCCGCCTGCCGTTCACTCCCCGCGGGCCTGTGTTCCGCGTACGGTGAGCCGGAATGTGATCGGATGTGCCCGAGAACCCCGCAGACGGGGTCGCATCACAAGCATGTGAAAGGAAGAACCGTGGCAACCACGCGCTCCGCACACACCGTCTGGGAAGGCAACCTGCTCGAGGGCAACGGCGTCGTCACCTTCGACTCCTCCGGCATCGGCCAGCAGCCGGTGTCGTGGCCGTCGCGCGCCGAGCAGGCGAACGGCAAGACCAGCCCCGAGGAGCTGATCGCCGCCGCTCACTCCAGCTGCTTCTCCATGGCCCTGTCGCACGGCCTGACCGGCGCCGGGACCCCGCCCACCAAGCTCGTCACCTCGGCCGACGTGACCTTCCAGCCCGGTGAGGGCATCACCGGTATCCACCTCACCGTCGAGGGAACGGTCCCCGGCCTGGACAACGACGCGTTCGTCGCCGCCGCCGAGGACGCCAAGGCCAACTGCCCGGTCAGCCAGGCCCTGACGGGCACCACCATCACGCTCACCGCGAAGCTCGCCTGAGCCGCACTTCCGGCACGGGCCGTCCCTCAGGGGGCGGCCCGCGCCCCGCTCGTCGTCCGGGAGTTGACCCATGACGCCACGCCCCGCCGTCTCGGCCCACCGGGGCGGCTCCGAACAGTTCGGCGCCGCCACCTGGGAGGCGTACGAGGACGCGCTGCGGTCGGGCGCGGAGTACGTCGAGTTCGACATCCGGCGCACCGCCGACGGTGTCTTCGTCGTCCACCACGATTCCCGCGTGCGGCAAGGCGGGCCGCCGCTGTCCCTGATCACCCACGCCGAGCTGAGCGAACGCGCCGGCTACCCCGTGCCCGTCGTGGACGACGTCATGGAGCTGATCGCCGGCCGGCTCGTCGGGCACCTGGACCTGAAGGAGACCGGCCACGAGCGCGAGCTGATCGACCGGGCGATCGCCCTGCTCGGCACGGACGGGTTCGTGGCCACCACGCTGGAGGACCGTTCCATCGCCGCGATCAAGCACGCGTTCCCCCGGGTGCGGACGGCCCTGTCGCTGGGGCGCGGCCGCAAGGAGGTGGCCGCGGGGCGGCTGGCGGCGACCCGGGCGAGCGAACTGTTCCCCCTGCGGCGGGTGCGGGCCTGCGGAGCGGACGGGGTCGCCGTGCACCAGCGGCTGGCCCGCGCCAACGTGCTGCGCGAGGCTGCCCGGCACCGTCTGTTCAGCATGGTCTGGACGGTCAACGACGACGCCGGACTGCGGACCTTCCTGACCGATGAGCGGGTGGACGTACTGATCACCGACCGGCCGCGGCGCGCCGTGGCCCTGCGCGACGGGGCGCGCGCCGCTAGGGCCTGTTCGGCGGATCAGGCCGGCTCCAAGGGACGGTGACTGATCGGCGCCGGTGAGCGGGGTCTGGTGCGTCCAGCTGCAAGGCGGAGGAGGGAGTCGACGCGGAGCGTCGGCGACCGACGACAACGCCGCAGATGGGCGTGCCAGGCCCCGCGATTCCGGCATGATCCGCCGGACAGGCCCTAAGCCGGTTGCACCGGCCGGGAAGCCCCGCGCCGACTGACCGGCCCCTGCCCGGGTATGTGCCTGAATGACCAACAGGCCCCATTGACAAGAGCCCACTCAAGTTTTGTGCTGGACATCGAGAGGCTCCCTGGCGGAAGGGGACAGCGATGGCACGCGCGGTCGGTATCGATCTCGGAACCACGAACTCGGTGGTGGCCGTCCTGGAGGGCGGCGAACCCACCGTCGTCGCCAATGCGGAAGGGGCCAGGACCACACCGTCGGTCGTGGCCTTCGCCAAGAACGGCGAGGTGCTCGTGGGCGAGGTCGCCAAACGGCAGGCCGTGACGAACGTCGAGCGCACCGCGCGCTCCGTCAAGCGCCACATGGGCGATGCGAACTGGCGGTTCCCGGAACAGGGCTCCGTGGACGGCACCCGCTACCGCGCCCAGGAGCTGTCGGCGCGAGTCCTGCAGAAGCTGAAGCGGGACGCCGAGGCCTATCTCGGCGAGGACGTCACCGACGCGGTGATCACCGTGCCCGCCTACTTCGACGACGCCCAGCGGCAGGCGACCAAGGAGGCCGGGGAGATCGCGGGCCTGAAGGTGCTGCGGATCATCAACGAGCCGACCGCCGCCGCCCTCGCCTACGGCCTCGACCGCGGCGAGGAGCAGACCGTCCTCGTCTTCGACCTCGGTGGCGGCACCTTCGACGTCTCCCTGCTGGAGATCGGCGACGGCGTGATCGAGGTCAAGGCCACCAACGGCGACACCCACCTCGGCGGCGACGACTGGGACCAGCGGATCGTCGAACACCTCGTCAAACGCTTCAAGGGGCAGTACGGCATCGACCTGTCCAACGACAAGATGGCCCTCCAGCGGCTCCGCGAGGGCGCCGAGAAGGCCAAGATCGAACTGTCCAGCTCCTCGGAGACGTCGATCAACCTGCCGTACATCACCGCCTCCGCGGAGGGCCCGCTCCACCTGGAGGAGAAGCTCACCCGGGCCCAGTTCCAGGAACTCACCGCCGACCTCCTCGACCGCTGCAAGACCCCCTTCCACCAGGCGGTCAAGGACGCCGGCATCAAGCTCGCCGCGGTCGACCACGTCATCCTGGTCGGCGGCTCCACCCGCATGCCCGCCGTCACCGAGCTGGTCAAGCAGCTCACCGGCAAGGACCCGCACAAGGGCGTCAACCCCGACGAGGTCGTGGCCATCGGCGCCACCCTCCAGGCCGGCGTCCTCCGCGGCGACGTCAAGGACGTGCTGCTCCTCGACGTCACCCCGCTGTCCCTGGGCATCGAGACCAAGGGCGGCATCATGACGAAGCTGATCGAGCGCAACACCACGATCCCGACCCGGCGTTCGGAGATCTTCACCACCGCCACCGACAACCAGCCCTCGGTCGGCATCCAGGTCTACCAGGGCGAACGCGAGATCGCCGCGTACAACAAGAAGCTCGGCACCTTCGACCTCACCGGCCTGCCGCCCGCCCCGCGCGGCGTCCCGCAGATCGAGGTCGCCTTCGACATCGACGCCAACGGGATCATGCATGTCTCCGCGAAGGACCTGGCGACCGGCCGCGAGCAGAAGATGACCGTCACCGGCGGCTCGGCGCTGCCCAAGGACGACATCGACCGCATGATGCGGGAGGCCGAACAGTACGCCGAGGAGGACCGCAGGCGCCGGGAGGCCGCCGAGACCCGCAACCAGGCCGAGCAGCTCGTCTACCAGACCGAGAAGTTCCTCCGCGAGAACGAGGAACGGGTGCCGGCCGACACCAGGTCGGAGGTGGAGTCGGCCGTCACCGAGCTCAAGCAGCTGCTCGAGCGCAACGCCGAGACGAACGAGCTGCGCACCGGCGTCGAGAAACTCGCCACCGTGAGCCAGAAGATGGGCCAGGCCATGTACGCGCAGGCCCAGCAGACCCCGACGGAGCCGAGCGAGCCGCACACCACGCCCCAGGAGCCCCAGGACGAGGAAGGAGTGGTCGACGCGGAGATCGTGGACGACGAGAAGGACTCCAAGGGCCCAGCGGCCTGAGGCCCCGCACCGTCAGGGCTTGCGGGCGACGCCCGCGTACACCGGCACGATGCCCTCGGCCTGGGAGGCCACGTCCTCCGCCTCCGGGCGCCACCCGTGGACGGGAATGACTCCGGGGCCGAGCAGTTCCAGCCCGTCGAAGAAGCGGGCGAACTCCGCGAGCGACCGGGGGAAGAACGGGGTGCCGCTGCGCCGGAAATGGTCGGCCGCCTTCCCGATGGCCTCCGGGCTGAGGTCCGGGGTGACCTGGGACAGGATCAGGTGGCTGCCGGGGGCGAGGGCGGCGACGTACTGCGCGAGCAGCCCGTACACGTCGTCACCGTCGGCGTCGTCGCTCAGGTAGTGGGTGAGCGCGACCAGCGACAGCGCGACCGGCCGGTCGAAGTCCAGCGTCTCGCCCGCCAGCCGCAGCACGCCGTCCAGGTCGCGGACGTCGGCGTGCACATAGCGCGTGGCGCCCTCGGCGGAGCCGTGCAGCAGCGCCTGAGCGTGCCGCAGCACGATCGGGTCGTTGTCGGCGTACACGATCCGGGACTCCGGCGCGACGCCCTGGGCCACCTGGTGCAGGTTCGGCTCGGTGGGGATGCCGGTGCCGATGTCCAGGAACTGACGGATCCCGGCCTCGGCGGCGGTGCGCACCGCCCGGTGCATGAAACGCCGGTTGGCGCGCGCCCCGCGCAGCACCGTCTCGTCCGCGGCGAGGATCTTCCGGGCCAGCTCCTCGTCCACCGGGTAGTTGTCCTTGCCGCCCAGCCACCAGTCGTACACCCGGGCCGGATGCGGCCGGCTGGTGTCGATGCGGGTGGGCGCGGCGTCGGATCCGGTCATGCGGTGTGGTCTCCTCGGGTTTCGGTCCGGGGCAGAGTCTTCGGTACGGGACAGGTGCCGGGGGCGCTAGAAGTCCCCGCGGCACTCCTGGAGGATCTTCTTGGTGCGCTGTGCCGACGCGGCGTGCGCCGTCATGTGGTCCAGCACCTCCAGATGCGCGGAGACCTCACTGCGGGAGTCGAGGTAGAGCGCGCCGGTGAGGTACTCGGTGAACACCAGGTCCGGCAGTTCCGGCTCGGTGAAGCGGAACAGCGAGAAGGGCGCGTACGTCCCCGGATGCGGGCCCTTGCCGAACTCCGCGACCTGCAGGGTGACCCGGTCGCTCTCGGCGGCCTCCAGCAGCCGGTCCAGCTGGGCGCGCATGACCTCGGGGCGTGTGCTCACCGGTCGCCGCAGGACCGTTTCGTCCATGATCACCCACAGGTGCGGCGGGTTTGCGCGGCACAGCAGCTCCTGCCGGGCCATCCGCAGCGACACATGCCGTTCGATCGTCTGCGGTCCGCCCGCCTGCCCGATCGTCCCTGCTTCCAGCACGGCACGTGCGTAGTCCTCGGTCTGCAGCAGCCCGGACACGAAGTGCGGCTCGTAGGAGCGGATCATCCCGGCGGCGCCCTCCAGGCTGACGAACAGGCTGAACCAGTCCGGCAGCACATCATGGAACCGCTGCCACCAGCCCGGCCGGTTCGCCTCCTCGGCCAGCGCGACGAACGCGGCCACCTCGTCCTCGGGGACACCGTAGGCGGGCAGCAGGATCTGCAGATAAGCGATCCTGAGCGCGACCTCGGCCATCTCCATGCGCCGTACGGTCGCCGGGGCCACGCGCAGCACACGGGCGGCCTCCTCGCGCTTGAGGCCGGCTGCCTCCCGGAGCTCCTGCAGCCGTCTTCCGAGCACCACCTGGCCGACGGTGGGCGCGGGCCGCCGCTCACTCACGCCACGCCTCCCCTACGCGCCGAAAGTCTGCGTGCAGTCTGCCATGTTCCGCTTCCGGTCTGACAGGGGCGGCGGTGCGGCAGGCACCGCCGCCCGTCATTACCTCGGGAGTAATCGACCGGTCCCTCCCCGCGCGCCATTGTGGTCGTACCGGGTTCCGGGCCGGCGCACTCCGGTCCGGAACCCGGGCCCCAGGTGCAACTCGACCTCGACGGAGGGTGATTCCGCCATGTCCGCAACCCAGCTTGCCGCTCTCGCCCGCACCACCGAGCCGCAGACCGTGCTGCGTCGCTTCCTTGCCCTGGACGCGGTGGTCACCGGGGCGAACGGCGTCGCCTACCTCGTCGCGTCCGGTCCGCTCGGCGACTTCCTCGGCGTCGCCTCCGGACTCCTGCTGGTCCTCGGCGTGTTCCTCACGGCGTACGCAGCCGCCGTCGGACTGCTCGCCGCCCGGCAGCGGCCGCCGGCGCTCCCCGTGCGGGCGGTGATCGAGACCAACCTGGCCTGGACGGTGCTGAGTTTCCTCGCCCTGGCCCTCTGGCTCACGCCGAGCACGGCGGGCGCGGTCTGGACGGTGCTCCAGGCGCTCACCGTGGCAGGGTTCGCAGCGCTGCAGCACCTCGCGCTGAGGGCGCGTCAGGAGAACAGTGACTGAAGGTACTTGACCGTCGCCGGGTCGGCCGGGAGCAGCGTCTCGATGGCCAGCTCGGCGACGGTCACGTCCAGGGGCGTGTTGAACGTGGAGATCGACGAGATGAAGGACAGCGTCCGGCCCGCGTGCTCGATCTGCATCGGCAGCGCGAAGTACGGGACCGGCTCGGCCGGTTCGGCGCCCGTCGCCGACTCGGGCACCGGATACGCGGCCACCTCCTCGTACAGCTCCCGCAGCGGTGCGGAGCGCTGCAGGGCGATCTGCCGCTCCATCTGGACGAGCAGATGGCCGCGCCACTCACGGAAGTTGCGGATGCGCGGCGCCAGTCCCTCGGGGTGCAGCGTCAGCCGCATCGCGTTCAGCGGCTGCGTCAGCAGGGCCTCGGGGATGCCGTCCAGCAGCATGGTGATGCCCCGGTTGGCGGCCACCACGTTGTACGTGGCGTCCACCACCAGCGCCGGATACGGCTCGTAGCCCTGGATCAGCCGCTCCATGCCCTCACGCAGGGCGGCGAGCGCCGGGTCGTCCAGGGGCGTGTGCGGGTAGCGCGGGGCGTAACCGGCCGCCAGCAGCAGGGCGTTGCGCTCCCGCACCGGGACCTCCAGGTGCTCGGCCAGCCGCAGCACCATCTCCTCGCTGGGCCGGGAGCGGCCCGTCTCGATGAAGCTGATGTGGCGGGCGGAGGAGCCGGCCTGCAGCGCCAGCTCCAGCTGGCTGACCCGCCGCTGCTCGCGCCAGGCCCGCAGCAGCGCACCGACACCCTGACCGGCGGGGGCAGCGGCGGGCGTGGTGTGCGCGGACGGGAGAATGGTCATGCCGACGACCGTAGTCGAGGAGGACCGCATGAACGAGCCGTGGAAGTCGCCTCTGGAGGCCCAGGCGGTCTACCGCTCCCGGGTGCGCGGCAACGTCCTCGGCGCCCGGCACGGCGACGTCGGGCTGCCGCACACGTGGGTCGAGGGGCGGGAGCGGATCGCCGCGCTGGCGGACGACCTGGCGGCCGAATGCGCCCCTTCCGACCCCGGCGACCCCTTCTGACCAGGGCCGCTGCCGTCCGCCTGTGGCACGCTGAACAGGTACGCGACACCGCACGCGACCCCGAGGAAAGGGAGCGACCTCATGCCCGTCGAACCGCTGTCGCAGCAGGAGATCGAGGACCGTATCGCCGAGCTGCCGGGCTGGTCAGCCGACGGTGACCGCCTCACCCGCTCCTACCGGCTCGGCTCGCACTTCGCCGCGACGGCCATGGTCGTGCACATCGCCCAGGTCCAGGAGGAGCTGGACCACCACTCCGACCTCACCCTCGGCTACCACACCGTGTCGGTCTCCGTGAACACGCACAGCGTGGGCGGCAAGGTGACCGAGCTGGACTTCCGGCTCGCCCGGCGCGTGGCGGACCTGGCCCCGGCGCACGGCGCGAGCTGAGCCCGCGGTGCTGGACTACAGCGAGGAGGCGGAACGGTACGACGCCGCCCGCGGCGGCGAGCCCCGGGCGGCGGCCGCGGCTCAGGGCGTGCTGAGGCTGGTACCGCAGGATGCGCGCAGCCTGCTCGACGTCGCCTGCGGCACCGGCATCGTGACGCGGCGGCTCGTGGCCGGCCGGGACGGGATGCGGGTGACCGGCGTCGACCTCACCTACGCGATGGCCCGGCAGGCAGCCGCCCGCCTGCCCGGCGCCGTCGTCCTCGCCGACAGCTGCCGACTGCCCTTCCGGGACGGGGAGTTCGACGCCGTGAGCAGCGTGTGGCTGCTCCACCTGCTGCCGCGCCCGGCGGACGTCGGGACCGTCGTCGCGGAGTGCGCACGGGTGCTGCGGCCCGGCGGTGTGTATGTCACGACGGTCGACAAGGCCGCCTCGCACAACGTGGGCAGTGACATCGATGCCGTCCTCGCCTCCCGGCCCCGCCGCCGCGCTGTCGACGAGGCGCCGGCCGTCGAGTCGTACGCCGTCGAACACGGCCTGCATCCCGCCGGGCAGATCCGTTTCCCGGGCCGCGGTCAGGGCCGCAGCCCGCGCCGAACCATCGCGGACCTGCGCCGCGGCTGGTTCGTCACGCTGCCGCCGGGCCACCCGCTCGCCGACGGCTTCGCCGCCCGCCTGGCCGCCCTGCCCGACCAGGACCGGCCGCGCCCCGACCCCTGGTTCACCCTCCGGGCGTTCCGCAAACCGCCGGCCGCGTGAATCACCCGGAAAGCCGGGACGTACGGCAACCCCTCGGCCCCCGGCGGCGACTGAGTGACGGAACCCGTCCGTCCTCCCGGGAGGTTCGTCCCCGTGAAGCACCCGCACAAGCACCGCAGACGCCGTAACGCCGTCCTCGCAGCCGCGGCCGCCACGGCCACCCTGGCCGGCGCCGGAGTGATCGTCCTCGACCCGGACTCCGCCGAGGCGGCCACCGCCCGCCAGGTGGAGAAGCTCGACCGGGGTGTGGTCAGCGTCCACACCGGCAGCGGCAACCTGGTCAGCTGGCGCTGGCTCGGCACCGACGCCGACAACGTCTCCTTCAACGTGTACCGGGCCGGTACCAAGGTCAACTCGTCGCCGATCACCGGCTCCACCAGCTTCTTCCACTCCGGCGCCCCGTCCCACGCCGACTACACCGTCCGCGCGGTCGTGAACGGCGTCGAGCAGGGCGACTCCGTCCACGCCATCCAGTTCCGCAGCGGCTACAAGGACGTCCCGCTCTCCCCGCCGGCCGGCGGCACCACCCCCGACGGCGTCGCCTACACCTACGAGGCCAACGACGCCTCCGTCGCCGACCTCGACGGTGACGGCGCCCTCGACTTCGTCCTCAAGTGGCAGCCCACCAACGCCAAGGACAACTCCCAGTCCGGCTACACCGGCAACACCGTCGTCGACGGCATCAAGCTCGACGGCACCCGGCTGTGGCGCATCGACCTGGGCCGCAACATCCGCTCGGGCGCGCACTACACGCAGTTCCAGGCGTACGACTACGACGGCGACGGCAAGGCCGAGGTCGCCATGAAGACCTCCGACGGCACGGTCGACGGGACGGACAAGGTCATCGGCAGTTCGTCGGCCGACCACCGCAACTCCTCCGGCTACGTCCTGTCCGGGCCGGAGTACCTGACCATGTTCAACGGCCGGACCGGCGCGGCCATGCAGTCCGTCGACTACGTCCCGGCCCGCGGCACGGTCTCGTCGTGGGGCGACTCCTACGGCAACCGCGTCGACCGCTTCCTCGCCGGCACGGCCTACCTGGACGGCGCCCGCCCCTCGCTGATCATGGCGCGCGGCTACTACACGCGCACGGTGATCGCCGCCTGGGACTGGCGGGGCGGAGCCTTCACGCGCCGCTGGACCTTCGACACCAACGCCTCCACCAACGCGGGCAAGGGCTACGACGGCCAGGGCAACCACAGCCTGTCCGTCGCCGACGTGGACGCCGACGGCAAGGACGAGATCGTCTACGGCGCGATGACCGTCGACGACAACGGCTGGGGCCTGTGGACGACAAAGCTCGGCCACGGCGACGCGGGCCACGTCGGCGACCTCAACCCGGCGCGATCGGGCCTGGAGTACTTCAAGGTGTCCGAGGACTCCTCCAAGCCCGGCTCCTGGATGGCCGACGCCCGCACCGGCCAGATCCTGTGGCAGACGGCGTCCGGCGCGGACAACGGGCGCGGTGTCTCCGCCGACATCCACGCCGGTTCCGCGGGCGCCGAGTCCTGGTCGGCCTCGGACACCACCCTGCGCTCGGCGACCGGCGGCTCGCTGGGCCGCGAGCCGTCCAGCATCAACTTCGTCAACTGGTGGGACGGCGACCCGGTCCGCGAACTCCTCGACGGTACCCGCATCGACAAGTACGGCACGTCCTCCGACACCCGCCTGCTGACGGGGTCGGGTGTCTCGTCGAACAACGGCAGCAAGTCCACCCCGGCGATCTCCGGGGACATCCTGGGCGACTGGCGTGAGGAGGTCGTCTGGCGCACCAGCGACAACCGGGCGCTCAGGATCTACTCGACGCCGCACGAGACGAACACCAGGATCACGACCCTGCTCCACGACACGCAGTACCGCGTGGCCCTGGCCTGGCAGAACACCGCCTACAACCAGCCCCCGCACCCGAGCTTCTTCATCGGCAACGGCATGGCGACGGCCCCGCGGCCCACGGTCTCCACACCGTGAACAAGGGTGGGGGCGTGCCCCGGCCGGCCCGCCCCCACCGGTTCAGGCGCCGCCAGTCACGGACAGGCCCGTGTTGCCGCCGGTGCCGGCGGTCGTCACGGTCACGTCGGACGACGGCCGGGTCGACAGCTTCACGTCGTACGTGGCCGATCTGCCCTGCCGTACGGGCAGTTGGGTGGGCGTGGCCACCACGGCCGGTCCCGAGGCGACCGTGATGCCGACCGGTGTGGACGATGCCGATGCGCCCAGGGTCTCGCACGGTGCGTTGATTGGTCTGGTTTTCCTGGGTGTTCCTGTGATCGTTCTGTGTCTCTCGGGTGCTGCGTGACCTTCTCGCGGCGGGCTCGTTGGGCACGTCAGTCCGATCATCGGACGTACGGTCTGTGGGGCGCGAGCGTGGGGAGGTGGGCGGGGTGCGGCAGGAAGATCGCGTTGGGGGACGGGGAGACGGAGCGGGTGGCCTGCGTCACCGCGTCGGCCTTCCGCGGCCTGGACATGGTCACCGGTGAGGTACTCGGCGCGGGGGCGCTGGCCGAGCGGGTGGGCTGGCTCACGGATCTGGTGGAATTGCTGGCCGCCGGGGTGATCGCCGCGCACTGGAGCCGGTGCGATCTGGGCCGGCTGGCCTCCGGCCGTGCCCCGTCGGGGGAGAAGCTGCCGTCGAACGCGTGGATGGCGCTGCGTACCCTGGGCTGGAGGGCGACCGTGCCGGAGGGTGTGTATGTGCCGGACCGGGTGCGCAGGATTGCCGAGGAGCAGGCCGGGCGCGTGCTGCGCTCCGCCCACTGGCGGTCCGGGATCGTCGACGCAGTGCTGGCCACCTGGCCGGTGAACAACCCTGATCCGATGCGGCGCACCGAGGCGGAGTGGGACGCGCTGCGGGCGGCGTGCCCGGACGGGGCCGGGCTGCCCGCCTCGATCCTGCGCGGACGGACCCGCCAGGTCATGCGCTTCGCTGCTGCCCGGCACCGGATGCCGGACGGTGTGTGCGAGCTGGAGCAGGCTCCCGGGGCGGGGCGCCACGTGGTCCTGGCCGCCGCCGACAAGCAGCTGTCCACCCTGGAACGCTGCGCGCAGGACCCGGTCCGGTACGCGGTGCTGACGGTGCGGCTGCCGATGCGCCCTGACCCGCGCACCCGGGCCGACTGGCACCCGGTCCTGATGCGCTTTTGCCTCCCGCCCACCATCGACGCCTCGGCGGCGCTGCACGCGCCCACTGTGCGACTGCGCGACGGGAAGGTCCGTCTGGACCTCGCCCACACTCACCCCGCCCCGAGGACGAAGCGGGACGGGCACGCCCGGGCCGTGGCCTTCGACTACGGGCTGAACACCCTGCTCACCGGCGGCACCCTCACCTTGTCCGGCGGCCTCCAACCGACCGTGCTCACCGACGCCCACCCGGTCTTCCTCCGTATGAACGGAATCCTGGCCAAGGCCGACCGGCTGCGCGTCCACGCCGAGCAGCTGTGGGCCAAGACGGCCCACCTGGAACGGCTGATCGACGCACACCATGCCGCCGGAACCCGCCCCGATCCCCTGACGGTGGCCAAGCTCGGCGTGCTCCGCCAGGAGCACCGGCGGATCAGCCGCCGCCGGGAGCGCCTGGGCCGTGCGACAGCGCAGGCGGCGGCCCGGTTCATGGTCGACCACGCCCGCACCGCCGACGCCACGGTGATCTACCTGGAAGACCTCCGCGACATGGAGGCGCGCGGCAAGGGCCGCACCCTCAACACCCGCCTCTCCTCCAGCGTGCGCGGGCAGATCGTCACCGACACCGTCCACCAGGCCGCCCGGTACGGCATCGCGGTGGTCATCGTCCCCGCCCGCGGCACCTCCAAACACTGCCCCCGCTGCCTGGCCCCCTTCCGCCACCACGCGCCCCGACCGCAAAGACACCGGGCTGGAAATGGGCCACCTGCCCCATCAGGCGTGCGGCTACAGCGCGGACAGAGTCGCGGCATGGCAGCGCATCGGCGCCCGCGGCCTCCAGCACCAACATCTGACCGTCCTGAACCGGACCGACGGCAGCTACACGCTGCGCCGGACGGTTCAGGAGCTGGACCAACCGGTCCAGCACACCCCCCACCAGGCTCCCTCTCCGTCCGGCGCGCAGACTCTTGCTGTGGACCGGACGAAGAGCGGGCCGACGAGAAACCGCCCCGCCCCCAACAGGCGACGCGGGGTCCCCCGCCCCCCCGCACCCCCGGCCACCGCGCGAGCGGCCACGGGGCCGGGTGGCCAGCGTCCGGCGGGGCGGCCGCCCCAGTCTCTCCCGCGCCGCAGCCGGCGGCGTCCGGGGCGGCAGGCACCGCACACGATGAGCAACCCCACACGGCACCAGCCACGCGGGGCCCGACTCGGCGCAGGATTCCACCTGCACGCCCACGCCACCCCCACCACCCGAAACGGGGTCACGGGACAACGCAGGCAGCCGAGACCACTTTCCTCGGAGGCCGAAAACCCAGCCTCATCCAGGAAAACCTAAGCTCATCCGAGACGCTGTCGTACGCCTTGGCCACCAACGAATGACTGCCCACGGTCAACCCAGTGGCCGAGAACGAGTACGGCGCGCTGGTGTCGGTGCCGAGCAGTGTCGTGTCGTCGTAGAACTCGACCTTCGTGATCGTCGCGTCGTCGGCCGCGGCGGCGGTGGCTGCGAGGGGCACGGCGTCGCCCTGCGAGTAGACCGCACCCGGCGCCGGGCTGGTCAGCACCGTGATGGGCGGCTGGTGCGCACCCGCACAGGTGGTGCCGTTGACGGCGAACGAGGTGGGCGCCGCATTGCTGCCGCTGTAGGTGAACTGGGCACCCGTCGACACGGCCGCGCCCGCGGCGATCCGTGCGTTGTACGAGGCGCTCTGCACGGTGACCGTCGAGCCGGACTGGGACCATGTGCCGTTCCAGCCGTTGGTCAGCTTCTGGTTGCCGGCATACGCGTACGTCAGGGTCCAGCCGTCGATGGCGTCCGTGCCGCGGTTGGTGAGGGTCAGGTCCGCGGTGAAGCCGGAGCCCCAGTCGTTGGTCCGGTAGTCCACGCTGCACTGAACCGCCGCCGCGTGTGCGGGAGTTGGGTTCGCCGCCAGCATCGACAAGGGGACCGCGAGGGCCGCCACTGCGGCGGTCCATAACCGCCGGGCAGTGCGGCGTCTGTTTCTGGGGGGCATGTGCTGGTTCCTCCTTGCGGCTCGGAGAAGTCAAGGCTTGAACCAGTGGGAGCGCTCCCATAGTGAGGACGAGGGTGAGGGGGGTCAAGGTGCTTGAAGAGTCGAAAAGATTCGATGGACGCGGTTGAGGAAAAGTCAAGTAACTCCCCTGTTCTTTACCGTCACTTGGCGCTACCTTCGCCAACACCAGTGGGAGCGGTTCCATCAGTCGACGCGTCCGTCACGACGCGCCCGAGCTGCAAGGAGTCGCTCATGCGACACCCCCCGCGTTCAGGTCTTTTACTCGCCGGTGCCGCCGCGCTCGCCCTCCTGGGCACCGCGGTCGCACCCGTCGTCACGGCCCAGGGAGCCACGCCCGCCTGCACGGTGGAGTACTCCGTCACCAGCCAGTGGGACACCGGCTTCCAGGGCGCGGTGACCATCACCAACAACATGGCAGCAGTGAGCAGTTGGAGTCTCACCTTCGACTTCGCGGGCGGCCAGAAGGTCAGCCAGGGCTGGAACGCCAAGTGGTCCCAGTCCGGTACGACGGTCACCGCGGCCAACGAGAACTGGAACGGCTCACTGGCCACCGGCGCGAGCGTCAGCGCCGGGTTCCTCGCCTCCTGGTCGGGGAACAACGCCGCACCGACGTCGTTCAGGCTGAACGGCACGACCTGCAACGTCGACACGGAACCCACCCCGACGCCCACCGACCCGACCGACCCCCCGGACTCCGGTGACGGGCCCCCGGTCCTGAGCGTCTCCGGCAACAAGCTCGTGGACGCCGAGGGCGCCACCCGGCGGCTGCTCGGCGTCAACCGTTCCGGCGGCGAGTTCGCGTGCGTGCAGGGATACGGCATCTGGGACGGCCCGGTCGACGACGCCGCGATCAAAGCCATCGCCGACTGGAACGCCAACACCGTCCGTATCCCGCTCAACGAGGAGTGCTGGCTCGGCACCTCCAACATCGAGCCGGAGTACGCCGGCGCCCGCTACATCGACGCCGTCAAGGACCTGGTGACCCGGGTGAAGGCACACGGCATGACGCCGATGCTGGAACTGCACTGGTCCTGGGGCCAGTACACGGGCAACTCGGCCGGCTGTTCCGACATCCACGCCGGCTGCCAGAAGCCGATGCCCAACATGGAGTACACGCCGTCGTTCTGGTCCTCGGTGGCGGGCACCTTCAAGGACGACCCGACCGTCGTCTTCGACCTGTTCAACGAGCCCTACCCGGACCGCGCCACCTCGACGGCGGAGCAGGCCTGGACCTGCTGGCGCGACGGCGGCAGCTGCCCCGGCATCGGCTACCAGGTCGCCGGCATGCAGGACCTGATCGACGCGATCCGCGCCACCGGTGCGAAGAACCTGATCCTGGCCGGCGGGCTCGCGTACTCCAACGACCTCAGCCAGTGGCTGACGTACAAGCCGAGCGACCCGGCGGGCAATCTCGCCGCCGCCTGGCACGTGTACAACTTCAACGTCTGTGCCAACGAGAGCTGCTGGGACTCCACCCTCGCCCCGGTCGCCGCCCAAGTCCCGCTCGTCGCGGGCGAGATCGGCGAGAACACCTGCGCGCACTCCTTCATCGACCGCGTCATGGCCTGGTTCGACGCGCGTGAGCTCTCCTACCTCGGCTGGACCTGGAACACCTGGAACTGCAACTCCGGTCCGGCCCTGATCTCCAGCTACGACGGAACTCCCACGTCGTACGGAATCGGGCTGCGCGATCACCTGCGCGGCCTCGACGGATAACCCCAACCAGGAACACACCACCTCAGGAACACACCAACCCAGGAAGAGGGACCCGCACTGATGAGCCGTACCAGAACAAGAACGGCACTGCTCGCCGCCCTGGCGCTCGTGGGCGGTGCCACCGGGACCGCGATGGCGGCGGCCCCCGGCGACGTCGGCGCCGCCGCCGTCCCCTGCACCGTCGACTACCAGGTGCAGAACCAGTGGGACACCGGCTTCACCGCCTCCGTCACGGTCACCAACCACAGCACCGCGAAGAACGCGTGGTCGCTGAAGTGGTCGTACGCCGGCAACCAGCAGATCACCAGCGCCTGGAACGCCAAGGTCAGCCAGAGCGGCGCCGCCGTCACGGCCGCCAACGAGAGCTACAACGGGACGCTGGCCACCGGCGGTTCGGTCAGCTTCGGCTTCAACGGCACGTACAGCGGCACCAACGCCGTCCCGGCGGCCTTCACCCTCGACGGTGTGACCTGCAACGTCGACGACGGAGGCGGCGGCCCCACGGACCCGCCGGACCCCGACCCCACCGCGCGGGTCGGCAATCCCTACTCCGGCGCCAAGGTGTACGTGAACCCCGAATGGTCCGCGAAGGCCGCCGCCGAACCGGGCGGCAGCCGGATCTCCGGCCAACCGACGGGCGTCTGGCTCGACCGGATCGCCGCCATCAACGGCGTGAACGGCGGCATGGGCCTGCGCGACCACCTCGACGAGGCACTGGAGCAGAAGGGCGCAGACGAGCTCGTCGTCCAGCTGGTCATCTACAACCTGCCCGGCCGTGACTGCGCGGCCCTCGCCTCCAACGGCGAGCTGGGCCCGACGGAGATCGGCCGGTACAAGACCGAGTACATCGACCCGATCGCCGCGATCCTCGCCGACCCGAAGTACGCGGACCTGCGGATCGTCACCACCGTCGAGATCGACTCGCTGCCGAACCTGGTCACCAACACCGGCAGCCGCCCGACGGCCACCCCGCAGTGCGACGTGATGAAGGCCAACGGCAACTACGTCAAGGGCGTCGGCTACGCACTCAACAAGCTCGGCGACGTCCCGAACGTCTACAACTACGTGGACGCCGGACACCACGGCTGGATCGGCTGGGACGACAACTTCGGTGCCTCGGCCAACACCTTCAAGGAGGCGGCCACCGCCGAGGGCGCCACGGTGAACGACGTCCACGGGTTCATCACCAACACGGCGAACTACAGCGCCCTGAAGGAGGAGAACTTCACGATCAACGACGCCGTGAACGGCACCTCGGTGCGCCAGTCCAAGTGGGTCGACTGGAACCGGTACGTCGACGAGCTGTCGTTCGCCCAGGCGTTCCGCAGCCAGCTGGTCTCGGTCGGCTTCGACGCGGGTATCGGCATGCTGATCGACACGTCCCGCAACGGCTGGGGCGGCTCCGCCCGGCCCACCGGCCCCGGCGCGCTGACCAGCGTGGACACCTATGTCGACGGGGGCCGCTACGACCGCCGGATCCACGTCGGCAACTGGTGCAACCAGTCCGGCGCGGGCCTCGGCGAGCGCCCGCAGGCCGCTCCCGCGGCGGGCATCGACGCCTACGTGTGGATGAAGCCGCCCGGGGAGTCCGACGGGGCCAGCCGGGAGATCCCGAACGACGAGGGCAAGGGCTTCGACCGGATGTGCGACCCGACCTACACGGGCAACGCCCGGAACAACTTCAACATGTCGGGCGCCCTGCCGGACGCACCGCTGTCCGGGCACTGGTTCTCCGCGCAGTTCCGGCAGCTGATGGCGAACGCGTACCCGCCGCTGTCGTGACCTGATCCGGTCCGCCGGGGTCATCCCTCCCGGGACAGACCCCGGCGGATCGCGAACTCCACGGCCGAGTAGTCCCCGTCGGCCCGGTCCAGCTCCACTTGTTGCGCCGGATGCAGCGGCGGCTGCGCCATGAACCTGGGCCGGGTGCCGTGATGCGGCTGGGCGGCGTGCACCAGGAACGGATGACAGAGGTACACGTCGCCGGGACGGCCGGTGGCGTACGCCTGCGGGCGGTGCGCGGAGGCCGCGTCCACCTTCGGGCCGAGCTCCAGGAAGGAGGCGCCCGCCTCGCCGTACGGCTCCAGGACCGGCGGTACGTCGAGATGCGAGCCGACTCTGACGCGGGTCGGGGCGTCCGCCTCGGTCACCTCGCTGAACAGAAACAGCATCAGCAGGGCACGGTCCCTGGAGCGCACGTTGGTGTGCCACAGGGTCGCACCCTCGGGAAGGTAACTGCCTTCGATGTGCCAGCCCGCGTCGTCCGGCTCCTCCTCGTGCGGGAACCGCAGCGGGAAACTGCCCAGCGCATAGCGCGGCACCCAGCGACCCGCGCCGACCAGCACGTCGAACGCCTCGTGCAGCACGGGGGAGTTGGCGGCGGCGGCGAACGGGCCCTGCGCCATCGCGGCCACCCAGTGCACCGGGTCCTTCCACGTGCCGGGGTCCTCCGGGTCGTATCCCGTCTCCCGCCACAGCAGCCGCGCGCAGTCCTCGGCGACGCGTGGCGGGAAGGCACCCTCGATCCTCACGAACCCGTCCTCGAGGAACCGCTCCACCATCTCGTCGTCCATGCCGGCCATGGTGGGTGAGTCCGGCGTGCGTCCGCATCCCATTTTCTGACGCCCGTCTCTTTGCGGTTCCGGCAACGGAACTTGCCCCCTGGTGGTGCGCCGCCGCACGCTGGCCGTATCCGGAGGAGAGGCTGACCACCATGGCGCACGACCACGAACACGATCACGGCCGGCACCATCACGGCCATGGTCATCACGACCACGCCGACATCGACTGGGCCGAGATGGGCCCGCTGCTGGAAGCGCAGGCGGAGCTGTTCACCCCGCTGTACGAGCGGGCGCTGGCCTGGCTCGCGAAGCGGCAGACCGACCCGGGGCTGATCGTCGACGTGGGCAGCGGTCCCGGTGTCGTCGCCTGTCTGCTCGCCGAGGCCTTCCCGGGTGCCCGGGTCGTCGCGGTCGACGGCACCGAGCCGCTGCTGGAGCGGGCCGGTGCCCGGGCGAAGCGGCTGGGCGTCGCCGACCGCTTCGCCACGCTCTCGGGTGACCTTCCCGAGGTCCTCGGCGATCTGGACTACCCCGCCGACCTGCTGTGGGCCAGCCGGAGTCTGCACCACCTCGGCGACCAGCGGGCCGCGCTCGCCGCCTTCGCCGGGCACCTGGCACCGGGCGGCACGCTCGCCCTCATGGAGGGCGGGCTGCCCTCCCGGTTCCTGCCGCGTGACATCGGCATCGGCCGCCCCGGACTGCAGGCGCGGCTCGACGCGCTGGAGGAGGAGCGGTTCGCGCAGATGCGCTCGTCCCTGCCCGGTGCCGTCACCGAGACGGAGGACTGGCCGGCGCTGATGACCGCGGCGGGCCTGAAGCCCACCGGCACCCGCAGCTTTCTGCTGGACCTGCCCGCCCCGGCGACCGGCCGGGCCCGCGACTACATCGCCGCCTCCCTGTCCTGGCTGCGCGACGCCTTCGGCGACCAGCTCGACGCCACCGACCGCGCCATCCTGGACCGGCTCCTCGACCCCGACGACAAGGCGAGCGTCCATCACCGTCCGGACGTCTTCGTCCTGGCGGCGCACACGGTCCACACGGCGACCAGGACCCTGTAGACCGACCGACATATGCGAAGCGCCCCGGGAACCGGCGGGGTTCCCGGGGCGCTTCGGCAGGTGCGTCAGCCCATGTCGAAGGTGGCCGGATCCGGGCCCAGCCGCCGGTCCTCGTTGAGCGCGCTGATCGCCGCGAGGTCCTCGGTGTCCAGCGAGAAGTCGAAGACGTCGATGTTCTCCTGGATCCGGGACGGCGTCACGGACTTCGGGATCACGATGTTGCCGAGCTGGAGGTGCCAGCGCAGCACGACCTGGGCGGGCGTGCGGTTGTGCTTCTGGGCGATGGCCACGACCGCCGGAACCTCCAGCAGGCCCCTGCCCTGGCCGAGCGGCGACCAGGCCTCGGTGTGGATGCCCTGCTCCGCGTGGTACTCACGGGCGGCATGCTGCTGGAGGTGCGGGTGCAGCTCGATCTGGTTGACCGCGGGGATGACCGATGTCTCGGCGATCAGCCGCTCCAGGTGCTCCGGCAGGAAGTTGGAGGTGCCGATGGCGCGGATCCGGCCGTCGGAGTGGAGCTTCTCGAAGGCCTTGTACGTGTCGACGTACTTGCCCCTGGACGGCAACGGCCAGTGGATCAGGTACAGATCCACGTACTCCAGGCCGAGCTTGCCGAGGGAGACGTCGAAGGCGCGCAGAGTGGACTCGTACCCCTGGTCGCTGTTCCAGAGCTTGGTGGTGACGAAGAGGTCCTCGCGGGGGAGACCGGCGGCGGCGATGGCCTTGCCGGTGCCCTCTTCGTTGCCGTAGATCGCCGCTGTGTCGATGCTGCGGTACCCGGCCTCCAGCGCCGTGGCGACCGCCTGCTCCGCCTCGTCGTCCGGCACCTGCCAGACGCCGAAGCCCAGCTGGGGCATCGCGACGCCGTTGTTGAGGATGATCGGGGGGACCTTGCTGCTCACGAGCTCTTGATCCTTCGGTTGTCGTCAGGTGGTACTCCTATCGTCAACGATCACGAGCCCCCATGCATTCCTGACCGCACAATCCGCCGGAATCAGATCCGCGCCTCACGTCTGGTACAGGGCGTTCACCTCGTTGGCGTACGCCTTCTCGATCGCCTTCCGTTTCAGCTTCAGGGACGGGGTGAGCAGTCCGTGCTCCTCGGTGAACGGCTGCGCGAGGATGCGGAAGGTGCGGATCGACTCGGCCTGCGAGACAAGCGTGTTCGCGGCGACCACCGCGCGCCGCACCTCGGTCTCCAGATCCTGGTCACGCACCAGTTCGGCGGGGGACAGCCGGGGCTTGTTGCGCATCTGGAGCCAGTGCTCGACGGCCTCCTGGTCCAGGGTGACCAGGGCCGCGATGTACGGGCGGTCGTTGCCGACGAGGATGCACTGGGCGACCAGCGGGTGGTCGCGTACGCGCTCCTCCAGCAGTCCCGGCGCGACGCTCTTGCCGCCCGACGTGACGAGGATTTCCTTCTTGCGGCCGGTGATGGTGAGGAAGCCGTCCTCGTCGAGGGAGCCCAGGTCGCCGGTGGCCAGCCAGCCGTCGTGCAGGGTCTCGTCGGTGGCCTTGGGATTGTTGAGGTAGCCCTGGAAGACGTTCGGGCCGTGCAGCCAGATCTCGCCGTCGTCCGCGATGTGCACGGTCATGCCGGGGATGGGCTGCCCGACCGTGCCGTACCGGGTGTGGTGCGGCGGGTTGGCGGTCGCGGCCGCCGTGGACTCGGTCAGGCCGTACCCCTCGTAGATCGGCACGCCCGCGCCCGCGAAGAACAGCCCGAGCCGCCGGTCCATCGCCGAGCCGCCCGACATCGCGTTGCGCACCCGGCCGCCCATCGCCTCGCGCACCTTGGAGTAGACGAGCTTGTCGAAGAGCTGGTGCTGCATGCGCAGACCCGCCGAAGGGCCGGGCCCGATCCCCCACGCCTTCGCCTCCACCGCGTCCGCGTACCGCACGGCGACGTCCACGGCCTTCTCGAACGGCCCGGACTTGCCTTCCCGCTCGGCCTTGCGGCGGGCGGCGTTGAAGACCTTCTCGAAGATGTACGGCACGGCGAGGAAGAACGTCGGCTTGAAGGCGGCCAGGTCCGGCAGCAGGGCGGCCGCGTTGAGCTGGGGCTGGTGGCCGAAGCGGACCCGGCCGCGGATCGCGGCGACCTGCACCATCCGGCCGAAGACGTGCGCGAGCGGCAGGAAGAGCAGCGTCGCCGCCTCGTCCCCCTTCTTGGAGTGGAACACCGGCTCCCAGCGCTCGATGACGGTGTCCGCCTCGTACATGAAGTTGCCGTGCGAGATGACGCAGCCCTTGGGGCGGCCGGTGGTGCCCGACGTGTAGATGACGGTCGCGACCGAGTCCGGGGTGACCGCCTTGCGGTGCCGGTGCACCATCTCGTCGTCGAGGTGGGCGCCCGCGTCGTACAGCTCCTGGACCGCACCCGCGTCGAGCTGCCACAGCCGGCGCAGCCGGGGGAGCCGGTCGATGACGGTGGCGATCGTCATCGCGTGGTCCTCGTGCTCGACGATCGCGGCCGTCACCTCCGCGTCGTACAGCATCCAGAAGCACTGCTCGGCCGACGAGGTCGGATAGACCGGCACCACCTGGGCGCCGATCGTCCACAGCGCGAAGTCGAACAGCGTCCACTCGTAGCGGGTGCGGGACATGATGGCGATCCGGTCGCCGAACCGGATGCCCTGGGCGAGCAGGCCCTTGGCGAGGGCGAGGACCTCGTCGCGGAACTCGGCCGCGGTCACGTCCCGCCACTGCCCCGACTCGTCCTTGCGGCCGAGCGCGATGTGGAGCGGGTCCTCCTGGGCGTGCTCGAAGACGGCGTCGGCCAGACCGCCCACCGGGGGCGCCAACGCCAAGGGAGGATTGGTGAACTCGCGCAAACCCGTTCCCCGCTCTCTGTGACGGCTCCCTGTGACGCTCCGCACAGGCGGTGAAAGCTACCCCACACGCCGTCGTGACGGGAGGGGGGCGAAAAGCCGAGCAGTGCTCAGGTATGCGCTGGTCAGCGGGGAAAATGCGCGCACAAGGGGAAGGGTCGGACAGATTCCTGACGGTGGAGTAAGTTTCGGTGCCGTAATCTCCACGGAATCTGTACGACCCGATTACGGCCCCGCGCCGGCCGGAACGTCAGCGCCGGTGCAGCCGGTCGCCCGCCGCCAGGATCGCCGTGGCCAGGGCGTCGGCAGGCCCCTGGGCGGCGGAGGGCCGGCGGTGGCCGTGGATCAGGACGAAGTCGACCTGGCCGAGCTCGGGCAGGCCGAAGCGGTCGGGCACCCGGACCAGGCCGGGCGGGACGAAGCCCCGGGAGTGGGCCATCACGCCGAGGCCCGCGCGGGCGGCCGCGATCAGGCCGTTGAGGCTTCCGCTGGTGCAGGCGATGCGCCACTCGCGGCCCTGCCGCTGAAGCGCATCCAGGGCGCGCTCGCGGGTGATGCCGGGCGGGGGATAGACGATCAGCGGGACCGGACGGTCGGGGTCGAGGCGCAGGCGTTCCGCGCCGATCCAGACCAGCCGGTCGTGCCACACCAGCTCCCCGCGCGGATCCCCGGCCCGCCGCTTGGCCAGCACCAGGTCCAGCTTCCCGGCCGCGAGCTGCTCGTGCAGCGTCCCCGACAGTTCGACGGTGAGCTCCAGGTCGACCTCGGGGTGGTCGTGCCGGAACCTCTCCAGGATTTCCGGCAGCCGGGTCAGCACGAAGTCCTCCGAGGCGCCGAAGCGCAGTCGGCCGCGCAGTCGGGTGCCGGTGAAGAACGCCGTGGCCTGCTCGTGCACCTCCAGGATCCGGCGCGCGAAGCCGAGCATCGCCTCGCCGTCCTCCGTCAGCTGCACGGAGTGGGTGTCCCGGCTGAACAGCTGCCGTCCGGTGGCGTCCTCCAGCCGGCGTACGTGCTGGCTGACGGTCGACTGACGCAGCCCCAGCCGCCGCGCGGCCTGGGTGAAGCTCAGGGTCTGGGCCACCGCGAGAAACGTCCGCAGGTGGGAGGGGTCGTACACCGTGCCAGCCTATCGCCGATCGTGATGACAGTCAGAATGGTATGCCGGATTCCCGATCGACCTGCCGAGGAGCACGATGGAGAGGGGACCTCTTGGCTCCCGCTACCGCCCGAGCACAAGCAAGTGGAGCACCGTGAAACGCCTGCGATGGCCGCGTTGGCTGCCGATCGACCCGTACATCCTGCTGCTGCTCGGGACGGTGGGCCTCGCGGCGCTCCTCCCGGCGCGCGGTACGGGTGCCGACGTGGCCTCCGGCGCCTCCACCGCCGCGATCGCCCTTCTCTTCTTCCTCTACGGCGCCCGGCTGTCCACCCGTGAGGCGCTGGACGGGCTCAGGCACTGGCGGCTGCACATCACCGTCCTCGCCTGCACCTTCGTGGTCTTCCCGCTGCTCGGCCTCGCCGCCCGCGGACTGGTGCCGGTGTTTCTCACCCACTCGCTGTGGACGGGCCTGCTCTTCCTCACCCTCGTCCCGTCGAC
>NZ_QZWF01000006.1:0-188212 GCF_004187715.1 Streptomyces sp. F001 | reverse complement strand
GCGCCCGGCTGTCCACCCGTGAGGCGCTGGACGGGCTCAGGCACTGGCGGCTGCATGTCACCGTCCTCGCCTGCACCTTCGTCGTGTTCCCGCTGCTCGGCCTCGCCGCCCGCCGGCTGAGCCGGTCGTTCTCACCCACTCGCTGTGGACGGGCCTGCTCTTCCTCACCCTCGTCCCGCCGGCTGAGCCGGTCGTTCTCACCCACTCGCTGTGGACGGGCCTGCTCTTCCTCACCCTCGTCCCGCCGGCTGAGCCGGTCGTTCTCACCCACTCGCTGTGGACGGGCCTGCTCTTCCTCACCCTCGTCCCGCCGGCTGAGCCGGTCGTTCTCACCCACTCGCTGTGGACGGGCCTGCTCTTCCTCACCCTCGTCCCGTCGACCATCCAGTCGTCGATCGCCTTCACCTCGATCGCCCGCGGCAACGTGCCCGCCGCGATCTGCGCCGGCGGCCACCTGGTCCATGGGGAGCCACAGCACGTTGTCGAAGTCCGGGCCGGTGTGCGTCTGGTGTACGTCGGCGATCTCGCTGTCGCTGAGCGCCCGGTCCCAGACGCGGACCTCGTCGATGGCCCCGGTGAAGAAGGCCCGACTGTCCATGCTCTGGCCGATGTGCACGCCGAACGGCGAGTTGCGGCTCACGGAGCCGGGCACGTCCGCCGTGCTGCTGGGCCTGCCGTCGATGAACAGGGTCAGCCGCCCGTCGCCACGGCGCAGTGCGAGGTGGTGCCACCGGCCGTCGTTGTGGGCGGCGGTGGTGTCCACGGATGCCGACCGTACGGTCGTCGCGTCCTCCCGGGTATTGATCAGGCCGCGTACCCGGCCCGCGGCGGGCTCACCGCGCAGCCAGACCTGGGGCTGGCTGGTACCCACCCCACCCATCCACAGCAGCGGCTGCTCTCCGCTCTCGGCGGTGTAGCGGAACCACAGCGAGGCGGTGAACTCCTTGGTGTCGAGCGGAAGTTGGGGGCGGTACGGCAGACGTACGGCGTCGTCGGTGCCGTCGAAGGCCAGCGCGCCGCCCGATACACCGCTGGTGCGCTCGGCGCCGCCGAGTACGGCCGCCGGCTCGCCGAGCACGGCATGGTCGGGCGTGGTCGGGTCGGCGCCGCGGCGCGGCTTCAGCCACTCCTCGTTGAAGCGGGCGAAGCGGATCTCGTCGCGGGCGTCGACCGTGCCGGCCTCGTACAGCAGGCCGACGGTGCTGTCGTCGATCGGCGCCAGGTCGGAGTAGCCGGACCAGTCCTGGGTGACCACGGTTCCGCGGTCCACGCTCTCCCAGGTGCGGCCGCCGTCGTAGGAGGAGCGGATCATCATCGTCCGGCGGCGGTCGGGGTCACCGGGGCAGGACAGCAGCATCCGGTTGCCGAGGCGCAGCGTGGCGCCCTGGACCTGGGGCGCGTAGAGGTCCGGGACGGACCGGAAGCGGGTGGCGAAGCTGTCGCCGCCGTCGCGGCTGACGGTCTGGGTGCGGTGTCCGAGGTCGGTGCCGTCCTGTTCGCGGCCGCTGACCAGGAGCGAGCCGTCGGTGTGCTCGGTCAGGGTGACTTCCGAGGGCTTCTGCCGGAAGGTGCCGTCGAACGCGATCGGCCAGGAGTCGTTGGCGCCGACCCGCCAGGTGTCGCCGCCGTCGTCGCTCACGATGAGGGCGGCGTGGTTCCCGGTGACCCTGGTGCCGTCCCACGTCTCGGTGTTGACGCCGAAGACCAGCCGGCCGGCGCGGCTGCCCCGGGTGAGCTGGATGCCGTGCACGGGACCGGTGGCGTACCAGGAGTTCCAGTGCGCGGGCATGATCTGCGGGCTGAGGTCGCGCGGATCGGACCAGGTGCGGCCGTCGTCGTCGCTGTACTGCAGATGGGGCCGGCGGTCGCACGGGACCTCACAGTTGCCGCTGTCCGTACGGCCCGTGTTGTAGGTCTGGGCCAGCAGGATCCGGCCGGTCTCGCGGTCGACGATCGGGGCCGGGTTGCCGTGAGTGTCGCCGGCGCCGTCGTTGACGACCTGGAGCGGGCCCCAGGTGCGGCCGCCGTCGGTGGAGCGCTTCATCACGATGTCGATGTCGGCCGCGTCTCCGCAGTTGAGGACGCGGCCCTCGGCGAACGCGAGCAGCGTGCCCTCGGCGGTCTGCACGATGGCCGGGATCCGGAAGCAGGCGTAGCCGGGATCCTGCGACGTCCTGAAGAGCACCTGCTGCTCGAACTGCGGGGCAGCCATGGCGGGTTGGGCTTGCACCGGGTCGGGCAGGACGGCTGTCGCCGTCATGACGACGCCCGCGGTGAGGGTGGCTCTCAGACGTGCGCGAAGTCTCGACGGCATGCAGTGACCCGCCCTTCATTTGTCAGAACATCGGGACATCCCACGTCGAACCTACGCGTCACAGAGGGTAGTTGGTGGCAGCGACACACCACAAGAAACGTGCTCGGACAACACGACTGGGGAAGTGGTTGTCTGAGCGCACGTCAACTGAAACCTCGTCGCGAAATTAGGCGCGCTCATGACAAGGCGTGAGGCGGGACCCCTGCGGCGCAGGGGGCGCTCCCCGCCGGTCGGGGCCCCGCCGCCGTGCCGCGGGGAACCGTCAGCCCTGGGCGGCCGCGGTCCGCAGGGCGATGCGGTCCTCGCCCGCGTACACGTTCATGGAGTTGCCCCGCAGGAAGCCCACGAGGGTCAGCCCGCTCTCCACGGCCAGGTCCACGGCCAGCGACGAGGGCGCCGAGACCGCGGCCAGTACCGGGATGCCCGCCATCACGGCCTTCTGCGCCAGCTCGAAGGAGGCGCGGCCGGACACCAGCAGGATCGTGCGGGACAGGGGCAGACCGCCGCTCTGCAGGGCGCGGCCGACCAGCTTGTCGACTGCGTTGTGCCGGCCCACGTCCTCACGGATGTCGAGCAGCTCCCCGTCCTCGGCGAACAGGGCCGCCGCGTGCAGACCCCCGGTCCGGTCGAAGACCCGCTGGGCCGCGCGCAGCCGGTCGGGGAGGCTTGCGAGCAGCTCGGGCTCCACCCGGACCGGGGGAGTGTCGGCGATGGGCCAGCGGGCCGTCGTACGGACCGCGTCCAGGCTCGCCTTGCCGCACAGCCCGCAGGAGGAGGTGGTGTAGACGTTCCGCTCCAGCGTGATGTCGGGAATCGCGACGCCCGGCGCGGTCTTCACGTCCACCACGTTGTACGTGTTCGAGCCGTCCTGCGTCGCCCCGGCGCAGTAGACGATGTTCTGCAGGTCCGTCCGCTCGGCCAGTACCCCCTCGCTCACCAGGAACCCCGCGGCGAGCGCGAAGTCGTCACCCGGAGTGCGCATGGTGATCGCGAGCGGCTTGCCGTTCAGCCGGATCTCCAGGGGTTCCTCGGCGACGAGCGTGTCCGGACGGGCGGAGACCGCCCCGTCCCGGATGCGGATCACCTTGCGTCGTTCCGTGACTCGTCCCATGTCCCCATCAGTCCCGGTTCTGTACGTGCTGGTAGCCGAAGCGGCCCTTGATGCACAGGTTGCCGTGGGTCACCGGGTTGTCGTGCGGCGAGGTGACCTTCACGATCTCATTGTCCTGCACGTGCAGCGTGAGGTTGCAGCCCACTCCGCAGTACGCGCAGACGGTGGTCGTCTCGGTCTGCTGCGACTCGTCCCAGGTGCCCGCCGCCCGCATGTCGAACTCCGACTTGAAGGACAGCGCTCCCGTCGGGCACACCTCGATGCAGTTCCCGCAGTACACGCACGCGGAGTCGGTGAGCGGGGCGTCGTGCTCGACCGCGATCCGGGCGTCGAAGCCCCGGCCCGCGACGGAGATCGCGAAGGTGTTCTGCCACTGCTCGCCGCAGGCGTCGACGCACTTGTAGCAGAGGATGCACTTGTCGTAGTCACGCACGTACAGATCGTTGTCGACCTTCGGCTCCTCGCCCAGGCGGGCCGCGTCCGGGCCGAAGCGGTCCGGCTTCGCCTCGTACTCCTTGATCCAGCCGGCGACCTGGGGAGTGGTCGACAAGTCGACCGAGGAGGCGAGGAGTTCGAGGACGAGCTTGCGGCTGTGCCGGGCGCGCTCGGTGTCGGTGTGCACCGCCATGCCGGGCTCCGCCCTGCGGGAACAGGCCGGGACCAGGGTGCGGGAGCCCTCGACCTCCACCATGCAGACCCGGCAGGCGTTCTTGGGCGTCAGAGTGTCGCCCTGGCAGAGGGTCGGGATGTCCTTCCCGGCGGCCCGGCAGGCGTCGAGGACGGTCGAGCCCTCCGGGACGCGGGCCTCCTCGCCGTCGATGGTGAACTCGACCAGCCGGCGCGGCACTCCCAGCGGTATCGCGGTCATTCGTACGCCCCCAGACGGTCGATGGCGGATTCCACGGCGTTCCACGCGGTCTGCCCCAGACCGCAGATCGAGGCGTCCCGCATCGCGCGGCCGACCTCCCTGAGCAGTGCGATGTCGTCGGCGGCAGCGGCGCCCGTGCGCTCCACGATCCGGTGCAGCGCCTCCTCCTGCCGCACCGTCCCGACCCGGCACGGCACGCACTGCCCGCACGACTCGTCGCGGAAGAACTCGGCGATGCGCAGCAGCAGCCGGGGCAGCGGGACGGTGTCGTCGAAGGCCATGACGACCCCCGAACCGAGCGTCGTGCCGGCCTCGCGGGTGCCTTCGAAGGTGAGCGGGATGCCGAGTTCGTCGGCGCGTACGAAGCCGCCCGCGGCGCCGCCGAGGAGCACGGCCCGCAGGCCCTGGCGCACCCCGGCCAGCTCCAGCAGCTCGCCCAGGGTGGCACCGAAGGGGAGCTCGTAGATCCCGGGCCGCTCCACACTCCCCGACACGCAGAACAGCTTCGGTCCGGTGGACTTCTCCGTGCCGATCGCCGCGTACGCCGGTGCCCCCATCGTCAGGATCGGCAGCACGTTGACCAGCGTCTCGACGTTGTTCTCCACCGTCGGTTTGCCGAACAGGCCCTTCTCCACGGGGAACGGCGGTTTCGAGCGCGGCTCGCCCCGGTAGCCCTCGATGGAGTTGAACAGCGCCGTCTCCTCGCCGCAGATGTACGCGCCCGCGCCCCGACGGATCTCGATGTCGAAGGCGTACCCCTGGCCGAGGACGTCGTCGCCGAGCAGGCCCCGCGCGCGTGCCTGGGTGATGGCGTGCTCCAGGCGGTGCAGGGCGCGCGGGTACTCACCACGAAGGTAGAGGTAGCCCTTGTGCGCGCCGGTCGCGTACGCCGCGACGGTCATCGCCTCGACCAGCGCGTACGGGTCGCCCTCCATGATCACGCGGTCCTTGAAGGTGCCGGGCTCGGACTCGTCGGCGTTGCAGACGAGGTAGTGCGGGTGGTCGGGCTGGGATGCCGTGGCCTGCCATTTGCGGCCGGTGGGGAAGGCGGCGCCGCCGCGTCCGACCAGGCCGGAGTCAGTGACCTCGCGGATGACTCCGGCGGGGCCGAGCTCGAAGGCGCGACGCAGGGCGGTGTAGCCGCCGTGGGCGCGGTAGTCGTCGAGCGACGACGGGTCCACCACGCCGACGCGGCGCAGGAGCGTCAGCCCGGGGGAGCCCGCCTGGGGCACCGCCATCGCGGCCGGCGGCTCCTCGGGCGCCGAGTCGGGCGAGGTGGCGGCGAGGACGGCCTCGTGCACGGTCGTCGGCGCCGAGACCGCCGTACGGACCGGATCCCCCGCCCTGATCGCCAGCGCGGCCGGGGCACGTTCGCACAGGCCCAGGCACGGACTGCGCTCGATGGAGACACCGGCCCCCAGCCGGGCCTCGATCCCCGCGCACAGCTCCGCCGCCCCGGCGGCCTGGCACGCCAGGTCCGTGCACACATGGAGCACGGTCGCCGGCCGGGGCCGGACGGAGAACATGGCGTAGAAGGTGGCCACCCCGTACGCCTCCGCCGGCGGCACGGTCAGCCGGCGGCACAGGTAGTCCAGGGCACCCTCGCTGATCCAGCCGACCCGGTCGTTGATCGCATGCAGCCCCGGCAACAGCAGATCGCGACGGTCCCGGGCCTCGCGGCCACCGCGCGCCCACCTCAGGTCGGCATCGGAGCGGTCGGCGCCCTCCCAGGAGGACTCCGGAGGCCCGAGCAGGGCGTCGACGGCCGCCCGTTCGTCATCCGTCGGTTTGCTGTCGCCGAAGTGCAGGTCCACTTGCGTCACCTCACAATGGTCGCGACGGGGAGCTTCTCGATCCGGATCGCCGACGCCTTGAACTCCGCCGTCCCCGCGATCGGGCAGTTCGCCTCGATCGTGAGCTGGTTGGTGTCCACCTCGTCGGGAAAGTGCATGGTCATGAAGGCGAGCCCGGGCCGCAGTGCCGGGTCGACCCACACCGGCGCCACGACCGAGCCGCGCCGTGAGGTCACCCGGACCTCCTCGCCGACCACGACCCCGTACCGCTCGGCGTCCTCCGGGCACAGCTCGACGTACTCGCCGCGCCGGAGCGGGGAGGCGAAACCGCCGCTCTGCACACCGGTGTTGTAGGAGTCGAGCCGCCGCCCGGTGGTGAGCCGGATCGGGTACTCCTCGTCGGTGAGGTCGACGGGCGGATCGTGCTGCACCAGCCCGAAGGGCGCGAGCCTGCCCCGTTTCGCCGGGTCGGTCTCCCACAGCCGGCCGTGCAGATAGGCCGGTTCGAGCCGCTCGGTGCTGGGGCAGGGCCACTGGATGCCCTGGTGCTCCTCCAGGCGCTCGTACGTCATCCCGTAGTGGTCCGGGGACACCGACCTGAGCTCGTTCCAGACCGCCTCGGCGTCGGCGTACTTCCATGCGTGGCCGAGCCGGGCCGCCAGGTCGCAGATGATGTCGATGTCCTCGCGGGCCTCGCCGGGCGGAGTCACGGCCCGGCGTACGCGCTGGACCCGGCGCTCGCTGTTGGTGGTCGTGCCCTCGGTCTCCGCCCAGCCGGCGGTGGCGGGCAGGACGACGTCGGCCAGTTCGGCGGTCTTCGTCAGGAAGATGTCCTGGACGACCAGGAAGTCCAGGGCCTGCAGCCGCCGCACCGCCTGCCCGCTGTCCGCCTCCGACTGCGCCGGGTTCTCGCCGATGCAGTAGACGGCCCTGAGCGTGCCCTCCTCCATCGCCTCGAACATCTCGGTCAGGTTCAGCCCGTAGTGCGGCTGGATGACGGTGTCCCAGGCCGACTCGAACTTGAGCCGGGTGTCCGCGTCGAGGATGTCCTGGAACCCGGGCAGGCGGTTGGGGATGGCCCCCATGTCGCCGCCGCCCTGGACGTTGTTCTGGCCGCGCAGCGGCTGGAGCCCGGCGCCGTAGCGGCCGACGTGGCCGGTCAGCAGGGACAGGTTGATCAGGGCGCGGACGTTGTCGGTGCCGTTGTGGTGCTCGGTGATGCCGAGGGTCCAGCACAGCTGGGCGCGCTCGGCTCGGGCGTAGGCGTGCGCCAGCTCCCGGATGGCGGCGGCGGGTACGCCGGTCACCTTCTCGGCGAGGGACAGCGTCCACGGCTCGACGAGCGCCCGGTACTCCTCGAAGCCGCTGGTCGCCCGCTCGATGAACGCCTCGTTGGCCAGGCCGGCGTGGATGATCTCGCGGCCGATGGCGTGGGCCATCGGAATGTCCGTGCCGACGTTCAGGCCGAGCCAGCTCTCCGCCCACTCGGCGGTGCTCGTCCGCCGCGGGTCGACCGCGTACATCCGGGCACCGTTCCTGATCCCCTTCAGTACGTGCTGGAAGAAGATCGGGTGCGCGAAGCGGGCGTTGGAGCCCCACATCACGATGACGTCGGTGTGCTCGATCTCCTCGTACGAGGAGGTCCCGCCGCCCGAGCCGAAGGCGGCGGACAGGCCCGCGACGCTCGGCGCGTGGCAGGTGCGGTTGCAGGAGTCGACGTTGTTGGTGCCCATGACCACACGGGCGAACTTCTGCGCCACGTAGTTCATCTCGTTGGTGGCGCGGGCGCACGAGAACATGCCGAACGCGCCGCGGGCTGCCGCAAGGCCCCGGGCGGTCCGCTCGAGCGCCTCGTCCCAGGTGGCCCGGCGCAGCGGCTCGTCGCGGGAGTCGCGGACCAGGGGATGGGTGAGCCGGGTGTACGTCTTCGTGGACTGGCGTTTCCTCATGCGGCGCTCCTCAGCGCGAGCAGGTCCGAGATGGCGTGCACGGTGCGCAGGGTGGGCACGTCCACGCCGGTGATGTCCGCCAACTCGACGACGGCAGCCAGGAGTACGTCGAGTTCCAGCGGCTTGCCGCGCTCCAGGTCCTGGAGCGTGGAGGTGCGGTGGTCGCCGACCTTCTCGGCGCCCGCGAGGCGGCGTTCGATGGAGACGCCCACCGTGCAGCCGAGGGCCTCGGCGACGGAGAGGGTCTCGGTCATCATGATCTCGATGACTCTGCGGGTGCCGCCGTGCAGGCACATCTGCCGCATGGTCGCGCGGGCCAGCGCGCTGATCGGGTTGAAGGAGATGTTGCCGAGCAGCTTCAGCCAGATGTCGTTGCGCAGGTCCGGCTCGACCGGGCACTTCAGCCCGCCGGTCTGCATGGCCTCGCTGAGGGCGAGACACCGCCGGGACACGCTGCGGTCGGGCTCGCCGATGGAGAACCGGGTGCCTTCCAAGTGCCGTACGACACCCGGCCCTTCGAGCTCGGTGGCCGCGTAGACGACACAGCCGACGGCCCGTTCGGGCGCGAGCACCGCACTGACCGCGCCGTCCGGGTCCACGCTCTCGACGCGGTGGCCGTCGTGGGGGCCGCCGTGCCGGTGGAAGTACCACCAGGGGATGCCGTTCTGGGCGGCCACGACCGCCGTGGTGTCGTGCAGCAGCGGCTCGATCAGCGGCCCGCACGCCGCGTACGAGTTGGCCTTCAGGCCCAGGAAGACATAGTCGACCGGGCCGACCTCGGCCGGGTCGTCGGTGGCGTGGGGGTGCGCGGTGAAGTCGCCGCGCGGGCTGAGCACCTGCACTCCGTGCTGCCTCATGGCCGCCAGATGCGGTCCACGGGCGATGAGATGCACATCGGCACCCGCGCGGTGGAGCGCGGCGCCGACGTAGGCGCCGATCGCACCGGCGCCGAGGATTGCGACTTTCACGGGGACAACTCCGTTCGGTTTGAGGGATACCGCGGAGGTGGTCGGGGTGGGTCCGGGGTGGTCGACGACGGTTTCATGTCTTGTCGACGAAATATTGTCTACAGTATGGAAGTTGGGTCGGCAAGAGTTCGAGCGCTGACCGTTCGTCGCGCCCGGGATACCGTTCACCGCATACGGTCGACGCGTCGACTTCTCAACTCCCTTCTTCCTTCCTACCGTTCGGGATCATGAGTCCCCCCGTCGCACCCCCGGGATGGAGCCGGTGGCTGGTGCCGCCCGCCGCGCTCTCCGTCCACCTGTCCATCGGCCAGGCCTACGCCTGGAGCGTGTTCAAGCCGCCACTCGAATCCGCGCTCGGTCTCAGCGGCACGCAGAGTGCGCTGCCCTTCCAGCTCGGCATCGTCATGCTCGGTCTGTCGGCCGCGTTCGGCGGCACGCTCGTGGAGCGCAAGGGGCCGCGCTGGGCGATGACGGTGGCGCTGGTGTGCTTCTCGTCGGGCTTTCTGCTCTCCGCGCTCGGTGCGGCGACGGAGCAGTACTGGCTGATCGTCCTCGGCTACGGCTTCGTCGGCGGGATCGGCCTGGGCATCGGCTACATCTCGCCCGTCTCCACACTGATCAAGTGGTTCCCGGACCGGCCCGGCATGGCCACCGGCATCGCCATCATGGGCTTCGGCGGTGGCGCGCTCATCGCCTCCCCCTGGTCGGCCCAGATGCTGGAGTCGTTCGGTTCGGATCACTCCGGGATCGCGCTCGCCTTCCTTGTGCACGGGCTGTCGTACGCCGTGTTCATGCTGCTCGGCGTGCTGCTGGTGCGGGTGCCGCGGACCGAGAAGCCGGTGGCCGACGGGCCGAGTGTGGTCGAGGGCGTGCAGGTGTCGGCGCGAAACGCCGTGCGCACCCCGCAGTTCTGGTGCCTGTGGGTCGTGCTCTGCATGAACGTGTCCGCCGGCATCGGCATCCTGGAGAAGGCCGCACCGATGATCACGGACTTCTTCGCCGACACCTCCACGCCGGTCTCGGTGACGGCGGCCGCCGGATTCGTCGCCCTGCTCTCGGCGGCCAACATGGCGGGCCGCATCGGCTGGTCGTCGACGTCCGACCTGATCGGGCGCAAGAACATCTACCGCGTCTACCTCGGCGCGGGCGCGCTGATGTACCTGCTCATCGCGCTGTTCGGCGACTCCTCCAAGCCACTGTTCATCCTGTGCGCGCTGGTGATCCTGTCCTTCTACGGCGGCGGGTTCGCCACCATCCCCGCCTACTTGAAGGACCTCTTCGGCACCTACCAGGTCGGTGCCATCCACGGACGGCTGCTCACCGCCTGGTCCACGGCCGGTGTGCTCGGTCCGCTGATCGTCAACTGGATCGCCGACCGGCAGGAGGAGGCCGGCAGGCACGGCGCGTCCCTGTACGGGCTGTCGTTCGTCATCATGATCGGGCTGCTCGTCGTCGGCTTCGTCGCCAACGAACTGGTCCGCCCCGTCCACCCCCGACACCACCTGTCCGCCCCGAGGGAGGCCGCCGATGTCCGACGACAGCAGCCAGAGTCCGCCTGACCGGCGGCCCCTGATCGCCTTCGCCTGGCTGTGGGTGGGGGCGCCACTCGCGTACGGCCTGTACGAACTCGTACGGAAGGCCACCCAGCTGTTCACCGGGTGACCGGGAGGTCGTCGGGCGTCCGGGAATCTGAGGGAAGCCGACAAACCGGGTGGTCGATTCCTGTGGCTTCACGTGCCGTCGTACCCATGAGTCACTGATCAGACTGGTGATCCCTGCTAACCGCAGCAAGGAGGGGACCACCATGAAGGGCTCGCGGATCGCCGCCGTCGGCCACTACCAGCCCGCCAGAGTGCTCACGAACGAGGACCTGGCGGGCATGGTCGACACGAGCGACGAGTGGATCACGTCCCGCGTCGGCATCCGGACCCGGCACATCGCCGGCCCTGACGAGCCGGTCGACGAGCTGGCCGCACACGCCGCGGCCAAGGCGCTCGCAGCGGCCGGACGGGCTCCCGGCGACATCGATCTGGTCCTCGTCGCCACCTCGACGGCCGTCGACCGCTCCCCGAACATGGCCGCCCGCGTCGCCGCCCGGCTCGGCATCCCCCGTCCCGCCGCGATGGACATCAACGTGGTGTGCGCCGGTTTCACCCACGCCCTCGCGACCGCCGACCACACCGTGCGCGCGGGTGCGGCGAGCCGGGCGCTGGTCGTCGGCGCCGACAAGATGTCCGACGTCACCGACTGGACGGACCGGACGACGTGTGTGCTCGTCGGCGACGGAGCGGGGGCCGCCGTCGTGGAGGCCGCCGAGGAGCCGGGTGTGGGGCCTGTGCTGTGGGGATCCGTGCCCGAGATGGGGCACGCCGTGCGTATCGAGGGCGAGCCCGCGCGGTTCGCGCAGGAGGGCCAGAGCGTCTACCGCTGGGCGACCACCCGACTGCCGCCCCTCGCCCGCCAGGCCTGCGAGCGTGCCGGCTTCGCTCCTGAGGACCTCGCCGCCGTCGTGCTGCACCAGGCCAACCTGCGCATCATCGAGCCGCTCGCCGAGAAGCTCGGCGCGGTGAACGCGGTCGTCGCGCGCGACGTCTCCGAGTCCGGCAACACTTCGGCCGCCAGTATCCCGCTGGCGTTCTCCAAGCTGGTGGAGCAGGGCGCGATCTCGACCGGGGATCCGGTGCTGCTGTTCGGCTTCGGTGGGAACCTGTCGTACGCCGGGCAGGTCGTCCGGTGTCCCTGACCTGCGCGGACCGCAGGGTGTGACGCGATCGACTCCGCCGGGGCCTGGCACTTGTGCGCCGTAGACTGTAGACGAAAGACAATTGATACTGTCTTTCCATTGGCTTTACGGCTGCTGTGCACGGCCTGCCGAGGAGGGGGACCGATGTTGTCGACAGGACTGCCGCAGGGGGCGGTGCCCAAGCTCGAACGGCCCGGTCCGCTGCGTGATCGCGTCTACGAGGCGCTGCTGGAACTCATCACCACCCGCGCCCTCCAGCCCGGTCAGCACCTGGTCGAGAGTGAACTGGCCGGGCATCTCGGCGTCTCCCGGCAGCCGGTGCGCGAGGCGTTGCAGCGGCTGAACACCGAAGGCTGGGTCGATCTGCGGCCCGCCCAGGGCGCGTTCGTGCACGAGCCCACCGAGGAGGAGGCCGACCAACTGCTGACGGTCCGTACGCTCCTGGAGGCCGAGGCGGCCCGGCTCGCCGCCGCCAATGCGGGCAGCGCGGGTGTCGCCGCCCTGGAGGAGCTGTGCGCCGAGGGCGAGGGCGCGGTCGCCGCCGACGACGTGGACGGGGCGGTGGCGCTCAACGCTCGCTTCCACGCGAAGATCATGGAACTGGCGGGGAACGCGGTCCTCGCCGAACTCGCCGCCCAGGTGGACCGCCGGGTGCGCTGGTACTACACGCCGGTCGCCCGGCAGCGCGGCAAGCAGTCCTGGATCGAGCATCGCGCCCTGATCGCCGCGATCACCGAACGGGACGAGCAGCGGGCCACGCAGCTGATGCGGGAGCACACGGAGCACACCCGGCGGTCGTACCACGCGCGGGCGACATCTTGAGCCTGCCTCACCGGCCCGGCACCTGGGGGTGTCGAGCCTTTGTCCTGTCAGTGGAAAAAGTCTGCGCGAATTCCTGCGTGACTTCTTCCCCCCTCCGGCAGCCGCTGCTACGTTCCCCTCGAAAGCCGGACAGCGATGGCCGATTCGAGGCGGGGAGGGGCTTGTGAGACGCATGACGGCACGACCCGCGAACGCCCACCAGGCCAGGCTGCTGAAGCTGTTGCGCGACGGCGGGCCCAACTCCCGGGCTCAGCTGGGCGATCAGGTCGACCTGTCGCGGTCCAAGCTGGCCGTGGAGGTGGACCGGCTCCTGGAGACGGGCCTGGTCGTCGCCGACGGACTCGCCGCCTCGCGCGGCGGACGCCGCTCGCACAACATCCGGCTGGCACCGAACCTGCGCTTCCTCGGCGTCGACATCGGCGCGACCTCCATCGATGTCGCGGTCACCAACGCCGAGTTGGAGATCCTGGGGCACATCACCCAGCCGATGGAGGTGCGTGAGGGTCCCGTCGCGGTCTTCGAGCAGGTCCTGGCCATGGCCGCCAAGCTGAAGGCGTCGGGGCTCGCCGAGGGCTTCGACGGCGCCGGCATCGGTGTCCCCGGTCCGGTCCGGTTCCCCGAGGGCGTCCCCGTGGCGCCGCCGATCATGCCGGGCTGGGACGGCTTCCCGGTGCGGGAGGCGCTCAGTCAGGAACTCGGCTGTCCGGTCATGGTCGACAACGACGTGAACCTGATGGCGATGGGGGAGATGCACGCGGGCGTCGCCCGTTCCGTGGGCGACTTCCTCTGCGTCAAGATCGGCACCGGCATCGGCTGCGGCATCGTCGTCGGCGGTGCGGTCCACCGTGGTACGACCGGTTCCGCGGGCGACATCGGGCACATCCAGGCCGTGCCCGACGGACGTCCGTGCGCCTGTGGCAACCGGGGCTGCCTGGAGGCCCACTTCAGTGGTGCGGCACTCGCCCGCGACGCGCTGGAGGCGGCTCAACAGGGGCTCTCCGCCGAGCTCGCGACCAGGCTGGAGGCGAACGGCAGCCTCACCGCGATCGACGTCGCCGCCGCGGCCGCCGCCGGCGATGCCACCGCCCTCGAGCTGATCCGCGAGGGCGGCAACCGCACCGGCCAGGTCATCGCCGGCCTGGTCAGCTTCTTCAACCCCGGCCTGGTGGTGATCGGCGGAGGGGTGACCGGCCTCGGCCACACCCTGCTCGCCGCGCTCCGCACCCAGGTCTACCGCCAGTCGCTGCCCCTGGCGACCGGCAACCTGCCCATCGTTCTGGGGGAGTTGGGCCCCACCGCCGGAGTCATCGGCGCGGCCCGACTGATCAGCGACCACTTGTTCTCACCCGCGTAACGAGACCTCGCACCACAGTTCGTCCAGCACCGCACCCTGCTCTGCTTCGCCCTGCCCTGAACCGGCCCGCACGCCCGCCAAGGGGAACCCACATGGCACCAGAACCACCGCTGCTCAGCATGTCCGGCATCACCAAGTCGTTCCCCGGCGTCCGCGCCCTGGACGGCGTCGACCTCGACGTCCAGGCCGGTGAAGTGCACTGTCTGCTCGGCCAGAACGGCGCCGGGAAGTCCACGCTCATCAAGGTCCTGGCGGGCGCCCACCAGCCCGACGACGGCACGATCCGCTGGCGCGGCGAGGCGGTCACCCTCCGCTCGCCCATCGCCGCCATGCGCCTCGGCATCGCCACCATCTACCAGGAACTCGACCTGGTGGAGCATCTGTCGGTGGCCGAGAACGTACACCTGGGCCATGAACCCACGGCCGCCGGTTTCGTCGTACGGCGAAAGTCCGCCAAGGCGTCGACCGCCCAGCTGCTGAAGCGACTCGGACATCCCGAGATAGACCCCGCACGTCTGGTCGGCGAGCTGTCGGCGGCCCAGCAGCAGATCGTCTCCATGGCACGCGCGCTCTCCCACGACGTACGGCTGATCGTGATGGACGAACCGTCCGCCGCCCTCGACCCCGACGAGGTCGACAACCTCTTCCGGATCGTCGGCGACCTCACCGCCGACGGTGTCGCCGTGGTCTACATCTCGCACCGCCTGGAGGAGATCCGCCGCATCGGCGACCGGGTCACCGTCCTGAAGGACGGACGGGCGGTGGCGGGCGGGCTGCCCGCGAAGTCGACGCCGACGCGTGAGGTGGTGGCGCTGATGACCGGACGCAACGTCGAGTACGTCTTCCCCGACCGGCCGGCCGCACCGGCGCAGGGCGAGCCGCTGCTCGAGGTCCGGCAACTGGCCCGGGACGGCGAGTTCGAGGCGTTCGACCTGAGCGTGCGGCCCGGTGAGATCGTCGGTCTGGCCGGGCTCGTCGGTTCCGGGCGGTCCGAGATCCTGGAGACGATCTACGGTGCCCGCAAGCCGAGTTCCGGCCAGGTGCTGGTCGACGGACGGCCGCTGAAGCCCGGCAGCGTGCGCGCCGCCGTCCGCGCCGGACTCGGACTCGCGCCCGAGGAACGCAAGGCGCAGGCCCTGCTGATGCTGGAGTCGGTCACCCGTAACGTCTCGGTCTCCTCCATGTCCCGCTTCTCCCGCGGCGGTTGGATCGACCGCGGAGCAGAGCTGGGCGCCGCACGGGCGGCGACCCGCGAACTGTCGCTGCGACCCGACAACCCCTCCGTGCCGGTGCGCACCCTCTCCGGCGGCAACCAGCAGAAGGCCGTCCTGGCCCGCTGGCTGCTGCGGGGCTGCCGCGTCCTGCTGCTGGACGAACCCACCCGCGGAGTCGACGTGGGCGCCCGCGCCGAGCTCTACGCGGTGGTCCGCCGGCTCGCCGACGAGGGGCTCGCCGTCCTGCTGGTCTCCAGTGAAGTACCCGAGGTGCTGGGCCTGGCCGACCGCGTCCTGGTGCTCCGCGAGGGCCGCGTCGTCCACACCGCCCCCGCCCGTGAACTCGACGAACACCGCGTACTCGACCTCGTGATGGAAGGAAGCCCGGCGTCATGACGCAGCCCGTCTCCCCGCCGCGGGGCAGCACCGACAAGGTGCCGCCGGTCGGTCAACTCCCCGCCTGGCGCGGCCTCATGGCCCGCGCCGATGTCCGCACCCTGTCCCTTCTCGGCGTGCTCGCCGCGCTGGTCGTCATCGGCGGCATCACCAAGCCGGACGAGTTCCTCGACACCCGCAACCTCCAACTCGTCCTCACCCAGGCCTCGGTGATCGGCGTCGTCACCGTCGGCATGACCTTCGTCATCACCTCCGGCGGCATCGACCTGTCGGTCGGCGCGATCGTCGCCCTCGCCTCGGTGTGGGCGACCACCGTCGCCACCCAGGAGTACGGTTTCGGCGGCATCCTCTTCACCTCGGTGCTCGTCGGCCTCGGCTGCGGCCTGGTCAACGGACTGCTCATCGCGTACGGCGGGATGGTCCCGTTCATCGCCACCCTCGCCATGCTGGCCTCGGCGCGCGGCCTGGCGTTGCAGATCACCGACGGCAAGACGCAGATCGTCACCGTCGACGGCATCCTCGACCTCGGCGAACGCGACGCGTACATACTCGGCATCCCGCCGCTCGTCCTGGTCTTCGCCGTGGTCACGATCATCGGCTGGCTGATCCTGAACCGCACCACCTTCGGCCGCCGCACCGTCGCCGTCGGCGGCAACGCGGAGGCGGCCCGGCTGGCCGGCATCGACGTCCGCCGCCAGCGGCTCTACCTCTACCTGCTGTCCGGACTGTGCTGCGGTATCGCCGCCTTCCTGCTGATCATCCTGTCCGGCTCCGGTCAGAACACCAACGGCAACCTCTACGAACTCGACGCCATCGCCGCCGCGATCATCGGCGGCACCCTGCTCAGCGGCGGCCGCGGCACCATCGTCGGCTCCGTGCTCGGCGTCCTGATCTTCACCACGATCACCAACATCTTCGCCCTGAACAACCTGCAGAGCGACGTCCAGCAGATCGCCAAGGGCGCGATCATCGTCGCCGCCGTGCTGGTCCAGCGCCGTACCGCGAGCACGACCTGAGGAAAGGGTTCACCGCCATGTCACAGCTCCCCACACGCAGAGGACTGCTCTTCGGGACCGCCGCCGTCTCGGCCGGTGCCCTCCTCGCCGGTTGCACGAGTAACGAGCCCAAGGAGAAGGGTGAGGCTGCCGACAGCAACCAGCCGGCCGCCGACGACCAGCCGGGCAAGCAGGTCACCATCGGCTTCGCCGGTCCGCAGGCCGACCACGGCTGGCTCAACGCCATCAACGACAACGCCAAGAGCCGTGCCGAGAAGTACGAGGACGTGACCCTGGAGATCACCGAGGGCTCCAACGACACGGCCGCGCAGATCGGTCAGATCGAAACGCTGATCAACAAGAAGGTCGACGTCCTGGTCGTGCTGCCCGCCGACGGCAAGGCGCTCACCCAGGTCGGGCTCAAGGCGATGCGCGCGGGCATCCCGGTCGTCAACCTCGACCGGATCTTCAACACCCCGCAGGCGTACCGCTGCTGGATCGGCGGCGACAACTACGGTATGGGCCTCAACGCCGGCCACTACATCGGCGAGAAGCTCAAGGACAAGTCCAACGCCCGGGTCATCGAACTGGCAGGGCTGGACAACCTGGAACTGACCCAGCAGCGCACCAAGGGCTTCGACGACGCGCTGAAGAACTACCCCAACATCCGGAAGGTGGCCCGCCAGGCCGCCGAGTTCACCGTGGAGTCCGGCCAGGCCAAGATGGCCCAGCTCCTCCAGGCGCAGTCGAAGTTCGACGCCCTGTGGAACCACGACGACGACCAGGGCGTGGGCGCGCTGCGCGCCATCGAGCAGGCCGGCCGTGACGACTTCCTGATGGTGGGCGGCGCGGGCGCGCTCTCCGCCTTCCAGGCCATCGAGCAGGACAACGGCGTCCTGAAGGCGACCGTCCTCTACCCGCCCACCATGGCCGCCTCCGCGATCGACCTGGCCCGCGCCCTCGGCCAGGGCAAGGGCGTCGGCGGCCTCGCCGAGTACGAGATCCCGGCGTCGATCACCCTCTACTCGGCCGTGGTCGACAAGACCAACGTCGACCAGTACATGTCCACCGGCTTCCAGTGAGGCGCCCTGCTCGACGGCCCGACCGGACATCGAGGGCATGTCTTCCGGCCCAGCCCCCGCGACCCCGGGCCGGCCCGGAAGACAGGCCCTGAGGTCGGGCCCCCACCCCCCACCGCGCCACGACGACGAGGAGGACATCCGTATGGCACAGCCGCAAACGTCCGAAGGGGCCGAGTCCGAGAAGCCTCCGCTGCGCATCGGCATGGTCGGCTACGCCTTCATGGGCGCCGCCCACTCCCAGGGCTGGCGCACCGTGGGCCGCGTCTTCGACCTGCCCCGGCGCCCGGTGCTGGCCGCGATCTGCGGGCGGGACGCGACCGCCGTGCGGGCGGCGGCCGACCGGCACGGCTGGGCGGCGGCCGAGACCGAGTGGCGTGCCCTGATCGCCCGCGACGACGTCGACCTGGTCGACATCTGCACCCCCGGCGACAGCCATGCCGAGATCGCCCTGGCCGCGCTCGCCGCCGGCAAGCACGTCCTGTGCGAGAAGCCCCTCGCGAACACCGTCGAGGAGGCCGAGACGATGGCGGCCGCCGCCGAAACCGCGTACGAGCGCGGCCAGTTGGCGATGGTCGGCTTCAACTACCGCCGCCTGCCCGCCACCGCGCTGGCCCGCCGGATGGTCGCCGAGGGCCGGATCGGCACCCTGCGGCACGTCCGTGTGACGTACCTCCAGGACTGGCTGGTCGACCCGCAGGCCCCGCTGACCTGGCGGCTGCGCAAGGAACTGGCCGGCTCCGGCTCGCTCGGCGACCTCGGGGCGCACATCGTCGACCTGGCGCAGTACCTGGCGGGCGAGCAGCTGGCCGGGGTCTCCGCGCTCACCGAGACGTTCGTGCGGGAGCGCCCACTGCCGGGCGGCTCCGCGCGAGGCCTGTCCGCGGTCACGGCCGCCGGCACCGGACAGGTGACCGTCGACGACGCCGCCGTGTTCACCGCCCGCTTCGCCTCCGGTGCGCTCGCCTCCTTCGAGGCCACCCGGTACGCCACCGGCCGCAAGAACGCCCTGCGCATCGAACTCAACGGCGAACGAGGCTCGTTGGCCTTCGACCTGGAGCGGCTCAACGAGCTCTGGTACCACGACGGCACCGAACCCGACGTACACGCCGGCTTCCGCCGCATCCTCGTCACCGAGCCCGACCACCCCTACCTGGAGGCCTGGTGGCCGCCGGGCCACGGCCTCGGCTACGAGCACAGCTTCGTCCACCAGGCCCGCGACCTGGTCCACGCCGTCGCCGAGGGCCGCCGGCCCGAACCCTCCTTCGCCGACGGGCTCCAGGTGCAGCGCGTCCTCGCGGCGGTGGAGGAGAGCGCCCAGAAGAACTCCGTCTACACACCGATAGCGGTCTGATATCGAGGAGCCCCTGACATGCCCCGCACCTTCACGCTCTTCACCGGCCAGTGGGCCGACCTGCCGCTCGAGGAGGTCTGCCGCCTCGCCCGTGACTTCGGCTACGACGGACTGGAACTCGCCTGCTGGGGCGACCACTTCGAGGTCGACAAGGCGCTGGCCGACCCCGCGTACCTCGATTCCCGGCATGCACTGCTGGACAAGTACGGCCTGAAATGCTGGGCCATCTCCAACCACCTGGTCGGCCAGGCCGTCTGCGACGCCATCATCGACGAACGCCACCAGGCCATCCTGCCCGCCCGCATCTGGGGCGACGGCGACGCCGAGGGCGTACGGCAGCGGGCCGCCGCCGAGATCGCCGACACCGCGCGCGCCGCGGCCGCGTTCGGCGTCGACACCGTCATCGGCTTCACCGGCTCCGCCATCTGGCACCTGGTCGCGATGTTCCCGCCCGCCCCCGAGTCGATGATCGAACGCGGCTACGAGGACTTCGCCGAGCGCTGGAACCCGATCCTGGACGTCTTCGACGCCGAGGGCGTGCGGTTCGCCCACGAGGTGCACCCCAGCGAGATCGCGTACGACTACTGGACGACGCAGCGGGCGCTGGAGGCGGTAGACCACCGTCCCGCCTTCGGGCTGAACTTCGACCCCTCGCACTTCGTCTGGCAGGACCTCGACCCGGTCGGCTTCCTGTGGGACTTCCGCGACCGGATCTACCACGTCGACTGCAAGGAGGCCCGCAAGCGCCTCGACGGGCGCAACGGCAGGCTCGGCTCCCACCTGCCGTGGGGCGACCCGCGCCGCGGCTGGGACTTCGTCTCCGCCGGACACGGGGACGTCCCCTGGGAGGACGTCTTCCGGATGCTGCGCTCCATCGACTACCAGGGCCCCATCTCGGTCGAGTGGGAGGACGCCGGCATGGACCGGCTCCAGGGCGCCCCCGAGGCGCTGACCCGCCTCAAGGCGTTCGACTTCGAACCGCCGAGCGCGTCCTTCGACGCGGCGTTCAACAGCTGAACCACACACACGACGGCAGGTCGGGGACGGAGGCCGGAACAACCGCCGGCCCCCCCCTCCGACCTGCTCGGATCCCGCTTTGTCCTGCGATGGGAGAAAGTTCGACCAACCCTGACGCAAGGGGTTTTCGCCCCGGACGGACACGGTTACCGTCCCTGAAGTGTTCAGGACACACACACCTCCGGGGTGACGGCGCACCCCGGCGCCCGCACCGCACGTCTTCGCACCCATCCCGTACGGCCCACCCCGTTCCCGGAGGGACTTCGTGCACAGAACCAGACTCAGAAGCACCCGCACCCCGAGGCGTCCCAGGCTTCGCACCAGCCTCGCCCTGCTCACCGGCCTGCTCCTGGCCGTGGGCGCCCCGGCGACCGTCGCCGGCGCCCACCCCGGCCACCCGGAACACGACGAACCGGCCGCCGCCGAGGGGCAGTTCCAGCAGGTACCGCTGGCCAAGGGCGAACCCGAGATGGGCGAGCCCATGTCGCTCGCCGTACTGCCGGACCGCAGCGTCCTGCACACCTCGCGCGACGGCACGCTGCGCCTCACCGACCAGGGCGGCGTCACCAAGGTCGCCGGCAAGATCCCCGTCTACACCCATGACGAGGAGGGCCTGCAGGGCGTCGGCGTCGACCCGGACTTCAAGAACAACCGGGCGATCTACCTCTACTACGCCCCGCCGCTCGACACCCCCACCGGGGACGCCCCGGAGACCGGCACCGCCGAGGACTTCAAGAAGTTCGACGGCGTCAACCGCCTCTCCCGCTTCGTCCTGAACCCCAACGGCACGCTGGACATGGCCAGCGAGAAGAAGGTCCTGGACGTCGCGGCGTCCCGCGGCCTGTGCTGCCACGTCGGCGGCGACATCGACTTCGACGCGCAGGGCAACCTCTACCTGTCGACCGGTGACGACACCAACCCCTTCGCCTCCGACGGCTACACGCCGATCGACGACCGCGAGGGCCGCAACCCCGCCTTCGACGCCCGCCGCAGCTCCGGCAACACCAACGACCTGCGCGGCAAGATCCTCCGTATCAAGGTCGCCGAGGACGGCTCGTACACCGTCCCTGAGGGCAACCTCTTCGCCCCGGGCACGGAGAAGACCCGTCCCGAGATCTACGCGATGGGCTTCCGCAACCCGTTCCGGATGAGCGTCGACAAGCCCACCGGCACCGTGTACGTGGGCGACTACGGGCCCGACGCCGGCGCAGCCGACCCGAAGCGGGGGCCGGCCGGACAGGTCGAGTTCGCCAAGGTCACCAAGGCCGCCAACTTCGGCTGGCCGTTCTGCACGGGCAACAACGACGCATACCTCGACTACGACTTCGCCACCAAGGAGTCCGGCGAGAAGTTCGACTGCAACGCGCCGAAGAACACCTCGCCGTACAACACCGGCCTCACCGACCTGCCGCCTGCCCAGGCCGCCTGGATTCCGTACGACGGCGGTTCCGTGCCCGAGTTCGGCTCCGGCTCCGAGTCCCCGATGGCCGGCCCGGTCTACCGCTACGACGCCGGCCTCGACTCCAAGGTGAAGTTCCCTGAGGCGTACGACGGCGACTTCTTCGCGGGTGAGTTCGGCCGCCGCTGGATCAAGCGGATCGAGCAGAACGAGGACGGCTCCGTCGCGAAGATCAACGACTTCCCGTGGACCGGCACCCAGATCATGGACATGGAGTTCGGCCCCGACGGCGCGCTCTACGTCCTCGACTACGGTGTCTCGTGGTTCCAGGGCGACGAGCACTCCGCGCTGTACCGGATCGAGAACGCCGAGGACGGCTTCTCTCCGATCGCCGAGGTGAGCGCGGACAAGACATCCGGCGCGGCCGGCCTGAAGGTCGCCTTCACCGGCTCCGCCAAGGACGCCGACTCGCCCGACCTCACCTACAGCTGGGACTTCGGCGACGGCACCAAGGGCGAGGGCCTCAACCCCACCCACAGGTACAAGAAGGCCGGCACCTACACCGCGACCTTCACCGCGAAGGACCCCGAGGGCAACACCGGCAACGCCAGCGCCCGGATCGTGGTCGGCAACACCGAGCCCAAGGTGAGGATCGACGTCCCGGGCAACGGCACCCTGGCCGAATTCGGCAAGCCCGTGCCGTTCAAGGTGACCGTCACCGACCCCGAGGAGACGATCGACTGCTCCAAGGTCAAGGTCGTCTACAGCCTCGGCCACGACTCCCACGCCCACGAGCTGACCAGCGAGATGGGCTGCGAGGGCACCCTGAAGCCGCCCGCCGGTGACGGCGGTCACGACCCCAACGCCAACATCTACGGCGTCGTCGGCGCCAGCTACACCGACGGCGGGGCGAACGGCCAGGAGGCCCTGACCGGCACCGCCCGCACCGTGCTCCAGCCGCTGCACCGACAGGGCGAGCACTTCACCAAGCAGCAGGGCATATCGGTCATCGACAAGACCGGCGCCAACGGAGGCAAGACCGTCGGCGACATCCACGACGGCGACTGGATCTCCTTCAGCCCCTACCGGTTCGACGGGCAGAAGAAGATGACCGTGCGGGCCTCCTCCGGCGGCGCGGGCGGCTTCATCGAGCTGCGCACCGGCTCGCCCGACGGGCCGCTGCACGGCTCGGCCTACATCCCGCCGACCGGCGGCTGGGAGACGTTCCAGAACGTCGACGTGCCGCTGCGGTCGCTGCCGGGGCGCACCACGGAGATCTACCTGGTCTTCAAGGGTGGCGAGGGCGCGCTGTACGACGTGGACGACTTCGAGTTCTCCACCGAGCCGTTCAAGGGCGGCAAGAAGGTCCTGGTCTTCTCCAAGACCGCCGGCTTCCGGCACGACTCCATCCCGGCCGGCATCGCAGCCCTGAAGGAGCTCGGCGCTCCGGCCGGCATCACGGTCGACGCGACCGAGGAGGCCGGACAGTTCACCACGGCCAACCTCGCCAAGTACGACGCGGTGGCCTTCCTGTCCACCACCGGTGACGTCCTCAACGCCGACCAGCAGACGGCGTTCGAGAACTACGTCAAGAACGGCGGCGGCTACATGGGCATCCACGCCGCCGCCGACACCGAGTACGACTGGGAGTTCTACGGCGGCCTCGTCGGCGCCTACTTCGCGTCGCACCCGGCCATCCAGAAGGCCACCGTCCGCGTCGAGGACCACGACCACCCCTCCACCGCGCACCTGGGCGACGCCTGGGAGCGCACCGACGAGTGGTACAACTACCGCACCAACCCGCGTGAGCAGGCCAAGGTCCTCGCCACCCTGGACGAGACGACCTACCAGGGCGGCACCATGAAGGGCGACCACCCGATCGCCTGGTGCCAGAGCTACGGCGGCGGCCGCTCCTTCTACACCGGCGGCGGCCACACCAAGGAGTCCTACGCCGAGGAGGCCTTCCGCGCCCATCTGCTCGGCGGCCTGCAGTACGCCACCGGCCAGGTCAAGGCCGACTGCAAGCCGAGCAAGGACTACCGGAAGATCTTCAACGGCCAGACCCTGGACGGCTGGAAGCAGGCCGGCCCCGGCACGTTCGACGTCAAGGACGGCACGCTGGAGTCCAACGGCGGCATGGGTCTGCTCTGGTACCAGGCCAAGGAGCTGAAGTCGTACTCCCTCAAGCTCGACTGGAAGATGCAGGGCGACGACAACTCCGGGATCTTCGTGGGCTTCCCGGCCTCCGACGACCCCTGGTCCGCGGTGAACAAGGGCTACGAGATCCAGATCGACGCCACGGACGCGCCGGACCGCACCACGGGCTCCGTCTACTCGTTCAAGTCGGCGAACATCAAGGCCCGTGACCAGGTCCTGCGGCCGCCCGGCCAGTGGAACTCCTACGAGATCAAGGTCCAGGGGGAACGCCTCCAGGTGTTCCTCAACGGAGTCAAGATCAACGACTTCGCCAACAAGGACCCTCAGCGGAGCCTGACCGACGGTTACATCGGCCTGCAGAACCACGGCGCCGACGACCAGGTCGCCTTCCGCAACATCCAGTTGAAGGAACTGCCCGTCACGGGCGACTGAACGGCGGCGGGCGGGGGACGCCGGACCCCCGCCCGCCGTCTCCGTCCCTCCCACCGGGGTTCGCGCACGATCAGGAGGCTGCCCATGTCCGCGTCCCTCTCCCGACCGCGTGTGGGGGTGTGGCTGATCGGAGCCCGAGGCTCCGTCGCCACCACCGTCGTCACGGGGTGCGCCGCCGTCAGCGCGGGACTGCACCCGCCCACCGGCATGGTGACCGAGACCCCAGCGTTCACCGACAGCGGCCTGCCCGCGCTGTCCGACCTCGTCTTCGGCGGCCATGACACCGTCGACTGCCCGCTGCCCAAACGTGCCGAGACCCTGACCGCCGGCGGCGTCCTCCCACCGGGCGTCGCCACCGCCGTCGCCGCCGAACTCGCCGCTGTCGACCGGGAGATCAGGCCCGGCGGCCCCACGCCGGGGGATGCCAGGAGCGAGGCCGAACTGATCACGGCCTTCGCCGACGACATACGCGACTTCGTGCACCGCCATGAACTGGAGCGGGCCGTGGTGGTGAACGTCGCCTCCACCGAACCTGCCTCCCAGGGGCCCGACGCCCCGCTGCCGGCCAGCACCCTGTACGCGCTGGCGGCCCTGCGCGCGGGCTGCCCCTACGTCAACTTCACCCCGTCCGAGGGCATGCATCACCCCGTCGCCGCCCGTGCGGCCGAGCGGAGCGGCCTGCCGTACGCCGGCCGGGACGGCAAGACCGGACAGACGCTGCTGCGGGCCGTGCTGGGCCCGATGTTCGCGCAGCGGGCGCTGAACGTACGGGCCTGGTCCGGCACCAACCTGCTCGGCGGCGGCGACGGCGCGGCCCTCGCCGACCCCGCCGCCGCAGCGGCGAAGAACGCCGGCAAGGAACGCGTCCTCGCCGACACCCTCGGCACCGTTCCCGAGGGTGAGGTCCACATCGACGACGTCCCCGCGCTCGGCGACTGGAAGACCGCCTGGGACCACATCGCCTTCGACGGTTTCCTCGGCACCCGCATGATCCTCCAGACCATCTGGCAGGGCTGCGATTCCGCCCTCGCGGCCCCCCTCGTCCTGGACCTGGCCCGCCTGACCGCCCGCGCCCACGAGACCGGCCTCTCCGGCCCACTGACCGACCTGGGCTTCTTCTTCAAGGACCGGTGGGGCCGGGCCCGCCGCATTGGGGGAGCAGCACACGGCGCTGGTTGCATTCGGAGAGCGGCTGCGGGGGCCGGGGCGGGGGAGCACATCGGTGACGCGGCGTCGGGAGAGCGGTCGTGAGCCGCCGGCGTGTGGGGGCAGAGGACGTCGACGGGAGAGAGGCGGCTCGGCGAGCGACGCGTCGACGCGCCTGGGCAGAACTGCTCCGCCTTCCCGCCCTGTTCACCGTCCCCGGCGACGCGCTCACCGGTGCGGCCGCGACCGGCGTGCGCCCCAACTCCCGCACTCTGCTCGCCATCGGCTCCTCCGTCTGTCTCTACGAGGCGGGAATGGCTCTCAACGACTGGGCGGACCGTGAGGAGGACGCCGCCGAACGCCCGCACCGTCCCCTTCCCTCCGGTCGCATCCGCCCGGCCTCCGCCCTCACGGCGGCCTGCGCCCTCACCGCCGCCGGACTGGCCCTCGCGGCCCGCGCCGGCCGGCCCGCCCTCACCGTCGCCACGCCCCTCGCGGCCACCGTCTGGGCCTACGACCTCGCCCTGAAGCACACTCCGGCCGGCCCGGTCGCCATGGCCGCCGCCCGCGGTCTCGACCTCCTCCTCGGAGCCGCAGCCACGACCGGGCGTACCCGCGAGGCGCTCTCGTCCGCCGCACTCCTCGGCACCCACACCCTCGCGGTCACCACCGTGTCCCGCCGGGAGACGCAGGGCGGCTCGACCCTGCCACCCCTGGCGGCGCTCGCCACGACGGCCCTCCTCACTCGCCTGGTGACACGCTCCTCCCCACTCCCGACAGGCCAACCGGACGCGACCGGCCGCGCTGCCGCCGCCGTGCGGCCCTCGGGCGACGGCGCCCTGCGTACCGCCCTCGCCGTCGCCTACGCCGCGACCGCCGCCCGCCCCTACACCCACGCCGCCCTCAACCCCTCACCCCCGCTCACCCAACGAGCCGTCGGCGGCGGCGTCCGCGCCACCATCCCTCTCCAGGCCGCCCTCTCCGCCCGCGCCGGAGCCGGTCTCACCGCCGTCGTCATTGCCGCACTGGCCCCGATCGGCCGGAAGTACGCGAGGAAGGTGAGCGTCACATGAGTCTCAATCCTTTCCCGTCGGCACCGGACCGCAGGAAACCCATCCCCTCGCATCACCCCCTCCGCTTCGGCTACGGCACCAACGGCCTGGCCGACCTCCGTCTCGACGACGCCCTCACCCTGCTGGCCGACCTGGGCTACGACGGCGTCGGGCTGACCCTCGACCACATGCACCTCGACCCGCTCGCCCCCGACGTGGCCTCCCGCACCCGCCGAGTCGCGCAGCGCCTCGGCACGCTCGGGCTGACCGCCACCGTGGAAACGGGCGCCCGCTATGTGCTCGACCCGCGCCGCAAACACGGCCCCTCCTTGCTGGACCCCGACCCCGACGACCGGGCCCGCCGGGTCGACCTGCTGCTCCGCGCCGTCCGGGTCGCCGCCGACCTCGACGCCCACGCCGTGCACTGCTTCAGCGGGACCGTCCCGGTCGGCACGGACGAGGACACGGCGTGGAAACGCCTCGCCGAGAGCCTCGCCCCCGTACTGGACGCCGCAACCGCCGCCGGTATCCCGCTCGCCGTCGAGCCCGAACCGGGCCACCTCCTCGCCACCCTCGCCGACTTCCACCACCTCCGTCGGCTGCTGGGCGAGCCTGCCGCTCTCGGTCTCACCCTCGACATCGGCCACTGCCAGTGCCTCGAACCCCTTTCTCCGGCCGACTGCGTCCGCACGGCGGCCCCCTGGCTGCGGCACGTCCAGATCGAGGACATGCGCCGCGGTATCCATGAACACCTTCCTTTCGGGGACGGGGACATCGACTTCCCGCCCGTCCTCGAAGCCCTCGCCGCAACCGGCTATCAGGGCCTGACGGTCGTCGAACTGCCCCGCCACTCCCACGCGGGCCCCCACTTCGCCGAACGCTCCCTCCCGTTCCTCCGCAACGCAGCGCCGACCCGGCCCGGCACGGCTGCCCCGCAGGCCATGTCGTCCTCCACCGCACACCCCGACGCCACACCGCCGAACACCACGCCACCAACGGGCCAGTCCCCCCCCACTGCGCCCGTCGCACCACCTGGCGAGCCCTTCGCCACCCCAGAAGGAGCACCCCATGACACGCCACCACGCCACCCCGGCCACCCGGCGGCGAGAACCAAGGACACCACCCCGCCCGCACCCTCCCGAAACCCTCCACACCCAGCTCAGCACCCACCTCTCCGCATCCGCTCGTGCCTGGCTCGAGCGAGCCCTCACCGAGGCCGCCGCACACCCCGGCACGCACGGCCCGATCTCCGTCTGGGAACTACGCCTTGCCGAGGCGGGCCGTCGCTGCGGCGACGAGCACGCCGACGCCGCCCGCGTCCTGATCCTGCACGCCGCCCGAGCCGACCCGGCCGCACTCACCCGCGTCTACCGTCAGGGAACCGCCGCGGAACGCCGCGCCGTCCTGCACGCACTGCCCCACCTCGTGCCCGGCCCGGACGCTCTCCCGCTGATCGAGGACGCCCTGCGGACCAATGACACCCGCCTCCTCGCCGCCGCCGTCGGCCCCTACGCGGCCCGGCACCTCGCCCCGCACAACTGGCGTCACGCCGTGCTGAAGTGCCTCTTCACCGGCGTGCCCATCGACGAGCTGGCCGACCTGGAACGCCGCGCAGGCGCCGACGCCGAACTCGCCCGCATGCTCGGCGACTACGCCGCCGAACGCACCGCAGCGGGCCGTCCCGTACCGGAGGACCTGCACCGCGTCCTGGCCCTGACCGAGTCCGCGCCGCCGGCGCACGGCTCGGACACCCCCCACGGCAAGGAGTCCTGATGCGCATCTTCGACCCCCACATCCACATGACGTCCAGGACCACCGACGACTACCAGGCCATGCACGCCGCGGGTGTCCGCGCGCTCGTCGAGCCCTCCTTCTGGCTCGGCCAGCCCCGCACCTCGCCCGCCACCTTCCTCGACTACTTCGACTCCCTCCTGGGCTGGGAACCCTTCCGCGCCGCCCAGTACGGCATCGCCCACCACTGCACTCTCGCCCTGAACCCCAAGGAGGCGAACGACCCGCGCTGTGTCCCCGTCCTCGACGAACTGCCCCGGTATCTCGTCAAGGACCAGGTCGTGGCCGTCGGCGAGATCGGCTACGACTCGATGACCCCCGCCGAGGACACCGCGCTCGCCGCCCAGCTCCAGCTCGCCGCCGACCACGAGCTGCCCGCGCTCGTGCACACCCCGCATCGCGACAAGCTCGCCGGGCTGCGCCGCACCCTCGACGTCGTCCGGGAGTCGGCGCTCTCCCCGGACCGGGTCCTGCTCGACCACCTCAACGAGACCACCGTCAAGGAGGCCAGGGACAGCGGCTGCTGGCTGGGCTTCTCCGTCTATCCGGACACCAAGATGGACGAGGAGCGGATGGTCGCCATCCTCCGTGCCTACGGCCCCGAGCAGGTCCTGGTGAACTCGGCCGCCGACTGGGGCCGCAGCGACCCCCTGAAGACCCGCAAGGTCGGCGATCTGATGCTGGCCGAGGGCTTCACGGAGGACGACGTCGACCAGGTGCTGTGGCGCAACCCCGTCGCCTTCTACGGGCTCAGCGGCCGTCTGCATCTGGACGTGGCCGCGACCGATGTCACCCATGAGGGCAACTCCATCCTGCGCGGAGGGGAGTGAGCGATGCGCTTCCGCCACCCCGACGGCTCCACGGTCCACCTCGCCTACTGCACCAACGTCCACCCCGCGGAAACCCTCGAGGGGGTCCTCGCCCAGCTGCGCGACCACTGCGAACCCGTCCGCCGCCGCCTCGGCCGCGACCGCCTCGGCATCGGCCTGTGGCTCGCCAGGGACGCCGCCCACGCCCTGGTCACCGACCCGTCCGCGCTGCGCGCCCTGCGCACCGACCTGGACCGGCGCGGCCTGGAAGTCGTCACCCTCAACGGCTTCCCCTACGAGGGGTTCGGCGCGGAGGAGGTCAAGTACCGCGTCTACAAGCCGGACTGGACCGACCCCGAGCGCCTCGACCACACCACGGCCCTGGCCCGGCTGCTCGCCGGCCTGCTCCCCGACGACGTCACCGAGGGCAGCATCTCCACCCTCCCGCTCGCCTGGCGCACCCGGCGGGCCGAGTCGGCCCACTCCGCCCTGCGTACTCTCGGTGAACGCCTCGACGCACTGCAGGAACTGACCGGACGGTCCATCCGCGTCGGTCTGGAACCGGAACCCGGATGTCTCATAGAGACCACCGGCGACGCCATAGCCCCGCTGACCGCCATCGCCCACGAACGTATCGGCGTGTGCGTGGACACGTGCCACCTCGCCACCTCCTTCGAAGACCCCGGCACCGCCCTGGACGCCCTCACCCGAGCCGGCGTCCCCATCGTCAAAACCCAGCTCTCTGCCGCCCTGCACGCCCAACACCCCCATCTCCCCGAAGTGCGCGAGGCCCTCGCCGCGTTCGACGAGCCCCGCTTCCTGCACCAGACCCGTACCGCCACCGCCGCGGGCCTGCGAGGCACGGACGATCTCGGCGAGGCCCTGAAGGGCGAGGTCCTTCCCGACGGCGCCCCCTGGCGCGCCCACTTCCACGTCCCGCTGCACGCCCCGCCCGCCGCACCGCTCACCTCCACACTCGACGTCCTGAAGACGGCGCTGGCCGGGCTCGTCGGCGGTCCGCGCCCGCTCACCCGCCATCTCGAGGTCGAGACCTACACCTGGCAGGCCCTCCCGCCGGAGCAGCGGCCCCGGGCCCGGGCCCAGCTGGCCGACGGCATCGCCGCCGAACTCACCCTGGCTCGCGACCTGTTGACGGACCTCGGACTGAAGGAGCTCCCCTGAGCATGAGCCCTGACCCCACCCCGCTCCTGGTCCTCGACGTGGTCGGCCTCACCCCCCGTCTCCTCGATCACATGCCCCGCCTCAAGGCCCTCGGCCGGTCCGGCTCCCGCGCCTCGCTCGGCACCGTTCTGCCCGCCGTCACCTGCGCCGCCCAGTCCACGTTCCTGACCGGCACGATGCCCTCGGAGCACGGCATCGTCGGCAACGGCTGGTACTTCCGCGAACTCGGCGACGTCCTGCTGTGGCGCCAGCACAACGGCCTGGTCGCCGGCGACAAGATCTGGGACGCCGCACGCCGCGCACACCCCGGCTACACGGTCGCCAATATCTGCTGGTGGTACGCCATGGGCGCAGACACCGACATCACCGTCACCCCCCGTCCGATCTACTATGCCGACGGCCGCAAGGAACCCGACTGCTACACCCGGCCCGCGGCCCTCCACGACGAACTCACCGAGAAATTCGGCACCTTCCCTCTCTTCCACTTCTGGGGGCCCGGCGCGGACCTGGTCTCCAGTCGCTGGATCATCGACGCGACCCGCCACATCCTGCGCACCCGGCACCCCGACCTGACGCTCTGCTACCTCCCCCACCTCGACTACGACCTGCAGCGCTTCGGCCCTGACGACCCGCGGTCCCTGAAGGCCGCCGCCGACCTGGACAGAGCCGTCGCCCCGCTTTTGGACGACGCCCGCACCGAGGGCCGTACCGTCGTCGTCCTGTCCGAGTACGGCATCACCCGCGCGAACAGGCCCGTCGCCATCAACCGCGCCCTGCGCCGCGCGGGCCTGCTGGAGGTGCACACACAGGACGGCATGGAGTACCTGGACCCGATGGCGTCCCGTGCCTTCGCCGTCGCCGACCACCAGATCGCCCACGTCTACGTACGCCGCCCCGAGGACCTGGACGCGGCCCGCGCCGCGCTGGACGGACTGCCCGGCATCGAGCAACTCCTCGACGACGAGGGCAAGAAGGCCCACCAGCTCGACCATCCCCGCTCCGGCGAGCTCGTCGCCGTCGCGGAGCCGGACGCCTGGTTCACGTACTACTACTGGCTCGACGACGCCCGCGCGCCCGACTTCGCGCGACTCGTCGAGATCCACCGCAAACCCGGTTACGACCCGGTCGAACTCTTCATGGATCCCCTCGACCCCTACGTCAAGATCAAGGCGGCCACCGCACTGGCCCGCAAGAAGCTCGGCATGCGCTACCGCATGGCGGTCGTGCCGCTGGATCCCTCACCTATTCGCGGCAGCCACGGCCGCCTTCCCACGAGCGACGACGACGGTCCGCTCCTCATCTGCTCCACCCCCCGCGCTGTCGGCGACCGCGTCGCGGCCACCGACGTGAAGTCACTACTGCTCCAACTGGCCGGTCTGTGCTGACTGGTCACAAGTGAAGCACTCACCACTGACAACGCCCTCCGACATCGAGGAGTTCCAGGCATGAGCCGCATCTCCCAGCCCGATCCCGAACTCACCCACCGCCTCACCAGACGAGGCATGCTCGGTGTGGCGGCAGGCGCCACCGCCGCCGCCCTGCTGGGCGCCGCAGCGTCCCCTGCAGCGGCCGCCACCGAGTCCGCGAGCGGCACCCGGGGCCGCGGTCGCCCCGTTCTGCCCCCCGGCCGCCTCGGCATTCAGCTCTACAGCCTCCGTGACAAGGTCTCCACCCTGGGCTTCGCCGCCGTCTTCGCCGAGCTGGAGCGGTACGGCTACGACGAGGTCGAGTTCGCCGGATACACGCAGGGCTCCGCGGGCCCGATCACGCTCGCGCAGCTCAAGCGGCTGGCCAGGAACCACGGCCTGAACCCGATCGGCAGCCACGTCGGCTACTACTCCAACGACCCGAACGCGTACACCTTCGCCCAGAACCTCACCAAGGTCCTCGACGACGCAGAGGCACTCGGCCTGAAGCACATCGGCACGGCCTCCGGCCCCTTCCGCTACGGCTCCACCGTCGACGCATGGAAGCGGGCCGCCGAGGACTTCAACACCTACGGTGCGGCGGCGCGTGAAGTTCTACCAGCACAACCACTCCGAGGAGTTCTCCTTCGCCTCGGACCAGCCGAACGTCCGCCTCTACGACGTGCTGCTCGCCGAGACCGACCCCGACCTCGTCTACCTGGAGATGGACATCTTCTGGGCGTACTCCGGCCAGTTCCGCTTCTCGAAGCGGCCCGACGGCACCCCCGCGCCCTTCGAACCCCTCGACTACGTGCTGAAGCAGCCCGACCGCTACCCGCTCTTCCACGTCAAGGACGGCGTGAACGACCCCTCGACCCAGTACGGCTACCGCATGACCGACGTGGGCGACGGAGACATCGACTACCAGCGGTTCATCTCCGCCGTCACCCGGCTGCGCGGACAGCGCTTCGCCCACCACTGGCAGGCCGAGCACGACAACCCGACCGAGTCGTTCACGTTCGCCCGGCGGTCCAGCGAGCACCTGCACTCGCTGCGGGAGAAGTGCTGACGGGCGGTACGGACACAAGGAGGCCCTCCCCGCTCGCGGGGAGGGCCTTCAGGTCATGGTGGGGGACGGTGTGCGGCGTCGGGGTGTGACGGTGGGTCGTGCCCGGCGGCGGAGGCCGCCATGTCAGGCCATTTCCTCGCCGAGCGGGTGCGGGTTGGGCGTGATGCCTTTGGCCCGAGGCCGTCCCGGCGGGTGCAGGAACAGCGCCATGAAGCCCGCGAACAGGGAGATCGAGCCGGCCAGGACGAACGCGCCGGCGTAGTCCCAGGCGGCCACCACCACGGCGCCCATGCCGGAGCCGAGCAGGCCGGAGACCAGCTTCGACGAGTACACCAGGCCGTAGTTGGAGGCATTGTTGTTCTCGCCGAAGTAGTCGGCGGTCATCGCCGCGAACATCGGGAAGATGGCGCCGCCGCCGAAACCGGAGATGGACGAGAACAGCAGGAACAGCGGCAGGTTGCCGATGTTGCCGGAGAGCAGGATGCCGTACTGCGACAGTCCGAGGACGATGCAGACGAAGATCAGGCACTGCTTGCGGCCGTAACGGTCGGAGAGCCAGCCGATGACCCCGCGGCCCGTGCCGTTCACGATCGCCTTGAGGGACATGGCGGTCGCCACGATGCCGCCCGCGAAGCCGGCCTCGTCGCCGAAGGGCACCTGGAAGGCGATGCCGAAGATGTTCACGCCTGAGGTGCACAGGAGGCAGAACCACATGAGGGCCACACGGCCGGTCCGCCACGCCTCCATGGGGGTGTACTGGTGCACGGCCGGGGGGTTCTTCTCCAGAGCGCGCCGGGCACGCGCGTCGTCGGGCTTCTTCAGCGGGTCGACGTCGGCCGGCCACCAGTTCTTCGGCGGGTCGCGGAAGAAGTAGCCGGACGTGGCCACGACCGCGGCGAGGAAGATGCCCACGGAGACCAGCACCCAGCGGAAGTTGGTGAGGTCCATGTAGCCGGTGAAGATAAAGACGAACGGCACCGAGCCGTAGGCGAAACCGCCGTTGACGAAGCCCGTCTTGCCGCCCTTGCGCTCCGGATACCACTTGGCGACCATGTTCACGCACGTCGCGTAGACCATGCCGGCGCCCATGCCGCTGAACATGCCGAAGCCGATGTACGCGACGATCACATGCGGCGCGAACGCGAGCGAGAGATAGCCGAGCAGCGTGCCGACGGCACCCAGCATCATCGCCCAGCGGGCCGGAAGTTTGCCGCTCTCGCGCAGCTTCCCCGCCGGGAAGGCCACTGCGGCCTGGAAGAAGACCCAGACGCCCAGCATCCAGAAGATGTGCCCGCTGCTCCAGCTGTGCGCCGTGTGCAGAGTGTCCTCGGCGGACGCGAAGGCGTACTCGGCCGAGCTGATGCCCATCATGCCGACCCACGGCAGGATGACCATCCACTTGCGTTTGCGGCCCATGATGTCGATGTCGGTCTCACCGATGCGGTAGACGCGCCCGTTGGTGTCGGCCACCTCTCGGTAGGCAACCGATGTCGGAAAATCGGTCGTTGTCATGTCGTGTTGCACCCCTTGCGTCGAAAGTTCTGGCCAGCGCCCCCTGTCCAATGCCTTTCGTGCGCGCGCGGGTCCCGGGGCCGGCCGACGCGCACCGTCGGCCGGCTCCCTGTTCGCTCACCTCATGAGCCGCCCCCCAACAAGCCGGCAGCCCGGGCCCAGCGGTACTTCGCGCCGAGTACGGCCACCGGCTTCTCGGTCGTGTACGGGTACGCCACGACACCCCGCTCGTAGAGGTACTGGCAGGCCTCCTCGACCTCGACGTCGCCGGCGAGCGACGCCACCACCGGCTTCTCGATCCCGCGCTCCCGGAAATCGGCCACCACGCGCGCGGTGAGCTCGGCGAAGACCATCGGAGGGGTGACGATGGTGTGCCAGTAGCCGAGGACGAGCGCATGGATGCGCGGGTCCTCCAGACCCAGCCGGATCGTCGCCTCGTACGTCGACGGAGGCTCGCCGCCGGTGATGTCCACCGGGTTGCCCGCGGCCCCGAAGGGCGGGATGAACTTCCGGAACGACGCGTCCAGGTCCGGCGGGATCTCCATCAACGTCAGGCCGTTGTCGGTCACCGCGTCCGACAGCAGTACACCGCTGCCGCCCGCCCCGGTGATGATCACGACGTTGTCACCCTGAGGAGTAGGAAGCACCGGCAACGCGCGCGCGTACTCCAGCATGTCGTTCAGCCCGGGCGCCCGGATCACACCGGCCTGCCGCAGAATGTCGTCGTACACGGCGTCGTCGCCCGCGAGGGCCCCCGTGTGCGAGCCGGCGGCCCTCGCGCCCGCTGCCGTACGGCCCGCCTTCAGCACCACGACCGGCTTCTTGGGCACGGTCTCCCGCGCGGCCTCCACGAACGCCCGGCCGTCCTTGAGGTCCTCCAGGTGCATGGCGATGCACTCGGTGTGCGGGTCCTCGCCGAACCAGGTCAGCAGGTCGTCCTCGTCCAGGTCGGACTTGTTGCCCAGCCCGACGATCGCCGACACGCCGGTCTTCGTGGTCCGGGCGAAGCCCAGGATCGCCATCCCTATGCCGCCGGACTGCGAGGTGAGCGCCACCCCGCCCTTGACGTCGTACGGCGTGCAGAACGTGGCGCACAGGTCCTGCCAGGTCGAGTAGTAGCCGTAGATGTTCGGGCCGAGCAGCCGGACGCCGTGCCGCTCCGCTATCTCGACGATCTCGGCCTGGAGTTCGTGCTCGCCGGTCTCCGCGAACCCGGACGGGATCAGCACGGCGTTGGGGATCTTCTTGCGCCCCACCTCCTCCAGCGCCGCGGCCACGAACTTGGCGGGAATGGCGAACACGGCCACATCCACCTCACCGGGAACGTCCGTGACACTCTTGTACGCCTTGCGGCCCAGAATGTCATCGGCCTTGGGGTTCACCGGGTGGATCTCCCCGGAGAAGCCGCCGTCGACGAGGTTGCGCATCACCGAGTTGCCGATCTTGCCCTGCTCGTTGGAGGCGCCGATCACGGCGACCGAGCGCGGCTGCATCAACCGGCGCATGGAGGTGAGGATCTCGTCGCGCGAGTAGCGGCGGCGCTGCTTCAGGGGCGCCTCGGAGAGGATCACGCGGATGTCCGCGGCGATCGCTCCCTCCGGGGTGGCGATCACCGGGTTGAGGTCCACCTCGGTGATCTCCGGGAAGTCCGTGACGAGTTGGGAGACCCGGCGGATCTGCTCGGCGATCGCCCACCGGTCCACGCCCGCCGCGCCGCGCACCCCGCGCAGGATCTCCGCCGACCGGATCGAGTCCAGCATGGAGAGCGCCTCGTCGGCGTCCACGGGCGCGAGCCGGAACGTGATGTCCTTGAGGACCTCGACCAGCACTCCGCCGAGCCCGAAGGCCACGACCTTCCCGAACGTCGGGTCCGTCACCGCGCCGACGATGACTTCCTGTCCCTGTGGCAGCAACTCCTGCACCTGCACGCCCGCTATGCGGGCGTCCGCGTTGTACGCGCGCGCGTTGTCGATGATTGTGTGGAACGCGGCCCGTACGTCACCGGCCCCCTCGACGCCGACGATCACACCGCCGGCGTCGGTCTTGTGCAGGATGTCCGGCGAGACGATCTTCATCACCACCGGCCCGCCGAACCGCGCCGCGTACGCCACGGCCTCGTCGACGTCGGTCGCCAGCTCCTCGCCCGGTACGGCGATCCCGTAGGCGTCGGCGATCACCTTGCCCTCGGGTGCGGTCAGTGCCGTGCGCCCCTCGGCGCGCACGGCGTCGAGGAGCGCGCGCACCCTGAGCACCCGGTCTTCGGCCATCACGTCAGATCACTCCGTTCGACTTGAGCAGGCGCAGCTCCTCGTCGCCGAGGCCGAGCTCGCCGACGTAGACCTCTTCGTTGTGCTCGCCGAGCAAGGGTGAACTGGTCACGTCCACCGGGGAGTCGGAGAGCTTGAGCGGGCTGCCGACGGTCACGAACTCGCCGCGTTCCGGGTGCGGCACGCGAACGACCATCTCGTTCGCGACCAGCGAGGTGTCCTCGATGATCTCCTTGGTGGACAGGATCGGCCCGCACGGGATGTTGTGCGCGTTGAGCTTCTCCAGCACCTCCCACTTGGGCAGGGTCGAAGACCACTCCTCGATGAGCTGGAACATCTTGTTGAGCTTGGGCAGCCGGGCCTCCGGCGTCGACCACTCCGGATCGTCGGCCAGTTCGGGCCGGCCGATCAACTCGCTGATGGGCTGCCAGCCGACAGGCTGCACGATGACGTACACGTAGTCGTTCGGGCCGCCCGGCGCGCACTTGACCGCCCAGCCGGGCTGGCCGCCGCCGGACGCGTTCCCGGACCTGGGAACCTCGTCGCCGAAGTCCTCGTTGGGATATTCAGCGAGCGGGCCGTGTGCCAGGCGCTGCTGGTCGCGCAGCTTCACCCGGCAGAGGTTGAGCACAGCGTGCTGCATGGCCACGTTCACCCGCTGCCCGCGCCCGGTGCGCTCCCGCTGGTACAGCGCCGCGAGGATGCCCGCCACGGCGTGCACGCCCGTGCCCGAGTCCCCGATCTGGGCCCCCGTCGCCAGCGGCGGCCCGTCCTCGAAACCGGTGGTCGACATCGACCCGCCCATGGCCTGCGCGACGACCTCGTACGCCTTGAAGTTGGTGTACGGGCCTTCGCCGAACCCCTTGATGGAGGCATAGACGATCCGTGGATTGATCTCCTGGATGCGGTCCCAGGTGAAGCCCATACGGTCGACCGCGCCCGGTCCGAAGTTCTCGACCATGACGTCGGAGCGCCGGATCAGCTCGGTGAGGATCTCCTTGCCGCGCTCGGTCTTGGTGTTGAGGGTGATGCTCCGCTTGTTGCAGTTGAGCATCGTGAAGTAGAGGGAGTCGACGTCCGGGAGGTCGCGCAGCTGTTTGCGCGTGATGTCCCCGGTCGGCGCCTCCAGCTTCACGACGTCCGCACCGAGCCAGGCGAGCAGCTGGGTCGCGGAGGGCCCGGACTGGACGTGGGTCATGTCCAGGACGCGGATGCCTTCGAGAGCCTTGGTGGTCACCGGATCACCTCACTTGTACATGGTCTGGTTCATGGTTCCGGGGGCGTACGCGTCCGGGTCGACCCAGACGTTGATCAGCGACGGCTTCCCGGACTCCCGGGCGCGCCGCAGCGCGGGGCCGATGTCGGCGGGGTCGCGGACCTCCTCGCCGTAACCGCCCAGCATCTGCGCGAACTTGTCGTAGTGGACGTCGCCGAGGGTGTTGCCGACCCGCTCGCGCTCCTTGCCGTACTTGGCGGCCTGGCCGTAGCGGATCTGGTTCATCGAGGAGTTGTTGCCGACGATGCCGACGAAGGGGAGGTCGTAGCGGACGAGGGTTTCGAAGTCCCAGCCGGTCAGGGAGAAGGCGCCGTCGCCGAAGAGGGCGACGACCTCCTTGTCGGGCCGCGCCTGCTTGGCCGCGAGCACGAACGGGACGCCGACGCCGAGCGTGCCCAGCGGACCCGGGTCCATCCAGTGCCCGGGCGACTTGGGCTGCACGACCTGCCCGGAGAAGGTGACGATGTCGCCGCCGTCGCCGATGTAGATCGAGTCCTCGGTGAGGAAGTCGTTGATCTCGCTGACCAGGCGGTACGGATGGATCGGCGAGGCGTCCGAGCGCAGCTGCGGCAGCCGCTTCTCCAGCGCGGTCTGCTCGGCGGCGCGCAGCTCGTCGAGCCACTCCTTGCGCTTCGACGCGCCCCCGTTGACGCGCCCGGAGGCGGCCTCGGTCACCGACTTGAGCACCAGCCCGGCGTCTCCGACGATCCCGAGGTCGATGTCGCGGTTCTTGCCGACGGTGCGGTAGTCGAGGTCGATCTGTACGACGGTCGCGTCCGGTGAGAGCCGCTTGCCGTAGCCCATACGGAAGTCGAAGGGCGTGCCGACGATGACGATGACGTCGGCATTGGAGAAGGCGTAGCGGCGGGAGAGCTGGAAGTGGTGCGGGTCGCCGGGCGGGAGGGTGCCGCGTCCGGCGCCGTTCATGTACGCCGGGACGTTGAGCGTGCGCACCAGCTCGATGGCCGCCTCGGTGCCGCGGGTCGTCCACACCTGGCTGCCCAGCAGGATCGCGGGCTTCTCGGCGTGCACGAGGAGGTCGGCGAGCTTCTCGATCGCCTCGGGATCGCCGGCCGAGCGGGTGGAGGCGCGGTAGGCGCCGGGCTTCGGTACGCGTGCCTTGGGCACCGGCACCTTCGCATCGAGGACGTCGCGCGGGATCTCCAGGAAGGAGGGGCCGGGCGCGCCGTGGTAGCACTCGCGGAACGCCATCGACACCATGTCCGCCGCGCGCGCCGTGTCCGGAACGGCCGCCGCGAACTTGGTGATCGGCGTCATCATGTCGACGTGCGGCAGGTCCTGCAGGGAGCCCATCTTGTGCTGGGTGAGGGCGCCTTGACCGCCGATCAGCAGCATCGGGGACTCGGCGCGGAAGGCGTTGGCGACTCCGGTGACGGCGTCGGTCGTCCCCGGGCCGGCGGTGACGACCGCGCAGCCGGGCTTGCCGGTGATGCGGGCGTAACCGTCGGCGGCGTGTGCGGCGACCTGCTCGTGGCGGACGTCGACGACTTCGATGCCCTCGTCGACGCAGCCGTCGTAGATGTCGATGATGTGGCCGCCGCACAGGGTGTAGATGCGCTCCACCCCCTCGGCTTTGAGGGCCTTGGCGACGAGGTGACCGCCGGAGATCACGTCCTGGGTGTCGTCGGGCATGGCGAAGTCCTGTCCCTTCATAGGGGGTTGGCACGCTCTCGCAGTACATTGCATACAGTCGACGAATACTGTATGAAGCTTGTTATCCCGCATCCGGTGGGTGGTGTCCAGGGGGCGTGCGGCACTTTCCAGACAGGAGCCGAGATGGACCTGTACGAGCACCAGGCAAGGGAACTCTTCGAGGAACACGGCATCTTGGTGCCGCGGGCCGAAGTCACCGACTCGCCCAAGGAGGCACGCGAGATCGCCCGCCGACTCGGCGGCCGGGTCGTCGTCAAGGCCCAGGTCAAGACGGGTGGCCGGGGCAAGGCAGGCGGAGTGAAGCTCGCCGCCGACCCGGCCGCCGCGGAACTGACGGCACGACAGATCCTCGGAATGGACATCAAGGGCCACACGGTCGGCAAGGTCATGCTGGCCCAACCCGTCGACATCGAGACCGAGTTCTACGTCTCCTACGTCCTCGACCGGGCAGCGGGCGGCTTCCTCGCCATCGCCTCCGCGGAGGGCGGCATGGACATCGAGGAGGTCGCCGCCACCCGGCCCGATGCCGTGGTGCGCGTACACATCGACCCTGCCGAGGGCGTCACTTCGGCGAAGGCAGGTGAGATCGCCGATGCGGCCGGACTGCCGCCACAGACCGTCGACGTGCTCGTACGGTTGTGGGAGGTGCTGATCCGCGAGGACGCCCTCCTCGTCGAGGTCAACCCGCTCGTGCGCACCCGGCAGGGCCAGATCCTGGCTCTCGACGGCAAGGTCACCCTGGACGACAACGCCCGCTTCCGGCAGGCCCGGTGGGGCGCCGAGGGGGCGGAGCACGACGATCCGCTGGAGGCGGTGGCCGCCGCGAAGGGCCTCAACTACGTCAAGCTCGACGGCGAGGTCGGCATCATCGGCAACGGCGCCGGACTGGTCATGTCGACCCTCGACGTGGTCGCCGGCTGCGGCGCCCGCCCCGCCAACTTCCTCGACATCGGCGGCGGAGCCTCCGCCCAGATCATGGCCGACGGTCTGACCGTCATCCTCTCCGACCCGGCCGTGAAGTCGGTGTTCGTCAACGTCTTCGGCGGCATCACCGCCTGCGACGCGGTCGCCGACGGCATCGTGCAGGCCCTGGACACGGTCCGGTTGACCAAGCCGCTGGTCGTCCGCCTGGACGGCAACAACGCTGCACGCGGCCGTGTGATCCTCGACGAACGGGCGCATCCGCTGGTCCAGCAGGCCACCACCATGGACGGCGCCGCACACAAGGCGGCCCAACTCGCCAACGCAGCCTGAGGAGACGGGACATGGCGATCCATCTCACCAAAGAGAGCAAGGTTCTCGTCCAGGGCATGACCGGCGGCGAGGGCATGAAGCACACCCGGCGCATGCTCGCGTCCGGCACGAACGTCGTCGGCGGCGTCAACCCGCGCAAGGCCGGCCGCACCGTCGACTTCGACGACCGTGCCGTGCCCGTTTTCGGCTCGGTCCGCGCGGGCATGGACGCGACCGGAGCCGACGTCACGGTCGTCTTCGTACCGCCCGCCTTCGCCAAGGCGGCCGTCGTCGAGGCCGCGGACGCGGGGATCGGCCTCGCGGTCGTCATCACCGAGGGCATCCCGGTGCACGACTCGGTCGCCTTCACGGCGTACGCGCGGTCGAAGGGCACGCGCATCATCGGCCCCAACTGTCCCGGCCTGATCAGCCCCGGTCAGTCCAACGCGGGCATCATTCCGGCCGACATCACCAAGCCCGGCCGCATCGGCCTGGTGTCGAAGTCCGGGACGCTGACGTACCAACTCATGTACGAACTCCGTGACATCGGCTTCTCGACCTGCGTGGGCATCGGGGGCGACCCGGTCGTCGGCACCACGCACATCGACTGCCTGGCCGCCTTCCAGGACGACCCGGAAACCGACCTGATCGTGCTGATCGGGGAGATCGGCGGCGACGCGGAGGAACGCGCCGCCGCATACATCCGCGACCACGTCACCAAGCCGGTCGTCGGCTACATCGCCGGCTTCACCGCCCCCGAGGGCAAGACCATGGGGCACGCGGGCGCCATCGTGTCCGGGTCCTCCGGGACGGCGCAGGCGAAGAAGGAGGCGCTGGAGGCGGCCGGGGTGCGGGTGGGGAGTACGCCGACGGAGACGGCCAAGCTGGTGCTTGCCGCGCTGGCGGCCACCGAGTGATGTCACTCATAGTTGTCGAGAGGTGACTGTCGCGCATCACGGCGCCTCACTAGCTTCCTCCGTACGACGTCCCCGCACGGCAGTGCGAGCCGTGCCCGGGACCAGCCATGCAACCCGCCCCGACTGTGCACCGAGAGCGGAGCTCACCAATGGCACCCACCCTCACCCTCAAGTCGGACACCTCCTGGGCCGACGCCTGGCAGCGCTGCCTCGCCGTCGCCCCCGAGGCCTTCCGCGACGACCGCGTCCTCAACCTCTGGAACGCCGCCTGGCAGGCCGACGGCCGGGCCCTGCCCGCCACCACACCCGTCGACGGCACCCCCATCGCGGGCCCGCCGCGACTCGACGGCACCACCGCTCACCAGGCCGTACGTGCCTCACTCGACCAGCACCGCGCCTGGCGGCACATCCCCCTCGACGAACGCCGGGCCCGCGTCGCGGCCACCCTGGACGCCCTCACCGAGCACCGCGAACTGCTTGCGCTGTTGTTGGTCTGGGAGATCGGCAAACCCTGGCGGCTCGCCCAGGCGGACGTCGACCGAGCCATCGACGGGGTGCGCTGGTACGTCGACGGTATCGAGCCGATGGTCGCCGGGCGGGCCCCGTTGGACGGCCCGGTGTCGAACATCGCGAGCTGGAACTACCCGATGAGCGTGCTCGTTCACGCATTGCTGGTACAGGCGCTGGCAGGCAATGCGGTCATCGCCAAGGCCCCGACCGACGGCGGTGTCGCCTGTCTGACCCTGGCCTGCGCGCTCGCCGCCCGCGAGGGACTTCCCGTCACCCTCGTCAGCGGCAGCGGAGGCGAGTTGTCCCAGGCGCTGGTGCGGGCGCCCGAGATCGGCTGTGTCTCCTTCGTCGGCGGCCGGGACACCGGCGCCGCGGTGGCCACGGCCGTCGCCGACCTCGGCAAGCGGCACATCCTCGAACAGGAAGGACTCAACACCTGGGGCATCTGGAACTTCACGGACTGGGACACGCTCACGGCGGTCGTTCCCAAGCTCTTCGACTACGGCAAACAGCGCTGTACGGCCTACCCGCGCTTCGTCGTCCAGCGTGCGCTGTTCGACGAGTTCCTGGCGGCGTACCTCCCGGCGGTCCGCACGCTCAGGGTCGGCCATCCGCTCGCGGTCGAGCAGCGCGACGACCCTTACCCGGCGTTGGACTTCGGGCCGGTGATCAACGCGGCCAAGGCCAAGGAGCTGCACGACCAGGTGGCTGAGGCCATCGACCGCGGCGCCGTCCCGCTGCATCGTGGCCGGCAGAGCGATGCGCGCTTCCTGCCCGGCCAGGACACCTCGGCGTACGTCCAGCCGGTCACGCTCCTGAACCCGCCGCCGTCCTCCCCGCTGCACCACGCGGAACCCTTCGGCCCGGTCGACACCATCGTCCTGGTCGACACGGAGGCGGAGCTGCTGGCCGCGATGAACGCGTCCAACGGCGCGCTGGTCGCCACGCTGTCCACGGACGACCGGGCGACCTTTGACCGGCTCGCCCCGCAGATCCGTGCCTTCAAGGTGGGGCACGGAAAGCCCCGCTCCCGTGGCGACCGCGAGGAGCTGTTCGGCGGCTTCGGCGCGTCCTGGCGCGGCGCGTTCGTCGGCGGTGAGCTGCTCGTGCGTGCGGTGACGCAGGGACCGGCGGGAGAGCGGCTGCCCGGCAACTTCCCGGACTACCACCTCATGCCGTGATCACCCGTCGCGCCTGCCGGACGTACACCGAAGAGTGACACCCCGACCACTCGCCGTGACCCGGCCGGTCGGGGTGACGCACCCGCCTCAGGGGACGGAAACGCAGGTGAAGGGCACTCCGAAACCTTGGTATTGTTGTCCGTGTCGCCCCGGGGAACACCCCCGGCAAGGCGGCGGACACCTGGTCCGGGTGGCGGAATGGCAGACGCGCTAGCTTGAGGTGCTAGTGCCCTTTATCGGGCGTGGGGGTTCAAGTCCCCCCTCGGACACTTCGCTTGACGATGCGCTTTCGAGGGCCTCGACCTGACGGTCGCGGCCCTCGTAGCATTTTCGTAGCTGATTGTGACGCCCAGAGCTTCGTAGAGTGAGGCTTTTATGCTGGGATCGGTGCTCTGGAGACGCTGCGTGACCTCTCTGAGGTCCTTCGCGATCTCGAGGATCTCCTTCTCCGTGAGCGGCTTCTCCTTCTTCGACGCGGCGGTCGGCTGCGCCTCGGCTTCTTTGAGCCTTGCCAGGGTGGTCCGTTTGTCGTGCTGGGTGTCGTTGATCCATTGGGTGACGACAGCGGCATCGGCTCCGGTGGCGAGGGTGGCCCGGTAGCGGGCGAGACGCGGATGGGAGCGGTTCACTTCGAACTGCAGGCATGGCTCGGACATTCAGCCCGACCAGCACCCAGCACTACGCGAGCATCACACTAAACACGCCGACCAGGGCATACACCGAAGCCGGATACTTCTTCCGCGACCTGCGGACCATCGAAGGCCTCGTCGACCGGGACGCCGTCGCCTCCGGCGCAGCCACGGGCGGCGAGCCCTGGCAGCACTACGACCTCAGCCACGGCTGCTGCACCTACAGCCTCTTTGAACGGTCTCAGCACCGCACGGCCTGCGCACGCTGCGACTTCTACACCCCGAAGGACTCCACCCAGGCCCAACTCCTCAAAGTCGCAGCCAGCTTGCAACGGATGCTCATCTCCATCCCGCTGACCGACGACGACGCGCCGCCGTCGACGCACTCCTCAGTCGGTCTCCGAGGTCCCCACTCGCCGGCCTCAGCCCTTGCGACCTGAACCGGCCGACCACCTCCGCACTGCTCCCGTGATCGGGAGCACGGACCCTCCGCGGGGGGCCCGTGACTACAGCGACGCCGCCACCTGCAGGGCCACCGTCTTCGCCTGGCTGGCCCGCTACAACACCTGCCGCAGACACTCCGCCGACGTGTGCCGCTCGAAAATACGATTCGGTCCTGCGAACTGCGGTGATGCGGCGTGGTCAGGCAGCGTGACGGTACTCGTTCAGCAGGCCGCCGAGGACGGGTTGTCGTCGGATCCCGTGCGCCCGGAGGTCCGTGACGGTGGCCAGGGCGGGCGGTTCGTTGCTGTCCGGGGGTAGCTGCTGCCGGGATTGGTGGGGACGATGCCCGTTGTAGTGGCGGATGTACTCGGTCAGCACTGCCACGGCATGGGCTTCGTTGTAGATCAGCATGCGGTCGAGGATCTCGCGGCGGAGAGTGCCCACGACTCTCTCGCAGATTGCGTTCGCTCGCGGCGCCCGCGGTGGGCTGAGCAGAATCTCCACATCGTCGGCCTCGAAGACGGCGTCGAAGGAGCTGGTGTACTTGCTGTCCCGATCCCGAAGGAGGAAGCGCAGGGAGTCCATGCGGCGGTCCAGCGCCATGGCGAGATTCCTCGCCTGTTGGACGGTCCACTGCGCGGTGGGATGGGCGGTGACGCCGGCGAGGTGGAGGCGTCGCGTGCCGTGCTCGATGAAGACCAGGGCGTAGAGGCGCTTGAGCGCCACGGTGTCGAGGTGCAGGAAGTCGGCGGCGAGGATACCGTGGGCCTGAGTGGTGAGGAACGGGCGCCAGGTTGCGCCGGAGCGCCGCGGCGCGGGGTCGATTCCGGCCGCGTGTAGGGCCTTCCAGACCGTGGATGGAGCGATCGGGTAGCCAAGGCGGGCGAGTTCGCCCTGTATCCGGCGGTGGCCCCAAGTGTGGTTCTCCTTCACCAGGCGCAAGATGAGTTGTTTGACGGTGGGCGCGGTGGAGGGCCTGCCGGGGCAGCGGTGCTGAGGATACGTCCACTTCCGGGCGACGAGTTGCCGATGCCAGGCCAGCAGCGTGGTGGGTGTGACTGCGAAGACCTGGCGCCAGCGCTCGCGCGGGACCAGCCGGGAGAGCATGGCGAACCAGATCCGGTCAGCGGGCTCATAGCGAACCCGAGCGATCTGACGACGCAGCACCGCGTTCTCGTGCCGCAGCGCCAGGACCTCCGCATCCTTGGCCACGCGACTGCGCAGCACGGCAGCGGGCAGCGTGATCAGGTTCCGGACCAACGCGGTGAAGATGGACAGCGGCATCGAATGATCATCCCAGACGTCGCGCGAGCCCCAGCTTTGGCTGAGGAACCTGCAGTTCAGACCCAGAATCCTGTTTCCGAGCGGCACAGGGTGCAGACCTGCCGACGTGAGCTCCTGGACCGCGCGCTGATATGGAACCACCGCCACCTGCTCCATGCGCTACGCGAGTTCGAGGGCTTCTACAACTCGCATCGGCCGCACCAGGGCATCGCCAACGCCCGGCCCCTGCAACCACTGCCCGAGCCGATCACCGACCCGGCCCGGATCCTCCATCTCGACGTCCGAGGACGCGACCGACTCGGCGGCATCCTCCACGAATACCAACACGCCGCTTGACCAGGACGGATGAGGTTTCCGGCAAGGACAGGGCTCCGCGCGCCGACCGGTACGTGCCCGGCAGACCGCACCGCCCCCAGCCCCTCCCGGTCGCCGGTCGCGGCTCGGCACTGATCGCCCAACCAAGCCGCACCGGGGGCCTGACGACCACAGTGACGAGCCGACCCGTACCGCACGCAGGCTGGCAGAACACTCAGCGCCAGCCGAGCTCCGGTGCCACGTGGGTGAGGATGTTCTCCAGCACATGGGCGTTGTAGTCGACCCCGAGCTGGTTCGGGATGGTCAGCAGCAGGGTGTCCGCGGCCTGGATGGCCTCGTCTTCCTGGAGCCGCTTCACCAGCACGTCCGGCTCGGCGGCGTACGAGCGTCCGAAGATCGCCCTGGTCGTGTCGTCGATCATGCCGAGCTGGTCCCGCGAGTTGCGGTCGCGGCCGAAGTAGGCCCGGTCCAGGTTGTTGGTCAGGGCAAAGATGCTGCGGCTGACCGACACCCGCGGCTCTCGTGCGTGGCCGGCCTCCTTGTACGCCTGGCGGTACGCCTCGATCTGCTTGCGCTGCTGGACGTGCAACGGTTCGCCCGTCTCGTCGTCCTTCAGTGTGGAACTCTGCAGGTTCATCCCCAGCTTTGCGGCCCAGACGGCGGTCGCGTTCGAGCCGGAGCCCCACCAGATCCGCTCGCACAGTCCCTCGGAGTGCGGCTCGATGCGCAGCAGCCCCGGCGGGTTGGGGAACATCGGCCGCGGGTTCGGCTGCGCGAAGCCCCTGCCCTCGAGCACCTTGAGGAAGGCCTCGGTGTGCCGGCGGGCCATGTCCGTGCCGGTCTCGCCCTCGGCGGGGGTGTAACCGAAGTAACGCCAGCCGTCGATCACCTGTTCCGGTGATCCACGGCTGATGCCGAGTTGCAGCCGGCCGCCGGAGATGAGGTCGGCAGCACCGGCGTCCTCGGCCATGTACAGCGGGTTCTCATAGCGCATGTCGATCACGCCGGTGCCGATCTCGATCTTTGAGGTCCGTGCACCGATGGCCGAGAGTAGGGGGAACGGGCTGGCCGCCTGCCGCGCGAAGTGGTGTACGCGGAAGTACGCACCGTCCACGCCGAGCTCCTCGGCTGCGACCGCCAGGTCGATGGACTGGTGCAGGAAGTCGGCGGCGGACCGGGTCTTGGAGTGCGCACTTGGCGACCAGTGGCCGAACGAGAGGAAACCTATCTTCTTCACGCACGCTCAAAGCGTCCGGCGACCACTTTTGATTCCCGGCGTCGGCACGCTGTGACCAGGCCGACCGTGCGGGTGCCCGATATATTGTCCGGCCTGGTCAAGCGGCATGTCGGTATTCGTGCAGGGTCCCGCCGAGTCGGTCTCGTCGGCGGACATCCAGGTGTCAAGGTGCGTCCGCGGCGCTTCGGTACGCAGGTTGCAGCATGGCGTCGCTTGAGCAGGTCGCGGTGCCAGCGCAGGATCCTGTCGGGGCGTGCCAGGAGGAGGTGCCGGAGCTTGTCCACCGGGAGGTGGTGGAGCAGGCCGGCGAGGACGGCGCGGTCGGCGTCGGTGAACGTGGGCTTGCCGACCTGACGCTGCAGGACCAGCAGTTGGTCGCGCAGCGCCAGGATCTCGATGTCCTTGTCGCGGTTGCTCATCGGTAGAAGGCGCAGGAGTGCCAGGGTGTTGGTCGCGGCGAGATAGGCCAAGCGCAGCAGCACGACGGCGCCTTTCTGGCCGACGCCAGGCGGTGGATCATCGCTTGCTCGCCCTCGTCACGGCCCGGCCGTGCCCGCAACACCATTCCCCAGCACCCCCCCGAGCACCCGCATCCACCCCGCTATCAACAGCTATACCCACCGAAAGCGGAATTGAGCACTAGGCCCGTACTTCGCGGGTCGTTGATTCGTTCAGGGTGGCGCAGTGACCGGCGCCGGCCGGCCGCGCGGCGCGCAGCGGCGGCGTTTGTCGGGCAACAGCTCGGTGATGCCTTGACCGTCGCAGTGCTCGAGCAGGGGGACGGTGACGCGGCGGCTGGTCTCCAGGGCGCGGCTCGCCGTTCCCACGGTGAACGGCTGGTCGAGTTCGCTCAGCCGGTCGGCCGCCAGCCGCGGGGCGTCCGGCAGCAGCACCACGTGCTCCGCGAGCCGCAGTACGGCCCCGTGGCGGACCGCCGCGGTGAGCTCGCGGCGGCCGAGGCCGAGTTCCGCCAGCCGCTGGGCTTGGGGGGCGGCGAACGGCCGGCCCGCGAGCTCGGCGGTGAGGCGGCCCACCGCCTCCGCAACGGCGTCGGGCAGGGAATCGGGCCCGACGGTCACGCGCCCGAGGTTCAGCCGCAGGGGTGGTGTGACCAGTGCCTTCACCAGGGACGCGGAGGGCAGTCCGAGGCGGTGCCGAGCGATTTCCACCGGTACACCCTCCTCGGCTGGCCGCTCGGTGTGGTAAGCGGCGACCAGTTCGGCCAGTCGGGCGCGCAGGGAGGTCCAGTGGGCGGGCTCGGCGAGCCAGTCGCCCGCGACCGGCGCGGTGCGGACGGCCACCCCCATCGCGGTCAACTCCTCGCGCGTGACCAGCAGTCGGCGCCGCAGCTCGTCCGCCTCGATCGGAGTGCCGCGAGCATTGCCCAGTTCGGCCGCGCGCCGTGCCGCGGCGCCACGGCGACGCAGTTCCGGTGGCCGGGGGTCGAGCACCGTCAGTCCTGCTAGCACCCGCTGCAGACCCGGATCGCGCAGCACCGCGCGGTCACCGATGCGCAGCGGCAGCGGCGCCGACAGGGTCAGCCGGACAATGTCCCCACCGAGCGGGCGTACGCGTACCGGCACGGCCGCCGAGCCGATATGGGCGACGGCGGTGCGGGGCAGCTCCCCGGCCGGTGTTCCGCCGTGTACGCGCACGTCGCAGCGTAGACAGGGAACGAAGCTGCCGGGGGTGAGCAGTGCGTCGCCGCGGCCTGTCGACTGCTTGTCGAGACCGCGGAGGTTGACGGCGAGCCGGGCCGTCGCCCGCACCAGGCCGGTCTCCTCGCCGAGAGCCTGCAGCGCCCTGACGCGCACGGAACGGGCGGAGCGGGCGGTCACCAGGACGTCGCCCTGGCGGATCCGGCCCGCACCGAGCGTGCCGGTGACGACCAGCCCGCTGCCGCGCACGGTGAAGGCGCGGTCGATCCACAGCCGCACCGGGGCGTCGGCGTCCCCGTCCGGCAGCCGCTCGGCCAGACGGCCGAGGGCCGCGCGCAACTCGGCGAGGCCCGCGCCGGTGCGGGCGCTGACGGCCACGGCCTCGACGCCGCCGAGCGTGCTGGACCTGATCCGGTCCAGTGCCTGCGCCATGGCCGGGCCCGGGTCTGCCAGATCGCAGCGGGTGACCGCGAGCAGCCCGTGCCGTACGCCCAGAGCGTCCACGGCGGCGAGGTGCTCGGCGGACTGGGGCTTCCAGCCCTCGTCCGAAGCGACGACGAACAGGACGGCGGGCACGGGCCCCACACCGGCCAGCATGGTGGGGACGAACCTTTCGTGTCCCGGGACGTCGACGAACGCGAGCCGCTCACCCGACGGCAGATCCGTCCACGCGAAGCCCAGGTCGATGGTCAGACCACGGCGCCGCTCCTCCGCCAGCCGGTCCGGGTGGGTGCCGGTCAGCGCGTGGACCAGCGTGCTCTTGCCGTGGTCGACATGCCCGGCCGTCGCGACGACCCGCATGCTCACCGGCCCGCCGCACGCAGCACCGCGGCGAGGACGTCGCCGTCGCACGCCTCCGGCACGCACCGCAGATCCAGCAGCAGCCGGCCGCGCACAACCCTGCCCAGCACGGCCGGTTCACCCGTGCGCAGCGGTGCCGCAAGGTCGTCGGGCAGGCTCACCGCACAGGACGGCAGAGCGGTCCCGGGGGCGCCGCCGCCTCCGACCACCGCCTCACAGGGCACGAGGCGCGCGTCCAGGCCCCGGCGCGCAAGGTCCTCGGCCAGGCGCAGCGTGCGGGTGCGCAGCTGCGGCAGCGGCAGGTGCAGGACGGCGTGCACGGGCGGCTCGGGACCCCGCAGTGTCGCCTCCAGCGCGGCCAGGGTGAACTTGTCCACGCGCAGCGCGCGGGCCAGCGGATGGCGGCGCATGCGCTCCACCACGCTCGCCCGGCCGAGGACCAGCCCTGCCTGAGGACCGCCGAGCAGCTTGTCCCCGCTGGCGGTGACCAGCGTGGCCCCGGCGCGCAGCATGGTGGACGCGTCCGGCTCGTCCGGCAGCAGCGGGTCCGGCCGGAGGAGGCCGGAGCCGATGTCGACCACCACGGGCAGGCCCAGCGCCGCCAGTTCGCCGACGTCCACACCTTGGGTGAAGCCGCTCACCGTGAAATTCGACGGGTGGATCTTGAGGATGAAGCCGGTGTCCGGGCCGGCGGCGTCCGCGTAATCGTCGAGACGGGTCCGGTTGGTGGTGCCGACCTCGCGTATCCGGGCGCCGCAGGAGGCCAGCAGCTCGGGTATCCGGAAGCCGTCGCCGATCTCCACGAACTCGCCCCGGCTGAGCAGGACCTCGCACCCCGCGGCCAGTGTGGCCACGGCCAGGGCGAGGGCGGCGGCCCCGTTGTTGACCACGTGCACGGCCTCGGCGGCCGGTACGGCCTCCCGCAGGGCCGCCATGGTGCTGCGGCCGCGCGGCGCCCGTCTGCCGGTGGCCAGGTCCAGCTCGACGTCCGTGTACCCGCCGGCCGCCGTCATCGCCTCTAGCGCGGACGGCGACAGCGGAGCCCGTCCCAGATTGGTGTGTAGCACCACACCCGTTGCGTTGTGCACGGGGCGCAGCCCGGCCGCGTGTGCGGGGAGCGCGGCGAGCGCGGCACCGACGGCGTCGTCCGGCCCGATCCGCCCTTCGCGTACGGCCTGCTGGGCGGTGGCGACCGCGGCCTTGACGACGGTCCTGCCCAGCCGTGCGGACGCCTCGCTCAGCCGGGGATCGCCGAGCAGCAGCGTGGTGCTCGGCACCCACCGCCGGGGATCCGCAGGCGGCTCCCGCCGCTCGTCCGCCACCCGCGCCACCCCGATCGAAGTCAGCGGAGGCGGACGGGAATCGAACCCGCCTGGCCCGGATCCCGGACCACACCGATTTTGAAGATCGGGAGGGGCACCAGCCCGCCCAACGCCTCCGGGGCAAGATTGTGATCCCCGCACACTGCTGCGGCAAGAGGTGAAATGATCGCCGTATGACGCCAGTTGGCCCCGCAGTCGCACACGTCGCGCCTCTTCGGCTGACCCAGTACGCACACGGTGGCGGCTGCGCCTGCAAGATCCCTCCGGGGGAGCTGGAGGCGATGGTCGCAGGGCTGATGCCGGGGCCGAGCGCAGGCCGTGTCGACGGCGACCGGCTGCTCGTCGGACTCGACGACGGCGACGACGCTGCGGTCGTGCGGACCGGTGACGGCACCACCCTGGTGTCGACCGCCGACTTCTTCACACCGGTCGTCGACGACGCCCGCGACTGGGGCCGGATCGCCGCCGCCAACGCCCTGTCCGACGTGTACGCGATGGGCAGCCGGCCCGTCGTCGCGCTCAATCTGCTGGGCTGGCCGCGGGACGTCCTGCCCGCCGAACTGGCCCGGGAGGTGCTGGCGGGTGCGCTCGAAGTCGCCGGCAGGGCCGGCTGCTTCGTTGGTGGCGGGCACAGCATCGACAGCCCGGAGCCGCTCTACGGAATGGCCGTGACCGGCCTGGTGGATCCGGACCGGATGCTGCGCAACGACGCAGGCCGGCCGGGTGTGCCGCTCACCCTGACCAAGCCGCTGGGCGTCGGGATTCTCAACAACCGCCACAAGCGGACGGGCGAGGTCTTCCCGCACGCGGTCGAGAGTATGGCCGCGCTCAACGACCGCGCCAGTGCCGCGGCCCTGGAGGCCGGCGCCGTGTGCGCCACCGATGTGACCGGATTCGGGCTGCTCGGCCATCTGCACAAACTGGCCCGCGCCAGCGCCGTCACCGCTGTGGTGGACGCCGCTGCCATCCCCGTGCTCGACGGTGCCCGCGAGTCCCTGCGGGCCGGATACGTCAGCGGCGGCACGCGGCGCAATCTCGACTGGGTGCGCCCGCACCTGGACGCGGGACGGGCGAGCGACGACGAGCTGCTTGTGCTCGCCGACGCGCAGACCTCCGGCGGGCTGCTCGTCGCCGGGGAGGTGCCCGGACATCCGGTCATCGGGGAACTGGTCCGTGCCGTCGCCGGTACGACGCTGGTGATCCGCTGAGCACTGCGGTCGACGGCCGCGGACCCGCGGGCGATGCCCGGGGTCCGCGGCCGGCGCGTTACCGGTAGCGGATGTGCAGGTGGTTGTCGTGGTTCGGGTAGCTCGTGGTCAGGCCTTCCGAGATCAGCTGCGGATCGTTGAAGAAGATCAGCTCGACATGGCCGGGGGCCTTCGCCCGGATCTGCTGCACGAGCTGCCGGGTGGCCGCGCGGTCGTACGTCGACGACTGCCAGGTGATGCGCCCGGCGGTGCACTGCGCCGAGTCGGTGCGGATCGGCCACACGTCGATGTCCATCCCGACTTCGTGGCTGGCGTGGCCGGGGATGTCGCCGCCGTGCTCGAAGCCCGCGTCACCGACCGGCAGCCGGCCGTTCCCGGTGCCGGCGAAGCCGGCTGCGGCCGCCTCCAGCTGTCCGACGGCGCCTGCCGTCGCCCAGTGGGCGTTGGCGTTGCCGTCGGGGCTCTGCGCGCACATCGTGCCGGTGCCGAAGTTGATGTTCTCGTAGTGCCAGAGCAGGTTCTTCCACGTGGTCGGCCCGACGACGCCGTCCACACCGATCCCGGCGTGCGACTGGAAGGTGCGGACGGCCGTGTTGGTGGCGGGCCCGAAGTCCCCGTCGACCGTGAGGCCGGCGCCCCGCTTGGCGTTGAGCAGCGACTGGACGGCCTTCACAGCCGGCCCGTTGTCGCCCTGCCGTACGGTGACGGCGAGCGCGCCCCAGGTGGCGGACCCGACGATGCCGTCCGCGGTGAGGCCCTTGGACTGCTGGAAGCCCACCACCGCGCTGTGCGTGCCCGAGCCGAAGACGCCGTCCACGGCCACGGTGCGGCCGTGCGCGGCGAGCAGGTGCTGCAGTGCGACGACGTCGGTGCCGCGGCTGCCGTTGCTGCTCAGCGGGAAGGCGGCCTGGGGGAAGGCCTGGGCGGGAACGCCCAGTCCGAGGAGCAGACCGGCCACTGCGGCGAACAGTGTGATGATGCGTGCGAGTTGTCTCATGGTTCCTTCCTCACTTCTCTGCTCACTTTCCTGCCTGGAGGGCGCCCCAGGTGGCGGGGCCGACGACGCCGTCGACGCTCAGTCCGCGCGAGGACTGGTAGTCGCGTACGCCCTGTTCGGTGCCCGGGCCGAAGTCGCCGTCGATGGCGATCGTCCGGCCGAGCGTGGCGGTCAGGGCGCGTTGCAGTCGCGTGACGGCCTCTCCCGTCGAGCCGTTCTGGATAGTGGGGGTGGATCCGCGGGACAGCAGGGCGGTCCAGGTCTTCGGGCCGATCACGCCGTCGGCCGTGAGTCCTCTGCTGGTCTGGAAGTTCCTGGTGGCGGTGGTTGTGGCGGGGCCGAACATCCCGTCCGGAGCTCCGGGGTCGTAGCCGGCGGCCTTCAGCAGGCACTGGGCCGCCTTGACCCGGTCGCCGGTCGAGCCGCTCTGGACGGTGGTGTACGCGGTGAAGTCGAGGTTCACCCCGGTGCAGGTGGGTGTGGGCGGGGTGCCGGTGCCCACGTCCAGGTAGTCGCGGTCGATGTTGATCGAGTAGCCGCCGTAGGACTCGGTGACCTCGCCCACGTACTGGTGGATCCGCTGGTGGTTGGACCAGTATGTAGCCGGCACGTAGGTACCGGTGTTGGTGTCGGCGGCGCCGTTCCACCACGCGTAGAAGAGGTGGTCGACGCGCGTGTAGGCGCTGTTGTTGTACTCGCTGGCGGCGTCCTTGATGCCGGAGGCGGCGCTGGAGTAGAAGCCCGAGAGATAGCCGCTGCTGTGCAGCCGTTCGGTCCAGCCGGACAGGTACGAGAGCACGGCCGCCTTGCAGGAGGTCGTGGAGGTGTACGCCTCGATGTCGCTGTAGATGGCGCTGCCCGCCGGGATGCCGAGGTTCGACGCGGCGGTGATGGCGGCGGCCGCGGCGGTGACGCCCTGGGACTTGGCGGTGGCCGGGTCGGCGGACATCTTCAGCGAGTAGCTGGTGCAGGGCGCTTGGCGGCCGACGTCGATGGGGAACAGACGCCATCCGTTGTTGGTCTGGTTGGTCACCCAGGTCGCGGTCAGGTTCGGCTGGGCGCAGCCGCGGAAGGAGCCGCTGATGTAGACGCCGACCGCGCTGTACGGCGAGCTCGCCTGCCAGGCGTTCATGGCGGCCTGCGACGGTGCGGTGCAGGCATCGAAGCCCTTGCCGAGGTAGCTGCCCGGCTGCGGGCCGGCCGCGGCCAGCGGCGCTGCGGCGGACTGCTGTACTGCGTGGGGCAGTTCGGTGCGCTGGGCGCCCGCGGTGAGCTTCGCCGAGCCGAGTACGCCGCGCACCAGGTTCTCGGTCGCCGGGGTGTGGACGGCGGTGACGAGGACACCGGCGTCCTCGACCGCGACCCGGATGGTGTCGTTGCTGGACGCGGCGGCGGGGGCGGTGGCCTTGCCGCGCTGCGTCCGCGCGGTCGCGGCCGTCACCTGACCTGCTGAGCGTGCGGTGATGGGCTCGACGACGATGCCCGCCGTACGTCCGACGACCCGGGCGGGGCAGTCGTTCTGGTCGGCGGGCTCGCCTATGTAGACGGCGGGTCTGTCGAAACGGAGACAGGCGCGCGGGTTCTCGGTCAGATCGACGACCTGCCAGTCCGCGGGCACTTCGATGCGGTAGCCGTGGTAGGTGACGGTCTGCCCGGTCTTCTCGGGCGGGGGAGCCGCCAGGGCGGGGCCGGGGACGGCGGACGCGCCGATACCGGCGAGCACCGCCAGCACGGCCGTCGCGGCGCGGGTGCGCCAGGGCATGCGGGACGACGACATCAGGGCACTCCTACTCGGGTGCGGAAGTGAGTGGGGAGAGCTGCGCGGCGGGTGTGCTCCGCGCCGGGACGAGTGGTGCCCGTGGCCGGCGCCTGGCCGACCGCGTGCCTTTCGGGCAGTGCGGGGTACGCCCCCGGGCCGGGAGCCGACCCGGGGGAGATGGAGGGCGGTGCGCTGAGGGCTCGTTGCTCAGACGCGTAACTGGGCTTGGTCGGACCGGCTGCTCAGAGGCGCAACCGGGCTTGGTCGGACCGGCTGATCAGACGCGCAACCGGGCGTGGTCGGACTGGCTGATCAGACGCCGCAGTTGGGCGCGGACCAGGAGCGGCTGGTGCGTCCGTCCACGTGGGTGTGGTCGTTGTGGTCGGGGTAGCCGGGACCGAAGATGCCGCCGAAGCCGTGGTAGCGGGCCCGCTGCGCCAGCGTGCAGAGCGAGGGGTTGCCGACCAGGTCGGCGGCGTCACCGTACAGATGCCGGCTGTTCGAGGCTCCGCCCGCCGCGCTGTTGCAGGCGTACGAGCGGAATCCGCTGCTCACGACGATCGGGGTGTCGCCCAGGGCGTGCCGCATGGCCTCGAGCTTCCACATCGTGCGCAGGGCGTTGGCCTTGGCCGTCGCGGCGCTGACCGCACCGCCCTCCCAGGTGGAGTTGCACTTGTTCAGCTCGGAGTAGGTGAAGTGGATGGGCGTGCAGTCCGGGTCCTGCAGCGCGTAGATCTTGCTGAACGTCTGGGAGCCCGCGACGCCGTCAGCCGCCAGCCCGTAAGCCTGCTGGAACTTGGTGACCGCGGCCTTGGTCCGCGGGCCGAAGTTGCCGTCGACGGCGAGGATCTCGCCGAAGTCGACGTGCCCGGCCACCCGGATCTGCAGCTGGGTCACGTCGGCGCCCGACATGCCCTCGGACAGGGTGCGGCCCCAGGTGTAGCACTCGTCGGCCTGGGCCGGGCCGGCCGTGGCGAGCATGCCACCCAAGGTGGTAGCCATGAGCATGACAATCGAAAGAACAAGTCGGACGGTACGTCTTAACATCGCGTGCCTCCATACCGATTCCTGGGTTCCCCCGCGAGGGGGCTGAGCAGAGTTTGACCGCGCAAGCGTGGCGTGTCCACTGCGTCACCGTACGCCACAGGACCAGACCTCTGGCACAACCGGACCGCAGGCAACGGTCGTTGTACTTTCCGTTGCGAATAGGTGTCCCGCCCCGCTGCCCGTGCCTGCTCGGGGGAGCTCCAGGACGCCCGGTCAGGCCTGCGGCAGCGGCGCGCCGCAGGCGCATGCGCACCGCTCCACAACGGCCCCATCCGCCACGACAGCGGAGCAGGCTCGTCCGGCCTCGGCGCCGTGGCACGACATCGGGCCACGGCGCTACCCGAGCACCGCGCAGGCGACAGCGGCGATCAGTACGGAGCACACCATGGTCATGCCGCTCAGCCGCCGCGCGAGCAGGTTGTCCCAGCCCTCCCCGTTACCGGAGAGCCTGCGTAGGGCCGGGGTGAGCGCCCGACCCGCGCCGAAGCCGAGTCCTGCGGCCAGAGCGGGCGCGTAGGAGCCCCCGGACAGCAGCACCGCGACCGCCAGGGCGTACGGCGCGCTCGCCGAGACATAGGTGCGCACGCCCGTACCGAGCTCGAAGCCGAACTGCAGGGCGCCCCGCGTCAGATGGCGGCGCAGCACGTCCTGCGGTATCTGCCGCGCGTTCTGCGGCAGACGCAGCGTCAGCCTGCCCGCGTCGCGCAGCGCGGCGAGCAGCGCCACGGCCACGATCAGCCCCTGCCGTCCGCCAGCCGGGAGCGGTGTGAAGAGACCGGAGAACAGCCACAGCACCCCGGCCGTCAGCACTCCGCCGGCCAGCAGACCGATGGTGAACACGCCCAGGACCAGCGCCTGTCTGTACGTTGCCCGCCAACCTGGCGAGGCCAGCGCGAACGCGCTGTTGCGCGTTCAAACGGAGCCCGAGAGCGAATAACCGGCCAGGCCGCCGGTGATCGCCCAGGTCAGCATGGGGCCGTAGAGGGCGGTGGCGATCGCCGCCGTCCCCAGGACCGCCACGGGCAGGGTGGGATCGGTGAGCAGCGTCCGCACGCCACCACCACTGCCACGGGCGCGGCTAGGCGGTCGGGACACGGGGCGGCCGGACTCCGTGCGGTGGCCGAACTCCCCGGGACGCATCTACACCGTCCCGGTCAGCGTGCGCCAGGTGTTCTGGCCAACCACGCCGTCGGCGGTCAGCCCGTGCAGGGACTGGAACGAGACGACGGCCTGACGTGTGAGCGGACCGAAGTTGCCGTCGACCGTCAGCGCGTAGCCGTGCTTGTTGAGCTGCCGTTGGGCGCCGCGCACGGCGTCGTTCACGTCTCCCTGGCGCACGGTGACCACCAGGACCGGCCAGGTGGCCGGGCCGACGCTTCCCGTGGGGCTCAGTCCGTTCGCCGACTGGAACTCCTCGACGTTCGCCTCGGTGTCGGGCCCGAAGATGCCGTCGACGGCCGTCGGATGGCCGTGGTGGGTGAGCAGGTGCTGAACGGTGTGGACGTCGGGCCCGGTGGCGCCGCGGCCGATGGTCGGCCAGTTCACGGAGCCGGGGCAGCCGCAGTCGGTGGTCCAGCGGCAGATGGACTTCACCCAGCCGGAGCCGGTGTTGCGGTACCCGTCGTGGCAGCGCCGCTCGATACCGCAGCCACAGGTGCCGCAGGCCGCGCTGTAGCGCCACAGCCAGCCGTCGTAGGTACCGGCGTAGCACTGGTTGGGCCGCAGGGTCCAGGTGACACCGTCCGACCGGTGGAAGCCGGTGTTCGTCCCTGACGTCACGCACGCGTCGGCGTAGACGGTGCTGGGCCCGCAGCCCGGCGAGCAGTTGTGGTCCGCCGCGTAACTCGGGCACGCACCGGTCCAGATGTCGTAGCCGTCGGCGTACGCCTGCCGGGCGGCGGAGAACACCCCGAGCGCGGCGAAGCCCGCGGCGGTCGCCGCCTGCAGCACCGTGCGCCTGCGCGGCGCGAACGACGGCAGGGCCCCGCGCCTGGTCCGCGAGCCGCGGCCGCCGCTCCCGGACCGGCGAAGTGTGGGCACGTCGTTCAGCGACGTCATGACAGGCTCCTCGGCGTTGCAGGATGGATGTCGTCGAGCAACCGCAGCAGCGCGGTGGGCGAGCCGAGCGGCTCCGAACGGGCTATCCGGCCCTCCGCGTCGATGGCCACCGCGTAGGGGGTGGCGGGGATGTCGTACGCCGTGAACAGGTCCGCTTGGTCACCGCGGACCGGGACGGTGCCATCGCCGGTCCGGGGTGCGGGGCCTGTGTAGAGCGCGAGCACCTGCGGGGCGAGGGGGTCGCCCAGGCCTTGGTCCTGGCCCAGGCCCTGGCGGGTCGTCCAGGCTCCGGCTTCGGCCAGCACCTGGACGCAGGTGCCGCAATCGGCGTCGAGGAACAGCAGCAGCGCGGGGCGGCCCGGCGTCAGGAGGCCGTCGAGCCGGGCCGTGTCGTCCGGCCTGGCCGTGTCGAGCCCGGGTGCCGGCGCGCCGGGAGCGATGCCTGCCCGCCCGGGGCGGTGCGGCTGGGCGCGCGACAACTGGTGCACCTGCCTGACCAGTCCCGAGACGACCAGCGCGAGCAGCGCGATCGCCGCCCACGAGGCGATCAGGGCGCTGGTGGTGAAGTCCATCGCGACGACACTCCTTCTGCGGTCCGGTGCACGGTGGCGTTGGTCGGCGGATAATCGTGGGCGGCGGCCGGCGCGGTCATCACCGTGGCCGGCTCGTGCATGGCGGCGGGCAGGGACCACAGCAGCGCGGTGCAGGAAGGTGCGGCGAGCATCAGCGTGACCAGCTCCGCCGTGGACAGCCGTACCGGTCCTGCCCCGGCGATGACCGCGCCGGCCGCCGCGAGTCCGGCCAGGGCCGCGGCCCGCCGGGTCACCCAGCGGCTGAGGGGCAGATCCCGGCGCGAACAGCCGCACGGACCCCCACGACCGTGGGCGAGGACGTGCCGGGTGTAGAGCGCATAGAGCCCGAGGAGAGCGGCCCCCGCGGCGAGTACGCCTTGGAGCAGCCTCTGGTGACCCGTCGTCAGCGCGACCGCGCCGACCACCCCCAGGGCGCCCTCGGTGACCGGCAGGACGGCGGCCGCGAACCGGCGCGACCGCCGTCCCAGCACGCCGTGCACCCGCAATGCCTCGCCCAGGGCGGCGGGACGGGCCGCGTGGGAGCCCGTACCCACGAGCAGGCTCAGTACGACGATCGCGGCGGTGAGCCCGCCGTAGAAGCCGATCATCGCCGGGTCACCCGGTGAGCCGCAGCTTGAGCCGCCCGACGGCCTCGGGCACCCGCTCGACGGACGTCGACGCCAGTGGCACCACCGTCGCCCAGATCTCGGTGGAGGAGAGCACGAAGAACGGGCTGCCGTCGGAGAGCGTGTCGCGGAACAGCTCGCCGGACGCCACCGCCACCCCCTTCCAGGGCGGAAGCTGAGCGGAGTGTTCCTTCGTCCGCCGCGACAGCTCGAGCAGGCCGAGGTCGGGCACTTCTTTGATCACCGTCGCGGGCTGCGTGAAGGCGCTCCCGGCCGACCGCCTGGGCTGGAGAGTGAGCCCGTACTCGCTCTCGGCGATGCCCACCGACCGCAGCAGCCCGAGCACTTCGGTCACGCTCAGGCCGTACAAGCGGGTCACGAGTGCGTGGCGCTCGCCGCGCCATACGACGAGCAGCGGCCGCTCCACGAGCCCCGAGCGCGGCTCGCGCTCGATCGACTCGTAGACACGCAGCGTGCCCTTCTGGAACGTGAGCTCGGAATCGGGCGCCCCGAGGCTCAGGGAAGAGGCGACATCGTCGCCTAACGTGGCCGGCCCGGCGGTGAACTCGACCAGCCGCCCACCGACGACCACCTCGACGGCCGAGGTGCACGGCGCCCGCAGATCGAGGTCGCCCTCCAGGCGGTACGTCCCGCCGTCGAGGGCGCGATGAGTGACGAACGATGCGACCATGTGCATCCTCCTGGGGGCGCGGGGCGGTGCGGCACCGCGGCCCAGAGGAAGCTAGACAAGGGGCATGGACCTGTCAATCCATAGGACCCTGTGCCTGGCCGCAGTTGGGCTGACGCGCATTGCACAGTCGGCGAATCACACCGGCAAGAACCCAGCCAGGCTCGTGACCCCGCGTGGGACCATGCGGTGCATGGGGCCCACATCACGGCTGACGCAGACGATGCTGACAGAGCGCGGGTTCTGCGGATTCGTTCGCTTCGCCGAGTTGCCGAACAGCGAAGTCCCCATGGTGCCCGGTATCTACGTGCTGCTACGCAATCTGGCCAGGTGAGCGTCGGTTTGTCGATCTACCTCTGCACGGCGAGTTGGTGGCGCAGTGCCAGGATCTCGGCATCCTTGTCACGGTCGCTCATCGACAGGAGCCGTATGAGGGCGAACATACTTGTCAGGGCCGGGTGGGGCAGTCGCAGCAGCATCGGATGATCCTGGCGAAGGTCGGAGCCGACCGGCAATTACCCAGTGAGACCTCCAACGCCACGCTTGATTGGCGGGGTCGCGCGGCAGAGCCTCTGCGCGGCCTGACCAGCGTGGACGAGGTTTCTGACACCTACAGCGTCCGGACACCGAGCTGACGGCGCAACACCGCGTTCTCGTGGCGCAACGTGAGCAGCTCGACGTCCTACGACGGCATTCGACATGCCGTCAGCGCACGCGAGAATGATCCGGGCCCGCTCAGCCGCACGCCGGTCGGGGCCGGCGGCCCGGCGCACCAACTCGGCACGCTCGTCCTCAGACAACGTGATCGACACTGCAGAAGGCCCCGGATGCGACACCCGAAAAGAGTAGCAACTTACCCGTGTGATTTGCGGCGCAGGACACTAGTAGATTGTCGCTGCTAAGTATGGCTCTGATTGGTGGAGTTGACGGTCGGGCAGTCTCCCCTCGCCGCTTCACTTCGGCCGGGCGGGGGTGCCATGTCGTCACAGAAGAAGTATCCGGTTGCCTTGAGTGCTGAGGATCGTCAGGCGTTGGTGCGGGTGACCACGACGGGGGTCCGCAGCGCGTCGATGATCAGGCGGGCTCGGGTGCTGCTCGCGTTGGACAGGTCGGTCGGCGAGGTCGATCCGCGGGCGGTGATCGCGGCACGGGTCGGGGTCTCGTGCGAGTCGGTCCGCCTGATCTCGAAGCGGTACGCGGAGACCGGCGGCGATGTGTGGGCCACGGTCGGCCGGAAGGAACGCGCATGCCCGCCGGTGCCCTCCCCGGTGACCGGCGAGGTCGAAGCCCGGCTGATCGCGCTGGCCTGCTCGACGCCGCCCAAGGGACATGCCCGGTGGTCGCTGCGCCTGCTGGAGAAGCACGTCGCGCTGATCGAGGACATCCCGAACCTGGACCACTCCACGATCGGCCGGGTGTTAAAAAAACGGAACTTCGTCCTCACCTGAAGAAGTGCTGGACCATCCCGCCCTCCGCGAATGCGGCCTTCGCCGCGGCGATGGAAGACGTCCTGGCGGTTTACCGCCGCCCCTGCGACCCGGCGCGCCCGGTGGTGTGCATGGACGAGAAGCCGTACCAGCTGCTCGGCCACGTCCGCGATCCGCTTCCCCCGCGGCCCGGCCGTGACCGCCGCGAGGACAACGAGTACGTCCGCTCGGGGACCTGCTCGATCTTCTGCTGGGTTGAACCGCTGCGCGGATGGCGACGCGTGGATGCCCAGCCCCGCCGGACCAAGGTCGACTGGGCGCGCCAGGTCGAACACCTGCTGACCGTGGACTATCCCGACGCCGCCACGGTCGTGCTGGTGATGGACAACCTCAACACCCACACCATCGCCTCGCTCTATGAGGCGTTCGACCCGGGGAAAGCCTTCGCGCTGGCACAGCGCCTGGAGATCCACCACACCCCCAAACACGGATCCTGGCTCAACATCGCCGAGATCGAGCTCTCCGCGCTCACCCGCCAGTGCCTGGACCGCCGCATCGACGACCTCGCCGTGCTCAACGCCGAACTCGCCGCCTGGCAGCAGCAGACCAACAGCGACCAGCGCCAAGTCGACTGGCACTTCACCACCGACGACGCCCGCGTGAAACTGCGCCACCTCTACCCAACCGCACAGCAAAACTAAGTTGCGACAATCTACTAGCTGCAACGGCGACACGCTCAGCGTCTGAGACCGCCTGTGCATCGGCGTCGGGCAGGGCCTCGTCCTCGTCCTCGAGCGCTGATCCCCAGGAACCGCCGCTCCGGAGTTCACGAAACCGAGGACAGCACGAGGCTCCGGAGCGGCGCCGACCCGGCGGGCCCATGATGCTCGCCACCGGCAACGGCATCGCGCTGGATGTCGGCGTCGCCCAGCTGTCCACGCTGTTGTCCGTGCACAGTGGCGTCGGCTTGGACCCGATGGTCGGCGGCGAAGCATGATCCTCGGATGCCGGTCTGCGCCTGGCCCCACGTCAAGCCGCTGCCAAGGTCACCAGCAGTGCGACACGGCTCACCGGCACGTCACCTCACGCGCCACCCGGCTCCGGTGCGGCCACAGTGTGACCGCTCGCCCGCCCGGGTGTCCGGGGACAACCCAGGAGGGTGAGTCCCTACCGATCCATCATGTCGCCGCCGGATGGTCGTGGGTGACTCGTCAGCGCCACACGGAATGGCCGAGCCACACCAAGGCCTTATTGCGGCGGCGTCGGGGTGTCCGGGCCTTGGAACATCGCCTGGAGATCCAGTTCCAACTTGATCCGCGGCCCCACTACGGCGATGCCACGAGCCAGCATCGAGCGCCAGTTGAGAGTGAAGTCCTCCCGGTGCAACTCGGCAGTGGCCAGAGCAGCGCAACGCAACTCCTGCTCGTAGCCTCCGTTGACCATGCCCAGGTAGGTGGTGTCCAGCTGTACGGAACGGCTGACGCCATGCATGGTCAACACACCCTGCACTGTCCACTTGGCGCCGTGCCGGTGCACGAAGGCCTCGCTGGCGAAGTGCATGTACGGGTAACTGCTCACGTCGAGGAAGTCAGCCGAACGCAGGTGGTTGTCCCTGGTTCTGTTGCCGGTGGAGATACTGGCCGCGTCGATGGAGACCTCGACGTAGGAGTCCTCCATGTCCTCACCGATCTTGATGTCACCGTCGAAACGGGTGAAGCGGCCGTGCACATGCGCCATGCCCACGTGCTGCGCGACAAAGCGGATGGCGGTGTGCGGCGGGTCGAACACCCAACTCCCGGGCACTGGAAGCTGCTTGACCGGGGAGGGGTTCAGACGGATCTGACCCAAGTCGCAGCGCGACCCGGCGGCCACCGCGAAGGTCACACGGACCGGCTCCAGGGCGTCGGCCGTCACCAGGACCGCATATTCACCGGACGGCAGCATGGTGACAAACCGTCCGAATGGATCGGTGGTGGAGGTTACCGTCACGGAGCGGGTGGCGCCGTCGGTCACTGTGATCGTCGCGCCGTGCAGCGGCATGCCTATCGGGTCCAGGACCTCACAACTAAGAACTCCTGCGCCACGGGGGAGCGTTGGGAGCAGGGCCGCAGCGCCGGCCTTCTTGTGCTTTCGACCGAACGGGAAAGTCATGACGTCGTCCTCTTGAGGCGGAGCGTGTTGCCGCATCGTTTCATGTTCAACCAACGCGGAGGGATGGTTGGTGGACGAAGTCGCTGGATCTCTGCACTTCCTCCGCGACTCCGATGCCGACCCGAGACATTGGGTCCGGTGAGTGGCTGCTGTTGGGGGTGGCGGCCTGTCGCGTTGTCACTCCTGCGGAGGTCGTGGGTGCCGTCGGAGGTGGGGCTGCTGGAACGGTGCGAGCTCATCGCTTGTCGTCGCGTGGACGAGTTGCGGAGGAGGCCGATCGTCGACGAGGTGCCGGCCTCGGTGGACGGGGCCGGGCAGAGTCATGCCGACCGGGCAGCATCGCCCGCTGCGGGGTGGGCGGAGAGTGCCGGCGAGCAGGTTCTGGCCGACCGGGCCCGGCTGGACTCCGGGGGCTCGCTTCAGGCGCGGCCGGACGATGTGGCGGTCCGGCGCGCACATCGTTGAATGTTGTACTATGCGACCGACGGTGATGTTGAGCGTTAAATCATCGTCCGCATCCGCATAGGCGCAACCCCACAAGGCGCAAACCTCATGGGCATATTCAGCCGCACTCGCAACAACGACACCAACGCAACGGAGACTGCAACCATGGCCGCACCCGTCAAGCTCGCCATTGTCTACTACTCCTCCACCGGCTTCAGCGCCGAGATCGCCAAGGAGATCAACGACGCCGCCGAGAAGGCCGGCGCCGAGGTCCGCCTGCTGAAGGCTGCCGAGCTCGCTCCGGAGGCCGCCATCGCCTCCAACGAGGCCTGGGCCGCTCACGCGGCCGCGAGCGCCGGCATCCCCGAGGCGACCCCGGACGACATCGAGTGGGCGGACGCCGTGATCTTCGGTACGCCGACCCGCTTCGGCAACATCTCCTCGCAACTGAAGCAGTTCATCGACACCCTCGGCGGCCTCTGGTTCCAGGGCAAGCTGGCCAACAAGGTGTACAGCGGCTTCGTGACCACTGCCACCACTCACGGCGGTCAGGAGTCCACTCTGCTCGCCCTGTACAACTCCATCCACCACTTCGGTGGCCTGATCGTCAGCCCCGGCTACACCGACCCGGTCAAGTTCGTCGACGGCAACCCCTACGGCACGTCCCACGTCGACGCCCAGGGCAACAACCCCATCGGTGACCAGACCCGCAACGCCGCCCGCCACCAGGCCGAGCGCGTTGTTCAGGTTGCCGCCGCCCTCAAGGCCGGCCTCGCCTCCTGACTCCGCCCGTAAGGGACCCCAGGGCATTGGTGCGTCCGCGGGACATCCGCGGGCGCGTCGTCCTGCATCCGGCGGACCGCTGAGCCGTAGCGTCTCTGACTGGCTTAGTGATCCCAGTGTTGCTCAGGGATGTGAGCCAATTGCCTTCGTGCCCTGGTATCGGTCGCCAAGGCGATCGGCCCGCGTGGCACGTCCCTCCGGACGCTGGTCGGCCCAGCCTGCACAGCTATGGGACCGAGGAGGGTGCCCGACGTCGCCTGGGCGCCGGGCGTGCATGTGACAGTCTGCCGCAGGATCGCTACGGATCGCTAATTCAACTGGTGAGCCTTGAGCTGCCAAAACCGGCATACGGTCATGGCGGTCAGCGCCACGCACGATCGCACCTTTGTGATGCCTCCCGGCGTACGCTACCTGCAAGGCCCTGCCGCAATCCCCCGTGCGGCAGGGCCGTCCACGCGGTGGGCGGGGTTTCAGTCGTTGCCCTTCTTCTCCGGTTCCTCCTGTTCTTCCTTCTTCTGCTCTTGTTCTGCCTGCTCGCGCTCCTCCTCTCCCTGCCGGTCGTCCAGCGTGGGCGCATCGGTGAAGGCGGAGGGCGTGGGTGACGGCACCTCGGACCCAGGAGCGGGTACGGAGGAGGGCGGGGTGGTGCCGGGGGCCGGTGTGGTGGGGTGGTTGTCGCCGGAGGTCAGGGAGGTGCCGACGGCGACAGCCGTGGCGAACAGGGCGAGGCCGGCCAGGGCGAGGATCGCCCGGGGCGACATCCTGCGGCGGGTGCTTGCCTCGCGTGGTCCGAGGAGTCGCCGGGCCGCTCGGTCGGCGTGGGTGTCGCGGGAGCACGGCGCCGGGTTCGTCTCCTGGCAGGGGGCCGATCGGCTCCCGCCGGCCCTGCGTGCCGGCCAACCAGGCAGCGGCCTGCTCAGCGGTGGGGCGCTGTGCCGGGTCTTGGCCAGCAGGCGCAGCACGTAGTCGGCGAGCGGGTGCGGGATCTCCGGACGCAACTGGTGGGCGGGATCGGGGCGGCACCGATGTGCTGCTTGACCACGGCCACAGCGGCCGTGCCGGGGAAGGGTGGTCGTCCGGTGAGCAGTTCGTACAGCACGCAGCCAAGGGAGTAGACGTCGGAGGCGGGCTGGGCGGGGTGGCCCAGGCCTCGCTCGGGCGCCAGGTAGGCGGCGGAGCCGACGATCTTGCCGGTGGCGGTCAGGGTGCTGGCGGCGTCATCGGCGAAGCGGCGATGCCGAAGTCGGTGATCTTTACAGTGCCGTCGGTGGTGCGCATCACGTTGCCGGGCTTGATGTCGCGGTGGATCACCTGGTGACGGTGGGCGGCGGCCAGGCCCGCGGCCATCTGCGCTGCGATGCCGGCGGCCTCGTCCGGAGGCAGGACGCTTTGCCGTGCACGTTCCTGGGCCAGGGGCCGGCCGTCGACGAGTTCCATGACCAGGTAGAGCCGGTCGTCGTGGGAACCGAAGTCGTAGACGCCGACCAGGTTGGGGTGGTTGAGGCGGGCCGCGGTCTGGGCTTCCAGGCGGAAGCGTTCGGCGTCGGTGGCCGCCACCTGGTCGGTCTGGCCGGGCTGCAGGAGTTTCACGGCGACCGGCTGGTTCAGGACCTGGTCGGTGGCGTGCCAGATCTCGCCGATCGCGCCGCGCCCCACCGGGTGGTTGAGCTGGTACCGATCCGCTATGAGCACGATCACCATCCTTGCCCCCGAGGACAACTCATCGTCCTGGCGCCTGAATTGTTGCGATATGAATGCACTTGCGCCGGGGTGTGCTCAGCGTACAGACGCTCCGCCGTCCGGCACCGACCGGTCCGGCACAGGGGCTGGGTTCGGTGCCGGACCGATCGGGGCCGAGCGGCGGGCGAACTGCGCGCCCGGGCAGGCAGACCTCGGGGGGATGAGGGCCTGCCCGCCCCTTGCGCGAGTGCCCGCTGATGAGGGAGGAGGCGGGCCTCGCGGGACCGCGGTCATCGGTCCACACCCACTACAGCGCGCCCGTCAGCCGGGGTGTCACATCCGGACATCGCGGGTGTCGCCGTCCCAAGACCAACCCGTGGACAGTCCGTGCACGGCAGTACGCGGCGTGTGTAGGCTGCGGGCGGCCCCACTGTCCTCCCCCCAGCCGGTCTGCCTGGTCCGGTTGCCCGCCCCGGCGGGGTGCTCGCACGGGAGGAGGGGCGTGAGCATGACGCCGCCGGAGAAGCCCACAGTCGAGAAGCTGGTGGAGCACATCGCCCAGGTGGGCCGCGCCTTGTGGGCGGCCACCCACCTCGGTAACCCGGCCCCGGTGGTGGCCCAGCTTCGCGACCGCATGGACCATCCCCAGCCCGGTGACCTGGTTATGGAGTTCGCGCCGTTCACCTTCGGCGACTTCGACCCGGACACCGTCGGCCGGCTCCTGACGATCGAGCGCCGGCCGGGCTGGCCCACCCGGTGCGTGGTCGAGCCGCTGCTGCGGACGGGCGAGCAGCGCGAGGGGATGGACCTGTCGCTGATCGCCCTGCCCGACCAGCAACGTCCGCGACGCCCGCCGCGCCGGCAACCCGGTGCGCACCAAGCTGCCGCTCAAGGACCATGATTTGCCGGCGCAGGGCGAGAATCTCCGCCTCCTTGTCGCGGTCGCTCACCGGTAGCAGCCGCAGCGCGGCGAACGCGTTGGTGATGTCCGGGTAGGCGAGACGAACCACGAGTGCTCATCCTGCCGCAGCACCGAACAAGCCCCTGAGCTGCATGGATCACATTCTCGGCAGGCGCAATGCCGGTCGGGGCCGATTGGCGATGAAGTCAGCGCTCTTCTTCCGACGACTGGTGCGGTCGGCCGATGCGCAACTCTGGTGCGACTGGCGGGACCGGCCCGATGAGCAACTCTGGTGGAGCCACGGCTGTGCTGAGGTGACGGTCGTCATGGCCCCTCAAGCCGGGCCGCCAGTTCCTCGGGGAGGGCCTCCCGATTGGCCCGGGTCACTTGGACGAGTGTGATGTCAGGGCGCTGCTTGAGGGCGTCGGTGAACGGGTCGCTGTGCGCGTGGACTGTGGCGACGACGTCGATGTCGGACTCGAACAGGCACCGGACCGCGTCCTGGAACGCGGTGCACGCCAGCTCCATACGCCCGAGCTCGTCGATCAGCACGAGATCTCCAGGAGCGGCTCGCGCTGCCGCTGACCTGAGTGGCGGCAGTGCGAGCCGCTCCATGACGCCCAGGTCGACGCCGTACCGGCCCACCCGCGGTGGACCCGGGAAGTCGACATGGGCGAGCACGGCTCGCTGACCGCCCTCCAGCGTTTCCAGCGCGAAACCGCTCCGGGTACCGCCGTGCCGGATCTCCTCCGTGGTGAAGCCGACAGCCCTACGGGTGCGCAGAAGGGCGGCCAATCGGCGAACAAGGGTCGTTTTGCCCGAGCCGGGGCGTCCCTCGAGCAGGATTCTCGTCGGCATCTCGTGCTCCGTATCAGGTCCGTCTTACGGGTTCCCGGTGCGCTGGTCGGCGTACTCGGCCAAACGGGGTGTTTGGCCCGCCTGGGCCGGTGCCGGCCATGCTGTTCCGGTAGGACCGCGCGTATGACCGGAATTGAGCTCGGGAGCGTGGCGTTCGACGACCAAGCGGCGATCCCTCGGCGCCACAGCGGGGAGGGCGATGACGTCTCGCCACCGCTGACCTGGTCGGCGGTGCCGGACGGTACGCCGAAGTTGGTCCTGCTCTGCGAGGACCCTGACGCCGATCTCGACGCCTGGCTCCCTCACCTTCGCGCCGGCGGTGAGGCCGGGCCGGCAGTCATGATCGTGGCCGAGGGCGGCCGTATGGGTGAACCGTCGCTCACCCCAGCCGTCTGGAGAAACCATGGGAGACAGGGCCCATCGAGCGGTTCCGTCTTACGTTGCGATCCGTTCGGAGTGGCAACCTGTCGGTAGTCGACTGAAACTGAACCCGCGGTCCGTGATCAGGAAAGAATGCACCCTCGTGGTTTCCGATCGCACGGTCGAGCTTTTCCCGGAGCGCGAGGACACCGGACTGGTCATTCGTGGCAACACGTTGTCGAAGCGTCTTCAAGGAGGTCGCACGGTGGAGGAGTCTTCCGGCGTCGATATAGCCGGGCCGGAGAAAGCCGGTATCGAGCCGCGTACCGACGGCTCCGGCCCGGTGAACACGGAAACCGAGACGAGTACGGACACCGAGAGGGAACTCGCTCAAGTCCTGGCCGCCGTCACATGCGTTGACCATGTTCCGGTCGACAGGCACTTCTTCGACGACTTGGGTGCCAACTCCTTGATCATGGCCCAATTCTGTGCAAAGCTCAGGCAGAGACCGGAGCTGCCGTCAGCGTCCATGAAGGACATATACCGGCACCCCACGATCCGAAGTCTGGCGGCAGCTCTCGCGGCAACGACTCCCGCCTCCGCCGACTGCTCCCTCCCGAAGTCGCCCTCCCACGTGACGTCACCGTCGCCGGTGACGTCGACGAGCCAGCTGAAATACGTTCTCTGCGGAATCTTCCAGCTGTTGATGTTCTTGGGGTATTCCTTTGCCGCGGGAACGGTGGCCGCCCGGGGCTACGAGTGGATCGCCGCGGGATCAAGCGCGGCCGATATCTATCTGCGGTCCCTTGTCTTCGGGGGCGTCGGCTTCGTAGGGCTGTGCATGTTCCCGGTCGTCGCCAAATGGATTCTCATCGGCCGCTGGAAACCGTGCGATTTCCCGGTCTGGAGTCTGACCTACCTGCGTTTCTGGCTCGTCAAGGTACTGCTCCACGCCAATCCGGTGCTCTTGTTCGTGGGCAATCCCCTGTACCCACTGTATCTCCGGGCACTCGGCGCGCGTATCGGCAAGGGAGTCACGATCCTCTCCCACTCCCTCCCGGTCTGCACCGACTTGCTCACGATCGGAGCCGGCACGGTGATCCGCAAGGACTCGTTCCTCCTCTGCTACCGGGCACACGCCGGGCGCATCCAGACCGGCCCGGTCACGCTCGGCCGCGACGTGTTCATCGGCGAGAAGACCGTCCTGGACATCGACACGCGGATGGGCGACGGAACACAGCTCGGCCACTCGTCCGCCCTGTACCGCGGCCAGGCGGTCCCGGACGGCGAGCACTGGCACGGGTCCCCGGCGCAGCCCACGGAGATCGACTACGTGAGGGTGGCGCCGACGCGATGCGGCACCCTCCGCCGGGCCTGGTTCGGCCTGATCACCCTGCTTCAGCTGCTCTTCCTGTACATACCGCTGTCCCTCGGCGGAACGTACATGCTGTTCACAGAAGTTCCCGCCATCAGCAAGCAATTTGGGCCGGACACGGCCGGACTCGCGTCGGGGCAACTGATCAGTGACGCGCTGGTGTTGTCGCTCGTACTGTTCTTCGGATTCGTCGTCGCAGGCCTCGTCATGCTGTGCACCGTTCCGCGTCTGCTGAACCTGGTCATCAAGCCCGACAAGGTGTATCCGCTTTACGGATTCCACTACTCGGTACACCGGGCCATTGCGCGCATGACGAACATCAAGTTCTTCGCGTGGCTGTTCGGTGACAGTTCCTACATCGTGTACTACCTGAAGGGTCTCGGCTACGATTTGTCGCGGGTCGAGCAGACCGGGTCGAACTTCGGCACCGAAGTGCAACACGAGAGCCCCTATTTGGTGTCGGTCGGCAGGAGAACGATGGTAGCCGACGGGCTGTCCATCATGAACGCGGAATACTCCAGCACGTCCTTCCGGGTATCTCGGGCGTCGATCGGATCGCACAACTTCCTCGGCAACAACATCGTTTACCCTGTGGGTGCCAGGACGGGTGACAACTGCCTGCTGGCGACGAAGGTCATGGTTCCCCTTGATGGTGAAGTCCGCAAAGGTGTAGGGCTCCTGGGTTCGCCCTGCTTCGAGATTCCGCGGTCGGTCGAGCGCGATTTACGGTTCGACGACCTCAGGACCGGGGAGAGGCTGCGCCGCCAGCTCGCCGCGAAGAACCGCTACAACCTCCGCTCGATGGCCTTCATGCTGTTCGTGCGGTGGCTGCACACCTTTGCGCTCACGATGCTCGCGCTCGCCTCCATCGACCTGTACGGCGTGCTTGGGCACGTGGTGATCGCCACATATCTGGCGTATACGCTCGGCTTCTCCACCCTTTACTACATCCTGCTGGAACGCTGCATCGCGTCATTCCGTGCCCTGCGCCCCCGGTTGTGCTCCATCTACGACCCGTACTTCTGGTGGCACGAGCGCCTGTGGAAGGTTCCGGACGAGCACCTCAACATCTACAACGGGACCCCCTTCAAAAGCCTGATCTGGCGGATGCTGGGCGTGCGCATCGGCAGCAGGGTGTTCGACGACGGCTGCTATCTGACGGAGCGGACGCTCACCACCATCGGGGACGAATGCACGCTCAACGCCGGGAGCAAAATCCAGTGCCACTCCCAGGAGGACGGCACCTTCAAGTCCGACGGCAGCACGCTCGGTGCCGGCTGCACCCTCGGCGTCTCCGCCCATGTGCATTACGGCGTGACGATGGGTGACGGCGCCGTGCTGGCACCCGATTCCTTTCTCATGAAAGGCGAGGAGGTCCCCCCGAACGCACGGTGGGGCGGAAACCCCGCCGCCGACATGCCGGATGCCCCCGATCACCCTCTTGGTATCGGCGCGGCAACGGCAACGCCAAGGTCCTCGGCCGACGGCGTTGCAACGACGCTGAGCTGAGGAAGGCCATTCGATGGGAACGTGCCTGAATACGGACCGGGAGTTCTGGAGCCGTGTACTGACCGCTGGTGGTTTCACCGCGGTGCCACGGTGGGTCCGGGAGCCGGTGACGGGAGTGGCCGAGTACGAGGCGGCAGTGCCGGACCACGTGACGGACGCGATACGCGGGCTGCTGCGGGAGCTCGAAGTGCCGCTCAGCGCGGTGTTGTTGGCCGCGCATGCCAAGGTGCTGGCTGCGTTGTCCGGTGAGCAGGAGGTCGTGACGGGGTACGTCGCCGGGGCTCGAAGCGGCCCGCTGCCGTGCCGGCTGACCGTCGCCCCCGGGTCCTGGAGCGCCCTGGTGTCGAGCGCCTGGCGCGTCGAGACGGAGCTGCTCGCGCACCGGCAGTTCCCCGTGGACGAACTGCGTCGGGAACTGGGCGTGGTCGGGCCGTCGTACGAGGTCGTGTGCGATCCGGCGGGGACCGACGGCGGGCTGATCGGCGACACCGCGCTGGGGGTGGGCTGGTACGACCGTGGCGGCCGGTTGGTGATGCGGCTGCGCTATCGCAAGCAGGTACTGGACGCCGAGTGCGCAGCCCGCATCGGCGGCTATCACCTGGCCGCACTGCGGTTGATGGCGGCCGGCATCGACGCCGAACACACGCGGCAGAGCCTGCTGTCGGCCGACGAGGTGGGCGAGCAGTTCGAAGGGCTGGCCGGGCCCCGCCGGCTGCTGCCGGACGCGCGGGCGCACGAGCTGTTCGAGCAGCGCGTACAGGCCCACCCGGACCGGGTGGCGGCGGTGCACGGCGACCGTTCATGGACGTACGGGGAACTCAACGCGCGCGCGAACCGGTTGGCGCGGGCGTTGCTGGAGCGGGGGCTGGGCCGGGAAGACGTGGTCGCGGTCGTCACCGAACGCAACCTCGACTGGCTGGCCGCGACGTTGGCGGTATTCAAGGCGGGCGGCGTGTACCTGCCGATCGAGCCGCACTTCCCAGTCGGCCGTATCGCGGCAATGCTGTCGCGCGCAGGCTGCCAGCTGGTGCTGACGGAATCCGGCAGCACCCACACCCTCGACCAGGCCCTGGCCACCCTGCCGGAAGCCGGGGAGCTGCTGATCGAGGAGGCGTACGCACAGCAGCACGCCGACACTGACGTCGGGGTCGAGGTCGCCGCCGATCAGCTGGCCTACATCTACTTCACCTCCGGTTCCACCGGCGAGCCGAAGGGAGCGATGTGCGAGCACGCGGGCATGCTCAACCATCTCTTCGCCAAGATCGATGACTTGGGGATCACCGAAAGGCGCGTGGTGGCCCAGACGGCCCCGCAGTGCTTCGACATCTCGCTGTGGCAGCTGGTGTCCGCGCTGCTGGTGGGCGGGCAGACCCTGCTCGTCGGGCAGGAGTCGGCCGTCGACGTGGAGCAGTTCCTCGACACGATCGTCCGCGGCCGGGCCGGTGTCGTCCAGGTTGTGCCCTCCTATCTGGAGGTCGTGGTCTCGTATCTGGAGAAGCATCCCCGCGAACTGCCGGACCTGCGCTGCGTGTCGGTCACCGGTGAGGCGCTCAAGCGGGAGCTGGTCCAGCGCTGGTTCGCGATCCAGCCGGGCATCAAGCTCGTCAACGCCTACGGACTGACCGAGACTTCGGACGACACCAACCACGAGGTCATGGACACGGTGCCCGAACGCGTACTGCTGGGGCGCGCGATCAACAACGTGCGCGTGTACGTCGTCGACGAGCATCTGTCACTGGTGCCGCTCGGTGCCCCGGGGCTGATCGCGTTCTCCGGTGTCTGCGTGGGGCGCGGATACATCAACGATCCCGAACGGACCCGTGAGGCCTATCGCGAGGACCCGTACCGGCCGGGTGAACGGCTCTATCTGGGCGGCGACTGGGGGCGCTGGCACCCGGGCGGCAGGCTGGAGTTCCTCGGCCGCCGGGACAACCAGGTCAAGATCCGCGGATTCCGCATCGAAATCGGCGAGATCGAGAACACCTTGCTGCGGGTGGACGGGTTGCGGGACGCCGCGGTCGTCATCGCCGAGCGGGTCGGCCACAGCAAGCACCTGATCGCCTTCTACACGGGCGAGCGCCAGGAGACGGACGTCCTGCGCGAGGCGCTGGGTGCCGTACTGCCCGCCTACATGATCCCCTCAGCCTTCCACTGGCAGCCCAGCCTGCCGCTGACCGCCAACGGCAAGATCGACAGGATGGCCCTGACCACACTGGCCGAACAGACGGCGGCACCCACGGAGAACGACACCGGTAAGGACCACGACCGCGCCCCGATCACCCCGACCGAGCGGAAGCTGGCGGCCACCTGGGCCGAGCTGCTGGGCGTCCCCGAACAGCAGGTCGGCCGGAAGGACCACTTCTTCGACTCCGGTGGCACCTCCCTCACGGCGGTGAAGCTCACCATCGCCCTGGACCGCGCCGTTTCCCTGAAGGACATCACCAGGCACCCGGTCCTGGCCGACCTGGCCGCGCTCCTCGACGGCACCTCCCGGCAACGCCCGGAGCTGCTTCAGCCGCTGTCGGGGAAGACGGGCGGCGCGCCGGACTGCGCACTGGTGTGCTTCCCCTCCGCAGGCGGCAACGCGGTCAACTACCGGCCGATGGCGGGCGCCTTGGCGGGCAGTGGGCCCGCGGTGTACGCCGTCGATCTGCCCGGTCACGACCTGGCCGCCCGGGGCGAGCCGTTCGCCACCATCGAGCAGGTGGCGCAGCAGGTCGCCGCCGAGATCACCGAACAGGGCCTGACCAGGGTCATGATCTGGGGCCATTCGTCAGGCGCCGCGCCGGCCGTGGCGACGGCCAGGAAGCTGCAGGAGCTCGGCGTGGATGTCCCGCGGGTGTTCCTCGCCGCACAGCTGCTCGGCACCGCCGCCGACCGGCGCGCCGAACTCGCCGAGCTGACACGCCGCAGCAACGCCGAGATCGCCGCCCGACTCACCGGCGACAGCGGCTACACGGAACTCGCTGAGCTGAACGCCGAGCACGCCGAGCACGTCGGTGCCGCCTACCGGCACGACTGCGGGTCCGCCCACCGCTATTTCGCCGACGCCCTGGAGACCCCGTCGCCGGTGAAGCTGTCCGCGCCGGTAACCGTGGTCGTCGCCGCCGATGACCCGAACACGGCCGGATTCGCCGACCGCCACCGCGACTGGCAGCTCCTGGCCGACCACGTGGACCTGCACGAACTCGCCGACGGCGGCCACTACTTCCTGCGCACCCGTCCGGTCGAAGCCGCACGGGCCGTCCTTGGCGCCACCGAACCACTGGCCTCCTCGTGAGCCTCGAACGAGCGGCCTTCTCCTCAGCCTCCCAGAGCCTTCAGCGGGGCAACCGAAAGGAAACCGAGATGTCGTCCACACCCCTGGCGTCCCTGCCCGACATGGAGCTGCGGCCGGACCGGCCTCCGGTCCTGCATGCCAAGCCTCCCGGCGATGCGACGAGTTGGGCAGTTCAGTACCGCGACGCGCTGCGCGCACACGTCGCCGAGCACGGCGTGCTGCTCGTCCGCGGCCTGGACCTGCGGGATGCGGATCAGGTCGGTGCCGTCTTCGCGGGCCTGTCCGACAGTCTCATGACGGAGAGGGAGGCATTCGCCCCCCGTCAGAGCTACGGCCCCAGGGTGTACTCCTCGGCCACCTGGCCGGCCAGCCAGCCGATGTGCATGCACCACGAACTCAGCTACACGCTGGAGGTGCCCGGCCTGATGCTGTTCGCGTGCCTGACCGCGCCCAGCCAGGGCGGCGCGACGGCGGTGGCCGATGCGGAACAGGTGCTCCAGGCCCTGCCCACCGAGCTCAGCGACCAGTTCGAGCGCGAGGGCTGGCTGCTGACCCGCAGCTACAACGACGAGATCGGGGCCTCCCTGACGGAGTCGTTCGGCACCGACGACCACGCCGCCATCGAGCGCTACTGCCGCGCCCAAGCCATCGACTTCACCTGGCAGCCCGACGGTTCCTTGCACACCCGCCAGCGCCGAAGTGCCGTCGTACGGCACCCGCTCACCGGCCGGCGCTGCTGGTTCAACCAGATCGCGTTCCTCAACGAGTGGACGCTCGCCCCCGAGGTGCGCGAATACCTGGTGGACGTCTACGGCGAGGACGGACTGCCGTTCAACACCCGCTTCGGCGACGGTACTCCCATCAGTGAGGACATCGTCCACCTGCTCAACACCACCTACGAGGAGCACACCCGGCGCGAGCCCTGGCAGCCCGGCGACCTGATGCTCGTCGACAACATTCGTACCGCCCACAGCAGAGAGGCCTACGTCGGACAGCGCCAGGTGCTGGTCGCCATGGCCGAGCCCCGGCGCCTGTCCGACTGCGGCACCCAGCCGGAGGCGAGCCGGCGATGACCCACCTGATGTCACCCGCCACCGGGCGGGCCGCCTCCCACGCACCCTCGGCGCCGACCTTCGCGGTGATCTCCGGCGCGCAGGTACAGCAAGCACTCAGCGGACGCGAGAAGGAGATCGTGGGGCTGGTCGAGGCCGCCTACCGGCTGCATGGCGCCGGGGACTCGGTCAACCCCCCGTCGTACTTCCTGCGCTTCCCCGACCGCCCGACCTCGCGCATCATCGCGCTGCCGGCCTCCATCGGCGGGTCGGTCCACGTGGACGGTCTGAAATGGATCTCCAGCTTCCCGGCCAACGTGCAGGCGGGCCTGCCCCGGGCCTCCGCGGTCCTCATCCTCAACGACCATGACACGGGCTACCCCTTCGCCTGCCTGGAGAGCTCCATCATCAGCGCGACCAGGACCGCGGCATCCGCCGTGCTGGCGGCCGACTGGCTCAGCCGCACCCGGTCCCGCCCCACCCGTGTCGGATTCTTCGGTACGGGTCTGATCGCCCGCTACATCCACACCTTCTTGGCCGGCACCGGCTGGACGTTCGACACGATCGGCGTGTACGACGTCTCCGCCGACAGCACCGCCGGCTTCTCCGGCTACCTGCGCCAGGCCGGCACCACCGCACAGGTCGTGGTCCACGACACCGCCGAGGAACTGATCCGTTCCAGCGACCTGGTCGTGTTCGCCACCGTCGCCGCCGAGCCCCACGTCACCGACCCGGCCTGGTTCACCCACCACCCGCTGGTCCTGCACGTGTCCCTGCGCGACCTCGCTCCGGAGATCCTGCTCGACTCGGCCAACATCGTCGACGACGTCGACCACTGTCTGAAGGCCGACACCTCACCCCACCTGGCCGAGCAGCTCACCGGCAACCGCGACTTCCTCGACGGCACCCTCGACGACGTCATGACCGGACGGCTGACCGTGCCGGCCGACCGGACCGTGATCTTCTCGCCGTTCGGACTTGGCGTGCTCGACCTCGCCGTGGGCACGTACGTGTACGACGAAGCAGCCCGGGCAGGGGAGCTCCGCCTCATCGACGACTTCTTCCACGACCTGCGCCGGTACGGCTGAAGCCACATCCCTAAGCCCTGGCAACAGGAGGCCCACCGTGCCCGTCATTTCCACTCCCCACGCCTTCAACGAAAGCCGGCTCTACGTTGACCTGCAGCCGATTCTCGGACACCGTCTCTACCTGAAATGCGAGGGCTTCAACTTCGCCGGCTCCATCAAGCTGAAGGCCGCGACCGAGATGGTGGAGAGCGCCGAGCGCGACGGAAACCTGACGCCGGCCTCGATCCTCGTAGAGTCCTCGTCCGGCAACCTGGGCGTGGCGCTCAGCGTGATCGCCGCGAGCAAGGGATACCGATTCCTGTGCGTGACGGACTCCCGCTGCAACCTGTCGACCAGACTCCTGATGGAGGCGCTGGGCAGCGAGGTGCACATCATCGCCGACCGCGACGCCAACGGAGGATTCCTCGGCAAGCGCATCGACTACGTCCGTAGTCTGTGCGCGGCCGACGGACGGTACGTGTGGCTGAGCCAGTACACCAACGCGGGCAACTGGCGGGCCCACTACCGCACGACGGCACCGGAGATCGCCGGCGAATTCCCGCGCCTCGACGTGCTGTTCATCGGAGCAGGCACCACCGGGACCCTGATGGGCTGCGCACGCTACTTCCGGCAGTGGCACCGGCCGGTGCGGATTGTCGCCGTGGACGTCGTGGGCTCGGTCGCCTTCGGTGGCCCGCCCGGTCGCCGGATGATCCCCGGCCTGGGCATGAGCATGCGCCCGCCGCTGCTCGACGAGTCGTACGTGGATGAGGTGATCCGCGTCGAGGAGGCGGACACCATCCGCACCTGCCACCGGCTGGCCCGGCGCGGATTCCTGTTCGGCGGCTCCACGGGAACCGTGGTCAGCGGTGCAATGGACTGGCTGGACCGGCACGACGCACGCGGCCTCACGGCCGTGGCCATCGCCCCGGACCTCGGCGAGCGCTACCTCGACACCATCTACCAGATCAACTGGCTGCAGGACCTGTACGGCGACGACATCCTCGACTCCGAAGAGGCGAGGGCCGCTTCCCAGAGAAGCGAGATCGTATCGCGGGTGACGGACCGCCAGCGGAACCCGTAGACGAGACCCGCGATACCGGCAATGCCGCCGGTCACGACAGGCCTTCCCGCGCGCTTCGGTCGAATGCCGTGGTGAGATAGAGGATGACCAGGAGGGGCGTCGAGTGGCTCTCCGCGGCGGCCGATGATCCGGCGGAGTGCCGGGCCACCTGGGCGGACGACCCCCGCGCGCCGTACATGCGGCTGGCCGGCCGCCTCTTCGAGGTGGTGACGGTCGACCCTCGCATCGGCATCGAGACGTTCGATCAGCTGCTGCGCCGTGGACTGCCGTTCGGGCCAACGGTGCTCGACCACAAGGCCCGACTACGACCCTCGGCGCCCCATAAGAGTGGCCTGCAGCTGCTTACTGCGTCTGGCACATGATGGTCAGCCGTGCTGCTGCGCCTGGCCTACCTCGCCGTCACGAACACGTTCTCCCTGAACCTGCTCTTCAATTCCTGGAGCGAGTGTTCTCGGGTTCGTGGCCGCCGGCACAGGCGACCGCGGCCGCGACCGTGGTCATCTGACTGATGCCGGTCCCGGCCAGCATGCGCGACAGTCGACACGGCGACACCGCCTCCACCGTCCACGCAGCCGACTGACCTCCAGTGACGCCCCGACAATCCCAGGAAGGGGACCAATGACCGGACACGACGCCGCTGTCGAGAAGGAGATCCTCGGACGCATCACAGAGATGATCAGCGAGGAGTGAGACCTTCGCGATCGGCTCACCGCTCACCTCGTCGACCAGACGACCGAACACGCGCGTCTGGCGCGTCTGGAGATCGAACTCGACCAGTGCTGGGATCTCCTCAGGCAGCGTCGGGCGAGGATCGCGGCCGGTCACGACCCCGACGAGGCGCACGTGCGTCCCGCGTCACAGGTGGAGCGCTATCTGTCCTGAAGGGGCTGCCGACACGTCGGTTTCGGCGAGGCGTACGGAGGGCGACACCTTTGAGGTTGTCGCCCTCCGCGCGTGACAGCCCCTCCCATCCGACCTCCCGCAGGGTCGCCAGATCGTCCGGAGCGGGCGCCCAGTCGGGACGACGAGGGGCAGCCCTCAGCCGTCCGACCAGTTCAGCAGGAGATCCGTCGATCACGGACCGGGTGGGGAACGTGCTGCGCTGCTTCCGAGCATCGCGTGGGCGGGCCCGGCCAGAGTCCGGCTGAGGAACTGGCTCGGTTGCGGGCCGAGAACGCCCGCCTGCTCAAAGTGGAGAAGGAGTGGCAGCTGGAGCGCGGAATCCTGCGCCGGGCAGCCGCCTGTTTCTCCAGGGAGGTGAAGTGACGACCCGTCGCTGGGAGCTGTGGCCCGGGGGCCTGACGAGACCTTGAGACTGTTCGCTCAAGGATTCCAAGTGATGGTCAGCAGGCGACTTTGCAGGGGAGGATGGTCGCCATGACGGATGAAGGCTCCCCTATCGACCGCACCAAGCCCAGTATCGCCCGCGTCTACGACTACCTGCTCGGCGGCAAGGACAACTACGCCGTGGACCGGGAGGTCGGCGACGTATTCAAACGTGACCTTCCTGGTTCGGTAGCAATCGCCTTCGCCAACCGCGCAGCCCTGACCCGGGCGGTCCGGGAGATCGTGACGACCACCGACGTACGGCAGTTCATCGACCTGGGCAGTGGTCTTCCGACCGCCGACAACGTCCACCAGGTCGCGCAACGGCACGCTCCGGAGTCTCGGGTCGTGTACGTCGACATCGACCCCCAAGTGCTGGTCCACGGCCGTGCACTGCTGGAGGAAAACGACCAGACTCGGGTCGTCCCGGCCGATGTACGCAACCCCGAAGACGTCCGTACCCACCCGGACACCCTGGAACTGATCGACTTCGATCGCCCCGTCGCCGTCATGTTCAGCGCCATCCTTCACCACGTCAACGACGAGGAAGACCCGGCTGGGATCGTCCGCTACTGGCGTGACCGCGTGCCCTCCGGGAGCTACTTCTTCGTCAGCCACTTCCGTTCCGGCAACAACCCGCAGACAGCGGAGGCCGAGGGAGTCCTCCAGCAGACTTTCGGCCGCGGCCGGTGGCGCACCGACGAGGAGATCGAATCCCTGCTGGATGGCCTGGAGATCCTCGACCCCGGGATCGTCCCCGCGTCCCTGTGGCGTCCTGACGTGGTTGACAGTCCGCGGCACAGCAGCGGCGAACGGGAGCTCACCGTCTGGGAGCGTCTCATCGCCGCCGGGTTGGCCCGGAAGTCCAGTTAGCCGATTCTTGGCGTACGCCGACAGCGGTCTCAGAGGTAGAGCTTGGCTTGCGCCACCACGACCGTATCGTCAGTGGTCGATTCCCCCCTCGGACATCAGCTGAGACCCCTGTTCACCAGGGGTCTCTTGTTTGTCCGGGCTGTGGCGTGACCAACAGCCCGAGCGGACATCGTCGTGTCACGGCAGCATTCACTCCCTGCCCCTGCCCGGTGCCGACGGGCTCGTGCATCACCCCGATGGCCTACGGTGTGGCCCGTGAAGAGGGAGAGAAAGCATGCCCTGGGTCTCCGGCTGGGCGGGGCAGCGGCGGCAGCCGTTTTATCCGGAGCGATCGGCGGTTGGGCCTATGCGAGGGCGGGCGGTTCCGCCGGGGACGTGACACGGGATCTGGCCGTCGGCTGGACGTATGCGGGCGCGGGCCTGATCGCCTGGTGGCGCAGGCCCGCGAACCGCACGGGTGCGCTGCTGGTCGCCGAGGGCGTCACCTGGTTCCTGGGCAATCTCCAGGGCACCGACGTGCCCGCCCTGTTCGCGCTGGGCGCCTGGTGGGAGGCGCTCAACATGGCCGTCCTGGCGCATCTGTTGCTCTCGTTCCCCGACGGGCGTCTCACCACGGCGCTGACGCGACGCATGGTCTTCTTCGCGTACGGGCTCGTCGTCGTGGGCGGGCTGCTGAGGGCGATGATGTTCGACCCGGCCGTCTCCTCGGACGCCACCTATCTGGACTGTCACGGCTGCGGGCCGAATCTGCTGCTGGTGCCCGGCACCACAGGACTCTTCGACTACGTCGACGGTGCCTACCGGGCGCTGGGCTGGGTTCTGACCGTGGCCGCGGTGGTGATGCTCGTCAGGCGCTGGCGGCATGCCTCGGTGGCGCGGCGGCGGGCGCTGCTACCGGCCTGGATCGCCGTCGTCATAGCCACCGCCTTCCTGCTCTCGCACGTGGTGCTGCGCGTGGTCCCCGCGATCGGCGACTCTGCGGAGAGCGGTGTCTACCTGGTCTCCGACCTCGCACAGGCCGCCGTGCCACTGGCCTTCCTCGCCGGTCTGCTGCGGATGCAGCTGCAGCGCGCCGAGGTGAGCGGCCTGGTCATAGAGGTCGGCGCCGACCCGGATCCGGTGCGGCTGCGCGAGGCGCTCGCCCGGGTGCTCGGCGACCCCGGGCTGAGACTGGGCCTGTGGAACGAGGAGCGCGGCGCATATCTCGACGGCGATGGCCGGCCCGTGCGGCCGGAGGGCGCGGGACGCACCCGCGTGGACTCCTCGCGCGGCGCCGCGCTGGCACTGCTGCGGCACGACCCGGCGCTCGCCGAGGACCCGCAGCTGCTGGAGGCCGTGTCCGCGGCACTGCGGCTGGCGCTGGAGAACGTCTGGCTGCGCAACCAGGCCAAGGAAGTGACCTCGCGCATCGTCCGGGCCGCCGACACCGAACGCAAGCGGCTGGAGCGAGACCTCCACGACGGTGCCCAGGCCCGGATCGTCTTCGCGCTGATGGCGCTGCGCCGCCTGGACAGGGGGGTCGCGGACCATCCGGACGAGTCGCTGCGCCGTTCGGTCGCCGAGGTCGAGAGCAGTCTGAAGCTGGCGCTCGAGGAGCTGCGGGGCATCGCGCACGGCATCCATCCGGCCGTCCTCACCCGTGAGGGCCTCGGTCCGGCGCTGAAGGCGCTGGCGGAGCAGGCCCAACTGACCGTCGTCGTGGCCGCCGAACCCCGACGGTACGATCCGGTCGTCGAGTCCACCGCCTACTTCACCGTCTGCGAGGCGTTGTCCAACGCCGCCAAGCACGCACGGGCGAAGGCCGTGAGTGTCTCCGCCCGGCACCACGACGGCAAGTTGGTCATCGAGACGGTCGACGACGGTGTCGGCGGCGCCGACACGGGGCACGGCAGTGGTCTGCTCGGCCTCGCGGACCGGCTCGCCGCCGTCGACGGCGTACTGCACATTCACAGCCCCGCGGGCGGCGGGACGAAGATCAGGGCGGAGCTGCCGTGCGTGTGATCGTGGCCGAGGATTCGGCGATTCTGCGGGAGGGGATCGTACGTCTTCTCACCGACGAGGGCTTCGAGGTGCCCGCGCACTGCGGGGACACCGGCCCCCTGCTCGACCTGGTCGCCCAGCACCGGCCGGACGTGGTCCTGCTGGACATCCGGATGCCCCCGACACACACCGACGAGGGCATCCGAGCGGCGGCCGCCATCCGTGAGCGCCACCCCGGCACCGGAGTGCTGCTGCTGTCCCAGTACGTCGAGACCGTCGGCACCGTCCAGGCGCTCCTGCAGAACCAGCACGGATTCGGCTATCTCCTCAAGGAACGTGTCGCCGACGCCGACGAACTCGCCGACGCGCTGAAGCGGGTCGCTGACGGCGGGACCGTCGTGGAGCCGGAGGTCGTCGCCCGGCTGATGGACGCCCCCCGGCCGGCGGACCCGCTCGACGAACTCACCGCGAGGGAGCGCGAGGTGCTGGCCCTGATGGCCGAGGGACGGTCCAATGAGGCCATCGCGCAGCGACTGGTCATCGGCGGCAAGACGGTGGAGACCCACGTACGGAACATCTTCACCAAGCTGCAGCTCGAAGCCGACCTCATGGACCATCGCCGGGTGATGGCCGTGCTGACGTATCTGCGAGCCTGACCCCTCGCCAGGCTCGGGCCGGCGCTCCGCTCCGGGGACGGCAGTTCCCCCGTACTCCCCCGTGTTTCCCTGCCGTCTCCCGGAGCGGTGCCGGTGAGAACAACCGTAAACGGGCCCGGATCCCGGGACATCAGGGTCAGCCCTGAGATCCGGAACCGGGGCCACCAGGTCTGGATCGGCGGCCGGCTGGTCGGCACTCTCCGGTACGGCGGTGCGGGGTGGGCGCGATCGGCGGACCGAGCCGAGCCAGGCCGGTCCGGTCCTGCGCGTCGGCCCCTGAGTGTGACCGCCCCCGCCCGCGGGCTTACGCTATGCCGGGCTGATTGCCCGTATCAGCAGAAGCGGCCGGGGCCGACCCCAGCCGCGGCCGCAGACGGAACCCAGGTGAAGCCGCGGGCTCCGGCGTCCGCGCACTGTCCTCGTCCGCCCCTGGTAGCCGCCGCTACCGCGCGGAAGTCCGGCAGCGGCATACAGCTGCCCGGAACGGGCCACTGATGCCGTCGCCGGACGTCGGGCGACCTCAGCCACCAGCCGCTGCTCACCGCCCGCAGGGCAGGGTCGACGGGCGCGCAGGGCAGCCGCAACTCCGGGCGATCCACTGATCCAGGGCCCGGCACAGGGTCGGCGTTGAAGGCGCCGCAACCGTGTGACGGCCGCTGTCAGGGTATGTGCCTGCTGGAGCGTTCGAATCGAACACGGTTCTGTGAGGGCCGGGGTACGAGATCCCCTCCGGCTACTCGGCAGGTGGTGTCCGGGAAGGCTGGGACGTCCATCGGACCGGCAACTGAACCGGGCCGCGGATGAGCATGCCGTGGCGCCACGACAGGGCGGCCGGATGGGCGTCGAGGGCGAGGTCGGGGCAGCGCTCCAGCAGGGCACGGATCGCGATTCGAGCCTCCATGCGTGCGAGCGGCGCGCCGAGGCAGTAGTGGATGCCGTGGCCGAAGGCCACATGACCGCCCGCGGGTCGCCGGATGTCGAAGCGGCCGGGGTCGGGGAAGCGTGCCGGGTCGTGGTTTGCGTCCGCCAGGGCCACGAGGACCAGCTCACCGCCGCCGGGTATGACCGTACTGCCGATCTCGACCGGCTCGGTGGTGAACCTGAACGTCGGCGTCTCCACCGGCCCGTCGTAGCGCAGCATCTCCTCCACCGCGTTGTTCATGAGTGTCATGTCCTCGCGCAGTGCGGCGATTTGATCGGGATGGGTCAGCAGGGCCAGCACGCCGTTGGAGATCAGATTGACCGTGGTCTCATGCCCGGCGACCAGCAGCAGCCAGGCGGTACCGCGCAGTTCGTCCGCGGACAGCCGGTCGCCGTCCTCGTCGGTGGTGCGGATCAGGGCGCTCATCAGGTCCTGGCCCGGGGCCCGGCGCTTGCGCTCCAGCAACTCGGCGAGATACGTGGCCACCTCACGCGTGGCTGCCAGCCGCGCCCTGGGGTCGGGGTCGGTGAGGATCGTTCCGGTCCAGGCGCGGAACGCGGCCCGGTCCAGCATCGGCACGCCGAGCAGCTCGCAGATCACCGAGATCGGCAGCGGGAACGAGAGTGCCTCGACCAGATCGGCCCGCCCTTCTGGAAGCGCCACCATCGCGTCGAGCAACTCGTCGGTGATCTGCTGCACGCGCGGCGCGAGCTGCTCGATCCGGCGCGGAGTGAACTCGCGCACGACCAGTTTGCGCAGCCGCTCATGGTCCGGCGGGTCTGAGTTGAGCATGTGCGGTCCCGCGGATGGACTGGAGATCGGAAAGGAGGGCGAGGCGTTCTTCCACTGTTTGGATAATCGCGGATCCACGAGCGCGGACCGCCCGGCCTCGTACCCGACGACAAGCCAGGCCTCCGCACCCTCCGGAATCCGCACCTTGTGCACGGGTCCGCGCTCGCGCAGCGCCGCGTAAACCGGATACGGATCGCGGACGAAGTCCTCGCCCATCGCCACCAGATCGATCACCTCGGCTGCCGCCATCTCCTGCCCCCGTCTCCCGGCTGGCCGCGACGCTAGCAGTGGGCGGCGCTTCGGCGAAGGACGAATCCAGTCGAACCGGGCGGCGTGAAACTGGCATGGCCGTGCTGGAATCACGGTGCCGGCGGTCGGGCAGTCACCTTCTGGAACAAGGCGCCTCGGTTTTCACGTGCTACAGCTGCGGGAGTACCTCACCGGCGATGAGTTCCAGGTGGTCGAGGTCGGTGAAGTCGATCAGTCTCAGATGGATACGGCTTGCGCCGATCGTGGAGAACTCGCCGAGTCGCTCCACCAGCTGGGCCGGGGATCCGACCACCGGATCCTCCGGCGGCAGCGCGCTCTTGACGTGCAGCGGGGCGGCCCGCCGTTGCGCCTCCGCGCCGGTACGGCCGATGGCGACCACGACACCGGCCGAGAGCACCAGCGGTGCCTGACCGGCGACGGCCCGGCCGGTCCGGTCGCATGCCTCGACAACCCGTTGGTACGCCCGGGCAGTCTCTGCCACCGACTTGAAGGGCATGTTGAACTCGTCGGCATACCGAGCGGCCAGCTCCGGGGTGCGCTTGGGGCCGCGGCCCCCGACGATGATCGGCGGCGCCGGCACCTGCACGGGCTTCGGCAGGGCGGGCGCGTCGACCAGTTGGTAGTGGTCGCCGCGGTAGCTGAAGCTCTCGCCGACCGGTGTCCGCCACAGGCCGGTGATCACCGCCAGCTGTTCCTCCAGCCGGTCGAAGCGCTCCGGGGCGGCCGGGAACGGGATGCCGTAGGAGGTGTGTTCCCGTTCGTACCATCCGGCGCCGAGGCCCAGCTCGACCCGCCCCCCGCTCATCCGGTCGACCTGCGCCACCGTCACGGCCAGTGGGCCCGGCAGCCGGAAGGTGGCCGGGGTGACCAGGGTGCCCAGCCGGATCCGGGAGGTCTCCCGGGCGAGCGCGCCCAGCGTGAGCCACGCGTCGGTGGGGCCGGGCAGCCCGGGACCGGCGCCCATGGCCTGGTAGTGATCGGCCCGGAAGAAGCCCTCGAACCCGCCGGCTTCGACGAGTCGGGCGAAGCGCAGCTGATCCTCGTAGTCGGCGCCGCGGTGCGGCTCGGTGAAGACGCAGATCCGCAGGGTCATCGTCCCTCCGTTTCGGCCGACGTGAACACGTCCCGTTCCATCAGCAGCTCGTGCAGATCGGCGCTGTACCGGGCCACTTCGCCGAGGTGCGCAGTTCGGCCCAGCTTCCGCGGCCGGGGAATGGCGATGTCGACGATCTTGTGGATCCGGCCCGGGCGCGGGCTGAGCACCACCACCCGGTCGGCGAGCAGCACGGCCTCGTCCGTCGAGTGGGTGACAAAGACGACTGTGGCCGAGTTCTCGATGTGGATGCGCTGCAGCTCCACTGCGAGGTCCGCGCGGGTCAGCGCGTCGAGTGCGGAGAACGGCTCGTCCATGAGCAGCACCCGGGGTTCACCCATCAGCGACCGGCACAGTGCGACGCGTTGCTGCATACCGCCGGAGAGCTCGTGCGGCCGGTGCTTCTCGAAGCCGCTCAGTCCGGCCGTCTCCAGCAGCCGGTACGCCCGGTCGCGGTGCTCGGCCTTGTTCCAGCCGAAGACCTCCACGGGCAGCATGACGTTGTCGAGGACGGACCGCCAGGGCAGCAGGGCCGGCCGCTGGAACAGCATGGCGACATCCCGCCGGGCTCCGGTGACTCGCTCGCCGTCGATGGTGATCTCGCCCTCGGTGACCGGCAGCAGCCCGGCGATCAGCCGGAGCAGTGTGGACTTGCCGCACCCGGACCGGCCCACCACCGCCACGAACTCACCCTCGGCAATGTGAAGGCCGATGTCCTGGAGCGCCACCGTCGAACCGGACCGGCTGGTGAAGCTCCGGGACACACCGGTGAGTCTGATCATCCGGCGGTCTCCCCATCCACTGGCGATCGCCATGCCGGCCGGTTCGTAACGCCCGGTCAGGTTACCCGGAGCAGGCCGCTCAGCGGTACCTGTCGTCCTGTCGGTGATTCCCCACACCTGGCTCACAACTACCCGGCTCTCGTACGCTGTTGCCCGCACCGAGTGTCATGCCCTCGGCGGTTCCGTCACGCCGTTCTGTCTCGACGCCCCTCCGCCGGCGCGGCCGGCGGTCGGAAAGGACAACACTGTGCGCATGAACAGGTTCGCCCGTACGGTCGCCGCGGTGGCGCTGGCCACAGCGCTGGCGCTGGTGTCGGGGTGTGGCGGCTCGGATTCCGACGCAGGTGCCGGTGCGGACGACAAGGCACTGGAGAAGGTGACCTACCTGACGTCGTTCGGCAACTTCGGCCGGGACGCGTACGCCTGGGTCGCGAAGGACAAGGGTTTCTTCGAAGAGGCCGGCTTCGACGTGGAGATCAAGCCGGGCCAGGGTACCGGCGGCGTGATTCCGGCCGTCGCGAGTGGCCAGGCGCAGTTCGGCCCGATCGACCTGACGGGAGGTCTGCTGCACATGGGCAGCGGCCAGGCGAAGGACTTCGTCGCGGTGGCCGCCATCCAGCAGCGCACCATGGCCGCCATCGCCACCACCTAGGGCAGCGGCATCGCCACACCGAAGGACATCGAGGGCAAACGGCTCGCCGACACGCCCGGCTCCGTCGTGCGCAACCTCTTCCCGACGTACGCCCGGCTGGCCGGAGTGGACGCCGGCAAGGTGACCTGGGTCAACGGCGAGGCACAGACCCTGATGGGCACGCTCGCCGGCGGCTCGGTGGACGGCATCGGCCAGTTCGTGGTGGGCAAGCCGACCATCGAGGCGGTGACCAAGAAGAAGGCGGTCCTGCTGCCGTACAGCGACGTGATGCCCGATCTCTACGGGAACGTGCTGATCACGTCGAAGAAGATCGCCGAGCAGGAGCCGGAGATGGTGAAGCGGTTCACCACCGCCCTGCTCAAGGGCTTGGAGTACAGCCTCGCCAACTCCAAGGAGGCCGCCGAGATCCTGAAGCGGAACGTGGACGCCACGAATCCGGCCGCCGCGGCCGCCGAGTTGGAGTTGATGGCCGCATACGTCACGCCAGGCGGTTCCGGCACGGCGATCGGGACGCTGGACTCCGGGCGGGTCGCGAAGAGCATCGCGATCCTGCAGGACGCGGGCGCGCTGTCGCAAGGAATGACCCCTGATCAGATCATCGACTTCGACCTGGTACCGAAAGCCTGATCACGCCGCGCTGGGAGAAGGATGGGATGACCGGACTCCCGAAGCCGCAGCAGGCCCCGGAGCCGGTGCCCATGCCGCGAGTCGGACCACAGCGCAGGACGGGCATCGGCGTAGTGCTGCTGCCCTTGGCCGGGCTGCTGGTCGCCCTCGGCGTGTGGTGGCTTCTCACGTCGGTGCTGGCGGTGATCCACCCGGCAGTGCTCCCTCCGCCCGGTGCCGTGCTCTCGGCGTTCACCGCGGCCCCGGCCCAGTTCCTGGAACACACCGGCGACACCACGGTGGAGACGGTTGTCGGGTTCGTTCTCTCCAGCGCCTGCGGAGTTCTGATCGGACTGTCACTGGCGGGCTCGCGGGTACTGGAGCGAATGTTCACGCCGCTGCTGGTCGCCGTCAACGCGGTTCCGAAGATCGCGCTCGGGCCGCTGTTGGTGGGGGCGCTCGGCTGGGGGCAGAAGCCGGTCCTGACCATGGTCTTCCTGCTCTGCTTCTTCCCCATCGTGCTGTCCACCGCGACCGGCCTCACGTCGACCCCGGCGGACCTGGCCGAGTTGGCGCGCTCGCTGGACGCCTCGCGCTGGCAGGCGTTCCGGAAGGTACGGCTGCCCGCCGCGCTGCCGCAGATCTTCGTCGGGCTGAAGGTGGCCATGCCGCTCGCCGCGATCGGCGCGGTCATCGGCGAGTTCCAGGCCGGTGAGACCGGGCTGGGCTATCTGATCGTGCAGGCCGGCGGGGTCGGCGACACCGCCACCGCCTGGGCCGCGATCATCCTGATCGGGTTGATGAGCATCCTGCTCTACTTCGCTCTGGTGCTGTTGGAGCGGTTCGCGCTGCCCTGGGTCAGGGAGACGACCTCGCACGGCTGACCTGGGGGACTCTGTCGCCCGACTCCGGCCCGCGGCAAGCGTCGCATCCCCCGCGGCGCGGCACGGGACGTCGGCACACCTACGCCGTGCTGCCCGAGGCGAGGCGCACTGCCGCGCCGATCGGGACCGGCCACCGGGCGAGCTCCGGCCCGCCCGCCCAGGACGACTCGTGCGGGCGGAGCCTTCGCTCGGCCCGCACGAGTCGTGTGTCGTGTCCGCGTGCCCTCGCCGTGCCTTTCAGTGGCGCGGGAAGTACGCCTTCGGCAGCCGTATCCCGCGGTCGGCCATGATCTGCCGGACACGGTCCGGATGGTTCGTGATGATGCCGTCGACCCCCATGTCCATGAGCGCCTCCACCGTGGCCGGGTCGTCGCAGGTCCACGGGACGACCTTCAGGCCCCGCGCGTGGGCCTCGGTGATCATCGTGCGGTCGGGGTAGAAGCGGAAGCCGGGGTCGCCGATCTTGCCGTTCTGCGGGAAGCCGTAGTTGGGGGAGAGCGCCTTGACGCCGGGGACGGCCGCGGCCGCCCTGACGAAGTCGCCGTCGTAGTCGTCGGCGTCGATCCCGCCGAGCCAGGGGGAGGCGCCGGGCTTGCCGACCTGGAGGAAGTCGTAGTTGGTCAGCGCCACCAGCGGCCACCGCGGCGCGAGCCTGTGCATCTCCTTCAGCGCACCCCAGTCGAAGGACTGGATGGTGACCTGGCGCTCGAGGCCCGAGGCGCGGATCTCCTCGAACACGCGGCGCACGAACAGCTCCCGCGGCGCGGTCTGCTCGGGCGCTCCCGCTTCGACCTTCGTCTCGATGTTGAGGGTGACCTGCCTGGCCTGGTAGCTCTTGACGAGGTCCAGGACGTCCCGGAGCTCGACCATGCGGGCGCCCTTGATCTGCTCCTGCTCGGGGTAGCCGGGCAGCTGCTGGTAGCCGCAGTCCATGGTGCGGATCTGCGCCAGCGTCAGGTCCTTGATGTACTTGCCGACGTACGGGTACATCGGGTCGCCCGGCACGACCGGTGCCGTGTCCCGGCACTTCTGGGCGCTGACCTGCCGGTCGTGGGTGACGACGACCTTCCGGTCCTTGGTGACCTGGGTGTCCAGTTCCAGGGTGGTGACACCCAGCCGCAGCGCCTTGCCGAACCCTTCCAGGGTGCTCTCGGTCGTCATGCCGAGGCCGCCGCGGTGGGCCTGCAGGTCGAAGTGCGACTTCTGAGGCAGTACGCCGGCGCCATCCGTCGTCGTTGCATGAGCGGCCGTGGGGAGGGCGAGCACCGGCACGAGAGCCAGGCCGGCGAGGAAATGTCTTGCGGACATCGAAACCTCACTCGTTGGGGTTGGGGCGATCCCAGGACGCTAGTTCGACGCCGGGCGCGGCTGAAGACCTCGGCATGATGCAGCTGTGAACGCTCGACGAACCCGAGGGTGACCGGGCGGTCGCCCGAAAATGGCAGGCCGATCGCCGGGGCAGCGCGGCATCATGACGGTCCGCCGCCGCCAGTACCACCAGGGCGCGCGATGAACACCGGGGGGACCTGTGACCGTGACGAACATCCTGCTGTCCGGCGTCGTCGGCTCGACCGCCTACGGACTGGCCCACAAGGGCTCCGACGTGGACCGGCTCGGCCTGTTCGCCGCCCCCACCGAGACCCTGCACGGCCTGCACGGCCCGAAGGAGTCCCACGTCACCACGGCCCCCGACCGCACCCTGCACGAGGCAGCCAAGTGGTGCCGGCTCGCGCTCGGCGGCAATCCGACCGTCATGGAACTCGTCTGGCTGCCGGAGGAGTTGTACGAGGTGCGGACGGAGCTCGGCGACGAGCTCATCGGCATCCGGGCGTCCTTCCTGAGCGCCCGGCGGGTCCGCGATGCCTATCTCGGTTACGCCACACAGCAGTTCAGGAAGCTCCAGAGCCGCGGCGACGGTTCGTTCTCCGCGGACACCCGCAAGCGCACCGCGAAGCACGCCCGCCACCTCAAGCGACTGTGCCGACAGGGCTACGAGCTCTACACCACTGGGCAGTTGACCATCCGGGTCGAGGACCCCGAGAGCTACCACCGTTTCGGTGAGCAGGTCGCCGCCGACCCCGCGGCCGCGCTGCCGCTGCTGCGCCGATTCGAGGCGGCCTTCGACGAGTCCCGCAGCGTACTGCCCGAACAGCCCGACGAATCGGCCGCGGAGGCGTGGCTGCGGCGGGTCCGGGCGCGCTTCTACACACCGGATGCGGTCCCGGCGTAGACCTCGAAAAGGTTCCGGAGGTAGACCTCGAAAAAATCCGGTGCCCCGAGCCCACCCGGTTCCCTACACTCGCCACGTTCCGAACAGCGAGTCGAGTGAGGGGAGCCGGGCCGTGCGTGACCGCATCGCCGTCGTCGTTCCCCGCTCCCGCTACGAGGTGATCCTCGTGTCTCCGGCCGCCCGGTGCCCGCTGCGCGGCCGGTACCGGACACCCGTGACGAACGACTGAGCCACGCGCAACACCAACGCCTGGCGCCTGCCTGCCCGTTCGTCCGGGAATCGCGCTGCCCTTTCACCGAACCATCCCGAAAGGCCATGGGCCGTGCGTACCGCACTGAATCGTCGACCGACCACCGTCCGCAACCTCGGCATCCTCGCCCACGTCGACGCCGGCAAGACCACCGTCACGGAACGGATCCTCTACGCCACCGGCACCACCCACCGGCGCGGCGAGGTCCACGACGGCACGACCGTCACCGACTTCGACCCGCAGGAGCGCGACCGCGGCATCACCATCTTCGCCGCCGCCGTCAGCTGCGACTGGGACGGGCACCGGATCAACCTGATCGACACGCCCGGGCACGTCGACTTCGCCGACGAGGTGGAGCGATCGCTGCGGGTGCTCGACGGGGCGGTCGCGGTGTTCGACGCCGTCGCCGGGGTCGAGCCGCAGAGCGAGTCCGTGTGGCGGCAGGCGGACCGGCACGGCGTGCCGAGGATCGCCTTCGTCAACAAGCTGGACCGCGCCGGGGCCGACCTCGACACGGCCGTCGCCTCGATCCGCGAGCGGCTCCATGCGGCGCCGCTGGTCGTGCAGGTGCCCATCGGCGCGGAAGACGGCTTCACCGGCGTGGTGGACCTGGTACGGATGCGGGCGCTGGTGTGGACCGACGGCGCCGAGGCGGTCGTGGAGGAGCCGGTTCCGCAGGAGCTGCGGGACGAGGCGGTGCGGCGGCGTCGGCTGCTGGAGGAAGCTGTTGCCGAGCTGCACCCCGCCGCGCTGGAGGAGTTCTGCGACCAGGAGACGCTCACGGCAGCGACTCTTGCCTCCGCCCTGCGCGACCTGACCCGGACCGGCGACGGCGTGGTCGTGCTGTGCGGTTCGGCGTACCGCAACCGCGGCATCGAGCCGCTGCTCGACGCGGTCGTGGCGTACTTGCCGTCCCCGCTGGACGTACCGCCGGTGCGCGGCACGCTCGACGGGGTGGAACAGGAGCGGGCTGCCGACCCGGACGCACCGCTCGCGGCACTGGCGTTCAAGGTGAGCGCCACAGCGACGGGACGGCTGACCTACCTGCGGCTGTACTCGGGGACGATCGAGAAGGGAGAGACCGTGTGGGACGCGGGCGCGCGGCGCAGTGAGCGGATCGGCCGGATCCTGCGTGTGCAGGCCGACCGGCACGCCCAGGTGGAGCGGGCGGTCGCCGGGGACATCGTCGCCGTGGTCGGGCTGAAGTCCGCCCGCGCCGGCTCGACCCTGTGCGCCCCTGGCGCGCCGCTCGTCCTGGAACCGCCGAGTGTCGCCGACCCGGTCGTCACCGTGGCGGTCGAGGCCGCACGCTCCACCGACACCGACCGGCTGGCCACGGCGCTGGCGCGGCTGGCCGAGGAGGATCCGTCGCTGGTCGTGCGGACCGACCCCGAGACCGGGCAGACGGTCCTCTCGGGCATGGGCGAACTGCACCTGGAGGTCGCCGTGGAGAAGCTCCGGCGTGCCCACGGGCTGGACGTGCAGGTCGGACGGCCGAAGGTGACCTACCGGGAGACAGTCGTGCGCGGTACGTCCGGGCACGTGCACCGGCATGTCAAACAGGACGGCGGAGCGGGCCAGTTCGCGCAGGTCGTCCTGGACGTCGAACCCCTGGAGACCGGCTTCGAGTTCCGTTCGACGGTCGTCGGCGGCCGGGTGCCGCAGGAGTACGTCCGGGCGGTCGAGGCCGGCTGCCGGGACGCCCTGGCCGAGGGGCCGCTCGACGGACACCCGGTGACCGGGCTGCGCGTCACCCTCACCGACGGGGCGACCCATGTGAAGGACTCGTCCGAGACGGCGTTCCGTACGGCAGGTCGGTTCGCGCTGCAGGGCGCCCTGCGGGCGAGCACGATGGCCCTGCTGGAACCGGTCGTCGAGGTCACGGTCACGGTGCCCGAGGACGCCGTGGGCAGCGTCCTCGGTGACCTCGCCGCCCGGCGCGGCCGGGTCTCCGGCTCGGCCACCCGGTCGGGCTCGGCGGTCGTCACCGCGACCGTGCCGCTGGCCGAACTCTTCGGGTACGCGACGCGGTTGCGCAGCCGCACCCAGGGGCGGGGCACGTTCACGGCCCGGCCGACGGGGTACGCGCCGGCACCGGTGACGGTGTCGGCCCGTTAGCGCCGACGGCGGCCCCTCCCGTAAGCGGGCGGGGCCGCCACTCAGGCGGCCCTTTGCCTCACCTGTCGATGATCTCGGAGAGCCAGGCCGTGTCCTCCGCGCCCGGCGCACCGGGGCCTGGGTCGGGCAGCCAGCGGACCTCGCCCGTGCCGAGAGCGACCGTTGCCCGCGGCCGCATCGGCCCGTCGCCCCTGCGCGAGAGCAGGACGAGCTCCCAGACCGTCGCCGTCATGGCGTCGAGCCGGGCGGCACAGTCGGCGGCGACCCGCTGCGCATCCCGGGTCCGGCCCAGGGACAGATGCGGTGTGAAGCCCTTGGCGCGCCCACGACAGCGTGGGAACCGCTGCTGCAGAGCGCGGTACAGACCCGCCCACGGGGTCTCGCCGGTCGCCGCCGGGTCGAGCCACACGGTGAAGTACGCCCGGTGCCGGAAGGTGCGCACCCCGTCCAGCCTGGCCGTGAAGACCGGCGTCTCGGCCGCCGCCGCGGCCAGCAGCGGGGCCGCCCGCTCGAAGTCGGACTCCGGCACGAAGCCGAAGAGCAGATTGACGTGCGGCGGCCAGCGGTGGATCTGCGGATCGTGATCCCGACGGATGTCCTGGATCGGCGGCCACAGCTCCGCAGGCGGGATCCAGGCCACCGCAGTGCGGGGCGTCGGGGATACGTCGAGGACGTCAGTGGGCTCGCTCCCGCCGGAGCTCGGGTCGGTTTCCACACCGTAATGGTGCGATACGTCCCAGCCCTCGGAGGTGGGCGCATCACCCCGCACCCGGCCGGCGTCCGACGTGCCGATGCAGTCCACACCCGTGGCCCGGTCCCAGACCACCTCACCGTCCGCCTCGATGAACACCACCCGGTGCCACGGGATGTCGCCCCCGGGCACGAAGGAGGGCAGCGGGATGCGCTCGGGGGCGTCCCCGCGCCGGCTGATCCCCAGCACGAAACGGGCCGGGTCGAACCGCGGATCCCAGAGGACCCGGTGATAGATCTCGTCGCTGGTCCGCATCACGCCTCCTCTCCCTCCAGGGTGCGCCAGGCATCCCCCCCACGATCGTGTCATCCGCTCCCAGGAGTCGGCTCGTGATCCGGCTCTGGGGGGCGCTACTGCTCGTCGCCGTCCGCCTCGGCGGCGTACTTGATCACCCGGGCTGCTTCCGGAGGCGTAGGTGGTGGTGCAGTCGGGGGCACGGCCCACCGGCGTTACACGCCCGCCTCCACCAGGAACGGGCTGCGCTTGCCGGACCAGGAGACGTAGAGGCTGTCGCGCGCCCTGGTGCAGGCCACGAACAGCAGGCAGCGTTCGGCCATCATGTCCGTCTCGTGCTGTTTGGGGTCCACGTCGGGCGGCGTCACCGCTTTGGGGAACGGCAGTGCCTCCTCGGTGACGCCGATGACAGCGACGCAACGAAACTCGAGCCCCTTGAACGAGTGCATGGTCCCGACCCGCACGGTCGTCGCTTCGCCCTCGGCGTCCGCGGCACGCAGCGGTGTGGCGGGGACGCCGACGGCCTTCAGACGCGCCACCGTCTTCGCGCACGTCTTGTTGAACCGAGTGCTGACCCCGATCTCCCCGGCGCCGACGCCTGCGTCCATCCACGCCCGTACCTGGGTGACGAGCGCGTCCAGTTCGGCCTCCTCGGTCGCCGCGGCGTGCACGGCGGGGCCGTCGCCGTGGAGGGCGGAGCGGTATCCGAGCAGGGTGTCGTTGCGGTTCTCGTCCTCCAGCTGGGCGATGGGGCGGCCGACGAGCAGCGCCGTGGACCAGCGCAGGATCTCCTGGGTGCTGCGGTAGTTCTTGCGGAGCTTCACCGACCGCCCGGTCACTTTGATGCCGAGCGACTTCAGGGACACCTTCGAGTCGTAGATGCGCTGATGCGGGTCGCCCGCGATGAACAGGTCGTCGGGGCGGGCGGGAACGGCCGCGCGCAGCAGACGCCACTGCGCCGGGTGCAGGTCCTGTGCCTCGTCCACCACGACATGCCGGTACTGCGGCCCCTTTTCCTCCAGCAGCCGCGCAGCCTCCGCGCACGTCTGCAGCCAGGTGCGGGCCCCGTCCTCGGCCAGGCCGGCCGTGAACCGCTCCACCGTTTCCCACACCAGGGGCCGCTCGGCCTGGGGCAGCCGGTTCCCGCGGCCACGCCGGTCCGCCGCCTCGTACTCGGCCAGGGTCCTGATGTCCTGGGCGAGGATGACGTGCCGGTACTCCTGCGCCAGGAACTGCGCGCTGCCGGTGAAGCCCGTCGCCTTGGCGGCCTTTGCCCAGCGGCTCTCTTCCTCGTTGTTCATCAGCGGCCGCAGGGCCACCGCGCCCGGCGCCTCGGTGACGACCCGGTTCGCGAAGCCGTCCACCGTCGAGATGTCCACCCGCTCGCGCAGCTCCGGGTCCTCCACCAGGGACTCCAGTCCCGAACGGAGCGCGTTGACGAGGGCGTTGGTGTACGTCGTGAGGAGGATGCGGTCGCCGTCGCGCAGGTATCCGAGCAGGTGCTTGACCCGGTGCAGCGCGACGACGGTCTTGCCGGTGCCTGGCCCGCCCGTGATCTGGGCAGGACCCGAGTAGGACGCGCGGTAGGCCACCTTCCGCTGAGACGGATGCAGGAAGACCCGCCAGGCCGCGAACGGCTTCTCAAGGATGTCCCGCAACTCCTCCGAGGCCGTGACCAGCGCGATGCGCGCCCGGCTGTGCTGGATCGCCGTGTCGTAGTCCTGCGTGTCCACCGGCTGCGCCGCCGCCTGCAGGGCGGGGGCGACGATGTCCTGCCACACCTCCTCGACCGTGCAGCCCTCCGCGAGGTACTGCAGTACCTCGCGCTGATCCTGCGGCAGCAGCGGCGCGAAGACCTCCAACTGCTCCTTGTCGACGAGCGACCGGGCCTGTCGCAGCGTCTCGGCGTCGATGCCGAGCGCGGTCAGGTCTCCGTCGGAGAACTTCGCGAACAACCGCTCCTTCGGCGAGGCCTGAGCCACCCGCTCGTACGCCGGCGTGATCTCGTCCAGGGTCGCCGCGTCCCGGATCTCGACGGCCCGGGTCACCTCGTTGATGCTGGACTTCTGCTTCTTCGCCCACGCGATGGCCTTGTCGTGCTGCATGACCCGCAACAGGACGAAGGTGTCCCCGGAGGGCGGGGCGAGAACCACACCGCGCCAGAACTGGTCGATGCGGATGGTCCGGATCTGCTTGTCCTTCGCGTTCGTCAGGCTCTCCAGTTTCAGCCCCGGGTCCTTGAAGAGCTGATCGAGAGTGAGCCGGTTGAACTTCTCCCAGGTGTCGAGAACGCCCTTCCTGACCGGCGGCTGGAGCTTGGGGAGTTCGGCGAAGAAGCCGATGTCGAAGGCGAGCTGCGGCATGCGTGGATCCTAGTGTCCGGTCGGGCGTCGGTGCGGACGAACAAGCAGGTCAGGGCGAGGAATGGGGGACGTCACCGTCGAGATCCAGCCGGATCACGGCCAGGGTCTCGGCCACCTCGGCGGTAAGTTCGTCGTCAGGGCCGAACACCAGACACAGATCCGCGTGCAGCGGGTCCAGGACGTCGAAGGCGTCCGCCGCCCGCCCCTGCGCGAGCAGCAGCATGCCGATGTCGCGGCGCAGTTCCACGGCGTTCTCGCTCACGTCGCCGTCGACGGAGCGGACGACATCGAGGACGCCGTGCAGCCCCGCCAGCGCCTCGGTCACCTGCCCCAGTTCCCCGCGGCAGCGGGCCGCCTGCGCCCGGCTGTCCAGCGCCTCCTCGCTACTCGGGCCGCTCACGCGCGCGTAGGCGTCGGCGAGCGCCTCGAACTCCGGCAGCGCGGCCCGGTGGTCACCCGCCAGCTGACGGCTGACCGCCCGGCGCATCCGCAGCCCGAGGACCGCCTTGCTCTCCGAGCCGAGAGCACGCGCGGCCGGCTCGATCATCTCGCCCACCACCTCGGCGGCCTGCGCGTACCGCTCCTCCTCCATCAGGGCGCGGTAGTGCGCGTGCACGTCGAGGATCTGCTCCCGCAGTGCCTCCCGCTCGGCCGCGGGGACGGCAGGTGGTGCGTCCGGCCCGGCGGGGGACGCCGCGGGCCGCGCGCTCGCGGAACCGGCGCGCGAGCGGGGCGCGTACGGGCGGCGGAAGATCCCGGTCGGGTCCGGCACCCCGGCGGGCCCCGCCTCCTCCGGTACGGACTCCTCGCCGGTCACCGGCAGGAACGGCCGCAACCGCTCGTACACCTCCTGCACGTCCGCCGGACGCGCCTCGGGCGCCTTGCGGAGCAGGTGCAGGACGAGTTCCTCCAGCGCCGCCGGTACGTCGGCACGCAGCTGCCGCAGCGGCGTCGGTGCCGCGTTGACGTGCTGCATCATCAGCTGCCACTCGCTGTCCCCGCCGAACAGCGGCCGTCCGCAGAGCAGTTCGTGCAGCACGCAGCCCAGCGCGTACAGGTCGGTGCGCGGCGTGACCCGTCCGCCGCGCACCTGTTCCGGCGCCATGTACTGGTGCGTCCCGATCGGACTGCCCGTCACGGTCAGCTTGGTGACGTCCGTCCGCAGGATCGCCGCGATGCCGAAGTCCAGCACCTTCACCGTGCCGTCGCGGGCGACGAGGACGTTGCTCGGCTTCAGGTCACGGTGGACGACGGGCACGTCGTGCGCGTACGACAGCACCGTCGCGACCTGCGCGGCCACGGCCACCGCCCAGCTGAGGGGCAGGGGGTGGTCCGGGTGCACGTACGCGGTCAGCGGCACGCCGTCGACCAGCTCCATCACCAGGAACAACTGCTCGTACGACTCGTCCAGATCGGCGTCGTACACCTGCGGCACGCCCGGGTGCTGGATCCGCGCGGTGATCCGCGCCTCGCGTTTGAACCGCTTCTCAAGTTCTTGCGCCAGGTGCGGTGACGTGACGGCCTGCGGGCGGATGAGCTTCACGGCGACCGGCCGGTCCAGTACGGCGTCGTAACCGCGCCACACGTCCCCCATGCCGCCGTGGCTGAACTGCTCCAGCAGCTCGTAGCGTCCCGCGATCCGCCGTGGTTCCGGCACCTGGCCCCCGCCCCGTCGAGTGTCCGAAAGGTCTTCGATGTGGTTGGGATCAGTGTCGTGGGTGGGGTTTGGTGAGTCCAGCCGGAGCGCGTGCGAGCTACGTGATCAGGACAGGCCGGGGATGGTGCACTCCGCCCAGACGGTCTTGCCGGGCCCGCCCGTGGCGCGGGGTGAACAGCCCCAGCGGTCGGCCAGCGCCTCGACGAGGAGCAGTCCGCGTCCGCTGTCGCCCTCCTGTGTTGTGGCGGTGGGGAGGTGGGGGATGCGTTCACCGCGGGTGTCGCTGACTTCGATCCGTACGGTGCGGGTGGCCGGGTCGGCGGTGAGGAGGACGTGGAAGTCCCGGCCGGCGACGTGTCCGTGCCGTACGGCGTTGGCGCACAGCTCGGCCGCGACGAGCGTGACGACGTCGTGCGCGTCGCTGCCGTACGGGATGCCCCAGGTGTCGAGCCGGTGCCCGCACAGGCGCCGGGCCAGGCGGGCGCCACGGGGGGTCGAGCTGAAACGCATCGTGAACTGGTGCACCGTGAGGGGGGATTGTGTTGCGGTCATGCACTCACGGTGGCGTTCTGTGGCATAGCGTGACCAGTGGTGACGCGCTGACGCCGATCTTTCGTACGGGGCGGGCGCGGGTGCTGTACGGGTCGGTACGCGGGGGAGAGGCGGTAGGACGATGACCGAGGTGAGGGACGAGGAGCCGGCGCGGGGGCAGGAGCAGCGGCGACCGGAGGACGAGCCGGGGACGGGCGTGGTGACCGTGTTCGGACGGCAGTTGAAGCTGCTGCGGACGCGGGCGGGGCTGGACCGGGCCGAGTTCGGCAAGCTGGTCGGTTACTCGGCGGACACGGTGGCGTCGATCGAGCAGGGGAGGCGGATTCCGCAGCCTCGGTTCATCGACAAGGCGGATGAGGTGTTGGGGGCTGGGGGTTTGCTGACGGCCATGAAGGAGGAGATTGCTCGGGCTCAGTATCCGTCGTTCTTCAGGGATGCGGCGCGGCTGGAGGCTGATGCCCACGAGCTCTTCCTCTACGCCGTGCAAGCCGTACCGGGGCTCCTTCAGACCGAGGAGTACATGCGCGCACTGTTGGCCATGCGGCGACCGCTGCTGGACGAGGACACGATTGAACAGCGAGTTGCGGCACGGTTGTTGCGCCAAGAGATCTTTACTCGATGGCCCGCACCGCTCGTGAGTTTCGTCATCGAGGAGGCCCTGCTCCGCAAACCGTTCGGTGGTAAGTCCGTGCTGCGCGGGGTTCTGGAAAACATCCTCCTGATCGGACACAAGCGCAACGTCGAGATCCAGGTCATGCCGAACGACCGTGAGGACAACGCTGGCGTAGACGGGCCTTTCACGTTGATCACCCCGAGGAAGGGCGACCAGATCGCCTACTTGGAAGTGCAGGGACGCAGCATCCTCGTCACTGACCGGGATGAGGTGCGGTCCATCTCAGCGCGTTATGGGATCATCCGAAGCCAGGCTCTCACTCCGCGAGAGTCCCTGGGATTCGTAGAGAAGGTGCTGGGAGAGCTATGAACACGGGCGAGTCGTGGCGCAAGAGCAGCTACAGCGGCGCGGAGGGCGGCGAGTGCATCGAGGTCGCCGAGACCGGTGAAGCCGTATGGGTACGCGACTCCAAGCGACCCACGGAAGCCAAGCTGTCCTTCGGGACGGAAGCCTGGGCCGGCTTCGTGCGGATGGCCGCAGGGCGCTGAACTCACGGAAGACTGCCGGGGCCCGGTGCGCGCGTCGCACCGGGCTCCGAGTGTGTCAGAGCTCGTCCAGCCCCTCCTCCCGGCGGATCATCCGCCAGGCGGCCCGGCGGGCGCTACGGTCGAGGTTGGACTTGAAGTCCCGGTCGGTGCCGAAGTACCGCTTGCCGAGGGTGTCGATGGTGGAGACATGGTCCATCATGTTCTCCTCGAACTTCTTGTCGAAGACGATGCCGAAGTTCTCCTCGTCGTTGACGAGTGCGGCGGCTCGCACCTTCGGGTCCTTCTTCGTGGCGTTGAAGGCCGGGAGGACATCCTCCTCGGTGAACTCCGTGCCGAACTTGGCGTTGAACTTCTCGATCAGCTCGGACAGCAGTGACTTCTCGGCGTCCTTGGCGCCGCCCGCTCCGTCGCCGAATCCCTTGAGCTCGGCCGCGCCCTCGGGGCTGAGCGACACGTCGTGCTCGCCGGTCTTCTCGACGCGCAGGTGGCTCAGATCCACCTCACCTATGTCGACTCCGCCGTCGGCGAGGCGAGGGAGGCGGTTGAGCAGGTAGCGTCCGTAGAGGTACAGGCGCTCCAACTCGGCGTCCTGGTAGGGGACGATCTGCGCGAGGAAGCCGTACTTGCGGACATAGTCGTTGAGGTTGGCGCGGAAGTCCTCGGCGGTCTCGACGTCGTCCTCCTCCTCGCTCTCCAGGAGGGCGGAGAAGCGGGTGACGGCGGGGGACAGGAGCCGGTACAGCTCGGCATGGAGCTTCTCCCACTTGGACTGGGAGCCCCCTGCCTTCTTCTCCGCCTCGATGTACGCGGCGACGAACTCGTCCATGTCCTGCTCGGAGATGACCGGCACGGACATGACGCGACTCTGGGCCGTGTAGAGGAGGTTGGGGTCGGAGGGCAGAGTGTGCGCCTCCTCGAAGTACGGGCGGAAGGCGTCCTGGATGTCCTCGGCCTCGTTGACGAAGTCCAGGACGGCGAGGTCGGCCTGGGACTTGCGCTCGGCGGTGCGGTTGAGGCGGGAGAGGGTTTGCACGGCGGCGATGCCGGTCAGTGTCTTGTTGACGTACATGGTCGTGAGGAGCGGCTGGTCGAAGCCGGTCTGGTACTTCTCGGCGACGACCAGGATCCGGTATTCCTGCTGGCCCTTGCCGCCGGCCTTCGCGGCCTTGTCGTCGGCGCGGGTGTAGGCGAAGGCCTTCGGAAGCGCGCCTTCGGAGAGGCCGCCGTTCTCCTTGACCTCGGTGGTCTCCTCGCCGTCGATGGTGAGAGAGCCGGAGATCGCGACCAGCACACCCAGGTCCGGGTACTTGGTGTCGTAGTCCCGGTCCTTGATGTAACTGCGGATGGCGCGGGCCATCTCCACGGCGGAGAGGCGGGAGGCCGTGACCACCATCGCCTTGGCGCGCCCGCCGAGCCGGCCGCGGGTGTGGGTGACGAAGTGCTCGACGATGACCTGCGCGTGCTGGGACACCGTGTGCTCGTGCATGAGCGCGAACCGGGCGAGCAGGCTGTTCGCCTTGGAGGGGTCGACCTCCTTCTCGTCGCGGTTGAGGTTCGCGAGCTTCCAGTAGGTGTTGTACGTGACGTAGTTGCGCAGGGGATCGAGGATGAAGCCCTCCTCGATGGCCTGGCGCATGGAGTAGGTGTGGAAGGGGCGGTAGACGGTCTTGCCGTTCTCCACGCCTTCCGTGCCGAAGAGTTCGAGCGTCTTGGACTTCGGCGTGGCGGTGAAGGCGAAGTAGGAGAGGTTGGCGGCGCGGGAGCGTTCCACCGCCTTCGCCTTCAGCTTGTCGTCCACGGTGACCGTGGTCGCGCCTTCGTCGTCCGAGTCGGCGTCCAGGCCGAGGTCCCGCAGGGCGGACTTCACGGCCGTGGCGGCGTCACCGGACTGGGAGGAGTGCGCCTCGTCCACGATGATCGCGAAGCGGGTGCCCTTGATCTCGGTCGGGTTGCGCTTGATGTAGTCCAGCAGCGCCGGGAACGAGTGCAGGGTGACCGTGACGATCTTGCCGGTGTCCCGGGAGAGGGCGCGGGCGAGCTGCTCGCTCTTGGCCCCGTGCTTCTCGTCGACCTTCACGACCAGGCCGTCCGTCTGCGAGAAGCTGCCGACGGTGGCTGCGAGCTGGGCGTCCAGGGCGCGGCGGTCGGTGATGACGATGACCTTGTCGAAGACGGGCTCGCCCGGCTTGATGCGGCCGTCGGCGAGGGCGTCGGGCCTGAGAACGTGCGGATCGCGGCGGGCGTGCAGGTCGCTGAGGCGGTGGGCCAGCCAGCCGATGGTGTTCGACTTGCCGGAGCCGGCGGAGGCCATGACCAGGTAGTTCTGGCCGGCGCCGTGGACAGACGCGTGCGCGGTGAGCTTGCGGACCACGTCCCACTGGTGGAAGCGGGGGAAGATCGTCGATTTGGTGGTGCCGCCGCCGGGCGTCTTGTGCTTCTGCTGGTGCACGAAACGCTGGAGGAGGTCGAGCCAGTTGTCGCGCTGCCAGACCTGTTCCCAGAGGTAGGACGTGGCGTACGTGCCGTGGGTGGTGGGCGCCGGGTTCCCGGCTCCGCCGGGCTGGCCGGGGCCGCTCGAGCCCGTGTTGAACGGCAGGAACTGGGTGCTCTTGCCGCGCAGTTGCGTGGTGACGAAGACCAGGTCCGGGTCGACGGCGAAGTTCGCGATGACCCGTCGGGTGAAGATCAGCTCGGTCGGGTCCCGGTCGGTCCGGTACTGCTCCTTGGCCTGCTCGACACCCTGTCCGGTGAGCGGGTTCTTCAACTCGGCTGTGGCGATTGGGATGCCGTTGAGGAACAGGGTGAGGTCGAGGCGGTGCCCCCAGTCCGCCTGCTTGGTGGCGTAGGGGAGTTCGCGGACGACGGTGAGGCGGTTGGCCCGGTAGCCGTCGAGGACGGAGTCGGCGGAGATGAGGTTGGGCTTGAAGTAGGCGACGCGGAGGCGGACTCCGCGGTCCTTGACGCCGTTGCGGAGGACGTGGAGGAGGCCGTCGTCGGCTATGGCTCGGTCGAGGCGTTGGGCGAAGCCGCGCTGGGCCTCGTTGGGGTTGCCGCCGTAGACGGTGAGGAGTTCGTTCCACTCGTCGGGCTGGGTCGCGCCGATGAAGGTGAACAGCTCGTTGGTGTCCAGGCCGAGGTCGGCCCGGTAGTCCTCGGGGTTCGCCTCGCGCCAGCCGCGTTCGCAGAGGGCGGCAACGATGGCGGAACCGAAGGACGACTCGTCGTGCACGGGACTCATGCGGAGACTCCTTCGGTCACGTTGCGACCGCTGGCGGTGGTTACGTCGAACTGGCCGGTCACCGCGGAGGTGATGAGGGACCGGCGGCGTTCACGCAGCAGAGCGTCACGTCGCTGCAGCAGTTTGATCTGAGCTGAGATCTGCGCTTCCTGCGCACTCAGCCGACGAACAATTTCCCGCTGAGCGGCCCTGTCGGGAGCGGGAATCCGCAATTCGCGCATCAGTTCCTGGCTGAGATTGGGCTGACCGGCGCCGACTGCCTGCGCGACGATCCCCTCTTTGTGCGCCCGGAACCAGTAGTAGGCATACTCGGTAGAGATGTCGCCGCTGGGGATCAGGGCACAGCACGCCTGGTTGAGGCATGCGTCCATCGTGAGGATGCCGACTCTCCCTTTGGTCGCCCCTTGGCCGTACAGGGCGACGACGAGGGATCCGGCGGGGATCAGCTTCAACGCCGGAAACTCCTGGAGCGCCTCGTCGGTCACACTCTTCTCAACGTGTTCGATAACGCTGTCCCTGACGTCGGAACTGTTCACCCACGGGTGCGGACCGGTGTAGTAGTGCTCATGAGTTGACGTCGGCGTGGTTCCGCTTGCCGTACGGAACTCGCGACTGACCTTGAAGAGCTTCCACGACTCAGCCATTTCAGGCATCCAAGGAACGCCCGTTTTGACCGTCCGGTGCCGTCCTGCGGATGTTTCTCTCCGCATCAGCTCCTGCAGCCGGTGGGCGAGGAGGTTCGTCTGGCGCAGACTGAGATCACGTAGCGCGTCGATCCGGCTGGTGGCTGCGTCGAGGAAGTCGGCGATGCGCCGTTGCTGAGTGACGTCCGGGGCTGCGACGCGAATGTTTGCGTAGCGCTCGGCGTTGAAGTTCTGAATCGTTGACGATACGGACTCGGCTTGAATGGTGTGCTGGAACGGAGCGCTGCGGGCAACGTAGGCGAGGAACCGGGGGTCCGCATTCGAGCGAGGTCGAAATCTGACCAAGTAGCCTGCGAACGTCATTCCTGCGTCAGCCGGGCGAACCAGATAGGACTGTCCGGGCGGTGTTCCACTGCGGGACAGAAGCAGGTCCCCGGCGGTGAGGGTGAATCGCGCCTCGGGAACGGTTTCGACAAAGACCCCAGATTCGTCAGGTGTCAGTACGCCACTACTGATGTCCGTGGTACGCAGGAGACGCACTCCCGACTGCACGTATGTTTCTGCCGAGACGTTGAGGCCATATTGGCCCGCGTCGATGCAGAGGTCCTTGAGTCGAAGGTTGCGCCAGCTACTCATTCCGTAACCTCCCCCAAAAGCCCCTGAATCTCCGCCTCAAGGGCCTTCAACTCCGCGTCGATCTCCGCCAACGGCTGCGGCGGCTCGTACACGTAGAAGTGCCGCGTGAACGGAATCTCGTACCCGATCTTCGTCTTGCTGTGGTCGATCCATGCGTCCGGCACATGCGGGTGGACCTCCCGCGCCAGGTACTCCTCGACGTCCTCACCCAGCGGCACGTTCTCGTAGTCCCGCAGCTCCGCATCCGGCTCGGGCTGTCCCTTGACGAACTGGACCTCGCCCTCCGGGTCCCGCACCCCGAGCACATCCCGCAGCGCCTTGTTGAACGGCGCCCCCGTGAGCCACGTCCCGCCGGCCTGGACCACAGCGTCCTTCAGGGCCAGCCAGGCCTCCTGCTTGGTGGCCCAGCTCGTGCCCATCAGGGACTTGAACGCGTCAGCCAAGGCCGGAGCCTGCGGAAGCTTCTGGATCACCTTGGACGCCTCCAGTTCAGCCGGCGTCGCCTCCGTGACCTCGAACCGCAGCTTCAGCGGGCGCTCCACCGTGATCCGCTGGTACCCGAAGTCCTCGTTCCAGAAGACCTTCACCTTGCTGTGCAGCGGGTACTCCGCGTCGCCCGCAACCGCCAGGGCCTCACCGTACAACTTGACCACTGTGGCGATGTGGTCCGCGCCCAGCTCCTTGCGCTTGTCGCCCAGCGACTTCCGCATCTTCTGCCACTGGTCGCGCGCGTCCAGCAGCACGACCTTGCCCTTGTGGTCCGGGCTCTTCCTGTTCGTCAGGATCCAGAAGTACGTCGAGATGCCGGTGTTGTAGAAGAGCTGGTCCGGCAGGGCGACGATGCCCTCGAGCCAGTCGTTCTCGAGGATCCAGCGGCGGATCTCCGACTCACCCGACCCCGCCGCGCCCGTGAACAGCGGCGAGCCGTTGAAGACGATCGCGAGCCGCGAGCCGCCCCCGCCGTTCACATCCACCGGCTTCATCTTCGAGATCATGTGCTGGAGGAACAGCAGCGAGCCGTCGTTGATGCGCGGCAGCCCCGCTCCGAAGCGGCCGGCCTCGCCCAGCGACTTGTGCTCGTGCTCGACGTCCTCCTTGACCTTCTTCCACTCCACGCCGAACGGCGGGTTGGCCAGCATGTAGTCGAAGGACTTACGGGCGTGCCCGTCGTCGGAGAAGGAGTTGCCGAAGGCGATGTTCTCCGGGTTCTGGCCCTTGATCATGAGGTCGGACCGGCAGATCGCCCACGACTCGGGGTTGAGCTCCTGCCCGTACACCTCCACCGTGGCGTCCGGGTTGAGCTCGGTGATGAGGTCGTCCATCGCGGAGAGCATGCCGCCCGTGCCGCAGGCCGGGTCGAGGACCGTGCGCACCGTACCGGGGAGCTGGAGTCCGTCGCCGTCCGGGGCGACGAGCAGCCGCACCATCAGCTGGATGACCTCACGCGGCGTGAAGTGCTCACCAGCCGTCTCGTTCGACTGTTCCGCGAAGCGGCGGATCAGTTCCTCGAAGATGTAGCCCATGTTGTGGTTGGGCACGACCTCGGGGCGCAGGTCCAGGTCGGTGAACTTGCCGATGACCTTGTAGAGCAGCCCGGCGCCGTCCAGCCGCTTGATCTGCTGCGCGAACTCGAAGCGGTCCAGCACGCCCCGCGCGTTGTCCGAGAACGCCCCCACGTACACCAGGAGGTTCTGCGCCGCGTTCTGCGGGTCCGCCGCGATCTTCTTCAGGGTCAGGCGGGACTTGTTGTAGAAGGAGTGGCCCGAGGCCCGGCGCAGGAAGCGGTCCGGGTCGATCCCGCTCTCCTTGTGCTGGTCAGCCAGCTCCGCGACCTTCTCGCGCGTCGGCTCCAGCACGCACTCCAGGCGCCGCAGCACGGTGAACGGCAGGATGACCTTGCCGTAGTCGGACTGCTTGTAGTCCCCCCGCAGGAGGTCGGCGACGGACCACGCGTGGTTCGCCAACTCCGTGTGCTTACTGCTGTTCAACTGGATCCCCGGATTCCTTCCGAAATGTCCCAACCCCACCGCCCGAGCCGGTTGACCGACGGCCGGTCCGACAAGTGTGGTCTATGTGTGAAGGCCTGCGTGCCTAACGGGGCGAATCGCCACCTCGGCCGCGTACCCCCGCCGTCTCCCGCGAGGGCAGCAACTGGCCGCCCGTGAGCCCGCCTGACAGCAGCCGCGCCGTTTCCTCCGCCAGCCGCGTCGCCCGCTGCGCCTCCACCCGAAGTTCGTGCACGCGCCGAAACGCCTCCCCGTACCGCCTCTGCTCCTCCAGCGGCAACAGCGGGACCCGCAGCCTGCCGGGGCTGATGTGCAGCACCGAGCTACCGGTGGACGCGCCCGCGATGTTGTCCTCGGCGCCCAGGAAGCCGGCCAGGAACCAGGCGTCCAGGCGCGCCGGGTCCGGGCGGAACAGGTGCACGTGGAGGCCGAGCAGCGCACCGGCCTCCTCCTCGCCCGCGACCCGCGCCATGGCGCCCCCGTCGCTCGCGACCGCCCGAACCAGCACGTCCCCGACCGCGATGACCGCCGCCGCCTCACTGCGCAGCTCCGCCGCGTCGCCGGTCGGACCGGTGCCCCTGGCGATGTCCGAGCCGGTGAGCACCGGCCGGGGTTCCGCCGCCGCGCCGTCGCCCTGCTCGGCCCGCCTCGGGGCCTCGGGGACCGTCCGCAGCAGCGTCAGCGCCCCGCCCCTCGCCAGGTCCGACGCCGTCGCCGTACGCCACTCCCGTGCGGAGGTGCCCGCGGGGCTCCACTCGGCGTTCTGGCCCGCCTGGTCAAGGGACTTGGCCGCCGTCACCAGCTTCCGCCGCGTCGCCTCGACCTCTGCCGACAGCTCATCCGGGTCGACATCCGCCCGCGAGGCCCGAACCTGCCGTGCGGGGGTCAGGTCGACGACCTCGTCCAACAGGTCCACGACCGTCACCGCACGTGCGACCCCGGCCTCGCCCTCGAACGCGTCCGGGTCCGCCGCGAACGCGGTCCACGCCGCGACCGCCCGCTCACTGATCGCCGTCCAGTCCAGCGCCGCCGAACGCCCGCCCCCTCGCGTACGGGTCCTTGCCGTACCGGAAGCGGTACCGGAACCCGAGCCAACTGCCGCGTCCGCCGTGTCGACGAACAGCACCGACTTGCGTTCCGGGCCGCCCGGCTCCGGGCGCTGCAGCACCCAGAGGTGCAGGCCGATGTGGAGCGGGGTCGCCGCGCCCGGCGGCAGCGCCAGGACCGCGCGCAGTGCGCCGGCGCGGACGAGTTCCGCCCGTACGCGACGGCCCGAGGCCCGCGTCGCCGTCGCCGGCGGCAGGAGCATCACCGCGTGGCCGCCCGGTTCGAGGTGCGCGAGCGCGTGCTGCACCCAGGCCAGCTCGGACTCGGCGCGGGCCGGGAAGCCGTACGCCCAACGCGGATCGTAGGCCAGCTCGTCGTGGCCCCAGTCCCGGTCGCCGTAGGGCGGGTTGCACAGAACGGCGTCGGCGACGAGGTCCGCGAAGGCGTCCGTGCGCAGGCTGTCGCCGGTGCGCACCGTGACCGTCGTGGCCTCGGGTGCCGTCAGCGTCAGGCTCACCGCACTGCGCCGGGCCTGCACCGGCACGGTGTCCTGGCCGTACAGCGCGCTCGTGCCGCGCCGGGCAGCTGCCGCCAACAGGCTGCCGCTGCCGCACGCGGGGTCGAGGACGCGCGCCGGGGCGCCGGGGACCAGGCGGGCCATGAGGTCGGCGAGAGGTTCCGGTGTCCGGTACGTCCCGGACGCGGCGCTGTCCTCCAGCTCCCGTTCCGCGAGTACGCCCAGCGCGACCTCGCCGCCCTGGTCGCGCACACAGAGGAGCAGCGCCCGCAGGACGGTGGCCTCGTCGGGCGTGAAGCGCGCGGTGTCCGTTGCCGGTACGACGTCGGCCACGTCCGCCACCGCATCGTCGGCGTGCTCTGCCAGCTCCGCGTCCGGCAGATTCGCGAGTGCGGTCAGCTCGTCCGGGGTGCGGCGGGCCGCCGCGAGAACGAGGGGGAGCAGGTCGGAGGCACCGGGCTTACCGCTCTGTGCGTGCAGGCGCAGCACCGTGCGCAGCTCCTCCGCCGGGCTGGCCGCCGCTGCCTGCCCACGGGCCGCGAGCCAGGCGCGGACCTCCTCCAGGTCGTACAACGGGCTGCTCTCCGTGCCTCCCGAGGGCGCGGGGAAGTCGTCGTGCCGGCGGCGCCAGTTGCTGACGGTGGCGCGGGTGACCCCCGCGATGCGGGAGATCTCGGCGGCGGTCACCTGGGCGGATGGCTGGGGCATCGCGGAGTCCTGGGCCTCTCGGTAGCGAACGGTTAACAACCTATAGCACCCGTCAAATCTGTCAATGTGTTTGACGGTGCTTTCACGGACATGCTTACCTGGTGATGCTTCCGCAGTGAGCGTCGGTCTGCGGAGGGTGTTCATCCGTCATGCCCGCACCGGCTGCGCCGTGCGCCGGGACCGCGGACGCACCGACGTGATCACCACATGTCCCGAACCGAACGGAGCTCGACCATGACCACTCCGACCCCGAACCCCGGCGCGCAGGGCGGCTCTCAGGGCCCGCAGCCCCAGCAGGCTCCGTGGGGCACCCCGCCGCCTCCACTCGGCAGCCCCAAGTCCCCGAGACGCCGCAAGGGCTGGGTCATCTACGGCGTCGTCCCTCTCGTCTCCCTCTTCGTCGGAGTTGGTATCGGCTCCAGCGGTGGGGGCGGCGACACGGCCCACGCGAAGGCTGAGCCCGGACCGGCGGTGACCGTCACCGAGACTGCGAGGGCGGAGGCCGAACCCGGCCCCACGGTCACCGAGACGGTCACCGCCACTCCCAAGGAGACCAAGCAGTCCGGCCCTGCCGCCAGCTTCTCGGGCGAAGGCGAGTACCTCGTCGGCGAGGACATCAAGCCCGGCACGTACAAGACCGCCGGCCCGGAGGACGAGTGGGGCTGCTACTGGGAGCGCGCCAAGGATGCCAGCGGCGAGTTCGACTCCATCATCGCCAACAACAACCTCAACGGGCCGGGGCGGGTGACGCTCAACAACGGGGAGTACTTCAAGACGAACCGGTGCCAGGAGTGGACGAGGGTCGGCTGAGGCAGGGGCATGGGTCCGCCCCAACTGCTGTACGCCCTTTGGCAGGCAGGTTACCTGCGGATTTGTGGTTCAGGTGAGGGCTAGGTGAAGTCCCTGTGTGCGGTTACTCTGTCGGCGTGTACGACATGACCGACCCCGTTGCCGCCCGCCGTGCGGCGATAGCCGCCGAGAAGGAGCGTCTGGCGAGAGCACGGGAGCGCCGGCTGAGCCGTGAACCGGCCGGCGCGAACGGCTTCGCGCAACGGAAGTGGCGTTGGCTGGGCGTCAACGGTGGTGAGGCCGTCGAGGCCGTGCTGGCGCTGCTGAAGGACGTTGCTGAGGCGCCCACGCTGACGGACGGCCAGCGCGACACACTGAGCCGTGCTGTCGCGGGGACACCGGACCGCGAGACCTTGCTTCCGGCGGTCCGGGCCGGCCTCGCGACCCTGGAGCCGGACGGCGTCCTCGGCCATCTGCGTTCCTTGTGGGCCACGGGGGTGCGCTGGCTCAACGAGCCCGGATCGGAACGGTGCCGGATCCTGTGCTCGACCGCCCCGGGGATCGAACTCGTCAACGTGAAATCCCGAGCGGTCTCGGGAGGGCCGGCGTTCTCCCTGTTTGCCACGGCGGCGACGCGCGGCGCGATCCCCGTACCGAACACACATCTGCCGCAGGTTCTGCCGTGGGCGCCGCTGTCCGTCATCGACGACCTCGTGGACCACGGCGGTCTGCTGGCGGAGGACCGGCCCTGGGAAGCGCGCGAGGAGGCTGACGCGCTCTACCTGCGTGCGCGTCTGGCCCCGGCATCCGTCAACCCACGGGACGCCGCGCGACTCGGCTGGGACGGCTTCCTGCGCCGCCGCGCGTTCCTGGACGGCGACGAGATCGTGCGGAAGGAACCAGAGGACGTCTGGGACCTGTTGTACGACGTCGTGGCGGAGGCCCACCTCCCGTCCCTCGGCGCCCTGGACGCCGTCCTGCCGCGCGCCCAGCAGATCGAACTGCGCAACCTGAAGTCGGGGGCCCTGAACGGGCAGTGGGCCATGGAGACGGTCCGCGACAAGGGATTGTGGAAACCGATGGCCGCCCTGTGGCAGCCGACCGAACCCGTCGATCCGACGCGCAGCGACTTCCACGCTCTGGTCGCGCTCAGGCGCGCCTACGACCTGGCCAAGTCCGGAGACATGGAGGCGGCGGGCCGTCAGGCGGACTCCTTCCTGCGGGACCGCGCCGTCCGGTCGCTGCCTGCCGGGTTGGTGTGTGAGGCGTACACCATCGCGGCCTACGTGGCCGTGGTCACGTCGGCCACCGCCGCCGGGAGCGAGAAGCTCGCCCTGGCGGAAGAACACGCCCGTAAGGCAACAGGGACCGGCAGTGCCGTGGCCGAACGTAATCTCGCCCTCGTCCGCACGTGGAGATCCACGCCGAAGAACCAGCGGGGGCCGATGACGAACCCGTTCCTGGAACTGGGCCTGGACCATGCAGCCGAACGCTGGGAGCGCCACTGCCGGGAACTCTTCCGGCAGTACGAGCACGAGGGTGACCAGGCGAGTCAGGCGCGCGTCAACCAGGCGGAGGACCGTATCCACGACGCCTTTCGCCATGACGCCGGTCTCGACGTGTTCTTCCAGCTACCGCTCGACAGGTCCCGGTACGAGATGCCGGACGCCGTGCCCGGGCAATTGGTGCCCCCTTTGGAGCCGATGGCCCGCCGCACCTCGCTCACCAGCGGCACGGAACTGGAGGCCATTCGTGCCCGGGCAGCCGTCGAGCTGCTCGACGACTTCCGGAGTACCGCACCCCACCTCGACCGTCACGGCCCCACCCCCTGACGGATTTTCCTGACAGATGACGCACGATGGTGAGCGAGGCGCAACCAGTCCATGGCCCCGAACAGGAAGACCGCGGCACGCCGTGGTGAGAAGAAGGTTCCCAAGAACGAGCGTGCCCATCGCCCATGCCCGCACTGCGGGCAGATACAGCCGGGCAAGACTCGTGCGGACGCGCCGCACAAGCCCGGCGGACTGAAGCACCGCAGAGCGAAGCGGCAGGAGCCGGTCGAGCAGCCCGCCACCGCGAAGCAGCAGGCCGTCTCCCAGGCGCCGGAGCCCATCGACGCCAAGACGATCATCCAGGGCGTGGTCGAACGGATCCCCGCAGCTCTGGAGACCACGACGGCCGGCGAAGCCGTCCCGGCCGCCGGCCTCAACGTGGCCGTCCGTAAGGCCGTTCTGGACGAGTTCCGGACCCGGGCCCAGTTCGCAGGGCGGCTCGCGGAGATCGACGCACTGCTCTGGGCGCAGACGGACCACGGTGGCGAGCTCGTCAGCAGCACGCTGCAGGACCATTTGCGACAGTTGCGCATTCTCAGGGTGACCGAGCCGGAGGAAGGGGACCGGTTCGTCGTCACCGAGGGCGAAGGCGACAGCTTCGAGGTACTGCGTCCGGCATACGTGGATGAACTGACCGGCAAGGTCGTTCTGGCCGGACACCTGCGGAGGGTTTCCGCGCGCAACAGTGCAGTGGGGGAGGAAGAGTGACAACGGGTATCGACTTCGGCACCACCAACTCGGTGGCTGCACAGTGGAACGGCGCATACGTCGAGATCCTGGAACTCGGCGGACAGGGACTCGACGCCGACTGGGAGCGACCCGGCTTCGAGAAGCTCTACCCGTCGGTCGTGGGCACCAGTTCCCTCCGGGCGGGCGCCCTCTTCGGCTGGGAGGCCAAGCTCCGCTCCGAGAAGGCCGTCGAAGCGTGCAAGCGCATGCTGCGGGAGGAGCCCCTCGTCACGATCGGAGGGCGGCGATTCGCCGCGACCACCGCGGCCGCCGGGGTCTTCCGCTCCATGGCCGCAGCCGCGGAGGAGGAGGCGGCGACCGAGATCGGGGAAGCCGTCATCACCGTCCCGGCCAACGCCACCGGCGCGGCCCGCTTCCGTACCCGTGAAGCGGCACGGGCGGCGGGCATCACGGTCAAGACCCTGCTCAACGAGCCCACGGCCGCGGCCATCGCCTACGCGCACGCTGTGGAGGAGGAGGGCGAGTTCCTCGTCTTCGACTGGGGCGGCGGAACCATGGACGCCACGCTGCTGCTGCACGACGACGGCTTTTTCGACGAGAAGGCCAGCCGTGGCGTCAACCAGCTCGGCGGTCTGGAGATCGACGAACGTCTGCGCCGCATGGTCCTCGACCGGGCGCCCGCACGCAGGCAGTGGTCCGAGTCCGAGCAGCGGCAGTTCCGCCTCGACCTCGAACGCAACAAGATCCTGTTGTCTTCCCAGGAGTCCGTACGCATCACGACCCCGGACGGAATTGCCGTGGAGATCGGCCAGGACGAGTTCTCCGCCGGGATCCAGGACCTGATCAGCCGGGCACTCGACCCGGTCGAGCAATGCCTCGAACAAGCCCGCATAGACCCGAGCGAGCTCACAGCGGTACTGATGATCGGAGGCAGCAGCCAGATCCCCGCGGTGCGCGAGGCCGTGGCCGAAGCACTGGATTGCGAACTGGTCGGCCCCGAGCTGTGCAATCCGATGACCGCCGTCGCCGAAGGTGCCGCCATCAGCGCGGCGGCCATGGACGGCGAGCTGAAGAGCATCATCCGAGTCGTCAACACCCACGCGTTGGGGACGGTCACGAAGGACCGTCACGGCAAGCGCGCCTTCAGCTCGCTCATCGACCGTAACCAGAGACTGCCCCAGCAGCGGAGCAAGTCCTATCAACCGTCCCAGGACGGAGTGCGCCGACTGACCGTGGAAGTGTGGGAAGGAGACCCCGACCGGCCCGTCGACCACCCTGACAACGTCAAACTGACCGAGCTCGTCCTGGCTTACCCGCAACGGTCCCAGGCAGAGGACGGCGTGTTCGACCTGGAGTACACCTACAGCAAGGAAGGGCTGCTGACAGTGAAGGCAACCCTTCAGAAGACCGGCGAGGTCGTCCTCGACGGCGAAGTCAGGGTCTTCGGCGACAGCACGGTGCCTCCGGAGATCGAGAAAGAGCTCAAGGCACTGTTTGCCCTGCCGTCGTCGGAGCGCACAACGCCCCGGCCCACTCACCCTCAGCCGGTCCCTGCCACGGCGCAGTCCGGCGGACGACCCGACTACGCGTCCCGGCCGAACGTCGCGCCACCGTCCCCGGCCTCCCTGGCCAAGAAGCCCGCTCCAGTGACCAAGCAGCCGTCCGCCGCCCTGGTCGTCGACGGGTCGAACCTGGCATGGAACGGCCGCCCTCCGCGCTCAGCGGGAGGACGACCCAGCTTCCTCGCCCTTCAGGCGGCGATCAAGGCGCTGCGGTTCAAGAACCCGGACAAGGACATCCACGTCGTTGTCGACGCCACGCTCCGCCACGACGTCGCCCCGGAGGAACGACCGCTGGTGGAGGAGGCCATTGCCAGCGGCACGGTGGTCCAGCCGCCCGCCGGCACCGAGGGCCGTGGAGACGCCCTGGTGATCAGCATCGCGGACGAGATCAACGGAGTGATCGTCTCCAACGACAACTTCGCCCCCTTCCAGAAGTCCAACCCCTGGCTCCTGGATGTCGGCCGGGTGTTGGGGGCCACTCAGTCCCAGAGCCTCTGGGTTTTCAACCCCCGCAGACCCAACCTCGCCGTGCCAGGGCGTCGCCGCTGACGGCGATCCTGGCCCGACAGCGCTTCACACGATGCGGTGCAAAGAACTGCCCCGGTCGAACGCCGTCGGCGGCATCCCGCCGTCGACGGCACGGGCCGGCCACCCCGCTGGGGCCTGTCCGGCGGATCATGCCGGAATCGCGGGGCCTGGCACGCCCACCTGCGCCGATCAGTCACCGCCCGTTGGAGCCGGCCTGATCCGCCGGACAGGCCCTATTGCCTGTGTGAGGTTGTGATCACTCTTCGGGTTCCGTTCCCGTGCGGGGGCTGGAGCGGAAGGGATCGGGTCCGAACCCGTCCGGGACACCCCTCGGACAAAACTCGGACAAGCCGCTGAGCAGGCAGAACTCCGGACGGGATGTCCGGGACAGGCAAGGGCGGTTGTCGGGATGCGGTTGGTGTCAGCAAGCTCTGATCTGCCCGGCCATCGAGTGCCGCATCGCCCGAATTCTTCGCTGCCGAATCCGTTGGCACGGCGCAGCACCCACGTTGCCGGGACCTCCGAACCGCAATCGACAGGAGACAGCTCATGCGTGTTCGCAATGCCCTGGTGTTTCTGGGGCTTGGTGCCGCGCTCGCGGTCGGCGCGCCGGCCGTCACCGCGCAGGCCGCGCCTTCCGGCTGCTCGTCGTGGCAGACCAGCCCGACGTTCGCGTACGGCGTGTGCAACCGCGTACCGCAAGGTGACGCGTGGCGGCTCGGCATCCGCTGCTCGGACGGCGACTACGACTGGTCCGCCTGGAAGTACACCACGCAGCGCACGAGTCTGCGCTGCAACAACAGCGGTGCTGTCATCACCCACCACTGGATCGACCCGGCCAACTGAGCCGGCGTCGGCAAGCACAAGTCCGTCAGTCCTCGCTTTTGGAGATCGTTTATGCGTTTTCGCAGCTCTCTTGTGTCCGTCGGTCTGGGAACCGCCCTGGCCCTCGGCGTGATGACCGCTCCCGCCCAAGCGACCCCGACCGGCTGCTCCTCGTGGAAGACCGGCCCCAACTTCGCCTACGGCGTGTGCAACGACGTGTCACGGGGCGGCTGGTGGCGCCTCGGCATCCGCTGCTCGGACGGCGACTACCGGTGGTCCGACGAGAAGCGCACGACCCAGCGCACGAGTCTGCGCTGCCTCGCCAGTGGCACCGTCATCACCCACCACTGGATCGACACGTTCTGACCGACGAGGGGAGAAACGGGCATGCGTAACAAGCGTGTACGGGGGTTCCTGATCTCGGCAGTCACCCTGGCCATGGCGTCCCTGACCGGCGTGGGCAGTGCGGCCGCGCACAGCGCGGGTCCTGTCAGCGCGCCGGGCGACAAATGCCGCACAGTGTACGCCAAGAGCAACAAGGGATACGCCGACGTCTGCTGGACTTGGTACGCGGACTCGCAGGGGACCTACTACGGCAGCTACTGGGGCTCGTTCTACGACACCGCCCCCACCGACGGGCAGTGGGTGATTCTCCAGGCCACCTGGAACGGAGCTGGTCGCTGGGTGCCTGTCAAGTCCGCCGCGGCGGGTGAGGATTTCTGGGATGACTACACCGGGCTCAAGGGCCTGACGTTCCGGGCATGCACCAACTATGGATACTGCGGTTCCGCAGCGGTTGCATGACCGGCGCGCGAGACAGCGCAGGTCCATGAGCCTCACAGGGTGTGCCGGAATCTCCGGCACACCCTGCACGGACTGAACGGGCCTCACCCACGCAAGGCGTCGACACCCGGGTGCTCCCGATCGGCATCGCCGGCAACCATCGGCCAACTGTGGTGCACAGTTGGCCGATTGTGGTGTTCGGTCACAACGGCTGCCGGTTGCCCTGCGGCGGGGCGCCCTGAACTGGTGCCGCTGACGATCAAGTACAGGCCCCGGTGCCCTTACGGAGCGTCTCTGTCCCGGCGCACCCGCGTAAATCCGGACCAGGATCGGCTGAGAGACGGCCAGTTACCGCCTGATGCGGCGGCGAATGGCCGGCAGGCCGAGACCGAGCAGCCCTGGTTCTGCAAGGCGGGATGTGCGTCGGCACGCGCTCGACCTGCTGACACCGGACAGCCGACGTCACCGCCCGTAGCGCCGGCTCTCGGTGGGCGGTACCAGTGTGTACTTCCTCGGGCACTTGGGGCACGGGTGGTTCACGGTGTCTTCACTGTTCGCACGCGAATGGCTGTTCAGCCGGGGATTCGCCGCCGCGCCGCATTGTTCAGTGCCGCGATCGGGCTGCTGAACAACGGTGTACGGCGGTGTGATTGATGCCAAGGGGGAGCCCGGGGCGGCGCGGGGCGCTACCGCTCGTGTGCCGCGCCGCCCCGTAAGGCCCGCACATCTGCACCGAGGGAGGAACACCGATGAGCCCCGACGACGCCCGCCGGCCCGGAAGCGTGACCCTCGCGGTGATCCTGGTGATCCTGGGGACGTTCGTGGCGGCCGTGGCGGCGTCGTCCGACCCGGGGGTGCAGAACCTGACGGCCGGGCTCGTCCTGGCCTGCTTCTGGTTCGGGATCCGGGCCGGCCGCGGACGGCGTACCGCCCGGACCACGGTGAGCTGTCTGACGGTGGTGACGCTGGTGTTCGCCACGCCGTTCGCCCTCGCCGACCCGCTCTACGGCGGCGTCACCCTCCTCCTCGCTGCCGCCCTCGCGGTCCCGGGGGTGGCCCTGCTGTACACGCCCAGAGCCGAGGCCTACGTCCGCGCCCGGATGGATCTCCTGCACGCCGGCCGGGCCCTGAGCGACGACTGATACGAGCCGGCGTACACCGAGCACCGAAAAGGGGGGCAGGATCATGGACGAGCCGGCGTACGCCGCGGACGAGCCGCCCGAGGTCCGGGCGGAGCGCGACCCGGTGGCCGTCGCTGTCGGCAACGCATCGTTGCTGGGCGTCGGTTATCTGCTGATGGGGCGCCGTGGGCTGTTCTTCGCCGCCGGCACGGTCACCGTCGCGCTCGTGTGGACGGCCGTCTCGGTCGCGGAGACGTGGTGCGAGGCCGTGCTGCTGCTGTGGTGGCTGCTGGTGGTCGCGCACGGGTGGCTCCTGGCGCGCGGGGGGCTGAAGCGGAGGCGCCTCGGGCAGCAGGAACCGGCACCCCTCGCTCAGCTGCACCCTGCACCGCCTGGGCCGCAGGGCCCGGCACGGCTCGGGCAGTGGCTTCGCGCGCTCGCCGTGACGGTCCCTGTGCTGCTGGTCGTCGGGCTGCTGCGGTTCGACGCGCACGCGATCGAGGACCGAGTCACCGAGGCGCGCGAGAGCGGGGACTGCGTCGGAGTGGTGACCGCGCAGGAGGACGTGTGGTTCGGCCACCGTCTCGTGGGCGCCCCGCAGGCCGCCCGTGGTGATGTGGCCGTCGAGGCCTGCGGGCGGCTGGACGAGGCACGGGCCGAGTTGTCCGCGGGGCTTCTCGACGCCGATGTCGAGGCGCTCGGGGCGGGGTACGCGATGCTGTCCGCGCTTCTGAAGGAGCCGGGCAACGACAAGACGGTCGAGACGGCCCTGGACGACTTCCTCGGCGGCCTGCCCACGGACGACGCGTGCGAGACCGTACGGATCACCGACTGGCTCCGCGCGCGCAAGCCCGGCAACGACGTACTGGACCGGTCGTCGGCCACCGCCGACCGGACCGCGCCGGCCGCCCTCCGCGGCTGCGGCGACGACCTCCTGGGCGAGCAGCAGTGGACGCAGGCCCGGTCGCGATACCGGCAACTCCTCGACGAGCACCCGGACGACACCCGCACGAAGCAGGCCCGCAGCGGGCTGCGCAAGGTCACCCTCGGCATCCAGCTGGACCACGTCCGAGAACTGGTGCACGACACGAAGAGCAACGCGACGGGCGGGTACTGCGCGGCACCGGCGAAGTACAGCGGCGCGCCCGCCTATCGCAAAGGATCGAACCCCGCGCTCTTCGTGGGCGACGACGAGTACACGGAGAAGCTGCCCGACCGCTGGGAGGCACAGATCCCGGAGGATGCCGCACTGATCGTGTGTGTGGGAACGGCGAGCTTCGGAACCGCCGTGGAGACGTGCCCCTACCGGGACTCCGACTCCGGTGGGCCCACCAGAAACGTCACGTTCCACAAGATCCGTGTCCCGGTGAAGGCGTACGAACTGCGCACCGGAAAGCTCGTGGCCGACCGCAGCGTGCAGATCGGCGGTACGAGCTGCCCCTACTTCCTCTCCTACTACGGCGTCGCTCCGTCGGCGGAGTACGTCGAGCCGTCTGCGTCCGACGTACGCAACGCCTTCTCATCGATCGTCAACCGGTGAACGGACAACCCATGCACACTCCCTCCTGGTTCCCGACCCGCCGCGCCCTCACTGCCGTCCTCCCCGCCGTGCTGCTCGCCACCGCGGGCTGCGGCGACAGCACGCCCGGCGGGGACGACGGCACGCGAAAGCCCCGCTCCGGTCCGTCCGCGTCCCCGTCGAGCCCGAGCCCGAGTCCGACCCCCACCCGCGGTCCGGTCAGCCCCGTCGGCGACTGGACGCTGAGCCACAGCGATTCCGGCTCCGTCTTCTACGTCCTGACCGTCGAGAAGAACCGGGACCTCAGCATGCTGGGCCGCCCCCGGGGCGGGGGGAGCGGGAGCGGTACCGACCTCTGCTTCGGAGACCTCACCGCCGGGCCGGACCCCTACAAGGTGAAGATCACATGCGTCAACACGGACGACCTGAAACCGGGGCGCCCGAAGACCGACGTGTTCGAAGGTACGGCCGTCATCTCCGCGGACCCGATCCGTGAGCGGGACACGTTCGTGATCACATGGGGCGACGGATCGACGGACCACCTCACGAAGAGGGGCGACGGCGACTGGTGATCACGCCCTGCAGCTAATGCATATGATGTGCAAGTGCATGACTACTGCATCAGGATCGCGGAACCCGCAGACCTCGACGGCGCCCGAGCCGTCATGCTCGACACCGTCTACCGCGACTTCGGGACCGGATACGTGCCCCGCTGGCACGGCGACATCATCGACCCGGCCGCCGCCTATCTCGTCCCCGCCCGCCACACCCTCCTCGTCGCGGTGGACCAGGGCGACGGCAGCGTGGTCGCCACCGCCGCCCTCGACTCCCGTGGCCCGGCCTGTCCGCCCAACCCACGGGACGTCGCCGAGCGCTTCCCCTCCGGCGAGACCGCGCAGCTGCGCCGGGTGTACGTGCGCCCCGAGCACCGCCGCCGCGGGCTCGCCCGGCGGCTGGTGGACGCACTGGTCGCCTTCGCCGAGGCCGACGGCGGATACCGCTCCGCGTATCTGCACACCGATCCTGCCGTGCCGGGCGCCGAAGCCTTCTGGCGGTCGCTCGCCAAGGTGGTGCACGACGAGCGGGAGGACCCCGGCGGCGGGCAGGGGATCGTGCACTTCGAGATCCCCCTGGGGCGGTGACACGCGTGCGTTCCTCCCGACTGCTCGCCTCCGTGCTGCTCATACCGCTGCTCACCGGATGCTTCGCCTCCGGCGGCGACACCGGCTCCTCCGGTGACGCCAAGGACGGCTCCCGGCTGCGGGTCGCGCTCGCCTTCCCGCCCGCCGAGAACCTCTCCCCGTACGGTGCCGACGCGACCATCCTGAGCCGGCTCGGCGTCACCGAGGGTCTGACCGCCCTGGACGCCAACGGTGCCGCGGCGCCCGCGCTCGCCGCCTCCTGGCAGCGCAAGGACAACCGGACCTGGCTGTTCACCCTGCGCGAGGCCACCTTCCAGGACGGCACCGACGTCACCGCGCAGGCAGTCGCCGCCTCCCTCACCGAGGCCACCGAGGCCGAGCCCGAGCCCGCCGCCCTCTCCGGCATCAGCCTCACCGCGAAGGCCGAGGGCAGAAGTGCCGTACGGATCACCACCGGTGAACCCGATCCCGTACTGCCGCTGCGGCTCGCCAGTCCCAGCCTCGCGGTTCTTTCGGCGAAGGCCTACGAGGAGAAGGACCGGGTCGACCTCGTCGGCACCGCCACCGGCCCCTTCGAGCTCACCAAGGTCACCGGCAGCAGCTCCGCCACCCTCGACCGCCACGACGACTACTGGGGCGGCCGCGCCCAGGCCTCCGGCATCGACGCGAAGTTCATCGCCGACGGCACCGCCCGCACCGCCGCCCTGCGTACCGGCGACATCGACATCGCCGAGGCGGTGCCCGTCGCGCAGGCCGCGAGCCTCGACGAGGACACCCGCCGGGAGACCGCGACCACCCGCACCACGAGCCTGCTGCTCAACAGCAGGTCCGGTGTGTTCAAGGACGCGAAGCTGCGGGCCGCCGCGCGGGCCGCCGTCGACACCTCCGCGCTCGCCGACGGCGTGTACGAGGGGCACGCCGATGCCGGTGTCGGCATCTACGGGCCGGCCGTGACCTGGGCCGAGGGCAAGCGGCAGCAGCCCGTGGGGCGGGCGCGGGCCGCGCAGCCCGACGGCACGTCGATCACGCTTGCCACGTACGACAACCGGCCCGAACTGCCGGAGGTCGCCCAGGTGTTGAAGCAGCAGCTGGAGAAGGCCGGGTTCAAGGTGACGCTGGAGGTGCGCGAGTACTCGCGGATCGAGAGCGACGCGCTGGCCGGCAAGTTCGACGCCTTCGTGCTCGCGCGCAACAGCCTGGTCGACACCGGCGACCCCGTAGCCGTCCTCGCCAGCGACTTCACCTGCGACGGCGGTTACAACCTGGCGCTGCTGTGCGACAAGGACGTCGACCGCGCCGTCACCCGGGCCGAGGCCACCTCCGACACCGCCGAGCGGCAGGACGCCGTCATGGCCGCCGAGGCGCGGATCCTCGGCACCGACGCCGTGGTGCCGCTGGTCCACCAGCGGGTCATCACCGGTGTGGGCGCCGACGTCCGGGGCGCGCTCCTCGACCCGTACGAGCGCACCCTCGTCGGCACCGGGACGCGGCGCTGAACGATGCACCACCACCGACGGGCGGTCACGCTGCTGTGGCGGGCCGCCCTCGCCGCCGCCCTCGTGTGCGCCATCGGCCTGCTGCCATGGCTCGCGCACACCGACCCGGCGCTCACCGTGCTCAAGGCGCGCTCGGTCGACCGTGAGCCCACGCCCGAGGTGCTGGCGGACATCCGCGCGCAACTCGGGCTCGACGCCGGTCCGTTGCATCTGCTCGGGCAGTGGCTGGCAGGGTTGCCGCGAGGGGACGCCGGGCGGTCCTGGCTGTCCGGTACCGAGGTCATGCCGGCCGTGCTCGAGGCGCTCGGCGTGTCCCTGCTGCTGACGGCGGTGGCCCTGGTCGTCGCGGCGGTCACCGCCGGGCTCGTGTGCGCCCGCACCCTGTGGCTCGGTTCGCGCCACCGGCTCGGTGGGCGCCGGGCGGGCGGCAGCGGGTCGGCGGTCCTTGCCGCGCTGCCCGAGTTCCTCACCGCGTCCGTGCTCGCCACCGTCGTAGGAGTGCAGCTCGGGTGGCTGCCCGCGCTCGGCTGGTACGGGCCGCAGTGGACGGTGCTGCCCGGGCTCGCCCTCGGGGTGCCCGCCGGGGCCGTGCTCGGGCAGATGCTCGACGATCTGCTGCCCGGTGCCTTCGCCGAGCCATGGGCGCCGGCCGCGGCGGCGCGCGGGCTGCCGGGGCGGAGCATCGCACGCCAGGCGGTGCGCCGGTGTGTGCCCGCGCTGCTGCCGAACGCCGGGCTGTTCGTCGTCGGCCTCACCGGCGGTGCTGTCGCCGTGGAGCAGATCTTCGACATTCCCGGCCTCGGCCGCACCACCCTCCAGGCCGCCCTCGCCCAGGACCTGCCCGTCCTCCAGGCCGGCACCCTGGCCCTCCTGCTGGTCGCGGCTGCGGCCACCGGGCTGGCCCGGCTCGCCGCGCGACTGCTGATCGGGCCCGCCCTGCGCGACGGTGCCCTGCCACCCTGCATCGGCCCACCCCGCGCGCCGCATCCTGCCCCTCGTCCACGCCGCCGTACTGCTCGGCGTCATCGCCGCAGGACTGCCCCGCGACCCGCTCGCCCTCGACACCACCGAGCGCCTCCGACCGCCCTCCTGGACACACCCGTTCGGCACCGACTCGCTGGGCCGGGACATGCTCGCCCGGATCGGTCACGGCGCCCTGGACACCCTGCTGCTCGCCCTCGCCATCACCGCCGTCGCCCTGTTCACCGGCGTGCTGCTCGGGCTGGTGCCCCGCCTTTCCGGGCCCCTCGTCGACACCGTCAACGCCGTACCGGCCGTCCTGGGCGCGTTGCTCGTCACCGCCGTGGTGGGCGGCGGAACGGCCACGCCCGCGCTCGCGGTGAGCGTCCTCGCCTGGGCGCCGCTCGCCGCGCACACCTCCTCGCTGCTGCTCCAGGAACGCGCCGCCGTGCACATCACCGCCACCCGTGCCCTGGGCGCCGGCCGCTGGTACCTGCTGCGCCACGAACTGCTGCCCGCCGTCCTGCCGCCCGTCACCCGCCACGCTCTGCTGCGGCTGCCCGGCGTCGCACTCTCCCTGGCCTCCCTCGCCTTCCTCGGCCTCGGCGCCCAGCCGCCGTCCCCCGAGTGGGGCCTGCTGCTCGCCGAGAACCAGCCCTACGCCGAGCGCGCCCCCTGGGCCGTCCTCGCCCCCGCCGCCGTCCTCGCCCTCCTCGGCGCGCTCGCGGTGACCGCGGCGGGAGGAGTGCGATGGCGGCCCCGGCGGGCGGACCGCCGTACGGCCGCGGCCGACGCCGAACAGCAGCCGGTCACCAAGGAGTTGGCCGCCGTCGGAACGGAGACCCGATGACCGCCCTGTCCGCCTCCCGCGTTCGGCGGTCAGCGCAACGCACCCGTCTGTCGCCGCTCCTGCGACTGCTGATCCTCACCCAACTCGCCTTCAACATCGGCTTCTACGCCGTCCTGCCCTTCCTGTCCGAACACCTCGGACAGGCGATCGGCATGGCGGGCTGGCTGGTCGGATTCGTGCTCGGGCTCAGGACCTTCAGCCAGCAGGGGCTGTTCGTGGTCGGTGGGGCGCTCGCCGACCGGTACGGCATCCGGCCGGTCGTGCTCGCCGGCTGCGCGCTGCGCATCGCCGGGTTCGCCTGGCTCGGACACGCCGGGCAGACCTGGTCGGTGATCGGCGCGGTCCTGCTGATCGGCTTCGCCGCGGCGCTGTTCTCGCCCGCCGTGGAATCGGAGGTCGCCCGGCAGGCGGTGCTGTGGGAGGAGGAGAGCGGGGGCTCGCGCACCCGGGTGCTGGCACTGTTCACCGTGGCCGGTCAGGCCGGTGCGTTCGTCGGCCCGCTGCTCGGCGCGCTGCTGCTCGCAGTGGACTTCCGCACGGCGTGTCTCGCCGGGGCGGGGGTCTTCGTGCTGGTCCTCGCCGGGCACGCGTGGCTGCTGCCGCAGCGCATCCCCGGGCGGGAGCGCGTCCAGGTGAAGGGCGGGCTTCGGGCGCTGCTGCGCAACCGGCGCTTCCTGGCGCTGTGCTGCGCCTACGGTGCCTATCTCCTGGCGTACAACCAGCTCTATCTCGCCCTGCCCGACGAGGTGGAGCGTGCTACGGGTTCGCAGGCGCCGCTGGCCTGGCTGTTCGCGCTGTCCTCGCTGCTGGTCGTGACCGCCCAACTGCCCGTCACCCGCTGGGTGGGCGACCGGCTCGCCCTGCGCCGCTCCATGGCGGCGGGACTGCTGCTGATCGCCGCCGGGTTCGCCGTCGTCGCGGTGGCGCGGCCCGCCGGGTGGAGCGGTACGGCGGGGCTGGTGCCCGCGGCCGGGTTCGTCGTGCTGCTCACCGTCGGGCAGATGCTCGTCGCGCCCGCGGCACGGGCCTGGGTACCGGACCTTGCGGAGGACGGCCGGCTCGGTCTGTACACGGGGGCGCTGTCCTCGGTCTCGGGGCTGATCGTCCTGGTCGGCAGCGCGGCCACCGGCTCACTGCTCGACGCGGGTCTGCCGTCGGCCGTGCCGTGGCTGGCGCTGGCCGCCGTACCGGCAGCGGCGGTCTGGCTGCTGCCGCGCCGGGCAACCTGAACGACGGCCGTCACCCGGCGACGGGCTCCAGCACCTTCTCGGAGATGTCGAGGGGCGGGGCGGTGTCGGCGGGGGCGGCCGGCTTGATGCGGGCGCTCGCTCCGGTGGGCGTCGCAGCGCCGCCCGCAGCCTTTACGGCCCCGTCCTGCTGCCCCCGTGACGTCCGCCACAGCCACAGCACGTCCCGCCCGAAGGACCACACCAGGAGAGTCAGCGCCACCGCCACCACCCCGGCGTTCGCCAGGAGGGGCAGCAGGTTCGCGGCGGCGACCAGCAGGAGCACCCCTTGCAGTGCGGCCACCGTCTTGCGGGCCGTGCTCGGCGGCAGCGGGGCGTCGAGCCACGGCAGGACACGTGCGGCGGCGACGAAGACGTACCGCATGCCGCCGATCAGCAGCACCCACGGGCCCAGCGACATCGACACGTACACACTCAGCACCAGGATCAGAAACGCGTCGACCTCCATGTCGAACCGCGCCCCCAGCGCCGACGACGTGCCCGTGCGTCGGGCGACCTTGCCGTCCACGCCGTCCAGGATGAGCGCCACCGCCGTCAGGCCGACGAACAGCGTGACCGGTGGTGAGCTCTGGAAGGAGTCGGCGACCAGCGCGGTCACCGCGCCGACCAGGATCGCGCGCCCGAGCGTGACCCGGTTGGCCGGGCCGAAGGACCGCAGCCGTGACCGGTGCAGGGCCCGCGAGAGGACCGCCCAGGTGGCGATCGCGAAGGCGAGGCCGGTCAGCCAGCCCGCCGGTCCCATGCCGATCGCCGTGCCCAGCAGGGCCAGCAACAGGACCTGCAGGCCCGCGCCCACGGCGGTCTCCTGCTGGACCAGCCTCGCGTCGTACGTGTTGTTCAGGGCCACCGAACATCCTCCGGCCGTGTGACAGAGTCGATCAACGCCGCGTACTGTGCGCGGCCTGTGCACACCTCGGTACGTGAACAACTTCCCGATCGTTCAGGAGGACCCGTCGATGACCCGCAGCGCACGTGCGTTCTGGCTTCGTTCGCCAGGTCAGGGCGAGATCCGGGACGTGGACCTTCCGGATCCCGCCGAGGGCGAGGTGCTGGTCCGCAGCCTGTGGTCCGGGGTGAGCCGCGGAACGGAGACGCTGGTCTTCCGCGGCGGGGTGCCGGAGAGCCAGTACGCGGCCATGCGGGCGCCGTTCCAGGAGGGCGACTTCCCCGGCCCGGTCAAGTACGGCTACCTCAACGTCGGCCTCGTGGAGCAGGGGCCGGCACACCTGGCTGGCCGTACCGTCTTCTGCCTCTACCCGCACCAGACGCGGTACGTCGTCCCCGCCGCCGCCGTGACACCCGTACCGGACGACGTCCCCGCCGAACGGGCCGTGCTCGCCGGCACCGTGGAGACCGCCGTCAACGCGCTGTGGGACGCGGCGCCCCTGGTCGGCGACCGGATCGCGGTGGTCGGCGGGGGCATGGTCGGCTGCTCGGTGGCCGCGCTGCTGGCCCGGTTCCCCGGCGTGCGCGTCCAGTTGGTCGACGCCGACCCCGGCCGAGCCAAGGTCGCCGAGGCGCTCGGCGTCGACTTCGCCTCCCCCGAGGACGCGCTCGGCGAGTGCGACCTCGTCGTCCACGCCAGCGCGACGGAGCAAGGACTCGCCCGTTCCCTGGAACTCCTCACCGCCGAAGGCACGGTCGTCGAACTGAGCTGGTACGGCGACCGCCGGGTGAGTCTCCCGCTCGGCGAGGCCTTCCACTCCCGCCGCCTGGTCGTCCGCAGCAGCCAGGTCGGCACCGTCTCCCCGGCCCGCCGCACCAGCCGCACCTACGCCGACCGGCTGGCCCTCGCCCTCGACCTGCTCGCCGACCCGGCCCTCGACGCGCTCGTCACCGGGGAGTGCGCTTTCGGCGAACTCCCGGACGTGCTGCCCCGGCTCGCCTCCGGGGAGATTCCCGCGCTGTGCCACCGGGTGCGGTACGAGGACCCCGCCTAACGGGAGCCTGACCTCAGAAAAGACGTACGAGCCGCTGAACATGGGAAGGACAGCAGCCGTACTACTCGGCATCCATGCCCCGCACCTGGAGGGTCGTCCGTTGTTCAGTGTCACCGTCCGCGATCACATCATGATCGCCCACAGCTTCCGCGGCGAGGTCTTCGGGCCCGCGCAGCGCCTGCACGGAGCGACGTTCCTGGTGGACGCAACGTTCCGGCGCGAGCAGCTGGACGACGACAACATCGTCGTCGACATCGGACTGGCCACACAGGAGCTCGGCGCGGTCGTCGCCGAGCTGAACTACCGCAACCTCGACAACGAACCCGACTTCGCCGGGATCAACACCTCCACCGAGTTCCTGGCGAAGGTCATCGCCGACCGGCTCGCCGAGCGGATCGAGAAGGGTTCGCTGGGCGAGGGCGCCAAGGGACTGGCGGGCATCACGGTCACGCTGCACGAGTCGCATGTCGCCTGGGCGAGTTACGAGCGTGCCCTGTGACCGACACGACCATGGAGAAGTCGCCCCTCGCCTTCGTCCCCGCACAGCCCGCCGCCCCGAAGAACGGCGAGATCATCCCCATGTCCCTGCGTACCGTGCACTTCGTCATGCCGGGCGGCGTGGACGACCCGGCCACTCCGAGCGGCGGCAACGCCTATGACCGGCGGGTCTGTCTGGACCTGGCCGGCTTCGGCTGGCAGGTCCGCAAGGCGGTGGTCGACGGGTCGTGGCCCCGGCCGGGGGCCGAGGCTCGTACGGAACTCGCCCGCAGACTCGGGGAGTTTCCGGACGGTTCGGTCGTACTCCTCGACGGGCTGGTCGCCTGCGGCGTCCCCGAGATCGTCGTCCCCGAGGCCGAACGGCTGCGCATCGCGGTTCTCGTCCACCTCCCCCTCGGCGACGAGACGGGCCTCGCGCCCGCCATGGCGGCCGAGCTGGACGCCAGGGAACGCACGGTCCTCAGGGCCGTCGGGGCGGTGATCGCCACCAGCGACTGGGCGGTCCGCCGACTCGTCGCCCACCACGGCCTCGCTCCCGACCGGGTCCATGTCGCCGCCCCCGGCGCCGACATCGCGCCCCTCGCCTCCGGAACCGACGGTGTCTCACGACTGCTGTGCGTCGCCGCGGTCACCCCGCGCAAGGGACAGCACCGGCTCGTCGAGGCGCTCGCCACGGTGACCGACCTGCCGTGGAGCTGTGTGTGCGTGGGCGGACTCGGCCAGGACCCGGAGTACGTCACGCAGTTGCGCACCCTGATCAGGAAGTACGGCCTGCAGGACCGCATCCACCTCGCGGGCCCCCAGGCCGGCGCCGAACTCGACGCCAGCTACGCCACCGCCGACCTCATGGTCCTCGCCTCCTACGCCGAGACCTACGGCATGGCGGTCACGGAGGCCCTCGCGCGCGGTATCCCGGTGCTGGCCACGGACGTCGGCGGCCTTCCCGAAGCGGTCGGCCGCGCCCCCGACGGCGGCGTCCCCGGCATCCTCGTCCCGCCGGAGGACCCGGCGGCCCTCGCCGCCGAGTTGCGCGGCTGGTTCGGCGAGGCCGACGTACGGCGCCGCCTGAAGTCCGCCGCCCGCAGCCGCCGCGCCGCACTCGACGGCTGGGCGACCACGGCGAAGAACCTGGCCGGCGTACTGGGCCGACTCCCGAACGAACCCCGGAGGGCAGCATGAGGAGCACGCCGACGGCTGCGCAGGGAGCCGCCGCGAGGATCCCGGCCCAGCCGGGACCGCGGGGCGAGGAGAGCGGGGGGAGTGCGCAGGCGGCTCCGGCCGCAGGGGAGGCCGACCCCCAGGACGGGCCCGTTGCTGCGGCTCCCGGCGAGGCCGTCAGTGCCGGTGCTGGTCCCGTCTCGCGCCCCGGTGAGCGGCCCACCGTGCGGTTGCGTGACGCCGATCCCGACGAGCCGCCCCGGTACGCGCCCGAGTGGCTGGAGCTGCGGGAGGGGGCCGACGCGGCCGCGCGGGCGGCCGAACTGCTCGACCCCTTGCGCATCCGGCTCGCCAACCTGTCGGGACGGGCGGACGGGTTCGTCGTGCACGACCTGGGCTGCGGCACCGGCTCGATGGGCCGTTGGCTCGCCCCCCGGCTGGACGGCGCCCAGCACTGGATCCTCCACGACCGCGACCCCTACCTCCTGCACTTCGCCGCCGTCGGCTCCCCGCGTTCCGCCGCCGACGGCAGCCGGGTCACCGTCGAGACACGCCGCGGTGACGTCGCCCGCCTCACCCCGGACGCCCTGGCCGGAGCGTCCCTGGTGACGGCGTCCGCGCTGCTCGACGTCCTCACCCGGGAGGAGGTCGACACCCTCGCCGCCGCCTGCGCCGGGGCCGGCTGCCCGGCACTGCTGACGCTGTCCGTGGTCGGCCGCGTCGACCTCACCCCGGGCGACCCGCTCGACGCGGAGATCACCGAGGCGTTCAACGCCCACCAGCGCCGCAGCGGCCTGCTCGGCCCGGACGCGATCACGGTGGCGTGCGAGGCGTTCGCCGACCACGGGGCGACCGTACGGGTGCAGCCCAGCCCGTGGAAGCTCGGCCCGGACGAGGCCTCGCTCACGGCGCAGTGGCTGCGCGGCTGGGTCGGCGCGGCGGTCGAGCAACGCCCGGAACTGGCGGCGCGCGCCCAGAAGTACCTGGCGGCCCGCCTGGCCGCCTGCGCCGCGGGCGAGTTGCGCGTCGTCGTCCACCACAGCGACCTCCTGGCGCTGGCCCGGCCGACGGGCGGAGCGTCATGAGCGCGCGGACGGCGCACGCGGTCACGCTGCCGATGCCCAGGCCCGGGACGGCGAGGCCGCTCCACGGTGGTCCCGCGGTGACCCCTCGCCCGTCCGATGCCCCGTCGACGCCCCTGCGGCCCGGCCCGGACGTCACCGGCGCCCCGTCCGACCGCCCCCGCCGCGGGCGTGCCCTGCGTGCCCATCTCGGCACGATCGCCGGTGTCGTCATCCTCGCCGTCCTGTTGTGGCGCCTCGGTACCGGTGTCTTCCTGGACGGGCTGCGGCGGATCGATGCGTTCACGCTGGTCGCGGCGGTCGGGATCGGCCTGTTCACCACCGTGTTCAGCGCCTGGCGTTGGCAGTTGGTGGCCCGGGGGCTGCGGATCCGGCTGCCGTTCGGGCCGGCCGTCGCCGACTACTACCGTGCGCTGTTCCTGAACGCCGCCCTGCCCGGCGGCGTCCTCGGCGATGTGCACCGCGCCGTACGGCACGGGCGGAGCGCCGGTGATCTGGGCCGCGGCGTGCGCTCGGTGGTCCTTGAACGGACCGCCGGTCAGGCCGTGCTGGCCGTGGCAGGCGTGGCCGTCCTGCTGACCGTCCCGTCCCCGGTCATGGCCGGGGCCCGGCACGTCGCCGTGCTGCTGGCGTTCGCCGCGCTGGGCGCGCTCGCGATCGTGCTCGCCGTGCGCATGAACCGGACGCCGTCCACCCGCCGCCCTGCGCTGCTCGACGAGGCACGCGAGGCCCTGCTGTCCCGCCGCAACGGCCCGGGCGTCGTCGGTTCGTCCGTCGTCGTCCTCGCCGGCTATGTCGTGATGTTCCTGCTCGCCGCCCGGGTCGCCGGAACGTCCGCCTCCGTGACCGTACTGCTGCCGCTCGCGGTGCTTGCGCTGCTGGCGATGAGCCTGCCGCTCAATGTCGGCGGATGGGGCCCGAGGGAGGGCGTCACCGCCTGGGCGTTCGGCGCCGCCGGGCTGGGCGCGGGCAACGGACTTGCTGTCGCCGTCGTGTACGGCGTGCTGAGCTTCGTGGCGAGTCTGCCGGGCGCCCTCGTCCTGGTTGCCCGCTGGTGTGCGAGCCTGCGCGCCGGTTCCGCGACCGTCGTACCGGACGCGGAACCGGGCCACGCACCCGACGGCGACTACCCGCGCTCGCCCCCCGCCGGGGCCGATGGCGAGGTGAGCACCTTGAAATACGCGCCGAACGACTCGGCCAGACTCGCCAGCAGCTCCTTCCCCTTTTCCGCGGCTCCGAGTGAAGGACGGCCTATGACACCCGAATCGGTATATGCGGACATGCCCAGGGTGAGCAGCTGGCGCCGGTCGTCCGCGACGAAATCGGCGCTCTCATAACCGGGCCGGACCAATTCCGGATGAGTGTGCAGAAGGATGGAGGTCTCGATTTCCCCCGCGTGCATGTCGGTGAGCAGCGAGGTCCGCACCCCGGCCCGCTCCCTTGCCGCCTCCCAGTCCTCCGCGGCCGGGAACAGCGCCATGGTCTCGCCCCGCGCGGAGGACTCCTGAACGACGTTGCCCAGGACGTAGTTTCCGCCGTGCCCGTTGACCAGGACCAGGGCCTCGACGCCCGACCGGCGGAGCGACGCCGCCATGTCCCGTACCACCGCATGAAGGGTCACTGAGGAGATGCTGACGGTCCCCGGCCAGGCGGCGTGCTCGTGCGAGCAGGAGACCGTCACCGGAGGGAGGAGGTGCACCGGGTACACGTCGGCGATCTCCCGGGCGATCGCGCAGGCGACGAGCGTGTCGGTCGCCAGCGGAAGGAACGGACCGTGCTGCTCGAAGCTGCCGACGGGAAGGACGGCGACCTGTCGTGAGACACCGGCTCCGCGCGCGCGTACGTCCTCCGTGGTGTCGGACGGCACCAGAGCGTGTGTCACCGACCGCGTTCCCGAACCACTCATTTTTTCCCGGCCTTTCGTCTCTGCATAGGAACTCGAGAATCATGACAGAAAACCTTGGCGTAATCGGCAAGAAGTCACCGCAGCGCACGGGCGTGGAACGCGTTGTGAATGCCCCCTTGCCCACCGTGTACGGCGAATTCAGTGCGGTCGGCTATCTGGACCACGACCGTGGTGACGAGCAAGTGGCCCTGGTCTACGGCGACATCGGCACCGACGACGTTCTCACCCGACTGCACTCGGAGTGCCTGACCGGGGACGCCTTCGGCTCGCAGCACTGCGAGTGCGGTGACCAGCTGGCCTCCGCGCTGCGTGCCGTCGTCGCCGAGGGACGCGGCATCGTCGTCTACCTCAGAGGGCACGAGGGCCGCGGTATCGGGCTGCTCGCCAAGCTGCGCGCGATGGCCCTGCAGGCCGAGGGCCTGGACACCGTCGAGGCCAACCTCGCCCTCGGCCTGCCGGTGGACGCCCGCGACTACGGTGTCGCCGCCGAGATCCTGCGCGACCTGGGGGTGCGTTCGGTGCGCCTGATGTCCAACAACCCGCGCAAGCGGGAGGCGTTGCTGCGGCACGGCATCCAGGTCGCCGAGGAGGTTCCGCTGCTGATCCCGCCGTGCGAGAACAACATCACGTATCTGCGGACGAAGCGGGAGCGACTGGACCATCATCTGCCGCACCTGGACGCGGTGGCGCACTGGTCCTGAGCCGGCGCGGCACGCGTCCTGACGGGAGACCGCCCCGGCGTCCGGGCCGGGGCGACCCGCCGGGGCCGCTCACGCGCTGAAACGGTCAGTCCGTCACCGCGTCGTGGATCAGCTGCTTGAGGTCCCGGAACATCGTGTGCGAGGTGCGCGGGCGCACCTGCGTCAGAAACTGCACGGTCAGGTCGCGGGTCGGGTCGACCCAGAACGTCGTGGTCGCCACGCCGCTCCAGCCGTACGTGCCGAGCCCGGCGGGCGCGATCGTCCGGTCGGGGTCGATCACCACGGACACGCCGAAGCCGAAGCCGACCCCGTCGTTGCCGGGCTCGTCATGGGCGGGGCGGCTGCCGAAGGCGCGCAGGTCGGCACCGCCGGGGAGGTGGTTGGCGGTCATCAGGTCCACGGTCTCGGGGGTGAGGAGACGGGTGCCGTCGAGCTCACCGCGGCGGCGCAGCAGCTCCGTGAAACGGTGCACGTCGTAGGCGCCGGCCACCATGCCGCCGCTGCCCGACAGGAACCGCGGCCGCCCGTGCAGCGGCAGTCCGGGGATCGGCTCGATTCCGGTGCCGTCCTCCTTCTCCCCGTACAACTCGGCCAGTCGGCCCGCCTGTTCGCCGGTGACCTCGAATCCGGCGTCCGGCATCCCCAGCGGGCCGAAGATCCGCTCGGCGAAGAACACGTCCAGCGGCTGCCCGGAGACCACCTCGATGACCCGGCCGAGGACGTTGCTGGCCACCGAGTAGTTCCACTGCGTGCCCGGTTCGAACTGCAGCGGCAGGCTCGCGTACACCTCGATCGTCTCGGCGAGGTTCGCGCCCGGCGGCACCGATGACTCCAGACCGGCCTCGCGGTAGAGGGCGTCGACGGGGTGGGTGTGGTAGAAGCCGAAGGTCAGGCCCGCGGTGTGGGTCATCAGATGCCGGACGAGTATCGGCCCGGCGGCGGGGCGGGTTCTGGTGTCTGTGCCGGAGCCGCTCTCGTACACCCGCGCGTCGGCGAAGGCGGGGAGGTGACGGGCGACCGGGTCGTCGAGCGAGAGCCGCCCCTCCTCCATCAGCAGCAGCGCGGCGACCGCGGTGACCGGCTTGGTCATGGAGTAGATCCGCCAGAGCGTGTCGGGCTCGACGGGGAGTCCGGCGGCGATGTCGCGGCGGCCGTGCGTCGTGAGGTGGGCGACCCGGCCGCCGCGGGCCACGCAGACGAGGAAGCCGGGCAGCCGGCCCTCGTCGACGTAGTGGGCGAAGTGCTGGTCGAGGCGGTCCAGCGCCTTCGCGTCCAGCCCGGCCTCGCTCGGGTCGACCTCTTGCCGCAACTGTGCCATCGCTCGCCTCCGGGTCCGTCGAGTGCGATCGGGATACCCCGCCCACGCGCCCTCAGACCTCATCGTCGCGCAGCAATCCGCAAACGGTCCGCCGGACGGCCGCGATGCGTCTGACGTGCGGACTCCTCGTCGTCCCTGCCCGGCAGCACCAGGGCCGCCACGGCCCCGGCCGCGGCCACGACGGCGAGGACGGCCAGGGCCACGCCGGTCCCGCCGGTGCCCAGGAGCGTGGCCGCCACTGCCACGCCCAGCACCGGCCCGATGTTCATCGCCGTCTGCTGCAGACCGCCCGCCACGCCTGCCGACTCGACCGGGGCACGGCGTACGACGACATGGGTCGCCGCCACCATCACCGTGCCGAACCCTGCGCCGAGCAGGGCGAAACCGCAGCACAGCGTGAGCGTGGCCGAGGCCGCGGAGAGCACCAGGATGCCGACGGTCAGGACGGCCATCGCCGCCACCGTCGTGCGCCGGGGGCCGGCCCGGCGCAGCAGCACCGCGCACACCGGTGCCGCCACCACCATCAGCACCGCCAGCGGCAGACTGACCAGGGCGCTGCGCAAGGGGTCGAGGCCAAGCACGCCCTGCAGGACATATGTGCCCACGAACAGCGTGCCGAGCAGTGCCGCCGACGCCGCCACCAGCACCCCGAGCGCCGCAGCGACCCCCGTCGAGCCGACGACCTCCGGTGGCACCAGCGGGGCGGCGGTACGGCGCTCATGCCGGACGAACGCCGCACCGGCGACCGCCGCTCCGATCCAGCCGACGGCCGCCCGGCCGGTCTCCGGCAGTGCGATCAGGGCGTGCACCAGGCAGGCCAGGCTCACCGCGAGCATCAGCGCACCCGGCGGGTCCAGCCGCACGGTGGCCGTCCGGCGTTCCGGCCTCCCCGCCGTCAGGGCGAGCACACCGAAGACCAGGGCGGGGACGACGTTGACGAAGAACACCGAGCGCCAGCCCAGCAAGTCCACCAGCGCCCCGCCCACGACCGGCCCCGCGGCGGCCGCCAGCCCGATGGCGCCGGTGCGCACCGCGAGGGGCGTTCGCAGCCGGTCGGGCGGGTAGGTGGCGCGCAGCATGCCGAGCGTGGCCGGCTGGAGCAGGGCGCCGAAGACTCCCTGCGCGATCCGCAGCCCGATCACCCAGCCGACGCCGGGCGCCAGGCCGATCGCGGCCGAGGTGACGCCGAAGCCGACCATGCCCGTAGCGAACAGGCGCCGGTGCCCGTACCGGTCGCCGAGCCGCCCGGCGAACACCAGCAGGGCGGCCACCGCGATCAGATAGCCGGTGCTGGTCCACTGGACCTGCGCGAACGACGCGCCGAGGTCCCGCTGCAGGGTGGGCTGCGCGATGGTGAGCACCGTGCCGTCGAGAGCGACGAGCGCGGCCCCGGCCACGCTGCTCGCCAGCGTCAGCCGGCGGTTCACCGCTCGCCGCCGGGGCCGAGGTGGGCGTCGAGGGCGGTGTGCAGCAGGGGCAGGAAGTCGTCGGCGCCCGTGGCGAGTTGGAGGCTGCCCCAGCCCCACAGCTGGGCGATGCCGTGCAGCTGCGCCCACAGCGCGCCCGCGACGGCCCGCGCGTCCACGTCGGGGCGGGCCCGGCCGACCAGGTCCACCAGGACACCGAACAGCGGCAGGCTGGTGTCCCGGAGGCCCAGGTGGCCGCTCTCCAGCAGATCGTGACGGAACATCAGCTCATACATGCCGGGGTTGTCGAAGGCGAACTCCAGGTAGATCCGGGTCAGTTGTTCGAGCTGCGTACGCGGGTCCCCGTCGGCCACAGTCGTCGTCCGGTCGGCCAGCTCGGCGAAGCCGCGGCGCGCGATGGCGGACAGCAGTTCCAGGTGGGTGGGGAAGTGGCGGCGAGGGGCGCCGTGCGAGACGCCGGCGCGGCGGGCGATCTCGCGCAGGGTGAGCGCATGCACACCTTCATCGGCGACCAGTTCCACGCCTATGTCGACCAGACGGGTCCGCAGGTCCTTCTCGGGTGCACTCATAGACAGTGTCTACCAGCCCGCCGTAGACGCTGTCTACTCATGGGGAATGTGAGGCCATGTACGGGCGGTTTACCGAGTCATGAGTGAGGACGCACTGCTGAAGCTGCTCTCCGAAGGTCACAGCGGGGTGCTGGTCACCCTCCGGCGCGACGGCCGCCCCCAGCTGTCGAACGTCATGCACGCCTACTACCCGGAGGAGCGGACCATTCGGATCTCGGTCACCGACGACCGCGCCAAGACCCGCAACCTGCGCCGCGACCCCCGGGCGTCGTACCACGTGACCACCGCCGACCGGTGGGCCTACACGGTCGTCGACGGCACCGCCGACCTCTCGCCGGTGGCCGCAGACCCGTGCGACGAAACGGTCGAGGAGCTCGTCCGCCTCTACCGTGACATCGAGGGCGAACACCCCGACTGGGACGACTACCGCGCCGCCATGATCCGCGACCGTCGACTGGTGGTGAGGCTAAGGGTGGAGAGGGCGTACGGCGCCCCGCGGGGCTAGTTCATTTCGCCAGGTGGCAGATTCAAGCGGGTGCTCCGGTACGCGCCTTGATGCGCCGTCACATGCCGCTAGGGTTGATCACAACCGAGACCTGGACGGGGGAATGCGCGGCATGGTGGATCCGATCTCGGTGGGGGCCATCGGCGCGGTGCTCGGAGCCGTCGGGGCCGGCATGGCGAACGAAGCCGGCAGGTGGGCCTGGGAGTCGGCCGGCGGTCTGGTCCGCCGTATCGCCGGACGCGAGGTGCCCGCGCCCACCACGCCCGGTCAACTGGACGACGTGGCCCGCCTGGTGCACGAGCGACTGCACGACGATCCTCAACTGGCCGCCGCCTGGTCCACGTTCGCGGGCAGCGTCCGCCTCCCGAACGCGTCGGGGCGCCCGAGCCTTCCCGACGCACCACGCTTCTTCACGGACCGTCAACAGGCCCTGAAACTCCTCGACAAGGAGGCGAAGCGCTCCTTCGACGGACGCCCCCGCCGCGTTCTCCTCTACGGCCCCGAAGGCATCGGCACCAGCACACTGGCCGTCCACTGGGGCTGGCGGCAGACCGCCCGCTTCCCCGACGGTCAGTTGTACGCCGATCTGCGCGCCCGCACCCCCGAGGCGCTCCTGCGCACTCTGCTGCGCGGCCTGGGCCTGCCGGACGAGGAGATACCCCCGGCCGCCGAGGACCGCGCCGACCTCCTCCGGCGCTGTGTGGCCGACCGGCGGCTGCTCCTCGTGCTCGACCACGCCCGGACCGCCGCGCAGGTGCAGCCGCTGCTGACCTCGGCGCCCGGTGTGTTCACGATCGTCGTCGCCCGGCACCGGCTCATCGGCCTGGACGCCCTGCCGATCGCGGTCGGTCCGCTGGCCCGGCGGGACGCCGTGCGGCTGCTCACCGAGCTGGCCGGGAAACCCGCGGTCACCGCCGCCCGAGCCACCCTGCCCGCCGTACTCGACCGCTGCGCGGGCTCCCCCTACGCCCTGCGCGCCGCCGCACCCGCCTCGCCGACCCGCCCCGCAGCCGGAGGCCCCGCCGTGCCCGAGAGCGACCCGGTCCGTGCCGCCGCCGAGGACTCGTACCGCCGGCTGACCCCGCAGGCGGCCCGCCTGTACCGCCTCGCCGGCCTCCGTGGCTGGCCCGCCCTCGACGCCGCGGCCGCGGCACGCGCCGCCGACCTCGACCTCGCCGAAGTCCCCGCGCTCCTGGAGGCACTCGTCGACGCGCTCCTCCTCGAACGCACCGACACCGGCCGTTACCGCTACCGCCCCGCGGTGCGCGCCCATGCCGAGCGCACGGCCGCCGCCGTCGACGGCATCGCGGTCTGTTCCGCCGCCGTGGCCCGAGTCGTCGAGGGCTACCGGGACCTGGCCGTGGGCGCGGCGCGGGCGGCCCTCCCGGAGAGCTGGCGGGTCCCCGACGCGGACTCGCCTGTCTCCTACCCGGACAGGGGTGCAGCCGTTGCCGCCCTGGCCGCAGAGACGCCCAACCTCGTGGAGGCCGTACGCGCGGCTGACGAGTTCGGGGACAGGGACACGCTCGTCCTGCTCTGCCAGGCCTTGTGGCCGCTCCAGCTCAAGGCCGGACACCACGAGGTTCTGCTGCCCGCCCTGCGGACCGGTGCCCGCACCGCCGACGAGCTTTTCCCCGGCACCCGGACCGCCGGTGCCCTGCACGCCCAACTCGCCCATGCCCTCACCGAGTTGCGCCACTGGGACGAGGCCGAGCCGGAGGCGCTCGCGGCCGCCCGGGACGAGCAGGCCGCGGGACACGTCCGCGGCCATGCCTCCGCCGTGGAGTTCCTGGGCCTGTTACGGCTGCGCCAGTGGCGATTCGCGGAGGCGTACGCCTGCTTCGAGGAGGCGGACGGCATCCTCGACGGCATCGGTCCCGTCGACGAGGGCGCCGCCGACCTGCCGCGCGCCCGCGCCCTGCTGCAGCGGCACCGAGGGCGAGCACTGCGCGGTCTGGGCCGCCGTGACGAGGCCGTACGGCGACTGGAAGGCGCCCTGCGCTTCTTCCGGGACAGCGGCGAGGCCTACAACACCGCCCGCACTCTCACCGACCTCGCCGAAACCCGCCTGGACAGCGGTGAGTTCGTGGCAGCCCTGCCGTTGATCGAGGAGGCGATCGCAGCCCTTTCCGCGGAAAAGGCCGAGTATCACGTGGCCCGTCTGCGGATGCTGCGGGAACGGTGCGTCACACCGGAGTGACCGCGACCCGGTGCCCGGTCTCACCCGTTCGGACCATCAGCCCCTGTGCGGTCAGCTCGTCCAGGGACTTGCCGGCCGCGAGCCATGCATGGAAGGCGGAGGCGTACGCGGCCGGGTCGGCGTCCGTGCCGGAGTCGGAGTCCAGACGCAGCAGTGCTCCCGCGCGCGTGCGCAGCACACAGGACCTCGGGCCGGTGACGTAGGCCGCGAGTGCGCAGTGCGGATGCCGGTCCAGGACCTCCGCCGTCCACAGGGCGGGGGAGCCGAAACGCGGATCGTCGGCGTCGCTGTACCGGAACACCACGTCGGCGAGGTCCAGTTGGTCCGTCTCCCAGGTGTCCTCGTGGACGGCGATGTGGGCCTCGCCCGTGTCGTCGTCCGGCGCAATCGGGCCCGCGTACCGCGTGACGGCGACCTCGCCGGAGCCCAGCAGCCGGGTGAGCACAAGGAGGGGCGCGGTGTGAACCGACGGTTCGTACGGCGGCAGCGGGAGCGGTTCGAGGTGGGCGGGGCCGTCGGGTTCGGGGATGCCGATGACGTCGTAGAAGTGGCGGCGCAGCCGGGTCGCCGACTGGCCGGGCACCGAGCTGGTGAACTCGGCCGGTTCCGGCGGAGGCCGGTGGTGGTCGAGCAGCGTCTCCAGCTGGGGACGGAGGGGGAGCGCGGGGTCCAGACGGGGTGCGGTGCGCACGAACTCGTGGACCGGGGCGTCCGGGGCGAGACCGGAGAGGGGGGCGGCGCCCAGGAGCACCGGTGTACCGAGGGCGGCGGCGTAGTAGGTGACCGAGCCGTGGTCGCCGATCACCGCGTCGGCGGCGATCAGGGCCTGCCGCCAGCCCTCCAGGGGGTCGATCAGAGCCAGGCCGGCGCGCCGGGCGCGATGGAGCCAGGCGCGGATCTGGCCGGGGCCGTGACCGTGCCAGATGTTGGGGTGCAGGACGGCAGCGAGGCGGTACTCGTCCGTCGGCAACTCCGAGGTCAGACGTGGCAGGAGGGACGGCAGTACGTCATCTCCGTCGTCACCGAAGAGCGACTCGGGGTTCCAGGTGGAGGTGAGGACGATCAGACGTCGGCCCCGGCCCACTTCGAGGGCCCGGCGGAAGCGGTCGCGATACGTGCGGGCCGCCAGCATGCGATCCCAGCAGGGGTCCCCGGCGAGTACGGCTGAGGACGCGGTCTCGGGGCAGACGGTGCGCAGGCGCTCGTACTGCTCGGGATGGGAAAGCACGAGCGTGTCGGCGACGGGCGTTCCGTCCTCGGTGAGCAGCCACTCCCTTGACATCCCGAAGACGGGCGCTGCCCCGGCTTCCCCCGCTCGCCCGCTGCCGGGTGTTGGGTGTTGGGTGTTGGGTGTTGGGTGTTGGGTGTTGGGTGTTGGGTGTCGCCAGCCTCTTAGTGTATCCGACACCATGTGACATCACGGTCAAGTTGCCGGAAAGCGCTCGGAGTTGACCGCCGAAGCTCGCCGAGATCGCGAGGTCGACCGGAGTGGCAACCGCCTGTTCCCAGGGCAGCACGGGAACCTCCGTGTCCGCCAGCAGCTCGGCGAGGCCCGCTCGGAACGCCGACGACTCCGGGCTCGTCGCCAGCAGCTGCACCCGGAAGTCGTCGTGGAAGAGGGGCAGGATGTCGAGGAGCCGGGTCGCCGAGGTCACGTTGTGCACGACGAGCAGCACCTTGTGGCTGTGCCCCCGCGTCGCCCACCGCGCCGCGTCGTCCCCGACCGGCACCCGTATCCACCCGGCCCCCGCCACGTCCTCGTCCGCCTCTCTTCGCCCGCTCATGTGATCGGGCAACGATAGTCAAAGGACGTCAAGAGCGCTGCTGGTGCTTGCCGCCCGCCGGGATCGCCCATAACTCCGAGCCCCGGAGCCCTGACGGCATCCGGGGCTCGGACGTGTGGGTCAGGCCGTCACCGTCTCCGGCTGCGCGGCCTCGCGGGGAGTTCGCACGCCGAGGTGTTCCGTGGGCACCTTGTGGGTCTCGCGGGCGGAGAGTGCGGCGATCACCGGCGGGATGCACAGGGCCGCGGTGAACAGGGCCACGGAGGACCAGTCGTCGCCGTCGGGGCCGGCGATCTGCGCGGCGAAGGTGACCGCGAAACCGGCGACCGCGAAGCCGATCTGCGTGCCGATCGCCATGCCGGACAGGCGTACCCGGGTGGAGAACATCTCGCCGTAGAAGGAGGGCCACACCCCGTTCGCGGCGCTGTAGACGACACCGAAGGCGACGATGCCCAGCAGCAGGGTCAGCGGGTACGAGCCGGTGGAGATCGCCCAGAGGTAGAGGAACATCGTGATGGCGCTGCCGACGGCGCCGACCAGGTACACCGGGCGGCGGCCGATACGGTCCGACAGCGTGGCCCACAGCGGGATCGCGGCGAGCGCGACGACGTTGGCGAGGGCGCCCACCCACAGCATGGAGGAGCGGCTCATGCCGACCGAGTCGCTGGTGGCGTACGACAGCGCCCAGACCGTGAAGATCGTGCTGACGGAGGCGATCAGTGCGCCCGCGATCACCCGGAGGACGTCCGCCCGGTGTTCGCGCAGCAGTACCGCCAGCGGCAGTTTCGCGACGCCCTCGGTGGCGGTCTGCTGCTCGAACGCCGGGGTCTCGTCCAGCTTGCGGCGGATGACGTAGCCGACGACCGCGACGGCGACGCTCAGCCAGAACGGCACGCGCCAGCCCCAGGACATCAGATGCTCCTCGGGGAGCGCGGCGACGGGGATGAAGACAAGGGTGGCCAGCAGCTGGCCGCCCTGGGTGCCGCTGAGGGTGAAGCTGGTGAAGAAGCCGCGCCGGTTCGGTGGCGCGTGTTCCAGCGTCATGGAGTTGGCGCTGGCCTGCTCGCCGGCCGCCGATATGCCCTGCAGCACGCGGCACAGGACCAGCAGGACGGGCGCGAGGGTCCCCACCTGGGCGCGCGTGGGCAGACAGCCGATGAGGAACGTGGAGATGCCCATCAGCATCAGCGTGAAGACCATGATCTTCTTACGGCCCACCCGGTCGCCGAAGTGTCCGAGGAAGAGGGCGCCGATGGGGCGGGCGGCGTAGGCGACGCCGAAGGTGGCCAGCGACAGCAGGGTGGCCGTGGCCGGGTCGGACTCGTCGAAGAAGACCTCGGGGAAGATCAGGGCGGCCGCGCTGCCGTAGATGAAGAAGTCGTAGTACTCCAGGGCGCTGCCGATCCAGGCCGCTGCCGCGGCCTTCTTCGGCTGCCCGGGCGGGGCGGAGGGGGCGGGGACGGACACGGCGGCTCCTTTGAGGGAACTCCAACGCAGAGAACGTAGAGGGAACGAGCGGCGGGGGAGAAGGGCCGGATCTTCGGCTAATTAACCCACTGGATAGTTAGTCCCGGTGGGTAGGGATGTTGCGTCCGCGTTTCCCTGCTGTCAAGGGGTTGTGCCGTGCGGCGTTCAGTCGGTCGCGCGCTCCGCCGTCAGATAGGCGATCACCATGTCGCCGAGCATGGTCCGGTAGTGCTCGCGCTGTGCGGGGTCGACCAGGTCGCGGCCGAACAGGGCGCCGAAGGTGGCCCGGTTGGACACCCGGAAGAAGCAGAACGAGCTGATCATCGCGTGCAGGTCGACGGCGTCGACGTCGGCCGTGAACAGGCCGGATTCCTGTCCCGACGCCAGGATGCGGCGGATCACGTCCAGCGCCGGAGAGCCGATCCTGCCGAGCTTCTCGGAGGCGGCGATGTGTTCGGCGCCGTGGATGTTCTCGATGCTGACCAGGCGGATGAAGTCGGGGTGTGCCTCGTGGTGGTCGAAGGTCACCTCCACCAGGCGCCGGATGGCTGCGACCGGGTCGAGGTGCTCGACGTCCAGCTCCTGCTCGACTTCGCGGATCACGCCGTACGCCCGCTCCAGGACGGCCGTGAAGAGCTGCTCCTTGCCGCCGAAGTAGTAGTAGATCATCCGCTTGGTGGTGCGGGTGCGGGCGGCGATCTCGTCGACCCGGGCGCCGTCGTAGCCGGCCCGGGCGAACTCCTGGGTGGCGACGTCGAGGATCTCGGCCTTGGTGCGGGCGGCGTCACGGATGCGCCCGCCTGGTCGTGCCGTTTCGTCGACGCTGGTCATCGGGTTCCTTCGGGCGATGGGCAGGTGCCGAGATTGTAGAGCTCGCCGTCGGAAGGCGGTCCGGAAGTCTTCCCCTGTCCGAGGACTGCCTGCTATGACTAACGTACTAGTTCGTACATTACTGTTTTCCAGGTGTTCAGGAGGTCCTCGGTGGCCAAGGACTCGTATCTCGTCGGACTGATCGGTTCCGGTATCGGACCCTCGCTCAGTCCGGCCCTGCACGAGCAGGAGGCCGACCGGCAGGGCCTGCGCTACCTGTACCGGCTGATCGACATCGACATCCTCGGCGTGCCGCCCGGGGCGGTCGGCGAACTGCTGCGGGCCGCCCGCGACCTCGGCTTCGACGGGCTGAACATCACCCACCCGTGCAAGCAGCTCGTCATCGACCACCTGGACGCGCTCGCCCCGCAGGCCGAGGCGCTGGGCGCGGTCAACACCGTCGTCTTCGAGGACGGCCGCGCCGTCGGCCACAACACCGACGTCACCGGCTTCGCGGCCTCCTTCGCCCGGGGACTGCCCGACGCCCCGATGGAGCGGGTCGTACAGCTCGGCGCGGGCGGCGCGGGTGCGGCCGTCGCGCACGCCACGCTCACCCTCGGCGCCGGACAGGTCACCGTCGTCGACGCACTGCCCGAGCGGGCCGCCGCCCTCGCCGGCTCCCTGAACCGGCACTTCGGCAGCGGCCGGGCGGTCACGGCGGCCCCCGAGGAGCTGGCCGGCCTGCTCGAGCGCGCCGACGGCATCGTCCACGCCACCCCCACCGGCATGGCCGCCACCCCGGCCTGCCTTCCGCCGGCCTGCTGCACCCCGGCCTGTGGATCGCCGAGGTGGTCTACCGCCCGCTGGAGACCGAACTGCTGCGCACCGCCCGCGCGATCGGCTGCGCCGCTTTGGACGGGGGCGGGATGGCCGTCTTCCAGGCCGCGGACGCGTTCCGGCTGTTCACGGGCCGGGAGCCCGACAGCGTGCGCATGCTGGCGGACATCGCGGAGATGGCCGGCGTTGCGGAGAGCCCGGCGGGCAAGGCGGTATGACACCGGCGGGCCGCTCGTGGCTGGTCGCGCAGTTCCCCGCGCCCTCAGGGGCGCCGCAGTACGGAATCTTGAAGGAGCAGGTCCATGCGTACGTCCATTGCCACCGTCTCCCTCAGCGGATCCCTCACCGAGAAGCTCACGGCCGCCTCCCGGGCCGGTTTCGACGGTGTCGAGATCTTCGAGAACGACCTGCTCGCCAGCCCCCTCACCCCCGAGGAGATCCGCGCCCGCTGCGCGGACCTCGGTCTGCGCATCGACCTGTACCAGCCGATGCGCGACATCGAGGCCGTCCCCGCCGACGAGTTCGCCCGCAACCTGCGCCGGGCCCGGCACAAGTTCGAGCTGATGCGCAGGCTCGGCGCCGACACCGTTCTCGTCTGCTCCAGTGTCTCCCCGCTCGCCGTGGACGACGACCCGCTCGCCGCCGAGCAGCTGCACCGACTCGCCGATCTCGCCCAGGACTTCGGTATCCGCGTCGCCTACGAGGCGCTCGCCTGGGGCCGCCATGTCAACACCTACGACCACGCCTGGCGCATCGTCGACGCGGCCGGCCATCCCGCGCTCGGCACCTGCCTCGACAGCTTCCACATCCTCTCCCGCGGCTCCGACGTCAAGGGCATCGAGGACATTCCCGGCGAGAAGATCTTCTTCCTCCAGCTCGCCGACGCCCCGCTGCTCGCCATGGACGTCCTGCAGTGGAGCCGCCACTACCGCTGCTTCCCCGGCCAGGGCGGCTTCGACGTCGCCGGTCTCGTCCAGCACGTCCTGCGCACCGGTTACACCGGACCGCTCTCCCTCGAGGTCTTCAACGACGTCTTCCGGCAGGCCGAGGCCGGCCCGACCGCCGTGGACGCCCACCGCTCGCTGCTGGTGCTCCAGGAAGCCGTCGGTGCCGCGGCCCTGCCCCGACCCGTCGTCCCCACCGGGGTCGCCTTCGCCGAACTGGTCACCCCCGACACCGCACCCGTCTCCGCCCTGCTCACTGCCCTCGGCTTCGCCCGCACCGCACGGCACCGCACCAAGCCGGTCGACCTGTGGCAGCAGGGCGAGGCCCGCATCCTGGTCAACACGGGACCGGCCGTACCCCGTGGCGGTACCCAACTCGCCGCCATCGGCCTTCAGTCACCGGACCCGGCAGCCGCGGCCGACCGCGCCGAGGCGCTCCTCGCCCCCGTGCTGCCCCGCCGCCGCGCCCTGAGGACGCCCCGCTGGATGCCGTCGCCGCCCCCGACGGCACGGAACTCTTCTTCTGCGGCGCCGACCGCTGGCGCGCAGACTTCGAGCACCTCGCCCACACCCCGCCGCCACCGACGTCCACCGCATCGACCACCTCGCCCTCACCCAGCCCTGGCACCACTTCGACGAGGCGACCCTCTTCCACCGCAGCGTCCTCGGACTGCACGCCCAGGAGAGCGTCGACGTCGCCGACCCCTACGGCCTGCTGCGCAGCCGCGCCGTCACCAACGCCGACGGCAGTGTCCGCATCGCCCTGACCGTCGGCGCCGCGCCCACCGACGACACCGTCCGCGCCCAGCACATCGCCCTGGCCACGGATGACGTGGTCGCGGCTGCCTGCCGTTTCCGTGAGGCAGGCGGCCGCCTGCTGCCCGTCCCCGCGAATTACCACGACGACCTCGCGGCCCGCTACGACCTCACCGGTGAGGAGCTGAAGACGTACCGCGAGCTCGGGATCCTCTACGACCGGGACGCGGAGGGCGAGTTCCGCCACTGCTATACGCAGACCGTCGGGCGCATCTTCTTCGAACTGGTCCAGAGGGACGGCGGCTACCGCGGTTACGGCGCCCAGAACGCGCCGGTGCGGTTGGCCGCGCAGCACGCGGTGACGTGACTCACTGGCGGCTGACGGTCCTGGTCACGCCAGTGACGACGGTCGTGGCGAGGATCCAGCCGGTGATGATGAGGACGTAGGACAGCCACTGGTACCCGCCCTTCGGGGCGAAGGCACTCTCCTGCCCGAAGGAGATCACCGGCAGGAGCAGGTCGAGCGTGTAGAACACCGGGTTGAAGGGCGGGGCCTCGGACGCCTTCAGCGGGGGCGGGTGATGCAGGGCGTACGCGATCGAGCCGACGGCGAGCAGGGACAGCAGCCAGCCGAAGGCACGCAAGGGGCGGAAGCCGTAGCCGACCGTGGCGTCCTGGACGTGTCCCCACAGGCGGCCGTACCAGGCGAGCGTGGAGCGGTGGCGGCGCTGCTTGGCGAGCTGGACGAGCCGGGCGGCGTGGTCGTCGCCGCCGCGGTGGTAGGCGGCGGTCAACTGCTCGTAAGCGTAGGGGACATAGCCCTCGCGGTCCCGCTCCAGCATCGGCAGGCGCCGCTCGGCCGGTTCGTGGGGCGTGAGGGTGGTGTAGGTGAGGCTGCTGAGGTGGACCTCGCGCGGTACCACGTCCGGTTCCAGGAACAGGACGTCTATCTGGGAGCGGCGCAGATTGAGCCTGTCCTCCATGGGAGGGCTCTTGCGCAGCCAGAGCTCCCCGATGGTGCAGCCGCTCGCCCGTAGCGCCGCGTCGCCGGGGTTCGACAGGCGTGCTTCCGACAGGTCGAGGCGGCCCGCGATCCGGGCGCCGCTCAGGCCGATCCAGCCGACCGCGTCCACGCGCCGCATGTGGACGTTGCCCTCCACGACGAGGGTCTGTGCGTCGAGGGCGGCTCGGCCGGGGTGACTGAGCTGGGCGTCGTTCAGGATGACCGATCCGCTGACGTGGGCGCCGTTGAGGCGCACCTCGCCGTGTGCCCGCACCCCGGCCGCCATCAGCTCGTCCCCGATCTCGGCGTAGTGGAGCCGCAGCACCGCCTCCGAGGCGTCCGGCGCGCTGAACTCCGCCCGGTCAACGAAGATCGCCCTGGAGATCTGCGCCCCGCCCAGCCCCACCGGTCCCCGGAACCGGCAGCCCGTCATCCGCAGCACCCCGTCCACCCGTACGGTGGCGGCGGCCAGCCCGGGCAGCGCCGAGCCGCTCAGATTGAGCTGGCGGAACTGGCAGCCGTACAGCTGAGGGACCTCGTCGAAGTAGCACTGGGCCAGCCGCACGTACCTGTCGACCGTCCCGTACCGCACGTCGAGTTCGCCGGTGATCCGTGCCCCCGCCACCTTGAGGGCAGCTATCTTCCCCTGTTCCTCCGGGCCGTTGAGCAGAAGAGACTGCAACACGGCCGCCCGGATGGTCCGTTCGGGCCTCCAGTCCCCACCGCGAGCTGCGTCTTCGTCCTCTGCGCCGCGGAAGTCCACGGTCTCACCCGTCGCGAACGCCCGCCACACGCGCAGTTCGGCCGGCGTCAGATCGTCGATCTCCATCGCCGGCGACTCTGACCCGACCGAACCACGCGTGTCAACGGCGTCTTTACGGCCGTACGTTCCACTCCGCGACGACCGGCCGCCCGTGCTCCGTCGACAGCCGGCTCACCGTCCCCGTCGCCAGCTGGAACAGCCGCCCGTCCCCGGGCGGCAGCCCGAGCCGGCGGGCCGCCAGGACGCGCAGGAAGTGGGCGTGGGCCACGAGGACCACGTCGCCCTCGGCGAGCGCGTCGCCGACCCGGGACAGGACACGGTCCGCACGGGCGCCCGCCTCGGCCGGGGACTCGCCGGGATGCCCCTGGGGGCCGGGCGGCACGCCGTCCGTCCACAGGTACCAGTCGGGACGGGTGCGGTGGATCTCGCGGGTGGTGACCCCCTCGTAGCCGCCGTAGTCCCACTCGTGCAGGTCCGGGTCGGGTACGGCCCCGGTCAGGCCCGCCAGTTCGGCGGTGCGTATCGCGCGGGTCAGCGGGCTGGTGAGCGCGAGCGCGAAGGTCCGGCCGGAGAGGAGTGGAGCGAGGGACTTGGCCTGTTCCTCGCCGTGCCCGGTGAGGGGCAGGTCGGTCCAGCTGGTGTGCTGTCCCGACACGCTCCACTCCGTCTCCCCGTGGCGGACCAGCAGGAGATCCCCCACGGCCGGCTACTCCTTCGACTCGACGGCGTGCCCGCCGAACTGGTTGCGCAGCGCGGCGATCATCTTCATCTGCGGGGAGTCGTCCTGCCGGGAGGCGAACCGCGCGAACAGCGACGCCGTGATCGCGGGCAGCGGCACGGCGTTGTCGATCGCCGCCTCCACCGTCCACCGGCCCTCGCCGGAGTCCTCGGCGTACCCGCGCAGCTTGTGCAGGTGCTCGTCCTCGTCGAGGGCGTTGACGGCGAGGTCGAGGAGCCAGGAGCGGATGACGGTGCCCTGCTGCCAGGAGCGGAAGACCTCCCGGACGTCGGTCACGGAGTCGACCTTCTCCAGGAGCTCCCAGCCCTCCGCATACGCCTGCATCATGGCGTACTCGATGCCGTTGTGGACCATCTTCGCGAAGTGGCCCGCGCCCACCTTGCCCGCGTGGACGTACCCGTACGGGCCCTCCGGCTTGAGCGCGTCGAAGATCGGCTTCAGGCGGTCGACGTGCTCCTTTTCTCCGCCGACCATGAGCGCGTAGCCGTTCTCCAGGCCCCACACACCGCCCGAGACCCCCGCGTCGACGAAGCCGATGCCGCGCTTGCCGAGTTCCTCGGCGTGCTTCTCGTCGTCCGTCCAGCGGGAGTTGCCGCCGTCGATGACGGTGTCGCCGGGCTTGAGCACGCTCGCCAGCTGGTCGATGACACCCTGGGTGACGGCGCCGGCCGGGACCATGACCCAGACCACGCGCGGCGCCTGGAGCCGGTCGGCGAGTTCGACCAGGTTCTTCACGTCGGAGAGCTCGGGATTGGTGTCGTAGCCGACGACCTCGTGGCCGGCGTTGCGCAGGCGATCGCGCATGTTGCCGCCCATCTTGCCGAGACCAACAAGACCGATCTGCATGTCAGCTCACTTCCCTGAGTTCGCGGTAGGCGGCCACCAGCGCGGCCGTGGACGGGTCGAGACCGGGGACCTCGGCGCCCTCGGTGAGGGCGGGCTCGATGCGCTTGGCGAGGACCTTGCCGAGTTCGACGCCCCACTGGTCGAAGGAGTTGATGTTCCAGATCGCGCCCTGCACGAACACCTTGTGCTCGTACAGCGCGACCAGCTGGCCGAGGACCGACGGGGTGAGCTCCGCGGCCAGGATCGTGGTGGTCGGGTGGTTGCCCTTGAAGGTGCGGTGCGGCACCTGCTCCTCGGGCACGCCCTCCGCGCGCACCTCCTCGGCGGTCTTGCCGAAGGCGAGCGCCTGTCCCTGCGCGAACAGGTTCGCCATCAACAGGTCGTGCTGCGCCTTGAGTTCGTCGCTCAGCTCGGCGACCGGCCGGGCGAACCCGATCAGATCGGCCGGGATGAGCTTCGTCCCCTGGTGGATCAACTGGTAGTAGGCGTGCTGCCCGTTGGTGCCGGGCGTGCCCCACACCACCGGGCCGGTCTCCCAGCCCACGGTGCGGCCGTCGCGGTCCACCGACTTGCCGTTGGACTCCATGTCGAGCTGCTGCAGGTAGGCCGTGAACTTGGACAGGTAGTGGCTGTACGGCAGCACCGCGTGCGACTGGGCCTCGAAGAAGTTGCCGTACCAGATGCCCAGCAGGCCCAGGATCAGTGGGGCGTTGGCCTCGGCGGGCGCGCTGCGGAAGTGCTCGTCGACGATCCTGAACCCGTCGAGCATCTCCCGGAAGCGTTCCGGGCCGATCGCGATCATCAGGGACAGGCCGATCGCCGAGTCGTACGAGTAGCGGCCGCCGACCCAGTCCCAGAACTCGAACATGTTGTCCGGGTCGATGCCGAACTCGGTGACCTTCCCCGCGTTCGTGGACAGGGCGACGAAGTGCTTGGCGACCGCCTTCTCCTCGCCGCCGAGCCCGGCCAGCAGCCAGGAGCGGGCGGAGGTCGCGTTGGTGATCGTCTCGATCGTGGTGAACGTCTTGGACGCGACGATGAACAGCGTCTCGGCCGGGTCCAGGTCCCGCACGGCCTCGTGCAGGTCGGCGCCGTCCACGTTCGACACGAACCGGAACGTCAGCGAGCGGTCGGTGTACGCGCGCAGCGCCTCGTACGCCATCGCCGGGCCCAGGTCCGAGCCGCCGATGCCGATGTTGACGACGTTCCTGATCCGCCTGCCGGTGTGACCGGTCCACTTCCCGGAGCGGACCCGGTCGGCGAAGGCGCTCATCTTGTCGAGCACCGCGTGGACCTGGGGGACCACGTTCTCGCCATCGACCTCGATCACCGCGTCCCGTGGGGCGCGCAGCGCGGTGTGGAGCACGGCGCGGTCCTCGGTGATGTTGATCCGCTCACCGCGGAACATGGCGTCGCGCAGCCCGAACACATCGGTGGCGGTGGCGAGTTCCTGGAGCAGGGCGAGCGTCTCGTCGGTGATGAGGTGCTTGGAGTAGTCGATGCGCAGGTCGCCGACGCGCACGACGTACCGCTCCGCGCGCCCGGGGTCCGCCGCGAACAGCTCACGCAGCCGCGGGCGTTGCAGCGCGTCCGCGCGGTGGTCCTCCAGGGCGGCCCACTCGGGCCGCCGTGTCAGCAGGGGCTGGTCAGACATGAGCGGGGCTCTCCTTGGTGCCCTCGCCCCGCAGGGCGACGGCGTACATCTCGTCGGCGTCGAGGCGCCGCAGCTCCTCGGCGATGAGTTCGGAGGTGGGGCGCACCTTGAGCGCGAGCGTGCGCGACGGCTGGCCCGGCAGGGTGAGCGTGGCCAGCGGGCCCTCGGGCCGGTCGATGACGATCTCGCCGGTCTCGGTGCCCAGCCGGACGCCGGTGACGACCGGACCCGCGGTCTCCACACGGTCGACCCGGACGTGCAGCCGGGCCTCCAGCCAGCGGGCCAACAGCTCGGCGCTGGGGTTGTCCGCCTCGCTCTCCACGGCCGCCGAGGTGATCCGCAGCTTGGCCTGGTCCAGAGCGGCGGCCAGCATCGAACGCCAGGGCGTGAGCCGGGTCCACGCGAGATCGGTGTCACCGGGCGCGTACGAGTGGAGGCGGGCCTCCAGCGCGGCCAGCGGCGTCTCGACGGCGTACATGTCGGTGATCCGGCGCTGGGCGAGTGCTCCCAGCGGGTCCTTGGCGGGCACCTTGGGCGCATCCACCGGCCACCACACGACGACCGGCGCGTCGGGCAGCAGCAGCGGCAGCACGACGGAGTCGGCGTGGTCGGACACCTCGCCGTAGGTCCGCAGGACGACCGTCTCGCCGGTTCCGGCGTCGGCGCCCACCCGGACCTCGGCGTCGAGGCGGGACTGGGTGCGGTCCCGGGGGGTGCGGGCGTGCCGCTTGATGACGACCAGGGTGCGCGAGGGGTGCTCGTGCGAGGCCTCCTCGGCCGCCTTGATCGCGTCGTAGGCGTTCTCCTCGTCCGTGACGATGACCATCGTCAGGACCATGCCCACCGCGGGTGTACCGATGGCGCGGCGACCCTGCACCAGCGCCTTGTTGATCTTGCTTGCCGTGGTGTCGGTCAGGTCGATCTTCATGGCCTGCGCCAGCTCCGTCCGTCTCGTGCGAGCATCTCGTCGGCTTCCTCGGGGCCCCAGCTGCCCGACGTGTACCGCGCCGGCCTGCCGTGCGTCGCCCAGTACTCCTCGATCGGGTCGAGGATCCTCCAGGACTCTTCCACTTCCTGATGGCGGGGGAACAAGTTGGCATCCCCCAGGAGGACGTCCAGGATGAGCCGCTCGTACGCCTCGGGGCTGGACTCCGTGAACGACTCGCCGTAGGCGAAGTCCATCGTCACGTCCCGGATCTCCATCGACGTGCCCGGCACCTTCGAACCGAACCGGACCGTCATGCCCTCGTCCGGCTGGACCCGGATGACGACGGCGTTCTGGCCCAGCTCCTCGGTGGCCGTGGAGTCGAAGGGGGAGTGCGGGGCGCGCTGGAAGACCACCGCGATCTCCGTCACCCGGCGGCCGAGCCGCTTGCCGGTGCGCAGGTAGAACGGGACGCCCGCCCAGCGGCGGTTGTCGACGTTCAGCTTGATCGCGGCGTACGTGTCGGTCGTGGAGGCCGGGTCGATACCGTCCTCCTCGAGGTAGCCGCGCACCTTCTCGCCGCCCTGCCAGGCGGCCGCGTACTGGGCGCGCACGGTGTGCTTGCCGAGGTCCCCCGGCAGCTTCACCGCCTTCAGCACCTTCAGCTTCTCCATCAGCAGCGAGGCGGCGTCGAAGGAGGCGGGCTCCTCCATCGCGGTGAGTGCCATCAGCTGGAGCAGGTGGTTCTGGATGACGTCACGGGCCGAGCCGATGCCGTCGTAGTAGCCGGCGCGGCCGCCGATGCCGATGTCCTCGGCCATCGTGATCTGCACATGGTCGACGTAACTGCGGTTCCAGATCGGCTCGAACATCTGGTTGGCGAAGCGGAGCGCCAGGATGTTCTGGACCGTCTCCTTGCCGAGGTAGTGGTCGATACGGAACACCTGGTCCGGCTCGAACACGTCGTGCACGATCCTGTTCAGCTCCTCGGCCGACCTCAGGTCGTGGCCGAACGGCTTCTCGATGACCGCGCGGCGCCAGGAGCCCTCGGGCGCGCCCGCCAGCCCGTGCTTCTTCAGCTGCTGGACGACCTTCGGGAAGAACTTCGGCGGCACGGAGAGGTAGAAGGCGTAGTTGCCGCTGGTGCCTCGGGAGGCATCCAACTCCTCGATGGAGCTGCGCAGTTGCTTGAACGCGTCGTCGTCGTCGAAGTCGCCCGGGACGAACCGCATGCCCTCGGCCAGCTGCTGCCAGACCTCCTCACGGAACTCCGTACGGGCGTACTCGCGCACCGCGTCGTGCACCACCTGCGCGAAGTCCTGGTCCTCCCAGTCCCGGCGGGCGAACCCGACGAGCGAGAAGCCCGGCGGCAGCAGGCCGCGGTTCGCCAGGTCGTAGACGGCCGGCATCAGCTTCTTGCGGGACAGGTCGCCGGTGACGCCGAAGATGACGAGGCCGGACGGGCCGGCGATCCGGGGGAGGCGGCGGTCCCGGGGGTCGCGGAGGGGGTTCGACCAGTCGGCGGAGGCGGCGATGGTCCCCTGCGGGGACGCCTCGGGCTCCTGAGGCGCGGTCACCTCGGTCACCTGGGTCTTCGCAGCCGTCGTTTCGGAACGCTTCTTGGTCATTCCCCGTCAACCCCCTTGCCGGTCAGTGACTTCGCGACGGCGTCCAGCAGGTCCTGCCAGGCCACCTCGAACTTGGCGACGCCCTCGTCCTCCAGCTGCTGGACGACCTCGTCGTAGGAGATGCCGAGCCGCTCGACGGCGGCGAGGTCGGCGCGGGCCTGCGCGTAGCCGCCGGTCACCGTGTCGCCGTGGATGTTCCCGTGGCCGGCGGTGGCGTTCAGCGTGGCTTCCGGCATCGTGTTGACCGTGCCGGGGGCGACCAGGTCCTCGACGTACAGGGTGTCCTTGTACGCGGGGTCCTTCACGCCGGTCGAGGCCCACAGCGGGCGCTGCTTGTTGGCGCGGGAGCCGGTCAGGGCGAGCCAGCGCTCACCGGCGAACACCTCCTCGTACGCCTCGTAGGCCAGCCGCGCGTTGGCGAGCGCCGCCCGGCCCTTGAGCGCGAGGGCCTCGTCCGTGCCCAGCAGCGTCAGGCGCTTGTCGATCTCGCTGTCGACCCGGGAGACGAAGAAGGACGCCACGGAGTGGATGGCGGACAGGTCCAGGCCCGCCGCCTGCGCCTTCTCCAGGCCGGCCAGGTAGGCGTCCATGACCTCGCGGTAGCGCTCCAGCGAGAAGATCAGCGTGACGTTGACGCTGATGCCGGCGCCGATGACCTCGGTGATCGCCGGGAGGCCCGCCTTGGTCGCCGGGATCTTGATCATGACGTTGGGGCGGTCGACCAGCCAGGCGAGCTGGCGGGCCTCGGCGATGGTGGCCGCCGTGTGGTGGGCGAGGCGCGGGTCGACCTCGATGGAGACCCGGCCGTCCCGGCCGCCGGTCGCGTCGTACACCGGCCGCAGGATGTCGGCGGCGGCGCGGACGTCGGCGGTGGTCATCATGCGGACGGCCTCGTCGACGGTGACGCCGCGCACGGCGAGGTCGGTGAGCTGCTCCTCGTAGCCCTCACCGGAGCCGATGGCGGCCTGGAAGATGGACGGGTTGGTGGTGACGCCCACGACGTGCTGGGTGTCGATGAGTTCGGCGAGGTTGCCGGACGTGATGCGCCTGCGCGACAGGTCGTCCAGCCAGATCGACACGCCCTCGTCGGAGAGGCGCTTGAGGGCTCCCGCGGTGGCGGATGCTTCGGTCACAGTGATCATCTTCTTTCTGGCGATCGGATCAACCACGCGCGGCAGCCAGCGATTCCCTGGCGGCTGCGGCGACGTTCTCGGCGGTGAAGCCGAACTCGGTGAACAGGGTCTTCGCGTCGGCGGAGGCGCCGAAGTGTTCGAGGGAGACGATGCGTCCTGCGTCACCTACGAAGCGGTACCACGTCAGACCCACCCCCGCCTCGACAGCGACACGCGCCTTCACGGACGGCGGAAGGACACTCTCGCGGTACTCGCGGGGCTGCTCCTCGAACCACTCCACGGACGGCATCGACACCACCCGCGCGCCGATCCCCTCGGCCTCCAACTGCTCCCGCGCGGCAACGGCGAGCTGCACCTCGGAGCCGGTGGCGATCAGGATCACGTCCGGAGTTCCGGTCGAGGACTCGAACAGCACGTAACCGCCGCGCGCCGCGTCCTCGTTCGGCTCGTACGTCGGTACGCCCTGCCGGGTGAGCGCGAGGCCGTGCGGTGCGGGGTGGGTGGCGTGCCGCTTGAGGATCTCGGCCCAGGCGATCGCCGTCTCGTTGGCGTCCGCCGGGCGCACGATGTTCAGGCCCGGAATGGCGCGCAGGGCGGCCAGGTGCTCGACGGGCTGGTGGGTGGGGCCGTCCTCGCCGAGGCCGATGGAGTCGTGCGTCCACACGTACGTCACCGGAAGCTGCATCAGCGCGGACATGCGCACCGCGTTGCGCATGTAGTCGGAAAACACCAGGAACGTGCCGCCGTAGATACGGGTGTTGCCGTGCAGCGCGATGCCGTTCATCTCCGCGGCCATCGAGAACTCGCGGATGCCGAAGTGGATCGTACGGCCGTACGGGTCGGCCTCCGGCAGCGGATTGCCCTTCGGCAGGAAGGACGAGGTCTTGTCGATGGTGGTGTTGTTCGAGCCGGCCAGGTCGGCGGAGCCGCCCCACAGCTCGGGGATCACGGCGCCGAGCGTCTGGAGCACCTTGCCGGACGCGGCACGGGTGGCGACCGCCTTGCCCGCCTCGAAGACCGGGACCTTCTCCTCCCAGCCGGTGGGCAGCTCGCCCTTGCTGATCCGGTCGAACTCGGCGGCGCGCTCAGGGTCGGCGTCCCGCCATGCGGCGATCCGCTTGTCCCAGGCGGCGTGGGCGTCGGCGCCCCGGTCGAGCGCCTGACGCGTGTGGGCGAGGACCTCGTCGGTGACCTCGAAGGTCTTCGCCGGGTCGAAGCCCAGCACGCGCTTGGTGGCCGCGACCTCGTCCTCGCCGAGGGCGGAGCCGTGCGAGGCCTCGGTGTTCTGGGCGTTCGGCGCCGGCCAGGCGATGATCGTGCGCATCGCGATGATGGAGGGGCGCTCGGTCTCGGCCTGCGCCGTCCTGAGCGCCGTGTACAGCGCGGCCACGTCGATGTCGCCGCTCTCGGCGGGCTCGACACGCTGCGTGTGCCAGCCGTAGGCCTCGTACCGCTTCAGCACGTCCTCGGAGAAGGCGGTGGCAGTGTCGCCCTCGATGGAGATGTGGTTGTCGTCGTAGAGGAAGACGAGGTTGCCGAGCTTCTGGTGGCCGGCCAGGGACGAGGCCTCGGCGGAGACGCCCTCCTCCAGGTCCCCGTCGGAGACGATCGCCCAGATGGTGTGGTCGAACGGCGACTCACCGGCCGGCGTGTCGGGGTCGAACAGGCCGCGCTCGTAGCGGGCGGCCATCGCCATGCCGACGGCGTTGGCGACGCCCTGGCCGAGCGGGCCGGTGGTCGTCTCCACGCCCGCGGTGTGCCCGTACTCGGGGTGACCGGGGGTCTTCGACCCGTGCGTGCGGAACGCCTTCAGGTCGTCGAGCTCCAGCTCGTACCCGGCGAGGAAGAGCTGCGTGTAGAGGGTGAGCGAGGTGTGGCCGGGGGAGAGGACGAAGCGGTCACGGCCCGCCCACTCCGGGTCGGCGGGGTCGTGTCGCATCACCTTGTGAAAGATCGTGTACGCCGCCGGGGCGAGGCTCATCGCGGTGCCGGGATGGCCGTTCCCGACCTGCTGGACGGCATCCGCCGCCAGCAGACGGGCGGTGTCGACGGCACGCCGGTCGAGGTCGGTCCACTCGAAACTGTCGGGTGTCTGCGTGCTCATCTGTAGGCAGTCCTCTTCAAAAGGTTATCGGAGCCAGCGTTTCAGCTGGTCGGACGCGTTCGACTTTAAAAGTCTGACTTTTTCGCTGGAAGGTCCGGGTGTGCCAGCCTGTGGTGAAAGTGGGACACGGAGACCGGTACGGCGCGAGACCAAGGCGGCGCGAGCAGGACATGGCAGGCATAACCATCCAAGACGGAGACGACGGCGGGATCAGAACGTTCCCCTTCCCGGTGGAGCGGAGCGTCTCCGGTGTGGGCGTACAGGTCGGCCCGATGGGCGAGGGCCGTACCTGGCACGCCGAGGCGCCGCTGGAGCGCATCCACCGCATCGACTTCCACATCGTGATGATCTTCAGCGGCGGACCCGTACGCCACATGATCGACTTCGCCGAGTACGAGGCGACGGCCGGCGACGTGCTGTGGATCCGCCCGGGACAGGTGCACCGCTTCACGGACATGAGCGAGTACCGCGGAATCGTCCTGGCCATGCAACCCGGCTTCCTGCCGCGCGCCACCGTCGAGGCCACCGGCCTGTACCGCTACGACCTGCCGCCCCTGCTGCACCCCGACGAGGCCCGGCTCGCCGCCCTGCGTGCGGCCCTCGACCAGCTGCAACGCGAGTACGAGGACACCGAGACCCTCCCGCTCAGCCTGCACACCGCCGTCCTGCGCCACACCCTGACCGCGTTCCTGCTGCGCCTCGCGCACCTCGCGGCCAGCTCCGCGGAGGCGGCCCGGCAGCAGGCGGACACCACCTTCACCCTCTTCCGCGACGCGGTCGAGCAGGGCTTCGCCACCAACCACAGCGTCAGCGCCTACGCCGACGCCCTCGGCTACTCCCGCCGCACCCTCGTCCGCGCGGTCCGCGCCGCCACCGGCGAGACACCGAAGGCCTTCATCGACAAGCGGGTGATCCTGGAGGCCAAACGCCTCCTCGCCCACACCGACCTGCCCATCGGCCGCGTCGGCGCGGCGGTCGGCTTCCCCGACGCGGCGAACTTCTCCAAGTTCTTCCACCAGCACACGGACATGACACCGGCGGTGTTCCGGGCGGAGCTGCGCTGAGCAGCCGAGAACGGGGCGCCACGCACGCGTGGCGCCCCGTCTGTCGCAAGCAGCCGCTCAGCGCCCGAAGTTGAACCAGTTCACGTTCACGAAGTCCGCCGGCTGACCGCTGGTGAAGGTCAGATACACGTCGTGCGTGCCCGTGACGGAGCTGATGTTCGCCGGGACCGTTCGCCATGACTGCCAGCCGCCGGTGTTGCCGATGGCGAAACTCCCGATGGGCGCGCTGCTGCGGCTGTCCAGGCGCACCTCGACCAGGCCGCTCACGCCGGAGCCCGCACCGCTCGCGACCCGGGCGTTGAACTGTGTGGCCGCCGTGGAGCCGAAGGTGACGCCCCGGTAGAGCGCCCAGTCGCCGTTGGCCAGCGCTCCGATGTTCTGGCCGCCGCCCGTGTCGGAGGTCGACTCGGTCATCGTGCCGGACTGGCCGTCGTGGGACTCGGCCTGGATGGCGCTGTAGGCGTCCCGGTTGCCGGTCGGGGGCGGCGTGGTACCGCTCCCACCGGCCGACAGTACCTGGACGTAGTCGACGACCATCGAGTGGCCCGGCACCGTGGCGGCGTCCGGCCCGCCGCCGAAGGCGTCCACGAAGCCGCCGCCCATCGCCACGTTCAGGATGATGAAGAAACCGTGCTCCGTGGCGTTCGCCCACGTCGTCGCGTCGACCTGGTTCTCGCGCACGGTGTGGTAGTTGGTGCCGTCGACGTAGAAACGGATCTCCTCGACGCTCGTCGAGCGGTCCCACTCCATGCGATATGTGTGGAAGCCGGACTGGCAGCTGGCGCCGGGGCAGGTGGTGGAACCGCCAAGACCGGTGGTCTCGTTGCAGGGGCCGCCGGGTGAGGTGCCGCAGTGCATGGTCGCCCAGACGGTGTTGAGGCCCTGGACGTTCTCCAGGATGTCCAGCTCGCCGACGCCCGGCCAGTTCCAGTAGTTGCCGCGGAAGGGTGCGCCCAGCATCCAGAAGGCGGGCCAGTAGCCGCGGGCGGCGGCGCCGGTGACGTTCGGCATCTGGATGCGGGCCTCGACCCGGAGTCTGCCGCCGGCCGGGGGCTGGAAGTCGGTGCGGTTGGTCTCGATACGGCCGGAGGTCCAGTTGCCGGCGGCGTCGCGGCGCGGGGTGATGCGGAGGTTGCCGCTGCCGTCGAGGGCGACGTTGTTGGTGCTGGAGGTCATCGTCTCGATCTCGCCGGTGCCCCAGTTGGCGGGGCCGCCCGGATACGAAGTACCGGTCGCATACTGCCAGTTGGCCGTGTTGACGCCGGAGCCCGCGGCGCCTTCGAAGTCGTCGACGAAGACCTGCGTCCAGCCCGACGGGGGCGGCGGCGCGGCAGCGGTCGCGGACGGCGTCACGGCCGTGGCGACCAGCGCCGCGAGGCCCAGCGTGCTGAGGCCGGCGACGAGAGCCCGTCGGAAGGTCCGGCGTCTGCCGGGTGTGCCGGAGGTTTCGCTCATGGGGTGCCTCTCGGTACGGAGTGGGGGTACGCGGATGCCTGTCCGGGAGCGCCCGAGGGGGGTTCTGAGAGCGCTCTCAGACAATGGCTGCGCGGACAATGTCCTCTCGGGTACTCCAGTCGTCAAGAGATGCAGCCGAGAAAGTCCGTGTGGGGCATGGGAGTTCAAGTGATGAAGGGGCGATGTTCGGTACGTTCCCGACGCGGGGGGCCGGGCGCGCCGACGCGCCCGGCCCCCCGCTCTCCTTCCGAGGCTCAGACCGGCTCCGTCATCCGGATGCGCTGCGGTGCCTCCTCCTGCAGTCCGAACCGGTCGTGCGCCTTGCGCAGGGGCTTCGGTGCCCACCATGCGCGCCGTCCGAGCAGCGCCATAGTCGCCGGGACGAGCAGCATCCGGACGACCGTCGCGTCGATCAGCACGGCGAGGGTGAGGCCCAGGCCGATCTGCAGGATGGGTGAGAAGCCGCCGGTCATGAAGGCGCCGAAGACGACCGCGAGCAGCAGCGCGGCGCAGGTCACCACGCGGCCGGAGCGGCGCAGCCCGGTCACCACGGCCTCCTGGTCGGCCTCGCCCAGCCGCCGGGCCTCGCGCATCCGGGCGAGGATGAACAGCTCGTAGTCCATGGCGAGTCCGAAGGCGATCGCGATGATCAGCGGTGGCGCGGTCAGGCTCAGCGCGCCCAGGCCCTCGGCGCCCAGCAGCCCGGCCAGATGCCCGTCCTGGAACACCCACACCACCACGCCGAGCGCGGCGGCCAGGCTGAGCAGTGTGGTCGCGATGGTGCGCAGCGGGATCAACACCGAGCCGGTGAACGCGAACAGCAGCGCGAAGATGCCGGCGAGGACGGTCGCCGCAGCCCAGGGCGTCCGGTCGGCGAGCATCTCGCGGAAGTCGACCAGCCGGGCCGCGACACCCGTCACCTCGACGGGTTCGTCCCCGCGGACCTCCCGCACCTCGCGGACCAGGTCGGTCGCCGCGTCGCCGTCCACACTGCCCGACGGCGGCAGTTCGACGACGGTCGTGCCGCCGGGCAGTTCACGGCACTGGGCGCCCGGGGCCAGGGTCCGGATCCGCTCGGCGGTCGCCGCATCCGTCCCCGGCCTCAGGATCACGGTGACCGGATCGACCCCGGAGCCCGGCGGGAAGTGCGCCTCCACGGTGTCGTACAACTGCCGTGCCTCGGTGTCCGTCGGCAGTTGGCGGGCGTCCCCGATGCTGATCCGCATGCCGGTGACCGGCAGCGCCAGTACCAGCAGGGCCGGGACGACCACGGCGAGGACGGCGACTCGGTTGCGTGCCGAGAAGCGTGCCAGGCGTGCGAAGACACGGCCCTCTCCGCCCTTCGGCCGGGCCTCGGCCGGGGCGATCCTCCCGCCGAACCGGGTGAGCAGCGCCGGCAGCAGGGTGAGCGCGGCCAGCATGTCGATCACCACCACCGCGGCCACGGCGAGGCCCATGCTGCGCAGGAACACGCTCGGGAAGACCAGCAGTCCGGTCAGGCTGACCGCCACGGTGAGTCCGGAGAAGAGCACCGTCCGCCCGGCCGCAGCGACCGTCCGGTGCACGGCCTCGACCACGTCGTCGGTGTGCCGCCGCTCCTCGCGGAAGCGGACCAGCATCAGCAGGGCGTAGTCCACGGCGAGCCCGAGCCCCAGCATGGTGGTGACCTGAACCGCGTACACCGAGATGTCCGTGACCTGGCTGAACCCGAACAGCGCCAGGAACGCTCCCGCGATCCCGCTGACCGCGACGAGCAGCGGCAGCCCCGCCGCGCGCAGCCCACCGAAGATCACCACCAGCAGAACAAGGACGACCGGCAGGGAGATCAGCTCGGCGTTCGCCACGTCCTCCTGGGCGCGTTCGCCGAGTTGCTGTCCGAGCAGCGGGCCGCCGCTGACATGGACGTCCGGCGCGTCGATCTGGTGGATACGGGCGGACGCGTCGTCCACCGCCCGTTCCTCGGCGTCGTCGTCGAGTCCGCCCTCAAGGGTGACCGGGATGAGCACGGCGCGTCCGTCCTCGGAGACCAGGCCCGGCGTGGTGAAGGGGTCGGGCACGGCGGCGACGCCGGGCACATCGCGCACCTCGGCGACGGCCCGGCCGACCTCGCCGCGCAGCGTGGAGTCGGAGACCGCGGGGCCCTCGACGACGGCGGTGATCGACTCGCCGGTCGGGTCGATGCGGTCGAGGTACTGCGCGGCACGCTCCGACTCGGTACCCGGAACGTTCGGCACCTCGTCGGACAGCCGCCCGAAGACGCCCGTCCCCAGCCCGAACCCGAGCAGCAGAAAGAGCACCCACAGCAGGATGACGGTCAGCGGGCGGCGGGTCGCCGCCCGGGCGAGCGTGGAGAGCACGGTGCCTCCCGGCGAGTCGTAGGCTTCAACGCCCTCAGACTCCTGCCGAGGGGCGTGCCACCGGATCGCCGACGGGAGCGGTTTCGAGGCCTCCGCCGTACGGGGGAGACGCGGCCGGCGCTCCCTCGCTAGGGTGCGTTTCAGAAGTGGATCTTGATGTGTCAAGATCACTTCGTGGGGAGGCACGATCTGACGAATGCGCAGTGGGCGAAGCTGGAGCCGCTGCTCCCGGTCGGCAAGAAGCCTGGACGGCCGCCGGTGCACACCAAGCGGCAGCTGATAGACGGCATACGCTGGCGCACCCGCGCTGGTGCTCCCTGGCGGGACGTGCCCGAGCGGTACGGCCCGTGGGAGACGGTGTACGGCTTGTTTCGGCGTTGGCAGCGGGACGGCACCTGGCACCGCATCTTCGAGCAGTTGCAGGCCCGGGCCGACGCGGAGGGGCTGATCACCTGGGACGTCTCGGTGGACTCGACCATCGCCCGCGCCCACCAGCATGCGGCGGGTGCCCGCAAAAGGGGGATCTGCAAATCGAGCCGCCCGGCGGTGTCTTCACCGAGCCCGACGACCACGGGCTCGGACGCTCCCGGGGCGGGCTGACGACCAAGCTCCATATGGCGGTCGAGCAGGACCAGAAGCCGATGTCACTGGTGATCACGGCCGGGCAGCGCGGTGACTCCCCGCAGTTCCAGGTGGTCCTGGGCCGTATCCGGGTGCCCCGGCTCGGGCCGGGCCGCCCGCGCACCCGGCCGGACAAGGTTCGTGCCGACAAGGCGTACGGCTCCCGCGCGAACCGTGCCTACCTGCGCAAGCGTGGTATCCGCTGCACCATTCCGGAGAAGCGCGACCAGATCGCCAACCGCAAGAAGCGGGGTTCCCGCGGCGGCCGGCCACCGAAGTTCGACACAGCCGACTACAAAGAGCGCCACGCGGTGGAGTGCGGAATCAATCGACTCAAGCGCCACCGTGCAGTCGCCACGCGGTACGACAAACTCGCCGTCCGCTACGAGGCGACCGTGCTGGTCGCAGCCATCAACGAGTGGCTGTGACCAGCACTTTCGAAACGCACCCTAGGGGGAGCCAGGGGTCACCAGTCCGGTCTCGTACGCGCAGATCACGGCCTGCACCCGGTCCCTGAGACCCAGCTTGCTCAGTACGCTGCTGACGTGGGTTTTGACGGTGTGTTCGCTGACGAACAGGGTCGTGGCGATCTCCGCGTTGGACAGTCCGCGGGCGAGCATCCGCAGCGTCTCCACCTCGCGCGCCGTCAGCAGGTCCAGCTGTTGCGGCGTCACCTCGGCGGCGGCCTCCTCCCGGCGGCGCCGCACGATGTCCGCGACCAGCCGCCGGGTGACCGTCGGCGCGAGCAGCGAGTCGCCGGCCGCGACCACCCGCACCGCGTGCACGAGGTCGTCCCGGCGCACGTCCTTCAACAGGAACCCGCTGGCGCCCGCACACAGCGCCTCGTACACGTACTCGTCCAGGTCGAACGTGGTCAGCATGACGACCTTGCAGCCGGACTGCGCGCACACCTGCCGGGCCGCCTCCAGGCCGTCCATGACCGGCATCCGGATGTCGAGGAGCAGCACGTCCGGCGTGTGCCGCCGCACGGCGTCGACCGCCTCGGCGCCGTCGCCGGCCTCGGCGACCACCTCGATGTCCGGCTGCGCCTCGAGAATCATGCTGAAACCGCTGCGGACCAGCTCCTGGTCGTCGGCGACGACCACGCGGATGCTCACCCCAGGGCCACCTGTCGGTCGTCGTCCGGCAGCCGTACGACGACCCGGAAACCGCCGTGCGGACCGCGCCCGGCCTCGGCGCTGCCCCCGCAGGCGGCGGCCCGCTCCCGGATGCCGATCAGCCCGTGCCCGCCACCCGGGGCCGTGGGCCCGCGTCCGTCGTCCGTGACCGCCAGTGTCAACGCGTCCTCCGCCCAGTCGAGTTCGACCGTCGCTGAGGAAGCGTACGCGTGCTTCACGGTGTTGGTGAGCGCCTCCTGGACGACGCGGTACGCAGCGACCTCGGTGTCCGGGGGCAGCGGGCGGGGTTCGCCGGAGGTCCGCAGCTCCACCCGCAGGCCGGTGGACTCCCCGACCTGGCGGACCAGCTCCACGAGCGCCGAGACGCCGGGCTGCGGCAGCCGCCGCGAGGCGCCGTTGGCCTCCTCCTCCTTCAGGACGCCGAGGATGCGGCGCAGTTGGGCCATGGCGTCCCGCCCGCTCGTGGCGATCGCGTCGAACGCGGCCTCGGCGCGGGACGGATCACTGCGGACGACGACCGGACCGGCTTCGGCCTGCACCACCATCAGGCTGACCGCGTGGGCGAGAATGTCGTGCATGTCCCGGGCGATCCGGGCGCGCTCCTGCGCCCGGGCCCGCTCGGTGTCGGCGGCGCGTTCCCGTTCCAGCCGCCGGGCCCGGTCCTCCAACTCGGCGGTGTAGGCGCGCTGGACGCGGGCGACCATCCCGAGGGCGTAGGCGCAGACGACGCCCATCAGATGGAAGGCGTACTCGAAGGGCTCGGTCTTGTCCGTGTGCACCATGGTGAGCGTGACCCCGGCCAGCCAGCCCACCAGCATCACCCGCCGCTGCCAGGGCGGACACAGGGCTGCGACGGTGTACAGGACGACGAGGCCGCCGTAGGCGATGTCCGGTGGCGGCGCGTGGTACACCGCCATCGCGGGTGTCGCGACCGACACGGCGCACGCCGTCCCGAACGGCGCCCGCCTGCGCCACACCAACGGCACCGCGGTCGCCGCCCCGAGCAGGTAGCCCGGCCAGGACAGCTGCGCGTCCTTCCCGCCGGGGAAGATCCACTGCAGGGAGGTCGCGAACAGCACCAGGGCGGCGAGCGCCGCGTCGACGACGTACGGATGCGTCGTCCGCAGCCGGGCGACGGCAGGCGTGATCCAGGACCGAGCGGACATGGCGGCTCCTCGGGGCAAGGGCCGTTCCAGTATCCCGAGGTGGCCGGGGGCGGGCCTCACCGGTGAGAGGGATATCGGCACGAGGTGATCTCATGGCCGGGCGTCCCCCGGATGGGCGAGGTCGTACGGGCGGGGATACGGCGCCGGGCGATAGGTCACGTACCGGGGCTCGGCCGTCGGCTCCTCCTGGCGCGCGCGGGTGTTGAGGGCGTCGGCGGAGGCGTCCCAGTGGCCCGTTGTCAGGCGGTGCTCCAGGGTGTGCAGGGCGGCGAGGGTCTCGCCCGGGGTGAAGGTGCAGTGCCCGGGACCGTCGACGTAGGCCTGGGCGAGGAGTCGGCCGGTGCCGGCCGCGGCGGCGGCCCGCCGGTAGGCGCTCTCGGCCTGGACGGGGATCAGCGCGTCGCCGGTCGTGTGGATGTTGAGCTGGGGGTCGGTGAGCCGGCCCTTGAACACGCTGGTGTCCCGCATCCACCGTACGGCCGCCGGGTCGGCGGAGATCCGGGGCGCCCGGTTCAGGGCTGTGAGGTCGGCCCGCAGTGACAGTCCCGCCTTCTTGTAGAGCTCGGTGACCTCCTTGTACGCGGGCGAGCGGTGCAGCATCGCCGTGTAGTCGACGCCGGTGTTCCACGACGGGTTCCCACCGGCCCGCCGCTCGGCCTCCTGCCGCCAGCTGAAGGCGGGCAGCTGGAGCAGCCCGGTGACGGCCGCGTACTGGTTGGCCTGCTGGGCGTCCCAGTCGGTCGGCCCGGGTTTCGGTTGCGCGGCGTCGTTGTACCCGGGGATGTTGTGCAGGGCGGCGGCGAGAGCGATACGGGCCCGCCCCTCGTCGGTCTGCTGGGCGGCGGTCACCTTCGCGGTGAGCGCGCTCGCGGCGCTCTGCGCGGCCGCCTGGTCGGCGAACCCGGTGAGCGGGATGCTCTCCCCGGGAGCGAGCAGCGCCTTCAGTGCGAACACCGGATCGAGCGTGCTGTTCCAGTTGGCGGCCCCGCCCTGCACCAGCCCGCACATGGACAGCGAGCCGTCGAAACGGTCCGCGTGCCGCTCGGCCAGGGTGGTCGTGACGAGCCCGCCGTAGGAGGTTCCCCAGGCGAGCGTTCGCCGGGCCGTGCCGAACCGCGTCGTGAACAGGTCCAGGGTGGCAAGCTGGTCGGGGACGGCGTCGGTGACGGCCCAGCCGTTCGTGGCGTACGAGGAGCCGATCAGCGCGTAGCCGTCGGCGAGGAGTTCGTCCCGGGTCTGTGAACCGGGCGCGTTCTGCGCGGGGTTGGGCCAGCCCGCGGCACGGTAGCCGTGGCTGTAGAGCAGGACGGTGCCGTTCCAGGCGGCGGGGACGTCCATCAAGTAGGTGGCGCCGGAGGGAAGTCGGCCCTCGATGTGCGAGTCGGTGGCGGCCTGCGCCGGCAGCGCCGTCACGGCGCACAGGGTCACGGCCGGCAGTGCGATACGGACTCTCAACGGGGCGTCCCTTCCGGGGCGGGGGCGGCGGCTCGGGCCGCGGGGGATTCCAGAGCGTCGGTGTGCGTCTCGCGCACCCGCCACACGGTGAGCGCGGTGATTGCCGCGCCGCCGCACAGCAGCAGGGAGACGGGGGCGCTGCTGCCGCCGGACGAGGCGAGCAGACTGCTCGCGATCAGCGGGGAGAACCCGGCGCCCACCAGGGTCGCGGCCTGGTATCCGAGGGAGGCGCCGGTGTAGCGCACGCGGGTGCCGAACATCTCGGTGAGCAGGGCGCCCAGCGGGCCGTACATCGTGGACTGGGCGACACCGTGACCGAGCGCCAGGGCGAGGATCAGCAGGCCGGGGGAGCCGGAGTTCACCAGGGCGAGCACCGGGAAGGCGAGCGCGGCTGAGGCGACGGCGCCGGCCAGCACCACCGGGCGGCGGCCGACCCGGTCGGACAGCGCCGAGGCCAGCGGCAGCACCAGCAGCGCCACGCAGGAAGCGACGGTCACCGCGGTGAGCACCTGCGGTCGGCTGTAGCCCTGCTGGACGGCGTACGAGATCATGAACCCGGTCAGCAGCGACTGGGCCGTGAACGCGCCGATGCCGGCGCCCGCCGCGAGCAGTACCGGCTTCGGGCGGCGCAGCACCTCCACGACCGGTGGCTTGTCCACCGGCGCGCGCTTGGCCGCGGCGAACAGCGGACTCTCCGCGACCTTCAGCCGGACGAACAGGCCGACGGCCAGCAGCGCGATGCTGAGCAGGAACGGTACTCGCCAGCCCCAGGAGCGGAACTGCTCGTCGGGCAGTGCGGAGACCAGGGTGACCACTCCCGCGGAGAGCACGGAGCCGAGCGGGGCGCCGAGCATGGCGAAGCTGGACCACAGGCCGCGCCGGGACCCGTGGGCACGCTCGGCGTGCTCGACGACCATCAGGGTCGCGCCGCCCCACTCGCCGCCGATCGCAATGCCCTGCACCACCCGCAGGGTGACCAGCAGGACGGGTGCCCACACGCCGATCGCGTCGTAGGTGGGCAGCAGGCCGATGAGGAAACTGCCGCAGCCCATCAGGACCATGGTCAGCAGCATCATCGACTTGCGGCCGACCCGGTCGCCGAAGTGGCCGAAGACGATGCCGCCCAGCGGGCGGGCCACATAGCCCGCGGCGAAGGTGCCGAAGGCCGCGATGGTGCCGACCGCGGGGTCGGCGTCGGGGAAGAACAGATCGCCGAAGACGAGCGCGGCGACGGTGCCGTACACGAGGAAGTCGTAGAACTCCACTGCCGTGCCGAGCAGTCCGGACAGTGCGACGCGGCGCAACTGCCGTGATTCCGGGGATGATTGACGGGCGGATGAGCGGGATGGCTGCACGGTGAGCTCCCTGGACCGATGCCGTGGAAGTGCACCGGCGGGGGACCGCGCCGATGCCCGGCTGAAGTTAGGCAGACATCGTGCGGCCGTCAATCATTTGCACAACATCAGCTCCGGGAGTCGGGCTCCGTGATCCGCAGCAGCGGTGCGTGCAGGGTTTCCCGCTCGGCCGGGTCGAGCGGCTCCAGCAGGTCGTTCGTGACGTGCAGGCCCGCCTCGTCGGTGTCGCGCAGAAACGCGCGGCCGGCCTCGGTGAGGACGACGATCCGACTGCGGCGGTCCTCGGGTGCGGGCCGACGCTCCGCGAAGCCCAGCTTCTCCAGGTCGTCGACGAGTCCGACGATCGCGCTCGGGTCGTAACCCAGCCGTTCGCTCAGCTCGCGCTGGAGGGCGCCCTGAGAGGTGGCGAGGAAGCGCAGCACCGCGTAGTGGCGCAGGCGCAGGCCCGACTCCTGGAGGAGCGCGTTGAACAACTGCCCCGAGCGCAGGCCCAGTCGGTACAGGAGGTAGCCGGTGTCCGCGTGCAGTCCGCGCATCCATGGTTCGTGCGCGTCGATCGGGGCTGCGTTCGGAGTGGGCTGCTGGCGGGCGATGGCGGGCTCCCTGGTCGAGGCTCTCGGGTGGGGGCGGTCTTCTGCGGGTCGACCCCAGTCTCTCGCACCTGCCGGTCGGCAACAACTATTGACGAGAACAATTATTGCTCTTAGCTTCGGTCTCGTAGCCGCATCACACGCATCACTTGCGAAGGGACTCGCCCGTGCCCAGCATCGATCTCACCGGCAAGGTCGCCGTCGTCACCGGCAGTGGCCGGGGCCTCGGCCTCGCCTACGCCCACGCCCTCGCCGCCCATGGCGCGTCCGTGGTCGTCAACGACGTCGACGAGACCGTGGCCGAGCAGGCCGTCAAGTCCATCACCGGGGCGGGCGGCACGGCCGTTGCCGAGGTGGTCGCGGTCGGCACCACCGAGGCTGCCGACCGACTGGTGGGGCGGGCTGTCGGGGAGTTCGGCCGGCTCGACGTCCTGGTCACCAACGCGGGCATCCTGCGCGACAAGGTGCTGTGGAAGATGACCGACGACGACTTCGACGCGGTGATCAGCACCCACCTCAAGGGCACCTTCACCTGCGCCCGTGCCGCCGCGGTCCGGATGCGCGAGCAGGGCGAGGGCGGCTCCCTGATCCTGGTCGGCTCCCCGGCCGGACAGCGCGGCAACTTCGGGCAGACCAACTACGCCGCCGCCAAAGCCGGCATCGCCGCCATGGCCCGCACCTGGTCCATGGAGCTGAGCCGCGCGAACATCACCGTCAACGCGATCGTGCCGGTCGCCGCCACCGCGATGACCGAGACCATCCCCGCCTTCGCCCCGTACATCGAGGCCATGAAGAACGGCGAGCCGCTGCCGGACTTCCTGCGCAAGGGCGAGGGCTTCGGCACTCCCGAGGACTGCGCGGCCCTCGTCCCGTTCCTCGCCTCCGAGGCCGCGCGCGGCATCACCGGGCAGGCTATCGGCATCGGCGGTGACAAGGTGGCACTCTGGTCGCATCCGCAGGAACTCAGGGCGGCGTACGCCGATGGCGGCTGGACCCCCGAGACCCTGGTCGACGCCTGGCCCACCTCGGTCGGCGCCGAACTCCAGTCGGTGGGCATCCCCGCGCCCAAGCTGCCGGAGGCGTGATGGACATCAGCGAACTCGTCGCGATCGACGTCCACACCCACGCCGAGGTCTCCTCCGAGGGCCACTCCTCCCTGGACGACGACCTGCACGACGCCTCCTCCGCCTACTTCAAGGTCGAGGGCAAGCGGAAGCCGACTCTTGAGGAGACGGCGGCGTACTACCGTGAGCGGAGGATGGCCGCCGTGATCTTCACGGTGGACGCCGAGTCCGCCACGGGCACGCCCCCGGTCCCGAACGAGGAGGTCGCCGAGGCGGCCGCCGCCAACGCGGACGTGCTGATCCCCTTCGCGTCCATCGACCCCTTCCGGGGCAGGGCGGGCGTGAAGCAGGCGCGGCGACTGGTGGAGGAGTACGGGGTGAAGGGCTTCAAGTTCCACCCCAGCATCCAGGGCTTCTTCCCCAACGACCGGGCGGTGGCGTACGACCTCTACGAGGTGATCGAGGAGACCGGCACCATCGCGCTGTTCCACACCGGTCAGACCGGCATCGGCGCGGGAGTGCCCGGCGGAGGCGGCATCCGACTGAAGTACTCCAACCCGCTGCACGTCGACGACGTGGCTGCCGACTTCCCGCATCTGAAGATCATCCTGGCGCACCCGTCCTTCCCCTGGCAGGACGAGGCCCTCGCGGTCGCCACCCATAAACCGGGTGTGCACATCGATCTGTCCGGCTGGTCGCCCAAGTACTTCCCGCCGCAGCTGGTGCAGTACGCCAACACGCTGCTGAAGGACAAGGTCCTGTTCGGCTCCGACTTCCCCGTCCTCACCCCCGACCGCTGGCTCGCCGACTTCGAGAAGCTGACGATCAAGGACGAGGTCAAGCCGAAGATCCTCAAGGAGAACGCCGCCCGCCTGCTCGGGCTGACCACACCGTAAGGGGCGCAACGATGCGCAACGAGGGACTGGGGTCATGGCCCGCACGCCGGGCCCGCAAGACTCCGCACCGTACCGCCCTGATCCACGGCGAAACGACGTTCACGTACGCCGACCTGTACGCGCGCACCACCCGCCTCGCCCACGCCCTGCGCGGCCGGGGCGTACGCCGCGGCGACCGGATCGCCTACCTCGGCTCCAACCATCCCTCCTACCTGGAGACCCTGTTCGCGGCAGGCACGCTCGGCGCGGTCTTCGTCCCGCTCAACACCCGCCTCGCCGGGCCCGAGATCGCCTACCAGCTCGCCGACTCGGGCGCCAAGGCCCTGGTCTACGGCCCCTCGCACGCCGGGCTCGTGGCCGGGCTGCCCGGCAGCACGGACGTCCGTACGTACATCGAGGTCGGCGCCGAGTACGAGGAAGCGGTGGCCGCCGCCGTGTACGAGCCCATCGACGAACCGGTCGGCGCCGACGACACCTGCATCATCATGTACACCTCGGGGACGACCGGCCGCCCCAAGGGCGCGATGCTCACGCACGGCAACCTGACCTGGAACGCCGTCAACGTTCTCGTCGACACCGACCTGATCGCCGACGAACGCGCCCTGGTCTCCGCCCCGTTGTTCCACACGGCCGGCCTGAACATGCTCACCCTGCCGGTGCTGCTCAAGGGCGGCACCTGCGTCCTGGTCGAGGCCTTCGATCCGGACGCCACCTTCGACCTGGTCGAACGGCACCGGATCACCTTCATGTTCGGGGTGCCGACGATGTTCGACCAGATCGCCCGGCATCCGCGCTGGCGGGACGCCGACCTGTCCTCGCTGCGGATACTGACCTGCGGCGGCTCGCCGGTGCCGACACCGCTGATCGCCGCCTACCAGGAGCGCGGGCTCACCTTCCTCCAGGGCTACGGCATGACGGAGGCCGCGCCGGGGACGCTGTTCCTGGACGCCGAGCACGCGGTCGGCAAGGCCGGTTCGGCGGGGGTGCCGCACTTCTTCAGTGACGTACGGGTGGTTCGGCCGGACCTCACGCCGGTCGACGCCGGCGAGACCGGCGAGATCGTGGTGCGCGGGCCGCATGTGATGCCCGGCTACTGGGGGCTGCCCGAGGAGACGGCCGCGTCCTTCGTGGACGGCTGGTTCCGCAGCGGCGACGCGGCCCGGATCGACGAGGACGGCTATGTCTTCGTCGTCGACCGCATCAAGGACATGATCATCTCGGGTGGGGAGAACATCTACCCCGCCGAGATCGAGGACCTCCTCCTCGCCCACCCCGACATCGTCGAGTGCGCGGTCATCGGTGTGCCGGACGACAAGTGGGGCGAGGTGCCGCGCGCGGTCGTGGTGCCGCGTGAGGGCGCCGACCTCGACCCGGACGAGGTGCTCGCCTCGCTGTCCGGCCGCCTCGCCAAGTACAAGATCCCGAAGTCGGTGGTGCTCGCGGACGAACTCCCGCGCACCGCCTCCGGGAAGCTCCTCAAGGCCCGGGTGCGCAAGCACTTCGGATCCACCTCTTAGTCAGGGAATGCGATATGAGTCTTACCGTGAACGGCCTCGACGAACTCAAGAAGCTCGCCGGCAGCGAGCTGGGCACCAGCGAGTGGATCGAGATCACGCAGGAGCGGATCAACACGTTCGCCGACGCCACGGGCGACCATCAGTGGATCCATGTGGATCCGCAGAAGGCCGCGGAGGGTCCGTTCGGCGCCCCGATCGCCCACGGATACCTCACCCTCTCGCTCTTCATCCCCTTGTTCACCGAGCTGCTCGACGTCCAGGGCGTCACCACGAAGGTCAACTACGGCCTGAACAAGGTGCGCTTCCCCTCGCCGGTGCCGGTCGGGTCGAAGATCCGGCTGGTCGGGAAGCTGGCTGAGGTCGAGGATGTGCCGGGCGGGGTGCAGATCACCGTCGACGGCACGATCGAGATCGAGGGCGGCGCCAAGCCCGCGGCCGTCCTGCAGAGCCTGTCGAGGTTCTACGCCTGATCGTCGCGTACGGGTACGAGGTCGAGAAGGCGTTCCGACGCGTCCAGCGCAAGCGGGCTGAACCGCTCGTGCACTCTCCGGAACGTCTTCTCGGCCTGCTCGGCCGGCCAGTCGTCCGGCAGGTGCTTGACCGGCAGCCGCGGATCGCGGCGGATGATCCGCAGCCACTCGGCCTGCAACAGCAGCCGTAGCCCGAGGGCGTCGTCGGCGTCCGGCAGCTCCGTCTCCCACGGCTGCCAGCGCTGTACGAACGCCTCGTAACGGGCCGCCAGTTCGGACAGCTCCCAGGTCTCCTCGATCATGGCGCCGATGTCCATACCGGCATCGGCGTGCGCGCGGAAGACCTTCACATGGGCGGCGAGGCCCAGCTCGGCCACCAGCTCCGACACATCGACCTCGCCGGGCGCGATCCACAGGCCGTTGAACAGCGGGCCGAAGCCGCTCCAGGTGAGCTTGGAGCGCAGGTCGTGCCGCTGGCGCTGCCAGGACTCGGGCAGTGAGAAGCCGAGCAGGGTCCAGGTGCCGTCCCACTGCCGGTTGACCGCGCCGGTCTGCCAGATGCGCCGCTCGCCGTCGCGCAGCACGGCGGCCGAGTGCTCGGTCAGGCCGAAGTACATCCGGCGGCCCTCGCGCCGGCGGCGCAGCAGGCCCCGGTGCACCATGCGGGTCAGCGTCGAGCGCGTCGCCTGCTCGCCGACGCCGACGCGGGCGAAGACGTCGATGATGCTGCCCGAGTACACGCAGACGTCCCGCCCGAGCACCTGGTCGCCCAGGAACGTCAGCATCAGGGACTGGGGCCGCAGCGACTCTTCCGTGGTCACGCGGCCCACCGTACGCCCTGGTCGATCAGTGCGTCAGCCCGTGACCTGCTGGTACGCGTAGATGCTCGTCGGCGGCATGGACGGGTTGAGCAACGGGGCGGGGAAGACCTGGAACCGGTGCTGCGCGCCCCACTCGCCCGACACCAGCCGCTGTCCGCCGCCGAGGGTGTCGATGCAGGCCGTGCCGGTCTCCGCCCCTTGCGGCGCGCCGGCGGCCGACGCGGTGGACGCGCCGAGCGCAAGAGCGCCCAGTAACGCGGCAAGGGTGAGGAGTTGACGCTTCATCGGGCTTCTGTCACATCGACGAAGACGGGGTTGGAGTAGAACCACGTGTCCGCCCATGGGTCGCCGTCGCCCGACGCGTGGGTGAGCGGCCCGTGCGGGTCGACCGAGGCGCCGAGGTAGCCCGCGCCGTGGCGGTTGCCGTCGCTGCCGCGCAGCCGGACGTAGAACGACTCGTCGCCGGCGATGAGCGGGATGCGCAGGGTGTAGGTGCCCTTCCGGCCGCTGACGTCCCTCGTGTGCACGACCCGCGTGTCGGGCGCCCGCCAGTTGTCGCGGTCGGCGGCCGGGCCGCGCACCGTGCCGCGGATGACGTCCACCTGCGCCAACTCGGGCAGGATCCCGGCCGCGTTGGGCCGCGAGGCGGACGTCACCGTCACGTACAGCGTGAGCCGCTCGCCCTTGCGGACCCGCAGCCGCCCGCCCAGCGTGACGCCCCGGCCGTGGTCGCGGTCGCGCTTGAGGCGCACGTCGAGGCCGTCGAGCAGGTGTCCGTGGTCGACCCAGACCCGGCCCGCGCGCAGGCCCGCCATCACCGAGCGGTAGCCGTAGCGGGTGACGCCGACGTGGGTGCGGCTGAACTGGCCGGGCCAGAAGTCGCTGCCGGGCTGCGGGGTGTCGGTGTTCACCGGGTCGGGCAGCCGGCCGGTGTTGTCGAAGTTCTGACCCGGCTGCCAGTCGCCGTTCCGCCAGGTGTCGAAGACGATCCGGTGGGCGTCGGAGTTGGTGGTGATCGAGAACAGCCTGCCCTCGGCGAGCATCGCGTCCCACAGGCCGCCGACCGTCGCCGTCGCCCAGTCGAAGCCGCCGTAGGTGAGGTAGGCGTCCGCCGGGTAGCCGGGCCAGGACTGGGCCGACGGCTTGTTCTCGTACTCGCCGCGGATGGAGTTCGTACCGCGCCAGCCGGGTATGGCGGCGCCCTGGGCGCCGGGCGCGCCCTCCATGCCGATCATGATCTCGGGGGCCGCGTCCCGCCAGGCGCGCAGCTCGTGCGGGGAGTCGATGCCGAGGCGCATCGGGTGGTTGGCGAGGACGAGCACGTCGTCGACGTAGCCGGTGCGGCGCTGTTCCGCCAGCCACTGGATGGCCTTGACGGCGTGCTCCTCGTTGCGGGCGGTGCCGGCGTGGCCCGGCGAGCCCTCGGTGTAGCCGAGCAGCTTGCCGTCGTAGGCCCGCTCGAAGCGGGTGAGCAGGTCGACCTCGTTCGGGCCGGGCGCCGCGAAGACCGTGCAGTGCTCGGCGGCCGGGATGTACCACTCCAGGCCCTGGAAGATCAGCCGGCGCGGGTTCTCGGCGCGCGCCCTGAGGATCTCCTGGCGCTCCAGCGCGGCACCGAAGTCGGCGTGCCCGAAGTTGGAGTGCTCGGTGAACACCATCCAGTCCAGGCCGTACTTGGCACCTTCGGCGGCCAGTTGGGAGAACGTGTACTTCGCGTCGTGGCTGTAGACGGTGTGGATGTGGTGGTCGCCGACGAGATAGGCGAGGTGGGGGTCGCTGCCGCCGAGGTGCCGCTCCCCGGCGGCCGCGGGAGCGGCGGCCGGCCACCCCAGGGCGAAAGTGGTGCCGAACAGGCCTGCACCGGCGAGGAGTTGGCGTCTGGACAGGCCCTGCGGATCCAGGTCGGCGGGCGGGACGGACGGGTCGGCCCACTCGGGCAGCTGCTGCTCGGTCATGACGTTCCTCGACAGGTCAGTGGTTCATGAACTGGGAGACGGGCAGCGCCCGGTCGACGATCCGCACGTCGCCGAGCCAGCCGTGGTGGATCTGGTCGATCCGGCCCGCGTACTCGTAGCCGCCGAGCAGCCAGGGCAGTCCGAGCGAGGTCAGCCCGACGGAGCGGGCGGTGGGATTGCGCACGACCGGGCAGCCCTCGACGTACATCGTGGTGTGGCTGCCGTCGTTGACGACGGCGACATGCCACCAGGTCTCCCGGGCGGTCTCATGGCCCCAGTTGGTGGCGATGCCCTGCTGGTCGAGCGGCCGCACCGCCCACTGCGGTCCGGGCCCGTCGGACAGCGACAGCGTGGTGAGCGGCTCGTCCGGGTCGCCCTCCGTCTTGCCCGCGGCACCGCCCGTGCCGGTCCGGCCGACCAGCCCACCCCAGGCGTTGCGGGACGCGGTCCAGGTGCCCGGCACCTTGTAGAAGGCCTCGACGGTGTAACCGCGCTCGAAGGTCGCCGAGTTGAGCGGGGCGCCCTCGACCGTCCGCAGATACGCGCCCCGCAGCGGCGACTTGTCCCCGTGGAAGCGCAGGCTGCCGTGCCCCGGCTGGTCCGGGTGATGGTCCGCCGACCAGGTGAGGGTGCCGTCCCCGACCCGGACGACGGTCAGGTCGTTGCCGCGGCCGGACACATCGCGGACCGTGCCGTCGACGGTCGCGCCGTCCTCGTGTCCGTCGAAACGCCAGTAGGCGAGCGTGCCGCGCACCAGCATCCCGGCGGCCGGCCGGGCCGGGCGGGCGGGTACCGGGGCGAACCCGGAGAAACGCTGCTCGAAGTCGATCGGCACGGAGAACCGGTCGTCCGGGCCGGTCAGTTCGATCTCCTGCCGCTCCAGCTCGTTGAGCCCCTCGGCCGCCCGGCCCAGGATCCACGGCGAGACCGTCTCGACGTCGATGGTGTTGCGGTCGAGGTCGAAGCGGTAGAGGCGGATCATCGCCGCGCCGCCGTAGTACCGGTTCTGGTAGTTCGTCAGGTGCAGGTGTACGTCGTTCCCTGCGGCGTTCTTCTTCACGGCGCGCGCGGTGGGCCAGTAGTGGCCGTTGAGGGTGAGGAAGATCTGGTCGTGGTCCGCGATCAGCTGGTCCCAGAGCTTCTGCCCGTACGAGGAGAGGGCGTCGTCGCCGTAGACCAGTTCGTGCGTGGTCAGGATGACGGGCGCCTTCGGGTGCTGTGCGATGACCTCCTTCGCCCAGGCGAAGCCCTTCGGCGACAGCCGCCAGTCGAGGGCCAGCACGAGCCACTCGCGCCCGGCCGCCCGGAACACGTGGAAGGAGTTGTAGCCGTCGGGGGAGGCTCCGCCGAAGGTGCGCCTGCCCTCGAAGCGCTCCGGGCCGAAGGCCGCCAGGTACGGCGTCGGGCCGCGCTGGTCGTCGGTGGACGAGCGGACGTCGTGGTTGCCGGCCACCATGCTGTAGCCGACGCCCTGCCGGTCCAGCAGCCGGAACGCCCTGCTCGCCGCCTCGATCTCGGCTTCGGTGCCGTTCTCCGTGAGGTCACCCAGGTGTGACAGGAAGACGATGTTCTCCTCCCGGCCCTGCTCCAGGAGGTAGCGCAGCGAGGCCTCGATCGGCGCGGGGTCGATGCTCGGCCCGTCGAACAGGTACTGCGTGTCGGGCATGACGACCAGCGTGAAGCGCCGGCTGTCCGGGTCGGGCCGCCACCTGCCCGCCGGTGCCGCCTCGGCGGCGGTCGGCAACGCGACCCCGGCCGTGGCGGCGGCGCCGATCAGTGCGGTGGCCCGCAGGAAGGTGCGTCTGCCGGCGTCGGCCTGCGCGGCCTCACCCCGGTCGTGGTCATGCTCGGTGCACACATCAGCTCCGTCAGTGGCGACTGGCGAAGGGAGAGCAGATCAGAGAACGCGCAGGATCCAGCCCCAGCGATGGGTGCCGGTCGGGAGGAGGTACGCCGGTGAAGTGTCGGGCCCGCACGAGGCGGTCCCCAGGCCGCGGTGGGCGGCGTCGATGTGCACGACGCAGCCGTCGCGCGGCACGAGTTCGTCATGGTGGGCGGCCGCCGCGAGGTCCGCGGCGCGGTGCCGGGTGACGGAGATCTGGCTCGGCCGGTCCAGCTGCACGAACAGCCCCGTCGCGTCCGGTGCGGAGAGGGTGAAGTGCCGTACGCCGTGCCTCCCGCCGCTCTCCTGCGGCCGCAGATAGGGGGTGAACAGTTCGTCCACGGGGAGCGAGTGGTGCCCGACGGGCGCGCCGGCGCTGCGGTCCGGGTACGACTCCCACGGACCCTGCCCGAACCACTCCAGAAGGTTCAGCCCGGCCACCGTCTCGAACACCGACCCGACCCGGGCCACGTCGTCCAGGGCCTCGGGCAGCTGAGCCGACTCCTCGACGCGGATCCCGCCCTCGACGGCCGTGAAGACCTGCTCGTGCCGGACGACTCCGGCCGCGCAGGCGTACTCCGCGAGGACGCCGACGCTCTCCCGGTCCCGGCGCACGGCGACCAGCTTGCGCACGAGCGAGTCCAGCCCCCACTCCCGCCAGCGGGCCGCCATCCCACCGAGTTCGTCGTTGTCGGTGGGCGCCCGCCACAGCGACAGCGTGGGGGCGGCGAGGAGGAGGGGATGGACCAGAAGCCCGTCCGCATCGGTCTCGACCGTTCGGTCCGCCACCGGGACGGCCCGCGGTACGGGTGCGGGCCGCAGCCGCACCTGTGGCAGACACACCACAGTGCCACGCGGCGCCCACGGTTCGTCCCGTGCGGTCGTGACCTTCAGCGTCAGCCAGGCCTCGCCCCCGTCGGCCGGCAGATCGAACGGCAGCGGCACCGCCGCCGTCTCACCCGGGCGCAGCTCGGGCAGCTCGGCCGGCGCCGTCAGCGTGCGACCGTCGGCGAGGGACAGCCGCCACTCGCCGGTCAGCCAGTCCAGGCCACGGAAGTGCTGGTGGTTGCCGATGACCGGCCCCTCGTGCTTCAGGCACTCCAGGCGCACCGGCGCCGCGATCTCCCGGTGCTCGTACAGCACCGGCTTGGGCGTGCGGTCCGGGAACACCACCCCGTCGGCGATGAACGCGCCGTCGTGCAGCGCCTCGCCGAAGTCGCCACCGTACGCCCAGCGGTGGCCGGGCGCGGCGACACCGCGTTCGTACAGCCCGGCGCCCGCGCGCCCGGCCGGTCTTCCGTCACTCACGCGCTGGAGAATGCCGTGGTCCCAGAACTCCCAGATGAAGCCGCCCTGAAGACCCGGGGTGGCCTCGATGGCGGCCCAGTGCTCGGCGAGCGTGCCGTTGCTGTTGCCCATGGCGTGCGAGTACTCGCACTGGATGAGCGGCTTGGTCTGCTTCCCGGACAGCGCGTGGGCCACGCACTCCTCGATCGGCGCGTACATCGGGCAGGCGATGTCGGAGGCGACGTCCGGATCCGCCCAGCCGCGCTTGGCCGCGCCCTCGTACTGCACCGGCCGCGTCGGATCGTGCCGTCGCACCCAGCCCGCCGCCGCGTCGTGGTTCGCCCCGTAGTCGGACTCGTTGCCCAGCGACCAGATGATGACCGACGGATGGTTCTTGTCCCGCAGCACCATCCGGGAGACCCGGTCCACGAAGGCGTTCAGATAGCGCGGGTCGCCGGCGATCTCGTGGGCGTGGTCGTGGCTCTCGATGTCCGCCTCGTCGACCACGTAGAAGCCGAGTTCGTCGGCGAGGTCGTACAGGGACGGGTCGTTCGGGTAGTGGGCGGTGCGGATCGCGTTGAAGCCGAAGCGCTTGAGCAGGACCAGGTCCGCGCGCATGTCGTCGTACGACACGGTCCGCCCGGTGAGCGGATGGAAGTCGTGCCGGTTCACGCCCCGGATGAACACCCGCTCGCCGTTGACCAGCAGGTCCCGGCCGACGATCTCGACGTCGCGAAAGCCGGTGCGGTGCCGCGAGATGTCGGCGACCGTTCCGTCGGCGCGGTGCAGCCGGACCGTCAGGTCGTACAGCTCGGGCGTCTCGGCGGTCCAGGTGCGCACGTCGGGGACGGTGGTCAGCAGCCGCGCCTCGCCGAGGAAGTCGGAGACCCGCTCGTCCTGTGCGTTGGCCCGGTCGAAGTCGGTGTCCTGTGCGAGGAGCCGACCGTCCAGCTCCCCGCTGACGTACCACCCGTCGGGCAGCGCACCGCCCGCGTCCCGCACCCGGCAGTCCACCAGCAGCTCACCGTTGCGACGCGCCCGCACGGTCACGTCCGCCAGATGCAGCGGATCCGTCGCGTACAGCAGTACCGAACGGGTGATCCCACCGTGCCACCACTGGTCCTGGTCCTCGATGTGCGAGGAGTCCGACCACTTGACGACGGTCAGGCGTACGACGGCCCGCTCCCCGGCGCGTACGACACCCGTCAGATCGAACTCGGCGGCCAGATGAGAGTCCTTGGAGATCCCGACGGGCCGTCCGTCCACATGCACCAGCAGCACGCTCTCGGCCGCGCCGACCTGGAGCACGATCCGCCGCCCGGCCCACTCGCCGGGCACGTCGACCTCGCACTCGTACACGCCCGTCGGGTTCGCCGACGGGACGAACGGCGGGAACTCTTCGAACGGCATACGGACGTTGGTGTACTGCGGCAGGTCGTCGGTGCCCTGGAGGGTCCAGGCGCCGGGGACGTACGAGGAGGACCAGGTGTCCCGCACCGGCGCGTCCGGCGCCGGCAGCAGCTGGAAACGCCAGTCGCCGTCCAGGGAGACGGCCTGGTCACGCCGGTCGACGGCACACATGGGCAACCGCCCCCAGGAGGTCACCTCGGGTGCCTCCCAGGGGCGGAGCCCCAGCAGGGGATCCATCAGCGGATGGCCCCCTTGCCGAGGTCGCCGATGATCTGCCGGGCGCCGATCGCGAAGACGATCAGCAGGGGGACGAGGGCGAGCAGGGCGCCGGTCATGACCATTCCGTAGTCGGTCGTGCCATGGGTGCCGTTGAGCTGGGAGAGGGCCACCTGGAGGGTGACGTTGTCCGGGTTGGTGAGGGCGATCAGGGGCCAGGCGTAGTCGTTCCACTGGCCCATGAAGGTGAAGATGCCGAGGAAGGCCAGGCCGGGGCGGACCACGGGGAGTGCCACGTGCCAGTACTGGCGCAGGAAACCGGCGCCGTCGAGCTTGGAGGCGTCGAGCAGCTCGTCGTGGATGGCGCCCTTCATGTACTGGCGCATCCAGAAGATGCCGAAGGCGTTGGCCGCCGCCGGGACGATCAGTGCCGTCATCGAGCCGATCCAGCCGAGCTTCGCCATGATCACGAACTGGGGGATGGCCGCCAGCTGCGCCGGCACCATGAAGATGGCCATGAGCAGCGCGAACAGCAGCCCCCGCCCCGGGAACTCGAACTTGGCGAAGACGAAGGCCGCCAGTGAGTCGAAGAACAGCACCAGCACGGTCACCGAGGTCGCGACCAGCAGCGAGTTGAGCATCGACCCGAAGAAGTCGATGTTGTCGAAGAGGTTGCGGGCGTTCTCCAGGAAGTGCGGGCCGGGCAGCAGCTTCGGCGGATAGGAGAAGATCTCGGTCGACGTGTGCGTCGACATGATCACGGCCCAGTAGAAGGGGAAGGCCGACAGCAACAGGCCGAGGACCAGGACGGTGTGCAGGGCGATGCCCCGGCGTCGGGAGCCCTTGATGGTGGATGCCATGGTGACCGGCCTGCCTATTCTTCGCCCCGGCGCTGCACCAGGCGCCAGTTGATGATCGAGAAGAGGACGACGACGAGGAAGATGCCCCACGCCACGGCGGCGCCGTAGCCGAAGTCGTTGTTGTCGAAGGTCTGCTGGAAGAAGTAGAGGACCATGGTCCGGCCGGCGTGGTCGGGGCCGCCCGAGAACGTGGACTCGTTCGCCGTGGTCTGCAGCAGCACCTGGGGCTCGGCGAAGCTCTGCAGTCCGGTGACCGTCGAGACGACGAGCACGAACAGCAGCACCGGCCGCATCAGGGGCAGCGTGACCCGGAAGAAGGTCTGCACAGGTCCGGCGCCGTCGATGCGTGCTGCCTCGTACAGATCGCTCGGGATCGTCTGGAGTCCGGCGAGGAAGATGATCGCGTTGTAGCCGGTCCACTGCCAGGTCATCAGCGTGGCGATGGCGACCTTGATGCCCCACGGCGTGTTCAGCCAGGCCACCTGGTCCAGGCCGACGGCCTGCAACAGGGCGTTCATCAGGCCGAAGTTGGTGGAGAACACCGAGCCGAAGATGATCGCGACGGCGACGATCGAGGTGACGTTCGGCAGGAAGTACGCGAAGCGGTAGACGTTCTTGAAGCGCACCGCCGAGTTGAGCATCACGGCCGTCACCATCGCCAGGAAGATCATGGGGAAGGTGGCCAGCGCCCAGATGAGGATCGTGTTCCCGATCGACTGCCAGAAGTCGCTGTCGGTCAGCAGGTACTGGTACTGCGCCAGGCCCGCCCACTCCATCGAGCCCAGACCGTCCCAGCGGTGGAAGGAGAGGTAGAGCGAGAAGCCGACGGGGATCAGGCCGAAGGCGAGGAAGAGGAGATAGAAGGGGGAGATCGCGGCGTACAGCCGCCAGTAGCTGAGGATTCCCTTCCTGGGGCGGACGGCCGGTGCCTCGGCCACGGCTGTCGGTGGGGGTTGCTCGACGACGGGCACGGTTGCCATCAGTGACTCACCCCCAGGTGGTCCGCGATACGCCGGCACTTCCTCATGGCGTCCCTCCAGGCCTTCTCCGGGTCCTTGCCGAGGACACCGACGTTCTTGATCTCGTCCCGGACGGGCTGCCCGAGCGCGACGTCGTAGGGGCTGTTGAAGGCCACCGGGATCTTCTCGGCCGCCGGCCCGAAGACGTCCATCGTGATCTGGTCGCCGAAGAACGGGTCGGGCTCGCGCAGCTTCTGCATCTCGTACGAGGCCGGGGTCGACGGGAAGAGCCCGGCCTCTACGAATCCCTGGGCCTGGTTGTCCGCGTTGAGGATCCAGGTGATGATCTCGAAGGCCCGCTCGGGCTCCCGGCACGCCTTGGTGATCGCGAGGAACGAGCCGCCGACGTTCGAGGGACCGCCGGGACAGTCGGCCACCCGCCATTTGCCCTCGGTCTTCGGTACTTCCAGCTTGAGGTCGCCCGCGGCCCAGGAGGCGTTCAGCGCGCTGGGCAGCAGGCCCCTCTCCTTGGCCGCGATCGAGTCGGGCGTGCCCGAGACGATGTCCGACACGATCCCGCGCCGCTTGGCCTCCACGGCGCGGTCCCAGCAGGTGCGGACGTGCTCACCGTCGCCGATGAAGTTCCGGTCGGCGTCGACGAACCGGGTGGTGCCCTGGCCGATCGACATCTCGAAGACGCTGCCGACGTCGTTCAGGATGTATGTCCCGGGGATCCGCTTCTTGAGCTGCTCGCCCGCCGCGAAGAACTTCTCCCAGGTGTCCAGCTCCCTGGAGACGTCCTCCGGCTCGTACGGCAGCCCCGCCTTCTCGAAGACGGCGTTCTGGTAGTAGTGCACGACCGGACCCACGTCGATCGGGAAGCCGATGAGGCTGCCGTCCGGGGCGATGGCCTGCTGCCACTTCCAGTCCAGGTACCGGCTCTTGAGCTTGTCGGCGCCCAGCGTGCGCAGGTCCACGAACTGGTCGGCGTTCGGCAGGTAGGAGGCCATGTCCTCGCCCTTGAGCCCGGCGATGTCGGGTATGTGGGCGCCGCCGGCCATGGTGGTGATCAGCTTGGACCGGTAGTAGCCGCCGATCTGCTGGGCCTTGAGGCTGACGACGTTGTCATAGCGGGCCGTGGCCTCCTTGACGACGGTGTCGCTCAGGCCGCCGCTCCAGTACCACAGGACCATGTTCCGGCCGGTCGAACCGGTCGGGACGGCGCAGCCGGATGTGAGGCCGCCGAGCGCCGTGGCGGCCGTACCGGCCAGGCCCGCGCGCAGCAGGCCTCTTCGTGAGAGCCGCACAGCTCCCACCGCCTTTCGGATGTATGACGTATGCGAGTGGTCAGTCGGGAATGCCGTTCGGGGGTGTGACGGGGGCGTGGTGGACGGGCGGGCCCGGATCCGCCGGGATGCGGTCGTCGAGGAAGCCGTACGCGCGCTTGAGCTCGGGGTCCGTCACCGCGCGCCACCACCGGTCGATGCCGTACCAGCCGGGTGCGGCCAGCGCCCCGCCGTGGTGCCGCACGGACAGCCCGGCCGCCAGCACCGCGAACCGCAGCCGTTCCACCAGCGGCCAGCCGCCCAGCGAGGCCGCGACGAAGCTCGCGCCGAAGACGTCCCCGGCGCCCGTCGCGTCCAGCACGTCGAGGTCGAGGGCGGGGACGTCCGCGTACTCGCCGGTGGTCTGGTCGACGGCGACCGCGCCCTCGCCGCCGCGGGTGACCACGGCCACCGGCACCAGCTCGCTGAGTGCGGCGAGCGCCGCGACCGCGCTGTCGGTGCGGGTGTACGCCATCGCCTCGACCTCGTTGGGCAGGAACGCGTGGCACAGGGAGAGCTGGTCGAGGAGGTCGGTGGACCACTGCTGGGTGGGGTCCCAGCCGACGTCGGCGTAGATCTGCGTGCCGTTCGCGGCCGCCTTGGCGAGCCATGCGTGGGGGTCGGCCTCGATGTGCACCAGGGCGGTGCGCGCCTCGGGCGGGTCGCCCATGAGCGCGTCCTGCGAGTACGGGGGCTCCTGGCCGTGGGTGACGAGGGCCCGGTCGGATCCGTGCGCGATCGAGACGGTGACCGGGGTGTGCCAGCCGTCCGCCGTGCGGGAGAGGGACAGGTCGACGCCCTCCTGGCCGGCGAGGACGTCCCGGCAGTACGTGCCGTAGAAGTCGTCGCCGAAGACCGTCGCCAGGGACGTCTTCAGGCCGAACCGCGATGCGGCGACCGCGAGGTTGGCGATGCCGCCGGGACTGCTGCCCATGCCGGCCGTCCAGATCTCCTCGCCCGGCGTCGGAGGCCTGCCCAGACCTGTGAGGACGAGGTCGTAGAAGAGCAGCCCGGTCAGCAGCACATCGGGCCGGTCGTCGTCCACGCGGACATCCTCTCCGTCAAAACTCTTCATTTCAGTGACCGGAATCGTGCGCCGCTCCGCGGGATTGGTCAATACCCGAGCAGAAGTGAGCATAGAAATGATCGAAGATGACGAGTAGTGTTCACGGCGTGCTGGCAGAACGACGACACCAACTCATCCTGCGGGCCCTGCGCTCGGGCGGCCCCGCGGCCGTGACCGATCTCTCCGAGCAGTTGGGGGTGAGCCCCGCCACGATCCGGCGTGACCTGGTCAAACTCGAGGAGGACGGGCTGCTCACCCGGGTGCACGGCGGCGCCGTCGTCGAAGAGGGCGACCAGCCCTTCGCCGAGGTCGCCGAGGTGCGCGTGCCCCAGAAGGACGCGATAGCCGCGCGGGCGGCGGCGATGATCGCGGACGGTCAGTCGGTGCTGCTCGACATCGGCACCACCGCCTACCGGCTGGCCCGGCAGCTGCACGGCCGCCGGCTCACCGTCATCACCAGCAACCTGGTGGTGTACGAGGAGCTCGCCGACGACGAGGGCATCGAGCTGGTGCTGCTCGGCGGCATGGTCCGCCGCGAGTACCGCTCCCTGGTCGGCTTCCTCACCGAGGACAACCTGCGCCAGCTGCATGCCGACTGGCTCTTCCTCGGCACCAGTGGAGTGCGGCCCGGCGGGCAGGTGATGGACACGACGGTCGTCGAGGTGCCGGTCAAGCGGGCCATGATCAAGGCCAGTGACCGGGTCGTGCTGCTCGCCGACTCGGCGAAGTTCCCGGGTACGGGTATGGCAAAGGTCTGCGGCCCCGGGGAGCTGGACGTGGTGGTGACGGACGCGGCCGTGGAGCCGGCGACCCGGACCGCGCTGCGGGAAGCGGGCGTCGAGGTCATCGTGGTGGGAAGGGTGCAGTCGTGAAGCTGACGATTCTGGGCGGCGGCGGATTCCGGGTGCCGCTCGTGTACGGGGCGCTCCTCGGGGACCACGCCGAGGGCCGGGTCACCCAGGTCGTGCTGCACGACCTGGACGCCCAGCGGCTCTCCGCGGTGACCCGGGTCCTCGCCGAGCAGGCGGCCGACGTGCCCGACGCGCCCGAGGTGGCCGCCACGACGGACCTCGACGAAGCCCTGCGCGGTGCCGACTTCGTCTTCTCCGCCATCCGCGTCGGCGGGCTGGAGGGACGGGCGAACGACGAGCGGGTGGCGCTCGCGGAGGGCGTCCTCGGCCAGGAGACGGTCGGCGCGGGCGGTATCGCCTACGGCCTGCGGACCGTGCCCGTCGCCGTCGACATCGCCCGACGCGTGGCCCGCCTGGCGCCCGACGCCTGGGTCATCAACTTCACCAACCCGGCCGGCCTCGTCACCGAGGCCATGTCCCGCCACCTCGGCGACCGCGTCATCGGCATCTGCGACTCGCCGGTCGGACTCGGCCGCCGTATCGCCCGTGTGCTCGGCGTGCAGAACCCGGCCGAGGCATGGATCGACTACGTCGGCCTGAACCACCTCGGCTGGGTGCGCGGCCTGCGCGTCGCGGGCCGCGACGAACTCCCGCGGCTGCTCGCCGACCCCGGCCTGCTCGGCTCCTTCGAGGAGGGCAAGCTCTTCGGCGCCGACTGGCTGCGGTCGCTGGGCGCGATCCCCAACGAGTACCTGCACTACTACTACTTCAACCGGGAAGCCGTACGGGCCTACCAGGAGGCCGAGCAGACCCGCGGTGCCTTCCTGCGCGACCAACAGGCCCGCTTCTACGCCGAGATGAGGAACCCGGACGCCTCGGCGCTGAAGGCCTGGGACGCCACCCGCGCCGAGCGCGAGGCCACCTACATGGCCGAGAACCGCGAGAGTGCCGGCGCCGGTGAGCGCGACGCCGACGACCTGTCCGGCGGCTACGAGAAGGTGGCGCTGGCGTTGATGCGGGCCATCGCCCGCGACGAACGCACCACCCTGATCCTCAACGTCCGCAACCGCAGCACGCTCTCGGTGCTGGACTCCGAGGCGGTGATCGAGGTCCCGTGCCTGGTCGACGCGAACGGCGCGCACCCGGTCGCCGTCGATCCGCTGCCCGACCACGCCACCGGCCTGGTCTGCGCGGTGAAGGCGGTCGAGCGCGAGGTGCTCGCCACCGCCGACTCCGGCTCCCGTACGACGGCCGTGAAGGCCTTCGCCCTGCACCCGCTTGTCGACTCGGTCAACGTGGCCCGGCGGCTCGTCGACGGCTACACGGCCGTCCACCCCGGCCTCTCGTACCTCAAGTAGAGCCCTGAGGAGAGCTGTCCCATGCACGATGAACGCCGCCGGATCGAGGAGCGCGTCGAACGCGTCCACAACCAGCGCATCAAGCCCGCGGTGTACGCAGCCACCGTCCCCCTTCGGGTGGCGGCCTGGCAGGCGCCGGGGGAGCCGGTCCCGTTCGAGGACGCCGCCGCGGCCACGTACGAGCCCTTCGCGATGGACACCCCATGGGGCCCGCCCTGGGGCACCACCTGGTTCCGCATGCAAGGCCAGGTGCCCGCCGACTGGGCCGGCCGGCGCGTCGAGGCGGTCATCGACCTCGGCTTCGTCGGCGACTGGCCGGGCAACCAGGCCGAGGCCCTGGTCCACCTGCCCGACGGGACGCCCTTGAAAGCGGTCAACCCGCAGAACCAGTACGTGCCGATCGCGCGCTCGGCAGCGGGCGGCGAGGAGATCCACTATCTGGTGGAAGCGGCTTCCAACCCTGACATCCTCGCCAATGACTTCGCCGCCCCGACCCCGCTCGGCGACGTCCTCACCGCCGGCGACAGGCCCCTCTACACGTTCCGCCGCGCCGACCTCGCCGTCCTCGACGAGGAGGTCTGGCACCTCTCGCTCGACGTCCAGGTGCTGCGCGAGCTGATGCTGGAGCTCGGCGAGCACGAGCCGCGTCGCCACGAGATCGCGCACGCCCTGGACCGCTGCCTCGACGCCCTCGACCTGGACGACATCCCGGGCACGGCGGCCGCCGCCCGCGCCGTCCTCCAGCCGGTCCTCGCCAAGCCCGCGCACGCCAGCGCGCACACCCTCTCCGCCGTCGGCCACGCGCACATCGACTCCGCGTGGCTGTGGCCGATCCGCGAGACCAAGCGCAAGACCTCCCGCACCTTCTCCAACGTCACCGCACTTGCCGAGGAGTACGAGGAGTTCGTCTTCGCCTGCTCCCAGGCCCAGCAGTACGAGTGGGTGCGCGACAACTACCCGAAGGTGTGGGAGCGGATCAAGAAGGCGGTCGCCGACGGCAGCTGGGCCCCGGTCGGCGGCATGTGGGTCGAGGCCGACGGCAACCTGCCCGGCGGCGAGGCGATGGCCCGGCAGCTGATCCACGGCAAGCGCTTCTTCATGGAGCACTTCGGTATCGAGACCAAGGGCGTGTGGCTGCCCGACTCCTTCGGGTACACCGCGGCCTACCCGCAGCTCGCCAAGCTCGCCGGCAACGACTGGTTCCTGACCCAGAAGATCTCCTGGAACCAGACCAACAAGTTCCCCCACCACACCTTCTGGTGGGAGGGCATCGACGGCACCCGCATCTTCACCCACTTCCCGCCCGTCGACACCTACAACGCCGAGTTCTCCGGCAAGGAGATGGCCCACGCCGTCCGCAACTACCAGGACAAGGGCCGCGGTACGACGTCCCTGGCGCCCTTCGGCCACGGCGACGGCGGCGGCGGCCCCACCCGCGAGATGCTGGAGCGGGCCCGGCGCCTCGCCGACCTGGAGGGCTCGGCAAAGGTCCGGATCGAGCACCCGGACGCCTTCTTCGCCGCCGCCCGCGAGGAGTACCCGGACGCGCCGGTGTGGGCGGGCGAGCTCTACCTGGAGCTGCACCGCGCCACCTACACCACCCAGGCCCGCACCAAGCAGGGCAACCGCCGCAGCGAACACCGGCTGCGCGAGGCCGAGCTGTGGGCGACGACGGCCGCGCTGCACGCGCCGGGCTACTCCTACCCGTACGAACAGCTCGACCGCCTGTGGAAGACGGTCCTGCTCCACCAGTTCCACGACATCCTGCCGGGGTCGTCGATCGCGTGGGTGCATCGGGAGGCGGAGGCGGAGTATGCACGGGTGGCGCAGGAGCTGGAGGCGCTGACGCGGGAGGCCGTCGCGGCGCTGGGCACCGGCGAGGCCCGGGTCTTCAACACCAGTCCGTTCGACCGGGACGAGGTGGTCCGGAGGGCCGACGGCGAGCCCACCGTCGTGAACGTGCCGGCGAACGGGAGCGCTCCGCTCGGCAACGCCCGGACCCACGACATGGTGCTGGTGACGGACCGCGTCATCGACAACGGCCTCGTCCGTGTGGAACTGGCCGATGACGGAACCCTCGCCTCCGTCCGCGATCTGCGCGCGAACCGCGAAGTCCTCGCCGGCCAGGGCAACCTGCTCCGCCTCCACGCCGACCTGCCCAACTACTGGGACGCCTGGGACATCGACAAGCACTACAAGAACCGCTACACGGAGCTGCTGGACGCCGAGTCGATCACGATCGTGGAGCAGGACCCCCTGCTCGGCGCGATCCGCGTGGAGCGATCGTTCGGCAAGGGCTCGAAGATCACCCAGACGATCACCCTGCGCTCCGGCAGTCCCCGCATCGACATCGGGACCGAGATCGACTGGCACGAGGCCGAGAAGATCCTCAAGGCGGGCTTCCCGGTCGACCTCCGCGCCCCGCACTCCTCCGCGGAGATCCAGTTCGGACACGTCCAGCGCCCCACCCACACCAACACCAGCTGGGAGGCGGCCCGCTTCGAGGTCTCCGGCCACCGCTGGGTGCACATCGGCGAACCCGGTTACGGCGTCGCGGTGATCAACGACTCGACGTACGGCCACGACGTGTCCCGCACGGTCCGCGAGGACGGAGGGACGACCACCACGGTCAGCCTCAGCCTGGTCCGCGCCCCGCGCGTACCGGACCCCGAGGCCGACCAGGGCCGGCACCGGTTCACGTACTCGCTGCTGCCCGGCGCGAGCATCGAGGACGCGATCGCCGAGGGCTACGCCCTCAACCTGCCGCTGCGCGTCGCCGACGCGGCGGGCACGCCGGAGCCGGTCGTGTCCGTGGCCGGTGAGGGCGTGACCGTCGAGGCGGTCAAGCTCGCGGACGACCGGTCCGGCGACGTCGTGGTCCGCCTCTACGAGTCCCGCGGCGGCCGGGCCCAGGGCGTGTTGCGCGCCGGCTTCCCGCTCGCGGGGGCCCAGGTCACCGACCTCCTGGAACGCCCGCTCAACGACGCGGACGTCACCGGCGACGGCGGGGTCCTTGTCGCGCTGCGGCCCTTCCAGGTGCTGACGCTGCGGCTGAAGAGGAGCTGACGCGTGCCCGTACAACCCTGGTTCACCGACGCCAAGCTGGGGATCTTCGTCCACTGGGGCATCTACGCCGTCGACGGCGTCCAGGAATCCTGGTCGTTCTACGACGACATCGTGCCGCACGACCAGTACATGTCCCAGCTCGACCGTTTCACCGCGTCCCGGTACGACCCGCGGGAGTGGGCGAAGCTCTTCACCCGCGCCGGCGCCCGGTACGCCGTGCTCACCAGTCGCCACCACGACGGCGTCGCCCTGTGGGACACCGCCCACGGTGACCTGAACGTGGGCCGCGACCTGATAGCCGGCTACGCCGACGCCCTGCGCGAGCAGGGCCTCAAGGTCGGCCTGTACTACTCGCACTCCGACTGGAACCACCCCGACTACGCCTCCACGCGCAAGCCGGGCCGCCCGCCGGAACTGGAGGACAACCGCTACTCCGAGGTCGCGGCCGAGTTCGAGGACCTGGCCGCCTGGGAGCGGTTCATCGCCTACCGCGACGGTCAGATCCGCGAACTCACCAGCCGCTACAAGCCCGACCTGATGTGGTTCGACGGCGAGTGGGACCGCAGCGAGGAACAGTGGCGCATCCCGGAACTCGCCGCGCTCATCCGCTCCGAGACCCCGGACGTCGTCTTCAACGCCCGCATGCTCAGCGAGGGCGACTACGCGACCCCCGAACAGGGCGCACCCGTGGTACCGCCCGAGGGCCCCTGGGAACTCTGCCTGACCATCAACGACTCCTGGGGCCACCAGCACCGCGACCACAACCACAAGTCGGTCGACCAGCTGATCCGCTACTTCACCGAGACCATCGGGGGCGGCGGCAATCTGCTCCTCAGCGTCGGCCCCCGGGAGGACGGCACCATCCCCGCCGAGCACGCCGAACGGCTCGAGGGCCTCGGCACCTGGATCGCCCGGCACGCGGAGGCCGTGTACGGGACTGTGCGCGGTCTGCCCGCCGGCCATCACCACGGCCCCAGCACCCTCTCGAAGGACCGCCGCACGCTCTATCTGACCCTCTTCGACGCCCCGCGCGCCGAGATCGGCGTACGCGGACTGCTCAGCTCCGTACGCCGGGTCACCGTGCTCGGCAGCGGGACCGAACTGGCCCACCGGGTCATCGGCGGTCTGCACGAAGCACCGGGCGTGCTCTGGATCCAGCCGCCGGCCGCGGCGGACCTCGACCCGCACGCCACGGTGCTCGCGGTCGAACTGGACGGCGAGCTGGAGCTGTACCGGGGCTCGGGCCGGTTCTGAGGCCGGGGCCGCCGCTGTTCCCATGAAGAATTAAGGAAGTGGTGAATCACCTGGTCACGGCGGCTCTGGCAGCCGCCGTGAACCGGACTCGTTGCCTCCTGGACACCTGGAGTTTGCCTGTGACCCCTGGGATGCCGGAGCAAGGAATAGAGAAAGGT